>NZ_CP053929.1:1617500-6766112 GCF_013260315.1 Pseudomonas sp. B14-6 | reverse complement strand
GAGACCACGCCGCGTTCTTCGTCGATCGCGTACACCGCCGCGTCATCGCGCGAGGCATTGCCGACCAAAGCTGGGATCCAGGTTCTGCGCGCCACTGCCGGCCAGAATCACCTCAAGCACTTGCGGCGAAATTTTGCAGCCACAGCCGGCGCGTGGCTGTATTGGGTCAGACGAATCGGCTCGCTCATGGAATACCTCGTGAAGACAATGGGGGCGAGTCTACCATTGGCGGTCAATCCAAGGCGCAACACCACCGGCCTTGTAGCAGCTACAGAAGTGTCAGTTCGCGTAACTGACCAACCGACAATAAAAACCTTATTTCGTCTATTTTTCATGGAATTGAAATAATTGGCATCTGTTATGCAAACGTTTGCGAGTCGCTGATATAGACGTTTCGCGACATAACGCGCAAGCCCGAAGAATCGGGCTTTTGATCCGCACGAAAAGGGACTTTTAATGCACCGCACGTCCAGTCGCGTGACTTGCTCGCGCACTCTTGCTGTTTCCTTGCTGCTGGCCAGCGTTACAGGACTACTCAGCAGCACCGTTTTGGCGCAATCCGCGCCCGCCGAAGAATCGCCCAGGGCGAAACCCTGAGTCCGAAGCAGCCCGCCGAAAAAAGGCGTTTACCTGTCGGACTGGTTCAACCAGGACCTGACCGTCATCGGCAGCAAAGACATCAGTTTCGGCCCGCAACCGGCCGACGATATTTACCTGGAGTACGAGTACTTCGGGCGCAAAGGGCCGTTTGAGTTGTACGGCTACATCGACATCCCGAAGATCTTCGACATCGGAACAGTCATGACAAAGGCGTGTGGGACCACGGTTCGCCGGTGTTCATGGAGCACGAACCGCGCATTTCCATCGACCACCTTGCCGGCCGCAGCCTGGCCATCGGGCCGTTCAAAGAATGGTACGTGGCGTTCGACTGGATCTACGACCACGGCAGCAACAGCGCCAACCGCGCCAATACGCTTTACAGCGGCCTGGGCACCGACATCGACACCCACTCGCGAGTCAACTTGTCGGCGAACTTCTACGGGCGTTATCAGTGGGAAAACTACGGGCCAGCAACGAGTATTCGTGGGACGGCTACCGTGCCCAGCTCAAATACATCGTGCCGATCAGCAGCTTCAGCAACGGCGCGTCACTGACGTACATCGGCTTCACCAACTTCGATTTCGGCTCCGACCTGCACAAGGACAACCCGGCCCGCACCGCCAACGCCACCGTCGCCACCAACGTCTTGCTGTACTCGTTCACACACCTGCGCTTCACCCTGGTCGGCCGTTACTTCCACAACGGCGGCAACTGGGAGGATGGCAGCGAGTTGAATTCGGCGACGGCGACTTCCGCGCTCGCTCCGATGGCTGGGGTTACTACGCCGGCATCGGTTATCAGTTCTGAGGCTTGATTGAACCTGGAGGTTTTATGAATGCAATGACGCGTATGTCCCTGGCCTGTGCCGCCCTGCTCTCTTCCACTGCCTGGGCAAGCGAAGCACCGATCCAGCCGAAAGTGATGCTGATCACCATGTTCGCCCCCGAGGCGCAAAACTGGATTGATCGTCTGGAGCTCAAGCAGGAAGTTCGAGTGCCGGGCCTGTCCGCCGAGTACCCGACCATTCGCTGCAACACGCAGCAGGTGTGCCTGATGGTCACCGGCATGGGCCAGACCAACGCCGCAGCTTCGACACTGGCCCTGGCCCTGGCGCCGAAATTCGACCTGCGTAAAAGCTACTTCCTGATCGCCGGCATTGCCGGCATCAGCCCGAAACACGGGACCATTGGCACCACCGCGTGGGCCATTTCCTGGTGGAGTTCGGCACCCAGTGGGAACTGGATTCACGAGACGCGCCGAAAGACTGGCCAACCGGATACATCGGCATCAACACCCAAGGCCCGAACCAAAAACCGCCGCTGGACTACAAGACCGAAGTGTTCGAGCTCAATCCGAAGTTGCAGGCCAAGGCATTCGCCCTGACGCACAACGTCAAGTTGAGCGAGAGCAAGGAATCGGCGGCATGGCGCCTGAAATACCCGTCGGCCCCGGCCAATCAGCCACCGACGGTGACGAAGTGCGACACGTTGGCCGGCAACACCTGGTTTTCCGGGACGCGCTTGAGTGAACGTGCCGAGGTCTGGACCAAGCTGTTGACCGACGACAAAGGCGAGTACTGCACGACGCAACAGGAAGATAACTCCACCTACGAAGCGCTGCTGCGGGCCAGTCGCGAGGGTCTGGTGGATGTGCAACGCCTGGCGGTGGTGCGCGCGGGCTCCGACTTTGATCGACCGGCCCCGGGCCAGAGCGAGGTGGACAACCTGCTCAAATATGCGGATCAGGGCGGGTTTGTGCCGGCACTGGAGAACCTGTACCGGACGGGGAATCCGTTGGTGCTGGAGATCTTGAACAATTGGTCGGCGTGGGAGAATGGTGTTCCCGAGGCTTGATCTGACAATGCAAAACCCTGTGGGAGCGAGCCTGCTCGCGATGACGGTGTATCAGGCAACACAAATGTCGACTGACACTCCGTCATCGCGAGCAGGCTCACTCCCACATTTTGATCGGCGTTACGGCAACAAAATCACCTTGTCCCCGGCACCTTGGTTCACTTCTTCATACCGTTCCAGCCCTTCGGCCAGCGGCGATTCAAACAACCCTTCCGGCAACGGCAACAACCCCTGATCAAAGAACTTGCCGAACTGATCGAGCATCGCCGCACACGCCTGCACGCCATACAACAACGAATTGATCCCCACCACCGAACCGCCCTTGCGATACAACGCCAGCGCCGGCAGTTGCACCATGCCGTCGACCGGCGCCGCGATGATCGCGATGCGGCCGAACGCCGCGAGCGCCGGGACCGAGGCCGGTAGCCAGAAGCCGGTGGTGTCGAAAATCACGTCGGCGCCGCCGGTATACACGGCCTGCACCTGCGCCCCAAGCTCGTCCGGTTTATCCAGTTGCAGCGTCTGATACCCCTGCGCCTGCAGATCCTTGACCTGCTCGGGTCGCCGCGCCGCCGCCAGGACTTGAGCACCCCGCACCTTGGCCAACGCCAGAGCGGCACTGCCGACTGCTCCGCCGCCGATCACCAACAGCCGCGTTGCAGCAGTCACCAGACTGCGTTCCAGCGCATCCCACGCCGTGGTGTACGGCACGCCGAGGCTGGCGGCCTGGGCGAAGCTCAGATGGGTGGGTTTGAGCGCCACGCCATTGGCCGGCAGTTTGACGAATTGCGCATGGGAACCATCGGCAAAAAAACCCAGTTCACGACCGGTGCCCCAGACTTCCTGACCGATCAGTGCCTGCGGCCCTTCAACCACCACACCGGCGAAATCCCGACCGGGAATCCGTGGCAAGGTGGTGTAGGGAAACCGTCCCAACACGTTCTTCACATCGCTGGGGTTGAGGCCGGCCGCCCTGATCTGCACCAGCACTTCATCGGCGCCGGGAACGGGGGTCGGGACATCGACATAACGCAAGGCCGAGAGGTCGCCGGTCTGGTCGAATTGCAGTGCTTTCATGGGAGTGTCCATCGCATAAAGAAAGGGGTTTCAGGAGACCCAGCCCGCCACCAGTTGCCGGCCCATGGGCCACAACTTTTCGCCGGCGAGCATGCCCAGCAGGCCCACCAGGGCAATCGCCGGTGGGGCGGGCGAACGAAAATCCAGTGCGCCGTAGAGCAGGCCGACGCCCAGACCAATGACCAGCGAGATGAGGTAGCTCATGGCAGACTCCGTGGGCAAACAAGGTATGCCTGAAGTCTAAAGAGCGTTGGCGGCGGGCATCGGCCAAGTGCTTCTGAATATCGGCCAAAGCGCGGCGGGTGCACTGCCAATTGTGTAGCGGCGGAGCCCTGCAGGCGTGAGCCTGTTCGCGATAGCGGAGTGTCAGTCGACATCTGTGCTACCTGATACACCGCTATCGCGAGCAGGCTCACGCCTACAAGGTTTTCGCTCTGCTACAGGGGTGCGTCATGGCTGGACGGGGTGTTGGCTCGCCGCAAACTGCGAAGGCGCGACACCCAGTTCCCGGCGGAACATGTCGCTGAAGCTGCTCGGCGAATAGCCCAGTTCGCGGGCAATCGTGCTGACCGGCACGCCTTGAATCAACTCCGCCGCCGCGGTCGCCAATTGCACCTGCCTCCGCCATTCGGCGAAGCCCATGCCCAGGCCTTCCTTGAACAGCCGCGCCAGGGTGCGCACGCTGGCACCGGCATTTTCCGCGTGCTGCTCGAAGGGAATGGCCAGCGAGGGCGCGGCCATGACCGCCTGACACAGGTTCATCAGGCGTCGGTCGGAATCATCCGGCAACGGGATTTTCAACAGCGAACGCCTGGCTCGTCTAAGCTCCAGCAACGCCAGGCCGACCAGCGCCTCGTAGTACTCGGGCGCGCCATCATCGCCCTGCTCCACCAGCCCGACGATCAGCTCACGCAGCAGCCCGCCGACTTCGATCACCTGAACACTGTCATCCAACGTGACCGCCAATGAGGGCCGCAGGTAGATGTTGCGCATCTGCAGGTCCGAGACCACGCGGATGCCATGCGGCACGCCCGGCGGCAGCCACACCGCCCGTTGCGGCGGCACCACCAACGCCTCTTGGGGCGTTTCCACCCACATGACCCCGCTCATGGCGTACAGCAATTGGCCCCATTCATGCTCGTGGGGCTCGATGTACAAGCCACGCGAGTAGGTGCGTGCCAGCGGTTGCACGGGCACATCGGTGTCACTCAGGTCTGGCGGGGCGGCAAGGGCCATGGGCAATGATCATTGGGGTTTTCAGGTCTTGCATGGTAACGGGCCACTCACCTTGTCGCCACCGGCGGCAGCCGTCTGACAATCCGAATGAATTTTCCTTAACCCCAACGATCCTTGTATTACCACAGGGAGGAATACGGGCTTTATGAACAACGCAAAACTTTTCGTCATTGAATACACCCTTCATGGCGCGCCAAAGTCTTTCATTATCCGCCTGGACAAAATGGACAACGCGGAGGCTTGGCACTGGGCCAGTTGTGACGCAGGGGTTGGACGAATACCCCGCTTTGGCCGAGAGAAGGTGCAAAAAACCAGCAAGCCGCTGGCGGAGAAATTCGGCATCGAAAATGTGACGTGGCGACCGGCGGGCTGAGCATTACAGGGGGTAGTTATCCGACATTGAAAGTGGAGCCCGAGAGGCTCCACTTCATGTTGATGAGCTATTTGGCGTGTGCACACTTGCAACCCTTGCTCGCACACTCCTCGCCATGTTCGTGGTGCTTGGCGCACGCTTCACAGCAATAGTGTTTGCCGTGACGCGCTATCGGGTGCTCGCCCAGTTTGCAGGAGCATTTGGGGCAGTCGCAGGTACTTTCACTGTCGATCATGAGTCTGACTCCTTGGGTGTGGTCGTCGCGTGCGGCAAATGCGCACTTCACTCATCAGTGTAGGAGCTACAAAATGGCGCGCAGTTACTCGCCTCGGGTGCTGCTGCGATACATGAACAGCAACGCCAGCGCCAGGCACACCATCGCCAGCAACCGACTGCTCGACAACTCGATCGCCGGGTTACCCAGCCAGCCGAAGTTATCGATCAACATCCCCATGCCCAACTGCCCGACGATCACCGCCACGGTTGCCACCGCCGTGCCGACCCGCGGCACCGCGCCGACCATGACCATCATGTAGACGACGCCGAACAAGGCACCGCTTAGTTGCCATTTCGGCACGTCCAGCAGGCTCACGGCATGGGCCGGTTCAAAAAACAGGATCAGCAACCCGGTGACCACCGCGCCCACTGCGAAAGTCAGCAAACTGCTGCGCAACACGCCGACGGTTTCCCCCAGGCGCCCGTTGATCGCCGCCTGGATGCTCAACACCGCGCCGGCGGCCACCACCACGGCCAACAAAATAATCAGATTCATCATCAACCCCGAGCAATCAGAACAAGTGCCGCGACAATCAGCAGCAACGCTAGCCAACGCTCACCGTTGACCTTTTTGCGGGTGGCGCCGAACCATCCGAAGTGGTCGATCAACACGCTTTTGCCGACCTGCCCGGAGAGGATCGCGATCATCGTCATCGCGATCCCGATGTGCGGCGTGGCCAGGGTCAGCACCACCACGTAGATCGGCCCGAGGAAGCCGCCGATCAACTGCCAGCGCGGCAAGGTGTTCAACGCCGGACCTTGTTGCTTGCCGCTGAACAACAACAGCAGAAACAGAATCGCCGAGCCGACGCCGAAGATGCTCAACGTCGCCCATAAATGCCCGACCTGAACCCCGAGCGGCCCGAGCAGACCGGCCTCCACGGAAAGGCCCATGCCGGCGAGGATCACCAGAGGCAGCAGCAACAGCCGCAGCCCTGGTTTGGCCGCTGGCACTGAAGCGATGTCGATTGAAGAAGATTGCATAAGGAAAACCTGCTCGTCAGATGAATACGGCCCCGGTAGGAGCGAAGCTTGCTCGCGAAGGCGTCATATCAGTCGACATTTCCGGCGTCTGACACGCCGCCTTCGCGAGCAACCTTCGCTCTTACCAAGGGGCTGTTGTGGCAGGCATTATCGGCTGGCGATCCTTTGCGATAAATGGGAGCATCCCGACAACACTTTTGCGCAACTCGCACAGCAGGATCGACCATGCATGGCCTCAACGAGCTCGGATTCAAGGCACTTCGGCTGTTTGTCGCGGTGCTCGACCATGGCAGCTTCTCCGAAGTCGCCCGCCGCGAGGGCCTGGCACCCTCGTCGATTTCCCGGCAGATCCAGTTGATGGAACAAGCCTTGAACCAGCAATTGCTCTACCGCCACACGCGCGCCGTCACGCCCACCGAAGCCGGCCGCATGCTCGGTCATCACGCGCGGCTGGTGCTGGTGCAACTGGAGGAAGCCGAACAGGCCTTGCAGGAGCAGCAAAGCGAACCCAGCGGGCTGGTGCGGATCAATGCGCCGGTGGTCTTCGGGCAACGGCATCTGACGCCGTGGCTGGGGCTGTTGTGCGAGCGCTATCCGAAACTGCAACTGGATATCCAGCAAACCGACAGCTACGTCGACCCGTTGCAGGAAGGCGCCGACTTGCTGTTCCGCATTGGCCCGCTGCACGATTCGAGCATGCAGGCGCGGATCCTGGCGCCCCATCGCTTTCAAGTGGCCGCCAGCCCGGCCTACCTCAAACGCCATGGCACGCCGCACCATCCCGAAGAATTGGCAGCGCATCAGTGCCTGGCCTACAAGGGCGTGGCCGGGCAGCAACGCTGGTTTTTCCGCAAGGACGCGCAGGACTGGACGCCCTACTCCGTCAAAGGCCCGATCACCGGCAACCACGCCGACACGCTCACGCAAGCCGCCGAACAAGGCCTGGGGTTGGTGATGTTTCCGTCGTGGCTGATCGGCGAGGCGGTGCGCAACGGCACGCTGGTGCCGGTGCTGGGGAATATCAGGTGTCCAACAGCCTCGAACCGCAGCAGATTGCGGTGCTGTGGCCAGGTAGCCGACGGTTGTCGGTGAAGGTGCGCACGGTGATTGATTTCTTCGTGGAGTGCTTCGGAACGGTGCCCTACTGGGACAGACCCTGACACCAAACAAACCCTGTGGGAGCGAGCCGGCTCGCGATGGGGCCGGCACATCCAACATTAATATTGGCTGACAGACCGCTATCGCGAGCAGGCTCGCGTCGCTTGTCAGATCCGGAACTGGCCGACCAGTTTGCCCAGGCGCTGGCCGAGGTCGGCGAGGCTGCGTGAGGTCTGGGCACCGAGTTGGGTTTCGTCGGCGACGCTGTCCACCGCCACGGCGATCTGATGCACGCTGCGGTTGATCTCTTCGGCCACGGCGGTCTGCTCTTCAGCCGCGCTGGCGATTTGCGCGTTCATCGAATTGATGGTGCCGATCAGCTGGGCCATGGTGTCCAGCGATGCGCCGGCTTCATTGGCCTGGGCCGAGGTGCCATCGCCCGCTTCGCTGGAACGACGCATCGCTTCCACCGCCGATTGGGTCCCGGCCTGCAAGCGGTCGATCATGCCCTGGATTTCCTGGGTGCTGATCTGCGTGCGGCTGGCCAGCGCCCGCACTTCGTCGGCCACCACCGCAAAACCACGACCGGCTTCACCGGCACGCGCGGCTTCAATGGCAGCGTTCAGTGCCAGCAAGTTGGTCTGTTCGGCAATCGAACGAATCACCCCCAGCACGCTGACAATCGACGAAACGTCTTTTTGCAGGCTGTCGAGGGACACGCCACTGCTGCGGATGTCGTTCACCAACGCATGAATCTTGACGATGCTGCCGGCCACCACACGCTTGGCGGCCTGGCCTTCTTCGTCGGTTTGTTGGGCCGCTACCGCCGCGTTTTGTGCGCTTTTCGCCACTTCCTGAGCCGCCGCCGACATTTCGTTGATCGCCGTGGCGACCTGATCGGTCTCGTGGCGCTGACGCTCCATAGCCTGATCCGAGCGCTGGGCCTGGTCGGAGACCTGATTCACCAGGCCGGTCAGTTGCGACGTCATTTCGGTGATCTGACGCACCAGGCCGTGGATCTTGTCGACAAAGCGATTGAACGAACCGGCCAGTTCGCCGAGTTCGTCCTGGCTGGTGATGGTCAGACGACGGGTCAGGTCGCCCTCGCCCGCCGCGATGTCATCGAGGTTGGCTTTCATCAGGTTCAGCGGACGCAGAATGGTATTGGCCAGCAGCATCCCGGCTGCCGCGATCACCAGCAGCATCACCACGGCGATACCGACGATGGTCAGCACCACGCCTTCCATCCGCTCCTGCACCTTGGCCTGGACCAGCGCGACTTGCGCCTCGATACCATCAAGGTTCACCGACGTACCGACCGCCATGTCCCACTTCGGCAGGTATTCGGTGTAGCCCAGTTTCGGCACCAGCACTTGAGTGTTGCCGGGCAGTGGCGAGCTGTATTGCAGGTAGTGGGTGCCGTCTTTGGCGACTTTGACAAGGTCGCGGTTGACGTAGACGCCGTTCGGGTCGCGGTTGTCCTTGAAGCTCTGGCCCACGCCTTCCGGGCTGTTGGCCTTGAACAGGCGCACGGTGTTGGAGTCGTAGCCGAAGAAGTAGCCATCCTTGCCGTAGGTGATGCTCGACAACAGCTTGATCACCTGCGCCCGCGCCGCGTCATCGCCAGGGGTGGCCGCGTCGTAAAGCGGTTTGATCGTGGTCATGGCCACGGCCACGTAACTTTGCAGGGTGGCCTTGGCATCGCTGAGCAGGCGCTGGCGGGTTTCCTCGACTTCCTTGCTGGCCTGCTCCTGCAGAATGAACAGCGTGGTCAGGCTGATGACTAGCGCAAAGAGCAACACCGGGAGGACAGCAAGGGACAGGACTTTAGCCTTCAGGCTCATGCGCATGACGGTTCACTCTTTTGATTTTGTTGGCGTGGTTAAAGGCTTTAACGGCACGCCAACGAAAAACTGTAGGAGCCAGCGGTGCGGCAAGTAGGGGCGCCGCACCGCTGGCTCCTACGGAAGTGAAATCAGAGGACCATCGCGGCCACCCAGCCGAACGCCAGCAGCGGCAGGTTGTAATGCAGGAAGGTCGGGACCACGGTGTCCCAGATGTGGTGATGCTGGCCATCAATGTTCAGACCGGAGGTCGGGCCCAGCGTCGAGTCCGAGGCCGGCGAACCGGCGTCACCCAACGCACCGGCCGTGCCGACGATGCACACGATCGCGATCGGGCTGAAACCCAACTGCACGCACAACGGCACGAAGATCGCCGCCAGGATCGGCACGGTGGAAAACGACGAGCCGATGCCCATGGTCACCAGCAGGCCGACCAGCAACATCAACAGCGCGCCGACGCCTTTGCTGTGCCCGATCCACGACGCCGACGTTTGCACCAGCGTCTGCACCTGACCGGTGGCTTTCATCACTTCGGCGAAACCCGAGGCGGCGATCATGATGAAACCGATCATCGCCATCATTTTCATGCCTTCGGTGAACAGGTCGTCAGTGTCGCGCCACTTCACAATGCCCGACACCGAAAAGATCAGGAAACCCGCCAGCGCACCAATGATCATCGAGTCCAGCAGCAGCTGAATGATGAACGCCGCCGCGATGGCCACACCGGCGACGATCAGGCTCAGCGGGTTGTACTCCACCGCGACTTGCTCGACTTTCTCGATCTTTTCCAGGTCGTAGACGCGCTTCTTGCGATAGCTGATAAACGCCACCGCGAGGCCGACGACCATGCCCAACGCCGGAATGCCCATGGCATGGGTGACGTTGATGCCGCTGATATCGACGCCGCTGCGCGCAACGTTGGCCAGCAGGATCTCATTCAGAAAGATGTTGCCGAAGCCCACCGGCAGGAACATGTACGGCGTGATCAGGCCGAAGGTCATGACGCAGGCGATCAAGCGGCGATCCAGTTGCAACTTGGTCAGCACATATAGAAGCGGCGGCACCAGCAGCGGAATAAAGGCGATATGTATCGGCAGAATGTTCTGCGAAGCGATGGCCACCACCCACAGCAAGCCGATCAGCAGCCACTTGACCTGGCCGCCACCGCTGGCGTGTTGGCGATCCACCATCAGCAGGGCCTTGTCCGCCAGGGCATGGGCCAGGCCGGACTTGGCAATCGCCACGGCGAACGCACCGAGCAAGGCGTAGGACAACGCCACCGTCGCCCCGCCGCCGAGGCCGCTATTAAAGGCTTTCAGGGTGGCATCGATGCCCAGGCCACCGGTCAGCCCCCCCACCAGGGCGCCGACAATCAGCGCGATCACTACGTGCACGCGGGACAGGCTAAGGACCAACATGACGCCGACCGCGGCAATTACAGCATTAATCATCGTTACCTCAGGGCAAGCGAAATGAGCTCAGCCGGCAGTCTGCGAAGCGCCGCCAGCAGATCAAGGAATGGGTTTTATTAGAGGGCGCGCACTGTGCCGCAGAGTCGGCCCGGTGTCAAAGCGCATGGGCCGACCTGTATGTAACGGGCCACGAAATACCTGTGGCGAGGGAGCTTGCTCCCGTTCGACTGCGCAGCAGGCGTAAAACCTGCCGATGCGTAGTGGCTGACGGAATGCCAGGGGTCGCTTCGCAACCCAACGGGAGCAAGCTCCCTCGCCACAGGTAAGCGTTCTCGCCACAAAATCAGCGGCGAGCCTTATTCGGATGCCGGCATAAAGAAAGCTGAATCGTGGCCGTTACAGTGCAAAGTCTCAGATAAATATCGAATAAGGACGTCTCTCCATGTCGCTCAGACAACTTTCCATCCAATGGAAAATCACCCTGCTGGCCGGGCTTTGCCTGGCCGGCATCGTGACCCTGCTGGTGGGTCTTTCGCTGTATCGCATGGAGCACAGCTCCGAGATGGTGAAAGCCTCGAGCATGGAGATGCTCACCGAAGCCGCTCAGGCCCGGATCGAATCCCAGGGGGAAAACCAGGCGCTGGTGATTCGTCAGCAGTTCATGGACGCCTATCAATACGGCCACGGCTTTTCGCGCCAGGTGCTGTTCCTGCGCGACCAGGCGGAAAAGCGTTTTCTGGACGCCTTCGACCTGCGTGAAGACCTGACCCGCCAGGTCAAGTCGGCGCTGCAAGCCAACCCGGATTTGCTCGGCCTGTCCCTGGTGTTCGAAGCCAACGCGCTGGACGGCAAGGACGATCTGTTCGCTGGCCAGGCTGAACTGGGCAGCAACGACAAGGGCCGTTTTGCCCTGTATTGGTCGCAACCTGTGCCTGGCAAAGTGACCTCCATGGCGCTGCCGGAAAGCGACATGGCCGACACCAAGGCCGGTCCCAGCGGCGAGCCGGCCAACGCCTGGTTCACCTGCCCGCGCACAACGCTCAAGCCGTGCGTGATCGAACCGTATTTCTATGTGATCGACGGCCAGCAGGTGCTGATGACCAGCATCGTGTTCCCGCTGATGGTCAACGGCAAAGTCATCGCTTCGCTGTCGGTGGACATCAACCTCAACAGCTTGCAGGCCATGAGTCAGGGCGCGAGCAAAAAGCTCTACGACGGCCAGACCCGCGTCAGCATCATCAGCCCGGTCGGCTTACTCGCCGGTTACAGCGCGGACGCCAGCAAACTCAGCCAGCGCCTGGACACCGTGGACACGTCCGACGGCACCGAGCTGATTCGCATGCTCGCGGCCAGCAGCACCACCGAAAGCCTGCACAGCAACCAGCAACTGAAAGTGCTGTCGCCGTTCCAGCCGATTCCCGGCGGGAAATCCTGGGGCGTGTTGCTCGACGTGCCGGAAAAAGTCCTGGTCGGCCCCGCCGAAACCCTGAAAAACCAACTCGATGACAGCAACCGCATTGGCACCCTGATTGAGCTCGGCCTCGGTGTACTGGCCGCGCTGATTGGCTTGCTGCTGGTGTGGCTGATGGCGCGCAGCGTGACCAGACCGATCCTCGGCGTGGCGCACATGCTCGAAGACATCGCCAGCGGCGAAGGCGACCTGACCCGACGCCTGGCTTACGACAAGCAGGACGAACTGGGCCAGTTGGCTGGCTGGTTCAACCGCTTCCTCGACAAGCTGCAACCGATCATCGCCGAAGTGAAACGCTCGGTGCAGGACGCCCGCAGCACCGCGGATCAATCCTCCGCCATCGCCACGCAGACCAGCGCCGGCATGGAGCAGCAATACCGTCAGGTCGATCAGGTCGCCACCGCCTCCCACGAAATGAGCGCCACCGCCCAGGACGTCGCCCGCAGTGCCGCGCAAGCCGCCCAGGCCGCGAAGGATGCCGACCAAGCGACTCGCCGGGGCCTGACCGTCATCGACCAGACCACCACCAGCATCGGCAACCTCGCCGCCGACATGAGCGCGGCCATGGTGCAAGTGGAAGGCCTGGCGGCCAATAGCGAGAAAATCGGTTCGGTGCTGGAAGTGATTCGCGCCATTGCCGAACAGACCAATCTGCTGGCCCTCAACGCCGCGATCGAAGCGGCCCGCGCCGGTGAGGCCGGACGAGGTTTTGCGGTGGTCGCCGATGAAGTGCGCAACCTGGCGCGACGCACCCAGGAGTCGGTTGAAGAAACCCGCGTCGTGATCGAGCAATTGCAGTGCGGCACGCAGGACGTGGTTGGCTCGATGAACAACAGCCATCGCCAGGCGCAAGGCAGCGTCGAGCAGGTGGGCCAAGCGGTGACAGCGCTGCGCCAGATCGGCGAGGCGGTGACGGTGATCAGCGACATGAACCTGCAGATTGCGTCTGCGGCCGAAGAGCAGAGCGCGGTGGCCGAGGAGATCAACAGCAACGTGGCGACGATTCGCGATGTGACGGAGTCGCTGTCGGGACAGGCGAATGAATCGGCGCGGGTGAGTCAGTCACTCAATAGCCTGGCAAATCAGCAGCAGAGTCTGATGGATCAGTTTCGCGTTTAACGCCGTTATCGCGTCCACTGAAGATCAAAATGTGGGAGCGAGCCTGCTCGCGATTGCGGTTTGTCAGCCAACAGAGATGTCGACTGACACACCGCTATCGCGAGCAGGCTCGCTCCTACAGGGATACTCAGCGTTTGGGGAGTTTGATCAGCACTTTCAGGCCGCCCCACTCGCTTTCCTCCAACCGCATCACCGCGCCCCACGTGTCGACGATGTCGCGCACAATCCCAAGCCCCAACCCATGCCCATCCGTCTGTTCATCCAGCCGTGTCCCCCGGTTCAGCACCTGATCGCGCTGCGCCTCGGGAATCCCCGGCCCATCATCTTCCACGCTTAATTCAAACCCTTGCGCCGTATCGACCACGCTCAACCGAACCTCGGCGTCCGCCCATTTGCAGGCGTTATCCAAGAGATTGCCTAGCAGTTCGAGCAAATCCTCGCGATCCCACGGCAGCTGCAGACCGGTTGGTGCGCGGTAGCTCAGGTTCAGGTGTTCGCCGTGAATCATGTTCAACGTCGCCAACAACCCCGGCAGTTCCCCATCGCAATCAAACAGCGCTCCCGGCAACGCATCGCCGGACAAGCGGGCGCGATTGAGTTCGCGACTGAGCCGCTGCTGGACCTGTTCCAGCTGCGCCTTGAGGAGTTTGCGCAGTTCGGGATAAGCGTCGAGCTTCTCGCTGGAAGCTACGCTCAGCAACACCGCCAACGGCGTTTTCAACGCATGCCCAAGGTTGCCCAGGGCATTGCGTGAACGTTTAAGGCTGTCTTCGGTGTGAGCCAGCAAATGGTTGATCTGCGCCACCAGCGGCTCCAGTTCCACCGGCACCTGGTCATCGAGTTGCGAGCGCTGGCCCTGCTGCAACTGGGCGATTTGCTCACGGGCCTTTTCCAGTGGGCGCAAGGCGCGGCGCACGGTAATCCGTTGCAGCAGCAGAATCAGCAGCAACCCCGCCAGCCCGAGGCCCAGGCCGACTTGTTGCATGCGCCGAAAACTCTCGCGCACGGGCGTGTAGTCCTGCGCCACACTGATCGAAATCGATTGCCCGAGCCGGCGATAGTCCGAACGCAGCACCAGCAATTGCTGACCTTCCGGCCCCAGTTGCAGGTTGCTGTGCAGGCCGGGATGGTCGAGTGGCGGCAGTTCCTGATCCCACAACGAGCGGGAACGCCAATGCTTGTCGGCGAAATCGATACGGAAGTAGTGCCCGGAAAACGGCCGTTGATAGGCCGGCGACAGGTGCCGCTCATCCAGTTGCAACCCGGCCGGCCCGCGCACCAGCGCCACCAGCAGGTTTTCACTGTCGTTGCGCAAACCGTCTTCGAGGTAGCGCTGCAGCCCCTTTTCGAACAACCACAGGCTGGTTTGCGCCAGCACCAGGCCGACGACCACCATCACGCTGATCAGCCCCAGACTCAAGCGGCGCTGAATCGACCTCACTGGGCTTGTCCGCCGAACAGGTAACCCTGGCCGCGACGGGTTTCGATCACACTTTTCCCAAGCTTGCGCCGCAGATGGTTGACGTGGACTTCGAGCACGTTGGAATCGCGCTCGGTTTCACCGTCGTAGAGGTGTTCGGCGAGGTGGCTTTTGGAAAGGATCTGCTCGGGGTGCAGCATGAAATAGCGCAGCAGGCGAAACTCGGAGGCCGTCAGCTGGATATCGGCACCGTCACGCGTGACGCACTGACGACCTTCATCCAGGTGCAGCCCCGCCGATTTGAGCGTCGGCTGGTTGGCCTGACCGTGGGAGCGCCGCAATAACGCCTGGACCCGCAGGTGCAGCTCTTCGGGGTGGAACGGTTTGGTCAGGTAATCGTCGGCACCGGCCTTGAGGCCTTCGATGCGCTCGGCCCAGGAACCGCGTGCCGTGAGGATCAGCACCGGCGTGACCAGACCACCGGCCCGCCATTGCGCCAGCACCTCAAGCCCCGGCAAACCCGGCAGGCCCAGGTCGAGGATGATCAGGTCATACGGCTCGCTGCTGCCCTGATACACCGCGTCGCGGCCATCGGCCAGCCAGTCCACGGCATACCCCTGCCGGTTGAGGCCGGCCATCAATTCGTCGGCCAGCGGCACGTGGTCTTCCACCAGAAGCAAACGCATCGATCAATCTTCCTTGTCTTTCAGTAACTGGCCAGTGGTGGCGTCGAGGTCCAGTTCACGAACCACCCCTTCGGTGGTCAGCAACTCGACTTCGTAAATGTAGACGTCGTGTTTTTCTT
This sequence comes from Pseudomonas sp. B14-6, assembly GCF_013260315.1. Classification (NCBI taxonomy): domain Bacteria; kingdom Pseudomonadati; phylum Pseudomonadota; class Gammaproteobacteria; order Pseudomonadales; family Pseudomonadaceae; genus Pseudomonas; species Pseudomonas sp. B14-6. The sequence continues at coordinate 6,750,544 of NZ_CP053929.1, read as the reverse complement.
CAAGCTCGGCTTCCAGCAGTTTGGAGCCGGGGTAGCGGTCCAACGCCTGTTTTAACAATTGCTCAAGCGGCAGGATCACGCCTTGCTGGCGCAAGCGCAGGGCTTCGTCCTGATCGAGGTCGCGGGCCATGACGACCGAGCAGAACGCCAGCAGCACCAGCGCCATGCGTGAAAATGAACACACCTTCATTACGTATCCTGATGATCCTTGAGAACCTGGCCGCTGACAGCGTCTAATTCCAGATCCCACTCAATGCCCTGTGGGTCGCGCAGCTCAACCTGGTAGATGTACTTGCCGTACTCTTCTTCCAGCTCGGTTTCGGTGATTTTGGCACCGGGATGTTTGGCCAGAGCGGTGGCGTTGAGCTTCTCGAAAGACACAATGGTACCAGCGTCGCGCAATCGCAGGGCTTCATCGGGGCCTAAATCACGGGCGTGGGCGAGGCTGGCGGTCAGGGTAAGGATGGACGCGGTGAACAGGGCAGTCAGGGTTTTCATGGGTGTCTCCGTATTTTTTATGTGTTGCCTACGAGGAGCACCTTAGCGGGCTGAACTTAACTGAAACTGAATTGCCATCATTGGAGCACCCCATAAACCCTGGGCGAACACCGACCCTGTGGGCGCGAGCCTGCTCGCGATAGCGTCATGTCAGTCGACATCTTTATTGCCTGACAGACCGCAATCGCGAACAGGCTCACGCCCACAGTGTGGATTGGTGGCGTTGCCTGAGCTGTTTATAATCCCCCGCTTGCCCGACATTGAGACCGGTATGACCGCCATCCACATCAAGTTCCCTTCCCTGACCCTCAAGGCCGGCCCGAGGGCCTTGGCACGCATCCGTGAAAACGGTTTGAGCGCCGCCGATGTCGGCACGTTGCCGGGGGCCGCCGGGGGGCCGAAAGCGTTGGGGATTCAAGGTGTGGACCTGGCGTTGTTTGGCGAATGGCTGCCGGCCGCACCGCGCGAGCGTGCGTTGATCGGAGCGTCGGTGGGCTCCTGGCGCTTCGCCAGCGCCTGTCTGCCGGACGCCGCCGAAGGCATCCGGCGCCTCGGTCACCTCTACACCGAGCAGAACTTCGACAAGGGCGTGACCATGGCACAGATCAGCCAGAGCTCCCGGCGCATGCTCGATGAACTGCTCGACGGTCGCGATGCGTCGATTCTGGACAACGCCCACTACCGCCTGAACATCATGGTGGTCAAAAGCCACGGCTTGCTCGCGGATGATCATCGCGGCCGTCTCGGGCTGGGCCTGTCGTCGGTGATCGCCGACAACCTGCGGGGGCGCGCACGGCTGTCGCGGCATTTCGAACGGCTGATCATCCATGACCCGCGCCTGGCGCCGCCGGTCCATGCACTCAACGACTTCCCGTCACGCTTCGTCGCGCTGAATGCCGGCAACCTGCGTCAGGCGCTGCTTGCGTCGGGCTCGATCCCGATGGTGATGGAAGGCGTGCGTGACCTGCCGGGCGCAGGCGCGGGGACGTTTCGCGATGGCGGCCTGCTCGACTATCACCTCGACCTGCCCTACAGCGGCAACGACATCGTGCTCTATCCGCATTTCACCGACCGGGTCATTCCCGGCTGGTTCGACAAGACCCTGCCGTGGCGCCGAGCCTGCCCGGCGCGGTTGCAGGATGTCCTGCTGCTGGCGCCATCGAAGGACTACCTGGCGCGCCTGCCCTACGGCAAACTGCCGGACCGCAACGACTTCAAGCGCTTCATGGGCGATGCCCCGAGCCGGCAGAAATACTGGCGTGCGAGGATGGACGAAAGCCGTCGCCTGGGCGACGAGTTTCTCGAACTGGCCGCCAATGGTCGCCTCGGCGAGCGCTTGCTGACCCTTTAGTCAGTGTTTTGCCCGGCGCTCTGGTAAACTCGCCGCCTGCCCACATCGCCGCGGCGATCGCCACCTGACAGAGCTGAAATCACTGTGGAAATCTTCAAAGAGTTTACGTTCGAATCCGCCCACCGCCTGCCTCACGTACCGGAAGGCCACAAATGCGGCCGTCTGCACGGCCACTCGTTCAAAGTGGCGATCCACTTGAGCGGCGACCTCGATCCGCACACCGGCTGGATCCGCGACTTCTCGGAAATCAAGGCGATTTTCAAGCCGTTGTACGAGCGCCTCGACCACAACTACCTGAACGATATTCCCGGCCTGGAAAACCCGACCAGCGAAGTGCTGGCCAAGTTCATCTGGAAGGAACTCAAGCCCCTGCTGCCGGAACTCAGCGCGATCCGTATCCACGAGACGTGCACCAGCGGCTGCATCTATCACGGCGAGTAACCCCCTCTAAAAGACAACTCAATTCCCCTGTGGGAGCGAGCCTGCTCGCGATAGCGCCCTGTCAGTCGCATTGCTGCCATGTGTGCCGACGCTATCGCGAGCAGGCTCGCTCCCACAAGGGGCAATGCGTTTCGTCAGTGATACAAAAAACAGCCTTCATTGGCTGTTTTTTTATGCCTATGCTTTTTGGCTCGAACATGCCAAGAGGACATCCCCATGAGGACTGACTGGCCGCTGGCTCAGACCTATCGCTTCAACGGGCATTCCGTTCGCTACGCCGTGCGCGGCGACGGCCCGCCACTGGTGTTTGTGCACGGCACGCCCTTTTCGTCTTACGTGTGGCACCGCATCGCTCCACATTTCATCACCACCCACCGGGTGCATTACTTCGACCTGCTGGGTTATGGGCAATCCGAGAAAATCACCGGCGACGTATCGCTGGGGGTGCAGAACGACCTGTTGGCGAGCTTGCTCGATCACTGGGGCCTGGCGCGGCCGGACGTGGTCGCCCACGACTTTGGCGGTGCCACCGCGCTGCGCACGCACCTGCTCAACGGCAAGGATTACCGCAGCCTGACATTGATTGATCCGGTGGCGTTGACGCCCTGGGGTTCGCCGTTCGTGCAGCATGTACGCCAGCATGAAGCGGCGTTCAGCGGACTGCCCGATTACATTCAACAGGCGATTGTGCCGGCATATATTCGCGGGGCGATCAAGCGCGACATCCCCGATGAAGAGCTCGACCCGTATGTACAACCGTGGCTGGGCGATCCCGGGCAAGCGGCGTTCTATCGGCAGATTGCGCAGATGGACGAGCGTTACACCCGCGAGGCTGAGGTGTTGTACCCAACGGTGCGTTGCCCGGTGCAGATTCTGTGGGGCGAGGAGGATCAGTGGATTCCCATCGAGCGTGGACGGGCACTGCATCAGATGATCGCCGGGTCGCAATTTCATGCGGTTCCCAATGCCGGGCACCTGGTTCAGGAGGATGCGCCCGAGGCCATCGTCGCGGCTTTACTGCGGTTCCTGCCCTTAATCCAGCCCTCCTGAAGAAACCGAATCCCTGTGGGAGCGAGCCTGCTCGCGAATGCGGTGTATCAGTCGACATCTACATTGCCTGACACACCGCATTCGCGAGCAGGCTCGCTCCTACATGGGCTCTATATTCCTTCAGGTGCACCGCATTTGTGCCCCTCCCGCGCCAAACTCTCCGCCTCGACTATAAGTAACTGCATATCCAGCCATTGGCACGACCACTGCAACCCCTCCCGCGTCACCCATTCAGCAAGGAACGCCACATGACGCAAAAAGATCCGGGCAACGACTACCCTCTCAGCGAAGTACCGATGCATGCCCGCAAAGGCCTCGCCTCCACCGCCATGGTGCTGCTGGGATTCACCTTCTTCACCGCCACCATGTTCGCCGGCGGCAAGCTTGGCGTGGCGTTCAGTTTTGGCGAGATGATGGCGGTGATTATCGTCGGCAATCTGCTGCTGGGCATCTACGCCGCAAGCCTGGGTTACATCGCCTTCAAGAGCGGCCTGAATTCGGTGCTGATGGGGCGTTTTTGCTTCGGCGAGGTCGGCAGCAAGCTCAGCGACTTGATCCTCGGCTTCACCCAGATCGGCTGGTACGCCTGGGGCACGGCCACAGCCGCCGTGGTGCTGGGCAAATATTTCGAACTGAGCGAGGGCACGGTGTTGGGTCTGATGGTGCTGTTCGGCCTGGCGTTTTGCGCCACCGCGTATGTCGGTTATCGCGGGCTGGAAATCCTCTCGTACATCGCGGTGCCCGCCATGATGTTGCTGCTGATGCTGTCGATGTGGGTCGCCACGGTGAAGGTCGGCGGGCTCGATGGGCTGCTCGCGGTGGTTCCGACGGGAACGCTTGACTGGTCGACCGCGATTACTTTGGTCTTTGGCACCTTTGTCAGCGGCGCCACCCAGGCGACCAACTGGACGCGCTTCTCCCGTTCCGCCCGGGTCGCTGTGCTGGCGAGCCTGATCGGCTTCTTTATCGGCAACGGCCTGATGGTGTTGATCGGGGCCTACGGGGCCATCGTCTACCAGCAACCGGACGTGGTCGAAGTGCTGCTGTTGCAAGGTTTCGCCATGGCCGCGATGGCCATGTTGCTGCTCAACATCTGGAGCACCCAGGACAACACCATCTACAACTTCGCCGTCGCCGGCTGCAACCTGTTGCGCACCGGCCGCCGCAAAACCGTGACCCTGGCCGGCGCGGTGATCGGCACCTTGCTCGCGCTGCTGGGCATGTACGACATGCTGGTGCCGTATCTGATTCTGCTGGGCACGGTGATTCCGCCGATAGGCGGCGTGATCATGGCGGATTTCTTCTACCGCTATCGTGGTCAATATCCTCGTCTGGCCGATGCTCGATTGCCGGCGTTCAACTGGCCCGGTTTGACCGCCTATGCCGTCGGCACCGTCGCCGCATTCAGCTCGCCCTGGATCGCGCCACTGGTAGGGATTGCCGCTGCCGCGCTAACGTATGTGCTATTGACCAGCGTACTGGGTGCCCGTGCCGCTGAAGCTCCCTTACAAGATCTATAAAAGGATTCGCCTGATGCACATCATCAACGCCCGCCTGCGCAACCAAGAAGGCCTGCATGAGTTGCACCTGGAAAACGGCCTGATCCGCACCATCGCCCGTCAGACCGAAGCCCCCACCCTGGGGCCCGACGACCTCGACGCCGGCGGCAACCTGGTGGTGCCGCCCTTTGTCGAGCCGCACATTCACCTCGACGCCACCCTCACCGCTGGCGAGCCACGCTGGAACATGAGTGGCACGCTGTTCGAGGGCATCGAGTGCTGGGGCGAACGCAAGGTCACCATCACCGAGGAAGACACCAAGGCCCGCGCCAAGAAAACCATCCAGACCCTCGCCGCCCACGGCATCCAGCATGTGCGCACTCACGTCGATGTCACCGACCCGCAACTGACCGCACTCAAGGCAATGCTTGAAGTGCGCGAGGAAAGCCGGCACCTGATCGACCTGCAAATCGTCGCGTTCCCGCAGGAAGGCATCGAGTCCTACCGCAACGGCCGGGAGCTGATGGAAGAAGCGATTCGTATGGGCGCCGATGTGGTGGGGGGCATTCCGCATTTTGAATACACCCGCGATCAGGGCGTCAGCTCAGTGAAGTTTCTGATGGACCTCGCCGAGCGCACCGGCTGCCTGGTGGACGTGCATTGTGACGAAACCGACGACCCGCATTCACGCTTTCTGGAAGTGCTGGCCGAAGAAGCCCGCAGCCGTGGCATGGGTTCGCGGGTGACCGCCAGCCACACCACGGCCATGGGCTCTTACGACAACGCGTACTGCGCCAAACTCTTCCGTCTGCTCGGGCATTCGGGGATCAGTTTCGTCTCCTGCCCCACCGAAAGCATTCACCTGCAAGGGCGCTTCGACACCTTCCCGAAACGCCGCGGCGTGACCCGGGTCAATGAGTTGCTGGAAGCGGGGATGAACGTGTGCTTCGGCCAGGATTCGATCGTTGACCCGTGGTATCCGCTGGGCAACGGCAACATTCTGCGGGTGCTGGAAGCGGGGCTGCATATCTGCCACATGCTGGGGTATCGCAACCTGCAAAGTGCGCTGGACCTGGTCACCGACAACAGCGCCAAGGCCATGAACCTTGGGGACCGTTATGGGCTGGAGGCCGGACGGCCGGCGAATTTGCTGATTCTGTCGGCGGACAGTGACTACGAGGTGATTCGCAGCCAGGGGTTGCCGTTGTATTCGGTACGCGACGGCAAGGTGTTGATGAAGCGGACGATGCCGGTGGTGGAATGGGCGGGTCAGCTCTGAAATTTCGCTGACTGGGCGGGCCTCTTCGCGAGCAGGCTCGCTCCCACAGGGGGGCGAGCCGATCACAAAACCCCTGTGGGAGTGAGCCTGCTCGCGATGGCTATCTAATAATCAACCCATCAACCGCGCCGTGCCAAACAGCCTGACCCGACTCAATTTCCCCTCCGACTCTTCCAACAAAACCGGCGCCGTGCCGCCCGGCATGACGACTTTCACTTCACCCGCCGTCACCCAACCCACCCGCCACGCCGCACACGCCACCGCACTGGCGCTGGTGCCCGACGACGCCGTCGGCCCTTCCCCGCGCTCAAACACCCGCGCCACCACTCGCCCCTCTGACTCAAGCATCGCCCATTGCAAATTCACCCCCGCCGGACACGGATGCCCAGCCCCGGTCGGCGCGGCATAGGCGATACGCATCAAGCCTTGAGCCAAGGGCGATTCTCGCATCTGCTCATTGCTGGGCAACGCGTCGGCATTCGTCAGCAGCGTCACGCAATGGGGATTGCCGATGCGCACAAACTGGCTGCGGTTCCAGGCAGGATCAAGCGCCGACAACGGCTGCACATGGCTGACTTCGCGCTCGTTCAGCGTCACGCGTTCAGCCTCGCGCGCACCCACCGCTTGCGGCCCGAACGAAGGCTTGCCCAAATCCAGCCAGAACCCTTGAACACCGTCGACCTCAGCGGCGTCCACAGTGGTTTCCACCGGTGAAACCGCATCGCGCTTGTCGTGATGAACCCGCAGCAGGCACGCCTGCTCCTCGGGCATCAATCCTTGCTCGCTGAGCGCCTGGGAAAAAATCGTCAGCCCATTGCCACTGCGCTCGGCCAGGGTGCCGTCGGTATTGACGATCAACAGATCAAAGGGCGGCGAGGATTGAAACGGCCCCACCAGCAGCCCGTCGCAGCGATGGTCTTTGCTGCCCGATGGCTGTGAACCGGGCGCCCAACTGCAGAATGCCTCGATAGCGGCCGATGCCCAGTGCTCGCGGATCTGCGCGGCGTCGCGAGCGTGGTCCGGCAAATCGATACCGCGACCGCGCACCTCGTCGGGCGTCAGCACCGCGTAGATATTGCCTCGAGCATCGTAGAACGGCGTCATGGATCGGTCCTGAAAGTCAGCTTGAAAAGAGCCCGTACTGTAGGCGTCAACGGCCTGCGATGAAATACCGCCCCGGCGTCACGCCAAACGTTCGCCGGAACATCGCAATGAACGCGCTGACATTGTCGTAGCCCAGTTCCAGGGCGATGGTGGTCACCGGTACGTCGGCGGCGAGTAACTCCAGCGCTCGCAGCAAGCGTGCGCGCTGGCGCCATTGGCTGAAGCTGAAGCCTGTTTCATCGACGAAGCGCCGGGCCAGGGTCCGGGCGGACAAACCGGCCCATTGCGCCCACTCGGTGAGCGAACGGTTGTCGGCGAGGTCGTCGGCCAGCGCCTGACTGATCCGCCGCAGACGCGGGTCGAGCGGCAGCTTCAGACCGAAGGGCTCGGCGGGCAGCGCGGCGACCTCATCCACAATCAATTGAGCGATCCGCTCCTGTCGCTGATCCAGCGGTCCCTCGCTCCAGGTCGCCGCCCGGTCGACGGCCTCACGAAGCAAACCCGAAGTCGCAATGATGCAGGGTTGTCCGGGCAATACGACACAGGCCGGCGCGACCACGTAGACACTCCAGCCATGGAAGGGGCCGTGGGAGCGCAAGCCATGCACACAGTCGGGTGGAATCCACACCGCATGGGTCGCCGGCACCACCCAGTGATGATCTGCCGCCTCCACCGTCAACAGCCCGCGCCGCGCGCCCAACAGTTGCCCGCGCGCATGCCGGTGGGGAGCGCTGGTGCGCTCAATGGGACTGTCCAGGACCGAGGCAATCACCAGCGGCCCTGCGTTGGATTGCGCCTGTTCAATAGATATCAGCGGTTCAGCCATTGGCAGTTTCACGTTATCGAATGACCCGGATAGCGCAGTTTAGCCATGAGCAACGGATTAGTCTGGGCACTCATTCACCGGAGTCTCAACCATGCGCGCCGAAGACCTGCTTCCCGACGATCTGAACCAAAGCCAATTCAATGGAACTGTCGTGCGCAAAGGCACGGTCGGGGCCTTTCTGATCAATGCCCGGATGCTGATCGATCCCCAGACACCGGAGGATCAACGCACGGCCGCCACGCAAGACATTCTCCAGGCGTTGCCGGCGCTACGTGCCCTGGGCCTGTTCGAACTGATGCAGGTGCGCGACCCACTGGTTCGGGCGTTGTGTGAGCAAGAGCCGGGCGTTCCTCCAGTCACTCAGTTATAAATCCCTCGACACTTATTGCGAACAAGTCTGCCAGATCTGTCAGTTATGACAGCAGACAAGCCTTCGCCCCCGGGCCAGAGTGAAGCTCCTGATGCACGTTCGGAGGAAGGTCATGAAACGGGCTTCCCTAGTGTCCCTGCTCATTGCCCTGGTACTCGGCGGAGTAACTGCAGGCGTTAAATTGGTCTACGACGTCGTACCCAACCCCATGGCCGAAAACAATCGCAATGAACCGCTGTTCCTCAGAGGCCGGAGCGAATGCCGCCATGATTGTGGCGCCTGCGCTAAGGGCGACACCTTCCGCGATGGCAACGCCGATCTAAAGACCGACAACCCGCGCGTGTTCGAAACCTTCAACGCCGAATTCATCACGCTGCGCGACGATTATGCCGTGGGCTCATCGCTGGAACTGGGGGCCTGGGATCCTCGTCATGCCGTGGCATTGGCCCACAGGCCTGCACAGAACCAATGGAACGGTTCGATTGATGTGCCGGCGGATCAAGACATCCTGTGGAAATGCATCGAGCGCAATAACGACGCGTCGCACGCCGTGCGTTGGCAGCCAGAACCAAACGTCAGCTTCACCAGCGGCACCGAGAGCGAGACAAGAGGCACCTTCTAGATTGGCGTTGCAGGTCTGAAAAGAGGGCACGACATGAGCAGCCGATACCCGATCTCTCCCATGGAAACGCTATACAGCGAGGGCCGGAAATCCTTCATCGATCTGGTTCCTGACGGCGCAACTCGCCTGGGCGCACTGTTCAGAACGGTCCCGGCCCTGGGCGAACTGGCGGTGGGTGTTGTTTACGGTTATTTGCATGACCGTTCTGACTTGGATCCTCGTCTGCGTGAAGCGGTGTCGTTTGCTGCGATTGTCGCGGCGGGCATGGTCGGGCCACCGTTGAGTGTGCATTTCAAGACGGGGCTGGCCTCGGGGCTCGCACCGGCAGAACTGACGGGAATATTGCTGCAGGCTTCAGCCTTCGCCGGTTTTCCGAGAGCGGTGGCTGCGGCCGATCAGCTCAATCGACTGTTTGACGAAGCCGCAATTGTTTCGCCGCCTCCCCCCACACCGCGCGAGGTAGCGCTGGCGTTTTGTGAGCAAGTACGCAATGGCAAATCAGCCGTCCCCCTGAGTGCTGCGATCAAACGCCTGTTACGCCGCTCGCTACGCCTTTCGATCCAGGCGACAACGGCCGGCACCGTCATTGTTGAATGTTTCGACGACGAGCCCTCCCTTCCTGCCGCGCTCTTGCACATTCAAGTGCAAGGAACGCAGATCGTCTCGGTGACACGTTTTATTGCTCGTTGATCGACAACCGTTCGTGACCACAGCCAGTGCGTCGGAAAATACCGCTGCAAACCTTCAGAATCCATACGTTGTCGCCTGCACAGGCGATTAACTCGCGGCCTGCGCTCGCGACAGAGGGTCAGGCTATGCAAGGATGTCGCCCTGCCTGACCGCAAACCGCTGTGGACGCTGACCGAACCCTATGGGTCAGTCACTGTCCCTTTGGGAGTGCGACGTTTTTTTGCCAAGGATCGATATGACCAGCCTCAATACCCAAGCCTCATTTGTTCCCGGACGCCTGGAGCAGATGTCCACCCGCATCGCCTTTTTCATTGCCGGTCTTGGCATCGCCGCCTGGGCGCCGCTGGTGCCGTATGCCAAGGCACGGGCCGGGCTCGACGAAGGGACGCTCGGGTTGTTGCTGTTGTGCCTGGGTGTGGGCTCGATTCTGGCGATGCCGATAGCTGGCCTGCTCGCCACGCGTTTCGGCTGCCGTCGGGTGGCAACCGGGGGGACGTTGTTGATTTGCGCGGCGTTGCCGTTGCTGGCCACCGTGTCGTCAATACCGGCATTGATCGCCACGCTGTTCATGTTCGGCGCGGGCCTGGGCACGGTGGACTCGACGGTGAACCTGCAAGCGGTGATCGTCGAGCGGGCCAGCGGCAAGAACATGATGTCGGGGTTTCACGGGATGTTCAGCCTCGGCGGGATTGTCGGCGCGGCGGGTGTCAGCGCCCTGCTCGGCTTGGGTCTGTCGCCGTTGGGGGCGATGGCGGTGGTGATCGTGGTTCTGGTGCTGGCCTTGCTCAAAGCCGCGCCGCACCTGTTGCCTTACGGCAGCGAAAGCTCGGGACCGGCCTTTGCCGTGCCCCATGGCATCGTGCTGTTTATTGGCGGCATGTGTTTCATCGTGTTCCTGGCCGAAGGCGCGGCGCTCGACTGGAGCGCGGTGTTCCTGGCGCAGGAACGCGGGATTGACACGGCGTATGCGGGGCTCGGTTACGCGGCGTTTGCGCTGACCATGACCGCCGGACGGCTGACCGGGGACCGGATTGTCCGGCATCTGGGCGCGACGCGGGTGATGGTGTTCGGCGGCCTGATGGCGGCGGCGGGTTTGGCATTGGCGACGTTTGCGCCGGCCTGGGAGGCGGCACTGGTCGGGTATGCGTTATTGGGTGCGGGCTGCTCGAACATCGTGCCGGTGCTGTACACCGCGGTCGGGAAACAGACGGTCATGCCTGAGCACATTGCAGTGCCGGCCATTACCACATTGGGCTACGCAGGAATTCTCGCGGGCCCGGCAGTGATCGGCTTTATCGCCCATGGCAGCAGCTTGAGTTTTGCCTTCGGGTTGATGGCGGTGTTGCTGGTGGCGGTAGCCATTGGCGGGAAAGTGTTGAAGGTTTGAAAGCTTCGCGGGCAAGCCTCGCTCCTACAGGTTCGGTGGTCCCTGTAGGAGCGAGGCTTGCCCGCGAATGAAGGCGACTCGGGCTATCAGAACCCGACGCTGGCCTGCACAAAGAACGTGCGCGGCGCACCGACGTACATCCCCGAGTTGTTGTCGCTGGAGCGGGTGAAGTACTGCTTGTCGAAGATGTTTTTTACCCCGGCCCCGACCTTCAGATTCGACAACTGCGCGCCGAAGTCATACCCACCGCGCACGTTCCAGGTTACGTAGCCCGGAATGTCGCCGTACTGACCATCGGCGGAGCCTTCGGTGATGTAGTTGTTGGTGAAGCTGCCGTCGGCGTTCACCGCAACACCCGGTGAGCGCTGCTTGGACTGGGCAAACGCGTCGAGGTTGTAGGTCCAGCGGTTGATGTCGTAACGCAGGCCGGCGGTCGCCACCTGGCGCGAATAGAACGGCAGGTCACGGCCCTTGAAGCCTGGAATTTCACCTTCATACACGGCTCGGGTGTAGGTGAACCCGGCGTTGGCGGTCAGGCCGTCGAGCCGTGGGTCCAGTGCCGCCATGTTGTAGTGCACCGACGCCTCGATGCCCTGGTGCGTGGTCGCGCCGAGGTTGGTCCAGCCCGCGTCATTGCTGATGTATTGCAACTCTTTATCGAAGTCGATGTAGAACGCCGTCAACTCGCCGCCCCACACCTCATTGTTGTAGCGCGTGCCGACTTCATAAGTCTTGGCCTTTTCTGGCTCCAGGCCATTGGCGGGTTCATCCCCCGTGCCACCCTGACCCAGCTGGAAATACTGCAGACTGCCGAACGAGGTTTCGTAGTTGGCGAACAGCTTCCACTCCTCCGACAAGTGATACATCACGCTCAGGGCAGGCAGTGGCTCGTTGCTTTCGATGCTGCGGTTTTTCTCCGGTACACGTCTGCCGGCGGTGTCGAGCACGGCGCGGTCGTGCCAGTCGGTGCTGATGTGTTCGAAGCGGATGCCGGGCGTAATCGTCCAGTTACCGACGTCGATCTTGTTGTCGACGTACACCGAGTTGGCTTCAGTGCCGCCGGTACGATCCTGGTACACATGGCCGTCCGAACCAGGACGAATCACTGGCTCGTTGTTGACCAGCGCCAGGCGGCTCGCCTGCTCGTGCATGCCCTCCTTGAGGTAGCGATAACCGACACTGACTTCCTGGGTGGTCGGGCCGACGTCAAACACACGGGACACCCGCGGTTCTATACCGAAGGTGTAATACGTGCGCGGGAACGAGCCCAGGGTTTGCTGATTGCGAGCCGCAATATTGCTGCCACGGAAGCTGTCGGTGTAGTACGTCAGCACTTCGGCCTGAGTGCGATCATCGAGCTGCCGCGTCCACTTGAACGAGACATCCTTGCGGCGCCCGCTGAAGTTGTCGTTATTGCGGTCGGACTGAAACGGATTGGCGTCGTACTGTGCCTGGGTCAGGCCGCCGGGCATGTCGGCGCTGGCGTCGTAGTAGTGAAAGTTGAGGCTGAAATCGTCGACATCGGTGGGCGCCCAGTGCGTCTTGAGCATCACGTCGTCGATGTCATTGCCGTTGTTGCGCTCGCGGTAACCGTTGCCGTTCACGCCGGAATACAACAGCGCCATGCCGATGCCATTGTCGGCGGTGCCGCCGAGGAATGCGGTGTCGATGTGCTTCCAGCCGCCGTGCTGGGACGTTTCCAGGGTGGTGCCGATTTCGCCGGTGGCTTTTTCCGGGATCGCGCGCGTCACGAAGTTGATCACGCCACCGACGTTCTGCGGTCCATACCGCACGGAACCGGCGCCGCGCACCACGTCGATGCTGTCGAGGTTGCCGGAGGAAATCGGTGCCATGGACAGTTGCGGCTGGCCGTAGGGCGCGAAGGCTGCCGGTATGCCGTCGATCAGCACGGTGGAGCGTGGCGACAGGCGCGAGGTCAGGCCGCGCACGCCGACGTTCAGGGAAATGTCGCTGCCGCCGGTGCCGTTGGCGTCCTGCACTTGCACGCCGGGCACGCGCTTCAATACGTCGCCGACGTTCATGGCACCCTGCTCGACCATCGCTTCGCGGCGGATCACGGTACGTGCGCCGGGATGGTTCTGCACCACCGCCGCGTCGGCATCGCCGAGCCAGTCGCCGACCACTTTGATGTCGGTCATGCCCAGCTCGATCGGGCCGGCCGTTGCTGAAGTCGGCGCCGGCATCAGGGTCACCGAGCCTTGATCGATCTGGTATTGCAGGCCGCTGCCTTGCAGCAATTGGCGCAAGGCCTGTTCCGGCGAGAGATCGCCGTCGACGGCGGGGGCCTGTTTGCCGGCCACCAGCTCAGGACTGAAGAAAACCTGCAACGACGTTTGCTGACCCAGCTCACTCAAGGCCTGGCCCAACGGTTGCGCGGGAATATGAATGCCGTCGGCGGCAAATGCCTGGGGAAGCGCGGCACTGACGGCCAGCGCGAGCGCAAGCCGCAGCCAAGGTGACTTATTGTTTTTAGCGGTGGTTTTCTTCACGTCGAACATTGTCCTGTAGATCGCAAGAGTGTGCGGCTGTTAATGCAAACCAGTTGCAGTTGGACAAGAAGACGAAGAACTCAAAAAAAACCTGAATTGGTTTGGAAATTAATTGGAAATTATTTCCTGACTGCCGTCATCGAGGGTCCGCACGGCCACCGGCAGAATGCTCGGCAAGGCCTTGATCAGCGCGTCGGTGTTGTCGGCTTTGAACACGCTGGTCAGGCGCAGATTGCCCACTTTGTCGTTGCCGACCGTCAGTGGCTTCTCGCGGTAGCGCGAGACTTCTGCGGCGACATCGGCAAGGCTGGCGTTGTTGAACACCAGTTTGCCGCTGCGCCACGCGGTCAGTTCCGCCGGATTGACCGCATAAGCGGCGGCAACCACGCCTTTGGCATCGACACGAGTACCGAGGCCGGCGGTGAGGCTGATCACATCAGGTCCCTGCCCCTGAACCTTGACCGTGCCCTGCTCCACCGCCACCCGGGTTTCGGTCAGTTCGCGGCGCACATCGAAACGCGTGCCGGTGACCGTCACCTTGCCGCTACCCGCCTCGACCACGAAGGGCCGGCGGCTGTCATGCTCGACGCTGAACAGGGCCTCGCCCTCCATCAGTTCGATGCCGCGACGGTCCTTTTCATAACGCACCAGAACGCGGCTGCGACTGTTCAGGTCGATCACCGAACCGTCGGGCAACGCCACATGACGACGCTCGCCCAAGGCAGTGGAATAGTCGGCCGTGTAGGTCGTCGGGTGATTCAACCCGCTGAACAACCCCAAGCCGAGCGCCACGGCCAGCACACTGGCCGCCACCGCATAACGCACCAGCGGCTGACGCTTGCGACGTGCCGGCGGCGTTTCGCACAGGGCTTGCAGACGCTTGGCGGGCAGCAGATCGGCGGCCGTCCACAAGCCCTGCAGCACCTGGAATTCGTCGCGATGTTGGGGATGTTCAGCCAGCCAGGCTTCGAAACGCCGATACGCTTCGACGTCCACGGCCGGTTCCTGCAAACGCACAAACCAGCGCACCGCATCGTCGCGCACCGTTGTTTGCCCGCACGCACAATCACGAGTATCCATCATGGAAGTTCCTGTTTGGCTGGGGATGAGAAAGCGCGGCCGATCATGGGTGCAGTCCGTCGAGGCGGTCGCGCAGATGCCGCAAGGTGCGGATCATATACTTTTCCACCATGTTCTTGGACAGACCCAGGCGTTCGGCGATTTCCGCCTGGGTCAGGCCTTCGATCTTCTGCCAGACAAAGACTTTTCGGCAGTTAACCGGCAGCTCGCAGAGCGCCCGTTCGATGGAATCAGCCAACTGGATCGCCTGCATGAAATGCTCCGGGTCACCGGACGACGACCCACTGTGATCAACCGCCTCCGACTCCATGGCGCCCCGCCGGTCCTCACGCCGATAACCATCCACCGCGATATTGCGCGCGGTCTGGTGCAAATAGGCCCGAGGTTGTTCCACCGCCGACGAATCGGACTCAAGCACCCGCACGAAGGTGTCGTGCGCCAGGTCCTCGGCCTGCTGACGATTTCTCAGGCGACGGGTCCAGGTGCCAACCAACTCTTCGTAATGCTCGAAAAAGCCGTGTCTGCGGGGCAACTTGGGGGTCATTGCAGTGTGCTGTGGAGACGGGGCGTGAATAGTAATGCTTCCTATTAATGGGAAGCAATGGATTCCACATCGCCAGGTTTGCCGTTAGTCACCCAAAGGAGCATTTCAAATCAGAATTGATTTTGTGGCGAGGGAGCTTGCTCCCGCTGGGTTGCGCAGCAGCCCCAAGATTTTCGCAATGCATGCAAATCTTGTGAGTGCTGCGCACTCAAGCGGGAGCAAGCTCCCTCGCCACAGGGGCGGTGCTTACTTCGGCACGTCGACGTTATCCATCATCCGGTTCACCGCCAGTTCCGCTTGCATGATGATCTGCTGGATCCCCAGCGCCGTATGCCGATGCGGGCCTTCCAGGTACGCCGCGAAATCAGCAGTCATGACGCTGGCCGAGGCCAGTGATTCGCAGGTGTGCGCCAGCAGGTCTTCGTCTTTGATGTCCGGTGCAATCATGAACATGGTGCTCGGTTTTCGAATGACCAGGATTTTGAGGGCGGCGGGGTTGAGGTAATGGTCGAGGGCGCGTTCGGCGGCTTCGTGGAGCTTCTTTGAATCGAGTGATTCGTAGGGGGATGCCGGATCAGTGTCTGGCGGGTTTGGAGTCACTTTGCACATATGCCTTTCTTCCTTAATGGGCAGCCACACCTCGCTACTAATACAAGGGGTGGCGGCTGTACGCAGGTTAGTAGACCGGGGAAAGAAGGCAAAGCCGGCGCGCCCGAGGGCGCCCTGCGCACAGCCACCATCAGGGACAGGCATTGGAACACCTGTCTGACAGACGCTTGTGCAGCCTTCAAACCTTCGGGCTACTAAACCCGATCACTGGGTATCAGTGACGGGGACCAAGTTACCGAGGGGGTCCAAAGCGCACAAGACGGCGGATTCTGGCGTAGTCGTAGGCAATGGCGCAAGGCGCTGTAGCTTTCAGGAAGTAACCTTAAACGCCTTTAAACATGTACTCCAAACAGGCAGCAGACTCACTCCCACAGTTGATCGAGTTGTCGGACGAACGCTGTTACCGGTGATGTCACCAGAAGCAATAAACCAGCGCCACGGCAGCGGCAATACCAAACGCTCCCAGCGCCTTTGCCGGCAAGTATCCGGTCAATCGTTGCAAGGACGCGTCCGACAGCACTGCGTGGTCATCGCGGTGGGGCATGATCGCCCGGTAGGTGTATCGAAAGCCGATCAACAAAAACAGCAAGATCACGCCCAAGGCCAACCCGCGAGTAATAGCCGGCTTGATCAAAGGCGCAGGGGTGTCTTCCAGGCAAGCGGCGCTGTCAACTTCCACGACCGTGATTCGCCCGAAATCCGTGGAGGGTCGCTGTTCGCCTCTAAGGATCGACGCCTGTTGTTCCAGATCCAGCGCCTGATATTTCCAGAGCGTTGATGACCCTTCCCGGCAGTAGGTGAACGCTGCAGGATTGGAGGCGGCAATAATACACGCGTCATTGATGCCGATTTTTTTCAGGGTCTCGACAGCTGGTCGTGTGAAGTCCAGGTCGAGGACAGGAATAACCCCGGTGGCAGACACCGCAGTCGAAACCAACAGGCTCCCGGTAGCGCAGAGGGCTGAAATTTTCAAGGTTGGGTGCCCCTTGTTTTGCACTGTTTTTGTTGTTTGAGCGCGGCTGCAACCTGCCTTCCGACGTCTAAAATTCTAGTTGAACCTCTATGACTTGCGACCAATCGACCCTCAAATCTGGCCGAAAAAATCTGCTTCCCGGCCATACAAACGGCTGCGACGACTTTCAGAGTGCATGGATGACGATTGAGAAGTTCAACGAAGACCTGCGCCAGGCCCGCCTCGAACTGACCGTCGCAACGGCGGCCGTCATGGAGCTGGTCCGCTCGGGGAAGGCGTTCGGGGATGAATGGGACGCTGCGGTCGCGCGCGAGCGCAAAGCCTTTCAGAAAATGCATTGGGTGCTGGATAGCCCCTTGGCTCCCCGGGTCGATAAAAAGTCAGATCCGTAGTGGTTCGAAGACCCGGTTAATTGCTCATACCGACTTCTATGGTGATGCCTTGTGGGAGCGGCTGGCGGTTGGATCAGTGCTTGCGCAGCCACTCGATAAACAGCGCAAACAATTCCGACTGTGAACCGATGTTCAACTTCAGATAAAGGTTCTTGCGGTGCATGCGCACCGTCTCCGGCGAGATGCTCATCTGGCTGGCCGTGGATTTCACGGAGTGCCCCCGCAGCACCATGTGCGCCACTTCCCGCTCGCGCTCGGTCAGCAAGTCGCAGCCGAACTGCTCGAAGGCAGACTGCACACGTTGTTTGAGATCGTCACGCACGCCCTCATTGACGGCGCTGAGCTGCAAGCCCCGGCGGCTGAACTCGCTGATGAATTCGCGTACCAGCGGCTCCACCGCCCGCAGCAGGTTCAGCTGTTCAAGCCGCAGACTTTCCCCGCCGAAGCCTTGAAACAGGCTCACCGACACCTGGGTGTCATGGCCGGTATCGACAATGTAAAAACTGTCTTCCGAACTCCCGGCCTTCAAGTAGTAAGTCTTGTAGTACTCACTGTCGAAGAAGTTGTCCGGGGCAATGTCCTCCAGGTGATAAAACCCTTGCGCCAGCCCCTGCTCCACCGCCAGGCAAAACGGGTCGAGCAGGTAGCCCCCGGAAAAATAGCGGTCGATGATCGACTCCCGGTATTTTTCCGGGATGCCCCGCTGATACAACAATTGTGGCGGGCGGTCCTTGTGTTCCAGGCTGATCATCACCGATTCGATTGCCACCAGATGCCCGAAGGCCGACGCCAAAAAGCTCAGCGCGTCGGGCTCATCGATATGGGCGAAGGCCTGGCGCATTTCGCCGTGCCATTTATGCAAGGCGCCGAAGGGCAAGGCGATCAATGTGTCATCGTTTGGTTTGCTCATGCCCCGCAGTCTAGCGGGTGAACCGGCACCTGATAACCGCGGATTCGACGAACTCATTGCCCGAAATACAGGCCGTTCTGCTCAAGTTCGCCCGCCACTTCAAGAATGCACACCCGCAGGGTCTCGACGATTTCATCCACTTGAGCGCACGACAGGATCAGCGGCGGCGACATGACATTGAGGTGCATGATCGGCCGCACCAGCAGCCCCCGGGCCTGCGCCCTGGAGTGAATCATCTCGCCGATGTTGATCTCGTCGGCGAACAACGCCTTGGTGCGTTTATCGGCCACGAACTCCACGCAGGCCATGAACTTCTGGCAGCGCACATCGCCCACCAGCGGCAAGTCGCTGAGTGTGGCCAGACGCTGTTCCAGATACGCGCCGACCACGTCGACATGCTCCAGCAGGTGTTCGCGCTCGATGATCTCGATGTTTTTCAGTGCCGCCGTGCAGCAGACCGGGTGGCCGCTGTAGGTGAAGCCGTGGGTGAAGCAACGGCCCTTGCCGGGCTCGGCAATCACTTTCCAGATACGGTCGGAAAAAATGCACGCGCCCAACGGCAAGTAAGCCGACGTCAGCCCCTTGGCCGTGGTGATGATGTCCGGCTGAACATCGAACACCTCATACGAGGCGAAGAACTTGCCCAGGCGCCCGAACGACGTCACCACCTCGTCGGCGACAAACAGAATGTCGTAGCGCTGGCAGACTTCCCACATGCGTTTCAGGTAACCCTTGGGCGGAATGATCACGCCGCCGGAGCCCATGATCGGCTCGGCAAAAAAGCCCGCGACCTTGTCTGCGCCGATGGACAGGATCTTGTTTTCGAACTCCTTGATCAGAAACTCGAGAAACTGCGTCTCGTCCATGCCATCCGGCGCCCGGTAAGGATTTGGGTTGGAGACGTGGTGAATCTTGTCGTTGGCGTAATCGAATTCCGGCACACGGTCGGCGGCCTTGTTGCCGATCGACATGGTCAGTGTGGTCGAGCCGTGATACGCGTTGAAACGGGCGATGACGTGCTTCTTTTCCGGTTTGCCACGGCAGTTCTGATAGTACTGAATCAACCGGTAAGCGGTGTCCACGGCAGTGGATCCGCCGGTGGTCAGGAACACGTGATCGAGGTCACCGGGGGCAAGGCTGGCGAGTTTCTCGCATAACTGGATGGCGACGTTATTCGACATGTCGGAAAACGGGTTCGAGTACGCCAGTTGCCGGACCTGGTCGGCAATCGCCAGCGCCATTTCCTCTCGGCCCAACCCAATGTTCGTGCACCACATGCCGCCCACCGCATCGAGAAAGCGGTTGCCCTGGGTGTCGTAAATATAAGCGCCGTCACCGGCCACAATGTTCAGCGCACCCTGTTCGGCGTGTTCGTCGAACATGTGATAGCCGTGCATGTAGTGGGCTTTATCAGCTTTGAGCAAATGGGCGTTATCAACGCTCGACAGCATTTTCTGAGTTGGAGTAGCCATACACAAACCTCAAACCAAAGGGGGTAAACGATCAAATCCCGCTCTTCACCGTGCTCCAGACCCGAGTCATGGCACGCATCTCTTTTGCATCCTGGGTTTTTTGCGGAAACAGCCGCTGGCGGGTTTCGTCATCGGGATAAATCGCCGGGTTATTGCGCACATCGGCGTGCACTAACGGTGTGGCCGCCGCGTTGCTGTTGGCGTAGTGAATGAAGTCCGTCACGTCGGCCATGACTTGTGGCTGCATCAAGTAATCGAGGAACGTGTGGGCGTTGGCCACGTGGGGCGCATCGGCGGGGATGTACAGGTTGTCGAACCAGATCAGCGAACCTTCCTTGGGAATGAAATAGGCCAGCTTGATCTTCAGTTTGGCTTCTTCGGCGCGAGCCATGGCGGTCGCGTAATCGCCGGACCAGGTCATGGCCATGCACACATCGCCATTGGGCAGGCTGGTCAGGTAGTTGACCGAGTCGAACTTGCGGATGTACGGCCTGACCGACAGCAGCAAATCCTGGGCGGCCTTGAGGTCCTCCGGCGCGGCGCTTCGCGGGTCGCGCCCCAGGTACTTCAGCGCCAGTGGAATGACTTCAGTGGGCGCATCGACCAGGGTCACGCCGCAATCGGCGAAGCGCGAGACGATTTTAGGGTCGAAGATCATCGCCAACGAGCCAATCGGCGCGTCCGGCATGCGCTCCTTGATTTTGTCGACGTTGTACGTGATGCCATTGCTGCCCCAGGTATAGGGCGCCGAGTACAGCGTGCCTGCATCGAACCCCTGCAAGTCCTGCAAGACTTTCGGGTCCAGGTTGGCCCAGCCTGGCAGCAACTTTTTGTCGAGCGGCTGGAACACTTTGGCTTTGATCAGCGGTGGTGCGAGGGAGGCGTTCAACACCACCAGGTCATAGCCGGAGTGACCTGTGAGTAACTTGGCCTGAACCGTTTCATAGGCATCAAAGGTGTCGTAGATCACCCGGATGCCGGTGGCTTTCTGAAAGTCGGCAATGGTTTTTTCGCCAATGTAATCCGCCCAGTTATACAGCCGCAGCGTGTGGCTATCGTCCACTTCGGCGCCGTGGACGGCTGCCGACAGCGGCACAATCAACGCACCAAGCATCACCAAGAAGGCCTTGCGCATAGCAAATTCACCTTATCAAGCGAGTTCCGATCTGGATGAGCGGATGAATCCACTATTGGTCGATTCAGCCAACCGCGCCATACCCCGAATGGGTGTGTGGGCCGGTTTGTGGCGCTCGCGACGGCCGACATGGCAAAAAGCGGCAGTTTCGTTGACTGGTTTTGTCATAGATCCGGCGCCGGTCCCGCGCTTAGAGTGCCGTTCATAGCGATCACCCAGGGCACGTACATGAACGACCTGATCAAACAAGAACGAAACGAAGGCGTACTGACGCTCACCTTTGACCGCCCCGACAAGCTCAACGCGCTGAATAATCGCATGTACACGCAGCTGGCCGATCTGTTGCTGGCCGCTGATGAAGACGCTGAAATCGGCGTGATCATTGTCACCGGTGGCGACACCTGCTTTACCAGTGGCAACGACCTGACGGACTTTCTCCAGCATCCGCCGACCGATCTGGATAGCCCGGCGTTTCGCCTGATGCGCGTGGTGATCCACCTGCAAAAACCGTTGATCGCGGCGGTCTGCGGAGCGGCCATCGGCATCGGCACCACCCTGCTGCTGCATTGCGATCAGGTGCTGGTCACGCGCAATGCCCGGTTGCGCATGCCGTTCGTGAACCTGGGCCTGTGCCCGGAGTTCGGCGCCAGTCTGCTGCTGCCGCGCCTGCTCGGTCATGCCCGGGCGGCGCGCTTGCTGCTGTGGGGCGACAGCCTGGACGGTACCGCCGCCGTCGCGTGTGGATTGGCCAACGAACTGTTCGACGACGGGCCACAGTGCCTGGCGGCCGCCGAGCGCATGGCTCGTCGCCTGCTGGCGTTCCCCCAGGAATCCCTGCGTCAGACCCGGCAACTGCTCAAGCAGACGTCCATGCTGGAACTGCAAGCCACCATTCGCCAGGAGAACTTGCTGTTCATCAAGCGCCTGACCACCCCTGAAGCGCAGGCAGCGTTGAACGCACTGGTTAATCGCAGCACTGAAAAGAACCCATCTACAGGAAAGCCTTCATGAACACCCCAGACGTATTTGTTGTCAGCGCCGCACGCACCGCCATCGGCTCCTTTGGTGGCTCGCTCAAAGATGTCCCGCTGGCCGATCTGGCGACCACGGCCGTCAAGGCCGCCCTCGAGCGCTCCGGCGTGGACCCGGCGCAAATCGGCCATCTGGTGATGGGCAACGTGATCCCGACCGAGACCCGAGACGCGTACATTTCCCGGGTCGCCGCGATGAACGCCGGTATCCCCAAGGAAACCCCCGCCTACAACGTCAACCGCCTCTGCGGTTCCGGCCTGCAAGCCATCATCAGCGCGGCCCAGACCTTGCTGCTGGGCGACGCCGAGATTGCCATCGGCGCCGGTGCCGAGTCCATGAGCCGTGGCCCGTACCTGATGCCGTCCGCTCGTTGGGGCGCGCGCATGGGCAACGTCCAGGCCATCGACTACATGCTGGGCATCCTGCACGACCCGTTCCATGGCATCCATATGGGCATCACCGCCGAAAACATCGCCGAGCGCAACGGCATCACCCGCGACATGCAAGACGCCCTAGCCCTGGAAGATCAAAAACGCGCGGCGTTCGCCATCGCCAATGGCTACTTCAGTGAGCAGATCGCAGCGGTCGAAATCCGTGGCCGCAAGGAAACGACGCTGTTCAGCATCGACGAGCACCCGCGTTCCACTTCCCTGGAACAACTCGCGCAGATGAAGCCGGCGTTCAAGAAGGACGGTTCAGTCACGGCCGGCAATGCCTCGGGCCTGAACGACGGCGCTGCGGCACTGGTCATGGCCACTGGCAGCGCGGTGCAGGTCAACAATCTTCGCCCGCTCGCTCGCCTGGTCAGCTATGCCCAAGCCGGTGTTGAGCCAGAACTGATGGGCCTGGGCCCGATTCCCGCCACGCGCCTGGCACTCAAACGCGCAGGCCTGACCGTGGCTGATATGGACGTGATCGAAGCCAACATCGCCTTCGCCGCCCAGGCCTGTGCGGTCAGCCAGGAACTGGACCTAGACCCGGCCAAGGTCAACCCGAATGGCTCGGGTATTTCCCTCGGTCACCCAGTGGGCGCGACCGGCGCAATGATTGCCACCAAAGCCATTCACGAACTGCAGCGCATCAACGGGCGATATGCGCTGGTGACCATGTGCATTGGCGGTGGTCAGGGAATTGCGGCGATTTTTGAGCGAGTTTGAGTGTTAGAACGACGGTGATTGAATGTGGGAGCGAGCCTGCTCGCGAATGCGGTGTATCAGGCGAGAATGTTCTCGACTGTATCGCCGCTATCGCGAGCAGAATCGCTCCCACAAGGTCTTGCGTTTCAGATGTTTTTCTCGTCGATCCCAGCTTGTAACGATTGGCTGTCGTAATGACCGCCCAGGGTAACAGGACCGAGTTTGATGCTGTGCTCACCCGGGTTTGTAACGACCGGTTTACCGGCTTCACCTTCTGCCTTTTCAGGCAAATCCAGACCGGCGTTGACCCCGTAATCACGGTTGCTCACGGTGGCAGTGGTGACTTTGGAACCACCGAGACCCACGCGGCCGTCAGTCGATGCAATCCGTGCACCGCTCAGTTGCGTGGCGCCGCCCACCTTCAGATTCACACCCTGGCTGCCACTGATACCGGAAGCCTGGCCGACGCTGTCCTTATGCGCGTAACCGCCATCTAATTTCAGTGTCGGCTTGTAGTCAGTCCCGCCCGGTTTGGTGTTCTCGGCCACTTTGTCCTTGTCGGCTGGTGCAGCCTTCTTGCCTGTCAGGCCGAGGTCAATATCAACCTTGGCGCTAGTCTGGCTGTCCTGGCGACTTTCCACGCTCAGGTCACCGCCGACCTTGCCGCTGACGGTCGTCGCATCAATCCGCGCACCCGCCAGACGAGTATCACCCACGCTGTTCAACACCACGTTGTCAGCCTTGATCTGGCTGTTCTGCTGGATCGTGCCTTGCAGGTAATCCACGCCGACCTTGGCCCCGGCATTGAAGCCGTGATCACTTGTGGCGACGTGCTTTTCATCCGCGACGACCGGTGTGCTGTTGCTCAGGTTGCCGCCGGCATTCAGTGCCACATTCCAGTTTGTGCGGTTCTGTGTGGACTCGGCCGACGCCTGGAGGATGCCGCCGCTCTGCGCATCGAGGCTGACGCTCGGGGCGCTGACCTGGGTGCCTTGCAGGTGGATCGCGTCACCACCGAGGGCGATGTTGCCCTGGCTGTTGAGCTGTCCACCGGTCAAAGTCCGTGTCGTTTCGTTGACCCGACCGATGTTGAAATTGCCGCTCACGTTGCCGCCCTGGTCAGCACTTATCTCCGTGCTGGTTTTGCTGCCGCCCACCTTGAGGCCGCCGCCGAGGTTGCTGCCGGTCGCGGTGTGGGTGTCGGTTGCCGCTTGCAGGTCGAGTTGGCCGCCAGCCTTCAGGTCAATGCCGCCCCGCGTGTCGACCTTCGTCCCTTGCAGGATCTGATCGCCACCGCTGCTCAACAGCACCGGACCTTTACCCTGAATACTCGACACCTGCGCCTGGCTGTCCCGGGTTTGTTTGCCGGTGTGATCGAGCTGGAAACCCGCACCCAGATCGACATTGGTGCCGTTGGTGCCCGGCGCAGTGCCGACGTTCAACGAGCCGTTGCCGCGTAGGCTGGTGGTGTCGTTGCTCTGGCGGTCAGTGGCCTGATTCAGCGCCAGGTCACCGCCGGTCTTGATCGAGACACCGCCCTGCCCGCCATCGAAATGGCTGCCTTCGAACTGACCATCGCCACGCAGGTTGATGGTCACCCCTGTGCTGCCGGCATAGCTGCCGACGACAGCGGTGGACGTGTCCTTGCGCGTCTGGCTGCTGCCACCCGCACCGCTGCCGGCGACGTTCACGTCCTCACCGGTCTTGGTATAGACCCGCACGTCAGCCTTGGCGTCCAGCGCCTGATCGGTGCTGCGGCGGGTGTTATTCGCGGCGGTCGCCACCAAGGTATCGGCGTTGATATTGACCTTGCCCGCGCTCGCCTGGTACTGAGCGCCCTGATCCTGCAACGTCCCGGCCACGTTCATGTCCACGGTGCCGCCCTTGAACTGGCTGACCACGGCGGTGCTGGCTTGCTCGGTATGGCTGGCGCTCTGATGACCGATCGCAACGTCGATGCCGACGTTGGGTTGACCGAGGTTGGCCAGCGCATCCTTGTCCGGCACCTTGCCGGCCAGCACATCCTTGACCGCTCCGGCGATCGGCCGGGCGATGTCCTTGTACTCGACGTTGGCGCCGATGTCCGCTGACCAGTTGCTGTCTTTGTGGGTGCTGCTGTCGGTGTTGTGCGCAGCGCGATTGTCCACCTCGACGGCAGCGACATTCAGGCCTTTGCCGGCATCCAGACGCGTGCCTTCGGTGGTCAGTTTGCCGGTGTTGATGTTCAGGTTGCCGCTGCTCTGCACGCTGCTGGTTTGCGCGGTGGTTGTGCCAGTGGTGTCTTGCGAGGAGGTGTGCGCGAAATCGATGCCACTGCCGGCGCGGTCGAGGCCGCCGGTGTAGTAGAAGCCGCCGCTGGTGCTGGTTTTATCGGTCGAGGTGCTGTGGCTGTTCTGCTCGGCCAGCAGCGAGACGTTCTTGCCGGTCAGCGTCGCGTCGCCGTGTGTGGCGTTGACCTCGGCGCCTTTGAGCGTCAGGTCGCCGCCCGCCGCCAGTTGCACAGTGCCGCCGCTGAGGCTTGAGCCCTGCTGCTTGATGTCGTTGCCGGTCACGGTTCTCTGCTTGTCTTCGTAATGCACACCGGCACGATACTGCCCGGCGTCCGGGCTGTTTTCCCTGGCGTAGGCATCGAAGCCACGCGTCTCGGTGGTTGTGCTGCTGTCGCGAGTGTCTTGCGCGGAATGCACCTTCACATCCCCCGCCGCGTCTGCACTCAGGTTGCCGCCAGCCTTGACCGTGGAACCGGCCACCTCAATGTCCTTGGCGCTCTTGAGCCTAAGGTTGCTGTCCGAGGTCAGCTCGCTGCGCACCGTGCTGCTGTCCTTGGCGTTCTGCCGGGTTTCGTCCTTGGTGATGCCGAAGAACTTGCTGTCCTTGTCGTGGCTGTTGGTGTGAGAAGTGTCCTGTACGCCATCGATCACCAGCGAACCCTTGTCGCTGATGACGCTCGATTCGGTGCCGCCGCGCACCTGGCTGCCGCTGATCCGCACGTCGTCCGCCTTGACGATCAACTTGCCGGCCGCGTTGATTTTGCTGCCCTGGTTCTGGGTCTTGCCCTGATCGGCGTCGCCGGTCTTGCCAAAGAAACCGCCGCCCACCAGATCGCCCGAGTAACGGTTGTCGCTGGTGCGCTGAGTGCGGCTGGCACTGGTGATTTCCACCTGTTTGCCCGCGAGGTGGATGTCAGCGGCGCTGCTCAACTCAGCCCCTTCGGAACGCAATAACGCGGCGGTCTGCAGGGCGATGTTGCCGCCCTCCAAGTGGCTGGTGATGCTGCGCTGCTCTTCGCTGCTGGTGTTCCAATCGGCTTTCCACAAGTGTTTGCGGTGGTTGCCCTGATCGGTCTGGGTGTGGCTTTCGGTGGCGGCGCTCAGGCGTAGATCGCCGCCGCTTTGCACGCTCAGATTGTTCGCCGCTTTGACCTTGGCCGCTTTCAGTTCAGTGTCACCCGCGGACGACAATTGCGCGTCGCGGCTGGCGAGAATCTGGCTGCCGTGCTGGCGTGAATCGCTGTCGGTCTGCGTGCGGTCGTAGGTTTCCCAGGTGATGCCGATGGTGCTGTTGTTCCAGTTTTCGCGCGTCTCCTGGAGACGGCGGCTTTCGACGGTGCTCAAGGTCAAGTTGCGTCCGGCGTCGAGTTTGACGTCGCGGCCACTGACGTCGGCGGCGGCCAGGGTCAGGTCCTTGCTGCTGTGCAAGCGGACGTCACCCTGGCTGCTGCGAACGCCTGCCCGGATTACCTCAAGGCTGTCGGGGACGGCTTGGCCGCTGATGCTCAAATCCCCTGCCGAGCGAATCTGCACGCCCTCGCGACCCGCGACCTGCACCGGCCCGACCCGCACGCCGGCGCCCTCAGCGGTGCTGACGATGTTGATGCGCCCCGCTTGCATGGCGCCAAACAGGCTGGCGTCGATGCGGTGGTCGGTGGTGTTGCCGGCCGGGTCCACGGTTTTCACCTGGCCCGAGGCGTAATCCACCTGATTTCGGCCGACGGTGAGGTTCAGTTGATCCCGAGCGTTGACGTTGCCCTGGCTGTCGATGCGCGGGGCGATCAGGTTGATCGAGCCCTCACGGTTTTGCAGGCCCGCGCCCTGAATCTGCAACGTCCCGGTGGCCTCACGGGTGCTCAGGGCTTGCAGCTTGCCGTCGTTCAATTCGGGACGGCCGACCACCAGATTGGCGTTCGGTGTGTTGATGAAACTGCCGCCGTTCACCGAGATGCCGTTGGGGTTGGCCAACACATAATCGGCGGCGCGGCCGAAGATTTCCTGGGCACCGTTGATGGCCGAGGCGTTGCGGCTGACCACTTCGTTGAGGATCACGCTCGCGGCCTGGCCCTGGAGCTGCGGGTTGGCGGCCAGTTGCCCGGCGAGTTGGGATTGCCCGGCCTGCAAGGCGTTGTTCAACACCAGGCCCTGTCGATCGACGTTGTAATCGAGGAACTGGTTATGCGACAGGCCCGAGCCGTTGGGTGCAACGATATTGACGATCGGCACGCCGCCCTGGGTTTGCAGTTGTGCGGTGCCGCCGGGGCCCGGTGCGACCACCACGCCACCCGCGAGGGCGTTTGGCAGATGGGCAAACAGGAACAGGCTGGCAATCGCCCAGCGCAGTTTTCCCCGAGGGGAAAGATGGAACGCAAATGTTTGTTCAGGCATAGGAACCTCTCAATAAAAGTGCGGCATCACGTTGCGCGTTGGGATGATTGCCGAGGCTGTCGCGCACAGGTCCGACGGCTGAATGTGTGTCGGGTGAGTCGGTGGTCATATCTGCAACCCCACGCGCATCAGCCAGGTTTCTGGCTCATGCCTTAAACCGCTGGGGGTGTTGAGGCTGCGTTGGTAATCGACGTCCACTTGCAGGTTTTTCCAGCTCAGGTTGACCCCGGCGCTGGCCCCGCTCAGGCGTTGCCCCTGGGAGCCGTGGTCGGCCTTGATCCAGCCGTTGTCCAGCCCCAGGCGCGGAGTGACTTGCACCGGCCAATCGCTGCGCAACGGCAGGCGCAAGGTGTTGCGCCAGATCGCGCCGCTGGCACCGGACGCACTGTTGACCCGGTAACCGCGCACGGCGGAATCATCGGTGCCGAGCAGTTGTTCGATGGCCGGCAGCGGATCGGGGCTGTACTGAATGTTCAACTGGCTTTGCCACTGCCATGTCTGCTGACCAAACTGGCCGTTTCGCCATTGGCTGAGACCGGCGCGGTACTTGCGAAACTGCGCCTTGGGCAGGTCGTTGACCTGGCGCTGGGCATCGTCATCGGCACCGAACCAGCGCAGGCCCTGGGCGTAATTGACGTCCAGGTTCCACACGGCGCTGTTGAGCCAGAACAGGCTCAAACCGGCTTCGGCCACGGTCAGGGTCGGGCTCTGGATACCGAGGCGAATGTTCTCCAGATAACTGTCGACGTCCTTGTGGGCCAGTTGCAGGTTGGCGCTGAACTGATGGCTCTGATCGCGCCACAACACCCCGTCGGCGCGCACGCTGAGCTGGTCGGTGATGCCGCTGCTGTGGAATTTCAGGGTACTGAGCTTGAACGGCGCGCGGTATTCGGCATGGCTGGCGAATACGCTGTAGGTCCAGTAACCGTAGGGAATGGCGTAGTAAACGCTGGCGTTGCGGCTGTAGCGATCGCCCCGATTGAGGGTGTCACTGGCACTCACGTTGAGGGCGTCATTGAGCTCCAGCGGACTGTCGAGGCTCAGGCTCAGGGTGTCGCGATCACGCCCGGTGCTGGCGCTGCCGAGGTTGTCGACGCCCAGGCCCAACGCCCAGCGAGACTGGCCGCTGCTGCGCGAACGCAGGATGATCCGCGAGGCGCCGGGCTGCGAGCCGGGGGCTATATCGGCCGTCAGGTCAAGCGAACGCAAGCGGTTCAACTGATCCAGGCCTTGCTCAAGATCGCGCAGGTACAGCGGCTTGCCGAGCATTCCGGGGAAGGCGCCACCGAGGGACACCGGCAGGCGCTGGTCGGCCAGTTCGATGGACTCGACGTAACCTTCATCGACCACGATATCCAGCGATTGCCCGGCGACCGGAGCGCTGCGCAGGTACGGCCGACTGGCGATGTACCCCGCGTCCACATACAGGCCGGTGATGGTCGCCAGCAGATGGTTGATCTGGCCGACGCCCATGCACGACGACAGTTGCGGCTTGATCCGCTCGTCGAGGGTCTTGCTGCTGATCAGGGTGACGCCACCGACACGCGTGCCATTTAGGGGCCAGCAGCGTTCATCGGCGGGCACACTGGCGGGGACGGCCGGCGCGACTGGCGCAGGACCAAAGCTGCCGCGCTCCAGTTGCCGGCGACGCTGCTCCAGTTGCAGCTGTTGCAGATCGCGCTGTTGCTGTTGTTGCTGGCGCAGCACTTCCTGGCCTGGGGCGGAGGGCTCTGCCGCCTGGAGTGTAGAAGCACTCAGGCTCAACAACGAAGCCAACAACAGCGTGCAAGGCGAGCAACAACGGCGAGGCACAACGCGAAACGAATACGGCACTCAACATCCCTGTCATCATCAAATGGCTTAATGCCACCCCATCAATGCGAGTGATAGTCAGATCGTTCCTACGCAAATGCAAGACGCGTCCTACACCGCTTACATTTCTTAAACAATTGGTTTCCTTGTCGTTCCTGTTCGTTCCCGCTGTCATCGCCCTGACGACTGGCAACAGAAATCATTTGCCACAAAATATTACCTACGTCATATTACACGCGTAATAAAGACCCGCTTCCCATAGGTATTCACTCAATGACCAGCATGCCCAGCCTCGAACCCGACGTCGCTGTCCCGGTGAGCACACCCAAGTCTCCCCTGCTCAAACGGTTGATCTTGCTGACGGCGGCCATCGCTGCCCTGGTGTTTGCCGGGTTGTACGCGACGCATTGGTGGACCACCGGGCGTTTCATTGAAGAAACCGACGATGCCTATATTGGCGGCGACGTGACAGTGATCGGCCCGAAAGTCGCGCGGTACATCGAAGAAGTGCTGGTCACCGACAATCAGAAGGTCAAGGCCGGCGACGTGCTGATCCGCCTCGACGCCCGTGACTACCGCGCCAACCTGGCCAGGGCCGACGGCGCGGTGGCCGCCGAAGAAGCGTTGCTGGCCAACCTCGACGCCACCGAACAACTGCAACACGCGGTGATCGGCCAGGCCCGCGCCGGCATCGATGCCGCCGGCGCCGAAACCGCTCGCTCACGGGACGACAATGCGCGCTACAAAAAACTGGTTGGCAGTAATGCGGTCTCGGTGGAAAGCGCCCAACGCGCCGACGCGACGTTCAAAACGGCTCAGGCCCTCAGTTCGAGGGCCCAGGCCGAACTGCTGGCGGCGCAGCGGCAGCTCAACGTGATCGCAACGCAAAAGCAGCAGGCCCGTGCCGCGCTGATGCAGGCCCACGCCGAACGTGATCTGGCGCAACTGAACGTGGATTACACCGAACTGAAGGCCCCAGTGGACGGCGTAATCGGCAATCGTCGGGCGCGGGTCGGCGCTTATGCCCAGGCCGGTTCGCAACTGCTGTCGGTGGTACCGTCCAGTGGTCTGTGGGTCGATGCCAACTTCAAGGAAGATCAACTGGCGCGCATGAATCCGGGGCAGCGGGTGGTCATTCATGCCGACGTGCTTTCCGGGCAGGCGTTTCATGGTCATCTGGACAGCCTCGCGCCGGCCAGTGGCTCACAGTTCAGCGTGCTGCCGCCGGAAAACGCCACCGGCAACTTCACTAAAATCGTTCAGCGGGTGCCGGTGCGCATCGTGCTTGATCCGGCCGATGGCGTGCTCGGCCACCTGCGTCCGGGCCTGTCGGTCACCGCCGAAGTGGACACTCGCAAGGAATCTGCAACCCCGGCCGTGGCCCGCGCGCCATGAGCCGCGCCCTCGCCGCCCCCGCGCAACCGTTCAATGCCGCGAACATGGCGACGGCGACCAAGGTTTTCGCCTTTGCCTCCATGTGTATCGGCATGTTCATCGCGCTGCTGGATATCCAGATCGTCTCCGCTTCGCTGCGTGACATCGGCGGCGGACTCTCGGCCGGCACCGATGAAACGGCGTGGGTGCAAACCAGTTACCTGATTGCCGAAATCATCGTGATCCCGCTGTCGGGCTGGCTGTCGCGGGTGTTCTCGACGCGCTGGCTGTTTTGCGCTTCTGCGGTGGGATTCACCTTGGCCAGCCTGCTCTGCGGCGCGGCCTGGAACATCCAGAGCATGATCGCCTTCCGTGCCCTGCAAGGCTTTCTCGGTGGTTCGATGATCCCGCTGGTATTCACCACCGCGTTCTTTTTCTTCACCGGCAAACAACGGGTGATCGCGGCCGCGACCATCGGCGCAGTGGCTTCGCTGGCACCGACCCTGGGGCCGGTGATTGGTGGCTGGATCACCGACATTTCATCCTGGCACTGGCTGTTCTACATCAACCTGGTGCCGGGGATTTTCGTCGCGGTGGCAGTGCCGATGCTGGTGAAAATCGACCAGCCGGAACTGTCGCTGCTCAAGGGCGCCGACTACTTGAGCATGGTGTTCATGGCGCTGTTTCTCGGTTGCCTGGAATACACCCTCGAAGAAGGTCCGCGCTGGAACTGGTTCAGCGACAGCACAATTTTGACCACGGCATGGATCAGTGGCCTGGCCGGCCTGGCTTTCATCGGGCGAACCTTGCATGTGGCCAACCCGATCGTCGATTTGCGCGCCTTGAAGGACCGCAACTTCGCCCTCGGTTGTTTCTTCTCGTTCGTCACCGGGATCGGCCTGTTTGCCACCATTTACCTGACGCCGCTGTTCCTCGGCCGGGTGCGCGGCTACGGTGCGCTGGACATTGGTCTGGCAGTTTTCTCCACCGGAGTGTTCCAGATCATGGCGATTCCGCTGTACGCCTTTCTGGCCAATCGCATCGACCTGCGCTGGATCATGATGAGCGGCCTTGGTCTGTTCGCGCTGTCGATGTGGGATTTCAGCCCGATCACCCATGACTGGGGGGCCAAAGAACTGATGCTGCCGCAAGCCTTGCGCGGAATCGCCCAGCAACTGGCCGTACCGCCAGCGGTGACATTGACCCTCGGCGGACTGGCGCCGGCACGGCTCAAACATGCCTCGGGGCTGTTCAACCTGATGCGAAACCTGGGGGCGCCATCGGCATTGCCGCGTGTGCGACCATCCTCAACGACCGCACCAACCTGCACTTCACCCGGTTGGCGGAAAACCTCAACAGCACCAACGAAGCGCTGAACCAATGGCTGTCCCAGGTCGGCAATAACTTCGCCGCCCTCGGCCAGAGCGGCGACGCCGGCGTCACCGCCAGCCTGCATCAACTCTGGCTGCTGACCTACCGCGAAGCCCAGACCCAGACCTACGGCGACGCCTTTCTGATGATTATGGTGTGCTTCATCATTGCCACGGCGATGGTGCCCTTGATGCGCAAGGTGCAGCCACCGGCCGCGCCGTCAGCAGACGCTCACTGATCAGGCTTGAGGCATTTTGCGGAAACCCACCGCCAGGCGATTCCAGGCGTTGATGGTGGTAATGGCCACGGTCAGGTCGACCAATTCCTTCGGGCTGAACTCGGACGCCGCCAGTTCGTAGTCCTCATCCGGCGCGTGAGTCTGGCTCAGCAGCGTCAGGGACTCGGTCCACGCCAGCGCCGCACGTTCACGCGGGGTGAAGAACGGCGTTTCCCGCCAGGCCGACAGTGTGTACAGACGGCGCTCGTCTTCACCGCCCTTGCGCGCATCGGCGCTGTGCATGTCCAGGCAGAAGGCGCAGCCGTTGATTTGCGAGGTGCGCAGCTTGACCAGTTCGATCAGGGTCTTTTCCAGCGGCAGCTTCGAAACCGCGCCTTCCAGCGCGATCATGGCTTTGAGTGCGTCAGGGGACGCGGTGTAGAAATCGAGGCGAGGTTTCATGGTGGACTCCAATACCAAATGGGGGTGGAGCCAAGTTAATCCCCCACACCCCTCTCACAAATAACCAATATCACCAAAGTCAAGGAGACCATTGGATGTGCCGATGATGGATTGGCGAGCTGAAACGCGGTTTGCCTGCTCACGAACCGCGCAGTGCTCATCCCCGAAGATCCCTACGCCCGACTGCGCAACCAGCGCAAAAACCCTTTCTTCTCCACCACCTTCGGCACTTCCTGGGTCAGGGCCTGCGCCTTGTGCAAGCGGAAATCCAGCAACGCCGTCATCGCTTCGCTGATGTCATGACGCGCATCCAGGCACGGTTTGAGGTAGTCCTTCTCGATGCGATACAAGCTGCAGGCGGTCTTGGCGCTGAACTCCGCCGGCAGCGCGGTATCGGACAAAATCCCGCCCTCGCCGATCACCTCGCCCGGGCCCATGCGCCCGGATTCGAACTTGACCCCGCCCCGGCTCAACTGCACCGAGACCACACCCGATTCGATGATGAACAGGTGATCGCTGACCTCACCCGCCGGCAGGATCATGTCACCGGCGCGGAAGGTTTGCAGGATCATGTTCTGGCTGAAGGTGTCTTTCTCTTCCTGACGCAGGGTCGAGAAAATGTTCGAACTGTCCAGCAACGCCCGTGGCCGTGACAGGACGGCAGGCGCGTTGGATTCGACGCTCGACAACAGGCTGACACCAGACGCCTGCAAGTGCCGGTACGCCAGGTCGAACAGCAGATTGCGGACCATGCGTTTCTGATCCATGGAGACCACGAAGCCACTGATTTCGTACTCCACGCCACTGGCACTGGAGCCTTTCAACGCCACACTTGGCGCCGGTTTGCTCAGCAGATAACGGCAACCCTGCATCGCCCGCTCCAACGCGTCGAGCACCGTTTGCGGGCGCGCGTGCGGGCTCAGTTGCAGGCTGATCGAGACGCCGAACATATCGCTCGGCCGGCTGAAATTGATGATCTTGGCCTTGGCCGCCAGCGAGTTGGGAATCACCACCATGCTGCCCTGGGACGTTTGCAGGCGCGTGGCGCGCCAATCGATGTCGGTGACCCGGCCTTCGGTGCCGTCGATGGAGATCCAGTCATCCAGTTGATAGGGTTTGGTGGTGTTGAGGACGATCCCGGAGAACACATCGCTGAGGGTGCTTTGCAAGGCCAGGCCGACGATGATCGCCAACGCACCGGAGGTCGCGAGCACGCCTTTGACCGGCAGTTCGAGCACATAGGCCAGGGCGGCGATGACGGCGATCAGAAAGATCACCGCACCGAGCAGATCCTGCAGCAACCGCCCCGTGTGCCCGACCCGTTGCATCATCACTGCACCGATCAACACCGTCAGGGTGCGCGCGCCGAACAGCCACCAGCCGATCTGCAACCCCGTGGCCGCCAGGTGCAGCGGTACGTTATCGGCCCAGGGTGCCGGCTCCAGCGGGTTCATGCCTTCGTTGAACAACAAGACACTGAACAGCGCAAAAATCACCAGCCGCACGACCAGTTTCCAGTTGCTGCCGTTGGCACTGATCAAGCGCCACAAGCCGAGATCAATCAGGATCAGGACCAGCGCGCTGATCAAGGGGTGATTGGTAAGCAGTGACAGCATCAAACAACTCCAGCCATGTACGGATGGGCACAGTGTAGGAGTAAATGCGGATCTGATAACACCTCAAAAAACTGCGGGATGAGTGTTGGCACAGCCCAGCGTCAAGACAATGAGCTCAACCGCTCATCTGGCCGAAACGGCCCGACTGGAAGTCAGCAAAGGCCTGATGAATCTCTTGCTCGCTGTTCATCACGAACGGGCCGTGACCGACAATCGGTTCGTCGATCGGCTCGCCGCTGAGCAGCAACACCACGGCGTCATCATTGGCTTCCAGGCTGAGCTGATGGCCATCGCGTTCGAACAACGCCAACTGCCCTTCGCGCATAAGTTCCAGGCCGTTGACCTCAACCGTGCCGCGCAACACCACCAGCGCGGTGTTACGGCCTTCATGCAGGTCGAGGGTCAACAACTTGCCGCCGTTGAGGCGCAGGTCCCAGACGTCGATCGGCGTGAACGTGCGCGCCGGACCGGTGTGCCCCTCAAACTCGCCCGCGATCAAGCGCAAGCTGCCAGCCTTGTCCTTGAGCGGGAGGTTCGGGATGTCGCCATCGAGAATCGTCTGGTAACCGGCATCGGCCATTTTGTCCCTGGCCGGCAGGTTGACCCACAGCTGCACCATTTCCAGGGTGCCGCCGGTCCTGGCGAACTCTTCGGAGTGAAATTCCTCGTGGAGAATCCCCGACGCCGCGGTCATCCATTGCACATCGCCGGGGCCAATCCTGCCGCCGCTGCCGGTGGAGTCGCGGTGCTCCACTTCGCCCTTGTAAACGATGGTCACGGTTTCGAAACCGCGGTGCGGATGCTGACCCACGCCACGACGCTCGGTGGTCGGGGTGAATTCGGCGGGGCCAGCATGATCGAGCAGCAAAAACGGGCTGATGTGTTTGGCCAGGTTGTCATAGGAAAACAGTGTGCGAACCGGGAAACCGTCGCCGACCCAGTGGGTGCGCGGGCTGGTGTAAATACCGATGATGTTTTTCATCCTGCCTCCAAATTCGTTGTTTGACGCAATGGACTCAGCTTAAGACCGAACGCTTCAATGCACTAGACGGCAAAAATCAGCCTGAGCGTTCTACCTGGAGAACGATGGCAAAGGTTTCGACAGGGCTGGTAATCGGCGAGGAATTGCGCCAGGGCGATAGCGTGTGACGACTCGACACGCGGGGCTGGCGGAGTTTTTATTTCGGACATAATATCGATCGGGATTACAACCATAATATCCGCTCTCGTTCGAGGAACTCATCATGCAAAGCCCCACCCGCGACGCCACCCTCGCCCAATGGATCGCCCAGGAACAGGCCATGCGCTCGCGTCTGGCCGGACCGGGCAGCCTGTCCATGGCTGAGGTCAGCGCGCTGTCACCCGCCGAGTTTTTCCAGGGTATCGGCGACGGCGCACTGCCTTCACCGCCCATCGGCGCCTTGATGGATTTCATCCCCATCGAATGGTCGGCCGGGCTGTTCATTTTCCAGGGCACGCCGGATTCGCGGCACTACAACCCGCTGGGCAGCGTGCATGGCGGCTACGCGGCGACCTTGCTGGATTCGTGCATGGGCTGTGCGATTCATACACAGCTCAAGAAGGGCCAGGGGTATACGACGCTGGACTTGCGCATCAGCTACGTCCGGGCGTTGACCGGCGCCAGCGGACCAGTCCGGGCCGAAGGGAAAATTGTGCATCTGGGCCGCTCCACCGCGCTGGCCGAGGGGCGGATTTATGATGTGGATGGGCGGTTGTATGCGACGGGGTCGACGACTTGCATGATTCTTGAGGCTCGGGGGTAAGTTCCGAGACCGAGTTGTGGCCATCGCGAGCAGGCTCGCGCCTACAAACGCAACGCCGCCCCTGTAAGAGCGAGGCTTGCCCGCGAAGACGACAGACCAGACACCCTCAATCCTCCAGGCGGCCCCCCGATTCATGACTTGCGGTAAACATTGCTTTGCCCGTCCAGCGGTTTTTCCCAGGGAGGCAGCCGGGGATACTCCTGTCCATTCCCACTGCAACCCTTGGAGTCATTGATGTCTATTCCCGCATTCGGTCTTGGTACCTTTCGTTTGCAAGGCCAAGTGGTCATCGATTCGGTGAGCACCGGCCTCGCGCTGGGTTACCGAGTGATCGACACCGCGCAAATCTACGAAAACGAAGCCGAGGTCGGCGAGGCCATCGCCGCCAGCGGTATCGCCCGTGAAGAATTGTTCATCACCAGTAAAATCTGGATCGCCAATTTCGCCAAAGACCGGTTGATCGACAGCCTCAAAGAAAGCCTGCGCAAACTGCAGACCGATTACCTGGACCTGACGCTGATCCACTGGCCGTCCCCGGACGATCAAGTGCCGGTCGAAGAGTTCATGGGCGCCTTGCTCGAAGCCAAGCGACTGGGCCTGACCCGGCAGATCGGCGTCTCCAACTTCACCGTCGAGCTGATGCAAAAAGCGATTGCAGCGGTCGGTGCCGAGAACATCGCGACCAACCAGATCGAGCTGCACCCGTACCTGCAGAACCGCAAGGTCGTTGAGTTTGCCCGCCGCCAGGGCATCCAGATCACGTCCTACATGACCCTGGCCTACGGCGAAGTGTTGAAAGACCCGGTCATCCAGCAAATCGCCGCTCGTCTTCAGGCTACCCCGGCCCAAGTCACGCTGGCCTGGGCCATGCAGTCGGGGTACGCGGTTATCCCCTCTTCCACCAAACGCGCCAACCTGCAAAGCAATCTGAAAGCCTGTGACCTGCAGTTGAGCGAAGCCGACATGGCGTTGATCGCCAGCCTGGATCGCGGCCATCGATTGACCAGCCCCAAAGGTATCGCGCCGCACTGGGATTAAGTGTCAGCCCGTCTCAAGGCTCTGATCGAGACTTCGCATGGCGTCCTGCAATTGATCGACGGCTTCGTCGATCGATGTCGCACGACCTTCGGCGCAGGCACGTTCCAGCGCCTTGCACCTTTCGATCAACCGTTGGGCACGGACCATGCGCGCACCGCCCTTGATACGGTGCGCCAGGTCTCGCAGACCCGGGAGATTGTTGTCGGCGTGTGCTTGAAGCAGATGTTCGCGGTCGTTGCGATTGGTTATTGCCAGTTCACGCAGCAATTGATTGATCAACGTCCGGTCTTCCCCGACGTATTGCTCCAGCTCGCTCAAGTCGATCTCGGATGATGGGGGTTGTTCGTTCGTCGTCTCTGCAAACCGGTCGGCCAACCAACTACTCAGATCCGCCAGCCGAATCGGCTTGAACAGACAATCGTCCATGCCCGCTTCCAGGCACCGGACCTTTTCCTCAGGCTGCGCATTGGCGGTAAAACCCAGGATCAGCGTCGGCAGCAGGCCATATGCGCGCTCTTCATCGCGTATCTCACCGGTCAATTCATAACCGCTGAGCTTCGGCATATTGCAGTCAGTGATGACCACATCAAACTCGTGTGTACGCCACAGTTCCAGCCCTCGCTCGCCCTCTTCGGCCTCCATCACTCGATGCCCCAGGTAGCTCAGCTGGCTTGAGAGCAACAGGCGATTGGCCGGGTAATCGTCAACCACCAGAATGGTCAGTGGCCGCGTGGGTATCGGTGATCCGCTGTCGACTGATGCACAGGGTGGTAACGGCTTCAACGCCATCAGCGAAAGGCTGATGTCGACTTGCGAGCCTTGGCCGAGGACGCTGCGCAGCACCAGCCGCCCCCCCATCATTTCGCACAACGCCTGACTGATCACCAACCCCAGCCCGGACCCCATGCTCGCGGATTGCTGGCTGTTGCCGGCCTGAACGAACGGACTGAACAAGCGTTTCTGGTCAGCTGCGCTGATGCCGATGCCGGTGTCTTCAATGCGCACATTGATCGCCAGATGCCCTGACAGTCCGGACACCACACTTAACGTCAAACTCACCTCACCCTCACGGGTGAACTTGATCGCGTTGCTCAACAGGTTGGACAGCACCTGCTTGAAGCGCGTGGGGTCGATCAGCACCTCACGGTCGCTGCGCGGGTCCAGATCGACGCGCCACGCCAAGTGCCTTTCCCGGGCAAGTCCTTCAAAGACCCGACAGATCGACGCCACCAGATCACGCAGATTGGCACGTTCGGGCGTCAGCGATAAACGCCCTGACTCAATGCGCGCGATATCCAGAATGTCGCCGATCAACGCCAGCAACTGCTGAGCAGCCGTAGCGGCGACCTCAAGGGATCGGCGATCGGCAACGCCCTCTTCAGCCCGCTTCCAGGCCATTTCCAGAAACCCGATCAGGGCACTCATCGGTGTGCGGATTTCATGGCTCATGGTTGCCAAAAAAGTGGTTTTGGCACGGTTGGCATCGTCCGCAACGTCCTTGGCCTGCTGCAACTGCTGCAGCCACTGCTGGCGTTGGCGAATTTGCCGACGCTGCCAGGCGATCCATCCCAAGGCCAGCAACAACAACGCCCCGGCCGCCGCAAACCCCTGCAAAATAGCTTGCCGATGGCGCAGCCAATAACTGTCATCGACCACCGCATCACTGCTCCAGCGGGCGACCAGATCGTCCATTTCCTCGGGCGAAATGCTCAGCAAGGCCTTGTTCAAAATCGAGTTCAACACCGATTCATCACGGCCGGTTGCCATCGAGATGCGCGCCGGTTCATCGCCCACGGTACTGCTGATGCGTAAACGTCCCTGGTAATACCGGGCAATCAGGTAACGGGTCATGAACAATGAACTGAGCGCGGCATCGGCCTGTCCCTTCGCCACCGACTCCAGACCTTCGGCCGGGTTTTGTACGTCCACCATCTGCACCTGCGGTGACCGCGCCTGAATGAACGCGCGCATGGGGTGACGGGGATAAATCGCCAGGCGTTTACCGGCCAGATCGCCCAGCGTCTGTGGACTACCGGAGGTGGTCGCACTGACCAGCGTGTAGGGATTGACTGCATAGGACCGGGTAAAGTGCAGCCCGGATACGCCTTCGGTCGTGGGAATGATGGCGGGCAAGATGTCAATCTCGCCGGCCTTGAGTCGCTGGATCTGCTGGTCCAGGGATTGGCCTCGCAACACGTTGAAATTCAAACCGCTGCGCTGGCTGATGAGCGTCAGCATTTGCGCCGCCAACCCGCTGAATCGGCCCTCGGGATCGTAGAACGTCAACGGCGCAAAATTCTCCACAACCCCCACATTGACCGTCGGATGCTGATCCAGCCAGCGCTGTTCACTCTCACTCAGATCCACGCGTTGCTGTCCCGCCACTTTCGCCCTGCCGGCGCTCCAGCGCTGCTCGATGATAGAGCGCTGCTCCATGGGGATCGCCACCAGCGCCTTGTCGATGAGGTCCTTCAGCGCCAGGTTGTCCCGAGCCAGCGCGAAGCCGAACGGGTTAGCGTCGAGGCTGGCCGGCCCCATCAGTTGAACGTCATTGAGGTAGTTATTGTTGATCAGGTAATTGGCGCTGAAGATGTCTACGAGGGATACGTCAACCTGCCCATACGCCACCGCCCCGAGCGCATCGAGCGTCGAAGGATAACGTTGCAGGCTGGCCTGGGGATAGAACGATTCAACGGTCTGCGCCGGCAGGTAATCATCGGCCATGGCAATGCGCTTACCCGCCAGATCCACGGGCATGTGCTCGTCCCGTCGGGTGACCAGCATCGGCTGGTCTTCAGCATAAGCGCTGGACAGGATCAGCTCGGGGTCGGCCAGTTCAAAGTTGTTCGAAGTGCCCAGCAGATCCAGTTCACCGAATCTAAGCGCCTCCATGGCCGCTTCTCGGGTGACATAACGCAGCACTTCGATCTGTACGTTCAGCAGTTGCGCAACGAGTATGGCGTAATCGGCGGTGATGCCTTCCAGCTCGTCGTGATTGCGCGTCACTTCGAACGGCGGGTAGTCCGGTCCGCTCACCCCGAGGCGCAACACACGCTTGTTGCGCAGCCATTGCCGGTCTTGTTCATCCAGATCGACCGCGTAGCCCTCCACCGTGGAACGCCCCAGCAACTGCAAGCGCTCAGGCTCGCCGGCGATAGCCGATACCGCCGGCACGAGACATAACATGAGGCGCAGCAGCCATACACGCACGGTCAGGCGCACTCAGATCAGGTTATTGCGTATGGCGAAGTCCCGCAGATGCACTGCCGCCACAACCCCCAGTTTTATGACCAAGCGCGTTTTGTAGGTGCTCACGGTTTTGTGGCTCAGGTTCATGGCTTCGGCGATCGCTTTGTTGGAAAAGCCTCGGGCAAGGTATTGCAAGATGGTCAACTCGCGGTTGGACAGTGTATCGATCAACTTTTTTTCGCTGTGTTGCAGCGGGTTCATCGGTCTGGACAGCAACTGCGAAAAGTAGGTGTAGCCCGCCATCAACGCGTGCACAGCCTTTTGCAATTGCTCCAGGCTGTTGTTTTTTGAGACATACGCCAACGCGCCGCCGCGCATGCATCGCTCCTGGAAAAACAGTGGATCGAGGGAGGTGAACACCAGCACTACGCATTTCCAGTCGCAGGCCTTGATTCGCTCCAGCAGGTCCAGGCCGTTGCCGCCGGGCATCACCAGATCCAGGATCAGCAGATCCACTTGTTGCTCACGGAGTGTGGTCAACGCTTCCCCAACGCTGGCCGCCTCATGAATCTGCTTGAAGCCTTCCCGCCCAAGTACAAGTTTCACTGCGGCGCGAACCACCGGATGATCGTCCACAATCATCGCTCTCTTCATGGCAACTCCCTGTGCAAAAACTCAACGAATGCCCGTCGGATGACGCCGGGGCAGACGCAACGGCTGCGCCAGGACTGTTGCATGGGAGAAAGGCAGAATCTACCTGTCAGAAATGACAGTACCGACGAACGGTATGCGGCAATCACCCGGCGTACCGCTGATTACGCTCCTGCGACGATGGATCAATGATCGCCAGCAACGTCTGAATACAGCGCAGATCAGGCAGCGCCGCGTGACTCACCTGAACCCTGGGTTGCGAGTGGGCCGGGATCGTCGGTAACTGTGCCCGTTGGCCGTCGAAAATCAGTGCGTGGCGAACCTGCCGGTTATCGAGAAAATAGCTGAGCAAATCCAGTTCGCCTGCCGCCAGCGCGGCATTGACGATCACCAGGTCGAACGGCTCGCAACCGTACTCGACCAGGGTCAGCATTGAAGCAAGGTCCTGCACCGGCGCCACGCGGTAATAATCGAGCTGATTGAACAGCCGCTCGATCAGCATCCGGTGAAAGTGTTGCTCGTCGGCGATCAAGATGCGCAAGGCTTTATTCGGCATCGTAGCCTCATGTGTGAATAGCTGATTTTTGAAGCGGCGAGGCTACGGGAGGCGCACAGATGTTTCTGTAGGACTTTTCCTAAAAAACCGCAGTTTCCGGCCATTACTGCCATCCAAACCGCCGAATGTAGAACCCCTTCACCGCCTGAGTCAGCCCCATGTACGCCAGCAGAATCAGCGGCAGGAACACGAAATACAGCGACGGCAACGCCTGAAGTTTGAAGTAGTGCGCCAACGGCCCCATCGGCAGGAATATCCCCACGGCCATGATGATCCCGGTCATGACCATCAACGGCATGGCTGCGCGGCTTTGCAGGAACGGGATTTTCGGCGTGCGGATCATGTGCACGATCAAGGTCTGAGTCAGCAGCCCGACCACGAACCAGCCGGACTGGAAGAGCGTTTGATGGTCCGGGGTATTGGCGTCGAGCACGTACCAGGTCCAGGGCTGGCCGCGATCGGGATTTCCGCTGCTCGCTTATCGGCGAGACAGCGGCAACAGGCTGCGCGTTATCTTGCCGGGAAGGTGCCGGTTATCGAAACCGGCCGACTACTGTCACTCGAACAAGTACCCACTGAGGGTCTCCGCTATTGATGAAAACGCGCGAAGCTTACGCCCCGATTTCTGGAGAGTAAACGAAGGAACGGCGGCGGGTGGGGGAATTGCGGGGTTCTTCAGGAAGGGTTCAGCTTTCAGTATTTGTGGTGTTCTTCAGGGCCCATCGCGAGCAGGCTCGCTCCCGCATCAGGCCTGCAGACACAGGTCCATTGTGGGAGCGAGCCTGCTCGCGATGACGGGTCAACAGACACAGAAAATTTAACTGGCAGTGGCCAACAACAAATCCACCACCGACCGGCTATGCCCACGATGCTTGCCATGGTCATACAACGACCCGGCAATCTCATCCGCGCGTATCGGCAGGATCGACAACAGCGTGTCGCTCAAACCGTGGCTCGCCTGGCAGAAGCCCTGCATATAGATGCCGGCCTTGCAGCGCTCGTCGGTGATCAGCTTGTAGTTGCGATCCACCTCGAAATCACCCAGGTATTGCTCCAGCGGCGCCAGCAGTTTGCGGTGCATCTGGCGCTCGTAACCGGTGGCCAATACCACGGCATCGTACAGACGAACCGAGACTTCACCGGTGGCATTGTTGCGCACCGCCAGCTCGATGCCGCGCTCGGTGGCGGTGGCTTTTTCGATGGTGGTCAGCGTACGGAAGGTATGACGCGCGATACCCGAGACTTTCTGGCGATAGAAGATGCCGTAGATGCGTTCGATCAGGTCAATGTCCACCACCGAATAGTTGGTGTTGTGGTACTCGTTGACCAGTCGCTCACGCTCGCTGCTCGCCTGCTGGAACACCAGGTCGGTGAACTCCGGCGAGAACACTTCGTTGACGAACGGGCTGTCATCCGCCGGCTTCAGCGCCGAGCCACGCAGGATCATGTCGACCTGCACCGACGGGAAGCTGTCGTTCAAATCGATGAAGGCTTCCGCCGCGCTCTGGCCGCCGCCGATGATTGCGATGCTCATCGGCTGATTGTTCACGCAAGGCTGTTTGGCCATCTGCGCCAGGTACTGCGAGTGGTGGAACACGCGGCCGTCATCCTTGAGCGCCTTGAACGCTTCGGGAATGCGCGGCGTACCGCCGGCACTGACCACCACCGAACGGGTGGTGCGCACGTGTTGCTGCCCTTGGGTATCGCGAGAGATCACCCGCAGCGCCTCGACCTGCTGGTTGTGCAGCACCGGCTCGATGGTCAGCACTTCTTCGCCATAGCGGCTCTGGGCTTCAAACTGGCCGGCGACCCAGCGCAGGTAGTCGTTGTACTCCATGCGGCACGGGTAGAAGGTGCCGAGGTTGATGAAGTCCACCAGACGTCCGTGATGCTTAAGGTAGTTAACGAACGAATACGGGCTGGTCGGGTTGCGCAGGGTCACCAGGTCCTTGAGGAAGGAGATCTGCAACTCGCTCTGGGTCACCAGGGTGTTGCCGTGCCAGCGATAGTCCGCCTGCTTGTCGAGAAACAGAACATCCAGCTCGCCCTGGCTCGGCCCGCGCTCTTGCAGAGCGATGGCCAGCGCCAGGTTCGAAGGGCCGAAACCGACGCCGATCAGGTCGTGAACGATGGGCGATGCAATTGCCTGTGTCATTTCCAGTGTCCTCTGGATGAACCCCTCAACAAGGGGAATAAGCCTAAGTGACCTGATGCAGGACAGCAGGTCGTCTGTTGAGTAGGAACGAGGACAATGAAAAAAAATTTAGAGAGAAGGGATCAATGGGCGTCCCACTGTCGCATCCGCACGCGGCAATGCTTCATGGCATTGACGATGTGCTTCTCCACCAGCGCGCGCGAGATACCGAGGTGCTCTGCAATTTCCGGGTGCGACAGGCCGTCGATCTTGCGCAGCAGAAAACTTTCGCGACACAGCCGCGGCAATTCCGCCAGGGCACGCTGGAGCATTTCCAGGCGCTGGCCATGATCGAGGCAGTTGTGCGGGGATGGGGTGAAGTAGCGCTCTTCGTTGTCGAGCACGTCCAGTGATTCAACCTGGCGCAAGGCGTTGCGGCGATGATCGTCGATCACCAGGTTCAGCGCGGTGCGATAAAGGAAGGCCCGGGGCTGCTCGATCGGTGTGTCACTGGAACGCTCCAGCACCCGCAGATAAGCGTCATGCACCACATCTTCGGCCACCTGACGGTTGCCTAGCCTGGCGTTCAGGAAACACACCAGCTCGCGATAGTAGTTTTCCAACATGACTCCCGGCCGCACAGGGTGCGGTTTCTATCCTTGAGCCACTTCCGCGACCGCACAAATGGGCAATGGCAAGATGGTGGCAGTTCGAGTCGCGTAATTTATAGTAATTCTCATATAGATTTAAAGTGTTGCTTTGACTTACCTGATAAATAGTCATGCGCTACACCTGTAACGGTATGTGTCAGCACCTAAATTCCCCGCGACATTCCTCGTTTACAGGACAGCTCCCCGTGTCTGTCGGCCCCCGACAGCGTTCGCCTGCCGCCGCTTTTCGTGCGCAGGATGAACGACGGGCCGATACCCATTGGCCGGAACCCTGCATGAAACGTCCCCGACAGACCCGACGCGCCCTGCTTGTAGCACTTTGTCTGATCCCCGTTATTGCCATCGCCGCCTGGCAAGTGATCCCACCGGGCCGGGATAAATTCGCCACCGTGCAAGTCAG
The DNA here is from genome assembly GCF_013260315.1 of Pseudomonas sp. B14-6. Classification (NCBI taxonomy): domain Bacteria; kingdom Pseudomonadati; phylum Pseudomonadota; class Gammaproteobacteria; order Pseudomonadales; family Pseudomonadaceae; genus Pseudomonas; species Pseudomonas sp. B14-6. The sequence continues at coordinate 6,705,701 of NZ_CP053929.1, read as the reverse complement.
TCGTGGCGACATTGAAAGCAGCGTCACCGCGTTGGGCACCCTGCAGCCCCGGCGTTATGTCGACGTGGGTGCGCAGGCGTCCGGGCAGATCCAGAAGATTCATGTGGAGGTCGGCGACGTGGTCAAGGAAGGCCAGCTGCTGGTGGAGATCGATCCGTCCACCCAGCAGGCCAAGCTCGACGCCGGCCGGTTCTCCATCGAGAACCTCAAGGCGCAGCTCCAGGAACAACGAGCCCAGCATGAACTGGCCCGGCAGAAATTCCAGCGCCAGCAGAACCTCAAGGCCGGCGGCGCGACCCGCGAGGAAGACGTGCAAACCGCCCAGGCCGAACTGCGTGCCACCCAGGCGCGCATCGACATGTTCCAGGCGCAGATCCGTCAGGCCCAAGCCAGCCTGCGCAGCGATCAGGCCGAACTCGGTTACACGCGGATTTACGCACCGATGGCCGGCACCGTGGTCGCCCTCGACGCCCGGGTCGGCCAGACCCTCAACGCCCAGCAGCAAACACCCTTGATTCTGCGCATCGCCAAGTTGTCGCCCATGACGGTGTGGGCCGAAGTTTCGGAAGCCGACATCGGCCACGTCAAACCCGGCATGATCGCCTGGTTCACCACCCTCAGCAGCGGCAACCGGCGTTGGAGCAGCACCGTGCGGCAGATTCTGCCGGTGCCGCCCAAGCCACTGGACCAGACTAGCCAGGGCGGCGGCAGCCCGGCCAGTTCGAGCAAAAGCGGCAGCGCGCGCGTGGTGCTGTATACGGTGTTGCTGGACGTCGATAACGCCGACAACGCGCTGATGGCGGAAATGACCACCCAGGTGTTCTTCGTTTCGGATCAGGCAAAAAACACCCTGACCGCGCCGGTCGCGGCGCTGCAGGCCGGCACCGAAGCGAATAGGCAAATTGCCCAGGTCGTCGCTGAAAACGGCAGTATCCAGCAGCGCGACGTGCGCACCGGCATCAGCGATCGTCTTCGGGTGCAGATCCTCGACGGTTTGCAGGAAGGCGATCACCTGCTGATCGGCACGGCCGACGGGAGTGGCGGCTGAATGCAGACGCCTCTGATCGACCTGCAGGACATCCGCAAAGCCTACGGCGGCGGCGATTCACCGCAAGTTCACGTGTTGCGCGGCATCGACCTGTCGATTCATGCCGGGGAATTCGTGGCGATTGTCGGCGCGTCCGGCTCCGGCAAATCGACGCTGATGAACATCCTCGGTTGCCTCGACCGCCCGACCTCGGGCGAATACCGGTTCGCCGGGCAAAACGTCGCCGCCCTCGACAGCGACGAGCTGGCCTGGCTGCGCCGCGAAGCCTTTGGCTTTGTGTTCCAGGGTTATCACCTGATCCCGTCCGGCTCGGCCCAGGAAAACGTCGAGATGCCGGCCATCTACGCAGGCCTGCCCGCCGCCGAACGCCATGCCCGCGCCGCCGCCCTGCTCGACCGCCTCGGCCTGGCGTCGCGCACCGGCAACCGCCCGCACCAGCTCTCCGGCGGCCAGCAACAACGGGTGTCGATTGCCCGCGCCTTGATGAACGGCGGCCACATCATCCTCGCCGACGAACCCACCGGCGCCCTCGACAGCCACAGCGGCGCCGAGGTCATGACCCTGCTCGACGAACTGGCGAGCCAGGGCCACGTGGTCATCCTCATCACCCACGACCGTGAAGTCGCGGCCCGGGCCAAGCGCATCATCGAAATCCGCGACGGGCTGATCATCAGCGACAGCGCGGTGGACAACCCTCAAGCACAAACCTCGGCCAACCCCGGTGCGCTGCAAGCGGTGGATCTGCGCAAGCGCCTGACCGAAGGCGCCGAAGCGACCGGGGCCTGGAAAGGCGAACTGATCGACGCCGTACAAGCGGCGTGGCGGGTGATGTGGATCAACCGCTTTCGCACCGCGCTGACGCTGCTCGGCATCATCATCGGCGTGGCGTCGGTGGTGGTCATGCTGGCCGTCGGCGAAGGCAGCAAACGCCAGGTCATGGCGCAAATGGGCGCCTTCGGCTCAAACATCATTTACCTCAGTGGCTCATCACCCAACCCGCGAACACCGCGAGGCATCGTCACCCTGGATGACGTCGCGGCGGTGGGAAGCCTGCCGCAGGTGACGCGGATCATGCCGGTCAATGGCCAGGAAGCCGGGGTGCGTTTCGGCAACCTCGACCACTTGAGCTACGTCGGCGGCAACGACACCAATTTCCCGGCCATCTTCAACTGGCCGGTGGTGCAAGGCAGCTATTTCACCCAGGACGATGAACGTAACGCCGCCGCGGTGGCAGTGATTGGCCACAAGGTGCGGACCAAGTTGCTCAAGGACGTGGCCAACCCGATCGGCCAGTACATCCTGATCGAAAACGTGCCGTTCCAGGTGGTCGGCGTGCTCGCCGAAAAAGGCGCCAGCTCCGGCGACTCCGACAGCGACGACCGCATCGCCATCCCCTACTCCGCCGCCAGTGTGCGGCTGTTCGGCACGCATAATCCCGAATACGTGGCTATCGCCGCTGCCGACGCACGCAAGGTCAAGGAGACCGAAATCGCCATCGAGCAATTGATGCTGCGCCTGCACAACGGCAAGAAGGATTTCGAACTGACCAACAACGCCGCGATGATCCAGGCCGAAGCGCGCACGCAAAACACCTTGTCATTGATGCTGGGCTCGATTGCCGCCATCTCGCTGCTGGTCGGCGGCATCGGGGTGATGAACATCATGCTGATGACCGTGCGCGAGCGCACGCGGGAGATCGGTATCCGCATGGCCACCGGCGCCCGTCAGCGCGACATCCTGCGCCAGTTCCTGACGGAAGCGGTGATGCTTTCGGTGGTCGGCGGTCTCGCCGGGATTGCCCTGGCGCTGATCGTCGGCGGCGTGCTGATCCTCAGCGAAGTCGCGGTCGCGTTCTCTTTGATAGCGGTGCTCGGCGCCTTCGCCTGCGCCCTGGTCACCGGTGTTGTCTTCGGCTTCATGCCGGCCCGCAAAGCTGCCCGACTCGACCCGGTCACGGCCCTTACCAGTGAATGATCTCTCCATGAAGCCGCAACTGAGTTTACTGACCCTCTGCCTGTTGCTCGGCGCCTGCGGCACGCCCGCCCAGCGCCCGGACAGCGGCCTCCAGCCGCCCGACGCCTGGCAATCGCCGCACACGCAAGACGCCACCCGCAACAACCTGCAATGGTGGACGCAGTTTGGCAGCCCGCAGCTGGATCAACTGATCGAACAGGCGCGGGTCGGCAGTTACGACCTGGCCGCGGCCATCGCGCGGGTGCGCCAGGCGCAGGCCGAGACGGTGGTTGCCGGTGGCTCGCTGCTGCCGGAGGTCAAGGCTGGCCTCAACGCCAATCGGCAAAAACTGCTGCGCGGCAACGGTTACAGCCAGCTCGACGCCGACAGCGAAAACAAGGCCGTCGATTACTTCAACGCCAGCCTCAGCGCCACTTACGAAATCGATTTCTGGGGCGGTCAACGGGCCTCCCGTGACAGCGCGCAATTCGCTTTGCAGGCCAGCGAGTTTGATCAGGCCACCGTGGAATTGACGCTGCTCAGCGGCGTCGCCAACACCTACGCGCAGGCCTTGTCGCTGCGCGAGCAAAGCCGCATCGCCGAGCTGAACCTGGCCAACGCGCAGAACGTATTGAAACTGGTGCAGACGCGATTCGATTCAGGGTCCGCAACGGCACTTGAGCTGGCGCAGCAGAAGAGCCTGGTGGCCGCGCAACAACGGCAGTTGCCGCTGGTGCAGCAACAGGCTCAAGACGCGCTGATCGGTCTGGCCGCCCTGCTCGGCCGGCCGGTTCAGCAACTGGCGCTGGGTCAGGAGCGCTTTGATCAGCTGTCATGGCCGACCATCGCGGCCGGCGCCCCCAGCGAATTGCTCACCCGCCGCCCGGACATCGCCCGCGCCGAAGCGCAACTGGCCGCCGCACAAGCCGACGTCACCGTCGCCCGCGCGGCGATGCTGCCGAAGGTGACGTTGAGTGCCGAACTGGGGTCGGGGGCGAACCGGGCGACAGATATTCTGCGCAGTCCTTTCTACAACCTCACCGCCGGATTACTTGCGCCGATCTTCAACAATGGTCGCTTGGACGCCGAGCGCGACAAAGCCACGGCCCGCCAGGAAGAACTGCTGGAAACTTATCGCGGGGCGATCATCAACGGCTTCGCCGACGTGGAAAAAGCCCTCAACAGCATTCGCGGACTGGATGCACAGCGACAGTGGCAAAGCGAGGAACTGAGCCAGGCGCAGACCGCCTTCAATATCGCGCAAAGCCGTTATCAGGCCGGGGCCGAGGATTTGCTGACCGTGCTGGAGACCCAGCGCACGCTGTATGCGGCGCAGGATCTGAATGTGCAGCTGCGGTTGTCGCGGTTGCAGGCGAGTATTGCGCTGTACAAGGCGTTGGGTGGCGGGTGGCAGGTTCTGTGATTTGAGTTGCCAGTGAGGGCCTCTTCGCGGGCAAGCCTCGCTCCTACATGATGCCCTTGTAGGAGCGAGGCTTGCCCGCGAAGAACGATAACCCGGTCTATCGGTTTAGCTGGTAATCGGCCTGGCCTTCAAATGCCGCGCATACCAAGGCCGCTGCGGCACTTTGCGGAACAGGTCCGCCAGCTTTTTATCGTCTTCACCAAAGGTGATGCGCAACGCCAGTTTCATGGTTTCCGGGTCCATCTCGACCGACTTGCCCACCTGCAACCCCGGCGTCGTGCTGCAACCATGGGTGCTCGGCCCCAGCCACGGATCAGCCACCTCGACCCAGCGCCCCGGCGCAAACCACGCCACACCGTTGACCTCCAGCCGACTCACCTCCCCCGGATGAAAACGCTCGTGGGCGCGAAACCAGTCTTCCAGGCGATCGTCGATCCAGCCGTGAAAATGCCAGAACACCGGGTTCACGTGGGATGAAAACGGGTCGCCGAGGAAGTCGTTTTCCGGCGCATACCAGCGCGCGGAAAAGTCCGCCGGATCCCTCGCGAACGGCACCGGCTGGCCATTGGACGGATCACGCGGCACCGACGCCCAGCGCATGTGCAGCCAGTCGTGCAGCCCCAGCTCGACCTCTGAACCGAACTGCCCAAGGGTGAGTTTCGACAGATAACGCGGATCCCGATAGCGCGACTCCCAGACCTGGAAGTTGCTGTGATACGTCTCAGCGGTCTTGATGTCGCTGACCCATTGCGAATATTCGGCATCGTCGTCGGCCTGCCAGGTCGGTGGCAACGCGGTGCCGTCATGGTTGTCGCAGTAATTGGCGAAACCGATGCGATCCCGGGCCAGTTCCGGCTGCGGCAGTGGAAAATGCTGCCATGACGGCAAATCCTGCATCGAACGCGCCGTGCCCAGCATGTGCCGGTGCATGAAGAAAAAGTCCACGCCTGAACCGTTGCGATCCTTTCGCGCGCCACGGGCATCACGCTCCTTGTCCCGCGGGCCGGGCTGCCAGCCGATACCGCGCAGGGCGTTGCGCTTGTCTTCGGAGAGGGTGTGCCACTTGTCCCGGGAGGCATGCCAGAGCTGGTGAAACAGCCGATGTTCGGCGGACACCAGCCACGCCAGCAGCGGCGCGTTGAGACCGGTTCGCTCGCGAGCTTCGGGAAACACCCGCTTGACCGCGATGAAGCGATTGTCTTGTGCGGTCATCATCAACGGGCGATCGAGGTTCAACACCCGGCCACTGAGGGTGCCGCTGCCTGCGTTGCCGAAACCGGCCCAGACTTCGTCCAGCGACATGCTGAATTCGTAATCTGGCGTGCCACTGGCGGCGGTGGCACTGACCAGCCGCCAGCTCAGCTCGGCCGGTTTGGCTTCTGCCAGATCGCCCAGCACCCGGTAGCGCGGCTCATCGCTGGAGCGTAAACGCTGGGCGGTGTCGAGGAATCCGATCAGGCCGCGACCTTTGTGGCCGACGTCGAGAAACACTTCCAGCCCATCCCGTGGCAAGCCTTCGATACCGGCGTCACGCCCTTCGAAACGAATCTGCCAGACGCCACGCAAGGTGTTCGCCAATTGCTGGCCGGCGACATCCGCCACATCGAATGAAGCTTCGCCGGGGGTGATCGTCGGATCCGGTTTCGTCCATTCGCGATGCCCATAAAAAGCCGCAGGCACGGCGGCGCCGGTGAGCGCCAGGCCTGCCATGAACCATCGTCGAGAAATCGTCATTGCCCTACCTGTGTCAGCCATGAAGCAGGCTTTATCCAAGCTAGAACGTTTGTTGCCTGCAAAAATTTAAAAGCTTCGCGGGCGAGCCTCGCTCCTACAGGTCCTGCATTAACCCGTAGGAGCGAGGCTTGCCCGCGAAGAGGCCATCAGTCCCACTAAATTTCCAACCGGACCACTCGTTCTTCCCAGATAGCAAAGGCCCCTGCGCCCGCACCGGGGCGACGAACCTGACTGAGATGGCAATGACAAAACCACGTTCGAAAAAGGCTCTCTACATCGGCCTGCCGCTGGCCCTGGCGATCAGTGCCGGGGCAGGCTATGCGGCCTGGGATTACTGGTTCAAGGACAATCCAGGCTACCCGGCCAAGGTGATGAAACAAGCCGATGAGTTGCAAGAGCGCATCCTCTCGTTCGACAGCCACGTCACCGTACCGCTGGACTTCGGCACCGCCGGCAATGAAGCGGACAAGGACGGCACCGGGCAATTCGACCTGGTCAAGACCGGCCGCGGTCGCTTGTCCGGCGCGGCCCTGACGATTTTCGGCTGGCCGGAAATCTGGAACGGCGCCAACGCCCCGCATCGCCCCACCGCCGGCTTCGTCGACGAAGCCCGGTTCGAGCAGGAAACCCGCTACAAAATCATCAGCACGATGGTTCGCGACTTCCCCAACCAGGTTGCCATTGCCTACACCCCGGACGATTTCCGTCGCCTGCACGGCGAAGGCAAGTTCGCGATCTTCATGAGCATGCTCAACGCCTACCCGCTGGGCAACGACCCGACCGCGCTGGACACGTGGGCCGCTCGTGGCATGCGCATGTTCGGTTTCAGTTACGTGGGCAACAACGCCTGGGCGGATTCGTCCCGACCGCTGCCGTTCTTCAATGATTCGCGCGACGCCCTTGGGGGCCTGTCGGAGATCGGCAAACAAGCGGTGCATCGTCTCAACGATCTGGGCGTGATCATCGACGTGTCGCAGATGTCGACCAAAGCCCTGGAGCAAGTCGCCCAGTTGAGCCGCACGCCGATGGTCGCCTCGCACTCGGCACCGCGCGCCCTGGTGGACATCCCGCGCAACCTCAGCGACCAGGAAATGCAGCTGATCAAGAACAGCGGCGGCGTGGTGCAGATTGTCGGCTTCCCGACCTACATCCGTCCGCTGAGCCAGGCCACCCGAGACAAACTCAACGCCCTGCGCGCTCGCTTCGACCTGCAACCGCTGCAAGGCCTGGAGATGGCGCTGATGCCGGGCGACCCGGTGATCACCGTCTGGTCCGAACAACGTTTCGGCGAGTACGCCAGCCAGCTCTACGCCATCGTCGACGAAGAACCGAAAGCCACCCTAAAGGACTACGGCGACGCGATTGATTACGCGGTGAAAAAAATCGGTATCGACCACGTCGGCATCAGTTCCGATTTCAACGACGGCGGCGGTCTGGAAGGCTGGAAGGATGTCAGCGAAGCTCGCAACGTGACGGCCGAGCTGATCAGTCGCGGCTACAGCGAGGCCGATATCGCCAAGCTTTGGGGCGGGAATTTCCTGCGGGTCTGGGACCAGGTGCAGAAGTCGTCCAGACCGGTGGCAAAAAACTGATGTCTTCTTTTGCAAAAGCGAACCGAGCTCATGACTAACCGCCGTTCATTCCTCAAGCAGGCCGGTATTCTCGCGGCTGGCCTGCCCCTGAGTGCTGCCGTGAATCTGCCGGCACTGGCTGCCAATCCACCGCCGCTGCCCAAGGACAAATGGGCGCAATTGCGTTCATTGTTCGACCAGGATCCGGACTACCTGCACTTCGCCAATTTCCTGGTGACGTCCCACCCACGTCCGGTGCGTGAGGCGATTGAACGCCACCGCGCCAACCTCGACCGCAACCCGGGGCTGGCAATGGATTGGGACCTGGGCGAAACCGAAAAACGCGAGCACGCGGTGCGCGTCTGGGCCGGTCATTACCTCAAGGCCAAGCCTGAGCAAATCGCACTGACCGGCAGCACCACGCAAGGCCTGTCGCTGATCTACGGCGGCATCCATGTGCGCCCGGATCAGGAAATCCTCACCAGCGAGCACGAACACTACGCCACCCACTACGCCCTGGGTTATCGCCAGCAAAAGGACGGGGTCAAGGTGCGCAAGCTCAAGCTGTTCGAGAACAGCCAAACCGTGTCGGCGGATGAGGTGCTGGATTCGATCGCCAAAGGCATTCGCCCTGAGACCCGCGTGCTGGGAATGACCTGGGTGCAGTCCGGCAGCGGCGTGAAGCTGCCGATTGGTGAGATCGGCAAGCTGGTGGCGGAACGCAATCGCAATCGTGAGGAAAAGGACCGCATCCTGTATGTGGTCGATGGCGTGCACGGTTTCGGCGTCGAAGAGCTCGACTTCCCAGACATGCACTGCGACTTTTTCATCGCCGGCACCCACAAATGGATGTTCGGCCCGCGCGGCACCGGGATCATCTGCGCCCGTTCAGCCGAGCTCAAGGATGTGACGCCGACGATTCCGACCTTCTCCGAAGCGACCACGTTCTCGACCATCATGACCCCCGGCGGTTATCACAGCTTCGAACATCGCTGGGCCCTGGACGAGGCGTTCAAGCTGCACCTGGAACTGGGCAAGGCCGAGGTCCAGGCGCGCATTCACGCCCTCAATACCTATGCGAAAAACCGGCTGTTGGAACACCCGCAGATTGAATTGGTCACACCCAGGAGCCCGGACCTGTCGGCCGGGTTCACCTTCTTCCGGGTCAAGGACCGCGACTGCGAAAAAATCGCCGTCCAGTTGATGAAAAACCGCGTGGTTTGCGACTCGGTGGACCGCGACGTCGGCCCGGTCATCCGCATCGCGCCCGGCCTGCTCAACACCGAAAACCATATCGACCGCGTCATGGCCTTGCTGAGCAAAACCGTCTGATGCGGCCCCTTGTGGCGAAGGAGCTTGCTCGCGCTGGACTGCGCAGCAGTCCCTTTCTTTGGGGCCACTTCGCTGCCCAGCGGGAGCAAGCTCCCTCGCCACAGAGACGCCAGTTTTCTTTGAATCGAGACGACAAATGAACCGAGATCTATTAACCGTGCCTCTCAAGGCCCTCGCCTTGTCCGCCCTCCTCGCCGGTCTGCTGCCAACCACCGCCCAGGCGGCAACCACCCCGCAACCCGGCAAAGTATTCAAGGACTGCCGCGATTGCCCGGAAATGGTCGTGCTGCCCGCCGGTACGTTCACCATGGGTACGCCGGACGATGAAGTCGGTCGCGAGCCCGACGAAAGCCCGATGCACGAGGTGACCTTCGCCAAACCCTTCGCCATGAGCCGCTTCCAGGTCACCGCCGGTGAATGGGACAGCTACGTGCGCGAGAGTGGCGTGACCATCGCCAATGGCGATACCCGGCCGGGTCGCGAGTGCGTCGCCAGCAAACCGCGTTACCCGCAAGGCCCGCGTCAGCCGGCGGTGTGCATGAATTTCGATGACGTGAAGAACTACATCACCTGGCTCTCGAAGAAGACCGGGCAGAAGTACCACATGGTCAGCGAAGCTCAACGCGAATACGCCGCGCGCGGCGGCACCAAGGGTCCGTTCCCCTTCCCGTTCGATGAAGGCAAGGAATACAGCATCAGCCAACACGCCAACACCTACGGCCCGGCGGACGGTTACAGCTACAGCTCGCCGGTCGGCAGCTATGCACCGAATGCGTTCGGCCTGTACGACATGCACGGCAATGTCTACGAATGGGTCGAAGACTGCGAACACCCCAACTACGTCGGCGCGCCCACCGATGGCAGTGCCTGGGTAGAACCCAACTGCGAAGCGGTGCGCATTCGCGGCAACGACTGGGGTGAAGCGCCAGTGTTCTCCCGCTCCGGCAACCGCAACAGCCAGTACCCGCAAGAGCGTGGCGACTGGATAGGTTTCCGTATCGTGCGTGATCTCTAAACCATAATCCCGATCCTGTGGGAGCGAGCCTGCTCGCGAAGGCTGTTTAACAGTCGACATGGATGTCGGCTGACTCACCGCTTTCGCGAGCAGGCTCGCTCCCACAAGGTTTAGTGTGGTGTCAGGTATTTTCGCTATGCCCGGCGAACGCCGCCAGTCGGCGACCCTGTAAATTAACCCTTCGATCAGACGTTCTACTGGGTATCTGCCTTTATACCCAAGGAACTGTCTTCCATGACCCAGCCTCCCCGTGGCGCCATCGGCGAGTTGTTCGCCCTGTTGAAACCGTTTCGACTCATCGTCGCCGCGTCCATTTTCCTGGGCATGGTCGGCGGCTTGAGCGTCACGGTACTGCTGGCAACCATCAACAACGCCCTGCATTCGGACACCGGCCTGACCCAAGGCGTAGTCGCCTTGTTTGCCGGCCTGTGCCTGCTGGCGCTGCTGAGCTCGATCTGCTCGGACATCGGCACCAACTACGTCGGCCAGCACATCATTGCCAGGCTGCGCAAACAGCTCGGTGAAAAAGTCCTGTCGGCCCCCATCGAGCAGATCGAACGCTATCGCAGCCACCGCTTGATTCCGGTCCTGACCCACGACGTCGATACCATCAGCGACTTCGCCTTCGCCTTCGCCCCCCTGGCGATTTCCCTCACCGTGACCCTCGGTTGCATGGGTTACCTGGCCATCCTGTCGTGGCCGATGTTCCTGATCATGGTCGCCGCGATCCTGATCAGCACCGCGATCCAGGCTTACGCCCAGAGCAAGGGTGTGCAGGGTTTCATGGCCGCCCGTGACGCTGAAGACGAGCTGCAAAAGCACTACAACGCGATTGCCGATGGCGCCAAGGAACTGCGAATCCACCGCCCGCGTCGCCAACGCATGTTCGTGTCGGGGATCAAGGCGACAGCCGATTTCATCTGCAAGACCCAGGTGCGCTCGGTCAACACCTTCGTGATCGCCAAGACCTTCGGCTCGATGCTGTTCTTCGTGGTCATCGGCCTGGTGCTGGCGCTGCAATCCTTCTGGCCAAGCGCCGACAAGACCGTGATGAGCGGCTTCGTGCTGGTGCTGTTGTATATGAAAGGCCCGCTGGAGCATTTGATCAGCACGTTACCGATTGTCAGCCGTGCGCAGATCGCCTTCCGCCGGATCGCCGAGTTGTCCGAGCAGTTTTCCACCCCTGAGCCGCACTTGCTGCTCAGCGATCAGGGCAACGTCAAGCAAGCCGTGCACGAACTGAAACTGGCCGATGTGCGTTTCGCCTTTCCGGCTGTCGAAGGCGCTGCACCCTTCCAGTTGGGCCCGGTCAACCTGACGATCAAGCAAGGCGACATCACGTTTATTGTCGGTGAGAACGGTTGCGGCAAGACCACGCTGATCAAGTTACTGCTGGGTTTGTACACGCCGCAACAGGGCGAGATCCGGGTCAACGGCGAGGCGATTGATGCGCAAAATCGTGATGACTATCGCCAGTTGTTCACCACGATCTTCGCTGATTATTACCTGTTCGATGACGTGGTCCAGGGCGACACGCACATCCCCGAAGACGCCAACAAATACCTGCAACGCCTGGAAATCGCGCACAAGGTCAGCGTCAAGGACGGCAATTTCACCACCACCGACCTTTCCACCGGCCAGCGCAAGCGCCTGGCGCTGGTCAATGCCTGGCTCGAAGAACGCCCGGTGCTGGTGTTCGATGAATGGGCGGCCGACCAGGACCCGACCTTCCGCCGGATTTTCTACACCGAGCTGCTGCCGGACCTCAAGCGCCTGGGCAAAACCATCATCGTGATCTCCCACGATGACCGTTACTTCGACGTGGCCGACCAGTTGGTGCGCATGGAGAGCGGTCGGGTCGTCACCGAGCTGGCACCGGCCTGAGCCTGTGGGAGCGGGGCTGCTCGCGATAGCGGTGGATCAGTCACCTTCAATGGTGAATGAAATACCGCTATCGCGAGCAGGCTCGCCCCCACCGTTGTTTCTCTTAACGGGCCGACATTTGGGCGAACCCCTCGCCACGGTTTCTTCTTTCTGAAAATTAATTGACGTCTTTCTTTCCGGTTTTTGCTTCGCGCCGCGTCTAATAATCATTCTTATTAACAAAAACTCTGCACCCCACTTTTCAGGAGCTCAGGTAAGTAATGCGACCTCTACCACGCCGCACACCTCTCGCGCAGGCCGTACAGCGCCCGACATTGCATCGCACCCTGTTTACCAGCGTGCTGCTGACCGCCACCTTGCTGGGGAGCTCGATGGCCAATGCTGCACCTGTAAAAGTGAACATTGCCGTCCAGCCGCTTTCCAACGCGCTGACCGAGCTGGGCATGCAAACCAACCTGCAGATCCTCTACAGCCCGGATCAGGTGGCGGGTATCAAGTCCCGTGCAGTGTCAGGTTCGCTGGAGCCCTCCGAAGCCCTGAGCGCCCTGCTCAAAGGCACCGGCATTTCGTTCCAGATCAACGGCAACAGCGTCACGCTGGTCTCCGGCGGCGGTTCGGGCCTGCAACTGGGCGCGACCACGATTTCCGGCCAGGCCCTGGGCCTGACCACTGAAGACACCGACTCCTATACCACCGGCGCCACCACCACCGCGACCAAGCTGCCGCTGACCCTTCGCGAAACACCGCAATCGGTAACCGTGGTCACCCGCCAGCAGATGGACGATCGCGGCGTCACCAGCGTTGCCGACGCACTGCGCAACACCCCCGGCATCACGTCGCAGAAGTACGACAGTGACCGTACCGAGTTTTCCGCCCGTGGCCAGGCCATCACCAACTTCCAGTACGATGGCGTCAACACCATCTACGACGGTGTGTACGGTGAAAACCCGAACAACAGCGACGACTCGGCCAGCCTCGACCACATCGAAGTCATCAAAGGCGCTACCGGCCTGATGACCGGCACCGGCGATCCGTCCGCCACGGTCAACCTGATCCGCAAGAAGCCGACCAAGGAATTCAAAGCCTCAGTCAGCGCCACCGCCGGCCGCTGGGACAAGTACCGTGCTGAAGGTGATATTTCCGGTTCGCTGACTGATTCCGGCAACGTCCGCGGTCGCTTCGTCACCACATACCAGGACGCCAACTCCTACCTGGATCACTACAGCCAGAAGAAAGACCTGTTTTACGGCGTACTCGAAGCCGACCTGACCGACGACACCCTGCTGACCTTCGGCATCGACAAATCCAGCGCCACCCCGCGCGGTTCGTCGTGGACCGGTAACCCGACATATTTCGCCGATGGCGGCCGTACCGAGTTCCCGCGTCACTTCAACCCGGCGGCCGACTGGAGCCGTCGTGATTTCGACAGCACCACCTACTTTGCATCGCTGGAGCAAGCGCTGGCCAATGACTGGAAACTCAAAGTCAGCCTGGACCAGAAAACCACCGATCATGACACCCAACTGGCCTCGGCCAGCGGCGGCAACCCGGACCGCGCCACCGGTGAAGGCATGTTCCTTTACTGGGGTCGCTGGGAAGGTCATCGCGTGCAGAACACCGCTGACGTGAACGTCTCCGGCCCCTTCAGCCTGGGCGGTCGCGAGCACGAACTGGTCGCCGGTGTCATGGCGTCCCACTCGCGCCAGACCGGTTCGACTTACGACACCAGTGCGTTCTCCCAAGTGCCCGGCAGCATCTATGACTGGAACGGCGAACTGCCGAAACAGGAATTCCCGAAAAACGGCAAATACGAACGTACCCAGAGCCAGAACGGCGTTTACCTGGCCACGCGCCTGCGCCCGACCGATGACCTGTCGTTCATCCTCGGCACCCGCCTGAGCACCTTCAAGTACAACGAAGACTACAACTACAACCCGGGCGCCAACCAGACCGACACCCACGCCAGCTACAAGGAACACGGCGTCGTCACCCCGTATGCCGGTGTGGTTTACGACCTCAACGACACGTACTCCGCGTACGCCAGCTACACCAATATCTACCAGCCGCAAATCTACAAGGACGCCAACGGCTCGACCCTGCAGCCGGTTGAAGGCAACGCCTACGAGACCGGTCTGAAAGCGGCCTACTTCGAAGGCAAGCTGAACGCCAGCCTGGCCTTCTTCCGCATCGAACAGGACAACGTCGCTGAATCGATCGGCACCAACCCGGTCACCAACGAAGGTATTTACAAAGCCATCGACGGCGCGACCACCAAAGGTGTGGAACTGGAACTGGCCGGTGAACTGGCCGAGGGCTGGAACCTGTCCGCGGGCTACACCTACGCCCGGACCCGTGACCAGGACGAGCAACGGATCTTCGGCTACCCGCTGTCCACCACGCGCCCTGAACACGTCGTTCGTACCTTCACCACCTACCGTCTGCCGGGCGTGATGAACCAGTTCACCGTCGGTGGCGGCGTGAGCTGGCAGAGCGCGTTCTACGGCAAGATCTACAGCGCCAGCGCGGGCGACTACACCCAGATCAAGCAAGGTGGCTACACCCTCGTGGACCTGATGACCCGTTACCAGTACGACGACCATCTGAGCTTCACCGTCAATGCCAACAACGTATTCGACAAGAACTACCTGACGGGCCTGGGCAACTTCGACACCACGTTCTACGGCGAGCCGCGTAACGTGCAGGTCACCGCGAAGTATGATTTCTGAGTCGTGAGCTGAAATGAAAAATGCCCGTGTCGTCAGATGCGGGCATTTTTTTGGCCAGGGATTTTGTGGTGAATGGGAGTCCGCCTTCGCGGGCAAGCCTCGCTCCTACAGGTTGGCACCATGCCACAACTCGACGCCAACCTGTAGGAGCGAGGCTTGCCCGCGAAGGCAATTGTCGCCCACCAGAAATCCCCTGGACCGGACACAAAAAAACCGCCATCCCTGATCCAGGCATGGCGGTTTTTTTCATGGCAATTCAGATCCGCGAACGCACCCACCCCGCCACTTCCGAGTGAATCCCTTCCACTTCCCCCAGCAACCCCGCCATGCGCATGAAGTCATGGGTCATCCCCGGCTGTTCCAGCAATGTCACTTCATTCCCCGCCGCACGCAACCGCTCGGCATACGCCAGCCCTTCATCATGCAGCGGATCGTGCCCGGCCAAGTACACCAGCGCCGGTGCCAAGCCTGATAAATCCGCCGCCAGCAACGGCGAGCAACGCCAATCCGCCAGGTCGTCCGGCGTGCGCCCGTAATGCGCGTAGAACCAGTCCAGCGTCGGCGTCTCCAGCAAATAGCCCTCGGCAAAATCCCGGTGCGAGGCGCGTTTCGTCGTCGCATCCGTCACCGGATACAGCAACACCTGGGCCTTGGGTTTCAACGCCAGTTCCTCAGGTTCACGCACTGCCATGATCGACAACACCGTGGCCAATGTTGCACCCACGCTGTCACCGACCAGCGCCACCCGGTTCGCATCCAGCCCACGCGCAGCGCCCTCGCGCACCAGCCAGTTGCCCGCATCGCAAGCGTCCTGCACCGGCGTCGGGAAACGCCATTGCGGCGCCAGTCGGTAATCCACGGTCAACAACGCAAACCCGCCTTGCGAGGCCAGTCGCCGGCACAGCGCATCATGGGAATCGAGGCTGCCGACCACATAGCCGCCACCATGAAAATACAGCAACACCGGCTGCAAGCCGTCGACCGCTTGCCCATCGCGATACACCCTTGCCGACAGACTGTGGCCATCCCGCGCGGCAATGGTGAAGTCCTCGCAGGCCACGCTGTCCAGCGGCACATCGAGAAACCCCGAGGAGGCTTCAAAATCGATCCGTGCCTGTTGCGGAGTCTGTTCATGCATCGCGCGACTCTTGCCGGTCATCCGGCCCAACTCGGCGAGTTCGAGAAATGCTTCAAGTTCTGGCAATACGGCCATGGGACGAATCCTTTAAATAAACAAGTACAAAAATGCGAGAAAAACCGTGATCTGTAGGAGCGAGGCTTGCCCGCGAAGGCGATCTCAAGGACGCCTTCGCGGGCAAGCCTCGCTCCTACAAAAATGAGTTACGCAATGGCCAAACGGCGTTCCAGTAAGTCCTCAAGCTCATCAAGCAACTCATCACCACGCAACAGCTCGTAGTGCCCGCCGGCCAACAGGCGATCAACGCCATGACTGCCGACCTGGGCCTCGAACACCCGACGTTCGTCGTCGCGCCCGGCCACCCACCAACGATGGGCCGAGGCCTTGATCGTCGGCAGTTGCCGATGCGCCAGCGCCAGTTGCTTGAGGCGTGAGCCGGTGGCAAAGATCTGCGTGAGCTCCCCCGCGCCCAATGCGGCCTGTTCATTGGAACCGTGCAAGGCGGCTTCAATCACGGCGGTGGAGCCCTCGCGTTCACTCAAGCCAGCGGCTTTGCGCGCAATCAACGCCTGAGCCTCATCGGCGGGCAAACCGAGCACAAACTTCAGGAAATCACCGAGGTCCTCGCGCCAGTCCCCCGCCTCGGCGGTGCCGGCCACGTAGCTGTCGACCAACCCGGCAAACGTCACGGTCTCACCTTGCGTTTCCAGTTCATGCGCAACCAACTGCGTCAACGCGCCGCCCAACGACCAGCCCAGCAAGTAATACGGTCCTATGGCCTGTTGACTGCGAATCCGCTGCGCATAGGCTTGCGCCATGGCGAGCAGCGATTCGTCCTGCCAGTGCGGGTCAAGCAGCATGCGGCATTGCACGCCGTACACCGTGCGTCGTCCTTCCAGACGCCGGGCCAACGGTTCGTAGTCGAACACCGTGCCGAAACCGGCGTGCAGGCAGAACAGCGCCGGCACATTGGGGATCCGCGCATTCAGCGCCAGCAAAGGGTCCGGCGCAGACGTGGGTTCGGTCACCTGATAACCACTGAGTTCGGCAATGCACGGTTTCTGCATCAGATCCCGCAGCTTCAACTCGAAGCCCAGTTGCGGCTGACTGCGCACCCGCGAGATGACTTTGAGCACCTGCAACGAGTCGCCGCCCAGTTCGAAGAAGTTGTCGTCGATGCCCACTTGCGGCACGCCGAGCACCTCTTGCCAGATCGCGGTCAGCGCCTTTTCCAGATCGTTGCGTGGCGCGCGATAACCACCGAGCGCCCATTCAGGCATTGGCAGTGCGCGACGGTCGAGCTTGCCGTTGGCCGACAGCGGAAAGCGTTCCAGCACCAGGATCCGTGGCGGCACCATGTAGTCAGGCAGTTGCGCTTGCAGCTCAGATTTCAAGCGACGATCCAGCCCTACAGCACCGGCCGCCACCACATAACCGACCAATTGCTTGCCGGTCGGCGTGTCGTGTACCACCACGGCGGCATCCTGCACCCCAACGCATTCGCGCAGACGCGCTTCGATCTCGCCCGGCTCGATGCGGAAACCACGGATCTTCACTTGCTGGTCAAGACGCCCCAGATAGTCGATCAACCCGCACTCGCGCTGGCGCACCAGGTCGCCGGTGCGGTACATGCGGCCACCGGCCTCGAACGGATCGGGGATGAAACGCTCGGCGCTCATGCCGGGATGCTGGTGGTAACCGCGCGCCAGGCATTCGCCGCCCAGGTACAACTCGCCGCTGACACCGGCCGGCAACGGATTGAGGTCGGCGTCCAGCACATACAAACCCCGCCCGGCCACGCCACGCCCAATCGGCGCATACGCCGCGTCGCAGGTTTCGCTGGCCTCGGCACGCCACAGCAGCGGCGTGACCACGGTTTCGGTCGGACCATAACCGTTGACCAGACGCTGCGGACGCAAGGCGCGCTTGACCTGCTCGAAGCTCGCCTCCGGCACCGCATCACCGCCAAAGCAATACACCTCGACCGCCGGTGGATTGCCAAGGCGTTCGGCCACTTCGGCCATCTGTTGCAAGTAGGCCGGCGGGAAGCAGGCGACGGTGACGCCATGGCGCTGCATCACTTCGAGGGTTTGCTCCGGGGTCCATAAACTGTCCTCGCGGATCACCAGGCTGCCACCGGCCAGCATCACACTCAGCCAACGCTCCTGCGCACCGTCGAAGGCGAACGACATGAAGTGCAGCTCACGGCTGCGCGGTGCCAGTTCGTAGAGCTCGATGATGCCGCGGCAATGCCGGGCAATCGGCCCACGTGCCACCGCCACGCCTTTGGGCTGGCCCGTGGAACCGGAGGTGTAAATCAAATACGCCAAGTGCCCCGGCAACGGATTGGAAACCGGGCATTCAGCGTGATCTGTAACGCTCAACTGGTCGAGCAGCAGACGTGGCGGGCTGTCGGCCAGGGTCAGTCGATCCCCCAGATTGCTGTCACAGAGCAACAGGCTGGCCGCCGAATCGCTCAACATATAAGCCAGCCGCTCGGCCGGGTACGCGAGGTCCAAAGGCAGATACGCCGCCCCTGCTTTAAGCACCGCGAGGAACGCAACGATGGTGCGTTCGGAACGCGGCAACGCCACCGCCACCAGACTTTCCGGGCCGATGCCGCAGCCGATCAGTTGCTGCGCCAACCCATTGGCCTGCGCCTCAAGCTGTGCATAACTGACGTGCCGATCTTCACAAATCAAGGCGATTTTCTGCGGTTGCGCTTTGACGTGTTGATTAAACGCGTGAAGCAAATCAGCGGTGTCATCTGACACCTGCGGCAGACTCAAACGCGCCTCAGGCAAGCCAATATTGCCAAGCAGACGCGTAGCATCCTCCGGCAACGCACGCAGCAATCCTTCCAACTGCGCACGAATCCGCTCGACTTCCACGTCACTGAAGCGATCACGCAGGAACAGGTACTCAACTTCCAGGCCTTCTTCGTTGGCGCTGACCATCAAGTCCATCGGGAAGTTGGTCACCCCGCCACTGCCGACTTCGGCAAAGCGCAGCTCGCCTTCCTCGCCGCCTTTCAAGGCGCGGTCCACCGGATGGTTTTCGAACACGATGATGCTGTCGAACAAACCCTGGCCACCCTGCCCGGCCCAGCGCTGAATGTCCGACAACGGCGTGTGTTCGTAGTCACGCACCATCAGGTTGTAATCCTGCAAGTCGCGCAGCCACTCGCCCACCGGCTGTTGCGGATCAAGGGTCTGAATCACCGGCAAGGTGTTGATGAACAGACCGAGCATGTCCTGCGCACCGGCCAACCCGGTCGGGCGCCCCGCCACCGTGGCGCCGAACGCGACACTGCGCTGGCCGCTGTGGCGTTGCAGCAGCAACAGCCACGCGCCTTGCACCAGCGTGTTCAGTGTCACGCGTTGACGCTTGGCGAAGCTGTGCAGTTTGCGCGTCGCCTCGGCGTCGAGGTGGCTGTACATCACGCCGTGACCGGAACCTGCGGCACCGGAAGCTTTGGCCAGAATGGTCGGTTCTTCGAGCAGCGCCAGGCGCTCACGCCAGAAGCCTTCGGCTTGCGCGCCGTCCTGGCGTTGCAGCCAGGCGATGTAGTCGGCGTAGCGCCCGGTCAGGGTCGGCAGGCTGTCGTTGTGGTACAGGCGCAGCATGTCGCCCAACAGACGCGAAGCGCTCCAGCCGTCGAGCAAGAGGTGATGGTAGATCCAGATCATCTGGTAACGGTCATCACCCAGGCGCACCAGGATGAAACGCATCAACGGCGGGCAGCTCAGGTCGAAGCCCTTGGCCTGTTCCGCTGCGGCCAGTTCGCCCAGCGCCTGCTCGGTGTCGGAGCGGTCGCGCCAGTCGAGTTCTTCGATCGGCAACTCGACGTCGGCGAACACCGCTTGCAGCGGATCGGCCAAGCCATCGCGCCAGCGGAACGCGGCGCGCAGCACTTCATGCCGCTCGACCAGCGTCTGCCAGGCCGCGCGGAAACGCGGCACCTGCAAGCCGTCGACCGCCACGCTCAACTGGTTGACGTAGGGGTTGAGCTCCGGTGAATCCAGGCAATGGAACAGCATGCCTTGCTGCATCGGCGACAGCGGATACAAGTCTTGCAGACCTTCACGGGCAGCGATGTCGATGTGCGGCACCAGTGAGAAAGCTTCGACGTTTGGCGCTTCGATCAATGTTGCTTCACGGCTGCTGGCCACGGAGGCCAAAGCACGAATGGTCTGCTGCTCGAACAGCTGCTTCGGACTGAACACCAGCCCACGCTGCCCGGCACGGCTCACCGCTTGCAGCGAAATGATCGAATCACCGCCCAGCTCAAAGAAGTTCTCGGTGACGCCCACCGACTCCAGCCCCAGCAGTTCCTGCCAGATCTCAACCAGCAACACTTCGGCCGGTGTTGCGGCGGCCACGTGATCGTGGTTCTGCCGAGTGGCTTCCGGCGCCGGCAGGCCTTGGCGATCAAGCTTACCGTTCGGCGTCAGCGGCAACGCGGCCAGGCACATCAAGTGTGCCGGCAACATGTGCGCCGGCAATCGGCTGCGCAGATGAGCCGTCAGCGCTTCACGCAGAGCCTGCTCATCGGCAAGCGGATCGCGGGGCACCACGTAACCGACCAACTGGCGGCTCACCGGACCTTCACGGTCGATCACGAACGATTCACGCACGCCTTCGTGTTCCAGCAGGCAGGCTTCGATTTCGCCGAGTTCGATACGGAACCCGCGAATCTTCACTTGCTGGTCGATACGGCCGAGGTATTCAACGACGCCATCGGCGCGGAACCGTGCGAGGTCGCCGCTGCGGTACAAACGCGCACCCGGCACGAATGGATCCGGCACGAAGCGTTCAGCGGTCAGGTCCGGACGTTGATGGTAACCCCGGGCGACGCCCTCGCCGCCCAGGTACAACTCGCCCGCGACGCCAACCGGCAGCGGTTGCAAGCCGCCATCCAGAATGTAGGCGCTGCGGTTGCCCACCGGCCGGCCAATCGGCATGAACGCCGAGTCGAACCCGGTATCCGGGTACGCCAGCCAGATCAGCGGCGTGATCACCGTTTCGGTCGGACCGTAACCGTTGATCAAACGCTTGGGTTGCAGCACTTGCTGGACTTCATCGAACGCGTGCTTGGCCATGCCTTCGCCGCACGGGGTGTAGGAGCGGATCGGCAAATCACGCCCCGCTTCGCCCATGAAGTCGGCGATCTGCGACAGATAGGTCGGGGTAAAACAGGCAATGGTGATGCCGTGTTTTTCGATCTCGGCGCAGGTGCGCTCCACGCTCCACAACTCGTCATCGCGGGGCATGACTGCCGAACCGAACACCAGCGGCGTCAGCCAGCGTTCGTGGGCGCCGTCGAAACTGATCGAGGCGAATTGCAACTCGCGGTCGTCCGGGGTCATGCCGTACAACTCGCCGATCGACAGGCAATGCATGGCCAGCGGACCGTGGGCCACACTGACGCCTTTGGGCCGCCCGGTGGAGCCTGAGGTGTAGATCAGGTACGCGAGATTTTCGCCGCAGGTCAGGTTGACCGGGTTGGTGTCCGCCATGGACGCCAGCGGCTCGCGGTCGATTTCCAGCACCGGCAGGCCTTCGGGCAACGGCAGTTTTTCCCGCAGCCACGACTGGCTGATCATCAGCGAAATGCCGCTGTCTTCCATCAGGTAACGCAGGCGTTCCGTCGGGTAAGCCGGGTCCAGCGGCACGTAGGCGCCGCCGGCCTTGAGGATCGCCAGCAGACCGACGATCATTTCCGGTGAGCGCTGCATCGCCAGGCCAACCCGCACTTCCGGACCAATGCCCAGTGCGCGAAGACGATGGGCCAATTGGTTGGCGCGACGGTTGAGCTGATCGAAGCTCAATTGCAGATCGTTGAAGATCAGCGCGGTGGCGTCCGGGCGAATGACCGCTTGGGCCTCGATCAACTGATGCACACAGAGCGGGTTTTGCGCGGCCGTGAATGCCGGGTTCCATTCGACCAACTGTTGCGCGCGTTCCGGCGCGGTCAGCAGGTCCAGTTCACTCAATGCCGCGTTTGGCGCGGCGACCATCGCCGCCAGCAGCGCGGCCAGATGCTCGCTCATCCGAACAATCGCTTCGCCGCTGAAATGGGCGCACTGGTAACTCCAGTTCAGGCTCAATTGGCTTTCGGCGGTGGCCGCCAGGGTCAGCGGGAAGTTAGTGCGTTCATGGTTCTGCGGAACCGAGAAGCTCAAACCGGCCGGCGCGCCTTGTTGCAGCGCTTCGGCCACCGGGAAGTTTTCGAACACCAGCAGGCTGTCGAACAGCGGCTCACCGGCACGCCCGGCCCAGCGCTGAATGTCCCCCAATGCGGTGAATTCATGCTCACGCAGTTCGAGGTTTTGTGCCTGCAAACGGGTCAGCCACTGGCCGACGCTTTCCACCGCGTCCGGGCTGCTGATCACCGGCAACGTGTTAATGAACAGGCCCAGCTGGCTTTCGGCACCCGGCAAATCCAACGGCCGCCCCGCCACAGTCGCGCCGAACGCGACACTGCGCTGGCCGCTGTAGCGTTGCAGCAACAGTGCCCAGGCGCCTTGCACCAAGGTGTTGAGGGTGACTTTTTGCTGGCGGGCAAACTCGCTGAAACGCTGGCTGGTGGCGACATCGAAGGTCTGGCGATGGTCGGCAAATTCTACGGCCAACTGATTTTTACCGTCGCCATGGGCCAGGCTCTGCGCCAGTAACGTCGGGTTGTCGAGGGTCGCCAGCTGCTCGCGCCAGAAGACCTCGTCGGCGTGGGCATCCTGACGTTGCAGCCAGCCGATGTAATCGGCGAAACGCCCAGTCGGCGCCTGCACATCCTGCCCGGCATAACGCTGCAAGACTTCGCTCAGCAGCAGCGAATTACTCCAGCCATCCAGCAACAGGTGATGGTGGGTGTAGATCAGTTGCTGACGCTCATCGTCCAGCCGCACCAGGGTCAGGCGCATCAATGGCGCCCGGGTCGAATCGAGTTGCAGGCGCTCGTTGTCGATCAGTTCAATCAATGCGTCGGCCTGATCGCTGCGGCCACGCCAGTCCAGACACGTCATCGGCAGTTGCAAATGACGATGGACCACTTGCACCGGCGCTTCGAAACCGTCGGGGAAGTGGAAGCTGCTGCGCAGGATCGGATGGGTGTCGAGCACCGCTTGCCAGGCGCGGCCAAGACGCTCGGCGTCGAGGCCACGGGCTTGGACGCTGAGCTGATTGACGTAGGCGCCAGACGCCGATTCATAGAGGCTGTGGAACAACAGACCGGCCTGCATCGGCGACAGCGGA
This sequence comes from Pseudomonas sp. B14-6, assembly GCF_013260315.1. Lineage (NCBI taxonomy): Bacteria > Pseudomonadati > Pseudomonadota > Gammaproteobacteria > Pseudomonadales > Pseudomonadaceae > Pseudomonas > Pseudomonas sp. B14-6. The sequence goes on along the minus strand of NZ_CP053929.1, from coordinate 6,682,623 downwards.
TACAGGTCTTCGATCTGCGCCGGCGGCACCGGCAAGCCATCGAGTTGCGCCTGGGTCAGGCGCGCCAGCGGGAAGTCCGCCGGGGTCACGCCACCCGCACCGTCGCTCAGGCAATGGGCGATCAGCGCCAGCAATTCACGTTGGTAATCGGCTGCCAGCGCTTCGATTTCACGTGTGTCGAAGCATTCGCGGCTGAAGGTCCAGTCGAGTTTCAGTTCGCCGCCATACACCTGGCCGTCCACCGACAGCCAGTTCGGCAACGGTGCGTCCGCCGATTGCGCGGCGCCGCTGGATTCCTTGGCCGGGGTGAACAGGGCGTCTTCGGCGAAGCTCTGGTCGAACTGCCCGAGGTAGTTGAACGTCACGCGTGCTTGCGGCAAACCGGCCAACGCCGCTTGGGTCGAGGCATCGCCCAGGTAGCGCAGCAGGCCGTAGCCCAGGCCTTTTCCGGGGATTTCGCGCAGTTGCTGCTTGATGGCCTTGATCGAGCCCCCCAGGTCGGCGGTCGGCGTCAGGCGCACCGGAAACAGACTGGAGAACCAGCCGACGGTGCGGGTCAGGTCGATGTCGTCGAACAGCTCTTCGCGACCATGGCCTTCGAGTTGAATCAGCGCCGAAGCGTCACCGGTCCAGCGGCTGAGGGTTCGGGCCAGCGCGGTCAGCAGCAGGTCGTTGACCTGTGTGCGGTAAATGGCTGGCGCCTGTTGCAGCAGCCTGGTGGTTTGATCGCGGTCCAGGCCGATGCTCACGCCTTGGCGCAGATGCCCGGCCTGACTGGCTTGGGCATTGGCGGCGGGCAGCGAATCATTGGCGACGCTCAGCTGCGCTTGCCACCAGTCCAGTTCGCTGGCAGCGGCTTCGGAGCGGGCGTAGGCGTCAAGTTTGTCGGCCCAGGCCTGGAAAGCGCTGGTCTTCGGTGGCAGGTCTTGCCCTTGATAAGCGGCTTGCAAATCTTCCAGCAACACCCGCCACGACACCCCGTCCACCGCCAGGTGATGGATCACCAACAGCAACCGTTGCGAACCATCCGCCTGAGCGATCAACGCGATGCGCAGCAGCGGACCGTCTTGCAGACTGAGGCTGCGCTGCGCCTCGTTGCACACCGATTCCAGCGAAGCATCGTTGGCCACGCGGGCGGTCCAGAGCATGTCGATCACATCGCAGCTGTCAGCCCCGACATAACGCGCCGACCATTGGCCATCGACCTGACTGAAGCGCAGACGCAGGGCATCATGCTGCTTGAGCAAACGTTGCAGCGCGGCTTGCAGGCGTGGCAATTCAAGGGTTTCGCGTGGCGTCAGCAGCACCGCCTGGTTCCAGTGCGCGCGTTGCGGGATCGGCTCGTCGAAGAACCAGCGCTGGATCGGCGTGAGGGTTTGCACACCTTCCACCGGCCCTTGCTGCGCCAGCGGGGCGGCCTGTTCCTTGACCACGGCGGCCAGGGCTTGCAAGGTTTGCTGCTGGAACAGGTCGCGGGGTTGCAGGCTCAGGCCGGCGCGGCGCGCACGGCTGACCACCTGGATCGAAATGATCGAGTCGCCGCCCAGTTCAAAGAAATTGTCCTGACGCCCGACCTGCTCCACGCCCAGCACGTCCTGCCAGATCTGCGCCAGCACCTGTTCATGTTCGTTGCGTGGCGCTTCGAAGGCGCGTTGGCTGACCTGTGCGGTCGGCGCGGGCAGGCGTTTGCGCTCGAGTTTGCCGTTGGGGCTCAGGGGCATTTGCTCGATCAGCACGGTCTGCGCCGGCACCATGTAATCCGGCAGGCTCGCCAGCAAATGGCTTTTCAGGGTTTCACGCCACGCGCCTTGTTGCTCGGCATCGGCGCTGACCAAGGCTCGATCCTGCGGCACGATGTACGCGACCAACTGCTTGCCGCCCGGGCCATCGAGGGCCAACACTACGGCTTCCTGCACGTCCGCATGTTCTTGCAGGCGCGCCTCGATTTCGCCGAGCTCGATGCGCAAACCGCGAATCTTCACTTGGTGGTCGATGCGCCCGCAGTAGTCGATGGCACCGTCAGCGCGATAGCGCGCCAGGTCACCGGTGCGGTACAGACGCTCGCCGCTGCCAAATGGGTCGACCACGAAACGCTCGGCGGTCAGCGCGCCACGACGGTGGTAACCGCGCGCCAGGCCGACGCCGCCCAGGTACAACTCGCCCACCGCGCCCAGTGGCAACGGTTGCAGTTCGCTGTCGAGGATGCAGGTGCGCAAGTTGGCAATCGGCCGGCCAATCGGCACGCTGTCACGCCCTTCTTCCACGCAGGTCCAGTGGGTCACGTCGATGGCCGCTTCGGTCGGACCATAGAGGTTGTAGAGATTGGCTTGCGGCAGGCTGCGCAAGGTCTGGCGTTGCAGTTCCATCGGCAGCGCTTCACCGCTGCAAATGATCCGCTGCAACGAGGTGCAGGCCAGCGCTTCGTCGGCAGCGATGAACGCCGAGAGCATCGACGGCACGAAGTGCAGCGTGGTGATCGCCTGCTCGACGATCAACGCGGCCAGGCGTTGCGGATCACGGTGCTCGCCCGGCGCGGCGAGCACCAGGGTGGCGCCCTTCATCAGCGGCCAGAAAAACTCCCACACCGACACGTCGAAACTGAACGGCGTCTTTTGCAGCACGCGGTCGCTCGGCTGCAAGTTGTAGGCTTGCTGCATCCAAGCCAGACGGTTATGCAGCGCCACATGGCGGTTACCGGCGCCCTTGGGTTTGCCGGTGGAGCCGGAGGTGTAAATCACATAAGCGAGGTTTTCCGCGACCGCAAGGTTGGGCAGGTCAGTGCCCGGCAAGTCGTTCAGCCAATCGGCGTCGGCGTGCAGGCACAAGGTGCGCACGTTGTCCGGGGTCGGCAGTTGCGCCAGCAGATATTCCTGGGTCAGCAACAACGCAATGCCGCTGTCTTCGATCATGTAGCTCAAGCGATCAACCGGGTATTCCGGGTCCAGCGGCACGTACGCACCGCCCGCCTTGAGAATCGCCAGCAGGCCGACAACCATTTCAAACGAACGGTCGCAGGCAATCCCCACCAGCACGTCCGGGCCGACACCCTGGGCACGCAAGTGGTGGGCCAAACGGTTGGCGCGCCGGTTCAGCTCGGCGTAACTCAGGGACTGCTCCTGGAACACCAGCGCCGTCGCCTCTGGGTGTTCAACTACGCGTTCTTCGAAATGGCGCTGCACGCAGACTTCGCCCGGATAGGCCTGAGCGGTGTCATTGAGCTCATTGAGGATGCGCAGACGCTCATCGGCGTCCAGCAACGGCAATTCGGCGAGCGGGCATTGCGGGTTGGCCAGAACACCGGCCAACAAATTGCGCCAGTGCCGCGCGAGGTGCTCGATACGTTCAGCGTCGAACAGATCGGTGGCGTAAGTCAGGCTGGCGAACAGCTTGTCGCCCTCCTCCTGGGTGTCCAGTTGCAGGTCGAACTGGGTGGTGTGCGCCGTGGCGTTCAATGCCTCGACGCGCAGGCCGGCGAGCAAGCCGCTGACCGCCGCCGGTGTGGCTTGCTGGTGGTTGAACATCACCTGGAATAGCGGGCTGTGACTGAGACTGCGTTCACCTTGCAGCGCCTGCACCAGACGCTCGAACGGCAAGTCCTGATAATCCTGGGCGTCCAGCGAGGCGGCGCGGGTCTGGTCGAGCAATTGGCTGAACGGTAGACGTCCGTCCAGTTCCGCGCGCATCACCTGGGTGTTGACGAAGAACCCAATCAAGCCACGAATTTCCGCGCGATTACGGTTGGCAATCGGCACACCGACACGCACGTCGGCCTGGCCGCTGTAGCGATAGAGCAAGGCCTGGAAGCTCGCCAGTAACAGCATGAACGGCGTGACACCGCGCTGTTTGGCCAGGCTCATCAGACCGCTGGCCAACGTGGTATCGAGGGCGAAATCCAGACGCGCACCGCGCTGGCTCGGTTGCGCCGGGCGCGGACGGTCGGTCGGTAATTCGAGCAGCGGTTGTTCGCTGCCCAGGCGGTCGCGCCACCAGTTGAGTTGACGTTCCAGCTCGCCCGCCTCCATCCAGCGGCGTTGCCACATCGCATAGTCTGAATACTGGATCGGCAGTGCCTCCAGCACCGTGTTCTGACCTTGGCAATGCGCGGCGTAGAGCCGGGAAAACTCTTCCACCAGCACGCCCATCGACCAGCCATCGGTGACGATGTGGTGCAGGGTCAGCAACAGCACGTGGTCTTCGGCATCGAGTTGCAACAGGCTGACCCGCAACAGCGGGCCGTGTTGCAGATCGAACGGCCGGGCGATGTCCTGTTCGACGCTGTTCATCGCCTGATCGAAGCGCTGATCCTGGGGTTCGCCACGCAGGTCGATCTGCTCGATGGGCAGCGAGGTGAACTCGGCCAGCGTCTGCACCACTTGCCCGTCATCCTCGACGAACCGGCTGCGCAAACTCTGATGCCGCTCCAGCAGCCCATCGAAACTCTGCTGCAACGCAGCAACGTTCAGCGGCCCGTGCAAACGCAGCGCGGCCGGAATGTTGTACGCCGAACTGTGTGGATCAAGTTGCCAGAGGAACCATTGGCGCTGCTGCGCGTATGACAATTCAAACGTTGCTTGCGGCTCGGCAGCCGGCGGAATCGGCAGCTGGCCGAAGCTCACGCCCTGCTCTTGCATGCGTTGCAGAAACTCGCGGCGCTTATCAGCCGGCAGGCCGGCGAAGCGGCTGGCGATGCGCTGGGCAGTGGTGTGTTCCATCAGTTGATCTCCATCTCGTCGAGAAGCGACTCAAGCGCATCAAGACGTGCATCGTTGTCAGCCGGGGCGTGTTGCCCGGCCATGGCGGCATAAGCCTGAAGGTCGGTGGATTCGAACAGCGCGCGCAGCGGCAGCTCGATGCCCAGTTCCAGTTCCACGCGGGCACTGGCCTGGGCCGCGAGCAATGAATGCCCGCCCAATTCAAAGAAGTTGTCGCGTCGGCCTATCTGCACCACGCCCAGCACGTCGGCCCAGATCGCGGCCAGTTGCTGTTCGAGGTCGCCCTCGGGGGCTTCGAACGGCCGTTGCCATTCCTGGGCATCGGGCACCGGCAGCGCCTTGCGGTCGAGCTTGCCGTTGCCGGTCAATGGCAAGGCATCCAGCAGCAACCAGTGGCTCGGCACCATGTAGTCCGGCAGATCCACCTTGAGCGCGGTGCGCAGGTTGTCGCGCCAGGCGATCGGGTCATGCGGGGTTTGCTCGGCCACGACGTAGGCGCACAGCTGCGGCCCGCCGTCGCCGGCATGCACGCTCAACACCGCTTGGCGCACGCCCGGTTGGGCCAGCAGCGCGGCTTCGATTTCGCCCAATTCGATGCGGAAACCGCGGATTTTTACTTGCTGGTCGATCCGGCCGAGGTAGTCGATGCTGCCATCGGCACGCTGACGCGCCAGGTCGCCGCTGCGATAAAGACGCTGCGAAGCCTCGAACGGGCTCGGCACAAAACGCTCGGCGGTCAGGCCGAAACGGCCGTGATAACCCCGCGCCAGACCGGCGCCGGCGATGTATAACTCGCCCGCCACACCCACCGGCACCGGATGCAGCTGACTGTCGAGCAAGTACCAGCGCAGGTCGCGGATCGGCAGGCCAATCGGGCTTTGGGCCTTGCCGTCGAGGTCGGCCAGGCGGATCGCACGGTAGGTCACGTGCACCGTGGTTTCGGTGATGCCGTACATGTTGACCAGGGTTGGCTGTTGGTCGCCGAAGCGTTCGAACCACGGACGCAGGCTCGCGACTTCAAGGGCTTCGCCACCGAAAATCACCTGACGCAACGCCATGCTTCGTGGGCTGGCACAGGCAATCGGCAACAACTGGCGGAACGCGCTCGGCGTCTGGTTCAACACCGTCACGCCCTCATCACAGAGCAAGCGATGGAATTGCTGCGGCTCGCGGCTGATGTCATACGGCACGATCACCAGACGCCCGCCGGTGCACAGCGAACCAAACAGCTCCCACACCGAGAAGTCGAAGGCGTAGGAATGGAACAGCGTCCAGACATCGTCCGGACCGAAGCCAAACTCGCCAGCCGTGGCCGTGAGCAGACGCCCGACGTTGCCATGGCTGAGCAATGCGCCTTTAGGACGACCGGTGGAACCGGAGGTGTAGATCACGTAGGCGAGGTTGTCCGGGGTCGCCAGCGCTGGCAGGTTGGCGTCACTGACCCCATCCAGCTGCAACGATTCCAGGCTCAGCACCTGCACGCCGTCTCGGGCCGGCAGACTGTCGATCAAGTGTTGCTGGGTCAGTAGCAGCGTGATGCCGCTGTCTTCGATCATGTAGCTCAGGCGTTCGGCCGGGTAATGCGGGTCGAGGGGCACGTAGGCGCCGCCGGCCTTGAGAATCGCCAGCAAGCCGATCACCAATGGCATGGCCCGCTCGGTGGCGATGCCCACGCGCACTTCAGGCCCGACGCCCTGCTCGCGCAGTGTGCGCGCCAAGCGGTTGGCCTGGGCGTTGAGTGCGGCGTAGGTCAGGTGCTCGCCTTCGTAGACCAGCGCGACGGCATTCGGCCGTTGTGCGACTTGCGCTTCGAACAACTGATGCAAGGTCGGCGACGTCGGTTGCGCCTGGAATGCGGGGTTCCAGTGCTGCACCAAAGCCTCTTGCTGCGACCCGTCAATCAGGGGCAGTTCGGCGACGCGTTGCTGCGGATCGCTGACCACCGCACGCAGCAGGTTCAGCCACTGCTCGCCAAGGCGCTGCATCGACGCTTCGTCATACACATCCGTGGCGTAGGTCAGGCTGGCATCCAGTGCTTCGCCCTGCTCCTGAGTATCGAGGACCAGATCGAACTGCGTGGTGTGTTGCTGCCAGTGCAGACGCTCGACGTTCAGGTCGGCAACCGTGCGTTCGACACTCGCGCCCAACGGCTGCTGATGGTTGTAGAGCACCTGGAACAGCGGGCTGTGATTGAGGCTGCGGTCCGGTTGCAAGGCGTCGACCAGCTGCTCGAATGGCAAGTCCTGATTCGCTTGCGCGCCCAATGCAACCTGTTTGACCTGTTGCAACAAGGTGCTGAACGGCTGCTGCCCATCGATCTCGGCACGCAGCACCTGGGTGTTGATGAAGAAGCCGATCAGGCCTTCGGTTTCGAGACGCGAACGACCGGCGCTCGGCACGCCAACGTTGATGCGCGACTGCCCGCTCTGGCGATGCAGCAAGGTCTGGAAACTCGCCAGCAACAGCATGAACAACGTCACTTGCTGTTCCTGGGCGCGTTGACGTAAACCGGCGAGCAACTCGCGATCCACGTTGAGCATCAGGCTGGCACCGCGCTCGCTGCGGCGGGCCGGATGGGTCAGTTCGCTGGGCAATTCCAGCGGCGCCTGGCTGCCGGCCAGTTGCTCACGCCACCACGTCAGTTGACGTGCACCCTCGCCCGCTTCCAGCCAGTCGCGCTGCCAGCGGGCGTAGTCGCTGTAGTTCACCGGCAGGTCAGCCAAACCGGCGGCGCGACCGCTGGCGGCCGCCTGATACAAGGAGCTGAACTCATCGACCATGACCTGCATCGACCAGCCGTCGGCAGCGATGTGATGGACGATGAGGACCAGCACGTGTTCGTCGGTGTTCACTTGCAGCAGCAACATGCGCCATAGCGGACCGTTGCGCAGGTCGAACGGACGCGCGATTTCTTCGGCCACGGCCGTGTCGACCGACACCTGATCGAGTGTGCGTTCCTCCAGTTGCAACGCCAGATTGTCGTGCAGCACCGCACGTGCCTGCAGACCATCTTGTTCGAAGGTCGTGCGCAGGGTTTGGTGACGGTCCTGCAACCGGGCGAAGGCTTCGCGCAGGGCTTCGCGGTTCAGCGGGCCTATGAGGCGCAGTGCGGCAGGAATGTTGTAGGCCGGGCTTTGCGGGTCCAGTTGCCAGAGAATCCATTGGCGCTGTTGGGCATAAGACAAAACCTGCGGCTGATCGATCACGGCACGTTGTAGCAAAGGTTGACCGCTGATATTTGCCAGCGCGGCACGCCCGGCAAATTCCGCCAGGTTCGCAGCGGAGAACAAGCTGCTCACCGACAGTTCGAGCTGCAACTGCTGCCGCACCCGCGAGATCACCTGAAGCACCAGCAACGAGTGCCCGCCGAGCGCGAAGAAGTTGTCGTTGCGGCCAACTTGCCCGACCTGCAACACGTCCTGCCAGATCAGCGCGAGTTGCGTTTCCAGCCCTTCGACCGGGACCACGAAGTCACGCTGTGCATCGCTGGCCTCGGCGCGTGGCAAGGCTTTGCGATCCAGTTTGCCGTTGTTGTTGAGCGGCAACTTCGGCAGCAGGACCAAGTGATTCGGCACCATGTATTCCGGCAGCGACTGATGCAGAGCGGCTTTCAGGCCTTCCAGATAATCAACTTCGGACGACAGCGAATCGCCGGCCACGATGTACGCCACCAGTAGCATGCCGTCCTGGGCGATGACCGCCGCTTCACGCACGTCTTCACGGGCTTGCAGGCAGGCTTCGATCTCGCCCATTTCGATGCGGAAACCGCGGATCTTCACTTGATGGTCGATGCGGCCGACGTATTCCAGCTGCCCTTGGGCGTTGTAGCGCGCCAGATCGCCGCTGCGGTATAGACGCGCGCCCGGTTCACGGGCAAACGGGTCCGGCAGGAAACGTTCAGCGGTCAGCGCCGGACGATTGAAGTAGCTTTGCGCGAGGCAGGCCGGAGCGCCGATGCACAGTTCGCCGACACCGCCGGACGGCAGCAACTGACCCGCCGCATCCAGCACATACAGCGCACGGCCGGCGATGGCACGACCAATCGGAATGCCAAACGCATCGCTGGCATCGTCGAGACTGCACTCATGCACGCTGGACACCACGGTCGCTTCGGTCGGGCCGTAGGTGTTGAGCAGTCGCATGTGGCTCAATCCGGCCTGATGCCACAGGCGCAAACCTTCGACCGACATCGCTTCGCCACCGACGTGGACCTGGCGCAAAGCACCGAGACCGCTGACCACGCCGCTCGCGCATTCGCGAGCGAGCAAGTACCAGTAAGCGGCCGGCAAGTCCGCCACGGTCACGCCGTGCTGGACGATTTCGGCGGCGAGGCGACCGGCGTCCCACACGTCATCGCCGCGCATGATCAACGCCGCGCCGACGCACAACGCCGGGAAACATTGCTCGACGAAACCGTCGAAGCTGAAGGTCGCGAATTGCAACACCCGATCCGACGCCGACAGCACCGAATAGTCGGCGGCGCTCTGGCAGAACTCGCGCAACGCGGCATGGGCGATGGCCACGCCTTTGGGTTGGCCGGTGGAGCCGGAGGTATAGATGATGTAGGCCAGATCGCCGGCGACCGCGTGGTTGTGCGGATTGCTGTCGGGGTAGTCGGTGCCGTCCTCAAGGCTGAGACGGCGCACGCCCGGTACCTCCTCCAGCAGACCGGATTCGCACAGCAGCACGTCGAGACGGCTGTCGTCGATCATGTAGGCCAGGCGTTCGTTCGGGTATTTCGGATCGAGCGGCACGTAGGCGGCGCCACTTTTGAGCACCGCCAGCAGGCTGACGATCAGCTGCGGACCACGGTGCAGCGCCAGGCCGACACGCTTGCCCGGACCGGCACCGTTGGCCATCAGACGATGGGCCAGACGGTTGGCCAGGGTGTTCAATTGCGCGTAGCTCAGGGACTGGCCGTCAACCTGCAACGCCAGCGCGTCCGGGGTCGCGGCGGCCTGCGCGGCGATCTGCTCGTGGGCCAGAAGTGTTGTGGACAACTCGATTGTCGGCGGTTGGCTGATCGCGAGCAGCGCGTTTTTGCCGTCGACGTCGAGCAGTTCCAGCGCGCCAAGTGCGGCGTCCGGCTGGGTGACAAGTTGCATGAGCAGGTGCTGCAAATTGGCCGACAACCCGGCAACTTGCGCCGCGCTGAAACGCGCTGCGTCGTAGCTGAAGTCCAGGCTCAGGCCTTCCCCCAGCTCGATGCCCAACGTCAGCGGATAGTGGGTGCGCTCGTGATTGTGCAAATTGCCGAACGACAACCCGGCCGGTGCGCCCTGTTTCAACGCTTCGGCCACCGGGAAGTTTTCGAACACCAGCAGGCTGTCGAACAACGCCGAACCCTGCTGCCCCGCCCAGCCCTGAATGTCGTAAAGCGGCACGTGCTCGAACTCGCGCATGGCCAGGTTCAGCCCTTGCAGCTCGCCCAGCCATTGGCTGACCGTGCAATCCGGCTTCATCGCACAGACCAGCGGCAACGTATTGATGAACAACCCGAGTTGCGCTTCGATCCCCGGCAACGGCGCCGAACGCCCGGCAACCGTGGCCCCAAACACCACGCAATCCTGGCCAGTGCAACGATGCAGCAACAGGCTCCACGCCCCTTGCAGCACGGTGTTGAGCGTGACTTTCTGCCGGCGGGCGAACTCGATCAGACGCTGGGTGGCGCGGCTATCAAGGGCGACGCGGTATTCCTCGCTGCCCTCGGCGCCCACTGGCGGGCGCAAGGCTTCGGCCAGCAACGTCGGCGCTTCCAGCGGTGCCAAAACGGCTTTCCAGAACTGCTCGCCTTCGGCAGCCGATTGCTGCTGCAACCAGCCCAGATAATCACGGTATTGCCCGGTCGGTGCCGGCAGCGCCTTGCCAGTGGCGTAATGCTGGATCACTTCGGCGAGCAACTGCGCGTTGCTCCAGCCGTCCATCAAAATATGGTGGCTGGTGTAGATCAGGTGCCAGTCATTGGCGCCCATGCGCACCAGCTTCAAGCGAAACAGCGGCGCACTGCCCAATTCAAAACCTTGGGCACGTTCGGCGTCGGCCAGCGTATCGGTGTCGGTGGCGTCCAGCACTTCAAGCGGCAACGCGACGTGGCGGACAATCGCCTGATGCGCGGTGTCGAGGCCTTGCCAGTGGAAGCGGCTGCGCAGGATGTCGTGACGCTCCAGCGCGATTTGCCAGGCCTGAGCGAATCGCTGCGGATCGAGGCCCTGAATGTCCAGACGTAACTGACTGATGTAGGCGCCGACTTGCGGTTCGTACAGCGTGTGGAACAGCATGCCCTGCTGCATTGGCGACAGGGGATACAGGTCTTTAAGGGTCGCGACCGACAATTCGTCGAGTTGCACCTGACTGATGCGTGCCAACGGGAAATCCGACGGCGTGACCTGAGGCACTTCAACGCCGCAGCAGTGTTCGATCAGCGCGTTGAGTTCTTGGGCGTAATCGTCCGCCAGACGCTGGATGGTCGCGGTGTTGAACATCTCGCGACTGAAACCCCAGCTCAGCGCCAACTCGCCACCGTAGACCTGGCCTTCGACCGTCAGCCAGTTGCCCAGCGGCGCCGACGGATCCTGGGCCACGCCGTTGCCTTCGGTGGACGGCACGAACAGCGCGGCGTCGTCGAACTGGCGGTCGAACTGCCCGAGGTAGTTAAAGGTGATGCGCGGTTGCGGCAACGCGGCCAGTTCGGCGCGCATCGCCGGGTCGCCGAGGTAACGCAGCGCGCCGTAGCCGAGGCCTTTGTCCGGCACGGCACGCAGTTGCTCCTTGATGGTCTTGATCGACGCACCGAGGTCACTCGACGGCATCAGGTTGACCGGGAACAGGCTGGTGAACCAGCCGACGGTGCGGGTCAGGTCGATGTCGTCAAACAGGTCTTCACGACCATGGCCTTCGAGCTGAATCAGCGTGCTGCCCTGCCCGCTCCAGCGGCACACCACCCGCGCCAGTGCGGTCAGCAGCAGGTCGTTGACCTGGGTGCGATACGCCGCCGGGGCGTGTTGCAGCAGTTTGCGGGTTTGCTCGGCGTCGAGTTTGATTTCGAGTTTGTGCTCGAAGCGGTTTTGCAGCGCGCCGTTCGGACGGTCACACGGCAAATCGGTCGGTGCGTCGCGCAGCTGGGCCTGCCAGTGACCGAGGCTGTTTTCAAACGCTGGCAAATGATCTTGCAGACGGGCGACCCAGCGTTGATACGTGCTGGTTTTCGCCCTCTTCACGGCGCTGCCGCTGTAGAACTGTTGCAGATCGTCCAACAGCACGCGCCAGGAAACACCGTCCACCGCCAGGTGATGGATGACTAGCAGTAAACGCTGAGAACCGTCCGCCATCGCCACCAGCAGCGCCCGGATCAACGGGCCATTTTGCAGATCGAGGCTGCGCTGGGCTTCGTCGCACAGCGCATTGAGTGCTTCGACCGATTGCGCCTGACGCTGCCACAACACTGACTCGGTGGTCGGCGCCGCATAGACCTGTTGCCAGCCTTCAGCGGTCTGCTCGTAACGCAGGCGCAAGCTGTCGTGATGGGTCAGCAACTGCTCAAGCGCGCGGTCCAGCGCCTCGACGTTCAACGCCTCGCGCGGCACCAGCAACAGCGATTGGTTCCAGTGCTGACGCTCGGGAATTGCTTGCTCGAAGAACCCCTGTTGCACCGGCGCCAGCGCGACCGCGCCAGTCGCCGGACCTTGATCGATCAACGCGTGCTCGCCGCTGCGGGCAGCCTGGGCCAGGCTGCGGACGGTCTGGTGCTGGAACAGGTCCTTGGGGCTCAACACGATCCCGGCCTGGCGCGCACGGCTGACCACTTGCATCGAGACGATGGAGTCGCCGCCCAGTTCGAAGAAGTTGTCTTCAAGGCCGACGTTGTCGATGGCCAGCACGTCCTGCCAGATCGCGGCGAGGGCTTTTTCCATCGTTGTGCGCGGAGCGACGTGCTCGCGCTGTTGCTGCGCGCCGTCAATCGCCGGCAAGGCCTTGCGGTCGAGTTTGCCGTTGGGGGTCAGCGGCAGCTGCGCGAGGAACAGCAGGAACGCCGGGACCATGTAGTCCGGCAGGTGTTGGCGCAATGCCGCTTTCAGGGTTTCACGCAGGGTGGCTTGCGCATCGGCGTCATCGAGCAACGCCGGATCGGTCGGCACGATGTAGGCCACCAGTTGCTGCCCGTTGACGCCGTCCTGCGCCAACACGGCCAGTTCGCGCACGTCCGCTTGCTGCAACAGCCGTGCTTCGATTTCGCCCAGCTCGATACGGAAGCCACGGACCTTGACCTGATGGTCGATGCGCCCGACGTATTGCAGCGAACCGTCGACCTGATAACGGGTCAAGTCGCCGGTGCGGTACAAGCGCTCGCCGTTGCTGGCGAACGGGTTCGGCACGTATTTTTCGGCAGTCATGCCTGGGCGTGCGAGGTAACCGCGGGTGATGCCGGCGCCCGCCAGGTATAGCTCGGCGGACACGCCTTGGGGCACCGGTTGCAGGTCGGCGTCCAGCAAATAGCTGGCGGTGTGCTTGAGGGGACGGCCGATGTTCGCGCGACCGCCCGCTGCACGGCGGGTCCAGGTCGAATAGGTGGTGTCCTCCGACGGCCCGTACAGATCGTAGACGTGTGCGACGGTCGACTGCTCATACAACGCGTCCACCAGGCTCTGCTTCAGCGGCTCGCCGGCGAGGTTGATGATGCGCACGCTCGGCGGGATCTGTCCGTCGCGCTGCAAGGCGTTGATTGCCGACGGCACGGTGTTGATCAGGCGCACCTGATCCCGGGCCGGCAGTTGCGGCAACTCCAGGGCGTTGCGGGCGATGATCACCGAGCCGCCGTTGGCCAGGGTCACAAACAGCTCCCATACCGACAGGTCGAAGCACACCGAGGTCGAGGCCAGCACGCCCTGGATGTCTTCGCGGCTGTACACCGATTTAGACCAGTCGATCAGCGCCAGCACGTTGCGATGGGCGATGGACACGCCCTTGGGTTTTCCGGTGGAGCCGGAGGTGTAAATCACGTAGGCCAGGTTGTCCGGCGTGACGCGGGTGACCGGCGCGCTGCTCGGGTAAGCGGCCCAGGTCATATCGTCCATCAGCAACACCTGGGTATCGGCGGCCACGGCCAATGTCGCGGCGACCGAATGCTCGGTCAGCAGCACCAGGGCGCGGCTGTCTTCGAGCATGTAGGCGACGCGTTCGGCCGGGTAATCCGGGTCCAGTGGCACGTAGGCGCCACCGGCCTTGAGGACGGCAAGCAGCGCGACCAGCAAGCTGTCGGAACGCTGCATCGCCACGCCGACCCGGACTTCCGGGCCGACACCCAGTTCGATCAGCCGGTGGGCCAGGCGATTGGCCTGAGCGTCGAGTTCGGCGTAGGTCAGATGCTGGGTGGTGAAGGTCACTGCCAACGCGTCCGGGCTGGCCGCGACTTGCTGGCTGATCAGTTCATGAATGCACAAATCCTGCGCGAAGCTTTCGTCAGCGCGATTCCAGTCATGCACGATGCGCTGGTATTCAGTGCTTTCCAGCAGCGGCAAATCGCTGATGCGCTGCTGCGAATCGCTGACCATGCCCTGCAATAGATGCGTCCAGTGCTGCGCCATGCGCGCGATGGTCGCGGCGTCGAACAGGTCGTTGGCGTAGGTCAGCGCCGCGTGCAGTTTGCCGCCCTTTTCATACGTATCGAGGGTCAGGTCGAACTGCGTGGTGCGCCCTTCCCACTCGATTACGCCCAGCGCCAGGCCGGAGGCGGTGCTGACCGTGGAAATGTCCGCGACCTGCGGCTGGTGGTTGTACATCACTTGGAACAGCGGCGTGTGGCTGAGGCTGCGTTCCAGTTTCAGCGCCTCGACCAGGCGCTCGAATGGCAGGTCCTGATGGGCCTGGGCGCCAAGGGCGGTTTCCTTGATGGCGCGCAGCAACTCGTCGACGCGGGTCTGACCATCGAGCTTCGTGCGCAACACCTGGGTGTTGACGAAGAAGCCGATCAGGCCTTCGATCTCGGCGCGGTTACGGTTGGCAATCGGCACGCCGACGCGGATGTCGGTCTGCCCGGTATAGCGATGCAGTAGCGCGTTGAAGGCGCCGAGCAGCAGCATGAACAGGGTGACGCTGTGTTTCTGCGCCGTGGCCCGCAGTTGCTCGGCCAGTTGCGGGTCGACCGCAAACTCGTAACGGGTGCCGCGATAGCTCGGCATCGCCGGGCGCGGGTGATCGGTGGGCAGTTCCAGCACCGGGTGCTCATCACCCAGTTGTGCTTGCCAGTAGTCGAGTTGACGCGCCTGTTCGCCCGCCTCGAGCCAGCGGCGTTGCCACAACGCGTAGTCGCTGTACTGGATCGGCAATGGCGCGACTTGCGGTTGCGCGCCCGCCTCAAAGGCGTCGTAGCAGCGGATGAATTCGTCGATCAGCACGTTCATCGACCAGCCATCGGACACGATGTGGTGCAGGGTCAGCAGCAGGACGTGTTCCTGCTCGGCGAGCTTGAGCAAAGTGACGCGCAGCAGCGGGCCGACTGACAGATCAAACGGCAACACCGATTGCTGCTCGGCTGCCTTGGCAACTGCCACTTCGCGCTCCGTGGCTGGCAAGGCGCTGAAATCCACATGATCGATGACCAGCGGCGCGCTGGCCGGCACTTGCAGCAACGTGTCGTCGGCCTGGCGCTGGAACACCGTGCGCAGGGTTTCGTGACGCGCCACCAGGCTGGCGAAGGCTTGCTCCAGCGCCGGCAGACTCAAACGCCCGGTCAGGCGCACCGCACCGGGCAGGTTGTAGGCGCCGCTTTGTGGGTCCAGTTGCCAGAGAAACCACATGCGTTGCTGGGCATACGACAGCGCCTGGCGA
The DNA here is from genome assembly GCF_013260315.1 of Pseudomonas sp. B14-6. Taxonomy (NCBI): domain Bacteria; kingdom Pseudomonadati; phylum Pseudomonadota; class Gammaproteobacteria; order Pseudomonadales; family Pseudomonadaceae; genus Pseudomonas; species Pseudomonas sp. B14-6. The sequence continues at coordinate 6,667,087 of NZ_CP053929.1, read as the reverse complement.
TCTTCGGCGTCGACGCCGGCTGGAATGGGGAACCGGGCGAAATCAACGCCTTCCTTTTGCAAGGCCGCAAGGAACATCTGGCGCTTTTCCAGGGGCAACCCGATAAACCGGCGAGCAAGTTTCAAGGAGTCTTCAGCATTCATTTCTAAGCATCCGGATCAGTGGCGGGAAGCACAAAGGCACGTCGTCCCTATAAAACGAATGCAGACCGGAAAAATTAGCGAATGAGAACAAGTATCAGGCAGGAGGTAAAACGCGGGGTGTCAGAGGGATAAAAATCATTGTGGGAGAGAGCTTGCTCCCACAGGGATTGAGTGACGCCCGGGATTGCGTCAGGCGCTGGCAGCCATGGCGTGCCGCCGATGGTGAACCTCAAGCTGATCCTTGATCACCCGCAACACCTTGGCTTCGTGCTCATGGATAAAGAAGTGCCCGCCCGCGAGCATGTCCACCGAAAAACTACCGTGGGTTTCCTTGCTCCAGCCGATCAACTGCTCGGTGGTGGCCCGATCATCCTTGCCACCGAGCACATGCACCGGGCACTTGAGCAAGGGACGCTGCTGCGGTTCAAATCGCCCGCACAGCAGGAAGTCCGCGCGCAGGACCGGCAGTGTCAGGCTCATCAGCTCTTTATTGGCCAGCACTTCTTCGCTGGTGCCATTGAGGGCGCGCAGTTGATCGATCAATTCGGCATCGGTCCTGGGCTGGGCGAAGCCGCGATCGTAGTCGGCCCGCATGGTGGGTGCAGCCGTGCCCGAGGCGAACAGCGCCACTGGCTCCGGGCACCCCAGCGAGCGAAACGCATGGGCCATTTCACAGGCCAGCAACGCGCCCAGGCTATGACCGAACAATGCGTATGGCGCCTTGAGCGTGGCTTTTTGTTCCTGGGCGAGTTGCAGCGCCAGGCGTCGCATGTCGGTGTGCAACGGCTCGCCATACCGTGCGCCACGCCCCGGCAGTTCCACCGGCTGCAGCGTGAGCCATTCCGGCAGCTTGCGCCGCCAGCGGCTATAGACCATGGCGCTCGCGCCTGAATAGGGCAGGCACAGCAATGTCAGCTGGGTCACCGGGCTTACCTCGAAAAGTTGTCTATCAAGGGAACGGATGAGGCCGGCCTTGAATTAGTCCCAAGGTTGTAGAAGTGCCGAACACTGACATCGTGGCGAGAGAGCTTGCTCCCGCTCGTCTGCGCAGCAGTCGTAAAACGGGTGGATGCGGTGTAACTGAAAAATCTCAGTGAATGGTTTTGGGGCCGCTTCACGACCCAGCGGGAGCGAGCTCCCTCGCCACAGGTTCTGTGTTTCGCTTATCTCAGGTGGCGATAGCTTTGGACTGCGGAACCGAGGATCACCGCACCGGCAGCAATCGCCAGCCAGAATCCACTACGGGCCCCAAATGCATCGATCAGCCAACCCGAACCGGCCGCACCGATTGCCACGCCAATACTCAACCCGGTGACCAGCCAGGTCAGGCCTTCAGTCAGTTTGGCTGGCGGCACGATGCGCTCCACCAACGCCATTGCCACAATCAGCGTCGGCGCAAAGAACAGACCGGCGACAAACACCGCCAGCGACAGCCCGAGAATGTTCGTCGCCAGCAGCAACGGCAGCGTGGTAACCGCCGTCGCCACCCCGCCATACAAGAACAATCGCGGCAGCGGCACTTTCGAGCGCAACACCCCGAACGCCAATCCCGCCAGGCAGGAACCAATGGCATACACCGACAACACAATGCTCGCTGCTGCCGGCTGGCCCTGCTGCTGGGCGAAGGCCACGCTGACCACATCCACCACGCCAACGATGGTGCCCATGGCGACCATCAACAGCATCAGCAATTGAATGTCGAGCGAACGGATAATCGAGCCCTGATGGTGTTCTTCATGGGGATGCACCGCCGGCTCGGTGTCCCGTTGCAGGACAAACGCCGTCACCCCGATCGCCAGCATCAGCAACGCCGCCAACGGACCGGCCTCGGGAAACGCCACCACGCACAACCCCACCGACAGCGGCGGCCCGACAATAAAGCAGACTTCGTCCAGCACTGATTCCAGCGCGTAAGCGGTTTGCAGCTCCGGCTGGCCGCGATACACCTCGGTCCAGCGCGCACGGACCATCGCCGACATGCTCGGCATGCAACCGGCCAGCGCGGCGAACACAAACAACGTCCAGATCGGCGCCTGCAAGCGGGTGCAAATCAACACCAGCAACAACGCCCCACCACCGATCAACGCCGAAACCGGCAGAACCCGGCCTTGACCAAAGCGATCCACCAGCCGCGAGACTTGCGGTGCACAAAACGCCGTGGCCAGGGCAAACGTCGCCGCCACCGCACCGGCCAGACCGTAGCCGCCTTGCAGTTGCGAGAGCATGGTGATCAGGCCGATGCCAGTCATGGAAATGGGCATGCGCGCGATCATCCCGGCCAGCACGAACGCTCGGCTGCCAGGGGCTTTGAACAGGTCGCGGTAGGGGTTGGTCATGGGGTGCGAGTCTCAGTCAGGGCGAGCAAGTTGCCATAAGGCGAACCGAGGGGAAAGCAGGCAATTGTTGGTTGAATGTGAAGGCCTCACACGTTGATCGTTCCCCCGCTCGGCGTGGGAACGATCAGGTGTCACGCGGTCAGGTGACGAAACTTTCATGGTTCGACGTGAACTCTCGCCAGCCCCCGTCAGTCAGCTAATTAAGCCCTCACACTCAAGGCGCTCACGCTGATGCAGATTTCCCTCGACCAACAAGTCGCCCTCATCACCGGTGCCAGCTCAGGCATCGGCGCAGGCGCCGCCAAGGCATTGGCCGCCGCCGGGGCCGCGGTGGTGATCAACTACCATTCCCAGGCTGAACCCGCCGAAGAACTGGCCCGGCAGATCAACGCTGAAGGCGGTCGGGCTATCGCCATCGGTGCCGACGTTTCCAAAGAAGAAGACGTCGAACGGCTGTTCGCGCAAACCCTCGAGGCGTTCGGTTCGCTGGACATTCTGGTGGCCAATTCGGGTATGCAAAAAGACGCCAAGGCGGTGGACATGACCCTCGCCGACTGGAACCAGGTGATCGGCGTCAACCTCACCGGACAGTTCCTCTGCGCCCGCGCCGCCCTGCGTATTTTCAACCGTCAGGGTATTCGCGAAGGCGTGTCCCGGGCCGCCGGCAAGATTATTCATATGAGCTCGGTGCACCAGCGCATTCCCTGGGCCGGCCACGTCAATTACGCCGCGTCCAAGGGCGGCGTCGACATGCTGATGCAAACCCTCGCCCAGGAAGTCAGCCACCAGCGCATCCGCATCAATGGCATCGCACCGGGGGCGATTCGTACAGACATCAATCGCGATGCCAACGAGGAGCAACTGCTCAAACTTATTCCTTACGGTCGGGTCGGTGAAGTCGAGGACATCGCCAACGCGCTGGTCTTCCTCGCCTCCGATGCGTCGGACTACATCGTCGGCACCACCCTGTTCATCGACGGCGGCATGAGCCTCTATCCGGAGTTTCGCGGCAATGGCTGATCATCATCCCGAGCGACAAAGCAACATCGACGCCCACGGCATCATCGGCGACATGCGCAGCGCGGCGCTGGTCAATGACAAGGGCAGCGTCGACTTTTTCTGCTGGCCGGAATTCGACAGCCCGTCGATCTTCTGCTCGCTGCTGGACACGCCCGAGGCAGGCATTTTCCAGCTATCGCCGGACTTGCCTGATGCGCGCCGCGAACAGATTTACCTGCCCGACACCAACGTGCTGCAAACCCGCTGGCTGAGCGAGCGCGCCGTGGTCGAAGTCACCGACCTGCTGCCCATCGGCGACAGCGAAGATGATCTGCCGGTGTTGATGCGCCGGGTCCGGGTGGTCAGCGGCCAGGCAACGTTTCACATGCGCTGCGCCGTGCGGCATGACTACGCTCGCGCCAGGACCCACGCACGCATGGATGCCAAAGACGTGGCATTCGAGGCCGATGATCAGCCCTCTCTGCGCCTGGCATCGGATCAGACCTTGCGTATCGACGGCAACGCGGCCGTCGCTGAATTCACCCTCAAACAGGATCAGAGCGCGGAATTCCTGCTCGGCGGCATCGACGACCCGCGTTTCAACGAAGGCGCGGCCGGGTTGTGCCTGGAACGCACGCTGAAGTTCTGGCGCGACTGGAGCGGTCAGTCCAACTACCGTGGTCGCTGGCGGGAAATGGTCAACCGCTCAGCCCTGGCCCTGAAGCTGCTGACCTCGCGCAAACACGGCGCGATCCTCGCGGCGGCCACGTTCGGCCTGCCGGAAACACCCGGCGGCGAACGCAACTGGGACTACCGCTACACCTGGATCCGTGACGCCTCGTTCACCGTCTACGCGTTCATGCGCCTGGGCTTCGTTCAGGAAGCCAACGACTACATGCGCTGGCTGCGCGGGCGGGTCAGCGATTGCCACGGCAAACCGATGAAACTCAACATCCTCTACGCCATCGACGGGCGCCAGGAACTGCCGGAAACCGAGCTCTCGCATCTGTCCGGCCATGGCGGCGCGACGCCGGTGCGCATTGGCAATCAAGCGTATGACCAAGTCCAGCTCGACATCTTCGGCGAGCTGATGGACGCGGTGTACCTGGTCAACAAATACGGCGACGCGATCTCCCATGAAGGCTGGAAACACGCCGTGGGCGTCGTGGATCAAGTCTGTGAAACCTGGCAGCAAGAGGATGTGGGCATCTGGGAAATGCGCGGCGAACAGCATCACTTTCTGCACTCGCGACTGATGTGCTGGGTGGCCCTGGACCGGGCCATTCGACTCGCCTCCAAACGCTCCCTGTCCGCGCCGTTTCCCCGCTGGGACCAGACCCGTCAAGCGATCTACGCCGACATCTGGGACAACTTCTGGAACGAAGAACGCGGGCATTTCGTGCAGTACATCGGCGGCACCACGCTGGATGGTTCGATGTTGCTGATGCCGCTGGTGCGCTTCGTCAGCGCCAAGGACCCGCGCTGGTTATCGACCCTCGAAGCCATTCAGAAAACCCTGGTGCGCGATGGCATGGTCTACCGCTATCGCAACGAAGACAGCCAGATCGACGGCCTCAACGGCAACGAAGGCGCCTTTGCTGCGTGTTCGTTCTGGTACGTCGAATGCCTGGCCCGGGCAGGCCAGGTGGAAAAGGCGCACCTGGAGTTTGAACAATTGCTCAGGTACGCCAACCCGCTGGGCTTATACGCCGAAGAGTTCGACAGCCATGGGCGACACCTGGGCAACACGCCGCAAGCGTTGACGCACCTGGCGCTGATCAGCGCGGCCAGCTTTCTGGATCGGAAATTGAGTGGGGAGAAAAATTACTGGCAGCCTTGAGTCCGCGTTGCCCCTATCGCGAGCAGGCTCGCTCCCACAGAATTTGTGTCAAACACGCTATTTGTGAACGACACCAAACCTGTGGGAGCGAGCCTGCTCGCGAAGACGTCATCAGCCATCGCACAGGACTGGCTGAATACCAGAGAAAAAAGTGAGCGGTAGGGTCCAGACTCCTACAACCATTAAACAAACCTGCCCAATCACCCGAAACCGCTCATTCCAACAGCCCGAAAACGTTTGTTGCCAGCCGTTACATCCCCCCCTACCATCCACCGTCAACGGGTGCAGCGGAGCTGCCCGATAAAACCCGAATTCAAGGAACCAGAATGAGCCAGCGTATCCATCGCCCCATCGACACCCCTCTGCGTTCAGGCCTGAACCGCGATGAACTGTGGGAGGCCCACGACAAAGGCCTCATCAAATGCTGGGAAATCGGCCGCCAACGCGCCGCCCGTTTCCCCGAACTCGCCCAACGCTGCCTTGCCGGCGAACTGCCGGTGCTGGGCTGGAAAGGTGGCGTCAGCCGCAGCCTGAAGAAACTCGAAAAGTACGGATCCCTCAAATACCTGGCCCAGTGGCAGGGTTTGCGTGGGGAGGATCTGGATGTTGATCTGGGTGAAGAGCGGCCTCTGACGTGTTCGCGGACGAGGATGGTGGTGACGTTTACGCCGGACCGGTCGAAGTACTTCAATCAGGTGGCCGAAGTCGAAGTCTGAGTTGGCGGAACCTGGTCTCTTTGCATCCTCCGTCTGACAAACACCTCTGGAGTGTCCGATGAACACTGAAGCGTTGATCCAGAACATCAAGACCCCGACGTTGACGGTCGCCTACGAAGAACATGGCCCTGCCACCGGCGACCCGATCCTCCTCCTTCACGGCTTCCCTTATTCCCCACGCGGCTACGACGATATCGCCCCGGCCCTAGCCGCTCGGGGCTACCGCGTTATCGTTCCGTACCTGCGCGGCTACGGCCCGACCCGCTTCAACAGCCCCGACACCCTGCGCTCCGGCCAGCAAGCCGCCCTCGCCCAGGATCTGCTGGACTTGATGGACGCGCTGGCCCTCCCGAAGGCCGCCCTTTGCGGCTACGACTGGGGCGGTCGGGCGGCGTGCATCGTCGCGGCGCTTTGGCCGGAGCGGGTTCGCTGTCTGGTGACGGGCGATGGCTACAACCTGCAGAATATTCCCGGCTCCACCCAGCCACAGGCCCCGGAAACCGAGCATCGTCTCTGGTATCAGTATTACTTTCACACCCCGCGCGGTGTCGAGGGCCTGACGAAAAATCGCCGGGACTTGTGCGAATTGCTCTGGAAATTATGGTCACCGACCTGGGCCAAAGGTCCTGAGCGCTACCCACTGAGCGCGCCGGCCTTCGACAACCCGGATTTCGTCGAGGTGGTGATTCACTCGTACCGTCACCGCTTCATGTACGCGCCAGGGGACCCGGCACTGGCGTGGATGGAAGAAGCGCTGACCCGGCAACCGTCGATCAGCGTCCCGACGATTTCCCTGTGTGGTGCCGACGATGGCGTCGGACCGGCCGAGGAGATTGATGAGGACATCGAACATTTCACCGGGTTTTATGAGCGGCGAGTGCTGGCGGGCGTCGGCCACAACATTCCCGAAGAAGCACCCGAAGCGACGCTCAAGGCATTACTGGATCTGCTTCAGCGCTGACAGAAAACCGCTCGCGATAGGCTTGCGGCGTTACGCCCATGGCCCGCAGAAAACTGCGGCGAAGCGTTTCCTCACTGCCGAACCCGCACTGCACCGCCACCCGTTTGATCGGCAGACCGGTATCACTGAGCAAGCGTCGCGCGGTCTCGACCCGGATCAGCTCGATGGCCCGCGCCGGCGTCTGGCCGGTGTCGGCGCGGTAATGGCGAACGAAGCTGCGTTCGCTCATGCCGGCCTGCAAGGCGAGTGTCGGAATGCCCAGGTCCATGGTGAGATTTTCGCTGATCCAGGCGTGAAGTTCGTCGAACCGGCTGCCTTCCTTTTGCAGAGACAAGGTCACGCTGAACTGCGACTGACCGCCCGGGCGCTTGAGGAACACCACCAGTTGCCGAGCGACGTCCAGGGCCATGGTGCGACCGAGATCCTCTTCGACCATCGCCAATGAAAGATCGATGCCGGCCGTAACGCCGGCCGAGGTCCAGACCGGGCCGTCATTGATAAAGATCGGGTTGGGCTCGACCCGTAACCGGGGATGTTTCTGCGCCAATTGCTCGCAACGGGTCCAGTGCGTCACCACACGCCGACCGTCAAGCCAACCACTGGCCGCCAGCAAGAACGCCCCGGTGCACACCGATGAAACCCGCCGACATGCCGTCGCATGTTCACGCACCCAGGCCACCAGCGACTCATCCTCCGCCGCCGCGTAGACACCCCAACCACCGGCGATGATCAAGGTGTCGCTGCCTTGCTCGGGCAACGGCTCGGCTAACAGCGCCAGCCCCGCCGACGACATCACCACCCCGCCACCGTTGGCAATTACCGTCGGCGCGTAGGGCGCCGGCAAGCCTTGTTGACGGGCGATGTCGTTGGCCGAGGCAAACACCTGCAACGGCCCGGTGACGTCGAGCAATTGCACATTGGCGAACGCGAGCACATGAATGGTTTTTGGCATATTGGCGTAATTCGTGGGGTTATTGGCGTATACGCCAGATCCTACGAGCCTAAAGTGAAGCCGTCCACCCACTTCATGAGAAAACACCATGACGTTGCAGATCGGTTTTCTGTTGTTTCCACAGGTTCAACAACTGGACCTCACCGGCCCTTACGACGTGCTGGCATCGCTGCCGGACGTGAAGGTGCATCTGATCTGGAAGGACCTGGTGCCGGTTACTTCGAGCACCGGGCTGGTGCTGAAGCCGACCATGACCTTCGATGATTGCCCGCCACTCGATGTGATCTGCATTCCCGGGGGCAGCGGCGTCGGGCCGTTGATGGAGGATGAGCAGACATTGGCGTTTATCAAGGCCCAAGCGGCTAACGCGCGTTATGTCACGTCGGTGTGCACCGGCGCGCTGGTGCTCGGTGCGGCCGGTCTGCTGAAAGGCAAACGCGCGACCACGCACTGGGCTTATCACGAATTGCTGGGGCCTTTGGGGGCAATACCGGTGAAGGATCGCGTCGTGCGCGACGGCAATCTGCTGACCGGTGGCGGGATTACCGCAGGGATCGATTTTGCCCTGACCCTGGCGGCCGAGTTGTTCGATAAGGACACGGCCGCGCTGGTGCAGTTGCAGCTGGAATACGCGCCGGCACCGCCGTTCCAGTCCGGCAGCCCCGAAACAGCGCCGCCGAGCGTATTGGCAGAAGCGCATCGGCGGGCGGCGCCATCCCTGCAGCAAAGGGCGCAGATCACTGGACGGGCGGCGGCCAGGCTGTAGCAGTACTTTTTAACAGGCGAAAAAAAACCCGCTTCGGCGGGTTTCTCAAGACCATTTTCGACATCCTGTCGGCAGCCATCCTGGCCAATGGTCGATCATCCCTGATCCTGAGCACTCCCTGTGCTTCAGTTGATGGATCCAGAATAAGCGCAATGGTGAAGCACCAAAAGACGACATACCCGTTAGCCGGTGTAAGCCTTTGACCATAAGATCAAAAATCCACACGAACACTACAGTTTTCAAAAGGCGAAAAAAAACCCGCCGAAGCGGGTTTTCCCAAGACCATATCGACTCCCTGTCGGCAGCGAATCCTTGCTAATGGTCGATCATCCGTGATCCTGGAGCACTTCCTGTGCTTCAGTTGATGAGGCTAGATTACGCTTCGGATCCAATGTGTAATAGACGACATAGCTACCATCGCGTGTAAGACATTCGCTATACCCGCCCTTCCGAAAACCCTTAGTCGCGTCAGCCAATCAGCATGAAAGCCGCGAGTTCAGCGGCCTGCAGCTGACCTTGCGCCGCAAGCTCATCCTTATCCTCGAGAAACCAGGCCGCCGACAACCCGGCAAACCCCAACACCCATTGCAGCAGTCGTTGACGCTCCAGCCCTGCGGCCTGGGCCACGACCTCGATCTGTTTTTTGAAGCGCTGCGGATCATTAGCCGTCGGCAAATCGGGATTGCAGATCAAGTTGGCGTAGTCGAACCCGCGCTCGCCGATCACCCGCTTCGGATCGATAGCGAGCCAGCCTCGCGGGCCGAAATCCAGAACATTGTCGTGATGCATATCGCCGTGCAAAACCACCACATCCTGCGGCTCGGCGAGCAGCGCTTCGGCGGCTTTCAGACTGAGCAAGTAAGTGCCGCCCTGCTGTTCGGCGGCCATGTGCAAGGAAGCGAACCATGACGATAAGGGAATCAGGGGCGGCGGCGATGATGAACGCGGTGCGTGTAAACGAGCCAGCGCTGTGCACAGTATCCGACTGGCCTCGTCATCCTGGCCGTTGAGCGCCATGTGCATCAGCGATCGATCGCCCTCGGCACGTTCCAGCACCAACGCATCGCCATGATGAGCGTAAACCCGCGCGGCGCCCTCGCCGTCCCACCAGGTCATCAGCAGATTGCCGAACTTTTCCTCGGCATCGACGGCGACCTTCAACATGGCCGGCAAATCACCCATCCGTACCGGCAGCAAACGACTGCCAGGCGTGATGATCGGTTCGCCGTCCGGCACCAGGGCCCAGCGTTTCAACCAGGTTTCAAACATGCAGCCTTTACTCTTCCTGACGCTCGCGAGCCTTGGCGCCGGTTTTCAGAAATTCTTCGATATTGCTCATCTGCTCATCCCAGCCACGGCTGTCCATACGGAACGCCTTGAGCCTGCGCGTCTGCGGGATGTGATCAAAACCGGACTCGGTGACCTTCAGCAACGTGCCCTCATCCATGTCTTCGAGCTCGAACTTCACCAGCGTGGTGGGTTCCTGGGAATAATCGGTGTCCGGCTCCACCGCATAGGGATGCCAGCGAAACGAAAACACCCGCTCCGGCTCGACCCGCTCCACCAGCACATTCCACAGCAGGTACTCATAACCCGGGTAAGTAATCTGCCCCTGCGTCCATTCACCGGCGACAAAGCGCTTGCCCTCCAGCGCCACGCCAAACCACTGCCCGAAGGCCTCGGCATTGGCCAGCACGCGCCACACCTGCGAGCGCGGTACTTTGAGCAGGATTTTCCTTTCGATGCGATCTGATGCTGGGTTCATAAGTCACCTCCTGTACTGAACAGTAGGCCTGTAAGACCACAAGACCAACCTTAAAGTTGTATCAAGGGGGCGTTGTTATCAAGCATGTCTGAAATATTCGGCTGCATTTCCAGTGGGAAGTTCTGGCTCGCAGCCGAATGCCTGGCACAGTACGCGGACCGTTGACGCAGGCTAGCCCCTTGGCTAAAGAGGTTACACCTGACTTCGTTATTGGTTGACCACCCTCTTCGCTACACTGCATCTCAACGTTTACGCATCACAGCGAGAATCACTATGCACCCACGCTTCCTCCTGGCCCTGACCCCTTTGCTGTTCACCACCGTCGCCCACGCGGCGGACTGTGACAACGCCACCGACCAGGCCACGATGAATCAATGCGCGGCGCAGCAGCACAAGGCGGCGGACAAAGAGTTGAATGCGCTTTACCAGCAGATCACCCAGCGCTTGAAGAGCAACCCGGACAGCAAAAAGCTGCTGCTCGGGGCACAGCGTTCGTGGATGGCGTTTCGGGATGCCGAGTGCAAGTTCGCGAGTGCCGGGGTGGAAGGCGGGAGTGTGTATCCGCTGATCTACAGCAACTGCGTGAATGAATTGACCAAGGCGCGGGTGGAGACTTTCAAGAATTATCTGAAGTGTCAGGAAGGGGATATGGGTTGCCCGGTACCTGGGGTGTAACACTTCGGTGACGCTGAGGGCCTCTTCGCGGGCACGCCTCGCTCCTACAGGTTCGCAGTGATCGCACTATTGGGTGCGAGGCGACCGTGTAGGAGCGAGGCTTGCCCGCGAAGGCGTCAGTTCAGACGCCACACGTTACCGGACAAATATCTGCGCCGTCGTGATCGCCATGTCCCCCCCGGCAACTTGATGTTGCCGATCTGTTTCATGCTCTCCGGATCAAAGATCGCCACATCATTAAACGTCCCCGCCAGGTAGATCTTGCTGCCGTCCTTGTTGAAGGAAATGCAGTAGTAGGAATGATCCAGCGTTGCCGCCTGGAGCATTTTCTTCTCCTTGATGTCGTACTTGGCCAGGCGGTTGAGCACGCCGAACATCAGGTTCGGATCCTTGGGCGAGCGCATGCCGCTGAAGTAGATTTCCGTCAGAGGGCCGAAGTCGGTGGTTTCGGTCTTGCCGGTTTTCAGGTCGATGCTGAACAGCCCGTAGAGGTATTCAGCGGTGGCCGGATCCTGTTTCTTGTCCTTGAATTTTGCGGCGGTGTAGAGCAGCGAGAAATCATGGCGATAGGTCTGCTGGTTCCACACGTAAAGCACGTCCGGCGCGCTGTAGTTCGCCCGTTTCCAATGACGACTGGGGATCAGCACGTCGAACTTGCCGGTCTTCACGTCGACCTTATAGACATCCGCCCCCGCCACGTACAGCGTGCCGTCGTCACCGCTCTGCATGATGGTCAGCTGCCGTGGCGCCGGGAAACTGCGCACGGGCTTGGCGTCCAGGCCGGCGTCGGTGGCGTAGACATCGAGCCGCGGTTGCTGCACTTCGTAGCGGTCGTTGAGCATCAACGTCGGGTTGGCGATGGCAAACAGTTCCTTGCCGTCGTGGCTAAGGGTAAAGGCGAACATCGACTTCGCTTTCTCCCCGGGTTTCTGGGTGATGCTGGCGTGGAACACTTGCTTGCAGCTGTCCAGCTCGACGCCGTAGACATCCGCGTAGTGATTGTTCAACACGTAAGCGGTCTTGCGATCCGGCGATAACTGCACAGTGCCCGGACCGAAGGCGTCCGGCATCTTGCAGGTCTTGAACAAGGTGTCCGTCGCCAGGTCGAGCACGTGCAGATTGTTCGGGTAATTGGTGGTCACCATGTACTCGTGACCCGCTTGTAATGCAGTGTTTTCATCGGCCAGAACGTTGATTGAACAGACGCTCAGGACGGCGAACGCGGCCAGGCCGCAGGCTTTAATGCGATGCATGCTGGAATCCTTCTTCATGTCCGATCACTTGTCTTTCGGGAAGACAGTGCCGAGGTTGCGCCAGTTGTCGTTGGACGCCTGGGCATCCTTGTTCCAGTCCGGGTAGGTGCTCATCATGTCGGGCACCTGGGCCGGCCACCAGCAAGGGTCGGAGCAGCCATACAGGTCGGCTTCCATCGGCTGGCACAGCGACGACACCCCGCCAAACGCATCGATTTCCCAACCCGGGTCAGTGGTCGAGGCACAGCCCGCGACAGAGCTCATCGCCACCACTTCTTCGATACGGTTTTCGGCCGCGGCCTCATCCAGTTTCAACGCTTTGTTATTGATTGCCTTGAGATGTTTCATATCAGTGAGCCTTGCGCGGAGTGATGTAGCTGCTGATAAACGCAGGGTTGTGGGCCATGATCCGGGTGTAGACCTCGATGCCGAAGTCGACCCAGTCACGCATCAGTTCGCAGTAGTGATAGGTCGGGTGGGTCGGGTCGCCGTACCGGGCGTAACTCTCGTGGTAGCAGCCGCCGGAGCACAGGTTGCGGATCTGGCAGTCTTCGCAGCCGGTGTTGGTACGGTCCAGGCGCTGGGACAGGAAGTCATTCAACTCCACCTGTTTCACACCGCTGTGGACGTTGCCGAAGGTCGGCAGGCTCGACCCGGTAAAGCGATGACACAGGTTCAGTTCGCCCTTGTGATCCACCGCCAGCATCTTCAGGCCCGCGCCGCAAGGCAGGGCTTTTTTGTGACCTTCGTGGATGTCGGTGATCAGCTGGTGCAGATTGGAGAAACCGATGTTGCGGTGTTCCAGAGCCGCTTCCAGGTAACGCCGACCAAGTCTCTTCATGCTGGCGAAGACTTCGATCAGCTCGTCGCTGGACAGGTTGAAGGTGCTGATGTCGCCGGAGGTCACCGGGGCGAAGCCGACCTCGGCAAAACCCAGTTCGTTGAACAGGTGGTCCCAGATGGTTTCCACATCGGTGACGCCGGTGGTCAACGTGACCCGGGCACCCACCGGACGACTGTTGTAGCGCGACAGCAGCATCTCGGCCTTGCGCCGTACCACGTCGTAAGTGCCCTGCCCGCCCACGGTGATTCGGTTGCGGTCGTGCACGGTTTTCGGTCCGTCGATACTGACTGACAGGCCAAAACGGTGGGCATTCAGGTAGTCCAAGGTCTCTTCAGTGAGCAGCGTCGCGTTGGTGGTCATGACGAACTCGACGAACTTGCCCGCCTCGCGGAAGCGCTTCTCGCAATAGTCGACCATGTACTCGATCAGCTTGCGATTACTCAGCGGCTCGCCACCGAAAAACACCACGGTGAAGCGCTCTTCATCCGGCGATTCGCGCAGCAGCATTTCCACCGACGCGACGGCTGTTTCGACGTCCATTTTCTTGCCGGCCGAGGGCTTGTCGAGGTCTTCCTTGTAGCAGTAGGTGCAGCTCAGATTGCAGCCGGTGTTGACGTTAAGCACCACGGTATTGATCGCCGTGCGCTCGACCCGTTTGGTGCCGATGTCCGGGGTCAGCGGCGAGCCGTCGCTGACCAGTTCCAGGGACATCAGCTCGCGCAGGGTCTCAGTGATTTCCTCGCCGTTGAAACGCGAGGCCAGGCGCTGGATCAGGTCCTCCGACGAACAGCCGGGACCGCGCAAGGTATCGATGATGGTGCCCGTCAGCTCATCGCTGGCGAACAGCGAACTGCTGGGGATGTGGAACAGCATGCGGTCGGCATCGACGTGCACTTCGTGCAGGTTCCGTTCGACCAGATTCAAAATAGCGCCCATTGCAACCTCCTGTGCAAACCCCGGTTGACGGGGCCTGCGGTCATTCCGAAAAAGTGTCTGAAGCCTTAGGGATCAGCCAACTCATGGAATGGGTGGATTGTTCCAGCGTTGCACGGTGACGATCATGTGGCCTTCGCCGGTCAGGGATTTCCCTGCGTCGTCGACGGCGGCGATCACCTTGAGGTTGCCGGCATTGTTGGTGGACATCTTGCGTTGCGGGTTCGGCCCGGCATCGCCCGGTGTGAACACGCCGCTGTCGGCCTGCATGGTGCCGGCGAACTTGACGTCTTCGTCTTCCTTGGCGCGATCGTCGAAGGCTTCGACCGACCACTGCGCCGGGAACACGCCGATGCGATACGGCTTGCCATCTGCACCCTTGCCCCAGGCTTCGGCATCGAAACGGCCCTGGACTTTCGGTGTAGAACCACCGCCCTCGCCGATCCGTGCCACCGAGAACTCGGGCACGACTTTGACTTGGTTGATCTTGCTGTAGACCGACAGGGTCGGACCTTTCAGCGTGCCAACGGTGACGTTGCGCAGCCCCGGCTGGGCGTTGGCGGCCGCCTTGAGTTTGACCTTGATGCGATCAGGGCTTTGCTCGACGACTTCCACCACGTCCACGCCTTTGCCGAAGTTCGGTTTACCGGTGAGACCGCTGCCGATCAGGGTCACTTCCGTTTCGGTACCTGCCTTCAAATAACCCGGCTGCACCGCCAGCAAACGACTGCTGCCGTGTTTGGTGGCGACGAAGTCCAGACCGCGCTCATCGTGCTCGGCCTCGAACATCCGCCCCTGCATGGCATTGCCTTGGGCCGCGAACACCTGGCGCATGGTCACGCCGTCGATGGTCACGTTGCCGCGCCATTCGTAACCGGTGTAGAGAATCGCGCTGCCCTCGCCATTGAACGGGCTGCCGTCGGCGTATTGGCCTTTGACGCCGACCTTGAAGGTGTCGCTGCCATCGGCGGTGACGCTCATCATGCCGGCCAGTTCGCCTTTACCCGGCAAGTGGCCGCTGAAGCTCCAGTCGCCGACCAGCGACTCGGCTTTCGGTGCGCTGCCCAGCCATTTTTTCCAGGCCGGGTTGTCCAGCGGGTAACGCTTGGCCAACAGCGGCACCATGTCTTTTCGAGCCAGGTCGAACCAGTCGCGGTCACGAGACAGCGCCTGATATTCCAGTGACGGCCATTGGCCGAGGTGGAAGTTCACCAAGCGTTCCCATTCCTGGGCCGGACGCCGTTGCAGGGCAACCCGCGCACCGGAGTGGCAGCGGCCGCACATCTGGCTGGTCTGGTCGTCGAACTTCTCGACGGTATTGAGTCGGCGCTCCAGCGCATAACGCACGCCATCGGTTTCACTCGGCGCCAGGCCTTGGGTGTCGGCCAGGTATTTGACCAGAGTGCGGCGGTCGTCATCGCTGATCTGCAAACCGTGCATGGTCTGCATCCGGGCGATGCTCATCAGCCAGCCTTCCGGGGTTTTTCGCTGGTGGCTGATGCGGCTCAGGGCATTGTCAGCTTCGGGGGTGTGACAGCCCTGACAGGTTTCCTTGAGGATGGTCTGGGCGTCGCGGGCTGCCAGGCTGTATGGCGAATGCAGCGCCACACACGCGGCCACGGCCAGCAGACTGGCGCTCAGGCCTGATCGGAGTCTTCTCTTCATCAACGTCGAACCTCGCACAGTGCTTTCTTATTTTTGTGGCTTATCGTTTTTATGGTTTCTGCCGTCGGCGGCGCAGCGCTGACGGAGGCAAGAGAAACGTCTGCAATGAGCAATACACGGAGCGTGCCAGCTTGACGACAGCCTTTTTTATCAAGCACTTACACGAAGACAAGGCCCGCGAATCGAGGCTGGGCGGGTTCGCCTGCGTCTAATATCGCGACAGTTGTTGCAACCTGAGACAAGCATAGATCCCCCGGCCGGAACAGTTCATCGCCCGACGATTGACGGCCATTGCAGGCGGGTGCGAAATGGTGATTCACCGATTGCCAGTCAGGGGAAAACAAAATGGCAAGCATCACTGTCCTGGCGGGGGACTTTCTGCAGGGTGATGGAGAGTACAGAGACGGCGTTTTTACCCTTAGAACGTCGCTGCACCCGTGGCCCGGCATCACCCTCCCGCTCTCAGCGTTCAAGCGTGTGGAAGTCGCTAACCAGGAATCGATCAACAACATCAAGGACGCCATCGGCTTCGGCGTGGCGGGCGCGATGTTGCTGGGGCCCATCGGCGCCCTCGCCGGGTTCATGTTGGCCGGCAAGGAGACCGAAGTGACCTTTCTGGCGACGCTCAATGATGAAAAAAAGCTGTTGGCTGCCGTAGATGGCGATACGTTTGAAGAGATTTCGCGGAAGATCCATTCCTGATCCGCCAATTCCCCGCAGCACTTGCGTGTTGCGGGGGGACGCCGGCTCAACTGGCCAATGTCGAGGAAATGTTTTTGTGAGCCTCGATTTTTTGCTGAATATCCGCCACAAGTACAGCAATGTCATGGGGACTGTTCAAGTTCCATATGGGGACGTTAGTGGCGATCAGTTCCACTTTTCCTGTCATGCAGTCACAGACCCGGATCGTCAGGGACTGGTCTGCCTCCATGACGCATGTGTGCACAGCGGGCAACATACTGTGTTCAATGATGTTTTGAATTTCCAGGGTTGAAAGGAACATCGTTACCTCCCTCACGCCAGATGGTTGGCCGGATGAACGGACCATCGCTTCATCCACCGAGCCAGAAAATTCTAGTCCCCTAAAGTGGGTGTCTCAAGGTCGCAGCAGGTCGCTCGTCGTCTCATAGTTGTCGCAATTTGCAACAACCCCCTCTGTGTCCGCTGTTCCCATGAGCCGCCAAAACCCCGCCGACCAAGGGCGTCCCTGCCTTTCTTGGCACTTGGCACAGCCATTGCGAAAGCCTCCGTTCTCACGAACAACAAGAGGTCTCGCCATGCCCCTCCCTTATTTGCTTCCCGCCACCTCGGCGTTCATCCAGCGCGCCCCGCGCATGCTTATCGGCGGTGACTGGGTCGAGGCTGCCGACGGCCAGACCATGCCCCTGCACAACCCGGCCACCGGGGAAGTGCTGTGCGTCGTGCCAAGGGCAACGCCCGAGGACGTCGACCGCGCCGTGCTGGCCGCTCGTCAGGCCTTCGATGATTCGACCTGGACCCGCACCCGCCCACGAGAGCGGCAGAACCTGTTGTGGAAACTCGCCGACCTGATGGAACGCGACGCCGAACTGCTGGCGCAACTGGAATGCCTGAACAACGGCAAAAGCGCAGCGGTGGCCCAGGTGATGGACGTGCAGTTATCCATCGACTTCCTGCGCTACATGGCGGGCTGGGCGACCAAGATCGAAGGCTCGAGCGTTGAAGTGTCGTTGCCGCTGATGCCCAACGATCAGTTCCACAGTTTCATCCGCCGCGAAGCGGTAGGTGTAGTGGGCGCCATCGTTGCCTGGAACTTCCCGCTGCTGCTGGCTTGCTGGAAACTCGGCCCGGCCCTGGCCACCGGTTGCACCGTTGTGCTCAAACCCGCCGACGAAACCCCGCTGACCGCGCTGAAACTGGCCGAACTGGTGCTGGAAGCCGGGTACCCGGAGGGCGTGTTCAACGTGGTCACCGGCACCGGCATCACCGCTGGCTCCGCGCTGACCCACAACCCTCTGGTGGACAAGCTGACCTTCACCGGCTCCACCGCCGTGGGCAAGCAGATCGGCAAGATCGCCATGGAGTCCATGACCCGTGTCACGCTTGAACTGGGCGGCAAATCACCGACCATCGTCATGGCCGACGCCGACCTGAAAACCGCCGCAGCCGGGGCCGCCAGCGCAATTTTCTTCAATCAGGGCCAGGTGTGCTGCGCCGGTTCCAGGCTGTATGTGCAGCGCAAGCATTTCGACAATGTGGTGGCGGACATCGCCGACATCGCCAACGCCATGAAACTCGGCAACGGTCTGGACCCAAGCGTCGAGATGGGGCCGCTGATTTCCGCTCGCCAGCAGGAACGGGTGTACGGGTACATCGAAAAAGGCCGGCAAAGTGGCGCGACCATCGCCTGCGGCGGCGAGCAGTTCGGGCCAGGGTTTTTCGTCAAGCCGACGGTGATTGTCGATGTCGACCAGAAGCACTCGCTGGTGCAGGAAGAGATCTTCGGCCCGGTGCTGGTGGCGATTCCGTTCGATGATGAAGCCGATGCGTTGCGCATGGCCAATGACAGTCCTTATGGGCTGGGCGCGAGTATCTGGTCGAACGACCTGGCGGCGGTGCACCGGATGATTCCGCGAATCAAATCGGGGTCGGTGTGGGTCAACTGCCACAGCGCGCTCGATCCGGCGCTGCCGTTTGGCGGGTACAAAATGTCCGGGGTCGGGCGGGAGATGGGGTATGCGGCGATTGAGCATTACACCGAGTTGAAGTCGGTGTTGATCAAGTTGTAATAGCGCCGTTCTTCGCTGATCGTTCCCACGCTCTGCGCGGGAACGATCGGTTAGGGTTTGAAGCCTTGCGACAGTAACCAACTCCGAACCATCCGCCCCTGCTCCACCGTCAACCCCGCCAGCACCTGCTCGGCCGGTTCGGTCCGCAACCGCCGCACCAACGGCGCCAGTTCAACCCCTTGCACATGCCAGATCCCCAACGGCTGATCCGCCGTGATCACCACCTCGGCTTCATCGACAAACCCATCTTTCAACACCGGCGCCCGCTCAATCCTCAACGCCGCAAAATCCGCCTCGGCATGGGCAACTTCGGCATCCGGCCACTGCCGCCGTGCCTGCCAGAACGGCTGCTCCAGCCACCTCTGTTCATCGGCGTAAAAGTCGCGACCGATCCGCGCAAAGCGCAAAAACAGCTGCTCCACCCGCTGCTGATGAAACCGTTGGGCCAACGCCGCCCGTTCCGGTTTACGCAATAACGTGTTGATCACCGTGGGCGCCTGTAACGCTGAAGACAAGGACTGGAAAATGCCATTGCCCGACAGCGGATCCACCGCCATCGCGGCATCGCCGACCCGGATCCAGTGATCACCACAGACCTGCGGACTCAAAATCGCCGTGCTGCTGCGCGCATGCAGTTGGAGATCGGTCTCAGGCCCGGCACCGAAAAACTCACGCGCCCATGCCGAACCCTGACGCCGTGCGCGGCAGTAATCCGGCAACGTCGCCTTGCCTGGCAATTGCGCGCTGGCCACGTCCACCGTCCATTGCCAATAACACTGACCGTCGGCCCGCCGCGCCATCCACGCCCAGCCGTCCTCAAGGCTTTCCACCGCGCTGGCGGTGCTGCCCGGCGTACCTTGCCAACGATTGAGCAGGCTGACCGTCTCCGGCCCACGCAGGCCTTTGCCCAGTGCGGGCGCCTGGCGTCCGCGGGCTTCTACCAGAAAATCCGCAAACAGCGCCTGGCGCCCTTCAATCTCGACCCGATGCCCCACCGCCGAGGCCTGAACGCTCAGCACCCGCCCTTCGATCAGCTCAACACCTGCCTGACGCAGGTCTTCGCGCAAACCTCGGTCGAAACTCGGGCGATCCAACAGAAATTCGATGTTCTGCGCATGTTGCTGACCGTTCCACGACACCTGCCGCTGGGAGGGCAACGCCGCATCCGCCAACGCCTGCTGCAGGCCCGCGCCGCGCAGGGCCTCCAGCACCCGAAGCGAAACGCCTTCCAGTGCCGCAAACCGGCGCCACTCGCTGACCAGGGTCACCGCATAACCGAGTCGCCGCAAACCCAGGGCGACTGCCGCCCCGGCAGGTCCAGCGCCAAGAATCACAATCATGCGCCGAAGCGCCGTTCAGGGCCGCGATAGCGGGCGTTCTCGCGCAGCCACTCGATGATGTGCTCGTTACTCGCGTCGGGATGGGCAACCAGGAAACTCGCAATATGTCCGCTCAACGCCGCACACCCAAGGCTCGCACCGGACTGTCCCGGATAGGTCCCATGCACGCACGCCGCGAAATCGGCCTGGGCACTGTTGAGCCACGACCATTCATGCTCGGCGCAACGCGCATCGCCGGTGACGCGCAGCACCTGTGGATAATTCGCCGGATACACACCCTCGCCCTGGGCCGGGCTGGAGGCACACAACAAAATGCCCCGCGCCACCGCCGCTGCGCAGGCTTCGCGCAACAGGCTGCGATCCTGGCGTAATCCAAGGCTCAAATTAATCAAGCGAACATCCTGCGCCACCAGCCAGTCGATAGCACTGGCGATCTGCAAGGCGCTGGTGACGCCGCGCTGGTCAAACACCTGCCCCACGCAAAACACCGCCGCAGGGGCTCGCCGCCCGATGGCTTCGATCACCGCGCTGCCGTGGCCCAGCGGGTCGTCACGCAAGTCGCTTTCGGCCAGGCCATCCTCCAGCAGTGAAAAACGCCGTCCGGCGATCACCTGCACCCGTTGCGCCGCCGAATGTCCGCTGTCGACCACGCCAATCCTTAGCTCAGGCTTCATGCAGCACCGCTTTTGAAATGAGTACGCCGTCGAGCAATTCAAAACGCACATCAGCATCAGCCAGCGTGGAAGGACGATGGCTGATCAGGATCCGCGTGCGCCCGGCAAACAGTCGGTCGATGGCCTCGATGACTTCGCGCTCGGTGGCTTCATCCACCGCCGAGGTCGCTTCATCCAACACCAGAATCAGCGGATCCTGCAACAACGCCCGGGCGATGGCGATCCGCTGTTTCTGCCCGCCGGACAACTGCTGGCCGCGTTCGCCCAACGGACTGTCGAGACCTTCGGGCAACGATTCGATCAGGCTGTCGAGTTGCGCCAGCCTTGCGACTTCGGCAATCGCTTCACGGCTGGCGTCCGGCACCGCGTAAGCGAGGTTGTCGGCCAGGCTGCCGCGAAACAGCACGATGTCCTGACTGACCACGGCTATCCGCCGACGCAGCTGGAACAGGTCCAGTTCACGCAGATCGACCTCGCCCAGCAGCACCCGGCCAGCTTGCGGATCGTGATGGCGTTGCAGCAGATCGATCAGCGTTGATTTACCGACGCCGGAGCCGCCGCTCAGGGCGACTTTCAAGCCATAGGGAATTCGCGCTTCGATGCCGCGCAAGGTCGTCGGACGACCGGGATGGCTGAAGTGCACGTCGTCGAAACGCAACTCGCCAGAGGTCGGCATCGGCTTGGGTTCAACCGGTGTTAGCACGGTGGGTTCTTCACCACGCAGTTCCATGACCCGGCCGAGGCTGACGGTCATCCGCTGAATCGCGACATAGAGCCCGAGCAGGCTCTGAACCGGTCCGACCGCCATCCCCAGGTACGTGGAAAACGCGATCAGCGCGCCCAGTTGCCAGGTCCCCTGCACCACCCAATAACCGCCAATCAAAAACGCACAGGCCCGGGACAATGACGTCAGCGTGCCGGGCACCGCCTGGGTAAAAAACTCGGTGACTTGCAGGCGCAGCAGCTGGCTCATATAGCCTTGACCAAGCGACTCCAGACGGCGCGATTCGCGTTGTTGCTGGCCGGCAGACTGGATGAATTTCATCACCGGCAAGGTCTCGACCATGAACGAGGACATGTCCGCCGAGCGCTCGCGCAACTGCCGTACATCGCGCTCGACTTTGCGCCGCATCCAGCGCAGCCAGAGGATGTCGAGGGGAATCAGCACCAATGCCAGCAGTGAAAGTTTCCACGACAGGGTCAGCAGCATCGCCACCGCCACCACCAGGCCAACCACGCTCGATACCGCCGAGAACAGCGAATCCACAGCGAAGCGCTGGATCTCCGCAACGTCGCCATCCAGGCGCGACATCAGATCACCGATGCGCCGCTGTCCATAGAAGCTCGGTGACAGGGTTTGCAGATGTCGATAAAGGTCGTCGCGCAGCGAGAACAGAATCCGCCCGGACAGCCGCGTGTGCAGGTAGCGATTGATCCCCGACAGCGCTGTGCCGAGCAGCCCGGCGAGAATCATCAATCCGGCAATCAACACCAGCATCGGGAAGTTTTTCGCCAGCAAGCCATCGTCGATCAATAGTTTGGTCAGCCACGGCTGCACCAGCACCAGCGAAGAAGCGCAGACCGACAAGCCGAGCAGCCCGGCAATCGCCAATCGATGCGGGCGCACAAAACTGTAGAGCCAACACAACGCCGCTTGCAGGGCTTCGGGGTTCTGGCTGTCGATCAGCCGAACGATCAAGCGCTGCATCACGAACGCAACTGTTTGAGCTTGCGATACAGGGTCGCGCGGCTGATGCCCAAGGCGTCGGCGGCGGCCGAGACGTTGCCCTGATGGCTGTCCAAGGCCTGGCGGATCAGCTCCAGTTCGTTTTCGCGAATGCTGCCCGATGCCGGGCGTTCAGTCGCGGTCAGTTCGTCGAGCATGCTGTCGGGCAGGTGGTCGAGGGTGAGCACCGTGTCCCCGGGTTCGCGCATGGCCAGCGCGGTGCGCAGGACCATTTCCAGTTGGCGAATGTTGCCCGGCCAATGGTAGCCGTCGAGCAAGCGGCTCAGATCGTCATGCAGGACCATCGTCGGGGCATCAAGTTTGGCCAGCAGACGGGCAACCAAACCGCTGAAATCCTCGCGCTCGCGCAGGGCCGGGAGCATCACGCTGATGCCGTTGACCCGGTAGAACAGGTCTTCACGGAAGTGCTTTTCTTCGACCAGACGCTTGAGGTCTCGGTGGGTGGCGCAGATCAGCGCGACGTCGATGTCTTGTTCCTCGCCCGCGCCCAGCGGCGCCACTTTACGGTCCTGCAACACCCGCAGCAGACGGGCCTGCAAGGCCAGCGGCATGTCACCGATTTCGTCGAGGAACAAGGTGCCGCCGTGGGCCTGTTGCAGTCGTCCGATCATGCCGCCACGACGGGAGCCGGTGAAGGCGCCTTCGCGGTAGCCGAACAGTTCCGACTCGATCAGGCCTTCAGGGATTGCCGCGCAGTTCACCGCAACGAAAGGTTTGTCACAGCGGGTTCCGGCCATGTGCAGCGCACGGGCGATGACTTCTTTACCGGTGCCGGTTTCACCGAGCAGCAACACCGGCAATTCATTGGCCAGCCCTTGGCGGGCCATGCGCAAAGCCCGGGCATAACGCACGTTACTGCCGGCCAGGGATTCGAGATCCGGTTGTGGCTTGGCGGTTTTCGCGGGGCTGCGCGGCGGTGTGCTGACGTTGATGGAACGTTGCGGCGCCCGCAGGGTTTTGTAGAAGAATTCGCCTTTGGCGGTCTGCAAACTGCCGACGCCACCTTGATGCAGACGGGACAGCAATTGCAGGCCATCGACACCGAGAAATTCCTCGCAACGCCGACCGACCAGGGCCGAACGCTCGGCACGCAGCAACTGACAGGCTTGCGCGCTGACCGCCAGGATCTGTCCGCCGAGACTCACCGCCAGCAGGCCCTGCCAAGGGGATTCAAGGTATTGCCGACGGCTGTGGAACGCGAGGACGATTTCGTCCGGGTAACTGGCGTTGAACACGCGGCTTTCGATCTGGCTGACGGCCATGGCCAGCAACGCGGTGCTGTCATGAACGCGGCCGAGGGGGCCTTCGCGGGTCAGGTCAAGGACGCCGAGGATGTCGCCTTGGGGGCAATGGATCGGCACCGATGTGCAGGAGAAATCGCTTAGACGATCGAGGTAATGCTCGCCGCAATCGATCATCGTCGGCCGGGCTTCCACCAGTGCGGTGCCCAGTGCGTTGGTACCACGAGCGGCTTCGCTCCAGCAGGCGCCCAGGGTGATGTCTTGCAGGCCGCTGCCCTTGAGGCGGTCGGCGCGTCCTTCGACGGCGAGGATGGTGGCGTCGGAGTTGGCGAGGATGATCAGGCCTTCCTTGCCTTGGCGTTCAGCCAGGTAGTCGATGGCCGGTAATGCGGCGTCGATCAGCAGGCGATTACTTGCCAACAGCACGTCGAGGCTGGCGCTCGATTCCAGCGCCAGTTCGTGCTTGGCGTTGAAATGCACGCCATGGCTGAGGCTGCGCCGCCACGACGCATCGATTTCTGCCCGCAGAACACCATCGGGGACTTCGCCCTCCAGATGGAGTTTTTCCCGGGCCAGCCGGGCTTCGCGGTGCAGCTTGGGAGAAGGTGTTTTTATTAGCGTCATCAAGCGCTCCGGATCGGTCCGCTTTGCGCCTTTCAAGTTCAGCGCCCTGCCGCAATCTTTACGTTAACGTCAGGGCGATGGCAAGTGCCTTACAGCACTTGGGTTCTGTCAGGTGGACCGAGTCATTGTTCTTCGCGGGCAAGCCTCGCTCCTACAGGGTTGAGGCGAACCAAAATTTCCCGCCAGGCAAATAACCTGTAGGAGCGAGGCTTGCCCGCGAAGGCGACGTACCTGGCCCCAATGATCTCAGAGCTGCCACACCTCGGCATTCACAAAAAACGCCCGGGCATTGTCCTCAAGACTCTCCAGGTGATACCCGACCTCCTGCACAATCAGACACGGCAACCCAAGGCTACGAATCCGTTCGCCCAACACCGCAAACCCTTCACGGGTCACTGCCACTTTGCGCTGCGGGTCCAGTTCGAAAATATCGAACCCCAGGGACAGCACCAGATGGCCGCCGGAGGATGGGGTGGTGGGTTTCGATATTCAGCTGTTGTGGACCCGCGATCAGAAGATGAGTCAAGCCGAAACGGTCTTCCTCGAAAGCTTCCAGCACATGCTCAGTATTCATGAGCCTGTGCTGTGAAGCTTTGAGCGCTTAGACGTGAGGGTCGCCCGGAGCTTTGCTCGGCGTGGCGTATTGCGGCTTTAGATGGCCGTCCTGATCGAGTAACCAGGCGTCCATGATCTGCCGCACCACAGGGCCGGCGACGCGACCACCGGCCTCACCGTTTTCAATCATCACCGAGATGACGATCTTCGGGTGCTCGGCCGGGGCGAAGCCGACGAACAAGGCATTGTCGCGGTTGCGCTCCAGGGTTTTCGCCCGGTTGTAGCGCTCGCCTTGCTTGATCGCGACGACTTGCGCGGTACCACTCTTGCCGGCAATGCGGTACTGAGCGCCCTGCGCGGCGGCTCTGGCAATCCCGCGGGCGTCGTGCATCACCATCTGCATGCCATGGTTGACCTGCTCCCAGTCACGCGGATCCTTGAGCAGGATGTTCGGCATAGGGTGCTCGTCCACCGGCGCTACGCCATCCACGGTCTTTGCCAGGTGCGGTCGGTTCCACACACCTTTGTTGGCAATCAGCGCGGTGGCCTGGGCCAGCTGCAGCGGCGTGACCTGCATATAACCCTGGCCGATGCCAAGGATCACGGTTTCGCCCGGGAACCAGGCCTGACGGCGCGTGGCGCGCTTCCACGCTTGCGATGGCATCAAGCCGGCAGACTCTTCGAACATGTCCAGCGAGACTTTTTCGCCGAGGCCGAACATGGCCATGTAGTCGTGCAGGCGATCGATGCCCAGCTTGTGAGCCAGGTCATAGAAGTAGGTGTCGTTGGAGCGCATGATCGCCGCGTCCATGTCGACCCAGCCGTCGCCGCTGTGGTTCCAGTTACGGTATTTGTGATCAAAGTCCGGGAGCTGGTAATAACCGGGGTCAAAGACGCGGGTCTGAGGGGTGACGACGCCAGCGTCGAGGCCGGCAATGGCCACCTCGGGTTTGATGGTCGAACCTGGCGCGTAGAGGCCGCGCAGAACGCGGTTGAACAGCGGCCGATCGATTGAGTCGTGCAGCGCCGCGTATTCCTTGAAGCTGATGCCGGTGACGAACAGGTTCGGGTCGAAACTGGGCTTGCTGACCATGGCCAGTACTTCACCGGTCGACGGATCGAGCGCCACCACCGAACCACGACGATCACCCAAGGCTTCCTCGGCCGCTTCCTGAAGTTTGACGTCCAGGCTCAGGACAATGTTTTTGCCGGGGATCGGATCGGTGTGCTTGAGCACTCGCAGTACGCGGCCCTGGGCATTGGTTTCGACTTCTTCGTAACCCACCTGGCCGTGCAATTGCGACTCGTAGAATTTTTCAATGCCGGTCTTGCCGATGGATTGGGTGCCGCGATACTCCACCGTGTCGAGGGCTTTGGATTCTTTTTCGTTGATACGACCAACGTAACCGATCGAGTGCGCAAAGTGTGCGCCAAACGGGTAATGGCGCACGAACTGGGGCTCGACATCGATCCCCGGCAGACGGAACTCATTGACCGCGAGAACCGCGATTTGCTGTTCACTGAGCTCGTAGAACAGTGTGACCGGCACGAACGGGTGGCGCGCCTGCTTCATGGCCTTGTCGAACAGTGTCCGGTCTTCGGCTGGCAAGTGCAGGAGGTTGACCACCTCATCGAGCTCCTCTTTGACATCGGAGGCGCGTTCGCGGGTGATGGTGAGGTTGAAACTGGGACGGTTATCCGCGAGGACTACGCCGTTGCGGTCGTAGATCAGCCCGCGGGTCGGGGTGATCGGCAGGACATGGACGCGGTTGTTTTCGGAGATTGTCGAGTGATAGTCGTATTCGACCACTTGCAGGACATACATGCGCACCACAAGTGCGCAGGAAATGGCGGCGACGAACAAGGCGCAGGCGATCAGCCGCTTGTTGACCAGACGCGTCTCTTTTTCGTGGTCCTTGATGGGTATCGGTTCGGGCATTTCTGTAGCGGCTCTATGACTAAAAAAGGGGGGCGATCCTTAGGCCTGCAAATCAATCCGTTAAAAAACGAGCTGCACCATACCAAAAACTGTGCAGTCACTTTAGTGGGATTTTCTCGAATGGTTGTCCTTGAGGGTCAAAACGACGGTCGGCTTTTTCTTTGACTCGTGCGTTTTGCTCAAGATTGATATTCCGATTCATGCATTTTTCTTGTAGATGAGCCTGTAGATACTGGGTGCATGTCATTCCATTTTGTTGTTTGGGAGTCTTTTCATGCATCCACGATTTCAACGATTACTCGGCTCGAATGGATTTTCCATCGGACTGGAACTGCCGCTGGATAACGATTGGTCCAGTGATGGACAGCGGCTGCGGATCGCTCAGGATCGTCCTTTTGGTGTCCCCGACTTGAAGCAGCACGCCGCGATGGCACGTTTGGCTGACAACGCCGGTTTTCGCGCACTTTGGGTACGTGATGTGCCGGTTTACGACCCCAACTTTGGCGACGCTGCACAGGTCTTTGAGACCTTTTCTTACCTTGGGTATTTGGCCGGGATTACGGAGAACATCATGCTCGGTACAGCAGCGGTTGTGCTGCCATTGCGTCAGCCTTGGCTAACGCTCAAGGCCGCCAACAGTGTTGATGAACTGAGTGACGGGCGTCTGCTCCTTGGGGTGGCCAGTGGTGACCGGCCGATGGAGTATCCGTTGTTTGGGGTGGATTACGATCAGCGCGGGGAGATCTTTCGCGATACGGTTGAATTGATCCGTAGCCAGGGTGAAGGTCGTTTACCTGAGGGCGCTCGCCTGTTACCGGAGCGAGATCAGCCTATGCCACTGCTGGTTGCAGGTCTTGGTCAACAATCACCGGCCTGGATTGGTGAGCACATGGATGGTTGGCTCGCCTACCCTGGTACGCCGGATGAGCACCGACGTCGAGTGGGGCTGTGGCGGGAAGTTGGAGGCGATAAGCCTTATATCAGCTTCGTACACTTGGACCTGACTGCTAATCCTCATACCCCCATGCGACGTGTGCGCTTCGGTGGCAGTTGTGGACGGCTGGCCTTGATTGATGAGCTTCAGGCGTTACGTGAGGCTGGTGTGCAGCATGTCGGCTTGCACATGCGTCGTAGCGAACGCCCTGTGGCAGAGGTTATTGAAGAGATAGCTGAATACGTTCTGCCAAAGTTTCACTAACGATGCTGCTGAAACCTGGGATAGCCCGTCGGCTATCCTTTTTTGTCACGCCACTTTCCTGCGGAAAAAACAAAACCCCTACCTGCATACGCAGATAGGGGTTTCGGAATTTAATCTTGACGATGACCTACTCTCACATGGGGAAACCCCACACTACCATCGGCGATGCATCGTTTCACTGCTGAGTTCGGGATGGGATCAGGTGGTTCCAATGCTCTATGGTCGTCAAGAAATTCGGTAGCCAGGTCGTTTGCCTTACGGCGCACGCTCCAGCGAATGGGTATGTGATAGATCTCGGTGTTTGTGAACAATCGAACTTTCGGTTCGTTTCGTCTTCACACACCGCAATCTGGTGCCTTTTCAGGTCAGCAAATTGCTTGGGTGTTATATGGTCAAGCCTCACGGGCAATTAGTATTGGTTAGCTCAACGCCTCACAGCGCTTACACACCCAACCTATCAACGTCGTAGTCTTCGACGGCCCTTCAGGGGACTCAAGGTCCCAGTGAGATCTCATCTTGAGGCTAGTTTCCCGCTTAGATGCTTTCAGCGGTTATCTATTCCGAACATAGCTACCCGGCAATGCCACTGGCGTGACAACCGGAACACCAGAGGTTCGTCCACTCCGGTCCTCTCGTACTAGGAGCAGCCCCTCTCAAATCTCAAACGTCCACGGCAGATAGGGACCGAACTGTCTCACGACGTTCTAAACCCAGCTCGCGTACCACTTTAAATGGCGAACAGCCATACCCTTGGGACCGGCTTCAGCCCCAGGATGTGATGAGCCGACATCGAGGTGCCAAACACCGCCGTCGATATGAACTCTTGGGCGGTATCAGCCTGTTATCCCCGGAGTACCTTTTATCCGTTGAGCGATGGCCCTTCCATACAGAACCACCGGATCACTAAGACCTACTTTCGTACCTGCTCGACGTGTCTGTCTCGCAGTCAAGCGCGCTTTTGCCTTTATACTCTACGACCGATTTCCGACCGGTCTGAGCGCACCTTCGTACTCCTCCGTTACTCTTTAGGAGGAGACCGCCCCAGTCAAACTACCCACCATACACTGTCCTCGATCCGGATAACGGACCTGAGTTAGAACCTCAAAGTTGCCAGGGTGGTATTTCAAGGTTGGCTCCACGCGAACTGGCGTCCACGCTTCAAAGCCTCCCACCTATCCTACACAAGCAAATTCAAAGTCCAGTGCAAAGCTATAGTAAAGGTTCACGGGGTCTTTCCGTCTAGCCGCGGATACACTGCATCTTCACAGCGATTTCAATTTCACTGAGTCTCGGGTGGAGACAGCGCCGCCATCGTTACGCCATTCGTGCAGGTCGGAACTTACCCGACAAGGAATTTCGCTACCTTAGGACCGTTATAGTTACGGCCGCCGTTTACCGGGGCTTCGATCAAGAGCTTCGCGTTAGCTAACCCCATCAATTAACCTTCCGGCACCGGGCAGGCGTCACACCCTATACGTCCACTTTCGTGTTTGCAGAGTGCTGTGTTTTTAATAAACAGTCGCAGCGGCCTGGTATCTTCGACCGGCATGGGCTTACGCAGTAAATGCTTCACCCTCACCGGCGCACCTTCTCCCGAAGTTACGGTGCCATTTTGCCTAGTTCCTTCACCCGAGTTCTCTCAAGCGCCTTGGTATTCTCTACCCAACCACCTGTGTCGGTTTGGGGTACGGTTCCTGGTTACCTGAAGCTTAGAAGCTTTTCTTGGAAGCATGGCATCAACCACTTCGTGTTCTAAAAGAACACTCGTCATCAGCTCTCGGCCTTAGAATCCCGGATTTACCTAAGATTCCAGCCTACCACCTTAAACTTGGACAACCAACGCCAAGCTGGCCTAGCCTTCTCCGTCCCTCCATCGCAATAACCAGAAGTACAGGAATATTAACCTGTTTTCCATCGACTACGCTTTTCAGCCTCGCCTTAGGGACCGACTAACCCTGCGTCGATTAACGTTGCGCAGGAAACCTTGGTCTTTCGGCGTGGGTGTTTTTCACACCCATTGTCGTTACTCATGTCAGCATTCGCACTTCTGATACCTCCAGCAAGCTTCTCAACTCACCTTCACAGGCTTACAGAACGCTCCTCTACCGCATCACCTAAGTGATACCCGTAGCTTCGGTGTATGGTTTGAGCCCCGTTACATCTTCCGCGCAGGCCGACTCGACTAGTGAGCTATTACGCTTTCTTTAAAGGGTGGCTGCTTCTAAGCCAACCTCCTAGCTGTCTAAGCCTTCCCACATCGTTTCCCACTTAACCATAACTTTGGGACCTTAGCTGACGGTCTGGGTTGTTTCCCTTTTCACGACGGACGTTAGCACCCGCCGTGTGTCTCCCATGCTCGGCACTTGTAGGTATTCGGAGTTTGCATCGGTTTGGTAAGTCGGGATGACCCCCTAGCCGAAACAGTGCTCTACCCCCTACAGTGATACATGAGGCGCTACCTAAATAGCTTTCGAGGAGAACCAGCTATCTCCGAGCTTGATTAGCCTTTCACTCCGATCCACAGGTCATCCGCTAACTTTTCAACGGTAGTCGGTTCGGTCCTCCAGTTAGTGTTACCCAACCTTCAACCTGCCCATGGATAGATCGCCCGGTTTCGGGTCTATTCCCAGCGACTAGACGCCCTATTAAGACTCGCTTTCGCTACGCCTCCCCTATTCGGTTAAGCTCGCCACTGAAAATAAGTCGCTGACCCATTATACAAAAGGTACGCAGTCACCCAACAAAGTGGGCTCCCACTGCTTGTACGCATACGGTTTCAGGATCTATTTCACTCCCCTCTCCGGGGTTCTTTTCGCCTTTCCCTCACGGTACTAGTTCACTATCGGTCAGTCAGTAGTATTTAGCCTTGGAGGATGGTCCCCCCATATTCAGACAAAGTTTCTCGTGCTCCGTCCTACTCGATTTCATGACTAAGAGATTTTCGCGTACAGGGCTATCACCCACTATGGCCGCACTTTCCAGAGCGTTCCGCTAATCTCAAAGCCACTTAAGGGCTAGTCCCCGTTCGCTCGCCACTACTAAGGGAATCTCGGTTGATTTCTTTTCCTCAGGGTACTTAGATGTTTCAGTTCCCCTGGTTCGCCTCTTAAGCCTATGTATTCAGCTTAAGATAACCATCTTATGATGGCTGGGTTCCCCCATTCAGACATCTCCGGATCAAAGTCTGTTTGCCGACTCCCCGAAGCTTTTCGCAGGCTACCACGTCTTTCATCGCCTCTGACTGCCAAGGCATCCACCGTATGCGCTTCTTCACTTGACCATATAACCCCAAGCAATCTGGTTATACTGTGAAGACGACATTCGCCGAAAATTCGATAATACTCAATTAAGAGCAACTCACAAATTTTACCTTAGCCTGATCCGCTACCAGTGAAAGTAACGTTCAGTCTATCTTTCTATCACATACCCAAATTTTTAAAGAACGATCTAATCAAAGACTAGAAATCAATATTCACACCGGAATATTCATTTCTAAACTCTAACAGCAGAAGCAGTTATATGGTGGAGCCAAACGGGATCGAACCGTTGACCTCCTGCGTGCAAGGCAGGCGCTCTCCCAGCTGAGCTATGGCCCCATAACAAAATTGGTGGGTCTGGGCAGATTCGAACTGCCGACCTCACCCTTATCAGGGGTGCGCTCTAACCAACTGAGCTACAGACCCAATTTCGAGCGCGCAACTGTTAGCTTGGAGCTATCAGCTTGGAGCTTAAAGCTGCTTCTATCGTCTTCTTCAATGAATCAAGCAATTCGTGTGGGAACTTATGGAGCAGCTGATGTCGTCGATTAAGGAGGTGATCCAGCCGCAGGTTCCCCTACGGCTACCTTGTTACGACTTCACCCCAGTCATGAATCACACCGTGGTAACCGTCCTCCCGAAGGTTAGACTAGCTACTTCTGGTGCAACCCACTCCCATGGTGTGACGGGCGGTGTGTACAAGGCCCGGGAACGTATTCACCGCGACATTCTGATTCGCGATTACTAGCGATTCCGACTTCACGCAGTCGAGTTGCAGACTGCGATCCGGACTACGATCGGTTTTCTGGGATTAGCTCCACCTCGCGGCTTGGCAACCCTCTGTACCGACCATTGTAGCACGTGTGTAGCCCAGGCCGTAAGGGCCATGATGACTTGACGTCATCCCCACCTTCCTCCGGTTTGTCACCGGCAGTCTCCTTAGAGTGCCCACCATTACGTGCTGGTAACTAAGGACAAGGGTTGCGCTCGTTACGGGACTTAACCCAACATCTCACGACACGAGCTGACGACAGCCATGCAGCACCTGTCTCAATGTTCCCGAAGGCACCAATCCATCTCTGGAAAGTTCATTGGATGTCAAGGCCTGGTAAGGTTCTTCGCGTTGCTTCGAATTAAACCACATGCTCCACCGCTTGTGCGGGCCCCCGTCAATTCATTTGAGTTTTAACCTTGCGGCCGTACTCCCCAGGCGGTCAACTTAATGCGTTAGCTGCGCCACTAAGAGCTCAAGGCTCCCAACGGCTAGTTGACATCGTTTACGGCGTGGACTACCAGGGTATCTAATCCTGTTTGCTCCCCACGCTTTCGCACCTCAGTGTCAGTATCAGTCCAGGTGGTCGCCTTCGCCACTGGTGTTCCTTCCTATATCTACGCATTTCACCGCTACACAGGAAATTCCACCACCCTCTACCATACTCTAGCTTGTCAGTTTTGAATGCAGTTCCCAGGTTGAGCCCGGGGATTTCACATCCAACTTAACAAACCACCTACGCGCGCTTTACGCCCAGTAATTCCGATTAACGCTTGCACCCTCTGTATTACCGCGGCTGCTGGCACAGAGTTAGCCGGTGCTTATTCTGTCGGTAACGTCAAAACAGATACGTATTAGGTAGCTGCCCTTCCTCCCAACTTAAAGTGCTTTACAATCCGAAGACCTTCTTCACACACGCGGCATGGCTGGATCAGGCTTTCGCCCATTGTCCAATATTCCCCACTGCTGCCTCCCGTAGGAGTCTGGACCGTGTCTCAGTTCCAGTGTGACTGATCATCCTCTCAGACCAGTTACGGATCGTCGCCTTGGTGAGCCATTACCTCACCAACTAGCTAATCCGACCTAGGCTCATCTGATAGCGCAAGGCCCGAAGGTCCCCTGCTTTCTCCCGTAGGACGTATGCGGTATTAGCGTCCGTTTCCGAGCGTTATCCCCCACTACCAGGCAGATTCCTAGGCATTACTCACCCGTCCGCCGCTCGCCACCAGGTACAAGTACCCGTGCTGCCGCTCGACTTGCATGTGTTAGGCCTGCCGCCAGCGTTCAATCTGAGCCATGATCAAACTCTTCAGTTCAAACATCTTTGGGTTTTTAAGAAACCCTAAACTTGGCTCAGCAATCGTTGGTTACATCTTTGATTTCTCGCGGAGTAACTTGTGATGCTGATAATCTTGTTGACTATCAGTCTGACTCCACAAGCACCCACACGAATTGCTTGATTCAGTTGTTAAAGAGCGGTTGGTTAAGATCTTTCGTCTCAACCGAGGCGCGCATTCTACAGCAGCCTCTGTTGCTGTCAAGCGGTTATTTTCAGAAGTTTTCAAAGTTTCCTTTGCAACTTCAACCACTTGCGCTTCCGATCTCTCGTTAGCGGGAGGCGAATTCTACAGCGTTACTCGCTGCTGTCAACACCTCTTTTTCTCCGCTTTCGACCGAGAAGATCGAACCGTCAACCAAGCCAAACAACCCCGCCTGATCAACTCCTTCTGGGCTTCGATGACCTGAAGCAACTCGCTGTCGAAAACTGCGTAACTCTTTGTTTACCAAGGAGTTTTCCGTTTCGACTGCGCCGGAAGTGGGGCGAATTATAGACTTCCAGAATCTGCCGTCAACCCCTGATTTGGCTTTTCTATCAGGATGCCCAAAATCGTTGCTTATATATAGACGCGACCGTCGCGAATGCGCAATATATTGCCCAAACCATAGAACAACACTTTCGCTTCCCACTTCGGACGATGCCACGCTATGAATGACCATCCCCGCAGCCTCGTCTCGACCCTGTTCTCCGTGGGCCTGCTTTTAATAGCCATGGCGTCGATCCAGTCCGGCGCCTCATTGGCCAAAAGCATGTTCCCGATTATCGGCGCTCAGGGGACCACCACCCTGCGGCTGCTCTTCGCCAGCGTGATCATGCTGATCCTGTTGCGCCCATGGCGGGCGAAGCTCACCGCAAAGTCCTTGCGTACCGTTATCGTCTACGGGATGGCACTGGGCGGCATGAACTTCCTCTTCTATATGTCTTTGCGCACCGTCCCCCTGGGTATTGCCGTCGCCCTGGAGTTCACCGGGCCACTGGCGGTGGCTATCTATGCCTCACGCCGCGCAATCGACTTTTTGTGGATTGCCCTGGCGGCTATCGGCTTGCTGCTATTGATACCGACAGGAGCGACAAGTGCGGGAATCGACCTGGCAGGCGCCAGTTATGCCTTGGGTGCAGGCGTGTGCTGGGCGCTTTACATCCTGTTCGGCCAGAAGGCCGGCGCCGACAATGGCGTACAGACCGCTGCACTGGGAGTGATGATTGCCGCACTGTTCGTCGCGCCTATCGGCATCGTCCATGCCGGTGCCGCCCTGCTGACTCCGTCATTGATCCCCGTGGCCATCGCTGTCGCCCTTCTGTCCACCGCCCTGCCCTATACGCTGGAGATGGTCGCGCTCACCCGAATGCCAACCCGGACTTTCGGCACATTGATGAGCATTGAACCGGCTATTGGCGCGCTGTCTGGTCTGCTGTTTCTCCACGAATACCTCACACTGTCACAGTGGATGGCGATCATGTGCATCATTCTGGCTTCCGTGGGGGCGACCATGACCATGGGAAGTGCTGCCAAGCCCGCGGTCGCGGCGGATTGATACAGGATTTGACGCAGGTCTGGTATTTGCCGCTCAATTAGGCCATGTTTAGGCCCGCAACCGAATGTCATCCAAGGATTTTTCAGGATAGGGATATCAGAACGCTTCAATCGAAAGCGAATGCAGCCACACCCGGGCGCGAGATCCGGGAGCGCTATAAGGACAGTAATGAAACGAATTTTGCTATTGATTGCCGTGCTCGCAATTGCGGGTTGCGCGGCGACATCGAAAACACAAGTCAAACATGGCAAGAAAGGGCTGCATATCAATTGTTCAGGGCTTTCGTCATCCTGGGACAAGTGCTACACCAGCGCCGCCAACTCGTGCGCGCCCAAGGGTTACAAGGTCATCGCCAAGTCGGGAGATGCCGTGGAAGAACCAGGTGATTATCCATTTGGTCTCAACCCTGCCGGCTATACCAGCCGAAGCATGATCGTCATTTGCAAATAGGTTGATGCCGCCCGGCAATCTGGCGGCCAATCTCATCGTAACTGGACTTCAGCACGGTGCGCTGGATGTCGGGAGTGGCCAGCATTCGCGCCACGACCAAGGCACCGATGCATTGCGACAGAATCGCCCACGCCAGACTGTCGCTTTCCAGAATACTTGCCCAACGCTCCTGCAGCCGACAAATCCAGACCTCCGCCTCCTGGCGAACAGCGATATCTGAACGAGCAATTTCGGCTCCCAATACCGGTAATGCACAACCGGACTCCGGGTGCTCGACATGGGCCATGCTCAGATAATGCTTCAGGCAACGTTCGAGCCTGTCGCAATCCTGATCAGCACCCAAACGCTCCAGGCTTTGGCACAACTCGCGTTCGACGATCGAAGCGAACAGTTCGTCCTTCGACGAAAAGTGACTGTAGAAAGCAGCACCACTCAAGCCGATCGCCTTCATCAGCCCGTCGACGCCTACCGTGGAAAAACCGGACTTTTTGGCCGACACCGCGCTGCTTGTCAGCAGTTTCTCTCTTGTTTCCAGCTTGTGATTGGCCGAGTAACGCATTGCCTTGCCCTCAGGATTGACTGTCTTGACGCATGCCAAATCCTAGCATAACGTTCGTTCAGTTAACGATCGTTCATCAAAGGGATCTACCCATGAATAATAAGAAGGTCGTACTGGTTGTCGGCGCCGGTGATGCCACCGGCGGCGCGATTGCCAAGCGTTTTGCACAGGAAGGTTTCATTGCCTGCGTCACTCGTCGTAGCGCGGACAAACTCCAGCCATTGGTCGATGCAATCAAGGCCAATGGCGGTGACGCCCACGGATTTGCCTGTGATGCACGTAAGGAAGAGGATGTGATTGCGCTGGTCGAGCAGATTGAGACCGGGATCGGCCCCATCGAAGCGTTTGTTTTCAACATCGGCGCCAATGTGCCGTGCAGCATTCTCGAAGAAACTGCCCGCAAGTATTTCAAGATCTGGGAAATGGCCTGTTTCTCAGGTTTTCTCAATGCCCGTGAAGTGGCCAAGCGGATGGCCAAGCGCCAACGCGGCACGATTCTGTTCACCGGCGCCACCGCTGGCTTGCGCGGAGCGGCAGGATTTGCAGCCTTCGCCGGCGCCAAGCACGGGATTCGCGCACTGGCTCAAAGCATGGCCCGGGAGCTGGGGCCGATGAATATTCACGTTGCCCATGTCGTCGTCGACGGCGCCATCGATACTGATTTCATCCGCAACAGTTTTCCGGAAAAGTACGCGACCAAGGACGAGGACGGCATCCTCAATCCCGAGCACATCGCCGAGAACTATTGGTACTTGCACAGCCAGCCCCGGGACGCGTGGACTTTCGAGCTGGATCTGCGCCCCTGGAACGAACGCTGGTAAGCCCTCCCCCTACAACAATAAGCAGAGCGCACCGACCATGAGCAAAACCGTGGAGTTCTTTTTCGATTTAGGCAGCCCCGCCACCTACCTGGCGTATACCCAATTACCGAAGATCTGCGAGCAGACCGACAGCCAGCTGGTCTACAAACCCATGCTGCTGGGCGGGGTCTTCAAAGCCACGGGCAACGCTTCACCGGCAACCATTCCGGCCAAAGGTCGCTACATGTTTCAGGACCTGGACCGCTACGCCAAACGATACGGCGTGCCACTGAAGTTCAACCCGCACTTCCCTATCAATACCCTGATGCTGATGCGCGCCGTCACCGGTATGCAATTACGTCATCCCGAACGCTTCCACGCGTTTATCGATTGTCTGTTCCACGCACTCTGGGTCGAGGGACGCAGCCTCGATGATCCGGCGACTGTTGCAGCCGTGCTGACGCGAAATGGTTTCGATCCAAACGAAGTACTGGCCCTTACCGCCGATGAGGACGTCAAAGCCGCTCTCAAGGACAACACCGAGCAAGCGGTCCAGCGCGGTGTATTCGGCGCACCGTGCATGTTCATCGGCGATCAGATGTTCTTCGGTCAGGATCGACTGGACTTCGTCCTTGAGGCCCTGCGTTAAATCTCGATGACCAAACGACCTTGAGCCGCTCCACCAGCGAGCAGTTCATGGGCGGCCTCGGCGGTTTGCAATGTGAACTGCCGCGGGTCAAGCAACGGCTTCAGCTTACCGGCCTCAATCAACTTCGCGGCGTCCCGAAGGATCTGTCCGTGGTGCTCGCCGCCCTTGCCAGTCAATAAAGGCAACAAGGTAAACACTCCGGAGTAAGTCGCGGCCCGAAACGACAACGGTGCCAGACTGTGCTGCCCCCATCCGAGACAGCTCACCACATGCCCCTCGTAGACCCGAGCAGCCTTGAAGGAAGCATCCAGCGTTTCACCGCCCACCGTGTCATAGACAATATCGAACCCCTCTCCCCCGTGTGCTCCGCCACATAGTCCTCAACCGAAGACTTGCGGTAGTCGATAAACGTCGCACCGAAGCTTTCGATGATTGCCTGCTGACCCGCAGAGCCCGTGGCGAATACTTCAGCACCGAAAGCCCGGGCTATTTGCACCGCCACGTGCCCGACACCCCCGGCACCGCCATGGATCAGCACCTTCTGACCGGCACGCACTCGAGCCCGGTCTACCAATCCTTCCCATGCGGTAATCAACACCAGGGGCAACCCGGCGGTCTCACGCATACTCAGATTGCCCGGTTTGTGCGCCAGCAGACGCGCATCAACCACCGCGAACTGCGCAAGCGAACCTTGCGCACCGCCGATTCCGGTCGCCATCGCGTAGACCTCATCACCCGGCAGCCATCCACTTACGCCCTCGCCTAACGCCTCAATCGTCCCGGCCAGATCCATGCCCAGCACCGCTGGCAAGGGTTGTCGCGCATGAGCCGCCTGACCCGAACGAATTTTTCCATCCAGCGGATTCACTCCACTGGCTTTGATCCTGACCAACACCTGACCCGGTCCTGGCACAGGTCGCGGGATGGAAACCAAGCGTAACGGCCCGTTGGCCACATCAACAATCAGAGCACGCATTTGAAGTGAGTCAGTCATTTCGCAAATTCCTGTCAGAGGTGGCGGTAGGACGATCTTCCTCTCACTCACTCATGCCGATAAGACGCTGTATCGCTATAGTGACCATGCCCATTTGGCATCAATGAGAAACCCCATGGACAAACTCAATGCAATGGCCATCTTCGTCCGGGTCGTCGAGCGCGGCAGCTTTTCTGCCGTTGCCAGGGAGATGCAGACCAGCCAGCCAACCATCAGTAAAGTGCTAAGGGCGCTGGAAACTGAACTGGGCGGGAAGCTGATTTCCCGCAGCACGCGTCAACTCTCGCTGACTGACGAAGGTCAGCGGTACTACAGCGAGTGCCGACAAATCCTCGCGGCCGTGGACGCGGCGGAACACAGTTTTCATTCAGGACGCGAAACCGTTGCCGGCAACCTGAAGATCGGTTCCTCGGTCAGTTTCGGGCGATTGCAGATTGCACCGCGGCTTCCTGAGTTTCTGAAACAACACCCCCAGGTGCAGATAGACCTGCAACTCAGTGACCAGAATCAGGACCTGGTCAGCGAAGGCCTCGACGTCACGTTCAGAATCGGCGAATTGACCGACAGCGGTCTGATCGCCCGCCGCATAGGCACCACCCACCGAGTGACCGTTGCTGCGCCAGGCTACCTCAAGCAACACGGCCAGCCGCAAACACCAGAAGAACTGCGCGGACACAATTGCCTGCAATTCAACCTGCTGAACAGTCAGAACCTATGGGTTTACGAAAGCGGAGCCCAGCATCATGAGGTGCGGATCAAGGGCAATGCAAAAAGCAACAACTCAGAGGCGATCCGCGAGATGGTGCTGGGAGGATTGGGAATTGCTTTGTCGCCGGTGTGGTTGTTCAGTGAGGATCTGAACGCCGGGCGAGTGACTGCGATTTTGCAGGACTACACCGCGCAGTCGCTGCCGATTCATGCCGTGTCCCCGGCGAATCGTCGCCAATCCGCCAGGGTCAAAGCCTTTGTCGACTACATGAGTCAGGCGCTCGAAACAGCGCCTGAACTCCAACCGGTCAAATAGCTGCAGTCCGGGTGTTCAACCACTCAAGGGCTGCGCCTTCGAGCAACGGGCTCAAGCGCTGGCGCACCTCGGCGTGGTAGGCGTTGAACCACTGCTTTTCGTCGTCAGTCAGCAGCGACGGTTCCAGACAGCGAGTGTCAATCGGGCACAGGGTCAGGGTTTCGAATTTCAGGAACTCACCGAATTCGCTCTTGCCCGCTTCGGTGTTCAACACCAGGTTTTCGATCCGTACACCCCAACGGCCCGGTCGGTAAGTGCCCGGTTCGATGGAGGTAATCATGCCCGGCTGCATCGCAGTTTGCGGTGCTGCGGCGGCCTGATAGGCAATGACCTGCGGGCCTTCGTGCACATTGAGGAAGTAGCCGACGCCGTGACCGGTGCCGTGTCCATAATCAACACTTTCAGCCCAGATCGGCGCGCGGGCAATCGAGTCGAGCAAAGGCGAGAGAATGCCACGAGGGAATTGCGCACGGGACAGCGCGATGACGCCCTTGAGCACCCGCGTGCAATCGCGTTTCTGCTCATCCGTCGGCGTACCGACCGGCACCATCCGCGTGATGTCGGTGGTACCGCCCAGGTATTGGCCGCCGGAGTCGATCAGCAACAGACCGTCGCCTTCGATCACCGCGTGCTCTTCTTCGGTGGCGTGGTAGTGCGGCATCGCGCCATTGGCGTTGAACGCGGCAATGGTGTTGAAACTCAGCGACACATAACCCGGACGTCGGGTACGCGCGGCCGTCAGGTGTTCGTCGATGGTCAGTTCGGTGATGCGCTCACGACCCAACGCCGAGTCCAGCCAGGTGAAGAACTCGCACAGCGCCGCGCCGTCTTGCTCCATGGCCTGACGAATGTGCCCGGCATCGGCCAGGCTTTTCTGTGATTTGGCCAACGTGGTCGGGTTGAGACCTTCGACCAGTTTCACGCCGCTGTTCAGGTTATCCAGCAAACCGGCCGTCACGCGCGCCGGATCGACTTGCAAGCTCGCGCCGCTCGGCACGGCGCGCAAGGCGTCGGCCACTTCGCTGTAATCGCGCAGGGTCACGCCGTCTTGTTCGAGGACCGCACGCAGCTCGGCATCGACCTTGCTCAGGGCCACGAACAG
Organism: Pseudomonas sp. B14-6; assembly: GCF_013260315.1. Taxonomy (NCBI): domain Bacteria; kingdom Pseudomonadati; phylum Pseudomonadota; class Gammaproteobacteria; order Pseudomonadales; family Pseudomonadaceae; genus Pseudomonas; species Pseudomonas sp. B14-6. The sequence continues at coordinate 6,626,672 of NZ_CP053929.1, read as the reverse complement.
AGTGGCCTGCTCTTGACTGATCAGCGCGAAGGACACGAATACCGGGTTGAACGACACGTCGCCGCCACGCAGGTTGAACAGCCAGGCGATGTCATCCAGGGTGGCGATGAAGTGCCAGTCAGCACCACGATCTTTCAACACCTCACGCAATTTCGCGAGCTTTTCACCCCGACTGACCGTCGCCTGCGGTGGCAAGTGCTGGTAGATCGGCTCATTCGGCAGCGTCGGGCGGTCGCTCCAGACTTCGCTCAACAGGTCGATGTCAGTGCGCAGGCGTGCGCCGCGTTCTTCAAGTTTGCCGCCCAGCGTCCGCGCCGACGCCACGGCCATCACCGCGCCATCTACCGCGACGACACCGCCTTCAGGGGTTTGCTCGGCCAACCAGTCCAGCGGGCCAGGCTGGCCCGGCTGCAGCTTGACCAGTTCAATGCCGCTGCCGTTGAGTTCCTTGCTCGCTTGTTCCCAGTAACGGCTGTCGGCCCAGACGCCGGCAAAGTCCGGGGTCACGATCAGTGTGCCGACCGAGCCATGAAAGCCCGACAACCACTGCCGCCCTTGCCAATAGCCCGGCAGGTATTCCGACAAGTGCGGATCGGCCGACGGCACCAGCAGGGCATGAATGCCCTCCCGGCTCATCAGCTCGCGGGTTTGCGCCAAACGTTGGGGCACCGATCCATTGATCGAAGGCTGCGTACTCATCATGTCTCCTGCTAATCACTTCATCATTATTGTTGAGTGCCGATCAGTGCCGACACTTTCAGGCCTTATTGCCAGAATGCCGGAGCACTGGCGCAGGCCGCTTTAATCAGTTGTGCCGCTTGGTCGACATCCTGTTCGGTGGTGAACCGGCCGAGGCTCAAGCGAATCGTGCGACCCGCCGAGCGGGCGTCATGCCCCAGGGCCAGCAGCACATGGGACGGGGCATTGCTGGCGGAGTTACAGGCCGAGGTCGCAGAAAACGCGATCGAGCTGCTCAGCGCCGCAGAATTGAACTCGCCTTCGTTGAAGGTCAGGCTCAGGGTATGAGGAATGCGTTGGGTCGGGCTGCCATTGAGCCGCACGCCGGGGATGCTCAGCAGTTGCTCGAGCAAGCGTTCGCGGAGCCGCACGATCGTGGCTTTTTCCTCGTCGAATGCGGCCGCCGCCAAGGCGAAGGCCACACCCATCGCAGCGATCTGATGAGTCGCCAAGGTGCCGGAACGCAAACCGCCCTCGTGACCGCCACCGTGAATCTGCGCCAGCAAACGCTGGTGCGCGCGCGGGCCGACGTACAGGGCGCCGATGCCTTTAGGGCCGTAGATCTTGTGCGCCGAAAACGACATCAGGTCCACCGGCAAGCGGGCAAGATCGATTGCCACTTTGCCTGCGCCCTGGGCGGCGTCGACATGGAACAGTGCATCACGATCACGCACCACCTGGCCGATAGCTGCAATGTCATTGACCGTGCCCAGTTCATTGTTGACCAGCATCAGCGACACCAGAAAGGTGTCTTCGCGCATCGCCTCGCTGACCGCTTGCGGGGTAATCAGGCCCTCGGCGTCAGGCACCAGATACGTCACGGCAACGCCTGTGTCCTGCAACTGCTTCGCCGTGTCGAGGATTGCCTTGTGTTCGATCTGGCTGGTAATGATGTGTCCGCCGGACACCCCGCGGGCCTGGGCCACGCCCTTGAGGGCAAGGTTGTTCGATTCGGTGGCGCCGGAGGTCCAGACAATCTGGTCCGCCTGAGCGCCGACCAGTTCGGCGACCTGGCGCCGCGCCTGCTCGACCGTTTGCCGGGCCTGCTGGCCGAAGGCATGGGAGCTGGACGCCGGGTTGCCAAAGTTTCCGTTGAAACCCAGGCACTCGACCATGACCTTGATGACCCGCTCATCCACCGGCGTGGTGGCGGCGTAGTCAAAATACAGAGGACGTTTATTCATAGAAGACTCGCAGAGCATGTTCCGGGATCAGGAGGCTCGTCACTGAAACATCAAAGCGCAGCCTCGTGAGCTGCGCTGACCGTTCAGTGCGTTAGAAATACCTGATCGGAGGCCGTTAAAGAAGGACAACTTCATTTAAAAGTGCGTAGGAACGCTCCTGAAGTCGAGCTTAACAGGCATCGGCCAACCGGTTGAAGCGATGTGTCAGCTAAAGCTCTCGAGCAACAACGGATACAGCGAAGCCACCAACAGCAGGGCCATGCCCCAGTTGAACAGTCGCAACCAGCGTCGATCCTTCAACACATTGCGCAACAAGGTGCCGCAACCGGCCCAGACGCCGACGCTCGGCAGATTGATCAAGGCAAAGACCGCAGCAATCACGATCACATTGGTGAAGTAGCCCTGCATCGGCGTGTAGGTGCTGATGGCACCGATGGCCATGATCCACGCCTTGGGATTGACCCACTGAAACGCCGCCGCTCCGAGATAGCTGATGGGTTTGCTGTCGCCCTTTTCACTCTCGGAGACCGGACCGGAATGGGCGATTTTCCACGCCAGATACAGCAAGTACGCCGCGCCGACGTAGCGAAGCACCGTATAGAGCAACGGGTAGGTTTGAAACACAGCACCCAGGCCGAAACCGACCGCGAGGACGAGCACAAAGAAGCCGCAAGTGATGCCCAGCATGTGCGGAATAGTGCGGTGAAAGCCGAAGTTCACGCCCGATGCCAGCAACATGGTGTTGTTCGGGCCAGGGGTAATCGAGGTGACGAGGGCAAACAGGGCGAAGCCCAGCAGCAGATCGAGCGAGAGCGTCATGAGCGGCAGTCCAATCAGGGTCAGTCAGGTGTTGACCCTATCGCACGCCCCGGGGAAACCCATGGACAGTTACGTGAAACTTCGAACGGTACAGTTTGAGATCAGCTTGGACGACCGTGAAGCTGTACAGCACGTTCAGCGTTCATCTCGCCATGTTTGTCGAAACCGACCGGTTTTTGCGGCAGGCCGAGCAATTCGGCTTTTTTCGCATGGTACTCGTCGAAGGACAAACCGCGACGATTCAAGTCCTCCAGCGCCAGTTCCCGAGTTTCTTCAGCGGTATAGGGTCGCAATTCGGGCGAAACATGGCTGGCACATCCGGCAAGAATGGAGACCGCGAGCAGCAGGAAAATGGCGATTAGAGGTTTCATGGGTGGCGTCCTGGCATCTGGGTTCGGGGCAATGAACACAGGCTACCCGCCCCCTTCAAAGGGCAGAAATCAACGCTCTCGATAGTGGCTATCGAATTTGGCTAATACCGTTTAACCATCGAACACACGTTGTTGCGCGCAGCGTATCGCCTCAGCCATTACAACCAGGTGCACACCGCTGCCCTGCTGCGCTTGAGCCGCAACGTCACGCGCACACGACTGATCAAGATCGGCGAACGGGCGGTGAACAAGCGCCGGCCCACGGAAAACGTGCAAGGCGAGCGCCTGATGCAATTGTCGATTTAACTCACCAGATTGCAGTGCAGCGCGTAGTCATGGCTACGTTCCAGACTGTGCAACACCTGGAACGAGCCGAACGTCACGGTTTTCGCCTGATGCGCGCGAATCAGCTGCCAGAAATCCTGCTCGCCGCTTTCAAAGCTCTGAAACGCAGCTTCCCCCGCCTCGCGAGTTTGCCATTGCAGGTAGTTGAGCACCCGCCGACCGTCGTCGCTGGCCTGGATGCTCGCACTCAAAAACCCGCTGTAGCCTTGGGCCAGGCGCTCGGTCTGCTTTGACAAGGCCGACACCAACGCGGGTTGCTGATGGGGTTCGATCTCGAATTCGATCAACTGGGTGAAGCTGCGATTTTTCTCTGGCGCTTGCATGAAGAGTCCCCACTGACGTGTAAGCCGGACCTTGCGATCCGAAGGCTTGCAGGGTAAAACCTCGACTTAACTAGAGGTCAAGAGGCATTTTTCAAATGATCACCCCGGACCATCTGCACAAGGAACTCACTGTCGGCCAATTGGCCGCGCGCAGCGGCGTGGCGGTCACGGCCCTGCACTTTTACGAGTCCAAGGGGTTGATCAAAAGCAATCGCAATCAGGGCAACCAGCGGCGTTATCCGCGGGAAGTGCTGCGGCGGGTGGCGTTGATCAAAGTCGCGCAGCGCCTGGGAATTCCGTTGGCTGAGATTGGCGAGGCACTGAAAGCCTTGCCGGATAACCGAGCGCCGACGGCGGCGGACTGGAAGGTGATGTCGGCGCAGTGGAGTCGGGATCTGGATGAGCGGATCAGTCAATTGACCTTGCTGCGGGACAAGCTCAATGGCTGTATCGGCTGCGGGTGTCTGTCGATGGAGGCGTGTCCGTTGCGTAACTTTGGCGATGTGCTGGGGGAACAGGGGCCGGGGGCGCAACTGTTGGAATCCGGGGCAGATCCGAAATAGCGGCGTGGCCTTCGCGGGCAAGCCTCGCTCCTACAGGATTGCGTGTTACTGGCGAACGACACAAAACCTGTAGGAGCGAGGCTTGCCCGCGAAGACGTCCTCAAGGCAGACCGAAAGCTTAGAAACCCGGCGCAATCTGTCCTTTGCAGCGGGTCAGGATGAACTGCCGAAACTCATCGGAGCTCAACGCCATGGCCCGTTTCTGCAAACAGTGGCGCTGCTGCTCGTCGGGCACTCAGTGGCGCAAAAAGCGCTGACCTATAGTTATCCGACCGGAAATCGGCGAAGGAACACCTTCAATTCACAACAACAAGGGAGAACCGTCATGAGCGTCAAACCCATTCCAGAGGGTTATCACAGCATCACGCCTTATCTGGGCATTCAAAAAGCGGCCGAAGCCATCGAGTTCTACAAGAAGGCTTTTGGCGCCACGGAAGTCATGCGTCTGTCCATGCCTGATGGCGGGATTGGCCACGCCGAGCTGAGGATTGGCGATTGCCCGATCATGCTCGGTACGCCGTGCGATCAAGGGCCGTTAAGCAATCCCGACACATCGCCGTCCGTGGGGCTGCATTTGTATGTGACCGATGTGGACAAGTCCTATAAACAGGCAATCGCGGCGGGTGGGACGGTGGTGTCCGAGGTCAAGGATCAGTTTTATGGCGACCGTTCAGGGACGTTGAAAGATCCCTATGGGCATTTGTGGTTCCTGGCCACGCGCAAGGAGGATTTGACTCAGGAGCAGATCGAGCAGCGGGCCAAGGAGATGTTTCAGCAGGGTTGAATCATTCAATGTCTGAGCGTGCCTCTTCGCGGGCAAGCCTCGCTCCTACAGGGGGGTGGTTCCGGATATTTGCGAACGAAACAATCCCCCTTAGGAGCGAGGCTTGCCCGCGGAGGCGGCATCCCTGACACCACAGATCCCTCGAACACACTTCATGAACAAGCGCACCACGTTTCACGCCTTGCCCTCACGGCGCAACACTTTCAGGATGCAGACCACTACAACAAGGACTCGCCTCATGTTCGCCGGATTCCTGAAAGACCAGCGCCACGTCAACGGTGTGGACATTGCCTACCGCATCGGCGGCAGCGGACCTGGCCTGCTGTTGCTGCACGGTCACCCGCAGACCCACGTCATCTGGCACAAGGTTGCCGAGCAACTGGCCGAGCACTTCACCGTGATCGCCGCCGACTTGCGCGGTTACGGTGACAGCAGCAAACCACCGGCCAGCGACCACCACACCCACTACTCCAAACGAGAAATGGCCAAGGACAGCGTCGAGCTGATGAAGACCCTGGGCTTCGAGCAGTTCTCGGTGCTGGCCCATGACCGTGGCGCTCGCGTGGCCCATCGCCTGGCGCTGGATCATCCCGCTGCCGTGCAACGCATGGTGCTGCTGGACATCGCTCCCACCCTGTCGATGTACGCGCAAACCAACGAAGCCTTTGCCCGCGCCTACTGGCACTGGTTCTTCCTGATCCGTCCGGCCCCGCTACCGGAAACCCTGATCGAAGCCGACCCCGACGCCTATCTGCGCAGCGTGATGGGCAGTCGCAGCGCCGGGCTCAAGCCGTTCACCGCCGATGCCTTCGGCGAATACCTGCGCTGCCTGCAACTGCAGGGCACCGCGCGCGGCATCTGCGAGGACTACCGCGCCAGCGCCAGCATCGATCTGGAACATGACCGCGCCGATATCCAGGCAGGTAAATATCTGCACCTGCCGTTACTGGTGCTATGGGGTGCAGAAGGCACGGTCGGGCGCTGTTTCGAGCCACTCAAGGAATGGCAACACGTGGCGACCGACGTGCGTGGCAAAGCCTTGCCCGCCGGCCATTACATCGCTGAAGAAGTCCCCGAACTGCTGCTCGCCGAAGTGCTGGGCTTCCTGCGCTGATCGCTGCGTCCCGCTGCTATGCTGGCGGCTCATGCCGCCAGTGTTCGTTCTGCCATGACCACCAAGAAAGACAACGTGCCCCTACCCGAAGACCTGCGTGTACTCCTCACCGTGATCCGCAAGAGCGGTTTCGCCGCCGCGGCCGATGAGCTGGGCCTGTCGCCCGCCTATGTCAGCAAGCGCATCCAGATTCTCGAAACCACCCTCGGCACCCGCCTGCTCCATCGCACCAGTCGCCGCATCGCCCTGACCGAGGACGGTGAACGGGTCCAGCGCTGGGCGTTGCGCATTCTCGATGACTTCCAGCAACTGCACGACGAACTCTCCGACGCCCACGACAGCCCTCGCGGGCGCCTGCATCTGTGCAGCAGTTTCGGTTTCGGCCGTCATCACGTGGCGCCAGCCGTTTCGTTGCTGGCCGAGCGTTATCCGGAGCTGGAGATTCGTCTCGACCTGTTCGACCGGGTGGTGGACATCGTCAATGAAGGCTTCGATCTTGAGATCCGTGTTGGCGACGACATTCCCGGCCAGCACATCGGTCGGCAGTTGGTGAGCAATCGACGGGTTGTCTGCGCGGCGCCCGGTTACCTGCAACGGCAGGGCATGCCGCAGACCTTAAATGAACTGGAGCAGCATCATTGCCTGGTGATCAAGGAGCGCGACAACGCGTTCGGCATCTGGAACCTGGAACGCAACGGGGTTCAAGAAAGCGTGCGGGTCAGCGGCCCGCTGTCATCCAACAACGGCGAGATTGTCTTGCAGTGGGCACTGGACGGGCGCGGTGTGGTGCTGCGGTCATTGTGGGACGTGAAACCGCTGCTGGATCAGGGGCGGCTGGTGCAGTTGCTGCCCGAATACAGTCAGAGCGCCAACGTCTGGGCGGTGTACCCGACGCGGCTGGCGTACTCGGGGAAGCTGCGGGCGTGTGTGGAGTTTTTGCAGGTGCATTTCAAGGGGTTGTCGGTTTGATTGGTTGTGTCAGGGCGGGCCCTTTCGCGGGCAAGCCTCGCTCCTACAAGGATTGCGCAGAACCTAAAGAAGAGAGGCTTGCCCACGAAGGCGATTTCAGCTCAGCCAGGGGTTGGCAGCCAGGTGATTACGTTCGAAGGCTTTGATTTGCTCGCTGCGCTGCAGGGTGCTGCCGATGGCGTCGAGGCCCAGCAGCAGTGCGGTTTTGCGCAGGGTGTCGATCTCGAACGAGATGACTTTACCGTCGTGGAGGCGAATTTCCTGTGCCTCGAGATCAACGTTGATGAGCGCGCTGTCCGGCTGACTGACCACGTACCCAAGCCGCTGCGATACGGCCTCATCAAGGGTGATCAGCAACACTCCATTTCGCTGGCAGTTGTCATAGAAAATCCCGGCAAAGCTACTGCCGATCAACGCCCGAATCCCCATCTGCCGCAAGCCCCAGACCGCGTGTTCGCGGCTCGACCCACAGCCAAAGTTCGGCCCGACCACCATGAAACGTGCGCCTTGCCACGCGGGTTGGTTCAGCACGAACTCAGGGTTTGGTGAACCGTCGGGCAAAAATCGCAGGTCAAAAAACAAACCGCGATCCAGCCCGGCGCGGTCGATGCCCTTGAGAAACTGCTTGGGCATGATCACGTCGGTGTCGATATTGGCGGCGAGCATCGGCGCCGCCTGGCCGGTGACCTGGGTGAAGGGTTGCAGGCTCATGCGCGGTCTCCAAAGTGACGGATGTCGGTGAGGCGGCCGGTGATCGCCGCGGCGGCGACCATGGCCGGGCTCATCAGGTGCGTGCGCGCGCCCGCGCCCTGACGGCCTTCGAAATTGCGGTTGGTGCTGGAGGCGCAGCGGTCGCCCGGCGCCAGCACGTCGTCGTTCATCGCCAGGCACATCGAGCACCCGGACTGACGCCACTCGAACCCGGCCTCGATAAAGATCGCCGCCAGGCCTTCGGCCTCCGCCTGATTGCGCACTTCGGTGGACCCCGGCACGATCATCGCCCGCACGTGCCCGGCGACATGTTTGCCACGCACCACGCTGGCGGCGTCGCGCAGGTCTTCGATGCGCGCGTTGGTGCAGGAGCCGATAAAGGCGTGGCTGATGACGATGTCGCTCAGCGGCATCCCGGCTTCGAGGCCCATGTAATTCAGGGCGCGGCGCATGTCCTGACGCAGGATCAAGTCGCTGACGTCTTGCGGGTCCGGCACGCGCGCGCCGATCGGGGAAGCCTGGTCCGGACTGGTGCCCCACGTCACCATCGGTTCCAGAGCGCTGGCGTCCACCTGGACTTCACGGTCGAAGTGCGCGCCCGCATCGCTGTGCAAGGCGCGCCACTTCTCCACCGCTTGCTCCCACAACGCGCCTTTGGGTGCGCGGGGTTTTCCCTTGAGGTAGGCGAAGACTTTCTCGTCCGGGGCCATGAACGCCCCCCGCGCCCCGGCCTCGACGGCCATGTTGCAGATGGTCATGCGTGCTTCGACGCTCAAGGCATCGATGGTCGAACCGCGAAACTCGATGGCGTAGCCGGTGGCACCCGAGGCGCCGATCTGGCCGATCAGCGCCATGATCACATCCTTGGACGTCAGCCCCGGCGCCAGCGCCCCCTCCACCGTCACGCGCATGCTTTTCAGGCGTTTGTAGACCAGCGTCTGAGACGCCAGCAGGTGCTCGATTTCCGAGGTGCCGATGCCGAAACCAAACGCACCGAGGGCGCCATAGGTTGTGGTGTGGCTGTCGCCCGCCGCGATGACCATGCCCGGCAGAATGAAACCCTGCTCCGGCGCAATGACGTGTTCGATGCCTTGGCGTTTGTTGAGGATGTCGAGCAGTTCGATGCCGAAATCACGGCAGTTTTCCGCCAGGTACGACACCTGTCGCGCGCCGCCGGGGTCCGGCATCGCGGCGATGCGCACCGGGGCGGTGGGGTTGACGTGATCGACCACCGCCAGCGCGGTGCCGGCCCGCCAGACCCCGCGTCCGGCCTCGCGCAACCCGCTGAACGCTTGGGGCTGGTGTATTCGTTGATGACCTGGCGATCGATGTACAACAGGACGTGACCCTGGTCATCGAGGCGACACACCGTGTGGGAATCGATGTGTTTGTCGTAGAGAGTTCTTGCTGGAGGCATGGAAAGGCTCGCTCAGGCTCGCGGGTGAAAGGCGTCTGAGCTCCATCTTAGGGAGTAGGACATCGCCATCAATGGCCGGACAGTGATCCCGTGAACCATGGTTCGTGTTGGATCGGTTCCCCCCTGTAGGAGTGAGCCTGCTCGCGATAGCGGTGTGCCAGTCACGTTGAAGCGGGCTGAACGACCGCTATCGCGAGCAGGCTCGCTCCTACAGGGGTTGTCTGCGCGCCGACCGGAACGCGAAACATTTTCTTTCACATTGTCGTTCGGGATTTCCGTTCCTCATCCGTCCTATATAGATGCAGTCAGTCCGCGTAGGCAAAAGCCACGGACGACTTTTCATGGACCTCATCGCTGGGAAGCCCGCAGCAGAGGCCTTCCCATCGATACAAGACCTTTAATCATGTCGAAGAAATCCCGCTCCAAACTCTGGTTTCTGGTCCATAGCTGGCTGGCCTTGCCGATCTGGTTTTTCGTACTGATCGTCTGTGTCACCGGCACACTGGCGGTGGTCAGTCAGGAAATTGTCTGGCTGGCCAACCCGCAGATGCGCGCCAGCCAACCCACCGACGACGCACCGCTGCTCAGTTATGACCAGATCGTCGCCGCCATCAAGAAGGCGGAACCGAACACCCTGGTCGAGGCCATCAGCCGGCCCGACGAGTCGCACTTCGCGCTCGATGTCGATGTCAGCTACCCCGACGGGCGCTCGGTGAAGGTTTACGTCAACCCGTACAGCGGCGTGATTCAGGGCGCCGCCCCGCCATTCAATTTCCAGGCCTTCACCCGTGCATTGCATGGCTGGTGGCTGGTGCCGTTCACCAACGGTTACAGCTGGGGCTGGTACCTGGTGTCGTTCCTGAGCTTGCCTTTGCTGGCGTCTTTGGTGACCGGGCTGGTGGTCTACAAGCGCTTCTGGAAAGGTTTCTTTAGACCGACGTTACGCATCCGTCATGGCGCGCGGATTTTCTGGGGCGACTTTCACCGCCTGAGCGGCATCTGGTCGATCTGGTTCATCGCGGTGATTTCCATCACCAGCACCTGGTTCCTCATCCAGGCGTTCATGTTCGATAACCAGGTGTCGATCTCCACCGCGCCGGTGGCCTTGGTGGTTCCGCGTGAGAGCGTGCCGGTGAGCACCGATGGCTCGCCAGCGCCGATGATCAGCCTGGAAGCCGCGATTGCCCAGGCCAAGGAACGCATCCCGGGTCTGGAAGACAGCTTCGTCAGCCTGCCCGCCAACGCCTATAGCTACCTCACGGTGGGCGGTCGCAGTTGGTATCCGTTGATGTTCCAGACTGCCGAGATCAACCCGTACACCGGCGATATCGCCGCCACCCGCCTGCTGTCCGACCGATCCGGCCTGGAGCTGGTGACCGAATCCATGCGGCCGCTGCACACCGGTGATTTCGGCGGCCTCTGGATCAAGCTGATCTGGTTCTTCTTCGGTTTGATCCTGAGCATGATGGTCCTTAGCGGCCTGCTGATCTGGACCAAGCGCACCGCCCTGGCCACGGCCAATGCCCTCAAGCGCAAAGACAAACGTCCTCGCACCGCCGCTGTCGATCGCCGCGAAACCACGGAGGTCAGCCAATGAGCCTGTTCACCGCTGAAAAACCAGCCTCGAAACTGAGCCGCTTCTGGCACAAATGGCGCTTCCACATCAACGTTCTGCTGCTGCTGGTGCCGCTAGGGTTCATGCCCAAATACTTTGCCGACGCGGCGCTGTTTCGCGGCGACACCGGCCTGGGTGAGCGGGAAATCGGTGAAGTGCAGGTCGGGCCCTGGAGCCTGCGCCTCGCCGAGTTGCGCAACGAAGCCCCGACCCTCGATGGCCCGGCCGGCCATATGAAGAGCTTCAACGCGGCGCTGTGCGACAGCTGCCGCGACCAGGTCAAGGCGACGTATCTGCGCATCGGCAAACCCCGCAGCCTGCGCGCCGCCGGGGTGATTTTCTTCGGCACGCCGTACCGCATGGGCGCGATGCTGCCGATCCCCGAAAAGACCAAAGCCGACGCCGAACTGTGGATCACCATGGAAGGCTGGGACGGCGCGATGCATCAAGCGTCGATCCCCCTGAGCCAGGCATCCCCCGCCACCCTCGCGTGGCTGAACAAACAAGGAGGCAAACCATGATGCTACGTTCTCTAAACGCGGTTTTACTGGTGCTCTGCGCCGGGTTCAGCGCCAGCGCCCTGGCCCACAACCCGATGTGCGAATGCAAAGCCATCGACGCCGAACAAATCAAATGCACGGGCGGTTTCTCCGACGGCAGCGGCGCACCGGGGGTGACGCTGGATGTGATCGGCTACGACGAAACCATCCTGGTACCGGGCAAGCTCGGTGCCGATTCGACCCTCACTTTCAAGAAGCCCGGTGCCGAATTCTACGTGCTGTTCGACGCAGGCCCCGGCCACGTCGTCGAGATCGACCAAGCGGACATCGAAGCCCCATGAGTACGCCTACCACGCACGTCGTCCGCCCGGCCGGTGCCGGCCATGAAACCCTGTATGTGTTGCTGTTGTGCCTGATGATCCTGGCGGTAGCCGGTTCGGTGGTCGCCTGGCGCCATGAGCCTCAGGAAGTCAGCAGCGTAGGCAGCCATCAGCTGGATGCCCGTCGCGATCTGAGCGCATCCGAGCAAGGCATCTATGCCGACCTGCGGGTGACGCTGGACGAGATTCATCTGCTGCGTCAGGAACAGCAAGCGCTGCCGACGCCCGCAACGCTTGCCGATGAAGGCTTTGCACCATTTGCCCAGGACGCCAGTTCCGTCAGCCGTGGCGGCCATGCCTGGCAGCTGCTCGACGCCAAGGCCTATTTCGGTCAAAGCCAGACGCCCGCCGTGGCCGGTTCGTTTCTGATGCGCCTGACTGCTGGCGACGATGCCCCTGACGTCTGGCTCAATCGCGACAAAGCCCTCGCGGCCCCGACCGATCTCACTGACGCTGCGCTGGAAAGCGCCGGCTGGCAGCAGATCGTCGCGCAATTCGATGCCGGCGTGACCCGCCAGCACCGGCACTGAACCCTCGCCTTCACCCGAGAGAAGACCGCTTTCCCATGCCTATTTCATCTCAACGCTCATTCCTGCGCCCGCTGCTGGTCGGCCTGCTTGCCTTATTGCTGACGCCACTGGCCAGCGCCGAGGATGCCAAGCGCCTGCGCATCGGCATTACCCTGCACCCTTATTACAGCTACGTGGCCAACATTGTCGGTGACAAGGCCGAAGTGGTGCCGCTGATTCCGGCCGGTTTCAACCCGCACGCCTATGAGCCCCGCGCCGAAGACATCAAGCGCATCAGCGGGCTCGACGTGGTCGTACTCAATGGCGTCGGTCATGACGACTTCGCCGACCGCATGATCGCCGCCAGCGAAACGCCGAACGTCCCGGTGATCGAAGCCAACGAAAACGTGCCGCTGCTGGCGGCCACCGGCACCGCCGCACGCGGGGCCGGCAAGGTGGTGAACCCGCACACCTTCCTGTCGATCAGCGCCTCCATTGCCCAGGTCAACAACATTGCCCGGGAACTGGGCAAGCTCGACCCGGCCAATGCCAAGACCTACACCCAGAACGCCCGCGCCTACGGCAAGCGCCTGCGGCAAATGCGCGCCGACGCCCTGGCGAAACTGACCCAGGCACCGAACGCCGAACTGCGAGTGGCCACGGTGCACGCGGCTTATGACTACCTGCTGCGCGAATTCGGCCTCGAAGTGACCGCCGTGGTCGAGCCGGCCCACGGCATCGAGCCGAGCCCAAGCCAGCTGAAAAAGACCATCGATCAACTGCGGGAACTGGACGTGAAGGTGATCTTCTCCGAGATGGATTTCCCGTCCAGCTACGTCGACACCATCCAGCGTGAGTCCGGGGTGAAGCTGTACCCGCTGTCGCACATTTCCTATGGCGAATACACCGCCGACAAGTACGAAAAGGAAATGACCGGCAACCTCGACACCGTGGTTCGGGCGATTCAGGAGTCGGGGAAATGACGGCGAAAGAAACCATCAGCGAGTCGCCTGTGGGTGCGGGAGCGACCACGCCCGCGAAGGTGTCCAGTCATTCGACATCATCACTAAATGACCCACCGCAATCGCGAGCAGGTCGAATCGTCGCGCCGTCACTCCCACAGGTTTCGGGGCCGACGCTGGATTTTGCGCAGGTCAGTTTGACGCTGGGGCGCACGACGATCCTCGACAACGTGACCTTCCAGGTCCAGCCCGGCAGCGTGCATGCGCTGGTAGGCCCGAACGGTGGCGGCAAGAGCTCGCTGATCAAGACCCTGCTCGGACAGATGCCACATCAAGGTCGCTTGAGCCTGCAATGGCCGGGCACACCCGGGACCATCGGTTATGTGCCTCAGGCGCTGGAATTCGACCGCGGCCTGCCCATGACCGTCGACGATTTCATGGCTGCGATGTGTCAGCGTCGTCCGGCGTTCCTCGGTTTGAGCAAGCATTACGCAGCCGCGATTGGTGAAGCGCTGGAACGGGTCGGCCTGCAGGACAAGCGCAAGCGGCGCATGGGCGCGTTGTCCGGTGGGGAGCGTCAGCGCGTGTTGCTCGCTCAAGGGTTGATCCCGGCGCCGCAGTTGCTGGTGCTCGACGAGCCGATGTCGGCCCTCGATGAGGCCGGTATCCAAGTGTTCGAGCGATTGCTCGGCGACTGGCGCCAGAGCGGCATCACCGTGTTATGGATCGAGCATGATCTGGAAGCCGTCGGGCGTCTGGCCGACCGGGTGACCGGACTCAATCGTCGGGTGCTGTTCGATGCCACGCCGAAACAGGCGCTGACCCCGGAACGCCTGCTGACCCTGTTCTCGACCCATCCACGGAGCGCTGCCTGATGAGTTATGAAGCCTTTCGCTTGATGGTTCAGGGTTGGGCGTCTTCGGGTTATCTGCCTGAAGCGCTGGCCTATGGTTTTGTGGTCAACGCCATGCTCGCCGGTTTACTGATCGGCCCGGTGCTGGGCGGTCTGGGCACGCTGGTGGTGGTCAAGCGCTTCGCGTTTTTCTCCGAAGCGGTGGGTCACGCGGCATTGACCGGCGTGGCCGTCGGCATCCTGCTCGGCGAACCTTACACCGGGCCTTACGGCAGCCTGTTCGGTTACTGCCTGCTGTTCGGCATCCTGCTCAACTACCTGCGCAACCGCACCGGGCTGGCGCCGGATACGTTGATCGGTGTGTTCCTCTCGGTGTCGTTGGCCCTGGGCGCGAGCCTGCTGCTGATCCTGGCGGGCAAGATCAACGTGCACATCCTCGAAAACGTGCTGTTCGGTTCGGTGCTGACGGTCAACGGTAACGATCTGCTGGTGCTGGCCATCGTCGGTTCGCTGGTCATGGCGCTGGCCTTGCCGCTGTACAACCGCATCATGCTGGCCAGTTTCAACCCGCAGCTGGCGGCGGTTCGTGGTGTGGCAGTGAAGACCCTGGATTATCTGTTTGTGATTCTGGTGACCCTGATCACCGTGGCCGCAGTGAAAGTCATCGGCGCGATTCTGGTCGGTGCGCTGCTGGTGATTCCCGCCGCAGCGGCACGCTTGCTCAGCCAGTCACTGAAGGGTTTCTTCTGGTGCTCGGTGCTGATCGCAACAGTCAGCACGCTGTGCGGGATCCTCGCGCCGATCGTCTTCGACCTGCCCATTCCGTCCGGTGCCGCGATCATTCTGGTCGCCGGTATCGCCTTCGCCCTCGCCGCCATCGCCCGTGGTGTTGTCCCAAGCCTGAAAGGGAATATCGGATAAATGTCTTTTTCTCTGCGTCAACTGACCCTGGCCGTCGCTCTGTGCGGGCTGGTCACTACCCCCTTTGCAGCGGACACAAAGCCCCTGCGCGTGCTGGCCTCCTTGCCGATCACTTACGGGCTGGGTGAGGTCTTGCTCAAGGGCACCGACGTCACCCTTGAACGTGCTGCGCCGGCGAACCTGCCGGGCAGCCGTCAGACCGCGTACTTCACCGGTCGTGGCGCTCCGGCGCTGGCCAGACTGGCGACCGACGCCGATGCGGTGATCGGTCTGCGCTCACTGTGGGCAGACGATCCGCTGTACCCGATTGCCCGGCGCAGCAACATTCGTATCGTTGAAGTCGACGCCGCCCGCCCGGTGGACGGCGCCCTGCCCGGCATCGCCGTGCAGCCGGGCAATAAGGTCGACGGCTTGAACAGCCAGCCGTGGCTTTCCAGCAACAACATGGGGCGGATGGCGGATGTGATGGCGGCGGACCTGGTGCGCCTGGCGCCCGAGGTCAAGCCTGCGATCGAGGCTAACCTGGCGGCACTGAAACAGCGCTTGCTCAAGCTCAGCGCGGACAGCGAAGCGCAATTGGCCAGTGCCGATAACCTCACTGTAATGAGCCTGAGCGATCACTTCGGCTACTTGATCGGCGGGTTGAACCTGGAGCTGATCGGCCTCGATGCACGGCCGGACGCCGAGTGGACACCTGAAGCACTCAAGCAATTGGGCGCGACGCTGAAGGACAATGATGTGGCGGTGGTGTTGCATCATCGCCAGCCGTCTGAGGCGGTGAAAGCGGTGATCGCAGAGGCAGGCAGTCGGCTGGTGGTGTTGAGTGTCGACGCGGCGGATCCGGTGGCTGAGCTGGAAGTGAATGTGGATCGGATGATCAAGGGGTTGAGCGGGGTTTAACGTCAGTGAGTCCGCGTTATCGTTCATCGCGAGCAGGCTCGCGCCCACAGGGGATTTGTGTCACGCCATAGATCCAATGTAGGAGCGAGCCTGCTCGCGAAGGCGGCCTGACAGGCGAGACACATTCCAGACATGAAAAAGCCCGCTGACTGCCACCAGTCCAGCGGGCTTCCTTTTGCGTCGTGCCTTAGTTAGCCACTGCCGCCTGCTCGTCCATCTTCTGACGCAAGCTCAACGGACGCATGTCGGTCCAGGTTTCTTCGATGTAGGCCAGGCATTCCTTTTTGAGGCCGCTCTTGCCCACGGTGCGCCAGCCGGCAGGCACCGCTTTGTAGTCGGGCCAGATCGAGTATTGCTCTTCGTGGTTGACCACGACCTGAAAGAGGATGTCCTCGCGGTCGAATACTGACGTCATGCTGTGTCTCCATCGCTGTAGGGTGGGCTGCGCGGCGTGCGCAGCCGGTATGTAGAAGGAACGTTGCGCGGCGCAAAAAATTTAGAGGCTGGCGGTGGCCGAGGCCATGGCCCGGCCGAAAATCTCGGCCACCCGATCGATTTCCGCGGAGGTAATCACCAGCGGCGGCAGGAAACGCACCACGCCGCCGTGACGCCCACCCAGCTCAAGAATCAGCCCGCGCTTGAGGCATTCACGCTGCACCAGCGGCGCCAGGCGACCGAAGATCGGCGGATGCCCCAATGCATCGGGCGCACCCGTCGGATCGACCAGCTCAACGCCGAGCATCAAGCCGCGCCCGCGAATGTCGCCCAATTGCGGGAAGTCCCGCTGCAGAATGCGCAGGTGCTCGCTCAGGCGCTCGCCCATGGCGGCAGCGTGCTCGCAGACCTTGTGTTCGGTCAGGTAACGCATCACCGCAGAACCCGCCGCCATGGCCATCTGATTACCGCGGAAAGTCCCGGCATGAGCGCCCGGCAGCCAGGTGTCGAGCCAGTCGCGGTAAACCACGACGGCGAGCGGCAGACTGCCGCCGATGGCTTTGGACATGACCACCACGTCCGGAATGATCCCCGCGTGCTCGAAGGCGAACATCTTGCCGGTGCGAGCGAAACCGCTCTGGATTTCATCGACGATCAGCGCCACGCCGGCCTGTTCGGTGATGCGCCGCAGGCCGCGCAGCCAATCGAGATCGGCCGGGATCACCCCGCCCTCGCCCTGCACCGCTTCGACGATCACCGCCGCCGGCAATTGCACGCCGGCCTCTGGATCATTGAGCAGGTTTTCCAGGTAGCTCAGGTTGACCTTCACCCCTTGCGCACCGCCGAGGCCGAACGGGCAGCGGTAGTCGTAGGGATACGGCATGAACTGCACGCCGTTGCTGAGCAAGGCGCCCAGCGGCTTTTTCGGCCCCAGGCTGCCCATCAGGCTCAGCGCGCCCTGGCTCATGCCGTGATAACCGCCCTGGAACGACAATACGGTGCTGCGTCCGGTGGCGGTGCGCACCAGTTTCAGCGCGGCTTCCACCGCGTCGGTGCCGGTGGGGCCGCAGAACTGGATCTTGGCTTCAGCAGCCAACGCCGCCGGCAGCAAACCGAACAGGTCCTGGACGAATTGATCCTTGACCGGCGTGGTCAGGTCGAGGGTGTGCAGCGGCAACTCATCGCTCAGCACTTGCTGGATCGCTTCGATCACCACCGCATGGTTATGCCCCAGGGCCAATGTCCCGGCACCCGCCAGGCAGTCGATGAAACGGCGGCCTTCGACGTCTTCGACATAAATGCCCTTGGCGCGCTTGAGCGCCAGAGGAATGCGTCGCGGGTAACTGCGGGCATTCGATTCCTGCTGGTTTTGACGGGCCAGCAACGGCGATTCGTTGAACTGATACAGCGTCTCGACCGGCGCCGGAGCGATCCGGGCCGACTGATCTTCCATAAGGCTGGTAGCGACTGACATCTCTCGACCCCTCAATAAGGTTTTCCTGTTCTGGAAACGCATCAGGGCGCCGAGGATTTAGACCCTCGATCAGCTTTCTATGAAGGCGGTGTCAGTGCCTTATGCATGGGAATGGCATGGAGCCCGGCCACGATGAAGATTTCAGCGCAGGGCCGGTACCCCAAATGGCGATAAAAAGCCTCGCTGGTGCGGGTGCTGTTGAGGCGAGCCTGGCCCAGTCCCTGATTGATCAACCAGCCTTCGAGGTCGTGAACCAGCGCCTCTCCGGCACCGCGACGAAACCATTCCGGCTGCACATAGCAGAACGCGACCTTGCCACTGATCGCCGCCATGGCGACACCGATCGGCTTGTCCTGCAACAGGGCGATGTTCAGGTACAACCGTTGGTCGGTCAGCCACGGTTGCACGTGCTCGATGGTTTTGTTGTGGGTCCAGGTGGCGACGGTTTTCGGGTCGTTGCGATGGTCGAGCGCGCAGCCGACACGAATGGAGCGCTCGACGATCCGACTGATGATGCCGGCATCGGCGGGGGTTGCCTTACAGATGTGAATCGATGCATCCATGGCGCTGTTACCTCAATCCATTGAGAAAAAGCTGCCGGGGACGATAGCGCTGTGGCGAGTCGCTGACTAATGGAGAGAAGTTACATTTGATGTGCAACACAGCCTCCCTTGTGGGAGTGAGCCTGCTCGCGATGGCGGTGTAACAGTCAGGATGTTATGGCCTCATCGCGAGCAGGCTCACGCCCACAGGAGAAGTTGCGGTGTTGGTTAGAGGGGCTGTAGCGGCATGGTCAATTCAACCCGCAACCCATCCGGCCGGCTGTCGAAATGCAGGGTGCAACCGCACCGCTGAACAATCGCCTGGACAATCGCCAGGCCCAATCCGCAGCCGGTGCTCTGGCCGTTGCGCCAGAAACGTTGGGTCAGGTGTTGCAGGTCGTCATCGGCAATGCCCGGGCCGTGGTCGCGGACCAGAAAGCGTGCGCGACTGCCAGTGGTTTCCAGGCTCAGTTCCACCGATCCGTCGCCCGGGGTATGGCGCAGGGCGTTGTCCAGCAAATTGCGCAATGCGGCGATCGACAGCACCGCGGGCATCTGCACAGGGGCATCGGAGAACTTCGCTGGCATGTGCAGCTTGATCCGCCGCCGATCACCGCTGGCCGCGTCCTGAATCGCCAGTTTCGCCACTTGCTCGGCGCTGCATTGCACCCCGTCGTCGAACGACAGACTGCCCTCGACCCGCGCCAGCAGCAGCAATTGCTCCAGCGTGCGGTGCATGCGGTCGGCGCCCTCTTCTGCCCGTGCCAGGGACTGATCCCGGGCCGCGCCATCAGTCATGCGCGCCACTTGCAGATGGGTTTTGATTGCGGTCAGGGGGCTGCGTAATTCGTGGGCCGCGTCGCCGGTCAGGCGGCGTTCGCGCTCGATGGTCTTGCCGATGCGCTGGAACAGCTGATTCTGGGTGTCCAGCAACGGTTGAAGCTCGCTGGGCAGCGGCTGGATCTGCAAGGGTTCGAGCGAATCGGCGCTGCGGCGCATCAAGGCATCGCGCATCCGGTTGAGCGGCGCCAGCCCCTGGCCAATCCCCAGCCACAACAGGCACAGGCAGCCAAGCAACGCCACGCCCACCGGCACCGAAGCGGCCAGCAGGATCGACATGTTCAGTGCCTCACGCTCGATCTGCCGATCCGCCGTGGTAATGCGCAGATCACCGCGAGCCAGGGTGAAGCTGCGCCACGGCGCGCCGTCGATCATCTGATCGTGGAAGCCCATTTTCTCGGCTTCCAGGGTTTGTTGCGGATCGGTGTGACTGCGGGCGAGGATTTCGCCGCGCAACGAGCTGACCTGACAGGCCATGCCACCCGGAATATTCAGTTGTTCCGCGCTGAAATGGGTGCCCTCGCCCTTGCTCGGCAACGCGGGCAATTGTTCCATCAGGCCGGCGACCATGCGCGCCGATGCCACCAGCCGCTGGTCGAGGGAAAACATCATTTGGTTGCGCAGGTCGCTGAGCATCCAGGCCGCCGCCAGGGCCCAGATCAGCGCAAAAGCGGCGCCGAGCGTCAGGCTCAGGCGCAAACGCAGGCTCATCACTTTTTCATTTCCTCTCCACCATCGGCGGGCCCCAGGCGATAACCCAGGCCGCGCACCGTCTCGACTATGCCGTTGCCGAGTTTGCGCCGCAGGTGATGGATATGCACGTTGAGGGCGTTGCTTTCCAGTTCGTCATTGAAACCGTAGACGCTGTCCTTCAATTGTTCGGTGGACAGCACTCGGCCACGGTTATGCAGCAAGGCTTGCAACAGCGACTGTTCACGCCGCGAAAGGTCGACGGACTGGCCGCCGAGCATGGTTTCCCGGCTGCTCGGGTCGTAGGTCAGACGGCCGTGTTCGATCAGGTTGACGCTGCGTCCCGCCACGCGTCGCAACAAGGTGTGCAGACGGGCGGCGAGTTCACGCAGGTCGAACGGTTTGAGCAGGTAATCGTCGGCGCCGGCCTGCAAACCGTCGACGCGGTCGGTGACCGAATCCCGCGCCGTGAGAATCAGCACCGGAATCTCCAGGCCACTGTGGCGCAACTGCTGCAACAACTTCAGGCCGTCCTCATCGGGAAGACCAAGGTCGAGCACCATGACGTCGAACTCAGCCACTTTGAGCATCGCCCGGGCAGCCGATGCCGTGGCGACGTGCTCCACCGTCAGGCCCTGTGCGGTGAGGCCGGCGACAATGCCGCTGGCGATCAGCTCATCATCTTCACAAACCAGTACGTGCATGGGCGCTCCATGAGTAAAAACGCGAGTCAAGCAGATGTGGATTAAGGCGCAATTATGTCAATTGCGAGGGATGACGAATAGCCCGGCTTTCTGTCACCCAACCAAATCAAACTTATTCATTCACCTTAGTTGCAAAGCGACACAAACAACCTCAAAAAAAAACTCTTATTGATTTTCGTAAAGCGATAAGCTCAGTCCGCAACTAATTCACAACACCAAAACATGACAACCCGACCACAAACCTGCTCTTGAACAACCAACAAACGTTTAACTATTGAAAGGAACAACAACATGCCAATCTTGAAAAACTTTGTCACCGTCGACTGGCGCTCTGGCAAAGATGGAATTCATTTCTTCTTCAAAGACATAAATAAATACTCTCGTTACAGCCTTGGCGACAGGCAAGTTCCAAAGGGATACCCGAGCGATATTTCATACGGCAACTGGAATGACTTCCACTCCCATGCCAAAAACCTACGCTTTGGCTTAACCACCACTGATCTGATCAATGAGTCTGAAGGTTATGACTCTGACGCAACATGGTTGTTTTTTTACGAAGGCACTACACCGACCGTCTGTAAGTATAATCAAGACACCGATAGAGTCAGTTATATAAAGCCTGTGGAAAATACTGGATGGGCTCCCATTCTTCCTTATTTCGATCGTATCATCGCAGTAACGTGGTGGACTCTAAACGAAACGGGCCACATATTTAAGTTCATCATGAGCGACGGAAAGCACTTCCAATTCAACTACAAAAGCAACTATTACAATCAACCCTCCACCTCCCCGACCGTCTGGAGCGGACTGTCCCCCTACCTCGACCGAATTATTACCGGCGTGCAAAAAGACAGTAATAGTGACGACAATTATTTCTACATCTTCCTGACTGGCAACGAATACATCATCTACAACCTGCAAATGAATCGGATGCATTCTGGTCCGCACCCGGTGAATGAGGTGAATTGGCCCGGATTGCTACGAGACTGAGAATCCGTCGACTCGCGGTTAATCATCGGTTAATCGCCGCCTCCCATTGTGCACCTCACTTGCACAGGGATAAGGCTTACCCATGCGTCGACTGTTTCTTCTTTTTGTTCTCTTGATCTCGGGTGTGGCCCAGGCAGGGACCAATCCGTTCGATACCAAACCTGAATTTTTACCGGTGGAAAAGGCCTTTGTCTTTACTTCCGAGCGCCTTGAATCGGGTGAAACACAGCTCTTTTGGCAAATTACCGACGGCTATTACCTTTACCAGAAACGCCTGAAATTCGAGGGGCTGCCCTCGGAGCAACAGCCGCCATTACCCGAAGGTGAAGCGCACAGTGATGAATTCTTCGGCGAACAACCGGTGTATCGCCAAGGCCTGGAGCTGAAGATTCCGGCGGGCGCCACCGGTCAGATCAAGGTGGGCTTCCAGGGGTGTGCGGATGCCGGATTGTGCTATCCGCCGCAAACCCAGGTCGTGGACCTGGGTGGCAACGTTGCGGGCGCAACCAACGAAGCACCGGATCAGGCCCTGGCCAGCGGCCTGCAACAACGGGCGCTGGGCTGGAGCTTGCTGGTGTTCTTCGGTCTGGGCCTGCTGCTGGCTTTCACTCCTTGCTCGTTGCCGATGCTGCCGATACTGGCCGGGTTGATCGTCGGCAGCGGCGCCACGCCCAAACGCGGTTTCGCCCTGGCGACCAGCTACGTGGTGAGCATGGCGCTGGTGTATGCGGCGATGGGTGTGCTGGCCGCGCTGCTTGGTGCGAACCTTCAGGCGCTGTTGCAGAACCCGTGGCTGCTGGGCAGCTTCGCGGCGATATTTGTCCTGCTGGCGTTGCCGATGTTCGGTTTCTTCGAGCTGCAACTGCCGGTGGCGGTGCGTGATCGGCTGGAAAATGTGTCGCGCAATCAGCGTGGCGGCAGTCTGATCGGTGCCGGTGTGCTCGGGGCCTTGTCGGGGCTGCTGGTCGGCCCGTGCATGACCGCGCCATTGGCCGGCGCCCTGCTCTACATCGCACAAAGCGGTAATGCGTTGCATGGCGGGCTGATTCTGTTCGCAATGGGCATCGGCATCGGTGTGCCGCTGTTGTTGCTGGTGACCGTGGGCAATCGCTTCCTGCCCAAACCCGGCGCCTGGATGAACCTGCTCAAAGGCGTGTTCGGTTTCCTGTTCCTCGCCACCGCCCTGCTGATGCTGCGCCCGGTGCTGGATCAATCGCTGTGGATCGGTTTGTGTGGCGCCTTGCTGCTGATTGCCGCCTATAGCGCCTGGAAACAGTCGGAAGGTTTTGGCCGCGTCGCCCATCTGTTCGGCGCCAGTGCACTGTTGCTCGGGATGTGGGGCGGTCTGCTGATGATCGGGGCCGCCGGGGGCAGTGATGATTTGCTCAAACCGTTGCAGGTCTACAGCGCTTCCGCCTCTTCCGGCAATGCCGCTCGCCCGACCGGCCATGAGGCCTTCACCACGATCAACAATCCGCAAGCGCTGCAACAGGAACTGGACGCCGCCCAGGCTCAGGGCCAATGGGTGCTGCTGGACTACTACGCCGACTGGTGTGTGTCGTGCAAGGTCATGGAAAAACAGGTCTTCGGCAAAGCCCATGTGATGGCAGCGATGAGCGATGTGCGCTTGCTACGGCTGGACGTCACCGCCGACAATGCCGACAGCCGCGAACTGCTCGGCCGTTATAAAGTGCCGGGGCCACCGAGTTTTCTGTGGATCGGCGCAGACGGCCAGGAGCGCCGCAGTCAGCGCATCACCGGCGAGGTCGATGCCGACACCTTCCTGCAACGCTGGACCACCACCCGAGACGCCCGTTAATGCTGACCTTTACCCTCGGCACTTTTGCCATCGCGCTTAACCATCTGCTGCTGATCAGTGCCCTGGCGCTGGCGACGTTTGTCGGCTGGCGGGTGGCGAAGCGCGGTGGAGAGAACCCTGAGTCGGCGCTGTTCAGCCTTTTTTTGCTGGGCATGCTGGCGGCGCGGGTCGGGTTCGTCGGCGTCTACTGGGCCCACTATCGCAACGATCCGTGGCAGATCATCGACCTGCGCGATGGCGGTTTCCTCGCCTGGCCCGGGGTGATTGTGCTGCTGCTCACCGCGCTGTATCGCGGTTGGCGCCGACCGGGTCTGCGCCGCCCGCTGGGGTTTGGCGTAGCCAGCGGGTTGGCATTCTGGCTGCTGGCGACTTTTTCTCTGAGTATTTACGAACAAGGCACGCGCCTGCCGGAAATCGCCCTGCGCAACGCCGCCGGCGAAACCGTGCAACTGGCGGACTACAAGGGTGGACCGCTGGTCATCAATCTCTGGGCCACCTGGTGCCCGCCGTGCCGCCGGGAAATGCCGGTGCTGGAAAACGCCCAGCAACAGCGCCCGGACCTGACCTTCCTGTTCGTCAATCAGGCCGAAAGCATGCAAAGCGTCAGCACCTTCCTCGAAACCCAAGGCCTGAGCCTGACCAACGTGCTGTTCGACGGCAGCGGTCGACTGGGTCAGGCCGTGGGTTCCATGGCATTGCCGACTACGCTGTTCTATAGCCCCGACGGTCGATTGCTGGGCAGCCATTTGGGTGAACTCTCGGATGCCAGCCTGGCCCGCGCCCTGGAAAACTTCGACACCCCTTCTCCTGCCGTACCGGCCACCTCTTCAAGGAAACTGCCATGCCCCGCCTCCGCCACCTGCTGACGCTGACTCTGGGCGCAGCGCTGCTGCACCTGCCGTCGGTGCAGGCCGCCGAAGAATTGCCTGAAGCGATCAAGAAGATCGAAGCCAAGGGCGCGAAAATCGTCGGTCAGTTCGACGCACCCGACGGGCTGCGCGGTTACGCCGCCCAGTACCAGAACCGCGGTATCGCGCTGTACCTGACCCCGGACGGCAAGCATGTACTGCTGGGCAATCTGTACGACGCCGAGGGCAACGACCTGAGCAGTGCACCGTTGCAGAAACTGGTCTACGCGCCGATGTCCAAGGAAGTCTGGGCCAAGATGGAAGCCAGCAACTGGATCGCCGACGGCAAAAAAGATGCGCCACGCATCGTGTACTTGTTCAGCGACCCGAACTGCCCCTACTGCAACATGTTCTGGGAACAGGCTCGGCCGTGGGTCAATGCCGGCAAAGTGCAACTGCGGCACATCATGGTCGGGATCATTCGCGAAGACAGCCCGGGCAAATCCGCTGCGCTGCTGGCCGCCAAGGACCCGAGCAAGGCGCTGGAAGATCACGAAAAATCCGGCAAGGGCAGTTCGCTGAAAGCCCTGAAGGACGTGCCGCCAGCGATTCAGGCGAAATTGGCGGCGAACATGCAGTTGATGGAAGACCTGGAACTGCAGGCCACCCCGGCGATTTTCTACATGGACGACAAGGGCGAGCTGCAACAGCAGCAAGGCGCGCCTTCGCCGGACAAGTTGATGAAGATTCTCGGGCCCAAGTAGTTTGCTGCAGAGACTTGGTGACCACACCGGCCCCATCGCGAGCAGGCTCGCTCCCACATTTGAATGCATTCCCCTGTGGGAGCGAGCCTGCTCGCGATGGGGCCAGCAAGACCGACTAATTTCTCTCGGCTAAAAACTTCAACAACGCCTCCGTCACAAACGTCGGATTCTCCAGATTGGAGATATGCCCCGCCTCCGGCACCAGCACATACGGGCAGCCAATCAACCCGGCCATTTCCTTCGTTTCCGACGGCGGCCGCGGTTTGTCCTGATCGCCACACATCACCAGCGTGGTGGCAGGGTTCAGCTCGCCCAGACGCGGCAACAGATCATCCCGCCCAAACGTAATCCGCCCCATCGGCACAATGCTTTCACGCAGACGTTCGGACGGCAACGCCGCCAGTTTCGCGCGAAAATCCTGATACAGGGCCGACTGTGGATCGATGCCCGGACGGAAGAAAATCGGCACCACGATGTCGAGCAGCTGCGGCGCGATCACACCGGTGTCTTCGATCTGTTTGAACAGCGAGAAATAGTATTGGCGAGTCGGTTCCGGCTCGACGCCGACGTAAGTGTCCATCAGCACCAGGCCATTGATCTGCTGTGGCGCTGACAGCGCCAGTCGCACGCCCCACATGCCACCGACCGACAGACCGACCAGCGTGACACGATCAACGTCCAGATGATCGAGCAGCGCCAAGGCCTGGCGGGCGATGTCATCCAGCGACTTCGTGCCTTCGGGAAGTGACCCGGATTCACCGTGGCCCCACAGGTCCAGGGCAATGACCCGATAGTGTTGCGACAACGCAGCAATCTGCGGTGCCCACATGGCTTGGTCCCACAGGTAGCTGCCGGCCAGCAATACGGCCGGGCCGGTGCCTTGATCGATGTAGTGAAGGGGCTGTCCGTCAATCGTTACAAAGGGCATTAACTGTCTCCTTTTTGAAGGGAATTCAACAAAAAAAGCAGAGGCAGCCTGAGCCGGTCCGAAGCGGCAGTCAACGCGCAAATTCGCGCAAATTCAATGACGCCATCGCGAGCAGGCTCGCTCCCACAGGTCTGGTGTCGATCATAAAAATCGCGAACGACACAAATCCTGTAGGAGCGAGGCTTGCCCGCGAAAGGCCCCGCACAGACGCTAAAGAATCAAAACCCCTCCAACTCCGCCATCAAGTCATTGAGGCGATCCACCTTCTCCTCGGTGATGTCACTCGCCGCCAACCCGTTGATGTACTCGGCCAACTCCGCCACCGTGCTGCACTCGAACATCGCCCGCAACGGCACATCCCGTTGCAAGGCTTTCTGCACCCGCGAAGCAATCTGCGTCGCCAGCAACGAATGCCCGCCCAGCTCGAAGAAGTTGTCCTGCGCGCCGACCTTCTCGACCTTCAGCACCTTGGCCCAGATATTCGCCAGTGTCTGCTCCAGCTCGGTGCGCGGCGCCTGGTAATCCTGGCTCTGCAACTGGCCGATCTCCAGCGCCGGCAGCGCCTTGCGGTCGAGTTTGCCGTTGGCATTGAGCGGCATCCGCTCCAGCCACAACCAGTGCAGCGGCACCATGTACTCCGGGAGTTCGGTACGCAGGCGTTGCTTGATGCGTTCGAGTCGCTCCGTTGGCTTGATCAAAGCATCCGCCGCGACCAAATAGCCGACCAGATGCTTGCCGTTCACGCCTTCCTGCACACCGACCGCCGCTTCGCGCACTTCTGGTTGCTCATGCAGGCGTGCTTCGATTTCACCCAGTTCGATGCGGTAACCGCGAATCTTCACTTGATGGTCGATACGCCCAACGTATTCCAGCACGCCGTCACTGCGACGTCGGGCCAAGTCGCCGGTGCGATACAGACGATCCCCCGGCGCGCCAAACGGGTTCGGTACAAATACCAGGGCGGTGCGCAACGGGTCGCTGACGTAACCACGCCCGACCCCGGTGCCGGCGACGCACAACTCGCCCACCGCACCCAACGGCACCAGGTCCAGCGCGCCATCGAGCAGGTACAAACGGTTGTTGTCGGTCGGCGTACCGATGGGCAGGTAACTGCCTCGGGTCGAGGCCATGTCAACGCGGAAGAACGCCACGTCGTCCGAGCATTCCGCCGGGCCATAGGCATTCACTAGCCCGATCTCCGGGTAGCGCAGCAGCCATTGATGCGCCAGTTCCGGCGGCATCGCTTCACCGGTCGGCAGCATCCAGCGCAGGCCGTCGAGGCTCATGCGTTCCTGGGCGAGCATGCCCTGAATCAGCGACGGCACGCTTTCCAGTACCGTAATGCCCTGGGCCGATACGTGCGCCAGCAACCCTTGCGGGTCATGGGCGATGGTGTTCGGCACAATGTCCACCCGCGCCCCGAACAGCGGTGCGGCGAGGAACTGCCAGACCGAAATGTCGAAGCTTTGCGAAGCAGTCTGGGCGATCACATCAACATCGCTGAGATTCAGGTACGGCACCTTGCTCAACTGGTTGTTGAGCATGCCGCGCTGTTCGACCATCACGCCTTTGGGCAAACCGGTGGAGCCGGAGGTGTAGATCACATAGGCGAGGTTGTCCGGGCCGCTGTAAACACCCGGATTCGCCACCGATACATCGCTCGCCTGCACCTCTTCCCAGACCAGTAATTTCGGCCGGTTGGCGCAACTGAACGCCTCCAGCAGCGCGACCGCCTGTTCACGACAGGTTTGCGTGCAGACCAGCAATGGCGTGCGGCTCAGGTCGATGATCCGGCTCAGACGCTGACTCGGCAGCCCCGGGTCCAGCGGCAGATAACCCGCGCCCGCCTTGAAGCTGCCGATGATCATGCCGAGCAGATCGAGGTTACGTTCAGCCAGCAACGCCACCGGTTGATCCAGCCCGACCCCGGCCGCGATCAACGCATGACCGAGCCGGTTGCTGCGCCGGTTCAGTTCTACATAACTGTGTTGCTGATCCAGGCAACTCGCGGCAATCCGCTGCGGATGCCGAGCGACCTGCGCTTCGAACAACGCGACATAGCTTTGTTCCAGCGGGTAATCGTGCTCGCTCTGGTTGCAGCCGTGGATCAGGAAATCCTGTTCCTCGTCGCCCAGCAACGGCAGATCGGCCATGTCGCCATGGAAGCCTTCGACCAGCGCCAGCAACAATCGCTTGAACTCGCCGAGCATGCGCTCGACGGTCGATTCGTCGAAATAACGCTGGTCGTAAGACAGGTGCAGCCCCAGGTCATCCCCCGGATAGCAGACCGCCGTCAGCGGGAAGTTGGTGTGGGTGCGGCCCGAATCGGACGTGGCATTGAGGCTCTGTGCACGGTCCAGCACCGAGACTTCCACCGGGGCGTTTTCGAACACGAACAGGCTGTCGAACAGCGGTTGGCCCTTGGGCAGTTCGCTGTTTTCCTGAATGCTCACCAGCGGCAGGTATTCGTACTCACGCAGTTGCATGTTGCTGTCGAGCAAACCACTCAACCACTGGCGCACACTGCAACGCTGATCGTCCTCGGGCATTTTCACCCGCAGCGCGATGCTGTTGATGAACAGCCCGACGGTGCGCTGCATCTGCGGCATGTCCACCGGACGCCCGGCCACCGTGACGCCGAACAGCACGTCACGATCACCGCTCAAACGCCGTAGCACCAAGGCCCACGCCGCTTGCGCAAAGGTGTTGATGGTCAGTTGATGCGCCTGCGCCAGTTCGCGCAGTTGCGCACCGTCACGAGCATCAAGCCTTGTGTAGCGGTCACCGACGATCATGCCGCCGCTTTCACCGGCATGCTCACGCAGGAACGGCCGGTCGCTCGGGATCGGCGTGGTCCGTTCGAAACCTTGCAGATTGGTTTTCCACCACTGCCGCGCCTCGGCCAGGCTCTGGCGTTGCAGCCAGCCAATGTAGTCGCGATAACGCGGGGGCACAGCCAGTTGCGCTTCCCGGCCTTCGCCGAGGGCGGGGTAGATTTCGAAGAAATCGTTCATCAGCAGCGAGCGGCACCAGGCATCAATCAGGATGTGGTGGTTGCTCATAATGAACCAGTAACGCGCCGCGCCGACCTTGATCAAGCGCAGGTGGAAAGGTGCCTGATTGAGCAGATCGAACCCGGCTTCACGCTCGCTTTTGAGCAGCGCTTGCAGTTTCGGCTCTTGCTCCGCTTCGGCAATTTGCGTCCAGTCGAGGATCTCGATCGGCGTGCTGCCGGGTTTGTGGATCACTTGCAGCATGTCTTCGCCAACGTTCCAGCAGAACGATGCGCGCAGTGCTTCGTGGCGGGCAATCACCGCTTGCCAGGCCTGGGCAAAACGTTGCGGGTCGAGTTCGCTGTTGATGCGGTAGCGATCCTGCATGTAGTAGAGGCCGGTGCCCGGTTCCAGCAAGGTGTGCAGCAGCATGCCTTCCTGCATCGGGGTCAGCGGGTAGACGTCTTCGATGACGGCGGCCGGGATTGGCAACGCGTCGATTTGCGGCTGGGTCAGTTTCGCCAACGGGAAGTCCGACGGCGTCAGGCCTCCCGCATCGTCGCGCAGGCAATGTTCGATCAGCCTTTGCAGTTCGCCAAGATAAGCGTTGGCCAGGTCGGTGATGGCTTGCGGATCGTGGCGTTCGGCGCTGAAAGTCCAGCGCAGCACCAGCTCACCGCCATACACCTGACTGTCGACGCTCAGTTCATTGGGCAGCGGCGCGCGAGGATCATGGGCCGCACCGACCGCTTCATCGAGAGGACGGAACAAGGCGTCCGCGCCGAAGCTCTGGTCGAACTGACCGAGGTAGTTGAAGGTGATCGGCGCCACCGGCAACGCGGCCAGGGTCTGACGACTCAGATCATCGGCCAGATAACGCAGCACGCCATAACCCAGGCCTTTGTGCGGCACGGCACGCAGTTGTTCCTTGATCGCCTTGATCGAGGCGCCCTGCCCATTCGCCGGCACGAGGCGTAATGGATAAGCGCTGGTGAACCAGCCGACGGTGCGGGTCAGGTCGATCTCGTCGAACAGGGTTTCGCGGCCGTGGCCTTCAAGCTGAATCAGCGCCGACTCCTCTCCGCTCCAATTGCACAGCACCCGAGCCAACGCGGTCAGCAGCAGGTCGTTGACGTGCGTGCGATAGGCACTCGGCGCCTGTTGCAGCAACTGGCGAGTACGCTCGGCATCGAGGCGCACGCTGACGGTTTGCGCATGCCGGTTCTGCCGCCCGCCCTCAGGACGATTACAGGGCAATTCGGCGTTCGGCCCGGTCAGTTGCGACTGCCACCAGCTCAGTTCTTCACGCAGGGATTCGCTGCCGGCATAGGCCTGCAAACGGGCGGACCAATCCTTGAAGGCGCTGGTTTTCGCCGGCAGTTTGACCGACTGCCCGGCGTCCAGTTGACGGTAAACGGTTTGCAGATCGTCGAGCAGCACCCGCCACGAAACGCCGTCCACCACCAAGTGGTGAATGGCGATGAACAGCCGTTGTACGCCCTCGGGACCATCGACCAGCAACAAGCGCATCAGCGGCCCCTGTTCGAGGTCGAGGCTGCGCTGGGCATCGGCGAACAGCGCGGCGCATTTGTCCATGGACGAAACTCGAACTTGCCATAGCACCGGCACGTTGGAAATCGCCTGATGCTCGGCGCGCCATTGCGTGTCGGTCTGGCTGAAACGCAACCGCAAGGCATCGTGCTGTTCGATTACCGCCAGCAGCGCTTGCTCCAGGCGATGGGGTTCCAGCGCGACGGTCGGCTCCAGCAGCAATGCCTGGTTCCAGTGCTGACGCTCGGGAATGTCCGTGTCGAAGAACCAGTGCTGAATCGGCGTCAGACGCGACTCACCGCTGAGCAGGCCTTGCTCGGCGGTGACCTGCTCGGTGCGGGTGGCCACGGCGGCCAGGGTTTGCACGGTCTGGTGCTGGAACAGGTCACGCGGACTGAAATGAATGCCCTGCTGCCGCGCACGGCTGACCACCTGGATTGACAGAATCGAATCGCCGCCCAGTTCGAAGAAGTTGTCGTTAAGGCCCACTTGCTCGACGTTCAGCACCTCGCACCAGATGCCGGTCAAGGTCAGCTCTAGCTCGTTGCTTGGCGCCACGTAGTGTTGACGGTTGAGTTCCGGGTCCGGCGCTGGCAAGGCGCGGCGGTCGAGTTTGCCATTGGTGGTCAGCGGCATGCTGGCCAGCAGGATCAGGTGCGTCGGCACCATGTAATCCGGCAGTTGCGATTTGAGGTGATGCTTCAGTGCTTCACGCAATGCCGCTTGTTGCGTTTCCTCCTGCTCGGCGACCTCGGTCACCAGATAGCCGACCAGCTGTTTGCCGCTCGGCGCGTCGAGGGCCAGGACCACGGCTTCGCGGATCGACTCATGCTCCAGCAGACGGGTTTCGATCTCGCCCAACTCGATGCGAAAACCGCGAATCTTCACTTGATGGTCGATGCGCCCCAGATACTCCACCAGGCCATCGGCACGCTGGCGCACCAGGTCGCCGGTGCGGTACAGACGTCCGCCATCGGCGGCGAATGGGTCCGCCACAAACCGTTCGGCGGTCATGCCCGGTCGCTGGTGATAACCCTGCGCCAGACCGGCGCCACCGACGAACAACTCACCGGTCGCGCCTTGCGGTACCAAGGCCAGGTCGGCATCGAGGATGTAGGCGACCCGCGCGCCGATCACGCTGCCGATCGGCACGCTGGCCAAGCCTTCTTCCAGCTGTTCCGGTGCGAGACTGGCCAATGGCATGACCACGGTTTCGGTCGGGCCGTAGGCGTTGAAAAACAGGCTTGGTTTGAACGCCGCACGGATTCGCGTCAGGTGTTCACCGGTCAGGGCTTCGCCGCCGGTGATGCACATGCGCACCGGGAGGATTTCGCCCTGGGTTGCCAGCCACTGCGCCAATTGGCTGCCGTAGCTTGGGGTGAAGCCGAGGATGTTGATGTGGTGGCGACGAATGAGCCCGCAGATGTCTTCCGCGTCCCATTGGCCTTGGGCGCGCAGGACAACGTGCGCACCACTCAACAACGGCACCAGCAAACGCTCGGTCGCAGCGTCGAAGTTGATCGAATAGAAATGCAGTTCGCAATCGTCCGGGCGCATGCCGAAGCGCTCAATGACCGCTTGGCAATGCATGGCGATTTCACCGTGGGACACCACCACACCTTTCGGTTTGCCGGTCGAACCCGAGGTGTAAATCAGGTAGGCCTGATGTTGCGGCAGGCTGATAAAGGGCAGTTCGGTGGCCGGGTAATGGGCCAACGCGGCGGCGTCCTCTTCGAGGCACCAACGGCCAACGCTGGCCGGCAATTCGCCAAGCGCGTCGAACATCGCCGCATCGCTGAGCAGCAAACCGATGCCGCTGTCCTCGATCATGTAATGCAGGCGATCGAGCGGGTATTCCGGGTCCAGCGGCACATAAGCGCCGCCGGCCTTGAGGATCGCCAGCAGGCCGACGACCATTTCCAGCGAACGCTCAAGCGCCAGGCCGACGCGAACCTGCGGGCCGACACCGCGTTCGCGAAGCATCCAGGCCAGGCGATTGGCGCGGCTGTCGAGTTCGGCGTAGCTCAGGGTTTCACCTGCAAACGTCAACGCCGGTGCGTCTTTGCGGGCGAGGGCTTGCTCGCTGAACAGGTGATGGATGCATTGATCGAGGCGATGCTCCCCCGGTTCGACGCCAAGGCTGTCCAACAGCTTTTGCTGTTCCGTGGCGTCGAGCAACGGCAACTCGCAGAGTCGCTGTTGCGGATCGCTCAGCAGCGCTTCCAGCAGATTGCGCCAGTGCCCCGCCATGCGTGCAATGCGCGGTTCATCGAACAAATCGGTGCTGTAAGTCAGGCAGCAACCCAGTCGATGATCGAGGTCGGTGACTTCCAGGTTGAGGTCGAACTTGGTCGCCCGGGCATCGTTGGCCAGGTACTCGACGGTCATGCCGGCCAGGGTGCGGCTTTGCTGGAATTCCCAGCGTTGCACGTTGCACATCACCTGGAACAGCGGGTTGTACGCGGCACTGCGCGGTGGCTGCAAGGCCTCAACCAAGTGATCGAATGGCAAGTCCTGATGGGACTGGCCTTCGATCACCGTGTGGCGCACCTGCTCGAACAATTCACCGACGGACATCTGCCCGTCGAGCTGGCAACGCAGCACTTGGGTGTTGAGGAACGCCCCGATCAGTCCTTCGCTTTCCGGGCGAATCCGGTTGGCCACCGGCGCGCCGATGCGCAGGTCGTTTTGGCCGCTGTAGCGATAAAGCAGCACGGCCAGTGCGGCTGTCATGGTCATGAACAGGGTCAGGCCGTTTTGCGCGTTGAAGGCGCGTACCCGTGCGGCGAGGTCATCGCTCAGGTCGAAACGGAACAGTTCGCCCTGATGGCTTTGCACCGGCGGACGTGGACGGTCGGCGGGCAATTCCAGCAGCGGATGTTCGCGGCCCAGTTGCGCGGTCCAGTAGTCGAGCTGGCGCTGGCGCTCGCCGGATTCCAGCCACTGGCGCTGCCAGACGCTGTAATCCAGGTACTGCACTGGCAGCGGTGCCAACGGCGATTCGCGGTCATCGACGAACGCTTCGTACAGCGCGCTCAGTTCACGGGCAAAGATGTCCATCGCCCAGCCTTCGGTGACGATGTGGTGCAAAGTCAGCACCAGATAGTGTTCGTGCTCGGCGGTCTTGACCAGACAGGCGCGCAGCAGCGGACCGGTTTCCAGATCGAACGGTTTATGTGCCTCGTCGTCAGCCAGTTGCTGCACCCGTTGCTCACGGCTGTCGGCCTCCAGCGCCGAGAAGTCCTTCCAGTCCATGCGCATGCCGGTTTGCGCATGGACCTGTTGGCGGGCCACGCCGTCGATGCTCGGGAACGTGGTGCGCAGGGTTTCGTGGCGCATGATCAGCGCTTGCAACGCCGCTTCGAAACGCCCGACATCGAGTACACCGCGCAACCGTGCCATGCCGCCGACGTTATAGGCCGGGCTGTCCGGCTCCATTTGCCAGAGAAACCACATGCGTTGCTGGGAATAAGAGAGCGGCACCGGTTGGCGGCGGTCGACGTTCTCGATGGGCGGTTGCTGGTTGGTCTTGCCGCTGGCCTGGATCAGTTGCACCTGTTCGGCAAACGCGCCCAGCTCACTGTTTTCGAACAGTGCCCGCAGCGGCAACTCAACGTCGCAGGCCTGACGGGTGCGGGAAATGATTTGCGTGGCCAGCAACGAATGACCGCCGAGGGCGAAGAAATCGTCACGCAGGCCGATCTGCGCAAGGCACAGCACTTCGCGCCAGATGCCGGCGATTTGCTGCTCAAGCGCTGTGACCGGCTCGACGTGTTCGCGCACTTGCCATTGCGGTTCGGGCAAGGCACGACGGTCGAGTTTGCCGCTCGGGCTCAGGGGCATTTCGTCCAGGCGCATCAGCTGCGCCGGGACCATGTATTCCGGCAGTTCAGCCGCCAGTGCAGCTTTCAGGCGTGCGGTTTGAACATCAACCTGTTCAATGGAATCGGTGGCGGTGTAGTAACCGATCAATTGGCCACCGGCGGCGGTTTCGCGCACCAGCACCACGGCTTGGGCAACGCCTTCCTGGGCCAGCAAGCGCGCTTCGATTTCTTCGGGCTCGACACGGAAGCCGCGCAGTTTGACCTGCTGATCGAGGCGACCGAGGTATTCGATCACCCCATCCGCCGTCCAGCGCGCACGGTCGCCGGTGCGGTACAGACGCGCGCCCTGCTCGCCCAGTGGATCGACGATAAAACGTTCAGCGGTCAGTCCCGGACGGCCCAGATAACCACGAGCAAGGCCGATGCCGCTGATGCACAGCTCACCCGGCACCCCGGCCGGCACCGGGTTGAGGTCGCTGTCGAGCACGCGGCACACCACGTTGCCCAACGGACGGCCAATCGGCGAGCGCTCGCCATCGGCGCGGACGCAGTGCCAATGGGTGACGTTGATTGCGGTTTCGGTCGGGCCGTAGCGGTTGTGCAATTGTACGGCCGGCAGTTGTTCCAGCACGCGGTTGCGCAGCTCGGCGGGTAAGGCTTCGCCACCGGAGAAGACCCGGCGCAGGCTGGTGCATTCGGCGGTCAGCGGCTCGTCGATGAACAACGAAAGCAGTGGCGGCACGAAGTGCAGCGTGGTCACGCCGTATTGCTGAACCAGCTGCGCGATGCGATGCGGATCGCGGTGCTCGCCGGGGCCGGCAATCAGCAAGCGGGCGCCGGTGATCAGCGGCCAGAAGCACTCCCACACCGACACGTCGAAACTGATCGGGGCTTTTTGCATCAGCACGTCGGTGTCGTTCAACCCGTAGGTGTTCTGCATCCATTGCAGGCGCTCGGCGAGCGCCGCGTGGGTGTTGCCGACGCCCTTGGGTTGACCGGTGGAACCGGAGGTGTAAATCACGTAGGCGAGGTTGTCGCCGTGAAGGTGCAGGCCCGGCGCCTGGCTTGGCCAGTTCTCCAGATGCAGCGCATCCATGGCGATGAAGCTGACGCCATCGGTGGCCGGCAGGCGTTCGAGCAATTGGGTCTGGGTCAACAGCAACTCCACGCCGCTGTCGCTGAGCATGTAGGCCAGGCGCTCGGCCGGGTAATCCGGGTCCAGCGGCACGTAGGCACCACCAGCCTTGATGATCGCCAGCAGGCCGATCAGCAACTGCGGCGAACGCTCGGCGGCGATGGCCACGCAGACGTCCGGGCCGACGCCTTTGTCGCGCAGGTAATGGGCCAGGCGGTTGGCCTGGGTGTGCAGTTCGGCGAAATCGAGGCTGCCGCCGTCCCAGATCAGCGCGGTGCGTTCCGGGGTCTGGCGCGCTTGCTCGTTGAGCCGTTCCGGCAACCATTGGCTGGCCGGTGTGCACGGCGCGGCGCTCCAGGACGATTGTTGGTCGTGTTCGCTTGCGCTCAGCAGTGGCAGGTCGCCGATGGCGGTGGACGGTTGCTCGCAAATGGCTCGCAGCAGGTGGCTGAAATGCTCGGCCAGGCGCTCGATGGTCGTCGCGTCGAACAGCTCGCTGGCGTAGTCGAAGGACAGGCTCAAGCGACCCTTCTGGTCTTCTTCGCTGTGCAGTTGCAGGTCGAACTTGGCTTCGCGGCTGTGCCACGGCAGTTCTTCGGCGAGCAATCCCGGCAGGCGGCGCAGCGCGTTCAAGTCCCGTTGCTGGTGGTTGAACATCACCTGGAACAAGCCTTGTTCGCGCGCTTGCGGGAACGCTTCGAGCAGTTGTTCGAACGGCAGATCCTGATGCGCTTGCGCCCCCAGCGCGGCCTGGCGGGTTTGCGCCAGCAGCTCAACGAATGGCAGGCGCGAATCCACGTCGGCACGCAGCACCTGGGTGTTGATGAAGAAGCCGATCAGCCCTTGGGTTTCCAGGCGCGGGCGGTTGGCATTCGGCACGCCGATGCGGATGTCGCGCTGGCCGCTGTAGCGGTGCAACAGGCTCTGGAAGGCGGCGAGCAACAGCATGAACGGCGTCGACTCATGCGCCTGGGCGGTCTGGCGAATGGCATCGCTCAGGGTCGCGGCGAGCTTTATCGAGTGGCGGGCAGCACTGTGAACGTGCTTCGCCGAGCGCGGATGATCGGTGGCCAGGTTCAGCGTTGGATGCTCTTCGCCCAACTGCGTTTTCCAGTAGGCGAGTTGACGCTCGCCCTCCCCTTGCGCCAGCCATTGACGCTGCCAGCTGCCGTAATCGGCGTATTGGGCTGGCAATGCGGGAAGCGTGGCCTTTTGTCCCTGGGAAGCCGCGGCGTACAGGCGCGAGAACTCGTCGATCAGCACGTTCAGCGACCAGCCATCGGCAATGATGTGATGCATCGTCACCAGCAGTTGATGGTCATCGTCGTCGAGGCGCACCAGCGTCACCCACAGCAGCGGGCCTTTCTCCAGATCGAATTGGGTGCGGGCTTCGTCCTCACGGATGTGCAGCGCGCGGGCTTCGCGCTCCTCGGCGGGCAGTTCGCTGATGTCGATCAATTGCAGGTTGAATTCGCCCGCCGCATCGACCTGCTGGAGCGACACGCCGTCCCGTTCGAAGAAGCGTGTGCGCAAGGATTCATGACGTTCGATCAGCTGCTGGAAACTGGCGCGCAAGGCGTTTTCGTCCAGCTCGCCACGCAGGCGCAAGGCCCCGGGAATGTTGTAGGCGCTGCTGTGCGGATCGAGTTGCCAGGTAATCCAGAGGCGGTTTTGCGCCAGAGACTGTGGCATCGGTTCGTGACGCGACAGCGGAGTAATCACGCCTTGGGCCAGGCCGCCGTCCTGTTGCAGCTGAGCGACAGCGGCAGTGAAGGCGCCGAGGGTTGGCGCTTCGAACAGCAGGCGCAGGTTCAGCTCCAGTCCGAGTGTTTCACGCAGTCGCGCAACCACTTGAGTGGCGGCGATGGAATTGCCGCCGAGCAGGAAGAAGTGATCGTCGGCGTTAACCTGTTTGACCTGCAGTTGCTCACTCCAGATCTGGCCGATCAAGGCTTGCAGTTCGGAACCCGACGCTGTGCCGGATTCGCCCTGAACGTCCGCCGAAGGGAACAGCGCGTAGCTGTCGAGGCTGCCGTCCTTCAGACGATTGCGGCAGGCCGAACGTTGCAGTTTGCCGCTGGAGGTTTTGGGCAATGCGCCCGGATTGAGCAGCACCACCACGCTCGGCGCTTCCTGATACGCCTCGGCCACCGCTTGGCGGATGGCTTTGATCAACGCGTCGGGCGCGAGGATTTTCTGCACGCTGCGGCTGATTTCCGCGGCGATGCCGATGCCTTCCTGGCCATCGACAGTGACCGCGAAGGCCGCGACACGACCTTTGCGCACCACTTCCACTTCGCGTTCGACGGTCTGTTCGATGTCTTGCGGGTACAGGTTGTGACCGCGAACGATCAGCATGTCTTTCAGGCGCCCGGTGATGAACAGTTCACCGTCACGCATGAAACCCAAGTCGCCGGTGCGCAGCCAGGTCCGGTCGTTGTGCTGGACGAAGGTCTTGGCGCTGGCCTCGGGGTTGCGCCAGTAGCCATGGGCGATGCTAGGCCCGGCAGCCCACACTTCGCCGACGGCGTTGTCGGTGAGTTCGTTGAGCGCGACCGGGTCGACAATCAACACCGCGTGATCCGGCTGGCTGATGCCGCAACTCATGATCGCGCTGCCCTCGCCAGGCTCTGCGCGGTTTTGGGCCAGGGCTTGATCGTCCACGCGCAGGTTGCCGATGCCCTGACCGCGCGGGGTTCCGGCGACAAACAAGGTGGCTTCGGCCAACCCGTAGGACGCCATGAAACTGTCAGTGGTGAAACCGCACACCGCGAACTTTTCGCCGAAACGATCCAGGGTGTCGAGACGAATCGGTTCGGAGCCGGAATACGCGACGCGCCAGCCGCTCAGGTCGAGGCGTTCCAGCGCCGACTCACTGACGCGCTCGCTGCACAGGCGATAGGCGAAATCCGGGCCGCCGCTGATGGTGCCGCCGTATTCGCTGATCGCTTCCAGCCAGCGCAACGGCCGGCCGAGGAAATACGCCGGCGACATCAACACACACGGCACGCCGCTGAAAACCGGCTGCAACAGACCGCCGATCAGGCCCATGTCGTGGTACAGCGGCAGCCAGCTGACGATCACGTCATCCGGGTTCAGATCGATACCGAAGCCATGACGGATCAGCAGTTCATTGGCCACCAGGTTGCCGTGGCTGACTTGCACGCCTTTGGGCAACGCGGTGGAACCGGAGGTGTATTGCAAAAAGGCGATGTGGTCGCCGGCCAGGTTCGGCGCGACCCAGCTGGCGGCCAAGGCACCGTCGAGGGTGTCGACGCACAGCAGCGGCGGCGCACCTTCAATCTGCTGCAAGGCGTCACGCAGGCCGGCGCTGGTCAGCAGCAGACGCGGCTCGGCATCGTTGATGATCGACAGCAAACGTTCCTGGTGATGACGTTTAGCCGACTCCGGCGGATAAGCCGGCACCGCGATCACCCCGGCGTACAGGCAACCAAAAAACGCCGCGACGTAATCCGGGCCGCTCGGAAACAGCAGCACGGCGCGATCGCCGAACTCAGCCTCGGCCTGCAACGCACCGGCAATGGTTCGCGCCCGCTGATCCAGCTCGCGATAACTGAGGACCACGGCCTGCTCCGGGGTTTCGGCGAGAAAACGCAAGGCCACCCGATCCGGCGTCAGGGCCGCTCGGCGCTGGAGGGCTTGGACCAGATTGCTTGGGAGTTCGAACGCGTCGGTCATGAGGTTTCCTGCCTGAATTCGGCTTGCAAATGGAATCGGTTTTCTTACGTCACGCCCACTAAAGGGCATGCAGGACGCGGTCTTCGCCGACTGCGCAAGGCATAGGGAGTGCGGTTTTGGCCGGGATTTACCCGGCACCTTTCACCAATGAGAACGGATGACGTCTTGAAATAATTAGTCGGCAGGGTCGATCGGCAACGGAACCAAGTGCTGCACGCGAGTGCGACAGCGTGTCGCAGTTCTCACTCTGCACCGCTGAGGAGCATTAGTTCTCTTTCTCAATTGACAATCATTATCATTCAGCATAATTTGTCGCTCGATGTGTAGGACGGCCACCCCCCACCGCCCCACCAACCTATTGGCAGCAAGGTGATTTCCATGACGGAACAAGTATCCACAAGCAGGTGCGATTCACCGCTACTTCAGGCCTTTGTCGACAACCGACTGATTCTGGTCAAGATTGCAGCGCGGATTACCGGTTGCCGGTCGCGTGCTGAAGACGTGGTCCAGGATGCGTTTTTCCGGCTGCAATCGGCGCCGCAAATCACGTCATCCTTCAAGGCTCAGCTCAGTTATCTGTTCCAGATCGTGCGCAACCTGGCGATCGACCACTATCGCAAGCAGGCGCTGGAGCAGAAATACTCCGGGCCGGAAGAGGAAGGTCTGAACGTGGTGATTCAGGGCGCTTCGCCGGAAACCTCGCACATCAATTTCTCGACCCTGGAAAACATCGCCGATGCGCTGACGGAGCTGCCGAGCCGTACCCGTTACGCCTTCGAGATGTACCGCCTGCACGGCGTGCCGCAAAAGGACATCGCCAAGGAACTCGGCGTCTCGCCGACCCTGGTGAACTTCATGATTCGCGATGCGCTGGTGCACTGCCGCAAGGTGTCGGGCAATCGTGTAGATACCTTTGCCCGTCGCTAAAAGCTCAAATTTTCGGTGACCCCGATCGCGAGCAGGCTCACTCCTACATTTGATCTTGGGTGTTCACCGATTGTGTGTTCACTGGAGATTCAATGTGGGAGCGAGCCTGCTCGCGATGGGGCACTCAAGGTCAGTGCAGACCTTGAGCCATAAGCATCACGCCAACTTGCACCGAGCAAAAAACCGCTCCCGCCCCAGCATCATCAACGCCGCGCGCTTGTGCGGAAAGTCGAACTCTTTCTCACAGTGGTAACCCTGATCCTGCATGTACTTGATCATCTTCCCGTTGTCGGCGCGAGGCTCGGCGACGACTCGCTGGGTGCGCGGATCGTCGAGAAACAGGTAGTGCGTCAACGCCGATAACCAGCTCGCCACCTTGTGCGGGCCACGGTGATTTTCTTCACCCACCAGCATGTGGATACCACGGTCGTAATCGCCGGTGTCATAGAACGGCGCGATGCGATCTTCCTTGGCCCAGTAGGCTTCGAAATAGGCAAACGGCTGATCATCGAAACAACCGATCAGGGTCAGGGTGTGAGGATCGGCTTCGAGTTTGCTCAGGTACTCGCGGTGCTGCTCAAGACTGCCCTCTTCCTGCCAGAAACTCGCGACCCGCGGGCTGTTCTGCCAGCGATTGAAACGTCCCAGGTCCAGATCGATATCCAGCGTGCGCAGGGAAATCCAGCCACCGAGCCGCGCATCGAAGCGACGATAAACTTCACCGCGTGGTTTTAGCGGGCGCAGCGGATGACGCTTGCCGCCACTGATGACCATTTGCTGCGGATAAGTGTCGGCCTGCGCCTGACTGAGCCACGGCTGGGGCAACTGCCAGAACAGCGTGCGTTTGCAACGGTATTGGCCGGCGGTGTCGGTGGGAATCAGCAAACCGCTCGCCAAGGCGTCGGCAGGCGATTGCTGCAGTTGAAACGTCAGGTGCTGGCACGCCGGATCACGGGCAAACAGCCAATAGCAGGTGGCCCAGAGCGCCTGACTTTCAGGCGTGTCGAAACGCTTTTCGACCTGCACCTGCACATCGGGCTCGCGGGTCAGGCGCAGCTCGATCAGCGGCTGCCCTTCCAGGCTGAGGTGCAGGCGACTCTGGGTTTCATCAGCTACAAGACGGCTTCCGTTGGGCAAGGCCAGGGCAGTCAGGTCATTCAGATTGGGCATGGGTCGGGCTCACGATAATCGTCGACAGTTCAACCCTGTGACGTGAGCCGGGGCAGGAAATTTAAGTGAAGTCGCGAATTGGCGCGACCTGCGGTGTCATTCAGGGCTTGGGCACCGCCACCACCGCAATCTTGTATGGATCGAAAATCTTCAGCATCTGCCCATTGTCCCGCAACCCTTGCAGCAACTTGCCGAACGCCTCGCCGCTGATGGGCGCGGACGGACGCAGGATCGCGTAGTGGTGATACACCTGATCGACGCGCTGCGACACCAGCAGCTGATCGGCCACGAGCTCGTTGCGCAGCAGGTAATCGCTCAGGTAGGAACGCGTCACCAAGGCAATGTCTGCCCTCCCGCGCAGCACCATCAGCAGGTTGCTGTCATGGGAATAGGTCAGCGTGGCGTCGTAGTTCTGCGCGAGGAATTTCGGGTCGGCATTGAAGTTGGCGAACTCGTAGTGATAGCCGCTGAACAGCGCCAGACGCTTGCCGGTGAGGTCGGCAAAATAACTTTGCTGGCGCTCGGGCTCGCGTTGCGCGACGAAAATCTCGGCGTCTTCAAGCCCCATGTCGACGCTGACGTGGGG
The DNA here is from genome assembly GCF_013260315.1 of Pseudomonas sp. B14-6. Taxonomy (NCBI): domain Bacteria; kingdom Pseudomonadati; phylum Pseudomonadota; class Gammaproteobacteria; order Pseudomonadales; family Pseudomonadaceae; genus Pseudomonas; species Pseudomonas sp. B14-6. The sequence continues at coordinate 6,584,775 of NZ_CP053929.1, read as the reverse complement.
AATGTCCTTCCAGCCCCAGTCCGGGTTCTCGAAAATGGCCATGTCGACCCGACCTTGCTTGAAATCACCGAATCGCCGCGGAATCGAAGTCGGCACCAGGACGAACTGATAGTCGCTCTGCGATTGATTCAAGGCTTCTACCAATTGCGGCAGCAGGCCAGTGTCGGCACCGGATTCCGGGCGCACGGTATAAGGCGGGAAATGTGCGGCACCGACACGCACCAGTTGTGCAGCCTGGGACGGCAATACCCAAACCGCCGCGAGCGACGCCAGCAAAAGCCGCGTGGCCGTCCTAATTGGCGAAGACATCAAAACAACCCACTCCCCAAAAAATACCCATCAATGCATTCAAGCTAGGCGGTTTCGGCCACTTAGCCAGTTTCCTGCTGGCTCATGACACCTTATTACTTCTCTTCGAGCACAAGAATCAATGCTTCATCGGCCAATTGATCGAGGCTCATGCTGCCGCCGGCACGAAACCAGGTGGTGGTCCAGGACAACGCCCCTGTCAGAAAACGACGCGTGATGAACACATCGCCGCGGATAAAACCGGCGTCCTTGGCTTCACCCAACACCTGCAGCCAAAGCGCTTCGTAAATATCGCGCAGCGCCAGCACCTGCGCCTGACCGTCTTCGGACAGCGAACGCCATTCGTACACCAACACCGCCATGGCCTCGCCGCTGCCGCCCATGATCGACTGCAATTCGCAGCGAATCAGCGCCAGCACCCGCTCGCGTACATTGCCGGCCTCGGCCAGGGCGGCGTGCATCAACGCCGTGTTGTAGCGGATGGTCTCTTCCATCACCGCGCGCAGGATCTCGTCCTTGCTTTTGAAGTGATGAAAAATGCTGCCCGACTGAATGCCCACGGCGCCAGCCAGATCGCGCACCGTGGTGCGTTCATACCCTTTGTTACGGAACAGGTGAGCCGCCACTTGCAGCAGTTTGCCGCGGGCGCTGTCAGGGTCGGTCAATTGGCCGCTGTCGACCAATTCGCGCATGACCCCCAGGGCTTTTTGCTCGTCCACCCATTCTCTCCTACAGTCGATCAATCAAATGCGCCGCCCGCCGCTAAAACAGCGGGGTTGCGCGGGCAATTTAAGCTGGCGACGACAACCAAGCAAGCGCTCGGGCAGAAGATATTTCAGTCGTTTACAAACCAAGCGCTTGCTTGGTAGTCTCGATGCACTTCTATCGGAGGTGGTTATGGAAAGGACTGCGCCAGAAACGATTCGCATCGGATGCGCCAGCGCGTTCTGGGGCGATACCTCAACCGCTGCTGCGCAACTGGTGCACGGTGGGCGTCTGGACTATCTGGTCTTCGACTATTTGGCAGAAATCACGATGTCGATCATGGCCGGCGCACGGATGAAAGATCCGCAGGCGGGCTATGCGGGCGACTTCATCGAAGTCCTCAGCCCACTGCTTGGGCAACTCGCCGAACAAAACATCCGCGTCATCAGCAATGCCGGCGGGGTCAATCCACAGGCCTGCGCCGCTGCCTTGCAAGCGGCATGTGACAAGGCCGGGGTGGCACTGAAAATCGCCGTGTTGCTGGGCGACGACCTGCAACCGCAGTTCAAACAGCTGAGCAGCCGTGGCCTGCATGAAATGTTCAGCGGCGCGCCCTTGCCGCCGATGTGCGTCTCGACCAACGCCTACCTCGGCGCACCGGGCATTGTCGAAGCCCTTCGATTGGGTGCCGACATCGTCATTACCGGACGCGTCGTCGACAGCGCGGTCGTCAGTGCCGCGCTGGTCCATGAATTCGGCTGGTCCTGGCATGACTACGACAAACTGGCCCAGGCCGCATTGGCCGGGCACATCATCGAATGTGGCGCCCAGTGCACCGGCGGCAATTTCACCGATTGGCGCGATGTGCCCGATTACGAACACATTGGCTTCCCCATCGTCGAAGTCAGCGCCGACAGCCAGTTCATCGTCAGCAAACCCGAGGGCTCAGGCGGCCTGGTCACGCCGCTGACCGTCGGCGAACAAATGCTCTATGAAATCGGCAACCCCCAAGCCTACCTGCTGCCTGACGTGGTCTGCGATTTCACCCAGGTCAAACTCGTGCAACAAGGTAAAAACGCAGTTCAGGTGCATGGCGCCAAAGGCTTGCCGCCTACCGATCAATACAAGGTCAGCGCGACCTACCCGGACGGTTTCCGCTGCACCGCCAGTTGCCTGATCGCCGGGATCGATGCCGTGGCCAAGGCCGAACGGGTCGGCCAGGCGATCATCAACAAGACCTCGGAGATCTTCAGCCAGCGCGGCTGGGCGCCCTACAGCGAAGTGAACATCGAACTCCTGGGCAGCGAGGCCACTTACGGTGCCCACGGCCAACGCCAGGACAGCCGCGAAGTGGTGATCAAACTCGCGGTGCGCCATCCGAACAAACAGGCATTGATCGTGTTCTCCCGGGAAATCGCCCAGGCTGCCACCGGCATGGCGCCGGGACTGACCGGGATTGTCGGTGGACGGCCGACGGTGTATCCGCTGATCCGGCTGTTCTCGTTCCTCATCGACAAAACCGCCTGCACGCTGGAAATTGATCTGCAGGGCCAACGCCACCCGTGCGCCCTGCCCGCCGTCGATGTGCTCGACCCGGATGACTTGCCCGTTCCGTTCGACCCGCCGCAACCCACAGGCCGCGCCGATGCCAGCGTGGCCCTGGTCAAACTCGCCGTCGCGCGCTCCGGCGACAAGGGTAATCACAGCAACATCGGCGTCATGGCCCGGGAAGCCGAGTATCTGCCATGGATCGCCGAAGCCCTGACGCCTGAGGTGATGGTCGACTGGATGAGCCATGTCCTTGACCCGATCCACGGACGTGTCGAGCGTTGGTATTTGCCCGGCACCCACAGTTTCAATTTTCTCCTGGAGAACGCCCTCGGCGGCGGTGGCGTGGCCAGCCTGCGAATCGATCCGCAAGGCAAAGCCTTCGCCCAGCAGTTGCTGGACATCCAGATTCCGGTGCCCCAGGGCATCGCCGACCAGGTCAACTAGAGGACGGTCGCCATGGCCTACGATTCGATTTTCAAAGCCGGTTTGTTTGCAGGCCAAACCATCATCGTCACCGGTGGCGGCAGCGGCATCGGCCGGTGCACCGCCCATGAGCTGGCGGCACTTGGCGCCCGTGTGCTGCTGGTCGGGCGCAAGGCCGACAAGTTGAAAAACGTTGCCGCCGAGATTGCCGAAGACGGCGGCAAGGCGGACTGGGCCACCTGCGACATTCGTGAAGAAGAAGCGGTCAGGCATCTGGTCAGCGAGTTGATCCGCCAGCACGGCCCGATCCACGGATTGGTCAACAATGCCGGTGGCCAATACCCGTCGCCGCTGGCCTCGATCAATCAGAAGGGTTTCGAAACCGTGATGCGCACCAACCTGGTGGGCGGTTTCCTGATGGCCCGGGAAGTGTTCAACCAATCCATGAGCAAACACGGCGGCGCCATCGTCAACATGCTCGCCGACATGTGGGGCGGCATGCCCGGCATGGGCCACTCGGGCGCGGCGCGCTCGGGCATGGACAACCTCACCAAGACTGCCGCCTTCGAATGGGGTTATGCCGGGGTGCGGGTCAACGCGGTGGCGCCGGGTTGGGTGGCATCGAGCGGTATGGACACCTACGAAGGTGCGTTCAAAGCGGTGATTCCAACCTTGCGCGAGCACGTGCCGCTCAAGCGCATCGGCACGGAATCCGAAGTCAGCGCGGCAATCGTGTTCCTGCTCAGCCCGGCCGCCACGTTCATCAGCGGCAGCACGTTGCGCATCGACGGCGCCGCGAGTCTCGGCGGTCGGGCGTGGCCGATTCACAAGGCGACGAACAGTGAGTCGTACAACGGTTTTCACCGCGCCTACCTTCCTGATGTGCTCAAGGACAAGGAATAAACCATGCCGGTGATCCAGTCCCAGGTAGACCCGTTCAGCGAACAGTTCGCCCAGAACCGCACGGCCATGCTGGTCGGCATCGAGCAGGTCCGCCAGCTCGAACAAAACCTGCTGAACAAGGCGGCCGAAGCCAAGCCAAAATTCGACAAACGCGGCCAGTTGCTGCCCCGTGAACGCCTCAATCTGCTGCTCGACCCCGGCGCGCCGTTCCTCGAACTGGCGAGCCTGGCCGGCTACAAACTGCACGACGACAAGGACGGCAGCTCGGCCGGCGGCGGCTTGATCGCCGGGATCGGCTACGTGTCCGGCGTGCGGGTGCTGGTGGTGGCGAATAACAGTGCGATCAAGGGCGGGACCATTTCCCCCAGCGGTCTGAAAAAGTCCCTGCGCCTGCAACAGATCGCCATGGAAAACAAACTGCCGGTGATCACCCTCGCCGAGAGCGGCGGCGCCAATCTCAATTACGCGGCGGAGATTTTCGTCGAAGGCGCGCGCAGCTTTGCCAATCAGGCGCGGATGTCGGCCATGGGGCTGCCGCAGATTACCGTGGTCCACGGCTCGGCCACAGCGGGCGGAGCTTATCAGCCGGGGCTCTCGGATTATGTGGTGGTGGTGCGCGGCAAGGCGAAGCTGTTTCTGGCCGGCCCGCCGCTGCTCAAGGCCGCCACCGGAGAAGTCGCCACCGATGAAGAACTGGGCGGCGCCGAGATGCACGCACAAACCGCCGGCACCGCCGAATACCTGGCCGAGAACGATGCCGATGGCGTGCGCCAGGTGCGCGAGATTGTCAGTCTGCTGTCGTGGAATTCACGGCTGCCGGTGGCGCCCGCCCGGTACTGGGAAAACCCGCTCTACCCGATCGACGAGTTGCTCGGGCTGATTCCCGACGATCCGAAAAAGCCCTATGACGTGCGCGAAATCATCGCGCGGATTGCCGACGGTTCGAGCTTCCTCGAGTTCAAGGGTGAGTTCGATCAGCAGACCCTCTGCGGCCATTTGCACATTCAGGGCCGCGCCTGCGGATTCATCGGCAACAACGGCCCGATCACGCCCAAGGGGGCGAGCAAGGCGGCGCAATTCATTCAGCTGTGTGACCAGAGCCGGACGCCGCTGCTGTTTTTCCACAACACCACCGGGTTCATGGTCGGCACCGAGTCGGAACAGCAAGGCGTGATCAAGCACGGCGCGAAGATGATTCAAGCGGTGGCCAACGCCCGGGTGCCTAAACTGACCATCGTCGTCGGCGGCTCCTACGGCGCCGGCAACTACGCGATGTGCGGCCGCGGCCTCGACCCGCGTTTCATCTTCGCCTGGCCCAACAGCCGCACCGCCGTCATGGGTGGTGCCCAGGCCGGCAAGGTGCTGCGCATCGTCACCGAGGCCAAACAACTCAAGGACGGCCTGGTGCCGGACCCCAAAATGCTCGACATGCTGGAACAGGTGACCGCGCAGAAACTCGACAGCCAGTCCACCGCGCTGTATGGCAGCGCCAACCTGTGGGACGACGGGCTGATCGACCCGCGGGATACCCGGACCTTGCTCGGTTACTTGCTGGACATCTGTCATGAGGCCGAAGTGCGGCCACTGCAAACCAACAGTTTTGGCGTCGCGAGATTCTGATCGCGGATCACAGGAGAACAATAAAAATGATCTTCACCCAGGAACACGAAGCACTGCGTCGCACGGTCCGCCAATTCGTCGATCACGAGATCAATCCCCACGTCGAAGAATGGGAAAAGGCCGGGCGCTTTCCCATCCACGAGATTTTCCGCAAGGCCGGCGACCTCGGCTTGCTGGGGATTTCCAAACCGGAAAAATTCGGTGGGATGGGACTCGACTACAGCTATTCGATCGTGGCGGCCGAAGAGTTCGGCACGATTCATTGTGGCGGGATTCCGATGTCCATTGGCGTGCAGACCGACATGTGCACGCCCGCCCTCGCCCGCTTCGGCTCCGATGAATTGCGCGAAGAATTCCTCCGTCCCGCGATTACCGGTGAACAGGTCGGTTGCATTGGCGTCTCCGAAGTCGGTGCCGGTTCCGACGTCGCCGGATTGAAAACCAGCGCCCGCAAGGACGGCGACGACTACGTGATCAACGGCAGCAAAATGTGGATCACCAACTCGCCGAGCGCCGACTTCATCTGCCTGCTGGCCAACACCTCCGACGACAAACCGCACGTCAACAAATCGCTGATCATGGTGCCGATGAACACCCCGGGCATCAGCCTCAGTTCGCACCTGGACAAGCTCGGCATGCGCAGTTCGGAAACCGCCCAAGTGTTTTTCGACAACGTGCGCGTGCCGCAGCGCAACCGCATCGGCCATGAAGGCGCGGGCTTTATGATGCAGATGCTGCAATTTCAGGAAGAACGCCTGTTCGGCGCGGCGAACATGATCAAGGGCCTGGAATACTGCGTCGACAGCACCATCGAGTACTGCAAGGAGCGCAAGACCTTCGGCAGCGCGCTGATCGACAATCAGGTCATTCACTTTCGCCTGGCCGAACTGCAAACCGAAATCGAATGCTTGCGGGCGCTGGTCTATCAGGCCACCGAGCAGTACATCAAAGGCCAGGACGTCACGCGCCTGGCGTCGATGGCCAAACTCAAGGCCGGTCGCCTGGGTCGCGAAGTCAGCGACAGCTGCCTGCAATATTGGGGGGGCATGGGCTTCATGTGGGACAACCCGGTGGCCCGCGCTTACCGTGACGTGCGGCTGGTGTCGATCGGCGGCGGGGCCGACGAAATCATGCTGGGCATCATCTGCAAACTCATGGGCATCCTGCCGGGGAAAAAGAAATGAGCGCCCTGCCGGTTTGCCAGACCTTGCTGCTCGAATCCCATAACGGCGTACTGCACATCACCCTCAACCGCCCGGAAAGCCGCAACGCCATGAGCTTGCAGATGGTTGCCGAACTGCGTGCGGTGCTCGCCGCGGTGCGTGACGATCGAGCCGTTCGTGCGCTGGTGATCGGCGGTGCCGGCGGGCATTTTTGTGCCGGCGGCGACATCAAGGACATGGCCAATGCACGGGCTCAAGGCCCGGACGCCTATCGCGATTTGAACCGAGCGTTCGGCGCGCTGCTGCAAGAGGTGCAACACGCGCCGCAAGTGGTCATCACGGTGCTGCAAGGCGCGGTGCTCGGCGGTGGATTGGGACTGGCCTGCGTCAGCGATGTCGCGCTGGCCGATCACCTGGCGCAGTTCGGTCTGCCGGAAACCAGCCTCGGTCTGTTGCCCGCGCAGATCGCGCCGTTTGTGGTGCAGCGCATCGGTTTGACCCAGGCGCGTCGACTGGCACTGACGGCCGCACGCTTCGATGGCACCCAGGCACGGCGCATGGGCTTGGTGCATTTCGTCGAGCATGACGCGCAAGCCTTGGCCGAACGCCTCGATGAAATTCTGGCCCATGTGTTGTGCTGCGCGCCGGGGGCGAATGCCACGACCAAAAAACTGTTGTTGGCGAGTGCGGGGCAGCCTTCGGACGCGTTGCTGGATGAAGCCGCCGGGTGGTTCAGCGAAGCGGTGACCGGGGCTGAAGGGGTCGAGGGGACGATGGCCTTCGTGCAAAAACGTAAACCGGGGTGGGCCCTCTAAAAGCTTCGCGGGCAAGCCTCGCGCCTACAGGTTTTGTGCCGAGCCCAATCCCGCGGCAATCGCGGTACCTGTAGGAGCGAGGCTTGCCTGCGAAGAGGCCATCACATTCACCGCAATAACAAGGGAACAACCCATGCCCGGACTCAGCAAAATCCTCATCGCCAACCGCGGTGAAATCGCCTGCCGCATCCAGCGCACCGCCCACGCCCTGGGCTACCGCACCGTCGCCGTATTCAGCGATGCCGACGCCGACGCCCTGCACGTCCAAATGGCCGACGAAGCGGTCAACATCGGCCCGGCCCCGGTGCAGCAGTCCTACCTGAACATCCCGGCGATCATCGACGCCGCCCGGCGCAGCGGTGCCGACGCGATACACCCCGGCTACGGCTTCCTCTCGGAAAATGCCGAATTCGCCTTCGCCTGCCAAAACGCCGGTATCACCTTCATTGGCCCGAGCCCCGAAGCAATCGAATTGATGGGCAGCAAGCGCCTGTCGAAACTCGCCATGCTCGCGGCCGGCGTGCCCTGCATCAAAGGCTATCAGAGCGCCGAACAGGACGATGCGACCCTGAGCCGCGAAGCCGCACGCATCGGCTATCCGCTGATGATCAAGGCCAGCGCCGGCGGCGGCGGACGCGGCATGCGCCTGGTGCACAGCGCCGACGATTTGCTGGAACAGCTGCGAACCGCGCGCTCCGAAGCCCTGCACGGGTTCGGCAGCGACGAACTGATTCTCGAACAAGCGCTGATCGATCCGCGCCATGTAGAAATCCAGGTGTTCGGCGACCAGCACGGCAACCTGATCTACCTCGGCGAACGCGACTGTTCGATCCAGCGTCGCCACCAGAAAGTCATCGAAGAAGCACCCTGCCCGGTGATGACCACCGAGTTGCGCCAGGCCATGGGCGAAGCGGCGTTGAAGGCTGGGCGAGCGGTGAATTACGTGGGCGCCGGCACCGTTGAGTTTTTGCTGGACGCGCGCGGGCAGTTCTACTTTCTGGAGATGAACACCCGGCTGCAAGTGGAACACCCGGTGACCGAATTGATCACCGGCCTTGATCTGGTGGCCTGGCAGCTGCACGTCGCCGAGGGCCTGCCGCTGCCGTTGAGCCAGGAAGAAGTGCAGCTCAACGGGCATGCCATGGAAGTGCGTTTGTACGCCGAAGATCCGGCCCAGGGCTTTTTGCCACAAACCGGGCGAGTCGAGGCGTGGGAGCTGGCGTTGCAAGACGGTGTGCGGATCGATCACGGTTTGATCGAAGGCCAGAACATCAGCCCGTTCTACGATCCGCTGCTGGGCAAGATCATTGCGCACGGAGCCACCCGTGAAGAAGCGCGGCGCAAACTGCTGCGGGCGGTGCAGGACAGCGTGTTGCTGGGCGTGCAAAGCAATCAGCGCTTGCTCGCCAGCCTGCTGCAACACCCGCAGTTCATCAGCGGCGAGTTCAGCACCGGGTTTATCCCGAGCTGTTTCGCCGACCATCCTTGTCTGCATCCGAAGGTGCCGAGCGCCGAAGAACTGGTCATTGCGGCGGCGTTGTTCTATCACGCCTCGGCGCAGGCTCACCGTGCCCCGCTGGCCGGTTGGCGAAACAACGCCAGCGTGCCCCTGCATCTTCGAATCGGCCTGGAGGATCAGGACTGGCCAGTGGAACTGAACGCAGCGCCTGACTCACCGTACCGCTTGCAAGTCGGCAGCCGAACCCTCGAATTGAAGGTCATTCAGTGCGACGGGCACTGGGCAACCCTGATGATCGACGGCATCCGCCAACGCCATGCCTACCGCCTCGCGGGCGGTCAACTCTGGCTGTTCACCCGCCCCGGCAGCCTGCGTCTGGTCGATCGGACCCAAGCCTTGGTCAGCAGCCAGGCCAGTGTCAGCTCCGGCACCCTAAAGGCACCCATGGACGGGGCGATCGTCGACGTACTGGTCAGCGAGGGCAGCCCGGTCAGCAAAGGTCAACTGCTGGTGGTCCTCGAAGCGATGAAAATGGAGCACCCGCTCAAATCAGGGATCGACGGCGTGCTTAAACGTTTGAAGGTGCGAGTCGGCGATCAGGTCAAGAATCGTCAAATTTTGTTGGAGGTCGAATAAGCCGCTAGGCGGATCCGCCGGCTTTGGCTACGCTCAAGCCCTATCAGGACGCGGATACCAGGAACCCTGCGATGCCTCACTGGCTGGTGATCGATCTGGAAGCCACCACCGATGACGGTGGCTGGCCAGTTACGGAAATGGAAATCATCGAAATCGGAGCCACCCTGGTGGACCGAAAAGGGCGCGAGGTGGATTGTTTCCAGTGCTTTGTTCGGCCACTGCGTCGGCCTTTGCTGACGCCGTTTTGCCGGGAGCTGACGCACATCACTCAGGCCAACGTCGACGCAGCGCAGACGCTGAGTGAGGTCTGGCCGTCATTCGAGCAATGGCTCGTGCGCCATCAATCGGAGCTGGAGGGCTGGGTCAGTTGGGGCGATTACGATCGCAAGCAACTGCTTCAGGAATGGCAGCGACTGCATCTGTGCAGCGTGCTTGAGAAAGTGCCGCACATGAATCTCAAACAGCGCTTTGCCAAGGCCCGGCGCCTGGAACGCCCGCTGGGGCTCAACGGCGCGCTGCAACTGGCGGGCATGCAGTTCAATGGCCAACAGCATCGAGCGCTGGAAGATGCGCGCAATACGGCGCGCCTGTTGCCACAGGTTCTCCCGCCAGAGAGGTGACGGCGTTCAAGGCCTTGTGCATACTGGCCGGCCCTTTTTAGCCCTTTTCGAGGAATCGCCCATGTTTAAAGTCAACGAGTACTTCGACGGCACCGTCAAGTCGATCGCCTTTGGCACCGCTGAAGGTCCTGCGACCATCGGCGTCATGGCTCCGGGCGAATACGAATTCGGCACCAGCCAGCGTGAAATCATGCACGTGGTGACCGGTGCCCTCACCGTCAAACTGCCTGACAGCACCGATTGGGAAACCTTCGCCGCCGGCAGCCAGTTCAACGTGCCCGCCAACAGCAAGTTCCAGCTGAAAGTGGCCGTCGACACCGCTTACCTGTGCGAATACCGCGGCTAAACCCCGGGTTTTCACAACGACAAAGAAATGCCCGGGCCCCTTGGGACCCGGGCATTTTTCATTTCGTGTGTTTATTCCAGGATCGTCACTGGCATGCCGACTTCAAGTTGACCATTGCTGTCGTTGACCAGGTTCTGCCCGAACATTGCACCGTCCGCCTGGGAACGGTATTTCTGCAACGTGGCCAGAGGCTCGCGATCACTGCTGCGCTCACCGGTTTGCGGGTCGATGGTGGTCAGGATGCAGCGCGAACAGGGCTTGACCACGCGGAACTCAACATCCCCGATGCGAATACGCTTCCAGTTGTCCTCGGCAAACGCCTCGCTGCCCTCGATCACCAGGTTTGGTCGAAAGCGCAGCATTTCCAGCGGGCGCCCGACATTTTTCGAGAGATCTTCCAGGGAAGCCTGCCCGATCAGCAACAGCGGGAAGCCATCGGCGAACGCCACTTGATCGTCATTCCGGCCATAGCCCGCTTGTGTGGTGCGCGCGCGATCCAGAGGAATTTGCACCAGGCGCGTCGGCTTTCCAATGAACTCACTGACCCAGGCGCCGGCTTCATCGCCGGCATCGGGCACGCGCAGGCTGTCTTTGAAGATCGTCACGCCCCGCAGTTCAGCGCCGCTACCCGGCAAGGCAATATCGATTGCCGGGCGCCCGGGTGCACTGAGGGTCAAGCCGCCGTCAGCATTCCATAACGCCGACAGCTGGCTCATCTTCCCCACCGTGCGCTGGGTCAGGAAGCGCCCATTGGCCTCGTCCACGAGCATCCAGCGTCGGTCACCGTCCAGCCCCAGTTTGTCGAGACAAATCTGCTGCAGGGCCTCGGCCTTGCCGGATTTCAACGGATAACGGTAAAGCGCGCTCAGACGCAACATGGCCAGCTCCCTGGTGGGCAAAAAATGCCACCCTATACGAGCTTGGTCGCCGAATCAAAGGCAGAAAACCGATCTCTGTTTACCTTTTGGGTCGGGCCTGTTCGCGAAGGCGATGTATCAGCCAATATCAATGTTGACAGTGATGGCCTCTTCGCGAGCAGGCTCGCTACAGGTTGATCGTGTGCAGCCTAAATCGTGTCAGGCCGGCACTTCGTCGAGCATCAGGCGCTGACGCACTACGTCGACGAGTTTGTCCGGCTGGAACTTGGAGAGGAAATTGTCGCAGCCGACCTTCTTGACCATAGAGTCGTTGAAACTGCCCGACAGCGACGTATGCAGCACCACGTAGAGGCCACGCAAGCGCGGGTCGTTGCGGATTTCGGTGGTCAGGCGATAGCCGTCCATTTCCGGCATTTCCGCGTCGGTAAAGACCATCAGCAGTTTGTCGGTCATCGACACGCCCGTATCGGCCCAGGCCTTGAGCATGTTCAGCGCCTTCAAGCCGTCGCTGGCGATGTGCATCTTCACGCCCAACTGGCCCAGGGTGTCGCGCAGTTGCGACAGGGCAACGTTGGAGTCATCCACCAACAGCACTTCACGACCACGGGCGCGCTCCAGCACCGGGTCGTCGAGTTTCTCGCGCGAGACCTTGGCGTTGTACGGCACGATTTCGGCCAGGACTTTTTCGACGTCGATGATTTCCACCAACTGATCGTCGACCTTGCTGATGGCGGTCAGGTAATGCTGGCGGCCGGCGCTGGCCGGCGGCGGCAGAATGGCTTCCCAGTTCATGTTGACGATGCGGTCTACGCCGCCAACCAGGAACGCCTGCACTGAACGGTTGTACTCGGTGACGATGATCGTACTGGTAGGGCCAGGCACCAGCGGACGCATGCCGATGGCCTGGGACAGGTCAATCACCGGCAACGTCTGCCCACGCAAGTTGACCACGCCGCAGACAAACGGATGGCGCTGGGGCATTAGGGTCAGCTTCGGCAGTTGCAACACTTCCTGCACTTTAAAAACGTTGATCGCGAACAATTGCCGACCGGCCAGCCGGAACATGAGAATTTCCAGGCGATTCTCACCCACCAGTTGTGTGCGTTGGTCTACCGTGTCGAGAATGCCGGCCATTAATGACTCCTGGGCTTGTTCTGATGAATTCACTAAAGAGGGTTATCGGCTGTTTTGGCCAGACCTTGACCCTGAGACAAAATGCCATGATCGGGCATTGATGTCACATTAACATCATGCTTTACTGGCGCAGCGATTTCATCTGCTTCATCCCCTGCGGCGCGACCTCGGTTTGCACGTTAGGTTCCCCTGTGTAAGGGATTCCCCTAGTAACAATCAGGCCCAACCTGATATTCGCAATATCCAATAGCCATTAATGTGACGCCATTCTCATTGCATGAACGGAGTCAGGCTTTTGTGTGCGATCGCAGGTAAGTGGCCATCCACCCTCTCGAGTTCCCCAGCCTGCGCCCAGGCCAGCCGGAGCGCGATCTCATGCCGGCACGGCAGCGTCGGGACGCTGGACGTCTTCGTCGACACACACGACATCCCCTCATTTGACATGACGTTGTGGAGATAACCATGCCGAACGACACTAAACAGTGGGCTCAGCGCTTTCCGGAGTTCCTCGTCGAGGCTGAAACACTCCTGGCCAAATCGGAAGAGTGCCTTAGCCATCTGCAGTTGATCAGCAATGACAAAGACGCAATCGATTGCATGCTCAGCAGCCTGCTCAAATTAGCGAGTAAGGCGGATGCCCTGGCCCTGGAGGCGGTTTCTGAATTTTCGCTGCACATCCATGGCTTGTTGAACCACGCCCAAGGCCACATGCAACTGCACGACCAGGCCCTGTGTGCGTTGAAGGACTGCTTTACGTTGATGGCCTGGCAACTCGAACTCATCGATCAGACCACCGGCCAACTCAGCCTGGATGAAAGTGAACAGACTTCCCTGATTGAAGCCTTTGCGTTTCAGGTCGGACAAAGTCATTTCCAGCCTCCGGTTAATTCCAAACCCTTCACGCTTGTTTCCTATTCGGAGCGGCAAGCTTAATCCGCCAGATAACCAAGCCTTATTGCGTAATATCATTGTCATGATGCCGCTCATTAATTGGGGTGTGCTCATGTCAACGACAGCTCGATACAAATAACTATTCCCTCCGTTAAACTTTTTCCATTATGGAACTATCGTCCTAAACCCCTAATTCCTGACTGAATAGACATATATACCGAACGCGACCAACGGTAGCTTAAATGGTATTATGCCGACCATTAGTTGACGCCATTCTAATGTCAAAGTGACTCCAGACGAGTGCAGGCCGAATTTGAAGGTGCTGTCAGCCCCCGCCCTGGATTGCACGGTTAGAGACGAGTCACTACAGCTTTCAGACAGAGACCCGTCATCCACGATGGCCGGTCTGCCCGCAGCGAACATCTATTGGCTCCATCCGCTATGTACGCCAGCCTCAAGTCATTCACCCCACGGCTCCCCTCCCAAAAAAATGCGCGGCGGTTAACGCTTTTGCTGTGCACCGCCTCGGCACTCGGCAGCCTGCTGGTTTTCAGCTTGTCTGCTTCAGTGCCGATGAGTCTGCTGGTACTGAACATGGCGGCACTTGGCTGCGTCTGGGTACAACATTTCCTGTCGAGCAAATCAATAAAATTTCAGCCACAAGAACTAGCCGATCGTCTACTTGAGGTCCAGGAAAATGAACGTCATCGTCTCAGCAGGGAACTACATGACGACATCGGCCAGTTGCTGACCGCGGCAAAACTTCAAAGTGAATGGCTCAAACGCCGGATGCCTGAAGACATGCAAGGCCAGTGCACGGTGCTCTGCGACACACTGGACGAAACCCTTGCCAAGGTTCGCGATGTCTCGGCCATTCTCAATCCCAGGCAGTTGGCCAGCCTCGGACTTGAAGCCAGCCTGCGTGCGCATTTGCTCAAGACCCTGGCCAATACTTCAATTCACTGGAGCCTGGAATGCCATCAACGCCTGACCGGCATACCGGAAGAAATGGCGGTGGCCGCCTTTCGAATCACCCAGGAAGCGGTGACCAATATTCTTCGCCATGCCAAAGCGAATAACCTGCTGATCCGCCTGCAACGCATGCCCCAGGGTTTGGCGCTGCTGATCAGCGACGACGGCCTGGGGTTCGCACCAGCCGCAGACCCCGGTCGAGAGGGGCAACGCGGGATGGCCGGGATGGTGGAACGGATCGATCAACTGGGCGGTACCCTGGTCGTGACCAGCGAGCCGGGCAAAGGCACTCAAATCGAAGCACTCTTTCCCTGGGCGCCCCGTGCGCTCGAACGGGCCAGTACGAATAAGGTTATGCATTGACTTGTAACTTACTTCTGGTGGATGACCACTCGCTTATCAGGGCAGGCGTGCGCGCTCTGGTGCTGGATATTCCCGGCTACGCGGTCATTGGTGAGGCCAATGACGGCTCGCAGCTACTCGAGATGGTCGAGAAGCTGTCCCCTGACATCGTTCTGCTGGATATCTCCATGAAGCAGACCGGCGGCCTTGAAGCCTTGCAGCGACTCAAGCAGGTCCGCCCGCAAAGCAAGGTGTTGATCCTGTCGATGCACACCGACCCGGCCCTGATCATGCAGGCGCTTGAGTCCGGCGCTCATGGCTATTTGCTCAAAGACACCACGGCCACCGAGCTGGAACATGCCCTGGATGCCTTGCGCAACAACGAGCGTTACCTGAGCCCGGCCATTGCCCACACAGTTATCAACCAGGCACTGATCCGTAACCAGAAGCATCAACCCGAGGCTGCGGACTCACACAACCTGACGGCCCGCCAGCTGGAAATCCTGCGACTGATTGTTCGGGGCAAATCCACCCGGGAAATCGCCAATGGCCTGGGCCTCAGCATCAAAACCGTTGAAACCCACCGCTCGCAGATCATGAAGCGCCTGCAGATCTACGACGTGGCCGGCCTGGTGCTGTTTGCCGTGCGCGAGCAAATCATCAGCCTGGACGACTGACCGTTTTCGAAGCGCTCAGCAGAGGCGAATTCTGCGGCAAATGCACGCGCAATGCCGCTGGACGCGCCGAGAATCGCAGGCTCTCGCCCTCGATAGGTTCGCCATCCAGATTGATGTAGAGGCCTTCCGCAACTTTGATCTCGACCCATGGCAGGCGAGCTCGCACAAACATGTTGTCGATGCCGAAGCCATCGGCCAGCAGCGTTTTCAACGTACCGACCACTTCCTGCGGCGCCGGCAAAATGCTGATATCCAGCAGCCCATCGTCAGCCAGCGCCTCCGGGCACAGTACATGACCACCGCCAGCCTGCCGGCCATTGCCGATACCCAACGCCAAAAGCTCACCACTCCAATGAAAGTCCGGCCCCTGCAACTCGCCGTAGGCAGCATGCAGTTCGCTGAAGCGCGACAACCCGGTGAACAGATACGCCGCGCCCCCGAGGACTTTCTTCAAGTCTTCCGAGGTATTCGCCGTGACCTGACTGCCAAAGCCGCCGGTGGCCATGTTCAGAAAGACTTGACCGCCCACCTCGCCCAGATCGATCGCTTGCGGTGCAACCTCCAGAAGGTCCAGCGCCAGAGCGGGTTCGAGCGGCACACCGGCGGCACGCGCAAAATCGTTCGCGGTGCCCAGCGGCATCAGCACCAGACTGGCCTGCGTCGAATGCGCTGCCATGGCCTCGGCGATATCACGCAAGGTGCCATCACCGCCGCCGGCAATCAGTTGCGTATAGCCCGCGCTCAAGGCTTCTTCCACCAGCCGCTGCGCGTCACCCGCCTCCCAGGTCAGTCGGACGGCCAACTCCCAGCCCTGCTGGCGTTTAACGTCGACGGCCGCACGGACCTCCTCGTTGAGCGCCTGCTTGCCATGCAGAATCAACAGCGCTTTGCGCTCACTCATTATTGCCGCTCCCATGTTTGGACTCCGTATGAGAGATGTTGACCTCACCACCGCCTATAAAAGTCGCAGGGATTTGAATTTTTTTGAGCCGTACAGCCCTGTGGTCCTACAGCGCGGGAAATTTTCTTACAACATGTGCGGAATCGGCTCAATTGACCAACCTTGGCGATTGGTACACCTTGAGGTCCGCGGCATCAGTCATCAACATTCAATACACAGGGATGTGAAAACCATGAGTAGACCTTCTTCAAGGGCCACACAAAGCGCAATCAACACCAGTGTCGGCCATCCAAAGGGCTTGAAGGCAAGGAGCGTTTCAGCCCATGCAAAGCCATGACATCAGGTTGCCGATCAGTCAGGTCGCGCCATCGGCAGGCAATCGCGCCAATCATCAGGCTGAATTCAATAACAGCGCAAAATCCGCCGGAGGAGTTGATATGGAACCTCGCGTCATTGAACTCGAGACACACCTCAAATACATCCGAAGAGACATGGAAGAGGTCCGTGGCGATGTTAAATCCATCAAACACAGGCTGGCCTATTCTGCGGGTGGAACAGCCGTGGTCCTGGGGCTGCTGGGCTGGGTCGCCAACAGCCGCTTTGATCAGGTCGTGTCACTTCTGGTTCGTTAAACGCTAGCCATACACGCAAGCTCCGGCACGATCTACCGGGCTTGCGTGGCAAGACTTTCGCCAGAATCAGCTCAGGACTTCGCTCAGCGGAATGAAGTTCACGTCATCGCCTTCGATCAACGTGCGGTCTTCCAGTACTTCAACCAGACCATCAGCCCAAGCGGCACTGCGGAGCACCCCGGAGCTCTGATTCTTGTAGATGATTGCCCGACCATTCTCCAGGCGTCCACGCAAATACTCTCGACGATTACCAGCCTTTGGCCAGTCGAACCCTGCAGGCACCTGAAACTTTAATGGCTCGACCTCTTTCATACCCTGGCGGCGCAAAAGATAGGGCCTGGCCAACAAGGCAAATGTAACCAGCGTCGACGCAGGGTTGCCGGGCAAACCAATCACGGGGACGCCGCGAAAATGACCGAACGTCAGCGGCTTGCCTGGTTTGATGGCGAGTTTCCACAGGGTCAACTCGCCCTCTTCGCGCAAGGCAATGCCCAGAAAATCGGCTTCTCCCACCGACACGCCGCCGGTAGAAAGGATCAAATCGACATCCTTCAATTCCCCAAGGCGGGCGCGAGTGGCCGCTAAATCATCGGGAAGAATTCCGGCATCGATCACTACACAGCCCAAGCGCTGCAACCAACTGCACAGC
Source organism: Pseudomonas sp. B14-6 (assembly GCF_013260315.1). Taxonomy (NCBI): domain Bacteria; kingdom Pseudomonadati; phylum Pseudomonadota; class Gammaproteobacteria; order Pseudomonadales; family Pseudomonadaceae; genus Pseudomonas; species Pseudomonas sp. B14-6. The sequence continues at coordinate 6,567,149 of NZ_CP053929.1, read as the reverse complement.
AACACGCGATTACTGTTGTAAATCTGTCCCGGCCCGAGGGGCTGGCCCGGCTCTATCAATTCATCTCCGGTTGACAGGACTGCGACACGAACCTTGCGAACCACGTTCAGCTCAGCACATCCCAGCGACGCCGCCAGGCCCTGCTCGATAGGTCCCAGACGGGTGCCCGCCGGCAAAACAAGTTCGCCAACGGTAGTTTCCTGGCCTTGCGGGCGAATATTTTGACCCGGGGCCATTGCCTCGATAAAACGGACGCGCTCGTCCGCCTGAACCTCGGCGTTCTCCTGCATCTCGACGCAATCGGCACCTGCCGGTACAGGCGCACCGGTAAAGATTCGGGCGCAGGTACCTGGCTTCAATGGTTCGGGTACCTGGCCGGCGAAAATCTTCTGACTGACCATTAAGGGTTCGCCCGTCCAGTCAGCGACGCGCAAGGCATAGCCGTCCATGGCACTGTTCGGCCAGGGCGGCAGATCAAGCGTCGAGACCAGGTCATCGGCCAGTATGCGACCTTCAACCTGTGCCAACGGCAAGCGCTCACGCTCGCCTATCGTTGATGCCTCAGCCATTTCCAGCAAACGCGCCAGCGCGACTTCGACCGCCATCAAGCTACCGGCTTTGCCGGGCTTACCCACGGGATTCACAGGGTGCCGCCTGTTTAAGGTGAGCGACGAAATTGCAGGGACGGTGCCGCGAATCCAGCTGTTCGGCGAGAATGCCATCCCAGCCAGTGCGCACAGCATTGGTCGAACCCGGCAAACAGCAGACCAGCGTGCCATTGGCCAAACCCGCCAGGGCCCGGGACTGAACAGTCGAAGTGCCGATGTCCGCGACCGAAATCTGCCGGAACAACTCGCCGAAACCGTCGACTTGCTTGTCAAGCAGACAGCTCACCGCTTCCGGTGTGCTGTCGCGCCCCGTGAACCCGGTACCGCCGGTGATCAACACCACCTGCACGACATCCTCGGCAATCCAGTTGGCGACTTGCGCGCGAATTTTGTAGAGATCATCTTTAAGCAAAACCCGAGCGGCCAGGTGATGGCCGGCAGCGCTCAAGCGGTCGACGAAAAGCTGCCCTGACGTATCGGTTTCCAGGGTGCGGGTATCGCTGACCGTCAACACCGCGATGTTGAGCGGCGCGAAAGGTACTTCAGCCTTGGCTTTCATAGGCTCGTCCAGTTGTAGGATAAACAGCCCGGTGTTATATCACAGCGCTCCGTTTTTTCGCCGCCCCCATGGAGACGTGCCATGACCTTGAGTACACATTTGCCGCCCTGCTCCATTCTGCTCCTGGCCGGTGGTCGAGGCCAACGCATGGGCGGCCAGGACAAGGGTTTGCTGGAATGGCATGGCGAGCCACTGATCGCGCACCTGCATCGCAAGACCCGCGCGCTGAGTGATGATCTGATCATCTCCTGCAACAGGAACCTGGAAAAATATGCGCCTTTTGCCGACCAGTTGGTCCATGACGATGAAGGCGACTTCCCGGGACCCTTGGCCGGTATTCGCGCCGGCCTCAGGGCCGCCCGCCACGCCTGTCTGCTGGTGTTGCCGTGCGATGTGCCGCGCATCGATGCGGCCCTGCTCCAGAGCATGCGCGAAACCGCCCGCCAGCATCCGGACAAACCGCTGATGCTGCGCCATAACGAACACTGGGAGCCGTTGCTGTGCATCATCCCGGTGGCGCTTTCGGCAGCGTTTGAAAGAGCCTGGAATGAGGGCGAACGCAGTCCGGGACGCCTCATGCGCAAATTGGGCGCTACCGCCCTGCAATGTCCCGATAACGATCCTCGTCTGGCCAACCTCAACACGCCGGAGCTGTTAAGTGCACACAACACTGTGTCAGACTGACACGAGAAGGAACTTGCGCGCGTTGCATACGTCTCAAGCTCAGTAACCAAAAGAATTCATATTCGGAGACACACTCATGACTCAACGGACCCTCGCCACTCTCATGCTCGCACTGGGCCTTGCAACCCTCGCCGGTTGCGCATCGCCTACAGTGATCACCTTGAATGACGGTCGCGAAATCCAGGCCGTCGACGCGCCAAAATACGATGACGAATCGGGTTTCTACGAGTTCGAACAGCTTGATGGCAAACACACCCGCATCAACAAGGATCAGGTTCGTACCGTTAAAGAGTTGTAATGGTTACGGCACCACCGGATACAGAAAAGCCCGCTTGATGCGGGCTTTTTCGTGCCTGATGCACTGTGATCACCATTGCAGGGTGATGGTGCTCTCGAATTCACGTGGTTGACCTGTGATCGGGTCGACAAACCGCAAACCCTGAGCCAGCAGCTTCAAGGGATTGGCATAGTCGTCCTCGACATCCTTGAGCACCTGCGGGTAGAACGGGTCGTTGCAGATACTGGCGCCCAAAACAGTCATGTGCACCCGCAACTGATGCTTCTTGCCGGTCACTGGATAAAGTCCATAACGCCAGAGATCGCCGTTCTTCTCACGAACCTCAACTGCCGTCTCGGTGTTGCTGGTACCCGGACCTTCCTGCATGCGAAAGAATGGCTCGCCATCGACCAGCCGACTTTTATGAACCAGTGGAAAGGTGAGTTCAGGCAATGCGCGGGCGATTGCTTCGTAGCGTTTTTCGATATTTCGTGTAGGAAACAATGACTGGTAAGCCGAGCGACTCTCAGGGTTCGCTGAAAACAACACCAGTCCCGCCGTGTGCCGGTCAATGCGATGCAAAGGCACAAGATTCGGGTTATCCAGGCGACGGATCAGCCGCCGCAACAACGTCTGCTCCACGTATTCCCCGGCAGGCGTCACTGGCAGAAAATGCGGCTTGTCCGCCACCACCAGATGCTCGTCGGCATACAGGATCGACTCGACCACCGGGATCGGTTTTTCGTCCGGCACCTCACGAAAGTAATGAATCCGCAGGCCTTCCTTGTAACGCAGATCCAGAGCGATCGGTTGACCGTGCCCGTCAAGCACGCGACCACGAGCAATCCTGTCCAGCCATTGTTCACGACCAATAGCGCTGAAGTGGTCGCACAGGCAATCGAGCACGGTCTGCCACGGACCCGGCGGCAAATAGAGCGTGCTGGCCTGGTTGTGCGAAGCAGAAAAAGATGAAGTGGACATACAAACGCTCTGACCCTCAATACAGGCCAGCATTATCCAACAGTGGCCGGAACGAACCTAGAAGAGAATCCTCACGCCGGCATCTGCTTGCGCGCCGCCGCTTCGGTGAACTCCTTGAGCCAGCGCAGCACATCGACCGCTTCCCAGCGGCCTGGATCATAAAGCGCGTACAACAAGCCCTGATAACCCACGACATCGAGCTGGCGGTGATAACCCGCGCGCTGGAACAACGCTTCGATTTCGGCAAAGCAGGTGTTGAAGTGCAGTTTGTTGAAGGGTGTTTTTCCTTCCGTGACCAGACCATCCAGACGCAATTCGAGGACCGCCTCGCGCACAACATCAACCGACATCCGGTTCACGCTGTTTTTCAATTGTTCGACATTGACCACGATCTTCCCCTCTCACGCCCGATACTGCCTGCTCGAACCTGAAAACCAGGGGCGAACGGCAATATTACGAATAACTGTATGCGCATACAGTATCCGAAGAGCATCGGTTAAGCCAAGGGGATCATTCGCAAAGTTCGACAAACGGGACATCGCCAACCACAAAACCGCTTAACGCAGGAACGCCACCACCTCGTCGGCATTGAATGGCCAGCCCAGTTCAGCGCCGGTATCGACCCGCCGTAGCACCGGGATACGCAGGCTGTAAGCTTCAAACCATGTTTCATCTTCAGCGATATCCACCAGCTCCACCAGCAGACCACGTTCGACAAACTCCATCAGCATGGCTTCGGCCACTTCACAGAGGTGGCACCCAAGGGTGCCGAACAACTGACATTCAGGAAGCATGAGCGCTCAACCTAAAAAATTAAGAACCTATTCTAGGCTTGCTCCGAAAAGCCGTCGAGCCAGTGAATTTTCTGCCCTTGAGCACAAATCGCAATGGGCGGCGGTAAAACCCTGACGCATATCAGTCGCTCCAGCGGCCAATTACGTGATGCTCAGGTTTTTTTTACTTCTACGCTTGAGTAGCCAGCCCCTCACCGGAGTTTTTCGTGTTCGCCAACCTCTTGATCATTCTCGCCTCCTCCCTGGTGGTGATTGCATTGTTCCAGCGCCTGCGTTTGCCTCCGGTGCTGGGCTACCTGTGCGTAGGGCTGATGATCGGGCCGACGGCGTTCAACTGGGTGAATGAAAGCGAAGAGTTGCCAGACCTGGCCGAGTTGGGCGTGGTGTTTCTGCTGTTCTCCCTTGGGCTGGAGTTTTCCCTGTCGAAGATGATCGAGCTGCGTCGGGTGGTGTTCGGCCTTGGTAGCCTGCAAGTGTTGGTGTCCGGGATTTTGATGGGGGCATTGCTGATGCTGTTCGGCATGCCGACGACGCCCGCGTTGTTACTCGGTGCCGGTCTGTCGCTGTCTTCTACGGCCATAGTCAGCAAGGAGCTGAGCAGCCTCGGCGAGATATTCAGCAGTCACGGCCAGAATGCCATCGCCGTGTTGCTGTTCCAGGATGTGGTGGCGGTGCTGTTGCTGACCCTGGTGCCGGTGTTCGCCGGCAACAGCGATCAAGCCTGGTATTGGGCATTGCCATTGACGCTGGGCAAGACCTTGGTGCTGTTCGGTGGTTTGTTGCTGGCCAGTCGATGGTTGTTGCCCCGCCTGTTCCATGAAGTTGCCGCCGCCCGCTCCCCGGAGCTGTTCGTGCTGCTGGCGCTGGTCATCGTTTTGCTGACCGCGTGGCTGACTCACCTGCTCGGTCTCTCCCCTGCCCTGGGTGCATTTCTCGCCGGCATGCTGCTGGGGGAAAGCCACTATCGGCACCAGATCGAGGCGGACATCCGACCGTTCCGCGACATCTTGCTCGGGTTGTTTTTCGTCAGCATCGGCATGCTGATCGACTTGCAGCTGTTTGTCAGCCACGGCCTTATGGTTCTCGGCCTGACGCTTGGGTTACTGCTCATCAAGGGCACAGTGGTCGCGCTGCTGGTCAAATGGCGCGGCAGCGACGGCGAAACCGCCTGGCGCAGCGGCCTTGCATTGGCTCAGGGTGGCGAGTTCTGCTTTGCCTTGATGGCGCAGATGCAGCAAAACAAACTGATGCCCGCCGACTTCGGAGGTCTTCTGCTGGCCGCGACATTCTGCTCGATGCTGGTGACACCGTTGTTGCTGCGCGCCGCCCCCCACATTGCGACACGCCTGCATCGCAAGCCCAACGAAGAAGCAAAACTGGCAGAAATCAGCGCGCTTAACGCCGACTTGCACAACCACGTTGTGATTTGTGGCTACGGTCGCGTGGGTCAGTCGATCGGCCGCGCATTGCGCAACGCGCGCCAACCTTACCTTGCGCTGGACACCGATCCGGTGCGTGTCCAGGAAGCTGCCGTGGATGAAACCTGTGTGCATTACGGCGACTCGCGGCGCGGTGAACTGCTGCTCGCAGTCGGGCTGGCGCGAGCCAGGCTGCTGGTGATTGCCGTGGACCAGACCGACATCGCGCTCTTGATTCTCCAGGAAGCGCGCCGATTGAACTCGAAGATTCCGATCCTGGTACGCACTCGAGACGACAGCCAACTGACCGAGTTGAAAGCGGCCGGCGCCAGCGAAGTCGTGCCCGAGCTGTTGGAATCGAGCCTGATGCTCGCCTCCCACGCCCTGATCATGCTGGGTTTACCCGCGCATCAGGTACAGGAGCGGGCCGACCAGATACGGCATGACCGTTATCGTCTGCTGCACGGTTTTTATCCCGGGAGCGACGATGAAGAAAAGTGAATCAGTCCTGGCTCACGGCGCCGATCTTGTGCACCGACAAGTCCGCACCGTAATACTCCTCTTCCTGGCTCAGGCGCAGACCATGCAACGCCTTGATCCCGCCGTACACCACAAAACCACCGAGCAACGCGACGATCACACCCAACGAGGTGCCGATCAACTGGCTGATCAGGCTCACCCCACCCAGACCACCCAATGCACTCTGACCGAAGATGCCGCAGGCGAGTCCTCCCCAGACACCACACAAACCATGCAACGGCCAGACACCCAGCACATCGTCGATGCGCCATTTGACTTGAGCCGCGGTGAAGCACCAGACGAACAGGGTCCCGGCGATCACACCGGTGACCAGCGCGCCCACCGGGTGCATCAGATCGGAACCTGCGCAGATCGCCACCAACCCGGCCAGTGGACCGTTATGCAGAAACCCCGGGTCGTTGCGTCCGACGATCAGTGCCGCCACGGTGCCGCCGACCATGGCCATCAGCGAGTTCACCGCGACCAATCCGCTGACGCCTTGCAGCGTTTGGGCGCTCATGACGTTGAAGCCAAACCAACCGACGATCAGGATCCACGAACCCAATGCCAGGAAGGGAATGCTCGACGGTGCGAACGCCACCAGCCGCCCTTCGCGATAACGCCCTTGCCTGGGGCCGAGCAACAACACCGCCGCGAGGGCCAGCCATCCGCCCATGGCGTGGACCACGACCGAGCCCGCGAAGTCATGGAAGCTGGCGCCAAATTGTTCCAGCAACCAGGCTTGCAGCCCGAAGTTGCCGTTCCAGATCATGCCTTCAAAGAACGGGTAGATGAACGCCACGATCAGCGCCGTCGCACACAACTGCGGAACGAATCTGGCGCGCTCGGCAATGCCTCCGGAAATGATCGCCGGAATCGCCGCCGCGAAGGTCAGCAGAAAGAAAAACTTAACCAGCCCGTAGCCATGATCCGCATTGATCACCGCCGCTGGTTGCATGAAGGTAACCCCGTAGGAAATCCAATAGCCTATAAAGAAGTAGGCCAGGGTCGAAATGGCGAAGTCGCTGAGGATCTTCGACAAGGCGTTGACCTGATTCTTTTGTCGAACTGTGCCGACTTCAAGAAAGGCAAAACCGGCGTGCATGGCCAGAACCATGACCGCACCGATAAGAATGAACAACGTATTGGAGCTATGGACCAGACTGTCCACAGCGCTTTGCAGATTTTCCATGGGTTGGCAGACCTGAAGGCTAAAAGGCACCAAAGCGGTTCGCGCAGAGAATTTGTGCACCAAGTTGCGGCTCGCAGGATCAAGGCATTGATCCCCATGAACCGCTTTGGCGCACAAGGCTGAAACCTAGACGCGAGTTTTAATTGTTTGAATCAGGGTTTTCCTGAAATCATGCCCGGCAACAGCGCAACGGCGCGGGCTGATGCACCATGACATAGCAAAAGTTGTACCAGTCATTTGTACTGAACCTTCACATAACGCTCATACTCGAACGCTTCAGAAGCCAATTACGGAGATCACCAATGGCCCGCATCAAAGCAAAGACTGCTCAAGATATCCTGATGAACGACTTTCAGACTCTGGTCAACGACACCGAGCGGTTGCTGGAACACACCGCAACCCTGGCTGGCGATCAGGCCGATGAGCTGCGCGCCCAGATCCACGACAGCCTGCTGCGTGCCCGCGAAACGTTGAAGCTGACCGAAGACTCCCTGCGCGAACGCGGCCAGGCTGCCGTTACCGCTGCCGAAGATTACGTACAGACCAATCCATGGCAATCGGTCGGGATTGCGGCGGGTGTCGGTTTTCTGATTGGCCTGCTGGCCACTCGGCGCTGATATGTCTATCGGTGAATCCAGCTCGTCCGCGACGGGCACAAGCTCTTCATCGCGGCGCCTGGGTGCCGCTTTTCTTGGACTGTTGCACAGCCATGTCGAACTGTTCGGCATCGAGTTGCAGGAACAGAAAGCGCGCACCGTAAGCCTGTTGCTGTTTGCAGGCCTGGCGCTGGTCTTTGCGTTGCTGTTGCTGGTGGGCTTGTCGACGCTGGTGCTGATTCTGTTCTGGGACACCTACCGTCTGCCAGCGATCATCGGACTCTGTGTGTTCTACACCCTGGCTGCAGTTTTCTGCGCCATGCGCCTGAAAGCAGCGATTTTCGATGAGTCCTCACCCTTCCACGGCACCCTGGAAGAATTGGCCAACGATAGGGAGCGCCTGCTGCCATGAGCCTGCCTGAATTGCCCCATAACAGCTCTCGCACCGAAATGCGCAAGGCGCTGATACGCCTGCGCATGGAAATGCATCGCCAGGAAATCCGTCACGAATCCGCGCAATTGCTGCAACCCCTGCAGCGGGTACGCGGGATGACGAAAAACCTGCACGATGGCTTCGGCATCAAGCACGCCCCGCTCTGGGGCATGGCCGCCGTGACGCTGCTCGGTTTTCTGACCGGTAAAGGTGCCAAGAACGGCGGTACCGGCAGCCTGACCCGGCTGGTTCGCCTGGGCACAACGCTGGGCCCCCTGATCAAATTGGTCATGCAGGGTTCTTCGCGCAAAGACTGAATAGCCACTATCTGGCTGCATTCTTGCAACACCACCGGGATTAACCTCTTTATCGAGAGGTTCAATCCTGTGTGCCTACCCGGCGAACAGCTCAATCCAAAAACAAGACCTTACTAAGGAGGCCTCGTGATCGACGGGCAACCGCTCGCCTGCTTTCAGCCATTTATCGATACCGCCACGGGCCGTATCGCGGGTGTGGAAGCGCTGGGTCGACTGCGACAGGCCGACGGTCAACTGGCTTCGGTGGGGCCGTTGTTCGCCGACCCGCGAACACCCGCCATCGCCCTTCGGCGCCTTGACCGGCAGATCCGCGATAACGCGCTGAGCCGTTTGCATGAAGCGCCATCGGACTGGTTTCTGAGCCTGAACATATCACCGCGCTGGATCAACCGCTTACGGCCGGACCAGGCTCTACCGAGCCTCAAGCAATTGAGCCGACACAACGTCGATCCGCAACGCATCGTCTTCGAGATCACCGAACTGGGGGGCGACATCCAGCGCCTGGCCGACGTCGTGGCACGCTATCGACACGCCGGGGCACGGATCGCCATCGATGATTTTGGTGCCGGTTACTCGCAACTTGATCGCGTGCTGGCCCTGCAACCGGACATTCTCAAGCTCGATATGCGACTGTTCCAGGCCGCGGCATTGGGCGGCCCCAGTAGCGACGTGGTGAAAGCCCTGGCGCAAATGGCCGAGAAAACCGGGTGCTGGATCATTGCCGAAGGGGTGGAAACCGAAGATCAGCTCAATTTCGCCCTGGAGTGCGGCTCGCGTTACGTACAAGGATTTCTCTTTGCCCGGGCGCAGGAGGACTTCTTCGCCACCGACGCCTTTGTCGAACGTTTCGCGCAACTGCGCCAGCGTTATGTTCAGCAGAAACTGGGCGAACGCGGTCGACTGATGATCATGCGCCAGCAACTCTGCGAATTGATGGCGATCCTGCAAGCCTGGGCCCTGGCCCGTGCGCCGCTGAGCGCCTTGCCACAGCTGCAGGCGTTTCCATGGCTATTGCGCTTCTATCAATGCGACCGTCACGGCACCCAGTTGACGCCCAATCTGGAATGGCGCAACAACGGCTGGGAGGCCGATAACCGCTACCTGGGTCATAACTGGTCGTGGCGACCCTATTTCTATCAGTTGCTGGCCGAGGGCTGGGAAGAGCGGCGCCTGACATTGTCCACGACCTACCGCGATGCCACCAGCAATCAGTATTGCCTCACCGCCGGGCAATTTTTCGACAACGGCGAGCGACTGCTGCTCATCGACATCGACGCCGCCGGGCTCTAGTACTGCTTGCAGGCGCAGGCACGAACCCGGAAGCTAGAGGCTCAGTCACCTGACGGAGAGTCCAGCCTTGGATTGGCAAACCCTGCTTACCCGCGAACGCCTCGGAAAGCCTCTGCACAGCCCGGAAGAACTCGGCCGCAGCCCTTTTCACAAAGACCACGATCGCATCATCTTCTCGGGTGCCTTTCGCCGCCTCGGGCGCAAGACTCAGGTCCACCCGGTCACCAGCAACGATCACATCCACACACGCCTGACCCACTCGCTGGAAGTCAGCTGTGTGGGTCGATCGCTGGGCATGCGCGTCGGTGAGACCATTCGCAGCGCCTTGCCCGACTGGTGCGAACCGAGCGACCTGGGGATGGTGGTGCAATCGGCTTGCCTGGCCCATGACATCGGCAATCCACCCTTCGGGCATTCCGGCGAGGACGCGATCCGTCACTGGTTCCAGCAGGCCGCCGGCCGTGGCTGGCTGGACGCCATGAGCGACGTCGAACGCAATGACTTCCTGAACTTCGAAGGCAACGCCCAAGGCTTCCGGGTGCTCACCCAGCTCGAATACCATCAATTCGACGGCGGCACCCGGCTGACCTACGCCACGCTGGGCACTTATCTGAAATACCCGTGGACGGCAAAGCACGCCGATTCATTGGGCTACAAAAAGCACAAGTTCGGCTGCTATCAGAGCGAACTGCCGTTGCTGGAGCAGATCGCCCTTAAGCTCGGCTTGCCGCAATTGGAGGAACAGCGCTGGGCACGCCATCCACTGGTGTACCTGATGGAGGCTGCGGACGATATCTGTTACGCGCTGATCGATCTGGAAGATGGCCTGGAAATGGACCTGCTGGAGTACGCCGAAGTCGAGTCTTTGCTGCTCGACCTGGTGGGTGATGATCTCCCGGAAACCTATCGCCAACTGGGCCCACTGGATTCGCGTCGGCGTAAACTGGCGATCCTGCGGGGCAAGGCCATCGAGCACCTGACCAATGCCGCCGCCCGGGCCTTCGTCGAGCAACAGGACTCGCTGCTGGCCGGCACGCTGCCCGGCGATCTGGTGGAGCACATGCATGGTCCGGCCAAGCGCTGCGTCTTGAATGCCAAAGACATGGCGCGCAAAAAGATCTTCCAGGACAAGCGCAAGACGCTGCACGAAATCGGCGCTTATACCACCCTCGAAATCCTCCTCAACGCATTCTGTGGCGCGGCACTGGAACAACACAACGGTCGAACACCGTCCTTCAAGAGCCGGCGCATCCTCGACCTGCTAGGCAACAATGCGCCCGATCCTCATGGTCCTTTACACACCTCGTTCCTGAGAATGATCGACTTCATCGCCGGCATGACCGACAGCTATGCCAGTCAAATGGCACTGGAAATGACCGGTCGCTCAACCCACGGATAACCGTGCATCGTTCAGCCGCGTCAGGGCCTCCTGACCGGCTGATCGACGTTCCGTGCATTTCTCGTTTCAATCCGCGCGTCAGCAGAATCGCCCTACACCCAGTGCAGAGCCGACTGATCGAATGAACGGTCCGATCGCGAAATAATCACGCGCCCTCTGCTCGACAGATGAAGCATGAAAAAACCCATGTCTGAACACGATTGGCGCATCTTGCTGGTGGAAGACCACCCCTTCCAGCTCAGGGCCAACCAGCCAAATGGGAATGATCAGACAGGCCATTGTGCTGAGTAGTCTGACATCCATTGAACTGGACGCTCTTGAAAGAATAGCCGTCGAACACGGGCTGCCCTTGTTGGGCTATTTGATAAAACCCCTGAAACAATCAGACCTTAGAAACTTATTGACCTTGATTTCACTGTAAAAAAGCCCCCAAACAAAGACACACTAAAAAACATTTAAACAACAATCTAATCCATTTCAAATCAATCTGTCCGACCCACCAAACGCACAAACAACACCTTGACTGATCCTCATGCAAAACCTAGTTGATCCGTAGTCCGATTCTTCTTCGAATGTAGGAATTATCTTATATTGCCACTACAGGCCTGTCAGTTGATCCCCCCTCAACTATCTGAGCTAAGGTGCGCGCTTTATTTGAGCGCGTATGGGATTTGATTATGAACTCCGTTTTTATTGTCGACGATCACCCTGTCATCCGTCTTGCCGTCCGAATGTTGCTCGAACATGAGGGTTACAAAGTCGTCGGCGAAACTGATAATGGGGTCGATGCCATGCAGATGGTTCGTGAATGCATGCCAGACCTGGTCATTCTTGACATCAGCATCCCCAAACTGGATGGGCTGGAAGTTCTCTCCCGCTTCAACGCAATGAGTACCCCCCTGAAAACGCTGGTTTTAACAGCCCAGTGCCCGACACTTTTCGGTATTCGCTGCATGCAATCCGGCGCGTCCGGGTATGTATGCAAACAGGAAGACCTTAGTGAACTGGTGAGCGCAATTAAAGCGGTACTATCAGGTTACAACTATTTCCCCAGCCAGGCCTTGAATCCTGTCCGTGCTGACGATGAGCGATATTCCGACCTTGAACTGTTCAAGTCAGTCAATGACCGAGAGCTGATGGTATTGCAACTTTTTGCCCAAGGCCGCACTAACAAGGAAATTGCCAAGGGCATGTTCCTGAGCAACAAGACTGTCAGCACTTACAAAAAACGCCTCATGCAAAAACTCAAGGCCAAATCACTCGTTGAACTCATTGATATGGCAAAACGCAACGCGTTAGTGTGAGAAACAGGATGCCCAGTCGTTTAATGGATTATCTGATACCGCTGGTCGCGGGTTTATGTCTGAGCACCTCAGCGCACGCGGCACCGACGGCGAGCGAGCAGTACACTCTGCTCAGTCGCTCAATGACCGGACACATGGAAGTCCAACTGGATAAATCGCAACAACAATGGCTTAACAATAAGCGTGAACTGATTCTGGGCACCTCTGCCCCCGACTACCCTCCTTTCGACCTGACCATCAGCGGCCGCGACTACGAAGGTTTCACTGCTGATTACGCGGGCATCCTGGGCAAGGCCACCGGCCTGCCAGTCAAGGTCCAGCGCTACGTTTCCCGGGGAGACGCGATCAAAGCCCTGGAAAAAGGCGAGGTCGACATGCTCGGCAGCGCCAATGGTTTTGAAGCCCGCAATGCGGACATCGTGCTGTCCTTGCCCTATGCCGTGGATCAACCGGTTCTGGTGACACGGGAAGGCGAAACCAGATCCCTGAGCGACGGGCTCGCCGGACTGCGCCTGAGCATGGTTTATCACTACTTGCCGCTGGACGAAGTCAAAGCCCTGTACCCGAAAGCGATCATCACTTCCTACCCCTCCTACCAGAATGCAATCAATGCGGTGGCTTTCGACCAGGCCGATGTTTTTCTGGGCGACACCATTTCAACCCATTACATCATCAACAAGGGGTATCTAAACAACATCCGCATGGCCAACTTTGGTAAACACGAGGCCCACGGTTTCAGCTTCGCCGTACACAAGGGCAACCCGGCTCTGCTCGGGATCATCAACGCCATCCTCAAAGCGCCCCCTGGCAGCGAGCGAGAAAACATCGCCAAACGCTGGAGTGCGGGCAGTGACATTCTTCTCACCGATCAGAAACTGCAACTCAGCGACCGTGAACAACGCTGGCTGGCGCAACATCCCGTCGTGCGGGTCGTGGTCAACGAAGCGTTGGCCCCGCTGACCTTTTTCGACAGCGACGGTAACTTCCGGGGCGTATCCGCCGACTTGCTCGAACTGATCAGATTGCGCACCGGTTTGCGCTTCGAGATCCATCGCAGCCGTAACGATGACGAGATGATCGAGCAGGTCAACAGCCATCAGGCCGACCTGATTGCCGCCCTGCTCCCCAGCACCCAACGTGAAGCGATGCTGAACTTCAGCCGTCCTTATCTGGAAAACTCCGTTGTACTGCTCACTCGCAAAGCTGCCGACAGCCCGTCAAATCTGACGCAACTCACGGACAAGCGCCTGGCTATCGCCCAAGGCAATCCTATGGCGGACTACCTGCGCCGCGAGTTCCCGCGAATCCATCTGATCGAAACGCCGGACACCTTCAGCGCCGTGGAATTGCTCGCCGAGGGTCAGGCGCAAGGGACGGTGAGCTCTTTGGTGATTGCCAACTATTTCATCTCATCGCGAATCTTTGAGCACGCACTTCAAATCAGCACCACCATCGGTACCCGGCAAGCCGCGTTCTCCCTGGCGACCGGGCGTGACGCCAAAGAGCTGGGTTCGATCCTCGACAAGGCCCTGCTGAGCATCGCGCCGGAAGAGCTGGGCATTATCAACAGCCGCTGGCGAGGCTACTCGTCTGCTTCGCAAAGTACCTGGCGCAACTATCACCGAGTGTTCTATCAGATCGTTCTGGGTGTCGGCGTGCTGCTGCTGATGTCCATGACCTGGAACGCTTACATGCGCCGCCAGATCAATCAGCGCCTGGCCGCCGAGCTCGCCCTGAACGACCAACTCGAGTTCATGGGATCGCTGGTCAACGGCACGCCTCATCCCATCTACGTGCGCGATCGCCAGGGCTTGCTGCAAAGCTGTAACGACAGTTACCTGGAGGTCTTCTGCGCCAAACGCGAAGACGTGATTGGTAAAAACGTCATGCAGGGCAGCTTGAGCAACTCATTTGAAGCCCAGGAATACCAGGCGGATTACCAACGCGTCGTGGCCGAAGGAACTCCGCTGATTCTCGATCGGCCATTGCATATCGGTGGCCGCACACTGACGATTTATCACTGGATACTTCCCTACCGGGACTCCAGCGGTGAAGTACAAGGCATCATTGGCGGCTGGATCGACATCAGCGAGCGCCGACAACTGTTCGACGACCTGCGTGCCGCGAAAGAGCGTGCGGATGAAGCCAACCGTGCCAAAAGCACCTTTCTGGCGACCATGAGCCATGAAATCCGCACGCCGATGAATGCCATCATCGGCATGCTCGAACTGACCCTCAAGCGTATCGATCACAGCCACCCGGATCGCCCGGCCATTGACGTGGCCTACCACTCGGCGAAAGACCTGCTGAGCCTGATCGGGGACATTCTTGATATTGCGCGAATTGAATCCGGTCGCCTGAGCCTGAGCCCGGAACGCGTCAACCTGAGAGAAACCGTGGCGTCGGTGGTGCGGATTTTCGACGGACTGGCCCGCCAGAAAAATCTGCGCCTGCGGCTGGACTTCAACCCGGCAGAACCACCCTCCGATGTCCTGCTGGACCCAATGCGCTTCAAGCAGGTGCTGTCCAACCTCGTCAGCAACGCCATCAAATTTACCGAACAGGGTCAGGTCCGGATTGTGGTCGAACTGCATCCGACCGACGAACCCGGCCGGGTGCTGTTGCAGTTACAGGTTCAGGACAGTGGGGTCGGGATCAGCGAACAGGACCAACGGCGTTTGTTCGAGCCTTTCGCCCAGGCCGATCATTCCGCGCAGGCAGCCAGAGGCGGCGCGGGGCTTGGTCTGGTGATCAGCCGCAATCTGTGCGAGATGATGGGCGGCAACCTGCAGTTGAGCAGCCAGGCTGGTATCGGCACTCAGGTCAGGATCTCGCTGAACCTTGCAACACTGCCAGCCGAGCGGGTGTCGAAAACCGCTGAACCGTCCCTCCACCCGACCTCGGCTGTGCTGAACGTCCTGGTGGTCGACGACCATCCCGCCAATCGCTTGCTCATGTGTCAGCAACTGGAGTTCCTGGGGCATCGCTACAGCGCCGCACCGGATGGCGAAGCGGGGTTGAAGGCCTGGAAGGACAACGTGTTCGATCTGGTGATCGTCGATTGCAACATGCCGATCATGGACGGATACGAACTGGCTCGCTCCATTCGCCAACATGAACAGCAAACGCAGAGCCGGCCTTGTACCGTGTTGGGCTTCACCGCCAACGCACAACCGGAAGAAATACAACGCTGCAGACAAGCCGGAATGGACGACTGCCTGTTCAAACCCCTGAGCCTGACAGCCTTGAGTCAATGGGTTGAAGGCGTTGCGCCAACGGTCCGCACCCCGGCCTTCAGTCTTGAAGGGCTGCATCTGCTGACGGGTGGCAGCCCGACACTGGACCGGCGCCTGTTGTCCGAACTGCTGAACAGCAATCGTCTGGATCGGCAAGAGTTGCTGGCGTTGTCCCCCACGGAAGATCGGCAGGCTTTCATCGAGGTGGCCCACAAAATCAAGGGTGCTGCGCGAATCGTCCAGGCTTGCCGATTGATCGACAGCTGCGAGGCGCTGGAAAACGCCTGTCATGACGTGCTCCCCCCTGAAGCAGTCGTCAATTGCACCAAGGCCATGGACCGGGCGATGGTCGAACTGGAGCTGGCATTGGAGCAGGCGCTGCAGCAACAGATAGGCCACAACGAGAAAAGCAGAATGATGGAGCCTTAACTATGCTTGGACGCTGAGCAGTGTGTTAAACATCATGGAGAGACCCGCAATGCCCAGCCCACTGCGCCCGGATCAACGCCGGTTTCCGCTGCACATCCATATCAGTGTGATGTTCACCTTTCTGTTATTGCTGACCGGTGCGGTGCTGGGCATTTTCAACTACGGGCAAACCACGCAGATCATTCTTTCCAGCAGTGAAAAGCTCTTCAACCGCATCGAGCAGGATGTTCGCCTGGACCTGCAAGGCACCTACGAACCGATTCGCCATCTGCTGAGCCTGCTGGCGGACTACCCGGCGACCCGCGCTCCGGATCTGGAACAGCGATTGGCGTTGCTCCAGCCCTTTAGCCAGTCGCTCAACGACAACCCCAACCTGGCATCGTTGTACCTGGGTTATGGCAACGGTGATTTTTTCATGGTCCGCCCCTTGCGGACGGCATCCCTGAGAACTGAACTGAAAGCCCCCGATTCAGCGGCGTTTCAAGTCTGGAGCATCGAGCACAGCAGCAGTGGTCAGATCCGCTCCCAATTCCTGTTTTTTGATCAATCCCTGACGCTCATCAACCGCCTGGACAACCCCGACGAAACCTTCGATCCCCGCACTCGTGCCTGGTTCTCCAGCGCACGCGGCGACGTGAACCAGATCACCACTGACCCCTACGTTTTTTTCTCCACCCGCAACGTCGGCACTACCTTGGCCCGGCGCAGTGGTGAAAACGCGGTGATGGGGGCCGACCTGACCCTGGCCGAATTGTCGGCTACCCTGGCCAAACACGTGGTGACGCCCCATACCGAAATCGTGCTGTTCGATGCCCAGGGCAATGCCATCGCCTACCCCGACAGCGACAAGCTGATCATCGACGGCCAGACCGCTCGCCTGAACAAGGCTGCCGACCTCAGCCCCGGCCTCGGCGCCCTGCTCTCCAATCCTCCTGCCAGCAATCGGCTGGACGCCGCCGGTCGTCAATGGATCGTGGCGCGCAGCAGCATGACGGAGGGCGGCCCCCAGGGACTGCAACTGGCGTTGCTGGTGCCTGAGGACGAATTGCTCGCCGATGCCTACCGCATGCGCTGGCAAGGCGCGCTGATTACTCTGGCGACATTGCTGCTGTGCCTGCCCGTGGGATGGTTGACCTCCAGAGTCCTGGTCAAGCCCCTGCGCACGCTGGTGCAGGAAGCCGATGCGGTGCGCAGTTTCAACTTCGACTTTCCGATCGGCCACAGTTCGCCGGTGCTTGAAATTGACCAACTGAGCGTGTCGATGGCGCGGATGAAGGACACTCTGGGCAGTTTTTTCCAGATCACCGATAGCTTGAGCGCGGAGACCCGCTTTGCGCCGTTGCTGCAGCGGGTGCTGTTTGAAACCGTGAAGATCGGGCAAGCCCAGGCCGGTCTTATTTACCTGCGCGAACGTGACAGCGATCGCATGGAGCCCCAGGGCCTGGTCATCAATGGCACGTCACAAGCATTGCCCTCATTCGGAGTTCAGGGACACGAACTCCAGGATCCGCAGAGTCCTCAGTGGCTGCAGCAGTTGTCGAACGCCGACAATATCGTGACCAATCTGGGTTTCGAACAGGCGGGGGATTTGCAGAAGGTGATGCTCGCGCTGGAATACCCCCGGGTGCACCTGATCGGCATCCGCTTGCACAATCGGCACAACGAAACCGTGGGCCTGCTGATCCTGCTTTTGACCGACAGCGGCACACAAAGCGACCTGGAAAAACTGCGCCCGGACCGCATCGCGTTTCTCCAGGCGGTGTCCGGCGCCGCGGCCGTGAGCATTGAGAGCCAGCGCCTGCAAGCCAAACAGAAACAACTGCTGGACGCCTTCATTCAACTGCTGGCCGGCGCGATCGATGCCAAGAGCCCTTATACCGGAGGCCACTGCCAGCGAGTGCCGGAGCTGACCCTGATGCTCGCCCAGGCGGCGGCCGCCAGTCAGGCCCCGGCCTTCAGCGACTACCAACCCACCGAAGATGAGTGGGAAGCCCTGCACATTGCGGCCTGGCTGCACGATTGCGGGAAGGTCACGACGCCTGAATACGTGGTCGACAAAGCCACCAAGCTTGAGACCCTGAACGACCGCATCCATGAAATCCGCACCCGTTTCGAGGTCCTCAAGCGCGATGCCTGGATCAATTATTGGCAAGCCGTCGCCCTGGGCGGTGACGAGCAGCACCTGGCCGAATTGCGCAATGCCAACCTGGCCGGGCTGGATGATGATTTCGCCTTCGTCGCCCGCTGTAATCTGGGCGCAGAGGCCATGGCCGAAGCCGATCTGCAACGGCTGCGCAGCATTGCCCAGCGCAACTGGACCCGTACCCTGGACGATCGAATCGGTGTGTCCTGGGAAGAAAACCGCCGCCAGGCACGAACCCCGGCACCGACCTTGCCGGTCAGCGAGCCGCTGTTGGCGGACAAGCCCGAGCACCTGTTCGAACGCGCCGAAAGCGAACTGATTCCGGAAGACAATCCCTGGGGTTTCAAGCTCGATGTGCCGCGCTACAAATACAACCGAGGCGAGCTCTACAACCTGAGCATCACCCGAGGCACGCTGACCCGCGAGGAGCGTTACATCATCAATCATCACATGGTGCAGACGATCCTGATGCTCAGCCACTTGCCCTTCCCCGGCCACCTCAACAACGTCGCGGAAATCGCTGGCGGCCACCACGAGAAAATGGACGGCACCGGTTACCCCAAACAGTTGAAGCGCGAAGAAATGAGTCTGCCGGCACGGATGATGGCGATTGCCGATATTTTCGAGGCACTGACCGCCGCCGATCGCCCTTACAAGAAGGCCAAGACCTTGAGCGAAGCGCTGGGCATCATGGCCACCATGTGCCGTGACGCCCATATCGATCCGGAGTTGTTCGGCTTGTTCATCAACGCCGGCATCTATCTGCAATACGCCGACCGATTCCTCGATCCAAGGCAGATCGATGCGGTCGACCCGTCAAGCCTGTTGCTCAAGGCCGGCTTGAGGGTGTGATCAGCAATCGGTCAGACGCAGGAAAATCGCCGCCAGTTGCTCGATACCGGCCTGATCGTCAGCTGTAAACCGCGCCAGACTCGGGCTGTCGAGGTCCAGCACGCCAATCAGGCGACCGTCCTTGACCAGCGGCACGACCAGCTCGCTGTTCGAGGCGCTGTCGCAGGCGATGTGCCCGGGGAACGCGTGAACGTCTTCGACCAACTGGGTCTTCAAGGTCGCCGCCGCCGTCCCACACACGCCGCGACCGAACGGAATCCGCACACAGGCGATCTGCCCCTGAAACGGGCCAAGCACTAGCTCCTCGTTACGATTGAGGTAGAAACCGGCCCAGTTCAAGTCGTCGAGCTGGCTGTACAGGAACGCCGAAAACTGCGCGGCGTTGGCGATAAAGTCACGCTCGTCCGCCAGTAGCGACTCCAGCTGCGCCCATAACATGCCGTAACCGTCCAGGCCTTGGCCGCTCTTCTGTAAATCGATCATGCTTTGTGCTCCAACAGCTTCAGCCCCACCCAATAGCGGGCAAATTGATACGCGCAGCGTCCATTGCGGTTGCCCCGGCCCGTAGCCCAGCGCACGGCGAGGATGTCCAGCTCTTCGTTACGCTGCCACTCAAGGCCGGATTTTCCGGCCAATTGCCCGATCCAGTGCTCGACGACGTCAAGGAAGTGCTCTTGAGTAAACGGATAGAACGACAGCCACAATCCAAAACGGTCCGACAGCGCGATCTTGTCTTCCACCGCCTCGCTGGGATGCAGTTCGCCATCGACCCGTTTCCAGTTTTCGTTATCGCTTTCCTTCTCCGGCACCAGGTGGCGACGGTTAGAGGTGGCGTACAGCAAGACGTTATCCGGCGCCTGTTCGAGCGAGCCGTCGAGCACGCTCTTGAGCACGCGATAGTCGCCTTCGCCCGACTCAAACGACAGGTCATCGCAGAACAGCACGAAACGCTGAGGCAGCCTGGCGATCTGTTCGACCACGCGCGGCAGGTCCGCCAGGTGATCGCGCTCGATCTCGATCAACCGCAGGCCGGCCTTGGCGTGCTCGGCCAGCAATGCGCGTACCAGCGACGATTTGCCGGTGCCGCGCGAACCCCAGAGCAGAGCGTGGTTGGCGGGCATGCCGTCGAGGAACTGCTGGGTATTTCGCCCCAGTTGCTCCACTTGGCGGTCGACACCGATCAAGTCGGACAACCGCGTGTCGAGGCTGACATGCAGCGGCAGCAGAAACCCGCTGCGGCCCTCGCGTTGCCAGCGCGCGGCCAGGCATTGCGTCCAGTCGATGGCTTGCCGAGGAGCAGGCAAGAGCGGTTCGATACGGGCCAGGACAGCATCGGCGCGTTCAAGAAAAGCATTCAATCGGGAATCCACGTCTTCTCCTCGGGCACGTTCACAGTGATGATGGCATTGCAGCGACGCAACGAAGCATTCGGCACCCGGTTCATCCCTTGTTGCACAAGGGCTCGCGAGAACATCGGTATCCAT
Organism: Pseudomonas sp. B14-6; assembly: GCF_013260315.1. NCBI lineage: Bacteria > Pseudomonadati > Pseudomonadota > Gammaproteobacteria > Pseudomonadales > Pseudomonadaceae > Pseudomonas > Pseudomonas sp. B14-6. The sequence goes on along the minus strand of NZ_CP053929.1, from coordinate 6,546,634 downwards.
GCATGATCGACTATGCTTGAGCAGCGAAGGGAAACGGAAGTGGTTCAACACCCCATGGATATCAAATTCACCCACCGGCTGTCATACAAGCAAGCCAGGCTGACCGTGCTTGTCGGTTTCATTCTGGGCACGCTGCTCAGTCTGCTGCAAATAGGCATCGATTATGCCAGCGAAGACGCCTCCATCAACCGTGAAATACTGTCTTTACTGGAAATCAGCCATAACCCCGCGTCCCGCATCGCCTACAACATCGACGCCGAACTCTCCCAGGAACTGACCATGGGCCTGTTGCGCTCGCCGGCGATCATCGGTGCGCAATTGACTGACAACAACGGCACCGTCCTGGCCAGCGTCAAACGCCCGACCCTGCAAAGCAATTATCGGATGATCAGCGACTTCCTGTTCGGCGCCAATCGCCAGTTTGAAGACCGTCTCTACCTCGATCACTTGCCGAACGAATCACTCGGCACCTTGCGACTGGAAGTCGATACCTACGCCTTCGGCAGCCGTTTCCTGCGCCGGGCCGAGGTGACGCTGCTCAACGGCTTCGCTCGCAGCCTGATCCTGACCGGCATCCTGTTGGCGCTGTTCTACGTGATGCTGACGAAGCCGCTGGTGCGGGTCATCCGCGAACTCAGCGGGCGCGATCCGCGTAGCGCGGAACCGACCTGGCTGGAATACCCGAGCGGACATAAAAACGATGAAATCGGTGTGCTGGTCAAAGTGGCCAACCAGCAGTTCGAAAACATCGCCACCGAAATCCAGCAGCGGCGCAACGCCGAAAACCGCCTGACCGACTACCTCGGGCAACTGGAAAACATCGTCTCGGCCCGCACCGCGGAGCTCAAGGCGATCAATGCCCGGCTCAGTCAATCGAACCAGGAGCTGGAAGTCGCACGAAGCACCGCCCTCGATATGGCCGAAGCACGTTCGGTGTTTCTCGCCAATATGAGCCATGAAATCCGCACACCGCTCAACGGCCTGCTGGGCATGATCGCGCTCTCGCTGGACGGCCCGCTCAATGCCGAACAACAGCAACAGCTGTCCATTGCCCATGACTCGGGCAAAGTGCTGGTGGAACTGCTCAACGATATTCTCGACCTGTCGAAATTCGATGCCGGCCAGCTCGAACTCGAACACATTCCGTTCGACCTCGGGTCGCTGATCGAAGACACCGCCAATCTGCTGTCGCAGAACGCCGCGCCCAGCGTCGAGTTGACCTGCCTGATCGATCCGCACTTTCCGGCGTTGGTGCTGGGGGATCCGACCCGCGTCCGGCAGATCGTCAGCAACCTGTTGTCCAACGCCCTCAAGTTCACCCGTTTCGGTCGGGTGGATGTGCGCCTTTCAACCTTTGAAGATGGCGTCAGAATCGAAGTCTGCGACACCGGTATCGGGATTGCCCAGGATGCTCAGGTCAAAATCTTCCAGCCTTTCACGCAGGCCGGCGCCGGCATAACCCGCCAATTTGGCGGCACCGGGCTGGGCCTGGCGCTGACCTATAACCTCTGCGAAGCGATGCAGGGGCGGCTGACCATCAGCTCGGAAGCGGGTTTCGGCAGCCAGTTCTGCGCCGACCTGCCGTTGCCCTGCCACACCCGGGCCATCGCCCCACAGCCGTTACCGGGCAAGGTCATTGCCGTCACCGCGGCCAACAGCGGCCTGGCGGAACTGCTGAAAAACCTGTTGCCCGGCTGGGGGCTCGACTATCAGCAACGGTCCATCGATGACTCGTTCATCGGCCTCGACCCGGACGTGCTGATCACCGACTGCCCCGAATGCCTGTTTGGCCTGCGCCCGACCCTCGACGCGCCTATCTTGCTGGTGACCGCCTATGGCAGCTTCATGCCCAGTGAAGAAGCCAACGCCCTGGCGCCCCTGCAACAGCAGGCTCGTCCTTTGGCGCGCAATGCGCTGTACCAGACATTGCGCCGGGTGCTGCTGCCCGAAAGCAACCTGATCAACGGTGCCCGGGTCGAAAACCTTACCCCCCAACGACGCGGACGTGTCCTGCTGGTCGAGGACAACCCGGTCAATCAATTGGTGGCCAAGGGCATGCTCGGCAAACTCGGTTGCGAGGTGATCGTCGCCGCTCACGGTGCCGAAGCCCTGGATCAGCTTGAGCACAGCGAATTCGACCTGGTGCTGATGGACTGCAACATGCCGGTGATGGATGGCTATGAAGCCAGCCGACAAATCCGTCGCAGCGGGCGCTGGCCACAACTGCCCATCGTGGCCTTGACTGCCAACGCCATGTCCGAGGAACGCGAACGCTGCCGTGTGGCGGGCATGAGCGATTACCTGGCCAAGCCCTTTCGCCGAGAAGAACTGGCCGCGTTGCTCGACCTGTGGATACCGACTACGACAGCGCTTTGATTTGCCCCAGCAGGTGATCGAGACCGTCGCGCAGATCATGCAGGCGATCCAGATCGACGCCGCTGTCGCACAGCAACCGGGCCTTGAGCGGCCCGACCTGATCACGCAAAGCCTTGCCGGTCGGCGAAAGACTCAGGTGCACTTCTCGCTCATCGCGCGCCGAACGTTGGCGCTGCACCAATTGCATCTGCTCAAGGCGCTTGAGCAACGGCGTCAGGGTGCCGGAATCCAGCGCCAGGCGTTCGCCCAGCGCCTTGACCGTCGGCTGCTCCGGCGCCGTTTCCTGCCATTCCCACAACACCAGCATCGCCAGGTATTGCGGATAGGTCAGACCCAGTTGATCGAGCATCGGCTTGTAGGCGCGGATCACCGCCCGAGAAGCCGCATACAGCTTGAAGCAGAGCTGGCTGTCGAGCTTCAGCGAATCGACGGACAGGGTGTTCATTTGAGCAGGGCTTCGATCTCGCGGCTCAGGTCCTGCGGCTTGGTTGCCGGAGCGAAGCGCTTGACCAACTGGCCGTCCTTGCCGATCAGGAACTTGGTGAAGTTCCATTTGATGCCCTGGGAGCCGAGCACGCCCGGTGCACGTTTCTTCAATTGCACAAACAGCGGATGAGCACCGGCACCATTGACGTCGATCTTCTTGAACAGCGGGAAGGTGACACCGAAGTTCAACTCGCAGAACTCGGAAATCGCCCCTTCGTTACCCGGTTCCTGCTTGCCGAACTGATTGCAGGGAAAGCCGAGCACCACCAGGCCTTGATCCTTGTAGGTCTGCCACAATTCTTCGAGGCCTTTGTATTGCGGGGTAAAACCGCACTTGCTGGCGGTGTTGACCACCAGGACGGCTTTGCCGGCGAAATCGGCCAGGGTTTTCTGATCACCTTTGATGGTGGTCACCGGGATGGTCAGCAGGTTGTCGCTCATGGGTTTGGCTCGAATTGACGGAACAAGCCATGAACATAGCGAGCAATTGAATTGTGTGCAATTTAAATGTGCGGGGCGCCGGATATCTCCGGATATCTGTAGGAGCTAAGCCTGCTCGCGAAGGCGTCGGGTCAGTCACCAACTGTGCTGAATGTTGATACGCCTTCGCGAGCAAGCTTCGCTCCTACATGGCTCGCATTACTCGCGCGGTCCCAGGTCCAGGCACACCGAATTGATGCAATAACGCAGACCGGTCGGCGGCGGGCCATCCGGGAACACGTGCCCCAGGTGCGCGTCGCATTTGGCGCAAACCACTTCAGTGCGGATCATGCCGTGGCTGACATCACGGATCTCGACCATGGCGCTGTCGCCGATCGGCGCGTAGAAGCTCGGCCAGCCGCAGCCGGAGTCGAATTTGGTTTTGGAGTCGAACAGCGGCTCGTTGCAGCAGATGCAGTGATAGACACCGTCAGTTTTGGTGTCGTTGTATTTGCCGGAGAACGGCCGTTCGGTGCCCTTGAGACGGCAAACGTTGTACTGCTCTGGATCGAGCATCGCCTTCCATTCTTCCAGGGTTTTATCCAACTTTTCCATCGTCACACCTCAGCAGCTGAAAAAGCCCGATCTGTACCTTTTCCACGGATCGGGCGGCACGTATGATTGCGCCTCGTCAAACGCCAGTCTGGCAGCCAGACCACGCGCATTCAAACGGATTTATGGGTGCTGCATCTCAAGGCGTCAGGCCTGTGTGAATACGCAGGATTCCCAGTACGGTAGTTCATACGCCGCCTGGATCGTTCATTTTCGGGAACACATCGCCATGCAGGTCAGCAAATCGAACAAGCTCGCCAACGTCTGCTACGACATTCGCGGCCCAGTGCTCAAGCACGCCAAACGCCTGGAAGAGGAAGGTCATCGCATCCTCAAGCTGAACATCGGCAACCCGGCGCCCTTTGGTTTCGAAGCGCCGGACGAAATCCTCCAGGACGTGATCCGCAACCTGCCGACCGCTCAGGGTTACAGCGACTCCAAAGGCCTGTTCAGCGCGCGCAAGGCTGTCATGCAGTACTACCAGCAAAAGCAGGTGGAAGGTGTCGGCATTGAAGACATCTACCTGGGCAACGGCGTTTCCGAGCTGATCGTGATGTCGTTGCAGGCATTGCTGAACAATGGCGACGAAGTGCTGGTGCCAGCGCCTGACTATCCGTTGTGGACGGCTGCCGTGAGCCTGTCCGGCGGCAACCCGGTGCATTACCTGTGCGACGAGCAGGCCAACTGGTGGCCGGACCTGGCCGACATCAAGGCCAAGATCACCCCGAACACCAAGGCCCTGGTGATCATCAACCCGAACAACCCGACCGGCGCTGTGTATTCGAAAGAAGTGCTGCTGGGTATGCTGGAACTGGCACGCCAGCACAATCTGGTGGTGTTCTCCGACGAGATCTACGACAAGATCCTGTACGACGATGCCGTGCACATCTGCACCGCCTCCCTGGCGCCGGACCTGCTGTGCCTGACCTTCAACGGTCTGTCCAAGTCGTATCGCGTGGCCGGTTTCCGTTCCGGCTGGATCGCCATTTCCGGTCCGAAACACCACGCCCAGAGCTACATCGAAGGCATCGACATGCTGGCCAACATGCGCCTGTGTGCCAACGTGCCGAGTCAGCATGCAATCCAGACCGCTCTCGGCGGTTACCAGAGCATCAATGACCTGGTGTTGCCGCACGGTCGCTTGCTGGAACAGCGCAATCGCACCTGGGAACTGCTTAACGATATTCCGGGCGTGAGTTGCGTGAAGCCGATGGGGGCGTTGTATGCGTTCCCGCGGATCGATCCGAAAGTCTGCCCGATCCACAATGACGAGAAGTTCGTGCTCGACCTGCTGCTCTCCGAAAAACTGCTGGTGGTGCAAGGCACGGCCTTCAACTGGCCTTGGCCGGATCACTTCCGTGTCGTGACCTTGCCACGGGTGGATGAACTGGACATGGCCATTGGCCGGATCGGTAACTTCCTCAAATCCTACCGCCAGTAAACTGAACTTCACCGTGCGACACGTGCATCGGTCGCACGGTGATTAATTCAGCAACATATCTTTGCCCCCTGTCAGCCATCACTGCTCCTGTCGCTTACTGAAGCCACGTTTTGGGGCCGCGTCTAACAACGACGGGGCCTGAGAGGCGAATTGGCTGTCAAACACCTCCCGCATCGCCGTCGGAATTGCCCTGCAAGCAGCTAGACTGTTGCTGTAGGACACAGTTTGAAATAGTCACTCGGTTGAATAGCCCGGTGCAGCACCTTATATACCCCGCAGTACGCTACATCTTTAGCATGAGGAGATTTCTACAACCATGATGCGCATCCTGCTGTTTTTGGCCACTAACCTGGCGGTCGTGCTGATTGCCAGCATCACCCTGAGCCTTTTCGGCTTCAACGGGTTCATGGCGGCCAACGGGGTTGATCTCAACCTCAATCAGCTGCTGATTTTCTGTGCGGTCTTTGGTTTCGCCGGTTCCCTGTTCTCGCTGTTCATCTCCAAGTGGATGGCGAAGATGAGCACCAGCACCCAAATCATCAGCCAGCCGCGCACACGTCACGAGCAATGGCTGCTGCAAACCGTCGAGCAACTGTCCCGCGAAGCCGGGATCAAGATGCCCGAAGTCGGGATTTTCCCCGCCTACGAGGCCAACGCGTTCGCCACGGGCTGGAACAAGAACGACGCACTGGTCGCGGTCAGCCAGGGTCTGCTCGAACGTTTCTCGCCGGATGAAGTGAAAGCGGTCCTGGCCCACGAGATCGGCCACGTAGCCAATGGCGACATGGTCACCCTGGCGTTGATCCAGGGCGTGGTGAACACCTTTGTGATGTTCTTCGCCCGGATCATCGGCAACTTTGTCGACAAGGTGATCTTCAAGAACGAAGAAGGCCAGGGCATCGCCTACTACATAGCGACGATCTTCGCCGAACTGGTCCTGGGCATTCTGGCCAGCTCCATCGTCATGTGGTTCTCGCGCAAACGTGAGTTCCGTGCCGACGAAGCCGGTGCACGCCTGGCCGGTACCAGCGCAATGATTGGTGCCTTGCAACGCCTTCGTGCCGAACAGGGCCTACCGGTGCACATGCCGGATACGCTGAATGCCTTTGGCATCAACGGCGGCATCAAACAAGGGTTCGCTCGTATGTTCATGAGCCACCCGCCGCTGGAAGAGCGTATTGACGCGTTGCGTCGTCGGGGCTGATAGCTCTCGCACTACGCCTTAAAAGAAAAGGCCCGCAGTGAATGCGGGCCTTTTTTTGTCTGCTGATTTTTGCGGTGTTCATTCGGGCCCCATCGCGAGCAAGCTCGCGATGGTCCAGTGAAGCCACTACAAATCTATCGGATGGAAACCCGATAAACCCGCTCTTCAAGCCGAGTAACGCCACTTTCGATAAACTTCCAGCTCTCGCCCAATACGTCCTGGTCTTCCAGAATCTTCAGCTCCCAGGTTGCCCCGAACAACCGTTGCACTTCGTCATCGGGCACGGCAAACGGTGGGCCTTCCTTCTGTGCCTGGTCGTAATCCAGAGTAATCAAAAGCCCGAGCGAATCCTTCGGCAGAATCCGCTTCAAATGCTCGGCGTATTGCTCACGCATCGGCGGCGGCAACGCGATCAATGCCGCGCGGTCGTACAGCGCGCTGCAATCGGCGACATCGCCGGCCGTCAACGCGAAGAAGTCGCCGCACCAGACCTCGATCGAACCCGCCCGATAGACCGTGAAAGGCCCCTGGTCGCTAACGTCCGGATCAAATTGATGCTCGTGGAAGAAGTCTTCCACCGCCTTTTCCGACAATTCGATGCCCAACACCTCGTGACCGCATTTCGCCAGCCAGAGCAGATCCAGGCTTTTTCCACATAGCGGCACCAGGACGCGCGCGCCCTCCTCCAGGCCCAGCTGCGGCCAGTAACGTTGCAGATATGGATTCACTTCCGGCAGGTGAAAGCCGATCTGATTCGACGTCCACCGCTTGTGCCAAAACTCCGGCTGCATAATTAATCCCGAAAATTCGATCAAAAGGCCCTAAAACTTATATTAGATTTAGATCAATGATCTGACTGAAGATGCTGCCATCTTACCCCTCAGGAGCTCTTTCATGTTCCCCAGCCTGTACATATCCCATGGCTCGCCCATGTTGGCACTGGAACCGGGTGCCAGCGGGCCCGCCCTCGCTCGCCTGGCCGCCGAAATGCCGAAACCGGAAGCCATCGTGATCGTCTCTGCACACTGGGAAAGTAACGACTTGCTGGTCAGTGGCAATCCCCGGCCTGAAACCTGGCACGATTTCGGCGGCTTCCCGAAAGCACTGTTCGAAGTGCAATACCCGGCGCCCGGCAATCCTCAACTGGCTGGCGAGGTGGTCGAGTTACTGCAGGCCGACAACCTGCCGGCACGGATCGATACCAAACGCCCCTTCGACCACGGCGTCTGGGTGCCTTTGTCGTTGATGTATCCGCAGGCCGACATCCCGGTGGTGCAAGTCTCGCTGCCCACCCGTGGCGGCCCTGCCCTGCAAACCCGGGTCGGCCATGCGTTGGCCAGCCTGCGCGAACACGGCGTGTTGTTGATCGGCTCCGGCAGCATCACCCATAACCTGCGTGAACTGGACTGGCACGCCGGCCCGGAAAGTGTCGAACCGTGGGCCCGGACGTTCCGTGACTGGATGATTGAAACACTCGCCGCCAACGATGAAGCCGCACTGCACGATTATCGTCAGCAGGCGCCAAACGCAGTGCGCAATCATCCCAGCGATGAGCATTTGCTGCCGTTGTACTTTGCTCGCGGGGCTGGGGGTGAGTTCAGCGTTGCCCATCAAGGGTTCACCATGGGTGCGCTGGGGATGGACATCTACCGTTTTGACTGACAGGTAGACCGAGGCTCCCCTTCGCGAGCCGGCTCGCTCCTACAGGGGCTCACAATCCAATGTGGGAGCGAACCTGCTCGCGATTGGGGCAACTCGATGCCCAGTCCAGGCACAAACAGCAGGCCAAAAAAAATCCCCGAACCAGTCGGGGATTTTTTATGTTCGATCAATCAGCCCGAGAGCGGATCAATCTTCGCGATAGCGACGCAGCTTCAACTGCTTACCGGCAACGCGTGTGTCCTTCAGCTTGGTCAGCAGACGCTCCAGACCATCTTCCGGCAGCTCGACGAGGCTGAAGCTGTCACGCACCTGGATGCGACCGATTGCTTCGCGAGCCAGGCCACCCTCGTTGAGGATAGCGCCCAGCAGGTTCTTGGCAGCGATGCCATCGCGCGCACCCAGCGCGGTACGGCAACGAGCACGACCTTCGGCCAATGGAACCGGAGCACGACGCTCACGATCACCACGGTCCGGACGATCACCGGTGCGCTCTGGACGATCGCCACGCGGTGCGTTGTTCGGCACCAGTGGACGCTCTTTCTCGATCGCGGCCAGGGTCAGCGCCTGAGCGTTGGTTGCCTTGCGCAGCAGAGCAGCGGCCAGTGCACGCGGGGTGCAACCGATGTCGGCAGTCAGGCGATCCAGCAGATCACCGTGGGTCGATTCAGCATCAGCTACCAGTGGCGACAGGCTGTTGGTCAGTTTCTTGATGCGGGCATCGAGAACGGCCTGAGCATCCGGCAGGCGGACTTCGGCAACTTTCTGACCGGTTACACGCTCGATCACTTGCAGCATGCGGCGCTCACGCGGAGTCACCAGCAACAGTGCACGACCTTCGCGACCGGCACGGCCAGTACGGCCGATACGGTGAACGTAGGACTCTGGATCGTACGGCATGTCAACGTTGAAAACGTGAGTGATGCGCGGAACGTCCAGGCCACGAGCAGCAACGTCGGTCGCCACAACGATGTCCAGACGGCCATCCTTGAGGGATTCGATCACGCGCTCACGTTGGTTCTGAGCAATGTCACCGTTCAGCGCAGCGGCTTTGTAGCCTTTGGCTTCCAGGGCACTGGCCAGGTCCAGGGTCGCTTGCTTGGTGCGCACGAACATGATCAGGGCGTCGAAGTCTTCCACTTCCAGCAGGCTCAATACAGCCGAGGTCTTCTGGTCAGCGTGAACCAACAGGTGAGCCTGTTCGATCGCGGTAACGGTCTGAGTCTTGGTCTGGATCTTCACGTGTTGCGGATCGCGCAGATGGCGTTCGGCAATGGCACGGATCGACTGCGGCAGGGTGGCCGAGAACAACACGGTCTGACGGGTTGGCGGCAGAGCCTTGAAGATAACTTCGAGGTCGTCCATGAAACCCAGTTTGAGCATTTCGTCCGCTTCGTCCAGAACCAGGTGGTTCACGGTCGACAGGACTTTTTCGTCACGACGCAGGTGGTCGCACAGACGGCCCGGCGTGGCGACAACGATCTGTGCGCCATTACGGATTGCTTTCAGTTGTGGGCCCATCGGGGCGCCGCCGTAAACGGCCACAACGGTAACGCCCGGCATTTGCTTGGCGTAGGTTTCGAAAGCGGTTGCTACTTGCAGCGCCAACTCACGGGTTGGCGCCAGGATCAGGGCTTGCGGCTCGCGCTTAGCAGGATCGATGCGGTGCAGGATCGGCAGGGCGAACGCGGCGGTTTTACCCGTACCGGTTTGCGCCTGACCAATCATGTCGTGACCGGCCATGATGATCGGGATCGATTGCTGCTGAATAGCCGAAGGCTCTTCGTAGCCAGTCGCGATGACGGCTGCAAGAATGTTCGGATTAAGATTAAAAGCGGCGAAGCCGCCGGTTTCCTGGGTCATGGGTCTGCCTCTAAGTGCATCCGCAAAGACCCATGCTCCAAAGCTGCGCATGCCGTGTAAGACTCAAGAGTCGCCCTGGCTGCTTTGTCGGCGGGGATTTGCGAAAACGAATGAATGAAAAAGATTCGTCAAGGGAGAGTCCGCTGTGCGGACGTGCAGCCGAAGCTGACTTCGGGAAATTGCGCTACCTAAACGCGGCCCGGTTAAAGGCCGGCGCGCACTATACCGGAAATCGCCCAAAAAGGGAGCATTATTTGTCGGAAAACTGACGTATACACCGTTATGTCACACGCTTTGCAGATAATCGTGCAACGGTCTATTTTTCAAAGGCCCGGCCCTGCTGGCGATGGCGCTAAAACGGTTCATCCTTGTGACGCAGACCAGCGGTTTTGACCTGCGGCCTGGCACACCCTTCCCGCCCGAGGAAATACTCCATGAATCAGCCCGACGCCAGTCGTGTCACCCGTGAAAAACACGGCCATGTCCTGATGATCGGCCTGGATCGGGTGGCCAAGCGCAATGCCTTCGACCTCGATCTGCTCAACGCACTGAGCCTGGCTTACGGCGAGTTCGAGGCCGACAGTGAAGCGCGGGTGGCGGTGGTGTTCGCTCATGGCGAGCACTTCACCGCCGGGCTCGACCTGATCAATGCCAGTGCGGCCCTGGCCGAAGGCTGGCAGGCACCGCCCGGCGGTTGCGATCCGTGGGGCGTGTTTGCCGGGCCCCGGGTGAGCAAACCGGTGATTGTCGCCGCGCAAGGCTACTGCCTGACCATTGGCATCGAGCTGATGCTGGCCGCCGACATCAACCTCTGCGCCAGCAACACCCGATTTGCGCAGAAGGAAGTGCAGCGCGGGATCTTCCCCTTCGGCGGTGCCACGTTGCGCCTGCATCAAGTCGCCGGCTGGGGCAATGCCATGCGCTGGCTGCTGACTGGCGATGAATTTGATGCGCATGAAGCGTTGCACCTGGGGTTGGTGCAGGAAGTCATGGCCAGCGAAGATCTGCTGCCACGGGCCGTTGAATTGGCTGAGCGGATCGCCCGGCAGGCGCCGTTGGGGGTTCAGGCGACGTTGATGTCTGCCCGGCAGGCGCGATACGAAGGGGAAACTGCGGCGGCGCAGGCATTGCCGCCGTTGGTGAAGAAGTTGCTGGCGAGTGAGGATGCCCGGGAAGGTGTGCGGTCGATGATCGAAAAGCGGCCGGGGGTCTTCAAGGGCTGCTGACAGATTTGCTTTTGTGGCGAGGGAGCTTGCTCCCGCTGGGCTGCGAAGCGGCCCCAAAATCTTCGCAATCAATGCAAATCTTGTGAGTGCTGCGCACTCAAGCGGGAGCAAGCTCCCTCGCCACAAGGCCTCATTGCATCAAGTCGCCGGGCGAATCGCCTTGATCAACGACTGCAACGAATACCCCAACCGCGGCGCCAACCCTTCGGCCCGGGCAAGCAGTCCATTCATGTCCAGTTCCTGATCCAGCTCCGAAGGCACGATCAGAATCACGTTGCCCTCCTTCACCGGCAGCTCCCAGTAATGCCGGTGATAGAGCCCGCGCAACAATGCAGCACCCAAGGGTTTGCCGTCGTCGGTGGCCCATTGATTGATCACCAGCCAGCCGCCCGAATTCAAGCGTTTCTGACAGTTTTCCAGGAAGCTCCAGGCCAGATGCCCGACACCGGGACCGACATCGGTATAAAGGTCGACGAAGATCAAGTCCGCCGGTTCAGCGGTATCGAGCAACTCCAGCGCATCGCCGACGCGGATGTACAAACGCGGATCATCATCGAGCCCCAGGTATTCGATGGCCAGACGCGGTACGTCGGGGCGCAACTCGATGGCTTCGACATCTTCAAGGGGCAGAAACTTGAGGCACGCCTGGGTCAGCGTGCCGGCGCCGAGACCAAGAAACAGCGCGCTTTCCGGCTGTTCGTGGCACAGCGCGCCAATCAGCATCGCCCGGGTGTAATCGTACTCGAGCCAGCTCGGGTCAGCCGTGAACACGCAGCTCTGCTCGATGGCATCACCGAACTCGAGAAATCGGTAATCGGCCACCTCCAGCACGCGAATCACGCCGAACTCATCCTGTACCTCGGCGAGCAAATGCTCGACGCGCTCCTCAGTCATTTCGTCTCCTGATCGTCGCCTGGCCCGGCAACGCGATAATCCGCAACATGAAGCGGCAAAGGCGCGATTGTCCGCGAAGCAACCGGAACAGGTCACGCACTAATTTGCTGATAACATGAACGTCCGAGCGTAAAACAACCGAGACCGTGATGAGCCAACCCTGGAGCCCTGACAGCTGGCGTGCCCTGCCGATCCAGCAACAACCCCTTTACCCCGACGCCGCGCATTTGCGTCAAGTCGAGCAGACCCTGGCCAGCTACCCGCCGCTGGTGTTTGCCGGTGAAGCCCGGGAGTTGCGCCGTCAGTTCGCTGAAGTCACCCAGGGCCGCGCGTTTCTGTTGCAAGGGGGCGACTGCGCCGAAAGCTTCGCCGAGTTCTCGGCCGCAAAAATTCGCGACACCTTTAAAGTCCTGCTGCAGATGGCGATTGTCATGACCTTCGCCGCGGGTTGCCCGGTGGTCAAGGTCGGGCGCATGGCCGGCCAGTTCGCCAAGCCTCGCTCGGCCAACGATGAAACCATCGACGGTGTAACCCTCCCCGCCTACCGTGGCGACATCGTCAACGGCATCGGTTTCGATGAAAAAAGCCGCGTGCCGGACCCGGAGCGCTTGCTCCAGTCCTACCACCAGTCCACCGCAACCCTGAACCTGCTGCGCGCTTTCGCCCAAGGCGGTTTTGCCGACCTGCATCAGGTGCACAAATGGAACTTGGACTTCATCGCCAACTCGGCGCTGGCTGAAAAATACAGCCACTTGGCCGATCGCATCGATGAAACCCTGGCCTTCATGCGCGCTTGCGGCATGGACAGTTCGCCACAACTGCGCGAAACCAGTTTCTTCACGGCCCACGAAGCGCTGCTGCTGAATTACGAAGAAGCCTTCGTGCGCCGCGACAGCCTGACCAACGATTACTACGATTGCTCAGCGCACATGCTGTGGATCGGTGACCGCACCCGTCAGCTCGACGGCGCCCACGTCGAATTCCTGCGTGGCGTGAATAATCCGATCGGGGTAAAGGTTGGCCCGAGCATGAACCCCGAAGACCTGATTCGCCTGATCGACGTGCTGAACCCGGACAACGACCCAGGCCGCTTGAATTTGATCGCACGCATGGGCGCGAACAAGGTTGGCGATCACTTGCCGGCGTTGATCCGCGCGGTGCAGCGTGAAGGCAAGCAGGTGCTCTGGAGCTCGGACCCGATGCACGGCAACACCATCAAGGCCAGCAGCGGTTACAAGACCCGCGACTTTGCGCAGATCCTCGGTGAGGTGAAGCAGTTCTTCCAGGTTCACGAAGCGGAAGGCAGTTACGCCGGCGGTATCCACATCGAGATGACCGGGCAGAACGTGACCGAGTGCATTGGTGGTGCCCGGCCAATCACTGAAGACGGGTTGTCGGACCGTTACCACACCCATTGCGATCCGCGGATGAATGCCGATCAGTCGCTGGAATTGGCGTTCCTGATTGCCGAGACGCTGAAGCAAGTTCGGCGCTGAATCGCGTCGCGCCATTCGCGGGCAACGGCCTCGCGCCTACAGGATTGCGTTGAATCAGTAGGAGCGAGGCTTGCCCGCGAAGGCGCCCGCTCAGCCACCCTGAATCTGTGCCAACGCCACCCGCAAGCGTGCGCCACTCGCCCGCGGGCAATTGAGCTGAACCTGCTCAAGCCCCAGCCAATCCGCCATTTGCCGCAGATTGCCCGCCAACGCCAGCATCCCCACCTCGTCCAGCCCTGGCTCCTCTTCATGCACGGCATGCACCGCCAGCCGGCCCAACGCTCGTTCGGCACGCAGATCAACCCGCGCGGCAATCCGTTCATTGTGTAAAAACGGCAGTACGTAATAGCCGTAGACCCGTTTGTCCTGGGGCGTGTAAATCTCCAGTCGATAACGGAAATCGAACAACCGCTCGGTGCGGCTGCGCTCCCAGATCAACGAGTCAAAAGGTGATAACAAGGCACTGGACTCGACCTTGCGCGGCACTTTCGGCTCGGGCAAGCAGTAGGCCGGTTGACGCCAGCCTTGAACCTCGCAGGCCAGTAATTCACCCGCCTCTGTCAGTTCAGCCAGACGCGGCCGGCTGTCTGCCGGATTCAGGCGAAAATAATCGCGCAGGTCCTTTTCCGTGCCGACACCTAATGCCGTCGCCGCATGCAGCAACAGCCCGCGCTGGGCCTCGGCCTCACGGAGCAAAGGCTGTTGCAGAACCGCTGAAGGAATCACCCGCTCCGGCAAATCATACAACCGCTCGAATCCGCGGCGACCGGCGACCGTGACTTCACCAGCGGCGAACAGCCATTCCAGCGCATGTTTTTCTGCGCTCCAGTCCCACCATGGCCCGGCCCGTTCCTGACGGGTCGACAGACTTCCAGCCCCCAGAGCGCCAAGTGCCTGCACCGAGGCCAGCACTCGGCGAATCGTGTCCTGCTGCTCTCGACCGAAACGCGCCAGTTGCTGGTAGATGTCTTCGCCACGCATTGCACGCTGCATGCGCCAGCGCATCAAGGGGTACATCGACATAGGCAGCAACGAAGCTTCATGGCCCCAATACTCGAATAACGTGCGACGTCGGCCCTGACTCCAGGCAGCCTGATCGAGCAAATCGGGGGAGTAATTTCCGAGGCGGGAAAACAAGGGAAGGTAGTGCGAACGCACCAACGCATTGACCGAATCGATCTGCAGAATGCCCAGCCGTTCGATCAGCCGGTTGAGCTGAACCGGTTTGATCGCCGCTGGCGGTTGCCGCCCGTTGAACCCTTGGGCGGCCAGCGCCAGACGTCGAGCCTGTTTGTTGGAAAAGGACAGCGTTGCGGGCATGAATACCTCCGTGTCTGCTCGCAACCTACCTCACCAGAGAGGGGTTTGTGTAGCGATGGCCTCATCATTTATGCATCGGATCATCCCAGAACGGCCTGACCGATTCATGTTCGACATCGGCACGACTCACGCCAATGTCCTTCAGTGCTTCGTCGCTCAAACTTGCCAGCAGCTCACGTTCACGGTGAAGTTCGTACCAGCGACTAAACTTGTGCAGCAGATCGGATACCGCGTGGATTGAGAATTTTTCTTCCGTTACATGCTCGTTATGACCTTTCATCTTGTTGCCCTCCTTTAGGGATGGCTCAAGTCTCGCCTCAGCGCTAAGATCAATCCAACGAATGTTTCTGATGGTAACCATCTCGGAGATTGATGGATGTCGGCGTACCCAAGTATCGATACTGACGTGCTACGCACCTTTGTCGCCATTGCCGACCAGGGTGGTTTTACCCGTGCCGGAGAAATGGTCAACCGCACGCAGTCAGCGGTGAGCATGCAGATGAAGCGTCTGGAAGAAGACGTGTTGCAGCGCCAGCTGTTCGAACGTGATGGACGCCAGGTCAAGTTGACCGCCGAGGGCCAGGTATTGCTGGGTTACGCGCGGCGCATCCTCAAACTCCACAGCGAAGTTTTCAACACCCTGCGCGAGCCGCACATGGTCGGCACCGTGCGCATCGGCACGCCCGACGATTACGTCATGCGTTTCCTGCCGGGGATCCTGTCGCGTTTCGCCAAGTTTTACCCGTTGATCCAGATCGAGGTTCACTGCGAATCAACCAAACAACTGTTGCAACGCCAGGACCTGGACTTGTCCATCGTCACCCGCGAGCCCGGTACTGAAATCGGCCAGTTGCTGCGCAAGGAGCGTTTCGTCTGGGCCGAAGCACAATGCTTCAACGCCCACGAGCAGACGCCATTGCCCCTGGCGATGTTCAACAGTGATTGTTTCTGCAGGCTGTGGGCGTGTAATGCGCTGGACGCCATGGGGCGCGATTACCGCATCGCCTACAACAGTTCGAGCCTGTCGGCGTTAATGGCTGTGGTCAGTGCGGGCCTCGCGGTAACTGCGCAACTGGAAAGCCTGATCACGCCGGACATGCGCATCCTGGGGGAAGCCGAAGACCTGCCGCTGTTGCCGGAAGCCTGCATCATGCTGGTGCGCAATCTGCACAACCCGTCCCCGATCACCGAGTGCCTGGCCGAGCACATCGTCGAAGGCTTCAAACTTTAAACGCGAGCATCACCGCGCACAGCACCAGGAAACCGCAGAACAACCCGCGCAATAGCCGCTCCGGCATGGCGTGGGCGATCTTCACGCCCCAGCTGATGCTCATCAACCCGCCGACAGCCAACGGCAACCCGATCATCCAGTCCACTTGGTGATGCACGGCGTAAGTCACCAGTGTGACGCCGGTGCTGGGCAGAGCCAGGGCCAGCGACAAGCCTTGGGCCACCACCTGAGAGGTGCCGAACAGGCTGGTCAGCACCGGCGTCGCCACCACCGCACCGCCAACCCCGAACAACCCGCCCATGGTGCCGGATGCCGCGCCCAGTACGCCCAACCATGGCCAGGAATAACGCATTTGTGCAGAGGCCGGTGCGTTGGCGGTGAACATGCGCACCAGGTTGTAGGTCGACAGGGCAATCAGAAACGCAACAAACCCCACGCGCATGGTTTGCGCGTCAATGCCTACCGCCCAGATCGACCCGATCCAGGCGAAGCAAAAGCCCATTGCGGCCAATGGCAGTGCATGGCGCATTTCGATGCGGTTGCGCTGGTGATAGCGCCACAACGCCAGCATCACGTTGGGCACCACCATGACCAACGCCGTGCCCTGGGCAATTTGCTGATCGAGACCGAACAGCACGCCTAGTAGCGGAATCGCGATCAAACCACCGCCAATGCCGAATAGCCCACCGAGAGTTCCCATGGCGGCGCCGAAGACCAGATACATCACAAACTCAATCACAGGCGATTTTCCTTTTATCAGGCCATTCATCCTACGCAGTCGGCGCTGGCGGGGAAACGCACAGCAACGCACAATGGCTGTGCCAACTTCGCACAAGCGCTGATACACCATGAACCCGAATCAATTGACCGATCAACTCGGCCTGTTCCTTGATGTGCTGGAAACCGGGAGCTTTTCCGCGGCCTCCCGGCGACATCCGCTGACGCCTTCGGCGGTGGCGCGACGTATCGACAGCCTGGAAAACGCAGTCGGCAGCCAGTTGTTCATTCGCAGCACCCACGCGGTGCGTGCTACTCCTGCTGGCCTGGCGTTCGCCGAACGGGCGCGACGGATTGTGGCGGAACTGCGCCTGGCCCGCGCCGAAGCCGTATCCCTGAGCAGTGCACCGGAGGGCTTGATCCGCATCGATGCGCCAGCGGCGTTCGGCCGACGGCACTTGGCGCCGGTGATTGCCGACTTCCTGATGCTCTATCCGGGCCTCGACGTGCAATTGCATTTGATCGACAGTTTTGTCGACATGCAGGGGCTGAACCTGGGGAAGGTGGATCTGGTGCTGCGCGCAGGTCAAATGGCCGACACCCGTCTGGTGGCCACGCCGCTGGCAAGTATGGTGCGCATTGCCTGTGCCAGCCCGCAATACCTGAAACGCCGCGGCGTCCCGACCGAACCGGCGCAGTTGATCGAACATGACGGCCTTGACTGGGACGGCCTGGCCCCACCCTTTGCCTGGCGCTTTGAGCGCGACGGGCACCTGCACCTGCATCGCCCGGCGCGCATCCGCATGAGTGCCAACAATGCCGAAGCACTGGTCTGTGGGGCGTTGGCGGGGCTGGGCATCGCGCATTTGCCGACCTGGCTGGCCAGCGAGTACCTTTTGCGTGGCGAGTTGCTGCCGCTGTTTTGTGAAAACGGCTTGCCTCCACCGGAGACCACCGGCATCTATGCATTACGTCTTGAGCAACAACCCAACTCCCGAAGCCGCTTATTGCTGGAGTATCTGAAAACCCGCTTCAGCCCGATTCCGCCGTGGGACCTGGCACTGCAAAACACCCTGGACCGGCATTAGTCTAGAATTGTCTGGTGCATTAAAGATTCGCCCGCTAGATTCATGACGATCACTGATCAAGGCTTTGAAATGACCACCGAACGCACCACCCCGGATAACTGCGACCCGCTGCTGCTGGATAATCAGGCTTGTTTCGCCCTGCATTCCACCTCGCTGCTGATGACCAAGGTCTACAAGCCGCTGTTGCAAGCGCTGGGGCTGACCTATCCGCAGTATCTGGCGATGATGGTGTTGTGGGAGCGGGACGGGCTGACCGTAGGCGAAATCAGCACGCGACTGCTGACAGACCCCGGCTCACTGACCCCCTTGCTCAAACGCCTGGAGGTCGAAGGATTGCTCAGTCGCACCCGCAGCCGAGAGGATGAACGGGTGGTGATCGTCGAGCTGACCGAACAGGGCCGTGCGTTGCGCGACAAGGCACGCAGCATTCCCCAGTGCATCCTCGGTGCAAGCGGAATGACGCTTGAGAGATTGCAAAAACTGCAAGCGGAGCTGCAAGAGCTGCGTAGCAATCTGCAAGACAGCCTTTAATCCCTCAACCCCCCCAAATCCCTGTGGGAGCGAGCCTGCTCGCGATTGCAGTGTGTCATTGAGCATTGATACTGACTGACACTCCGTCATCGCGAGCAGGCTCACTCCCACATTTGTTTTGTGGTGTTCCAGTTGATCGGGTTGCCTCCTTCGAAAAAATCTTCCGCTAAAAAATCCTGCCGCGACCGCTCTAACTCAACACCTCCAACCCGCGCACTCCTCCAAACCAAAACTTTTTCAAAAATTTATATTGCGCGCTAACTATTAGCGCGATACATTCATCTCGCACTTACTTAGCGCGCAAACATTTAGCGCAAACAAATCAAATCTGAACGAGGCTCACACCATGCAAACTCTCTACACCGCAATCGCAACCTCCACTGGCGGCCGTGACGGTCGTGCGGTTTCCAGTGACAACATCCTCGACGTCAAACTCGCCACCCCGAAAGAACTCGGTGGTGCCGGCGGCGCAGCGACCAACCCTGAGCAATTGTTCGCCGCCGGCTACTCCGCCTGCTTCATCGGCGCGCTGAAATTCGTCGCCAGCCAGACCAAACGCAGCATCCCGAACGACGCGTCGATCACCGCCCATGTCGGCATCGGCCAGATCCCTGGTGGGTTCGGCCTGGACATCGACCTGCACATCAGCCTGCCAGGTCTTGAACAAGCCGACGCGCAAAGCCTGGTCGAGGCGGCTCACCAAGTCTGCCCGTACTCGAACGCGACCCGTGGCAACGTCGATGTGCGCCTGCACGTCACCGTCTAACCGCCGACTACCAGGCCCGAACAGGAAATGAACATGAACACTTTCAGCAAAGTCTTGACCGGCACCCTTCTCGCTATGTCCATCAGTAACGCGTTCGCAGGTGATGGGGTTGAACACAACACCCAGGCGTTCCTCGACGTTCTGAATGCCGGCACCGGCAAACCGATGGAACAACTCACCCCCAAAGAAGCCCGTGCGGTGCTGGTGGGTGCGCAAGCCTCGGTGAAACTGACGCTGCCAAAAGCCGATGTCAGCGAGAAGACCATCCAGGTCGACGGCCAACCGCTCAGCCTGACCATCGTCCGGCCGGCCGGTGTCAAGGGCGAGCTGCCAGTGTTCATGTTCTTCCACGGCGGCGGATGGGTGCTGGGAGATTTCCCGACCCACGAACGTCTAGTTCGCGACCTGGTGACGGGGTCGGGTGCAGCAGCGGTGTTCGTCAATTACACCCCTTCCCCGGAAGCGCACTATCCGGTGGCGATCAACCAGGCTTACGCCGCGACCAAATGGGTGGCCGAGCACGGTAAAGAGATCAACGTCGACGGCAAACGCCTGGCCGTGGCCGGCAACAGCGTCGGTGGCAACATGGCAGCCGTGGTTGCACTGATGGCCAAAGACAAGGGCACGCCGGCGATCAAGTTCCAGGTGCTGCTGTGGCCGGTGACCGATGCCAGCTTCGAAACCGCGTCCTACAACCAGTTTGCCGAGGGTCACTTCCTCACCAAAAACATGATGAAGTGGTTCTGGGACAACTACACCACCGACGCCAAACAACGTAACGAGATCTACGCCTCGCCGCTGCGGGCCACCACCGCGCAACTGAAGGGCTTACCGCCTGCGCTGGTGCAGACAGCCGGTGCCGACGTGTTGCGCGATGAAGGTGAAGCCTATGCCCGCAAACTCGACGAGGCGGGTGTGCCGGTCACATCGGTTCGTTACAACGGGATGATTCACGACTACGGCTTGCTTAACGTAGTGAGCCAGGTGCCGGCGGTACGTTCGGCGATGCTGCAAGCGTCCGAAGAACTCAAGCAACACCTGAAATAACACCGCCCCCTGTAGGAGCGAGGCTTGCCCGCGAAGGCGTCGTGTCAGTCGACATCGATGGTGAATGACACGACGCCTTCGCGGGCAAGCCTCGCGCCTACAGGGGCGGGTGTTTCAGACAGGCACAAAAAAGCCCGACTCAATGGTCGGGCTTTTTCATTCCTGAAGCTGTGCTTATTTAGCACGGCCTTTGTAGGAACCGCCTTCGCGGGTATCGATCTCGATCATGTCGCCGATTTCGATGAAGTCAGCAACCGACAGCTCGGTACCGTTCTTCAGCTTGGCAGGCTTCATTACCTTGCCGGAAGTGTCACCGCGAGCAGAACCTTCGGTGTAGTCAACCTGACGCACGATAGTGGTCGGCAGTTCTACGGAAACCAGACGCTCTTCGAAGAAGATCGCTTCGCAAACATCGGTCATGCCTTCTTCAACGAAAGGCAGAACGGCTTCGATGTCTTCAGCGTTCAGCTCGTACATGGTGTAGTCAGTGGTGTCCATGAACGTGTAGGTGTCGCCGCTGATGAAGGACAGGGTCGCTTCTTTGCGGTCGAGGATTACGTCGTCCAGTTTGTCGTCAGCGCTGTAAACGATCTCGGTCTTGTAACCGGTCAGCAGGTTTTTCAGCTTGGTCTTCATGATCGCGCTGTTACGACCGGATTTGGTGAATTCAGCTTTCTGAACCAGCCAAGGATCGTTTTCGAGACGGATCACGGTACCGGGTTTCAGTTCTTTACCAGTTTTCATTGCGAATATCCGAATTTGGATGGGATTTACAAAAATCTAGGCCGCGTATCATATCCAATTTACATAAAACTGTACCAGCGCCGCGGCAAGATCGGCCTGCAAGGCCTGTTCCAGACACCACGTCTCGGCGTGTTTTTGCAGCTCGGGCCAGTGTTTACGGGTCGCAAGCCAGTGGTCGGACATATCATGACCCGCATTCCACGCACGCCAAAGACCGCTGATCGCCTCGCCGGCAGGCTCGGACAGGCCTTTCGTGTACAGCGTCAGGAAGGCGTCGAGCTTGTCCAGGTGGATGTCTTCGTCCTGCTGATAGATGTGCCAGAGCAGCGGCCGCCCTGCCCATTGTGCGCGGACAAAGGAATCTTCACCGCGCACGGCGTTGAAATCGCAACACCAAAGCACGTGATCGTATTGATCCTGTCGGACGAACGGCAGGATTTGTACGGTCAATTGATCTCGCACATGCAGCGCACCGGCAGCCAATCCGTCGACGCCCAGCCAACGTTCGACATCCCCGAGAATCCGGCCTTCGGGCACCAACAGATGCGTGGGTGTCGAATCGACGGCCATCACGTCCAGCCAACTGGCCAAGCCGCTATTTTCGTAGGCAAATAGCGAGATCAGTTGGGCATTGGGCGCGCGATCAATCCCAAGGCCTTGCAGGAATGCTCGCTGCGCCTCGGGGTCTTGCTGAAACTGCCTGCGACGTTCAAGCAATCCGCTTTCACGCAGCAACCCGCCCGTGCCTTTCTGAAACCCCGGAAAGAAGAAGTACTTCTGCACATTCTTGTACTTCACCGACGGCAAACCGTGACAACCGATCACCCAGTCTTCGGCGCTCAGGTAGTCGAGGTTCATCCACAGCGGCGGCTTTTCCCGCGAAGCCATGGCGTCCATGTAAGGGCCCGGCAACTGGCAGGCGAACGCGGCGATCACCACGTCAGCGGCTTCAGCGGGTTGCCGTTCGGTGGGCCACTGATGCACCTCCACACCCTGCTGCCATTGCTGCGTGGCGCTGATGTCGATTTCAGGACAGATACGTTCAAAGGCCCGCAGGTCATCGACCCACAACCGCACCGCCACGGCATGCTCGGCCACCAACTGTCGGGCCAGGCGCCAGGTCACGCCGATGTCGCCAAAGTTGTCGACCACGGTGCAAAAAATATCCCAGCGCCAGCGGTTTTTCACTTGAGGCATTTCAGGCATTCCAGGCTCCCGTTGGCAAAGGCGCCGATTGTCCGCATAAATTACCTCACGCAGAAGAGCCGACGGCGATTAATCTTCGTGCGACAATCGCCATTCGCCCGCGACCACCCGCCAGGAGGCAGCCATGCCCTACCGTCCCGCCCCGCGCCGCCCGTTGCCGATTCAGCTCAATGCACTGCAATTGACCGGCAGCATTGCCCTCGGCCTGTGGCTTGGATTCCTCGCAATCGCGCTGACCTGCTGGCTCGCCTCGCGCCTGCTGTTCAGCGAGCAACTCGCGCCGGTCGCAGCCGCTGTAGAGCAACTGGCCAAGCCGCCAGTGGTAGTGCAGCCGGTGCCGGACATCCCGGCGCAAAGCCCGCTGTTCGAACAGTACGAAGAGAACCTGCGCAAGAACGAGCAGCAGCAACGCATGGATCAGGCCCGCAGCAGCGGTCGCAACCTGTCCAATCCGAAATGCCAGTTCTGGCTGCAACAGGACCAGACCGCGCCGAGCGAAAAAAGCCGCGCCAATGTCCTGCAATTCTGCGACTGATCATGAATAAGCAAACCGTCCACCAACTGATTCTCGGCAAGCTGCGGATTGATCTCGACATCGCCGAACGTGCCGCGCAAACCGCTTACGAAACCGCGACCCACGAAGAAAACATCGCTGAAAACAAGTACGACACGTTGGGGTTGGAAGCGTCTTATCTGGCGGCCGGACAAGCCAGGCGTGTCGAAGAAATCAGGCAGTCACTCGTGCTTTGCCAAAACCTGACCTTGCGCCCGTATGACCCACAACGCGGGATCGAAGTGGGCGCCCTGCTCGGCCTGGAAGACGAAAAGGGTCGTGAGCAGTGGCTGTTTCTGGCGCCTGACGCGGCGGGTCTGAAGGTCGATATGGTCGGACAGATGATCACCGTCATCACCCCTCGCTCACCGCTGGGTAAAAGCCTGCTGGGCAAGTTCGAAGGGGACGAGGTAGAGATTCTGGTGGCGGGCGCTCGGCAACAGTTTGCTGTTACCGAGGTGATTTAAAAGGGATCAGTGGACCGGCAGTTCGACGCCGTCGAACAGCTCTTCCAACTCCTGCTTGTTGTGGCACTGAATGGCCTTGGCCATGACTTCGCGGGTCAGGTGCGGCGCGAACTTCTCGATGAAGTCGCACATGAAACCACGCAGGAAGGTGCCACGGCGGAAACCGATTTTAGTGATGCTGGATTCGAACAGGTCGCTGGCATCGAGCATGACCAGATCGCTGTCGAGTTTGGCATCGACTGCCATTTTTGCCACGATGCCCACGCCCAGGCCCAGACGAACATAAGTCTTGATCACGTCGGCGTCGGCCGCGGTGAACACCACTTTCGGCGTCAGTCCGCGATGGCTGAAGGCTTCATCGAGTTTCGAACGGCCGGTAAAACCGAACACGTAAGTCACGATCGGGTATTCGGCCAAGGCTTCGAGAGTCAGCTTGGACACCTTGGTCAGCGGGTGGCCCTGAGGCACGACCACGCAGCGGTTCCAGCGGTAGCACGGCATCATCACCAGGTCGCCGAACAGCTCCAGGGCTTCGGTGGCAATGGCGAAATCCACGGTGCCGTCAGCGGCCATTTCAGCGATTTGCATCGGCGAACCCTGGTGCATGTGCAGGGCAACGTCCGGGTACTGCTTGATGAAATTGCTGATCACCGGCGGCAAGGCATAACGTGCCTGAGTGTGCGTAGTGGCGATCGACAGGGTGCCTTTCTTCTCGTTGGAGAATTCCTGGGCGATCTGCTTGATGCTTTCAACCTTGCGCAGGATCTCGCCGGCGGTGGTGATGATGCGCTCGCCGGCTGGGGTGACGCGGGTCAGGTGCTTGCCGCTGCGGGCAAAAACCTCGACGCCCAGTTCGTCTTCCAGCAGACGGATCTGCTTGCTGATGCCCGGTTGCGAGGTGTAAAGGCTTTGGGCCGTAGCGGAAACGTTGAGGTCGTGGTGCGCCACTTCCCAGATGTAGCGCAGTTGTTGAAGCTTCATATGAATCCCTCAAAGCAAGGTAGACGCCACGGGCATCAGCGACGATATATAACTATATTAATGGTTCGAAGAATAAATCTAGAACTTTTTTGTCAAATTGCCACTATCTGTTGTTCTAGCGATCCCCTTGGCGGCGACGTTCAACCAGCGGCACCAGGTAAACCGGCACCCGAGACAGTTGCAACACCCGCGCAGCGGTTCGGCCCAGGGGTGTTTCCGCACCTGCACCATGGCTATGACTACCTACGATCAACAAATCCACGGAGAGTTTCTGCGCCTGGTCGAGAATCACCTGTGACGGGTCACCCTGCAGCACCCGCACCGCTTTGATCCGCTCCAGATCCTGCTCCCCTTCATCCCCAACTCCTCTCGAAAGCTGTCGAGCACCCGCTGCTCGATATTGGCGATCACCGTATTCAAGCCCTGACTGTGAAACTCGTTCAAGGCCTGCTCATCGAGGTAACTCTGCAGCACCGATTCGGCAAACAAACCCATGGGTTCAACGGCGTGCACCACATACAAATCAGCATTGAATGTCCGCGCCAGCGCCAAGGCATGCTGCATCACCAACGGTGCGTACAGCCCGAGGTCCGTGGCATACAGCATCGAATGAATCATATGACCTCCTCGCGTGCCAACATGGCGGAGATTTGATTCAGCTTAGCAGTGCCTTGGCGAGTGCGACGTGCGGCGTAACATGTTGAACGGAGGGCTTAAACTTTTTGCTCGTTGCTGATGCCGTGGGGCACATGGCCGGTGGCGACCACTTCGCGGGCCAGTTCACAATGGCCGGCCTGGTCGTCGAAAAACACATCGGCGGCGAACGCTTCGAGAAACGCCGACTTGGTCAGCCCACCAAGAAACAGCGACTCGTCCAGACGAATGTCCCACTCGCGCAAGGTACGAATCACCCGCTCATGGGCTGGCGCCGACCGCGCCGTCACCAGGGCGGTGCGGATCGGACAGGCGTCATCGGGAAACTCGCGTTGCAACAGATTGAGGGCGGCGAGGAAGCCTTTGAACGGACCTCCGCGCAAAGGCTCGCGGGCCGATTCGCGTTCGCTGGCCTGGAACGCTTCCAGGCCGCCAGACTGATAGATCCGCTCGGACTCGTCGGAAAACAGCACGGCATCACCGTCGAAGGCGATGCGCAACTCATCGCTGGCTGCACGGCTGGCACCGCCCGACAGAATGGTTGCTGCAGCGAATCCGGCATCCAGCGCGCTGCGCACGTCTTCGGCGTGGGTGGAGAGAAACAGGTCGCAGCCAAAGGCCTTGAGGTACGGATAAGGACTGCGTCCGCCAACGAACGCCGCGCGGGAAATCGCCAGGCCATAATGATTAATCGAGTTGAATACGCGCAGGCCGGTGTCGGCGCTGTTGCGCGATACCAGGATCACCTCGACCCGGGCCCGACCGAGGCTGGCGTTCAGATTGAGCAGTTTCTCCACCAACGGAAACGCATCCCCGGGCGCGAGGATTTCGTCTTCGTGCTCGATCTGATATTGCCGGTAGGCTTCGACGCCGCTCGACTCATAAACCTTGTGGCTTTCGTCCAGGTCGAATAGCGCTCGCGACGAGATCGCCAGCACCAGTTTGTCGTCGATAGTCTTTGCCATGCCCTTCCCCCTCAGGTTGATCGACTTACGTGTTGCGTCGATCGATAAAACTCAAGCCGCGATACAAGGCCTCGATTCGCGGCAATTCGCAACCCGCCGCCTTGGCCGCCGCCAGAGGTCGCGCGTAAATTGCCTGCAGTTCCAGCGGTCGTTTGTGCAGAAAATCGTGGTACATGCTTGGCCAATAGTCGGGCATTTTCTCGGTCACCTTGAACAAATGCTCGGCATACCCGGCCGGTATGTCGTGACCGCAAGCGATTGCCCCCTGAACCACTTCGGCCATCAGCGCCTGGATCAGTTCCCGGCTGTCGACATCGGCCATCAACGGCGTGGTGCTGGCCCCAAGCAGAACCGACAGGCCGTTGTAAGGGATATTCCAGACCAGCTTTTGCCAGCGTGCCTGGTGCAGATTCGGCATGGCCTGAGAGTCGATGCCGGCCGCGCGGAACAGTCCGGCGCCCTCCTCGACAATCGTCATTCGCGCCTGCTCATCGGCTGCGGGACCGCTGTGGTAGCCGACGTTCACCGCGCCGAGCGCTTGATGGGTTACGACGCCAGGCCCTTCGCGATGGACGCAGATAAAACACAGCCCGCCGAGCAGGTGCAGGGAATCGGGAAGTAACTCACGCAAGCTGTCTTCGACGTCCAGGCCATTTTGCAACAGCAGGACGTTGGCATTCGGCGCGGCGGCCTGGATGATGGCGGGCGCGAGGTCCGCGTTGCTGGTGGTTTTTGCGCCGACCAGCAACCAGTCACAAGCGGGCATGTCCTCAGCAGAGGAATAGGCCTGGACCGGGTTCAGCGTCAATGCGCCATGCACCGCACTGTCAACGTGCAGCCCGCGTTCGGCGACCGCTGCAAACTCACTGCGCAACAAGAAGTGCACATCGAACCCGGCACGCGCCAGCATCACCCCGTAGAACCCGCCGATCGCGCCGGTTCCGATAATACCGATTGTCGGTTTGGCAACTGCCCCCATCATGGCAACTCCTCTGCATGTCGACTGAGCGCCTGGCGCACGGCTTCATTGAGCCCGGTGCTGGTCAGGCGCGACTGTACTGCCCCGAAAAACTCGCCGTCGCGCACTACAAACAGCGCCGGCAAATGAAAAACCTGATAACGCTCGACCAGCCCGCCATTGTCTCCGGCATCGATCCAGCACAGCCGGTCGATCGCCAGATCGAGTCCTGGCAATTGCTCGCGGGCAAAACGGCAACTGGCGCAGCCGACACTGGTGAAAATCACCAGCGACACACCGCTCATCGCCAGCAGCCGCTGGTCGGCGTCGAAATCAGTCAGTTGCAATTCGACCACTATACTGGGGGGAACAATGTCAAATGGCCGACACAGGGAGTTTGTGTTCATGGGACGTTTTTTACCTCACCCTGACGATGTGCCCGTCGAGTTAACGTTGCTCAAGCATGAGTGCATTTCGCGGCAACGGCTGCACACTATCAGCCTCGGCGGCATGGCTTGCAATTACCACCGCGCCTGGCGCCACGGTACGGCGCTGGAAGTGCGCATGCCAACGTTGAATCCCGATTTGCGCTATCTGGGTTATGTGGCCTGGTGCCTGCGACGCAAACGCGGTTACCTGGTGGGCATTGCCTTCGTCGACGAACAGATGCTGTTCAGTGCGCGAATGGGCGAGCAGGTTTGCCAGATCGAACGTTATTGCCGCCTGCGTGACGCACACGATGACCTGCAGGATATTCAGGCCCTGGCCCTCGACTGGGTCCAGCAGCATGCCGACGAGTTCTCTCACGACACGGTTCGCAAGGCATTTGCACAGCCTGCGCTGGGTTAGGCAACGCTCTCAATTAGTGAGAATGCCCCTAAAACCAGCGTCTGCCCATTGTCGAGCAGGCGCGTAACGCGCTAAGGTTCGGCTCCCCGACGCGCTTAATTTGCTGTGCTCCGCCGCGCGGGTTCGCTGGCGGCCGGCACCCGTGACCTGACGAGTAAACGATGGCTGATTTACCGATCAACGACCTAAACGTCGCTTCCAACGAGACCCTGATCACTCCCGATCAGCTAAAGCGTGACATCCCTCTGAGCGACGCTGCCCTGCGCACTGTCACCAAGGGCCGTGAAGTCATTCGCAATATTCTTGATGGCACCGACCACCGCCTGTTTGTTGTCATCGGGCCTTGCTCGATCCACGACATCAAGGCTGCCCACGAATACGCCGAGCGCCTGAAGGCGCTTGCGGCTGAAGTGTCCGATACCCTGTATCTGGTCATGCGCGTGTATTTCGAGAAGCCACGCACCACCGTCGGCTGGAAAGGCTTGATCAACGACCCGTACCTGGACGACTCGTTCAAGATTCAGGACGGTCTGCACATCGGTCGTAAATTGTTGCTGGACCTGGCCGAAATGGGCCTGCCGACCGCAACTGAAGCCCTCGACCCGATCTCCCCGCAATATTTGCAGGACCTGATCAGCTGGTCGGCCATCGGCGCGCGCACCACCGAATCCCAGACTCACCGTGAAATGGCCTCCGGCCTGTCCTCGGCAGTCGGCTTCAAGAACGGCACCGACGGCGGCCTGACGGTCGCTATCAACGCCCTGCAATCAGTTTCCAGCCCTCACCGCTTCCTGGGTATCAACCAGGAAGGTGGCGTGTCGATCGTCACCACCAAGGGCAACGCCTACGGCCACGTGGTCCTGCGCGGTGGCAACGGCAAGCCGAACTATGATTCGGTCAGCGTCGCGCTCTGCGAGCAAGCGTTGAACAAGGCGAAGATCAAGCCGAACATCATGGTCGATTGCAGCCACGCCAACTCCAACAAGGACCCGGCCCTGCAACCGCTGGTGATGGAGAACGTCGCCAACCAGATCCTCGAAGGCAACCAGTCGATCATCGGCCTGATGGTCGAAAGTCATCTGAACTGGGGCTGCCAGGCTATTCCGAAAGACCTCGCCGACCTGCAATACGGCGTGTCGATCACTGATGCCTGCATCGATTGGTCCGCTACCGAAAATACCTTGCGCAGCATGCACGCCAAGCTCAAGGATGTGCTGCCCAAACGCGCTCGCACCTGATCACGTTTCGCCGCACACAAAAACGCCGGGCTAAACCCGGCGTTTTTTTGTGTTCGTATTTTAAGGTTACTGGCTCAACTTGGCGGCATGCCGCTGGTGACGCTCCATGTAGCGCTCGACGTAAGAGCACGATGGAATGACGGTGTAACCCATTTCCTCAGCGTACTCCAACGCCTTCTCGGTCAAGGCTGCCGCAATGCCGCGACCACGCAGCGCGTTGGGCACAAAGGTGCGATAGATATCCAGGGTCTGTTTCCCCAGATCCATATAGGTCAGGTAGGCACGATGACCGTCCACACTGGTCTCGAACTGATGACCAGCCTGGTCATGGTGGATGGACAACGCCTCGCTCATCACTACTCCTCGCGGGTCTTGAATTCTGACCCCTACCTTACCGATGTTTTTCCGGCGAAGGAACATCTACGCCACCTCGTGCCTGAATGGACACCGAGAAGAGCGGCACCGATCTCGCACAACCGAGCACGTATCAAATAGTAGGCACCATTGGCAGAAATGCTCAAGGTACGCTCGTCATCGCGCTCAGTGGCGGGTGCTGCTCCGGGTGACGCAGGGACGGCTCGACCGGAGATATCTGCGGGTCGATAGCCTGAACATTGCCGGATGTTGAGACTTAAGACGAACGCGCGCTCTTAAAGTCACCATCAAGATGGATAAAGATTATGAGAGCCACGGCGCAAAATCCGAACAAAAGTATGGACGAATCCATATAGACAGACTTTAGCCAAGAATGAGAAAAACAGCGGTGAGTGCACGGAACTTTTTTAGGCGGCTCGCTCATCTCGGGCCTCCTGGCTGGATATTTTTTAAACAACGCAGTTAAAAGTTGCTCGAAAAAGAATCAACGCCTACAATTTTTTTTGCTTCTTGCTACACGTCAGTTTACTTACTAGAAGTAATGGGTAGTATGTACGCCGGCTATTTCCTCACTCTGAGGAGACAGCTACTTAATAGAAAGTCCTTGAAGGGGAACACGATGAACAACGTTCTGAAATTCTCTGCTCTGGCTCTGGCCGCAGTTCTGGCTACCGGTTGCAGCAGCGTATCGAAAGAAACCGAAGCACGTCTGACTGCTACTGAAGACGCAGCAGCTCGCTCCCAGGCTCGTGCAGACGAAGCTTACCGTAAAGCTGATGAAGCTCTGGCTGCTGCTCAAAAAGCACAACAGACTGCTGACGAAGCTAACGAGCGTGCTCTGCGCATGCTGGACAAAGCTAGCCGCAAGTAATAATCCTTCGGGGTTGTTATCAAGCCGACCCATTTTTGGGTCGGCTTTTTTTTGCCCGGTGTTTCCTGCCGGCCATAAAAAACCCGCCGACGCGGCCTGCGTCGGCGGGTTCTTTTCAAGCCTTACTGCAGCGGATCGATCGGCGCACTCGTCACCATCGACGTAGAAGCGTTCGGCACTGCGATTTCAACCGGCAAACCATCTTCAGCGGCAACCACGTCACGCACCACATCCCAATTCATGCGCAGGTTGTTGGTGATGTCCTCGCGCTTGAGCATCGCGTTGATCACCGCGGTGTGCTTGTCGACCACCGACGGGTTGCCGTTGTCGTCCAGCGGGGTGTGCGCTTCCAGATACACCTTGCCCCCACTGACGCCAAACTTGTAAGGGTCGTTGATGATGCGCACCGACGTCCCGACCGGCACCATGCCCGCCATTTCGAGCACGTTGTTGTTGAACATGCGGAAGCAGCCGTGGCTGGTGCGCATGCCGATGCCGAACTTCTTGTTAGACCCGTGGATCAGGTAGCCCGGCGTGCCCAAGGTGAATTTGAACGGCCCCAGTGGATTGTCCGGGCCTGCCGGCACGACGTTCGGCAGCGGATCGCCATCAGCGGCGTGCTCGGCCTTGATCGACGCTGGAGGGGTCCAGGTCGGATTCGGCGTCTTGGCGATGATGCTGGTATGGGCAATCGGCGAGCCCCAGCCTTCACGGCCGATACCCAGCGGGAAGGTGTACACCACGTTCCGGCCTTTCGGGAAGTAGTAGAGGCGGTACTCGGCCAGGTTGATGACGATGCCTTCGCGCGGACCCGGTGGCAGGATGAAACGCGTCGGCAGGACGATCTCGGTGCCAGCGCCCGGCAACCATGCATCGACGCCAGGGTTGGCCGCGACCATTTCCGAATAGCCCAGATCGTAAGTGGTGCCGAGGTCGGCGAAGGTGTCTTCGTACTTGGCCTTGATCACTTGTACCTGACCGATGATGTCTTCACCGGGCGGTGGCAGGGGCAGCTCCAATGCGGCTACGGGGCCCGCCACACAAAGGGCGGCAAGAGACAGGCAGCGGGTGACGGCAGGAAAACGCGGCAACATCCGGAAAATCCTTCGCATGATCGACAAGGGTATAAAAACGCGATTGTACACTGGCATCTGGAAAATCGGGGAGTTGACCGATAGCAAGCAATCTATCGGCTTCTAAAGCTCGAAACGCAGTTCCGGCCATATCGGCGAGGTGCCGCGCTTCTGCGATTCGAGAATGGCCCGGCACAGCGAACACAGGCGCTGGTCCTGGAACACCCGGCGGTCGACACTCGACCAGCGCGGTTGCGCGGGCAGCAGACTGCCGCACAAGGTTCGATCGGCCGAGCCGCCCAACTCCAGCTGACGGGTCACCAGATGCACCCGCACTTCCTGGCAGGCGAACAGATCCAGCTGTTCGTCAGGCTCGATCAGTTGGTAGGCAAAAAGGGACCAGGCAGGACGCGGCATCGGGGGCTCCAAATCGGGGGCGCCACCTTAGCCGAAACACCGCCGCTAGAAAAGCGTCAAAGCAGCGGTTTCAGTGTCGGCCAGACATTTTCCAGCAACTTGTCCTGAGCGCCCGCTGCCGGGTGCAATCCGTCGGCCTGCATCAAGTCCGGATGACCGCCCACGCCGTCGAGAAAAAACGGTACCAGCGGGATGTTTTTCTCTTCGGCCAGTGCGCTGTAGACCTTCGCAAAAGCCTCGGTATAACGAACTCCGTAGTTGGGTGGCAACTGCATGCCGAGCAAAAGCACCTTGGCGCCACTGTCTCTGGAGCTGTCGATCATCGACGCAAGGTTTTGTTGCAAATTAGCTGGCGGCATTCCGCGCAGGCCATCGTTGCCGCCCAATTCGAGGATCACCAACTCAGGCTTATGCTCTGCAAGCAGCGCAGGCAGGCGCGCCTGGCCTCCGGCACTGGTGTCGCCGCTGATGGAGGCATTGACCACCTTATCGTCGAAACCTTCGCGCTTGAGCCGTTGCTCAAGCAGCGACACCCACCCCAAGCGGGTATCCAGGCCGAAACCGGCGCTGATACTATCGCCAACGATCAGGACAGTACCCGCCGCTGCGTTCTGGGCCATGCACATCAAGGCCAGGCCAGCACTCAAAAACCACACACGCATCGGATTCTCCATGGGCGCAAGCATTCTCACCGCGAAGAACCTCAGCAAAGTGGTTCCCAGCGCGGAAGGTGAACTGACTATCCTGCACGAACTCAGCCTGGAACTGAACAAGGGCGACAGCCTGGCCATCGTTGGCGCCTCCGGTTCCGGCAAATCCACTCTCCTGGGCCTGCTCGCCGGCCTCGATCTGCCGAGCAGCGGTGAAGTCACCCTCGCCGGCCAGAGCCTGAGTAATCTCGATGAAGACCAACGGGCGCGCATTCGGGCCGAGCATGTGGGTTTTGTGTTTCAGTCATTTCAACTGCTGGACAGCCTGAACGCACTGGAAAACGTCATGCTGCCGCTGGAGCTCGACGGCCGCAAAGATGCCCGCGAACGTGCCACTCAATTGCTCCAGCGCGTTGGCCTGGGCCAGCGTCTGACCCACTCACCCCGCCAGCTCTCCGGCGGCGAGCAGCAGCGCGTTGCGATTGCCCGTGCGTTTGCCGCAGAACCCGATGTGCTGTTCGCCGATGAGCCCACCGGTAACCTCGACAGCCACACCGGCGAGCGCATCAGCGACTTGCTGTTCGAACTCAACCAGGAACGCGGCACGACCCTGGTGCTGGTGACCCACGACGAACGCCTGGCACATCGCTGCCGGCGCCTGATCCGCCTTGAAGCCGGCCTGCTGGTCGCCCCTCTGGAGCCTTGATGGCACGCCTGCCGCTGTTGCGCCTGTTCAGCCTTGCCATCCGCCAACTCCTGCGCGACGCCCGCGCCGGTGAGTTGCGCGTGTTGTTCTTCGCCCTGGTGGTTGCCGTGGCGGCGAGTACCGCCATCGGTTACTTCGGTGCCCGCCTGAACGGCGCCATGATGTTGCGCGCCACCGAATTTCTCGGCGCCGACCTGTTGCTTGAAGGCAGTTCTCCCGCGCGTCCGGAACAGATCAAAAGTGGCACGGAACTGGGACTCGAACACGCTCAAGTAGTGGAGTTCTCCAGTGTCATCGCCACCGACAACGGCATCCAGCTGTCCAGCATCAAGGCCGCCGACGACGTTTATCCGCTGCGCGGCGAACTGAAAAGCGCCCCGGCGCCCTTCGCCCCGGAAGAAGCCGGTGGCGGCCCCAAACCCGGCGAAGCCTGGGTCGAAGCGCGACTGCTGACCGCGCTCGACCTGAAGATCGGCGACAGCATCGATGTCGGTCTGCGCACTCTGAAACTGGCCCGCGTCCTGACTTACGAACCGGACCGTGCCGGCAATTTCTACAGCCTCACGCCACGGGTGCTGATCAACCTCAGCGACCTCGCCGCAACCGGCGTGGTGCAACCCGGCAGCCGGGTCAGTTACCGCGAACTCTGGCGCGGTAAAGCCGAGGCACTGGAAACCTACCGTCAACTGATCAAACCCGGCCTGGCTGCCAACCAGCGCATCCAGGATGCTCGCGACGGCAACCGACAGATCGGCGGTGCGCTGGGCAAGGCCGAGCGTTACCTGAACATGGCCAGCCTGGTGGCGGTTCTGCTGTCCGGCGTGGCGGTGGCGCTGTCGGCAACACGCTTCGCCACTCGCCGATTCGACGCCAGTGCCTTGCTGCGTTGCCTGGGTCTGTCGCGTCGGGAAACCATGGTGTTGTTCAGTTTGCAGCTGACGGTACTTGGCCTGCTCGCCAGCCTCGGCGGCGCGCTCCTCGGCTGGCTTGCACAGCTTGGATTGTTCGCGTTGCTGCATGATTTGTTGCCAACCGACGTACCTCCGGGCGGTCTGTTTCCTGCCATCGCCGGGATCGGCACCGGGCTGGTGGCCTTGGCCGGTTTTGCCCTGCCGCCACTGGCTGCACTCGGTCGAGTTCCGCCGCTGCGGGTGCTGCGTCGAGACATGCTGCCGATTCCTTCCAGCACCTGGATGGTCTATGGCGCTGCGCTGGGCGCCCTCGGCCTGATCATGTGGCGCCTGAGCCTCGACCTGGTGCTGACCTTCGCCCTGCTCGGCGGCGGCGTGATCGCGGCGGTCATACTCGGCGGGTTGCTGTTGCTGCTACTCAAAAGCTTGCGTCGGATGCTGGCACGCGCTTCATTGCCCTGGCGCCTCGGGCTAGGCCAACTGCTGCGTCATCCGCTGGCGGCGGCCGGACAAGCCTTGGCCTTCGGTTTGATCCTGTTGTCGATGGCGCTGATCGCTTTGCTGCGTGGCGAGTTACTGGACACCTGGCAGAACCAGTTACCGAAAAACGCACCGAACTATTTCGCCCTGAACATCCTGCCCGCCGACAAACAGGCCTTCACCGATCGACTGATCGAGCTGTCAGCCCAATCGGCGCCGCTGTACCCGGTGGTGCCGGGACGACTGATCAGCATCAACGGCGAGCCGGTACAGGAAATCGTCAGCAAGGATTCGGCGGGTGACCGGGCTATCCAGCGCGACCTGAGCCTGACCTGGGCCGCGGACCTTCCGGCGGGCAACAAGCTCACAGCGGGCAACTGGTGGAGCGAACAGCCAGCCGATGACGTTCCTGGCGTGTCGGTGGAAGGCAAGGTCGCCGAAAGCCTGAAGCTCAAGCTTGGCGATCACATGGTTTTTACCGTCGGCGGGGTCAATCGCGAAGCGAAAGTCACCAGTCTGCGGGAGATCAACTGGGACAACTTCCAGCCGAACTTTTTCATGATCTTCCAGCCTGGCACGTTGAAGGATTTGCCGGCGACCTACCTGACCAGTTTCTATCTGGCGGCGGGTCACGACCAGCAGATTGTCGACCTGTCCAGGGCCTTCCCGGCGGTCACCATCCTGCAAGTCGAAGCCTTGCTGGAGCAGCTGCGCAGCATCCTCGCCCAAGTCACCTTGGCCGTGGAATACGTGCTGCTGTTTGTATTGGCGGCGGGGATGGCGGTGTTGTTCTCGGGCTTGCAGGCGACCCTCGATGAGCGCATTCGCCAAGGCGCGCTGCTGCGAGCACTGGGGGCCGAACGGCAATTGCTGGTCAAGGCGCGGCGGATCGAGTTCGGTTTGCTCGGCGCGGTCAGTGGCCTGTTGGCGGCGTTGGGGTCAGAACTGGTGAGCCTGGTGCTTTATCGCTACGCCTTCGACCTGCCGTGGCATCCACATCCGTGGCTGTTGGTGTTGCCGTTGATTGGCGCAGTGTTGATCGGCGGCGCCGGTGTATTCGGTACCCGTCGCGCGTTGAACGCCAGCCCCCTGACAGTGTTGCGCGAGGGTTGATAGACTCAAGACTCTCCCCTCACAAGAAGTTGCCATGAGCCGTTATCGCCCTCCCCGCCCCGCAGGCACCGCGCTGATCACCCCGGAAGGTGAAGCGCGGATGCGGGCCGAGTTTCATGAGCTCTGGCATGTCCGTCGGCCTCAGGTGACGCAATCGGTCAGCGAGGCAGCGGCACAGGGCGATCGTTCGGAAAACGCCGAGTACACCTACGGCAAAAAGATGCTGCGCGAAATCGACAGTCGCGTGCGCTTTCTCACCAAGCGTCTCGAAGCACTGAAGGTTGTCAGCGAGAAGCCAAGCGACCCGAACAAGGTCTACTTCGGCGCCTGGGTCACCATCGAAGATGAAGACGGCAAAGAGTCACGCTATCGTATTGTCGGGCCGGATGAGCTGGACTTGAAACTGGGCCTGATCAGCATCGACTCGCCGCTCGCCCGCGCGTTGATCGGCAAGGCGCTGGACGCCGAGGTTCGGGTCCAGACACCCACCGGTGAACAGTGCGTGTATATCGTGGCGATCGAGTATCTCTAAAGCTTCAGCGGCGCGTGATCAAACCTTGCCGGGCAACCCGGGTCAGCTGCCTGATCACCTCTGGCGCCTCTTCGACGCTGGGCGATTGAATCACCGCCAGATCAAAACTGTCGCTGGCAAATCGCGCCAGTGATTCACCGTCTTCGACAAACTGGATCAGGAACGCGGCAGGGCCGCCAGTACGACGTGGCCAGCCATCGAGATAACGCAGGAGCGTCGGCTGATGTTTTCCGCCAAGCAGGATTTTGGGGTTGCGCTGGGTGAGGTGTGCCGTGATCGGCGCGGGGCGTACAACGGGGCTTAGTGCATTCATTGGGTCGTGTCTCTGCCTCAAAAGTCTGCATGGCAGGTGAGAGGCAACACCGAACCAGCGCTTTAGCGGTATTTCGAAGCCTGTTACTAGCTTCTATCGGCAACTGGATGAGTTACCTGGCGCCCCGCAAGTAGCTGTTTAAATCGGCGCATGAGCAGCATCCTAGAGAAGCTGACCGGACAGTGTCAAGAATGACGCGCAACAAAAAGGCCCGCGCAATGCGGGCCTTTTCGTTGAGCCAGAGCGGTCAGTCAGCGATCGCGCGGTCTACCGACAGTTTGCCGGCACCCTCGATCAGTACCGCGATGCTGCCGCCGAGCAAGGCCAGGGCGAATTCATAACCGTTGTTGGTCATGAACAGGCCGTGGCTGATGTGCACGGTAAAAATGGCGACCAGCGAAAGGATGGTCAGCCCCAGTGCTGCCGGACGTACCAGCAGACCTATGATCAGGGCCAGACCGCCGAAGAACTCGGTACCACCGGACAGGATCGCCATCAGGTGACCCGGTGCCAGACCCAGACTTTCCATGTACTGCGCGGTGCCGGCTATGCCGTAGCCACCGAACATGCCGAAGAGTTTCTGCGCACCGTGAGCAGCAAAGATGATGCCGACGAAGATTCGCAGAACGGTCAAGCCGTAGCCAGCGCGGGTAAACAGTACCTTGTTGATCAGTGTGCTCATGCTGTGTCATCCATAGTGATTGTGTGTTGGTTGGCCGTCATACTAATCGATAAAACAAATGTTAAAAGCGCAATATTTGCGACATAACAATCAGTTTAGCCGATCATTTCCGTGAGGCAACTTTCTGCCCCTGGGGCTCCAACGATTCCCTCTCACGATCGAACGCCAGGTAATACTTGTTCACGCTATTAACATAGCTGACGGCACCCATTCCCACCTGCTCCATTGCAATGCGCTCGACCTGGAAGAACCACTGATTGGGATTCAGGCCTCGGCGTCGGGCTTCGGCGCGCATGCCCTGCACCCGTTCCGGCCCCATGTTGTAAGCCGCCAGCACAAACGCCATGCGCTCGCGCTCGTTGAGTTTGGGGCTTGCGAAGAACTTGCGTCTGATCATCGCCAGGTACTTGGCACCGGCCTGCACATTGGCGTCGAGGTTCTGAATATTGTTGACCCCGACGCGCTGGGCGGCGGACGGGGTGATCTGCATCAGGCCGGTGGGGCCGCTGCCGCTTCGGGCATTGGGTTGCAGGGCAGACTCCTTAAAAGCCAGTGCTGCCAGGTTCAGCCAGTCCATGCCCTGGGCATCTGCGTGCTTTTGCAGCACCGGGCGAAGTTTTTCCAGACGCTGCCGATCAGCCTTGGCCAATGGATAGTGCACTTGATACAGACGTCGATAGATGCGCAGGAACGCCGCATCCTGGTCCGACGGCTTCTTGTAGGTCGTCAGGAAGCGATCGATGCTCGCGCGCAGCATCGAAGCGTCGCGTCGCACGAACCAGAACTCTTCACCCGGATCGCTGATCGACACCTGCTTATCGAGACGTAATTTGGGCAGGATCTTGCCCCAGCGCTCGGCAATCGGCTGCTCGACGATGGTCAGGTGAAAGATCCCGCCCTGGACCATTTCCAGAACGTCTTCGACCGCCAGACTGGGGTCGACCCATTCGATTTTCATCGGTGCCAGTTTGTGCAGCGCCAGCTTTGAATTGATCTGACTGACCGCATCCCCGGCCGCGCTGCCGGTGGGCAGCGCCAGGGTCTTACCCGAGAGTTGTTCGACGCGGGTGTAACGGCGCTCACCCTTGATGCCCACCAGCACTAACGGGATGTTGCTGGCAATCGGTTCACTGCTGCTGACCGCATGGCCCGGTTGCAAATCGAGCAGTTCCCCCGGCGCCACCAGGTCGCCCTCCCCGCGTTGCAAGGCACCGAGCAGTTGGTCCTTGCCTTTGGGAATGATCTTGAGGGTTATTTCCTGCCCGTCACGGGCGTGACCATTGAGGTATTGCTCGAAGGCGCGCAGGCGGTGGTATTCGACGCCGATGGCCTGGCCCTGGACTTCACCGGAACTGTTGCGGCTCTGGTTGACCAGCACCCGCAGCACACGACTGCTGCGAATCTCCGCCAGGTCACGGACCTTGGCCGCCGGCACGGCTTGCAGCGGGCCGGCCAGACGCGCGACCGCCGGCATCGGCAGCAGCAACGAACAGCACAGCAGTAGCAACATCGAGGGACGTGTCATCCACTCTCCGGAAAGAATACTGGGCCGACCTCAT
This sequence comes from Pseudomonas sp. B14-6, assembly GCF_013260315.1. Classification (NCBI taxonomy): domain Bacteria; kingdom Pseudomonadati; phylum Pseudomonadota; class Gammaproteobacteria; order Pseudomonadales; family Pseudomonadaceae; genus Pseudomonas; species Pseudomonas sp. B14-6. The sequence goes on along the minus strand of NZ_CP053929.1, from coordinate 6,507,960 downwards.
GAATTTTCATGAAATCGAACGACAGAAACAGAGCGCCTTGAGCGCTGACAAAGTGCAAAAGACTGGCACAGTGATGGCACCCTGGCCACCCCTGCGTGTCTCGCGGCATCAAGAGACAGCCTTAACTCGTTGTAGTTCTTGGCTTTTCTTATAAATCTACAGCTCTGATATGCTTTCCGGCCTTTGGTCCGAGGTAGCACCATGCAACTCATCGATATCGGCGTCAACCTGACCAACCCCAGTTTTGCGGATAAGCACCAGGCCGTACTCGATCGCGCGTATGCCGCGGGGGTCTGCCAATTGATCCTGACCGGCACCAGTGTCGAAGGCAGCGAGCAGGCGCTGGAGCTGTGCCGGCAGCTGGACGAAACGGCTCAGCGACTGTTCGCCACCGCAGGCATTCACCCTCATTCGGCCAGCGACTGGAACGCCGACAGCGACCAGCGCCTGCGCAGTTTGCTCAAGGAACCCAACGTGGTAGCCGTGGGTGAATGCGGGCTGGATTTCAATCGCGATTTCTCGCCGCGTCCCCAGCAGGAAAAAGTCCTCGAAGAGCACCTGGCGATGGCGGTCGAGCTGCAATTGCCGGTGTTCCTTCATGAGCGCGATGCCAGTCAGCGACTGCTGGAAATTCTCCGTGATTACCGCGATCAGCTGCCGGCAGCGGTGGTGCATTGCTTCACCGGGGAAAAGAAGGCGCTGTTCAGCTACCTCGATCTGGATTTGCACATCGGCATCACCGGCTGGATCTGCGACGAGCGCCGGGGCACGCATCTGCATCCGTTGGTGAAAGAGATCAAGCGCGGGCGCTTGATGCTGGAGAGCGATGCGCCGTATCTGTTGCCACGCAGCTTGCGACCCAAGCCGAAGAACGGTCGCAATGAACCGGCATATTTGACTGAAGTGCTGCGGGAAGTGGCGTTGCATCGGGGGGAAGCGGAAGAGGATCTGGCCGCCCACACCACCGCCTGCGCTCGCGCGTTCTACGGCCTGCCATCAATCCCCCGGTAACCACAAATCCCCCTGTAGGAGCGAGCCTGCTCGCGATGGCGTCGGCACATCCAACATTAATGTGACTGACAGAGCGCTATCGCGAGCAGGCTCGCTCCTACAGGGGGGGGTTGCTGATCGTTGATCCACATCAAGTCCGGAATCCCTGCATAGCGGCACAATGCTGGCACCTTGCCAATGCTGTTTCCGTTATCAGAGAAGACCTCCATGGGTGCCTGGCTTAGCAACATCTCACTGAAGTACAAATTCTGGGCGGTCAATGCGGTCGCCTTCTTCACCACCCTCTTGCTGGTGCTGTACGCCGTGCAGCTCGAACAACAGGCCCGCAGCCACGCCTCTCAAGTGTCGGCTCAGGCGCAGGCTCGCTTGCTCAATGCCTGGCCTGCCGGACAACCGCTGCCCAAGGCCGATAACCTGCTGACCTACAGTCGCGGGCAGGCGCCGTTGCTGAACGAGCAGCCGGTGCTGGAACTGGCCGATGCCAGGGGCTGGGTCAAGATCAATTCAATGCCGCTGTTCGGCGACAACCCGTTGATGGGCGCCGAGGTGTTCTCCCGCCCCGACGGTCAGCAGATCGCGGTGATCGCCCATGGCCCGAGCCTGAGCCAGGTGTTTGGCGAACGCTTCGCCAATTACGCGGTGGCGGTGTTCATCCTGATGCTGGCGATGCTGGCCGCTTCGCAACTATTGATCCGCTTCCTGCTGAGCCAACTCAACACCTTGAAAGATGTGATGCTCCACGTCGAGAAAACCGGCGACCTGTCAGCCCGTGTGCCGCTCGCCTGCAAGGACGAGGTCGGGCAGATGGCCAATGCCTTCAACGCGATGCAGGCCGGATACCAGCGAGTAGTCAACACCGTTGCCAGCACTGCCCGGCAACTGGATGTCGGCGCGGCACGACTGGCCTCAAGCATGAACGAGGTGCGTCACGGCATGCTCGGCCAGCAAAGCGAAACCGATCAGGCCGCCACGGCGATCAACGAAATGACCGCCACTGTCTATCACATCGCCCAGCATGCCGGCGCGACCCGCGACCTCTCGCAAACCGCCGATACCTTGGCCGGTAGCGGGCAGGAAGTGGTCAGCCGGGTACAGAAATCCATCGCCGGGTTGTCCAGCGGCGTGCAGCAGACGGCCGAGATGATCCAGCGCCTGGCCGAGGACAGTCAGAAAATCAACGGCGTGGTCGGCGTGATTCACAGCATTGCCGAGCAGACCAATCTGCTGGCCCTGAATGCTGCGATCGAAGCGGCCCGCGCCGGCGACATGGGCCGTGGCTTTGCGGTGGTCGCCGATGAAGTGCGTAACCTGGCCAAGCGCGTGCAAACTTCGACCGACGAGATCACGATCATGGTCTCCGCGCTGCAGGCCGGGACTCGGGACGCGGTGGACTTCATGCAGGAAAGCTCATTCAAGGCTGACGACTGCGTGCAACAGGCCCAAGAGGCTGGTGTCGCGCTGGCACAAATCACCAGCGCGGTGGCACAGATGCGCGAAAGCAATACCCAGATTGCGGTGGCGGCCGAGCAGCAGAGTCAGGTCGCGGAAGAAATGAACCGGGCGGTGGTGAGTATTCGGGATGTGACCGAGAACACCGTGCAGCAAACGGTGGATTCGGCGACGACCAGTAATGATTTGGCAGCGTTGGCTGGGGAATTGAACAAGGCGATCGGGCAGCTCAAGCTGTAAGGGCCTCTTCGCGGGCAAGCCTCGCCCCTACAAGGGTTGGCGATGCTTTTGATGTTGCAGGAGCGAGGCTTGCCCACGAAGGCGTCAGCCCGGTCAACTTCAATCCTGACCATGACCGCTATCACTTCGATAGCCAACCTTGATTCGCCGCCCGCAGTGGCCAGGCCTATTCTTCAATCATGTGTTCAACATGGATCGAGGATTAGCATCATGGGCAAACGTCACCCCAACCTACCCGCCTGGCAATGGCGCGCCTACCCGGGCAATCACCAGCACCCGACCAATCTGGTGTTGCACCTGATTGCCGTGCCGCTATTCATCGTGGCGTTTTTGCTGATTGTTTCCGGGGTGTTCGGCCTGAACTTCGTGAACTTCGCCATCGGTGTCATTGGCGTGATCGCTGCATTAGGCTTGCAGCGCCACGGCCACAGCCTGGAGATGCAAGCCTCCGAGCCGTTCAGTGATCGTAAGGATGCGCTATCGCGCTTGCTGGTCGAGCAGTTCCTGACCTTTCCACGGTTTTTCCTCAGCGGCGGCTGGTGGCGCGCCTGGCGTGAGCGCCACCGTCGTCATTGATCAGGCGAAAATCGTCACCGTCTGCCGGCTCATGGCGATCAACTGACCGTCCGCGCTCCACAGTTTCGCGGCCGCGTGACCGTAGCCGTCAGCGCCATGCTCGATTTCCACCAGGTATTTGCACCAGTCCAGCGTACTCAACTCGAGCAACGGCTGGACGAATTCTATGGTCCAGGTCAGCGTGCTGCCCATCGCGGGTTTGCTCAGGTGTGGCAACAGGGCCGGTGGCCAGGCGTCCACCAGCGCCAAAATATGCGACTCGCCGAGCGCCTCTTCCTTCACGTCCCCACGCAAACGCACCCAGCCGCCCATATCGCGGGATTTGTTGCCGGTGAACGGCAGACCGCCGACACTCCAGCGCATCGCCAGATGCTGCATGAATTCCGGTAGTACGCCTTTGATATAAGGCAGTTCCTGGCAATCGTCCCAGTGCTTCATTTCAGGTGCCGGCTCGGCCGCGACCGCCACTTCGGAAGGTCGCGAGGCACCGAAGCTGCCCTGGATCAACGTCACCACTTGCCCCTTTTGCATCGCCCGGCCCAGCACCTGGCTGACGGCTTTGCCTTCGCGCAACACATCGACCTCAAAACTGACCGGCACTTCGGGTTCGACTGGCCCGACAAAGGTGATCGCCAGCGAACGCACCGGCCGATCCGCCGGGACTTTTGCGCGCATGGCTTCGTATTGCAACGCGGCCACCAGGCCACCGAAACTGGCACGCCCCTGAGCCCATCCGGCCGGAATAGACAGCGCCAGCGGCTGGCTGCGGACGGCGTCGAGCAGATCGGAAAAGCGCATGGAAACCTCAGTGCGGAAAAAGGATGGAGAGATCTTAACCAGCCAGCGCAGGCGGCACAGCGCTTATTCCGGCCAAAAGCACTGACAGATGAGCCGTGCTTGTCCCTGGTTCAACACCCAAACCACTGTGGGAGCGAGCCCTGCTCGCGAAACCGGTCTGTCAGCCAGCTCTGATGCCGACTGATACACCGCTTTCGCGAGCAGGCTCGCTCCCACATTTGATCGGGGTGGTTTCAGGATTTGAAGCAGGCATCGCTGAGTTTGTCGAGAACGCGGTCGGCGCGCTCCTCGGCCTTGGCCATGGTGGTTTTCCAGACGGCGACACACGGGTGCAGATCAGGCTCTTGTTCAGCCCTGGCCAGCCATTGAAAACAGTCATGCCACTCACCCAGGGCACCTTGTGCCGACTTCAAACGTGGCATCGCCGCGTCGGGCAATCGGTCAAGTTCGGGGTAGGCGTCAATGCCGTAGCGCACGCGCTTGATCAACAGACGCAAGCGATGGCGATCATGGGCAGGATCGTGCAGGGCCTGATCGAGTTTCTTCCATTGCTTGGCGAGGCGCTTTTCGATGCGTTTGCGCAGGCCCTTGAGCAGACCCTGACGCTGGGAAGCACGGAGGAAACGCGGAAACGCGTCGAGAATCATCAGTAACTGCGTGACCTCGGGGCTTGTCGCCACCGCCGGATACGCCTTGGCCATCTGCGCCATACGTCGTTGCGCGGCCTCGGGTTGACCGTTCTTGAGCAAGTAGGCCGCCAGCACCTCGCGATCACGCAACGGCGTGGTCAACTCGCCAACCCGGGACGACGCCGCCTCCAGTTGCTCGACGCCAGGCAGCCCGCGCAACGGTCGCAACAGACTGCGCAGCCGGCGAACCGTGGTGCGCAGCTCGTGCAACGCTTCCGGGTCGGTGCGCGCACTCAGGCGCGCCTGGCAAGCCAGCAGACGAACTTCCAGACTCAGTACTTGAGCCACCAACCGATCAACCAAGGCCGACATCGCTTGCTCCCTGAATCGAATGTCCACTATTCCCTACATCATGCCTCAACGGCCGGCACGTGACTCACGAATATAGAAGCGGGCCTTCTCGGCTTTCTTGGTGCAGCCTTCGAAGCCTTCGAATTGCTGCTGGGTCTTGGCCGCCGTCAACAGCGACAGGGCCTTGGAGTAGCTGACGGTGCCGGCGAACCCCTCGGCCTTGGCCAGGTCCAGTTCATGCCACGCCGCATCGAGTCCACTACCGCAGCTGTCACGATAAGCGGTTTTGCCGGCACAACCGGCAAGCGCCAGGGCAATCAATGGCACGCAAATCCAGGCTTTCATCACTCACACCTCAACATTAGGTAAACAGTCGTGCTGGTAAGACGGTCTGGCACGTGAAAAGTGCCTTGGCCCCGCCGCGCAAACGTCAAGTGTGCTTGAGAATACCCATGCGCCGCCATGGAGTGTCGAAAAAACGACGCCCTTGGCCCACCGAGCGACCTTAGCGATTGAAGCGCGCCCCGTGATGGGTGCATTGTTGAACCTTGTCAGACGAGGGCGATTCATGAAAAAGCGTGTCGCACTGGTGCTGGGCTCAGGCGGGGCCCGGGGCTATGCCCATATCGGTGTCATTGAAGAAATCGAACGGCGCGGCTACGACATCGCCTGCATCGCAGGATGCTCGATGGGCGCCGTGGTCGGCGGGATCTACGCCGCCGGCAAGCTTGACGATTATCGCGACTGGATCGAAAGCCTGGACTACCTAGACGTCTTGCGTCTGGTAGACGTCAGTTTTCGTCTGGGCGCGATTCGCGGGGAGAAAGTGTTCGGGCAGATTCGCAAGATCGTCGGCGAGATCAACATCGAAGACCTGCGTATCCCTTACACGGCGGTGGCCACGGACCTGACCAACCAGCAGGAAATCTGGTTCCAGGAAGGCTGCCTGCACCAGGCCATGCGGGCCTCGGCAGCGATTCCGAGCCTGTTCACACCCGTGATGCAGGGCAATCGCATGCTGGTGGACGGTGGCATTCTCAACCCTTTGCCGATCGTGCCCGTGGTGTCGAGCCATTGCGACCTGATCATTGCGGTCAACCTCAACTCCACCAACCAGCGCCACTATAAACTGCCGGTGATTCAGCGTCCGCCCGCGTTCAAGACCCGGTTCGACAGCCTGATCAATTCCCTGGGTTCAAAAATGCCGTTCCGCCGCAAGCAGGCCGAACAATTGCTGCTGCTGGAAAAGGAAGCGTTGATGGCCGAAGCGGCCGACATCAACCCCTGGATCGAATCCGCCGAACCCGAAGCCCAGCAACCGGCAGCCGCCCCCGAACGCGAAGGCGCACCGAAATCCGCCACAGGTTCGTTCATCATCGACAACGTGGGCCCGGCGTCGTTGCTGGACCTGATCAACCAGAGTTTCGAGGTGATGCAGACGTCGTTGGCGCAGTACAAGATCGCCGGGTATCCGCCGGACATCCTGATCAACGTGCCGAAACGGGTGTGCCGGTTTTTCGAGTTTTACAAGGCGCCGGAGTTGATCGCGCTGGGGCGGGAGATTGCGCGGGATACGCTGGATAGATACGAGAATGAGCGGGATGCCTGAAGTTTTCGGATGAAGGTGCGGGCCCCTTCGCGGGCAAGCCTCGCTCCTGCAGGGTTTGAGTCGTTCGCGAGCTTTGTGAACGATTCACATCCTGTAGGAGCGAGGCTTGCCCGCGAAGACAATAGGCCGCACACCAAAAAGCTAAAGACTACCCTCACTCAACAACCGATAACCAACCCCCGCTTCGGTAACGATAAAGCGAGGCTGGGTCGGATCATCCGCCAGCTTCTGGCGCAGATGCCCCACCACAATCCGCAAATAATGACTGTCCTCGGTATGGGTCGGCCCCCAGATATCTTTCAGCAGTTGCTGCTGGGTGATCACCCGCCCGGGATGCCGGGCCAGTTGCGCCAGCACCGCATACTCTTTGCGGGTCAGCGCGACTTCGGTGCCATCGAGCAGCACCCGGCGATAGGCCAGGTCCACGGTCAGCGGGCCAAACGTCAGCGCCGCTTGCTGAGCCTCGCCAACGGGGGCCTGACGCAATAACGCACGCACCCGGGCGAGGAATTCCTGGATACCGAACGGCTTGGTCACGTAATCGTTGGCACCGCCATCGAGCGCTTCCACCTTTTGCCCTTCGCTGGCACGCACCGAAAGCACCAGCACCGGCGCCGTCGACCATTCGCGAAACTCGCGCAGCACTTGCTGGCCGTCCATGTCCGGCAGGCCGAGATCGAGCACCAGCAAGTCGGGTTTGTTCAATGCCGCCTGGGCCAGCCCTTCGTTGCCGTTGCCGGCCTCCAGTACCTTGTAACCCTGAGAAGCGAGGCTGATGCGCAGGAATTTGCGGATTTGCGGTTCGTCGTCGATGACCAAAATGGTCGCGGTCTGGCTCATGGTTTCTGATCGTGGCATGGAGATGTCCAAAGGGTATCAGGCTTCACTTTCAAGGCCCGGCTGTTCCTGCAATGGCAAGTGCAGTGTGATGCAGGTGCCGCGCCCTTCAATGCCGTCCGCGACACTGATCCGACCGCCATGCGCGCCGACCATGCCCTGACAGATCGCCAACCCCAGGCCGGTGCCCTGCCCGCCCCGATCACCGCGCGCAGCGGTGTAGAACATGTCGAAAATCTTCGCCCGCTCTTCCTCCGGAATCCCTGGCCCCTCGTCGCTGACCGAGAAAAACAGCTCGCTGTCATTGGCGCCGGCGCGTAATTGCAGACGGCCGTGAGGCGGAGAAAAACGCGCGGCGTTTTCCAGCACGTTGACCAGCGCCTGCTCGATCAGCGCGGCATGCACGTACAGCAGCGGCAATTCGGCCGGCACTTCGGTGCTGACCTGCAACGGCGCCAGTACCGCGCGCAGACGATTGAGCGAACTGCCGACAATATCGGCCGGCGACACCCAGTCCCGCGCCAGCTTCAACGCACCGTGACCGAGGCGGGTCATGTCCAGCAGGTTTTGAATGTAACGGTCGAGGCGCTCGGCTTCATCGCGGGTGCCTTCAAGCAGTTCGCGGCGATCCTCCAGCGGGATGGCTTCACCGAGGGCCAGCAGACTGTCGATGCTGCCGCGCATGGAGGTCAGCGGCGTGCGCAAATCGTGGGACACCGACGCCAGCAAGGCGCTGCGCAACTGCTCGGTTTCGCCGTGCAGGCGCGCCGCTTCCAGGTCTTCGGCCAGTTGCGCGCGAGCCAAGGCCTGGGCCAGCGGTTGACTCAACGCCGTCAACAAACGCCGACGCTGACCGCTCAAGGTCTGGCCTTCTTTGGCGCACACACCGAGCAGCGCCAACGGTCCGTCTTCCACCGACAACGGCCACCACCACCAACGCCCGAACGGCAGCGTGCCGGTACCCGCGCCCGCCGGCTGGTCGTGTTGCCAGGCCCAATCGGCGGCAGCGCGCTCGGCTTCGGAAAACTCCAGCGGGCCGCCGGTCTCGACCTTCCAGCCACCCTGGCCGTCGCGGTTGAGCAGGCACAGTTGCAGATCGCTCCAGCCATTGAGGTGCTGGGCCGCAGCGCTGACCACGGCCTGGCGGTCGGTGGCGGCGGTGAGTTTGCGCGACAGGTCGAGCAGTTCGGTGGTCTCTTCCTGGGTGTCGCGCAATGCTTGCAATTGCCGCCGTTGCCGCGCCGCGAGGTTGCCGGTGAGGGCCGCCATCAGCAGGAAGAACAGCAAAGTCAGCACGTCTTCTTCGCGCTGGATGGCGAACGAAAAATTCGGCGGGATAAACAGAAAGTCATAGGTCAGAAACGACAGCGCCGCACAAGCCAGCGCCGGGCCCAGGCTGCTGCGCACCGCCACCAGCAACACGGCGGCGAGGAACACCAGCGATATATTCGGCAGCGGCAAGACGCTCGCCACGGCCCAGGCCAAAGCAGTGGCCAGCACCGTCGCCACGACCGCCAGCGCGTAGTCGAACCACACCAGCGAATGCGCCGAACGCTGACGCGGCTGATGCTGTTCGTGATCACTGTCGAGGACGTTGATTTCCAGCCCCCGCGCATCACGCAGCAAGCGTGATGCCAGACCGCCGCCGAACAAGCGCCGACGCAAACGCTGGCGCGATTGACCGACCAGCACGAGGCTGGCACGGCGTTCGGCAGCGTGCTGGATCAATGTTTTTGCGACTTCACCGGCGCGCAGTAACACCACTTCGCCGCCCAGTCGCTCGGCCAGTTGCTGGGCACTTTGCAGGCGCAGTCGCGATTGTTCGTCGCGCACGCTGCCGTTGTCCACGTGCACCAGGCTCCACGGCAGATGCCGACGCTGGGCGACGCGGCTGGCGTGGCGCACCAGGCGTTCGGCCTGAGCATCGCCATCGACGCCGACCAACAATCGACCGCGCACCGCTGGCGCGGCCTGGCCAAGTTGTCGATATCCCTGGGCCAGGTCATCGTCCACCTGCGCAGCGGCGGTTTGCATTGCCAGTTCGCGCAGGGCGGTGAGGTTGGTCTGGGTGAAGAAAGCGTCGATGGCCGCCCGCGCCTGCTCCGGCACGTAGACCTTGCCGTCACGCAGACGCTCAAGCAGTTCGCGTGGCGGCAGGTCGATCAGCAGCAGTTCGTAGGCTTCTTGCAGCACCCAGTCCGGCAGGGTTTCGCGAACCTGCACGCCGGTGATCCCGCGCACTTGATCATTGAGGCTTTCGAGGTGCTGAACGTTGACCGAGGTGAACACGTCGATGCCGGCGGCGAGCAATTCCTGGATGTCTTGCCAGCGCTTGGCGTGACGGCTGCCAGGGGCGTTGGTGTGGGCCAGTTCGTCCACCAGCACCAATTTCGGCTTGGCCGCGAGCAGACCGTCGAGGTCCATTTCTTCGAGCGTGACGCCACGGTATTCCAAGCGCACCAAGGGCTGCTGCGGCAAGCCGCCGAGCAGCGCTTCGGTCTCGGCGCGGCCGTGGGTTTCAACCACGCCGGCGATGACTTTCACGCCCTGGCGCAATTGGGTGTGGGCGGCTTGCAGCATGGCGTAGGTCTTGCCGACACCGGGTGCGGCGCCGAGGAAAACCTTGAGCCGGCCACGGCCATCGCGGGGCAGGTCTGCTAACAGCGCGTCGGCGCGGCCGGAGTCACTCATTTGTCATTGCCTTATCTTGATTGATCGTTCCCACGCTCCGCGTGGGAATACAGCTCGGGACGCTCCGCGTCCCCTTCAGAGCCGAACGCGGAGCGTCCGTTGATGCATTCCCACGCAGAGCGTGGGAACGATCATCTTCTACAGGTTTTCCAGCGCGATGTTTAGCGCCAACACATTCACCACCGGCGGCCCCACCAATGGCTGCTCAATGTGCGCATTCATCAATTGCTGAAGCGTAGACACCGGCAAATTACGCGCCGCCGCAACACGCGCCAGTTGATAGGCAATCGCCGCCGGTGGCAAGTGGGGATCGAGGCCGCTGCCGGAGGTGGTCACCATCGCCAACGGCACTGGCCCCTGACCGGGCACCAGCTGTTTGCTGGCATCGTCGATCACCCGGGTGGCCAGCGCCGGATTGCTCGGCGAAAGGTTGCTGGCGCTGCTCGACACGGTGGCAAACGCACCCGCCGATGGCCGTGGATGAAACCAGGCATCGCCAACGAAATCCTGGGCAATCAGCGAAGAGCCACGGACCTTGCCGCCGGCGTCACGCACCAGGCTGCCATTGGCTTGATCCGGGAACGCGACCTGGGCGACGCCGGTGACGACCAAGGGGTAAGCGACGCCGGTGATCAGGGTCATCAGCACGAGCAAGCTCAAGGCCGGACGTATCATTGTGGACATTTCAAAATCCTCGAATTCAAAGAACATTCATCAGGCACACACGTCACTTGTGGCGAGGGAGCCTACTCCCGCTCGACTGCGAAGCAGTCGTCAACCCGGCAAATGCGGTGTACCTGAACAAACACGGTGTCTGGGATGAGGCCGCTTCGCAGCCCAGCGGGAGCAAGCTCCCTCGCCACAAAAACCCCACCACAGCTCCCGACCGTCAAACCAGATGCAACGCCGTCAGCAGCATGTCGATCGCCTTGATCCCCACGAACGGCACCACAATCCCGCCCAATCCGTAGACCAGCAGATTGCGTCGCAGCAACGCCGCCGCACTCGCGGCCTGCACTCGAACCCCACGCAGCGCCAGTGGAATCAGCACCACAATGATCAAGGCGTTGAACACAATCGCCGACAGAATCGCGCTCTGCGGACTGGCCAGGTGCATGACGTTCAGCACGCCCAATTGCGGGTAGATCGAGGCGAACAGCGCCGGCAGGATCGCGAAGTATTTGGCCACGTCGTTGGCGATGGAAAACGTCGTCAGCGCACCGCGGGTCACTAGCAATTCCTTACCGATCTGCACCACGTCCAGCAGCTTGGTCGGGTCGCTGTCGAGGTCGACCATGTTCGCCGCCTCGCGCGCGGCTTGCGTACCGTCGTTCATCGCCATGCCGACGTCAGCCTGGGCCAGGGCCGGGGCATCGTTGGCGCCGTCGCCGCACATGGCAACCAGGCGACCGTCGTTCTGTTCGTGGCGAATGCGCGCCAGTTTTTTCTCTGGCGTAGCCTCGGCCAGCACGTCATCCACGCCCGCTTCGGCAGCAATGGCAGCGGCGGTCAGCGGGTTGTCGCCGGTCACCATGACCGTGCGGATGCCCAATTTGCGCAGCTCGGCAAAACGCTCGCGGATGCCGGGCTTGACCACGTCCTTGAGGTGGATCACACCGAGCAATTTGCCGTCGGCGCAGACCAGTAACGGGGTACCGCCGCTTTGAGCGATCTTGTCGATCTCACGGGACAGCGGCGCGGCCAGGTCGGCGCGTTTCACACCGACGAAGGCCAGCAATGAATCCACCGCGCCTTTGCGATACACACGCCCCTGATAGTCGACACCGGACAGACGGGTTTCCGCGCTGAATGGCACGGCCGTCAGCAACTCGGCGGCGGGTTCAGGTTGTGGCTGTGTGCCGCGCAGGTACTCGACGATGGACTTACCTTCAGCCGTGTCATCGGCCAGCGAGGCAAACAATGCGCCCTCCGCCAGTTCACGGGCGGTGACGCCCGGCGCCGGATGCACTGCGGTGCAGCGACGGTTACCGAACGTGATGGTGCCGGTCTTGTCCAGCATCAGGACGTGAACGTCCCCCGCCGCTTCCACAGCGCGACCGGATTTGGCGATCACGTTCAGGCGCACCAGACGGTCCATCCCGGCAATACCGATGGCGGACAACAAACCGCCAATGGTGGTCGGAATCAACGTGACCAATAACGCCACCAGAAACACCAGCGGCAGGCTGCCGTTGGCGAAGTGGGCGAACGGTTGCAGGGTGACGACCACCAACAGGAAGATCAGGGTCAGGCCGATCAGCAGGATGTCGAGCGCGACTTCGTTCGGGGTTTTCTGGCGTTTGGCGCCTTCGACCAGGGCGATCATGCGGTCCAGGGTCGACTCGCCGGGGTTGGCGGTAATCTTCACCAGCAGCCAGTCAGAGACCAGGCGAGTGTTGCCGGTGACAGCCGAACGGTCGCCCCCGGACTCGCGAATCACTGGCGCGGATTCGCCGGTGATCGCCGCTTCGTTGACGGCGGCAATACCTTCGATGACCTCGCCGTCACCGGGGATCATTTCCCCGGCTTCAACGCGCACCACATCGCCCTTGCGCAGGCTGGTGGCCGGTACCACTTGAAAAGTGCCGTTACTGGTTTTACGGCGGGCGCTCAAGCCTTCGCTGCCGGCCTTGAGGCTGTCGGCGCGGGCCTTGCCGCGACCTTCGGCCAAGGCTTCGGCGAAGTTGGCGAAGAGCACGGTGAACCACAGCCACAGGGCGATTTGCGCAGCGACGAAGGTCGGCACGGCACTGTCGGGAATGAAGCACAGCACGGTGGTCAGGATCGCGGTCAGTTCGACCACCAGCATCACCGGCGCACGCTGCAATTGCCGTGGGTCGAGCTTGACGAAGGCTTGCACCAGCGCCGGGCGCCAGAGGGCCGAGATCGCAGTTTTGGGTTGTTCCGGCGCCTTGGCGACGACGGTTTTGCTTACAGGCATATTCATGATGGATTCCTTAGAAGCCCATACTCAGATGTTCAGCAATAGGACCCAGGGCCAATGTCGGCAGGAAGGTCAAACCACCCACCAGCAAAATGGTCACGGTCAGCAATGTCACGAACAGCGGGCCATGGGTCGGGAAGCTGTTCTGGCCGATCGGTGCGGTTTTCTTCATTGCCAGGCTGCCGGCCAACGCCAGTACCGGGAGGATGTAACCGAAGCGACCGATCAACATGCCAAGACCCAGCATCAGGTTGTGGAACGCCGTGTTGGCACCGAATCCGCCGAAGGCCGAACCGTTGTTGGCACTGGCCGAGGTGTAGGCGTACAGCAACTGGCTGAAACCGTGGGCACCGGGGTTACTCACCGCCGCGACCGGGCCGGGCAGACTCGCGGCAATCGCACCGAGCACCAGCACGCCGACCGGCATCACCAGCAAGGTCACGACCAGCAACTGGACTTCCTTCGCCTGGAGTTTCTTGCCCAGGTATTCCGGGGTACGACCGATCATCAGGCCGGCGAGGAACACCGCGATCAACACGTTGAGCAACATGCCGTAGAGCCCCGCGCCGACGCCGCCGAAGATCACTTCGCCAACCATCATGTTGACCAATGCGACCATGCCGCTCAGCGGATTGAGGCTGTCGTGCATGCCGTTGACCGAGCCGTTGGACGCTGCGGTGGTGGTCACCGACCACAGCACCGTGGCGGTCGTGCCGAAGCGCGCTTCCTTGCCTTCCAGCGGCGCGGTCTGTTCGACGGCGACGTTGTTCAGGGTCGGGTTGGGTTGGTATTCAGCCCACAGCGACGTTGCACCGCCGATCAGGAACAGCGCCAGCATGCAGGCGATGATCGCGCGGCTCTGACGCAGGTCTTTGACGTAGTGGCCGAAGGTGAACACCAGCGCGGCCGGGATCAGAATGATCGAGCCAACTTCAAACAGGTTACTCCACGCTGTCGGGTTCTCGAACGGGTGCGCCGAGTTGACGCCGAAGAAGCCACCGCCGTTGGTGCCCAGTTGCTTGATCGCAATCTGGCTGGCGGCCGGACCGAGCGGAATCACCTGATCGACGCCTTGCATGGTCACGGCATTCACGTACTGCGCGAAGGTTTGCGGCACGCCCTGCCAGACCAGGTACAGCGCCAGCAGCAGGCACAGGGGCAACAGGCCGTAGAGGGTGGCGCGGGTCATGTCGACCCAGAAGTTGCCCAGGGTCTTGCTCGACTTGCGACCAATACCGCGGCACAGCGCAACCAATACCGCCAGGCCGGTGGCGGCGCTGACGAAGTTCTGCACGGTGAGGCCGACCATCTGGCTCAGGTAGCTCAGGGTCGCTTCGCCGCTGTAGGACTGCCAGTTGGTATTGGTCATGAAGCTGACGGCGGTGTTGAACGCTTGCGTCCACTCCTGACCCGGCAGGTTTTGCGGGTTCAACGGCAAGTGGTCCTGGAACAACAGGATCGCGAACAACAGCAAAAAGCCCGCGAGGTTGAAGGCGAGCAAGGCCAGTGTGTATTTCTGCCAGCTCTGTTCGGCCTGCGGATCAACGCCGGCCACCCGATAACAACCACGTTCGACCGGTCCGAGGATCGGCGAAAGCCAGGTGCGCTGGCCTTCCATGACCTTGTAGTAGAACCGCCCAAGGAACGGTGCCGGGATCAGCACCACGGCAAAGAAGGCCAGGATCAGCCAATAGTCATAACTGTGCATAGCCGCTCCTAGTTCCGGTCCGCGCGCAACAGCGCAACCAACAGATAAATGAACAGCCCCACTGCCAATAGCAGTGACACCCCGTCCAGAACGCTCATGGAAGTTCTCCGTGTTACGGCGTATTGCCGCGTGTGGAGCCATTGTCGGCAGGGAGGCTGTAAAGGAACGAGACCGAGGGGTGTGGCGGGGCATAAAGAATGCGTAAAGAGTGGGTTTATGCCTTCGTTACGGCGGTGTCCGAGCGGGCCCCTTCGCGGGCAAGCCTCGCTCCTACAGGTCCGTGGAGCGCTCGCCCTTGTAGGAGCGAGGCTTGCCCGCGAAGACGGCAGAACACACGACAACGCCCCCAACTAGCGCACCAAAATGCATGCATCCAGCACCGTACATCCCCGATACGACACCTTTTTACGCTTTACGACTGCTATCACAACACTGGCACGCCCACTGCAAACGCCTCCCCCCGACGCTTTTCAAACCGTTCAGGGAGCAAACGCATGAACACACAACTCAAACCCACGCTGGGCACGTTGCACCTGTGGGGTATTGCGGTCGGACTGGTGATTTCCGGTGAGTATTTCGGCTGGAGTTACGGCTGGGGCGTGGCCGGAACACTCGGGTTCCTGGTGACCTCGTTCATGGTCGCCACGATGTACACCTGCTTCATCTTCAGCTTCACCGAACTGACCACGGCGATTCCCCATGCTGGCGGCCCCTTTGCCTACAGCCGCCGCGCCTTTGGCGAGAAAGGCGGATTGATCGCCGGGTTGGCGACGCTGATCGAGTTCGTCTTCGCCCCGCCGGCAATTGCCTTGGCTATCGGCGCTTACCTGAATGTGCAATTCCCGGCCCTCGACCCGAAGCACGCAGCGGTCGGCGCCTACATCGTGTTCATGGGCCTGAACATTCTCGGCGTGAAACTGGCCGCCACCTTCGAGTTGATTGTCTGTGTATTGGCCGTGGCGGAACTGCTGGTGTTCATGGGCGTGGTCGCTCCGGCGTTCAGTTTCAGCAACTTTGCGCTCAATGGCTGGGCCGGTTCCGATGTGTTCGGGGCGCCGGCGATTGCCGGGATGTTCGCGGCGATTCCTTTCGCCATCTGGTTCTTCCTCGCCATTGAAGGCGCAGCAATGGCCGCCGAAGAAGCCAAGGATCCGAAACGCACGATTCCCAAGGCCTACATCAGCGGCATCCTGACCCTGGTATTGCTGGCCATGGGCGTGATGTTCTTTGCCGGCGGCGTCGGCGACTGGCGCACCCTGTCGAACATCAACGACCCGCTGCCACAAGCCATGAAAACCGTGGTCGGCGAAAGCTCGGGCTGGTTGCACATGCTGGTGTGGATCGGCCTGTTCGGCCTGGTGGCAAGTTTCCACGGGATCATCCTCGGCTACTCGCGGCAGTTCTTCGCCCTCGCCCGCGCCGGTTACCTGCCGGCGTCGCTGGCCAAACTGTCGCGCTTCCAGACCCCCCATCGGGCGATCATTGCCGGCGGCGTAATCGGTATCGCGGCGATCTACAGCGATGGTTTGATCAATCTCGGTGGCATGACGCTGACCGCGGCGATGATCACCATGGCGGTGTTCGGCGCAATCGTGATGTACATCATGAGCATGCTCAGCCTGTTCAAGTTGCGTAAAACCGAACCGAACCTGGAGCGCACCTTCCGCGCGCCGTGCTACCCGCTGGTGCCGATGATTGCGTTGATCCTGGCGGTGGTGTGCCTGGTGGCGATGGCCTGGTTCAACACGTTGATCGGCTTGATCTTCCTCGGCTTCATGGCGGTGGGCTTCGTGTACTTCATGCTCACCGCGCAATTGCGCGCGGATGCACCGGCCGACGCGATGTTGACCGGACTCTGAATGGTCTCAGGTGTTACCGACAGATCAGGCATAGAATGGAACCACCGCGATATGAAATCGCTCAAAGTGGTATGCACGATCGATTGGCGAAACCCGCCAATCGGCCTGCCCTCAAGGAGAGCCCTATGCCCTGGTATGCCTGGTTGATTCTGGTCGTTGCAATCGGCTCGATCGTTGGTGGTTTGATGATGCTGCGTGACACTGCCAACAAGGTCGAACTGACCGAAGAGCAACGTAAACGTGTCGCGGAACGCAACGCGGAAGCGGACGCCAAGGATGCGCAGGACCGCTAAAAAACTGCTGAACAGCTTCTGTAGGAGCGAGGCTTGCCCACGAAGGCGATCTCAGGGACGCCTTCGCGGGCAAGCCTCGCTCCTACGTCCGATTATTTTTCCCAGTCGGCCTTGGCGATGTGCAAGCCATGCAGCCCTTTATACGCAGCACGTTCAGGCTGGCTCCAGCCCTCGAGCAATGAATCCTCCAACCGATAAATCTCCACGCCCAGCGGGCGACAGACGCTGAGCGGATCCTGCGCATCCGGCCCCCACATGGCCAGTGACAGGTCCCCTCCCGGACAGGTCGACAGCGCACACAGCAGATCGATCTCGGCAAAGAACTCCAGGTAATCGCCCTTCTGCGCCGGACAGGCCTTCATGAAGTACATGTCGTCGTGGTTCAGGCCCGTACACTGGAAAATGTTCAGCACGTCATGCACGTCGAACTCGGTCAGGCCATGGGGCAACACGGCGCGCGTCAGGTTGGAGTGGCAGTGATGATGGAAGTCCTCGCCGGTGAGCATTTTGTTCACATAGGGATCGCAGCGCGTACCCAGCAAATCGTGCAAACGCCCCCCATGTTCATCGATGCCGTAATCGGCCAGGCTGTCGTCGGTGATGGTCACCAGCGGCCGTAAAAAAGGCAGGTTCGACCAGAGCCGGTCATGGGTGCTGACATGGGCGCCCTGCAGTTGCCGGGTCCGCGCCGCCCACAAACGCTCGCGCGGGTCGTTGGCGTTCCAGACATTGAAGTCGCCGACTTGCGGGCCGACCGGCGTGGTCACACGAAACACGTGCCCGGCCGGCACGTTCCAGGCGCGACCGGTGCGGATCGGCACTTCAAACTGCTCGATCAGCGTGCGGCCTTCCCTGGTGTCGCGAATCCGTTCGTAGAAGGCTTTGTCCACCTGCAAGGCCGAGCCTTTGCTGACTTGATAGGCCGCCGGATAGTCTTTGTACATGACACACATCCTCGATCAGTGATGGGGGGTTGGGGCAAGCATTCGCAACAGAAGGTGTTCAGAGTCATCGAGGTAAGCGCTCATGGCGTCTGCGGCGGCGCGCTTGTCGCCCTCAGCGAGAAAGTCATGGATCTGCCGGTCGCGAGCCAGCCAGGGCGCCTGAAAACGTGATTCATCGGGCGCGGCGCAGAACGCCAGGCGCAGTTGCGCAACAACGTTGGTGAAAAACTCATCGAACAATGGGCTGCGCAGCAACCCGACGATGTGTTGATGAAACGCCAGGCTGTGGGTGCCGACGGCGCGCCAGTCCTCGCGTTCCCGGGCCAGCTCGGTGGCCTCCAGCGCCTCGAGCATCCGGCCCGATTGATCATCGCGCAATGGCGGGCTCACGCTGATGGCTTGCAGTTCCAGGGTACGCCGGACCTTGAACAAATCCCGAACATCATCCTGACCCAGCTTGCGCACCATCACGCCCTTGTTGCGCACGTAACGAGTCAGTCCATCCTGCCCCAGGCGGTGCAACGCTTCACGAATGGTGTTACGGGAGGCGTTGTAGGCAGACACCAATTCGTTTTCCACCAGCGCCATGCCAGGCAGTAGGCGACCGCCTATGATATCGGCGCGCAACTCCAATGTGATGTGATCGGCCAGGGACAGTCCACTGTTCATGCTCATCGCCTCGTGATTGTTCAACAATCGTCAGCTGACAAGTAATCACTATTCGTGCCAGCTGAATCGATGCGGCAGGACGAAGTTGGTCGCATCTGCATGCTTTTTAGAAGTAGAAGTACAGTCACCATCCCATTTTCATTGGTTAAGATGGCGCATTGTTGCGGAGATTTCAGATGCGTTACTCGCAGGACCATAAAGCCCAGACCCATCAACGCATCATCAAGGAAGCATCGGCGCGATTTCGCCGCGACGGTATTGGCGCGACCGGCCTGCAACCCCTGATGAAAGCGTTGGGGCTGACCCACGGCGGGTTCTACTCGCATTTCAAGTCCAAGGACGAACTGGTGGAAAAGGCCCTGCAGGCCGCCGGCGAACAGTGCGACGCCATCTGCGCCGAGCTGTTCGCGCAGGAGCACCCGCTGGAAGCATTCATCGACACCTATCTGTCTGAATGGCACCAGACGTCACCCGATCAGGGTTGCCCGCTGCCGACCATGTCCTCGGAGCTTGGCTTGCGCGGACAACCCAGTCCGACCTCTGACGTGGTGCTCAATTCGAGGCTGCAACAAGTGCAAGGCACGCTTGAAGGCGAAGATGCCGCCGACCGCAGCATCTTCATTATGTCGGCCCTGGTCGGGGCGTTGTTGTTGTCGCGCAGTGTCGAGAATCAGGAGATGGCCAAGCGGATTCTCGACGTGACACGCGAATTTCTCAAACAGCCCTGGGATTAATCCTGCCAGCGTTTGAAGAGCACGCTGGCATTGACCCCGCCAAACCCGAAGCCATTGGACAGTGCATATTCGATCGCCATCGGCCGCGCCTGACCGTGGACGATGTCCACGCCCTGCGCCGCCGGGTCCGGGTTTTCGAAATTGAGGGTGGGCGGCACGACTTGATCGCGGATCGCCAACAGCGTGAAGATCGCCTCAATCCCGCCCGCCGCCCCCAGCAAATGCCCGGTGGCGGACTTGGTCGATGTCACCGCGATCTTGTTGTCCGAACCGAACAATGACTTGATGGCCGCCAATTCTCCAAGGTCCCCAACCGGGGTCGAGGTGGCGTGAGCGTTGAGATGCTGCACCTGTGCGGCAGAAATGCCCGCCTGGGCCAGGGCCAGCGACATCGCCCGACGCGCACCGCTGCCATCTTCGGGGCCGGCAGTCAGGTGATAGGCATCGGCACTGGTGCCGTATCCGACCAGTTCGGCCAAGGGTTGAGCGCCACGGGCAAGGGCATGTTCAAGCGATTCGATCACCAGAAGGCCAGCACCTTCCCCCATCACGAAACCATCACGACCACTGTCGAACGGCCGAGAGGCACGCTCCGGGGTATCGTTATAGCCACTGGACAAGGCACGCGCAGCCGCGAAGCCGGCGAGGCTGACCCGATCGATCGCGGCTTCCGCGCCCCCGCACACGGCGATATCCGCCTCACCACAACGAATCAGCCGCGCGGCGTCACCAATCGCCTGGACCCCGGCCGCGCACGCTGTCACCGGAGCACCCAGCGGGCCTTTGAAACCATGCTGTATCGACACATGACCGGCCGCGAGGTTGACCAGAAAGGAAGGAATGGTAAATGGCGACAAACGTCGCGGGCCGCGGCTGTCGGTTGTACGGACCGCATCGGCAATTGCGCCGAAACCACCCACGCCCGAGCCGATAATCGTCGCGGTGCGCTCCTGAGCATTAGCGTCTTGCGCTTGCCATCCGGACTGCTCCACCGCCTGGCGCGCGGCCTCCATGGCAAACATAATGAAGCGGTCCATTTTTTTCTGCTCTTTGGGCGGCGTCGCCCGGTCCGGGTCGAAACCCGCCTCGGGATCTTCCGTCATGGAGAGCACCGCGCCGCCGACCTTGGCCGGCAGATCGGCAACCACTTCGTCAGGCAACTGACGCAACCCGGAGCGTCCAGCCAACAGGCGCCCCCATACCACCTCGACATCGCTACCCAGCGGGGACACCAGGCCCATGCCCGTTACAACCACTCGACGATTACTCATACTGCAATTACCTCAAGCCGATTGAAGACGCCTCACTTGTAACGCGTGGCGGCCGTACTTTTGGAAAGATTCGGGGCCATCACCAGACGAGCTTTTACAAAGTCATCCCACTCGGAGGCGTTCGGCAACGATGGAATGGTGATCAACTCACCCTGGTCCAGACCGGACAATGCCGCATCGACCATCTCCCCGGCTTCCATCACCATGTCTGCGGGAATCTGAGTAGCGTCGATACCGGAGCGCTCCCAGATTTCGGTGCGTGTTACGCCTGGCAACACGGCCTGGACCTTGACCCCGGTACCGTCCAGTTCCGCGTTCAACGACTGCGTCAGACTTAACACATAAGCCTTGCTCGCGCTGTAAGTCGCGTTGAATCGCTCAGGAAACAACGCCACTACCGAGGCGATATTGATGATCGTGCCACGGCCAGCCTTTGCGAAAGCGGCGGCCGCTGCCGATGCCAGGCGCGTGACGGTGGTGACGTTGAGCTGGATCAGCTTTTCCATCTGGTCCATGTCGGAATTGGCCAACAGACCATCCGTTGCGACACCGGCATTGTTCAGCAGCAGGCTGATACTCGAATCGCTGCGTAGACGCTGTTCGAGCTTCAGAACGTCATCTTTTTGTGTGAGGTCTGCCTTGAGCACTTCGACCTGGACACCATGCTCGGCGCGCAACTTGCTCGCCGCTGCCTGCAAGCGTTCCTCGTCGCGAGCGACCAGCAACAGATCAAAACCACGCGCCGCCAACCGCTCAGCGTAGATGGCGCCGATTCCGGAGGAGGCTCCGGTGACGAGGGCGGTTCCTTGGGTCTGGACAGAATTCATGAGCGTGCTCCTGGGAGGATGCGATTGGAAGATGAGCGTCTGCTTTGGCAGACTCAGGAATTATTATAGGCATAATCCAAAGACAATATGATAGTCGTAATTTTTTACATGCCGATAGAAGGCAAGCCGCCGTCCTTAACGCCAAAATGCAAAAAGGCCGGTCAATGACCGGCCTCTTGGGCGTTTATCTAAAGCTTAGTTCACTTCCAGCTTCTCGCGGTTCTTATCCAGAATCGCCTTGCCTATCCCCTTCACTTCCAGCAATTCGTCCACGGACGAAAATGGCCCATTACTGTCACGATAAGCAACAATCGCCTTGGCTTTGGCCTCCCCAATACCGGATAGCTCACGCTGCAGCGTCGGTGCATCAGCTCCATTGAGGTCGACTTTGCCAGACAGCGCCTTAGGCGCGACTTCCAGCGCAATAGGTGCGTTACTAGCCTCAGACTTTGCCGCAGGCGCGGCGATGGCAGCAATAGAGGCGCTGGTCAGTAGGGCGAAAACCAGAGAGTAGAAATAGCCTGTACGCATAAATGAAGCTCCATGACATCGATTGAGAAAGCAGCTTTCCCGAAGCTGCCTTCCAAACTTAGGCGATGTGGTGGGGCTGTCAAAAGTGTGTCTGTTGCAGGATGTGAAACAATCAGGGTTCGAGGCGGCGTTGTTGATAGATCCAGTCGACGATTTCGCCGTCGGGGGTGTAGCCGCTGACGGTTTCGCGCAGGAGTTGGCGGACGCGTCCGTAGTCGTCCTGATCAACAGCATTCAGCAATTCCGTCAGACGTACCTTGAGCACATCCCAAGGCAAATGGTCCTCGTTGGCACACATGATCATCGGGTGTTGAGTCGCCGCTACGTTATCGCCAATCAGCAGCTCCTCATAAAGCTTTTCGCCAGGGCGCAGCCCAGTGAATGCGATGGAAATATCACCGTGGATATTCTTGTCCGATCGGACACTCAGGCCTGACAAATGAATCATTTTCTCTGCCAGCTCGACAATTTTTACCGGTTCCCCCATGTCCAGAACGAAAACATCACCTCCCTGCCCCATAGAGCCGGCCTGGATCACCAGTTGGGCCGCTTCCGGGATTGTCATGAAATAACGGGTGATTTTCGGGTGGGTGACCGTCAACGGGCCGCCGGATTTGATCTGGCTGTGAAACAGCGGGATGACTGAACCGGAGGACCCCAGAACATTGCCGAATCGAACCATTGTGAAGCGGGTTTTGTTCACTCGCGAGACATTGGTCGTATCGCCAAACAACACCGGCGCAAGTTCTCGACTGAGGGCCTGCAGCGTTAGTTCGGCAAGGCGTTTAGTGCTGCCCATAACATTTGTCGGACGCACCGCTTTGTCTGTCGAGATCAACACAAAGTTTGCTACGCCTGCCTGCAACGCTGCCTGAGCGGTATTGAGCGTACCGATCACATTGTTGAGAACACCTTCTGCGATGTTGTGCTCAACCATCGGAACATGCTTATAAGCGGCGGCGTGATAAACAGTGTCCACGTGCCAGGTTTTCATGACATCCAGCAACTTGTCCTGATTGCGTACAGAACCCAAAATCGGCAAAAGACGAACAGATAAAGACTCTCGCGATATCCGCTGCTCAAGCTCGGACAAGATGCTGTAAAGATTGAATTCACTGTGCTCAAACAGCAAAAGCGTGGTGGGACGCAAAGCCAGAATCTGGCGACATAGTTCGGAACCGATTGACCCTCCAGCCCCCGTCACCAGTACCGACTGACCCTTGATGCAATGCTCAAGCAAGTCATCCTGGGCCGGAACAGCATCACGACCCAAAAGGTCAGCGATGTCTACTTCCTGGATATCGTCGACTTTTACCCGACCACTGGCCAGGTCCATGAAACCGGGAACGCTTCGAACGTGGAGAGGGAAACCTTCAAGGAAACCGAGAATCTCCCGGCGGCGACCACGGGAGGCGGAAGGAATGGCTAATAGAATTTCCTGCGCGCCGGTTTCATCGATCATTTGCTGGATGTGCTTGGGCTTATAAACTTGCAATCCGGAAATGACGCGAGCGGCGATACTTTTGTCATCGTCAATAAAGGCCACCGGGCGCATGATTCGCCCCATTCGCAGCGCCGCTACCAACTGGTTCCCCGCGGCTCCAGCACCAAAAATAGCAACCCGGGGCAGTCCATCATCCCGATTGGTGAAAGGCACATGCTGCGCCGCAGCAAACCAATCACCCAGGAAATATTGACGCATGGCCAGGCGCAAACCACCGACCATAATCAGGCTCAACCACCAGTAGTTGAAGATGATGGAGCGAGGGACAATGTTCTGATGGTTGCTGTACCAGTAAACGATTACGCCGAGGATCAGAGAAGATAAGCTGACTGCCTTGATGATTGCGATCAGCGCATCATTCCCGAAGTAACGCATCACGGCACGATACATGCCGAAACGGATAAACAAAGGGATAGCGACGACTGGAGCACTCAGAAACAGCCACGAATGGACGATAAGTGGATTGACCATATCATCTATGCCGAGGCGTACCAAAAATGCCAACCATAACGCCGCCCATACTAAAACGACGTCAGCCGAAACCTGAATCAGTCGCTTCTGGCGACGTGGCAGCCCCAGCAACAATGTGCGTAACTTGTCCATAACTCCGTCGTACACCTCGAACCGCTCCCCATTGATCGTGTGTGACGAGTGTACGTCTCTCTGACGCACTCGTTACTTTAAAAATTCCATGAATCAACTGCTGATTGTCTATTTTTCTTCCATTTCGCCCGCATGAAATTTTACCGCCAGAATTACAAGAGGGATGTATGCGATGAGCAAACCAAATGCTCCGTTCAACCCTGAACAAGCAACAAATAGCGCCACGGGCAACAGCCACGCAATATTAATTGCCCCAACAGCAAGAGTGACGGGTAGATGTTTTTGGTATCGGCGGGATGCAAATTGATACGCATGACTGCGATGAGCTTCGTAGACTTTCTCTCCCCCTATCAGCCGACGTAGCAGCGTGAAAGTCGCGTCCACGATGAAAACGCCTAACAAAATCAACCATGACCAAAGTAGCTGCGGTGAAATCCACGCCGCCTGTATTGAAATCACACCCAGCACCATGCCGAGAAATCCGCTACCCGAGTCCCCCATGAAAATGCGTGCTGGAGGGAAATTCCAGAACAGGAAACCGGCCACTGCCATGGCTAGCATTGCCGGGACCCACATCTGATTCTGGAACCCGCTCAACCAGTAAAGCAAGCAGGCGCAAAGGCAGACGGTAACCGCCTCGACACCTGCGATACCATCAATGCCATCCATGAAGTTGTACAAATTCAGCATCCACACCAGGTAGATCGTAGCCAATACATGTCCCAGCCAGCCTAGATCCAACGAGTGGCCAAAGAAATCAAGCGAGGGTAGGCCATCGAGCCAGAACAAGGCCCAGACGGCTCCAGCAAAATGGCCAAGCAAGCGCCACCGAACTGGCACATGACTGTGGTCATCCAACCAGCCGAGAAGCGCAATGCCAGCCCCAGCCCCCAGCAAGGCAAAAATATAATTCCAGTCGATGACTCCAACAAGGCCGAGAACCGGTAGTGCTGCAAGGAAACTGAAAGCGATGGCTATACCACCAGCCCTTGGCGTAGGTATGGAATGCGAACTGCGACCGTTTGGAATATCCATAAGGCTGCGAGCCAGAGCAAAACGACGCAAGGCTCCCGTTAGCGCCAGAGAAACGCTAGCTATTACCGGCAACGACAACCAAAGAGCCATCAAAGAGGTACCCAAAAAAGTGCGAAGTATAACGCCTGCTCCTTCAGACCTCTCGCACTTGCTATCCGACGTGATTGACCAGATAGACATGGATTACGCGCAGAAATCAGAATCAGGGGCTGGTAGATCGAACGGTTCATCGACGCCCGAGCCCGCAAGAAGCTGACCCGGGATTCCCCTCAGATGTTGTAAACCCACGCGAGCCTAGGGCTTACAGGCTTGCTGCATAACACTGCAAATGGCTTTACAGGTCTTATTGATTTCAGATTCAGTCAATGTCGGATGCACAAGGAACATCAGGCTGTTCTCTCCGAGTTCCTTGGCAACGGGTAACCGGACTTCTGGGCGCCAGCCAGTATCATCAAACGCTTTCTCAAGGTACACCTCAGAGCAAGAACCAGAAAAACATGGCACACCAAGCGCTGAAATCTCTGACAGAATTCGGTCACGGTTCCAGTCTGCCTTTAACTGATGTGGCTCTAAGAATACATAGCATTTATAAGCAGCGTGAGTGTAGGTTTCGGGAATCGCTGGCACGCGCAAACCTTTAAGCTCACGAGCATTCGACCAGATACGTTCGGCATTATTTATACGGCTGGCATGCCATTCGGCCATTCGACGAAGCTGAATGCGGCCAATGACTCCTTGCACTTCCAGCATCCTCCAGTTAGTGCCAAAGCTTTCGTGCAACCAACGGAAGCCCGGCTGATGCTCGCGTTCGTAGATAGCTTCCCAGCTCTTGCCATGATCCTTGAACGACCACATTTTTAACCAGAGGCTTCGGTCGTTCGTCGTGACCATTCCGCCCTCGCCTCCGGTCGTCATGATCTTGTCCTGACAAAAAGACCAGGCGCCGATATGACCAATGGAGCCTACAGGACGCCCCTTGTACTTCGCACCATGTGCCTGGGCGCAGTCTTCAATTACCTTAAGATCATGAAGTGCGGCAAGCTCCATGATGGCATCCATATCACATGGCCACCCTGCCAGATGCACACAGATTACGCCCCGGGTACGGGGCGTCAGTACAGCCTGGATTGTCTGCGCGGTAATGTTCTGGGTATCGCGGTCGACCTCGGCAAAGACCGGTATGGCACCGGCATTGACGATACTGGAAACTGAGGCGAGGAAGGTCCGGGGAGTGACGATGACTTCATCCCCATGTCCGATTCCCAGAGCATTTAAAGCGAGATCAAGGGCAACGGTGCCGTTCGCCAAGGCGATGGCATATTCCGTGCCGGCCCAAGCGGCAAACTCCTTCTCAAATTCGCGGCATTCTTGCCCGGTCCAATAGTTGACCTTATTGGAAAGCACTACATCGCGAACAGCGTTGGCCTCTTCCTCAGTGAACGAAGGCCAAGGAGAAAATGGGGTATTCAACACGATTTTTACCTGCCATCCATAATTAAAAAAGTACCGTCGAAAATTCAAACGGCCAATCAGTCACATGTATCCGATGGTTAAGCACTCAGGATCTGACAATCGCTCGAGCGGGAACCCCGGCTACTGTCATGTTATCAGAGATATTGCAGACAACAGCCGCACCGGCACCGACCATCACATTTGAGCCTATTTGGAGCACCTGTCTGACACAGGCACCGATGCCTATCCAGCTCCCGTCACCTACGCTAACGGCGCCTGCCAACCTGGCGCCAGGACTGATATGTACGCATGCGCCGAGAATACAATCGTGATCAACGCTACATCCTGTGTTCAAAATCGCCCCTTCTCCCACCGACGCATAGGCATTGACTACTGCAGATGCAAACACAACGGTTCCAGGCCCAATCTTAGCGTATCGACTTATGATCGAAGAAGGATGCGCCAGCACTGGAAGCTTTGCGCCCAAAGCCTTTAACTCATCAATTTTGCTGCGCCGGACACCGTTGTTGCCGATAGCGACCAGGACACCATCGAACTCCGTTATGCGATTGAGCAACTCGCTGGTATTCCCAACCACTGACCAAACGCCGATGGATGAAACTTGAGGCCACGCATCATCAAAGAACTCAATGACCTGCCACCCACAACATTCAGCTGTGTCAGCGACAACCTTGCCATGACCACTCGCACCAAGAATTGCCAGTTTCTTCATTTTTTTGACCCGGTGAACTTGGTCATTGTGACTTCACCTTCAGCACTAATCCCATCCCTGACGAGTACTTTTTTGATGGTGAGGAAGATGATTTTGAGATCAAGCCACAACGACTGATTGTCTACATACCAGACGTCAAGTTTGAATTTCTCTTCCCAGGACAGTGCATTGCGACCATTTATCTGGGCCCACCCGGTGACGCCCGGACGTGCGTCATGTCGGCGAACCTGGACCTCATCGTACAGGGGTAGATACTCCATCAATAGGGGACGAGGGCCTACCAAGCTCATATCCCCCTTGATCACGTTCCACAACTCAGGAAGTTCATCCAGGCTGCTGGAACGAAGAAATCTGCCAAAATCCGTCATTCGCTCAGAATCGGGCAAGGGATCACCGTCAGCGTCCAAAGCGTCCCGCATCGTGCGGAATTTGACCATTTCAAAGGGTTCACCACCGAGACCCGGTCTGACTTGTCGAAACAAGATTGGAGATCCCAATCGTTTGCGAATCAAGTATGCGACTATCGCGATCACGGGAGACAAGACAATCAACCCGGCGACCGAGGCCACAATATCGAAGAAGCGTTTTGACATCGGAGGTCCTTGAAAAACACATTATCGTTGGAGAAAAGGAGCGTCATAAATCATTTCGACATGCGCTTGAAGTGCTCACCGAAACGCTCGACACCGACTCGCAAAGACAGCTCTTTTTGATAGAACGCTGCCCCATTTTCAGCCATACAGCTGCGCCCCTCCGCCGATACTTCCATCAACGCCAGTACCGCATCCACAAGCGCTTGCGGGTTGTCTGACTCGCTGACGACCCCACAACCGGCGTCACGTACCAAATCTGCAGCATCACCGTCCACAGCCATCAAAATCGGCTTCCCGGCTGCCATATAAGCCTGGGTTTTTGAAGGGATAGTGATGGTAAACAAAGGGTCTTTCTTCAGATGAACAAGCAGTGCATCAGCAGCGGCCAGATAAGCGCCGACATCCGGCATGGGAACAGCGGGCAAGAAAAACACGTTGTCTAGATTTCTGCCTTTCGCAAGCGCCTCCAACCTGGAAGTTTCAACGCCTCCGCCAAGAAAGATAAACGCTACTTGACTTGCTTGCTCCTGCAGTAACTGCGCCGCGTCAATCACTGTATCGAGGGACTGTGCTTTACCCATATTGCCGGCAAACAGAATTCGAAACTTCGAGGTCACCGGAAAGTTGGTCGGTAATTTGTCTGGCGTAGCGCGGACCATATCCTCCGAACACCAGTTATAAATCACGTCAATTTTTTGCGACGGCACCCCACGCTCGATCAAGAGACGCTTGAAACCTGGAGATAACACCACTATCTGGTCTACGTTTCTGTATACCCAATTACAGACGCAAGAGACAATCTTCAGGAGTTTTTCGTTGGAAAACATACCCGTGGCCTTGAGTGTATCAGGCCACATATCTTGGATATCATAAACCACGGGAACACGCCGAAAAAAACGAACAAGTGCAGCTGCGATACCCACCGTCAACGGAGGATGGTAGGCGTATACAACATCCGGCTTCTTCGCACGAAAAAGACCATACAACGATATACTGGCCGCGAAGCTTATATAGTTAAGCAGTCGCCCGACACCACTCTGCCCGTGACTTGGGTAGAGTGGCACGCGCGTTATCTGGACGCCGTCGATGACTTCGCGTTGCAAGGCCTTCATTTTATATCCGGGATACAATTTACCGCCGGGATAATTCGGAAACCCTGTAACCACTTCAACATCAAAGCCTTGTGCGACCAACTCTCGTGCAAAAACCAATCCTTTGAACGTCGGCTCAGGGTCAAACCATTGAGTAAATAGTAAAACACGAATAGCCATTCGTATTAGTACCTTCTCCAGACGGTCCGCATAACATAATCCCGATAGCTGTGGATGATCCGAACGACTTTCTCTGCCACGTTAGGCATACTGTAGTCCGCGACAAGACGCAAGCTACGCTCATCATCGCGACTTTGCCCTTCCAGCACTTGCAAACCTTGCATTACGCGCTCGGCTTCCAGCCCGACCATCATTACAGCAGCTTCTTCCATACCCTCTGGACGTTCATGCGCTTCGCGAATATTCAACGCCGGAAAGTTAAGAATGGAAGACTCTTCGTTGATCGTGCCGCTATCAGAAAGAACTGCCTTGGAGTCCAGTTGCAACTTGTTGTAATCTTTGAAGCCCAAGGGTTTGAGCAAGCGGACGTTCTCGTGAAACTTCACACCCATGGCGTCGACCCGCTTTTGGGTGCGGGGATGCGTGGAGACAATAACCGGGTACCCATAATGCTCAGCAACGGTATTTAGCGCTTCAACCAATTTTGCGAAGTTTTTATCAGAATCGATATTCTCTTCACGATGCGCGCTGACCACGAAGAACTTACCTTTCTCGAGACCCAGACGAGATAGAACATCCGACGCCTCAATACCTTCTCGGTAATAATTGAGCACTTCAAACATAGGACTGCCAGTCTTGATGACCATGTCCGGTGACAACCCTTCACGCAGCAAATAATCACGTGCGATCGTGCTGTAAGTTAGATTGATATCCGCCGTATGATCAACAATGCGGCGATTAATTTCCTCAGGTACGCGCATATCGAAACAGCGATTGCCGGCTTCCATATGGAAAGTAGGGAT
The DNA here is from genome assembly GCF_013260315.1 of Pseudomonas sp. B14-6. Classification (NCBI taxonomy): domain Bacteria; kingdom Pseudomonadati; phylum Pseudomonadota; class Gammaproteobacteria; order Pseudomonadales; family Pseudomonadaceae; genus Pseudomonas; species Pseudomonas sp. B14-6. The sequence continues at coordinate 6,477,995 of NZ_CP053929.1, read as the reverse complement.
TTTTCGACGTTTGGCAGGAATTACCGCCATGCAACTGTTTGTATCACCCAAGACCAGCAGAGCCTCTGGCTCGATCTCTGCCAACACGCGGTCCACACTAATAATCACATTCCCGATAGTTTCGGCGCCCGTAGCGCCTGCGGCATTCAGGAAGTGATCCGGCTTGCGGATGCCCAAGTCTTGAAAGAAAATCTCGTTAAGTTCGTAATCGTAATTCTGACCAGTATGAACAAGCACATGATCACAGTACTGATCCAGAGCCGCCATTACGCGCGACAAGCGAATGATCTCCGGGCGGGTTCCCACTACAGTTACGACTTTTAGTTTTTTCATTTTTAAGCGTCACATTTCAAAAAAGTGATAGACAAATAATCAGTAGTTTTCGCCTCCTAGATCATGAAACCGAAGCGAAAACTCCATCATTACCCTGCTGCTGTCGGACGTGTCGCAGTGGGGAATGCCCACGCATCACTGCTAAAGCAAGCGAGAAATTTCGTGGGACATAATGACACATTGAATCGATTTTTTACTCTCAGTTTAGCTACTGCAAGCTTCTCCTGACCCTCCACCCGGCTTCCGGATCGATGGCACGGGGCCGGTTCTGGGAAGACGCAAGCACTTCGAATCAAAAAGCCAATCGGCAGCTGCTCGAAAAACAAGCCTCGAAGCTGCCCAAAGCTTCGACCAGTATCGAAAACACTAGAAGACTGAACGAACGCCAGATGCCAAGGAGTCAGCTGGGACGCACAGCCATAAGCGCAGGATGATGAACCGCGGGATGCGGCGTTAACCATAAGGGGTGATTTACGGGGGGAAGATCGCGCCAAAATAGCCGGCCTTTAAAACAAAGAACGATGCAAGCCTGGCCTGAACCCAAGCTCATTTCCGTTTTACCAAAAAATTGGATCTCTGCTCCGCCTACGGAGCAGAGAGAACCTATTTTGTTATAAAGGCGCTGCCACTGGACGTGCGTACGTGTCCGGGAGTTCGCGATCGAAAATCTCGTTCGCCCAAAGCATGACGATCATTTCATCATCTCCTGCATTGGTGATATCGTGTGTCCAACCTGGAACGGTTTCTACAATTTCCGGCTTCTCACCTGTTGTAAACAACTCGTAGAATTCCCCGGAAACTATATGTCGAAACCGAAAACACGCCTTACCTCTAATCACTAGAAACTTTTCAGTTTTTGAGTGATGGTAATGACCACCACGCGTGACTCCAGGATGAGCAGTAAAATAAGAAAACTGACCGCTGTCGGCTGTTTTTAACATTTCAACGAATACACCTCGAGGATCCCCGTACTTGGGAACCTCGTAAGTGAAACGATCCGGCGTCAGATAACTGACATACGTAGAATAAAGCGCTCGCACCAGCCCCGTACCGACCGGCTCGGTTATCAACGTATTGCGGCTATCACGGAATGCCTCTAGCTGACTCGCCAACGCTCCAACACTAATTGTGTATTGAGGTTCAACAATGGCGAAACGCTCAGCCGACAACCTTCCATCCATCGCGTCAATAAAGCATCTGACGACGTCATCTATATAGACGAGATTGATGTTCGCCTGAGGGTCGTTGATCTGAACGGGAAGACCGCGGACCGTATTATGGCAAAACGTAGCCACAGCAGAGTTATAGTTCGGACGCGCCCACTTACCAAAAACATTCGGCAGTCTGAATATATATACTGCAGCACCGTGATTATCAGCCAGTTCGATCAACGCTTCTTCGGCAGATCGTTTACTGATGCCGTAAAGGTTGTCTAACTCCGCTTGACTGGAAGATGTGTACAGTACAGGTACAGACCGACCACATGCTGCTACGGCATCGCACAGTGCACGGGTCAGATCTGCGTTGCCAGTCTTGAACTCCTGGGGATCCTGCGGGCGATTTACTCCCGCCAGGTGAAATACAAAATCCACTTCGGTCATCAAGGCGGGCAGTTGGGCAACGTTATCGTCACGAGTAAAGCGCAAGACTTCAACGTCACTGCGCTCACTAAGGTGCGCGATAAGATTCTTGCCGACAAAACCATTGGAACCGGTGATCAGAACTTTCACTCTGTCACTCCTCAGGCGTCGCATGTTCGCCACGCTGAATAGCACGCATGAAATTAAGCTTAAGTAACAGCTGCTTCATACCTTCGACATCCAACCTTACTGTGTTATGCGAATTGTAATCTTCAGTGCGAGAAATTTTCTCTTCGCCCTGCTCTACAAATTTTGCATAGTTCAAGTCGCGCAAATCAGGTGGCACTCGGAAGTAATCGCCACGATCTTCTGCACAAGCCATTTCCTCGCGGCTCAACAACGCTTCGTATAGTTTCTCACCGTGACGGGTACCTATCACTTGAATCGGATGATCAGGCAAGTTGAGCATTTGCGTCAATGCTTGAGCAAGAACTTCCACCGTGGCTGCAGGTGCTTTCTGCACAAACAAATCGCCGTTATTGCCATGCTCAAACGCATACAACACGAGGTCTACAGCATCCGCGAGCGTCATCATGAAACGCGTCATATTGGGATCGGTGAGGGTGAGTGCCTTGCCTTCCCGAATCTGCTGGATAAACAGTGGAATGACCGAACCACGAGACGCCATTACGTTGCCGTAGCGGGTACCGCAAATGACCGTTTTATCGTCATCGGCACCGCGAGATTTTGCCACCATCACCTTTTCCATCATTGCCTTGGAAATACCCATGGCATTGATTGGATACACTGCTTTGTCGGTACTGAGACAAACTACACGCTTGACTCCGTTCAAGATGGAGGCTTCGAGTACATTCTCAGTACCCATTACGTTGGTTTTCACAGCTTCCATCGGGTGAAATTCGCACGATGGTACTTGTTTGAGTGCGGCGGCGTGAAAGATATAATCCACGCCACGAGTAGCATTTATAACGCTTTGGTAATCGCGAACATCGCCAATATAAAATTTAAGCTTTGAGCTTGCGTAATGCTTACGCATGTCATCCTGTTTTTTCTCATCCCGACTGAAAATACGAATTTCAGCGATATCAGTATCCAGAAAACGCTTAAGCACCGCATTACCAAAAGAGCCAGTGCCGCCAGTGATCAATAGTTTCTTACCGCTAAAAATAGTCAATTATGTATCTCCATAAAATCTAAAATTTTTCGTCCGACGGCAAAGCTAGTCTTATTCTTTGAAATCCAAATCTTACCACACGCGGCCTTCCTGAACAAAAATTGTCGATCAGCTGCACAAAATTCCGTCAAAGCGGCGCAAATGCCGTCTGCAGAGGAGTCTTCGATAACATTCAAAAACTCAAAATACTCGTCGGGTATTCCGCCTAGTCGAGTGGTAAGAACAGGTATTCCACTGACCATGTACTCAAGCAGTTTAGAAGGAAAAGAATAGCGCGTGTATCGCTCCTGTGGATTTCGACTTAGAATCAAACAGGAAGCGCTGGATTGTATTTTTTCAACTTCTTGAGCACTCAAAAAACCCAGATATTTCACTGACGGATAGCGACCTGACACCTCCGAAAGATATGACTCTAACTCTCCACGACCACACAACCAGAGCTCATAGTCAACACCGGCCTTAATGAAACCTTCAACCAATTCGACGATCCCGTATGCCCTGCTCAATCCTCCGGCATAAAAAATGATATTCTTCTGCTCAACTACAGATATTTCCTCGGGCGCAGTAATCGTAGAATTAGCGATCCCCTCAAGAACCAAAAACGGTTTTTTCGACCATTTAGCACTGTCCGCAGCCATATACTTACTTGCTACAAAAACACCAGACGAGCGAAAAATGAGATTATCGATAATCTTAGAGTCTAACTTCTTCAAAACCCTCATAAGAAAGGACCGACCCATCCCCATATCCATATACACAGGAAGATCGGGAATATAAACAAAAAAAGGAATACCATATAGCTTGCGCACTACATAAGCAGCCACCAAGTTCGGTGTATGAGCCGCATAAACGCAAATCGCATCCACCCCGGATTTTCGCAGACGCAGCAAATTAAAAAGCGTACCTAGTAGTCGACTAACAATTTTTAATAATGGCAAATTAAGCAAGGGAATGACTTTGCACCTGCCGCCCGCCCCTAGTTCCGACGCCCCTGGAAAATACACCTTGCTATTACGCGGGTATGTCGATACTGCAATACTGGCGACGTTATTAACAACCCCCCATCAAAGCGCAGAGCCTCAAGAAATCTACCTTCAAGTTTATATGCCGCAACCTGAGGAAATGGGTCTCCCTTGGAATACTGTTCGAAGTATTCATCACCTACGTAGAACCCCACCAAGACAATTTTTTTTCCCATTTCCGCCTTCTCAAAATCCGCTCGACGAATTAAACCTAATGACATATCTCAGAGAAACCCATCCTATCCCTCCCCAGCACTGAGAAGGCACAAGACCGTCTTTCACCTTTGTAATACTACGCCACCCAGATCTGCCTATCTCAACCGTTGAATGCGTATTTCAGACTTTATAAAAACCTGCCACTTCGGTCATAGTGTAGCCTTCATAAACTCAATCCACCTCACTCCTTTCCAAAGGGATAGAAGCGATACCACCGAAAATCCTACTAACCAAAAAAGCGACTTTTCCCACCAAAAAAAATCGACCCATTCACTTTGCAAGCCCAAATAAAAAACATAACCCGCTAAGAAAGCTAATGACGACACCATAAAGGGCTGCAGGAAACCCCTATATACATTGAGACGTTTATACATACTGGCAACGACACAAATGAAATAAATGGATTGGGCCAATAAAACCCCCAAGGACACACCGTACAGCCCCCAGAACATACCGCCGAGCCAAGCAAAACAGACGGACATAAGCGCGGACATGAGTGAAAGATACGCTAGCAACTTCATTTTTCTATGTACTTCGAGACGCTTCTGAAAATACACGGCCGCGCTGTTTAAAAAAACACCCGCGAAAGCATAGAAAATGACGATAGTGGATGCCCCTATTTTCTTTCCCGTCATCCTCTCAAAAAAATCAAACCCGACAAAATACAACGCACACCAAAGCAATGAAAACGCGACAATTAGAAAACTGGAGGAGCTTTCTATTATCCTGATAGCAAATACGCCTTCCCTAAACTTTTTAATAACAAATGGATGGACCATCATCAGCAGTGGCATACTTAAGAGCCCGGCACCACCTACAAATAGATCCTTTAAAGACAAGTACGAATCACCATGCTCAATCTCATAATAACCGATAGCAAGTCGATCAGCCCCCGCCATCACTAACATACCTAGAATCCATGGCGACAGGGCAGCACCATATTGGTAAATAAGCTTCAGATCGACTTTGAACAACTCAATACTCGAAAACGGATTACAAAGACCAAATATACGCGACACAGAGAACAGCATAAAAAATGCTGCGATGGCATAACCTGCTACTGACGCAACTAACGCATATCTGAAATCGACTTCTGAAAATCTAAAAAAAACCATTACCAAGCCAATCTGCATAACAGCCTGCAGAAGCACAGCGATGAGTTGCTGCTTCACCAAGAAGCCAGCCTGACACATGGATGAAAGGAAAAAAAACAGGATCTGGCTAAAACATAGCATCCAAACAAACAGAAACAAATCGCGCTCAGATATCAAACAAATAGAAATTACACCCGCCAATATCGAGGCCATGGGTGCAATTAATAAAATCACACATATGCAATTTGAAACAAACAACTTTTTATCTTCAACACCTGAGTAATAATAAATAAAAGAATTACCAACCCAACCAGCGCACAATTGCGCAGCCACCAATGAACAGAACAAGCTTACTGAATAACTTACATACTGCCCCTCAGGAAACGATTTATATAAAAAGAAAACTAAAAAAATACCTGAAACAGCAGGTATCATTTTGACCGGCACATAAAGAAGAAGCTTTCGAAGAAAAACGTTCATATTCATTTGTTTTCGTTAAACTCTTTTTTCTTCGCAATAAACTGAAACAGACAACGAAATTCAGTGCTGTGCAAGTGGCGTAGATACACATTCAGCAAAAAATAATGGATGGAGGATCGCATGTTTGCGATTTTCAGGCAAGGCGCTACCCCCATTCGAAACAGATTAAGACGGGCGGAAATAGCAGATTGGCGGGGATAATCGACACTGAACCAGGTAGGCTGAACAGGCTCGTCACATCCCTTATGGCTACCGGATGCGACGGCCACCTCAAATCGAATGGCGCTGCCGCTGTCTTCTAGCGCGCCCAAACAGAAACGTAAAAAGCGGACCAATCAACATTCCAACTAGCAGAGCGAATATTATAGCAATCGATATAGGCACTTCTGGCAGAGGCCAACCCAGCAACAACAAAGAAATGCTCTGTTGATTTTCAAGAACAAATGTCAACGTGAGCAGAACAAACACTAAAACGAGCACTACCAATGTGACGCGCCTGAAATTACGCATAACTCACTTCCCGATACGACACATTCAAATCTCACCCTCCTCATCTTCATTCACTCGATCCCTAAGCTCCTTCCCCGGCTTGAAATGCGGAACAAACTTTCCGTCAAGACTCACCGACTGCCCAGTCTTCGGATTGCGCCCCACCCGCGGCGCACGATAGTGCAGTGAAAAACTGCCAAAACCCCGGATCTCAATACGATCCCCAGTCGCCAGGCATTGGGACATTTGTTCAAGCATAGTCTTGATAGCCAGCTCCACATCCTTGGATGAGAGCAGCCCTTGATGGGTGACAATTCGTTCGATCAACTCCGACTTCGTCATATTTTTCCCTTCTTTTTCAAGCAGCTAGGAAAAGCGCTTCAAAGGTTTTAGCATGCCCGGAGGAATTTGAACAGCCCGGGTTTTCACATATTTTCACCAGCAATGACCACCCAATTACGAGGAACTACGACGCGATCTAGCTCAGCGACAAATAACCAGCATGGTGCGCGTCAGATACCCCGCGGGATTGAAGCCGAATGGGTATTCATCCTCATCCTTGGCATCATCGGACCTTGCTACAACCTTATAGCCCGCCGCCTTACACTCTTTGTCCGCGCGCTTACGGCACTTCTCCCATCCAGAACCCAATCCCGAACAATCTATCTCAACGCCACTGACTCCACGCACGGCATGAGTCTCGGCATTCGTACCGCAACCCGCCAGCATCAAGACTGCCATTGCGACAATGAGCTTGTTCATTCACTTCCTTATGGCAGACGCCCTGCCCGGCTATCGTTCTTTAGCTAAAGACTAGCTGCAAATAAGCGATTGATCCGATTAAAGAAAGAGACAACACAGAAGGATCATTGGTTTCAAGAACAGCCACCCCGCGCACGAACCACCCGACAAACCCAAATCCCAGACACAAAAAAGGGCGACCGAAGTCGCCCTTTTTCTATGGTCTGACAGAACTCAGTTCTGTTTTTCCATTTGTGCACGCAACAGGTCGCCCAGAGTGGTAGGACCAGCAGCGATGCTATCCGAAGGCTTGTCTTTCAAGCTTTGGATGGCTTCTTTCTCTTCAGCATCGTCTTTCGACTTGATGGAGAGCTGGATTACACGGCTCTTGCGGTCAACGCTGATGATCTTGGCTTCTACTTCCTGGCCTTCTTTCAGAACGTTGCGCGCGTCTTCAACGCGGTCACGGCTGATTTCGGAGGCTTTCAGAGTCGCTTCGATATCGTCGGCCAGAGTGATGATGGCGCCTTTAGCGTCAACTTCTTTCACGATGCCTTTAACGATGGCGCCTTTGTCGTTCTCTTGAACGTACTCGGAGAACGGATCGCTTTCCAGTTGCTTGATACCCAAGGAGATGCGCTCGCGCTCTGGGTCAACCGACAGGATAACGGTGTCCAGCTCGTCGCCCTTCTTGAAGCGGCGAACGGCTTCTTCGCCCACTTCGTTCCAGGAGATGTCGGACAGGTGAACCAGACCGTCGATGCCGCCGTCCAGACCAATGAAGATACCGAAATCGGTGATCGACTTGATGGTGCCGGAGATTTTATCGCCCTTGTTGAACTGGCCAGAGAAATCTTCCCATGGGTTAGATTTGCACTGCTTGATGCCGAGGGAGATACGACGACGCTCTTCGTCGATGTCCAGAACCATAACTTCCACTTCGTCGCCGACTTGTACGACTTTCGAAGGGTGGATGTTCTTGTTGGTCCAGTCCATTTCGGAAACGTGTACCAGGCCTTCAACGCCTTCTTCCAGCTCAGCGAAGCAGCCGTAGTCGGTCAGGTTGGTTACACGAGCGGTAACGCGAGTGCTTTCTGGGTAACGGGCTTTGATAGCAACCCATGGATCTTCGCCCAGTTGCTTGAGGCCCAGGGAAACACGATTGCGTTCGCGATCGTACTTCAGAACCTTTACATCAATCTCGTCGCCAACGTTGACGATTTCGGAAGGATGCTTGATACGCTTCCAAGCCATGTCGGTAATGTGCAGCAGGCCATCGACGCCACCCAGATCGACGAATGCGCCGTAATCGGTGAGGTTCTTGACGATACCTTTGACTTGTTGACCTTCCTGCAGGGATTCCAGCAGAGCTTCACGCTCGGCGGAGTTCTCGGCTTCGAGGACGCTACGACGGGAAACGACAACGTTGTTGCGTTTCTGGTCAAGCTTGATGACCTTGAATTCCAGCTCTTTGCCTTCCAGGTGCGTGGTATCGCGCACAGGACGGACGTCAACCAGAGAACCTGGCAGGAACGCACGGATGCCGTTAACGTCGACAGTGAAGCCGCCTTTAACCTTACCGTTGATAACGCCCTTGACCACTTCTTCGGCTGCGAAGGCTGCTTCCAGAACAATCCAGCATTCAGCGCGCTTGGCTTTTTCACGGGACAGCTTGGTTTCACCAAAGCCGTCTTCAACCGAGTCCAGAGCAACGTGAACTTCGTCACCGACGTTGATAGTCAGTTCGCCAGCATCGTTGTAGAACTGCTCAAGCGGGATGAGTGCTTCAGACTTCAGGCCAGCGTGAACGGTTACCCAGCGAGCTTGGTAATCGATATCAACGATAACACCGGTGATGATGGAGCCTGCCTGAAGGTTCAGGGTTTTTAGGCTTTCTTCAAAGAGTTCCGCAAAGCTTTCGCTCATTTTAATTCCTGTTGAATAAGGGCGAAGGATACGCCCATCTCCACATCCCAGACGACGTGGGTTATGTTCATTTAAAGAAGCACTGCAAGACTATGACTGGTCCCCTGCAGAGCTTCTTGGTCACCCGGCGATATCGCGAATGGCGATCTCGCTCATGATGCGTTCCAGCACCTGATCGATGGATAACTCCGTGGAATCCAGCTGTATTGCGTCAGCCGCCGGCTTGAGCGGGGCTACCGCTCGCTGGGTGTCACGCTCATCGCGTGCACGGATCTCATCTAGCAGACTCGACAGACTAACACCATCGACTTTGCCCTTCAACTGCAAGTATCGACGGCGCGCACGCTCCTCGGCACTGGCAGTGAGGAATATCTTCAGCGGCGCGTCCGGAAAAACCACCGTGCCCATGTCGCGCCCATCGGCGACCAACCCCGGCGATTCCTGAAACGCCCGCTGACGCTGAAGCAGCGCCTCGCGTACCGCGGGCAATGCAGCCACCTGGGACGCACCCGAGCCGACGCTTTCCGTACGGATGACATCGCTGACTTCGTCACCCTCCAGAATGATGCGCTGCAGTTGACCTTCGGTCGCCGCAATGAACTGCACATCCAGATGAGCGGCAAGCTTTTTCAGCAGTTCTTCATTCGTCAGGTCAACGCCGTGGTTATGCGCAGCGAACGCCAACAGACGGTAGAGCGCACCGGAATCCAGCAAATTCCAGCCCAGACGCTTGGCCAGTATCCCGGCGACCGTGCCTTTGCCAGAGCCGCTTGGCCCATCGATGGTGATGACCGGTGCGATGATTTTCACGACTGAGCCTCTTGTGCAACACGAATGCCGACCTGCGCACAAAGCGCGAGGAAGTTCGGGAACGAGGTTGCGACGTTGGCACAGTCATGGATGCGAATCGGTGCGGTGGCGCGCAGCGAAGCAACGCTGAACGCCATGGCAATCCGGTGATCGCCGTGACCGTGCACTTCGCCGCCGCCGATCAGGCCGCCGTCGATGATGATGCCGTCCGGGGTCGGTTCGCATTTGACGCCCAGCGCGAGCAAGCCATCCGCCATGACCTGGATACGGTCCGACTCCTTGACTCGCAGCTCTTCGGCGCCACGCAACACGGTGCGCCCTTCGGCACAGGCCGCGGCCACGAACAGCACCGGAAATTCGTCGATGGCCAGTGGAACCAGCGCTTCGGGAATCTCGATACCCTTGAGTTTAGCTGCCCGTACGCGCAGATCCGCCACCGGCTCGCCGCCGACTTCACGCTGGTTTTCCAGAGTGATATCAGCGCCCATCAGACGCAAAATGTCGATCACGCCGGTGCGGGTCGGGTTGATGCCGACGTGCTCGAGCACCAGCTCCGAACCTTCGGCGATCGATGCCGCCACCAGGAAGAACGCGGAAGACGAGATGTCGCCCGGCACTTCAATGTGGGTCGCGGTCAGCTTGTGGCCGGACTCAACCGAAGCGGTCGCACCGTTAACGGTGACCGGATAGCCGAAGCCGCGCAGCATGCGCTCGGTGTGGTCGCGGGTCGGAGCCGGTTCGGTGACGGTGGTCTTGCCTTCGGCGTACAGGCCGGCTAGCAGCAGGCAGGATTTAACCTGGGCGCTGGCCATCGGCATGGTGTAAGTCAGACCCTTGAGCTTGTTGCCGCCACGAATGGTCATCGGTGGACGACCTTCAGCGGCGGTCTCGATCACGGCACCCATTTCACGCAGCGGATTGGCCACGCGATTCATCGGGCGCTTGGACAGCGAGGCGTCACCGGTCAGGGTGCTATCGAAGTCCTGCGCAGCCAGCAGGCCCGACAGCAGACGCATCGAGGTGCCGGAGTTGCCCAGATAGATCGGGCCCGGCGCAGGCTTCAAGCCATGCAGGCCGACGCCGTGAATGGTCACGCGACCGTGGTGCGGACCTTCGATCACGACGCCCATGTCGCGGAAGGCTTGCAAGGTCGCCAGGGCGTCTTCGCCCTCGAGGAAGCCTTCGACTTCGGTGACGCCTTCGGCCAGGGAGCCGAGCATGATCGAACGGTGGGAAATCGATTTATCGCCCGGTACACGAATCCGCCCAGTCAGGCGGCCACCAGGTTGAGCCAGGAAAATCAGGTCGTTGGAGTTCATAGCGTCCACATAAGCCCGGCGGGCCAGGATTTTACTGAAATGTTCGCGGGCAACCCGGGCGCGAGTGAATACGCCCAACAATTGGTGCCCATCCCCTGCATCGACCGCGTCGCGCAAGGCGTCGAGGTCGCTGCGAAATGTATCAAGTGTGCGCAGGACAGCTTCGCGGTTGGCGAGGAAGATGTCGTGCCACATGACCGGGTCGCTCCCCGCGATTCTTGTGAAATCGCGAAAACCGCCCGCAGCGTAACGGAAGATCTCAAGGTTTTCATTGCGTTTGGCCAGTGAATCGACCAGACCGAACGCCAGCAAGTGTGGCAAATGGCTGGTTGCCGCCAACACTTCGTCGTGACGCTCGACCTGCATATGCTCGACATCGGCGCCCAATTCACGCCACAAACGGTCGACCACTGCCAACGCGGCCGGATCGGTCTGATCCAGCGGTGTCAAAATCACTTTATGGCGACGGAACAGCTCGGCATTGGAGGCTTCCACCCCGCTCTGCTCGGAACCGGCAATCGGATGGCCCGGCACAAAACGCGACGGCATGCCGCCAAACGCTTCGGTCGCGGCACGCACCACATTGCCTTTGGCGCTGCCAACATCGGTCAGAATCGCCTGCCCCAGGTCCATGCCGGCCAAGCGGCCAAGCATTTTTTCCATGGCAAGGATCGGCACGGCGAGCTGGATCACATCCGCGCCCTGACAAGCAATCGCCAGGTCTTCTTCGCAGCGATCCACTACGCCCAACTCAACCGCGAGCTTGCGCGACTGCGGGTCGAGATCGACCCCGACCACTTCGCGGCACAGGCCACTTTCGCGCAACCCCTTGGCAAACGAACCGCCGATCAACCCCAGGCCGACCACCACCAGGCGACCGATCATAGGGGCAGCAGGTTGCAGTGCAGTGACATCAACCACGAGCCAGAACCTTGGTCAGCGCCTCAAGGAAGCGGCTGTTTTCAGCGGGCAAACCGATGGTGATGCGCAGGTGGTTCGGCATGCCGTAGTTGGCCACCGGACGCACGATCACGCCTTCGCGCAGCAACCCCTGGAAGATCGGCGCAGCCACCTGCCCCATATCGACGCAGATGAAGTTGCCCTTGGAAGGAATCCAGCTCAGCCCCAGCTCACGGAACCCCGTTTCCAGTTGCTGCATGCCGGCTTCGTTCAGGCGACGGCTTTCAGCCAGGTAATCGGCATCTTGCAATGCAGCGCACGCAGCGGCCAGGGCCAGGCTGTTAACGTTGAACGGCTGACGCACGCGATTCAGCACATCGGCAACCACCGCAGTGGACAAGCCATAACCGACCCGCAGTGCCGCCAGACCATAAGCCTTGGAGAACGTGCGCGAAACCAGCAGATTCGGGTACGCCGCCAGGAAGTCCAGGCCATCCGGCAAGTCGCTGCCCTCGGCGTATTCGATATACGCCTCGTCCAGCACCACCAGCACATGCTCCGGTACGTCCTGCAGGAACTCATCCAGCGCCTCGGCACCGAACCAGGTCCCGGTCGGGTTGTTCGGGTTGGCGATGAATACCACACGAGTATCGGCATCGATCGCAGCCAGCATGGCCGGCAGGTCATGGCCCCAGTCTTTGGCCGGGACCACTTTGGCCGTCGCGCCGACGGCTTGCGTGGCGATCGGGTAAACAGCAAACGCATGCTCACTGAACACCGCGTTCAGGCCGGGCGCCAGGTACGCACGCGCCACCAGTTCCAGAATGTCATTGGAACCGTTGCCCAGTGTCACCTGATTCAGCTCGACGCGGCACTGCTCGGCCAGCAGGGTCTTGAGCGCAAAACCGTTGCCGTCCGGATAGCGGGTCAGCTCGGCCAGTTCGTCGCGAATGGCTGCCAGCGCCTTTGGACTGGCGCCCAACGGGTTTTCATTGCTGGCCAGCTTGATGATTCTGGCTGGATCGATGTTCAGCTCACGCGCCAGTTCGTCCACGGGTTTGCCCGGAACGTAAGGCGAAAGTTGTTGCACGCCCGGCTGCGCCAGAGCGAGGAAGTTGCCACTCATTTGCTACCCCTTAGAGAACTGCTTTCGGGTAAGAACCCAGCACTTTGAGTGCTACTGCTTCCTGACTGATCTTTTCCAGTACACCTTTGATCAACGGATCACGGTGGTGGCCGACGAAGTCGATGAAGAACACGTAGGTCCATTTACCGCTGCGCGACGGACGGGTCTCGATTCGCGTCAGGTCGATACCGTTGTCGTGGAACGGCACCAGCAACTCATGAAGCGCACCGGGCTTGTTGCTCATGGAGACGATGATCGACGTCTTGTCGTCGCCGGTCGGCGGTACTTCCTGGCTGCCGATCATCAGGAAGCGCGTGGAGTTGTCCGGGCGATCCTCGATTTTCTCGGCCAGGCGGGTCAGCCCGTACAAGCTGGCGGCCATGTCGCCGGCAATCGCCGCCGAGTTCCACTCACCCTTGACCCGCTTGGCTGCTTCGGCATTACTCGACACCGCCACGCGCTCGACATTCGGGTAGTGCGCGTCCAGCCACTTGCGGCACTGGGCCAGGGACTGGGCGTGGGAGTAGATGCGGCTGATGCTGTCGGTCTTGGTGTTTTCACCCACCAACAGGTGATGGTGAATCCGCAGCTCGACTTCGCCACAGATGACCATGTCGTGTTCGAGGAAGCTGTCGAGGGTGTGGTTGACCGCGCCTTCGGTGGAGTTTTCCACCGGGACCACGCCAAAATTCACCGCACCGGCCGCCACTTCGCGGAACACTTCGTCGATCGCCGCCATCGGCTTGCTGATCACCGCGTGGCCGAAATGCTTCATGGCGGCGGCTTGAGTGAAGGTGCCTTCAGGGCCTAGGTACGCCACTTTCAGCGGCTGTTCGAGGGCCAGGCACGACGACATGATTTCGCGGAACAAACGCGCCATCTCTTCGTTGCCCAGCGGCCCCTGATTGCGCTCCATTACGCGCTTGAGCACCTGAGCTTCACGCTCAGGACGATAGAACACCGGCACTTCGCCTTCGGCCAGCGAGGCCATCTTTACTCGCGCAACTTCCTGGGCGCAGCGTGCACGCTCACTGATCAGCTCCAGGACTTTGGCGTCCAGGGCATCAATGCGAACGCGCAGTGCCTTGAGTTCTTGCTCAGACATTAGCCGTGTTCCTTCTCGAACTCTGCCATGTACGAAATCAGTGCGTTGACCGCAACGATGTCGACGGCGTTATAGATGGAGGCACGCATGCCGCCCACAGAACGGTGACCCTTGAGGTTCAACAGGCCACGTTCGTCGGCACCGGCCAGGAATGGCTTGTCGAGACGGTCGTCAGCCAGGCGGAACGGAACATTCATCCACGAGCGATCCGACTTGTTGATCGGGTTGCTGTACAAGCCGCTGGCGTCAATGAAGTCGTACAGCGTGCGCTGCTTCACTTCGTTGAGCTTGCCGATAGCTTCAACACCACCCTGCTCTTTCAGCCACTCGAACACCAGACCGGACAGATACCAGGCCAGGGTAGGCGGGGTGTTGTACATCGAGCCGTTATCGGCCGCGACCTTGTAGTTGAGCATGGTCGGGCACAGGGAACGGGCATGACCCAACAGGTCTTCGCGAATGATGTTCACGACAATGCCGCTCGGGCCGATGTTTTTCTGCGCGCCGGCGTAGATCATGCCGAAGCGCGAAACATCGATTGGGCGCGAGAGAATGTCCGAAGACATGTCGGCCACCAGCGGAACGTCGCCAGTTTCCGGGACCCAACTGAATTCCAGGCCGCCAATGGTTTCGTTCGGTGCGTAGTGAACGTAGACCGCGTCTTTCGACAGGCTCCACTCGTTCTGACCGGGAATGGCGAAATAGTCATAAGGCTTGGCAGTAGCGGCAACGTTGACGCGACCGTAGCGCGAGGCTTCTTCGATGGCTTTCTGCGACCAGATACCGGTGTCGATATAGTCGGCGGTGCCGCTTTCCGGCAACAGGTTCAGAGGAATCTGAGCAAATTGCTGGCTGGCGCCACCTTGCAGAAACAGCACTTTATAGTTCGAGGGGATATTCAGCAGATCACGCAGATCCTGCTCGGCCTTGGTGGCGATGGACACGAACTCATCACTGCGATGGCTCATCTCCATGACCGACAGGCCCTTGCCGTGCCAATCAAGGAGTTCACCCTGGGCGCGCTGCAGGACAGCTTCGGGAAGTGCCGCAGGACCGGCACAGAAGTTATAGGCTCTCTTGCTCACATCCAATCTCGCTCTGATTTGGTGGTAATCACGCAATAAATCACAACATCAATCGACACAGGGCCCTGCCGAAGCAGAAACCTGAGGGAGCGAGCCTGCTCGCGAATGCATCACCACGGTGTTTCAGAGGTACCGCGGCGCCTGCATTCGCGAGCAGGCTCGCTCCCACAAGGGTTCTCCACTGATATCGAAATTTTCCGTTCGGACAAACAACAAGGGGGCGAATTTTCATCCGCCCCTGTTTGTCCACTTACTCTTGTGGCTCTTCGTCAGCAGCGGCGTCGAGTTGCTGATCTTCAACCACGTCGTCGATCACGACCTCGCCGTCGAACACCGCCCCCTCTTCACCTTCCAGCTCTTCGCCTTCGACTTCCGACGGCTCCTGCACCCGCTCCAGACCGACCAGCGTTTCATCACTGGCCAGTTTGATCAGGGTCACGCCTTGGGTGTTACGCCCCAGACTGGACACTTCGTCGACGCGGGTACGCACCAGGGTGCCCTGGTCGGAAATCAGCATGATTTCCTCGCCGTCGAGCACCTGGACTGCACCGACCAAGCGGCCGTTACGGTCGTTGCTGACCATGGCGATAACGCCCTGACCGCCACGTTTGTACTCAGGGAACTCGGTGATCGCCGTGCGCTTGCCGAAACCACGGGCCGAAGCGGTGAGGATCTGGCTGCCTTCTTCCGGAATCAGCATGGAAATCAGCTTCTGACCTTCCGGCAGACGCATGCCGCGGACACCGCGAGCGGTACGGCCCATGGCGCGAACGTCGGTTTCCTTGAAGCGAGTGACCTTGCCGCCGTCGGAGAACAGCATGACTTCGCGGCTGCCATCGGTAATGGAAGCTGAAATCAGTACGTCACCTTCGTCCAGCTCCAGCGCGATCAGACCGACGCTGCGTTGACGGCTGAAGGATTCGAGCGGGGTCTTCTTCACGGTGCCTTTGGCAGTGGCCATGAAGATGAAGTGACCTTCGGTGTATTCGTCGACCGGCAGCATGGTGGTGATGTATTCATCACTGTCCAGCGGCAGCAGGTTGACCAACGGACGACCACGGGCCGCACGGGACGCTTCAGGGATTTCGTAGGTTTTCAGCCAGTACACTTTACCTTTGCTGGAGAACAGCAGCAGCGTGGTGTGGCTGTTGGCGACCAGCAGGTGAGCGATGTAGTCCTCATCCTTCACGCCGGTAGCCGATTTGCCTTTACCGCCACGACGCTGAGCCTGGTACGCAGCCAATGGCTGGGTCTTGGCATAGCCACCGTGGGAAATGGTCACGACGCGCTCTTCTTCCGGGATCATGTCACCCAGGGTCAGGTCGAGACGGGCATCGAGAATCTCGGTGCGGCGCACGTCGCCGTATTCGGCGCGAATCACTTCCAGCTCTTCGCGGATCACTTCCATCAGGCGCGTGGCGCTGCTGAGGATGCGGATCAGCTCGCCGATCTGGTTGAGGATCTCTTGATACTCGGCCAGCAGCTTTTCGTGTTCCAGGCCGGTCAGACGGTGCAGACGCAGTTCCAGAATGGCTTGTGCCTGTTCCGGCGACAGGAAGTACTTGCCTTCGCGCAGACCGTATTGCGGATCCAGGGTCTCTGGACGGCACGAATCGGCACCGGCACGTTCAACCATCGCGACCACGGCGGAGGATTCCCACGCAGTCTTGATCAGCGCTTCCTTGGCTTCCGACGGCGTTGGCGAAGCCTTGATCAGGGCGATGACCGGGTCGATGTTCGACAGGGCAACCGCTTGACCTTCCAGGATGTGGCCACGTTCGCGCGCTTTACGCAGTTCGAACACGGTACGACGGGTAACGACTTCGCGACGGTGACGAACGAAGGCTTCCAGCAGGTCCTTGAGGTTCAGGATCCGCGGACGGCCGTCGATCAGCGCGACGATGTTGATACCGAAAACGGCTTGCAGCTGGGTCTGGGCGTAGAGGTTGTTGAGGATCACCTCAGGCACTTCGCCACGACGCAGCTCGATCACGACGCGCATACCGTCCTTGTCGGACTCGTCGCGCAGTTCGGTGATGCCTTCGAGCTTCTTCTCTTTTACCAGCTCGGCGATCTTCTCGATCAGACGGGCCTTGTTCAGCTGGTATGGGAGTTCGGTGATGACGATCTGCTGACGGCCACCGACCTTGTCGATGTCTTCAATGATCGAGCGGGCGCGCATGTAAATGCGGCCACGACCGGTGCGGTAGGCTTCGATGATGCCGGCGCGACCGTTGATGATCGCGGCGGTCGGGAAGTCCGGACCGGGGATGTATTGCATCAGCTCATCGATGGTCAACTCAGGGTTGTCGATGAGCGCCAGGCAACCGTCGATGACTTCACCGAGGTTGTGCGGCGGAATGTTGGTTGCCATGCCCACGGCGATACCGCTGGAGCCGTTGACCAACAGGTTGGGAATACGGGTCGGCATGACCGCCGGGATCATTTCGGTGCCGTCGTAGTTCGGCACCCAGTCCACGGTTTCTTTGTGCAGGTCAGCCAGCAGCTCGTGCGCCAGCTTGGTCATGCGCACTTCGGTGTATCGCATGGCGGCGGCGTTGTCGCCGTCCACCGAACCGAAGTTGCCCTGCCCGTCTACCAGCAGGTAGCGCAGCGAGAATGGCTGCGCCATGCGGACGATGGTGTCGTACACCGCGGTATCACCGTGCGGGTGATACTTACCGATCACGTCACCGACAACACGGGCAGATTTCTTGTACGGCTTGTTGAAGTCGTTGCCCAGCTCGCTCATCGCGAACAGCACACGCCGGTGCACGGGCTTCAAGCCATCGCGCGCATCCGGCAAGGCCCGCCCGACGATTACGCTCATCGCGTAGTCGAGGTAGGACTGCTTCAGCTCGTCTTCGATATTGACCGGGAGGATTTCTTTGGCCAGTTCGCCCATGAGAAGCTCGATTCCTTTTTCTGGTGAAACTTCGTCACATCCATATGGGACGAACGAAGCTCGCCGCTGCAGGCTGAGTGCCATGCACCGACTTACGACAAATCAACAAGTTGAACCATGGATTTGCGCAGTAAAGACAACCCCGCGGGACTGCCTCGGAAAACGCCGGATGTTATCACAAGAGCCGCCACGCACCTATCCCCCAGACGCGCATGGAGTGTAGTTAGTTGACTGGTGGCAGGCTGAAAGGGGACGAGAGAGGCTTAGAGCCGCTCCGAATGCAGAATTGGCATCTGATTTACGGATGTTTGTTGACTTTTAGGGCCTCATCGCCAGCAGGCTGGCTCCCACAGGATCGGTGTCGATCAAAAAACCTGTGGGAGCCAGCCTGCTGGCGATGTCGATTTACAAGGCGCCGGACGCTCTCAATGCAGACGCTTGCGGCACATCAACAGCGCCATTTTCGCCGTGTCCGGGCGCTCGACGATGCCTTTCTCGGTGACGATCGCATCGATCAGGTCCGCCGGGGTCACGTCGAACACAGGGTTGAACGCATCAACCTCCGCCCCGACCCGCTTGCCGCCGACTTCCAGCAACTCGCGACCATCGCGTTCTTCAATTGGAATCTCGTCGCCGCTGGCCAGGTTCATGTCGATGGTCGAACTCGGCGCCACCACCATGAAGCGCACGCCGTGGTGCATGGCGTTGACTGCCAGCTGATACGTACCGATCTTGTTGGCCACATCGCCATTGGCGGTGATCCGGTCTGCGCCGACAATCACCCAGGTCACACCCTTGGTTTTCATGATGTGCGCGGCGGCGGAGTCGGCGTTGACGGTCACGGGAATGCCTTCATTGGCCAATTCCCAGGCGGTCAATCGCGAACCTTGCAACCATGGCCGGGTTTCGTCGGCGTAGACGCGCTCGACCATGCCTTCGATAAAGGCCCCGCGAATCACCCCCAACGCGGTGCCGAAACCGCCGGTGGCCAGTGCGCCGGTATTGCAGTGGGTCAGGATCGCCTGCGCGTTGCCCTGGTGCTTGCGGATCAGGTCCACACCCAATTGCGCCATGGTCAGGTTGGCTTCGCGATCGCTTTCATGAATGGCGATGGCTTCCGCCTCCAGCGCCGCGAGAGGATCCGCATCGCCCTTGAGACGATCCAGGCGGTCACGCATGCGCCCCAAGGCCCAGAACAGATTCACCGCCGTTGGACGGGAATCAGCCAGCAATGCGTAATCCTCTTCCCACTCGGCCTGCCAGTCACCACCCTCAGCTATGCGAGCGCGGGCCGACAGCACCATCGCATAGGCCGCACTGATGCCAATGGCCGGCGCGCCGCGCACCACCATCGAGCGAATGGCCTCGGCCACACTTGCGGCGCTGGTGCAGGCGATCCACGTTTCCTCGAACGGCAAAATACGCTGATCCAGCAGGTACAGGGCGCCATCACGCCAATCGATGGCCTTCACCTTCTCCGCAGCCAACAGTCGATCGCGCATCCCACACCCCGCACTCATGAACAAAAGCCGCCGATTATAGCGATCCCCCCGCGAAGACGCTCGGGTATACTTCGCCATCCTTTACAAAAGCACTGGAACCGACCCTCGATGCCGAACACTGCCGCTGCGCTCGACCTGTTATTGCTGCCGACCTGGCTGGTACCCGTCGAACCCGCTGGTGTTGTCCTCAAAGAGCACGGCCTGGGCATTCGCGATGGACGCATCGTGTTTATCGGCCCACGAGCGGCTGCGCTGAAGCTTAACGCAACCGAAGTTCGTGAGTTGCCGGACATGTTGCTCAGCCCCGGCCTGATCAATGCCCACGGGCATGCGGCGATGACACTGTTCCGGGGCCTGGCGGACGATCTGCCGCTGATGACCTGGCTGGAAAACCACATCTGGCCCGCCGAAGCCAAGTGGGTCGACGAAGATTTTGTACGCGATGGCACCGACCTGGCGATCGCCGAGCAGATCAAAGGTGGCATCACCTGTTTCTCTGACATGTATTTCTTCCCGAAGGTTGCCAGCGAACGTGTCCATAACAGTGGCATACGCGCACAAATCGCCATTCCGATCCTCGATTTCCCGATTCCAGGGCCAGCACGGCGGACGAGGCCATTCGTCAGGGCGTCGAATTGTTCGGCGATCTCAAGCACCACGAGCGGATCAAAGTCACGTTCGGCCCCCATGCGCCCTACACCGTGGGCGACGAAAACCTGGAGAAAATCCGGGTGATCGCCGAAGAACTGGACGCCTCGATTCACATGCACGTCCATGAAACCGCGTTCGAAGTGCAGCAATCGGTCGAGCAGCGCGGCGAGCGCCCCCTGGCCCGACTAGGCCGCCTGGGATTGCTCGGCCCGCGCTTCCAGGCCGTGCACATGACCCAGATCAGCGATGAAGACCTGGTGCTGCTGGTAGAAAGCAACACCAATGTGATTCATTGCCCGGAGTCCAATCTCAAGCTGGCGAGCGGCTTCTGCCCGGTCGAGCGTCTTTGGCAGGCCGGCGTCAATGTCGCCATCGGTACCGATGGCGCGGCCAGCAACAACGACCTCGACTTGCTCGGCGAAACCCGCACTGCCGCGCTGTTGGCCAAGGCTGTCGCTGGCTCGGCCACTGCGCTGGACGCCCATCGCGCACTGCGCATGGCCACCCTCAATGGCGCCCGTGCGCTGGGGATCGAGACTGAAACCGGTTCGCTGGAAGTTGGCAAAGCCGCGGACATCGTCGCGTTCGACCTCTCGGGCCTGGCGCAGCAACCGATCTACGATCCGGTTTCGCAGCTTATATACGCCACCGGCCGCGACTGCGTGAAACATCTGTGGGTCGCCGGCAAACAATTGCTCGACGACCGTCGCCTGACTCGCCTGGACGAGGAGCAGCTCTGCGCCACCGCCAAGGCCTGGGGTCAACGCATCAGCGGCCACACCGAACAGTAAGCCTCCCCGGACTGACTTCCGGGGCAACAGGATTTTTCAAGTTTTAGAGGACTTAAACCATGAGCAACGTCGACTACGCCGAAATCGCCAAATTCGAAGCCCTGGCCCATCGCTGGTGGGACCGCGAAAGCGAGTTCAAACCGCTGCACGACATCAACCCGCTGCGGGTCAACTGGATTGACGAACGGGTCAACCTGGCCGGCAAGAAAGTCCTCGATGTGGGCTGCGGTGGCGGCATCCTCAGCGAAGCCATGGCTCAGCGCGGCGCCACCGTCATGGGCATCGACATGGGCGAAGCGCCGCTGGCGGTCGCGCAATTGCATCAGCTGGAATCCGGCGTGAGCGTCGAGTACCGGCAGATCACCGCCGAAGCGCTGGCCGAGGAAATGCCTGAGCAGTTCGACGTGGTCACCTGCCTGGAAATGCTGGAGCACGTGCCGGATCCGTCCTCGGTGATCCGCGCCTGCTTCAAAATGGTCAAACCGGGCGGCCAGGTGTTCTTCTCCACCATCAACCGCAATCCGAAGGCGTATCTGTTCGCCATCATCGGTGCCGAATACATCATGAAGCTGCTGCCACGAGGCACTCACGACTTCAAGAAATTCATCCGCCCTTCCGAGCTGGGTGCCTGGAGCCGCATGGCCGGCCTGACCGTCAAGGACATCATCGGGCTGACGTACAACCCGCTGACCAAGCACTACAAGCTGGCGGCCGATGTGGACGTCAACTACATGATCCAGACCCTGCGCGAGGAGTAAGCCGATGCGTATCAGAGCAGTCCTTTTCGACATGGACGGCACGCTGCTCGACACCGCGCCGGACTTCATCGCCATCTGCCAGGCGATGCGCGCCGATCGCGGCTTGCCGCCGGTGAACGACAAGCACATCCGCGACGAGATTTCCGGCGGGGCCAAGGCGATGGTCGCCGTGACCTTCTCCATGGACCCGGAATCACCGGGTTTCGAGGAATTACGCCTGGAGTTTCTGGAGCGTTACCTCGCCGGTTGCGCGGTTCACAGTAAACTCTTCGACGGCATGGGCGAACTGCTGGTCGACATTGAGAAAGCCAACCTGATCTGGGGCGTGGTCACTAACAAGCCGCTGCGCTTCGCCGAGCCGATCATGCAGCAGCTTGGCCTGGCCGAGCGCTCGGCACTGCTGATCTGCCCGGACCATGTCAAGAACAGCAAGCCGGACCCTGAGCCGTTGATCCTGGCGTGCAAGATGCTCGACCTGGACCCGGCCAGCGTGCTGTTTGTGGGCGATGACCTGCGCGACATCGAGTCCGGTCGCGATGCCGGCACCAAAACGGCTGCCGTGACCTACGGCTACATTCACCCGGACGACAACCCGCGGCATTGGGGGGCGGATGTGGTGGTGGATCATCCGCTTGAGTTACGCAAGGTGCTCGATAGCGCTCTTTGCAGCTGCTGAGTACCGCAGATTTTGTGGCGCGGGAGCTTGCTCCCGCTGGGGCGCGAAGCGCCTCCTCTATCTACAAACGCATTCTGTCAGGCACACCGTATCTGGTGATTTACGACTGCTTTGCAGTCGAACGCGAGCAAGCTCCCTCGCCACAGGTTCGGTGCCGCCTTTGTGTTGAATTGTTGTGAGGTTTCTTATGTTTGATTATTCCGCCCGCCCTGAATTGCTCAAGGACCGGGTCATCCTGGTTACCGGCGCAGGTCGCGGCATTGGCGCTGCGGCGGCGAAAACCTACGCAGCCCATGGTGCAACCGTACTGCTGCTGGGCAAGACCGAAGCCAATCTGACTCAGGTCTATGACGAAATCGAAGCCGCCGGGCATCCACAGCCTGCGGTGATACCGTTCAACCTGGAAACCGCGTTGCCTCATCAATACGATGAGCTGGCCGCGATGATCGAAACAGAGTTCGGCCACCTCGACGGTTTGCTGCATAACGCGTCGATCATTGGTCCGCGCACGCCGATCGAGCAGCTGTCCGGCGAGAACTTCATGCGCGTCATGCACGTCAACGTCAATGCCATGTTCATGCTCACCAGCACCTTGCTGCCGCTGCTCAAGCTGTCCCAGGACGCTTCGGTGGTGTTCACCTCCAGCAGCGTCGGTCGTAAGGGTCGCGCGTACTGGGGCGCTTATGGCGTGTCCAAGTTTGCCACCGAAGGCCTGATGCAAACCCTGGCCGACGAAGTCGACACCGTGGCGCCGGTGCGCTCCAACAGCATCAACCCGGGCGCTACCCGTACCAGCATGCGCGCCCAGGCATACCCGGGTGAAAATCCGCTGAACAACCCTACGCCCGAGGAGATCATGCCGGTCTACCTTTACTTGATGGGTCCGGACAGCACTGGCATCAACGGCCAGGCTTTCAACGCACAGTAACAACCGCACGTCGCTTTTTGTACCGCGCCGGGTTCCCGGCGCGGCCCTGAAAGCACCCCGCAAGTGCAGTGGTTTAAGTCAATACGCCGCCGCTCTTTCTGCCTGAAACCCTTCAGAAATCCTTCAACTTGTTGATTTTCAAGGATTTTTATTCAAAGGAACTCATTGGCATGACTTTCGCTCTAATTTTGCTCAGACACGCCGTGTGAAAGCAATCGGGCGGACGCCTCAGTCGATAGGTTACTTATATTCGGCAAAGCGGACTAAACTTGCGCCAAATGTCCTACGGGACTGATGGACCAGTATGACGCGCAGCCCAAAGCCGCTCTCACCCAGCCTGTAAGACAGCCTTACTGCTTAGGGGCTCACGCCATATGAAATCACCATCCCAGACCAACGCAATTGACTTCGACAGCGCCAAATTGCAACGCCTGGGCTTTGGTCAGCAACCTCCCATTCTGGAGCGGCCATTCAGCCTTGCACAAGTGCGCCAGCAACTTGGCCAGCAACTGCAGACCAGTCTTGAGCCACAACGCATTCTCGGACTTTTCTTCCGCGAGATTCAACGCCTGGTGCCGCTGGATGCGCTGACTTATCAGCACTCGGCCAGCGACTTGCGTCTGGAATTCGGGCATCGCGGCCACCATTCCGTCACTTACAGCCTCAGCCATGAAGGCGAGAACCTGGGTGAACTGGTGTTCCGCCGCAATCAGCGATTCAGCGACCACGAACAAAGCAATCTGGAATCGCTGCTGTCCACGCTCCTGTTCCCGATGCGTAACGCCCTGCTCTACCGCGCGGCGACGCAAAGTGCACTGCGCGATCCGTTGACCGATACCGGCAACCGCATCGCCATGGATCAGACCTTAGAGCGTGAAATCGAGATGTCGCGGCGCCACTTGATGCCGTTGTCACTGCTCATGCTGGACATCGATCACTTCAAAAACGTTAACGATAATTTCGGCCACAGTGCGGGCGATGACGTACTCAAGAGCGTCGCAGCCTCGATCAAGAACCAGCTGCGCAATGTGGACATGGTGTTCCGTTTTGGTGGCGAAGAGTTCCTGATCCTCCTGTCCAACACCAGTCGGGAAGCCGCCGCCATGGTCGGCGAAAGACTGCGGTTTGCGGCACAGGCGCAGAGTTACAAAGCCGATGGCAATCAGATCGAGCTGACGGTCAGCCTGGGTTGCTCGACCCTGCTGCCCGGCGAATCGGCCGATAGTTTGTTGCGTCGGGCCGACAGCGCGCTGTATGTCGCCAAGCGCGAAGGGCGTAACCGGTTGGCCATGGCGGGTTAATCCTTCAGCTGAGCCACATAACTAATGTGGGAGTGGCGGTGCGGCGATCCGACTTGCTCGGATCGCCGCAACGCCGCTCCCACATTTTTTTGCCTGTAATACCTATGGATCAGCTTTCGGCCAATGCCATGCGCTCACGCGCGACCGGAGCCTTTTCAGAGTGTTCCAACTGCATGCAGCGCTCCAGGAACAGGTGCATGTAGTCGTAACTCTTGCAGACCGCCTGGCGCAATTCCACTTGCAAGGATTTGCTCGGGTTCAGGCCCGCCAATGTGCAGATGATTTCAAGCGCTTCCCAGGGATGGGCATCATCGTACTGAGCGTGCATCTTCAACCACTTCATGGCCCGCTTGCGATCTTCCTCCGGGAACGCGGCCGCATAGACACCATTGGAACAGACCAATGCCGACCACTCTCCAGTCGCACCTTCGATGGCGTAGTTGGTCGCGGCAATGGCGACAATCAGCGAATCCGCCGAACTGGTGTGCCAGCACCAGTGGCTCAAGGCGTGAAGTTCAGGTGCAACGTGTTGCGCCTGCAAGTCTTCCAGGCTGACCCCATGGGCCCGACTCCAGTTAACCCAGTAATCGGCATGGTTAAGTTCGACACGAATGTTACGCATCAACCAACGACGCGCCATGTCTTCACCGGGGTGGCGGGCAAAACGAGTCTTGGTCAGGTTTTGTGCCATATATAACGCGAACTGTTCAACGACGGGCCAGCCACCAATAAGGTACTGCCGCATGGTTTTTGCGCCGAGCTTATTGTCTCGCATGCGCTGATACAGTTCGTGTTCGACAACCCGGCGCTTACTCTCGCTGCAGTCCTTGATGAGCTGTTGCGCCCATGCGGGATAACTTGCAGCTTCCATGAGTGGTCCGGTTCGATTGAATGTGTCGATCACTGTCGGGCTCCTTTTGATTGTGATTGTTAGGATCAGCAAGAGATTTCAACGGAACGTGCCGGGCGCCTTGAATAACAAAGGTTGAGGCCGGGCAGGACGACTTTGCAAACTATCGCAGGTAAACAGATGCGGGCGTTCAATGACATACCCTTGAGCGAAGTCGACCCCGATCTCCAGCAATGCCTGCTCGATCTGGGGTGTTTCTACAAACTCGGCAATCGTGCGCTTACCCATGACATGGCCGATGTGATTGATCACTTCTACCATGGCGCGGTTAATCGGGTCGTCCAGCATATCCTTTACGAAACTTCCATCGATCTTCAAGAAGTCTACAGGTAAATGTTTCAAGTAGGCGAATGAGGACATACCGGCGCAGAAGTCATCCAACGAAAAGTGACAACCTAAACCTTTGAGTTCATTGATAAATCTAATTGCACTTCCCAAATTGGAAATTGCACTGGTCTCTGTAATTTCAAAACAAATCATTTCAGGTGGAATGGACCATGCAACAAACTGTTCCCTCAGGAAGTCCAGAAACGCGTCATCTCCGATAGTAGTGCCTGACAGATTAATCGCACACATGGCCAAAGGACCTTTGCGCTCTTCGGCAATACATTGGGCAATGATCTTAAAGACGTTCTGCACCACCCAACGATCAAGTGCGGTCATCAGACCATAACGTTCGGCAGCCGGAATAAAACTGTCCGGTAATATCATGCGCCCGGCTTCATCATGTAGACGCAACAGGATTTCTATATGCCCGCCGCCGTGTTCGGTATGACCAAGGGGTGCGATTTCCTGGGAATACAGGCAAAAGCGATCCTCTTCCAGGGCCATGTGCAGGCGCTGTACCCACGCCATCTCACCGAAACGCAGGGACAGTTCCGAATCATCGGCGTTATACACCTGAACACGGTTACGCCCTTTTTCCTTGGCCATGTAACAGGCCATATCGGCAGCACGCAGCGAGGCTTCGAGGGTGGTCGGGGTTTGCGCGATATGAACCATCCCGATGCTCACCGTTGTGACGAATGGCCGGCCTTTCCACACAAAGTGCAGGTTCTGCACGGTATGGCGCAGGCTCTCGGCAATTTTCTCGGCCGCTTCCGGCGGACAGTCTTCCAGCAAAATCCCGAACTCGTCGCCACCCAGCCGGGCCAGCGTGTCACCTTCGCGCAAGCCTGATTGCAACAGCGCGCAGATATGCCGAAGCAGTTCGTCACCCGCCGCATGGCCGCAGGTATCGTTGACCAGTTTGAACTGGTCCAGATCGAGGAACATCAAGGCGTGGCGCCCAGAGTATCGGGTCAGGTTGTGCAGCGCCTGCTCCAGGCGATACTCGAACTCGCGACGATTGGCCAGCCCGGTCAAGGCGTCGTGGGTCGCCTGCCAGGACAGATTGGCGATGTACTGGCGCTCCTGAGTCATGTCATGCAACACCAGCACGGCGCCACTGACCTTGTCGGCGTTGCGGATCGGCGCCCCGACCAGGGTGACCGAGACGGTGCTGCCGTCAAGGCGCTGGATCAGTTTGGAATGCTCGCTGGCGCCGCTGAGCTGACCGCTCAATATGTGCTCGATCAAGGTAAAGCCGTCAGCCTGAGCGTTGTCATCCAGCAGATTGAACAAGGCCGCCAGCGGCAAGCCGATGGCCTGCTCGCCCTTCCAGTGAGTCAACGCCTCGGCCGCCGGGTTCATGTAGGCGATCGCACCGTCGACATCCGTGGTAATCACCCCGTCGCCAATGGATTGCAGGGTGATCTGCGCCCGGTCTTTCTCCAACTGCAAGGCCTCGGCAAAGGCATGGCGCTGTTTGAGCAGTTTGTGGGTACGCATCAACGCTAACGCAATCAAGCCCAGGGCCGTGGCCAGGTTCGTGACCAGCAGCAGGCGCAGAATCAAGCGCGAGCCCTCGCCCAAGGCATCGCTGAAGGCTGTGGCGGCAGGCGTCACACCATCGTTGATTGCAAAAATCTGGTCTTTCCAGCGTTTGATGTCAGCGTCCGACGCCTGGTTTTCGGTAATGCGCCGGTGCATCTCTTGGGCGACGTTATCGAGTTGCACCAGATACGCGTCACCCACCGTCCAGCGGTCGATGGCTTTTTCAAGGTAACTGAAATGCCTGAAATTGAGGTACAGCCAGATCACGCTGGAGACGTCGTCGGGATGATTGCCCCCTTGAGAATCGCCACCCGTGCGGCTTCGATATTCGGTGGCTGATGATCCAGCGCCACGCGCAACTCGTGACCACCCTGGGGTACGGCAATGGCGTTCTGGTACTTGAGGAAAATGGCCTCGTCGCGACTGTCCGCGTAGAGATTGAGGTAATAGATGGCGTCCTTCTGGCCCTTGGACCACAGGCTCTCCCCGGCCACATAGCCGCGAACTGCCGAAAGTACATAGAGACTGACCCCGCCCAACAGCGCTTGAAATAGCACTACGGCAATAAATGGCCAGACGATGCCCAATAACCTAGGGGTTCCGAGAGTCCGCTTTTGCTTCATGAGGTCCCTTGTATTAGCACTGCCAGATCATCATCCAACGTGATCGCTACAGCTAGACTAGGGTGCGTATTCGATCCCGGCAAGCCAGCGCCCGTATTTTGCATGCACTTGCCGCAAACCTGACGCGGGCTGTCACTAATGCTGCTGTAAATGGCCATAAAGCTTGGCGTACAACCCACCTTCGGCAATCAGTTGCTGATGGTCACCATCCTCGGCAATTTGCCCGCCGTCGAACACCAGCACCCGATCAGCCTGTTTCACCGCCGACAACCGATGCGCAATGATCAGCGTGGTGCGGTTGCTCAAGAACCGCGCCAGCGCCAGGTGCAGGTTGTATTCGGTGGCAGCGTCCAGCGCCGAGGTGGCCTCGTCGAGAATCACCACCTTGGGTTCGGCCAGCACCATCCGCGCAATCGCCAGCCGTTGCCGCTGACCACCGGACAAGCGCACGCCAGAGCGTCCGACAATGCTGTCCAGACCATCAGGCAATTCTCGAACCGTTTGGTTCAGCTGGGCAATCTCCAGCGCTTGCCAGCAGGCCTCGTCGCTGCGCAGACGGCCCATCGTCAGATTGGCGCGCACGGTATCGTTGAACAGCGCGGGGTGTTGCAGGACCACGGCGACGTTTTCGCGCACGGTCTCCAGGCCGATCTCCTGCTGGGTCGAGCCACCGAAGCGGATGGTCCCGGCAAGGGGCGTGTACAACCCCAGCAGCAACTGCACCAGGGTGCTCTTGCCACCACCGCTGGCACCGACAATCGCCACTTTTTCACCGGGGGCGATGGACAGGTCCATCTGGTTCAACACCAACTCGTCGCCGTATCCGAAACTCAAGCCCTGGACTTCGATGCCCACGGTGTCCCGCCCCTGAAACGGATCGACACCGCCGGGGTATTGCGGCTCATCGGCGCGGGCCAGCAACTCGTTGATCCGCGACAGCGCACCGCCGGCGGCGTAATAGGCGTATTGCAAATTGAGCAGTTGCTCGACCGGACCGATCATGAACCACAGGTAGCTGAACACCGCCAGCATCTGCCCGATGGACAAGTCGGAGAACAACACGGTGAGCATCGCCGCAGCGCGGAAAATATCGATGCCGAACTGGAACAGCAAGCCACTGGCACGGTTCGACGCATCGGTCTTCCACTGCGAGGTCACCGCATAATCGCGCACTTCCCGGGCCCGCTGCCCCAGACGCCCGAGAAAAAACCCCTGACGGTTGCCGGCACGCACTTCCTGGATCGAGTCGAGGGTTTCGGTCAGGGCCTGGGTAAAACGCGAGGTGCTGTCATTCTCGAGCTTCTTCAGGTGCTTGACCCGCTTGCCCAGTTGCACCGTGGCGTAGATCACCAGCGGATTGAACAACATGATCAAAAGCGCCAGCTTCCAGTGCATCCAGATCAGAATGCTTGCAGTGCCGACCAGCGTCAGCATCGCCACGAGGAATCGACTGAGTGTCTCGCCGACAAATTTGTCCAGCGTGTCCAGGTCCGTGACCAGGTGCGTGGTCACCGTGCCGCTGCCCAGGCTTTCGTATTCGCCCAGGGAAATACGCTTGAGCCGTTCGATCAACCGTATGCGGATGCGATACACGATGTCTTTGGCTAGCGCCGCGAACAACTTCGCCTGCACCACGTTGAACAGCAAGGCGCCGCAGCGCAGCAACAAGGTCACCAGCAGCATCAGGCCGATGTAGCCCGCCGCTTTCTGCCAGCCTTCCGGCAACGCGTGGTTCATGATTTTCAGCGCGGAATCGCCATGCCCCAGCAGCACTTCGTCCACCAGCAACGGCAGCAGCAACGGAATCGGCACGCTGCACAGGGTGGCCAGCACCGCCACGCCATTGGCGATCCACAGGGATTTTTTATGGTGAAGGGCCAGCCGCCGGATTTCAGCCCAACTCAGCCGATCGACACGCTTGGGAGCTGGCGTGTCATCGGGCAGGTCATGCACAGGCAGCGCGCTCCAGCCAACGACCGAGCAATGGCGACAATTCACTCAAGGGTTGATAGCCATTGGTCAGCAGCGCCAGTTGCCCGCTACGTTCGGCCAACAGCGTTGGGAATCCGGCGATGCCGAGGTCCTGGACCCAGGTGAAATCGGCAGCAGTCGCGGCGTGCTGATCGGCACGGTCGAACGCAGCCGCAAACTCGATGCGCGGCAGGCCGGCTTTCTCGGCCAACTCGACCAGGACACTGGCGTGGGTGACGTCTCGACCTTCGGCATAGAACGCGTGCTGAATGAGGCCGAGCAGTTTCCACGCGCAATCCGGCGCCAGGCTACGCGCGGTCACCAACGCCCGGCAGGCAGGCTCGGTGTCGTAGACGAAACCGTCAGGCAATGCGCCTTCGGCCTTGAACGGCTGGCCGGTGGCCTGGGTGACGGCTTGCCAATGCTCAAGGATGTAGCGCCGGGTAGTCGGCTCCAATGCGGAGCCGCTGCCGGTGCGCAAGCCGCCCACCACCAGGTGCACGTCCACCCCTGCGGCCTGCGCCTGCTCGACCAGCGCGTTGGCGACGGGCGCAAAGCCCCAGCACCAGGAACACATCGGGTCCATCACATAGAGCAGGCGTTGGG
Source organism: Pseudomonas sp. B14-6 (assembly GCF_013260315.1). Taxonomy (NCBI): domain Bacteria; kingdom Pseudomonadati; phylum Pseudomonadota; class Gammaproteobacteria; order Pseudomonadales; family Pseudomonadaceae; genus Pseudomonas; species Pseudomonas sp. B14-6. Next base: position 6,447,077 of record NZ_CP053929.1, on the reverse strand, counting down.
CAGACATGGTTCAAGCCTCTGAAGGAGTTTGCTTGTAGTTGTAGCCGATCGGGTGAGGCAGGTTGCGCGCCTTGGCCAGTTCGATCTGCTTCTGCCGATCAATGGCGCTGCGACGGGTTTTCTCGCTCAGCGTATCCCAGCAATGCGGGCAACTGATGCCGGCCACATAATGCTCGGACGTGCGGTCTTCGACGCTTACCGGCGTACGACAGGCATGACATTGATCGTAGTCGCCTTCGCTGAGGTCATGGCGCACGGTCACACGGTTGTCGAACACGAAGCAGTCGCCCTGCCATTTGGTTTCTTCCTGCGGCACCTCTTCAAGGTACTTCAGGATACCGCCCTTGAGGTGATAGACCTCGTCGAAACCCTGGCTGAGCATGTAGCTAGAGGCCTTCTCACAACGAATGCCGCCGGTGCAGAACATCGCGACTTTCTTGTGCACGGCCGGGTCGAAGTGGGCTTTGATGTAGTCGGGGAATTCGCGAAAACTGGTGGTTTTCGGGTCGATGGCGCCTTCGAAGGTGCCGATCGAAACCTCGTAGTCGTTGCGGGTGTCGATCAACAGCACTTCAGGGTCGCTGATCAGCGCATTCCAGTTCTGTGGATCGACGTAGGTGCCGACCTGTTTGTTCGGGTCCACGCCTTCGACGCCGAGGGTGACGATTTCTTTCTTGAGCTTGACCTTGGTGCGGTAGAACGGCTGGTCGTCGCAGTACGACTCTTTGTGGTCGATGTCGTCCATGCGCGGGTCGTTCTTGAGCCAGGCCATCAGCCCGTCTATGCCTTCGCGGCTGCCGGACACGGTGCCGTTGATGCCTTCTTCGGCGATCAGCAGCGTGCCCTTGATGCCATTGTCGACCATGGCTTGCAGCAGTGGCTCGCGCAGGGCAACGTAATCTTCCAGAGTGACGAACTTATACAGTGCCGCCACGACAATCTGTTGTGTCATGGGTGTTTCTCCAGGTGGCTACCCTCGCAAAGGGCGAACCGGAATAAAAAAAACGCGCCGGGTGAGCGGCGCGTTGGGCAGTCTATCAAAAATAAGTGCTTCTGTAGGAACGAGGCTTGCCCGCGAAGGCGATCTTGAGGACGCCTTCGCGGGCAAGCCTCGCTCCTAGCTGCCGCCAGCACAGGTTGGCGAGGCCGGGGCCGCGTCGATCTGTGCCCATTCTTCAGGCGTGTAGGTATGCAGCGCCAACGCATGGAACTCGCCCATCAGCTCGCCGAGCGTACCGTAGACTTTCTGGTGACGCTTGACGCGGTTGAGCCCTTCAAACTGCTGGCTGACCACCACCGCCTTGAAGTGGGTCTGTAACCCACGGCTGTGCATGTGGCTTTCATCCAGCACTTGCAGATGCTCGGGCTGTAACAAGCCCAGCGTCGATTCGATGCGTTGTTGCATGGTCATACCGGGCTCCGCTTAAGGCTTTTTCTTGGCTGGAGCGGCGGCGCCTTTAGGCTCCAGCTCGGCAGTCATGTCAGCCAACAGCTTGTTGACCACAGGCACCGCGCTTTCCAGCTTGGCTTGAGTCATCTGGGCCGACTGCTGAGTCAGCTGCGGCATTTTTTCCAGGACTTTCTTGCCCAGTGGCGACTTGTAGAACGCGACCAGGTCTTTCAGCTCGGATTCGCTGAAGTTGGTGGTGTAGAGCTTGACCATGTCTGGCTTCAGCTTGTTCCAGCCAATGGCTGCGTCCAGAGCGGCGTTGGCCTTGGCTTGATAGGTTTCCAGCAGGGCTTTTTTCGATTCAGGGGCTTTGGTCTGTTCAAAGCGCTGAGCGAACATTTGCTGCACTTGCATGTACACCGGAGTGCCCAATTTGTCAGCGTGCGCCAGGGTCAGGAAAGCTTCGGCACTGGCGTTGTGGCTGGCGGTATCGGCAAAAACAGGGCCGCTGGCGCAAACCAGTGCAACCGCGGTACAGATGGCACGAAGACGAGTCATCGAGTTTCCTTTTCTAGCAGGCGAGGTAAAACCCCAAGGGCGACCATTCTGCGCCTAAAAAAGTGTGTCACTCAACCCCAAGCCTTGTCAGGCCTGAATTAGAGGGGGCGAACGGTCAAAAAACAGACTGATGGAACCACGGCCGGCGATCACGGCCTAAACTGCGCTATCGACCTACAGGAGTGTGCAAGATGAGCCGTATCGAAACCGACAGCCTTGGCCAGGTGGAAGTCCCGGATGAGGCCTACTGGGGTGCTCAAACGCAACGCTCGCTGATCAACTTCGCCATTGGCAACGAACGCATGCCCCTGGCCGTGCTGCACGCACTGGCCCTGATCAAGAAAGCCGCGGCGCGGGTCAATGACCGCAACGGCGACCTGCCCGCCGACATCGCCCGCCTGATCGAACAGGCCGCAGACGAAGTGCTCGACGGCAGCCACGACGACCAGTTCCCGCTGGTGGTCTGGCAGACCGGCAGCGGCACCCAGAGCAACATGAACGTCAACGAAGTGATCGCCGGCCGCGCCAACGAACTGGCCGGCAACCCGCGTGGTGGCAAGACCCCGGTTCACCCCAATGATCACGTCAACCGCTCGCAAAGCTCCAACGACTGCTTCCCGACCGCCATGCACATTGCCGCCGCCCAGGCAGTGCAGCAGCATTTGCTACCGGCAATCAGTGAACTCTCCGGCGGCCTGGCCGAGTTGGCGGCGCGGTATATGAAACTGGTCAAGACCGGCCGCACCCACATGATGGACGCCACGCCGATCACCTTCGGCCAGGAACTCTCGGCGTTCATCGCGCAACTGGATTACGCCGAACGGGCAATCCGCAGCGCACTGCCGGCGGTCTGTGAACTGGCGCAAGGCGGCACCGCAGTCGGCACCGGGCTGAACTCACCCCACGGTTTTGGTGAAGCGATCGCTGCGGAGTTGGCGGCCCTTTCCGGCCTGCCGTTCGTTACCGCGCCGAACAAGTTCGCCGCGCTGGCCGGCCATGAGCCGCTGACCACCCTGTCGGGCGCGCTGAAAACCCTCGCCGTGACCCTGATGAAAATCGCCAACGACTTGCGTCTGCTAGGTTCCGGGCCGCGTGCAGGTTTTGCCGAAGTGAAACTGCCGGCCAACGAACCGGGCAGCTCAATCATGCCGGGCAAGGTCAATCCGACCCAGTGTGAAGCGCTGTCGATGCTGGCGTGCCAAGTCCTGGGCAACGACGTCGCCATTGGTTTTGCGGCGAGTCAGGGGCACTTGCAACTGAACGTGTTCAAACCGGTGATCATCCACAACCTGCTGCAATCGATCCGCCTGCTGGGCGATGGCTGCAGCAACTTCCAGCAGCATTGCATCGCCGGCCTGGAACCGGACGCGGCGAAAATGGCCGAGCACCTGGAGCGTGGGCTGATGCTGGTGACCGCGCTGAACCCGCATATCGGCTACGACAAATCGGCGGAGATTGCCAAGAAGGCTTACAGCGAGGGGCTGACCTTGCGAGAGGCGGCATTGCAACTGGGGTATCTGACGGATGAAGAGTTTGATGCGTGGGTAAGGCCGGAGAATATGTTGGAAGCGGGCGCCAAGGGCTGAGTGTGTAGCGCCTGACAATCAGCCATCGCGAGCAGGCTCGCTCCCACAGGGGGCCGCATTCTTCTGATAGAACTCGGTTAAATGTAGGAGCGAGCCTGCTCGCGAAGAACGAAAACGCGGTTTAACCTGCGGCTATCCGTACTCGCCGAGCCCTGAGCCCGGCTATCAACGAAGGCCCCAACGCCACCAGCGCCGACCCCACCACCACCAACACCGCCCCGCCATACCCCAGGCCATTGATCGTCTCGGCATGCACATATTCCGGCCATGCCCACGCTGCCACGGCCACTGCGCCAAACGTCACCAACGGTGTGATCGCCAGCGTCGCACTCACCCGCGAAGCTTCCCAATGGGCCAGCGCTTCGGCAAAGGCGCCATAAGCGATCAAGGTGTTCATGCAGCACGCCAGCAATAACCAGCCTTGCAACGGGTTCAACTGCAGCGCCTCCAGCGGATGCACCCAAGGCGTCAGCAACAGCGCGCAGAACAGGTAGATCACCATCATCACCTGCAACGAATTCCACACCGTCAGCAATTGCTTCTGCCCCAGTGCGTAAAACGTCCAGACCGTCGAAGCCAGCAGCACCAGCAACACGCCGGCGGTGTAATCGGTCAGCGAGGTCAACAGCTCGGCCAGACGTTGATTAAAGAACAGCGCGAAACCGATCAGAAGCACCAGCAGACCAATCCCCTGCCCCACACTGAACCGTTCCTTGAACACAAACAGGCTGGCGATCAGCAACATGATCGGGCCCATCTGCACCACCAGTTGCGCGGTGCCGGGGCTGAGCAGGTTCAGGCCCATCAGGTACAACACGTAGTTGCCGACCAGACCGAGCACCGCCATCAACACCAGCCAGCCACCGCGCGGGCCGAGGACTTTGCGACTGGGCAGGCGCCTGGTCGCCGCCAGATAAATGAACAGGCAGCCACCGGACACCGTCAGGCGAAACCAGGTCACCGTCACCGGGTCCATCACCAGCAGGACTTGCTTGAGTTTGATCGGCAGGATTCCCCACAGGACTGCGGTCAGCAAGGCCAGGAACAGACCGTAAACCCAGCGACCGGATGAAATGTGCATGCGAACCCCAAAGCCAGATGGCAAGAAACACCATTCTAGGCGCAGACCTCGGCGCGACACAGGGACAGTTGGCGACGGGCCGCGAATGAAACTGTGCAGGTCGCACCATTAATCTGGCGAAGTGCCGCCGATCAGTTGGTCAGGCGCCGCAAGTGGTTCATGCATAAGCTCATTGGATCCGCTAACCGGAACATCCCTCAGGAGACCGCCATGTACGGCAAGCGCGCCCAGGACACCGCCCCCGCCACGCACTTTCGTTGCGACCGGGTGTGTCGTGTGAATGGAGAACTTTTTTTCAGCACCCGGGAAAACACGCTGGAGGGGCCGTTTGATAATCCGCAGGCGGCTGCGCGGGAGATTCAGGCTTACATCGCGCGGATGCAGCTTGTGAGTCTAGATCGATAGACCGAGGTGCTGCCATCGCGAGCAGGCTCGCTCCCACAGGGTTCTGATGCGTGCCATAGATCCAATGAGGGAGCGAGCCTGCTCGCGATAGCGGTTAATCAGGCAACAGAAGTCTTGCGGACTTAGCGCACCGCTTCGAACAACCCCGTCGCCCCCATCCCGCCACCCACGCACATGGTGACCACGCCATACCGCAAGTTGCGCCGCTGCAACTCACGCACAATGTGCCCGACCTGACGCGAGCCGGTCATGCCGAACGGGTGACCGATGGAAATCGAGCCGCCATTGACGTTGTACTTGTCGTTATCGATTTCCAGGCGATTGCGGCTGTACAGGCACTGCGACGCAAACGCTTCGTTGAACTCCCACAGATCAATGTCAGCCACCTGCAAACCCTTGGCCTTGAGCAATTTCGGCACCGAGAACACCGGACCGATGCCCATCTCGTCCGGTTCGCACCCGGCTACCGTGAAACCACGGAAGAACGCCTTGGGCTTGAGACCCAGCGCCAGGGCTTTTTCCAGGCTCATGACCAGCGTCATCGAAGCGCCATCGGACAGTTGCGACGAGTTACCCGCCGTGACCGAACCGTCTTCGGCAAATACCGGTTTCAGCCCGGCCAGGCTTTCCAGCGTGGTGTCCGGGCGGTTGCAGTCGTCGCGGTCGACGATCCCGTCGAGGATCTGCACCTGGCCGGTGACCTTGTCTTCAACCCGATACTTCACCGCCATCGGCACGATTTCATCATCGAACAAACCAGCGGCCTGAGCCTGGGCCGTACGCAGCTGACTCTGCAGGGCATACAGATCCTGTTCCTGGCGACTGACGTCGTAACGACGTGCAACGATTTCAGCAGTCTGGCCCATCGGGAAATAGAGGCCCGGCACCTGCTCTTTCAGAAGCGGGTTGATCAGGTGATCGGTGTTGACGCTTTTCATGGTCAGGCTGATCGACTCGACGCCACCGGCCACGATGATGTCGCTGCAGCCCGACGCGATCTGGTTGGCGGCGATGGCGATGGCCTGCAAGCCCGACGAGCAGAAACGGTTGAGGGTCATGCCTGCGGTGCCGATACCCAGGCGTGACAACACCGCGACGTTGCGACCGATGTTGTAGCCCTGGGCGCCTTCGTTGGAGCCCGCGCCGACGATGCAATCCTCGACACTGGCCGGGTCGATGCCGGTGCGCGCCAACAAGGCATCGACGCAATGCGCCGCCATGTCATCCGGACGGGTCTGGTTGAACTTGCCGCGAAAGGATTTGGCCAGGCCGGTCCGCACGCTGTCGACGATCACCACTTCACGCATGGCATACCTCATTGTTGTTATCGGTTGGGAGTGGACCGAGCATAAGTCCACCCCATAACCGACCGCGACAATCATTCACCCCGCGTATGCGCAACCATCGGCTCACGACTTGCGTTTTTTGGCCTTCTTGTCGTGCTTGTCGGATTTTTCGAACGCGGCTTCCAGCGCCAGGTTGATCGTGCGCAGGACCTTGACCCGGGCCCAGCGCTTGTCATTGGCCTCCACCAGCGTCCATGGCGAGATTTCCGTGCTGGTGCGGTCAACCATGTCGCCGACGGCCGCGCGGTAAGCGTCCCACTTGTCCCGATTGCGCCAGTCGTCTTCAGTGATCTTGAAACGCTTGAAGGGAATGTCTTCACGGGATTCGAAACGCTCCAGTTGCGTTTCCTTGTCGATGGCCAGCCAGAACTTGACCACGATGACGCCCGATTCGGAAATCTGCTCTTCGAAGTCGTTAATCTCGCTGTAGGCCCGCAGCCAGTCGGCGGGCGGACAGAGTTCTTCGACGCGCTCGACCAATACCCGGCCATACCACGAGCGATCGAATACGGTGAATTTGCCCTTGGCCGGAATGTGCCGCCAAAAGCGCCACAAATACGGTTGCGCCCGTTCTTCCTCGGTGGGCGCGGCAATCGGCACGATGCTGTACTGACGTGGATCGAGCGCCGCGGCCACGCGCCGGATTGCACCGCCCTTGCCCGCCGCGTCATTGCCTTCGAACACTGCGATCAAGGCGAATTGGCGCATGCGTTTGTCACGCATCAGGCCCGAGAATCGCGCCTGCTCGGTAATCAGTTGTTCTTCGTAATCTTCCTTGTCCAGACGCTGGCTCAAATCGAGGCTGTCGAGCAGGTTGAGCTGATCGACATGGATCGGCAGCGGCGCAGCGTTGACCTTGGCGGGATGGATTCTGGATCGTTTCAAGGCACTTTGCAGGCCTTCGAGCAGGATCTTGCCCACCGCCAGACTGCGGTAATGCACATCCACGCCTTCAATCACGTGCCAGGGCGCGTAGTCGCGGCTGGTGCGACGCAACACGCGCTCGCCGTACTTCACGAACTTGTCGTAAGTCCGGGATTGTTGCCAGTCCAGCGGACTGATGCGCCAGCTGTGCAAAGGGTCGTCGGCGAGCGCCTTGAGGCGCGCCTTCATCTGCTTCTTGGAGAGGTGAAACCAGAACTTGAAAATCAGCGCGCCTTCGTCGCAGAGCATCTTTTCAAAGCGCTCCGACTGGTTGATCGCCTGATCCAGTACCGCGTCCTTGAACAGTCCATGGACCCGGCCCTGGAGCATCTGGCTGTACCAGTTGCCGAAGAAAATCCCCATGCGCCCCTTGGCCGGGAGCATCCGCCAGTAGCGCCAGGCCGGAGGTCGCGCCAGCTCTTCATCGGTCTGCTGATCGAAAGTGCGGACTTCGATAAGACGCGGGTCCATCCACTCGTTGAGCAACTTGACCGTCTCGCCCTTCCCGGCGCCTTCAATGCCGTTGATCAGGACGATCACCGGAAAGCGCTTTTGCTGTTGAAGTTCGAACTGCGCTTCGAGCAACGCTTCACGCAGTGCCGGTTCTTCAGCGTCGTAGGTTTCTTTGTCGATGGCGTGACCGATTTCAGCAGATTCGAACATGGACGACTCCCTTTCCTGATTGCGCCAAGACTAGCGGATTGGGCTGTCCGTCATCACAGAAAATTCCTTGGCGGTCGGCTTTTTGTGGCGATTGCCTGTGGCACCACTACCCGACACTGCCATGGATCAGGCATCACCACCTCGATCAGCTAGAATGGCCGCCTTGCCGTTTCCGAGCCTGCCATGAAACCTGTATTGCCTCACGCCCAACTCGACTGGGACGACCAGGGTCGCCCGTATTCGCGGGTGTTCGACGATGTCTATTTTTCGGACAAGTCAGGCCTTGAAGAGACCCGCTACGTATTTCTCGAACAGAACGGTTTGCGTGAACGCTTCGCCGCGTTGCCCGACGGCGGTCGACTGGTCATTGGCGAAACCGGTTTCGGTACCGGACTTAACTTCCTCTGCGCCTGGCAGTTGTTCGAACAGCACGCCGTGGCCGGTGCACGCCTGCACTTTATCAGTGTCGAAAAGTACCCGCTGAGCCAGCCAGACCTGCAGCGTGCGCTGGCTTTGTGGCCGGAGCTCAAGCCGTTTGCCGATCAATTGCTGGCGCAATACGTGGCGATCCATCAAGGCTTCCAGCGAATGGTCTTGGACAACGGTCGTGTGACCCTGACGTTGCTGATCGGCGATGCGCTGGAGCAATTGCCGCAACTGGACGCGCAGATTGATGCGTGGTTTCTCGACGGTTTTGCCCCGGCGAAAAATCCCGACATGTGGACCGCCGAGTTGTTTGCCGAACTGGCTCGATTGGCAGCGCCCGGCTCGACCATTAGCACGTTCACCAGCACCGGTTGGGTGCGCCGTCTGTTGAACGCGGCGGGCTTCAAGATGAAGCGCACGCCCGGCATCGGTCACAAATGGGAAATCCTGCGCGGTGTGTTTCTGGGCTGGCCTGCAGAAACCCCCACGCCTGTCGTTGCGAAACCCTGGTTTGCCCGCCCAACGCCGTTGACCGGCGAACGTCACGCCTTGGTGATTGGCGCAGGACTGGCCGGTTGCGCAACCGCCGCCAGCCTGGCGGCACGGGGCTGGCAAGTCAGTTTGCTGGAGCGCCACGATGCGCTGGCACAGGAAGCGTCGGGCAATCCACAGGGCGTGTTGTACCTCAAGCTCTCGGCCCATGGCACGGCCTTGTCACAGTTGATTGTCAGTGGTTTCGGTCACACCCGGCGTTTGCTTGAGCACTTGCACCGAGGCGTCGACTGGGACGATTGCGGTGTGCTGCAACTGGCCTTCAACGCCAAGGAAGCCGAACGTCAGGCACAACTGGCGGCGGCGTTTCCCGAGGATTTGCTGCACACACTCGATCAGCAACACGCGCAGATCCGCGCGGGCATCGCGTTGCAATCGGGTGGCCTGTTTTACCCCGAAGGCGGTTGGGTGCATCCGCCCGCCCTGTGCGCATGGCAAGCGGCGCATCCGAATATCCGGTTCCTGCCCCATCACGATGTACTGGAACTGCGTCGTGTCGAAGGGCAATGGCAAGCGTGGGAGGGTCACAAGCTGCTGGCCAACGCAGCGGTGGTGGTGCTGGCCGGCGCCGCCGAGATCAAGCGTTTCGACTTCAGCAGCGACTTGCCGCTCAAACGGATTCGTGGACAGATCACCCGCCTGCCCCAAACACCTGCAAGCCAGAGCCTGAGCACCGTGGTATGCGCCGAAGGTTATGTCGCGCCCGCCCGCCTGGGTGAACACACCCTGGGTGCCAGTTTTGATTTCAACAACGACGACCTGACGCCCACCACGGCCGAGCATGCCGGCAACCTGCAGATGCTCGAAGAAATCTCGGTGGATCTGGTCGCCCGACTCGGCGCAGAGGCCCTGCGACCCGAGGCACTTGAAGGTCGCGCGGCGTTCCGCTGCACCAGCCCCGACTACCTGCCAATTGTCGGCCCTTTGTCTGATCGCCATGCCTTCGCCGACGCCTACATCGCCCTGAGCAAGGACGCCCGGCAAACGCCAGACACCCCATGTCCATGGCTGGACGGTTTGTACGTCAACAGCGGCCACGGCTCACGAGGGCTGATTACCGCGCCGTTGTCAGGCGAGTTGCTCGCGGCCTGGCTCGACAACGAACCGCTGCCATTACCCAGAGCCGTGGCCGAGGCGTGCCATCCGAATCGTTTCGCCTTGCGGCGCCTGATTCGGGGTAAATGAATCCGCATTCTGACGGTTTAATTGATCGATCTATCGGGTGCGGACCGGCGTTTTCGGCTGAAGGCGCCTCCCTGCACATTCCCTCTTATTACTTATCGATCTAAAACTCCCGCGATCCCACCGGGTCAGTTTCTGAGTACCCGCCGTTTTTGGCGGGTATCGATTGACCCTCCCCAACGGAAAAACCGGTAAGGACTTTATGTGCGGATTAGCTGGCGAGTTACGCTTTGATCATCAACCTGCGGACCTTGCAGCCGTTGAACGAATCACCCATCACCTGGCCCCTCGCGGCCCTGACGCGTGGGGCTTTCACAGCCAGGGGCCGATTGCCCTGGGCCACCGTCGCCTGAAAATCATGGACCTGTCGGACGGTTCGGCGCAGCCGATGGTCGACAACCAATTGGGTTTGTCCCTGGCCTTCAATGGCGCGATCTACAACTACCCGGAACTGCGCACCGAACTGGAAAGCCTCGGTTATTCCTTCTATTCCGGTGGTGACACCGAAGTGCTGCTCAAGGGTTATCACGCCTGGGGCGAGGCACTGCTGCCGAAACTCAATGGCATGTTCGCCTTCGCGATCTGGGAACGCGACGCCAAGCGCCTGTTTATCGCGCGTGACCGTCTCGGCGTGAAGCCGCTGTACCTGTCGCGCACCGGCCAGCGCCTGCGCTTTGCCTCGGCGCTGCCGGCGTTGCTCAAAGGCGGCGACATCAACCCGATCCTCGATCCGGTGGCACTCAATCACTATCTGAATTTCCACGCCGTGGTCCCGGCACCGCGCACCTTGCTGGCCGGCATCGAAAAACTGCCACCGGCCACCTGGATGCGCATCGAAGCGGACGGCACCACTGAGCAGAAAACCTGGTGGACCCTGCCTTACGGCCCACACGCCGACGAGATGAACCTGACGCTCGAAGACTGGCGTGACCGTGTACTCGACAGCACCCGCGACGCGGTGGCGATCCGTCAACGTGCGGCCGTGGACGTCGGCGTACTGCTGTCGGGCGGTGTCGATTCGAGCATGCTGGTGGGTCTGTTGCGTGAAGTCGGCGTGGAAAACCTGTCGACCTTCTCTATCGGTTTCCAGGATGCCGGCGGCGAACGTGGTGATGAGTTCCAGTATTCGGACTTGATCGCCAAACACTACAACACGCAGCACCATCAACTGCGCATCGACGAAAAAGAGATCATCGAACAACTGCCCGCGGCGTTCCGCGCCATGAGCGAGCCGATGGTCAGCCATGACTGCATCGCCTTCTACCTGCTGTCACGGGAAGTGGCCAAGCATTGCAAAGTGGTGCAGAGCGGCCAGGGCGCGGACGAGTTGTTCGCCGGCTATCACTGGTACCCACAAGTCGATGGCGCCGCCGATCCGTACGCGGCCTATCGCGATGCGTTCTTCGATCGCAGCTACGAGGATTACGCCGCCACCGTGCAACCGAAATGGCTGACGGCCAATGACGCTGCCGGTGACTTCGTGAAGGAACATTTCGCACAGCCCGGCGCCGAGGCGGCGGTGGATAAAGCCCTGCGTCTGGACAGCACGATCATGTTGGTGGACGACCCGGTCAAACGTGTCGACAACATGACCATGGCCTGGGGCCTGGAAGCGCGCACACCGTTTCTCGACTATCGCCTGGTGGAATTGTCGGCCCGGGTGCCGGGCAAATTCAAACTGCCGGACGGTGGCAAGCAAGTCTTGAAAGAGGCTGCTCGACTGGTCATTCCAAGCGAAGTGATTGACCGCAAGAAAGGTTACTTTCCGGTGCCGGGCCTCAAGCATTTGCAGGGCGATACGCTGAACTGGGTGCGCGAACTGCTGCTCGATCCAAGCCAGGATCGCGGCCTGTTCAACCCGGCCATGCTCGACCGCCTGCTGACCGATCCGCAAGGCCAGTTGACTCCGTTGCGCGGCTCCAAGCTGTGGCAATTGGCGGCGCTGAACCTGTGGCTCAGTGAACAAGGAATCTGATCGATGAAACCCCACGCCACGGCTTACAGCCAACGCTTGTTGCGCGGTCAGTCCCCCTCCTATGAACGTTTGCAGGCACGGCTGGCCGAAGACGGCAGTGAACTCGGCGCGGCGCCGATTGCGGTGCATTGCGGCTGGGGCCGGTTGCTGATCGGCCATACCTTCCCGGACGCGGCGAGCCTGGCGCAAGAGTTGCTCAACGAGCAGCCCGGTGAGCGCGACATCGCCTTGTACGTGGCCGCCCCCAGCAAGTATTGGGGCTGGAACCGGCGCAACTGTTCCTCGACCCTTCCGACACCTTGCGTCTTTGGTTCAGCGATTACCGTCAGTCAACCCGGGTGTTTCGCGGCTTTCGCATTCGCCGGGCGCAAAGCGAGACTGATTGGCAGGCGATCAATCAGCTGTACCAGGCGCGCGGCATGTTGCCCATTGATGCGAATTTGCTGACGCCGCGACATCAGGGCGGCCCGGTGTATTGGCTGGCGGAAGATGAAGACAGCGGCGCGATCATCGGCAGCGTCATGGGCCTCAACCATCACAAAGCGTTCAACGACCCGGAGAACGGCAGCAGCCTGTGGTGCCTGGCGGTCGATCCGCACTGCTCGCGGCCGGGCGTCGGTGAAGTGCTGGTGCGGCATTTGATCGAGCACTTCATGAGCCGTGGGCTGAGTTACCTGGACCTGTCGGTGTTGCACGACAACCGGCAGGCGAAAAGTCTCTACGCCAAGCTTGGTTTTCGCAACCTGTCGACCTTCGCCATCAAGCGCAAGAACGGCATCAACCAGCCGCTGTTTCTGGGTCCTGGGCCTGAGGCCGATTTCAACCCCTATGCGCGGATCATTGTCGAGGAAGCCCATCGACGCGGCATCGATGTGCACGTCGATAATGCCGACGCCGGGATGTTCACCCTCAGCCATGGCGGACGCCGGGTGCGTTGCCGCGAATCCCTGAGCGACCTGACCAGCGCCATCAGCATGAGCCTGTGCCAGGACAAAAGCCTGACGCACAAAGTGCTCAAGGCCGCCGGTTTGAACCTGCCCTCGCAGCAGCTGGCCGGCAACGCCGACGACAACCTGGCGTTTCTCGACGAGCACGAGCGGGTGGTGGTCAAGCCTTTGGATGGTGAGCAAGGTCAAGGCGTCGCGGTGGATTTGCGGACGATTGAAGAGGTCCAGCAAGCCATCGAATCAGCCCGGCAGTTCGACAGCCGCGTGCTGCTGGAAAGTTTCCACGAAGGTCTCGATTTGCGGATTGTGGTGATCGGTTTCGAGGTGGTCGCCGCGGCGATTCGCCGGCCTGCCGAGGTGGTGGGCGATGGTCAGCATTCCATCGGCGCGCTGATCGAAGCGCAGAGTCGGCGTCGGCAGGCGGCCACCAGCGGTGAAAGCAAAATCCCGCTGGACCATGAGACCGAGCGCACGCTGCAGGCGGCGGGTTATGACTACAACAGTATTCTGCCGGCAGGTGAGCATCTGTTCGTCAGGCGTACGGCAAATCTGCATACCGGTGGCGTTCTGGAGGATGTCACGGCGATCTTGCATCCGACCCTGATCGATGCCGCCGTACGGGCTGCGCGGGCGCTGGACATTCCCATGGTCGGGCTCGACCTGATGGTGCCTGCCGCCGATCAACCGGAATACGTGTTTATCGAAGCCAACGAACGCGCCGGGCTGGCCAACCATGAACCGCAGCCGACGGCCGAGCGGTTTGTGGATTTGCTGTTTCCGCACAGTCAGCCGGCAGTTTCCTAGTCACGGGTCGGCTGGACTGACGCCTTCGCGGGCAAGCCTCGCTCCTACAAAGAAACGCGTATTACCTGTAGGAGCGACGCTTGCTCGCGAAGGTGCCAGGTCAGGCACCCAACTTTTCCCTCATCGAAACCATCGATGTTCTTTACTCATCAGGAGTTTCCATGACCAGCAAAATTCCCGAACCGGATCTCAATTACCTGCAAAAAGTCCTGCTGGAAATGCTCGCCATTCCCAGCCCGACCGGCTTTACCGACACCATCGTGCGGTACGTCGCCGAACGCCTTGAAGAATTGGGCATTCCCTTTGAGATGACCCGGCGCGGCACCATCCGCGCCACGCTCAAGGGCAAGAAAAACAGCCCGGACCGTGCGGTCTCCGCTCACCTCGACACCATCGGCGCCGCGGTCCGCGCGGTGAAAGACAACGGTCGCCTGACCCTCGCCCCGGTCGGTTGCTGGTCCAGTCGTTTTGCCGAGGGCAGCCGCGTCAGCCTGTTCACCGACAACGGTGTGATTCGCGGCAGCGTGTTACCGCTGATGGCTTCCGGGCACGCATTCAACACCGCCGTAGATGAATTGCCGATCAGCTGGGATCACGTTGAGTTGCGTCTGGACGCTTACTGCGCCACCCGCGCCGACTGCGATTCCCTGGGGATCAGCGTGGGCGATTTCGTCGCCTTCGACCCGCTGCCGGAGTTCACCGAAAGCGGTCACATCAGCGCCCGTCACCTCGACGACAAGGCGGGTGTTGCGGCGCTGCTGGCGGCGATGAAAGCGATCATCGACAGCGGTGAGGAGTTGATGATCGATTGTCATCCGCTGTTCACCATCACCGAGGAAACCGGCAGCGGCGCGGCGGCTGCGTTGCCTTGGGACGTCAGCGAATTCGTCGGCATCGACATCGCGCCGGTTGCGCCCGGCCAGCATTCCAGCGAACACGCGGTGAGCGTGGCGATGCAGGATTCCGGCGGGCCTTACGACTATCACCTGTCGCGGCACTTGCTCAGGTTAGCCAGTGAAAACGAGTTGCCGGTGCGCCGCGACCTGTTTCGCTATTACTTCAGCGATGCGCATTCGGCGGTCACCGCCGGGCACGACATCCGCACCGCCCTGCTCGCCTTCGGCTGCGATGCCACTCACGGTTACGAGCGCACGCACATCGATAGCCTGGCGGCGCTGAGTCGTCTACTCGGCGCCTACATTCTGAGCCCGCCGGTATTTGCCAGTGATGCGCAGCCGGCAAAGGGCTCGCTGGACCGGTTCAGTCATCAAATCGAGCACGACACGCAGATGGAAAGCGATACGCGGGTGCCGTCGGTGGATAGTCTGGTGGGGCAACGAACAGACAGCTGACCCTGGCTTTTTCAGCGTCTGAGAGATCGCCTTCGCGGGCAAGCCTCGCTCCTACAGGTTTCGTGCATCGACACATAACCAGTAGGAGCGAGGCTTGCCCGCGAAGGCGGTGTATCAGGTACCACATCAGGTCCCGGGCTAGCCGCAACCGATCATTCGCCGTAGCATCGCGCCATTGTTTAGCCGAGGTGCCTATGCTGATTCCCTACGACCAACTTGAAGTCGACACCCTGACCCGCCTGATCGAGGACTTCGTGACCCGCGACGGTACGGACAATGGTGACGACACGCCGCTGGAAACCCGCGTATTGCGTGTTCGCCAGGCATTGACCAAGGGGCAGGCGCTGATCGTTTTTGATCCGGACAGCGAGCAATGCCAGTTGATGCTCAAGCACGATGTGCCCAAGCACCTGTTCGACTGAGGCGCTCAGCGTCTTTTGGTTTTCGCCAGTTTGACCTGGATGCGATCGTAGACCTCGGCCCGGTGCACATTGACGTTTTGTGGCGCTTCGACACCGAAGCGCACGCTGCCTCCGTTGACGGCGATGATGCGCACTGAAATGTTGTCACCGATGGAAATCATCTCGCCCACAACGCGACTGAGTACAAGCATGGCATTCATCCTTCAGGGTTACCGGCCCTCGAAGATGCCCGGCCCGCAGCCGCTCTTCAATGCAACAGCGGCAAATCAGTCCCGCCCTACAGCGCAGGAAGATGCCCCTTACGGAAACGTCTGACAAATCGTTTGAATGCCGCTTCAGGAAGCAGAGAAACGCGGGCCGAACAGAATCACACTGGCCCCGATCACGCACAGCGCCACGCCCAGCCAGTCTGAGCCCAGGGGACGAACTCGCTCGATCACCGCCAGCCAACCGATCGAGGCGACGATGTAAATGCCCCCATAGGCGGCATAGGCGCGACCGGCGTAAGTCGCCTCGACACGGGTCAGCAACAGCGCGAACAACGTCAGGCTGAGCAGCGCCGGCACCACCCACCACATGCTCTTACCTTGGCGCAGCCACATCCAGAAGGCGAAGCAGCCGGCGATTTCGAACAGCGCCGCAAGGAAAAACCACAGGTAATTGAGCATGCATACGTCTCGTAAGGATGACCGGTTGCGGCCACCCTAACGACGGTGTTGCGCACGGGCAAGTTCAGCCTGCGTTTTGTTTAGCCTTGGCGCGCATTTTGTCGGCCATGGTGGTCATTTCGTTGTAAAGCAGTTGCGGGTTCTTCTGCTTGAGTGCCCAGGCCATGCGGCCCTGTTCGTGGGGCAGGATCATGAATTCACCGGCGGCGACGTGCTCATAGATGTAATCGGCAATGTCCGTCGCGGTGATCGGCGAACTTTCCAGCAGTTTGCCGACCTGGGCTTTCATGGCCGGAGTCGGGCCACGGAAGGAATCCAGCAGGTTGGTCTGGAAGAACGACGGGCAGACCACGTGCACGCCCACTTCCTGTTGCGCCAATTCGACCAGCAGGCTTTCGGACAGGGCCACTACGCCGGCCTTGGCCACGTTGTAGTTGCTCATGGCCGGGCCTTGCATGAGAGCGGCCATGGACGCGATGTTGATGATTTTGCCTTTGCTTTTTTCCAGCAGCGGCAGGAAGGCCTTGCAGCCCTTGACCACGCCCATCAGGTTGATCGCGATCTGCCAGTCCCAATCTTCCAGGGACAGTTCACTGAAGAACCCGCCCGAGGCCACGCCAGCGTTGTTGACGATGACATCGATGCCGCCAAGTTTCTCTTCGCAGGCCTGGGCGAAAGCGGTCAGTTGACTGTAATCGCGCACATCGCAACGCTGGATAAAACCGTCGCCACCCGCTTCGCGAACCAGCTTCAGGGTTTCCTGCAGACCGGGTTCGCTGACGTCCGACAAGGCCAGCTGCCAGCCTTCACGCGCCCAGCGCAGCGCGATTTCGCGACCCAGGCCTGAGCCCGCGCCAGTGATCATCATGCGATTTTGCATAGCAAACAGCCTTGTTGTTCTGGGGAAGATGCGCTGAGTGTAGCGAAGGACATCGCGCGACCCACGCTCCATCAGATTGCTGAATGGTCCGAGCAAACCGAGGGAGCGCCGGAATCAACTAACACCGCCAAAAACGAAATAAGGCTTTCTTCGAAAAACATTAAAAAAACTTGGAATTTTCCGACGCACGCGACAGTCGGATTTTGTAAGCAGCTCGGGTTTATTGCAGTCCGACTGACAGTTAAAAGCTAGGTCATTCCAGAACACTTCCAACAAGGAAATAGACATGGGCACAATTCTTATCGTAATTCTGATTCTCCTGCTGGTAGGTGGTTTGCCGGTCTTTCCACACTCCAGAAGTTGGGGTTATGGCCCGTCGGGTATCATCGGCGTGGTGTTGGTGGTGCTGTTGATTCTGCTGTTACTTGGCAAGATATAAAGATTTAACAGGCAAAAAAAAAGAGGCCCTCGAAGGGCCTCTTTTTTATTGCGCCGAAAGCTTAGTCCGGCTTGCCGTCAACCACACCGGCGGTGTTGTCGATCAGGCTCTTGGTGGCCGTCTGGATGAACGACTCGAGTTTCTGCTTGAGGGCCGCTTCGTCAGCCGACGCCGGGATCAGTTCGCCTTTCGAATTGGCGCCCAGTTCGTACTGATACAACTTGGGCGGCATTTCCTTAGGCAGCACCAACACGCGATCCGCGGTCAGCAACGCTACGGTTTGATCGCTGCCCGATGGCTTGATTACGCCGAAGCCCTTGTCGCCTTCCGGCAGGTTCAGCAAGTCACGCCCCCAGCACTGGTGAATCACGTCGCCACCGATACGCCCCATGATGGTCGGCACGATGTCGATCTGGGTGCCCACGGTGTGGTCAACCTGGCCGAATTTTTCCTGCACGCCCGGCCCGATCAGCAGCATCGGTACGTTGAATCGGCCCAGGTCCATTTCGGTGATCTGCTGCTCGTTGCCGAAACCATGGTCGCCGACCACCACGAACAGGGTTTCCTTGAAGTACGGCTCTTTACGCGCCTGCTCGAAGAACTGACCCAGCGCCCAGTCGGAGTAGCGCATGGCGGTCAAATGTTCGTTGAGGCTGCCACGGTCGGTCACGCGCTCGACCGGCAAAGGCGTCGGCAAGGCGTAAGGCGTGTGGTTGGACAAGGTTTGCAGCAAGGCATAGAACGGTTTTTTGTCCTTGCCGTCGCGGGCCTTCAACTCTTCCAGACCCCGGTTGAACATGTCCTGGTCAGACACGCCCCAGGTCGGGTCGGAGAACACCGGGTTAACGAAGTCGTTACGCCCGATGAAGTTGGTCATGCCCTGGTTGCTGAAGAAGCCCGACTGGTTGTCCCAGGCGAAGTCACCGTTGTAGACGTACACATCGTCGTAGTCACGGGCGCTGAGCAACTGTGGCAGGCCGGACAGTTTGTGGCTGCCTTCCGGGGTCTGCATCAGGTATTCGAAGCCCGGCAGGTTCGGGAAGCAGGCCATTGTGGCGAACATGCCCTGGTGGGTATGGGTGCCGTTGGAGAAGAAGCGGTCGAACAACAGGCCTTCTTTGGACAGCTTGTCGAAGTACGGCGTGACGTTACCCGGACGACCCAGCGCGCCCACCGAGTGACCGGCGAAGCTTTCCATCAGGATCACAACGACGTTCTTGATCGGCAGGGTCTTGTCAGCGGCCGGAGAGTAGTTACGACGCACGGCAGCGGTTTCGCCATCCACCAGTTTGTCGCTTGGGGTCAGCAACATATCGCGGACGGTCTGCTGAGCCACTGGTTGGTCCAGCGTGGCTTTCCAGATGTTGTCGCGCTCTTCGGACATCCGGCTCTTGGCCGCCGCGATCAGCGACAGGGTGCCGTTGAGGCCCAACTGGTTGGCGAAGTTCGAATCGGTGGTGTAGACGTCACCCCAACGCAGCGGCGGGCCCTGACGCAGGGTGCCACGAGCGGCAACCACGCAAACCAGCAGACAGACCACGAACACGACGCCTCGCGTATACCACGGGGCGATCTGGCGCGCGCCGATGCTGCCGCCACTGAACGGGCCGCGAGGACGGGTCGCGCGGTCGGCGCCCTTGAACGCGAGGGTCAGGATCAACGTGCCGAAAGCCCAGGCCAGCAGGTAGCGAACCACAGGAAAACCGTACCAGAGCATGCTCATCACGGTTTTCGGGTCTTCCTTCACATATTGGAAGACCAAGCCATTGAGGCGCTGGTGGAACTCGCGGTAGAAATCCATCTCCATCAGGCCCAGGAACAGCGCGGTGCTCGCTGCGATGGTCAGCCAGAAGCGGAAGAACCCGCGAGCGGCCATGGCCCGGGCGCTGAACAGTGCCAGAATCAGCGGAATGCAGAGGTAGACCACCAGGCGCAGGTCGAAACGCAGACCATTGGCAAACGCCTCGATGAAGGTCGAGGCGGGTGAATCCTGGATCATTTCGCGGTTGTAGACCAGCAGCGCAACGCGCAGCAGGCTGAACATGACCATCATGACCATGGCGCACAGCAGCGTGTAGGCCAGGTGCGATTTGACGGTCGGTTGCAGCAGGCGACTAGAAGCTCGCTGCTGACTCAGGGCGTCCGGGTTTGCCATGTCGTTTTAGGACCCATTGGAAGTTGAAGTTTCAAAAATAAAGCGGCGCCCTGCCCTCTGTTGGCCAGTTCACGGCCCCGGGGCTTGCGCGGTGCGCAAATGTTGCACGATCACCCGCAGCATTGCCATTGATTAGTGCCCGGCAGGCTGACGCGGGCGAATTGTCTTGGAGGCGTTGTGAAAATTTCGTGCAACGTATATCTGGAAACAAAATATTCCGGTGAGAGCCGGCCTGTTCGCGATAGCGGTGGATCAGTCGACACCTCTTTCGGATGAGAAACCGCTATCGCGAGCCGGTTCGCTCCCACATGGATTGCGCATAACTGACGATTGCCCAATAAAAAACGCCCCGAGAGGTCGGGGCGCTTCATGAAACA
Organism: Pseudomonas sp. B14-6; assembly: GCF_013260315.1. Lineage (NCBI taxonomy): Bacteria > Pseudomonadati > Pseudomonadota > Gammaproteobacteria > Pseudomonadales > Pseudomonadaceae > Pseudomonas > Pseudomonas sp. B14-6. The sequence goes on along the minus strand of NZ_CP053929.1, from coordinate 6,426,945 downwards.
GCGTGCGATTACTTCTCGGCGCGCTCTTTCAGGGCCTTGAGCGTGTTGAATGGCGCATCGACCACGAACTTGTTGGCGACCATCGATGGGATGCTGCCGCCTGGCTCGGTGTGCACCTGGTAGGTCACTTCGATCTGGTCACCCTTGGGGACGAACTTCCAGAAACCATCGACCTTGGTGACTCGCACGAAGCCCTTTTCCTCAGCCACGTACTTCGGCACGCCTTCAAGCTTGCGGGTCAGGCTGCCGTCGGCGCCTTCGGTGGTGGTGATATGCAACACCGAATCACGCGGAGTCACCGGCCACGGGGTATTGAACTGGGTGTAGGTCCAGTTCTGATCACCTTCGTGCTTGAGCAGCTTCTGGGTCTTGCAGTCGTGAATCCAAGTGCAGGCGCCTGCCACGTCTTCCTGCAGCGCGCGCAATTTGGCCATGGTGGTCTTCATCAGGGTGACGCCCTGGTACGCTTTGTAATCGGAACCGGCCACTTCACTCAGGGACACCTTGATGCCGTCTTCATTCTTGGCGACTTTCCAGTCCTCGGCCTGTGCAGCCGTGGTGGCCAGCACCACCGTCAAACCACACAGCACAGCCATTCGATGCAGCGAACCCATAGTCTTATTCCTTTTTGTTGAAGTTCCGTTCTCAGGACACATCATGCAGCCGTCATCTGCTCCCACCATCCCAGCAGCTTGATCGCTTCGTCACTGCTGCTTCCGCAGACTTCAACGTCGGCTTCAAACGCCGAACATACGGCAGGACGTTGTGGATCGCCGAAAATGCTGCACAGGTTATCGACAGACAGTTGGATGCAACGTTCGCCAGCGGCTTTGCCATTGGGCATGCCGGGAATCGGTGAACTGATGGAAGGGGCAATGCAACAGGCGCCACAGCCTTCACGGCATTTCATGACGACAAGCTCCTCGCGACGGGTGATGTGTTAATGGACGGGGCACAGAGTAACCGCTAAAACAGCTGTTTTAAATTACCTGGACCGGGGTTTTTACGCTCAAACGAACGTGACTGACCAGTCTCCGACAAAGCGTCTGGGTCGCGGGTCACGAATCAGTGCAGATTTACTGTTTGAACTCGAAATCCAGCGCTGCGCCTTCGACGTCCCGGCGCTCTTCATTGCGCAGTTGCAACTGCATTTCGTTGCTGAGCAGCCGGCCGTTGAGCTGAAATTGACTGTTCTTGTCACCGAACATCTCCGGCAACACGGAGTCGCGTCGTGGCATAGGGACCGTACCGACCGGTTTCAGCTCTTCGACCAAATCTTTAGGCAGGCTCAGGTCCAGATCGGCGGAAGGGAGCTGAGTCTTCGCCACTTCTCGGGCCGATTTAGACTTTGAAGCAATCGGCGGCCGCTTTTTCAGCACAGCCGGTTTCTTTTTGACTGGCGCGACGTTTTTTTTCACCGCAGTAGTTTTCTTCGCGGCAACTGGTTTTTTCGACGTTGTTGCGCTGGCTGCCGGCTTTTCCTGAGTCGAAGCCGCCATGACGCCTTGGACATTAACGGTCAAGAGGAGGCAGATCGATAGGCAGGCGGCAGGAAAAATCGGTTTCATGGAACCAACGACGCTAACGGCAGAGGGCCATATGCTCGCCTGTTGTACGCAACATGACAAGCACGTGTACGAAACGACCGACGCGCTTGTCAGAAACCGCTGGTCGTCTCCTGGCACAGCTGAGTCGCCAACATTCCCAACGTCATCAATGCGCGCTCGGCTTCACGGTTCCAGGGCGTTCCACAGTTCAAGCGGATGCAGTGATTGAACTGCTCGGTGTTACTGAAAATCAGCCCCGGCGCGATACTGATGCCCTGCTGCAAGGCACGCACATGCAGTTCCTGAGTGTTGACCCGCCCCGGCAGACTGACCCACAGAATGAAACCGCCTGTTGGCCGGGTCATCTGCGTGCCTTCCGGGAAATACTGCTGCACGGCCAACTGGAAGGCGCTCAGGTTCTTGCGGTATTCCTGACGGATGTAGCGCAAGTGACGGTCGTAACCGCCATTCTCCAGGTACGCGGCGATGCCCATCTGCGTGACGCTGCACGCCGAATGCGTGCTGAACGTTTGCAAACGCTGAATCTCTTGCTGGTATTTGCCGGCAATCATCCAGCCAATCCGCACGCCCGGTGACAGGGTCTTGGAGAAGCTCGAGCAATAAATCACCCGATCCAGCCGATCGTAGGCCTTGAGCGATTTGGTCCGGCCTTGTTCGAACATCAACTCGCCGTAGATGTCGTCTTCAACGATCTGGATATCGAAATCCGAGGCCAGGCGCAGCAGTTGTTTCTGCCGCTCTTCGGGCATGGTACCGCCCAGTGGATTACTCAGACGCGTGGTCAGTACCAGCGCCTTGATCGACCACTGGTTGGCCGCCAATTGCAGGGCTTCGAGGCTCATGCCAGTCGCCGGGTCGCTGGGGATCTCGATGACTTTGAGACCCAGCAAGTCGGCCAGTTGCAGCAAACCGTAATAAGTCGGCGATTCGGCGGCGATCAGGTCGCCCGGCCGGGTCAGCACGCGAAGAGACATCTGCAATGCATCGACACAGCCGTGGGTGATCACCACTTCGGACGGATCGACCACCACGCCGGCATCACGCATGCGGATCGCCACCTGCCGGCGCAACGGTTCAAAACCGGGGCTGAACATGTAGCTGAAGGCACGCGGGCTATGGAAACGGGTGACTTTTGCCAATTGCTGGTGCAAGGCGCGGACCGGCAGATAATCGACGCTCGGCACCGCTGCGCCCAAGGGAAAAACACCCTCGCGGCGGGATTCGACCAGCACTTGCTGAATGATGCTGCTACGGGTGACCAGGCCGGGCCGCTCGACCCGGGCGATGTCCGGCGTGGGCGCCGTCAGGGCCGGCGTCTGGTGCACGTAGTAACCCGACTGCGGCCGGGCGCGGATCAGCCCTTGATCCTCGAGATTGGCGTAAGCCTGCAAAACAGTCGCATGGCTGACGTTGAGCTGCGAGCTCATCTTGCGCACCGAAGGCACGCGTTCCCCCGGTTGATAGACACCACGACGGATATCTTCGGCCAGTTGCTGAGCAATACGTTGGTAGAGCAAGAGATTGGTCATGACGCAGCACTCGATTTCACGGGCATTTTATTCTTGTGTGAAACAATACCGGAACAGTTTAGAAGTGTACTGGGACAGTTGCCACAATAGTCGACCGTACAGTGCAGTGTCAGCAAAAACTGTACTGTTTTGAGAGCCAATTGGCAGGCGCAAAAAAACCCGGCGCTGTCAGGCAGGCCGGGTTTTCCAGTAACGCAGCCCTTAGCGGGCGGCGCCGAGCTGGCCTTTTTCGTCGGAGAACACAATTTCCACCCGACGGTTCTGTGCACGACCACGCTCGGAAGCATTCACGTCCACCGGGTATTCATCGCCGTAGCCTTCGACTTTGATACGTTTGTCGTCGATACCCAGGTCCATCAGCACGTTCGCCACCGATTGCGCACGGTCACGGGACAACTTGAGGTTGTCCTGCTTGCCGCCTGTGCTGTCGGTGTAGCCCTCGATACGGACCACGCGCTTGGGGTTGAGCTGCAGAAACTGCACGATCTTCAGGACCACGCGGTTCGCCGAATTCTTCAACTCCGCTTCGCCGGTGTCGAACAGCACGTCGCCCAGGGTCATCACCAGGCCACGGTCGGTCTGGGTGGTTGCCAGGGCAACAATCTGTTCTTCGAGCCACTTGCCTTGCTGCTGCACGCTGAGCAATTTGGACTCGCGCAAGGCCAGTTGCAGGCGCTGACGTTCCAGTTCGAGCTTCGCCGCGCGCTCTTCGTTGAGCACCTGATTGGTGTGCTCACGGGCAATTTCGCTGTAGCGCTGGCTCAGGTAGGCGTAATGCACCACATCCGAGCCGCTGCCCCAGTAACTGGAAAGACGATCAGCACGGGCCAGGGATTCACCGGCACGAATCACGTCCTTGGGCGCGATTCGCAGCACGTTGGAGTCTTCCTTGACCTTCTGGAAGTCAGTCCCGGCCTGCTGCAATGCAGTTTCGCTGTGTTGGCCGGCGCAGCCGTAAAGGCTTGCACAACCTGCGAGGATCAATCCGCCGAGTGCTTTGGACTTGAGGCTCATTGGGCATCTCCCAGCTGCTTACGCAGGCGAGTGATGCGGGTATTGAGCACATTCAACTGCTCCTCACTCTTGAGGGTCAGCACCTTGGCTTCAGCCAGACGCGCGTCCAGTTCAGCCTGCTCGGCCCGCATGCGCGCATGCCTGTAGGACTGATCCGTCATGTCGCCCTGGGCACGGGAAAACTTGTCTTCGGCCAGTTTGAGTTCCGGCACGTCGGCGGCGGTGGCGCCTACGGCTTTGGCTTGTTCAAGCGCCTGTTCGGTCAAGCGTATTTGTTCATTCGGCGCCGGATCGGCTGCACAACCCGCCAGAGCCAGAACGGCCAGGGCAGCGAAAAGAGGTCGAATACTCACTAAAAATCCCTACTGTTTTGGGGTACTGACGGGTTGCTGTTGCTGCGCTGTCCAACGCTCAATATTGCGTTGCAGCACGCTTTCCGTCAGTCCGGACGCGGGCAATTCTGTCATCTTTTTGGCCAGCTGTCCGCGCAACCACGGATCGTTGCAGGCGGAGTTATGGGAAACCGCGAGGAACAGGCCAGGTTTGTCGACCGGTTGGGGAAGAGCGATCAGGTCGTTGGCCATGCTCAGCGATTGCGCGGCGGCCATGCCCGAGTAGCGTCCGGCGAGGACAAACTCCACCTCGCCCAGCAGCAGTTTCTGAAAGGCCTGGGTCAGGTTCGGGGTACGCACGAGGGTCAATTGCTGGTCGGCGAAAGTGCCGAATGCCTGGGTCATTCGAGACTTTTCCGACACGGCACCCGGATGGCCGTGAAGGTCTTGCGCCTGGTTATAGACCAATGCCGAGTTTTTTCGGGTCCAGACCAGATAGTCGTTTTCCAGCAACGGCGGATGGATGTAATCCAGGGTGTCCAGCTCGCTGACGGTCAACGGCGCGTCGGCCAGCATGTCCATGCGTCCGCTGCGCACTTCGTCCAGGGCCTGGGCGCGCTTGCCGGCGTAAAGCAGTTCGACTTTGATGCCCAACTCCCCTGCCACGTGTTGCAACAGGTCTGCGCTGGCGCCGATCAGGTACTTGGGGTTTTGCGGGTCTTGCCACAAGTACGGCGGCGCGTCCGGGCTTCCGGTCACCACCAGGCGTTCGCACTTGCCTGCCGCCACGGCTAGCGCCGGCAGCACCGTCAGCCCCAGCAGTAATGACCAGCCACCCACGCGACGCAAATCCATGGCAACACTCTCCACTCAAATCCGGAACAAAAAAAAGCCCGACCAAAAGGTCGGGCTCTTTATAAGTCAAGCGACTGGATTAGACCAGCTTCTCGAACTCGGGGATGGCTTCGAACAGGTCAGCCACCAGGCCATAATCGGCCACCTGGAAGATCGGCGCTTCTTCGTCCTTGTTGATCGCAACGATCACTTTGGAGTCTTTCATGCCGGCCAGGTGCTGGATCGCGCCGGAGATACCGACGGCGATGTACAGCTGTGGAGCAACGATCTTGCCGGTCTGACCGACCTGCATGTCGTTGGGTACAAAACCTGCGTCGACCGCGGCGCGGGAAGCACCCACGGCAGCGCCCAGCTTGTCGGCCAGGGCGTACAGGTGTTTGAAGTTGTCGCCATTCTGCATGCCGCGGCCGCCGGAAACGACGATCTTGGCAGCGGTCAGTTCCGGACGATCGGACTTGGCCAGTTCTTCGCCAACGAAGCTGGAAGTGCCAGCGTCATGGGCAGCAGCAACGGCTTCAACCGACGCCGAACCACCTTCAGCGGCAACCGGGTCGAAACCGGTGGCACGCACGGTGATCACTTTCACTGCAGCGTTCGATTGAACGGTCGCGATAGCGTTACCGGCGTAGATCGGGCGCTTGAACGTGTCAGCGCTTTCGACCGAGATGATCTCGGAGATCTGGTCAACGTCCAGCTGAGCGGCAACGCGCGGCAGGATGTTTTTGCCGTTGGAAGTGGCGGCAGCCAGGATATGGCTGTAACCAGCGCCCAGCTCGGCTACCAGCGGCGCGACGTTTTCCGGCAATTGATGAGCGTAGGCGGCGTTGTCGGCCACCAGCACTTTCGCCACGCCAGCGATTTTCGCAGCGGCCTCAGCCACGGCGCCAACGCCCTGGCCGGCAACCAGAACGTGGATGTCACCGCCGATTTTGGCAGCGGCAGCCACGGTATTCAGCGTGGCCGGGGCCACTACTTTGTTGTCGTGTTCAGCAATAACCAAGATAGTCATTTAGATTACCTTCGCTTCGTTTTTCAGTTTCTCGACCAGTTCAGCCACCGACTTGACCTTGATACCCGCGCTGCGTGCAGCCGGCGCTTCGACTTTCACGGTCTTGTTGGTGGAGGCGGTGGAAACGCCCAAAGCGTCCGGAGTCAGCACTTCGAGAGGCTTCTTCTTGGCTTTCATGATGTTTGGCAGGGACGCGTAGCGCGGCTCGTTCAAACGCAGGTCGGTGGTGACGATGGCCGGCAGTTTCAGGGAAACCGTCTGCGCGCCGCCGTCGATTTCGCGGGTCACGGCAACGGTGTCGCCGGACACTTCGACTTTCGAAGCGAAGGTGCCCTGACCGTAGCCGCTCAATGCAGCAAGCATCTGGCCAGTCTGGTTGTTGTCGCTGTCGATGGCTTGTTTGCCAAGGATCACCAGCTGAGGCTGTTCCTTGTCGACAACAGCCTTGAGCAGCTTGGCAACGGCCAGGGAAGTCAGATCTTCAGCGGATTCGACGAGGATGGCGCGGTCAGCACCCAGAGCCAGCGCTGTGCGCAGTTGCTCTTGAGCGGTGGTCGGGCCGATGGAGACGACGACGATTTCAGTCGCAACGCCTTTCTCTTTCAGGCGCACGGCTTCTTCCACTGCGATTTCGCAGAACGGGTTCATCGACATCTTGACGTTGGCGAGGTCGACGCCGGAATTGTCCGCCTTGACGCGAACCTTGACGTTGTAATCCACAACGCGTTTGACAGCTACAAGAACCTTCATGGATTCCTCGTTACTCTCCGGTGAAAAGAAAGTCGCCTAGGCGAACCTGGCGGTTTGATGCTCATCGGCGCAAGGGCACCTCTAAAAACGCTGGCAGGTGTATCGAGTGAACCTTGCTCACGAGGCGTGATGACCGTTCGTCAGTGGTGACCGACGAGTCATTCATTATCGCGGCGTGTAAACTGCGCACCAAAACTGCGCTGCGCATCACCCTGTACTGCCATCGCCCTGTCTTTAGAGGTGCTCTTGAACCCAACAGTCAGCCTACGGCGAGCGCAAAACCGACCGTATCTTGACCGGAACGCCTATTCCGGTCAATACGGCAAAATAGCCGTTCATAAGCCGCGTGACTTTGATTTCTCTGGCTTTGAGCCAATTCAAACAAACGTTTGTATTGGACGCTAGGAGTGGTGTAGATATAATGCGCCACCCAGAGAGAAAGGTGGTCAATCGATTGTCCTGTTCCGCGCATTGCGCAGGAATTCATGGATGCGACACCAAACCTCCAATTAGAAAAAAAACTGTTGAGCCTTGAGTAGGAGATAACCTGTGGAACGCGAATACATGGAATTCGACGTGGTCATCGTCGGTGCCGGCCCCGCGGGTCTTTCCGCCGCCTGCCGCTTGAAGCAGAAGGCTGCTGAAGCCGGTAAGGAAATCAGCGTCTGCGTGGTCGAAAAAGGCTCCGAAGTCGGCGCACACATCCTGTCCGGCGCGATCTTCGAACCCCGCGCCCTGAACGAATTGTTCCCGGACTGGAAGGAGCTCGGCGCCCCGCTGAACACACCAGTGACCCGCGATGACATCTTCGTTCTGAAAAACGCCGACAGCGCGCAAAAAATTCCTGACTTCTTTGTGCCCAAGACCATGCACAACGATGGCAACTACATCATCTCCCTGGGCAACCTGTGCCGTTGGCTGGCCCAGCAGGCCGAGAACCTGGGCGTAGAAATCTACCCAGGCTTCGCCGCTCAGGAAGCGCTGTTCGACGAGAACGGCGTGGTTCGCGGGATCATCACCGGTGATCTGGGCGTTGACCGTGAAGGCCAACCGAAGGAAGGTCTGTACACCCCTGGCATGGAACTGCGCGGCAAGTACACGCTGTTCGCCGAAGGTTGCCGTGGCCACATCGGCAAGCAGCTGATCAAGCGCTTCAACCTCGACAGCGAAGCCGACGCCCAGCATTACGGCATCGGCCTGAAAGAAATCTGGGAAGTCGATCCGGCCAAGCATCAACCAGGCCTGGTGGTCCATACCGCCGGTTGGCCGATGGACATCATGGGCACCGAGAACACCGGTGGCTCGTTCCTCTACCACCTGGAAAACAACCAAGTGGTCGTCGGCCTGATCGTTGATCTCTCCTACAGCAACACTTACCTGTCGCCGTTCGACGAGTTCCAGCGCCTCAAGCATCACCCGGTGCTCAAGCAGTACCTGGAAGGCGGCAAGCGCATCAGCTACGGCGCTCGTGCCATCTGCAAAGGTGGCCTGAACTCGCTGCCGAAGATGGTATTCAAGGGCGGCGCACTGATCGGTTGCGACCTGGGCACCCTGAACTTCGCCAAGATCAAAGGCAGCCACACCGCCATGAAATCCGGCATGCTCGCCGCTGAGTCCGTGGCCGAGGCGCTTTTCGCTGAAAAAGACGGCACCGAAGAGTTGACCACTTACGTCGACGCCTTCAAGAAGAGCTGGCTCTACGACGAACTGTTCGCCAGCCGCAACTTCGGTCCGGCGATCCACAAGTTCGGCGCCATCGTCGGCGGTGGTTTCAACTGGCTGGACCAGAACATCTTCGGCGGCAAACTGCCGTTCACCTTGCACGACACCAAGCCTGATTACGCTTGCCTGAAGCTGGCGGCCGACTGCAAGAAGATCGACTACCCGAAACCGGACGGCAAGATCAGCTTCGACAAACTCAGCTCGGTGTTCATCTCCGGTACCAACCACGAAGAAGAGCAGCCGTGCCACCTGAAGCTGACCGATCCGAGCATTCCGATCGCCAAGAACCTGCCGCTGTACGATGAGCCTGCCCAGCGCTACTGCCCGGCCGGCGTGTACGAAGTGGTGACCAAGGAAGACGGCGAGAAGCGCTTCCAGATCAACGCCCAGAACTGCGTTCACTGCAAGACCTGCGACATCAAGGACCCTGCACAGAACATCACGTGGGTGGCGCCGGAAGGTGCTGGCGGCCCGACTTACCCGAACATGTAAGCCGAACGCCTGAACATCAAGGCTCCCGGAATGGGGGCCTTTTTGTTGCCCGCCATTTACCCCACACCATAATCCCCTGTAGGAGGAACCACTACCCACTCAGGCAGTGCGCTCATCCCCCGGACTACGCTCAAAGTAGCGCTTGTACTCACGACTGAACTGCGACGTGCTTTGATACCCGACCCGATGCGCCACCTGCGCCACGCCCAAACCCTCGGCGAGCAACAACTGCTGCGCCTTGAGCAAGCGCAAGCGCTTCAAATACTGCACCGGCGACAACAACGTGCTGCGCTTGAAATGCTCATGGAAGGTCGACGCGCTCATGTTCGCGCAACTGGCCAGGGTTTCCACATTCAACGGCTCGGTGAAATGTCCGTGCAGATGGTTGAGCGAGGCTGCAATCCGGGCGAACTGCCCTTGCTGCTCCACCAGCGCACGCAACACATCGGCTTGCGGACCGCGCAACGCGACGAACAACAATTCCCGCAACCGCGCCGGCCCCATGACCTGGCATTCCAGCGTATCGTGCAGGCAACGCAACAGCCTCTCCACGCAACCACGCATCGCATCGTCGAGCACCGCCGACGTCATGGACTCCAGTGTTTGCGCAGGAACCGTGCGCCCCGGCACCAGGCCCATGGCCAACACCAACTCACCGAGCAACACTCGGTCGATGGCGATGGACACCCCGAGCATCGGCCCATCCGGCGCCGAAAACGTTTCGCACTCAAACGGCACCGGCAATGCCTGAATCAGGTAGTGCCCGGCGCCGTACTCCAACGTGCGCGGCCCCAAATACGCCAGTTTGCTGCCTTGGGCGATGATCACCAGGCTCGGCTCGTAGATCTGCGGACCACGGGCCACATCGCGACTGGCCCGTAAAACCTGGACGCCCGGCAACGCCGTAGGAGCGAAACCATCGCGAGTGGTCAGGGGCTCGATCAGCGAAACCAGCGTGGCATTCGCATCAAGATGACGGGTTAACAACATGAGAAATCTTCACAAAAAAGTCGCGGAAAAAGGTATGAAAGCATCATCGCAGGTCTGATCGCCCATTTGATCAAACGAACGCTGATGCCGGAGGAATAGGCATGACACCCGGAGGAATCGCCATGGCCCGTGGCAGGTACGGCGCCCAAAATGCGCCGCCTCACTTGTCATTGCTTTTGCGAGGTTCACCATGTACACCGCCATCGGATACGCCGCCCAGTCGGCTACCACTCCCCTCGCCCCCGTGAAATTCGAACGCCGCAGCCCAAGGGCCGACGATGTGGCAATCGATATTCTCTACTGCGGCGTCTGCCATTCCGACATCCATCAGGCCCGCAACGAGTGGGGCATTGCCGTTTACCCGTTGATGCCCGGCCACGAGATCGTAGGCAAAGTGACAGCGATAGGTGCGAACGTCACCCAACATAAAGTCGGCGATCTGGTCGGTGTCGGTTGCATGGTCGATTCTTGCCGCAGCTGCGAAGCCTGCCGGTCCAACCTCGAGCAATACTGCCTCGAAGGTCCGACCATGACCTACGCCACCCCGGACCGGGTCGATGGCAGCAACACCATGGGCGGCTACTCCGACAGCATCGTGGTCAGCGAGCATTTCGTTGTGCGCATCCCCGAGAAACTCGACCTGGCCAGTGCCGCGCCGATCCTCTGTGCCGGCATCACCACTTACTCGCCGCTAAAGCACTACGGCGTGAAGGCCGGCGACAAGGTCGGGATTCTCGGCATGGGCGGCCTCGGCCACATGGGCATCAAGTTCGCCAAGGCGATGGGCGCGGAAGTCACGCTGTTCACCCGCTCGGCGAGCAAGGCTGAAGAAGGTCGTCGTCAAGGGGCGGACCACGTGATCGTGTCCACCGATGCCGAACAGATGAAGGCCGCCGCAGGACATTTCGACTTCCTGCTGGACACCATTCCGGTGCAGCACGACCTCAATCCCTACCTCGATACGCTTCGTTTCGACGGCGTGCACATTATGGTGGGGTTGATCGAACCGGTCGATCCACCGGTCCACGCCGGCAAACTGGTGATGAGCCGTCGCGTGTTGGCCGGCTCGCTGATCGGCGGCATTGCCGAAACCCAGGAAGTGCTGGATTTCTGCGCCGAGCACAACATCACCTGCGACATCGAAATGCTCGACATCCGCCAGATCAACGAGGCTTACGCCCGCATGATCGCCGGTGACGTGAAGTACCGCTTCGTCATCGACATGGCGACGTTGAAGGTCTAAACCTTCGCGCCGAGTTCTGCCGAGAGCCGGGCCGTGACCCCTTTGATCAGGGGAATCAGCTCGGCCATTTTTTCCAGCGGCATGTACGGCACGGTGCTGGCGATGCTGATGGCGGCGACGATTCGTTTACTGGCATCACGGATCGGCGCCGCCACACAGCGAATCGACGGTTCGTTATCTTCCAGATCGAAGGCATAACCGCCGGCCACGTATTCGACCATGCGCTGCTGAAACTGCTCCCAGGACTGCTCCGGGTGCAGCGGCCAGAACAGATTTTTCCCACCCGCCGGCAGGCTGACTTCGTACAGCCGTTGCCATTCTTCCTGCGAGTCATCCAGCATCAAGGCCTTGCCGATCCCGGTGCGCGCCAACGGCATGCGATGGCCGACCCGCGAGCGCATTTCCGGGCCATTGCGCCCCGGATTCTTGTGCAGATACAGCACCTCGTCGCCTTCACGAATCGCCAGGTGAATGGTGTCGCCGGTCAACGCCGACAACTCGTCCAGATACGGCCCGGCCAGGGTGACCAGCGGCAACTCTTCACGCGCCTGGAACCCCAGCTCGATCAGCTTCGGCCCCAGCAGGTAACCGACTTGCGGCACCACGCGCAGGTAACGCTCGTCCACCAGGCAACTGGCCAGACGATGGGTGGTGCTGCGCGTCGTACCGATCAGCCGGGCGATTTCCTTGAGATCGCGGGCGCCGCTGGCCACGGCCTGAACCACACCCAGGCCACGAAGCAGTGTCTGAGTGCCGGTCGGCGCGGCGTCCTTGGCGATTTTTGGGGCGTCTTCCTGCATATCCAGCCTTTACCGTTGAGCGAGTGAACGGGCGGCATTATGGTCGCCCGATGGCTGCCACTACAACTTGATACGCTCGACCTTGCCGACCAGCAGGATGTAGGAAAGCGCGCCAATCAATGCAAGAACCGAGATGTAGGTGATCGCCGGGGCGAACGAATCACCGGTCGCCAGGAAACCGATGACAATCGGCGTGGTAATCGCCGACAGGTTGCCGATGAAGTTGAACACCCCGCCGGTCAATCCGAGCAACCGCGCCGGAGCGAGCGTTGATACCAGCGACCAGGTGATCGAAGCCAGCCCGTTTCCGAAGAACGCTAACGCGAGAAAGGCAATCACCAGCGGTGTCGATTCAACAAAGTTGGCGCCGATGATCGAGGTGGAAATCAGCAACCCGCCAATGATCGGCAATTTGCGCGCAAAGCCCACGGTGTAGCCGCGACGGATCAGGAAGTCGGAGAAGAACCCGGAACACAGCACGCCGATAAAGGCGGCGAGAAACGGCAGCGACGCCAACAGGCCGGACTTGATGAAGTCCATGCCACGGTATTTCACCAGATAGGTCGGGAACCACGTCAGAAAGAACCACAGCGTCGAGTTGAGGCAGAACTGACCGAGGTAGATGCCCCACAACTTGCGTTTGGTCAGAACGATGCCAAGGTCGGTCCAGCTGAATTTCGCCTTGACCTTGGCTTGCTCGGCCTGGATATCCACCAGCCCGCCACCTTCGCGGATCAGCTCGATTTCGGCGTCGTTGGCACCTTTGAAGTCCCGTGGCTCGCGATACACCGCGTACCAGATCACCGCCCAGAGAATACCGACCGCACCGGTGCTGACAAACACCATGTGCCAGCCAAATTCATGCTGCAGCCAGGCGAGTACCGGCGTCAGGAACGCCAATCCCACGAACTGTCCGGAGGTATAGAAACCGATGGCCGTGGCGCGTTCGCGTTCGGGGAACCAGGTGGTCACCACCCGACTGTTGATCGGATACGCCGGCGCTTCCAGGGCACCGACTGCCATGCGCAACACGAACAGTGCGATGAAGCTGGCGGCGAAGCCGAGCATGACGGTGGCGATTGACCATAGCAGCAACGCAACGCTGTAAAGGATGCGCGGCGGCACCCGATCCACCAGCCATCCGCCGGGGATTTGCATAGCGGCGTAAGTCCAGCCGAAGGCCGAGAAAATCAGCCCGACGTGGATCGGGTCGATGCCCAGTTCGCTGGTCAGCGCGGGGGCGGCGATGGACAGGTTGCTGCGGTCGAGGTAGTTGATGACCACGGTGATGAACAGCAGCACCATGATGAAAAAACGCTTGCGGCTGGGCGCCACCAACGACGCCTGCCCGGTAAGGGTTTGCGGTTGCATGGGGAATGCCTCTTCTTATGTTTATTGAGGTCGTGATCGTTCCCACGCTCGCGTGGGAATACAGCCAGGGACGCAGAGCGCCCGGTGAGGCATTCCCACGCAGAGCGTGCGAACGATCACCATGGTGGAGTCAGGAGGAACTCACCACTCAGCAAAACTGCCATCGGCATGGCGCCAGATCGGGTTGCGCCAGCGGTGGCCGACAGCGGCGCGTTCGATCACGTATTCCTCGTTGATCTCAATGCCCAGGCCCGGGCCGTTCGGGATCTTCACGAAGCCTTTGTCGTAATCGAACACCCGCGGATCTTTCACGTAATCGAGCAGGTCATTGCTCTCGTTGTAATGGATGCCCAGGCTCTGCTCCTGGATGAACGCGTTGTAGCAAACCGCATCCAGTTGCAGGCACGCCGCCAGGGCAATCGGACCCAACGGGCAATGCAGCGCCAGCGCCACGTCGTAGGCCTCGGCCATGTTGGCGATCTTGCGGGTTTCGGTGATGCCACCGGCGTGGGACGCATCCGGCTGGATGATGTCGACGTAACCTTCGCTGAGCACACGCTTGAAATCCCAGCGCGAAAACAAGCGCTCGCCGAGGGCAATCGGGGTGCTGGTCAGCGGCGCCAGTTCCTTCAGCGCTTCGTAGTTTTCGCTGAGCACCGGCTCTTCGATAAACATCAGTTTGTACGGGTCGAGTTCCTTCATCAGCACCTTGGCCATGGGCTTGTGCACCCGGCCATGGAAGTCCACACCGATGCCGACGTTAGGGCCCACCGCGTCACGCACAGCGGCAACGTTGGCCAGGGCGAGGTCGACTTTCTCGAAGGAGTCGAGGAATTGCAGCTCCTCAGTGCCATTCATCTTCACCGCCGTGAAACCACGCTCGACCGCTTCTTTCGCCGCGCGAGCGGTGTCCGCCGGACGGTCGCCACCGATCCACGAATACACGCGAATCTTGTCCCGCACCTGACCGCCCAGCAAATCGCTGACCGACACCCCCAAGGCCTTGCCCTTGATATCCCACAACGCCTGATCGATACCGGCCAGCGCGCTCATGTGAATCGCGCCGCCGCGGTAGAAGCCGCCGCGGTAGAGCACGGTCCAGATGTCTTCGATGTTGCGTGGGTCTTTGCCGATCAGGTAGTCGGACAACTCTTCAACGGCAGCGGCGACGGTATGTGCGCGGCCTTCGACCACGGGCTCGCCCCAGCCGGTCACGCCTTCGTCGGTTTCGACCTTGAGGAAGCACCAGCGCGGCGGAACGATGAAGGTGGTGAGTTTGGTGATTTTCATCTTTTGTCTCTCTTATAGATGTAGCGCGCTCGGCGCCAGAAAGTCTTAACGCAGAGCGTTCCATGCAGCGACATAGGCCTTGGCGTTTACCGCCACGTCCTCAGGCGTCATGCCCGGTTTGAACAACCCGGAACCCAATCCGAAACCTTTCACACCGGCGTCGATAAACACCTGCATGTTGTCCGGCGTGATCCCGCCAACCGGCGCCAGAATGGTTCCGGCCGGCAGCACCGCGAGCCAGGCTTTGACGACTGCCGGCCCCATCTGCTCGGCCGGGAACATCTTCAGCACGTCCGCCCCTTCGGCCAATGCGGCGAAGGCTTCGGTCGGCGTAGCAACGCCCGGCGACAGGTACAACCCTGCCGCTTTTGCTGTCCGCAACACTTTGGCATCACTGTGCGGCATGACGATCACCTGACCGCCCGCCGCTTTCACTTGCTCGACCTGTTCCGGTGTCAGCACCGTACCCGCGCCGATCAGGCAATCGGCGGGCAAAGTACTGCGCAGGATGCGGATACTGTCGTAGGGCTCAGGGGAATTGAGCGGCACTTCGATGACGCGAAATCCGGCGGCATAAAGGACTTCGCCAATGGCGGCCGCTTCTTGCGGGCGCAGGCCGCGCAGGATCGCGATCAGACCGTTTTGCGCCAGTGCTTGCTTGAGCATGTCAGACCTCCAGTCAGGTTGAACGGGATGGGTGTGCGGCGATCAGTCCGGCGGCGACCGCCAATTGCCACAACCCGCGTTCGGTGGCTTGTTCGGCCAGGGTCACGCGGGCAAAACCACAGGCGTCGAGGGCCCGGCTGTAGCGGGCACACAGTTGGGAGTTGCCAATGAGGATGATTGAAGGCAGGTGAACGCTGTTGCGTCGGCGTCGCTGAACGTTGGCCAGCGCCGACAGTTCGTGGCCGATCAGCAGGCCGGACAAGTAATCCGGTTGGGCAGTGGCGCAGAGCTCACCGGTCAGCCCGAGGCTGCGGGCGCTGAACAGCGTCGACAACGGACCGATCTCGCCTTCCGCCGACAGCGCCACTTGCACACCGCGATCAAACGCCTGGCCATCAAACGACGCGCCCTTTTGCTGGGTACGCCCGAGAATGCTGTGTTCACTGAGCACGGCGAAAATCTCGCCGGTCATGAAGGTGTCGAAATGCACGATGCAGCCGTCGGCCACTTCCACCCATTTCGAATGACTGCCTGGCAGGCCGATCAACAGGTCAGCGCCCTGCTCGACCGGCAGATTCTGCAGGACACCCAGCACCTGGGTTTCTTCGCCGCGCATCACGTTCGGCAAGCGCGAACGCTGAATCACGCCCGGCACGATGTGCACATCAACACCGCGAAGACTGCGAAGGGTTTGTAGGGAAGTTCCGAGATTGGCGACGTTCGCCGGTGTATCGCAGTAGGCCGCTTCGCGCCAGCCTTGGGCGCTGCCGACCATGCCACAGGCAATCACCGGCAAATCCGGCTGCGCGTCGAGCCAGTCACCGCACGCCTCGTCGAAGGCCAGTTCAAAACCGTCGGCGCATTCCTGACCGTTGATGATTCGCGGTGTCCGGGGCAGCTGCATGATCCCGGACGACAGCGAACGCTGTTCCAGCACCTGGCCACCCGCGGCGAGTTTGTAAGCACGTAATGAGGTCGTCCCCCAATCGAGCGCGATCAATTGCGCCAGCATCGCTTCACCTGTTTTGTTTATTGGCAGTGAGTGAGCTGGACTATAAACCCTGACGCGGAGAAATCTCAATATATAAATATCACTCCCATGTTATGGGATGACCGCAAAAAAATATCGCAGCCTCGGACGACTCCTGCATAGCGAGGCAGGCGCCGCCAAAGGCTGCGATAGTGGGCAGTGGAAGCCGAAGATCAACTCCCCTCAGCAAACTCGCGCAACACCTTCCCATCCATCCGATACCGGACCCACTCTTCCTGCGGCTGCGCGCCCAACGACTTATAAAATTCGATCGCCGGTTTGTTCCAGTCCAGCACGCTCCATTCGAAGCGCCCGCAGTCATTGGCGCAGGCGATTTTGGCGAGGTGGCGCAGCAAGGTTTTACCGGCGCCGCCACCGCGTTGCTGGGGGGTGATGTAGAGGTCTTCGAGGTACAGGCAATTGCTGCCGAGCCAGGTGGAATAGCTGAAGAAGAACACCGCGAAGCCGATCGGCAAGCCGTCGCGCAGGCAGATCAGGCCATGGGCGGTGGCGCCTTCGCTGAACAGGCTGCGTTCGATGTCGGCAACGCTGGCGATGACTTCGTGACGGGCACGTTCGTAGTCGGCCAGTTCAGTGATGAACCCGAGGATTTGCGGTGCATCGCTGGGGGTTGCCGGGCGGATCTCGATCGTCATGGACGTGCCTTTGTCGAAAGTTGAAAACGCCATACTAAGTCGGCGCGTGGTTTGTGGCGAGGGAGCTTGCTCCCGTCCGAGTGCGAAGCAGTCGTAAAGGCTGGCAACTCGGTTTTAACTGAAATACCTTTGCTCCCGGGATGGGGTTGCTTCGCAACCCGGCGGGAGCAAGCGCCCTCGCCCCAAAAGCGCGTTCACTTCAAAGGAAAGTCATGGCCACTGATGCTTTCGCGCCGCTGCAACTTCTCGCAGCGCAACTGCTACCCCACGCACTGGAACCCTCGGAAGATGGCGCCCACGATGGGTCCCATCTGCAACGGGTGTGGCACAACGTGCGAACGCTTCATGCTGAAGAAGGCGGCGATCTCGGAGTGCTGCTGGCGGCGGTGCTTTTGCATGATTGCGTGGCGGTGGAAAAGAATTCGCCGTTGCGCTCACAGGCCTCACGCCTGGCTGCTGAAAAAGCATCTGCCGTGCTAAGCGACATGGCTTGGCCAAGTGCAAAAATCAGCGCAGTCGCCCACGCCATCGAAGCCCACAGCTTTTCCGCCAACATCACCCCGTCCTCGCTCGAAGCCAAAGTCCTGCAGGACGCCGACCGCCTCGACTCCCTCGGCATGCTCGGCGTAGCGCGCACGTTCTATATCGCCGGACGCATGGGCAGCGCCCTTTACGACCCGCAAGACCCGGAAGCGACAGCGCGGGACTACGATGACAAACGCTTTTGCCTCGATCACTTTCAGACCAAGTTGCTGCACCTGGCGGACGGTTTCCAGACGATCACCGGCCAGCGGCTGGCGCGCGTCAGGCATGAGCGCCTGAAGGGTTTTATGGTGCTGTTCAAGGAAGAAATCGGCATCACCTGAGCGCATTACTCCGGCCCGCGCTAACCCTGGCATCGATAACCCCAGACCTAACAATGTCGAGGTACATGGTAGATAGAGGGTCAGCGTTTTTATCGGGTCAAGGAACCGCGTCATGTCTACCGCTACGCCCCACGTCTCAAGCAGAGTGTTCGGCCTGTTTTGCCTCGCCAGTTATTTGCTGTCGCTGTCCTACGGCTCGACCTTCCTGTTGTCACTGTTGATCGGTTCACGGGGCGGCAACGAACATGATGCCGGCAGTGTGATTTCGGCGGCGATGCTCAGCACATTTGCGGCGGTAGTTGTCTCCGGGCACCTGTCTGACCTGCTCGGCGCGGCGCGTTCGATTGCGCTGTTCGGCGTGTTGTTGGTGGCGGCCAGCCTGGGCTTCGCGCTGACGCCGGGGTTCGGCAATCTGTTGCTGTTTTTCGGACTGCTGCTGGGGCTGGGCTGGGGGGTGTTTTACACCTTGGGGCCGATGATCGTGGCGAGCCTGGTGACGCCCGCGCAACGCGCGAAATACTTTGCGCTGCTGTCGGGCAGCATGATGACCGGGATCGGCAGCGGGCCGCTGTTGGGCCGCGCGGCCAGTGCGTTCGGTTATCCCGTCACCGCCGCCTTTTACCTTGCCGCGTTGGCCAGCCTGATGGGTGTGTTGCTGTTCTGGCGGCTGCATTCGCAACTGAAAAAAACGCCCTCGCCTACCGCCACTGTCGCCCGCATTTCCTGGCGTGCGACGACTCAGGTGCTGTCGTCGAAGGCAGTGTTTCCGATCATCATGGTCGGCCTCGGCGGGTGCGTATTCGGCGGCCTGTCGAGCTTTCAAACCAGTTACGCAGCGTCTCGCTCGCTGGATTACTCGCTGTTCTTTTTCGGCTTCATGGGTGCGGCAATCAGCAGCCGGATGTTGATTGCCGGGGTCGTGGTCAAGCGCGATGCATTGCGCGCTTCGTGCCTGCTGTCAGGCGTGATGGCGGGTTCGATTGTGCTGTTCAGCTTCGTGGTCGATAGCGAGCTCAGCTACGTGCTGGCAGCGATGATGCTCGGGGTCGGCTACGGGCTGACGTACTCGGTGATCAATGGCCTGGCGGCGAACGAAACGCCCCACGGCACCACTTCGCAATCGTTGTTGCTGTTCAGCCTGTCGTACTTCATCGGTGTATTCGGCTTTCCATTGCTCGCCGGGAAGATCATTGTCGAACACGGAATGACGACACTTCTACTCACAGTTCTCGCCATAGGGCTTTTGAACTGGCTGATCACCTTGGGCCGCTTGATCTGGCGTCGGGTCGACAGCAGCAAATCGTTGCAACAGGCCTGAACCGTTCGTCGTTCATCAGGCACCAATCCAAATCGGGGGCGGACCAACATCAGGTAAGGACTCTAATTAAATGGAGACGACACCATGATCATGTCCCGCTTGACTGCCCTCGCTCTCGCCACGCTGTTGTCCTCTGCCGCTTTCGCGGCGACCACCGCCACGGGTACCGGCCCGACCAACCCGGTCGAAGGTCAGAAAAATCCGACCACCCAAGGCTCGCCCGGCATGAACACCAACGGCACGGGCGTCGACAGTAGCCAGCCTCCGTCAACGGGCACCGACCCACGGATTCAGGGCAACGATACGGGCCGCCAAGGTGGCATGAACATGCCGGACACCCAGACACCGGATAACGCCGGCGCCGGCATGGGCTCGAAAACCACCACCGGTGGCTCGGGTTCCGAAGGCGGCGCCAGCCAATAGTTCGCCCACGCGAGTTTCACCTATCCACATCCATGAAGAGGTAACCATGAACGTCGATAACAACCTTGAGAAAGAAGTCCTGACCCGTCTGCTGCACGCCCATCCAAATGGCTTGGGCAAGGAGGTCCTGGACAATTACCGGGGGAGAAAATCGTGGCCAGCACCCTCGCCACGCTGCAGGATCGCGGGCTGATTCAGCACGGGCATGTGACCTGCAACGAGGCCGGCGAACACTCGCTGCAACTGCCGATCAAACTCAGCGCGGCTGGGGTTGAGGCGGCGCGCAAGCTGGACGTTTAACAAGATGGATCAGGTCGCAGTCGTGCGCGGCTGCGACCGTTTGAGCGACTCTACAAGTAGCAGGAGAAATCCCATGCCTCGTGGAAGCAAAGACAAATATACCGCCGAGCAAAAGCGTAAGGCCGAGCACATTGAAGAAGGCTACGAGCACAAAGGTGTCTCGAAAGATGAAGCGCAGGCGCGCGCCTGGGCAACGGTGAACAAGCAGTCCGGTGGCGGCGAACGCAAGGGGGGCTCCGGGCGCAAGAAACCGGCGAGTGCCAAATCAGAAGATCGCAAGGAATCGTCACGACGTGCGGTGGCCAGTCGCGAAGGTCATTCGCGTGACAGCAAGGCTTCGCGAGAGACGCAGACGGTTGACAGTTTGAGGAAGGAAGCGACTTCGAAGAAGATTCCGGGGCGCTCGAGCATGCGTAAACAAGAGTTGATTGAGGCGTTGCGCAAGGCTGGGTAGAAGCCTGATTTTTTTTATTGAATGTAGTGGCCCCTTCGCGGGCAAGCCTCGCTCCTACGGGTTCGGGTTGTAGCGAAAATCCGCGTATGACCAAATCCCTGTAGGAGCGAGGCTTGCCCGCGAAAGCGTTATGTCAGGCGCCGAAAGTCTTCCTGATTAACGCATCCACCTCAGCAGTCCCAGGCGAAGTCGCCGGCCCCCACCGAGTGACTGCCAGCGCCGCTGCCGCATTCGCCCGCCGCGCCGCTTCACTCGCCGACAACCCTCGCGCCAACCCGGCCAGAAACACCCCGGCATGGGCATCGCCAGCACCATTGCTGTCTACCGCCTCAACCTTGAAACCGGGCAGATGCTCTCGCTCGCCGCGCTGACTGATCCAGCACCCTTGCGGCCCATCGCGCACCACCATCAACACCTCGGCCGGCAGGTGATCGGTGAGCCTGTCCAGCGCCTCGGCAATGTCCGCCGCCCCGGTAAACTGCAGTGCCTCGACACTGTTGCTTGTCCACAGATCAATGCGCGGCAACAACGCCTGCATCAATGGCGCGTCCGGCGAGTCCACCAACGGGCCGGGATCGAACACCACGTTGATCACTTTCGGCAAACCCAGCACCCAATCCAGCAGCGCCTGGGCCTTGCCGACATGCAACAGGCTGTAGCCACTGACATACACGTAGTCACCCGCCTCGGCCGGCACGCTCGCCAGGTCCTCGGTGGTCAATTCGCCCTCGGCGCCTATGTAGGAAATGAAACTGCGCTCAGCCGAGGCATCGGTCACCGCAACGCACAACCCCGTATCCCGTTCGGCCTTGTGTGCGATGCCGATCCGAATGCCTTCAGCCTTCATCGCCTCACGGGCCAGGTCGCCGAAACGACCGGTGCCATGACGACCGAGGTAGACCACCGGCAGCCCGTTACGCGCGGCGGCGGCCATCACGTTGAACCCTCCGCCGGCTTCGAACCTGGCGGATTGCGCCAGCACATCGCCGCCAGGTTGCGGCAGTTTGTCCACGGCCATGACCAGGTCGATGATGACCTGGCCGGTGTGCAGCAATCTAGGCATGAGCGTTCTCGGTCATTGCGGCACGACGATCCCTGGCCCCACCGAGTACAAAATAAATCCCGCCGGCCACCAGGAACGTCACGATCCAGCCCAGGCCGTTATGGCCCAGCCACGAATCCGAAAGAAAACCGCGGAACCAGACGTTTTGTTCGGTGGTGCCAATGGTGGTGAAGCTGAAGCCCAGCACGATCGCCAGCGCCCACGCGCCAAACGCGCGCCATTCGATACCGCCGTTGTACCAGTAGGCACTGCTCGGGCTGACGTCCAGCAAGTCTTTGGGGCTGTAGTAATGACGATGAATCAGGTCAACGACGAAGATCCCGACCCACGCCGTGATCGGCACCGCCAGCAGCGAAATGAAGGTAATGAACGGGCCATAGAAACTGTCGGCGATCAGCATGAAGTAGATCGAACCGGCGAAGATCGCGACGATGTCGACCACCACGGCGTAGACGCGCTTGACCTTGAGGCCGAGGGTCAGCGTGGTCAAACCGGCGGAATACACCGACAGGTTGTTCGACAGCAGCAGCCCGCCGAACGCGGTGATCAGGTACGGCACGGCCATCCAGGTCGGCAGCATGTCGCGGATCGCGATGATCGGGTCGGTGGCCGAGGCCAGGTCGTTGTTGCCCACCGACAGCAGGCCGCCGAGGGTGATCAGCAGCACCAGCGGAATCCCCGCACCAAAGGCCGCCGACGCGACCAGGCGCACGGCTTTGACGCTGCGATGCTGATAGCGCGACATGTCGGCACCGGCGTTGGCCCAGCCGATCCCGGTGCCGGCGGCCATGGTGCCGACGCCGATGATCATCGCGCTCATAGGCGCAGGCGTGGCGTTGAACACCGCGCTCCAGTCGATGGTGGCGCAGAGGAAGCCGCCGACCAGAATGTTCAGCGCACCGAACACATAAGTCGCCCACTTCTGGATCACCAGCAAAGTAGCGTGACCAAGGCCGGACACCGACAAAGTCAGCAGCACGAAAATCGCGATGAAGACCAGGGTCAACACCGGTGCGCTTTTGGCCTCCACCGGCGAACCGAACAGGATCGAGCACAGCGACAGCAGCACGAAGGCGGCGGTGGTGGTGTTGACGGTTTCCCAGCCCAGCCGCGACATCAGCGAAACCAGGGTCGGGCCGATGTTGCCGCGCACCCCGAAGATGGCGCGCGACAGCGTCAGGCTCGGTGCACGACCACGACGACCGGCGATGGAGATGATCCCGACCACCGCGAAAGAACCGGCGGCGCCGAGGATCGCAACGATGATCGCCTGCCAGATCGCCAACCCGCGAAACGCAACAAGCGTGGCACCCAGCGGCAGGCCGAGAATGGAAATGTTAGCCGCGAACCAGACCCAGAACAGTTGCAGCGGGTGACCGTTGCACTCCGCTTCCGGCACCGGTTCGATGCCGCGGGTTTCCAGTTGCCCGGCGCTTTGCCCGGCGTTCGATGAACTCATGAAAATGCTCCTGTTGCCTTTGTTGTGGTTGTGGGCAATGACGGAAGACGAAACTACATCCCGGCGATCCTGGCCGTATTCGTGCTTTCCATTGCGGGGTTATCAATTCGAATAGGCGGTGCGCCCATCGCGAGCAGGCTCGCTCCTACAGGGATAATGCAGCCGCACGGTACCTGTGGGAGCGAGCCTGCTCGCGAAGAGGCCAGGTCAGTCAGCGCAAGGCCAGAAGCCCTTTTACCAAAGGTTCCAGCTCCAGATCATTAACGGCTTTGACCTGTTCGATCATCGCCGCCGGCCAACTCCCAAGCCCCAGGCAGGCCCCGAGCATCGCGCCCAGTATCGCCGCGATGGTATCGGTGTCACCGCCCAGGCTCGCGGCCATGCACAGCGCTTCGAAGGCGTTCATTTCACCAACGGCCACTTGTTGCGCCAGGGCAAACGAGACCACGACCGATTCCTGCGAAGCCACCGACGTGCCGATCACGTCGTACAGCAAATCCGCCAGCAACGCTTTGTCACTGTCGACGCTGATGGTCCGTGCCCAGCTGATGCGCGAGGCAATCCGTCCGCCCGCCACCCAGTGGCCATGACTTTCGGCTTGTTGGGCGATCTGCTGACCGAGGTTCAACGCCTCGCCCAGGTCCATGCCGTTGATGCCGGCCGAAACCACTGCCGCCACCGCCGCCGCACTGGAAATTCCCAGCGTGGTGTTGTGGGTGACCTGGCAGGCCTGCACGACGGCGCTTATAAAACGTTCAGGCTGGGCGACATCCGCGGCGATACCGACCGGCGTGATGCGCATCGCCGCGCCGTTGGTGGTGCCGTAGCGCCCCGCTTCTTCCGGCGAGTGGCCGGCGAGGATCATTTCGATTGCGCGCTTGGTCGAAGGGCCGAGTAAGTCTTGCGAACCCTTGGCCTGCATCCCGGCCTCCCATTCGATCAGCCGCTGAGCGAGCACGGCCGGTTCGATCCGGCCCTCACCGGCCACCAACAATTGACCGACCAGAATCGCCTGTTCGGTGTCGTCGGTGATCGAGCCCTTGGGCATGTTGGCGGCAATCGGCTGATCAGGACCGGCGTCTTGCAGATCGGTGATCGCACCGAAGCGCGCCGTGATCTCGGCGCGGCTCAGGGATTGCGTCGGCATGCCCAGCGCATCGCCCAGGGCCAGTCCGTAGAACGCGCCGAGCGCACGGTCGAGCGCGGTCATTTCGACTCTCCAAACTGCAGGTGCAGACGAAAATGCACCGGGTCGAGCAGGCTTTCGACCTGTTCCATGAAACGGTTTTGCCGGTCGTAGGTGGTGCGCAAGGCTTTGAGGAAGACGGTGCCCACCGGACGACCGAGCAACGCGGCGTCTTCGGCGTTCAAGGGCTCAGCGCCGATCCACTGATCGCCGCGTTCGCCGATGTAGCCGTAGGCGGCCAGGGTGATGGTCAGGGAATTGTCGATCAGGCCGACCCGCGGCAGGCTTTCCAGGCCTCCGGTGGCGGGCATCAATGAGCGTTCGAGGGACACCAGCTTGCCATCGGTGGAGCGACGGCGCCGGTCGAGGGTGATGAATTGGTCGGTGCCGAAGCGCGGCAGCAAATCAGGCCGCGTGACGGCCTCCAGCCGCAGCACTTCGGTATTGATCAGCGCCCCGCTGTCGGCGAGCGCTTGCGCCCAGCCGCTGCGTTGATCGAGCACCACACCGTCGAAGGTGACGATGGAGCCGACGCCGCTTTGGGTCGCGATGTAGTTGCGTCGTTTCAACTCGGCAAGGGCCTCACGCAGCGTGCCGCGGCTGACTTTGAATTCTTGAGCCAATTGATGCTCGCCCGGCAACAGAAAGCCGTCCTCCATGAGGCCGCTTTCAATCCGCCGGATGAGTTCGTCGACCACCCGTTGTTTCTTGTCAAATCGTACCTGTCTAATCATGTACAAAGTGATAACCGAAACGCGATGGTGCGGGCAAGGACTATTTAAGGGAGGTGACGGAAGGAGTAATCACTGTGGCGAGGGAGCTTGCTCCCGCTCGAGTGCGCAGCACTCGCAAAATCCTGAATCAAAACAGTGATTTTGGGGCCGCTGCGCAGCCCAGCGGGAGCAAGCTCCCTCGCCACAAAGCGAAGTTAACGTTGTTTGAGACGATCAATCACGACGGCCAACAGCAAGATCGAACCGCGAATCACGTATTGATAGAACGTGTCGATGTTCTTCAGGTTCATCGCATTCTCAATGATCGCCAGAATCAACACCCCGGCAATCACATGCCGGATCATGCCGATCCCGCCGCTCAACGACACCCCGCCCAGCACGCACGCCGAGATCACCGTCAACTCAAACCCTTGGCCAATCATCGGCTGCCCGGAGGTCATGCGCGACGCCAGAATCACCCCGGCCAACGCACCAATCACACCGTGCACGGCAAAGATGATGATCTTGGTCCGGTCAACGTTCACCCCGGCCAGCAACGCCGCTTCCTGGTTGCCGCCGATGGCCATGGTGTTGCGCCCGTAGGTGGTGTAATTCAGCAGCCAGCCGAAAAACAGGAAGCACACGATGGTGATCAGGATCGGCACCGGCACGCCAAACAACTGGCCGTTACCGAAAACGAAGAACGACTCCTGCGACACGCCGACCGCTTTGCCATTGGCAAAAATGTAAGCCAGGCCACGAACGATCTGCATGGTCGCCAGGGTGGTGATCAACGCGTTGACACGCAGCTTGGCGATGACGATGCCGTTGATCAGCCCGACAATCAGCCCCATCACCAGCGCCGCACTCACGCCGAGAAACACGCTATCGGTGTCGCGCATCACCACCGCCGCGACCACGCCAGCACAGGCAATCACCGAGCCCACCGACAAATCGAAATGCCCGGACGCCAGGCAATACAACATGGTGCAGGCCGCGATGCCCGTTGTCGAAATCGCCAGGCCCAGGCCGCGCATGTTCAGCGGCGACAGGAAGTTGTCGATCAGCAGCGTGCACAACACGAAGATCCCGACCGCCGCCAGCAGCATCACCCAGTCGTCGAGAAAGCGCCGCAGGTCCAGAGGTTTGCGTGCAGTGGGCAGAGCGTTGTTTTGGATGGTCATAGTCACCTCTCAGTTCGCCACGCCGTCAGCACGTTGGCGCGGCAAAGCCAGTTGCAGCAGGTTGGATTCATTGGCCTCTGCGCGAGACAACTCGCCGCGCATCGCGCCTTCGCAAAGCACCAGGATGCGGTCGGAAATACCCATCACTTCCATCAGGTCGCTGGACACCACGATCACCGCGATGCCGTTGGCAGCCAGGTTATGGATGATCTGGTAGATCTCGGCTTTCGCGCCGATATCGATGCCGCGCGTCGGTTCATCGAGCAACAGGACTTTCATCGGCATCGACAGCCAGCGGCCGAGAATGGCCTTCTGCTGATTGCCGCCGGACAGGTACATGATTTTCTGCTCGGCGCTCGGCGTCTTCACTTTAAGCGCCTTGATCTGCTTGTCGGCGTTGCCCTTTTCCCACAAGCCGCGCAACAGGCAACCGAACGTGGAATGGGCGCCTCGCGCACTGATGTTGATGTTCTCGGCGACGCTGGCGAGCGGCAGGATGCCCTCCTTCTTGCGATCTTCGGGACACAGCAGAATCCCGGCCGCGATGGCATCACGGGGGGAACGCAGTTTCACCTCATGACCACGAAGCTCCAGGCGTCCGGCGGTGTTGCGCGTCAGCCCGCTGAGTATCCGGAACAGCTCGGTACGCCCCGCGCCCACCAGGCCGAACAGCCCGAGAATCTCGCCCTTGTGCACCTCGAAACTCACCGGTTCGCGCAGTCCCGGCCCGAGCAAACCGTCAACCTTGAGCGCCACAGCGCCCCGCTGGCGGCTGCGGTAATCGTAGATATCCTGAATGTCGCGCCCGACCATGCACGTCACCAACTGGTCGTGGGTCAGTTCGCTCATGTCCTCGAACGTGCGCACGTAGCGGCCGTCCTTGAACACCGTCACCGCGTTGCAGATGCGGAACACTTCTTCCATGCGATGGGACACGTAAAGCACCACTTTGCCTTCGTCGCGCAGACGCCCGATGATCGCCATCAAGCGATCGATTTCCCGCGCCGACAGGCTGCTGGTGGGTTCGTCGAAGGCAATCACATGCGCGCCACGGGACAACGCCTTCGCAATCTCCACCAGCTGTCGCTGACCGAGGGACAGGCGCCCGACTTTCTCTTGCGGGTCGATTTCATCAGCCAGGCCTTTGAGGCAGGCCAACGCTTGCTGGCGCAGCGCGCCTCGATTGATCAGGCCGAAACTGGCCGGCAGATGACCGAGGAACAGGTTCTCCGCCACGGTCATTTCCGGGACCAGATGCAGCTCTTGATGGATCACCGCCACCCGGCTGGCGATGCTGTCGGCGGTGGACTTGAAGACCATCGTCTGCTCGCCGATCTGCAGGTCGCCGCTGCTCGGCGTGTAAGCACCGCCGAGGATTTTCAGCAGGGTCGATTTGCCGGCGCCGTTCTCGCCCATCAAGGCATGAACCTGCCCCGGATGAGCGACGAAACTGATGCCATCCAACGCCTTCACCCCGGGAAACGTCTTGCCGATCCCGTTGAAGCGCAGGCTGCCGCCGACGCTGTGCTCATGTGTCTGTACTTGCGCGTGCATAAAACCACCTCATCACACAGATCAGGCGGCCCCGTCGCCAGGGCCGCCGATGAAATCAACCAGCCCTCAGTTCCACAGGCCGATCTTTTCCAGTTCCTGCTTGAAGTTCTCGCGAGTGATCAGCGTCACGTCGTCCATCGCGGTGTACTTCGGTGGTTCTTTGCCGGTGGTGACCCACTCGAACATCATGCTCGCGGTGTTGTAGCCCTCGATGTGCGGGCTTGGCAGCATCGAACCGAAGAAACCGCTGTTGGCTTTCTTCAGCTCGCCGATAGCATCGGTGCCGTTGATGCCGATGCCGATCACGTTGGCAGCAGCGAAACCGGCGCTTTCGGTGGCGCGCACGCCGCCCAGTACGGTGTTGTCGTTCATGCCGCCGATGATCAGGTTTTTCGCCGCGCCCGGCAGTTTCACCAGGGCCGAGTTGGTGGCGTCCATGCTGCCCGGTACGTCGAGGGTTTTCAGCGCCGAGAACAGGATGTGGTCTTTCGGCATCCCGGCGTCTTCCAGGGCTTTGACCGAACCGTCGGTGCGCTTCTTGCCGGTGTCGAGTTCATTGAAGGTGTTGATCACCGCATAGGTTTCTTTCCAGTCCCAGCCGCGTTTTTTCGCTTCGGTGGCCATTGCCGCGCCCTGCTTCTGGCCGACTTCGAATGCGGCCATGCCGAGGTAAGGAACGTCTTCCATGAACTTGCCATTGGCATCGACGAAACGGTCATCGACAGCGATGACTTTCATACCATTGAGCTTGGCCTTGGCCATGATGGCCGGACCAAGGGAGACGTCCGGCGGGCAGATCACGAAGCCCTTGGCACCATTGGCTGCGAGGCTGTCGATGGCCGAGAGGGTTTTCTCGCCGTCAGGCACGGCGATCTTGATGACAGTGAAGCCCTTGTCTTTCCCGGCCTTTTCGGCGAATGCCCATTCGGTCTGGAACCAGGGCTCTTCCGCCTGCTTGACCAGGAAGCCGATTTTCACTTCCTCGGCCGCCAGCAGCGTGCTGCTCAAGCTGACCGCAGTGACCGCCAAAGCGGCACAGCACAGGGAACGGATCCCACGACGACGATTCATAGCTGACTCCTTGTTATTTTTTTTGAGCGTTATTTTGAAAGCCGGTACTGCAAATAGTCATATCGTATGATGATTGGATTTCAGACGGAACTCCGCGTCTGAAAGCCGTTTTGCTCAGTCGTGATACATGACCGAGCGTCCACCATCGATGGTGATGCATGAAGCATTGATGAACGGTGCTTCATCGCTGGCCAGGAAGACGGCCGTCATGGCCACTTCCATCGGTTGCCCGATACGACGCGGCGGATGCAGGTCGAATGCCCTCTGACGTTCGGCCTGGGGGTCGGCAAAACCGTTCCAGTAATCGACGTTCAATTGGGTTTCGATGTAGCCCGGCGCGATCGCATTCACGCGAATGCCCTTTGGCGCGTATTCGATGCCCAGCGCGCGGGTCAGCCCGAGCAAGCCGTGCTTGGCCACCGGGTACGGAAAGCAGCCCGGGATGATGTGGGTGGAATGGGTCGAAGCGATGTTGATGATGCTGCCGATGCCCTGCTCGATCATTTGCGGCAGCACGGCTTTGCAGCCATACCACGCGCCGTCGAGGTCGATGGCGAAGCAGCGATGCCAGTCTTCTTCGGTCATTTCCAGTGGATCGCGGAATACGTTGACCCCTGCGCAGTTGACCAATACGTCGATCCGGCCGTGACGCTCGACGGCCAACCTGGCCATCGCGTGCAGATCTTGCTGCCGGGAGACGTCGGCCTTGATGGCCTGGACATCGAAGCCTTTGTCCCGCCAGTGCGCCGCGACTTTCTCGACTTTTTCGGCCTGAATATCACTGATGATCAGTTTGGCCTGCTGCGACGCGAACGTGGCGACGATGGCCTCGCCGATGCCCTGCGCAGCGCCGGTCAGCAGCACGACCTTGTTTTTCAGGCGCTCGCCTTTGGGCGGTTCGGGCACGGCTGGCAAGGAAAGAGGCTCAGCCATGGATCAAGCCCCCTTTTTTCAGGGACGACAAAAGCCGGGCATCCGTCGATGTCCGGTCAAAAGTCCTTTTGGAAAATCGCTGCATCACTTCACCTGTTTTGTTTTTTTAAGTGTGAGTGCGTGTAACTGATGGCCGACTATAAACCCGACCACCAAATAATCTCAATATATAATTTTACATCCCATATTTTGGGATTTTATCCAGCAAAGCGCGTGCAGGGTTTTCCGGGTACATCGACGCGAATCGACAGCAGCGCGCCGTCCAACGGGTGGTTGAGCGGACTCGCGGCGCTTGTGACGTAAAGGGTTTTCAAGTCTTCGCCGCCGAACACGCAACTGGTGGGGCGGCTGACCGGCAATTCGATCACGCGGTCGACATAGCCATCCGGGGTTAGCCTGATCAGGCAGCTACCGTCCCAGCGGGCGTTCCAGATGAAACCCTCGGCATCCATCGCCGAGCCATCGGGGCCGCCCCGAGCGTGGGGACCGAACCAGACATACGCGGTGTCCAGGTTGCCATCGGTGTGGACGAAATGGCGGTACAAGGTTTTGTCCATGCTGTCGGCGAAAAACAGCGTGGTCTCGTCCTCGCTCCACAGCAACGTGTTGGGAATGCCCAGCCCGCGAAGCAGCGGCGTGACCCGGGCGTCGCGGTCGATGCGAAACAGGCCGCCGGAGCGACGCACAATGGGCAGGTCTTCGCCATTTTCACCGATGTTGTTCTGCATGGTGCCAAGCCAGAGCCGACCCTGTGCATCGCAGCGGGCTTCGTTGGCGCGGTTGCCGGGTTGCGGGTCGGCGACGCAGAGCAAGGTCAGGCGCGGCTCAAGCCCCGGCGAATCAAGGTCCAGCCGATAGACGCCGCTGCTCAACGTCACGAGCGCATCGCCGCTTTCACAGGGGATGAACGCGGACACGTGTTCCGGCATTTTCCAGATTTGCACGTTGGCGCCGATCAGCCGCAGGGCTTGCTTGCCGGCGATGTCCACCCAATACAGCGCCTGGGTCGGCACATCCCAGAACGGACCTTCACCGAGTTGTGCACGGTGTCCGGTAACCGCATTCCACGTCATGAAACCTCCTGTTGTTTTTGTATGTGGCGCAAGCCTCTCAGCCGGCTTTTTTGTCGGCCATGACTTTTGGATAAAAGCGTTTGATCGCTAGGTCCGCGTTATCGATCAGGGTCATGCAGGCCCAGACACCCCGCGCGGCATCCCGTGCGGCGATGGCGTCGGCCATGTCTTTGTGAATCGGCAGCGTGCGGCGCAATTCGTCCGGGTCGGCGGCGGACACTTCGAACGACACCGCCAACAACGCGCCAAGGGCCGGGACCATTTGTTCGATGAACTGGTTGTGGCTGGCGGCGAGTATGCACTCGTGGAAGACCTGGTCGGCGCGGTTGTAATCGACGCCGCTGTCCACCGCCCGTTCCAACGCGTTATAGGCCTGCTGGATCGCCTGGACCTGTTCGACCGTCGCGCGCTCACAGGCCCAGCGCACGGCCATCGGTTCGATGGTGCGGCGCAGATCGAGCAAGTCGTCGACGAAGTTTTCCGGCAAGCCGCTGCGCGAAAGCCAACCCACGACTTGCGGGTCGAAGAGGTTCCAGCGTCGCACCGGCAATACCCGTGTACCGACTTTCGGCCCGACTTCGAGCATGCCTTTGGCGACCAGGGTTTTGATGGCTTCGCGGATGACCGTGCGACTGACACCCAACTGCTCACCCAGGTCGGCTTCGACCTTGATGGTTTCACCCGGCTTGACCTGGCCGGCGGCTATCCAGCAACCCAGCCAATCGACGGTCGACGCATGAAAACTGCTGGACATGGACACCTCGATGCAGGAGCGGCACAAAGCCGTTCGCGATGGGGGTCCACGCTAATCATCATACGATTGGGTGTCAATTTGATTTTTTGGATGACTCACACATCCAATGTGGGAGCGAGCCTGCTCGCGATGGCGGCGTAACAGGTAACATCTAGGTTGATGTTATGGCCTCATCGCGAGCAAGCCCGCCCCCACAGTGCTATGCGTTAAGGCTCAAGGCCGATGGGGAAGAATTTTCCGCCGCTCCATACACCCAGCCAACGTTGCCCGTCGATCTCACGGGTCACTGCCAACTCCACCAGTTGGTAAAACACATTGCGATGGATCAGGGCTTCGAGGTTGGTGCGCACATGCACGTAGGGTGCTGGCTCTTGCGTGACCGGGTCGATCACCACGCGAATCGGGTGTTCGGTGCCGGCGTCCGTGGTCTCGTCGACGTTGGTGGTGAAGCGCAGAAGCTGGGCTTCGCCCTCGCCTTCCACGTCCACGGCAATCGCCACAAACGGCGCATCATCGACCTTGATGCCCACTTTCTCGACCGGAGTGATCAGAAAATAGTCATCGCCATCGCGGCGAATGATAGTGGAAAATAATTTGACCATCGGCTTGCGCCCGATCGGCGTCCCCAGGTAATACCAGGTGCCGTCGCGGGCGATGCGCATATCGATGTCGCCACAGAAATCAGGGTTCCACAGGTGGACCGGCGGCAAGCCTTTGGTTTTGGGGATCTGCCCCAACAAGTCGTTGGCTTTTTGCGGGCCACTCATGGCGTTCTCCTTGGATTACTGGTCGCTGAGACCAATCAGGCTGCGCGCGTATTGCTCAAGCGGCGGGCCGATGAGGTCTTGTGGCTTGTTATCGTGGAACGTCAGTAAACCGCCACGACTCTTGATACGTGCAGTATCAATCAAATACTGGGTGCTGGTCTCGATCAACATGATCTGAATCACGCCGCTGTCGATGCCCAGGCGATCCACGTATTCCTGATCGAGCCATTCGTCCGAGTTACCGATTCGGTCATCCGCCTTGGCGAACCGTGTGTAAAGCAGGTAATGGGCACCGGCGGCGCGGGCTTCACCCATGGCCTGGTCGAGACCTTCGGGCGCGCGCGCGCGGCGGACCATCGGGAAATATTCGATAAAACCGTTGAAGGCTTCTTCAGCGACCACGTTAGGTCGCGGATAAGCACTGCCCGGCGGCGCGAAGGCACCTTGGGCGATGTAGATGAATGAGTCCGGCTGAATGCGCAGGTTATTCACCCGACGACTGTCGCTGTGATCCAGCAGCCCTGCATCGCTCATGTGGTAGCGAGTTCCTTCAGCCATATCGCTGACATTCATGCAGCCACCAAGCGCCAAAACGGCCAGCAGCAAAACCAGGCTACGCATCCTACCCTCCAGAGGCCGGTGACGGAAAACCGGCGAATGGCCATTGGATGCAGCTTCCGCGCCAGCTCAAGGATGTTGTGGCCTTATAGATAGCAATCGCGAGCAGGCTCGGAGCGGCGTTCGGACAATGAGGCCCGATCAGCCGCCAATAATCTTCATGATGGTCGCCCCCCCGAGAACGCCACTTCCTGCTTGTCCCCCAAGGCTTTCACCAGAAGTCGCTGCAAAGCCGGCAATGCCTGATGGCGCGGCTTGTCGAGCAGATCGCCGACATAGTGGCGATTGCTCGACGATAAACAGCCATGCAGCCAGCCGGTGGACGACAGACGCAGGCGTGAACAAGTCCGGCAGAAGGGAACGCTTTCATTGGCGATCACGCCGAAGTGCCCCAGCCCCGGTATTTGGTAACGCACGGCAGTGGCGTCTACGGGTGCATCGGCCTGCAAATACTCGTAACGCTCGCCAATCAGGCTCAGCAACTGCTGAAGGCTGACGAACTGTTGCAGGAAAGCGTTGTTGTCGCTGGCCAGATGCCCCATGCGCATCAGCTCGATAAAGCGCAATTCATAGCCACGCTCCAGGCAGTAATCGAGCAGCGGCATCACTTGATCAAGGTTCTGGCCGCGCAGGGGCACCATGTTGACCTTGATTTTAAGGCCGGCGGCCTTTGCCTGATCCATCCCGTCGAGCACGGTCGCCAGGTCGCCGCCACGGGCAATGCTGCGGAACGCGCTGGCATCCAGGGTATCGAGGGAAACGTTGATGCGACGGATGCCGGCGTCTACCAGCAACGGCAGCTTCTTCGCCAGCAGCTGACCATTGGTAGTCAGGCTGATGTCTTCCAGGCCCATCTTGCCGACGGCCGTCATGAAGGCTTCGAGCTTGGGGCTGACCAGCGGCTCGCCACCGGTGATGCGCAAGCGCTCGATGCCCGCCGCTTCGATCAGGTACGCCACGCCGCGCGCCATGGCGTCGGCCGACAATTCGTCCTGCGCAGCCACCAGCCGCTTGCCGTTGGGCACGCAGTAGGTACACGCGTAATTGCAGGCTGAGGTCAGGCTGATCCGCAGATTGCGGAAACGCCTGCCTTGACGGTCAACGATCATGGAGCACTCCGGCGAAAGGAATTTGAACGCGTAAAACTTGACTCACAAATCAAGTTTTAGCAAGTCCCATGCCTGAGTATATTCCTGAGGTACTGCGCCATATAGAGAAATCATGGCGCAATAAGGCAACTGAATGGTTCAGCTACTCGGAGTGTCGGTATCGCGCTTGCGCTTGTTGCCCATGCGCACGCCGATATCCATCAGGAACTGGAAGAAACCTTCCTGATCTTCCAGCACATTGCTCCAGAACGGCGAGTGATACAGCGCCACGGCACCGTGCACCAGCGCCCAGGACGCGCAGTAATGGAAGTAAGGCGGCACGTCTTCAAGCTTGCCTTCGCTGATCCGGCCCTTGATCAGCAAGGTCAGGCGTTCGAAGTTCGAGGCGCGGATCTTGTGCAGTTCCTCGACCATCTCCGGCACCTGGTTGCCCTTGACCACCTTCTCTTCCAGGCGATCGAACAAGCGATAGCGTTGCGGATCGCGCATGCGGAATTCGAAGTAGGCCCGGGACAGGGCTTCCTTGTCCTTGTCGACATCAGCCGAATGCAACAGCTCGTTCAGATCACGCTCGTAGTCGAGCATCAGGCGCAGATAGATCTCCGCCTTGGATTTGAAATGCTTGTAGATCGTGCCTTTGCCGATACCGACGGCATCAGCAATCATCTCGACGGTGACACTGTCTTCACCTTGGTCGAGGAACAGCTTGAGCGCGGTATCGAGAATTTCTTGCTCGCGGCGACGAAACTCACGGACCTTACGAGGTTCTTTATGCATAAGAAAAGGTCTGTAGGGGTCAAAATTCGAAGCCGCGTATTATGCCTAACTTGCGCCAAAATGCACGGATCATCCGACCATATCTGTGTTTCTTGATGATTTCACACAGGGTCGCCTGTTGATGAGAACACTTCCGAAGCGCCCGTATTCCAAAATTGTTTAAAAACCGGGACCGGTAAACTGGACTCGGCGCAATACTGATCAATACTTGAACTGTCGGCGGGGCATCTCCCCCAAGTGTCGCGTCGATATAGGTACCAACGGACCGCGTGCCTTTGTTTTACTCCTAATGGTCTTAACCCGGATTCACCCCCCAGAACCCGGGTTTTTTTTGCCTGCGATTCAGCCCTTCACATGCGCCAGCGGAAACAGGCGCTTGAAGTTTTCAGTGGTCTGCTCGGCAAATCGCTCGTAAGCCTCACCCCGCAACATTGCCAGAAACTCCGCCACCTCGCGCACGTACTGCGGCAGGTTGGGTTTGCCGCGATAAGGGATCGGAGCCAGGTACGGCGAGTCGGTTTCTACCAGCAATCGATCAGCTGGCACTTTGCTGGCGACGTCACGCAGCGCATCGGCATTGCGAAAAGTGACAATGCCAGACAGGGAAATGTAATAGCCCATGTCCAGCGCAGCCTTGGCCATGTCCCAGTCTTCCGTGAAGCAATGCAACACGCCCGCCTGAGGCAACGCAGCCTCGCGCAGCAAACTCAACGTATCGGCACGGGCGCCACGGGTGTGGATGATCACCGGTTTGCCTGTTTGCTGGGCGGCCTGCAGGTGCAAGCGAAACGATGCCTGCT
The DNA here is from genome assembly GCF_013260315.1 of Pseudomonas sp. B14-6. Lineage (NCBI taxonomy): Bacteria > Pseudomonadati > Pseudomonadota > Gammaproteobacteria > Pseudomonadales > Pseudomonadaceae > Pseudomonas > Pseudomonas sp. B14-6. The sequence goes on along the minus strand of NZ_CP053929.1, from coordinate 6,391,206 downwards.
GCAACTCTGCCGCTTCCGGCTCGTAGTGATAATCCAGGCCGGTTTCACCGATGGCCACGACACGGGGGTGATTGAGCTCACGCAACAACCAATCCAGCGCCGGAGCGGCACCCGGCTGTACATCCAGAGGATGCACGCCCACTGAACAGTCGACGTCGCCATAACGTTCGGCCAGGGCTTTGACATCCGCGGCATTTTCAACGCTGACGCCGATACATAAAAAGTGCCCTACCCCGCGCTGCCGGGCCGCATCAAGCGCGGCATCCAGGGAGCCGTCGTGGGCGGCGAGGTCAAGACGATCGAGGTGACAATGGGAATCTACGAGCATAAAAGGGCTGCAACTTACATCGTATGAGTGGGACGGTCGGACTTCAGGGCTCCGGCCAGATGGGTTTCAATTCGACTGCGCGCGGTGTTGTCGCCGTCGTTGAATTGTACGCCGACCCCGGCAGCCCGATTGCCCTGCGCACCGTTGGGCGTAATCCAGGCAACCTTGCCGGCTACCGGAATCTTATCGACCTCATCCATCAGGTTCAGCAGCATGAACACCTCGTCGCCCAACTTGTAGCTCTTGTTGGTCGGGATAAACAGGCCACCGTTCTTGATGAACGGCATGTAGGCCGCGTAAAGCACGGACTTGTCCTTGATGGTCAGGGACAAAATGCCGTTGCGCGGCCCCGGATTGACGGCTTCATTCATGCTGACCTCCATTGCTGATGATCAGAGTCTAGGCACAGACGATCACTTCTGGGTAGGCAAGGATGCCCATTGCACCAGCAGTGCCTCCAGCAACAAGGCCGGATTGAGGTTAGCTTTGCTCATGACCTTCTGACGCTGGGCGAGAATCCAGTCCTGGATATTCAAGACTTTATCCTGAGCGGTTTTCTGCGCCAGGTATTGAATGACCTTGCGCATGTCCGCCAACCCCAGCCCCTGCTCATCCTGGGTCAATTGATAGCGCAGGATCAGACTCGACCAGTCGCAGAACCAGTCGAACAACAGCAACTGCGGGACGGTTTTCCATTCTTCGGCCAATTGGGTCGGCGATTGCTGCTGCTTGAGCAGCTTCTTCACGCCTTCGACCACCAGAGCTCGCTGTTCGCGCACGCCTTGGGCCTGCAACTTGACCGCCGCCAGCGGGGAGCCGGCCGCCAGGGTCAGCAGTTCGATACGCTCTTCTTCCGAGCTGTCCGGCAGGGCCTTGGCCAGCCAGGCAAGACTCATCGCTTCGCTCGGCAGCGGACAAGCCTGCTGTACGCAGCGGCTCTTGATGGTCGGCAGCAGACGACTGGTCTGGTGGCTGACCAACAGCAAAACGGTGTCGCCGGACGGTTCCTCAAGACTTTTGAGCAAGGCGTTCGCGGCGTTGATGTTCATCGACTCGACCGGCTCGATCAACACCACCTTGCGCCCGCCCATTTGGGCGGTCTGGACCACGAAACTGACCAGATCGCGCACCTGATCGACCTTGATCGCCTTGTCGGCCTCTTCGGGTTCCAGGATATAGTTGTCGGGGTGGCTGCCGGCCTTGAGCAGCAGGCAGGACTTGCATTCACCGCAGGCATCCTGCGCGGTCGGACGCTGGCACAGCAAACTGGCCATCAACCGTTCCGCCAGCGCCCGCTTGCCGATCCCGGCCGGGCCATGCAGCAGATAGGCGTGCGCATGTTGCTTGCGGCCGGCCAACTGCTGCCAGAGGCTGTCCTGCCACGGATAGGCTTCAGCCACGGGCCAACTCCAGCAGGCGTGGCAGCAAGGCGTCCAGCGACTGCTGAACCTGTGCCAGCGGCTGAGCGGCATCGACCCGCACATAACGCGCCGGGTCAGCTTCAGCGCGCTTGAGGAACGCACTGCGCACGGCATCAAAAAAGGTTCGGCCTTCGAGTTCAAAACGATCCAGGCGACCGCGAGCGCTGGCGCGGGCCAGACCCACTTCCACCGGCAGATCGAAGATCAGCGTCAGATCCGGGCGCAAATCGCCCTGCACAAAGGTTTCGAGGGCCGCGATACGCTCCAGCGACAGACCACGACCGCCGCCCTGATAGGCGTAGGTCGAATCGGTAAAGCGATCACACAAGACCACCGCGCCGCGGGCCAGCGCCGGGCGAATCACCTCGGCCAGATGCTGGGCGCGCGCGGCGAACACCAGCAGCAGCTCGGTGTCAGGGTTCATGACTTCATCAACCGGCGCCAACAGCACCTCGCGGATCCGCTCGGCCAAGGGCGTACCACCCGGCTCGCGGGTCAACACCACCTCGATACCGGCGGCGCGCAGGCGCTCGGCCAGGTATTCGCGGTTGGTGCTCTTGCCGGCGCCTTCCGGGCCTTCCAGGGTAATAAACAAGCCAGTCACGGGCAGTCCTTAATCAGAGTCATTGCGGGCTTTGCGGAGCCGGTGTGTCCGGCTCGGGCACGGGTTCGGGCGCCGGAGCGGGTTCTTGCGGCGCGTCTTGTGGCGCTACTTCTGGCAAAGCTTCGGGATCGGGATTGGGCGAAGCGGCCGGAATCGGCGCTTCGGCACCCGGTGTGTCGGCACTCGGAGTTTCTGGCGCGGAGACCGGTGCCGGACTGGACCGATAATCGGCACGACGCTTGAGCTGGAACTCGCGCACCGCATTATTGTGGGCGTCCAGATCATCGGAGAACACGTGGCTGCCGTCACCGCGAGCCACAAAGTAGAGGCTGTTGCCTGCCACCGGGTTCAACGCGGCATGGATCGCTTCGCGGCCGACCATGGCAATCGGGGTGGGTGGCAGGCCCGAAATCATATAGGTGTTGTACGGCGTGGCCTCCTTGAGGTGGGCGCGGGTCAACTTGCCGCTGTAGCGATCACCCAGGCCGTAGATCACCGTCGGATCGGTCTGCAGCAGCATGCCCATCGCCATGCGTCGCACGAACACGCCTGCAATCTGCCCGCGCTCCTGGGGCACACCGGTTTCCTTTTCAACCAGCGAGGCCATGATCAGCGCCTGATAGGGTTCGGTGTACGGCAAATCAGCAGCGCGCTGCTCCCATTCCCTGGCCAGGACTTCGTCGAGGCGATCGTAGGCTTTTTTCAGCAGATCGACGTCGGTCATGCCCCGCACGAAGCGGTAAGTGTCGGGGAAGAACCGGCCCTCGGGAAAGATCCCGGTATGGCCCAGCTTGGTCATCACTTCGCTATCGCTCAAGCCGTTGAGGGTCTGCTCGAGTTTTTCATCCTTGGCCAATGCCGCCCGGACCTGATGAAAATTCCAGCCTTCGACCAGAGTCAGACTGTACTGAACGATGTCCCCACGTTTCCACAGGTCGATCAGCCCTTCGACGGTCATGCCGGGCTGCATGCGGTATTCGCCCTTGTGCAAGGGTTGTCCGGCCAGATTGAATCGCCAATACACGCGCAACCAGAAAGCGTCCTTGATGACGCCATCGGCTTCGAGTCGATAGAAGGTGCGGGTGGGTGTCGTGCCTTTAGGCACTTCCAGCAGTTCTTCCTGGGTGATGTTCAGCGGCTGATTCAGCGCCGTATGAATCTTCCAGGCGGAGGCGCCCAGACACAGCCCTGCCAGAACCAATCCGGTTTCCAGCAGCAGCAACAATTTACGTCTCACGTATCAAGCATCCAGTAGCGCATGGGCAATGGTTTGGAGTTTACGGGTGAGCGGCCCAACCGGCCAGCTCAGCGCAGCATAGGCGCGCACCGGCCAAACGCCATACACGCTGTTGCAGACAAAGACTTCATCGGCCCATTGCAGCTGATCGAGGCTAATGTCGGTGATTTGCGTGGGGATCCCCAATGACTCGGCTTGAAACAATAATTCGGCACGCATCACACCCGCCACGCCGCAGCGCTTCAAATCGGCTGTGATCAACACGCCATCGCGCACCAGGAAAAGATTACTGAATACGCCTTCGATCACCCGTCCTGTCCTGTCGAGCATCAAGCCTTCGGCATGCTCGGTGTCCTGCCATTCGGAACGGGCTATGACCTGCTCCAGGCGGTTCAGGTGTTTGAGGCCGGCAAGCAGTGGTTGCCTGGACAGTCGCGTCGCACACGGGAACAGGCGAACGCCCTGCTCGCCATGAACGGCAGGATAAGCAGCGGGTGGATTTCCTTGCAGAATACGTCGGGCCTGAGCCGAAGGATCGGGAGCGTAACCACGCAGACTGTCGCCGCGGGTGAGGATGAGCTTGAGCACACCTTGACCCAGTGCGGCGGCATAGGCCAGCAGCTCACTGCGGATCAGCTCGTGATCGGCAGTGATCGCCAGCCGTGAACAGCCATCGGCCAGACGCGACAGATGTCGGTCCAGCAACAAGGGTTGCCCACCACGCACGGCGATGGTCTCGAACAGACCATCACCGTAAGCCAGGCCGCGATCCTTCAGCGACAAAGCGTCAGCCGGCTGACCGTCGACCCAGCTGTCCATCAGTCAGCGAACCGGCGGAACACCAGCGAGCCGTTGGTACCGCCAAATCCGAAGGAGTTGGAGAGCACCACATCGATATCCATATTGCGCGCGGTGTGCGGCACGAAATCGAGATCGCAGCCTTCGTCCGGTTCATCGAGGTTGATGGTCGGTGGCGCTACCTGGCTGTTGATCGCCAGCACGCTGAAGATCGCCTCGACTGCGCCTGCTGCACCCAGCAAGTGACCGGTCATGGACTTGGTCGAACTGACGGCCAGTTTGTAGGCGTGATCGCCGAACACCGACTTGATCGCACAGGCTTCGGCGAGGTCGCCGGCCGAGGTCGAGGTGCCGTGGGCGTTGATGTACTGGACCTGATCGCCATTGATCCTGGCATCGCGCAAGGCATTAGTGATGCAACGGGCAGCACCGGCGCCATCGGCGGGAGGCGAAGTCATGTGGTAGGCATCGCCGCTGGTGCCGAAACCGATCAGCTCGGCATAGATGGTCGCGCCGCGCGCCTTGGCGTGCTCCAGCTCTTCGAGAACCAGGGCGCCGGCACCGTCGGACAAAACGAAGCCATCACGGCCCTTGTCCCATGGACGGCTGGCACGGGTTGGCTCGTCGTTGCGGGTCGACAGCGCTCGGGAAGCACCGAAGCCACCCATGCCCAGACCGCAAGCCGCCATCTCGGCGCCGCCGGCAATCATCACGTCGGCTTCGTCGTACATGATGTTGCGCGCAGCCATGCCAATGCAGTGCGTACCGGTGGTACACGCGGTGGCGATGGCGTAGTTAGGTCCCTGTGCACCCAAGTGGATGGACAGAAAACCGGAAATCATATTGATGATCGAGCCAGGCACGAAAAACGGAGAAATCCGTCGTGGCCCGGAATCATGCAGGGTGCGGCTGGTTTCTTCGATATTGGTCAGACCGCCAATACCCGACCCCATGGCCACGCCGATGCGTTCACGGTTGGCGTCGGTGACTTCAAGGCCTGCGTTACGTACAGCCTGAAAACCTGCGGCCAGACCGTACTGAATGAACAGGTCGAGCTTTCGAGCTTCCTTGACCGACAGGTATTCCTCGACATTGAAGCCCTTTACCGAGCCGCCAAAACGGGTGGAATAGGCAGAAAGGTCGGTGTGTTCGATCAGACCAATGCCACTGCGGCCAGCCAGAATGCCCTGCCAACTGCTTGGCACATCCGTGCCCAGTGGCGACAACATACCCATACCGGTGACTACGACGCGTCTACGCGACACAGCACTCTCCTTTTTCAAATGACGACTTTGCATCAGGCCTAAAGAAAAAACCGCACGCCGTGATGGCAGTGCGGTTTTTCCATGACAGCAAGCAACGATTACAAGCTATTAAGCCTGGTGGTTAGTAACGTAATCGATTGCGGCTTGTACAGTAGTGATCTTCTCAGCTTCTTCGTCAGGGATTTCGGTCTCGAATTCCTCTTCCAGAGCCATCACCAGCTCAACGGTGTCAAGGGAGTCGGCACCCAGGTCTTCAACGAAGGAAGCAGTGTTGACCACTTCTTCTTCTTTAACGCCCAGTTGCTCAGCAACGATTTTCTTGACGCGCTCTTCGATGGTGCTCATACCTTGTTTTCACTCCTAATGGACAAATTCAGGCAGCTGGCCAGTGGGTAAGTGTATAGAAAGACTTTTCAGTTTTTCAACTGAAAGCTTCACTCCTCAAACCCGACGACCCTCTGCCTATAAATAGATTGCAGCTTTATAACGGATTTTAGACAGCTCGTATGACATTTTTTTGAAGCAATCCGTCACATTTAACTCATGTACATCCCGCCGTTCACCGGGATTGTAGCCCCAGTAACGTAAGCCGCACCGTCGGATGCAAGAAAAGCGACCACAGACGCGATCTCTTGAGCTTGCCCCAGACGGCCCAGCGGAATCTGCGTCTGCAAGGCTTCACGCTGTGCCTCAGGCAGTTCGCGGGTCATATCGGTGTCGATGAACCCAGGGGCCACCGAGTTTACCGTAATCGAACGCGAACCGACTTCACGCGCCAGTGCACGGCTGAAACCTTCCAGACCGGCCTTGGCGGCTGCGTAGTTTACTTGGCCTGCGTTGCCCATGGCACCCACAACCGAGCCAATACTGATAATTCGTCCCCAACGGGCTTTGGTCATACCGCGCAAAACGCCCTTGGACAGGCGGAACAGACTGTTCAGGTTGGTATCGACGACGTCATGCCATTCGTCATCTTTCATGCGCATCATCAGATTATCGCGGGTGATACCGGCATTGTTGACCAGGATCGCCGGCGCACCGAACTGTGCTGTGATGCTCGCCAACACCGCAGCAACGGATTCGTCGCTGGTGACATTGAGTTCCAGGCCAGTGCCTTGAATACCATTTTCTTTCAGGGTAGCGGCAATACGCTCGGCGCCGGAAGCGGACGTCGCGGTACCGACAACAATAGCGCCCTGACGACCCAGTTCCAGGGCGATGGCCTGGCCGATACCGCGGCTCGCACCGGTGACCAGTGCAACTTTACCTTGCAGACTCATGCAAGTTTCTCCTGATTCAGGCCAGCGCTGCACGGGCGGCAGCGAAAGCGTCTGGGGTATTGAGGTTGGATGTCGACACGCCTTCGGCGCAACGCTTGTTCAGGCCGGCGAGTACTTTGCCAGGGCCGCATTCGACCAGCTGGGTCGCGCCCTTGGCGGCCAGCGCCTGGACCGACTCAACCCAGCGTACAGGCTTGTAGAGCTGCTCAAGCAGATCGCGCTTGAGGGTTTCCAGATCGGCCGGCACATTGGCGCTGACGTTCTGCACCACAGGGATCTGCGGAGCCTGCCAGTCAATGGCAGCGATCGACTCAGCGAAACGCTCGGCTGCCGGACGCATCAATTCGCAATGGGACGGCACGCTGACCGGCAACGGCATGGCACGCTTGGCACCACGAGCCTTGCAGCCTTCGATGGCGCGTTCGACCGCAGCCTTGGCACCGGCGATCACGACCTGGCCCGGGGAGTTGAAGTTGACCGCGCTGACCACTTCGCCTTGCGCCGCTTCGGCACAGGCGGCCAACACGTCAGCATCTTCCAGACCCAGGATTGCGGCCATGCCGCCCTGCCCGGCCGGAACCGCTTCCTGCATCAACTGACCACGGCGCTCCACCAGCTTGACGGCGGCGCCCAGGCTCAGGCTACCCGCCGCGACCAGTGCGCTGTACTCGCCCAGGCTGTGACCGGCAACGTAAGCCGGACGCGCGCCGCCTTCCGCCAGCCACAGACGCCACAATGCGATCGAGGCAGTCAGGATGGCCGGCTGGGTTTTATCGGTTTGATTGAGTTGCTCTTCCGGCCCCTGCTGGGTCAGTGCCCACAGGTCGTAACCCAGAGCATCGGAAGCTTCTTTGAATGTTTCGAGGACAACCGGATGTTGTGCGCCCAACTCGGCCAGCATGCCGAGGGACTGCGAACCCTGTCCTGGAAAGACGAATGCGAGGGAAGCAGACATGTAACAAGCCCCTAATGATCTTGTCGTCGGAGAATTTGACGTCCCGCTTGGGGGACGCAAGAAACTGACAGTTGGATGGCCAATTGAACTGAGCGGTCACATTTAAGCATTGTCCGACGAAAACGCCTAAAGCAACAAATCCTCCAGACGACCGTGAATGCGTTCCGGAAGGTTTTCCTGGATCTCGATCAGCGCACGGGAAATGGCACTCTGAAAACCCTGAACCCCGGCCGAACCGTGGCTTTTCACCACAATCCCCTGCAAACCCAGGAAGCTTGCGCCGTTATGTCGCGCAGGCGCCAGATCGGCCTGCAAACGCTTCATCAGCGGCAGCGCCAGCGCGCCGATCATTTTCGAAGCGAGGTTTTTCTTGAACAAGGCTTCGATGCGCCCGGCAATCATGGTCGCCAGGCCTTCGCTGGACTTGAGCAGGATATTGCCGACAAAGCCGTCACACACCACCACGTCCGCCTCGCCCCGGTACAAACCGTCACCTTCGACAAAGCCGATGTAGTTGATGCCGCGAGCACTTTGCAACAAGGTCGCCGCCAGCTTGACCTGCTGATTACCCTTGATGTCTTCGGTGCCGATGTTCAGCAAGGCCACCCGTGGGCGAACAATGCCGAGGGTTTCTGCCGCCACCGAGCCCATCACCGCAAATTGCAATAAATGCTCGGCACTGCAATCAACGTTGGCGCCGAGGTCGAGCAACTGGCAATAACCCTTCTGCGTTGGAATCGCCGCCACCATCGCCGGCCGATCGATGCCGGGCAACGTCTTGAGCACAAACCGCGACAACGCCATCAGCGCACCGGTATTGCCGGCACTGACACAGGCCTGAACCTTGCCATCACGCAACAACTCAAGCGCCACGCGCATCGACGAGTCAGGCTTGCCACGCAAGGCCTGGGCAGGCTTTTCGTCCATGGCGATGACTTCGGACGCCGGAGCAATCGACAGGCGCGAGCGATCCACAGCCGATTGGCCAGAGAGCAATTCTTCAAGAAGAGAGGGTTGACCGACGAGGGTCAGGTGCAGCGAGGGCGTAGCAGACAGACAAGCAAGGCTGGCCTGAACAATGCTGCGGGGACCGAAGTCCCCGCCCATTGCGTCAATCGCGATGACTTGAGCAGACAAGTGATTACTCGTCAGCGCCCTTGTCGATCACTTTACGGCCACGGTATACGCCTTCTGGCGATACGTGGTGACGCAGGTGAATTTCACCGGTGGTTTTTTCTACAGACAGAGTGCTTGCCGTCAGGGCGTCGTGCGAACGACGCATGTCACGGGCAGAGCGGGATTTTTTGTTCTGCTGAACAGCCATAATTGATTAACTCCTAAACGTTTGGGTCACGCTTTAACTGCGCCAATACACTGAACGGGTTGGACCGCGTTACCTCGTCCTCGCTCGGTTCGGGCTCATCGAGACCCGCCGGCTGCTGGCATTCTTCCGGATGATGAGCAGGCACAATGGGCAAGGCGAGCAGAAGCTCCTCCTCGATCAGTGACTGCAGATCCAATGGATCTTCGCCCAGTTCCAGCACGTCATAACCTTTCGGCAACGACTGGGTATTCGCACCCTCCTTCACCACAGCATAACTGCATTCGCTATGGATCGGCAGGGTGACCAGCTCAAGACAACGCTGGCAAACCATTTTGACTTCGGTGTCGATAAAACTGTGGATTACCACAGACTTACGTTCATCTCGTTCAAAAACGAATTTAGCCTGCACCGTACCGACAGTATCGGAAAGCGGGTCGCAGAGTCTCTCCAAATCGGCCAGCAGCAGTTCACCTTGAAGGGTGGTGCCACGGTCAGCCAATTTGCGCGGGTCAACGTGAGGTGGAATCGGGTCATTCAACATAGGCGCAGCATTATAGGGATGCACCCGGCCATGTCAAAGGAAATTCAGCCCTGTCCGTCACTTGGAAGCCTCGGTAGAATTCGCGCCTGTCTTCCGGAGATACGCATGCTGCCTTTATTACTCGCTTCAAGCTCGGTTTATCGCCGGCAATTGCTGGCCCGCTTGCAGCTGCCATTCACCTGCAGCTCGCCGGATATCGATGAAAGCCATCGCTCCGACGAGACGGCCATCGAACTGGTAAAACGCCTTGCCGAAGAAAAAGCCCGGGCACTGGCCGGCAGCCATCCTGCTCATCTGATTATCGGCTCCGACCAGGTTGCCGTCCTCGGCGATCGAATCATCGGCAAACCCCACACCTTCGAGAAGGCCCGCGAACAACTACTGGCATCCAGCGGTGCCAGCGTGACCTTCCTGACGGGCCTGGCGCTGTTCAACAGCCAGACCGGCGACTGCCAGGTCGACTGCGTGCCTTTCACCGTGCACATGCGCACCCTCGACCCGGCACGCATCGAGCGCTACCTGCACGCCGAACAGCCCTACGACTGCGCTGGCAGCTTCAAGGCCGAAGGCTTGGGGGTGAGCCTGTTTCAAAGCACCGAAGGCCCTGACGCCACCAGCCTGATCGGCCTGCCGCTGATTCGCCTGATCGACATGCTACTGGCCGAGGGCGTGCAAATTCCCTGAACACAAAAAACCGGCCACTGCGGCCGGTTTTCTGGTGCAACCAAAGAATCAACGCAACGAAGGCCCCTGGAAGCCCATCCACATCGCCAGTTGCTCAGCCACGCTGGCACCGAGCTTTTTCGAGAAACGATCAAATGGCGATTCCTGAACGGTGAAATCCACCAGCTCCTTCTCGCCAATTACATCGCGCGCCACCGAACTGGCACTCCCCAGGCCATCGATCAGACCCAGCGGCAACGCCTGCTCACCGTTCCAGACCAGCCCGGAGAATAACTCTGGATGCTCTTTATCCTTGAGACGGTCGCCACGGCCTTTCTTCACGCTGTTGATGAACTGCTGGTGCGTGGTATCCAGAACGCCCTGCCAGAACTGAGTTTCCTCAGGCTTCTGCGGCTGGAACGGGTCGAGGAACGACTTGTGCTCGCCCGACGTGTAGGTCCGACGCTCGACGCCAAGCTTCTCCATGGTGCCGACGAAACCATAACCGGCCGCCGTCACACCAATGGAACCGACCAGACTCGCCTTGTCGGCGTAAATCTGATCCGCCGCGCTGGCGATGTAGTAAGCACCGGAAGCGCCCAGGTCAGAGATCACCGCGTACACCTTGGTATCCGGGTGCAAGCCGCGCAGACGGACGATCTCGTCATACACATAACCCGACTGCACCGGACTGCCGCCCGGGCTGTTGATGCGCAGGACCACACCCTTGACCTTCTCGTCCTCGAAGGCAGCACGCAGACTGCCAACGATGTTGTCGGCGCTGGCCGGCTCCTTGTCGGCGATCACGCCGGTCACATCGATCAACGCCGTGTAGTGGGAACCGCGGGTCGCGCTTTTTTCCATATCCATGAGCGGCGTGAACAGAATCAACGCACCAAACAGGTACACAAAGGTCAGCAATTTGAAGAAAATACCCCAGCGACGAGACCGGCGCTGCTCCTGGACACTGGCCAGCAAAGTCGTTTCCAGCAGCTTCCAGCTTTTTTCGTCACCGCTCTCTGCGCTCGCCTTGGCGGGCGCTTTCCATTCGTCGGTCATGACATCTACCCCAGCAAAAACCCGTTAAGCCCGCTGACCCAGCCAGGCATGCAATTCTGAAAAACGATCAATGGCCAGTCGCGGCTCGAACAGCTTCAGCGCGTCGATCGATTGCGCGCCGTAACTGACTGCCACCGAATCCATACCGGCGTTACGCGCCATCTGCAGGTCGAAGGACGAATCGCCCACCATTAGCGCCTGCTCCGGGCGAACCTCGCAATGCGCGAGAATCTGCTCAAGCATCAGCGGATGGGGCTTGCTGGCGGTTTCGTCGGCGGCGCGGGTGATATCGAAATAATCTTCCCAGCCATGGGCTTTCAGCACCCGATCCAGCCCGCGACGCGCCTTGCCCGTGGCCACAGCCAGATGATAACCCTCGGCGCGAAACGCCTCCATCGACTCGAGCACACCCTCGAACAGCGGTGAAGGCACAGCCTCTGCGGCGATGTAGTGATCCGCATAGTGTTGGCGGAACGCAACCAGCTCGGCATCGCCAATTTCGGGGTACAACGTGCGAATGGCCTCAGGCAGCCCCAGACCGATAATGCCTTTGACGGCAAAATCATCGCGCAGCTGAAACCCGGACCGCTCGGACGCAACATGCATCGCCTCGACAATCCGACCAATGGAGTCAGCAAGCGTGCCGTCCCAATCGAAAATCAGCAGTTTGTAATCAGAGGGGTGCACTCAGGCGCTCCACGGTCTTGGCCCACATTTCATCCACCGGCGCCTGCAATTTCAGCTCGCCACCATCGGGCAGCGGCACAGTCAGCAGGTAGGCGTGCAGGAACAGGCGTTTGCCGCCCAAATCGCGAATTTCCTTACTGAAACCTTCGTCGCCATACTTGGTGTCACCAGCGATGCAATGCCCGGCATGCAAGGTATGGACGCGAATCTGGTGGGTCCGGCCGGTAATCGGCCTGGCCTCGATCAGGGTGGCAAAGTCGCCGAAGCGGCGCAGGACCTTGAACACGGTCACAGACTCCTTGCCCTCCTCCTCGTCGACCTCGACCATACGCTCGCCGGAACGCAGATTGCTTTTGCCCAGCGACGCCCGGACTTGCTTGATCGAAGCCGCCCAGTTACCACGGACCAGCGCCATATAGCGCTTGTCGACGCCGTCGCCGCGCAAGGCCGTGTGCAAGTGGCGCAACATGCTGCGTTTCTTGGCGATCATCAACAGGCCGGAGGTATCACGGTCGAGACGGTGAACCAGTTCGAGTTCCTTGCAATCGGGACGCAACTGACGAAAGGCTTCGATCACCCCATAAGTCAGGCCGCTGCCGCCATGAACCGCAATGCCGCAAGGCTTGTTGATCACGATCAGCGCTTTGTCCTCGAACACAATCGAGGCTTCCAGGCGTTGCAGCAGGCCCTGGGCCAGCGGCACCGGCTCGTCGCGCTCAGGCACGCGAACCGGCGGCACGCGCACGATATCGCCCGCCTGCAGCTTGTATTCGGGCTTGATCCGTCCTTTGTTCACTCGCACTTCGCCCTTGCGCAAAATGCGGTAAATCAAGGTCTTGGGCACGCCTTTGAGCCGAGCGAGAAGGAAGTTATCAATACGTTGGCCGGCATATTCCGGCGAGACCTCCAGCAGTTGTACGGCTGGGGTCGAAGGGGCAGTAGTCGTCATGCCGCGGATGATAACAATTTTTTATGGAATTGAAGCACTTAATCATTGCTGCTATAGTCGCGAACGCCGCCAAAAGCGGCCTGGACAGCGGACTAACGGTCAAAAACCGGCCCTGACCAACGCAATTCACCAGGACGCGAGGCCGTCCTACGGGGCTTTCGCTACGTAACGGTGGAGTTTGCAGCTGTAACAAGCGCAGGTGACATGAGGCCTGAATCAAGCCGCAAAGCAGAGTTTTCACTCCCCTTGCGAGCCAATATTCATGGCCAGTTCACAAAGTGCAGTCAGCTAAGGACGACCCCGAGCGAACGCTTCGGAAACAACGCCTAAATTAGCCATGATGCGTGACCTCCCCCTTCGGAGCTCACGGTAAATGCCAACCCGCTGCGGATTCTGCGCGCGGCAGCACCCGAATTATCAGGGATACGTGTAGGGTGGAGATGCACAACCGCTGGACTGTGTAGCAATAGGCTTTATCAAGACGCTTCATCTCGTCCACAGCCGCTGGTTGATTCCTCCTCCTGACTGAGTGCTTAAGTAGCCACAGCAAGCAGGACGCGTAAGTCGCGATAACGGCCCAATTGGCCAGACATCGCTGGACACGGGAATGGCCAACCACTCCCGACGCACCTGACACCGACCATGAGAAGTCGTGTGTGCCGAACGCCGTTTCCGGCAGCCCGGAAACCGACGGTACTACATGAAAAGAATGCTGATTAACGCAACTCAACCCGAAGAGTTGCGTGTTGCACTGGTAGATGGCCAACGCCTCTACGACCTGGACATCGAATCCGGTGCACGCGAGCAGAAGAAGGCCAACATCTATAAAGGCCGGATTACTCGCATCGAACCAAGCCTTGAGGCTGCCTTTGTCGATTTCGGCTCTGAGCGCCACGGCTTCCTGCCCCTCAAAGAAATCTCCCGCGAATACTTCAAGAAAGCCCCTGAAGGCCGCGTCAACATCAAGGACGTCCTGAGCGAAGGCCAGGAAGTCATCGTTCAGGTCGAAAAAGAAGAACGTGGCAACAAGGGCGCCGCCCTGACCACCTTCATCAGCCTGGCCGGTCGTTACCTGGTGCTGATGCCGAACAACCCGCGTGCCGGCGGTATCTCCCGTCGCATCGAAGGTGAAGAGCGCAACGAACTGCGTGAAGCCCTGAACGGCCTGGTTGCCCCGGCCGATATGGGTCTGATCGTTCGTACTGCCGGCCTGGGCCGCAGCAGCGAAGAAATGCAGTGGGACCTCGACTACCTGCTGCAACTCTGGACCGCCATCAAAGAAGCTTCGCTGGATCGCTCCGCGCCGTTCCTGATCTACCAGGAAAGCAACGTGATCATCCGCGCCATCCGCGATTACCTGCGCCAGGACATCGGCGAAGTGCTGATCGACAGCGTTGAAGCCCAGGACGAAGCCCTGACCTTCATTCGCCAGGTGATGCCGCAGTACGCCAGCAAGATCAAGCTGTACGAAGACAGCGTTCCGCTGTTCAACCGTTTCCAGATCGAAAGCCAGATCGAGACCGCTTTCCAGCGCGTCGTTGAACTGCCTTCCGGCGGCTCCATCGTTATCGATCCGACCGAAGCCCTGGTGTCCATCGACATCAACTCGGCGCGCGCCACCAAAGGAAGCGACATCGAAGAAACCGCCCTGCAGACCAACCTTGAAGCCGCCGAAGAAATCGCCCGTCAGTTGCGCTTGCGCGACATCGGCGGCCTGATCGTCATCGACTTCATCGACATGACCCCTGCCAAGAACCAGCGCGCCGTGGAAGAAAAAGTCCGCGAATGCCTGGAAGCCGACCGCGCTCGCGTGCAAGTCGGTCGCATCTCGCGCTTCGGCCTGCTGGAAATGTCCCGTCAGCGCCTGCGTCCATCCCTGGGCGAAAGCAGCGGCATCGTTTGCCCGCGTTGCAACGGCACCGGCATCATCCGTGACGTTGAATCGCTGTCCCTGGCGATCCTGCGCCTGATCGAAGAAGAAGCCCTGAAAGACCGCACCGCCGAAGTTCGCGCCCAAGTGCCGATTCCGGTCGCAGCCTTCCTGCTCAACGAAAAACGCAACTCGATCACCAAGATCGAACTGCGCACCCGTGCCCGCATCGTCATTCTGCCGAACGATCACCTCGAAACGCCGCACTTCGAAGTTCAGCGTCTGCGTGATGACAGCCCGGAAGCCGCAGTCGGCCAGTCCAGCTACGAAATCGCAGCAGCCGCTGCCGAAGTCGAAGAAGTCCAGCCAGCCGCCGCGACCCGCACCCTGGTTCGTCAGGAAGCCGCAGTCAAGACCGCGCCGGCCCGCGCCAACGCTCCGGTTCCGACCGAAGTCGTCGCTGCCGCACCTGTTGCTGCACCGATCGCCGTGCCAGAGCCAAGCCTGTTCAAAGGCCTGGTGAAGTCGCTGGTCAGCCTGTTTGCTACCAAGGAAGAGCCTGCTGCTCCGGTTGTGGTTGAAAAACCAGCGACCACCGAGCGCCCGGCCCGTAACGAAGAGCGTCGCAACGGTCGTCAGCAGAGCCGCAACCGTAACGGTCGCCGCGATGAAGAGCGCAAGCCTCGTGAGGAACGTGCACCGCGTGAAGAACGCGCACCACGTGAGCCACGCGAAGAGCGTCAACCACGCGAAGCCCGGGAAGAAACCCCGGTAGTCGCCCGCGAAGAACGTGCTCCACGTGAAGAGCGCGCACCTCGCGCCCCTCGTGAAGAACGTGCACCGCGCGCACCTCGCGAAGACCGCAAGCCACGTGGCGAGCGTGAAGAACGCGTGCGTGAACTGCGCGAACCTCTGGATGCCACCGCTCCAGCCGCTGCTGCGACCGCTGAAGAGCGTCCAGCTCGCCAGCCACGTGAAGAACGCGCTCCGCGCCCACCGCGTGAAGAACGTCAGCCACGTGCAGAGCAAGCCGCTGCCGCGGTTGCCGAAGAAGAACTGGTAACCAACGAAGAGCAACTGCAGGAAGACGGTCAGGAAGGCGCCGAAGGCGATCGTCCACGCCGCCGCTCCCGTGGCCAGCGTCGTCGCAGTAACCGTCGCGAGCGTCAACGCGATGCCAACGGCAACGTGATCGAAGGTTCGGAAGAATCCGAATCCGCCGAAGGCAGCGAAGCGGGCGAAAGCAACGAAGCGCCAAGCACTTCCGATCTGGCCGCCGGCCTGGCTGTTACCGCAGCCGTTGCCAGCACCGTGATCAGCGCGCCTGCTGAAGCCCAAGCCAACGAGCAAGCCGAACGCGCAACGGCCGCCACCCTGGAAACGGCTTCGGTCGAAGCGCCAGTAGTGGAAGCAACGACTCCGGTAGAAGCCACTGCGGCTCCGGAAATCGAAGTGGCACCGGTTCGTGAAGCACAGCCTGAAGTTGAAGCGGCCCCCGAGCCAGTGTTTGCTGCCGAGCCAGCTGCCGAAACCTCCAGCGAAACCGTAACCGAAGCTGTCCGCGAAGTTCGTGAAGAACAAACCGCGTTCAACTGGGTTGCCGAGCCGGCTGCGGTTGAAGCGCCTGCTCCGGTTGCTGAAGCTCAGGTTGCTGAAGCCATGGTGTCCGAGCCAGTAGTTGTTGCCGCCGAGCCTGCTCCAGTGGTTGAAGCGCTGGTCGTTGCCGAAGTGGCTGCACCGCAAGTCGAAGCCGCCCCTGTCAGCGCCCTGACGCCAAGCGGCCGTGCACCGAACGATCCACGTGAAGTGCGTCGTCGCAAGCGTGAAGAAGAGCGTCTGCAGAAGGAAGCCGAACTGGCTGCCGCTGCTGCTCCGGTTGAAGCGATTGTCGCTGACGAGCCTGCACCGGTTGTGGCTGAAGTGATCGAAGCGGCACCTGTTGCCGAATCGGTCATCGAAGAAGCACCGCGCTCCGTACAGGAAGCGGTCGAGCAACACGAACAAGCCCTGGAAAAAGAACACGAGCCTAAACCCCTCGTCTGATTCCATCGGCCACTAAAAAGCCCCGCCTGGTGATCCAGGCGGGGCTTTTTTACATCTGAGATAAATCAAGTAGACCGCGTTATCGTTCTTCGCGGGCAAATCGGTATGTCAGGAAAATACTAATGCTGCAGGCACATCCACATCCCACAACACCCCGGCATCATCCACCGCCACTTCAACCACCCTGCCCTGCGCAAACAACGGCTTGGCCCCATGATCACCCGATAATGCCATCAACCCCGGCCCAAAACTGCGACCGAACCCAACCGGGTGTCCGTACATCCCCGCATGCACCGGAACGCTGACGCAATCTTCCGCAACCCCGGCCACCACCCGCTCGATACTCGACGGCAAGATAAACGGCATATCCCCCAGCACAATCAACCAGCCACTGAGCTCTGGACACGCCGCCACCCCGGCGGCAATGCTATCGCCCATCCCGGCAGGCCCGATCTCCACACTCTCGAAACCGTACGCCTGAGCCATGCGCATCACTTGTGGGCGATCTTCGGTCGTCACCAGCACACGCTTCCCAAGGTTGGCCGGCACACTCAGCAGCACGTGCTCGATCACCGACCGAACCGCGCCATCTCGCCCCGTGCAGTCGGCCAGCAGCTTGTCCTTGTCCGCTCCCGCCACCTCCCTGAAGCGTCTGCCCTGCCCCGCCGCCAGCACGATGACGCCGATGGGTTCACTCATACAACCTCCTGCAACGGCTTCTTCTGCTTCAATTCGACGCCGTTCTTGATCGCCACAATCTCGGCCAGCAGCGACAAGGCGATTTCCGCGGGACTGTGGCTGCCGATGTGCAAACCGATCGGGCCGTGCAGCCGCTCGATGGCCTGTGAAGACAAGCCTAGCTGAGCCAGGTTTTCCCGACGTTTCAGGCTGTTGACCCGCGAGCCTAGGGCGCCGACATAAAAAGCCCTGGAATCCAGAGCGGTCAGCAACGCCATATCATCCAGGCGCGGATCATGGGTCAGGGCGACAATGGCCGTGCGTTCGTCGGTCTCGATGGTCAGCACCGCTTCATCCGGCATGCCCGAGACGAAACGGCCGTGCTGCTCTTCCCAACCGTAGACAAACTCGCTGCGCGGATCGCAGATCAGCACTTCGAAATCCAGCAGTCGCGCCATTTCGGCGACATACCGGGACAGTTGCCCTGCACCGATCAGCAATAGCCGCCAACGCGGACCGTAGATGGCGCGCAGGGTGTGGCCGTCAAAGCTCAGCACATCGCTTTTGTTCGCCGCCTGCAAAATCACTTCACCGGTCGCAATATCCAGCGAACGAGCCACTATTTCATGGGCCTCGCAGCGTTCCAGCAACTCGGCGACCCAACCTGGATCGCCGACCCGCTCCTCGGTCAGGCGCAAGGTGCCGCCGCAGGGCAAACCAAACCGTGCGGCCTCCTCACGCGTCACGCCATAGGTGATCAACTGCACCGGCGGCCCGTCAGGTGGAATCCGCCCATCGTGCAGCCGGGCAATCAGATCATCCTCGACACAGCCGCCGGACACCGAGCCGATCACCACGCCATCTTCACGCAACGCCAGCATCGCGCCAGGTGCCCGGGGCGCAGTGCCCCAGGTCTGGACCACGCTGTACAACACCACCCGCCGACCGGCGCGACGCCATTCCAGCACGCTGCGCAGGACGTTCAGATCCGCGCTGTCCATCAGGCCTGCGCCTTCTGCCAACCTTGCAGCTGGAAGCGAACCGGCAAGTTGCGGATACGCTGGCCAGTGGCAGCGAAGATCGCGTTGCACAGCGCAGGCGCAATCGGCGGTACGCCTGGCTCACCGACTCCGCCCAACGGCACATTGCCCGGAGGCGTCACCAGATGCACCGCCACTTCCTTCGGTGCCAGCGACATGCGCGCCACCTCATACATGTGGAAATTGTCCTGCTGCACCTTGCCGTCCTTGAAGCTGATTTCCCCGACCACGGCATTGCCCAGGCCCATGACGCAAGCGCCTTCGAACTGAGCGCGAATCCGTTCGGGGTTGATCTGCGGACCACAATCCACTGCGATGTCGGCCTTGTGCACGATCAACGTGCCGTCGTCTTTGACTTCGACTTCGATCACCGCCGCCACATAGCTGACGAAGCTGTAATGCACCGCCAGGCCCAGGCCTCGGCCCTTGGGCAGCTCGCGCCCCCAACCGGCGGCCTTGGCGGCTGTTTCCAGTACTGCGCGCATCCGCCCGGTGTCGATCGGATAACGCTCGGGGGATTCGCCGTAGTTCCACTCTTCACTCAAGGTACGCGGATCGATCTGACGATCCGGGCCGAGCAGTTTGATCTGATACTTGAGCGGATCCTGCTTGGCCTTGTGCGCCAGCTCATCGACAAAGCTCTGGATCGCAAACCCGTGGGGAATGTTCGACACCGAGCGATACCAGCCGACCCGGGTATGAATCGCCGCTTCGGGGTTTTCCAGGCGCACGTTGGGGATGGCGTAGGCCATGTTGGTAAAGCCCATGCCCAGCTCGAAAGCCGCCTCGTGGTTCATGCCCGGGGCGAACAGCGCGGTAATGCTCGGGCCCACGGTGCGGTGCAACCAGCCAGAGGGCAGCCCATCCTTGTCCAGGCTGGCCTTCAGGTACTCGGCGGACACGGTGTGGAAGTAGGAGCAGTGGATGTCGTCTTCACGGGTCCATTGCACCCGCACCGCTTTACCGGGGAATTCCTTGGCGAGGATCGCCGCTTCGATGACGAAGTCCGGCTTGGACTTGCGACCGAAACCGCCGCCAAGCAAGGTGACATTGAACGTGACCTTATCGAACGGAATACCAAGGCGTTCGCCAATCCGTTCCCGGGTGACCTGTGGCGCCTGACTCGGGGCCCAGGCCTCGCACACACCGTCCTTGAAGCGGGCGATGGCGACCATCGGTTCCATCGGCGCCTGCGCCAGGTGCGGCAGGTAATACGAGGCTTCGAGGGTGCTGTTGGCGCCTTTCATGGCGTCGTCGATGTTGCCGGTATTGCGCACCACTTTGCCGGGTTTGAGGGACGCGGCTTCCAGTTCTTTGCGGTAGGCGATCGAGTCGTAACTGGCATTGGGGCCGTCATCCCACTCGATCGTCAGCGCTTCGCGGCCCTTGATCGCGGCCCAGGTGTTGCTGGCCACCACGGCCACGCCACCCAATGGCTGGAACTCGGATGGCAGCGGACGGCCTTCGATCTGAATGACCTTGATCACGCCCGGGACTTTCATCGCCGCGCTGGAGTCGACGGATTTGACCGTGCCGCCATAAACCGCCGGACGCGCAATCACGGCGTAGAGCATGCCGTCGAAATGCACATCGGCCCCGTAAATGGCGCGGCCGTTGACGATGTCGGCACCGTCGATCGCCTTGGTGCCTTCTTTGCCGATGTAGCGAAACTCCGACGGTTGCTTGAGCCGCAGGCTGTCACGGGCCGGCACTGCCAGCGCACCCGCAGCGGCGGCCAGAGCGCCGTAGCCCAGTTCACGACCGCTCGGTTGGTGCACCACTTTATGCAGCTGCGCGTGGCACTCGCTGACCGGCACCTTCCATTGCTCGGCAGCCGCTTGTTCCAGCATGGTTCGCGCGGCGGCACCGCAACGACGCATCGGCTCGTACCAGTGACGCATGCTGCGCGAACCGTCTGTGTCCTGGTTACCGAAGCGGACCTCGTCACCCGGCGCCTGCTGCACTTTCATCATGGCCCAGTCGGCGTCCAGTTCATCGGCCACTACCATGGTCAGGCTGGTGCGCACACCCTGGCCCATTTCCGAACGGTTGCAGACCACGGTCACCATGCCGTCAGCGGCAATGCTGATGTAAACCTTGGGATCATCGATCCAGCCATTGGGCATGCCGTCGGCGCCGAATTTTTTCTCTTTTTCTTCGGCAAAAGCGTCTTGCCAGCCCCAGCTCGCTACCAGAACTAACGCACTGGTCGCACCGACGCCTTTAAGGAAGCCACGGCGGCTGAGGTTGCTCAGCGCAAAATCATTCGGTAACTGGCTCATGCCTTGGCCTCCTTCAGGTGAGTGGATGCCTGGCGGATGGCGGTCTTGATCCGGTTGTAGGTGCCGCAACGGCAAATATTGCCGACCATCGCCTCTTCGATCTGTGCGTCGCTAGGGTTCGGGTTGGTCTTGAGCAACGCCGTCGCTGACATGATCTGCCCGCCCTGGCAGAAACCGCATTGCGCCACAGCGGCGTCGAGCCAGGCTTGTTGCACGACTTGCCCGACCGGGTCGACGTGCAGGTTATCGATGGTGGTGACGTTCTGGCCGACCACTGAACCGATCGGCGTGATGCAACTGCGCGCCGGAGCGCCTTCGATATGAATGGTGCAGGCACCACACAGGCCCATGCCGCAGCCGAATTTGGTGCCGTTGTAACCGGCCACGTCGCGGATTGCCCAGAGCAGCGGCATATCCTCGGTGACGTCGAGTTGATGGTCTTGACCATTGAGCTTCAGGGTAATCATGGGCACGCCCGCATATTTCTGGAGGTTATGGGGTCGAGCAATCTGCCGCCGAGACTTGGCGGTTGGCATCATGCAGATCGGCTCAGGCTAAGAGGCTCTCTTACGCGGACGGAAACGTCTGCATCGGGCCTTTGGTGGAGCAAATGCTTGCATCGTTAGGTGGCTAAGTTAACCCAGCATTAACAAAAAAGCCCTGCACAGTTGAAGGTGTGCAGGGCTTTGAGATCAGCCATTAAAGCGTAGCCTCAATACTGATTCGGCTCCATTTCCAGGTCGACGTTGAAACGTTGGGAAATGTCTTTCTGAATCTGCTGCGCCAGGTGCAGCAATTGCAGGCCGGTGGCGCTGCCATAGTTGACCAGCACCAGCGCCTGCAACTTATGCACTCCGGCATCGCCATCGCGAAAGCCTTTCCAGCCGGCCCGCTCGATCAACCAGCCCGCCGCCAGTTTCATCTGCCCATCGGGTTGCGCGTAGGCCACCAGGTCCGGGTATTGGCTTTTCAGCTGCGCGACCAGCGCGGTCGGCACCAGAGGGTTCTTGAAGAAGCTGCCGGCATTGCCGAGTACTGCCGGGTCCGGGAGCTTTTCGTTGCGTATGCTGCAGATCGCCTGGCTGACGTCGGTGGCAGTCGGCTGATCGATGCCTTGCTCGGTCAGGCGCTGGCGAACCGGGCCGTATTCCAGGTGCAGGTGCGCGGCGCGGTTTAGGGTGAAACGCACGCGCAGGATCAACCAACGCCCCGGTTCCTGTTTGAACAGGCTGTCACGGTAGGCGAAGTTGCATTCTTCCAGGGAGAAATCCCGCAGCTCGCCGGTCTGGCGATCCAGCGCGGTCAGGCCGGCGAACACGTCCTTGATCTCGACGCCATAGGCACCGATGTTCTGCATCGGCGCCGCACCCACGGTGCCGGGAATCAGGCTGAGGTTCTCCAGCCCCGACAACCCCTGCGCCAGGGTGTGCTGCACGAACGGATGCCAAGGCTCGCCCGCCTCGGCTTCGATCACGACCTTGCTGCCGTTATCGCTCAGGATCCGAATCCCGCGCGTAGCCATGCGCAGCACCAGCGCCTGGACATCAGCTGTCAGCAGCAAGTTGCTGCCGCCACCGATCACCAGCAATGGCACGTCATGGGCCGACGCATACGCCAGGGCTTCACGCACATCGGCGTCGCTGTGGGCCTCGGCGAACAACCGGGCCTGAACGTCGACACCAAACGTATTGAACGACTTGAGCGAAACCCGGGGTTGAACCTGCAAACTCATAACCGTCCCTTCAATTCGATCACCAGTCGATCACTGGCGCGTTCGATCAGGTCCAGCACCTGCTCGAAGCCTTGGTCCCCGTCGTAATACGGATCCGGCACTTCATCGAGTTCTGACTCGTAGCGACGCAGGAACAGGTCCAGCTCGGCTTTGCCCTTGGCCGGTTGCAGGGCCTTGAGGTGGCGCAGGTTGCTGTTGTCCATCGCCAGTATCAGGTCGTAGGCGGAAAAATCAGCGCGGGTCACTTGCTGGGCGCGTTGGGCGGACAGGTCGTAACCGCGCAGTCTGGCGGCGGCCTGGCTACGTTTGTCCGGCGCCTTGCCGACGTGCCAGTCACCGGTGCCGGCGGAGGCGACTTCGATGTGATCGGCCAGCCCCGCTTCGCGCAATTTATGCCGCAGCACGCCTTCGGCCGTCGGAGAACGGCAGATGTTGCCCAGGCACACGAACAGAACGCGCATCAGGCCTCCAGCAGGCGACGGACGCGCTCGAGGTCTTCGACGGTGTCGACACCGGTGGGCGGTGCGATCAGTGCGTCAGCGACGTGAATCCGCACGCCGTGCCACAGGGCACGCAGCTGTTCCAGGGATTCGGTATTTTCCAGCCAGCACGGGCCCCAGCTGACGAAGTCGTGCAGGAAACCGGCGCGGTAGGCATAGATGCCGATGTGGCGGCGGTACGGCACGCCTTCCGGCAATTGCTCGCGGCTTTTGGCGAACGCGTCGCGGGCCCACGGCAACGTGGCACGACTGAAGGTCAGCGCCAAGCCATTAAGGTCGCTGACAACCTTGACCACGTTGGGATTGAACAGGGTTTCCACGTCTTCGATCGGCTCGGCCAGGGTGGCCATGCGCGCTTCGGCGTGGGCGGCCAGGTTGGCGGCGACCTGATCGATCACACTCGGCGGAATCAACGGTTCGTCACCCTGGACGTTGACCACGATGGCGTCGGCGGCCAGGCCGAGTTTCGCGGCGACTTCGGCCAGGCGATCGGTACCGGAATTGTGATCTTCGCGGGTCAGAACCACTTCGGCGCCAAACGCCTTGCACGCCTCGACAATGCGCACGTCGTCAGTGGCGACCACGACACGCTCGGCACTGCTTTTGCTCGCCTGCTCCCAGACGTGCTGGATCATCGGCTTGCCGGCGATCAGCAGCAGCGGTTTGCCCGGCAGACGGGTGGAGGCATAACGCGATGGAATGACAACGGTAAAGGCTGTGGTCATTTATCCAGGCGCTCGTCGGTGGTCAGGGTGCGGGCTTCGGTTTCGAGCATCACCGGGATGCCATCGCGAATCGGGTAAGCCAGGCCGGCGCCCTTGCTGATCAGCTCGGTCTTGTCGGCGCTGAGTTTGAGGGGCCTTTGGTGACCGGGCAAGCGAGGATGTCGAGCAATTTGGTGTCCATGAGCATTCCCTGGATAAAA
This sequence comes from Pseudomonas sp. B14-6, assembly GCF_013260315.1. Classification (NCBI taxonomy): domain Bacteria; kingdom Pseudomonadati; phylum Pseudomonadota; class Gammaproteobacteria; order Pseudomonadales; family Pseudomonadaceae; genus Pseudomonas; species Pseudomonas sp. B14-6. The sequence goes on along the minus strand of NZ_CP053929.1, from coordinate 6,367,025 downwards.
ACGGAGTTAAGGCAAAAGACGAGCCGGCAACAGGCGCATCAGCTGCGTATCGAACCAGGCCACGAAAGCCGGCGATGGTGCAGCATCGACCGCCAGGTACCACCAATCGGCGGCGGCGAAGGCACGGCACTTCACCGCGTCCTTTTCGGTCATCACCAACGGCAATGACGGTGTGAAATTCAAGGCCTGAACGCTGTATTCGGCGTGGTCGGCAAACGCATGCGGCACTGGCTGCCAGTGTAGCGTTTCGAGGGTCGTGAAGAAACGCTGCGGATTGCCGATCCCGGCCACGGCGTGCAGTGCCTGACCTGCGGGGAAGTAGTCGAGGGGGCGACGCTCACCACTTTGCAGGTTGACCAGTTCGGTAGGTTGCAGCTGGAAGGCAAAACCGTTTTCGCGATCATTGGCGGCGCCGTTGTACAGCACGGCATCGACGCTCTGAAGGCGTTCGACCGGTTCACGCAAGGGACCGGCCGGCAGGCAGCGTTTGTTGCCCAGGCCGCGGGCGGCGTCGATCAACACCAGTTCCAGGTCCCGGGCCAGCCGGTAATGCTGCATGCCGTCATCGGAGAGGATCAGATCCAGCGGCTCACTCGCCAGCAGCGCTTTGACGGCGCTGCTGCGATCCGGGTCGATCATCAATGGCACGCCCGTGCGCTGGACGATCAACAGCGGTTCGTCGCCGGCAATGTCCGCGCTTTGATCGGCCTCGACGCGCCACGGCAATTGCGGCGGTTTGGCGCCGTAACCCCGGCTGACCACCCCGACCCGCAAACCACTGCGCTGGCAATGCTGGATCATCCACAGAATCAGCGGTGTCTTGCCAGTGCCACCGACGGTGATATTGCCGACCACGATCAGCGGCACGGGCGGCTGATAGATCTCGCCCTCGCCCGCCAGAAAGCGCTTGCGCTTGTTCATGACGATGCGCCGGTACAGCCACTCCAGTGGCTGCAACAGTTTCAGGGCCGGATGACCTTGGTACCACGCGGCGAGCAAGCGATCGGACATGGCCATCAGGGCGCGGGCGGTGCCGCTTCGACCGTGGTCATGCGCAAGTGGCTGAAACCCAGCTTGCCGGCGGCGTCCATGGCGGTGATGACCGACTGATGTTGAGTCTTGCCATCCGCGCTGATGGACAGCGGCAGGTTGGTGTCGCCATTGGATTCTTTTTGCAGCGCCTCCATCAGCGTCGCGAGGTCGTTCTTCGGTAATAGCTGATTGTTCACCGAGAACGCGCCTTCGGCACTGATGGCAACGTCCAGGTGCTTGACCTGCTGGTCTTCGGCAGGCGAACCGCTGACCGCTTCCGGCAGATCGACGCGCAACTGGGTTTCACGGGTAAACGTAGTGGTGACCACGAAAAACAGCAGCAAGATAAACACCACGTCGATCAGCGACGCGAGGTTGATGTCGACCGTTTCCCGCGGTTTGCGGCGGAATTTCACGCTTTGCCCTCGGCCAGGTCCACATCACGGTCGCCCTGAACCACTTCGACCAGTTTGATCGCTTCCTGCTCCATGCCCACCACCAGCTCATCGATCCGGCGTTGCAGGAATCGGTGAAAGAATACTGCCGGGATACCGACCATCAGGCCAGCGGCCGTAGTGATCAGCGCCTTGGAGATACCGCCCGCCAGCACTGCGGCATTGGTGCCCATGCCCGTGCCCATGAACGCGCTGAAAATGTCGATCATGCCCAGCACCGTACCCAACAGGCCCAGCAATGGGGCCATGGCGGCGATGGTGCCCAGCGCATTGATATAGCGTTCGAGTTCATGAACCACCCGTGCGGCGGCCTCTTCGATGCACTCTTTCATGATCTCGCGACCATGTTTGGAGTTGGCAAGGCCCGCCGCCAGGATCTCGCCCAACGGTGAGTTGGCGCGCAGTTCCTTGAGTTTTTCTTTATTGAGCTGTTTGTCCTTGATCCACACCCAGACCTGCCCGAGCAAATGCTCCGGGGTCACACGGCTGGCTCGCAGGGTCCAGAGACGCTCGGCGACGATCGCCATTGCCGCGATGGAACTCAGAATGATCGGCAGCATCATCCAGCCGCCGGATTTGACCAATTCCCACACAGTGACAGCCCCCTCGAAAAAGTGCGCCACTCTAACATAGGGGCCGGATGCACCGAAGACCGTGATGTCGCATCCGGTCGGGCTTTCATAACTGGCGGTTATGGGCCCAACGGTGGCGGATCGCGCCAGAAACGCCGATCCAGACGCATCGTCCATGGCGGCTTGAACCGTCCCAGTTGCAGACGAATGGCGCCGTGGGTGGCGCTGTCGTAGATCGCCATGCCGCGTTTTTGATAGCGCGCCATGACCGTGGGATGCGGGTGGCCAAAGGAATTGCCCTGGCCACGGGATATCAGCACAGCCTTGGGTTGCAACGCGGCGAGCAGCGCCATCGAAGAGGAACTGCGACTGCCGTGGTGAGGCGATTGCAGCCAATCGGTCGGCACGGCAAGCGGACTGTCGAGCAATGCCCGCTCGGCTGCCGCATCAATATCACCGGTCAACAGCAATCGCTCGCCATTGGCTTCGATCTGCAAGACACAGGATTTTTGATTGCTGTCGGCGGCGGATGTCCATTGCCAGAGCCGGAAGTCCACACCGTCCCAGGTCCATTGCCGGCCGCTTTCACAGCCTTCGGCGCGCAATTCGGCTGGCAGCGCCTCGGGATCACCGCTCAGGACCCGCGCCACCGGCAATCCGTTGGCAACCGCACGTGCACCGCCGGCGTGATCGGCGTCGGCGTGACTGAGCAGCATCAGGTCGATCCCGGACACGCCCAGTTTGCGCAATGACGGCAGCACCACTCGCTCGCCGAGGTCGAATTCGCCAAAACGCGGCCCGGCGTCATACAACAAGGTGTGATGGCGGGTGCGCACCAGGATGGCCAGGCCCTGGCCGACGTCCAGTTGCCAGACTTCGGCGACGCCTTCGGCAAGCATCGGGCGAGGTGGAAAAACCAGTAACAGCAGCAGCGGCCAACCCAACGGGCGCAACGGAACCCCTTTAGGCAGTAATAGAAGAAAGGCCCCAGCGTACCGAGCGCCCAAATCCACACCGGCACCGCGACCGGCACCCAGGCGGGGAATCGCCCGGCCATCAAGGCCAGCCCCTTGAACAACAGGTCGACCAGACCGCCCGCCAGCCACAGCAACCCCTCGCCCACATAAGGGACGGGCAGTAACAACGTCCCGAGCAAGGCTGGCGGCAATACCACCAGACTGACCCAGGGCACCGCCAGCAAATTGGCCACTGGTCCGCTGACGCTGATCGGCAAGCCAAGTATCAATAGCAATGGGCACAGTCCGATCGCGATCAGCCATTGCGCACGGGTCCACGTTTGCCACCAACGCCACGGCCCCAGACGCCCACCGAAAGTGAAGATCAACACCGCCACCGCTGCGAAGGACAACCAGAACCCCGGTTGCAGGCTCGCCAGCGGGTCGAGCAGTAAAACGCCATTGAGCGCCAGCAACAGCGGCCACCAGGCGCCAAGGTGCCGAAACCTTAGCCGCCACAACAACACCAGACCGATCATCACGCAGGCCCGGCGCACCGGCACCTCAAAACCGGCCAGCAACCCGTAACCCAGCGCAGCGGCAAACGCCAGTCCGCAGGCCCATGGCAGCCAGGGCAAACGGCTCGGCCACAGACCATAGCGCGCCAGCCCGGCGATCAGCAGATACACCAGCCCCGCCAGCAACCCGATGTGCTGCCCGGAAATCACCAGCAGATGCACGGTGCCGGTGTCTTGCAGCACTTGCCAGTCCTCGCGACTCAGCCCGCCGCCGTCGCCCAACACCAATGCGATCAGCGCCCCCGTCCGGCCTTGGGCATCGACGGCCTGCAATTGCTGCCGAATGCTGTCACGCCAGGCCCATTGGGCGGCGACCAGCCTATGGCCATCCTTGACCGTACCGGTAGCGCCGATGCGTTGTGCCAGCAACCAGGCGTCGTAGTCAAAGGCATGCGGATTGAGCAGCCCGGCAGGACGCTTCAACTTGACCGCCAGCCGCCACCGTTCGCCGCTGTTGACGGGCGGTCCGTCATACCAGGCGAGGCGCAGATGCCGGGGCAGCCGGGTGCTTCGGGACTGACTGTCAGTCAACTCGAAGCGCACCACCCCTTCGGCATTCTGCGGCAGGCCCGTCACCCGACCTTCGACCCAACGAGTCTCGCCATCGAGCGTCAGCGACAGGCGATCATCCAGCGCCCACTGCGCACTCGCGCACGCCCAACTGAAGCCGAACAGAAAAAACGCCAACGGGTGAGTCCGAAACGGCAACAGCATCAAACCCACGACCGGCAGCAACATCCATAACCAGACCGGCGGTAAAACCGGTAAAAAACGCAGGGCCAGCAAACCCAGCGCCAGCGCCATCATCCCTGTGCGCATACGCCCGTCCTTGAGAGTCCCACCCTAGGCATAGCTGCCCGACTGCACGCACACGGTTATTAATTGTCACAAAGTCTGAATGGGCGGTTCATAGAATCCAGACATACTTGCCGCCTTAACCGACCGAGAAGCCTTATGCCCCGGCGCTTATTCAAACGTTACATGCCAGACCCGACCAGCATCAGGGAACACAAATCCTTACGCTTTCTCGGCACCCTGCTGCATGACCCGAACCTCTGGCACCTCAATCGTCATTCCGTCGCACGGGCCATGGCGGTGGGCCTGTTCGCGGCCTTCCTGCCCATTCCGTTGCAGATGCTGGTCGCTGCCATTCTGGCGATCGTCGTGCGGGGCAACATGCCCATTGCCGTCAGCCTGGTCTGGCTGACCAACCCGATTACCATGCCAGCGGTGTTCTTCTGCACCTATCAGACGGGAGCGTGGTTAATGGACGTGCCGGCCAGGCATTTGCCGGACGAGCTGACCTGGGAATGGATCAGTGGTGAGCTTTCCACCTTGTGGCAGCCGTTTTTGCTGGGTTCAGTGGTGACGGGACTGGTGCTGGGCGCCCTCGCCTATTGCCTGGTGATGATGTATTGGCGCTGGTGGGTTGGGCGGCAGTGGAAGCGGCGCAAGAGAAACCGGATGCAGTAAATGCAAAACGGCCTCCATTGTTGGAGGCCGTTTTTTTATGGCGTCTGGGCTGACGCCTTCGCGGGCAAGCCTCGCTCCTACAGGTCTGATGGTGAACTGTAGGAGCGAGGCTTGCCCGCGAAGCAGGCGACGCGGTCTTTCTCAGGTACGCATCCCGCGCCCACTGACCAGCAGTCGCGCACAACCGATGTATAGAACGACGGTCGCCACCAACATGAAAGTAATCGCCACGCTGATCCTGATGTCCGAAACGCCAAGAATGCCGTAACGGAAGGCGTTGACCATGTGCAGCACCGGGTTGGCCAGGGACACGGTCTGCCAGAACGGCGGCAGCAAACTGATCGAGTAGAACACCCCGCCCAGGTATGTCAGGGGTGTCAGCACGAAGGTCGGGATGATCGAAATATCATCGAAGTTACGTGCAAACACGGCGTTGATGAAGCCCAGCAGCGAGAAGATCGTCGCCGTCAGCACCACCACCAGAATGGTCACGCCCAGGTGATGCACCTGCAATTCGGTGAAGAACAGCGACAACAGCGTCACGATCAACCCGACCATCAAGCCCCGCAGCACGCCGCCCAGGGTGTAGCCAATCAGAATCGTATGCGGCGATACCGGCGACACCATCAATTCTTCGATGGAGCGCTGGAACTTGCTGCCGAAGAAACTCGACACCACGTTGCCGTAGGAGTTGGTGATCACCGACATCATGATCAGGCCCGGCACGATGTATTCCATATAGGTGAAGCCACCCATATCACCAATCTGTCGACCGATCAGGTTACCGAAGATCACGAAGTACAGGACCATGGTGATGGCCGGCGGCAGCAGGGTCTGCGGCCAGATCCGGGTAAAGCGCTTCACCTCGCGGTAAACGATGGTGTTGAGGGCAACGAGGTTGGGTTGCAGCTCGGAACTCATACCGCCACCTTCGACAGATTTTTCTCCACCAGAGACACGAACAACTCCTCGAGGCGATTGGTTTTGTTGCGCAGGCTCAGCACTTCGATGTTCTGCTGCGCCAACTGGGTGAACAGCGCGGTGATGCCCATGGCCTTGTCGACCTGGACTTCGAGTGTGTGGCTGTCGAGCAGCTTGGTCGGATAACCGAGCAACTGCGGCGCGACGTTCAGCGTGTTCTTGAGATCAAGCAGAAAGGTTTCCACATGCAGCTGGCCGAGCAGCTGTTTCATGCTGGTGTTCTCGACAATCGTGCCGTGGTCGATGATGCCGATGTTGCGGCACAACTGCTCAGCCTCTTCCAGGTAATGAGTGGTGAGGATGATGGTGATGCCTTTCTGGTTCAGCTCGGTGAGAAAGGTCCACATCGAGCGACGCAGTTCGATGTCCACACCCGCGGTCGGTTCATCGAGGATCAGCAGGCGCGGTTCGTGAACCAGTGCGCGGGCGATCATCAGGCGACGCTTCATGCCACCGGACAGCGAACGCGACGGCACATCGCGTTTGTCCCACAGCCCGAGCTGGGTCAGATACTGCTCGGCGCGTTCCTTGGCGATCTTCGGCGGGATGCCGTAGTAACCGGCCTGGGTCACGACGATGTCGAAGGTTTTTTCGAACTGGTTGAAGTTGAATTCCTGGGGCACCACGCCGATGCAACGCTTGAGCGCTGCCGGCTCCTTGTCCAGGTCGTGACCGAAGATATTCACCGTGCCGCTGGTCTTGTTCACCAGGGTCGAGAGAATGCCGATGGTCGTGGATTTGCCGGCACCGTTAGGGCCGAGCAAGGCGAAAAAGTCACCTTCGGCGACGTCCAGATCGATACCACTCAAGGCCTGGAAACCGTTGCCGTAGGTTTTGGTTAGCTGCCGGATGGACAGAGCGGAACTCATATCGGATTTACGCACCAAGAAGGGAAGAAAGGGATAACTATGGGCGGGCGGCGAGCAATGCAACCGCGGCGCACGAGCGCAATGGTGCTTGTCGCCGCCAAACAAGTACAGTCAAGTGTGTCGATAGTGAGTATTAAGTCAACGCGGTCATAACGGCTTTTTTATACGCCGGACGCTGTTTCAGTCGTGCATACCAGGCTTCAAGATGCGGCTGCGGTGCACGCTCGATCGGCATCTCGAACCAGGCATAAATGAAACTGCCAAGGGGAATGTCGCCCATGCCGATTTCGTCGCCGGACAGATACGGTGTGGCCGCCAACGCCTGGTTCGCCATCGCCAACAGATCATCGCACTCCTTGATTGCGGCGTTGATGGCGGTCCAGTCCTGCTTGTCTTCAGGTGTGCGTAACACGCCCCAGAACACCGTGCGGAACGGGCCGGCAAAACTGGAGGTGGTCCAGTCCATCCACTTGTCGGCAGCGGCGCGAGCCTTCAGATCCGTCGGGTACCACGCGGTGCCATTGGCGCGACTGGCCATCAGATAACGCACGATGGCGTTCGATTCCCAGAGCACAAAGCCGTCGTCTTCGATCACCGGCACACGACCGTTGGGATTCATCGCACGATACTGCGGCGTATCGACTACACCGAAGGCGCCACCCGCATCGATGGCTTCATAGGCCAGGCCCAACTCCTCGGCGGCCCACAATGGCTTTCTGACATTCGACGAATTTTTCCGACCCCAGATCTTCAGCATGACCGCCTCTTTATGGATGAATGCGCAGGCAGCATACGCCGGATCAGGCGCGGCTCAAATCACTCTGCATGTCACCCAGCAACGCCGGCAATGTGTCGCTGAACAGATGTGGGTAGCACTTTTCCAGGTGCTCGAAAAAGAACGTCTCAGGCACGTCGGTGAACTGGCCGTGGTCGACCAGGTACTCCATCAACTGCTCACCATCACGGTTGAAGGGATGGAAAACACTGTCGTTGATGCCGTCGAACTCCAGCGGCGCGATATTGAACAGTTCGCAGAGTTGCTGGTTGAAGGCCGGCGTCGCCTTGACCCAGCGACCGTTCAGAAACAACTCCGTATAGCCGTGCATGGCAAACACGTCGCTCCTGAGCAACTCGAGCAAACGCGGGGTCGACAGGTGATTGCGCACGTCCGCCAGACCGATCCGCGCAGGGATCCCGCAATGTCGCGCGGCACCGGCCAGAAGCGTGGCCTTGGGCACGCAATAACTTTCCCCGGCCGCCAAGGCATAACTGCCGCGCAACGTATCCGGGTCGCGACTGAACGTGTAGGGGTTGTAGCGCACGGCCTCGCGCACCGCGTAATAGAGGTTGATCGCCTGCTCAAGCGGATCGCGACTGGCGCCCCGGTGTTTTTCGGCGAACTCCACCACCGAGGGGTGGTCACTATCGATGAAGCGGCCGGGACTCAGATACTCGTGCATGAGAACAATCTCCTGGGGAAGCCACGAGTCTAACGACACCTTCAGCACAGAGATAACGACGTTTCGGCCAAACATGGGCGTATTGCCGCGTAGGAAACGAACGATTTCCCGGGCGTGTTGCCAACCCGACCTACAAAACTCATCGATGGTTTCCCACGAATTCAATCACCTCGCTCCGACCACCCTGTTTTGCGGATGCCGTCTAAGCTCTGAAGGTTGGTTTTGCCCTGGTTCACGGAGGATTAAATATGCTGCTGTTGTGGATACTGGTTCTGGTTGTCGGGATAGCTTATTTAGCCCACCGTCGCATCGCCCCCCTGCCCGCCCTGTGCATCGTCGCTGCCTATATCGTCGCGATGGGGGCCTTCAGTCGCGCGCCAGGCTGGCTGCTGCTGGTTTTCTGGGTGTTGATTGCAGCCGTCGCGGCGCCGTTGTTGCTGCCCGACCTGCGTCGCAAATTCTTCAGCGCGCCGCTGTTCAGCTGGTTCCAGAAAACCCTGCCGCCAATGTCGCAAACCGAGCGCGATGCGATCGACGCCGGGACCGTGTGGTGGGATGGCGAACTGTTCAGCGGTCGCCCGGACTGGAACAAGTTGCTGTCCTATCCAAAAGTGCAGCTCAGTGAAGAGGAACAGGCCTTTATCGACGGCCCGACCGAAGAGCTCTGCGCCATGGTCACCGACTGGCAGATCGGGCAAGACATGGACCTGCCGCCCGAAGCCTGGACCCACATCAAGGAGAACGGCTTCTTCGCGCTGATCATCCCCAAAGAGTTTGGCGGCAAGGGCTTCTCGGCCTATGCCCACTCCCAGGTGGCGATGAAACTGGCAACTCGCAGTGGAGACCTCGCGTCGACCGTAATGGTCCCTAACTCGCTGGGCCCGGCCGAACTGCTGCTGCATTACGGCACCGACGAACAACGCAACCATTACCTGCCAAGGCTGGCTCGGGGTGACGATATCCCGTGCTTCGCATTGACCGGCCCACTGGCCGGCTCCGACGCTGGCGCCATGCCCGACACCGGGGTCATCTGCAAAGGTGAATGGGAAGGCAAGGAAACCCTCGGCCTGCGCCTCAACTGGGAAAAGCGCTACATCACGCTGGGCCCGGTCGCCACCCTCCTCGGCCTGGCCTTCAAGGCCTATGACCCGGACCATTTGTTGGGTGACAAGGAAGACCTGGGCATCAGCCTGGCGCTGATCCCGACCGACACCGCCGGTGTCGAGATCGGTCGCCGCCATCTGCCGCTGGGTGCCGCCTTCATGAATGGCCCGAACTCCGGCAAGGACGTCTTCGTGCCGCTGGACTTTCTCATCGGCGGCCAGGAAATGCTCGGCAAGGGCTGGATGATGCTGATGAACTGCCTGTCAGTCGGGCGTTCGATTTCCCTGCCGGCGGTCGGCACCGGTGCGGCCAAGTTCACCAGCCTGGTCACCGGTCAGTACGCGCAGGTTCGTGAGCAGTTCAACGTTCCACTGTCGGCGTTCGAAGGTATTCAGGAAGCCATGGCACGCATCGGCGGCAACGCCTGGATGATGGACGCCGCCCGAATGCTGACCGCCAACGCGGTGGACCTGGGCGAGAAACCGTCGGTGCTGTCGGCGATTCTCAAGTACCACCTCACCGAACGCGGCCGCGAGTGCATCAGCCACGCCATGGATGTTCACGGCGGCAAGGCGATCATCATGGGGCCGAACAACTACCTCGGTCGCAGCTGGAATGGCGCGCCCATTTTCATCACCGTGGAAGGCGCGAACATCCTCTCGCGCAACCTGATGATCTTTGGTCAGGGTGCCATTCGCTGCCATCCGTTCGTGCTGAAAGAAATGGCTCTCGCCGGCCGTGAAGACAAGGATCAGGCACTCACCGAATTCGATGGCCTGCTGCTCAAGCACATTGGTTTCGCCGTGAGCAACGCCGCCAGCACGCTGGTGTTGAACCTCGGCTTCGGGCACCTGGAACATTCGCCGGGTGACAAGCTCAGTCAGGGTTACTTCCGTGCGCTTAATCGACAGGCGGCTGCGTTTGCCATGCTTGCCGACCTCAGCATGATGTTGCTGGGCGGTGAACTGAAACGTCGCGAACGCCTGTCGGCGCGTCTTGGGGATGTACTCAGCAACATGTACCTCGCCTCCGCCGCGCTCAAGCGTTACCACGACCTCGATTCGCCGGAGCACATGGCGCCGCTGTTCAAGTGGGCCATGGAAGAAAGCCTTGGCCAGTCGGAGCGTGCGCTGGATGAATTGCTCAGCAACTTCCCGAACAAGGTGCTGGGTTGCCTGTTGCGGGTGATCGTGTTCCCGTTCGGCCGTCGCCACAAAGGTCCATCGGACAAACTCGGCGCCGAAGTCGCCGCAGTGATCGGACGCGCCAAGGGCGATCCAACCCTCGAAGAATTGCTCGGCGGTTGCTACCGCCCGCAATCGGCAGACGACGCGGTCGGTGCCCTGCAACACGCCTGCAACCTGTTGAACGCGGCGCAGCCGTTACAGAAAAAACTGCACGTGGCGCTCAAGAGCGGTCAGGTCAAACCGGCGGCTGGGGAACATGTCATCGATGCAGCGCTGGAGGCTGGAGTGTTGCAAGCGGGTGAGGCGCAGTCCCTGCGTGATGCCGAAGTAGCGCGGCGCAAGGTCATCGACGTCGATGATTTCGACAAAGACGAACTGGCACTGGCCGACGGAAAGGTCCGCTGATCCTGTAAAAACGGGCGCAGGAGCTTTATACTCCTGCGCCCGTTTTGCTCTTGAGGACTTATCTCGTGTCCAACGTCGTTGCCGATCATCTTGTCTTGCTCGACCACTTGCGCAGCATCCTGGTCGCGGTAGGTGAGGCCGAACAGGTTCCCGAAGAAAGCCATGCCCTGTTCCTGGAGCGCTTCGATGAGCTGCGTGCGTTGCTGCCGGTCGACCCGATCGAAAGCCAATACCTGGGCCAGGACATTCTGTGCCAGGTGATCACCCGTTACCCGCAAATCGCCCACCTGGTCCCGCGCGACCTGTTGTGGTATTTCGCCGGTGACTGCCTGCATTACATGCCCGATGATGAAATCGATTTGTACCAGGCACTGGAAGAGCGTCGTTTCGAAGCCGAACAGAACGACGAACCTTTCGACTGGAATCAGGAAAAACAGCTGCTGGCAATGTCGAACGACGAGCCGAAGCACTGATCACCGACTGGAATGCAAAGGGCCCGCATGGTTATTCATGCGGGCCTTTTTTATGGCATTGCCGAATACTGTGATGTCTGGCCGGGCCCTTCGCGAACAGGCTCGCCCCTCTGTTTTGTGTCACTGCTATTGACCTGTCTAGACAACTCCATCCGTCGAAACAAATGGATATAAAAGTCTGTTTGTCATTTCTCCTGCTGTATCCTGCCCAAGCTTTTTAAAAGCGCGGATCTACCAGATCTATCAACAGACTTTGCGAGGAGCGCGAACCATGCACGAGATCCCTAATCTCCCCTTCCCAAGCCTGCACGAAACTGAGCAGACAACCACGCAACAAGCCGGTGCCCAACAGCCCGAGCCGAAAGAAGCCACTGAACGCCGCCAGGCCGACAGCGAAGACTGAAACACCCGCAATGCCAGACCGTGTGGAAAGCGCTAACATGCGCTTTCCACACCGCCTGAACCCTTGAGCTGCCCACCATGACCGACGACTTCACAGAGACCCAGGCCAGCGTCCTGATCGGCACCGCCGAGAAGATGATCGAGATCTGGAATCGCCTCTCCCCCGAGAAACAAGCCGCGTTGCTCGCCCGTTTCGGCACCGAAGAAAACGCCCTGGCCGCCCTGGTCACGACGCAACTGGTCGCCCCCGCAAAACCCTGATTAACCCCCCGCACGGCAAATAGTTTTACTTTTCCACGCCCCACGGACGCTCGCGCCGCTATCATAAGCAGCCTATCTATCCTGCTTTCCCGTGGACCTTTACCCATGTCTGAAAACCAGCGCCCCCTGGCGGTCACGCTGCAAGTCGTTTCCATCGTTCTCTTTACCTTCATCGGCTACCTGAACATCGGCATTCCCCTCGCCGTATTGCCCGGCTACGTCCACAGCGATCTCGGCTTCGGCGCAGTAATCGCGGGGCTGGTGATCAGCGTGCAATACCTGGCCACCCTGCTCAGCCGCCCTTATGCCGGGAAAATCATCGACAATAAGGGCAGCAAACTCGCGGTGATGTACGGTCTCGCCGGTTGCGGTTTGAGCGGTGTGTTCATGCTGATTTCAGCCTGGACCCAAAGCCTGCCGATGCTGAGCCTGATCAGCCTGCTGATCGGCCGCCTGGTGCTCGGCAGCGCAGAAAGCCTGGTGGGCTCCGGCTCGATTGGTTGGGGCATCGGCCGGGTCGGCGCGGCGAACACCGCCAAAGTCATCTCCTGGAACGGCATAGCGAGTTACGGCGCACTGGCAGTCGGCGCGCCGTTGGGTGTGTTGCTGGTCAGTCAACTGGGCTTGTGGAGCATGGGCGTGAGCATCGTGCTGCTGGCCGTCCTCGGCCTGGCACTGGCCTGGCCAAAAACCGCCGCGCCGATTGTGGTCGGTGAACGGTTGCCGTTCATGCATGTGCTGGGACGGGTGCTGCCCCATGGTTGCGGCCTGGCCCTGGGCTCGATCGGATTCGGCACCATCGCCACCTTCATCACGCTGTATTACGCCACACAGCACTGGGACAACGCGGTGCTGTGCCTGAGCCTGTTCGGCGCCAGTTTCATCGGCGCGCGATTGCTGTTCGGCAACCTGATCAACCGCCTCGGCGGCTTTCGCGTGGCGATTGCCTGCCTGTCGGTGGAAACCCTGGGGCTGCTGCTGCTGTGGCTGGCGCCGGATGCACATTGGGCACTGGCCGGTGCGGCATTGAGCGGTTTCGGCTTCTCGCTGGTGTTCCCGGCGCTGGGCGTGGAAGCGGTCAACCTGGTGCCGGCCTCCAGTCGCGGTGCTGCGGTCGGGGCTTACTCGCTGTTCATCGATTTGTCGCTGGGGATTACCGGGCCGCTGGCCGGTGCGATTGCTGCAGGGTTTGGCTTTGCCTCGATCTTCCTGTTCGCCGCGATTGCTGCATTGAGCGGTTTGGCGCTGAGCGTTTATTTGTACCGGCAGGCGCCGAAGCACTTGAGTGAAAAGTACCGCGAAGGGCGCGACGCTCGCTAGAAATCGATCTTGCCGCGCCCGGCCTTGATGCTGCCGCGCTTGGTCTTGGATTCCAGCCGACGCTTCTTCGAACCGAGGGTCGGCTTGGTCGGGCGGCGTTTCTTCTCGACTTTGGTGGCGCTGAGGATCAACTCGACCAGCCGCTCCAGCGCATCGGCGCGATTGGCTTCCTGCGTGCGGTATTGCTGGGCCTTGATAATCAACACGCCATCGCTGGTGATGCGACTGTCACGCAGCGCCAGCAGCCGTTCCTTGTAGAACTCGGGCAAGGACGAGGCCGGAATGTCGAAGCGCAGGTGCATGGCGCTGGAGACCTTATTGACGTTCTGCCCACCGGCGCCTTGCGCGCGGATGGCGGTCAACTCGATCTCGGCATCCGGCAGATGCACATTGTTGGAAATCACCAGCATGGAAAAGCGTCCGTATTCAGAACGCGCAGGATACCGCGAATGAACTGAAAGCATGCGGTCCCTGTAGGAGCGAGGCTTGCCCGCGATAGCAGTGTTGTCAGTCGACATCTTTGTTGCCTGACACGACCCCATCGCGAGCAGGCTGACTCCTACAGGGGGGTTGTGTGAGGCCTGAAAACAACAAACCCGGCACATTGGCCGGGTTTGTTGTTTCTGCGAGCTGCGCTTACTTCGCGTTTGCAGCCTGCAACGCATGCTGAGCGCTGCGCTTGTTCTTGATGCCGTAGCACACCCACATGAACGCGACCCAAACCGGAATCGCATACACCGAGATCTGGATGCCCGGGATCAACAGCATTACGCCGAGAATGAACACCACGAACGCCAGGCAGACGTAGTTCCCGTATGGGTACCACAGGGCCTTGAATAGCGGCGTCTGCTTGGTCTTGTCCATGTGCTGGCGGAACTTGAAATGCGAGAAGCTGATCATCGCCCAGTTGATCACCAGGGTGGCAACCACCAGCGACATCAGCAGTTCCAGCGCGTTTTGCGGGATCAGGTAGTTCAGCAACACCGCAATCAACGTCACCGCCGCCGAAGCGAGGATCGAACGCACCGGCACGCCGCGCTTGTCGATTTTCGCCAAGGCTTTCGGCGCATCGCCCTGCTCGGCCATGCCCAGCAGCATCCGGCTGTTGCAGTAAGTGCCGCTGTTGTACACCGACAGCGCCGCCGTCAGGACCACGAAGTTGAGGATGTGTGCGGCGGTGTCGCTGCCAAGCATCGAGAACACTTGCACGAACGGGCTACCGCTGTAGGAATCACCCGACGCATTCAGGGTCGCCAACAGGCTGTCCCACGGCGTCAGCGACAGCAGGATGACCAGCGCACCGATGTAGAAAATCAGGATCCGGTAGATCACCTGGTTGATGGCTTTCGGGATCACGGTTTTCGGCTTGTCGGCTTCTGCTGCGGTGAAACCGAGCATTTCCAGGCCGCCGAAGGAGAACATGATGATCGCCATGGCCATCACCAGGCCGCTAACCCCGTTCGGGAAGAAACCGCCGTGGGCCCACAGGTTGGTCACCGAGGCTTGCGGGCCGCCGTGGCCGCTGACCAGCAGGTAGCTGCCGAGCGCGATCATGCCGACAATCGCCACGACCTTGATGATCGCGAACCAGAACTCGGCCTCGCCAAAGACTTTGACGTTGGCCAGGTTGATCAGGTTGATCAGGACGAAGAAGCCGGCGGCCGAGACCCAGGTCGGAATGTGTGGCGCCCAGTAGTGGATGTATTTGCCGACCGCAGTCAGCTCCGACATGCCCACCAGGATGTACAGGATCCAGCAGTTCCAGCCCGACAGGAAGCCGGCGAACCCGCCCCAGTATTTATGGGCGAAGTGGCTGAAGGAACCCGCCACAGGCTCTTCGACAATCATTTCGCCGAGCTGGCGCATGATCATGAAGGCAATGAAGCCGCAGATGGCGTAGCCGAGGATCATCGACGGGCCGGCAGATTTCAGTACACCGGCCGAGCCCAGGAACAGCCCGGTACCGATCGCGCCACCGAGGGCGATCAGTTGAATATGGCGATTTTTCAGGCCGCGTTTCAGCTCGCCTGAATGCGAGTTTTGTCCACTCATGAAAAGGGTCTCACGCAAGGTTTGATGATGTTCGTTAGACGTTGCTGCTCGGTTGCGATTTCAAGCAGCGCCGATCAAACCCCAGCGAAGGCAAAAGGAGTTCAGCGTTTTTACAACGGTCATGCGTCACCTGTTTGTTTTTATCTGTGACGAAATCGAACCCGACACGCTTGTGGCGCGGCGGAGTGAACAAGGCGGATAGCCTTGAGGTTTGCGCAGATGCGCAGGAGGTCACAGTTAAAACGCGGCGCATTGTACACCTGTAACCCCCTGCTGCCAGACACCGCTGGATCAGCGCGTCGTTTGCCGGGATTGCCTGTGTCCGCCCCGAGGGTCTCGGGCGGCTGCAAAAACTGGGTCAGACCTTTGCGGGTCTTCGACGGGGACGACGAACAAATCGCCCTTGGGGGAGAAGTGGAGATGAGTCACGGCGTTCATTGCGCCTCCTTCTTGTTATGCACCTGCACGACAGGCATGGAGCGCATCTCACCCTGCCAGCGCCGTTGAAACAAGCGAGCCAGAGCCTTGCAGGGTGGTTGAGCGACGTGTTTGCGGAAGGATTTCCTTACACACCTTCCGTGGACGTCAATCCAAGGGCTCAGAGGCGATAATCCGTCAGCTTTTCTTTACAAGCCGTAACGCAGACTTTCCAAATCAGATCAATCCGTAGGACGACTGCAAATTGACGTTAGGAAGCTTCCTAAGGAAAAGGTCGAGTTAGTTTTTTGTTTTTAATCGATAAACAGGCCCTGATAAAACAGAATAAAAAGTTCAAATAAATCTAATTTGATTATTTTTTTGCAATTTAAAAAGCTCTGGACTAGGTTTTCAGCGACTTGCCGAGACGCATCGACCGGCAAGTTGGCACGTTATTCAATGACTGAAAAACGCGCCGCTGCACTTACCGAAAAAGTCATCTAGGAGATTCACAATGCAAGCACTTGAAAAAGACTTGGAAACTGAACTGCAACTCGACGATTGGTTTGAAGCACCGACCCATGAAGCCGCCGTTGAAATGATGCAAGCCGATGCGGTTGTTCCGTTCGGCACGGCGATGTGGCCTCTGTAAGGCCCACCCGGCAGGCACGATCCGGCCGGTTGTGCCTGCCACTTTTTCTCGGTTTGTCAGGGAGGACTACATGGATAAGCAACGCGCCATTTCGCATTTCCTTTACTACCTCGAACACCACCCTGCCGTTGCCGGCATCAACCCGGCAAAGGTCTTGCTCGGCCACACCGCTGATTACGAGGCACTGACCGGCGCCATCGCCGAACAGGCCAGTGACAGCCAGCCCTTCCGTTTCAGCACCATGCGCCTGGACATCGAGCCGACAGAAAAGCTGGCCCAGGCGATTGCCGAAAGCGATCTGTACATTTTCTTCTACGACTCTTCCACCCTGCCCAATCCTCGCCCCGACGGCCCGGAGTTTGTCCGTGCGCTGCAAGGTGTAATGGCCGAGAACTGGAAGAAGTCGCTGCTGTTCAAGGATTACGGCGATTACTTCTACGACACTTTCAGCGTCACTCCGCAGCGCATAGCGGGCTTGAACAGCCACTTGATCCAGCGCATGTCTCACGCGACAACGTTGAGTTTCAAAGATGATCACGGCTCGTGGTTTGAAACACCGCTGAACAGCATCAAGAAGTGGACCGACATCAACGGCATCGGCAACTTTGATTTGGCCCCCGGTGAAATTGCCACGCACAGCGAAGCGATCAACGGCCGGGTGAAGTTCATGGGGACCTTCCTCAGCACCATTCCGTTTGCCCGCAAGTACGGGGTGCTGGATTCGCCGCTGGAGTTGTGGATCGAGAACTCGACCATCCACAAGATCGCCACGGAAGTGCCGGGACTGGAACATGATTTCAACAAGTACCTGGAGGCCAATCCGTCGAACCGGCGCATTGAGGAATTGGGAATCGGCACCAATGAAGGCGTGAAGGCGCTGTATGCCCGAAATGCCGGGTTCGAGGAGCGCCATTGCGGGCTGCATCTGGGGTTGGGTGGTGGGGCCAAGGGCAGCCATCATCTGGACCTGATCTTCTCCAGCGGCGTGTTGGCGCTGGATGATGAGCCGGTGTTTGATGGGCGGTTTGTTTTCTAAGCAACATGAACCCTGTGGCGAGGGAGCTTGCTCCCGTTCGACTGCGCAGCAGTCGCAAAACCTGCCGCCACGATTTGCCTGACACACCGGGGTAGAGGGTTTGGGGCCGCTTCGCGACCCAACGGGAGCAAGCTCCCTCGCCACAGGTTTATCTGCATTCTGAAGACCGGCTTTTGCCAGACCAAAAAAAACGCCAACCCGAGGGTTGGCGTTTTTTATTCGGTGCTTACCGATTACTCAGGCTTGCGACGACCAAAGCCCGGACGCTGGCCCGAACCGGCTGGCGCACCACGGCGTTTGCCTGATGGCGCATCCTTGTCGACCAGAACGATGCCTGGGCGCTTCTTCGCCGGTGCCTTGGCCGGGCGCTTGGTGTCGGAAGGACGGTCTGCCACTGGCGTACCGCGACCCGACTCACCACGAGACTCGCCACGACCGGCTGGAGCACCGCGATCACTGCGACCACCACTTGGAGCACCACGGCCTTCGCCACGTTCAGTGCGACCGTTGGCCGGACGCGGCGTGCGTGGACCGCGCTCGCCATCAGCGCGTGGCGCTGCTGGTTTGCGGGCTGGACGCTCGCCTTCGATTTGCGGTTCACGGGAGTCACGCGGCGTAGCAGCGGTCTGATTGCCGATGGCTGGACGCAACGAACGCACGCGCTCGGTCTTGCCCATTGGACGCGACGATTTACGCTGCATGCGGTCGAGCTTGTCTTTGCTCTTGGCGTTCATTTGCGGCATGGCCACTGGGGTCAGGCCGACTTCAGCACTCAGAATGTCGACTTCGTACTGGCTCATTTCGCGCCAGCGGCCCATCGGCAGGTCGGAGTTGAGGAACACCGGACCGAAACGCACGCGCTTCAGACGGCTGACCACAAGGCCCTGGGATTCCCACAGACGACGAACTTCGCGGTTGCGACCTTCCATCACCACGCAGTGGTACCAGTGGTTGAAACCTTCGCCACCAGGTGCTTGCTTGATGTCGGTGAACTTGGCCGGGCCGTCTTCGAGGACGACGCCTGCTTTCAGACGCTCGATCATTTCGTCATCGACTTCACCACGGACACGTACCGCGTATTCACGGTCCATTTCGTAGGACGGGTGCATCAGGCGGTTGGCCAGCTCACCGTCGGTGGTGAACATCAGCAGGCCGGTGGTGTTGATGTCCAGGCGACCGATGTTGATCCAGCGACCTTCTTTCGGGCGCGGCATCTTGTCGAAAACGGTCGGACGGCCTTCCGGATCAAGGCGGGTGCAGATTTCACCGTCGGGCTTGTTGTACATGATCACGCGGCGTACCGACTCGGCGGCTTCTTCGCGCTTGATCACCTTGCCATCAATGGTGATGGCGTCGTGCATGTCGACGCGCTGCCCAAGGGTGGCGTCTTTGCCATTGACCTTGATGCGGCCGTGGCTGATCCAGGCTTCCACGTCACGGCGCGAGCCGACGCCGATACGGGCGAGGACTTTCTGCAGTTTTTCGCCTGCTGGGCCGATTTCCTGGTCGTCTTTCTGGTCGTTGATACTCATCTGGGCACCTCCCGGTGTGGTCTGTTCAGGCGGCCCTGAATTGAGCGTCCTGAAGCGATGTAAAACTGGGTACTTTGGCAAAGGGATCGCCAAAGGGTCGCGAATCATACGCTCATGGAAGCGTTCGCGCATCAGAGACTAGCTGATGAATGGAGACTTACTTGCCTTTCCGCCGACCGGTGGCGCCAAGTTTGATCAACCGCAGCGACGCTTCGGCCAGCACCGTGCGCTTGTCGGACTTGTCGAGTTTCTTCCAGGCCCTGATCTCGCGCTTGCTGCGGCCGCAGCCGAGGCAGATGTCATCGGCGAATTTGCAGACGCTGACGCAGGGGTCTTTGGTTGAGCTCATCAAATTCTCCAGGCAACACAGAACCCCTGTAGGAGCGAGCCTGCTCGCGATGAGGGAGTGTCAATCGACATCGTTTTGCCTGACCCACCGCTATCGCGAACAGGCTCACTCCCTCAGGGGGAATCGGCGTCCGGGTCAGTCGTCGAATTCGCGGCGTTCGGCTTCGATGGCTTCGGCCAGAGCCCGGGCTTCGGCCTCTTCGTCGCTCAATTCGGGTTCGGGTTTGTGCTGTTCGAGGGCAGCCACAGCAGCCAGAAGTTTCTCCCGCGCTTCGGCGACACCCAGCACGTCATCTTCCAACTCTTCTTCCGGTTCTTCTTCGACTGTGGCTTCAGGCACGACCTGAAGTTCAACTTCGATTTCAGGCTCAGGCTGATCCAGCACCTCTTCGGAATCCGTCACCGCACTATCACGCAGGATGTCATCGAAGTCGGTCTTGAGCCCCTCTTCCATGGTGTCCAGTTCCAGCAACAGCGTATGGAAACTGGTCTCCTCCTTGGGTTCTTCCGGTTCGGCACTGGCATCCGCCAGTTCCTGCAAGCCTGCCGGTACCGGCGCGTCGTCAAAATCGAGCACCGGATCAGGCTCCAGCTCTCGCAACTCAGCCAGTGGCGGCAAATCGTCGAGGTTCTTCAGGTTGAAGTGGTCGAGAAACGCCTTGGTGGTGGCAAACATCGCCGGTTTGCCAGGCACGTCGCGGTACCCGACGATACGAATCCACTCGCGTTCCAGCAGGGTCTTGACGATGTGACTGTTGACCGCCACGCCCCGCACGTCTTCGATCTCGCCCCGGGTGATCGGCTGGCGATAGGCGATCAAGGCGATGGTTTCGAGCATGGCGCGGGAATAACGCTGCGGGCGTTCTTCCCACAAACGGCCTACCCACGGCGAGAACTTTTCGCGGATCTGCAGGCGATACCCGGAGGCCACTTCCTTCAGCTCGAAGGCGCGTCCGTCGCAGGACTTGGCCAGAATCGTCAGGGCTTTCTTGAAGACTGGCGGCTCAGGGCGCTCGCCCTCTTCGAAGAGTTCGAACAGGCGTTCAAGCGATTGCGGTTTTCCCGAGGCCAACAGAAAGGCTTCAAGCAATGGCGCTAGCTCGCGGGGTTCAGTCAGGTTCATGATTCAACTCGTTATTCGGCTCGGGCTCGCACGTGGATCGCCGCGAACGGCTCATTCTGCACCAGCTCGACCAAAGATTCCTTGACCAGTTCGAGGATCGCCATAAAGGTCACCACCACCCCCAGGCGTCCTTCTTCAGCGGTGAACAGCTCGACAAAGGGCACGAAACCGCCGCCCTTGAGCCGGTCCAGCACATCGCTCATGCGTTCGCGGGTGGACAATGCCTCGCGACTGACCTGGTGACTTTCGAACATGTCGCCACGGCGCAGGACTTCGGCCATGGACAGCAGCAGCTCTGACAAACGCACGTCCGGCAACAGCTTGCGCGCCCGCGCTTCCGGGGCATCCAGTTTGGGCACCACCACGTCACGCCCGACGCGAGTCAGGCCATCGATGCCTTCGGCCGCCGCCTTGAAGCGTTCGTATTCCTGCAAGCGACGGATCAGTTCGGCGCGCGGGTCATCTTCTTCGTCTTCGATGGTTTCGGCCCGCGGCAACAGCATCCGCGACTTGATCTCGGCCAGCATCGCGGCCATCACCAGGTACTCGGCGGCCAGTTCCAGGCGCACCGACTGCATCAGCTCGACATAGCCCATGTACTGGCGAGTGATTTCCGCCACGGGAATGTCGAGGATGTTGATGTTCTGCTTGCGGATCAGGTACAGCAGCAGGTCGAGGGGCCCCTCGAAGGCTTCGAGAAACACTTCGAGCGCATCCGGCGGGATGTACAGGTCCAGCGGCATTTCCATGACCGCCTGGCCATAGACCATGGCGAAGGGCAGCTCTTGCTGGGCGCCGGCCTGACTGTCGACAACGGGTTCTACTGCAGACATCTACGCCTCGGCCATGAACGGCGTAGGGTCGCCGCAACCGACGCGGATCACTTCCGGCTCGCCGTCGGCGAGGTTGATCACGGTGGACGCCTTGATCCCGCCGAAACCGCCATCGATGATCAGGTCGACCTGATGCTCAAGCAATTGGCGCATTTCGTAAGGATCGCTCATCGGATCGGTGTCGCCGGGCATGATCAGGGTCACGCTCATCAAGGGCTCGCCGAGCTCTTCCAGCAGCGCCAGGGCAATCGGATGGCTCGGCACCCGCAGGCCGATGGTGCGTTTTTTCGGGTGCAACAACAGCCGCGGGACTTCGCGGGTGGCGTTGAGAATGAAGGTGTAAGGCCCCGGCAGGTGCGCCTTGAGCAAGCGGAAGGTGCCCGTGTCGATCTTGGCGAACACCCCCAGTTGCGACAGGTCGCTGCAAATCAGCGCGAAGTTGTGCTTTTCATCCAGCCCACGCAAACGGCGCACGCGATCCACGGCATTCTTGTCGCCGATCTGGCAACCAATGGCGTAGGACGAGTCTGTGGGATAAATCACCACCCCGCCGCCGCGGATGATTTCGACAGCCTGTTTGATCAGGCGCGCTTGCGGGTTCTCCGGATGAATCTGGAAAAATTGACTCACATTCTCTACCTGTTCAGACGGCGGCAATAATTGGGTCATGTTTGAATCGACACCACAGTGGTGGCAGATCCTCCGGGAGCGGGCGGTACTCGCCGATCTCGGACCAGCCTCCAGGGCCATGAAAATCACTGCCGGCGCTGACCAGCAGACCGAACTCGCGGGCAAGAATCGCCAGGCTGCCCACTTGCTCGGCGGGCTGATGGCCATTGACCACTTCAATTGCGTGGCCCCCGGCTTGAATATAGTCAGAAATCAGGCGGCGACGCTTGCTGCGAGTGAAATCGTAGTGCCACGGATGCGCCAGGCTGACCCAGGCTTTCGCGGCTCGCAGCGTTTCGACCGTGTCTTCCAGGGTCGGCCAATGCTGCTTGACGTCGCCCAGCTTGCCAGCGCCCAGCCACTTACGGAACGCTTCAGCGCGATCCTTGACGAAACCTTCACGCACCATCCAGTCGGCGAAATGCGGACGGGCCGGCGCATTGCCGCTGTCGCCCAGTTCCTGCTGGATCGCCCGGGCACCTTCCAGCGCGCCGGGCATGCCTTTCAATGCCAGCTTGCGGCTTATTTCTTCGGACCTTAGCCAGCGGCCATCGTGCAATTTGGCGATCGCCTCGACCAACGGTTCGGCATTGACATCAAATCCGTAGCCGAGCACATGAATGGTCGCGCCGCCCCAGGTGCAGGACAATTCGACGCCGTTGACCAGTTGCATTCCCAGCGAGGTCGCCGCACTGCGGGCCTCATCGAGGCCCTCGAGGGTGTCGTGATCGGTCAAGGCCAGAACTCGCACGCCTTTCTCGAACGCACGCGCCACCAGGACAGCAGGCGCGAGAGCGCCATCGGAGGCAGTGCTATGGCAGTGCAAATCAACATTCACGGGGATGTGTTACCTCAAATCAGCTGGCGCTATCGCGCGCCCATATGTTTGTTATTATGCCGCCACATCCTGCTTCTGGCTGCCACTGTGAAACAATTCATCGATTTCATCCCGCTCCTGCTGTTTTTCATCGTTTTCAAAATTGATCCACGGGTCGTCGACATCGGCGGTC
Source organism: Pseudomonas sp. B14-6 (assembly GCF_013260315.1). Classification (NCBI taxonomy): domain Bacteria; kingdom Pseudomonadati; phylum Pseudomonadota; class Gammaproteobacteria; order Pseudomonadales; family Pseudomonadaceae; genus Pseudomonas; species Pseudomonas sp. B14-6. Next base: position 6,343,825 of record NZ_CP053929.1, on the reverse strand, counting down.
ATCAACTGACTGTAGGCGGTATTTACAGCGCCACCGCGATGCTGATCATCAGCTCCCTGGTGGTTTACGGTGCGCTGTTCATCAAGCAGCGCAAGCTGGAAAAGAGCCAATGGCTGACCCTCATCGCCTGCCTGGTCTTCGGTAGCCTGACCCTGGCGTTCCACAGCGAAACCTTCCTGAAGTGGAAAGCGCCGGTGGTCAACTGGCTGTTCGCCCTGGCGTTCATTGGCAGCCACTTCATCGGCGAGCAACTGCTGATCAAGCGCATCATGGGCCACGCACTGACCCTGCCGGACCAGGTCTGGACGCGACTGAACATCGCCTGGATCGGCTTTTTCCTGTTTTGCGGTGCTGCCAACCTGTTCGTCGCGTTCACGTTCCAGAGCTACTGGGTCGACTTCAAAGTCTTCGGCAGCCTGGGCATGACGTTGCTGTTCCTGGTCGCACAGGGCATTTACCTGTCCCGCCACCTGCACGACGCCGATACCACCACGCCAAAAACCGAGGACTGACATGCTTTACGCAATCATTGCCACAGACGTCGCCAACTCCCTGGAAGCCCGCCTGGCCGCACGGCCTGCCCACCTTGAGCGCCTGCAAGTGCTCAAGGGCGAAGGTCGTATCGTATTGGCCGGCCCGCACCCGGCGGTCGACAGCAATGATCCGGGCGCGGCGGGTTTCACCGGCAGCCTGATCGTCGCCGAGTTCGATTCCCTGAGCGCCGCCCAGGCCTGGGCAGATGCGGATCCGTACATCGCTGCGGGCGTCTACGCCAACGTTTCGGTCAAGCCGTTCAAGCAAGTCCTGCCGTAATCGCGCCCGCGCGATGAACCTTGCCGGTTCATCGCGCGCTCAACGCTCATTATTCTCGTTCGCCGGCCGACAACCTGCCCAATACTCGTATTGGAATCAGGAGTTGCGATGCGCAAAGGTCCGTTGTGTCTGATGTTGGTGACGTTGTCGATGGTAGCGCCGGCCCATGGTGAAGAAAGCGCCGAGGGCGGCAGTACGACGCCGCTGTCGCTGAGCGCCGGCAGCCAGATCACCGAGTTGCAGCAGCGCTTGAAGGTAAGCGAGCAGCAACGGGAAGAACTGAGCAAACAACTGCAAAATACCGACAGTGAACGCGAAAGCGCTCAGCTGGGCCGGTTGCGCCAAGAGAACCAGCGTCTCAAGCTGCAACTCAAGGAAGCCCAGGCGAGCAATCCGCTGCCACGTCTGCTGACTGATCAGCAGCAATGGTTCGTAATCGGTGGTGGAGTTGCGCTATTGGCCCTGCTCTGCGGTATCTTCGCCAGTGGTGCCACCAGAAAACGTCGGCAATGGCTAAATTGAGTGAGTAATGAGCGAGCTGTTATTAATTGATGATGACCAGGAGCTGTGCGAGCTCCTGAGCAGTTGGCTGAGCCAGGAAGGCTTTCAGGTCCGTGCCTGCCACGACGGCCAGAGTGCTCGCCGTGCGCTGGCCGAAACCTCCCCCGCCGCCGTGGTGCTGGACGTGATGCTGCCGGACGGCAGCGGTCTGGAATTGCTCAAGCAATTGCGCAGCGACCATCCGGACCTGCCGGTGCTGATGCTGTCTGCGCGTGGCGAACCACTGGATCGCATCCTCGGCCTGGAACTCGGCGCCGACGATTACCTGGCCAAGCCGTGCGACCCGCGGGAACTGACAGCCCGTCTGCGCGCCGTACTGCGCCGCAGTCATCCGACGGCGGTGTCCAGCCAGCTCGAACTGGGCGACCTGTGCTTCAGCCCGGTGCGTGGCGTGGTCAGCATCGACGAACAGGAATTCACCCTCACCGTCTCCGAAAGCCGTCTGCTCGAAGCCCTGCTCAAGCAACCCGGCGAGCCGCTGGACAAACAGGACCTGGCGCAAATCGCCCTCGGCCGCAAGCTGACCCTGTACGACCGCAGCCTGGACATGCACGTCAGCAACCTGCGCAAAAAAATCGGCCCACACCCCGACGGCCGCCCGCGCATCGTTGCCCTGCGTAGCCGCGGTTACTACTACAGCCTCTGAGCACCTGGAAGAACCGGATAGGAGCAACCTGTGGCGAGGGAGCTTGCTCCCGCTGGGCTGCGCAGCAGGCCTTCTTTTGGGGCCGCTTCGCAGCCCGACGGGAGCAAGCTCCCTCGCCACAGGTCACTGCCAGCAAAGTTTGTAAGGACGCCACGAAATCGTCTTTACCCAAGCTTTACGCTCCGCTGACCGCCGCTGACCTTGATCTGCGTATTCTGAACTCATCCGGAACGTACCGGGAACGAGACAAGGAGATTCACCATGCGCAAGACTCTTATCGCTCTGATGTTCGCTGCCGCCCTGCCGACCGTTGCCATGGCCATGCCTGAAGGTTCCGGCCCGATGGATGGCCCGATGGACGGCCCGCGCCACGGCGGTCAGATGCACGGCATGCACGGTAAAGGCCCGTACAGCCAGCTGGACCTGAGCCGCGAACAGCGTGAGCAGATCCGCAAAATCATGGGCGAGCAGATGCACGAGCGTAAGCAAGTGGTCGAGAAGTACCTGGAGAAACTCTCGCCGGCCGACCAGAAAGCCATGAAAGATGAAATGGCCGCCAACCACAAAAAAGCCGAAGCCGATGTCCGTGGCCTGCTGAAACCGGATCAACAGAAGAAATTCGACGAGATCCAGAAGAAGAAGGCTGAGCGCCGCGCCGAATGGGCCGAATTCAAGGCGTGGAAAGCGCAACAACCGCAAAAAGCGCAATAATGCACTGACCCCGGACCCGACGGCTAACCCCGTCGGGTCTTTTGCCATTGTAGGACCTGGCGGTGCGGGCAAGTCGGATCGCCGTACCGCTCGCTCCTACAGGTCGGCCCGCTCCCACATGGGATTTGTGATCGTTTGAGGATTTTCTGTGCGCTCATTGTTCTGGCGTATCCTGGCCAGCTTCTGGCTGGCCATCACTCTGGTTGCAGGGCTTTCCATTCTGTTGGGGCACATGCTCAACCAGGACGCGTGGATTCTCAGCCGCCACCCGGGCCTCAACACCCTGGCCGAACAGTGGACGCAAACCTACGAAGCCCAAGGTGAGGAAGCGGCCCAGGACATTCTGGAACAGCGCAAGCGCCAGTATCACATTGACGTTCAGGTGCTCAACGAGAGCGGCGACCCGGTGGTGCGCGGTACCTTTCCCCGGCGTGCGGCGGCTTTCGAAGCACGGCAGAACAACGACGATCGCCGCCTGCCGTGGCGACGTCTGACCGACGAATACACCAGCGCCAAGACCGGCGACACCTACCTGCTTATCTACCGCATCCCGCACCCGGAACTGGACGCCTGGCACCGCGAAAGCCTGCTCTGGCCGCTAAGTGCGCTGGGCATTGCGCTGGTGGTGCTGACCCTCTTCAGCCTGTTCGTGACCTTGTCCATCACTCGCCCGCTGAACCGCTTGCGCGGCGCGGTGCATGACCTTGGGCAAACCACCTATCAGCAGAACAGCCTGGTGAAACTGGCCAACCGGCGCGACGAATTTGGTGTATTGGCCAACGACTTCAACCGCATGGGTGCGCGCCTGCAAAGTCTGATCGGCAGCCAGCGACAGTTACTGCGCGACGTGTCCCATGAACTGCGTTCACCGCTGGCGCGACTGCGCATTGCCTTGGCACTGGCCGAACGGGCCCCCCCGAAGAACGGGAGAAGCTCGCGCCACGCTTGACCCGTGAGTGCGATCGACTAGAGGCCTTGATCAGTGAGATCCTGGTACTGGCACGGGTCGATGCCGACAACGCCAGCGCTGAAGAAGTGGACCTGAATGCGCTGCTCAATACGCTGCAAAAAGATGCGCAATTGGCTTCACCGGAGCAGACCGTTCACCTCGACGCCGAACCGCAGCTGAATCTCAAAGGCTGGCCGACGATGATCGAGCGTGCCGTCGATAACCTGCTGCGCAATGCCCAGCGCTTCAATCCCGCGGGGCAGCCGATTGAAATGCAGGCGGTGCGCCAGGGCGAGCGGATTGTGGTCAGCGTCAGGGACCATGGGCCCGGTGTCGATGCCGAGCATTTGAACCTGCTGGGTGAGCCGTTCTATCGGGCGCCGGGGCAGACGGCGGCCGGACATGGCTTGGGGTTGGCGATTGCGCGACGCGCGGCAGAACGGCATGGCGGGAGCCTGGTGCTGGCCAATCACCCGCAAGGCGGGTTCATCGCCAGCCTGGAATTACCGTTGGTGCCCGGCGCCGTCATCCAGCCTTGAAAGCTTCGCGGGCAAGCCTCGCTCCTACAGGTCCTATGCCGAACACACTATCGAGGCACTGATCGTTCCCACGCGCGTGTGAACGATCCTTACTGACCGGGCCAGGCGCTGACGAACTCGGCCAGGTCAACCTTCTCGGCCACGCGCGGTTCTTTCTGCGGTGTGCCCAAGTACAGGAAGGCGATCACCTGTTCTCCTTCCGCCAACCCCAGCCCCTTGGCCACATGCGCCGAATAGGCCAGGTCCCCTGTGCGCCACACCGCGCCAATGCCTTGCGCGTAAGCGGCCAGCAGAATCCCGTGAGCGGCACATCCTGCCGCCAGCAATTGCTCGGATTTCGGGTATTTGACGTGGTCCTGCAACCGCGCGATCACCACAACCACCAGCGGTGCGCGCAACGGACCGTTACGTGCCTTGTCCAGCGCCGCCTCGGACACTTCGCTGTCTTGCAGCTTCGCCGCTTCGGCCAGCAACTCGCCCATTTGCTCGCGCGCCGCACCTTCGACTGTCAGGAAGCGCCAAGGCTGCAGGTGGCCGTGGTCCGGCGCACGCATCGCGGCAGAAAACAGCACTTCGCGCTGTTCTGCGGTGGGTGCCGGTTCGAGCAGTCGTGGAACGGAAACACGGTTGAGCAAAGCGTCGAGAGCCTGCATCGGCCACCTCCTGAAAAATATGTGCGGCTATTCTAGCGGTATCTGGCGCGGGGATGCCGGTTTACATGCCCTGCCTCGCAGGTAGAATAGCGGCCTTCCCTTCTTCAGCCCGAGCGGACTTCATGGCGTTGCCGACCTTACGGATTATTGGTTTCATCATCGGCATCTTCCTGATCACGCTGGCCATCGCCATGGTCGTGCCCATGGCCACCCTGGTGATTTTCGAGCGCACGAGCGATCTGCCGTCGTTCCTCTGGGCGAGCATGATTACCTTCGTCGCGGGTTTGGCCCTGGTCATCCCCGGCCGGCCCGAACACATACACTTGCGCCCGCGAGACATGTACTTGCTGACCGTCAGCAGCTGGCTGGTGGTCTGCGTCTTTGCCGCGCTGCCGTTCTTGCTGACCCAGCACATCAGCTACACCGACTCGTTCTTCGAAAGCATGTCCGGCATCACGGCCACCGGCTCAACCGTACTCAACCACCTCGACGACATGTCCCCCGGCATCCTGATGTGGCGCTCGTTGTTGCACTGGATCGGCGGGATCGGCTTTATCGGCATGGCAGTGGCCATTCTGCCGCTGCTGCGCATCGGTGGCATGCGGCTGTTCCAGACCGAGTCGTCGGACCGTTCCGAAAAGGTCATGCCCCGTTCGCACATGGTGGCGCGTTTGATCGTCGCGGCTTATGTGGGCATCACTATTCTCGGCAGCCTGGCGTTCTGGTGGGCCGGAATGAGCGCGTTCGATGCGATCAACCACGCGATGTCAGCGATTTCCACCGGAGGTTTCTCAACGTCCGACCAGTCCCTGGCCAAGTGGACACAACCGGCGGTGCACTGGGTGGCGATTGTCATCATGATTCTCGGCAGCCTGCCATTCACCCTGTACGTGGCGACCTTGCGCGGTAACCGTCGAGCGTTGATCAAGGATCAGCAGGTGCAAGGCTTGCTCGGCATGTTGCTGGTGACCTGGCTGGTGCTCGGCACCTGGTACTGGTGGACCACCCAGCTGCATTGGCTTGAAGCGTTGCGACATGTAGCGCTGAACGTGACTTCGATCGTCACCACGACAGGATTTGCACTGGGGGACTACAGCCTCTGGGGCAACTTCTCGCTGATGCTGTTCTTCTATCTGGGGTTTGTCGGCGGTTGCTCAGGCTCGACGGCTGGCGGGATCAAGATTTTCCGTTTCCAGGTCGCCTACATCCTGCTCAAGGCCAACCTTAACCAATTGATTCATCCGCGCGCAGTGATCAAGCAGAAGTACAACGGCCATCGTCTCGACGAAGAGATCGTGCGTTCGATCCTGACCTTCTCGTTCTTCTTCGCCATCACCATCTGCGTGATTGCCTTGCTGCTGTCGCTGCTCGGCGTCGACTGGATGACCGCCCTGACCGGCGCCGCCAGCACCGTGTCCGGTGTCGGTCCTGGCCTGGGCGAGACCATTGGCCCGGCGGGCAACTTCGCCACCTTGCCGGACGCTGCCAAGTGGATTCTCTCGTTCGGCATGCTGCTGGGCCGACTGGAGATCATTACGGTGTTTGTTCTGTGTATTCCTGCGTTCTGGCGGCACTGACCAGCGCCGGCGTTTCCATCAGCCGCGCCCGGTACTCGCCGGGCGTGGCGTCGAACCAGCGTCGAAAGGCGCGGAAGAAGTTGCTCGGATCGGCAAACCCCAACAGGTAGGCAATTTCCAGCAGGGTCATGGTGGGTTGCGCCAGGTACTGCTCGGCCAGTTCACGTCGCGTGTCGTCGAGCAAGGTTTGAAAACTCGTGCCTTCTTCCTGCAAACGGCGTTGCAAGGTGCGTTGCGACAGGTGCAGCGTCTGCGCCACCGTATCGCGCTTGGGTTCGCCCTGGGGCAGCAAACGGCACAGCACCTGGCGCGCCTTGTGGGTCACGCGGCTCTCGGAAAACCGCGCCAGGTACTCGCCGGCAAACCGGTCGTGCAACAGCGCCATCGCCTCGTTGGCCGTCGGCAGCGGCGCCTCCATGTCGGCGCGTTCGAAGATCAAGGCGTCATAGGGCGCGTTGAACACCAACGGCGCATGGAACGCTTGTTTATAGGGTTCGAGATCGACAGGCTGATCGCCCTGGATCAACACCTTGCGCGGTTGCAACGTGCGCCCGGTCAACCAGCCACACAGCGCCAGCGCGCAGGCCAGCGACGCTTCGGCGCTCTGTCGGGTCGGCGGCAAGTGATCGCCATGCACCGTCAGAATCAGCGCATAACCTTCATCCAGCAGTCGGAAGCTCAGGTCGGCACTTTCGGCGATGATCCGCTGATAACGCACCAGCCGCTGAAAGCCTTCGGCCAGGGTCTGACTGGACATCAGTGCGTAGCCAGCCACATGGAAGGACGCCGGTCGCACCACCTTGCCCATGTTCAGGCCAATCGCCGGGTTGCCGGACAGCTCGACCGCGCGCTGCCACAGGCGTGTCATGGAGTCTTGCGGGAAGCGCGCATCCGGATCATCCAGAGACGCGTAGTCGAGCCCCAGCTGCTTGAACAGAACCCGGCAATCCAGGCCGTCCATCTCCAGTGCTTTGACAATCCCCATCGCCCAGCTTGCAGAAGTCGTTCGTTCGCTCATGGCGTTTTCTTACTGTTTTGTGAGCCGTCTACCGCGGCAAGTTTTCGAAGGATACTAAAGTGGCGCCCATTGTCACTGGCTGATGCCAATGATCACTCTAGACTCAAATAAGCTACCCGCAGAACAACTTGCAATCAGAACAACAACCACAGAGATCGCAGTCGTGGAAAACGTCAAACGTTTCAACAGTTTCGCTGAGTTTTACCCGTACTACCTCAGTGAACACAGCAACAGCACCTGTCGACGATTGCATTTTATCGGCACCAGCCTGGTCATCTTCATTCTGGCGCTGACCATCGGCAAAGGTGCCTGGTTGATGTTGCTCGCCTTGCCGCTGGCGGGTTACAGCTTCGCCTGGGTCGGGCATTTCTTTTTCGAGAAGAACCGTCCCGCCACGTTTCAGCATCCTCTTTATAGCCTGCTCGGCGACTTTGTCATGTACCGCGACATGATTCTGGGTCGCGTGCCCTTCTAGGCTCCACTGGCCATCAAAGCGTCCTGCGCAGCCAGTGCGATGTTGGATCCAAGTCCTACACTCAAGACATCCCTTTCGATTAGAACAAGAGGATAGCTGATGAACGCCAATGCACGATTCACCCACATGCAGGATGGCACGCAGGAAGACTGGGCGATCATCGCCGCCGACTTCAGTGCCTACGCCAGGCAGTTGCCGTCACGGATTGTGGCGCACCTGAAATTGCTGGAGGGTGATTCTGGCGGCTTCCCGGTGGATCGGCTGACCCATTCCCTGCAGACCGCCAGCCGTGCCTGGCGCGATGGCCGGGATGAAGAATACGTGGTCTGCGCGCTGCTTCACGACATCGGCGACACGCTCGGTTCCTACAACCATCCGGACATCGCCGCGGCGATCCTCAAGCCGTTCGTCAGTGCCGAAAACCTGTGGATGGTGGAGAAGCACGGGATATTCCAGGGGTATTACTTCTTCCATCACCTGGGAATGGATCGGCATTTGCGCGAACAATTCAGCGGGCATCCGCAGTATCAGGCGACCATCGAGTTCTGCGCCAAATATGACGCGGCGGCGTTTGATCCGGCTTACGAGACGTTACCGCTGAGCTTCTTTGAGCCAATGATGGAGCGCTTGTTTGCGCAACCGAAGCATTCGATCTACAAGGCGGCGATGGAAGAATATTCGCCAGCCTGACAGGTCCGGGGGGACCGCTGCGCGGTCCATCGCGAGCAGGCTCGCTCCCACAGGTGTCAGAGTCCGTGCAGGTCAATACGGTCAAAATTGTGGGCGCGTGCCTGTTCGCGATGGGGCCAGACCAGGCACGCTGACTTTTATGCCGGCTCTGCGATCTTCAAGGCTTTCAATTCGGCCTCCCGCGCCTGGGCATCCGCCAACCGGTACAACTCGATCGACCCGTCCCAATGCTCGATCAACGCCGTGCACGACTCCACCCAATCCCCGCAATTGAGGTAATCCACCCCGCCGACCTTGCGAATCTCGGCATGGTGAATGTGCCCGCACACCACCCCATGCAACTCGCGTTTGACGCACTCGTGGGCGATGGCTTCTTCAAAGTCGCTGATAAAACTGACTGCCGTTTTCACCTTGTGTTTGAGGTAGGCCGACAGCGACCAGTAGCCGTAGCCATAACGCGCGCGCCAGTGATTCAGCCAACGGTTGAGGGTCAGGGTGAATTCGTAGGCCGAGTCGCCGAGAAAGGCCAGCCAGCGGTGATACCGGGTAATCACGTCAAACTGGTCGCCGTGGATCACCAGCAGATGGCGGCCATCGGCGGTCACATGCACCGCTTCGTCCACCAGTTGGATGTTGCCCAGGATCAGCTTCGAATAGCGGCGCAGGAATTCGTCGTGATTGCCGGTGACATAGATCACCTCGGTGCCGCGCTTACTCATGGTCAGCAGGCGGCGAATCACGTTGGTGTGCGCCTGCGGCCAGTACATGCCGCCGCGCAGTTTCCAGCCATCGATGATGTCGCCGACCAGGTAGATCTTGTCCGCGTGGTAGCCCTTGAGAAACTGCGACAGGTGTTCGGCCTGGCAGTCCCGGGTGCCCAGATGCACGTCGGAAATCCACAAGGTCCGCACACGTTGCTTACGGCTGGGTTTGGCGAGCTCGGCGCTGGTCATTGGCAACCCTCAGGACAAGTTTTGGCAAGCTTGCGCGGTTCGGGTTAATGGCCCATGACAGCCGCGAGTCAATCCTGTGACAACACCCGGCCGGTGTAGACTGGCCGCATCTTGACCGGGAGACCTGCGATGAGACCGATCCTCACGCTGCGCCAATACACCAAGGACCTGATCGTCCACAGCCACGACCACGCACAACTGGTGTTCGGGTTGTCGGGTGCGCTGGACTTCGAGGTCGACGGGCATGGTAGCCAGGTGGTTCAGCAGAGTTTCGTGGTGGTGCCGTCGGGCTTTCATCACGCCTGCGGCAGCAGCAATGGCAGCCGCTGCCTGGTGCTGGATATACCGAGTGACCAATGGGTTTCGCAGTCCCTTGGCGATCACGCCGACGCCAGCCGCCGTTTGCTCGACAACGCTGGGCGCCTGCCGCTGGATGCCGGGCAAAGCCAATTGGTGAGTTGGCTGGCGGGCAGCCAGGTCAGTGACCCGTTGATTGCCCAGCAAGGCGCGGTGCTGTTATTGGCCAGCCTCAATAACGCCAAGCCTGAAATCGTGGGCGGTCGCCGTCTGCCATATGCGGCGTTGAATGCGCATATCGATCAGTACGCGGCGTATCCATTGCAGGTCGCCGACCTGGCGCGCGTTGCCGGGCTGTCCATTGCCCGATTGCATGCGCGGTTTGTCGCTGAGTGCGGGCAGACGCCGATGGATTACATCCGCAGCCGGCGGCTGCATAGTGCGGTAAGACTGCTGCGCGATTCGCCATTGCCCATCGGCGAGATTGCCAGTCGGGTCGGTTACAGTTCTCAGAGTGCCTTTGCCGCAGCGGTGTTGCGCGAGTTTAGTAAGACTCCGGGCGAACTGCGGCGCGAGGCTGGCGACAAAAGTCGATAGTCTGCCGACAGACTCAGCGAGTATGGCGCGGTTCAATGTCCCCCTCTGTTTGTCTTGTTGTTAAGGATCGCAATGACTCCCCGTACCGCCCTTGGCGCCCTGCATATCGGCGCATTGATGTTCGGCCTGACCGGTGTGTTCGGCAAACTCGCTGCCGCCTCGCCCGCGGTCATCGTGTTTGGTCGCGCGGCATTTGCGGTACTCGCCCTGGCGGTGTTCGCGCGGTTTGCCAGCAGGACGCGCTGGTACACACTCGAAGCGCAGGACTGGCGCCGTCTGCTTCTCAGTGGCTTGCTGCTGGCCGGGCATTGGGTGAGTTTTTTCATTGCGGTTAAAGTCGCCGGAGTGGCGATAGCGACCCTGGGTTTCGCCAGCTTCCCGGCGTTTACCGTGATCCTCGAAGGGGTCATATTCCGGGAGCGGATCCGCGCCAATGAAATTCTGTTGGTGGTACTGGTGAGTGTCGGGCTGGTGCTGGTGACGCCGGACTTCGATCTGGCAAGTGGCGCCACCACGGGCCTGCTCTGGGCGATCGGTTCAGGCTTGCTGTTCGCCCTGCTGTCGCTGACCAACCGCGCCAGCTCCGGCAGAATCCCGCCGGTGCAGGCCGCGCTGTGTCAGAACGTCGTGGTCGCGCTGTGCCTTCTGCCGGTAGCGGCGCCGCAGTTGAGCGACGTCCGCGCCATCGACTGGCTGTGGATCGGTTTGCTCGGGGTGTTCTGCACCGGCGTCGCTCACAGTCTGTTCGTCGCCAGCCTGGCGGTGATCAAGGCGCGCACCGCCGCCGTGGTGTTCGCACTGGAACCGGTGTATGGCATCACCGTGGCCTGGTTGTTGTTCGATGAAAACCCGACGTTGCGCATGCTGCTTGGTGGCGCCTTGATCATCGTCGCGATTGTGGTCTCCAGCAGACTGTCCGGTTCAAGCAAAAAGACCGTGGCAGCCGAAGCCGCATCTCACTGAGTGCGGTCGTTGTGGCCGAGGTCGCGGTCCGGGTCGATCTGATCGCGGACCCGCTGCTTTAGCACCTTGGCTTCCGGGAAACCACCGTCGGCCTTGCGCTCCCAGAGCTGCACCTCGTCACAAAAAATATGGAAAACCCCACCAGTGCCGGGCACCAGCGACACTTTGCCCAAGTCGTCGCCGAAGGTGCTCAGCAGCTCCTGGGCCAGCCAGGCCGCACGCAACAGCCATTGGCATTGCGTGCAGTAGGTGATGATGATTTCCGGTTTATGCGTGGTCATGACGGACAAGACTCCTGAGCCAGAGGGCGCCGCTATAGTAGTGGCTCAGCGGATCCCGGCCAACAGGCTCCGGGCGGTTTGCTTGAGCGGCTCATCGCCCTCCTTGAGCAGCTCGTTGAGCAGTTCGATGGCGCTGTCCAGGTCGCCATCATCGATGCAGGTCTGGGCTTGTTCCAGTTTACCGGCATTGGTCGGCTCGACAGGCTCCAAGGTCAGGGAGTCAAGCTCCAAGGACTGACCGGGATCGCTGAACTCGTCGAGAAAATCGTCGCTCAGCGCCTGTGAGTCCGGTTCGGCGACCCACTCAAGCTCTGGCTCATCCAGCGTCGGCTCTTCAGGCATCTCGAATACCTCGGGCAACACGTGCAGATTCGAGGTGAACGCCGGCTCTACGGCCTTGGGTGATTCGCCTGAAGGTTTAGCGTTGTCGAAAGGGCTGATCAGGTCCCAGCTGGAATCCATGGACAGGTCATCCAGATTCAACTGGAACTCGTCGGCAGGTGCCGCTTGCGTGGAAGCGATGACTGCGACGGCTGCCGCTGGTGCCGCTGGTGCCGCTGGTGCCGCTGGTGCCGCTGGTGCCGCTGGTGCCGCATTGCTCAGTTTCGGGTGGCGGGCGCGGATGTCCTCAAGCTTTTTTTCGTCGAACCCGCCGTCACGCAGGTTTTTTTCCTGTGCATCATAGGCGGGAACATCCCCCTGTTTGCCGAGGATTTCCAGCAGTTGCACGCCCAGATCCGTGCGCTGCGGTTCCTTGACCAATGCTTCTCGCAACAACCCTGCGGCTTCGGAAAAACGGCCATACGCCAGGTAGATGCCGACCCCTTCGAGCACATCGCCTGTCGGCGTCTCTTCACGATGATCCGGAGCGGGTCTCAGCATGGGCTGTTGCACCGACGGGTGCGCCGCACGCTCAAGCCCCGGCTCCTGTTTCAAGGGTGAAACGGGCAAAACGGGCGAAGGCTCGGGTAACGCCTGAACCTGCTGGCGTTGACGTCGAACAAACAGCCCCAGCAATACCAGCGCGATCAGCGCCAGCAAGCCGATAATCAGCGGCCAATGGCTGGCCTCGGGCTCTTCAACAACGACGGGGGCAGGTGCCACCGCTACCGGAGTCACCGGCGGCGCCTGATTGACCTCCGACAGCCGGGTTTGCAGTTCGCTCACCTGTTTCTTCTGGCCGGCGATCTGTTCATCCTGAGCCTGAAGCTTTGCATTCAACTCATCGATGGTTTTTTGCAGCTGCTGGTTTTGCAACACGCTGGCGGCCAGTTGTTCGGCGGCAGGATCGGTGGCAGGTTGCACGACGGCCGGCGCCGGTGCGGACTTCTTCGCCGCCGGTGCCGGCGCAGTGGCCGGTTTGACGCTCGGGAATGGAGAGTTCTGTGGGCTGGCGGCAGGTTCGTCTTCTGCCGGCACGATCCCCGGTGAACCCGGCGGATCGATCAGCACCGTGTACTCGCGCAGCAAGCGCCCATTGGGCTGATTGAGCTGCACCAGGAAATTCAGGAAAGGTTCATTGACCGGCTTGTTGGAGGTCACCCGGATCAGGCTGCGATTGCCCCGCAGGACCGGCGTGAACTTCAGGTCGTTGAGGAAGAACACCCGATCGACGCCGGCGCGGGTGAATTCCTCCGCTGTCGCCAGGCTGATCGAGAGTTCGCCCTCCTCCAGCCCGCCGACATCGACCAGGCCAATGTCAGCGCGCAACGGCTGATTCAACGCGGAATGAAGGGTAATGTCGCCCAATCCCAGCGCAGGGGCCAATGCCGAGTAAGTGACAGCACCACCGACCAGAAACAGCCTGGCGCAACACTTCAATACAACGTGCCAACTCTCGAGCATGAGCATCCCTTAGATAACCAGAACCAACCTGTACGCGTTCGCACATCCGGTACGAACACGATATTGCCTAGTAGTTCTTTATAGTCTGCCCAACGGGGTATCTCAAAAAGCTGGCGCGTGGTTATGCCTCAAGATTTTTCCAGGTTGGCCAGAATGTGCCCGTGGACCCGCATGCACACCTTCAAATCCGCCTCATCGACGCCGTCGAACAGTTCGCGGCGCAGTTGAGTGGCAATGGTTTCAATTTGTTCGATCAGAGGACGGGCCGGAGCACAGAGGACGATTTTTTTCGCCCGGCGGTCTTCCAGCACGGATTGGCGCTGGACCAGACCCTGGGTTTCCAGGCTATCGAGCAACCGGGCCAGGGTCGGCCCTTCAACGCCGACGCTTTGCGCCAGTTCACGCTGGGTCGGTGCTTCTTCGAAGCGCGCCAGGTGCAGCAGCACCAGCCAGCGCGCCTGGGACAGACCCAGGCCAGCCAGACGGCGATCCAGTTCGGCACGCCAGCCGCGCGACATCTGGGCCAGTTGCATGCCAAAACGGTGTTGATCGGTTAACGGCATAAAAAACTCATGATTAGACTGAAAATAGAGAAAAACTAATTATTAGTCAGCTAAGCATGACCGTTGGCTTGAGGCAAGGTCTGGTCTGTAGTGAATCGTTACATCACTGTAACAGGTCATTTAAACCTCGAATTCGGATTGCAGCGCCGCCCGAACGCAGTACAAGACACCTTCCGGCACTCGCCCGGCGAACAGCGCGGCAATCTCCGACACTGGCGGCAACTCGCCCTCGCCATCGAGGAAGGCATCCTGAACTTCGCCCATCAATTCTTCGGGCAGGTCCAGCGCTTGTTCCAGCGACAACTGCTGCTTGCCGATGGCCTCGGCAAGCATGGTGTAGACATTCTTTTCCGAGCATTGCAGTTGGCCGGCGATCTGCAGCGGCGTCATGCCTGCGCGAGCGAGGGTGATCAACTCGTGGCGCACGTCGGCAACGACTTTCGGTGCCTCGACCTGACCGCCCAGCACTTCGAGGAAGGCTTCGCCGTAACGTTCGAGCTTGCGTGCGCCGACGCCGCTGACCGTGGCCATTTCCGCCAGCGAGGTTGGCTGGCTGCGGAGCATTTCCAACAGTGTCGAGTCGGGGAAGATGACATACGGCGGCACGCCATGTTCCTCGGCGAGCTTGCGACGCAAGGCACGCAAGGCTTCCCACTGTTCGCGTTCTTCGCCACGAACCAGCTGGCTCGCCTGGCTCTTGCTGCTTTTGGCGGTGGTCTGCGGCTTGAGGTCGCGGCGCAGTTCCAGGGTCACTTCGCCCTTGAGCAGCGGCCGGCACGTGTCGCTCAGGCGCAGGCCGCCGTAGCCTTCGAGGTCAATGTCTGCCAGGCCACGGGCCACCAGCTGGCGGAACAGGGAGCGCCATTCGCTCTCGCCCATGGCCTTGCCAACGCCATACACCGACAGGTGTTGATGGCCGAAGCTGCGGATCTTTTCGTTGTCCTTGCCCAGCAGCACGTCCACCAGATGCCCGACGCCATAACGCTGGCCGGTGCGGTAGATTGCCGAGAGCGCCTGACGGGCCGGCTCGGTGGCGTCCCAAGTCTGCACGCCATCGACGCAGTTGTCGCAATGGCCGCACGGCTCGGGCATGTCTTCGTCGAAGTAGGCCAGCAAGGTTTGCCGACGGCAGCGGGTTTCTTCGCAGAGCGAGAGCATGGCGTCGAGCTTGTGTTGCTCCAGACGCTTGTGGCGCTCATCGCCTTCGGAGTTTTGCAGCATCTGCTTGAGCATCACCACATCTTGCAGGCCGTAAGCCATCCAGGCATCCGCCGGCAGACCATCACGGCCGCCGCGACCGGTTTCCTGGTAGTACGCCTCAAGGGATTTCGGCAAATCGAGGTGGGCGACAAAGCGCACGTTGGGCTTGTCGATGCCCATGCCGAACGCCACGGTGGCGACCATGATCAGCCCTTCTTCGTTGAGGAAACGCTTCTGGTGATGGGCCCGGGTGTCGTTGGGCAAACCGGCGTGGTACGGCAGCGCCGGAAAACCTTGCTCGCTGAGGAACACTGCGACTTCGTCGACTTTCTTGCGCGACAGGCAATAGACAATACCGGCATCGCTGCGGCGCTCGGCAAGGAACGCCAGCAACTGCTTGCGTGGCTGCTCCTTGGGTACGATGCGGTAGAAAATGTTCGGACGGTCGAAGCTCGAGAGAAAGCGCTCGGCGTTCTGCAGATGCAAACGGTCGACGATTTCTTCGCGGGTGCGCTTGTCGGCCGTGGCCGTCAGGGCAATACGCGGGACGTTGGGGAACAGCTCCGCCAACTGGCCCAGTTGCAGGTATTCGCGACGGAAGTCATGACCCCATTGGGACACGCAGTGTGCTTCGTCGATGGCGAACAGGGCGATTTCAAGGCTTTGCAGGAAAGCCAGCATGCGTGGCTGGACCAGACGCTCGGGCGCCAGGTACAGCATCTTCACTTCGCCGCGCTTGATCCGCGCGGCGAGATCACGCTGCTGCTCGGCGCTCAGGGTGGAGTTCAATGCAGCGGCGGCGACGCCGAGCTCTTCGAGGGTCGCGACCTGATCGTCCATCAGTGCGATCAACGGCGATACCACCACGGCCAGGCCTTCGCGCAGCAGCGCCGGCACCTGGAAGCACAAGGATTTGCCGCCACCGGTAGGCATCAGCACCAAGGCGTCACCGCCACTGGCCACGCGCTCAATGATTGCACCCTGGCGGCCACGGAAACTGTCGTAGCCGAAGATGTCCTTGAGGACGCGTTGAGCCTGTTCGAGCATAAAAACTCCAAAAATCACCGAAACATCCCTGCAAGGCTGGTTCAGAACCACGCAGGCTGCACTGACAAATCGTAAGTGCGCATTGCATGACGCTTCACATTTCAGCCGCGACGCCAGCAGGGCATCACAAAACGCGCGAGTATACCCGAGGCCTCCCTTGCAAAGGGCACCGCTGAGAAGAGGAACACAACGCAATTCCCTGTAGGAGCGAGCCTGCTCGCGATGGCGGCGTCACATTCAATATCAATGTTGACTGAACCACCGCCATCGCGAGCAGGCTCACTCCTACAGGTATTGCGGTGGTCTGCGGGGTCAACGGGCTGCAAATATCCCGCGCGGCTGGCCTGAGCGCTCAAGAAGGCCTAGAATTCCCGCATCTGTTAATTCCCCAAGGTAGCGCTTTAATGTCCTTCGCTGAGCAACTAACCCGTTTGCAAGTCTTCCTCGACGCCGACGAACTGCACGACGAGGCGCTGGACTACGTGGCCGCCCACGGCTACCTCACTGCGCTGTCGATCTGTTCCGAAGAGGTTCCGGATCGTGAATGGATCGACGCCCTCTTCGCCGAAGAGCCGCATTACGCTGACGACACCGAGCGTGAAGCGATCGAATCCACCCTGCTGGCCCTCAAGGCTCACATCGCGCGCCAACTGGCCTCCGATGAAGAGTTCGAGCTGCCTTGCGACCTGGACCTGGGCGAAGAGCCGGACGATTCCGACCTGCGCGGCTGGTGCATCGGTTTCATGGAAGGCGTGTTCCTGCGCGAAGCGGCCTGGTTCGAAACCGCCGAAGACGAAGTCAGCGAAATGCTGCTTCCGATCATGGTCGGTTCGGGTCTGTTCGACGAACAGCCTGAGTTCGAAGACATCGCCAAAGACGCCAATCTGATGGACGACATGATCGTGCAGATCCCGGAAGCCCTGACCGCGCTGTACCTGCTGTGCCAGGCGCCAGACGAAAAACCGGCGATCCTCAAGCCACGTCACCACTAAGGTTTTGCCTATGGACAACCCCATAGGCAACCGCTCCCTGATGTTGCGTTACGTGCTGCTAGCCATCGGCTGGCTGAGCGTAGCGCTGGGGGTGATCGGGATTTTCCTGCCGGTGTTGCCCACCACGCCCTTCCTGCTTCTGGCGGCCGCCTGTTTCGCCCGCAGTTCGCCACGTTTCTATCAATGGCTGGTGGGGCATCCGCGGCTTGGCCCGTGGATTCGCGACTACCTTGACGGCAACGGCATCCCGCTCAAGGGCAAGGTCTACGCCATCGGCCTGATGTGGGTGAGCATCCTGTTCTCCTGCTACCTGGTTCCCCTGCCGTGGGCGCGAGGGGCCATGCTGACCAGCGCGGTGCTGGTGACGATCTACATCCTCAAACAGAAAACCCTGCAAAAGCCCTGAGCTTCTGTGGCGAGGGCGCTTGCTCCCGCTGGGTTGCGAAGCATCCCCAGAACCTCCCCCCAATTCTCCTGACAGACCTCATTGATTGGTTTGGCGACTGCTTCGCAACCGAACGGGAGCAAGCGCCCTCGCCACAGGGTCCATCTGCCGACCCGACGATTAGTCCTGTCTTTTAAAGAACACCGCCTAGACTTCAGTCATCTGCACCCGAGCAGCCAGACATGTCCCGTCGATGGCGTAGTCCAGGAAGGTCAACGCTCCGACTTCGGCTCGGCGGATGGCTGCTGCTGGCGAGTTTTCTGCTGACCGGGCTCGGCAGCGTGTGGGCCAACTGGAACTTTACGCAGATCCTGCAAATCGCCGAAAAGCGCTACGGTCCGCTCGGCCCCGCCCAAGGAAGAATCGAGGCCTGGAGTCAAATGCTCAAAAGCGAACTCAACCAACCCGAGCGCGAACAACTGGACGCGGTCAATCGCTTCTTCAATCAACAGCTGAATTTTCAGGACGACACGCGCATCTGGCGCCAGACCGATTACTGGGCCACGCCGGAAGAATCCTTGATCAAGGGCGCCGCCGACTGCGAAGACTACGCCCTGGCGAAATATTTCAGCCTGCGCCAACTCGGGATTCCCAGCGAGAAACTGCGCATTACCTACGTCAAGGCACTGTCCCAAAACCAGGCGCACATGGTGCTGACCTTCTACAGCAGCCCCACGGCCGAGCCGCTGGTGCTCGACAACCTGATCGGCGAGATCCGCCCCGCCTCCCAACGCAAAGACCTGTTGCCGGTGTACGCCTTCAATGCCGAAGGCCTGTACTTGCCGGGGGCCAATGGCGGCAAACGCAGCAGCGACTCGAAGAAGTTGTCGCGTTGGCAGGACGTGTTGAAAAAGATGCAAGCCGAAGGGTTCGCCGTGGGCGAAGGCTAGCCGCCATCGCAAGGAGCGTTTTATGTCACTGCGCAAACAGTTGTTTCTCGCCATTTGCCTGTTCTTGCTGGTGGCCTTCAGCGGCAGTTTTTTTGTCAGCCTGGAAAGCTCCCGTGAACAGATGCTCGGCCAGTTGCGCTCCCACGCCCAGGACGCTGCCACCGCCTTGGGTTTATCGTTGACCGCGCAGATCGACGACCCGGCGATGACCGAATTGATGGTCAGCTCGATTTTCGACAGCGGCTATTTCCGCAGCATCCGCGTCGTCAATATCGTCGATGGACAAGTGCTGGTGGAGCGCAGCGCACCAGCACAGATCGAAGGCGTGCCCGGCTGGTTTGTGAGCCTGGTCAACCTGCGCCCGGAAGGTGGCGATGCCTTGGTCATGCGCGGCTGGGAACAGGTGGCGCGGGTCGAAGTGCTGAGCAATCCGCAGTTCGCCCTGGCCAAACTCTGGGACAGCACCCTCGGCAGCCTGATCTGGCTGTTGGTCTGCGGATTGCTCAGCGCCGTATTCGGTGGATGGTTGTTACGCCGGCAATTGCGCCCGCTCGACAAAATGGTCAGGCAGGCCGAAGCCATCAGCAAACGCGAGTTCCTCAGCCTGCCCAAATTGCCACGCACACCTGAACTGAGGCGTGTGGTGCTGGCCATGAATCAGATGGTCGAAAAGCTCAAGGCGCTGTTTTCCGAAGAAGCCACGCGCAGCGAAAAACTGCGCGCCGAGTCTTATCAGGACAGCCTCACCGGCCTGGCCAATCGACGCTTGCTGGATGAACAACTGGCCGACCATTTATTGGTTTCCGAGCAAAGCAGTGACGGCCATTTACTGATGCTGCGGATCAACGACCTGATCGGTCTCAACCAGCGCCTGGGCGGACTGCGCACCGACGGGCTGATCAGCGCCGTCGGCGAATTGCTCAAACGTCTGACGCAGCTGCCTGAACGCCGTACCTGGCTGGCGGCGCGCAATCGTGGTGGTGAGTTCAGCCTGCTGACCCCCGGCCTGGACAGTACCGAAGCCGCCCGACTCGCCTCGGAAATCAGCGCCACCCTGGAAAATCTGCGCCTGACCGGTGCCAGCGATTGCATGCCCGTGGCGCATTTGGGCGTGGTCGCTTATCAGCCCGGCGAACCGGCCAGCGACGTCCTGCTGCGCCTCGATCAAGCGCTGGCCCAGGCCCAGCAACATCCCGAACGGCCGTGGGTGCATCTGGCCCGCTCCGATACCGCGACGAACCACACCCAACACGACTGGCGCACCTGGATCGACGACGCCCTCACCGAGGGCAAAATGCAGCTGTATTTCCAACCCGTGGTGCAATGCGCCGACACCAGCCAGGTGCTGCACCACAAAGTCCTCGCGCGCCTGCTCGACCCGCAAGGCGAGGCCATCGCCGCCGGGCATTTCCTGCCGTGGATCGAGCGTCTCGGCTGGACCGCGCGGTTCGACCTGGCGATGCTCGAAGCCACCCTCGACTACCTCATCGTCAACCGCTGGCCCTTGGCGTTGAGCCTCTCCGGCAGCACCTTGCGCGACCCGGCGCAACTGCGACAAATCATCGACATGCTCGAGTCACTGCCCGATCTGGCACCTCTGCTGACCCTGGAAATCGACGAACGCCAACTGCCGCCCCCCGATGAACTGCAACGCCTGAGCCACAGCCTGCTCGACACCGGTTATCGCATCGGCTTGCAGCACTTTGGCGGCAGTTTCAGCCAGATCGGCAATCTCACGCAGCTTGGGTTGGCATACTTGAAAATCGATGGGGCGTACATCCGCCACATCGATGAGCAGAGTGACAAGCGGCTGTTTATTGATGCGATCTACCGGGCGACCAACAGCATTGATTTGCCGTTGATTGCGGAGATGGTCGAGACCAAAGGCGAGCTGGAGGTGATTCGGGCGTTGGGGTTGTTCGGGGTCATGGGACGGTTGATCGGGCCGCCGGAGCCGATGTAGGCCGGTTAACGCCAATCCTGCTAATGCATTACCGCTTATCGGAAACAGGGACTTACCTGTTATTTCTGACAGTAGCCAACCGCACGGTCTAACACCTTAAATGACTCCGTCGCACATCCCCCCTCGACAGGAGTCTCCCCATGCTCGTGCAACCCGTCCGTCACCTTGTTTCCATGCTGCTGCGTGAACCAGAAATCCCCGGCGCCCGTCTACTGGACTCTTCCACTGACGTCTGGGCAATCAACCGCGCCGCGGCCCTGGACAACTTCCCCATCAACGGGCTCAAAGTCTACGTCCCGGCCTGGTCAAGCATGGGCAAAGGCGACAAGGTCGAGCTGCAGTTCGACGACCAGGTGGTCAATCAGCACATCATCACCGACGACGCCGAAGTCGGTCAGCGGGTGACCTTGTGGGTCGAACCCAGGCATTGGCTGACCGGGACGCACACGCTGGCTTACCGGGTGACCCGTTTCAATCAGGGCGCCGAGACGTTCACGCCGGCGCTCAAGCTCTACGCCAAGCTGGAGATTCCTGCGGGCCAGGACCTTAACCCGGAAGAAGGCAGCCACTCGAACCTGTACCTGTTCATCGATCCGGCCATCGTCGAGGACATCGTCGACAAGGAGATTGCCGCGGCCGGGGTGGACATCATCATTCGGGCCGAGTCCGGGACCGGCGAGCCTTATCCGGATGCGGCGGTGGGCGATGTCATGGTGCTGAGCTGGGGCGGTGTGCTCGTGGAATCCGCGCCGCTGACTGCCGAGCAGATCAGCGACCCGGCCACTCACCCGATCGTGATCCACGTCGACGAAGCCACCATCCTGGCCGCGGGCGACACCGACATCTCCGGGCTGGCGGTCACCTTCCGCGTGCGCGATGTGGTGCACAATTTTTCGGAAGACTGGTGCAAGGCCACGCGGCTGGTGGTCATGACCGGCACCGATCTGCGCGATGCGCCGATCGTCAAGGAGGCGACGAACAACATCCTTGACCTCGATGCGCTGGAGGACAAAAACATCACGGCTCAGGTCTGGGCCAAAGGGCCGGCGTTCAAGCTGGAGGACCGCATCATCCTGAAGATGCGCGGCACCACCGTGGACAACGAGGCCGTGGAAGTCAACACGCCGGCCCAGACGGTCAACAACCTGCCGCATACCTATGAATTCGAACTGTCCAACGCCGACGTGCGTCAACTGGCCAAAACCCAGGTGACTTTTTCCTATCGCGTAGAGCGCCCGGGCGTGACCGACCCCCTGCCGTCAAAGGGGCAATTTGTCACCTTCATCGGCGAACCGAAACACCTGGCCGCGCCCAAGGCCGAAGATGAACAAAACGGCGCGATTGATCCGGACCTGCCTCACCCTCGCGTGCGGATTCCGTTCGATCCGATCATGCAGCAGGGCATGGCCATCGAGCTGATCTGGTTCGGCACCCGCCCGGATAGCAGCAGTTATACCCCGGAGCTGGATTGGTATTTTCCAAGTAGGGACGAGATCGAGGCCGAGAACGATTTTTTCATCACGGTGGAGAGCCAGCACCTGAAAACCCTGGAAGGCGGCACGCTGGAGCTGTGGTACCACCTGCTCAGCGAAGGCCAGAACGGCGACCAAGTCCGCCGCGAATCCTTGCATGCGGCGCTGCTGCAGGTGGGCGAGCCGCAACTCGAACTGGTCAAACCCATCGTCCTCGGTGAACAGGACGGAGCGCTGGAGCCCGGAGACCTGCCCGGCGGCATCGGCAAACTGACCGCGCCAAGGCCGACCGTCAAACCGACCCAATCCGGTGACATCGTGACCTACACCTGGACGGGTGAAGTCACGGGTACCACGGAAGACTCCGTCACCCTCAACGGGCTGTCCAAGGACAAGGATGTGAATTTCACCCTCAACGCCACGTTTGTCGCCGAGCATATCGAGCCGAACCGCGGCAAGAAGGTGACGGTGAGTTACCGGATCTGGCGGGCGGCGACGAACGAGACGAGTTATTCGAATGTTCTGGAATTTGGGGTTGGCCAGGCGATTGGCTCAGGCAACCTGAAAGTCATGGGGGCGCGCTTCAATTGCCATACGTTTGGGCATACCGGCGCTTCTCGTGTATTGAGCGCGTTCGATGCCACTACCGAGCAACCCATAGAGGCGCAGTGGAAATATGCCACAGACACTGAGTGGACAACTGCCACCACCTGGACTGATACAACGCCACAGGAACCTTTACAGGTTCGTTCCTCCGACAAACAGATCACCCTCAATCCGGTAAATATTATCGGCAACGGACACTCCTTCGTCGCGCATCGTGACGGGGGTGACGTGATCGCTTGGGGCAATGCTGATTCGGGTGGGAAGATTCCCCCGGCCATTATGCCCCTGAAAGACATCGTTGAAGTCAGTAGCACTAACAGCGCTTACGCTGCCCGCCGAACCCATGGAGCGGTGGTGGTGTGGGGGGCCGCGAATAATGGTGGGAACATGGGCAGTGTTGTGCCTTCGGACTTTGTTCGGGTTGTTGGTAACATGGCGGCGTTTGCCGGTTTAAAGAATGCGAATCAGGTGGTTGCCTGGGGTCATGACAACGCGGGCAGCACTGTGCCTACTGCAATCGCGGCACTCAGGGACATTGTGCGGATCGTTGTCAGTGGCAACGCATTTGCCGCGCAACGGGCCACCGGGCAGGTGGTGACTTGGGGAAATCCCAATCAGGGTGGAAACCTGCCGACGGACATTGCCCTGCTCACCGATATCAACATGATCCTCGGTGCCCAGCAGGCCTTTGCGGCCCTTCGCGCCAACGGCCGTCTCGTCGCTTGGGGCAATGTTGAGGTTGGTGGAGACCTGCCAGAACCGATTGCTGCATTGAACGACATCATCGAGCTGCGTTGTAATACTTGGGCGTTTATAGCGAAGCGCGCTACAGGCCAATGGGTGGCTTGGGGCTTACAATCAAGTGGTGGCACTATCAGCCCAGAGTTCGCGGAATTGAAGGATATTGTCGACGTGTGCTCCACAGCATTTGCATTCGCTGCTCGTCGTGCCAACGGCCATGTAGTGGCGTGGGGACACCCGCAAAGCGGCGGCAAGGTGCCTGCCGACATCGCGCTGCTGAACGACATTGTGCAGGTGGCCGGCACGGGGGAAGCGTTCGCAGCCTTGCGTAAGAATGGTACCGTCGTAGCTTGGGGCAAGCCGGGTATGGGGGGGATACGTCAGCGGTTGAGGACCAACTGATCAATGTACAAGCCCTATACGCCAGCTACGAGGCGTTCACCGCCCTGACCTCCGATGGTCGCGTTGTAACCTGGGGTAACCCGGTAAAAGGAGGCAACAGCAGTACGGTGCAAGACCAGTTGGTCGGTCAGGTTTCCTATCAGGTAAGTGCAGTTTCGCGTGGAGTGAGTGTTTAAGGGACGGATCGATTGACTACGCATTGCAACACTGAACTGGTGATTGAGCCAGTGGTGATGCTGGGCGAGCTGGCGGTGAATCGGATGCTGGATAACCTTGATCCGAAGTCATCACTGGTCAGTCATACCGTGTCATCGTTCTTCGCGAGCAGGCCCGCTCCCACATTGGGTCTGGGTCGATCACGGAGGTGCATGGAACAAGAAACGGCCTACCCAGGCCGTTTTTTTTCGCCTACCGTTTGTCTAAAACCCCCGCCCACCTGTTAGTTCTGACAGTAGTCAGCGCGCCTTTCATCGTGCCCAATCTACCCGTCAATGTCCCCTCCCCCACAGTGGCGTACCTTCGCCAAGGAGTTTTTGATGGCCGCTTCTGGTCTATTCCTGTTTCGCCCTTCAAGGTTGGTCGTCGCCCCGCTGCAGCACCGGCCATTGATGATTGCCGGCGCGGTCGAACCGATTGTCGACGGTGACGCGGGTATCAACATCAGTGTGGTGGAAAGCCATCCGGAGGGGGTGTTGTGCGCTATCAATAAATACAGCCCTCCAGTGCTGGCGGGCGATCAGATTGATGTGTATTGGGACGGTGACAAGATCTTCCACAAGGAACTCCAGCCAGAAGAAGTCGACGGTGATTTCCTGTTCTTTTTCCTGCCCGTCGCCCCCATGGTTCCCGGTTGGGTGGAAACGGTTTACTACGTGCTCACGCGCAAGGACGAAACAGTGCCGGACGACCCGTCAGCTGGGTTGCGGGTGCTGGTGAAGCTCGACAGGCCGGGGGGGCGCGACAAGGAACCTCATCTGCCAGGCCATTCCGAACTGCATAAACCGCAACTCCCCCAAGACGTCATTGACAATGGTATCGATGCGGAGTGGGCCGCCAGCGGTGTCCCTGTCACGATCCCCTTCTACCTTGGAATTTTCCCTTACGACGTGGTGAATCTGCACTGGGGCAGCGTTCGAATCCCTCATACCGTCACCCCCGATCAGGCCAATCGCGAAACCCCCATCATCATCACGGTGGATCAGGACGCCATTCTCGCCGGCGGTGACAGCGCGGCGTTGCCGGTTCGCTACTTTCCGCACGACCCGGTGTGGAACTGGGCCGAGAAGCACTCCATAAGCACGACGGTTCTGGTCGATGCCGGTGCCTGGCGCCTGGAATCACCGATCATCAATGAAGCCGTGAACGGGGTCATCACCCTCAAGGATCTGAACAACGAAGACGTCACCGTTCTGGTCAAGATTGCTGGCGACGATTTTGCAATCGGCGATACGGTGACGCTGACCTGGATCGGCACGCCTGCTGTCGGCAAGCCGTTGATCCATACGCAATCGCGAACCGTGGACAACATCCCGCACCACCTCGAATTCAAGGTGCCCTACGCCGAGGTCCGCGCAATCGCCATGGGGTCGGCCGACGCCTCGTATGTGTTGACCAAACTGGATAACTCGCCGCCCCTGTCGTCCAAGCGCGCATTCGCCGATGTCGTTGGGGATGTGGCAATCATCCCGGCGCCCATCGTTGAGCAAGCGGTGGGCGGCACGCTTGAACCGGACAACGAATATGCAACGGTGCGTGTCAGCTATCCCGGCATGGCCAGCGGCGATTCCCTCAACCTGATCTGGCTGGGCACCCAAGCCAACGGTCAGTCGTATTTGCACGAAGAGCCACACACTGTCAGCGCCGGAGAGGCCGCCGACAAGCTAGTGACCTTCCACATCGACAGTCAGCACATTGTCGTGCTGGACAAGGGTTCGCTGGACCTGTCCTACCGCATCACCAACGACGCCGTAGCGCTGTTTGGCATCAGTGAATCGGAACGCTTGCTGCTCAAGGTCGAACAATTGCGCACCACACTGCCGGTGCCCGTGGTGCTGGAAGCCGACCCACCGGATGTGCTCGACCCCTCGAAGGTTTTCCATAACGTGAATGTCAGGGTCAACTACCTCGGCACGCTCCCGGGCGACATTCTGACCTGTCACTGGAGCGGCAACGGTCCTTTTGGCAGCACAACCAACTGGGTGCCGATCACCACCGTGACCGCCGGAAAACCCGTGACGTTCAGAGTGGCGGAGGAGTTCGTCGCGGCCAACATCGGCAAGTACGTCAAGGTACGTTACACGGTGAAGCATGCGACTACGGGGTTGTGGAGTTATTCGGTTACGTTGAATTTGCTGGTCGCAGCATGGATTGCACCGACACTGGACACAGTCACCGATTCCAAAGGCCCGGTCCCCCAGGGCGGCATCACCTTCGACCGATCAGTAACCGTCACTGGCAAGGCCAGCCCCAACCAGAAAGTCCGCTTGCTCGATGGCACTACTTCACTGGGGGAACCTACCGCCAATGGCAGCGGCACCTGGACTCAGGTGGTAAGTGCATTGACCGTCAAGGCTTACAGCCTCAAGGCGCTGGCGCTGTATGGCGAGGGCGAAGCATCCACCCCGTTGCGCACGTTTACCGTGGCGGTGGCGGTCAAGCCAACCATTGACTCGGTCACCGATTCCAAAGGCCCGGTCCCCCAGGGCGGCATCACCTTTGACCGATCAGTAACCGTCACTGGCAAGGCCAGTCCCAATCAGAAAGTCCGCTTGCTTGATGGCACCACTTCACTGGGGGAACCTACCGCCAATGGTTCGGGAACCTGGACTCAGGTGGTAAGTGCATTGACCGTCAAGGCTTACAGCCTCAAGGCAC
Source organism: Pseudomonas sp. B14-6 (assembly GCF_013260315.1). NCBI lineage: Bacteria > Pseudomonadati > Pseudomonadota > Gammaproteobacteria > Pseudomonadales > Pseudomonadaceae > Pseudomonas > Pseudomonas sp. B14-6. The sequence continues at coordinate 6,317,062 of NZ_CP053929.1, read as the reverse complement.
TGGCGCTGTATGGCGAGGGCGAAGCATCCACCCCGTTGCGCACGTTTACCGTGGCGGTGGCGGTCAAGCCAACCATTGACTCGGTCACCGATTCCAAAGGCCCGGTCCCCCAGGGCGGCATCACCTTTGACCGATCAGTAACCGTCACTGGCAAGGCCAGTCCCAATCAGAAAGTCCGCTTGCTCGATGGCACTACTTCACTGGGGGAACCTACCGCCAATGGCAGCGGCACCTGGACTCAGGTGGTAAGTGCATTGACCGTCAAGGCTTACAGCCTCAAGGCACTGGCGCTGTATGGCGAGGGCGAAGCATCCACCCCGTTGCGCACGTTTACCGTGGCGGTGGCGGTCAAGCCAACCATTGACTCGGTCACCGATTCCAAAGGCCCGGTCGCCCAGGGTGGCATCACCTTTGACCGATCAGTAACCGTCACTGGCAAGGCCAGCCCAAATCAGAAAGTCCGCTTGCTCGATGGCACCACCGCGTTGGGTGAACCCACCGCCAATGGCAGCGGCACCTGGACTCAGGTGGTAAATGCATTGACCGTCAAGGCTTACAGCCTCAAGGCGCTGGCGCTGTATGGCGAGGGCGAAGCATCCACCCCGTTGCGCACGTTTACCGTGGCGGTGGCGGTCAAGCCAACCATTGACTCGGTCACCGATTCCAAAGGTCCGGTCGCCCAGGGCGGCATCACCTTTGACCGATCAGTAACCGTCACTGGCAAGGCCAGTCCCAATCAGAAAGTCCGCTTGCTTGATGGCACCACTTCACTGGGGGAACCTACCGCCAATGGCAGCGGCATCTGGACTCAGGTGGTAAGTGCATTGACCGTCAAGGCTTATAGCCTCAAGGCGCTGGCGCTGTATGGCGAGGGCGAAGCATCCACCCCGTTGCGCACGTTTACCGTGGCGGTGGCGGTCAAGCCAACCATTGACTCGGTCACCGATTCCAAAGGCCCGGTCGCCCAGGGTGGCATCACCTTCGACCGGTCGGTGACCGTCACTGGCAAGGCCAGTCCCAACCAGAAAGTCCGCTTGCTCGATGGCACCACCGCGCTGGGTGAACCCACCGCCAATGGTTCGGGCACCTGGACTCAGGTGGTAAGTGCATTGACCGTCAAGGCTTACAGCCTCAAGGCGCTGGCGCTGTATGGCGAGGGCGAAGAGTCCGCTCCACCGTTCACGTTTACCGTGGCGGCGGCGCTCAAACCGGCCATTGACTCGGTCACCGATTCCAAAGGCCCGGTCGCCCAGGGTGGCATCACCTTCGACCGGTCGGTGACCGTCACTGGCAAGGCCAGTCCCAACCAGAAAGTCCGCTTGCTCGATGGCACTACTTCACTGGGGGAACCTACCGCCAATGGCAGCGGCATCTGGACTCAGGTGGTAAGTGCATTGACCGTCAAGGCTTATAGCCTCAAGGCGCTGGCGCTGTATGGCGAAGGCGAAGAGTCCGCTCCACCGTTCACGTTTACCGTGGCGGCGGCGCTCAAACCGGCCATTGACTCGGTCACCGATTCCAAAGGCCCGGTCGCCCAGGGTGGCATCACCTTCGACCGGTCGGTGACCGTCACTGGCAAGGCCAGTCCCAACCAGAAAGTCCGCTTGCTTGATGGCACCACGTCACTGGGGGAACCTACCGCCAATGGTTCGGGTGTCTGGACTCAGGTGGTAAGTGCATTGACCGTCAAGGCTTACAGCCTCAAGGCGCTGGCGCTGTATGGCGAAGGCGAAGAGTCCGCTCCACCGTTCACGTTTACCGTGGCGGTGGAGGTCAAACCGACCATTGATTCAGTCAAAGGCTCGCCAAGCGGGGTCGAAATTCCCAATGGCGGTACAACATTGGAGACCAGTGTGTCGCTGACCGGCACGGCCAGCAAAGGTCAGAAGGTCCAGGTACTCGACGGCACCATATCGAAGGGGGAGCCCACCGCCAGTACAACGACGGGAATCTGGTACTTGCTGGTGACAGGGTTGAGTGTGGCGTCTCACAGCTTCACCGCTAAAGCGTTGTATGGCAGTGGACAGTCCTCCACGCCAGCGCGTAGCCTCACAGTAGCAACACCATTAACAATTAATACTAGTCAGATGAACCTAAATGGGCTCTCAGTAAAAATCCCAAATTGGCCGAAAACTGGACAAGATTCTATTGGCAATACTGATGTTCGCCTGGCTCAAGGTGGAAAGACTCCCTATTATTATTATTCAAGTAATGAGGCCGTTGCCTCCGTGACACAAACGGGCAAAGTCACTGGCAACAGTATCGGCAATGCCACAATTTTCGTTCGAGACGCATCGCTTCAATTGGTAAGTTATCCAATATCAGTGAGAAACATATATCAACTGCGATCTAATGATTCATATTTAACGCACGCTCAGGCCGTTTCCTGGATGAGCTCCTTCGGCAATGCATTGCCGGCTGGCCAAGCCCTCAATGACATGCAACGAGTGTATGGCCAAAAATTACCTACCGCCCGAAATTATTGGCTTTGTGAAGTGGGTGGATGCCCTCCGGTTCAGGGTTATCAAACATACGCTTTCTACAATATAGATCATATGGATCAACGTTGCGCATCCGACGTCGACCAACGCTGGCGATTCGGGGCATGGTGTATTCAACCTTTATAGTCTTATAAACCTGACGAGTACAAAAGCGCACCTCATTAAATTCTTCCATCATGGGAGAGCGAATAAGGTTTTGAATGTGATAAGCGAAGGGGAAATATTTATTTCCACAATCGTGATTAAAGACTAGTTAAAGCGCCGAATCTATTTACGCGCCTTCACCTGCATGACTGATGTGAACTTAACCAGGATCAGGCGCGACTGGTCCTGATGAACGCTGTGTCGGGTCACCGCCGTTTCCGGAGTCACCACTCGACTCGAACCATCGGGCGGCGCTTCTCGGGGTGTGGCATGACAAGGTGCGCAGTTACGATGGAAGCTGGTGCGGGGCGGGCAGTCGATTACCCTGGCGCTACCGTTGTTGCTGAAGGTGAAGCGGATTGAGGATGGAGATTCGTGGTTGCCGAGACAGGTGATTGCCGGTCAGACGGGTCAATAAAAAACGCCGCTTACCCAATAGGAGAAGCGGCGTTTCAGTCTTGCAAGACTACTATTCCCTTACCAGTTAACCCTCACCCCAAAGTTAACCCCCCACGGTTTCTCAATGTGCTCGCCCTTTTCATAATCAAAATCAACGTGCGCCTGCATCCCCTCGGAGAAAGCCACTGCCAACCCCGCCCCGAAATCGGTACGGTAGCCCGACAGGTCGTTGTTAAACACATTGTTGTTCACTTGCACTTTGTTATTTTTAGCGAACTCGTAACCCGCCGCGGCACTGATATAAGGCTGTACCACCTTGCCGTTGCCGAAGTCGAAATTGCGCCCGAAGGTGCTGCCGACCTTGCCCAGCATCGAGCGGGCCCGATCACCGTCGGCGTCCATGCCGTTGTCCAGGTTGTAATGCTTGCCCTGGATCACGACGGACGAGAATCGGGTAAACGGCTCGATGAAGTAGCCATCGCCGAACTTGATGTGTCGGCCGAATTCGGCCCAGCCGCCGAGGCCGGAGTTGTCATAGTCGCCTTTGGCACGGGAACCGTCGCTCAGGCCGACTTTTGACTCGTTGCGGAAGTGGTTGAACTTGAGCGCGGCATCGAAGTAGTAACCGGAATCGGCATCGAGCCAAGTTGCGTAAGGCCCGACGTAGTAGCTGTCGACGGTGCCGGAAGTGCCGTAATCAAGATTCAGCCTGGAATTGCTGTACCCCGCCATCACCCCCATAAACCATTGGCTCTCACCCAGTCTCGCATCAGCGCCCAGGGAAAAACCTTGCTGGGTTTGCTGATAAGCCACACCCGAGCCGTCAGCCACATTGTATTGGCTGCCGTAAGTACGTACCCAGGCACCCGACTTGCCGCCGTTGAATCGAAGCTCACCCATGCGACTGCGTAGGGATGCGTCTTCGCCGGTGGCCACAGTGATCGCTGTATTGAACAGGGCCAATACCGAACGCGCGCCCGGGCTGACGGTTTCGGTAGCAGGGTCCAGATACCAGTCGGTAGCCCCGCTTTCGTCCATCGTGCTTTTCAGCGAATAGGACCAGGTTCCCAGGTCCGCCCTGCCACTGATCAGCGAGAATTGCGCATCACCCGCCGCCGTATGCACGAGGTTCAATTGCCCGGGAGACACGGCATCCAGCCCAGAGGCCGCAACCAACAGACCGAACTGCCCAGTGGCCACACCGGTCACGTTCAGGAAATCGTGATGGCCGGTGGCAAAGTTGCCTTTCATCGCAAATACATTGGCGCCGGTGCCTGAGGCCGCAAGTGTTCCGACGTTCAACTGGTAGAACGTGTCCGGGGCATCGGGCGAACCGAAGCTGACTGTACCGCCATTCATGGCCAATGCGCCGACGGTGTCGTTGCGGGTCAGGGTCCAGTTGGAGCCGCTGTTGATGGTCACACCGTCGACCTTATCCAGGCTGCCGGTGAACCGTGAATTGTTTTGCAGGTTGACCGTGGCCGAGGAGGCGTCATCGACGAGCACGACATCACCGGTGAAATGGCCCTGATCGAAGGTGAGGTTCGCTACGCTGCTGCCATCTATATTCACGTTGCCTTGAAGCGCACTGTTGGCGACGGTCATGGCGGCGGTAGAGGCGCCTTGCACATCAAGCAGGATGTTGTTTCCGGCAAGCAGACTGGCACCGTTCGAGAGACGGATAGTGGCATTTGTGCCTCTCTCGACCAGAACCGCGGAGCCGTTGACACCCTGTACGATGGCATTATCCAGTGTAAGGGCACGAGCACCTACATTGGCGGAATCGTTGACCATCCGCACACCTGTCGCCTGCCCGGTGATATGCGTCCCGGCAGAGGCATCCACTTCACCGCCCAGAATGTTCACACCAATGCCGTCGCCTGCCGAGCCGGTGACTTGCGTATTGATCAACGACAATTTGCTGAGCCCCGTGACCTGGGCACCAGCTACTTCACCCTTGATCTGGCTATTGGAAACGGTCACGTCCGATCCGCCGGCCGCGACACTGGAACGGTTTACGGCCAGCCCGATGTCTTCGCTGGTCACATTGGCCCGATCGATAGTGCCTCGACTGCTGGTGACTACAACGCCTTCAGCGCCGCTACTGCCGACAATGCTCGCGCCGTTGATATTCAACGTTGAGCCAGATTGCACAGTGATCGATCGGGTACTGGCGCCATTGACGTTCAACACGCCATTGTTACGCACCAGATAGTCGATCGACGTTGTCGATGAGTCGATATCCAGTGTCGTTCCGTCGACGATGGTTGCCGCCTGTGCACCCGTGCCGGACAAAGAAAAGACCGGCATGAACACCAGTACGCCCAGCGCGCGTTTTCGAATAACCCTGACGGGGAGCTCGCCAAATACTTTCATAATTTATCCACCTCCAACTCATAATAAAAAGTGCGCAAATACATTTGCGTGAAAAAATAGAGCGCGGAAGGTAAAGGAACTCCCCCTAAAAAAATGTAGGAAATATCCGAAATCACATAGCGAATATTTCCATAACTTCCCTCACTAAAAAAAAACCGGAAGGTTTTTACACCTTCCGGGCTTTTTCACTTAAATCGGACAAGGCGTTCCAGTCCCCCTACCATATGCACTCTAACGAAGTGACTGGAAGTTACGTCCCGCCCATCGATCTCGACGACGTAACTGATTTCCCCCCATGCGCTCTGTGTTGCAAGAAGCTCCTGGTAGCGGACTTTTATAATAAAACCGTCGTCAACCTCCTGATCGCTCGGAGAATAGTTGAATTCGTACTTGGTACCCGGCTTTACTGTAGTCCCCGCAGAATCGCTATACCCTTGATAAGTACAGGCCAATGTTTTCCCCTTCAATTCCGGCTCTCCACCTGCGACCAGTGCTTCAGCACATTTGCCAAGCACTGCATCGGCTCGCAAAGATTGGCAATTGAGTAGAGTCAAATCTGGATCCATATGTTGAAACCTTACTTCGGGCGCAACACCCGGACGAATATAAACATCAACGTCCTGAGGCAACGAAAACTCCTCATTTTCGTTAAGGTCCGGATTGGTTAGTTTGTAACTTACCGGAAGCGGATTGCCATTTCCTCCTTCATCCACAACTTCCCACTCAACAGTCCATTCCAAATCATCCGTTTCCGTTCCATCCAGTTCAATGACGCCGCCCTGTGCTGCTGTCACCTCAACACCCTTCCAGATCAGTGTCGCAACGTCTCCGTCCTTGACGCCATCAAAAACCTGCGCAGTGACTGAAACCGTCTGATCTTTGTCGTCTTCTGTCAGTACATTCGGGCCATTACCTCCTTGTCCTTGAACAGTCACCAGATCAAGGTCCGGATTGGGATTCTCCTCCCCTTCACCGGGCCCCGGTCTGCGGAGGTCGACAACAATGTTTTTTGTAAGTGGAGTTAATGGGTGACGAACCGTGCCGCGCTTTATCTGATAACTGGTTGTTATTGTTTTTTCGCCAAGGCTATCTTTAGCCAGCGCGCTATAAGGAACATTCACGTAGAAGGGAAAGCCGTTGATCCGCTGTGCGGGCAATAGAATGCCATCTACCGTCACTTCGATCTCATCACGATCCGCGATGTAATTATCGTACTCAGCCAATATCCCGATGCCCAAAGGCATCCGCGCATCGGCCAGATCCACCAGCTTAGGTAGCGTATCATCATCAAACAGCGGAATGCTGGGTGGCAATAATCCCTCTGGCGGATCCGTCAGCGATACGTTAGTTTTCTTGTACTCTGAGGGGAGACTCTTATTACCTTTCCGATCCATCAACGTATACCAGAGTTCTTTTTCACCCTCTTCGGTGCCAACCTGGGCAGCAGTCAAGTTGAAAGTCACCGGCACGGCGGTATCTGTAACAGTCACCTTCCCTATCGAAATAGCTCCTGGCAAAGATATGCCAAAGAAAGCTTCGATTTCATCCCCGATTTTTTTTGTGGCGTATTGAGGGACGGTAACAAGAACAAAACCGTTGGCATCCAGGTAAGGTTTGGTAATGCCGTCTCGCTCAACTTCTGCAGGAAGGGTCACCTCACCGTTCGGCAAGGGAGCCTGCGTATCGATATTAATCACCTCGGCCAGAACGTCATCATGATTGCCACCATGACTCAGTATATAACTTAACTCATGCGATCCCGATGCATTAGTGAGGCCTGCTGGCAACAGCAATTCAAACGCAGTGATGGCGGGATCAATTGGAGTCTCATAATCATATCGGGTACCAACACGACTGCCATTCCAGGTCAAGTTCAAAAACCCTGGTATAGCGTTTTCATCGCCCGCCTGAGCAAATCGGGGGATCAGCACTTTTAGCTGTGCGCCTTGAAGACTGGAATGCAACTGATTTGGCAAATCGTCCGCGGTATCGGGCAACAGGGGATTATCAGCGTGCAGGGAGGGGGGCGCTGCGTCCTCTGTAGGCATACTCTGCCGAACGACAAGATAACGCGCGCGATTCTGTGCGGGATCCAATGGTTTGAAACTGGTCATCTGTATCTTCCTTTCAATTGCTTGATTATCTGACAAAGGACACTACCAGCCCCCGTCAGGACACTTGGAAACTGACCACCCACGCGCGGACTTTAATTCTGATAATCCGACTTAAACAGCGGACAGTATTGCGCTCTTTTAATCGATCAATGTTTAGGCACGTCACTCACGAATGATTCTTCGCAAATATCATTATTCGGCCCGCACAATTGACCACTGGGCATCGTTCTATTGATAATCACAAACTCAGACTTCGACTCACCTTGTCCGCCGTTGCTCTTTCTCAAAAAATATCGGCAAAGTGCTGATCCGCGATCAACCATCGGCGCAACTAACCTTTCATAGTCTGTCACCGATATATCAAAACCATTGCGTGCCTGCTCAAGACTGAGTGTTGTTTCAAATGACTCAGTGACCCCCGGGATGGGGGATGTGCCATTGGGGCCGTAACACCCTTGCCAATGAAGCTCGACAATATCGTCTTTGTCGAACGCGTCGTTACCCTCGATATGCACCCGCACCTGCTCCCACAATCGAGGTCTGGCACAGCAATCAAGCAGGCCTTTTAGCCCGCCATCAGGGAACGTCGGCTCCGGCAAATTCCTGATGATGATGATTGCCACGTTTACCGGAGTCGCTCGGGCCAACTGCACGTTTACCTGGTTGTCGGTGGTGTACCACACCGGTAACGCCGGATTTTCCATGTCTTGCTCGATAGCCGTCCAAGGAATACTGAACTCAATATTTTGCCCGGCGCTGTCGCCATCCTTGACCTCGTATTCAGCGACTGGCGTGCTGATGGCGCCCCAGTACAGGAAGATCTTTTCTCCAGGCTGTGGATTGTCGTACAAGCGCAAGTACCCGTCGGCGGGCTGACCATGATCTATCGTCTGCAGCGTGTTCAGTTGTTTCGAAACGGCGCCATAGATCTCCAGATTCGCCAGCGTGAGGTTCAACATCGTGGGAGCGTCAGCGTGATCCGGACCGGCGACCGTCAAATTGATCGGCACCTGCGTTTCTGGAGCAGGCGGCGTCGGTGTCCCGCCACGACTGATGCGGTAGTCAACACGCGCATCCATCGGCCCGAGCCCGTCAGCCGTCAGTGTCGACCACGGTACAGTTTGGCTGAGCGGAAATTGGGTTGGGTCAACGTCCAGGGGGCGAGAGCATGACTATTCCACTGGATCAGAACCTTGTCGGAGGCGTCCGGATTGTCATAGGCATCGATTTCGACGGTGACCGCTTTCTGATCGACCGCCCCTTCGCGAGCGTGTTCGCGGTCGATCAACCCCCGCACCGACAATGGCACCCGAGCTGGATCGAGATTGCCAGGGGCCGGCGTCAAGTCGACAAAAACCGGTAACAGGGTCGAGCGTGGCCCACGGTTGCCGGCCCAATCACGTAGCCGGTAATAAAAGTAGCGTTGACCGTGCCCACGACCACGAATATCCGCCGCGTACACGGTAATGATGAGACGACGCTGGTCAATGTCCTGTTGACTGAACTCCTGCTCACGAATGTCAGGTTCGGTATCCAGAGGATTGGGGTTGTCCGTCAAATAATAGATTGCGCGATCCCGGGCCTTTAAATCGACATAGAGCGGGACTTGTAATCTGACCTCTCCAAATCGTGTGAGGTAGTCATCGGTGATATCGCCGGGAACATCCAGCATCACCAGCGGCTTTGGCTCCTGACCATCATCCGGCGGCACTCTATCGACCGTGACGCGCTTGGAGAAGGACAGTTCTGCGTTCCCGCCGTAACTGAGTTGGTACGACAGGGAATAAATACCGTGATCCAGCTTGTCCCGAGGGACTTTCAAGGTCTTCTCCCCTGGGTCGGTGAACTCCTCCCTGTACACTTCGGTGAACGAACTGCCTTCCTTTACCCAACTGATAGAGATGATGTAGGGAAACGGATCGACGAGTGCCGTTCTCCAGTTCGGAACGATGACGACCAGGTCATCACTCACTGCACTTCTCGGCAACAGCCCCTCCGGACTCTCTTCGCCGTTCTCGTCCTTGAGGATGGCAGGCACCCTCGGTTGTTCCAGGGTTGGATCCGTTGGATCAGCCCGGTTTTGAGAAATCGGCATTGCTGACTTCCTCTCAAGACTTTGTCGACGTTCTCTCACGCTCAGTACGTATTCAGCGTGTCAGGTATTTGTTGCTCTGAAGTGATTTAACGGCACTGCGTACAGACTGGCTACTGTCAGAAATAACAGGTTTTGCTACCGTTCGTCGGCGATTGACACCACGTAGGGGGGGCGCCGCTATTTATTTGGAGGAGGAAATAAACGGCGGTGTTTAAAAGACATTTCAAGACACTCACTCTGCCTACACATCCTTGCGTAGCTGCCTACGACTGCGCCAGAATCCGCCGGCTTGTGTGCCTTGGGCCGGGGCTCTATCGTTTCCCGGTCGCTGACAAATCAGCGATCGGGTTTAGCGACCCGAACCTATGTAGGCGCAACAGCGCTCCCAACTCTCTTGCAGATTGTTCATGTCTGCGACTGACGTCATGGCGGCTGTGCGCGGGAGACTTTCGGGTCTGCCGGGCGCCTACACCCGGTTCGCTAACCTGCGTGCAGCCGCCACCCTTACTTGTTTAGCGACAGGTCTTGGTGGCTCCATTTCTTGTAGGAGTTTCACCATGTTCAAGATCACACCCAACCCACCCGAAACCGACGACGTTTCCCCCTACGAATCCACCGATTCCAAAAAACTCAACGAAGCCGCCGACCGCGCCCTCGACTACTACCTCAAACCGGTCATCCCCGCAGACACTCCGCGTAAACCGAGCACCATCTATTCCATCGCTCCCGACACCAATGACGAAACGCTGCTGGTCAACGCCTGCGAAACCCTGGCGTCGGCGAGTGTGATGTTGAGTAATTTCGCGGGGTTGATGGAGGGTTCGCATCGCAATACGGTGTTGGGGATTCAGCAGGTGGTGATGCTGGGGGAATTGGCGGTGAATCGGATGCTGGATAACTTCGTTCCGCAGGGTTAGCGAAAATCCTGGTGCGAACACTTTCCTGTGGCGAGGGAGCTTGCTCCCGCTCGGCTGCGCAGCAGTCGTAAAACCAGCGAAACGCTGTTTATCAGACACAATCGCGGTGTATGGTTTTGGGGCTGCTTCGCAAGCCAGCGGGAGCAAGCTCCCTCGCCACAACAGCGTGTCAGGCTGTGAGTTTTGTGGTGGTCTTTTGGGCCTCTTCGCGAGCAGCCTCGCTCCTACAGTTGATCTGGGTTGTTCGCCTGTTTTGTGTTCACTGAAGATCAAAGTGTCGGAGCGGGCTTGTTCCGGGCGGCGATCCGACGAAAGCGATCTCACAGACAACAAAAACCCGCCATTCCTTACCCAGGAATGGCGGGTTTTGTCGTTTCAGAGGTCAGCCTTCAGATCACACGGTATCCACCTTCAACGAATGGTCATTCAACATGCCATTGATGATGGTCGCGGTATCGTGCCCGCCCGCCACCACCCCGCCCGCTCCCGGCGTGACGCCGTAGTGGCTGGCCAGGTTGACGCCGGCCAGGTCGATGGTCTGGTTCGGTGCCGCGCCGGCCATGGCGCTGACGTCGATGCTGGTCAGGACCGAGGCGCCGCTGCCGATGACTTTGAAGTGCAGGTAGTCATCCAGTGATGCCGCGGTGCCGTTTTCGCCTTGCAGCAGTTGCGACAAATCGAGTTTGTCGGTGCCTGGGGTGAAGTCGGTGACGAGGTCGTGGCCGCTGTTGCCTTTGAGCCACTGGAAGGTGTCGGCCCCTGCCCCGCCGGTCAGGGTGTTGTTGCCCAGGCCGCCGATCAGGAAGTCGTCACCGCCGCCGCCCTTGAGGATGTCATCGCCTAAACCGCCGGTGATGACGTTGCTCAGGCTGTCGCCCGTGAGCGAGTCGTTGAAGTTGGAGCCGGTGAGGTTTTCGATCGCGGTCAGGGTGTCGGTGCCGGCGCCGCCAGTGTTTTGCGCGGTGGCCACGCTCAGGTCGACCGTGACCCCGGCGGTGGCGTGGGCGTAACTCACGGTGTCGGTGCCGGTGCCGCCGTCGAGCAGGTCGTTGCCGGTGCCGCTGAACAGCAAATCATTGCCTGCACCGCCATGCAGCTCGTTGTTGCCGGAGCCAGCGGTGAGCACATCGTTGCCGTCGCCGGCATTGAGAACGTTATTGCCGGTGCCCGCCACCAGCACATCGTCGCCGGCCGTGCCGGTGAGGGTATGTCCGTCCTGATAGCTGATGGTCACGCCCGCGCTGTCGCTGCCGCCGTGGTTGTCGTTGGCGGTGTAGGTGCCGTGGGCATCCGGGGCGATGTCGTGGCCCCCGGCGTAATCGAGGGTCATGGTCAGCTTGTAGTATTCCGCGTTGTTCACGCCGCTGCCGCTGGTGTTGGTGATGTTGGTGACGTGGATCTGATAGGTCCCGTCCGCCGCCGCGGTGAGGGTTTGCCCGTCCGCGAGGGCGATCCATGCACCGCCGTTGAGCGAGTACTCCATGGCGATGTGACCGCCCGCCAGATTGTGGTCCAGGTTGAGGGTTTCGCCTTGTTTGAGGTTGACGGTGATCCGGTCCTCATCATTGGCGTTGCCGGCGGTTACCCCGCCCAGATATCCACTGACCACCAGCACCGCCGTCATGGTCGTCGCGTTCGCCGCAAAGGCGTTGCGCACGTTCGCCAGGACCTGGTTGGCGTTGTTGTTGCCGGTCGAGGAGAAGCTGATCGCCCCGGTGCCGGTGAAGTCGGCGCCTTTGGAAATCCAGCCGGTGTTGAAGTTGGTGGGTGAAGCCGTCAGCGGATCGCCATCGGCATCGGTGTCGTTGGCCAGCAGCAACTCGCCCGGCACCACGATGTTGCCCGAGAGCACGTTGGTGATGATGTGGTCATCGACCGCCACCGGCGCCGCGTTCGGGATGACTTTGACCGTCAGCGTGGAGCTGGCCAGGTCGCCGTCGTTGTCGCTGGCGGTGAAGCCGATGTTTTCGGTAATCACCACTGCCGTGGTTTTTTGCGAGGTGTAGGTGTACTCGCCAGTGTCGAGGTTCACCACCAGGGTGCCGCCATTGTTGGTGGCGATGCTGATGCTGTTGTTCACCGTGTTGAAGGTGCCGTGGTTGGCGCCGCCACTGAAGTTCAACGAACCCTGATTGCTGTTGCCTTTAGGGTCGTAGGTGTACGTCGTGCCGTCGACCACGAGGGTTTTGATGAAGCCGCCATCGGCGCCGAACGTACCGCCCTCCAGCAAGGTGCCCGTCACCGGCGCGCCGACCACCGTGCCCGAAAGCACCGAGTTGAGCTGGTTGAGATCGGTCACCACAACAGCGTTGGTGTTGGTGTGGGTGCTGCCGTCATAAGCCAGCGGATCGAGGTAGGCGTTGCTCACGCCGCTGCCCAGGCCGATCGCGTAGTTCTTGATGCTGTTGGCGTCGAGGAAGGCTTTGAGCGCGGCCTCATCTGCGCTGCCGATGTCGCCTTCGTTGGGTTTGCCGTCGGAGAAGAAGTAGCCGACGTTCTGCGCCCCGGTCAGTTTGCCCGAGGTGTTGAACGCCGTTTGCATCGTCGCGACAGCGGCGTCGTAATTGGTGCCACCGCCGGCAGTCAGGCCGGAGATGATCGACTTGGCGGTCGCCACATCCACCCAGATCGATGTCTTGTCGGTGGCGTTGCTGCTGAAGGTGACGATCTGCACTTTCACATCGCCCAGGTCGTCGTATTTGTCGAGCAAGGCACTGATCGCCTGCTTGGCCAGTTCGAGGCGTGACAGCCCCGGTACACCGGAGGGGTCGACCATGCTGCCGGAGACGTCGATCACCAGCAGCAGGTTGGAATCGATCTCCACAGCCGCCACCGAACGCTCCGCGCCGAGGACCTTGGGCACGTCATCGACGATGTTGACCACGATGGTGCTGGTGGTGCTGTTGCCCAGCGCATCGGTGGCTTTGTAGGTGAAGCTTTCGGTCAGGGTATTCGGGCCGTCGTTGGTGTTCGGCGAGGTTTTCGGCGCCGACGTCAGTGTGTAGGTGTAGGTACCGTTGGGGTTGAGCAGCATTTGCCCGTAGGCCCCGGTGGCGCTGCCGACCAGGGTGTAGGTGATGGCGCCACTCGCGCCGGTGACGGAGCCGACCAGGGTGCCGGTGGCCGTTTCGCCGGTGTTGCCGGGCTCGCTGCCCGTGACAGTACCGGCCGCCAGGTCCAGCCCGTCCTTGGTCAGGTCCAGCGCTTTCTCGTAGACGGTGACATCGGTGTCGCTGACCGCTTTGATGCAGCTGTTGTACACATCGATGGTGATAGTGGTGGTGCTTTCATCGCCATCGGCATCGCGCACGGTGTAGGTAAACGTGTCGGTGGCACCGGCACCGCTCACGGCGTTGGGATTGCTGTGGTAAACCGCGTTGCCGTTGGCATCCAGCGTCAGGTAACCGTAGGTGCCATTGATGTTCGTGCCCAGGCCGCCGATGGCCGAGGACGAAGTGTCCGAGCCTGCGCGCACGCCAATCACTGCGCCGCTGAGTGCCGGGCCATCTGCACCACCGATGTCGTTGTCCAGCACGTTGCCGCTGACCGTGCCGCCTTCGACCACGCTCGCCGTGTCCGCTTTGGCCGTCGGCAAATCATCGACGATGTTGACGTTGATCTGACCCGTCGCGGTGCTGCCGTCGGTGTCCGTCGCCACCACGTTGAAGTTCTCGGTGATGCTGTTGGCGCCGTTGGCGTTCGGATGAGTTTCGTTGTCCGCCAGGGTGTAGCTGTAACTGACCACGCCGGTGGCCGGGTTGTAGCCGGTGATGGTCAGCGTGCTGCCCAGCGGTGTGACGATCGATTGCGGGAAGCCTGCCGCCACACCGCCAGTGACCAGAGCAATGCCGCCGACGGTCAGGGTTTGCAGGCCGTCCAGCGCGGTCACGGTGAAGGTGCCGCTCTGGGTCAGGGCGGGCGCGTTCGGGGTGGTGCCGTCGCTGAGGTTTTTCTCGTAGACGGTCAGTTCACCGCCGTACACATCGAGGCCGTTGAGCGTGACCGGGTCGTTGTTGTTCTGGATGTTCAGCACCAGGTTGGCGGTGCTGGTATCGCCGTCGGCATCGGTAATGGTGTAGGCGAAAGTTTCAGTGCCGGTGCCGCCGCCGTGCAGGTTTTTGAAGTCCGCATCATTGGTGTTCAGCGTGTAGGTGTACGTGCCGTTGGCGTTGAGCACCAGGGTGCCGTAAGTCCCGGTAAAGGTGCCTGGGGTCACAGGCCCGGCGTTCGGGCCGGTGGCGACACGGTCCGCGCCCTGGACGTCGTTGCTCAGGACATTGCCATTGAGCGTCAGCGCGGCCTCCGACGCTGTGCCGGTGTTGCTGTCGTTGAAGGCTTTTGGCACGTCATCGACGATCTTCACCACGATGGTGCTGGTGGTGCTGTTACCCAGGGAATCGGTCGCCTGGTAGGTGAAACTTTCGGTCAGCGAATTCGCGCCATCGTTGGCAGGCGGCGTGGTGGTCGCAGGCGAGGTCAGGGTGTAGGTGTACGTGCCGTTGGGGTTGAGCTGGATCTGGCCATAGTTGCCCGTGGCGCTGCCCACCAGCGTGTAAGTGATCGCGCCGATCGCACCGGTGACCGAGCCGACCAGCGTGCCCTTGGCGGTTTCGCCGGTGCTGGTCGGGTCGCTGCCGATGACCGTGCCGGCCGCCAGGTCTTGCCCGTCCTTGGTCAGGTCGAGGGCATTTTCGTAGACGGTCACGTCGGCATCGGTGGAGGCGACAATGCTGCTGTTGGACACGTCGATGGTGATGGTGGTGGTGCTTTCGTCACCATCGGCATCACGCACGGTATAGGTGAACACATCGGTCGCGCCGGGGCCGTTCACCGCGTTGGGATTGCTGTGGTAGGTCGCATTGCCGTTGGCATCCAGCGTCAGGTAACCGTAGGTGCCGTTGATGTTGGTGCCCAGTCCACCGATGGCCGAGGTCGAGGTGTCCGAGCCTGCGCGCACGCCAATCACGGCGCCGCTGAGCGCCGGGCCATCGGCACCGCCGATGTCGTTATCCAGCACGTTGCCCGAGACGGTCGCGCCCTCGTCTACCGAAGCGTAATCAGGGTTGGCGGTGGGCAGGTCGTCGACGATGTTGACGTTGATCTGGCCCGACGCAGTGCTGCCGTCGGTGTCCGTCGCCACCACGTTGAAATTCTCAGTGAGGCTGTTGGCACCGTTGGCATTCGGATGAGTTTCGTTGTCCGCCAGGGTGTAGCTGTAGCTGATGACGCCGGTGGTCGGGTTGTAGCCGGTGATGGTCAGCGTGCTGCCGAGCGGTGTGACGATCGATTGCGGGAAACCTGCGGCCACGCCACCGCTGACCACCGAAATGCCGCCGACCGTCAGGGTTTGCAGGCCATCGAGGGCGGTCACGGTGAAGGTGCCGCTCTGGGTCAGCGCGGGCGCGTTCGGGCTGGTGCCGTCGCTGAGGTTTTTCTCGTAGACAGTCAGCTCACCACCGGCGACGTCGAGGCCGTTGAGGGTCACCGGGTCATCGTTGTTTTGGATTTGCAGCACCAGGTTGGCGGTGCTGGTGTCGCCATCGGCATCGGTGAGGGTGTAGGTGAAGGTTTCCGTGCCGCTGCCATTGCCGTGCAACGCTTTGAAGTCGGCATCGCTGGTGTTCAGGGTGTAGGTGTACGTGCCGTTGGCGTTCAGCACTAACGTGCCGTAAGTCCCGATGAAAGTGCCGGGGGTGATCGGGCCGGCGTTTTCGCCGACGGTCACGCGGTCTGCGCCTTGGGTGTCGTTGGTCAGCACATTGCCGTTGAGGGTCAGCAGGGTTTCCGAAGCGGTGCCGGCGTTGCTGTCGTCTACGGCCTGAGGTAGGTCATCGACGATGTTGACGTCAAGGTTGCCATTGGCGGTGGTGCCGTTGTCATCGACCACGGTGACGGCGAATTGCTCGGAGATCCCGTTGGCACCGTTGGCCGTCGGATGCGCTTCGTTATCGGCCAGGGTGTAGCTGTAACTGACCACGCCGGTCGCGCTGTCGAACCCGGTGATGGTCAACGTGCTGCCGAGTGGTGTGACGATCGATTGCGGGAAGCCTGCGGACACGCCGCCGACCACCACGTTGATGCCACCGACGCTGAGGGTTTGCACACCGTCGAGCGCGGTGATGGTGAAGGTGCCGCTCTGTGTCAGCGCTGGCGCGTCAGGGCTGCTGCCGTCGCTGAGGTTTTTCTCGTAGACGACGAGTTCGCCGCCTTCGACGTTGAGGCCGCCGATCGTGACCGGGTCATCGTTGTTTTGGATTTGCAGCACCAGGTTGGCGGTGCTGGTGTCGCCATCGGCATCCGTCAGGGTGTAGGTGAAGGTTTCGGTGCCGCTGCCGCCGCCGTGCAGCGCTTTGAAATCGGCGTCGCTGGTGTTCAGCGTGTAGGTGTAACTGCCGTTGGGATTGAGCACCAGCGTGCCGTAAGTCCCGGTGAAAGTGCCGCCGATGATCGGCCCGCTGTTGGGGCCTGTGGGAATGCGGTCAGCCCCCTGCGAGTCGTTGGGCAGCACGCTGCCGGTCAGGGTCAGCAGGGTTTCCGAAGCGGTGCCGGCGTTGCTGTCATCGACCGCTTTGGGCACATCGTCGGTGATGTTGACGTCCAGCGTGCCGGTGGCGGTATCGCCGTTGGAATCATTAGCGACGACGATGAACTGTTCGCTGAGGTTGTTGACACCCTCGCCGGCCGAATGGGTGTCGTTGCCGACCAGGGTGTAGCTGTAGCTGACCACGCCGGTGGCCGGGTTGTAGCCGGTGATCGTCAGGGTGTTGCCCAGTTGTGTGGTGATCGACTGCGGGAAGCCGACAGGCACCCCACCCGTGATCACATTGATCCCGCCGATACTCAGGCTGGTCAGCCCGTCGGGCGCAGACACGGTGAAGGTGCCGTTCTGGATCAAGGCGCCTGGATTGCTGGCAGAACCGTCCGCGAGGTTAGCTTCGTTGAGGGTCAGTTCGCCGCCCGCCACCGACAGGCCCGCGAGGGTGACCGGGTTGTTCGGCGCGTCAGGAACGGGAATGACACCCGTGCCCCTGAACCGGCACCGTTGTCGCCGTTGTCCGGATCACCGGCCAGACGTTCCAGCGGAAATTCGGGAATGCCGTTAAAGCCCGCGGTGGGGAAGCCAATGGTGGGGTCGACCCGCCCGCCCACTTCTTCGAGCATGACGAAACTGTGGCCGCCGCCCGCCGCCCCGCCGGGTGCGCCGGTCGAAGCAGGTCCGGCCGCCGTGGCTTCAGCGGTTTGAGTCGGGTCATCGCCGGCCGCGATGGCTTTTTGCAGTTGCTCGACATCGGTCAGTTGCGCTTGAGTCGGCGTCACCGCTTCAGCGGTTTCCACATGGGCCGCTTGATTCGCCAGCAACTGGGAGTTCATTTGCAGGCTGCTGCCACGCCCGAGGGTCAGTTCCTGGCCATTTTTCAGATGCACGGCCACCGCGCCATCGGCGCCGGTGATCAATTGGTCGCCGGCGAACAATCGATCGCCCTCGGCCAGCACACGCCGGGTACCGCCGCTTTCCGCGAACACCTGACCAATGATTTTACTGACGGTACCGATGAGCGTTGCCATGTGCATTTCCTCCGCTGCCAACCGCTGTCGGCACCCTGTTTGTGCGAAGAACGTGCTCATGGTTGAAGCAGGTTGCCTGGCGGATCGCCTGCGGGGTGCGTTTATCCGAGTAAACCGCTGCCCCGGCGATAGTCTCGCCAAGCATGTCGCTCATGGGCAATGAGTCCGTTTTTGGCAAAACCCCAATGCAATCAACAACCTTGGGATTCCAATCGCAGCCACATTGCCTTTTGTGCGATGCGTAACGATTTTGAACCTGTAGAGCGACAAAAAACTGTCGCCTCAAAACCGTTTCGCTTCCCTCCCCTCCAGCACTTCTCCGCCCTATGTCGATAAGTGGATGGAACTTTCCTTAAACCCTCGAATGCTCCCTAGAGCTTCTAAAACAAGGGCTTTCAGAGTGAACAATGTGCTGGATTTTGCAGAGCGCATAAGTTTTTTTTGGAATAACCCCTATGAAAAAAATTTCTTAGCTACGCTCTAGAATGTTCTTAGCTACGTTGTTACAAGCATGAAACGGTTTTGCCTATAAATGTCGTCAAATATTTGGCGACTGATAAAGAACCATCAGGAATCAGGGAGATGTACCCATGCGCGTTTTAACCCCCCTTTGCAGCGCAATTCTGCTGGCCATGGCCTGCACATCCCAGGCTCAAGCCATGTCAGTGACCGAGGCGATCCAGAGCACCATCGCAACCCACCCGGAACTGGCCTCGCGCGTCGACTCGCGGCTGTCCGCGGATGAGCAAGTCAAAGTCGCCAAGGGGGGCTTTTATCCATCAGTTGATCTGAACGCCGCCTACGGGCGCGGGTACAGCGATAACACCAACACCCGGGCGTTCGGCAATCACAACACCGAAATCCTCACCTACACCCAATCGGAGCTGCGCCTGCGGCAGATGCTGTTCGACGGTTTCAACACCGCGAACGAAGTCGAACGCACCAAAGGGGTCGTCAACTCCCGGGCCTATTACGCTCAAGGCACCGCTCAGGACCTGGCATTGCGCACCATCGAGGTCTACCTCGAAGTGCTCAAGCGCCGTGAACTGGTGACCCTGGCCACGAACAACCTGCAGGCTCACTTGCGGGTCAACGACCAGATCGGCCTGCGCACCCAGCGTGGCGTCGGCAGCAACGCCGACTCCGACCAGTCCAGCGCCCGCCGGGCACTGGCGCAAAACAACCTCGACACCGCCGAGGTCGATCTGGCGGATGCCGAGTCGAATTTCGCCGCCGTTGTAGGGCGCCTGCCCGATGAACTGGAAACGCCGCCGTCTATCCGCGGCGAACTGCCTGCCTCCCTGCCGGAAGCCCAGCAGAGCATGGTGGAAAACAACCCGTACCTGAAATCGGCCCAAGCTGACGTGCAATCGGCCGAGAGCCAGTACGAAGTCTCAAAGTCGCCGTTCTACCCGCGTTTCGATGCCGAAGCGGCAGTGGGCGCAAACAACAACGTGCAGGGCGATGAAGGCCACGACAACGAGTGGCGCGTGGGCGTGGTGATGAACTACAACCTGTTCCGCGGCGGCAGCGACAAGGCGCGCCTGGCCTCCAATGCGCATCAGATCAACCAGGCGATGGACATCCGCAACAACGCCTTGCGCCAACTCAACGAGAACATCCACCTGGCCTGGAACGCCATGGTCAATGCCAAGAAACAAACCCCGACTGCCCGCGAATACGCGGACACCAGCCGTCGTGTGCGCCTGGCGTATCAGGACCAGTTCGGCCTCGGCCAACGCACCCTGCTCGACTTGCTCGACAGTGAAAACGAGCTCTACAACGCCAATCGCCGCTACACCGAAGTGCGCTACACCGAGGAGTATTCGATGTACCGCGTGCTGGCGAACATGGGCCAGTTGCTGAGCAAACAACGGGTGGTGCTACCCGCCGATGCGATCGCCCAGGCCGAAGTGAAAAACGAAGCGCGTTTGCCTGAACTGAAGTAGCTCACTGGGGGCGATCAATTTGACCAGCATGGAACCCGGCAACATCGGTGTCGATCCGCGCCTGAGCTTCGATGACCCGCTACTCGACGGTCTGTTGATCCTCTGCAAACTCCACGGCGCGACGGTCAGTCGCGCCAGCCTGAGTGCCGGGCTGCCGCTGAACAAACAACGCTTGAGCCTGGACCTGCTGCCCCGTGCAGCAGCCCGGGCCAGCTTGCAGGCGCGGGTGCTGCGCCGTGAACTGGCGGACATTTCCGCGCTCAACCTGCCTGTGATGCTGATCCTGAACAACGGCCGCACCGCCATCCTGCGACGCTATGGCGATGACGGCCGGTTGCTGATCCTGCCCAGCGAAGCGGACGGTGGCGAACAATGGGTCAGCCGTGAAGAACTGGCTGAAAATTACAGCGGCCAGGCCTTGTTCGCCCGGCCCCGCCATGAACTCGAAGACCTGCGCTCGCCGCTGGTGCCGCGTGTGGAAGCGTGGTTTCGCGACACCTTGAAGCTGTCGAAATGGCTGTACAGCGATGCGATTCTGGCGAGTTTCCTGATCAACCTCCTGGGGCTGATGGTGCCGCTGTTCGTGATGCAAACCTACGACCGCGTGGTGCCGAACCAGGCCACGTCGACCTTGTGGGTGCTGTCGATCGGCTTGCTGATCGGCACCGGTTTCGAACTGGTGCTGCGGGTGGTGCGCGCGCACTTGCTGGACACCGCCGGGAAGAAAACCGACGTGATTCTTTCCGCGACCTTGTTCGAGCGCATCACTGGCATGGCGATGAAAGCGCGGCCGGCGACCATCGGCGGTTTCGCCCAGAGCATCCATGACTTCCAGGGCCTGCGTGAATTCCTCACTGCCGTCACGCTGACCAGCCTGATCGACCTGCCCTTTGCCGTGTTGATGCTGGTGGTGATCGGCCTGCTCGGCGGCTGGCTGGTGGTGATTCCATTGTTGGCGTTTCCGATTACGATCATTTTCGCGATGGTCATTCAGGTGCGCCTGCGCGACACCGTGCAGAAAAGCCTGAGCCTCGGCGCCGAGCGCCAGGCCCTGCTGATCGAAACCCTCGGCGGCCTGGAAACCCTCAAAGCGTGCAGCGCCGAAAGCGAGCGCCAGCACAAATGGGAAAGCACCCACGGCGCCCTCACCCGCCTCGACAGCCATGCGCGCAATCTGTCGGCGCTGGCCACCAACGGCACGCTGTTCATCCAGCAATTCTCCGGCATGGCGACCATCGTCGCCGGCGTCTACAGCATCATCGCCGGCAACCTCAGCGTTGGTGCGCTGGTGGCGACCTACATGCTCGGCAGCCGCGTACTCGCACCCTTGGGGCAGATCGCCGGTTTGATCACCCGCTACCAGCAAGCGCAACTGACCATGAAAAGCACCGATGCGCTGATGTCCTTGCCGCAAGAGCGCGACGCCCACCAGCGGCCGCTGGAGCGCACTCAGTTGCAAGGCGCGATGGATGTCAGTGGCGTGACCTTCCACTACAACGGCCAGAACGCCCCTGCCCTGGCCAACATCAGTTTCAGCGTCAAACCCGGCGAACGGATCGGCATCATCGGTCGCAGCGGCTCGGGTAAAAGCACCCTGGCGCGATTGGTGATGGGGTTCTATGCGCCGGAAGAAGGCCAGTTGCTGCTCGATGGCCTGGACCTGCGGCAACTCGATGTCGCCGACCTGCGCCAGCAAATCGGTTACGTCGCCCATGACCTGCCGCTGCTGGCCGGCAGCCTGCGCGACAACCTGACCCTGGGCGCGCGTTACATCAGCGATTCACGGATGCTCGAAGTCGCCGAACTGACCGGTGTCACCGAGCTGGCGCGTCAGCATCCGCAAGGTTTTGACCGGCCCGTGGGCGAACGCGGGCAGTTGCTGTCCGGCGGTCAACGCCAGGCAGTGCTGCTGGCCCGGGCCTTGTTGCTGGATCCGCCGATCATGCTGCTCGACGAACCCACCAGCGCCATGGACAACAGCAGCGAAGATGTCTTGCGGCAAAAACTCCACGGCTGGGTGCAGGGCAAGACCTTGCTGCTGGTGACCCACCGCACCTCGATGCTCAGCCTGGTAGATCGGCTGCTGGTGCTGGATAACGGGCGGATCGTTGCCGACGGTCCGAAAGAAGCGGTCATCGATGCACTGCGCAAGGGCCGTGTCGGCTCTGCGGCTGTCTAGGAGCTACCCATGGCCCGTTCATCATCCGACACGCCACAAGACCGCGGCTACTTCGGCAGCTTCGGCAAAACCGCCGAGAGCGAATTCATGCCGGAAACCGCCGGCGCTTCGCTACAGGATTCGCCGCGCTGGTCGCGGATCACCGTGTGGCTGGCCGCGGCGCTGCTGATTACCGCGCTGGTCTGGGCCAAGTTTGCAGTGCTGCAAGAAGTCACCATGGGTGAAGGCAAGGCGATCCCGTCGAGCAAGGTCCAGGTGATCCAGAACCTGGAGGGCGGCATCGTCACCGAGATCTTCGTACGCGAAGGGCAAATGGTGAACAAGGGCGACACCTTGCTGCGCCTGGATGACACGCGGTTTCTGTCGAACAAGGGCGAGAGCGAGGCGGATCGTTATGCGTTGACCGCGCAGGTCGAACGTCTGTCGGCCGAAGCGGAAGGCCGGCCGTTCAAGCTGTCGCCTGAGGTGATCGCCAAGGCTCCGCAAGTGGCCGAAGACGAGCGCTCGTTATACGAACAACGCCAGCGTCGACTGGCCAGTGAGCAACGGACGCTAACCGAACAACTGCGGCAAAAGACTCAGGAACTGGCGGAATTTCGCTCCAAGCAGGGGCAGTTCAGTTCGAGCCTGGCCTTGCTGCAACAAGAGATGAACATGTCCGCGCCGCTGGTGGGCACCGGGGCGGTTTCACCGGTGGAAATCCTGCGGCTCAAACGCAGCGCGGTGGAAATTCGCGGTTCTTTGAATGCGACGACGCTGGCAATTCCCCGGGCGGAATCGGCGATCAACGAGATCAAAAGCAAGATCGATGAATCGGAGCAATCCTTCCGCTCGGACGCGGCGAAAGAGCTGAATGAAAAACGCACCGACCTGTCGAAAATCACAGCGTCGAGCATCGCCATCGATGACCGCGTGACCCGCACCACCGTGGTGTCGCCGGTGCACGGAATCATCAAGGTGCTGAAGGTCAATACCATCGGCGGCGTGGTCCAGCCGGGCAGCGACATGGTGGAGATCGTCCCCATTGAAGACAACTTGCTGATCGAAGCCAAGGTGCGGCCACAGGACGTGGCGTTCCTGCATCCGGGGCAGAAAGCGATGGTCAAGTTCAGTGCTTACGACTACACGATTTATGGCGGGTTGACTGCCAAGCTGGAACTGATTGGTGCGGACACCATTACCGATGACAAGGGCAACAGCTTTTATCTGATTCAGGTGAGGACCGACAAGAATCACTTGGGCGGCGATGTGAAACCGCTGCTGATTATTCCGGGGATGGTGGCGACGGTAGATATCATCACGGGCGAGAAAAGCGTGCTGGATTACCTGTTGAAACCGGTGTTGAAAGCGCGGACCGAGGCGATGCGGGAGCGATAGGTTTGACTCATTCTCTGTGGCGAGGGAGCTTGCTCCCGCTGGGCTGCGCAGCAGATCCAAAATCATTCAACCAGGCGCAACAGGTGTACTGAGTCGACAAATTGGGAGCGCTTCGCACTCCAGCGGGCAAGCTCCCTCGCCACAAGTAATCACCTGCCGTGGTTACGCTGGTAAGTCTCCTCCCCCATCGCGGCAATCTGGCCTTCGATCAACGCCTCGAACGGTTTCAACAAGGGTTCAAAAGAGCTCGGCGCTTCCAGCGTCTGCAACGCCTGGACAATCGCTTCCACCGTCGACAACGCCCCCGGCCCCGGTGCCTTGCGCAGTCGATATCGAGACACCCCGCAATCCACCAACGTCACCCTCGGCAACGCCGCCAGTAACGGATTGAGGTGCAACATCTTGCGCGCCTTGCGCCAGGTGCCGTCCGGGACGACCAGCAACAGCGGGTCTTCATTCGTGGTGTACGCCTGCAATGGCTGCGCATCGTCGGCCGGAAACAACAACCGCGCCTGATACCCCGGAGGATTCAGCAGCACCGGCAAATCCTCAAACACCTCACCGACAATCAACTCGGCATTCTTCAAGCCCAACGCGGCCAGTCGCGCCGTGTTCAACGCATGGTTCACTTCGCTGGGATGCTGCAACAACAGCACTCGGGTGCGGCTGTCGAGGCTCGGGATCAGCGGGCACAGGCAATGGGTTTGTGGGCGCAGGCAGCGTGGACACTGGATTCTGGACATGTTCTCAGGCCTGGTTCAGTTGTGCTTTGAGCAGATCGCGGAAGGTCTGGATCAGCGGCTCGCGGCTGCGGCCACGACGCACGATCATCGAAAACGGCGCCTGATAACCGAAAGTCGCGGGCAGCAGGACGCGCAAATCGCCCTTGTCCGCCCAAGCCTGGGCGTAGTGCTCCGGCAGGTAACCGATGTAGGCGCCCGACAGCACCAGAATCAGCTGCGCCTCCATACTTTCCACGGTGGCGGCGCTGTGCTTGAAACCGTGGCGCGCCAGTTCGGCCTGGCTCCAGTAACCACGGCCGACCATGCGTTGCTGAGTGATGACTTGCTCAGGAATGCGCCGCTCGGTGAACAGCGGATGACGGCTGCTGCAATACAACCAGTGTTGCTCGCGGTACAGCGGCATGTAAACCAGGCCGCTCATGCGCGTGGAAAACGCACCGATGGCCAGGTCGAGACGGTTGTCCTGCACGCCGAGCTGCAATTCGTAGGGGCTCATGACCGACAGGTGCAAATGCACGGCCGGGTGTTCCTGGCTGTAGGCGCCGATGGCTTCGGCGAACGGCAAGGCCTTGTCGCTGACGGTGGAGTCGATGACGCCGAGGTTAAGAGTGCCGCGCAGTTCGCCCTTCAACGCCGCCGCGTACTGCTCGAAGCCTTCAAGCTCGCCCAACAGACGCAGGGTTTCCTGATGGAACAGCTCGCCCTTGCTGGTCAGGCTGAAACCGCCGCGACCGCGATGGCAGAGCACCAGGCCAAGGGCGGCTTCGAGCTGGCTCATGTAGGTGCTGATGGCCGAAGTCGAGAGGTTGAGCTCTTGCTGCGCGTTGGCAAACCCCTGATGACGCACCACGCTGACGAAGATGCGTAACAGTTTCAGGTCGGGTAAAGCGTTGGCCATGGGGGCTCCGTTTGCAAGGTCATGCGTGTTGCGCTTTTGTGGCGAGGGAGCTTGCTCCCGCTGGGTTGCGAAGCGGCCCTACAACCATTCACCTCGTAGTGTCAGACGGACCGCATCAGCCGATTTTACGACTGCTGCGCAGCCGAGCGGGAGCAAGCTCCCTCGCCACAGGAGTGCGGCACATGGCCGCAAGTCTATCGTCGTGCCAACCATTAGTTTAGAAAAATCTGAACTAAGTATTTGCCCGTAGCGATTCTTCCCGCGCACTACATTTCGCAGAATCGGCCCCCAACGGTGCCCAAACCTCCCCGGAGCGGCGCAACCGACATAAATAAAACAACGACGATGAGGCCTTACCCGTGGAAAAGATTCTTCACCAACCACTGGGCGGCAATGAAATGCCGCGCTTCGGCGGCATCGCCACCATGATGCGACTCCCCCATTTGCCTACCGCTGCCGGTCTGGATGCTGCCTTTGTTGGCGTCCCGCTGGACATTGGCACCTCGCTGCGCCCCGGCACCCGCTTCGGACCTCGCGAAATCCGCGCTGAATCGGTGATGATCCGCCCGTACAACATGGCGACCGGCGCTGCACCGTTCGATTCGCTGTCGGTGGCCGACATCGGCGACGTGGCGATCAATACGTTCAATCTGCTGGACGCGGTGCGGATCATCGAAGAATCCTACGACGCTATCCTCGAACATAATGTGATCCCGCTGACCCTGGGCGGCGACCACACCATCACCCTGCCAATCCTGCGTGCCATTCACAAGAAGCACGGCAAGGTGGGCCTGGTGCACATCGACGCTCACGCCGATGTGAACGATCACATGTTTGGCGAGAAAGTCGCCCACGGCACCACCTTCCGTCGCGCGGCCGAAGAAGGCCTGATCGACTGCGATCGCGTGGTGCAAATCGGCTTGCGCGCTCAGGGCTACACCTCCGAAGACTTCAACTGGAGTCGTAAACAGGGCTTCCGTGTGGTTCAGGCTGAAGAGTGCTGGCACAAATCCCTGGCACCGCTGATGGCCGAAGTGCGCGAGAAAGTCGGCGGCGGTCCGGTGTACCTGACTTTCGACATCGACGGCATCGACCCGGCTTGGGCGCCAGGCACCGGCACCCCGGAAATCGGTGGTCTGACGACCATTCAGGCAATTGAAATCATTCGCGGCTGCCAAGGCCTCGACCTGATCGGCTGCGATCTGGTAGAAGTCTCGCCCGCTTATGACACCACCGGCAACACCTCGCTGCTGGCCGCCAACCTGCTGTACGAAATGCTCTGCGTACTGCCGGGCGTGGCCCACCGCTGAGGATCGGTCATGACCGAACGTGATCAGGTGTTGAAAGCTGCCGCCGATCTGGTGTCAGCCTTC
This sequence comes from Pseudomonas sp. B14-6, assembly GCF_013260315.1. Lineage (NCBI taxonomy): Bacteria > Pseudomonadati > Pseudomonadota > Gammaproteobacteria > Pseudomonadales > Pseudomonadaceae > Pseudomonas > Pseudomonas sp. B14-6. Next base: position 6,290,431 of record NZ_CP053929.1, on the reverse strand, counting down.
GCCTGCAACGATCGCGAAGCCTACTTCGGCGCGTTCAGCGCCGACGCCAGCTTCGTGTTCTACACCCTCGAACAGCCCCTGCTGTCGCGCGATGCCTATCAGGCGTTGTGGGACACCTGGCGCGCCGAGGATGGCTTCGAGGTGCTTGCGTGCACATCGAGCAACGCCTCCGTCAGCCTGCAGGGTGACGTGGCGATTTTCATCCATGACGTGGCCACCGAGCTGCGCATGCAAGGGGAGCAACACTTCAGCCAGGAGCGCGAGACGATTGTGTTTCGCCGACAACAACAAGGCCTATGGCTGGCCTGCCATGAACATTTGTCCGCGATGCCGGAAGGGCTGCCACCCCCTTAGCCAAACAGGTGACGCTCACACACGATGAGCGCGCCTTTATGATCGGAGCTGATCATGAATAACAACAACAAAGACCAAAGCCTTACGCAGATTGAAACCCACGGGGTCGAACAGATCCCGGACAACGAACGCACCGCAGGCCCGACGGACTTGTTCCGGATGATCTTCGGCGGTTCCAACACTTTTGCCACCGCCGTGCTCGGCAGTTTCCCGGTGCTGTTCGGCCTGTCTTTTCAGGCTGGTGTCTGGGCGATTGTGCTGGGCGTGCTGCTGGGCTCGCTGATCCTCGCGCCAATGGGCCTGTTCGGCCCGATCAACGGCACCAACAACGCCGTGTCTTCCGGTGCGCATTTCGGCGTGCACGGGCGGATCGTCGGTTCGTTCCTGTCGCTGCTGACCGCCATCGCCTTCTTCTCGCTCTCGGTGTGGAGTTCGGGTGATGCGCTGATCGGTGGCGCCAAACGCCTGATCGGTCTGCCGGAAACCGACCTGACCCTGGGCCTGGCCTACGGGCTGTTCGCGATCCTGGTGCTGACGGTTTGCATCTATGGCTTTCGCTTTCTGCTGTGGGTCAACAAAATCGCGGTATGGAGCGCCAGCCTGTTGTTCCTGCTGGGCATCTTCGCCTTCGCCGGGCCGTTCGATGTGAATTACGCCGGCACCGTCAATATGGGTCAGCCAGGTTTCTGGGCGGCCTTCATCGGTGCTGCACTGGTGGCGATGAGCAACCCGATTTCCTTCGGCGCGTTCCTCGGCGACTGGTCGCGCTACATCCCGCGTGAGACCTCCAAGCGCCGGATCATGGCCGCCGTGGTGATCTCGCAGATCGCGACGTTCATTCCGTTCCTGTTCGGCCTGGCCACCGCCACCATCGTAGCGATCAAGGCACCCGACTACATCGCGGCCAACAACTACGTCGGCGGTTTGCTGGCGGTCTCGCCGAGCTGGTTCTTCCTGCCGGTGTGCCTGATCGCGGTGATCGGCGGCATGTCCACCGGCACTACTTCGCTGTATGGCACCGGGCTGGACATGTCCAGCGTGTTCCCTCGGGTGCTGTCGCGGGTCAAGGCGACGTTGCTGATCGGTGTGATGTCGATTGCCTTCATCTTCATCGGGCGCTTCGCCGCGAACCTGGTGCAGAGCGTGTCGACCTTCGCCGTGCTGATCATCACCTGCACCACCCCGTGGATGGTGATCATGATCATCGGCCTGGTGGTGCGTCGCGGCTTCTACTGCCCGGATGACCTGCAAGTGTTCACCCGCGGCGAGAAAGGTGGCCGCTACTGGTTCACCCACGGCTGGAACTGGCGTGGCCTGGGAGCCTGGATCCCGAGTGCGCTGGTGGGTTTGTGCTTTGTGAACCTGCCGGGGCAGTTTGTGGGTGTGCTGGGCGATCTGGCTGGCGGCATCGACATCAGCCTGCCGGTCACCCTCGGCCTGGCCTCGCTGGTGTACCTGACGCTGCTGAGCCTGTTTCCGGAACCGGCTGCGGTGTTCGGGCCGAATGATGCACGCAGCAAGGGCACGGACGCGCTCAGTAAACCGGCGATGCGACAAGCCGCCTGATTCAACACAAACGATGGTCAACGGACCTCTGTGGCGAGGGAGCTTGCTCCCGCTCGACTGCGCAGCAGTCGCAAAACAGGCGAATGGTGTTTCCCCTGAAGAAACGCGGTTGCAGGATTTGGGGCTGCTTCGCAGCCCAGCGGGAGCAAGCTCCCTCGCCACAAAAAGCGGACTGATTGCCACATTGATTTTCGCCTCACCATAAAAAAGACAATCGGAGACACGCCATCATGGCTTTGGATTTATTCGTCGTACTCATCTACGCCGCCGCGATGCTGATACTTGGCTACTTCGGCATGCGCAAGGCCAAGACCAACGAAGACTACTTGGTCGCCGGTCGCAACCTCGGCCCGAGCCTGTACATGGGCACCATGGCCGCCACCGTTCTGGGCGGCGCGTCCACCGTGGGCACCGTGCGCCTGGGCTACGTTCATGGCATCTCCGGTTTCTGGCTCTGTGCTGCACTGGGTTGCGGGATCGTCGCGCTGAACCTGTTCCTCGCCAAACCGCTGCTGAAGCTGAAGGTTTTCACCGTCACTCAAGTGCTGGAAAAGCGCTACAACCCAATGGCTCGTACCGCAAGCGCGAGCATCATGCTGGCCTATGCGCTGATGATCGGCGTGACCTCGATCCTGGCGATCGGCACCGTGCTGCAAGTGCTGTTCGGCCTTCCGTTCTGGATGTCGGTAATTCTCGGCGGTGGCGTGGTGGTGATCTACTCGGCCATCGGCGGAATGTGGTCGCTGACCCTGACCGACATCGTCCAGTTCGGTATCCAGACCGTAGGCCTGATGTTCCTGCTGCTGCCAATCTGCTTGTACCGAGTGGGTGGCTGGGATCAACTGGTTGCACAATTGCCGGCTGCCAGCTTCAGCTTCACCAGCATTGGCTGGGACACCATCATCACCTACTTCATGATTTACTTCTTCGGCATCCTGATAGGCCAGGATATCTGGCAACGGGTGTTCACCGCACGAAGCGAGAAAGTTGCGAAGTATGCCGGTACCACCGCGGGCATCTACTGCATCATCTACGGCCTGGTCTGTGCATTGATCGGCATGGCCGCTCACGTACTGATCCCGGATCTGGACAACGTCAATAACGCTTTTGCCGCTATCGTCAAAGTCTCGCTGCCGGACGGCATCCGTGGCTTGGTGATCGCGGCTGCCCTGGCAGCAATGATGTCCACCGCCAGCGCCGGCCTGCTCGCCGCCGCCACCACTCTGACCGAAGACCTGCTGCCGAAACTGCGCGGCGGCAAACAGTCGAGCCTGGGCATCAACCGCCTGTTCACCCTGCTGACCGGCATCGTGGTGCTGGGTATCGCGCTGGTGGTAAACGATGTGATCAGTGCCTTGACCCTGGCTTACAACCTGTTGGTGGGCGGCATGCTGATTCCGCTGATGGGCGCGATCTTCTGGAAACGCGCAACCACCGCCGGCGCTATCGCCAGCATGGGCATGGGCTTTGCCACTGCGCTGCTGTTCATGTTCAAGGACGGTATGGACGCCAACACTCCGATCTACTACAGCCTCGGCGTGGGCCTGGTGAGCTTCGTGGTGGTCAGCTTGCTGTCCCCTCGTCCGGCAACGATGGCCAGCGCCGCCTAAGCTGAACCTAACGACTTGATGCTTTCTTCGACGGGTGTGGCGTCGGTTGCCACACCCGTTTTTTTTCGTCTGGAGAAAACCTTTGATGAAGATTGTTTCGCGCGATCAGTGGTTCGAGGTCAAACAGCTCGGTGACGGCATACGGCTGATTCACGAGCCTTACATCCGGCCCTTCTATCGCTGCAACCTCTGGCACATTCAGGGCCGCGACAAGGACTTGCTGCTGGACAGCGGTTCCGGGTTGGTGAGCCTGCGCGAGCAGTTGCCGTGGATCACCGAGCGGCCGCTGGTGGCAGTGGCCAGTCATTGCCATTTCGACCACATTGCCGGTCATCACGAATTTCCCGAGCGCCTGGTGCATCCGGCCGAGGCCGACATCCTGGCGGCACCCGACGGCGAAAACGATTTGAGCCGGGCGTTTGTCGGCGACGAGATGTTCGAGGCGCACCCGGACTGCCCGTTGTGCTATGCCGAATATCGGGTCAAAGCCGCGCCGGCCACGGGGATGATTGAAGAAGGCGACGTGCTGGATCTGGGCAATCGCGTACTGCAGGTGCTGCATACGCCGGGGCATTCACCGGGCGGCATCAGCCTGTACGAAGCGGCAACCGAGACGCTGTTCAGCGGCGACATCATCTACGACGGCCCGCTGATCGAAGACGCCTACCACTCCAATCTCGACGACTACGCTCGCAGCCTGCAGCGCTTGCGCACGTTGCCGATCCGTACGGTGCACGGCGGGCATTTCGGGAGTTTTTCCGGGGAGCATTTGCGCACGATGATTGACGAGTGGCAGCGCTCACACACCTGAAGCCTGCTGTACTCAAGCTCAGGAACAACAATAACGCCCTCGAAGAACCACCATGAAAAGAGCTGCCGTTCGTGCCGCCGTGCATCGTTTCATCAGCCGCCTGCTGGAGGGTCAGGATGACTTCGACGACAACGCCAGCCTGGCGCAGTTGGGATTGGATAAACAGGATATCGAAGAGCTGATCTTCCATCTGGAGGATGAGCTGGGGTTGACGGCGTTTACGGCGGAAGAAGACCGTATGCTCAAGGATGCCAGGACGGCGAATGATTTGAGTCGGTTTTTGGTGGAGATTGGACGGCATTGAGTCCGAATGCCAAACGCACGCTCGTGGTGAACTGTGGCGAGGGAGCTTGCTCCCGTTCGGCTGCGCAGCAGTCGCCAATCCTGTCCGAGTATTCCCTGACAACTCTGAGGCTACCAAGGGGCGCTACGCGCCCCAGCGGGAGCAAGCTCCCTCGCCACAGAGGATTTGCCAGGTTTGAGCCAGTGCGGGTCAGACTTACCGACGGCGCGGCTGGCGTCGACGCTGTTCGTCGTCGGTGCGAATAGGAACAGGTTGCAGAGGCGGTTCGATCAAACCGAGTGCAACACCCAGATCGTGCAGCCAGTTTTGAATTTTCTCTTTCATGGTGCCCCCTTCAGGGTAGTGCCGAGCGGCTGAAATTCTGTAGCCCCTTCGCACTGATAATAGTCTGAAGTCCTACGCAATGCTCGGCCAAATCCGCAATGATCTGTTACTGAATTGATCAAAATACCTGACCGATAGTTCAAGCAATCGCCGAAGCCTGCATCGGCGCCGATGGATAGACCGCTTGTTGCTGTTCAATCCACGCGTTCAGGTTGGCCCCGACCATGCCTTTGCGCCACATCAACCAGGTCGTCGCGTGGGCAAACGGCTCCGCCAGCGGGTGCACCCCCACGCTTTCACGGCCCGGCAGGCTTGCCAGCATCGACTCCGACATCAGCGCCACGCCCGAGCCAGCAATCACACACGCCAGCATGCCCGGGTAAGACTCGATCTCCATCGCCCGGCCCATGGCCGCGTGGTCATGGGCAAACCAGGCTTCAAGACGCATGCGGTAGGAGCAGCCCTGACGAAAGGTAAACACCGAGCGCCCTTCCACGTCCATGGCGCTGCGGACCGGCGGGTGATCGGCCTCGCTGATCAGCACCAGCCGCTCGTCGCATAATGGCACACCGTCCAGACCGGCCAGCTCCAGCGGGCCATCCACCAAGGCCGCATCGAGACGACCGGTGAGCAAACCCTCAAGCAATTCACCGCTGGGCCCGGACTGCACTTGCAGGTTCACCGCCGGATACGTGCGGTGATAACGCGCCAGTAGTCCCGGCAAATGAATCGCCGCCGTGCTGTACATGGTGCCCAACACGAAGTCCCCGGCCGGTTGCCCGCCCTGCACTGCTGCCTGGGCTTCGTCGCGCAAGCTGAAGAGTTTGGCGGTGTAGTCCAGCAGGACTTTTCCCGCAGGTGACAGTTGCAAACGCTGACGCTCGCGGACGAAAAGCTCTACACCGAGCTGCTCTTCAAGTTGCTTGAGTCGCGTTGACAGGTTAGACGGCACCCGGTGCAACCGTTCGGCAGCACGGGTGATCGACCCCTCCTGCGCCACGGCCTGGAAAATCCGCAATTGGCTGAACTCCACGATATTCTCCAAATCAGAACAAGTTACTCACTATTATTCATTTTTAAAGAAAGTCAATCAGTCCTAGCCTGACGGTCATTGAGCCTTTACCGGAATTCAGACCATGTCTCCCTTGATTCGCTTACTCGCCAGTTTTATCGCCCTGATGATGGCCATGGGGATCGGGCGTTTCGCCCTCACACCGCAAATGCCGCACTTGCTCAGCGAAGGTCAGATCGACCTGACTGCCGCCGGTCTGATTGCGGCCGCCAACTACCTCGGCTACTTCGTCGGTGCCGTGGATGCCATGTTCTCTCGCCGTCCCGAACAGGTCCGTCGGCGACTGCTCGGTGGGTTGTGGCTGTGTGTGCTGCTGACACTGGCGTCGTTCTGGGCCAACGGGTTCTGGTCGCACCTGGTGCTGCGATTCGGTACCGGCGTGGCCAGCGCCTGGGTGCTGGTGATGATCACGGCGTTGAGCCAGCCACTGGCAGCGGCAGCCGGCAGCCCACGACTGGGCGCCCAGGTATTTGCCGGACCTGGTTTGGGGATTTTTCTCACAGGAATGTTGGCGTTGGGCTCGCACCTGCTCGGGCAGACGTCTGCCACCTTGTGGCTGGTGTATGCCGGTGTCGCATTGGCAATGCTGCTGGGGATTCTGCCGTTTTTGCCGCAATCGACCGCGACTGCGGTTGCCGCACCGAGCACAGCCACTTCGAACCAGCGAGGCATTGGTCGTCTAGGTGTGATCTACGGGTTGTACGGCTTGGGCTACATCATCCCCGCCACGTTCCTTTCGCAAATGGCCAGCGCACAGTTCCATGGCCAATGGCAGGCCGACCTGTTCTGGCCGTGCTTCGGTCTGGCGTCGGCTATCGGGGTGGTGCTGGTCAGCCTGCGTCGACAAACCCCGAATGGCACCCGCCACTGGCTGATGGTGACGTTGTGGCTGCAAGCCGCTGGTGTCTTTGCCTGTCTGTTGGGCAGCGGCTCGGGCCTGGCGCTGGGGGTGATTCTGTGCGGCACGCCGTTCCTGGCCTGCATGCAATTGGTGATGCAACGCTCCCGAGAACTGGCGCCCCACGCTACTCAACGCAACGCCGGGATGCTAACGGCCTGCTTTGCCGTGGGTCAGCTCGCCGGACCGTTGCTGGCAGCGCTGAGCAGCCATTTCAGTGGTGGTTTGCAGCCAGCGCTGGTGGTTGCCGGCAGCGGCTTGCTTGTCGCCGGTGGGTTGTTACTGCGTCCCGTCACTGCTGCCCCAGGGCTTTGCGCAAACGACGGCGAACCCACTGCTCAGCGCTGACAAACGTGATGCCCAACAACACCAGCACGGCACCGATGACGAAGTTCAGGCTCAACTCTTCACCCAGCAACACCACGCCGAATGTGACACCGAACAGCGGTGTCATGAACGAAAACACCGCCAGGTTCGCGGCCAGGTAACGGCGCAACAGCCAGAACCACGTCAGGTAGCTGAAGAACGACACGACCAATCCCTGGAACAGCACGCTCGCCACCGCCACGGTGGTCAGGCTGACGTGGGTCACCTGACCGCTGAGGATCGCGATCAGCAGCAGCCCAACGAAACCGACGATCAGTTGGTAAAAGAGGGTCAACGTGACCGGGGCTTCCGACAGTCGCGAGGCACGCACCACCACCGTGGTCGCGCCCCAGGATGCCCCGGCCAGTACGCCCAACGCATCGCCCATCAACATGCGGTGGTCGAGGTTGTCCCAGGACACGCCGCCAGCAAACGCGATGGCGATCCCGACGAAGGCGAGGAAAATCCCCAGCCATTGCACCGGCCTCAGACGTTCGCTCGGCAGCAGCCAGTGCACGCCCAACGCGGTAAAAATCGGCGCGGTATAAAGGAACACCGACATATGCGCTGCCGTGGTCAGTTGCAAACCTTCGGAAATGAAAAAGAACTCCAGACCAAACAACGCACCGGCCAACAAGCCACCGCGCCAGGTGCTGCTGACTTGGTCCCAGCCACCCTTCCAGCAGATCAACAGTCCTACAAGCAACGCGGAAATACCCGACCGCCCCGCCGCTTGCATGACCGGAGCGATGTCGGGCGCCGCCCATTTGATCATCACCTGCTGCACGCCCCAGATCAGGCACAACCCGACCATCACTTGCAGGGCAAACCCATCGGCGCTACGCCGGCTGGCGCTCACCGGAACACCTCGACAACAACAAACATGGCAGTGACTCGACAGTAAAAACAAAGCCCCGGCCTGCTTGCTGAACAAACGGTGTCGGGGCGAAAAGTTATGCTGTCGATTATTAACCAAACGGCCAGAAAATGCCGCCTGGACGGGACGTTTAAATTCCCGATTGCGTCATTGCAGGCAACGAGGATCACTGCACTTTTCGCGCAACCCAATACCCGACCGTGCAGGCAATGCAGGTGGCCAACGTGCCCCAGGCCATGTCCATCAACGCCAACTGCGCCGACCATCCGTTCAAGGTTGCCCAGTTACTCAGGTCATACGTGCCGTAAGCCACCAGACCCAATAGCGCGCCCAGCACCGAAGCTCGTCGCCAGGTCTTCGCCGGCAACACCACGAACACCACGCAACCCAAGACATAAAGAAGATAGAACACCGCTGCCGGGGCCAGCAGCGGTTGGTCGAGCATCAGCGGACCGAGCAGCGCCCGATAAGTCGGCGCCATCAGCACGCCCAGCCATAGGCCGTCGAGCACAAGAAACGCGAGCAAGGTGCCCGCGTAGGCAAACAGCCCTTTTTTCATAACCCGCCCCTCTGTAATCGTTCTATATGGGGCCGGAGCGAGGTCAGCTTAGTTCAATGCGATCCGCATGAATGACGATCTGGCCATTTTTGTACAGCGCACCGATAGCCTTCTTGAAGTTGCCTTTGCTGACACCAAACAGGCTGGTGATCACGGTCGGGTCGCTCTTGTCGCTGACCGGCAGGGTGCCGTTGTTTTCACGCAACTTGGCGAGGATCTTCGAGTTGAGGCTGGTGGCGGCTTCTTCGCCCACCGGTTGCAGGCTCAGGCTGATCTTGCCGTCGGTACGGACTTCTTTGATAAAGCCTTTCTCTTCCTTGCCGGCGCGCATGAACTTGAAGATTTCGTTCTTGTGAATCAGGCCCCAGTGCTTGTTGTTGATGATTGCCTTGAAGCCCATGTCGGTCGCTTCGGCCACCAGCAAATCAACTTCCTGGCCAGGCGTGTAGCTGGCGGGGGTCTTGTCGAGGTAGCGGTCCAGGCGCGCCGTCGCGGTGATGCGGCGAGTGTGCTTGTCGAGGTAGACGTGCACCACGACATATTCGCCGGCCGTCATCTGGCGTTTTTCTTCGGAGTACGGCAGCAGCAAATCCTTCGGCAGGCCCCAATCCAGGAAAACACCGATGCTGTTGACCTCAACGACTTTCAAACTGGCGAATTCACCGACCTGAACTTTCGGCTTTTCGGTAGTTGCGATGAGTTTGTCATCGCTGTCCAGATAAACAAAAACGTTGAGCCAATCTTCATCTTCGCTGGGAATATCTTTGGGAATATAACGATTAGGCAGGAGGATTTCGCCATCCGCGCCACCGTCAAGATATAAACCGAAGTTAGTGTGTTTAACCACTTGCAAACTGTTGTAGCGCCCGACTAAAGCCATTTCCAATACCCTCATTGCGTGGGCGGCATTCTACCCGTTTTTCCGTGCGGCGTTCCCGTGGCCAGCCCGGTGACACCAGAAATTCTTCTGAAGGCCTTAATTTTCCTGGGTTTTGCCTTGGGTATTTGGCCGCTCGTCAGGCCGAACGGGCGATCGTCACCCTCGCCAGCGGATCTGAAACCTGTGTTTTTCTACCGTCGTTCTTATTTAAAACAGCAGCTTAGGAACGTGTTTCGAATAATAGCTTGTGATTAATGACGCCCCTGCAATGTGTATTTTGAGGGGATATTAGCCAAGCAATTGTCAAGTATTTCCTGTACGATGCCTGGCCAAGTTAATTTTCTACAGGTTAATGGCCGCCATGCGTGTAAAAGCATCCAACAGCAAAGCAAAGCCAGCTCCAGCCGTTGAAACCAGCGAATCGATCAACAACCAGATCGCTGCGTTCCTCAAGTCCGGCGGCGAGATCCAGCAAATTGCCAAAGGCGTGAGCGGCCAGACGTTCGGCCCGTCCAAGCAGATCACTTTGGGCAAGAAGTAACACTCCCCCAAAGATCCGCCGCGTCACCTGGTCCGTAAGCGCTTTGAGCTTCGAAGCGCTTGGACTGGAACCTCCCCGCAACACCCCGCCAAACACATCAATATTTCAAAAATCGACGAACGGCCTTCAATGCCGAGCATTCGCCGGTATGCTTGCACACGTCTAGATCAAGCGTTTCAGTAGGTTTTTGTTCCTGCTCCTCGCGGTCATGGAGTGACGCATGCTCAAACCCTCCCATTTATTGCTCGGCACCCTGCTGTCGTGTTCGGTCGCCAACGCGCAAATCTTCCAGCGTGAATTGGGCGATTTCGATCTCAAACTCGGCACCACCCCCAGCCGCAGCATGGCCCAAGGGCTGGTCAAGCCCGCCAGCACCGGTTCGTTCCACGGTGGTCTCGACCTGAGCCATGACAGTGGCTTTTACGCGGGGCAATGGGCGCCGAGCATGGGTTTATCCCCTGGGGCCAACCTTGAAGTCGACTCCTACCTGGGCTTTAAACAGCCTTTCGATAATACCCTCGGGTACGAAGTCGGCATGATCCATTACAGCTACCCGAAAGTGGACACCCTCGACAGCCAGGAGTTTTTCGGTGGCCTGACCTTTCTCGGCAGCCGTTTCGGCGCAGCCTTCAGCAACGACCCGGACAAACAGAACAGCACCGTCTTCGCCGACCTGGGCGGCAATCAGCCGTTCGGCATCGGGATCAGCATGAAATACACCACCCACCAACTCAACACGCCAGCGTCCGTCGACGGCGGCTATATCGGCAGTTTTACCGATTGGTCGGTGCAACTTTCCCGGCCGTTCATGGGTGTCGACCTCAACCTGATCTACAGCGACTCAAGCCTCAGCGGCAGCGACTGTTCCGCCTACTCCGGGCACAACAGCCAGTGCGACGGGTTGGTCACCCTCAAGGCCGAGCGCCCCTTCTATTGATCGGCTGAACTGCCGGGCCCATTCTGCGTTCACATAAGAATCCACTAAAGAAGCCAGATCTTCGCAAGGATTCGCCCATGTCGCGCTGGTTAAAGTATCTAGCCCTCATCATCACGCTCAGCCTGGCCCTTGGCGCCTGTAGCCGCGTGGGCCTGGCCTATCGCAACCTCGACGTGATCATTCCGTGGACGCTCAGCGATTACCTGGACATGAACGGCGAACAAAAAGGCTGGTTCAACGAGCGCCTCAAGGAACACCTGAGCTGGCACTGCACCACGCAACTGCCGGGCTACCTTGACTGGCTGGACCGCTTGCAGGCGATGGTCGAGACCAACCAGGTCACCGACGACGCGCTGCAAATCCGCACTCAGGAAGCCAAGGACGCCATCGCACAGACCGCCCGGGAAATCACCCCTTCGGCCATCGAATTGTTACAGGGGCTGGATGACAAGCAAGTCGCTGAAATGAACGACGCCTTCGCCAAGGATCAGCGCAAGCGCCAAGACGATTACGTCAAACCGACGCTCGATCAGCAGATCAAGGAACGTAGCGAGCGCATGCAAAAACGCCTGAATGACTGGCTGGGCCCGCTCAGCCCGACTCAGAGACAACGGGTGGTGACATGGTCGAACGCCTTGGGTGACCAGAACACGCAATGGATCGCCAACCGAGCGCATTGGCAGAAGCAATTCAGTGCGGCCGTTGCGCAGCGTCAGAGTCCGGAATTCCCACAGAGAATCGAGACGCTTCTGGTGAATCGTGAGAGTTTATGGACGCCGGCGTACCGTCAGGCCTATGCCAACACTGAAGCGCAAGCACGAGGATTGTTCGTGGATTTGATGGCCGAGAGTACGCCGCCTCAACGTCAGCGGCTGTTGAAAAAGATTGAAGGGGTGCGCAAGGACTTCAACGATTTGAAATGCCTGAAAGCCGCGCAACAAGGCTAAGCCCAACACAGGTCAAAATGTGGGAGTGAGCCTGCTCGCGATGATGGAGTATCAGACAACGACGATGTCGACTGACACTCCGCAATCGCGAGCAGGCTCACTCCCACATTGGTTTCAGGTGGTCTTCAGGCAATCTGCGCCTTCGACGCCACCTCATCAAACGTCAGCTCATCCAGCGCATCTTCCTGCTCATCCAACACCTGCCGCGGATGGTCATTACCCGGAATGCTGCTGTCGATCAGGCTCAACAAGCTCGAGCCACGCGGCGTCAAAATGTAATTGGAGCCGGTGCCGCCCTGCTCTTCGGGTCGAGGCTCGATATAACCGCGCGCCAGCAATAATTTTTCGTACTCGCCGGCCACAGCCTTGAGGTGATCGAGGTTTTCAGTCGCTTCGCCTTCCGACGCTTTCTCCGCCGCATGCTGCTCGGCATACGGGCGCGGCGTGAAACTGGCCTCACCGCGTTGCACTTCGTGCAGCAAGCGTTCAATCAAATCCCAGTTGTAAGTGGTCATCCTGATTCAACCTCCAAAGCCTGTGAGAGAGGGCCTTCTTAAGTTGTGACCGGCACCGCGCGCAGCCGTTCAACCGAGTTTTTTGCGGCTGCCGACCGACGGCATGTCGAATTGGACGCAGGTCAAACGACTAGGCTCTGTAAGTCACCTCCCAGCCTTGCGAAGGAGAAAACCTGATGAACGTTCAGAATCATCCCGTCGTGTCCCGCGAAGATTGGCTCGCCGCCCGCAAACAACACCTGGCCCACGAAAAAGCCTTCACAAAGGAACGGGACAAACTCAGCGCCGAACGCCGCGCCCTGCCCTGGGTGAAAATCGACAAGGATTACCACTTCCAGGGCCCCCAAGGCGAACTGAAACTCGCCGACCTGTTCGGCGGCCGCAGCCAGTTGGTCATCTACCACTTCATGTTCGCCGCCGGATGGGACGAAGGCTGCCCCGGCTGCTCGTTCCTGTCCGACCACATCGATGGCGCCAACCAGCATCTGGCCCATCATGACGTGGCAGTGGTCGCAGTTTCTCACGCACCGTTCGCCGAATTCCAAGCCTTCAAACGGCGTATGGGCTGGAAATTCGATTGGGTATCGTCAGAAGGCTGCGATTTCAACTACGACTTTGGCGTTTCCGCCCGAGCCGAAGACGTCGCTGCCGGCAAAGCCACCTACAACTACGAAAAATCCGACGGCGCCGAAGAAGAACTCCCTGGCCTCAGCGTGTTTTATCGCAATGAAGCGGGAGAAATCTTTCACACCTATTCCACCTATGCCCGGGGCCTGGACATGTTGGTCGGGGCCTATAACTACCTCGACCTGACGCCCAAGGGCCGTAATGAAGAGGAGATCATGGAGTGGGTGCAGCACCACGACAAATACGAAGACAAGGCGTCATCCAGCTGCTGCCACGGGGGATAGTGCGCTAGAACACATAACAACTTTCAGGCCGCGATGTCTCGAACCGCCACGACCGGATCACACCATCGGCCGTGGTGTACACCGAGTAACTGCAATCGAATAGCCAGTTGAAGTAGTAACGATTGCCATCGCCCTCGACCACTCGTTCATAGCGGTGTTCGTGATTGTTTGGGGACCACAGCATGAGCTGACAGCGAGCATCGCAAGGTTTGTTTTCGAGATCGGGCATCGGCTGCCCGACCAGGCTGTTGGCGCTGTCGATCCATGCTGAACGAGAAGGTCCGCAAGCTGATAGCGACAGGAAAAGTACCATCAACACTGCTTTTGGAAGCATGTTCGATCCTTGGGCACAGGAAACAGGGGGGGAAAGGCTAAGCATCCACGAAATCCCGGTCGATCCACCACTGCGCCGCTGAACTTTTGCCGTACTTCGGCCCTCAACCGGTTAACCCGTCTTAACCCGGACTGAGGCTCACAATGAAAACCCTGCTGAAACTCACCCTCGTCACCACTCTCACCTGCGCCCTCCCTGCCTGGGCCTGCACTCCCGAAGAAGCCACCGCCAAGCGCGAACAACTGGCCAAGGAAGTGACCAAACTCACCGAGCAGAACCCGGCCAAGGCCAAAGAGATCAACGCCGAGCTGCAGAAGATGGATTTGGGCACCGCCAGCGCGGATCTTCCCGACAAATGCCAGCTGATTGATCAGCGGCTGAAAGAGCTGAAGACGGCGGACAAAAAGGCCGAGAGCTGAAACCAGGGATTGGCGCCTTCGGTCACTCCTACGCAAAAATGACGCTTCTTCCGGCGCTGCCAAAGGCGCCGTCCTTTCGATCTGGAATTTGCACTAGTGCATTTAATTATTTGCACATACGCATATATCTGCCTAAGGTTACCCCGAGCCCGAATCGGAGCCGGCCATCCAACATGGCAAACCGCATACGCCGATCGCTCAGCCACACCGCTACATACCCACTAGCTGGACGCTAGTTTTCACTCATGGAGGATTGAAAATGTTAACCACTGAAGCCACGTCATTCACCGGCGAAACCCTGCCAAGGTGCCTGACCGGTCATCTGCTCAACCCGCAACTGTCCGATGTCGAATCGGCTGCCCCCCTCAGCGCACTGGCTGCTGCCAGCCTCAACTTCACAATGCAGAAGCAAACCCAGACCAACTGGTGCTGGGCGGCGGTTTCCGCCTCGGTCGGCAACTATTACGGCACCGGGTCCTGGACCCAATGCGGCGTGGCCACCACCGCGCTGGACCGCAACTGCTGTAATCAACCGGGGCCGTGCAACGTGTATGGCTATCTGGATACAGCCCTGAGGATCACCCGCAGTTTCAACGGTATGAATCAGGGTTCGCTGCAGATGTCGGCCATCCAGAACCAGATCAACATGGGCCGACCGATCGGTTTGCGCTGTGCCTGGTTCGGTGGCGGTGCGCACTTCCTGACGATCTATGGCACCAACGGCAACTACGTGCTGGTCGCAGACTCGATCTACGGCTACTCGACCCGAGCGTTGAACTCCTTCCCCGGTTCTTACAACGGCGGCGGCAACTGGACCAACACTTACTTCACCGTTAAAAACTAGGAGGGCGACATCATGCAACTGACTTATCCAAAGGCGCCTTCCAACGGCGTACAGACATTGCGTCCGGCGCTGCAAGCCGCCCTGCAAACCCAAGGCTTCGGCGTCAATCGCCAGTTTGCCAACGCCACGCCCGGCAACATCAGCCTGAGCGAGGCCTACCGTGGTTACTCGCTCAGCCTGGAGGACGTGAGCCAGGGCAAAGGCCTGAAAGACGCCAAAGTCGGCGATTGGCATTACCTGGTGTTTTCCAATGGCGTGACGATTGCCGATGCGCAATTGGCCGACGTCCGCGGCCATGTCGAGTTCGCCTCGCTGAACCACGGGGCCATCGCCGCTGCGACGGTCGGGGCGTTGAAACTGGCGGAACAGTCGCCGCAACTGCAGGGTAAAACCGTTGAGCTGCGGGTGCTGTTTGTTTCGGCGCTGCACTTGGTGGCGATCTGGCTGCATGCCGACACTGAAGACGTGCTGATCCCGATTGAGCCGACGCCAAAGGAACTGGCGGTCACACGGTTGTACGGCGAGGCCGAGCTGCTCACGCTACTCAAACCGAAGGCTGATCAAGCCAAACAACGTTTTGATGCGGACACCAGTGGGCTATTGGGGAGCTGACAAACGCTGGAGATAAAAAAACCCGGACACTTGTCCGGGTTTTTATTGGATCGCTACGGCTAAAACCAGTCAGTCAGAAGCAACACGGATCCTGTGGCGAGGGAGCTTGCTCCCGCTGGACTGCGCAGCAGTCCCTTCTTTTCAGGGCCGCTTCGCGCCTCAGCGGGAGCAAGCTCCCTCGCCACAAGGTTTTGTGTTCGCCATACCTATCCTAACTGACCTGACAACGCCTTATTCAGCAGCCGGTGCTTCCGGCTTGCGGCGCTTGAGCGGCGCCATGCCGTCCTTGCTGACCAGCGACAGGGCGTCGGTCTTCGGGCGGTTGGCGATCTTGCGCTTGGTCGGGGCCTTGGCGCCGGTTTTCTTCTTGTCGCCCTTGGCGTCGACCTTTTTCTTCTTCACGCCAACGGCTTTGCCCGAGGCCTTGACCTTTTTCGGTCCGCCGTAGGTGCCTTTGACTTCCTTGATGGTGCGGCGCTCGAAGCTCTGCTTGAGGTAGCGCTCGACGCTCGACATCAGGTTCCAGTCGCCGTGGCAGATCAGCGAGATGGCCAGGCCATCGTTGCCGGCGCGGCCAGTACGACCGATACGGTGAACGTATTCGTCGCCGCTGCGCGGCATGTCGAAGTTGATCACCAGGTCCAGGCCTTCCACGTCGAGGCCGCGAGCGGCGACGTCGGTGGCGACGAGGATTTTCACACCGCCCTGCTTCAGGCGGTCGATGGCCAGCTTGCGGTCTTTCTGGTCTTTGTCACCGTGCAGCACGAACGCTTTGTATTCCTGCGCCACCAGGCGGCCGTAGATGCGGTCAGCCATGGCCCGGGTGTTGGTGAACACGATAGCCTTCTGATAGGTCTCGTTGGCCAACAGCCAGTTGACGATCTGTTCTTTGTGCTGGTTGTGGTCAGCGGTGATGATCTGCTGACGGGTGGTCGCGTTCAGATCGCTGACGTTGTTCAGCTGCAAGTGTTCCGGGTTGTTCAGGACCTTGGCGACCATCTCGCGCAAGCCCGAACCGCCGGTGGTGGCCGAGAACAGCATGGTCTGCTGACGGTTGGTGCATTCTTCCACCAGACGCTGCACGTCTTCGGCAAAGCCCATGTCGAGCATGCGGTCGGCTTCGTCGAGGACCAGCACTTCAACTTCTTTCAAGTCGAGGTTGCCGGCGTTCAGTTGCTCGATCATCCGGCCCGGCGTACCGATCAGGATGTCCGGCACTTTGCGCAGCATGGCGGCCTGGACCTTGAAGTCTTCACCACCGGTGATCAAACCGGACTTGATGAACGTGAACTGAGCGAAGCGCTCGACTTCCTTGATGGTCTGCTGGGCCAGCTCGCGGGTCGGCAACAGGATCAGGGTCTTGATGCTGACGCGGACTTTGGCCGGGCCGATCAGACGGTTGAGGATCGGCAAAACGAATGCAGCGGTCTTGCCGCTACCGGTTTGCGCTGTCACCCGCAGGTCACGCCCTTGGAGCGCCAGCGGAATAGCCGCTGCTTGCACAGGCGTTGGCTCGACAAATTTAAGCTCGGCCACGGCTTTGAGCAGGCGTTCGTGCAGGGCGAATTGGGAAAACACGGGTGCTACCTCGAAGAAATACAAAAAAACAGCTGCATAGGGTAACGGTTTCGAGCGCCGAGGCCGAGTTTCTTTATGCAAACGGCGGTAAACAGTGGCTTTTTTGTTGCCTGATTTGTCTCAAAACGTCATGCAAAGCGTCTTAGATGCTCTAATCGCCCCGTCGCGTCCTACAGAAGAACCGGTTTTACCCATGGATATCAAACAGCTCTGGCTCAACGCCCAAGACCTCTGGGGTGCCCTCGATCAGCACCCGCTCCTGCATTCCAGCCTGGCACTGATCCTGCTGCTGGTGGTGGCGCTGGTCCTCGGACGAGTGGCGCGCTACCTCATTATTCATGCGACCAAAATGCTTGGCCGGCAACCGGCCTTGCACTGGGTCAACGACTTTCGGCATAACAAGGTCTTTCATCGCCTGGCACAGATGACGCCGTCGCTGGTGATCCAGTTCGGCCTGCACCTGGTGCCGGGGCTGAGCAAGACCAGCCTGATATTCCTCGGTAACGTCGCGCTGGCGTTCACCATTCTGTTCCTGATGCTGTCGGTCAGCGCCCTGCTCAGTGCCCTGCTGGACATCTACGCGCGCACCGAACATGCCCGTACCCGGTCGATCAAAGGCTACGTGCAACTGACGAAAATGGTCCTGTACGTGTTTGGCGCGATCATCATCGTCGCCACGCTGATCGACCGTTCGCCCCTGTTGCTGCTGTCCGGCCTGGGCGCCATGTCGGCAGTGATTCTGTTGGTCTACAAGGACACGCTGCTGTCGTTCGTCGCCAGCGTGCAACTGACCAGCAACGACATGCTGCGGGTCGGCGACTGGATCGAGATGCCGCAAGTCGGTGCCGACGGTGACGTGGTGGATATCACGCTGCACACGGTGAAAGTGCAGAATTTCGACAAGACCATCGTCTCGATACCGACCTGGCGCCTGATGTCCGAGTCGTTCAAGAACTGGCGCGGCATGCAGCAGTCCGGCGGACGACGGATCAAGCGCAGCCTGTTCATCGATGCCAGCGGCGTGCGATTCGTCCGCGACGACGAAGAGTTGAAACTGAGCCAGGTGCATCTGCTCACCGACTACATCGGCCGCAAACAGGCGGAGCTCAAGGCCTGGAACGAGGCGCAGGGCAATGTCGCAGCGATGTCGGCCAACCGTCGGCGGATGACCAACATCGGGACGTTCCGCGCCTATGCGCTGGCCTATCTGAAGAGTCATCCGGAGGTTCAGCCGAGCATGACCTGCATGGTCCGCCAGATGCAAACCACCGCGCAGGGTATTCCGCTGGAAATCTACTGTTTCACCCGCACTACGGCGTGGGCAGATTACGAGCGGATTCAGGGGGATATTTTCGATTACCTGCTGGCGGTGCTGCCGGAGTTCGGATTGAGCCTGTATCAGCAGCCGAGTGGTGGGGACTTGCGGAGCGGGTTACTTCCGGCAGTTTTAGGCGCGGGCCATATACCCGAGCCCGAAAAACACATCATGTAGCCCACCGAACTGATCGCTCCCACGCTCCGCGTGGGAATGATCACGCGATAGCTGGCCTGCGTACACCCAACCGACTGATCCACACCGCCATCAAAATCACCGATCCGCCAAAGAACAACCGCCCTAGTTCTTCATGCTGATTCCAGATCAACAGATTGATCAGCAACCCCACCGGCACATGCAGGTTGTTCATCACCGCCAATGTTCCACCGTTCACCATACAGGCGCCCTTGTTCCACCAGTACAACCCCAACGCGGTCGAGACCAGGCCGAGGAACACCAACACACCCCATTGCAGCGGCGCCTCCGGCAGGAAATTCTGTTTGCCGAACATCAGAAATGCCGGTAATGCCACCGCCAGCGCGCCCAGGTAAAAGTAGCCGAAGCGTCGGTAATGCGGCAGATCGCTCGGGTAACGCGCCACCAGATGTTTATATAGCACTTGCCCGGCGGCGTAGGTGAAGTTGGCCAGTTGCAGCAGCAGGAAGCCCATGAAGAAATCCGGGTTGATCCGGTCGTAACGAATCACCGCCGCACCGAGCACCGCCACCAGTGCGGCCACCAGCGCCCACGGATTGAAGCGCCGATTCAAGGCATCTTCGATCAGGGTCACGTGCAGAGGTGTGAGGATGGTGAACAGCAACACTTCCGGCACCGTCAGCACCCGGAAGCTCAGGTACAGGCAGACGTAGGTCACGCCGAACTGCAACGCGCCGATCAACAGCATGCCGCGCATGAACGCCGGCTCAACCGAACGCCAGCGCGTCAACGGGATAAATACCAGCCCGGCCAACAAAACCCGCACCAGCACCGCGAAGTAACTGTCGACATGACCGGCCAGGTATTCGCCGATCAGACTGAAGGAAAACGCCTGGATCAGCGTGACAAAAAGTAGATAGCCCATGCTCGCCTCGTTTCGAATGGCGGCGACGATAGCGGGTTTTGCTGGCAATCACGAGAACACATCGATTCCTGTAGGAGCGAAGCTTGCTCGCGAAGACGCTGTGTCAGCCGCTATCTATGTTGGATCTGACACCGTCTTCGCGAGCAAGCTTCGCTCCAGGTTCGAGTTCAACCCCAAAAATCCCAGGCAAAAAAAAGCCCGATCTCGCTAAAGCGTTCAATCGGGCGACAGCACTCAGGAGCAACAAGTGCAAAGGGAGGTTCGATGCGCGTAAAGCCTTGAAGGGGTTGCGCCAGGCCACTTGAACATCAAGGGATTATCTGGCGATTAAAGCCTCAGGCCACCTGGGAAAGCTTGGCGTTGGCCTGGTTCAAGCCTTTCTCCTGGAAGTCACCGCCCAGGTTCATGCCTTCGGCGTGAATGAAGGTCACGTCGTGAATCCCGATGAAACCCATCACCTGACGCAGGTACGGTTCCTGGTGATCGGCGGTGCTACCGGCGTAGATCCCGCCGCGAGCAGTCAGCACGTAGGCGCGCTTGCCGCTGAGCAAACCTTGCGGGCCGGTCTCGGTGTACTTGAAAGTCACGCCGGCACGCAGCACATGGTCGAGCCAGGCTTTAAGGGTGCTGGGGATGGCGAAGTTGTACATCGGCGCGGCCATGACCAGCACGTCAGCGGCCAACAGTTCGTCGGTCAACTCGTTGGAGCGTTCCAGGGAGACCTGTTCGATTTCGCTGCGCTGTTCGGCGGGTTTCATCCAGCCGCCCAGCAGATTGATGTCCAGGTGCGGCACCGGGTTGACGGCGAGGTCACGCACGGTGATCTGGTCGTTCGGGTGAGCGGCTTTCCACTGGCTGACGAACGTCTGGGTCAACTGACGGGAAACCGAGTCTTGCTGACGTGCGCTGCTTTCGATGATCAGAACGCGTGACATGGGATGTAGGCTCCATCTGAGAATGCTGTAAGGCGATGGAGTGAAGGTTAAACAGAGTCATATCGATGAAAAAGCGCAAATAACTGCTATAACCCATCAATAAATTCGTTTATAAGCTGATCATGCCCTGCACCTGCAGGAGCGAGGCTTGCCCGTGAAGGGGCCGGTGTCATTCAACATCCATGTCGATTGGCACACCGTCTTCGCAGGCAAGCCTCGCCCCTACAGGGTTTTATGTCATTTGGGGGTGCAGCTCAGGTTGATGCGCATCTTGATAATGGTGCGGGTGAACTTGGCGGTGGCATTTTTGTGTTTGCCAGCGGCCACTTCGATAGAGCGGGTGCGCGGCGCTTCCGGGCCATTGTTGAAAACCACCTTGCAGATCGCATCGGTATCGCCGTAGTTGTTGACCTGAATGGATGCGATGTCGTTATCCGTGTCGTGGGCGTTGTAGTCGATCTTCATGCCGTTGAGGTTTTTCTCCACATCAATCGGGTAAGCAAACGCAGTCAGCGGCAGCAGCGCCAGCACCAAACAACAGAATTTTTTCATTCAGCAGTCTCCAATAAGGACTGCCAGCTTAGGACAAGAGGAGCTATTCATGAAAGCGCCCCGCGTGACCCTTGATCAATGGCGAACATTACAAGCCGTGGTCGACCACGGCGGTTTCGCCCAGGCCGCCGAAGCGCTGCACCGCTCGCAATCGTCGGTGAGCTACACCGTGGCGCGTATGCAGGACCAGCTCGGCGTGCCGCTGCTGCGCATCGACGGCCGCAAAGCGGTGCTGACCGAAGCCGGCGGCGTGTTGTTGCGACGCTCGCGGCAACTGGTGAAACAGGCCAGCCAGCTGGAAGACCTGGCCCACCACATGGAGCAAGGCTGGGAAGCGGAAGTGCGGCTGGTGGTCGATGCGGCTTACCCGAGCGCCCGCCTCGTCCGCGCGTTGACCGCGTTCATGCCGCAGAGCCGTGGTTGCCGGGTGCGTCTGCGCGAAGAAGTGTTGTCGGGCGTTGAAGAAGTACTGCTCGAAGGCGTGGCCGACCTGGCCATCAGTGGTTTCAGCATTCCGGGCTACCTGGGTGCGGAGTTGAGCGACGTCGAGTTTGTCGCGGTCGCCCACCCCGAACACGCCTTGCATCGCCTCAACCGCGAACTTAATTTCCAGGACCTTGAAAGCCAGCTGCAAGTGGTCATCCGCGACTCCGGTCGCCAGCAGCCACGAGACGTCGGCTGGCTCGGCGCCGAACAGCGCTGGACCGTCGGCAGCCTGGCCACCGCGGCGACGTTTGTCAGCAGTGGCCTGGGTTTCGCCTGGCTGCCCCGGCACATGATCGAACGCGAACTCAAGGAAGGCACGCTCAAGCTGCTACCGTTGGACCAGGGCGGCAGCCGCAACCCGAGTTTTTATCTGTATTCGAACAAGGAAAAACCCTTGGGCCCGGCGACACAAATCCTGATCGAACTGCTGCGCACCTTCGACACCGCGCCGCTGGATGCGCCGTTCGCCGCCCTGAACAAGCCTGACACGGAGTATCCGCATGGCCTATTTCGAACATGAAGGTTGCAACCTGCACTATGAGGAATACGGTCACGGCACGCCGTTGCTGCTGGTCCACGGGCTGGGTTCCAGTACCCTGGACTGGGAAAAGCAGATCCCGGCGCTGTCAGCCCATTACCGTGTAATCGTTCCGGATGTGCGCGGTCACGGCCGCTCCGACAAACCCCGGGAGCGTTACAGCATTGCCGGGTTCAGCGCCGACCTGGTCGCCCTGATGGAACACCTGAACCTCGGCCCCACGCATTACGTGGGCTTGTCCATGGGCGGCATGATCGGTTTTCAACTGGCCGTGGATCAGTCGCACATGCTTAAAAGCCTGTGCATCGTCAACAGTGCGCCGGAGGTCAAGCTGCGCACCCGCGACGATTACTGGCAGTGGTTCAAACGCTGGAGCCTGATGCGTGCCCTCAGTCTGGGCGCCATCGGCAAGGCCTTGGGTGCCAAGCTGTTCCCCAAACCCGAACAAGCTGATTTGCGCCAGAAAATGGCCGAGCGCTGGGCAAAAAACGACAAACATGCTTATCTCGCCAGCTTCGATGCCATTGTTGGCTGGGGTGTTCAGGAACGACTTTCCAAAGTCGCCTGTCCAACCCTGATCGTCACCGCCGACCGCGATTACACGCCGGTCTCGCTGAAGGAAACCTACGTAAAACTGCTGCCCGATGCGCGGCTGGTGGTGATCGCCGATTCCCGCCACGCCACCCCGCTGGATCAACCCGAACGCTTCAACCAAACCCTGCTCGAGTTTCTCACCGCAGTCGACACCCCCTCACTCAGGATCACTGACCCATGCTGAAAAAAATTGCCCTCGTCGCCGGCTCCGTTCTGTTTGCCGCCAACCTGATGGCCGCAACGCCCGCCGCCAAGGCGCCGCACGTATTGCTGGAAACCACCAACGGCCAGATCGAAATCGAACTGGACCCGGTCAAGGCACCGATCAGTACCAAAAACTTCCTTGATTACGTCAACAGCGGCTTTTACAACAACACGATTTTCCACCGCGTGATTCCTGGCTTCATGGTCCAGGGCGGTGGTTTCACTCAACAGATGCAGCAAAAAGAAACCAAGGCGCCGATCAAGAACGAATCCAAAAACGGCCTGCATAACGTGCGTGGCACGCTGTCCATGGCCCGCACCTCGAACCCGGATTCGGCCACCAGCCAGTTCTTTATCAACGTCAAGGACAACGACTTCCTCGACCAGGGCGATGGCTATGCCGTGTTCGGTAAAGTCGTCAAAGGCATGGATGTGGTGGACATCATCGTCAATTCCCCGACCACCACCAAAGGCGGCATGAAAGATGTGCCGGCCGACTCTGTTTTCATCAAGTCGGCCAAAGTGATCAACTAATCTGCACAGGAGTGCTTGAGCGGCTGCCGGCATCCGGCGCCGCTCATATCGTTTAAAGGAGAGCCCGCGCGCGGGCGGAGAACTGATGCTTTATCGCCGTTTCGAGAAACTGATCGACATATTCCGCGACGCTCCGACGGCGGCTCCGCCAGATCGGGTTCTCCCCTTCTATACCTATTACTTGAAGCAGGTCTGGCCGAGTTTCGCCGCCCTGCTGATTGTCGGCCTGTTCGCCTCCTTGATCGAAGTCGCGCTGTTCAACTACCTGAGCCGCATCATCGACCTGGCCCAAGGCACGCCGAACCCCGATTTCTTCCAGGACCACGCACTTGAACTGACCTGGATGGTGGTAGTGACCCTGGTTCTGCGACCGATTTTCTTCGGTCTGCACGACCTGCTGGTGCACCAGACGCTGAACCCTGGCATGACCAGCCTGATTCTCTGGCAGAACCACCGCTATGTCCTCAAACAGAGTCTGAACTTCTTCCAGAACGACTTCGCCGGGCGCATCGCCCAGCGCATCATGCAGACCGGCAACGCCCTGCGCGATTCCGCCGTGCAAGCGGTGGATGCCCTGTGGCATGTGCTGATCTACGCCATCAGCGCGCTGGTGCTGTTTGCCGAAGCAGACTGGCGCCTGATGATCCCGCTGACGACCTGGATCGCCGGGTTCATCGGCGCGCTTTATTACTTCGTGCCGCGGGTCAAGGACCGCTCGGTGCAATCCTCCGATGCGCGCTCCAAACTCATGGGACGGATCGTCGACGGCTACACCAACATCACCACCTTGAAGTTGTTCGCCCATACCAACCATGAACAGCAATACGCCAAGGAAGCCATCAAGGAGCAAACCGAAAAAGCCCAACTGGCCGGGCGCGTGGTCACCAGCATGGACGTGGCCATCACCAGCATGAACGGCCTGCTGATCGTCACCACCACCGGCCTGGCCCTGTGGCTGTGGACGCAGTCGCTGATCTCGGTGGGCGCGATTGCCCTGGCGACTGGCCTGGTGATTCGTATCGTCAACATGTCCGGCTG
Organism: Pseudomonas sp. B14-6; assembly: GCF_013260315.1. NCBI lineage: Bacteria > Pseudomonadati > Pseudomonadota > Gammaproteobacteria > Pseudomonadales > Pseudomonadaceae > Pseudomonas > Pseudomonas sp. B14-6. The sequence goes on along the minus strand of NZ_CP053929.1, from coordinate 6,265,895 downwards.
GATCATGTGGGTGGTCACTGGCATCTTCGAAAACATTGGCATGGTCCAGGACGGTTTGCGGACCATCGCCCAACCGGTCAGCATCACTGACCGCGATCAGGCCAAACCGCTGGCCGTGCCCCGAGGCGAAGTGCGTTTCGAGCACGTGGATTTTCACTACGGCAAGAAGAGCGGAATCATTGGCGACCTTAACCTGACGATCAAGCCCGGTGAGAAAATCGGCTTGATCGGGCCATCCGGTGCCGGCAAATCGACCCTGGTCAACCTGCTGCTACGCCTCTATGACGTGCAGGGCGGGCGAATCCTCATCGATGGGCAGAACATCGCCGAAGTCGGCCAGGAAAGCCTGCGCGAGCGCATCGGCATGATCACCCAGGACACCTCGTTGCTGCACCGTTCGATTCGCGACAACCTGCTTTACGGCAGACCCGATGCCACCGACGCCGAGCTGTGGGAAGCGGTGCACAAGGCGCGCGCCGATGAGTTCATTCCGTTGCTGTCGGACGCCGAAGGCCGTACCGGTTTCGATGCGCACGTGGGTGAGCGCGGGGTGAAACTCTCCGGCGGCCAGCGTCAGCGGATTGCGATTGCTCGTGTGCTGCTCAAGGACGCACCCATCCTGATCATGGACGAGGCGACCTCGGCGCTGGACTCGGAAGTCGAAGCGGCGATCCAGGAAAGCCTGGAAACCCTGATGCAAGGCAAAACCGTGATCGCCATCGCCCACCGACTCTCGACCATCGCCCGGATGGACCGGCTGGTGGTGCTGGAAAAAGGCAAGATCGCCGAAACCGGCACCCACGCCGAACTGCTGGCGCATGGTGGATTGTATGCGCGGCTGTGGCAGCACCAGACGGGTGGGTTTGTCGGTATCGACTGATATCGTGAGATCACCATCGAACCTGTGGGAGTGAGCTTTTGTGGCAAGGGAGCTTGCTCCCGCTCGGCTGCGCAGCAGTCGTAATTTCAGGCAGCCTGGTTTTTCTGACACAGTGGAGTTTTTGCCATAGGGACAGCTTCGCTGTCCAGCGGGAGCAAGCTCCCTCGCCACAAGCGCCCTCTAAATCCACCAAAAAACCGCCACAGCCTGCTAACCACAGGCCCTGGCGGTTTTTTGTGGCCGCTGGAAATCCGCAGAAACCCTGCTGTACTCAGCCAAGGTTCTGGAGATGAGCCTGTCGTAAGTCTGCAGGATGCATCACGCGATACAGTCTCGATAGGTCGCCTATCAAGGACGCTCTCATGTCGCTGTTCAAACGTTCTGTCACTGAGTTGTTAGGTACGTTCTGGCTGGTATTGGGGGGTTGCGGCAGTGCGGTGCTCGCCGCCTCTTCGCCCCTCGGGATCGGGGTGCTGGGTGTGGCCATTGCGTTTGGTCTCACCGTGTTGACCATGGCCTTCGCCATCGGCCATATCTCCGGTTGCCACCTCAACCCTGCCGTCTCCGTCGGCCTGTGCGTCGGCGGTCGGTTCCCGGCGCGGGAGTTGCCCGCGTACATCATCGCCCAGGTGATTGGCGCCATTATCGCCGCCGCGCTGATCTACTACATCGCCAGCGGCAAGGAAGGCTTCGACCTCTCCGCCGGCCTGGCGTCCAACGGCTACGGCGAACACTCCCCGGGCAAGTACTCGATGGCCGCGGGCTTTGTCTGTGAACTGGTGATGACCGCAATGTTCGTGCTGATCATCCTCGGTGCCACCGACAAACGCGCGCCCGCCGGGCTTGCACCGATTGCCATCGGCCTGGCCTTGACGCTGATTCACTTGATCTCGATTCCCGTCACCAACACTTCGGTCAATCCGGCCCGCAGCACCGGTCCGGCGCTGATGGTCGGTGGCTGGGCCATCGCGCAATTGTGGATGTTCTGGGTGGCACCGCTGTTGGGCGCGGTGATCGGCGGCGTGACCTATCGCTGGCTAGGCAAGGAAGGCACTTGAGGCCACGGGCGAGGATCATGCTTGCCGATAAGGCAACGCGGTCCTCGCTTCCTCGGCATAGGCCAACACCCCAAGACGCTCCTGGTGAAGGAAGTCTTTGACCGCGGCTTTCAGTCCCGGATGACGCAGATAGTGCCAGGAATGGGTGATCACCGGTTCGAACCCGCGAATCAGCTTGTGTTCGCCCTGGGCGCCGGCGTCAAAACGCTGGAAGCCATTGGCAATCGCGTAGTCCATGCCCTGGTAGAAGCAGGTCTCGAAATGCAGGCGGTCGAACTCCGCCAGGCAGCCCCAGTAACGCCCGTAAAAACTGTCGCCGCCCACCAGACTGAAGGCCATGGCCACGGGTCGTGAACCTTGCTTGGCCAACACCACGCGAATGGCTTCGGGCATGCGCTCGGCCAACAGACTGAAAAATTCCCGCGTCAAATAGGGCCGTTGCCTACGCACTGCGTAGGTATTGGCGTAGCAGGCATAGACAAAATCCCACTGCGCCTGATCCAGTTGCTTGCCTTCCAGCCATTCGAACTCAATACCCTGCCCCGCCACTTGCTCGCGCTCTTTGCGCATCTGTTTGCGTTTGCGCGAACTGAGGACGTCGAGGAAGTCTTGAAAGTCCCGATATCCGCGATTCTGCCAGTGGTACTGACAGCCGATCCGCTGCAACCAGCCGGGTTGTTCGGCCAATGCCGCATCGGTGAAAGGGTCTGTGAAGTTGATGTGGGCGCTGGAGAGTTCTTCGATTTCAAGGTAGCCCGGCAGGCTCTTCAGTAGTTCAAAACCGTCCTCGACATTACGCGCCAGCAACCGTGGCCCACTGACCGGGCTGAACGGCACGGCGGTCAACAGCTTCGGGTAATAGTCGATGCCGGCACGCTCGCAGGCATCGGCCCAGGCGTGATCGAACACGTACTCGCCGTAGGAATGCCACTTGCGGTAACTGGGTAACGCGGCGATCAGACGCCCTTCTTCGAGGTGCAACAGATGCTCGGGCTGCCAGCCGGAATGGGGGCCGAGGCTGCCGCTGTCTTCCAGTGCACTGAGGAAGGCATGGCGTAGAAACGGCTGATTCTCCGGCACCAGGGCATCCCACGTGCGCGGACCAATATCGGACAGGCTTTCCAGACGTTGCAGCGGCATTGACACCCTCTCGACTTCTTCGCGTAACAGCCCGGCGAGTATCGCCTATCGCCCGCCATTACACATCCGTCAAAACCGCCTGACAGGGTTCTGGATCAAAAGTTCATACGGTCTTTGTATCGTCATCGAGACGCCATCACTTTGCCACCGCTCTGTAATAAACCATCGCGATACTGGCGCCAGTTTTTAGAGCGTCGGGTTCTACCCGGCCACTGTTTCCGTCCCTCAACGGTCGGTTGTGTCCCGGATGGCTCAGTCATCCCCTTACATCTTCGGAGATTGATATGCGTCTTGCTTCCACGAAAACTGCGGCGGCCCTGTGTGGCGGTCTGCTGCTGGCCATGAGTGTTCCGGCCAGTGCCGCAGTCGACGCCAAACTGCTCGACATGCTTAAGGCAAACGGCTCGATTACCAATGCGCAATACAGCGAACTGCAAGCCGAGCTGGCCAGGGATCAAAAAGATCAGCAAATCGCCCGTCAGGCTCAGCAAGAGACCAACGAGCAGATCGCGGCCACCGCGAAGAAAACCAATGAGCTGAGCACCTTCGACCAGAAACTGGCCTGGGCTGCCAAGACCCAATTCAAGGGCGACGTGCGTTTCCGTCAGGAAACGGTCAAGAACGATGGTGTCTCGAACAACCGGGACCAGGACCGTCAGCGCGTTCGTGCCCGTCTGGGTGCCTATACCGAAATCAACCCGCAAGTCGACACCGGTATCCGTATCGCCACCGGCAACAACGACGACGCGCGCTCCACCAACCAGAGCCTGGACAACTACTTCGACAAGAAGTCGATCTGGCTGGACCAGGGTTACGTCGACTACCACCCGGACGCGATCAAGAACCTGCACATCGTTGGCGGCAAGATGCCACAGCAATGGGTGAGCATGGGCGACATCATCTGGGATAGCGACATCAGCCCTGAAGGTCTGTCCGTGTCGTATAAATACCCGCTGGGCGCCAGCACCGAGGTGTTCGGTAGCGCCGGCCACTACACCCTCAAGGACAACGTCGACGGCGACGGCGTGCAGTTCAAGCACGACTTGCGTCTGTACGCCGGCCAGTTGGGCGCGCGCTTCGCCCTCACCGACAACCTGAAACTGACTCTGGGTGGCAGCGTCTACGGCTACGACAACGACGACGACATCACCGCCGGCGGCACCAGCATCCCGTCCGTACTGGCCACCAACGGCAACACCCCGAACGAGCAGTTCAAACTGTACGAAGGCTTTGGTCAGATCGACATCACCGGCCTGCCACTGCCGCTCTCGCTGTACGGTCAGTACGTCAACAACAAAGACGCCAGCAACGATCAGGATTCTGCCTGGCTGGCCGGTGTAAAGACCAAGTTCTATGGCTTCGCCGTGGACTACAACTACCGCGACGTGCAGCGTAACGCCGTGGTCGGCGCCTTCACCGACTCCGACTTCGCCAACGGTTTCACCGGTTCGCGTGGCAGCAAGTTGAAAGTGAGTTACGAGCTGGACAAGAACTTCGCCCTGGGTGCGACGTACTTCATGGCTAACTCTGACTACACCAACGCCAACCTCAAGGATTCGGACATCAACACTCTGCAACTGGACGCCGAAGCCAAGTTCTAAGCAGTACCGCTCCACGCCTCAGGTCATGGACGCTTGAGGCGCTTTACAGTCTGGCGTGGATGGATCGATCCCCATCATCCGTTCGATGCATCCACGCCGGCCTGCTTCTGTTCCCTGCGATAACGCCACGACTTTACGGAATGTCCTTGCGACGCTCCGCAGCGAGACGTTCGGCGAGTGCATCGACCTCCGGCACAGCCTCCTCCGGCAAGACGCGCAGCGTCTGCTGCATCAAACGCATCTGACGAATGAACCGCCGGCAATTGGGGCAGAACATTAAATGATGCCGCACCAGCAACTTCTCCCGAAAGCTCAACTGGCCATCGAGATAATCACTGGCACGTGCCACTTGCTCCTTACAGGTCAGCATTCGCCGGTTTCCTCAAAATGCTCCACGGTCGCAAAGACCTTCAACCGTGCCCGATGCAGCAGCACGCGAACATTGGAGAGCGAGATGTCCAGAAGATTACAGATGTCTTCCAGTTCCAGGCCCTGACGCTCGCGCAACAGCAAGACGCTGCTTTGCAGTTCCGACAGGCTGAGCAACGTGTGTTCGAGGCACTCGCGCAACTCGCGTTCGGTGAGCAACGCCTCCGGGGTGTCCTGGTGCCAGGCGAACGGTGCCACCAGCCAGTGGCCATCAGCGGACGAAAAACGATCATCATCGATCGTGCCATGGGGCGATGGAAGGTCATCAAGCAGCACCTCGCGACGGTTCTGCTTGTAACGGCCCTTCGCCGCATTGGCGGTGATGGTCAGCAACCAGGTCTTGAGGCTCGAACGCGCCTCGAACTTGCTCAGGTTGCGCACGACCGACAGCCACGCATCCTGCACCACTTCGTCAGCATGCCGGTTGCCGACGATCGCATAAGCGACTGCACGCATCGGGCTCTGGTAAGTGCTGACCAACTCTTTGAAGGCTTGTTGTTCACCTGCCAGCAATCGTTGCAGCAGTTGCGCGTCGTCAGCCGCCATTCACAAACCCCTTGTCCTGACCTCGAAAAATGAGTCAGCAGGGCGTCGCCGTCGGCAACGTCCTGCTGTCATTTCCGAAAACTACAGCGTCCCGACTGCTTCGGCTGTAGGAAAAACCACCGCAAATCAACGGAAATAGCGACAGCCTTCCCCTCAACGCTTGCGCAACAGCACGCTACCAATCGAGTAACCCGCGCCGAACGAGCTGAGCACGGCCAGGGAACCGGCGGGCAGATCATCCTGATGCTTGTGAAAGGAAATCACCGACCCGGCGGAGCTGGTGTTGGCGTAGGTGTCGAGAATCACCGGGGCTTCTTCTTCGGTGGCTTCACGGCCCAGCAGCTTCTTCACGATCAGGTGGTTCATGCTGAGGTTGGCCTGGTGCAACCAGAAACGTTTCACGTCACTGACGTTGAGCTTGTTCTCTTCCAGGTGCGTAGCGATCAGCTCGGCCACCATCGGGCAGACGTCGCGGAACACCTTGCGGCCTTCCTGCACGAACAATTTGTCCTTGGCTCCGATGCCCTCTTCCGCCGCGCGGTTGAGGAAGCCGAAGTTGTTGCGAATATTGTTGGAGAACTTGGTCAGCAGTTTGGTGCTGACGATGTCGAACTGGTACGGGGAGGTCGCCAGGTCGGCACGCTCAATGATCACCGCCGTCGCCGCGTCGCCAAAAATGAAGTGGCTGTCACGGTCGCGGAAGTTCAAGTGACCGGTGCAAACTTCCGGGTTGACCATCAGGATTGCCCGGGCCTGGCCCAGTTGCACGCTGTTGGCGGCCGCCTGGATGCCGAAGGTCGCCGAGGAGCAAGCCACGTTCATGTCGAAACCAAAGCCCTGGATACCCAGCGCTTCCTGGACTTCGATGGCGATGGCCGGGTAGGCGCGCTGCAGGTTGGAGCACGCCACAATGACGCCGTCGATGTCGGCGGCGGTCTTGCCGGCACGCTGCAAGGCTTGTTCGGCTGCGCCGATGGCCATCTGGCAAAGCACCGACCATTCGTCGTTGGAACGCTCAGGCAGACGCGGCGCCATGCGTTGCGGGTCGAGGATGCCATCCTTGTCCATCACAAAGCGGCTTTTGATACCGGAAGCTTTTTCGATAAACGCAGCGCTGGATTCGGTCAACGCTTCGACTTCGCCACGAGCGATGGCGTCGGCGTTATCGGCGTTGAATTGCGCGACGTAAGCGTTGAAAGACTGCACCAGCTCTTCATTGGAGATGCTGTTGGCCGGGGTGTACAGGCCGGTGCCGCTGATGACGACGTTATGCATGGTCGTTTCTCTAATCTGTTCAGGCAGAAAGCGTTGGCACCGACGTACCAACACACAAAGGGTCTGTTCCCGTCACGGAAAGCACACCTGGCATCGCTTTATTCCGTACCGCCCGAACCTTGAGAGGCTCAAAACTGCGGGACCGGCGTTTATAGGCGCGAAGTTTGCCATAAACATTGGGTTTTGGCGCCATTTTGCTCGATGACTCCCACCTGCCAGGCAATACAAAAACCTGTGGGAGCGAGCCTGCTCGTGATGGGGCCATCACCTCCAACATCTATGTCGACTGTGATGCCGCCAGCGCGAGCAGGCTCGCTCCCACAGGTATTGCACAAGTCTCGGGGTCAGGGTTCGACCTGGGTCCATTGCTTGTTCAGGCGCTTGTCGGAGATCGGCACTTTGGTCCCCAGTTGCTGGGCGAACAGCGAAACCCGGTATTCCTCCAGCCACCAGCGATAGAGCTCCAGTTGCGGATCGCGCTTGCCTTCCTGGGCGTGTTTGTTGGCGCGGGTCTGGTATTGGGTCCAGAGACCGGACAGTTCGCCACTCCAGACCCGATCCCTCTGCACCTGTGCGCCAATCTTCTCGAAGCGTTGCTCGACAGCCTTCAGGTAACGCGGCAATTCCTTGAGCCACTGCATCGGCGTCTCCCGGACAAACCCCGGATACACCAGATGACTGAGCTGCTGCTTGATGTCGTTCAGGGCCACGGCTTGCGCCAGATCAATCTTGCCCTTGAAGCGTTTTTGCAGGCCGTGCCAGTGCTTGAGAATCTCCAGCGTCAACTTGGCCAGGCGCTCGGCGTGCTCGGTCCAGCCACCGCGCTTGCGCTCGGCCAACGAGGCCAGCCCGGCGCCATCCCGTGGCAACGGGTCTTCGCCCTCAAGAATGCAACTGTCGAGGCTGGCCAGCAGAATGTCTTCCACCAGCGCATCAATGCGCCCCAGTTCACGGTACATCAGCCCCAGCTCGGTCAGCCCCGGCAGCTTGCCGCGCAGGAACTTCGCCGGCTCGGCCAACTGCTGCATCAGCAATCGCTGCAAGGCGCGGCGATGCTGGAACTCGGCCTCGGCGGGGGTCGAAAAACGCCCTTCCTTGACTGTCCCGCTCTCTTCCACCAGCGCCGGATACACCGTCATCGACAACCCGGCGATCTTCTGCTGGGTTTTCTCGGCGACGGCGGCAAAGACTTTCGGTTCCACCGGCTGTTGGTTTTTCGCGGTTTGCGGCACGGCCAACGCGGCTTGGCTGGCTTCGGCAAAGCGTGCGGTCAACTCGGCCAGATCTCGCCCTTCGCCGAGGAACTTGCCCTGGCCGTCGACGATTTCCAGGTTCATCCGCAGATGACTGTCGACTTGCTGTGAAGCTTCCGCCCACGCCTCATCGCTGACCCGCGCGCCCGTCATGCGCAGCAGCTCGCGGCCCAACGCCTGCGGCAACGAGCCCTCGGCGAAGGTCATGCGCTGTAACGCGGCTTTGACGAAGTCCGGCACCGGCACGAAATTCTTGCGCAGGGCCTTGGGCAGGTTGCGCACCAGCGCGATGCACTTGGCCTCGATCACGCCCGGCACCAGCCATTCCAGACGTTCCGGCGGCAACATCGGCAACAGCGGCGCCGGCACACGCAGGGTCACGCCATCGCGGGGGTGGTTCGGTTCGAAGTGGTAACTCAGGGCCAGTTCCAGATCGCCGATGTGCAAGGTGTCCGGGTAATGCAGGGCGGTGACTTCGCTGGCCTCACGGGCCAGAACGTCTTCTTCGCGCATGATCAGCAGCTGCGGGTCTTTCTGGCTGTTGACCCGGTACCAGCTGTCGAACGTTGCGGTCTGGTGGATCTCCGCCGGCAATCGCGCATCGTAGAAAGCGAACAGGGTTTCTTCGTCAGCGAGAATGTCGCGACGCCGAGCCTTGGCTTCCAGTTCGTCGAGTTGTTCCAGCAGTTGCGCATTGGCCGTCAGGCACTTGGCCTTGGATTGAATCTCGCCGCGTACCAGGCCTTCGCGAATGAAGAACTCACGAGAAACGACGGGATCGATCGGCCCGTAATGCACCGGCCGACGACCCACCACGATCAGCCCGAACAGCGTGATCTGCTCGAAGGCCACGACCTGGCCGCGCTTTTTCTCCCAGTGCGGTTCGAAGTGGTTTTTCTTGATCAGGTGCCCGGCCAGCGGCTCGATCCAGTCCGAGTCGATCTTGGCCACCATCCGCGCATAGAGCTTGGTGGTTTCCACCAGTTCGGCGGTCATCAGCCATTGCGGGCGCTTCTTGCCCAACCCGGAGGACGGGTGAATCCAGAAACGCCGCTGACGGGCGCCGAGGTAATCGCCCTCATCGGTTTTCTGGCCGATCTGGCTGAGCAGGCCCGAGAGCACGGCTTTGTGCAGCTTCGGGTAATCCGCCGGCTCTTTGTTCAGGCTCAACTGCATGTCGCGGCAGATCAGGCTCAACTGACGGTGCGAGTCGCGCCATTCGCGCAGACGCAGGTAATTCAGGAAGTTCTTGCGGCACCAATTGCGCAGCGGGCTGGCGGTCAGGGCCTGACGCTGTTCTTCAAAACCACGCCACAGATTGACCAGCCCGGCGAAATCCGAGTCCACGTCCTTCCACTGTGCGTGGGCCTGATCCGCCGCTTGCTGGCGCTCCGGCGGACGCTCGCGCGGGTCCTGGATCGACATGGCGCTGGCGACGATCAACACTTCCTGCAAGCTGCCGAGTTTTGCCGCTTCCAGCAGCATGCGGCCCATGCGCGGATCCACCGGCAGGCGCGCCAACTGGCGGCCGAGCGGGGTCAGCTGGCTGTTGCGGTCCACGGCCGAGAGTTCTTGCAGCAGGTTGAAACCGTCGCTGATCGCCTTGCCATCCGGCGGTTCGATAAACGGGAAGTCGGTGATCTCGCCGAGACGCAAGTGCAGCATCTGCAAAATCACGGCGGCGAGGTTGGTGCGCAGAATTTCCGGGTCGGTAAATTCAGGGCGACCGATGAAGTCGTCTTCGCCATAAAGTCGAATGCAAATACCCGGCTCGACCCGACCGCATCGACCTTTACGCTGGTTGGCGCTGGCCTGGGAAATGGCTTCGATGGGCAGACGCTGAACCTTGGCGCGATAGCTGTAACGGCTGATGCGCGCGGTGCCGCTGTCGATCACGTAACGGATGCCCGGCACCGTCAGCGAAGTTTCCGCGACGTTGGTCGCCAGCACCACGCGACGGCCAGGGTGCGACTGGAAAATCCGCTGCTGTTCGGCCGGCGACAAGCGCGCGTACAGCGGCAGAATCTCGGTGTGCTTGAGCTGGGCCTTGCGCAGCATGTCGGCGGCGTCGCGAATCTCGCGCTCGCCGGGCAGGAACACCAACACGTCGCCGGGGCTCTTGCGCTCGCTACGTTCGAACGCGGCAATTTCGTCGAGGGTGGCGAGGATCGCCTGATCCACGGTCAAGTCGTCCTCGACGCGGTTGCCCTCCTCGTCCTGCTCAAGCGTCAGCGGGCGATACCAGGTTTCAACCGGGAAAGTCCGGCCCGAAACTTCAACGATGGGTGCGTCATCGAAATGCCTGGAGAAGCGTTCCAGGTCGATGGTCGCCGAGGTGATGATGACTTTCAGGTCCGGGCGACGCGGCAGCAGGGTTTTCAGGTAACCGAGCAGGAAGTCGATGTTGAGGCTGCGTTCGTGGGCTTCGTCGACGATGATCGTGTCGTAGCGTTCGAGGTAACGGTCGTTCTGGGTTTCCGCCAGCAGGATGCCGTCGGTCATCAATTTGATCAGGGTGTTGGAGTCGCTCTGATCCTCGAACCGCACCTGATAGCCGACCAGCGCGCCCAATGGCGTCGCCAGTTCTTCGGCAACCCGGCTGGCCACGCTGCGCGCAGCGATTCGACGCGGTTGGGTGTGGCCGATCAAGCCATGCTGGCCGCGGCCGATTTCCAGGCAGATCTTCGGCAACTGGGTGGTTTTACCCGAGCCGGTTTCGCCGGCGATGATCAGCACCTGATGCTTGAGCAGCGCTTCCTTGATTTCGTCGCGCTTGGCGGCGATCGGCAAACTGTCGTCGTAACGAATCACCGGCAGGCTGGCACGCCGCGCCAGCACCTGGTCACAGGACGCCTGCATGCGCGTCACCCACTGGGCCAGCTTGGCCTCGTCAGGTTTCTTGCGCAGCTCAAGCAACTGCCGCCGCAGCCGGTGGCGGTCGGCGAGCATGGCGTGATCGAGGTTTTTCAGCAGTTTGTCGATGGAAGGCGATTCGTCAGTCATCAGGTACGCAAAAGTCGTCTAGTGGCGCAGGGGCCGGATTGTCGCAGATTTGGGGGCTCGGCGACGAATTCAACCTGCCTTTGTGGTGAGGGAGCTTGCTCCCGCTCGGCTGCGCGGCAGTCGTAATCCGGTCATCGCGGTGTATCTGAAACACGACGGTGGATGGTTTTGGGGTCGCTTCGCGACCCAGCGGGAGCAAGCTCCCTCGCCACAGGGGTGTTCACTCAGGGGTTTATTCGTTATCCAGGCCTTTGCGGCGATACGGGAATACGTCGATGATTTTGCCGGCACGAATGGCTTCCTGCAGGCTTTTCCAGTAATCGGCGTTGTATAGCTCGCCATGCAACTGGTCAAACAGCTTCCTTTGCCCGGAATCGGCAAACAGGAACGGCGGAAACTCCTCGGGAAACACATCCAGCGGCCCGATCGAATACCACGGCTCGGAGGCCATCTCGTCTTCCGGCGTACGCGGTTGCGGGATGTGGCGGAAGTTGGCTTCGGTCAGGAAGCAAATCTCGTCATAGTCATAAAACACCACGCGACCGTGCCGGGTGACGCCGAAGTTCTTCAACAGCATGTCGCCGGGAAAGATGTTCGCCGCCGCCAGTTGCTTGATCGCCAGCCCGTAATCTTCCAGGGCCTCGTGGACCTGCGCCTCGTTGGCGTTTTCCAGGTACAGGTTCAGCGGCGTCATCCGCCGCTCGGTCCAGCAGTGACGGATCAGCACGGTGTCGCCTTCCACCGACACCGTGGACGCCGCCACCTCAAGCAGCTCTTCCAGGCACGCCGGGTCGAACTTGCTCAATGGGAAGCGAAAATCGGCGAACTCCTGGGTATCGGCCATGCGTCCGACGCGGTCGACGCTTTTCACCAAACGGTATTTTTCGATCACCGTGGCACGGTCGACGTTTTTCGACGGCGAGAAACGGTCCTTGATGATTTTGAACACGGTGTTGAAACCCGGCAGGGTAAACACGCTCATCACCATGCCTCGCACGCCGGGGGCCATGATGAATTGGTCGTCGGTGTTGGCCAGGTGATTGATCAGCGCCCGATAGAACTCGGACTTGCCGTGTTTGTAGAAGCCGATGGAGGTGTACAACTCGGCGACGTGCTTGCCCGGCAGGATGCGCTTGAGGAAGCCGATGAACTCCGCCGGCACCGGCACATCCACCATGAAATACGAACGGGTGAACGAAAAAATGATCGACACATCGGCTTCGTCGGTAATCAGCGCATCGATCTGAATCCCGCGGCCTTCACGGTGCAGCAGCGGAATCACCAGCGGCCATTGTTCGTCCCGGGTATAGATGCGCCCCACCAGGTACGCGCCTTTGTTGCGGTAGAGCACCGAGGAAAACAGCTCGACGCTCAGTTCAGGGTCCTTGCACACCCAATCCGGCAGGTTCTCACGCAGTTGGGCTTCGAGGCGGTGCAGGTCGCCGGCCAGGTCGGCGTAATCCTCGCTGAAGCTGTAATCGGCAAAAATGCTCGCGAGCATGCCGGACAACTGGCCCTGGGGCTTATAGGTTCGGGTTTGCGCGGCGCGGGCCCGGCGCAGGCTGGGCCGGGTGGTGTGGATAAACATGCAGCCGTCGCTGATCAGGTCATGGCTGAACAGCCCGCAGAAAATCGAGTTGTACCAGGTCTCGGACAGTTCATCGTCGAAACGCAGGTCGATCAGCGTGATGTAAGCGCTTTTGACCAGAGGCCAGCAACTGACGTCCAGTGTGTCGCTGTCAAACGCGACGCGCAGCCGTTCCACGGTTTCGCTGACTTTTTCTTCGTACAGATTGATCCGCGCGGCCGAGGCAATTTGCGCCTCCTGCCACTGGGCCTGCTCGAAGCGGGCCCGGGCGCCGTCGGTGATCTGGCGGAAATGCTCGCGGTAATCGTCAAAGCCATCGAGGATCATTCGGGCGATGTCGGCGGCTGGCCATTGCTGCGGCATGGGTGAGACCTCTGCGGGAATTCGTGAGCCCTGAGCTTAGCCAGTGAACCGGGTGCAGGAGAAGCGTAATTTTCGGCTCGAGTTAAATGCTCGTTTTTCGGTTGCCATGGATAAGGCGCTCGGCAACACTCTCGTCCCCATCAAGGAAGGAGTGCACCGTGAGTCCTGTCGATATTTTCCGATTGCTGTCGCTGGCCGCGATCTGGGGCGCGAGCTTTCTGTTCATGCGCATTATCGCCCCGGTGATTGGCACAATCCCCACGGCCTTTTTCCGAGTGTCGATTGCCGCCGTCGGCTTGCTGGTGATTCTCGGCCTGATGCGCATCAGCTGGGACTTCAAAGGCAAACTCAAGACGGTGATGCTGCTCGGGGTGATCAACTCCGGGATTCCGGCGACCCTCTATTCCGTGGCCGCCCAAGTGCTGCCGGCCGGTTACTCAGCGATCTTCAACGCCACCACGCCGCTGATGGGCGTGTTGATCGGCGGCCTGTTCTTCCATGAAAAACTCACCGCGGCCAAGCTTGGCGGGGTGTTCCTCGGGCTGTTTGGCGTAGGCGTGCTGACCCGTGCCGGTCCGGTGGCGTTCGACATGGAATTGTTGATGGGCGCCGCCGCCTGCCTGCTCGCCACCACCTGTTATGGCTTTGCCGGGTTCCTGGCCCGCCGCTGGCTTGACCACGCCGGCGGTCTCGACAGCCGTCTTTCAGCGCTGGGCAGCATGCTCGGGGCGACGCTGTTCCTGTTGCCGTTGTTCGGCTACAGCGTAATCAGCCAGCCACCGGCAAGCTGGGGCGGCTGGAACGTCTGGTTGTCGTTGCTTGGATTGGGACTGATGTGTACCGCCCTGGCGTACATCATTTACTTCCGCCTGCTCAGCTCGATCGGGCCGGTGAGGTCGATGACCACGACCTTCCTGATCCCGCCGTTCGGGGTGTTGTGGGGAGCGCTGTTGCTGGATGAGCCGTTGTCGATGGCGCATATCTATGGCGGGGTGTTGATTGCTGCGGCGTTGTGGCTGGTGTTGAAGCCGGCGGTGGTGAAAGTGGCTGAGGTGACTGCCAAGTAGTTTGGCGGTGTGGCTGATGACGCTTCGCGAGCAGGCTCGCTCCCACAGGATTTTGTGTTCACCGCAAATCCAATGTGGGAGCGAGCCTGCTCGTGAAGGCGGTAGAGACTACAACGCTGCCTGACTCACCTCCCCATCCACCAACCGCCGAATCCCCAGCGGATTGGCGTTCTGCAACGCCTCGGGCAACAACGCATCCGGGTAATTCTGGAAGCACACCGGCCGCAGGAACCGGTCAATCGCCAAGGTGCCAACCGATGTGCCGCGCGAATCAGACGTCGCCGGATACGGCCCGCCATGCACCATCGCCTCACACACCTCGACCCCGGTCGGGTAGCCATTGAGCAGAATCCGCCCGACCTTTTCCTGCAGCAACTCCGCCAGCCAACGGTACTCCAGCAACTCGTCCGTCTCGCCAATCAGCGTCGCCGTCAATTGCCCGCGCAGACCGTGCAACGCTGCCGCCAGCTGCGCCCGGCCCTCAAGCTCGATGACGATGGTGGTCGGTCCGAACACCTCCTCCTGAAGCAGCTCGTCGCCCTTGAGCAACAGACTGACGTCAGCCTTGAACACCTGCGGTTGTGCCTGATTGCCCTGTTGCGGCTTGCCCGCCAAGTGCGTCAGCCCCGGATGTTCGTGCAACTCGCCAAGGCCTCGGCTGTAACTGACCAGCGCGCCGGCATTGAGCATGGTCTGGGCCGGTTGCTGGTTCATGCTGGCGCAAAACGTTTCCAGGAACTGGCTGAACTGCGGCGAACGCAAACCGATGACCAGGCCCGGGTTGGTGCAGAACTGCCCGCAGCCCAGGGTCACCGACCCGGCCAGTTGCGCAGCGATTTGCTCACCGCGAACCTTGAGCGCTTCGGGCAGCAGGAACACCGGGTTGATGCTCGACATTTCGGCAAACACCGGAATCGGCTGTGGCCGGGTCGCGGCCATGTGGCTCAAGGCATTGCCGCCCTTGAGCGAACCGGTGAAGCCCACCGCCTGAATCGCCGGATGCTTGACCAGCCATTCGCCGACACCCCCGCCGTAGATCATGTTGAAGACGCCGGGCGGCATTTCGGTGCGCTCGGCGGCGCGGATGATTGCGTCCGCGACCCACTCGGCCGTCGCCATGTGCCCGCTGTGCGCCTTGAACACCACCGGGCAGCCGGCGGCCAGCGCCGAAGCGGTATCGCCACCGGCGGTTGAAAATGCCAACGGAAAGTTGCTGGCACCGAACACGGCGACAGGCCCCAGGCCGATGCGGTACTGACGCAGGTCCGGACGTGGCAACGGCTGGCGATCCGGCAGTGCCCGATCAATGCGCGCGCCGTAGAAATCGCCGCGACGCAGGACCTTGGCAAACAAGCGCATCTGGCCGCTGGTGCGCCCGCGCTCACCCTGGATACGCCCGGACGGCAATGCGGTTTCGCGGCACACAGTGGCGACGAAGTCATCGCCCAGGGCATCGATTTCATCGGCGATGGCGTCGAGGAACTGAGCGCGTTTCTCCGCGCTGAGGTTGCGGTAAACCGGGTAGGCAGCGGCCGCAGCGCTGGCTGCGGCGTCCACTTCCGCTTCAGTGGCCTGGAAAAAACGGACCGGCAGCGCTTCGCCCGTCGTGGCATCGAGGCTTTGCAGCTGTTGCGTACCGTTGGCACTGCGGCGACCGCCGATGTAGTTGTGTCCGAGTAGCGTGGTCATGAGTGATCCCTTGACCGGCCGACAACGCCGGTGATTGAAGACTTAAAGCGTGCGCACCTGGCCGATGGCCAACGGTTGGGCACTTTCGCCGATGCCGTTTTCCAGTGGCGCGCCGAACTCATCGAGGCTGATCTGGAAGCGATCGCCCGGCTGGGTTTTTATCCCGTCGGCAAACGACAACGTTGCGGTGCCGAAGTAATGCACGTGGACATCGCCGGGACGCAAAAACTGCGCGTATTTGAAGTGGTGGAATTCGAGGTTGGCGAGGCTGTGGCACATGTTGTCTTCGCCGCTGAGAAACTCCTTTTCCCAGATCGTTTCGCCGTTGCGCTTGATCCGACTGGTGCCTGCAAGGTGCTTGGGCAACTCGCCGACGCGCAGCTCCGGACCGTAGGCGCAGAAGCGCAGTTTCGAATGGGCGAGATACAGGTAATTGCGCCGCTCCATCACATGGTCGGAGAACTCGTTGCCCAAGGCATAACCGACGCGATACGGCTGGCCGTCGTCGCCGATCACGTAGAGGCCGGTCAGCTCGGGTTCCTCGCCGGCGTCTTCGGCAAACGGCGGCACCGGGAAATCCGCGCCGGGGCGCACGACGATGCTGCCATCACCTTTATAGAACCATTCCGGTTGCGCGCCGACCTGCCCGGCCGCCGGTTTACCACCCTCCAGGCCCCATTTGAAAATGCGCATGGTGTCGGTCATGCCGGCTTCGACCGCGCCCTCCTGCTGGTGCATTTTGTCCCGCGCCGAGGCGCTGCCCAAATGGGTCAGGCCGGTGCCGCTGATCAGGCAATGGGCCGGGTCTTCGTGGTCCAGCGGTGGCAGGACTTTGCCCTGCTGCAACAGCTGGGCGTAATCCGGTCCCGGTTCGGTGCCGCGCAGTGCGACTTCTTCTTGCAGGCTGCGTTGGGCACGAATCGCCGCGAGGGCCAGTTCACGGGTGCTACGGGTGCCTTGCAGCACCTCGACCTGCGAGCCCTCAACGAGACCCACCTGGCGTTCACCGGCAGTGTTTTCAAATTGAATCAGGCGCATGACGGCCTCCAGAAAATTGGGATTTGGGTCACTCGATGATGTTGAAGTCGCTCAAGTACTCATCGGAGATTTCCAGGCCCAGGCCGGGCTTGTCATCGTCGAGCTGGATGTAGCCGTTGACCGGTTGCGGTTCGCCCTTGAACACGTAGTAGAAGAGTTCGTTGCCGACCTCGACGTCGAATACCGGGAAGAACTCGGCCATCGGCGAGGCGGTGGTGGACATGGTCAGGTGGTAGTTGTGCATCTGCCCGGCGTGCGGGATCACCGGCACCGACCAGGCTTCGGCCATGGCGTTGATCTTGCGCGCTGCGGTGATACCGCCCACGCGATTGGTGTCGTACTGGATCACGTCGACGGCGCGGCGTTCCAGCAGGTCTTTGAAGCCGTAGGAGGTGAACTCATGCTCGCCGCCGGAGATTGGCATGATCCCCATTTTCTTCAGCTCGATGTAGCCTTCGATGTCGTCGGCAATCACCGGCTCTTCCAGCCAGCGTGGTTCGAATTCAGCAAGTTTGGGCAGCATGCGGCGGGCGTATTCCAGGGTCCAGCCCATGTAGCACTCGAGCATGATGTCGATGTCGGGACCGGCCAGGTTACGCAGGGCACGCACTTGCTCGATGTTCTTGCGCATGCCCGCCGGGCCGTCTTTCGGGCCGTAGCCGAAACGCATTTTCAGCGCGGTGAAGCCCTGGTTCAGATAGCCCTGGGCCTCTTCGAGGAACAGGTCGAGGTTGTCATTGGCGTAGAGCTTGGAGGCGTAGGTCCAGATCTTTTCCTTGGTCCGGCCGCCGAGCAGTTTGAACACCGGTTTGTTCACGGCTTTGCCCATGATGTCCCAGATCGCGATGTCGATCGCCGAGATCGCCGCCATGCCGATGCCTTTGCGGCCCCAGGCGTGGCTCTGGCGGTACATCTTCTGCCAGATGTATTCGTTGTCGAACGGGTCTTCGCCAATCGCAATCGGCGCCAGGTAGGTGTCGATGATTTCCTTGGCCACACGCGGCGCCAGGGCACAGTTACCGATGCCGACGAGGCCGGTATCGGTCTCGACTTCCACCACCAGCCAGCCATGGAACCGGAACGAGCCCATGGCGTCGCCACGTTCGAACAGGATGTCGCTGGCGTTGGTGCAGAAGTGTGCTTGAGGCGGAACGACTTTGCCTTTCCACTCAAAAACGCGGGTACGGATGGCTTTGATTTTCATGAATACAGTTCCTTGCGCTGCCGGCTTTTTGTAGTTGTCGGGTCGCTGCACAAAACCGCGCGGGGGGCGGGTTCCGGCATTCGATGGAGCGACTTTAGCCAGCGCTCGGGGGTGCGGATAATCACTTATGCGTATCCGGCGATAACCTGCGGTGATAGGAAAAACCGAATAGTGAGTAGATAGGGTTATCAGCCACACACAAAACAAATGTGGGAGCGAGCCTGCTCGCGAAAGCGGTAGTGCAGCCACCTTTTTAGTGACTGTCAGACCGCTATCGCGAGCAGGCTCGCTCCCACAGGGGATCAGTGTTGTGTCAGTAGTTGTTGACGCCCATTCGGCAGGCAATTTCGAAGGCCTGGCGGATCGCGCCGACGTTGGCCTTGCCCTGCCCCGCGATGTCGAAGGCGGTGCCATGGGCCGGCGTGGTAATCGGGATCGGCAAGCCACCCTGCACCGTCACGCCTCGGGAGAAGCCCATCAACTTGATCGCGATCTGCCCCTGGTCGTGATACATCGTCACCACCGCGTCAAAGGCACTGGCATCGCCCTGGACCTTGAGGAAAATCGTGTCCGCCGGGTATGGCCCTTCGGCCGCAATCCCCAGCGCCTGGGCCGAACGAACCGCCGGGCCGATGATGTCCAGTTCTTCGCGTCCGAACGAGCCGTTGTCGCCGTTGTGCGGGTTCAGCCCACACACGCCAATGCGCGGTTTTTCCAGGCCGTTGCGCTTGAGCGCGGTGTCGATCAACTGGATCGCTTCCACTACCCGCGTCTGGGTCAGCATGCCTGGCACTTGCGCTAATGCCACGTGGGAGGTCACGCGGGAGGTCCAGAGGTTGTCGAGCACGTTGAATTCACAGAACGGCCCGTGGAAATCCAGCAGCTCGGCGAACCAGTGCAGCTCATCGCTGTGGGCCATCCCGGCCATGTGCAGCGAGGTCTTGTTCAACGGCCCGAACAACACCGCGTCGGTGGTCCCGGCCTCGGTCAGGCGCAGGGCTTGTTCCAGCGTGTCGAGGCTGTAGCGACCGCCGATGACACTGGCTTCACTGCGTGGAAATTCACCGACGGTGTCTCCGCGAAAATCATAGAACAGCGGTGTGTCATCATGAAACTCCAACTGATCCAGCGACTCGACGCGACGGTAAGGAAACTCCGTCCCGGCGATGCGCATGCCGCGACGCATTTCGGCCTCGTCGGCGATCAGGATCACATTGGCCTGGCTGCGCACTTCAGGCTCCGCAAGCAAACGTGCGATCAGTTCCGGGCCGATGCCTGCCGGGTCACCCAGCACCATCGCGATGGTTGTTTTGTTCATGCTTCACTCCTCAAGGGTTCAGGCCATTGGCGGTCAACGGCGCAAGGCTCGCAGCGATAAACCCGCTGCGCGTTGCTGTAGAACAGTCGCTCCTGATCGGCGCTCGGCAGATCAGCAACGATGGATTTGAAACCGCTGTAGATGTCGTCGAACGAGCCGCACAGGCTGTCCACCGGGAAGTTGCTGGCGAACATCGCCCGGTCAGTGCCGAACATGGCGATCACTTCACGCACGATCCAGGCGTTGTCCTTGGCGCGCCATGCCTGCCCCCTCTGGCCAAGGCCGGAAATCTTCACCTGCACGTTTGGCCATTTGGCCAGCCGAGCCATCGCCAGGCGCCAACCGGCCAGGCCTTCGGCGCTGCGGTCATTGGGCAACCCTGCGTGGTTGAGAATCAGCGTAGTGCCGGGAAAGTCCCGAGCCAGCCGTTCGGCTTCGTGCAGGTTCCACCAGGGGGTCTGCAAATCGAAGTGCAACCCCAGCCCTTCGAGGGCGGCAAAACTGCGCCGCCAGTGTTCGTCGCTCATCAGGCTGCGCACATGACCAACCTGCGCCGGTGAAGTCGCTCCACCCGGTTTGTGACGCACGCTGCGCACGCATTTGAAACTCGCTTGTTCGGCCAGTACCGCGAGGGCGTCCGGGTGGTCGAGCCAGGCCTGCGCCACGACCGCATTGGGTACGCCGTAACGGGCCGTCAGACTTTCGATAAAAACGGTTTCGCCAATCGGGTCTTGCGGGTCCCATTCGGTCTCGACGTACACCGTTTGCACCACACGGTGCGGGCCGGCGTCAGCGAAATAGTCCTCAGGAAAATAGCGCCGTTTAATCGCGCTGTAGTCGCCGTAGCGGAACGGGATATTGGCTTCGGGCGCCAGCCACGGATGGTCATTGATCGTTGGGTCCCAGAAGTGATGATGGGCATCGATGATCGGACCGTTCCATGCTTCGCCAGATAATTGTTCAGCCATGGCGCACCTCGTCGAGACTGATGAACAACGTCGCCAGCACAAAGACTGCCGAGCACACGGCAAAGAACCCCAGCACCGGCGCAAAACCTCCGGTCATTTGCACAATGATCCCCACCAGGATCGGCACCGCGATCCCGCCGGTGCTGCCGGCCATGTTCATCACGCCGCCGATCAACCCGACCCGCGCCGGTGCCGCCAGCAATGCCGGGAAGCTCCAGTAGAGGCTGCCCCACATCAGGAAAAACGCGGTCATGGCCAACAACGCCACGGCGGCAAACGGATTGCTCAGCGTCGGCAACAACAGAAAGGCGCCGAGGGCGACCACACCGGAAAACGCCAGCAGGCTCTTGACCGCCACGCCACGGCTGACACCTTTGCGGATCAACCCGTCACAGAGGAAACCACCGGTCAACGAACCCAGGGCCCCGCACACGAAAATCACGAAGGTCGCCGCGCCGATGCCTTTGATATCGAAGCCGCGAGCCTGGGCCAGATAGCTCGGGCCCCAGGTCAGCAAACCGAAATACACCATCGCCCAACTGGCACGGCCGATCAGCAAGCCGCTCAGGGAACGGGCCGCGATGCCCAGGCCTTTGACCGGCACACGGGCGGCTTCGGCAGCCGGCGTCGCGCGCCCGGCGTTGATCTTCTCCAGTTCTTCGGCATTCACTTGCGGGTGAGTGGCCGGGTCATCGCGCAGATAACGCCGGGCCAGCCAGGCCAGCACCAGGGTCGCGATAC
Source organism: Pseudomonas sp. B14-6 (assembly GCF_013260315.1). NCBI lineage: Bacteria > Pseudomonadati > Pseudomonadota > Gammaproteobacteria > Pseudomonadales > Pseudomonadaceae > Pseudomonas > Pseudomonas sp. B14-6. The sequence goes on along the minus strand of NZ_CP053929.1, from coordinate 6,244,734 downwards.
CGGCAATCACGAACGCCAGGCGCCACGAATCCAGGGATGCAATCAGGTAAGCAATGATCAACCCGCCCAGCGCCACGCCCAACGGGCTGCCGCTGTCCATCAGCACCGCGCCGCGACTGCGTTCGCTCGGCGCCAGCCACAGGGAGATCAGCTTGCCACCGGACGGGAACAACGGCGCTTCGGCGGCCCCGAGTGCAACGCGGGCGAACAGCAATGACAAGCCGCCGGTCGCAAACGCCGCCAACACTTGAAAGGTGCCCCACAACCCGGTGGACCAACTGATGACCCGATGCGGGCCGAAGCGATCGATCAGCCAGCCACCGGGAATCTGCAACAGCGCATACGCCCAGAAGAAGCTGCTGAGGATCAGCCCTTGCATGCTTGGCGACAGGGAAAATTCATGGGCAATGGTCGGCATGGCGATCGACAGCGAGACCCGGTCGATCAGGTTGACCATGGTCAGCGCGAAGACGATCGCGAAGATCCGCCAGCGCACGCTGCTGGCTTTGGTGGTACCGGCCAGGGGTGTGGCCGCGTTGATCGGTTGGGCAGCTGCGCCAGGCAGATGCAGGGAAGCACTGGGACGAGCCATGGTGCGTACCTCGTTTCTTATTGTTGTGAATGCCGTGCGTGACAGGTTCGCCGCGCTGATGAGCACTATCGAAGGCTCGGTGATAACCGTCTAATCAATGATTGAGATACGGCGATAGCCTCGGGTTATGGCATACCGCGCTTTCAGGGGGCTTTCATCGCCGGCCGCCTTGACTGACTTTTCTCTCAAAACGCTCTGGCACACAGTTTCCAGCCCTCGTCACGTATTTGCCCCTGATGACCTATAACCGCAGGCTATCGGTGTATGTATTGTTTTGACTAGACGCCGAAGCGGAGGCTTCCCACACTCAGTCCAGGCTTGCAGCTTTTGAGCACCGACAAGTCATTCATAACAATTACAAAAAACGAGGCCCTTCCATGCGAAATGCATTCGTCCGTCGCACATCCCGTCTGTTTCTTGGCTGCACACTGGTCGCCGCCGGCGCCCTCCCCGCACTCGCCAACGCTGCCTGGCAGCCGGACAAGAACGTCGAAATCCTCGTTGCCGGCGGCCCCGGCGGCGGTACTGACCAGCTCGGTCGGCTGATCCAGTCGATCATCACCACACACAAGTTCCTCGACGTGAATACCATCGTCCTCAACAAGGGCGGCGGCAACGGTGCCGAAGCGTTCCTTGACCTGAAAATGAACAAGGGCGATCCGGAAAAACTGGTGATCGGCACCAACAACATCTACCTGTTGCCGCTGGTTTCCAAGCTTGGCTATCAATGGCAGGAGCTGACTCCCGTGGCGGCCGTTGCAGAGGACGACTTCATTCTCTGGAACTACAAGGATGCCCCCTGGAAAGACGCCAAAGGCTTCTACGAAGCGGCCAAGGTTGATCCGTCGAAACTGCGCATGGGCGGCAGTCAGTCCAAGGATGTCGACCAGACCCTGACCCTGCTGCTGAACCAGACCAACAACAGCAAACTGGTGTACATCCCGTTCAAGAGCGGCAGTGAAGCCGCGACCCAACTGGCCGGCAAACACATCGCCGCCAACGTCAACAACCCCAGCGAAAGCATCAGCCAATGGCGCGGCGACCAGGTCGAACCGCTCTGCGTGTTCAGCAAGGAACGCATGAGCTACACCGAGAAAGTCGCGGGTGATAAATCCTGGGCCGACGTTCCGACCTGCCACGAACAAGGCCTGGGTATCGATCAATACCGCTTCCCGCGCACCGTGTTCATGCCCGGCGACGTCACCGCCGAACAGCGGGCGTTCTATGTCGAGCTGATGCGCAAAGTCACCGAGACTCCAGAGTTCAAGGCCTACGTGAAGCAGAACGCGCTGGTGCCGACGTTCCTCGAAGGCGAGCCGCTGACCGCCTACATTGAGAAAGACACCGCCCGCGTCACCCCGGTGTTCAAAGAAGCCGGCTGGCTGAAAAACTGAGTTGTTCACGGCCGTGTGCGTGCGCACGGCCGTCACCTCTGGAGGTGCTTTCATGTCCCATTCTTCGGATTCACCGGCGCTGGTCGGTACCCGCTGGGTCGAACTCGGCCTGACACTCTTCACCACGCTGATCGGCGCGGTGGTGATGTTCGGCAGTCTCGAACAAGGTATCGGCTGGGGCGATTCAGGCCCCGAGCCGGGTTACTTCCCCTTCTACATCGGATTGCTGTTGAGCGCCGCGAGCGTGGGCAACGGCGTGTTGACCGTGGTGCGCTGGCACGCCCTGAGCATTGCATTCGTCAGCCGCAGTGCATTCAAGCAAGTGCTGTCGGTGTTCATCCCGATTGCGCTGTTCGTCGGCGCCATGCCGTTCACCGGCATTTACGTGGCCTCGGCCTGCTTCATCGCCTGGTTCATGTGGCGTGACAAGGTGCGCGCCAAGCCTTACGGCAAATGGATGATCGGCACCGTGTCCCTCGGCGCGGTGCTGGCCAGCTACCTGATTTTCGCGTTGTGGTTCAAGGTCCCGCTGGATGCCGGCCCGATGGGCGACTGGATTGCACTGGCCGGGAGAAGTTTCAAATGAGCGAGTTCGATTCCCTGCTGCAAGGCATGAACCTGATCCTCACCCCGGGCCACATCGGCCTGATGGTGATCGGCGTGCTGCTGGGCATTCTGGTCGGCGTATTGCCCGGCCTCGGCGCCCCCAATGGCGTGGCGTTGTTGCTGCCGCTGACCTTCACCATGTCGCCGGTGTCGGCAATCATTTTGCTGTCGTGCATGTATTGGGGCGCGCTGTTCGGCGGTTCGATCACCTCGATTCTGTTCAACATCCCCGGTGAGCCCTCATCGGTGGCGACCACGTTCGACGGTTACCCGATGGCCCGCGAAGGTCGCGCTGCCGAAGCGTTGACGGCCGCATTCAGTTCGGCGCTGATCGGCGCGCTGGCCGGGGTGTTGTTGCTGACCTTCCTGTCGACCAAGATTGCCGCATTCGCCATGTCTTTCAGTTCGCCGGAGTTCTTCGCGGTGTACCTGTTGGCGTTTTGCACCTTCATCGGCATGAGCAAGAATCCGCCGCTGAAAACCGTGGTGGCGATGATGATTGGTTTCGCCATGGCCGCCGTGGGCATGGACACTGTCTCCGGCAACCTGCGCCTGACCTTCGACCAGCCCGCGTTGATGACGGGCATCAGCTTCGAGGTGGCCGTGATCGGATTGTTCGGGATCGGCGAAATTCTCTGCACCGTCGAGGAAGGCCTGGTGTTTCGCGGCGAGCATGCGCGCATCACGCCGATGGTCATCCTGCGCACCTGGGCCAAGTTGCCGCGTTACTGGTGGACGATCCTGCGCAGCACCCTGGTCGGTTGCTGGATGGGCATCACACCGGGTGGCCCGACGGCGGCCTCGTTCATGAGCTACAGTCTGGCGCGGCGCTTTTCGAAGAACCGCGAGAACTTCGGCAAGGGTGAACTCGAAGGCGTGATCGCCCCGGAAACCGCCGACCACGCCGCCGGCACCAGCGCGCTGTTGCCGATGCTGACCCTGGGCATTCCCGGATCGGCGACCGCAGCGGTCATGCTCGGCGGGTTGATGATCTGGGGCCTGCATCCTGGCCCGACGTTGTTCGTCGAGCAGCACGATTTTGTCTGGGGCCTGATCGCCAGCATGTACCTCGGGAACGTGGTCAGCCTGATCGTGGTGCTGGCCACCGTGCCGCTGTTCGCTTCGATCCTGCGCATTCCGTTCTCGATCATCGCGCCGATCATCATCATGGTCTGTGCCATCGGTGCCTACTCGGTGCACAACTCGTTCGTCGACGTGGTGTTGATGCTGGGCTTCGGCGCGCTGGGTTATCTGTTCAAGAAACTCGGTTACCCGATTGCGCCGCTGGTGCTGGCGGCGGTACTGGGCGACAAGGCGGAAGATGCGTTCCGTCAGTCGATGCTGTTCTCCGACGGCCACGTGGGGATTTTCTGGTCCAACCCGTTAGTGGGCTGCCTGACCACGGCGGCGTTGCTGATGCTGTTCTGGCCGTTGATTTCCAAGGCGCTGGGCACCCTGACGGGGCTGCGCAAACCCCAGGTCGCCAAGCCTAAATCGGTGCTGTAACACGGCAATGCTGGCAACGCCTGGCATTTGTTGTCAGGCTTGCCGCAGTCCTAATTGCGAGCACGGCCCATGACCCGAATTCCTGCTGCCAATGTGATCCACAGTCGACTGCGTCTGCGCCAACTGCGGCTGATGCTGGCATTGCAGGAATTCGGCTCGTTGCGCCGCGCCGCCGACCACATCGGCATGACCCAGCCGGCAGCCACCAAGATGTTGCACGAAGCCGAGGACTTGCTCGGCGTCGAACTCTTCGAGCGTCTGCCCCGGGGCATGCGCTCGACCCCGTTCGGGGAAACCGTCATCTACTACGCGCGCATGGTGTTTGCTGAACTGAGCGGCATGCGTGAAGAACTGGTCGCGCTCGAATCCGGCAACCTTGGCCGGGTTGCGGTCGGTGCGATTCCGGCGCTGGCCTCGGGGCTGTTGACCCGCACCATCGCGACCTTGAAGCAAAGCCATCCACGCTTGTCGATGAGCATTCAGGTCGACACCAGCGACGTGCTGGTGCAGGCGCTGTTGCAGGACCAGCTGGATATCGTATTGGGCCGGATTCCGGCGGGCGCACGGGCCGAAGAGTTGCTGTTCGACAGCCTCGGCGAAGAAGCCTTGTGCGTCATCTCCGGGGCGCAGAACCCGTTGGCGAAAGAGAAAAACCTGAGCTGGGCCGAGTTGCAGAACATGACCTGGGTACTGCAACAGCAACCGAGCCCGATGCGCGCGATCATCAATCAGGTATTCCACAATGCGCGGGTCGACATCCCCAGCAGCATCGTCGAGACCACCTCGATCATGACCTTGCTGTCCTTGATCCAGCAGACCGACATGCTGGGCGTCACACCGGTGTCGGTGGTGGAGGATTACCCGGGCCGTGATTTGCTGGCGGTGTTGCCGATCAAGTTTGAAGCACGGCTGCCGCCGTACGGGCTGATTACCCGCCGTCACCGCATTCAATCGTCAGCGATGCAGGCGTTCATGAATTCGGTGCGGGCCGAGCACGCGCTGACCAAATAAAAAAGGCCCGGAGCCAATGCTCCGGGCCTTTCATTTTCACGCTGCTTTACGCTGTTTTACGGAACACAAATACCAGCCCGACGATGATCAGCAGCATGCCGAGCATGCTCAATACCGCCAGCCGATTACCGAAAATCAGGTAGTCCATCACCGCCGTCACGGCCGGCACCAGGTAAAACAGACTGGTGACATTCACCAGATTGCCCCGGGCGATCAAGCGGTACAGCAGCAACGTTGCCAGCACCGACACCACCAATCCCATCCACAGCACCGGCACGATGAACCCGCTGCCGTGTTCGAAATGAAACGGCTGGAACGGCACGAAGATCCCGCAGAGCATCAGCCCCGCGAGGTACTGCACCGGCAGTGTGCCGAGGGGATTGTCGGTGATGCGCTTCTGCATGATCGAGCCAAAGGTCATGCTTGCCAACGCCAGCAAACCAAAAAGCATCCCGGCCAAAGACATGCCCGCCAGACCGATGCCCTGGTAAACCACCATGATCAACCCGACCAGGCCCAGCGCCAGACCGAACATCCGGCTGGCCGAGCGCTGACGCTCCATGATCACCACCGTGAGAATCGGCTGCACACCCATGATGGTTGCCATAACGCCCGGTGTGACTTTGAGGTCCAGGGCCAGCAGATAAAAAATCTGATAAGCCCCAGCAACACCACGCCCGTGGCCATCGCATACAACATCGCTTTGCCACCCTTGGGCAATTTCAGCTTGAGCAACGGCACCAGCAGCATCAATCCGCACAAGGCGATGGCAAAGCGAATCAGCAGAAAGGCAAAGGGCGATGCGTGGGCCAGGCCCCATTTGGAGAAGATCGCACCGCTGCTCCACAGCAGAACGAACAGGCTCGTGGACGCCGCCGCGAGCGCGGATTTTTTCGACAGGACAAACATGTATACCACCTGTAGTCAGGCAAGAAGCCAACTCAGCCGAAGCTGAAATTCAGTAGTTTTTTTCAGGCGGGCGCGCAGAACAGCAAAGAACGCTGATCAGCCCGAAACGCCAACGCCCGGCGGTGATACGACTGCGTACACCGGCGTGCTACTGACAGGTGGGGGGTAATGACTGATCTGCGCAGGCTGCTTTTTCCCGCACGGCACGACGCCAGCGTTGACCGCTGAATCGACTACCGCATTGATGAGGGAAGCTGGCATGGGCTGATCTTTTTTGATGGGGTGGGCGGTGGGTAAGAGAACCACCGAGCGCCGACTATAACCAGCGGCGGACATGGATTGCAATGACTTGGACAAAGGGCCAGTCACGACACCTCGTCGCGGGCGCGCCATTTAAATTCTGCTCATAAAAAAACCGCTCCCAAGGAGCGGTTTTTCTTTTGAATCCAGTCACGCAAACAACCAATACCCCAACAACGTCAGCACCACCACCGCCAACACCGGCCGCAGCACGCGGTACGCCTTGGGATTACGACGCTTCCAGCGTTTGACCACACCACTGACCTTGTCGCTGGAATTCTTGCTCCAGGCATACGCCTGGTTAATCCCGCCGACACGTTCATCATCAAGGTTTTGAGGTGCGGTGGCGCGACCGAGCAAGCCGCTGAGCCAGCGGTTGATGAAGGTCATGACGCGGTTGCTCAGCGGTCGTTCGATGTCGCAGAACAGAATGACGCGGGTTTTCTCGGATTCGTTCTTGACCCAATGCACGTAGGTCTCATCAAACATCACATCTTCACCATCACGCCAGGCATACACCTGGCCGTCGACAAAGATACGGCAATCGTCGGAGTTCGGCGTCGACAGCCCCAGGTGATAGCGCAGCGAACCGGCAAACGGGTCGCGGTGCGGGTTGAGGTGGCTGCCACCCGGCAGCAACGCGAACATTGCACCCTTTACGTTGGGAATACTGCTCACCAGCGCCACGGTTTTCGGGCACAAGGCTTCAGCGGATGGCAGGGGTTTGTCGTACCACTTGAGGTAGAAACGTTTCCAGCCTTTCTTGAAAAACGAACCAAACCCCGCATCGTTGTGTCTTTCGGCGGCGCGGATGTAACCCTCGTCGAACAGGTGCATGGCTTCGTCGCGGATGACTTCCCAGTTGTCTTTGAGCACGTCCAGCTCCGGGAACTTGCTGCGGTCCAGATAGGGTTTGGACGGCACGCCGGAGAACAGGTACATCAAGGCGTTGTAAGGCGCAAACAAGGCCGAGTGATTGACGAATTGACGCAGAACCGGCAATCGCGCCTTCCCGCGCAAATGCACATAGAGGGTGCTGCCCAGAAATAGCAGCAACACTGACGCTTTCGCGGCAAAGGAAAAGGTCATCTACGGCTCCTTGAGGTTAGGCTCTTCGCACAACGCCATTTACCCGACGTGGCAGCCGGCCATGATAAACACTACCGGCCTCGGGAAAAACCCGCAAAAATCGACATTCAGTATTAAGGTTTGTGCAATAAAGCACTTATTAACATAAAGTTCCTGAACGGGGGCTGACCTGAATCAGCCCTCTCACCAAAAGATCAAACCATCGCAGGCAGCGCCTACTGCTGATTTTCCTGCTCGGTAAACAGGTCGCTGAACAACATGCTCGACAAGTAGCGCTCACCGGAATCCGGCAGGATCACCACGATGGTCTTGCCCTGCATTTCCGGTGTTTCGGCCAGACGCACCGCCACCGCCATCGCGGCGCCACAGGAAATACCGCACAAAATCCCTTCTTCCTGCATCAGGCGCAGCGCCATGGCCTTCGATTCGTCATCGGTGACCAACTCAACCCGATCGACGATCGACAAGTCCAGATTCTTCGGGACAAAACCGGCACCGATCCCCTGGATCTTGTGCGGGCTCGGCTTGATCTCTTCACCGGCTATCGCCTGGGTAATCACCGGCGACACCACCGGTTCCACAGCTACCGAGATAATCGGTTTGCCCTGGGTATTCTTGATATACCGCGAAACACCGGTAATGGTTCCGCCGGTTCCAACGCCCGCGACCAGCACATCGACTGCGCCGTCAGTATCGTTCCAGATTTCCGGACCGGTGGTTTTCTCGTGAATGGCCGGGTTGGCCGGGTTGTCGAACTGCGACGGCATGAAGTATTTGGCCGGATCGCTGGCCAGGATCTCGGCAGCCTTCTCAATGGCGCCTTTCATGCTTTTGGCCGGTTCGGTCAGCACCAGTTCGGCGCCCAGTGCCTTGAGGACCTTGCGTCGCTCGATACTCATCGACGCCGGCATGGTCAGCATCAACTTGTAACCACGGGCCGCGGCAACAAAGGCCAGGCCAATGCCGGTATTGCCCGACGTCGGTTCGACGATGGTCATGCCAGGCTTGAGTTTGCCGGAGCTTTCGGCGTCCCAGATCATGCTCGCGCCGATCCGGCACTTGACCGAGTAACCCGGGTTGCGCCCTTCGATCTTGGCCAGGATGGTCACACCGCGCGGGGCAATGCGGTTGATCTGCACCAGCGGCGTATTGCCAATGGAATGGGCGTTGTCAGCGTATATACGGCTCATGGCTGGGTCCTTGTACAGCGTTGAATAAGCCCCAAAGGTATGCCTGTTGCCAGTGGTCGTCCAGTCAGGTCGAACGTCCGGTAAACACCGCAGTCAATGGCTTTACATCGTCAGAGATTTGCCGCCATGAAACGTCGATACCGTTGGCCCCTGTGGACCCTCGCCGGTCTCGTTGTGCTGCTGATTGCCCTGCACTTCGCCCTGCCCTACCTGGTGCGCGATTACTTGAACGAGAAACTGGCGGACATGGGCGATTACCGGGGCCAGGTCACCGACGTCGACCTCGCGCTGTGGCGCGGCGCCTACAAGATCAACGGGCTGAAAATCGTCAAGGTCGACGGCAAGGTCCCGGTGCCTTTCGTCAATGCACCGCTAATCGACCTGTCTGTCAGTTGGCACTCACTCTGGTCCGACCGCGCTGTGGTGGCCGAAGTGCAGTTCTTCAACCCTGAGGTGAACTTCGTCGACGGCGGCGCCAACAAACAAAACTCCCAGACCGGTCAAGGCACCGACTGGCGCGCACAGTTGAGCAAACTGGCGCCGTTCACCTTTAACGAAATACGCATCTACGACGGCAAGATCAACTTTCGAAACTTCAATTCCAAGCCCCCGTCAACATGAACGCCACTCAGGTCAACGCCAGCCTCTATAACCTGACCAACGTGGTCGATACCGAAGGCAAGCGCGACGCGCGCTTTGAAGGCAAGGCCCTGTTGCTGGGCCACGCCCCGCTGGAAACCACGGCCACCTTCGACCCCTTGAGCAATTTCGAAGACTTCGAATTCCGCCTGCGCGCCAAGGATATCGAGCTCAAGCGCATGAACGACTTCGCCTCGGCCTATGGCAAATTCGACTTCAACGCCGGTCACGGCGATGTGGTCATTGAAGCGCAAGCCAAAAAAGCCCAATTGACCGGCTATATCAAGCCACTGCTCAAAGACGTGGACGTGTTCAACTGGCAGCAGGACGTGGAAAACAAGGACAAAGGGCTGTTCCGGTCCATCTGGGAAGCCATTGTCGGCGGCTCCGAAACCGTGCTGAAAAACCAGGGCAAGAACCAGTTTGCTACTCGCGTAGAACTGAGCGGCAACGTGCATCGACAAGATATCAGCGCGTTCCAGGCGTTTTTGCAGATTTTACGCAATGGTTTCGTTCAGGCATTCAATGCCCGGTATGAGCGGCCGAAACCGGATCAGGGTTAAGTCACCAAGTGACGCCCCATTCAGAGACTGAATAAGCCGTCTGCGTTCACAGTCGACCGGCCTGCGCGTTATAGTCGGGCACTACACTTATTGCGCCCCGCCCTGCCTGATTCAGGTCGGCTTACCGTTCGAGGATTAGCAGATGAAGTTCGAAGGCACCCAGGCCTACGTCGCCACCGATGACCTGAAGCTGGCGGTCAACGCCGCCATTACCCTGGAGCGTCCACTGCTGGTCAAGGGCGAGCCAGGCACCGGCAAAACCATGCTCGCCGAGCAATTGGCCGAGTCCTTCGGTGCGAAATTGATCACCTGGCACATCAAGTCCACCACCAAGGCGCATCAGGGCCTGTACGAGTACGACGCGGTCAGTCGCCTGCGTGACTCGCAACTGGGCACGGAAAAAGTCCACGACGTTCGCAACTACCTGAAAAAGGGCAAGCTCTGGGAAGCGTTCGAGTCCGAAGAGCGAGTGATTCTGCTGATCGACGAAATCGACAAGGCCGACATCGAGTTCCCGAACGACCTCTTGCAAGAACTCGACAAGATGGAGTTCTACGTTTACGAGATCGACGAGACCATCAAGGCCAAGAAACGCCCGATCATCATCATTACCTCCAACAACGAGAAAGAGCTGCCGGACGCCTTCCTGCGCCGCTGCTTCTTCCACTACATCGCGTTCCCGGATCGCGTGACGCTGCAGAAAATCGTCGACGTGCACTACCCGAACATCAAGAAAGACCTGGTCAGCGAAGCGCTGGACGTGTTCTTCGACGTGCGCAAGGTGCCGGGCCTGAAGAAGAAGCCGTCGACCTCGGAACTGGTGGACTGGCTGAAGCTGCTGATGGCCGACAACATCGGCGAAGCCGTACTGCGCGAACGCGATCCGACCAAAGCGATCCCACCCTTGGCAGGCGCCCTGGTGAAGAACGAACAGGATGTTCAATTGCTTGAGCGCCTGGCGTTCATGAGCCGTCGCGGCACCCGCTAAGAGGCTGATCGCCATGCTGCTCAACCTGTTCAATGAAATGCGCGCAGCCAAGGTGCCGGTCTCGGTGCGTGAGCTTCTGGACCTGATCAATGCGCTGAAACAACGCGTGACCTTCGCCGACATGGACGAGTTCTATTACCTGTCCCGGGCGATTCTGGTGAAGGACGAACGGCATTTCGACAAGTTCGACCGCGCGTTCGGCGCCTACTTCAATGGCCTGGAGAAACTCGACGATCACCTTCAGGCCTTGATTCCTGAAGATTGGCTGCGCAAGGAATTCGAGCGTTCCCTGACCGAAGAAGAACGGGCCGCGATCCAGTCCCTCGGCGGTCTGGACAAGCTGATCGAAGAATTCAAGAAACGCCTCGAAGAACAGAAAGAACGCCATGCCGGCGGTAACAAATGGATCGGCACCGGCGGCACCAGTCCGTTTGGCTCCGGCGGCTTCAACCCGGAAGGCATTCGCGTCGGCGATGCCGGCAAGCGCCAGGGCAAAGCGGTCAAGGTGTGGGATCAGCGCGAGTACAAGAACCTCGACGATTCGGTGGAACTGGGCACGCGCAACATCAAGGTCGCCCTGCGCCGCTTGCGCAAATTTGCCCGTCAGGGTGCGGCGGAAGAGCTGGACATCGACGGCACTATCGACCACACCGCGCGCGATGCCGGCCTGCTGAATATCCAGATGCGGCCGGAGCGGCGTAACACCGTCAAGCTGTTGCTGCTGTTCGACATCGGCGGCTCGATGGACGCGCATGTGAAGATCTGCGAGGAACTGTTCTCGGCCTGCAAGACCGAGTTCAAGCACCTGGAGTACTTCTACTTCCACAACTTCATTTATGAGTCTGTGTGGAAGAACAACATGCGCCGCACCTCCGAGCGCACATCGACCCAGGACCTGCTGCACAAGTACGGCGCCGACTACAAAGTGATCTTCATTGGTGACGCTGCGATGGCACCGTATGAAATCACCCAGGCCGGCGGCAGCGTCGAGCACTGGAACGAAGAAGCCGGTTATGTGTGGATGCAGCGGTTCATGGAGAAGTACAAGAAGGTCATCTGGATCAACCCCTATCCGAAAGATACGTGGGGGTATACGTCGTCGACCAATATTGTGCGGGACCTGATTGACGACCAGATGTACCCGTTGACGTTGCGGGGGTTGGAGGAAGGGATGCGGTTTCTGTCCAAATAGAGATTTTTGTTGTCTGTGAAAACGTCTTCGCGGGCAAGCCTCGCTCCTACAGGTTTCTGTGTTCGTGCATCGTGCACCAACCCTGTAGGAGCGAGGCTTGCCCGCGAAGCTTTTAGCGGTTTGAAAATCGCTGTAAATACTCGACCTGTTCGCGATGCGCCACCTCCTGCACCACAGGCCGCAACCGCACTTTCGCCCCCGGCAAGCACTGCGCCAGCCGCGCGAGTGCCAACGGCGTCAACGCCCCCAATCGCGGATAACCGCCAATGGTCTGCCGATCATTGAGCAACACAATCGGCTGCCCGTCCGGCGGGACCTGGACCGCGCCTAGCGGGATGCCTTCGGAAATCATCGGCTGGCCCTGATACTGCAACGGCGTTCCCAGCAAGCGAATGCCCATGCGATCGGCACGGCTGTCGAGGGTCCAGACGCTGTTGAACGCATCGAACAGGCTCTGCCCGCTGAACTCACCGATCTGCGCGCCGAGGACCACATCCAGTGGCGAATCGACTTTGAAATTAGGCCGGTGTTCTGCCGGTAACTCCCGCAGCAATAACAGCGCACTCCCGCGATAGCTCAACGGCGCGCCTTTGGCCAATGGCCGGCCCATACCATCCAGGCCGCCGAGTTCTTCACGGACCACCGTCGCGCTGCTGCCCAACACCTTTGGCGCGTCAAACCCGCCCGGTGCCGCCAGATAGGCCCGCGCCCCGAGCAGCGGTTGAGTGAATTGCAATCGCTGGCCCTTGTTCAGCCGGAAACTGCGCCACGGCGCCAATGCCTCGCCATCCACTTGCGCGCCCAGGTCCGCCCCGGCCAGCGCCAACACGCAGTCTTCTTCGGCTACGACGCTGAAACCGCCGAGGGTGATTTCAATCACCGGCGCATCAAGGCCATTGCCCAACAACCAATTGGCCCACGACATCGAACGCCAATCCAGCCCGCCGCCCTGGGTCACACCCAGATGCCGCACGCCGAAACGACCCGCGTCCTGCAACAGGCACAGCGGCGTACTCGCCTCAATCAATAGACGGCTCATGCCTGGGCCTCCAATGGCGTGTCGTCACCGCCCAGGTTGATGAACTGCGCATGGTCGACCGCTTCAAAGCGCACGGTGTCACCCGGTTGCATCAGGCTGTAACCATCGCGTTCGCGGTCGAACAATTTGGCGGGCGTGCGGCCGATCAGGTTCCAGCCGCCGGGGGACACCACCGGGTAGGCGGCGGTTTGCCGCTCGGCGATGCCGACACTGCCGGCAGCCACCTTTTTACGCGGCGTATTCAGGCGCGGCGCGGCGAGCACTTCTTCCACCAGCCCCATGAAAGCGAACCCCGGCGCGAAACCCAGGGCGAACACTTGATACTCGCGCTCGCTGTGGCGGCGGATCACCTCGTCCACCGACAGCCCGCTGCGCTGAGACAACAAGCTCAACTCCGGACCGACGCTCAAGTCATACCAGACCGGCAGCACATGGCATTTACCGCGAGTGCTCGCGTTGGGCGACAGGTCGATCAGCGCTTGAGCGATCAATTCCCGGGCTTGAGCCGGACTCAACGCCGTCAGGTCGTAATGCACCATCAATGTCGTGTAAGACGGCACCAGATCAATCAGATGCCCGGCAAACGCAGCGCGCAGGTTTTCGCTGGCCGCCAGCATCCACGGCATGTTGGCTTCGGCAATTTCATCGAACAGACGCACCATCAGGCAATCCAGCGCCACCACCTCAACCCGCGGTTTCATGGTGCGCTCTGCTGATCAAGGGCTTCGCGAATCCGCCGCACCGCCGCCACCGAACTGGCGTTGTCACCGTGGACGCACAAGGTGTTGGCCCGCAAGTGCAAGGCGCTGCCGTCGCTGGCGGTGAGGTTGTCGCCACGGGCGATGGTCAGCGCTTGCTCGATTATTTTCTCTGGATCGTGATGCACCGCCCCCGGCAGTTGCCGCGAAACCAACATGCCGGCACTGTCGTAGGCACGGTCGGCGAAGGCTTCGAACCACAAGGTCACGCCGTATTCATCGCCCAGTTGCTGGGCGGCGCTGTTGTCGCGCGTGGCCATGAGCATCAGCGGCAAGGTCCGGTCATACGCCGCCACGGCCTGAAGCACCGCGCGCAATTGCGCCGGGTTGGCCATCATGTCGTTGTACATTGCGCCGTGGGGTTTGACGTAACTGACGCGCCCGCCTTGGGCCCGGCAGATGCCGTCGAGGGCGCCGATCTGGTAATGCAAAATGTCCTGAAGTTCCTGGGCGGTGTAGGCCATGGAGCGGCGGCCGAAACCCACCAGGTCCTGATAGGCCGGATGCGCGCCGATCTGCACGCCGTTACTCAGGGCCAGGCCGACGGTCTTGCGCATGATGCTCGGGTCGCCGGCATGGAAGCCGCAGGCGATGTTGGCGCAATCGATGAAGGGCATGACCTCGGCGTCCAGACCCATGGTCCAGTTGCCGAAACTCTCGCCGATGTCGCAATTCAATAGCAGGCGGCTCACGGTGAACACTCCTGTAGGCATTTTCTTTTTTTGCTGTCGGGCAGATGCCCGCAGATTATCAGCTACTCGGCTTCAAGTTGTTTGCCACGGGTTTCCGGCAAGCTCAACGCAGCAAGGATCACCACACCGTAGGACACCGCCGCAAAAGCCCCGATGCCTACGCTCAATGGCACCTTCTGGCTCATCAAACCGATCAGCAACGGAAACAACGCCGCCAGTGCCCGGCCGATGTTGTAGCAAAAGCCCTGCCCCGAACCGCGAATACGTGTCGGAAACAGCTCGGTCAAAAACGCGCCCATGCCACTGAAAATCCCCGAAGCGAAGAAGCCCAGCGGGAAGCCCAGCCACAGCATCACGCCGTTACTGACCGGCAACTGGGTGTAGAGCAACACGATGGTGAACGAGCCGACGGCGAACAGGATGAAGTTTCGTTTGCGGCCGAGGATGTCCGTCAAATAGGCACTGATGACGTAGCCGACGTAGGAACCGACGATCACCATCGCCAGATAACCGCCCGTGCCGAGTACGCTTAAACCGCGTTCGTTTTTCAGAAACGTCGGCAGCCAGGACGTGATCGCGTAGTAACCGCCCAGTGCGCCCGTGGTCAGCACCGAAGCGCGAATCGTGGTGAAGAGGATACCGGGGGCGAAGATCTCGTAGAACTTCGCGGCGTTGCCCGGCTCCTGCTTGGCCTTGGCTTCGCGGTAGATTTCCGGGTCCTTGACCAGTCGACGGACGAAGATCACGAAAATCGCCGGCACGATGCCGAGGATGAACAGCGCACGCCAGGCATCTTCCGGCGGCAATACCGAGAACAGCAGCGCATAGAGAATCGCCGTCAGCCCCCAACCCAGCGCCCAGCCCGATTGCACCATGCCCACGGCCTTGCCGCGGTCCTTGGCGCGAATCACCTCGCCCATCAGCACTGCGCCGGCGGTCCACTCACCGCCAAAACCGAAGCCCATCAAGGTGCGGCTGATCAACAGTTGCTCGTAGTTTTGCGCGAAGCCGCAGAGGAAGGTGAAGAAGGCAAACCACAGCACCGTCAGTTGCAAGGTGCGCACACGGCCGATGCGGTCCGACAGAATCCCCGCCACCCAACCACCGATGGCCGACGCAATGAGCGTGCTGGTATGGATCAGCCCGGCCTCGCCAGTCGTGATGCCCCACATGGCAATCAGGGTCGGCACCACGAAGCTGAGCATCTGGGTGTCCATGCCGTCCAGGCCATAGCCGATCTTGCAGCTCCAGAAGGTGCGGCGTTCCTGCTGATTGATGTTGCGGTACCAGTCGAAAGGTCCCGGCCGAGACGTGGCTTTGGGGATGTCGAGCGTGTCGGGCGCACTCATGGCAACTCTCCGTGCAAATTTTATTGGTATTGTTCTGAGCCCCGACGACGCCTATCGTGGGAACCGGATGGCCTGATTTTTGGTTGTCCGGCCCTGCTGCGTCCAACTAATAAAAACCCGCCCTAGGCATAAGAAAAACTTAACGCCATGAACCTGAAATTTCTCGAGACCTTTGTCTGGGTCGCCCGACTCAAGAGTTTCCGCCTGACGGCTGACAAGCTCTTCACCACCCAGGCATCGATTTCCAGCCGCATCGCGGTACTCGAAGGCGAGCTCGGGGTGAAGTTGTTTCTGCGCGACTCGCGGGGGGTGAGCCTGACGCCCGAAGGCTTGAAAGTGCTCGAGTACGCCGAGCAGATGATGGACACCATGCAAGCCCTCAAGCAGTCGATCGAGACGCGCTCGAGCAAGGTCGGGCGCGTGCGGATCGGCGTGATGGACACGGTGATTCACACGTGGCTGAGCCCGTTGGTGGCACAGATGATGGATCACTATCCGCGGGTGGAAATCGAGCTGGTGGCCGATACGGCGCTCAACCTCTGCGATCAGCTGCAAAAAGGCTTTCTCGATCTGATCCTGCAAACCGATCTGGTGCGTCAGGAAAGCGTGCGCAGCCTTGAACTGGCGAGCCATCCGATGGGCTGGATTGTCGCCAGCAATTCGATCTACAACCGTGGGTACACCGGCATTGCCGATCTGGCGCGCGAGCGGATCATTACCTACTCGAAAAACTCACATCCACATCAGGACATTCTGAGTCTGATGCAGGCGAACGGGGTCATGACGCCGCGGCTGAACTGCGTGAACTCGGTGTCGGCGATCACCCGATTGCTGCGCGACGGATTCGGCATTGGTGCGTTGCCGCCGGTTCTGGTAGCCGAGGAACTGGCGCGGGGGAATTGACCTTGCTGGCCATCGATCAACAGCTGCCTAATTTGCAGGTCGTGGTGTCGTGGCGGGTGGGTGTGGAGTGGGTCGAGGAGATTGTTGCGTTGTGTCAGCAGGTGCTGGAGGGGTATGCGCGCAAGGTGGGTGAAGACTACATCGTCCTCGCACGCTGATCGGCGCTGATGATGATCGCTCCCACGCTCTGCGTGGGAGCGATCAGTGTTACAGGCCGCGCACATCCCGATCTTCGATCGGCCGGCTCTGGCGCAGGCGTTTGCCGCCCAGCACCACCCAGTCGATCAGACGGAACAGGCATTCAATGCCGAAGGACAGCAGCAACGCACCGCTCATGCCCCAGATCATCGCTTCCGGTGTCAGCAGGATCTGGTAGCTGTAGCCATTCCAGGTTTCCTTGCGGATATCCGGATCCGCCGCCAATGCGACCTGCAGAACGCGGATGTACCACGGGCCCTGCATGGCGTGGAACTGTTTATCGAGCGCCACCTGACGGGTGAGCAAGGTGCTCAGGCTCTCGGCGTCGCTGCGGAAAATCGGGTCTTCACTGGCGCGGTAATGGGCGACCAGCGCCTGCATATCGCCCTTGAAGAACTGATTGGCGGTGCCCTGGAAACCGCTCAGGCTGGTTTGCGCCTCAATCAGATGCGCTTCGACCCGTTTCGCGTAATCGCTGATGAACCCGGGCACCTGGACACCGATCAACAGGCCCGCCGCAAACAACACCAGCCGTAGATAACTGAGCAACATCGGGTGAGATCCTTATTCGGTCTTGCCCTGGCTGACGCATTCGCCGCGTCGCCAGAGGCTCCATTGGCCCGGTTCGTAGCGGGTCCAGGTTTCGTTTTCGGTCAGGGGTTCGGTGGCGATCACCGTGACCACATCGTTAGGCGTGGTTTCGGCCTGGAAGTCGACGATCACATCGACATCCTTCAACCGCGCCGGGCCGAATGGCGCGCGACGAGTGATCTGGACCAATTTGGTCGAGCAATAGCAGAACAGCCAGTCGCCGTCGCTCAACAGGCAGTTGAACACGCCTCTGCTGCGGTATTCGGCGCAAGCGGCGACCAGGTCCGGCAGCAGCGCTTCGATCTCGACCGGTTCTGGAAACGCTGCGCGCACACGGTTGAGCAGGTCACAGAACGCCGCTTCGCTGTCGGTGTCACCGACGGGGCGATAAAAGCTTTTGATCGGCTGAAAATCCGCCAGCTGACCGTTATGGGCGAAACACCAGTTGCGGCCCCACAGCTCACGCACGAAAGGGTGCGTGTTGGACAGGCAGACCTTGCCCACGTTGGCCTGACGGATATGCCCGATCACCACTTCGCTTTTGATCGGATAGCGCTGCACCAGGTTCGCCACTTCTGACTCGCTGCTGGCCGCCGGGTCCTGAAACAACCGCAGACCGCGCCCCTCATAGAAAGCGATGCCCCAACCGTCACGGTGCGGACCGGTGCGGCCGCCGCGCTGCATCAGCCCGGTGAAGCTGAACACGATATCGGTCGGCACATTGGCGCTCATGCCCAATAACTCACACATGCTCGGACTCTCGCTTCAAGGCCGGATTACAAACGCGGTTCGACCCGCAATCGCTGAGGGTTGCTCGGCACTGGCGGACGACCGTAACGATCATCGCCGGCACCGCCGAACGGATGATCGTCGTCAAGATCGTCGGCCCGGGCGGCGGCCTTGGCGGCGGCGGCCTGTTCCTTGCGAGCGTTGGAAGCCCGTTCAATAGGGAACCGGATCGCCACGAACACCAGATAAATGCCAAAAGCGATCATGCCGTACATGAACAGGTCGGAAACCGCCCGCCAAGCGTTGTTGCCCACCTTGAACAGCAGATCGAGCGCAGTGATGGCGATGGCCGGGGCCACTTTTTCCTTCACCGGGTCGATGATGGTCGGGCTGAATAGCAGTACGGCGACCAGCAGCCGCAGCGGTTCACGCAGCCAACGCCACATCCAGCGGGTGATGCGCATCCACACCAACAGGCAGCCTAAAGCGGCAAAGGCGTAGAGGCCCCAAGCGATCAGATAGTCGTTCTCGGTCATGGTGTCCATGGCAAGGCAGGCAAAGAGGCGCTTATAGTAACGACTTTTCGCCCGTCAGGCGTAATCCATGTGGGAGCGAACTGTGGCGAGGGAGCTTGCTCCCGTTCGGCTGCGAAGCAGTCGCAGCGCTTTTGGGGTCGCTTCGCAACCCAGCGGGAGCAAGCTCCCTGGCCACACAGGCTCACTCCTACAGGGTCTGCACAGGCATCAATATTTGCATTGCGCCTGCAAAACCCTATTTTTCGTACAACGTCCGAGAGTCCTTCATGCCCTTATCCGCCAACGTCACCAGCGCCCCGATTGCCCACAAGGCCGACGGCCCTGACCCGTATGCCTGGCTGCAGGAGCGCGACACCGACGCGGTGCTCGACTACCTCAAGGCTGAAAACAGCTACCAAGAGGCGCAGACCGCCGATCAGGCCAGGCTGCGCGAAACCCTGTTCGAGGAGATCAAGGGCCGGATTCTCGAAACCGACCTGTCGCTGCCCTCCCCTTGGGGCCCGTACCTGTATTACACGCGCACCACCGCCGGTGACGAATACGCCCGCCACTACCGCTGCCCACGCCCGGCTGATGACAGCCTGCAACTCGACGAAAGCCAGGAACAGCTGCTGCTGGACCCGAACGAACTGGCCAATGGCGGCTTCTTTTCCCTCGGCGCCTTCAGCGTCAGCCCGGATCACCAGCGCCTGGCCTACAGCATCGATTCCACGGGCGATGAGATCTACACGCTGTTCGTGAAGGAATTGTCCAACGGCCGTGTCAGTGAACTTGAGTTCCAGGATTGCGACGGCAGCATGACCTGGGCCAATGACAGCCTGACGCTGTTTTTCGGCGAGCTGGACGACACCCACCGTCCGCACAAACTGCTGCGCTATCGACTGGACGGCACGGCGGCCGAGGAAGTGTTCAACGAGCCGGACGGCCGATTCTTCCTGCATTGCTATCGCTCCAGTTCCGAACAGCAATTACTGCTGTCGCTGGGCAGCAAGACCACCAGCGAAGTCTGGGCCCTCGACGCCGCGCAGCCGCAGCAGGCCTTCACTTGCCTGGCGCCACGGGTTGAAGACCATGAATACGACGTCGACCACGGCACGCTGAACGGCGAGTGGGCCTGGTTCATCCGCACCAATCGCGACGGCATCAACTTTGCCCTGTACACCGCCGTCGATACCGGTGTTGCGCCCACCGAGGCCGACTGGCAGAACCTTATCCCCCACAGCGACAGCACGATGATCGAGGGCATGAGCCTGAACGTCGGCGCGATGACGTTGAGCCTGCGGGTCGGTGGCTTGCCGGTGATTGAAGTCCACCCGCAGGATTTGCCGAGCTACCGTGTGCAACTGCCGGATGCGGCGTACAGCCTGCATGTGCAGAACAGCCTGGAGTTTGTCAGCGAGCGGATCCGTCTGCGTTACGAAGCCCTGAACCGTCCGGCGCAAATTCGCCAGCTGGAGCTGGACAGTGGCGAGCAGAAAGTACTCAAGGAAACCCCGGTGCTCGGCCCGTTCGACGCCGACGCCTACGTCAGCCAGCGCCTGTGGGCGACGGCACCCGATGGCACGCAAGTACCGATCAGCCTGGTGGTCAAGCGCGAAGCCCTCGGTCAGCCGACGCCCCTGTATCTCTACGGCTACGGCGCTTACGGCGAAAGCCTTGACCCGTGGTTCTCTCATGCCCGCTTGAGCTTGCTGGATCGCGGCGTGGCGTTTGCGATTGCCCACGTACGGGGCGGCGGTGAACTGGGCGAGGCCTGGTATCGCGCCGGCAAGCAGGAACACAAGCACAACACCTTCAGCGACTTTATCGCCTGTGCCGAGCACCTGATCGACAACGGCTTCACCACCTCAGCACAATTGGCGATCAGCGGCGGCAGTGCCGGCGGTTTGCTGATCGGCGCGGTACTCAATCAGCGACCCGAGCTGTTTGGCGCGGCCATTGCCGAAGTGCCGTTCGTCGACGTGCTCAACACCATGCTCGACCCGGACCTGCCGTTGACCGTCACCGAATACGACGAGTGGGGCAATCCTGAAGAACCGGACGTTTATGATCGGATCAAGGCCTACGCCCCTTACGAAAACGTCACCGCGCAAGCCTATCCGGCGACCCTGGTGATCGCCGGCTACAACGACAGCCGCGTGCAGTACTGGGAAGCGGCGAAGTGGGTGGCGAAATTGCGCGCGACCAAAACCGACACCAATCCCCTGTTGCTCAAGACAGAACTGGGCGCCGGGCATGGCGGGATGAGCGGTCGGTACCAGGGATTGCGTGACGTAGCACTCGAATACGCATTTGTTTTCAAGGTTTTGGGGATTGCCTGAGGAACTTGGCCCGGTGTTTCGGTCTTAAGACCAGACACCGGGCCCAATACAACACAACTCCCACAGGGATTGGGGATATCCCGAACAACCGGAACCAGACACAAGAAAAAGACCGTGCCGACATGTCAGAACCGACCTTACTGAACAACGAAATCCGCGACTGGCTGATGGACTGCGGCCTGTTCGATCAATTGCTGCCGGCAGACTTCGCCGCGGCCTCCGGCTACTTCAGCATCAGCACCATCGCCGAAGGCGAAGAGATTTTCCATGAGGGTGATGCCGGCAGTTTCATGTGCATCATCCATACCGGCCAGGTGTCGGTGCAGAAGACCAACGGCGACGGGCAGCTGGTGACCATGGCCACCCTGCGCAGCGGTCGCTCGTTCGGCGAAATGGCGGTGCTTGATGGCGAGCGCCGCTCGGCCAGTTGCGTGGCCGCCAGCAACTGCCAACTGCTGAACCTGGGTAAGGACTCTCTGGAAAAAATGATCAACGAGGCGCCGAAAATCGCCGCCAAGATCATCCGCGCCCTCGCCGTCGCCCTTTCCAAACGCTTGCGCATGGCCGACGGGCAACTGCTCTCGCAGCAGGTTTAACCGCCTGGGGTTTTGGTTTTCGTGCTGTTCGGCTCAATCCCCGGCACCGGTTGATCCTTGGTCGGCGGACTGGGCATCTCGATCGGCACCAGCGGTGGGCCGCCACTGCCAGGCCCGGCCTTGGGCAAGGTGGTCGGGGTGATGGGCGGATACGGCGTCGGGGTCGCCGTGCCGGGCGAACCGGGCATCGGCGCAGGGCTTGCTGGAATGGTTTGCAACTGCTGGGCCTGCACTGCACTTATCGAGAGCGCGGCCAAGGCAATGACCGTTAGAATGGTGCGCTTCATCAATGGCTCCGTTGGCCTTGTTGTCATTGGCAGGCTACTCCCAACTGCCTCTGTTTGCCTTCCCCCAATTTGAGATTTCCATGAAACGTTTCGTTCTGCTCGACACCGCCCCTATCCCTGAAAACGGCGGCGCCTTGTGCCTGTTCGAGTATGGCGAGGATTTCGTCATCAAGATCCAGGGCGGCGACGGCGGGCAATTGATGAACACCCGCATGCACGGCTCAGAAGATGCCCTGGCCGAGATCCCGTGTCGCAAAGTGGCCGGCCGGCCGAACTCGCGAGTGCTGATCGGCGGCCTCGGCATGGGTTTTACCCTCGCTTCGGCCCTCAAGCATTTGGGCAAGACCGCTGAAGTGGTGGTCGCCGAGCTGGTGCCTGGCGTGGTGGAATGGAATCGCGGGCCGCTGGGCGAGAAAGCCGGCAATCCGCTGCTCGACCCGCGCACCGTGATTCGCATGGAAGACGTGGCCAAAGTCCTGCAAGCCGAGCCGCAAGGTTTCGACGCGATCATGCTCGACGTCGACAACGGCCCCGAAGGCCTGACCCAACGGGCCAACAGCTGGCTTTACTCCGCCGGTGGCCTGAGCGCCTGCGCCAAGGCCCTGCGGCCCAAAGGCGTGCTGGCAGTGTGGTCGGCCAGCGCCGACAAGCAGTTTTCCGACAAGCTGAAGAAGGCCGGTTTCAAGGCCGAAGAAGTCCAGGTCTTCGCCCACGGCAACAAAGGCACCCGCCACACCATCTGGATTGCCGAGAAGCTCAAGGGCTGAGCTAAACTCACGCCATAACCGTCATTAGTCTTTTACAAAGGTGAACCCATGAGTTCGTCAACGCCGACCAATACCTCGAAGCTGGATCGCATCCTCGCCGACAACCAGCGCGACAAGGAAATGGGTTACCGCGACAAAGCCCTGAAGATGTACCCGCACGTGTGCGGCCGCTGCGCCCGCGAGTTCTCCGGCAAACGCCTGAGCGAGTTGACCGTGCACCACCGCGACCACAACCACGACAACAACCCGCAGGACGGCTCGAACTGGGAATTGTTGTGCCTGTATTGCCACGACAACGAACACTCGCGGTATACCGACCAGCAGTATTTTCACGAAGGCTCGCTGAGCACGCCGAAAATCGCCAAGGCGACGCATAACCCGTTTGCGGCGTTGGCGGGGCTGATGAAAAAAGACGACTGAAGACTTTCATTGGCTGGACTGGCCCGTTCGCGGGCAAGCCTCGCTCCTACGGATACATGTCGTTCACCCAATTGTGATCGACTCTGTCCCTGTAGGAGCGAGGCTTGCCCGCGAAGACAATCTCCCGGTCACCACCAATCTCCAAACCGGACACCCCTCCCCCAATCCCCGTATAATCGCCGTTTTTTCCCCGAAGGCACCCCGCTCGTGGCAGACAAACGGTACAGCTGCATTGGTTTGTATAACCCCAAATCACCGGAAAACGTCGGCTCGGTCATGCGCGCCGCCGGCTGCTATGGCGTCGCGTCCGTGTTCTACACCGGCAAGCGTTATGAACGCGCCGCCGACTTCGTCACCGACACCAAGCGCGTCCACTACGACATCCCGCTGATCGGCATCGACGACTTGAAGAAAATCCTGCCCTTGGGCTGTGTGCCCGTCGCGGTGGAACTGGTCGAAGGCGCCCGCTCGCTGCCGGAATACACCCACCCTGACCGCGCCCTGTACATCTTCGGCCCGGAAGACGGTTCGCTGGATAAAGAGATTCGCGACTGGTGCGAAGACGTGGTCTACATCCCGACCACTGGCTGCATGAACCTGGCCGCCACGGTCAACGTCGTGCTCTACGACCGCATGTCCAAGGGGCTCAACACCCGCTCCGGGGCAAAATTCCGCTGAATCACCTCACATTCGATGGAACAAGCCGCCCGCCCCGGCAGTCAGCTTAACTATCTATTGTTGAAGCAGCCTTGCCTGCCAGGAGACAGATCATGAGCGAACTCAAGCGCGTAGAACGCATCGAATCCACCCCGTTCCAGACTCATTCCGAGCAGAACGTTCACGGCTGGGAACGTGTCGGCTCCCTGGCCGGCGGCGTGCTGATGATGGGCAAGGGCCTGCGTCGCGGCGGGTTTTTCGGGTTGATCCAGGTGGCCATCGGCGGCGTCGCCCTGGCTCGCGGGATTACCGGGCACAGCTCGGCGAAAAGCCTGCTGGAGAAAAGCCGTCAGGACATGAACAACGTTCGGGCGAAGATCGAGCGGGCCGGGGAAGAGTTGGGCAAGTTGAAGGCGAATGCCGAGGCGGCGACCCATACCGCTACGGTGACAGGCAACGATTCGTTGAAGTCGCCGAAGACCGGGGTTTGATCCGGGATTTTTGCTGAGGCTGACGGCCTCTTCGCGGGCAAGCCTCGCTCCTACAGAATTGGTGTGATCACATAAACCCTGTAGGAGCGAGGCTTGCCCGCGAAGACGGTTTTACTGAAGCAACTCGGTATCAAGGACCTTGGAAGACTCGCCAATCACGCTTTCCGCGAGCTGAACAAACTCTTTGGTATCCACACTCCCCAGATGCATCGCCCCGCGCAACACATCATCAAGCGAGCGCTTGTTGCGCGTTTTCAAACGAATCTCGCGATCCAGTTCCTGTAGCAACAACACCGCTTTGGAGACCTGCGCCGGGTTCGCCTGTTCGCCACGCAACGTGGTGACTTTCTGGCTGTCCTTGACCAGCCTGCGGTGCAAACTCTCATACCGCTCATCACTCATGCCACCCGCGCGGCGCACTAGCTCGATGGCGTAATACTCGGCAAACCCTTCACTGATCCAGTCACTGCGCTGTTTGTCGTTGATCCGCCCGAACACCTGCGCCAATTCACGCACCACCGCGCTGGTGCCGCTTTCACTGACCAGCGGTAGACGCGTGTTCAGATAGATCGACTCGCGCGCGGCCAGGCTGCCGCGCCACATCGGGTCGTTGGCGCCGACGATCAGCAGCTTGACGGGATGACGGGGGAACACGGCTTGAACCTGCGGCCAGACAAAGGTCAGCAGCGTCAGCACGTCCATGCGGCGCATGCCCTGGCCTTGAGGCGAGGCGACGGTGACTTCGGTTTCCCCAAGCCGCGTGCGACGGCTGCCGAGGTGGCCGGCGAGCATCCAGCCCGTGGGCCGGTCGAACAGTCGAGAGACGTTATCGATGCGGAATTTGTTCTTGCCGATGCGCGGCCAGGCGGTCTCGACGCTTTTCCAGCCACTGGGCAGTTCGAATTCAAGGCGTGAAATCAGCTCGATGCCGTCCTGCTGATCGAGTCTGGCCGGCGGCACCAGGTCGTCGCCGCGCATCAGTGCCCAGGTTGGCGTCATGCGCGTATCGAAGCTGCCGCTCTTGCGTCCATGGCTGATGCGCACGCGGTAAGTCAGGCTGGCCTTGTCAGTGGCCGGACGCCAAACGCCGCGCGTCTGCTTGCCCGCCGTGAGCTGCCATTGGCCGTCGGCCTTGAAGTCGCTGTAGTGGCTGCCGTCGCCCAGATCGAAATCCAGACTGCGCACCGCCGAGCCCTGGGCCAGCGTCAGCCGCACTTCGGCCTGATCGCTGTGCGGCATCAGGCGCACGTGATAATCCAGATCGACTTTTTTCGCCGCCCACACGGACGAACTCAGGGCCAGTAGCCCGACGGCCAGCGCCCGCCGCAATCGCACAGCCATACACACTCCTGTTGTGGCGAGCGAGCTTGCTCGCGCCGGGCTGCGAAGCGGCCCCTTTTTTTGTCGTTACTGCCTGTTGGTGGCCACACATGCAGTGGGGCATTCAGCCCGCGCGAAAGATCAGATGGTCTTCCCAGTCATCCTCGGACACGCTGCCTTCGGCGAGCATGCGCCCGGACTGGGAAATGCGTTCATGGTGCACCGCATCGCGATCACCGCACACCAGGTGATGCCACAGGGGCAAGTCCTTGCCTTCACTGACCAATCGATAGCCGCAGGTCGGCGGCAACCAGCGGAATTCTTCGGCCTTGCCCGGCGTGAGCTGGATGCAGTCCGGCACAAAGTCACGACGGTTCGGGTAGTCGGTGCACTGGCAGGTTTTCAGGTCCAGCAGTTTGCAGGCGATGCGCGTGTAATAGACCGAGTTGTCCTCTTCATCTTCGAGCTTTTGCAGGCAGCACAGACCGCACCCGTCGCACAGCGATTCCCACTCCTGCGGATCGAGTTGATCGAGGGTTTTGCGTATCCAGAACGGTTCGACTTTGGCGGCCATGGTTCGAGCATCAACATCAGGTGGTGAAAAGGCCGCCAGTCTAGTGCCAAGGCCCTTGCGGGCCAAGCATTGGCGACTGCCGGTAGATCGGACTTGTCAGTTTTTGCGCCGCCACGTAGTTTTGCCAGTCGCAAGGAGCCATGCCCAAATGCCATTAACGCTCAACCGCGTTGCATTCAGGTGAACTGCGCCTGCGGGTTTTAGACGCCCCTCACTTTCAAACGAAGCAAGGAATCTCTTGATGAGTGCAAACCCACGCGTTGCCGAGTATGCGATCCACCCTCAGTTCACCGATCGCTGGTCGCCCCGCGCCTTCACCGGCGAAACCATTCCCGAAGAAACCCTGTTGAGCTTCTTCGAAGCCGCACGCTGGGCGCCATCGGCCTACAACTCCCAGCCTTGGCGGTTTCTCTACGCGCGCCGCGATACGCCGAACTGGGAGCGTTTTCTGGGCCTGCTGAATGAATTCAACCGCGGCTGGGCGCAACACGCCTCGGCATTGGTGATCGTGATCTCTAAAACCACCTTCGCGGTACCCGGCGCCACCGAAGAGACCCCGGCCCTGTGGCACACCTTCGACACCGGTTCGGCCTGGGGCCATCTGGCGCTGCAAGCGAGCATCAGCGGCTGGCACACCCACGGCATGGCCGGTTTCGACCAGGACCTGACCCGCAAAGAGCTGAACATTCCTGAAGGTTACGCACTGCACGCGGCAGTAGCCGTGGGCAAACTGGGCGATAAAGCGACGCTGGCCGATTACCTGCAAGCGCGCGAAGAACCAAGCCCGCGTCGCCCACTGAGCGAACTGGCGGCCGAAGGCGATTTCACCCTCTAAGCCACAGCGCAAAAGAAATTCGGGAGCGAGTCTCTTGCGATGGCGGTGTATCAGTCTCCGTCAATATTGACTGACAGACCGCCATCGCGAGCAGGCTCGCTCCCACAGTTGATTCCTGGTGTTCACAAAATAGTGGATTCACAGCAGAACCCATGTGGGAGCGAGCCTGCTCGCGATGAGGTCGTCACATTCAACATCAACGTTGACTGTCACACCGCCATCGCGAGCAGGCTCGCTCCCACAGTTGATTCCTGGTGTTCACAAAATAGTGGATTCACAGCCGAACCCATGTGGGAGCGAGCCTGCTCGCGATGAGGCCGTCACGTTCAACATCAACGTTGACTGTCACACCGCCATCGCGAGCAGGCTCGCTCCCACAGTTGATTCCTGGTGCTCACAAAATAGTGGATTCACAGCACAACCCATGTGGGAGCGAGCCTGCTCGCGATGAGGTCGTCACATTCAACATCAACGTTGACTGTCACACCGCCATCGCGAGCAGGCTCGCTCCTACAGTTGATTTCTGGCGTTCACAAAATAGTGGATTCACAGCAGAACCCATGTGGGAGCAAGCCTGCTCGCGATGAGGCCGTCACATTCAACATCAACGTTGACTGTCACACCGCCATCGCGAGCAGGCTCGCTCCCACAGTTGATTCCGGGTGTTCACAAAATAGTGGATTCACAGCAGAAACCATGTGGGAGCGAGCCTGCTCGCGATGAGGTCGTCACATTCAACATCAACGTTGACTGTCACACCGCCATCGCGAGCAGGCTCGCTCCCACAGTTGATTCCTGGTGTTCACAAAATAGTGGATTCACAGCAGAAACCATGTGGGAGCGAGCCTGCTCGCGATGAGGCCGTCACAGTCAACATCAACGTTGACTGTCACACGCCCATCGCGAGCAGGCTCGCTCCCACAGTTGATTCCTGGTGTTCACAAAATAGTGGATTCACAGCAGAAACCATGTGGGAGCGAGCCTGCTCGCGATGAGGCCGTCACAGTCAACATCAACGTTGACTGTCACACCGCTATCGCGAGCAGGCTCGCTCCCACAGTTGATTCCTGGTGTTCACAAAATAGTGGATTCACAGCAGAAACCATGTGGGAGCGAGCCTGCTCGCGATGAGGCCGTCACATTCAACATCAACGTTGACTGTCACACCGCTATCGCGAGCAGGCTCGCTCCCACAGTTGATTCCTGGTGTTCACAAAATAGTGGATTCACAGCAGAACCCATGTGGGAGCGAGCCTGCTCGCGATGAGGCCGTCACAGTCAACATCAACGTTGACTGTCACACCGCCATCGCGAGCAGGCTCGCTCCCACAGTTGATTCCTGGTGTTCACAAAATAGTGGATTCACAGCACAACCCATGTGGAAGCGAGCCTGCTCGCGATGAGGCCGTCACGTTCAACATCAACGTTGACTGTCACACCGCCATCGCGAGCAGGCTCGCTCCCACAGTTGATTCCTGGTGTTCACAAAATAGTGGATTCACAGCACAACCCATGTGGGAGCGAGCCTGCTCGCGATGAGGCCGTCACAGTCAACATCAACGTTGACTGTCACACCGCTATCGCGAGCAGGCTCGCTCCCACAGGTTTTGCACACTGTTCGAGTGAGCGGTGGGTTCAGTAGCCGCGGTTGAAGTCGACTTCCCCGCGCAACGCCTCGCCCGCCTGATACGCCCGCAAGTTTTCGACAAACAGCTTGACCATCATTGATGGCGAGGTCGGTGCCGAGCTGTGGCCGGTCAGCAGCAGGCCCCAGGCGGTCCAGAATGGATGACGCTGCGGCAGCGGCTCCTGACGGCAAACGTCGATGACCGCGCCCGCCAGATGCCCTTCTTTCAAGGCTTCCACCAGGTCCGCGTCGACCACGGCCACGCCGCGCCCGACATTGATGAACAACCCGGTCGGCTTGAACTGCTTGAACAGCGCCGCGTCGTACAAGTCGTGGGTATTGGGGGTGTTGGGCAGCAGATTGATGACGAAATCCACTTCACCGACCAGCCGTGGCAAGTCCGCCAGCACGCCGACTTCAACAAACGGCGCCTGCTCGCGGGCTTCGCTGGCGATACCGTACAGCTCAACACCAAATGGCACGAGGAACTTTGCCACGGTCAAACCGATGTCACCGGTGCCGACGATCAACACCTTGCGTCCCGCCAGGCTCTGGCCCTGACGACTGTCCCACTTGCGCTCGACCTGGCTGACCAACCGCGCCAGCACTTCGCGCTCGTGGCCAAGCATGTAGGTCAGGACGTATTCGGCCATGACCTGACCAAAAATTCCCACCGCACGCGTCAGCCGGTAATCGCGGCGCAAACCGTCGGCCAGCAGCGGCGTGATGCCGGCCCAGGTCGATTGCAGCCATTGTGGCTGGTGGCCCTGGCGCAACAGGTTCGCCAACAGGTCCGGCTGACCCAGCCAGATCGGGCAGTCGGCCGCCTGGCTGGCCAGTTCGGCGGAGTCGCCGCTGGTCAGCACTTCCAGATCAGGCGCAGCCTGGCGCAACAGTTGGGCGTACACGGGGTGGTCGTGTTCAGCAATCAGAACGCGCATGGTTCAAACCTTTCGAAAACAGAGCAAACGGCCGCCGACGGAGTTTCGCTCCGTCGCCCTGGCCATCGCCAAAATCATTCCAGTGTTTCACACAGACTCTGAACAGAGCCTGTCTGCCGATCACATCGGGTCGTTGCGTCGCAGCAATTCTTCCGGCAAGTGTTCGATGTATTCGTCTTCGGCCGGTGGCATTTGCAGGTGATAGCCCTGTTTCTCAAGGTTTTCCAGGACCACGGTGATGTCCTCGCGCGACAGTTTTCGCTCGGGGGTCAGCACCAGATCGAAAGCGTGATGAGGTTTGCCGAAGGCGGCCATCAGACTTTCCGGGACGCGCTCCAGTGCATCGCTTTTGAGCACATAGAGGTACATCTCGTTTTTCTTCAGGCTTCGATAGATGGAGCAAATACGTTTCAAGGCTGTTCTCCGGCGGTGGCCAGGCTGTCGAGCAGCGCCTGGCCCATCAATTCGCGGCGCCAGCCACGCAGCGAATCAGGCAATTGGTAAGGACCGTTGGGGTAGCCGCTCTTGAGCAGCGCTTCCAGGGTTTTCTTGCGCAGCATCAGTTCCGGCGCAATGTTCAGGCGCTCGGCTTCGGCCTGGCCGATCGCACGCAGCTGTTTGACCAGATTGGCGGCGTCCACCGGCAATGGCTCCGGCACGGCGGGCGGCCATTGATCTGGCGACACACTGCCAGAGCGCTTGATCAGATCAAGCAGAAATTCGCCGTCCTGACGCACGGTACGCGGGTGCATGTCTTCGATTTTCGCCAACGCGCCGAGGTTGTCCGGTTGCGTGCGTGCCAACGGCCACAGCGAGTGTTCACGGACGATGCGATTGCGCGGCAGGTCGCGGGCGCGGGCTTCACGCTCACGCCAGGCGCAGAGTTCACGCAACACGGCGAGTTGGGCGCGGGAGAGCTTCCAGGCCAGCTTGGCTTCGCGATAGACCTCGTAGGGATCGATCTCGCGGCGCAGGTTGGCCACCAGCTCGGCGCCGTCTTCCAGGACCCAGGCGTACTTGTCGTCGGACAGCTTCGGACGCAGCTGTATGAAAACTTCCGCCAGGTGCAAGGCATCTTCGGCGGCGTAGCTGATCTGGGTGTCGGACAGCGGACGTTGCAGCCAGTCGGAACGGGTTTCGCCCTTGGGCAGGTCAATGCCGAGCACTTCCTGCACCAACCGCGAATAACCCATCGAGAAGCCGAGGTTCAGGTAAGCGGCGGCCAGTTGCGTATCGAACAGCGGCGCCGGCAGGCTGCCGGTCAGACGCAGCAATACTTCGAGGTCTTCGCTGCACGCATGGACGACTTTGACCACGGCCGGGTTTTCCAGCAACGCGGCCAGAGGCTGCCAGTTGTCGATGGTCAGTGGGTCAATCAGGTAAGCGCGTACGCCATCACCGATCTGCAGCAAGCCTGCGATCGGGTAAAAGGTGTCGACCCGCATGAATTCGGTGTCGAGGGCAACGAATGGCAGCTGCTGCCACTCGGCGCAAAACTGACCGAGGCTATCGTTGTCGCGAATCCAGTGAATATCGATGGCCACACGGCTCTCCCTTGAAGAATGGCGCGCAGTATATATCGCCCCCGGCGATTTCCGCGCATCCACTGAACAAGAGCTTTAGCGAAAATGCCTGCCAGACGGCAAGAAATGTCTGACAAGCGGAGGTCAACCGACCTTACGCAGCACATAGACCCGCATCCGAGCACAACCGGGCAAGAAGTCCTGATGACTGAGCAAACTGAAACCCGCCAGCCTGAATTCGGCTTCGACTTCGGCCTTGCCGGCCAGCTGCCGGGGGGAGCGCCCGTTGTGCCTGGGCGGCGCAGCTTGAAATGTGCATCGACTCGTACCGCCACAATCACCGTATCGCGACTCACACGATGGAACTCCGCCAGCAGGGCCAACCGATGCTCCGGGCTGTCGATATGCTGAAACAGTTGCATGCAAAAAATGCTGTCGACCGCGTTCGCCGACAAGCCGAGGGTGAAGGCTGAACTCTGGAACGTTTTGATTCGCTTGAGCAGACTCTGCGAATGATGTGTCTGGGCGTGGTTGAGCATGTCCTGCGACGGGTCGGACGCGAGGATCACCCGGTTCGCGTGCTCGGCCAACACCGGCCAGTAACGCCCGGCACCGCACGCCACATCCAGCATCAGGCCCGGTTCGCCGGCGACCTTGAGCGCGTTGCGCACCAGTTGCTCGTCGCGCCAGAACGCCATGCGCCCCGCCAGGCCACGCGGTCGCGGCTGAAGGCAGACGCGGGCGTGTTCCTGATCGTAGCGCCGGGCGAACTCAAGCTCGATGGCGGAAGGGGGCTGCGCGGACATGTGCAATGACTCTTGTCGGAATATGTACCGGTAGCAGATTAGCGACCGATGCGTGAAAAAAAGGTCGAAACACTTACTCTTTGGCCAACACTCCGTCGATCACAGCGCCGCGGCAACCGGCAAACATGTCCAGATCCTGGTTGTAGACCTTGCTGTTGACCTCAAGCAGACCGAGCATCGAATGGAACAGGTTGTCCTGGCTCAGCGGCTTGTCGCGGCTCAGTTGCAGGCAATGGGTGTCCACCGAGAACGACTTTTGGTAGCTGTCGGAGAACCACGCCAGCATGGCCACGCGTTTCTGCTGTTCCGGCGCCAGCATGTAAGGCGTGCCATGGAGGAACAAGTTGTACTCGCCCAGCGACTCGCCGTGGTCCGACAGGTAAACCATCGCGGTATCGACTTTGTCCTGGTTGCTGCGCAACGTATCAATCAACGTCGACAGCACGTGGTCGGTGTACACCAGCGTGTTGTCGTAGCCATTGACGATACTTTCGCGGCTGCAATTGTTCAGTGCGTTGCTTTCACAGACGGGCGTGAAGCGTTCGTACTCTTTCGGGTAACGCTTGAAGTATTCCGGGCCATGGCTGCCCATCTGGTGCAGGACCAGCACGGTGTCCTTGTCCAGCGTGTCGATGAAGTGCTGCAGACCTTGCAGGAGAATTTCGTCGCGGCATTCACTGTTGGCGCACAACACCGGGTCCTTGAGGTTGCTGACGTCATCGAGGGTGACCCGATCGCACGTGCCTTTACAGCCCGATTGATTGTCACGCCAGATCACGTCGAGACCGGCGCGCTTGAGCACGTCCAGCAAGCCCTCTTCATTCTTCGCGGTGCTGGCGTTGTAATTCTTGCGGCCCATGTTCGAGAACATGCACGGCACGGACACGGCTGTTTCCGTGCCGCAGGAATGCACGTCGGTGAAAGCGATCAGGCCGGGTTCCTTGTCCAGTTTGGGGGTGGTGTCGCGGTCGTAACCGAGGATGCCGAAGTTCTCGGCCCGGGCACTTTCGCCGACAACCAGCACTGTCAGGGATTTACGGCCGTGGGTTTGCCAGGCGGGATTTCGCTGGGCATCTTCACCGACCTTGACGAAGGGTTGCCGGGCAGAGACTACTTGCTCGCGCAGAAAGCCGAACGAAGCACCGATGTAGTTACTCGGCACCACCATCAGGCGCAATTCATGGTGATTGCGAAACAACGAAGACAGCCCTTGATAGTTCACCAGCGCGACACCACCGATCACCGCAACTGAAGCAACACTCACCAGCGCCTTACTTACCAACTCACGGTGCCAGCGGCGGTAATCAACCGGAACTTTCCACAACAACCATGAAGGCAAAACACCGAGCAGAAGAATATAGACCAGCAACTTCAGTGAGAGTAAGTCACGCACTTCCGTCGCGTTGGTTTGCGCGAAGTTGCGCAACATGCCGGTGTCAATCAGCACACCGTATTGACTCATGAAGTACGCCACGCCCGCGCTGACCATAAACATCAGCATCAGGACCGGCTTCATTACGTAGCGGAACGCCAGAAAGGTCAGCACAATATTGAAGGCCGCCAGAATCATCACGCCAAAGGCGACAAGCATGACGATGCCTTTACCGTCCGCGGCGGTGATGTCAAACAAGCGCTGCCAGAGTACTAGATTAAAGCCAATCAGCAGAAAGGCGCTGGCAATCAGTGTCACCCACTCCGGGCGCACGGGTTTGAACTTCAACATAGTGATGGGCTATTCCTGAAAAGAAGTGTTCATGGCAAATGTGAAAATTTCATTTACCGTGACAGCACTAACTTTAGGCAGCCAACCATCAATTTTTTGTGAAAAAGAAGCCAACGATTAGTTGGCTCCTGTTATCCACTCGGTACTTTTACTTATTTGAGAATGGTTCAGCTTTTGTTCAGGCCTGATGCAAATACCAACGCCAGTCCTGCTCGCCAACTTCGCCCATGAATTGCCGATACTCGGCGCGCTTTACCGCCAGGTACACGCCGAGGAATTCCGCGCCGAACGCTTCACGCGCCCAGGTCGAACCTTCCAGCGCCCGCAAGGTGGTCAGCCAATCGGTTGGCAACAACTCCGTGGCCTGGGCGTAACCATTGCCTTCCACGGGCGCGCCCGGGTCGAGCTGTTCACGAATGCCGCGATGGATGCCGGCCAGAATTGCTGCGGCGGCCAGATACGGGTTGGCGTCGGCGCCGCAGATGCGGTGCTCGATGTGCCGCGAGAACGCCGGGCCACCGGGTACGCGCAAACTCACGGTGCGGTTGTCCACTCCCCAAGTCGCTGCCAGCGGCGCATAGCTGTTGGTCTGAAATCGACGGTAGGAGTTGGCGTTCGGGCAGAACAGCAGCAACGAATCGAGCAAGGTACTGAGCATGCCGCCGACCGCTTGTTTGAGCAGCGGCGTGCCGTCCGCGGACTCGCTGGCGAACAGGTTGTTGCCGTCCTTGTCCGCCAGGCTGACGTGCATGTGCATGCCGGTGCCCGCCAGGTCATCGAACGGTTTGGCCATAAAGCAGGCGGCCATCCCGTGTTTATGCGCAACACCCTTGACCAGTCGCTTGTAACGCACCGCTTCGTCCATCGCCTGTAGGGCATCGGTGCGGTGTTCGAGGGTGATTTCCACTTGCCCCGGCGCGTATTCGGAAATCGCCGTGCGCGCCGGAATGCCCTGCAGTTTGCAGGCACTGTAGAGATCTGCCAGAAACGGCTCGATCTGCTCCAGCTCCCGCAAACCGTAGACCTGCGTCGAGCGCGGGCGCCCGCCATCGACGTCCCGCGCCGGTTGCGGCCGACCGTTGCTGTCGCGCTGCTGATCGAGCAAATAGAACTCCAGCTCCGCCGCCATCACCGGGTAATAACCGTCGGCCTGCAAGCCTTCGATCACCTTCGCCAGCAGATGCCGTGGATCAGCAATCGTCGCCGGCATGCCTTCCTTCGGGTGCATGCTGACCTGCACCGCCGCCGTCGGAATCAACCGCCACGGCATGCGCGTCAGACTGCCGCTGATCGGGTACGCCCGGCAATCGATGTCGCCGACGTCCCAGACCAGGCCTGAGTTTTCCACGTCATCGCCGTTGATGGTCAGGCCGAGAATGGTGCTTGGCAACGGCCGTCCGCTTTCGTACACCGCCAGCAGTTCATCACGATGCAGCAACTTGCCCCGTGGCACGCCGTTGTTGTCGAGGATGAACAGCTCGAACATCTCGATATCCGGGTTCTGTTCGAGAAAGGTCAAAGCTTCTTGCTTCGTGGCGAAGGAGGTCGTGGCACAACTCATGGGAATTCTCTTGTTTCCGCGTCAGGCAAACGCGCAGGCGCTGCCGGTTTGATCCCGGCGCACAGCGCGGGACCTGTCAGAAGAATCAACGGGAAAGGCAGGCATCCGGTGGGCGTGCGTGACGGCAGTGCCATAACGCCCAGAAGGCTAATTCAGAGGGAAGTGCGACGGGACAACCGTCCATAGAGATAACCGCAGAAAACAGATGAGCAGCAGCGTCACACGGGCGCTCAGGTCGTTAAATCGGGATTTGAAGAACTTTGGGTGTGGGCTGGCTAAACAATCATTCTCCCAAACACCGCCGATCCCTGTGGGAGCGAGCCTGCTCGCGATAGCGGTGTGTCAGTTAGCACATGCATCGATTGAAACACCGCTATCACGAGCAGGCTCGCTCCAACAGGGGATCCACGGTGTGGCACCGGTATTTAATTTTTAAATACCGCTGCGCACTATCTGATTTGCGGCCTCCCGCCCTCGCGCGCCTAATCGGCTCCTGATTTTTCAAGGCCCGATTGATGGAAAACGTTCGCGCAACTACCCGCCCTGCCCTCTGGCTGATGGTCAGCATCCTCCTCGTCGCCCTGAACCTGCGTCCGTCGATGGCGGCCGTCGGGCCTTTGCTGTCGGCCATTCGCGGGGACATCCCGTTGAGTTTCAGCCTGGCCTCGCTGCTGACCATGCTGCCGGTCATGGCCATGGGGCTGGCGATGTTCTTCGGCTTGAGCGTCAGCCAACGCCTTGGCGAACAACGCACGGTGGTGATTTCACTGTCGATCATTGGTCTGGCCACGGTCTCGCGGCTGTTCGTGGACTCGGCCGCCGAACTGATCCTCAGCGCCATGCTGGCCGGCATCGGTATTGCGCTGATCCAGGCATTGATGCCGGCGCTGATCAAATCCAGGTTCAGCGACAACGTTGCCGTGTGCATGGGGCTCTACGTGACGTCGATCATGGGCGGTGCGGCGATAGCGGCCTCGTTTGCGCCCCTGGTGATGGCCCGTACCGGCAGTTGGCGCGCGGGCCTGGCAATCTGGGCCGCGCTGGCCCTGGTGGCATTGCTGTTCTGGGGCCTGGGGCGTGCGGGGACATCGGCGCCAACGGTACTCGCACCACGCAACACATCGTTCCTCACTCATTCCCGCGCCTGGTTACTCGCCGTCTTCTTCGGTTTGGGCACTGCGTCCTACACCTGTGTGCTGGCCTGGCTGGCGCCGTACTACGTGGAAAAGGGCTGGAGCGAACAAAACGCCGGTTTGCTGCTGGGCTTCTTGACGGCCATGGAAGTGCTGTCCGGGCTGGTGACCCCCGCCATTGCCAACCGCAGCCGTGACCGACGCCTGGTGCTGGTGGTGTTGCTGGCGCTGATCATGGCCGGTTTCTGTGGGCTGATCCTCAGCCCGCAACACTTCAGCCTGCTGTGGCCGTGCCTGTTGGGGCTGGGCATCGGCGGTCTGTTCCCGATGAGCCTGATTGTGTCGCTGGATCATCTCGACAACCCGCAACGCGCCGGCGGGCTGACGGCCTTCGTACAAGGCATCGGCTACCTGATCGCCGGTCTTTCGCCGCTGATGGCCGGGATGGTCCGAGATCGGTCGGGCAGCTTCGAATCGGCCTGGTGGTGCCTGACCGGTGTCATGGCGCTGATGATCCTGATCGCCCTGCGTTTCAATCCGCGGCATTACGCCCGGCAATTTCCTGGCGCTACCTGAGCACGTTGTCCAGCACCTTGTCGCACGGTGCCTGCCACCGCTCATGGGTAAAGGCCTTCGGCCATGTTTTGTGGGATTAAATTCATAAGTCGTGTTCGTTACATTTTCTGTCCCACAACTGACTGTGAAACGTCCTACAGGGCATTCTCCTGGCACCATCGTTCCGTTAGGATCGTTCGCACACGTTTGCGCACAGTCAGCGCAAGGAGCACAGCGAGACAGAACGGATGCTGAACAGTAACTTGCTTAGAAAGCTCGATATGCAAGACCTCATGGTGTTTGTCGCCGTGTATGAGCAAAGCAGCGTCACCGGTGTGTCGGAGGCGTTGTGCGTCAGCCAGTCCACCGTGAGTTACTGCCTGAAGAAACTGCGCACCAGTTTTGAAGACGAGTTATTCATTAATACCCGCACGGGTATGCGCCCCACTTACAAAGCCAGCACCATGTACACCCACGTGCTGAAGATCCTCGAAAGCATCAACCTCTGCCATGCCGGCGCCCAGGCGTTCGACCCGACCTTGCAACCGGTCACGTTCAACATCTGCGCACCGGAATACTTCGAGCAGTTGATCCTGCCGCGCCTGTTGAAAAGCTTTGATTTCGCCGACCTGCCGGTGATGGTCAACATGCACAAGTTCGAAACCGACATCCCCGCCGAAGACCTGCGCGATGGCAGCCTCGACCTGGTGATTTGTTTTGGCCCCCATCTTCATCGCAGCCACAGCGACCTCAAATCCCGGTTGTTGCTCGAAGATGATCTGGTCTGCGTCTTCGACAAACGCGCCACGCCACTGGAACCCCGTTTAAGCCTGAAGGCGTTTGTCGAACGCCGGCATGTGTTTCCGACACCGTGGACCTCCACCACCAACATGGTCGATGGCTGGCTGGCGCGACAGGCGCATAAACGGCAGATTATCGCGCGCTCCAACAGCTACAGCGCGGCGCTGAAAATGATCACCGGCACTGACTTCATCCTGACGTTGCCCCGCCGTATCCAGCAATTGCTGGCCAACGAGGCGATCTTCAATCACTGCGAAGCGCCCAACGGCTTGCCGGGTTTCACCCTGGACATGCAGTGGAGTCAAAGTGTCGATCAGGACAGCGCCAACACGTGGCTGCGCGAGCAGGTGATCAAAGCCTGCGCCGAGCAGGAAATGGCCTGAAACTCAGTGGCCGATGGCCGTTTTGGTGTAGGACTCCCGGTCGATGTCGAGGATCTCCACGCACAACTGGACTTCAACCCCCGTCGGCCATTCACACAGCTCCTGCACTACGGCCAACAGGCTCTCGGACAACTGTTTTTTGATCTGCGGCGAGCGACCGCTCAGCAGCGCCAGCTTCACATGCACAAACGCCCGTTCCCCCATCGCCGTGCCGATCTTGAACGTCTCGACCTTCACCGCACGGCTCTTGATATCGAACTCCGCAGCAAACTGACCGGAAGCCACCAAGGCATTATTGAGCCGAATCAACGCCATGTCGGCGTTAAGCTCAGGCAGGTTGGCGGTGTATTCCATGTGCAGGTGGGGCATGGTCTGGCTCCTGGTAGTGTGCAGAAAGGACCTACATATAACACAGCGTCGTCCGACTCATTTGGACAGCGGCGACTCAAGGCGCTCACTCATGAACGCCTCCAGCCGCGTGCGCAACCAGCGTTCGGCCGGATCGGTATCGACATGGCTGAGCCAGACCATGGACAAGTCCAGTGTCGGGGTCTTGAACGGAAAGGCTTCCTTGAATAACTGACCCGAAGCGGCCATCGCCTCGGCGGCGTAATCCGGCAGGCTGGCGATCAGGTCGGTGCCAGCGAGCAAGGCCGGCAACGAACTGTACTGCGGCACCGACAGCACGACTTGGCGCGTGCGGCCGATCTCCGCCAGCCATTCATCAGCGTAGCCACTGACATTGGCGGTGTGCGACACCAGCACGTGCGGTCGTGCGCAATATTCATCGAGGGTCAGCGGGGTGTCCGAGGCGTCGGCGCGCAAAATGCTCGGCTGGATGTGCCGCAACAACTTGCGTTTGGCATTGGCTGGCAGGCCGCGGGTCTGGCTGATGCCGACCGTGATATCACCGGAGGCCAGCAAGTCGGGAATGCGCCAGTAATCGACATGCTGAACCACGAACACCACCTTCGGCGCTTCCTGGCGTAAGGCGCGCAGCAGCGGCGGCAACAGGCCGAACTCGACGTCATCCGACAGCCCGATGCGAAAGGTCATGGTGCTGCTGGCCGGATCAAAATCGTGGGTCAGGCTAAGGGCCACTGACAACGAGTCCAGCGCTGGCGACAGGTGCAGGATGATTTCCTCGGCCCGCGCGGTCGGCTCCATGCGATGGCCGACGCGAATGAACAGTGGATCGTTGAACATCGTCCGCAAGCGGTTAAGCGCGGCACTGATGGTCGGCTGGCCGAGAAACAGCTTCTCCGCCACACGCGTGACGTTGCGCTCCAGCATCAACGTTTCGAACACCACCATCAGGTTGATGTCAGCCTTGCGCAGTTCGTTGCGATTCATTCCTTGCCCCCGTTCCCCAACACTGCGGGCAGTTTAGAAAGGCGCGACGGGGGCGTCTACGTGCGTTGGCTTTCAATTGACCGTCAAGGTCTTCAATCCGAGCGCAAGTTGGCGAACGTCCTGGCCAAGCCCGAACTGTTTCGGGCTGACGGCGTCGGCAAACTGCAGTTGCAACCTGACGACACCCTGACTCGACACCCGTTGTTGCATCTCGGCCGTGAGGGGAATATCGATCACGTTGCCGTCAGCCTGTTCAAGTTGGGTGTTCGTTGCCGGCAGGCCGTTGATGCTGATGCCGACACGTTGACGCCCATGGCCGGGAGGTAGAAACGCCGTCGTCTCCAGACGCAAGGAATGCACGGGCGCCAGGGTCCGGAACATGACTTCAGCGTCCGGGCCTTTGGACCAGACACCCCAGGGTTCAGTCTCGGACCAGCCCTTGGCCAGCAACGCGCCGCCCTTGTTGCCGTAAGTGAACAGCGTCTTTTGTCCGGGTTCGAGGGCGGGTACCAGGTCCAGCGGATTGATTTGCGAGGTCGCCTGCAAGCAAGTGCCGCACTGCTTCCAGCCCGGAGCCAGCACCGTGAAGCCGTCAATCCGGGCGAAGAGATCCGTTTGGGTATTAATGTTTCTCACCGACTGGATCAACGCACGCTCATCGAGCAGGTACAACGAGTCGGCGTCATATTTACCCGACGCCATTTCCCGGGCCGTCTGCTGCTCGGATTCGATCCAGTTGGCCGTGTCCATCCGCCCCAGGTAAACGGCATTGGTCGCCAGA
The DNA here is from genome assembly GCF_013260315.1 of Pseudomonas sp. B14-6. NCBI lineage: Bacteria > Pseudomonadati > Pseudomonadota > Gammaproteobacteria > Pseudomonadales > Pseudomonadaceae > Pseudomonas > Pseudomonas sp. B14-6. The sequence goes on along the minus strand of NZ_CP053929.1, from coordinate 6,204,505 downwards.
CCGTGGGCGCCGGCAAAATCAGCCACCGACATCCACTTCGGGGACAGATTCTGCGGAACGATCCAGCGAATGTTCTTGTAATGGGCTGCCGCGCTTTCCCAGAACGGATCGACCATGGGCGACGCCCACTTCGACGCCGGTTCCATCATCAATTGCTTGCGCACCCCTGCCCAGCCGGCGTGTGTGTCCACCATCTGTATCAGCAACGCCAGCGACAGCAGGCAAAAGGCCGTGCGCGGCGTGTTGGCGCGAATGACCAGGAAAATGATGGCGAAGATGATCGCGTAGTACACCGGCCAGAACATTCGCCCCGAGGCGCGGAAGATGTTGGCGATGGAAATCACCACGGGCGGCAGCGGATAGGTGAACTCGAGCAAGCCCAACGCCACATGATTTGAAATGGCGAACACCGTCAGCCCAATCAGCGCCAACAGCAAAAAGGGTCGCCGCCGCACCTGTTGCCCGAAGCCGGTATTGCCTTGCAGTAAACCGACCACGGCATAGAGGCCCAGCGTGATCAGGCCAAGTCCCAGAAAGACAAACCCTTCGCCGTCACCGAACCCTTGGACACCGGGCAGATCCTTCAGCACATAGGACCAGTTCCCCGAGTCGATCAGTGACAGCAGGTTCATGCCGTAGATGCCAAAACCGCCTGAGATCGCGCCTTCGGTGCCGACCGAAAAATACCCGGCTTGCCAGCAGCAAAAGCTGACCAGTGAAAACAGTGCAAGAAACTCGATCAAGGCAGAGCGCAGCGTCAGTTTCTTCTTGAAATACCCGGCCGCGAGATCAGCGATCCAGATCAGTGCAACCATCGCCAGAAAGTACGCGTGGACCAACGCGACCGTCGCCAGCAATGCGCCCCAGGCCAGGCGTCGACGACGCAGTTGCGGATGCAGGGCCAGGTAAAACGAAGCCAGCAGCAGAAAATGCCCGCCCAGGGACAAATGAAAGGGCATGCGCATGAGCATTGGCGGAACAAAGAGCAACAACGCCGTACTCACGGCACGCACACCCACATGCGACGACATCAGCCCCACTACCTTCCAGGCAAACCACGCCTGCAGGACGAAGCAGGTCAGTAACCAGAGGCCGAAATACTGAAAAGGCGTCGGCAACAGCGCAGCAAAGGGTTTGAACAAGAATGCCAGCAGCGGGTTGGAATCAGAAAAAATGATGCCATTGCCCAGTTCCATTCCATAGGAAGGATTGAGCCCTATGGGAAAAGTCCACGGCGACTGCCGGAAAAAAGCCCATCCCAGGTAATGGGTCGCCGGATCGCCATTGCCCAGCCACGCGATGTTTTGCGGGTTCAGCGCCCGTGGCCCGATGATGAGGAAAAAGGCCACAACACCGATCAACAGCGGCAAGAGGTTGAGTGGCAGGCGTCTAGCGAAATCCTTCATCGATACGTCCAGAAGTTATGCAATACAAAGGTGAAGGCCGGAAGAGTCAGCGCCACTGCGCCAATCCCCAGCAAATAATGCAGCCCGGCCATTTGCGCAGCCCAGGCCACCAGCATCGCCAGCAGGAATCCGGCAGCGGAAACCATCATGAAGCGCAGCAGCGTTTTGCCGTGCAAACGGGCGGAAAAGCTCCACGTGGTATTGATCAGGTAAGACACCACGGTCGCCACGGCAAACGCCGCGCCGTTGGCCAAGGGCGGTAGAGGCAGCACGTAATGGATGAACAACACGGCGACCAGCGCATGCAGGGCCGTGACGAGCAACCCGGTCACGGCAAAACGCAGGCCACGCTGGATCAGGGCGGATTTTTCGGCTGACGTCACGGCTTCTGCGCCAGGACAAACACGGTCAATCCGGCCAGACGATTCGCGCCCATGAAGGGCAGTTCGACGCTGCACAGCGTCTTCAAAACCGTATTCACCAGTGGATGGTGCTGCTTGAGTTGCGAGCGTGGTGGCGACGGTTGTGCGCCCTTGGGCAACAAGCGCAGGGTCGCAGCAATCGGGAACACCAGGCCGAAGTAGTAAGTCCCCTGTTTCACGTTCAAACCGGCGTCCCGGGCCACCGTTTCCAGCTGCGCCAAGGTGTAGCGGCGCTTGTGTTCCAGGAAGTCATCGTGCCCGCTCCAGAGAAACTGGAACGCTGGCACCGTCATCAGGAAACGGCTGCCGGAGGGGACTTTATCGACGTAAACCTTGAGCAACCCGACGTCGTCATCGACATGTTCCAGCACATCCATCAGCAGCACCAGATCGGCATCCACCGAGTCGATGCCGCGACGGTAATGCACCGGTTTACCGGCGGTGGTGGCGTCCGAATCCTGGTCGTAACTGATGTCGACGCACCAGGCTTCACGGGCCGCCGAATGCCTCAGCAAATGGTGGGAAAAGAATCCGGAGCCCGCGCCTACGTCGAGAATCCTTGTGACCGGCGTGTTACCCAGCATTCGCGTGGTGGCCGCCGCTTTGGAGGCGTAATACCAGTGCTGGTCGATGCTCGAACCGAGGATGTCGGTTTCCTTGAGATCCATGGTTCAGTCCTTGGGGTCGTAGACGCGCCGCACCAGATACACCGGGCGGCGTTTTGACTCGATATACGTGCGGCCCAGGTATTCACCCAGCACGCCGATGCCGATCAATTGCAGGCCGCCCAGAAACGTGACGGCGACCATCAGCGACGCATAACCCGGCAAATCGACACCGGAGATCAAGGTTCGCAAGATGATGAAAATGGCAAACGAGAACGAGATCAGCGAGACGAACAGCCCCAGATACGTCCAGATGCGCAGCGGTTCGGTGCTGAAACTGGTGATGCCTTCCAGCGCGAAGTTCCACAACCGCCAGCCGTTGAACTTGCTCGCCCCCGCCACCCGTTCAAGGCGCTCGTAGTTCACATGCGTCGTGCGAAACCCGACCCAGGCAAACAGGCCTTTCATGAAGCGCCGGGACTCGGGCAGGGTTTGCAGGGCATCCACCACACAACGGTCCATCAGACGAAAATCGCCGACGTTTTCCGGCAGATGTTGCTCAGCGATTTTGTTGTGCAGGCGATAAAACCAGTTGGCCGAGGTTTGCTTGGCCCAGGAGTCGGTCTTGCGACTCACACGATGACCCAGCACCACTTCATAGCCTTCACGCCAAAGGGCGATCATCTCGAGGATCACTTCAGGCGGGTCCTGCAAATCGACGTCGATTGGCACCACCACCTGGCCGGTGGCGGTCTGCAAGCCGGCAGTCAGGGCCGCTTCCTTGCCGAAATTGCGGCTCAGATCGACGATGCGCAGGCGCGAATCGGTCTGTTGGCGCTCCAGCAGCAGGTCGAGCGTGGTGTCGGTGCTGCCGTCGTTGACGAACACCATTTCCAGACCGATCAGCGTTTCATCCTTGAAGACGTCAGTGATCCGCGCGATGAACAAATCAATGGTCGCCGCCTCATTGAAAACCGGTATCACGAGCGAAAGCTGCACATGCCCGGTCAGTTGCGTTCCGTGCTGATGAGTCAATTGATTGCTCTTTTTTATAGTGATTTTTCTACAATCCGAGGTCGTCGACAGCTGCTCGACGCCATGAGCCGTGTCGTATTAAGCAGGACCGAGGGAGGTGATGCAAGGGCGAAACTGCGGGGTTTTGGCCATCCACACCGACCCGGCAGCGCGGGCTGAAATATTTTCAAATGCCTGGAAACAAATGCCTGATGGCCAAAAAACCCAGCTCCGCTAGGCTTGCCCCCGATGCGACACACAGGTTGTCGCGATGACCCATCGCATGGAGCGAGCAGAATGTATTTCGAGATTTACAGGCAATCCAAAGGCACGCCGAGCACCGGCAAAGGACAATGGCGCTGGCGCTTGAGAGCGGGGAACCACGAGACGATCGCCAGTGGCGAGTCGTATGTGAACAAGGCGGATTGCCTGCATGCCATCGGGTTGATCAAAGGGGTTGAGGGTGAAACGCCGGTGAAGGAAATTTAAACCCGATCACCTCTGCCGAACCTGTTCAGTGACCGGGAACAGCTTCGGCATATTTCGTTTTTCGGGGTTGAACTCGCTGGCCCCTTCGCGAGCAGGCTCGCTCCCACAGGAGATCTGTGGCGTACACAAACCCTCTGTAAGAGCGAGCCTGCTCGCGATGGGGCCGGAAAACACACCCTCAAGCCCCCGCCAAAAGCCCCTTTCAACCAGGCAACGGATACAACGCCTCATCAAACTGTGACAAGCGCGGAAACTGCATCGGCCGGTCATCACTCAGATGCTCCAGACGCTGCTGATAACCCTGCAGGAAATCTTTGCGTGCTTCGTCACTGATGTACGGCACATGCCAGGCCACGAACGGCTCGAGCACGTCAAACCCGACATAGGCCAGCGTGCCGCGCAGGATCGGCCGCAACATATCCTCCAGCGGACCATGAATCGCGCCATCACCGAACATATGCTCACGGCCGCCCAGGGTGACGGTAACCAGCGCCTTCTTGCCGCTCAATCCGCCCTGGTCGTAAAAACGTTTGCCGCCGTAGCAAATACCCGAAACCAACACCCGATCAATCCAGCCCTTGAGCATCGCCGGGGCGGAGAACCAGAAAATCGGGAAGTTCAGGATCAGCAAGTCAGCCCACAGCAGTTTGTCGAGTTCTTGCTGGATGTCCGGCGCCAGCGACTGGCTCTTCACCCCCAGCCGTTGCTCCAGCGCGTACACCAGGTACTCGGGGTTCTCCCGCGAGGAAAAGTCATCGGCACTGGCCACCGGGTTCCAGTTCATCGCGTACAGGTCGCTGACCCGGACCTCATGCCCCTGAGCCTCAAGCGTCGTCACCGCCTGGTCACGCAGGGCGGCGGTAAAGGATTTCGGCTCCGGGTGAGCGTGGACAATCAAGACTTTCATGGCAATTTCCTAAACGTTTACAGGTTTTATGGGTGGGCAATAACCGTGCGCAGATCGTTTGAACCGTCAACGGTCACACCTGGATCGCCTTCACTTCCACAAATTCATTGAGCCCTTCTTCTCCCCATTCCCGGCCATTGCCTGACTGTTTGTAGCCGCCGAACGGCGCCTGATAATTGAACGCCGCGCCGTTGAGAAAGCACTGCCCGGCGCGCAACTGTCGTCCCAGCTGCAAGGCGCGTTCGGTGCTGCCGGCCCAGACACCGCTGGACAAGCCAAACGGCGAATCGTTGGCGATCTGAATCCCTTGCGCTTCATCGGTGTAGGGAATCAGGCACAGCACCGGGCCGAAGATTTCTTCCTGGGCGATGCGCATGCGGTTATCCACATCGGCGAACAGCGTTGGACTGACGTAGTAACCGCGTTCAAACGCTTGCGCTGTTTCGCCGCCGAAAACCAGCCGCGCGCCTTCTTGTTGTCCGGCCTGAATGTAGTCATGCACGGTGCGACGCTGCGCCGCCGAGCACATCGGCCCGAGGAAACTCTGCGGGTCCAGCGGATCGCCCATGCGCAGACTTTGGGTTTCGGCAATCGCCAGTTCCACGGCCTCGGCGTAACGACTGGCCGGCAGCAACATGCGGGTCAACGCAGTGCAGGTCTGCCCCGAGTTGATCATCACGTCCTGCACGCCGTAGCGCACGGCGGCGGCCAGATCGGCATCCTCGGCAATCAACAGCGGCGACTTGCCGCCCAGTTCCAGGCACACGCGCTTCACCGAAGGCGCCGCCGCTTGCGCCACGCGAACCCCGGCACCGGTGGAACCGGTGAACGACACCATGTCCACGTCCGGGTGCTTGGCCAGCGCTTCGCCGACTTTCGAGCCCGGTCCGCTGACCAGGTTGAATACGCCGGCCGGCAACCCGATCGCTTCGATCATCTGCGCCAGCAAAAAGGCATGCAACGGCGTTTCCTGACTCGGCTTGACCACCACGGTGCAACCGGCGGCCAAAGCCGGGGCGAGTTTGCCGATCAGTTGATGCAGCGGGTAGTTCCACGGATTGATGAAGGCGCACACACCGACCGCCTCGCGGATGACCAGCGAATTACCGACCTCGCGCACTTCATCCATCAAGCCGGCGAGTTCGACGTATTGCTCCAGGCCGATGATGGGCCCGTCGACCTGCACCGAACGGCACCATTGCACCGGCATCCCCAACTCGGTGGTGATGACCGCAGCCATTTCATCGGCCCGGGCACTTAACTGGTCGGCGAGGGCACGCAGGTAACCGGCGCGAACACTCGACGGCGTCCGCGACCATGGACCGAAGGCCCGGCGCGCCGCAGCCACCGCGTTGTCGACATCGCGCTCATCGCCCAGCGGCACCGAACCTGCGACCTCTTCAGTGGCCGGATTGATGACCTCGGCGATGCCCTGCCCCGACGGGGTCTGCCAGCGGCCATCGATAAACAGCGTCTTGTGGTTATGCATAGACATGGGCTTCCATCAGTTCAGTGGCGCAACAGGTGATTCGCTGGCAGGCGTCACGCAAGGGTTCTGCGCCCAGCACCAGGCCCAGGCGAATATGCCCGGCTGCGCTCGGACCGAAGGCTTCACCGGCCAGCACCGACACGCCATGACGGTCGAGCAAGCGGTCGGCAAACGCTTGGGCGCTGAGCCCGGTGTCGCGGATATCGACCATCACGAACATTCCGCCATCGGGTTTCAAGGCCCGCACGCCGGGGCAGTCGGCCAGGCATTCACAGACCAGATCGCGGCGTTGGCGATACGCTTCGCGCATCGTGTCCAGTTCCGGCAAGTTGCTTTCCAGCGCGACGACGGCGGCGTCCTGCACGAAGTCCGGCAAACCGTAGAGCATGCACAGCGCGAGGTTTTCCAGGTGCTCGGCCAGCGCCGGTGGCGCGATTGACCAGCCGATGCGCCAGCCGGTCATGGCGTGGGATTTCGACAGGCTGTTGAGTGTCGCGGTGCGCTCGGCCATGCCCGGCAAACTCGCCGGACTGATGTGTTCGCCGTCGAACAGCAACTCGCTGTAGACCTCATCGGAAATCAGCCACAGGTCGTGGGTGATGCATAAATCTGCAAGCGCCTGCCAGGTGCTGCGCGACAAACTGGCGCCGGACGGGTTGTGTGGACTGTTCAGTGCCAGCGCCCGGGTACGCGGCGTGATGCGGGTGGCGACGTCTTCGGGCAACACCCGAAACCCGTTTTCGGAACGCACCGGCACCGGAATCACCACCGCACCGCAGGCACCGAACACGGCTTCATAAGTGACGTACATCGGCTCGGCGACGAGCACTTCGTCGCCCGGATTCAGTACGCACTGCGCCACGCAGAACAACGCGCATTGCGCCCCGGCGAGCACGGTGACCTGCTCCGCCGAAACGTGCTGGCCACTGCGTTTGGCGTAATGCCGGGCGATGCTTTCACGCAGTGCGCGTTTGCCACGCACGTCGGCGTAGTGGGTGTTGCCGGACAACAGGCTGTCGATGGCCGCCTGCACAATCGGCACCGGGGTGTCGAAATCCGGGTCGCCGACTGACAGCAGCAGAATGTCTTCGCCCTGCTCTTTCAGCGCCAAAGCGCGGTAGTGGATGTCCCAGGCGGCAGCGCCGTCACCGGCGATGCGTTGAGTCAGATCGGAAAAGCGCATGGCGGTATCCTTTTTACAAAATTGGAGTCACTGCGCGCACGCGTGCTTGAGTTCGATCAGGGTCACGCCGTTGCGCTTGAAGCCGTGGCGCAAGTCGGTTTGCAACTCGGCCAGGCTTTGCGGCTCGCTGACCGTGCAACCGAACGCACGGGCAAGGGCGGCAAAGTCCGGGTTGCGCGGCAGAACGCCAATCGGCTCGATATCCAGCCCGATCATGTCGTCGCGGATCTGTCCCAGCGCGTCGTTGTTCCAGAGCAACACCACCAGCGGGCTGTCCAGCTCTTCGACGGCGGTGGCCAGTTCTTGCGCGGTGTAGAGAAAACCGCCGTCGCCAACCAGCACCAGACCCGGCCGCTGCGGCGCGCCGAACTTGGCGCCGATGCCCGCCGGCAAGCCATAACCCAGCGTGCCGTAGCCGGTCGGATGCAACCAGCTGCGTGGTGCCAGGCTGTTGAAGGCGTAGTTGCCGGTGTAGGCCAGTTGGGTCATGTCGGTGCTGATGAAGGCATCGTCCGGCAGCTCCGCAGCGATACGTTCGAGTATCGCTTGATGGATCGACTGCAAGGGACCGTGGTTGTTTTGCACCGCTTCACGCAGCGCTGCGACGGACGCGATCGCTGCACTGGCATCGCGATTGACGGGCGACAGACGTTCCAGCAACGCGGCGAGGGTGTGTTGCGCATCGCCTTGCAGCGCCACCGCGCACGGGTAGAAATCGTTGAACTTGCGCGGGTCGATGTCCACGCGCAGCAGCTCGGCATTCAGCGGCAGACGCTCGCGCCAGAAATCGGTGTCGGCCATTTCGGTGCCAACGGCCAGCACCACGTCCGCCTCGGCGATGAGTTGCCAGCCCGGCTCGACGCACAGGGTCGAGCCGGCATTGAGCGGTGCATCCGGCGGCAACAGGCCTTTGCCGGCCACGCTGGTAAACAGCGGCGCGGCGAGTCGGGTGCTGAGTTCATGCACTTGCTGCTGCGCATTCAATGCGCCACCGCCCGCGATGATCATCGGCCGTTTGGCGCTTTGCAGTTTGGCCACGGCCTGATCCAGCGCCGTAGCGGCCGGTACGCCACGGCTCGGGCGACGCACCACTTCATTGCTCCAGTCGCGGCTGACCTTTGCCGACAGCACGTCGAGCGGCACGGAAATGTGCACCGGGCGCGGACGCTCACTGTCAAACACCGCGTAGGCACGGGCGATCAATTCGGGCAGGTCTTCGGCGCTAAGGGCTACCGCCGAAAACGCCGTGATCGGCGCGGTAATTGCGCGCTGGTCCTGGGTTTCGTGCAGGCACCCCCAGCCTTTGCCGAGGCTGGCGGTGTGGTTGACGCTGGATATCACCAGCATCGGAATCGAGTCGGCATAGGCCTGGCCGATGCCGGTCGCGGCATTGGTCACGCCCGGCCCGGTGATGATGAAGCACACACCCGGTTTTCCGCTGACTCGGGCGTAGCCGTCGGCCATGAAACTGGCGCCTTGCTCATGGCGCGTCAGCACATGGCGAATGCCGCTGCCGGGCAGGCCACGGTACAACTCCAGCGTGTGTACGCCGGGGATGCCGAACACGGTGTCGACGCCGTAGTTGGCCAGCAGGCGGACCAGGGCCTGACCGCCGGTCAATGTTGTGCTTTGCATATTCAAGTCCTCACTCGTGGCCGAGGCGAATCAACGCATCGACCGCAGTCGTGCCATCGGCACCGACCAACAATGGGTTCACATCAAGTTCCAGTAACTGCCCGGCGTTCTCGCAGGCGTAATCGGCCACCGCTCGAATCGCCGCCACCAGCGCGTCCAGATCCGCCACTTGGCGACCGCGAAAACCTTGCAGCAACGCGGCACTGCGCAGGCCGAGCAACGCTTGGCGAATGGCGCCATCGGTGGTGGGCAGCAACAGGCTGCGACTGTCCTTGAGCAACTCCACCAGAATTCCGCCCGCGCCGATGACCAGAGCCAGGCCGAAGTCGTTTTCGCGTTTGATGCCGACGATCAGCTCGGCCAATGGCGGCTTGGCCATGGGCTCCAGCAGCACCTGATCGAACGGCACGTGCGGCGCGTAATCGACGAGGCTGGCGCGCATTTTTTCCAGGGCAGCGTTCAGAGCGGCGCCGTCCTTGAGGTTCAACGCCACGGCGCCGGCTTCGGTTTTGTGCGGCAGTTGGGAGCTGACCGCTTTCAATACCAACGGATAACCCAGCGCGTTGGCGTCGCTCAACGCCTCGTCCGGTGAGCTCAACACGCCGTTGGGCGTCTGCAGGCCGAAGGCGCGCAACGCTTTTTTCGAATCCCATTCATTGAGCAAGCGACCTTCGCCTTCCAGCGCCTGAGGGCAGTGCGGCACCAGCACTGATTCACCGAGCGCCAGCAGCGCCTGACGGTTGCGTTGATAGCCAGCAATCCGCCCCCACGCGGCCAGCCCGTCTTCGACGCCTTGCAACGCCGCCACGCCTTGGGTATGCAGACGTTCGCGAGCGTGGGCCGGCAGCAATTCCGGGAAAGCCGAGGTGACAAAACCGGTCTTGCCGTGGCGGATCAGCGCTGCACAGAACAGCTCCAGCAGCAGGTCGCATTCCTTGCGTTCGCCGGTAAATTCGGCCGGGTAATCGAGCACCAGCATCGCCGCATCGGCTTCGGTGCGCAGGGCGCTGTCGAGCATGTGGTTCAAGGCTTCGCCGTCGCCCCAGATCGCCGTGGTGAAATCCAGCGGATTGACCAGATTGGCGTAGCTCGGCAGCACTTGCGCCAGCTCATCGCGCTGACCTTCGTCGAGTTTCGGCAAGCTCAGCTCGTTGCGCTCGGCGTAGTCGGCAATCAGCCCGGCATCGCCTCCCGAACAGGCCAGTGCGATCAGGCTGTTGCCCGCCGGCAACTTGCCGCACGCCGCCGCTTTCAAGGTTTCGACGAAACTCACCGGGCCGCTGACGCGGATCACGCCGAGGCGTGCAAACAGACTGTCGTACAGCGCATCGGAACCGGACAGCGAGCTTGTGTGACTCAGCGCCAGCTCGGCACCGATCTGCGACACGCCGGTTTTCAAGGCGATGATCGGAATGCCCTTCTCCAATGCCTTGTGCGCCGCGCGGGCGAAACCCGGGACGTTTTTCAGGCCTTCGAGGTGCAAGCCGATGGCGGTGACGCGCGGCTCATCGAGCAACACGTCCATCAATTCGGCGATGCCCAGTTGCGCCTGATTGCCGACCGACGCCATGTAGGCCACTGGTAGCGAGCGGTCACTCATGGACAGGTTGTAGGCAAAGTTACCGCTTTGGGTCAGGACGGCGACGCCCTTCTCCACCGGTTTTCCGCCATGGGCCACCGGCCACAGCGCGGAGCTGTGCAAGTAGTCGAGCAGGCCGTAACAGTTGGGGCCGAGCAAGGCCATGTGGCCGGCGGCTTTGAGCAATTGTTGCTGCAAGGCCTGGCCCTCGGCACCGGTTTCGGCGAACCCGGAGGCGTAGCAGATCGCCCCGCCTGCGCCCTTGGCGGCCAGTTCGGCAACGCAGGTCAGGGTCAGCTCGCGGTTGGTCGCGATGAACACCGCGTCCGGGCCGCACGGCAGTTCGGCAATACGGCGCACACACGGCACGCCTTCAAGGCTGTCGTGCTGCGGATTGACCAGCCACATCTCGCCAAGGTAACCGCCGTCGGCGCAGCGCTTGAGCGCGCGGGCCATGCTGCGGCCACCGATAAACGCCAGGTGGCGCGGTGCGAGCATGCGTTTGAGGTTGTCACGAATCGTTTGCGACATAGCCATTCTCCCGACCGGTCAGCGCAACAGTGGCCGCAGCAATTCGCGGGAAATGATGTGGCGCTGGATCTCCGAGGTGCCTTCCCAGACGCGCTCGATCCGCGCGTTGCGCCAGATGCGTTCCACCGGGCATTCGTCCATCAGGCCCATGCCGCCAAAGATCTGCACCGCCTCATCGGCGACCTTGCCGAGCACTTCACTGGCAAACAACTTGGCCATGCCGGCCTCTCCGTCGGTCATGGTGCCCTGGTCCATTTTCCAGGCGGTGTGCAAGGTCAGCAGTTCGGCAGCGCGGATCTGCGTGACCATGTCGGCGAGCTTGAACGAGATGCCCTGGTAGGTGCCGATCGGCTGGCCGAACTGCTTGCGGTCGGCGGCCCATTGCAACGACACATCGAGCGCGCGTTGCGCCTGGCCGACGCAGTTGGCGGCGACCATCACCCGTCCGGCCGTGAGCCAGGCGTTGGCCACGTCCCAGCCCTTGCCCACTTCCCCCAGCACTTTATTGGCGGGAACGCGGCAGTCGTCGAAGAACATTTCAAAGGTGTGATAACCGCGGTTGCTCACGCACTTGGGACCCCGGCGAATGGTCATGCCCGGCGTGTCGCGGTCGACCAGGAACGACGTCACGGCGTTGCGCTGTTTGCCGTTGTGTTCGTAGGTGTCGGTGACCGCGAAAACGATGGCGAAATCGGCGTGACCGGCGTGGCTGATGAAGTGCTTGCTGCCATTGAGAATGAAGTCATCGCCGTCGCGCACGGCACGGGTCTTGATCGCGTTGGCGTCGGAACCGGCACCCGGCTCGGTCAGCGCGAAGCAATCGATTTTCTCGCCCTGGATGCACGGCAGCAGGTAGTCGTTGATCTGCTCGCCGGTGCAAGCCATGAGGATTTTCGACGGCCGCGCGACAAACACATGCAGCGCCCACGAAACCTTGGACAGTTCACGCTCGATCAGCGCCTGGGACAGGTAATCGAGGCCGCCACCGCCCACTTCTTCGGGCATGTTGAAGGCATAGAAACCTGCCGCAATCGCCTTGCCACGGATCTGTGCCGCCAGCTCCGGGGAGACTTCGTCGGCGCGGTCGACCGCTTCCTCATGAGGCAGCAGTTCCTTGGCGACAAAGCTGCGTACCGCGTCCACCAACATGTCTTGTTCTTGGGTCAGTTGGAAATTCATGGGGCTACCTGTTGTTCATGTGCTGAGTAGGTGTACGAGGCCAGTCATCGGGCCTATTGGCCGCTGAAGTGTGCCGGGCGTTTTTCGATGGCGGCGCGCAAGGCTTCGGCGCCGTCTTTGCTGCGACCGCAAAGCAGGCCGGCGGCGAGCTCGGCTTGCAGTTGCTCCGGCAGGCTGCGCTGGGCGCCTTCGCGCATGAGTTTTTTGGTCTGGGCGAAAGCGAACGTCGGGCCGTTGGCCAGGCGCGTGGCCAATTCGGTGGTCACGTCGTGCAGTTGTTCATCGGCGCAGACTTCGCCGACGAGACCGGCGGCCAAGGCACGGTCGGCGCCCCACAACTCGTCGAGGAACAGCAGGCGCTTGGCTTGTTCAGTGCCGATCAGGCGCGGCAGATGCCAGCTGGCACCGGCGTCCGGCGAGTAGGCCATGCTGGTGTAGCCGGCCTTGAAGCGCGCCGATTGCGCGGCGATGCGCAGGTCGCAGCACAGCGTCAGGTCCATCCCGGCGCCGACGGCGGTGCCGTTGATGGCGGCGATGGTCGGTTTTTCCAGGCTGTACAAACGGCTCATCAATGCATGGGCGGTTTCGGTCCAGCCGTAGCTTTCGAGGGCGCCACGGGCTTCGGCATCGGCCCACTCGGCGAGATCCGCGCCGGAACAGAAACTGCGGCCGCTGCCGGTCAGCACCACGACCCGAACGGAGGGATCGGCGTTGAACTCATCGAGCACGGCGTGCAGGTTTTTCAGGGTCGGAATGTCCAGCGCATTACGCTGATCGGGGCGATCGAGGGTGATCCAGGCCACGCCGGCTTTTACTTGGCACAGCAGAGAAATGTGAGTAGTCATGCGAATCCTCGAATTATTGTGTTTGGCGTGAGGTGGTGCGACTTAGGGCCATACTAAACGAGTGTTCAGCAAGACGGCAATTGGCTGAAGAACGGGCTGTAACAGCTGCGATTAATTAGTAAGCAGTTGATTTTGTTGGTTTAAGTTCTGACATCCAGCCATGCGACGACTGCGCTGTTACAACTTTGAACAACTGCCTACAGCGCGTAACCCACCAAAAACAACGATGGGAGCAAGCCGTGGCGAGGGGATTGATCCTCTCGCCACGGCTTGCTCCCATGGGGTTTTGTCTTGGTGTGTGCGGTTACGCCGTCGGCAAGCTCGGTGCCAGCACCGCCTGGCGCTTGCGTTGAGTCAGGAAGTACGCGGCGTAGCACACCGCGATAAACCCGAAGCCCCAATACAGCGAAGGGCGCTGCGTTTCATCCAATGCCAGGAACACGAACAGCGAACAGCACAACGCAATGCAAGTCAGCGGCAACAGCGGGAACCACGGCGCGCGGTATTTCAAGTCGCTGAGCTTGCCGCCATCGCGCAGGTAAGCCTTGCGGAATTTGTACTGCGCCAGCGCGATCACGATCCAGGTCACCGTGCCCGACATGCCGCTCACCGCCATCAACACCATGAACAGCGTGTCCGCCGCGACGAAGCTGGTCATCAACGACACCAGCGCGAAGCACAAGGTGATGCTCAGCGCCCGCAACGGCACGCCGCGCTTGCTCAACGGCGACAGGCTTTTCGGCGCCATGCCGGTCTTGGACATCGCCCACAGAATGCGCGTAGAGGCATACAGGCCCGAGTTACCCACCGACAGAATCGCCGTAAGAATCACAAAGTTCATCAAGTCAGCCGCATAAGGAATGCCGACCATGTCGAACACTTGAACGAACGGACTTTCCATCAACCCGGCCTGCTGCCACGGCACGATTGCCGACAGCACCACGATCGCCAGCACATAGAAAATCAACACGCGAAACACCACGTTGCGCACGGCACGCGGGATGCTTTTTTCCGGCTGATCGGTTTCGCCGGCGGCCACGCCCATGATCTCGCAGCCCTGGAAGGCGTAGACCACAGTCATCATCACTGCGAACACCGCCGACAAACCGTTGGGGAACAGCGAGTCGCCGATCAGGTTGGTCATCATCGGTGCCGGTGCACCACTGGTCAGTGGGATCGCGCCGAAAATCACCAGCACGCCGACCACAATAAACCCGAGGATCGCCGCGACCTTGATCCCGGAAAACCAGTATTCCGCTTCACCAAAAGCGCGTGTCGCCAACGCATTCAGTCCGAACAGCACCACCACGAACAGCGCCGACCAGTACCAGATCGGAATGGTTGGAAACCAGCGTTCCATCAGCATGCCTGCCGCCGTGAACTCCAGTCCCACGGTGGTCGCCCAACTCATCCAGTACACCCAGCCGATCATGAAGCCGGTGGCCGGCCCGATGAACTTGGTCGCGTGGGTTTGAAACGAGCCGGACACCGGCATTTGCACGGACAATTCGCCCAGGCACACCATCACCAGGTACATCAGGAAACCGGCGACCAGGTAAGCGAGAATCGCCCCCACCGGCCCGCCCTGATTGATCGTCACTCCGGAGCCCATAAACAACCCCGTGCCGATCACGCCCCCAGTGACAACATGAAAATGTGTCGGCTTTTTAAAGCGCGGGTCAGGTGGATGCCATTACGTTCGATAGATTCGCTCATGTCCGCACCCCATCAGCAAGGTGCGCGTGGCGCGAGGAGGGATCAGCTTTACGGCGGTTCATTATTATTATCTCCAATAAGCTTCGAAGACCGCGCTGTGGCGGTTATCTCGATTATTGGAAGGCCATGTAAGCTCCCGTTGACCTTAACGCTCGAAGTTGTAAAAAGTCGTAACGAACTTGTATGTCAGGGGTGCAGCAGGTCGGTCAGCGTCTGTTGCGAATGCTGCAAGTGCGCGTGAACCTGCGGTGCCAATATCCGCAACCTTGATTCGTCGTTGACCAGCGCAGCCTCTTCCAGCGCGCGCAGCACAGTGGCCAATGCACGAAAGCCCAATGAGTCGCTGCTGCCGGCCAGGCGATGCGCCAGGTGAGCGACTTCGGTGCAATCGTCGGCCTCGATCGCTTCCGTGAGCGCTTCGCGATGCTGGCTGATCGAATCGCGCAACACCGCCAGCAATCCCTGGAGTTTCTGTTCACCGAGCAAGGTGCGGTGGGTGTCCAGCAACGGCCAATCCATTGCCTCGTCAACAGGCTGCGGCGTGGGTATGGGTGAATGCCCGGCCAGGGCCTGACGCAGATTGTCGAGTTTCAGAGGTTTGGCGAGAATGCCGTCCATCCCGGCATCCAGATAACCGCGCACCAGCGCCGGTTGCACACTGGCGGTCAGGGCGAAGATTCGGCATTGGCGGTTCGGGCCTTCGGTGCCGCGAATCAATGTGCACAACTCGACGCCGCTGATGCCCGGCAGGTGCACGTCGAGCAGGATCAAATCGAACGTCTGCCCGGCGCATTGCATCAGCGCCTGCTCGCCGTCTTCGGCGAGCCAGACCTGATGCCCGTCCCGTTGCAGCAAGCCGCTGACCACTTCACGGTTCAGCGCCACGTCCTCGACCACCAGAATCTTCAGCGACCTGCCGGGTTCGCTGCTTGACGCCACCTCGGTGGTGTCGGTCGACGGTTGCAACGTCACTTCAAACCAGAAACAGCTGCCCTGCCCGACCTGGCTTTCAACACCGATCTGCCCGCCCAACTGCTCCACCAGATGTTTGCAAATGGCCAATCCGAGACCGGTTCCGCCGAAGCGTTGCGCCACCTCCTCGCTGGCCTGCGTGAAGCGCTCGAAAATCTTATCCTGCACCGCCGGCGCAATGCCGATGCCGTTGTCCGTCACGCTCAGGCGCAGCCGTTGCCCGGTCTGTTGCGGGTTGGGAGCCAGCAGCACGACCTCGACTCTGACCTCTCCACCTTCGGTGAACTTGATCGCGTTGGCCAGCAAGTTGCTCAGTACCTGACGCAAGAATTGTTCGGCGCCATGGTGCCGGTCGGCAACCTGCGGATCCACCCAGCAGTGCAGCGTCGTGTCGTTGCTCAGCGCACGCGGTTCCAGCAGCGTCAGCACCTCGTCGAGCAACCGCTGGAGGGAAAAGTCGACCGGTTCCGGGTGGCTGACGCCCTCTTCCAATCGAGCGAAATACAGCACTTCATTGAGAATCGACAACAACCCTTCGCCCGCCTTGTACAACGCATCCAGACGTTTGCCGTTGCGCTCATCCAAGTGGGCGTCACGCAGCAATTCGGCCATGCCAAGGATGCCGTTGAGCGGCGTGCGCAGTTCGTGGCTCATGGTCGCCAGGAACCGTGATTTCGCAAGGTTGGCCGCTTCGGCTTCATCCTTGGCACGCATCAGGCTGGCGGTGCGGCGCTCGACCCTTCGCAGCAGTTCATCGCGGTTGTCTTGCAGGGCCAGTCGATCGGTTTCCCGGCGGTCAATGTCACTGAGGATTGCCCGGCGCATGTCGTCCAGCGCATGGGCCACGGTGTCGATTTCGTCCTCGTCGGCGCCACGGCGCTTGTCCAGCTGCAAGGGGTCGTGCCAGTCACCGGCGGCAACGCGCCGGGCGAACTCGGCCATGACTTGCAGGTGCCGCGTGACCAAGCGGTAAAACAGCCCCGACAGCGCCACCGCCAGCCCGCATAAGAACACGCTCATCCATAACAGGCTGGTCAAACCGGTGGCATACAAACGCTGGTGCACGGCGCCCAGATCGGTGCTGACCTCCAACTGGCCCAGATGCCGCAACGGCCCGGACGGCGGTTGATAGTCCAATTGAAAACGCTCAATGCGCAACGGCCCTATCGGCTCCGCGTTGCCATGCAGCAGATCGAAATCAGGGCTGATCAGATGCACCCGTGCCACGTCGGAAAAATCCACCAGGCCGCGTAACTGCACATTCAATTGTTCCTGGTTCAAGTCCCAGAGACTGCGCTCCAGACTGGCCAGATACCCGGCGCGAATCAGCTCCATGCGCGAATCGATCTCGCGCATCTCGCGGCGGTATTCGAAGTACAACTGCACGGTGCTCGCCAGGACGGTGAAGCACAGGCTGAACAACAGAATGAACAACAGCAGACGCCGCAACAGCCCTCCGGGCCGTGCGCCGATCATTTCGAATTCGCCGGCAGGTTGATCATGTCGCGGTACGTGACTTCGCTTTCGTCGAGCAAACGCTCGACCTCCCCGGCATCGACCATGCGTTTGAGTTGCGCATCGATGTCCGGCATGCGGCTGGCCAGTGGTGAACGGCGTGATACCGCAATCCGCAGGTAGTCAACGCTCAAGGAGGTCGGCAAGGCGACGATGTCTTGTGCGCCCGGCAGGTTCTCGACGTAAAGCTCGCCGGTGCGTCGCTCCGAGGTGATGAAGTCGATGCGCCCGCGAATCAGTTTTCCGAAGTTCTGGCGGCTGTCAGAGACCCACTCGATGTTTTGGTGCTGGGCGACCAAGCGGTCGAATTCCACGCCATAACTTTCACCGAACAGCAGCCCGCCACGGTAATGGGCCAGGTCCTCCAGACGCTCGAATTTCACCGGACGCTGGCGGTTGATGAACAGTGCGACCTCTTCACGCAACACCGGCACCGTGGAAAACATCATGCTCTGCTCGCGTTGTGCGGTGCTGTAGGCCAACACCACATCGACCCGGCCTTCAGCGGCGTCGAGCAAGCAGCGCTTCCAGTTGCCGAGCACGATGATGTCGACTTCATAGCCGAGTTTCTCGAAGAGGTTTTTCACCACGCTCGGGGCCAGGCCGCGCACCTGCTTGCCGTCACTCCAGGAGATCGGCGGGTAGACCGGATAGTCGCAATAGCGAATCTTTTCCGCCGCCATTGTGCTGTGGGCGACCAACCCCAGCAGCAGCGCAAACAGCCGCCACATAAGAGTCAGGCCGCTACGCTGGCGGTGAACAGGTAACCGGCACCGTGGATGGTAATGATCAACTGCGGCTCGGCCGGGTCGTCGTGCAACTTGCGCCGCAAACGTCCGACCAACACGTCGATGGAACGATCATTGGGCACCCACTCGCGGTTGCGGATCTGGTCCATCAACTGATCTCGGCTCAACGTGTGGCCGCTGTTGCGCAGGAACACGCTGAGCAGCTGGTATTCGCCGTGGGTCAGCAGGGTTTCGCTGCCAGTGGCGTCGATCAGCCGTCGGCGATCGGTGTCCAGCGCCCAGTCGGCGAATTGCTTGACCGGTTTTGCAATGGCCGCCACCGGCTGGGGCGCCTGCGCGTGGCGAACCCGGCGTATCAGGTTTTTCGCCCGGGACACCAGCTCGCGTGGGTTGAGGGGTTTGATCACGTAGTCGTCGGCGCCGCATTCGAGGCCGACGATGCGATCGATTTCATCGTTGCGCCCGGTGATCAGAATGATCCCGACTTCCGAACGGACCCGCAGCTCCCGGGTCAGGGTCAGCCCGTCCTTGCCCGGCAAGCGGATATCGAGCATCACCAGATCCACCGTCTGGCTCGCCAGAAAGGTTTCGGCCAGCTCCGCGGTGGCGGCGCAATGCACGTCATAACCTTCCTGGGACAGGTAGGCATGCAGCAGTTCGCGAATCAGCGGATCGTCATCGACGATCAGTACCCGAGGAGTCATCGCTAGGTGTCCCGCGTATGCCCGAAGGCGTGTTTCTTATTAGAGTGTTTTGTTGCCTTGGCGCCAGAGAGTATCGGCAGCTGAACGACCGATCAACAGCCCGTCGTCTGAACGCAAAACCGTTGACGACCGCCGGCCTGCAAGCCGTCGACCCAGGCTTCGCAAATCTGAATGCCTTGCTCCGGGGTAAAGGTGCCCGGGTTGAGTCCCGACTCCAGCCACAAACCATCAAGCAACGCGCTAAGGCTGATGGCGGCCAGGTCGGCATCGAAGTGTTCCCAGCCCTCCTCCTGCGCCAATTCGGTCAGGACTTTACGCAAGATGCCGCGATACTCGCCGTAGGAATGCTCGTGCGCGAGGTTGATTGATTCCGCCGTGCGTACAGCCCCCCAGAATGCCAGCCAGGCATCAATCAATTGCGGGTCGAGCAATTCGGCTGAAAACGAGCCGCGAAAAAACGCCGACAAGCGTTCCCGGGCGCTGGGTGCCGCGTGTTCCATGGCGTCGCGCAGCAACCCCATGACCCTGCCAGTAATCGCCCGGTAGGCCTCGGCCACCAATTCGTCCTTGCCGGAATAATGATGGCTGATCAACCCGACCGAGACGCCGGCCTCGGCGGAAATCTTGCGGATCGATGCGCCCTGAAAGCCGTGGCGCTTGAGGCAAACCAGCGTGGCTTCGATCAGGTTGGCCTTGCGCAACTCCGGCTCCATGCGGGAAAAACGGGCTTCCTGACTCATGCGCGACACTCTCCGTGGATCAATCATTAGGGCGCGGCGGTGAACGCCGCGGGCTGAACGACTGTACAGCAAGAGCGTGGCAAGTCTCCAGTCAGTCGCGATAACCCGGCGCCACCCGCTCAAGCAATCGCAACAGCGCGGCCCAGGCCAACTGCATGGCATCCGGGTCGCTCAACTCCCCTTCGTCCAGCGGCCGGCCAGGATCATTGAACTGACGTTCGGTGTGTTCGCACACCTCGCTCGGCGGCAAGACCAACTCACCGGCAGCTTGCGCAGCGAGCTGGATTTCACAGGCTTTTTCCAGGTAGTACATGCGCAAGAAGGCCTGCCCCACGGTCTGGCCAACGGTCAACAAACCGTGATTACGCAACATCAGCACCGGCTTGTCGCCAAGGTCCTTCACCAGACGCTGCTGCTCGCTCATGTCCAGCGCCACGCCTTCATAGTCGTGATAGGCCACCCGCCCGTAGAACTCCATGGAGATCTGATTCACCGGCAACAACCCGCACTTCAACGCCGCGACCGCGCAGCCGGATCGGGTGTGGGTGTGCAGCACGCACTGCGCATCGTCACGCGCACCATGAATGGCGCTGTGAATCACAAAACCTGCCGGATTCACCGGATACGGCGACGGCTCCACGGCCCGGCCATCAAGGCCGATCTTCACCAGATTCGACGCGGTGATCTCATCGAACATCAGCCCGTATGGATTGATTAGGAAGTGATGCTCAGGCCCCGGCAGTCGCACCGAGATGTGGGTAAAAATCAGATCGGTCATGCGAAAGTGCGCGATCAATCGATAACAGGCGGCCAGTTCCTCGCGCAGATGCTGTTCCGTCGTGCTGCGCAGCGGGTGGGCGATCTCGTTCATTGTTGCGGTTCTCCAGGGTAATCGACTGCGCAAAACAGTAAGGCCGGACGCGGTGAAACGTCCAGCCGCCAGCGGCTACTTGCTGGCCCAGGCATTAAAACGCTCTTCGAGTTCTTCGCCGTGATCGACCCAGAACGCCACGTCCATCGACAGCGCGCCTTTCAGGTTTTGCGGCGCCGTGGGTACCCATTGCGCGAGTTTGCCGTCGAGTCTGGCTGCCGCTTGCGTATTGGTCGGGCCGTAAGGGATCTGCTCGACATACTTGACCTGCGCGTCCGGCTGATTGGCGAACGCGATAAAGCGCTTGGCCTGATCGACATGTTTCGAGCCTTTGATGATCGCCCAGTAATCCATGCCATACAGACTGCCCGGCCACACCAGCCCCAGGTGACTGCCGTTTTGCGCGGCAGCGGCCACACGTCCGCTGTACGTCGAGGTCATCACCACATCCCCGGCCGTCAGCCATTGCGCCGGTTGCGCGCCGGCTTCCCACCACTGGATGTAGGGTTTGAGCTCGGTGAGCTTGGCGAAGGCCCGGTCGACACCTTGCGGCGTGTTCAACACTGAATAAACGTCTTCGACTTTCACGCCGTCGGCCAGCAACGCGAACTCCAGGTTGTACACAGCACGCTTGCGCAGCCCGCGTTTGCCGGGGGTTTTCTGCACATCCCAGAAGTCGGCCCACGACGTCGGAGCCTGCGCCAGCTTCTGCGTGTCGTAGGCAATCGCCACGCTCCACACCAGCGCTGCCGAACCGCACGGCTGCGCGGCGTCGGGAATCAATTGTTCGACGCGACCGAGGGTTTTCCAGTCGAGTTTTTCATACATTCCTTCATCGCAACCGCGCATCAGGTCGGGGCCTTCTATCTGCACCACGTCCCAATCGGCGTTGCCGGTGTCGACCATCACTTTGATCCGGGCCATCTCACCGTTGTATTCGCTTTGAATCAGCTTGCTGCGATCCGCAATGCTGAACGGCTGGAAGAACGCCACATCCTGGGCTTTCTGGCCGGCGCCGCCGTAACCCACCACCACCATGTCCGGTGCTGCCTGAGCGCTGCCAAGGCTGACGGCCAAGGACAGCATCAAGGGATAAAAACCGTGCTTGAGCGTATTCGATTTCATCAGTGGTTCCTCTTGCCGGTGCCACTCGACTCAACGTCGACGTGACCCTTTTTTATTGTTGTGAGGTTCGCCCCAGGTGCGGGCGCCAAACGAATCTACTGCGAGGCACAGTAAAAAAACAAGTTGATTTTTTACTACAGGTAAATTTCTATAGGCAAATAATAACAACACCGAAAAGCCGGCCTTTCGGCTGCAGCCTGCCTGGAGTAACCGTCCCATGCCGACCTCGTCCCCCGCTTTTGCACACCTGTTCGAACCCTTGCAGCTGCGTGGCAAACGCCTGAAAAACCGCATCATGTCCAGCGGTCACGACACCTCGATGCCCACCGACAACCTGGTCAACGAGCAACTGATCGCTTACCACACCGCTCGGGCCGAAGGTGGCGTCGGGCTGATCGTGTTGCAAGTGGCCGGGGTGCATGACAGCGCGCGGTACACCTCCCATGTGCTGATGGCCACTGACGACGCTTGCATCGAGGGCTATCGGACGATCGCTGAACGTTGCCATGCGCACGGCACCGTGGTGCTGTCGCAGATCTTCCATCCAGGTCGGGAAATCATGGAGTCCAGCGATGGCTTGCTGGCCGTCGCCTACTCGCCGTCAGCGGTGCCCAACGAGCGTTTCCGGGTGATGCCGCGTGCGCTGGATCAAGCGATGATCGACGAGATCGTCGCCGGTTACGGCGCCGCTGCCCGACGTCTGTACCAGGCCGGAATCGACGGTGTGGAAGTGGTCGCCAGCCATGGCTACCTGCCGGCGCAATTCCTCAACCCCAGGGTCAACCGTCGCACCGATGGCTATAACGGCGAGCTGGAACAGCGCCTGCGTTTCCTGCGGGAAGTGATCGCGGCGGTGCGCGCCAACACCGATGAGCACTTCATCGTCGGCCTGCGCATTTCCGCCGATGAACGCGATCCCGAGGGGCTGACCGAGGACGAATCCCTGGCCGCCGTGCAATCCCTGCAACCGATTCTGGACTACGTGCACATCGTCGCCGGCACCTCGGCGTCTTTAGGCGGCGCCGTGCACATCGTGCCGCCGATGGCGATCGAAGCCGCTTATCTGGCCAAGGAAGCCGGAACGTTCAAGGCCGGGTTGTCGATTCCACTGTTCGTCACCGGCCGCATCAACCAGCCGCAAGAAGCCGAGCTGATTCTGGCTCGTGGCCAAGCCGACGTCTGCGGCATGACCCGCGCCCTGATCTGCGACCCGCAAATGCCCAACAAAACCGACACTGGCCATGTCGAAGACGTGCGCGCCTGCATCGCCTGCAACCAGGCCTGCATCGGCCACTTCCACAAAGGCCTGCCGATTTCCTGCATCCAGCACCCGGAAACCGGGCGTGAATTGATCTTCGGCCAGCGACAACCAGCGGCCCAACGCAAGCGCATCATGATCGCCGGCGGCGGACCGGCTGGGATGAAAGCCGCCGCCGTGGCCGCCCAGCGCGGCCATGACGTGACACTCTACGAAGCCAGCTCGCAACTCGGCGGCCAGGTCCTGCTGGCGCAACTGCTGCCCCGGCGTGCCGAATTCGGCGGCGCCAGCACCAACCTGCAACGCGAAATGGAGCTGGCCGGGGTGCGCGTTGTGCGCAATACCCGCGTGGACCGGGCGCTGGTCGAACGCGAGCGGCCGGACATGGTGATCGTTGCTACCGGCGCCGAACCGTATTGGCCGGACTTCGAGCGAGGCGGCGAATTGCAGGTCGTAGACGCCTGGCAAGTGCTGCGCGAGGAGGTGCAAATCGGTCGTTCCGTGGTGGTCGTCGATTGGCGCGCCGACTGGATCGGACCCGGCATCGCCGAACGTCTGGTACGCGCCGGGCACCAGGTGCAACTCGCCGTCAACGGCACCCATTGCGGGGAAAACCTGCCGCTGTACGTGCGCGATCAACTGGCCGGCGAACTGCACAAACTCGGCATCCCGATCACCCCCTACGCCCGCCTCTACGGCTGCGACGACAACACCGTCTACCTGCAACACACCGCCAGCGGCGAACCGATGCTCTTCGAAAACATCGACACACTGGTGCTCTGCCAGGGCCATCAACCCGTCGACACCCTCGGCGCCGAGCTGCAAGGTCTGGTGGAATTTCGTCGCATCGGCGACTGCCTCGCCCCGCGCACCGCCGAAGAAGCCATCTACGAAGGTTTGAAAGTCGCCTGGGCGCTTTGAGGCTGTTTTATACTCCGGGGCTTTTACACACCCCGGTTTGGAGCACGCCATGAGCAACAGCAGCAAGATGCCGCCTGCCAGCAGCGCGCCCACACAGGACAGCGCCACGGCAGAACCGCATTTTCTCGGCACACGGATTCGTGGGTTGCGTAAACGTCGGGGCATGACCCTGGCGGAACTGGCGCAGATGAGCGAGCTGACGGCGGGGTATATCAGCCAGCTGGAACGGAATCTGGCTTATCCGTCGATTCCTGCGCTGTTCAATATCGCGCGTAGTTTGGGTGTGACCATCCAATGGTTCTTTGCCAGCGAGGGCACTACAGCGCCTGAAGACAACGGCGTTGTGGTGCGCAAGAACACTCGGATGAGCGTGCATTATGAGGACGGGATTGTGGATCAGCTGCTGACGCCGCAGCCGAATCGGCAGTTGGAAATGCTGCACTCACGGTTTCCACCCGGGACTTACAGTCAGCAGAGTTACAGCCATGAAGGGGAAGAGGCTGGGTATTTGCTGTCGGGGAGTTTTGAGCTGTGGGTGGGGGAGCGTTATTTCCAGCTGAATGAAGGGGACAGTTTCAGTTTTTCGAGCCAGGAGCCGCATCGGTATGGCAATCCTGGTGAGGTGGACGCGGTGGTGATCTGGGTGATTACGCCGCCTTCGTTTTGAGGGGCTGGCGACCTCAGAGCGCAGACAAAATCAGGGTGTCGGCAAATTGCACGAAAAAACCGGCGTTTAGCCGGTTTTTCTTTTTACTCGCTCATTTACAACCAACCGAACCCTTTTCCCATCATGGCTGCCAAGCCCAGCGCCGTGGTGATCAACGCGCCGAACAGTAAACGAAAATCCGTTCGAGCGTCTTTGCGGTGCTCCCGAAAATCCGTTCGAGCCTCTTGACGGTGCTCACGAAACTCCACGCGAAGGTCACCAATGTCACGTCGGACGTATTCGATATGCGTCTCAAGTTTAGATACTCGCGGTTCCAATGGGTTTTCTCCTGGAGGACCTGATGGTCTTCGTCCATTCTCGTCAGTGCCACTTCTTTTGTTGCTCGGGAAGCGGTCGGGGTAATGCTCATCAAGGTTTACCAGCACAAAAGGTTCACTCATCGCAGACCTCCAGCGCTACGGTTTTGCTGCTGTCTTCGACGACGATATCTGCCAGCACATTGAGCGAATGCAGGCGAATAAATCCGCAGTATTTGCAATTAAGCATCACCGCCGGCGTGCCGGAGCGGAAATACTCTTTGCCACACGCCCAAGGCAACCCGACACCCGTCGCCCCGGCCTGGAGTGGTAACTCCCACTCATCATGCTCACAGAACGGGCACCCGGTATTCTTTATTCGCGCTTTGAAAATGTTGGCCAACCGCCCGGTATCCAGATGAAGATCCCCAGGCATTGGCTTGCCTCGTGACACCCCGGTCTGATCATTACTCTGAAAACCATCTTCACTGCTGCTGTACATCGCTACCTCCTCCTTGAGGGAATAAATCATCGATTAACCGATCAACCAGAAGATGGTGCGTAACGTCCAGCCACCTGCTCGACCGCGAAGTCATTACGGATGCCTTCGCTGAAAAACGAATATACCTTCGATCAATCTCGGACGTATCCGCGTGCGAAGTAGGACGATTCTCTCGTTTGTGTCAGCCCGGAATTACGCCTGTGAGATCCGTCCACGGGCTCTTGCGAAAGCTGCCAGCGCAAGGTCACAGATTTCTCTGATGAGTGGGGTCTTCGGTTGAAAAGGTCAGTGGCCGTTCCGGCATTGCACCGGCATTGCCTACAGGTTCTGCTTGAGGTCTGGAAATGATCGGCGCCACCAGTCGCAACACACCCCTCTCAATCAATGAGAGAAGTCCAAAAGTAATGAAGCCAAAAATCAGCCCGACAACCAAAATGCTCAATGGGTGAATTTGCACGGCGTCGGAGCTGTCCAGCATGTAGAGAAAAGCCTGAACAGCGACGGCCACACAGGCCGCCAAGGCTGCAATCAGCTTGATAATCAACCAAAGCCGCCGCCATCTATTCATGCTCTTCCCCGCTATCCGGTGATTTCGCTCTTTATTGCATGATAGCTAATGAGCGGGATGCGCCTTTTTTTCTCGCTTGGTCGGGCTTCGCTTCTTTGTCAGAGTGGGGTCGGTACCAGAATATCCGGGTGACTCTCGCTGAAGTTGTAGGCAAACTCCGAGAGTTGCGTAAGGAAGCGCGTTACTGTGCATTTCAGCAAGCTACCGCCTTGTTGCCCCTATCTTTGTCGGGATACTCTCCAGACGTCGCTGCACATTCAGCGATCGGGCGTGAGACCCCGGGGACAATCAAGGCGCAAAGCGCCACAGAACCTATGCGGCGTTTTTTTTCGTCAGCGAATCGGTTTTATGGCGGCTGTGCGTGGGAGGCTTTCGGGCCTACCGGTTACCTTGATTGCCGGGTCTCACACCACGCACGGCTGCCACCCCGCTTTTGAGACAGCGAAGTGGCAGTTCTTCTAATCAAGGGAACTGATAATGAACAAGCTAAATCCATGTCTAGTCCTGAAACAGGTGTAAACCTTATTCAGGACGGGACATTGGAAACAAAAAAGCCCCGTAACTTTTCAGCTACGGGGCTTTTTCTATGTAATGGCGGAGAGATAGGGATTCGAACCCTAGGTACCGGTGAAGGTACAACGGATTTCGAATCCGTCCCATTCGGCCACTCTGGCATCTCTCCAACGGCGCGCATCATAACAACACTTTCGCCGGAAGCGAACCCCCTAAGCGAAATTTTTCCGTGCTATCAGATGCTTGCGTCGATTAAAGCGGTACGCCCAGACGATTGGCGACTTCTTCGTAGGCTTCGATGACATCACCGAGGCCCTGGCGGAAGCGGTCTTTGTCCATTTTCTTGCCGGTGGCCTTGTCCCACAGGCGGCAGCCGTCCGGGCTGAATTCGTCGCCCAGGACGATAGAGCCGTCGGAGAACACGCCGAATTCGAGTTTGAAGTCGACCAGCAGCAGGCCGGCGTCGTCGAACAGTTTGCTCAGGACTTCGTTGACCTTGAGCGACAGTTCTTTCATGCGAACCAGTTGCTCGGCGGTGCCCCAACCGAAGGCCACGACGTGGGATTCGTTGATGAACGGGTCGCCCTTGGCGTCGTCCTTCAGGAACAGTTCGAAGGTGTAAGGGTTGAGCTTCATGCCTTCTTCGACGCCCAGGCGCTTGACCAGGCTGCCGGCGGCGTAGTTACGCACGACGCACTCGACCGGGATCATGTCGAGTTTCTTCACCAGGCATTCGTTGTCGCCCAGCAGTTTGTCGAACTGGGTCGGCACGCCGGCGGCTTCGAGTTTCTGCATGATGAAGGCGTTGAACTTGTTGTTCACCATGCCTTTGCGGTCGAGCTGCTCGATGCGCTTGCCGTCGAACGCCGAGGTGTCGTTGCGAAACAGCAGGATCAAGCGGTCAGCGTCGTCGGTCTTGAAAACCGATTTGGCTTTGCCGCGGTAGAGTTCTTCACGTTTTTCCATGATGGGCTCCGCTTGCTAAGTAGGTGGGCTAGGCGATGTGTCGCCAGTCGAGCCCTGAATCTTGATCGGCCAGTTGCAGCCAGTCCGGGTCGCACCCGAGGGTGTCGACAAAACATTGCCGGGCCAGCTGCGGCAGGTTGTTCTTGCTGCTCAGATGGGCCAGGACCAGGTGTTGCAGGCCTTGCCAGCCCAACTCAGACACCAGGAATGCCGCCTGGTGGTTGTTCAGATGTCCCAGTTCACCGCCCACCCGCTGCTTCAGGAAGTACGGGTAGTGACCGCGAGCGAGCATGTCACGGCAATGGTTGGACTCGATCATCAGCGCATCGAGGTCCCGATAGCCGTCCAGCACCTTATTGCAATACGAGCCCAGATCGGTCAGCAGGCCAAAGCGCCGCTCACCGTCGCTGAAAACGTACTGCGTCGGTTCCTGTGCATCGTGGGCCACGGCAATGACGCCGATGCTCAGTGCGCCGATCTGCAGTTGCTCGCCGCCAGCCAGAAGGCCAGCCGGTTCAATCGGTTTGCGCATCCCGCGCAGGGTCCCGCGACTGAGGTAGACAGGCAGATTGTAGCGCCGAGACAGCAAACCCACGCCATGCACGTGGTCGGCATGTTCGTGGGTCACGAGTATCGCGCTCAACTGCGCAGGGTTCACACCCAGGCGCAGCAGGCGTTTTTCAGTTTCCCGCAGGGAGAAACCACAATCCACCAGCACATACGTATCAGCACTGGCTATCAGCGTGCCGTTCCCTTGGCTACCGCTGCCGAGAACGGCAAAACGCATGTGATCAGCCCAGGTTGTCCTGAATCACGCTCAACACTTTGCGCGCCACTTCTGCCGGCGCCACGGTGTTGATGTTTTTCTCGACGGTGACCTGGACGTTCTCGCCTACCTTGCTCAGGCGAACCTGATAACGCTCGGCACGGGCTTCAACTTCTTCCTTGCTCGGCGCGCTGCCGAACAGGCTGCTGAAGAAGCCAGGCTTCTCGTCTTTCTTCTCGGCTTTTTCGGAGAGATTGATGTAGTACAGGCCCAGGCTGCGGTTGATGTCTTCAACGCGCCATTCGCCCTGTTCCAGCGCACGACCAACGCTCGACCAGGCACGATCCAGGTCATTGCCGACGTTCAGAACCGGGTTGCCGCTGCCGTCTTCGCTCAGGCTGACACGACTCGGCGTATCGAAATCACGCGAAGCCAGCATGGAAACCGAACCGCCCTTTTCCGAGATGCGGCTCATGCTCGCGAGCATGTCGTCGACCAGTGCCGCGTCCAGGCCAGTGTTGACCGAACGGTTGGTGAAGGCCACGTCGGCGGTGCTGCCGGCAGGACGCTCGGCGCTGACCACGTAGATTTCGCTGGTGTTGCGCTGAACGCCCGGCTCGATACGCACTCGAACGCGGGTTTCGCTGTCGGTGCTGACGCCAGCGGAACTCAGGCGCTTGGCCATCGCTGCCGACAGTTCGTCGGAACGCTGCCAGGTGGTGGTGAATTCACCGGTTTGCGGCTTCTGTTCGTCCAGGCGGAAACCGTTGTCCTGGAAGAACTGTATCGCCACTGGCCAGGCTTCGGCAGGTGGATTCTGGGCCAGGATCGAGCGCGAATCACCGCTCTTCTGCAGCGAGTAGGCGCTGGCGTCAGCCGATGCCGTCAGTGGCTGCGGACGCGGCACGATGTATTCGCCTTTGGCGGTGTCATCAGCCACGTTGCGCGGGATCGGCAGCAGCGGATCCAGACGCTTGGCGGTGCTGACATCCGTTGGCAGTTGCATAGGTGCAGTCTGTTGCGCTTCCAGGTAATCGCTACCACGGTCACGGAAATAACCTTCCGGGCCCCAGACCCATCCACAGCCACTGGTGCTGGAGATAATCAAGGCAAGTGCGGAAAGTCCGGCCAATCGCTTCATGCGTAGTGCTTCCTCAATTAAACCAGTACGCCGGACTGGCGCATGGCCTGCCGCAGCGGTTCGTGACAGGCAGCGCTGAGCCAGGTGAGCGGCAGACGAATACCGTCCGGCATCAGGCCCATTTCATGCAGCGCCCATTTCACGGGGATAGGGTTGGATTCGATAAACAGGGTTTTATTGAGCGGCATCAGCTTTTCGTGAATCGCGCGGGCCGTGACGGCGTCGCCTTTCAGGGCAGCGTTGCACAGGTCGCTCATGTCGCGCGGGGCGACGTTGGCGGTGACCGAGATGTTGCCTTTGCCGCCGAGCAGGATCAGCTCGACTGCGGTGGCGTCGTCACCGGACAGCACCAGGAAGTCTTTGCTGACGCCGTCGATGATGGCTTTGGCGCGGGCCAGGTCGCCGGTGGCTTCCTTGATGCCGATAATGTTTTTCACGGTCGACAGGCGGATCACGGTTTCGGTCAGCATGTCGCAGGCGGTACGGCCCGGCACGTTGTACAGGATCTGCGGGATGTCGACGGCTTCGGCGATGGCTTTGAAGTGCTGGTACAAGCCTTCCTGGGTCGGCTTGTTGTAGTACGGCGTCACCAGCAGGCAAGCATCGGCGCCGGCGGTCTTCGCATTGGTGGTCAGCTCGATGGCTTCGCGCGTCGAGTTGGCGCCGGTACCGGCGATCACCGGAATGCGCCCTGCCACCTGCTTCACCACGTAACGAATCACTTCGATGTGCTCGTTCACGTCAAGGGTGGCCGATTCACCTGTAGTGCCGACGGCCACGATCGCGTGGGTGCCGTTCTGCAGGTGAAAGTCCACCAGTTTGCTCAGGCTGTCCCAGTCGAGACGACCTTGTGCATCCATGGGTGTGACCAGTGCCACCATACTGCCCGCAATCATGCAACCGCTCCTGCCGGAAAAAGAGAGCGGTAATGGTACTGGCGCCAAGATGCTTGTACAAGCAAAGTACTGCGCTGCTGCCATTCCCCTTGGCGCTGCTTTTCGCTACCCTTCAGGCTTTGATCGGTACTGATAAGCTCGCACGTCGGGTTTGAGCCTCCATTTTCGGCATCACAAGCCCCGATCCAGCGTTGCCACCCCTCGCTCCTGCCTTGATGGAGCACGTTGCAACCTTCGGCCCGGGTTTTTTGAATTCGCATCCGCAGGCTCGCCCCCGGTAGTAAAAGCCCGTAAAAGTATCGACCGCTCATCGCTTTAGGAATGCTGCATGTCCACCCCCACAGTTCGCGAACAATTCCTTGTCATCAGTGCCCTCGGCGCCAACCCCATGGAGCTGACTAACGTCCTGTGCCGCGCCAGCCATGAAAACCGCTGCGCCGTGGTCACTTCTCGCCTGACCCGTCATGGCGAGTGCAGCGCGTTGATCCTCGAAATCTCCGGCAGCTGGGACGCCCTGGCGCGCCTTGAAGGCAGCCTGCCGGGCCTTGCCAAGAAGCATGCATTCACCGTTAACGTGGTGCGCAGCGCGGCGCTGGAGAATCGTCCTCAGGCTTTGCCTTACGTCGCTTATGTCAGCTCGGCCTATCGCTCGGACATCATCAACGAGCTGTGCCAGTTCTTCATGGACCACAACGTCGAGCTGGAAAACCTGACCTGCGACACGTATCAGGCGCCGCAAACCGGCGGCACCATGCTCAACGCCACGTTTACCGTGACCTTGCCGGCGGGCGTGCAGATCAGCTGGTTGCGCGATCAGTTCCTGGATTTCGCCGACGCGCTGAACCTGGACGCACTGATCGAACCGTGGCGCCCACAAAACCCAATGTAAGGAAGCTTTCATGGCCGTTGCCATCGACCAACCGGTTGCCGACTTCGAAGCACCCGCCACCAATGGACAGACCGTCAGCCTCGCGGGCCTTAAAGGCAAGCAAGTGGTGATCTACTTCTATCCGAAGGACAGCACGCCGGGCTGCACCACTCAGGGCCAGGGCTTTCGCGATCAGCTTGACGCCTTTAAAGCGGCAAACACCGAAGTCTTCGGTGTTTCGCGTGACAGCCTGAAATCCCACGAGAACTTCAAGGCCAAGCAAGCGTTCACCTTCGAGCTGATCAGCGACAAGGAAGAAGCGCTCTGCCAGCTGTTTGATGTGATCAAGCTGAAGAAGCTGTATGGCAAGGAATACATGGGCGTCGATCGCAGCACATTCCTGATTGATAAGGACGGAGTGCTGCGTCAGGAATGGCGCGGTGTGAAGGTGCCGGGGCATGTGGATGCGGTGTTGGCGGCTGCACAGGCGTTGAACAAGGCCTGAGTTTTATCGTCGTCTGTTCGGACACTATCGCGAGCAGGCTCGCTCCCACGGTTGACCGAGTTGGCCAGCCTGACGCGATCCGATGTGGGACCGGGCCTGCTCGGGAGCCGCCACCTGCCCCACTGCCTCATCCCGGCTGACTGCTAAAGCAACGGCGCCACCACCGGCTCCTTGCGCGGCCAGGCATCCAGCACAGCCTTGAACAGCGTCGCCAGCGGAATCGCAAAGAACACCCCCAGAATCCCCACAACCCGCCAAACAACAGCACCGCACAGATAATCGCCACCGGATGCAAATTCACCGCCTCCGAAAACAGCAGCGGCACCAGCACATTCCCGTCCAGCGTCTGGATAATCCCGTAGACCGCCATCAGGTAAATGAACTGATCGCTCCAGCCCCACTGAAACAGCGCGATCAACATGACCGGCACCGTCACCACCACTGCGCCGACGTAAGGCACCACCACCGACACCCCCACCAGCAACGCCAGCAACGCCGCTTAGTTGAGCCCCAGTACGACGAACCCGATGTAGGTCACACCGCCGCAGATGAAAATCTCGATGACTTTACCGCGGATGTAATTGGCGATCTGCCGGTTCATCTCATGGGCAACCCGGGTAATCAGCGCCCGTTCACGCGGCAGGTAGCCGCGCACCCACTGACCGATCATCTCGCGGTCCTTGAGAAAGAAGAACACCAGGATCGGCACCAGCACCAGGTAGATCATGATGTTCACCAGCAGAGGCAGACTCGACAGCGAGAACGTCAGTGCCCACTGACCGAACTTGCCGATCTCGCCCCGCGCCACCTCGATGGCCTGCAACACCTGCTCGTCCGACACCAGGTGCGGATAGCGTTCGGGCAGCAGCAACAGCAGCGATTGCCACTTGGCCAGCATCCCGGGCAGTTCGTTGAACAGCGTGATCAACTGATGCCAGAGCAACGGCACCACGACAATAATGAACACCAGCAAAACGCCCATGAACAAGGCGAAGACCAACCCCACCGCGACCCCACCGGGCATGCGCAGGCGTTCGAGGGTAACGACCAGGCCCTGCATCAGATACGCCAGCACCATCCCGGCCAGCACTGGCGCGAGCATGCCGCCCAACGTCAGTACGGCGGTAAAGGCCAGAAACAGCAGCACCGCCAGCACCACGGCTTCTTCATCGGAAAAGTAGCGCTGAATCCAGTCGCGTAACACCTTGAACATCAATAATCCTTAGAAATGAACGCAGCAGGTTTCAGGCTTTTTTCAACCAGTAGCGGTAAACACCCGCCTCATCTTCTTCGCGAAGCAGCGTATGACCGGCCAATCGGGCAAAGGTGCGAAAGTCGCGCTGGGAACCCGCATCGGTGGCGATGACCTTGAGCACCGCGCCACTGGCCAGTCGATTCAGCTCCAGCTTGGCCTTGAGCAATGGCAGCGGGCAATTCAGGCCACTGGCATCCAGTTCGGCGTCATGGGTTACAGCATCGGTCATTGCATCGCTCCGGGTCAGGTGGTGGAGTTGCCTAGAATATCTGGTCCCGGGCCAAGTGTCCGGCTACAGTAAGGTCTTTGTCGACTAAGGCTTTGTGCATGACTTTTTTGCGCCCTACCCTGCTGACGCTCGCTTGCCTGCTCGCCTCACCGGGCTTCGCCGACGACTTGCCGTCACTCGGCGACGCCAGTTCTGCCATTGTCTCGCCGCAACAGGAATATCAACTGGGCCGTGCGTGGCTCGCGCTGTTGCGCAGCCAGGTCTCGCAGCTCAACGATCCGCAGCTCAAGGATTACGTCGAATCCAGCGTTTACCGCCTGGTGGAAACCAGCCAGGTCAATGACCGGCGCCTGGAGTTCATCCTGATCAACAGCCCGCAGCTCAACGCCTTTGCGGCGCCGGGCGGTATTGTCGGGGTCAACGGCGGTCTGTTCCTCAATGCGCAGACCGAGGGCGAATACGCTTCGGTACTGGCGCACGAATTGGCTCACTTGTCGCAACGCCACTTTGCCCGAGGCGTGGAAGCCCAGCAGCGCATGCAAGTGCCGATGATGGCGGCTCTGTTGGCCGGGATCGTCATTGCTGCTGCCGGTGCCGGTGACGCCGGGATCGCGGCGATTGCGGGCACTCAGGCGGCGGCGATTCAGGAACAACGACGTTTCTCGCGCCAGAACGAACAGGAAGCCGACCGTATCGGCATCCTCAATCTGGAAAAGGCCGGTTATGACCCGCGGTCGATGCCGACCATGTTCGAGCGGTTGATGCGTCAATACCGCTTTGACGCCAAGCCACCAGAATTCCTGTTGACTCACCCGGTGACCGAATCGCGGATCGCCGACACCCGCAACCGCGCCGAACAGGCCAAAGCGGGCGGCGTCGAAGACACCATGCGCTATCAGCTGATTCGTGCACGCGTTCAGCTGGTCTATGAAGAAACCCCAGGCTTGGGCGCCAAGCGCTTTCGCGCGCAGCTCGACGAGAACCCGAAAAATGACGTCGCTCGTTATGGCCTGGCAATCGCCCAGATCAAGGGCGGCCAGTTGAATGAAGCTCGTGAGAACCTCAAGCTGCTGCTGGCCAAATCACCGAACGAGATCATCTACAACCTGGCGCAGGTCGACCTGGATATCACCAACAATCGCCTGCCCGATGCTCAAACACGGGTTGACCGGATGCTCACCCAGTACCCTGGCAACTATCCATTGAACCAGGTGCGTGTCGATCTGTTGTTGAAACAAAACCGCGCCGCCGATGCGGAAAAGGCGCTCGAAGGCCTGCTGAAATCGCGCCCGGACGATCCGGACGTGTGGTATCAGGTGGCCGAGACTCGCGGCCTGTCAGGCAACATCATCGGTCTGCATCAGGCTCGCGCGGAGTACTTCGCCCTGGTTGGCGACTATCGCCAGGCCATTCAGCAACTGGACTTCGCCAAGCGCAAGGCCGGCACCAACTTCCCGTTGTCGTCGCGTATCGACGCCCGGCAACGTGAGTTGATGGAGCAGGAACGTATGGTCAAGGACATGATGGGCTGACCTGCTTGCGGAACATAAAACGCAGACACAAAAAAACCGCCTCTTTCGAGGCGGTTTTTCATTCAGCCGACAACCGGTTTATTCAGCCAGTTTGAAGGTGATGAAGCTGGCACGACCTTGACGCAGAACTCGCATGGACACCGATCGATTCTTCGGCAGTGCCTTGGCGATTTCAGCGAACTCCTTGCTATCGTTGATTGCCTGGTTGTTCAGGTGAGTGATCACATCATTTGGCTGCAAGCCGATGAGCGATGCAGGACCGTCCTGAACTTCCTTGATCACCACACCACCTTTGAGGTCGTAGGCTTTCTTCTGCTCAGCAGTCAGATCGGCGACGGCGACGCCCAGACGATTGCTGTTGGTTTCAACACCGGACTTGAGTTTCGAGTCCAGCTCTTTACCTTCGTCAGGGATCGCGCCGACCGTCAGTTCGACATTCTTGCGCTTGCCGTCGCGGATCACTTCAAGGTTGGCCTTCGCGCCTTCCTTGAGTGCGCCCACCAGGTGCGGCAGATCGGCAGACATGACGATTGGCTGACCGTTCATGCTCAGGATCACGTCGCCGACTTGCAGATCACCCTTGGCAGCCGGGCCATCTTCCTGGATCTGAGCCACCAGCGCACCGGCCGGCTTCTCAAGACCGAACGACTCGGCCAGATCCTTGCTCACTTCCTGGATCACCACACCCAGCCAGCCACGGCTGACTTTACCGCCACTTTTCAGCTGGTTGGATACGTCCAGGGCCACGTCGATAGGGATCGCGAACGATACGCCCATGAAGCCACCGGAGCGGGTGTAGATCTGCGAGTTGATCCCGACCACTTCACCGGCCAGGTTGAACAGCGGACCACCCGAGTTACCCGGGTTGATGGGCACGTCGGTCTGGATGAACGGCACATAATTTTCGTTCGGCAGGCTACGACCGACAGCGCTGACGATGCCTTGGGTCACGGTATGGTCGAAGCCGAACGGCGAGCCGATCGCTACGACCCATTGGCCGGCCTTCAGGTCCTGGGATTTACCCAGTTTCAGGACTGGCAGGTCCTTGCCTTCGATTTTCAGCAGCGCCACATCGGAACGTGGGTCGGTGCCTATCAGCTTGGCTTTCAACTCACTGCGGTCGGAGAGACGAACGAGAATTTCGTCGGCATCGGCGATCACGTGGTTGTTGGTCAGGATGTAGCCGTCCGGCGAGATGATAAAGCCCGAGCCCAGGGACTGCGCTTCACGCTGGCGATCACCGCGAGGCGAGCGCGGTTGCGGCATGCCCCGTTCGAAAAAATCGCGCAGCGCGGGTGGCAGGCCTTCAAGGTCGGGCATCTGGTCAGACACTCTGCGGTCCGGCAGCTTTTGCGTGGTACTGATGTTCACCACCGCGGGCGAGGCCTGCTCGACCAACTGGGTAAAGTCAGGCAATTCGACTGCTTGAGCAGTGACCGCCTGACCGAGCACCAGCACGGTGGCGAAAATGGACAGAT
Organism: Pseudomonas sp. B14-6; assembly: GCF_013260315.1. Classification (NCBI taxonomy): domain Bacteria; kingdom Pseudomonadati; phylum Pseudomonadota; class Gammaproteobacteria; order Pseudomonadales; family Pseudomonadaceae; genus Pseudomonas; species Pseudomonas sp. B14-6. Next base: position 6,168,468 of record NZ_CP053929.1, on the reverse strand, counting down.
AAGACTTCAAGCGTGGTATCGACATACGGCTCCCGTTACGACGAGCATGGTTAAGCGATATGGAGCAAGGAACACCGGGAAAGATACGCCGGTATTTTTGTTCCGGGAACAACAAAACAAGGCCAGAGCCGTGAGGCTCTGACCTATAGAAAAATTCAGGTTTTTTTGCAAATTGAAATGCTCACCAAACATTTCGATATCAGCTCACTACTTGGTTGCAGTGGCATCGGAGCGCATGGACAGCGCAATCCGTTCAGCAGTACCTATTGGAATCTCACCGACCACGGTCACCATCATCTCGCCTTGAGGGGTCGTCAAGCGCCGAGAAACAGCAACGGTTGGGCCTAACTGGGTGCGGGTGTCGGTAACGGTGGCACCATTCAACGGCTCAAGGAATACCGAAAACCGCGCCAGACCATCGTCGTACATCAGACTGGTGACCTGGGTTTTGGTCTCCGTATCTTTATGGGTGCTGCTGCTGGTCAGCTCGAAACCGGGCGGGAGCCAGTCCGAATGCCAGACTTGGGCGGCCTTGACGGCGGAAGCCTTGTCGCTGTCGAGTTTGACCACCTTGCAATCGTCGCCTGCCTGCAAGTCGCGGTCAGACGGCACGTTGTCGGTATTCAGCTGGGTGAACTGGAAACGCTCAAGCAACTGCCCTTTGTCATTCAGTAGCAATGACTTCAACGGCAAGCCGGTTTCCTTATCAAGGTGCAGCTCAAAACCGTAGCGATGCTGGTCACGTGGCTTCAATGAAATAATCACTGCCGCACGCCCAGCCACACGCGACTTGCCAATGACGGCAAGCTCATACCAATTCTTCAACTTTTGTGGATCGAGTGCACGAGCAGCGGAGTTGGGAGAGTCCCCAAGCCCTGCTATCAGGACGCCGCTGACGCATTGAGTATGCCCATCAATGCGAACGACTTCCTGTGCTGAGCCGTCGAGCTGCAGTAAACGCTCACGGACCTTGCCATCCTGGACACGGTGCCAGATGTTATGGGTAGAAAAGCTACCGTTACGCTCGTAAACGAAAGTGCCGTAAAAGCTTTGCTGTTGCTCGGCCTGACCAAGACGGGTCAACCAGTCCTGGGCTTCATCGGCGTGGGCTGGAACAATGAACCAGCCACCGAGCAGAAGCGAAAGTAGAGGTATGGCGCGCATGATCCTCCTTAACGGTTTTCCAGGCTTGCTGCACGAGCGTAAGGCAGAGCGCTCTCAGTACCTTTCAGTGCAGCCTGTTGAGCATGTTGGCGCAAGTAGCCTGGCAGACGCTGATCGTGCCAGCCTGGTTGACCTTGCAATACGCCGTTGGCCATAGGGCCAGTGGCTTCCGAACTCTCATTGTAGCCTGCCAATACAGCTGGACCTTTGACCTGAGGAACGGCCAGACCCGGTTGACTGGATTGCTGGGCAAGTTCGACACCCGCGATCTCGTCCTGGTTGTACAAACGCACACCTGCCAGTACGGCAACGGTCACCGAAGCAGCGACAGCCAGTCGACCCAGGCTGCGCCATGGACCACGGGAGGCTTTTGCCGGTACGGCTTCGTCGGCCAAAGCAGCAGAAACTGCCGCGGCGATGTCCAGACGAGGAAGCAGCAGATCCTTGTGCATAACTGCCCGAGCGATTTGATAACGAGCCCAGGTTTCACGGGTTTCTACATCGTCAAAGGCATTTAATACCCGACGCAATTCCAGTTCGTCCGCTTCGTTATCCATCACTGCGGACAGCGATTCCTGCAGGGCTTCACGACTCATGGCGTTCCTCTCTTGGCTATCGCCGCTGTCTCAGTTTTCCTGCAACAACGGCTGCAGGGCTTTATCGATGGCCTCCCGAGCGCGGAATATCCGGGAGCGCACGGTACCCACCGGACATTGCATGACTGCCGCAATGTCCTCGTAACTCAGACCATCGAATTCACGTAAAGTTAAAGCTGTACGCAAATCTTCTGGCAGTTGCTGAATGGTTCGATGGACGGTGCCTTCGATCTCATCCCGCAGCAATGCACGCTCTGGCGACTCGAGATCCTTGAGGCCATGATCGCCATCGTAGAACTCTGCATCTTCGGAACTGACATCGCTATCCGGCGGCCGGCGGCCGCGTGAAACCAGATAATTCTTCGCCGTGTTGATGGCGATGCGGTAAAGCCACGTATAAAACGCGCTATCTCCGCGAAAGTTTCCAAGTGCGCGGTAGGCCTTGATAAAGGCTTCCTGTGCCACATCCTGGGCTTCATGGGTGTCGTGCACGAAACGCACGATCAACCCGAGAATTTTGTGCTGGTATTTCAGCACTAGCAGATCGAAAGCCCGCTTGTCGCCGCGTTGAACGCGCTCGACGAGCTGCTGATCCTCTTCCTGGGTTAGCATGAACACTCCTCGATAAGCTCGGAGGAGGCTTGCATAACTAAACGACCAGACTTGCAAACATAGACTCGGGCTTTTCGCAAAAGTTCTCCCCCTCCAAGCAAGTTTCCTGCGGGCTCTGTTTTGGCACGCACGAAAAGCGCAGCTCGGCATGACCCGGCTGCGCGAATAATCTTGTCATCGGATTCACTGGCCAGGACCAAAACGCAAGTCCCCCTCCTGAAACCGACACTGTCCTTCTTTTCAGGCACCGTCTATTGATCTTGGGCCTTTGGCAAAAGTTCCAAATATTTATAGCCGGGCGAAAGCGACATTGTGCAACCCTGGACAGAAAAAGACTGTTAAATCGTTGATACAGTCACCTTGTCGCCGAACCGGCCGAAAAATCATCCGACGAAGCGTCAGGTATTTTCCGTCACAGTAGTTTCACAATGCCATATGCGCTCGGGTATTGTGCCGCTCCCCCCTCTATATACTAGTGGGCTGTGTGGCTGCCTTGACTCGCCGTTCCACGAGTCTTGCGCCAACCCCGACCCGGGTCGCTTTGAGCGGAATCCTGAAATGAGCCAACAGTTTCAACACGATGTTCTGGTCATTGGCAGCGGCGCTGCCGGTTTGAGCCTTGCGCTGACCTTGCCCGGTCATTTGCGCATCGCCGTACTGAGTAAAGGCGACCTCGCCAACGGCTCGACTTTCTGGGCCCAGGGCGGCGTTGCTGCCGTTCTGGACGACACCGATACTGTCGAATCCCACGTCGATGACACCCTCAATGCCGGCGGTGGCCTCTGCCACGAAGACGCCGTGCGCTTTACCGTCGAGCACAGTAAAGAAGCCATCCAGTGGCTGATCGATCAAGGCGTACCGTTTACCCGCGATGAACAATCCGGCACTGAAGACGGTGGATTCGAGTTTCACCTGACCCGGGAAGGCGGTCACAGCCATCGGCGCATCATTCATGCGGCCGATGCCACGGGCGCGGCGATCTTCAAAACTCTGCTCGCCCAGGCCAGACTCAGACCGAATATCGAACTGATGGAACAGCGGGTCGCCATCGACCTGATCACCGAAAAACGCCTGGGCCTGGAAGGCGATCGCTGCCTGGGTGCTTACGTGCTGAATCGCAGCACCGGCGAAGTCGACACGTACGGTGCTCGATTCGTCATCCTGGCATCCGGCGGCGCAGCCAAGGTCTACCTCTACACCAGCAACCCCGACGGCGCCTGCGGTGACGGCATTGCCATGGCATGGCGTTCCGGCTGCCGGGTGGCCAACCTGGAGTTCAATCAGTTCCACCCGACCTGCCTTTATCATCCGCAAGCCAAGAGTTTCCTGATCACTGAAGCCCTGCGCGGCGAAGGCGCACACCTGAAGCTGCCCAACGGCGAACGCTTCATGCAGCGTTTCGACCCCCGCGCCGAACTCGCGCCCCGGGACATCGTCGCCCGTGCCATCGACCATGAGATGAAGCGCCTGGGTGTCGACTGCGTCTATCTGGACATCAGCCATAAGCCCGAAGCGTTCATCAAGACTCACTTCCCGACGGTGTATGAACGCTGCCTCGAGTTTTCCATCGACATCACCAAACAACCGATCCCGGTGGTTCCGGCGGCGCACTACACGTGCGGCGGTGTGATGGTCGATCAGCACGGTCGCACCGACGTGCCGGGGCTGTATGCCATTGGCGAAACCAGTTTCACCGGCCTGCACGGTGCCAACCGCATGGCCAGCAACTCGCTGCTGGAGTGTTTTGTCTATGCCCGTTCGGCCGCGGCGGACATTCTGGAACAGCTGCCGCAGGTGTCGGTTCCGATCGCCCTGCCCGTCTGGGATGCCAGTCAGGTCACCGACTCCGACGAAGACGTGATCATTGCGCACAACTGGGATGAACTGCGGCGATTCATGTGGGACTACGTAGGCATCGTGCGCACCAACAAGCGCTTGCAACGCGCGCAGCACCGCGTGCGGCTGTTGCTGGACGAGATCGACGAGTTCTACAGCAACTACAAGGTCAGTCGCGATTTGATCGAGTTGCGCAACCTGGCCCAGGTGGCGGAGCTGATGATTCGGTCAGCCATGGAGCGCAAGGAAAGTCGCGGCCTGCATTACACCCTCGACTACCCGAACATGCTACCCGTTGCGCTGGACACTATTCTGGTGCCGCCCACCTACGTCGACTGAATGTAAGCCTGACCCGCAGGCGCCGGTGCACATCCGCCGCCTGCGAGTCGTGGGGAACGCAGATTGATCTGACTCGCCGCTCGCCTCGCAGTCGAAAACGCAGCACCACCATCAGCGGTAACGCCAGGCTGTCCGGCCTTAGCTGCACGGGCTGCCAACCTGAAGCCTGATTCCACAACTGCCAGCCGTCGGCATCGCGCCGCAAACCGCGAAATGCCTGTGGATGCGTAAGCAAAATCAGGCGTGGCAGCAGCCAGATTCCGTGAACCACACACAGCGTCATGCCGAGCAGACTGGCCCAGAGCGGTAAGGAGAGCAGAAACAAAGAACCCAGCGCGAACAGCTGGGCCATAAGATACGCCGCCAGCAACTGCCGTGAGGCATGCCAGCGGCATTCGAACGCATTACTTGGGCTGGACACGATCCAGGATCATGCGAACCATGCGCTGAAGCTCCGGATCTTCCGATTCGGTGCGTTCCATGAACCAGCCGAACATGTCCTGGTCTTCGCATTCAAGCAGATTGCGGTAGCACTCGCGATCTTTCTGGTTGAGGTGCGGGTAGACCTCCTTAACGAACGGCACCAGCAACACGTCAAGCTCAAGCATGCCGCGGCGGCTGTGCCAGTAGAGGCGATTCAGTTCAACATCTTCGACCATGGAGCGCTCCTCAAATAGGCGGCAAGTATACAGCCCCGGCCCCGGTCGAACACTCGGCTTTGGTCGGGCGCCATCGACCTTTGTGAACTACCCATTTCGAGAGCGCCCCCTTATGATGTCCCCCAGACTCTTTACCCTGCGATGACCCATGGCCGATTCTGCTTTTTTCTGCACCCTGTCCCATGAAGGCGTTCTTGCAGTCCGCGGCGCGGACGCCAGCAAATTCCTGCAAGGCCAATTGACCTGCAACCTCAATTACCTGAGCGATACCCAGGCCAGCCTCGGCGCACGCTGCACGCAGAAAGGCCGGATGCAATCGAGTTTCCGCATCGTGCTGGAAGGTGACGGCGTGCTGCTGGCGATGGCCAGCGAGCTGCTTGAGCCGCAGTTGGCGGACCTGAAAAAGTACGCCGTGTTCTCCAAATCCAAACTGACCGATGAAAGCGCCGCCTGGGTCCGCTTCGGACTCGATCATGGCGACGCCGCACTGAGCAGCCTGGGTCTTGAGTTGCCGGCAGACACCGACAGCGTCGTGCGTCATGAAAGTCTGATCGCCATTCGTGTCTCGCCGGACCGCGCCGAACTGTGGGTCGCCGCCGATCAGGCCGACCTCATCAAAAGCAAGCTGTCCGCCCTGCTGTCCGAAGGCACTCTGAATCAATGGCTGCTGGGCCAGATCCGCGCAGGGATCGGCCAGGTCATGCCGAGCACCCGCGAGCTGTTCATCCCGCAGATGCTCAACCTGCAAGCCGTCGGTGGCGTGAGTTTCAAAAAGGGTTGCTACACCGGCCAGGAAATCGTCGCGCGCATGCAGTACCTGGGCAAACTAAAGCGTCGCTTGTATCGCTTGACGTTGGATGCCAGCGAATTGCCCGAGCCCGGCACGTCACTGTTTTCCCCATCACACGGCAGTTCTATCGGCGAAGTGGTGCTGGCCGCCAGCGCCGGACAAAACATTGAACTCCTGGCCGTGCTGCAAGCCGAAGCAGCAGAAGGTGGTGACATTCATCTGGGCACCCTCGAAGGGCCGGCCCTGCACCTGCTCGACCTGCCTTATCAACTGGATCGCGATCGCGAAATCCAGCGTTAACCGCAGCACTTGTTGTAACACCCTAGAGAAAAGAAATGAGCGAGCTGGCGGATAAGGTCCAACAGGATTTGGTTGAGGCCATCGATAACGATGACCTGGTTCTGCCAACGTTACCGGAAGTGGCCCTGCAGATTCGCAAGGCCGCTGAAGACCCGGAAGTCAGTGTCAGCACCCTGAGTAAAGTGATCGGCCGTGACACGGCGTTGTCGGCGCGTCTGATCAAAGTGGTCAATAGCCCGCTGCTGCGCGCGACCCAGGAAGTGACTGACCTGCACACGGCGATCACACGGTTGGGCGTCAACTACAGCAGTAATCTGGCGATCGGCTTGGTGATGGAGCAAATTTTCCACGCCCGCTCTGAAGTGGTGGCGCAGAAAATGCGCGATGTCTGGCGTAAAAGCCTGGAAATCGCCGGGGTCAGCTATGCGCTGTGCCGCAGTTACACGCAACTCAAACCAGATCAGGCAGCCCTTGGCGGGCTGGTGCATCAGATTGGTGTACTGCCTATCCTGACCTACGCCGAAGACCACTACGAATTGCTGTCTGATGCGGTCAGCCTCAACCATGTCATCGATCGCATTCATCCCTTGATCGGCGACAAACTGCTCAGGGTCTGGGAATTCCCGGAAATGCTGGTGCAGTTGCCGGGGTTGTACCTGGACTTCAAACGCCAGTCCGAGCGGGTCGATTATGTCGATCTGGTTCAGGTGGCCAGCCTGTATTGCCACAAGGACACCGACCACCCGCTGGCCCGTATCGATGCGTTCAGCGTGCCGGCGTTCAAGAAACTGGGGATCGACCCGGAGAATGAGGCGATGTGCAGGGATCTGGAAGAGTCGCGGTCGATGTTTTACTGATCTTTGTGGCGAAGGGGCTTGCCCCCTCGCCACAGGTTAAGTGTTCACTCCCCCGCAATAAAACTCACCCGCACCTTCAACCCCGCCGACTCACCATCGTGCAGGCTGATCTGCGCCAGGTGCGCGCGACAAATCTCACCGACAATCGCCAACCCCAGCCCGGACCCGGCCACTTGCTGGTTGCGCCGGTAAAAGCGCTCGAACACCCGATCCCGCTCATCAACGGGAATTCCCGGTCCGTCATCCTCGACCTCCAGCACCGCCGGCGCCGTGACCCGCAGAATCACATTGCCCCCCGGCGGCGTGTGAGCGAGGGCGTTGTCCACCAGGTTGCTCAGCAGTTCATTCAGCAACGTCGGTTCGCCGCGCAGCCACACTGGCTCGTCCGCCTCCAGCGCCAGGGCGACGCCGCGGGCATGGGCCAACGGCGCCATGGCCATGCCCAGTTCGCGCGCCAACTGACTCAGGTCCAACAACTGCGCGCCGCCCTCGGCAATCGCCCGGGCCCCGTTCTCTACCCGCGCCAGCGAAAGCAATTGATTGGCCAGGTGAGTCAGGCGATCCGTGCCTTGGGCAGCGGTTTCCAGGGTGCTGCGCCAGGTTTGCGGTTCGTTTGAACGCAGGCCCAGTTCGAGTCGCGCCTTGAGCGCCGCCAACGGCGTGCGCAGCTCATGTGCGGCATCGGCAATAAACTGCGCCTGCCGCTCGAACTGCCCGCGCAGTCGCTCGGTAAAGTGGTTGAGCGCGCGCACCAGCGGCCACAACTCATGCTGCACTTCCACCAGCGGCAACGGCCGCAAATCATCCGACTGACGCTCTTCCACCGCCGTGCGCAAGCGCTCCAGCGGACGCAACGCCGCGCTGACCGCAAACCACACCATCAGCAACGCGCCGATGGCCAACATGCCCAAACGCAGCAACGTGTCCGCCGCCAGACTGCGAGCCATCGCGACCCGCGCCTCGTCGGTTTCTGCCACGCGGATTTCCGCCATACCGTTCATGTTCGGCTCGCTCACCGGCTTGAGCAGGCTCACCACGCGCACGTTCTGCCCTCGGTATTTAGCGTTATAGAAGCTCGCCAGCGCCGGATAGTCATCGGTACGCGGCGTTCCCGGGGGCGGCGGCGGGAGGTTTTCGTAACCGGAAATCAGTTTCTGATTGATGTCGTTGACCAGGTAAAAAATCCGCCCGGCGCTGTCGTAGGCGAAGGTATCGAGGGCCACGTAGGGCACGTCGGCGCTGAGGCTGCCATCGCGCTGGGACACGCCGGCGGCGATGGTCCGCGCCGACGCCAGCAGGGTCCGGTCATAGGCGGTGTCAGCGGCTTCGCGACCATTCCAGTACGCGCTCAAACCACTGGCCAGCATTAACACCACCAACAACAGCGCCAGGTTCCACAACAACCGCCAGCGCAGGCTGCTGGGCTTATGCATCGCGGCTTTCCAGCAAATAGCCGAGGCCGCGGAAGGTCACGATGGCGACCGGTTGGCCATCCAGTTTCTTGCGCAGGCGGTGGACGTAGATTTCGATGGCATCCGGGCTCGCTTCTTCATCGAGGCCAAACACCTGAGCGGCCAGTTGCTCTTTGCTCATCACCCGACCGGGCCGGGCGATCAATGCTTCGAGGACCGCCTGCTCGCGAGAGGTCAGGGTCAGCAATTCTTCACCGAGGGTGAAGCGCCGAGTGTCCAGGTCATAGGCCAGGACGCCGCAGCGCTGCTGACGCTCACCGCCCAGCACGCTGCGCCGCAACAAGGCTTTGACCCGGGCCTCGAGTTCGGTCAGTTCAAAAGGTTTGGCCAGGTAATCGTCGGCGCCCAGGTTGAGCCCGTGCACCCGGTCCTTGACGTCGCTGCGTGCGGTCAGCATCAGCACCGGCAGGTTCTTGCCCCGGGCCCGCAGGCGCGCCAGCACTTCGAAACCATCCATGCGCGGCAGGCCGACATCGAGGATCGCCACCGCGTATTCCTCGCTGCTCAACGCCAGGTCGGCCGCCACGCCGTCGTGCAGCACATCCACGGTCAACCCGGTGCTCTTGAGCGCCTGGGCGACACTTTCGGCGAGCTGCAGATGGTCTTCGACGAGCAGGACACGCATGGATTGTTACCTCGTTCAGGGATGGTCGACGCCATTCTTTGGCGCGGAGTTTACAGCCGCATCCGCCACTGTGAAGCCTGAAAACTGTGAAAGCCAACTGAAAGGTTAGCGAAAGGTTAGCCCGTTAGAGTCGCCCCACGGATGGTTTCGACTGCAGGCCACCCGATCGTGCTTTGAAATGTAGCTCCCGAAAAACGCCTCGATGCGTTTTCGCCAATAAGAACAATAACGAGGTACTGCACCATGCTGGCCAGACAGCTTCAGGTTTGCCCGTCCCACCCGTTTTTTCAATCCCTCTCGTTCACGTTTGTCAGCGCTCCTACCGGCTGCACGACGCGAATCCGCCGCACCTGAAACATCCCCAAAAACAAAAACTCCCGTGGAGACAACAATGAATCGATCACTGCGCCGTTTCGCCCTCGCCGCCAGCTGCATGCTGTTCGCCGGCCAACTGATGGCCGAGCCAAAACGCCCTGAATGCATCGCCCCGGCCTCGCCAGGCGGCGGTTTCGACCTGACCTGCAAACTGGCGCAAAGCGCGCTGGTGAACGAAAAACTGCTGACCAAACCGATGCGCGTGACCTACATGCCCGGCGGTGTCGGCGCGGTGGCGTACAACGCGGTAGTTGCCCAACGTCCGGCCGACGCCGGCACGCTGGTGGCGTGGTCCAGCGGTTCTCTGCTGAACCTGGCCCAGGGCAAGTTCGGTCGGTTCGATGAAACCAACGTTCGCTGGCTCGCCGCCGTCGGCACCAGCTATGGCGCCATCGCAGTAAAAAGCGATTCGCCTTACAAGACCCTCGACGATCTCGTGCAAGCACTGAAGAAAGATCCAAGCAAAGTGGTGATCGGCTCCGGCGGCACCGTCGGCAGCCAGGACTGGATGCAAACGGCGTTGATTGCCAAGGCCGCCGGGATCAACCCGCGTGACCTGCGTTACGTCGCCCTTGAAGGCGGCGGTGAAATCGCCACCGCCCTGCTCGGCGGCCACATCCAGGTCGGCAGCACCGACATCTCCGACTCCATGCCGCACATCCAGAGCGGTGACATGCGCTTGCTCGCCGTGTTCTCCGAGAAGCGCCTGGACGAGCCGGAAATGAAAGACATCCCGACCGCCAAGGAGCAAGGCTACGACATCGTCTGGCCAGTGGTTCGCGGTTTCTACCTCGGGCCAAAGGTCAGCGACGAAGATTACGCCTGGTGGAAAGACGCCTTCGACAAACTGCTGGCGTCCGAAGACTTCGCCAAGCTGCGCGATCAGCGTGAACTCTTCCCGTTCGCCATGACCGGCCCGGAGCTGGACACCTACGTGAAGAAGCAGGTTGCGGACTACAAAGTGCTGGCCAAAGAGTTCGGCCTGATCCAGTGATCGCCTCTGTCTAGCGGCTGCGGCCCCGACTTGCGGGGCCGTGGCACAGGAGTTTCCCATGCTCTTACAACGCATTTTTGCTTCGGTGCTGTTGCTGGCCTGTGTTGGCCTGGCACTGATGGCCTGGCCGTACCAGGCGGCTTTTTCCTACGAACCGGTAGGCCCTCGCGCGTTTCCGCTACTGATGCTCGGTTTGATGGGGCTCGGCCTGCTGTACATGGTGTTTCGGCCGACGCCGATCATCCACAGTGACGACGACCCGAAACTGGACCGCGAAACGCTGATCAAGATCGGCATCTGTGTGGTGCTGTTGCTGGTGTTCGCCGGCACCTTCGAACCCCTGGGTTTCATCGTCGCCAGCATCCTGATCGGCGTCCCCATGGCTCGCCTGTATGGCGGCCGCTGGCTACCGAGCGCGGTGATCATCAGCCTGATGGCCATCGGTCTTTACCTGCTGTTCGACAAGTTGATGGACGTGCCACTGCCTTTGGGCGTACTCGACGTTCTGGAGAACTGATATGGATACTCTTGGCTATTTGGGTCAGGGCTTCGGCGTCGCGCTGACCCCGTATAACCTGGTGACCGCACTCTGCGGCACCCTGATCGGTACCGTGGTCGGCCTGTTGCCCGGCCTGGGCCCGATCAATGGCGTGGCGTTGTTGATCCCGATCGCGTTCGCCCTGGGCCTGCCACCGGAGTCGGCTTTGATCCTGTTGGCGGCGGTTTACCTGGGCTGTGAATACGGCGGCCGGATCAGCTCGATCCTGCTGAACATTCCGGGCGAAGCGTCCACTGTCATGACCACCCTCGACGGTTATCCGATGGCCCGCAAAGGCATGGCCGGTGTGGCCCTGTCGTTGTCGGCATGGAGTTCGTTCATCGGTGCGTTCATCGCCACGTGCGGCATGGTGCTGTTCGCGCCGTTGCTGGCGAAATGGGCGATTGCCTTCGGTCCGGCAGAATATTTCGTGCTGATGGTGTTTGCGATTGTCTGTCTCGGCGGCATGGCCGGTGATCGTCCGCTGAAAACGTTCATTGCCGCGCTCATCGGTCTGTTTCTGTCGTGCGTCGGGATCGATGCCAACAGCGGCGTGTACCGTTTCACTGGAGACAACATCCATCTGACTGACGGCATTCAGTTCGTGGTGCTGGTGCTGGGCCTGTTCTCCATCAGCGAAATCCTCCTGCTGCTGGAGAAGACCCATCGCGGTCAGGAAGCGGTGAAAGCGACCGGCCGAATGATGTTCAACGTCAAGGAAGCTTCGGCGGTGTTCATGGTGAACATCCGTTGCGGCTTGCTGGGTTTCATCATGGGCGTGTTGCCGGGTGCGGGCGCGACCCTCGCCAGCGCCGTGGCCTACATGACCGAGAAGCGTATCGCCGGCGCCAAGGGCACCTTCGGCCAAGGTGACATGCGCGGCCTCGCCGCCCCGGAAACCGCCATCGGCGGTGCAGCCTGCGGTGCACTGGTGCCCATGCTGACCCTCGGCGTTCCAGGTTCGGGGACGACAGCAGTGATGATCGGCGCGCTGTCGCTGTACAACATCACGCCCGGCCCGCTGTTGTTCCAGCAACAACCTGACATCGTCTGGGGCCTGATCGCCTCGTTGTTCGTCGCCAACGTCATGCTGGTGATCCTCAATATCCCGATGATCCGCATCTTCACCCGCATCCTCGCCGTGCCGAACTGGGCGCTGGTGCCGGTGATCGCGATCATTACCGGGATCGGCGTCTACGCGGTGCACGCCACCACCTTCGACCTCTTCCTGATGATCGGCATCGGCATCTTCGGTTACATCCTGCGCAAGCTGGACTTCCCGTTGTCGCCCGTGCTGCTGGGCTTCATCCTCGGTGGCTTGATGGAGCAAAACCTGCGCCGTGCGCTGTCGATCTCCAACGGTGCGCTGGAGATCCTCTGGTCGAGCCCGATCACTTTCGGTGTCTGGGTACTGACCGCGATCATGCTGCTGATGCCACTGCTGCGGATCTGGCGTAAACGTTCGGCTGCTCAACGCGCCATCGCCGATGTCTGATCGACCACCTTTCAACGCCTGGTGGGGTACGCCGTTGGTCGGCGCGCTGGGCGGTTACCTGGCCAGTCTGGTCGGCTGGCCGCTGCCGTGGATGGTTGGCTCGTTGCTGGCGATCATCCTGGTGCGCTGCCTGACACCCTGGCAATTGGCGGAAATCCCTGGTGGCCGCAAGTGCGGCCAATGGATCGTCGGGATCGGCATCGGCCTGCATTTCACCCCAGTGGTGATGGAGCAGGTGTTGAGTCACTTCGGCCTGATTTTCTTCGGTGCGTTGATCACCAGCCTGTCCGCCGTGGTCGGGGTCTGGTTGATGCGGCGCACCGGGGAGGATCGCGCTACCGCGTTCTTTTCCAGCATGCCGGGTGGCTCCGGGGAGATGGTCAACCTCGGCGCGCGCAATGGCGCGGTGCTCAGTCGCGTCGCGGCGGGGCAAAGTCTGCGAGTGCTGGTCGTCGTGCTTTGCGTGCCGGCAGCCTTCAAGTATTTGCTGGGCAGCGGCACACCGATTTTTCATCCCTCCGCCGTCAATTGGTGGTGGCTGGCGCTTCTTTTCCCGGCGGGCGCCTTGGCGGCCTGGCTCTGGGAACGTCTTCGTCAACCCAATCCGTGGCTGTTCGGGCCGTTGCTGGTCAGTGCAACGGTGAGCATCGGTTGGGATTTGCACATCGGCTTGCCCCATGGCGGGAGCCAGATCGGCCAATGGCTGATCGGCAGCGGCCTGGGCTGTCATTTCAATCGGCAGTTTTTCCGCCGGGCGCCCTCTTTTATGGGACGGACCTTGGTCGGCACGATTTTGACCATGCTGATCGCTACGGCGGCGGCACTGGGCTTGAGTGCGCTGACGCATCTGGATCTGCGTTCGCTGACGCTGGGCATGATGCCTGGCGGCATTGCGGAGATGAGCCTGACGGCGGAGACCTTGCAACTGTCCGTCCCGCTGGTGACGGCGATGCAGGTGATGCGGTTGTTGTTTGTGTTGTTTCTGGCGGAGCCGTTGTTCAGGTATTGGAATCGCGAGCCTGAGTCAGACTGAGGACCGAGTCGCCTTCTTCGCGGGCAAGCCTCGCTCCTACAGATTCGCGCAGGACCTGTAGGAGCGAGGCTTGCCCGCGAAGCTTTTTTAGACTGGCGGCAACCGCCACTCAATCGGCGTTTCGCCATTCTGTTCAAGAAACTTGTTGGTCCGGCTGAAATGCCCGCACCCGAGAAAACCGCGATAAGCGGACAGCGGTGACGGGTGCACCGACGTCAGCACCAGGTGCTTGGTGGCATCGATGAGTTTCTGTTTGCTCTGGGCATGCGCGCCCCACAGCATGAACACCAGATGTGGTTGCTGTTGACTGACCACTTCAATAATTCGATCCGTGAAAAACTGCCAGCCCTTGTCCTTGTGCGCATTGGCGTTGGCGCGCTCGACCGTCATCGTGGTGTTGAGCATCAACACGCCTTGATCAGCCCAGCTCTGCAGATAGCCGTGGTTGGGGATGTCGATGTTCAGGTCGCGTTTCAACTCTTTATAGATGTTTACCAGCGACGGTGGCGCCGGCACACCCGGTTGCACCGAGAAGCACAGCCCGTGGGCCTGTCCCGGGCCGTGATACGGGTCCTGACCGAGGATGACGACCTTGACCTTGTCCAGCGGCGTGGAGTTAAGGGCGTTGAAAATCATTGGGCCCGGAGGATAAATCTCCTTGCCCGCCGCGCGCTCCTGCTGCAGGAAATTACGCAACTCTGCCATGTAGGGCTGGTCGAATTCGGCACGTAGTGCCTCCTTCCAGCCCGGTTCGAGTTTGATACGGTCATCAGCAGTCATGGTTACATCCGGCAAAAACAATGGGGCGAACCCTAGGAAAGCCCACCACACTTGTCAATTGATCTGACGCAGATCCGGCACTTTCCTGTACAGCGATCATACTGAACGCTCAATTTCACTATCGAGGTCACGATGAATCTGCACTTCGAAGAACTCACCGGCACCGACGGTGCGCGCATCGGCATCGCCAGCCTGGATGCCGAAAAGTCGCTCAACGCCCTCTCCTTGCCGATGATCAATGCCCTGCGCGATCAGATGGACGCGTGGGCCAAGGATCCGCAAATCGTCTGCGTTCTGCTGCGCGGTAACGGCGCCAAGGCTTTTTGCGCCGGCGGCGAAGTGCGCAGTCTGGTCGAAGCCTGCCGCGCTCACCCCGGGGAAGTGCCGCCGTTGGCCGCGCACTTCTTTGCTGCGGAATATCGCCTGGACTTCAATCTGCATACCTACCCCAAACCGCTGATCTGCTGGGGCCATGGTTATGTGCTGGGCGGTGGCATGGGGTTGCTGCAAGGCGCAAGCATCCGGATTGTCACGCCGAGCAGCCGCCTGGCGATGCCGGAGATCAGTATCGGTCTGTATCCGGACGTTGGCGCCAGTTGGTTTCTGTCACGCCTGCCCGGCAAGCTCGGGCTGTTTCTGGGGCTGACCGGCGCGCATATGAACGGTCGTGATGCGATCGACCTGGGCCTCGCCGACCGTTTCCTGCTCGATGAACAGCAAGAAGAACTGATCGAAGGCTTGCTGCAATTGAATTGGCAGGAACAGACGCCAATGCAGCTCAACAGTCTGCTCAAGGCCTTGCAGCAGGAAGCCGTAGCGCAAATGCCCGCCGCGCAGTGGCTGCCTCGACGCCAGCAAATCGATGAACTGCTGGATATCAGCGATGTGCGCTGCGCCTGGAAAGCCATCAGCGCTCTGCGCGACCATTCGGATCTGCTGTTAAGTCGAGCGGCGAAGACCATGACCGAAGGTTCGCCCCTGACCGCTCATCTGGTGTGGGAACAGATCGCCCGCGCCCGGCACATGTCATTGGCGCAGGTCTTTCAGATGGAATACACGATCAGCCTCAACTGCTGCCGTCATCCGGAGTTCAGCGAGGGGGTTCGGGCGCGTTTGATTGATAAGGACCAGAAGCCGCACTGGCACTGGCCTGACATCAATAACGTGCCGGATGCGGTGGTAGAGGCGCACTTTCATAAAGTCTGGGAAGGTCGGCATCCGCTGGCCGATCTGTCGGAATACTAAAAAATGTGGGAGCGAGCCTGCTCGCGAAGGGGGCGTGTCAGTCGACATTGATGTCGCCTGACCTACCACCTTCGCGAGCAGGCTCGCTCCCACAGGTATCGCGTTTAATTGATGAGGTTAACGACGGCCACCCCGGCCGTCGTGATCGCCGCGACCGTTATGGTCGCCTCGTCCGCCGTGATTGTTGCGTCCGCCATGGCCACGGTTATCGTTGCTCCAACCGCCGCGGTTACGGCCGTCCCAACCATGGGCCCGGTAGTCGCCCCGTTGCGACTGGTAATAACGAGGGGCCGGTTGATAAACCCGCGGCTGGTGGTAATACCGCGGCGTTGGCTGGTAATACCGCGCCGGTGGCGCGTAGTAGCGGCGCGGCTGCGTGTAGTAACCGCCGCCACCTGAATAGTAAGGTCCGCCACCGGAATAATAGGCGGGCGCTGGCGAGGTATAGACATCGGAACGGTAGTAGCTGCCTCCTCCATCGGAATAGGGCACGCACGCACCAAGAGACAATCCCAATACTGCAATCAGAAGAATTCGGTGGAGCTGTTTTCGACAGAGCATGGCGGCCTCCTGGACCGCGAGTGAGCCATACCAGCGACGCTGGCAGGCGACAGTCAATTATTCGGTGACTGTCGAAAGATCAGACATCGTTTTCCAAATCTGGTGCGTTCCTGAAACAGATTGAAACAAGTAGCCGATGAAAGGTTTTTCATCTATTCACCCGCTGATTAATGGTGGCCACCGCGGTATCCACCGCCGTAATGACGTGGCCCGTGCCCGCCCCAATAGTAGTAGCGATAGCCCCCATAGAAACGCGGGCCGTAGTAATAACGTGGGCCGTAATAGTAGGAATAGGGAGAATAGCCGGGGTAGTAATAAGGCGCGGAATACACATCGTAACCACCGGCGTAGTAATAGCAGCCGGATAGCCCAAGACCGAGAACCATACCGAACAACAGTCGACGAAACATGGCGGCCTCCTGAAAGACCCACAGCCGCAACAGGCCGGCTGACACCCATTTGACTGGCAATGCCGGGGCGAGTGCCGAAGGGTGCGGACCTTCAGATCAGCGGCCACGAACGTCCCTTAGCGGTGCACCCGCGCACCATCACAAGGCAACACCGCCTCGCCTGCCCCAAGCGCTCATCGCGCAATCCCCTACCCTAGAGCCCTCAAGCCAACTTGGCACGGCTCTCGCTTTAGCAAACCCGTGCAGGAGTCATCACAAGGTTCGCGGCACCACAATTTGCAATGGCTGACTAGGGTTCCGGCTCGCTAAGGCGAGTGGCTGGTCCGAGAGTTGGCGACCTCCAGTTGAGGTTACACGGCGGGACAAAAGCCCGGGAGACAAGCCACCGTTCGCGGTGCCGCGTTGACTCCTGCCCGCCCTTGATCAACTGGAGAACCACCCATGCTCAAGCTTCGTTTACCCGCCCTGCTCGCCGCTGCCTTCGCAGCCCTCGTAAGCCTCCCGTCCCACGCCGCTCAAAAAGACCACTTCAGCGTCTGCTGGACCATCTACGCCGGCTGGATGCCCTGGGAATACGCCGGCAGCCAAGGCATCGTCGACAAATGGGCGAAGAAGTACGGCATCAAAATCGATGTGGTGCAGCTCAATGACTACGTTGAATCCATCAACCAATACACCGCCGGCCAGTTCGACGGTTGCACCATGACCAACATGGACGCGCTGACCATTCCGGCGGCCGGAGGCGTCGACAGCACCGCGCTGATCGTCAGCGACTTCTCCAACGGCAACGATGGCATCGTGCTCAAGGGCGACGGCAAGAAGGTCGCCGACCTCAAGGGCATGGACGTCAATCTGGTCGAACTGTCGGTGTCGCACTACCTGCTGGCCCGGGCGCTGGATTCGGTCGACCTCACCGAGAAAGACCTGAAAGTGGTCAACACCTCGGACGCCGATATCTCGGCCGCCTTCAACACCGATCAGGTCAACGCCGTCACCACCTGGAACCCGATGCTTTCGGATATCAAAGCCAAGCCCGGGGTGACCGAAGTCTTCAACTCCAGCCAGATTCCCGGCGAAATCATGGACATGATGGTGGTCAACAGCGCCACCCTCAAAGACAACCCGGCCCTGGGCAAAGCCCTGACTGGCGCCTGGTTCGAAGTGGTCGCGTTGATGAACGCGAAAAACGCCGCCAGCAAGGTCGCACTCGAACACATGGCCAAAGCTTCGGGCACCGACCTGGCCGGTTTCCAGTCGCAACTCGACACCACCAAATTGTTCGCCACGCCCAAGGAAGCCCTCGACTTCTCCACCAGCAAGCAATTGCCGGAAACCATGCGCAAGGTCGCCGAGTTTTCGTTCCAGCACGGCTTGCTGGGTGAAGGCGCCAAAGACACCAGCGCCGTCGGCATGGCCTTCGCCAATGGCGTGACCAGCGGCGACAAGACCAACCTCAAGCTGCGCTTCGACCCGACCTACGTGCAGATGGCCACTGACGCCAAGCTGTAAACCGGAGGACTGGCCATGCGCCTGATCAATCGCCACCCGGATCGCCCGAGTCGTCTGCTGTTGGTGATCCTGCCGTTCGCCCTGGTGCTGTTCGCCTACTTCATGGGCTCGGCCGAGCGGCTGACGGATAACCCCAATGACAAGCTATTGCCGAGCGCCGTGCAGATGACCGACGCGGTGAAACGCCTGGCGTTCACTGCCGACACCCGCACCGGTGAATACCTGTTGTGGCAAGACACCGCGTCCAGCCTGCGCCGCCTGGCCATCGGCCTCGGCATCAGTGCGCTGGCCGGGCTGTGCCTGGGCATCGCCGCCGGAACGTTGCCGCTGTTCGGCGCGCCGTTGTCGCCGTTGCTGACGGTGTTGTCGATGGTGCCGCCACTGGCAATCCTGCCGATTCTGTTCATCGTCTTCGGGCTGGGGGAATTGTCGAAAGTGATGCTGATCGTGATCGGCATCACCCCGTGCCTGGCCCGTGATCTGGAACAGCGCGCCCGGGAAATTCCGGTCGAGTTGTTGATCAAGGCCCAGACCCTCGGCGCGTCGACCTGGACATTGATGCTGCGCGTGGTGCTGCCACAACTGTTGCCACGGCTGCTGATCTCGCTGCGTTTGATGCTCGGCTCGGCGTGGCTGTTTCTGATCGCCGCTGAAGCCATCGCCTCCACCGACGGCCTCGGCTATCGGATTTTTCTGGTGCGCCGCTACCTGGCGATGGACGTGATTCTGCCTTACGTGGTGTGGATCACCCTGCTCGCCTGGCTGATGGATTGGGGCCTCAAACACCTGACCCAACGCGCGTTCCCTTGGTATGAAGGAGCCCGCGCATGAGCTTCATCACGGTAAAAAACGTCTGGCAGCAATACGCCGATCAAGTCGTGCTCGAAGGCCTGAACCTGAACGTTAACGAAGGTGAATTCTGCACCTTGGTCGGCGCGTCGGGTTGCGGCAAGTCGACCTTCCTGCGCCTGTTGCTCGGCCAGGAACGCGCCAGTCGCGGCGAGATTCTGCTGGACGGTCAGGCGCTGGCCGGCGAACCGGATTCCAGCCGTGGCGTGGTGTTCCAGCGTTACTCGGTGTTCCCGCACCTGACCGTGCTCGATAACGTCGCCCTCGGCCTCGAACTGCCGCGCTCGCCCTTGCTCGGGCGCTTGTTCGGCAGTGCAAAAAAAGACGCCCGCGAACAGGCCTCGGCGCTGCTGCACAAGGTCGGCCTCGGCCATTCGCTGGACAAGTACCCGGCGCAGCTGTCCGGCGGCATGCAACAACGGCTGGCCATCGCCCAGGCGCTGATCATGAAACCCCGCGTGTTGCTGCTCGACGAACCGTTCGGCGCGCTCGATCCGGGCATCCGCAAAGACATGCACGCCTTGCTGCTGGAGCTGTGGCGCGAGACGCAACTGACGGTGTTCATGGTCACCCATGACCTGTCCGAAGGTTTCAGCCTCGGCACTCGTTTGCTGGTGTTCGACAAGGTCCGCGTCGACCCGCACGCCCCCGGTGCCTATGGCGCGCGCATCACTTACGACATCCCTTTGAACAGCGACCGCCGCGTCAACCGCGCCGCCGTCGATGCCTTGCCGGCTGCGCTGGCGGGCACGCTTCGTATCGCTTAGAGGAATTTTGAAATGACTGATTCGACCCAACTGTTCCCGCCCTTCGCCGAAGAAATGCTCCCTGGCGGCGGCCATCGTTCGTTCGTGTTGAAACGCGGCCAGTTGCTGCGCCTGACCGACCTGCGGGGCGGCGCCAACGTCAGCCTGACGCTGCTCAATGCCAATGAAAAAACCGAACGCCTGAACCTGCCCGACAGCCTCAAATGCCAACACACCGCCAAGCTCACCCGCGGCCATTGCCTCTACTCGGACATGGGCCGCGTGCTCGCCGCGATCACCGCCGACACCTGTGGCTGGAGCGACAGCCTCGGCGGCGTGCTCTGCGCTGAAGAAGTCGCGGAAAAATACGGCGCCGGCCGTTATCAGGAACTGCGCAACGGCTTTTTCCGCAACGGCGCCGACAACCTGTTGGTGGAACTGGGCAAGTGGGGATTGGGCCTGTCGGATCTGCTGATGACTCTCAACCTGTTCAGCCGCGTCAACGTCGATGAAGCCGGACGTTTCCACTTTGTCGAAGGCAACTCGAAGGCCGGCGATTACATCGAGTTGTACGCGCCGATGGACACCTTGGTGGTGCTCACCGCGTTGCAGCATCCGATGGACCCATCGCCGGACTACGCCCCCAAACCCCTGAAGCTCAGCTGGATGAACGCCGACGCCAGCGTCGCCGAACATTGCCGCACCTCGCGCCCGGAAAACGAGCGCGGCTTCATCAACACCGACCGTTTGTTCGCCTGAGGATCGCTGCCATGTCACTTGCAATCGCTACCGCTCAACAGTCGCCTGAAACCGCGGTCTACCGCGCCACCATTCCGGCCGGCGAACCGTGGCTGATGGAGGTCAAGGCCGGCCAGACCCTGCGCATTCTCGACCTGGAAGGTAACCAGGCCGTCGACACCTTGTTCTACAGCGTGGCCAATCCGAAGGAACGCTATGACGTGCAGCGCACGTTGCGCCGG
This sequence comes from Pseudomonas sp. B14-6, assembly GCF_013260315.1. Lineage (NCBI taxonomy): Bacteria > Pseudomonadati > Pseudomonadota > Gammaproteobacteria > Pseudomonadales > Pseudomonadaceae > Pseudomonas > Pseudomonas sp. B14-6. Next base: position 6,147,703 of record NZ_CP053929.1, on the reverse strand, counting down.
CAGAACAGCGTCTACCTGAGTACCGGCAGCGTGCTTTATTCCAACCTCGGCAAGCCGATGCTGACCATCGTCGCCGACACCTGCGGGTGTCACGACACCCTCGGCGGCGCCTGCGCGCAGGAGAGCAACACCGTGCGCTACGCCTTGGAGAAACGCTACATGCACAGTTGCCGCGACAACTACCTGCGCGCCTGCGTGCATGACGGGCGACTGGGCAAAGGGGACATCGGACCGAACATCAACTTCTTCATGAACGTGCCGGTCACCGCCGACGGCGGGCTGACCTTTGAAGACGGCATTTCGGCGCCGGGCAAATACGTCGACCTGCGCGCCGAAATGGACGTGATCGTACTGATCTCCAACTGCCCGCAACTGAACAATCCGTGCAACGCCTACAACCCGACCCCTGCGGAGCTTTTGGTATGGAACTGAAATTCGCGCGGTTGCGGCGGTGGTTGTTCGCCCTGTGCCAGGCCCGTTCCGGGCAGTGCCTCAAAAAGTAAGAACACCTCAATCCAAATGTGGGAGCGAGCCTGCTCGCGATGGCGTCAGCACATTCAACATCGATGTTGACTGACACACCGCTATCGCGAGCAGGCTCGCTCCCACAGGGGTTCAGTGGTGTTTCAAGGTTAGTGATTCTGCCGTCGGGGACGACCCTGGCGCTCATCGAAAAACTGCGGGACGGCCCGCATCCCCTCCGGGGTCTATGCCATGTTCGAAAAAGTCCTGATTGCCAACCGTGGCGCCATTGCCTGCCGCATCCTGCGCACCCTGCGTGACGTGCAGGTCAAGGGCGTTGCCGTTTACTCCGAAGCGGATGCCGCGAGCCTGCACATCCTGCAGGCCGATGAAGCCCACAGCCTCGGGGAAGGCGCCGCCGCCGGCACCTATCTGGCCGTCGACAAAATCCTCGCCATCGCCAAAGCCTCGGGCGCCACGGCGATCCACCCCGGCTACGGTTTTCTCTCGGAAAACGCTGCGTTTGCTGAAGCGTGCGAAGCCGCCGACATCGCTTTCATCGGCCCGACGCCGGAGCAACTGCGCGTGTTCGGCCTCAAACACACCGCGCGCGCCCTGGCCAAGCAACACGGCGTGCCAATGCTCGAAGGCACCGAACTGCTCGACAGCCTCGACGCGGCGCTGATTGCCGGGGAACAGGTCGGCTACCCGGTGATGCTCAAAAGCACGGCGGGCGGTGGCGGCATCGGCATGCGCGTGTGCCGCAGCGCGGCCGAGTTGAGTGAATCCTTCGAAGCGGTCAAACGCCTCGGCCAGAACAATTTCAGCGACGCCGGCGTGTTCATCGAGAAGTACATCCAGCGCGCCCGCCACCTGGAAGTCCAGGTGTTCGGCGACGGTCGCGGCGACGTGATTGCCCTCGGCGTGCGCGACTGCTCGGTGCAGCGCCGCAATCAAAAAGTCCTCGAAGAGACTCCCGCGCCGAACTTACCCGAAGGCATGGCTGAAGAACTCTGCGCGGCGGCGATCAAACTGGCGAAAGCGGTGAATTACCGCAGCGCCGGCACCGTGGAATTTGTCTTCGACAGCGAAGATCAGCGCTTCTACTTCTTGGAAGTGAACACTCGTTTGCAGGTGGAGCACGGCGTCACCGAGCAAGTGTGGGGCGTGGACCTGGTGCGCTGGATGGTGGAACTGGCAGCCGGTGATTTGCCGCCATTGAGCGACTTGAGCCGAGGCTTGAAAGCCGACGGTCATGCGATTCAGGCGCGGCTGTATGCTGAAGATCCGGGTCGTGATTTCCAGCCGAGCCCAGGTTTGCTGACCGCCTTGAACTTCCCTGCTGCCGACGGCAAACACCTGCGCATCGACACCTGGGTCGAAGCCGGTTGCGAGATCCCGCCGTACTTCGACCCGATGATCGCCAAGGTCATCTGCTGGGCGCCGACCCGTGAAGAGGCCGCTGCGGATCTGCATCAGGCGCTGGGTGACAGCCTGCTGTACGGCGTGGAAACCAACCGCGATTACCTGCGGCAAATTCTGCTCGATGCGCCGTTCGCCAGCGGCCAGCCCTGGACCCGTTGCCTGGAAGGCCTGGTGTATCAGGCCAACACCTTTGAAGTACTCAGCGCCGGGACTCAGACCAGCGTTCAGGACTATCCCGGCCGTCTCGGTTATTGGGCGGTAGGCGTACCGCCGTCGGGGCCGATGGACAGTCGCGCGTTGCGTCTGGGCAATCTTCTGCTGGGTAATGACGAAGGCGCCGCGGCGCTGGAAATCACCATGAGCGGGCCGTTGCTGCGCTTCAACTGCGAGGCCGTGGTGACGGTGACCGGGGCCGTCATCCCGCTGACGTTGAACGGTGAAACCGTCGCGATGAACACGGCGTTGCTGATTCCAGCGGGCGCTACGCTGAGCCTCGGCACGATTGCCGGGGCCGGCGCTCGCAGCTATCTGAGCCTGCGCGGTGGCCTGCAAGTACCGGATTATCTGGGCAGCAAAAGCACCTTCACCCTCGGACAGTTTGGTGGACATGGTGGTCGTGCGTTGCGGGCGGGCGATGTGTTGCATGTGCCTGCCTTGATCGACAGCCGCGTCGGTCAACAACTGGACCACGTCAGCGAGTTACCCGCCGTGCGGCAGATCCGGGTGATCTATGGCCCTCACGGTGCACCGGAATATTTCACTGAGCACTACATCGGCACCTTTTTCGCGACCCAGTGGGAAGTGCACTTCAACTCCAGCCGCACCGGCGTGCGATTGATCGGGCCGAAGCCTGAATGGGTTCGGCCCGATGGGGGTGAAGCGGGGCTGCATCCATCGAACATCCATGACAATCCATATGCCATTGGTGCGGTGGATTTCACCGGGGACATGCCGGTGATTTTGGGGCCGGATGGTCCGAGCCTGGGCGGGTTTGTCTGCCCGGTGACGGTGATTGAGGCGGACCTTTGGCAGCTTGGGCAGCTCAAGGCTGGCGACAAGATTCAGTTCCACCCCGTCGATCTCAAAACCGCCCGCAACCTGGCCCTGAAATGGAATCCCCCCTGTGGGAGCTGGCCTGCCAGCGATGGGGACCAACCAGACACCGCATCAGCTTCATCGCTGGCAGGCCAGCTCCCACAAGGACTTTTTTCGCCTGTTGTTTTGGAGTTGGGTCAGGGGGATACGCGGTTGGTTGCGAGGTTGTCGGGGGATACGCACCTTCTCCTTGAGATCGGCGCACCTGAACTTGACCTCGTCCTGCGCTTCCGCGCCCACGCCCTCATGCAAGCCCTGGAAAGCAAAACCCTGCACGGTGTCATCGACCTCACACCGGGCATTCGCTCGCTGCAAATCCACTACCAACCCGAACAACTGCCGCTGGCCGACCTGCTCGGCATTGTCGCCGGTGAATGGGATGCCGTGTGCGCCGCCCGGGACCTGCAAGTGCCGTCGCGCATCGTGCATCTGCCGCTGTCCTGGGACGACCCGGCCTGTCAGTTGGCGATCGAAAAATACATGACCACCGTGCGCAAGGACGCACCGTGGTGCCCGAGCAATCTGGAGTTCATCCGTCGCATCAACGACCTGCCGAACCTCGACGAAGTGCAGCGCACGGTGTTCGACGCCAGCTATCTGGTGATGGGCCTGGGCGACGTTTACCTCGGCGCACCGGTCGCCACCCCGCTCGACCCGCGCCATCGCCTGGTCACCACCAAGTACAACCCCGCGCGCACCTGGACGGCGGAAAACTCGGTGGGCATCGGTGGCGCCTACATGTGCGTGTACGGCATGGAAGGCCCCGGCGGTTATCAGTTTGTCGGTCGCACGTTGCAGATGTGGAACCGTTATCGCGAAGTCGCCGCGTTCGACGGCAAACCGTGGCTGCTACGCTTTTTCGATCAGATCCGTTTCTACCCAGTGAGCGCCGAAGAACTGCTGCGCATCCGTCGGGACTTCCCGCTCGGGCGCTTCGATTTGAACATCGAACACAGTCAGTTGAACCTCGCGGATTACCAAGCCTTCCTGACGAAAGAGGCAGATACCATCGCGGCGTTTCGCGATCAGCAAAAAGGCGCGTTCAACGCCGAACGCGAGCGCTGGATCGCCAGCGGCCAGGCGCATTTCGACAGCGAGGAACCAGCCCCCGAAGCCACCGAAGACGCACCACTCGCCAGCAACGAAATGAGCGTTGACAGCCACATCGCCGGCAACCTCTGGCAGGTTCAGGTCCAGACCGGAAGCCGGGTTGTCGCCGGTGATGTGCTGGTGATTCTGGAGTCGATGAAGATGGAAATTCCGCTGCTCGCGCCCATGGCCGGCGTGGTGCGCGAGGTCCGCGTGCAACCGGGTTCGGCGGTGCGCGCCGGACAGCGCGTCGTGGTGCTGGAACTCGACTGAACCCATTTTGAAAAGGAATGACGCCATGAATATCAATCTGCAACTCGACGCCCTGCGTAGCGCTTATCGCGTCGGCAACATCACGCCCCGCCAATTGCTGCTGGGCCTGCGTGACAAAGCCGCAGCGCTGAACCCGGATTATCACCTGTTCATCCACTTGCTCAGTGTCGAGGAACTGGAACCGTACCTCGCCGCGCTCGACGGTGGCGACCTCGACAGCCTGCCGCTGTACGGCGTGCCCTTCGCGATCAAGGACAACATCGACCTGGCGGGCATTCCCACCACCGCCGCGTGCCCGGCGTTTGCCTATGTGCCGCAGCGTTCGGCGACCATCGTCGAGCAGTTGCTGGCGCTGGGCGCGATTCCGCTGGGCAAGACCAATCTGGATCAGTTCGCGACCGGGTTGAACGGCAGCCGCTCGCCGTATGGCGCGTGCCCGAACAGCGTATTGCCGGAGTATCCGTCGGGCGGTTCCAGCGCCGGCTCGTCGCTGGCGGTGGCGCTGGGCGTGGCGAGTTTTTCGTTGGGTACGGACACGGCAGGATCGGGACGTGTGCCGGCGGCGTTGAATAATCTGGTGGGATTGAAAGCCACCAAAGGGCTTATCTCCACGGCGGGTGTGGTGCCGGCCTGTCGCACGCTCGATTGCGTGACGACGTTCACCGCAACGGCTCGGGAGGCCAGCCAGTTGCTGGCACTGACCGCACACCTCGATCCGCGAGATGAATACAGCCGCAGCAACCCGCTGTGGAATGACGGGTCGGCGTTCGGTACGCCGCGTCCGTTCCGTTTCGGCGTTCCGCGTGCGCAGGACCTGGAATTCTTCGGCTGCCCTGAAGGCCCGTTGTTGTTCGGTGATGCCATCGATCGGCTCAAGGCGCTGGGCGGTACAGCTGTGGAACTGGAACTGTCGCCTTTCCTCGAAGCGGCGCGTTTGCTCTATGAAGGCCCGTGGGTGGCCGAGCGTTACAGCGTGGCCGGCGAGTTGATGGAGCAGAATCCCGAAGCCGTTTTGCCGGTGATTCGCGCGGTGCTGGCCAAGGCGCCGGCGGTGACGGGCGTGCAGGCGTTCCGTGCCCAATATCGGCTGCAAGCCTTGAAGGCGTTGTGCGACAAGGCGCTGGAAAATCTTGATTGTGTCGTCACGCCCACCATCGGCCGCCCCGTCACATCGGCGGAACTGGACGCCGAACCGGTCCTGCGCAATTCGGAACTGGGTTACTACACCAACTTCATGAACCTGCTCGATTACGCGGCCGTCGCCGTGCCCAGCGGCTTCATGGGCAATGGTTTGCCCTGGGGTGTGACCGTGTTTGGCCGGGCGTTTACCGATCAGTATTTGTTGGGGGTGGCGGATGCTTTGCAGCGCCGCTCGGCTGAGCCTGCACCGACGACTGTCGCCCGCCATGATCGCGCACGACTGGTGGTCTGTGGCGCGCATCTGGATGGGTTGGCGTTGAACTGGCAACTGAAGCGACGCGGGGCTCGGTTAGTTGAGACGACTTACAGTTCGCCGGATTATCAGCTGTATGCGTTGGCCGGCGGTCCGCCGTTTCGTCCGGGGATGGTGCGGGTGAAGGATGGCGGCGTGGCGATTGCGGTGGAGGTTTGGGAATTGCCGAGCAGTGAACTGGGCTCTTTTCTGACGGGGATTCCTGCGCCGCTGGGGTTGGGCAAGGTGCAACTGGCGGACGGGCGTTGGGAGAGCGGGTTTATCTGTGAAGCGTATGGGTTGGAGGGGGCCGCCAATATCAGCCATTTAGGCGGATGGCGTGCTTACCTCGCCAAATGATCGTTCCCACGCTCTGCGTGGGAATGCCGCCCGGGACGCTCCGCGTCCCATCGCAAGGGTCACAGGATGCATTCCCACGCGGAGCGTGGGAATGATCAAGCTCCCGCAGGAGGCGTGTGTGGACAATCATTCGCGCTGCACATAGAGCAGTTATTTTCCCCGCAGTGCCATTAGAATGCCTGCCATTGGGTCACTGCCGACGGAATCGCCATGCCGCTTCACTCGCCGCTGTATTCGCAACGTTCGTTGGTCCTGACGCTCATCGCGTTGTTGGGCGCAGGCTTTCTCGCGACCTCTTTCCTCAGTTACTACGCCTCGCGAGCCTCCATCCGTGACAGCATCGTCAACACCGAACTGCCGCTGACCTCGGACACGGTCTACTCGGAAATCCAGAAAGACCTTGTCAGACCGATCCTGATTTCCTCGATGATGTCCCGCGACACCTTCATGCGTGACTGGGTGGTCAACGGCGAGCAAGACGCCGAGAAAATGACTCGCTACCTCAACGAGGTCATGACCCACTACGGCGCCTACACGGCATTTTTTGTCTCCAATACCAGCCTCACCTACTACCACGCCAAAGGCGTGCTCAAACAGGTCAAGTCCACGGAACCTCGCGATGCCTGGTATTTCCGTGTCCGCGACATGGCCGATCCCTACGAGATCAATGTCGACCCGGACCTCGCCAACAAAGACAACCTGACCTTCTTCATCAACTACAAGGTTTATGACTACAACAACCGTTTCATCGGCGCTGCCGGCGTTGGCCTGACGGTCGATGCGGTGATCAAGCTGATCGACAAATACCAACAGCGTTACCAGCGCAGCGTGTATTTCGTCGACAACTTCGGCCGCCTGGTGCTGACGGGCGCCGAGGGTGGCCCGCAAGGCGCGCACATCGGCCAGAAGCTCGGCGACCTCGATTACATGAAGGACCTGGTCAGCCAGCTGCCAAAACCTCACAGCGGCAGCTACGAATATTCCGTCCAGGGCCAGGGCCATTTCCTCAACGTGCGGTTCATTCCCGAGCTGAACTGGTACCTGTTTGTCGACAAGCGCGAGGACGGCGCCCTCAGTGAAATCCGCCAGTCGCTGTACCTCAATCTGCTGATTTGTCTGCTTGTCACGCTGATCGTGCTGTTGCTGCTCAACCGTGTGATCAAGCGCTACCAAGGCAAGATCCAGGCACAAGCGACGCTCGACAGCCTGACCGAACTGCCGAATCGTCGTGGCTTCGACCTGCTGGCGGCGCAGGCCATGCTCGAAGCCCGGCGCGAGCCCAAGCCGCTGACCGCGATGTTGCTGGACCTGGATCATTTCAAGGCTTTGAACGACACCTACGGTCACCTGGCCGGCGATCAGGTGCTGATCGGTTTCGCGCGGGATCTGGAGAGTTGCCTGCGACACTCCGACATCGTCTGCCGCTGGGGTGGCGAAGAGTTCATCGTGCTGCTCAAGGACACCGACGGTGAGACCGGTCTGATGATCGCCGAGAAAATTCGTCAACATGTCGAACAACAGCGTTATGCCTACGACGGCAAGGAACTGCAGCTGACCGTCAGCATCGGCCTCACCACCTTGCAAGTCGATGAAACCTTGCACACCCTGCTCTCCCGGGCCGATCATGCGATGTACCGGGCCAAACAGGCCGGCCGTAACCGAACCTGCGTGGAATTGCCTCACTCCAGCTATGAATAGTCCTGCATGAACAAGCCAGACCAATGCCCCGCCTGCGGCGCCGCCAACGCCTGCACCCTGGCCGACCCGCGCACCGTCGATCAGGCGTGCTGGTGCTTTGGCGTCAGTATCGACCCCGCTGTGCTTGAAGCGCTGCCAGCCGAACTGCGCGACAAATCCTGCCTGTGCCCGCGCTGCGCCGAGGTCGAGGCGCAGTTGTAAGCAGCCGCCCGGCCGATCACGTAAGATACGCGGCCCCTTTCCAACCGATCCCCAGCCATGCGCGTTGACCGTTTCCTCAGCAACCTGCCGCGCTTCAACCGTAAGCAGGTACGCCTGTTGCTGGTGGAAAAGCGCGTTCAGGTTGACGGAAAAATCGTCAGCGACCCGCATGCCGAAGTGCTCGAGTTCAGCCGTGTCGAGGTCGACGGGGAAGTCCTGCAAGTCGGCAAGCCCGCACGCTACTTCATGCTGCACAAACCGCCCGGCTGCGTCAGCGCCACCCGCGACCCGGAGCATCCGACCGTACTCGACCTGATCCATGAGCCGGACAGCGATGACCTGCACATCGCCGGTCGCCTGGATTTCAACACCACCGGCCTGATGCTGATCACCAACGACGGCAGCTGGTCGCGGCGCCTGACTCAGCCGCAGACCAAACTGCCGAAGGTCTATTACGTCGAGACCGAGCAGGAGATTGGCCCGCAATACGCATTGAAATTTGCCGAGGGTCTGTACTTCGCGTTCGAGGACCTCACCACGCAACCGGCCGAGCTGATCGTACTCGGGCCGAAAGCGGCGCGACTGAGCATCGTCGAGGGCCGGTACCATCAGGTGAAGCGGATGTTCGGCCACTTCGACAACAAAGTGCTGCGCCTGCACCGCGAAAGCATGGGCCCGCTGGTGCTCGATAACGCGCTAAAACCGGGCGAGTACCGAGCCTTGCGCACCGAAGAGATCCATTTGATCTAAGCAGCCTACCGCTCAGCAGAAGTTGTCGAACAATTTACGAATGACACTTGCGCGATGACGTGACCCCTGCTTGAATCAGGACGTCGGCCGAAATGTGACCGACGAGTCACAACATACTTCTAAGAAACTTTTTGCCGGTTAGAGAACCCTCAGGTTCCGCCTCAGACCGGCAGACTGCCCGCCAATAACAATACCCGTCGACCGGACTGCACTGGATCGACATGGGCCTCCAAATTCAAGGCGTATGCCTACCTGTCACAAAGCTCGTGCAATCTCATTTGCGCGCATACCCGCTTGCTTGGAGTCTTATGACATGAGGCCAGAAATCGCTGTGCTGGATATACAGGGTCAGTATCGGGTTTACACGGAGTTCTATCGCGCAGACGCCGCAGAGAAGACCATAATTCTGGTCAACGGCTCGATGGCCACGACTGCGTCGTTTGCACAAACCGTGAAAAACCTTCACCCGCAGTTCAATGTGGTCTGCTACGACCAGCCCTACGCGGGCAAGTCAAAAGCCCACAACCTGCATGAGAAATTGCTGACCAAGGAAGTCGAAGGGCAGATCCTCCTGGAGCTGATCGACCACTTCGCCGCCGAACACGTGCTGTCGTTTTCCTGGGGTGGCGCCGCGACCCTGGTCGCCCTGGCCCAACAGCCACGGCGCATCGAAAAAGCCGTGATCAGCTCGTTCTCCCCGGAGATCAACGCGCACATGCTCGATTACCTCGAGCGCGGCATTGATTACCTCGGCAGTCGGGATGGGGATCGGGTCGGCAACCTGGTGAACAGCACCATCGGCAAACACCTGCCGACGTTGTTCAAGCGTTTCAACTATCGCCACGTCAGCTCCCTCGCCGAGCATGAATACGGGCAGATGCACTTCCACATCAGCGACCTGCTCCATAGCGACCGCCAGTGCTTTCTCAAAGCGGCAGAGAAAATCAACGTGCCCGTGCTGTTCATGAACGGCGAATGGGACGAATACACCGCCGCCGATGGCGCCCGGTTGTTCGCCAACCACGTGCAAGACGCCACCTTCAGCACCCTGCAGGCCACCGGCCACTTTCTCGACATGGAACACAAAGCCGCCTGCCGAGACAGCCGCGACGCACTGATGGGCTTCCTGAAACCGGCACAACACACCAGCCGACCGCGTTACCACTACGTCCAGGACCAACATGCATTGGCCATCTGAAACAGCGTCATCGCGAGCAAGCTTCGCACTACAGTGTTGAACGCATTCCTGTAGGCGCGAGGCTTGCCCGCGAACGACCGTCACGTGGTCTGATGTCTTGTGTCACCTGCGCCAAAGCTATCCCGCGCAAAGAAAAACTTCATTTCCACGCGCACATCTGGTACAAAGTCAGCCGCTCTGAGCGGGTGTCGTATAATGGCATTACTCCAGCTTCCCAAGCTGATAACGAGGGTTCGATTCCCTTCACCCGCTCCAATCGAATTTTTGTCTCACGTTGTTTTTTGACGGGGGATGCAGGTAATGACAAAACCGGCCTTGATGGCCGGTTTTTTTGTGTCTGGGGTTTTGTGTTTCAAGGCGGAATTTAGCGTTTTCGCGCAAAAGTGATGTTTTGTTAGCGTTTTTCTTGCCTCATTAACAGATTTCATCATTGCAAGTCGGTTTCAAACCCCTTGCGAACCATTGCGGCATGGCACAGTGACGTTGCATCTCTCTTGAGCGAAGACTACTATCTCCCAAAACGGGAGGATGTGCGGTGCGTGTGATTGCAAAAGGGACCTTGCGGGAATTCTGGGAAAGCAGTCCGGCTTACACTGACGCCGAAACACCGCTTGTTGAATGGTATCGACATATGGAAAAAGCCATTTATCGCACGCCACAAGAGGTCAAGGCGGAGCTGAGAACGGCGAGCATCCTCAAGGGCGGCAGGGTTGTATTCAACATCGGCGGCAACAAATATCGAGTGATTCTGGCAATCGACTATCTGCGACAGCTTGGTTTCATACGATTCGTCGGCACCCACGCCCAATATGATCAGATCAACGCGGAGACCGTGTAATGGACATTAAACCGATTCGCAGCCAGGAAGATCTGACCGCTGCATTTACTCGTATAGAGCAACTGTGGGGGGCAGACATTGGTTCGCCTGAAGGTGATGAGCTGGAAATTCTGGCGCTGCTCATCGAAAAGTACGAAGACGAGCATTACCCAATGCCGCCCTCCGATCCGATTGAGGCCATTAAATTTCGTATGGAACAGCAAGGGCTGACCCCTCGCGACCTGGAACCCTTCATTGGGACGAGCGGGCGCGTATCCGAAGTGCTGAACCGCAAGCGCAAACTGAGCTTGTCGATGATCAAACGTCTACACGACGGGTTGCGGATACCTTACGAAAGTTTGCTTGCGGGTGTTGCCTGACGTGCAGCCCTGACAAAAAACCGGTCCTTGATAGCCGGTTTTTTTCTGGGTGGGATTCAGGTGATTTTTCCTGCTGAGGATGTGGCAGAAATCTGCGTACAGGCGTAAATCATTGCCAGGACGGGACAGACTGCGCCAGTGCTCCTAGTCTTTCCGCTCTACCATCTGCTTTATTTTTGCGGCCTTTTCAAAATGGTCGAGTTTGTGCTCAGCGATCCACCATTGGGCGGCTTCCATTAAAAGCACGGGATCATCATTTTTGTTTGCAAAGAAAGCGTAGAACGAGAGTCCGACAGTCGGCCCCTTCTGCTCCATTTTCTTGTTGCAGACCTCGATCATCTTTTGCCTCAAGCTTTCTCGCATCATTTCTCTCAATCCATTAATGGTCTCGGTAGCGGCCAAATTCAGTACCGATTGCCCATCTGCCGGGGCTTCGAGCGAAGCCGACTTTCAAAAAGGCAAGGTCCTACACGACGGTGGGAATTGTCCGTAGACTTGCGCATTGCAGTGTTTTTGTCACGAGGCCTATAGTCCGAGCGCGTCCAAAAGACGTATCGGGTTTGGCGACTCGATGACAACGATTCAGATTCACTCCGGGCTTATCGGAGTTTTTTCTGACTGCACTTTGCTGCGCTTTTTTTGGTAGCTGTGCGTGGGAGACCTTCGGGTCTGCCGGTTTCACCGTTGTCCGGTTCGCCAACCTGCGTACAGCTGCCACCCTATTGTTTGGCGACGATCGAGTGGTAGGTGTTTCACCTACTAACGGTAATCACTCATGAACGAATATATGGCTTTAACCAGCAACGCCGACGACCTTCCCTCGCTCTACGTCAACACCACCCAACCGCTGCATTCACTGCTCAGCACCGCCAGTTACAGAATCCGGGCCGTGACGCAGCTGCTTGAAAACCTCGCGATGCGAGGCGACATCACGTCTGACGCAGTGATTCTCAGCGACTTTGCATTGCTCTGCTGCGTGCCCTTGCGCGACGGTTGCGATGTGCTGGACGTGATCGCTCGACGCATGGATGCGGAATAGTTCTGACGTTAGAGCGGGCGCCTTTCGAGGCGCCCTTTGCGTGTCATGACCGGCTGTCATTGGTCACCAAGAGATCGCACGAGCGCTCTATCACTTTGGCGAGGGAGCTTGCTCCCGCCGGGTCGCGAAGCGGCCTCCAAAAAGGGACTGCTGCGCAGTCCGACGGGAGCAAGCTCCCTCGCCACAGGTTCGGTGTCACGCTTAACTGCCTGGCATTGTTCTGGATGGCCAGTTTGCGATTGGATCGAGCTTACAAATCCCCAACGTTCAACCCGTTTCCCCTCATCGCCCAACCCGCTAGCATCTCCCCTATCTTCAACCACCCTCTCCCCTGCGCGGCCATCGACGAACACGCGCCATCACTCTCCGAGGGAACCCAATCGGCCGCACATCAGGTGCCGCCCGTGAACGATCTCAACAGAGCAATCCAAACATGACTCAAAACATCTACGACGACCCGGAGTTTTTCCAGGGCTACAGCCAGATGGCGCGCTCCGTCAGCGGTCTCGACGCAGCGCCCGAATGGCCTGCGCTCAAAGCAATGCTGCCGCCCATGAAAGGCCTGAAGGCCGTAGACCTCGGCTGCGGTTACGGCTGGTTCTGCCGCTGGGCCAGTGAACACGGCGCCGACAGCGTGCTCGGTCTGGACGTCTCGGAAAAAATGCTGGAGCAGGCGCGCAAAACCACGTCAGCGGACAACATCCAATACGCCCGCGCCGATCTGGAACAACTCGACCTGCCCGCAGCCAGTTTCGACCTCGCCTACAGCTCCCTGGCGCTGCACTACATCAAGGATCTTCCGGGTCTGTTCGCCAAAATCCATGAGGCCCTGAAACCCGGTTCACGTTTCGTATTTTCCATCGAACACCCAATCTTCATGGCACCGCGCAATCCGGGCTGGCTGATTGATAGCGAAGGGAACAAGCGCTGGCCGCTGGACAGTTATCAACGGGAAGGCGAGCGGGTGACCAACTGGTTGGCCGAAGGCGTGATCAAGCAGCACCGCACGATAGGCACGTTGCTGAATACGCTGATTGGCGCAGGTTTCAGCATCCGACAGGTCAACGAATGGGGCCCGAGTGATGCCGAGGTGGCGGCGCAACCGGCCCTGGCCGAAGAGCGGGAGCGGCCGATGATGATGCTGGTCAGCGTTCAGCGCTGAGGGCCACGCCGGGTCATCGTAATTTTTGCATATGAATTTCCGATACCCGGTAAAGACAACGTATCGCTGCGTCGGACCTGTCCACAGATACCTTATTGTGCCGGCTCACCTTTCAACTAGAGATCAACATGGACAATTCAGAGTTGGGGATCATGATCATTTCGATGATCGGGTTGTTCGGCTTTGCTTCGTTTATTTTTGAATACTTGAGTGCCAGGCAAAGGGACCGATAACGTTCGGCGTTATCCGTCCCTTTTTGCCCTAGCGCGTCGCGACGATAAACAACCTCGGGAACGGCAGCAGCACCGAACCATCGCTCAGCGCCGGATAGGCCTGCTCGATCGCTGCTTGATACTGCTTGAGGTATTGCGCCTTCTCCGCGTCATTCAGCGGTTCGAGAAACGGCCGCAAGCCGCTGCCCTTGAACCACTCGACCACACCCGAGGCGCCGCCCGCGAGCGGGTGATGGTACGTGGTGCGCCACACATCGACTCGCGCACAATGCGGTCGCAGCATCGAGTAGTACTCGCTGGCACTCGCCATGTCCGTGCGTTGCCCGGCGGCGTCCACCAACTTGCTGGCCCACGGTCCATCGGCAGCGACTTCGCGCATCAGGCGATGGGACGGCTCGTTGAGGTTGTCGGGCATTTGAATGGCCAGGCTGCCGCCCTCGGTCAGTCGGGCGGCCAGAGAAGGCAGTAACGTCGCGTGGTCGGGCACCCACTGCAACACCGCGTTGGCGAAAATCACATCGAACGGCCCCGGCTCGTTCCAGGTATCAATGTCAGCCGTGTCGAATTGCAGCTGGGGCAAGCGCTTGCGGGCGGCGTCGATCATATCGGTCGAACTGTCCAGGCCACGCACCATGGCATTGGCGAAGCGCTCCACCAGCAACTCAGTCGAATTGCCAGGACCGCAACCGATGTCGATGGCCGATCGCGCGTCCACGGGCGGGACCGCCGCGAGCAAATCACGGGCCGGGCGGGTGCGTTCATCTTCAAAAGCGACGTATTGTCTGGCGGACCAACTCATTGCGTTCTCCTGTCGATACGTTGTTGTGGCCAGCGGCGCACAACCGGTTCGCTACGATACCTCGACTGGCGCGCCCTGCCCTATCCGACCTATGGCGAAACGTGCCCCACTGATGTTGTAACAGGTAAAATCGGTCTATTACCTGAACTTGCCTCACTTGAAGTCGACGCAGCCAAAAGGTGATGAGAGAGCGACACTAGAACCCGTCTGTCCCGAGCTGCAAGAAAGTTGATAACCATCCTGGTCTTGGCAAGCCGTCGGCAATGTGAAATTGACGAACTATTGGATCCGCGCAAAAAACCGGCCTAGAGGGCCGGCTTCTTTTACCAGTCAGCAAACAGTGCTAGTCGTAATACCCAACAGTCTTCTTCAAGTGATCTGAGTATTCGTAGATATCGTCTATCGAGTTTATGGCGTGCCGGGTCTCATTCTTTTCTTCGTCAAAAATACCGATGTATTTTTGCGAGCGATTGAAGTGCAAGCGGCAGATCGGTTTGCGGTTGTTGTCATCGAGCAGAATGCCGAAGTAACTCTGCGTGTCTCGCTGAACAATCCTCTTTGCATCGACAACAGACCGAACCACCGCTCGAACAATGTGATAGCCCTCCAGCTCTTCCAGTGTCGTCAGCACCTTGTCCTCTAACTCGTCCCGCACATCCGACTGCTCAACACCGCCGGAAGAAACTGGTAACGAGGCCAAGGCCGGTTGAATGGCTCCGCTCATCGCCGACTTGAGCCTGTCGTTGATTTGGTCGTTGAGAAACTGCACTACCGCCTTTCTCGTTAACTCCTGGAACTGCTCACGGACCTTCTGTGTAATCACCCCATCGTATACACGCGAAGCGAACACTTTCACGAAGTCGTCATCAGGTTTGCTGACCTGCGAAGCGATGACCTTCTTGATCTGGCTGACGTACTTCAATTCACCGGCGGCGCTGATGATCGAATCGACATCGAAGGCAGACTTCGTGAGCTTGACCAATTCAGGGACGGAATACTCGTCGATGTCCAACAGGTCGAGTTCAAGAAACGGCTTCTCATCCATTTTGTTGGGCGCGTCCAAGTCGGTGAAAAACCTGTAGACCTGACCGTTGGTAAGGATGGAGATTCGAGCACTGGTTACATGGAAGTAACGAAACAATTGGGAGGCGTGATTGATGTGCAATGGCTCGCCTATTTTTTTGCACTCTATAAGAATCTGTACCTCTCCGCCTTTCATGATTGCGTAATCAATTTTTTCTCCCTTTTTTGTTCCGATGTCGCAAACAAATTCAGGAGTCACTTCAGTCGGATCGAAAACATCGTAGCCCAGCACCGTGCTGATAAAGGGCATGACAAACGCGTTCTTGGTTGCTTCTTCTGTCTTTATTGCAGCGCCTTGCAAACGAACTTTGGCGGCTAGACTTGTGAGCTTTTCGAAGAATTCCATGAGTGACCTCTTAGCTGGTGTCGATCCGTGGTTTGCATGCTGGCAAATTGACTGCCCTAGATACTAGACACAAACCGGCACAAAGAAAGATTCAGGCCAATAAAGGGAAAAGAAGAGCCGTAGCAAAAAACCGGTTTTTCATTGAACAGAGGTCCATTAAGTAGAATTTTCAACCCGCCGTCGCTGTCTGAAAAATCAGGCGCATCCCTATAAGGAACACGGCAATGAAATTCGCAAAAATCTCGCAGAAACTCGCCCTGTGGGCCGGCAGTCCGAAGACGTTTATGGGGGCGTTGATACTGATTGGTCTGTGGGGATTGAGCGGGCCGATATTTGATTACAACGACACCTGGCAACTGATCATCAACACCTCAACCACGATCATCACGTTCCTGATGGTGTTTCTGATCCAGAACACGCAGAACCGCGACACCGACATCCTGCACTTGAAAATCGATGAGTTGCTGCGGGTGAACAAGGAGGCGCAGAACGCGATGCTGGGACTGGAATTGCTGGACCTCAAGCAACTGGAAGCGTTACGCAGACACTATCGCGCCATGGGCGAAAAAGACGTGCATGGCCTGGCGGGGCTGGCCACTACGAGCAAGCGCAAACAGGACTTGAATGAGTGCTGAGCACATACAAAACGGCGCGTGATGTGAATCACGCGCCGTTTGCGTTCAACACCGTTAATCGCCTGGTCTAGCGACTGGCTTGCAACGCTCTGGCCATTTCCAGGTGGTTCTGCAGTTTGGGCAAGGTTTCCTCAGCGAAGGCTTTGATTTGCGGCACGTCGGTGGTCTGAGCGACTTGTTGAAGCTGCTCGATGGCTTCCTGGGTCGTCTTCACCTGACTGGCGGTATAAGCCTGGTCAAAGGATGCGCCGTCCTTCACTTCCGGCATCAAGGCTTTGGCCTTGTCGACCACTTCTTCGCGAGGGGCAACCGGCAAATCCAGCTGTTTGGCGATTTTCGCCAAGTGTTGGTTGGCGGTCGTGCGGTCATTGATGACCACGATAGTGTAGTCCTTGACCTCTTTGGATTCGGATTTCTGGTGCGCCAGGCGACTGGCTTCGATGTCGGCCATGCCTTTGGCCGACGCATCGTTGATGAACTCGGCGGGCGACTGGGCGAAGGCACTGTTGGCAAACAGGCCCAGCAACGTGACAAGACTGGCAGTGCGTAATCGGGTGGCCATCCGGCTCATGGTCGCGCCCTCCTTCTATAAAAATTCAAGCGGGAGCTTTCGCCCCCGCCTCTCAATCAAAACTACCTTGCGACTACTTCGACTTCTGACCACCTTTGCGGCCCATATCGGGTTTCGCAGGGTCTTTATCGACGGTCGTAGTGGTAGTTTTCCCACCTTTGCGACCGGCTTCTGACGCCTTCGTTCGATCGTTGGCGAAGTTTCCCGAGTTCGAGTTTCTTGAGTTAGGCATGATTCTCTACCTCTTGGTGATGATCGCGGCGAGCAGGAGCCCGCATAAAATCTGAATTTCGATCACCACAAAGGTTTAGAAAAAATGAAATCGCCGCGACGAACGGTGGCCGATTTTTCAGGCCCCTAGGCGCTGATGATGTTGGCGCTTGGCCGCATACATGGCGTCATCGGCATGCCGGAACAGTTGCTGTTCTTCGGTGCCATGCTCGGGGTAATGCGCGACGCCGATACTCGGCCGGATATTCACGCTTTGCCCGTCCAGGCGCAGGGGTTGCGCCAGCACCTGACGGATTTTCCCCGCAACGTTGTCAGCGTCTTCCGACGCGTGGATGCTGTGCAACAACACCACAAACTCATCCCCACCGATACGCGCCACCGTGTCGGTCTCACGCACGCAGCCCTTGAGTCGATTGGCGACCGCTTGCAACAGCATGTCGCCGACTGCGTGGCCATGGGTGTCGTTGACTTCCTTGAAGCGGTCGAGGTCGACGTACAGCAATGCCATCCGCCCGGAATCCGTGCGAGCCTGCGCCAGCGAATTTTGAAGCCGGTCGCGCAGCAACGCCCGGTTGGGCAGTTGAGTCAGTTGGTCGTATTGGGCCATGCGTTGTAACCGGGCATGTAACTGCTTGCGCTCGATCGCGGTGGCGACCTGGGCGCAGACGTATTGCAGCAGCTCCTTGTCCTGCTCGGTGTAGCGCTCGCCACCCGGTACGCTTTTGACGATCAGCGCGCCAATGATGCCGTTTTGCGAGTTCAACGGGACACCCAGCCAGCAAGGCGAGTCCTGTCCGGAGACCGATGCCTCAAAGCCTTCTGGCAGAGTGTCCTGGTCCAGGGTCAGCAAAATCGGCTGGCCGCTGCGAATCACTTCGGCACAGAGGCGCCCGGTCATGGTTCCGGGCTGCTCGGGCTGCAGTTCATGGTCGTCGACGTGATACGGAAAGTTCAGCTGCGCACAGTGCTCGTCATACAACGCCACGGAGAAATTCAGTGCCGGCAGCCATTCGCCGATGATCAAGTGGATGCGCTTGAACAACGCCAGCAAATCTTCCGCTGCGTGGGCCGCCTCGGAGATCGCGTATAACGCCGCTTGCCGGGATTCGGCCTGCTTGCGCTCGGTGATGTCCCGGGCCACAGCAATGCGCAACTGATCGACTTCAGACCAGCGCGCCGACCACAGAATATGCACCACCGCGCCGTCCTTGCGCAGGTAGCGGTTCTCGAAGTTGAGTTTGGGATCACCGCCCATGATCTCGCGCGCGGCGTCGAGGGTGCGCTGGCGATCGGCGGGGTGCACCATGTCGATCATCGGCTGGCCGATCAGCTCGTCCGGGGTGTAGCCGAAAATACGCTCGCAGGCCGCGCTGACAAATACGAAGCGACCTTGTTTATCCACCGCACAGACGGCGTCCAGCAAGAGATCGATGTAGCTCGCCAACGGCGCGGAATTTCTGGTTGCCATGGTGCGATAAGCGTTTCCGGACAATGCAGCAATAAAAAGCCCCTCCATGACCCATCGGGCATTGACGCATCCGTGCGCTCAACCTCAAGCCTTGTTCGTCACCAGCCCCGGCAGTGCATGAGCGAGGGCGTTGATGGCGAAACCGATAAACATCACCCCGCATAACCGTGTGATCGCCAGTTCATGGCGCTGATACAAGGTGCGAACTTGCCGTGCACCAACAATGCCAATGAGGATAGCGTAGGCCATGAGACCGCCGACGAAGCTCAGGACAATCAACCAAGGCAACATTGACCAGTGCAGCAACTCCGCCCGGCTGGACAGCAGCGCAGTGAACGTCGCCACCGCCACGGGGTAGGCCTTGGGATTGGTGAGGCCAAACAGAATGCCGTGCCAAAAGGGCTGGCGAGCCGGGCCTTGAGGGGCATCGGCGCTGCTGCGCTTCGCCCGTATGGCGCGCAAACCGAGCCAAAACAGGTACAGCCCGCTGAGTACGCCCAGCACATCAAACGCCGTGCTGCCGATTTCACGGGCACCGACAATCGCGATCAATGCCGTGCTGCACCAGACCACGTCCCCCAACAAATGCCCACAGAGAAACCCCGCCCCGGCCCGCCGTCCACGCGCGGCGCCAATCCCGAACACCGCCAATACGCCCGGCCCCGGTGTGATGCCATAAATGAAACCCGAGGCGAGAACGGCCATTAGCAGCGATGGGGTCATTGAAAGTCCCTTTAACTATTTGGTGAATGGGCGCAAGTCTATATCAGGTCCCGGGTATATCGACTGACTGATCGTCGAAGAACTTCATTCCCGCATACGGGCGCTCTCGACAGGCGGCCAGCCGAGACGCCAGATCGCCAACGTGGGCTTCGAGCTTGTGGCCGTCCGGGTCGAGGAAATAGAAGGACGCACCTTCGCTGCGGTTGTCGCGCCATTCTTGTACGCTGGCGGATCGCAGGCGTTCGACGAACACGGGGAAATCGATTGCGCTGATGGTAAAGGCGTAATGGGTGGAATCGGCGGCGGGGCCCGAGTTGCGCAGCGGATCAACGGACAGGCACAGCCACAAACCCGGCAGTGACAGATAGGCGCCGGTGTCCCAAGTGGCTTCGAGGCGCAGTTGCAGCAGGTCTTGATAGAACGCCACGCTGCGGTTCAGGTCGGCGACGGCGAGGGTCAGGTGGTTGAGGCCGGTGAGCAATTTGTTTACCTCAACGGTTATTTGATGGGCCTGTAGTCAGGTCGCTATGCACTATCCCCTCCCCAATCCGCCCATTCAACCAGTTCAACGCCTGATCCCCGCCCCGCCGTGTGTGCCAGACCAACACAAACGTAAACGACGGAATATGAAACGGCGGCGCAACTACGACCAGCGAGCGCTCATCAATCTCGCGCAGCCCACGTGAAGCCACGGTAAGAATCAGGTCCGTGCCACTGATTAATTCCGGGGCGACGCTCCAGTGCGGCAGGCTGATCGCGACGCGACGGCGTTCACGTAACGCCGTCAGCGCCCGCTCGATTTCAGGCGTGCCGCTGCCGCGCATTTCCAGCAGGACGTGTGGCCGTGCGAGGTAGGTCGGCAGGTCGAGTACGCCATTGGCAGGCAGGCTGTTGCGGTCGACCAGGCAGGCGTAGTGCTCTTCGAAGAGTGGCGTGCTGCGCAGCTCGTTTGGCAGTTCAGGGAAGACACCTGCTGCCAGGTCGATGTCGCCATTAAGTACTGCGTCGAGCATGCCTTCGCGGCTGGCGTGACTGATTTGCAGGTCGATGCCCGGCGCTTCCCGGCGCAAGGTGCGAATCAGCCCTGGCAGGACGATGGCGGCGCCATAGTCGGACATTGCCAGACGAAACGTGCGCTTGGCCGTGGCCGGGTCGAAAGCGTTCGGGGCCAGCAGGGATTGCACCTGAGCGAGTGCTTCGGCCAAGGGTGCGATCAATTCCATGGCTCGCGGCGTGGGTACGAGCGTGGCACCCGCGCGCACCAGCAAAGGGTCTCCCAGCAAGTCGCGTAACCGCGCCAGAGCATGACTGACCGCCGGCTGACTCAGGTGTAAGCGCTGCGCCGCGCGCGTGACGTGCTGCTCGCTGAGCAAGGCGTCGAGGATCACCAGCAAGTTGAGGTCGATACGCCGAAGATCATTCATCTGATGCATGTTCTGGATAGCAATTCGGAATTTAAATCTGCGCGACGAATACTCTAGAGTCCAGCAAAACCTGTTGGAGAATGATCATGAGTACATTGCATTGGGCCGGGCTGTTGCTGCTGGCCGTGGTTGCCGGGGCGGTGGTGCCGTTTCAGAGCGCGATCAACGCCAACCTCACGCGTGGGTTGGGCCATCCGTTGTGGGCAACGCTTGCGTCGTTGCTGGTGAGTATCGTCGTGTTGTTGCCGATCATGTTGGCAATGCGCTTGCCGTTGCCGTCACTGGCGTTCATCAGCAAGGCGCCGTTGTGGATGTGGGCGGGGGGTGCGTTTGGGGTGTGTTTTATTTCGTTGGCGCTGATGCTGCTGCCCAAGCTGGGGGCGTCGGGGTTTATTGCGTTGGCGCTGGCGGGACAGGTGGTGGCTTCGCTGGTGCTGGATCACTTCGGGTGGTTTGGGTTGGTGGAACGACAGATGACGTTGCCGCGGGTGTTGGGGGCGGTGTTGTTGATCGCCGGGGTCGCGTTGATTCAGTTCAGTGCGGCGCCAGGGAAGGGGTTGGTGGCGGCGGGTTGAGCGGGGACTGTCAGGCTGCTTTCGCGAGCAGGCTCGCTCCCACCCGATCGGCGGCGTGGCGCGGATCGCTCCCGCAGGACATCAGTGATCATTGCCAGGGCGCCGGGGCGCAGGTTTTCGATCAGCACGTCGGCGCTGGTCGCCAGTTGCTTGACCAGCTCGATGACTTCAGTTCGGCTGAGTCGGCGGGATAGCCCGGTTTTGGCCCACAGCATCGCAGGGCGTCGCCCTACACATAAATCTCTTGTAACACTCAACCGAACAGGAAACGGCCGATTCAATGCCCCCGCCGCTGTCTGTAAAGTCTGGAAACACACGGACGATTTCATCACTCAAGGACAGACACCTCAAATGGACCCGACAACACACACTACAAACACTTTCACCAACTATAGAAAACTGATCTCGTTGGCGGACCACAGCTGGGACACTGCGGAAGCAGGGAAAGTCGCGGGATTGAACGTCGACATCAGAAGCAGCAACCGCATGGTTGACCAACATGGGCGCGCCTTTCATCACTTCTGCACCACCTCCTACCTGGGCCTGGATCACCATCCCGATTTGCTCGACGGTGCCATGACCACCTTGTGGGAAACCGGTACCTTGCGCGTCGCCAACTCGAAAAACCGCTGCAAACTGGCGATCCTGGAGCTGTACGAAACCGAGCTCTCGGCACTGTTCGGCGCCACGTGCCTAAGCACCTTATCGTGCAGCGCGGCGAGTGCCGGCATCCTGCCGCTGCTGGCCAGTGGCGTATTTACCGAGAACCAGCCACCGGTGATGGTATTTGACCGGTTGGCACACTACTCGATGAATCACCTCAAAGCCGCCTGCGCCGACGAAACCAAGGTCGTGACCAGTCCGCACAACGACATGGACTTCCTCGAAACGCAGTGCCAGCACCACAACAGGGTCGCGTATGTTGCCGACGGCGCGTACAGCATGGGCGGAGTCGCCGACATGGACGGTCTGTTGTACTTGAGGGATCGCTATGGCCTTTTTCTCTATCTCGACGATTCCCACGCACTGTCCGCCGTTGGCACTTGCGGGGCCGGTCTGGTACGCCCAAGGTTGCAGGCTCTGGACGATGACGCCTTGATCGTCGCCTCATTGGCCAAGTCATTTGGCGCCAGCGGCGGGCTGGTGATGCTGGGCAATGAACGGCAGAAAAAACTGATTCAACGTTATGGCGGCCCCAGCAATTGGTCGCAAAGTCTGAACAGCGCGGCCATCGGTGCGGGAAGGGCCTCCATCCAGTTGCATCGCACGCCGGCATTCGTCGCGCTACAGGAAAAACTTCAGGCTAATATCCGGCTCTTTGACAGCCTGATACGAACCGCACAACAGGGCAGTAACATGGCCATCCGCTTGATCCACTGCGGTGAAGCGACGCTGGCCAACCGTATTGCCATCGAATTGGCCAATCTCGGTTTCTTTACCTCGACAGTCTTTTTCCCCGTGGTCGAACAAGGCAAGGCTGCGATCAGAATCACCTTGCGCGCCGACATGGAGCCGATGCTGATACGCCATTTCTGTGAACTCGTCACCGAGCTTTTACCCGCACACACCCGGGACCTCAGCTAGAAACCCAAGGAAGACCCCATGAAGAGCAGCACCACCCTCCTCGTCACCTGCAGCACGGTGTTTCTCGCCCAACTGGGCATGAGCATTTACCTGCCGGCGTTGCCGGACATTGCCCGGGGTCTGTCAGCCGACGCCTCGCAGGTGTCCTGGGGGTTGGCCGTGTACCTGATCGGCATGGCGCTGCCGATGTTGTTCTGGGGCAGCCTGGGGCAGCGCATTGGCCGAAAGCCGGTGTTGCTCGCCGCACTCGGTATCTACGGGCTGGGTAACCTTGCCCTGCCCTTGAGCCAGTCGCTTGAAACGTTCCTGTTCTGGCGTCTGGTCCAGGGGATGGGTGCCAGCGGGATTTCGGTCATGGCGCGGGTATTGATCCGCGACAGTTTCCGCGGTGACCTGCTGGCCAAGGCGCTGTCCTGGATCTCGATTTCGTTTGTAGTGGCGCTGGGGATCGGCCAGTACCTGGGGTCGATCATTCAGGTGGCGCTGGGCTGGCCGGCGATTTTCTATCTGTTGGGTGGCGCGAGTCTGTTGATGGCGATGGCGGTGGTGCGGGTCACGTTCCCGTTGCTGAACGAGGAGCCTGTTCAGTCATCCGCCTGGCCGAGTTACTGGCGCATTTTGCGTGATCGCGCCTTCCTGCTGCCGGCACTCGCCGGCGGCCTCGGTTATGGGGTGATCATTGCGTTCAACACCGCAGCGCCGCTGATTCTGCAAGGCCCCTTCAACTGGTCGGCCGTGGAATACGGGCTGTTGGGCTGGCCGATCAGCGCGGCGTATTTCCTGGGGGCGTTGGGGGTCAATGCCTTCGTGCTTCGCACCGGTCAACGCTGGCTGATGACGGCGGGCGTGGGCCTGGTATTGGGCGGTAGCGCGGTGATGTTGCTGGGGAGCATCGCGGGCACTTCCATTGCGCTGCTGCTCTGGTTGCCATACTGCTTTGCCGTGTTCGGGCAGTCTTTGAACTACCCGATCAGCCTGTCCCTGGCCAACGACGGCTCGCCGGTCGGCGGGGCTTATGCGATGGCGTTGAGTGGTTTCATCCACCAGCTGATGGCCGCCATCATCGGCGCGATTGCCAGTCTGATCGCAAGCCAGCAAGCATGGCCACTGTCCCTGTTTTGCACCTTGCTGGCCTTGGGCGCGATGGTGTGCGTGAGGCTCGCGCCCGGCCGGCAAACCGACTAGAACGCGCTGCGGAAAATCTCCTCGATCTGGCGCTGATCCGCCGCCCGTGGATTAGTCAGGCCGCACGCGTCTTTCAGCGCGTTGGTCGCGAGCGTCGGGATGTCGTTGAGCTTGGCGCCGAGTTCACGCAAACCGGCGGGAATCTCGATGTCGCTGGACAGGCTGCGGATCGCCGTGATGGCCGCTTGAGCGCCCTCTTCCGGGCTTAAGCCACGGATATCGGCGCCCATCGCGTGGGCCACATCGGTCAGGCGCGGGGCGCAGACCTGCGCATTGAAACTCTGCACGTGGGGCAGCAGCACCGCGTTGCATACGCCATGCGGCAAGTCATAGAACCCGCCCAACTGGTGAGCCATGGCGTGGACAAATCCCAGGGAGGCGTTGTTGAACGCCATGCCGGCGAGAAACTGTGCGTAAGCCATGTTTTCCCGTGCCGCCATGTCGCTGCCATTGCGCACGGCCAGACGCAGGTTGCTGCTGATCAAGGTGATGGCTTTCAGTGCGCAGGCATCGGTAATCGGATTGGCGGCGGTGGACACGTAGGCTTCGATGGCATGAGTCAGCGCGTCCATGCCGGTGGCGGCGGTCAATCCCTTGGGCATGGCGACCATCAGCGCCGGGTCGTTGACCGACAGCAACGGCGTGACGTTGCGGTCGACGATGGCCATTTTCACGTGGCGCGATTCGTCGGTGATGATACAAAAACGGGTCATTTCGCTGGCCGTGCCGGCGGTGGTATTGATCGCGATCAGCGGCAATTGCGGTTGGGTCGATCGGTCGACGCCTTCGTAGTCGCGGATCTCCCCGCCGTTGGTCGCACACAACGCGATGCCCTTGGCGCAGTCATGGGGCGAACCGCCGCCGAGCGACACCACAAAATCACAGCGACTTTCCTTGAGCAGGCCCAGGCCGCGCTCGACGTTGGCCATGCTCGGATTCGGTTTGGCGCCGTCGAAGATCACCGAGTCGATGTCCTGCATTGCCAGTTTTTCAGCAATCATCTTCGCCACACCGGCCTTGGCCAGCCCGGTGTCGGTGACGATCAGCGCCTTGCGAAAGCCGTATTTGCCAATGGCAACCATGGCTTCGTCCAGGCAGTCATTGCCCATGATGTTAACGGCGGGAATGAAAAACGTGCTGCTCATGAGCGATTCTCCTGGCTAGGCCGAATCGGTGGTGCCGATCCGGCGGGTGCGCACAGGATCGACGCTTCGGGCAGGCAGTAACTTGATCTGGCTCAAGTCCCGGTCGTGATAAAGTCGCCGCCCATCAGACCTTTTGCTTTGAGACTTTGACCGCAATGACCGATTTCCAGGATGTTGATGCCCAACTTGAAGACTGGAACGCCTTGCGCGCCACCGCCTCGTTCAGCGGTTTGCTGGTCGGCAACGGCGCCAGCCGTGCGGTGTGGGACGACTTCGGCTACGACTCGCTGTTCGAAAATGCCCGCACCGTCGAAGAAAAACCCCTGAGCCAGTCCGAGCTGAGCGTGTTCGACGCCATGCAGACCCGCAGTTTCGAACAGGTGCTGAGCGCGCTGAAAATCACCAGCCGGGTCAACAAGGCCCTGGCCGTCAGCTCCGCTGCGCCGCGTAATCGTTACTACGCGATCAAGGAAGCGCTGATCAACACAGTCCACGCGGTGCACATCCCGTGGCGGCTTGTGGTGCCCTCGACCCTGGCGACGATCAGTCAGGAACTGGGACGCTATCGAACGGTGTTCACCACCAATTACGACTTGCTCAACTATTGGGCGATCCAGCATCAGCCGGATGCCATCACCGATCTGTTCCAGGGCGCCGAACCGGGTTTTGATTTGAGCGCCACGGCGACCGATAAAACCCGTTTGTTGTACCTGCACGGTGGCTTGCACCTGGTGCGCAATCAGGACGGCACGGCGCGCAAGCTGATGTCGACGGAGGGCACATTGCTGGGCAGTTTCGCCATCAACAACACCATCAAGACGCTGGACGATGTGCCGCTGTTCGTCAACGAAGGGCCGGCGCAGGACAAGCTCAAGACCATTCGCAGCTCGGATTATCTGTCGTTTTGCTATGACCAGTTGCTGAGCCATGGTGAGGGGTTATGCCTGTTCGGGCATGCCTTGGGCGAGCAGGACAGCCACATCATCCATGCGTTGCGCCAGGCGAAACCCAAGGTAGTGGCAATCTCGATTTACCCGCGCAGCAAGGCGTTTATCCAGCATCAGAAGCGGCATTACACGAAGGTGTTTGAGGGAACGGGGTCAGAACTGCGGTTTTTTGATTCGAAGACCCATGCGCTCGGCAGCCCGAAGCTCACAGTTCCCGTCGAGGTCTGAAGCGAACACCGAACCTGTGGCAAGGGAGCTTGCTCCCGCTGGGCTGCGAAGCGGCCCCTGCATTCTTTCAGAGAAAACGCATTGTCAGGTTTTACGACTGCTTCGCAGCCGAGCGGGAGCAAGCTCCCTCGCCACAACAGCACCGCAACTTCATTCCTCAGCGCTATGCACCACCACCAGCAACTGCGCCTGAGCCTCCCCCACTGAGCGAATCCGGTGCGGTTTCTGCGCATTGAAGTGCAGCGCATCCCCGCGATTGAGCAGCACGCGCTCGTTCATGAAGTCCACTTCCACCTGCCCTTCGTGGACGAACAGAAACTCTTCCCCCACGTGTTCCTTGAAGGTTTTGTCCGCGAATTCTGTCGGCGGATAAATCATGAACGGCAGCAGGCTGCGCTCGCTGACCTGGTGGGCCAGCACCGCGTAGCCGGGGCTTTCATCGTTGGCCGCCAGGGACTGGCGCTCGTCGCTGCGCACCAGGCTGTAGCTGTCGAGGCTGATGTTGTCTTCGGAGAACAACTCCTCGACCTTCACGTTCAGCGCCTTGGCCAGTTTCAGGGCAGCCGCGATCGACGGCGTATTCAGCCCGCGCTCGACTTTCGACAGATAGCTCTTGGTCATGCCGGATTTTTCGGCCAGGGCCTCCAGCGTCACGCCAAGTTTTTTTCTAAGTAATTTCAAACGGATAGACATGAAGAACGATTAATCCATCAAGGAGGCGACGATTTGCCCTTGTCTATGACACAAAGTGTCATATAGCCTCTGCTGTGTCATTTGCATGAACCACCCCAAGGACACCGAGATGGCCAAGACCTTAGCATTACCCAAAGAGCAATTGGTCAAGCAAGCGTTGACCCAGATGCAAAACACCCTGGCGGATAATACGTGGACCGACCGGCAAAAGCTGGCCCTGACCTGCCGGATTCTATTTGAAAATGGTCACGACTCCGGCCTGGCCGGGCAAATCACCGCCCGTGGCCCTCAGCCTGGCACCTATTACACTCAACAACTGGGCCTGGGTTTCGACGAGATCACAGCGAGCAATCTGCTGCTGGTCAACGAAGACCTGGAAGTGCTCGAAGGCCACGGCATGCCCAACCCGGCCAACCGTTTCCACAGTTGGGTGTACCGCGCCCGGCCCGACGTGAACTGCATCATTCACACGCACCCGACCCACGTCGCGGCGCTGTCGATGCTCGAAGTGCCGCTGCAGATTTCCCACATGGACCTCTGCCCGCTCTACGACGATTGCGCGTTTCTCGAAGGCTGGCCGGGTGTACCGGTGGGCAACGAAGAAGGTGATTTGATCGCCGGCGCACTGGGCGACAAACGGGCCATCCTGCTGTCGCACCACGGCCAGTTGTCCACCGGCACGACCATCGAAGAAGCCTGTGTCATTGCTCAGCTGATCGAGCGTGCCGCAAAGCTGCAACTGCTGGCGATGAGTGCCGGGACCATCAAACCGATCCTGCCGGACCTGGGCCGCGAAGCCCATGACTGGATCTCGAAACCCAAGCGCCACGGCGCCGCGTTCAACTACTACGCCCGGCAGCACCTGCGTCAACACGCCGATTGCCTGAACTGAACCCACCCATTTCCTGAAGGAGACACAACATGTCGACCCCCACCATTCACGGCATCATCGGCTACACCATCACCCCGTTCACCGCCAATGGCGAAGGCGTCGATCTCGACGCACTCGGGCGTTCCATTGACCGCTTGATCGACGGCGGCGTCCACGCCATCGCGCCACTGGGCAGCACCGGCGAAGGCGCTTACCTGAGCGATGCGGAGTGGGATCAGGTCAGCGAATTCAGCATCAAGCATGTGGCCAAGCGCGTGCCGACCATCGTCAGTGTGTCCGACCTGACCACCGCCAAAGCCGTGCGCCGCGCCCGTTTCGCCGAAGCCCATGGCGCCGATGTGGTGATGGTGCTGCCGACGTCCTACTGGAAACTCAGCGAAGCGGAAATCCTCGCCCACTACCGCGCCATCGGCGACAGCATCGGCGTCCCGATCATGCTCTATAACAACCCGGCCACCAGCGGCACCGACATGTCGGTGGAGCTGATCCTGCGGATCGTCAACGCCGTGGAGAACGTGACCATGGTCAAGGAGAGCACCGGCGACATCCAGCGCATGCACAAGCTGCAACTGCTTGGCGAAGGCCGGGTGCCGTTCTACAACGGCTGCAACCCGCTGGCGCTGGAAGCGTTCGCGGCGGGTGCGAAAGGTTGGTGCACAGCGGCGCCGAACCTGATTCCGCAGCTCAATCTGGATCTGTATGACGCGGTGCTGGCGAACGACCTGGGCAAGGCGCGTGAACTGTTCTATCGCCAGTTGCCGCTGCTGGACTTCATCCTCAAGGGTGGCTTGCCGGCGACGATCAAGGCGGGGCTGCGTGCGACCGGGCTGGAAGTGGGCGATCCGCGGTTGCCGGTGTTTCCACTCGGCGAGGCCGGGATCAGCCAGTTGCAAGACTTGCTGAAAGCCTTGCGTTGATCTCAAGCCGCACACAAAACCCATGTGGGAGTGAGCCTGCTCGCGATGGCGGACTGACATTCAACATCTTCGTCGAATGTTAAGCCGCTATCGCGAGCAGGTTCGCTCCTACGGGGGGAATTGTGTTGGTCCTGAAGGGAGCGATCAAAGCACCGGCAAGGTCTTGTCCTTGATCACGGTGGTCGGCCCGTTGGCCTTGACGCTGGCGATGCCTTTATCCATCGCACCAGCGGAAGAGTAGGTCTCGCTGCTGCCGATGATCTCGTGGTTACCGGCCTTGAGATTGAAGTAAGGATGGCCATCCTTGGTGGTTTTCTTTTCGTAGCGCTCATCCAGCGGGCTGTTCTTCTGCACCGAAGCAATGCCGTTGTCGGCAGCACCGCGAGTGGTGTACAGCTCGCTGGTCAGAATGGTTTCGGCGTTGGCGGCTTTCAGTACAAACTTGAACTGACCGTTGCTGCTTTTGCTCACTTCGTACCATCCGGACATGCTCTTTCTCCTTGGCGATTGAGTGGTCTCGCGCTTCAGAGTAAAGACCAGCCCGGGACATCTGTCGCCTGTAACACCGCCATCGCGAGCAGGCTCGCTTCCACATTGGAATGCGTTCCCCCGTGGGAGCGAGCCTGCTCGCGATGGGGCCGGTAAGGCCAGCGCAAAACCAACCCTATTTCACCACCGCCCGCACCACCGACAACTCCGGCGCCTGTACCCGTCGCTGACTCAGATACCGCGTACAACTCACCCGCAAGAACGAGGCGAAATTCACCACTTCGCCGCGGTAGTCCATCACCTCTTCATACAGCTTGGCGATCAACTGGTTGGTGGTCATGCCGTCGACCTCGGCGATTTCGCTGAGGATGTCCCAGAACTGATTCTCCAGGCGCAGGGTGGTGACCACCCCGCAGATGCGCAGCGAGCGGGAGCGCGATTCATAGAGAATCGGATCAGCTTTGACGTACAGCTCGCACATGGAAAAGCCCCTCGTTACAGCGTGATTTTGGTGCCCAGCAACCCAAGGAAACCGGCGAGCCAGCTCGGGTGCGCCGGCCAGGCGGGCGCAGTGGCCAGATTGCCTTGTACGTGGCCTTCCGTCACCGGAATATCGATGAACGTACCGCCGGCCAGACGCACTTCCGGCGCGCAGGCCGGGTAAGCGCTGCACTCGCGACCTTCGAGAACTCCAGCTGCCGCGAGCAGTTGCGCACCGTGACACACGGCAGCGATCGGTTTGCCGGCCTTGTCGAATGCGCGCACCAGCTCCAGGACTTTTTCGTTCAGGCGCAGGTATTCCGGCGCACGACCGCCGGGGATCAGCAGCGCGTCGTAGTCGGATTCAGCGACTTTGGCGAAATCGAAGTTCAGGGCAAACAAGTGACCGGGTTTTTCGCTGTAGGTCTGGTCGCCTTCGAAGTCGTGAATCGCCGTGCGCACAGTCTGGCCGTCGGATTTGTCCGGGCAAACGGCGTGCACCGTGTGGCCGACCATCAGCAGCGCCTGGAAAGGCACCATCACTTCGTAGTCTTCGACGTAATCGCCGACCAGCATCAGAATTTTCTTGGCAGCCATGGGGAGGACTCCTCTGGGAAATGCATAGGAGTATTCAAGGTAGTCCTTATCCAGCGGGTCGGGTAATAACCAGCTACTACCTGAAAACCGCGTTATCGTTCTTCGCGGGCAAGCCTCGCTCCTACAAAGGCACCACCATACCTGTAGGAGCGAGGCTTGCCCGCGAAGGCGCCCTTCAACTGTACGGATAACTCTGCGCCTATCTGTAACAGCGCGATCCCCGTGGTTTATGGCTAGATGAAGTCTCTTCCCGCCACCTAACATTCTGGTCCCCCATCATGTCCTCGCGCGAAAACACCGGCATGGCCCTCGGCCTGCTCGGCGTTGTGATCTTCAGCCTCACCTTGCCCTTCACGCGGATCGTCGTGCAGGAACTTCATCCGCTGCTCAACGGCCTGGGCCGGGCGTTGTTTGCGGCGGTGCCGGCGGCGATGTTGTTGCTGTGGCGCCGGGAAAAATGGCCAACCTGGAAACAGGTCAAAGGCCTGACACTGGTGATCGCAGGCGTGATCCTCGGTTTTCCGGTGTTGTCGGCCTGGGCCATGCAAACCTTGCCGGCCTCCCACGGCGCACTGGTCAACGGTTTGCAGCCGCTGTGCGTCGCGCTTTACGCCGCGTGGTTGTCCCACGAACGACCGTCGAAAGCCTTCTGGGCCTGCGCGGCGTTGGGCAGTGCGCTGGTGTTGGGTTATGCGCTGATCAGCGGGGCCGGCAGTATTCAGGCCGGTGATTTGCTGATGCTCGGGGCGATTGCCGTGGGCGGCCTGGGTTATGCCGAGGGCGGCCGGTTGGCCAAGGAGATGGGCGGCTGGCAGGTGATCTGCTGGGCGCTGGTGTTATCGACGCCGCTGCTGATCGGACCGGTGGTCTATTTGGCGCTGCAACACCAGGGCGAAATATCCGCCAAGACTTGGTGGGCGTTTGGTTATGTTTCGCTGTTCTCGCAGTTCATCGGGTTCTTTGCCTGGTACGCCGGGTTGGCGATGGGCGGCATTGCCCGAGTCAGTCAGATCCAGCTGTTGCAGATCTTCTTCACCATCGCGTTTTCGGCGCTGTTCTTTGGTGAACATATCGAGCCGATCACCTGGCTGTTTGCCGCCGGGGTGATCGTGACGGTGATGCTCGGACGCAAGACCGCCATCAAACCCGCCCGCATTGCCACTACGTGACCTGTAGGAGCCAGGCTTGCCGGCGAAGGCGTCGGCACTATCGCCTTCGCCGGCAAGCCTGGCTCCTACAGGGTCATGCGGTGTTTTAGAGGTAGCCGTCGGCGCGCAGCAGGGTTTCCAGGCAATGTTCGCTGATGTGGTAGAAATCCTTCAGCTCCTGGATCTTCACCAACAGCTGGGCCGGGTCGACCGGCTCGGCGCGTTTGACCGCCAAAATCATCTTGTTCTTGTTGGTGTGGTCCAGTGAGATGAACTCGAACACCTTGGTTTCATAACCACAGGCTTCCAGGAACAGCGCTCGCAGGCTGTCGGTGACCATTTCCGCTTGCTGGCCCAGGTGCAGACCGTATTGCAGCATCGGCTTGAGCAGCGCCGGGCTCTGGATTTGCAGGCGGATCTGTTTGTGGCAGCACGGCGAGCACATGATGATCGAGGCGCCGGAGCGGATGCCGGTGTGAATCGCGTAGTCGGTGGCGATGTCACAGGCGTGCAGCGCGATCATCACGTCCAGCTCGCTCGGCGCGACGCTTCGCACGTCACCGCACTTGAACACCAGCCCCGGATGCTCAAGCTTGGCGGCAGCGGCATTGCACAGGTTGACCATTTCTTCGCGCAACTCGACGCCGGTCACCACGGCTTCGGCCTTCAAGGTGTTGCGCAGATAGTCGTGGATCGCAAAGGTCAGGTATCCCTTGCCCGAACCGAAATCCGCCACCTGTACCGGCTTATCCAGGGCCAAGGGCGAGGTGGTCAGCGCATGGCTGAAGACTTCGATGAACTTGTTGATCTGCTTCCACTTGCGCGACATCGCCGGGATCAGCTCGTGCTTGCTGTTTGTCACGCCGAGGTCAGCGAGGAACGGCCGGTTCAGGTCGAGGAAACGGTTCTTCTCGCGGTTATGCTCGGCGGACGGCACTTCACGCAATTGCTGAGGTTTGCTCTTGAACAGCGAAGACTTGCCCTTTTTGCTGTATTCGAGCTGGGCTTCGTCAGTCAGCGACAGTAAATGCGCATTTTTGAACGAGGCCGGCAACAGCGCGCCGATGGTCGCGACGCCCTCGGCAAGCGGCAGGTTCTTGGTGATGTCGCGGGTCTTGTAGCGGTAGACGAAGGACAGGCAGGCCTGATCCTTGACCGTCAGTTGCTTGATGATCAACCGCTGCAAATCGGCTTCGGTGCCGACGTACTTGGCCAGGACCAGTTTGATGAAGGCATTCTGGTCGAGGCTGGTTTGCAGCAGGTCGATGAACTGGGCGTGGTGATCCGGCGCGAGGCTGGCGGGAGTGGCGGTGACAGACATGGAAAAAACGGCCTCGGGCGGAGCGGATCGGGAATGGCGGGTATTTTAGGGGGGATGGCATACGAGGGCACGGGTAATTTCCCGAACGGTGCGAAACCCGAAGCAAAAACGCTACTGGGTTGAGTGGGATTGTGTGGGATTGTGTGGCGAGGGAGCTTGCTCCCGCTGGGCTGCGAAGCAGCCCTACCCCCTGCAACCGTGTTTATCTGAATGACCGCATTGGCTGGTTTGGGGGGCCGCTTCGCGCCCCAGCGGGAGCAAGCTCCCTCACCACAAAAGCCCTCTCCCCACAGAAGGTGTATCAATTCCAGAAGTGAAATCAGCCCAACACCACTAACCGATTCGGCAACTCATTGCGCACGTGCGTCACCGGCACATGCACCTTGAGCAGCTCGCCGCACGCCTCGACGCACGTCACAAACCCCTGCAACGTCTGGCCCTGCTTCACCTGTTGAGTAAACGCCGCAACGATCGCGTCCCAGTTCTTGTTGTCCAGCCGCTTGGAAATCCCTTCATCCACCAGAATTTCCACGTACCGCTCAGCTTCGCAGACAAAAATCAGCATCCCGGTGCTGCCCACCGTGTGGTGCAGGTTCTGCTCCAGAAACTGCCGGCGCGCCAGATTTGACGCTCGCCAATGCCGCACCGAGCGCGGGATCAGGTGGGTGGTGACTTTCGGAATCCGGAACACCAGGCACAGCACGATGAACGTGATCCATTGCACCAGCAGCAAACTGTGCAGGGTCAGCCAGCCTGTCAGGTAATGCACGATACCCGGCACCACCAGCGCCAGCAGGCTGGCCCAGAGCAGCGGGATGTACGCGTAGTCGTCGGCGCGGGCCGCGAGCACCGTCACCAGTTCGGCGTCGGTGTCGCGCTCGACCCGGGCAATCGCCTCGGCGACTTTGCGTTGTTCGTGTTCAGTCAGTAATGCCATGTCTAAAAGTGCCCATTCATTATTATGCTCACCAGCCGCCCGACGAACCGCCGCCCCCGAAACTGCCGCCACCCCCGCTGAAGCCCCCGCCACCGCCGCCGAAACCTCCACCGCCGAAACCGCCCCCTGAACTGCCTCGACCACCGCCACCGCTGGGCAGGATACCGAGCATCTGGCAGACGAAAATCGTCAGGATGAACAGCAACACCAGGAACACGAACACGCCCGGATGGCGGGATACGAAATCGTCGCCCTCATCCCCTCTCGGCTCATAGACCGTCGACGGTTCATCCAGCGGATTGCCGCCCAGCACCACCAGCATCGCGGCGACCCCGTCGCTGATGCCCTTGCTGAAGTTGCCGGTCTTGAACGCTGGCGTGATCACCTGGTTGATGATCACCGAGCTCTGCGCATCGGTCAGGCGATCTTCCAGGCCGTAACCGACTTCGATGCGCAATTTACGATCATCGCGCGCAACGATCAGCAACGCGCCGGTGTTTTTATCCTTCTGGCCGATGCCCCAGTAGCGCCCCAGCTGATAGCCGAAATCGGCAATGTCGGTGCCCTGCAAGTTCGGCAACGTCACCACGACCAACTGCTCGCCCGTGGCTTTTTCATGGGCCTGGAGCTGCTGCGTCAGTTGCTCACGAACCGACGGCTCGATCATCTGGGCGTTATCCACCACCCGTCCGGTCAGCTGCGGAAACTTCAACTCGGCCTGGGCTGTCAGGGCAAACACCCACAGCACCAGCACCAGGCCCACTTTCAACACGCGCATTGGCAACCTCATCCGTGGTGACGCGTCAAGCCGATCAGAACTTCACTTCTGGCGCTTTTTCGGCATCGGGGCTGGTGGCCTCGAAGGTTTCGCGGATCGGCAAATCGCTGTACATCACCGTGTGCCACAGGCGACCCGGGAAGGTGCGGATTTCGGTGTTGTACTTCTGCACCGCGAGGATAAAGTCGCGACGCGCCACGGCGATGCGATTCTCGGTGCCCTCGAGCTGCGATTGCAACGCAAGGAAATTCTGGTTGGCCTTGAGGTCCGGGTAACGTTCGGACACCACCATCAAACGGCTCAAGGCGCCGGTCAGCTGATCCTGCGCCTGCTGGAACTGCTTGAGTTTTTCCGGGTTGTCCAGGGTGCTGGCATCCACCTGGATCGAGGTCGCCTTGGCTCGGGCTTCGATCACCGCGGTCAGGGTTTCTTCCTCATGTTTGGCGTAGCCCTTGACGGTTTCCACCAGGTTGGGGATCAGGTCGGCGCGGCGCTGGTACTGGTTCTGCACCTGGCCCCAGGCAGCCTTGGCCTGTTCGTCGAGGGTAGGAATGTTGTTGATGCCGCAGCCCGCCAGCAGCGTGGTGAGCAACATCAAGGCTGCAACCTGCAGGCTCGACCGAGTGTGGTGTCGTACATTCATCTGGTTGACGCTCCCTTGCACCTTCCGTTGAAAAACAACCAGCGACCTTCTGAGCGGTCTCTTGGGGCATAATCTGCCCCCGCCACTGGATTGCATCGAGCCAATGGGCTAAAAGATGCCCCAGCGCCAAACGCTGCAGAAGTGTGCTGCATTTACCTGAACAACAATAGTCGCTCCCTAAATTTTGGCTGATCGGCGCGTATTCACTGCCGTTTAGGCCTTTGAGAAAACTATTCATGAAGAAGCTGTGTTTGCTGGGCCTGTTCGTCAGCCTGGCCAGTCATACCGTATTGGCCGCCACGACGCCCGCACCTTTGGAGAACAAGGACGCTTTCATCACTGACCTGATGAAACAAATGACCCTCGATGAAAAGATCGGCCAGTTGCGCCTGATCAGCATCGGCCCTGAGATGCCTCGGGAGATGATCCGCAAGGAAATCGCCGCCGGCAACATCGGCGGTACCTTCAATTCGATCACGCGCGCGGAAAACCGTCCGATGCAGGACGCGGCCATGCGCAGCCGGTTGAAGATCCCGATGTTCTTCGCCTATGACGTGATCCACGGTCACCGCACGATTTTCCCAATCCCGATTGCCCTGGCCTCGAGCTGGGACATGGACGCCATCGGTCTGTCCGGGCGCATCGCCGCCAAGGAAGCCGCGGCAGACAGCCTCGACATCACGTTCGCGCCGATGGTCGACATTTCCCGTGACCCACGTTGGGGCCGCACCTCCGAAGGCTTCGGCGAAGACACGTACCTGGTGTCGCGCATTGCCGGCGTCATGGTCCGGGCCTTCCAGGGCACCGGCGCGAACGCGGCCGATAGCATCATGGCCAGCGTCAAGCACTTTGCCCTGTACGGTGCGGTCGAGGGCGGTCGCGACTACAACGTCGTCGACATGAGCCCGGTCAAAATGTACCAGGACTACCTGCCACCGTACCGCGCCGCCATCGATGCGGGCGCGGGTGGCGTAATGGTTGCGCTGAACTCGATCAACGGCGTGCCAGCCACCGCCAACACCTGGCTGATGAACGACCTGCTGCGCAAGGATTGGGGCTTCAAGGGCCTGGCGGTCAGTGACCACGGGGCGATTTTCGAGCTGATCAAGCATGGCGTCGCTCGTGACGGTCGCGAAGCCGCGAAGCTGGCGATCAAGGCCGGCATCGACATGAGCATGAACGACACCCTGTACGGCAAAGAGCTGCCGGGACTGTTGAAGGCCGGCGAGATCGAACAGAAAGACATCGATAACGCCGTCCGCGAAGTGCTCGCCGCCAAGTACGACATGGGCCTGTTCAAGGACCCGTACCTGCGCATCGGCAAGGCTGAAGACGATCCGGCCGACACCT
The DNA here is from genome assembly GCF_013260315.1 of Pseudomonas sp. B14-6. NCBI lineage: Bacteria > Pseudomonadati > Pseudomonadota > Gammaproteobacteria > Pseudomonadales > Pseudomonadaceae > Pseudomonas > Pseudomonas sp. B14-6. The sequence goes on along the minus strand of NZ_CP053929.1, from coordinate 6,110,900 downwards.
ACGCCGAAAGCCGTCTGCACCGCGCTGAGGCCCGTGACGTCGCGCGCCGCAGCCTGGTGTTGCTGAAGAACCAGGGCGAGACCCTGCCGCTGAAGAAAACCGCGAAGATCGTGCTGGTCGGTCCGTTGGCCAAGGCGCCAATCGACATGATGGGCAGCTGGGCCGCCGCTGGCCGTCCGGCTCAATCGGTCACCTTGTTCGACGGCATGAACGCCGCTGTTTCAGACAAATCGAAGCTGATCTACGCCCGTGGCGCCAATATCACCAGCGACAAGAAAGTGCTGGATTACCTGAACTTCCTCAACTTCGATGCCCCGGAAGTGGTGGATGATCCGCGTTCCGCCCAAGTGCTGATCGACGAAGCGGTGAAGGCCGCCAAAGACGCTGATGTCGTGGTTGCCGCTGTCGGCGAGTCCCGTGGCATGTCCCACGAATCGTCGAGCCGCACCGACCTGAACATCCCGGCCAACCAGCGCGACCTGATCAAGGCGCTGAAAGCCACCGGCAAACCGCTGGTGCTGGTGTTGATGAACGGCCGCCCGCTGTCGATTCTCGAAGAGAAGGAACAGGCTGACGCGATTCTGGAAACCTGGTTCAGCGGCACCGAAGGCGGCAACGCCATCGCGGACGTGCTGTTCGGCGACTACAACCCATCGGGCAAACTGCCGATCACCTTCCCGCGTTCGGTGGGCCAGATTCCGACCTACTACAACCACCTGAGCATTGGCCGGCCGTTCACGCCGGGCAAACCGGGCAACTACACCTCGCAGTATTTCGATGACACCACCGGCCCGCTGTTTCCGTTCGGTTTCGGCCTGAGCTACACCGATTTCAGCCTGAGCGACATGGCCTTGTCGTCGACCACGCTGAACAAGACCGGCAAGCTCGACGCCAGCGTCATGGTGAAAAACACCGGCAAGCGCGACGGCGAAACCGTGGTGCAGCTGTACATCCAGGACGTGACCGGCTCGATGATCCGCCCCGTCAAGGAACTGAAGAACTTCCAGAAAATCACGCTGAAGGCCGGCGAACAGAAAGTCGTGCACTTCACCATCACCGAAGACGACCTGAAGTTCTTCAATGCCCAGCTCAAATACGCAGCGGAGCCAGGCAAGTTCAACGTGCAGATCGGCCTGGATTCCCAGGACGTGACGCAGCAGAGCTTTGAATTGCTGTAACCCCTGACACACCGCAATAATCCTGTGGGAGCGAGCCTGCTCGCGATGAGGGCATAACATTCAACATTTTTGTTGGCTGTTACACCGCCATCGCGAGCAGGCTCGCTCCCACAGTGATTTTGGGTGTGACGACTATCCGCGTCGATCCAGCAGATTCACCACCAGCCGATCCACCCATCCCCAAACCCTTTGCTTGACCCGCCGCCACAGTGGCCGGCGTTGCCATGCCTCCAGGCTCACTTCCTGGCTCTGCGCAAAGTCCTTCTCGAAACTCGCCACTACCGCACGCGTCAACCCTGGGTCCAGCGCTTCAAGGTTGGCTTCCAGATTGAAGCGCAGATTCCAGTGATCGAAATTGCATGAGCCGATGCTCACCCAGTCATCGATCAAGACCATTTTCAGGTGCAGGAAACACGGCTGGTATTCGAAGATCTTCACCCCGGACTTGAGCAATCGCGGGTAATAACGATGCCCGGCGTAGCGCACCGACGGGTGATCGGTGCGTGGCCCGGTCAGCAGCAGACGCACATCGACGCCTCGGCCGGCAGCCCTGCGCAATGAACGGCGGACTTTCCAGGTCGGCAGAAAGTACGGCGTGGCCAGCCAGACCCGCCGCTGACCGCTGTTCAGCGCTCGAATCAGCGATTGCAGGATGTCGCGGTGCTGGCGGGCGTCGGCATAGGCCACCCGCCCCATCCCTTCGCCCATGGACGGCACCCGTGGCAGACGCGGCAGGCCGAAGTGCGCCGCAGGTCTCCAGGCGCGGCGATGGCGGTTGGCGATCCATTGCCGGTCGAACAGCAGCTGCCAGTCGATGACCAAGGGGCCGGTGATTTCCACCATCACTTCATGCCATTCGCTGGTGTCTTCGCCCGGCGTCCAGAACTCGTCCGTGACGCCCGTGCCGCCGACCACCGCCAGAGTCTGATCGACCAGCAACAGCTTGCGGTGATCGCGATAAAAGTTACCGACCCAGCGTCGCCAGCTCAGGCGATTGTAGAAACGCAGTTCCACCCCCGCCGCCATCAGGCGCTGACGCAAGGTCAGGGTGAACGCGAGGCTGCCGTAGTCATCGAACAGACAGCGCACACGCACGCCGCGCTCGGCGGCCTGCACCAACGCCTGCACCATGGCCTCGGCACAGGCGCCCGCTTCCACCAGATACAACTCCAGCTCGACCTGTTCTTCGGCGCGGGCAATCGCGACCAACATGCGCGGGAAAAACTCCGGGCCGTCGATCAGCAGTTCAAAGTGGTTGCCTGCCCGCCAGGGAAAGATTGCACCGGCCATGTCAGCGCGCCGTGAAAATCAGTACCGCACCCACCGGCACCGACAGACTGATGGCCGACAATCCAGCGACCTTGCGCAAACTTTCCAGGCCCGGTGCCAGATCGAAGTCTTCGGCATTGATGATAATCGGCTCGAGGGTCACCACCTGGAAGCGCCGGTCATCAAGACGGGTCGCCAGCAGTTCGGCGTTGTATTCGTGGGTTTTACCGTGAAGGTTGACGGTCAGCGGCAAGCGCAGCTCCAGTTGGGCACCGGGCGCGAGATCGCTAATCGGGCGCAGATCGATCTGCGCGGTGATCAGCGCTTCAGGGAAGGTCTGGATCTCAAACAGTTCCTTGCGCATGCGTTCGTCGCGCAGCGGGATGCCGCTGTTCACCGACTCCATCTCGACTTCCACCTCGGCCAGGCCCTTGGGGCTGACTTTGCCGTGCAACACCAGGAAGCGCTGCACTTCGGAAATGTTGGCGTTTTTGGTGCTGATGAAGGACAGCCGAGAGGACTCGCCATCGAGATACCAATTGGCCTCGGCCGACAACGAAGCGCCGGCCAGAAGCAGGAAGGCGAGGGTTTTGGAAAGGGACCGCTTGAACATAGAGACTCATGGGGCAAATAAACCTGAGCGAACCTTAACCGCCCTGAGGCAGGTTGCAAACTCTAATGCCACAACAGCCCTGCACCACAAGTAATTCCAGCGTGTTCAGGGTTGCAGGCGGCAGCCTTGGTGTTCGCCGATCCATTGCGCGCTGTTGCTGCGGCCCATGCCGCTGACGGTCACGCGCTGGCTGGCGGGGTCTTCGGTGAAACCGCTGGTGGGCAACCACTGCTTCACGTAGCGGTGGCAATACTCGGCGTCGTTCTTCATCACGTACCGGCACGAGCAATATTCCTTGGCGGTGTAGCCGCTGATGATGTCGGGGAACGCCCGCAACGCCACTCGCTCCTGCCAGATCCAGCCGAGCAAAGCTATCAGCGCTACTAACATCAGCGCGCTAAACGGTCGGCGACGAACAAAACGGTGGCGGTTCATGGCTGCACCTTCCCGGCAAAGGCCTTGAGCGCGAGCTTGAGCAATTCGTTGTGCTGATAGATCTCGTCGCGGTCATCGCCGTAGCGCACGATCACCAGCTGTTCGCCGGGAATCACGTACATCGCCTGCCCCCAATGGCCCAAAGCGGCAAAGGTGTCGGCCGGAGCATCCGGCCAGGGTCGGGCAGCGCCCTCCACCGCGCGATTGAGCCACCAATGACCGCCGGGGACCGCATCATCCTGATTGGCTTGATAACGGGCGAAGGGTTCGCGGTTGAAGGCGACCCAGTCTTTGGGCAGCAGCTGTCGATCACCCCAACGACCGTCACGCGCCATCAGCAGGCCGACGCGCGCCAGGTCCCGGGCGGTGAGGTAGGCATAAGAGGACGCGACGAAAGTGCCCGTGGCATCGGTTTCCCAGACGGCATGGCGAATCCCTAGCGGCTCGAACAATGATGTCCATGGATAGTCCGGGTAACGGGCCGGACCGACGATGGTTTTCAGCGCGGCGGCCAGCAGATTGCTGTCGCCACTGGAGTACCGAAAGGCCTGGCCTGGTTTGGCGTACTCAGCGTGATCAGCGGTGAACGCCGCCATGTCGTGATGACCCAGGGTGTAGAGCATGGCGACCACCGAGGACTTCAACGGGGCGTATTCGTAGTCTTCCTGCCAGTCCAGGCCTGAAGCCCAGTGCAACAGGTCGGCCAGGGTCATTGCCGGGTGTTTCGCCAACGGCGGGTAAAACCGCACCGCTGGGTCCTCAAGTTTGAAAAGGCCCTCGCCATAGGCCACACCCAGGACCGTGGCCATCAGGCTTTTGCTGATGGACCAGGTCAGGTGCGCGGTGTCGGCCGTGGTCGGGCCGGCGTAGCGTTCGTAGATCAGTTGGCCGTCGCGGATTACCAGCAAGGCATCGGTGCGGATGCCTTTTCGAGTGGTGTCATCGCGAGGTGGAAAGGCGTAAGTCTCCAGGGCTTGAAGTGCGGGGCCGGAGACGTTCGGGCCGGTCGCCCATTGCTCGGCGGGCCAGGTTTCGGCGTGGGCCGTGAGGCAGAGCAGCAGCGTGAAAATCAGGGGCAAGCCTTTGAACATGGCGGGGGCTCGGCGGGGTGGGCTTGCTGAGCCTAGTCGAGGTTGATGACAGTTTTGGAATGTGTGTCGCCTATGCGGCCGCCTTCGCTGGCAAGCCTCGCTCCTACAGGAGTTCGCGATCCAATATAGGAGCGAGCGGTGCGGCGATCCGACTTGCCCGCGAAGAGGCCTGTCAGATCGCCGCCAATGCCTTGGCCAATCGCTTGCCTCTGGCCCCCGCCGCCAGATCCATCACACTCTGATCACGCTGCCACATCGCCGCCCAGTGCTGCGGGCCATCAGCCAGAGCCTCGTTCAGCTCAGCCTTGAGCCCCTCGAATTGCGCAAACAATCCCCCCAGCAGCACATGCCCGGCCAGATTGTTCGGCGCCTGCCGGCTGACTTCCGCGCACCCGGCCAGCAGCGCCAGCAACCGCAATTGCAGGGCCTGCGGCCAGTCACTGTCCTGCCCCACCCCATACAGCCACGCGGTCATCGCGCTCAATACATAGATGTCTTCCAGCGTGCGGAACGGTTTGACGTAGGCATCCCAGCCATCCCCCGCGAGTAGTTCGCACTGGACGTTGTCCAGAAACAACCGACCGTGGCTGATGTCCGGCATCAGCGCGATGGCCGGGAGTTTTTCCAGGCGCACGCCCGGTTCATCGGGATAGACCACCGCCAGACTCAAGCGCGGCGTTTCGCCGGACGCTTCACTGCGCGCGGCAACCAGCAGCCAGTCGGCCGCATCGCCAGCGGTGACGAAATCCTTGCGCCCACTCACGCGTAAATCGCTCAGACGCGTCTGCATGTCCGCCACCCGCAGACTGCGCTGTTCGGTGGCACACAACGCGCCGAGGCTCAGCGGCGCGCTCGGCCAGAGCATGCGCAGCGCCGCCTGATAGCCCACCAGAAACGCCAGCCCCGGCGTCGACATCAAACGCCCGCCGACCACCGCCAGTTCCAATGGCGTGACCGTGCCCAACGTGTGCAACAAGGTCGCGAACCCCTCCGCCAGGTCCGGGTTGACGGGCAGGCGATCGCGGCGATTCAACAGGTTTTGCCAGGGCATAAGAGGCTCCTTGTGGGCTGTCATGTAAGCATCACCAAAGCTTCATGGCGATGACACCGGGGCTACATAGCCTGACTTTGCACAACACGGCTGCATAAAGAAAGTCGATCGGCTTTAACCCAAGACGGGTTGACCAGCCCGCACGGAGATTCCCATGACTCAGATCGCCCGCATCAGCGACACCGGCAATGAACGCCGCCTGCAAGCCGAACGCCTGGTGGGCGCCGAGGCCTTGCAGGAAGCCCAGGCCTTGCGCTTCAACGTCTTCAGCGGCGAGTTCAACGCCAAGCTCAAAGGCGCGGAGTTGGGTCTGGACATGGACGACTATGATGTTCACTGCGCCCACATTGGCGTGCGTGACTTGAACACCGGGCGCCTGGTGGCGACCACCCGTTTGCTCGATCACACGGCCGCGAGCAGCCTGGGCAAGTTCTACAGCGAAGAAGAGTTCAGCCTCCATGGTCTGGTCCACTTGAAAGGCCCGATCCTGGAAATCGGCCGCACCTGCGTCGACCCGGCTTATCGCAACGGCGGCACCATCGCGGTGCTCTGGGGCGAACTGGCCGAAGTGCTGAATCAGGGCGGCTACAGCTATTTGATGGGTTGCGCGAGCATTCCGATGCAAGACGGCGGGATTCAGGCCCACGCGATCATGCAGCGTCTGCGGGAACGTTATCTGTGCACCGAACACCTGCGGGCCGAGCCGAAAAAACCGCTGCCGGTCCTGGACCTCCCGTCCAACGTGATCGCCGAAATGCCGCCGCTGCTCAAGGCCTACATGCGTCTGGGCGCGAAGATCTGCGGTGAGCCGTGCTGGGACGAAGACTTCCAGGTCGCCGATGTGTTCATCCTGCTCAAGCGCGACGAACTCTGCCCACGTTATGCCAAGCACTTCAAGGCGGCAGTCTGATGAGCCGGTTGCGGGTGTACGCACGGATTGCGCGAGTACTGGTGGTGGTCGCGCTGGGGTTGAGCATGGCCAGCGTGTTCGGGCTTTTCGAGCGGCTGGGCATTGCCCATTCGATGGTCCGCCGCCAACGCTGGTCGCGGTTTTTCATGGCGCGGTTGAGCAACGCCCTGCCCTTTCGCGTGACGGTTCACGGTGAACTGCCGAAGGAGCCGATGCTTTGGGTCAGCAATCACGTGTCGTGGACCGACATTCCGTTGCTGGGCATGCTCACGCCAATGTCGTTTCTGTCCAAGGCCGAAGTGCGCACCTGGCCGGTGGCCGGTTGGTTGGCGGCCAAGGCCGGCAGCCTGTTTATCCGTCGCGGCTCGGGTGACAGCCAGCTGATTCGCAAACAGATGACGCGCCACCTGGCGCAGGCACACCCACTGCTGATGTTCCCTGAAGGCACCACCACCAATGGACGTTCGTTGCGTACCTTTCATGGTCGCTTGTTGTCAGCAGCGATTGATTCTGAAGTGAAGCTGCAGCCGGTGGCGATTCGTTATCTACGTGACGGTGAACTCGACTCACTGGCGCCGTTCATTGGCGATGATGATTTGCTGTCGCACTTGATGCGGTTGTTCGCCAATGATCGCGGGGAAGTGGAAATCAAAGTGCTCAAGCCGATCGCTTGCGAAGGCCGGGAGCGTGCGGCGCTGGCGTTCGAGGCACAGCAGGCGGTGCAGAAGTCGTTGTTTGGGGCCATCCCTCAGGCGCAACCGGAACCGCTGCGCCCCGCCATCGCGGCGTGAAACAAATTCCCTGAACAAGCACTAATCCTTGTAGGAGTGAGCCTGCTCGCGATAGCGGTTTTAAATTCAACAATGATGCTGAATGACACACCGCTATCGCGAGCAGGCTCACTCCTGCAAGGGGCTTAGGGTGCTGGGTAGTTTTGGGCGAAATCCTGAAGCTGCGGATAGAACAACCGGAAATCCTCACTGAGCGGTTCGTACAGCCGACGCAATTCCTGCATCGCCCCCGCCAGTTCCTCAGGCCGGGTCAACCGCCGCGAAATCCCCCGCAGCACTTGGTCCAGCACATCAAACTCCTGATAAGACCCCAACCAGTCATTCGCCACCATGTGCGGCGCGATCCTCGCCAACCGCTCCGGCAATTGAGGCTCAGTCGACAGCACCCGATACACATCCGAGGTGAACCGCTCCAGCGGCTGGTCCGAGTAGAGGGTCCAGTCCCGCGCCAGGCAGTGGTCGAAAAACACGTCGAGCACGATCCCGGCGTAACGCCGGCGTGTGGTGGAAAATCGCGACAGCGAGGCATCCACCAACGGATGGCGGTCGGTGAAGACGTCGATGCTGCGATGTAGCTGGATGGCCGCTTCAATCTCCGGGTTGAACTGCCCTTGCAGCCGTCCCTTGACGAAATCGCCATACAGACTGCCGAGCAATTGACCGGGGCGCTGGCCACCGAGGTGAAGATGGGCGAGATAGTTCATGGGCGCAGCTTAGCATTGCGCCTTCGAATGTTGACACTCACCGTATCGTTATAACCCGATATAGCGATTTATGCGCTCGTCAGACCAAAATCATATTTGTATATCGCGATCTACCGATTTAAAGTTCGCCACATCGCGATATAGCGTTTTACTCATCACGAGCCCAAACCCATGACCATCGACCTCGACGAAATAATAAAAGCCCTGGCACACCCAGTCCGCCGAGACATCCTCATCTGGCTGAAAGACCCCAAGACCCAGTTCCCGGAACAGATCCACAACCACGAGTACGGCATTTGCGCCGGACAGATCGATCAACGCTGCGGCCTGTCGCAGTCGACCGTGTCCGCCCATTTGGCGACCTTGCAACGTGCGGGACTGATCAGCAGCCAGAAAGCCGGTCAATGGCACTTCTTCAAGCGCAACGAGGACGTGATCCAGGCGTTCCTCGCGGCCATCGTCAAGGAGCTCAGCGCTCCGACAAGGAATTAACCAATGCCCCTCTCGCTTCTCATTCTGGCCTTGAGCGCCTTCGCCATCGGCACCACCGAGTTCGTCATCATGGGCTTGTTGCCCGATGTGGCGGCTGACCTCGGCGTGTCGATCCCGGGCGCTGGCTGGCTGGTGACCGGTTACGCCCTGGGCGTGGCCATCGGTGCGCCATTCATGGCACTGGCCACCTCCCGATTACCGCGCAAGGCTGCACTGGTAGCGTTGATGGGCATTTTCATCATCGGCAACCTGCTCTGTGCCATGGCGACCGATTACAACGTGCTGATGTTTGCCCGTGTGGTCACGGCCCTCTGCCACGGTGCGTTCTTCGGTATCGGTTCGGTGGTGGCGGCAGGTCTGGTTCCGGCGAACAAACGCGCCTCCGCCGTGGCCTTGATGTTCACCGGCCTGACCCTGGCCAACGTGCTCGGCGTTCCGTTGGGCACCGCGCTCGGTCAGGAAGCCGGCTGGCGCTCGACCTTCTGGGCAGTGACCGTGATTGGTGTGATCGCGTTGATTGGCCTGATCCGCTTCCTGCCGGCCAAGCGCGATGAAGAGAAACTCGACATGCGCGCCGAACTGCGCGCCCTCAAAGGCGCCGGGATCTGGCTGTCGCTGAGCATGACGGCGCTGTTCGCGGCGTCGGTATTCACCCTGTTCACTTATGTCGCCCCGCTGCTCGGTGATGTCACCGGCGTCTCGCCCAAAGGCGTGACCTGGACCCTGATGCTCATCGGCCTGGGCCTGACGGTCGGCAACATCATCGGCGGCAAGCTGGCTGACAAAGGCCTGGCCGCAACGCTGATTGGCGTCTTCATCTCGATGGCCGTGATCTCGACCGTACTGACCTGGACCAGCGTCGCGCTGATCCCGGCCGAAATCACCCTGTTCCTCTGGGCCACCGCGTGCTTCGCCGCCGTCCCCGCCCTGCAAGTGAACGTGGTGACCTACGGCAAGGACGCGCCGAACCTGGTGTCGACCCTGAACATCGGCGCTTTCAACATCGGCAACGCCTTGGGCGCCTGGGTCGGCGGCAGCGTCATCGCCCACGGTTTCGGCCTGACCAGCGTGCCACTCGCGGCAGCAGCACTGGCGGTACTCGCCCTGCTGGTGACCCTGATTACTTTCCGTCAGCGCGGTAATCCCGAACTGGCCCCTGCTATCAACTGATACTTCACGAGGGTTGTACTTAAATGACGACTATTTTCGATCCGATCAAACTGGGCGACATCGAGCTGGCCAACCGCATCATCATGGCGCCGCTGACCCGCTGCCGCGCCGACGAAGGCCGGGTGCCAAACGCCCTGATGGCCGAATACTACGTACAACGCGCCTCGGCCGGCCTGATCCTCAGCGAAGCCACGTCGGTCACGCCGATGGGCGTCGGCTACCCGGACACTCCGGGTATCTGGTCCAACGATCAGGTGCGTGGCTGGGCGAACGTGACCAAAGCGATCCACGGTGCGGGCGGCAAGATTTTCCTGCAACTGTGGCACGTCGGCCGGGTTTCCCACGAGTCGTACCTGAACGGTGAAGCACCAGTCGCACCGAGCGCCATCCAGCCTAAGGGTCACGTCAGCCTGGTTCGCCCATTGTCCGACTACCCAACCCCGCGCGCACTGGAAACCGCTGAAATCGCCGACATCGTCGACGCCTACCGCACCGGTGCCGAGAACGCCAAGGCTGCCGGTTTTGACGGCGTGGAAATCCACGGTGCCAATGGTTACCTGCTCGATCAGTTCCTGCAAAGCAGCACCAACCAGCGCACCGATAACTACGGTGGTTCCCTGGAAAACCGTGCGCGCCTGTTGCTGGAAGTAACCGACGCCGCAATCGAAGTCTGGGGCGCTGGCCGCGTCGGCGTGCACTTGTCTCCGCGTGCCGACTCCCACGACATGGGCGATGACAACCTGGCCGAGACCTTCACTTACGTCGCTCGCGAACTGGGCAAGCGTGGCATCGCGTTCATTTGCTCCCGTGAGAAAGAAGCCGGCGACAGCCTGGGTCCACAATTGAAAGAAGCGTTCGGCGGCCCGTACATCGTCAACGAACGCTTCACCAAGGACAGCGCCAACGCTTGGCTGGCCAGCGGCAAGGCAGATGCAGTCGCCTTCGGCGTTCCGTTCATTGCCAACCCGGACCTGCCGGCACGCTTGAAGGCGGATGCGCCGCTTAACGAAGCGCGTCCCGAGCTGTTCTACGCCAAGGGGCCCGTGGGTTACATCGACTATCCCGTGATGTAAGCATCTCCCTTGAAATGCAAAAGCCCCGACTCGAAAGAGCCGGGGCTTTTTGTTGCGCCATGTTTATTCACAGGGCTTCACACCGATTCACACGCACGACACAAAATCACTACAAAATACGTAGCTCGCTACCTTTCAACCTGACGAGCGTGCGTATATAAAAGCATCCCGGTGCATTAAGGCGAACATTGAAGGGATCAACGCTCGCCTTAATGGTTGACATAAACGGATCCAATTACGCATTTTGTTTTATTTGCGCAGGCTGGGGCTCAGGCGCAGCATGTCCAATCCTGTATTGACCCATCGCTCGGCTTCGGTGTGCAGTTGAAAACTGTCCGGGGCCAATAGCCACTGGTACAGCATGCCATCGATGTAGGCGTGCAGGCTGATGGCCGCGCGGACTGTGTCGAGGTCCTCGGGCATTTGCCCCCGATTCACCGCATTACTCAGGGCCAGGGCGATTCGCACATTGCAATCGAGGCTGACTTCACGACGCTGCTGACGCAGATCGCACATTTCATCGGTGAATTCACACTTATGAAACAAAATCTCATTGATGCGTCGGGTCTTCGGATCCAGGGCAACTTGATGAAACAAATGAATCAGCAGTTTGCGCATGCAGCCCAGCGGATCGAGCTCATCTTCGCTTTCACTGGCCCTGGCCATTTCATCCAGCGGCTCTTTCAAGCTATCGAGCATGGCCTGCACCAGATCCGCCTTGTTGCTGAAATGCCAGTAGATGGCGCCGCGAGTCACGCCGGCCAGAGTCGCGATGTCCGCCAGCGTAGTGCGCGCCACGCCTCTTTCATAAAAGGCTTTCTCTGCCGCTTCCAGTATCTGGCTGCGGGTTTCTTGAGCTTCCTCTTTGGTACGACGGACCATGGCAGTAAAACCTCAATCGGGATGCTTCAGCGATGTCTGAACAGCCGCTGAACAAAAGTGGGGCGAGCGCTCTTGGGACTCGTCCCCGGCTTACAATTCGAACCTTTGACGGGCGTTGGTAACGGGGTGGATACGCAGTCAAGGTGTTTACAAACAACCATGAACGTAAGTATATTCCTTAGCAAGCTACTTATCCACTCAGCACTCATTTTTTACCCTTTCACATTTCTAGTGCGTTTCTTGCGCGCCTGACCCGAGGATTTTCATGCAATTCAAGCCAGCTGTTACCGCTCTGGTCGCCGCCGTCGCCCTGGCATCACTGCTCAGCGGATGCAAAAAGGAAGAAGCGGCACCCGCCGCACCGCCTCCTCAGGTCGGCGTGGTCACCCTGCAACCTCAAGCCTTTACCCTGACGTCCGAACTGCCGGGGCGCACCAGTGCGTTCCGCATCGCCGAAGTTCGCCCACAGGTCAATGGCATCATTCTCAAACGTCTGTTCAAGGAAGGCGGTGACGTCAAGGCCGGCCAGCAGCTGTATCAGATCGATCCGTCGGTCTATGACGCTACGCTGAAAAGCGCCCAAGCCAACCTGCAACAGACGAAGTCGATCTCGGATCGCTACAAGCAGTTGGTCAACGAACAGGCCGTCAGCCGTCAGGAATACGACACGGCCGTGGCCAACCGCATGCAATCGGAAGCCGCGCTGCAAACCGCTCAGATCAATGTGCGGTACACCAAGGTCTACGCGCCGATTTCCGGCCGCATCGGCCGCTCGAACGTGACCGAGGGTGCGCTGGTCAGCAACGGCCAGGTCGATGCCATGGCGGTGATCCAGCAACTCGATCCGATTTACGTCGACGTCACCCAGTCTTCGGTCGAGCTGCTTGAGCTGCGTCGCGAACTGGAAAGCGGTCGCCTGCAAAAGGCTGGCGACACGGCAGCGGCGGTCAAGCTGACGCTCGAAGACGGCAGCCAGTACAAACAGGAAGGCAAGCTCGAATTCTCCGAAGTCTCGGTTGACCAGACCACCGGCTCCGTGACCTTGCGTGCAGTGTTCCCGAACCCGGATCACACGCTGCTTCCGGGCATGTTCGTACACGCTCAGCTCAAATCCGGTGTGAACGCCGCTGCCATTCTGGCGCCGCAACAAGGCGTAACCCGCGACCTCAAAGGCTCGCCGACCGCACTGGTCGTCGGTGCGGACAACAAGGTCGAACTGCGTCAGCTCAAGGCCAGCCGCACCGTCGGCAACCAATGGCTGATCGAAGACGGCCTGAAGGCCGGCGATCGTCTGATCACCGAAGGACTGCAATTCGTCAAACCTGGCGTCGAAGTCAAAGCCAGTGAAGCGACTAACGTTGGCGCAAAGAACCCGGCCCCCGCACAGGCAGCTGACAAGGCTTCCAGCGGCAAAGGGGAGTAAACCATGTCGAAATTTTTTATCGACCGTCCGATTTTCGCTTGGGTAATTGCCCTGGTGATCATGCTGGTCGGGGCACTCTCGATTCTCAAACTTCCGATCAACCAATACCCGAGCATTGCGCCTCCGGCCATTGCGATCCAGGTCACCTACCCAGGCGCGTCCGCACAAACCGTGCAGGACACCGTGGTGCAGGTCATCGAACAACAGCTCAACGGTATCGATAACCTGCGTTATGTCTCCTCGGAAAGTAACTCCGACGGCAGCATGACCATTACCGCGACCTTCGAGCAGGGCACCAACTCCGATACCGCGCAGGTTCAGGTCCAGAACAAACTGAACCTGGCCACCCCGCTGCTGCCACAAGAAGTGCAGCAACAGGGTATCCGCGTGACCAAGGCAGTGAAAAACTTCCTGTTGGTGATCGGCGTGGTATCTCGCGACGGCAGCATGACCAAGGACGACCTGTCCAACTACATCGTGTCGAACATGCAGGACCCGATCTCGCGGACCGCCGGTGTCGGTGACTTCCAGGTCTTCGGTTCCCAGTACGCGATGCGTGTCTGGCTCGACCCTGCCAAGCTGAACAACTTCAACCTGACGCCGGTGGACGTAAAAGCGGCCATCGCGGCGCAGAACATCCAGGTGTCCTCCGGTCAACTGGGCGGCCTGCCTGCTGCGCCCGGCCAGCAGTTGAACGCCACCATCATCGGCAAGACACGTCTGCAGACTGCCGAGCAGTTCAACAAGATCCTGCTCAAAGTCAACAAGGACGGCTCGCAAGTACGCCTGTCCGATGTCGCCGATGTAGGCCTGGGCGGTGAAAACTACAGCATCAACGCCCAGTTCAACGGCGCACCGGCTTCCGGTCTGGCGGTGAAACTGGCCAACGGTGCCAACGCCCTCGACACCGCGAAAGCGCTGCGCAACACCCTCAACACGCTCAAGCCGTTCTTCCCGCAAGGCATGGAAGTGGTCTTCCCCTACGACACCACCCCGGTGGTGACCGAGTCGATCAAGGGCGTGGTTGAAACCCTGGTCGAAGCGATCGTGCTGGTGTTCCTGGTGATGTTCCTGTTCCTGCAGAACTTCCGCGCCACCGTCATCACCACGATGACCGTGCCGGTGGTGTTGCTGGGTACATTCGGGATCCTCGCGGCGTTCGGTTTCAGCATCAACACCCTGACCATGTTCGGCATGGTGCTGGCCATCGGCTTGCTGGTGGACGATGCCATTGTCGTGGTGGAAAACGTCGAACGGGTCATGAGCGAAGAAGGTCTGTCACCCAAGGAGGCCACCAAGAAATCCATGGGGCAGATCCAGGGTGCACTGGTCGGTATCGCCCTGGTGCTGTCGGCGGTATTGCTGCCGATGGCGTTCTTCAGTGGCTCTACCGGTGTGATCTACAAGCAATTCTCGATCACCATCGTCTCGGCCATGGCCCTGTCGGTACTGGTTGCGCTGATCTTCACCCCGGCACTGTGCGCCACCATGCTCAAGGCAATTCCGAAAGGCGAGCACGGCACGCCGAAACGCGGCTTCTTCGGCTGGTTCAACCGCAGCTTTGACCGTGGCGTCAAAAGCTACGAGCGTGGCGTGGGCAACATGCTGACGCACAAGGCGCCGTACCTGCTGGCCTACTTGATCATTGTCGTCGGCATGATCTGGCTGTTCACCCGCATTCCAACGGCGTTCCTCCCGGAAGAAGACCAAGGCGTGCTGTTTGCCCAGGTGCAGACCCCGGCCGGCTCCAGCGCCGAACGCACGCAGGTGGTGATCGATGAGATGCGCTCCTACCTGCTGGACAAGGAATCGAGCGCCGTGGCCTCGGTGTTTACCGTCAACGGCTTCAACTTCGCCGGTCGCGGCCAAAGCTCGGGCCTGGCGTTCATCATGCTCAAGCCGTGGGATCAGCGGGATGCGGAAAACAGCGTGTTCAAACTCGCCGCCCGCGCCCAGCAGCACTTCTTCACCTTCCGCGATGCGATGGTGTTCGCCTTTGCACCACCGGCGGTATTGGAGCTGGGTAACGCCACCGGTTTCGACGTATTCCTGCAAGACCGCGCCGGCATCGGTCACGACAAGTTGATGGAGGCTCGTAACCAGTTCCTCGGCATGGCGGCACAGAGCAAGGTGCTTTATCAGGTGCGTCCGAACGGCCTGAACGACGAGCCGCAATACCAGCTGGAAATCGATGACGAGAAAGCCAGTGCATTGGGCCTGACCCTCACCGACATCAACAGCACCCTGTCGATTGCCTTGGGTAGTAGCTACGTCAACGACTTCATCGACCGTGGTCGGGTGAAGAAGGTCTACGTGCAAGGTCAACCCGGTTCGCGGATGAGCCCGGAAGACATCAAGAAATGGTATGTGCGTAACGCCGCCGGAACCATGGTGCCCTTCTCCGCCTTCGCCAAGGGCGAGTGGATTTACGGTGCACCGAAGCTCTCGCGTTACAACGGCGTAGAAGCGATGGAAATTCTCGGTGCCCCGGCCCCGGGCTATTCCACCGGTGAAGCCATGGCTGAAGTCGAAGCCCTGGCCAAGAAACTGCCGGCCGGTGTCGGTATTTCCTGGACCGGTCTGTCATACGAAGAACGGCTATCGGGCTCACAGGCGCCGGCGCTGTATGCGTTGTCGCTGCTGATGGTGTTCCTGTGCCTGGCGGCGCTGTACGAAAGCTGGTCGATTCCGATCGCGGTGATGCTGGTGGTGCCGCTGGGGATCATCGGGGCACTGTTGGCCACCAGTCTGCGGGGACTCTCCAATGACGTTTACTTCCAGGTGGGCCTGTTGACAACCATCGGTCTGGCAGCGAAAAACGCCATTCTGATCGTCGAGTTCGCCAAGGAACTGCATGAGCAAGGGCGTAGCCTTCGCGAAGCGGCGATTGAAGCGTGCCGGATGCGTTTGCGACCGATCATCATGACCTCGCTGGCCTTCGTGCTCGGTGTGGTACCGCTGGCGATTTCCACGGGCGCCGGTTCAGGTAGCCAGCACGCAATCGGCACGGGCGTTATTGGCGGTATGATCACCGCCACCGTCCTGGCGATCTTCTGGGTCCCACTGTTCTTCGTTACCGTGTCGTCCATTGGCCAGCGCAAAAAAGCCGACCAGGATGACGCAATTGAACCTTCTAAAGAGGCTGGCCAATGAGCAAGTCGCTACTCTCCATCGCAGTTGCCGCCTTCGTGCTGAGCGGCTGCTCGCTGATTCCCGACTATCAGCAACCTGAGGCACCAGTGGCGGGCCAATACCCGCAAGGTCCGGCGTACTCGTCGGCCCAGGCGCCGAATCAGGCGGCTGCGGAACAGGGCTGGAAGCAGTTTTTCCATGACCCGGCACTGCAACAGCTGATTCAGGTGTCGCTGGAAAACAACCGTGACCTGCGTGTCGCCGCCCTGAACATCGACGCGTTCGCGGCTCAATACCGCATCCAGCGCGCCGATCTGTTCCCGGCCGTTTCGGCCAATGGCACCGGCAGCCGTCAGCGTCTTCCGGCTGACGCGTCGCAGACCGGTCAAGCGGGCATCAGCAGTTCCTACTCCGCTACGGTCGGTATCAGTGCTTATGAACTCGACCTGTTCGGTCGGGTTCGCAGCCTCAGCGAAGAAGCCCTGCAGAAGTACTTCGCTACAGAAGAAGGCCGTCGCAGCACGCAGATCAGTCTGGTGGCCAGTGTGGCCAATGCCTACCTGACCTGGCAGGCCGACAAGGAACTGCTGAAACTCACCCAGGACACCCTCGGTGCGTTCGAGGAGAGCTACAAGCTCACCGCGCGCAGCAACGAAGTCGGTGTGGCCTCGGCCCTGGACCTGGCCCAGTCGCGTACCTCGGTGGAAAACGCCCGGGCGCAACTGGCCAAGTACACCCGTCAGGTCGCGCAGGACGAAAACAGCCTGGTGCTGCTGCTCGGCACCGGCATCCCGGCCAATCTGCGAGAAGCCAAACCGCTATCTGACAACCTGCTGAGCGACGTACCGCCCGGCCTGCCATCGGACTTGCTGCAACGTCGTCCGGATATTCTCCAGGCCGAGTACAACCTGAAAGCTGCCAACGCCAACATCGGCGCGGCACGGGCGGCGTTCTTCCCGAGCATCAGCCTGACGGCCAATGCCGGGACCTTGAGCCCGGACTTGTCCGGTCTGTTCAAGGGCGGCTCGGGCACCTGGTTGTTCTCGCCGCAGATCAACCTGCCGATCTTCAATGCCGGCAGCCTGCGCGCCAGCCTGGATTACTCGAAAATCCAGAAAGACATCGGCGTGGCGAACTACGAGAAGTCCATTCAAACGGCCTTCCAGGAAGTCGCCGACGGCCTGGCCGCCCGCCAGACCTACACCGATCAGTTGCAGGCGCAGCGTGATTTCGTCACCGCCAACCAGGACTACTACCGTCTGGCCGAGCGTCGCTACCGTATCGGTGTCGACAGCAACCTGACCTTCCTCGACGCCCAGCGTCAGTTGTTCAGCGCCCAGCAGGTGCTGATCACTGATCGTCTGGCGCAGCTGATCAGTGCGGTCAATCTGTACAAGGCACTGGGTGGTGGCTGGAACGAGCAGACGGCGAAAGTCGAACCGCTGAAAGAAGAAGCGCCGAAGATGAAGTTGTTCTGATAGCGCTGTAAGACAAGAGGCCCACCTTTTGGTGGGCTTTTTGTTGTCTGCGGGAAAAGGTGTGGTGTCAGTAATCCCCTCTTCGCGGGCAAGCCTCGCTCCTGCAGTGTCCGCGCCGAATCATATTCCATGAAACCCGCACACCCCGTAGGAGCGAGGCTTGCCCGCGAAGACGCCAGCCCATAAACACAAAAACCTCAGACCAACATGCGTTCGATAACCGCCCAAAACCCGCTTTCCCCGATTGAACCCTCCAGCCCATCCCCCGCACCATTCGTCGCACAAGACCAATAACATCAGGTTCGACACCATGCCCCCGCGCCCTGCCCTGTCCGGCTGATCCCACCCCGTTTTTCACGATATCGAATCCCTTGTCTGCAACGGCCACGTTGCGGCAGCGCCCCGTTTCATCCCTAACAATTAGAGAGACCCGAGCCCATGACGCCTTCCACCACGCCGTACTACTTCCCAAGCCTGATAGCCATCGCCCTGGCCTGCGCGGCCCTGCCTGCCATGGCCGAGGAGTCGGGTTTTGTCGAAGGTGCCAAGGTCAACCTGAACCTGCGCAATTTCTACATCAACCGCAACTTCACCAACCCGACCAAGGCCCAGGGCAAGGCTGAAGAATGGACACAAAGTTTCATTCTCGACGCCAAATCCGGCTTCACCCAAGGCACCGTCGGCTTCGGCATGGATGTGCTGGGCTTGTATTCGGTGAAGCTCGACGGCGGCAAAGGCACGGGGGGACTCAGTTGCTGCCGCTGGATCACGACGGTCGCCCGGCGGACAGCTTTGGTCGCACCAACGTGGCGTTCAAGGCCAGGCTGTCGCAGACCGAAATCAAGGTCGGTGAATGGATGCCGGTGCTGCCGATCCTGCGCTCGGACGACGGTCGCTCCCTGCCGCAAACCTTTCGTGGCGGCCAGATCACCTCGAAAGAAATCGCCGGCCTGACGCTCTACGGCGGCCAGTTCCGCGCCAACAGCCCCCGTGACGACAGCAGCATGAGCGATATGTCGATGACCGGAAAACCGGCGTTTACCTCCGACCGCTTCAACTTCCAGGGCGGCGAATACGCCTTCAACGACAAGCGCACCCAGATCGGTGTGTGGAACGCCGAACTCAAGGACATCTACAGCCAGCAATACGTGAACCTGATTCACAGCCAACCCCTCGGCGACTGGACCCTGGGCGCCAACCTGGGTTTCTTCTATGGCAAGGAAGATGGCAGTGCCCGGGCCGGCGATCTGGACAACAAGACCTGGTCGGGCCTGTTCTCGGCCAAATACGGCGGCCACACCTTCTACGTCGGCCTGCAAAAACTCACCGGCGACAGCGGGTGGATGCGGGTCAATGGCACCAGCGGCGGCACCCTGGCCAACGACAGTTACAACGCCAGTTATGACAATGCGAAAGAAAAATCCTGGCAGGTACGGCATGACTACAACTTCGTCGCCTTTGGCATTCCCGGCCTGACCCTGATGAACCGCTACATCAGCGGCGACAACGTGCACACCGGCACAATCACCGACGGCAAGGAATGGGGCCGCGAAAGCGAATTGGGCTACACCGTGCAAAGCGGCGCGCTTAAAGACCTCAACGTTAAATGGCGCAACTCGACCATTCGTCGGGACTTCAGCAACAACGAGTTCGATGAGAACCGGTTGATCGTCAGCTATCCGATCAGTTTGTTGTAACCGCACCCTGGCAGCGGTCGAAGTCAAAAGGCCGCTGCCTGTAACCACCTGTCGGCTTGCCTGGCGTTTTGCGAGTGGGCAGATACAGTCAAAAAGCGTTTAATTCTCCATCACTGCTGTAGGAGCCCCTGTTTTCTTCCGTTATCTCCGGATGCTGTACGCGAAGCTGCCATGACCCAGGAGGTCAGGTATGAGCAAGCGAATAGTTATCGTCGGTGGCGGCGTTGGTGGAACCATGCTGGCCAATCAACTGGCCAGCAAGCTGTATCCGGAAATCCTGCGCGGCGAAGTCTCGATTGCACTGCTGTCCAATTCCCCCGATCACTTCTATAAACCTGCGTTCATGTACGTGGCGTTCAACCTGTTCTTTGAAGAAGAACTCAAGCGCCCGGAACGTTCACTGTTGCGCCCGGAAATCGAGTTCCATGTCGATGAAGTCGTGCGTTTCGATTTCAATCGACAACACCTGCAAACCCGCAGCGGCAAGCGTTACGGCTATGACTTTTTAGTCATCGCCACCGGATGTGTGCCGGCCCCGGAACGTATCGAAGGCTTGAAAGAAGCCGGCGATCATTTCTATCAGTACGCGCCCGCCAGGCAACTGGCGCAAAAACTGAGCACGATCGAAAAAGGCCGCATCTTCATTACCGTGTCCTTCCCGAAAACACCCAATGTCCCGCATCAATGCGGTATCGCGCCCATCGAAACCACATTGATGCTCGATGATTTCTTGCGGCGTCGTGGGGTGAGAGACCAGGTGGAAATCGTCTACACCTACCCGACCACGGCTCAACTACTGCGCAACTGCCTGTTCCTGCAACGCCCGACCGGGGAAATTCTGCCGGGTATCTTTGAACGGAAAAATATTCGCTTTCAACGCGGCTTCACGCTCAAACGAGTCGATCCGGATAAAAAAATCGCGTACTCCGAGGAAGGTGACGAGCAACCCTTCGACATTCTGATGGCGACACCACCGATCAGGGCCGTGGACGCTGTGCTTGAGTCCGGCGCCTCACAAGCGCCCAACGACGAAGGCTGGCTGCCGACCCACCATGAAACGTTGCAGGTCTACGGCCTGGAAAACGTCTACGTCATCGGTGATACCGTCGACTTGCCTGTCAGCAAAGCCGGCGGGGCATGCCATAACCAGGCGCCGGTGATCGCCAACAACATCGCTGCCGAAATTCGTCTGGGCACCCCCATCGCCGTCTACGACGGACGTGTTCAGGCCGTGGCACAAATGGGCCTGGATGCCGGCATGCCGCTTTGGTACGACTACCAGCACGATGTCCGGCCCACCCCGGCCACCAAGCTCGGCGGGTTGCTCAGAAACGGATTCAACCGTGGACTGTACTGGGCGGTTGCCCGCGCAATGCTTTGATCGGCCCGGGGAGAGGAGTAAATCGTAATGAGCGTCTCAAATGAATCAATCACCCCCCTCATCAGCCCTGGATCAGACGCGCTGATGGAAAAGCTCAAACCCTTGATTGACGGCGGTCGACTGGACAACCTGGTGGACCTGCTTTCACTGATCAGCGACCTCGTCGATCTACTGGACCCGGCCATGGTGGAGAAACTGGCGCGGCTGTTCGAAGGCGCGACCGAGGCAACCTGGAGCGTCAGCAATGCCGTGCGCATGGCAAAAGCCGATAGCACAGCAAACGAGCAGCCCCCTGGCTTTTACCAGCTACTGAAATTGTTGCGCGAACCCGACACACGACGAGGGTGGGGTTTGCACTCAAAACCCTCAACGTCATTGGAAGACAACTTTGAACGTCCAGAGAGGACAACCTCATGAGCACCAAACTGCAAAGAGCAAGGACGGCTGACTGGGACGCCACGGCCTACCAGCAATTCTCACGTCTTCGACAACGGCCGGTGAACGAGCTACTCGACCGCGTCGACCTTGAAAACCCCAAACGCATCTACGACCTCGGCTGTGGCACCGGCATTGCGACTCAAGCTTTGGCCAAACGCTGGCCCCGTGCGCACCTGATGGGCATCGACAGTTCGGAGCAAATGCTTCAGGAGGCCAGAGGCTTGCCGATCAAGGCGCTGTGGAAGCAGTGCGATCTACAGAACTGGCAGCCGGAGCAACCCGCCGACCTGCTCTTTGCCGCCGCCGTGCTGCACTTCATCGACAGTCACGAACAGTTGCTGCCGCGCTTGCTCGACTATCTCAACCCGGGTGGTTGTCTGGCGGCGCACATGCCCGACTGGCGGGATGCGGTGTGGTATCAGCTGGTGCTCGACACCCTCAACGATGGAGGCTCCGACGGCAAACCGCTCGGCTCCCCGCAAGTGCGCGAGAGGATGGCGGCGCGGCCGTTGCTGTCACTGGAAAATTACCACCGATTGCTTGCTCCGATCACCCGGACGCTGGATATCTGGGAGACCGAGCAGTTGCAGGTCGTGGACGGCAAGTCGCCGATTTATGACTGGATCAAGGTCTCGGCCTTGCGGGCGGTGATGCAAGGCTTGAAGGATGACGAACAGGCGCGGTTCATTTATCACTTCATGATGCGGGTGCATGCGCATTACCCGCGAGAATGCGATGGGCGCACGTTGTTTCCGTTCAAGCGGATCTTCATTGTCGCCACCGTTTGACCCTGTGGTCACCGCGCTTGCCCGCGATGGCGGTGTGTCATTCACCATCGATGCAAGCTGACCCACCGCGCTCGCGAGCAGGCTCGCTCCCACACGGGTCCTGTGTGAACACAAGTCATGTACTCACCGGACATCCCCTGCAGGAGCGAGCCGGCTCGCGATGGCGTCAGCTCAGACACCGCAAATCGCCAGGATCACTCCCGCGATTCAACCCCAAGCTCATCCCACACCGACTCCGCCAAATGGAACGTCGCATTAGCCGCCGGGATGCCGCAGTAGATCGCGCTCTGCATGATCACTTCCTTGATCTCGCCGCGGGTCACGCCGTTGTTGGCGGCGGCGCGCAGGTGCAGTTTGAGTTCTTCGTTGCGGTTCATGCCGATCAGCATGGCGATGGTGATCAGGCTGCGGGTATGGCGTGGCAGGCCCGGCCGGGTCCAGATGTCGCCCCACGCGTGGCGGGTGATCATTTCCTGGAACTCCGAGTTGAACTCGGTCAGGGCATTCAGGCTGCGATCGACATGGGCGTCGCCGAGCACCGCGCGACGGACTTCCAGGCCTTCGTCGTAACGTTGTTTCTCGTCCACAACAATCCCCTTAATCAGCTGACAAAAACGTCAGGACCCGGTCACTGAACGCAGCACCGGCCTGAACGTTGGACAAGTGCGCGGCGTAGAACTCGGCGTATTCGGCGCCCGGCACATGCTCCTGAATAAAGTGCCCTCCGGACGGTGGCGTGACCGCGTCTTCGGTGCCGGCAATGACCAGCAGCGGCACCTTGATCGCGGACAGCTGATCACGGAAGTCGGCATCGCGCACGGCGGCGCAGTTGGCGGCATAACCCTCTGGCGAAGTGGCCGCGAGCATGTCGGTAATCCGCTTCGCGGCGGCCGGGTTGGCCTCGGCAAAGTCGGGGGTAAACCAGCGCGCAATCGACGCATCGCGCAAGGCGACCATGGCCGCCTGACCGTCACGCAGCACGGTTTCGATCCGTGGATTCCACACCGATGGATCGCCGATTTTCGCGGCGGTGTTGCACACCACCAACTTATTCAATCGATCACCGGCATTGATGCCCAGCCACTGGCCGATCAAGCCACCCATGGACAGGCCGCAGAAATGCGCACGTTCGATGTGCAGCGCATCCAGCAGCGCCAGCACGTCGTGGCCCAGTTGCTCGATGCTGTATGGCCCCGGCGTGACCAGCGATTTTCCGTGGCCACGGGTGTCGAAACGCAGCACCCGGAAATGCTCGGAGAACGCGGCGATCTGCGCGTCCCACATGTGCAGGTCGGTGCCCAGCGAGTTGGACAGCACCAGCACCGGGGCATCCGCCGGGCCATCAAGTTGGTAATGCAGTTCGCCCTCGGCGAGTTGTACAAAAGCCACAGCAATCTCCTTCAGGCAGTCAACGCAGAATGTTCAGCCACCGCCCGCTCGACCCAAGTATGGGCCTGACCAAGGTAATGGGCGGGGTCCAGCAGACGATCGAGTTCCAGGGCCGACAACTCGGCGGTCACTTGCGGCTCTTCGCCGAGCACCGCTCGCAGATGACGTTGTTCGGCCACCGCACGTTTGCAGCAGCGCTCCAGAAGATGGTGCGCAGTGTCGCGGCCAACCCGTTGGGCGAGGACGATGCTCACCGCCTCGGCCAGCACCAGGCCTTGGGTCAGGTCGAGGTTGCGGGCCATGCGGTCGGCGTCCACTTCCAGCCCGTCCGCCACCAGCAGCGCTTGCTTGAGGCTGCCGGACACCAGGCAGCAAATCTCCGGCAGGGTTTCCCATTCGGCATGCCACAGGCCCAGGCTGCGCTCGTGTTCCTGCGGCATGGCGCTGAACAGGGTCGAGAGCAAACCGGGAACGCGGGTCGCCGCACCGATCAGCACCGCGGCGCCTACGGGGTTGCGTTTGTGCGGCATGGTCGAGGAACCGCCCTTGCCCGGTGCCGACGGCTCGAACACTTCGCCGGCTTCGGTCTGCATCAACAGACTGATGTCGCGGCCGAGTTTGCCGAGGCTGCCGGCGATCAAACCGAGTACCGCGCCGAACTCCACCAACCGGTCTCGCTGGGTGTGCCAGGGTTGGTCCGGCAGGGTAAGTTGCAGCTCACCGGCCAAGGCTTCGGCAATCGGCATCGCTTGCTCGCCGAGGGCTGCCAGGGTTCCGGAGGCGCCGCCAAATTGCAGCACCAGCAACCGAGGCTTGAGTTCTTGCAGACGTTGGCGGCTGCGAGTGACGGCGCCCAGCCAACCGGCGATTTTCATGCCGAGGGTGACGGGCGTGGCGTGCTGCAACCAGGTGCGCCCGGCCAGCGGCGTGGCGACGAAGCGTAACGCCTGGGTCGCCAAGGTTTCGCCCAGTTGCGCCAGATCGCTTTCGATCAGCGCCAGCGCGCGGCGCAGTTGCAGCACCAGGCCCGTGTCCATTACGTCCTGACTGGTGGCGCCCAGATGCACGTAGCGTTCTGCTTCGGCATCGTTGGCGGCGACCTGTTTACCCAACGCCTTGACCAACGGAATCGCCGAATTGCCCGCCGTGGCAATCGCCTCGCCGAGTGCTGAAAAGTCGTAATGCCCAGCCTGACAAGCCGCTGCGATCGAGGCGGCAGCCGACAGCGGAATCAAACCCGCGCTCGCCTCGGCCCGCGCCAGTGCCGCTTCGAAATCAAGCATGGCCTGCACCCGGCCTTGATCACAAAACACCTCACGCATATCGCGTGCCGTGAAATAGGCATCGAACAATTGATTGCCCGGTCGCTGATTCATAGACAGTCCCTGAAGGCGTGGGCCGGTCGGGCCCACGCGGTTGGATCAAAGGTCGTGGTGCAAATACTTGGCCTGTTTCGGCAGGCGCAGGCTGAACAGGAACGCCACCGCCATCATCACCGTCACGTACCAGTAGAAGGAGTTTTCAATGCCCGCGGCTTTAAGGCTCAGGGCGACGTATTCCGCCGAACCACCGAAGATCGCGTTGGCCACCGCATACGCCAGGCCGACACCGAGTGCGCGCACTTCCGGCGGGAACATCTCGGCTTTTACCAGGCCACTGATGGAGGTGTAGAAACTGACGATCGCCAGCGCCACGGTAATCAGCACAAAGGCCAGGAACGGACTGCTGACACTTTTCAGGCTCAGCAGAATCGGCACAGTACACAACGTACCCAATGCACCGAACCACAGCATCGAGTTACGGCGACCGATCTTGTCCGCGAGCATGCCGAACAGCGGCTGCATGCACATATAAAGGAACAGCGCGCCGGTCATGATGTAACTGGCGGTCTTGGCGTGCATGCCGGCGGTGTTCACCAGGTACTTCTGCATGTACGTGGTGAACGTGTAGAAAATCAGCGAGCCACCGGCGGTGTAACCGAGCACGGTAATAAAGGCCGCTTTATGGTCGCGGAACAACGCGCGAATGCTGCCGGCGTCCTTGTTTTCACGCATTTCCTTGCTGGTGGTTTCCTTGAGCGAACGACGCAGGAACAGCGAGATCAATGCAGCCACGGCGCCGACCACAAACGGGATCCGCCAGCCGTAGGCACGCAGGTCATCTTCAGTGAGGAACTGTTGCAGGACCACCACCAGCGACACCGCCAGCAACTGCCCGCCAATCAGCGTCACGTACTGGAACGAGGCGAAGAACCCGCGCTGGCCCTTGAGGGCGACTTCGCTCATGTAGGTTGCGGTGGTGCCGTACTCACCGCCCACCGACAAGCCCTGCAGCAAACGGGCGAACAACAGCATGATCGGCGCCCAGACGCCAATGTCCTTGTAGGTCGGCAGGCAGGCGATGAGCAACGAACCGAAACACATCATCAGAATCGAGATCAGCATCGAATTCTTGCGCCCGTGCTTGTCCGCGACACGGCCGAAAATCCAGCCGCCAATCGGCCGCATCAGGAACCCGGCCGCAAACACGCCGGCGGTATTCACCAGCTGCACAGTCGGGTTATCGGACGGGAAAAAGGCCGGCGCAAAGTAGATCGCGCAAAAGGCGTAGACGTAGAAGTCGAACCATTCAACGAGGTTGCCGGACGAGGCGCCGACAATGGCGAAGATCCGTTTGCTGCGCTCTTCGCCGGTGTAGTGCGCTGGAATAGCGGTAGGAGTTGTCATTGTTTTTCACTCTTTGG
Source organism: Pseudomonas sp. B14-6 (assembly GCF_013260315.1). Taxonomy (NCBI): domain Bacteria; kingdom Pseudomonadati; phylum Pseudomonadota; class Gammaproteobacteria; order Pseudomonadales; family Pseudomonadaceae; genus Pseudomonas; species Pseudomonas sp. B14-6. The sequence continues at coordinate 6,084,772 of NZ_CP053929.1, read as the reverse complement.
GGACCATGACATTCTAGACACACTTTGCAACAGTCCCGTTCCACAGTTGGCAATACTGTCCTCTGTAAGGAGTGAGCCTGCTCGCGATGGCGGAGTGTCATTCAGCACTGAAGGCACTGATACACCGCCATCGCGAGCAGGCTCACTCCTACAGGGATCTGCGGTGTTTTCAGTAGTCGAAGAACACCGTCTCGGCATCGGTGCCTTGCAGGATCACATTCCACTGGTACACACCCGACGCATCCTGCTTCGCCAGCAACGTACCCCGGCGCTCGGCCGGCACACACTCCAGCAACGGGTCGTCGACGTTCGCCGGTTCGCCCTCAAAGTAAATCCGCGTCAGCAAGTGCTTCACCAACCCGCGAGCGAACACCAGCACCACCAGGTGCGGCGCCTGGGTCGAGCCCTTCAGGCCTTCCACCGTTCCGGGTTTGATCGTGGTGAAACGAAAGCGCCCTTCGGCGTCCACCGGCACCCGGCCGAAGCCTTCGAAATTCGGGTCCAGGGGTTTGGCCTGGTCGTCTTCGGGGTGGTCGTACTTGCCGGCCGCGTTGGCCTGCCAGACTTCCAGCATCGCGTCGTTAACGAAATCGCCATTGCCATCGACGACTTGCCCGGTGATCGCCACGCGCTCGCCCAGGGTTTGTTCGACCGTCAGGTCTTCGCGGTTCAGCCAGGTCAAACCAATGTGGTAATACGGCCCGACGGTGTGGGATGTGGTCGCGTTCAGCGTCATCTTATTTCTCCATCGGCGTGGCTTCACGGCCGCGCAAGACGATGTCCCAGCGATAACCGAGGGCATAGGAAGGGATGGTTTTTTCCAGGTCGAAACTGGCGATCAAACGCTCTTTGGCGCTGGTGTCCGGTACGCAGTTGTAGATCGGGTCATAAGCCAGCAGCGGGTCGCCGGGGAAATACATCTGCGTGACCAGCCGCGTCAGGATGCTCGGCCCAAACAGCGAGAAATGAATGTGCGCCGGACGCCAGGCGTTGTGGTGGTTGCCCCACGGGTAAGCGCCGGGCTTGATGGTCTGGAATTGATACCAACCATCGGCGTCGGTCACGGTGCGACCGGTACCGGTGAAGTTCGGGTCCAGCGGCGCGTCGTGCAGGTCGCGGGCATGGTTGTAGCGCCCGGCGGCATTGGCCTGCCAGATCTCCACCAGAATCCCCGGCACCGGCAAGCCGTCTTCATCCAGCACGCGGCCGTGGATGATGATGCGCTCGCCCAACGGTTCGCCCGCGTGCTGCACCGTCAGGTCGTTGTCCTTCTCGTTGATACGCTCGGCGCCGATGGTCGGGCCGGTAATTTCCGACAACGAATGCGGCAAAAACACCAACGGCTTGGACGGCGCGCGAAGGTTGGTGGATTGATAAGTCGGGTGCAGGTAGTCCGGCTGGGTGCCTTCCTGCGGGCGACGGTAACCAGGCTTGTCAGTCATTTCGCTTTCCTCTGTTCTTATTAGTCTGCCGGGCGTCAGACGCGTTCGATGGCCAAGGCCAGACCCTGGCCGACACCGACGCACATGGTCGCCAGGCCTTTGTTGCCGCCCGTTTTTTCAAGCTGATGCAACGCGGTCAGGACCAGGCGCGCACCGCTCATGCCCAACGGATGGCCCAAGGAAATGGCGCCACCGTTCGGGTTGACCTGGGCCGCGTCGTCCGCCAAGCCCAGCTCACGCAGTACCGCTATCCCTTGGCTGGCAAAGGCTTCATTGAGTTCGATCACATCGAAATCGCTGACGGCCAGCCCGAGGCGCTCGGTCAATTTGCGCACCGCCGGCACCGGGCCGATGCCCATTACCCGTGGCGCGACACCCGCGCTCGCCATGCCCAGCACTTTGGCGCGGGCGGTCAGGCCATGTTTCTTCACTGCTTCAGCGGAGGCCAGAATCAACGCCGCTGCGCCGTCGTTCACACCGGAAGCGTTGCCGGCGGTGACGGTTTTGCCTGGACCGTTGACGGGCTTCAGCTTGGCCAGGGTTTCCAGCGTGGTGTCGGCACGAGGATGCTCATCCTGGCTGACGACGGTTTCGCCTTTCTTGTGGGCAATCCGCACTTCGACGATTTCTTCAGAGAAAAATCCTGCAGCTTGCGCGGCGGCGGTGCGCTGCTGGCTGCGCAGGGCGAAAGCGTCCTGATCCTCGCGAGACACTTCGTAATCGTCGGCCACGTTGTCGGCGGTCTGCGGCATCGCATCGACGCCGTATTGCGCTTTCATCAACGGGTTGATGAAGCGCCAGCCGATGGTGGTGTCTTCCAGCTTCATGTTGCGCGAGAACGCCGCATCGGCCTTGCCCATCACGAAGGGTGCGCGGGACATCGACTCGACGCCGCCGGCAATTGCCAGCTCCATTTCGCCACTGGCGATTGCGCGGAAGGCGGTGCCGATCGCATCCATACCCGAGGCGCAGAGGCGATTGAGCGTGACGCCGGGAATGCTTTCCGGCAGCCCGGCCAGCAACAGCGCCATGCGGGCGACGTTGCGGTTGTCTTCGCCGGCCTGGTTGGCGCAGCCGAGGAACACCTCGTCCACTGCGTTCCAGTCCACCGACGGGTTGCGTTCCATCAAGGCCTTGATCGGCACGGCGGCGAGGTCGTCTGCACGCACCGCTGACAAGCCGCCGCCGAAACGGCCGATGGGGGTGCGAATCGCATCGCAGATATAAACGTCGCGCATCACGCTTCTCCCGGTGTCTGGCCGTGGGCGGCGGCGGTGCGGGCTTCCAGATCCCTGAGCGCCTTAAGCTCAACATCCGTTGGCTCAGCCGTATTTTCGACATTGCCTGCGAAGCGAATTGCCCAGCCGGTGGCGGCAATCACTTGCTCGCGAGTCACGCCCGGGTGCAGCGCGGTGACTACGAATTCATGGGTGTCCGCTTCGGGCTCCATGATGCACAGGTCGGTAATGATGCCGACTGGCCCGGCGCCCGGAAGGCCGAGACGCTTGCGCGAATCACCGCCCTCGCCATGACCGACCGAGGTGATGAAGTCGAGTTTGTCGACGAAGGAGCGCGCCGATTGCTTGAGAATGATGAGTACGCTTTTCGCCGAGCCGGCAATTTCCGGCGCGCCACCGGCACCGGGCAGGCGGACTTTCGGTGCGTGGTAATCACCGACCACGGTGGTGTTGATGTTGCCGAAGCGGTCGACCTGCGCGGCGCCGAGAAAACCGACGTCAATGCGCCCGCCCTGCAACCAGTAGCGAAAAATCTCACCGGTCGGGACGACAGTGTCGGCGGTTTCCGCCAGTTCGCCGTCACCGATCGACAGCGGCAGTACGCTTGGCTTGGCACCGATCGGACCCGATTCGTAGATCAGGACCACATCCGGCGAAGACGTCAGGCGCGCCAGGTTGGCGGCTTTCGACGGCAGGCCGATGCCGACGAAGCACACCGAACCGTTCTTCAGGCGGCGGGCAGCGGCGACGGTCATCATTTCGTTGGTGGTGTAAGTCATTACTTGGCCTCCGAAGCAGCGGCCAGTTTGGCCTGGAACTCGCTGAAGTCAGCGCAGCCGTGGATGTATTCGTCGATCCACGCGGTGAAGGTTTCACGGTCGCGGGCAATCGGGTCCCAAGCCTGGTAGAAACGATTGTCGCGCTCGTTGTAACCGTGGGCGTAGGACGGATGCGCGCCGCCAGGCACATGGCAGACCGCGCTCAAGGCCCAGGTCGGCAGCACGCAAGAATTCATTGGTGCATTGAGGTCGTCGACGATTTCCTCGACGGTGACGATGCAACGCTTGGCCGCCAGCGCGGCTTCTTTTTGAACGCCGAGAATGCCCCAAAGCAGCACGTTGCCTTTGCGGTCGGCTTTCTGCGCGTGAATCACGGTGATGTCCGGGCGTACCGAAGGCACGGCGGCCAACACTTCGCCGGTGAACGGGCAGGTGACGGTTTTGATCAGCGGGTTGACCTTCGGCAAGTCGGAACCGGCGTAGGCACGCAGTACCGCGAACGGCAGGCCGGAGGCGCCAGCGACGTAGGCATTGGCCAGGTCGGCGTGGCTATGCTCTTCGATTTCCAGCGCGTGCGGCCACTGCTTCTCGACCGCGTCACGCAGACGATGCAGCGAACCGACACCCGGGTTGCCGCCCCAGGAGAAAATCAGCTTGCGAGCACAACCGGCGCCGATCAACTGGTCGTAGATCAGGTCAGGCGTCATCCGCACCAGCGTCAGATCTTTCTTGCCCTGGCGAATGATTTCGTGACCGGCCGCCGTAGGGATCAGGTGAGTGAAGCCTTCGAGCGCGACGGTATCGCCGTCGTTGACGAATTGCTTCACCGCGTCGTGCAGCGAAAGGATTTCAGCCATGGGGCAGGCTCCCGTTTGTGATGAACCGACAGTGGTAGAAAAAGGCGCGATGCGCAGCGCCGGAATGACTGAAGGTTAAGCCTGTGCAAAACGCCAAACAATCCGATAATCGACTAAGTGTTCGTTTATCGAACATATTGTTGTCTCACTATCGATCCCAAAAAGCATCGTCGGAACGCCGCCCGGAGCCGGCTCACTCCTACAGAAGAACGCGATTGACTGTAGGACCGAGCCTGCTCGCGAAGAGGCCATCAAACCCGCCGAAGATTCCGGAGCCTGGACTCAGGTCGCATCCGCATGACTGACCATGCCCTTGATCACCACCGCCATGGTTGCCACCGCCGCCGGAATCACCAGCGCCGTCAGCACTTGTTCAAAGTTCCAGCCCAGGCCCAGCAATGTCGCACCCATCCAGGCCCCGAGAATCGCGCCGAAACGACCAATCCCGAGCATCCACGACACCCCGGTCGCTCGCCCTTGAGTCGGATAAAACCGCGCTGCCAGCGACGGCATCGCCGATTGCGCACCGTTGACGCACATCCCGGCCACCAGCACCAATGTCGCCAAAATCGTGATATTGCCCAGGCTCTGCCCTACCGCGTAGGCAAACACCCCGGCCAGCAGGTAGAAAATGCCGATGACCTTGTGCGGATTGAACCGGTCCATCGCCCAGCCCACGCCCACTGCGCTCAACACCCCGCCAAACTGGAACAGGGCACCAATGAACGCCGCTTGTTCCATGCTCGCGCCACTGTCACGCATCAGCGTCGGCAGCCAACTGGTCAGCAGGTAAACAATCACCAGCCCCATGAAGTAGGTCAGCCACAACAGCAAGGTGCCGGTGCTATAGGTGCCAGAGAAGATCACCGCGAACACATTGCGCGCCTTCACGGTTTTCTGCTCCGGTACGCTGAAGCTCGACGCCTGAGCGACGACGGTCGGATCGATCGGTGCGAGAGCCTTGCGCACTTTGTCGGTGCCACGGTTGCGCACGACCAGGTAACGCGCCGATTCGGGCAGCCAGAACAGCAAGACGACGGTCAGGATCAACGGCAGAATCCCGCCGATCAGTAGCAGACTGTGCCAGCCGAAGGCCGGAATCAGCTTGGCCGAGATAAACCCGCCACCGGCCATGCCGAGGTTGAAGCCGCAGAACATGCTGGTCACCAGCAGGGATTTTTTGCGCTCCGGGGTGTATTCCGACAACAGCGTGGTGGCGTTCGGCATCCCGGCGCCAAGGCCCAGGCCGGTGAGGAAGCGCAGCACCAGCAGTTGATCGACGTTAGTGCTGTACGCCGAGGCCAGGCTGAAAGCCCCGAACAACAATACCGCGCCGACCAGTACGACTTTTCGCCCAAAGCGGTCAGCCAAGGGACCGGAGCCCAGTGCGCCGAAGACCATGCCGATCAGCGCGGCACTCATCACCGGGCCGAGACTGGCGCGATCAATGCCCCAGTCCTGGGACAGGGCCGGCGCGATGAAGCCCATGGCCGCGGTATCGAGGCCATCAAGGAAGACAATCAGGAAACACAGGATCACCACTCGCCACTGGTAGCGCGAGATGGGTTGAGCATTGATGAAGGACTGCACGTCGAGGCAGTTTCCTACAGCAGACTGAGGCTGGTTCATTATTTTTATTCCACGCAAGAACGCAGTCGGACAGGTGCCAGCTCAGGGCTGGCGCTGCCGCGACAGTAATGATCCCGGGGAAACAGCGTCAATTCGATAAACGCGAGTCTGTGCGTTTATCGAACAGCTTAGGCAAACAACTGGGCGCTGAGGTCACGGCTGGCACTTAACAAACCGGGCAAGAAACGCTGCTCCAGCTCGTTGCGGCTGACTCGTCCGGCGTGGGTACTGACGTTGAGCGCGGCCACCACCTGGCCCGAAGCGTCGTACACCGGAACGGCAATCGAACGCAGGCCCTGCTCCAGTTCCTGATCGACGATGCACCAGCCTTGTTGCCGCACTTCCTGCAGACATTCGAGCAACGCCTCGGGTGTGTGCAAGGTTCGGCTGGTCTTGGCCTGGAACTCCGCATGGTCGAGGTATTCGCGCAGCGAGGTGTCGTCCAGTGCCGCAAGAAGAATCCGGCCCATCGACGTGCAATACGCTGGCAACCGCCCGCCCACCGACAGGTCGACGGAAATCAGGCGTTGGGTGGTCGCCGAGCGGGCGATGTACAAAATGTCGTCGCCCTCCAGCGTGGCCATGTTGCAGGCCTCGTGAAGTTGCTCACTCATACGGTCCAGATACGGCTGGGCGGACACCGCCAAAGGCGTTGAGGACAAATAGGCATGGCCCAGCGTCAGCACTTTGGGCAGCAGCGAATAGGTGCGACCGTCGGTGGTGGCGTAGCCGAGTTTGATAAGGGTGTGCAGGCAACGTCGCACAGCGGCGCGGGGAATTTCCGTGCGGTGGCTGATCTGGGCAATGGTCAGGTGCCGTTTGCGCTCCTGGAACGCTTGAACCACCGCCAATCCCCGGGCCAGGGACGTCATGAAATCCGGATCGCCGGTCAGGGCCTGGATTCGCTTGGCGGGCGAGGCCACGATCGGCGGCGCCACTGAAGCGAAGGAATTGCGCATTTGATCGTTCATATCAGGTCCTTTTCCCACACGGATCAGCGGCTATTACAAGCGGCTTCGGGTCCGGCACACAAGCCACAGGCTGCAAGATTGGGCGATTATCGAACCATCGACCGATAATCGCAATCGACCTCACAGACGATGGCTACCTGCGCGCGCTGATTTGCGCAGCGCCCGCAACATGCTTTTATTCTTTACTGATTAAGGGCTGATGTAGTGGGATTAACTTGTTCGACTTTATGGCGTCAGAAAGACATCGTTGCACTGTGACATCACCCACACCCTAGTTACCTCTGAAAGTTGTGAGTAACAAAACAATCACACAGGTAGAACTACTTTTAACTCTCAAGCGATAGTGTTCTTCGGATCGACCGCTATAATGCACCTCAGTGGCGAAGCGGTTTTTACGTGCCGATCCCGCTACCCGGCAGCCCGGTATTCTATCGTCGCTGCCTGCAGCAAGCGCTTGACGCTCATTTCATATGCTCCGCCAACGCGCTCGCTGAAACAGGTAACTGATGCTACGTCAGCTGTTTTTCTCTGGTGCCGTGGCCGCCTGCAACATGGAAGTATTTTTCGCACGCCGTAGAAACGATGCCTTTATCGGGTATTGGCCTTTCGACGGGTGTGGTCAATAGGTTCCATGCAGCGCGTTTCACCAGAATTTATCTCAACTCATACAGGTAGCACTGTGACGAAAGACGAACTGCGCGCGGAACTTGAGCGCCAGGAACAACGTTACAAGGAAGTTTACGGCGGGGAAGTCACCACCTACGCCGCTCAGCCCGAACCCGAACGTAAGCCATGGCGTAAACGCGCCACCGTTCAGGATCAGGCATTCACCCAGGAATTGCAGAAGATGGAAAAGGAACTCAAAGCCGAAGAACCCTGAATACCTCGGCCTGAATCCTTCAAGGGTCTGCATCGGCACCCGTTAAAAGCGGGGTGTTCTGATGATGCCTTTCGCGCCCGCTACAAGCGGGCAGCGGTCACCTCACCCTACGGATGAGGCAAATGGCACTTGCCTGACCCTCTTCTCAGATATTTCACACAAGTGTTCAAGCCTCTCGGCCTCACGAGAGAAACCCTTGTGGCTGCGGCCTTTTCATCTGAATTCAATGACTTGCAAAACCCGGTAAAAACCTCGCCGATAGGCCATCGTCACAAATTAATTCGTTGAAGAATGTTACCGATGAGCACCTAGTGCATCGATTTGCAGTCTTTTCTGGCATAATCGCGCCCCCTTATGACCGGGTCAGAAAACCTTCATGATCGATTTATTCAGCGGACTTGATGCTTGGGTGCTTGTGAGCCTCTTGCTCGCCCTGGCCTTTGTCCTCGCCTTCGAGTTCATCAACGGCTTTCATGACACCGCTAACGCGGTGGCCACCGTTATCTACACCAAAGCCATGCCGCCTCATCTGGCGGTGTTCTTTTCCGGTGTGTTCAACTTTCTCGGCGTACTGCTGGGCGGTGTCGGCGTGGCGTATGCCATCGTCCACCTGCTGCCGGTAGAACTGCTGATCAATGTGAACACCGGTCACGGGCTGGCCATGGTGTTCTCGCTGCTCGCCGCCGCCATCACCTGGAACCTGGGCACCTGGTACTTCGGTATCCCGGCCTCCAGCTCCCACACGCTGATCGGTTCGATCCTCGGTGTCGGCCTGGCCAACGCGTTGATCAACGACATTGCGTTGGCCGATGGCGTGAACTGGCAGAAAGCGATCGACATCGGGGCGTCCCTGGTGTTCTCGCCGATGGCGGGTTTCCTGGTCGCAGCGCTGATATTGATCGGTCTTAAATGGTGGCGTCCTCTGTCGAAGATGCACAAGACACCGGAACAGCGCCGCAAGATCGACGACAAGAAACACCCGCCGTTCTGGAATCGCCTGGTGCTGGTGATCTCGGCCATGGCCGTGAGCTTCGTGCACGGCTCCAACGATGGCCAGAAAGGTATCGGCCTGATCATGCTGGTGCTGATCGGTATCGTGCCGGCGCAGTTCGTTCTCGACCTGGGCAGCACGACCTACCAGATCGAACGGACCCGCGATGCGACGTTGCACCTGAGCCAGTTCTACAAGCGTAACGCCGACACCTTGGGCGAGTACCTGGCCCTGGGCAAAAGCGTGGAAGGCGATCTGCCGGAGAAATTCCGTTGCAACCCGCAACAGACCGAACCGACCATCACCGCCCTCCTCGACACCCTTAAAGGTGTAGCGGATTACCACTCGCTGTCGCCGGAAAGCCGCATCGAAGTGCGTCGTTATCTGCTCTGCCTGGATGACACGGCGAAGAAAGTCGGCAAGCTGCCTGGCCTCGCTGCCCGTGAAAAGGCTGACCTGGACAAACTGCGCAAAGACCTGACCACCACCACCGAATACGCCCCGTTCTGGGTGATTCTGGCGGTCGCCCTGGCCCTGGGCCTGGGGACCATGGTCGGCTGGAAACGCGTGGTGCTGACCATCGGCGAGAAGATCGGCAAGCAGGGCATGACTTACTCCCAAGGCATGTCGGCACAGATCACCACCGCGAGCCTGATCGGCATGGCCAACATCTTCAGCCTGCCGGTCTCCACCACCCACGTCCTGTCCTCGGGTGTGGCGGGCACCATGGTCGCCAATAAAAGCGGCCTGCAAGGCGGCACCGTGAGAACCATCCTGCTGGCCTGGGTCCTGACCCTGCCCGCGACAGTGGCCTTGTCGGCCGGCCTGTTCTGGCTGGCATCGAAGGCACTGGGCAGCTGATACATGGCTGCGACAAAGAGGCGCGTTCCGTAAGGTTCGCGCCTTTTTTATGGCCTGCAGTCCGGCATTGCCGGGTCTGTTGAAAGAGATGGTTGGCCGTGAGGACGCCTTCGCGGGCAAGCCTCGCTCCTACAGTGGGACGGTGCCCACCGAACGCTTCTCACCACTCAATAGGCCGAGCGTTAGCTCGCCTGCTTTTGATCTTGATCTGCCCGCCCCTTCGGGAGGCTGAGTGGAGGCGTTCATCTGGGGGTGGGCGCGTAGCGCCGTGCGGCGAAGCCGCACACATCGAGAGGAGGTCGAAGCGAAGCCGACCGGAGGCGATGCCCCCAGATGAATGCCGGAGCGAAGGAACGCCGAGCCCAGGCGAGGGGCCGGACGTTCGGGGCGAGCCTTTTTTTGCTTACTTTTTTTTGGCGTTTGAAAAAAAAGTGAGTCGCCGTAAGGGCGAAACCATAAGCGGCCGTTACCGCAGGAATGGATATGTACACCACGCAGAGAAAGGTCGGCTATCAGGCCGCCTTCGCAAGCAGGCTCACTCCCACAGCCCCCCATTACCAAATCGCAGGCGAAAAAAAGGGCAACCGAAGTTGCCCAAAATGCCTTGCGTGCTCATTACATCCAGAAAGAACTACGGCTTACGCTTATGCGAATCCTTCCAGATAAAAAATCCGAACCCTGCGAAAAACAGAACCATGAGGCCGACTGTCAGCACCCCGGCGATCACCACGTTGTCGAAAAACATGACGGCTCTCCTGCACTTGCCCTGTTGCGATAGGGCTAAGTTAACCAATCAGGCAGAAGAGAAAATTGACCAGGATCAATGTCGCCCAAGACAGGGCGTAAAGGAGGGGAAATAACTGACCTGCATCAACGGATGCAGGGTGTTTCAGCGCTTTTTCGGCTTGTTCTTCGGTTTCTTCTTGGCTTTACCCAACGGCATCGCCTGCTCAAACGCCTGACGCACTTCATTCAGACGCTTTTCATTAAGGTCATGAACCCGCTTGGCGCGTTCGGAATTGAGATCAATCAGCTTGTCGTCTTGGCTCATGGTGCTCAGTACATCGTATGGCAGGGTTGTCACAATAATGCGGTCTCACGGCAGCGCTGACCAGCCACAACCTCAAATCTGGATATCGACCCACAACCCCTGGCGCGGCTGATCTTCCATCAACGGCGCCACCGGCACGGTATTGTCGGCATTGAGCTCGTTACCGGGAATCGCCAGATGCTCTTCCGGATCTTCATCAGCCTCACGACGACGCCGTTCCCGCTCCTGCTTGCGCCGCTGTTCCTCGCGCAGCTGAAAAGCCGCCTCTTCGGGATCTCGCTGTTGCAGGTCGATGGTGTTTTCGTTGGAGCTTTCCTGCACCGGCACGACAGGCGGAATATCCGGGCGCTGGCGGATCGGGTCCTGCTGTGACGTGATCGGCACGGCACTCAAAGGGAGCATCGGTGGCAGCATAATTATTAGTCTCCTGTCAGCAGGCTGTCGGCTGCGGGGATGGCGACTTGAGCCATCGGTCGCAAACTGTGACCGGTTTGGCACCAATTGGTGCCCCGACCTGCAAGCATCGCGTCGCTGGGCTAACGTAAGAGTGCGAGTTTTTATGAGAGTCCTTTGGCCCTGAAGCCCTCATTCCGTTAAGATAGCCCGCTTTTTCAAGGTGGGAGTCAGGCAGCATGGCGCAGCAGTATCAACCGGGGCAACGCTGGATCAGTGACAGCGAAGCCGAGCTGGGTTTAGGCACCGTTCTGGCACAGGACGGCCGCTTGTTGACCGTGCTCTATCCGGCCACTGGCGAGACTCGCCAGTACGCGCTACGGAATGCGCCCCTCACCCGCGTGCGGTTTTCGCCGGGCGACTCCATCACTCACTTCGAAGGCTGGAAGCTGACCGTCCAGGAAGTCGACGACGTCGATGGCCTGCTGGTCTACCACGGCCTCAACGCGCAGAACGAAGTGGTTACCCTGCCGGAAACCCAACTGTCGAACTTCATTCAGTTCCGCCTGGCCAGCGACCGGTTGTTCGCCGGGCAGATCGACCCGCTGGCCTGGTTCTCCCTGCGCTACAACACCCTGGAACACACCAGCCGCCAATTGCAGTCCGCGCTTTGGGGCCTCGGTGGCGTACGCGCGCAACCGATCGCGCACCAGTTGCACATCGCCCGTGAAGTCGCCGACCGCATTGCGCCGCGGGTTCTGCTGGCCGATGAAGTGGGCCTGGGCAAAACCATCGAAGCCGGCCTGGTGATCCATCGCCAACTGCTCTCGGGCCGCGCCAACCGCGTGCTGATCCTGGTGCCGGAGAACCTGCAGCACCAGTGGCTGGTCGAGATGCGCCGCCGCTTTAACCTGCAAGTCGCGCTGTTCGACGAAGAACGCTTCATCGAAAGCGATGCCGCCAACCCATTTGAAGACACCCAGCTCGCGCTGGTTGCACTCGAGTGGCTGGTGGACGACGAAAAGGCCCAGGACGCGCTGTTCGCCGCCGGTTGGGACCTGCTGGTGGTCGACGAAGCGCACCACTTGGTGTGGCACGAAGACAAGGCCAGCCCTGAATACACCTTGGTCGAGCAACTGGCCGAAGTCATTCCCGGCGTCCTGTTGCTGACCGCGACCCCGGAACAACTGGGTCAGGACAGCCACTTTGCGCGCCTGCGCCTGCTTGACCCGAACCGTTTCCATGACCTGCACGCCTTCCGCGCCGAGAGCGAAAACTATCGCCCGGTGGCCGAAGCCGTTCAGGAGCTGCTGGACAAAGGGCGCCTGTCGCCGGAAGCGCACAAGACCATTCACGGTTTCCTCGGCAACGAAGGCGAAGCACTGCTGACCGCCGTCAATGATGGCGACATCGAAGCCAGCGCCCGCCTGGTCCGCGAACTGCTGGACCGCCACGGCACCGGCCGCGTGCTGTTTCGCAACACCCGCGCCGCCGTGCAGGGTTTCCCGGAGCGCAAACTGCATCCGTACCCGCTGCCGTGCCCGGACGAATACCTCGAACTGCCGCTGGGCGATCACGCCGAGCTGTACCCGGAAGTCAGCTTCCAGGCCCAGCCGGACGCCAACGAAGAAGAACGCTGGTGGAAATTCGACCCGCGCGTCGAGTGGCTGATCGATCAGCTGAAGATGCTCAAGCGCACCAAAGTGCTGGTGATCTGCGCCCACGCTGAAACCGCCATGGACCTGGAAGACGCCCTGCGTGTGCGCTCCGGTATTCCGGCCACGGTCTTCCACGAAGGCATGAACATCCTTGAGCGTGACCGCGCCGCGGCCTACTTCGCCGACGAAGAATTTGGCGCACAGGTGCTGATCTGCTCGGAAATCGGCAGTGAAGGTCGTAACTTCCAGTTCTCGCACCACCTGGTGCTGTTCGATCTGCCATCCCACCCGGACTTGCTCGAGCAGCGTATCGGTCGTCTGGACCGGATCGGCCAGAAGCACATCATCGAACTGCACGTGCCGTATCTGGAAACCAGCCCTCAAGAACGGCTGTTCCAGTGGTACCACGAGGCGCTGAACGCGTTCCTCAACACCTGCCCGACCGGCAACGCCTTGCAGCATCAGTTCGGCCCGCGCCTGCTGCCGCTGCTGGAAAATGCCGACGATGGCGAGTGGCAAGCGCTGATCGACGAAGCCCGCGCCGAGCGTGAGCGTCTGGAAGCCGAGCTGCACACCGGCCGTGACCGCTTGCTGGAACTCAACTCCGGCGGCGCTGGCGAAGGTGATGCGCTGGTCGAGGACATTCTCGAACAAGACGATCAGTTCGCCCTGCCGATCTACATGGAAACCCTGTTCGACGCATTCGGCATCGACAGCGAAGACCATTCGGAAAACGCCCTGATCCTCAAGCCGAGCGAAAAAATGCTCGACGCCAGTTTCCCGCTGGGCGACGACGAAGGCGTGACCATCACTTACGACCGTAACCAGGCGCTGTCTCGCGAAGACATGCAGTTCATCACCTGGGAACACCCGATGGTGCAAGGCGGCATGGACCTGGTCTTGTCCGGTTCAATGGGCAACACCGCCGTGGCGCTGATCAAGAACAAGGCGCTGAAACCGGGCACCGTGTTGCTGGAACTGCTCTACGTCAGCGAAGTGGTTGCGCCGCGCTCGCTGCAACTGGGCCGTTACCTGCCGCCGGCCGCCCTGCGCTGCCTGCTCGATGCCAATGGCAACGACCTGTCGGCACGGGTGTCGTTCGAAACCCTGAACGATCAACTGGAAAGCGTGCCCCGCGCCAGTGCCAACAAGTTCATCCAGGCTCAGCGCGATCAACTGACGCCACGGATCAACGCCGGCGAAGAGAAGATCTTCCCGCGTCACGCCGAACGGGTTGCCGAAGCGCAACGTCGTCTGGCGGCCGATACCGACGAAGAGCTGGCACGTTTGACCGCACTGCAAGCGGTCAACCCGACCGTGCGCGACAGCGAACTGGTTGCCCTGCGCAAACAACGCGAGCAGGGTCTGGCGATGCTGGATAAAGCCGCGTTGCGGCTGGAAGCGATTCGGGTGTTGGTGGCGGGTTAAACCGCCCTGCTCCACCACTGAAAACAAGAAGGCCCGCAGTGATGCGGGCCTTTTTTATTGCCTGAAATTTGAGGCAGTGATGCTGATGGCCGCATCGCTAGCAGGAGCAGTAGCGCCCACAGGGGATTTGTTAACGCTGTAGATCCAATGTGGGGGCCAGTCTGCTGGCGATAGCGATTATGCAGTCGCCACTGCAACATCAGATTCACCCACAGCGACCAACCCTTCCTTCATCCGCTTCGAATCCCGAACAAAACACCGCGAAGCCAAAAACAGAAACACCATGGTGAAAAACAGCGCCACCGGGATCAAGTACATCGCGTCATGCAAGCCGACCGCCTTGAACGCCTCGGTCATTTGCTCGGTGCCTGCCGCGGCCATCGCCGTGTGCGCGAAGTGGTCGGACAAACCACCCACCACCACCGGCCCCAAACCACCGCCCAGCAAGTACAACCCGGCGAAGAACAGCGCCATCGCCGTGGCCCGCAAGCGCGGTTCGACCACGTCCTGAATCGCCGTGTAAACGCAGGTATAGAAGTTGTAAGCAAACAGCCAACCCACGCTGAACACTGCCACGAACACCCCGATCTCGATCCGTCCGGCCTGCAGCGCCCACGCGGTACACACCGTCGAGATGATCAGGCTGAACGCCGCAAACAGCAGGCGCCCATTGGCCACTCGCTGGTGAATCTTGTCGGCGACCCAGCCACCGAGCGTCAATCCGAACAAACCGGTCACGCCGACGATCACGCCGGTCGCCACCGCCGCTTCCTGCAACGGCATCAGGAAGTAACGCTGCAACATCGGCACCAGAAACGAGTTGCAGGCATAAGTAGCGAAGTTGAAGCACAACCCGGCCATGACCAGCCAAAGAAAGGTCGGCACTGCCAGAATTCGCCGGATCGGCTTGTCGACTTTCTCTTGCGAGACCTGCACGGTTTCTGCCGCGCCACGCTTCGGCTCTTTGATGAAGAACATGAAGATCGCGAGGATCAGCCCTGGCACCGCCGCGATGAAGAACGGTGCACGCCAGCTGTCGAACGCTTTGACCATTGCGCCAATGGTGAAGAACGCCAGCAGCAGGCCCAGTGGCAGACCGAGCATGAAAATGCCCATGGCCCGTGCGCGACGATGCGCCGGGAACAGGTCGCCGATCAGCGAGTTGGCGGCCGGCGCGTAACTGGCTTCGCCGACGCCGACGCCCATGCGCACGATCAGGAACGCCCAGAAATTGCCCACCAGACCATTGACCGCCGTCAGACCGCTCCACGCCGCCAGGCCCCAGCCCATCAGCTTGCTGCGCGAACCTGTATCGGCCATGCGCCCCAGGGGCAAGCCGGCAATGGCGTAGACGATGGTGAATGCAGTACCGATGATCCCCAGCTGAAAGTCGCTGAGGTGCCATTCCATGCGGATGGGTTCGATGATGATGGCCGGGATGGTGCGATCGAAGAAGTTGAACAGATTGGCCAGGAACAGCAGGAACAGAATGCGCCAGGCATTCGCCGCTTGGGTCGAGTTCTGCATGGGGGTCCGTCTCTTTTATTGTTATTGGGGCTTCGCTGTCCCCGGAACCTCCAATCTAGACAGGCCCGCCGGAGCTGTCTGTAATTATTCGTAATGCTGATATCAACCCATGGAGCCAAATCCAAACCTGTGGGAGCGAGCTGCTAGCGAAGAGGCCGGCACATTCAATACAGAGGGTGACTGATCCGCCGCTTTCGCGAGCAGGCTCGCTCCCACAAGGGATTCTGCAAGGCAAGTATTTCTCGCCATTGGTCACATGAAAAAATACTTTTTCGCCCCCTTCCCAAGTTCAAAGCGAAGCCTAGAATAGCGGCCTTGCCTGCCCCACCAATCCCCTATCCCTCTTTGATTATCGCCCATGTCCGAAGCCAGTCCGTGTCTGAATTGCGGTGCCTGCTGTTCTCATTTTCGCGTGTCTTTTTTCTGGGGTGAATGCACCTCGGCCGGGGGAACGGTGCCTGACGAGCTAGTCGCACCCATCAGCCCCAGCCGGGTGGCCATGCTGGGCACGGACTGCAAACCCACTCGCTGCGTCGGGCTGGTCGGCGAAGTCGGCAGCACCGTGCAATGCTCGATTTACGACCAACGTTCCAGCACCTGTCGGGAGTTCGACGCCTCCTGGGCCAACGGCGAGGCAAATGTGGATTGCGATGTGGCACGGGCAGCGTTCGGATTGCCGGCCCTGCAACCGGAATTCGAGTTCCCTTATGAGCAGATCGCCTGAATATCAGCGCCTGTAATTACAAAATGTTCGAATGCAATGTGCCACTACCGTTTGCACTCTTTGTGTGACCTCTATACTCCAAGACATTCGCCAGGGTTCATGGTGTCGGCTGGATAAATACGAGGCGTCCGATGGAGTGGCCAGCTTTATATTTCACGACTCAACTGCCTGAGACTGGCCAGGTCATCCTCAATTGCACCCATAACCCCTTTCTGGTGTTGCTGGCCTATGTGGTCGCCTGTGCGACCGGCTTCGCCACACTGGACATCACCGAGCGGATCGGCCACGCCGAGAAAGCGGCGTCCCAACGTCTGTGGCGCTGGGTTGGTGCCGGGTGTCTGGCGGGCGGTATCTGGGCCATGCACTTTGTCAGCATGCTGGCCTTCCAGGCCCCGATCGAAATCCATTATCAGTTACCCGTCACCCTGATCTCGTTGCTGTTTGCACTGACAGCTTCGTGGCTGGCGATGCATACCCTCAGCCATCCTCATCTGACTTTCTGGAAAACACTGCGGGCCGCGGTATGGATCGGCCTGGGTATCGCGACCATGCATTACGTGGGTATGGCCGCGATGCGCTCCTACGCAACGGCCTATTACAACCCTGCCCTGTTCGCGCTCTCTATCGTGATCGCAATTGGCGCCAGCCTGGCGGCCCTGTTGATTTCCCGTCACCTGTGCGAGGGCAGCGGCGTGGTTCATCAACTGCTCAAATACACCGCCAGCCTGGTGCTCGGAGCCGGCATCGTCAGCATGCATTTCACTGGCATGGCGGCGCTCAACCTGGTACTTCCCATCGATAGCCCCCAGCCACTGCCCGACGACAACACCCACCTGCAACTGGGGCTGACGGTGGCGGTAATGACCTTGCTGATCATCGGCAGCAGCATCAGCGCGGCATTGGCCGACAAGAAGCTGCAACACAAGGAATCCGACCTGAAGCGGGTCAACATCCTGCTCAGCCAACTGGATCAGGCGCGCTTGTCGCTGCAACAGGTGGCGCACTACGACGCGCTGACCAACCTGATCAACCGCCGTGGCTTCAATCAGATTTTCGCCGAAAAACTGCTCGAAAAGACCAACGAAGGCGGGATGCTTGCCGTGATGTTCCTAGACATCGACCACTTCAAGCGGATCAACGACAGCCTGGGCCATGACGCCGGCGATGAATTGCTCAAGGTCCTGGCCAGCCATATCAAGGATTCGGTACGCAGCCATGACGATGTGGTGGCGCGCTTTGGCGGGGACGAGTTCTGCATCCTCATCGGCCTGCATGACCTTGAAGAAGCCCGGAGCATGGCCCAACGCATCATGCTGAAGATGAAAGAGCCCATCGAGCTGTCCGGCCGCAGCATGGTCATGACCACCAGCATCGGCATCAGCGTTTTTCCGCAAGATGGTACGACCTGCGAGGAGCTGCTGAAAAACGCCGACCTGGCGCTTTACCAGTCCAAGGGCTGCGGGCGCAACGGGCTGCATTTTTTCAGTCCACACATGAAAAACCGTGCCACGCTGGAGCTGCAACTCGAAGAAGAACTGCGGTACGCCCTGCGCAACGACGCCGGTCTGATCCTTTATTACCAACCGATCTACGACCTGAAAAGCGGCCAGGTCACCAAACTCGAAGCGCTGATTCGCTGGCAACACCCGGTTCACGGGTTGCTGGCACCGGATCGGTTCATTGCCATTGCCGAGGCCAACGGCCTGATCAACGAACTGGATAACTGGGTATTGCACAAGGCCTGTGAGGACCTTGGAGTGCTGTCTCGCCAGGGGCGCGAAGAACTCAAGATCGCCGTGAACTGCTCGCCGCTGAACCTCGCCCGCGAAGAGTTGGCCGATGAAATCGAAAACGCCCTGCGCATCGCCGGAGTGTCACCACAACGGCTGGAACTCGAAGTCACCGAAAACGCGCTGATGGGCAATCTCGCCAACACCCTGGCGTTGTTGAAGCAGATCCGTTCTCTCGGCGTCTCGCTCTCGATCGACGACTTCGGCACGGGCTATTCATCCCTGGCCTACCTCAAGCGCCTGCCGCTGAACACACTGAAAATCGACCGCTCGTTCATTCAGGACATCCCCAAGGCCACCCAGGACATGGAAATCGTCCACGCCATTATCATCATGGCCCACACCCTGCATTTACAGGTCGTCAGCGAGGGCGTCGAAACGCCCGAGCAACATGACTTTCTCGAACGCCAGGGCTGCGACCTGGTTCAAGGCCACCTGCTCAGCCGCCCGGTACCGCTGGCCGAGCTGCCTGCGGTGCTGGCCGAAATCAATCAGCGCAAACATTCACGCAGTGTCAGTTCTCTGAGCCTGGCTACGGTACAACTGCACTAACGTCGACGGATCCTTTTCCAAAAAGCCCTGCCCCCCATGCAGGCGCATCAGTTGTGCGGCCAAGCCGCTGATCGGCGTGGCCGAGCCCTGTTCGCGGGAGAATTTCACCGCGGTGTCGAGGTCTTTGAGCAGCGTACGCACGTGCCACTTCACCGGCTCGAAACGACTCTCGGCCATTTGCGGGGCGAGGATCTGCAGCGGTTTTGAATCGGCGAACCCTCCCGCCAGCGCCTCGGCGATCAGGCTGGCGTCAACCCCGGAGCGCTCGGCCAGTGCCACCACTTCAGCAATCACCAGTGCATTGCAGGCAACGATCATCTGATTGCAGGCCTTGGTCACCTGCCCGGCGCCGACACCGCCCATGTGAGTCACCCGCTGACCGAGGTTCAACAGCACCGGCCTGACTCGCTCAAGGTCTGCCGCTTCGCCGCCGACCATAATGGCCAGGCTACCGGCCTCGGCACCGACGACCCCGCCGGACACCGGAGCGTCCAGCCAACGCATGCCGCATTGGTCGACAAGCGCCGATGCCATGTCCCGCGTCGCCGTCGGTTCCAGACTGGAAAAGTCCACCAGCAACTGACCGCTTTTCGCCCCCTCGGCAATGCCAGCCGGACCGAAAACCACTTCGCGCACCACCGCCGTGTCCGCCAGGCACAGCATCACAACTTCGGCGTGCCGAGCCAATTCGGCCGCTGTCGCCACTTGCAGGGCGCCGGCCTCGACCAACGCTGCGCACTTGGCCGGGTTGCGATTCCACACCGTCAGCGGATACCCCGCCGCCAACAGGCGGCGGCACATGGGCAAGCCCATCAGGCCGATTCCGGCAAAACTCAACGAAGGTAGCGTTGACATCATTTAGCCTTCTTTTTGATTAAAGATCGCAGAATATTGGCCGATTCATCATGACTAAGGAAAGGATTCCCCCGAGCGACGCTCAGGCTTAGTCCCTGACGCTTGGGCAAAATACGCGCTAAAAAAACGCGAGTTCCTATTCCGTGAAGGTTCGACGACACCGTGTCGCCGAGCTAACCAGCCCAGGTACATGGCGCCCAATGACCTCTAAAAATAATCCGGCCACTACGGTTTCCGACCTGACACTGAGCCCCGCGGCGAACAGCCCCTCATCGTCGAAGCCATTGATCCCGTCACGTCCTCTGGCCAGTCAGCAATACCTGTATTTCACCGAAACCAACACCGACCGCATCCTCGATAACCTCGATGGCCTGCGCGACATGGTGTTCCCGCGCCCACCGCACCTGGAAGGCGACAACGAACAGCACAGCGATCAGGAATTCCCGTCGGTGTGCCTGATCGGCCTGGGACGTTGCGGATCGAACATTGCGCTGGACGTCGCGGAGCTGGTGTACAACGCCCGCAAGTTTTACCTCAACGAATTCAACAACGAAGACCGCCTGTCGCCGGACAAACGTTACGCCGAAAAGGGTTACAGCCCGGCGCAGTGGATTCGCAACAACCTGCGCCTGGGGCCGAACAAGGCCACCAAACCGGTGTTCCTGGTCGAGCCGCTGGTGATGCTCGGCGACCTGGACAAAGACATCGCCGGTCGCATCCGTTTCTCGCGCAAGGGCGAAAAGAGTGGCTTCCTGCGCGACTACAGCAAAATGAAGATCATGGACTTGTCGGAAGTCCACGCCGGTGGCGCCGGTAACGCGCCGATCCTCGGTCAATACCTGGCCAAGATCATCCTGAACAAGGACACCCAGCGTTTCTCCAGCCCGGACTGGAAAATGATTCACTCGTACCTGATCGACAGCTGCGGGATCAAGGCCAACCAGTCGCGCCTGTATTTCTCGATCTTCAGTGCCGGCGGCGGTACCGGTTCGGGCATGGCCTCGGAATTCGGCCTGGCCCAGCAACACTCGTACATGAACAAGACGTTCGACACCAAGCCGATGGATGAACACGACGGCAAGAGTGGTCACTCCTTCGTCTTCGAGCCGATCTTCACCAGCGGCATCTGCGTGCTGCCGAACATTTCCGATCACCGCAGCGAAATGTCCGAGGCGCTGCACATCAACGCCGGTCGCCTGCTGTGCAAATACCTGTCGGAAGAGTGGGACTTCTCCTATAACTTCGCCAACGAAGACAGCAGCGAAGCCAGCGTCATGGGCCGGATCCGCCCATGGAACGCCATGATGCTGATCTCCAACGACATCATGCGGTATGCCGAAGAAAGCGATGACGGCAACATTCAGAACATCGACGTCAACGCGATGGAAAAGCACGCCAACCAATACATCTCGCAGCAGATCTTCAACATTCTGACGGCGCAGGCGGTCACGACTGACTACGACCAGAACTATTTCCGTCGCGCTGGCATCGACATCGGCGAAACCATTCGCCTCGACGCCAACGACCTGTTCATGAGCCTGGCCGGCCCGGTGGCGATTGCCTACGCCGAGTCCGTGGTGCCGGAAACCCCGCCGCCGAGCAGCGACAAGTTCAAGGTGTTCGAGAAAGAGCCACAGCGTCTGAACATCGACGACCTGTTCTTCCGTTCCATCGACCTGCCGCACTTCAACAAAGTGACCCAGGCGATCGAAGGCATCAGCCTGTTGCCGATCGAGTCCAAGCGCTATCGGGCCTCGCTGGAGCAGTACAAGAATTCCGGTTACGACGCGGCCGCGTTGCACGACCTGCACTTCTTCAAGAACTGCTCGTCGGTGGTGTCGATTGTCTCGCTGCCGAAAGACTACAAGCTGTCCTACATGGACTTGAACCGGTTGAAGACCCACCTCAACAGCCTGTTCCCCAACACTACGCTCAAGCGTTATGCCCTGGTGATCGGCGCTTCGGCCAACTTGTCGCTGACCACCCTGATTGCCAAGAGCCCGTGCCTGTCGGACGACTTCCTGACGCTGATCGTGGCCTTCATCAAGCGCTGCTTCGCGAAGAACCCGTACCGCTTCGACGACACCCTGGATAACTCGATCCTCGACTTCATCATCAATGAAGACTTCGACGAAGACCTGATCGACGATCTGCTGAACGAGTTCGAGAACCCGGCGAAGATCCTCGACACCAACTGGTACGCGATCAAACCGATGTACGAGAAGAAGTACCGCGAGCTGATCAACGACAAGGACAAATTCGTCTCGATCAACGACATTCGCCTGTCGCGCGACTGCGTGAAGAAGGCGATCAAGTACCTGCGTGAGATCTACCGTCACCGGATTGGCAAGACCAAGGTTATTTCGCTGAATAACCATACCGGTAAAACCTTCTAAAACCGCGTCGCGCCCAATCGCGAGCAGGCTCGCTCCCACAGGGATCGCATTTCTTCTGAAGAAACGCGGTTAACTGTGGGAGCGAGCCTGCTCGCGATGGCGGCATCGGATTCACCGAAAAACCCAACATCCAGAAACAATTAAGCAGCCCGAACGCTGCTCAATAAACTGTTCCCGTTACGTTTACGTCACCCTCGCCAAGACCCTTCTGTGGCCTTTCTCTACGGCAACATGCCATCACGCTACTCACCTACACACTTTTGGTCGCCCGCCAGGCGCACCAATAAAGTGCGGACAGTCAGCTCGTCGCCCTTTCCTGGATCAGAATCCACGGCGAAACCACCACAGCCCACAGCTGCGGGTCGCGTTCAAAAAGATCCAGCGCCCGCGTTTCAGACAGCTTGGCGACCTTGTCGGCAGCCAGCCAGGCAGCCACTTTCTCGCCTTCATCCGTCGCAACAGCTTGGGCAGCAGCGATCAAATCCAGGCCGGGATCGACCCACAATAGGGCACCCTTGGCAAAGAAGGGCTCCAACTCTTTCCACGTAATAGATGCGGTTTCACCAAGCAGCTTGGCATAGAGGGTGCTAGGTTCTTCATTCATGGGCACTGTCCGGAAAAGAAATCGACGCGAATGATAACGTCGGTGGTCTGGCAGAAAAACCCGGATGCAATTGAGTCACCGAAAGAAAAGAGCAGGAAAGCCAGGGAATGCTGCTGAATCAAGCAATTAGCCAGCTAACATCCCGCCGCTATTCTGTCTTTTTCTTTCAATTAAGCGACACCCTCAGGTTTTGCCCCCCGGCGCCAGCTTCCCAGGCTAACAATTGGCGCTCTACACTGTACCGGTACAGTTGTCGGGGGCATTTTCCGGAGGATATCGAAGATATCTGACCCGGTTCTGCTGCTACGGCGCCAGGACTATAAAAACTACAACAGTAAGAGTGGAGCACTATGACTAAGGCTACTAAGCAGATTTCCAAACTGTTTGCCGCTATGGTTCTGGCCGGGGTTGCCAGCCATTCGTTCGCAGCTGACACCATCAAGATCGGCATCGCCGGCCCTAAAACCGGCCCTGTAGCCCAATACGGCGACATGCAGTTCAGTGGCGCCAAAATGGCCATCGAACAGATCAACGCCAAAGGCGGCGTAGACGGCAAGAAACTCGAAGCCGTTGAATACGATGACGCCTGTGATCCAAAACAAGCGGTAGCGGTCGCGAACAAAGTCGTCAACGACGGCGTCAAGTTCGTGGTCGGTCACCTGTGCTCCAGCTCCACCCAACCGGCTTCGGACATTTACGAAGACGAAGGCGTGATCATGATCACCCCGGCTGCCACCAGCCCGGACATCACCGCCCGTGGTTACAAAATGGTGTTCCGCACCATCGGTCTGGACAGCGCCCAAGGCCCTGCCGCCGGTAACTACATCGCCGACTTCGTAAAACCGAAGATCGTTGCTGTCCTGCACGACAAACAGCAATACGGTGAAGGCATCGCCACCGCCGTTAAACAAACCCTCGAGAAAAAAGGCACCAAGGTTGCCGTGTTCGAAGGCATCAACGCCGGCGACAAGGACTTCTCGTCGATCATCCAGAAACTCAAGCAAGCCAACGTCGACTTCGTTTACTACGGTGGCTACCACCCTGAGCTGGGTCTGATCCTGCGCCAGGCGGATGAAAAAGGCCTGAAAGCCAAGTTCATGGGTCCGGAAGGCGTGGGTAACGACTCGATCTCGCAGATCGCTCAGAAAGCTTCGGAAGGTCTGCTGGTGACGCTGCCGAAATCCTTCGACCAGGATCCGGCCAACATCGCCTTGGCTGATGCGTTCAAAGCGAAGAAAGAAGACCCGAGCGGTCCGTTCGTGTTCCCGGCCTACTCGGCTGTGGAAGTGATTGCCGAAGGCATCAAGGCCGCCAAGTCCGAAGACACTGCCAAAGTGGCTGCTGCCATCCACGCAGGCACCTTCAAGACGCCTACCGGCGACCTGAGCTTCGACGACAAGGGCGACCTGAAAGACTTCAAATTTGTGGTTTACGAGTGGCACTTCGGCAAACCAAAAACTGAAGCCAAGCCTCAGTAAGGCGTTGCCTGACTGACTGCCAATAAAGCCCACGGCGTGCCGTGGGCTTTGTTTTACGAATGTATTGGGCCGCGCTGGCGTGATCCGCCAGTCTCCCCACCTGAAAATCTCAAAACCGTCATCAGCGGTTCGCTGGCAAACCTCGCGTTCGAAGTGGATGCAGATCCACGGGGCTCGAGCGGGAAAATGACTCCACCAGTGAAATGCGTATCAGGTTTTTAGGAGCGCTGTAATGCCTGACATCTATCACTTCCTCCAACAGCTGGTTAATGGCCTGACCATTGGCAGTACGTATGCCCTGATCGCCATCGGCTATACGATGGTTTACGGCATCATTGGAATGATCAACTTCGCCCACGGCGAGGTGTACATGATCGGCTCCTACGTGGCGTTCATCGCCATCGCCGGGTTGGCCATGCTGGGACTCGACAGCGTTCCGCTGTTGATTACCGCTGCTTTCATCGCGACCATCGTCGTGACCAGTGCCTACGGTTACAGCATCGAACGCGTCGCCTACCGCCCTTTGCGCGGCAGCAACCGTCTGATCCCGCTGATTTCCGCCATCGGCATGTCGATCTTCCTGCAGAACACGGTTCTGCTGGCGCAAGACTCCAAGGACAAATCCATAGCCAACCTGATCCCCGGCAGCTTCACCTTCGGGCCAGGTGGCGCACATGAAGTGCTGATTTCCTACATGCAAATCGTGGTATTCGTGGTGACCTTCGTCGCCATGCTCGGCTTGACAATGTTCATCTCCCGCTCTCGTCTCGGACGTGCCTGCCGCGCCTGTGCCGAAGACATCAAGATGGCCAACTTGCTGGGCATCAATACCAACAACATCATCGCCCTGACCTTCGTCATCGGTGCCGCATTGGCGGCCATCGCGGCCGTCTTGTTGAGCATGCAATACGGTGTGATCAACCCGAACGCCGGGTTCCTCGTTGGACTCAAGGCGTTCACCGCAGCGGTACTGGGCGGTATCGGCAGCATCCCGGGAGCCATGCTCGGCGGGCTGGTATTAGGGGTGGCGGAAGCCTTTGGTGCCGATATCTTCGGCGACCAGTACAAGGACGTCGTGGCTTTCGGCTTGTTGGTTCTGGTTCTGTTGTTCCGGCCGACCGGCATCCTTGGCCGTCCGGAGGTTGAAAAAGTATGACTAGGAATCTTAAACAGGCACTGTTCAGTGCTTTGCTGGTGTGGGCCGTGGCCTACCCGGTACTGGGTCTGAAACTGACCATCGTCGGCATCCACCTCGAAGTGCACGGCACCAGCAGCGCCACACTGATCACTATCGCGGTGTGCTCGGTGCTGATGTTCCTGCGGGTGCTGTTCGATCAACAGATCAGCTCGGCCTGGCGCTCGTCGCCAAACATGCCGCTGATTCCGGCCAAGGCCAGTAACTTCCTGACCCTGCCGACCACCCAACGCTGGATCATCATTGCGCTGATCGCCGGTGCCCTGGTCTGGCCGTTCTTCGGCTCTCGTGGTGCGGTGGATATCGCCACGCTGGTGCTGATCTACGTGATGCTCGGCCTCGGCCTGAACATCGTGGTCGGCCTGGCCGGCCTGCTCGACCTGGGTTACGTCGGCTTCTATGCCGTCGGGGCGTACAGCTATGCATTGCTGTCGCACTATCTGGGTCTGGGCTTCTGGATCTGTCTGCCGATCGCCGGCCTGATGGCGGCCACTTTCGGTTTCCTGCTCGGCTTCCCGGTACTGCGTCTGCGCGGCGACTACCTGGCGATCGTGACCCTGGGCTTTGGTGAAATCATCCGTCTGTTCCTGCGTAACCTCACCGATATCACTGGTGGCCCGAACGGCATCAGCAACATCGAGAAGCCGACGTTCTTCGGGCTCACCTTCGAGCGCAAAGCGGCAGAAGGCATGCAGACGTTCCACGAGTACTTCGGCCTGGCCTATAACTCGATCAACAAGGTGATTTTCCTGTACCTGGTTGCACTGCTGCTGGCCCTGGCTGCGCTGTTCGTGATCAACCGTTTGCTGCGCATGCCGATCGGCCGTGCGTGGGAAGCGTTGCGTGAAGACGAGATCGCCTGCCGTGCGCTGGGTCTGAATCCTACGGTCATCAAGCTTTCCGCCTTCACCCTGGGCGCCGCCTTCGCAGGTTTCGCCGGCAGTTTCTTCGCTGCCCGTCAGGGCCTTGTGACACCGGAGTCGTTCACCTTCATCGAGTCGGCGATCATCCTCGCCATCGTCGTATTGGGTGGCATGGGCTCGCAGTTGGGTGTGATCCTGGCCGCCGTGGTGATGATCCTGCTGCCGGAAATGATGCGTGAGTTCAGTGAGTACCGCATGTTGATGTTCGGCGCCTTGATGGTGCTGATGATGATCTGGCGTCCTCAAGGCCTGCTGCCCATGCAACGTCCTCACATGGAGCTGCGCAAATGAGCCGCGAGATCCTTAAAGTCGAAAATCTGAGCATGCGCTTCGGCGGCTTGCTGGCGGTCAACGGCGTGGCCCTGACCGTGAAAGAAAAACAGGTGGTTGCATTGATCGGCCCTAACGGCGCCGGCAAAACCACGGTGTTCAACTGCCTGACCGGTTTTTACAAGCCGAGTGGTGGCAGCATCCTGCTGGACGGCGAGCCGATCGAAGGCCTGCCGGGCCACAAGATCGCCCTCAAAGGCGTGGTGCGCACCTTCCAGAACGTGCGGTTGTTCAAGGACATGACCGCGGTCGAGAACCTCTTGATCGCGCAACACCGTCACCTGAACACCAACTTCCTGTCTGGTCTGTTCAAGACCCCGGCATTCCGCAAAAGCGAACGCGAGGCCATGGAGTTTGCCGAGTTCTGGCTGGATAAGGTCAACCTCACGCAGTTCGCCAACCGCCCGGCCGGCACCCTGGCCTACGGTCAGCAACGCCGTCTGGAAATCGCTCGCTGCATGATGACCCGCCCGCGGATCCTCATGCTCGACGAACCGGCCGCCGGCCTGAACCCGAAGGAAACCGAGGACCTCAAGGCGCTGATCAGCATGCTGCGTGAAGAGCACAACGTCACCGTGCTGCTGATCGAACACGACATGAAACTGGTCATGAGCATTTCCGACCACATCGTCGTGATCAACCAGGGCACGCCTCTGGCCGACGGCACGCCGGAACAGATCCGCGACAATCCTGAAGTGATCAAAGCCTACCTGGGGGAAGCGTAAATGCTGCAATTTGAAAACGTTTCCACCTTCTACGGCAAGATCCAGGCGCTGCACAGCGTCAACGTCGAAGTCCGCCAGGGCGAGATCGTGACCCTGATCGGCGCCAACGGTGCCGGCAAGTCGACCTTGCTGATGACCCTCTGCGGTTCGCCGCAAGCCCACAGCGGCAGCATCCGCTACATGGGTGAAGAGCTCGTCGGCCAAGACTCGTCGCAGATCATGCGTAAAAGCATTGCGGTCGTGCCGGAAGGTCGTCGAGTGTTCGCCCGCCTGACCGTGGAAGAGAACCTGTCCATGGGCGGATTCTTTACCAGCAAGGGCGATTATCAGGAACAGATGGACAAGGTTCTCGGACTTTTCCCACGCCTGAAAGAACGCTTTGCCCAACGCGGCGGCACCATGTCCGGCGGCGAACAGCAAATGCTCGCCATCGGCCGTGCGCTGATGAGCAAACCCAAACTGCTGCTGCTCGACGAGCCATCGTTGGGCCTGGCACCGATCATCATCCAGCAGATCTTCGACATCATCGAACAGCTGCGCAAGGATGGCGTGACGGTGTTTCTGGTAGAGCAGAACGCCAACCAGGCGCTGAAAATTGCCGACCGTGCCTACGTTCTGGAGAACGGCCGGGTGGTGATGACCGGCACGGGGGAAGCACTGCTGACTGATCCGAAAGTGCGCGAAGCGTATCTCGGCGGCTAAGCAATTGCGGTAAACAAAAAACGGCCTTCGGGCCGTTTTTTTTTGTGCCCGCCATAAACCTTCACGGCAATAAAGACCCCCTGTGGGAGCGAACCTGCTCGCGATAGCGGAGTGTCAGTCAACAAAACCGTTGAAGGCGAAACAGCTATCGCGAGCAGGCTCACTCCCACAAGGGGTCGGTGGTGTTTTGAGGTTTTTTAAAAAGTTTTGCACTGGGCTGTAACGCATCGCGATGACCTCTCTCTAGAGGGGTAAGCCAGCACACACGCGGCTTACCAAAACTCAAACAACGGAGAAACATCATGACTGCTACCACCCGCACCCTGTCCGCCACCGCCCTCGTTCTGGCCCTTGGTTCTGCGCTGAGCATGGCCGCTGTCTCCACCGTCCAGGCCGCCGACAACAGCAACATGGAAAAATGCTTCGGCGTGGCCATGAAAGGTCATAACGATTGCGCCGCAGGTGCAGGCACCACCTGCGCCGGTACTGCCAAGATGGACCACCAGGCAAACGCCTGGAAACTCGTTCCGAAAGGCACTTGCGCCACCACCGAAAGCAAAACCTCGCCGACCGGTTTCGGTCAGATGGAAGCCTTCAAAGCCAAAGCCTGATCCGCCTCCCAGCCTGAGTGTCGACCATGAACAATTCACTGTTCGGGCTCCCGCCCCGCGCCGGGCTGGGGCTCAAGACCGGGCACTTGCGTGAAGTGCTCGGTTCAAAGCCGGACATCGGCTTCTTCGAAGTCCACGCCGAAAACTACATGGTGGCCGGCGGCCCTTTTCATCATTACCTGGGGTTGATCCGCGAGCAGTATCCGCTGTCGCTGCATGGCGTTGGCCTGTCCATCGGTGCCGAAGGTCCGCTGGATGTTCAACACCTGCAACGCCTTGCCGAGCTGATCGAGCGCTACCAACCCCACTCCTTTTCCGAACACCTGGCCTGGTCCAGCCATGGCCCGGTGTTTCTCAATGACTTGCTGCCACTGGCCTACGACAACGCGACGTTGAACCGCGTCTGCGAACACATCGACCAGGTGCAAACCACTCTCAAACGCCCAATGCTGCTGGAGAACCCGGCGACGTACCTGGCGTTCAAACGCTCGACGATCGATGAGGCCGACTTCATCAGCGAAGTCATTCGCCGCACAGGCTGCGGGCTGTTGCTGGACGTGAACAACGTTTACGTGTCGAGCATCAATCATCAACGCGATCCTGTGGCCTACATCGATGCCCTGCCCCTTCATGCCGTCGGCGAGATTCATCTGGCCGGATTTGCCGAAGACACCGACAGCCTCGGTGACCGTCTGTTGATCGACGATCACGGCGCGCCCATCGACAACGCCGTGTGGGCGCTGTACGTGCAAGTGCTGGAGCGTGTCGGACCAGTAGCAACGCTGATCGAACGCGACAATCAGGTGCCAGCCTTCGGCGTATTACACGCCGAAGCGCGTCAGGCCGATGAGTTGTTGCGATGCGCCGAGGTCCGGTCATGAGCAATCACGCCGATTTCGCCGCCGCCCTGCTTGATCCGGAGCGGCCCTGCCCTGACGGATTATTCAGCGTCAATGGCGCCGATCCGGCCAGCCGTTTCGCGGTGTATCGCAACAATGTGCAGGCCTCGCTGATCAACGCGTTGGCGGACAGTTACCCCGTGGTTGTGCAATTGGTCGGCGATGAATTCTTCCGGGCCATGGCCGGTGTTCATGTGCAAGGCTCCCCGCCCCGCAGCCCGCTGATGAATGACTACGGGCATGATTTCGCAGCCTTCATCGAAGGCTTTGCGCCCGCCGCCAGCGTGCCGTATCTGGCCGATGTCGCCCGATTGGAGCGCCTGCGCGTCATCGCGTATCACGCGGCCGATGCGCAGCCCCTGGAGCATGAACAGATCGCCGCAGCACTGGTCGACCCGCAAGCCCTGAGCGAGCTCACCGTCGAACTTCATCCCTCTCTCAACCTGTTGAGTTCTGCCTTCGCGGTGGTGGCGATCTGGGCGGCGCATCAACAGGAAACAACGCTGGCGGGGATTGACCTGAGCCAGGGACAACACGCGCTGGTGTTACGCAATGGCCTGGACGTTGAAGTATTCGCCCTTGATCAAGGTGCCAGCGCGTTCATTCAGAATCTGCAAAACGGCCAGTCACTGATGCAGGCGCTGGAAGCCGCCCCCGCCTTCGACCTCAGCCAAACCCTGGCGCTGCTGATCAGCCGCAACGCCATCACTCACTTGCATAACAACAAGGTATCGCCATGAACATCCGGACCGAATCACAGAACCCCATCGTTCGCGCCATCGCGTTACTGGAGATGATTCCCCGCAGTCTGATCGCCTTTATCGCGCGCTTCTCGATTGCGGCAGTGTTCTGGAAGTCCGGGCAAACCAAGGTCGAAGGCCTGGCCATCGACCTGTTTGACGGCTCCTTCCAGCTTGGCGTGCCGCATCTGGCGGACTCGACCATCCCGCTGTTCCAGAGCGAGTACCACGTGCCATTGCTGTCCCCGGAACTGGCGGCGCACCTGGCCGCCTTCGCCGAGCATGTCTTCCCGATGCTGATCCTGATCGGCTTCGCCACGCGATTTTCGGCGCTGGCTTTGCTGGGCATGACCCTGACCATTCAACTGTTCGTGTACCCCGACGCCTACCCGACCCATGGCACTTGGGCGGCGGTGTTGCTGTACCTGATGGCGACCGGGCCGGGGAAATTGTCGATCGATCATCTGATCGCCCGACATTTCGCCCGGTAAACACCTTCCCCTGTGGGTGTGAGCCTGCTCGCGATAGCGCTGTGTCAGTCAACATCAATGCTGGATGTCACACCGCTATCGCGAGCAGGCTCACCCCTACAAGGGGTTGGATGTGGGCGGCTATTGCTGGAGACGCGCCAATGCCTCGCCGCTGCGTTTAAACCAATCAATCAAGTAGTCCGCCAACACCTGCGTGCGTTTGGGCAGTCCGCCCTGATACGGATGCACCAGGTACATCGGCATGCTCCGCGTCTGATAATCACGCAGGAGCCAGCGCAATCGCCCATCAGCCAATTCCGTTTGCAGCAGGTAGGAAGGCAACCGCGCAATGCCGGCCCCTGCCAGCGCTGCTTTTTTCAACAGGCTGTAGTGATTGCTGGCAAACGGACCCGACACCCGCACCCGCAGCAACTCGTGCTGCTGGTGATACAGCCATTCTTCGCGACCGCTGTAATGGCTGTTGAGCAGGCAGCGATGGTCGGCCAAGGCCTGGGGCGTCTGCGGCTCACCGTACTGTTCGAGATAGGCCGGGCTGGCGCAGGTCATTTCGTGCCAGGCCAGCAGAGGACGCGCGACCAAGCGTTGGTCATTGGCCACTTCGGAGCGGATGGCCAGGTCAAAACCGTCTCGGGACAAATCGTGAAAGCTGTTGTTGAGGTCCAACTCGATCTGCACCTCGGGATACTGGCGGGAAAATTCCAGCAACAAGCCATCGAAGAAGGTTTCCCCCAGCGAGACCGGAACCGTCATGCGCACCGGCCCGGCCATGTCGTCCTTCAACCGCGCCAACGCCTGACGCGCCTTCTCGACTTGAACCACCAGCGCCTGGGCTTGAGGCAACAGCGCCGCGCCCGCCGCCGTCAAACTCAAACGGCGGGTGGTGCGTTGCAACAAGACAACGGAGAACCGTGTTTCCAGCAAGCTGATGCGCTTGGACAACTGCCCCTTGCTGCAGCCCAATTGCTGCGCCGCCAGGGTGAAACTGCCCGCTTCGACCAACACCGCGAACGCCGCCAGATCATCCATCTCGCTCATGGATTGTTTCCATTTGAAAACCAAAGGTTGCCTATTAGCGCGCTTATCAATGGAAAAAACCACTCTAGACTGCAACCTCGTTCAACCACTTCGAGGAACAGCACGATGAAAATTCTTTTGATAGGCGCAGGTGGCACCATCGGTTCAGCGGTCGACAAGGAACTGTCCCAGCGCCACGACATCATCCGCATCGGCCGTAACAGCGGCGATTTCAATGTGGATATCAGCGACAGCGCCTTGATCCGCAAACTGTTCGAGCAAACCGGTAAATTCGATGCGCTGGTCTGCGCTGCCGGCAACGTGACCTTTGCACCGCTGGATGAAATGAGCGAAGAAAGCTTTGCGCTGGGCTTGAAAGACAAGCTGATGGGCCAGGTCAACCTGCTGCTGATCGGCCGTGAATTCGCCAATGACGGCGCCTCGTTCACCTTGACCACTGGCGTGCTCAGCCACGACCCGATTCGCAGCGGCGCCTCGGCGGCATTGGTCAACGGCGCGCTCGACAGCTTCGTGCGTGCGGCGGCCATCGAACTGCCCCGCGGCTTGCGGGTGAACTCGATCAGCCCGACCGTTCTGCTCGAAGCCATGGGCAGTTACGCGCCGTACTTCCGGGGCTACAAGCCGGTTCCCGCAGCGGATGTGGCATTGGCCTACGCCAAAAGCGTAGAGGGCCTACAGACCGGCCAGACCTTTCACGTCGGCTGACACACCACCCTCACTGTAGGAGCGAAGCTTGCTCGCGAAAGCGTTCTGTCATTCATGACGATGCTGGATGCACTGGTCCCTTCGCGAGCAAGCTTCGCTCCTACAGGAGATCGAACATCGCCGGGGTTGTGATGAACGGTCAGGCTGCGTAACGTGGCGGCACTTGTCTGGAGAGCCAAAGATGCGTGTTGCCCGTTCCTTAGTCCTTGTCGCCCTGCTTCCGCTGTTTGCCGCCTGCCAATTGTTTGATGGCCCGCGTGAAAGCGCCTCCCACGTGGGCCAGACCCGCCTGCAGGGCCAGTTGACGGCAGCGGACGGCAAGTTGCTGTTCCAGCCGTGCAATGAACAGCGCAGTTATGTGGTCAATGACAGCGGTGGCACCAGCGTCTTGCAAGAGGCCGCGGCCCTCGCCGATGCCCAGGGCAAGCTGTTCGCCGACGTGCGTGGGCAAATCGTCGACAGTCGCCTTGATCTTGAACAGCTGTACCGCGTCGAACGCTCCGGCGCCGCCTGCGACGATCCCAATTTCAAATTGCTGATCCTGCGCGCCGCCGGCCACTCGCCAGAGTGGAACGTCAAGGTCAGCGGCAAAGGCATGGTTATCGACCGTGCCGGCCAGCCGCCCCTGGCCGTGCCCTATGTTGAAGAACAGCTGGGCGATGGCCGTTTCAATCTCAGCACCGAAGCCAATAACCAGCACATCGAACTGTGGGTCGCGCCGCAACGTTGCGTCGACAGCACCACCGGCAGCGTCCAGCACATGAGCGCCGAGCTGCGCATCGATGGTCAGGTGCAACGCGGTTGCGGGTATTTCGGCGGCTCGCGTAACGACTGATCGTTTTTGCCTCACGGGACCGGCGTTTGGGGCTTATAATCGCCGCCTTCAAACGCCTTGGCGCAGTTGTGCGCCCCGCGAACCGGATCCCGTCATGTTACGAATCACCGAACTCAAGTTGCCGATCGACCATCCCGATGAAGACCTGCGCCCTGCCATCGTGCAGCGCCTGGGCATCGCCAGCGATGACCTGCTCGATTTCACCTTGTTCAAGCGCAGCTACGACGCGCGCAAAAAGTCCTCTGAACTGTGCTTCATCTACACCATCGACCTCACCGCCAGGGATGAGGCCGCGTTGCTGCACAAGTTCGCCGATGACCGTAACGTCAACGTGGCACCGGATGTCAGCTACAAAGTGGTCGGCCAGGCGCCGGCGGATCTTGAACAACGTCCTGTCGTCGTGGGTTTTGGTCCGTGCGGGATTTTCGCCGGGCTGCTGCTGGCGCAAATGGGCTTCAAGCCGATCATCCTCGAACGCGGCACCGAAGTGCGTCAGCGCACCAAAGACACCTGGGGCCTGTGGCGCAAAAGCGTACTCAACCCTGAATCCAACGTGCAGTTTGGCGAGGGCGGCGCGGGGACATTCTCCGACGGCAAGCTCTATAGCCAGATCAAGGACCCGAAATTCATCGGTCGCAAAGTCCTGCACGAGTTCGTCAAGGCCGGCGCCCCGGAAGAAATCCTCTACGTCAGCAAACCGCACATCGGTACGTTCCGACTGACCGGCGTCGTGGAGAACATGCGCGAGCAGATTCGCGCGCTGGGCGGCGAAGTGCGCTTCCAGCAGCGGGTCACCGACGTGTTGATCGAGGATGGCCAACTGGTCGGCGTCGAGCTCAATGGTGGCGAACAGATTCATTCGAAACACGTGATTCTTGCCTTGGGCCACAGCGCCCGGGACACCTTCCGCATGCTTCACAGCCGTGGCGTATTCATGGAAGCCAAGCCGTTCTCGGTGGGCTTCCGCATCGAGCACCCGCAGTCGCTGATCGACCGCGCACGCCTGGGCAAGTACGCCGGCCACCCGAAACTCGGGGCGGCCGACTACAAACTGGTGCACCACGCCAAGAACGGTCGCTCGGTGTACAGCTTCTGCATGTGTCCGGGCGGCACCGTGGTAGCGGCGACATCCGAGCCGGGCCGCGTGGTCACTAACGGCATGAGCCAATACTCGCGTAATGAGCGTAATGCCAACTCCGGGATCGTCGTCGGGATCACCCCGGAAGTCGATTACCCGGGCGGCCCGCTGGCGGGTATCGAGTTGCAGGAACGCCTGGAATCCCACGCTTACGTGTTGGGCGGCAGCAACTACGAAGCCCCGGCGCAGTTGGTCGGTGACTTCATCGCCGGCAAGCCGTCCACCGAGTTGGGCAGCGTAGAACCGTCCTATAAACCGGGTGTTGCCTTGGGTGATCTGGCGCTGGCTCTGCCCGCGTTTGCCATTGAAGCCATTCGTGAAGCTCTGCCGGCGTTCGAAAAGCAGATTCGCGGTTACTCGCTGCATGACGCGGTGTTGACCGGGATCGAGACGCGCACCTCGTCGCCGCTGCGCATTACCCGCAACGAGTCGATGCAGAGCCTGAACGTGAAAGGTCTGTTCCCGGCGGGTGAAGGCGCGGGTTATGCGGGCGGGATTCTGTCGGCGGGTGTCGACGGGATTCGGATCGCCGAAGCCGTGGCCCGCGACATCCTCGGCCTGGAGGCCTGAAACAACACCCCACTTGTCGGAGCGAGGCTTGCCCGCGAAGAACGATAATGCGGTCTTTTAGGAAGACCGCGTCAACTTCTTCGCGGGCAAGCCTCGCTCCTACAGGGGGGGGGTATCAGATATTCGCGCGTAAAACGTTGGCGGGAAGCGGTTCACCGCGCTCGACACTCCCCGCCACAACCTCCATCAACCCACTCAACTCATACCCTTGGGCCTTGAGCCAATCCTGGTCGTAATAGCTGGTCTCATACCGCTCGCCGCCGTCGCACAGAATCGCCACGATCGACCCCGACTCCCCCGCCGCTGCCATCTGCCCGGCCGCCATCAAGGCACCGATCAGGTTGGTCCCGCTCGACCCGCCGACACGCCGTCCCAAATGTTGCGCCAGGTAATGCATGGCTGCCAGCGACAACGCGTCCGGCACCTTGACCATCGCATCGATCACCTTGGGCAGAAACGACGCCTCGACCCGTGGCCGGCCAATGCCTTCAATCCGAGAACCATGGTCCAGTCGCAGGCTGGCATCCCCCGTCTGGTAGAAATCGAAGAACACCGAACGCTCGGCATCGGCGCACAACACGCGGGTGCAATGCTGGCGATAACGCACGTATCGACCCAGCGTCGCGGTGGTGCCGCCGGTGCCGGGGCTGGAAATCAGCCAGCTCGGCTCCGGGTGCCGTTCAAAACGCATTTGCTGGAAGATCGACTCGGCGATGTTGTTGTTTGCCCGCCAGTCAGTGGCGCGTTCGGCATAGGTGAACTGGTCGATGAAATGCCCGTCATGTTCGCGGGCCAGGCGCTCGGACTCGGCGTAGATCTGCGTCGGATCGTCGACCAGATGACTCTTGCCGCCGTAGAACGCGATCTGCGCGATCTTCTCTTTGGACGTGGTCGCCGGCATCACCGCAATGAACGGCAAGCCCAGCAACCTGGCGAAGTAAGCCTCGGAAATCGCCGTCGAACCGCTGGACGCTTCAATCACCGGCGCGCCGGGTTTGAGCCAGCCGTTGCACAAGGCATAGAGGAATAACGAGCGCGCCAGTCGGTGCTTGAGGCTGCCGGTGGGATGGCTGGACTCGTCCTTGAAGTACAGCTCGATGCCCGTAAACCCCGGGAGCGGCAAAGGGATCAGGTGGGTGTCGGCGCTGCGCTGGAAGTCGGCTTCGATGATCCGGATGGCTTCGCGGGCCCACTGTCGGTTGTCGCTCATGATGGTTTTTCTCGTTGAGTCGGCCTTCGTGCAAGGCTCAGCCCATAAGCTTAGGAAAAATCCCACGCCACGCACAGATACAGCTGAGGCCCAATACGTTTGGCAACTGCTAGGCTCATCTCCGTGCCAACCCCTCGCGCTGTAACGGTATATAACAAAAAAGAATATAACTTTTGTTTTAACAACCAACGGTACGGGTTAGGGTGTGCCACCTTTTTGATTTTTCGATGGAGAGCGACCTTGCCTCTGCGTAGCACTTTCACGCGTTTCTTTCAGTTGGAAGCTGCCAGCGGTCTGTTATTGATCGCCGCGGCAGCCCTGGCTTTGATCATCAACAACTCCCCGTTGTCGTGGCTGTACAGCAGTTTCCTCGACACGCCGGTGGTGGCGCAGATCGGTGCGCTGCAAATCGCCAAACCGGCGCTGCTGTGGATCAACGACGGCCTGATGGCCCTGTTTTTCCTGCTGATCGGCCTGGAAGTGAAGCGCGAAGTCCTCGACGGCCAGCTGTCGAAACCTTCGCAGATCGTCCTGCCCGGCGCGGCAGCGATTGGCGGCATGGTCGTTCCGGCACTCCTCTACTGGTTCCTCAATCGTGACAACCCGGCAGCCCTGAGTGGCTGGGCCATCCCGATGGCCACCGACATCGCCTTCGCCCTCGGCGTTCTCGCCCTGCTAGGCAAGCGCGTGCCGGTGTCGCTGAAACTGTTCCTGATGACCCTCGCGATCATTGACGACCTCGGCGCCATTATCGTCATTGCGATCTTCTACTCCGGCACGCTGTCGACACTTTCGCTGGCATTGGCTGCGTCGTGCATCGTCGCCTTGATCGCGATGAACCGGCTCGGCGTGGTCAAGCTCGGGCCGTACATGATCATCGGTTTGATCCTCTGGGTCTGCGTGCTCAAGAGCGGCGTCCACGCGACGCTGGCCGGTGTGACCCTGGCGTTCTGCATTCCCTTGCGCACAAAAAATGCCGAACCGTCACCGCTGCTGACCCTCGAACACGCCCTGCATCCCTGGGTGGCCTACGGCATTCTGCCGCTGTTCGCCTTCGCCAACGCCGGCCTGTCGCTCAGCGGCGTGACCATGGAAAGCTTCACTCACCACGTGCCGATGGGCATTGCGGTGGGCCTGCTGCTGGGCAAAACCGTCGGTGTGTTCGGCCTGACCTGGCTGGCCGTGAAAATCGGCATCGCCGCCCTGCCCCAAGGCGCCAACTGGGGCCAGGTGCTGGGTGTCGCGATCCTCTGTGGTATCGGCTTCACCATGAGCCTGTTTGTCGGCTCCCTGGCCTTCGAGCCGGGTGTCAGTGAATACGCCGGAATGGACCGGATGGGTATTTTGACCGGTTCGATTCTGGCGGCATTGATCGGTTACGCGGTGACAGCGGCAGCGAGCCGCAAGCGCACCGCGCTGCCATCCTGAGCGAAAGAGAACCCTCTTAACGACAATCAGGATTCGTCCTACAGCCACGTTTGACCTCGTTCGTTAACGTCGCACAGCCCCTTGTCCGGGGCTGTCGATGTGCGAGCGCAAGGAAGATCAATGGCTGGAAACAAGGATATCCCCCGGGTTAAAAACCCACCGTCCGGCGACGGACACCACGTCACTCACCGCTTCATGACGGCCTCCGACCTGGCCGAGCGGGACGCCCGACAAAACGCTTACGACGCCATGCTCGCCAGGCAAGATGCCTTCGAGCTCAGTCGTGAGATCGCCCCCAAAAAGGACGAATCGGTTCGTGCCGGATGCGTCTTCGCCAAGTCCTGCAAACTGCCGGACGCCATCATCGACTACTCGAATCCTTCGGGCATGGTGCCCACCGACAGCCTCAAGGATTACGGGGAAATCGCCTGGCTAGGTGCCCGCGAAGCGGACGATGCCGGGCTGCTGAATCTCGAAACCATCAGCGGCAGTACGCTCTCGCTCGGCATTGGCAGACTCGCGCTGAGTGCTCCGACGCTCGCGGCTCCGGTGGCCGCAATCGGTGCCGCCGGGGCCACCGCGCTGGCTACGGTGGTCGCGCTGTTCTGGACGCCAAGCTTGGGCGACAGCGCGCTGTATACCGAAGATCAGTTGCGCGCTCTGAAACAGGCCAGGACCCGCGTTCGCTTGCAGGTCGAGCAACAGGCGGATGGCCGTCTCAAGGGTTATGGCTTCTACACCGGCAAGAACCGCGGTTGGGAAATGGTTGATGTTGTGCAGTTCACCTTGCGCGACAGTCAGCAGGTGGCGGATCTAGGGGATGGGGTTGAGCTGATCTGGACACCGGCAGTGGATGGTTCGGACATTCTCGGGATTCCGGCGCTGGAGGCTGCTCCGCAAGCGCCGCATATTTGGGTGTATCCGCCGACGAAAGCGGCTGACGGGATTATTGTGAATCCGGTGTATCCGCCTGATTACAAGGATTTCATTCTTGTGTTTCCGGTGGGGTCGGGGGTGCAACCGGTCTACATCGTTCTGAGTGTCGCGGGAGACCTGAAGTACTACCCTGCGCCAACAGCATTACCAGCTTTTCCAGATATAAAACCTGCGCCGATGAAAACTTCCGTGCGGGGCGGCGGCAAAAAACGCAGACGCTGGAAGGATCCGTCAGGAAGAATTTATGAATGGGACTCACAACATGGCAAGGTTGAGTTGTACACGAAACAAGGAAAACATCTGGGAGAGTACAACCCGGAAACCGGAGAGCAGACAAAACCTGCCGACCCGGCAAGGAGAGTAGAAAAATGAAACATGTAATAGAGGTTTTCGACCGTCAGACTGAAGATCTGCTTCTTACCGTAGAGGTCCCTGCCAGTCGACGTAAAGATTTGAGAGTGCTGATGAACTGGCAGCAACCGGACGACGAATTCGACGGTCACGACTTGTCTGCAGAACAAGTAAAGGTATTGGAAGACTGGACAGGAAAATCCCTCATGGGTGCAAATAACATCGTACAACTGGTATGCACAGAATGACTCGGAGCTAT
The DNA here is from genome assembly GCF_013260315.1 of Pseudomonas sp. B14-6. NCBI lineage: Bacteria > Pseudomonadati > Pseudomonadota > Gammaproteobacteria > Pseudomonadales > Pseudomonadaceae > Pseudomonas > Pseudomonas sp. B14-6. The sequence continues at coordinate 6,045,585 of NZ_CP053929.1, read as the reverse complement.
CCAGATGTACGCCATGCAGTTGAGGTCTTCGATAAAAAAAAAGAGTTTTTAGTGTTTGAAGTGCCATCCCCAGGGAGAATATTGAACAACCGATACTAGTAATGAAATGGGGCGAACCAGAAGACAAAATCTATGGTTACGATCTTGATAGTGCTCAGATAACGCAGTTGGAAGCTCTGATCGGCATTACGTTCTACGACCCGCAGTACGATTTTCAGATCGGAAGCCATGCAAGCAAGTAATTTTCTACTCGCACAAAAAACCCCAACCAGTCACCCGGCCGGGGTTTCCTTTTACCACCCGTTCCCGCTTAGTGCGTAACGCGGCTCGTACCGTCAACAGTCGCAATCCGCACCCGCTCGCCCACGCGGAACACTTCATTCTCCTGAACCTGCTGCACATAGGCGCGCATGCTGCCGTCGTCTTCACGGACGGTGATTTCCACGCCTTGGGTGCGGGTCAGGCCTTCTTCAGTGGCTGAACCGAGCAGGCCGCCCGCCACGGCGCCGATGACCGCAGCGACGATGCTGCCTTTACCGCCGCCGATGGCGCTACCGCCGACACCACCGACCACTGCGCCCGCTGCGCCGCCGATCGGGGTCTTGGTGCCTTCGATTTTCACCGGACGCAAGGATTCGATGGTGCCCATGCGAACGGTCTGCACACGACGCGCTTCGTCACGGGAATAGGAGTCACCGGTCAGGCTCGATTGGCAGCCGGTGAGCAACATCGCCATCGTGGAAAAGGAAGCAACCAGCAGAACAGACTTACGCATAGCATCAACTCCAAAGGACAAGTATTCATTAAACTCCGCAGCTTGACGTCTGTCACGGCATCGCCCGGATAAAATTGGTTTCATTCAGGCTCGGTACAGGCGCCTCGGAACTCACCACACAGTAGCGGCAAACCGAAAAACCTGCCCCACTGACCCAAGGATTTTCATGGATTACTTCATCATTGTTGTCACCACGGTCGCCGGTTTGTACTTCCACTGGTGGCTGTACGTGCGGATCAAGCGCTGGATGGACCGCGATCTGGCGTTGGCGCTGGCGGGTAAAGACGAGCAGAAAAAAGCGTTCATGCTCGAGCAACTGGCAAGCGCTCAGGCGCAGAAGATCAAGCGCCGGGACCTGCCCCAGTGGCTTGAAGCCGCTGCGGCAGGCTATCCCGATCGGTAGACTGCTTAAGGTGCCAGACGTTCAAGAATCCAGTCGGCGCCTTGCAAACGGTAGTTGAGGCGATCGTGCAGGCGGCTCGGACGGCCTTGCCAGAACTCGATGCGCTCGGGTAGCAAGCGGTAACCGCCCCAGTGCTCCGGGCAGTGCGGTTGAGTGTCGCTGAAGCGTTGCTCGGTGTTCTTGAGCAGCGCTTCCAGTTCAGCACGATCGGCGATCACCCGGCTCTGGGGCGAAGCCCAGGCACCGAGACGACTGCCCAGCGGGCGGACCTGGAAATAGGCGTCGGACTCTTCAGCCGTAACCTTCACCACCCGCCCTTCGATGCGCACCTGGCGCTCCAGGGTCGGCCAGAAAAACGTCATGGCGGCGAACGGGTTTGCCGCCAGATGCTGGCCTTTGGCGCTGTCGTAGTTGGTGAAGAAGGTGAAACCCTCTTCGTCCAGGCCCTTGAGCAGCAGAATGCGGCAATGCGGCCGACCGTCCTGATCGACGGTGGCCAGGGTCATGGCATTGGCCTCCACCGGCGGTTGCTCGGTTTTTACCGCGTCCGCAAACCACTGATGGAACAGTCCGAACGGCTCGGCCGGGGCTTGCGCCTCGGTCAGACCGTCACGGGTGTAGTCGCGACGCATATCAGCCAGGCCCTGGGTCATGGCGCATTCCTTTTGGTTAACGAATCACTTCTTTGCAGCATCGGCAGCGGCGACTTTCTTGTCAGCCGCTGCGGCTTTTGCTGGGGTAGTCTTTTTCGCCGGGGTCGCGGTTTTAGCCGGTGTCTTCTTGGCTGGAGCCTTGGCGGCTTTCTTGGCCGGGGCTTTTTTCGCAGCAGGCACAGCCGCTTTTTTCGCCGCAGGTGCAGGCGTGACAGGCTTGACCACTGGCTTGACGTCCTGGGCAGCGACCAGGCGAACGGGCGCCGGAGCCGGCATGTTGTACTTGCTCAGCAACGCGACCATGGTGTTTTGCGGAGTCACCAGCAATTCCACACGACGGTTCAAGGCGCGACCTTCGTTGCTGTCGTTGGCTGCACGAGGGGCTTCACCGCCCATGCCGCGCAGCATCAGGCGATCACGCTGCAAACCGCTGAGGCGGAAGATCGCAGCGACGGCTTGCGCACGCTCCTGGCTCAGTTTGACGTTGGCCGGTGCGGCGCCCGAGGTATCACTGTGCCCCAGTACCAGGACGGCGGTCTTAGGATCGACTTCCAGGATTTTCGCGACGCGAGTGAACGGGCCTAGGGTCACGGGCAGCAACATGGCCGGACGGTCCGGGTTGAACGAGCCTTCTACCGGCGCGGTCACGACCAATACGTTTTCACGACGCTCAAGTTGCAGATTGCTGTCCTTGATCGCTTCACGCAGGCGCGGCTCGTAGTCGTCGAGCCAGGCTTGAGTGACTTTAGGATCCGGCATCGGCACGGCTTTGGCGGTGGGTTGATCTTTACCCCCGAACGGCCACCACCACTTTCCACCGGCTTCAGCTTCAGCCTTGGCCACTTCGACAGGCTTGGCTTCGGGTTTTACTTCGGGCTTTTTGTCGAGCGCTTCATCGGAGCCGAACGGCCAGTACCAAGGGTTGGAACTTTCAGCTTTGGTCACTGGAGCCGCGGCGGCCGTTTTCAAAGGAGCTGGGGTCGGGGCCGGAGCCGGCTCTTTCGCCGCGACTTTGTCGGAGGAGCCGAACGGCCACCAGCTGCTGCCATCCGAATCACTTTGTGGGGTCTGTGCACAACCGGTGATCGCGACACACAGGGCCAAGGCAAGGGTGGTTTTATTGAATGACATTGGATATCCACAAAAATGAAATCATAAAAAATCAGGCCGGCGTGACCGGATAAACAGACGGTTGGAAACCATAATGGCCTTCGGGTTCCGGCCCTGGAGCCCGAGAGTGCGTATTACAGACAAGTGGCCAGTACCCGCGCAAGCTTCTGCGCGCGCGGATCCATCAAGACGTAAGGCCCCAGTGTATTTGTCACAAATCCGAAGGCCACATCATGTTCCGGGTCAGCAAAACCGATGGAGCCGCCAGCGCCAGGGTGGCCGAATGCACGCGGGCCGAGGCCGTAGGTCGCATTGGGAACGTCCGGTTGATCGAGCATGCAACCCAGGCCAAAACGGGTCCGGGTCAATAAAGTCTTGTCTTCGCCAAGGCTGTGTTCGCGGGTCAGCTCCTCGAGCATTTCGCTTTCCAGCAGGCTGCCATCAAGCAGGCCGGCGTAGAAACCAGCAAGGCTACGGGCGTTACCGTGGCCATTGGCGGCGGGTTGTTGCATCCGGCGCCATTCGGGTTTGTTGGTGCTGGTCATGATCGACGGCGGGTTAGTGAAGGCCCGGGTGGTCATGGCGGTCGGCTCGCGCATAGTCACTTGCAGCAAGCGCTGGGCCGCCGCATCGCCAACGTTGCCCTTGCCGCGGGCGATGTGCGCCACGCGATGGAACTCTTCGTCCGCCAGGCCCACATGGAAATCCAGCCCTAACGGCTTGGCGACCCGCGCCACAATCGATGAGCCCGGCCCACGACCGTCGGCACGGCGCAGCAACTCGCCCACCAGCCAGCCATAGGTGATTGCCGCGTAACCGTGGCCTTCGCCCGGTGTCCACCACGGCGTTTCGGCAGCAAGGGCATCGACCATGGTGTACCAGTCGTAGAGCGCTTCGGGTGCCAGCAACTCGCGCAGTGCCGGCAGACCGGCCTGATGGCAGAGCAACTGGCGCAAGGTGACGGAGTCTTTGCCGGCGGCGGCGAATTCGGGCCAGTAGCGCGCCACCGGGGCATCCAGTTGCAGCTTGCCTTCGGCCACCAATTGCAGGGCGGTGACGGCAGTGAAGGTCTTGGTGCAGGAGAACAGGTTGGCGATAGTGTCGCTGTGCCAGGCTTCAAGGCCATCCTTGTCGGCGGTACCGGCCCAGAGGTCGAGGACGGTTTCGCCACCGACCTGGATGCACAACGCCGCACCACGTTCCTGAGGATCGTCGAACAGCGCCGCGAACGCTTCGCGTACTGCTTCGAACTTAAGCTCGTAATGACCCTGAATCTGCACCCGCAACTCCCCGAAATCTACAAAGTGGCCCGCATTGTTCCAGCCATTGAAGGTTTTGGGAACAGGCGTGAGCCGGGCGGTCGGTTGCCCGTGGATTGGATCAGAAATTTGTCGTCAGGCTCGCTCCCCAAGGATCACGCAGGACCATGGTGGGAGCGAGCCTGCTCGCTAAAAACGATAACGCGGTCGAGCAGGACTCAGTGACCGTTGGCCGAATGGCCGCCGGCATGGCCCACGCCTTTGCCCGCATCACCTTTTTTACCGCCCTCGCCTTCATGGCTGGCTTTATCCGCTTCAGCCTTGGCCTTCTCAGCCTCCTTGCCCAACTGGTCAACGGTCGCCAGGTTGCTCTTGCGCACGCTGTCGACAAAGCCCTGGAACGGCAGATCGGTAATGCCCACCAGGCCAAAGTGACCGTTCTCGCCATCCAGCAGACGTCCGGTCACCGGTTGATCGAGGTACTGGAACCAGTGCACGCCGACAATCGACGGTTCGCTCAACGCCTGTTTGAGGAAGTTGGCATAAGCCGGGCCACGGTCTTCTTCCTTGGCCAACTGCGTCACGCCGCCCCAGAAAGGACCGCGATCAGCGGAGCCGAAGTTGAACTCGGTGATCAGCACCGGTTTGTCCAGGCTGCGCAATTTGGCGAAGTCATAGCCGTCTTGCGGTTGCAGGGTGTACATGTTGAAGCTCAGTACGTCGCAGTACTGGGCGCAGGACTCAACGGCTTCCGGGGTGCTGGTGGCGAAGCGACCGCCCAGCAGCAACTGGTTCGGAGCGTGCCACTTGAGCGAATCGGAAAGGGTCTTGAAGTAGGTATCGGCGAAGACCTTCTGGAAGTATTTGAAATCAGCCTCGATTTCCGGGTGTTCGGCGCTCGGCAGCGGCGGCACGAAACCCGGGTCTTCCATCAATTCCCAGGCCGGCAAGTCGATGCCCCAGGCCTTGGAAAGGCCGGCCTGATTGCGGTATTTGTCGCGCAATTGCTTGAGAAACGCCCGTTTGGCCGGCACGTCGGTGGTCATTTTCAAGGTGCCGTAGGCCAGTGCGTAACGGGCTTTCGGATCGTCGCCGGGGCCGGCCCAGGCCAGTTCGTTGTCGGCGAAGTAACCGATTAGCCAGGGATCGTCGCGATGGTCGCGGGCGGCGATGGCCACGGCGCGTTCGGTGGCCATGGCGAAGCGTGGGTCGAACGGGTCGGGCATGCCGCCCCACCAATCGGTGCCGGTGCTGATGCTGGCGTAATCGCCGACGATCGACAGCGGCAAGGTGTACGGCACACGGTCAGCATTGGCCAGCGCCGGAGCGCTCCAGTTGCCGACCGTGTTGAAACCCCAGGCTTGCAGGCGGTCCAGGGTATGGCTGGCCCAGCGTTGTTCATCAACCACGGCTTTGCAGGGTTCAGCAGGTTTTTGCTCGACGGCTTTGGCGACGGTCGCTTCCTCCGCGCCGGTCTTGGCGGCTTCGGCGACGCCGGATTCGGCAGTCGTAGGTGCGACAGGTTGCTCGGCGGCCTTGTCGGCCGTGGCCTCGACCGCATCAGCCTTGGCCGCTTCGGCGACACCGGCCTTGGTGTCGCTGCCCAGCGCGCACGGTTCGCCGTACAGGCGCTGCAAGTTAGCGCCATAGAAATCGTACCAGCGACCGGCGTTATAACCACGGCCCTGATCGGCGCCGTTGCCGCCACGGTTGTCGCCTTCGCCATAATGACTGGCCAAGGGTTCTTCCGGTTTTGGCAGGGATTCAAACATCCACTCGCGGCCGGCGATGTAGGTCTGGTTGACGTTCGGGGTAACGGTATTGACCCCCAGCGAATAGAACGGATGCCCTTCCGGGGTCACCAGGTACCAGCGACCGTCACGTTTTTCCGTGCGGAAAAAACCGCTGGCCTTGAACGTCGGGCCTTTGTTCCAGCCGCCGAACTTGTCCAGGGATAACTTCTGGCGCTCGGCGAGCCAGGTTCTGGTTTGTTGCTGCTCTTTGGCGGCGGCGCTTTTCAGTTGCTCATCGCTACCGACCTTCTCCGGCCATTTGGCCCGGGTCGATTGACCGTAAGCGTCCACCAGGCCGCCGTATGCCGCCTTGGTCACCGCTTCACCGTCCTGCACGCCAAAGCGCTCAAGCAAGATACTTTGGGCTACTTTCGGCTGATCCATCGACAACGTCACCGACACCACCTGGCTGCGATCCAGCTCACCGGCGCTGCTGGCCAGCAATACCCGTTGGCCGTCAAACGTCATCGGCATCGGCGGCCCGGCCTTCATGCCCTGGCTCAGCGGCGAACTCGGTTGCAGCGGCACCAACAGGGTCTGCGCCGGTCCGGCCGGCAAATCGACACGACTGATCAGGGTCTTGCCATCGTTGCTCTGGATTTTCACGTACAGGGTCACGGCCCAGTCCATCGCGCTCTGAATGCGCAAGCTCATGACACCTGACTGGGACCAGTCCCAGGCGCCGGTTTGCGGGGTCAGACGCAAGGTCGGTTGCGCCACCGGGTTGAACGTCACCCGACGCAGCACTTCACCTTCGGCCGTTTGCTCCGCATTGGATTGCGGCAGGCTGGCATCCTGAGTTGCCACCTGGACCACATCGGCGGGGCGCACAAAGTTGAACAGCGTCTGTTGGCCGGCAGGGGCTGCCAGCAAAGGGGCTGCGAACATCAGGGCGAAAACAGCAGGCAACGAACAGCGAATCATAGGAACGTGTTTCTCCCGAACGACCCTCAATGGGCCAATGGAAAGGTGGTGGCTGAACGATAGACAACGCGGTGGGCAAAAAAGCCCACCGGTGTTTCAGGAAATTTCGCGACGGAATGGCGGCAATGCGTTGAGGATTGCTTTGCCGTAACGCTGGGTGACCAGGCGCCGATCCAGCAGGGTGATGGTGCCGCGGTCTTCCTCGGTACGCAGCAAGCGACCGCAGGCCTGGACCAGTTTCAGCGAAGCGTCGGGCACGGAGATTTCCATGAACGGATTGCCGCCACGGGCTTCAATCCATTCGGCCAGGGCCGCTTCGACCGGGTCGTCGGGCACCGAGAACGGAATCTTCGCGATCACCACGTGCTCGCAATACGCACCGGGCAAGTCGACCCCTTCGGCAAAACTCGCCAGGCCGAACAGCACGCTGGAGTCTCCGCCATCAACACGCGCCTTGTGCTTGTTCAGGGTTTCCTGTTTCGACAGGTTGCCTTGAATGAACACTTGCTTGCGCCAGTCGCGGTCCAGGCCGTCGAACACGTCCTGCATCTGTTTGCGCGAGGAGAACAGCACCAGGGTGCCGCGCGAACCTTCCACCAAGGCTGGCAAGTCACGGATGATCGCGGCGGTGTGGGCCGGTGCGTCACGCGGGTCGGCTTTCAGGTCCGGCACCCGCAACACACCGGCGTCGGCGTGATGGAACGGGCTCGGGACCACGGCAGTCACGGCTTTTTTTGGCAGGCCGGCACGCATGCGGAAACGGTCGAAGGTGCCGAGAGCGGTCAGGGTCGCCGAAGTCACCAGTGCGCCATAAGCGACGTTCCACAGGTTGCGCCGGAGCATTTCCGCGGCGAGGATCGGGCTGGCATTGACCTCGATGTCGAACAGCGAACCGCTTTCGGCCAGGGTCAGCCAGCGGGCCATGGGCGGGTTGTCTTCCGGGTCTTCAGCGGTGAACGCGACCCACAATTCCCAGTTGCCCGAAGAACGGGACAACAGGCTGCCGAACAGCGGATACCACTCTTCGGCCTGGTTGCTGGCGATGCCGATATTGACCTCGCCGTCCATGCCTTCCTTGAGCAGTTCGGTGAGCCGGGTGAACAGGTCGGTCAGACGGGCATAGCCCTTCTTCAGCTCGACGCCCATTTCGCGCATGTGCTCGGGAATCACCCCGCCGACGAAACGATGTCGCGGCCGTTCGCGGCCTTCGACGTCTTCGCCGGGCTTGAAATCGGCCACCTGCTCGCACGCGGTGAACATGAACTGCTGCTGGGTCTTGATCTCGCGAGCCAGCTCCGGCACCTGCTCGATCAACTTGCCCAGGTCACCCGGCAGCGGATGCTGGGCCAGTAGTTTGGTGAGGTTCTTGGCAGTGGTTTCCAGCCAGTCGGCGGTGGAACGCAGGCGCGTGTAGTGGGCGAAATGGCCGATGGCCTTGTCCGGCAGGTGGTGGCCTTCGTCGAATACGTAAATGGTATCGCGCGGGTCCGGCAGCACGGCGCCGCCGCCCAACGCCAGGTCTGCCAGGACCATGTCGTGGTTGGTGACAATCACGTCAACCTTGCCCATGCCTTCGCGGGCCTTGTAGAAGGCGCACTGGCCGAAGTTGGGGCAATGACGGTTAGTACACTGGCTGTGATCGGTGGTCAGGCGCGCCCAGTCGGCGTCTTCCAGGGCGGTGGACCAACTGTCGCGGTCGCCGTCCCATTTATTGCCGGCGAGCTTCTCGATCATGCTGGTGAAGAGCTTCTGACTGGCCTCATCGACCTCGATCTTGAAACCTTCTTCTTCGAACAGCTGAGCCGTGGCGGTTTGCGCGTGACCTTCCTGGAGCAACATGTCGAGCTTGGACAGGCACATGTAGCGCCCACGCCCCTTGGCCAGGGCGAAGCTGAAATTCAGCCCGCTGTTGCGCATCAGGTCGGGCAAATCCTTGTAGACGATCTGCTCTTGCAGGGCCACGGTGGCCGTGGCGATGACCAGGCGTTTGCCGGCGGCCTTGGCGGTGGGTATCGCCGCCAGGCTGTAGGCCACGGTTTTACCGGTACCGGTGCCGGCTTCCACCGCGACAATCGCGGGGTCGCCACTGCGCCGGCCTTCGTCGTCGGTGTCGATGTCACCGAGGACTTTGGCAATTTCGGCGATCATCAGGCGTTGGCCGTAGCGCGGTTTGAGGCTCTTGGCTTCAAGAAAACGCGAGTAGGCGCCCTGGATCGTGGTTTTGAGTTCGGTGCTGATCATGGATTGTCGGGCGCAAAAAACGCTGGATAAATTTTCAGTGGTTCGTATGGGCCGCTATCATACCCCGCTAATTAATCCCGCGCAGAACGGAGTACCTCAATGACACCTTTTGGCATCGTTTACACCCTGCACGTCCTGTCCGCCCTGGTGTGGGTCGGCGGTATGTTTTTCGCCTGGATGGTCTTGCGGCCTGCAGCGATGAAGGCGCTGGAGGGGCCTGCCCGTTTGAAGCTGTGGGTGGAAGTGTTTCAAGGTTTTTTCCGCTGGGTCTGGGTCGCGGTGGTGCTATTGCCGATCAGTGGCGTGGGCATGATTCATCTGCAATACGCCGGGTTTGAGGCGGCGCCGCGGTATGTGCAGGTGATGATGGGCTTGTATGTGGTGATGACCGCGCTGTTTATCCGGATTCAAGCGTTGCTGCTGCCAGAGTTGCGCACGGCGGTGGGCGCACAGGATTGGCCGACCGGGGCTGCGACGCTGGGGAAGATTCGCAAACTGGTGGGGATCAATTTGATTGTCGGGTTGGTGCTGGTGGCGATTGCTGCGGCCAGACCGATGTTCTAAAGCAAACAGTACAACTGTGGCGAGGGAGCTTGCTCCCGCTGGGTTGCGAAGCGGCCCCAAAATAGGACTGCTGCGCAGTCCAGCGGGAGCAAGCTCCCTCGCCACAGGATCTCGGTCGTTCTTACAACCTTTGAACGGTCACCGAACCCGCCGCACCCGCAGGCCCCGGCTGTCCATCAATCCCAGGACGACCGCTTTTGCCGCCATCGGCCTCGTAAACGAGGCAGCCCTTGGCCTTGCCGCCCGCGCCCGGCTTGCCGCCAGGCCCCGCGATGCCACCGGCACCACCCGCCACCTGAACCTTGATCTGTTCAGCCGGATAATCCCGTGGCACTTCCAGCCTGACCAGCGCCCCCGGCGCCCCCGGCTGACCATCACTGCCATTGCTGCCATCGGCACCGCGGCCGGCCTGGCCCCATGTGCAACCCGGCGCCTGACCGTTGGCCCCATCGAGGCCGACAAAACCTGGCGCGCCCGCGCCACCGCGAGCGTCTACCGACAACAGCGGTGCATTCAGTGCCTTGATCTGCAAATTCAGGTTGCGTCCGGAGCGAGCGGCCTTGAGGTAAGTCCCCGGCGCCCCACGAGCCGTGATCTGGCTGCCTTCAGACAATTCGGCACGACTGACTTTCAACTCCAGTACCTGTTCACTTGGCACGATGGCGATCCGCGCCTCACGCCCCAGATGCAATTCGCCGACGGTGACTTCGGTCACGTTCGAAGGAATCAACAAAGTGCCGTAATCGGCGACTTCCAGGCGTTCAAGCTGCAAGGTGCTGGCGGTGTTGGGCAGGCGCATCAATGAATTGGTTTCGACACTGACCACCTGGGCGCAGGCCAATGGGCTGATGAGTGCGGCGAGCAGACAGAGTTTACGCATGGGAAGCCTTCGATACGGTCGGAGCCGGGAGGGTTTGCAGGTGGAATACGCCGAAAAACAGGATCTTCAAGCGATCACGCCAAGGGTGGGCGCGACCTCTGAGGCTGCGGAAACAGAACACCGCCTCAAGCAGATGAAGAGACGCCAACACGCCGCCAGCCAGATTGACCAGCAGGTGCAACGGATTGACAAACGGCATCAGCAGATTGACCAGCACCACCAGCCAAAACAGCAGGGTCAACAACTTCCCCAGCCCCCAAAACACCTTCATACGCCCCCCGTTGAGAATTATTCTTTGCGCGCACAGTAACGGCTTCCGCGAGGGATAAGCCAGAGGGCAACAGAAAATTCTTCATGAAGGCCGCCGAATGGCCGTCGAATCAACAGCCACTGTTGTCCGACGGCTCTATTTCGGGGCTTAGCGATTAATGTGTAACTCCACCCTACGGTTTTTCGCGCGTCCTTCATCCGTTTCGTTGTCGGCCAACGGCTGGCTTTCGCCTTTGCCTTCGCTGGTGAGTTTGCTCGGCGCAATGCCCTGGCTCAACAGATAAGCCGCCACACTGCTGGCGCGACGCTCCGAAAGTGCCTGATTGTATTCATCCGAACCGACGCTGTCGGTATGACCGATCACCTTGATGCTCACCACATCGGCGAATTGCAGTTTGGACATCAGCGAATCCAATTGACTCTGCGCGGCGGGACTCAGGTCAGACTTGTTGAAGGCAAACAGCACGTCGCTGGGCAGCGTGATGACTTCGGGCTCAACAACTTCGACAGGTTTCACGCTGGCCGGGTACTGCGGCAGCGGACAACCATGGTGTTCGACAGGCGTATTGGCCGGGGTATCGGGGCAACGATCACGCCGATCGAAAACGCCGTCTTCGTCCTCATCGCCATCCTGGGCGTAACAGATCAAGCCACCGGTCAAGATACCGAGTGCTGCGCCACCGCCTGCCCAGCCGGCACTTTCAATCGCGCCCAGACCGCCGCCGACCAGTCCGCCGATGAGGCTGCAGATCGGCCAGGTACGTTGATTGAGAGGGGCGGTGCCATCGCTGTGAGTGGCGCAACCGGTCAACAGGCTGCCTAGCAGCAGAACCGGCAAGACGGTCCTTGTGAGAACGCTCATTGTAAAAGCTCCTGTGTTACCGGCCCATACCGGTTACACAGGAGTAAAGACCCGCATCCGCGACTGCACAAGCCGCGGAGCGGATGGGACTTAGCGGTTGATTTTGATTTCCGTGCGACGGTTCTGCGCACGGCCGTCAGCGGTTTTGTTATCAGCCACCGGCTGGCTTTCACCGGCACCGGTCACAGACACGAAGCTGCTGCGTGGGACGCCTTGCTGGATGAGGTATTCAACCACCGAGTGAGCACGCTTATCCGACAGTTTCTGGTTGTAGGTATCACTGCCCACGCTGTCGGTATGGCCGGTCACGGTCAATTGAGCGGTGGAGGCTTCCTGTTTCAGGCGCGTGGCGATTGTGTTGAGTACATCTTTATCGGCAGGCGTGAGTGTGGCTTTGTCGAACTGGAAGTGGACATCGCGGATGACAATGACTTCTTCCTTGACCACCACGACTTCTTCGACCACTGGCGCAGGTACCGGTGGAGGGCAGCCGTCGGCATCGACCTTCACGCCTCGAGGCGTACCCGGACACTTGTCGCGACTGTCCGGCACACCATCGCCGTCTTCGTCGCCATCGCCATGCACCCAGCAATAAGCCGCGGCGAAACTGCCGACGGCCAGCGCGCCATACCCCGCCCATGCCGTACTCTCGGTCGCACCGAGACCCGCACCGATGACACCACCGACCCCTGCACAGGTCGGCCAGTCGGTTTTCTGCAAACCTGCGCAACCAGTCAACACACTGGTTAGCAGAACCAAGGGTAATGCTGTCCGAACTATGCTCATCTAGTTTTCTCCTGAGGGATCGGCTTGAAACCGATTCAGGGAGTAAAGACCGGAGTTTTAATCTCCGCCAGCAATAGGCCACCGCTGTTTAGTCACGTATTCACGGCCGTTCGCCGATTTTGGTGCAAACCCGCTCTAGGCCCGCACGTTTGGGCAGGCTAGTCTTGGTGCTCTTTTTGAGGAACTCTGATGATTGCAGGTATTTCTTCGCGCACGCCCCAGCAGGCGTTGGCCGCTTTGCTTGATCGATACGCCCCCGCGCGCCTGTTGTTGATCGGCGCCAGCGAATTCCCCGCACTTGAGGCGTTCAAGCTCGCGCACCCGGACAGCTGCGTGGCGCATGCGGCACCGGGTGCACTGCCGGCCGAACTGGCGGCGCGCCGCTTTGATCTGGCGCTGGTGGTCGATTGCCTTGAACACCTGCCAAAGCGTGACGGTCTGAATCTTTTAGGCGGGATCCGTAATCTGAACGCCAGCCGCATTGCGGTGCTGGCGGATTTGCCGGCCAGCGGCTGGCAGGAGACGGATTTCTTTTCCCTGGCCTTGCAAGCCAGTGAACGCTTCCAGCGCGATGAACAAGTGCTGACGCTGTTCACCTACGATCTGCTTGACTATAAACAGGTGCCCGACTGGCTCAACTCGCGGTTCTGGGCCAATCCGGAAAACTTCGGGAAATATTGGTGGTAACGCAATGAGTACATCCATTTGCCCTTGCGGCAGCGGCACCCTGCTCGATGCCTGCTGCGGCCATTACCATGCCGGGCATCCGGCGCCGTGCGCCGAAGCCTTGATGCGCTCGCGCTACAGCGCCTATGTGCTGGGTTTGATCGACTATCTGGTGGCAACCACCCTGCCCGCGCAACAGGCCGGCCTGGATCGTCAGTCCATCAGCGACTGGAGCGCGCAAAGCACCTGGCTGGGTCTGGAGGTGGAAAGCTCCGAGGTATTGGGCGGTCAACCGGAACACGCATTCGTCACGTTCACCGCACGCTGGCACGACGGTGGCGGAGAACACAGCCACCGCGAGCGCTCCTCGTTCGTGCAGAACGGCGGGCACTGGTACTTCATCGACCCCACCGTGCCACTCAAGGCCGGACGCAACGATGCCTGCCCGTGCGCCAGCGGGCAGAAATTCAAGAAGTGTTGCGCGGGGTATTTCGGCGCGTGAGGTGATTCCAAAGGGCTAGACTGGCGTTCTATGGAGAAACACGACCATGATCACCCGGCGCCTTGCACTTTTTCTCTTCACCTCGCTCCTCTTTCTGGGGCTCGGCGGCTGCGCGTCCTGGTTCGGAGACGATCTGCCGGACCCGCAGGTGCACCTGGTGAAGGTTGAAGTGGTCCGCGCCAAACTGCTGGAGCAGAAATTCATCCTGCACTTTCGCGTCGACAATCCCAATGACAGCGACCTGACGGTGCGCGGCCTCGAGTACCGTATTCACTTGGGCGACATGCTGCTGGCCGAAGGCGAGCATGAACACTGGTTCACGGTCGGCCCCAAACGCAGTGCCTATTTCAAGGTGCCGATCCGCACCAACCTGTGGCCCAAGGTGCGGGACCTGGTGAAAATGCTGAAAAAACCCGATCAGCCCATCCCCTATCGTCTGGAAGGTGAAATGGAAACCGGTTTATTCATCGCGCACTACGTGCACCTGGCGCGCAATGGCGTGATAATCCCCGCCGATTTAATTCCGGAGCAAAACCGATGACCCAGCAACCCCATGTCCATGGCCCTGACTGCAACCACGATCATGACCATCACGACCACCATGATCACGACCACGGCCATGTCCACGGCCCGAACTGCGGCCACGCCCACCAGGAACCGGTGCGCAACGCCCTGAAAGATGTCGGCCGCAACGACCCTTGCCCATGCGGCAACGGCAAGAAATTCAAGAAGTGCCACGGCGCTTGATGCTTCGGGCGAAGAACTTCTTCGCCGCTTGAATCGACTTCGCGAGCAAGCCCGCTCCCACATTGGTTCTGTGCACGCATCCCCCCTGTGGGAGCGACGGTGCGTCGCTCCCACACGGAACTCAGCCAGCCTTCAATATCTGTGCAGTACTCACGACCGTCGCATATTCCCCGTGCAAATTCCCCAGCGACATCGCATGCACTTCCTCGGCTGAGTGCGCATGGCCAAAATAATCGGCCTTGTCGAACGTAAAGCACGCATCCTCCGCCACCCACGCGTCAAATCCCAGATTCCCGGCCGTTCGCGCCGTGGACTCCACCGAGTTATGGGTCGCAACGCCAACGATGATCAACTGCTCGATCCCCGCCTCGCGCAAACTCGCCTCCAGCCCGGTCGCACAAAATGCATCCGGTACCTGTTTCTGAATCAGTTGTTCGCCGGCCTGGGGCATGAAGCGTTCCTGAAACTCAACGCCTGCTTGCTGCGGCCAGAACACCGATTCCGGTGAACGGGACAGGTGCTGCACATGAATCACCGGCCGTCCGGTTCGCCGCCAATACGCCAGCAAATCGACAATTCGTTCCTCGGCCTGAGGATTATTTCGGCGACCGAGCCGGGGCTGCAAGATGCCTTTTTGTTGGTCGATGATGATCAGTGCTGCGTTGGTCTTAAGCTCCATGCCGACTTTTCTCACAACAGGTCATTGAATTTCAGGCACTTCAGCATCACTTCCGCTTACAGGCAAGATTGTGTTTATCGGACAAATCCTGAAATAACCTGACACCCTGCTTGCGCGCCCTCCTCCTGCTCACTAACGTAGCGCCTTTAATGACGCTACCCCCCCGCAGGAGCTTTGCCATGGCCTCGCCAGCCCTTACACATTTTCTTCCCCGGTTCGGCGTTGCCGCAGCAGTGGCCGGTGTTTTGAGCCTGACCGGTTGTCAGACCTGGAACACCCAGGACACCCTCCCGCCGACCACCGGCGTACAGCCGCTCAAGGGCCTGGCGCAGAACGTTTCGGTGCGCCGCAATGCCATGGGCATGCCGCTGATCGAGAGCAACAGCTTCCACGATGCCCTGTTCGCCCTCGGCTACGTCCACGCCAGCGACCGCATCACGCAAATGGTCACCTTGCGCCTGTTGGCCCAGGGCCGTTTGTCAGAGATGTCCGGTTCGGACCTGCTGGACGCCGACCGCTACATGCGCGCCGTCAATCTGAAGAAAAGCGCGGGCGAGTTGTACAAGGCATCGTCGCCGCGCCTCAAACGCTTCTTCGAAGTCTATGCGCGCGGCGTCAACGCCTACCTGTTCCGTTTCCGCGACAAGCTGCCGGCCGACCTCGCCGCCAGCGGTTACAAGCCTGAATACTGGCAACCGGAAGACTCGGCGCTGATTTTCTGCCTGATGAACTTCAGTCAGTCGGCCAACCTGCCGGAAGAAATCAACGCGCTGATGCTGGCCCAGACCGTCACCACGGACAAACTCGGGTGGCTGACGCCGTCCGCCCCCGACGAAAAACTGCCGCTGGGCGAAGCTGAAAAACTGCAGGGCATCAAGCTCAATGGCGCCATCCCGGGCCTGACGCAAATCAGCAAAGCCACCGCGCAACTGTTCGACCTGAATCTGCTGGGCGCCACCTCGTCGAACAACTGGGCCATCGGCCCGCAACGCAGTCGCAGTGGCAAAAGCCTGCTGGCCAGCGACAGCCATGGGCCTTTGGGTGTGCCGTCGTTGTTCAGCTACGTGCAGATTCGTGCACCGAAGTACCAGGCCTCTGGCGTGACGATTGCCGGTTTGCCCATGGTGCTCGGCGGTTTCAACGGCAAAGTGGCGTGGAGCATGACCTCGGTCATGGGCGACAACCAGGACCTGTTCCTGGAAAAAATCAAACGCCAGGGCAACGGCCTCACCTATGAAGTCGGCGGCAAATGGCAGCCGGCGATCGTGCGCAACGAAACCTACTTCGTCAAAGGCCAGCGGCCGATTCGCGAAGTGGTGTACGAAACCCGCCACGGTCCTTTGCTCAACAGCGCCCAGGGCATGACGCTGGCCAATGGTTTCGGCCTGGCTTTGCAGACGCCGAATTTCACCGACGATAAAACCCTGGACGCGTTTTTCGACCTGTCCCGGGCACAGACCGTCGAGAAAGCCTCGGACGCCAGCCGTGAAATCCGCGCCATCGCCTTGAACCTGGTGTTCGCCGACGCCAGCAACATCGGCTGGCAAGTCACCGGGCGTTACCCGAACCGTCGCGAAGGCGAAGGCCTGCTGCCGTCGCCGGGCTGGGAAGGTCGCTACGATTGGGACGGCTACGCCGACCCGATGCTCCACCCGTATGACCAGGACCCGTCCCAAGGCTGGCTCGGCACCGCCAACCAGCGGGTCATTCCCCATGGCTACGGCATGCAGCTGTCCAATTCCTGGTCGGCTCCGGAGCGTGGCGAACGCCTGGCCGAACTGGCGGGCGTGGGCAAACACGACACGCGTAGCGTGATCGCGATGCAATACGACCAGACCACGACGTTCGCCGCCAAACTGAAAAAAATGTTTGAAGCGCCGGGCATGGCCCAGCCGCTCAAACAAGCCATCGAAGCCCTGCCGGTTGCCGATCGCGGCAAGGCTCGCGAGGCGTACACCCGCTTGATGGCCTTCGACGGCAAACTCAGCCCGACCTCTGCGGATGCGGCGATCTACGAGCTGTTCCTGCAAGAAAGCACCAAACAGATCTTCCTCGACGAACTGGGCCCGGAAAGCAGCCCGGCGTGGAAAGCCTTTATCGCCAACGGCAAGTTGTCCTACGCGGCTCAGGCCGATCACTTGCTGGGCCGTGAAGACAGTCCGTTCTGGGATGACGCACGCACGCCGCAGAAAGAAGACAAGCCAGCAATCCTCGCTCGCAGTCTGGCGGCGGCGATCAGCGCCGGTGACAGTCAATTGGGCGGCGATCACAAAGCCTGGCAGTGGGGCAAGTTGCACCGCTATGAGTGGAAGAATGCCAGCAGCCAGACCGTGCGCGGTCCGCTCGCGGCCGGCGGCGATCACACGACGCTGAACACGGCGGCCTTCACCTGGGGTCAGGACTTCAACACGACGCTGGCGCCAGCCATGCGCTTTATCGTGGACTTCAGCCAGGCAGAACCGCTGATGGGGCAGAACAGCACCGGTCAGTCCGGCAACCCGGCGAGCCCGCACTACCTCGACAGCATTGATCCATGGCTGAAGGGGCAATACATGAGCCTGCCGATGCAACCGCAGAACTTTGACAAGGTGTACGGCAAGACACGGTTGACCCTGACACCCGGCAAGTAACCCCTTTCGCCA
This sequence comes from Pseudomonas sp. B14-6, assembly GCF_013260315.1. Classification (NCBI taxonomy): domain Bacteria; kingdom Pseudomonadati; phylum Pseudomonadota; class Gammaproteobacteria; order Pseudomonadales; family Pseudomonadaceae; genus Pseudomonas; species Pseudomonas sp. B14-6. The sequence continues at coordinate 6,027,829 of NZ_CP053929.1, read as the reverse complement.
CTGATCGTTCCCACGCTCTGCGTGGGTATGCCTCTAGGGACGCTCCGCGTCCAGTGACGCGGAGCGTCACGGGCTGCATTCCCACGCGGAGCATGGGAACGATCAGCGCGCGAAAATCGATAGAACTTCTCGCTTCGCGCCAACCTCATAGCTAACAAGCCCCCCCATTTTGGTAACAACATGGATCTTGTTATCGCGCGCCCTGAAGGTTTGTACTGCCCCGCCGGCGATTTCTATATTGACCCGTGGCGGCCGGTCGAGCGTTCGGTCATCACGCACGCGCATGGCGACCATGCCCGCACAGGCAACCAGCATTACCTGGCGGCCGCGCCCGGTGAAGGGATTTTGCGTGCGCGACTGGGCCAGGACATCAGCCTGCAAACCCTGCCCTATGGCGAGCGCTTGCGGCACCACGGCGTCACCCTGAGTTTTCACCCTGCCGGCCACGTCCTCGGCTCCGCCCAGGTGCGCCTTGAATACGGCGGCGAAGTCTGGGTCGCCTCGGGGGATTACAAGATCGAGCCCGACGGCACCTGCGCACCCTTCGAGCCGGTGCGCTGCCACACCTTCATCACCGAGTCGACCTTCGGCCTGCCAATCTATCGCTGGCAACCCCAGGCGCAGATCTTTGACGAGATCAATCAGTGGTGGCAGGCCAATGCCGCCGCCGACAAAACCAGCGTGCTGTTCTGCTATTCCTTCGGCAAGGCCCAGCGCATTCTCCATGGCATTGACGCCAGCCTCGGCCCCATTCTGGTGCATGGCGCGGTGGACCCGCTGAACCGGGTGTACCGCGAGAGCGGCGTTTATATACCGCCGACGATCTACGCTGGCGACGTGCAAAAGAGCGATCCGATGATGCGCAAGGCGCTGGTCATCGCCCCGCCATCGGCTGGCGCCAGCAACTGGATGCGCCGGTTTGGCGACTACAGCGACGGCTTCGCCAGCGGCTGGATGCGATTACGCGGCACGCGGCGCAGACGCGGCGTGGACCGTGGCTTTGTATTGTCCGACCACGCCGACTGGCCCGGCCTGCTCTGGGCCATCGAACAAACCGGCGCCGAACGAGTCATGGTCACCCACGGTTCGGTGGCGGTGCTGGTGCGGCATCTGCGCGAACAGGGCCTTGATGCCATGGGTTTCAGCACCGAATACGGCGACGATGAGGAAGACAACGCGGCCGTCGAAACCGAGCACGCCGAGGTGGCGACATGAAGGCCTTCGCCGAGCTGTATGCCGAACTCGACGCCACCACGTCAAGCAATGCCAAACTGGCCGCGATGCAGGCTTACTTCGCCCAGGCTGCCCCCGAAGATGCGGCGTGGGCGGTGTACTTTTTGTCCGGTGGGCGACCTCGGCAGCTGGTGCCGGTGCGCGTGCTGCGTGAGCTGGCCGTCGAGTTTTCCGGCCTTGAGCCGTGGCTGTTCGAAGAAAGTTATCAGGCGGTTGGCGATCTGGCGGAAACCATTTCGCTGGTCCTGCCTGAAACCCTGCACAGCTCCACCGACGGGCTGGCGGTGTGGATTGAAGACAAGCTGCTGCCCCTGCGTGGCGAATCCCCGGAAGTCCTCGCCGCACGATTGCCCGCACTCTGGGCACAACTGGACCGTCACAGCCTGATGCTTTGCATCAAACTCATTACCGGCAGTTTCCGCGTCGGCGTCTCCAAACTGCTGGTGACGCGAGCCCTGGCAGCCATGGCCGGACTCGACAGCAAACGCGTGGCCCAGCGGCTGGTCGGGTACACCGACCTGTCCAATCGCCCGAACGCCGTCAGTTACCTGAAATTGATCGCGGCCGAATCGCCCGACGAACATGCCCAGCGAGGTGGTCAGCCTTACCCGTTTTTCCTGGCCCATGCCCTGTCACAACCGGTCGAGCAATTCGAAGCCGTGCTCGGCCCGGCCAGCCAGTGGCAGGTGGAATGGAAGTGGGACGGCATCCGCGCCCAAGTGATCAAGCGTGACGGGCGCCTGTGGGTCTGGTCACGCGGCGAAGAACTGGTAACCGAGCGTTTCCCCGAACTCGACAGCCTGTTGCACGGACTGCCTGACGGTACGGTGATCGACGGTGAAATCGTCGCCTGGAAAGCCCCTCGCCCCAACACTGACGATGCCTTCAATCCACAATCGCCGTCCGCTCCGGCGGTGCTGCCCTTCGCACTGTTGCAACAGCGGATCGGCCGCAAAACCCTGGACAGGAAAATTCTCGAAGAAGTGCCGGTGGTGGTCCTCGCCTACGATTTGCTGGAATGGCAAGGCGAGGACTGGCGCAGCCAGCCTCAGGCCAGGCGCCGCGATCAGCTGGATCAACTGATCGCCACCTGCAACAACCCGGTATTACTTCCCTCCCCGGTGCTGACCGGCGAAGACTGGTTCGACCTCGCCAGACAACGTGAGGCCTCCCGCAGCCTCGGTGTCGAGGGCATGATGCTCAAGGCCCGGGATGCGCTGTATGGCGTCGGCCGGACCAAGGATATGGGCGTCTGGTGGAAATGGAAAGTCGACCCCTTCAGCGTCGACGCGGTGTTGATTTATGCGCAGCGCGGCCATGGTCGCCGGGCGAATCTCTACAGTGATTACACCTTCGCGGTCTGGGATGGCCCGCCGGACGCCAGCGAACGCACCCTGGTGCCTTTCGCCAAAGCCTATTCAGGGCTGACCGACGAGGAAATGCGCCAGGTCGACAGCATCGTGCGCAAAACCACGGTGGAGAAGTTCGGGCCGGTGAGCAGTGTGAAACCGAGCCTGGTGTTTGAGCTGGGGTTCGAGGGCATTGCCCTGTCGAAACGCCACAAGAGCGGGATTGCCGTGCGGTTTCCGCGGATGTTGAGGTGGCGGCAGGACAAGTCAGTGGAAGAAGCCGACAACCTCGCAACGCTGCAAGATTTGTTGGGCTGAAAGAACTTTGTGGCGAGGGAACTTGCTCCCGTTCGGCTGCGAAGCCGTCGCAAATTTTCTACAGCGGGACCGCTTCGCGCTCCAGCGGGAGCAAGCTCCCTCGTCACAGGACTTGCGCCTCCATGACCTGATTTGGTGCGGCTATTTTCCGATGCCCGATTCCGTGCACAAATCCCCTATTGCCATTTCTTGTATCACCTTTTAAAACGCTTGTTCGGGACTCTGGTTCGGAAATTGCTACTTTCAATGGGTCTTACGCTTTCCAGTAACAATAATTCTGCGCCACAAGCGCTCATATTGGTTCTTAGGGATTGAAAAATGAAAAAAGCATTGCTGACCCTTTCTGCACTGGCGTTGTGCATGGCTGCTGGCTCCGCCATGGCAAAGGAATACAAAGAACTGCGTTTTGGCGTTGACCCTTCCTATGCTCCGTTCGAATCGAAAGCGGCCGACGGCAGCCTGGTGGGCTTTGACATCGATCTGGGGAACGCGATCTGCGCCGAGCTGAAGGTCAAGTGCAAATGGGTCGAAAGCGATTTCGACGGCATGATTCCGGGCCTCAAGGCCAATAAATTCGACGGTGTGATCTCTTCGATGACCGTCACCCCGGCCCGCGAAAAAGTCATCGACTTCTCCAACGAACTCTTCTCCGGCCCAACCGCCTATGTATTCAAGAAGGGTTCCGGCCTGAGCGAAGACGTCGCTTCTCTGAAAGGCAAGACTGTCGGTTACGAGCAAGGCACCATCCAGGAAGCGTACGCCAAGGCCGTGCTGGACAAGGCCGGCGTGAAGACCCAGGCCTATCAGAACCAGGATCAGGTGTATTCCGACCTGATGTCGGGTCGTCTCGACGCTGCGATCCAGGACATGCTGCAAGCCGAACTGGGCTTCTTGAAGTCGCCAAAGGGCGAAGGCTACGAAGTCAGCAAGCCGGTTGACAGCGAATTGCTGCCGGCCAAAACAGCTATCGGTATCTCTAAAGGTAACAAAGACCTCAAAGAGCTTTTGAATAAAGGTATCAAAGCGTTACACGACGATGGCACCTACGCCACCATTCAGAAGAAACACTTTGGCGATCTGAATCTGTACAGCGGCAAATAATGCCCGGCGCCCATCTTGCGATGGGCGCTTTTTTCACCCGATCAGGTTGCTGATTTATGTTCGAAAACCTATTACAAAACCTGGGGCTCTCAGCCTTCAGCCTCAAGGGCTTCGGTCCGTTGCTGATGGAAGGCACCTGGATGACCATCAAATTATCGGCATTGTCGCTGCTCGTGGCCGTATTGCTCGGCCTGCTCGGCGCCACCGCCAAACTGTCAAAAGTCAAACTGGTGCGGGTTCCAGCCCAGATCTACACCACGCTGATTCGCGGCGTGCCGGACCTGGTGCTGATGCTGCTGATTTTCTACAGCCTGCAAACCTGGCTGACGTCGTTTACCGATTTCATGGAATGGGAATACATCGAGATCAACCCGTTCAGCGCCGGGGTCATCACCCTGGGCTTCATCTATGGCGCGTATTTCACCGAAACCTTCCGCGGGGCGATTCTCGCCGTGCCTCGGGGCCAGGTCGAAGCGGCTACCGCGTATGGCCTCAAACGTGGCCAGCGCTTTCGAATCGTGGTGTTCCCGCAGATGATGCGCTTTGCCCTGCCGGGTATCGGCAACAACTGGATGGTGATGCTCAAGGCCACCGCGCTGGTGTCGATCATCGGCCTCGCCGATTTGGTCAAAGCAGCGCAAGACGCCGGTAAGAGCACCTATCAACTGTTTTACTTCCTGGTGCTTGCCGCGCTGATTTACCTGCTCATCACAAGCGCTTCCAACTTCGTCCTGCGCTGGCTCGAACGCCGCTACGCCGCCGGTTCCCGGGAGGCCGTACGATGATCGAACTCTTGCAGGAATACTGGAAACCCTTCCTTTATACCGACGGCTACAACATCACGGGCCTGGCCATGACCCTGTGGCTGCTGACCGCCTCGATCGTCATCGGTTTCCTGGTGTCGATCCCGCTGTCCATCGCCCGGGTCTCGCCGCACTTCTACATTCGCTGGCCGGTGCAGTTCTACACCTACCTGTTCCGCGGCACACCGCTGTATATCCAGTTGCTGATTTGCTACACCGGCATCTACAGCCTGGCCGCCGTGCGCGCCCAACCGGTACTGGATGCGTTCTTTCGCGATGCGATGAACTGCACGATCCTGGCGTTCGCCCTGAACACCTGCGCCTACACCACGGAGATTTTCGCCGGGGCGATCCGCAGCATGGCCCACGGTGAAGTCGAAGCGGCCAAGGCCTACGGTCTGACAGGCTGGAAGCTGTATGCCTACGTGATCATGCCGTCGGCCCTGCGTCGCTCGTTGCCTTATTACAGCAACGAAGTGATTCTGATGCTGCACTCGACCACCGTGGCGTTCACCGCGACCATCCCGGACATCCTGAAAGTCGCGCGGGACGCCAACTCGGCGACCTTCCTCACCTTCCAGTCGTTCGGCATCGCTGCGCTGATCTACCTGACCGTTACCTTCGCGCTGGTCGGCCTGTTCCGCCTCGCCGAACGCCGATGGCTGGCGTTCCTCGGGCCGACCCACTAGGACCCGCTTTCAGGAATAAAGAGACAAACATGCGCCACCAGATACATGACTTGCTGGCCCCGCTGCCGGGGACCGCTCGACAGATTCACAGTTTCCACTTCGGCCCAACGTCGGCCAAAGGCAAGATCTACATCCAGTCGTCCCTGCATGCCGATGAAATGCCCGGCATGCTGGTGGCCTGGCACCTCAAGCAGCGCCTGGCGGAACTTGAAGCCGCCGGCCGCCTGCGCAGCGAAATCGTGCTGGTGCCGGTGGCGAACCCGGTCGGCCTGGAACAGGTGCTGATGGATGTGCCGCTGGGCCGCTACGAGCTGGAAAGCGGGCAGAACTTCAATCGCTGGTTCGTCGACTTGAGCGAAGCGGTGGGCAACGAAATCGAAGGCCAGCTTGGCGATGAGCCGCAGCGCAACCTCGAGTTGATCCGCGAAAGCCTGCGCAACGCCCTCGCTCGGCAAACCGCCAGTACTCAGCTGCAATCCCAACGCCTGACCCTGCAACGGCTGGCCTGCGATGCGGACGTGGTGCTGGACCTGCATTGCGATTTCGAAGCAGTCGCCCACCTTTACACCACACCCGAAGCCTGGCCGCAGGTCGAGCCGCTGGCCCGTTACATCGGCGCCGAAGCGAGCCTGCTGGCCACCGATTCCGGCGGTCAGTCGTTCGATGAATGTTTCACCCTGCTCTGGTGGCAGTTGAAAGAACGCTTCGGCGAACAGTTCAACATCCCGTTGGGGAGTTTCTCGGTCACCGTCGAGTTGCGCGGCCAGGGCGACGTCAATCATCCTCTGGCCAGTCTCGACTGCCAGGCGCTGATCGACTACCTGATTCACTTCGGCGCCATTGCCGGCGAAGCGGCGCCATTGCCCGAGCTACCCTACCCCGCCACCCCGTTGGCCGGCGTCGAGCCGGTGTCGACACCGGTAGGCGGTCTGCTGGTGTTCACCGCACTGCCGGGGGAATACCTCGAAGCCGGGCAACTGATCGCCGAAATCATCGACCCGATCAACGATCGCGTCACACCCGTTCATTGCACCGCCGCCGGCCTGATGTACGCCCGCTCGCTGCGGCGCATGGCCACTGCCGGCATGGTGATCGCGCACGTCGCGGGCACCGAGGCCTATCGCAGCGGCTACCTACTTTCGCCTTGAGGATGCATGCCCCATGTACAAACTGACCATCGAAGGCCTGCATAAAAGCTATGGCGATCATCATGTGCTCAAAGGCGTGTCACTCAAGGCCAACACCGGCGACGTCATCAGCCTTATCGGCGCCAGCGGCTCGGGCAAAAGCACCTTTCTGCGCTGCATCAACTTTCTCGAACAGCCCAATGACGGCGCCATGACCCTGGACGGCCAGAACATCCGCATGATCAAGGACCGCCACGGCATGCACGTGGCTGACCCCGATGAACTGCAAAAAATCCGCACCCGCCTGGCCATGGTGTTCCAGCACTTCAACCTGTGGAGCCACATGACGGTGCTGGAAAACATCACCATGGCCCCGCGCCGGGTGCTGGGTTGCAGCAAAGAGGAAGCCGAAGACCGCGCGCGGCGTTACCTCGACAAGGTCGGGCTGGCGGCGCGCGTGGCGGATCAATACCCGGCGTTTCTTTCCGGTGGCCAGCAACAACGCGTGGCGATTGCGCGGGCATTGGCCATGGAACCGGAAGTCATGCTGTTCGATGAACCGACCTCGGCGCTCGACCCTGAGCTGGTGGGTGAAGTGCTGCGGGTGATTCAAGGCCTGGCCGAAGAAGGCCGGACCATGATCATGGTGACTCACGAAATGAGCTTCGCCCGCAAGGTGTCGAGCCAGGTGCTGTTTCTGCATCAGGGCCTGGTCGAGGAAGAAGGCGCGCCGGAAGACGTGCTGGGCAACCCGAAGAGCGAGCGGTTGCAGCAGTTCCTGAGCGGCAACCTCAAGTAACACTGCAAAGCCTGTAGGAGCGAAGCTGGCTCGCCAAGGCGGAGTATCAGCCGACATCATCGTTGCCTGACACTCCGCCTTCGCGAGCCAGCTTCGCTCCTACTGGGTTCAGATTCCGATCAGCAGTACTGCGATTAAACTTGTTCACCCACGCCGCGGTCACTGAAAGAAGACTTTCAGAGCGCACACCGCCGGCATGGGATCGTCCACCGACTACGCATCACAATGGTTCAGCGCCCGCGACTGGAAGCCATTCGCCTTTCAGAAGCAAGTGTGGACGGCCGTCAAGCGCGGTGAGTCCGGATTACTGCATGCCAGCACGGGTGCCGGTAAAACCTATGCAGTCTGGTTTGCCGCGCTCAATCGCTACGCCACGTCCATTGCCCCTGTTGAAAAACCTCGCAAACGAAAACCGCTGGCCGAACCGCTGACGGTGCTGTGGATAACCCCCATGCGCGCCTTGGCCGCCGACACCGCTCGCGCCCTTGAAGCACCGCTGCACGACCTGCAGATCCCCTGGAGCGTCGGCCTGCGCACCGGCGACACGAGCAGCAGCGAACGTGCGCGGCAGAGCCGACGCCTGCCCACCACGCTGATCACCACCCCTGAAAGCCTGACCCTGATGCTCGCCCGTGCCGATGCGCAAGCAGCGCTATCGACCTTGCGCATGGTGGTGGTCGACGAATGGCACGAACTGCTCGGCAACAAACGCGGCGTGCAGCTGCAACTGGCCCTCGCCCGTTTGCGTCGATGGAGTACGGACCTGATCGTGTGGGGCGTTTCCGCGACGCTGGGTAATCAGGCCCACGCCGAACAGGTGTTGATCCCACAAGGTGGCGGCATCAGTGTTCAAGGCCAGACGTCCAAGGAACTGCGGGTCGACACGTTGCTACCGCCGGCCATCGAGCGATTTCCCTGGGCCGGCCACATTGGCTTGAAGATGTTGCCGCAAGTCGTCGCCGAAATAGACTCCAGCCCCAGCAGCCTGGTGTTCACCAACACTCGCGCGCAATCCGAGATCTGGTATCAGGCGTTGCTGGAGGCGCGCCCCGATTGGGCCGGGCTGATCGCCTTGCACCACAGCTCACTGTCGCGAGACACCCGCGACTGGGTCGAGCGAGCGCTGAAGGAAGGCCAGCTCAAAGCAGTGGTCTGTACCTCAAGCCTGGACCTGGGGGTGGATTTCCTGCCGGTGGAACGGGTGCTGCAAATCGGCTCGGCCAAAGGTGTGGCGCGCCTGATGCAGCGGGCCGGGCGTTCCGGTCATGCGCCGGGGCGAGTGTCACGGGTGACGTTGGTGCCGACCCACAGCCTGGAGCTGATCGAAGCGGCGGCGGCTCAAGATGCCGTGGCGCAACGCAGCATCGAGCCCCGGGAGTCGCCGCACAAACCGCTGGATGTGCTGGTTCAACACCTGGTGAGCATGGCGCTGGGCGGTGGGTTTGTTCCCGACGAATTGTATGAAGAAGTCCGTAGAACCTGGGCTTATCAAGACCTGACGGCGGCGGATTGGACTTGGGCGCTGGCGTTTGTACGCCATGGCGGGCTTTCCCTGACAGCCTATCCGGATTATCGCCGGGTCGAGCCTGACGAGTTTGGCGTCTGGCGTGTACCCGATGCGCGGCTGGCGCGGCGACATCGCATGAGCATCGGCACCATCGTCAGCGATGCGAGCATTCAGCTGAAGTTCTGGAGCAAGGGCGGCGGCGGCAAGCAGTTGGGCAGTGTCGAGGAAGGTTTTATTGCGCGACTGAAGCCGGGCGACGGTTTCCTGTTCGCGGGGCGCTTGCTGGAGTTGGTGCGGGTGGAAAACATGACCGCTTATGTCAAACGCAGCACCGCGAAAAAAGCCGCGGTGCCGCGCTGGAATGGCGGGCGGATGCCCCTTTCCAACGAACTGGCGCAGGCGGTGGTCGCGCGTTTCAGTGCAGCGGAGCAAGGCGAGTTCATCGGCCCGGAGATGCGGGCTCTGCGGCCGCTGCTGGAGGTGCAGCGACGCTGGTCCGGGTTGCCGACCTCGAACTCGTTGCTGGCCGAAGCACTGAAATCCCGCGAAGGCTGGCACCTGTTCCTGTACCCCTTTGCCGGGCGTCAGGTGCATCTGGGCCTGGCGAGTTTGCTGGCGTGGCGGGTCAGCCAGCAGCAGGCGGTGACGTTTTCCATCGCGGTCAATGATTACGGGCTGGAGTTACTCAGCGCCACCTCTGTGGATTGGTCGCAGGTGTTGAACCCAGGCCTGTTGAGCGCCGAGCACTTGTTGAACGATGTCCTCGCGAGCTTGAATGCCGGCGAACTCGCGCTTCGCCGCTTTCGGGAAATCGCCCGAATTGCCGGACTGGTGTTTGCCGGCTACCCCGGCGCACCGAAAAGCACACGGCAGGTTCAAGCCTCCAGCGGACTGTTCTTCGAGGTGTTCAAGCAGTACGACGCGGGGAATCTATTGCTGGCGCAGGCCGGGGAAGAAGTCCTACGGGAAGAACTGGATATTCATCGTCTGGAACAGACGTTGGCGCGTATCAATCGCCTGAAACTGGACCTGCATCAGATCAAACGTCCTACGCCGCTGGGGTTTCCCCTGTTGGTTGAACGCATGCGGGAAAGCATGAGCTCGGAAAAACTCGCGGACCGTATCCGTCGCATGGTCACCGACCTTGAGAAAACCGCCGAAACCGGGAAAACCTGATGAGTACGCCCTATCCCGTGAGTCTGGCCGGTGAAGAACTGTGGCTGCTGCCGGAAAAAGCCATTTACTGGCCGGCGCAACAAGCCCTGCTGATCGCCGATGTGCATTTTGGCAAAGCGGCGGCGTATCGCAGCCTTGGCCAGCCGGTGCCCCATGGCACCACCGCCAGCAATGTCGCGGTGCTGGACGGAATGTTGGCCGCCCTACCCTGCCGTCAGCTGATTTTCCTTGGGGATTTTCTGCACGGGCCCGGCTCCCATGCTTGCGGCACGTTAAGCGCCCTGGCTGAGTGGCGAGCGCGGCACCCGGATCTGCCAATGACGCTGATCCGCGGCAACCACGACAAACGCGCCGGGGACCCGCCGGCTTCGTTAAACATACGCGTAGTGCCCGAACCGTTGTTGCTCGGACCGTTCGCCTTGCAGCATGAGCCCGATCCGCATCCGCACCGGCATGTACTCGCCGGGCATGTGCATCCGGTTTATCGGCTGAACGGCAAAGGTCGGCAACGTTTGCGCCTGGCGTGTTTCAGATTGGGCGAGGACATCAGCCTGCTCCCGGCCTTCGGCGCGTTTACCGGCGGCTATCAGATCGAACGGGACGACAGCTGCAGGATCTTTGTCATCGGCGACAACGAAATATGGCCAGTCAGCGCGTAGGAGCGAAGCTTGCTCGCGAAGGCGGTGTGTCAGATAAGGATGATGTTGTCTGACACAACGCCTTCGTCGGAACTCCGTCCAAAGCAAGCTTCGCCCCTGCAGGTAATAGCAATCAGGCTACGGGCGCGGGAGGTGGCTCATCCGGCAGGGTAGGCTCGCCGGGCTCGGTAGGCTGCTCGTTCGGGGTATCAGGATCAGGCTGGCCGGGGATGCCCCCTGCCATGCTGATGGCTGGATGTGCCAACAAGGACCAGGCCAGGACGCCAATCTGATTGGGCTCAAGCCTTGCCAGTTCGGCACTTATTCGCGGATCGATCTTCATAAAGCACTCCTGAGCGATGGCCCCGTCCGCTGTACGCGAACCGGGCAGTACACCCAATAGAGTGTCTACCCGCTCAAGAATTCCCGCGACCTGCCAGATGAATGGATCAGGTGCGTGGCAAGGTGACGCCGCGTTGGCCCTGATACTTGCCGCCACGGTCCTTATAGGACACTTCGCACTCTTCGTCGGATTCAAGGAACAGCATCTGCGCCACGCCTTCGTTGGCATAGATTTTCGCAGGCAGGTTGGTTGTGTTCGAGAATTCCAGGGTCACGTGCCCCTCCCACTCTGGCTCAAGCGGGGTGACGTTGACGATGATGCCGCAGCGGGCGTAGGTGCTTTTGCCCAGGCAGATGGTCAATACGTTGCGCGGAATACGGAAGTATTCGACGGTGCTGGCCAAGGCGAAAGAGTTCGGCGGGATGATGCAGACGTCGCTATGGATGTCGACGAAGCTGCCGGCATCGAAATTTTTCGGGTCGACAATGGCCGAATTAATATTGGTGAACACCTTGAAATGACTAGTGCAACGAACGTCGTAACCGTAACTCGACACGCCGTAGGAGATCACACGGTTATCGTCGCTGCCGCGCACCTGGCGCTCGACGAACGGCTCGATCATGCCGTGTTCCTGCGCCATGCGGCGAATCCACTTGTCCGATTTGATGCTCATGGCGGGTGTCCTGAATAGCGAGGTGGAAAAATTCTGTCCGGCATCTTACCGGGCGCGCGCTCCGGGTTCAAAGTCCGGGGCATAATTCTCGCCGATCCCCTGTGATATCTGGGCCTTCGCCGTAAATTGGCGGACCGTCAGTCATGAAATCAGAGAAACCTTCACCGGAAGCATTGGCACGTTCCGGAAAAAGGGTTAAGGTGGCGCCACTGTGCTGCTTGTGTCACTGAGAATCTCTACACGATATGTTGAATTTCGATCCAACCATCTACAAGAATTTTTCCTGCTCTTTGCACTCAGTCTCGGCCAGGGTTCTTCCTGCGTCGCAGTTATCTTTGTTCAAGGAGTTACACCATGTCTAATCGCCAAACTGGTACCGTTAAGTGGTTCAACGATGAAAAAGGCTTCGGCTTCATCACTCCACAATCCGGTGACGACCTGTTCGTTCACTTCAAAGCTATCCAATCCGACGGCTTCAAAAGCCTGAAAGAAGGCCAACAGGTTTCTTTCATCGCTACCCGCGGTCAGAAAGGCATGCAAGCTGAAGAAGTTCAAGTTATCTAACTTGTACTTGCTTTAGTAAAAGGCCCCGCCCTCAAAAGCGGGGCTTTTTTGTGTCTGTGTGTTTTGCAGGCAAAAAAAATCGCAGCCCACGGCTGCGATTTTTTGCGTCTTACCAGGCCACACCAAACCCTGCGGTGTAACGCGTTTTGTCCAGATCAGCATCGTCGGTACCGCTGATGATGTCTCGCTCGGCCTTGAGGTTAAGCGAAGCCCACTCGGTGACCTTGTAGCGCAAGCCCATTTCGGCATCGAGCGCGTAATCCGCTACCCCCGACAACGGCTTGCCCACTTCGCCATTGGTGAAGAACTCCACCTTCTTGCCGATCAGGTAACGGTTGTAGTCCCACTTCATCGCCAGGGAATAGAAGTTTTCCTTGCTGCCGTCGGAGAACTCATAGTCCGTGCGGTTGACCAGCGAGCCCAGGGAGAATGCGCCGAGTTCGTTATCCCAGAACTGGTAACCCGGACCGGTACCGACAGTGCGCTGACGGGAGAGGTCTTCTACCTTGTCGCGCTTATAGACCGCGCGGCCTTGCCAGAACCACTTCTCGGTCAGGAAACGGTCGAGCGAGTATTCGCCCCGCCAGTTGTCGGTAGTGACCACGTCATCCTGGAATTCGCGGTTGTACTCGCCTTCCGCCGTGTGCCGCCATTTGCCATGGCGCGCCGTGGTCTTGAAGTCGATGTCGTAGTCATCGGTGTCTTTTTCCGCCCGCTGGTAATCCAGCGCCGCGTCGACATTGCCTTTCCACACCAGATCTTCAACCACAGGCTTGGGCTTGAGAATCTGCTGGATACTCGCCAGCTCGACCGTCTTCGGCGCTTCGCCGTTTTCCAGCGTCACCTTGCCGTCGTCTGCTGCATGCAGCGACTTGGCCTTCTCGCCGGTGTAGGCATCTTGCTTGACCAGCAACTCCTGATCACTTTCCAGGGTCTTGACCTGCTTCCAGTCGATCGGAACCGCACCGGCATATTCGGTCTGTATCAGCAATTTACCGCCATCGAACAGCGTGATCTTGCCGCTCAGTTTGTCACCGTTCTTCAACCAGACGGTATCAGCGAGCAACGGCGTGGAGGCACTCATGACAGCAAGGCACAGCAGGGTTCTGGATACCATAAGCAAATACAGGCTCAAGTTTGCGAAAAAAAGTCGGCATTATCCCTGGGAATAAGACCCTAGCAAGGACTGACCCGACTATTTCTATTGAGTTCATTTCTCAATTGCGCATCCAGGACTTACTCTACGGACGGTAAGGCGAATTTTTTCAGGAACCACGGACGTGACCGACCCAACCACTGAAACCGAAAGTGCAGCGCAAATCCGACGCACGGCGCTCTACTTGACCCTCGCGCAGGTGCCCGAAGGCAAAGTGGTCAGCTATGGTCAACTCGCCGAACTGGCCGGACTGGGCCGAGCCGCGCGCTGGGTGGGACGCACATTGAGCCAGCTGCCCGGCGACACCAAGCTGCCATGGCACCGCGTACTGGGTGCCGGCGGTCGGATCAGCCTGCCCGTAGGCAGCCCTTCAGGGGATGAGCAGCGCGCGCGATTGCGCTCCGAAGGCGTCAGTATCCTGAACAATCGTGTTGATATTCAGCGCCATGGCTGGCGCCCGGTAGAGCACAGCGGTTAGAGTGCGCGCTTTGTTTCCGTAACTCTTGAGGCAGACTCCAGCCCATGCCCCGTAAAACCTGGCGCGCCGCGCTCGCCGCCTATGCCAGCCCCTCGACGCTTGTGTTGTTGTTGCTTGGTTTCGCCGCCGGCCTGCCCTACATGCTGGTGTTTTCGACGCTCTCCGTTTGGCTGCGTGAGGCCGGTGTGGCCCGCGAAACCATCGGTTATGCAAGTCTGATCGGCTTGGCCTATGCCTTTAAATGGGTCTGGTCCCCGCTGCTCGACCAATGGCGCCTGCCCTTTCTCGGCAAACTCGGTCGACGACGTTCCTGGCTGGTGCTCTCCCAGGCACTGGTGATCCTCGGTCTGATCGGGATGGGTTTCTGCGACCCGCAAAAGCACTTGTCCTGGCTGATCGCCATCGCCGTGGTCGTCGCCTTCGCGTCGGCGACGCAAGACATTGCGGTTGACGCCTATCGCCTGGAAATCGCCGACGACACTCGCCAGGCAGCGCTCGCTGCCAGCTACATGTCCGGCTATCGGATCGCCGCGCTGCTGGCGACGGCCGGCGCGCTGTTTTTCGCAGAAGGCTTTGGCTCCACGGGTTTCAATTACCAGCATTCGGCCTGGGCCGGTACCTACGTGTTGTTTGGCGCCCTGATGGTCCCGGCGCTGCTGACGACGCTGTTCATGCGCGAACCGCCTGTTCCCCTGCGTACCCAACTTCAAGCCGGCCGCTACAGCTTTATGCATCAACTGATGTCGGTGTTCGTGCTGATCGTGCTGCTGGTGTCCGTGCCGGCCATGTTTACCCAGCTCTACAACACCGACTTCGCCAGCGTGCTGTTCGAAGGCGCGAGCCCGCTCGACCTGCTGCTCGAAGACCGCGCCTTCCTGCGGGCCATCCTCTACACCACGCTCACGTTTATGTGCCTGTCGGCCATGGGCCGTCGCGGCCTGGCACCGGTGCTGACGCCGATCAACGACTTCATTCTGCGTTACCGCTGGCAAGCGTTCCTGCTGCTCGGGCTGATCGCCACCTACCGCATGTCCGATACGGTGATGGGCGTGATGGCCAACGTGTTCTACATCGACCAGGGCTTCACCAAGGACCAGATCGCCAGTGTCAGCAAAATCTTCGGCCTGATCATGACCCTGGTCGGCGCCGGCATGGGCGGCCTGCTGATCGTGCGTTTCGGCATCCTGCCGATCCTGCTCATCGGCGGCATTACATCGGCCGGCACCAACCTGCTGTTCCTGATGCTCGCCGACATGGGCGCCAACCTGAACATGCTGATCCTGACCATTTCCCTGGACAACTTCAGCTCGGGCCTGGCGACGTCAGCGTTCGTCGCGTACCTGTCGAGCCTGACAAACCTGAAATTCTCGGCCACCCAGTACGCCCTGCTCAGCTCGATCATGCTCCTGCTGCCACGCTTGATCGGCGGTTATTCAGGGGTCATGGTAGAGAAATTCGGTTACCACAACTTCTTCCTGATCACGGCGCTGTTGGGTGTTCCGACCCTGCTGTTGATCGCCCTGCACTGGTACCAGGAGAGCCGTCGCGCAGGTCCGACGCCGACACCCGAACCGGTGCCGACCCAGGTCGCGGAAGAATCGTAGGACATTTCGCAGAGGGCGCGACGATTCCCGCCCTCGTGCCACACCGCCGACCGCACGCCTGTACGCCAGCGGATCTCGCCCGTACAATGCTCCGTCATTTCTCGTCATCAGCAACCGACAACGGCCAACCATGCGCACCAGTCAATTTTTGCTCGCCACACAGAAAGAAACGCCTTCCGACGCGGTCGTCATCAGCCATCAGCTGATGCTGCGCGCCGGCATGATCCGCAAACTCGCCTCGGGCCTCTACACCTGGCTGCCGATGGGCTTGCGAGTGATGCGCAAGGTCGAAGCCATCGTTCGTGAAGAAATGAACGCCGCAGGCTCTCTCGAAGTGTTGATGCCGAGCACCCAACCGGCTGAGCTGTGGCAGGAATCCGGTCGCTGGGAAGAATACGGCCCTGAATTGCTACGCTTCAAGGATCGCCACGGTCGCGACTTCTGCGCCGGCCCGACCCACGAAGAAGTGATCACCGACCTGATGCGCAACGAATTGAGCAGCTACAAGCAGCTGCCGATCAACCTGTATCAGATCCAGACCAAATTCCGTGACGAAATCCGCCCACGCTTCGGTTTGATGCGCGGCCGCGAGTTCATCATGAAGGACGCCTATTCGTTCCACGCTGATCAGCCTTCGCTGCAGATCACCTACGACCGCATGCACCAGGCGTACTGCAACGTGTTTACCCGTCTGGGCCTGAAGTTCCGCCCTGTAGAAGCCGACAACGGCTCCATCGGCGGTGCCGGCTCCCACGAGTTCCATGTACTGGCCGAGTCCGGCGAAGACGATATCGTCTTCAGCAACGGTTCCGACTACGCCGCGAACATCGAGAAAGCCGAAGCCGTGCCGCGTGAAACCTCCCGCGCCGCACCGACTGAAGAACTGCGCCTGGTCGACACGCCGAACGCCAAGACCATTGCGCAACTGGTCGAAGGCTTCAACCTGCCGATTGAAAAGACCATCAAGACCCTCGTGGTTCACGCTGAAGAGCAAGGCAAGCTGATTGCCCTGATCATCCGTGGCGACCACGAGCTGAACGAAATCAAGGCCGGCAACCAGCCAGGCGTTGCCAGCCCGCTGGTCATGGCTTCCGAAAGCGAATTGCGCGACGCCATTGGCGCCGGCGCCGGTTCCCTCGGCCCGTTGAACCTGCCATTGCCGATCATCATCGACCGTTCCGTCGAGCTGATGAGCGACTTCGGCATCGGTGCCAACATCGACGACAAGCACTACTTCGGCGTGAACTGGGAGCGTGATCTGCCGGTTCCGACCGTTGCCGACCTGCGTAACGTTGTCGCCGGCGACCCAAGCCCGGATGGCAAGGGCACCCTGGAAATCAAGCGCGGCATCGAAGTCGGGCACATCTTCCAGCTGGGCAACAAGTACAGCAAGGCGATGAAGTGCGAAGTGCTGGGCGAGAACGGCAAGCCGGTTACCCTGGAAATGGGTTGCTACGGCATCGGCGTTTCCCGCGTGGTGGCTGCGGCCATCGAGCAGAACAACGACGCCAACGGGATCATCTGGAGCGACACACTGGCTCCATTCCAAGTCGCTTTGGTGCCATTGCGCTACGAAACCGAACAGGTTCGTGAAGCCACCGACAAGCTGTATGCAGAACTGACTGCAGCCGGCTTCGAAGTGCTGCTGGACGATCGCGACAAGAAAACCAGCCCGGGCATCAAGTTCGCGGACATGGAGCTGATCGGCATTCCTCACCGGATCGTGGTCAGTGACCGCGGCCTCGCCGAAGGCAATCTGGAATACAAGAGCCGTACCGAACCTGAAGCGCAAGCGCTGCCGGTTGCTGACGTGCTGTCTTTCCTCCAGGCCCGTATCCGCCGCTGACACCAGATAGAGAAGTCATGTTCAAGCGAAACACCTTAGGCCTCGGTGGTGGCGCCCTGTGCGTCACCCTGCTGGTCAGCGGCTGTGCCAATCACATGTCGCAACGCAGCGAGCACGAGGAGCGTGTCGAGCGCAAATTGCTCGATCACAGCCTGCAGATCGATGTCGGCGAGCCCAAGGTGCTTGAGTTGCCGCAACGTCGGGTGAAAATCCACGAGCAGAAAACGTTCGAAGTCACCGAATTCGAAGTCACGCGTCACTATGATCGCTACACGCCTTACCAACCCTGGCGGGAGGTCTACGAGATTCCGCTGGGCGCGGTCGCGGTGGTGGGCGGTGTCGGGGCGAATGTGGTCAACGTATTCACCCTCGGCAGTCTGCCGGACAGCGTGACCAAGGATTGGCTGAGCTACGGTTTTGCCGGGCTCAACCCGCTCATGAACGTGCAGTCCAACGGTCGGGCGCAACAAAACCTGGCCGGGATCGATGAGATCCAGCTCGACAAGCGCACCGAATACTCGAGCCTGCCCTGGAGCGAGCGCCCGGTGGTGGTGAAAGCCGGCAAGGAAACGTTTGATCTGAGCACCGACAAAAACGGTGTTCTGCGCCTGAACCTGCTGGACAGCCCATTCGCCGAACATGACATCAATCATCTGAGCCGACTGCTGATCAGCGTCGAAGACGGCCAGGACGATGTACACAGCGATTCGTCCCTGGCAGTCAGCAGTTCATTGCGCGGCAAACTGCTCGAAGCCCATGGCCTGATTTATGACGACCTCGAAGACGACGAAGTGAGCCAGTGGGTACACCGGGTCAAGCGCTTGTCGGAACTGGGTCTTGAAGAAGAAGCCAGCGAGCTGGAACAAAGCCTGATCGAACTGACCCGCAACGATCCAGAGTTGCAGACCGAATTCCTCAAGTCATTGACCAAGGATGCCGGGCGACTGGTGGCGGATCCTGGACCGAATTAAAAGCAAAAGCTTCGCCCCTACAAGATGCGATACCTGTAGGAGCGAGGCTTGCCCGCGAAGAGGCCCTCACATTCACCGCAAAACTACCGCTCAAACAACTCCATCTGCTCAAACCCACCCCGCAAATCCTCCAACCGCACGCCAATCCCCAACAACCGCACCGGTTTCCCGCCGCGATTGAACGCCTGGGTCAGCAACAACTGATAACTGCCCAAATCCCGCCCTGCCCCGGCTTGTTCCAGCGTCGTCTGGGTAAAGTCATGGAACTTCACTTTGACGAACGGCTTGCCCGGCCGATAGCTGCTGTCGATCCGCGCCATGCGCCCCGCCAGCGTTTCCAGCAGCTCGGGTAGTTTATCCAGGCAGCTGACCAGATCCGGCAGGTCCACGTCATAGGTGTTTTCAACACTGATCGATTGCCGGCGGCTGTCGTTGTGCACCTGACGGTCATCAATCCCCCGGGCCAGGCTCCAGAGTCGCTCGCCGAAGCTGCCAAATTCACGCACCAGCGCCAACTTGCCCCACTCGCGCAAATGCGAGCAATCGACAATGCCGAGCCTGCCCAGCTTGTCGGCGGTCACTTTGCCAACGCCATGCAGCTTGCTGACGGGCAAACCACTGACAAAGTCTTCAACCTGATCAGGCGTGATCACAAACAAACCGTTGGGCTTCTTCCAGTCACTGGCGATCTTGGCCAGAAACTTGTTCGGTGCCACGCCAGCCGAGACCGTGATGTGCAACTGATTAGAGACTCGGCGGCGAATGTCCTGGGCGATGCGCGTGGCGCTGCCACCGAAATGCGCACAGTCCGACACGTCGAGGTAAGCCTCGTCGAGGGAAAGCGGCTCGATCAGGTCGGTGTAATCGCGAAAGATCGTATGAATTTCCTTCGACGCTTCTCTATAGGCGTCCATGCGCGGCTTGACGATGGTCAGGTCCGGACACAGCTTCAGGGCTTGCCCGGAAGACATGGCCGAGCGCACGCCGTAGGCCCGCGCCTCATAGTTGCAAGTGGCGATCACCCCGCGCCGGTCCGCAGAACCACCCACCGCCAGCGGTTTACCCGCCAGGCGCGGGTCGTCACGCATTTCGATGGCAGCGTAGAAGCAGTCGCAATCGACGTGGATGATTTTTCGCTGGCTCATATAAAAGCGGTGTTCATGGTGAAGAAATGGAGTCATGGCGTGCCGGATCGGCAGTATCTCACTGACACCTGTATATAGCACCAGTAGTCTGAATCTTATTCCCCACCGGTAGGAAAAGTAACCGATGAATTTATTTTCTCAATCGAAAAGCGTCACTCGATAGAGCTGCAAGCCTTGCCATGCCTGCCTCGCAGACGATCGCCCTGCCCTTCCTTGCCGCTAAGCGATTGAACCAGAACAGGTTTTATCTGGATTGAAGGTTGACAGCCCAGCGATCCTCTGTAGAATGCCGACACACAGACGCGGGATGGAGCAGTCTGGTAGCTCGTCGGGCTCATAACCCGAAGGTCGTCGGTTCAAATCCGGCTCCCGCAACCAAACATCAAAAAAGGCTACTCGAAAGAGTGGCCTTTTTTGTGCGCGCCTGTTTTGTGCCCTCTTCATGAACAGATGCGAGAAATCGTTCTGATTCCGAAACTTAAGTCTGCTCCGCGACCGTTCGCCGCTTATTTACGCTTATTTGACCCGGTTGCAGATTAACGGTTGACACACAGGCGTATCTCTATAGAATGCCGCCACACAGACGCGGGATGGAGCAGTCTGGTAGCTCGTCGGGCTCATAACCCGAAGGTCGTCGGTTCAAATCCGGCTCCCGCAACCAAACATCAAAAAAGGCTACTCGAAAGAGTGGCCTTTTTTGTATCTGTTGAAAAAGTCCTTTCGCAACAATGACCTGTCACTGTGTAGCGAAGCGTTCGGGATCTCCAATGCGATGAGTTCAGACTATGCTGATTCGCAGACAAATCCCCCCGACGCCCAATGACATGCCATCGCCGTCAACCGGTGAGAGGCGTTAATATTTGTGATTATTTTTTTCTACAGGGATTGGTAACTTGGCTGGATACCCCCATCCTGTCGCGCACAATCCAAGAGGTGATTGATGCGCGCCAACTCGTCTGATCCACAAGACACCGTCACAGCGACCCAACCGATCAAGGCAGAGCGCCTGCGCTTGCTGGATCTGGCCAGCAAATATCGCCAGCCCATCGGCCTGGCGGTGACGCTGCTGTTGTTCGCTATCGCGCTGATTGCCTGTCGTCATCTGCTGAGCGAACTCGATCTGTACGCTTTGCACGACTCGATTCTTGAAGTCCCTAAACCGGCACTGCTGGGCGCATTGGCGGCGACCGTGGTCGGCTTCATCATTCTGCTGGGGTATGAATGGTCCGCCAGTCGCTACGCGGGCGTGACGCTGGCGCCGCGAATTCTTGCGCTGGGGGGCTTCACGGCATTTGCCATCGGCAACGCCATCGGTCTTTCGATGCTCTCGGGGGGCTCGGTCCGCTACCGTTTATATGCACGGCACGGTCTGGGGGCGTCAGATGTCGCTCACATGACGTTATTCGCCAGCCTCTCGCTCGGCTGCGCACTGCCACCACTGGCCGCCCTGGCGACCCTCAGCAATCTGCCTGCTGCTTCGGCGGCCCTGGGATTGTCCGAAGGTTTGCTGGGGGGCGTTGCCGCGGCGGTTTTGCTGCTGTTCGGCGTATTGGCCATCGGCATCTACCGCCGTCGCCTGCCGGAACAACCTTCCCCGGATAACCTGCTGGTCAAGGTCGGACGCCGCACCTTACGCCTCCCCGGTCGCCGCCTGACTTTCCTGCAACTGATCATCACCGCACTGGACGTGGCCGCCGCCGCGACCGTGCTCTATTTGTTGCTGCCGGAAGCGCCGCCCTTCGGTGCGTTCCTGCTGGTGTACCTGCTAGCCCTGGCCGCCGGTGTGCTCAGCCATGTGCCCGGCGGGGTCGGCGTATTTGAAGCCATTCTGTTGGCCGCCTTCGCCGACACGCTCGGCGCCGCACCACTGGCCGCTGCGCTGCTGCTCTATCGCCTGATCTACGTCGTGCTGCCGCTGCTGGTGGCGTGTGTGCTCCTGTTGATCAACGAAGGCCAGCGTCTGTTTCAGTCGCGCCAGTCCCTGCGGGCCGCTTCCGGTCTGGCGGCGCCGATCCTGGCGGTGCTGGTGTTCCTGTCCGGCGTGGTGCTGCTGTTCTCCGGCGTCACCCCGGAAATCGACACCCGGCTGGAACACATCGGCTTTCTGATCCCGCACCGCCTGGTCGACGCCTCGCACTTCGGTGCCAGTCTGGTCGGCGTGCTGTGCCTGTTGCTGGCTCAAGGTCTGCGTCGACGTCTGTCCGCCGCCTGGATGTTGACCACCATTCTATTGCTGGTCGGCGCCCTGCTCTCCCTGCTCAAAGGCTTTGACTGGGAAGAAGCTTGCCTGATGACCCTGACAGCAAGCCTGCTGGGCGTATTTCGCCGCTCGTTCTACCGCCCGAGTCGCCTGACTGAATTGCCGTTCTCGCCGCTCTATCTGGTTTCCAGCCTGTGCGTGCTCGGCGCCTCGATCTGGTTGCTGCTGTTTGCGTACCAGGACGTCCCGTACAGCCATCAACTCTGGTGGCAATTCACCCTCGACGCCGACGCTCCGCGTGGCTTGCGCTCATTGTTGGGGGCCGCCGTCCTGCTGGTGGTCGTGTCGCTGACCTGGTTGCTGCGCACCGCGCGCCCGGTGATTCACTTGCCGACGCCTGACGAGCTGGATCGCGCCATAAAGATCCTGATGGCCTCCTCCCAACCGGACGGCGGCCTCGCCCTGACCGGTGACAAGGCGCTGCTGTTTCATCCCAACGACGAGGCGTTCCTGATGTACGCCCGCCGTGGCCGCAGCCTGGTGGCCTTGTACGACCCGATCGGCCCGACCCAGCAACGGGCGGAAATGATCTGGCAGTTCCGCGACCTCTGCGACGTCCACCACGCCCGCCCCGTGTTCTATCAAGTGCGCGCCGAAAACCTGCCGTACTACATGGACATCGGCCTGACCGCGATCAAGCTCGGCGAAGAAGCCCGGGTCGACCTGAAACGTTTTGATCTCGAAGCCAAGGGCAAAGAGATGAAGGACCTGCGTTACACCTGGAATCGCGGGACCCGTGATGGGTTGTCGCTGGAGATCTTTGAACCGGGCCATGCGCCGATGGATGAGCTCAAGGTGATTTCCGATGCCTGGCTGACCGGCAAGAACGTGCGCGAGAAAGGCTTCTCGCTCGGGCGTTTCAGTGACGATTACATCAAGCATTTCCGCGTCGCGGTGATTCGTTTCGAAGGGCGCCCGGTGGCATTTGCCAACCTGCTCGAGACTTACGGCCATGACCTGGCCAGCCTCGACCTGATGCGCGCGCACCCGGACGCGCCCAAGCTGACCATGGAGTTCATGATGGTCGGCCTGATTCAACATTATAAAAATCATGGATACGCGCGTTTCAGCCTGGGCATGGTGCCGCTGTCGGGGTTGCAACCCCGGCGTGGTGCACCGCTGACCCAGCGCCTGGGCTCGATGGTTTTCCGCCGTGGTGAGCAGCTCTACAACTTCCAAGGCTTGCGCCGCTTCAAAGACAAATTCCAGCCTGACTGGGAACCCCGTTATATGGCCGTGCCCGCCGGACTCGATCCGCTGGTTGCCCTGGCCGATACTGCTGCCCTGATTGCGGGCGGCTTGACTGGATTGGTGAAACGCTGATGATTCAACGCTCCTTGCGGTACGTACTGGGCACACTGGTCGTGTTGGCCCTGATTATCGGTGGCGGTTACTGGTACCTGAAGCGCCCGGCCCCCGAACCGACCCTCGAACAGCTGAAGCCGGCTGATGGCACGGCGATGACGCGCGTCATTCCCGGCAACACGCCACGCGCGCAGGTGCTGGTGGCGGTCAATGAAGACCAGAAACTCAGCGACAAACAGTTGATGACCCTGAGCCGCACCGGCTCGGCGCAGATTGTTCAGGTGATCCTGCCCAAGGACTGCCTGCTGCAAAGTCGTGCCCTGCAATCAGGCCTGCGAGAACTCAAAGGCCCGGCGACCCTGGTCAGCGGTATCGGCCCTGGCGCGGTGCTGGCGTGGCGCTGGTTGTCCGAGCAGAAGGACGACAAGGCCCAGGCTGTCTCCGTCGACCTGGCACTGGAAAAACCCGGCTGCACCCACTTGCTGCCAAAAAGTGCCGCTCACGGTCACTGGCTGGTGGCCTGGAACGACAACCCGGACGACACCAGCGCCGGCTTCGTGCGCGATCAAGCCAACGCCGAAACCAGCATCAGCGACTACGACATCAACCTGCCGCAAGTGCTGAACAACGAACTGCGTAAACTCCTGGTCGGCGGCGACAAAGCCGCTGGCGGCCTGCAAATCCCCGTGGTCGAAGTCCCGGCCGGCCAAGCCAAGGACACCGTGACCCTGTTCCTGTCCGGTGACGGCGGCTGGCGTGACCTGGACCGCGACGTCGCGGGCGAGATGGCCAAGATCGGCTACCCGGTGGTCGGCATCGACACCCTGCGCTACTACTGGCAGCACAAGAGCCCGGAGCAAAGCGCTCTGGACTTGGCCGAGCTGATGCAACACTACCGGCAGAAATGGGGCACCAAGCGCTTCATCCTGACCGGCTACTCGTTCGGCGCCGATGTCCTGCCAGCGATCTACAACCGCCTGGAACCCGCAGAACAACAACGCGTCGACGCCATCATCCTGCTCGCCTTCGCCCGCACCGGCAGCTTCGAAATCGAAGTCGAAGGCTGGCTCGGCAACGCCGGCAAAGAAGCCGCCACCGGCCCGGAAATGGCCAAGCTGCCACCGGAAAAAGTGGTGTGCATCTACGGTGAAGAAGAAGTCGACGAAAGCGGCTGCACCGACAAGACCGCCGTGGGCGAATCGATGAAGCTACCGGGCGGCCACCACTTCGACGAGAACTACCCGGCGCTGGCAAAGCGTTTGGTGGACATCATCGAGAAGCGTCAGGCCAAGGGTGAGACGGCTCAGGAGTGATCTGAGGCGCGCCCACGAAAAAGCCCCCGCAACTGTTTGGTTGTGGGGGCTTTTTTACATGCGACATGAAGCGCTTCTAGCTGCCGGACTTTAGGTCGAATTCGATTCAGACTCCATTTCCCAAATCGTTTTTCTTCTTGGGCGTGCAGGCTGGCGAACTTAAACAAAAGCAAAACGTCTTGACTCTTCATCAAGCCAGAAACTCCAAGTGTCCACATTCCATAAAACGTGGACACTTTTTTCTTTGAAAATATCGAGCCGTCAGACCTTTCGACAGGTCCTGACCTCGCGACCAGCTCGGACAAAGACCAATCTGAAGAAGAACTGTCTGAAAGAAAAAAAGCCCCGCTACCTTCACGGCAACGGGGGCTTACAACTTATAGGCGACGCTCTGCGGCGTCGTAGACCTCTTCGTCACGTCGGGCCCCGACTGCGACAATCAACACTTGAATGGCCTTACCATCGACGCGATAGACAATCCGCGTATCGCCTGTGCGAATCCGTCTGCAGCCCGCGAGGCTGGCTCTTAGGGGTTTGCCGCTCTTGTCCGGCTCACCGTTGATAATCCGCTCTTCGATAACATCAAGAATGCGGTTCGCCGCCACAGCTCCCAGCAGATCCAGATCCTTCTGAACCTCCGGATGATAGATAACGCCCCAAACCATCCACAGCTCCTTTAGTCTTTCTTGGCGTACCGCGCCCGCATATCGTCATGGCTGACCGCCTTGGCCTGATCAAAACCAATCAGTCGCTCTCGAGCCGCCGCTTCAATTCGAAGGTCCTCAAGCTCGTCGAGCATTTCCTGATACGCATCGACGTTGATAATGACCGCTGCGGGTTGATTATCTTTGAAAATGACCAGCCGCTCGGTGGCTCGGCTGGAAATCTCCTTTAGCCTCGCACTAAACCCCCTGACCATCGCAGTCACCGAAATCGCTTGGTCAGCACGCTCCAGTAATGCCGTCATACTCACCTCTCTACACATTCATGCAAATTTGAACACACAGTTCTACGCAGAGTATTGCGTTGAGTTCGACATACAGCAAGCTGCAAAAAACGCGAATCTATCAACCCGCGTGATTCGTGCCGACAAAAAAATGAGCCAATCAACGTATAAGCGCTCTCTCAGTGTTTAGCTGTCGTTTACTTAACGTGTCGCAATATCGGAAGACGCCCGCGGACCTTGTAGGCAAACTCCGAATCTCGTGTTTGGGCACTTTGCCGCCTTGTTGCGTTTTTCTTCGACGGGATACTCTCCGGACGTCGCTGACCATTCAGCGATCGGGCTTGGAAACCCGTCGGATCACAGCGCAACAGCACCTCCACCTCGATTCCAGACGTTTTAACGACTGCGAACCTGGTGTTATGGCGGCTGTGCGTGGGACGCCTTCGGGCGTGCCGGTTCTATGGTCCCCGGTTTCCAACCTGCGTACAGCCGCCACCCATTCGCTTGGAAACGAACGTGGCGACTCCTCTAATGCTGGAGAATGACCATGACTAAAATTGATTCAACTGCGATCTCAGAATTAAAAACCATAGGCTACACCCCACTCATCTACTGCCCAGATCAGGCGCTGTTCAACGTCCGCGCCGGCGTCCCCATCGTTGATGCCTTGTCACAAGCCTCTGACCTGCTGTTCCTCGGCAAATCATTTGCCGAGGATGCTGCCTACGCAAGAGACACCGACCGCCACGCCTGGGCCGCTCACTATCTGACGGCGATGGGCAAAGCCGTGATTGATGATGTTGTGAAGGTGCTGACGCCGCGACCGGCCCGGACGAAGACCGAATCAGAAGAAGGGCTGCCTGAGTGCCAGTAAGCGCACAGACATGAAACACCGCCGCCCCTTGTGGGAGCGAGCCTGCTCGCGAAGGCGTCGTGTCAGCCACTATCAAGGTTGGCTGATACACCGCTTTCGCGAGCAGGCTCGCTCCCACAAGGGACCTTCTTGGCCTTCAGGGCGAGATTCCAGGCACAAAAAAGCCCCCGCTGCCGCACTGGCAACGGGGGCTTTTCAATGGGGCTTACATCTCGACCTGAGTGCCCAGCTCAATCACCCGGTTCAGCGGCAGATTGAAGAAGCGCAAATTGCCATTGGCATTCTTCAACATGAAGGCGAACAGCGCCTCGCGCCAACGGGCCATGCCTTCGAGTTTGGAGGCGATCACCGTCTCGCGGCTGAGGAAGTAGGTGGTGCGCATCGGACTGAAGTCGAGGTCATCGAGGTGGCACAGTTTCAGTGCTTGCGGCACGTCCGGCTCGTCGACGAAGCCGAAGTGCAGGATCACCCGGAAGAACCCTTCGCCGTAGGAATCGACTTCGAAGCGTCGGCTCGACGGTACCCGCGGGATGTCTTCGTAGACCACGGTCAACAGCACCACTTGCTCGTGCAGTACCTGGTTATGCAGCAGGTTGTGCAACAGCGCGTGCGGTACGGCATCCGGGCGTGCGGTCAGGAACACGGCGGTACCCTGCACGCGATGCGGCGGTTGCACGGCGATACTGCTGATGAAAATCGGCAGGGGCAGGCCACCCTCGTCCATGCGTTCCACCAGCAGTTGTTTGCCGCGTTTCCAGGTGGTCATCAGCACGAACAGCGCGATACCGGCGATTACCGGGAACGCCCCGCCCTGAATGATTTTCGGCACGTTGGCGGCAAAGTACAGACCGTCCACCAACAAGAAGCCGAGCAACAGCGGAACAGCGAGCACCGGCGGCCATTTCCACAGCAGCAATATCACCGCCGACACCAGGATGGTGGTCATCAGCATCGTGCCGGTCACCGCCACGCCGTAGGCCGAGGCCAGGGCGCCTGAGGACTCGAAGCCCAGCACCAACAGGATCACGCCGACCATCAATGCCCAGTTGACCGCACCGATGTAGATCTGGCCCTGCTCGGCGCTGGAGGTGTGGCGGATGTGCATGCGCGGAATGTAGCCGAGCTGGATCGCCTGACGGGTCAGGGAGAACGCGCCGGAGATGACCGCTTGCGAGGCAATCACCGTGGCCATCGTCGACAATCCCACCAACGGAAGCAACGCCCAGCTTGGCGCCAACAGGTAGAACGGGTTACGAGCGGCTTCCGGATCACCCAGCAACAGCGCTCCCTGGCCGAAGTAGTTCAGCACCAGCGCCGGCAGCACGAGGATGAACCACGCACGGGCAATCGGCTTGCGCCCGAAGTGGCCCATGTCGGCGTACAGCGCTTCGGCACCGGTCAACGCCAGCACCACCGCGCCGAGGATCGCCACACCCATGCCCGGATGCTGGGTGAAGAAACGCACGCCCCAGACCGGGTTCAGCGCTTGCAATACTTCCGGGTGCTGCAAGATGCCGTGGACACCCAGTGCCCCGAGCACCACAAACCAGGTGACCATGATCGGCCCGAACAAAATGCCGATGCGCGCGGTGCCGTGGCTCTGAATCAGGAACAGCGCCACCAGCACGACCAAGGACAGCGGCACCACCCAATGGTCGATGCCTTCGAACGCCAGCCCCAAGCCTTCAATCGCCGAGAGCACCGAAATCGCAGGGGTGATCATGCTGTCGCCATAGAACAGCGCCGCACCGATCAACCCACACACCACCAGCAACGCCCGCAACTTCGGATGCCCCGCTGCTGCTCGCCGGGCCAGCGCGGTCAAGGCCATGATCCCGCCTTCGCCTTGGTTGTCGGCACGCAGCACGAACATCATGTATTTGATCGAGACGACCCAGATCAGCGACCAGAAGATCAGTGCCAGGATGCCCAACACGCCGTCATGGTTGACCGGTACGCCATAGCCACCGGAAAACACTTCTTTGAGGGTGTACAGCGGGCTCGTGCCGATATCGCCATAAACCACCCCGACCGCCGCGACCAGCATGCCGATCGGCTTTGCCGCCGAATGCTCGGCACCCGCTGCCTGACTACTTGCCTGCCCCATCCAAAACTCCTACTACTCAGACCCGGACTTCTTATAAGAAGCACTATGCTTTGCCGTGCAGCATGCGCTGTTTTACATGACGTTACAGACGTTTCATTGACTGTAAAAAATCGGTAAAGCGTAAAGGCGCGAAGCATAGCGCAGCACTCGTCGTATTTCCCTGCATAAAGCTGGTCAAGTGCGCGTCTCATCGCTAGAATTGCGCACTTTTTGACCAGAGGCGCAACATAGCGCCCGTCTGTCGCCTTGCCGTCTTCGGCTGGAGGCGTCCCAAATACCGAGGTTAGACATGTCCACCACTCCTGCGCCGGCCAATCCAAAAGTTGGCTTCGTATCCCTGGGTTGCCCCAAAGCACTGGTCGACTCCGAGCGCATCCTTACCCAGCTGCGCATGGAAGGCTATGACGTCGTGTCCACTTACGAGGACGCCGATGTCGTGGTGGTCAACACTTGCGGTTTCATCGACTCGGCCAAGGCTGAGTCCCTGGAAGTGATCGGCGAAGCCATCAAGGAAAACGGCAAGGTCATCGTGACCGGCTGCATGGGCGTCGAAGAAGGCAACATCCGCAAGGTGCACCCGAGCGTGCTGGCCGTGACCGGTCCGCAGCAGTACGAGCAAGTGGTCAACGCCGTGCACGACGCCGTGCCACCGCGCCAGGATCACAACCCGCTGATCGACCTGGTGCCGCCGCAAGGCATCAAGCTGACCCCGCGCCACTACGCCTACCTGAAGATTTCCGAAGGCTGCAACCACAGTTGCAGCTTCTGCATCATCCCGTCGATGCGCGGCAAGCTGGTCAGCCGTCCGGTCGGTGACGTGCTCGACGAAGCCCAGCGCCTGGTCAAGGCCGGCGTCAAGGAGCTGCTGGTGATCTCGCAAGACACCAGCGCCTACGGCGTCGACGTGAAGTACCGCACCGGTTTCTGGAACGGCGCGCCGGTGAAAACCCGCATGACCGAACTCTGCGAAGCCCTGAGCACCCTCGGCGTCTGGGTCCGCTTGCACTACGTTTACCCGTACCCGCACGTCGACGAGCTGATCCCGCTGATGGCCGCCGGGAAAATCCTGCCGTACCTGGACATCCCGTTCCAGCACGCCAGCCCGAAAGTCCTGAAAGCCATGAAACGCCCGGCCTTCGAAGACAAGACCCTGGCGCGCATCAAGAACTGGCGCGAGATCTGCCCGGACCTGATCATCCGTTCGACCTTCATCGTTGGCTTCCCCGGCGAAACCGAAGAAGACTTCCAGTACCTGCTGAACTGGCTGACCGAAGCGCAACTCGACCGCGTCGGCTGCTTCCAGTACTCACCAGTCGAAGGCGCACCGGCCAACCTGCTGGACGCGGCCATCGTGCCGGACGACGTCAAGCAAGACCGTTGGGATCGCTTCATGGCGCACCAGCAGGCCATCAGCTCGGCGCGCCTGCAAATGCGCGTCGGCCGTGAAATCGAAGTGCTGGTGGACGAAGTCGACGAGCAAGGCGCCGTTGGCCGCTGCTTCTTCGATGCCCCGGAAATCGACGGCAACGTGTTCATCGACAACGGCAGCAACCTCAAGCCAGGCGACAAGGTCTGGTGCAAAGTGACCGACGCCGACGAATACGACCTGTGGGCTGAACAGATCTAAACGCAAAAAATACGAAAAGCCCTGCTCTCTTGACGAGATGCGGGGCTTTTTTAGGTCTATCGTTTTGTGGAAGAAAGGACTCGCACACTCCACGGTAAAAGGGGCAACCGGCCATGCGCCAACATTCGGTCATCCACACGCCGAAACAGAGCGACTACGAAGAACTCACACAAGTCTGGGAAGCTTCGGTGCGCGCCACCCATGACTTTCTGCCGGACAGCTACATTGAATTGCTGAAGAACCTGGTGCTGACCCGCTACCTCGACGCGGTGATGCTGATCTGCACCAAGGACTCGCGCCAGCGCATCACCGGGTTTGCCGGGGTGGCGGCGGGCAAGATAGAGATGCTCTTCATCGACCCGGCCCACCGGGGTCAGGGTTTGGGCAAGCAGTTGCTGCGTTACGCCATGGAACACCTGAACGCCAACGAGCTGGACGTCAACGAGCAGAACCCGCAGGCCTTGGGGTTTTACTTCAAGCAGGGGTTCGAGGTGATTGGTCGTTCGGAGGTCGATGGCATGGGCCAGCCTTATCCGTTGCTGCACATGCGTTTGCGCCAGGCGCAACAAAAGACCCGCAACGGCTGACACAACATGAAACCCTTGTGGAAGCGAGCCTGCTCGCGAAAGCGGTCTATCAATCGACATTGAAGTTGAAGCTGAAGACGCTTTCGCGAGCAGGCTCGCTCCCACATTAAAAGCACCTGCGGCAAATGGAGCCGGGATTAACCAGCGCCCAGCAGGTACAATGCCCACCCCTTTTTTGTTACGGCCCTGTCATGACTGACCCGATTCGTCTCTCCAAACGCCTCATCGAACTCGTCGGCTGTTCCCGTCGGGAGGCTGAGCTGTTCATCGAGGGCGGCTGGGTCACCGTGGACGGTGAAGTCATCGACGAGCCGCAATTCAAGGTCGACACCCAGAAAGTCGAGCTCGACCCCGAGGCCAAGGCCACTGCGCCGGAACCGGTGACCATCCTGCTGAACGTGCCCGTGGGCATGGACGCGGAAACCGCAATGGCGACCATCAGCGCCGAGACCCTGAGCGAAGAACACCGCTTCAGCAAACGTCCGCTCAAGGGCCACTTCCTGCGCCTGACCCCCAGCACCGACTTGCAGGCCAACGCCAGCGGTCTGCTGGTGTTCACCCAGGACTGGAAGATCCTGCGCAAGCTCACCGCCGACTCCGCCAAGATCGAACAAGAATATGTCGTCGAGGTAGAAGGCGACATGGTGGCTCACGGCCTAAACCGCCTGAACCACGGCCTGACCTACAAAGGTAAGGAACTGCCGCCGGTCAAAGCCAGCTGGCAGAACGAAAACCGCCTGCGTTTTGCGATGAAGAACCCGCAACCGGGCGTGATCGCCCTGTTTTGCCAGGCCGTTGGCCTGAAGGTCGTCGCCATCCGCCGCATCCGCATTGGCGGCGTGTCCATCGGCAAAGTGCCGTTGGGGCAATGGCGCTACCTGTCCGGCAAAGAGAAGTTCTGAGACTTTTCACGCCGCCACACATTCCGGCGCCGCTGTTTACGCGGCGCCCACTGCTGAATATCAGGATTGCACACCATGATTCATAACGACGTACTGCGCAGCGTGCGCTACATGCTCGACATCAGCGACAAGAAAGTCATCGAGATCATCAAGATCGGCGGCATGGACGTGTCCCTGGAAGACCTGCTGACCTACCTCGACAAGAAAGAGGAAGACGAGGAAGGCTTCGTGCGCTGCCCGGACGAAGTCATGGCGCACTTCCTCGACGGCCTGGTGATCTTCAAGCGCGGCAAGGACGAAAGCCGTCCGCCGCAGCCGATCGAAGTGCCGGTGACCAACAACATCATCCTGAAGAAACTGCGCGTGGCCTTCGAACTCAAAGAAGACGACATGCACGCGATCCTCAAGGCGTCCGAGTTCCCGGTGTCCAAACCTGAGCTAAGCGCGCTGTTCCGCAAGTTCGGCCACACCAACTATCGCCCGTGCGGCGACCAGTTGCTGCGCAACTTCCTCAAGGGCCTGACCCTGCGCGTTCGCCCGCAGTAAGCGCTCCGCGCTCTTGTAGGAGCCGGCTTGCTGGCGATGGCGATCTTCAAAACGCCATCGCCAGCAAGCAGGCTCCTGCAAGAGCGGTCGCAGGCGAATCTGTATAGATGTTCATTCCTCGCAAAAATAGTGGCTCCGCTTCTGGCGGCTGACGACTAGGGTGTATTGACCCTCAGCTCTCAGGATTCGCCATGCACCCGTACTTTTCCCTGCAAGGCCGCACCGCTCTGGTGACCGGTGGCACCCGTGGTATCGGCAAAATGATCGCCAAGGCGTATGTCGAGGCCGGCGCCACCGTGTACGTCTGTGCCCGGGATGCCGAAGCGTGTCAGCAAACGGCTGACGAGTTGAGCGCCTTGGGAACCTGCCATGCCGTGGCCGCCAATCTGGCGACCGAAGAAGGCGTGCAGCACTTGGCCATGCGGCTGGGCGAGCAAATCAGTCATCTGGACATTCTGGTGAACAACGCTGGCACCACATGGGGCGCTCCGCTGGAAAGCTACCCGGTCAAGGGCTGGGAGAAGGTCATGCAGCTTAACGTGACCTCGGTCTTCAACTGCATCCAGCAGTTTTTGCCTTTGCTGCGCAAGGCGGGTTCAGAGGCGAATCCGGCGCGGATCATCAACATCGGTTCGGTGGCGGGGATTTCGTCCTTTGGCGAACAGGCGTATGCCTACGGGCCGAGCAAGGCTGCCCTCCATCAACTGTCGCGGATTCTGGCGCGGGAGCTGGTGAGCCAGCACATCAACGTCAACGTGATTGCGCCGGGGCGCTTCCCGAGCAAGATGACGCAGCACATTGGTAACGATGAGCAAGCGCTGGCGGAGGATACGGCGCTGATTCCGATGAAGCGCTGGGGCCGGGAGGAAGAGATGGCGGCGCTGGCAATCAGTCTGGCAAGTACGGCGGGGCTTATATGACCGGGAATGTTATTCCGCTGGATGGTGGGTTCAGTCTCTGAGATTGGCGGTGCGGCCTTCGCGGGCAAGCCTCGCTCCTACAGGTTCTTTGGCGTACACAAACGCCGTGTTCGCTCGATAACCCAGTAGGCGCGAGGCTTGCCCGCGAAGAGGCCCGCTCAGTCACCCCCCGCCTTGAGGCCCGCCGGGTTATCATGCCCGCCCTATCCCGCCTCGACCCAAACCATGACCTACAGCGTTTCCCCCATCGGCTTCGTGCGCTCCTGCTTCAAGGAGAAGTTTGCCATCCCGCGCCAGCCTCAGCTGGCCCCGGCCGCTCGTGGCGTACTGGAACTGGTGGCGCCGTTCGATCAGGGCGATGCGGTGCAAGGTCTCGAGCAGGTCAGCCACGTCTGGCTGCTGTTCCTGTTTCATCAGGCCCTGGAAGAGAAGCCACGCCTGAAAGTCCGCCCTCCTCGCCTGGGCGGCAACAAATCCATGGGCGTGTTCGCCACCCGTGCGACACATCGGCCCAATGGCATCGGCCAATCCGTGGTGAAACTGGACAAGGTCGAAGCCAACCGGTTGTTTATCTCCGGTATCGACCTCTTGGACGGCACGCCGGTTCTCGACATCAAACCCTACGTGCCTTACGCCGACATCATCGACAGCGCCTCCAACAGCATCGCCAGCGCCGCGCCGCAGTTGATTCCTGTGCGGTGGACGGAGACAGCGCTGCAACAAGCTCACGAGCACGCTCAGCGCCTCGGCGAGCCGTTGGTTGCCCTGATTGATCAATGCCTGGCACAAGACCCACGTCCGGCGTACCAGACGCCTACACCTGAGCGGGAATATGGAGCGCAGTTCTGGGATCTGGATGTGCGCTGGCATTATCCCGAGGCGGGCGTCATCCGCGTCCTGGAAGTCATTCCCGCAAAAACCTGAACGCCAGAAACCACTGTGGGAGCGAGCCTGCTCGCGATAGCGGTGTGGCAGTCGGCAATAATGCTGACTGATACACCGCTATCGCGAGCAGGCTCGCTCCCACAGGGAAAGCAAAGCCGTCAGGCGTTGTGCTTACTTCTCGACGAACGCACGCTCGATCAGGTAATCACCCGGCTCGCGCATCCGCGGCGAAACTTTCAGGCCGAAGCTGTTCAACACTTCGCTGGTCTCGTCGAGCATGCTCGGGCTGCCGCACAGCATGGCGCGGTCGTCCTGCGGGTTGATCGGTGGCAGGCCGATGTCGCTGAACAGCTTGCCACTGCGCATCAGATCGGTCAGGCGACCTTCGTTCTCGAACGGCTCGCGTGTCACGGTCGGGTAGTAGATCAACTTGTCACGCAACGCCTCGCCGAAGAACTCGTTCTGCGGCAGGTGCTCGGTGATGAACTCGCGGTAAGCGACTTCGTTGACGTAACGCACGCCGTGGCACAGGATCACTTTTTCGAAACGCTCGTAGGTTTCCGGGTCCTGGATGACGCTCATGAACGGCGCCAGGCCAGTACCGGTGCTGAGCAGGTACAAATGTTTGCCAGGCTTCAAGTCATCCAACACCAGGGTGCCGGTAGGCTTCTTGCTGATGATGATCTCGTCGCCTTCCTTCAGATGCTGCAACTGGGAAGTCAGCGGGCCATCAGGCACCTTGATGCTGAAGAACTCGAGATGCTCTTCCCAGTTCGGGCTGGCAATCGAGTAAGCGCGCATGAGCGGCCGGCCGTTGGGCTGTTGCAGGCCGATCATCACGAACTGACCGTTCTCGAAGCGCAGGCCCGGATCGCGGGTGCACTTGAAGCTGAACAGAGTGTCGTTCCAGTGATGAACACTGAGGACACGCTCGTGGTTCATGTTGCTCATGTACGTGGGACTCCTGGAGATTTTGCCTGCGCCGCTGATGTGCGCAATTGCATCGCATTCTAATGGCAGCGACAATATCTGTTAAATGGATTATTAAGATAAGGGTTATCGGTTATATAGATATGCGATTTACTCTCCGTCAACTTCAAGTATTCGTCGCCGTCGCCCAGCAGGAAAGCGTATCCCGTGCTGCCCTGACGCTCAACCTTTCGCAATCGGCGGCGAGCACCTCGATCACCGAGCTAGAGCGTCAGTGCAGCTGCCAGCTGTTCGACCGCGCCGGCAAACGGCTGAGCCTTAACGCCCTCGGCAAACAGCTATTGCCACAAGCTGTGGCACTGCTCGACCAAGCCAAGGAAATCGAAGACCTGCTCAACGGCAAGTCCGGTTTCGGCTCCCTGGCCGTCGGCGCGACCCTGACCATCGGCAATTACCTGGCCACCTTGCTGATCGGTAGCTTCATGCAGCGCCATCCGGAAAGTCAGGTGAAGCTGCATGTGCAGAACACTGCCAACATCGTGCAGCAAGTCGCGCACTATGAAATTGATCTGGGTCTAATCGAAGGCGATTGCAGTCATCCGGACATCGAGGTACAGAGCTGGGTCGAGGATGAGCTGGTGGTGTTCTGCGCGCCGCAGCATCCGCTGGCCCAGCGTGGCAGCGCGAGCATGGAAGAACTGACCCACGAGGCCTGGATTCTGCGGGAACAAGGCTCTGGCACGCGGCTGACCTTTGACCAGGCCATGCGTCATCATCGCAGCGCGCTGAATATCCGACTGGAGCTGGAACACACCGAAGCGATCAAGCGCGCGGTGGAATCAGGCCTGGGGATTGGCTGTATTTCGCGTCTGGCGCTGCGCGATGCGTTCCGCCGCGGCAGTCTGGTGCCGGTGGAGACACCGGATCTGGACTTGGCGCGGCAGTTCTATTTCATCTGGCACAAACAGAAATATCAGACCTCGGCGATGCGCGAATTCCTCGACCTGTGCCGCGCGTTCACCGCCGGGGTTCAGCGCAGCGACGAGATCGTGCTGCCCAGCATCGCTTAAAGCAGAATCACCGCCCACACCAGCCCGATCATGCTCAACGCCACGAATTGAGCGGCGCTGCCCATGTCCTTGGCGTTCTTGGACAGCGGGTGCAACTCAAGGGAAATGCGGTCGATGGCCGCTTCCACTGCCGAATTCAGCAGCTCGACGATCAACGCCAACAGGCAGACCGCGATCAGCAATGCCTGCTCGACACGACTGACGTTCAGAAAGAACGAAAGCGGGATCAGGATGACATTGAGCAACACCAGCTGCCGAAAAGCCGCTTCACCGGTGAAGGCTGCGCGCAGGCCATCCAGCGAGTAACCGGAAGCGTTGAGAATGCGTTTGAGGCCGGTTTGGCCTTTGAAAGGTGACATAGAGTGGGCAACTGACCAAAAAGGAGTGGGAAAGCTAGATCAACCAAAGTCAAAAAAGCGTGAAGATGCCAACGCTTAGTGGCTTGAAATTGACTCAAGTTGTTGCAGAAGCAACGCCGCCTGGGTGCGAGTGCGCACATTCAGCTTGCGGAATATAGCCGTAACATGCGCCTTGATCGTCGCTTCGGAAACGCTCAACTCATAAGCAATCTGCTTGTTCAGCAGCCCTTCACAGACCATGGTCAGCACCCGGAACTGCTGAGGTGTCAGGCTGGCAAGGCCTTCACTGGCTGCCTTGGCTTCAGCGGAGACACTGACGGCTTCGAACGCCTGAGGCGGCCAGAACACATCGCCATCGAGCACCGCTCGCACGGCTTTCTGGATGACGCTCAGGTCACTGGATTTGGGAATGAAGCCGCTGGCGCCGAATTCACGGGACTTCACCATGATCGAGGCCTCTTCCTGAGCCGACACCATCACCACCGGGATCTGCGGGTATTGACCGCGAAGCAGCACCAGCCCGGAAAAACCGTAGGCCCCCGGCATGTTGAGGTCGAGCAGTACCAGGTCCCAGTCAGACTTTTCGTCCAGCCGGGTTTCCAGTTCGGCAATGCTTGCCACTTCCACCAGACGGACATCCGGACCCAGGCCCAGGGTCAACGCTTGATGCAGGGCGCTACGAAAAAGAGGGTGGTCATCGGCAATCAGGATTTCGTATGTGGCCATTTTTCTAATGATCCTGTTTTCAAACAACTCAAGGCACAGCCACGGAGCTGCACCAGCAGGGCACGTTCAACGCCAATTACGTGGCTATCACGCAAAGAATACGGCGTATCAAACTTTGGCCGCGCCCTAATCGGCGCCAAGCATGCCCAGCGAAACCGGGGTGGTCAAGGTGCATGGCCGGTACAGTTCTTTGCAGTATGGGCGACAATCAGCAGGCCACCGGCGCCGCGTTCTGCACGAAAGGCATCAGTTCGGTGTGGGCCGGCGTTGCCACGTTCATGTCCAGCTGATGTTTCGCATCAAGGTAATGCTGGCTGAACACGTCGAAATAAGCGTCCAGCGCCGAGGCCGCCTCGGTATCGCCCGCCAGATCAAGGCACAGTGCCGCCACTTCGGCGGTGCACAAGTGCTCGCTGCGGGTCGAGCGGCGCAACCGGTACCGTGACAGCTTCTCGGGCAACAGGCTCAGAATCGGCAACCGATCAAAGTAAGGGCTTTTGCGGAAAATCTTCCGGGCTTCGGTCCAGGTCGCATCGAGCAGAATAAACAATGGCCGCTTGGTGCTATCGGCTTCGACCGTGTTCGTCACTCGCTCAGGCTCGACGTACTCACCCGGAAAGACCAGATACGGTTGCCATTGCGGGTCGGCCAGCAACGCCAGCAACTGCGGATCCGTTTCCGTGCGTGACCAGATAAAGGCATGGTTGTCGCGCACCACATCGGCGATCAGCCAACCGGTGTTGCTCGGCTTGAACACTTCTTTGTTAGTCATGATCAGGCACACGCCGGAGCGGGCCTCAACCTGCGGACGCCAGGCGCACAGGCAGTGACTCTCGATCACGCGGCAGGCACGGCAACGCGGCGCCCTCCAGCCACGGGCCTGGATCGGCTTGATGCCCTCCTCCTCTCGCTCGTCGCGCAAGCGGGCGACGGCGTTTGCAGCAAAGGTTGGGGTTACAGGGCTCATCGCAGGCAGCACCGGAGGGGAAATCGACACGAATAACGCTCGGCAAGTCAGAAAGTGGCGGCAGTTTATCAGAGCGGCCGGCGCAAGCCTGTACCGTCCAGGCCTCGTCCCCTATAATTCGCCGCCACTGAACGCACAGTCATGTGACGGGTCGAACCATCAGTCACTGAACCAGGAGAGTTTCATGCTGCGCCTTATCGTTCCCACCGCTGCCATTTTGCTGGCGTCGTCCTTCAGCGCTCAGGCTGCGTCCTTGAGTGAGCAGAATCTCAACAGAGAACTGCGAAACGTCGCCACACAAAGCAGTGTCGGTACTCCACGGGCGATCAACGAAGACATTCTTGATCAGGGCTACACCGTTGAAGGCAACACGCTGATCAACCACCTGAGTGTACAAAGCAGCCACGCCAACAAGATGCGCGCCGACCCCAAAGCCGTGTATTTCCAGCTGGGCGCCTCTGTGTGCAACAACCCATCGTTCCGTAAACTGATGGCCAAGGGCGCAGTCATGCGCTACGACTTTACTGAAGTGAAGACCAACCGTTCCGTCGGCTCCGCCAGCTATCAGGAATCGGATTGCCCGAAAGCAGCACCGGCCAAGAAGAAGTAATCATCGGGAATTTGCGCGCCGCTGTTCATCCTCGGCGCGCAGTTCTGCCACCAACGCCTGCAAGTATCGCGAACGCCGCTCGGCGCCTTCCAGACGCCGGCAACACTCCTCCTCAAGACTCAAATGATTGGTCTCGGCGGATGACTTCAGTAATCGATACAGATGCGTATCGATTTCCAGAATGACTCTGGCCATAGCTTCCAGCCTCCCTGCACCTCGCCCCTTTTTGAGCGAAAAATCCTTAAACCGCTTGAACCGTGCGCCCTGCCTTTGACGCAAAGTTGTCGTGTCATGCCTGTAACTTAGTAAATCAGAGCGCGAGGCCTGCGGCTTGCGTTCGGACGAACGGTGAATTCACCTTGCAAATCGTCAATAAGCGGTTGCCAGGAAAGACTTTGCGGCGCAATGATCAAGGCAGCGAGAATCTCTGCAAGGGTCTAGATTCAGAGTGTTCACGATCACTTTTCAGGGCAGGAAAGGGGCTGCCCATCGCGTGTCTTGTTGTGCGAACGTTTCTTTCATCCAAGGGAAAAACAGAGCCTGTATGGACGACTCGAACCGAGTCGAGTGGAGCGCCCAGGCATG
Source organism: Pseudomonas sp. B14-6 (assembly GCF_013260315.1). Lineage (NCBI taxonomy): Bacteria > Pseudomonadati > Pseudomonadota > Gammaproteobacteria > Pseudomonadales > Pseudomonadaceae > Pseudomonas > Pseudomonas sp. B14-6. The sequence goes on along the minus strand of NZ_CP053929.1, from coordinate 5,988,790 downwards.
GGCTTGGGCAGACAGCGACACATGAAGTGTCGCGGCGCTGACGACTGTTTTGTCGGTGCCAAGGGTTCTGTGCAGAAGGAGAAGTTGAATGCCTTACCAACCGAATGACCTCCTGAGCCGTCATTTCGAAGAAAGCGGCCACGACCTCATCAGCAAGGTCGAAGAGCAACTCAACCTGGTTTCACCCAACAGCCCCAACACTCCGATTTACCGCGACATGATCCTGACCGTGCTGCGCATGGCCCAGGAAGACCACAACCGCTGGAACGCCAAGATCACCCTGCAAACCCTGCGCGAACTGGAGCATGCCTTTCGTGTGCTCGAACAGTTCAGGGGGCGACGCAAGGTCACGGTTTTCGGCTCGGCGCGCACACCGATCGAACACCCGCTGTATGGCCTGGCCCGGGAACTCGGCGCGGCGCTGGCACGCTCGGACCTGATGGTCATCACCGGTGCCGGTGGCGGCATCATGGCGGCGGCCCATGAAGGTGCCGGTCTGGAACACAGCCTGGGGTTCAATATCACCCTGCCCTTCGAGCAGCATGCCAACCCCACGGTTCAAGGCACCGCCAACCTGCTGCCCTTCCACTTCTTTTTTACCCGCAAACTGTTCTTCGTCAAGGAAGCCGATGCGCTGGTCCTGTGTCCAGGTGGTTTCGGCACCCTGGATGAAGCACTCGAGGTGTTGACGTTGATTCAGACCGGCAAAAGCCCATTGGTGCCGGTAGTGCTGCTGGATGCGCCGGGCGGCAAGTTCTGGCAAGGCGCGCTGGACTTTATTCATCATCAACTGGAGGAAAATCGCTACATCCTGCCCACCGACATGAAGCTCGTGAGCCTGGTCTACAGCGCCGAAGAAGCGGTAGAGCAGATCAATCAGTTCTACGGCAACTTCCACTCCAGTCGCTGGCTCAAGCATCAGTTCGTGATCCGCATGAACCACAAGCTCAGCGACCAGGCGCTCGAACACATGCAGGAAGCGTTCGCCGACCTGTGCCTGAGCGATCACTTTCATCAGCACGCCTATAGCGGCGAGGAGCACGATGAAGCGCAGTTCAGTCATCTGGCGCGACTGGCCTTCAACTTCAACGCCAGGGATCATGGCCGCCTGCGGGAATTGGTGGACTATATCAACCTGCCGGAAAACTGGGCCGACTCCAAACCCCAGGCGCAACAGCGCACGCGAGAGCCGTCCAAGGTGACGTGAGGCAAAATCGAGGCAAAAAAAAACGGCCCGCTATCGAAATAGCGGGCCGTTTTTATTCAATCATCCATTCCCCGACCGCTGAACAAGCGGCCGATCATTTCCATGGAATATCCCCGATAACTCAGGAAACGCCCTTGCTTGGCACGTTCCCGAACGTCTATCGGCAGATGCCCGGCAAATTTGCGCCGCCAGGTATCTTCCAGTTGCTCCTGCCAATTGATACCGCTCTCGCGCAAGGCGAGTTCGATGTCGTTACGTTGCAGGCCGCGCTGACTCAGTTCTTCACGAATACGCAAAGGGCCGTAGCCGGAGCGCGCACGGTAGGAAACGAAGCTTTCGAGGTAACGGGCTTCGGACAGCAGGCCCTCTTCCGTCAAACGGTCGAGTGCTGTGTCAATCATTTCAGGGAGAGCACCGCGCTGACGCAGTTTACGCGTCAGCTCGACTCGACCGTGCTCGCGTCGTGCGAGCAGGTCCATGGCGGTTCGCCGCACTGCGACGAGTGTATCGAGTACGGCGGTCATCGGATCAATCAGATATCAGCGTCAGCCAGGTCATCAGCCGTCTCTTTGACTGGCGATGCTTTGACGTCCGGCGCCGGGGTCAGCAACTTGTCACGCAGTTGCTTCTCGAGCTTGGCGGCAATTTCCGGATTGTCTGCCAGGAACTTGGCCGAGTTGGCCTTGCCCTGACCGATCTTGGTGCCTTCATAGGCATACCAGGCGCCGGACTTCTCAACGAAACCGTGCAGCACGCCCAGGTCGATCATCTCGCCGTTGAGGTAGATGCCCTTGCCGTAAAGAATCTGGAACTCGGCCTGACGGAACGGCGAAGCCACCTTGTTCTTCACGACTTTGACGCGGGTTTCGCTACCGACGACTTCATCACCTTCTTTCACCGCGCCGGTACGACGGATGTCCAGACGAACCGAAGCGTAGAACTTCAACGCGTTACCACCGGTGGTGGTTTCCGGGCTGCCGAACATCACGCCGATTTTCATACGGATCTGGTTGATGAAGATTACCAGGCAGTTGGCGTTCTTGATGTTACCGGTGATTTTACGCAGCGCCTGGGACATCAGACGGGCTTGCAGGCCCACGTGCATGTCACCCATTTCGCCTTCGATTTCAGCCTTCGGAACCAGCGCGGCCACGGAGTCGACGATGATCACGTCAACCGCGTTGGAACGCACCAGCATGTCGGTGATTTCCAGGGCTTGCTCGCCGGTGTCCGGCTGGGAAACCAGCAGGTCGTCGACGTTGACGCCCAGTTTGCCGGCGTACTCAGGGTCGAGGGCGTGTTCGGCGTCGACGAATGCGCAGGTCGCGCCGGCTTTTTGAGCCTGGGCGATCACCGACAGCGTCAGCGTGGTTTTACCGGAGGATTCAGGACCGTAGATTTCAACGATACGACCTTTTGGCAGACCGCCAATGCCGAGCGCGATGTCCAGACCCAGAGAGCCAGTGGAGATAGCCGGGATCGCCTGACGGTCCTGATCGCCCATACGCATTACGGCACCCTTGCCGAATTGACGTTCGATCTGACCCAGGGCCGCAGCCAAGGCTTTCTTCTTGTTGTCGTCCATTAAAGTCCTCACGTAATCAATAAGGCCTGACGGCCAACACCTGTATAAGTAGCCAGTATTATTCCACAGCGTTTCAGGATCGCCTACCCCTGATTTGAGATTTCTCCAGCGGCATGACGCAGCAGCCCCTCTAGCGCGGCCTTAACCGTTTGTCGGCGGACCTCATCGCGGTTACCGGCGAAGTGCTGCACCTCGCTGAACACCTGCTCACCGACGCCCCAGGCCAGCCAGACCGTGCCGACCGGTTTGTTCGGCGAACCGCCATCGGGGCCGGCCACACCGCTGACCGCCACGGCAAAATGCGCCTGACTTTTTTCCTGAGCGCCGCGAACCATCGCCTCGACCACCTCGCGACTGACGGCGCCGACCGTTTCGAATAATTCGGGAGGCACGTTCAACTGCTCGGTTTTCTGTCGGTTGGAATACGTCACATAACCGGCCTCGAACCACGCCGAACTCCCCGGAATGCGAGTGATCGCCTCTGAGATCCCGCCGCCGGTACACGACTCGGCTGCGGCGACGTGGGCATTCAGAACCTGCAAGCGCCTACCAAGTTCAGCGGCCAGTTGAGTGATTTCTTTCACGGTCATCTCCTGAGCGAGCGGAATGAGCACTACCGTACACGAGCAGATTGCGCTTGCAAGGCACAGGATCGGTCAAAATGTTATCGAGCGATGGCTCTGACATAGGCCTGGCAAGCCTGCAAGGCAATCAGTCCGCTGTCGCCGGCATCGGTGATGGCGATAATTCGTTGAGCATGCGCCGGGTCAAGTCGGGCTCGCGCCGCTCCATGATCCACGCCGCCGGCGCCGGAGGTGGCTGACATTGAACAGCCTGAGGCAGCGTCATTGGCATCGAGGAGGACTGACAAGCGCACATCAGCAGTGGCAAGACGATCGCGCAGGCGACCTTGATCACGTTGGGCATCGCTAAGCGCTCGGTAATGGGTTTGTTCGCTGGCCGACAGACGCTGCTCCAGCGCCAGACGCTTGTCCTGCTCGGCCTGTTGCTGCGTGGCGGCGGCCAGCGTCAGCTGATTCAGTGCCTCGGCATGCAGCCTGGCCAGCTCCGCGAGTTGCCGGCCATAGCGCCAATCCTGAAAGTGCCAGGCCAGCGCCGCCGATCCGCCGGCCAGCACTGCCAGTAACACAACAAGGCCGATTGCCCGGTAAGAAACCGGGATCAGACCGAAGGCTGGCATAGCACCGCCCTCGCCCGCGCCCACAGCTGCAGACGATCTTGCAGACCGTTAAGCCCACCGTTGATGCGGCGGGTGATGCTGTTGAACTGATCGCGGTCGGCCAGTTCATTGAGGCCGTTTTGCTCCCAGAACCACGCGGCTGATTCGGCGGCCCATTGGGGTTGTTCCAACAGTTCAGGCAGCGACAGCAAACGTTCATCGCCAAACAGGCCGAGGCTGCACTGGCGATAGTTGTAGTGCCCGGTAATCTGGATCAGGCCCCGACCGCGGTATTTCTGCCCGTCACCGTCGGCTTCCAGCGTGTTGCCCAAACGCAAGGCCAGAGTGCCGGTGTCGTATTGGCTCAAGTATTGGCTGTTGCCCAATTCACGCACGTACTGCAACTGCCCGGATTCATGGCCGACTTGTGCGAGGAACGCAGCGATGCGTTTCGCCGTATTGATACTTCGATGGATCATGGCGCTGTTAAGGGCAGAAATGAAAACGCCCGCTTGGGAGCGGGCGTTAGGAAATATTTGTCGTAACTGAGCTGAAGTGAGAGACATGGGTCATGTTCCATTGGCCGTTGTTTTTAACCAGACAGGCGCCAAGGGTTTGCTGGAGTCTTTTGGAAAGTTGGCCGTTGAGGGCCAGTCACGCAGATCCTGCCGGTAATCCAGCAGTTCATGATATTGATCGCTGTTCAAGGTCATCGGAGTGCCCGCCGCTTGCTGATCGCGATCACGGTCGACCAGCCATTGGCTGGCGGCCAACGCTTGATCCCGCCAGGCTCGAGCAACAGTCTCTGGTTCGGGTTTCGCTTCTGAAGCACCGTCCAGAATCACAGGCAACGGCACACCACCGCTCGCCAACCATTGCTGATATTCATCCCAGAAACGGTGATGAAGGGGAACGGTTGCCCCGTCAGGCAGACGGATGACAGTGTCCGGATCTTGAGTAAGTTGATAGCTCATATGAAACCTCCTTAAAGTTCGGCGTCGGCGGTGACGTGGATGTAGTACGACTGAGCGATCAACCCGATATCGGAGTTATCCACCCAGACGCCGCGAGTCGAAACCCCAAGCGCCCGCGCATTAGCCGATGACATATCGTCACTTCCCGAACGCCATTGCCCAGCAACTCCCTTTGACGTGGTGGTATACAAACTGAGACTTGGAGTACCTCTCTTTTCAACCTTGAAAGTCCACTGAGCCAAGGGCTGTGAGGCGAACCCTGTTTGCCCCTGTTTCACTGTGGATATCAGTGCACCGTAGGGACCTGTCACGGTGCCCGGCGGCACATCCTGACTGTAGGTTTTTTCGTAATAACGCTGGCACATCATCAACTCATCGCCCGGGCTACGGAGCTCGAACGGCGTTGACACTCGCCCCTCTTCCAACTGAACCTGCGCCAGGTCAATGACTTGCAAAACATTCATAGGCAGGTCGAAGGACAGCCGCAGAAAGTCATTACCACTACTTCCTAATGACTTACCCGCCAAGGACGGAACTTGAATCGTTGCACTGTATCGGGACCACGAAGTCTTGAGTTGAAAGCTGCCCACCGGCGTCACCGTATCCACGCTACCGCCCGCACCGAAATACTGTGCGATCGTCACATTGATTTGACGCGCCGTGTCGGCCTTGGCCCAGAACGTCAACGTCGCGGCTCTTCCCGCCAAGGTCCTGACCGATTCGATAGCCTGGGAGATCTTATGTACGCTGGCGCCAACTCCCGCGGTGATTTGCTGCCAACGCATAAAGTAACGGGGTTCATTGGGGACCTCGGTCTGACCCAGTGCAAAATTCTGCCTGGAAATATTCACCCCGGCGCTCCCGTTCCAGTCGCAACGAAAACGGTCAGCAATATAGGCCCCGGTGTAAGGTCCCAAGTTGGCTGTCCCGCGCTGCCAGATATCGAAGTTGCCATTAATCAGCAGGTTTTTGCGATAAACCTGTACAGGAAAATTCTGTTGCGGGTCGAGTTTCGCCAACTCCTTAATGGCCAGGCTCAACTGATCCGTTTGATTTTCGGAAGGCATCAGTCCGGCAGCTGTGATGGTGTTGACGATTTCCTGGGTGACGGCATTGCCCCAAGTGGCAGGAATCAGGGAACCGGGGGTTCCGGCGACCGGGTTTTCATCGACAAATTGGCCGTTGACCAGCCCCGCGCTGGTTACGCTTTTTGGATAGTCCATCTTATCTACTCTGGTTGTAGGGCATAGAGGCTGTTGGGGTCACTCGGTCGAACCTGGAAGTTGCGGCCAGTCAATCTCAGCTGGAAAGGTTGCTTGCCGTTCAAGACGATTCAACTCAACGCTGTAGAGCTTCCACTCCATCAATGCCAGTTGCTCATCATGAGTGGCGTCACCCATATCTTCGGCATATTGAAGAGGGGCTATGCGCAAGACCGCGTCACCAAGCAGTGCGTCGCGCTTGGCCAGCAACTGATTCCTCAAATCTGCCAACCGCGCCTGTTCGTCCAACTCCCAGGTGTTATCGCGCCAGATATAAAACTCTCCCGGCCACGGAGCAGTAGTAAAGGTGTCGGGCAACTCCCCGAGTTCATTCCAGACCTGCCGGGCTCCACCTTCTTTGCAATAAACCACGCCACGCCGGTCAATCACTTCGCGCGGAACATCATTGACCAGCGCCCAGCTACGGCCTTGTTCCGCCGGAGGTAATTCAAATGAAAGCTCCACGGCATTACCAGGAAGTTGAATGCCGATACCCGGCGTCACAAAAAACTCGACAGGCCCGGACAAGGCCCCGAGTTATCAATCAGATAATTAAACATGGACACCTCAGATAAGTTTGATGCGGCCGGGATAGGCGATGTTGCGAGGGCGGGATTTGAAGGCGAAAAGCAAGGTATTGGCAGCATCCATTTGGTAAGAGGTGCCCGCAGGGTAGATAGGACCACCGTTGCTTAACCCCGATACATACTGAATTTCCTCACGGGTATCTGCGCCAAATGCGGCCAGGCTATCGGACCATCGCGAACCCACCGCACCGCCACCGTTAGCCCCTTGTGCATAGGAATGGATCGAGCCGCGCTGGAAGGCACCCATGGCCCGATCCGTATCAACGCCACGTCCTTCGTCCAGAACCCTCAAGAACTCCCCGCGGTTTTCAGGACCACGAAACGTCAACGCACCATCACCACTGGTCCACTTGCCTTCGTTGCCCACTCGCGCAGCCTCGGAGCCAAGCATTCCCGATTGTTGGGCGTGATCCCACAACCAAGGCCATTGCGCACGGTTCATGACCGTACCGTTGAGCGCCCCATAGCCACCGGGGCTGAGCAACGTGGTGGTTTCGAAAAACGGTCGACCCAAAGGGGTATTGTCAAACCGCCCCACAGGCCACCAACTACCGGCGCCATCGCTGCGCAAATGCCACCAGTCGCCGCCACCCATCAACACCAGGAACGTGTAACCGGTCGCAGATAAATGGGTGTGAAATCTGATGCGATCAGTGCCGGCAGCCTGGATAACCAGTCGGTTGCCGCTGTTGTCCACGCGTCGCACAATGACGTCGCGAACGCCCATGGCAACGTTGGCCGGCGCAAGCGTGATAGTGGCGGCTCCGGAGCTGGCGTCAATCAACACCAGACCAAGTTCTTCTGGCACCAGCATTTTCGATGCAGCCAGTCGGGTGACCACCGAGCGCATCGGACTGGTCACGCCGATAATCGCCTGGATCGCCTTGAGCAACTGACCGTTGTCCGCTTCCGACGCGGCCATTCCGGCCCCGGCCACAACACCCAGAATCTCTTGCGTAACTGCGTTGCCCCACACCGCCGGAATCAAAGATCCCGGCGTACCGGCCACCGGGTTTTCATCGACAAACCGGCCGGCCACCAATCCGACACTGGGGATGCTTTTTGGATAATCCATCGTTCTGCTCCCTGTAATAAAGTCCTGCATGGCCATGGCACAACGGCAATGCAGGTCATGTTTGAAAAAAAACAAAAACACCCACGGAAGGGTGGGCGTTGGGTACAGCGGATATTTCGAATGGATTAGCCAGCGAGGTCGTTCGCCACAGCACGTATTGCGGCAATCGCGTCTTCACTGACTTGATTGGCGAGATCGGTTTTACCCTTGGCGATATGAACTTTGATTTGTTCTTTCGCTTTCAAACGAAGGGTTCGAAGTGTCAGCAGCCCCTCCTTGAATCGAGCTGCCTTGGCAATGATCTGATCTACCGCCTGCCTGGCGGTACGTCCTTTGACGACCCAGGCAGACACCGAGAGGGGCACCGCTTTTTTCGGATAGCCTTCGTCTATGTAAGCCTGAGCCTCGGCAGCGGCTTGTGCGTATTCCATGGCCTTGAGCGGATCACCGGCCAGAGCATTGCGCGCATAGTCCGCCGCCGCATCAACTCCGGCGCACAGGCGTTCGATGTTCAGCTGTTCCATTAGCGCGACTTTCGAAGCATCCGGCACCCACTTTTCTCCATCCCATGCGTGCGCAACAGAAGGTTGTGGGGGACGAAGTCCGTCCTCGAATTGATGAAGCTCTTGAATAACGTTCATCGAATCAGCTCCCAGGAAAAACTGATATTGACAGCGGCACTGAAATTGACCGCGATACCCGAAACATAGTCAGTCACGGGATGGTTCTTGATGCCCATGCTGAACAACAGTTCATCGCTGACGGCACTGGTCGAACCCAATGTGTGTTCCGCCTGGTAGGACTGCCACAACGAGCGTAATTGCGAATGGTCAAAACTGGCGGTCAGGGTGGTAACCGTTACATCGTTGACAAAGTTATTGGTGAAAATCGTACACGGCAGCGGTGTTGTCCAACCGCCGTCATGGTTGGAGCTGGTCGTCAGCGCCGGTGAGAGAAAGCAGTAGTTGCCACCCACCCAACCCGACAGCGCAAAAGCTACACCGGAGATATCCGTCGACGAGGGCGTCGGGTTACCGACGATCAGGCGTGCCGAACGCGCATGGGGATCGAGAGGTAGATAAATGGCGCCTGTGCCATTTACGGTTTGTGTCCAAGTGAGTCGCGAACGGTTGTAAATAGGGAACACTGACGGCACCGATCCAGGTGTGCTGCTAATGATCCAGGCGAGACACATGTCCAGCGGAGTCGATTGAAAACCGCCTCCCCCCGCCCCATCTGGCGTGCCTTTCAAGGAAGCGGGGGCAAGGTCATACAGACTGCCGCGCTGGGTATAGAACTTGAGCACACCCCCCACCACCTGAGCCCTCAAGAAATACCAGGCATTCGGCAACATCTCCGCACTGCTCCAGGCCTGGGTGGTAAACGTGCGTAACCGTCCCAACTGCCCCGCCACCACTTCCTGGCCCAGGCTGACCAACACCCCGGCCGGAATTGACACTTTCCCGCCGCTGGTAGACACCGCCATCGGAGTCACCGACAGACGCCCGTCAGCTGTAGCCACAGTGGGTGTCGGCAGCGAGCCAATCGGCAACGCTGAATCGAGATTCCAGCCCTTGGCCGAAACGCTCTGAATGGCTTGCAGCAATTGGTCATACTTCGTCTCGTCCGGTGTCAAATCTCCGGCCTTAATCACGTTCACAATTTCCTGCGTCACCCCATTGCCCCAGCTTGCCGGAATCAGTGACCCCGGCGTCCCGGTCATCGGGTTCTCATCGATAAACTTGCCGTCCACCAACCCGGCGCTGGGCACTTTCGTTGGAAAATCCATCTCTCTACTTCCTAGTCATAATTGATGTGCACCTTGGTATGCGCCGGGGCACTGCGGTGGATCAGACATTCCAGGGCAGAGCCCGGGTTCATGCCGAAGCGTTCGCCCCAGTAACTGGCACCGAAACGTCGACCGAGCAACAAACGCCCGCCAGTGTTGAGCGTCCACATGAACTGCACCTGCCATGTGCCAAAATGCGCCGCACCGAATCGTGCGCGCCCCATCCGCGGGGCTTCGTGTTCGGTGATGGTCGCGTTCGGGTAGCCTTGAGTGCGGGCGATCTCGATGTAGTAGCTGACGGCCTGACTGCCGACCGCGAGCAGTCGGCGGCGCACGGCAAGTCGTCGGTCGTCGAACAGCGGCGTGGCGCCAAGACACGGGTCGGGCAGGTTCATCACTCGCTCCCAGTCCGGCACCAGTTCGCTGACGCCTGCCGGGTCCATCTCGTTGAGCAGGTCGGCGGCGCGAGCGTCAAGGCGAGCCAGTTCCTGAGACACGCCTTCGAGGACCTCCTCGAGTTCCGGCACTCGTTCGGGATCCCAGGCCGGGCCGCTGGGCAGCAAACTGCGCAGTTGCGCCTGGTACTGCGCGGCGGTTCTGATCACTGCCATACGCACCCCCGAAGGTCAGCAACTGGTTGACGGCGGCTTGCACATTGGCTGACGGACTGGCCAGTACATGATCGCTTTCACCCGTGGCGCTGCTGATCGCTTCACGGATGTGGCTGATCAGCAAGGTGTCACCCAGGCCGGCTTCGCGGTTGTGCAGATCGCGCAGTTGCGCCTCGACAGCGGCGCGGACAGCGCTGGTATCGGGCGTCAGACTCAGTTGATAGGTGACTGGCTTTTGTACCGGTGGCAACACGTGCAACTCGGCGGTAACCGGGCGCAGCGGTTCGATGTAGGCCTGGACTTCAGCCAGTTGCACGGGGGTGGGCAACGGTTGTGGATCGTCATCGCGCATGATGAACAAGCCAACGGTGCCTGGGCCCAGGTAACTGCCGCGGCACCAGGCACGGGTGACCCCGGGAAATTCCAGCGCCCAGGTTTCGTAATCTTGCGCCGAACCACCATGGGGGATGATGCGATAGGAACTGATCACCCTGGACCGCAGGGACTCCAGACTTTCCTGCGCGACACCACCGATCAATCCCGGAGCCTCAACAGTGAAGCTGCTGCCGACAATGCCCAGAATCGGCTGCACCGGAATCAGCGTCAGGCCGGCGTCGGCATTGCCCAGGCTGCCAGCGTCGAGCGCTGCGATGGTCGTGCTGTTGAGGCCATTGCTGGTGGTGCGTGAAGCGGTGACTTTATACGTGCGACCGTCGCTCGATTGCAGCAACGTGTCGACGTCCAGCACAGCACCGGCGCTGGCGGTAAAACTGACACTGCCCGTCGCCGCTTGCGCCGCTTTACGTGGCTGGTTCAGGCGCAATGCGGCGATCCGTTCCAGCGTCGACTCATCGGCTTTGTCTGGCAGAATCTGCTCGGCAATCCAGTCAAGGTAGCCATACAGACCATAAGCCGCGCCGCCGAGGGTTCGGGCCAGCACTTGCGCATCGGACTGGCGCAGCGAATCGCTGGCCAGGTCGCTTTGGGCGCGTTTGATCAGCACCGGCAGCGAAGGAGTTTCAAACGGCATAAATCACCTGCCAACTGTTATCAGGATTGATGTCCAGGCGCTCGCCGTCGGCCAGGGTCAGGACCGTGCGCAGGCTCAGGCGCTGGGCGTCGAGGCGTTCGCTGATGATGTCGATGGCGCTGCAATGGCCGTCATCGAGCAGCCATTGCAAGGCTTCACGGGCATAGAACTCGGCGTCCATCTGGGTCTGGCGGGTCAACTTGACCCGGCGCAGCAGCCACAGCCGCGAGCCGATCCGGTCGTCCGCCACTGTCGGAAAGGTGTCGCCCCACCAGCCGAAACGTTCTTCGTCATCGAGGGCATCGTCATCGGCGGCGCGGCGCCAGGTGAACAGGCTGATCAGCACTGAACGGGTCAGCGCGGCGTGGAGGTTCTGACTGATGAACATCACTGCCCTCCTGCCGGTACACCGGTCTGGCCATTGCCCGCCTGCACGCCGACGTGCACGTGCTTGATCTGGCTGATGCCGCCGGCAATCTGATCGCCAGTGGAGACGACCTTGCCCGTCTGATTGATCACCGGCGTGTCGATGTTTACGGCGGTACTGGCGCGGATGTTCAGGGTCGCGGTTTCGATGTCGATGACCCGCCCGCGCTTGAAGTGGATCTTGTCGCCCTCGTCGGTGTAGATCGCCACTTCGCCCTGGGCCAGGGCCTTGAGGCGATAGCGACGGTCGGCGACCACCAACACGATGGCGTGGGAACGGTCACCGCCCAGAAACGTGGCGATACCTTCGGCGCCGGCCAGCGGGTTGCTGGTGAAACCGTAGGGTTCAAAGTGCTCCATGTCGTCGTTCACTTCGCCGGCGGTGAGGCGCATTTGCAGCGATTGAAGCTTGGTGGCCGAGTTGGCGAGCACGACGGTGCCGCGCGCCAGGAGGCGTGTCAGTAGGCTCATTGGGTTTCCTTCGGATAATCGGGCCGAACGCGATCATTCACAGAATGGGCCGCACGGAAGATCCGGCGCCAAGTTCAGGCTTTCTTGGGCGGCGCGGGGTTGGCGTCGAACGTGTGAGGTGGCGCGACTTGCAGGGTTGTGATTGAGCCCTGCTGCGAAAGCGAGTAAGTGACCTTGGAAATCAGCATGTCGCCATCCACTTCCAGCACCGGATCCTTGACCCGCACCAGTGTGTTATGTCGCCACAAATCGCCGTTCGCTTGCCGCCAGCCTTGCACTTGATAGGTCGTGGTCAAGGCCTTGCCCATACGGGTGGCGCTTTCCCAATTGGCCCTTTGCAGGGCCAGTTCTGGGGTGATCTGCATGCCTTCATTGATCACCGTGGTTCGCCGTCGCTTGAAGCCAAGGTCCGTGGAAACCGCCTCGACCTCGCTGACCGCCGCCCCGCTTTTCTTGTCGTCACCCTTCTGCTGGCCAATCACCCGGTATTCGGAAAACACCTGGCTGTAGTCCGTCGGCGCGTTGGCCGAGAGAATGTTCTTGCCCAACTCCAGCGCTTCACTGGCACGCCCACCGCTGCCCGGCCGAGCGAGCACGACCCGGCCTTGCGCATCATCGGTGGAAAACACTCGGAACAACGACAGCAATCGGTCGATGGACTGGAAAACCGTCTCGCCGGGCACAATGGTGTGACTGTCTCGCCGAGCCGTTTCCGGGATTTCACTGACGACATAACCGCCGTAGGTCGAGACCAGGTCTTGCACGATTCGCAGCAGCGATTGCTGGTGCCACTGGTTGGGTTTATTGGTCGCGGCACAATCCACCAGGTCCTGGGTCTTTGAGCTGCCTTCAATGCTCAGGCTGATGCGTTGCCCGTCATAGCTGATGGGGGCCTTGAACACATAACCAGTCAGCACCAGATCACTGCCGATGCGCACTTCGCAGGGTGCGCCGGGCTGAATCCGGCGCACCTCGGTCTGCCCCGGCCATTGCCAGGTGATGTCGAGTTTGAAGGTGCGGAACTGACGCTCCAGGTCCGCCGTGATTTCTACGCTTTTCCACCCGCCGTATTCCAGATTGTCGACGGTCAGCGTGACGCGGTTATCCTGCTCGTTCATGGCTACTCCCCGGAGATCTTGAGTTCGCGCGGCGGGAGAAAGCCTGGGTGGACAATGCCGTTGCGCTGAGTCACTTCCAGGACCCGAGTGGCGTCAGCCACCTGTCTGTAGATCGCAACCAGCGCCGGCAGGCTGTCCTGAAAAGACTTGCTCACCAGCCTGATGCCAGACGATGCAACGGCCTTGAGGTGCGCTTTCAGCTTCTGGCGCAGATCAGCCGCGGCCTGATAGTGCGCAGGATTGGCCTTGTCCTCGACCAGTTTGATCGCCTCTTCAATTTCCTTGAGCGCCCTTTGCACATCATCAATCACCGGCACCTCCGGGCGGGTGACCGGCTGCTCTACCTGCAGATCCAGCGGTGACGGAGAAACCTTCACCGGCAACGTCGCAATCGGCAACAAGGCCACCCATTTGGCGGCCTGCACCACCAAGGCATCCTGCACCAGGTTGGTCAGTGCCTGAGCCGCGGCCATGGTGTCTTTGCCGGTAGTCAGCTTCGGTGCATCGGCCTTGCGGATCGCTTCGACCTGCTGGGAGACGTTGGCAATCACGCCACGATACCCCTCACGAGCGAAGTCCTTGAGCTCCTTGATGTCGCCGAGCAACGCCTTGAACTCCGCCGCTACTTCCTTGGGCAATTCCTTCACGGCTTTGACCAGGTCGCTGATCTGGCGGTATTGGTCGATCAACGGTTGCAGCTGTTGCTGGATCACCCCGTAGATGTCCTTGATGCTGTTGCGCAGGTCGGCAATGCCGATCCGCGCCGCCTGGATCAGGCTCATGGCATCTTCGAAGCGCGCCACCGCCGAGCCCAGGAAAGTGTCCGCGGACGCCAGCAACAGTTTCTGTGTACTGATCGCCGCGACCGGAAACGGCACCGGCACATCCGGGTAGAACTTCAGGGCAAACGTCACCAACCCGCCGTCCTGGCGGGTGTGAGTCATGTCGCATTCGCCGACCTTGACCTGTAGCCGTCCGAGCCACGGATGGACCAGCTCGCCACTGCCCTGCTCCAGCGCCTTGAGCAACTTGTCGCGCTGCTCCAGGCAATCGGGGCCGACGATGAACGCCATCAGATCGTGAATCTTCGCCTGTTGGCCAAGGCCTTCGAAGTACGGCAGGTCTCGCTGCGGATACTCGTGCAACTGGCCTTTTTGGCCGACCGGGGATTTCGCCTGATCAACCCAGAATCCGACACCCCGAAAGGACGCCGGCATCAAACGATCACGCCAGCTCATTGGAACCTCCAAGTGAAAGTGAGCGGTAGCCGATGCGCGAAGTGAGCGCCAGCGCCGGTTGATTGGTTTGTGGTTGATCGGTGCGCATGCCCGCCGGCGCATTTTCGAAGCGCACGGTCAGGCCGCCTTCGAGTTGCGTGCGGTTGTTGGTAGCGGTTTGCTGGATCAGGGCGCTGGAGTGTTGGGGGAGATTGCCGGACGACACTGAAGTCGCTTGCGGGGCCGGCGTGTTCTTGCGGAAGAACGAAGGCGCCAGGCCATTTTCGCCGTCAGCACCTGGCTTGCCACTCTGCTCGGTGACACTGTCAACGTTGCCGGTGATTGTCGCGACAAAACCGGAAAGGTTGCCATCCAGCAGCGCTCTGATTGGCCCTATCACAGCCTGTAGTTTCGCCGACAAATCCCTGAACCAACCCAAAAGGGGTTCCCAGTTTGCTGTGAACTGGTCCTTGGGCGACCAACCGAATAGCGACTGGAACAGGTCTTTTACTGTCTGTAGCGGGCCAGTCAAGGATTCCCACAAACCGGCAAAAAAACCTTCCACGCCTTCCCAGCAAACGCGGACCCGTTCCTGCGCCGACCAATCGAACAAACCTTTGAGACGGTCCGCCACCGGCGCGCTCAGTGCCCAGATGACGTCCCATAGCGCAGCGAAAACACCCGCCACCGGTTGCCAGGTTTCTTCGATGAGCGCCTTGGGCGACCAGGTGAACACTGACTTGAGGGTTTCCAGCCCCGCAACGACACGAGCGGTAATGCCGTCAAAGACATCGGTATAGACGCCGACGACCGCGCTCATCGCCTTGTCGATTTGCCCTTTTGGCGACCAGTCGAAGTACGATTTGAGTGTGTCCAGCCATCCGGCAACTGTGTTGATCAAGTTGTTACCGACATCGTTGTAAATACGAACGACCGCCCCAATCGCCTTGTCGACCTGCTCTTTTGGCGACCAGTCAAAGTAGGGTTTGATTGTGCCCAGCCATCCGGCAACCGTGGTGGTGACGCTGATACCGGCTTCGAAGAAGGCAGACTTCACCTCATCCAGTGACTTGCGGGTGAAGGCGCCACCCCTGTCTATGGCGCCGGACATATAGTCGCCCGCTTCATTCCAATATTTCTTCACAACTTCACCCGGCTTCCAGTCGAACAGTGCCTTGACCCGGGTAATCGCAGCGTCGGACTCACTTGAAATGCCTTGCCAGAGCCCGGTGAAAAATCCTGAAATCGGCTGCCAGTTGTCCATTATCAATCGGGCGCCGATAACGAGGACCGCGACGACCGCCGCGACAGCAGCGGCAATCAAGCCAATCGGCGAGGTCAAAATGCCCATCACCGTGGCCAGGCCCATCGCTGCCACCGTGACAACGGTGAAAGCCACCGCGGCGGCGGCCAATCCTTCCACCAGATAAGGGTTGGCCGCCACAAACTCGCCGATAGAGGTCATTACCGGCGCGAGCGCAGTGACGATGCTGTTGAGGGCCGGGAGCAATGCCTGGCCGACTTTCAACGAAATGTCATCCAGCGCCTTGTTGAATTTGGCGAGGTTGGCGGACGTTTCCCCGAGGCCGACTTTGGGGACTTTGACCCCTTTGAGACTGCTGGCCTTTTTCGCCAACTCATCCTGAAACGCGATCGCTTTTTTGATGCTGTCCTGAAACGGCTTCAGCAAACCGCCGCCGGAGATAAATCCAGAGAGATCCAGCGGCTTGAGACCGCTGTCCTCCATGCTCTTTTTAAACGATGCGACCTTGCCACGAATGCCCTTCAGCTCGGCGTCCAGTTTCTTGGCGCCCTGCATCACCACGATCATGTTCACCGTGGCCTGGATATTCGTCTGGCTCATGTTTATCTGTGTATTCGCCATCACTGCACCTGCTGCATCGCATTGATCCGTTGCGCGTGCTCCAGCGATTCGCGGAGCACATCCAGTGGCCTGGCCATCATCTGTTCGGGGTCAACCTTCCAGAACCAGGCCAGGTCATAGGCGACTGCGATCAGGTCGGTGATGGCGCCGACGCCGCACTCATGAAAAAACTGGCGACGGCCCAGCTCAGCGCGTTGAGGTCAGCCAGGTCCAACTGGTTGACCGACGACGGCGGGATGCCGGCGCAGATCGCGATGTATTTGGCCGCGACGTCCATGTCCAGGCTCACTTCTTCGCTCTTGTCGATCTTGTACGGCAGCGCCTTTATCGCTCGAACTTCCTGCACCGTCGGACGGCGCAGGTTGAGTTCGGTCAAGGGCTCGCCGTGAGCTTCGATCGCAACCTGAAGCTTCACGGCGCCGCTCATTGCCAGGTCCCCTTGATGCCTTCGAATTTCAGTTCGATGGTGGCGTCATCGCCCTTGGAGGCTGGCTCTTCAACCAGATAGGCACCGGCCAGCACGTAGACTTTGCCGTTGCTGAACTCGCAGGTGACGGTCATGTCGGAACCGGCTACCAGCTGTTTGAGCGGGAAGTCCGCGGTGTGCAGCGCTGTGACTTTAAACGACGGTGCGATATCGGTTTCCTTGTAGAAGCCGGGTACGACGGTTTCCCGTTTCACCGCCATCAGAGGCGCTTCGCAGCCGCCGTTGATGGTCAGTTGAGCGCCGTCCACTTTGACGTAGCAGGTGCCTGCAATCAGTTGACCCATGGTGTTTCTCCCTTCAAATAAAAAGCCCACGCGCGGTGGGCTGAAATCACACAGTCTTTACAGTCAGAGAACGGCAGCGATCACGCCGCGTCGTCGTACTGCAGACGGAATTGGTTGAGCAGCGCGAACACGCGCAAGCCGTTGATGTAATCCGGCGGGAACAGCACGTTGACCCGGCTCGGGTCCTGCACGTCGCGCTCGACGATCAGGTGCTGGGCGAACAGCTCGGCGTTTTCGACGTGGCCTTCCAGTTCGAGCTTGGCGTACTGGGCAATCAGCTCACCGCGAATAGTGCTCGGGGTCACAATCGGCTGGCCGGCGCCGAAACGGGTGCCGTCGGAAGCCAGTTTGTGGCGACCGTACTTGCTGGTAATCACGCTTTGCAGGCGCCGCACAATGAACGCCGACTGGTGCATGGTTTCGCTGTCCAGGTAGGAATTGTCGGCTTGGCCGTAGGCATTCTTCTGGTAGGTGGTGATCGAGCGCTGAATGCGCACGTAGCCGCCTTCGTAGTAGGCAGTGGCGATGCCGTAGTTCAGCAGCGACTGACGCTCAGTCAGGGTAAAACGTTCGCTCGCCGGAGCCGGATCGAGACCTGGCAGGCTACCGCTTTGAGTCGGACGACTGGCATCGGCGGAGATGAACACCGACGTGCGTGCAGCCAGTGCAGCGGCCTGAACCCAGAACGGTTGCGGTACGCCCGGTTCCAGCGCCTGAATGGTCATGTGCTGATCGTTACGCGCCTGACCAGCGGCAACCAGTGTTCCGATAGTGCCGCGCTTGGCGCTGTAGACGTGACCGAACAATTGCTTGGCCCAGGACCAACGACCGGTGCTGTCATCCATGACGGCTTGCCAGGTGTTGAGGGTCGACAGGTCCGACCACGGCATGCAGATGAACTCGAACGGCTCATCGCCCAGCGCTGCCACGGCTCCAACCTGATCCGGGACCCCGGCGCCGCCGGTCATGGCGGTGATTGCCGAGGTCAGGCCGGCCGGCGTTTCTTCGCCATTGCTCTTGCCCAGGCGATTGAATTGCAGGCTGATGTCGTTGCCGCTGTCGCCGGTCCACTTGGCACTCAGGGTCACGACACCTTCAGCCGCGGCGGCGGTGACCGGCAGATCGGCAGCTGCGTTGATTTTCAGCGCCAGCGTCGTTGCCGCTTGAGTCGCCGTCGCGCCGTTGACGATGGCCGCTTGAACGCGAACGCCACCCACATAGAGGTTGAGCACACCGCTTTGGGTGGCCGCGCCAGTCAGGGTCAGCACGCCTTTGGCAATGCTGCCTTCTGTGTTGTGCAGCGGCAGACACCAGATCTCGCCGACCGGATCGGTCTTGCGAAACGTCTCGTACATAGAGGCCAGCATCGAGCCTTGGCCACCGATGCTTTTGGCCAGCGCCACGCTGGACACCAGCACCAGCTTGCCGACGTCGGCCGGCGCAATGTTGTCGTTGACCTGGGCGACGATCAGACGGCGCATGGCCGAGGATGCGCTATTGGCCGTCGAGTTATCCATCTCGGCGTAGAACAGCGGAACACGAATGTCCGCGGGGATGTTGCTGAATCCGATCGCCATTATTGGGCTCCCTGTGGTTTTGCCGCTTTCACGGCTTTGGTAGTGATATCGCCATCAGCCAGACGTCGACGCCACCAGGCGTTGTCCGGCACTTCACGGCCCTCGAGGGGCAACAGATCGCCCGCTTCCGGGTCGGGCACGGCACGGCCTGGGGCCGGCAGCACGGTGATGCGTTTGCTCATGGGGTTACGTCTCCAGAGAAAGTCAGTTCCAAGCGCCCATCGGGCCCCGGGCGTTTCAGATTGGGGTCCGCCGGATCGATCGCATCGATCCGCACCGTGACCCCGGTAAAGGACGACAAGCCGTCCAGTTCACGTTCGTGCCAGCTCTCCGCAGGCTGACCAGGCAGATTGCGGCCGAGCTGGAACTCGGTAAAAAAGCGCAGGCGATACAGCGCACGGCTGCTGTTAATGGAAACCAGTTCGCCACCGTCATACGCGATGGCCTGGTAGTCGCTGCCGGGCTTGAAACCCACCAGCGCACGCCACAGCTCGGCCCGCAGGTCGTGCATCAGATCCAGCGCTTTTGTAGCGTCCGTGGTGTCGAGCACCAGGGTCACTTCAAAGTTGTCGCGGATCGGTTGCAGGTTCAGGTTCTGCGCCACGCTTTTGCTCGCCAGATCGGCGATCGGTACGACGTAGGCGCAAGGGGTTTGCAGTGGGTTGTCGGCTTGCAGTGTGGTGAGGTCGATGCCGGCGGCCACGCGATTGGCGAGGGTTGGGCAGTGATCACGCAGTTGCGAAATCAGTGGAGTGATTTTCATGGGTTTTCACCGGGCATTAAAAACCCGCTGAGGGCGGGTTTGATTCAAAGGTACTGGCCATGGGAAACCCGCGTCCTTGAGGGTCGGATGCCGGTCGGCACCGCTGCTCGCCAATCCATTGGTCTTGGGTTTCAGTGATCCTGGCGAGAATCGCGCGGCGGCACTTCGCAAACGCCAATCCGCTTGGCTGCCCAGCGCTCATAGAGACCAATGGCCACGTCCGCCCCGGCCATCGCCGTCAGGCAGCCAAATGCGCAAGCGGCCCAGATCGACACGCCGGCGGCATACAGCAGCATGATGGCCGAGACCCCGCAGATCACGCAGGCCCCGGAGCGCAAGGCCAAACGCCGAAGCAGTGACCAGCCGCGGGCACCGTCCTTGTCGGCGCGCCACATTTCGCCGGACACCCCGCCCACCAGGGCGAGGACGATGACAAGCCAGATCGGCATGTCCAGCAACGCTTGTTGCTCGTTTGTCATGTCACGCCTCCCGGGGTGATTGATGTGTGTTTTTTTCAAACGGTGTCTCTTGAGGTGCCTAACGATAGGTAGGCATTCCAAAAAGCCCGGAGCGTTCCGGGCTTTTCAGTAATGCGGTCCTGCTGACTTTTCGGCGCTACTGGCGCGGTACGAGTCCATACAGATTGTTTTTCCGACCGCGGTCCCTGCCCGCCGGATAACTGCTTCTGGTGCTTTACGCTGCACACCCGGGTCAGTTGCCAACCCTCTGAACCGTTGAGGCCGGTTCATCGCTGCCTTTTGTGGTGGAACTAAAGAGCTTCGTTTCGAGCTGCTTTGTTGAGCGGCTTGAGACAAAGAATATGCATGGATGCATATACAGTCAATGCGAAAATGCATTTATTTATGCACTATAAATGCACTGGCGCATGAAAGCCCTGCAAACAAAGGCGCTGACGGTTTGTGGCAGGCGAAAAAAAACCCGCTCGGTGGCGGGTTTTATTGCAGGGCGGTGAGGTTAACGGGCGTACATGCCCCACCAGAAGACGTGACCGAGGATGACGATTTGCTCTTCCTGGACTTCCTGAAAAGTGTAGTCCTCGTCCGGGTGTTCATCCCGATTGAAGCTGCGCAGGCGAATACCGGTCGGCAAGCGATAAAGCTGTTTCACCCGCAATTGGCCATTGTGATTGATGGCATACAAGTCGCCATCAATGATGTCGCCAATCCCGCACTTGCCCGCATTCACGCCAACGGTGGCGCCATCGCGCAGCACCGGCAGCATACTGTTGCCGCGCACCGTCACGCATTTGGCCTGATCGAATTGCACACCGTTATGGCGCAAGCTGCGCTTGCCGAAGCGCAGGCTAGAGCGCTCGCTTTCTTCGATGACGAATCTTCCTGATCCAGCAGCCAATTCAACCTCGCGAAGAAAGGGGACCGACACCTCGTCATCATCGACGGGCGTGTCGTCGTCCCACAGACTTATGTCCTTGAGTTCGGAATGCAATTGATCGCGCCCGGTATTGGCGATGGCAGCGACATCCGCGCGCCCGCGCAACTGATCGGTGCTCACAGCGAAGTACTCGGCGATCTTCGAAATGTGTTTATCCGAAGGGTCGACGATCTTCCCGCTGAGGATTCGCGAGAGAGTGGATTGAGGCACGCCGGTGCGACGGTGAAGCTCCGTGGGGGAGATCCCGTGCTGATCGAGCAGCGCTCTTAAGACGGTAGAAACATTGCGTTTTTGCATAACGGGCATAGTGCTTGAACTTTTTTCGGAAGACAAATGCTGATTCGCATAAATCATGCATAAACATTGGAAATGTGCGGCAGGGCTTTCATGCCTGCGTCCGGCAGACCGCTCATGTTAACCTTGCGCCCATCGCGGAAAAGCCGGGCTGATGTCCCTCCTTTGCCCTACACCTTTCAACGAATTTGCCTGATATCCGATGAATAAAGCACTGTCCGATCTGTCCTCCCACACGCCAATGATGCAGCAATACTGGCGCCTGAAGAACCAGCACCCCGACCAGCTGATGTTCTACCGCATGGGCGACTTCTACGAGATCTTCTATGAAGACGCGAAGAAGGCCGCCAAGTTGCTGGACATCACCCTGACGGCCCGTGGGCAGTCGGCCGGTCAGGCGATTCCGATGTGTGGGATTCCTTACCACGCCGCCGAAGGCTACCTGGCGAAACTGGTGAAGCTTG
Organism: Pseudomonas sp. B14-6; assembly: GCF_013260315.1. Taxonomy (NCBI): domain Bacteria; kingdom Pseudomonadati; phylum Pseudomonadota; class Gammaproteobacteria; order Pseudomonadales; family Pseudomonadaceae; genus Pseudomonas; species Pseudomonas sp. B14-6. The sequence continues at coordinate 5,967,091 of NZ_CP053929.1, read as the reverse complement.
GCGAATCGGTGGTGATCTGCGAACAGGTCGGCGATCCGGCCACCAGCAAGGGGCCGGTGGATCGTCAGGTGGTGCGGATCATCACGCCGGGCACGGTCAGCGATGAAGCGCTGCTGGATGAGCGTCGGGACAACCTGATCGCGGCGGTGTTGGGTGACGAACGTCTGTTCGGTCTGGCGGTGCTGGACATCACCAGCGGCAACTTCACCGTGCTGGAAATAAAGGGCTGGGAAAACCTGCTGGCGGAGCTGGAGCGGGTCAATCCGGTGGAGCTGATGATTCCCGATGACTGGCCAAAGGACCTGCCGGCGGAAAAACGTCGCGGGGTTCGTCGCCGTGCGCCGTGGGATTTCGAACGCGACTCGGCACTGAAAAGCCTTTGCCAGCAATTCTCCACTCAGGACCTGAAAGGCTTCGGTTGCGAGAACCTGACCCTGGCCATCGGCGCCGCCGGTTGCCTGCTCAGCTACGCCAAGGAAACCCAGCGCACCGCCCTGCCCCATTTGCGCAGCCTGCGCCATGAACGCCTGGATGAGACCGTGGTGCTGGACGGCGCGAGCCGTCGCAACCTGGAACTGGACACCAACCTGGCCGGAGGCCGCGACAACACGTTGCAGTCGGTGGTAGACCGCTGCCAGACCGCCATGGGCAGCCGCCTGCTGACCCGCTGGCTGAACCGTCCGCTGCGGGATCTGACCGTATTGCTGGCGCGACAGACCTCGATCACCTGCCTGCTCGACGGTTACCGTTTCGAAAAACTGCAACCGCAGCTCAAGGAAATCGGTGACATCGAGCGGATTCTGGCGCGGATCGGCCTGCGCAATGCCCGTCCTCGCGACTTGGCTCGCCTGCGCGATGCGCTCGGTGCATTGCCAGAATTGCAAGTGGCGATGACTGAACTGGAAGCGCCGCACATCATTCAACTGGCGAAGACCACCAGCACCTACCCGGAACTTGCGGCGCTGCTGGAAAAAGCCATCATCGACAACCCGCCGGCGGTGATCCGTGACGGCGGTGTGTTGAAGACCGGTTACGACGCCGAGTTGGACGACTTGCAATCGCTCAGCGAAAACGCCGGGCAGTTCCTGATCGACCTGGAAGCACGGGAGAAGGCTCGCACCGGCCTGTCGCACCTGAAGGTCGGCTACAACCGCATTCACGGTTACTTCATCGAGTTGCCGAGCAAGCAGGCTGAATCGGCACCGGCCGACTACATCCGCCGCCAGACGCTCAAAGGTGCCGAGCGCTTCATCACGCCGGAACTGAAAGCGTTCGAGGACAAGGCGTTGTCAGCCAAGAGCCGCGCACTGGCCCGCGAGAAGATGCTGTACGAAGCGCTGCTCGAAGACCTGATCGCCCAATTGCCGCCGTTGCAAGACACCGCCGCGGCACTGGCCGAGCTGGACGTGCTGAGCAACCTTGCCGAACGTGCGCTGAACCTCGACCTGAACTGCCCGCGCTTCGTTGACGAGCCGTGCATGCGCATCTCCCAGGGTCGCCACCCGGTGGTCGAGCAAGTGCTGACCACGCCGTTCGTGGCCAACGACCTGAGCCTCGACGACAACACGCGCATGCTGGTGATCACCGGTCCGAACATGGGCGGTAAATCCACCTACATGCGCCAGACCGCGTTGATCGTGCTGCTGGCGCACATTGGCAGTTTCGTGCCGGCAGCCAGTTGCGAATTGTCTCTGGTGGACCGGATCTTCACCCGGATCGGTTCCAGCGATGACCTGGCGGGCGGGCGATCGACTTTCATGGTCGAAATGAGCGAAACCGCGAACATTCTGCACAACGCCACCGAACGTAGCCTGGTACTGATGGACGAAGTCGGTCGCGGCACCAGCACCTTCGATGGCCTGTCCCTGGCCTGGGCTGCCGCCGAACGTCTGGCGCATCTGCGGGCTTACACGCTGTTTGCCACCCACTACTTTGAGCTGACGGTGTTACCGGAAGCCCAGCCGCTGGTGGCCAACGTTCACCTTAATGCCACCGAGCACAACGAGCGCATCGTGTTCCTGCACCACGTGCTGCCCGGGCCTGCCAGCCAGAGCTACGGCCTGGCAGTTGCGCAGTTGGCCGGTGTGCCGAGTGAAGTGATCGTGCGTGCTCGCGAGCACCTGGGCCGACTGGAAGCGACTGCCCTGCCCCATGAAGTTCCGAAACCAACCAGAGGCAAACCGGCCGCGCCGCAGCAGAGCGATATGTTCGCCAGCCTGCCGCATCCGGTGCTGGATGAACTGGCCAAACTGGATCTGGATGACATGACACCGCGTCGCGCGTTAGAAATGCTCTATACACTAAAGACACGGATCTAACGCACTTGCCTGCAAGCTGTTAGAATCTCGCGCGGTTTGGGATGCTGCAGGCTAATAGCCTGGCCTGCAGACTATCGCTCCCAAACCTGGCGACCCCAACAAGAAGGGGCTCCGCTGCCGCCGCCTGAGGAGAAAATTAGAAATGACCTTCGTCGTCACCGACAACTGCATCAAGTGCAAGTACACCGACTGCGTAGAAGTCTGTCCGGTGGACTGCTTTTACGAAGGCCCGAACTTCCTGGTGATTCACCCGGATGAGTGCATCGACTGCGCATTGTGCGAACCAGAATGCCCTGCCGTGGCCATCTTCTCTGAAGATGAAGTCCCGGAAGACATGCAGCAGTTCATTCAGCTGAACGTTGAGTTGGCCGAAATCTGGCCCAACATCACCGAGAAGAAAGAATCGCTGCCCGACGCTGAAGAGTGGGATGGCGTCAAAGGCAAGATCAAAGACCTCGAACGCTGATTTCCCCCGCGTTCTCGAAAAGGCCCCTAGGGGGCCTTTTTGCTTTTCTGCAGGAAAAAAAAAGGGGCGGTTTGACCCGCCCACATTTTTTCCCTATTCCCTGTGTTCCTTTTCATCGTCCTGATGAATCGCCTCCCTGCGATGTCCATTCCCCTCATCCTTGAAGGGTGTGTCTGTCCGTTGACACAGTTCAGATACTAGAGAGTTCCCCACCAAGCGCAATCGCTCCCAATCCGCAAAACTCTCTGTCATATGCTTTTAATCTTTATTAATAACCATATAAATCAATTAGATAACTCGAGCAGACGTATCAGATGAGCGACTGCCACACTGTAAAAATAACGAACACTTACGAAAGAGTAAGCAAAGACTTACAGCGCGAAACTACAATCCTGAGGCGCTTGCCAGCCATCTCCCAGGCATTAAAAAACCCCGAACCAGTCGAGGTTTTTTAATGCTACTCAAGCGCGTTGCTTACTGAAACAGCGACTCGCTCGACAGGCCGTTCTTCTCGAGAATCTCCCGAAGACGTTTCAGGCCTTCCACCTGAATCTGTCTGACCCGTTCCCGGGTCAGGCCGATCTCCAGGCCCACGTCTTCAAGTGTGCTGCTCTCGTGACCGCGCAGGCCGAAGCGGCGTACCACCACTTCGCGTTGCTTGTCGGTCAGTTCCGAAAGCCATTGATCGATGCTCTGGGACAGGTCGTCATCCTGCAACAGCTCACATGGATCGGTTGGTCGGTCATCTGTAAGGGTGTCCAGCAGGGTTTTATCCGAATCCGGACCCAGCGAGACGTCGACCGAAGAAACCCGCTCGTTCAAGCCGAGCATGCGCTTGACCTCTGCCACTGGTTTTTCCAGCAGGTTGGCGATTTCTTCGGGTGAGGGTTCGTGATCGAGTTTTTGGGTCAGCTCTCGTGCAGCCCGCAGGTACACGTTGAGCTCTTTGACCACATGGATCGGCAACCGGATGGTCCGGGTCTGATTCATGATTGCGCGCTCGATGGTCTGACGAATCCACCAGGTTGCGTAGGTTGAAAAGCGGAAGCCGCGCTCAGGATCGAATTTCTCCACTGCCCGGATCAGTCCGAGGTTGCCCTCTTCGATCAGGTCCAGCAGCGACAACCCACGATTGACGTAACGCCGGGCGATTTTCACCACCAGCCGCAGGTTGCTTTCAATCATGCGTTTGCGCCCGGCCGGATCACCACTTTGCGACAGACGCGCAAAATGAACTTCTTCTTCCGGGGAGAGCAGCGGGGAAAAGCCGATTTCGTTGAGGTACAGTTGCGTGGCATCAAGTGCCCGCGTGTAGTCGATGTACTTGTGTTGCTTTAGCGAAGCGGAGTGTTTGGATTTGGCACGAACGGAAGGTGGAGCAGCCCCTTCATCATTCGACATCGAATCCGTAGCGATGCCGGTCTCCATAAGGAGAACCTCATCGTCGATGTCAAACTCCGGCACTTCTTTACTGAGAGCCATTGTTATAGTCCTTTGGTGAGTTCGACCCCAAGCTCAAGCGGCGCCTTTATCCTTGGCAACGCTGGAGCCTGTCCCCTCTACGTGACGGAACAGGCTGGTAACAAATCAACGACGTGGCAGGAACTGCAGTGGATCTACAGGTTTACCTTGTCGGCGAATCTCAAAATGCAGTTTCACCCGGTCTGTACCCGTTGACCCCATTTCGGCAATTGTCTGTCCGACCTTGACCTGCTGCCCCTCCCGAACCAACAGCCTGCGGTTATGTCCGTAGGCACTGACGTAGGTGTCGCTGTGTTTGATGATGACTAATTCGCCGTAGCCCCTTAAGCCACTCCCGGCGTATACCACCGTCCCATCAGACGCAGCTAAAACAGGCTGTCCCAAATCCCCGGCGATATCAATTCCTTTATTCAAACTACCGTTTGAGGAGAACTTTCCAATCAGAATGCCATTAGATGGCCATCCCCAGCCGGTCGGGGCTGGGCCGGCAGGAGGCATCGGAGCGGGGGTCGGTTTGCTGGCGACGGACGGTGCAACCACCGCTGTGCTGGTGGTTGCGCCATTTGGCTGGCGCCGGATTACCGTGGTTTTCAGCGACGACGAAGGCGTTGAATCGGTAGCACTGGCTACCGGCGCCGACGTTGATCCGGTGCGACCGTCAAAGCGAATTGTCTGACCCGGATGGATCGTATACGGCGTAGGAATATTGTTCCGTGCGGCGAGGGCTTTGTAGTCCCAGCCGTAGCGAAAAGCGATCGAGAACAACGTATCTTTTGGTCGAACGACGTATTGACCCGTGGTCACCGCCGGACGCTGGGCGACGGACTTGTTGCGATCGACGACACGCACGTCACTCGTTTTGGAACTGGAGCAACCGACCAGCAAGGTGCTCAAGACGAGGCCAGTCACCAGGCGCTGAAAGCTCTTTGTACCCATACGCTGCGCAATGACTGTGAGACTCACCCGCCGCTCCCTTTTTGGTGGCTGAAATAGTGGATTGCCGTGTTTCGGCACGAAATGTCGCAAGTATAACGGGCCGAACAGGCTTTACCTTTAATGAAGCGAAATCGCTTCGCGCACACGTTTGCTGCCTGCCGATGAATCCTGTTTAACCCATCTATGCCGCTGTAAGACCCGGGCAATCGAAGAGAATTCAGCGTACTTGAACAAATGCTCAGGCCAGCGGCCCGTTGAGCAGTGGCACGAAGCGAACCGACCCCAGAACACGACGTGAAAAGCCTTGTTCTTCGCGGATGATCAGCATCAGTTGCTGCACCTCACCGGAGCCGACAGGAATCACCAGTCGCCCGCCAGGCGCCAATTGATCCAGCAACGCCTGGGGTACATCGGTCGCCACTGCGGTCACGATAATGCCGTTGTATGGCGCCAGTGCCGGCCAGCCTTCCCAACCATCGCCCCAGCGGAACACAACGTTGCGCAGATTCAGCTCCACCAGGCGTTCCTTGGCCCGGTCCTGCAACACCTTGATGCGCTCCACGGAGAACACCCGTTCAACCAGCTGCGACAGCACTGCCGTCTGGTAACCCGAGCCGGTACCGATTTCCATCACCTTGTCCAAGGGACCGGCCTCCAGCAGCAGCTCGCTCATGCGCGCCACCATATAAGGCTGGGAGATGGTCTGGTTGTGTCCGATCGGCAGGGCCGTGTCTTCGTAGGCGCGATGAGCCAGCGCTTCGTCGACGAACAGGTGACGCGGTGTACGACGGATGACTTCCAGCACCTTGGCGTTGGAAACCCCTTCCTCATACAGACGCTGAATCAGGCGCTCGCGGGTTCGTTGCGAGGTCATCCCGATGCCGCGACGCAGAATATCGTCTTGTTCACGAGCCATTAGCGCAACCCCTCCAACCAGCCATCGAGACTTCTGAAGGCATCATTGAAGGTGCGATCCAGTTGCAGCGGAGTAATCGAGACAAAGCCCTGCATCACCGCATGAAAGTCGGTGCCCGGGCCACCATCCTCGGCGTCCCCGGCGGCGGCGATCCAGTAACCGGACTTGCCGCGCGGGTCGACCACTTTCATCGGTGCCGCAGCACGTGCGCGGTGCCCGAGACGGGTCAGCTGAATACCGCGAATGTGGTCCAGCGGCAAATTGGGAATATTCACGCTCAGTACCGTACGCGGTGGCAAGTCGAGGTCAGCATGAGCCTCGACCAGTTTGCGCGCAAAGTAAGCGGCCGTGGGAAGGTTCTCCACTTGCCGTGAGACCAACGAAAAGGCGAACGAAGGACGCTCAAGGAAACGCCCCTCGAGTGCCGCCGCAACGGTGCCGGAATACAGCACGTCGTCGCCCAGGTTGGCGCCCAGGTTGATGCCGGAAACCACCATGTCCGGTTCGCGCTCCAGCAAGCCGTTAAGGCCCAGGTGCACGCAATCGGTGGGTGTGCCGTTCAGGCTGATAAAGCCGTTGGCCAGGGTTTGCGGGTGCAACGGACGGTCGAGCGTCAGCGAACTGCTGGCGCCGCTTTTGTCCTGGTCCGGGGCGATAACCACGCACTCGGTGTAATCCGCCAGCGCAGCATAAAGCGCGGCGAGACCGGGTGCGGCTACCCCATCGTCGTTAGAAATCAGAATACGCATGGGCTGTCCGTCTGCCCCACCGGCACCAGATCAACAAGCTCGCGCACCAATACGGTGGCAAAGCATCCGGCCGGGAGGACGAATTCCAGTTGCAGAATGTCAGGCTCCGGATAATGCCACGTCAACCCACCAATGGGCAGCCGCAGGATGCGACGTTCGTGGTTCATTCCGGCGTTAATCAACCAATCGCGCAGATCCGCTTCGCGAGCGGCGATTGCCTGCTCCAGTACATGGACAGCGCCGGTCGCCGGCGAGTCACCTTCGCCCCACTGGGGACCGGTCGGGTGCAGGTCGAGAATTGCCAGGCGCGGGTCGCTGCACTCGGCTTCACCTGCCGGAAAAAAACTGCGGCTGTCGGTGAAGGCCAGCAGATCGCCGACCTGCGCTTGCTGCCAGGTGCCATCGGCCACACGCGCCGCCAATACCTGGTTGAACAGGAAGCTGCGGGCAGTGGAGAGCAGACGCGAACGGACATTGCGCTGCTCCGGCAACGCCTTTCGCGCGGCCCAGGCACGGGCATCGACCACGTTACCGCCATCAAAGCCGAAACGCTGGGCACCGAAATAATTGGGAATACCTTGCTTGGCGATCAGCTGCAGCCGCTCTTCAATCGCGGCTTTGTCGCCAGCGAATTGCGTCAGGCGCAAAGTGAAGCCATTCGCCGAATGGGCACCGCGTTGCAGCTTGCGCTTGTGCCGACCGGTCTTGAGGATTTTCAGCGTGTCGTTTTCGGCCGCCGACAAATCAGGATCGGCCTTGCCCGGCAGCTGCACGCTGAACCACTGGCGAGTCAGCGCCTGACGATCCTTGAGGCCTGCATAGCTGACGGTGCGCAATGGCACACCCGCCGCCTTGGCAATGCGCCGTGCCGCTTCTTCGGTATTGAGACCGCGCTTTTCCACCCAGATCCACAAGTGTTCGCCATCGCCACTGAGGGGGATATCGAGCACTTCATCGACCTGAAAATCTTCTGCCGTGGCTTTCAGAACCGCCGTACCGAGGGCGTCGCCATAGGCTCGCGGGCCGAGCAATTGCGCTTCGTTCATGCGCGCAGCAACAAGGCAACGGAATGCACGGCAATGCCTTCTTCGCGACCGACAAAGCCAAGCTTTTCGGTGGTGGTAGCTTTCACGTTCACTTGATCCAACTCAACTTGAAGATCCGCGGCAATCAGCGCGCGCATCGATTCGATATGCGGGGCCATTTTCGGCGCCTGGGCGACGATGGTGTTATCGACGTTGCCGACTTTCCAGCCTTTGGCGTGGATCAGTGCGACGACGTGACGCAACAGCACGCGGCTGTCGGCACCCTTGAATGTCGGGTCGGTGTCCGGGAAGTGCTTGCCGATATCACCCAGCGCAGCGGCGCCGAGCAAGGCATCGCTCAAGGCGTGCAGCAGGACGTCACCGTCGGAGTGAGCGAGCAGCCCGAAGCCGTGTGCAATGCGCACACCGCCCAGAGTAATGAAATCGCCTTCAGCGAAACGGTGCACATCATAGCCGTGGCCAATACGCATAAAAAAACGCCCCGATTTTTGTCAGGGCGTGATTCTACCTGCATTAGGTGCCTAGAGCGCGTGCGTGATGCTGCAAGTGGTCGTCAATGAAGCTGGCGATGAAGAAATAGCTGTGGTCGTAGCCCGGTTGCAGGCGCAACGTCAGCGGATGACCGGCCAGTTTGGCCGCCTGTTGCAAGGCTTCAGGCTTGAGCTGAGTCGCCAGGAAATCATCACGGTCACCTTGATCGACCAGCAACGGCAACTTTTCGTCGGCCTCGGCGATCAGTGCGCAGGCATCCCATTCGCGCCACTTCGAGCGGTCCTCCCCAAGTAGCGGGAAAACGCTTTCTGACCCCACGGGCAATCCATCGGATTGTTGATCGGCGAGAACGCCGACACCGATTGGTAACGCCCCGGATTGCGCAAGGCGCAGACCAGCGCCCCGTGGCCACCCATGGAGTGACCGCTGATGCCGCGCTTGTCCGACGCCGGGAAATGGGCTTCGACCAATGCCGGCAATTCCTGCACGACATAGTCATGCATCCGATAGTGCCGGGACCAGGGTTCCTGCGTGGCATTCAGATAAAATCCGGCACCGAGACCGAAGTCCCAGGCGCCGTCCGGATCACCTGGAACATCGGGTCCGCGAGGGCTGGTGTCCGGCGCAACGATGATCAACCCAAGCTCGGCGGCCATGCGCATCGCGCCGGCCTTGTGCATGAAGTTTTCGTCGGTACAGGTCAGGCCGGACAACCAATACAGCACCGGCAACTTGCCGCCCTGCTCCGCCTGCGGCGGCAGGTACACGGCGAACACCATGTCGCAGCCGAGGACATCGGAGCGGTGCTTGTAGCGTTTGTGCCAGCCGCCGAAGCTTTTCTGGCAGGAGATATTTTCCAGGCTCATGACCGACCTCAGAAATGGATGACGCTACGGATGCTTTTGCCTTCGTGCATCAGGTCGAAAGCCTTGTTGATGTCTTCCAGGCCCATGGTGTGGGTGATAAACGTATCCAGCGGGATTTCGCCGGTTTCGGCCATCTCGACGTAGCTTGGCAATTCGGTACGACCGCGCACGCCGCCGAATGCCGAACCGCGCCAGACACGACCGGTCACCAGCTGGAATGGACGGGTTGAGATTTCCTGGCCGGCACCGGCCACACCGATAATCACCGACTCACCCCAACCCTTGTGGCAGCACTCAAGGGCCGCACGCATCAATTGCACATTGCCGATGCACTCGAAGGAAAAGTCGACGCCGCCGTCAGTCATGTCGACGATGACTTCCTGGATCGGACGGTCGAAATCTTTCGGGTTCACGCAGTCGGTTGCACCGAGCTGCTTGGCGATCTCGAACTTCGCCGGGTTGATGTCGATGGCGATGATGCGACCAGCCTTGGCCTTGACCGCACCGATGATGGCTGACAAACCGATGCCGCCCAGACCGAAAATGGCGACGGTATCACCTGGTTTTACCTTGGCGGTATTGAGGACTGCACCGATACCGGTGGTGACACCGCAGCCCAGCAGGCAGACTTTTTCCAGTGGTGCTTCTTTTGGAATTTTGGCGACGGAGATTTCCGGCAGCACGGTGTACTCGGAGAATGTCGAGGTCCCCATGTAGTGGAAAATTGGCTGGCCCTTGTAGGAAAAGCGCGAAGTGCCATCCGGCATCAGGCCCTTGCCTTGAGTCGCGCGAATCGCCTGACACAAGTTGGTTTTGCCCGACAGACAGAATTTGCACTGACGGCATTCCGGGGTGTACAGCGGGATCACATGGTCGCCGACCGCGACGGAGGTCACGCCCTCACCGATCGCCTCAACCACCGCGCCACCTTCGTGACCGAGGATCGACGGGAAGATGCCTTCCGGGTCAGCGCCCGACAGGGTGTAGGCATCGGTATGGCAGACACCGGAGGCCACCACTCGCAACAGAACTTCACCGGCCTTGGGCATGGCGACATCGACTTCGACGATCTCGAGGGGTTTCTTGGCCTCGAAGGCAACGGCAGCGCGCGACTTGATCATGTGGATTCTCCAGTGAATAAAAACGAGACAAGGAGTGTAATACAGCGCGCTACGAGGAATAATCCGGGCAAAAGCAAAACATTATTGCCACACAGGGATAATCCTGGATGTCTGAAAACCGCTGGGAAGGAATCGACGAGTTCGTCGCCGTGGCCGAATGCAGCCAATTCACGGCGGCGGCGGAGCGCCTTGGAGTTTCTTCCTCTCACATCAGTCGACAAATCGCACGCCTCGAAGAGCGCCTTCAGACGCGACTGCTTTACCGCAGCACTCGCCGGGTGACGCTGACCGAAGCCGGGCAAACCTTTTTGCAACATTGCCAGCGCTTGCAGGACGGTCGCGAAGAAGCCTTGCGCGCGGTCGGCGACCTGACCAGCGAGCCTAAGGGCATGCTGCGCATGACCTGCGCCGTGGCGTATGGAGAACGCTTCATCGTGCCACTGGTGACCCGTTTCATGGGCCTTTATCCACAACTGCGCGTCGACATTGAATTGAGCAACCGTCCTCTCGACCTGGTGCACGAAGGGCTGGACCTGGCAATCCGCCTCGGGCGTCTCCAGGATTCGCGACTGGTCGCCACGCGCCTGGCACCACGGCGGATGTATTTGTGCGCGTCGCCGTCCTACGTGGAACGGTATGGTCGCCCACACAGTTTGTCGGAACTCAGCCGCCACAATTGCCTGATCGGCAGTTCGGACATGTGGCAAATGGAGCAGAACGGGCGGGAATTTTCGCAACGGGTGCAGGGAAACTGGCGCTGCAACAGTGGGCAAGCGGTTCTGGATGCGGCACTACAGGGTGTCGGGTTGTGTCAGCTGCCAGACTATTACGTGCTGGAGCACCTGAAAAACGGCGAATTGATTTCATTGCTGGAGGCGCACCAGCCACCGAACACGGCGGTTTGGGCGCTGTATCCACAGCAACGGCATCTGTCGCCGAAGGTGCGCAAGTTGGTGGATTATTTGAAGCAAGGGTTGGCTGAGCGGCCGGAGTATCGAACTTAGCTCGGATTGCCGCTTTCAGTGACAGTTTTGCTGACTGATAGAACGCCATCGCGAGCAGGCTCAGTGCTACAGGGAAATTCATTCCAATGCAGGAGTGAGCCTGCTCGCGATGGCGGTTGAACAGCCAATGAGCGACTCAGCGGCGATTAGCCCAACGCTGGCGAAGCCATTCAAGATCTTCAGGGCGAGTAACCTTGAGATTATCGGACCGCCCTTCAATCAGACGCGGCGCCAATCCAGCCCACTCCATGGCCGAAGCTTCATCAGTCACCAAGGCATCCGCCACCAGACTGTCCGCCAATGCCCGATGCAACGCGCCGAGGCGAAACATCTGCGGCGTGTACGCCTGCCAGATCACGCTGCGATCCACGGTTTCAACCACACGACCGTGCTTGTCGACCCGTTTGAGCGTATCGCGGGCAGGAACTGCCAGCAGCCCGCCCACTGGATCGTCCGCCAACTCACCCAGCAACTTATCAAGATCATCACGCGAAAGATTCGGCCGTGCAGCATCGTGAACCAGCACCCAGTCTTCATCGTCAGCACCTTGAGCGTGCAGATGCAGCAAGGCATTGAGCACTGACCCGGAACGCTCGTCGCCGCCCTCGACCCGCTGAATACGCGGATCGGCAGCACACGCCAGGTTCGGCCAGTAGGGATCATCAACAGCAAGACTGACCACCAACCCCTTCAGGGCAGGATGATCAAGGAAACAGCCAAGGCTGTGTTCGAGAATAGTGCGCCCGCCCAATTGCAAGTATTGCTTGGGACGGTCTGCGGCCATACGGGCACCGACGCCCGCGGCAGGAATCACGGCCCAGAAGGCCGGTAAAGAGTTATTCATTGAGCCAACTGGTAAAGGGTTTCACCGTCCTTGACCATGCCCAACTCATGACGAGCCCGCTCTTCCACGGTCTCCATGCCTTTTTTCAACTCGCTGACTTCGGCGTCCATTACCCGATTGCGTTCCAGCAACCCTTCGTTCTCAGCGTGTTGATCTGCGATCTGCTGAGTCAGCTCAGCCACTTGCGCCAGACTGCCATTTCCCACCCACAGGCGGTATTGCAGGCCAGCCAGCAACAAGAGCAAGACGAGGAACAACCAATTGGGACTGCGCATCGAATATCAGGTATCCAGTGAAAAAAGACAGCCATGCCAAAACTTTGAAGCTTCTGATAGCACGAAGCCTGGAAGACCCAGGCTTGTGCTTATAAGGCATCAGATTAGTGGCAAATCCATCGCTGTAGCGATTTTTCCGACACAATCCGGTGTCTTTTTACCAGTTAACGATTAACCGCGGAATTCGCTGCGACCGTTGTACTTGGCTTTGCCATTCAACTGCTCTTCGATACGCAGCAGTTGGTTGTACTTGGACACGCGGTCCGAACGGCACAGGGAACCGGTCTTGATCTGGCCAGCCGCAGTGCCCACCGCCAGGTCGGCAATGGTCGAATCTTCGGTTTCGCCGGAGCGGTGCGAGATCACGGCAGTGTAACCAGCGGCCTTGGCCATCTGGATGGCTTCCAGGGTTTCGGTCAGGGTGCCGATCTGGTTGAACTTGATCAGGATCGAGTTGGCGATCTTTTTATCGATGCCTTCTTTCAGGATCTTGGTGTTGGTCACGAACAGGTCGTCGCCCACCAGCTGGGTCTTCTCGCCGATCTTGTCGGTGAGGATTTTCCAGCCAGCCCAGTCGGACTCGTCCAGGCCGTCTTCGATCGAGATGATCGGATAACGCTCGGTCAGGCCTTTCAGGTAGTCAGCGAAACCTTCGGCGGTGAACACCTGGCCTTCGCCGGACAGGTTGTATTTACCGTCTTCGTAGAATTCGCTGGCCGCGCAGTCCAGTGCCAGGGTCACGTCGGTGCCCAGCTTGTAACCGGCGTTGGCCACGGCTTCGGAGATCACTTTCAACGCGTCTTCGTTGGAAGCCAGGTTCGGTGCGAAACCACCTTCGTCACCCACTGCGGTGCTCAGGCCACGGGCCTTCAGAACAGCTTTGAGGTGATGGAAAATCTCGGTGCCCATGCGCAGACCTTCCGAGAAAGACTTGGCGCCAACCGGCTGAACCATGAATTCCTGGATGTCGACGTTGTTATCGGCGTGCTCGCCACCGTTGATGATGTTCATCATCGGAACCGGCATCGAGTAGACACCCGGGGTGCCGTTCAGGTTGGCGATGTGCGCGTACAGCGGCAGGTCCTGGTCCTGTGCGGCGGCCTTGGCGGCGGCCAGGGAAACGGCGAGGATCGCGTTGGCGCCCAGGGAGCCTTTGTTTTCGGTGCCATCAAGCTTGATCATCGCGTGATCCAGTGCTTTCTGGTCGCTTGGGTCTGTACCCAGCAACAGATCGCGGATCGGACCGTTGATGTTGGCAACGGCTTTGAGTACGCCTTTGCCCAGGTAACGGCTCTTGTCGCCATCACGCAGCTCGAGCGCTTCACGCGAGCCAGTGGAAGCACCGGACGGCGCGCACGCGCTACCGATGATGCCGTTATCGAGAAGCACGTCCGCTTCCACGGTGGGATTGCCACGGGAGTCGAGAACTTCACGACCTTTGATGTCGACGATTTTTGCCATTGTTGTAAACACTCCAAAGTTGACGAAAACGACGCAGCTAGAGGAAATCTTTTACCGTCGGCAAGTGGTGTGCAGCAGGCAGACTTGCGGACGATAAGGCTCAGGCCCGAGGGCCTGAGCAACAAATCGTGCGGTACTTTACCGGAGAAACGAGGTTTACGCGGTCTCTACCGTCGGAAAACTCTTCACCAGTTCGTCCAGGGCTTTGAGCTGGGCCAGGAATGGCTCCAGTTTGTCCAGGCGCAAGGCGCAAGGGCCGTCGCACTTGGCGTTGTCCGGGTCCGGGTGGGCTTCGAGGAACAGACCGGCCAGCGACTGGCTCATGCCTGCCTTGGCCAGGTCAGTGACCTGGGCGCGACGACCGCCGGCGGAATCGGAGCGACCACCGGGCATTTGCAGCGCGTGGGTCACGTCGAAGAACACCGGGTATTCGAACTGCTTCATGATGCCGAAGCCAAGCATGTCGACGACCAGGTTGTTGTAGCCAAAGCTCGAACCGCGTTCGCAGAGGATCAACTGATCGTTACCCGCTTCCACGCATTTGCTCAGGATGTGTTTCATCTCATGCGGGGCGAGGAACTGGGCTTTCTTGATGTTGATCACCGCGCCGGTCTTGGCCATCGCGACCACGAGGTCGGTCTGGCGCGACAGGAAGGCCGGCAGCTGGATGATGTCGCAGACTTCAGCGACGACCGCGGCCTGGTCAGGCTCGTGGACGTCGGTGATGATCGGCACGCCGAAGGCTTGCTTGATGTCCTGGAAAATCCGCATGCCCTCTTCCAGGCCGGGGCCACGGTAAGAGGCCACGGAGGAACGGTTGGCCTTGTCGAAGCTGGCCTTGAACACGTAAGGGATACCGAGTTTCTCGGTGACCTTTACGTATTCTTCGCAGACCTGCATCGCCATGTCGCGGCTTTCCAGCACGTTCATGCCACCGAAAAGCACCATTGGCTTGTCGTTGGCAATCTCGATATCGCCTACACGGATGATCTTCTGCGCCATCGGATTTACGCCTTCTTCTGGTGTTGAACCAAAGCTGCTTTAACGAAACCGCTGAACAACGGGTGACCGTCGCGTGGTGTCGAGGTGAACTCAGGGTGGAACTGGCAAGCGACGAACCATGGATGATCCGGGGCTTCAACCACTTCGACCAGCGCGCCATCACCGGAACGACCGGAGATTTTCAGGCCGGCTTCCATGATTTGCGGCAGCAGGTTGTTGTTCACTTCGTAGCGATGACGGTGACGCTCGACGATCACGTCCTTGGCGTAGCAATCGTGCACCAGGGAACCCGGTTCCAGCAGGCAATCCTGAGCGCCGAGGCGCATGGTGCCGCCCAGGTCGGACGATTCGGTACGGGTTTCGACGGCGCCGGTGGCATCTTCCCACTCGGTGATCAGACCCACGACCGGATGACCGCTGGCGCGATCGAACTCGGTGGAGTTGGCGTCTTTCCAGCCCAGCACGTTACGAGCGAACTCGATCACGGCCACTTGCATGCCCAGGCAGATGCCGAGGTACGGAACCTTGTTTTCGCGAGCGTATTGAACGGCGGTGATCTTGCCTTCCACGCCACGCAGACCGAAGCCGCCCGGTACGAGGATCGCGTCGACACCTTCCAGCAGCGCGGTGCCCTGGTTTTCGATGTCTTCGGAATCGATGTAGCGCAGGTTGACCTTGGTGCGGTTGCTGATGCCGGCGTGACTCATCGCTTCGATCAGCGACTTGTAGGCGTCCAGCAGTTCCATGTACTTGCCGACCATCGCGATGGTGACTTCGTGTTCCGGGTTCAGCTTGGCGTCAACCACCGCTTCCCACTCGGACAGGTCCGCGCTGCCGCATTGCAGGCCGAAACGCTCGACGACGAAATCGTCCAGGCCCTGGGAGTGCAGGATGCCCGGGATCTTGTAGATGGTGTCGGCATCTTCCAGCGCGATCACCGCACGTTCTTCAACGTTGGTGAACTGCGCGATCTTGCGACGCGACGAGATGTCGATCGGGTGATCGGAACGGCACACCAGCACGTCTGGCTGCAGGCCGATGGAACGCAGTTCCTTGACCGAGTGCTGGGTTGGTTTGGTTTTGGTTTCGCCGGCAGTGGCGATGTACGGCACCAGCGTCAAGTGCATCAGCATCGCGCGCTTGGCGCCGACTTCGAAACGCAATTGACGGATCGCTTCGAGGAACGGTTGCGACTCGATGTCACCCACGGTGCCACCGATCTCGACCATCGCCACGTCAGCATCGCCGGCACCCTTGATGATGCGGCGCTTGATTTCGTCGGTGATGTGCGGGATTACCTGGATGGTTGCACCCAGGTAATCACCACGGCGCTCTTTGCGCAGGACGTGTTCGTAGACACGGCCGGTGGTGAAGTTGTTGTTCTGGGTCATGGTCGTGCGGATGAACCGCTCGTAGTGACCCAGGTCCAGGTCGGTCTCGGCGCCGTCGTGGGTGACGAACACTTCACCGTGCTGGAACGGGCTCATGGTGCCCGGGTCAACGTTGATGTACGGGTCCAGCTTCAGCATGGTGACCTTAAGTCCCCGCGCCTCCAGGATGGCCGCCAATGAAGCCGAGGCAATGCCTTTCCCCAATGAAGAAACAACACCGCCCGTGACGAATATGTAGCGCGTCATGAAAAACCCTAGAAGTCTGCGTTAAAGCGGTCCGAGCCGCCGGGGAAAGCGAAGGAAGGCCGAAGCCCCCGATCACCTGCATTAATCACAGTGCACCTTTCAAAAAAACCGCCGCGTTGGGACAGACCGGCAGATGAAACACCGGTACGTTGCTCGCTACACATTTTTTGGAATCGCCCAGCAAAGACTGCTTGGTAATCGGCAACTTCTGTAATTCAGGCGAATCCACAGAAGTTGTATCAAGAAGGGAGCGTAGTCTACCGGAAAGCCCCTTTCAGCTCAAACCTTGATCTTCGCTCAGTGGGTCCCACTGCAAATGCCAGCCCTCCTGCTCGTTGCCATCGAGGCCCCGCAGATTGGCCACCGCCAGCAATTGCGCGCCCCGGTAAAGCAGCGGCAATCTGCCACGGACGAAGCCCGGAACCCCGCGTTCGTTGAGCAAACGCTTGAGATCCCGGTGGCCGCGCTCAGGCAGATTCATGACCTCGCCTCCTTCACGATAGCGGATTTGCAGCAGGCCGGCGGGGATTTGGCCGGTGATCGTAAGCTCGCCGTTTTCCGGTAAAACCAGCGTTGTCGAAGGATCAGTCCAAAGGCCGACTGGGGGGGAACGCGCAGCCAACGACCCGACAGCCACCAGATACGCCCGCCCGCCCGATGCAATTCGCCCTCCGCCAATCGCCAGACCGGACGGGCATCACCCGTGGCATCGCGCAAATCATCCCAACCCGACCAATGGTCGCTATCCGGCAGCCGCGTCAATGCTGCAAGCCAGTGACTCAATGCGTTGCGCTGGCGCGCGGCAGAAAGCCTGACCAGCGGTGCCAACTCCAGGGATGGCAAACCCAGCCAATCGAATTCATTGGCGGTATTGGCGCTGGCCAGATCGATGTGGGCCAGCTCATCGAGCAACCCCTGCGCTTCGCTCAGATGCGCGGCAGTGCGAGCCATGGTCGCCGTCGCTTGCGGCCAGCGCTCGGTCAATACCGGGAACACTTGATGCCGCAGGTAGTTGCGTGAGAACTGGCGGTCCTGGTTCGAGGGGTCCTCGATCCAGCTCAACCGATGCTCGGCCGCATAAGCCTCAAGCTCGGCGCGTGTGACATCGAGCAACGGACGCAAAAGATGCCCGCGACCCAGGACGCGCTCGCGCGGCATGCCGGACAAGCCCCTCACCCCTGCCCCGCGCAACAGCCGAAACAACAGGGTTTCCGCTTGGTCGTCCCGGTGCTGCGCGGTGAGAAGCAGCTCATTGGCTTGAGTGGCTTCAACGAAGGCGCCATAGCGCGCATCCCGGGCGGCACGCTCAAGGCTGGCGCCGGGCTGAACCTGAACGTGAACCACCTGCAGCGGCACACCCAGCGCGTCACAGACCGACTGACAATGTTGCGGCCACGCATCAGCCGCAGCCTGAAGGCCGTGGTGAACATAAATGGCGCTGAGCGCCGGCAGGGATTGGGTTTTTGCGAGGTGGGCAAGGAGGTGCAGCAGGACGGTGGAGTCGAGTCCGCCGGAGAAGGCGACGCGCCAGGTTGTGGCGTTGCGCCACGGCGCGAGATTCAGCAGAAGCCTGGTGGAGAGATCACGGGTTGGCAGACTCATATCGATCACTTCGCACAAATCAAATGTGGGAGCGAGACTGCTCGCGATGGCGGCTTAACATTCAACTTATCTGTTGGCTGTTATACCGCTTTCGCGAGCAGGCTCGCTCCCACATGGGTGAAGCGCGGTCAGATCAGAGACCGTAGCTCATCAGACGCTCGTAACGACGGGCCAGCAGCGCCTCGTTATCGAACTTCTTCAGCATCGCCAGTTGCGAGCTCAGCTCGGCACGGATCGAAGCCGCCGCCGCTGCCGGATCGCGGTGAGCGCCGCCCAATGGCTCGCCGATCACTTTGTCGACGATGCCCAGGCCTTTCAGGCGCTCGGCGGTGATGCCCATGGCTTCAGCCGCGTCCGGCGCTTTCTCGGCGGTTTTCCACAGAATCGAGGCGCAACCTTCCGGCGAGATCACCGCGTAGGTCGAGTACTGCAGCATGTTCAGTTGATCGCAGACGCCGATCGCCAGCGCGCCACCCGAACCACCTTCACCGATCACGGTGGCGATGATTGGGGTTTTCAGGCGGGCCATGACGCGCAGGTTCCAGGCAATCGCCTCGCTCTGGTTACGCTCCTCAGCATCGATGCCAGGGTAAGCGCCCGGCGTGTCGATGAAGGTCAGGATCGGCATTTTGAAACGTTCGGCCATTTCCATCAGGCGGCACGCCTTGCGGTAGCCTTCAGGACGCGGCATACCGAAGTTGCGGCGGACTTTCTCGCGCACTTCACGGCCTTTCTGGTGGCCGATGATCATCACCGGCTGATCGTCCAGACGGGCAATGCCGCCCACGATCGCAGCGTCGTCGGAGAAGTGACGGTCGCCGTGCAGTTCGTCGAACTCGGTGAAGATGTGTTCGATGTAGTCCAGGGTATACGGACGTTTCGGGTGACGCGCGAGACGTGCGATCTGCCAGCTGGTCAGCTTGCCGAAGATGTCTTCGGTCAGCGTGCTGCTTTTGTCCTGCAGGCGGGAGATCTCATCGCCGATATTCAGCGAATTGTCGTTACCGACCAAGCGCAACTCTTCGATCTTGGCTTGCAGGTCGGCGATCGGCTGTTCGAAATCTAGAAAATTCGGGTTCATAGGCGTCCGTCTTGGGTCGACGTCCAAGAGAGCTTGGGCCGGCCGGTTGTCTATTCGCGCCCTACCTTAAGGGACAGGCGCGTTCAGGTCGAGATTAAAAATTCTGGTCGAGATCGGAGCCTACAGACAGCCCCGACCGTCAACGGTATTGGAGGAAGACGTTGTCTCGCCCGAACTGGTCACGCAAGGCTTGAATCAACGCATCCGCCGGATCGATCCGCCAGGTCTCGCCAAACTGCAACAAGGCCTTCGCATCGGGGCTCGTGTACTCCATGGTGATCGGGCACGCGCCGCGATGACGTTTGAACAACTCACCCAGCCAGCGTAGCTGATCGCCCTTCAAATCCTTGGTCTGCAGCTTCAGGCGCAGGCTTTCGGCGAGGTTGGTGCGCGCATCTTCCATGCTCATCACCCGCTTGACCCGCAGCCGCAGGCCGCCGGAGAAGTCGTCGTTGCTGACTTCGCCTTCGACCACCACCATCGCATCGGTCTGCAACAGCGATTGCGCCGAGTGGAACGCTTCGGCAAACAGCGAAGCCTCGATCCGCCCGGAGCGATCGTCGAGGGTGATGAACCCCATCTTGTCGCCCTTTTTGTTCTTCATCACCCGCAAGGCGATGATCATGCCGGCGACGGTTTGCGTATCACGAGCCGGCTTCAGGTCGATGATGCGCTGACGAGCAAAACGGCGGATCTCGCCTTCGTACTCGTCAATCGGGTGACCGGTCAGGTACAGGCCGAGGGTGTCTTTCTCCCCTTTCAGGCGCTCCTTGAGGGTCAGCTCCTTGGCTTTGCGGTGATTGGCGTAGACGTCGGCATCTTCTTCAACGAACAGACCACCAAACAGGTCGACATGACCGCTGTCATGAGTACGCGCGGTTTGTTCGGCCGCCTTGATCGCCCCTTCCATGGCGTTCAGCAAGACCGCCCGGTTACGGTCGATATTGGCCTGATAGGCTTTCTGCTCGTCATGGAAATAAGGCCCCAGACGATCCAGTGCACCGCTGCGGATCAAACCGTCCAGGGTGCGCTTGTTGATTCGCTTGAGGTCGACACGGGCACAGAAATCGAACAGGTCCTTGAACGGACCGTCCTGACGCGCCTCGGTAATCGCCTCGACCGGGCCTTCGCCCACCCCCTTGATCGCACCGAGGCCGTAAATAATCCGGCCTTCGTCATTCACCGTGAACTTGAACTCGGAAGTATTCACATCCGGCGCGTCGAGACGCAGCTTCATGGTGCGAATTTCTTCGATCAAGGTCACGACCTTGTCGGTGTTGTGCATATCCGCAGACAGTACCGCGGCCATGAACGGCGCCGGGTAGTGCGTTTTCAGCCAAGCGGTCTGGTATGAAACCAGGCCATAAGCGGCGGAGTGGGATTTGTTGAAGCCGTAACCGGCGAATTTTTCTACCAGGTCGAAAATGTTACCGGCCAGGTCGGCGTCGATATTGTTGGTCTTGCAACCGTCAATGAAACCGCCGCGCTGCTTGGCCATTTCTTCCGGCTTTTTCTTACCCATGGCCCGTCGCAGCATGTCCGCGCCGCCGAGGGTGTAACCGGCCATGACCTGGGCAATCTGCATCACCTGTTCCTGATACAGGATGATGCCGTAAGTCGGTGCCAATACGGGCTTGAGGCCGTCGTACTGGTAATCCGAGTGCGGGTACGCGAGTTCGGCGCGACCGTGCTTACGGTTGATAAAGTCGTCCACCATGCCCGACTGCAAAGGGCCCGGACGGAACAGGGCCACCAGTGCGATCAAGTCTTCCAGGCAGTCGGGCTTGAGCTTTTTGATCAGCTCTTTCATGCCGCGCGACTCAAGCTGGAACACCGCGGTGGTTTCAGCTTTTTGCAGCAGCTGGTAGGTCGGTTTGTCATCCAGCGGGATGAACGCGATATCCAGCGGCGGCTGATCAACCTTGGCGCGGTCGCGGTTGATGGTTTTCAGTGCCCAGTCGATGACCGTCAGGGTCCGCAGGCCCAGGAAGTCGAACTTCACCAGGCCGGCGGCTTCAACGTCGTCCTTGTCGAACTGGGTCACCAGACCGTCGCCGGCCTCATCGCAATAGATTGGCGAGAAGTCAGTCAGCTTGGTCGGCGCGATCACCACACCACCGGCGTGCTTGCCGACGTTACGCACAACGCCTTCAAGCTTGCGCGCCATTTCCCAGATTTCTGCGGCTTCTTCATCGACCTTGATGAAGTCGCGCAGGATTTCTTCCTGCTCGTAGGCTTTTTCCAGGGTCATGCCGACTTCGAACGGAATCATCTTCGACAGACGATCCGCCAGACCGTAGGACTTGCCCTGCACCCGCGCCACGTCTCGGACCACCGCCTTGGCGGCCATGGAACCGAAGGTGATGATCTGGCTCACCGCATTACGGCCGTATTTCTCGGCCACGTAGTCGATCACACGGTCACGACCGTCCATGCAGAAGTCGACGTCGAAGTCGGGCATGGAAACCCGTTCCGGGTTAAGGAAACGTTCGAACAGCAGGTCATATTCCAGCGGGTCGAGGTCGGTGATCTTCTGCACATAGGCCACCAGCGACCCGGCACCCGACCCCCGGCCAGGCCCGACCGGCACGCCGTTGCTCTTGGCCCACTGGATGAAGTCCATCACGATCAGGAAGTAACCGGGGAAGCCCATCTGGATGATGATATCCAGTTCGAAATTCAACCGGTCGACGTAGACCTGACGCTTGGTTTCGTAGTCTTCGGTGGTGTCTCGGGGCAGCAGAACGCTGAGGCGCTCTTCCAGGCCATCGAACGAGACCTTGCGGAAATACTCGTCGATGGTCATGCCATCAGGGATCGGGAAGTTGGGCAGGAAGTGAGTGCCCAGCTTCACTTCGATGTTGCAGCGCTTGGCGATCTCGACGGTGTTGGCCAGCGCTTCGGGAATGTCGCTGAACAGCTCGGCCATTTCCTCGGCGCTTTTGAGGTATTGCTGATCGCTGTAATTCTTCGAACGCCGCGGATCGTCGAGGGCGCGGCCCTCACCGATGCAGACGCGGGTTTCGTGAGCGGCAAAGTCTTCCTGCTTGATGAAACGCACGTCGTTGGTGGCGACCAGCGGCGCACCGATCTTCTCGGCCAGCGCCACGGCGCCGTGCAACTGCTCTTCGTCGTTGGGGCGGTTGGTGCGCTGGATCTCCAGATAGAAACGATCCGGGAACACCGCCATCCATTCGCGCGCGAGGTTTTCCGCTTCTGCCGGATTGCCGCTGAGCATGGCCAGGCCGATCTCGCCCTCTTTGGCCGCCGACAGCATGATCAAGCCTTCGCTGGCTTCGGCCACCCACTCGCGCTCGATAATGACCGAGCCATTGCGCTGGCCGTCGATGAAGCCGCGGGAAATCAGTTCGGTGAGGTTGCGATAGCCGACAGCGTTCATCACCAGCAGGCTGATCCGGCTCAGGGCGTTGTCCGGGTCCTTGTTCGACAACCACAGGTCGGCACCGCAGATCGGCTTGATGCCTGCGCCCATGGCGGCTTTATAGAATTTGACCAGGGAACACATGTTGTTCTGGTCGGTGACCGCGACGGCAGGCATGTTCATGCCGACCAGGGTCTTGACCAGCGGTTTGATCCGCACCAGACCGTCGACCAGGGAATATTCAGTGTGCAGGCGTAGATGAACGAATGAAGCCGGCATAGTGATCCTGTCTAGAAACGTGAAGACAACAAGGCCCGGATTGTACCGGGCCTTGAGTAAAACATCAGCCTCGCGACTAACTCTCGATCAGGTTTTCGCGAGCCTCGTAAGCCAGGCGCACCGGGGCGAAAGAACGACGGTGAATCGGCGTTGGCCCCAATCGGGCCAGAGCTTCCAGATGAACGGGGGTCGGGTAGCCTTTGTGGCCGCCGATCCCGTAACCCGGGTAAATCAGTTCGAAAGCGGCCATTTCACGGTCACGGCTGACCTTGGCCAGAATCGACGCCGCAGCGATGGCCGGCACCTTGCCGTCACCCTGCACCACCGCTTCGGCGCGCATGGACAGTTTCGGGCAGCGGTTGCCGTCGATCATCGCCAGTTTCGGCTGGATGTGCAGCCCTTCGATCGCGCGCTGCATGGCCAACATGGTGGCATGCAGAATATTCAGCTCATCGATTTCTTCAACTTCGGCCCGGGCGATGCACCAGCTCAGGGCTTTTTCGCAAATTTCGTCGTAGAGCTTTTCGCGGCGGGCCTCGGTGAGTTTCTTCGAGTCGTTCAGACCAAGAATCGGCCGATTCGGATCGAGAATTACCGCAGCCGTGACCACGGCGCCGCAGAGCGGGCCGCGACCGACTTCGTCGACACCGGCAACCAGATCTTCCACTTCAGCGACCAAGGTGAAATCCAGCCCCATTTGCATGCTTGTTTTACTCATTGTACTGGGCCAATCAGTTTCAGCACGGCATCCGCCGCCTGGTTGGAGGCATCCAGACGCAAGGTCCGGTGGATTTCGTCGAAGCCACGGGTCTGTTCTTCGCCACCCTCGATCAACGGTGACAAGGTCTGGGCCAGGGCTTCGACCGTTGCGTCGTCTTGCAGCAACTCGGGCACCAAAAGGCGTTGGGCCAGCAAGTTCGGCAACGAGATGTAGGGGCTTTTCACCATGCGCTTGAGAATCCAGAACGTCAGCGGCGCCAGGCGATAAGCGACCACCATCGGCCGCTTGTACAACAGCGCTTCAAGGGTCGCCGTGCCGGAGGCAATCAACACGGCGTCGCAGGCGGCAAGAGCCAGATGGGATTTGCCATCGAGCAGGGTCAGCGGCAGATCGCGACCGGCCAGCAACTCTTCAAGCTGCGCGCGGCGTTCCGGGCTGGCGCAAGGCATGACGAACCGAACGCCGGGGCGCAAGGCCCGCAGGCGTTGGGCGGTATCGAGGAACAACGCACCGAGACGACCGACTTCGCCGCCACGACTGCCCGGCATCAACGCAACCAGCGGTCCGTCCGGCAAGCCGAGTTCGGCCCGAGCGGCGGCGCGATCGGCTTCAAGCGGGATCGCATCAGCCAGGGAATGCCCGACAAACCGCACCGGCACGCCCTTTTCTTCGTAGAACTTCGCTTCGAATGGAAACAGCGTCAGCATCAGGTCGCAGCCTTCGCGAATCTTCAGCACCCGCTTCTGCCGCCACGCCCAAACCGACGGGCTGACGTAATGCACGGTCTTGATCCCGGCCTGACGCAGCTTGAGTTCGATAGTGAGGTTGAAGTCCGGGGCATCGATGCCGATAAATGCGTCCGGCTTTTCGGCGATCAGGTGGGCGATCAGCTTTTTGCGACGCGCCATCAGTTCACGCAATCGACCCAGCACTTCCACCAGGCCCATGACCGAAAGACGTTCCATCGGGAAATACGAAGTCAGGCCTTCGGCCTGCATCAGCGGACCACCGACACCGATGAACTCCACTGCCGGATGCTGAGCCTTGAGTGCGCGCATGATGCCCGCGCCCAGAATGTCACCGGAAGCCTCACCCGCCACCAGCGCAATACGCAGATTAGCCATGATTAACGTGTGATGCCGCGGGTCGAAGACTGGATGGAATCACGGAACACCGCGACTTCCGGGAACTGGTCCGAAGGTTCGGCCAATTCGGTGAGTGCCTGCTCAACCGTCAGGCCTTGGCGGTAAACCACCTTATAGGCACGACGCAGGGCGTGGATCGCGTCTTCGCTGAAACCACGACGGCGCATGCCTTCGAAGTTCATGCTACGGGCTTCGGCCGGGTTGCCGAACACCGTGACGTAGGCTGGAACGTCCTTGCCAATGGCGGTACCCATGCCGGAAAAGCTGTGGGCGCCGATGTGGCAATACTGGTGAACCAGGGTAAAGCCGGACAGGATCGCCCAGTCTTCAACGTGCACATGGCCAGCCAACGCAGTGTTGTTGACGAGGATGCAGTGGTTACCGATGACACTGTCGTGGCCGATGTGGGCATAGGCCATGATCAGGTTGTGATCGCCCAGGGTCGTTTCCGAACGGTCCTGAACCGTGCCACGGTGAATCGTCACGCCTTCACGGATGATGTTGTGGTCACCGATGACCAGGCGGGTTTCTTCGCCTTTGTATTTCAGATCGGGCGTGTCCTCACCTACCGAGGAAAACTGGTAGATGCGGTTGTGCTTACCGATTCGGGTCGGGCCCTTGAGAATCACATGCGGCCCGATCACTGTCCCCTCGCCGATTTCCACACCTGCGCCGACGATCGACCATGGGCCGACCTCGACACCTTCAGCCAGAACGGCCGTCGGATCGATGATTGCGCGAGGGTCAATCAAACTCATAGTTTGCGTTCCGCGCAGATGATTTCAGCGGAGCAGACTGGCTTGCCATCGACCGAAGCCTGGCACTCGAACTTCCAGATCTGACGCTTGCAGCTGATGAAACGGGCTTCGAGGATCAATTGATCGCCTGGAGTGACGGGCTGGCGAAAACGCAGCTTGTCGGAGCCGACGAAGTAGTAGAGCGTGCCGTCGGCAGGCTTCACGTCGAGCATTTTGAAACCAAGGATACCGGCAGCCTGAGCCATCGCTTCGATGATCAGTACGCCCGGCATGATTGGATGCGCGGGGAAGTGACCATTGAAGAACGGTTCGTTGATGCTGACATTCTTGTAGGCGCGAATGCGCTTGCCTTCCACATCCAGATCCACGACCCGATCCACCAGCAGGAACGGGTAACGGTGAGGCAGGTATTCGCGAATCTCGTTGATGTCCATCATTTCGGGGGGAAGCCTATGTAAAGATTGGGAGCGCGCGACTGACGCGCACCCCTCTAGCAAATCAAGGAGGCAGTCTAGCGGCTGTGCACACTTGATATGGAAATGGTATCAGCCATCTGATGAAGCATTACCGTCAGGGGTCACGTCCCCTACACGCTTTTCCAGCTGTCGCAGACGTCGCGCGATGTCATCGAGCTGACGGATACGGGCCGCGCTTTTGCGCCATTCGGCGGCTGGTTGCATCGCCGTACCGGAAGAATAGGAACCCTTTTCGGTAATCGAATGGGTCACCATGGTCATCCCGGTGATAAAAACGTTGTCGCAAATTTCGATATGCCCCACCAGCCCAACGCCCCCGGCGAGCATGCAATGCTTGCCGATTTTGGTGCTGCCGGAGATCCCCACACACGCGGCCATGGCGGTGTGATCACCAACCTGTACGTTGTGGGCGATCTGAATCTGATTGTCGAGCTTCACACCGTTACCCAGTACGGTATCGGCCAGCGCACCGCGATCGATAGCGGTATTCACGCCAATCTCCACATCATCACCGACCAATACACCTCCGATCTGGGCGATTTTCTGCCAGACACCTTTCTCGTTGGCAAAGCCGAAGCCTTCGCCACCGAGCACGGCACCGGACTGAATCACTACCCGCTTGCCGATGCGCACGTCGTGGTACAGCGTGACCCGCGGGGCCAGCCAGCCGCCTTCGCCGATTTCGCTACGGGCACCGATGAAGCAATGCGCCCCCACGGTCACACCGGCAGCAATACGCGCGCCGCTTTCGATCACCGCAAAGGCACCGATGCTCGCAGCCGGATCAACCACTGCGTCCGCGGCCACTACCGCTGTCGGATGAATACCGGCCGGCGCCTTGGGCTTGGGATCGAACAGATGGGAAATACGCGCATAGGCCAGATACGGATCAGGCACCACCAGCGCATTACCGGCATAACCTTCAGCGTCAGCGGCCTTCAGCAACAGCGCTGCAGCCCGGCAGTCCGCCAGGTATTTTCGGTATTGGGGGTTTGCGAGAAAGCTCAACTGAGCTGGGCCAGCCTCTTGCAAAGTGGCTAGCCCAGTAATTTCTTTCTCCGGGTCGCCACGTAGCGTGGCGCCGAGGAACTCGGCCAACTGGCCGAGCTTTATAGTCGCTGTCATGGATTACTTCAGCTGATTCATGCGCTCGATAACCTGGCGAGTGATGTCGTACTGAGGTTTGACATCAATCACTGCGCCACGCTCGAAGACCAGGTCAAAAGCACCTTTCTTGATGACTTCTTCCACAGCGCTGTCCAGTTTCGGCTTGAGCTGCTTCAGCATTTCACGGTCGGCAACGGCTTTGGCTTCGTTCAGCTCCTTGGACTGGAACTGGAAGTCGCGGGCCTTTTGCTTGAACTCGAGCTCAAGGCGTTCACGCTCGCCTTGCTGCATCTTGTCGCCGCCAGCCATCAGACGGTCCTGGATACCCTTGGCGCTGCTTTCCAGCGTCTTGAGCTTGGACAGTTGCGGACCAAACTTCTTCTCGGCGTCCACGGCGTATTTCTTGGCCGCGTCGGATTCCAGCAGGGCCATCTGATAGTTCAGAACGGCGATTTTCATGTCGGCAAAAGCCGGACCTGCTACCAGTACGGTCGCCAGGAGAACCAATTGAGTCAACTTACGCACGATGTACTCCTACAAAATCCATTGTCGTTATTTTGGGGCAGACGCTTAGAACGTCTGGCCGAGAGAGAATTGGAACACTTGAGTCTCAGCGTCATCCGGTTTCTTGATCGGCATGGCCAACGCGAAACTCAGAGGACCCAGTGCGGTGACCCAGGTCACACCCACACCGACGGAACTGGCCATGTTGCTCAGGCTGATGTCGTTGCACTTTGTATTGGACGCCGAACCGTTTGCATTGGTGGTGTCTTTGCACTGCGAGTCAAAAACGTTACCCACATCCCAGAATACCGAGGTACGCAGGGAGCGTTGATCCTTGACGAACGGCAGCGGGAACAGAAGCTCTGCACCACCCTGGATCAGGACGTTACCACCAAATGGCAGCGGATCCTGGTCCGGATCGGCCAATGTGCCCGGGTTCGTGCCACGGCTAGGCGTACTGCGCGGGCCCAGGGTGCTGTCCTTGAAGCCACGAACCGAGTTGAAACCACCAGCATAGTAGTTTTCATAGAACGGCAAGCCGTCGGTCGAACCGTAACCGTCGCCATAGCCCAGCTCGGTGTGCAGACGTACGGTGTAGTTATCAGACAATGGCTGGAACAACTGGCCACGGTAATCAAGTTTGAAGAACGACAGGTCGCTACCCGGAGTGGTCGTTTCCAACGTCAGGCTCTGGGAATGACCGCGGGTTGCCAACACACCCTTGTTCAAGGTGGACTCGGACCAACCGGCCGATGCCTTGAAGTTCAGGTAGTTGTCGCCTTCCTTGTTCACGAAGTCGAAAATCTCGTCAACGGTGTACTGACCGGTCTTGATCTTGTCCTGTTGCGCGCTCAGGCCAAAGGTCAGTCGCGACGTCTCGCTGATCGGGTAGCCGACGTTGACGCCAGCACCCAGGCTGTCTACGGCATAGCTGGCTACGTCGACATCAAGGTCTTTGTAGTCAGTGGTGCGATAGAAAGCGTTGTAGCCCAGGCTCACGCCATCAGCAGTCCAGTACGGGTCGACATAACCGAAGTTATAACGGCTCTGGTATTCACTGCGGGTCAAACCGATGCTGACCTTGTTACCGGTACCCAGGAAGTTGTTCTGGGTGATCGAACCACCGAGGATCAGACCGGCGCTCTGAGCGAAACCGACGCTGGCGGTGATCGAACCGGAAGCCTGTTCTTCAACGCTGTAGTTCACGTCAACCTGGTCGTCGACACCCGGTACAGCCGGGGTTTCGACGTTGACCTCTTTAAAGAAGCCCAGACGCTCAAGGCGGGTCTTGGATTGGTCGATCAGGTAGGTCGAAGCCCAGCCGCCCTCCATCTGACGCATTTCACGGCGTAACACTTCGTCTTCGGACTTGGTGTTGCCACGGAAGTTGATGCGGTTGACGTAAGCACGCTTGCCCGGATCGACAGCAAAAGTGATGTCGACCGTGTGGTCTTCATCGTTCGGCTGAGGCACGCCGCTGACGTTGGCGAAGGTGTAACCCTCGTTACCCAGGCGACGGGTGATCAGCTCGGACGTGGTGGTCATCAGCTTGCGCGAGAACACCTGGCCTTTCTGAACCAGCAGCAGGGACTTGACCTGGTCCTCAGGGACTTTCAGGTCGCCGCTCAGCTTGACGTCACGAACGGTGTACTTCTCGCCTTCGTTGACGTTGACGGTGATGTAGACGTGTTTCTTGTCTGGAGTAATGGACACCTGGGTCGAAGCGATATCCATGTTGATATAGCCACGGTCCAGGTAGTAGGAGCGCAGACGCTCCAGGTCACCGGACAGTTTTTCGCGGGCGTACTTGTCATCGTTCTTGAAGAACGACAGCCAGTTGGTAGTCTTCAATTCAAACAGGTCGATCAGGTCTTCGTCAGGGAAGACCGTGTTACCCACCACGTTGATGTGCTGGATTGCCGCAACGGTGCCTTCGTTGATGTTGACCTTCAGGCCGACGCGGTTACGCGGCTGCGGCACCACTTCGGTGTCGACGGTGGCGGAGTAGCGACCCTGGGCGACATATTGGCGCTGCAGTTCGTTACGCACACCTTCG
Organism: Pseudomonas sp. B14-6; assembly: GCF_013260315.1. Classification (NCBI taxonomy): domain Bacteria; kingdom Pseudomonadati; phylum Pseudomonadota; class Gammaproteobacteria; order Pseudomonadales; family Pseudomonadaceae; genus Pseudomonas; species Pseudomonas sp. B14-6. The sequence continues at coordinate 5,937,365 of NZ_CP053929.1, read as the reverse complement.
AGGGTGGCACGCTGGAAGATCTCGCCTTCGGCCAGACCGGATTGTTTGAGTCCCTTCATCAGGTCTTCAGTAGAGATCGCCTTGTTACCTTCGATCTCGATACTGGCGACTGACGGGCGCTCGACTACCGTGATGACAAGGACGTTGCCATCGCGGCCCAGCTGGATATCTTGAAAGAACCCGGTTTTGAACAGCGCACGAGTGGATTCCACCAGGCGACGATCATCCGCCTGTTCACCGACGTTTAACGGCAAAGCACCAAAGACGCTACCCGCGGAGACCCGCTGGAGGCCATTGACGCGAATATCAGAGATAGTGAAGGACTCGGCGTGAACTTCGGCGATCATCAATACGGTGAGAACCGCAGTTAGCAGCAGACGTTTCATGAAGTCCTTTCTTATTCCAACTGGCAATAAACAAACTGCCGCAAAATGCGGCAGATTCGCAATTCAGCGAAGTGTTACAGACGGCCCAAATCATTGACCAGAGCAAGCAACATCACCCCGACCACCAAACTGATACCGATCTGTATCCCCCAACCCTGCACCCGATCCGACAAGGGACGACCACGCGCCCACTCGATCAGATAAAACAACAAATGTCCCCCATCCAGTACAGGAATGGGCAACAAATTCAGAACCCCCAGGCTAATACTCAGATAAGCAAGGAAATTCAGGAAATCAGCGACACCCGACTGGGCAGAAGCGCCCGCCACTTTAGCAATGGTTATCGGTCCACTCAAGTTTTTTACCGAGAGCTCGCCGAACAACATTTTCTTTAGCGAATCGAGGGTCAGCACGCTCATGGTCCAGGTGCGTCGTGCACCCTCGCCAATTGCGGCCACAGGGCCATAACTGACCTCGCGAATCATCTCTGGTGGCCAATCAACCGCTTTCACCCCCGCGCCCAGATAACCGGTGGGCGCCTTGCTTTCGCCGCGAGCGGCCAAGGTCACAGGGACGTCGATTTGAGCACCATCACGCTCAACGCGCAGCATGATTTTGGTATCCGGATGCATACGGACCGTGTCGACCACCTGCTGCCAGTCATCAAGTGACTTGCCATCAAGGGCCAACAGCCGATCACCGGTCTTCAGGCCCGCTGCCTGTGCCGGCCCTTTCGAATCAAGTTCAGCCAGGACGGGCGGCAACGCCGGACGCCAAGGGCGAATACCCAGCGAACGAATCGGATCCGGTTCGTCAGCCCCCTTGAGCCATTTATCCAGCATCAGCTCACGGGGTGAATCCGCCGTGGAGCCCTGCTCACGCACCAGCAATTGAATAGAACCGCTCTCGCCAAGACGACGGATCAGCTGCAGATTCACTGCGGCCCAGCCAGAAGTTGGCTCGCCATCGATGGCAATAATTTCCTGACCAGCACCCAGACCGGCCTTGGCGGCGATACTGCCGGACTCGACCGCACCGATGACCGGCCGCACCTGCTCGCTGCCGAGCATGGCCAATACCCAGAAAAAAGCCATTGCCAATAAAAAGTTGGCGATCGGTCCGGCAGCCACGATGGCAATGCGCTGGCGGACCGATTTGCGATTGAAGGATTGATCGAGCTGATCGGCTGGCACATCACCTTCGCGCTCGTCGAGCATCTTCACGTAGCCGCCCAACGGAATGGCAGCCACCACGAACTCGGTGCCTTTCTTGTCGTGCCAGCGCAGCAGCGGCATGCCGAAGCCTACGGAGAAACGCAGCACTTTGACCCCACAGCGACGTGCGACCCAGAAATGGCCAAACTCGTGGAAGGTGACCAGCACGCCCAGTGCAACCAGGGTGCCGACAATCATATAGAGCGCGCTCATCTACTTTCTCCGCAATCCTGTCCAATGCCGCATGGGTCAACGTATTGCAGCACTTACCGCCCGTGACGACTCAACCATTGTTCGGCGAGTACCCGCGCTTTCGCGTCGGCGGTAAACACCGCCTCGAGATCATCCACCGCAACGACCGGCTCAAGGTTTAACACTTCCTCGATGATACTCGCGATTTCCGGGTAGCGAACCCGCTCGTCGAGAAACGCCGCGACAGCCACTTCATTCGCCGCATTGAGCATGGCCGGCGCGCTATTGCCGGCTTCGGCAGCCTGACGCGCAAGGCGCAGGCAAGGGAAACGCTCTTCATCGGGCGCCTGGAAGTCCAGTCGCGCGATGGCAAACAGATCCAGTGGCGCCACACCAGAATCGATGCGCTCTGGCCAGGCCAGGGCGTTGGCGATCGGCGTGCGCATGTCAGGATTGCCCAACTGGGCCAGTACCGAGCCATCGATATAGTCGACCAGCGAATGAATCACGCTCTGAGGATGAATCACCACTTCGACCTGGGATGGCTTGGCGTCGAACAGCCAGCAGGCCTCGATCAACTCGAGCCCTTTGTTCATCATGCTGGCCGAATCAACCGAAATCTTACGCCCCATGGACCAGTTCGGATGAGCGCACGCTTGCTCAGGGGAAACATGCACCAGTTCGGCCATCGGTGTCTGTCGGAACGGACCACCAGAAGCAGTCAGCAGAATCCGACGCACGCCCACCGCGCCAAGTCCGCGGGCGAAATCCTGTGGCATGCATTGAAAAATCGCGTTGTGCTCGCTATCGATCGGCAGCAGCACTGAACCGCTTTTGCGCACGGCCTGCATGAACAGCGCACCCGACATGACCAGCGCTTCTTTGTTGGCCAGCAGAATCTTCTTGCCCGCCTCGACTGCCGCCAGGGTCGGACGCAAGCCCGCCGCGCCGACGATGGCCGCCATGACCGCATCGACCTCAGGGTCGGAAGCCACCTGACACAGCCCCTCCTCCCCAACCAGCACGCGGGTCGAGAGGCCTGCGGCGCGCAAGTCGACCTGCAAGGCTCGGGCTGCGCCCGCTTCCGGCACGACGGCAAACTGCGGCGTATGACGCACGCACAAAGCCAGCAGCTCACTCAGGCGAGTAAAACCGCTCAAGGCGAACACCTGATAACGCTCGGGATGGCGAGCGATCACGTCCAGGGTGCTCAGACCGATGGAGCCGGTCGCCCCCAGAACGGTAATTTGTTGTGGGCGGTTCACGGTGCAGCCATCCACAACAACACGGCAAAGACCGGGATCGCGGCCGTCAGGCTGTCGATGCGATCCAGCACCCCGCCGTGGCCCGGCAGCAAGTTACTGCTGTCCTTGATCCCCGATTGACGCTTGAACATGCTCTCGGTGAGGTCGCCCACGACCGAGATGAAAACGATCACTGCCGCACCGATCAGGCCCATCAGCATTTGCACGAAACTCCAGTCACGCACAAAACCAACGATCGCCGTGATCACCAGACTCAACAGCAAGCCGCCGTACACGCCTTCCCAGCTCTTGCCAGGACTGACCTGCGGCGCCAGCTTGCGCTTGCCAAAGGCCCGGCCGGAAAAATACGCGCCGATATCGGCACCCCAGACCAGGACCATCACCGCCATGATCAACCAGTTACCCAAAGGTTGCTGCTTGATCTGGACCAGCCCCTGCCAGGCCGGCAGCAGGATCAGCAAACCGATCACCAGCTTGCAGGCGGCGCTGGACCAGTGCTCGCTGGAACGCGGGTATGTCAGCACCAGATACGTCGCCACACCCCACCAGAGCACCGAAGCGCCCAATACCCAGGGCGCGAGCCCCGGCAGGATGTGCATGACAAATAACATCAAGGCGACCACAACCGCGTAGGCCACGCGAATCGGCTGGGCGTTGAAGCCTGCCAGGCGAGCCCATTCCCACGCGCCGAGGGTCACGACCAGCCCGATGAACAGCGCAAAGCCTGTGCCTTCGAGCAGGAAAAACCCGCACAAAGCGATCGGCAGCAGGATCAGCGCGGTGATGATTCGTTGTTTGAGCATTAAACCCGGGCTCCAGCCTCGACCTGCTCGCTCGTTTTACCGAAGCGGCGCTGGCGAGAAGCGAAATCGGCCAGCGCGTTACGCATGGCGTCGTGTTTGAAGTCCGGCCAGAACAGGTCGGAGAAGTACAACTCGGCATAAGCCAGTTGCCAGAGCAGGAAGTTACTGATGCGGTGCTCGCCACCGGTGCGGATGCACAAGTCTGGCAACGGCAGATCGCCCGTGGCCAGACAGGTCTGCAACAGCTCCGGAGTGATGTCCTCAGGACGCAGGTGCCCGGCCTGAACCTCCCGCGCCAGACGCTGCGCGGCTTGCGCGATGTCCCACTGGCCGCCGTAGTTGGCGGCAATCTGCAGGACAAAGCGGTTGGCACCAGCAGTCATCGCCTCGGCTTCACGCATGGCCACTTGAAGCTCGGGATGAAAGCGCGAACGATCACCGATGATGCGCAGACTGATGTTGTTGTCATTGAGGCGCTTGGCCTCGCGACGCAACGCCTTGAAGAACAGATCCATCAAGGCACTGACTTCATCGGCCGGGCGCTGCCAGTTCTCACTGGAGAAGGCGAACAGGGTCAATACCTCGACCCCGGCCTCGGCACACACCTCAATCACTGCGCGAACTGCATCCACGCCCGCTTTATGCCCGGCGACACCCGGCATAAAGCGTTTTTTCGCCCAGCGATTATTACCATCCATGATGATCGCGACATGGCGCGGCACCGCGGACGGCGCAGTCTGCTTAGTCTTTTCCATGAAAACGCGACCCTTATACGGCCATCAGGTCTTTTTCTTTCTGTGCCAGATGTGCGTCGATTTCAGCCACATACTTCTTGGTCAAATCGTCGATCTCGCCAGTGGCGCGACGCTCTTCGTCTTCGCTGATTTCTTTTTCCTTGACCAGATCCTTCAGCGAGCTGTTGGCATCGCGACGGATGTTGCGCACGGCAACACGGGCATCTTCAGCGACGTCACGAGCCTGCTTGGTGAAGCCCTTGCGGGTTTCTTCGGTCAGGGCCGGCATGGAGATCAGCAACAACTCGCCCAGGTTGGTCGGGTTGAGGTTCAGACCCGCACTACCGATGGCCTTGTCGACAGCACCCAGCATGTTGCGCTCAAAGGCCACGACTTGCAGGGTACGGGCGTCTTTGACGGTGATGTTCGCCACCTGCTTGATCGGGGTGTCGGAACCGTAATACGGCACCATCACGCCTTCAAGAATGCTTGGGTGCGCCTGGCCGGTACGAATACGGCCGAAGTTGTGCAGCAGCGATTCCACGGATTTTTTCATGCGCTCTTGAGCGTCTTTCTTGATTTCATTGATCATTGTTGGCCTTCCTCGATCAGGGTCCCTTCAGCGCCGCCATGCACGATGTTCAGCAGGGCGCCGGGCTTGTTCATGTTAAAGACGCGCAACGGCATCTTGTGGTCGCGGCACAGGCAAATGGCCGTCAAATCCATCACGCCCAGCTTGCGATCCAGCACTTCATCGTAAGTCAGATGATCGAACTTCTCGGCATGCGGGTCTTTGAATGGGTCAGCGGTGTAGACGCCATCGACCTTGGTCGCCTTGAGCACGACATCGGCGTCGATTTCGATTGCTCGCAAGCAGGCTGCCGAATCCGTAGTGAAGAACGGATTCCCGGTACCGGCGGCGAAAATCACCACTTCCTTGGCGTTCAGGTGACGCATGGCTTTGCGACGATCATAGTGATCAGTCACGCCCACCATGGAAATGGCCGACATCACGATGGCCGAGATATTGGCACGTTCCAGCGCATCGCGCATGGCCAAGGCGTTCATCACAGTGGCCAGCATGCCCATGTGGTCGCCCGTTACCCGATCCATGCCGGCCGCGCTCAGCGCTGCACCGCGGAACAGGTTGCCACCGCCGATCACCAGACCGACCTGAACACCGATGCCGACCAGTTGGCCGACTTCAAGCGCCATGCGATCCAGAACTTTCGGATCGATCCCGAACTCTTCCGAGCCCATCAGGGCCTCGCCGCTAAGCTTGAGTAGAATGCGTTTATAGCGAGCCTGATAACCACTGCCCTGCTGAGCCATTGCGAATCTCTCCTGCGGCGTATTTTTAAAAATTCTTTGCGAGCTGTTTACAGCTGGCGTTCACTCTAGCTTGGCGCTGCTTCAGCGCCATCGGAACATGGCTTTGTAAGCCAGTTCCAAAGGGAAACCAATAAAAATTGGTGCCCCATCTGAAAAGAGGCTGCGCGCGTAAGCGGGCAGCCTCTTCAGGGCGACAGTTAAAAACCGTCTTATTGCTTGGCGGCAGCCAGCTGGGCAGCAACTTCTTCAGCGAAGTTGTCGACCGGCTTCTCGATGCCTTCGCCTACTTTGAAGTAGGTGAAAGAAACGATTTCAGCACCGGCTTTCTTGGCCAGTTCGCCGACCTTGATTTCAGGGTTCTTGACGAACGCCTGTTCAACCAGGCTCGCTTCAGCCAGGAACTTGCTGATACGGCCTTTGACCATGTTTTCAACGATGTTTTCTGGCTTGCCAGCGATCTTGTCAGCGTTGAGGGTCAGGAAAACGCCTTTTTCGCGCTCGACCGCTTCAGCGGAAACTTCCGATGGCAGCAGGAATTCAGGGTTGGTGGCCGCTACGTGCATGGCGATGTCTTTGGCCAGCTCAACGGTGCCGCCTTTGAGAACAACCGCAACACCGATCTTGTTGCCGTGCAGGTAACCACCAACAACATCACCTTCAACGCGAGCCAGGCGACGGATGTTAACGTTTTCGCCAACCTTGCCGACCAGAACCAGGCGATCGGCTTCTTGAGCTTCGATCAGCGGAGCGACATCAGTCAGCTTGTCAGCGAACGCTTTTTCAACGCTGGAAGCAACAAATGCCTTGAAGTCGTCTTGCAGGGCCAGGAAGTCAGTCTGCGAGTTAACTTCCAACAGAACGGCGGTTTTACCGTCTTCTTTAAGAGCGATAGCGCCTTCAGCAGCTACGTTGCCTGCTTTCTTGGCAGCCTTGATGGCGCCGGAAGCACGCATGTCATCAATGGCTTTTTCGATGTCGCCGCCGGCCTTGGTCAAGGCCTTTTTGCAATCCATCATGCCTTCGCCGGTACGCTCACGCAGTTCTTTAACCAACGCTGCAGTAATCTCTGCCATTTCAAAATCCTCTTGGATAGGTTTTCAACCATTCCACCCGATCAAACGGGCGATCAATTCTTCCCGACCCCATTTGTTAGCGGCTGCACGTTACAAAGGCTGTAGCTGCGCTGCCCACAAACGGTTTTCGAGGTGGCAAAAAGGGGGCCAAGCCCCCTTTTTGCTTACTGAGTCAACGCCAGGGCGTCAATTACTCAGCTGCAGCCGCCGGAGCTTCTTCAACGAACTGCTCGGTGCCGCCAGCAACGTGGTTGCGACCGCGGATGACTGCGTCAGCCATCGAACCCATGTACAACTGGATAGCGCGGATTGCGTCATCGTTGCCTGGGATGATGTAGTCAACGCCTTCCGGGCTGCTGTTGGTATCGACTACGCCGATAACCGGGATGCCCAGCTTGTTGGCTTCGGTGATCGCGATGCGCTCGTGATCAACGTCGATAACGAACAGAGCGTCTGGCAGACCGCCCATGTCCTTGATACCACCCAGGGAACGATCGAGCTTCTCAAGATCGCGAGTGCGCATCAGCGCTTCTTTCTTGGTCAGCTTGGCGAAAGTACCGTCTTCGGCTTGCACTTCAAGGTCACGCAGACGCTTGATGGAAGCACGGATGGTTTTGAAGTTGGTCAGCATGCCGCCCAACCAGCGGTGATCGACGTACGGCGAACCGCAACGTGCTGCTTCTTCAGCAACGATCTTGCCAGCGGAACGCTTGGTGCCGACGAACAGGATCTTGTTTTTGCCCTGGGCCAGACGCTCTACGAAAGTCAGAGCTTCGTTGAACATTGGCAGGGTTTTTTCAAGGTTGATAATGTGAATCTTGTTACGCGCGCCGAAAATGTACTTACCCATTTTCGGGTTCCAGTAACGGGTCTGGTGACCGAAGTGCACACCGGCCTTCAGCATATCGCGCATGTTGACTTGGGACATGATAGTTCCTTAATAAGTCGGGTTTGGCCTCCACGTATCCCAATGACCAACCAGCAGCATCAGCTGAAGGCACCCAGGTCATCGTGTCGACACGTGTGTGGATTTAAGCCTTTCGGGGTATCCCCGGAAAGCGGCGCATTTTATATCACAGGGATGCAAAAAACGGAACCCGGATTCTCAATTCCTGATGCGTGACTTCAACCGCGCACTTGGAATCGCCCAAGAATGCGCCAATCTATAGAGAGAAGCGATGCACAGAGGCTCAGATTTGCGCTGATCGTCTGTTAGAATTGCGTTTTTCAGGGCCGCGAAGATCGAACGCGCAATGCCCATTTCGTTTTAGCAAGCGCCATTGAGCGCAGAGAGAGCCTGTATGACCGTCACCCTCAAAACCCCCGAGGACATCGCAAAGATGCGTGTCGCCGGCAAACTGGCCGCCGATGTGCTGGAAATGATTGCCGAACATGTCAAGCCGGGGATCACCACCGAAGAGCTGGACCGCATCTGCCACGACTACATCGTCAACGAGCAGAAAGCCATCCCTGCCCCGCTCAACTACAAAGGCTACCCGAAGTCGATCTGCACCTCGATCAACCACGTGGTCTGCCACGGCATCCCGAACGAGAAGCCGCTGAAGGATGGCGACACCCTGAACATCGACGTCACCGTCATCAAGGACGGTTTCCACGGCGACACCAGCCGCATGTTCCACGTCGGCAGCGTGCCGGTCTGGGCCGAGCGCCTGTCGCAAGTGACTCAGGAATGCATGTACAAGGCCATCGAGATCGTCAAACCCGGCTGCCGCCTGGGCGACATCGGTGAAATCATCCAGAAACACGCTGAAAAGAACGGTTTCTCGGTGGTTCGCGAGTTCTGCGGCCATGGCATCGGCAAGGTGTTTCACGAAGAGCCGCAAATCCTGCATTACGGCCGCGCCGGCACCGGCATGGAGCTGAAAGCGGGCATGACCTTCACCATCGAGCCGATGATCAACCAGGGCAAGGCTGACACCAAGGTATTGGGCGACGGCTGGACCGCGATCACCAAGGACCGCAAGTTGTCGGCCCAGTGGGAGCACACCCTGCTGGTGACCGAGACCGGTTACGAGATCTTCACCTTGCGCGCCGATGACACCATCCCGCGCGTTTCGGCCTGATCCGAACCCAGGCAGCTCCCAGCCTTATAGTTAGATAGGAAAGCCAATCGATGCCGCAGGTGGATCCCGAACTCTTCGACCGCGGCCAGTTCCAGGCTGAACTGGCCCTGAAGGCAAGCCCGATCGCGGCCTTCAAGAAGGCGATCCGCCAGGCCCGCGAGGTGCTCGACGGGCGCTTTCGCAGCGGCCGGGACATTCGCCGGCTGATCGAGGATCGCGCCTGGTTCGTCGATAACATCCTGCAAAAGGCCTGGGAGCAGTTCAACTGGAGCGAAGACGCCGACATCGCGCTGGTCGCGGTCGGTGGCTACGGTCGCGGTGAGTTGCACCCTTATTCCGACATCGACCTGCTGATCCTGCTGGACAGCGCCGATCACGAAGTTTTCCGCGATTCCATCGAGCGTTTTCTGACGCTGTTGTGGGACATCGGCCTGGAAGTCGGCCAGAGCGTTCGCTCGGTGGACGAATGCGCCATTGAAGCCCGCGCCGACCTGACGGTGGTCACCAACCTGATGGAAAGCCGCACCATCTGCGGTCCCGAGCGTTTGCGCCAGCGCATGCTTGACGTCACCAGCACCGCGCACATGTGGCCGAGCAAGGAGTTCTTCCTGGCCAAGCGCGCCGAGCAAAAGGCCCGTCACCACAAATACAACGACACCGAATACAACCTGGAACCCAACGTCAAAGGTTCGCCCGGCGGCCTGCGGGACATTCAGACGATTCTGTGGGTGGCCCGTCGCGAATACGGCACCCTGAACCTGCGAGCACTGGCCGGCGAAGGCTTTCTGGTCGAAAGCGAAAACGCCCTGCTCGCCTCGTCCCAGGAGTTTTTGTGGAAGGTCCGGTACGCGCTGCACATGCTCGCCGGTCGTTCCGAAGACCGCTTGCTGTTCGACCACCAGCGCTCGATTGCCGGGCTACTGGGTTTCGAGGGCGATGACGCCAAGCAAGCCATCGAAAACTTCATGCAGCAGTATTACCGGGTGGTCATGAGCATTGCCCAGCTCAGCGACCTCATCATTCAGCACTTCGAAGAAGTCATCCTCGCCCCGGAAGACGAAGCGCCGCCGCAGCCGATCAACTCGCGGTTCCAGCTACACGATGGCTATATCGAAGCGCGCAACGACAACGTGTTCCGTCGCACGCCGTTCGCCATGCTCGAGATCTTCGTGCTGATGGCCCAGCAACCGGAAATCAAAGGCGTGCGCGCCGACACCATTCGTCTGCTGCGCGAGCATCGTCACCTGATCGACGACGATTTCCGCAATGACATTCGCAACACCAGCCTGTTCATCGAGCTGTTCAAGTGCAAGATCGGTATCCACCGCAACCTGCGCCGGATGAACCGCTACGGCATCCTCGGGCGTTACCTGCCGGAGTTCGGCTTCATTGTCGGGCAGATGCAACACGACCTCTTTCATATCTATACGGTCGACGCCCACACCCTGAATCTGATCAAGCACCTGCGCAAGTTGCAGTACACCCAGGTATCGGAAAAATTCCCGCTGGCCAGCAAGCTCATGGCCAAGCTGCCCAAGCCCGAGCTGATTTACCTGGCAGGCCTATACCACGACATCGGCAAAGGCCGGCATGGCGACCACTCGGAAATCGGCGCGGTGGATGCCGAAGCCTTTTGCCAGCGCCACCAATTGCCGGTATGGGACACTCGCCTGATCGTCTGGCTGGTGCAGAATCACCTGGTGATGTCGACCACCGCCCAGCGCAAGGACTTGTCCGACCCGCAGGTGATCCACGATTTCGCCCAGGCCGTCGGCGACGAAACCCGTCTCGACTACCTGTACGTATTGACCGTTGCCGACATCAACGCCACCAACCCGACCCTGTGGAACTCATGGCGCGCCAGCCTCTTGCGCCAGCTCTACACCGAGACCAAGCGCGCCTTGCGACGCGGCCTGGAAAACCCGGTGGACCGCGAAATGCAGATCCGCCAGACTCAGAGCGCCGCCCTGGACATCCTGGTGCGCGGCGGTACCGACCCGGACGATGTCGAACAGCTGTGGTCGCAATTGGGCGATGACTACTTCCTGCGTCACACCGCCGGCGACGTCGCCTGGCACAGTGACGCGATCCTCCAGCAACCGGCCGATGGCGGGCCGCTGGTGCTGATCAAGGAAACCACCCAGCGTGAATTCGAGGGGGTACGCAGATCTTCATCTACGCACCTGACCAGCATGACTTCTTCGCCGTGACCGTGGCCGCGATGGACCAGCTCAACCTGAACATTCACGACGCCCGGGTCATCACCTCCAGCAGCCAGTTCACCCTCGACACCTATATCGTGCTCGACACTGACGGCGACTCGATCGGTGATAACCCGGCGCGGGTCAAACAGATCCGCGAGGGTCTGACCGAAGCCCTGCGCAACCCGGACGACTACCCGACCATCATCCAGCGCCGCGTGCCGCGTCAGCTCAAGCATTTCGCGTTTGCGCCACAGGTGACGATCCACAACGACGCTCAGCGTCCGGTGACGGTGCTGGAACTCAGTGCTCCGGACCGTCCGGGTCTGCTGGCGCGGATCGGCACGATCTTCCTCGAGTTCGACCTGTCGCTGCAGAACGCCAAGATTGCGACCTTGGGCGAACGCGTGGAAGACGTGTTCTTTATCACCGACGCGAACAACCAGCCATTGTCCGACCCGCTGCTGTGTACCCGCTTGCAAGATGCGATCGTTGAACAGCTGACCGTCAGTAACGAACCCGATATCAAATTGTCACGCATCAGTATCTGAACTCACAATTTTCCCCTGTGCGAGCGAGCCTGCTCGCGATAGCGGAGGGTCAGTCAACATCATCGTTTCTGACACACCGCCTTCGCGAGCAGGCTCGCTCCCACAATGAACGAGGCCCCCTCATGAACAACGCTCTGAACCAGTTGCAGCCCTACCCGTTCGAGAAGCTCCGCGCCCTGCTCGGCAGCGTCACGCCAAACCCGGAAAAGCGCGCCATCGCGCTGTCCATCGGCGAGCCGAAGCACCGTTCGCCAAGCTTTGTCGCTGAAGCCCTGGCAAGCAATCTGGATCAGATGGCCGTGTATCCGACTACCCTCGGAATCCCGGCCCTGCGTGAAGCTATCGCTGCATGGTGTGAACGCCGCTTCAGCGTTCCGACCGGCTGGCTCGACCCGGCGCGCAACGTGTTGCCAGTCAATGGCACCCGAGAAGCACTGTTTGCCTTCACCCAGACCGTGGTCAACCGTGGCGAAGACGCGCTGGTGGTCAGCCCGAATCCGTTCTATCAGATCTACGAAGGCGCGGCGTTCCTCGCCGGGGCCAAGCCGCACTATCTGCCGTGCCTGGACGAAAACGGCTTCAACCCGGATTTCGACGCTGTCTCGCCGGACATCTGGAAACGCTGCCAGATCCTGTTCCTGTGCTCGCCAGGCAACCCGACCGGCGCGCTGATTCCGCTCGACACCCTGAAAAAACTGATCGCCCTGGCTGACGAATACAACTTCGTGATCGCCGCTGACGAATGCTACAGCGAGCTGTATTTCGACGAACAGACACCGCCGCCGGGCCTGCTCAGCGCTTGCGTGGAACTGGGCCGCAAGGACTTCAAACGCTGCGTGGTGTTCCACAGCCTGTCCAAGCGCTCCAACCTGCCGGGCCTGCGTTCAGGTTTTGTCGCCGGTGACGCCGACATCCTCAAGGGCTTCCTGCTCTATCGCACCTACCACGGCTGCGCCATGCCCGTTCAAACCCAACTGGCCAGCGTCGCCGCGTGGAATGACGAAGTACATGTGCGCGCCAACCGTGCGCTGTACCGCGAGAAGTACGATGCGGTGCTGGCAATCCTCAGCCCGGTGATGGACGTGCAGCGTCCGGATGGTGGTTTTTACCTGTGGCCGAATGTTGAAGGCGATGACGAGGCGTTCTGCCGTGATCTGTTTGTGGAAGAACACGTGACCGTGGTGCCGGGTTCTTATCTGTCCCGCGCAGTTGATGGCTTCAACCCGGGCGCAGGCCGTGTACGCTTGGCGCTGGTTGCGCCACTGGCAGAATGCATAGAAGCCGCAGAACGCATCCGCGCCTTTATTACGCGCCATAAATAACTCTGACACCCCGCGCCATACCCCATGGCGCGGGGCTTGTTTATAAAGCCGAACTCACCCCGTTACAGACATTCAAATTACTTGAATGCACTTCTTACCAGTAGCACTTCTGCATACTCGAAATAAAAGACACCACCCAGTATATATAGCCACTCCTAACTATATAACCACACAAACAACCTTTAGTACTCACGACGCACAACACGACACCATCAAACCAAAACATACTGAAACACCACAATATTCGCTACTTGTCTTTATATCGATTACTACTTATCGAACGCAGAACACATGTAACTGCCATGCGAGCAGTTTTTTTGCGCCTTAAAAACATCAAAATATTTAAACACCCACAAGTAGCAATAATATATGAATATCCCAAAACCCTGCTGCCGCACTTACGGCCTCATCGATGCCGGCTCTACTACTAACGCCTCCGAAGCACTCGATCACGAGGCTATTGGCAACTCCCAGTCCCGCACGACACGAAGCGTCGCGGCGCCCGCCAAATTCTGGACCAACGGCCAAACGCTGCGCATTTCTATCACACGCTATGACGAAGCCATGTTCCAGACCGTCGTCGCCGCCATCAACCAATGGGCGCCCCACGTAAACCTGAACTTTGAATTCATCGAGCTGGACGATAACGACGAGTTGTATGACGGGGACATACGAATATTACTGTCTCACTTCAAAGATGGCGCAGGCAGCTCTGTCATTGGGACAGACGCACGAGACATTCTCCCGCACCTGCCCACAATGATACTGGGCACCGACTACCAATCTTCTTTTTTCACGGTAGCTGCCATGCATGAGTTCGGCCATGCACTAGGGGTTGAACATGAACATCAGCATCCCGACGCGCCACTGGACTGGAATTTATCCGCTCTCTATCGCGAATTCAAAGAACACGGCTGGACCGAAGAAGAGATTTACCGGAATGTCCTGAAAAAATTTGATTACAGCCACACCCGGCAAACACCCTACGACCCGAAATCAATCATGCACTACGCCTTTCCTGCGAGTGTCATGTGGGACAAGATCGAAGTCCCTCAAAACAACCAACTGTCCGAGCAAGATATCAAGTTCATCAGCTCGGTTTACCCACGCTGAAAACCGTCAGGTCGCCCCTTCGCTCATGCCTTCACTTGACCCAGGTTGGCCTCACTCAAATCCAGCTCACCCAACACTTCTCGCAACACGTCATCACCAATCTGGTGATGACGACTGAGTTTGTACAACTCCAGGCGCTGCGCTCGCAGCGCCTTCAACCGCAGACGCCGCTCCAGCAAGTCCATCTGAAATGCCAATGCCTGGGCCTCGGCCGAGTCATTGAAGACCTCCAGTTGATGCCGATATTCGGACATGATCCGCGCTTTGAGTTCGACGGCCAACGCGGCCTCGGCCGCATCCGCAGGCTTGGCTTCCTCGACTTCCAGTGCATGAATCGCCGCTTCAGCGGTTTTGCGCCAGGCATCACGCACTTCATTGCGGCGCTTGTCGTCAGGGCTTTTTTCGATGCCGCGCAGCAACAGCGGCAAAGCGATGCAGGCGGCGATCAGGGACAGCAGAATCACCCCGGCGGCGATGAAAATCAGCAGGTCCCGCTCGGGAAATGCGTCGCCACCCATCAGCAGCGGCACCGAAAGCACGCCTGCCAGTGTCACCGCCCCGCGTACACCACCGACCGTCAGCAGCCAGCAGGAGCGCGCGGTCGGCACTTGAGTCACTTCGCCTTTACCGCGCAGGCGTCGCAGCAAAACAGACAAGCGCCAGATGCTCTGTACCCAGACAAACCGCAACAACAGCAGCACCAGAAAAATCGCCACTACGTCCAGACAGCGATACAGCAACGTCGGCCATAGCGATGTTTCGTGGCTGACCACCGCCTTGATGATGTCCGGCAGTTGCAATCCCAGCAGCAGAAAGATCAAGCCGTTGAAAGCAAACTCAAGCAACGACCAGACGCTGCGGTTGAGCAATCGAGTGCTGGTCTGGCGCGGGAGCAGGTCGAGCCAGCTCTGCATCATCCCCGCAGCCACGGCGGACAAGATGCCGGAAGCGCCAAGACGCTCAGCCAGCACATAAGCCGCGAACGGCAGCAGCAACATGAACACCACATGCGTCGCCGGATCATCCCAGCCGCGAGCGATCATCCAGGAACGCAGGCGTCCCACCAGCCAGCTCAAGGCCACACCGACGGCCAGGCCGCCGAGCGCCACCAGCACAAAGGTCACACTGGCATTCGCCAGCGAAAACACCCCGGTCACCGCTGCGGCCAACGCAAACTTGAACGTCACCAGGCCCGTGGCATCGTTCATCAACGCCTCGCCTTGCAGCATGTGCATCAGCGGCGTCGGCAAGCGGTTCTGGGAAATCGCCGAGACCGCCACGGCATCCGTCGGCGACAGCACGGCCGCCAGCGCAAAGGCCACCGGCAGAGGAATACTCGGCAACAACCAGTGTATGAAATAGCCAGCGCCGACCACCGTAAACAACACCAGCCCCACCGCCAGGGTAAGAATCGGCCCGCGCAGGCGCCACAGTTCACGTTTGGGCATACGCCAGCCGTCGGAGAACAGCAGCGGCGGCAGGAACAGAAAGAGGAACAATTCCGGATCCAGCGCCACATGCAGACCCAGGGTCGGCCAGGCGAGCAACGCACCCGCGGCAATTTGCACCAAGGGCAACGGCAGCGGGATCACCCGTCCGATCAGGCGTGAAAGGCCCACCAGCATCAGCAGGATCAGCAGGATCAGGACGGTGTAGGCGGTTTGCATAAAGCGCGGTTCCCAGGTAATCGACAGCATTGAAGTGCCATATTAGCCGCTTAGACTGCGGGCTGACCGTTGCACCAATGTCGCATCACCCTGAAACAGCGCAAACCCAGCGGGCTTACGATGACTAAACGACCGCGGCCGCCGCGAAACCGTCCGGTCATGGCATAATCCTTCACCTTTTATTTCCAGCACCTGCAAAGGGGGCAATTCCTTGACCGTTTCAAGCAAAACGTTGCACCTTTTCGGCATCAAAGCCTGCGACACCATGAAAAAGGCGCGCACCTGGCTCGATGAACACGCTGTCAGCTATGACTTCCATGATTACAAGACGGCCGGAATCGACCGTGAACACCTGACCCAATGGTGCGACGAGCACGGCTGGCAAGTGGTGTTGAACCGTGCAGGCACGACCTTTCGCAAGCTCGACGACGAACGCAAAGCCGATCTCGACCAAGCGAAAGCGATCGAACTGATGCTCGCACAACCCTCGATGATCAAGCGCCCGGTGCTCGATCTCGGTGACCGAACCCTGATTGGCTTCAAGCCAGATATCTACGCGGCGGCGCTCAAGTAAGCCTGCCCGTTCAATTTTGTTAGAGGTATTTACATGTCCACTACCCTGTTCAGCCTGGCCTTTGGTGTCGGCACTCAAAACCGTCAAGGCGCATGGCTGGAAGTGTTTTACGCACAGCCACTGCTTAACCCGTCAGCCGAACTGGTCGCGGCCATCGCGCCGGTTCTGGGCTACACCGAAGGCAATCAGGCCATCGCATTCAGCACCGCCCAAGCTTCGCAACTGGCTGAAGCGCTAAAAGGCGTCGACGCTGCCCAAGCCGCCCTGTTGACCCGTCTGGCCGAGAGCCACAAGCCGTTGGTCGCGACCATCCTGGCCGAAGACGCCCCATTGACCTCCACGCCTGAGGCCTACCTCAAGCTGCACCTGCTGTCCCATCGTCTGGTCAAGCCGCACGGCCTGAACCTGGCGGGCGTGTTCCCGCTGCTGCCGAACGTAGCCTGGACCAGCCAGGGTGCCATCGACCTGGCCGAACTGGCCGAACACCAACTGGAAGCCCGTCTGCGCGGCGAGCTGCTGGAAGTGTTCTCGGTAGACAAGTTCCCGAAAATGACCGACTACGTGGTTCCGGTCGGCGTGCGTATCGCTGACGCGGCACGAATTCGTCTGGGCGCCTACGTCGGCGAAGGCACCACCGTGATGCACGAAGGTTTCGTCAACTTCAACGCCGGCACCGAAGGCCCGGGCATGATCGAAGGCCGCGTTTCCGCTGGCGTCTTCGTCGGCAAGGGTTCTGACCTGGGTGGCGGTTGCTCGACCATGGGCACCCTGTCGGGCGGCGGCAACATCGTGATCAAGGTGGGCGAAGGCTGCCTGATCGGTGCGAACGCCGGTATCGGCATTCCGTTGGGCGATCGCAACACCGTCGAGTCGGGCCTGTACGTGACCGCCGGTACCAAAGTCGCACTGCTGGACGAAAAGAACCAGCTGGTGAAAGTCGTGAAGGCCCGTGAACTTGCTGGCCAGCCTGACTTGCTGTTCCGTCGCAATTCGGAAACCGGTGCCGTGGAATGCAAAACCCACAAATCGGCGATCGAACTGAACGAAGCGCTGCACGCTCACAACTAAGCGGCGTCACACGGATTACCCTGTAGGCGCGAAGCTTGCTCGCGAAGGGGCCCTTGAGGCTGCCAAAAGCTTCGCGCCTACAGGTTCGGCGTAGACCAGACCATCAGGTCAGGTGTTCACCCGCCCATGTTGACCAGGGCCCGACAGCATGATGATTCTCTCTCCCTGGCGCGCCGACTTTCCGGCTATCGCCGCGCTCCAACGGCAAGACCAGACCTATCTGGATAACGCCGCCACCACGCAAAAACCTCAAGCCTTGCTGGATGCGCTGACGCATTACTACGCCAACGGCGCGGCCAACGTACATCGGGCGCAACACTTGCCCGGCGCCCATGCCACCCAGGCATTCGAGGCCAGCCGCAGCAAAGTCGCGCAATGGCTGAATGCCGGCGATTGCGGGCAGATCATCTTTACCCACGGCGCGACCTCCGCGCTGAACCTCCTGGCCTATGGCCTTGAGCATCTATTCAATCCGGGCGATGAGATTGTCATCAGCGCCCTGGAGCATCACGCCAACCTGCTGCCGTGGCAGCAACTGGCGCACCGGCGCGACTTGAAACTGGTGGTCCTGCCGTTGGACGCCGACGGGGTGATCGACCTCGACGCCGCCACACAATTGATCGGCCCAAGAACCCGTTTGCTGGCGGTCAGTCAGCTGTCGAATGTGCTCGGTGTCTGGCAGCCGTTACCCGCCTTGCTGGCGATGGCCAAGGCGCACGACGCGTTGACCGTGGTCGATGGCGCGCAAGGCGTGGTTCATGGTCGGCATGACGTGCAGGCGCTGGGTTGCGACTTCTATGTATTTTCCAGCCACAAACTCTATGGCCCCGACGGTCTGGGCGTGCTGTTCGGTCGCAATGAGGCGCTGAAACAACTGCGCCATTGGCAATTCGGCGGTGAAATGGTGCTGGATGCGGATTACCAAAGCGCACGCTTTCGCCCCGCGCCTCTGGGTTTCGAGGCCGGTACTCCGCCGATTGCCGGTGTGATCGGCCTGGGAGCGACGCTGGATTATCTCGCGGGGCTTGATCAGGACGCGGTCTCGGCCCATGAAGCGGCGCTGCATGACTATTTATTGAAAGGGCTTGAAGCGCGCAATGGCATTCGACTGCTGGGCAAACCGCAATTGGCGTTGGCCAGTTTTGTCGTCGAGGGTGTGCATAACTCTGACCTGGCGCATTTGCTGACCGAACAGGGCATCGCCGTGCGCGCCGGTCATCACTGTGCGATGCCGTTGCTCAAAAGCTTCGAACTGGCCGGGGCGATCCGGGTGTCGTTGGCGCTGTACAACGACTCCGAAGACCTCGAACGGTTCTTTGAAGCGCTGGATCAGGCGCTGGAGTTGTTGCGATGAGCTTACCGGCTGATGCCGTCATGGCACTCGACACCTTTCAGGCTGCCGCCGGTTGGGAGCAGCGGGCGCGGCTGCTGATGCAATGGGGCGACCGTCTGCCTGCGTTGAGTGATGTGGATAAAGTCGACGCCAACCGCGTGCATGGCTGTGAAAGTCAGGTGTGGCTGGTGGGTTCGTTGAATGACGGTCACTGGCAGTTTGCAGCGAGCAGCGATGCGCGGTTGATCCGCGGGTTGGTGGCGTTGCTGCTGGCGCGGGTCAACGGCTTGTCGGCGGATGAGTTGCGCCAGGTGGATTTGCCGGAGTGGTTCAATCAGCTTGGGCTTTCGCGGCAACTGTCGCCTTCGCGCAGTAATGGCCTCAATGCAGTGCTTCAGCGGATGAATGAGTTGGCTGGTTAATCGCCATCGCGAGCAGGCTCGCTCCCACATTGGAACGCGTTCACCTGTGGGAGCGAGCCTGCTCGCGATGAGGCCGACAACTGCAACCTTAAACCTCAGGCTTGACCCGATCCGCCGGCCGCCGCACACCCGCCACAATCTTATCCACAGCCTTGGTCGCCGCGACCATGCCGAACGTCGCCGTCACCATCATCACTGCGCCAAACCCGCCGGCGCAGTCGAGCTTCACGCCATCGCCGACAAAACTCTTCTGCAAACAGATGCTGCCATCCGGTTTCGGGTAGCGCAGTTGCTCGGTCGAAAACACGCACGGCACGCTGTAATGACGCGTCACGGTACGCGAGAAGCCGTAGTCACGGCGCAGGGTCGAGCGCACTTTCGATGCCAACGGGTCATTGAAGGTGCGGTTCAAGTCGCAGACCTGGATCAGTGTCGGGTCGATCTGCCCGCCTGCCCCGCCGGTAGTAATGATCTGGATCTTGCGGCGCTTGCACCAGGCGATCAGCGCTGCCTTGGCATTCACGCTGTCGATGCAATCGATCACGCAGTCGATGTTTGGCGTGATGTACTCGGCCATGGTCTCGCGCGTCACAAAATCCGCCACCGCGTGCACCGTGCAGTCCGGGTTGATCCCGCGTAACCGCTCGGCCATCACCTCGACTTTGGGTTTGCCGACAGTGCTGTCCAGCGCGTGCAGTTGGCGGTTGGCGTTGCTGACGCAGACGTCGTCCAGGTCAAACAGCGAAATCTCGCCGACGCCACAACGGGCAATGGCTTCCGCTGCCCAGGAACCGACGCCACCGACACCGACGATGGCCACATGGGCTGCGCGCAGACGCTCCAAGCCTTCGATGCCATACAAACGGGCGATGCCTGCAAACCGCGGATCTTCTGTACTCATGACCATAACCCCAAAAACCGGCGCGCATTATAGGGCCAGACAGCGACAAGATCTAAGTTCCCGCGACAAGTGTAAGAACTTATGCGAAACGGGATTGCCAAACGTAGGGCATTTCCCTGTCAGCTATACGCTCAGGGAATGCCCGGTGTAGGATGCGCGCCCCTTGGCACACGCCGACCGGTCCTTCGTTCCACAGCCTTTGGAACCTGAAATAGCTATGTCATCGCGTAAATTTGGACTCAACCTGGTCGTGGTGCTCGCCATCGCCGCCTTGTTTACCGGCTTCTGGGCGCTGATCAATCGCCCGGTCACCGCCCCCAACTGGCCCGAACAGATCTCCGGCTTCTCGTACTCGCCGTTCCAGCAAGGCCAGTATCCGCAGAAGGAGCAGTACCCGACCGACGATGAAATGCGTCGCGACCTGGAGATCATGAGCAAGCTGACGGACAACATCCGTACTTACTCGGTCGACGGCTCCCTGGGAGACATTCCCAAACTGGCGGAAGAATTCGGCTTGCGGGTCACCCTCGGTATCTGGATCAGCCCGGACGAGGAACGCAACGAGCGTGAGATCCTGCGCGCCATCGAACTCGCCAACACCTCCCGCAGCGTGGTTCGCGTGGTTGTAGGCAACGAGGCGATCTTCCGTAAGGAA
The DNA here is from genome assembly GCF_013260315.1 of Pseudomonas sp. B14-6. Taxonomy (NCBI): domain Bacteria; kingdom Pseudomonadati; phylum Pseudomonadota; class Gammaproteobacteria; order Pseudomonadales; family Pseudomonadaceae; genus Pseudomonas; species Pseudomonas sp. B14-6. The sequence continues at coordinate 5,916,475 of NZ_CP053929.1, read as the reverse complement.
ATTACCGCCGCGGAACTCAGCATCATTCTGGATCGCGTCCGCGCGGCAGTGAAAGTGCCGGTGACCACGTCCGAGCAATGGCACGTATGGGAAGAAAACCCGAGCCTGGCCAAGCACGTCGACCTGATCGCTGCCCACGTCTTGCCGTATTGGGAACATGTGCCGATGGAGCAATCCGGGCAGTTCGTACTCGACCGTGCCCGTGATCTGAAAAAGATGTTCCCGAAAAAACCGCTGTTGCTGTCGGAAGTCGGCTGGCCGAGCAACGGCCGTATGCGCGGAGGCGCCGATGCGTCGCCGGCAGACCAGGCGATTTACCTGCGCACGCTGGTCAACAAGCTCAACCGCCAGGGTTTCAACTACTTCGTGATCGAAGCGTTTGACCAACCCTGGAAGGCCAGCGACGAAGGTTCGGTGGGCGCTTACTGGGGTGTTTTCAACGCCGCGCGCCAGCAGAAATTCAACTTCGAAGGCCCGGTTGTCGCGATTCCGCAATGGCGCGTGCTGGCGGTCGGCTCGGTGGTCCTGGCGCTGCTGTCCCTGACCCTGCTGATGATCGACGGCTCGGCGCTGCGTCAACGCGGCCGTACCTTCCTGACCTTTATCGCCTTCCTCTGCGGATCGGTGCTGGTGTGGATCGGTTACGACTACAGCCTGCAATACAGCACCTGGTTCAGCCTGACGATAGGATTTCTCCTTGCCTTGGGCGCACTCGGGGTCTTTATCGTATTGCTGACCGAAGCGCATGAACTGGCCGAAGCGGTCTGGACCCACAAGCGTCGGCGCGAATTCCTGCCGGTGGTGGGCGAATCGGACTACCGACCGAAAGTGTCGATTCATGTCCCTTGCTACAACGAGCCGCCGGAGATGGTCAAACAGACCCTCAACGCCCTGGCCAACCTCGACTATCCGGACTTTGAAGTCCTGATCATCGACAACAACACCAAGGACCCGGCGGTCTGGGAACCGGTGCGCGATTACTGCGCAACCCTGGGCCCGCGTTTCAAGTTCTTCCACGTCGCACCACTGGCCGGCTTCAAGGGTGGCGCGCTGAATTACCTGATTCCGCACACCGCCAAGGATGCCGAAGTGATCGCGGTGATCGACTCGGACTACTGCGTCGACCCGAACTGGCTCAAGCACATGGTGCCGCACTTCGCCGACCCGAAAATCGCCGTGGTGCAGTCGCCGCAGGATTACCGCGATCAGAACGAAAGCACGTTCAAGAAGCTCTGCTACGCGGAATACAAAGGCTTCTTCCACATCGGCATGGTCACCCGCAACGACCGTGACGCGATCATCCAGCACGGCACCATGACCATGACCCGACGTTCGGTGCTCGAGGAACTGGGCTGGGCCGACTGGTGCATCTGTGAAGACGCCGAGTTGGGTCTGCGGGTGTTCGAAAAAGGCCTGTCGGCGGCGTATTACCACACCAGCTACGGCAAAGGCCTGATGCCCGATACCTTTATCGACTTCAAGAAACAGCGTTTCCGCTGGGCTTACGGTGCGATTCAGATCATCAAGCGTCATACCACCAGCCTGCTGCGCGGCAAAGGCAGCGAGCTGACCCGTGGCCAGCGTTACCACTTCCTCGCGGGCTGGTTGCCGTGGGTAGCGGACGGCATGAACATCTTCTTCACCGTGGGCGCCCTGTTGTGGTCGGCGGCGATGATTATCGTGCCGCAGCGGGTCGATCCGCCGTTGCTGATTTTCGCCATCCCGCCGTTGGCGCTGTTCGTATTCAAGGTGGGCAAGATCATCTTCCTCTACCGTCGTGCGGTCGGGGTCAACCTCAAGGATGCGTTCTGCGCGGCGCTGGCCGGGCTGGCGTTGTCGCACACCATCGCCAAAGCAGTGCTGTACGGTTTCTTCACCAGCAGCATTCCGTTTTTCCGCACACCAAAGAACGCCGATAACCACGGCTTCTGGGTGGCGATTTCGGAGGCCCGCGAAGAAGTGTTCATCATGCTGCTGTTGTGGGGTGCGGCGCTGGGGATTTACCTGGTGAACGGCATGCCGAGCAACGACATGCGCTTCTGGGTGACCATGTTGCTGGTGCAGTCGCTGCCGTACCTGGCGGCGCTGATCATGGCGTTCCTGTCTTCGCTGCCGAAACCGGTGGCCGAAGCCGCGACCGCACCGGCTGTCTAAATCAGTACAGATGCACTAAACGGCGGCCAATGGCCGCCGTTTTGCTTTAAGATAACCGCCATTTTGCGCGCCTTGCCTCAATTCCTGTAGGAGCGAGGCTTGCCCGCGAATGAAGCGACTCGGTGTAACAGATACACCTCACTATCGTTCTTCGCGGGCAAGCCTCGCTCCTACAAATAAAGCTCCGGAGTCTTACATGACGGCCCACGCCGACCTTTCGCCGACCCTTCAACTCGCCATCGACCTGATCCGCCGTCCGTCCGTGACGCCGGTCGACGCCGATTGCCAGAAGCAGATGATGCAGCGCCTGGGCGATGCCGGTTTCACCCTGGAGCCGATGCGCATCGAAGATGTGGATAACTTCTGGGCGACCCACGGTAAACACGACGGCCCGGTGCTGTGCTTCGCCGGACACACCGACGTGGTGCCGACCGGCCCGGTGTCTGCCTGGCAGATCGACCCGTTCAACGCGCTGATCGACGAACACGGCATGCTCTGCGGTCGTGGCGCGGCCGACATGAAAGGCAGCCTGGCCTCCATGACCGTGGCCGCCGAGCGCTTCGTCGCCGACTACCCGGATCACAAGGGCAAGGTCGCGTTCCTGATCACCAGCGACGAAGAAGGCCCGGCGCACCATGGCACCAAGGCCGTGGTTGAACGCCTCGCCGCGCGCAAGGAACGTCTGGACTGGTGCATCGTCGGCGAACCATCGAGCACTACATTGGTGGGTGACGTGGTCAAGAACGGCCGTCGCGGTTCACTCGGTGCCAAGCTGACCGTTCGCGGTGTGCAAGGTCACGTGGCGTATCCACACCTGGCGAAGAACCCGATCCACCTCGCTGCCCCGGCCCTGGCCGAACTGGCCGCCGAGCATTGGGACCACGGCAACGATTTCTTCCCGCCGACCAGTTTCCAGATTTCCAACGTCAATTCCGGCACCGGCGCGACCAACGTGATTCCGGGCGACCTGGTGGCGGTGTTCAACTTCCGCTTCTCCACCGAGTCCACCGTTGAAGGCCTGCAAAAGCGCGTCGCCGACATCCTCGACAAACATGGCCTGGACTGGCACATCGACTGGGCATTGTCCGGCCTGCCGTTCCTGACCGAGCCGGGTGCATTGCTGGATGCCGTGGCGTCGAGCATCAAGGACATCACCGGGCGCGAAACCAAAGCCTCCACCAGCGGTGGCACCTCCGACGGGCGCTTCATCGCAACCATGGGCACCCAAGTGGTTGAACTGGGCCCGGTCAACGCGACGATTCACCAGGTCAACGAGCGTGTACTGGCCGCCGACCTCGATGTGCTGACCGAAATCTACTACCAGACCCTGATCAAGTTGCTCGCCTGATGCTCGCCTGCCCGATCTGCAGCGAACCGCTCAACGCGGTGGACAACGGCGTGGCCTGCCCCGCCGGGCATCGTTTCGACCGTGCGCGGCAGGGTTATCTGAACCTGCTGCCAGTGCAGCACAAGAACAGCCGCGACCCTGGGGATAACCTCGCCATGGTCGAAGCCCGTCGCGACTTCCTGAACGCCGGCCATTACGCGCCGGTCGCCAAGCGTCTGGCGGAACTGGCGGCGCAGTACGCGCCCCAGCGCTGGCTGGACATCGGTTGCGGCGAGGGTTACTACACCGCGCAAATCGCCGAGTCCTTGCCGAATGCTGACGGTTACGCGCTGGACATCTCCCGGGAAGCGGTCAAACGCGCCTGCAAACGCAACCCGCAGCTGACCTGGTTGATCGCCAGCATGGCGCGGGTGCCGTTGGCTTCGGGGAGCTGCCAGTTTCTCGCCAGCGTTTTCAGTCCGCTGGATTGGGAGGAAGCCAAGCGCTTGCTCAGCACTGGTGGCGGCTTGATGAAAGTCGGGCCGACCAGCGGCCATCTGATGGAATTGCGCGAGCGGCTGTACGACGAAGTCCGTGAATACACCGACGACAAGCATCTGGCCCTGGTGCCGGAAGGCATGGCGCTGCAACACAGCGAAACCCTGGAATTCAAACTGACGCTGGAAAAGGGTCAGGATCGCGCCAACCTGCTGGCCATGACGCCCCATGGCTGGCGTGCCAGTGCCGAACGCCGGACGGCGGTCATCGAGCAGGCGGAGCCGTTCGAGGTCACCGTGTCGATGCGCTACGATTATTTCGTACTTCAATAATTTTTGGTCTTGAGCAACAGCTTGAGGCCGGCTAAATCCGCGAATGGATTTTTCAAGACCGCAGTGAGGACATCCATGCGCCAACCCGATATCGAGATTTACCTGAAAGACGCTGACGTCGACTACAAGGCCGTTGCAGACTGGCTTAGCGAAGCGTTGGGCCAGTGCAGTGAATGGGTCAAGAAGGGCCAGACCTACAAGTGCAAGGCCGGCAACGTGTCGGTCACCTGGCTGCCGAAAGCCGTGGGCAAATGGAACAGCCTGTTCCTGGACAGCGACCAGACCCCGTGGGAAGACGACATCGCCTGCGCCCGCGCCGCGTTTGCCGCACTGAATGTCGAAGTGCGTTGCGCACCGGGCAGCTGGGTTGAGGAAGAAGGTGAAGAAACGGCCGATCGCTGGATGCGCATCAGCGCTGACGGTGAAGAAGAAATCATCTGGAAAACCGCGTAATCCAGGTTCCCACAAAACTTGTAGGAGCGAGGCTTGCCCGCGAAGCTTTTAGCGCCAGTGATGACGCCTTCGCGGGCAAGCCTCGCTCCCACAGGTTTTTTGTGTGATATGAGGAGCGGGGTTACAAACCCACCACATCCTCTGCCTGCAAGCCTTTCTCGCCGGTCACCACGGCGTATTCCACCTGCTGACCTTCAGCCAGCGAGCGATGCCCTTCGCCGCGGATCGCGCGGTAGTGCACGAACACGTCCACCCCGTCCTCGCGCTGAATGAAGCCGTAGCCCTTGGCGTCGTTGAACCACTTCACATTGCCGGTTTCGCGCGTAGCCATGAATTGATACCCCCTTCTTTTTATTGTTGAGGCGCCGAGTATATGACAGGCGCCAAAACTCTCAACTCAACTTTACTTACCCGCTTTTTTGCCGATTTTCGACGAATACGGCACACTATCGGCCGCCCGAGCAATTGCTTGGTTTTACTCACTCACGCAGAAGCCGTATGACCCGTTCCCCGTTCCGCCGTCTTGTTTTTGGCACCCTGCGCCGACTGCTCTATCTCTGGGTTCGCTCGGAGACGATCAACCAGTCGTCGTTCACCCTCAACCTCGACCGCAGTCGTCCGGTGTTCTACGTCCTGCAAAACCCTTCGCTGACCGACCTGGCCGTGGTCGACACCGAATGCAGCAAAGCCGGCCTGCCCCGTCCGGTGCTGCCTGTGTCGGTGGGTAATCTGGTGGAACCCGCCGCATTTTTCTACCTGACACCGGAGCCCGACTGGCTCGGCCGACAGGACAAACGTGGTGCGCCGCCCACCCTGACCCGCTTGGTCAGTGCCCTGAGCCAGAACGCCGCCGAAGACGCGCAGATCATTCCGGTCAGCGTGTTCTGGGGCAGTCACCCGACAGCGAATCGAGCCCGTGGAAATTGCTCTTCGCCGACAGTTGGGCCGTTACCGGTCGCCTGCGTCGGTTGCTGAGCGTCATCGTGCTGGGGCGCAAGACCCGCGTGCAGTTCTCGGCACCGATTCACTTGCGAGAGCTGATCGACCACAACAAAGGCCACGAGCGCACGGTGCGCATGGCCCAGCGGATCCTGCGGGTACACTTCCGCAACCTGAAAGCCGCGGTGATCGGCCCAGACATTTCCCACCGTCGCAACCTGGTCAAAGGCCTGCTCAATCAACCGCTGGTCAAGCAAGCGATCCTCGACGAAGCCGAGCGCGAGAACATCTCTCCGGAGAAAGCCAAGGCCCAGGCGCTGCGCTATGGCAACGAGATCGCTTCGGACTACACCTACACCGCGATCCGCTTCCTGGAAGTAGTGCTGAGCTGGTTCTGGAACAAGATCTACGACGGCATCAAGGTCAACCACATCGAAGGCGTGCAGAAAGTTGCCCAGGGCCACGAAGTGATTTACGTGCCGTGCCACCGCAGCCACATCGACTACCTGCTGCTGTCCTACTTGCTGTTCCGCAATGGCCTGACCCCGCCGCACATCGCCGCCGGGATCAACCTCAACATGCCGGTGATCGGCAGCCTGCTGCGTCGTGGCGGCGCGTTCTTCATGCGCCGCACCTTCAAGGGCAATCCGCTGTACACCTCGGTATTCAACGAATACCTGCACACTCTGTTCACCAAAGGTTTCCCGGTCGAGTACTTCGTCGAGGGCGGCCGCTCGCGCACCGGGCGCATGCTGCAACCGAAAACCGGGATGCTGGCAATTACCCTGCGCAGCTTCCTGCGTTCATCGCGCATGCCCATCGTGTTCATTCCGGTCTACATCGGCTACGAGCGTGTGCTGGAAGGCCGAACCTACCTCGGCGAACTGCGTGGTGCGAGCAAGAAGAAAGAATCGATCTTCGACATCTTCAAAGTCATCGGTGCGCTCAAGCAGCGTTTCGGCCAGGTGGCGGTGAACTTCGGCGAACCGATCAAACTCGCGGAATTCCTCGACAGCGAACAGCCCGACTGGCGTAAACAGGAACTCGGCCCGCAGTTCAAACCGGCCTGGCTCAACGAAACCACCAACCGTCTCGGCGAAAAAGTCGCACAGCATCTGAACGAGGCGGCGGCGATCAACCCGGTCAACCTGGTGGCCCTGGCGTTGCTGTCCACCACCCGCTTGGCGCTGGATGATCGCGCCATGGCGCGGGTGCTTGATTTGTATCTGGCGCTGTTGCGCAAGGTCCCGTATTCGCCGCACACCACGCTGCCGGACGGTGACGGCCGGGCGTTGATCGAGCATGTGAAGGACATGGACCTGTTGTCCGAGCAAAGCGATGCCCTGGGCAAGATTTTGTATCTGGACGAGCAGAACGCCGTCCTCATGACCTACTACCGCAATAACGTGCTGCACATCTTCGCCCTGCCCGCCTTGCTCGCGAGTTTCTTCCAGAGCGCCTCGCGCATGAGCCGCGAACAGATCCTGCGCTACACCCGGGCGTTGTATCCGTACCTGCAATCGGAGCTGTTCATTCGCTGGTCGCTGGACGAGCTGGATGGCGTGATCGATCAATGGCTCGAAGCGTTCGTCGAGCAAGGGTTACTGCGTTTCGAGAACGACGTGTACCTGCGCCCGGCGCCGAGTTCGCGGCATTTCGTGTTGCTGACGTTGTTGTCGAAGAGCATCGCCCAGACACTGCAACGCTTCTACATGACTGTGTCCCTGCTGCTCAACAGCGGCCAGAACAGCATCAGCGCCGAAGAACTGGAAGACCTGTGCACCGTCATGGCCCAGCGCCTGTCGATCCTGCACGGGCTGAATGCCCCGGAGTTCTTCGACAAGAGCCTGTTCCGCCACTTCATTCAAACCATGCTGGATCTTGACGTGCTCAAACGCGACGAAGCCGGCAAGCTGAGTTATCACGAACTGCTGGGCGAACTGGCCGAAGGCGCGGCGAAACGGGTGTTGCCGGCGGAGATCCGTTTGTCGATCCGTCAGGTGGCGTTGCATCGCAGCGAAGATGCGGCGGATCAGGTCGCCCCTCAGCCCGAGGCTTAATGTAATCCCTGTGGGAGCGAGCTTGCTCGCGCCCACATTGACCGGAGATCGGCGATGAAAAAACTCTCTTTGTTGGCAATGACCACTTTATTGGGCGCCTGTCAGACGATGCAACCCGCCGCTAAAACCGCCCTCGATGGTGAAGTCTTCTACCTGCAACGCATTGCCCTGCCACCGAGCGCCACCTTAAGCGTCAGCTTGCAGGACGTGTCCCTGGCCGATGCACCTGCCGTGGTCCTCGACGAACAGAAAGGCCCGGTCAAAGGCCAGGTGCCGCTGCCGTTTCATCTGAGTTACGATCCGGCCCAGGTCAAACCCGGCCATCGCTACTCCGTCAGCGCGCGCATCGAAGTCGGCGGCAAACTGATGTTCATCACCACCGAACACCACGCCGTACAGCTGGATGGCAGCGATCCGCAGCCACTGAAAATCCGCGTCGACGCCATTCGCTAATGTCTCTTTTTTGAACAAGGAAGCCGCCATGCTCCGCCCTACCCTTCGCTTCGCCGGCCTGTGTGCAGGCTTGATGATCTCCGCCAGCGCACTGGCGCTGTCGCTCAATGACCTGTCGCAAAAAGACGCCACCGGTGGCCTCAAGGATGCCCTGACCCAAAGCGCGCAACTGGCCGTCAAACAACTCGGCACGCCGGGCGGCTTCAGCAACAACCCGGACGTGAAAATCGAACTGCCGGGCAAACTGGGCAAAGTCGCCAGCAAAATGAAACAGTTCGGCATGGGCGATCAGGTCACTGAGCTGGAAACCAGCATGAACAAAGCGGCCGAAACCGCCGTGACCCAGGCCCAGCCAATACTGGTGGATGCCGTGAAGAAGATGAGCGTCGATGACGCCAAAGGGACTCTCAGCGGCGGCAACGACTCGGCCACCCAGTACCTGAGCAAAACCAGCCGCGAACAGATTCGGGTCAAGTTCCTGCCGATCGTGAAACAAGCCACCGACCAGGTCGGCCTGGCCAAGCAATACAACACCTTCGCAGGCCAGGCAGCGACCATGGGCGTGCTGGATACCAAGAACGCCAACATCGAAAGCTACGTGACCGAGCAGGCACTGAACGGCTTGTTCGAGATGATCGGCAAACAGGAAGAAGCCATTCGCAAGAACCCTGCGGCGGCGGCGACGAGTCTGGCGAAGAAGGTGTTTGGTACGCTTTAATTCCAGGCAATTGAAACTCGCAAAAAAGCCCACTGGTCTTTACAGGTCAGTGGGCTTTTTCCGTTTGCGCTACTGGTGCGGATCAACCTGATCCAGAACGCGATTTACCGATAACTCCGCCAGCGAAATCATCTGTTGAACCGCCAACATAAGATTGCATGTCGGTCCGTTCAGACCGAAGGCTAACTCACTGGCCATCACATTTGCCGAAGCGAGGGTTTCGCAGGCGTGAGCCAAAAGGGTTTCGGAATCAACGTTGGGGGCGATGACGAAAACCGAGCTGGGACGACGGTCAGCTTTAGCCTTTTTTTCGGGTGGTGGCGCCAAATAGTGATCAAGAGCGCGAATTGCCGCGTCGTGGAGTTTTTTGGAATCGAGAAAGGCGTAAGGGGAAACCGGGTCGGTTTCTTTTTCCAGTTCTGCTTCCGTGTCTGGAGGATTTGGGCTGTCTTTAATCATCGTGTAACTCCTGAAGTAGTGGAGCTGTCACCGTTCGCTGCGAAACGAACATAAGGTGGCAGCTGTACGCAGGTTCGCAGACCGGGACTTCAGGAACCCGGCAGACCCGAAGATCTCCCGCGCACAGCCGCCATAACACAGGCATAAAAAAACGCCCGCTTTCGGATGGTGGACGCTGTGCGTCTGAAGTTTAACCGGGCTGCGAAACCCGGTCGCTGCTTTTTGCAGCGACACCCAAAAGCCTAGAGATCGCGCTTCCGACAGACAACCTGAAAATTTCGTGGGAAGGTTCTGATGTTTTGGCAGATCTTTAAACATAGTCGCCTGCCAGATCGCCATCGCGGGCAAGCCCGCTCCCACAGGGTTTTGTGTCGTACACGGTATTTGTATTCAGAAGATTAACCGTGGGAGCGAGCCTGCTCGCGAAAGCGGTCGTCCATTTGCGAAATGTATTGCCTGACACGACGCCATCGCGAGCAGGCTCGCTCCCACAATTTAGAGCGGTGAACGTCAGCAAGAGAGCGGGCGGCCCGAAGGCCGCCGAGATTACACCGACTCTTTCTTGATCCTGAACCACGCCGCATACAACGCCGGCAAAAACAGCAATGTCAGTGCCGTCGCCACGATCAACCCGCCCATGATCGCTACCGCCATTGGCCCAAAGAATACGCTGCGAGACAGCGGAATCATCGCCAGCACCGCCGCGAGCGCGGTCAGCACAATCGGTCGGAAGCGTCGCACCGTGGCTTCGATGATTGCTTGCCACGGCTTGAGCCCGGCGGCGATGTCCTGCTCGATCTGGTCCACCAGAATGACCGAGTTACGCATGATCATCCCGGACAGTGCGATGGTCCCGAGCATCGCGACAAAACCGAACGGCTGACGAAACACCATCAGGAACAGCGTCACGCCAATCAGACCCAACGGTGCAGTCAGGAACACCATCACCGTGCGCGAGAAACTGCGCAGTTGCAGCATCAGCAAGGTCAGCACCACCACAATGAACAGCGGCACGCCGGCCTTCACCGAGTTCTGGCCACGGGCCGAGTCTTCCACCGTGCCGCCGACGTCCAGCAAGTAACCGTCCGGCAATTCGGCGCGAATCGGGTCGAGGGTCGGCAAGATCTGCTGCACCAGCGTCGCCGGCTGTTCCTTGCCGTAGATGTCGGCGCGGATCGTCACGTTCGGCAGGCGATTACGGTGCCAGATGATGCCTTCCTCAAAGCCATATTCAAGCGTCGCGACCTGAGACAGCGCGACGCTGCGGCCGTTGTCGGTCGGCACCGCCAGGCTCGGCAGCAACGACAGTTCGGTGCGCTCATGCAGGGTGCCGCGCAGCAGGATCTCGATCAACTCGTTATCTTCGCGGTACTGGCTGACACTGGACCCCGTCAGGGAGCTTTGCAGGAACTTCGACAGGTTCGCCGTGCTCACGCCCAAGGCCCGGGCGCGGTCCTGATCGACGTTCAGGTAGACGACTTTGCTCGGTTCTTCCCAGTCCAGATGGACGTTCGCCACGTGCGGGTTCTCGCGAACCTTGGCCGCCACTTTGCGGGCCAATGCACGGACTTCCTCGATGTGCTCACCGGTCACCCGGAACTGCACCGGATAGCCAACCGGCGGACCGTTTTCAAGGCGTGTGACCCGAGAGCGCAAGGCCGGGAATTGTTCGTTGAGGGTTTCGATCAGCCAGGTGCGCAGGGTTTCACGCTCCTCGATGGTCTTGGCCAGGACGACAAACTGAGCAAAGCTGGCCGCCGGCAGTTGCTGATCCAGCGGCAGATAGAAACGCGGCGAACCGGTGCCGACGTAGGCCACGTAGTTGTCGATACCGGCGTGATCCTTCAGCAAGGCTTCAAGGCGTTTAACCTCGTCGGCGGTGTTGCTCAGGGACGCGCCTTCGGCGAGTTTCAGATCGACCATCAATTCAAGTCGACCCGAGGCCGGGAAGAATTGTTGCGGCACAAAGCGGAACAGCACGATCGAGCCGATGAACAACACCACGGTCAGCACGATGACAGTTTTACGCCAGCGCACGCACCACTCCACCAAGCGCCTGACCCGTTGATAGAACGGCGTGCCATAAGGGTCGGGCTGACCCGTGCCATGTTTGGCGGCATGAATCTTCGCCAGGTCCGGCAGGAGTTTTTCCCCCAGGTACGGCACAAACACCACCGCCACAATCCACGAAGCCAGCAACGCGATGGTCACCACCTGGAAGATTGAGCGCGTGTATTCCCCAGTGCCCGATTGCGCCGTGGCTATGGGCAAGAATCCGGCGGCGGTAATCAGGGTGCCGGTAAGCATCGGGAACGCGGTGCTGGTCCAGGCATAACTGGCGGCCTTGATACGGTCGAAGCCCTGCTCCATTTTGATCGCCATCATTTCCACGGCGATGATCGCGTCGTCGACCAACAAGCCCAAGGCCAGCACCAACGCGCCGAGGGAAATCTTGTGCAGGCCGATGCCAAGGTAATACATGCAGGCGAAGGTCATCGCCAACACCAGCGGAATCGCCAGCGCCACTACCATGCCGGTGCGCACACCGAGGGAGAAAAAGCTCACCAGCAACACAATCGCCAGGGCTTCCACCAACACCTGAACGAACTCGCCGACACCGGTTTTCACCGCTGCGGGCTGATCGGAAACCTTGCGCAGCTGCATGCCGGCCGGAAGGTTTTTCTGGATGCGGTCAAACTCGATCTCCAGCGCCTTGCCCAACACCAGAATATCGCCGCCGTCCTTCATCGCCACGGCCAGACCGATAGCGTTTTCCGCCATGAAGCGCATTCGAGGCGCCGGTGGATCGTTGAAGCCGCGACGCACGTCCGCCACATCGGAAATACGGAAAGTGCGATCACCGACGCGAATCGGGAAGTTCTTGATCTCATCGACTGTCTGAAAATTCCCCGAGACCCGTAGCTGCAATCGCTCGCTGGTGGTTTCAAAGAACCCGGCGGTGGACACCGCGTTCTGCTCTTCAAGGGCTTGCTGCACCGCGGCCAATGGCAGACCGAGCGTGGCAAGTTTGACGTTGGAGAGTTCGATCCAGACCTTCTCGTCTTGCAGCCCGAGCAGATCGACCTTGCCCACATCCTTCACCCGCTGCAGCTGGATCTGAATGCGGTCGGCGTAATCCTTGAGCACCGCGTAATCAAATCCCTCGCCGGTCAGCGCATAGATATTGCCGAAGGTGGTGCCGAATTCATCGTTGAAAAACGGCCCCTGGATGCCCGGCGGCAACGTATGCCGAATGTCACTGACCTTTTTGCGAACCTGATACCAAAGGTCCGGTATTTGCACCGAATGCAGGGAGTCACGAGCAATGAACGTCACCTGGGATTCGCCCGGACGGGAGAACGACACGATGCGTTCGTATTCCCCGGTTTCCATCAGTTTCTTTTCAATGCGCTCGGTGACCTGGCGCGAGACTTCCTGCGCCGTGGCGCCCGGCCAGTTGGTGCGGATCACCATGGCCTTGAAGGTGAACGGCGGGTCTTCGCTCTGGCCGAGTTTGGTGTAGGAAAGCGCGCCGACGACAGCCAGCAAGAGCATCAGGAACAGTACGATCTGGCGATTGCGCAGCGCCCATTCGGAAAGATTGAAACCCATCGGGGATTACTCCTTGTCCGCCAGATTGACCACGCGGTTGGAGCGATCCACCGGGCGCACTTGCTGCCCTTCAAGCAAAACATGGACGCCAGCGGCCACCACCCAGTCGCTGGCATTCAGGCCTTCGAGCACCGGGACGGTTTTTTCGCCGAAGGCACCGACCCGGACCGGGGTTTTCTTCAAGGTATTGTTGGCACTGACGACCCAGACATAGGTCGCGCCGTTTTCCGCCGTCAGTGCCGATAGCGGTACGGACAGCGGTATCACGTCAGTTGTCTGGACGAACACCCGGGCGCTCTGGCCGAGTTCGGCCGGGACCTTGCCGCCGGTGAATGAAATCCGGGCAGCGAAGGTGCGGGACTTTGGATCGGCAGCGGGCGACAGCTCACGGATGCGCCCGGCAAAACGCTGATCGGGCTGGGTCCAGAGTTCTACCGAGACGGGCTGACCAACCTTGAAGCGGCCGAAGCTCTGCTCCGGCAAGCTGATCAACACTTCACGCTCGCCATCGGTGGCGAGGGTGAACACGGTTTGCCCGGCCGCCACCACTTGCCCGACTTCCACCGCACGCTTGGCCACCACGCCATCCTGAGGCGCTCGCAGCACCGCGTAGCTGGCCTGATTGGTGGAGACGTTGAATTCGGCTTTGATTTGCTTGAGGCGTGCTTCACCGGATCGGTAAAGGTTTTCGGCGTTGTCGTACTGCGAACGGCTGACCATCTGACGGTCCATCAGCGTCTTGTAGCGATCACGCTCGGCGCGCACCAGGCTCAGATTGGCCTCGGCGGCGGCCACTTGGGCACGGGAGGCTTCCAGTTGCAGGCGCACGTCCTGGGGATCGAGTTCGGCCAAAGGCTGATCGGCCTTGACCCGCTGCCCTTCTTCTACCAGTCGTCGACTTACCTTGCCGCCGATGCGAAACGCCAGGTCCGGCTCATAACGAGCCCGCACTTCACCCGGATAGCTTTCCATTGCCTGGGCCGAAGGCTCTGGCTGTACCACCATGGCCGGGCGGACAGTGGTTTTCGGCGCCTCTTCGTGGCCACACGCAGACAATAGAAACGCCAGACACACTGGCAACGCGAGGGGCAAGGCATAGCGGAACATGGTGAAGGACCTTTCGCTAATGGTGCTTGGAATAATTATACTGGCGAGTATGTTATTAATAGCAAACTCACCAGTCCAGTATTAAAGCGAAGAATGTCGAACAATCTTTCAGCACCCAACGGCCCGGGCCGCCCCAAGGATCTGGCCAAGCGCCAGGCCATCCTCGATGCGGCGAAAATTTTGTTTCTGAGTAATGGTTACGCCAGCACCAGCATGGATGCCGTGGCGGCTGAAGCCGGCGTGTCGAAGTTGACGGTCTACAGCCATTTCAACGACAAGGAGACGCTGTTCTCCGCCGCCGTGATCGCCAAGTGCGAAGAGCAGTTGCCCACACTGTTTTTCGAGTTGCCGGACGGCATTTCGGTAGAAACGGTGCTGCTGAACATCGCACGCGGCTTTCACCAGCTGATCAACAGCGATGAATCGGTGAACCTGCATCGGCTGATAATGGCCTTGGGCAGCCAGGACCCGAAACTCTCACTGATCTTCTTCGAGGCCGGGCCACAACGCATGTTGCATGGCATGGAGCGGTTGCTGACCAAGGTTGATCAGAGCGGCGCGTTGAGCATCGATAAACCGCGCAATGCGGCCGAGCATTTCTTCTGCCTGCTCAAGGGCGCGGGCAATTTCCGCTTGCTGTATGGCTGCGGAGAGCCGGTGACGGGCGATGCGGCTGAGGAACATGTACGGGAGGTGGTGGGGTTGTTTATGCGGGCTTATCGACCAGAGACAGCCTGATAAGGCTTGGTTGTCTGGTCTGTCGCCTTCGCGGGCAAGCCTCGCTCCGACAGGTTTAACACAGACCCTGTAGGAGCGAGGCTTGCCCGCGAATGGTGCAACGCGGTCCTACGGCTTGAGCGCTTTCTTCGGATAAATGTCATACCGACTGGATTTGCCGTCCAGCGCATGACTGGGCTTGGGTCCGGCAATACACGGCGCCTTGCGCGGACGCTTGACCACCACCCGATGGCTGGCCAGTGCCAATGCGGCCTCGAGCAGTGCCGGCGCATCGGGATCATCGCCGACCAACGGCCGGAACAGACGCATTTCCTTCTTCACCAACGCCGTTTTCTCACGGTGCGGAAACATCGGGTCGAGGTAGATCACTTGCGGCGGCTCGCCTTCCCAGTTGCGCATGACCTCGATTGAGTTGCCTTTGAGCAACTTCATCCGCGCCACGATTGGCGCCACGTCGAAATCCTCCGCGCCACGGGCCAGTCCATCCTCGAGCAACGCGCCAATCAGCGGCTGACGCTCGATCAGGCTCATCTCGCAGCCAAGGCTCGCCAGCACGAACGCATCCTTGCCCAGCCCCGCCGTGGCATCCAGCACACGCGGACGCACGCCTTGGGCGATGCCCACCGCCTTGGCGATCATTTGCCCAGTGCCACCGCCGAACAACCGCCGATGCGCCGCGCCACCCTCGACGAAGTCCACCCGCACCGGCCCCGGTGCGTCCGGCCCCAGTTGTTGCAGCTGCAAACCTTGTTCGCCCACCTGCAAGGCAAACTCGCCGTCATCCACGTGCAAAGGCAAGCCCAGGCGTTCGGCCCACTGCTCGGCTTGTGGCTGAAACGCCGGGGCTGAGGCCTCGACATGGATGCGGCAGGCCGCAGGTTGCTCAATCATGGGGAAACACGCTCAAAAAATTAATGATCGGCAAAAACGGCCGATAACAAAACTAACGAGCATTTTGCCAGAGCTGAGCGTCGACCGAGAAAAATGTCAGGCATTCAATCCACATCCGTAGGCTACATATCGCGTCATGGCGATTATGGCCTGCGAAATTCCCAGGCACTGAGCGGCGTCAGTCACCTGTGGCAGGATTTTTTTGCCCAGGCCCTGGCCGAACAGTCGACGGATGTGGTGCCGGCGTGTGGCACGTTTCCTCCGGTTGATCTCGAAAGCCCGGTGGAGCCGACCGTCGGCAGCGAACTGCTGGCGCACATCGTCAGCCAACGCGAATGCGATGTGAAAGAAACCGAGGTCAAACCACCCGAGCCGCTGTTCCTGCCGATTGCCGAGTTCGAAATGGACCTGGCCGACAAGCCTTTCCCGCCGTTCCCGGCTGAAGAAATCGTCGCCCAGCAGAAGCAACAAGACTTTGAAAGTGGCTGGGTGCGGCCGATCGTGCTCACCGCCGGCCAGCCTGCGCCAGAAGCCGGCCCGGCACCACAACCGCGTCCTCTGCACTTGCCGATCGCCGAATTCGAATTCGACCTGCTGGACAAACCGTTCCCGCCGTTCTCCCCCGAAGAATTGGTCGAGCAACAAAAACACTTCGATTTCGATACCGGCTGGGCTCGCCCGATCGTCCTGCAAAACCTGCGCATCGCCGCCTGACCTTCAACAAAAGCCCTCAGCGACACACCCACCACGGCCCGACATCGACATGAAAGTGATTGCGATGGGCGGCGTTGTAGTCCGGGCTCAACACCACACTGAACACGCCACAGGCGCCATCGCGGACCTGGCGCAGAAACTGGGCGTCCTGATTATCCTTGGGCCAATCCTTGAGCAAGCTGATGGAGCGACCATCCGCCAGGCGGAAACCGGCGATGTCCAGCGCATCGGCGCTGGCGTGCTGGCTTCGCCTGCCGTTTTCGCGGCCATAGACGTTGCGACAGGCGAAGCTGCCAAGATGATCGACCCGGCTGACAGGCTGCCCATACACCGCTTGCGCGGCGGGTTGCAGGGCGTGGTGCTCGAACAGGGCAAACGACACCGCCAAACGGCAACTGGCGAGAAAACTGCTGCTCAACGCCACATCGCCGCCCTGGACACGCAAGGTGTTGATCAATGGGCACGTCGCGCCGGGGCTGTCGGCCTGATGCGCAACGCGTAAACCGGAGCTGCTCAAGGCCTGATCACACAATTGCGGATCATCGCGCAGGCGCATCAGTTTGTAGCGTGTCAGAAAGTTCGGGGCGGCCTTCACGTCCAGCGGCGCCCAAGGGTTCCACTGGGGTGGCAGCGAGATCCAGCCGCGCCAGACGCTCACGCCCGCCGCACCGATCATTAACAGCATCAACAACAGCCACCACCGAAACCGCATCGTCAGCCTTTGAACAATTGATTGGCCTTGGCGTATGGCATCGACCGTGACGTGAACCCAAAGGTGCCCGACGTCTTGATCTCTTCGGCCGCGCGGAAAAACTCGCCGTAGGCCGCCAAGGCCAGGGCCGAGCCGACGCTGATGCGTTTGACGCCCATCTCACTCAATTGCTCCACCGTCAATTTGAGCCCCCCGGACATCAACACGTTGACCGGTTTCGGCGCCACGGCGCGGACCACCGCCAACACGTCTTCAGCGCTGCGCAGCCCCGGCGCGTACAACACGTCCGCGCCCGCTTCAGCGAACGCCTGCAAACGGCGAATGGTATCGGCCAGGTCAGGATTGCCGTGCAGAAAATTCTCGGCACGGGCGGTCAGCATAAAAGGGAAAGGTAGGCTGCGAGCCGCTGCGACGGCGGCTTCAATGCGCGCCACGGCATGTTCGAAACAGTAGATCGGCGCGTCTTCACGACCGGTGGCATCTTCGATCGAGCCCCCGACCGCACCGGCCGCCGCGGCCGCCAAAATGCTTTGTGCGCACTCAGCCGGGTCGTCCGCAAAACCGTTTTCCAGATCCACTGCCACCGGCAGATCGGTGGCCGCGACAATCGCTCGCACGTTCGCCAGCGTATCGTCGAGCGTCAACCCTCCATCAGGGCGTGCGTTGGAAAAGGCATAACCGGCACTGGTGGTCGCCAGCGCCTCGAAACCCAGGCTGGCGAGCATCTTCGCCGAGCCGGCGTCCCACGGATTGGGAATGACAAAAGCGCCCTCGCGTTCGTGCAGTGCTTTGAACGCCTGGGCTCGAAGGGTTTGCGCATCCATTGGCAGGCTCCTGAAAAGGGGAACGAATCCGCCTCAGAGCAGGCCAAGTTGCTCGGCGGCGGGTTCTCTGTATAGCTCAGGCAACGGCGGCAAGCCAGGCAAACGCACCATCAGTTTTGCGTGAAAACGTTGCGCCAGTTTGGCCGCCAGCAAGTTATCGGCAGTGTGCAGGAAGATGTAGGGCGTGCGGCCCTCTTCGATCCACAAAGCGATTTTCTCGACCCATGGCTCCAGAAACGGATCGTTCGCCTCAAGCTGCGGATGGCCGATGAAACGCACCTGCGGAAACTGGGTAAACGCTGCCGGACGTGGCGGCACCCTGGGCTTTTTCGACTGAGCGTGGAGGACCGAAGGATCGGTCGACGTGCAACTGAACAGGGCTCGCGGATCAAGGCAGATGCGTTCTACGCCCCGATCCAGCAGCAGACGATTGAGCCGGCGCTCGCTATCGCCTTTGGCAAAGAACTCGTCATGCCGCACTTCAACGGCCAGCGGTCGCTCAAGTGCATCGATGAAGCCGGCCAGTTCGGGCAATCGGAGTGGCGTGAAGCTTTTCGACAGTTGCAGCCACAGGGGCGAAACCCGTTCACCGAGCGGGCTGAGCAATTGCAGGAAGGTGTCAGCGGCGGTCAGTTGCTCGCGCAGGTCACCGCCGTGGCTGATGTCGCCGGGAAACTTGGCGGTGAAGCGAAAGTGTTCGGGCATGATTTCGGCCCAGCGCTGCACGGTGCTGGCAGCCGGGCTCGCGTAGAAGGTCGTATTGCCTTCTACGGCGTTGAATACTTGGGAATAGAGATTCAGGAAGTCAGCGGGCTTGGCATCTGGCGGATAAAGATAATCGCGCCAGGCGTTTTCACTCCAGGAAGGGCAGCCGAGGTAATAAGGCAGCCGCATCAGATGTACAGGTCGAGGCCCATTACATCGGTATCCCAATCGACAAAACCGGCGGTGCTCAGGTAGCTGGCGAGTGCCGTGGCGACGCTTTTGCTCATGGCGCGGTGGTAGATCATGTCTTGCTGACGGGCCGGGAGATTGCTCAGGCGTTGCGCGGAAGCCTTGGCGGCACGGGCGGCCATTTGCTCTTCGGATGGGATTTCCAGCTCGCCGTCGATATCGACGTAGTCGTCATCCGCCACAGGGCCTTTGCGAGGCTTGCGCTTGAGGGGGTAGGACTGGGAGGAAAGGCCGTCTATACGCATAAGTACATGTCCGGTATCAGTAATGGCAGTTTAGTGGCACATAACCCACTTCGCAAACCACCGAGTGATAACTAGAACACAGAAATACGAAAAGGTTTAAAAGCTGGGGGATAAATCGACGATTGGCCGCAGTTGGAATGTTCATTGTGGTGAGGGAGCGTGCCCCCGTTCGGCTGCGCAGCCGTCGCAAAACCTGCCGACTCGGTGTTGCTGATGGAATCCTGGGGTCGCTTCGCAACCCAACGGGAGCAAGCTCCCTCGCCACAACAGCATTGGGATCAACGCGCTTTCGGCGTCGCCACTTTGTCGCGCAGATAAACCGGCTGAGCCTCGTCCGCCACGATTGCCTCTCCACGCGCCCAGGCAAACCGCGCCAGCGTCAGCAGGTCTTCGGCGTGCGGCAGCATGCCTGCATCCTGCCCACTCAGATTGACAGCGATGCGCTCGGCATACCCCCAGCCCGTGCCGGCGCCGAACCATTCACCGCTGGCATCAGCCGGCAATGCGGCCACTTCCGGCGCCAACACCGCTTCATTGCCGACCAGGCGCATCTCCCCTGCCGTTTCGCGGTAGCACCCCCAATACACCTCATCCATGCGCGCATCGATGGCGGCTGCGACCTGGCTGACGCCGTGTTCGCGATAAGCCCGTTGTGCCAGTACCGCCAGGTTGGAGACCGGCAACACCGGGCGATCCAGCGCAAACGCCAGGCCCTGCACCACACCAATGGCGATCCGCACGCCGGTGAATGCGCCCGGGCCACGACCGAAGGCGATGGCATCAACCGCTTGCAGGGTGGTCCCGGCGTCGGCGAGCAACTGCTGGATCATCGGCAACAGCTTTTGCGCATGCAGGCGCGGGATCACCTCGTAATGGCTCGTGACCTTGCCGTCATGCAGCAAGGCAACGGAGCAAGCTTCAGTCGCGGTGTCCAGGGCCAGCAAGGTGCTCATCGATGTTTCCGTAAGAGAGGTCAGAAAAAGTGCGCCAGTATAAACAACTACGGCCCGCAAGCGGGCCGTAGAAGATGAAGCGATTCAGACTTTTCAGTTCAGCGCTTCAAGCACCTTGCCGGTGATCGCTTCAACCGAGCCAACACCTTCGATGTGGCTGTACTTCGGTTTGCCTTGAGCGGTGGACAGCTCCTGGTAAAACTTCACCAAAGGCTCGGTCTGAGCGTGGTAGACGGAGAGACGATGACGCACGGTTTCTTCGGTATCGTCTTTGCGCTGTACCAGCTCTTCGCCAGTGATGTCGTCCTTACCGGCAATTTTCGGCGGGTTGTAGACGATGTGGTACACGCGACCTGAAGCCTCATGCACGCGACGACCGGCGATACGCTGGACGATGTCCTCGTCCTTGACGTCGATCTCGACCACGTGATCCAGCTCGACGCCGGCTTTCACCAGGGCTTCAGCCTGGGGAATGGTGCGCGGGAAACCGTCAAACAGGAAACCGTTGGCGCAATCGGCCTGGCTGATGCGTTCCTTGACCAGATTGATGATCAGGTCATCGGACACAAGGCCACCGCTGTCCATGACGCTCTTGGCGATCAGGCCCAGCTCGGTGCCAGCCTTGACAGCGGCACGCAGCATGTCGCCGGTGGAGATTTGCGGGATGCCGAACTTTTCGGTGATGAACTTAGCCTGAGTACCTTTACCGGCCCCGGGAGCTCCCAGCAGAATGACGCGCATCGATGTGCTCCTCAATTTTTTATATAGATAACAACGGATTCGCCTCGTGGGGCCAATCTCAAAAACAGGGTCGTGACCGCCCAAACGGCCAAAGGCTGATCAAGATACACAGCAGGCCCGGACCACACAAGCCGCCGAAAGTCGGAGAAACCCGCGCCTTGCGTGACCTTGGGACGGGGTACTCCTAGTCGCAACCCCGTCATTAACTGTCGCTTGTCAGACCTTTTCAGCCCCTTGTCCACCGGCACCCGAAGCTCGCGCCGGGTGCCTTCCCCCCACGACGAAAACCTTAGCCGGTATTTCGCAAACCGGCAGCAATCCCCGCCACAGACACCAGCAGCGCCTGTTCTACCGGGCTGCCCTGCGCCACTTCCTGTTGCCGCGAACGCGCCAACAGTTCGGCCTGCAATAGATGAAGCGGGTCGAGATAGGTGTTGCGCAAGCGGATGAATTCGAGGGTGTCTGGGCTATGTGCCAGTAGCTGAGACTGACCGGTCAACCCGAGGACCACAGCGCACGCCTGCGACAATAGGTCGCGTAAATGCGCACCCAAAGGGAGCAAATCAGGCTCGACCAGACGCTCATCGTAGGATCGGGCGATGTCAGCGTCCGCTTTAGCCAGGACCATTTCCAGCATGTCGATGCGTGTACGGAAAAACGGCCACTGTTCGCGCATCTGCCCCAGCAACTCGCCCTCGCCACGTTCCAACGCCTTGCTCAGCGCCGCTTCCCAGCCGAGCCAGGCCGGCAACATCAGGCGCGTCTGGGTCCAGCCGAAGATCCATGGAATGGCGCGCAGGCTTTCAATCCCGCCGGCGCGGCGCTTGGCCGGGCGGCTGCCCAACGGCAAGCGACCCAACTCCTGCTCCGGGGTGGATTGGCGGAAGTACTCGACGAACTGCGGATTTTCCCGCACCACGGCGCGGTAAGCCTTGACGCCGTCGGCGGCCAATTCGTCCATCAAATGGCGCCACGCCGGTTCCGGTGGCGGCGGTGGCAACAGTGTCGCTTCCAGCACCGCCGCCAAGTACAGATTGAGGTTCTGCTCTGCGATGTCCGGCAGGCCGAATTTGAAACGAATCATTTCCCCCTGCTCGGTGGTGCGGAAACGCCCCGCCACTGAACCGGGTGGCTGCGACAGAATCGCCGCATGCGCCGGACCACCACCGCGCCCCACGGTGCCGCCGCGACCGTGGAACAACAGCAGCTCGACTTGCTGCTCGCGGCAGATGTCGACCAAACGCTCCTGCGCCCGATACTGCGCCCAGGCCGCGGCGGTGGTGCCTGCGTCCTTGGCCGAGTCGGAATAGCCGATCATCACTTCCTGTGGCCCTTGCAAGCGCGAGCGATAGCCCGGCAGCAGCAACAGCTTTTCAATCACAGGGCCGGCGTTGTCGAGGTCGGCGAGGGTTTCGAACAAGGGCACCACGCGCATCGGCCGCAATACGCCGGACTCTTTGAGCAACAGTTGCACGGCGAGCACGTCGGAAGCGGCACCGGCCATGGAGATCACATAAGAGCCGAGCGAGGCCCCCGGGGCGGCAGCAATTTCCCGGCACGTCGCCAGCACTTCGGCGGTGTCGGCCGACGGCTTGAAGTACGCTGGCAGCAACGGCCGCCGATTGTTCTGCTCACGCACCAGGAAGGCGATGCGCTCTTCCTCGCTCCAGTCTTCGTAGCGACCGAGGCCGAGGTAGTCGGTAATTTCAGTCATCGCCGCCGTGTGACGGGACGAATCCTGGCGCACATCGAGCCGCACCAGGAACAGCCCGAAGGTCACCGCCCGACGCAGGCAATCGAGCAATGGACCGTCAGCGATCACGCCCATGCCGCACTCGTGCAAGGAGTGGTAACACAACTCCAGCGGATCCAGCAGGTCGCGGTTGTTTTGCAGCACATCAGCCGGTGCCGGGGTGGTGGCCGTCAAAGAGGCATGCGCCCAATTACGCGTCGCCCGCAGACGTTCACGCAACTGCTTAAGCACCGCGCGATAAGGTTCGGCGCTGTCCCCTGCCTTGGCTTTCAGTGCATCGCTGGCCTGTTGCATCGACAGTTCAGCGGCGAGGTGATCGATGTCGCGCACGTACAAATCCGCAGCCATCCAGCGCGCCAGCAGCAACACCTCGCGGGTCACGGCGGCCGTCACGTTCGGGTTGCCGTCACGGTCGCCCCCCATCCACGAGGCAAAGCGAATCGGCGCGCTTTCCAGCGGCAGATGCAGGCCGGTGGCGGCGTGCAGGGCTTTATCGGCCTTGCGCATGTAGTTGGGGATCGCCTGCCACAACGAATGCTCGATCACCGCGAAACCCCATTTGGCTTCGTCGACTGGCGTCGGGCGGGTGCGGCGGATTTCTTCGGTGTGCCAGGCTTCGGCGATCAGGCGCTGCAACTTCGCCTGGATCTGCTCGCGTTCGGCTGTCGTCAGGTCGCGATGATCCTGTGCGGCCAGTTGCGCGGCGATGGCGTCGTACTTCTGGATCAGCGTGCGGCGCGCCACTTCGGTCGGGTGCGCGGTGAGGACCAGCTCGATTTCAAGCCGTCCCAGTTGCCGGGCCAGGGATTCGGCGCTATGTCCCTCGGCACGCAGGCGCGCGAGCAGTTCCGGCAACACCCGTGCTTCAAACGGCGCCGGTTGCGACTCTTCCCGGCGGTGAATCAACTGATACTGCTCGGCGATATTGGCCAGGTTGAGAAACTGGTTGAACGCCCGCGCCACCGGCAACAACTCGTCTTCGCTCAATTGGTTGAGGCTGGCGCTCAGCTCGGCGTCCATCGAACCGCGACGGTCGGCTTTGGCGCCCTTGCGGATCTGCTCGATCTTGTCGAGAAAGCCGTCCCCGTACTGTTCACGAATGGTGTTGCCCAACAGCTCACCCAACAGGTGAACGTCCTCGCGCAAGCGTGCATCAATATCGGTCATCAGCAGTTCTCCAGCGAAAATCCGGGTGTCTATGAATGCCATGCTCTGTTAACAGAGAGTGCCGCTCTAAAGCGCTTCTTACAAGCAGACGACGAAGGGGCGGTAAACCTTATGGGTACGAGCTAGTCTGAAGAGTAAGCCGTACAACGGCTTGCCGCCGGCCACTGGCGGACACTCACACGCCTGCCACGAGCAGGAGCGAAATGAGGTTTTTATGAAAATCCGCGAACTTGCCCAGCATTGGGAAGAAAACGCCAAGGGTCGCCTGACCGACACCGGTTACAGGATTCATCTGGACATGGAAGCGGCCGCACGGCTGGCGGCGATTACCGAGATGTATCCCAAACGCCAACCCGAAGAACTGCTTGGCGAACTGATCGGCGCCGCGCTGGAAGAGCTCGAAAAGAGCTTTCCATACGTGAAGGGATCGACCGTGGTCGCCACCGATGAAGAAGGTGATCCGCTGTACGAAGACATCGGCCCGACCCCGCGTTTTCTCGCGTTGTCACGGCGTCATTTGCACGATTTGTCATCAAGCGATGACAAGCAGAAACACTGATCCCCCCGCCGAACCCTGTGGGAGCGAGCCTGCTCGCGAATGCGGTTGAACATTCAACATTTCTGTTGGCTGATACACCGCTAGCGAGCAGGCTCGCTCCTACATTTAGCCTGCGTATCCCTTCGATAATCGCGTGTTCCCGAGCCTTGAAAAGGTCGGGCATACCGCTGCACATCGCCAAAGTTCCCGATTTAGAGCCTTGTCCGTTCGGTCAAAGTATTTTCGGGCGATAGGCCATCTTCTCTGAACTTTTGAAAAACCCCTCGGGTCACAGCCATTAACCACGCCTGGGACGGCCGTTTCAAAACACCCCCGGAAATTGACGGTTACGGCTCCTTGCCCAGCATGGATTTTAAGTTTTTCAGGAGTTACACCAATGGAGTTGAAGACCATGAAGACCCGAACTGCCAAATCCTCGTTCACCCACCTGCGCAGTCTGAAACTGGCTGCCCTGGCAATCGGCAGCAGCTTCGTACTGGCCGGTTGTGCTGGCAATCCGCCGACCGAGCAATTCGCCGTGACCCAATCGGCTGTGAATGGCGCCGTCAGCGCCGGCGGCACCGAGTTCGCCGCCGTGGAAATGAAGTCCGCGCAGGACAAGCTCAAGCAAGCCGAAATCGCCATGCACGACAAAAAGTATGCCGAGGCCAAAGTGCTGGCCGAGCAGGCTGAGTGGGACGCTCGCGTAGCCGAACGCAAAGCTCAGGCGATGAAAGCCGAACAAGCTGTGAAGGACTCTCAGAAAGGGGTTCAGGAACTGCGTCAGGAAAGCCAGCGCACCGTGCAGTAAGCGCGCATCCCGACACCAGACTTGAAGCTCTTATCGATAGAAAGGACGAATTATTATGCGTACACAATTGATGATCCCCGCTCTCCTGGCCGCAAGCGTTGCACTGGCTGCCTGCTCCACGCCGCCTAACGCGAACCTGGAACAGGCCCGCACCAACTACAGCGGCCTGCAAGCCAACCCGCAAGCCAGCAAAGTGGCGGCACTGGAAACCAAAGACGCCAGCGATTACCTGGACAAGGCCGACAAGGCCTATATGGACAAGAAAGACCCGAACGAGGTCGACCAACTGGCTTACCTGACCAACCAGCGTGTTGAAGTGGCGAAGCAAACCATCGCCCTGCGCACCGCTGAAGCCAACCTGAAAAATGCTTCGGCGCAACGTGCCCAGGCCCGCCTCGACGCTCGCGATCAGCAGATCAAGCAGCTGCAAGACAGCCTCAACGCCAAGCAGACCGATCGCGGTACGCTGGTGACTTTCGGTGACGTGCTGTTCGCCACTGACCGTGCCGACCTGAAATCCAGCGGTCTGGTGAACATCAACAAACTGGCGCAGTTCCTTCAGGAAAACCCTGATCGCAAAGTGATCGTCGAAGGCTACACCGACAGCACCGGTACGGCTTCGCATAACCAGTCGCTGTCCGAGCGTCGTGCCGGTTCCGTGCGCATGGCGCTGGTGAAGATGGGCGTTGATCCAGCGCGCGTCGTTGCGCAGGGTTATGGCAAGGAATACCCGGTTGCGGAAAACACCAGCACCTCGGGTCGTGCGATGAACCGTCGTGTGGAAGTGACCATTTCCAACGACAACCAGCCCGTGATGCCGCGTTCGGCGATCAGCTCGAACTAAGCTTCACCCGCTGAAACACAAAAGCCCCGCCTGAGTCGATCAGGCGGGGCTTTTTATGTCCGCAGTTCACACACCCCTTGTAGGAGTGAGCCTGCTCGCGATAGCGGTGTGTCAGACAACAGAAGTGTTGAATGCTAAACCGCTATCGCGAGCAGGCTCACTCCTACAAGGATCTTCAGTGAATGCAGGACCGGGTTACTGCTCCAGCTTCTGCGGAGTTTCTTCGCCCATGCAGCGCACGGCTTTTTTCTTGTTGTTGACCAAGACGCCCGTCAGGCCTTTCTGTTCAGTGTCAAACATCACCAGCACGCCATCGATGCACTGGGCCACTTGCGAGGCAGGCTCCAGGGAGACTTTGTAGTCCTCTCCCGGCACGGTCTTGATCATGGTGAAGTCGCTGAGCAGCAGCGCATCTTCCGGTTTGGCGAAGTGCAGGTAGCCGTAGAACCACAGGGCACCCACCGTGCCGAGGATGCTGCAGATACCGGTGATGATCAGCGGGATGGCGTTACGTTCTTCACTCATTGCGGACTCTCTGATGGTTCATCTTCTGAATTCGGGGGTGCCGGGTAGTTGGGGATTTCACCCAAGCGGCGCAGGCCGTTGAAATGCTGCGGGTCGTCGAGATAACGCAGCATGACCTTGCGCCAGACCGGGTCGGCAAATGTCTGCACATGGCCACCGCGGGTCAATTGCAGCACGCGTGGCGGCGGCGCAGCTTGATACAGACGGATGCCGTTGGAAAGGGGCACGATCGGATCGTCGATGCTGTGGTAGATCAGTTTCGGTACGTCGTTGAGCTGCGCCATGGAGTTAATCGCGCTGTCACCGTCCGGCACCAGCCACGAGAGCGGCACCTGGAACGCCCAGGTCAGCCAGGAATTGCTCAGGGCGAACCGGCCGATGCTGCGATAACTGGCGGGCACGCCGTCGAGGACGAAAGCCTTGAGTTGTTTCTGCCGTTCGGGATGTTGGACCAGGTAGTGAACCGCCATGGAACCGCCGAGGCTCTGGCCCAGCAGGATCAACGGCTTGCCTTTGACTTCCGGTGCCTGGTCGAGCCACTTGAACGCGGCGTCGATGTCCTGATATATCGCCGGCAGACTCGGTTCGCCTTCGGACAACCCGTAACCGCGATAATCGATCAACAGCACTTGATAGCCTTCCTCCGGCAACCACCAACTGCCGCCCAGATGCATCGGCAGATTGCCGCCATTGCCGTGCAGATGCAGCACCGTGCCCTTGACCTCGACACCTTTTTTCGCCGGCAGCCACCAGGCGTTCAGCCTGAGGCCATCGGCGGTGGTCAGGGTCACTTCGCGGTAGTCGAGCTTGGCTTTTTCCGGGGTGAACAGTTGGCCCGGCTCAGGGTAGAACAGCAGGGAGCTGCAACCGCTCAAGGTCAGGAGAAGGCAAAGGATGCCGAGGATTCTCATCCGTTGAAACCTCGCAAGAATTGGAGTTGAAACACATTGCCCTGTAGGAGTGAGCCTGCTCGCGAAGGCGGTGTGTCAGACAACATCAATGTTGAATGTTCGGCCGCTATCGCGAGCAGGCTCACTCCCACAGGGGATTTCGTGATCGTTAGAGAATGTTGGAGTAATCCGCTTCTATCCGGTCCAGGCTCAGGTGGTTGAGGAAGTTGGAGAAGCACATCCACGCCGACAGTGCGTTCAGGTCGCGGAACTGATCCGGCAAATACTTCGGCGGCACCACCAGCCCTTCGTCCACCAACTGACGCAAGGTACGCATGTCTTCCAGCGTGGTCTTGCCGCAAAACAGCAGTGGAATCTGTTCAAGCTTGCCCTTACGCACGGCCAACTGAATGTAGTTGTAAACCATGATAAAGCCCTTGAGGTAGGACAAGTCTTTGGTAAAGGGCAGGCCGGTCGGTATCGAACCACGGAACACCCGGCTGGCATTGCCGTAGCTTTCGGCCATTTCGAAGCCTTGCTCGCGGAAGAATTCGAAGACCTGCAAGAAGTCCGCGCCCTCCTCCACCATGTGAATGGCCCGGGTGCGGTTGGTCAGTTTGCGCAGGCGGCTCGGGTACGACGCGAAGGTGATGATTTCCATCAGGATCGCCAGCCCTTCCTGGGTCACCGTCGACGACGGCGGGCCTTTGGACAGGAAGGTGCAGATCGGCTGGTTCAGCCCGTTGAGCGTGGTGCCGACGTGGACCAGCCCTTCATGAACTTCCAGGGCGCGCACGTCACGTTCGTTGAACATCGCGTCGGTGCGAATCTTGATGTAGTCGGCGCCGGCCGCCGCATCGGCGACAATGCCGTCGGACTCGAACACCCGAATGGTCTCTTCGGCCTCGCCAAACACTTTGCTCAGCCGGGTTTGCAACAAATGCACGGCATCCTTGGCGGTGAGGATTTTCGGCTCGTCCTTCAGGTCACCCCGGCCATCGATGTTGTTCAGGTAATCGGAGAGCATCAGGCCGAGGTCGGACAGGGTCGGGTCACCGGCATGAAACGCGTCGGACGCAGCGCCGTACAACTCCTGGGAAATCAGGCCGAAATCTTCGGTGCCGCGCGCTTCGAGCATGCGCACCACCATCCGGTATTCCTTGCACATGCGCCGCATGATTTGGCCGACCGGGTTGAACTGGCCGAGCTGACGGGTGATGTCACGCTCGATGTTCTGGAACTCCAGCTTCACTTTGCTGGAATCGAACGAGAGCGGCCGATTGAGGTAATAATCGCGATCTACAGCGGGCATTTCCTTGCCCTTGGCCTTGAGGAACCCCTTGCGGATGCTGTCGTCCCACTTGACCGCATCGAGGACGCGAATCGGCGTCTGCGCCAGCACAATGCGATCGGACAAAATGCGTATCGTCTGCTGGTAATCGTCCACCCGAAACTCCTGTAGAAAAACCGTTAGGTGCTGGCTTTATTTAACGTTGGCTTTGGCCAGGCGCTGATAGCGCACGGCCTCGACGAAGACATCGGAATTGGCCGGGTCATCCAGGTAGGCAAAGACCTGATCCATGCTGCTGTTGATCAATACGCCGTCGCCATCATCGGTCTGGAAACCTTCACCGCTCAGGACTTTTTGTCCGAGGGCTTGATTGATCTGTTCGAGATCGAGGTTGTAGACCACCAATTCGTGCTTATCGGTCAGTTCAAACCCGGCGATGATGAAATGCCCGCCGAACTGCGCCGGCACCTTCGCCGACAGGTACCAGCGGCTGCCATGGCGCGACACCGTAAAGGGGTAGGCCTCGCGCTCTTTGGGTTTGGCCTTGAGGTAGCTGACCGCCTGGTAACGACTGTCGCCCAGACGGGTCAGCTCCAGGTTCATCGGCTCGCCCCAGGCGTTGGTGCTGGTCCATTTGCCGAGCAGACCTTTGGGCGCGGGGTCGCTGGCGGGCAGTGGGTCCCTGAAGGTCACCAGACAGCCACTGAGCAGCAGGAACGACAAGGCGATCACAACGACACGCCAGGCTTTCATTCAACACTCCCTATGAACACACAGCCCCGAATGGTCACCGACCTTGCAGGAGCGAGTTTTGCCCGCGAAGGCGTTGTGTCAGTCAACACATAGGTTGAATGTTATACCGCCTTCGCGGGCGAGCCTTGCTCCTACAGGGTCGAGTGCCCCGCAGGAATTACACCGACGCCAATACCAAATGCATGTAGCGGGTCAGGATGCCGAGCATTTCGGCTTCGGCGACAGGCTCGGCGTCGTTGAGCAGGCCCTGATATTCCATCCGTCCGATAATCGCCGTCAACACTTTGGCATCCTGTTGTGGTTCGCGCGAACCCAATACCTGGAAAAGCTGGCATGTGCCCTGGAGCAGAATCTGCTGATGTGACCGTACCAGCTCAGCAAGGCGCGGGTTCAGCAGCGCTTCCTGGCGGAACGCCTGTTGGGCCATCAAGTGCTCGCGACGGTTGATCAGTTGCCGGTGAACGTAGTCCGACATCAACCGCGCAATGTCGTCCGCCAGCTGCGAGCGCGACTCGGGGCTGCCGTCGCCGCTGACCACCATCTCGCGCAGCAGGCCCTCGTTATTGATCCACAACTTGGCCATGAACGCGGCGCTGCGTTCCACGTACTGGGCGAAGGTATCGGTGAGCAAGTCATCGATATCCTTGAAGTAATAAGTGGTGGCCGACAGCGGCACACCGGCTTCGGCCGCTACCGCTCGGTGACGCACGGCCCGCACGCCATCGCGCACGACAATGCGCATCGCCGCATCGAGAATGTCCTGTCGACGCTGCTCGCTGCCCTGTCGGCTGGCCTTGCGGCCCTGGTACTGAACGCTTTCAGCGACCGCAGTGGCGACGCCCGCTGCACCTTCTTGAGCAATTGCACGGTTCACGACAGGTATTCCTCTCTTACTTCAAAAGTAACCATTTGATACGTTTGTACCAGACAGGCAATAAAAAGCCGCCTGTTATAGGCGGCTTTTTTATTGAAACACTTACGCTTGTGGCCGCATGTGCGGGAACAGGATCACGTCGCGGATCGACGGTGAGTTGGTCAACAACATCACCAGACGATCGATACCGATCCCTTCACCGGCCGTTGGCGGCATGCCGTACTCCAGCGCGCGAACGAAGTCGGCGTCGTAGTGCATGGCTTCGTCGTCGCCCGCGTCCTTGTCGGCCACCTGCGCCATGAAGCGCTCGGCCTGGTCTTCCGCGTCGTTCAACTCGGAGTAGGCGTTGGCGATTTCACGGCCGCCGATGAACAGTTCAAAACGGTCGGTGACGCTTGGGTTGTCGTCGTTACGACGGGCCAGCGGCGACACTTCGAACGGGTACTGAGTGATGAAGTGCGGCTGCTCCAGCTTGTGCTCGACCAGTTCTTCGAAAATCATCACCTGCAACTTGCCCAGACCTTCGAAGCCCAGCACCTTGGCGCCGGCCTTCTTGGCGATGGCGCGAGCCTTCTCGATGTCCGTCAGGTCGTCAGCGGTCAGCTCGGGGTTGTACTTGAGGATCGAGTCGAACACCGACAGACGCACGAACGGTTCGCCGAAGTGGAACACTTTGTCGCCATACGGCACGTCGGTGCTGCCCAGGACCAGTTGCGCGAGTTCGCGGAACAGTTCTTCGGTCAGGTCCATGTTGTCTTCGTAGTCGGCGTACGCCTGGTAGAACTCCAACATGGTGAATTCAGGGTTGTGACGCGTCGAAACGCCTTCGTTACGGAAGTTGCGGTTGATCTCGAATACTTTCTCGAAACCGCCAACCACCAGACGCTTGAGGTACAGCTCAGGCGCGATACGCAGGAACATTTCCAGGTCCAGCGCGTTGTGGTGCGTCTCGAACGGCTTGGCTGCTGCGCCACCCGGGATGGTTTGCAGCATCGGCGTTTCGACTTCGAGGAAGTCACGCTTCATCAGGAAGCTGCGGATGTGCGCGATCACTTGGGAACGAACGCGGAACGTCTGGCGCACTTCTTCGTTGACGATCAGGTCAACGTAACGCTGACGGTAGCGCTGTTCGGTGTCGGTCAGGCCGTGGTGCTTGTCCGGCAGTGGGCGCAGCGACTTGGTCAGCAAGCGCACTTCGGTCATTTCAACGTACAGGTCGCCCTTGCCGGAACGGGCCAGGGTACCAACGGCTGCGATGATGTCGCCCATGTCCCAGGTCTTCACAGCGGCCAGGGTGTCTTCGGACAGGGTCTTACGGTTGACGTAGACCTGGATGCGCCCGGTCATGTCCTGGATCACCATGAACGAGCCACGGTTGAGCATGATGCGACCGGCAACCTTGACCGGGATTGCAGCCTCTGCCAGCTCTTCCTTGGTCTTGTCCGCGTACTGTTTCTGCAAGTCTTCGCAGTAGTTGTCGCGGCGGAAGTCGTTGGGGAAGGCATTGCCCTTGGCGCGCTCGGCAGCAAGCTTTTCCTTGCGCAGGGCGATCAGGGAGTTTTCTTCCTGTTGCAGGGCTTGCGGGTCGAGTTGTAGGTCGCTCATGTCTTTAAATATTCCATCAGGTTCGTTGCCCCCGGCATTCGCCGGGGTTCGCGGGCAAGCCTCGCTCCTACAGGGTCGTATTGACCCCCGCAGGGCGTGCGTTAAAGCCCTTGTTTCAGGCTCGCCACCAGGTATTCGTCGATATCGCCGTCGAGCACCTTGTCGCAGTCACTGCGTTCGATGTTAGTGCGCAAATCCTTGATTCGCGACGCATCGAGCACGTAAGAGCGAATCTGGTGACCCCAGCCGATGTCCGACTTGGTGTCTTCCAGGGCCTGGGAGGCGGCGTTGCGTTTCTGCACTTCCTGCTCGTACAAGCGCGCCCGCAACATTTTCATCGCGGTGTCTTTGTTGGCGTGCTGGGAGCGTTCGTTCTGGCAGCTGACCACGGTGTTGGTCGGTACGTGGGTGATACGTACGGCCGAGTCGGTGGTGTTTACGTGCTGACCACCGGCACCGGAGGAGCGGTAGGTGTCGATGCGCAGGTCCGACGGGTTGATGTCGATTTCGATGTTGTCATCGATTTCCGGCGACACGAACACGGCCGAGAACGAGGTGTGACGACGGTTGCCGGAGTCGAACGGGCTCTTGCGCACCAGACGGTGCACGCCGATTTCGGTACGCAGCCAGCCAAAGGCGTATTCGCCCTTGATGTGAACGGTAGCGCCTTTGATACCGGCGACTTCACCGGCCGACAGCTCCATGATGGTCGCGTCGAAACCGCGTTTATCAGCCCAACGCAGGTACATGCGCAGCAGGATGTTGGCCCAGTCCTGAGCCTCGGTACCGCCGGAGCCGGCCTGGATGTCCAGGTAGGCGTTGTTGGCGTCCATCTCACCGCTGAACATGCGACGGAATTCAAGTTTTTCCAGGGACTCGCGCAGGCGCTCGACTTCGGCAGCGAGGTCATCGACGGCGGCCTGGTCTTCTTCTTCGGCGGACATCAGCAGCAGGTCTTTGGCATCGGCCAGACCACTGTGCATTTCGTCGAGGGTTTCGACGATCTGAGCCAGCAGCGACCGCTCGCGGCCCAGCTCCTGAGCGTACGACGGGTTGTTCCAGACACTCGGATCTTCAAGCTCGCGATTGACTTCAGTCAGACGCTCATGCTTTTGATCGTAGTCAAAGATACCCCGAATAGTTTCGGAGCGCTCGGACAGGTCCTTGATACTGTTAAGGATCGGGTTGATTTCCATGGCGGGCAGCACTCGTTGGCGAACTTTTGAAAGCCGGCGAGTATAACGTAATCAAGCTGTCACGGCAGCCCGCCTGGCGGCTTTAGGGGCGAATGATTAAAGCGGACGCCGAGTAATCTGTGGCGAGGCAGCTTGCTCCCGTTGTACTGCGCAGCAGTCCCCTTCTTTTTGCGCAGAAGAGGGGCCGCTTCGTGGCCCAGCGGGGCAAGCGCCCTCGCCACTGGGGGTATTTGCCATCCAAGAGATCAATATTCGCAATTTCGGTCGTCCGCTACTCGATGCCCACCTGATTGCGCCCATTGTTCTTCGCCAGGTAAAGCCCCTTGTCCGCCGCCGAGATCAGTTGCCGGCAATCGCTGCCCGGCTGCGGGATCATGGTCGACAGGCCGATGCTGATGGTCAGGCCAGAGCCTTCGCTGGGGACAATGTGCGGAATCTTCAGCGCTTCCACGGTGAGGCGGAGTTTTTCCGCCACCAGCCGCGCCCCGCCCGGCGTGGTGTTGGGCAACACCAAGGCGAACTCTTCCCCGCCGTAACGGGCTGGCAGGTCCGAGGGCCGGGCGCTCGCGTCGCGAATCGCGGTCGCGACTTTACGCAGGGCTTCATCGCCTTCGAGGTGGCCAAAGCTGTCGTTGTAGGACTTGAAGTAGTCGACATCGATCATCAGCAGCGACAGCTGGCTCTGATCACGCAGGGAGCGGCGCCATTCCAGCTCCAGGTATTCGTCGAAGTGCCGGCGGTTCGAGAGCCCGGTCAAGCCGTCGGAGTTCATCAACCGCTGCAACACCAGGTTGGTGTCGAGCAACTGCTGCTGGCTGACCCGCAACGCGCGGTAGGCCGCATCGCGCTGCAACAGCGTCATGTAGGACCGCGAGTGGTAGCGAATTCGCGCCACCAGCTCGATGTTGTCCGGCAGCTTGACCAGGTAATCATTGGCCCCGGCCGCGAACGCCGCGCTCTTGATCAGCGGGTCTTCCTTGGTCGACAGGACAATGATCGGAATGTTCTTCGTCGCTGGATGATTACGGTACTCACGTACCAGGCTCAGGCCGTCCAGCCCGGGCATCACCAGATCCTGCAGGATCACCGTTGGCTTGATGCGGATCGCCTGCGCAATGGCTTGGTGTGGGTCGGCGCAGAAGTGGAAGTCGATATTGTCTTCATTCGACAACCCGCGGCGCACCGCCTCGCCGATCATCGCCTGATCGTCCACCAGCAACACCATGGCGGCGTTTTCGTCGGTCTTGAAGTCGTCGAGCTGTAGGTCAGTCATGTGCGGTCACCTGAATACTGCTTGGGCCAGGATTGCTGCGAAAAGTCTTCATTTTTGGAAAATCTCCAGCAATCGTGGCGCTATCTTGTCCAGTGGGCGAACTTCCACGGCGGCGTCGATGGCCGCTGCCGCTTTCGGCATTCCGTAAACCGCACTGCTTTGTTGGTCCTGCGCGATGGTCAGGTAGCCCTGTTGGCGCATGAGTTTAAGCCCCTGCGCGCCGTCGCGTCCCATGCCGGTGAGCAATACGCCCACGGCATCGCCATTCCAGTAACTGGCCACGCTCTCGAAAAACACGTCGATCGAGGGCCGATAGATCTCGTTGACCGGTTCGGCGGTATAGGCCAGCGTGCCGTTTTTCAGCAAGCGAATATGGTGGTTGGTGCCCGCCAGCAACACTGTGCCGGCCAAAGGAGGCTCGCCTTCCTGAGCCAGGCGCACCTTCAGGCCGCTGGCGCTGCTGAGCCATTCGGCCATGCCGGCGGCGAACACCTGGTCAACATGTTGCACCAGCACGATCGCGGCGGAAAAATCCCGTGGCAGCCCTTTCAGCAAGACTTCCAGCGCCGCTGGTCCGCCTGCTGACGAGCCGATCGCAATCAGGCGCTGGCGCGAGGCCGAGCTACGCAGCGGGCTGGGGGCCGATCGCTCACGATTGCCCTTGTCACCAATCAGCCAGCCGATGTTCATGATCTTGCGCAACAACGGCGCCGCGGCCTCCTGGGCATTGCCGACACCGAGGGCCGGGGTGTCGACCACGTCCAGCGCACCGTGGCCCATGGCCTCGAACACCCGGTGCACGTTCTGCTGACGGTCAACCGTGACAATGACGATGGCGCAGGGAGTGTCGGCCATGATCCGCCGGGTGGCCTCGACACCGTCCATCACTGGCATGATCAGGTCCATCAGGATCAGGTCCGGGGTATTTTCGGCGCAACGCTGCACCGCCTCCGCGCCATTGCCGGCGACCCAGACCACTTCATGCGCCGGTTCGAATGCCAGGGCGCGGCGCAGGGCCTCAACCGCCATGGGCATGTCGTTGACGATCGCTATTTTCATGCCCGCGCTCCTCCGATGAGCTCAACCACTGCATCAAGCAGGGCGTCGTCATGAAAACTGGCTTTGGCTAGATAATAGTCGGCTCCGGCGTCCAGTCCACGACGACGGTCTTCTTCGCGGTCTTTATAGGACACCACCATAACCGGCAGCGATTGCAGGCGATTATCCTGGCGCAGTAAAGACACCAGTTCGATACCGTCCATGCGCGGCATATCAATGTCGGTGATCAGCAGATCGAAATCCTCCGAACGCAGGGCGTTCCAGCCATCCATACCGTCGATCGCTACGGCCACGTCGTAGCCGCGATTGAGCAGCAACTTGCGCTGCAACTCGCGAACGGTCAACGAATCGTCGACCACCAGAATCCGTTTGCGGGCCGCTTCGACGGCCTGGCTGCTCTGACGGGCAATCCGCTCCAGACGCCCGGTGTTGAGCAGCTTGTCCACCGAGCGCAGCATGTCTTCGACGTCGACGATCAGCACGACCGACCCGTCGTCGAGCAAGGCCCCGGCGGAAATGTCCTGCACCTTGCCCAGACGTTCGTCCAGCGGCAATACGACCAATGTCCGCTCGCCGATAAACCGCTCGACCGCCACCCCGTAAATCGCCTCGCGCTCGCGGATCACCACGACTTTCAGGGTTTGCTGACTGCTCGCACCCGTCGGACGCTGCAACAGCTGACTGGCAGCGACCAGCCCGACATGCCGGCCTTCGTACCAAAAGTGCTGGCGCCCTTCGACCTGAACAATGTCCGCCGGCTCCAGGTCGCACATGCGCTCGATGTGCGCCAGCGGGAACGCATACGCCTCGTCACCGACTTCCACCACCAGACTGCGCACCACCGACAGCGTCAGCGGCACTTCGAGATGAAAGCGGCTGCCCTCGCCTGCGGTCTGCTCCAGCACCACCGCGCCGCGTAACTGACGGACCATGTGCTGAACCGCGTCCAGGCCGACACCGCGCCCGGACACTTGCGTGACCGTGTCGCGCAGGCTGAAACCCGGCAGGAACAGGAACGTCAGCAACTCTTCTTCACTGAGCTGCGCGGCAGTTTCAGCCGGGGATAATTGCCGCGCGATGATGCTGCGACGGACCTTTTCCAGATCGACGCCGTGACCGTCATCGCTCAATTCCAGCACCAGCAGACCGGCTTGATGAGAGGCGCGCAGACGAATCAGCCCTTCTTCAGGCTTGCCGGCGAGCAAACGCTGCTCGGGGGATTCGATGCCGTGATCGACAGCGTTGCGCAGCAAATGCGTCAGCGGCGCTTCGAGCTTTTCCAGGACGTCGCGATCGACCTGGGTTTTCTCGCCCTCGATCTCCAGTCGCACCTGTTTACCGAGGCTGCGACCGAGGTCGCGGACCATGCGCACTTGCCCGCTCAACACGTCGGCAAACGGCCGCATGCGACAGGCCAGTGCAGTGTCGTACAAGACCTGCGCCCGCTGACTGGCCTGCCAGGCAAACTCGTCCAGTTCGGCGTTTTTTTCCACCAGCAATTGCTGCGCTTCGGCCAGCAGCCGCCGGGCATCGCCCAGGGCCTCCTGAGCTTCGAGGCTCAAGGCATGTTCCTTGAGGTGGACGTTGAGGTTTTCCAGCGCCCGCAGGCCATTGTTCTGCATGCGCTTGAGGCGTTGCATCGTGGCCAGGTGCGGCTTGAGTCGCTGGGTTTCCACCAGGGACTTGCTCGACAGATCGAGCAGGCTGTTCAGGCGTTCGGCCGTGACGCGCAACACGCGTTCGCCATTTTCAGTGGTGCGCCGGAGCTTTCTCGGCGGTTCGACGGGTGGCGGTTCGGCGACCGGAATCAGTTCCTCGACTTTGGGCGCGAGTGCTTCAGGCTCCGGCTCGGACTCGGACTCGGTCATGAACGGGGCGATCGGCGTGCTGATCGGCGCGGCCAGCGCATTTGGATCCAGCAACCGCGCCATCAGTGCCACATAGGCCTCGATATCCGCCGATTCGGGATTGTTACTCGGCGTCGCAATGCGCATCAGCAAATCAGTGCCTTGCAGCAAGGCGTCAATGTGCTCGGGCCGCAGGTACAGGCGCCCTTCCTGCGCGCTGACCAGGCAATCTTCCATCACATGGGCGACGCTGACGCCGGCATCAACCCCGACAATCCGCGCCGCGCCTTTGAGCGAGTGAGCCGCGCGCATGCACGATTCGAGGTGATCGGCCTGGGTCGGATCGCGTTCCAGCGCCAGAAGACCTGCGCTCAGCACCTGGGTCTGGGCTTCGGCTTCGAGGCTGAACAGCTCCAGCAACGAGGCGTCGCGCAGTTGCTCGGGGGTCATGTGAGGCTCCGGGTCACGGCGGACAATAGCTGTTCTTCATCCAGCCAACGCAGGCTGCGACCCTTGAATTGCAACACGCCCCGGGTGTATCTGGCGCTGGCTTGGGTGCCGGACTGCGAGGCGGCCTCGAGAATGCGTTCGTCGATGGCGTGAATCCCGTCCACTTCGTCCACCGGCACCACCACTGGCCCGCCGTGGGCGGCGATGATCAGCATCCTCGGCATCACGCGCGCGCCTGACGTCACGCTGGCAGTGCCATCGAGACCGAGCAGTTCCACCAGCGACAGGCACGCCACCAACGCACCGCGCACATTCGCCACGCCGAGCAAGGCCCGAGAGCGCTGGTGCGGCAACGAATGAATCGCTTGCAGCGGTGCCACTTCGACCAGGCTGCGAGTGGCCAGGCCCAGCCATTCTTCGCCAAGTCGAAACATCAGCAGCGAGCGGGTTTTCACGTCGATTTCCACCGCCACCGAGACCTGCTCGCGATCGTCCTGTTGCAAGGCGTAGCGGTCGAGCAAGCGCGTGGCCGCGGCGGAATACACCGCGCAGTTGCGGCAGTGAATGTGTTCGATCAGCAGCGGGCAGGACTTGTCGCCGTGGATTCCGATGCGGTTCCAGCAATCATCGATGGCCTGGGCATCTTTATGGGTGAGGTTCAAAGTGTCGGAGGCGTTCATCGTTTACGCTCACTGTCGGCGGCGCGTTCGCTGCGGGCGGCGCGGTCCTGCAATCTTTTCGCACCCGCCGTGTCGCCCTGG
Source organism: Pseudomonas sp. B14-6 (assembly GCF_013260315.1). NCBI lineage: Bacteria > Pseudomonadati > Pseudomonadota > Gammaproteobacteria > Pseudomonadales > Pseudomonadaceae > Pseudomonas > Pseudomonas sp. B14-6. Next base: position 5,877,954 of record NZ_CP053929.1, on the reverse strand, counting down.
GATTGCAGCAAGGCTGCCAGGTGCATCAACGCGTCGGGATGTTGAGGTTCGAGGTACAGGGCCTTGCGATAAAATCCCTGGGCTTCGAGGGCTCGACCAGCGACATCGCTGAGCAGTCCCAGCCAATAAAACACCTGGGCCACAGGCTCGTGGCTGCGCAAATAACCTTCACAGGCGGCGCGGGCTTCGGCACTTTTGCCTTCGTTGGCGAGGGCAGCGATGTTGGCCAGCAAGGCGGCAGCGTCCGAAGCTTTTGGCGTGACGGCCGGCGGTGTGAGCGTTGCGAACGGACGATGGCGCACGGGCGGCGGAGTCACGCTACGCACCGGCTGACGCACTGGAAGCGGTGTCGGAACAAAGACAGGCAGAGGCTCGGGCGCACTCTGACGACTGAAGGCAAACGACTGCGGGATGCCAATCGAGCGCATGCCGAATCGACCGAGCAAACTGCCTTCGGCCGGGCCGATAAACAGCACGCCGTCGACATGGGTCAGGCGCTTGAGCACTTCGAAGACTTGTTGCTGGGTAGGCAGATCGAAATAGATCAGCAGGTTGCGGCAGAACACAAAATCATAGGGTGGCTCGCTGGCCAGCAGCGCCGGATCCAGCAGATTGCCGACTTGCAAACGCACCTGTTCAAGCACTCGCTCGTTGAGGCGGTAGCCGTCTTCTTCGGCGCTGAAATGTCGCTCGCGAAATTCGATGTCCTGGCCACGAAACGAATTCTTGCCGTACAGCGCACGCTTGGCTTTTTCCACCGACAGCGGGCTGACGTCCATGCCTTCGACCTTGAACTGATGCGGCTTGAGTCCGGCATCGAGCAAGGCCATGGCGATGGAGTACGGCTCCTCGCCCGTGGAGCACGGCAGACTGAGAATCCGCAGCGCGCGCATGTAATTGATGTCGGCCAAACGCTGGATGGCCAGTTTCGCCAGGGTTGCGAAGGATTCCGGGTAGCGGAAGAACCAGGTCTCGGGAACGATCACCGCTTCGATCAACGCCTGCTGTTCGTCCTGCGAACCTTGCAATGTGTGCCAATACTCGTCGGCCGTCAGCACCCTGGAGGCGGAGCTGCGCTGGCGCACCGCGCGCTCGATGATTGCCGGCCCCACCGACGTCACGTCGAGGCCGATGCGTTCCTTGAGGAAATCGAAGAACCGCTGATCGCTGCTCATGACCGGTCCTCAAGCAGCGCTGTGGCCAGCGGTGGCGAAGGAAACAGCAGCGCGCGCACCTGCTCATCGAGCAGATCGGCCACCCGCACCCATTGCAGCAAGCCTTGGGCATCTTCACGGACCGGCCCCAGGTACGGCGCCTGGCGATTGTCCAGGCCATAGGGCTTAAATTCCGCCGGATTGCAACGCAAGGTGTCGGTGGCCTGCTCAAGAATCAGTCCGAGCAACTGTGAAGGCGTCTGCTCGTCCGGCCAATAGTGCACCAGCACAAGCCGTGTGCTGGTGCGCGATTGCGCCGGTTCGCCAAAGGTCAGCGCGCTGAGGTCGATCACCGGCACCACCGCGCCGCGATAGGCAAACACCCCGGCGACCCAGTCAGGCGCCTTGGCAATCGGCTTCAATGGCAGACGCGGCAGCACCTCGGCTACCTCGCGCGCCTGCAAGGCATAACGCTCGTTGCCGATCCGAAACAGCAGAAACAACGCCTGTCTGGCCGGCATCACCGTGCTGTGTTTGGCCGCGAGTTCGCTCATCAGACTTTGAATCGCGAGACGCCGCCCCGCAGCCCGACGGCCACCTGGCTCAGCTCGTCAATGGCGAAACTGGCCTGGCGCAGGGACTCGACGGTCTGGCTGCTGGCATCCCCCAACTGCACCAGCGCGTGATTGATCTGTTCGGCACCGGTGGCCTGCGCCTGCATGCCTTCGTTGACCATCAACACCCGCGGCGCCAGCGCCTGAACCTGGTGGATGATCTGCGACAACTGCTCGCCGACCTGTTGCACTTCGGACATGCCGCGCCGCACTTCTTCAGAGAACTTGTCCATGCCCATGACCCCGGCTGACACCGCCGACTGGATTTCACGGACCATTTGCTCGATGTCATACGTGGCCACGGCGGTCTGGTCCGCCAGACGCCGCACTTCGGTGGCGACCACGGCAAACCCGCGCCCGTATTCACCCGCCTTTTCGGCTTCGATCGCGGCATTCAGAGACAGCAGATTAGTCTGATCGGCGACTTTGACGATGGTCACCACCACCTGGTTAATGTTGCCGGCCTTCTCGTTGAGGATCGCCAGTTTGGCGTTGACCAGATCGGCCGCGCCCATCACCGAGTGCATGGTCTCCTCCATGCGCGCCAGGCCTTGCTGCCCGGACCCGGCCGCGACCGAGGCCTGGTCGGCGGCGGTGGAGACTTCGGTCATGGTGCGCACCAGATCACGGGAGGTGGCCGCGATTTCGCGGGACGTCGCGCCGATTTCGGTGGTGGTGGCGGCGGTTTCGGTGGCGGTGGCTTGTTGTTGCTTGGAGGTGGCGGCGATTTCGGTCACCGACGTGGTGACCTGGACGGAGGAGCGTTGGGCCTGGGACACGAGCGAGGTGAGTTCGGTCATCATGTCGTTGAAGCCGGTTTCCACGGCCCCGAATTCGTCTTTGCGTTCCAGGTTCAGACGGCCGCTGAGATCACCAGTGCGCATGATTTCGAGGATCTGCACAATCCGGTTCATCGGCGCCATGATCGCGCGCATTAACAGCAAACCGCAGAGGCCGGCGGCCAATACCGCGACCAACAGGGAAATGCCCATGATGACTTTCGCGGTGATCACGGCGTCATCAATGGCCGCGATGTCCTGGTCGGCGACCGCTTTGTTTTCGCGGATGATGTCATTGAGCTTCATGCGACCTGCGGTCCAGGCCGGGGTCAGTTGCTCGTTGAACAGTTTGATCGCGTCGGCTCCCTGATTGCGCTTGTGCAAGTCGAGCACAGCGGCCAGGACCTTGTTGTAATCGGCATGGAGTTTTTCAAAAACGGCGTATTCGACCTTGTCTTCATCCGTGGTGACGGTGGCCTGGTAGTTCTTCATTTGCTCCTGCAGATGAGCTTCGAAGCTTTTGAAGCTGTCGGCTTCTTCTGCGCTGAAACCCTGCCCCTCTTTCAAACCGAGCATCTCCTGGGTTCGAAGGTACGTGTCGACCCAGGCACTGCGAACCATCGAGCTGTAATACAACCCGGGCAACGCGTCCTCACGCACACTGGCTTCGCTGACCTCAATCTTCAAGAGCCGCGAATAGGAGACAACCACCATCAACAACATGATGGCGATAATCACCGCAAAGCTCGCCAAGATGCGTTGGCGCAACGTCCAGTTCTTCACGGGTCAATCCTCGGGCGATTCAAATGCCGGGGAGTATAGCTGAGGGTGTTTCATTTATAAGACGGGTGTCATGCTTCTATTTCGTCGCGATGAAAGCGAATTGGCAGGCGCGTGCGGTGAATGGATCACGGGATGAGAGAAGCAAACGCCTTCGCAAGCAGGCTCGCTCCATTGACCGGGTTGATCAATCGAACGCGGTCCTTTGTGGGAGCGAGCCTGCTCGCGAAAAACGATGACACGGTTTAACTGACCTGACTGCGCAATTAAAGGGAAGCCTGCCGCACCTGCTTTTCCAGCTCCGCCTTCAATCCCGGCTCCAGCTTCAACTGCCGTGCCAGTTCATCCAGGTAGGACTTCTCCATGAAGCTCTCCTCATCCACCAGCATCACGCTGGCGATGTACATCTCAGCCGCCATTTCCGGCGTGCTGGCCGCGCGGGCGACTTCCGTCGGGTCGAGCGGCTTGCTGAGTTCGGCATGCAGCCACTGCTGCAATTCCTGATCGTTGTCGAGCTTGGTGAATTCGCCTTCGATCAATGCACGCTCGCGATCATCAACGTGGCCATCGGCTTTGGCCGCAGCCACCAATGCCTTGAGAATCGCCTGGCTGTGCAACTCGACTTGCGCAGGTGGCAGGCGGTCGAGCGTCTGCGGCTCTGTCTTCGGCGCGGTGCCCTGCTGGGCCTGCCAGTTGCCGTAAGCCTTGTAGGCAATCACGCCGAGCGCCGCGAGACCACCGTAGATGGCGACTTTGCCGCCGACATTGCGGGCCTTTTTGCTGCCGAGCAACAGGCCCATGGCACCAGCCGCCAAGGCACCACCGCCCGCGCCTGAGAGCAAACCGCCGAGGCCGCCCGAACCACCGCTGCCACCGAGCAATCCGCCCAATCCACCGCTGGACGACTTGTTTTGATTTGCGCCGGCCTTGTTCTGCATCAGGTCCTGACCGGACTTGAGTAGTTGATCGAGCAATCCACGCGTATTCATTTTGCCGCCTCCACGAAAGGGGTTAACCGGACACATAAGGCCACCAGCCTAGAACGAAAGTGCCCGGCGACCGGGGACGAGAGTGCTTCTGGATGTTGCCTGAAAAAAACGGGCCATCGATTAAAGCGATATACACTCAAGCGAATCTATAAAAACCGCCCACTGGGTAACTCCCCATGATGACCTTGCGTCAGATCCGTCACTTCATCGCCGTGGCCGAGACCGGATCGATCTCCGCCGCCGCGCAAACCGCGTTCATTTCCCAATCGACCTTGACCCTGGCGATCCAGCAACTGGAAGAGGAGATTGGCGTCGGCCTGTTCAACCGACACGCAAAGGGCATGAGCCTGACCCATCAGGGCCACCAATTCCTGCGCCAGGCGCACCTGATTCTGGCCACGGTGGACAACGCCAAACGCAGCCTGCAACAAAGCACCGATCAGGTCGCCGGGCAGCTGATCATCGGCGTGACCAGCCTGGTGGCCGGTTATTACCTTGCGGATTTGCTCACCCGTTTCCAGCGCGCCTATCCCAACGTTGAAATCCGGGTGATGGAGGACGAACGCCCATACATCGAACATTTGCTGGTCAGCGGTGAGATCGATGTCGGCGTGCTGATCCTGTCCAACCTCGAAGACCGCCATGCCTTGCAGACTGAAGTGCTGACTCATTCGCCCCACCGGTTGTGGTTGCCGGCTCAGCATCCGCTGCTGGAACACGACAGCATCAACCTTGCCGATGTGGCCCGCGAACCACTGATTCAGCTCAACGTCGACGAAATGGACCGCAACGCCCACCGCATGTGGAGCGGTGCCGGGCTGCAACCGCGCATCACCCTGAAAACCGCGTCGACGGAAGCCGTTCGGAGCCTGGTGGCCGCAGGTCTGGGTGTATCGATCCAGCCCGACATGACCTACCGCCCCTGGTCACTGGAGGGCGACATCATCGAAGCCCGCCCGATTGCCGACCTGAGCCAGACCCTTGATGTCGGCCTGGCATGGCGTCGTGGCACGGCGCGTCCGGCATTGGTGGACCCGTTTTTGACCGTGGCCCGCGAACAACCCCACGGCGGGCGCAAGCCATCTATTTAATCGAACGCCACCTTCAGTATTTAGAATTTGTCGACCTCGGGCCCGCGCACTAGTCTTGCTCCATCAATAAGACGGCCGGGCCCAGTCACTGGGAGCACCATGGCCACACAAGAAAAGAGAACCCGAAAAATGGCTGGCGCGCAGACCCCGTTGTTCACCGCGTTGTTGATCGATGGCGAATTGGTCGCGGGTCAGGGTTTTGTCGAGCCGATCCTCAACCCCGCCACCGGGGAAGTGCTGACTCACATCGCCGAAGCCAGCACCGAGCAAGTCGAAGCCGCCATCCTTGCCGCCCACCGCGCCTTTGCCGGCTGGTCGCGGACCACACCGCAGCAACGCTCGAACCTGTTGTTGGACATCGCCAACGCCATCGAAAAACAAGCCGACCTCCTCGCCCGACTCGAATCGCTGAATTGCGGCAAACCGTTGCACCTGGCCCGTCAGGACGACTTGAGCGCGACGGTCGATGTGTTCCGCTTCTTCGCCGGCGCCGTGCGTTGCCAGACCGGCCAGCTCAGCGGCGAATACCTGCCGGGCTACACCAGCATGGTCCGGCGCGATCCGATTGGCGTGGTCGCCTCGATTGCGCCGTGGAACTACCCGATCATGATGGCCGCGTGGAAAATCGCCCCGGCCCTCGCCGCCGGCAATACGCTGGTGTTCAAACCGTCCGAACACACGCCGCTGTCGATTCTGGCCCTGGCGCCGGCGCTGGCCGAGATCCTTCCACGCGGCGTGATCAACATCGTCTGCGGCGGCGGTGAAGGCGTCGGCAGCCACTTGGTCAGCCATCCCAAAGTGCGCATGGTGTCGCTGACCGGCGATATCGTCACCGGGCAGAAAATCCTCCAGGCTGCAGCAAAAACCCTCAAGCGCACGCACCTTGAGCTCGGCGGCAAAGCGCCGGTGATCGTCTGCAACGATGCCGACATTCAAGCCGTGGTCGAAGGCGTGCGCACTTACGGTTATTACAACGCGGGGCAGGATTGCACCGCGGCTTGCCGGATTTATGCACAGGCCGGGATTCACGACCGCCTGGTGGCGGAACTCGGCGCGGCGGTCAGCAGCCTGCGCTTTGCCGGTAAACGCGACGCCGACAACGAAATCGGCCCGCTGATCAGCACCCGCCAGCGCGACCGCGTGGCCAGTTTCGTCGAGCGCGCCCTCGGCCAGCCGCACATCGAGCGGGTGACCGGCGCGGCGGTGCATTCCGGTGCCGGCTTCTATTACCAGCCGACGCTGCTGGCCGGTTGCAAGCAGAGCGACGAGATCGTCCAGCGCGAAGTATTCGGGCCGGTGGTCACCGTGACCCGTTTCGATCAGCTCGAACAAGCCGTGGACTGGGCCAACGATTCGGAATACGGCCTCGCCTCCTCGGTCTGGACGCAGAACCTCGACAAGGCCATGCAGGTCGCGGCGCGGTTGCAGTACGGCTGCACCTGGATCAACAGCCATTTCATGCTGGTCAGCGAAATGCCCCACGGCGGCCTCAAGCGGTCCGGGTATGGCAAAGACTTATCCAGCGATTCGCTTCAGGACTACAGCGTGGTGCGGCACATCATGGCGCGCCACGGACAGCATCTCTGACTACGCTAATAACAAGCCGCTAACGGCATGCTTCACCACGTTCACAACTGCCCCGACCATAATTAAAGAAGAGGGAATCCCCATGTTCGTGCACAAGACCGCACTGCTCAGTGCAATCACCACGGCGCTGCTGGCCAGCGCCAGTCTCCAGGCCGCCGAACCACTGAAAGCCGTCGGTGCCGGCGAAGGCCAGCTGGATATCGTGGCGTGGCCCGGCTACATCGAACGTGGCGAAAGCGACAAGGCCTACGACTGGGTGACCGGTTTCGAGAAGGAAACCGGCTGCAAGGTCAATGTGAAGACCGCGGCGACTTCCGATGAAATGGTCAGCCTGATGGCCAAGGGCGGTTATGACCTGGTGACGGCGTCGGGCGACGCCTCGTTGCGGTTGATCGTCGGCAAGCGTGTACAGCCGATCAACACGGCGTTGATTGCGAACTGGAAAAGCCTCGACCCACGCCTCAAAGATGCGCCGTGGTACGTGGTCAACAAGCAGACCTACGGCACCCCGTATCAGTGGGGCCCGAACGTGCTGATGTACAACACCAACGTATTCAAAACTGCGCCGACCAGCTGGGGCGTGGTGTTCGATGCGCAGAACCTGCCGGACGGCAAACCGAACAAGGGCCGCGTGCAGGCTTACGACGGCCCGATCTACATTGCCGACGCGGCGCTGTACCTGAAAAGCACCAAGCCGGAACTGGGCATCAAGGACCCGTACCAACTCACCGAAGCCCAGTACAAGGCAGTACTCGATCTGTTGCGCGCCCAGCAGCCGTTGATCCATCGCTACTGGCACGACACCACCGTGCAGATGAGTGACTTCAAAAACGAAGGCGTGGTCGCGTCCAGCGCCTGGCCGTATCAGGTCAACGGTCTGATCAACGAGAAACAACCGATCGCCTCGACCATCCCGAAAGAAGGCGCCACCGGTTGGGCCGACACCACGATGTTGCACGCCGAAGCCAAGCACCCGAACTGCGCTTACAAGTGGATGGACTGGTCACTGCAACCGAAAGTCCAGGGTGATGTGGCGGCCTGGTTCGGTTCGTTGCCAGCGGTGCCAGCGGCCTGTACCGGCAGTGAATTGCTGGGTGCCGAAGGCTGCAAGACCAACGGCTTCGACCAGTTCGAGAAAATCGCCTTCTGGAAAACCCCGCAGGCTGAAGGGGGCAAGTTCGTGCCTTACAGCCGCTGGACCCAGGACTACATCGCGATTATGGGCGGCCGCTAACACACCGGCCCCTGTGGCAAGGGAGCTTGCTCCCGCTGGGTGGCGAAGCTGCCCCAAAACCAGTTAATGCGGTCTATCAGAGAGGCCGCATCAGTCCTTTTGGGAGTGCTGCGCACTCCAGCGGGAGCAAGCTCCCTCGCCACAATAAGTTTTCCAACCAGAAAGTTGATTCAGATTTTTCAGAAGTCCAGGCAGGGCCGCTGTGACGGCCCTCGCCTTTTTGGAGCACCGCACCATGACGCTTGCAGTCCAGTTCACCAACGTTTCCCGTCAATTCGGCGAAGTGAAGGCCGTTGACCGGGTTTCCATCGATATCCAGGACGGCGAGTTCTTCTCCATGCTGGGCCCTTCCGGCTCGGGCAAGACCACCTGTTTGCGCCTGATCGCCGGTTTCGAACAACCGAGTGCTGGCTCCATCCGTATTCATGGCGAGGAAGCCGCCGGACTGCCGCCGTATGAGCGTGACGTCAACACGGTGTTTCAGGATTACGCGCTGTTCCCGCACATGAACGTGCTCGACAACGTCGCCTATGGCTTGAAAGTCAAAGGCGTCGGTAAAGCCGAACGGCAGAAACGTGCCGAAGAAGCCCTCGACATGGTTGCCCTCGGCGGTTACGGCGAGCGCAAGCCGGTGCAACTGTCCGGCGGCCAGCGCCAGCGTGTGGCCCTGGCCCGCGCCCTGGTCAATCGCCCTCGCGTGCTGCTGCTCGACGAGCCGTTGGGCGCTCTCGATCTGAAGCTGCGCGAACAGATGCAGAGTGAGTTGAAGAAGCTGCAACGCCAGCTCGGCATCACCTTTATCTTCGTCACCCACGACCAGACTGAAGCGCTGTCGATGTCCGACCGTGTGGCAGTGTTCAACAAAGGACGCATCGAGCAGGTCGACACCCCGCGCAACCTGTACATGAAACCGGCCACCACGTTCGTCGCGGAATTCGTCGGCACGTCCAACGTGATTCGCGGCGATCTGGCCAAGCAATTGAGTGGCAATCCACAGCCGTTTTCGATTCGCCCGGAACACGTGCGTTTTGCCGAAGGCCCGCTGGCCAGCCACGAGATTGAAGTCAGCGGCTTGCTCCACGACATTCAGTACCAGGGCAGCGCCACGCGCTATGAACTGAAACTGGAAAACGGCCAGACCCTGAACATCAGCCAGGCCAACGTGCAGTGGCTGGACGTCAGCGCCCAGCACCAGACCGGGCAACGCATCAGCGCACGCTGGGCGCGCGAGGCGATGGTCCCGCTGCACGACAACGTTGTCGGTGGGGTGTGAGATGACCAGCGTGGCTATCCCTCAAACCCCGGCCGGCGGTTCGCCGTTGCGCAGGTTTTCCAACCTGCTGTATCGCCGACCGAATTTTTACCTGTCGCTGCTGCTGGTGCCGCCGCTGCTGTGGTTCGGTGCAATTTATCTCGGCTCGCTGCTGGTGCTGCTGTGGCAAGGCTTCTACACCTTCGATGACTTCACCATGGCGGTCACCCCCGACCTGACCCTGGCGAACTTCGCAGCGCTGTTCCAGCCGTCGAACTTCGACATCATCCTGCGCACGCTGAGCATGGCCGTCGCCGTCTCGCTCGCCAGCGCGATCGTTGCGTTCCCGATCGCCTATTACATGGCGCGTTACACCACTGGCAAAACCAAGGCGTTTTTCTACATCGCGGTGATGCTGCCGATGTGGGCCAGTTACATCGTCAAGGCGTATGCCTGGACCTTGCTGCTGGCCAAGGGCGGCGTCGCGCAGTGGTTCGTTCAACACCTGGGGCTGGAGCCGGTGTTGCAATTCGTGCTGGGCATTCCCGGCGTAGGCGGCAGCACTTTATCGACCTCGCACCTGGGCCGTTTCATGGTGTTCGTCTACATCTGGCTGCCGTTCATGATCCTGCCAATCCAGGCTTCGCTGGAACGCCTGCCGCCGTCGTTGTTGCAAGCGTCTGCGGACCTGGGTGCCAAGCCACGCCAGACCTTCATGCAGGTGATTCTGCCGCTGTCGATTCCAGGCATCGCGGCTGGTTCGATCTTCACCTTTTCGCTGACCCTGGGCGACTTCATCGTGCCGCAGCTGGTGGGCCCGCCGGGCTACTTTGTGGGCAGCATGGTTTACGCGCAGCAGGGCGCAATCGGCAACATGCCGATGGCCGCGGCCTTCACATTGGTGCCGATTGTGTTAATCGCCATTTACCTGACTATCGTCAAACGACTGGGGGCCTTCGATGCACTCTGACTCTTCATCACAGGGGCAGGCTTCTATGGGATTAAAAATCGCAGCCTGGGGCGGGTTGGTGTTCCTGCACTTTCCGATCCTGATCATCTTCCTTTACGCCTTCAACACCGAAGAAGCGGCGTTCAGCTTTCCACCCAAGGGCTTCACCCTGCATTGGTTCAGCGTGGCGTTTTCTCGGCCCGATGTACTGGAAGCGATCAAGTTGTCGGCCGAAATCGCCGCCATCGCGACACTGATTGCGATGGTCCTCGGCACCCTCGCGTCGGCGGCGTTGTACCGGCGGGATTTCTTCGGCAAGCAAGGCATCTCGTTGATGCTGATCCTGCCGATTGCGTTGCCCGGGATCATCACCGGGATCGCGTTGCTGGCGACCTTCAAGACACTGGGGATCGAACCGGGGATGTTCACCATCATCGTCGGCCACGCGACCTTCTGCGTGGTGATCGTCTACAACAACGTCATCGCCCGTTTACGCCGCACTTCGCACAGTTTGATTGAAGCGTCGATGGACCTCGGCGCCGACGGTTGGCAGACCTTCCGTTACATCGTCCTGCCGAACCTTGGCTCGGCGCTGCTGGCCGGCGGCATGCTCGCGTTTGCGCTGTCGTTCGACGAAATCATCGTCACCACCTTCACCGCCGGCCATGAACGCACCCTGCCGCTGTGGCTGCTCAACCAGCTCAGCCGCCCACGGGACGTGCCAGTGACCAACGTTGTCGCGATGCTGGTGATGATGGTGACCATGCTGCCGATTCTCGGTGCTTATTACCTGACCCGGGGCGGTGAGAGCGTGGCGGGTAGCGGCGGGAAATAACGAACAACGATTACTCCCTGTCGTAACCGAATCGAATGTGGGAGCGAGCCTGCTCGCGAAAGCGGTGTGTCAGCCAACATCAATGTTGAATGTTAAACCGCATTCGCGAGCAGGCTCGCTCCCACAGTTTGAACCGGTTCCTTCAGAGAAAAACAATAGTTTGAAGAGGACAATGCCATGCAAACCAAACTCTTGATCAACGGCCAACTGATCGACGGCGACGGCCCCGCCCAACCGGTGTTCAACCCGGCCCTCGGCCGTGTGCTGGTGGAAATCAACGAAGCCAGCGAAGCCCAGGTCAATGCCGCCGTGCAAGCCGCCGACAGCGCCTTCGAAAGCTGGTCGCAAACCACGCCGAAGGAACGCTCGCTGCTGCTGCTCAAACTCGCCGACGCCATTGAAGCCCACGGCGAAGAGCTGGCCAAGCTGGAGTCGGACAACTGCGGCAAACCCTACAGCGCTGCGCTGAACGATGAGATCCCGGCGATTGCTGACGTGTTCCGTTTCTTCGCCGGCGCCAGCCGTTGCATGAGCGGTTCGGCGGGCGGCGAATACTTGCCCGGCCACACCTCAATGATCCGCCGCGACCCGGTTGGCGTGATCGCCTCCATCGCGCCGTGGAACTACCCGCTGATGATGGTCGCCTGGAAAATCGCCCCGGCCCTCGCCGCCGGTAATACCGTGGTGCTCAAGCCGTCAGAACAAACCCCGCTGACCGCGCTGCGTCTGGCGGAACTGGCGTCGGAAATCTTCCCGGCCGGCGTGCTCAACCTCGTCTTCGGCCGTGGTCCTACCGTTGGCAGCCCATTGGTCACGCACCCGAAAGTGCGCATGGTCTCGCTGACCGGCTCGATCGCCACCGGATCGAACATCATTTCCAGCACCGCCGACAGCGTCAAACGCATGCACATGGAACTGGGCGGCAAGGCCCCGGTGATCATCTTCGACGACGCCGACATCGACGCCGCCGTGGAAGGCATTCGCACCTTCGGTTTCTACAACGCTGGCCAGGATTGCACCGCAGCTTGCCGCATCTACGCGCAGGAAGGCATCTACGACAAATTCGTCGAGAAGCTTGGCGAAGCGGTCAGCAGCATCAAGTACGGGTTGCAGGATGACCCGTCGACCGAGCTGGGGCCGCTGATCACTGCGCAGCACCGTGACCGCGTGGCCGGCTTTGTCGAACGTGCCGTGGCGCAACCGCATATCCGCCTGGTCACCGGTGGCAAGTCTGTGGAGGGGAATGGTTTCTTCTTCGAGCCGACGGTGCTTGCGGACGCTCAACAGGACGACGAAATCGTCCGTCGCGAAGTGTTCGGGCCCGTGGTGTCGGTGACCAAATTCATCGATGAAGCGCAGGTGCTGGGTTGGGCAAACGATTCGGACTACGGCCTGGCGTCGTCGGTCTGGACCTCTGACGTCGGTCGCGCGCATCGCTTGTCTGCCCGCTTGCAATACGGCTGCACCTGGGTGAATACGCACTTCATGCTGGTCAGCGAAATGCCCCATGGCGGTCAGAAACTGTCTGGCTACGGGAAGGACATGTCCATGTATGGGCTGGAGGATTACACCGTTGTGCGGCATGTAATGTTCAAGCATTAAAAGCTTCGCGGGCACGCCTCGCTCCTACAGGTTCGCCGCAGTACCTGTAGGAGCGAGGCTTGCCCGCGAAGGCATCACCTCGGTTTCAAGGTAGAAACCGGCACCACGCACCACCAGGGTTCAACGCCAGAAAACCAAAACAATAACCACCGATCCGGGCAGCGCCTCCAAGGCCCCGCCACGGTTTCGGACATCCGAAATCTGCCGATTTTCCGGAGCTGACACACCATGAGCGCATCACCCGAACTCTCTGTAGCCGTTGCCGACAGCGACGCCGAGCAGCTACGCAAGCTGGGTTACACCTCGAACTTCAACCGCAGCATGAGCCTGTGGGAAAACTTCGCCCTGGGCTTCACTTACCTCTCCCCGGTCGTCGGGGTTTATACCCTCTTCGGCCTGTGCCTGGCCGCCGGTGGACCGCCGATGTTCTGGGCTTATTTACTGGTCGGTTGCGGCCAGTTGCTGGTGTGCCTGATCTTCGGTGAAGTGGTTTCGCAGTTCCCGATTTCCGGCGGCGTGTACCCCTGGGCTCGTCGCTTGGTGGGCAAGCGCTGGGCGTGGATGGTCGGCTGGATCTACTCCATCGCCCTGTGCGTGACCATCGCTGCCGTTGCCGTCGGTGCCGGTCCGTACCTGGCCGCAATGATGGGCTTTGAACCGAGCAATAACACCAACATCGTCATCGCGCTGTTCCTGACGCTGTTCGCCACCCTGGTCAACCTCAGCGGCACCAAAATGCTGGCGCGGATCGCCATGTTCGGCTTCCTTTGCGAGCTGGTCGGCGCAGTGATCGTTGGCGTCTACCTGCTGATCTTCGAGCGTCACCAGTCGATCAGCGTGTTGTTCAACACCTTCGATATCAGCATTGACGGCTCGTACCTGCCGGCCTTCCTCACCGCCTCGCTGGCGGGGATGTTCCTGTACTACGGCTTCGAGGCCTGCGGCGACGTGGCCGAAGAAACCCCGAACCCAAGCAAGCAGATTCCGGTGGCCATGCGCATGACCATCTACATCGGCGGCATCGCGGCGATGTTCGCCTGCCTGGCGCTGATCCTCGCCGTGCCGGACATGCAAGCGGTAATCAACGGCACCGACAAAGACCCGGTCACCACCATCCTCAACAACGCCTTCGGCCCGGTCGGCTCGAAAGTGGTCATGGGTGTGGTGATGATCTCCTTCATCTCCTGCGTCATCAGCCTGCAAGCGGCGGCGAGTCGTCTGCTGTACTCCTACGCCCGAGATGAAATGGTCATTGGCAGTTCACTGCTGAAGAAGATTTCCCCTACGACCCAAGTGCCTGTGGCTGCGCTGTTCGTGTCCGGCGTCCTGCCGGCCCTGATCATCATTCTCGGCTTCTTCCTGCAAGATGCGGTGGCCACCATCGTCAGTTTCGCGGCGATCGGCATCTATCTGGCGTTCCAGATGATCGTCCTCGCCGCGCTATACGCACGCCTGAAAGGCTGGAAACCAAGCGGCAAATTCACCCTCGGCGGTTGGGGGTGGGCGGTGAACATCGGCGCGCTGGTTTATGGCGTCGGCGCGATCATCAACATGGCCTGGCCGCGCACACCGGATGCGGCGTGGTACATCAACTATGCGATGGTGTTGAGTACAGCGATCGTTATTGGGTTGGGGTTGTTGTACATGTGGTTGGCCAAGCCGTATGACCACGGGACTGCGCCAGCGGGGGATGCGTGGAAGGTTAGTCGGTAATAACCAGTGTCCAGCCCGCAGCGATGCCGGCTGGACGCTTGGTGTTAGATCGGCTGAAGTTTGGAGAGGGTTTCGAATTCGTCCATCAGCAAATGGATTTCGGTGCTCGGGTTGGGTTCGCCGCTGATGGCGACATCCTCGATAATCTTTGGCGCTAAAGCTCTCGCCTTTTGAAATGGCTCACCCAGGAGTTGGGCGAAATAGTTGACATCTTCGCCCTTGGCGTACTTATCCATGTTGGGCTTTTTTCTGAGGCTCTTGGCGACCAGGTCGCCGGGAGAACGCTTCCCGACTGCACGGAAAGGCTTTCGATTGAATCCGAAGTGCAGAAGCAGCCAAAACTCAAAGCAAGGATACGACGCGATGACTTTGATTTTCGGATGCGGTCTCGCCAGATTGATGGCTCGCTCAAAACACAAATGCGTATCGCGATCCAATGCACAAAACACCTTGTCGAAGCCTTTCTGACGGACGATAGCTGTTTCAACAATGCCGCTTGGGTGTGTGATGCCGCAGTGGGCAATTTCTACTAGAGCGCTGGCACGAAAATGGAATGCGGCCTCCTCCAGATATCGTTTTCCTGACTTGCTGTCTTCACAGAGAATCAGCACTTTGGGTTGAGGCTTGAACCGGGGTGCCTTCCGATCAAACAGCCGTATTGAACGCGCCATGTTCAACCTCGCCTTATCAACGGTAACCCACGATAACGGCCCTCAAAGTAGCGTTTTTCGACGTTTTCTCCTTCCCTGCCTTCAAAATCGTGAACCGAAAAAAGACAGGTCGCACCCTTAGCATCGCGTTCGGTAATCCAGAACTGATCGCGCCGAAGTGCTTTGGTATTCATTAGATGAGTGTCGTGGGTGGTAAAGATCAGTTGAGTACCTAGCCCACTGTCCAAGTGTTTCTCAATCAGACCATCGACTATTGAGGGATGAAGGCTGCTGTCCAATTCATCGACAGAAAGAATCCCGCTCCCATCGGCGTGATTGATCATGAACCAGGGCAGCCAGAAACCGATCAGGTTTTTTGTACCGCCGGACTCCTCTGAAAAATCGAACTCGGCTTTTCCTAAAAGGCTCGTATGCGTCAGGGTGACTTTGTCTTTTTGGGTCTCCGCAAAGAACTCCTTAAGTGTGAGTTTTTTTGTACGGTGAAAAGATTCTGCGTCTTCGGTGTTGAGGTGAATAGCTGACACCGGGATATCCACTTCCTTTAGAAAGTCTCGCAAATTGCCAGTGTGATCCGAGGCCATCTTCAGAAATCTGATGGACGCAGCAGACAGCCCCATCATGTTGTTCTGCTCAATAACCAACAGACCTGATTGAAACCAGCTAAACGGGGCCCGCAACTGGGTCAGCTCTTCGCTACTGTTCGCCACCGCCTGTGAAATAAACAACATTTTTGGGCTCGTCAGGCGCCGCCATGCACTGTGGACTTCTTTACCACCCTCAAGACTTGCCCCAAAGGCATATTGCTCCCCTTCTCCCCCAAAAGACGCTGATACAGCAGCGTTTCCTTACCGTTGGGATAGGAAATCAGTTGTTCCTCGATAATCCGCTGAGCCGTCAGGCGTAGAACAAAGCGATATCGGAGCCCGCGCTGAATGAAGTTGTACTCAAAAGAACTGGGTTCGTTTTGAAGTTGCGAGTCAAAACGAAATGGCGAGACCGGTAGCGGTTCATCATTTGAGGAAGGTAATGCGGTGAGCAGCTGTCCGATGATCCCCATCGCCCGGATGAGCGAAGATTTACCGGACGCATTCGGCCCGTAGATCGCAGCCACCTTCAACAAATCCGGTAGTTTTTCTCCATTTAAGGGCGGCGTAAACAGGTTGCGTTTTTTACTCAAGCGCGGCGTCGCAGCCATGGACAGGGTTTGCCTGTCGCGGAAGGAGCGATAGTTGGAAACAGAAAATTCAATCAGCATGCAGCGAACCCGCAGTTCAGTCCTGAAAGGCCAAAAAATAAAGGAAAAAACAGCCGTTCGGCGCAGTCGCACTGCACTTCACGCAAAAACAGGAAATTCCTACAGACCGAGCCTTCCGTTAGAAGCTCCAATTCCTACAACGCGCGGCGCCAGAGTAGACTTGGCGCCGCGAGCGCCTGAACGATAGGCTTTACCTCGTCGCTGCCAAATCAGCGACCCGGTGTCGAAGCCGGTAAATCATCAACATGGCGCATCCGCGCCCCCATATGAACTGGGGCAATTTTTTGCCTTTCAGTTTTGCTTTATGGTGGGCCGTGTGGCGCGGGCCTCTTGGCTTGCATGTTGATCGAGAATGTCCCGACTTCGAACGCCGCACGGTCCGCCACCCATAATCTGTCGAAGGATTAGTGGCGGCTCCCTTTTCAACATGGAGTCGAAAAATGCTCAAGCACCCGCTAAATCCGTCTGAAACCCATCCTCATTTCATCCCTACCGTCTTCACCCGCCACAACCGCTTCCTCCACGCCTTCATGCAGGACAACCAAGCCTGGTTCTGCGTCCAGGACCTCGGTCGCTTGATGGGCCGTCCGCTGGACCAACGTCTCACCCTGAAACTCGATCCCGATCAACGCCGATACGTCTGGTTGCTGAAGGATGGCAAAACCGTCGAATCGTTGATGGTCAGCGAATCGGGAATGTATGCATTGCTAGTCCACCATTTCATCCCGGAAAACCGAAACCTGCGTCAGTGGCTAAGCAACGAAGTCATCCCGACGCTGCGTGAGTCGAGAGCGGCTGTGGATAACATTCCAAGCCTGAGTTCGTTGCAGTGGGCAGGCATCTCGGTGCCGCTGCTGCACTGGCAGCATCAAGCCTGGATCAAGTGGCGCGACATGCCGGATCTGATGCAGGCACAGCGACCGTTCACGATCGTGGGCACTTGCAGTTGAAGGCAGGGTGAAAAATGAAAAAGGGGCAGACTTTACAGTCCGCCCCTTGGCTTAGCGCTCAAAACCGCGAAACACTCCGCATCGCATCCACCAGATACCGCATCGCAATCCGGTCGTTTTCCGACAGCTCGCGATACCGCTCCAGCAGCTTCATTTCGTCCGAACTGAGGCGATGCCTTCGCCGCCCGGTGGCCAGGCAAGGGAAGATTCCCAACATTTCTGTGATGCCTTGTACTTTCGTCATGGACGATGTCCTTCTATAAGCCCGAGAAAACTTCAAAAACCGCATCGCCCTATCCTTTTATTAGCCGCCGGCCTGAAGGGCAGAAACCGGTCATGAACACAGGATAGGAACATTCCCGGCGCTGAAAAGCGGTTTTTAGAGTAATTAGTCAAAAAAAGCAGAAATGCCCTATAAATCAGAAAGTGCTGTCGGAAAAATTCACCGACATTTCTTGTTTCATTGCCGCATCATCAAAGTGCTACCAATCATTTTTTCTCTGCAACCGAACGGTTTAAGCTATTTGTTATCTGTTTAAAGTCCGTTGCGTTTGGCCGAAGGCATGTCCGAACCGATATTTTTGATCCAGCACGTGCCAGGAACGGCGCGGGATTGTTCACGACAGGTTGTACTTATGCATCGCAGGAATTTGCTCAAAGCGTCCATGGCCATCGCTGCCTACACCGGTTTGTCGGCCACCGGCCTGCTCGCCTCCCGTGCCTGGGCGGCCAGCGGCACCGCTGATGGCGCAGCCCAGGCGTTCGATTTCGAGACGCTGAAGATTCAGGCCAAGCAACTCGCCGGCAATCGCTATCAGGACACCAAGCAGGTGCTGCCGCCGACGCTGGCGACCATGACGCCGCAGAATTTCAACGCGATCCGCTACGACGGCAACCACTCTCTGTGGAAAGACTTGAACGGTCAGCTGGACGTGCAGTTCTTCCACGTCGGCATGGGCTTCAAGCAGCCGGTGCGCATGTACAGCGTCGATCCCAAGACCCGCCAGGCCCGGGAAGTGCATTTCCGCCCTTCCCTGTTCAACTATGAAAAAACCACGGTCGACACCAAGCAGCTCACCGGCGACCTGGGGTTTTCCGGGTTCAAGCTGTTCAAGGCCCCGGAACTGGACAGGCACGATGTGTTGTCCTTCCTCGGCGCCAGTTATTTCCGCGCGGTAGACGCCACTGGCCAGTACGGTCTGTCGGCCCGCGGCCTGGCCGTCGATACCTACGCCAAGAAGCGTGAGGAATTCCCGGACTTCACCAAATTCTGGTTCGAGACCCCGGGCAAGGACAGCACCCGCTTTGTGGTCTACGCGCTGCTGGATTCGCCGAGCGCCACTGGCGCCTATCGCTTTGACATCGATTGCCAGGCCGAACGCGTGGTGATGGAGATTGACGCCCACATCAACGCGCGTACCGCCATCGAACAACTGGGCATCGCACCGATGACCAGCATGTTCAGCTGCGGCACCCACGAGCGCCGCATGTGCGACACCATTCACCCGCAAATCCACGACTCGGATCGCTTGGCCATGTGGCGCGGTAACGGCGAGTGGATCTGCCGTCCGCTGAACAACCCGGCGACCCTGCAGTTCAACGCCTTCGCCGACACCGACCCGAAAGGTTTCGGCCTGGTGCAGACCGATCACGAGTTCGCCAACTATCAGGACACCGTTGACTGGTACAGCAAGCGTCCAAGCCTGTGGGTAGAACCTACGACCGCGTGGGGCGAAGGCTCTATCGATCTGTTGGAAATTCCTACAACCGGCGAAACCCTCGATAACATCGTCGCGTTCTGGACTCCGAAGAAGCCGGTCGCGGCCGGTGATTCCCTGAACTACGGCTACAAGCTCTACTGGAGCGCCCTGCCACCGGTGAGCACGCCGCTGGCGCGGGTCAATGCGACCCGTTCGGGCATGGGCGGGTTTATCGAAGGTTGGGCGCCGGGCGAGCATTACCCGGAAGTCTGGGCTCGACGCTTTGCCGTGGACTTCAACGGTGGCGGCCTGGATCGCTTGCCGGAAGGCGCGGGGATCGAGCCCGTGGTGACCTGCTCGAACGGCGAGGTGAAGGACTTCAACGTGCTGGTGCTGGATGACATCAAGGGCTATCGGATCACCTTCGATTGGTACCCGACCAATGACAGCGTGGCGCCGGTTGAGCTGCGGTTGTTCATTCGCACTAATGACCGGACGTTGAGTGAGACCTGGTTGTACCAGTATTTCCCGCCAGCGCCGGATAAGCGTAAGTACACCTGAAAGCAATAGGTTGTCTGGGCTTGCCCCTTCGCGAGCAGGCTCGCTCCCACAGTTGATCTGCGGCGTACACAGAATTGTGTTCCATGGAGCTCCAGTGTGGGAGCGAGCCTGCTCGCGAAGGGGCCGGTCCAGACTTACAAAAATCCCGGCCCAGAAACACAAAAGCCCCGATCACAGCGATCGGGGCTTTTTGCTTTTACAGCCGAATTCAGTCGCGCAAATCCGACTCATGAATCGGCTGATCCCGATGGGTCGCCCGCTGATACTGCGCCGGCCAGATCGCCTTGCGACCGCCCAGATCATCATCGGCATGCAGCGGCCAATACGGATCACGCAACAGTTCCCGCGCAAGGAAGATGATGTCCGCCTGGCAGGTGCGCAAGATGTGTTCGGCCTGGGCCGGTTCGGTAATCATTCCGACCGTGCCGGTGGCGATGCCTGACTCCTTGCGCACCCGTTCGGCAAAGCGGGTCTGGTAACCCGGCCCTGTAGGAATTTCGGCGTTGGCCGCCGTCCCCCCGACGAGACGTCAATCAGGTCCACACCCAGATCTTTCAGGCGCCGCGCCAACTCCACTGTTTCATCAGGGTTCCAGCCATCTTCCACCCAATCGGTGGCCGACACTCGCACAAACACCGGCAACTCCTCAGGCCAGACCGCACGTACCGCTTCGGTGACTTGCAGCACCAGCCGAATCCGGTTCTCGAACGAGCCACCATATTGATCGCGTCGCTGATTGCTCAGTGGCGAAAGAAACTGATGCAGCAGGTAACCGTGAGCGGCATGGACTTCGACCACTTTGAAACCGGCAGTCAGCGCTCGCTTGGCTGAGGCGACAAAGGCCTGAATGACCTCAGCAATCTCGCTTTCATCCAGCTGCTTGGGATGTGTGTGCTGCGGGTCGAAAGCAATCGGCGACGGCCCTACCGGCACCCAGCCGCCGTCTTCGGGTTTGACGCTGCCATGTTTGCCGATCCACGGCCGATGGGTGCTGGCTTTGCGCCCGGCGTGCGCCAGTTGAATACCGGCCACCGCGCCCTGAGCGGCGATGAAGCGCGTGATGCGTTGCAGGGGTTCGATTTGTTCGTCATTCCACAAGCCGAGGTCCTCGGCGGTGATGCGCCCGTCGGCCGTGACCGCCGTGGCTTCAGTAAAAATCAGGCCGGCCCCGCCGACGGCGCGGCTGCCGAGGTGGACCAAGTGCCAGTCATTGGCCAGCCCATCGACGCTGGAGTACTGGCACATCGGTGATACGGCAATGCGGTTGAGCAGGGTCAATTGACGAAGGGTATAGGGTTCAAGCAGCAGACTCATGGGGCACCTCTCGAATCAGTGGGCAGGCTCCAGGGTTCTGTTTGAAAAGTCGACGAGTGACAGGAAAAAGGCGCAGCACCCGCCCCCGCGGGCAAAAATTGGACAAGACGTCACAAGGATAATCAAGCAGTGCTTAGAGCCTAGTCGACATCGGGGGATGAGGGAGGGTTCCGAGGGATTCGGTGTCAGAAAGATCGCTTTCATGAGCAGGCTCGCTCCTACAGGGTTTGTGCAAATCCTGTAGGAGTGAGCCTGCTCGCGAAGGGCTCAACGCGGTTCGATGTGGGCAATCATCAGCTGCACCGTCTCGTTCCCGCGAAACTCGTTGAGGTCGAGTTTGTAGGCCAATTCCACCCACTTGATGGTCGGATTCGGCCAAATGTCGCGGTCGATGCCGAAGGCAATGCCATCGAGCTTCACCGAGCCACATTCGCTTCTGAGCACCACTTTGAGGTGTCGCTCGCCGACGACGCGCTGCTCAACCAACTGAAACACGCCATGAAACAAAGGCTCAGGGAAGTGCTGCCCCCAAGGCCCGGCATGGCGTAGCGCACGGGCCAGTTCGAGATGGAATTCTTCGACCGCCAAAACCCCGTCCGACAGCAGACGCCCGGTCAGGTCTTCTTCGCGCAATTGCCGGCGCACTTCAGCGTCAAAGGCCTCGGCGAACAACGGAAAATTTGCTTCCGGCAAGGTCAGACCGGCCGCCATGGCGTGGCCGCCGTACTTGCTGATCAGGTTCGGATGCTGCGCGGCCACCACACTCAAGGCGTCACGAATATGAAAGCCCTGAACCGAACGCCCCGACCCTTTGAGCAAACCATCGCCAGCATCGGCAAAGGCAATGGTCGGACGGAAATAGCGCTCTTTCATACGCGAAGCGAGGATGCCGATGACGCCCTGGTGCCACTCGGGATCAAACAGGCACAGGCCAAACGGCATCGATTCGACCGGCAAATCCTTGAGCTGAGCCAGCGCTTCACGCTGCATGCCCTGCTCGATGGATTTGCGGTCCTGGTTCATGCCGTCGAGCTGCACGGCCATTTCCCGCGCCAACCCGGCGTCGTCGGTGATCAGGCATTCGATGCCCAGGCTCATGTCATCCAGGCGCCCCGCCGCATTCAGGCGCGGACCGACAATGAAGCCCAGGTCGGTCGAGGTGATGCGTGCCGGTTCGCGCTTGGCGACTTCGAGAATCGCCTTGATGCCCGGACGGGCGCGGCCGGCGCGAATCCGCTCCAGGCCCTGGTGCACCAGAATCCGATTGTTGGCATCCAGCGGCACCACGTCGGCGACGCTGCCCAGCGCCACCAGGTCCAGCAGCTCGCCAATGTTCGGCTGCGGCGTGCTCGCGTACCAACCGAGGCTACGCAAGCGTGCGCGCAGGGCCATCAATACATAGAAAATCACCCCGACGCCGGCCAGTGCCTTGCTCGGAAATTCGCAACCCGGCTGGTTCGGATTGACGATGGCATCGGCCAACGGCAGTTCGTCGCCGGGCAAGTGGTGGTCCGTGACCAGCACGCTCAGGCCTGCCTTTTTCGCTGCCGCCACGCCTTCGACGCTGGAGATGCCGTTGTCCACCGTAATCAGCAACTGCGGCGTGCGCGTCAGCGCCACCTCAACGATTTCCGGGGTCAGGCCATAGCCATACTCGAAGCGGTTCGGCACCAGATAATCGACATGTGCCGCGCCCAGCAGCCGCAAACCCAACACGCCCACGGTACTGGCGGTCGCGCCATCGGCGTCGAAGTCGCCGACAATCAGAATCCGCTGGCGCTGTTCCAACGCCGTGACCAGCAAATCCACCGCCGCATCCATGCCCTTGAGCTGCTGGAACGGGATCAACCGCGCCAGGCTCTTGTCCAGTTCCGCCTCGGATTGCACGCCACGCGCCGCGTAAAGACGCGTCAGCAGCGGCGGCAGATCGCCGAGGAATGGCAGGGTGTCGGGCAACAGGCGAGGTTCGATGCGCATGGGGTGACAGGTGCTTCTCTTGAATACGTAGGATAAAACCGGATCAAACGGACAAACGGCGAAAAATCAGCCGCGCTCGCCGCTCAGCCACTGCAACTGGACTTCATGCTGACCCCGGTCGTCGGTGACGAAAATCGTCCCTTCGCTGATCATCACGTCCCACTTGATAACGCGGGGCATGTCTTTGGCCAGGGTTTCCAGGACGTCCTGAGGCACGGCTGCGATGTGCACGTTTTTCAGGTTCTTGATCGCGGGGATCACTTTGGTTTCCCAGACGCGCAGACTGCCGTAAGCCAACAGGCTGGTGCGCTCGGTACGGCGCGAGCACCAGGTCAGGCGATCGGCGTCCGGCTGGCCGACTTCGATCCAGTGCAGGACACGGTCGTCCAGGCTCTTTTCCCACAGGGCCGGTTCATCCACGTCTGACAGACCGCGACCGAACGACAGTTGCTCGTTGTACCAGAAGGCGTAGGCCAGCAGCCGCACGGTCATGCGCTCTTCGGTTTCCGAAGGGTGACGGGCGATGGTCTGCTTCACGCTCTCGTAGACGCTGCGGTCGAGGTCGGTGAGGTTCAGTTCAAACTTGTAGGTCGTGGACGGCTGGGCCATGAACGGGCTTCTTGATACGAGGAAAGGCGGCAAGTCTAACCGATGCAGTAGGCAATCAACGAATAGAAGGCGATCAACCTTGGTCGTCTGACGTTGGGCTATGTTAAAAGGCTATATCCGCTCAGCCTTTGTCCTACAGGATCCAGCATGCCGCTCACCGCCAAACCGCTCTCAGGTCTGAAAGTCATCGAATTGGGCACCTTGATCGCCGGCCCGTTTGCCTCGCGTATTTGCGGTGAATTCGGCGCCGAAGTGATCAAGATCGAATCCCCCGACGGCGGCGATCCGCTGCGCAAATGGCGAAAACTCTACGAAGGCACCTCGCTGTGGTGGTTCGTCCAGGCCCGCAACAAAAGTCCCTGACCCTGAACCTGAAACACCCTGACGGCCTGGCAATCCTGAAAAAGCTGCTGGGCGAAGCGGACATCCTGATCGAGAATTTTCGCCCGGGCGTGTTGGAAAAACTCGGCCTGGGCTGGGACGTCTTGCACGCCCTCAACCCGAAACTGGTGATGGTACGGCTGTCGGGCTTTGGCCAGACCGGGCCGATGAAGGATCAACCCGGTTTTGGCGCCGTTGGTGAATCCATGGGCGGCCTGCGCTACATCACCGGTTTCGAAGACCGGCCACCGGTGCGCACCGGGATTTCCATCGGTGACTCGATTGCCGCGCTATGGGGCGTGATTGGCGCACTGATGGCGTTGCGTCACCGCGAGGTCAACGGTGGCCAGGGCCAGGTGGTGGACGTGGCCCTGTATGAAGCAATCTTCGCCATGATGGAAAGCATGGTGCCGGAGTTCGATGTGTTCGGTTTCATTCGCGAGCGCACCGGCAACATCATGCCAGGCATCACGCCCTCCTCGATCCACACCAGCGCCGACGGCAAGCATGTGCAGATAGGCGCCAATGGCGATGCAATCTTCAAACGCTTCATGCTGGTCATCGGTCGCGAAGACCTGGCCAACGACCCGGTGCTGGCCAGCAACGATGGCCGCGACAGCCGCCGTGACGAGATTTACGGGGTGATCGATCGCTGGGTCAATTCGCAGCCGCTGGACACCGTGCTCACGCAGCTGAATCAGGCCGATGTGCCTGTCAGTCGGATCTTCAGCGCCGAAGACATGTTCAGTGATCCGCAGTATCTGGCCCGGGAAATGTTCATGCAGGCCAAGCTGCCGGACGGCAAAGACTTCAAGATGCCGGGGATTGTGCCGAAACTCTCTGAGACACCCGGCGATTGCGCATGGGTCGGGCCGCAGTTAGGCGAGCACAACGCGCAGGTACTCAACGATCTTGGTTACGACCCGCAACAGATTGCCAAGCTGCGCGAAGACGGGGCCATCTAAGCTGAAACGCCTGCTTTCAACAGCCACTCACAACACCCGCAACTGGCGTACAGCGGCGGTATTGGGGCTATTGGCCGCGCTGGCGACACCCGTTTGGGCACAACCCAAATCGACGCTGATCTGGTTACTCCGCGACTTGCCACCCACGATGATCTTTGAAGGTCCGAAAAAAGGTCAGGGGATTGTCGATCAGATCCTGCCGCTGTTGATAGCCGGGATGCCGCAATACGAGCACACCCTGATGCGAGTCAACCGGGCCCGCGCCATGCAAATGCTCCGCGAAGAATCGTTTACCTGCGATCCGTCACTGGTCTGGACCAAAGAGCGCGAACAATGGATTGCGTTCTCCATTCCGGCCTTCCGCGCGGTGAGCAATGGACTTGTCGTCCGCCGGGAAGACCGCGCGCAGCTGGATCCTTTTCTGATCGACGGCGAAGTCGATCTTGCGGCTCTGCTGGCCAGTGGCCAAAAGAAAATCGGGGTCGTCGCCGAGCGCAGTTACGGCCAAGTCCTCGACACGCTGCTGAAACTGGCGCCACCGGACGCACTGGCTCCCCATTACGGCAACGATGCCCTTGCCAGTCTGTTGCAGATGCAGCGCCTGGGCCGTTTGCAAATGGTTCTGGGGTACTGGCCGGAAATTCGCTATCAGGCTAATCGAGAGCACATCGCCGACGATCAGCTGGAATTTTACCCGGTGAAGGGCACGGGCAAATACCTGTCGGGGCACATTGGCTGCTCCGGTACAGTCCAGGGCCGCAAGGCCATCCAAGAGATCAATGAACTGTTACGCACCCTGCCCCATGAGCGACTGGACCAGCTGTACGCTGAGTGGCTGGACCCCGAAAGACGCAACGACTACCTGAAAGAAGCCAAAGCCTTTTTCGAGAATCAGGCCGGGCAATGACAAATCGCAGGCAAAAGAAACCCCGAGAAGTGGGGAGACGACTCGGGGTTAAACGTGGCCTACATAAAGACCAGTGGCAGCAAGCTACAAGCACCGGAGCACAATGCTTGATCCTGCTGTTACATGGTCTGACGACCTGAGCGCAGGAAGGTTCCCACAAAAGAACAATTCAATTTCGACTGGCCAGGACCTTATCCTGAGCCGCATTGCGCAGCGCCGCGATGACGCAGGGTTCCAGCCGTCCTTCGGCAATCAGCACGTCGCGGTGCAAGCCGTCGACGACATCCGTCAGCAGACGGTAATCGGTTAACTGGGCTTGATTGAACGCCCGTTCGACCACGATCGCGCCGGTCGCATTCTTCAGTGTCACCAGGCATTCGCCATGGGCGCCCGACGGGGTCAGCTTGACCTGATACGGGCTCAGAGCCTCACCGAGCAATAGACTGATACTTTCCATCTCGATCACCACTCAATAGTCCGAAAACAAAGTGCCTGGGGTGTGTTCACAGTAAATGACCACCGACCCGAGAAGAAAGTTCTGGATTCCAGGTGCAGACGCGTCGGCGTCCCTGGTCGATAGAGCATGCACGGAAAAGATGACAGGGAAAAAACAGCCTGTTCACAGGTGCCTTGTCCGGTGACCGATATCAGTCCATCCCCCCAGCAACCCTCGCAATTGGCCGTCGACGCTGTAGAACGGCACCGTCCATTGGTAGATGTCCCTGACCCCGTTGTTGAACAGCAATTGACGTTCACTGAAGCGTGGCTTTCGAGTCTCCATCTGCGCCATGAACTCGGCATGCAGCAGCGCTGCGGTTTCCGCCGGCAGGACATCGAGCTCAACCAGCCGTCGCCCTTGAACCTGGTCAAAACGGGTGCAGAGGCTCTCCTCATAACTTTTGTTGCACATGATCAAACGCCCTTGCAGATCACGAACAAACATCGGATCGGGCATGGCGTCGATCAACGCATGCTGGAACGCAAGCTGATCGCCCAGCCCCTTCTCAGCGTCTGCGCGCTGCTTGATCAGTGCCGCGAGCCTGCGATTCCAGAGCAAGGAAAGCAGACCGAACAGGCTGACGATAAACATGCCCCAGCAAAACCAGTGAGTCAGCTGCCGCCAGCGAGAAGGCGACTCGACGGGCGCGATACCGCTGAGCCATTTCAGGCGAATGGCCCGCAAGTCGGCCGCAGGAAAGGCCTCAAGCGCCTTGTTGAGAATGCTCAGCAGCGGCGACTGGCCTTTGCGTACCGCGAGGTGATCAGCCTCCCACTTGCCCTCC
The DNA here is from genome assembly GCF_013260315.1 of Pseudomonas sp. B14-6. Classification (NCBI taxonomy): domain Bacteria; kingdom Pseudomonadati; phylum Pseudomonadota; class Gammaproteobacteria; order Pseudomonadales; family Pseudomonadaceae; genus Pseudomonas; species Pseudomonas sp. B14-6. Next base: position 5,850,802 of record NZ_CP053929.1, on the reverse strand, counting down.
ACGGCGCGACCGACCTTGAGTTGCCCCAACGGATAGAGCTGCGCCCCGATTTCATTTTCGATGGTGGCAAAGGCTTCACCACTTTCAACCAGCGCCCTGGCCTCGGCGTAAGTCTTGACCGTGCGCAACTCTATCGCCGGGTAGTCGCGGCGAATCGTGCCTTCGAGTGCGTGCCGGGCCGGCAACACCAGCACTCTTTTCGCCAACTGCGCCAGGGAGTGCACGACCGGTGCGTCTGCCCGTCCGACAAACACCCATCCAGCGCCACCGAACGCATGACTGAAATCCAGGAACACCTTACGCTCGTCATTCATCGCCAGCGTTGTGCTCATGTCCGCCTCGGCACTTTCCAGACGCCCGAGCAGTTGGTCGGTGGAAAACGACTCCTCGTGAACAAACTGCAAACCCGTCATGGCACTGATGCGATTGAGCAGATCGTTGTTCAGACCGCTCCACTGACCGTGTTCATCCTTGAACAGATAAAGCGGGTATTGCACCGACGAGACGATGACTTGCGGATGCTCGGCAACCCACCTCAGTTCCTGAGCATCCAGTTCGATGATTGCGCCGACGCCCGCCCCCCTGGACTCGGGCGTCGCCAATTGCGCGGCCGTCCCTGCTTGATCCAAGCCCAGGACGCCGATCAAAAACATCCAGCACACGGCTGGTTTGAACCCTCTGAAAAACCGCATTACCACTTCCTTCGCAATCAACTCGCCCATCCTTTCTGGGGCGAAAACACGACAAGTGTGGCATGCAGAAATGAGAAAGCCCGTCAGGAGACGGGCTTCAAAATGTGACAGCTTTGAGTGGTTACAGCGGCTTGCCGCGGTTGCCATGCTGACTGACAAAGGCCTGCACGGCTTTCAAATCATTCGGCAACACGGTGCAACGCTCATTTCGCTCGAACAAATCAGAAAGATGTGCAGGTAGTTCAAGCGCTTTTCCTACGCCGGCTTTCTCCACTGCATCCGGGAATTTGACCGGATGGGCCGTGCCGAGGATCACCATTGGAATATCCAGGCTACGACGGCATTCGCGCGCGGCCTTCACGCCGATGGCGGTGTGCGGATCCAGCAGTTCGCCGGTTTGCTCGTAGACTTCGGCAATGGTTTCGCAGGTTTGCGCGTCATCCACGGCCAGGGAATCGAACAATTTGCGGGCTTCGGTCCAGCGTTCCTGTTCGACGCTGAAACCGCCGCCCTGCTTGAAGCTGTCCATCAAACCGGCAATCGCTGCGCCGTTGCGACCGTGCAGATCGAACAGCAGACGCTCGAAGTTCGACGACACCATGATGTCCATCGACGGCGACAACGTGGCGTGCAGGGTTTCCTTGACGTACTGGTTACCGCTCATGAAGCGGTGCAGGATGTCATTGCGGTTGGTGGCGACGATCAACTGGTTGATCGGCAGGCCCATGTTGCGTGCCAGGTAACCGGCGAAGATGTCGCCGAAGTTGCCGGTCGGCACCGAGAACGATACCGAGCGCGCCGGGCCGCCCAACTGCAGGGCTGCGTGGAAGTAGTAAACGATCTGGGCCATGATCCGCGCCCAGTTGATCGAGTTCACCGCCACCAGACGCGTGCCCTTGAGGAAGCTCTGGTCAGCGAAGCTGGCCTTGACCATTTCCTGGCAGTCATCGAAGTTGCCTTCGATGGCGATGTTATGGATGTTCTCGCCGAAGATGGTGGTCATCTGGCGACGCTGCACTTCGGACACGCGGTTATGCGGGTGCAGGATGAAGATGTCGACGTTTTCGCAGTGCTTGCAGCCTTCGATGGCGGCCGAACCGGTGTCACCGGAGGTCGCGCCGACGATGACGACGCGCTCGCCGCGTTTTTCCAGCACGTAGTCGAGCAGACGACCGAGCAGTTGCAGGGCGAAGTCTTTGAACGCCAGGGTCGGGCCGTGGAACAGCTCGAGCACCCATTCGTTGCCATTCAGCTGACGCAACGGTGCCACGGCGCTGTGCGAAAACACACCGTAGGTTTCTTCAAGGACCTTTTTGAAATCGGCATCAGGGATGCTGCCGGTAACGAACGGGCGCATCACCCGGAAGGCCAGCTCGTGATACGGCAAGCCAGCCCAGGAAGCGATTTCTTCCTGGGTGAAACGTGGCAGGTTTTCCGGGACGTACAGACCACCGTCGGTGGCAAGACCGGCCAGCAGGACATCTTCGAAATTCAGGGCCGGTGCCTGGCCGCGGGTACTGATATAACGCATAGGGGCAAACCTTTGGTTTGAGCTTCAAGTCTCAAGCTACAAGCGGCAAGTAAAAGCCAGAGTGCCTTTGACTTGTCGCTGAAGCTCGCAGCTTGCCGCTGCTTTTGTTTAGTTCAGATGCTCGACGCGGATCCGGACGACCGGACCGACCACGCCTGCCAGGGCTTCCAGCGCGGCGATCGCGTCGTTCATGTGCTGTTCCAGCACACGGTGAGTCAGCAGGATCATCGGCACCAGACCGTCATGCTCTTCGACTTCTTTCTGCATGATCGATTCGATGTTGATGCCACGCTCCGACAGAATGCTCGCGACCTGGGCCAGTACGCCCGGATGGTCTTTCGCCTGAATGCGCAGGTAGTAAGCACTTTCGCACGCTTCGATCGGCAGGATCGGGTGCGCCGACAACGAATCCGGCTGGAAGGCCAGGTGCGGCACACGGTTTTCCGGGTCGGAGGTCATGGCGCGAACCACGTCCACCAGGTCGGCGATCACCGACGAAGCCGTCGGCTCCATGCCGGCGCCCGCGCCGTAGAACAGGGTCGAACCGGCCGCATCACCGTTGACCATCACCGCGTTCATCACGCCGTTGACGTTGGCGATCAGGCGATCGGCCGGGATCAACGTGGGGTGCACGCGCAACTCGATACCGGACGCGGTGCTACGGGCGACGCCGAGGTGCTTGATGCGATAACCCAGCGCTTCGGCGTAGTTCACGTCAGCGGTGGTCAGCTTGGTGATGCCTTCGGTGTAAGCCTTGTCGAACTGCAGCGGGATGCCGAAGGCGATGGAGGCCAGGATCGTCAGCTTGTGGGCCGCATCGATGCCTTCAACGTCGAAGGTCGGATCGGCTTCGGCGTAACCCAGGGCTTGCGCCTCGGCGAGTACGTCTTCGAAGGTGCGACCCTTCTCGCGCATTTCGGTGAGGATGAAGTTGCCGGTGCCGTTGATGATCCCGGCGACCCAGTTGATGCGGTTGGCGGACAGGCCTTCACGGATCGCCTTGATCACCGGAATGCCACCGGCCACAGCCGCTTCGAACGCCACGATCACGCCTTTCTCACGTGCCTTGGCGAAAATCTCATTACCGTGAACGGCGATCAGTGCCTTGTTCGCGGTGACCACATGCTTGCCATTCTCGATGGCCTTGAGTACCAGCTCGCGGGCAACGGTGTAGCCGCCCATCAGCTCTATAACGATGTCGATCTCAGGGTTCGTGGCCACTTCGAAGACATCGTTGGTAATCGCAATACCGGTCGTTTGGAACTGAGGCTTTGGCGTGCGCATGGCAATTTGTGCCACTTCGATTCCACGCCCGGCACGACGAGCAATTTCCTCGGCGTTACGCTGAAGTACGTTGAAGGTACCGCCACCGACGGTCCCTAACCCACAGATGCCTACTTTGACCGGTTTCACTGTGAACTCCCCATAAAACGGCCGACTCAAGGCCGGCCGTGAAAACAGCCGCATGCTCGCGGCTCTCTATTAATGGCCCGGCAAATGGTACCGCCGGACCATGATCGTCAAAGGCTGGCCGTGACGATGCGAATTATTTCGCGCCCAGCGCCAGTTTGGCGACTTGTGGCGCAGGCTGGTAGCCCGGAATGACCTGACCGTCAGCCAAAACGATGGCCGGTGTGCCGTTGACGCCGATCGACTGACCGAGGGCGAACTGCTTGGAAACCGGGTTATCACACTTGGCGGCCTTGATTTCCTTGCCGTCGACCATTTTGTCCATGGCAGCTTTCTTGTCTTTCGAGCACCAGACCGCTTGCAACTGTTCGTCACCCGGCGAGCCCAGGCCCTGGCGCGGGAACGCGACGTAACGCACTTCGATGCCGCGCTTGTTCAGCTCAGGCACTTCGGCGTGCAGTTTGTGGCAGTACGGGCAGGTGGTGTCGGTGAACACGGTGATGTGCGATTTGGTTTCGCCGATCGCCGGGTAGACCACGGTTTCTGCAACCGGGATGGCGTTGACCAGTTTGGACACGCCCAGGCGTTCGGTCTTCTCGGTCAGGTTGACCGGCTTGCCGTCCTTGAGCTGGAACAGGTAGCCCTGCACCACGTATTGGCCGTCGGCGCTGGCGTAAAGCACGCGGCTGCCTTGCAGTTTGACTTCATACAGGCCCGGCAACGGACTGGCGGAGATGCTTTCTACCGGTACTTCCAGCTGGAGATTTTCCAGGCTTTTACGAATGGCTTTGTCGGCCGCGTCATCGGCGACGGCAAAGGTACTGACCAACGCAATGGCTGCGGCGGCGAAAATCTGGGTCAGACGCATGAGAACTCCTGAAGGCGGACAAATGGGACGATCAGAACGCCCGTGCCGAAACACCGGGTCATAACCGCCCATCGTGCAAACCGGCAAAGCCTACCACATAAGGCTCCTGTGGCCGAATGCGCCTGACGCAACACACATAATGGTGCGTATCTGATAACACGTGTTGTGGCGAGGGAGCTTGCTCCCGCTCGACTGCGCAGCAGTCGTAAGACAGGCACCTCGATTTTCCTGATTAGCCGTGGTCCATAGTTTTGGGATCGCTTCGCGCCCCAGCGGGAGCAAGCGCCCTCGCCACCGGTGATTTGTTCCATCCGTCAGCCGCGCGGGTGGTGTTTGGCGTGCAAGTCCTGCAAGCGTGCGCGGGCGACGTGGGTATAGATCTGGGTGGTCGAAAGGTCGCTGTGGCCGAGCAGCATTTGCACCACCCGAAGGTCCGCGCCGTGGTTGAGCAGGTGCGTGGCGAACGCATGGCGCAAGGTATGCGGCGACAGCGACTTGCCGATCCCGGCGACCTTGGCCTGGTGCTTGATGCGATGCCAGAAGGTCTGGCGAGTCATCTGCTCACCGCGTTGGCTGGGGAACATGACATCGCTGGGACGCCCGCCGAGCAGTTCCTGGCGGCCATCGCGCATGTATCGCTCGACCCAGACAATCGCCTCCTCGCCCATCGGAACCAGGCGCTCCTTGCTGCCTTTGCCCATGACCCGCAGCACGCCTTGACGCAGATTGACCTGCTCCAGCGTCAGGCTGATCAACTCCGTCACCCGCAAGCCGCACGCGTAAAGGACTTCGAGCATGGCACGGTCCCGCTGACCGATAGCTTCGCTCAAGTCCGGCGCCTTCAGCAGCGCTTCCACGTCTGCTTCCGACAGAGACTTAGGCAAAGGCCTACCGAGTTGGGGCATATCGACGCGCAAGGTCGGATCGACCGCGATCAGCTTTTCCCTGAGTAGATAACGATAAAACCCACGCACACCGGAGAGGAATCGCGCCGTCGAACGGGGTTTGTAGTTTTGTTCCAGACGCCAGGCCAGGTGATCGAGGATCAACTCGCGGCCGGCGCTGATCAGCTCCAGACCCTTTTCCTGCAACCAGCCATTGAACAAGGCCAGGTCGCTGCGATAGGCATCGCGAGTGTTATCGGAAAGACCTTTTTCCAGCCACAGAGCGTCGAGAAATTGGTCTATCAATGAATGATCGATGGCGGGCATATAAGCTCAGGCAAGACCGACAGTACGGTCACGAAAGATAAATCGCAGGCAACAAAAAAGCAGCCCGTAGGCTGCTTTTTTCTGCATCGGAAGCTGGACTTAAGCCAGTTTTTCCTTGATGCGAGCTGCTTTACCGGACAGGTCACGCAGGTAGTACAGCTTGGCTTTACGTACGTCACCGCGACGTTTAACGGCCATGCTGTCGATTTGCGGGCTGTAGGTCTGGAAAGTACGCTCTACGCCAACACCGTTGGAGATTTTACGAACGGTGAAAGCACTGTTTACGCCGCGGTTACGCTTGGCGATAACAACACCTTCGAACGCTTGCAGACGCGAACGGTCGCCTTCCTTCACTTTCACCTGAACGACAATGGTGTCGCCCGGGGCAAAGGTAGGGATCTCTTTGGTCATCTGCTCTGCTTCGAGTGCAAGGATGATTTTGTTAGTCATGCTGTGCTCCTAAGGTAGATCGTCGGATCTACCATCGATACGTTGTTAACTATCGTCCCGCTCGCGGATGTATTCCTCGAGCAGCTTCTTCTCTTCTCCAGAAAGCGAGCGGCTTTCCAGAAGATCGGCGCGTCGTTCAAAGGTCCTACCAAGGGACTGCTGTAAACGCCAACGCCGGATATGCGCGTGATTGCCACTTAGCAACACGTCGGGAACACGCTGATCCGCATACACCTCCGGTCGGGTGTAGTGCGGGCAATCCAGCAAACCATCCGTAAAGGAATCTTCCTCGGCGGAGTCCGCATGCCCTAAAGCTCCAGGCAGCAGTCGTGTAACCGCATCGATCAGGACCATCGCCGGCAGCTCGCCGCCAGACAGTACATAGTCGCCAATCGACCACTCTTCATCGACATGAGCTTCAATAAAACGCTCGTCAATGCCTTCATAGCGGCCGGCAATCAGGATCAATGCATCCAGATTCGCCAACTCGCGTACCGCCGACTGAGTCAGTTGACGGCCTTGGGGGGACAGGTAAATCACCTTCGCCGCCTCCCCGGCTGCTGCCTTGGCCTGAACCAGAGCATCTTCCAGGGGCTTGATCTTCATCACCATGCCCGGACCACCGCCAAATGGGCGATCGTCCACAGTGTGATGCCGATCCGTCGTGTAGTCTCGCGGATTCCAACAGGTGAGCTGCAACAGCCCCTGTTTCACCGCACGACTGGTGATGCCGTACTCGCTGATGGCGGAGAACATCTCGGGAAACAAACTGATCACTTCTACGCGCAAGTTAGCCACGCTTAGAAGTCCGCATCCCATTCCACCTTCATCTCGCCTGCGGCAAGGTCAACGGCCAACACGCATTGCTCCGTATAGGGCAACAGGCGTTCGCGATCATCCAGGCTGCCAGCGCAAGGCTTGACCACCATTACATCATTGGCGCCGGTTTCCAGAAGATGATCGATTTTCCCGAGCAATTGCCCGAGTTGATCAATAACCTTCAGACCTTCCAGCTGGTACCAGTAGTACTCGCCGTCGGTCAATTCAGGGAACAGGTTGCGCGGCACGCAGATCTCATAACCGGCCAGAAGACGAGCTTCTTCACGATCATCAAGACCCTTGAGCTTTGCGACCAGGAACTTGTCGTTCCCACGTCCGCTGACCAGCTCGACCTGTTTCACATTGCCTTCGCGCTTGAGCGTCCAGGTTTTGTACTGCAACAGGTTTTCAGTCGGATCAGTAAAGGAATAAACCTTCACTTCGCCGCGAACGCCATGAACAGAATAAATCTTGCCGATAACGATCAAATCATCAGCAATGGCAGGCGTCGCGTTCATATTGCTCAGGCCGCAGCCTTAGATGCATCCTTCAACAACTGAGCAACACGCTCAGAAGGTTGTGCACCAACGCTCAGCCAGTAGGCTACGCGCTCTTGGTTCACGGACAGACGGACTTCTTGACCACGAGCAACAGGGTTGAAGAAACCAACCTGTTCCTTGTGCGAACCGTCGCGCGGGTTGCGGCTGTCGGTTACGGTCAAGTGGTAAAACGGGCGCTTTTTGGAGCCGCCAAGGGCAAGACGGATTGTTAGCATGTGAACATCGTTCCTGTAGTCGGTGCTGCAAATCTAAAGGCACAGCGGGCATAGGTGCCCGAAAGGCCGCATATTCTAAGGAATATCCGGACTTTTGCAAATGTCTTTTTCCGGCGGCCTTCCGGTCGCCATCAAGATTTGCTATAGAGCCGTCGTTGAAAACGGCCAGTCAGCTCCCGCCAAGTGCGGGTTTGCTGGAGATCCCACTTCCGTGTGGGCTGCGCAAGAGCAAGCCCTTGCGCGAATTCTTTACATTTTCGGCATGCCGCCGCCGGGCAACATACCGCCCATACCGCGCATCATTTTGGCCATTCCGCCTTTGGCGGAGAATTTCTTCATCATCTTCTGCATCTGCTTGTGCTGCTTGATCAAGCGACCGATGTCCTGCACCTGGGTGCCGGAACCCATGGCGATCCGGCGTTTGCGCGAACCGCTGATCAGCTCAGGGTCGCGGCGCTCGGCCGGGGTCATGGAATTGATGATGGCTTCCATCTGCTTGAATTGTTTCTCTGCCGCGCCCTGGGCATTGCCCATCTGCGCCAGATTGACGCCGCCGATGTTCGGCAGTTTGTCCATGAGGCCACCGAGGCCGCCCATGTTCTTCATCTGTTGCAGCTGATCGCGGAAGTCTTCGAGGTCGAAGCCCTTGCCCTTCTTCAGCTTCTTGGCCAGTTTGTCGGCCTTGTCCTTGTCGAGGGTCGCTTCCGCCTGCTCGATCAGACTGAGCACATCGCCCATGCCGAGGATGCGCGAAGCAATACGCTCCGGGTGGAACGGTTCGAGCGCATCGCTCTTCTCGCCCATACCGATGAACTTGATCGGCCTGCCGGTGATGGCGCGAACCGACAGCGCGGCACCGCCACGGGCGTCGCCGTCGACCTTGGTCAGGATCACACCGGTCAGCGGCAAGGCGTCGCCGAAGGCCTTGGCCGTGTTGGCGGCGTCCTGGCCGGTCATGGCGTCGACCACGAACAGGGTTTCGACCGGGTTGATCGCGGCGTGCAAGGCCTTGATCTCGCCCATCATCTCTTCGTCGATGTGCAGACGACCGGCGGTATCGACGATGACCACATCAATAAACTTGAGCTTTGCTTCTTTTATAGCCGCTTGCGCGATGTCGACCGGCTTCTGGCTCAGGTCGGACGGGAAGAAGGTGACGCCGACTTCACCGGCGAGCATTTCCAGCTGCTTGATCGCCGCCGGACGGTAAACGTCCGCGGACACGACCATGACCGACTTCTTCTTGCGCTCCTTAAGGAAACGCGCGAGTTTGCCGGCGGTGGTGGTTTTACCCGCCCCTGCAAACCGGCCATCAGGACCACGGCCGGTGGAACGGCGCTCAGGTTCAAGTCTTCGTTGGCGGCGCCCATCAGGCTTTCGAGTTCGGCCTGGACGATCTTCACGAAGGCCTGGCCCGGCGTCAGGCTGCGAGACACCTCGGTGCCGACGGCGCGTTCCTTGACCGAATTGACGAAGTCTTTCACCACCGGCAAGGCGACGTCGGCTTCGAGCAACGCCATGCGCACTTCGCGCAGGGTGTCTTTGATGTTGTCCTCGGTCAGCTTGGCCTTGCCGGTGACATGGCGCAGCGTCTGCGAGAGACGGTCGGTTAAGTTTTCAAACATTGCGCGATCCTTTCAGGCCCTGTGTAGACCGGGATAATGGCGGCCCAGACCGGAATAAACATGTGCTCGGCGAGCCTGCGGCGTGGGCAGGTCGCGGATTATAGCGAAGACTGCGTCTGGCGGACACCTCGTCGTCAGGTTGCATGGTCTTTCGTGCTGCGGGGGTTCTATGCCAAACTCAGCGCCTTTCGGGCTTGCCTAACAGGATTTATGCTCCCCTTGTCACCCAGTATGCTGACTACCCTCGCCGCCGCCTGCTTATATGCCGCTGCGACTATCTATCAAGGCACTCGCCTGGCCACTGGTGCCAAGGCGAACAAACGCCTGCTGGTCACGCTTGGCGTGCTTGCCGTGCTGGCTCACAGTGCCAGCCTGTTCGCCCACCTGCTGACCCCGATCGGCCTGGGCCTGGACTTTTTCAGCGCCGCCAGCCTGATTGCGGCGGCGGTCATCGCCCTGACCCTGCTGGCCTGTTCGCGGATCCCGGTGGAAAACCTGCTTACATTGCTGTTCCCGCTCGGTGCCGCCACGGTGCTGCTGGCGCAGTTCGCCCCTGCCGGCACGGTGCAGGTCATCGACGAAGAGCCGGGCATTCTCGCGCACATCCTGCTGTCGATCCTCGCTTACGGCATGTTCACCATCGCGATGTTTCAAGCCTTGCTGCTGCTGGTGCAAGACCATCAGCTCAAGCACAAACACCCGTCGGGCCTGATCAAGAACTTCCCGCCGCTGCAAACCATGGAAAGCCTGCTGTTCGGCTTCCTCTGGGCCGGCTGGACCCTGCTGTCGTTGTCGCTGCTCTCTGGCTGGCTGTTTGTCGACAACCTGTTTGCCCAGCATCTGGTGCACAAAACCTTGCTGGCTTGCCTGGCCTGGATCGTCTTCAGCGTGCTGCTATGGGGACGTAACCGCCTCGGCTGGCGCGGACACAAGGCCATTCGCTGGACCCTCGCCGGTTTCTGCCTGCTGATGCTGGCGTACTTCGGCAGCAAGCTGGTCCGTGAATACATCCTGCACATCTGACGGGCGGCATTAATGGACGACTTGCCCATAGGGCCGATGCTCGCGGTATTGGCCCTGCTGATTTTATGGTCGGGGCTGTTTACCGCCATCGAATCCGCACAACAGCATTTGCTGGCCCAGCGCACCGCCTCGCGTTCCAGCGACAAACCGGTCGCGAAGCTCAGCTTCCCGCTCAACAGCCTGATCTTCTGCAATACCCTGTGCCGCGCACTGGCAGTGGTTATCAGCACCTTGCTGGCGATCTTCATCTGGGCGGAAAACGGCCCGTGGATTGCCTGCCTGGGCGCCGGGATCGCACTGCTGGTGTTCGCCGACTACCTGCCGCGCGCCCTCGCCGTGCGCTATCCCGACGCTGTCCTGGCCCTGGGCAACACGCTGCTCGGTGCGCCGCTGAAAATCATCTACCCGGCCGCCTGGCTGCTCAATGGCTTCACCCGGCTGCTGATGCGACCGTTTGCCCGCAAGGTCAAGGTGGTGCAACAGAGCGAAGACGAGAGCCCCAGCGAGCGCAAGGACGATCACGAAGCCGTCTGCCGCCCTCACCCGCTGACGGGCATCCACGCGCTCGACAACATCACGGTCAACGACATTCTGGTGCCGCGAAGTGACGTCGACGGGATCAATCTCGACGACTCCCTCGCAGAGATCGTCGAGCAACTGCGCAACAACAAGCGCACCCGCCTGCCGGTGTTTCACAGCGACATCAATCAGGTCGAAGCCGTGCTCAATACCCGGCAGATCCGCCACTTGCTACCCGATGCGAGCCTGACCCTGGAAGCGTTGCTGGCCGCCAGCCACGAACCGTACTTCGTGCCGGAAAGCACGCCGTTGCAACTGCAACTCTTGAATTTCCACAAACAGCAGCGGCGCCTGGGCATGGTGGTCGACGAGTACGGCGAAGTACTTGGCATCGTGACCCTGGAAGACATTCTCGAAGAAATCGTCGGCGAATTCGAAAGTCAGCACAGCCTGGACAACCCGCACATCCACCCGCAGGCGGATGGCCGACTGATGATCGAAGGTGCGGCGTCGATTCGCGAATTGAACAAGAGCCTGGGCTGGCACCTGCCCAGCGACGGCCCGAAAACCCTGAACGGCTTGGTGACCGAGGCACTGGAGACCATTCCGGACAGTGCGGTATGCCTGAAGATCGGGCGTTATCGGCTGGAAATTCTGGAGACGGAAGACAATCGGGTTACTCAGGTTTTGATCTGGCATACCAGCTCCGTTCCGACAGTGATTTGATGTCGGACACATAACACCGTGGCGAGAGGCTTGTCGGAACGCCCCCTCGCCAAAAAGACCTCGCCAATCCCAAGCCCCTTGTTAGATCGTTAGCCACCTTCCTATAATCGAATCCGCTTACCCAAGCCCCGGCCGAACCACGTGCTTACCCCGCACGCAGCAGGTTCCGGCCAGACCATCGGCACTTTCCGCACCACACCGACGACTGTTCCTACCTTGAACAGCGGCCGCGCCTCACTCCCACATCCCTGGGTGTTCGACCATAATAATTCGCTCCACTGGGGCACATGACTGTCAGGGATAACCGCATGACGACCAGCACGACTTATAGCGACGCGCCTACCCAACCGACGAACTCCGCCACCCGCGTGGCCACGGCGAGTTTTATCGGCACCGCCATCGAGTTTTACGACTTCTACGTCTATGCCACCGCTGCGGCGCTGGTGATCGGTCCGGTGTTCTTTCCGCAGACCTCCGGCACCGCCCAGATGCTGTCGGCGTTCCTCACCTTCGGCATCGCATTCCTCGCCCGCCCCTTGGGATCGGCGCTGTTTGGGCACTTCGGTGACCGCATCGGGCGCAAATCGACATTGGTCGCTTCGCTGCTATTGATGGGTGTGTGCACCACGTTGATCGGCGTATTGCCGGGTTACGACAGCATCGGAGCCTGGGCGCCGATCCTGCTCTGCGTGCTGCGGTTCGGCCAAGGACTGGGGCTAGGCGGCGAATGGGGCGGTGCGGCCCTGCTGGCGACGGAGAATGCGCCCAAAGGCAAGCGCGCCTGGTTCGGCATGTTCCCGCAGCTCGGCCCCTCGATTGGCTTTCTGGCGGCTAACGGTCTGTTCCTGACCCTCGCCATGACCCTGAATGACGAGCAGTTCCGCTCTTGGGGCTGGCGGATTCCGTTCCTGCTCAGCGCCGCGCTGGTGATGGTGGGCCTGTATGTGCGCCTCAAACTCCACGAAACCCCGGTGTTTGCCAACGCCATGGCACGTCAGGAGCGAGTGAAGATCCCGCTGGTCGAGCTGTTCAGCCAGTACTGGGTACCGATGTTGCTGGGGGCAGGGTCGATGGTCGTGTGCTACGCGCTGTTCTACATCTCGACGGTGTTTTCATTGAGTTACGGCGTGTCGACACTCGGCTACAGCCGCGAAACCTTCCTTGGGCTGCTGTGCTTCGCCGTCCTGTTCATGGCCGCCGCCACGCCGTTGTCAGCCTGGGCCAGCGACCGCTACGGGCGCAAACCGGTGCTGATCATTGGCGGCGTCTTGGCGATCCTGTCGGGATTCTTGATGGAACCGCTGCTGACCCAAGGCTCGACCTGGGGCGTGGCGCTTTTCCTGTGCATCGAGCTGTTTCTGATGGGCGTGACGTTTGCACCGATGGGCGCGTTGCTGCCGGAGCTGTTTCCAACGCATGTGCGGTATACCGGCGCGTCCGCAGCCTACAACCTGGGCGGAATCGTCGGGGCCTCGGCGGCGCCGTTTTTCGCGCAGAAACTGGTGGCGATGGGCGGTCTGAGTTATGTCGGAGGGTATGTGTCTGGGGCGGCGGTGCTGAGCTTGATTGCGGTGCTGTGTCTGAAGGAGACGCGACATAACGATTTGAATCGGGTGACCTGAAGCAGAAGCATCGCCAGCAGGCTGGCTCCCCCATGGAAATAGGGTGTACACAAAATCTGTGACCAACCAATAACCCTGTGAGAGCTAGCCTGCCGCGCCTCGGTTTACAGCTCTACCACGACAGCCTGAGAAGCACGGGTTGCCTTGGCACGAGCCGCTTCGATCGACTCATCCCGCGCCAACGCCACGCCCATCCGGCGCTGGCCAATGACCTCTGGTTTGCCAAACAGACGCAGTGCCGTATCCGGTTCGCTCAACGCAGCACCGAGGTTGGCGAACGCAGTTTGGGTCGACTGCCCTTCCACCAGAATCACCGCCGACGCCGATGGCCCGAACTGGCGAATCAACGGAATCGGCAGGCCCAGGATCGCCCGTGCGTGCAGCGCGAACTGCGACAGGTCCTGGGAAATCAGGGTGACCAGACCGGTGTCATGCGGGCGCGGCGACACTTCGCTGAACCACACTTGGTCACCTTTGATGAACAGCTCGACACCAAACAGGCCACGACCGCCCAGTGCTTCGGTGACGGCTTTGGCAACGCGCTCGGATTCGGCCAGGGCAATCGGGCTCATGGCTTGTGGCTGCCAGGATTCCTGATAGTCGCCCTTCTCCTGCCGGTGACCGACGGGTGCGCAGAAGGTCGTGCCGCCGACGTGGCGCACGGTCAACAGAGTGATTTCGTAGTCGAAGTCGATAAAGCCTTCGATGATCACGCGACCTTTACCGGCGCGGCCGCCTTCCTGAGCGTAATCCCAAGCGGTTTTCACGTCATCGGCGCTGCGCAGCAGGCTCTGGCCTTTGCCCGACGAACTCATCACTGGCTTGACCACGCACGGGAAGCCCAGATCCTGGACGGCCTTGCTGTAGTCCTCGAAAGTGTCGGCGAAATGGTACGGCGAGGTCGGCAGGTCCAGCTCTTCGGCGGCCAGGCGACGGATGCCCTCTCGGTTCATGGTCAGCTGCGCGGCGCGCGCGGTCGGGATCACGGTAAAGCCTTCGGCTTCCAGCTCCACGAGGGTCGCGGTGGCGATGGCTTCGATTTCCGGCACGATGAAGTGCGGCTTTTCGGCTTCGATCACGGCACGCAGGGCGGCGCCGTCGAGCATGTTGATAACGTGGCTGCGATGCGCAACTTGCATGGCCGGCGCGTTGGCGTAACGGTCGACGGCAATCACTTCAACGCCCAGGCGTTGCAGCTCGATTACCACTTCCTTGCCCAACTCACCACAGCCACACAGCAATACGCGGGTCGCGGTTGGCGACAATGGAGTTCCGATACGGGTCATCTCAGGTCCTCAAGAAGCGGATCATCGAGGGTCGCGGCGCCTGCCTGGCGCGCTTCCCATGGGGAGAAAGCGCGGCATTTTACATGAACCGCAAGGTTTGGCTTCAGCTGGCGACAGCCTGTTTGCGCAAGCGCCAGGCCATGATCAGCCACACGACCGTCACGCCGGCGAACTTCGAGCCCATGGCGGTAAGGATTACGGCCGGGGTGAAAGCATCGATCATGCCGAAGAAGATGAAGGTGTCGAGGGGAATGCTCAGGGCCGAACTTATCCACAGGCGATCGTGCAACGGACGCTTGGTGATGCTGAACACCAGCCAGTCGATGCATTCGGACACCGCGAAGGCCGTGGCGCTGGCCAGCGCGATGGACGGATCGGAAGTGACATAGGACAGGACCAACGCTGCGAGCATCGCCGCGATCGCGCCGTGGCCGAAGCGGGTTTGCACCATGTCGCGCAGGACAAACACCAACCCGCCCCAGGCCGACCAGATGATGTCCAGGTGCGGGGCGGTGGAGAAGGCGTAGTTGATCAGCACGACGCTGCTGATATAGGCGATCAGGAAGAACATGAGGTGGCGGGATACCTGTCAATTTGGCGCACAGATTACCATCTCGGCTTTACAAATAACCTGTGGCGAGGGCGCTTGCTCCCGCTGGGTCGCGCAGCGGCCCTGGAGTCAGGGGGCGCGGTGTGTCAGGTTGAATGTGTTTGTCAGCTATGGGGCTGCTTCGCAGCCCGGCGGGAGCAAGCTCCCTCGCCACAAGAAACCTCATCAGCCACAAAGGCTCACAAGGCTCACAAGGCTCAGGAATCGGATCTGGAAGGCAACATCCAGATCAACCCGCTCGACTTGGCCCGCTCATGGCACAGCCCCAACACCCTGCGGCGTTCTTCGTTGTCCATGCGACTCCAGCGCGTGATTTCTTCGACCGTGCGCTGACACCCGGTGCAAATATCATCTTCGTCCAACGCGCAGATGTTCACGCATGGCGAGAGGACCGGTCGTTCGGTGGCGTTCATTCTTCCTGCTCGACCAGATCACGGGCGTAACGCTGCGAATTGTGCACATAGTGCGCGGCGCTGGCCTCCAGCATTTTCTTTTGCTGCTCGGTCAGTTCACGCACTACTTTGCCGGGCGAGCCCATGACCAGCGAACCGTCGGGAATCTCTTTGCCCTCGCCGATCAGCGAGTTGGCGCCGATGATGCAGTTCTTGCCGATTTTCGCGCCGTTGAGAATCACTGCATTAATACCGATCAGGCTGTAATCGCCCACGGTGCAGCCGTGAAGCATGGCGTTGTGGCCGATGGTCACGCCGGTGCCGATGGTCAGCGGGTAGCCCATGTCCGTGTGCATCACCGTGCCGTCCTGGACGTTGCTGTTCTTGCCAATCAGGATCAATTCGTTGTCGCCACGCAACACGGCGTTGAACCAGACGTTGGCGCCCTCTTCCAGTTTGACCTTGCCCACCAGCACGGCATTGGGTGCAACCCAGCTCTGCGGATGGGTTTCGACGCGGGCATCGCCCAGGCGATATTTCATCTTGTTGTCCTCAAGGCTCAGGCAGCCGCGGTTCACGCCATACGAACGATGGCTTCAAGTATTGATAAAGCTTTTGGGCGGGTGGTGCAGGCTGATGTCGGCGTCATAGAGCAGGTTGATCAACTCGACAATCATGATTGCCGTCAGGCCCCAGATTTTATACTCGCCGTAACGATAACTCGGCACGTACCAACTGCGCCCCTGGTAATCGATGCGGTGGGTGTGCTCCCTTGGGTCCTCACGGAAAAACTCCAGAGGCACACTGAACACGGCGGCGATCTCGGCATCGTTGGCCAGGTACTCGACAAAACCCGGAATCACTCCGACATACGGCGTGACCTTGATGCCATGCAGGGAGATCAACGGGCTCAGCGGGCCGATCACCTCGACCAGCCCCGGTGGCAAGCCGATTTCTTCTTCAGCCTCCCGTAGCGCGGTGAAAATAAGATCAGGGTCTTCGGGGTCGCGCCGCCCACCCGGGAAAGCGACTTCACCGCCATGGGTCGAGAGCCCGCTGGCGCGCAGGGTCAGAACCAGCTCCGGTTCGTCACTACGGGTGATGGGTACCAATACCGCGGCTTCGGGGAAACGTTTGTCGGTTTCCATTGTGCGTGGGGTGTGGTTGCTTACTCGATGCAGTAGCTCGTCCAGCATGAGTCTTCTCGATCTGTTGGCCGTAGGGTCTGTTGACGTTTGCTGACGAACCGCGTTGCGCGCCAACGCAGTTCGTCAGCAAACGTCAACAGACCCTATGCATCATGCACCAATCGAACCGGCCGCCCAACCCCATAACCACTGCATGTCGCTAAACGACAACTTGCCGACAGACACCGCCGCACGCCAAGATAGGCGCAGCATTCAGGAACCCCAGCATGAAATTTTGCAGTCAGTGCGGTAACCCGGTCACCCAACGCATTCCCGAAGGCGACTCGCGCCTGCGTTTTGTCTGTGACAGCTGTCAGGCGATTCACTATCAGAACCCCAATATCGTCGCCGGCTGCGTGGCGACCTGGGGCTCGAAAGTGTTGCTGTGCCGACGCGCCATCGAGCCTCGGCTCGGTTACTGGACCCTGCCCGCCGGCTTCATGGAAAACGGTGAAACCATCGAGCAGGCGGCCATTCGCGAGACCGCCGAGGAAGCCTGTGCGCGGGTGCGCAACCTGAGCATCTATACGTTGATCGACGTGCCGCACATCAGTCAGGTGCATGTGTTCTTTCGCGCGGAGCTGGTGGACCCGGATTTTTCTGCCGGCCCCGAAAGCCTGGAAGTGCAGCTTTTCGACGAAGCCGACATCCCGTGGTCCGAGTTGGCTTTCCGCACGGTGGGTCGTACCTTAGAATGCTTCTTCGCTGACCGGCGGACCGAGGTCTACCCCGTGCGGTCCGAGTCGATCCCGCCGCTTGCTCAGCCTGCCATCACCTAAAGCTCCTGGCTCCAGAATCACCTATAACTAAATAGTCGCGACACCTTTCAGGGATATCGTTTCAATGCGCTGGTTGCTTGCCGTGGTTTGCTTGTCGTTCGTCACTCTGTCACAGGCTTCCGTTGCGGAAACCCTGAACGGCAAAGTCATCGAAAAAGTTTTGGTGCTCAAATCCGCCCACCAATTGCAATTGATCAATGACGGCAAGCCGCTCAAGACCTACCGCATTTCCCTGGGCAGAAATCCGAAAGGCCAAAAGCTGATGGAAGGCGATAGACGCACGCCTGAAGGTTTTTACTGGCTGGACTGGCGCAAGGTCAGCGATAAATTCAATCTGTCGATGCACATCTCCTACCCCAACATCAGCGACGCTGCCCGCGCCCGGCGTGAAGGCGTCGATCCGGGGAGCATGATCATGATCCATGGCACACCAGATACCGAAGAAAACCCGGAAGACCTGTTCCACACCCTGGACTGGACCGACGGCTGCATTGCCATGCGCAACATGGACATGCGTGAGGTCTGGGGCCTGGTGCCGGATGGCACGATGATCGAGATTCGCCCGTAACCCCTTTACCTGTGGCGAGGGAGCTTGCTCCCTCGCCACAAAAGCACCGAGTCCTTCTTCTTAGCGCTACCTTCGGTCGCTCCTCGAAAAATAAATTCAAAAGATCGCCGCCTGCAGTAATGACTGCCGGGAAGATACCAATCTCCCCGGCAAGCGTTACCCCAGGCTGCGATCTTTGCGCTCAAAACCCCCACCTCTAATACCACTTGATACCAAACCCCATTTCCCGCACTCAACAGGGCCGCCTTTCCCACGCCAACGGCAAAATACTGGCATTGACATGGTATTCAAGTGGTATTAATTTTCGGCCATTCGCGGAACACAACACTCCAATATCCGCATCGGACATCCCTGACATGAATGACCTCCAGGCCCTACGCCCTGACGACACCCAGCCCACGCCCCTCTACCTGCAACTGGCGCGCAATCTGGAAGCGGCGATCCATGCCGGGCAGTGGAAAGCCGAGCAGGCCATGCCTTCGGAGCGCAACCTCAGCGAGCTGCTAGGCATCTCCCGCGTCACCGCCCGCAAGGCACTGGAAGTCTTGTTCGAACAGGGTCTGATCCGCCGCAACCAAGGCTCCGGCACGTTCATCACGCCGCGCCTGGAACAACCGCTGTCGCGCCTCTCGGGTTTCAGCGAGATGCTGCGCCTCAAGGGCTTCGTTCCCGGCTCGCAATGGCTGGAACGCGAGATTACCCCGCCGACCCACGAAGAACTGATCCGCCTCGGCCTCTCGCCCAACGACAAGGTCGCGCGGCTCAAACGTCTGCGCAAAGCCGACGACACGGTGATGGCGATCGAGATGAGCACCCTGCCCGCCTCGATCATTCCCAAGCCGCAAGCGGTGGGCGATTCGCTCTACGAATACCTCGACGGCATCGGCAAACCGATCGTCCGCGCCTTGCAGCACATTCAGGCGATCAACGCCTCGGACGAATTCGCCGCCCTCGTCGGCATCGCCCCTGGCACCGCCATGCTGCTGATGACCCGGGTCGGCTACCTGGAAGACAACACGCCAATCGAAGTCACCGACACCTACTGCCGCAACGACTACTACGACTTTGTTGCAGAGCTTCGTCGCTAACCCGCTTCGCCGCTAAAACCGAGAACCGATCATGTCCGAAGACAACATCCTCACCGCCCACGGCTGGGTTCGCGGCCGGCTGATTCACGAACACGGCAAGGTCATGTCCATCGAAGGCGTGCCGTGCGATCCGGCCGACAACGACTTGCCCTATCTGCTGCCCGGCTTCATCGACCTGCACGTCCATGGCGGCGGCGGCAAGGACATCATGGAAGGCGCAACCGCCTTCGAAACCATCAGCAAGACCCACGTGCGTTTCGGCACCACGTCGCTGCTGGCGACCACCATGACGGCGCCGCCGGAGGAGATTTCCAGCGTGCTCAAAGCCGTCGGCGAGTTCTGCGAGCAGCGGCCGGAAGGCTGTGCCCGGGTGCTCGGCGTGCACCTGGAAGGCCCGTACATCAACCCCGGCAAACTCGGCGCCCAGCCGAACTTTGCCCATACCGCGCTGATGGCCGAAGTCGAGGACTACCTCACGCTGGCACCGATCCGCGTGATCACCATCGCCCCGGAAATCGCCGGCCACGACGCCTTGATCCGCACCCTCAGTGCGCGTGGCATTCGCATGCAGATCGGTCACACGCTTGGCAGTTACGAGGAAGGCGTCGCCGCGCTCGCGGCCGGCGCCAGCAGTTTCACTCACCTCTACAACGCCATGAGCCCGTTGCATCACCGCGAGCCGGGCATCGTCGGTGCGGCGCTGGCCCACGCCAAATACGCGGAGCTGATCCCGGATTTGCTGCACGTGCACCCCGGCGCCATGCGGGTCGCCCTGCGCGCGATCCCGTGCCTGTATTGCGTCACCGATTCCACCGCCGCCGCCGGCATGCCGGACGGCGAATACAAGCTCGGCAGCCACACGGTCACCAAGTGCCTGGGCGGCGTGCGCTTGCCCGACGGCACCCTGGCCGGCAGCACACTGACCATGGATCAGGCCCTGCGCAACCTGGTGAAAATCGGTCTGCCGATCGCCGAGGCGTCGCAACGTCTTTCGCAATTCCCCGCCGATTACCTCGGCCTCGAAGAACGCGGCCGCCTGCAACCCGGCAGCTGGGCCGACTGCGTGCGACTGGATCGCTCACTCACACTCACCGCCGTCATGGTCGAAGGAGAAGACATTGACTTCAAAAATGCTTGAAGAGGCGCTGTCCTCGTTCGAGGCCGTGCAAGCCCAACTGCAGCAACTCGACCCGCAGATGATCGAGATCGCCGGGCGCCTGCGCCGTCAGCCGCCGCAAGTCGTGATGACCGTCGCTCGCGGCAGTTCAGATCATGCCGCCAGTTACTTTGCCTACCTGACCATGCAGCAACTGGGCTACCCGGTGGCGTCGCTGCCGATGTCGGTGGTGACCATGCTGCAAGCACCATTGAAGGTCAGCGGCCAAGTGGCGTTCGCGTTCTCGCAGTCGGGGCAAAGTCCGGATCTGGTGAACAGCCTGCGCCTGTTACGCAAACGCGGGGCCCTGAGCATTGCCCTGGTCAACGCCGAAAGCTCGCCGCTGGAATCCGCGTGCGAATTCAGCCTGCCGCTGTGCGCAGGAACAGAAAGCAGCGTTGCCGCCACCAAGAGTTTCATCGCCACCCTCAGCGCCAGCGCCCGTCTGATCGCCCACTGGAAAGAAGACGTGGAATTGCTCGAAGCCGGCAACGCCTTGCCGGAAGGTCTGCGCGAGGCGGCGCAACAGGATTGGAGCCTGGCCATCGACGCCCTGCGCGATTGCCAACGCTTGATGGTAATCGGCCGCGGTGCCGGTTTTGCCATCGCTCAGGAAGCAGCCCTCAAGTTCAAGGAAACCTCGGCGATCCAGGCCGAAGCCTTCAGCAGCGCCGAAGTGCGTCACGGCCCGATGGCATTGATCGACGAGAATTATCCCTTGCTGATCTTCGCTCCACGGGGTGCCGAGCAGGCCGGTTTGCTGAGCCTTGCTGCCGACATGCGCCAGCGCGGCGCTCGCGTTCTGCTGGCGGCACCGGACGACATTGCCGAACGTGACCTCACGCTGACCCGCGCCGAACACCCGGCCCTGGACCCGATTCTGGCGATCCAGAGTTTCTACGTCATGGCCGCCGGTTTGGCCGTGGCCCGTGGCATGGACCCGGACCAGCCGCGGCATTTGAGCAAAGTGACGCGCACGCACTAAGTCCGCCCCGAACGATTTCCTGATGAGACCGAGCCATGCATAACAACAATAAAGAGCTGACCCTCAGCGCCCCGCTCAGCGGCCCGGTGCTCACGCTCGCCAAAGTCCCGGACCCGGTGTTCGCCAGCGGCGCGATGGGCGACGGTATCGCGATCGATCCACTGAACGACACCCTTCACGCCCCCTGCGCCGGCGTCGTGGTGCACGTGGCCCGTAGCGGTCACGCTGTCACCTTGCGTGCCGACAACGGTGCCGAATTGCTCCTGCACCTGGGCCTCGACACCGTCGAGTTGCAGGGCGAAGGCTTCTCGATGCTGGTCAAGGAAGGCGCCCGCGTCAGCAATGGCCAACCGTTGCTGCGCTACGACCTGGACAAGGTCGCGCAGCAGTGCAAAAGCCTGGTCAGCCTGATGATCCTGACCAACAGCCAGGAGTTTCAGGCGCGGCCCATCACGCTGAAATCGGTCAAAGTCGGCGACCCGCTGCTGCACATCATTCGCCGGGCGGCGCCGGGCGCCCAGGCAGAGGCGGACCTTTCGGCTGAAGCGCATTTCGGTCACGTGCGCATCGCTCATCGCGGCGGTCTGCATGCTCGCCCTGCTGCGCTGATTCGTCAGACCGCACAAGGGTTCAAGAGCAAATCGCAGCTGCATTTCGCTGGCAAATCGGCGACCTGTGACAGCTTGATCGGGCTCATGAGCCTGGCCGTCGGCGAGCAGGATGAGGTTCAGGTCAGCTGCCAGGGCCCGGACGCCGAGGCGGCATTGCAAGCGTTGCTGATCGCCTTGTCCACGGCGTTGGCCGAAGACAGCCATGCCGCTGCGCCTGCGCCGATCACCCGACGCACTCGGACTGCCGAAGCGGGTGTGCTGCACGGCGTTTGCGCCGCGCCCGGTCTGGTCGGTGGGCCGTTGTTTCGCTTGAATACCATCAGCCTGCCGGTAGATGCCGGCCACCACGTTCCCGAACCACAGCTGCACGCCCTCGATACCGCATTGACCGTCGTGCGCGGCGAAATCGAGCACACCCTGGCCCAGGCCAGGAAACACAAAAACACTGACGAAGAAGCGATTTTCACCGCGCACCTCGCCTTGCTCGAAGACCCGGCGCTGCTGGACGCGGCCAACGCCTGCATCGCTCAAGGCATGGCCGCGACGCACGCCTGGAGCCAATCGATCGACGTGCAGTGCGACGTCCTTCAACAACTCGGCAGCGCGTTGCTGGCCGAACGCGCCAACGATCTGCGCGATCTCAAGCAACGGGTGCTGCGCGCCTTGCTCGGCGAAGCCTGGCACTACGACGTGCCGGCCGGCGCCATCGTCGCCGCCCATGAGCTGACGCCGTCGGACTTGCTGCAACTGAGCGAGCAAGGGGTCGCCGGGTTGTGCATGGCCGAGGGTGGCGCGACGTCCCACGTCGCGATTCTGGCGCGGGGTAAAGGTTTGCCGTGCCTGGTGGCGCTGGGTTCGGCGCTGCTGGATCAGGCGCAAGGCCAGGCGGTGGTGCTGGATGCCGACGGTGGTCGTCTCGAATGGGCGCCGACGGCCGAACGCCTGGCCGACGTGCATCAGGCGCAACGCGATCATCAGCAACGCCGTGCGCTTCAACAATCTCAGGCGCACACCCCGGCACTGACACGCGATGGCGTGCACATCGAAATCGCCGCCAATGTCGCGTCCAGCGCAGAAGCGGCCGATGCGCTGGCCAACGGCGCGGATGGCGTCGGTCTGCTGCGCACCGAGTTTCTGTTTGTCGACCGCAACACCGCGCCAGACGAACAGGAGCAACGCCTCGCCTATCAAGCCGTGCTCGACGCCATGGGTGACAAGTCGGTGATCATCCGAACCATCGACGTTGGCGGCGACAAGCAACTCGACTACCTGCCACTGCCGGTCGAAGCCAATCCGGTGCTCGGCTTGCGCGGCATTCGCCTGGCTCAGGTGCGGCCGGAATTGCTCGATCAGCAACTGCGCGCACTGTTGCACGTCAGCCCGCTGTCGCGCTGCCGGATCCTGTTGCCGATGGTGACCGAGGTCGATGAGTTGCTGCACATCCGCCAGCGCCTCGATGCGTTGTGCCTTGAACTCGGGGTAAATGAACGCCCGGAGCTGGGGGTGATGATCGAAGTCCCGGCCGCTGCGCTGCTGGCCGAGCAGCTTGCAGAGCATGCGGACTTCCTGTCCATCGGCACCAACGATCTGTCGCAATACACCCTGGCGATGGACCGCGACCACGCCGGCCTCGCCTCGCGCGTCGACGCCATGCACCCGGCCCTGCTGCGGCTGATCGCCCAGACCTGCGCCGGTGCGGCGGTGCATAACCGTTGGGTCGGCGTCTGCGGCGCACTCGCGTCCGATCCGCTGGCCACGCCGGTCCTGATCGGCCTGGGCGTCAGCGAGCTGTCGGTCAGCCCGGTGCAGATCGGTGAAATCAAGGATCGCGTGCGCCACCTCGACGCCGCGCAATGCCGACGCGTCAGCCACGACCTGCTCAAGCTGAGCAGCGCCGGGGCGGTGCGTCACGCCTGTCACCAGCAATGGCCTCTGAGCTGAACAACTACAACACCTCTCAAACAAAAAGAGCACAGGGAGCACCGCCATGTACCAATATTTCATCGAGGGCCTGCAACGTCTCGGCCGCGCGTTGATGCTGCCGATCGCGATCCTGCCGATTGCCGGCCTGTTGCTGCGTCTGGGCGACACCGACCTGCTGAACATCGCCATCATCCATGACGCCGGCCAGGTGATCTTCGCCAACCTGGCGATGATCTTCGCCATCGGCATCGCGGTCGGTTTCGCCAAGGACAACAACGGCACCGCAGGCCTCGCCGGGGTGATTGGTTACCTGGTGATGATCTCCACGCTCAAGGTGCTGGATGCGAGCATCAACATGGGCATGCTCGCCGGGATCGTCAGCGGCTTGATGGCCGGCGCGCTGTACAACCGTTTCAAGGACATCAAGCTGCCGGAGTACCTGGCGTTCTTCGGCGGACGGCGCTTCGTGCCGATTGTCACCGGCTTCGCCGCCGTCGGTCTGGGCGTGATCTTCGGTTTGATCTGGCCGCCGATCCAGCACGGCATCAACGGTTTCGGCGCACTGATGATGGAGAGCGGCAGCATCGGCGCCTTCGTCTTCGGCGTGTTCAACCGGTTGCTGATCGTCACTGGCCTGCACCACATCCTCAACAATATGGCGTGGTTCGTCTTCGGCAACTTCACCGACCCAACCACGGGCGCCATGGTCACCGGCGACCTGTCGCGCTACTTCGCCGGTGATCCGAAGGGCGGCCAATTCATGACCGGCATGTTCCCGGTGATGATCTTCGGCCTGCCCGCCGCCTGCCTGGCGATGTACCGCAACGCCCTGCCGGAACGCCGCAAAGTCATGGGCGGGATCTTCCTGTCGATGGCGCTGACTTCCTTCCTGACCGGCGTCACCGAACCCATCGAATTTGCGTTCATGTTCCTCGCACCGTTTCTGTTTTTGCTCCATGCGCTGCTGACGGGGTTGTCGATGGCGATCACCAATGCGCTGAACATCCACCTGGGTTTCACCTTCTCGGGCGGCTTCATCGACATGGTGCTCGGATGGGGGAAATCCACCAACGGCTGGTTAGTGGTGCCGGTAGGCTTGGCGTATGCGGTGGTCTATTACGGGGTGTTTGATTTCTGCATTCGCCGCTTCAACCTCAAGACGCCAGGGCGTGAAGAGGTGCCGACGGGTGACAAGATTGTGGTCACCGAGAATGAACGAGCCGGGGCATACATCAAGGCACTGGGCGGGGCACAGAATCTGATCACCGTCGGGGCATGTACCACACGGTTGCGGCTGGACATGGTGGATCGCAACAAGGCCAACGATGCGGAGTTAAAAGCGCTGGGGGCGATGGCGGTCGTGCGTCCCGGCAAGGGCGGGAGCTTGCAGGTGGTGGTCGGGCCGATGGCGGATAGCATTGCCGATGAAATTCGTCTGGCGATGCCGGCGCTGGGTCGTGCGCTGGTGTCCTCTCCTCCCGCGGTGATCGATGCACCGAAACCTGCGGCGGTGGCAAATGCAGAAGCGCAGCAATGGCTGGATGCCTTGGGCGGTGGGGACAACGTGCTGCAGATGGATTGCGTGGCCATGACCCGGATTCGACTGCACCTGGCGGATGGCAAAGCGTTGTCAGAGAGTGATTTGAAGGCGCTGGGTTGTCAGGGAGTCAGTCAGCTGGAAGGCGGCATCTGGCACCTGCTGGTTGGTGATAAGGCGCCGAGTTTGAGTGGGGCGCTGGAGACGTTGGTTAATCGTAATGAGGTGAGTGCCAAGGTTTAATTTGATAGGGCGTCATTCCCGCTACACATAAAAAACCCGCTGATCTGCATCAGCGGGTTTCTTTTACAGCGGCCAGAAAGATCAGAAATCCTCCAACCGCCACACTTCATAAGCCGGCGTCTCATAGGGATGGCTGAGTTTCAGCGCGGCCACTACGGCCACGATCAACTCATCCGCCACCACCAGCTCAACCTTCCATTCCTCAACCTGCTCGACCTGCCCCGCTTCCCCGATAAACGGCTGACTGCCGTCCAAAGGCCGAAACTGGCCTAACCCAAGCACCTGCCACGCGCAATGATCATAAGCCCCGATCCGCCCGCCACCGGCAGCGAATACAGCGCTCTTGACCAACTCGACATGGCTGGCCGGAACAAAAAAGCTGAGCTTGTACACAGCCCTTAGTTCACCCAGACGCGCGCATTACGGAACATACGCATCCAAGGAGCGTCTTCGTTCCAGTCTTCCGAACGCCACGAGTTCTGCACAGCGCGGAACACGCGTTCCGGGTGCGGCATCATGATCGTTACGCGACCGTCGCGGCTGGTCAAACCGGTGATCCCGCGCGGCGAGCCGTTCGGGTTGGCCGGGTAGTTTTCGGTGACCTTGCCGTGGTTGTCGACGAAACGCATCGCCACGCAACCCGACAGATCGGCTTCCAGCAACGCTTCTTCGCTGGCGAACTCGGCATGACCTTCACCGTGAGCGATGGCGATCGGCATGCGCGAACCGGCCATGCCTTGCAGGAAGATCGAGTTCGACTCCTGGACCTGAACCATCGCCACACGCGCTTCGAACTGCTCGGAGCGGTTGCGCACGAAGTGCGGCCAGAACTCGCTGCCCGGGATCAGCTCGTGCAGGTTAGACATCATCTGGCAACCGTTGCACACGCCGAGGGTGAAGCTGTCGTTGCGTTCGAAGAAGCCCTGGAACGCATCGCGAGCACGGCTGTTGAACAGCGCGGACTTGGCCCAGCCTTCACCGGCACCCAATACGTCGCCGTAGGAGAAACCGCCGCAAGCCACCAGACCCTTGAACTCATTCAGGTCGACACGGCCGGCCAGAATGTCGCTCATGTGCACGTCGATCGCGTTGAAACCGGCGCGGTCGAACGCGGCCGCCATTTCCACCTGACCGTTGACGCCCTGCTCACGCAGCACGGCAACCTGTGGGCGGATGCCTTTCTTGATGTAAGGCGCGGCGACGTCCTGGTTGACGTCGTAGCTCAGCTTGACGCTCAGGCCCGGGTTGTCTTCTTCCAGCAGCACGTCGAACTCTTGCTCGGCGCAGTCGGCGTTATCACGCAGACGCTGGATCTGGTAGCTGGTTTCAGCCCACTGACGTTGCAGCAGACGACGCTGACCTTCGAACACGGTTTCGCCGTTGAAGGTGATGTTGATCTGGCCGTTGTTCATCGGCTGACCGATCACCGACACGCACTCGCCCAGACCGGCAGCGCTGAACTGCGCGAGGATGTCCGGCGTGGCGTCCTGGCGAACCTGGATCACGGCGCCCAGTTCTTCGTTGAACAGGATCGCGGCGATGTCGGCGGAGGTTTCAGCCAGACCGTCGAGGTTCAGGCTCAGGCCACAGTGACCGGCGAACGCCATTTCCACGGTGCTGGTCAGCAGACCACCGTCGGAACGGTCGTGGTAGGCCAGCAGGTGACCGTCGGCATTGAGGCCTTGGATCACGGCGAAGAAAGCTTTCAGGTCTTCGGCATCATCGACGTCCGGCGCTTGCGAACCGAGCTTGCCGTGAACCTGGGCCAGGATCGAGGCGCCCATGCGGTTCTGGCCACGGCCCAGGTCGATCAGGATCAGGTCGGTGGTGCCCTTGTCCATGCGCAGTTCCGGGGTCAGGGTCTGACGGATGTCAGCCACTGGCGCGAAACCGGTCACGATCAGGGACATCGGCGAGGTCACGGTCTTGTCAACGCCTTCGTCGTTCCAGCGCGTGGCCATGGACATGGAGTCCTTGCCCACCGGAATGGTAATGCCCAGGTCCGGGCACAACTCCATGCCGACCGCTTTCACGGTGTCGTACAGACGCGCGTCTTCACCCGGGTGACCGGCAGCGGACATCCAGTTCGCCGACAGTTTGATGTCGGAGATCTTGTTGATGCGCGAAGCGGCAATGTTGGTCAGGGTTTCGCCGATGGCCATGCGGCCCGACGCCGGAGCGTCCAGCAGTGCCAGCGGAGTACGCTCGCCCATGGCCATGGCTTCACCGGTGTAGACGTCGAAGCTGGTGGCGGTGACGGCAACGTCGGCCACCGGAACCTGCCACGGGCCGACCATTTGGTCACGGGCCACGAGGCCGGTGATGGTGCGGTCGCCGATGGTAATCAGGAAGCTTTTGCTCGCCACGGCCGGGTGATGCAGCACGCGCTCGACGCAGTCGGCAATGTCGAGGGTCGACGGATCGAAATCGTCGCCCAGTTCGTTTTCACGAACGGCCGAACGGTGCATGCGCGGGGCTTTGCCCAGCAGCACTTCAAGCGGCATGTCCACCGGGCTGTTGCCGAAGTGACTGTCGGTGACCGTCAGTTGCGGCTCAGCAGTGGCTTCGCCAACCACGGCGAACGGGCAACGCTCACGTTCGCAGATCGCCTGGAAGCGTTCGAAGTCGGCCGGGCCGACCGCCAGAACGTAGCGTTCCTGGGATTCGTTACTCCAGATTTCGTGCGGGGCCATGCCCGGCTCGTCGTTTGGAATGTTGCGCAGTTCGAAGCGGCCACCACGGTTGCCATCGTTGACCAGTTCCGGGAAGGCGTTGGACAGACCACCCGCGCCGACGTCGTGGATAAAGCTGATCGGGTTTTTGTCGCCCAGTTGCCAGCAACGGTCGATGACTTCCTGGCAGCGACGTTCCATCTCAGGGTTTTCGCGCTGTACCGAAGCGAAGTCCAGGTCTGCCGAGCTGGTGCCGGTGGCCATGGAGGAAGCTGCGCCGCCGCCCAGGCCGATGAGCATTGCCGGGCCGCCGAGGACGATCAGCTTGGAGCCAACGGTGATCTCGCCTTTCTGTACGTGTTCGGCACGGATGTTACCCATACCGCCGGCCAGCATGATCGGCTTGTGGTAGCCGCGAACTTCGTCGCCACGCGGGGTGGTGATCGACTGTTCGAAGGTACGGAAGTAACCGGTCAGGGCTGGACGGCCGAATTCATTGTTGAACGCAGCGCCACCCAGTGGGCCTTCGATCATGATGTCCAGCGCAGTAACGATGCGCTCAGGCTTGCCATACGGCACTTCCCACGGCTGTTCAAAGCCCGGGATCTGCAAGTTGGAGACGGTGAAACCGGTCAGGCCGGCCTTTGGCTTGGCGCCACGACCGGTAGCACCTTCGTCGCGAATCTCGCCGCCACTGCCGGTGGACGCGCCCGGGAACGGGGCAATCGCGGTCGGGTGGTTGTGGGTTTCGACTTTCATCAAGATGTGCACCGGTTCCTGCACCGCACCGTACTGGCGGGTTTCAGGGTCCGGGAAGAAACGGCCGGCTACGTTACCGACGATCACCGAAGCGTTGTCCTTATAAGCCGACAGAACGCCTTCGCTGTGCATCACGTAGGTATTCTTGATCATGCCGAACAGGCTTTTTTCCTGGCTCTGACCGTCGATATCCCAACTGGCGTTGAAGATCTTGTGACGGCAGTGCTCGGAGTTCGCCTGGGCGAACATCATCAGTTCGATGTCGTGAGGATTGCGCTTCAAGCCGACGAAGGCGTTGACCAGGTAGTCGATCTCGTCTTCGGCCAGGGCCAGGCCCAGCTCGGTGTTGGCTTTTTCCAGCGCGGCGCGGCCGCCACCCAGCACGTCAATCGCGGTCAGCGGTTTCGGCTCGGCGTGGCTGAACAGGCCGGCGGCTTGTTCGAGGTTGCCCAACACGATTTGAGTCATGCGGTCGTGCAGACCGTCCGCAATCAGTTGCGCGTCGGCGTCACTGAACTGACCGGCCACGTAAAACGCGATGCCGCGTTCCAGGCGCTGGATCTTGCTCAGGCCGCAGTTGCGAGCGATGTCGCTGGCCTTGCTGGACCACGGCGAGATGGTGCCGAAACGTGGCAACACCAGGAACAGACGACCGGTCGGCTCTTGTACCGGAACACTTGGGCCGTACTTCAGAAGGCGCGCGAGCACCTGCTGTTCGTCGCCGGTCAGGACGCCGGTGACTTCGGCGAAGTGAGCGAATTCAGCATACAAGCCGCTGACAGCCGGGACCTTCTGGCTCAGTTGCTCAAGGAGTTTGCTGTGGCGAAAGGCAGAAAGGGCAGGAGCGCCGCGCAGGATCAACATCTTCGGGACAGCCTCGGGAAGGGGTGTGCTTTGAGGCCGTGCATTCTAGCCTAAACCGCCCGCGACATCACCCGAAACGGTGCGCGCGGGTGCACCCGAACGTCGGGCCGGGCATTTGCACCTTAAACAGCGGTTCGCCGAGGGTTATTTTTTATGTCACAAATTACCGTTCGGGCCCATTCCTGCGGGCTCCAAGCGGGTTTTACGCTGCCTAGCAGACAAGCCCTTCGCTGTCGAGATATGGCGCTCGTGGTCCTTTGCGTATACTGCGCAGATGTTTTCCCCAACGGCTTTGCGTCCGCGGTTCGCCAAATGGCTGATCGCAACCGGACTCTTCCTGATGCTCAGTGGCTGTGTTGATAAACCCAACACGCTGGAGCGCGTAAAGGAGGATGGTGTGCTGCGGGTGGTTACCCGAAACAGCCCCGCCACCTACTTTCAGGATCGCAACGGTGAAACCGGCTTCGAATACGAGCTGGTGAAGCGCTTCGCCGACGATCTGGGGGTGGAACTCAAGATCGAGACCGCCGACAACCTCGACGACCTGTTCAATCAGGTGGGCAAGCCTAACGGCCCGGTGCTGGCTGCTGCCGGTCTGGTCAGCAGCGAGAAACGCAAACAACAGGTGCGGTTTTCCCACTCCTATCTCGAAGTCACCCCACAGGTCATCTACCGCAACGGCCAATCGCGGCCGACCGATGCTGGCGACCTGGTCGGCAAGAAGATCATGGTGCTCAAGGGCAGCACCCACGCCGAGCAATTGGCGGAGCTGAAAAAGAAATACCCCGGCATTGAATACGAAGAGTCCGACGCCGTTGAAGTCGTCGACTTGCTGAGGATGGTCGATGAAGATCAGATCGACCTGACCCTGGTCGATTCAAACGAAGTCGCGATGAACCAGGTCTACTTCCCCAACGTGCGAGTAGCCTTCGACCTCGGTGACTCCAGTAACCAGAGCTGGGCGGTGGCCGCTGGCGACGACAACAGCTTGCTCAACGAGATCAATGCCTACCTCGACAAGGTGAAGAAAAACGGCACCTTGCAACGCCTGAAGGACCGCTATTACGGGCACGTCGACGTACTGGGTTACGTGGGCGCCACCACCTTCGCACAACACTTGCAGCAACGCCTGCCCAAGTACGAGCAACACTTCAAGGCCTACGCCAAGAAAGAGAAAGTCGACTGGCGCCTGTTGGCGGCCGTCGGTTATCAGGAGTCGTTATGGCAAGCCGCGGTCACGTCCAAGACCGGCGTTCGCGGGCTGATGATGCTGACCCAGAACACCGCGCAGGCCATGGGCGTATCCAATCGCCTCGACCCCAAGCAAAGCATCATGGGCGGTGCCAAATACCTGGCCTACATGAAGGATCAGCTGGACGAATCGATCCAGGAGCCGGATCGCACCTGGTTTGCACTGGCGGCCTATAACGTCGGCAGCGGCCATCTGGATGACGCGCGCAAACTGGCGGCGAAAGAAGGCCTGAACCCGGACAAGTGGCTGGACGTGAAGAAGATCCTGCCGCGCCTGTCAGAGAAGAAGTGGTACAGCAAGACGCGTTATGGCTACGCCCGGGGCGGCGAGCCGGTGCACTTCGTGGCGAACATCCGTCGTTACTACGACATCCTGACGTGGGTCACGCAGCCTCAGCTTGAAGGCAATCAGGTGGCTGAAGGCAACCTGCATGTGCCTGGGGTCGACAAGACCAAGCCGAATCAGGAAACCCCGCAGCTTTAAATCTGGGTTGCTTTTGAGGACGCCTTCGCGGGCAAGCCTCGCTCCTACAGGTCCGTGTTGTGCCGCAACTTTGCATACGACACCGGCCCTGTAGGAGCGAGGCTTGCCCGCGAAGGCAGCACCTCGGTCTCAGCCCTTCAAGGCCGCAGCCAAGATCAATGCTTTCATCTCGGACACCGCCGACTTGAACCCGACAAACAACGCATGCGCCACCAGCGCATGGCCGATGTTCAGTTCGTTGATGCCCTTGATCGCGGCCACTGCTTCAACGTTGTGGTAATGCAGGCCGTGGCCGGCATTGACGATCAGCCCCTGAGCCAGGCCAAACGCTACGCCATCCGCCACACGCTGCAGCTCTTGCGCCACGTCGGTCGGTGTCTCGGCATCGGCATAACGACCGGTGTGCAATTCGATAGCCGGCGCACCCACACGACGGGACGCTTCGATCTGCCGCTCGTCTGCATCGATGAACAGCGACACCTCACAGCCAATCTTCGACAGGCGATCCACCGCCGCCTTGATCCGCGCCTCTTGCCCTGCCACGTCCAAGCCACCTTCGGTGGTCAGTTCCTGACGGGTTTCCGGGACCAGGCAAATGTGCGCCGGGCGGATGCGCTCAGCGAACACCATCATTTCTTCGGTGACGCCCATTTCGAAATTCATGCGGGTTTGCAGTACATCCTTTAGCAACAGCACGTCGCGTTCCTGGATGTGTCGACGGTCTTCGCGCAGGTGCACGGTGATGCCGTCAGCCCCCGCCTCTTCCGCGTCCAGCGCTGCCTTGACCGGATCCGGGTAACGAGTGCCCCGGGCCTGACGCAGAGTGGCAACGTGGTCGATGTTCACGCCAAGAAGAATGCGATTGCTGGTGGTCACGGAAGCGCTCCTGAATTTAAAGATTCGGCGCACAGCATACGGGGAGACTACGGCTTGCGAAACAGCTCGCGACTGACCAGCGGACGACCGCCCAAGTGAACAGCCAATGCCTGACGCATCAGACGCTTGGCGGCGGACAGCGCACCGGGTGCGGTCCAGTCAGCCTCAGCCATGGCCAACAGCTCGGTGCCGTTGAACAGACCGGGTTGCAGCAGATAGACCTGCTCCAGGCCAGCATCCACTTGCAAACGATACAGACCGTCCGGAGCAATGGGCTCGCCGTGGATGTCGGTGGTCAGGGCGAAACCGTAACCGAGGTCGTCGAGCAGGCGCCACTCGAAAGATCGCAGCAACGGCTCCAGCGGTCGGCCTTCGGCCAGCGCCAGCAACGTCGCAGCGTAGTGATCAAACACACCAGGGTGCGGGTCTTCGGCGGGCAGCAAGCGGATCAGCAGTTCGTTGAGGTAGAGGCCGCTGAACAGCGCCTCGCCGTTGAGCCAGGTTGAAACACCGGCGGCTTCCATTCGCCCAACGTTCTTCAGCTCACCCCGCCCGCGGAACTCCACTTCCAGCGGCACGAAGGGCCGCGCCAATGTCCCGGCCTTGCCCCGCGCGCTGCGCAACACCGCCCGTAGCCGACCTTGCGGCGTGAGGAAGTCCACCAACGCACTGCTTTCGCGGTAGGCGCGGGAGTGGAGGACGTAGGCGGGTTGGCCAATGGGCTGGGACATGAAGTTCTCAATGATGAAACGCGATCTTATAAACAACCAGAAACCAATGTGGGAGCGAGCCTGCTCGCGATTGCGGTCTGCCAGTCAACAGTGATGTTGAATTTCAGGTCCTCATCGCGAGCAGGCTCGCTCCCACAGGGGTTCTTCGGTGTATCTGGATCCGGTGTTACAGGTCGCCGTAGCCCAGCGAACGCAATGCGCGCTCGTCGTCGGACCAGCCGCCTTTCACTTTCACCCACAGGTTAAGCATGATCTTGGAGTCGAACAGCAATTCCATATCCTTGCGCGCCTCGGTGCCGATGCGCTTGATGCGCTCGCCCTTGTCGCCAATGATGATTTTCTTCTGGCCGTCACGCTCGACAAGGATCAAGGCATGGATGTGCAGGGTTTTGCCCTGCTGCTTGAACTCTTCGATTTCGACGGTGATCTGGTACGGCAGCTCGGCGCCCATCTGGCGCATGATTTTCTCGCGCACCAGTTCTGCGGCGAGGAAACGGCTGCTGCGGTCGGTGATCTGGTCTTCCGGGAAGAAGTGATCGTTTTCCGGCAGGTAACCGGCAATCACCCGCTCCAGCGCTTCAAGGTTGTGCCCGTGCTGGGCCGAGATCGGCATGATCTGCGCGTTCGGCAGCTGCTCCTGCAACCAGCTCAGGTGCGGCATCAGTTCGGCTTTGTCTTCGATGCGATCGGTCTTGTTCAGCGCCACGATCAGCGGGCCGGTCACGTACTGGACGCGCTCGAGGACCATCTGGTCTTCGTCGGTCCACTTGGTGCGATCCACCACGAAGATCACCACGTCGACGTCTTTCAACGCCGCCGAGGCGGTCTTGTTCATGTAGCGGTTCAGGGCCTTTTCGCCGCCCTTGTGCATGCCCGGGGTGTCGACGTAGACGGCCTGGATGGCGCCTTCGGTCTTGATGCCCAGCATGTTATGGCGGGTGGTTTGCGGCTTGCGCGAGGTGATCGCCAGTTT
The DNA here is from genome assembly GCF_013260315.1 of Pseudomonas sp. B14-6. NCBI lineage: Bacteria > Pseudomonadati > Pseudomonadota > Gammaproteobacteria > Pseudomonadales > Pseudomonadaceae > Pseudomonas > Pseudomonas sp. B14-6. The sequence continues at coordinate 5,816,556 of NZ_CP053929.1, read as the reverse complement.
CTGACCCAGGATGTGGTTCAGCAGCGTGGACTTGCCCACGTTGGGACGGCCGACGATGGCAACATAGCCACAGCGAGTTGCAGTTGAATCAGTCATTGCCATTCTCCACACCCAGGGCAATCAGTGCTGCGGCGGCCGCTACCTGTTCGGCAATACGACGACTCACACCCTGACCTCGGCTTTTTTCATTCAGTAAGGTGATTTCACATTCGACGAAGAACGTCCGGCAATGCGGCTCACCCTGGATATCCACCACTTCGTAACGCGGCAGCTCGCACCCACGCGATTGCAGGAATTCCTGCAGGCGGGTTTTTGGATCTTTGTTGGTGTCGACCAGCGTCAGGCCTTCGAACTCACCGGCCAGCCAGGCCAGCACGCGTTCGCGCGCCATGTCCATGCCAGCGTCCAGGTAGATCGCACCGATCAACGCTTCGAGGGCATCGGCCAGAATCGACTCGCGACGGAACCCGCCGCTTTTCAACTCACCGGAGCCCAGGCGCAGGTATTCGCCCAGATCGAAACCGCGGGCCAGTACGGCCAGCGTCTCACCTTTCACCAGACGTGCGCGCAAACGCGACAACTGGCCTTCACGGGCCAGCGGGAAGCGATCGAACAGCGCCTCGCCAGCGACGAAGTTGAGGATGGCATCACCGAGGAATTCCAGGCGTTCGTTGTTGCGCCCGGCAAAACTGCGGTGAGTCAGGGCCAGGACCATCAGCTCCTGATCCTTGAAGGTGTAGCCGAGCTGACGCTCTAGACGGCTTAAGGAGACGCTCACGGTTTACCCACGCTGAGTTCGTGGCTGGATTCCACCGCCATGGCCGTGATACGACGCAGGCTTGGGACAATTAACGCTGTGTTCAAAAATTACGTCCTGAATATCGTTGTTTTCATGCCTCTGGCGCCGATTGTGCCGACTCCAGAAATGCATTCGGCGCTGTGTTCAACAGCGCCGTGTGTGATTACTTGATCAGGCCAACCCGCGAGAAATTCGGCAGGTGACTGAGTTTGGGTTCCGGCCAGCTCATCCAGACTGCGAAGGCCTTGCCGACGATATTCTTGTCGGGAACCATGCCCAGCAGATCCTTGGGAATGCTCGGATCGTCCCAGTAGCGACTGTCGTTGGAGTTGTCGCGGTTGTCGCCCATCATGAAGTAGTGCCCGGCCGGCACGGTCCATGAACGGTCCGGCGATGCGCGATAGCGGCTCATCTCCTTGCGAATCAGGTGCTCGGCGACACCGAGTTTTTCCTTGTAGAGCTCGGCACTGCCCAACGTGCCCGGCTCGGAGCCGACCAGTTGTTCGGCAATCGATTCACCGTTGACGAACAGACGCTTGTCGGCGGTGTAGCGAATCTGGTCACCCGGCAGGCCCACCACACGCTTGATGTAGTTGACGTTCGGATCGCTCGGGTAGCGGAACACCATCACATCGCCGCGCTGCGGATCACCGACTTCGATGACTTTCTTGTCGATCACCGGCAAGCGGATCCCGTAAGAAAACTTGTTCACCAGAATGAAGTCGCCGACGTCCAGGGTCGGTTTCATCGAGCCGGAAGGAATCTGGAACGGCTCCACCAGGAACGAACGCAGCACCAGCACGATGAACAACACCGGGAAGAACGACTTGCCGTATTCGACCAGCAGCGGCTCTTTGTTCAGTTTCTCGACGACCACCATGTCAGCCTGGCTGACACTCCCCTGATAGGAGTTGATGGCAGCCCGGCGCCGAGGCGCCAGGAACAGCAGATCGAGCAACGCCAACAGGCCGCAGACGAACACGGCGATGACCAGCAACAGCGGGAAATTTAGTGACATAGGACCTAACTATCCAACCTGAGCACCGCAAGGAAGGCTTCTTGTGGAATTTCCACGTTGCCGACTTGCTTCATGCGTTTCTTACCGGCCTTTTGCTTTTCAAGCAGTTTTTTCTTACGGCTAACGTCACCGCCGTAGCATTTGGCCAATACGTTCTTTCTGAGTGCCTTGACGGAGGTCCGCGCAATGATCTGCCCGCCAATGGCGGCCTGGATCGCGACGTCGAACATCTGGCGCGGAATCAGTTCTTTCATTTTCTCGGTCAACTGGCGACCTTTGTAGTGCGCGTTATCCTTGTGCACGATCAGCGCCAGGGCGTCGACCTTGTCACCGTTGATCAGCACATCCAGTTTCACCAGATTAGCCGACTGGTAACGATCGAAATGATAATCCAGCGAAGCATAGCCGCGACTGGTGGACTTCAGACGGTCGAAGAAGTCGAGGACCACTTCGTTCATCGGCAAATCGTAGGTCACCTGGACCTGCGTACCGAGGAACAGCATGTCGTGCTGCACGCCACGCTTTTCGATGCACAGGGTAATGACGTTGCCCAGGTGCTCTTGCGGCACAAGAATATTGGCCCGCACGATCGGTTCACGCATGTCTTCGATCGAGGACAGGTCTGGAAGCTTCGACGGGTTATCGACGTAAATCGTTTCACCGGTTTTCAGCAACAGCTCGAAAATTACGGTCGGCGCCGTGGTGATCAGGTCCAGGTCGTACTCGCGCTCCAGGCGCTCCTGGATGATTTCCATGTGCAGCATGCCGAGGAACCCGCAACGGAAGCCAAAGCCCAGGGCGTCGGAGCTTTCCGGGGTGTACTGCAGGGACGAATCGTTGAGCGTGAGCTTTTGCAGGGCTTCACGAAAATCTTCGAAGTCGTCGGAGCTGACCGGGAACAGGCCGGCATAGACCTGCGGCTGGATACGTTTGAAGCCTGGCAGCACGTCAACGTCCGGCGTGGAGCTCAAGGTCAGGGTGTCACCGACCGGTGCACCGTGAATGTCCTTGATGCCGGCAATGATGAAGCCCACTTCGCCGGCTTTCAGGTCAACGGTGGCGGTGTGTTTCGGGTTGAAGACACCGACGCTGTCCACCAGGTGGATCTTGCCGGTGGACTTGACCAGGATCTTGTCGCCCTTCTTCACACGACCGTGACGCACGCGGACCAGGGAAACGACGCCCAGGTAGTTGTCGAACCAGGAGTCGATGATCAACGCTTGCAGCGGATCTTCGTAGTTGCCGGTCGGCGCAGGAATGGTGTGAACCAGGCGTTCGAGCACTTCGTCGACACCCAGGCCGGTCTTGGCACTGCACTCGACCGCATCGGTGGCATCGATGCCGATGATTTTTTCGATTTCTTCTTTGACGCGATCCGGATCGGCCTGTGGCAGGTCGATCTTGTTCAGGACCGGCATGACTTCAAGGCCCTGCTCGATCGCCGTGTAGCAGTTGGCTACAGACTGCGCTTCAACGCCCTGACCGGCATCGACCACCAGCAACGCGCCTTCACAGGCCGCCAGCGACCGGCTGACTTCGTAGGTGAAGTCAACGTGGCCCGGGGTGTCAATGAAGTTCAGCTGGTACTTGATGCCATCGCGGGCGGTGTAATACAGGGTGACGCTGTGGGCCTTGATGGTGATCCCGCGTTCACGTTCCAGGTCCATGGAGTCCAGCACCTGGGCTTCCATTTCGCGCTCGGCAAGGCCGCCGCACATCTGGATGAAGCGATCGGCCAGCGTCGACTTGCCATGGTCAATGTGGGCGATGATGGAGAAATTGCGGATATGACTCAAATCACTCACGGATCAACACTCAAAAAGGCTGCAGGCATAGCCCGCCGAAAAATAGCCGGGAATTGTACCTGATCCACGGCGCAAGCGTCACGTTCGCAGGTCAGACGGCACCTACAAAAACGCCCCGGTCTTGCGACAGGGGCGTTTTTTATCACCAGCGAGGTCGGGGGAACGCCCTGATCAGCCGGCTCGGCGCAACAGCCAGACACCCGCCAGGGCACAGACACCCGCCGGAACCAGCACCGCAAACAGCGGCGAAAAACCGAACACCAGGCTCGAAGGCCCCAGCAAATCCTGGACGATGCGGAAGGTGAAGCCGACCAGCACGCCAGTGAAGACCCGCTGACCAAGGGTCACCGAGCGCAATGGCCCGAAGATGAAGGAAATCGCCATCAGTACCAGCGCGGCGGTCACCAGCGGCTGTAACACCTTGACCCAAAATGCCAGCCAGTAACGGCCGTTGCTCAGGCCCTGGTCAGCCAGGTAGTGGATGTAACCCCACAGACCGCTGATCGACAGCGTGTCAGGCGACATCACCACCGTGCTCAGCAGTTGCGGACTCAAGGCAACATCCCAACGCTCTTCCGGTGCAGTGACCACTTCGGTGCTCTTTTCATGGAACAGCGTGGTGGTGACGTCGCTCAACTGCCAGTGATCCTGATCGAACTTCGCCCGCTTGGCGAAGCTGGACGACAGCATATGACGCTCATTGTCGAAACGATAACGGGTGACGCCGTACAGCAGACCGTTCGGCTGCACAGAGTTGACGTGAATGAACTCGTCACCCTGGCGATGCCACAAGCCATGCTTGGCGCTCTGTGCATCGCCGCCACCCTGAGCCAGGGAACGGTTGGCCTGAGCGGTGACTTCGGTGGCCGGCGCGACGTACTCGCCGATCAGCACCCCCACCACCATCAGCACCAGCATCGGCTTCATGACGGCCCAGACGATCCGGCCGACCGACACACCGGCGGCGCGCATGATCGTCAGTTCGCTGTGGCTGGCCAGGCTACCAAGGCCGATCAGGCAACCGATCAGTGCCGCCATCGGCAACATGTCGTACAAACGACGGGGCGCGGTCAGCAAGACGTAGCTCAAGACGTCCACCAAGGTGTAGGTGTCGCTGACCTCACTCATCTCATCGATGAAGGCAAACAGGGTCGCCAGGCCAAGGATAATCCCCAGCACCGCCAGGATGGCTACGAATACGCTGCTACCAATGTAGCGATCGAGCTTAACCACGAGCCACCTCCAGCGCACTGCGGCGACTCGCCATCTTCAAGCGCAACGGCTCCCAGTAGAGCAAGCCCAGGCCAATGGCCAGGAAGATGCCGTGAACCCACCACAACCCCAGCGCCGGCGGGATCTTGCCTTTTTCGAGGGCGCCGCGCGCGGCAATCAGGATGCTCAGGTAAGCCATATAAAGAAGAATCGCCGGCAGCAGCTTGAGGAAACGGCCTTGACGTGGATTGACCCGCGACAGCGGCACCGCCATCAAGGTCACGATGAACACCAGCAACGGCAGGGACAGACGCCATTGCAGTTCAGTGCGCGAACGAATGTCATCGCTGCCGATCAAGGAACGGGTGGTCATTGCATCGCGGTCGGTGACTTCGTCGCTGACGTCCGGCTTGGGCAGCAATACGCCGTATTCCTCGTACTTGATCGCCCGGTAGTCGGCCTGCCCCGGGTTACCGTCGTAGCGATAGCCATTGTCGAGAATCAGGTAGCGATTGCCGTCAGGGCGGATTTCCTGACGACCCTTCTCGGCCACCAGCACGGAGATCCCGCGATCCTTCTTATCGGACGAGATGTTCTTTTGCGAAATGAACACGCCACCGAGGTTGATGCGATCATCCGACAGCGTTTCGGTGTAGGTCACCCGAGTCCCGTCACGTAGCGCCTGGAAGCGACCCGGCTCAAGGGTATCGAACTCGGTCAGCGCATCCTGCTTGTTCAGCAGCAACTGGAACTGATTGGCACCTTGTGGCGCCAGGCTCAGACTCAGCCAGGCCACGACCAGCGCAACCAGCGTGGCCGGAAACAGCGTCATGGCAAACAGACGTTGCTGGCTCATGCCGGTGGCCGACAACACGGTCATTTCGCTTTCAAGGTACAGGCGACCGTAGGCCAGCAGGATCCCGAGAAACAGGCCCAACGGCAGGATCAGTTGCAGGAAACCTGGCAGACGAAAGCCCATGATCAGGAACAGGGAGCCCGGATCCAGCAGGCCCGAGGCCGCCTGGGCAAGGTATTTGATGAAGCGCCCACTCATGATGATGACCAGCAGCACGGCGCTGACGGCGCTCAAGGTCAACAGGACTTCGCGGGACAGATAACGGAAGACAATCAAACCAGACACTCCAGGGTTGTCAGGCTAAGGCGGCCAAACAAGCAAACGTATCAGACAGCCCGCAGGGCAGAGCCGCCGAAAAAGTTGGCGCATTATCCTGTGATTGAGTGCGCCTGTCACTGCGCATGCTCAAGCAGGCGGGTAATGCGTTGAAGATCGTACAACCGAGGGTTGTCAGGCGCAGGGAGCGAGGTTCAAACTGCGGCCTTTGTCGCGGGCCGTGACCTGCGTCTTTCTATCTATAAGCAAGCGTCTGTGCGCCGCCGTTTTGCCCGCGCACGTTGACCATTCATTCAGGGACCCGGACATGGAACTGGTTGTAAAGAGCGTTAGCCCAGAAACGTTGAAGACCGCCACTCTGGTGGTCGCCGTCGGCGAAGGCCGCAAGCTCGGCGCCGCTGCCAGACAACTCGACGAACTGAGCGGCGGCGCCCTCAGCGCTGTACTCAAGCGCGGCGACCTGGCCGGCAAAGTCGGCCAGAGCCTGCTGCTGCACAGCCTGCCGAACCTCAAGGCCGAACGCGTTCTGCTGGTCGGCGTGGGCAAGGACGAAGAGCTGGGCGACCGCCCGTTCCGTAAAATCATCGCCGGCGTCCTCAATACCCTTAAAGGCCTGGGCGGCACCGACGCCGTTCTGGCGCTGGACGAAATCGTGGTCAAGGGCCGCGACAGCTACGGCAAGACCCGCCTGCTGGCCGAAACCCTGGTGGATGGCGAATACACCTTCGACCAGTTCAAGAGCCAGAAAGCCGAACCTCGCTCCCTGAAGAAAATCACCCTGGTGACCATCAAGGCTGCACAGGCCGAAGTCGAGCGCGCCGTGGCCCACGCCACTGCGATTGCCAACGGCATGGCGTTCACCCGCAACCTGGGCAACCTGCCGCCGAACATCTGCCACCCGACTTTCCTTGGCGAACAAGCCAAGAACCTGGGCAAGGAATTCAAGACCCTGAAAGTCGAAGTCCTCGATGAGAAGAAGATCAAGGACCTGGGCATGGGCTCGTTCTACGCCGTGGGCCAGGGCAGCGCCCAGCCACCGCGCCTGATCGTCATGCAATACAACGGCGGCAAGAAATCCGAGAAACCTTACGCACTGGTCGGCAAAGGCATCACGTTCGACACCGGCGGCATCAGCCTCAAGCCTGGCTTGGGCATGGATGAAATGAAGTACGACATGGGCGGCGCAGCCAGCGTGTTCGGCACCCTGCGTGCCGTGCTCGAGCTGAAACTGCCGATCAACCTGGTGTGCATCCTGGCGTGCGCCGAGAACATGCCGAGCGGCAATGCTTCGCGCCCGGGCGACATCGTCACCACCATGAGCGGCCAGACCGTGGAAATCCTCAACACCGACGCCGAAGGCCGTCTGGTGCTGTGCGATGCCCTGACCTACTCCGAGCGCTTCAAGCCGCAAGCCGTGATCGACATCGCGACCCTGACCGGCGCTTGCGTCGTTGCACTGGGCGCGCACACCTCCGGCCTGCTGGGCAACAACGACGAGCTGATCGGCCAACTGTTGAGCGCCGGCAAGGCCGCCGACGACCGCGCCTGGCAACTGCCGCTGTTCGATGAGTACCAAGAGCAGCTGGACAGCCCGTTCGCCGACATCGCCAACATTGGCGGCCCGAAAGCCGGCACCATCACCGCCGCCTGCTTCCTGTCGCGCTTCACCAAGAACCTGAACTGGGCGCACCTGGACATCGCCGGCACCGCATGGACCAGCGGCGGCAAGGACAAGGGCGCCACTGGCCGTCCGGTTCCGTTGCTGACCCAATACCTGCTGGACCGCGCCAAAGCCTGAAACCGATGACCTCGGGCTGCGTTGCTTTCGAGTGACGCAGCCCCGGGCTCAGGAACCGCAATGACCAAAGTCGACTTCTATGTCCTGCCCAGCGCCGATCCATCGGCACGGCTGGATTTCGCCTGCAAGCTCACCGAAAAAGCCTGGCGCATGGGCCACCGCATTTACCTGCATTGCAGCGATGCCGCCCAACGCGAGGATCTCGACGCGCGTTTGTGGGCCTTCAAGGGCGAAAGCTTCGTGCCTCACGGTCCTGCCGAAAGCGAGCCGGATAGCTTGATTGTCCTGGGTCTTGGCGATGACTGCGGTCCGCATCAGGATCTGCTGGTCAACCTTGCCCTGAAAGTCCCGGCCTTTGCCAGCAAGTTCGCCCGTGTAGCGGAAGTGGTGGTGGAGGATCCGACGATTCGAGCGGCCGCGCGGGAGAGTTTCCGTTTCTATCGCGAACAGGGCTATCCTCTGCAAGATCACCGTTTACAGCGACTCTGAGCATTCCGATGGACACTCCAAAACCGCAACAAAAGTCCGCGCACCTGCTGGATGACCTCGAGTCAATCCGCCAATTGCTCGGCGATGACAACCTGCAACCGCCGCTGCTGACCGACACGGTCATCGAAGGTGACCAGGAACAGATTCCCATGCTGTTCGACTCCGTCAGCGCTGCGCCGCAGACCGTCGAACCGACACCGCCCGCCCCTGCCGCGCAACCGGCACCTGCGGCCAGCAAAGGCCCCGACGCCTTGCTGCACCTGGACAGCGAACTGCGTGCGGCAGCGCTGTTGATCATGCAAGACGTGATCGACGACTTCGCACCGCATATCGAAACCGAGATCAAGCGCCGACTGGATGCGCGGATGGAACGGTTGCTCAGCCAGTACGAATAACACTGAGTCGAGCGGGCGTCTGTGGCGAGGGAGCTTGCTCCCGCTCGGTTGCAAAGCAACCGCAAAACCTGAACACACGGTGTACCTGACACACCTGACTTGCTGTTATCGGGGCCGCTTCGCGCCCCAGCGGGAGCAAGCTCCCTCGCCACAGGATCATTCCACATTTGATCTGCGCCCGGTCTGCCCCTGCTCGCCCTCTGCCCCATGCCCCGCTATACTTGCCGGCTTTTCCTGAATAAATGCCAATAGGGTCCCGCCGCGCATGGATAAGACCTACCAGCCGCACGCCATTGAAACTTCCTGGTACAACACTTGGGAGTCAGAGAATTACTTCGCCCCGCAAGGCGCGGGCGAGTCCTACACCATCATGATCCCGCCGCCGAACGTCACCGGCAGCCTGCACATGGGTCACGGCTTCAACAACGCGATCATGGACGCCCTGATCCGTTTCCGCCGCATGCAGGGTCGCAACACCCTGTGGCAGCCGGGTACTGACCACGCCGGTATCGCCACGCAGATGCTGGTGGAACGCCAACTCGAAGCCCAGGGCCAGAATCGTCACGATCTGGGCCGGGAAAAATTCCTCGAGAAAGTCTGGGAGTGGAAGGATCAGTCCGGCGGCAACATCAGCCGTCAGATCCGCCGCCTCGGCTCGTCCGTCGACTGGAGCCGCGAGCGCTTCACCATGGACGACGGCCTCTCGGAAGCCGTTAAAGAAGCGTTCGTGCGTTTGCACGAAGACGGCCTGATCTATCGCGGCAAGCGCCTGGTCAACTGGGACACCAAGTTGCACACGGCGATTTCCGACCTCGAAGTGGAAAACCACGACGAGAAAGGTTTCCTGTGGAACCTGAAATACCCGCTGGCCGATGGCGCCAAGACGGCCGAAGGCAAGGACTACCTGATCGTCGCGACCACTCGCCCGGAAACCATGCTCGGCGACGCCGCCGTCGCGGTTAACCCGAACGACGAACGCTACCAGGCCCTGATCGGTAAATTTGTCGAGTTGCCGCTGGTCGGCCGCCGCATCCCGATCATCGCCGACGATTACTGCGATCCTGAATTCGGCACCGGTTGCGTGAAAATCACCCCGGCCCACGATTTCAACGACTACGAAGTCGGCAAGCGCCACAACCTGCCGCTGCTGAACATCTTCGACAAGAACGCCGCCGTACTGCCGGCCTGTCAGGTGTTCAACCTCGACGGCACGCTCAACGAAAGCATCGACGGCACGCTTCCGGCCGAATACGCCGGTCTGGACCGTTTCGAAGCGCGCAAGCAGATTGTGGCCGCCTTCGATGCCGCCGGCTTGCTGGTCAGCGTCGACGATCATGCCCTGAAAGTGCCGAAAGGCGACCGCTCCGGCACCATCATCGAGCCGTGGCTGACCGACCAGTGGTACGTCTCTACAAAGCCATTGGCCGAGCCGGCCATCGCTGCGGTTGAAGACGGCCGCATTCAGTTCGTGCCGAAACAATACGAAAACATGTACTTCTCGTGGATGCGCGACATCCAGGATTGGTGCATTAGCCGTCAGCTGTGGTGGGGCCACCGGATTCCGGCCTGGTACGACGAGTCGGGCAAGGTCTATGTCGGTCGCGACGAAGCCGAAGTGCGTGCCAAGAACAACCTCGGCCCGGACGTTGCGCTGCAACAGGACAACGACGTTCTGGATACCTGGTTCAGTTCGGGCCTGTGGACTTTCTCCACGCTCGGCTGGCCGGAGCAGACCGAATTCCTGAAGAAATTCCACTCCACCGACGTGCTGGTGACCGGTTTCGACATCATTTTCTTCTGGGTCGCCCGGATGATCATGCTCACCATGCACCTGGTGAAGAACGAAGACGGTACGCCGCAGGTTCCGTTCAAGACCGTTTATGTTCACGGTCTGGTCCGCGATGGCCAGGGCCAGAAGATGTCCAAGTCCAAGGGCAACGTCCTGGACCCGCTGGACATCATCGACGGTATCGAGCTCGAAGAGCTGGTGCAGAAACGCACCTCCGGCATGATGCAGCCGAAACTGGCGAAAAAGATCGAGAAGCAGACCCGCGAAGAGTTCGCCGACGGCATCGCCAGCTACGGCACCGACGCCCTGCGCTTCACTTTCTGCTCGCTGGCGTCCACCGGTCGCGACATCAAGTTCGACATGGGCCGCGTAGAAGGCTATCGCAACTTCTGCAACAAGATCTGGAACGCCGCGCGTTATGTTCTGGACAAGGGCGAAGACTGCGGCCAGAACGGCGAGGCTTACGAACTGTCGCTGGCGGACCGCTGGATTATCTCGCAGCTGCAACGCACTGAAGCCGAAGTAACCCGTCAGCTCGACCAGTTCCGCTTCGACCTGGCCGCACAAGCCTTGTACGAGTTCATCTGGAACCAGTATTGCGACTGGTACCTGGAACTGTCCAAGCCTGTGCTGTGGGACGAAAACGCCCCGGTCGAACGTCAGCGCGGCACCCGCCGCACCCTGGTTCGGGTGCTGGAAGTTGCCCTGCGCCTGGCGCACCCGTTCATGCCGTTCATCACCGAAGAAATCTGGCAGCGCGTCGCGCCGCTGGCCGGTATCGAAGGCAAGACGATCATGCTGCAACCTTGGCCCGTGGCCAATGAAGCGCGCATCGATCAAGGTGCCGAAGATGACATCGAGTGGCTGAAGACGCTGATGCTCGGCACGCGCAACATTCGCGCCGAGATGAACATCGGCCCGGGCAAGCCGCTGAACCTGTTCCTGAAGAACGTCAGCGCCGAAGACCAGCGTCGTCTCACCGAGAACGAAGCCCTGCTGAAGAAGCTGGCTCGCCTCGAATCGATCACGGTGTTGGCTGCCGGCGAAGAAGCACCGCTGTCCGCCACCGCACTGGTGGGCGAGATGGAAGTGCTGGTGCCGATGGCCGGCCTGATCGACAAGGACGCCGAACTGGCACGCCTGGACAAGGAAATCCTGCGTCTGCAGGGCGAAGTTCAGCGGGTGGGCGGCAAGCTGTCCAATGCCGGTTTCGTTGACAAGGCTCCGGCCGAAGTCATCGAGAAAGAACGCGCCAAACTGGCTGAGGCTGAACAGGCTTTGGGCAAGTTGGCCGAGCAACATGCGCGGATTGCCAGCCTGTAACGGTCAATCGCGATGAAAAAGGGAGGCCAAGCGGCCTCCCTTTTTTATGCCCGCCACATTCCCCCCATACACCGCAAACCGCTTCCTGTAGGAGCGAGGCTTGCCCGCGAAGGGGCCGTCATGTCTGGCATTGAGGTGGCAGACAGATCGCTTTCGCGGGCAAGCCTCGCTCCTACAGGATCCCCACGCGGCTATCGACTGTGGGACAATACCCGCCACTTTTAGCCATACCCGAATCGACCACGCCCATGAACGCCCCCCGCACTCCAAGACCTGCGCGCAAGAAGCCCGACACCGCGACACCGGCCAAAGCCGTTGAGCCGCGCGAAAAGGCCAGCCTGCACCCGCGCAACCGCCATCAGGGTCGCTACGACTTCCCGGCGCTGATCAAAACCACGCCGGAACTGGCGAAGTTCGTGATCATCAACCCCTATGGCAAGGAAAGCATCGACTTCGCCAGCCCGGATGCGGTGCGGGTGTTCAACCGGGCGCTGCTCAAGTCGTTCTACGGTATCGCCCATTGGGATATCCCGGCCGATTACCTCTGCCCACCGGTTCCGGGCCGTGCCGATTACGTGCACTTCCTGGCCGACCTGCTCGCCAGCGTCAACGACGGCGAAATCCCTCGTGGCGCACCGGTCAAAGTGCTCGATATCGGCATGGGCGCCAACTGCGTCTATCCGTTGATCGGCTACAGCGACTACCGCTGGCACTTCCTCGGTTCGGAAATCGACCCGACTGCGGTGGCTGCGGCCAAAGCCATCGTGCAATCCAACGGACTGAACAAAGCCATCCAGTTGCGTCAGCAAAGCAATCCCAAGCACATTCTGCTGGGCTTGCTGGAACCCGGCGAACGCTTTGACCTGACCATGTGCAACCCGCCGTTCCATGCTTCGATGGACGAAGCGACCAAAGGCAGCGAGCGTAAATGGCGCGCTTTGGGCCGCGCCGATCCTAAACGCAAACTGCCGGTGCTGAACTTTGGCGGTCAATCGGCAGAATTGTGGTGTGAGGGTGGCGAAGCACGGTTTGTGACACAACTGATCGCCGAGAGTGCGCACTTCCAGCACAAGGTCTTGTGGTTCAGCACGTTGGTGTCGAAGGCTTCTAACCTGCCTTCGATCCAGACGGCGCTGAAAAAGGCCGGTGTTCTGGAAAGCCAGGTCGTGGAAATGTCCCAGGGGCAGAAGCAAAGCCGCTTCGTCGCCTGGACCTTCCAGACCAAGTCCGAGCAGCAGGTCTGGCGCGAACGTTGGGCTCGCAAGAGCTGAGTCACTGACCACCGCAGATCAACTGTAGGAGTGAGCCTGCTCGCGATAGCGGCGTGTCAGTTAACGATGATGTCGACTGATGCAGCGCCATCGCGAGCAGGCTCACTCCTACATGGGGTTAGTGGTGTTTTCAGGTCAGCCACTGAATCACAGACACAAAAAAGCCGTGCCCGGATTGCTCCGGAGCACGGCTTTTTTTACTGCGTCTTACTTGTTAACAGCGTCGGTCAGGCCTTTGGCCACAACCAGCTTGATAACTTTCTTGGCAGCGATTTCGATGGCAGCGCCAGTCGAAGGGTTACGGCCGGTACGGGCTGGACGCTCAGTCACTTTCAGTTTGCCGATACCTGGCAGAGTGATTTCGCCGCCGTTTTCCAGCTGATCGGCAACGATTTGGCCCAGTTGGTCCAGAGCGTTACGCGCGGTGGTTTTTGGCGCGTCGATAGCTTCAGCGATGTCGGCGATCAGTTGGTCTTTAGTAAGAGCCATGTAGTGTTCCTTCCCTATCAAATTCATATGGATTGCAGAGTGCAGTGTCAGCCATCGAGCCCGATCTTCTGGATCTGGCACCCTCGGCCAATAACCACTGGATCGGGGTTATAGATACCGAAATCAGGGTTTGGTTCGACCTGACAAATGCTGAATGCACGCTTAACGCAGTGACTTCGCGTAAGACGGGGCAAAACTAGCACAGAGACGGGGAAATATCCGCCTCTAGCTACCCATTTGGTCAGCTTTATTGCTCTAAAACGGGAAAAAACTGCATAAGGGCAGTCGCACGGCTGCGAATTACCCTACGAACCGCGCCAAAACCAGTGGTTGCGGTACACTTGGCACTTTTTGGGGGAGCACGCCCTCCTCTCTTCAATCAGCCGAGAAGCCCATGCCGATCCGTCATTGCATCGTCCACCTGATCGACAAAAAACCCGACGGCACACCTGCAGTTCTCCACGCCCGCGACTCGGAACTGGCCGAATCGAGCGCCATCGAGAACATGCTTGCCGACCTCAACGAGAGCTACAACGCCAAACAAGGCAAAGCCTGGGGATTCTTCCATGCCGAGTCCGGGGCGCATCCGTTCAGCGGCTGGCTGAAGGAGTACCTCGAGGGCGGCAAGGATTTCACGGCGTTCAGCCGGGTGGCGGTGGAACACCTGCAAAAGCTGATGGAAGAGTCGAACCTCTCCGTGGGCGGCCACGTGTTGTTCGCGCATTACCAGCAGGGCATGACCGATTACCTGGCGATCGCCCTGTTGCACCACAGCGAAGGCGTTGCAGTGACCGATCAGCTGGACGTGACCCCGTCCCGTCACCTGGATCTGGGCCAGTTGCACCTGGCCGCGCGGATCAACGTGTCCGAGTGGCAGAACAACAAGCAGTCCAAGCAGTACATTTCATTCATCAAAGGCAAGAACGGGAAAAAGGTGTCGGAGTATTTCCGCGACTTTATCGGTTGCCAGGAAGGCGTCGACGGCCCCGGCGAAACCCGTACCTTGCTCAAGGCCTTCAGTGATTTCGTTGAAAGCGAAGATTTGCCGGAAGAATCCGCCCGCGAGAAAACCAAGACCCTGGTCGATTACGCCAGCAGCCAGGCCAAGCTCGGCGAACCGATGGGCCTGGAAGAACTCTCCGAACTGATCGACGAAGAGCGCCCGAAAGCCTTCTACGATCACATCCGCAACAAGGATTACGGCTTGTCTCCGGAGATCCCGGCGGATAAACGCACGTTGAACCAGTTCCGCCGCTTCACCGGCCGCGCCGAGGGCCTGTCCATCAGCTTCGAAGCGCACCTGCTGGGCTCGAAGATCGAATACGACGAAGAGGCCGGCACACTGATTATCAAGGGCCTGCCCACTCAGCTGACCGATCAGCTGAAGCGACGCAACTGATGCTGAACGGCGTGCTGAAGAAATTCCTGCTGATCCTGCTGGTGGTCGTGGTTTACCAGAACTGGGGCAAGATCGAGCGGGTGTTCAGTCCCAGCCAAGTGGTGTCCGAGCAGACCCAGGCCAAGGCCAACGTCGTGCTCTACGCGACCGAATGGTGTGGCTACTGCAAACTGACCCGACGCTTTCTCGATCAGAAAGGCATTCCGTACAAGGAATTCGATATCGAAAAGGATGCCGAGGCACGCAAGGCATATGAAGCGCTGGGTGGACGCGGGATTCCGCTGATCGATGTGAACGGGACGTTGATTCGCGGGTATGACCCGGATGAAATCCTCGCCGCGTTGAAGTAACCCATTGGCTCACTCAACCCCTGTGGCAAGGGGGCGGCGTTCCGACGAACCCCTCGCCACAGGTCGGTGTATCAGTGTTTTTCGAGGCGGAACCCAAACCGCGGAAAGTGCACATGCACCACTCCGGCCCGCTCGTCTTCACGACGCAGAATCAATTCCTCTCTGCCCGCAAACAACAACTCACCCGCCACCGGATCAACGCCGTAATCCGTTGCCGCGATGACCACCTGCTGGCCAGGCTCAAACCCGTTCGGCTCATCGAACTGCTCGTCCGGTAACGCGGCGGGTGTGGCATTACGCGCAACGTCCAGCGCGGCCTCGGATGTCATCTCGCTGAACGCGCCATGCCCGAACCCCATCACGCGACCCAACCACGCCGACACCGCCGGATATGCATCAACCAACGGCGAGGTCACGGGCGTGGCCTTGAGGAACCACATCGGATGGGCCAGCGCGAAGTCGGCAATCGATGGCTCGCCGAACAGAAAGTCGCCCTGCTCGCGCTCAAGCTGCTGCTCCAGGCGCGCCATGATTGTCGGCCATTGATGCCGGGCTTGCTCGGCGGACAACTTTGTCGCGCTGCCACCACTGAAGAGTCCGGCGCGATCAGCCAGAAACGCCTTGATCGCTTCCGGTGGCAGATTGCCGAAACGCACCGCGATCGATTCCGGTTGAAACACCAGGCTCACGGCATGCTGGAATACCACCGAATCGGCCCAGGCGGCGAACGTCGCGGCGATCATTTCCTGGCCTTCCGGGAAGAAGGCCGGCAAGGCTTTCTCCTGCTCCAGTCGACGGGCGATCAGCGATGTGTCGCAGTAAATATCCGCGCCAACCTGCAGCACTGGCGTCTTGCGGTAGCCACCGGTCAGGGCGGTCAGATCAGGTTTTGGCATGACCGGCGCGATCTTTACCGAGCGCCAGGACAACCCCTTGAAACCCAGCAGCAAGCGGGCCTTTTCGGCGAAAGGGGACGTCGGGTAATGATGAAGAATCAACTCGGACATGCTCGGCTCCGCCGCACGGATTAGGAATCCGCAGCTTAGCGCGCAATTCGGGAGCAGCCTACAGGTCTGCCTGATGGGCACTTATCAGTCAGGTTGATAAGCCCGCGGCGGCGCTTGCGACCAGACATTCCTTGGCACTTTTCCTGAGTTTTTTGATCAAGCGTTCCTGACGCAAGGCTTCGCTTTTGTCGCGGCAGACTTCTGTGTAGACCAAGGCAACGGCAGGGCTGGAGAGGAAGAAGCGTGCGCCCTTGCCACTTTGGTGAGTAGCGAAGCGGCGCACAGGATCGTCGCTGATCCCGCAGTACAGCGAACCATTGGCCGCGCGAACGAGGTAGACGAACCAGAGTTTACTCACCGGTGTGTCGGCGTCGGCGGGGATTTCGCTGAGGGTAGTCACGTCACGATCAAGGCTTGAAAGGAAACAAGCCGCGATCTTATCAGCGACTGGCCTGGAATGCCTTCAGCCCCTTCAACGCCTGAGCGCGAACGGCATTTCTTACCGCCGGAGTCCAGCCCAGCAGCAGGCCTTTGAAACCCAGCGCCTGGCGCGACCAGGCCCACATATCGAAGCTGTCATGGTGCTCGCAGATCTTGCCGTCACGAAACACGAACTGCGCCTGAATATCATTGACCACCGTGTTGCCGGTCTGGCTGAACAGATAGGTCGCGACCCAATGCGCGCCGCCCGTGCGGTCCTCGGCGCGAACGTTGTCGAACGTCAGGGAAAAATCCTTCGCCCGAGTCGTGAGCATGCGCCACATGTCCCCGGCATCGCGTCCGCGCAATTCGCCGAATGCCGGATCGCTGAACAGCACATCGTCGGTATAGCAGGCGCTCATGGCCTCGGCATCCAGCCGCTGGAAGGCTTGGTAGAACTGGGTGATCAATGCGCGGTTGGCTTCACTCATGGGCAGGCTCCGGACGTTTGAAGGATTGCCTGCACGATAGTCAACAAATGCGCGGAACACTATCGGCATTCGTGGCGGGAATACCCTGGGGTGCGCTGTCGCCTAGTGCACCATGCCGTTGTCCCGGGCGTAAGCGAAGAGATCCACATCCGTGGAAATGCCCAGCCGCTGCATGGCCATGCTTTTTTGTTTACTGATGGTCGACACACTGCGTTTGAAATAGCTCGCGATCTCACTGACGGTCATGCCGCTGGCGAGCATTCTCACCACTTCATGTTCTTTGGCCGACAGCGAAGGGGAATGCGAATGAGCCTCGACGTCTGCCTGAGCCAGCGCGGTACGCAAGGACTCGCTGATGAAACGCCGCCCTTCACCCACTGATTTGATTGCCAGAGGGAGCTCCGTCGCCGAGGCATCCTTGGCCACGATCGCCATCACGCCTTGCGCGAATGCCACCCTGAGCGTCGCAACGTTGGCAAACATGGTGACCAGAATGATCGGCGTCGAAGCGTAGTGACGTCGAACCGTGCTCAGCATCTTCAGTCCGTCGGCCTGTTGGTTGCCCGGCATGGAGAAGTCCGTGATCAACAGATCGCACGGCGTGGTCGAGAGCAGGCTCAACAGGCTGTCCGGGCCATCGGCCTCACCCACGATCACACACGTCCGGCTTAGATCGATGAGCATCCGTAACCCGATGCGGACGACAGGATGGTCGTCAGCAATAATTACGCGCATTGTCGGATTTATCCTGTGTGGTGACTGGAATACGCGAAAAGTAACGCCGTCCTATTCCGACCACAACGACCAATCTCGACCGCTCAACCACCGTCCTCAACGGATCCGGGCCCCTGTCCTTTCTCTGATAAAACAAAAGGAACCGCCCTACGTTTTAAAGCTACGCAGCTCACACCAAAAGACTACAGACAACAGGTCGAACGATGACGATCTGTAGCCCGCCCTGACCTTTCATACACTCGCCCCGCCTTTTTCGTATTAGTTGCATTTCGTCCGGCGACCTCGACCGATAGATTGCGCCCTGCCCGCTCCGGGCAACTCCTCAATCATCTTTCATCAAGGAAGCGTCGACGCATGAACAAATACATAACCCTCCTGACGGCTACTTTGCTGCTGACTGGCGCATCGTCCGTTATTGCAGCCTCCAGCACGGACCTGACCGTGAAGGGTCTGATCACGCCAAATGCATGCACACCAGCACTGGCCGGCGGCGGTATTGCCGATCACGGCAAGTTTTCCGTACAAGACCTCAATCCCGACAAGCACACTTACTTGCCTGAAATAATCATGCAAATGACAGTGAACTGCGATGCGGCTACGCCGTTTGCGATCAGCCCGATTGATAACCGTGCAGGCACAGGCACGTCGGGCAATTACTTTGGTCTGGGGCTGATCAATACCCACGAAAAGCTGGGCCACTTTCGCGTTGCTCCGCGCAATGTGATGGCGGACGCCACCCAAGCTCAAGCCATTCTCTCCACTGATGGCGGCAAGACCTGGCTTAAGGAAGGGTCGACAGCATTCTGGGGGTCGACAACATCTGGAGTGTCGGTGCTCAGGGGACCGTCATTGCTCCCATCGCGATGAAGGAGTTGAGCCTTGATCTGTATGTGCGTACCGGCATCGCCCCCACCAACGGCCTGACCCTGACCGACGAAGTGACGCTCGACGGCTCCGCAACCCTACAGATCAAGTACCTGTAACCCTCCGTCATCAACGAGCAACGCCCGGCCCACGGCAATGCCCGCTCACTCAAAGGACGAACCATCATGGAAAGATGCTCCCTCGCTCGATTGGCGCCCCTGTTGCTCATCTGTGCCCCCGCAGCCCTGGCCGCCAGCAGCACCGAGCTGAGCGTCACCGGCCTGATTACACCCGGCGCCTGCACGCCCAGCCTGTCCGGCGGCGGCATCGTCGACCACGGCAAAGTGACGGTGAAAGATCTGAGACCTGACCAGCCCACGGCCCTGGAAAACGGCACGCTGTATCTGGAGGTGAATTGTGATGCCGCCACGCGGTTTACCCTGACGACGATCGACAATCGCGAAGGCTCTTCCGTCTTTCACCCTAACAGTCACGGGCTGGGCGTCGTCAATGACGACCAAAACCTGGGCAGTGTTGCGTTCGGCCTGTTCGATACGGTGGCCGATGGGGCGGCGGTGAAAACCATCATGTCCTTGAACGACGGTGCCTCCTGGCGAGTGTCTTCCTACCTGGGACACGCCGGCCGGACAGCGTTCGCGGCGTTGAACGACCTGGGTACACCGATCGCCATCAAGAATTTGCGCGCGCGGCTCACGGCGTTTACCACCATCGTTCGCGCGAACGACCTGACGCTGACCGACGAAATCCCCATCGACGGGCATGTCACCGTGCAGCTGAATTATCGATAGGCCGGTAATCCAGGCTCCTTTTTTAAAACTTTCAACGAGACACGTCATGACGATGTTTTCCAGTGTCACCCGTCATCTGTTCCATTCGGGCATCGGCGCATTCGCCCTGCTGCTGACCGCACACGCCCAGGCCGACGGCATGGTGCCGAACACTTCGGTGGTCATCGTCAACGAGGCTGACGGCGAAGCGTCCGTGTCGGTGACCAACACCGATGCCAACCTGGCGTTGATGCACGTCACCCTCGAAGACATTGCCGAAGACAGCGAATCGCTGGTGTTCGTGACGCCCCCCCTGGCGCGCGTCGAAGCGGGCAAAACCCAATTAGTGCGGTTCATTCTGCAAACGGACAAACCGCTGCTCACTCAGCGCTTGAAGCGGGTGATCTTCGAAGGCATCCCCCAAGGCAAAGCGCCTGCCGAGGCAGGTCAGGCCCGTGTCGGCGTGACGGTGCGCCAGAACTTGCCGGTGATCCTGCACCCCAAAGGCCTGGCGCCCAATCGCACGCCGTGGACCGACCTGCAATGGTCGCTGAAAGACGGTCAATTGACCGTGCGCAACGACACGCCTTACGTGGTGCGTCTGGGCCAGGAAGTGCAATTGTTACCGGCCGCGGGCAACGCGATGCTGCCGAAAACCTACGTGCTGCCCGGTGAGCACATCAGCATCAAGGTGCCCGAAGGCGCCGCCACGCAGGTGCGTTTTCAACCGGCGACGGTCTACGGCTTTGCCGTGCCGCATTACGAGGCGCCCATCCAGTCCTGAACCACCCTGACGGCGTCATCAAGGAACGATGAGCGCCCATGTTTCAAGGCGACGGCCCCCAGGCCGTCGACACAGGCGTGCCTGTAACCGCACGCCGCAATAACCCAAGTGATCCTGATGAACACAGTATCGAATTACCGTGATGGCGAAGCCGTGCCCGTTATTCGCGACGGCGCTCGCCCTCATCCATGGCAGCGAACCATATTGGCGGTGCTGCTGAGCAACGCGCTGATGATGCTCGATGCCTATGGTGAGGTGTCGATGCCAGCATCGTTCGACAAAGACACGTTACGGCAGCGCGGCATCGATCCGGCGCTGGCGACGCTGCTGATGCAGGCGCCGCAGTTCACGGCCGGCCGCCACCCGGTCACGCTCACCGTCAACGGCCAGCGTCATGGCCGGGTCGACGTCACGTTCGATCGCGAAGGGGCGTTGTGCTTCGATCGCACGCTGCTCGATGCGGCGAACCTTACGGTGCCCGCGCTTACGCTGGACGATGGCCCATGCCACGACTTTCTAGGCCGCGCGCCGCAGACCGTCATCGAACCGAATCCCGCTGGCCTGGCCCTGTCGCTGATCGTGCCCACCGATGCGATACGCCCCACTGCCCGGGATTTTTCCGGCTATCAAACCGGTGGTGTCGCCGGCTTGATCAACTACGACGTCACCGGTTTGCACAGCCGTTCCGGCGACAGCACCAGCCGCTACGCCTCGGCCAATACCGAACTCGGCTTCAATGCCGGTGACTGGATCGTGCGCAGCCGCCAGGTGCAGACCTGGCAGGACGACGTGTCCACAACGACTCATATTGCGGCCTACGCCCAGCGGACTTTCGCCAGCCAGGAAGCGGTGTTGCAGGCGGGTCAGATCAACCTCTACAACCCGGTGCTCGCCGGTGCGCAGATCACCGGCGTGCAAGTGCTGAATGAACATGCCCTGCAGGTCGAAGGGCAAAGCGCGGTCATTGAAGGGATCGCCAACAGTCAGGCCCAGGTCGAGGTCCGGCAAAACGGTTCGCTGATCCATTCCACGGTGGTACCCGCCGGCCCGTTCGTGCTCACCAACGTGCGGCGGCTCAACACGCGTTCCGACGTGGAAGTCACGATCAAGGAGACCGATGGCAGCGAGCGCCGTTTTACCGTGCCGGCCGCGATGTTGGGGGTCAGTTTGCCAGCGCCCGGTTATTCGCTGGGCGCCGGTCAGGTGCGCAGTGTCGGTGACGCTCAGGGAGGCGATCCATGGGTCATCAGCGGCGGCTGGAGCGGTGCGCTCGCCCCGCAACTATTGCTCAGCGCCGGCCTCACCGGCGCCGCCGACTATCGCGCGGCGGGTGCCAGCGTCGGCCTGTTGCCCTCGCCTTTCACTCAGGTGCAAGCCACGCTGACCGGCGCGGACGCCAGCGGCAGACACGCCAGCCAGGGGCTTCAAGCCGACCTGAGCATCTCGCATCGGTTGAACGAGCAGTGGGCGCTCAGTGCCGGCAGTTCTTACCGAACCCTGGGCTACCGGGAACTGGAGGAGGCGGTGTTCGCCAACACGTCCGACAACAGCCAGTCACGTTACCGCGATCAGCAAAGCGCGGCCCTGTCATGGTCGCATCCATGGCTCGGCGCCTTCAGCAGCGGCTTCAGCCGGTCCAGTTCGTTCGACGGCCAAAGCAGCAGCCGCGCCCTCGCATCCTGGGGCACCAGCATCGCGGGCGTATCCGTCTCGGCGACCGCCGAATGGCAGCTCAGCGGTTCGAACGGCAACGATGACAGCATCTACCTGAACCTCAGCATTCCCCTGGGCGAGAACCGCCGGGCACGCAGCTGGGTGCGCCGTTCCGCCGGCGAATACCGCAGCGGCGTGGGCTTGAGTGAACGGGTCAACGATCAGCTGGGTTACCGGGTTGGCGTCGAACACGACACGCGCGACAAACAGGTGCAATCCACGGCCGGCGTGTCGCTGCTGCCGCGCTACACCCAGCTCGATCTCAATTACACCCGCGCCGATGCCGAGCGCTCCAGCTATCAGGCCAGCGCTCGCGGTGGTGCCGTGCTGCATGGCGGTGGCGTGACGCTGTCGCCGTACCCGGTGAGCGACACCTTTGCGTTGCTGTCGGTCGGTGACATGGGCTCCATCAAAGTGTCGACGCCCAGCGGTCCGGTGTGGACCGACTGGCAAGGTCAGGCGGTGATCCCGCAAGTGACGGCTTATGGCAAAAGCCCGGTGGAAGTCGACACCAAAACCCTGCCGCGCAACGCCGACATTCACAACGGGCTGGCGGTGATTTCGGCCGGTCGCGGCGCCGTCGACAACGTTGAATTCGGCATCACGATGACCCGCCGGGCCTTACTCAAGGCCACCACCGCCAACGGCGCGCCCCTGCCGCGCGGTGCCTCCGTGAACACCGAGGATGGCGAGTTCGTGACCCTGGTGCAGGACGGCGGCCTGGTGTTCTTGCCCAACGCGCTCGACCGCCGTGCGTTGTGGATCAGCGCGCCGGAGCTGGAGCGCTGCGAACTGCGCTTCGAGCTGCCCACCGACGCCGACGCCGACGCGTACTACGAAACCGCCCCCGCCAAGTGCCGAGCCCTCTGAGGATGACTTCATGAACCTGTTGCGCTTTCTGCTATTGACCCTCGCGCTCCTGGCACTGAGTGGATTCACGCCAGTGGCCTCGGCGTCCATGGACGACTGCCAGTTCAACCTGAGCCAGCCGGTGCTCGATTACGGGCTGATGAACCGGGCGATACGGCCGGATGCCGCACCGGAGCGCAACCTCGGTGAACGCCAGCTCAGCCTGACCTTGAGCTGTGCGCAGCCCATCGACATGAGCCTGTTCTACCGGGCGATGGCCGCGACCGCCGAACGCTTTCACTTTGCCGAACGCGGCAGCTATCAGATGCGTATTCGCGATGCCGTGCTCGATGGCCAATCGGTCGAGATCGGGTTGATTGCCGGGGTCGGTCAGCCGCCGGCAGAAATGGCGTCGAGCCTGATCTGGCGACCGGAGCACGGGATCGTCCCGGTGCAGGCCGGCGTGGCGGTGCAAGGGCGCAGTTTCTCGGCGCAGCTTCAGCTGACGGCCTGGGTTCAAGAGCAAGGCATGCAGGTGCGTGACGCGGTGACCTGGGAAGCCTTCGGGGTGTTCGACGCCGTCGCCGCCGGACGCACCCGCGAGGCGACCTTGCGCGCCCGCTTCGCTCCGGCGGCCTGCGAGCCGGTGCTGTCCAACGGCGGCGTGGTCGACTTCGGCACCCTGTCGAAAAAAGACCTGCACGCAGACCAGGACACACGCCTGCCGCCCAAGTCCTTGACGCTGAGGGTCGGCTGCGACGCGCCGACGTCCTTCGCCTTGATCATGCACGACAACCGCTCAGGCTCGGCGATGCTCGACAGCGAGATCGACTACGGCCTGGGCAAGGACGGCAGCGGCAACAGGATTGGCCGTTTTTCACTGCACGTCGACCCGGCCGACGCCAATGCCGACGGCTTCGCCCGCCTTTATCAAACCCACTCCAGCATCGCCGGCACAGCCTGGAACACCGGCAGCGCCAACCCGATCGCTATCGGCAAAAGCCGTTACCTGGCGTTCACCGACAACGACGGCAGCAGTGCCGGCCCGGTGCTGATCCAGAACCTCAGCACCACCGTGACCGTCGACGCCGTTATCGCCCCCACCCAAAGCCTGGACCTGAGCCGCGCCATCGAGCTCGATGGCGCGGGGACGATCGAGATTATTTACCTGTAACACCCAGCCCGATCCTGCTGGTTTCGCGGCGCACTTGAGCGGCCCGGGGCAGTCAGGACACAACCCTAGAAGTGAGCAAATAATGATCAAAAAGTACTTTGCAGCACTCTCCGCCACCGCACTGATTGGCGTTGCGCCTTATGCAGTGGCGGCTTCGAGCATTGACCTGACTGTCACAGGTCTCATCACGCCGAGAGCTTGCACTCCTTCGTTGTCCGATGGAGGAACGGTCGACGTCGGCCAGGTGCAGGCAAAAGACCTCAACCTGACAAGTGACACGATAGTAGGCAGTCATCCAATACAGCTGACGGTCGCGTGTGACGCGTCAACGCCATTTGCACTTAACGGTATTGATAACAAAGCCGGAACATCATCGTCCAACCTGTATTTCGGATTGGGCCTGACCAGCAATAACGAAAAAATAGGTTATTTCACGCCATCGATCCAAAGCGCGCTTGCGGACGGACAACCTGTGCACTCGATCAGATCAACTGATAACGGTGCGAGTTGGACGCGCATCTATCAGATCCTGAAGGATAACCTCACATCGGTAAGCGCTGTCGGCACTCTCACGCCAATCTCCGTGAAAGACCTCACGATGGAACTGATGATCTACACCTTCATTGCCCGCGCCGATAGCCTCACCTTAACCGACGATGTCACTATCGACGGTTCAGCCACATTTGAAATGAAGTACCTGTAAGCCGTGCATCTTGCCCGAGGTCCTGCTTCGGGCAAGGACTGATTCCGCTCACCACACACAGCGAAACCTGTCCCATGAAAAAGACTCCACACGCGCTGACGATGGCGATCTTCGTCCTGACGTCGCCGCTCACCTTGGCCACCTCATCGACAGGCCTGAGGGTCACAGGCCTCATCACCCCACTTGCCTGCACCCCGATGCTGTCCAACAGCGGCCTCGTCGAT
This sequence comes from Pseudomonas sp. B14-6, assembly GCF_013260315.1. Taxonomy (NCBI): domain Bacteria; kingdom Pseudomonadati; phylum Pseudomonadota; class Gammaproteobacteria; order Pseudomonadales; family Pseudomonadaceae; genus Pseudomonas; species Pseudomonas sp. B14-6. The sequence continues at coordinate 5,791,535 of NZ_CP053929.1, read as the reverse complement.
TACGGAAAAATCTCCCGGCAAGACCTGAACGTCGACAAACGCACTCGACTGCGCGACCAGACACTCGACCTCAACATTCAGTGCAATGCGCTCACGCGTTTTGCTCTGCTGATGCGCGACAACCGCGACGGCTCGGCCATCGTCAACAGCGAGATTTACTACGGCCTGAACCACGACCACAGCCACAATAAAATCGGCTTGTATTCGCTGAACTTCGATCCTGCCAGCACGGTGGTGGACGACCTGACGCAGGTCTATCGAACCGACTCGACCACGGGGGGCAAAGCCTGGAGCCCGTCGAACAGCCAGCCCATCCCGATGGGCTCCCGAAGCTATCTCGGCTTTACCGACAGCGCAGGCAGCAGCGCCGGCCCGATAGCCATCCGCAACCTGACCAGCCGGGTGACGGTCGAAACGGTCATCGCGCCCACCTCCGAACTGGACCTGAGTGCCGAAGTGCAACTCGACGGCTCGGCGACCCTGGACGTTGTTTACCTGTAGTTCAGACCTTTTCGCTGACGACCTGAACGTACAGCGAACGCCCGGCGCCGAGGCCGGCAACGATGGCGCCGAGGCCGATCACGCCAAAGATCCAGCCCAACGCGGTCCAGCCGCCCGTCCAGTCGTGCACGATCCCGACCGCGAACGGCCCCATCGACGCCAGGGTGTAACCGAAACCCTGGGCCATGCTCGACAGGTTGGCCGCCACATGGGCATCGCGCGAGCGCAGCACGATCAGGGTCAACGCGAGACTGAATGCACCGCCCTGGCCCAGGCCGAGCAGGATCGCCCAGCCCCACAGGCCTTCGATCGGTGCATAGAGACAGCCGAACAGGCCGCCGAGGGTCAGCAGCATGACCACCACGATCGCCAGCCGCTGATCCTTGCCGCGCGTCGCCAGCCAGGGCGCCGCCAGAGAACTGGCCAACTGGACGATCACCGAACCCGAGAGCACCAGACCGGCCTGGGTCGGAGTCAGGCCGCGACCGATCAGGATCGAGGGCAACCAGCCAAAGACGATGTACGCCAGGGATGATTGCAGGCCCATATACAACGTGACTTGCCAGGCCAGCGGATCACGCAACAGGCCGCGAACCCGATACGCGACGTTATGTGCGCCGTGTTTCTGCCCCACTTGCGGCAACCAGAAAACCGCCGCGACCAGCGCAGGCACTACCCAGAAGCCGAGGCCCAAGGCCCAGCTGTTATCGAAATGCTCGCTCAGCGGCACGGTCGCCCCTGCCGCCATCGCCGCGCCCAGACACAGGGCCATGGTGTACACGCCGGTCATGGTGCCGGCCTGTTTCGGGAAGTCGCGCTTGACGATGCCCGGTAACAAAACGCCAATCACACCGATGCTCGCGCCGCCCAGCACACTGCCGGCGAACAGGCCGATCTCACCGAAGGAACTGCGCAGGATGATTCCGCCGGCCAGCATCAACAGAATGCCCAACACCACGCGCTCGGCGCCAAAACGTCGCGCCAGCAAGGGCGCTAGCGGAGCAAACAAGCCGAGACAGAGCACCGGCAACGTCGTCAGCAACCCGGCCTGGGCCGCCGACAGGCCGAGGGTCTTCGACACTTCGCTCAGCATCGGCGCCATGCTCGACAACGCCGGACGCAGGTTCAGCGCCACCAGGATCAGCCCCAGCAGCAACAGCCATGGGCGACGCAGGACGGGATGACGCTGCTGGACCTCTTCGTCATCGGCCTCGGCGTCGATCAGCAGCTCTTCGAGTTCTGCCGTGCGCTTGGGTTGAGTGATGTTGCTGTTGCGGCTCGACATGGAGTTCTCGGTTTCAAGGTTCATTGATCAACTGCCTAGACAGGGCTTTGGCCCGTTCCGGGTCGCGTTGCTCGACGGCATCAAGCAGTTCGATATGCAGGTCGAACACCTCTTGGCGTCGCGGGGTGATGTTCAGGGTCTGGCGCAAATGCGCGCCGACGATGCTGGAGAAATAGCGATACAGCTCGCTGAGGGTCGGGTTGTGCGCGGCGTCCACCAGACGGCGGTGGAACACCAGATCGCAGGCGATGTAGCTGTCGAGATCGCCGTGATAGTGGCTGCCGCTGACACCCAATGCTTCGCGCAAGGCCACCAGATCCTCATCCGTTCGGCGCAGAGCAGCGAGACCGATGGCTTCGACTTCAAGGATGTGCCGGGTCTCGCGGGCCTGTTCATGGGAGCAGCGCGACAAGGCTTTCATGGTGTCCAGTGGATCGATCACCGCCCGCAAATAGCTGCCGTCGCCCTGACGGATTTCGATCAAACCGGAAAACGCCAATACACGCATGGCTTCACGCACGGTGTTGCGGCTGATGCCCAACTCGGCGGACAGCTCTGGCTCTGTGGGTAAACGCTGGCCGACCTGCCAGGCGCCAGCGTTGATGCGTTGGCGCAGTTGATCCAGCGCCTGATCGACCAGGGATCGCTTAACGAGTGGAGAAATGTCTGACATAGGATTCGCCCTTTCATCCAATCATAGGATGAATTTTCTGACATGTTAGTCAGCTATGCGTAGGACGGCAACCGCCCAAGTTCAAAGGGCAGGAGAGGAAGCGGGATTTTCGATTAGTAAGAATTACCCTTTGCTTGATCGGCATCCAGAATTACTGGGCGACGTGCAAATACTTCAAGAGGGTGCAGACTTGCAACGTCTATTGGTGGACCTCGATCGATCATCCCCCCTCCGCGCTCGCATCCTGACTGCAAACCGCAGACAAAAATAAACCCGGAACACTGTCCGGGTTTATTTCACTGCCAAGTGCCGATCAATGCAGGATCTGGCTCAGGAACATCTTCGTCCGATCGTTCTGCGGGTTGTCGAAGAAGTCGTTCGGCGCAGCCTGCTCGACGATTTCACCCTTGTCCATGAAGATCACACGATTGGCCACGGTACGGGCGAAGCCCATTTCGTGGGTCACGCAGAGCATGGTCATGCCGTCTTCGGCGAGGCCGATCATGGTGTCGAGCACCTCTTTCACCATTTCCGGGTCGAGTGCCGAAGTCGGTTCGTCGAACAGCATGATTTTCGGTTTCATGCACAAAGCACGGGCAATCGCCACACGCTGCTGCTGACCACCGGACAGTTGTCCCGGGAATTTATGCGCCTGTTCCGGAATGCGGACGCGCTCCAGGTAATGCATGGCGATTTCTTCGGCCTGGCGCTTGGGCATCTTGCGCACCCACATCGGTGCCAGCGTGCAGTTCTGCAGGATGGTCAGGTGCGGGAACAGGTTGAAGTGCTGGAACACCATGCCGACTTCACGACGGACCGTTTCGATCTGCTTGAGGTCGTTGGTCAATTCCACGCCATCGACCACGATGCGCCCCTGCTGGTGTTCTTCCAGACGGTTGAGGCAGCGGATGGTGGTCGACTTGCCGGAACCCGACGGGCCGCACAGGACGATTCGCTCGCCCTGCTTGACGTTCAGGTTGATATCTTTCAGCACGTGGAACTGGCCGTACCACTTGTTCACGCCCTGCATCTGAATAATGCCTTCAGGGCTCACAGGCTTTTTGATTGCTTCGCTCATTACAGAACTCCTAACGCTTGTGGCCAGTGTCGAGCTTGCGTTCCAGATGCATGGAATAGCGCGACATACCGAAACAGAAAATCCAGAACACCAGGGCCGCGAACACATAGCCTTCGGTGGCCATGCCCAACCATTTCGGGTCGGCGGCAGCTTGTTTGACGCTGTTGAGCAGGTCGAACAGGCCGATGATGATCACCAGGCTGGTGTCCTTGAACAGCGCAATGAAGGTGTTGACGATGCCAGGAATCACCAACTTCAGGGCTTGCGGCAGAATCACCAGCCCCATGCTGCGCCAGTAACCGAGGCCCATCGCTGCGGCTGCTTCGTACTGACCTTTGGGAATCGCTTGCAGACCGCCACGCACCACTTCGGCAACATAGGCCGACTGGAACAGGATCACGCCGATCAGCGCCCGCAGCAGTTTGTCGAAGTTCATGCCTTCAGGCAGGAACAACGGCAGCATCACCGAGGACATGAACAGCACCGTAATCAACGGCACGCCGCGCCAGAATTCGATGAAGGTCACGCAGACCACTCGAATCGCCGGCATGTTCGAACGACGGCCCAGCGCCAGCACGATCCCCAGCGGCAACGCACCGGCAATACCGACGGTGGCGATCACCAGGGTCAGCATCAGGCCGCCCCATTGGCTGGTCGCCACCTGGGTCAGGCCGAAAACGCCGCCATGCAACAGGCACCAGGCAATGATCGGGTACAGCACCAGGAAGCTCAGGCCGTAAACCGCTTTACGCGGGAAGCGCGAGATGAACAACGGTGCCACGCCGATGACTGCCAGCCACACGGTCAGGTCTACGCGCCAACGCAGTACCGGCGGGTAATAGCCGTACATGAACTGGCCGAAGCGCTGCTGGATGAACACCCAGCAGGCGCCTTCCTTGGTGCAGTCGGCCTGGGACGTGCCGACCCAGTTGGCGTCCAGGATCGCCCAATGCAGGATCGGCGGCACCACCAGGTAAATCAGGTAGAACGCGAACAGGGTCAGCGCGGTGTTCAGCCAGCTGGAGAACATGTTCGCGCGCATCCACGCCATCGGCCCGAAGACTTTGCTCGGTGGTGGCATGTCGGGTTTGAAAGTATGAGTACTCATGCGCTTTTCCTTACCGCTCGATCAGCGCAATGCGCTTGTTGTACCAGTTCATCAGCAGGGAAATGCTGATACTGATCGCCAGGTACACGCTCATGGTGATGGCAATCACCTCGATCGCCTGCCCGGTCTGGTTCAGCACCGTACCGGCAAACAAGGACACCATTTCCGGATAACCGATACCGGCCGCCAGCGAGGAGTTCTTCGCCAGGTTCAGGTATTGGCTGGTCAGCGGTGGAATGATCACGCGCATGGCTTGCGGGATGATCACCTTGCGCAGGGTCGGACCGTTGCGCAGGCCCAACGAGTGCGCCGCTTCGGTCTGGCCGTGGCTGACCGACTTGATACCCGAACGCACGATCTCGGCGATGAACGCCGCGGTGTACACGGTCAGGGCCAGGGTCAGCGCCAGCAGTTCCGGGATCAGCACCCAGCCACCAACGAAGTTGAAACCTTGCAGCTTCGGCATTTCCCAGTGCACGGGCGCGCCGAAGATCAATGCGCACAGCGCCGGGATCACCAGGAACAGCGCCAGGCCGACCCAGAATTTATGGAACGGTACGCCGGTCGCTTCGAAGCGTTTGGTCGCCCAGCGGCTCATCAGCACGATGGCGACAATGGCCACGACGATGCTGACCACAAACGGCCAGAAACCATCCGCCGTCAACGCGGCCGGCATGTTCAGGCCGCGGCTGCTGACGAAGAAGGTGTCGCCGAAGTTATGGCTGTTGCGTGGCCCTGGCATGGTCAGGAACACCGCGAAGTACCAGAACAGGATTTGCAGCAGCGGCGGAATGTTGCGGAAGACTTCCACATAAACAGTCGCCAGCTTGGCAATGATCCAGTTCTTCGACAGGCGTGAAACGCCGACGATGAAACCGAGGAGCGTCGCCAGGATGACCCCGATGAAGGTCACCAGCAGGGTATTGAGCAGGCCGATGACAAACACTCGGGCATAGCTGTCCGATTCGGTGTAGTCGATCAGGGTTTGAGCGATGCCGAAACCGGCACTGCGCTCCAGAAAGCTGAAGCCGGAAGTAATGCCCCGGTGTTGCAAGTTGGTCTGGGTGTTATCGAACAGATACCAGCCCATGGAGACCACCGCCACAATGGTGATGATCTGAAATAGCCACGCACGCACTTTGGGATCGCTGAGGCTGAGCCTCTGCTTTGGTGCGCCGATTGAATTTTGCATGAAGTGCCCCGGATGTAATGGAACAGAACATCACCCGGTGGTTGGCCCACCGGGTGATAGAACCATCAGCGCACTGGTGGTGCGTATTGAATGCCGCCAGCGTTCCACAAGGCGTTCAGCCCGCGGTCGATTTCCAGCGGAGTGCCTTTGCCGAGGTTTTTCTCGAACACTTCGCCATAGTTGCCCACTTGCTTGACGATCTGGACGACCCAGTCCTTCTTCACTTTCAAGTCTTTGCCGTATTCACCGTCGGTACCCAGCATACGTGCGACGTCCGGATTCTTGGTGGACTTGGCTTCGGCTTCGACGTTCTTCGAAGTGACACCAGCCTCTTCAGCGTTGAGCATGGCGTAGCCTACCCAGCGAACAATGGCCAGCCACTCGTCGTCGCCGTTACGCACGACCGGGCCCAGCGGTTCCTTGGAAATGGTTTCCGGCAGAACCACGTAGTCCTTCGGCGAAGCCAGCTTGCTGCGCTGAGCGAACAGTTGGGACTTGTCCGAGGTCAGTACGTCGCAACGACCGGATTCCAGCGACTTGGCGCTTTCATCGGAGGTGTCGAAGGTGATCGGGGTGTATTTCAGACCGTTGCCGCGGAAGTAGTCGGAAACGTTCAGCTCAGTGGTGGTACCGGCCTGGATGCAGATGGTCGCACCGTCGAGCTCTTTGGCACTCTTGACGCCCAGCTTGCTATTTACCAGGAAGCCAATGCCGTCGTAGTAGGTGATGAAGCCTGGGAACTTCAGGCCCATGCCCGCGTCACGGGAGCTGGTCATGGTGGTGTTGCGCGACAGAATGTCAATTTCGCCGGACTGCAGCGCGGTGAAGCGCTCTTTGGCGTTCAACTGGCTGAACTTGACCTTGGTCGCATCGCCGAAAACGGCAGCGGCCACAGCGCGGCAGAAGTCAGCATCGATACCGATGATCTTGCCAGTGGAGTCCGGAACCGAGAAACCCGGCAGACCGTCACTGACACCGCACTGTACGAAACCTTTCTTCTGCACTGCATCCAGGGTTGCACCCGCCTGAGCGAACCCGCTGACACCGAGCACTGCAGCTGCAGTCACGATGGCCAGGGTGGATTTCAACATCTTCATTCAAACCTCCAGTTTTGCTCTTGTTGTGTCGGAGCGTGAGTCCAGTCGCACCCTTATGAGGCGTAGTCGACCCGTGTTGGCTTTTTTTGGGGTCAACCGACGTAAAGACCTTAGCTATGAGTCTAGTAAGAGAAAATCCACATCATGGACAACTCACTTCTCACCAATCGGCCGAACGGGCTGTAGCCCTTTCACGTTCGCGAAGCCCGTAGCGGCCACTGGCGAACATCCATCACCGGATTCTTTGCTATCCCGCTGCCAGCAGTACACTGATAGTGTTACCGCAAGGCGCGAGATGGGTTGCACCGCTTTCACATAGCAAAGCCCGTACCAGACCGCTTGCCGATGCGGTTAAGGGACAGGTCAATAGCAAAACTTGTAACCTTGCGACATCTTCTTAACGGATCAACCCGACGCGCACTCACATCACGCACTTAATGAGAGCGCACGCACAAAATTGGAGCAGCCATGACCGAGCCCTTGATTCTTCAACCCGTAAAGCCCGCAGACGCCTGCGTTATATGGCTGCACGGCCTGGGCGCCGACCGCTACGACTTTCTGCCGGTTGCCGAAGCCTTGCAGGAAACCCTGCTGACCACCCGCTTCGTTCTGCCCCAGGCACCGACCCGCGCCGTGACCATCAACGGCGGTTACGAGATGCCAAGCTGGTACGACATATTGGCCATGAGCCCGGCGCGCGCGATCAGTCGTGAGCAGCTGGAAACGTCGGCGCAGAGAGTCTTTGATTTGATTGAAGAGCAGCGCGCCAGCGGAATAGACGCCTCGCGTATCTTTCTGGCAGGTTTTTCCCAGGGTGGCGCCGTGGTCTTGCACACCGCTTTCCTGAAGTGGCAGGGGCCGCTGGGTGGCGTACTTGCCCTCTCGACTTACGCACCGACCTTCAGCGATGAAATGGAGCTTTCGGCCAGCCAGCAACGCATTCCCGTGCTGTCGTTGCATGGCCAGTACGATGACGTCGTTCAAAACTCGATGGGCCGCACCGCCTACGAGTTTTTAAAGCAGCATGGTGTCACCGTGACATGGCAGGAATACCCAATGGGCCACGAAGTGTTACCCGAAGAAATTCGCGACATCGGCGTCTGGCTGGCCGAGCGTTTACGCTAAAAGCTACCCATTGATCCATCCCACTACGCCGCGCCCGATTCTTGCATTACACTGGCCGGCGTATATTCCTTAACCAATTGATGAGATGACCGTGCTCAAAGCACTCAAGAAAATGTTCGGTAAAAGCGAGACTGAGCAGCTCGCGCCAGTTCCCAGCGCTCCGTCTCATATCCCCAGCCACCGCACCGACGGTAATCAGCCTGGCCGGACCGCAACCGTAGCGGCACCGAAACACGAGCCTGTGACCACACCGGCCGCCCCCCTGTCGAGATTGTCGCCGCCGAGCCACCGCGCAGCGAATCGCCGAAACCGGCAAAACCGCGTCGCGAACCGAAACCGAAAGCGCCGGTCATTCCCTGGAAACTCGAAGACTTCGCCGTTGAACCCCAGGAAGGCAAAACCCGTTTCCACGATTTCAAACTCGCCCCGGAATTGATGCACGCCATCCAGGACCTGGGCTTCCCGTACTGCACGCCGATCCAGGCGCAAGTGCTGGGCTTCACCCTCGCGGGCAAAGACGCCATCGGTCGCGCCCAGACCGGCACCGGCAAAACCGCCGCGTTCCTGATTTCGATCATCACGCAACTGCTGGAAACCCCGCCACCCAAGGAACGCTACATGGGTGAACCGCGGGCGCTGATCATCGCGCCAACCCGCGAGCTGGTGGTGCAGATCGCCAAGGACGCCGCCGACCTGACCAAGTACACCGGCCTCAACGTCATGACGTTTGTCGGCGGCATGGACTTCGACAAGCAGCTCAAGCACCTCGAAGCCCGTCACTGCGACATCCTCGTGGCCACCCCGGGCCGCCTGCTCGACTTCAACCAGCGCGGTGACGTGCATCTGGACATGGTCGAAGTCATGGTGCTGGACGAAGCCGACCGCATGCTCGATATGGGTTTCATCCCGCAAGTGCGCCAGATCATTCGCCAGACGCCGCCGAAGAACGAACGTCAGACGCTGCTGTTCTCCGCAACCTTCACCGAAGACGTGATGAATCTCGCCAAGCAATGGACCACCGACCCGTCGATCGTCGAGATCGAATCGCAGAACGTGGCCAGCGAAAACGTCGAGCAACACATCTACGCCGTTGCCGGTGCCGACAAATACAAACTGCTCTACAACCTGGTCAACGACAACGGCTGGGAGCGGGTGATGGTGTTTGCCAACCGCAAGGATGAAGTGCGGCGCATTGAAGAGCGCCTGGTGCGTGACGGCGTCAACGCCGCGCAACTGTCCGGCGACGTGCCGCAGCACAAGCGCATCAAGACCCTGGAAGGTTTCCGCGAAGGCAAGATCCGCGTGCTGGTCGCCACTGATGTGGCCGGTCGCGGCATCCACATCGACGGCATCAGCCACGTGATCAACTTCACCCTGCCGGAAGTCCCGGACGACTACGTGCACCGCATCGGCCGTACCGGTCGTGCTGGCGCAGAGGGCGTGTCTATCAGCTTCGCCGGTGAAGATGACTCCTACCAGCTACCGTCCATCGAGGCATTGCTGGGTCGGAAAATCAGCTGTGAAACACCGCCGACGCATCTACTGCGGGCGGTTGAGCGCAAGCGCCCGTAACTCGGCCCTTGCTGAAAGAGGCGCAGCCGGAAACGGACTGCGCTTTTTTTTCGTCCCGATGTTGCCCGATACAACTAAAAGTCCATAATGGACAAATTAGTTTACTTTCAGCGCCCGGAGCCGACCATGTCCAGTACGCCTTATGTGATCACCCAACCCCAGGCCCGCGAACTGCTGGCGCAGGTCGACGTGCCGCAGATCCTGCGCAAGCTGTTTCGCGACCTGGCGGCCGGGCAAGCGGTGCAACCGGCGCAGCAGCTGGTGGAATTCCCTCAGGGTGCCGGCGACTTCATCAACTATCTGGGCGTGCTGGCTGAAGATGGCGTCTACGGGGTCAAGACTTCGCCGTACATCGTGCGCGAACAAGGTCCGCTGGTGACGGCCTGGACATTGTTGATGTCGATGCAGACCGGCCAACCGTTACTGCTGTGCGATGCCGGCGAACTGACCACCGCACGCACGGCCGCGACCACCGCCGTCGCCGTCGATGCCCTCGCTCCGCTGAAGGCGCAGCGCCTGGCGATTATCGGCAGCGGCAAGGTGGCTCAGGCACACCTGCATTACGTTAAAGATCTGCGTGACTGGCAAAGCATCAGCCTCTATTCCCCGAGCCTGAGCGATAAAAACCCTGAAACGCTGGCACAGCTAAAACGCCTCGATCCACGCCTGACCATCGCCGACAGTCGCGAAGCGGCGATTGAAGATGCCGACGTGATCATGCTGTGCACCTCGTCCGCCGGCCCGGTGATCGATCCCTCGAAGCTGAGCAAACCGGCGCTGATCACCTCCATCAGCACCAACGCCCCGCGCGCCCATGAAGTCCCGCCGCAGAGCCTCAATGACATGCAGGTGTTCTGCGACTATCGTCTGACTACCCCGGGCTCGGCGGGCGAAATGCTGATTGCGGGGGAACAACATGGCTGGGACAAGTGCTTGATTGTCGGCGACCTGCCTGATTTGCTCAGCGAAAAGGTCCCGCGTCCCGACTACGATCGTCATGTGTTCTTTCGTTCGATCGGCCTGGGCCTGGAAGACATCGCACTGGCCAATGCCATCTACCGCCTACAACCCTGACACCACAATCCCCTGTGGGAGCGAGCCTGCTCGCGATAGCGGTTAATCAGTCAACATTGGTTTCGACTGATCCAACGCTATCGCGAGCAAGCTCGCTCCCACAGGGGACTTCCACAATTTCGGCATTTGCGCTCGACAGGAGACGTTCATGAGCCAGGCAGATTTCATCATCATCGGCGGCGGGATTGCCGGCGCTTCCACCGGTTTCTGGCTGTCGCAGCATGCTCGGGTGATTGTGCTCGAACGCGAATCCCATCCGGCTTATCACTCCACCGGACGCTCCGCTGCGCTCTACACCGCCGCGTATGGCACACCGCAGGTTCGCGCGCTGACCCAAGCCAGCCGCGAATTCTTCGACGCCCCGCCAGTCGGTTTCTGCGAACACCCGCTGCTGACCCCGCGTGGCGAGATGACCGTGGACTTCACCGGCGACCCGGCCGAGCTGAACAATCAATACCTGAGCGCCAAGGCCACGGTGGCGGAAATGCAACTGCTCAGTGCCGACGAAGCCTGCGCGCGCCTGCCGATACTGCGCCGTGAAAAAGTCCATGGTGCGATCTACGACCCGACTGCCAGCGACATCGACACCGATGCCCTGCATCAGGGTTACTTGCGCGGTATCCGTCGCAATAAAGGCGAAGTCCACACCGACAGCGAAGTGCTGAGCCTGACCCGCAATGCAGAAGGCATGTGGCAGGTTCAAACCAACAACCAGACTTTCAGCGCACCGATCATCATCAACGCGGCAGGCGCGTGGGCCGACAAGATCGGCGAGCTGGCTGGCGCCAAGTCGTTGGGCCTGCAACCGAAGCGGCGCGCGGCGTTCATCTTCGCCGGCCCCGAGGGCGTGGACATCCACCATTGGCCGATGCTGGTCAGCCTCGACGAATCGTTCTACATGAAACCCGACGCCGGAATGTTCCTCGGCTCGCCAGCCAACGCCGACCCGGTGGAGCCGCACGACGTGCAGCCCGAAGAGCTGGACATCGCGATGGGCATCTACCAGATCGAAGAAGCCACCACCCTGACCATCCGCCGTCCGACCCGCACCTGGGCCGGTCTGCGCAGCTTCGTAACGGACGGAGACCTGATCTGCGGCTTCGATCAACATGTGCCAGGGCTGTTCTGGGTCGCGGCGCAAGGCGGCTACGGCATCCAGACATCACCTGCCATGGGCCAGGCCAGCGCAGCGCTGGTACGCGGTGAAGCCTTGCCCGAACAGCTCAGCCGTTTCGGCCTGGACGCCGAGATGCTCTCCCCTGCCCGCCTGGGTTGATTTTCGTCCTCAGGTGACGTGTCGACCCGATTGCGGCAAACTTCCAGCGCCCTTTTTGCAGGGCGCTGACGCTGCCTGGAGTTCCACCGTATGAACGCACCTGAAAAAGACCCGGCCATGGACAACTACCGGGCGATCGCCGATGCGATCGCTACGTTGTTCTTCCCTCATGCCGAGGTGGTGCTGCACGATCTGCGCACGCAAAAAATCGATTACATCGCCAACAATCTGTCCAAGCGGGAAGTGGGCGATGACGCGGCACTCGAGGACATGCTCAGCGACGATGTCAGCGAACGGAACATCGGGCCCTACGAAAAGCTCAATTGGGATGGCCAGAAGATTCGCAGCCTGAGCAGTGTCTTGCGCGACAGCGATGGCCACCCACTGGCGGTGCTGTGCATCAACCTGAACATCTCGCTGTTCGAAAATGCCAAGGCCGCGCTCGACCTGTTCCTGTCACCAAGCAAACTGATTCCGCAGCCGGACTCACTGTTTCGTGATGACTGGCAGGAGCGCATCAATACCTTCCTGCACGCCTGGCTGCGCGAACGTCAGCTGAGCCTGAACCTGCTGACGCGCGACCACAAACGCGAACTGGTGCTGGCGTTGCACGCCGAAGGGGCCTTCAAGGGCAAAAGCGCTTCGAACTATGTGGCCAATGTGCTGAACATGGGGCGGGCGACTGTTTACAAGCATTTGAAGGAATTGAAGGGCTGAGCCCTGAGGTGTTTGTTGCCTGATCTGACGCCATCGCAGGAACGCCGCCCGGCGGCGTTCCTGCGATGCGGTTGATCAATCGCCGTAGATGTCAGCCTTGAAGTACTTCTCGGAAATCTTCTGATACTCGCCACTCGCACGAATGCCATCAATGGCAGTATTCAACTGGCTCACCAGCTCGGTGTTGCCCTTGCGCACCGCAATCCCGGCACCCTCGCCCACGTACTTCGGATCCTTCAACTCCGGCCCGACAAAGGCATAGCCCTTGCCACGCGGCATCGCCAGGAAGTCACTCAACGGGATGGTGTCGGCAAAAATGGCGTCGAGGCGACCGGCTGCCAGGTCCATGTAGATTTCTTCGTTGTTGCCGTAGCGCTTGACGTTGATGCCCTTCGGTTCAAACACCTCGGTGGCGTAACGGTCGGTAGTGGTGGCACGCTGCACACCGACGGTCTTGCCCTTGAGGCTGGCGTATTGGTCATCCACGGACGCGCCTTCCTTCATCACCAGACGCGATGAAGTGAAGTAGTACTTGTGGGAGAAATCCACCGACTTCTTGCGGTCTTCGTTGATGGTCATGGACGACAGCGCCATGTCGATTTTCTTCACTTTCAAGGAAGGAATCAGACCGTCGAACTCGCCTTCGACCCACACGCACTTGACCTTCATTTGCGCACACAGGGCATTGCCGATGTCGTAGTCGAAACCGACGATCTCGCCCTTGTCGGTTTTCGACGCGAAGGGCGGATAAGCGGCTTCGATGCCGATGCGCAGGGTTTTTTCGGCGGCGAACAGCGTGCTGCACGCGAACAGGCTCAGCGCCAGACCGGTGATGAGGGGGAATTTCTTCATGTTCGTTCTCTCGCGGGTTGTTGTTGGTTTGGCAAGACAGAAGAAAGAGCTGGAAACGGGGAAACGCCTTTTTTGTACTTATAATTCCATACTGGACTTTTATGTATTGATCGTCAATTGGGGAGAATGGAGATGTGCCGGCCGGTGGTCGGGCGAGGGTCATTGGGATTTTTGGTGTTGCTGATGGCCTCTTCGCGGGCAAGCCTCGCTCCTACAGGTTTTGTGTTGTTCACAAAATGTGCGCACGACACAAAACCTGTAGGAGCGAGGCTTGCCCGCGAAGGCATACTGGCAGACACCGCAGGAATCACTGCTTCCAGCGATCCGCCGCCGCATGATCGCTGTCACGCCCTTCCACCCAACGCGGTCCGTCTCGGGTGTTTTCCTTCTTCCAGAACGGCGCACGGGTTTTCAGGTAGTCCATGACAAAGGCGCAGGCGTCGAACGCCGCCTGGCGATGGGCGCTGGCGGCGCCGACGAAGACGATCGGTTCGCCCGGTTCAAGGGCGCCGATCCGGTGCAGCACTTCAAGCTTGAGCAGCGGCCAGCGCTGTTCAGCCTCCAGGGCGATTTTGCCGAGGGCTTTTTCGGTCATGCCCGGATAGTGCTCGAGAAACATCCCGGACACATCGAGCCCGTCATTGAAGTCGCGCACATAGCCGACAAAACTCACCACCGCCCCGACGCCAACATTGGCGGCGTGCATGGCATTGACTTCCGCACCCGGATCGAAGGCCGTGGACTGCACGCGAATCGCCATGTCAGCCCCCGGTCACGGTCGGAAAGAACGCCACTTCGTCACCGTCAGTCACCGGTTCGTCGAGCTGGCAGAGGTCCTCGTTGCGGGCGCACATCAAGTTCTGCTCGCTCAGCACCTCGGCACCGTCACGCTGAGCCAGCAATGCACGGACGTCGTCGACCGTGGCGAAATCGCCTTCAACCTTGATTGAGTCCACGCCAAGCGCTTCGCGGTAGCGGGCAAAAAACTTCACGGTGACGTTCATGGTTGATCTGCCTGGAAATGGCCGCTCTTGCCACCGAGTTTTTCCAGCAGCCGCACGCTTTCGATGGTCATGCCACGATCCACGGCCTTGCACATGTCGTAGATCGTCAGCGCGGCGACACTGGCGGCGGTCAGGGCTTCCATCTCGACGCCGGTCTGTCCCGACAACTTGCAGCGCGCGACGATGCGCACGGTGTCATCGCCTTCGGCACTCAGCTCGACCTTGACGCCGGTGAGCATCAGCGGATGGCACAGGGGAATCAGATCGCTGGTCTTCTTCGCAGCCTGAATGCCGGCGATGCGCGCCACGGCGAACACATCACCCTTGGGGTGACCGCCGCTGACGATCATCTGCAGGGTTTCGGGGAGCATGCGCACCAGCGCTTGAGCGGTTGCCTCACGGAACGTCACGGCTTTTTCGGTGACGTCGACCATATTGGCGCGACCTTGGGAATCGAGATGAGTCAGCACAGGTTTACTCCTGATCAGGAGCGTCGATTGTAAACCTGTGGGTCAAATTTCCGCACGTTTGATTATTGGATGAATGGCCCTTGCAGGAGCGAGGCTTGCCCGCGAAGGCGGCGTGTCAGACAGATTGATGTTGAATGTGCGGTCGTCTTCGCGGGCAAGCCTCGCTCCTGCATGGGGATTTGTGTTGGGCATAAAAAAACCGGGCGGCTTTTGGGGCCGCCCGGTTCTGGTGACGTAGTTACAAATGCGTTTCGGCGTATTCGGCCAGAATCGAACGTGGCACCCCTTGCAGGGTGATGTGTACACCGTTGGGAAAATCCTTGAAGCGTTCGGTCAGGTATGTCAATCCGGAGCTGGTCGCGGACAGGTAAGGGGTGTCGATCTGCGCCAGGTTGCCCAGGCACACCACTTTGGAACCGGCGCCGGCACGGGTGATGATGGTTTTCATCTGGTGCGGTGTCAGGTTCTGGCATTCATCAATCAGGATCAGACTCTGCTGGAAGCTGCGACCTCGAATGTAGTTGAGGGATTTGAACTGCAACGGGACTTTGCTGAGGATGTAATCGACGCTGCCATGGGTGTTTTCGTCATCCATGTGCAAGGCTTCAAGGTTGTCGGTGATGGCGCCCAGCCAAGGCTCCATTTTTTCCGCTTCGGTGCCGGGCAGGAAACCGATTTCCTGGTCCAGGCCCTGCACGCTGCGCGTCGCGATGATCCGGCGGTAGCGCTTGCTGACCATGGTCTGCTCGATCGCCGCCGCCAGGGCCAGGATGGTTTTACCGGAGCCGGCAGCACCCGACAGGTTGACCAGGTGGATGTCCGGGTCAAGCAAGGCGTATAGCGCCAGGCTCTGATAGATGTCACGGGGTTTAAGGCCCCACGCTTCCTGGTGCAGCAGCGGTTCCTGGTGCAGGTCAAGGATCAGCAGCCGGTCTTCCTCTATCTCCTTGATCCAGCCGACGAAGCCCTGTTCGTCAATGATGAACTCGTTGATGTGGACGGCCGGCAGGTTGTCGATCAATTGCACCTGATGCCAGGTGCGACCGTGATCCTGACGGGTTTCGACATTCCTCACCCGGTCCCAGAAGGAGCCGTCCATGTTGTGATAACCGTTGGGTAGCAGCGACACATCATCGACCAGTTGGTCGGTGCTGTAGTCCTCGGCCGCGATCCCGCAAGCCCGGGCCTTGAGGCGCATGTTGATGTCTTTGGTGACCAGCACCACGGGCAGCTTTGGTTCGCGCGCGTGCAGGTCGATCAACTGGTTGATGATGATGTTGTCGTTCAGGTGTTCGGGAAGAATGATGTTCGGTTCGGCACGCTTGCTCATCAGAATTGACAGCAAACCCTTGGGCCCACTCTTGCCGCGCTGGATCGGCACACCGAGCTCGACGTCTTCGGGGCTGGCATCGCCGAGGGTCTTGTCGATCAGGCGAATCGCCTGACGGCATTCTGCGGCCACGCTGTGATGCCCGCTCTTGAGCTTGTCCAGCTCCTCAAGCACGGTCATCGGGATGGCAACGTGGTGTTCTTCGAAATTAAGCAGGGCGTTTGGATCGTGAATCAATACGTTGGTATCGAGTACATAAAGGATTGGCTGGTTGGAGGAAGAACTACGTCCGTGATCATCCATACTCGGTCACCTTTGTGGGAGCCATTCGACGCAATACCGTGACAGTGCTGCGCCTCGAAGTGGCCACCGAATTCACCTGCGAGGATTCAAGTGAACTGCGAACAAGTAGGGTCTTGGAAGACGCCACCTGTGTTGCAGGTTTCGGCGGTCTGTCTTCGTAATACTCCAAAACCCATGACAGAAAAAAGTACTTTGACGTTTTTTTGAAGTTTATTTTTCAGAGTGACCAATAGCACTAGGCGGATGGCCATCACCCCGTTAAAGTCGGAAGTCCGCCTGCATCGAAATCTGCTCGAAAATCACCCCGCCACGCCCTCCTCCCCAATGATTCCGGGCTTTTTACGGTTTCAGCGAAACGCGTCCTGACAGTCCTCCCAACCGATCCCGCTTTGCGCCGTTTGCGTGATGAGCCAGGGCATCGCCGTTTTCACCGCATCCTGCTTCACATTGAAGTTGATCACCCCATGTCGCCATAGCAGCATCAGCGTCAACACGCGCTGGGCGCTCGGGTTGCCCTTGAGCTTGCCGGCGCCATCCTGGGCATCGATGTCCCACAGTGCCACCTGCAAACCCTGAGCCTTGAAGAAGCCTTCGGCGTCAGAACGACGCTGGCCATCGGGCGGACGGAACAGCGGCACGTAATTCTCCGGCAGTTTGCTTTTGACCAGCTCGACGCTGCGGCGCACCGAGTCCTGCCAGTCCTGCCAGTGGCTGTGGGAGCGAAACTCCCAGCCTTGCACGCCAATGCACTGCGTTGAATAGGTCGCTTGCAGACTGGCCACCGAGCGCTCGGCCAGACGCGCCTGAATGTCTTTGCCCAGCACGAAGAAGGTGCCGCTCATGTTCGACTTGCGCAGGTACTCGGTGACCCAGCCGGTGTTGTCCGGCGTGATATTGGCGGCGCTGTCGAACGTCAGCAAAAACAGCCGGTCATGCATCTCTTCGCCGTTGCGCTCATAGTCACCAAAACGATCGACTTCGCTGCTGCTCTGCGGAAACAGGGCCGCCTTGCGCAGTTGCTCATCCAGATACTGGGCGTGGAACAACCGGCTCGGCTCCGACCACTTGATGTAATAGCTGTCGTCGCTGACCTGAAACTTGGCCGCTTGCTGGCGCAGGGTGTCCATGTCCTCGACGAGGAAACAGAAGGAGGCATCCTGATCGCAGCTCTGCTGGGCGAAGTTGTAGTTGGTCAGCAGTCGCTGCCACAGGCGCTGGCGCAGGTTGTTGACGGCCTCCAGATTAATCTTGCGCAGGCCCAGACGCTGGGCCAGGCTCGCTTCATCCAGCGACTCGCTCGCCAGCAGCACCCGCGAAAACATGAGGATTTCGGCGCGTGATGCCACGTCGAACAGCGTCGGGCTGCTGAGCTTTTCCGGCCAGGTGCTGCGATCAAGCGTCGCCACATCGCCCGGCGCCGCCATGGCACCAAAGCTCAATAGCCAGGCCGATAATAGAAAAACGATACGCAATGGGATGTCTCCATAACAAAACCCGCGCGGCACTATAGCTGATCCTGCCCATATTCCCGCAGCCGCACTGACCCCCGTAGGAGCGAGGCTTGCCCGCGAAGGCGGTGTGTCAGTTGGCATCACCGGTAACTGGCACACCGCCTTCGCGGGCAAGCCTCGCTCCTGCAGGGTTTGTGCAACACCACCGATCACCTATGGACTTGATAGCTGGAGTCAACCGGTCCAACCCCCTAGAATCGCCCCCACGATTAAAGGAGACGACTTCATGCTGATGGTGATTTCCCCCGCCAAGACCCTCGACTACGAAACACCGCCGGCGACCCAGCGCTTCACCCAGCCGCAATACCTGGACCACTCCCAGGAATTGATCATGCAACTGCGCGACCTGACGCCCGCGCAGATCAGTGAGTTGATGCACGTCTCCGACAAGATCGGCGGCCTCAACGCCGCGCGTTTCGGCAGCTGGACGCCAGCGTTCACACCGGAAAACGCCAAGCAGGCATTGCTCGCCTTCAAGGGTGACGTTTACACCGGCCTCAACGCACAAACTTTCAGCGAAGCCGATTTCGATTACGCGCAACAGCACTTGCGCATGCTCTCAGGCCTGTACGGCCTGCTGCGTCCTCTGGACCTGATGCAACCGTATCGTCTGGAGATGGGCACCAAACTGGCGAATGCCCGTGGCAAGGACCTGTACGCGTTCTGGGGCACCCGGATCAGCGAATGGCTGAACGAAGCCCTGGCCGATCAGGGCGACGACGTGTTGTTGAACCTGGCCTCCAACGAGTACTTCTCGGCGGTCAAACGCAGTGCCCTTAACGCACGCATTATTAATACCGACTTCAAGGACCTTAAGAACGGCCAATACAAGATCATCAGCTTCTACGCGAAAAAAGCGCGCGGAATGATGAGTCGTTTTGTCATTGAAGAGCGCGTCAACGACCCGGCAGACCTCAAAAACTTTGACGTTCAAGGCTATCGCTACAGCGCCGAACAGTCTAAACCGGACCATCTGGTGTTCCTGCGCGATCACGCGCCAGAGTAAGCACCTGACCGGCGCACGACGGCAAAAAATCGTCGTGCGTCGACGTCTGATCGTCCAACAATTCCCCACCTTGTTCGCCGACTTATTGGCGCCAGAAATCCATCGCCTGATTTTCTAACTTTAGTTTCACTCGACTTTGATGTTTTTTTTCAGTAGTGGCACTGAAATTTTTTATCAGTAGTGGCACAAAACTATCTGACTCGATAATAAGCCTATATATAAAGGGCCAAACGGCAAGTGCTATCAATCTGAGAGCAGTGCCATCTTTCCCAATATTTCAAGAAATTTCAGAATCGGCGATGGGCGGGCAGGAACTATGTCCAAATGCGTAGCTCATACCACCGGTAACGATTTTCTCGATGCATGTACGAGATAACTTACGCAGAGAAGAGCGTCACATAGCGAAGTTGTCACATTAACTTCTGCAGACCGGACCTCTAATTTGGGCAACACATACAGGACAGGAGATACGCTTATCAATATCCCCTTCAAGGCCAAGGCTGCGCCCCTATAAACGTGCTCACCTGAGCACCCAACCGCTTGATTTACGGGCTTATTGCCTGGCATTGAGCGCGCAAGACCTTTGCACACGGTCCTCTGATTAGAAGATCGGCTGCATAACAGGGCATATCAGAATAATAAGGCCTAGTTGCGCACATCTTGAGTGCACTTATTTAGACACTCGGAACTTTGTATGCCTGCACGCGGCACTGCGGCGCCCGTAAGGCCGCACTTGCGAGTGCACTATAACGATGAACACCATTAACTCCGGCCATGTAATGGCTTGATAAACACAGAGGTAATTGCGATGCGCATCAGCATATTTGGTTTGGGTTACGTCGGCGCAGTATGTGCCGGTTGCCTGTCTGCACGGGGCCATGACGTCGTTGGCGTCGATGTTGCCAAAGACAAAATCGATATGATCAACGCCGGCCGTTCGCCGATCGTTGAACCGGGTCTGGGCGAACTGCTGAAGAAGGGTATCGAGACGGGCAAATTGCGCGGCACGACCAACTTCGCCGAAGCGATTCGCGACACCGACCTGTCGATGATCTGCGTCGGTACGCCGAGCAAGAAGAACGGCGACCTGGAACTGAACTACATCGAAGCGGTATGCCGCGAGATCGGTTTTGTCCTGCGCGACAAGACCACCCGCCACACCATCGTGGTTCGCAGCACCGTGCTGCCGGGCACTGTCGCAAACGTTGTCATCCCGATCCTCGAAGACTGCTCCGGCAAGAAAGCCGGTGTCGACTTCGGCGTTGCAGTGAACCCTGAGTTCCTGCGTGAAAGCACCGCGATCGCCGATTACGACCTGCCGCCAATGACCGTCATCGGCGAGTTCGACAAGGCCTCGGGCGACGTTCTGCAATCGCTGTACGAAGAGCTCGACGCACCGATCATCCGCAAGGACATCGCTGTCGCCGAGATGATCAAGTACACCTGCAACGTGTGGCACGCCACCAAGGTGACCTTCGCCAACGAGATCGGCAACATCGCCAAGGCTGTCGGCGTCGATGGCCGTGAAGTGATGGAGGTGGTCTGCCAGGACAAGACGCTGAACCTGTCCCAGTACTACATGCGTCCTGGCTTCGCGTTCGGCGGCTCTTGCCTGCCGAAGGACGTTCGCGCCCTGACCTACCGCGCCGGCTCGCTGGACGTGGAAGCACCGCTGCTGAACTCGCTGATGCGCAGTAACGAGTCCCAGGTGCAGAACGCCTTCGACATCGTTTCCAGCCACGACAAACGCAAAGTCGCCCTGCTGGGCCTGAGCTTCAAGGCCGGCACCGATGACCTGCGCGAAAGCCCGCTGGTAGATCTGGCGGAAATGCTGATCGGCAAGGGCTACGACCTGAGCATCTACGACAGCAACGTCGAATACGCCCGTGTCCACGGCGCGAACAAGGATTACATCGAGTCGAAGATCCCTCACGTCTCGTCCTTGCTCAACGCTGACTTCGACGACGTGATCGCCAACTCCGACGTGATCATCCTCGGCAACCGTGACGAGAAATTCCGCGCCCTGGCGCAGAACGCTCCACACGGCAAGCAAGTCGTCGACCTGGTTGGCTTCATGTCCAAAGCCACCAGCGTCAGCGGTCGTACCGAAGGCATCTGCTGGTAACAAGCCGTTCCCTGTAGGAGCCAGGCTTGCCGGCGAACCAGACGACTTGATGTGTCAGGTACACCGCCTGGCTCCTGTAGGAGCCAGGCTTGCCGGCGAACCAGGCAACGCGGTGTGTCAGGCACACCGCCTTCGCGGGCAAGCCTCGCTCCTACGGTTTTTTATGCCTGCCTTAACCCCATCGGGCCACCCCACAGGCTCGCCCGAGATAGAGACGGATGCAGATTATGCACAGGCTAAAGCACGGCCTACTTCAGGCCGCCGGTTGGCTGTTTTACCTAAGTTTATTGATGGGCATCGCCATGGCGTTGCCTGCGTCCACATTCGATTCCGATTCGAAGGATTTTATCTTCCTCATCGGTTTCATCGGCATCTGGCGCTACTCGATGGGCGCCACGCACTTTGTGCGCGGGATGCTGTTTCTGTACGTGGTCTACCCGCACCTGCGGCGCAAAGTGCGCAAGCTGGGTGACGCGGCAAACCCGTCCCATGTTTTCTTGATGGTCACCAGCTTCCGTATCGACGCGCTGACCACCGCCCAGGTCTACGCCTCCGTCATTCGCGAAGCGATCGACTGCGGCCTGCCGACCACCATGGTCTGCTCCATCGTCGAAATGTCCGATGAGAAGCTGGTGAAAAGCCTTTGGACGAAAATGAATCCGCCGGATCGGGTCAAGCTCGACTTCGTGCGCATTCCCGGCACCGGCAAGCGTGATGGCCTGGCCTACGGTTTCCGCGCCATCTCCCGCCACCTGCCGGACGACCGCGCAGTGGTTGCAGTGATCGATGGCGACACCGTGCTCGCCGAGGGCACCGTGCTCAAGACCGTGCCGTGGTTCCAGCTGTTCGGCAATGTCGGCGGCCTGACCACCAACGAGTTCTGCGAAGTGCGCGGCGGCTACATCATGAGCGAATGGCACAAACTGCGATTCGCCCAGCGCCACATCAACATGTGCTCGATGGCCTTGTCCAAGCGCGTACTGACCATGACCGGCCGGATGTCGGTGTTTCGCGCGACCGTGGTCACCAACCCGGACTTCATCGCCGACGTGGAAAGCGACTCGCTGCAACACTGGCGCCTGGGCCGCTTCAAGTTCCTGACCGGTGACGACAAGTCGAGCTGGTTCAGCCTGATGCGCCTGGGCTACGACACGTTCTACGTGCCGGACGCCGCGATCCACACCGTGGAGCATCCGCCGGAAAAAAGCTTCATCAAGGCCAGTCGCAAACTGATGTTCCGCTGGTACGGCAACAACCTGCGCCAGAACGCCCGCGCCCTGGGCCTGGGGGTTAAACGCCTCGGTCTGTTCACCTCGGTGGTGCTGTTCGATCAGCGCGTGTCGATGTGGACCTCGTTGCTGGGCTTGACGGTCGCGCTGATCGCCAGCTTCAAGTACGGCACCGCGTTCATCCTGGTGTACCTGCTGTGGATCGGCATTACCCGCCTGATCCTGACCGTGCTGCTGTCGTTGTCCGGTCACCGGATCGGCCCGGCCTACCCGGCGATTCTCTATTACAACCAGATCGTCGGCGCGCTGGTGAAGATCTACGTGTTCTTCCGCCTCGACCAACAGTCCTGGACTCGCCAGCCCACTTCCCTGACCCGTGACCTCGCCAGCTTTCAACGTTGGTTCAACACCTGGTCGTCTCGGACCATGACCTTCTCCGCCGGCAGCATTTTTGTTGCCGTGCTGCTGATGATGGTCTGACCGCCCCCTTATTGAATTAACCAGGAAAACGCCCCTATGAATACCGCCGTCAACGCCAACGTAGTGCATGAGTCAGAAGCCCAGCGCCAACACGCCCGAGTGAAAATCCCGGCCAAGCTGCGTTTCTTCGGTCCCGACCGGACCCCGGTAGAAGCTCGAGTGATCGACCTCTCCGCTGGCGGCCTGGCCTTCAACGCCGGTCAGCTGCCGCTGAAAACCGGCGATGTGTACAAGGCGCGCCTGCAATTCGTCATCGATAACCTCGGCCTGGCCATGGACGTGGAATTGCTGATCCGCTCCGTCGACCGCCAGACCGGCCGCATCGGTTGTCAGTTCCAGAACCTGGAACCCCAGGATATTTCCACCCTGCGTCACCTGATCACCTCGCACCTGGCCGGCGACATCGTCAGCATGGGTGAAGTGCTGGCGACCCTGCAGCGCGACAACTTCACCAAGGCGCGCAAGATGAAGGACGGCGGCCACGGCATGACCGCGTTCGGTCGTCTGCGCGCCGTGACCTTCAGCCTGGCGATTTTCATCGTCGGCCTCGCGGCGTTCGGTTTCATCTTCAAGTCGGTGTACGGCATGTACTTCGTCAGCCACGCCCAGGCGGGCCTGGTCAGCGTGGCAGGCATGAACATCACCATGCCCCGCGACGGCACCGTGCAGAGCCTGATCAAGGCCGACGGCGTTGCTGCCAAAGGCGCGCCGCTCGCAACGTTCAGCACCAGCATGCTCGACGTACTCAAGGGCCATCTGGACGACAACCAACTGCAACCGGCCAAGGTTGAAGAACTGTTCGGCAAGCAAATGACCGGCACCCTGACCTCGCCGTGCGATTGCACCGTGGCCCAGCAACTGGTCGCCAACGGTCAGTACGCCAGCAAAGGCGACGTGATCTTCCAACTGGTGCCGCGCAACAGCGAAGCCAATGTTGAAGCGCGCTTCTCCTATCGCCAGTTCGGCGATGTGCTGCCAGGCAACACGGTCAGCTTCCAGATCGCCGGTGAAGACAAAACCCGCAGCGGCAAGATCGTCAGCAGCACCAGCCTGAAAAGCGCCGACCTTTCCTCGGACATCCGCGTGCTGATCCAGCCTGACGAGCCACTCGACAGCAAGTTCGCCGGTCGCCCGGTTGAAGTGAACAGCACCCGTGGTCCGAACCTGAACTGGCTGATCGACAAAGCCATGGCCGCCGGTATTTAAGCAGAGGACATGCCCGTGACTAGCCCACTCAGAATCCTGCCGGTCCCGCTGACCCTGGCCATGGCAATTGCTCTGGCCGGTTGTGCCGGCCTTCCAGACCAACGTCTGGCTAACGAAGCCCTCAAGCGCGGTGACACCGCGCTGGCGGCGCAGAATTACCAGCAACTGGCAGACCTGGGCTACAGCGAAGCACAGGTTGGCCTGGCCGATATCCAGGTCGATAGTCGTGACCCGGCGCAGATCAAACAGGCCGAGGCGACTTATCGCGCCGCGGCCAGCGTCTCGCCGCGGGCCCAGGCTCGCCTGGGTCGTCTGCTGGTGGCCAAACCCGGCTCCACCGAAGCCGAACAGCACGAAGCCGAAGGCCTGTTGAAAAAAGCCTCGGCCGCTGGTGAAGGCAACACCCTGATCCCGCTGGCGATGCTGTACCTGCAATACCCGCACAGTTTCCCCAACGTCAACGCCCAGCAGCAGATCAGCCAATGGCGCGCCGAGGGCAAACCGGAAGCGGGCCTGGCTCAAGTGCTGCTCTATCGCACCCAGGGCACTTACGACCAGCATCTGGACGAAGTGGAAACCATCTGCAAAGCGGCGTTGAACACCACCGACATCTGCTACGTCGAACTGGCCACGGTCTATCAGAAACAGGCCAAGCCTGAGCAACAGGCCGAGCTGATCAAGCAGATGCAAGCCGCTCACGCTCGCGGCACGGTCACCGCTCAACGCGTGGACAGTGTGGCTCGCGTATTGGGCGATGCGAGCCTGGGCAAGACCGACGAGAAAACCGCTCAGTCGCTGCTCGAAGGCATCGCTCCGGGCTACCCCGCTTCCTGGGTCAGCCTCGCACAATTGCTCTACGACTTCCCGGAACTGGGCGACGTCGACACGATGATGAAGTATCTGGACAACGGCCGCGCCGCCGACCAGCCGCGCGCCGAACTGTTGCTGGGCAAGCTCTATTACGAAGGCAAAATGGTGCCGGCCGACGCGAAGGCTGCCGAAGAACACTTCAAGAAAGCCGTCGACCGAGAAGTGGCCGCCGATTACTACCTCGGCCAGATCTACCGTCGCGGTTACCTGGGCCAGGTCTATTCGCAGAAAGCGCTGGACCACCTGCTCAAGGCTGCGCGCAACGGCCAGAACAGCGCCGACTTCGCCATTGCCCAACTGTTTTCCCAAGGCAAGGGCACCAAGCCCGACCCGCTTAACGCTTACGTCTTCAGCCAATTGGCCAAGACGCAGAACACCCCGCAAGCCACCGAGCTTGCGCAAACACTCGAAGCCCAACTGCCGCCTGCCCAGCTCGCCGAGGCCAAACGTCTGTTGAAACAAGAACAGGACGTTCGTGGTGCCTTGAGCCAGAACACGCTGGAACTGCATGCCCTGCAAGAAGAAGACGGCGAGGAATCCCTATGAAGCTGAATCCATTCGTGAAGGCCGGTATTGGCCTGTCGTTCGCCCTGTTGTGGTCGTGCCCGACCCTGGCGGCCCTGACTGAAAGCAAAAACTACGGCCTTGATGTGAAAATCACCGGCCAGTCCCAAGACGACACCGATCTGGGCACCGCAAGCGGCGGCGACGTCAACGGCGTCGGCCTCGACCTGCGTCCATGGATCTACGGCGAGAGCGGCGCGTGGAGCGGCTACGCCATGGGTCAGGCCGTGACGTCCACCGACATCATCGAGACCGACACGCTGCAGCAGTCCGACAGCGACGGCACCCAGACCACCGACAACGGTGATCGCAAGAGCAAGAAAAACTACCTGGCGATGCGCGAGTTCTGGGTCGGCTACAGCGGCCTGACGCCGTACCCTGGCGAGATCCTCAAGCTCGGTCGCCAGCGCCTGCGCAACGACGATGGCCAATGGCGCGACACCAACATCGAAGCCCTGAACTGGACCTTCGACACCACCCTGTTGCGTGCCAACGCCGGTGTGGCCGAACGCTTCAGCGAATACCGCACCGACCTCACCGAGCTGGCTCCGAAAGACAAGGATCGCCTGCATGCTTACGCCGATGCGGCGTATCAGTGGACGCCGGGCAACTGGGTCGGCATTCGTGGTCATCACACCCACGATGACGGCAAGCTTGACTATCCGCAACCTGGTGTTCCGGCCGATTCTCTGGACAAGAAAGAGAACGGCGACATCAGCTGGATCGGCCTGACCGCCGACAGCGATGCCTACAACTGGCGCAACACCAACACCGTCAATTACTGGGGCAGCGTCACCGGCATGAGCGGCGACCGCGACACGGTCAATCCGCTGAACGCCGACGGCACTCCGCCGGCACAAGCCAAGACCAGCGGCAACGTCGATGGCTGGGCCACTGATCTGGGCGTGCGTCTGCGCCTCGATCCGCAATGGCAAGTCGGTGCAGCCTATGCCCGCGCCAGCGCCGATTACGAACAGAACGGCCTGGAAAGCAATCGCTCGAACTACACCGGTACCCGTTCGCGGGTTCACCGTTTCGGCGAAGCCTTCCGTGGCGAAATGAACAACATGCAGACCGCTACGCTGTTCGGTTCGTGGATGCTCAACGACGAATACGACGCCAGCGTGATCTACCACAAATTCTGGCGTGTCGACGGCAACAAGCCGGTCGGCAGCAACGGCATCAACGCCGTGCAGAACGACACCGACGACGTGACCGGCGCCGTGCTCTCCAGCACGTCCCTGCCGCTGGAAGATGGCAACAAAGACCTCGGCCAGGAAATGGACGTGGTCGTCACCAAGTACTTCAAGCAAGGCCTGCTGCCGGCCTCCCTGAGTCAGTCGATCGATGAGCCTTCGGCCCTCGTGCGCTTGCGTGGCGGTGTGTTCAAGCCGGGCGATGCGTATGGCAAAGGCGTCGATTCGTACATGCACCGCGCGTTTATCGACGTGATCTGGCGCTTCTGATGCGAACCGCGAAGGGAGTTCCTGACATGAACAGTCCGAAGAGAGGCTCGTTGACCTTGCTGGCCGGCGCGATGCTGCTGGCCAGCTCGGCGGCCTTCGCCACTGCGGAGCCGGTAGCGCCCGCGCAGAAAGGGCAGCCGGCGACCATTGCCAAGGGGCTGCAACAGGCCAAGACCTACACCGTCAACAGCGCGCCGACCGAGCCGCTGGAACTGGCAGCGCCGAAACTGCCGGACACCTCCGGCTACACCGCCGAAGCCATCGCCGCGAAAGTCGTGCGCACCAAGGCCGGCAAAATCAGCGTGCGCCGGATGATGCAGGAGAACGCCCTGAAGGACTTCATCGGCGGCGATAACAAGATGGCCGAGTGGGTGGTGCGTCAGCACGGCATCCCACAGGCGATCTTCGTCGACGACGGCTACATGAACCTCAAGGATCTGGCCAAGAAACTGCCCAAGCAGTACTTCAGCGAAACCTCGCCGGGTGTGTTCCTGGCGAAGTTGCCGATCGTGGTAGGTGAGAAAGGCATCCTGGAAATCGACAAGCAGACCCAGGAACTGCGCCTGTCCCAAGAGTCCGGTTCGTTCCTGGTCAACGACGGCCAGCTGTTTGTGCGTGATACCAAAATCACTGGCTGGAGCGAAAAGGCAAACGGCCCGGCGGCCTTCAAGTCGCCGAAGGAATTCCGTCCGTTCCTGCTGTCCTGGGGCGGCACCCAGACCTACATCGCCAACAGCAAGATCGCCAGTTTCGGCTACGCCAACAGTAAGTCTTACGGCGTGAGTATTTCCCAGTACACGCCGAACATGGCCAAGGTGCTCAAGCGTCCTGAACCGACCGGCTGGATCGTCGGCTCCGAGTTCTCGGACATGTGGTACGGCTTCTACTGCTACGAGACCCGCGACTTCGTGGTCAAGGGCAACACTTACAAAGACAACATCGTCTACGGCATTGACCCGCATGACCGTTCCCACGGACTGATCATCGCGGACAACACCGTATTCGGGACCAAGAAAAAGCACGGGATCATTATTTCCCGTGAGGTCAACGACAGTTTCATCTTCAACAACCGCAGCTACGACAACAAGTTGTCAGGCATGGTGATTGACCGTAACAGCGTGAACAACGTCATCGCCTACAACGAGATCTACAAGAACCACACCGACGGCATCACCCTCTACGAGAGTGCTGACAACCTGCTGTGGGGCAACAAGGTGATCAGCAATCGCCGCCACGGCATCCGTATTCGTAACAGCGTGAACATCCGCCTCTACGAAAACCTCGCCATGGCCAACGGCCTGACCGGCGTCTACGGCCACATCAAAGACCTGAGCGACACCGACCGGGACATCAAGCTCGACCCGTTCGACGCCCAGGTGTCGCTGATCATCGTCGGTGGCGAACTGGCCGGCAACGGCAGCGGACCGCTGTCCATCGACTCGCCGCTGAGCGTCGAGTTGTATCGCGTGTCCATGCTCGCCCCGACCAAATCCAGCGGCATCAGCTTCAACGGGATTCTTGGCGAGCGCCAGGATGAAATTCTCGACTTGCTGGTGCGCCAGCAGAAAGCCGTGCTGATCGACCCTGTCGAACGCCAGACCGAAATGCAGGACTGAGGATAATTTTATGCACCCACACTTGATCAAATTACTCAGCCTGTCGGCCCTGACCGCCGGCATTCTCGCGGCCAGCGCCGGCGTCCGTGCCGATGAAGCTGCCAGTAAAGTAAGTCCGCCGAGCTTCAGCGCCGAACCGTGCTGCAACCTGTGCCCCGAAGCCCATGACGCGAAGAACTACACCACGCGTTATCAGCAGAACTTCACCACGCTGGTGCAGGCTCAGGGCGACTGGCTGTTCCGGACCCAGGAAGACTTGCGCACCGAATTCGACACCACCCCCGCCGGCTACAAACGCATGAAAGAGCTGCACGATGCGTTCAAGAGCAAAGGCGTGGAACTGGTCATCGTTTACCAGCCCACCCGTGGTCTGGTGAACCGCAACAAACTGAATCCGGAAGAAAAAGCCAAATACGATTTCGACAAGGCGCTGAAGAACTACAAGACCATGCTCGGCCGTTTCGCCGCCATGGGCTACGTGGTTCCGGACCTGTCGCCGCTGACCAACGAATCGCTGCCCGACACCTTGCCGGCCCACGACTTCTACTTCCGCGGCGACCAACACTGGACGCCGTATGGCGCCCAGCGCACGGCGAAAATCGTCGGCGAGAAAATCAAGCAACTGCCTGAGTTCGCTGACATTCCCAAGCGCGAATTCGAGAGCCATAAGTCGGGTCGCATGGGCAAGACCGGAACATTACACAACATGGCCGGTCAACTCTGTGGCACCAGCTACGCGATCCAGTACATGGATCAGTTCACCACCGAGCCCAAGGGCGAAGCGGCCGACGGCGACCTGTTCAGTGACTCGGGCAATCCCGAGATCACCCTGGTCGGCACCAGCCACAGTGGCAAGAACTACAACTTCGCCGGTTTCCTCGAAGAGGCCATCGGCGCCGACATCCTCAACGTGGCGTTCCCCGGCGGTGGCCTGGAAGGTTCGATGCTGCAGTACCTGGGCAGCGAAGAGTTCCAGACCAAGCCGCCGAAGATTCTGATCTGGGAATTCTCGCCGCTCTATCGCCTCGACCAGGAAACCATCTACCGCCAGATGATGGCGCTGCTGGACAACGGTTGCGAAGGAAAGGATGCACAGATGACCGGCAGCACCACGTTGAAACCGGGCAAGAACGAATTAATGGTCAACAGCAAGAACCTGAACCTGCAAAACGGCAGTCACCAGGTCGACATCCGCTTCGCCGATCCATCGGTGAAAACTTTGCAAGCCACCCTCTGGTACATGAACGGTCGCCACGAGGACATCAAAATCGAAAAACCGGAAACTTCCGACACCGACGGGCGCTTTGCCTTTGAGTTGCGCACGGACGAAGACTGGGCCACGCAGAATCTGCTGGCCGTCGAAATCCAGGGCCCTGAAGCAGGTGCCACGCCACAGAAAGTCGAAGCGAAAATCTGCAAACGCAATGTATTCCCTGGCGCTGGGCAGCGTACCGCTCAAGCCGGGCAATGAGGCAACCTCTTATGACATGCATGCAAACCCGAACTTTGAAAAAGTTACTCGCGCCCTCCCTGCTGACGTTGGCGATGTTCGCCGGCGCCACCCAGGCCGCCGCGCCACTGCGCCCGCCACAGGGTTACTTCGCGCCGATTGAAAAAGTCAAAACCGGCGACAAGAGCGAAGGCTGTGATGCGATGCCGACGCCGTACACCGGCTCACTGCAATTTCGCAGCAAGTATGAAGGCTCCGACAAGGCCCGTTCGACCCTGAACGAGGCCTCGGAAAAAGCCTTCCGCGACACCACCGCCGACATCACCAAGATGGAGCGCGGCACCAGCAAGCGCGTGATGCAGTACATGCGTGACGGTCGTCCGGAACAACTGGAATGCACCCTGAATTGGTTGACCGCCTGGGCCAAGTCCGATGCGTTGATGTCCAAGGACTTCAACCACACCGGCAAGTCCATGCGCAAATGGGCATTGGGCAGCATGGCGTCGGCTTACATTCGCCTGAAGTTCTCCGATTCGCAACCGCTGGCCAACCATCAGCAAGAGTCGCAGTTGATCGAAGCCTGGTTCAGCAAAATGGCGGATCAGGTGGTCAGCGATTGGGACAACCTGCCGCTGGAAAAAACCAACAACCACTCGTACTGGTCCGCCTGGTCGGTGATGGCAACGTCCATCGCCACCAACCGTCGCGACCTGTTCGACTGGGCAGTGAAGGAATACAAAGTCGGCGCCAATCAGATTGACGCCCAGGGTTTCCTGCCCAACGAACTCAAGCGCCAGCAACGCGCCCTCGCCTACCACAACTACGCCCTCCCGCCGCTCGCGATGATCGCCAGTTTCGCTCAGGTCAACGGTGTGGACTTGCGTCAGGAAAACAACGGCGCGCTGAAACGCCTGGGTGACCGGGTGTTGTCGGGGGTTAAAGACCCGGACGAGTTCGAGAAAAAGAACGGCAAGGAACAGGACATGACCGACCTCAAGGTCGACTCGAAATTCGCCTGGCTCGAACCGTTCTGCACGCTCTACACCTGCTCGCCGGATGTACTCGAGAAAAAACACGAGATGCAGCCGTTCAAGACCTTCCGCCTCGGGGGTGACCTGACCAAGGTCTACGACCCGGCCAACGAGAAAGGCAAAAAAGGCTCCTAGAGCCAAACGCAAAACCCCTGTGGGAGCGAGCCTGCTCGCGAATGCGGCCTGACATTCACTAAAGATGTCGACTGAAACACCGCTTTCGCGAGCAGGCTCGCTCCCACAATGAAGTGATGTTGCCCTCTGGATTTTGATGGGGGGTTTGGGGGGGCCGTTGGCCCTTGACTGTTGGTTAAACATGGAGAGACCGGGATGGTATTTTCATCCAACGTGTTCCTGTTTTTGTTCCTGCCGATCTTTCTCGGCATGTACTACTTGAGCGGAATACGCTATCGCAACCTGCTGCTGCTGCTCGCCAGCTACGTGTTCTATGCCTGGTGGCGTGTGGACTTCCTTGCGCTGTTCGCAGCCGTCACGTTGTGGAACTACTGGATCGGCCTCAAAGTCGGTGCCGCAGGCGTTCGGACCAAACCGGCACAACGCTGGTTGCTGCTGGGCGTGGCCGTCGACCTGTGCATTCTCGGCTACTTCAAGTACGCCAACTTCGGCGTCGACAGCATCAACGCGATGATGACGTCGGTCGGTCTGTCGCCGTTCATCCTGACCCACGTGCTGTTGCCGATCGGGATCTCGTTCTACATCTTCGAGTCCATCAGCTACATCATCGACGTCTATCGGGGAGACACCCCGGCGACCCGCAATCTGATCGACTTTGCCGCATTCGTGGCGATCTTCCCGCACTTGATCGCCGGCCCGGTGTTGCGTTTTCGCGACCTCGCCGACCAGTTCAACAATCGCACCCACACCCTCGACAAGTTCTCCGAAGGTGCCACGCGGTTCATGCAGGGTTTCATCAAGAAGGTCTTTATCGCCGACACCCTCGCGGTGGTGGCCGACCATTGCTTTGCCTTGCAGAACCCGACCACGGGCGACGCCTGGCTGGGCGCCCTCGCCTACACCGCGCAGTTGTATTTCGACTTCTCCGGCTACAGCGACATGGCCATCGGCCTGGGCTTGATGATGGGTTTCCGCTTCATGGAAAACTTCAAGCAGCCGTACATCAGCCAGTCGATCACCGAGTTCTGGCGTCGCTGGCACATCAGCCTGTCGACCTGGTTGCGTGACTATCTGTACATCACCCTCGGCGGTAACCGTAAAGGCACGCTGATGACCTATCGCAACCTGTTCCTGACCATGCTGCTCGGTGGTCTGTGGCACGGCGCGAACATCACCTACATCATCTGGGGTGCGTGGCACGGCATGTGGCTGGCGATCGAAAAGGCCCTGGGCCTGAACACCTCGCCACGCAGCATCAACCCGATCCGCTGGGCCCTGACTTTCCTGCTCGTGGTCATGGGCTGGGTGATCTTCCGTTCGGAAAACCTGCACGTCGCCGGTCGCATGTACGGCGCGATGTTCAGCTTCGGCGAATGGTCGTTGTCGGAACTCAACGCGGCCAGCCTCACCGGCCTGCAAGTGGCGACCCTGGTGGTGGCTTACATGACCCTGGCGTTCTTCGGCATCCGCGATTTCTACAGCAACCTGCCGCCTGAGAAGACCAAGCCTGTGGTCAACGTCGAGGCCGACGGCCCGGCCGCTGCCACGCCTGGAATGATCAAAGCCGTACCGGGCGACAACCCGACCAGCATCCACGAGCCTGGCTACACCGTTGGCGTTGAAGCCACCGTGCAACCGGCCTACTGGACCGCGGACTGGTCCCGCTACGTGATGCGCACGCTGGTACTGGTGCTGTTCATCGCCTCGATTTTCAAACTCTCGGCGCAAAGCTTCTCGCCGTTCCTTTACTTCCAGTTCTGAGGGATCTGACCATGACCCGCTCATTACGTATCTTCTACATCGCCCTGTTCATGGTGACCCTGCTGGTGCTGGGCCTGTGGTCGACGCGCAGCTTCTTCGGCTTCAGCACCAACGCCGATGCGACGGTGCTCAATGGCCGCTGGGCCAAGGCTGTGGAAACGCACTACGACGAGGAGTTCCCGATCAAGCGCCTGGGCACCAACCTTTGGGCCGCGCTGGATTTCAAACTGTTCAACGAAGGTCGTCCGGGCGTTGTGCTCGGCCGCGATCAATGGTTGTACAGCGATGAAGAATTCAACCCGATCGTCAACGAAGAGTTGAACCTGCAAGGCAACTACGCGCTCGTAGAAGGCGTACGCCAGGAACTCAAGGCCAAAGGCGTGAAACTGGTGATGGCGATTGTGCCGGCCAAGACTCGCCTGTACCCGGAACACCTGGGCGCAGTGAAACCTTCGAGCATTCACGCCAACCTCTATGAAGACTTCCACGCTCGCGTGGCAGCCAACAAGATCATCGCGCCTGACCTGTTCGGCCCGATGCTCAAAGCCAAGCTGGACGGCGAGCAAGTGTTCCTGCGCACCGACACCCACTGGACCCCGGAAGGCGCGCAAATCGCCGCCGAGACCCTGGCCAAAACCATTGCCGAGAAAACCCCGCTCAGTGGCGAGCCGCAACGCTTCGTCACCGAACCTGCGGAGAAGGTCACGCACAAGGGCGACCTGCGGTTGTTCCTGCCGCTGGACCCGCTGTTCGAAAACCTGATGCCGAAGACCGAGCCGTTGCAAAAGCGCAACACCGTGGTCGCGCAAGACCAGCCTGCCGGTGATGACGCGCTGTTCGCCAACACCGAAGTGCCGGTGGCCCTGATCGGCACCAGCTACAGCGCCAACCCTAACTGGAACTTCGTCGGGGCGCTGAAACAAGCGCTGAACAGCGACGTGGTCAATTACGCCGAAGACGGCCACGGCCCGATTCTGCCGATGCTCAGCTACCTGAAAAGTGATGCTTTCAAGAACAGCCCGCCACAGGTGCTGATCTGGGAGTTCCCTGAACGTTATCTGCCTGTGAACAACGAAATAGGCGACGCCGACCCGCAGTGGGTCGCAGAGCTCAAAGAAGCCGGCGCCCGCCAACAAAACGTAGCCGCAAACACTAAATCCGAGACGCCCGACCGGGCGCAAAACTGAAAGAGAGAGGTACTACCATGACTTTCACTACTACTCCTCGCCGTCTCGCCAAGACCTTCGCACTTGTTGCTGGCATGAGCGTGTTGTCGATGTCCGCCTTTGCTGGTGACGCTGCACTCTACGGCCCGACTGCACCGAAAGGTTCGAGCTTCGTCCGTGTCTACAACGCCGGTAACGCTGAAGTCAGCGCCACCGTCGGCAGCACCAACCTGGCCGAAGTCGCGCCGCTGTCCAGCACCGACTTCAGCTTCATGCCGGGCGGCGACTACAGCGCCAAGGTCGGCAGCCAGACCCTGCCGGTGAAACTGGCCGGTGATCACTATTACACCCTGGTCAACAACGCCAGCGGCGCGCCGCAACTGATCGAAGAGCCGCCGTTCAAGAACAAGCAGAAATCCCTGGTTCGCGTGCAGAACCTCAGCGACAAGGCCCTGACCCTGAAAACCGCTGATGGCAAGACCGAAGTGGTTCCATCCGTAGCGGCCAAGGGCCGTGGCGAACGTGAAATCAACCCGGTCAAAGTCAGCCTGGCCCTGTACGACGGCGCGACCAAAGTCGGCGACGTGAAACCGGTTGCCCTGGAACGCGGTGAAGCCGCCGTGCTGTACGTCACCGGTAAAGGCAGCAGCCTGTCGCCAGTCTGGGTAAAACGCCCGGTTTCGACGCGCTAAACATTTTGCCTGACTGACGCTGTTCCCTTGTGGGATCGAGCCTGCTCGCGATAGCGGTCTGACATTCAACATTGATGTCGACTGATACGCCGCCTTCGCGAGCAGGCTCGCTCCCACATTGAACCGCAGTGCCAGTCGGGACACGGAATAAGAACAAGAGTGAAACGACAGAACGCAGTAGCTCTGACCCATACGATTTTCAAGGAGTAACAACATGATTCCGGTGATCTTGTCAGGTGGTAGCGGCTCACGTCTTTGGCCGCTTTCGCGTAAGCAATTCCCTAAACAGTTCCTCGCCCTGACCGGCGAACACACGCTGTTCCAGCAAACCCTGGAACGCCTGGTGTTTGAAGGCATGGACACCCCGATCGTGGTTTGCAACAAAGACCACCGCTTCATCGTCAACGAGCAGCTGAGCAACCGTAAACTGGAAACCCAGCGCATCCTGATGGAACCGTTCGGCCGCAACACGGCGCCGGCCGTGGCCCTGACCGCGATGATGCTGGTCAATGAAGGTCGCGACGAGTTGATGCTGGTGCTGCCGGCCGACCACGTGCTGGATGACCAGAAAGCCTTGCAACGTGCGCTGGCCCTGGCCACCGTCGCTGCCGAAAACGGCGAAATGGTGCTGTTCGGCGTTCCGGCCACCAAACCGGAAACCGGCTACGGCTATATCAAATCGACCGCTGACTCCCTGCTGCCCGAAGGCGTCAGCCGCGTCTCGCACTTCGTCGAAAAACCGGACGTCAAGCGCGCCACCGAGTTCGTCCAGTCCGGCGGTTACTTCTGGAACAGCGGCATGTTCCTGTTCCGTGCCAGCCGCTTCCTGGAAGAGCTGAAAAAACACGATCCAGACATCTACGACACCTGCCTGCTGACGCTTGAACGCAGCGAACAGGATGCCGACACCGTCACCATCGACGAAGCGACTTTCGCCTGCTGCCCGGACAATTCCATCGATTACTCGGTCATGGAAAAAACCCAACGCGCCTGCGTCGTACCGCTGACCGCCGGCTGGAGCGATGTCGGTTGCTGGTCGTCGCTGTGGGAAGTGAACGAAAAAGACGCCAACGGTAACGTCACCAAAGGCGACGTGGTCATTCAGGACAGCAAGAACTGCATGATCCACGGCAACGGCAAACTGGTGTCGGTGATCGGCCTGGAAAACATCGTGGTCGTCGAAACCAAGGACGCCATGATGATCGCCCACAAGGACAAGGTCCAAGGCGTCAAACAGATGGTCAACACCCTCAACGAGCAGGGCCGCAGCGAGACCCAGAACCACTGCGAAGTCTATCGTCCGTGGGGCTCCTACGACTCGGTGGACATGGGCGGCCGTTTCCAGGTCAAGCACATCTCGGTCAAGCCGGGCGCGTGCCTGTCCCTGCAAATGCACCATCACCGCGCCGAACACTGGATCGTGGTCAGCGGCACGGCCGAAGTGACCTGCGACGAAAACGTGTTCCTGCTCTGCGAGAACCAGTCGACCTACATCCCGATCGCCTCGGTTCACCGCCTGCGCAACCCGGGCAAGATTCCACTCGAGATCATCGAAGTGCAATCGGGCAGCTACCTGGGTGAAGACGATATCGAGCGGTTCGAAGATATCTACGGTCGCTCCACCCCGATCGAACGCGGCGTGTCGGTGAAAACCATCGCGCAGTAAGCGTTCAGTAAAACAAAAGCCCCCGTCCAGTCCGCTGCGTTTTCCCTATCCGCAGCGGGTTGGTCGGGGGCTTTTTTGTTCGTTCCCACGCTCTGCGTGGGAGTTCAGCCCGGGATGCTCCGCGTCCCATTGGAACGCGCAATGTCCATTCCCTCAGCCCTTCGGTAGGATGGTGGCCATGAGTTCAAGGAGCGTTCAAACATGTTCATCGGCGTTTTGCTGGTTATTACCTGGCTGATCCTGTTGCTGCGCTACCCGGCCAAGGCCTTGCCCGTCTCGGTGGCGGCCGCCATCGGCCTGGGTCTGGTGGCCACGTGGGTGATCTGGATGGACAACCGCGAGGTCAAGCAACTGGCGCGCCTGGAGTTGCGCATCACCTACGCGCCGGAACACTGCCCGGCAGACCGGCCGTTGAAACTGACCATGAACAACGGCAACGACGTGCCGCTGACCGAGTTGCGCTGGCGTGTCGCCGCGTATGCGCCGGGCGATACGGTCAATCTGGCCGACAATCAATACACCGCCCCGCGCTATCGCGGCCCCGGCGAACTGCAAGCCGGCGCCAACTGGGAAGACTGCTTGCCCCTGCCGCCGCTGCGCCCTGGCTATCGCCCGCAAACCCTGGAGTTTCGCGCCGAGCGTTTGCAGGGTAGTTTCTCCGACTGATCCCCCTACTTCTTTTTGCACAAGGACCGCGCCATGCCCGTTGCGTTGATTACCGGTTGTTCCAGCGGCATCGGCCGCGCCCTCGCCGATGTGTTCAAAGGGGCCGGATACGAAGTCTGGGCCAGCGCCCGCAAGGCTGAAGATGTGGCCGCGTTAACCGCCGCCGGATTCACGGCCTTACAGCTGGACGTCAACGACGGCGCGGCGCTGGAACAGCTGAGCGAGCGGATCAACCAGCAACATGGCGGCCTCGATGTGCTGATCAACAACGCCGGCTATGGCGCCATGGGGCCGCTGCTCGATGGCGGTGTGCCGGCGATGCAGCGCCAAT
This sequence comes from Pseudomonas sp. B14-6, assembly GCF_013260315.1. Taxonomy (NCBI): domain Bacteria; kingdom Pseudomonadati; phylum Pseudomonadota; class Gammaproteobacteria; order Pseudomonadales; family Pseudomonadaceae; genus Pseudomonas; species Pseudomonas sp. B14-6. The sequence continues at coordinate 5,753,907 of NZ_CP053929.1, read as the reverse complement.
TCGAAACCAATGTGTTCGCGATTGTTGGCGTGACCCGCGCGCTGTTCCCGGTGTTGCGTCGGGCCAAAGGGATCGTGGTAAACATCGGCAGCGTTTCCGGGGTGTTGGTCACCCCGTTTGCCGGCGCGTATTGCGCCTCGAAAGCCGCTGTCCATGCCTTGAGCGATGCATTGCGCATGGAGCTGGCGCCGTTCGGTGTGCGCGTGATGGAAGTACAGCCGGGCGCCATCGAATCCAGCTTCGCCAAGAATGCCGGGCATGAAGCGGAGCAGTTGATCACCGAGCAATCGCCGTGGTTTCCCTTGCGCGAAGGTATTCGTGCGCGGGCCAAGGCCTCTCAGGATAAACCGACCCCGGCCAAGGAGTTTGCCGGTGGTTTGCTCAAGGCTGTGCAGCAGAGCAAACCTCCGCGCCTGATTCGTCTGGGCAATGGCAGCCGGGCGTTGCCGTTGTTGGCGGGGTTGCTGCCTAAAGGGTTGCTGGAGGCGGGGTTGATGAAGCGGTTCGGGCTTAGGGGGCAACTGTAGGACCGCGTTATCGTCCTTCGCGGGCAAGCCTCGCGCCTACAGGCTCGCGTCGTTCGCAATATTTGCCCAGGCTTGCCCGCGAAGACGTCAGACCAGACGCTGTAAAAACTCAGGAAACAACCATGACCGACTACACCGACTACTTCGACGAAGTCATCCAGGCCCACGTCGCCATCGAACAATGGCTGGCCGAAGAACGAGACGACTCGGCACTTGAACAACTGCTGAGCCGGTTTTCACCACAGTTTTCCATGATCTCGCCCCTCGGCCGGGTGCTGGATTTCGAAGCGTTGAGCGAGTTGTTCTTGCTGGCCGGCGGGAAGAAGCTTGGCTTCAGGATCGAGCTCAGCGAGTTGCGGGGTATTGCACTGTACGACGGTGGCGCGGTGGTGGGTTATCGCGAGCAGCAGACCGATGCGACGGGCCTGCACTCGGATCGCCGCTCGACAGTAGTGTTTGAGAAACAGGCCGGTGGCAAGGTGGTTTGGCGACATTTGCATGAGACGTTTTGCAAGGGCTGAGCCTTTGTCTTATGCCTGACGGACCGAGTCAGTTAACCACGACCGTGCACGTAATCCCCGCCGCCAAAAGAACACCTTCCGGCACTTCATCAATGTGAATCCGCACCGGCACTCGCTGCGCCAGGCGCACCCAGTTGAACGTCGGGTTCACATCCGCAATCAGCTCGCGGCTCTCCGGGTTGTCCCGGTCGTAGATGCCACGGGAGATGCTTTCCACATGCCCCTTCAACACCTCGCCGCTCATCAACTGCATGTCGGCCTTGTCGCCCACCCGCACATGCGGCAGTTTGGTTTCTTCGAAGAAGCCATACACCCAGAATGAGTTCATATCGACCACAGCCATTTTCGCTTCGCCGATGCGCGCGTAGTCACCGCGATGCACGTTGAGGTTGGTGACATAGCCGTCCACCGCAGCACGGACCTCGGTGCGTTTGAGGTTCAGTTCAGCCGCTTCCAGTTGTGCCTGAGCATGCTGGTAATCGGCCAGGGCCGAGTCGGCGATGTTGCTGGCGTCGTCGCGGTTTTCCTTCGAGATCACCAAGGCGTCCATGTCGGCGCGGCGATGGGCGTTGACCTTGCGCATCTCCCACGTCGACTTGCGCGAGGCCACCAGGGCCTGCGCCTGTTTGACCGCGATGCGGTAGTGCTCGGGGTCGATGCGCATCAGCAGATCGCCCTTCTTCACTTGCTGGTTGTCGCGCACCGGCACGTCCACCACTTCCCCGGTGACGTCGGCGGCAACGTTGATGATGTCGGCGCGCACCCGGCCGTCGCGGGTCCACGGCGTGTCCATGTAATGCACCCAAAGGGTCCGGCCGATCCATATCGCAAGGGCCAGTACCAGCAACGTGGCGAGCAGGCTGAAAAGCTTTTTCATCAGGGCCTTCTTCAGAAATAGAGAGTCAACGGTAGACCGTCAGCGCCAGAGCGCCGAACAGACAGGTAAACAGGCTCAGGCGCAGCAGCGCCGGGTGCCAGAAGAAGCGGTACAGATCGAACCCGGACAGGAACCGGTCCAGCGCCCAGGCCAGCGCCGCGGCGATGAAAAACATCAGCGTCATGGTGGGCATGTACACGCCGTGGAAGGCGATTTCACGAGGCATGTTCAAGTCCTTGGGGCCGGGTCCCGGCGTAGGCGGCGAGCGGTGATTGCGGGTCCAGCAGCGAGGTGCGGATGAAGTGCAAATAGCTCTTCACCCGCCGCAAGGCGGAGGTGTCGAAGTGCGGCGCGAACGGTTCATCGGTGGCTTGCACGCGGCTGATGGCATGGTCGACCGCGATCAGGCCGCGTTCCAGATTGCTCGGGCTCGGTTGCAGAAATAGCCGCACCAGCGAGCGCCCCATCACGCGGATTGCCTGGCGCCACGGCTGGGATTCGGCGTAGGCCGGATGCACCGGCAGAATCGCCTGTTCCTTGCGCAACTCGATGATCGCGTGGCCGACTTCCAGCACCACGAACATCCAGCGCAGCAAATCCCGTTGCACCTGCGGCTGACCCACCGCGAGGCCGTAAGCCTGATGCAGCAAGTCCCGGGTGCGGCTTTCGAAACTCGAAGCCAGGCCCTTGAGCTTGCCGCTGATCGCATACACCACTTGCCCACGCAAATCCTGCTCGAGCCGGCGCCACAACCAGCGGCTGTTCGGCGGCAGAATGATCGCCCCGGCCGCCGCGCACACCAGCATGCCGAGCACCATGGCGATGTAGTCGTTGATGAACGCGTAAGGGTTGTAGACGGTGAGGTTGTCCGGCACCGAACCGGTGCTGAAGAAGATCAGCAAGCCGAGGCCGACACCGGCGTATTGCGGCCGCGACGTGAGGAACGAACCGAGCACGATCACCGGCGCGAGCATCACGCACAGCAAGGGAAAACCGTCGATCCACGGGAAGATGAAAAACATCTCGACGAAGCCGATCAGTGCCCCGAGGAATGTGCCGCAGGCCATCTGGAACGCCATGCGTTTCGGGTTCGGTGTCGCCGCGGACAGGCCGACGGTGGCCGCAGCGATCAGCGTCATGGTCGCCCCGCTCGGCCACGCCGTCGCCACCCAATAACTGCCCAGCACCACCAGAATGAACGCCGCCCGTATCCCCGACGCCGCCGAGGCCATCCAGTTGGTTTGCGGGGTGAACGGTTCGTCCCATTGCTCGCGCGCATGGCTGTGATCGGCCAGTGAAGCGTGGGTCTGTGCATAACTGTGCAACTCGTCGACGAAGCGATAGAGCAGTTCGTAGGCGGTATGAAAATCGAGCTGCTCGGCGTCGCTCGGACCACTTTCCTGAAAGGTCGCCCGCAGGCTGCGAACCCGCGCCGGCAAGTTTTCCTTGTAAGTCGCCAAGGCGCTGGCCAGGCGTGCGGCATCGGGGCTGGTCAAGGCGCGACCGCTGAAGCCATCGAGCAATTCCGCCAGGTCCTGCAACCCCGGTTTGATCGCCGCCACCACGTGGTCAGCGCCGCTGCTGCGCAAGCGTTCGAGCAATTGGTGCAAGGCGTTGAAGCGCGTAGTGATGCCCATGAATTCGCTGTTCAAGCGACTCAGTCGTCCGTTGCGTCGACGCATGTGTGGGTCTTCGAACACGGTGACGCTGCGCAGCCCTTCCAGGCCGACAGCCTCGGCAATAAAGCGCACGTTACTGGCTTCGAAAGCCTCGGGTTTGCTGCGACCGCGCAAGCCATCGGTAACGAACAAGGCGAACACACCAAAGCGCTGATACAAGGCGTTGCGCATCGCCGCGCTGGCGGTTTGCGGCAGGATCGCGGCGCTGACCACGGTGGCGCAAAGAATCCCCAGCGAGATCTCCAACACCCGCCAGACCGCCGCCATGAACGCGCCGTCCGGGTGGGCCAACGCGGGCAAACCGACCATCGCGGCGGTGTACCCGGCGAGCACGAAACCGTAGGCGCGAAAATTGCGATAACGCGCCGCGCCGGCCGAGCAGAGACCGACCCAGATCGCCAGCGAGCCGAGGAACAGTTCAGTGTTTTGGGCGAACAAGGCAATCAACGCGACCATCACCGCTGACCCGGCCAGCGTGCCGAGAAAGCGGTAAAAACTCTTGGCGAACACCTGGCCGCTTTGCGGTTGCATGACGATGAACACGGTGATCATCGCCGTGCGCGGTTGCGGCAACTCCAGGCGCATCGCCAGCCACAGGGTCAGGAACGCGGCGAACAGCACTTTGAAAATGTAGACCCAGGTCACGCCGTCGCTGCGTGCCCAGTCAAAAAAACCACGGCGCCATTCAAGGGAATACAGCCAGCGCAGAGGTGCGGGCGAGGGAGTCATGAGTATCCTGGAAGCACGTGAGGCAAAAGAGATTCTGTGGCGAGCAAGCTTGCTCGCGCCGGGCTGCGTAGCGGCCCCAATATTCGGGCAGCCACCTCACATGTTGTGAGTGCTGCGCACTCAAGCGGGAGCAAGCTCCCTCGCCACAAATGCGGATGTACCTGGAACATCGTGTTCAATTCGAGAGGCTCTTTAAAAGGGCCGGGGTTTTCGGTGCCTGGGTCTGGCTGTCCTTCGGCACATCATTTCCTGCACCCAGCCCGCCACCCAGCGCTGTCACCAATTCGGCGTGGGCACTCAGGCGTGCGGCCTGAACCTGCTGCTGGACCTGCTGCTGCTTGAACAACAAGGTCTGCGCATTGAGCACGTTGAGGTAGTCGGTGAGCCCGCGCTGCCAGGCGACCATCGCGATGTCATAAGTCTTCTGCGCAGCGGCCACCGACTCGGCGGCGAAGGTTTGCTGCTTGTCCATGGACTCGCGGCGGATCAACTGGTCGGAGATGTTTTTCAGCGCGTTGACCAGCGTCTGGTTGTACTTGGCCACGGCGATGTCATACCCGGCCGAGGCTTCGCCCAGCTCCGAACGCAAGCGCCCGCCGTCGAAGATCGGCAACGAGATCGCCGGGCCGACGCTGTAGTTGAGTTTCTTGCCGGTCAAAAACTCCATCGCCCCACCGCCAGTGGCCATGTAGCCGAGGCTGCCGACCAGATCGACGTTGGGGTAGAAACCGGCGTGGGCGACATCGATGCCCCGCGCCTGGGCCGCCACTTGCCAGCGGCTGGCGACCACGTCCGGGCGTTGCCCAAGTAATTGCGCGGGCAATGACGACGGCAGTTTCAGTGGCGCGGCCAACGACAGCGTGGGCCGTTCCAACTGCGCGCCCTCGCCTGGACCTTTCCCCGCCAGAGCGGCCAGTTGGTTACGGCTCAGGGCGATTTCCTCGTCCAGCGCGTCGATCTGGCGATGGGTTTCCGGCAGCGGCGTTTCAGCCTGACTGACATCGAAATGGGTGCCGATGCCGCCGTTCAGGCGTTTTTGTGCCAGATCGAGAATTTGCTGCTGCTGTTTCAGGGTCGCCTCGACAATGTCCCGCTGCGCGTAATGCAGCGACAGTTCGATGTAGGCGCGCACGATATTGTTCTGCAATTCGAGCTGGGCCAGACGCGCTTCGGCGGCCGTCATGTGCGCCATGTCCACGGCGCGCTCGGTGGCGTTGCTTTCGCGGCCCCAAAGGTCGAGGGCGTAGCTGAAACCCAGTGCAGCGTTGTTGTCCCAGGTGGTCGTGTTGGCCAACTCGCCCGGCCCGTAAAACTGATCGGTCGGCCAGTTGTGGCGCTTGAGGGTGGATTCGCCATTAATCTGCAACGACTCGGCAGACTCGGCGATGCCGGCCATGGACCTGGCCTGTCGCACCCGCGCGGCGGCCATGGCCATGGTCGGGCTGCCTTGTACGGCGAGATCGATCCAGCGGTTCAATTGCGGGTCGCCATAGGCCTGCCACCATTGTGCGGTGGGCCAGTGAGCGTCCTGCGCGGCGCTCTGGATGGCGTCGTCGGTGGCCAGTGAATTGGCCTCCAGTGCCTTGCCCTGCGGGGCAATTCCTCCGGTGCCGATGCAGCCGCCGAGGGTCAGGGATAAAGCCAGAACACTGAGCGTCTGAAGCGCTCTGTTGATGCGACGCGGCACTGCTGCGATTTCCTGAGAGAAGGGGCGTACGAAGTCCTGTAGGAGCGAGGCTTGCCCGCGAAAGCGGCGAATCAGTCGACATCGTTGGTGACTGTCACGCCGCCTTCGCGGGCAAGCCTCGCTCCTACAATGACCGGCGCAATTCTAGGGGGCGGTCTGTACGGCGATAAGCTGGGAATCCTGTGAATCTTTGTTACCGTTAACGCGATAATCCCTTGGTCGGGGTCTCAGACTCTGAAACCTTGTGTCACAATTTGCCATCGCACCCGAGAGCACCCCATGGACACTTTGCAAAACATGCGCGCCTTCAGTTACGTGGCCGAGGCCGGCAGCTTCACCGCCGCCGCCGTGCAACTGGACACCACCACGGCCAACGTCTCGCGCGCGGTCTCCAACCTGGAAGCCCACCTGCAAACCCGCCTGCTCAACCGCACCACCCGTCGCATCGCCCTGACCGAGGCCGGCAAACGCTATCTATTGCGTTGCGAGCAGATCCTGGCCTACGTCGAAGAGGCTGAAGCCGAGGCCAGCGACGCCCACGCGCGCCCGGCCGGGCAGCTCAAAGTGCACACCATGACCGGCATCGGTCAGCACTTCGTGATCGACGCCATCGCCCGTTATCGCAAGACCCACCCCGACGTGACCTTCGACCTGACCATGGCCAACCGCGTGCCGGACCTGCTCGACGAGGGCTACGACGTTTCCATCGTGCTCGCCAGCGAACTGCCGGACTCAGGGTTCGTCTCCCAGCGCCTGGGCATCACCTACAGCATCGTCTGCGCCTCGCCGGCGTATGTGAAAGCCAACGGCTGCGCGCACAAGCCCAGCGACTTGCTTAACCACGCGTGCCTGCGCCTGGTGAGCCCGGTGATCCCGCTGGAGAAGTGGACTTTCGACGGCCCGGAAGGCCAGGAAATGGTCACCATCAACAGCTCGCCGTTCCTGGTGAACTCGGCTGACGCGATGAAAACCGCAATCATCAGCGGCATGGGCGTCGGCGTGTTGCCGGTGTACGCGGCGATTGAAGGCCTGCGCAACGGCACACTGGTGCGGGTGATGCCGAACTACCGCTCGCAAGAACTGAACCTGTATGCGATCTACCCGTCGCGCCAGTACCTGGACGCGAAGATCAAGACCTGGGTCGAGTACTTGCGCGGGTCGTTGCCGGAGATATTGGCGGCGCATCAGGCGGAATTGGTGGCGTATGAATTGAGTGGGAGTCTGGGTGGGGCTCGGGTGGCGAACTGATTTCACGGTCCTACAGACGCAGTGATTTTGGGGAATGTTTCCGACGGGTTCTGTCGGTTGTTGGGTCAGACGGGAAATGGGTAGGCTTTGTGGGTCGCTGCAAAATCAGCGGCCAGGTCTGGAAAACCTGGCGAACACTTACCAAACCCCATGGCATACTGCGGCGCTTTTTTCTGCACGCAAATCCTTGTTATGGCGGCTGTGCGCGGGAGACCTTCGGGTCTACCGGGTTTTGGTGGGTGTCCCGGTTTTTCCAGTCCGCGCATGGCTGCCACCCTTTCGTCTGGAAAACGAAAGATGGCAGTTCCACTTCATCTGCCAATGAGTAACTTCCGCATGATCAAAGAAACACCGAACCCTCCGGAAACCGACGACGTTTCCCCTTACGAATCCCTCGATTCCAAAAAACTCAACGACGCCGCCGAACGCGCGTTGGATCACTACCTCAACCCCGCCGCCCTCAAATCCCCAGCCATCCGCAAACCCAGCACCATGTTTGTGATCGCACCGGACATCAAAGACGAAGACCTGCTGGCCCACACCTGCGAGTCATTGGCCCAGGCCAGCGTGATGGCGAGCGACTTCGCGGACTATCTGGAAGGCCCGCACCGGCACAAGGCGATGGCCATTCAGCAGATCGTCATGCTGGCCGAACTGGCCGCAAACCGGATGCTCGATAACGTCGCAGTACCCAACCCTGCGCCACATAGCTGATCCTCCGGTGTGAACTGTTTCCCTGTGGGAGCAAGCCTGCTCGCGAAAGCGGTGAGTCAGACGACTTCAATGTCGAATGTTAAACAGCCTTCGCGAGCAGGCTCGCTCCCACAATGGATTGGTGGGTACCTGCAAAAGAGATTGGTCGGCTGTCAGGCCGCCTTCGCGGGCAAGCCTCGCTCCTACAAGAACTCAGCGTACAGCTTTTGATTCTCACCACTCATCAGGCCGAGCGTTAGCTCGCCTGCAGCTCTTGATCTTGATCCACCCGCCCCTTCGGGAGGCTGAGTGGAGGTGTTCATCCGGGGAGTGGCGCGCAGCGCCGTTCGACGCAGTCGAACACGCTGCATGTAGGTCGTCGCGAAGCAGACCGGAGGGCAGTGTCCCCGGATGGATACCGGAGCGAAGGAACGCCGAGCCCAGGCGAGGGGCCGGACGTTTGGGGCGAGCCTTTTTTTGCTTACTTTTTTTTGGCGTTTGAAAAAAAAGTGAGTCGCCGTAAGGGCGAAACCGCCAGCCGCCGTAACCGCAGGAATGGATATGTACCCGGTCAACCACAACATGGTCGCCCGAAGGCCGCCATCGCTGACAGGCCAGCGCCCACAGAAACTCCCGGGCAATCCGCGGACTCGCGCAACAACGGGAAAGAATGTTAGCGTGCTTGGCATTCACCAAGCCCCGACGAGCCCTCCTCCCATGAAAAAGACCGTCCTCGCCTTCAGCCGCGTCACCCCGGAAATGGTCGAGCGCCTCCAGCAAGACTTCGACGTCATCGTCCCCAACCCGAAAAACGGCGACATCAACGCCCAGTTCAACGAAGCGCTGCCCCACGCCCACGGCCTGATCGGTGTCGGCCGCAAACTTGGCCGCGCACAACTGGAAAACGCCGCCAAACTCGAAGTCGTCTCCAGCGTCTCCGTCGGCTACGACAACTACGACGTCGCCTACTTCAACGAACGCGGGATCATGCTGACCAACACGCCGGATGTCCTCACCGAAAGCACCGCCGACCTGGCCTTCGCCCTGCTCATGAGCAGCGCCCGCCGCGTCGCCGAGCTCGATGCCTGGACCAAGGCCGGACAATGGCAAGCCACCGTCGGCGCACCGCTGTTTGGCTGCGATGTACACGGCAAAACCCTGGGCATCGTCGGCATGGGCAACATCGGTGCGGCCATTGCCCGTCGCGGGCGGCTGGGCTTCAACATGCCGATCCTCTACAGCGGCAACAGCCGCAAGACTCAGCTGGAACAAGAACTCGGCGCGCAATTTCGCAGCCTTGACGAACTGCTGGCCGAAGCCGATTTCGTTTGCCTGGTGGTACCGCTCAGCGAGAAAACCCGGCACTTGATCAGCCACCGCGAACTGGCCCTGATGAAGCCGAGCGCCATCCTGGTCAACATCGCGCGCGGTCCGGTCGTGGATGAGGCCGCCCTGATCGAAGCGCTGCAAAACAACCGCATTCGCGGCGCCGGGCTGGACGTCTACGAGAAAGAACCATTGGCCGAGTCGCCGTTGTTCCAGCTGAAAAACGCGGTGACGTTGCCGCACATCGGCTCCGCCACCCATGAAACCCGCGAGGCCATGGCCAACCGTGCGTTGGCTAACCTGCGCAGCGCACTGCTGGGCGAGCGCCCGCAAGATCTGGTCAACCCGCAAGTGTGGAAAGGCTAACGAAAACGAGCAGAGACTTATAAAGTCTCTGCCCGCTCCTTACATAACTTGCAATTCAGTCAGCCCACTAAAATAGTTCAAGCGCTATACACTCACCACCACTTATCCGACCCACGGAAAGCAGTGATGGAGCACTCTAACCTTGAACAGCATTACTACCGACAAGATCATCAGATACAGCAAGCTGGCACTAATGATTTATATAAGCTTTTTTGGCCTGCTGGTGATGTACAGCAACTTCACCGACTACGCATCCAACTATGAGTACGTCAGTCATATTCTGAGCATGGACACCACCCGGGAAAATATCAACCTGAACTACCGGGCAATCACCTCACCCATGCTCCACCACCGGATCTATTGGTTCATCATTACACTTGAAGTGATCTACACGGCCTTCTGCCTGATTGGTGCCTATTATCTTTTCCATTACAGGAATGCGCCGGCCGAGGAATTCCATGAGGCCAAGAAGTTTTCAATCATCGGATTATTGATCGCCATATTTGTCTACTACGTTTGCCTGCAAGTGATCGGCGTTGAATGGTTCAACATGGACGAATCACAAACCTGGAATGCCAAGGACTGGGCCCGGCATATTGTCGACTTCATACTTCCGCTGCTGATATTCGTCGCACTCCGGACCGAGCGCTAAGCGCACTCGGCCCCGACGTATTCAGGCGAGTTTGACATTGCCTTGCGCTATCGGCGCCTTGGGTTTGCGGAACACCAGTACGTTGCCAAGCATCACCAACACTAGCCCCGCCAATGCCGGCGCGGTCCATTGATAGCCTTCGGCAAACGCCGAGACATTCAGCGCCACAACCGGGAACAGCACGGTGCAATAGGCCGCTCGCTCCGGGCCCATACGCCCGACCAGCGTCAAGTACGCGGTGAAGCCGATGACCGAACCCGGAATCACCAGGTACAGCAGCGAGCCGATATAACGCGCGTTCCATTCCATGTCGAACGGAATGCCCCTGACCAGACACCACACCGACAACATCGCGGCGCCATACGCCATGCCCCAGGCGTTGGTGGTCAACGGCTTTAAACCGGCCTTCTGTTGCAGGCTCGAGAGCATGTTACCGGCCGAGAAACACAAAGTTCCGAGCAGTGCCAGGCCCAGGCCGAGCAAGGTTTCCGGGCTGGCGGTGTGGCCGGCCAACTCAGGCCAGAACAACAGGCCAAGCCCGGACAAGCCCAGCGCACCGCCCATCAAAACGTTGCGGGCGATTTTCTGGCCGAAGAACACCCGTGCATTGAGCGCGTTCCACAACGTGGCCGTGGAAAACACCACGGCGACCAGCCCGCTGGGAATCCACTGACTGGCCGTCAGGAAACACATGAAATTGATGCAGAACAGGCACAAGCCCTGTGCCAGACAGATCAAATGCCCGCGACGGTTCATCACTTGCAGGCGCCGGCTGAGCAGCAACAGGACGAACAGCACCAGTGCCGCGAGGCCGAAGCGATAAACGATCGACACGGGAATGGCCACCACACCCAACTGCCATTTCAAGGCAATCCAGGTGGTGCCCCAGATCAGCACGGTCAATAAATACAGCGAAAGGTTCATGACTAAGGCTCCTCAATAGGAACTCAGTGTCCTGCGACCAGCGTGGGCGCACTTGCATAAACTTGCGCTTTTGTCGTGGCAGAGGCTGGCAGCGCATGGTCTACGGAGTAGGATGCAAGGCGTTGGAGAGAAGCCATCATGCCCACACTGGAAACCCTGCAAGTCTTTCAAGCCCTCAACCGCTCGCCCAATGCTCGTCTGGAGCAAAGCGCCGAGCTCGGTGACGGCATGGCTGCAGCCTTGTGGACCAACCATCACGACGCCCAGGATTACGAAGCGCCGAGCCACCACACACTGTCGTGCTACATCGCTGGCGGCACCGGCACGTTCCGCCGCGACCAGCCCGGCACCAAGGGCGGCCCGGACAAGCTGTGCATCCTGCCGGCCGAGCATCAGTCGGGCTGGGTGATCAACGGCGACATTCGCCTCGCCCATGTGTATTTCAGCCCCGAACAATTCGCCCTCGGCTGCGTCACGCTGCTGGACCGCGAGCCTCGCGAACTGCAATTGCGCGAAGCCACTTTCCTTGACGATCCAGCGCAGGCCCGACGCTTTCGGCAGATGCTCACCCTCAGCTGGGACGAACCCGGCGAGCGCCTGCTCACCAGCAGCCTGGCTCACGAAATGCTCAGCCACATGTTGCTCGGCCAGGTCGGGATGCGTGAGGGCTTGCGGTTAAAAGGCGGATTGGCGGCGCACCAGCGGCGGCAGTTGGTGGAGTACATCGACAATCAGTTGGCCGAGGCGATCAGCCTGGGGCAATTGGCGGCGTTGTGCACGCTGTCGGAGTATCACTTTGCGAGGATGTTTCGGGAGAGCTTTGGCTTGCCACCGCATCAGTATGTGTTGGCGCGCAGACTGGGCCGGGCGCGGGAGTTGTTGCGTTCGACATCGCAGCCTTTGGGAGAGATTGCATTGGCGTGCGGCTTTGCCAGTGCGAGCCATTTCACCAATCGGTTTCGGCAGGTTTTGGGTGGAACGCCCGGCGAGTATCGGCAGGCGTTTTTGCGTTAGTCCCGACATTTGCAGCGCCCGTCATGCCGTCTTCGCGGGCAAGCCTCGCTCCTACAAGGACAACGTAAAACGTGTAGGAGCGAGGCTTGCCCGCGAAGGACGATTACGCGGTCTGCGATCAGAATTCCAGTGTGCTGGACAGCGACACCTGCCGCGAATCCCCCATCGACACAAAGAACCGGCTCGCCGCCGAGGTGTAGTAGGTGCGGTCAAACAGGTTCTTCACGTTGAGCTGAAACTTGACCTTCTGCCCTTCGACTTTGGTGTCGTAGGTCGCGAACGCATCGGCCACGGTGTAGCTCGGCAGGTCGAAATCGTTGACCGCGTTACCCGCCCGCTCGCCAACATACCGCGCGCCCGCGCCGACCCGCAGTTGATCGCCGCCCACAATGGTGCCGAAGTCGTAGACCGCCGACAGCGAGCCGCTGTTCTTCGCGACGTTTTGCAGTTTTTTGCCCTTGTAGGTCGGGTCTTCGGTGACCTCGGCATCGGTGTAGGCATAGCTGCCGATCAGGCTCCAGCGGTCGCTGAGCTGGCCGCTCAAATCCACTTCAAGACCCCGGGAGCGTACCTCACCGGCGGCGCTGTAAATCGTCACCGGGCCTTCGGAGTTGGCCACCAGCACGTTGCGTTTCTTGATGTCGAACAGCGCGACGTTGCCGGTCACGCGCCCAGGCATGTCGAGCTTGGCGCCGATTTCCCACGACTTGGCTTCTTCCGGCGCGACGCTGCCGTCGAGCACGGTGCTGCTGCCGCTCAACGGCGCGATGGTTGAGTTGGGTTTGAACGATTCGGTGTAGCTGCCGTAGAACGACAGTTCATCGGTGAACCGATAGACCAGACCGGCGCGCGGCACCCATTTCTGACCGTTGCTGTCGGTGTTGGCCTGGAACGGCACGCCTTTGCCGGCGTATTGGTCGTATTCCTGGAAGCGTGCGCCTGCGACGAAAATCCATTGATCGGTGAGGTGGATCGAGTCCTGCAGGAAGATCGAATCGCTGCGCAGTTCATCGGTCTGCGCACTGTCCGCCGGGCTGACCGTGGTGCCGGCGACTTCGCGGCCATAGACCGGGTTGACGTAGCTGAAGGTGCTCAGGCTTTTCTGGCGGATCAGGTCTTCGCGGTAGATCTTGCGGTATTCGTCATCGATGCCGAACACCAGGTCGTGTTGCATACCCAACACGTTCACCTTGCCTTCGAGGCTGGCGGTGGTGAAACGGTCGGTGCTGATCGCGTTTTGAGTGCCGTCCATACTGCGGGTCAGCGTGCCGCGTCGGGTGTCGATGGCGGTGACGCGCACCTGGCTGGCGTCGTAGGTTTCACGGTTCCAGCTGTAGCCGAAATGAGCGTTCCAATTGTCGTTGAGCTCGTGATCGGCCTCGAAGTGGTAAAGGTCCGAGCGGCCTTCCATGTTGTTGAAGGGCTCGTCCAGGCGTTCATTGCGCGAGATGTCCAACGGATGGTTGGTGCGCGGATCGATGACCGTGCCGCGGTCGAACGGGGTCAGGAACTCGCGGTGTTCGTAGGAAAACAACAGCGTGGTGCTTTCGCCGAACCACGCCAGTGACGGCGCCACCAGCGTGTCGCGGTGGGTGCCGAAGTTGCGCCAGTAATCTTCGTCTTCGTGGTCCAGCACCATACGGTATGCAAAGCCGGAATCACCCAGTGCGCCGGTGCTGTCGAGGCCACCGCCGCTGCCGTTTTTACCGTCGCCGTAGGTCGAACCGCGCAGTGTCAGGGCGTTGTATTGCTCAAGCTCGGGTTTCTTGCTGACCATGTTGACCACGCCGCCCGGGTCCTGGATGCCGTACAGCAGCGAGGCCGGTCCCTTGAGGACTTCGACCCGGTCCACGGTCGCATTCATGCCGCGGCCCTGCACGATCGGCATGCCGTCGCGCATGATCGAGCCGTTGCGGTTGTCGCCGAAACCGCGGGTCATCACCGAGTCCTGGGTGCTCGCCAGCGTGTTGCCCTGAGTGATGCCGCTGACGTTGGCCAGCGCATCATCCAGATTGCGCGGCGCCTGATCGCGAATGACCTGGGCCGGAATGACGTTGACGGTCTGCGGGATGTCCTGGAGCAAGGCCGACGAGCGCATCACCGAGCTGGTGGGCGGCGGCTGATAGCTCATGGACTGATCGGCCACCGAGTTGATGGTGGTGGTGCCCAGATTCAATGTGCCGGCGCTGGGCAGCGGTTCAAGCACCAGGGTGTGAGCATCGCTACGGCGGAAGGTGAAGCCCGAACCGCTGAGCAAACGCTGCAGGGCCTGCTCGGCGCTCAACGGGCCATTGACCGCCGGGGCGGTGAGCCCGTAAGGCGCTTCATCGGTGTAGACCACGCTGATTCCGGTGACGCGGCTGAAGTCGCTCAAGGCCTGGGGCAGCGGCTTGGCAGCGATGGCGAAGCTGAACGGCGTAAGCGGCTGCGTATTGCCCGCCTCAGCGGCCGATGCGACGCTCGAAGGCAGCAAGGCCAACGCCGACATACTCAGTGCAGAAGCACCCAACCACTGTTTGACCGAACCCGGTTTTGCCCTGGACTTCATTGCTCATTGACCTGTGTAGAACCTACGGGATGCGAATGACTCGCAGTTTCAGTCACTACACGGATGGGGGTTGGGTTTACCTCATCATAATTTTGAAAATAATTTTTTGCGGGGTGATGTGGCGTTAAGCCTGACGCCTTCGCGGGCAAGCCTCGCTCCTACAAGGATCGCGCGAACCTGTAGGGGGGCGGACTTGCCCGCGATGGGGCCGGCAGCCTCACCGCAAAATAATCAGATGCCCCATCACCTTGGTCTGCTCAAACCCCAAAACGCCCTGCAACGAACCCAACACCGCCTGCGGATCCTTGCTCGGAAAACTGCCACTGACCCGCCGCGCGGCCAGTTCATCGTTGAGCAGCACAATCCGCCCCGGGTAATAACGCCCCAGATCCTGCACCACATCGGCCAGGGTGACCTTGTAGTAATTGAGCCACCCCTGACGCCAGGCCAGTTGCGCTTCACTATCAACCACACGCAGCTTTTGCGCCGAACCTTCGCCATACGCCACTTGCTGGCCAGCGGTCAGAATCTGCTGCTCGGCGTGCCTGTCCGCTGTCACGCCGACCCGTCCTGACAGGACCGTGACCTGCGCACCATGGGGCTGCAAACGTACTTCGAACTGAGTGCCGAGCACCCGGGCCTGGCCCTTTTCAGCGTCGACCACAAACGGATCGCCCGTGTGGGTCACGCTGAAGAATCCGGCACCGCGACGCAGCTGAACGTGGCGCTCGCCGCCACTGAAATCCACGGCAATGGCGCTGTCGGCGTCCAGCGTCACTTGCGACTGATCGGCCAGCGTCACGGTGCGAATTTCACCTGGCGCAGACACATAGTCCGCCCCCAGATCATCGATCCAGCGCATCGGCTGCCAACCCGCGCCGATGCCGATCATCAGCACCAGGCACGCGGCCATGGCCAGCGCGCCAGACCAGCGCCGCACGCCGGTGCGTCGGGATCGGTTCATCGCATTGAGGTAACCCTGCAAGGCGAAAGCGTCTTCATCGGCCAGGGTTCGTGCGGGCATTTCGCTCAACTCCCACAGCACTTGCGCCTGGGCATAAGCCTCGGCGTGGGCGGGATCGGCCTGGAGCCAGCGGCTGAAAGTGAGTTGATCGCCGCTGCTCGGTTGGTCGTGCAACAGGCTCAACCAGGCGAGTGCAGCCTGCTCTTGAGCGGGCGTCGGGGTGACGCGGTCGAGTTGATTCACGGTGCTTTCCCTGGCATGCGCGTTGGCGGTTCCCGCAAACTGGCCTTGCAGGCATCGAGGGCGCGCATCATGTGTTTTTCCACGGCGCTTTGGGACAGGCCCATGGCCTTGGCGATCTCCGCGTATTTGCGGCCATGGATGCGGTTGAGCAGAAAGATTTGCCGGGTACGTTCCGGCAATGCGCGCAACGCCGCTTCGACGTGACGCAGGTCGTTGCCCGCCTCCAGCGCCGCTTGTGGTTCGCTGCCCTGGCTGTCCGGTTGATCCGGCATCCAGCCTTCGTTGACCCGCACCCGCGTGCCTTCGCTGCGCAAATGGTCGATGGCGATGTTGCCGGCGCAACGCAGCAGGTAAGTGCTGAGTTCCTCGACCTGCACCAGCGGACGCCGCCAGAAACGCAGAAACAAGTCCTGCACCAGATCGGCGGCGGTCGCGCGGCAGCCGACACGCCGGCTCACCAGCGCTTCCATCTGCGAACGCTGGGACAGGAACACCTGAAGGAAATGCGCACGGGCGCCGCGATATTCGTCGTCGCGGGATTTCGGGGGATCGCTGGTCATCACTGCGCCAACACGGCGACGGGACTGGCAAGCAGGCTCAACCCAGCCAACGCCAGGGCCAGTCGCGGGCGATAAGGCATCAACAACACCAGCATCAAGGCGCTGAGCATCAACACCGCAAACCACTCCACCAACCCGAGCCCCCAACCGGTTTTCGCCACCGCCGCCCATAACGAAACTGCCAGCAGCAACCAGCCGCCCAACTTGAACGTTTTGCGTCGCCGGGCAGACGGCTGGCGCCCCAGCAGTTCGCCGTGATGCCGATCCATTGATAAACACAGCGCGGTGAAACCGCCGTAGCAGAGCAACAGGGCCAACAGCATTCAGTTCACCTTTTGCTCAAGCATGATCAATCGGGCGCGTTCTTTGGCGACGCGAACGGTCTGCCCGGTGCGCTGCATTTTCCAGGCAGCCCAAGCCAGGAACAGGCCACTGCCCAGGCAGGTCAGATCGAACCCGGCGAGCGTCCAGTCACCTTGAGCCAGCGTCACGCCCAAGTGATACGGCGTGGTCAGCGCGTTCAACAGCGGCACCCCGCAGAACAGCAACGCGGCCAGTGCCAACTGCTCGATCCATGCCGCGCGACCACAGCGGAACACTGCGTGAACCACGCTCAAGCCCCAGACGATGAAGAAGCTGTTCACTTCCCAATCCGCCCGGGTGGCCATCTCCACCGGCAGCAACCGATTGGCCCAGAAAAATGCCGCCACCGCGACCACCAGCCCGGACATGCTGGCAATGTTCAGCACTTCCACCAGCCGCAGTTCGAAGGGCATCACGCCGCTTTTCACATGCTTGAGCTGACGCTTGCCGAGCCAGATCACCAGACCGGTTCCGATCATCGCCGTGCTCGCCAACCCGCAGATGAAGTACAGCCAGCGCAGCACGGGGCTCGCGAAATGGCCCATGTGCAAGCCATAGAAACTGCCGGCGATGGCCATCGGCACCGGTTGCTGTGGCGTGGCGCTGAGTTGCTGGCCGGTCACGCCGTGGAAGGTGACCGCGCTGCTGGCGTCATAAATCACGCGGTCTGCATCATCCCTTGAGACGACAATCGAAGCATTCGCATCCCCCGGATTGTTCACCGTCAGCCGTTCCGCCCGGCCGCCCGACCACTGCGCGCGCGCCCGCTCCAGCAACGGCGCCATCGGTGCCAGTTCCGCCGGTTTGCCGGCCAGTTCGGGGGTGCCGGAGGCCGGGAATACCTCCGCGTAAAACGCGCGGGGATCGCCTTTGTACGAAGCCAGGATGCTCGCCGGCATCACCATCGCCATGAAAATCACCAGGCTGCTGTAGGTGATCATCAGGTGAAACGGCAACATCAGAACGCCCACCGCGTTGTGCCCGTCTAGCCAGGAACGCTGGCCTTTGCGCGGGCGGAAGGTGAAGAAGTCCTTGAAGATTTTCTTGTGGGTGATGATCCCGGTGATCAGGCCAATGAACATCACCATGGCCGCGATGGTCGACAACCAGCGGCCCCACGGATAGGGCATTTGCAGCTGGAAGTGGAAGCGATAGAAGAAATCGCCGCCCATCGATTCGCGGCCCTGCACTTCGCTGCCGGTTTGCGCGTCGAGCAGTTTCTCGGTGAATTGCCCGCGCTCGCCGGGCTTGGCCGGGGTTTGTTGCCAGCGCACCGACAGGCCCGGTTCCCGGGCACTCGGCAGGTCGATCAACCAGCGCGAGGCGCCGGCCGCGTGTTGCTGGAGGTAGTTTTGCGCCAGCGTCAGACTGGCTTCGGAGGTCACCGCACGTGCCGGTATCTCGGGCTGCATCCAGTGACTGATCTCGTCCTTGAAATAGGCGAGCGTGCCGGTCAGGAAAATCGCGAACAACAACCAGCCGAAGGTCAACCCGGCCCAGGTGTGCAACCAGGCCATCGCCTGACGAAATCCCTCTTTCATGCGTGGCCCATCCAATTAGCCAACCCCGACACCGCCGCCAGCAGCAGGCTCGCCACGATCAATCCGAACCAGGCTCGCCAGGCACTGCGACAGGCAAAACACCACAGCACCGCGATCAGGTAGGCCAGAAACGAGCTCATCATCCCGGTCACCACCGCTTCGGCCCGGGCCATCGGCAACCATGAGCTCAAGCTGACACTGGCCAGCGCTGCGACGATATAGCCGCCCAACACCGCGGCCAGCACTCGGGAAGTGACGGCCAATCGATAAGGAACGGGGAGCGTGCGGGTTTTGCCTTTCATGGTTCGACCTTGAAACCAGGTGAGGCCGCATGAAAGTCATGGGGCCAACAAGACCGCAATATTAATGATAAATATTCTCATACGCAAAAGAGTTCCTATGAGATCGACTGTTCCGGACAGTCCGATTGCGATGCGAGGGGTGCCGAGCCGCTGATCCGCGGGCTCGGGAACGATCAGTTGATTGATCGGCAAAACGAAAACGGGCCTGCATGTGCAGGCCCGTTTTTAAGGGTGGAGAGCGGAAAGGTTAAATGTGGATCAGGCTTCAGCCGTTTTGCGCAGCCTGTTCGTTCTCGAGAAATTCATCTTCCAGCAGCGCATCGGCAGTGGGTCTTTCGAACGGCACCAAAGCGGCACGTGGTTTGCCCCGCAGTTTGCCGAACAGATGCTCAAGCGCATGTTCGAGTTTTTCCGCCGCACCGTCGATTGCTTGCTCCAGGGTGTCGGCTTTATGAGTGACAGAAATCGGTTGGTGGCCTTTTGGCCGCGCTTCCAGTTGGCAGCGCATGTCATGGGGACCTGGCTTGTCGCCATTCTCGTCCCGCAGATGAACCTCGACGCGTGTCAGGTCCTCTTCATAACGTTCGAGCGTGCTCTCAATGGTAGTACGTACCCACTCCTCCAGTCGGATGCTGCTTTGAATATGGTTATCACTGTTGACTTGGATTTGCATAGTTCATCCCTTATTTCAGCTAGCTCGCGAGAGGCGCATCGGCTGGCCCTTGGGCGTCATCACCGTGACCTCTTACTTACACAATCGGTCTGCGCGAAGAACATTTCAACCCCTAAAAAAAGATAAATATGGATTCGCAAAAAAAGTCGGACAACCACCAAAAGCGCTGTTAAGGTCGGGAGTTGGGTCGCCTCTCTCCCCAGTCACAATTGCTCACATCTGTCGCTCCGCCAGCGGGTGCAGACTGCGGAAAATCCCCGCCTCTTCTACCAGCCAGTCATGCACCGCACGCACGCCCGGATGGCTCAGCGCCCCTGGCGCATAGAGCAGCACGTAGCGTTTGTGATTGGGCACCGCCAGCCCGAACGGCACAATCAACGTCCCCCGCTCCAGTTCATCGTTAAGCAACGTGCGCCGCGCAATCGCCACGCCCATGCCGGCAATCGCCGCTTCGATGGTCAAGTGATTGCGATTAAAGGTATGCCCGCGCCGCACGTCCGCGCCCTCGAAGCCGATGGCATTGAGGTAGAACTCCCATTCCGCGTACTCGTAACTGCCGCGCCAGGCGGTGATGTCGTGCAGCAACGGAAAGTGCACCAGGCCCGCCGGACCGTGCAGCGGCGGTCGGCCACGTAGCAGGCTCGGGGCGCAGACCGGGAATATCTGCTCGTCGAGCAAGGTTGTGGACAACAACCCGGGATAACTGCCGTCATTCAGGTCGATCGCCAGGTCGAAGTCCCCTTCATGCAACGGCACGCTGCTGTCCTCGGCCACCAGGCGCAATTGAATGTCCGGAAAGCGCTGCTGCAAACGTGGCAGGCGCGGCGTCAGCCACTTGCTCAGGAACGATGGAATCGAACGCACCCGCAGAATTCCGCTGATCATTCCGGCGTCCAGTCGTCGCAATTCCGCATCGATGCTGCCGTAAGCCTCGTTGACGGTGATGGCCAGTCGCTGGCCCTCGGCGCTCAATTCCACGCCGCGCGCACGACGGTGAAACAAGCGAAAGCCCAGCCGCTCTTCCAGTTGGCGAATTTGCTGACTGACCGCACCCGGCGTGATGTGCAGCTCTTCGGCGCAGCGGGTGAACGACAAGTGCCGCGCGGCACAGGAAAACACGTGCAGCCAGACGTAAGTCTGGGCGTGCAATTGGCGACTCATTGTTTAGTCCTGCTAAAGGCTGTCTTAGGAAGTTTCGTTGGTCATGTAGGACCGAGGTCGGCAGTATCGCCGACATTGCGCTTGTCCTACAAAAATGGCAGCGATTTCTCTTCCATTGCTTGTATAGGCTTTAGCATGGCTATCAGTGTTTTCGATCTCTTCAAAGTCGGCATCGGTCCGTCCAGTTCCCACACCGTCGGCCCGATGCGCGCCGCCGCGACCTTCGCCCAGGCACTGATTGACCAGAATTTGCTCGACGCCGTCCGTCGGGTAGAAATCCGCCTTTACGGCTCTCTTTCCGCCACCGGCGTCGGCCACGCGACCGACCGCGCCTGCGTGATGGGCCTGATGGGCGAATGGCCGGACAGCATCGATCCGACCACCATCGACAGCCGAATCCAGACCTTGCGCGAAACCGGCGAACTGACTCTGGCCGGCAACAAGACCATTGCCTTCAACTGGCAACGCGATCTCCTGCTGCTCGACGAGAGTTTGCCTTACCACCCTAACGCCATGTCGCTGACAGCCTTCGGCGAAACCGGTGAGCTGTCGGAGCAAACGTACTACTCGATCGGCGGCGGTTTCATCATCGAAGCGGCGGAAGCCGAGTCCGGCATTGCGCCGGCCAGCGATGTGGTGCTGCCCTACGATTTCTCCAGCGCCGCCGAATTGCTCAAGCTCTGCAACCAGCACGGCTTGCGGGTTTCCGAGTTGATGATGGCCAACGAACTGGCCTGGCGCAGCGAAGCCGAGATCCGTCAGGGCTTGCTGCACATCTGGTCGGTGATGCGTGAGTGCGTCGAGCAAGGCATGCGGCACGAAGGCATCCTGCCCGGTGGTCTGAATGTTCCGCGCCGCGCGGCGAAACTGCACCGCAGCCTGCTGGAAATCGGCAAACCGAATGTCATCACCTCCACGCTGTCGGCCATGGAGTGGGTGAACCTGTTCGCCCTCGCCGTGAACGAAGAAAACGCGGCGGGCGGGCGCATGGTCACGGCACCGACCAACGGCGCAGCAGGGATCATTCCGGCAGTGTTGCACTACTACATGAAATTCAACCCGGACGCGTCGGACGATGACGTGGTCGCCTTCTTTTTGGCTGCGGCGGCCGTAGGCATTCTCTGCAAGAAAAACGCGTCGATCTCCGGTGCCGAAGTCGGCTGCCAGGGTGAAGTCGGTTCCGCCTGCGCCATGGCCGCCGCCGGCCTGGCCGACGTGCTCGGCGCCACGCCCGAGCAACTGGAAAATGCCGCCGAAATCGGCCTGGAACACAACCTCGGCCTGACCTGCGATCCGGTCGGCGGCCTGGTGCAAGTGCCGTGCATCGAGCGCAACGCCATCGCGGCGGTGAAGGCCATCAATGCCACGCAAATGGCCCTGCGCGGCGACGGCAAACACTTCATTTCCCTGGACCGGGTGATCCGCACCATGCGCGATACCGGCGCCGACATGCATGACAAATACAAAGAGACTTCACGGGGCGGCCTGGCAGTGAGCTGGGTGGAGTGCTGAGGAGCATTCCCTGACCGCCTGCAACACGTGAGCCCGAGCAAGAACAATAACGAGGCCAAACGATGACCGATGTACGTACACCTGCTGCCGAAAACCCCGCTGTAGACCTGACACGCAATAGCGAAATAACCCACAAGGGCTGGAGCAAACACGACACCACCTGGATGCTCGGCCTCTATGGCACGGCGATTGGTGCCGGAACGCTGTTCCTGCCGATCAACGCCGGCGTGGGTGGCTTCTGGCCACTGCTGATCCTGGCAGTGCTGGCATTCCCCATGACCTACTTCGCTCACCGGGGCCTGACCCGCTTCGTGCTGTCCGGCCGTTCCGGGGACATCACCGAAGTCGTTGAAGAACACTTCGGCATCGGTGCAGGCAAGCTGATCACGCTGCTGTATTTCTTCGCGATCTTCCCGATTCTGCTGGTGTACAGCGTGGCGCTGACCAACACCTTGAGCAGCTTCATGGAGCATCAGTTGCACATCGCCCCCCACCACGAGCGATTCTGTCGCTGGTGTTGATTCTCGGTCTGATGGCGATCGTGCGCTGCGGCCAGGGCGTCATCGTCAAATGCATGAGCGTGTTGGTTTACCCGTTCGTCGCGGCGTTGCTGCTGCTCGGCGTCAGCCTGATCCCGAACTGGAACGGCGCGTTCTTCGCCACTGCCAGCGAAGGCATGCCGTTGCCGCTGTTCTTCAAAACCCTGTGGCTGGCGATTCCGGTGATGGTGTTCTCGTTCAACCATTCGCCGATCATTTCTGCGTTCGCCGTTGACCAGAAACAGCGTTACGGCGAACAGGCCGAACGCAAGAGCAGCGGCATCCTCGCCATCGCCCACGCGATGATGGTGGTGACGGTGATGTTCTTCTGCTTCAGCTGCGTGCTGGCACTGTCCCCGGCTGACCTGGCGGCGGCGAAGGCGCAGAACATCTCGATCCTGTCGTACCTGGCCAACCACTTCCAGACCCCGGTCATCGCTTATGCCGCGCCGCTGATTGCGCTGGTGGCGATCACCAAATCCTTTCTCGGCCACTACATCGGCGCCAGCGAAGGCTTTCAGGGCCTGATCGTGAAAAGCCTGCGCGGCCGTGGCCGGGTGATGTCGGCGAGCTGGCTGAACCGCATCACGGCGCTGTTCATGATCCTCAGTTGCTGGGCCGTGGCGACCTTCAATCCGAGCATCCTCGGCATGATCGAAACCCTCGGCGGGCCGATCATTGCGTGCCTGTTGTTCCTGATGCCGATGTACGCCATCCGCCGCGTGCCGGCCTTGCGCCAGTACTCAGGGCAAGTGTCGAACGTGTTCGTGGTGTTGATCGGTTTGATTGCACTGTCTGCGATCATCTACTCGTTCATGCCCTGAAACGGGCAGGCAAAAAGAAGGCGGGCCAAGGTGCCCGCCTTTTTTTGGCCGCGATCATTGTTCGACAATTTTTCCGGCATGGCCCTTGCTACATCACCTGCGAGGCAAAAGGACTTTTGAAAACCTCAGCGAGCGGCTTGCCGATGGTCCGGTAACGCGAACCAACCCGATCATGGCCGGTCAACAACTGCACGTTCAATCAGGCGGTGACGCATCATGGACAACCCTTTTCAGCTCATTACCGATGCCTTTGCAGCGGATTATCAGATCAACCTGAGCATTCAAGGTCTGGACGGCAGCATCATGCTGACCCTCTCCAACAGCGGCCATGTGGTTGCCAAGCGGATGATCAGCGCCGAACAGCGCAATGACCCCAAGCGCCTCAAGCGCCTGGTGCAAAGCATTCAGTTCGGCATCGCCATTGAACAGGGCCACAGCGCCGTGGCCATCCTCGAAGCCATGACCGATGGCGACAATCGCAACCTGCCGCCACCCTTGGCCAAAGCCCGGCCTCGCCCGACCATGGGCCTTTAAATCTCGCCCTTCTCGACTTCTGGATGCTCACCGGAACCCGTACCGATCTTGCGTTGCGGGTGTTCGATCTTCACCGAAGGGAATTGCGAAGAAGCGTAACGCACCACCAGGATCGCAAACGCCAACAGCAGAATCCCGCCGCACAGGTAGATGATCCCCAGGTCCGGCGGATTGTGGTGCGAGACGTTGGAGATCAGCAGCCGCGTCAGCGCCGTGATCGCCACGTAGATCAGGAAGCGCACCGGCATGTGGTTGGTCTTGAAGTAAATCCCGACCATCGCCCCCAGTTCCAGATAGATGAACAGCAGCAAGATGTCATCGATTTTGATGTGCCCTTCTTCGATCATCCCCAGAAATTCCATCACCGCCGCCCACGCGGTCACTGCACCGATGGCGAACAGCGCCAGGTAATGGAAGGTCTCGACGAACAGGTTGCCCAGGGACTCTGCCAATTGATGCACGTTCTGCCGCAGGTTCTCGGCCCAGTTGATTTTCACGATGATTCTTCCTTAGCTCGGTTCGAGCGGATAATGCGGTTTTGACGTGACGGTTGTTCTGCATGCAGAAAAAAGGCCAGGGGCTGTTGGGTGAGATGGCGATGGGCTGCCACGGGGCACTTTTTTGGTGTCTCGTCGGGCCCTTCGCGGGCAAGCCTCGCTCCTACAGATCACATCAACCTGTAGGAGCGAGACTTGCCCGCGAATGGAGCAACACGGTTTAACTGACAAATGCTGATTTCGGTCTACATTTAAAAGCCACTACCCAAAGCGCAGGGATTCGCTTATCCTTTTCGCTGTATATAAATACAGTGGTCGAAACAGACAACTAATGTGAAGGCATGTGAGGTGGTGAATGGCCGTCGAAGTGGTATACCGCAGCAGCCGAGATCTGGAGCGCTTGTTCATGGATAAAGCCGAAGCTGACCGTCATGACAAAATGCTCGAACTGGCTGAATTGCTGGCTGAAGTGTTGCAGAAAGCCGTTCCGTCCCTGACCGAACAGCAAGTGGAAGAAGCCGGGATCTACATGGCGAAGAATCGCGATGTATTTGCCAAGGCATTCAAGAGCCAGCCGGACGCGTTGTCCGAACTGCTGAATGCGCCGGTTGAAGTGGTTGAAAAGGTTGAACCGGTCGAAGAGGGTGAAGCCGCTGCGCCGACCAAGCCAGCCAAAGCCGCCAAGACACCGAAGTAAACAATGCCCGAATTGAATAGGCCCTGAGTCCAATGGACTCAGGGCCTTTTTCATGTCTGCAGTAAAGGCATGGCTCAGCGGTACAGCACTTTTTCCGCCAACTCGTCCGCCACCCGCGCCGGAGAGCGTTTTTCCGCCTGGGCATGGGCGAAGACTTCGGTCAGCCGCGAGGCGATTTTCGACAGGTGGGCGGTAATGGTTGTGAGCTCTTCGCCACGGTGTTTGAGTGAAACGTAGATCAGCCCGCCGGAATTGATCACGTAGTCCGGCGCATACAAAATGCCGCGCCGCTCCAGTTGATCGGCGACTTCCAGATGGGTCAGCTGATTGTTCGCAGAACCGGCCACTGCCGAGCAACGCAATTGCGTCACGCTGTGGCTGTTGAGCACACCGCCCAGGCCGCAGGGCGCGAGAATGTCACACGGCGTACTGAGCAGCGCGTCATTGGCGATCGGGTGAGCGCCCAATTGCTCCATCGCCAATTGCACCTTGCCATGATCAATGTCGCTGACCAGCAGTTCGGCACCGGCCGCATGCAGCTGTTCGGCCAAGGCGTAACCGACGTTACCCAGCCCCTGGATGGCCACTCGCAGGCCTTCGAGGTTATCGCTGCCCAGACGGGCCATGGCGGTGGCACGGATGCCGGTGAACACCCCCATCGCTGCGTGAGGCGCGGGGTCGCCCGCCGAGGTGGTGCTGGTGACGTGTTGGGTCTGTTGGGCGATGCAATCCATGTCCGCCACCGAGGTGCCGCTGTCGATCGCCGTGATGTAGCGCCCGTCGAGCTGATTGATGCAGCGGCCGAAGGCTTCGAACAGCGCCGCGCGGTTTTCCACATGGACCGGTCGAACAATTACCGCCACCCCGCCGCCCTGCGCCAGGCCGGCCAACGCAGCTTTGTAACTCATGCCCTGCGCCAGGCGAATGGCATCCTCGACCGCAGACTCGTCGCTGGGATAGGCAAGGTAACGACATCCCCCAGGGCAGGCCCCAGGCGGCTGCTATGAATGGCAATGACCGCCTTCAACCCGGTGACCGGGTCGACGCTCAGATGCAGCGATTCAAGGCGAGTGCTTTGCATGAGAGCGAACATCGTCGGGCTCCCGAATCACTTCTTGTAGTCGCCAGTATAGGCTTGCGCCCAAAATTTGCAGAAGCGCACCGGAATAAGCGGCGCTGCATTGCAGGCTTTCGGGCATAACCTGCGACCTCATGTGTGCGGTACTGGACGAATGCCGGCGACGGGGCTAAAACGAGGCATTGCCCGGAGATTTCGATGACGCCGCGCCAACGTTTTTTTGACTGCCTGCAACGATCACCACCCGCGCTGTTCGAGGCCGCGCTGTGGATGGCGGCCGAACATGACAAAGAGGTGGATGCCGAGAAGGTGCTGGCAGACTTCCGAGACCTGCAACAGCGGGTCAGCCATGGCTTGCCGATGCTGCCGGTGAGCGAACTGGCCCAGCCGCTGCTGCGTCGCATGAATGACCTGGGGTTCGCCCAGGACGATTTCACCCCGTTGCGCCCGCAAGTGGCCCTGCTCAACAAAGTGCTGGAACTCAGGCGCGGCCAACCGTTGTCCCTGGGGCTGATCGCACTGGAGTTGGCCAAGCGCCTGGAGATCCCTTTGGTCGGGGTCAATTTCCCCGGTCATTTCCTGCTGCGGGTGCCGGGCGCCGATCATCTGCTGGACCCCTGCGGTGGCCGCCGCTTGTACCCCAATGATTGCCGTGAACTGCTGCAACGCCAGTACGGCCCGAACATGCAACTCAACGCCGAGCACATGCTGACCGCCGACCCGGTGCAGATGCTGCAACGGCTGTCACGCAATCTGCGTCAGTTGCACCTTGCCCACGATGACTACATCGGCGCCTTGATCGACGCTGAACGCGTGCTGGCACTGGGCAACGCCAACGCCGCCGATTACCTGGCCCGGGCCAGCCTCTATCAACGTCTGGATTGCCCGAACGCCGAGCGTTTCGACCTAGAGCATGCGCTGCTGCTCAGTGATGACCCGATCCAGCGGATTCGCCTGACTGAACGACTGGGGCATTTGCCGCCCAACTCAATCGTCCACTAACGCCCCCTGTAGGAGCGAGGCTTGCCCGCGAACCGGGCGCCTCGGTCTGTCAGCACGACCTTGTTATCGTTCTTCGCGGGCAAGCCTCGCTCCTACAGGGGGCGCGCGGGGCTTTAAGGGGTGTCTGGCTGGTTGGCCGGATGCGCCTTGATGAACGCCGGATGCGTAGCTGCCAACGCCGCCACTCGGCGAATCCGTGGATACGCCTCAAGCGAAATATTGAAACGTTCGGCGGCATAGAGCTGAGGGATCAGATACACATCCGCCAGGCCCGGTTCGTTGCCAAAGCAGTAACCGTCATCACCGATCAACTGCTCCACCGTCGCCAGCCCCTGGCTGATCCAGTGCCCGATCCACTCCACCACCTGCGGTTCATCGTGGCCCAACTGCCGCAGCTTGTTGAGCACGCTGACGTTATGCAGCGGATGCACGTCGCAGCCGATTACCGCCGCAACACCACGCTCGTGAGCGCGCGCGGCCAGGTCTTTGGACAGCAACGGCACCTGTGGATAACGTTCCTCCAGGTACTCGATGATCGCCGGTGACTGGATCAACAGTTCGCCTTCATCGGTTCGCAAGGCCGGCACGCGCCCTTGTGGGTTGATGGCCAGATACGGCGCTTGCCGATGCTCGCCACCTGGCGGTGCGATCAGGTTGACCGGCAGTGCCTGGTAATCCAGGCCCTTGAGCGCCAACGCGATACGCACCCGGTACGACGACGTCGAACGGTAGTAGGTATAAAGCTCCATGACCGGATCCTCTTAGCGCGCCGCGATCACTTTGCCACGGCATTCGCCGAAACCGATGGAGGCAAAACCGTCGCGGCTGCAACGGGCGCGCAGGATGATTTCGTCGCCGTCTTCGAGGAATTTGCGCACCTCGCCCGACGCCAGCTCGATCGGCTTTTTCCCGCCTTCGGTGATTTCCAGCAAGCTGCCGAATTGACCGCTTTCCGGCCCCGACAACGTGCCCGAGCCAAAGAGGTCACCGGCCTGCAACTGGCAGCCGTTGACGCTGTGGTGCGCGACCATTTGCGCCACGGTCCAGTACATATGTTTGGTGTTGCTGAGGGTCAGGCGATGGGCCGGGAGTTTTTGCTCGCGCAGGCCTTCGGTGAGCAACAGCACTTCCAGCTCGATATCGAACGCTCCTGCGGCTTGATCGCGCTTGTCGAACAGATACGGCAACGGCTGTGGATCGCCTTCCGGACGTGCCGGCTGAGCACGGCGGAACGGCTCCAGCGCTTCGGCCGTCACTACCCACGGCGAGATGCTGGTGATAAAGCTTTTTGACAGGAACGGCCCCAGCGGCTGGTATTCCCAAGCCTGGATGTCGCGCGCCGACCAGTCGTTGAGCAGGCAGAAACCGGCAATGTGATCGGCCGCATCACCAATGGCGATCGAGTCGCCCATCTCGTTGCCCGGGCCGATCCAGATGCCCAGTTCCAGCTCGTAATCCAGACGTGCGCACGGGCCGAAGGTCGGCTCGGTCTGACCGGCCGGCAAGGTCTGGCCTTTCGGGCGGCGAACGTCGGTGCCGGAGGGGCGAATGGTCGAGGCACGACCGTGATAACCAATCGGTACGTACTTGTAGTTCGGCAGCAAAGGGTTGTCGGGACGGAACAGTTTGCCGACGTTCTGTGCGTGCTCGATGCCGACGTAGAAGTCGGTGTAATCGTTGATTTTCGCCGGCAGGTGCATCTCGCAATTCGCCGCCAGTGGCAGCAGTTTTGCGCCTTGGGCTTCGATCTTGCCATGCAGGGTGCTGCCTTCAGCGAACAGTTCCAGCAGACGTTCGCGCAGCGCCACGCGAGCCTCACGGCCCAATTCGAAAAACGCATTGAGCTGGCCGCCACGGGTGGCTTCTACGGCGGTTTTTGCCAGGCCGTCGAACAGGCCGGCGTCCAGTGCCGCTTCCAGATCAAAAATATGTTCGCCAATGGCCACACCGCTGCGCGGTGCCGAACCCTTCACGCTGAACACGCCCAGCGGCAGGTTTTGCAGTGGGAAATCAGCGTGGCCGTTGGCGGAAGAAACCCAGCTACGAGTGATGGAAGTCTGAGTCATGGGTTATCTCCGGGTCGGGTCGAAAGTGGCGGGCAGCGAGGCCCAGCAGGCGTCGTAATTGGTTTGCAGTTGCGGGCAATCCAGGGCGAAACGGCTCGGGCGCAGCACCTGGCTGGTCTCGAACATGAACGCCATGGTGTTGTCGATTTTCGCCGGCGCCAAGTCAGCGTTGATTGCCTTGGTGCAGGTTTCGCCATCCGGGCCATGAGCACTCATGCAACTGTGCAACGACGCGCCGCCGGGCAAGAAGCCTTCGGCCTTGGCGTCGTACTCGCCCTTGATCAGGCCCATGAATTCGTTCATCAGGTTGCGGTGGAACCACGGTGGCCGGAAGGTTTTCTCGGCCACCATCCAGCGTGGCGGGAAGATCACGAAGTCCAGATTGGCCAGACCGTGGACACTGGTCGGCGAGGTCAGGACGGTGAAGATCGAGGGATCCGGGTGATCGAAACTGACCGTGCCGATGGTGTTGAAACGGCGCAGGTCGTATTTGTAAGGCACGTTATTGCCGTGCCAGGCGACCACGTTCAGTGGTGAATGATCGAGCTCGCAGCCCCACAACTGGCCGAGGAATTTCTGTACCAGGGTGGTCGGTTGCTTGAGGTTTTCGTAATGCGCGACGGGGGTCAGGAAGTCTCGCGCGTTGGCCAGACCATTGCTGCCGATCGGCCCCAGATCCGGCAGGCGCAGTGGTGCGCCGTGGTTTTCAGCGATGTAGCCGCGAGCGTGCGGGTCAAGCAATTCGACGCGGAATTTCAGACCGCGCGGCAGCACGGCGATTTCCAGCGGCTCCAGGTCCAGCAGGCCCAGTTCGGTGGCGATGCGCAGGCGACCCTGCTCGGGCACCAGCAACAGTTCACCGTCGGCATTGAAGAACACGCGTTCCATGGAACGGTTGGCGCGGTAGCTGTAGATGCTGATCCCGGCGGGTTTTTCCGCGCCCGAGTTGGCGGCCATGCTCACCAGCCCGTCGATGAAGTCGGTCGGCTCGGTCGGGATGTCCAACGGGTTCCAGCGCAGGCGATTGGGAGTCACTTCCCCCAACGGACCACCGGCCAGTTGCCGCTCCAGTTTGACGAACGCCGGGTGGTTGGCCGACGGCTGAATGCGGTACATCCAGGTGCGTCGCGCTTCGCTGCGGGCCATGGTGAACGCGGTGCCGGAGAACAGTTCAGTGTAGAGGCCGTAAGGGGCTTTTTGCGGGGAGTTCTGGCCGACGGGCAATGCGCCGGGCAACGCTTCGCTGCTGAATTCGTTGCCGAAGCCTGACTGATAAGCCAGCGCTGGCGCCGTTGAATCGAGGTTCATGGAGCCTCCTGAACAGGGAGTAGGCAATGGCCTGTCGCTCTGCTGCAGAGGTCTCGGCACGCCAGGGTTATTTTTATCGTAATTCGATTACGCATAACGTAATTTGATTGGTATTGACCGTCAAGCTATAAAGACGCCCATTCGTCCCGGGATCACATCGCCTCCATGGAAACGCCGCGCAACAACGATAAGCAGAAAGTCCGCTCGGCCGAGGTCGGTACCGACATCCTCAAGGCCCTGGCCGAGTTGTCGCCCTCGACCTCATTGTCGCGCCTGGCCGAACACGTGCAGATGCCAGCGAGTAAGGTCCATCGTTATTTGCAGGCGCTGATCGCCAGCGGTTTTGCCGAACAAAACGCAGCAACCAACCACTACGGCCTGGGCCGTGAAGCCTTGCGCGTCGGCCTCGCCGCCCTCAACAGTATGGACGTGCTGAAAGTCGCCGCCCTGCCCTTGGCCGAGTTGCGCGATGAACTGAACGAAACCTGCTTTCTGGCGGTATGGGGCAATCAGGGCGCGACCGTGGTGCACATCGAACCGGCGGTGCGTGCGGTGACGGTGGTGACGCAATTGGGTTCGGTGCTGCCGTTGCTCAGCTCGTCCACCGGCCTGGTGTTTGGCGCGTTTCTACCCAAGCGCGAAACCGTGGACTTGCGCGACCAGGAACTGAAAGACACTGCCGACCACGCCTTGGCGAATGATCAGGCGTATGCGGAGTTGTGCGAACAGATCCGCGAACGCGGCCTGCATCATGTGCATGGGTTATTGATGCCGGGGGTGGACGCCTTGTCGGCACCGGTATTCAACGCGGTGGGGAACGTGGCGGCGGTCTTGACCATTGTCGGCCCGACCTCACTGTTTCACGCTGACGAAAACGGCCCGGCGGCGCAGCGATTGCTGGCGGCGACACGGGCCGTGAGTTGGCGGATGGGGTATGAGACACCGCCGATGTCTGAAGATCGGAACTGATCAGCTCCGATCATTTATGCTCTGGATAACGCCTTGATGTGGGTCCCGACCATCAACCGATCACGCGGGTCGAACTCTCGGGGGTCCAGTGCGGCACAGCCACCGCAGTGACATAACTGATTCCAACCGGAACGCCCGTGACGGCCGAGAGCACGTCGGTCAGATCCCTGATTGTGGACAGCAGACCAAGTGCAGAGGCCGCCGATCCTACCGAAGCGACCTTACCCAAGTACATGAGGATTGCCCCACGCCATGCGGCAGCAAAATGCGCATTGGCGCCTGCAGAATCCCCATGGCTGGATGCAATGATGCCTTGCACGATCGAATGACTGATCTTCAACACACTGACGACGAATCCCACCGGCGGGACAAAGATCGAGATCACATCCAATGCCACTTCGAGAAGAATCTTAGTCTCCTGCCAAAACGCTTCGACTGGCGTGGTGGTCAGGACATCCAGATCATCAAGTGCTCGATTAATCAGACTTTCGTACTCGGCCTTGAAGTTGTAGACCGGATGGGTTCCGCCCAACCCCGGTACTGGCAGCGAACCTTGCGGATCTCCGGACTTGCTGATGTAGGCGCCGACCCTGTCCAGTCCACGTAAACCGGCCAGACTCC
Source organism: Pseudomonas sp. B14-6 (assembly GCF_013260315.1). Taxonomy (NCBI): domain Bacteria; kingdom Pseudomonadati; phylum Pseudomonadota; class Gammaproteobacteria; order Pseudomonadales; family Pseudomonadaceae; genus Pseudomonas; species Pseudomonas sp. B14-6. Next base: position 5,721,662 of record NZ_CP053929.1, on the reverse strand, counting down.
GAAGATGCTCGCCCAAAAGTCGATCGTTCTGGATAGCCTTGGATAAATCACCGACCCAGATAAAGGACTTGCCAGGCGAATTCGGGATATAGGCAAACTTCACATGCCCCTCACCAAAAACGTACCCCCCCGCTATGCGGGCACCTTCAAGCCAGAATTCATAAACCCCTTCGCCAGGTTCACTGCCGGGTGAAACACCGTCTGGCGTCCTTGTGTCTCGATCCAGCCCCTTGATTGACTCGATCAGCCAATCATAATGCGCCGACGGCAACGTGCCATTGAGCTTTTGCGTCAGTGCCGCCCTGAACATCTCGTTTTTCTTGAGCTCCCGGTACAGGTTTGCCCGCAGATCAATATCCGGCGTCCATAGAAAGTTTGATTTCAGATAATGGCTGTAATGCTTGCCTGGCATCAAGTCGATTAGCTGATTGAGCGTACTGGAATTCAGCTCAGTCATTGGCTCGCCCGTGTCCTTCCACCAGAACTCAGACACCCGGATACTGTCTCTAAGCGTATTCGATCCAGGCAGTAAGATTTTCTCGAACACATTCGTATCGCTGCGCCACAGATGCCAATTGATAAATAACTGTGTCAGCGTCATTGCGCCTTTATGAAACTTCACCATGACTCGATCAGGATCGATTCGGCGATCGCCCGCCCGGCCCAGATACTCATTCAAACGGTTCATGACCAATTCACGAGAAAACTTTTGAAAGCCCTCAATATGAAATATGTCTTTTGACGCGTTATAGATGGCCTTGAAGTCCGTGGTCAATCGATTGAACAGCCGGCGATCAGACGTAGGGGCGTTTCGGTACCAATGGGGCGTGACGGCCTTTTCTTCCGCGTCTTCCCAGTCAAGGACACTTTGAATACTGCCCTTTAACATTTCACTTTCAACCCAGGCAACAAGATTGACCTGGTCCCACCATGCTCTGCCCTGAATCCTCTCCCTCGGTTCACCACGCGGCCATTCCTTGCCGAACACTTCATGTTCCAGGTTATGTCGATCACTCACATGCACTTGGGTTCGAAGGTAGGTGCGTCCCTCTTCTTCAAGGGCCCACAACCCTATATACCGTTGCAGACTGTCCAGATCGGAGAATTCGTACCAGTCTTTATTCATCGGGGAGCCCGGTGCATAGAGCACGTACGTTTTGAGATTCGAGTCTCCTGCTTTCCTCCGGTAGACAATAAGATCCTTCAAGGGCTTGAAGTTATAGAAAGCGCTTAACGCAATCCCAGACGCTTCAATAGAGGGATCACCAAAGTTGTAACGCTGAACAATATCCTGCGCAGTCGAGGTGACATGTTTTTGCAAGATGGCGCCGAACAGGGTCAAAGCCGTCTTTCGACCCAACACTTCCCGCATCGCTTCCTTGACGTTCTGCTGGCCATACACTCGCTGCCGTGCGGGGCTGTACGCCAGACGCAGATCCAGCGTTTCAATGGCTCGCATTATGTTTTCAGGCGTCAGTCTGGCGAGGTCATAGTTTTTCTCCAGCGTAATCGTGTAGCGCCCAGCCTGATCATGTGCCCCATACATGAACGCTTGGGTCAGTGTTTTCCGCTCAATGTGTTCTACCCGTTTGCCATTCGCCATCCTGACCGAGTGCTGAATATTCACGAACACCGTGTCAGGATCGATTCGCTCGTCGGTTCCCGGCGAGATAAACGCCTCCACGGCCTGTCGGGCATAAGCTGCAAGAGTCACCACGTCTTTGGTCAACTCATGAAGCTGAATCTGGCTTTCAAGCAAGTTCTTCTCCAGACCGACATATAGCTGCTGATTGGTGACATAGGCCTTCTTAAACCACTCGGGCCGAGCGTTCTCCAGCATCGCCTTGATCAAGAGCACATTTCGCGCATTTTCAGAGCGTACAAATGTATCCATGGACAGAACAGAATCCAGCGGTACCCACGCCGCCTCGGTATGCGCGCCGACGGTCACTAATTTTCGTACTTGATAGATGACATCACGACTTTGCCTCGCCAGCACGCCGTTATTGCAATGCTCAAACAGATCTTCAAGGATTCTCGCGTAGCGAATCGCTGGAACACTCGATACCAGAGCTCGCTCGTCCTCCGGCAGCCCCTGCAAAAGTTCGGTGCGGTTTGACGCATCGGATAACCGCTGTTGCAACGTTTTATGAAGGTCACTTACGGTGCCGAATTTTTCCAATCCACCGAATGGTGAATAAAGAACAACCTCTTGACTGACTGCTGGATTCAGTTCATTTGCAACAGCGCCAGAAAGAGAAATCACAAAGGTGGATGCCAGCGTGGAAAAAACCCCCTGTTGTTTTTCAACCGAGACGGCATAGCAGGTACTTGGCAGCCCCGAACCGATTAAACCATTGATGGTCGCGACGTCGCCTTTGGACAACAGATTCTCGCTGGCCGCCAGGTCCAGTTCGCGCCAGAAAAGTCGCGCCTGAAGAGTGCGCAACTCCTGTTTAGGCGACGGTAAAGGACGATTTTTACTATCAACCAGAGAGGATACGCGCCAATATTCACCTAATACGGAACTGCATTTCTCAGGCAGGTTTTGCATCAGTTCGGCGATCATTTTTCCGATGTTTGCCACATCCAGATATTTCAGCCTGAAGGTTTCTGTGCCGATATTATCCAGCTCATACATCCCATATATATCAGCAGTATATTGGGGTGGCCTGCCGCGCTTTAAGCACTCAAAAAACACATCTAGCAGGTTGCCGGTGGGTTCCGCAGATGTTGGACTTGCACCCGAACGAAGATTTACAAAACGGCGTGCTATAGAGCCCTCTGAATCCATCTTCTGAAATTCGGTCGTCAGGACAACCTGAAGAACCGCCTTGAACGAAGGAATTTTCCTGAGTGCTTCGAGTAAATTGTTACGTGCTTCACGTACTTGTTCCAGCATTGCATTTGTTGCTTGCTCGTCTTGCATTAGAAATCTCGTTAGTTTGATCATAAAAAACGGCACGTTGCTGCCGATTAACTTGAGACCAAACTAAAACAGATCGCCTTATTATTAAAAACTCAAAAAATCTTTCAACATTTGTACAAGCAACTTAAACACAGAAGCGACACATAAAGAAAAAACGAAATAGATGAAACCGTACCCCTCACAACAAAGCGACGCACTCAGCCACCGCTGAGTTTTACACTGTGACAACCGCCTCACCCCAACCTTCAATCAATCATTAAAACACCAGACCTTACATATAAGATGAAACATCTCCCAGTGCAATTTTTCCCAACCTGAAAACAACGTAAAACAGAACCGACTATTCGCACTCTGTGGGCGCCCCCTCAATAAAAAGTTTTGCGCTCTTCAATCCAATAAACCGACACTCTTGGCTTTCGCAACCGCCTGAGTCCGGCGTTCCACGCCCAACTTCCCGTGAATTCTCCGTGCATGTGTTTTCACCGTATGCAAGGAGATAAACAACTGCTCGGCTATTTGTTGATTCGAATTGCCCAGAGCAATCAGCTTGAGCACCTCCACTTCACGCTGACTGAGCGGATTGACTTCACTCACCTGCAGATTTTTTTCCGAACGATCCCAACCTTCATCCAGTACTGGCAGAAGATCAGGCTTTCGCAATTGCAACTCAACAAGCGCTTGGCGAAGCCCATGGTGCTCAGAAAGATTCAACCCTTTGCGCAACCAATCTCGGGCACCGACGCTGTCACCGTTCTGCCACGCGACTTCGGCTGCGCCGAACAGCAATTCGACCTCCAGCGCCAGCATGCCTGCGAGCTGCGATTGTTCGAGTGCCTCGGCGAAATGGCTCAGCGGGTCTTTGGCCTGGTGCAGGTCGACCTTTGCCAACACCAACAGATAATCGATCCGCGCGATCAACATCAGGGTCGCGGGAGGCGCCTGCCGTGCATGCGGGCCACGATAGTGGCGCAGTACTCGACTGAGCGCCTCATGGGCCAGTTCCGGGCGCCCCTGCTGTAGCCAAAATTGACTGCTGATCTGCAATAGCACACCGCGGTAAACGGTGTCGGGAATCTGCCGTTGCTGCATCAAGCGCTCGGCCTCGCGCAGATAGACAAATGCTTGGGCATAGTCGCGCTGATTGGCCGCCACCTGCGCCAAACCGAGGAAACCGTAAAGCACCCGTTTGTCGTGGTTGCGCATACAGATAGACAGCCCCGCTTCGAAACACGCAACAGCCTGCGTATCCAAGCCCTGGCATAAACTCAAGCGCCCACGGTGCAAGGCAATTCGCCCCAGCAGGGGTTCGGCAATCCGCTGCTGTTGAGTGAGCATGTTCTGAACGTTGGCGAGCAAATGGTCGGCTCGTTGAGGAGCACCACGTTGCTCCAGCAATTGCGCATGATCAAGTTCCAGCAGCCCTTCGAAAACCAGCGAGCCTTGCGCACGCGCCAGGCACAACGCATCGCGGTTTATCGCCTGCGCCACTTCGAGCTCGCCCCTGAGCAGGGCCTGTTGCGTCAAACCCGACAGACACATCAAGCGCACGGGCCAGAGGTCAGGACCGAGCACGTTCAGCGCATCGAGAAAATGCGCGCTTGAACTGTCCATCCGCCCTTGAAGATGCAGCAGCCAACCCTGCTGCGCCTGCCATCGTGCGATCAGTTGCCGCTGCAGAATCGCCGAGGGCTGCGGGATGAATCGTGACAACTGCTCGATGCAATCGGCGGCTTGCTCAAACCGCCCGGCAAACAACGACGCCGCCGTGATCAACCCGACCAGTTGCGGCGAACCGTACATCAGCGCGTCACCTTGTTGCTCGTACAACCGCAACAACAGCACGACGGTCTGCTCCTCGAATAAATGCTCGAAACTGAAATGCTGCAACAGGCTGACCGCGACCTCGAACTCTTCGGCCAGCAAGGCCTGTTCGAACGCAGCTTTCCAGTCCTGCTCGGCGGCAAACCACTGACAGGCGCGGCGATGCCAGGAGCGTCCGGCCGGCCATTGTTCATCGCGCATCAATTGCGTGAGTGGGGAGAAGATCTGCAGCCAGTCGGCGGAGTCCTGCCAGGGCTCGATAAAGCACCCCAGATCCTGCAACGTCTTCAGGCATTGCGCGCCCTCCCCTGCGCCAAACAGGTGATCGCACAGCCGAGCGTTGAAGCGTGGCAAATGCGCGAGTACCCGCCAGGCTTCCGTCAACTCCGGGGTCAGGCCGGAAAACAGTTCGTGCTCGAGGTAATCAAGCAATGTGTCAGGTCGGCTGTGATGCGGGTCGTTGCGCGACCAGTCGCATTTTTGCAGCAGCGCAATGCGTACACCGGCGCACCAGCCGCCACTGCGCTGGATAATCTTGCTGGCAGCGGTGCTGGCATCGGCCGGTGTCAGGTGGCGCAACAGCGAGGCAATCTCCGTTTGATTGAAGGCCAGCGTGGCGCGCTCGCATTCGTACAATTCATCATCGAGCAGCAACCGCGGCCAGTTGCATTGCGGGCGACGGCGGGCACCCAGCCACCAGATCAGCGCCGGGCTGCTGACGGCCAGCATGCGATCCAGCAGTTGATCGAGCTCCGGGTTCGGAACGCGGCAATAGTCATCGAGAAACAGCCAGGTCGGCACCTGCAATCGAGCCAGCGCACCGAGCATCGCCGGCTCTTCTGCCGAAGCCAGCCCCAGCGCTTCTGCCACTCGCTGACGAAAATCCACCGTGCTCATCGCTATGCCAGATAACGGCAACCAGCACACCCGGCATGGCGGCGGCGCCTGTAAAAGGCAGTCGGCGAGCAGCGCAGTCTTGCCACTGCCGGCGGGCGCGCAGAGTAATTTCACCCGGGACGTGGACGCTAACAAGGGACCGGTCAATCGATCACGCGACAGGTGATGAGAGGACAGACGGGGCAGGAATCCAGAACGGTCAAGACACGGGGTCATGGCGGTCATTGCGGCGTGCCTATTTATAATTGTCCGGCAACCCTAGCCCTCTCCAACCCGCTTGTTGAGAAGTATTCAGAACGCTGATTGGCAGCCATAAAAAAGGCGACCCACCGGTCGCCTTCTGCACTGCGAATGTATCAACGCCCTTACCGGACGCCCTCGGCACGCAACGCCGATGGCGTGTAGTCCGCCGCCTTGGCTTCGAAGCCGAATTCAAAGCTGTGCTTCTCTTCGTTCTTCATCCCCAGCGCAATGTATCGACCGGCAATGATGTCGTAGAGCGCTTCCAGTGTGTACGCCTGGGTCTGGTGATCGTAGTAATACTGGGCGTGCCCCTCGGCCACTCGCCACAGTTGACCGCGACCGTCGTAGTGATCCACCAGCGCCACTTGCCAGCTGTCTTCGTCGATGTACATGTGGCGTTTGGCGTAAATGTGCCGCTCGTTCGGCTTGACCGTGCCGATCACTTCCCAGACCCGGTGCAGCTCATAGCGGGTCAGGTCCTGGTTGATGTGGCCGGCCTTGATGATGTCGTCGTACTTGAGACTTGGCGAGTCGAGTTTGTAGCTGTTGTAGGGGATGTACATTTCCTTCTTGCCGACCAGTTTCCAGTCATAGCGATCCGGCGCGCCGGAGAACATGTCGAAGTTGTCGGATGTGCGCAGGCCGTCAGCGGCAGTGCCCGGCCCGTCGTAGGCGACTTGCGGGGCGCGGCGCACGCGACGTTGGCCGGCGTTGTAGATCCATGCCAGGCGCGGTTCTTTCACCTGATCGAGGGTTTCGTGCACCAGCAGCACGTTCCCCGCCAGACGCGCCGGCGCCGTTACCGACTGCTTGAAAAAGGTCAGCACGTTGGCGGCTTTTTCCGGGTCCAGGTCCTTCATCAATTGCGGAACGGCGATCTCTTCCTCAAAGCGGATCGGCGTGTAGCTGCCGTTGGTCTGCGGCGTCACCTGGGTAATGATGCGTCGCAGGTTACCGCCGTGATAACGGGTGATGTGGTTCCACAACACTTCCACGCCGTTCTTCGGAATCGGGAACGCGTAGTAACGGTTGCCAGTGAAATTGGCCAGGCCGTTACCGTCGTTGATGCTGTTCACGTTCAGCGCGCTGCGCTTGGCCGACTCGTAGATTTCCGGTGGCACGGCCACGGTGCGGTGACTCGGGTAGACCGGGATCTTGTACGTTTCCGGGTAGCGCTTGAACATCGCCACCTGGCCTTCCGAGAGTTTGTCCTTGTACTTGTCGACGTTGGCGGGGGTGATCACGAACAGCGGTTTTTCGCTGGCGAACGGGTCAGCCAGGAAGCCTTTGCTGTCCACCGCGCCGGCGTTTTTCGGGATGCCACCGGTCCACGCCGGGATCGAACCGTCGGCGTTACCGGCCTTCTCGGCGCCGAGCGGCGTGAGGGAGGTACCGAGTTTGTTCGCTTCGTCCGGCGACACCGCCGCCATCACGTTGGCCGCCAGCAGGCTCAAGGCCAGGGCGCCGCATTGCAGAATCATCTTGCGCATCAAATTCATCCTTCTCAGCCAGATCAGAAGTTCACGCCGAAGCTCAGTGCCAGGAAATCGCGGTCTTCCAGGGTGTTGTAGTCACCGCCGAAGAAATCGGTGTAACTCAGGCTCGCGGTATAGGTGTTGCGGTAGTCGGCATCGACACCGACGCTGACGGCCTTGGCGCCTTCGTTGAACAGCCCGTTGGGGCCATAACCCGCGACGTCATGGGACCAGGACAGATTGGGTTTGAGGTTGATCCCGCCGATCACGTTGGCGTAATCGAGGATCGCCCGGGCACGGTAGCCCCAGGAGGTCGAGGTGACGAAACCGTCGGTATCGCCGCCGAAACCATACTGGCCGTACACCGAGTCGCGGCCGTAACGCAGGTTGCTGCGCGACTCCAGGCCACCGACGTGAACCACCGCCGCTTCGCCGACCAGGGTCAAGCGCTGGGCACCCCACACTTGATCGTAGAATTGCGTGAGGGTGCTCTGGATCTGCGTGATTTCCTTGCGGCGATAGCCTTTGTTGTCAGCGCCCGGGGTGGTGGCGATCGGTGATGCAGCGCCACCGGCAATCGGGTTGAGCAAGGCCAGGGTCAGGTCGTTGGTGCTGACCTGCACGGGTGCATTCGGCCGATAGCTGATCTCGCCGCTCCACGCGGTGCCGGTCGGCAAGGTAGTGGAGAAGCTTGCGCCGTAAAGGCGAATGTCTTCCGGGTATTCGAGGTAGTACTGACCGCGCCCCAGCATCACGCTTTGCGCCAGCCCCGCACCGCTGCCCGGCGCCAGACGGTTGGCCACACTCACCATCCCCGGCAGGCTGGCCAGTGTCGACAGGCCGGCCGTGGTGGTGCCGACCGTCGGCGTGCGGCTGTGGTAGTTCATGAAATACAGGCCGTACTCGGTGTCGTCACCGAGCCAGCGCAATGCTGTGCCCCACTGCCCGGAATCCCGCGCATCTCGGTCGCCACCCCGGGGAACGACCACGCCCTCGCGGGTCACCTGGAGTGGCTGACCGAAAGCCGATGCCAAGGGCGCCAAGGGTGCAATCGCCGGACTGCCGACGGTGTAATTGTTGTTGCAACCATCCGCCACCACGTCGTTGCCGAAGAAGGTGCCGCAGTTGTCGACGACGGTCTGGTCCCACTCCAGTTGATAGAAACCTTCCACCGAGAGCTGATCAGTCAGGCCCTGGGAGGCGAACAGCATGTTCACCGGAATCAGCCCTTCCTTGATCTCGGCGCCCGGCCGACGGAACGCTGAGACGTCGATCGGGTTGATGCTGTTGATCGAGTTACCGATGAAGGTACTTTCACCCCAGCTGACCACCTGCTTGCCGGCGCGCACGGTGCCCGGCAGATCGGCGATGGAATAGTTGTGATAAACGAAGGCATCGAGAATCTGCGCACCGGAGGACTTGGCGCCTTCCTTGCGGCCACTGTCGCTGATCGGCTTGAACTCGCGGTCTTCGTCCTTCAGCTCGAAGTCGTACCAGTACTTGCCACGGACGAAGACGCCGGTGTCACCGTATTTCAATTCGAGGTCGTGCAGGCCCTTGAAGATCTTGGAGAAGGTTTCGCCTTTCTTGAAGTTCAGCCGGCCGTCATCACCGGTCGAAGACTGACCGGTCCCGCCGTTGACGGTGCCCACCAAAGATCTATCGGCATCGCGCATGCCCCAACTCGCGCCGACGGACAGCGAGGAGTCGAAAGTACCCTCGATTTCGCCAATGTTGAACGCAACAGCCTGCGCCTGGGCACAGCAGCCCAAGGCAACCGCAGCGGCCAGCGCTTGCGGTGTGAAGATGGCGCGCATTGTTGTTTTTGTCATGCGTCTTCCCCGGTGAGTGACAGAAGGCCCCACCCTACTGCCGCACGTTGGGAGCGATAAGCGCACCAAGGAGGTATTCGTGGTGTACCTCTAAAGGATGAATGGCCGGATGGGACGGGGGTTTGCGCCGGGTATGGATGGGCTGGATGGGGGACTATCAGCAGAATGCATGGCAGCAGCTGCTACAGGGGACGTGGCGCGTCGGACTATTGCTCAGACTGCAACAGTGCATGTCGCGAATCGCTGTTTTTCCTTTCGGCTCAACGGCTTATTCTTGCCAGGCTTTGACGGCAAACCGCCAGAAAGCGCGAATCGATGGCGTGTGTTCAGTCCACGCCATTGGCGACAGAATCCAGATGAATCGACGCTTTTTCGATTGATCGCCCTGTGTTCACTGACGTTGATTTGTAGCTCCTTGATCCAACGTCTTGCTTTGGCCGCTGCGTTTGCAGCGGCCTTTTTTATGGGCGACATTCCTACAAGATATTTCCTATAACAACATAAGAAATATCTCTTTACGCAAAAGACAATCCTGCCTTTATTCCTGCCTCATCGAAATTTCTCGCTGCTTTATATGTAAGGTCTGACGCAAGTCTCGGACCCAGATTTTCTACTTCTGTTGTAATTTTTAATGGCACGACGCAATAACCGACAACCATTTTTTAATGGCTGACTGGCAACACGTCATCCATATGCACATTCAAAAGGATATGAATATGCAAAAGCCTCCAAGGCCAGGTTCTCTTGATATTCGCACGCCCATCCATACGATAGGCGTTGCTCCGGACCACATGACACCCACGCCTCTAACATCAAACATTGTCACAACGGGTCCACACGGGCACGGAATACCTGTTTATTACCAAAATCTCAATACCATTAAAGCCACCTCCCAAGCGCTGGAGCAAGAATATCAAACCAAGTCCAGCCAATTGCCGCAAACCATTGAAAATGAACTGGCCGCCACTCGGCTTGAGGGTCCAACTGATCCACTTCCACCTGCACAATCGATAATTCGCGAACTGGATGTACGAAACAGACTCACTGCTCGAAAAACAGCCGAGTTCCACAATAAAACAGCTATTGCCCATTCTTTTTATGGAGGAGATCCATTTAACAGGCACATCAACGAATTCATGAAGAAGGCTACAACTATCGAAAAGAGGCCTACACCGGACGGCGCTGCCATGCAGGCGTTGTTTCAGTCTCTTCGGGCGGCCCACGATGCAAGATTGTTGGCTCAAGGTCTCGAATTGCTCAGGCAGCAAAACGTCAATGTGCAGAACTTCCTCAGTGCTGTGCAGGCCAATGAGCAAGCCCAGCGAGCAGCTGCAGAGTTGGTGCGCGTAAATGAGGAAGCAGCAGCTCGGGCTCGAGAACAAGCGCGACTTGCAGCATTGGAAAATGCGCGGCGGGTGGCTACTGAGCAAGCTCGGGTTGCGGCGCAAGCAGCGGCGCAGCAGGTCGCTGCGGAACAGGCTCGTCTTGAAGCGAAAGCTCAAGCTCAGGCTCAAGAACAGGCACGTATTGCAGAATTGAATACAGCCCTGGCCGAGGCTGAGGCTAATGCGAAAGCAGCTGCTCAGCATTTCGCAGCCGAACAGGCTCGTCTCCAAGCTGAAATGGAACAGCAAATCGAGCAGATACAAAGGCAGCTAGAGACGGAAAGACAGCGTCTGGAGACTCGCCTCAAAGTCATTGATTCAGCTACTGCCGTGGCTCAACGCCACGTTCAACGGGTGAATCTGATAGTTCAGCAGTTGAAGGAAAGGCAAGCGCAAGAGCGCGAGCGGCAACAGGGTCGTCTGACGGCAGAGGATGAGACTCGACGAAAACTTGAGCAAGCCCGCCTCTTGGGGTCAGAGGAAACGGAGGCCAGGTGGCAAAGCCCTACGTTTGCCAATGTCGGTTCGACCGCAGCATTCGGCTCAGCGTTTACCGGCACGACCGGAACTATCGGCAATAGCCCTGCGACCTCTCTGGCGTTAAAGACCGCGCTTCGCACAGCCGTATCCGCTGTCACCGCAACTCTTGCGACAGCAGCCGCTCCAGTTCTCGTAGGATTCGCCGCCCTTTTCGCTCCATCACGGCTAGGTAACGGTGATCTGTTTTCTGTCAGTGTTCCGCTGTCAGAACTTTCGCCAGTTCCAACTGCCCATCTGTACGAACAAGCAGTCGCCGGGGGAACAATCGACCTGCCGGTTACCCTCGGTTCGAAGTCAATAGGTCATAGGGTTGAGATCGTCGTTGTCACCACAGACGGCGTGACAGTTCCCGCCAGTGTGCCGGTGAATCTGGCCCACTTTGATGCTGGCAAGAATGTTTACGTATCGGGCAGCACTGTCGCCAACGGTCCAGTCATCACTTGGACACCGTTGGTGGAACCCATAAACCCCTCGACTGATCTTCCGCTGACCGAAACAGATCTGCCGATCTATGAAGGCGCTACTGTCACTCCCAACACCGGACGAGTGAATCCATTTCCAGAGCTGGATCGCTACGGGTTTGGCGGATTCATCACCGTCTTTCCGATCGACTCAGGCCTTCCACCGATCTTCACCCTGCTCAGGGATCGACGGCAGGATCCTGGTATTGCCAGCGGCGCGGGTCAGTCGGTTTCAGGAAATTGGTTGGGTGCGGCCGCGACACTGGAAGGCGCGCCGATACCCAAGCAGCTTGCGGATAAACTTCGTGGGAGGGAGTTTTCGAGTTTCGATGCTTTTCGGAGAGTGTTTTGGAGGAAGGTGGCGAATGACGAGCTTCTGATGGACCAATTCTCCTTCTTCAACAAGATTGATATCAGGAGAGGGCTTTCTCCAAGCGCTCTGCCATCAGAGCAAGTGGGTGGACGGCAAAAGTTTGAAATTCACCACATCAAGCCAATCAGCGAAGGTGGTTCGGTCGACGATCTAGATAATCTTCGAGTACTAACACCAAAACAGCACATCAAAATCCACTCCAAAAAAGGAGATAAATGAGATGACCTTTCAAAAAAAATTCGAAGAATACACAGAATCCGAATATGTAAGCCTAATAAACCGATTAATTGAAGGTGACTACTCATCGGAGAAAGAACACGACGCAATTGTCGACCACATCGTAAGTACTTCAGAGCATCCAAACGGAACAGGCATTTTGTATTATCCCGACACGGGCGTTGAAGACAGCCCTGCCGGCGTACTAAAAGCCATCAAGGAATGGCGAGCCGCCAACGGCAAACCAGGCTTCAAACCCGAAGAATAAACATAAGGGAGCAAGCATTCATGCTTGCTCCCCTTACACTCTTAAATCGAATACCTCTGCAAATTCCCCATCATCTCCTTCAGCGCCTCAATATTGTCCTTCGGATGCGCCGCCCCTTCGAAATCACAAATCTGCTCCCACTGCGCCGCCACATCCTCCGGCGAGAAGCCCACCCGCGGATCAAACCCGGCGCCCAGGCTGCGTTCCCAGCGCACCTTGCCCATCCAGCCGCCACCGACTTCGAACAACCCGGACGTTTCCTGGCAGTTTTCACTGGCCAGGTACACCACCAACGGGCTCACCAGTTCCGGTTTGAGTTGCTCGAACACTTGCGGCGGAATCAGGCCTTCGGTCATGCGGGTGCCACCCGTCGGTGCGATGGCATTGACCAGGATGTTGTTCTTGCGACCTTCGATGGCGAGTGTGCGGGTCAGGCCATAGAGGCCAAGCTTGGCCATGCCGTAGTTGGACTGGCCGAAATTGCCGTAGATGCCCGAGGTCGATGCGGTGAAGATCACCCGGCCATAGTTCTGCTCGCGCATGTGCGGCCAGGCGGCGCGGGTGACTTTGTAGGCGCCTTCGACGTGGACGCGGTAAACCAGGTCCCAGTCGGCGTCGTCCATTTTGTGGAAGGTCTTGTCGCGCAGGATCCCGGCGTTATTGACCACGACATCAATGCGGCCGAAGGCGTCGAGGGCATGCTGTACGATTTTGTCGCCATCGGTAACGGAGTCGTGGTTGGCTTCGGCGATGCCGCCCGCCTCACGAATTTCCGCCACCACGCGGTCGGCTGCCGAGGCGTTGGCGCCCTCCCCTTGCGCCGAGCCGCCGAGATCATTGACCAGCACTTTGGCGCCCTGTTTGGCGAACAGCAGCGCGTGAGCCCGGCCCAGGCCGCCGCCGGCCCCCGTGACGATCACAACTTTATCTTCGAAGCGCACAGACTCATTCATGGGGGAACTCCAGCAGACCAAGGACAATACGTCCGAGTGTCAGGCACCAGGCTGCTGGTCACAATAAACACAGGTAAAGCTGAATAGTGCTTGATAAGGCTGGGGGATAGTCAGGAACAGGCCGCCCTGCGCGGCGGAGAAATCAGCCGATCCCGAAACGCCTGATAATGCTTGAGCACCTGCGCCGGCGCTTCAGTCTGCGGGTAATGGCCAATATCAGGCAGCAGCACCGTGTCCGGGTTGGGGACCAGTTCCCGATAGCGCTTGACCATGTGCGCGCCGGAAATCGGATCGACTTCACCATCGATGACCCGCAGCGGAACCTCGCCACGCTGCATGGCGCTGACCCAGCGCTCGCGCTGAACACGCCGCTCAGGAATATAAGCGATGAGCTTATGCATGATTCGCGGGCCGTGATTGCTGTCGATCAGGCCCCAGAAATCGTCCATCTCGCTTTCGGTGGGTCGAGTGTGCGGACCAAATATCTGCCGGAAACTTTTCACCAGTCCGTCGCGGGTAAAAGCTCTCCCGATCATCCAGCCCAAGGGGCTGAGCAACAGTTTTTGCATCAACACCGGGCGATGGGTTTCAGGAAACAGGCCGCCGTTGAGGAAAACACAACTGGCGATATCGACGCGCGTCTCGTAATGCCGGGCCAACAGTTCCTGAGCCACGCTGTCGCCATAATCGTGGGCCAACACATGCACCGGCTGTTCGACGTTCAGGTGCGCGAGCAGCGCCTGTTGCAGATCGGCCTGCTCCAACAGGCTGTATTCATGGTTGACCGGTTTGGCCGAGTCGCCGAAGCCGAGCATGTCGCAGGCAATTACCCGATAGCGCTGCGCCAGCGGTTGCCACAAGTAATGCCAGTCCCAACTGGCGGTCGGGAAACCATGGATGAGCAGCAACGGCTCACCCTGCCCCGCCGTCCAGTAATGGATGGTCTGGCCACGGAATACGAACGTCTGGCCGCGCTTTCGCCAGACACACAGGGGGATCTCGGCAAGTGCCATTAGAATTTATAACCCGGGTCTAGTTGATCGAGTTTGCGCAGTAACGCCGGCCAGGCCAACGCGCCGCCCATCCCTTGAGCACTTTTGGTCACGCCGGCAATCATCGCCTTGGCGCCCGCCAGAATCTGCGGCTCAATAGCAATCAGCTCGGCGCCACCATTCTGCGCCAGCACCTGGATATCGCAGGCGCGCTGAAAGGTGAACATCATCAGGAACGTGTCGGCGATGGTGCTGCCACAGGTCAGCAGGCCGTGGTTGTGCAGCATCAGGAAATTGTTTTCACCCAGGTCGGCTTGCAGGCGCGCCTTCTCTTCATGGTTCAGGGCAACGCCTTCGTAGGCGTGATACGCAAGGCTGGACAGCACAAACAATGACTGCTGACTGATCGGCAGAATGCCCTGCTTCTGTGCCGACACCGCCACACCCGCAGCGGTGTGAGTGTGCAACACGCACACCACATCGTGACGCACTTCATGCACGGCGCTGTGAATGGTGTAACCCGCCGGGTTGATTTCGTAAGGGCTGTCCATCAGCTTGTTGCCGGCCTGATCGACCTTGACCAGGCTCGACGCAGTGATCTCGTGAAACATCAGCCCGAACGGGTTGATCAGGAAGTCTTCGGTGCCCGGCACCTTGGCCGAGATATGCGTAAAGATCAGATCGTCCCAACCATGGGAGGCCACCAGACGATAACAGGCCGCCAGGTCGACGCGGGTCTGCCACTCGGCGGCACTGACCTGGTCTTTGACACTCTGGGGGGATTGGACGGGAGCAACTTTCACGGCAAGGACCTCCTGTTCTTATAGTTTTACTGTCGTTACCGCAGTCTAGTCGCCCCCGGATTTCGCGTAGTTGCATTGGCAGCCAGCTTGGTGGCCTAACGAGTCAGTTCAGGAAAAAGACTGGATCCATGTCAAAGGACCGCCGCCAACAAGGGGCGGCAAACAGGTTCAAAAGCCCTGTCAGAACCATGACCAGCCCCGCGACCGAGCCTTCCTCACCGCCCACTTCATGGGCCCGACTGACACCGGCACCGTGCGCGCCGACGCCAAACAACGCACCGCGCGCAAGGGCGCTGCGCAACGGCAGCCACTTCAGCAGAATGCCGCCGAGCATCGCCCCGAACACGCCGGTGAACATCACGAACACCGCCGTCAGTTCCGGCACGCCACCGAGGTCGTGAGCCAGCGGCATGGCAAACGGCGTGGTGATGGAGCGTGGCACCAGCGACATCGTCACCGAACTGTCCAGCGCCAGCGCCTTGGCCAGACCGAACGAGGTGCCGATGGACGCCGCACTGCCCGCCAGCATTCCGAGCAACAACGCCGACCAATACCGCATCAGCATCTGCCGCTGTTGCCAGATCGGCACGGCGAACGCGACGGTCACCGGCCCCAGCACCCACATCAGCCAATGGGTGTTGCTCGAATACTCCGAGTACGCGGTATGCAGCGGCACAGCGAGGGCCAGCAGCAGCGCCGGAACCAGAATCAGCGGCGACAGCAGATAACGCCCGGTGCGCCGGTAGATCCAGCGACTGAATAAATAGGCCGACAGCGTGAAGGCCAGCCAGAACATCGGCATCAGCTCAAGCTTCATGGGACCTCCGCAACCGCACCACCCCTTCCACGGTAAACGCGGTGACCAGCATCACCATCAGCGTACTCACGCCGATCACCAGCAGAATCCGCCAACCGTCGTCGCGCATCAGGCTGCCGTAATCGAGCAGGCTCATCAGCGCAGGAATAAAAAACAGCAGCATCTCGGCCATCAACAGGCCGGCCCCCATTTGCAACGCCGCCGGTTTGATCCCGCCAACCGCGAAAGCCAGCAGCAACAGCGCCATGCCGATGACGCCACCCGGGATCGGCCAAGCCAACCGCGCGGCAATTTCGCAGCCGAGCAGGTAGATGCCGAGCAGCACGGCCAGTTCAGCGGTCAATCGAGCCAGGCGTTTGAAGATGGATGAATTCATGGTTTCGGTCCTCACAGATGCTCATTTTACGGAGCGGGCTGCTATCCCCGAAACGAATTGTTAGACTCGGCTCTATTCCAATCTGGAATCAGGCGCATGGAATTCAAGCAGCTACGCAGCTTCGTCGAAGTGATGCACCAAGGGGGTTTCACCCAAGCCGCCAAGACTCTGCACATCAGCCAATCGGCGGTGAGCAAGCAAGTCGCCCAGCTGGAACAAAGTCTGGGCACACCGTTGCTCGAACGCCTGGGTTCGCAACTGCGCCTGACCGCCGCCGGCAGCGTGGTGCTGCAACGGGCCGAAGGCATGCTGCGGCTGCGCAACGAGTTGCTCAGTGAGTTGGACGATTTGAGCCAACTGGCTCGCGGGGAATTGCGTCTGGGACTGCCACTGTTGGGCAGTGATGCGCTGTTCGCCGGGCTGTTTGCCGAGTACCGGCGGCGCTACCCGAACATCAGCATTCAGTTACTGGAGGGCGGTAGCCTGAACATCGAACAGGCGGTGTTGAGTGGTGAGCTCGAACTCGGTGGCAGTCTGTTGCCGAAGGATCCGCAGTTCGCCTTTCAGCCTTTCTGCGATGAGCCGCTGGATGCGCTGCTGCCCGCCGATCATCCGTTGGCGACCAAGACAGTGATCGGACTGGAGGAATTGGCCGATACGCCGTTTCTGCTGTATCAGCGCAGCTTCGTGCTCAACGACCGGTTGCTGCAGGCTTGTCATCAGCTGGGGTTCACACCCAAGGAAGGTGGGCGCAGCGGCCAGGCGGATTTTCTTGCCGCACTGGTGGTCGCCGGCCAAGGCGTGGTGCTGCTGCCCAGCGTGGTGGCGCGTGGGCTGGTGAGGCCAGGCGTGGTGCGCCTGACCTTGAATGCCCCGGATTCGTTACGCTGGGACATTGCCTTTATCTGGCGGCAGGGTGCGTACTTGTCGAAGGCTGCACAAGCCTGGCTTGCCCTGCTGCGCGAGCGGCCGGTCAGTCCTTTAGCGCGCTGATCAGTTCCGCCAGCCAAGGCTCGGCATCGGTTTCCGGAGTCACACTTTCGCTGGCGTCCAGACGCAACATCGGCAGCACTTCACGCAAGCCCAGTTCGGCGAACAACTCACACATCTGCTCGCCGCCGCCGCAGAACGTATCGCCGTAACTTGCATCGCCCAAGCCGATCACCGCTCCCGGCAAACCGCGCCAGGCAGCAGGTAATTGGTCACGGATCATCCAATACAGGGGTTGCAGGTTATCCGGCAATTCACCCATGCCGGTGGTCGACGTCACCGCCAGAAATGCTTCCGGGCCGAAGGCCTGGACATCGGCCAGTGTCGCGCGCGGGTTGTACCAGGTTTCGAAACCCGCGCCGTTTAAAAGAGAGGCGGCGTGGCGGGCAACTTCTTCTGCCGTGCCGTACACCGAGCCGGAAATGATGGCAACTTTCATCAATCGATCCTGAAGCTGTAAAAGACACAGATATTAACAGCACAGGCTCGTTTGATCTTTTAGAATGCAAATCCCTATCAATACGGAAAGGATTCTCCGATGATCAACGCTCAACTGTTGCAAATGGTAATCAACGCCTCCAACGACGGCATCGTGATTGCCGAAAAGGAAGGTGACCAGGACAACATCCTGATTTACGTAAACCCGGCGTTCGAGCGGCTGACGGGTTACACCAGCGAAGAAATTCTTTACCAGGATTGCCGTTTCCTGCAGGCCGGTGACCGGGATCAAAAAGAAGCCCTCACCGCAATTCGCAAAGCGTTGACCCTTGGCGGCTCCTGCCGGGAAATCCTGAGAAACTACCGAAAGGACGGCACCCCGTTCTGGAATGAACTGTCCCTTTCTACAGTGAAGAACGAAAGCGATGGGCAAACTTATTTTGTAGGCGTGCAGAAAGACGTTACGGTGCAGGTCAAGGCACAGCAGCGAGTTGCGCAACTGGAAGCACAATTGGCTGAGATGCAGGCCGAGCTTGCCGCGCTTAAAGCGACGAACGGTAAAAACAAAACAGCGAATTAATGGTCATTAACTACAATCACCGATGACTTTGTAACTATTCCTTTCGAGCAAGCCATGCAACGCGACGCACTCCTGACACAGGATGAGCTGGATTTTATCCAGACCATGCAACACAACCCCCAGCTCAATGTGCGGGATGCGACGTCGAGTCTGCTCGTCAACGGTGGATCGCAAATCCGTGATTTGCTCACGCGCCTGGCGGCCCATGAGCAAGTCACCATCCAGGCCAACTTCGAAAACCAGCAAATGACCTTTCCGCTGCATCTGGTGGAAGACGAATTTCATGCGCTGCATTTGCGTCTGGGCGTGCCGAGTATTTATGAAGACGGGCCAATGGTACGACCATGGCGCCTGACGCTTGAAGAGCCGGTGGCACTGGAAAATGCCAAAGGCCAGCCCGGCACGATGTGGGTGCATGAAATATCGTTCAAAGGGGTTTTGCTGGAAGTTCGCAACAAGACCAAACCGCCCAAACACTTCGCGTTGTGGTTCAGTCCGTCAGGCTATGAGCGGATTGCATTGCGCGGCACCTTCGAGCGTGAAACCGAGCAAGGTTTCTACGCTTACGAATTAAGCCAGAGCGACAAGGATGAGACCGAACGTCTGCGTCAGTACATCCTTCAGCAACATCGTCTGACACATCCCGCCCTGCACATCTGATCTCAGGTATCCAGGTTTCCTGCCAGGAACTGTTTCAAACGCTGACGCATCACCATCCCCTCATTTCCCAGACAACCGATCGACGATCCGGCCAGGCTGTCCTGTGCCAGGTCCGACGCATCGCCAGCCAGCAGCAACTGACAATCCAGGCTCAAGGCCAGTCGATTCAGACGTCGAGGCAACTCGGGGGCCGGCGCGTGGTTGGACACCAGCACCAGTGCCGTGGGCTTGATACGCTCGCAAACCAGGGTCAACTCGTCGAAGGGCTGACCGATCGACAGCAGTTGAATAGCCGAGTCGACACTGCTCAGGTACAGCGCCGTGACCAGCACTTCGAGTTCATGAGCCTGATCGGCCAAGGCGCAGACAATCACGCGTCGAGGCTGCATGACGCGCACCAGCAACATGCGCTGCAACACACGAGAACGCAGGAAACCATCCAGAAACAGCCATTCGCTGGTCTGACCGAACGCGTGATGGCGCTGCAGCATCAGCTTCCAGATCGGCATCAGGATGTCCTGGAACACCACGGTCAGGGGGTAACTGGAAAAAATCTGTCCATAGACTTGCTCCAGCTTAACCTCGTCAAACGCCGTCACCGCCACCTGAACCTCCTGCTGCCACTGGGCGTAGTCGGCCTGAACGAGTTCGTCGGGAATGATTTTCGCCAGGGCTTTTAGCGGCTCGGTCTTGGCCAGTATCTTGCCGACCTTGCTGACCGCGACGCCGCGATCAATCCAGCCGAGAATGCTGCGGACCTTTTCGATATCCGCCATCGAGTACAGCCGATGCCCGCTTTCGGTGCGTGTGGGCTGAATCAGGCCATATCGTCGCTCCCATGCCCGCAACGTAACGGGGTTGATACCCGTCAGGCGCGCTACTTCACGGATGGGAAACAGCTCTTCCTGTTCCAGTGCAGCTCCTCGCTGCAAATCTGGGACACCTTCAGTCAGGACAGGCATGTGGCAATTGAAGTCCGCGCGCAAAATTGGATCCCATTCTAACTCTTCCACCCCATGCTTGTTCAAGACTGATAAACGACGAATGTCGCTGGCGTATCCGTCAGAATCAGGAATAATCCTTGCTTGTCTCAAGACGCAGCCCATCACCCCGGCGCTGCGCCTGGCGAAACTCTTACCCGGAGTGACGCATCTGTTATACGGAGATTCACCATGTCTACCTCACCCGTCACGCTGATGGTTGCGCGCCGCGTCGCCGATGGGCGTTATCAGGACCTGATGGCCTGGTTGCGCGAAGGCGAACAACTGGCCACCGACTTCCCCGGTTATCTCGGCTCAGGTGTGCTCGCTCCGCCGCCCGGCGATAACGAATTCCAGATTATTTTCCGCTTTGCCAACGAGCAAACCATGCACGCCTGGGAGCATTCCGCTTCGCGTACCGCATGGCTGGCGCGCGGCAGCGATCTGTTTGCGCACAAGACGGAACATCGCGTGAGTGGCATTGAAGGCTGGTTCGGCGCGGTCGGCCAGCGCCCACCCCGCTGGAAGCAGGCGGTGGCAATCTGGCTGGCATTCTTTCCGGTTTCCCTGCTGTTCAACTTTGTATTGGGGCCGTTGCTCGACGACATGAGCCTGCTGCCCCGCGTGCTCATCAGCACCTTGTGCCTGACGCCGTTGATGGTCTACTTCTTCATTCCGCTATCGACCCGCCTGCTGGCCAGCTGGTTGAACAGCACGCCAGCACGCCCGTTGCCCGCCAAGCCCACTCCCCAAAACCACTGATCCTCCTTGTGGGAGCCCCGCGATAGGTGAATGCCGCTGTGCGCTGGTATAGTTTTGCTCTTACCGCGACGCGAGCCGTTCATGACCTCTTCCGCAGCTCCGATCCTCATCACCGGTGCCGGCCAGCGTGTCGGCCTGCACTGTGCGCAACGTTTGCTCGAAGACGGCCATCCGGTGATCTTCAGTTACCGCAGCGAACGCCCAGGCGTGCAGACATTGCGCGACCTGGGCGCCACCGCGGTATTTGCCGACTTCTCCACTGAAGCGGGGATCCTCGCGTTCATCACCCAACTGAAAACCCACACCGACAGCCTGCGAGCCATTGTCCACAACGCTTCCGAATGGCTGGCCGAAACCCCGGACACCGACGCCGAGGCCTTTACCCGCATGTTCAGCGTGCACATGCTGGCGCCCTACCTGATCAACCTGCACTGTGCCGACTTGCTCGAACGCTCAAGCCCCGCCGACATCGTGCACATCAGCGACGACGTGACCCGCAAGGGCAGCAGCAAACACATTGGCTACTGCGCCAGCAAAGCCGGGCTCGACAGCCTCACCCTGTCCTTCGCCGCGAAATACGCGCCGACAATCAAGGTCAACGGTATCGCGCCAGCCCTGCTAATGTTCAACCCCGACGACAACGCGGCATACCGCGCCAAGGCCCTGGCCAAGTCCGCGCTGGGCATCGAACCCGGCAGCGAAGTGATCTACCAGAGCCTGCGTTATTTGCTCGACAACCCTTATGTCACTGGCACGACCCTGACCGTCAATGGCGGACGGCACCTCAAATAAGCAGCCCCCGCGAGGATGTTCCATGACGTTATCCCTGCACCAGAACGCCCTGTCCCAGAGCTATCGCGAAATTCTCATCGGTCTCGGCGAAAACCCCGACCGCGAAGGACTGCAAGACACTCCGGTTCGCGCAGCCAAAGCCATGCAGTACCTCTGCCACGGCTACGACCAGAGTGTCGAGGAGATCGTCAACGGCGCACTGTTTGCGTCAGACACCGACGAGATGATCATCGTCGCCGACATCGAACTGTATTCGTTGTGCGAACATCACCTGCTGCCCTTCATTGGCAAGGCCCATGTGGCTTATATTCCGACGGGCAAGGTGCTGGGCCTGTCGAAGATCGCGCGGCTGGTGGACATGTTCGCCCGCCGCCTGCAGATACAGGAAAACCTCACCCGACAGATCGCCGATGCGGTGCAACAGGTGACTGACGCGGCCGGTGTCGCGGTGGTCATCGAAGCCAGGCACATGTGCATGATGATGCGCGGCGTCGAGAAACAGAATTCGACCATGAACACCTCGGTGATGCTCGGCGCCTTCCGCGAGTCGAGCACCACCCGCCAGGAGTTCCTGCAATTGATTGGACGGAGCAAGTAGCAATGCCACAACTTCAACCAGGAATGGCACGCATCCGGGTCAAGGACCTGTGCCTGCGGACCTTCATCGGAATCAACGAGGATGAAATCCTCAACAAGCAGGATGTACTGATCAACCTGACCATCCTGTATGCCGCTCAGGAAGCGGTGCGTGACAACGACATCGATCACGCGCTGAATTACCGGACCATCACCAAGGCGATCATCGCCCACGTGGAAGGCAATCGCTTCGCCCTGCTCGAACGCCTGACCCAGGAGATCCTCGATCTGGTCATGGCCAACGCGTCGGTGTTGTACGCCGAAGTTGAAGTCGACAAACCCCACGCCCTGCGATTCGCCGAGTCGGTGTCGATTACGCTCGCTGCAAGCCGCTAAGCTTCAAGCTTCAAGCTTCAGGCGTTAAGCTACAAGCCATCGCAACCCATCTTGCAGCTTGAAGCTTACCGCTCGAAGCTGCCTCGCAGAGGCCCCCATGACCGATCAACAACGCCTGGAACTTGAAGCCGCCGCCTTTCGCCGGCTGGTCGCCCACCTGGACAGCCGCAAGGACGTGCAGAACATCGACCTGATGAACCTCTCGGGCTTCTGCCGCAACTGCCTGTCCAAGTGGTACAAGGCCGCCGCCGACGAACGCCAGATCGAGGTCAGCCTCGATGACGCCCGCGAAGTGGTTTACGGCATGCCTTACGCCGAGTGGAAAGCCCAATACCAGCAAGAAGCCAACGCCGAACAACAAGCGGCGTTCGCCAAAGGAAAACCCAATGAGTGATTTGAACACCCTGCGCGCCAGCCTCAAGAGCGGTGAGCATGTTTTCGCCGACACCCTGGCGTTCATCGCCACGGGTTACGACTACCAGCCTCAGGCTTTCAACAACGGCGGCGTGGAAAACGCCGCCGGGCAGAACGAAGGTTCGTGCAAGACCCTGGGCCTGGCGCTGCTGGAAGACCTGACCGATGAAGAGGCGCTGTTGGCCTTTGGCGAGCATTACCGCTCGGTCGTGGCCACGCCTGAAGGCAACGACCACGGCAACATTCGTGCGTTGATTGCGCAGGGTCTGGCGGGCGTGAAATTCACCCAACAACCGCTGACTCGCCGTTAATCAAAGTCCGCGAAACGCTTCACGAGCGACACTGAACCTGTGGCGAGGGAGCTTGCTCCCGCTGGACTGCGTAGCGGTCCCTCTTTTTTGGGGCCGTTGCGCGACCCAGCGGGAGCAAGCTCCCTCGCCACAGGTTACGCTTTGCATGCCCATCTCTTATTCGCACACATCCCGACTTTTAAGATTGACCCGTCCACTTTATTTCGTTTGCCCCCACCCACTGCTCACGGCTTAGATAAAAAGAAGCATCCCTTCTTCAGAGTCGGTCATCCATGAGCAGCGAAACCATCAGCCAGTCGATCAACGTCGTTCATCCCGTCACGCTCAGCCACGGCAAAAACGCCGAGGTCTGGGACACCGATGGCAAACGCTACATCGACTTCGTCGGCGGCATCGGCGTACTGAACCTCGGCCATTGCCATCCGCGCATCGTCGAGGCCATTCGCGAACAAGCCACGCGGCTGACGCACTACGCGTTCAACGCCGCACCGCATATGCCCTACATCGAACTGATGGATCGCCTGACGGCGTTCATTCCGGTGGACTACGCTGTCAGTGGCATGCTCACCAACAGCGGCGCAGAAGCGGCGGAAAACGCCCTGAAGATCGTCCGCGGCTCGACCGGTCGAACGGCCGTCATTGCCTTCGACGGTGCCTTCCATGGCCGCACGCTCGCCACCCTCAACCTCAACGGCAAAGTCGCACCGTACAAACAGAAAGTCGGCGCGCTGCCGGGGCCTGTGTATCACCTGCCCTTTCCAAGCAAGGACAACGGAGTGACCAGCGCCGAAGCGCTGAAGGCGATGGATCGACTGTTCAGCGTCGAAATCGACGTCAATGACGTGGCCTGTTTTATCGTCGAACCGGTTCAAGGTGAAGCGGGATTTCTGGCGATGGATGTCGAGTTCGCACAGGCGCTGCGCACGTTCTGCGATGAAAAAAATATTCTGCTGATCGCCGATGAAATCCAGTCCGGCTTCGGCCGCACCGGCGAGCGTTTTGCCTTTTCGCGCCTGGGCATCGAGCCGGACCTGATCCTGCTGGGCAAAAGCATCGCTGGCGGCGTGCCACTGGGCGCGGTAGTCGGGCGCAAGTCGCTGCTCGACACCTTGCCCAAAGGTGGACTGGGCGGCACCTATTCGGGCAACCCCATCGCCTGCGCCGCCGCATTGGCAACGCTGGATGAAATGACGGATGCCAACCTGCAAGCCTGGGGGTCGCAACAGGAAGAAGCGATTGTCAGCCGTTACGAGTCCTGGCGCGCAAGCAAAATTTCACCGTATCTGGGTCGTTTGACCGGCGTCGGTGCGATGCGCGGTATCGAGTTGACCCATGCCGACGGCTCCCCCGCCTCGGCGCAGCTCACACAATTGCTGGCGTTGGCGCGTGACGCGGGTCTGCTGTTGATGCCGAGCGGCAAATCACGGCACATCATTCGGCTACTGGCGCCGTTGACCACCGAGGCGACGGTGCTGGAGGAAGGGCTGGATATCCTCGAGGCGTGCCTGGCAAGACTGTCCTGACAGCGAAGTGCGTTCCGGGACTGACGTAGCGAATTAAGTTCGCTTGTGGTCCCGGAATCGACGTCGCAATACTGACCAAAGACCCTTTTACCTAGCGAGAACATCACCACCGACAAGCTGAGGCAGACATGTATCACGATAATATAATTTATAAGAAAAAGTCTAACGATCCTCACTTCCTGCTCGGCGTAGCCGTGGTGCTGTTCCTCGGCGCCTACCTGATGAACCTGGGCAACAGCGCCCTCAGTCATTTTCTGCATCCGCTGCTGGGCAATGCCCCGGACAGCCTGACGGCACGCAACGTCGCCATCGGGCTGGGCATTGCCGTACTGGGCACCTTGAACTTCCACGTCCTCGGGCGCCTGAAGTTCAAAGTGCAGACTACGGTGGTGTGGATCGAACTACTGATCCTGTTTCTGGCGTTCTTCGACACCTTCGACCTGTCTTACAGCTTCATCCTCGACAAGATCGGTTTCCTGATCATCCAGGGCGCTGCAACCACCTTGTACATCTCTGCAGTGGCCATCGTCCTGGCCTTTGTGCTGGCGCTGGTCGGCGCAGTGGCCAAGCTGTCGAACAACGGCCTGGCCAATGCCCTCGCCTCGTTCTACACCTCGTTCTTTCGCGGCGTGCCGTTGCTGATTCAGATCTACCTGATTTACCTGGGTCTGCCGCAACTGGGCTACGTGGTCGATGCAGTGCCTGCCGGTATCCTCGCGCTGTCCCTGTGTTACGGCGCCTACATGACCGAGATTTTCCGGGCCGGCATCCAGAGCATTCCGGTCGGCCAGTGGGAAGCCTCGCGGGCGCTGAACATCAGCCCGTTCAAGACCCTGAGCCGGGTCATCATGCCGCAGGCCTTGCGGGTGATCATTCCACCCACCGGCAACCAGTTCATCGCCATGCTCAAGGACAGTTCGCTGGTGTCGGTGATCGGTGTCTGGGAACTGATGTACCTGGCCAAGACCCAGGGGCGCGCAGACTTCCGCCACCTGGAAATGCTGATCACCGCCGCGATGATTTACTGGGCCCTGTCGTTCATTCTGGAACGGGTCCAGGCGCGAATCGAAAAACGGGTCAATCGATCCGTGGCAAGGGGTTGATGCGTGATGACTCGTACCGATACCGCCCAACAACGCGACCTGGCCCCTGCTGCGCAGACCAGTCCCTCGATGATTTCAATCACCGGCCTGAACAAGTGGTACGGCAACTTTCACGCCCTGCGCGACGTCGACCTGAACGTCGCCACTGGCGAAATCCTGGTGGTGTGCGGCCCGTCGGGTTCGGGCAAATCGACAATGATTCGCTGCATCAACCACCTGGAAAATTTCCAGAAGGGCCACATTCAGGTCAACGGCATCACGCTCACCAGTGAAGCGGAAAGTGTCAGCGCCGTGCGCAGCGAAATCGGCATGGTGTTCCAAAGCTTCAACCTGTTCCCGCACTTGAGCGTGATGGACAACCTGACTCTGGCCCCGCAGCTGGTGCAAGGCGTGTCGGCCACCGAGGCGAAAAAACGCGCGCAGGTCTATCTGGAGCGGGTGCGGATTGCCGAGCATGCCCACAAATATCCGTCGCAACTGTCCGGCGGCCAGCAGCAGCGCGTGGCCATTGCCCGGGCGCTGTGCATGAACCCCAAAGTGATGCTGTTCGATGAACCAACCTCGGCGCTGGACCCGGAAATGGTCCACGAGGTGCTGGACGTGATGGGCGAGCTGGCCACCGACGGCATGACGATGATTTGCGTGACCCACGAAATGGGCTTTGCCAGCAAGGTCGCCGACCGAGTGCTGTTCATGGATCAGGGCCAGGTGATCGAACAAGCCACCCCGGCCGAGTTTTTCAAAAACCCGCAGACCGAACGCGCACAGAAATTCCTGTCGCAGATCATCGGGCACTGAGAAGCGCTTTACCCCCGCATAACAATAACGAAAAGTGGAGATGGACATGCTCAGTAAAAAACCCGCAATCACCCTTGCTGCCGCCTTGTCACTGTTGTTCGTCGGCGCCGCGAACGCCGGTGCCGTTCTGGACAAGATCGAGAGCAGCAAGACGTTGACCGTCGCCACCTCGGCGACCTGGCCCCCGCAGGGGTTCATCAACGACAAGAATGAAATCGACGGTTTTGATATCGACGTGTCCAAGGAGATCGCCAAGCGTCTCGGCGTCGAGGCCAAATTCATCACGCCCGACTGGGATGTGATTACCGCCGGCAAGTGGAATGGCCGCTGGGACGTGTCCGTCGGCTCGATGACCGCCACCAAGAGCCGTGCGCGGATTCTCGACTTTCCCGGCACCTACTACTACGTGCCCTACGTGTTTGCGGTGCACAACAAATCCACGGTCACCGACCACAAGGCGTTGAATGGCAAAACCATCGGCGTCGAGGGCGGCACGACGTCCGAGGACTATTTCAGCCAGGCACTGGCCATCGAAACCACTGACGTGCCACCCGTCGTCTACGACGTTAAAACCGAAAAAATGAAGACCTACGCCGGCTCCGTCGGACCGCTGGACGATCTGCGCCTGGGCGACGGTGCTCGACTGGACGCCATCCTCACCCAACGCAGCACGCTGGATGCGGCCGTCAAGAAGGGTTACCCATTACGCGCTGTCGACAACGGCGTGGTGTTCTACGAACCGTTGGCCGTTGCCACCGACAAGGGTGACCCGGAGCTGAAGGCGAAACTGAGTGAAATCATCGGCGCAATGCACAAGGACGGCACGCTGACCAAACTGTCGGACAAGTGGTACGGCGTCGACTACTCGACCATCAAGTAACACTGCCCTCCCCTGAGGGAGCGAGCCTGCTCGCGATGAGGCCATCAAATTCAGCATTAATGTTGAATGTTCGACCGCCATCGCGAGCAGGCTCACTCCCACGAAGGCCAGCCCTCGCTTGAATGTCCGGCAACTTATCAAGGATCGACCATGTCCTTCCCCAACACCTGGTATTCCCAAACCTCGCTGCCCCGTGCGGCCAGGCCAGAATTGAACACCGACGAAACCTGCGACGTCTGCATCATCGGTGCCGGCATCGCCGGCCTCACCGCCGCCCTCGAACTGATCCGGCGCGGCAAGCGTGTGATCATCCTCGAAGCCCATCAGGTCGCGTGGGGAGCCTCCGGCCGCAATGGCGGCGTGGTCTCGCCGGGCTGGGCCGAAGGGTCTGGAGCGATCCGCAAAAAACTGGGACTGGAAAACGCCAGAACGCTGTTCCAGATGTCGGTTGAAGGGGTAGAGATTGTCCGCCGCAACATCGCCGAACTGGCCCTCACCGGCTGCAATCCGTCCGCCGGCACAATCCGGGTCAAGCGCTACGACGACAGCGCCAGCGTGAAAAACCACATCGACACAATGCGCCGCGACTTCGCTTACGAACTCAACTTCCTCGACACCGCCCAGGTCCGCGAACGGGCGCACACCCAACGTTATTTCCAGGGTGTGGAGGACCCGAACGCCCTGCATTTCCACCCGTTGAATTATTGCCTGGGCCTGGCCCTTGCCATTGAAGCGGCGGGCAGTCGCATTTTCGAACACTCCAAAATGCTCACCTGGCGTCGCGAAGGGAACGACAAGATTGTCCAGACCGCTCACGGCAGCGTGCGCTGTCAGGACCTGGTGTTCTGCGCCGGCGGTTACGGCGGGCCGGAGCTGCAAAAGCTCAGCCGCGCCTACCTGCCGATTGCCACCTACGTGGTGCTGACCGAACACCTGGGCGATTCGATCAAAAGCGTTCTCGAGTCAGGCGCCGCGTTTTCCGATGACCGTCGCGCCTCGGACTATTACCGCATTGTCGAAGGCGATCGCCTGTTGTGGGGCGGACGTATCACGACCCGTCACGAACAGAATGAAAAAGCCCTGGCGGCCATGCTCAAGGCCGACATGGTGTCGGTGTATCCGCAACTGGCGCCGGTCAGGATCGAATTGGCCTGGTCCGGTCTGATGGGGTATTCCACCAACAAAATGCCCAACCTGGGATGGCTGGAACCAGGTGTCTGGGCGTGCACTTCATTTGGCGGTCATGGACTGAATACCGGTTCGATTGGCGGCAGGGTGATTGCTGAAGCGGTGTGCGGGGAAACTGCTCGGCATGAACTGCTCAAGCCGTACTTGCTGGACTGGAACGGTGGGCCGTTCGGGCGCGTTGCCGCCAATGCGATCTATCAATCGCTGAAGGTCATGGACTTCGTCCAGGAACGGTTTCGCGGTTGACCAACACAATCCCTGCAGGAGCGAGGCTTGCCCGCGAAGGCGACGTCCACTGACACGACGCCTTCGCGGGCAAGCCTCGCTCCTGCAGGGGCCTGGTGAACGCTTTTGCTGTGGGCACAAAAAAACCGGCCGAAGCCGGTTTTTTCATTTCAACGATTTCAGAACTTGGCGTTCTGCAGATCATCGAGGTAACGCTCGGCATCCAGTGCCGCCATGCAACCGGCGCCGGCCGAGGTGATGGCCTGACGGTAAACGTGGTCAGCCACGTCACCGGCAGCGAAGATGCCTTCGACGCTGGTGGCCGTTGCGTTGCCGTCGCGGCCGCCCTGCACAACCATGTAGCCGTCTTTCAACGTCAGCTGGCCTTCGAACAGCGAAGTGTTCGGGGTGTGGCCGATGGCGATGAACACGCCGTCGACTTTCAGCTCGTCGAAGCTGCCGTCGTTGTTCTTCAGGCGGGCACCGGTGACGCCCATGTTGTCGCCCAGGACTTCGTCCAGGTTCGCGTTCAGCTTCAGGATGATCTTGCCTTCGGCAACGCGGGCATTGAGTTTGTCGATCAGGATCTTCTCGGCGCGGAAAGTTTCGCGACGGTGGACCAGGGTCACGGTGCTGGCGATGTTGGCCAGGTACAGCGCTTCTTCAACAGCGGTGTTGCCGCCGCCGACCACAGCCACTGGCTTGTTGCGGTAGAAGAAACCGTCGCAAGTTGCGCAGGCCGATACGCCTTTGCCCATGAACGCTTCTTCCGAAGGCAGGCCGAGGTAACGGGCGCTGGCGCCGGTGGCGATGATCAGGGCGTCGCAGGTGTAAGTCGCGCTGTCGCCGATCAGGGTGTACGGCTTGGCAGCGAAGTCCACGGCATTGATGTGATCGAAAACGATCTCGGTTTCAAAACGCTCGGCGTGCTCTTTCATGCGGTCCATCAGCGCCGGGCCGGTCAGGCCGTGGACGTCGCCCGGCCAGTTGTCGACTTCGGTGGTGGTGGTCAGTTGACCGCCGGCCTGCATGCCGGTGATCAGCAGTGGCTTGAGATTGGCACGGGCGGCATAGACCGCTGCGCTGTAACCGGCAGGGCCGGAACCGAGAATAATCACTCGCGAATGACGGACTTCAGACATGACCTGCTCCTGTTGACCGGCCCGGAACACCTGGCACGGAACGCCGGGTTACCGGCGGGAATAAAAAAGGACCGTTGAAAGCCTTGGGGAAGGCTCGGGTTCGACAGTCCTGTAAAAAGAATGGGTGCAGCGTATCGAGGGGGCGAAGATTAAGGAAATACGGTTTAACAATCCAGCTCATAGGCGGTCTCTATCCGGTCACGATGGATTTATAGGCGCCTTTGTTACAGTTAATGTCGATGTCGCTGCCGCGCTTTCGCCTGTCAGGCAAAGCCGGTAAGGTCGGCGCGTTTACCCTTTGCTCGGAGCACGTTATGCCCGCCCCCGTTCTGTCCGGCCCGCAATACCTGCGCGAAGGTCTCAAATTGGTCTTGAGCCCCAGCCTGCGTTTGTTCGTATTGTTGCCCTTGGTGATCAACCTCGTGCTGTTCGTCGGATTGATCTACCTGGCCAGCCATCAATTCAGCCTGTGGGTCGATACGCTGATGCCGTCCCTGCCCGACTGGCTGAGTTTTCTCAGTTACGTCCTCTGGCCGATTTTTGTCGTGCTGGTGGTTCTGATGGTGTTTTTCACCTTCACCATGCTCGCCAACGTCATCGCCGCGCCGTTCAACGGCTTCCTGGCGGAGAAGGTCGAAGTGGTGGTGCGTGGCACCGATGACTTCCCGGCGTTCAGTTGGGGTGAACTGGTCGCCATGATCCCGCGCACTCTGTCCCGGGAAATGCGCAAACTCGGCTACTTCCTGCCGCGGGCAATCGGATTGTTCATTCTCTCGTTCATCCCCGTGGTCAACATCATCGCCGCGCCGCTGTGGCTGCTGTTCGGGGTGTGGATGATGGCGATCCAGTACATCGACTACCCGGCGGACAACCACAAACTGGGCTGGAACGAAATGCTCGCCTGGCTGCGCGAGAAGCGCTGGCAGAGCATGAGTTTTGGCGGGATCGTGTATCTGGTGTTGCTGATTCCGGTGGTCAACATCCTGATGATGCCGGCGGCCGTGGCCGGTGCGACGCTGTTCTGGGTGCGTGAGCGCGGCGCAGAGAATCTGGTGACCCAACGCTGACACCGTCACAAACCCATCATCGAAACGCCACAATGACGACATGCCCCCAGCCGACACTGGGGTCATGACGACAGCTCTGCATATCACCCTCATCACCGAAACCTTCCCACCGGAAATCAACGGCGTGGCCAATACCCTCGGCCGCTTGTGCGATGGCTTGCGCGCGCGCGGGCATCAGGTCGAACTGGTGCGGCCGCGTCAGGGCTGCGATCTTCTGGCGGCCAGCAGCGATGAGCTGTTGCTGTGTCGCGGCTGGCCATTGCCGGGCTATCCGGGTTTGCAATGGGGTCAGTCGTCGATGCACAAGCTGCTGCGGCGCTGGAAACGTCATCGTCCGGACGTGCTCTACATCGCCACGGAAGGGCCGCTGGGATTGTCGGCGTTGCGAGCGGCGCGGCGTTTGGGGATTTCAGTGGTCAGCGGCTTTCACACCAATTTCCAGCAGTACTCCAATCAATACGGGCTCGGCTTGCTGTCGCGCTTGCTGACTCATTACCTGCGCTGGTTTCACAACCGTTCGACGTTGACTCTGGTGCCCAGCATCAGCCAGCGACTGGAACTGGAACGGCGCCATTTCGAACGTCTGGCGTTGTTGTCCCGAGGGGTCGACAGCCAATTGTTTCATCCGGTCAAACGCCTGCAATCTTTACGCGAACAGTGGGGACTCGCCGAGAAAGACATCGCGGTCATCCACGTCGGACGCCTGGCGCAGGAGAAAAACCTCGGCTTGCTCAAGCGCTGTTTTGACGGCCTGAAGGCCACTTATCCACAGCGCAAACTGAAATTGATCGTGGTCGGCGACGGGCCGCAGCGAGGTTTTTTGGAGAAGGAGCTGCCTGACGCGATTTTCTGCGGCTCACAACGAGGCGAAGCGTTGGCCAGTCACTATGCGTCAGCGGACGTATTTCTGTTTCCGAGCCTGACCGAAACCTTCGGCAATGTGGTGCTTGAAGCGCTGGCCTCGGGATTGGGCGTGGTGGCCTACGATCAGGCGGCCGCCGCTCAACATATCCGTCATGGCTATAACGGCGTGTTGGCGATGCCGGGCGACGAAGAGGCGTTCTGCGATGCTGCGACGTGGTTGCTGGAGGAGCGCGAAACCTTGCGTTGCGTGCGGCTCAATGCGCGCCAGCATGCGAGTCGTCAGGGCTGGGCGGCGATTATCGAGCAGTTCGAGGGGCAGTTGCGAGGGGCTTGTGTGAGGGAGTTGGCGGTGCCTGAGGCACAGACCTTATCCTGACTGGTGGGTGACATTGAATCCGTCTTCGCGAGCAGGCTCGCTCCCACAAAGGTTCTGCGTCATGCACAAAACCTGTGGGAGCGAGCCTGCTCGCGAAGAGGCCCTTCCAGTCGCTGCTTAAACCAGGGTCATCAACGCCTCACGGCTGAACGGCAGGATGTCTTCCTCACGACCATCACGCACTTTCTGCGCCCAGTCCGGGTCGACCAGCAGCGCACGCCCTACCGCCACCAGATCGAACTCGTCGTTGTTCAAGCGCTCCAGCAGTTTTTCCAGGCTGGCCGGCTGCGCGATCTTGTCAGTGTTGACCATGAACTGCAGGAACTCGCCATCCAGGCCAACGCTGCCCACTGTGATGGTCGGCTTGCCTGTGAGCTTGCGGGTCCAGCCGGCCAGGTTCAGCTCGGAACCGTCGAACTCCGGCTCCCAGAACCGACGCGTCGAGCAGTGGAAAATGTCCACGCCGGCGTCGGACAGCGGCTTGAGGAATTCCCCCAGCGCCTCCGGTGTTTGCACCAGGCGCGCGGTGTAATCCTGCTGCTTCCACTGCGAGAAACGGAAGATGATCGGGAAGCCTTCGCCGACGGCTGCACGCACAGCCTGAATCAATTCGATGGCAAAACGCGAACGGTTGGCCAGGCTGCCGCCGTATTCGTCGGTGCGTTGGTTGCTGCCTTCCCAGAAAAACTGGTCCACGAGGTAACCGTGGGCGCCGTGGATTTCCACGCCGTCCATGCCAATGCTTTGGGCGTCTTTAGCGGCTTGGGCGAACGCGGCGATCACGTCCTGGATATCTTGTTCAGTCATGCCGTGAACCACGACCTGACCGTCCTTCAATTTCTCCGACGGACCGTAACCCGGCACGCTGGCATCCGGCTCCGTGCCGATGCGGCGCACGCTGCCCACATGCCATAACTGCGGAACGATCTTGCCGCCCTCGGCGTGGACTGCGTCGACCACTTTCTTCCAGCCGGCCAGCGCGGCCTCACCGTAGAAATGCGGCACGTTCGGATAGCCGTTAGAGGCCTTGTGCCCGACGGTGGTGCCTTCGGTGATGATCAGGCCGACGCCCGCAGCGGCGCGACGACGGTAGTACTCGATCACTTTGGAATTGGGTACGCCGCCCGGGGAGAAGGAGCGGGTCATCGGTGCCATGACGACGCGGGTCGGCAGTTCGAGGCTGCCGAGGTGGAACGGTTTGAACAGGGCTTTGACGGGCATGGGACGCTCCACGGGGTAAATGACTTTATGACGGCGATAATATGGAGAGTCGCAAGCCTTGAACAGCACTATTGATTTGGGTGATTAAGATCCAAAAGCAAAAGATCGCAGCCTCCGACAGCTCCTACAGGGGAAGGTGAACACCCGTAAGAGCTGCCGAAGACTGCGATCTTTTGATGTTTCTTTATTTAGCTCAGCGCTTTTTCAATCGCATGGATGACCGTCGGATCATCCGGCGCTGTGCGTGGCGAGAACCGCGCCAGCACTCGGCCGTCCTTGCCCAGCAGGAATTTTTCGAAGTTCCAGGTGATGTCCCCCGGAAACTCCGCACCCTCGCCCGCGAGCAAACGGTACAGCTGATGACGATCATGACCGTTGACTTCCAGCTTGCTGGACAAAGGAAAGGTCACGCCATAGTTGAGGCTGCAGAATTCCTGGATCTCTTGCTCGGTACCCGGTTCCTGCCCGGCAAACTGGTTGCACGGCAGGCCCAGCACGCTGAAGCCTTTGTCCTTGTATTGCTGGTAGAGGTTTTCCAGCGCCGCGTATTGTGGGGTCAAGCCACATTTGGAAGCGACGTTGACCACAAGCACGACGTGCCCCTTGAGGGGTGCCAGCGGTAGCTCCTGTCCATCCAGGGCTGTCAATTTAAGGTCGTGAAAAGCACTCATGACGAACTCCAGATTCCCGTGTTCTACTCGAAACAGCCACTTGGCGATGTCGCCAGGGACAGCCGCGGACTAAAAAGGCGCCCCTCGGGCGCCTCTCCAGTTCTCTGAGCTTAGCGCAGAAAATCAGTGGTGATGGCCACCTTCGCCATGGACGTGACCATGAGCGACTTCTTCCTGGCTGGCGTCACGGATGGCGATGATCTTGACCTGGAAATTCAGGCGCTGACCGGCCAACGGGTGGTTGCCGTCGACGGTGACATCGTCGCCGTCCAGATCGCGGATGGTAACGATCTGCATCTGGCCGTCCGGCGCGGAAGCGTGGAACTGCATGCCCACTTCCAGTTCGTCGACGCCTTCGAACATGCTGCGGCTCAGGGTGCTGACCAGTTCGGCAGCATATTCGCCATAGGCATCTTCAGGTTCAACGGCTACGGTCAGCTCGTCGCCGACTGCTTTGCCTTCCAGTGCCTTTTCCAGGCCCGGGATGATGTTACCTGCGCCTTGCAGGTAGACCAGCGGCGCGCCGCCGGCGGAGCTGTCGATGACCTCACCAGCGTCGTTGGTCAGGGTATAGTCGATGGAGACAGCCTTATTGGCGGCGATCAGCATGGGGCGAGACCTTTTGCATAAGAATGAAGAATGGCCAAGTTTAGCGAAGCAATCGCCCGAAAGCGAACACAACCCGGACAGACGGATGACGGCGAAAGGCTCGACGGTCACAGGCTTCCATCAAGATGAGGACGGGCACTGGGTGGCCGAGCTTTCCTGCGGTCACACCCAGCACCTGCGCCACCAGCCGCCGTGGCAATCTCGCGCCTGGGTCCTGGACCCCGCGCAACGTATTGAAAAAATAGGCCAGCCCTTTGATTGCGGTTGGTGCGCACAGGCCTCGGTTAGCGATAACCTTGGCGACTGAATTTCGGTAGATCGTCAGCTATAGATGATCGCCATTGCCATGCACCCTTAGAGAATCCGCATGCAAACTTTTTTTATCGCACCCACCGATTTTGGTGTGGGACTGACCTCCATCAGCCTCGGGCTGGTGCGCACCCTTGAGCGCGCCGGCCTCAAAGTCGGCTTTTTCAAACCGATCGCCCAGCCGCATCCGGGTGACACCGGCCCGGAACGCTCCACCGAACTGGTGGCGCGCACCCACGGCTTGAAACCGCCGCAGCCACTCGGTCTGGCTCACGTCGAGCGTATGCTTGGCGACGGTCAGCTGGATGAGCTGCTCGAAGAAATCATCACCCTTTATCAGCAAGCGGCCGTCGGCAAGGACGTGCTGATCGTCGAAGGCATGGTCCCGACCCGCAGCGCCAGTTACGCCGCGCGGGTGAATCTGCACTTGGCGAAAAGCCTCGACGCCGAAGTGATCCTGGTCTCGGCACCGGAAAACGAAGTGCTGACCGAACTGTCTGGCCGAGTGGAATTGCAGGCGCAATTGTTCGGAGGCCCCAAAGATCCGAAAGTCCTCGGCGTGATCCTCAACAAGGTCAAGACCGACGAAAGCATGGAGGCGTTCGCTTCGCGCTTGAAGGAACATTCGCCGTTGCTGCGCAGCGGTGATTTTCGCCTGCTCGGCTGCATTCCTTTCCAGCCGGAATTGAACGCGCCGCGCACCCGCGACGTCGCCGACCTGATGGGCGCGCAGATTCTCAATGCCGGCGATTATGAAACCCGGCGCATGACCAAAATCATCATCTGCGCCCGCACCATGCGCAACACTGTGGAGCTGCTCAAGCCCGGCGTGCTGGTGGTGACCCCCGGCGATCGCGACGACATCATCCTCGCCGTCAGCCTCGCCGCCATGAATGGCGTGCCGCTGGCCGGCCTGTTGCTGACCAGCGACACCCTGCCCGATCCGCGCATCATGGACCTGTGCCGTGGCGCATTGCAGGCGGGCTTGCCGGTGTTGTCGGTGAGCACCGGCTCCTACGACACCGCCAACCAGTTGAACGGTCTGAACAAGGAAATCCCGATCGACGACCGCGAGCGTGCGGAGATCATCACCGACTTCGTTGCCAGTCACCTGGATGCCAACTGGCTGCACCAGCGTTGCGGCACTCCGCGCGAAATGCGCCTGTCGCCCGCGGTGTTCCGTTATCAGCTGATCCAGCGTGCCCAGGCCGCCAACAAGCGCATCGTCCTGCCCGAAGGCAGCGAGCCGCTGACCGTGCAAGCGGCGGCGATCTGTCAGGCGCGCGGCATCGCCCGTTGCGTGTTGCTGGCAAAACCGGAAGACGTCGAAGCCGTGGCCCGCGCCCAGGGCATCGAGCTGCCGCCGGGCCTGGAGATTCTCGACCCGGACCTGATTCGCGAGCGCTACGTCGAACCGATGGTTGCGCTGCGCAAAAGCAAAAGCCTCAACGCACCGATGGCCGAGCAACAACTGGAAGACACCGTGGTGATCGGCACCATGATGCTGGCGCTGGATGAAGTCGACGGTCTTGTCTCCGGGGTCATCCACTCTACCGCCAACACCATCCGCCCGGCCCTGCAGCTGATCAAGACGGCGCCGGGCTGCACGCTGGTGTCGTCGGTGTTCTTCATGCTGTTTCCCGAAGAAGTGCTGGTCTACGGCGACTGCGTGATGAACCCGCACCCGAGCGCCAGCGAACTGGCCGAGATCGCCCTGCAAAGCGCCGACTCGGCAGCCGCATTCGGCATCACCCCGCGCGTGGCGATGATCAGCTACTCCAGCGGTGAATCGGCCAGCGGCGAAGAAGTCGAAAAGGTTCGCGAAGCGACGCTGCTCGCCCACGAACAACAGAATTCGCTGCTGATCGACGGCCCGTTGCAATACGACGCCGCCGCCAACGAAACCGTGGCCCGGCAACTGGCGCCGAACAGTCAGGTCGCCGGGCGCGCCACGGTGTTCGTGTTCCCCGACCTGAACACAGGCAACACCACGCACAAAGCTGTGCAGCGCAGTGCCGATTGCGTCAGCCTCGGGCCGATGCTGCAAGGCCTGCGCAAACCCGTGAACGACCTGCCGCGCGGCGCGCAAGTCGATGACATCGTGTACACCATCGCGCTGACCGCGATTCAAGCTGCCAACCGACCTTTGGATCTTTAAATGCTGGCTTTTCTACCTGCCGCCGTGCGCGGCGTGATTGCATCGTTGTTGCTGGCGTTAAATACCATTCTGCTGTGCTCGTTTCTGTTCTGCGTAGCGATCATCAAGGTGTTGCCCTTTGCCCTCACCCAGCGCTTCTCGCTCTGGTTGATGAGCCACACCCATGAAGCCTGGATCAGCAACAACAAGGCCTGGATGAACCTGGTCTGCCGCACCCGCTGGCACCTCAGTGGCCTGCAAGGGCTGGACTATAAGCACTCGTACCTGATCACCAGCAACCACCAGAGCTGGGTGGACATCATGGTGTTGCAGTACGTGCTCAACCGGCGCATCCAGCCGCTGAAATTCTTCCTCAAACAGGAACTGATCTGGGTGCCGGTGATTGGCCTGGCCTGGTGGGCGCTCGGTTTTCCGTTCATGAAGCGCTATTCCAAGGCCTACCTGGAAAAGCACCCGGAGAAGAAAGGCAAAGACCTGGAAACCACCCGCAAGACCTGCGACAAGTTCCGCCATAACCCGGTGGGGATTTTCAATTTCGTCGAAGGCACCCGGTTCACTGAAGGCAAGCATGCGCAGCAGAAATCACCGTTCAAGTACCTGCTCAAGCCCAAGGCTGGCGGCATTGCGTTTGTGCTGGATGCGATGGGTGAACAGCTTGAGTCGATCGTCAACGTGACCATTCACTACCCGGCCGGGCGTCCCGGTTACTGGGATCTGCTGTGCGGGAATGTGAAGGATGTGGTGGTGCACTTTCAGGAACTGAAGATTCCGCCGCAGTTCATTGGCAAGAACTACGACCAGGATGGGGAGTATCGGTTGCAGTTTCAGGGCTGGATCAATCAGTTGTGGGAAGACAAGGATGCGTTGCTTGGGCAGATGCATCGGGAGTATCCGGCGAAGTAATCAGGCGCCTGTGCCGGCCTCTTCGCGGGCAAGCCTCGCTCCTACGGATTTGGGGTGATCGCAACCTATGACGCGACACAAACCCGTAGGAGCGAGGCGTGCAGCGAAGGCGTCCGAACAGAAACAAAAAAACCCGCCGATGATCACTCATTGGCGGGTTTTTTATTAACGGCTAACGCTTAGATCGCGCCACGCTTACGCAGCAGATCCAGCACTTGCTTGACGCTTTCTTCCAGCGACAGCGACTGGGTGTCGACGATGAGGTCGGCGTCCAGCGGCACGTCATACGGGAAGGAATCGCCCGGGATGTTATCCCCCGCCGCCGCGTACAAGCCTTGCGGATCACGCTCGGCGCAGACCGTCGGCGAGGCCTGGACGTAGACCGTCAGCAGACGCTCCTTGCCGATCAGTTCACGGGCCTGCTCACGACCTTCTGCACTCGGCGCCACGAAGGCCGCCAGGGTCAACAGACCGGCTTCGTTGAACTGACGCGCAACGTGCGCGGCACGACGCCAGTTTTCGGTACGCCCGGCGCGATCCTGTGGCAGACCTTTGTTCAGGTCGTGACGCAGGTTCTGACCATCAAGGACAAACACCGCACGACCCAAGTCGAACAGTTTGCGTTCAACCGCGTAAGCCAAGGTGCTTTTGCCCGCGCCCGACAAGCCGCTGAACAACACGGTGGCCGGTTGCTGACCGAAACGCTGGGCGCGTTCTTCGGTGGCCACGTGCGCCAGTTTGCCGTGGTGCGTGCTGCTGCCATGCGCCAACGGCTGGGCGATGATCATGCCGGCGGCCACGGTGCCGTTGGTCAACCGATCGATGACGATGAACGAACCGGTGGTGCGGTTGCTGGCGTAACCGTCCAGTGCGATGGCTGCGTCGAGGCTGACCTTGACCCGACCGATCTCGTTCAGGTTCAACGAGCTGGCAGGACCTTCTTCCAGGGTGTTCACGTCAACACGATTGACGATGCTGGTGATCGAACCCGGCACGTAACTCGTGGCGCGCTTGATGTCGTATTTCTTGCCCGGCAGCATCGGCTCTTCGGCCATCCACACCAGCATGGCGTCGAAAGCATCGGTCACTTGCGGCTGGTTGTCGGCGTGCACCAGCAAGTCGCCGCGAGAGATGTCGATCTCGTCTTCCATGGTCAGCGTCACCGCTTGACCAGGACCTGCGTGTTCCAGCTCACCTTCGAAAGTGACGATGGATTTCACGCGGCTGCTCTTACCCGACGGCAGCACAACGACTTCGTCGCCCTTGTGCACGACGCCGCTGGCCAGAGTGCCGGCGAAACCACGGAAGTTCAGGTTCGGACGGTTGACGTACTGCACCGGGAAACGCAGGTCGGTGTAGTTGCGGTCGTTGGCGATCTCGACGGTCTCGAGAATCTCCATCAGCGACTGGCCGGTGTACCACGGCGAGCGCTCGGACTTGTTCACCACGTTGTCGCCTTTCAATGCCGACATCGGCACGAAGGCCATGGTGGTCGGCTTGAACGCGATGCCTTCGGCGAACTTCAGGTAATCGGCCTTGATCGACTCGAACACGGTTTCGTCGAAGCCGTTGAGGTCCATCTTGTTGATGGCGACCACGATGTGCTTGATGCCGAGCAACGAGGCGATGAAGCTGTGGCGGCGGGTCTGGGTCTGCACGCCGTAGCGGGCGTCGACCAGGATGATCGCCAGGTCACAGGTGGACGCACCGGTGGCCATGTTGCGGGTGTACTGCTCATGGCCGGGGGTGTCGGCGATGATGAATTTACGCTTGGCGGTGGAGAAATAGCGGTAGGCGACATCGATGGTGATGCCCTGCTCACGCTCGGCCTGCAGGCCGTCGACCAGCAACGCCAGGTCGATGTCTTCGCCGGTGGTGCCGACTTTTTTCGAGTCGCGGGTGATGGCTTCCAGGTGATCTTCGTAGATCATCTTGGAGTCGTGCAGCAGGCGCCCGATCAGGGTGCTCTTGCCGTCGTCGACGTTGCCACAGGTCAGAAAGCGCAGCATTTCCTTGCGTTCGTGCTGGCCCAGGTAGGCGAGGATGTCCTCGCTGATCAAATCAGATGCGTGACTCATTGCATTCGAGCTCCAAGCTGTAAGCTTCAAGCGGCAAGCTTGTCGGCGTACAGCTACTCAGAAATTTTGTTGATCAAGCCGCATAGCATTCTTGAAAGCTCGCGGGTTTCTTTAATCCAATCGTCAGCCAGAGGATCAGTAATGTAGGCAATATCACGGCCGATGAGGATCTGAGTGCGCAACTCACCACACGAGGCTTTTGCCACCCAAAGAAAATGTACTTTTTCCTTGGCACCACAACGCTCCATCCCTTCAGCAATATTGGAAGGCACCGATAGTGCGGAGCGGGTAATTTGATCCTTGAAGCCAAAATCCCCACATCTCGCAAACTCCCTGTAGATCCTTACCGCCAAACACTTACTTCTCTGCCAGACAATCAGCTTCTCGAAATCCATTGCGAGTCATCCGATAACGGCTCGCAGCAACCGGCCACAAGCACCAAACTACGAAATTACGCATACCGCCCTTAACTTGCAGCTTGCCGCTTGTAACTCGAAGCTTAAAAGTACCCCTGACGTTTCTTTTCTTCCATCGAGCCTGCGCCATCGTGATCGATGACCCGGCCCTGGCGTTCGGAAGTTCGCGTCAGGAGCATTTCCTGAATGATGTCGGTCAGGCTGGTGGCCTCGGACTCGACCGCACCGGTCAGCGGGTAGTCACCCAGCGTGCGGAAACGGACTTTTTTCTTGACGATGCGCGCCTTGTCTTCGTCGCTCAGGTGATTGAGCAGGCGTTCGTCGTCGATCATGATCCAGGTGCCATTCATCTCGATGACGTCGCGTTCAGCGGCGAAATACAGCGGCACGATCGGGATG
The DNA here is from genome assembly GCF_013260315.1 of Pseudomonas sp. B14-6. Taxonomy (NCBI): domain Bacteria; kingdom Pseudomonadati; phylum Pseudomonadota; class Gammaproteobacteria; order Pseudomonadales; family Pseudomonadaceae; genus Pseudomonas; species Pseudomonas sp. B14-6. Next base: position 5,680,452 of record NZ_CP053929.1, on the reverse strand, counting down.
CCTTCGAGGTAGATGTACTGCCAGATGTCCAGTTCGGTCCAGTTCGACAACGGGAACACACGAATGGATTCGCCCTTGTTGACGTTGCCGTTGTAGACGTTCCACAGTTCCGGGCGCTGGTTTTTCGGGTCCCAGCGGTGCTTGGTGTCACGGAAGGAGTACACGCGCTCTTTGGCACGGGACTTCTCTTCGTCGCGGCGAGCGCCACCGAAAGCGGCGTCGAAGCCGTACTTGTCGAGAGCTTGTTTCAAGCCTTCGGTTTTCATGATGTCGGTGTGCTTGGCACTGCCGTGGGTCAGCGGGTTGATGCCCTGCGCGACGCCATCGGGATTCACGTGTACCAGCAGGTCAAAGCCGAGTTCTTCGACCATGCGGTCGCGGAACGCGTACATCTCCTTGAACTTCCACCGGGTGTCGACGTGCATCACCGGGAACGGCAGTTTGCCCGGGAAGAATGCCTTGCGCGCAAGGTGCAGCATCACGGCGGAGTCTTTACCGACGGAGTACAGCATCACCGGGTTATCGAACTCGGCGGCGACCTCGCGGATGATGTGGATGCTTTCGGCCTCCAGCTGTTTCAGATGCGTCAGTTTGTCGACCATGGCTACTCACGAAAACGATCTTATGGACGGCCAGCGGGCCGTGTTCGAGCGAGGAATCCTAGCACAGCGTCCTCTTCTAATCAGGACGCGAGCTAGATCGAAAGGGTATATGAATATACCCCCTCGTTTGGGCACCAAAGACCCAGTGGGAGCGAGCTTGCTCGCGATTGCGGTGTATCTGTCACATCGATGTCGCATGTGATGCAGTGATCGCCAGCAGACTCCCACATTTGATTCTTGGTGGTAATCAGATCGGATTCGGACAATCGATGAAGATGTGCTCAAGGGCAAACCGCCGGGCCAGGTAATCACCCAGCGCCTGCACGCCATAGCGCTCGGTGGCGTGATGGCCGGCGGCGATGAAGCTGATGTCGTTTTCCCGGGCGCTGTGGAAGGTCTGCTCGGACGCCTCACCGCTGATGTACAAGTCGACGCCAGCCAGCACGGCCTGATCGATGTAACCCTGGCCGCCACCGGTGCACCAGCCGACCCGGCGGATCATCTCGCTGCCTTCGACCAGCAACGGCTCGCGGCCCATGACTTCCTGCACTCGGTGAGCGAAATCACGGGGCGTCATCGGTTCGCTCAACGAGCCAACGAGGCCGACAACCTTGAGATTGTCCGGATCCAGTGGGCCTTCGACCGTGATGTCGAGCTGACGCGCCAGTTGCACGTTGTTACCGACGTCCGGGTGCAGGTCCAGCGGCAAGTGATAGGACAGCAGGCTGATGTCGTGCTTGAGCAGGGTTTTCAACCTACGCTGCTTCATACCGGTGATGCACGGATTCTCGCCTTTCCAGAAATAGCCGTGATGCACCAGCACCAGATCGGCCTGAGCTTCGACCGCGGCATCCAGCAACGCCTGGCTTGCCGTGACGCCGCTTACGATGCGCATCACCTGCGGCCGACCTTCGACCTGCAAGCCGTTGGGGCAGTAATCGGCAATCCTGGCACTGTTTAGGTAACGGTCGGCTTCTTCGACCAGGGTGCTCAAGGCGACGGCCATAAAAGACTCCTAAATATCCCGTTCAGAGGCGAGCTGCGCCTCGTATAATGCGCGACATTATGGGCGGTCTCATGCCGCCTGCAACCTCTCAGGACGTGCTTAATGCTCAAGGCGCTGCGTTTTTCCGGCTGGCCGCTGTTGGCCGGCGTGCTTATCGCTCTGTTGATCATCCAGCGTTACCCGCAGTGGGTCGGGCTTCCGAGCCTCGACGTCAACCTGCAGCAAGCCCCGCAAACCACCACGACGCAGCAAGGTCCGGTGTCCTATGCCGACGCGGTCACCATCGCCGCGCCGTCGGTGGTGAACCTGTACACCACCAAAGTCATCAACAAACCGAACCATCCCTTGTTTGAAGACCCGCAGTTCCGGCGCTTCTTCGGCGACAACTCGCCCAAACAGAAGCGCATGGAGTCGAGCCTGGGTTCCGGGGTGATCATGAGTCCGGAAGGTTATTTGCTGACCAATAACCATGTCACCAGCGGCGCCGACCAGATCGTGGTCGCGCTCAAGGATGGTCGCGAAACCCTGGCCCGCGTCATCGGCAGCGACCCGGAAACCGACCTCGCGGTGCTGAAAATTGACCTGAAAAACCTGCCGTCGATCACCGTCGGTCGCTCCGACAACATCCGCATCGGTGACGTCGCCCTGGCCATCGGCAACCCGTTCGGCGTCGGTCAGACCGTGACCATGGGCATCATCAGCGCCACTGGCCGTAACCAGTTGGGCCTGAACAACTACGAAGATTTCATCCAGACCGACGCTGCGATCAACCCCGGTAACTCCGGCGGTGCGCTGGTGGATGCCAACGGCAATCTGACCGGCATCAACACGGCGATCTTCTCCAAGTCCGGCGGCTCGCAAGGCATCGGTTTTGCGATCCCGGTCAAACTGGCCATGGAAGTGATGAAGTCGATCATCGAACACGGGCAGGTGATTCGCGGCTGGCTCGGCATCGAAGTGCAACCGTTGAGTCAGGAACTGGCGGAGTCGTTTGGTCTGTCGGGGCGCCCGGGCATTGTGGTCGCAGGGATTTTCCGTGACGGTCCGGCGCAGAAGGCTGGCCTGCAATTGGGTGACGTGATCCTCAGCATCGACGGCGAACCGGCCGGTGATGGTCGGCGCTCGATGAACCAGGTTGCGCGGATCAAACCGACCGACAAGGTCACCATTCAGGTGATGCGCAACGGCAAAGAGCTCAAGCTCACGGCTGAAATCGGCCTGCGTCCGCCGCCGGCGCCGGTTAAAGAGAAAGAAGAAAACTGACCCTGGTCCGAGGATCTCTGGCTAACAGCAGACATTCTCATTAGGCATGTTATATTGTTTCAATATCACTATTGGAACAACATAACATGTCGTCTCGAACAATGGCTTCCGTGGCAGGTCTTGCCCTCGGCCTGCTGGTGGATCCGGTCTTTGCCGAAGAGCCCGGCACCCTCGAACTGGACGCCATCAGCGTCACCTCCGACTACGAATCGCCCACCGGCCCGGTCCAGGGCTACCGTGCCACGCGGTCTGCCAGCGCGACCAAAACCGATACCGCGATCCGCGACATCCCGCAATCCATCAGCGTGATTCCCGTCAGTGTGCTCAATGACCTGGGCAGCACCAGTGTCGAGCGCGCCCTGGATTTTGCTGGCGGTGTGTCGAAGCAGAACAACTTCGGTGGCCTGACGCTTTACGAATACAGCGTGCGCGGCTTTACCACCTCGGAATTCTACAAGGACGGCTTCAGCGCCAACCGGGGTTATCCGAGCACCCCGGACGTCGCTAACATCGAGCGCATCGAAGTACTCAAAGGACCCGCCGCCAGTCTCTACGGGCGCGGCGATCCGGGCGGCACGGTGAACATCGTCACCAAGAAACCCCAGCCCGAAGCATTCACCACCCTGCAAACCAGCGCCGGCAGTTGGGACCGCTATCGCACCGCCCTCGACGTCAACACGCCGCTGGATGACGAAGCCAACGTGCTGTCGCGAATCAACCTGGCCGTCGAGGACAACCACAGCTTCCGCGATCACGTCGACAGCCAGCGAGTGTTTGTCGCGCCCTCCTTCAGCTGGCAACTGAACCCGGACACCAGCCTCTTGGTGGAGAGCGAATTCGTCCGTCACAGCTCCACGTTCGATCGCGGCATCGTCGCGCCGAACAACAAATGGAGTGGCGTGTCCCGTTCGACGTTCCTTGGCGAACCCAATGACGGCAACATCGACAACCACAACAACCTGCTGCAAGCAGCCCTCGAACACCATCTCAATGACAACTGGAAGCTGCGCCTGGCCAGCCATTACAAGGAAGGCAAACTCTGGGGCTACGCTTCCGAAAGTCGCCCGCTGAATGCCGACGGCCACACTGTGAATCGGCGCTATCGCGAGCGCGACACAAACTGGCACGACAGCATCACCCAACTCGAATTGCGCGGTCTGTTCGACCTCGGCAGTTGGCAGCACGAACTGCTGATTGGCAGCGAGTATGAAAACTTCCGCAAGAACGAACGGGTCACGACCATTGCCGGCGGCCCCTACGCTATCGACATTTATCAACCCGTCTACGGTCAGCCGAAACCCAACGGTAAGCGCTCCGGCACCGACCTTTTTGAACACGTCGAAAGCCGGGCGCTGAACCTCCAGGACCAGATTGTCTTCACCGACAAACTGCGCGGCATGCTCGGTGCACGCTTAGAACATTTCGAGCAAAGCATCGACGATCACAGCCGCGGTGCCACCAGCCGCCAAAGCCACGACGCACTGACCCAACGGGCCGGCCTGCTTTATCAGCTGACACCCGAAGTCGGGCTGTTCGCCAACGCCTCCACCTCGTTCAAGCCGAACAACGGCCTGGACGCTGGCGGCCAATCCTTCGACCCGGAAGAAGGCGTCGGTTACGAAGTCGGGATCAAGAGCGAGCTGTTCGACGACCGCTTGAGCACCACCCTCGCCGCCTTCCATATTGAAAAGGAAAACGTCCTTGCACTAGACCCGGGCACGGACACCAGCCGCGCCATGGGCAAGGCCCGCAGCCAGGGATTCGACCTGCAAGTCACCGGGCAAGTGACCGACGCCGTGCGGGTGATCGGTGCCTTCGCCTACATCGACGCCGAGGTCACCGAGGGCGACAAGGTAATTCCCACCGGCAGCCGAATCCTCGGCGTCGCCAAGCGCAGCGGCAGCCTGCTGGGCGTTTATGAATTTCAGGATGGCCATTTACGAGGCTCCGACGTCGGCGCGGCGTTCACTTACGTCGGCGATCGTTCAGGCGAATCCGGCAGCGATTTCGAGCTGCCGTCCTACCACACCGTCGACCTTCTGGCCCATTACAAGGCCAGCAAAAACGTCACTGTCGGCCTGAACCTGAACAACCTTTTCGACGAGAAATACTACGAGCGCTCCTACAGCAATTACTGGGTCAACCCCGGTGAGCCGCGCAATTTCACCGTCAGCCTCACACTCAATCTGTAAAAGGAAGTTCCCATGCAAAACCTCAAACCCGCACTGCTAAGCCTGCTGCTCGGCCTGTTGTTTACCGGCCAGGTCTCGGCCCATGGCCTCTGGACCGAACAACGTCGCGGCAACATCGAAGTGATTTACGGCCACGGCGCCGAAGACAACGCCTTCAAGGCACAAAAAATCAGCGGCGCCTGGGCTTATGACGTCAACGGCAAAATGATCCCGGTGACCGTCCAGCGCCTGGCCGATCACGCACGTCTGCAACCGCTGAAGCCGCCTGCCGTGATGGCGGTGGCGCTGGACAACGGCATGTGGTCGCAAACGGCGGATAAAAAATGGATCAACGAAGGACGCAGCAAAGTGCCGGGGGCCATCGAGTCGACACAGACGTTCAAATACAGCCTGGCGATTTATCAGCCTGGGGCGAAGTTACCCAAGCTTGATCAGATGAAACTGCTGATTCTGCCGGAGGTTGATCCTCTGACGGTCGGACCGGGCAAGTTGCTGCCCGTGCAGGTGTTATTGGATGGGAAGCCGGCGGCGGGGGTGAAGTTGATTGGCGACTATCGAAGTGCGCCGAATACGTTGAGTACCGAGACAGATAAGGACGGGCGTGCGCAGGTGGTGGTGCGTAATGAAGGGTTGAACGTGATTTCGGCGCAGATGGAGATCGTGCTGAAGGACAATCCGGATGTGGCGACGCGGGGGGTGTTCAGTTCGCTGACGTTTCTGGGCGAACCGCATCACGAGTAACCCTCTGTAGGCGCGCACGGTGCGGCGGTCCGACTTGCCCGTGGAGAACGATGGCGTGGCGTAACAGCTACATCGCGTCAGGGTTCTTCGCGGCCAGAACTATCTTCCTGCCACACCTGAAGTATTTGATATACAAAGAACAGAAACTTATTCCAAATAAAGCTAATGAACTGTCATTTATGACAGTACCTTTCGAAAGCTCCCGTCGTTAACGTTAATACCGCAGGAGGAATGACGCTTTTGTCTTCCACTCTTAATTTGACCGAAGGGAGCTTTATTCATGGCCACACAAAAATCCAAGAAGGACTCAGGTACTTTTACTGCAAAGATTGTTACCAACTTTGTTGCAACCAACGTTACGCTTCACAAGTTTACCGGAGTAACTCCTGGCGGATATATCAGCGGGGAAAAAGACAAAGGTACAATTTATATCGGATTTCCGCCTGGAATCGGCGACGATCAGCGAGTAACAAAACAATACCCAGACGATTTCACCGATAATTATATGGAGTGGACCTTCCATGATGGTGAGAACAAACACCAGGTTAAAACCGGTTGGATAACAGTGACATTCACCGAGAACATGAAAAACGCCAAAGGTGAATTTGAATGCAGCATAGATGATCCATCGCCCCGGACGATTACGGGCGAGTTTGACATTCAAGGCTGATCCTTCACCTCAAACGCATTGATCGGTGCTCACTATACCGAGCCCGATCAGTGCACCCATTACCGACCGACGTCTTACAAATTCCCCAAACCATCAATCAGTGCCTGGTTCTGTTCCGGCGTGCCGATGGAAATCCGCAGGAACTGGGCAATCCTCTCTTGCTTGAAGTGCCGGACGATCACGCCTTGCTCGCGCAATTTCGCCGCCAGCCCGGCCGCGTCGTGCTTTGGATGACGGGCAAAAATGAAGTTCGCCGCCGACGGCAGCACTTCAAAGCCCTTCGCTTCAAGTTGCGCAACCACCCACTCACGATGCTCGATGACCAACCGGCACGTCTTGTCGAAGTACTCGCGATCCTCGAACGCCGCCGCCGCCCCGACATTTGCCAGGCGATCCAGCGGATAGGAGTTGAAGCTGTTCTTGATCCGCTCCAGCGCCTCGATCAAATCCGGATGCCCCACCGCCAAGCCCACCCGCAGGCCGGCCAGCGAGCGGGATTTGGACAAGGTCTGAGTCACCAGCAGGTTCGGATAACGGTCCACCAGGCTGATCGCCGTCTCGCCACCGAAGTCGATGTAGGCCTCATCCACCACAACCACCGAATCCGGGCTGGCCTTGAGGATTTGCTCAACCGCGTCCAGTGCCAGCAGGCAACCGGTCGGTGCGTTCGGGTTCGGGAAGATGATCCCGCCGTTTGGCCGGGCGTAGTCCGCCGGGTTGATCTGGAACTGCTCGTCCAGCGGCACCGCGTCGAACTGGATGCCATACAACCCGCAGTAGACCGGATAGAAGCTGTAGCTGATGTCCGGGAACAGCACCGCTTTGTCGTGTTGCAGCAAGCCGTGGAAGATGTGCGCCAGGACTTCATCGGAACCGTTGCCGAGGAACACCTGGTTGGTCTGCACGCCGTAATACGTAGCCACGGCGTTTTTCAGCAGATCGCTGTTCGGGTCCGGGTACAGACGCAGGTTGTCGTTGAGTTCGGTCTGCATCGCCGCCAGCGCTTTTGGCGATGGGCCGTAAGGATTTTCGTTGGTGTTGAGCTTCACCAGTTTCGCCAGTTTCGGCTGCTCGCCCGGCACGTAAGGCACCAGATCCTTGACGAACGGGCTCCAGAATTTACTCATGTTCAGTTCCCCTTTTGCTCATCAACGATGCGGTATTCGGCGCTGCGGGCGTGGGCAGTCAGCGACTCGCCACGGGCCAGCACGGAAGCGGTCTTGCCCAGTTCGGACGCACCCTGCTCGGAGCAGAAGATGATCGACGAGCGTTTCTGGAAGTCGTACACACCCAGCGGCGAAGAGAACCGCGCGGTGCCGGACGTCGGCAACACGTGGTTCGGGCCTGCGCAGTAATCGCCCAGGGCTTCGGAGGTGTGACGGCCCATGAAGATCGCGCCGGCGTGACGGATCAGCGGCAGCCAGGCTTGCGGATCGGCGACCGACAACTCCAGGTGTTCCGGCGCAATGCGGTTGGCCACTTCGATGGCCTGCTCCATGTCGCGAACCTTGATCAACGCACCACGGCCATTGATCGAGGTTTCGATGATCTGGGCGCGCTCCATGGTCGGCAGCAGTTTGGCGATGCTGGCCGCGACCTTGTCGAGGAACTCTGCGTCCGGGCTGACCAGAATCGCCTGGGCGTCTTCGTCGTGCTCGGCCTGGGAGAACAGGTCCATGGCGATCCAGTCCGGATCGGTATGGCCATCGCACACCACGAGGATTTCCGACGGACCGGCGATCATGTCGATGCCGACCTGGCCGAACACATGGCGCTTGGCGGTGGCGACATAGATATTGCCCGGGCCAACCACCTTGTCGACCTTCGGCACGCTTTCGGTACCGTAAGCCAATGCGGCAACCGCTTGCGCGCCGCCAATGGTGAAAACGCGGTCAACACCGGCGATGCACGCCGCCGCCAGCACCAGCTCGTTGATTTCACCGCGCGGTGTCGGCACCACCATGACCACTTCGGTCACGCCGGCGACCTTGGCCGGAATTGCATTCATCAACACGGAGGATGGGTACGACGCCTTGCCGCCCGGGACGTACAGACCGGCGCGATCCAGTGGCGTGACCTTCTGGCCCAGCACCGTGCCATCAGCTTCGGTGTAGGTCCAGGAATCCTGTTTCTGTTTTTCGTGGTAGCTGCGCACGCGGGCCGCGGCTTTTTCCAGCGCTTCACGCTGAGGCACGGTGATGCGGGTCAGGGCCAGTTCCAGGCGTTCGCGCGGCAGGATCAGATCCGCCATGGACGCAACATCCAGGCCGTCGAACTGCCGGGTGAAGTCCACCAGCGCTGCGTCGCCACGCTCGCGCACGGCTTTGATGATGTCCAGCACTCGCTGATTGACCGAGTCGTCAGACACACTTTCCCAGCTCAGCAGATGATCCAGATGATGCGCGAAATCCGGGTCAGCAGCATTGAGTCGGCGAATTGCAGTCGGTGCGGTCATAGCGAGAGCCTCATAGGAATGGCAAAAACTCAGGCGCCCTAACTTAGCAGTCGTTTCCGCTTGGGCACCTGAGAATTCTGGCTATGAGGCGGATAGACGGGCGCGACTTAACGTCGCGCAGGTGAATCAGCCGCGGTGTCGAGACTCCACTGCCTTGCGCAGGGTGTCGATCAACGCCTGGATACGGGCGTGCTGCATTTTCATCGACGCTTTGTTGACGATCAGCCGGGAGCTGATGTCAGCGATGAAATCCTGGGGTTCCAGGCCATTGGCACGCAAGGTGTTACCGGTGTCGACCACGTCGATAATCTTGTCCGCCAGACCGATCAGCGGCGCCAGCTCCATCGAGCCGTAGAGCTTGATGATGTCGACCTGCCGGCCCTGCTCGGCGTAGTAACGCTTGGCAACGTTGACGAACTTGGTCGCCACCCGCAGGCGGCCCTTGGGTTCGACATCACCGACACGGCCGGCGGTCATCAGCTTGCAGAGGGCAATTCGCAAGTCCAGCGGTTCGTACAGACCCTGGCCACCATATTCCATCAGCACATCTTTACCGGCGACGCCCAGGTCCGCGGCACCATGCTCGACGTAGGTCGGCACATCGGTGGCGCGCACGATCAGCAGGCGCACGTCGGCCTGGGTCGTGGGGATGATCAACTTGCGGCTCTTGTCCGGATTCTCGGTCGGCACGATGCCCGCTTCAGCCAGAAGCGGCAGGGTGTCGTCAAGGATGCGGCCCTTGGACAGTGCGATGGTCAACATGGGAAACGTCAGTCCTTATCAGGCTACTGATGCCCGGTCGCAAACGGCGCCGGACACACATCGAGCCAGAAACTGGCTCGACTTGAAACAAATTCAACGGGCGCGTCCCTGCGCCCATGCAGCAGAAACTAGCCCGGTACGCGGCGAATCTTGGCGCCGAGCATCTGCAGTTTCTCTTCGATGCACTCGTAACCACGGTCGATGTGGTAGATGCGGTCGATCAGGGTGTCGCCTTCGGCGATCAGTGCCGAGATTACCAGGCTGGCCGAAGCACGCAGGTCGGTGGCCATCACTGGCGCGCCTTTCAGCTTTTCGGTACCGGTGACGATGGCCGTGTTGCCTTCGACCTGGATCTTGGCGCCCATGCGGTGCAGCTCGTAAACGTGCATGAAGCGGTTTTCGAAGATCGTCTCGATCACGGCGCCCGTGCCTTCGGCAATGGCGTTGAGGGAGATGAACTGCGCCTGCATGTCGGTCGGGAACGCCGGGTACGGAGCGGTCCGCACGTTGACGGCTTTTGGCCGCTTGCCGTGCATGTTCAGCTCGATCCAGTCTTCGCCGCAGGTGATTTCCGCGCCCGATTCCTTGAGTTTCTCAAGAACCGCTTCGAGGATGGTCGGATCAGTGTCCTTGACCTTCACGCGACCGCCGGTGACGGCTGCCGCCACCAGGTAGGTGCCGGTTTCAATACGGTCAGGCATCACTTTGTAGGTGGTCGGGTGCAGACGCTCAACGCCATCGATGGTGATGGTGTCGGTGCCGGCGCCAGTGATCTTGGCACCCATGGCAATCAGGAAGTTCGCCAGGTCGATGACTTCAGGTTCGCGAGCGGCGTTCTGCAACACGCTGCGGCCCTTGGCCAGGGCGGCGGCCATCATGATGTTTTCGGTACCGGTCACGCTGACGGTGTCGAAGAAGAAGTGCGCACCGCGCAAGCCGCCTTCTGGCGCCTTGGCCTTGATGTAGCCGCCTTCGACGTCGATGACCGCGCCCATGGCTTCGAGACCACGGATGTGCAGGTCAACCGGACGCGAACCAATGGCGCAACCGCCAGGCAGGGCGACTTCGGCTTCACCGAAACGAGCAACCATCGGGCCCAGCACCAGGATCGATGCGCGCATGGTTTTCACCAGCTCATACGGTGCGATCAGGGTCTTGATGGTACGCGGGTCGATTTCGACGCTGAGCTTCTCGTCGATCACCGGCTCAATGCCCATGCGGCCGAACAGCTCGATCATGGTGGTGATGTCGTGCAGGTGCGGCAGGTTGGCAACCGTTACCGGGCCATCGCACAGCAGGGTTGCAGCCAGGATCGGCAGGGCAGAGTTCTTCGCCCCGGAGATGCGGATTTCGCCATCAAGACGAACGCCGCCAGTAATAATCAATTTATCCATAAGAATCTCGACGCCCTTGGGCTCAGGTGCGCTCGGCCCAGGCCGCGCTGCTGAAAAATTTCATAGTGACCGCATGGATGCTGCCATCGGTGATCCATGGGTTCAAATGGGCATAGATCTGCTGCTGACGCTTCACCGGGCTTAACGCCGCCAGTTCATCGCTAATCACGTTCAGCTGGAAATTGCAGCCTTCGCCCTCAACTTCTACCAACGTTCCGGGCAGCTTTCCTTCAAGGAAGCTCTTCACTTCTACGGCCTGCATGCTCAACCTCAATCGGCGCCCTGTGCGCGCGGGTCGGACATCATACAAAAAAGCCCCGCGCCTGCGAACCCCGCGAAGCAGGACTCTGACGGGGGGCTTCTTTATAGATGCTGGTTAGGGATGCGCCAACAGCTCGGTCAATTCGCTGACCTGAGCGATTTCACGCATGTCTTCTGGCATTCCGCGGATGCTCAGCGCCTTGCCGGCCGCCTCTGCATCGCGCATGAAGCACAGCAGCAGGGACAAGCCTACGCTGCTGGACTTCAACACTGCCGAACAATCAACCACCAGTTCGGCGGCCTTGCTGGACTTGATCAACGCCTGCCCCTGCTTGCGCAGACCAGGGCCGGTGCGGTAATCCAGCATGCCGCTCAGTCGCAGCTCGCCGGTTTCGCTCATGCGAATGGCCGACACACTCATTGGGCAGACTTCTCGGAGGCGTCTGCGGTTTTATCCTTGGCCTTGGCGACTTCCCCGGCCCAACCGTTGATGGTCTTGTCCAGGTCATTGCCATTGCGCTGCATCGCATCGGCGAACTGATCGCGGAACAGCTTGCCGATATTGATGCCGTTGATGATCACGTTGCGCAGTTTCCACTCGCCGTTGATCTTCTCGAGTGTGTAAGACACAGGATAGATCGAGCCGTTGGAGCCTTTGACCGTCATGGCAACGCTGGTACGGTCTCCGGACTCATCCTTGGCAGGGTCGACGGTGATGCCCTGATTGTTGTACTCGAGCAAGGCGTTGCCATAGAACTGGAACAGACCTCTCTTGAAGTTTTCTTCAAAGGTCTTCATCTGCGCCGGCGTTGCTTTGCGCGAGTATTTGACCGTCATGATGCTTTTGGAAATGCCCTCGGCATCCACGACCGGCCCGACGATGGTGTTCAGCGCCGTGTAAAAGTCTTGTGGGTCCTGCTTGTACTTCTCTTTGTTGGCCGACAGGTCTGCAAGCAACCGAGTCGTGGTGTCCTGCACGATTTCGTGCGCTGAGGGCGCTGCCACGGCGTTAGCCATCAACGGCAGGGCCGCGAGTAATACCAACAGGCCACGTCGCAAGGTAGAGATCATTCAAAAGCTCCTCATTTGGCGTCTTTGCTAACGGTATTGAGCAGGAATTTACCGATCAGGTCCTCGAGCACCAGCGACGACTGGGTGTCGTGGATGGTTCCACCATCCTTGAGCAAGCCTTCTTCGCCGCCCACGCTGATGCCGATGTACTTCTCGCCCAACAGGCCAGCGGTCAGGATAGATGCAGTGGAGTCGGTCGGCAGGTTATCTACGCGCTTTTCCAGCTGCATCGTCACTCGACCGGTGAAACTGTCGCGGTCCAGATCGATCGCCGTGACCTTGCCGATGGTCACACCGGCCATGGTCACTTTAGCTCTGACCGTCAAACCGGCGATATTGTCGAAATATGCATAAAGTTTATAAGTATCGGTGGTGGCACTTGGGGACAGGCCACTGACCCGCAACGCTAGCAACAGCAAAGCCAGGATGCCAGCCAGCAAGAAAAGGCCGACACCGATTTCCAGGGTGCGGTTTTGCATCAGAAATCTCCAAACATCAAGGCGGTCAAAATAAAGTCCAGGCCGAGCACAGCCAAAGAGGCGTACACCACGGTCTTGGTAGTGGCACGACTGATCCCCTCGGAAGTGGGCTCGCAGTCATAGCCTTGGAATACGGCGATCCAGGTCACGACGAAGGCAAAGACGATGCTCTTGATGATGCCGTTGAGCACATCATCGGTGAACGTCACGCTGTTCTGCATGTTGGACCAATAGGAACCTTCATAGACACCCAGCCAGTCGACAGCCACCCACGAACCGCCCCAGATACCCACCACGCTGAAAATCATCGCCAGCACTGGCAGGGAAATGAAGCCGGCCCACAGGCGCGGGGCAATGATGTACTTGAGCGGGTCGACGCCAATCATTTCCAGACTGGACAACTGTTCGGTGGACTTCATGTTGCCGATTTCGGCGGTCAGCGCCGAACCTGCACGCCCGGCGAACAGCAGTGCCGTGACCACGGGGCCGAGTTCGCGCAACAGCGTCAGCGCAACCATCTGCCCCACCGCCTGCTCCGAACCGTAGCTGGACAGGATGTTGAAGCCTTGCAGCGCCAGCACCATGCCGATGAACACCCCGGAGACCACAATGATCACCAGGGACATCACGCCCACCGAATGCAGTTGCTTGATCAGCAGGCCAAAGCCGCCGCCGATACCACCGCGACCGAGCAAGGCATGAAACAGGAAAATCGCCGAACGGCCGAACACCGCCAGCACATCGATGCCGGCATGGCCGAACCGACGCACGCGTTCCAATAGTGAAATCTTGCGCATCAACGCTTCCCCAGAAGATCTGCGCGGTAATCCGTCGCTGGAAAGTGGTATGCGACCGGACCGTCGGGATCGCCGGTCATGAATTGACGAATCCGCGGTTCCTGCGAGTTCATCAGCTCCTCGGGAGTGCCCTGCCCCAACACCTGGCCGTCGCCCACCACATAGATGTAGTCGGCGATGCTGGCGGTCTCGGCCAGATCATGGGAGACCACGATACTGGTGATGCCCAACGCATCGTTGAGCAAGCGGATCAGGCGCACCAACACGCCCATGGCGATAGGGTCCTGGCCGACAAAGGGTTCGTCATACATGAGGATCTGCGGATCGAGGGCAATCGCCCGCGCCAGCGCGACACGGCGCTTCATGCCACCGGACAGTTCGTCGGGCATCAGCTCGATGGCGCCACGCAACCCCACGGCCTGCAATTTGAGCAGGACGATGTCACGGATCATTTCTTCCGGCAGCTCGGTATGAACGCGCAGCGGAAAGGCGACGTTCTCGAACACGTCGAGGTCGGTAAACAGCGCGCCGCTCTGGAACAGCACACCCATATGCTTGCGCGCATCGAACAGATCGCTGCGCGACAGCTTTGGCAGGTTCTGGCCATTGACCCAGACTTCGCCCTTGGTGGGCCGCAACTGCGCGCCCATCAACCGCAACAGCGTGGTCTTGCCACACCCGGAAGGCCCCATGATGCCGGTGACCTTGCCGCGCGGGATACGGATATCGACGTTATTGAAAATGCTGCGCGCACCGCGCTTGAAGGACAGTCCCTTCAGCTCGACCGCGTAGGCGTTATCGGCACTCATCTAAACTCCTTGCGATGCAGCCTCACACTCGGACGCCTGTCTTTCTGACGAAAGCACATACCTCCACGGGCAGGCCGAACTGGCGGCGAACTATATCACTGCAAAGGCCAAGCGCCCAAGGCCCACGCCGGCCCATGTTCAGCAACTTGACAGGCAAAAAGCCTTGTTCAGAAGGGATTCAGTAACAGGGAATGACAAAGCGTGACGAACTTGCGTGAGGGTTTTGATCATTACCGCTATAATCGCCGCCTTTTCATCAGGCTATACGATTTCTGACATGAGCCAATCCAGCGACCTGATTCAATCTGCACAACGCACCATCCGCCTCGAACTGGAAGCCGTACAAGGCTTGCTGCCCCATATCGACGCAGATTTTGTACGCGCTTGCGAGATGATTCTGGACAGCAAAGGCCGCGTGGTCGTGGTCGGCATGGGCAAATCGGGGCACATCGGCAACAAGATCGCCGCCACCCTGGCCAGCACCGGCACCACGGCCTTTTTCGTGCACCCGGCCGAAGCCAGCCACGGCGACATGGGCATGATCACCCGCGACGACATCATCCTCGCGCTGTCGAACTCCGGCTCCACCAATGAAATCGTCACCCTGCTGCCCCTGATCAAGCGTCTGGGCATCAAATTGATCAGCGTGACCGGCAACCCTGACTCGCCGCTGGCCAAGGCCGCCGAGGTCAACCTCAACGTTCACGTAGAGCACGAAGCCTGCCCGCTGAACCTGGCACCGACCTCGTCGACCACCGCCGCGCTGGTCATGGGCGATGCCCTGGCCGTTGCGCTGCTGGAAGCCCGGGGCTTTACCGCTGAAGACTTCGCCTTTTCCCATCCGGGCGGCGCGCTGGGTCGACGCCTGCTGCTGAAAGTCGAAAACGTCATGCACGCCGGCCAGGAGCTGCCGCAGGTTCAGCGCGGTACGCTGCTCAAGGATGCGCTGATGGAAATGACCCGCAAGGGCCTGGGCATGACCGTGATCCTGGAAGCCGATGGCAAACTGGCCGGGATCTTCACCGACGGTGACTTGCGCCGCACACTGGACCGCAGCATCGACATCCACAGCGCCACCATCGATCAGGTCATGACCGCGCACGGCAAGACTGCTCGCGCCGAGATGCTCGCCGCCGAAGCCCTGAAAATCATGGAAGACCACAAGATCAACGCACTGGTCGTGGTCGACAGCGAAGACCGCCCGGTCGGCGCCTTGAACATGCACGACTTGCTGCGTGCAGGAGTAATGTAATGAGCACGGACCTGCTGCAACGCGGCAAACAGATCAAACTCGCGGTGTTCGACGTCGATGGCGTACTGACCGACGGGCGCCTGTACTTTCTCGAAGACGGCAGCGAATTCAAGACGTTCAACACCCTCGACGGTCAAGGCATCAAGATGTTGATGGCAGCCGGCGTGCAGACCGCTATCATCAGCGGCCGCAAGACCCCGGTGGTCGAACGGCGGGCGAAGAACCTCGGCATTCCACACCTTTACCAGGGTCGTGAAGACAAACTGGTGGTGCTCGACGAACTTCTTGCACAACTCAACCTAAGCTATGAACAGGTCGCCTACCTGGGCGACGACTTGCCGGACCTGCCGGTGATTCGCCGCGTGGGTCTGGGCATGGCCGTAGCAAACGCTGCCAGCTTCGTGCGTGAACACGCCCATGGCATCACCCTGGCCCGTGGTGGCGAGGGTGCCGCTCGCGAATTCTGTGAATTGATCCTGCGCGCCCAGGGCCGCCTCGATGCGGCCAACGCCGCGTACCTGTGAGCCCATTATGCTGAGCAAAAAGATTCGTAACATCCTGGTGTTCGGCTGCATCGCGGCGCTGTTCGCCGCGGTCGGCTACTGGAACATCAGCCCGGAACGCTTCCTCGACAAGCCGGTGGTCACGGTCGATGAAAGCGCAATCGACTATTACGCCCTCAACGCCCACAGCGTTCAGTACCTGCCGGACGGCAAACTGCAATACGAAATGACGTCCGACAAGGTCGAACACCTGAAAGCGAGCGAGGTGACGTTGCTGACCAACCCTGACCTGAACATGTTTCGCGGTACGCAGTTTCCGTGGCACG
Source organism: Pseudomonas sp. B14-6 (assembly GCF_013260315.1). Lineage (NCBI taxonomy): Bacteria > Pseudomonadati > Pseudomonadota > Gammaproteobacteria > Pseudomonadales > Pseudomonadaceae > Pseudomonas > Pseudomonas sp. B14-6. The sequence goes on along the minus strand of NZ_CP053929.1, from coordinate 5,663,869 downwards.
TCCAGAGTGAGCGCGGCGAAGTCAACCCGGACGGCACTCAGGTCGAGCTGATCGACTCGGTGCGCATCACCCGTTTCGACGAGAAAAACCGCCGAACCCTGATTACCACCACCCGAATGACGGTGTTCCCGCAGCAGCAATATGCGCAGACCGATCAACCCGTTAGAATCGACGGCGCTGGCGGTGTATCGACAGGCAACGGAATGAAAGCGTATTTGAAAGAAAGCAGGATACACCTGCTATCGAACGTAAGAGGACAGTATGAGGCTCGTTAAAACTCTCCCTATTTTGCTCAGTCTGGGCGCAGCACTGGGAAGCGTGAGCGCCTGGGCTCTGCCGAACGATCAAGAGCAGCCTATCCGCATTCAGGCCGACGACGCCCAACTGGACGACAAGAATGGCGTTGCCACCTATAAAGGTGACGTGATCATCACTCAGGGCTCGATGAAGGTCACCGGCAATACCGTGACCATCACCCGTACCCCGGCTGGCGACATCGACGTGGTGACCTCGGTGGGCAACCTCGCCTACTTCGAGCAGATGCAGACGGCCGGCGACACCAAGCCTGTTCAGGGCTGGGGCGTGACCATCCAGTACCACGCCTCGCAAAACCGCGTCGTGCTGATCGACAAGGCAAAAGTCGTCGACAAGGACAACAACGTCACCCAGGGCGAGAAAATCGTCTACGACACCCAGAAAAAGCTTGCGAGCGCCGGGCGTGCTACGGGTAGCAAGGTTACCGAGTCGCGTCCGCGCATCGACATGGTGATCCAGCCCAAGCCGAAAAACGACGCGAAAAAGGCTCCTTAATGGCAACTCTGAAAGCTCAGCATCTGGCCAAGAGCTACAAGAGCCGCCAGGTCGTGCGTGACGTCAGCCTGTCCATCGACAGCGGTCAAATCGTCGGCCTGCTAGGCCCTAACGGCGCCGGCAAGACCACCTGTTTCTACATGATCGTCGGCCTGGTGCAGGCCGATCAGGGTCGCGTGCTGATCGACGACCTGGACGTCAGCCACCAGCCAATGCACGGTCGTGCGAAGGCCGGTATCGGCTATCTTCCGCAAGAAGCGTCGATCTTCCGCAAACTCTCGGTCGCCGATAACATCATGGCCATCCTCGAGACCCGCAAGGAACTCGACAAGGCCGAGCGTCGCAAGGAACTGGAAAGCCTGCTGCAGGAATTCCACATCAGCCACATCCGCGACAACCTAGGCATGAGCCTGTCCGGTGGTGAACGTCGTCGGGTGGAAATCGCCCGGGCACTGGCCACCAACCCGAAATTCATCCTCCTCGACGAACCATTCGCCGGTGTGGACCCTATTTCGGTGGGCGACATCAAGCAGATCATCTACCACCTCAAGGCCAAAGGCATTGGCGTGCTGATCACTGACCACAACGTCCGTGAAACCCTGGATATCTGCGAAACCGCCTACATCGTCAACGATGGTCAACTGATCGCCGAAGGTGACTCCGCCACCATCCTGGCCAACGAACTGGTCAAGGAAGTGTATCTGGGCCATGAATTCCGCCTTTAAGCAGTAAGGTGTCTGGCTGATTGTCCGAGCGCTCGTCTCGATAAAAAATCAATACTTTTTTATTGTTACAGCGCTCTAGGCAAACGCTGCAGTTTCGGGCATATAATTTGCTTATGTTTGGCGCTCCGGCGCCCTGTAGTGGATGGCGCATGTGCGCCGGCGAATAAGGTGTTAAGCCCCTGCCATGAAACCATCGCTAGTCTTGAGAATGGGCCAGCAGCTGACGATGACACCGCAGCTGCAACAGGCCATCCGCCTGCTCCAATTGTCGACCCTGGACCTGCAACAGGAAATCCAGGAGGCCCTGGAGTCCAATCCGATGCTCGAACGCCAGGAAGAAGGCGACGACTTCGATAACGCCGACCCCTTGGCCGACAAAGCCGAACAGCTCCCCAACGCCGACATTTCGGAACCCTCCTACCAGGAAACCGCCCCGACGGTAGATAACCTCGAGGAAGGCGACTGGAACGAGCGCATTCCCAACGAGCTGCCCGTTGATACCGCGTGGGAAGACGTCTACCAGACCAGTGCCAGCAGCTTGCCGAGCAACGATGACGACGAGTGGGATTTCACCACCCGCACATCGGCCGGTGAAAGCCTGCAAAGCCATTTGTTGTGGCAACTGAACCTGGCACCGATGTCCGACACCGATCGTCTGATCGCCGTGACCCTGATCGACTGCATCAACAATCAGGGCTACCTGGACGAAACCCTCGAGGAAATTCTCGAGGCCTTCGATCCGGAACTGGACATCGAACTGGACGAAATCGAAGCCGTCCTGCACCGCATTCAGCAATTCGAACCGGCCGGCATTGGCGCCCGCAACCTGGGCGAATGCCTGCTGCTGCAATTGCGCCAACTGCCTGCCAAGACGCCTTGGCTGGCCGAAGCGAAACGCCTGGTCACCGACTACATCGACCTGCTCGGCAGCCGCGATTACAGCCAGCTGATGCGTCGCATGAAGCTCAAGGAAGATGAACTGCGCCAGGTCATCGAGCTGGTGCAGAGCCTCAACCCGCGCCCGGGCTCGCAGATCGAGTCCAGTGAAGCCGAATATGTTGTCCCTGACGTGATCGTGCGCAAGGACAATGAGCGCTGGCTGGTCGAGCTGAACCAGGAATCGGTGCCACGGCTGCGGGTCAACGCCCAATACGCCGGTTTTGTGCGCCGCGCCGACACCAGCGCCGACAACACCTTCATGCGCAATCAGTTGCAAGAGGCTCGCTGGTTCATCAAGAGCCTGCAAAGCCGCAACGAAACCCTGATGAAAGTAGCCACTCAGATCGTCGAGCATCAGCGCGGCTTTCTTGAATACGGCGACGAAGCGATGAAGCCGCTGGTCCTGCATGACATCGCCGAAGCGGTGGGGATGCACGAGTCGACGATTTCACGGGTCACCACGCAAAAATTCATGCATACCCCTCGGGGCATATATGAACTGAAATACTTTTTCTCCAGCCACGTCAGCACCTCCGAAGGCGGTGAATGCTCGTCCACAGCGATCCGCGCGATCATCAAAAAACTGGTTGCCGCGGAAAATCAGAAAAAGCCGTTGAGTGACAGCAAGATCGCTGGTTTACTGGAGGCACAAGGCATTCAGGTGGCTCGCCGCACCGTCGCCAAGTACCGCGAATCCCTCGGGATCGCGCCTTCGAGCGAACGCAAGCGGTTGATGTAGAGCCACGCCACAGCGTTCCAGTGGCAGGCATTTCTGCCTGCCGCTTTATGCACTGGCAACGAAGGAGAAGCTGTATGCAAGTCAACATCAGTGGACACCAACTGGAAGTGACCGAACCTCTTCGCACCTACATCGGCGAAAAACTCGAACGATTAGAGAGGCATTTCGACAAGATCACCAACGTGCAGGTCACGATGACGGTCGAAAAGCTCAAGCAGAAAATCGAAGCCACGCTGCATATTCCCGGCAATGAAGTGGTCGCAAACGCGGAGCATACCGATATGTACGCGGCGATCGACGCACTGACCGACAAGCTGGATAAACAACTCAAAAAGCATAAGGAAAAGACCCAAAGCCTCCTTCAGGGCGCGACCGGTCGTTAACACTCCCAACCCATGATCCGACTTGAAAGCATCCTGACCCCCGGCCGTTCCCTCGTGAACGTGCCGGGCGGCAGTAAAAAGAAAGCCCTCGAGCAAATTGCCAACCTTATCCACAAAGAAGTGCCGGATCTGGAGATGCAAGATGTCTTCGAGGCTCTGATTGCCCGTGAAAAACTCGGCTCAACCGGTTTTGGCAACGGCATCGCCATTCCCCACTGCCGCCTGAAGGGCTGCACCTCGCCCATCAGCGCCCTGATGCACCTTGATGCACCCATTGATTTCGACGCCATCGACGGCGCCCCGGTCGACCTGCTGTTCGTTCTGCTGGTCCCGGAAGCCGCTACCGATGCGCACCTGGAGTTACTGCGCCAGATCGCCAGCATGCTCGACCGCAAGGAAGTGCGCGAAAAACTGCGCAGCGCCCCGAGCAATGAAGCCTTGTATCAGGTTGTCCTGGACGAGCAAAACGGTCATTAACCATGCGCTTGATCATCGTCAGTGGCCGATCCGGCTCAGGTAAAAGTACCGCACTCGATGTTCTCGAGGACAACGGCTACTACTGCATCGACAACCTGCCCGCCGGATTGCTGCCGGAACTGGCCGAGCGCGCGCTGATTCATACCGAGCTGGCACAACCGCTGGTCGCGGTATCCATCGATGCTCGCAACCTGCCGAGTCACCTGTCACGGTTTCCGGAATTGCTTGAAGAAGTCCGCAGCCGGCATATCAAGTGTGATGTGCTGTACCTGGACGCCGACGAAGAAACGTTGCTCAAACGCTTCTCGGAAACCCGCCGCCGCCACCCGCTGAGCAACGCCAATCGCTCGCTGGCCGAGGCAATTCAGGACGAAAGTGCCCTGCTGGGTCCGATCGCCGATCTGGCGGACCTCAAGGTGAATACCACCAACCTGAACCTATATCAGCTGCGCGATACCATCAAGCTGCGTCTGCTGAACCAGCCGGAAGCGGGCACGGCGTTCCTGGTGGAGTCTTTCGGGTTCAAGCGGGGCATGCCGGTTGATGCAGACCTGGTGTTCGACGTGCGCTGCCTGCCCAACCCTTACTGGAAGCCGGAATTGCGCGACCAATCCGGGCTTGATCAACCGGTGGCCGAATACCTGGCGGCACAACCGGACGTCGAAGAGATGTTCCAGGACATCTCCACGTACCTGCTCAAGTGGTTGCCGCGCTTTGCCGCCAGCAACCGCGCTTATGTCACCATCGCCATTGGCTGCACCGGCGGGCACCACCGCTCCGTCTACCTGACCGAACGTCTGGGCCAGGTCCTGCAACAATCCCTGAAGAACGTCCAGGTTCGCCACCGCGACCTCAGCTAAAGGATTCACATCGCGATGCCTGCTCGGGAAATTGAAATCATCAACAAGCTGGGCCTTCATGCCCGCGCTTCGGCAAAATTCGTTGGCGTTGCGGGTCAGTTCCCGGGTTGCACCATCAGAGTAGGTCGTACGCCAGAATCCGCGGTCGATGGCAAAAGCATCATGGCCATGATGATGCTCGCCGCCGGCAAGGGCACCAAAATCCACCTGAGCACTGAAGGCGAGCAGGAACAGGAAGCGATGGATGCGCTGGTCGCACTGATCAATAACTTCTTCGACGAAGGCGGTTGAACATTCGCCTAAGCGAGCGCCGTATCCATCACCATCATCAAACAAAACCCGATCAACAACCCAAGACTCGCCAGCTTGTCGTGACCATTGCGCCGCGACTCGGGAATCACTTCATGGGTGACCACCAGCAACATCGCCCCCGCCGCCAACGCCAACCCTAACGGCAACAGCAATTCGGCCAGGCTCACCAGCCAGGCGCACAACAGCGCAAAGACCGGCTCCACCAGACCTGATGCCGCACCGATCAGGAAAGCTTTGACCCGCGACATCCCCGCCCCTGCCAGTACCAGCGCAATCACCAACCCTTCCGGCACATCCTGCAACGCAATGCCCATGGCCAGGCTGTCAGCATCCGGCATCCCACCACCGGCCGAAACCCCGACTGCCATGCCTTCGGGGATGTTATGGGCAATGATGGCAAATACAAACAACCAGATCCGTGGCGGGATGACCGGGCGCTCCAGGGCTCCAACGAGCATTTCCGGCGAGGCGCCCGACACTTTACGGTCCACCAGAAACAGCCCGAACGCGCCAAGCATGATGCCGAAGCTGATAAGGCCACTGGCCGCCCAGGGTGTCAGCCCCAGGCTTTCAGCAGCCGAGATCCCCGGAACGATCAGCGAAAACGCCGTCGCCGCGAGCATCACTCCGGCACCAAAACCGAGCAACGTATCGCTGACCGCCTGCGGCATGCGGCGAATCACCAGCACCGGAACCGCACCCAACGCAGTGCCCAGGGCACAAATCGCCCCGCCCTGCAGTGCACGCAGTAGCTTGGGTTCGAGATCGAGCCACGCCAGTCCGTGCGCGACCAACAACGACATGCCCGCCAGCAGCAACAGCGATCCCAACGCGTAACGAAACATTCGTCCGCTGCCAAACGCCAGTGTTTCAGTGCCCATAGTCAGCCTTGGATTGTTTTTATAGAGGACTTAAACCAGCGCAGCCTGATAACGCGTAGCGACTTCAGGCCAATTGATCACGTTGTAGAACGCATTGATGTATTCCGGACGACGGTTCTGATATTGCAGGTAGTAAGCGTGCTCCCACACATCCAGGCCAAGGATCGGCGTATTGCCATTCATCAGCGGGCTGTCCTGGTTGCCGCTACTTTCCACTATCAGGGTCTTTTGCGGCGTGACGCTGAGCCAGGCCCAGCCACTGCCAAAGCGGGTCAGCGCAGCTTTGGTGAAGGCATCCTTGAAACTGTCCAGGCCACCCAGTTGCTCATCAATCGCCTTGGCCAGCGCACCTTCGGGTTTGCCGCCACCGTGAGGCGCCATCACTTCCCAGAACAGCGAATGGTTGGCGTGGCCGCCGCCCTGATTGATCACCGCCGCGCGGAGTTTTTCCGGCAGCTGCCGGACGCTGGCGACCAGTTTTTCCACCGACCACTCGGCAAATTCGGTGCCTTCGACCGCGGCGTTGAGATTATTGATGTAGGTCTGGTGGTGCTTGGTGTAATGGATCTCCATGGTCTGCGCATCGATATGCGGTTCCAGGGCATCGTAAGCGTAAGGCAGGGCAGGCAAGGTAAAAGCCATTTCAATGGACTCCATGGTGTAGAGGCGCAGACGATGCGGTATCGGTGTGCAGCAAACGGTGGGTGCGCGGATATTCGCCGTGGTCGCTGATGAAATTCAGCAGCTCGACATAGGTTTTGCTGCTTTGGCGCTGTGCGGCTTCACGCAGTGCCGGGGCAGGCGCGGGTCCTGCAGGGTTTGCAACAACCGCTGATGGATCGCGCACAAATATTCGGCGCTCTCCTCCGGCTGGTTCAGACGCAAATGCAGATCCGCCAGGTTGTGATGGGAAATCACGCAGGCCGCCACCGCTTCGTCGGCATCCGCCCAGCGCTCGAACAACACCTGGGCCAGGGCAAGTGCCTGCAAGTAAGCCTCGCGGGCATCGACCAATTCGCCCAGCATGAAATGGCGATTGGCCCTTTCGATCGTGCGTTTCCAGTGCTCCATGGTGAGCCTCCAAAGCGGTAGCGGTGATTACACGCCGCCTGCGGTGAGCTTCTCTGGGTTGAGTAATTCTTCCAGTTGGCTGCGCGTCAGGTCGGTGTGCTCCAGGGCGACATCGATCACCGGACGCCCCTGTTGATAGGCCTTCTTGGCGATTTCAGCGGCTTTTTGGTAACCAATGATCGGGTTGAGTGCGGTCACCAGAATCGGGTTGCGCGACAGCGCCTCTTTGATTCGAGATTCGTTGACCTTGAAGCTGGCGATGGCCTTCTCACCCAGCAGATGACTGGAGTTGGCCAGCAATTCGATGCTGCTCAGCAGGTTCTGGGCGATGATCGGCAGCATCACGTTCAGCTCGAAATTGCCTGACTGACCGGCGATGGTGATGACTGTGTCATTGCCGATCACCTGGGCGGCGACCATGGCAGTGGCTTCCGGGATCACCGGGTTGACCTTGCCGGGCATGATCGAAGAGCCCGGCTGCAAGGCTTCAAGTTCGATTTCGCCAAGGCCGGCCAGCGGGCCGGAGTTCATCCAGCGCAGGTCGTTGGCGATTTTCATCAAAGAAACCGCTGTCGCTTTAAGCTGGCCGTAGACCGCCACCGCAGTGTCCTGGGAGCCGATCAGCGCAAACAGATCCTTGCCCGGCGTGAACTGAACGTGGGTCAGCTCGCTCAGCTGTTGGCTGAAACGCGCTGCGAATTGCGGATGTGCATTGATCCCGGTGCCGACCGCCGTACCGCCCTGAGCCAGGGATTGCAGGCTCGGCAGCAAGTCCTGCAAGTGACCGATGTTGGCCTTGAGCTGCTGCGCCCAGCCATTCAGGACCTGACTCATGCGCACCGGCATGGCGTCCATCAAGTGCGTGCGACCGGTTTTGACGTGGTGATGAACCTCTTCAGCCTTTCGCTCGATGACCTGCACCAGACCCACCAGCGCCGGCAGCAGCTGCTCATGCAAGGCAAGTGCAGCGCTGACATGGATGGTGGTCGGGACAATGTCGTTGCTGCTTTGACCGCAGTTCACATGATCATTAGGGTTCACCGGCTCGCCAAGCAAGCGGCTGGCCAGGGTGGCAATCACTTCGTTGGCGTTCATGTTGGAACTGGTGCCGGAACCGGTCTGGAAGATGTCCACCGGGAAGTGCTGCATGAAGTCGCCCTGAAGCAGCCCCAGTGACGAATCGACGATGGCTTTGCCCTGGGATTCGCTGATTTGCTTGAGCTCGACATTGGCACGGGCAGCGGCGGCTTTGGCCAGAATCAGCGACCGGATGAACTGCACTGGCATCGGCTTGCCGCTGATCGGGAAGTTATCCACCGCACGTTGGGTCTGTGCGCCATAGAGGGCGTCCACCGGGACTTGAAGCTCGCCCATGCTGTCGCGCTCAATACGAGTCTGAGGGTCTGTCATCAGAAAATCCTTGCACCAGTTCGTTTAGGGGAATCGAGGGCTGTAACTCGCAGATCGCCAGTTGCCAGGTGTAGCTTTGCCAGCGTTTGAGGCGGCATTTGCACAGAGAGAGGCGTTCGAGTTCGCGCAGCGGGCGCCAGGCTTGGTCGAGGCAGTAAGTCCGCCAGTGCCACGGCAGCGCGACATCGGCGGCGGTGTCGAGCAACAAACGGAAGGACGTCTCGGCGATGGTCCAGGGAGAAGTGGCCGTGCAACACGCCAGATACCGGCCTTCAGCCAGGTAATGTTCGATCAGGCGCGGCTCGTCGGGGTCCATCGCGCAACGGATCTGGCGACTCATCCAGCGCCAGCTTTCGAGGTAAGGCTGCTCGTGCAAGGCAGAACTCATGATCCGGGCTCATTCGGTAATGAGATTTATTATTAGATGATAATGAGAACCAAAACAACCCCGAGAGCACGCACCGAAATCCATTGTGGGAGCGAGCCTGCTCGCGAAGGCGACCGAATATTCAATATCTGTGTCGTCTGACACTCCGCTATCGCGAGCAGGCTCGCTCCCACAGGGAACGGTGCATGGCACATAAAAAAAGCGCGCCACCTGATGGGTGGCGCGCTTTTTTGCTTAGCGGTAAGGGTTTAGCTGCCCGCGACGGTCATCCGCTCGATCAACACCGAACCGGTGCGAATATTACTGCGCAATTCCAGGTCATTACCGACGGCAACGATCTGCTTGAACATGTCGCGCATGTTGCCGGCGATGGTCACTTCCTGGACCGCGAACTGGATTTCGCCGTTCTCGACCCAGTAACCCGCCGCGCCCCGGGAGTAATCGCCGGTGACCATGTTCAGGCCCTGGCCCATCAGCTCGGTGACCAGCAAGCCACGCCCCATGCGGCGCAGCAAGGCGGCTTGGTCTTCATCACCATGGGTGACGAACAGGTTGTGCACGCCACCCGCGTTGGCGGTGCTCGGCATGCCCAACTTGCGCCCGGAGTAAGTGCCGAGGATGTAGGACACCAACTCGCCTTTCTCGACGAACGGTTTGGCGTAAGTCGCCAGACCATCACCGTCGAACGCCGAACTGCCCATGGCGCGCATCAAGTGTGGACGCTCATCGATGGTCAGCCATTCCGGGAACAGTTTCTGACCCAGCGTGCCTTCAAGGAACGACGATTTGCGATACAGGCTGCCGCCGGAAATCGCCGAGAGGAAGCTGCCGAACAAGCCACCGGCCAGTTCCGCGGAAAACAGCACCGGCACTTCACAGGTCGGCACCGGACGCGCGCCCAATCGGCTCGCGGCCCGTTGCGCGGCACGCTGGCCGATGCTCACCGGGTCGGCCAACAAGTTACCCTGACGGTTCACGTCGTACCAGTAATCGCGCTGCATCTGGCCGTCAGCCTCGGCGATCATCACGCAGCTCAGGCTGTGCCGGGTCGACGCATAACCGCCAATAAAACCGTGGCTGTTGCCGTAAACGCGACAGCCTTGATGGGTGCTGAGAGTCGTACCGTCGGCGTTCTTGATCCGACTGTCGGCGGCAAATGCCGCGGCTTCGCAGGTCAGCGCCTGCTCGATGGCCTGCTCCGGGGTGATGTCCCATTCATGGAACAGGTCGAAATCCTGCAGATCCCTGGCCATCAGCGCGGCATCTGCCAGGCCGGAAGCTTCGTCTTCGGAGGTGTGCTTGGCGATGGCCAACGCCGCCGCGACGGTTTCACGAATCGCCTCAGGACCACTGGCCGAGGTGCTGGCCGAGCCTTTGCGCTGACCGACGTACAAGGTGATGCCAAAGCCCTGGTCGCGGTTGAATTCGACGGTTTCGACTTCACGCTGGCGCACCGAGGTGGACAGGCCCTGCTCCAGGGACACGGCCACTTCACAGGCACTGGCCCCCTGACGCTTGGCTTCAGCGATGATCTGCTCGACTTGTTCTTGCAGTGCCGGCAACGCTTGTGGGCCGACGCTTTCAACTGCACTCATGCTGTTCTCCACTCAAATTCTGCTTTCGGCTGGGGCCTTCGAGCGACCGGGCCGGACAAGCGGCCCCCGACTGGTTATCATGGCGGCGTTTCTTTGCGGACGGCCACCATGGTTGATTCTTACGACGACTCCCTCGATACGGGAGAAAAAAGCAAATCCCAGGTTAAACGCGAGCTTCATGCTCTGGTTGACCTCGGCGAGCGCCTTACAACGCTCAAGCCTGACTTGCTGGCAAAACTGCCGTTGACCGACGCTATGCGCCGGGCACTGGCTGATGCGCCCAAGCACACCGCGAATATCGCGCGTAAACGGCACCTTATGTTCATCGGCAAACTGATGCGCGATCAGGACACTGACGCCATTCTGGCGCTGCTCGATCAACTCGATGCCTCCACCCGGCAGTACAACGAACGTTTCCATGGCCTGGAACGCTGGCGCGATCGCTTGATCGCGGGCGACGATGCGGTCCTGGAGAAGTTCGTGCTCGACTACCCGGAGGCTGATCGTCAGCAGTTGCGCTCCCTGATCCGTCAGGCCCAGCACGAACTGGCGACCAACAAGCCACCGGCATCGAGCCGTAAAATCTTCAAGTACATCCGTGAGCTGGACGAGACTCAACGCGGCCTGCGTTAAATCTCGAATCGGGTGAGTCGCCAAGCGGCTCACCCGAAGCTCCATCCTTTTACGATCCTGTGCCACCCACAGTGATCGCATCGATTTTCAGCGTTGGCTGGCCGACACCCACCGGCACCGACTGCCCATCCTTGCCACACGTCCCCACACCGCTGTCCAGCGCCAGATCGTTACCGACCATCGACACCTTGCTCATGGCTTCCGGGCCGTTGCCGATCAACGTCGCGCCTTTGACCGGGGCAGTGATTTTGCCGTCTTCGATCAGGTACGCCTCGCTGGTGGAGAACACGAACTTGCCGCTGGTGATGTCCACCTGCCCGCCGCCGAGGTTGGCGCAATAGATGCCGCGCTTGACCGACTTGATGATTTCTTCCGGGTCGCTTTCGCCGGCCAGCATGTAGGTGTTGGTCATCCGTGGCATCGGCAGATGCGCATAGGACTCACGACGACCGTTGCCGGTGCGGGCCACGCCCATCAGGCGTGCGTTGAGCTTGTCTTGCATGTAACCCTTGAGCACGCCGTTTTCGATCAATGTGGTGCACTCGGTCGGGGTGCCTTCGTCGTCGACGCTCAGGGAACCACGACGACCGGCCAGCGTGCCGTCATCGACAATGGTGCACAACTTGGACGCAACCATCTCGCCCATGCGCCCGCTGTAGGCCGAACTGCCCTTGCGGTTGAAATCACCTTCCAGACCGTGGCCGACCGCTTCGTGCAGCAGCACGCCGGACCAGCCCGAACCCAACACCACCGGCAACGTACCGGCCGGCGCAGGAATGGCTTCAAGGTTGACCAGCGCCTGACGCAGCGCTTCACGGGCGTAGCCCATGGCACGGTCATCGCTGAGGAAATAGCGGTAATCGGTACGACCGCCACCGCCATGACCACCGCGCTCGCGGCGACCGTTTTGCTCGACGATCACGCTGACGTTGAAGCGCACCAGCGGCCGCACATCGGCGGCCAGGCTACCGTCGGTCGAAGCGACAAGAATGCGCTCCCAGACGCCGGCCATGCTTACGGTGACTTGCTGGATACGCGGGTCGAGGGCGCGAGTCGCGACGTCGATGCGCTTGAGCAGTTCGACTTTTTCCGCGCGGCTCATCACTTCCAGCGGGTTGTCCGGCCCGTACAACTGGGCGACGTCAGCCGAGGTGAACGCCTGCACCGTGCCATTCTGCCCGGCGCGAGAGATCGAACGTGCCGCCCGGGCCGCAGCGCCGAGGGCTTCCAGGGTGATGGCATTGCTGTAGGCGAAACCGGTTTTTTCACCCGATTGCGCACGCACGCCCACGCCTTGGTCGAGGTTGAAGCTGCCCTCCTTGACGATCCCGTCTTCCAGCGCCCAGGACTCGGAAATCTGCCCCTGGAAATACAGATCCGCCGCATCGATGCCCGGACCGGCCAGATCGCCGAGCACACCTTGCAGGCTCTCGATCGTTACGCCACCGGGCGCCAGGAGGTGTTCACTGACGGAGGACAACAACTCGCTCATATGTTTACGCCTTAAATTCGTCGTTCCGGGCAGGTCGCTGTGCGCCCTGCGAGAAAAAGCGCCGGTGACTGGACACCGGCATCCGCGTCCTGATGGACACCTGTTCGCTGCTATCGCGTTCGGCCAGCAGCACGGCCTCGCCTTGATCCTGTTGTGCCAGCACGCGTCCCCAAGGGTCGACGATTGCAGCGTGCCCCCAGGTTTCTCGCGGTCCCGGATGCGTCCCACCCTGGGCGGCCGCGAGCACATAACATTGCGTCTCGATGGCCCGCGCGCGAATCAGCACCTCCCAATGTGCTGCGCCGGTCACCGCGGTAAATGCCGACGGTGCGGTAATCAATTGCGCGCCCGCAGCCCGCAATTCGCTGTACAACTCCGGGAAACGCAGGTCGTAACACACTGTCAGGCCGACCCGGCCGACGGGCGTGTCCGCCACCACAATCCCACTGCCATAAGCATAGTCATCGGATTCGCGATAACGCCCGCGATTGTCTGCCACATCCACGTCGAACAGGTGCAGCTTGTCGTAGCGCGCCACCGTTTCGCCCTGATCATTGACCAGCAACGAACAGGCATGCGCCTTGGACGTCGGATGGCCCAACGGCGGCAACGGCAACGTGCCGGCCACTATCCATAACTTGAGGTCACGGGCGGTCTGTTTCAACCACGGCAGGATCGGACCTTCACCCAACGCCTCGGCGCGGCCGATGTCAGCAATGTCGCGACGGCCCATGGCGGCGAAGTTTTCCGGCAGCACCGCCAGCTGCGCGCCACCCGCCGCCGCCTCTTCGAGCAGATGCCGGGCCCGGGCCAGGTTGGCCAGCACATCGCTCTGGCTGACCATTTGAATCACCGCAAAAGACATGGCCTTTTCCTTATCGGGAATCAACACAACCCTGTAGGAGCGAGGCTTGCCCGCGAAGGCATCTTGCCTGACACACTGCGGTGCGTCGATTCGCGGGCAAGCCTCGCTCCTACAAAGATCAGGGGCGTAGCATCAGAACCGAGGACCATGCTACTCCATAGATCTGGAGAGTGGCTTTTCAAAAAGGCTTGTCGAAGGTGATTTTCGGCTCTTTCCATGGGCCTTTGACGGTGTATTTGACGCTGGCGAAACGTGCCACGCGGTCACCGATCAGCTTGTCGATCAGGAACAGCGCACCGCCGATGGCCGGTGCGCCGACAATCAACGCGGCAATCGGCAGGTTGTTGGTCACCGGCAAAGTCACCAGCAGTTTCGCGTCAACCTGGTCGGCCACCAGGTTCAGGGTACCGTTCAGTTCGATGTTGCTCGACGGGCCAGTCAGCAGGATCGGTTCCTGCGTCACATAAACCCCGTTGGTCGCGGCCAGCAGACCTTTGACCCGGTCATAACTCAAGCCTTTGCCGAACAGGTCGGAGAAGTCCAGGCGCAGACGACGACCGATCGAGTTGAAGTTGAGCAGGCCAAACACCCGCAGGGCCTGGGCGCTGCCTTCGACCTCAACGAACTGGCCTTTATTCAACGAAGCATCGAGGGTGCCGGAGAAACGTTTGGTGGCCAGCCACGCCGGTGAACCCGGCCAGCGACCGTCGACATCCATGTGAAACTCTTCACTGGTGACGCTCGGCGCGAAACCCCAGCCTTTGAGCACGTCAGCGAGATTCTTGCCGCTGATCCGTCCTTTGTACCAACTGCTGGAGCTGCCAGGTATGCCCTCCCAGCCGCCACTGCCCTGCAACAAAATACCTTTGAGGCCCAGGTCCAGAGTATTGAGCGCAATACCTTTGGCAGTCGGACGGACTTTCAGATACCAGGCGCCGACGAGGTCCTGCCCCTGGAACAGCTGATTGATGGTGATGTCCAGCGCCGGGATCTTGGTCGGGTCCACCGAGGCCAGTGGATCCGGTGAGTTTTCGTCGGCGAGGACCGTCGGGTCGGGTGCCGGCAACCGCACGGTTTGCAGATTGATCGCAATCGGCGCGCCTTTCGCATCAGGGATGCTCGCGCTGCCCTTGACCTGCTGACTGTCGAGTTGCAAGGCCCACGCAGCCGGTTTGCGGTTCAACTGCACCGAGGCCTGATCGAGCGTCGTGCCGACACCGCTGAGCTTGCCAACCTTGAAGTCTGCACTGCTGAGCAACTGCTTGGCACTGCCGCCCGGATCCTGGCCAGCGTACTTGTCCGCCAGATCCTTCCATGGCCCGACATCCAGTTCCGACAGCACGCCGCGCACTCGCAGCCCTTTGGCGCCGGGCAGCACGGCACTGCCGCCGCCCAGGAACAACTCGCCACGACCGTCGGCAAAATTGCCGGGCGGCGCCGCAAACGTGAAGTCTGCCAGCGCACCATAATTGACCCAGTAGCGGCGTTCCGGCCCTTGCAGGGTCATGCGGAACGTAGTGTCGCGGCCAGCATCGGCAGTCATGCCAAACGGCGCCGGCAAGTCGATCGCCACGCCTTTGAGGCTGGAATTGACCGAGAGCTGGCTGTCAGGGCCATCCAGGCTCAGTTGCAGTTGATACGGGATCAGGCCGGACACCGGCAATGGCTGGGTGACGCTCAACCAGTCAGTGAGCTTCTTGACCTCGACCTGACCGGAGGCCGTCACACGAGTCTTGAGATTGCCCGCGCTGCCATCGGCAAAAATCTGCGCGGTGACCGGTTTATCGAAGGCACGCGCGGTGATGTTCTGTCCGCTCAAGCCCTTGGCGCTGTCGAAGCGGAAATCACCTTTGAGCTGCGTCAACTCCAGGGAAGGCTCGGCCAGCTTCAACCGCGCCTTGCCGGTCTTGAAGTCGACAAGAATCTTCGGCTGCTCGCCTTTGACCAGTGGAATATCCAGCTTCAGCTTGCCTTGCAGATCGCCCTCGCCTTCCCATCCGGCAAAGGTTTCAGCCGTGCCGATTGGCGCGTCCTGGAGAATCTTCAGGCCATCACCCAACCCGCCGGAAAACCCGCCGTCGAGGAACAGGTGAACGCTTTGCCCTTCCGGCGCATGGGGAATATTGACGTAAATGTCTCGAACCTGCGTGTCGAGCAATTGGCCCTTACTGGCCAGAACTCGCACGCCACTGTCTTCCACGAACACATCACCGGTGACCTTGCTGACATGCGGCCAACCCGGCTGAAAGGCCAGTTCGGCATCGTGCACCTTGAAGAACAGGCTGATGCTGCGCGCGGTGTCGGCGGCGCCGTGGTTCAGCGAGCCCTGATACTGGAAGAAGCCCTGGTCCACCGCGCCTTTGAGAATCGCCGTGCGCAACCATTCGTCCAGCGCCGGGCTGAGCATGGTCGGCAGGTACTTGGCGGTGTAGCGACCGTCGCCGTCCACCAGGCCGACCCGCAGGTCCATGTAGTCTTCCTGGGTGTGGTCGAAATGCAGGCGGATCAGGAAGTCGCCGGCAATCTTGCCCTCCTCCCCCAGCACCTTCAGGTACGGCGCGATCAGGGTGAAGCTTTCCTTGTCGAGCTTCCAGGTCAGCCGGGCGTTGGCCTGAATGTATTGCCACGGCTTGGCGAAAATCGGATCCAGGTGCAGGACAAAATCCTTGCTGTCCATCCGCAGTTCGCCCTGACCGAGGTCACCGCTGATGCTGCCGCTGACATTTCGCGCTGCCGGAGCGCCGTGATACGCGTCGAAGCCGACCTGATCGAGGTTGGCAGCAAAGCTGAACTTGCTGTCATCGGTGGCATTGGGACGCAGATCGATCAGCACGTTGCGCAGCCCACCGGTCACCTTGAGTCGCTCGACCGCGGTGGCAACGCCTTCGGGCAGCGGCCCCAAGGCGTTAATCAGCGGCGTGAGCGGAGTGAGGTCGAGGCGGTCGGCCTGCAAGTGCCAAAGTTCTTCAGCCTTGTCGGTGGCGACGGTTTGTCGAAGTTGCAAGCGCGACTCCCAGCGGGTCTCGCCGAAGTTCATGGCCAGAGAATCAAGGGTCACCAGCATGCCTTCGGTGCTGCGCTGAAAATAACCGTTGAGCGCCAGATTGTTGATCTGGATCGGCTTGCGTTCGCCGAAGGCGCCCTTGAGTTGCGGCGCGTTCAAACGAATGGCACCGCTTTGCAGCGCGCCTTTGCCCCAGTTCACCCAAAGCTCGCCGCCGGCCTTGAGCTCGGAGAAGTTCCATTGCCGAGTCAGGCGCTCGGGCAACCATTTCGACCAGTCGCTTTGCGGCAGGCTCAGGTAGGCCTCGGCCTCGCCATCCTTCCACTGGCTGGCGCGGATCCGCGTGTGCACACTCATGGCCACCGGTTGACCATCTGGCAGATTAAGACGGACATCGAGGCGCTGGCGGGAGACGCCGGTTTTCAGATTCAGGCCAACGTAGGTCAGGGTCAGCGGCGAGTGGTCCACAGGTTGCAACGTCACCTGACTGTCGATTACCGATAGCTGCTGGACCATTTGCAGGCGGTTGAGCAGTTGCTCCGGATCAAGCGGCTGGTCCTGTTGCACGGGCAACCCTTCCAGCGCCCACTGACCGTCCGCGCCTTCCTTGAGGCTGATCTTCAGGCCGTTGAGTTCCAGGTGGGCAATGCGCACTTCGCGAGCCAACAGGCTTTCCCAAAGGTCTGGCACCGCTCGCACCTGATCCAGGTGCAGGGCGTTGGCGCCCTCGCCGACCGTCACATCGTGCGCCAGCAAAATCGGCGCGAAGCCGCTCCAGTTACCTTCCAGCTTGCCGATCTGCAGCGGCATGCCCAAGGCGGCGCTGGCTTTGGTTTCGACGTCGGCGCGGTATTCGGCCACCAGAGGCGTCAGCTCCCGGCCGAGGCTGACGTACAACGCCATCAACACCAGGACCAACGCGCACAGGCCAAGACCCCAGCGGGTCAGTGCGGCCAAAATGCGTGTCAGACGTTCCATGTCAGTTGGCTCCCATGGCAAAAATACTGCAAAAAGCTGAGGCCAGCCGTTCTAGTAAGGGTGAAACACAGCGATTCAGAGCAGCACCACGTCGTATTGTTCCTGGGAATACATGGTTTCCACCTGGAAACGAATGGTGCGTCCGATAAATCCTTCAAGCTCAGCGACATTACCCGACTCTTCATCAAGCAAACGGTCGACGACTTTCTGGTTCGCCAATACACGATAGCCTTCCGCTTGATAGGCACGCGCCTCGCGGAGGATTTCGCGGAAAATTTCATAGCAGACCGTTTCCGGCGTCTTGAGCTTGCCGCGGCCCTGACAGCTGCTGCACGGTTCGCACAACACTTGTTCGAGGCTTTCACGGGTGCGCTTGCGCGTCATCTGCACCAGGCCCAACTCGGTGATGCCAATGATGTTGGTCTTGGCGTGATCGCGCTCGAGCTGCTTCTCGAGGGTCCGCAGCACCTGGCGCTGGTGCTCTTCGTCTTCCATGTCGATGAAGTCGATGATGATGATCCCGCCCAGATTGCGCAGGCGCAGCTGGCGGGCAATGGCGGTCGCGGCTTCGAGGTTGGTCTTGAAGATGGTTTCTTCGAGGTTGCGATGGCCGACGAACGCCCCGGTGTTGACGTCGATGGTGCTCATGGCTTCGGCCGGGTCAACCACCAGATAACCGCCAGACTTGAGCGGCACTTTGCGCTCGAGGGCTTTCTGGATTTCGTCTTCGACGCCGTACAGGTCGAAAATCGGCCGCTCGCCCGGATAATGTTCAAGACGATCGGCGATTTCCGGCATCAGTTCGGCGACGAACTGCGTGGTTTTCTGAAAGGTTTCCCGAGAGTCGATGCGGATCTTCTCGATCTTCGGGCTGACCAGGTCGCGCAGCGTACGCAACGCCAGGCCGAGGTCCTCGTAGATCACACTCGGCGCACCGATGGTTTTGATCTGCTCGTTGATCTGATCCCAGAGACGGCGCAGGTAGCGGATGTCCATGAGGATTTCATCGGCACCGGCCCCTTCGGCGGCGGTACGCAGGATAAAACCGCCCGCCTCCTTGATGCCTTCTTTGGCCACGCAATCGGTGACGACTTGCTTGAGGCGTTCGCGCTCGGCTTCGTCTTCGATCTTCAGCGAAATGCCGACGTGGGCCGTGCGCGGCATGTACACCAGATAGCGCGACGGAATCGACAGCTGAGTGGTCAGGCGTGCGCCTTTGGAGCCGATCGGGTCCTTGGTGACCTGGACAACCAGACTCTGGCCTTCGTGAACCAGTGCGCTGATGCTCTCCACCGCCGGGCCTTCGCGCAGGGATATTTCCGAGGCGTGAATGAACGCGGCGCGGTCCAGGCCGATATCGACGAAGGCGGCTTGCATGCCCGGCAATACCCGCACGACCTTGCCTTTATAGATGTTGCCGACGATCCCGCGCTTTTGCGTGCGCTCGACGTGGACCTCTTGCAGGACACCGTTTTCGACCACTGCCACGCGCGATTCCATCGGCGTGATGTTGATCAGAATCTCTTCACTCATGGCAGGGTCTCGTCCAGGCATGTTCACGATAATGGCCGCATCTTGTCAGTACGACGCTCAGCGCGCGTTAAGGGTTTGCCAACAGGGTATGCCGAAATGGCCGAGCAGCTCAGCGGTTTCGCACAGCGGCAGTCCAACCACTGCCGAGTAACTGCCATTGAGCCCGGCGACAAACACCGCGCCCAGTCCTTGAATGCCATAACCACCGGCCTTGTCACGGGGTTCGCCACTGGCCCAGTAGGCCGCCGCTTCATCGTGAGCGATGTTGCGAAAACGCACCAGACTGCGTACTACCCGGGACTCACAACGCTCACCGTCGAGCACCGCAATGGCGGTCAACACTTCGTGTTCCTGACCGGCCAACATCATAAGCATGGCGCACGCATCGGCTTCGTCCACCGGTTTGCCGAGAATTTTCCAGTTGAGCACCACGGCGGTGTCGGCGCCCAGCACGCAAAAATCGGCGTCGGACACGACCGCGCCGCGCCCGGCCTCGGCTTTGCCGCGCGCCAGGCGCTCGACATAGTCCGACGGGGATTCTTGAGTTAAAGGGGTTTCATCGATGTCCGCGCTGATGGCGGAGAACGGCACGCCGATCTGCGTGAGCAGTTCACGCCGACGCGGCGAGCCTGAGGCGAGGTAAAGCACTTTCATCTAGACATCTCCCTGTCGAGGTACTGGCAGATGCCTGACCGAATTAATTGATCTTGTAGCGCCGACGCAAACCGCGCAAACCGTAGCTGATCCACGGCCAGAGTAATGCACTGACCAGTGCTGGCAAGACCAGCGCCAGTGTGGGCTGTCGATTGCCGGTCAAAGCGCTGAGCCATAGTTGAACAAGCTGCGCGAGGCCGAAGATGACCAGGATCACCAGGCTTTGTTGCCACATCGGGAACATGCGCAGGCGCTGTTGCAGCGACAGCACCAGGAAGGTGATCAGGGTCAGGATCAACGCGTTCTGGCCCAGCAACGTGCCGTACAGCACGTCTTCGGCCAGGCCCAGGCACCACGCGGTGACCATGCCGACCTTCTGCGGCAAGTACAACGCCCAGAAGGCCAGCAGCAAGGCCAGCCAGAGCGGACGGAGGATTTCCATGAATTGCGGCAGCGGTGAAACGCTGAGCAGCATGCCAATGGCAAACGTCAGCCAGATCATCCAGTCATTTCGGGATGCGGTTGCACCGACCATTATTCTCGTCCCCCTGTGGAAGCCGGCGCGGAGACAGGCGGTTTGGTGGCAGGCTTCACCGCGGCCGGTTGAGTGGCCGGCGGTTTGGTTGCGGCAGGTTGCGATGCAGGGGGCTTGGCGGCCGCAGGTTTGGCCGGGGGTGCCGCCGGTGCTGGTGCTGCCGGTGTTGCGGCGGGCGTAGCAGCAGGCGCGGGCACCACCACGGTCGCCGGCACAGGTTTAGGCACGGTCGCCGGAATGATCGGCCCGCCGCCGTGCTGGTCCAGCGCTTCTTGCGCCTGGGCAGCATCGTTGGCGCGCTCTTCGGCTGTGCGACCGTCGGTGAACACCAGCAGCAGGTAACGGCTGCGGTTCAACGCCGCGGTCGGCACGGCACGCACGATGGCAAACGGCTGGCCGGAATCGTGGATCACTTCCTTGACCGTCGCAACCGGGTAACCCGCAGGGAATCGCTGACCGAGACCGGAACTGACCAGCAGATCGCCTTCCTTGATATCAGCCGTGTCCGCGACGTGACGCAGTTCCAGGCGCTCCGGGTTGCCGGTGCCGCTGGCAATCGCCCGCAGACCGTTGCGGTTTACCTGCACCGGAATACTGTGGGTAGTGTCGGTCAGCAACAGCACACGGGAGGTATAAGGCATCAATTCGACCACCTGGCCCATCAGGCCGCGGGCATCGAGCACCGGCTGACCGAGGACCACACCGTCACGCTCACCTTTATTGATGATGATGCGATGGGTGAAGGGGTTAGGGTCCATGCCGATCAACTCGGCCACTTCGACCTTCTCGTTGACCAGCGCAGAGGAATTGAGCAACTCGCGCAGCCGAACGTTCTGCTCGGTGAGGGCGGCAAGCTTTTGCATGCGACCCTGCAACAGCAGGTTTTCGGTCTTGAGTTTTTCGTTTTCGGCGACGAGCTCGGTACGGCTGCCGAACTGGCTGGCCACCCCCTGCCATAGCCGCTGCGGCAGGTCCGTGATCCAGTAAGACTGCATCAGTACCAGCGACATTTGGCTACGCACTGGCTTGAGCAGTGTGAAGCGGGCATCGACCACCATCAGCGCGACCGATAGCACGACCAGCACCAACAAGCGCACGCCCAGTGAAGGCCCTTTGGTGAAAAGCGGTTTAATAAGCCGCTCCTCCCAGGCAAATGTTTTGTTTATTCATACGGCAGACCGGCCTGGATACAGACTGACAGAAGGTAAACGCAAACAGGCAGCACTGCAAAGTGCCGCCTGCGCGCTCAACAGCATAGATGCATCGGGCGAGATCACTCGCTCGACAGCAGGTCCATGGTGTGTTTATCCATCATTTCCAATGCACGGCCACCGCCGCGAGCAACGCAGGTCAGCGGGTCTTCGGCAACGATCACCGGCAGACCTGTTTCCTGGGCCAGCAACTTGTCGAGGTCACGCAACAAGGCGCCACCACCGGTCAGTACCAGGCCACGCTCGGCGATGTCGGAAGCCAGTTCCGGAGGCGATTGCTCCAGCGCACTTTTCACAGCCTGAACGATGGTGGCCAGGGACTCTTGCAGAGCTTCCAGCACTTCGTTGGAGTTCAGGGTGAAGGCACGTGGAACGCCTTCGGCCAGGTTACGGCCACGAACGTCGACTTCACGCACTTCGCCGCCCGGGTAGGCCGTACCGATTTCCTGCTTGATGCGCTCGGCGGTGGATTCGCCGATCAGGCTGCCGTAGTTGCGACGCACATAGGTGATAATCGCTTCGTCGAAGCGGTCGCCGCCAACACGAACGGATTCGGCGTACACCACACCGTTCAGGGAGATCAGCGCGATTTCAGTGGTACCGCCACCGATATCGACGACCATTGAACCGCGTGCTTCTTCAACCGGCAGGCCGGCACCGATCGCGGCAGCCATCGGCTCTTCGATCAGGAACACTTCACGTGCACCGGCACCAAGGGCCGATTCACGGATGGCACGACGCTCAACCTGGGTGGATTTGCACGGAACGCAGATCAGCACACGCGGGCTTGGCTGCAGGAAGCTGTTTTCGTGAACCTTGTTGATAAAGTATTGCAGCATCTTTTCGCAGACGCTGAAGTCGGCAATCACGCCGTCCTTCATCGGACGAATGGCAGCAATGTTGCCCGGCGTACGGCCGAGCATACGCTTCGCCTCGGTGCCGACAGCAACGACACTTTTCTGGTTACCGTGTGTCCGAATAGCCACAACCGATGGCTCATTCAGGACGATACCGCGCTCGCGCACGTAAATAAGGGTGTTGGCAGTGCCCAGGTCAATGGAAAGATCGCTGGAAAACATGCCACGCAGTTTCTTGAACATGGGAAAGGGACCCTAGGCAACGCGTGGGTAAAAAAGTGCGGCAAACTCTAACAACGACAGGGATTTTGGGCAAGGCGCCAATATGTTAAATTGGCCGCTTTTCTGTGCACCAACCCCCACAATCGCGGCCTTATGACCGTAGAAATGCGGTAGTGTTCCGACAATCTAACACACGGACGCCGTCCGTTCTGTTTTCCACTGGAGATTCCCATGGCGCTTGAACGCTCCGACGTGGAAAAAATCGCTCATCTGGCCTGCCTTGGCCTCAATGATGCCGATCTTCCACACATTACTTCAGCCCTGAACAGCATTCTCGGGCTGGTCGACGAAATGCAGGCGGTCAATACCGACGGTATCGAGCCGCTCGCCCACCCACTGGAAGCCAGCCAGCGCCTGCGTGCAGACGTCGTGACCGAGACCAATCATCGCGAGGCCTACCAGTCCATCGCACCAGCGGTCGAAAACGGCCTGTACCTGGTTCCGAAAGTCATCGACTAAAGGGAAAGAGCCTGCAATGCATCAATTGACTCTGGCCGAGATCGCCCGCGGACTCGCCGATAAAAAGTTTTCTTCCGAAGAGCTGACCAAAACCCTGCTGGCGCGTATCGCCCAGCTCGATCCGCAGCTCAACAGCTTCATCAGCCTCACCGAAGACCTGGCGCTCCAGCAGGCGAAAGCCGCTGACGCACGCCGCGCCAAAGGTGAGAGCGGCGCCCTGCTCGGCGCGCCGATCGCCCACAAAGACCTGTTCTGCACCCTGGGCATCCGCACCAGCTGTGGCTCGAAGATGCTCGACAACTTCAAAGCCCCGTACGACGCCACGGTCGTTGCCAAACTGGCGGCTGCCGGCGCAGTGACCCTGGGCAAGACCAACATGGACGAGTTCGCCATGGGGTCGGCCAACGAGTCGAGCTACTACGGCCCGGTGAAAAACCCGTGGAACCTGGAATACGTTCCGGGCGGTTCGTCCGGTGGTTCGGCTGCAGCCGTTGCCGCTCGTCTGTTGCCGGCAGCCACCGGCACCGACACCGGCGGCTCGATCCGCCAGCCTGCCGCACTGACCAACCTCACCGGCCTGAAACCGACGTACGGTCGTGTTTCGCGCTGGGGCATGATTGCCTACGCGTCCAGCCTCGATCAGGGCGGCCCTCTGGCTCGCACCGCCGAAGACTGCGCGATCCTGCTGCAAGGCATGGCCGGTTTCGACCCGCAAGATTCCACCAGCATCGACGAGCCAGTGCCTGATTACAGCGCCAGCCTCAACGGCTCGCTGCAAGGCCTGCGCATCGGCGTGCCCAAGGAATACTTCGGCGCCGGCCTCGACCCGCGCATTGCCGATCTGATCCACAACAGCATCAAGGAGCTGGAAAAGCTCGGTGCCGTGATCAAGGAAATCAGCCTGCCGAACATGCAGCACGCGATCCCGGCGTACTACGTGATCGCCCCGGCGGAAGCGTCTTCCAACCTGTCGCGTTTCGACGGCGTGCGCTTTGGCCATCGCTGCGAGAACCCGAAAGACCTGATCGATCTGTACAAGCGTTCCCGTGGCGAAGGTTTCGGCCCGGAAGTGCAGCGCCGGATCATGGTCGGTGCCTACGCGCTGTCGGCCGGTTACTACGACGCTTACTACTTGAAGGCGCAGAAGATCCGTCGCTTGATCAAGAACGACTTCATGGCAGCCTTTAATGAGGTCGACATCATCCTCGGCCCAACCACGCCGAACCCGGCCTGGAAGCTCGGCGCCAAAAACAGCGACCCGGTGGCTGCGTACCTGGAAGACGTCTACACCATCACCGCCAACCTCGCGGGTCTGCCGGGCTTGTCCATGCCTGCCGGTTTCGTCGATGGCCTGCCGGTCGGCGTGCAATTGCTCGCCCCGTATTTCCAGGAAGGTCGCCTGTTGAACGTTGCCCATCAGTATCAATTGAACACTGACTGGCACACCCGCACCCCAACCGGCTTCTGAGGAGAAACACATGCAATGGGAAGTCGTGATCGGGCTGGAGATTCATACCCAGCTCACCACCCGGTCGAAAATCTTTTCCGGTAGCTCCACCACGTTCGGTTCCGAGCCGAACACCCAGGCCAGCCTCGTTGACCTCGGCATGCCTGGCGTACTGCCGGTGCTGAATCAGGAAGCCGTGCGCATGGCCGTGATGTTCGGCCTGGCGATCGATGCCGAGATCGGCCAGCACAACGTGTTCGCCCGTAAAAACTATTTCTACCCGGATCTGCCGAAGGGCTACCAGATCAGCCAGATGGAGTTGCCGATCGTCGGCAAGGGCCACCTGGACATCGCCATGGAAGACGGCACGATCAAACGTGTCGGCGTCACCCGTGCGCACCTGGAAGAAGACGCCGGTAAAAGCCTGCACGAAGAGTTCAACGGCGCCACCGGCATCGACCTGAACCGTGCCGGCACGCCGCTGTTGGAAATCGTCTCCGAGCCGGACATGCGCAGCGCCAAGGAAGCCGTGGCCTACGTCAAGACCATCCACGCGCTGGTGCGTTACCTGGGCATCTGCGACGGAAACATGGCCGAAGGCTCGCTGCGTTGTGACTGCAACGTGTCGATCCGCCCGAAAGGCCAGGTTGAATTCGGCACGCGCTGCGAGATCAAGAACGTCAACTCGTTCCGCTTCATCGAGAAGGCGATCAACAGCGAAGTGCGTCGTCAGATCGAGCTGATCGAAGACGGCGGCAAAGTGATCCAGCAGACCCGTCTGTACGATCCGAACAAGGACGAAACCCGTCCGATGCGCAGCAAAGAGGAAGCTAACGACTACCGTTACTTCCCCGATCCGGATCTGCTGCCGGTGATCATCGAGGACTCGTTCCTCGACGAAGTACGCGCCACGCTGCCGGAATTGCCACCACAGAAACGCGAGCGCTTCCAGGCGCAGTTCGGCCTGTCGGTGTATGACGCCAGCGTCCTGGCCACCAGCCGCGAGCAAGCCGATTACTTCGAGAAAGTCGTGAGCATCAGCGGCGACGCCAAGCTGGCGGCCAACTGGGTGATGGTTGAACTGGGCAGCCTGCTGAACAAGCAAGGCGTTGAAATCGACCAGTCGCCGGTCTCGGCCGAGCAACTGGGCGGCATGCTGCTGCGCATCAAGGACAACACCATCTCCGGCAAGATCGCCAAGGTGGTGTTTGAAGCGATGGCCAACGGCGAAGGCAGCGCGGACGAGATCATCGACAAGCGCGGCCTCAAGCAAGTGACCGACAGCGGCGCGATCTCGGCGGTGCTGGACGAAATGCTCGCGGCCAACGCCGAGCAGGTCGAGCAATACCGCGCGGCAGACGAAGCCAAACGCGGCAAGATGTTCGGCTTCTTCGTCGGCCAGGCCATGAAAGCCTCCAAAGGCAAGGCCAACCCGCAACAGGTCAACGAACTGCTGAAAAGCAAGCTCGAAGGCTGATGAGCATGGAGCCAGATTTAAAGCCTGGCTCCGATCCCTGTGGGAGCGAGCCTGCTCGCGATGACGGCAGCACATCCAACATTGATGTGTCAGACAGCCCGCCATCGCGAGCAGGCTCGCTCCCACATTTGTATGTGGATACCTTTAAATGAAGCGTCTACTGGGTGCCTGCGCCCTGCTCGCTCTGCTGGCCGGTTGCGCCAGTAACGACGTCATCGACCCACACGGCTACGACAAGACCGGTACGGCGTCCTATTACGGCGCCAAACACCAAGGCAAACGCACCGCCAGCGGCGAGCGTTTCAACAAGAATTCCCTGACCGCCGCCCATCGCCAATTGCCGTTCGGCACGCGGGTGAAGGTCACCAATCTGAATAACGACAAGTCCTGCGTGGTCCGAATCAACGACCGCGGGCCGCACACCCGCGGGCGCCTGATTGATCTTTCACACGAGGCCGCCGAACAACTGGGTATGCTCCGTAGCGGCACCGCACGGGTTCGCGTGCAAGCCCTCGACGATTAACAGACGGAGCCCCGACCATTTTCGGACTTGCCGATTTACCCCTGATCAGCCTGATTGAGTTGCTCGGCGGCCTGCTGTTGCTGATCGCCGGTGCCGAACTGATGGTCCGTGGCGCCGTGCGCCTGGCGGCGCGCTTGCAGGTGCGGCCGCTGATCATCGGGCTGACCATCGTCGCCTTGGGCAGCAGCGCACCGCAGATGGCGGTCAGCCTGCAAGCCACCCTGGCGCAAAACGCCGACATCGCCGTCGGCAGTGTGATCGGCAGCAGCATCTTCAACATCCTCGTCACCTTGGGGCTTTCGGCGCTGATCATTCCGCTGCGGGTTTCACGGCAACTGGTGCGCCTGGATATTCCACTGATGATCGGCGCCAGCCTGCTGGTGTTTGTATTGGCGTGGAATGAAGAGCTGACCCGCATGGACGGCATCGTTCTGCTGGCGGCCCTGGCGCTGTACCTGGGCTTGTTGCTGCGCCAGTCGCGGCACTCGACCCGTCCGCCCTCCCACGACGGAACCCCCCAGGCACCGTGGTTCAGCAGCGTGCTGATGATCGTCGCCGGACTGGCGATGCTGGTCTACGCCGGCCATTTGTTGCTGGGCGCCGCCGTGGCGGTTGCGACCGATCTGGGTCTGTCGGAGCGGGTCATCGGCCTGACCATCGTCGCCATCAGCACCTCCCTGCCGGAACTGGCCACCTCATTGATCGCGGCCTTGCGCGGTCAGCGGGACATTGCCGTGGGTAACGTGATCGGCAGCAACCTGTTCAACCTCCTGGGCGTACTCGGCCTGACCGCGCTTGTCGCCCCCTCGCCGCTGTCGGTCTCGCCCAATGCCCTGGATTTCGACCTGCCGGTGATGCTCGGTGTGGCGGTGCTGTGCCTGCCGCTGTTCTACACCGGTTACCGGGTGACCCGCGCCGAAGGTCTGCTGTTTTTGGGGTTGTATCTCGCTTACGGTCTGCACGTGGTGTCGTTCACCACCGGCATGCCCCTGGCCGGCAAGCTTGAACACTTGATGCTGTTTTTCGTCCTGCCGGCGCTGGTGGCGTTTCTGCTGTTCACATCGCTGCGCGCCTGGCGTCGCCAACACCACAAGAGGGAAATGCCATGACTGACAACAAAAAGCCTGGTGTAGAAGTCCGCCGCCAGGTGATGGGCGATGCGTTCGTCGACCGCGCACTGGGCAATGCCACTGAGTTCACCCAGCCGCTGCAGGACTTCGTCAATGAACACGCCTGGGGCGCCGTGTGGAACCGCGAAGGCCTGCCGCTGAAAACCCGCAGTCTGATCACCCTCGCCGCGCTGACGGCGTTGAAGTGCCCGCAGGAGTTGAAAGGCCACGTCCGCGGCGCGCTGAACAACGGCTGCACCGTGGAAGAGATTCGCGAGGCGTTGCTGCATTGCGCGGTGTACGCCGGTGTGCCGGCGGCGATTGATGCGTTTCGGGCGGCGCAGGAAGTGATCGACAGCTATCAGAAGCC
Source organism: Pseudomonas sp. B14-6 (assembly GCF_013260315.1). Lineage (NCBI taxonomy): Bacteria > Pseudomonadati > Pseudomonadota > Gammaproteobacteria > Pseudomonadales > Pseudomonadaceae > Pseudomonas > Pseudomonas sp. B14-6. The sequence goes on along the minus strand of NZ_CP053929.1, from coordinate 5,635,850 downwards.
TGAGTGAGTCTTCAAAAGTTGTGGTGACAGGACTGGCGCCTTCGCGGGCAAGCCTCGCTCCTACAGGGCGAGGCTTGCCAGCCCTGGACACCAGCGAAAATCCCGACGCTAGATCCACTCCCCCCACTGCAACAAAAAGATTCCGACATTGGTGGTGACCGCCGCCATCAACGTGGTGATCACGATGATCGCCGCCGCCAGTTCATGATTGCCGTTGGCCTGGCGGGCCATGACAAAACTGGCCGCGGCGGTCGGGCTGCCGAAGTACAGAAACAGAATCCCCAACTCAGCCCCGCGAAATCCCCAAAGCCATGCCCCCAACGTCGCCAACACTGGCAAGCCGATCATCTTCACCAGACTTGAGCTGAGCGCCATCTTGCCGCTTTTGCGCAATGCCGCCAGTGATAGCGTGCCGCCGATGCAGATCAACGCCAACGGCAACGTGGTTTGCGCCAGGTACTGGCCAGACGTTTCCAGCCATCCCGGCAAGCCGATCTTGAAATAGGCAAAGGGCGCCGCCGCCAACACGCTGATGATCAGCGGGTTGACCATCACGCTTTTGCAGATGCTCCACGGATCGGACTTGATCACCGGGCTGTACACCGCCAGCACAATGGTCGAGAGCGTGTTGTAAAACAGGATCACCAGCGCCGCGAGAATCGCCCCGAGAGAAATCCCGTAATCGCCGTACATGCTGGCCGCCAACGCAAGGCCGATGACTCCGTTGTTGCCGCGAAAAGCGCCTTGGGTATAAATCCCTCGATCTTCACGCGGGCACTTCCAGATCGCCCAGCCCCAGGCGATGGCAAAACACGCCAGGGTGGCCAGCGAGAAGTAGATCAGCAGCGCCGGTTGCAACGCGGCGTGCAGGTCGGCATGCAGGATGCCTAGAAACAGCAGCGCCGGCATGGTGACGTTGAACACCAGGGCCGACGCGGTGTGGATGAAGTTGTCGTTGATCCAGTCGATGCGCTTGAGCAACACCCCTAGAAACAGCATGGCAAACACCGGCGCGGTGATGTTCAGGGTTTCGAGGAAGATAGCCAGCATGCCGGGGGGAACCTTGGGTGGGCGTCGTTAGGGGGCTAATGATAAGCGACTGGGGACCTTTGCGTGTGAGAGAACGACTTCGCTGACATGGTCACGTCCTGCACTGATTTTCTATAAATCCCACTGATTTCGAGCTGATATTTATGTGGACCGTTCGTCGCTACTGTCAGATCTGACAGTAGCCAATGCTTAGTCATCGGGCACTTAATAATCCCGCAAATAAAACAAATTACAGGAGTAAAAAATATGTCAGTTAAATCAACAGGCGATAAATTTTCAGGCGCTTCAAAAACCGGTACTGTCTCAGAGAACAAGGAGGACTGGGAAAGAGAACCCCTCCAGTCTTTTTTGTTGCAACTACCCGTGCAATTCAGTAACAATTTAATCGTTACTGTCGAAGATCAACCGGACGATAAAACGTCAGGAATAGTAAAAGCTCCCGATGGGGCGGGCTTCGGCGATAAAAGTCTATATTTGCCAAGTGGTTCCAGATTGAAACTTTCATTTGGAAACTATGTGAATAGCCTGAGGTTCCAGATCAAGGCAGCTGGCGGCAATGAAAGTGGTACTGCCTATATTATTGCAATGAAGAAAGAAGAAGTCGTATACGGCGCCCCTATCAGTTCCGAAGACAAAGCGTTCGAAATTGCAGAAATACCCTTTGACGTACTATTGATCGCCGGCTTTTCTGGCAAATTATCCGTGACCGCTGGCAACCTTTATCTGGATAATCTGGCGTGGTCATTAGTTTAGTCTGAGGCATCCATAAAAAGCTAAAAGCACCGCATTAACACTTGATCGACAAGGTATTTAGGGTGCTGATCGAAAGCCATCCTCCATTGCTACTGACGATCAGTAATCGCTGTAGCGATGGAGAGGCGGCGCGCCTTATCTGCCGGTGAACTCTACTTGGGTGATCGCATTCCGAGTCGAATCCAGCATAGTTCACCCAGCGCTATCTCATGTTATCGGCGCCGGGTTGAACAGGGTGATGTCGTTATGCAGTTTGTGCTGCTCGGCCCACGTCTGCTTCTTGCCGCTCGCCACGTCCAGGTAGTAGTGGAACAACTCCCACCCAAGGTCTTCAATCGAAGCGCGTCCGGTCGCAATACGCCCGGCATCGATGTCGATCAGGTCCGGCCAGCGCTGTGCCAGTTCGGTCCGGGTCGATACCTTGACCACCGGCGCCATCGCCAAACCATAAGGCGTGCCGCGCCCGGTGGTGAACACATGCAGGTTCATCCCCGCCGCCAACTGCAACGTCCCGCAGACAAAATCACTGGCCGGGGTCGCGCAGAAGATCAGCCCTTTGCGCTTGAAGCGCTCGCCAGGGCCGAGCACGCCATTGATCGCACTGCTACCGGATTTGACGATCGAGCCCAAGGACTTTTCGACAATGTTCGACAACCCGCCCTTCTTGTTGCCCGGCGTGGTGTTGGCGCTGCGGTCCGCCTCACCCTTGGCCAGGTAACGGTCGTACCAGTCCATTTCCCGCACCAGTTCCTGAGCAACCTCCTCAGTTTCCGCGCGGGAGGTCAGCAGATAAATCGCGTCGCGCACCTCGGTAACTTCGGAAAACATCACCGTCGCGCCAGCGCGCAACAACAAATCAGAGGCATAACCCAGCGCAGGGTTGGCGGTGATGCCGGAAAACGCATCGCTGCCGCCGCACTGCATGCCCAGGATCAGCTCGGACGCCGGCACAGTTTCCCGGCGACGCTGATCGAGCTTCTTCAAACGGGTCTCGGCCAGCGCCATGATCTGCTCGATCATCTCAGTGAAACCGTGACTCGAATCCTGCAAGCGGTACAACCACGGCTCGCTCAAATCCACCGAGCTGTCGCCCTCGTGCATCACCTGCCCGGCCTGCAATTTCTCGCAGCCCAGGCTGATGACCAAGGCTTCGCCACCCAGGTTCGGGTTGCGCGCCAGATTGCGTACGGTGCGGATCGGGATGTACGCGTCAGTGGCAGTGATCGCCACCCCGCAGCCGTAGCTGTGGGTCAGCGCCACCACGTCATCGACGTTCGGGTACTTGGGCAGCAATTCATCCTTGATGCGCTTGACCGCATGGTCGAGCACGCCGGTCACGCACTGGACGGTCGTCGTAATCCCGAGAATATTGCGCGTGCCAACGGTACCGTCGGCGTTGCGATACCCCTCAAAGGTGTAACCGTCCAGCGGTGCCTGGGCCGCAGGCACTTCGGTGGACAGCGGCAGGCTGTCCAGCGGTGGCGCGGTGGGCATGCGCAGTTGATCTTCCTTGACCCAGCTGCCGCGCGGAATCGGCTGCAACGCATAGCCAATGGTCTGGCCGTAACGAATCACCTGGCCGCCTTCAGGAATGTCCTCGAGGGTGACTTTATGGCTCTGCGGCACGAAGTCCACCGTCACCAGGCCATCTGGAAACTCGGTACCGGCCGGTACGCCTTGGTCGTTGACCACGATCACGACGTTGTCCCGCTCGTGCAGGCGGATGTAGCGCGGCGAGTCGGAATGTTCAATCAACTGCATGACGCCGCTCCTCAGGAATGCGCTTGAGACAATTTGTTATTGGTTTCAGGACCGCTGACTGGCGGCTCTTTCAGCACCACACGTTTGATCGGACCGACGATCACCAGGTAGCTGAACACTGCAACCAGTGCGTTGCAACCGACAAACACCAGCGCCCATTTGAACGAACCGGTGGAGCTGATGATGTAGCCGATCACGATCGGGGTGGTGATCGAAGCGATGTTGCCGAAGGTGTTGAACAGGCCACCGCTCAGGCCGGCAATCTGTTTCGGCGAGGTGTCGGACACCACCGCCCAACCCAGCGCACCCACGCCTTTGCCGAAGAAGGCCAGGGCCATGAAGCCGACGACCATCCACTCAACATCAACATAGTTGCACGCCACGATGCTGCTGGAGACCAGCAAACCCGCGATGATCGGTGCCTTGCGAGCGAAGGTCAGGGAATGGCCCTTGCGCAGCAGGTAATCGGAAATCACCCCGCCAAGCACCCCCCCGATAAAGCCGCAGATCGCCGGCAACGAAGCAATGAAACCGGCCTTTAGGATGGTCATGCCGCGTTCTTGCACCAGGTACACCGGGAACCAGGTCAGGAAGAAGTACGTGATGCCATTAATGCAGTACTGGCCCAGATACACGCCGAGCATCATGCGGTTGGTCAGCAACTGGCGAATGTAGTCCCACTTCGGACCGTCGCCTTTTTTGCCTTTGCCTTTGTCCTGGTCCATGTCGACCATGCCGCCGTTGTCGGCGATGTGCTTGAACTCGGCGTCGTTGATCATTGGGTGCTGGCGCGGGCTGTAGATCACCTTCAGCCAGATCCCCGAGAAGATGATGCCGATCACGCCCATGACGATAAACACGTGCTGCCAGCCGAAGCTGTAGACGATCCAGCCCATCAGCGGTGCGAACAACACGGTGGCAAAGTACTGCGCCGAGTTGAAGATCGCCGAGGCCGTGCCGCGTTCAGCCGTCGGGAACCAGGCCGCGACGATACGGGCGTTACCCGGGAAGGATGGCGCTTCGGCCAGGCCCACCAGGAAGCGCAGCATGAACAGCGCAACCACTGCGGTGGACATGCCGAATTCGCCGACATAGCCCTGCAGAACGGTGAACAGCGACCAGGTGAAAATGCTTAGCGCGTAGATCTTTTTCGAGCCGAAACGGTCCAGCAGCCAGCCACCGGGAATTTGCCCGGCCACGTAAGCCCAACCGAATGCAGAGAAGATGTAACCGAGGGTGACCGCGTCGATGCCGAGGTCTTTTTGCAGGCTGGAGCCCGCGATGGCGATAGTGGCCCGGTCGGCGTAGTTGATCGTGGTCACCAGGAAAAGCATGAGCAAAATCAAATAGCGGACGTGAGTCGGCTTGGTCGCTTGCATGTACATGTACTCCCACTGATTATTTTTATGCGCGGGTGAATCTTTGGTTTTTCTGTGGGAGCAAGCCTGCTCGCGATGGTGGTCAACGATGACGCGGGGCATCAGGTTTACCGTCGCGTCCTCAAGACCTTCGCGAGCAGGCTCGCTCCCACAGAGGGTGTTGCGTTACGAACCGATGTAGCTGGTCTTCACGACCGTGTAGAACTCTTGCGCGTAGCGACCTTGCTCGCGGGAACCATAGGATGAACCTTTACGCCCGCCGAATGGAACGTGGTAATCCACGCCCGCCGTCGGCAGGTTGACCATCACCATCCCGGCCTGGGAGTGGCGCTTGAAGTGGTTGGCGTACTTCAGCGACGTGGTGGCGATGCCCGCTGACAGACCGAATTCGGTGTCGTTGGCCATGGCCAGCGCGGCGTCGTAATCGGCGACGCGAACGATGTTCGCCACCGGGCCAAAGATCTCTTCACGGCTGATGCGCATCGCAGCTGTGCTGTCGGCAAACAGCGTTGGCGCGAGGTAGTAGCCTTCGGTGTCGCAAGTCACCAAGCCACCGCCGCTGACCAGACGAGCACCTTCGGACTGGCCAATGTCGATGTACTTCATGTCCTGTTCAAGCTGCGCTTGCGAGACGACCGGACCGATGTCGGTGCCGGTTTTCAACGCGTGACCGACCTTGATCGACTTCATGCGCTCGGCCATGGCTTCGACGAACTTGTCGTGAATCCCGGCGGTGACGATGAAGCGGCTCGACGCCGTGCAACGCTGACCGGTGGAATAGAACGCGCTCTGCACCGACAGCTCGACCGCTTGCTTCAGGTCGGCATCGTCGAGAATGATCTGCGGGTTCTTGCCACCCATTTCCAGCTGAACCTTGGCCTGACGCGAGACGCAACTGACGGCGATCTGACGACCGACACCGACAGAACCGGTGAAGCTGATGCCGTCGACTTTCGGGCTCTGCACCAGCGCATCGCCAACCACGCGACCGCTGCCCATCACCAGGTTGAAGACGCCGGCCGGGAAGCCTGCGCGGGAGATGATTTCCGCCAGCGCCCAGGCGCAACCCGGCACCAGATCGGCCGGTTTCAGCACGACGCAGTTGCCGTAGGCCAGGGCCGGGGCGATTTTCCACGAAGGGATCGCGATCGGGAAGTTCCACGGGGTGATCAGGCCAACGACGCCCAAGGCTTCGCGAGTGACTTCGACGTTCACACCCGGGCGCACCGACGGAAGATAGTCACCGGACAGGCGCAGGCACTCACCGGCGAAGAACTTGAAGATGTTACCGGCGCGGGTCACTTCGCCGATGGCTTCAGGCAGGGTCTTGCCCTCTTCCCGGGCCAGCAAGGTGCCAAGCTCTTCGCGGCGGGCGAGGATTTCGGTGCCGACTTTATCCAGTGAATCATGGCGAGCCTGAATGCCCGAAGTCGACCAGGCCGGAAACGCAGCGCGAGCGGCGTCGATGGCGGCGTGGACCTGGGCCAGATCAGCCTTGGCGTAGTCGCCGATGGTGTCGGTCAGTTCGGACGGGTTGATGTTGGCGCAGTAATCACTGCCCGCCACCCATTCACCGTTGATGTAGTTATCGAAACGCTTTGTATCAGCCACAACAATCTCCTCACGCAAAAGGCCGCTGATTGCTCAGCGGCCTTATTAATCGGGTGTGTTACTGCGCACCTTGCTTGTCGATCAGCGCGGCCAGAGCTTCGTACTCTTCTGGCAGCAGATCGGTCAGCGGTGCACGCACAGGACCTGCGTCATAACCGGCAATTTTTGCCCCGGCCTTGACGATGCTCACCGCATAACCGGCTTTGCGGTTACGGATGTCCAGGTACGGCAGGAAGAAGTCGTCGATGATCTTGCCAACGGTGGCGTGATCTTCGCGGGCAATGGCGTGGTAAAAATCCATCGCCGTTTTCGGGATGAAGTTGAACACCGCCGAGGAGTAGACCGGTACGCCCAATGCCTTGTAAGCAGCGGCATAGACTTCAGCGGTCGGCAAACCGCCCAGGTAGCTGAAGCGATCACCGAGGCGGCGACGGATCGATACCATCAACTCGATATCGCCCAGGCCATCCTTGTAGCCGATCAGGTTCGGGCAGCGCTCGGCCAGGCGTTCCAGCAATGGCGCGGTCAGGCGGCAGACGTTGCGGTTGTAAACCACCACGCCGATGTTCACCGATTTGCACACGGCTTCAACGTGGGCGGCAACGCCGTCCTGGCTGGCTTCGGTCAAGTAGTGCGGCAGCAGCAACAAGCCTTTGGCGCCCAGGCGCTCGGCTTCCTGTGCGTATTCGATGGCCTGGCGAGTCGAACCGCCCACACCAGCCAGAATCGGCACGCTGTTTTCGCAGGTGTCGACGGCGGTCTTGATGATTTCCGAATATTCGCTGGCCGCCAGAGAGAAGAACTCACCGGTGCCGCCTGCGGCGAACAACGCCGTGGCGCCGTATGGGGCCAGCCATTCGAGACGCTTGATATAGCCCGCGCGATGGAAGTCGCCCTGAGCATTGAAATCGGTGACCGGGAAAGACAGCAGGCCAGAAGAGAGGATGGACTTCAGTTCTTGTGGATTCATTATTCGAACACCCTGGGTAGCAACGTTTGTGTGAGAAAAGCGTTCAGCCTGTGGCCGAGTTGTAGGTCATCGTACAACTTAAATAATAACCGTCAACTGCATTTCATCGTCGCGCCTGGAAATTTGTGTCGGAAGGGGATTTTCTTGACGTAGGAAATTTCTGACCTAAGCTCTGATTAGCTGTATATACATACAGCTGTCTTGAATCATACCGACGACATATCAAGGAGCCAGAAATGTCAGGTCTACACGCTCAACCGCAGGGAAAACCAGAACAGATCATCGCGAACCTGGACGATCTTTTTACTGAAGACGGTATCGCCGTCACCGCCAACAGCTCGCTTATGCTGAAGCTCGGCGAACATCACGACGCACCTCTAACAACTAACGCTACGCCTGGCAACGCCTTGAAAGGCAAGCCACAGCTGAGGTTTGAGGGCGGCGAGCACACCGCCATCGGTGACGGTACGTTGCTGCGTTTTATCAAGGACGCGCCCGCTGTGCCCGCCTCGCAGGTAGCGCTGCATTTACCCAATGGACTGGCGCTGACTTACGGTCAGGTCATCGCTCTGGGCGGTGACTTTTATGGCATTCCCGATCAACCAGTCAGCGAAGGCGCCACGCCTGCCGACCGCGTCCAGCGCTTTACCAATGCCTTCAACTCGCTGGCGGTGCTGCCGGCGTCCAATGCCGAAGCCAAGCTGATCCTCGGCGTCATGCAGAAGGAAATCGCCGCAGTTAAACAGGCAATCAAAGACGGCAAACAGCCTCACGAGGCGTATGACGCACTCGGAGATACGTTGTCAGAAGAGTGGAACAGAATCACGGGCGGCGGCAGTTTCGTCTCGGCGCTGTTTCCCTTGGGGCGCTATCTGAAACTGGCCGCCAATAATGCTGACCACTTTGCCGAATGGGCGCTGCTGGCCTATATCTCCGGGCACACGGCAGCTCTGCAACAAGCGGTGAAGGCTCACAGCAGCAACGATGAAAAGCAGCTGGAACTGGCCTACGCGATGAATGCGTTTGCCGATCACTACCTGACCGACCTGTTTTCTGCCGGCCATTTGCGAGTACCGCGCAAACAGTTGGCTGCGGTGGTCACGCCCAGTGATCTGGGCTCACTGATTACCCGCTTCATGCACGACGAAGACAGCAAGTTCGGCCTCAATGTGCGCAACGGCACCGGCGATCACTGGCGTGGGTACGGCGACAAACGCTACTTCGACGCCATCGACAGCGCCAATCGTGTCCAGGTGAATCAGGCGGTGCAGGTGTCGGCGGATGAAGTGTTTGCGGCGTATCTCAGCGGCACCGTCACGGTTCCCGATAATTTTGGCGCCTTGAAAAAGACCCCGGATCTGCAAGCCGTATTGAATCCTGCGAACAACTTTTCACCGTTGTTCCGGGTTGAAGGCAGCAAGGTGCTGCGGCGCAAGGACGTCAACAACCTGAACGACACCGCCACCGTCGATGACTGGTGGGGCTGGAGTACTTACTTGCTGCTCAAGGATTACAACCCCACTGGCAACGTGGCTTGATAAGGAGATTGATGATGACGATTAAATTGAAACTGGAACTGGCTTCAGGGCAATCGCTGGAGGGTGCGCCGTTGGAGTTGTTGTCCAAGGGTGTGCCCATTGCCCGCGGAAATGTGGATAAGCAGGGGGTGTGACCTTCGAGATTAAATCGGCGAAGACTGAATTGGCGGTACGGGTGGATCGTTCAGTTCTGAAAACCGGCTGAGGCGATTGCCCCATCACGAGCAGGCTCGCACCCATTAGTCTTTGGTATTCCACTGATTAGATCCCAAATGGAAGCGAGCCTGCCTTTGAACGCAAATCTCGGGACAAGTAAACACACGACACAAAACACTGACCGTTCGTCTGAACTGTAAATTCTGACAGTAGCACGACATCAACTGCGGTGACTTAATCACCTCAGGAGTTAACGAACCGGCCCCTTAGAACGCTTATAAAAGAGCGTTTATCAAAATGGTTCGACTTATTGTTGAAGGACTTTATTCATGACAGTACAAAAGAACGACTTGGCGCCCCCAAAAGTTAAAAATGTTAAAGAAGGTGTTTTGAGCGTTAGCCAAATTGTTGGATCAGTCTCAATAACAGTGGAACCCATCGCAGATGCGATCGAGGGGGATAAATTAGCATTTATTGTAAAAACCTCTACAGGCGACTCCATCGTGTATTCAGTGACTATAGAACGTCCATCAGATGCATACGGATACGGAGCCGAAAAAAACTTCTTCGAAAAAGGTTTGGCAGAAGGCGCCAGTGTTGAAGTGCAATACACTGTGACAAGAGATGGGGGAGTGAGACACTCCCCTAAGGTGAAATTTAGGCTCGTACAATAAGAGACGCGGACAGTTCTGTTAATCAGATTACTGTCCGCTATGGCCACCGAGATCTTCTACAGCGCACGCACCACCTGATTAACCCGGCGCTTTGGAATATTGCGACTTATACAAAACTCAGCTATCGGCGATAAAAAGCATTAACGCTGCGCCTCAGCCTCTTCATGAGCATGGCGCAGCCGCTCCCGACTGTTCGTCAAATGCAAACGCATTGCCGCCCGCGCCGCATCCGAATCCTGGCGCGCAATCGCGTCGTAAATCTCTTCGTGTTCGCGGCTCAGGCGACTCATGCGCTGTTGATCGTCATGGGCTACGCGCGCGCTCCAGTGCGTAACGACCCCTGGTCGCAACTGTCATTTCTGACAGTAGCCAACATTAAAAGCATCTGATGAACTGATGTCGCGGATAAGTTATCGCAAAATTACTTTTTATATATGGAGATTCGCCATGAGCACTGTCGAACTAACAAAAGTGGAAAAACCTGTAAAATCGCCAGTATCACCAGAATTAGCCGCGCCCACCGCCCCTGGAACAGATGGAACTACCCTTTACATAAAGGACTTCGGAGAAATCCATCAATTTAGGTTTAATTTCGCCGTTCAATATACAGGTCAAACTGGCGGGCAAGAATGCATGTTCTTTATAAAATTTCAAGATGAGGGCGGTTACGAAATGCTCTGGCGAGGCGAATTTTCTATTACAGGCATGGAACAGCACATCAAAAAAATCACCACGTCTATATTCGATACCATTGTTAACAAAAGTACGGCTGAGTTTTGGTATGAGGTAGAAATTGACGGGATCAAAAAAGAATCACACCCCCTTCGTCTCATCGTGGTGCGTTAGCAAAAGCGCTACAAAAAAACTGGGTCCCACCAACCGCAACTCTCAGCGCTGCGCCTCAGCCTCTTCATGCGCGTGGCGCAGCCGCTCCCGACTGTTCGTCAAATGCAAACGCATTGCCGCCCGCGCCGCATCCGAATCCTGGCGCGCAATCGCGTCGTAAATCTCTTCGTGTTCGCGGCTCAGGCGACTCATGTAGTGCTGCTGATCATCATGGGCCAGGCGCGCGGAGTTCAGGCGGGTGCGCGGAATGATGCTGGTGCCCAGGTGGGTCATGATGTCGGTGAAGTAGCGGTTACCAGTCGACAGGGCGATTTGCAGGTGGAACTGGAAGTCGGACGCCACGGCATCACTGGCGTGGGCGGCGCTTTCATTCAAGGCGTCCAGCGCAGCGCGCATCAAGGCCAACTGTTCCGGGCTGCGGCGCTGTGCAGCGAGGCCGGCGGACTCCACTTCGAGGCTGATGCGCAGTTCCAGAATCGCCAATACGTCACGCAGGGTGACCACGGTCGCCGGGTCGATGCGAAAACCGCTCGGGCTCGGGGTGTCGAGCACGAAGGTGCCGATGCCGTGACGGGTTTCCACCTGGCCAGCGGCCTGCAAACGTGAAATTGCTTCGCGAACCACGGTTCGGCTGACGCCATGGGCATCCATGATCGCCGACTCGGTGGGCAATTTGTCGCCACGTTTGAGGTGGCCGTCGCGGATCTGCTCGGACAGCACCGTCACCAATTCCTGTGCGAGGCTGCGGCGCTTGCGAGGGAGGCGTGGTGCGTCGATCGGGTTTTCCATGGTGAACGTCTGTCTCGAAAATTGCGGCTGAAACCGCATCATAGCTCAACGCGGTTGTACGATCACCACCACCCACTATTGTAAGAGCAACCTGTGGCGCGGGGATTTATCCCCGTTGGATGGCGCAGCCATCCCAAAACCCACAGCCTCGGTGCATCAGGTATGCCGAGTGCAGTGGTTTTGCGACGGCTGCGACGCCGAACGGGGATAAATCCCCCGCCACAAAAGCTCGTTCCCACACGGATTGTGGTGTTATGCGATCACGGTCTGGTCCACCAGATGTCCATTTTCAATGCGCACATGCCGTGGGTGGAAACGCTTCAGACTGCTGCGATGCCCAACGCTGACGATGCTCAACCCCGGTATCTCATCGATCAAGGCCTGATACAGCGAAGCCTCATCCTCTTCGTCCATCGCCGACGTCGCCTCGTCCATGTACAACCACTGTGGTGCATAGAGCAGCGCACGAGCGAAGGCCAGCCGTTGCTGTTCACCCGGCGACAGCATGCGCTGCCAGTGATTGGCCTCGTCCAGGCGCGCAACAAGGTGCGGCAAGCGGCAAGTTTCCAGCACATGCACATACCGCTCGTGCGGATAAGTCCCGCCGGCCTGTGGATAACTCAGTGCCTCGCGCAACGTGCCAATCGGCAGATACGGCTTTTGTGGCAGGAACAGGTAACGCGCCGTCGGCAGACGAATGCTGCCATGACCCGCCGGCCAAAGGTGCCCCATCGCCCGCAGCAAGGTCGACTTGCCGCTGCCGGAACGACCGCTGAGCATGACGCGCTCGCCCTCCTCCACGGTCATGTCGGCGTTGGTCAGCAAGTGACGACCGTCGGCCAGATCGAGGCCCAGGTTGTGCACCTTCAAGGCTGTACCCGAATTCTGCACATCAATCGCCGGCGCTCGCTCTTCGTTGTCGGTCATCGCCTGGCGGAAACTCAGCAGACGATCACAGGTGGCTCGCCAAGCGGCCAAGTCCTGGTAGGCGCTGATGAACCAGCTGAAGTTCTCCTGCACGTTGCCGAACGCTGAGTTGATTTGCATCAGCTCGCCAAGCTCGATCTTGCCGGCGAAGTAACGCGGCGCGGCGACCATAAACGGGAAAATGATTGCGATCTGGCCATAACCGGAGGTGAAGAAGGTCAGGCGCTTGGACACTTTCATGATGTCCCAGAAGTTATGCCAGACCAGCCCGAAGCGCCCGCTCAGACGGCGGTTTTCATTGGGTTCGCCGTTGTACAGAGCGATGCTTTCCGCGTTCTCGCGAACCCGCACCATGGAAAAACGCAGGTCAGCTTCGAAGCGTTGTTGATTGTTGTTGAGGCCAATCAAACGACGGCCAATCAAGTGCGTCAGCCAGCTGCCGACGGCGGCATAAACCAGAGCGCACCAGAACATGTAGCCGGGGATGGTGAAACCGAACACTTCGATGCTGCCCGACACGCCCCACAGAATGATCGAAAACGACACCAGACTGACGACGTTGCGGATCAGGCCCAGCCCCAGGCCCAGCGTATTGGAGGTGAAGCTATTGAGGTCTTCGGAAATCCGCTGGTCAGGGTTATCGGTGTAACCGCCCTGCTCCAGTTGGTAGTAGTTTTTATGACCGAGCCAACGGGCGAAGTGCTGCTCGGTGAGCCAGGCCCGCCAGCGAATCGTCAGCATCTGCGTCAGGTAGAGCCGATACACCGCACCGAGAATCGCCACCGCCGCGATCCCGCAGAAGTACAGAATCAGTTGCCAGAAAGCCGCTTCGTCCTTCTTTTGCAGGGCGTTGTAAAAATCCTTGTACCAACTGTTGACCCACACCGAAATCGCCACGCTGAACAGTGACAGCGCAATCACCGCGATCAGCAATGTCCAGGCCTTGCCCTTCTCTTCGCTGCGCCAATACGGCGTGGTCATCGCCCAGACTTTGCGAAAAAACTGCCCGCGCACAGCATCGTTGACCGCGGAATACTCAGCGTTCTGATTCATGGAAAAGGCTCGATAAAGAAAAGAACACACCCGAACCGATCATAGATGATCGGTTCGGGTTATCGCGAGGGCTGGCGTTAATCGTTCAGCGTCCGTTCAGCGGCGGACCGGACGCTTTTGCAGTTTGCGCTGCAGCGTGCGGCGGTGCATGCCCAAGGCGCGGGCAGTGGCGGAGATGTTGCCTTCGTGTTCGGTCAGTACGCGCTGGATGTGCTCCCATTGCAGGCGGTCCACCGACATCGGGTTTTCTGGCACCAGGGTGTCGAGGTCGGCATGCTCGGAAAGCAGCGCGGCCAGCACGTCGTCAGCGTCAGCCGGCTTGCAAAGATAGTTGCAAGCGCCGCGCTTGATGGCCTCGACGGCGGTGGCAATGCTCGAGTAGCCGGTGAGGATCACCACGCGCATTTCCGGGTCAAGTTCGAGCAGTTTGGGCAGCAACACCAGGCCTGAGTCGCCGTCCATTTTGAGGTCCAGCGCGGCGTAATCCGGGATGTCGGCCTGGGCGATGGTCAGCCCTTCTTCGGCGGAACCGGCGGTGCTGACGCGAAAACCACGGCGGGCCATGGCGCGGGCCATCACACGGGTAAAGGTTGCATCGTCGTCTACCAGCAGCAAATGCGGCAGTTCTTCGCCTTCAACTTGGATCTCGTCACTCATGTTCGTCTCCTCGGGCGACACGGGGCAGGCGCAGCTCGGTGAGCGTGCCGCCTTCCTCATGACTGTAGAGTTTCACTGAGCCGCCGGCGCGTGTCACGCTGGCCTTGCTCAAAAACAGGCCGAGGCCGAAACCTTTGCCCTTGGTGGTAAAAAACGGCTTGCCAATCTGTTCGGCAATGGCCAGCGGCACGCCGGCGCCATGGTCGCGAATGCTGATGGTCAGGTCCTCGGCATTCCAGTCCAGCGTCACTTGCAGCCCTTCGGGGCACGCATCGGCGGCGTTGTTGAGCAAATTCAGCAAGGCTTGCGTCAGGTCTGGCGGCGGTGCCATGCGTGGCACCGTGCCCTGGCCCAGCCGTTGGAAACGGTAACTGGCTTCCGGGCGCATCAAGTGCCAGCGGTTCAGCGCTTCGTCGAGCCAGTCGGTGACGTCCTGCATTTCCACCGCCAGGCGTCGATTGGCCTCGGCGGCGCGCACCAGTTGCTGCAAGGTCTCTTTGCAGAGTTTGACCTGATCTTGCAACACGCTTAAATCATCCTGCAACAGCGGGTCGGGATGGTCCTGGCGCATTTCCTTGAGCAACACGCTCATGGTGGCCAACGGCGTGCCCAACTCATGGGCGGCGCCGGCCGCCTGGGTCGCGACGGCCAGCAATTGCTGGTCGCGCAGGCCTTCTTCACGACGGATGGCGCGCAGTTCTTCCTGGCGGCGCAGCTCTTCGGCCATGCGCGCGGCAAAGAATGTGATGACGGCGGCGGCAAGGGCGAAACTCAGCCACATGCCGTAGATCTGCAAGTTTTCCCGGGCGATGGGGAAGGTTTCCAGCGGATAGAACCGCGCCAGCAACAACGTATAAAGCGCCAGCGCGATACCGGACAGAATCACCGAATAGCGCCACGGCAACGTCACGGCGGCGATGGTCAGCGGCACCAGGTAATAGGAAACGAACGGGTTGGTCGAACCGCCGGAGAAATACAGCAAGGCACTGTGGATAAACAGATCACAGGCCAGTTGCAGGGCATATTCCAGCTCGGTGACCGGCCACGAGGTGCGCAGGCGAACCGCCGTGAACGCGCACAGCAGCGTCGAGCAGCCGAGGGTCATCGCCAGTTGCACCCACGGCAACGGCAGCAGATCGAACCAGTAGGCCAGGCCTACGGAACCGGCCTGAGCGGCGAGTACCAATGTTCGGATGAAGGTCAGCCGCCAAAGGTTCTGGCGAGTGGCGGAAGTGATTTGAACGGGGGCGAGCATGAGCTCTCCTGATGAGCGCTCCAGGCGGATCGCACGGAGTATAACCAAGCACGGGGGCTGGCAGGCAAAAGTGCGGCAAACAGCCACATGGCAGGAAGTTCTGCTGCGTCTATAAGGACGCCTTCGCGGGCAAGCCTCGCGCCTACAGGAATGTGTCGTTCAAAGGATTGGCGTACGACACATTCCTGTAGGCGCGAGGCTTGCCCGCGAATGGCCTCGACACGGTCTCCCCCATTCCATCTGTATGGAAGTTGTAACTGTGCGAACCGGATCAATAAAGTTAGAGTCTGATGGTTTCACGCAGGCTCGGACCTTAACCCCTGCGCACCTCCAAGGAGTTTTCATGCACAGTTTCCGCCGCAGCGCCGCCCTTCTTGCCCTTAGCGTTGGCACCGTCGCCAGCCTCCCGGCCCTGGCCGCCGACGAACTTCATTACAACCAGATCGCCCTGCGTGCCGAAGTCAGCCAGGAAGTGGCCCGCGATCAGATGATCGTGACCCTCTACACCGAAGAACAGAACACCGACCCGGCCAAACTCGCCGCCGACGTCAGCACCACCATGAACAAAGCGCTGGCCCAGGCCAAACAAGTCAAGGAAGTCACCCTGCGCCAGGGCAGCCGCAACAGCTACCCGATCTACGACACCAAGGGCCAGAAAATCACCGGCTGGCGTGAACGCGCCGAACTGCGCATGGAAAGCTCCGACTTCGCCGCACTGTCGAAGCTGACCGGCGAACTGCTGACCGACCTGAAAATGGGTGGCATGGACTTCGCCATCGCCACGCCAACGCGCAAGGCCAGCGAAGATGCGCTGCTTAAAGAAGCTGTCACCGCCTTCAAGGCCCGCGCGCAGCTGGCAACCGATGCGTTGGGTGGCAAGGGTTACAAAATCGTCAGCCTGAACCTGAACAGCAACGGTTATCCACAGCCGTACATGCGTGGGCCGATGATGATGAAAGCGGCCGGCATGGATGGCGCTCCGGTGACGCCAGAGGTTGAGGCCGGCACCAGCCAGGTGAGCATGACGGCGGATGGTGCGATTGAAGTGTTGATGCCTTGATTCGATAACCCGTACACAGAAACGGCGGTCACTGAAGTGATCGCCGTTTTTTTATGTCTTTCAAAACCGAGCAAGCCCATCAAGTGTTGGGGGAATGGTTTACGCTATCTTCGAGACACTGCCCGGAATGAGCCATCCCGAATAACAAGAGTGCGGTCCCTCCCGGAGCTGTTACCCGTGAGCTCCTGGTGGTCGTGGTTTAAATGATCGAATTTGTTGTTCAGCGTCAGCTTTTGTTGCCAAAAACATGCTGACTGATTGGTTATCCTTGTTATAAACCTGATACGGATTTGCTTGATAAGCCGGATCATACTTATAAATTAGAAAGCCTTCATATTCAGTAATTTCTGGATAGCTCATTATCATTTCCTTATAAGTTAACAACAGCCTAGACAGTAAGCGGCCCTTCTGAAAAAACCGCTATCCTCTCGACACATTCAACTGAATTAAGAAAAAAATGTCTACTGTCAGAAATAACAGGTAAATCAGAATACTCACGACTTATCGATATTATTTTAGAATAACAATGCAGACCAACAACTTAAAACACCCTATTCAAAGTATATTTTATGTGTTGAGCCGATTGGACATCCTCACTGCCATCGCGAACAGACTCGCTACTATAAAGTTGCCGTGGGCGAGCCTGCTCGCGATGAACGATAACGCGGTCTACGCCGGATCGACGTTATTCAGTGCCCGATTCACCGCCAATTCCGCCAGCATGATGATCTGCTGAATAGCCAACACCGTATTGCGCTGCGGCCCGATCAGGTTAGCGGCGAAATCACTGGTCATGACACTGGCGGAGGCCAGGGACTCACAGGCTTGAGCCAGGAGGCTTTCGGAATCCAAGTCTGGGGCGATCATGAACATGGTGCTGGGACTACGGGGTTTAGGGGCGTATTGGTCGGGTGGATCGAGGTAATAATCGAGGGCGCGTTTTATGGCTTCGCGGTCCCTGAGGAGTGCTTCGGCTTGCGTGTCTTCGGCACTGGAATTGGTGGTGTTAACAGGTGGATCGGGAATTAACTTATCCATGGAAAAACTCCTACTTAAAAATGGGAGCCATCCATTGTCGTTTCCACACGACAAATAGGTGGCGGCTGCACGCAGGGTGGAAATACCGGTTAGTAGGACCCGGCCAGACCGAAGTCTGCCCACGCACAGCCGCCATGACGCAGTTTGCAGACGAAAGAAGACGTCGGCAACGAATACGATGGTCCAGCTATGCGGCTACTAAGAGATCCAGGTTTCCACGCCCGGTCGCTGAAATTGCAGCGACGGCCAAAGGTTAGAAGGACGGCTTCCTACCCGGCAACCTGAAAAATGCGTGGGAAAGCGCTGTGTTTTTTACACATCGTTCAACACAAAAATTGAACGTGGAGCGTCCCGGGTGGCATTCCCACGCGAAATGGACTGCACCCAAAAAAACTCGGACTTCCCCTACACCCAAAATCGAATCCCCCGGCATCCCTGCTTGAGTTCACTTGCCAAAGTCGCTCGTTTCCAAAGAACAGGAAGCGAGCGTGAAAAGACTCATACCCAAAGACCTGCTCGCCGGTCAGCGCAGCCAAATACTCGACAGCTACCAAGCCACCGACGACCTGCGTCAGGCCCTTAGCTACCCCGACGAGCTGTCGGGTTTCGACGACTTGCTGAGTGCAATCGGGGCCAACCGCTCCAATTACATGCAATCAGCTAATCAACAGAAACTAATCAGCGCAGTGAGCAATGGCGATTGGGTCATCGTGAAGCAGCGCGTCAATTCCGATAATGGCGGCGCCTCCTGGAACGGCTTCAAAGCCAAACCCGAACCGCCGCCAGCACAACACTTGGTCGAAGAACACGCGTTCACTCTTCCCAAACCGGCGGAATCGGGATTTCACATCATCCAGAAACCCATGCCCCTTGAAGCCTTGGAGCGTTCGCTGTACGAGAACCCGCCTGGCGAAGTCCTAAGTAAGCAGTTTCGTTCGTTGAACCGACATCTCGGCGAACGGGTGAAGCCTGGGCAAATGGTCATCTTCAGCGATTCACGGCACTACATGTGCCGTCGTGAAGAGGCCCAATTAATGATCGCGGCCGAGAAGGTCAATGAGGCGATCAAAGATCTGAGTGATGAAGAAGCTTCTTTCATGGTTGAGCACCATGAAGTGATAGAGCCATTTCTGGAGGTATCGGCGGGGTCGCTGGGCGTCGCATCATTCATGGTGGGCCAGCATTTGGAGAACCTGAAAGCCACCCTGAAAAATCTGGAAGAACTACATCAGCAGCACTACCGCCAACACGGCCACTTGCGCTCATCTGAATTCTTTGCCCAACGTAAGCGCATGATGGCCAAACTGAACGCCAGCATGGGACCGTTGGTGCGAAAGGGTACCGGTATCCCGGATCATCCCAAACTCAAACGCGCATTGAGGTTGTCGTCCCGCCGCACGGTTCATCATTGGAACAAAGCAGGAACTGCGACACAGTTGCCGGGATATGCAACGAACATTGAGGGTGTTGCTCGGGCAGTGAAATACATGAAGGCAGGAGGATATTTAGGCATCGGCTTAGCGACCGGTGCGGCAGGAATGAGGATCGATGAGGTATGCCGCACGGGTACAGAAAAAGCCTGTAGGAAAGTGAAGTTCACTGAAGGTGGAAAAATCTTGGGGACCGTAGGAGGAGGCGTTGCAGCAGGCATTGTCTCGACACAATTGATGAAATACGGTCTTTGCGCTGCGGTTGGTGTGGAAACATTCGGAGTCGGAGGTGTTGTCTGCGCACTTATAGTGGCCGGATCCACAGCAAGCCTAGTGGGCAATGGCGCAAGTCATGAGGCCGAACTACTTGGCGAAGCACTTTATGAGTTCACAACTCAATGAACAGACCAGAGCTGGTTCTTAATCTTGTATCTGGCACTTTTTTAATGCTCATTTTGATCAATCTGAGCATTCTGCTGTACGTCGCCTTTTTCAAACTTGAAGAAATTGAGCAAAAATTTTCGCGCTCCCGACTCGTGAGCATAAATCGAAAGTTTTTAGGGAATGATCCAATCGGGCGCCTCTACAGGCTGTCCCAGATAAGTGGATTGATCACCCGGCCGAAGCGCTTTCACCGCGAAGATCCGCCAGCAAACGACGACGTAATCGGACTACCCAAACACCTCAGAAACTGGGTTCAAATTCCGAGTACCAGTCTGAGTTGGCTGATGGCCGGATGGATCTCACTTTGGTTTGTCCGATACCTCATCGAATAAATTCAACGGTAACTGACCTATCGAGGTATTGGCGCTCCATTGACAAGGGGAATGGGGTACATCTGCAAGAGATTGGTCGGCTGTCAGGCCGCCATCGCGAGCAGGCTCACTCCTACAAGGGTTCGGTGTACACGCTTCGCTTCTCACCACTCAACAGGCCGAGCGTTAGCTCGCCTGCAGCTTTTGATCTTGATCCACCCGCCCCTTCGGGAGGCTGAGTGGAGGTGTTCATCCGGGGGGTGGCGCGCAGCGCCGTGTTGACGGAAACGCTCAGGGCGTGAAGCAGACCGGAGGGCAGTGTCCCCGGATGGACGCCGGAGCGAAGGTACGCCGAGCCTTAGCGAGGGGCCGGACGTTTGGGGCGAGCCTTTTGGGGTACTTTTTTGGCGTTTGAAAAAGTGCCTCGCCGTAAGGGCGAAACCGCCAGCCGCCGTTACCGAAGGAATGGATATGTACCCGTCACAATGCTCATTTACAAGACGTTCAACACTTTGAAAAAGCCAATAGTGCTACCGCTAGCGGCAAAAAGGTTGCACCCCCGGTACTACCTCACCACGCCCAAGTAGCCTCCAATCACCTCCCGGATCCAAATCATCCCCCCAGATGTCCACTGCCAGACAGTAACGCAACAATCTGCCCCTACAGACACAACAACCCTTTAAACAACAAACACCTACCCACCCAACTACAACTCAATCTCATTCACGCCCACACCTCTCATCCACGCCCATCAAAGATGGGTATAAATAAGTAACACCTCGCTCCAACCGGGTGCGAAAGTCGTGCCGATTGCCCCGTCGCGGTGCGCCAGATGCACCGAAAAAACCCTGCGCAAACGGTCAAATGCGCATGAATTTATACATATGCGACATTAAGGTACGTTCGTGCCACCGTTTAACGCCTGTGGTCGCTCTGGATCTTGCAATGGGTATGGCCCCTGCATAAGTATCCGCAGGCACGGCTCACGAGGTCGTCCTCTAATTCCAAAAATGACAACAAATCATGAGGCCAACATGCTTAAACACGCGGTCATTCCGTTTTTAGTCGGCGCAGGCTTGTTAGCCTCCGCACCTTTCGCATCCGCTGCGACTAACCTGGTGTTCTGCTCCGAAGGCAGCCCGGCCGGTTTCGACCCAGGCCAGTACACCACCGGAACCGACTTCGACGCCTCTGCAGAAACCATGTTCAACCGCCTGACCCAGTTCGAGCGTGGCGGCACCGCCGTGATTCCTGGTCTGGCAACCAAGTGGGACATCTCCGATGATGGCCTGACTTACACCTTCCACCTGCGTGAAGGCGTGAAGTTCCACACCACCCCGTATTTCAAGCCGACTCGTGAGTTCAACGCCGACGACGTGCTGTTCACCTTCAATCGGATGATTGACAAGAACGACCCGTTCCGCAAAGCGTACCCGACCGAATTCCCGTACTTCACCGACATGGGGATGGATACCAACATCACCAAGATCGATAAAGTCGACGACCACACCGTCAAGTTCACCCTTAAAGAAGTTGATGCCGCGTTCATCCAGAACATGGCCATGAGCTTCGCCTCCGTCCAGTCCGCCGAGTACGCTGCCCAGCTGCTCAAGGAAGGCAAGGCCGCCGACATCAACCAGAAGCCGGTCGGCACCGGTCCGTTCGTGTTCAAGAGCTACCAGAAAGACTCCAACATCCGCTACACCGGGAACAAGGACTACTGGAAGCCTGACGACGTCAAGATCGACAACCTGATCTTCGCCATCACCACCGACCCGTCGGTGCGTATTCAGAAGCTGAAGAAGAACGAGTGCCAGATCACTCTGTTCCCACGTCCAGCCGACCTGAAGGCGCTGCAAGAAGACAAGACCTTGAAGGTGCCTAACCAGGCTGGTTTCAACCTGGGTTACATCGCCTACAACGTGATGGACAAGATCAAGGGCAGCGATCAGCCGAACCCGATGGCGCAATTGAAAGTGCGTCAGGCACTGGACATGGCCGTCAACAAGCAGCAGATCATCGACTCCGTTTATCAGGGTGCTGGTCAACTGGCTGTCAACGCCATGCCGCCAACCCAGTGGTCTTACGACACCACCATCAAGGACGCGCCGTACAACCCTGAGAAAGCCAAAGAGCTGCTCAAGGAAGCCGGCGTCAAGGAAGGCACCGAGATCAACCTGTGGGCGATGCCGGTACAGCGTCCGTACAACCCGAACGCCAAACTGATGGCTGAAATGCTGCAGTCCGACTGGGCCAAGATCGGTATCAAGGCCAAGATCGTGACCTACGAGTGGGGCGAGTACATCAAGCGCTCCAAAGGCGGCGAAAACGGCGCGATGCTGATTGGCTGGAGCGGCGACAACGGTGACCCGGACAACTGGCTGAACGTGCTGTTCGGCTGCGACTCGCTGCAGGGCAACAA
Organism: Pseudomonas sp. B14-6; assembly: GCF_013260315.1. Taxonomy (NCBI): domain Bacteria; kingdom Pseudomonadati; phylum Pseudomonadota; class Gammaproteobacteria; order Pseudomonadales; family Pseudomonadaceae; genus Pseudomonas; species Pseudomonas sp. B14-6. The sequence goes on along the minus strand of NZ_CP053929.1, from coordinate 5,613,726 downwards.
CTTCTCCAAGTGGTGCGACAAGAAGTTCGACGGCATCGTCAAAGAGGCCAAGCGCACGACCGATCAGGGCAAGCGCACCGAACTGTACAAACAGGCGCAGCACGTCCTCAAAGACGCTGTTCCAATGACACCTATCGCTCACTCGACGGTGTTCCAACCCATGCGCGACAACGTGCAGGACTTCAAGATCAGCCCGTTTGGCTTGAACTCCTTCTACGGCGTCAGCGTCAGCAAATAAGGTTCTGCAACGGCGACGTATTTAACGTCGCCGTTGTTTTATCTGCCGAGAAAGTAGGAAAACGCCTACATCCAATTCCGTCACGGATGACCATCGTGATGTCGGATGCGTTGCCTTTTCCCACAAGTCTTTCGGACTCTACGCATTTACTGCCGGACCCACGGCTCATACCGTCGGGATCTGACCAGTTCATGCGTGGGCTCTCGGTTTTGCTGCATGGCATGGTTTGAACTCAGTGATGCCTCCACGTCCGCGGACGGGACGGCGGTTCATTGAAGACACTTAGAGAACAAGAAAAGGGAGCGTCATGCGCCATACCTTGGTTTTATCCGCATTGCTGGGCACCGGCCTGTTGGCCGCCACTTCCATCAGCCAGGCCGCCAATAACAGCCTGGTGTTCTGCTCCGAAGGCAGCCCGGCTGGCTTCGACACTGCGCAGTACACGACATCGACCGACAACGATGCCGCCGAGCCGTTGTACAACCGATTGGCAGAGTTTGAAAAAGGCGCCACCAACGTCGTACCCGGCCTGGCCACTCGCTGGGATATTTCCGAGGACGGCCTCAAGTACACCTTTCACCTACGCGAAGGTGTGAAATTTCACACGACCAAGTACTTCACGCCGACCCGAGATTTCAACGCCGATGACGTGCTGTTCACGTTCAATCGCATGCTCGATCCGCAACAACCTTTCCGTAAGGCTTATCCGACCGAGTTCCCGTATTTCAACGGGATGAGCCTGAACAAGAACATCGCCAAGGTCGAGAAGACCGGGCCGCTGACCGTGGTCATGACGCTCAACAGCGTCGACGCCGCGTTCATCCAGAACATCGCCATGAGCTTCGCCGCTATTCTGTCCGCCGAATACGCCGACAAACTGCTGGCCGAAGGCAAGCCGAGCGACATCAACCAGAAGCCGATCGGCACTGGCCCGTTCGCCTTCAAGAGCTACCAGAAAGATTCCAACATCCGCTACACCGGCAACAAGCAGTACTGGGACCCGAGCCGGGTCAAGCTCGACAACCTGATCTTCTCGATCAACACCGACGCGTCGGTGCGGGTGCAGAAGCTCAAGGCCAATGAGTGCCAGATCACATTGAGCCCGCGCCCCGCCGACGTTCCCGCGTTGAAGAACGACCCGGCACTCAAGCTCATCGAGAAGCCCGGCTTCAACCTGGGCTACATCGCCTACAACGTGCGCCACAAGCCTTTCGACCAGCTCGAAGTGCGTCAGGCGCTGGACATGGCGGTGAACAAGCAGGGCATTCTCAACGCCGTTTACCAAGGCGCCGGTCAATTGGCCGTCAACGCCATGCCACCGACCCAATGGTCCTACGACGACACGATCAAGGACGTTGCCTACAACCCGGAAAAAGCCAAGGAACTGCTCAAGGCTGCCGGCGTGAAAGAAGGCACCGAAATCACCTTGTGGGCGATGCCCGTTCAGCGCCCTTACAACCCGAACGCCAAGTTGATGGCCGAAATGCTCCAGGCTGACTGGGCAAAAATCGGCCTCAAAGTGAAGATCGTCAGCTATGAATGGGGCGAGTACATCAAGCGCACCAAGAATGGCGAACACGACGTCAGCCTGATTGGCTGGACCGGCGACAATGGGGACCCGGACAACTGGCTCGGCACGCTTTACAGCTGCGACGCCATTGGTGGCAACAACTACTCCATGTGGTGCGATCCGGCTTACGACAAGTTCATCAAGCAGGCCAAGGTCGTCACCGACCGCGACCAGCGCACCGTGCTCTACAAACAGGCGCAGCACTACCTCAAGCAACAAGTGCCGATCACGCCTATCGCCCATTCGACGGTTAACCAGCCGTTGAGCGCCAAAATCGAAGGATTCAAGGTGAGTCCATTCGGTCGTAACGTGTTCTCGGGCGTCAGTATCGACCAATAACCGATTAGCCAGAACGCTGGGGGCGCATTGCGCCCTCACGCAAACGTATTGCCGTAATTCGCCAATCCGGCATAAAGCAAACGTTTGCGAAGCCTTGTATGAGTTCTAAACCAAATAGCCGGATCACCAAAAAAGACCGGCATTAAAAAAAAGAAAGTAAGGAGCTTCACCCATGAAACTGAGCAGCACCGCGTTATTGGCCCTGGCCATCAGCAGCGTAACCGCCTCGGCTTACGCAGAAACCCAAAGCCAGGCTTTCACCCCGGTTACCGTGAAAGAGAAAAGCGCCCAAAGCGAAGCCACCGGCTTTGTTGAAGGCCAATCGATCACCGGTTCCACGCGTAACTGGTATGCGAATGAGTCGTTCAAGCGGGGCGCGACGCTCAACTATCGTAAAAATGGTGAGACTCGTACGACTGACCGTCGAATCAACTGGGTTCAAGGCACGATCATCAAGTACAACTCGGGCTTCACCGAGGGTACTGTCGGTTTCAGCACCGAAGTGGCGGCGTACAACGCCATTGCTCTGGACCGCGATCGCAAAGACCTCGCATCCGGTAACGGTGGTGCTCCCGAGCCAGGTCGTGGCGGCCGTGGCAACAACCGTACTTTGACTGAAAATGGCGGTGACGCTGTTGATCAGTGGAGCAAACTGGGCCTGGCCAACGTCAAGGCGCGTTTCTCCAATACCACACTGACTGCCGGTCGCCAGAACTTCAGCAGCCCGCAAGTAGATGTCATCGGCAACCGTCCACTGCCTTCGAGCTTCGAGGGTGTCAGTCTGCACAGCGAAGAGTTGGAAAACCTGACTTTCGACATCGCCACCTTTGACCGTAACTCGCCGCGTACCGAACAGAGCCAGCGCAAATTCCGTTCCGAATACGGCGACGGTACCGCTGAAGCCGATCACGTCAACACCGCCGGTATCACCTACACGCCGTTCGCCAGCCTGACCACCAGCCTGTGGGGCACCCAGGCCGAAGACCTGTGGAACCAGTACTACTTCGGCGCCACCCACGTTCTGGGTGACAGCTCGGTACTGAGCCTGACCACCGGCCTGAATTACTACAAAACCGTCGACGAAGGCAAAAAGCTGCTGGGCGAAATCGACAACGACACCTACTCCCTGTCGTTGGGCCTGACTCACCAGGCCCACAGCCTGACCTTCTCGTACCAGGAAGTGAACGGTAACGAGTACTTCGACTACCTGCACGAAACCAACGGCATCTACCTGGCCAACTCCCTGCTGTCGGACTTCAACGGCCCGAACGAGAAATCCTTCCAGATCGCCTACGGCCTGAACATGGCTGAATACGGCATTCCAGGCCTGAAGTTCAACATCTACCAGGCTCGTGGCTGGGGCATCGACGGTACTCACTATGCCGGCGGCGGTTACGACGGCGTGCAGTCGATGGACGGCGAAACCCACTATGAATACGGCATTGGTACTTCGTACGCCGTACAGAGCGGCCCGCTCAAGGCCACGGCTATCCGCGCGACCTACACCGCTCACCGCGCCAGTGATAACCAGGCGGATGGCAGCCTCAACGAGTTCCGTCTCGTGACCACCATCCCGTTCAACATTCTGTAATACACCTGCCGAACGGCTGATTCAGTGACGAATCGGCCGTTCGGCTTTTGTCCTTTAACCGATTGCAGAGGGTTCTTGATGAAAATGCTTCCCCTACGTGCGGCCATTGCAGCCGCGTTGCTGAGTGTCGCTGTTGGCGTCTCGGCCAAACCCCTGGTGGTCTGCACCGAAGCCAGTCCGGAAGGCTTCGACATGGTCCAGTACACGACTGCAGTCACAGCCGATGCGGTGGCCGAAACCATCTTCAATCGTCTGGCCGACTTCAAGCCCGGCACCACTGAAGTGATTCCGGCACTGGCCGACTCCTGGGAGATCAGCGAGGACGGTCTGACCTACACGTTCCACCTGCGTAAAGGCGTCAAGTTTCACACCACCGAATACTTCAAGCCGACCCGCGACATGAACGCCGACGACGTAGTCTGGAGTTTCCAGCGTCAGCTGGACCCGAACCACCCATGGCACAAACTGTCGAGCGTGGGCTTCCCGTACTTTGAAAGCATGGGCTTCAAGGAACTGCTGAAAAGCGTCGAGAAAGTTGACGACAACACCGTCAAATTCACCCTGACCCGTCGCGAAGCGCCGTTCCTGGCGGACGTCGCCATGGCCTTCTCCTCGATCTACTCAGCCGAGTACGCCGACCAGTTGCTCAAGGCCAACAAGACCGGCGACCTGAACAACAAACCGGTCGGCACCGGCCCGTTCGTTTTCCAGCGCTACAACAAAGATGCCCAGGTTCGCTTCAAGGCCAACCCGGACTACTTCCGTGGCAAGCCACCGGCTGATGCGCTGATCCTGGCCATCGCCACCGATAACAACGTGCGCCTGCAAAAGCTCAAGGCCAACGAGTGCCAGGTCGCGCTGTATCCGAAACCGGATGACATCCCGAGCATCAAGAAAGACACCAACCTGAAGGTTGATGAGATGAACGCGATGACCGTTTCCTACATCGCCATGAACACCTCGCACAAATACATGAGCGATGTGCGTGTGCGTAAGGCCATCGACATCGCGTTCGACAAGGCGGCTTATGTCAACGCGCTGTTTGGCAAAGGCAACGCAACAGTGGCGGTCAACCCGTACCCGGACACCCTGTTGGGTTACAACCACGAGCTGAAAAACCCGCCACGTGATCTGGACAAGGCTCGTGCCCTGCTCAAGGAAGCGGGCGTGCCGGAGGGCACTGTTTTCACGCTGTTCACCCGTAACGGCGGCGGGCCGACCAACCCGAACCCGATGCTCGGCGCGCAGATGATGCAGGCTGACCTGGCCCAGGTCGGGATCAAGGTCGACATTCGCGTCATGGAATGGGGTGAAATGCTCAAACGCGCCAAAAACGGCGAGCACGACATGGTTTCCGCCGGATGGGCGGGCGACAACGGCGACCCGGACAACTTCCTGACGCCTAATCTGAGTTGCGAAGCCGCCAAGAACGGCGAAAACTACGCGCGCTGGTGCAATGAGAAATTCCAGACCCTGATTGACCAGGCACGGGCTAAAGTGAACCCGGCGGAACGTGCAGCGCTCTACGAGCAAGCCCAGGAGGTTTTCAATCAGGACCAGCCATGGATCAACATGGCGCACACCCGTATGTTTACCGCAATGCGCAACAACGTAGAGGGCTATCACATTAGCCCCCTCACCACTAATAACTTCGCCACCACCCAGGTGAAGTAGATAAGAAACTACCGGCATTCCTGACCCAGGAATGCCGGGCACGCCTAACCGGCTGATGAGGTACCACACAAGATGTTTAGTTTTATTGCCCGCCGATTGGGGTTATTGATCCCCACATTCTTCGGCATCACCTTGCTGACTTTCGCGTTGATTCGCATGATTCCTGGCGACCCCGTGGAAGTGATGATGGGCGAACGTCGGGTCGACCCCGAAATGCACGCTCAGGCAATGGAACGCCTTGGCCTGAACAAACCGCTGTATGCCCAGTACCTGGACTACATCGGCAAGTTGGCCCACGGCGACCTTGGCGAATCCCTGCGTACCCGTGAAAGTGTCTGGACCGAGTTCAGCTCTCTATTCCCCGCGACCCTGGAACTGTCCATGGCCGCGCTGTTGTTCGCCGGCATCCTGGGCCTCCTGGCCGGGGTGATCGCGGCACTCAAGCGAGGATCCCTGTTCGACCATGGGGTGATGGGCATCTCCCTGGCGGGATACTCGATGCCGATCTTCTGGTGGGGCCTGATCCTGATCATGTTCTTCTCGGTATCCCTGGGCTGGACCCCGGTGTCCGGGCGGATCGACCTGCTCTATGACATCGAGCCGCGGACCGGCTTCATGCTGATCGACACGCTGCTGGCCGATGACGTCGGTGCGTTCTTTGATGCCCTGCATCACCTGATCCTGCCGGCCATCGTGCTCGGCACCATCCCGCTGGCGGTGATTGCGCGGATGACCCGTTCGTCGATGCTCGAAGTGCTGCGCGAAGACTACATCCGTACCGCCCGCGCCAAAGGCCTGTCGCCGTCGCGCGTGGTTTTTGTTCACGGCCTGCGCAACGCGCTGATCCCGGTATTGACCGTGGTCGGCCTGCAAGTCGGCACATTGCTGGCCGGTGCGGTTCTGACCGAAACCATCTTCTCCTGGCCCGGCATCGGCAAATGGCTGATCGAAGCCATTGGCGCACGGGACTATCCCGTGGTGCAGAACGGCATCCTGTTAATCGCCTGCCTGGTGATTCTGGTGAACTTCGTCGTGGACGTCCTCTACGGCTTTGCCAACCCACGCATTCGTCACCAGCGCTGAGATCATCATGACCATGACCACTCCAGCTTCAACTCAAAATCAAGCGGTAACAGTCGATCAAAGCCTGCTGTACCCGTCCCCTTACAAAGAATTCTGGCAAGCGTTTTCCAAGAACAAAGGCGCCGTTGCCGGCCTGATGTTCATGCTGCTGGTGATTTTCTGTGCGATTTTCGCGCCGTGGGTTGCTCCGCATAACCCGAGCGAGCAATACCGTGACTTCCTGTTGACCCCGCCGTCCTGGCTGGAGGGTGGGCAGATCCAGTTCCTGCTCGGCACCGATGAACTGGGTCGCGACCTGCTGTCGCGCCTGATCAACGGTTCGCGCCTGTCCCTGCTGATCGGCTTGTCGTCGGTGGTGATGTCGCTGATTCCGGGCATCCTTCTGGGCCTGTTCGCCGGCTTCTTCCCGAAACTGCTCGGCCCGACCATCATGCGTCTGATGGACATCATGCTGGCCCTGCCGTCCCTGCTGCTGGCGGTGGCGATTGTCGCCATCCTCGGCCCTGGCCTGATCAACACCATTATTGCCATCGCCGTGGTTTCGTTGCCGTCCTATGTTCGTCTGACCCGCGCTGCGGTGATGGGCGAATTGAACCGCGACTATGTGACCGCCGCGCGTCTGGCCGGTGCCGGTCTGCCACGCCTGATGTTCGTCACCGTGCTGCCCAACTGCATGGCGCCGCTGATCGTTCAGGCCACCCTGAGTTTCTCTTCGGCGATTCTCGATGCCGCGGCACTGGGCTTCCTCGGCCTTGGCGTACAACCGCCAACCCCTGAGTGGGGCACCATGCTGGCTTCGGCTCGCGACTACATCGAACGCGCCTGGTGGGTGGTAAGTCTGCCTGGTTTGACCATTTTGCTCAGCGTGCTGGCAATCAACTTGATGGGCGACGGTCTGCGCGATGCGCTGGACCCGAAACTCAAGAACGCCGCCTGAGGAGATTCAAATGTCACTGTTAGAAATCAAGAATCTCAACGTTCGCTTCGGCGACAAGAACGCGGTTCCGGTGGTCGACGGGCTCGACATTACCGTGGACAAGGGCGAAGTCCTGGCCATCGTTGGCGAGTCGGGTTCCGGTAAATCCGTGACCATGATGGCGCTGATGGGCTTGATCGAGCACCCGGGGATCGTCACCGCCGACGCGCTGAATTTCGACGGCAAGAACATGCTCAAGCTCAGCAACCGTCAGCGTCGGCAAATCGTCGGCAAAGACCTGGCCATGGTCTTCCAGGACCCGATGACCGCGCTGAACCCGAGCTACACCGTCGGCTTCCAGATTGAAGAAGTGCTGCGCCTGCACCTGAAAATGTCCGGCAAGCAGGCCCGCGCACGCGCCATCGAACTGCTGGAAAAAGTGGAAATCCCGGGCGCCGCCAGTCGTATGGACGCCTACCCGCATCAGCTTTCCGGCGGTATGAGCCAGCGTGTTGCGATCGCCATGGCGATTGCCGGCGAACCGAAACTGCTGATCGCCGACGAACCGACCACGGCATTGGACGTAACGATCCAGGCGCAGATCATGGACCTGCTGCTGGCGTTGCAGAAAGAGCAGAACATGGGCCTGGTGCTGATCACGCACGACCTCGCGGTCGTGGCCGAAACCGCTCAGCGTGTGTGCGTGATGTACGCCGGCCAGGCGGTTGAAGTGGGTCAGGTTCCTCAGTTGTTCGACATTCCGGCACACCCTTACAGCGAAGCGCTGCTCAAGGCGATTCCGGAACACAGCCTGGGTGCCACGCGCCTGGCCACGTTGCCGGGCATCGTTCCCGGTCGCTATGACCGTCCGCAGGGTTGCCTGCTGTCGCCACGCTGCCCGTATGTGCAAGACAGCTGCCGCGCCCAGCGTCCAGCCCTGGACCCGAAAAGCAACAGCCTCGCCCGCTGCTTCTACCCGCTGAATCAGGAGGTGGCGTAATGGCCGTCGTACTTACCGCCCGCGACCTGACCCGTCACTACGAAGTGTCCCGTGGCCTGTTCAAGGGCCATGCGACCGTGCGCGCCCTGAACGGTGTGTCGTTCGAACTGGAAGCCGGCAAGACCCTCGCCGTTGTAGGTGAGTCGGGCTGCGGCAAATCCACCCTGGCCCGCGCCCTGACGCTGATCGAAGAGCCCTCCTCCGGCTCCTTGAAAATCGCCGGGCAGGAAGTCGCCGGCGCCGACAAGGCTCAGCGCAAACAACTGCGCAAAGACGTGCAGATGGTGTTCCAGAGCCCTTACGCCTCGTTGAACCCTCGGCAGAAAGTCGGTGATCAACTCGCCGAGCCGCTGCTGATCAACACCAGCCTGAGCGCCTCGGAACGTCGCGAGAAAGTACAGGCGATGATGAAGCAGGTAGGCTTGCGTCCTGAGCACTATCAGCGTTATCCGCACATGTTCTCCGGCGGTCAGCGCCAGCGGATCGCCCTCGCTCGCGCGATGATGCTGCAACCGAAAGTGCTGGTCGCGGACGAACCGACCTCGGCGCTGGACGTATCGATTCAGGCGCAGGTGCTCAACCTGTTCATGGATTTGCAGCAAGAGTTCAACACCGCCTACGTGTTCATCTCCCACAACCTGGCGGTGGTTCAACACGTCGCCGATGACGTGATGGTGATGTACCTCGGCCGCCCGGTGGAAATGGGTCCGAAGAACGACATCTACGAGCGTCCTCTGCACCCGTACACCCAGGCGCTGCTGTCGGCCACCCCGACCATTCACCCGGACCCGAACAAGCCGAAGATCAAGATCGTCGGCGAACTGCCCAACCCGCTGAACCCGCCGTCCGGCTGCGCATTCCACAAGCGCTGCCCTTACGCGACCGAGCGCTGCAGCACCGAAGAGCCGGCCCTGCGCCTGCTCGACAGCCGTCAGGTGGCTTGCCACTACGCCGAGCAGTTCCTCGACGGCGCGGCATAAAAAAATGTGAGAGCGAGCCTGCTCGCGAAGGCGTTAACCCGGTCAACATCAATGTCGACTGACACGCCGCTTTCGCGAGCAGGCTCGCTCCCACAGCAATAGGTGAGCTGTTCAATAACCCCTTCTGCCCCGGCTGCGCATCAGCCGGGAAAGAAGGGGTTTTCATTTGCCTGCGGTTTATGTCTGGCTGTCGCCTTCATCATCGCTGTCCGGTTCATCAGTGGTCGAATCATCGTCGTCCGCACTGCCGCCCTGCCCTTGGTCGCCTGGCTCCGACTCGGACGCGGCGATCATCAGCCCAGTGTGCGTCACCTGCCCACTCGAAGCCTGCTCACCATGGTCCGGGCATTCCGCCCAGGCCGCTGACATGCCAACCAACAGCAGTACCCAAACTTTCAGCAACAACACAATGCGTTGAAAAATGCTCATGGCTGATTCCATCCTTATCGCAGGTGAAACGTGGTGGCCCGACGGCACTGGTAGACATCCGGTCCCGATGGGGCGGGTTGGGTTCTCCAGATAGGACTCTAACGATGCGCGGGAAATGCAGTGGGTGGGGAGAACGGATTTGAATAATGCCTATAACCAGATCAGCTAAATTACGCGAGCTATCTGCGAGTTGCCTGGCAAACCAGTGGCATGGACAAGATCGCCAAGGCCGCACACCCAAGCCAGACACTATGCCCACCAAAGTGGCCATAAAGGTGGCCTCCAAGCGTCGGAGAAAGCAGCACACTCGCGCTCCAACACATTGAGAAAAGACCAAAGTAGTGCCCGCTTTTTCCCGCTTGTGCGCGCTTCATGACCATCACGTTCAAAGTAGGCATGAAGAGAATTTCGCCAAGCGTCCAGATAGCGGTCGAGAGGCAGAGATAAAACACACCGGCGCCCAAGGGCAACATGCCAAGCCCGCAGGCCAGCAAAATGCTGCCTGCCAGCAGCCGCCAGCGTGCGCTCCATCGCTCGCTCCAATGAGATATCGGGATTTGCAGTACCACCACCAGCACTGCGTTGAGCGCAAATTGCCAACCAATGACTTCAGCACCCAACCGATAGTAATCAAGTAAATAGTTGCCCAACATGCTGTAGACCGGCTCAAAGGCAAGACCGAGCAAGACTGAGGCCCCCAACAGCCAGAGGAAAGGCTTGTCGCGATACGGTACGCAAGAACCTGAAGCCCCCTCGGAGTCCTCATCCTGCCTCAGAATATCTCGCTGATGTGTCGCCCGAACAAACCAGACCAAGGCCAGCAGAGACATGGCGGCACTGAGAAAAAATACCCAACGAAAATCCGTCTGCGCCAGGACGCCACCCACCACTCCGGCAACTGCCATGCCCAAATTGCTGGCAACACGGTTCAATGACTGCGAGCGAGTCCGCTGTGCAACCTCGCAATACTCCATGATCAACCGCTGATGAAGGGTGCGAATCGCACCATCAAGTATCCCGCTGAACAGAAGCAGACCTGCCAACAAAAGCACATCTGTAACCAGTCCCAACAAGACCAAAATCCACGCTGAAACAAAAAACAGCGCGGCAGTGAGTCGAGCCGTCGGGAAATGCTCACTCAGCAGTCCTCCCCCCATCGACCCTATCAACAAGCCGGCTCCGTACCCGGACAACAACCATCCAACGGTTTCAATCGGCAACGCCAACGCCTGACGCAGGTACAACGCCATGAACAGCTTCACCATGGCGCTCAAACGGCTGATAAAAATCAACGCAGCAAGCACCCAGGCCATTGGGCAGAAATAGCCACTGAGCCGAATCGGGTAAATGTACCGATCAGTCATCCCATTGATCCAGGTTGCGCCTTACTTCGCTTTGGATGCCCTTTGAAGCGAAAGGAATATCCGAGCGAACCTCATGCTCTGCATCAAAAAAATATTGCGCTTGTAACCGCCCCTCGGCATCCAGCCCCAGTAAAGGGTTATTGATCAGAAAGTGTCTGGTGGACACACAAAGCGCCCTTGTTCGAATCAACAACCGCCATTGACCGAATGCGTTTTCAGGAACAACTGCCGTCGTCCCAAAGCGTTTCTTGTACTGGAATGTTCCTTTGCTCAGAAATGGCTCGCAGCCCTGGAAGTCGACACAATCAATCGCTGGATGGTCGGATGCCCACTCAAGGATCGCGTGGTAGACATAATTCTGCGCTCCATTGGCCCGGTAGACGGCGGCTCCCTCCTTCACTCCGATCAACCGCGCATTCAAGGTGCGTGTCGATTCATTAATCTGGGAAATACTGCCCGCCACCCACTCACCCTTTAAATGAACTCGAAACAACACGCCTTGTTTAAATAAGTCGAGATAAGCCGCTTGCTCCGGCACGCTTCGCGCAAAACACCCGTAACGGGCGCTCATTGTCGGGACGTGCATCGACCGATAGAACGCAAAGAAGTCTTTATCTTCAAACGACACATCGAAATCAAAACCTTGTCCGGCCAATTGAGTGCGACGCTTGTTTTCTCGATGGGAGAATTGGCTCAGTACCTGCTGCCATCCAGCTGAAACATCAACTTGCTGGTGAATCCTGCTCACGCCGACAATATCGCCAGGCTGCCGGTATTGCTGAATGACCTCCAAGGGAGCCATCAACAAGTACAAGTCGGTATGATCCTGCTTTATGAAACCCTCAAGCTGGTGCCACTCCAGAGTTCCTTCCTGCTCTATATACGGCTTCTCAAAAAAACACTGCGCCACAAACGGTGCGATATAAACCAAACCTTCCGCCACTCCTGCATAAACCAGGCATGCCGATTCTCCAGCTCTGGAGTCGCCCCGATAAACGCGAAAATGGCAGAGCGCTTTGCTGATCATGTGAGGATCAAAGCTCATGGATTACAAGGGCTGCGAAGGATCTCCATCATCTCTTCAGCACTATCAATAAAAGACAAACCCTCTGTGGGAATGCCTTCAAAATCCCGCCCGCAATAGGTGCCCGACGCGTGGATGGTGCAACCGTCCATACCCTCAAGTAGTTGTCGATCAATTGCATTCAGGCAACCTGTCATGGCCATCACCAATGACCACTCTTTCAGATCACGAGGATCGGCTGGCAAGCTGACGGGCGTATTCGCGAGAAATTGAGCGCATTCACTGTAGCGCTGCATGCACTCATGAAGCGAAACGACTATTCCCGAGCCGCCATTGGCCCTGACCCGCGCAGTCATTTCCACTGCGGTAGGTGGCAGGTGTGTATAAAAAGTGTGTTCGAGTACTTCGTCTGGACTCCATGTTGTGGCAGGAAAGTGCGCAGACTCCGACTGCACCCATAAACCGTCGGCCCCCTGCTTATAGCGTGGAGCAGAAGCACCCTCAAAATTTCCGTCGAGCAAGTGCAGAACCATGTCGCTGGTTGCGAGATGTTGAACCAACAAAAATGACGGAGTGGAAACCTGTGTCCCGTGACGCTTCATCACATCCACACCTGAGCAATATCCCAGAAGACCATAAGCACTCGACACAGCATGCACATGCACGGTCTTGCGGTCAGTGTCCCAGGCGTCACCATACTCAAAATCAAAAAAAGCCCGGGCTTGATCAGAAAACCGGTAGTTCTCGAGCCGGAGGGAATGCCACAACTTCGAATCACCCAATGGACGACGATTGAAGAGATCCTTGAACTGTTGACCAACAACCTTTACTGCTTCCGGCGACTCAGTATCCAGCACGAACACAGGATTCAAAGCACGCAATCGAGGATCGTCGTAAAGTTCGGATCTACGCAACTTTTCAGTCGTCAGGGCAGGCGTCAGCGTGACAATGCGTAACTGCTCTGGGTGGACCAGCTTGTTTTTAAGTGCCCGTAGAACCGCATCACGTAGAGCGATGGCTTTGTTTCCGGATGAGGGGGAAAACAACACAATACTGTCGCCGGTATCCTGAATATGGCGAATGGCGCGCGCAACGATCAACGTCGAGGCAAAGGTCTTTGTGGTTTGAGTATTTGCGTTTTGCCTCAGGTCGAACAAACGCAACGGCATACCTCGGTAACGGCCCACCTCAAAAAATTGCGCAGTGGCGACAGAAAGAAAGGCCTGCATTCGCGGCTCCATTTCGGGCAGCTTCATGGAAGGCTCAAAAGCGTCGTCACGGATGCTGACTTCGAAACAGGGAGCACTGCTGACGATCAGATCGTAGTAACGTTCGATGACAGAAATGGGAGTCAGAGGTCGTTGGGTTGTCAGTGCAGCCGCATCGGTTTTCATTACGTCCATTTGTCTTGTGCTCCTGCTCGTGGAAAGTCGCTACTTGCGAAATGTCCACCGAAAGCTAGACGTCAACGACTTCCATGTCTCGCGTAAAAGACTAGAGAAGTAAAAAGCAGAGCCCAGCTACAGAACTCCGTAAAAACGCCTACAGAAATGCCTGACATACGCGTACTGACTCATCGCTTGATGACGTTCGCCCGCCTTGCGGAATTTCACGTCCGGCCAGCACTCGCGAAAGACGTCAACGAGAATGCGGGCCGCCTGATAACCCGTGGCGTCCTGACCACCATCGCGAGCCGGCTCGCCCCCACAGGGAATTGTGTCGGGCATGAAAAAGCCCCGGCGCTTTCGCGACCGGGGCTTTTGATTTTGCAACTCAGCGTTTAATGATGCTCACGCGTCGCACGGAATTTCACGTCCGGCCAGCGCTCTTCCATCAACGCCAGGTTGACCCGCGTCGGCGCCAGGTACGTCAGGTGACCACCGCCATCGACCGCCAGGTTTTCCACGGCCTTGACCCGGAACTCCTCGAATTTCTTCTTATCGTCGCAATCGATCCAGCGAGCGGAATAGACGGTGATCGGCTCGTAAGAGCACTCGACCTTGTATTCCTCTTTCAAGCGGCTGGCCACCACATCGAACTGCAGCACACCGACGGCGCCGAGGATGATGTCGTTGCTGCGCTCGGGGAAGAACACCTGGGTGGCGCCCTCTTCCGCCAATTGCTGCAAGCCTTGACGCAGTTGCTTGGATTTCAGCGGATCACGCAGGCGCACGCGACGGAACAGTTCCGGGGCGAAGTGCGGGATACCGGTGAAGCTCAGGGCTTCGCCTTCGGTGAAGGTGTCGCCGATCTGGATGGTGCCGTGGTTGTGCAGGCCGATGATATCGCCGGCAAACGCTTCTTCCAGTTGCTCGCGCTCGGAGGAGAAGAAGGTCAGCGCGTCGCCGATCCGCACGTCCTTGCCGGTGCGCACGTGGCGCATCTTCATGCCTTTTTCGTACTTGCCGGAGCAGATACGCATGAAGGCGATACGGTCGCGGTGTTTAGGGTCCATGTTCGCCTGGATCTTGAACACGAAGCCGGTGAATTTCTCTTCGACTGGCTCGACGGTACGCTCGTTGGCAACACGGGCCAACGGTTTCGGCGCCCAGTTGACCACGGCATCGAGCACGTGATCGACACCGAAGTTGCCCAGGGCAGTACCGAAGAACACCGGCGTCAGCTGGCCGTCGAGGAATTCCTGTTGATTGAATTCGTGACAGGCGCCCTGCACCAGTTCCAGCTGATCGACAAAGCGGTCGTATTCATCGCCCAAGTGCGCGCGAGCTTCGTCGGAATCGAGCTTCTCGATAATTTTGACATCGGTGCGCTCGTGGCCGTGGCCCGCGGTGTACACGATGATGTAATCGTCGGCGAGGTGATAAACGCCCTTGAAGTCACGGTAGCAACCGATCGGCCAGGTGATCGGCGCCGCCTTGATCTTCAGGACCGCTTCGATTTCGTCTAGCAGTTCGATCGGGTCGCGGATGTCACGGTCGAGTTTGTTGATGAAGCTGACGATCGGCGTGTCACGCAGACGGCAGACGTCCATCAGCGCGATGGTCCGAGGCTCTACACCCTTACCGCCGTCGAGGACCATCAAGGCCGAGTCCACCGCCGTCAGGGTGCGGTAGGTATCTTCGGAGAAGTCTTCGTGGCCCGGGGTGTCGAGCAGGTTGATCATGTGGTCGCGATATGGGAACTGCATGACCGACGTGGTAATCGAGATACCACGCTGCTTTTCCATTTCCATCCAGTCGGAGGTGGCATGGCGGTCGGATTTACGTGATTTCACCGTGCCCGCAATCGCAATCGCCTTGCCCATCAGCAAGAGCTTCTCGGTGATGGTGGTTTTACCGGCATCGGGGTGGGAAATAATGGCGAAAGTGCGGCGTTTCGCGACTTCGGCGGCCTGTTTGGTCATGGGAAATCGCCTGGCAGGTGATTCAAAAAAGGGCGGCGAGTATAGCGCAAACCGACCGTCACGGACCACCGTTCGCCCTCTCGCCCATGGCGATCGACAGGTCCAAAGGGAGATCAAGGGTGGCTAATTGCTGCTAATTATGGAACCTTTTAAAAGGTGCAGACGTCCACTCCCCTGTTACAGCTCTCGTAGCAGGGTTTGAAAAACCTGCAAGTTAGCCTGACGAGGCTGCGCTTATGGCTCGATCTCATGCGGTTGCATCAGCATGAAGAGCTGCTTCTCGCGAACGTTGTTTTTCCCGGCAGCCAGGAATGGCATGCCACACGGGACTGCGTTCGCCGACAAAGAAAAAAGGAGTCCGCCTGTGGCTATTCGCTATGGCAAGGGGCTGATAGGAGGTGCGGTTGTCGTCGCTCTCCTGGCCCTGCTGGTCCACTGGATTGGCATCAACACGATCGAACATTACCGCGACGATTTGTTGTTTTACCTGCAAGCTCACTTGATCCTCGTCCTTGTCTCCATGCTGGCCGCCCTCGTTGTGGGCATCCCCGCCGGTATTTTCCTCAGCCGCCCGAGCATGGTGGGCCGCGCTGAACGCTTCATGCAGATCTTCAACATCGGCAACACCGTGCCGCCTCTTGCCGTACTGGCCATCGCCCTGGGGATCCTCGGCATCGGCAGCGGCCCCGCGATCTTCGCGCTGTTCCTCGCCTCGCTGTTGCCGATTGTGCGCAACACCTATGAAGGCCTGAAAAACGTTCAGGGTTCCCTCAAGGAAGCGGCCGTCGGCATCGGCATGACACCGACGCAAGTGCTGTGGCGGGTCGAACTGCCGAACGCTGTACCGATCATCATCGGCGGCGTGCGCGTGGCCTTGGCGATCAACGTCGGGACGGCACCGCTGGCGTTCCTGATCGGCGCCAACAGCCTGGGCAGCCTGATTTTCCCTGGCATCGCCTTGAACAATCAGCCGCAACTGCTGCTCGGCGCGGCCTGCACCGCCCTGCTGGCCTTGCTGCTCGACGGCCTGGTGACACTCGCCAGCCGCCTCTGGCTCGAACGCGGCTTGCGCCCGTCTTAAGCCTCGGCAAAGGAAATCTCATGAAAAAAATATGCTTGTTTCTAGGCTGCGCCCTGCTGTTCGCAGGAATCGCCCAAGCCGCAGAAAAACCGGTCATCCGCATCGGCGCCCGGGTGTTCACCGAACAAACCCTGCTGGCGGAAATCACCTCCCAATACCTGCGCACCAAGGGTTACGACACTCAGGTGACCGGCGGTCTGGGCAGCAACCTGGCCCGAAGCGCCCACGAAAGTGGTCAGCTGGATTTGATGTGGGAATACACCGGCGTCTCGCTGGTGGCTTACAACCACATCACCGAGAAGCTCGACAGTGCGCAGTCCTACGCCAAGGTGAAGGAACTCGACGCGAAAAAAGGCCTGATCTGGCTGACTCCGTCGAAATTCAGCAACACCTACGCCCTGGCCCTGCCGGAAACCACCGCTAAGGCTTACCCGCAGATCAACACCATCAGCGAGCTGAACACGGTGCTGCAGGCTGAAGCCAAGACCAATCATCTGGTGGCGCTGGATACTGAGTTCGCCAACCGTTCCGACGGTCTGGACGGCATGGTCGATCTCTACGGCATGAACCTGTCCCGCAAGAACATTCGGCAGATGGATGCCGGTTTGGTTTACACCGCCCTGCGCAATGGCCAGGTGTTTGCCGGTCTGGTCTACACCACCGACGGTCGCTTGAACGCCTTCAAGCTCAAACTGCTCGAAGACGACAAGCACTACTTCCCGGACTACACCGCCGCGCCAGTTGTGCGTCAGGACTACCTCGACGCCCATCCAAAACTGGCGGAAGAAATAAGGCCGCTGGCTGAACTGTTCGACGACGCCACCATGCGCCAGCTCAACGCGCGGGTCGATGTCGATCACGAAAGCCCTTCATCCGTTGCCGCAGACTTTCTGCGCCAGCATCCCTTGAACTGAGGAGGAAAAGACATGGAATTTCTGAACGCCTTTTCCCATCTCGACTGGCCGCTGGTGCTGCACCTGACCTGGCAGCACATCACCCTGGTCGGCATCGCCGTGACATTGGCGATCCTCGTGGGCGTGCCGTTGGGCGTGTTGATGACGCGCTTCCCGACCCTCGCCGGCCCGCTGCAAGCCAGCGCCACGGTGCTGCTGACCGTGCCGTCGATTGCGCTGTTTGGCCTGTTGCTGCCGTTCTACTCGAAATTCGGCCAGGGCCTCGGTCCGATGCCGGCAATCACGGCGGTGTTTTTGTACTCGCTGCTGCCGATCATGCGTAACACCTACCTGGCGCTGACCGGCGTCGAACCGGGCATTCGCGAAGCCGCTCGCGGCATCGGCATGACCTTCGGCCAGCGCCTGCGCATGGTCGAACTGCCCATCGCCGTGCCGGTAATTCTGGCCGGTGTGCGCACCGCCGTGGTCATGAACATCGGCGTCATGACCATCGCCGCAACCATCGGTGCCGGTGGCCTCGGTGTACTTATTCTCGCTTCAATCAGCCGCAGCGATATGTCGATGCTGATCGTCGGCGCCGTGCTGGTCAGTCTCCTGGCCATCTTCGCCGACCTGCTTCTGCAATGGCTGCAACGCACGCTGACTCCAAAAGGACTGCTCAAATGATCGAACTTCAAAACCTCAGCAAGACCTTCCAAAGCAACGGCAAAGATGTGAAAGCCGTGGACTCGGTAAGCCTGACCGTCAATGAAGGCGAAATCTGCGTATTCCTCGGGCCATCGGGCTGCGGCAAAAGCACCACGCTGAAGATGATCAACCGCTTGATCAAACCGACCTCGGGCAAGATCCTGATCAACGGCGAAGACACCACCGACCTCGACGCCGTGACCTTGCGCCGTAACATCGGTTATGTGATCCAGCAGATCGGCCTGTTCCCGAACATGACCATCGAGGAAAACATCACCATCGTTCCGCGCCTGTTGGGCTGGGACAAACAGAAATGCCACGACCGCGCCCGCGAGTTGATGAGCATGATCAAGCTGGAACCCAAGCAGTACCTGAATCGCTACCCGCGTGAGTTGTCCGGCGGTCAGCAGCAGCGGATCGGTGTGATTCGGGCACTGGCGGCCGACGCGCCGTTGTTGCTGATGGACGAACCCTTCGGCGCGGTCGACCCGATCAATCGCGAGATGATCCAGAACGAGTTCTTCGAGATGCAACGGGCGCTGAACAAGACTGTGATCATGGTCAGCCACGACATCGACGAAGCGATCAAGCTGGGCGACAAGATTGCAATCTTCCGCGCTGGCAAGCTGCTGCAGATCGATCACCCGGACACGCTGCTGGCGCACCCGGCGGATGACTTTGTCAGCAACTTCGTCGGCCAGGACAGCACCCTCAAGCGTCTGTTGCTGGTGAAAGCCGAAGACGCGGCGGACAACGCGCCGTCGGTCAGCCCGGAAACCGCGGTGGCCGAAGCCCTGGAGTTGATGGACGAACTGGACCGTCGCTATGTGGTGGTCACCGATGGTGAGAACAAGGCGCTGGGTTATGTACGACGTCGCGACCTGCACCGTCAGACAGGGACTTGCGCGCAGTACTTGCGTGAGTTCAACGCCACGGCGGCGTTTGACGAGCATTTGCGCATCCTGCTGTCGCGCATGTACGAGTTCAACCGCTCGTGGCTGCCGGTGATGGATGCGGAGCGGGTGTTCCTGGGGGAAGTGACTCAGGAATCGATTGCCGAGTACCTGAGTTCCGGCAAGTCCCGTGGGGGCAAGACCAGCATTGTTTCGCCGGCCGAGACTGCGCTGGCCTGACCCTAATCTGTCGCCGCCTGTTTGATAACCAGGCGGCGATATGGACGCCGCTTTCAACGTCTTAGTGAGGGTTGCATTTATTGTCACCCTGCAGCTCCATTATTACCTCATGAGCGACGTACGGGCGACGCGGTTCAAGGCTCCAGGTCGCCTTGTTCGCGGCGATGTCAGGGGAATCAAGATGACAGGCGAGTTGACGGCGCATGGTGCTGCCGATGTGATCGAAATTCCATTCCTTACTGGAATTGTTAGCCGCCAGATTGGCTAATTCCGCAAATACCACATTTGTTTTCCCCACTCCGGCTTTCCTTCCGCACTCGGTTGGTGTCACCGTCAGTGATGAGATGGTTCCCAGCACTGGCTCTTTGTAGTCGTCAATCCACACAGCCTTCTCGATGTATTTGTCACAGGACCGATTGTCGACCGGCGGTGCAACGACCTGATCGCCCGGGTAATAGGCAAATTTGGCATCCTCGACGATCGTGCGCGGCATTTGTACTTTTATGACTGGTTTCCAGCCGCCTTTACCAGATGGAATCTCCTCGTTCCATCTACGCTGGTCATCCTGAGCGAGCGCGCGACCCGCGAAGCTTTTGCCATTCGTCTCAACGATGTCGATGCCACCGATATACGTAAATGCTGCGATAGGCAGTGCCTTAAATACCTGATTTGCAACTGTCGCCGGGTTTGTATCATCTGGGTCGGGAGAATCAAAATGGGGCCTTCTGAGGTTCCAGTCTCTTTTCCAAAAATTATCGTCAGGCCAAACGCGCAGTCGCAACTCCGTTTGAGTGGTTTGAGCTCTGATTTTTTCTTCAGGATCATGGGCTATCAATTTCCGCCCTTCAATAAAGGCATTAAAAGCATCCGCCTTATTGAACGTTCCAAAATAATCTGCGGTCGTATCGAACCCACATTGAAATCGATGAGCCTTGATAGGATCTGGATCCTTGGTCTGACGATCAAAATACGCCATCCAGCCCGAGGCGCTACTGATCTTAAGCTTTTGACAATAATCCTCTTGAACACCAACGGTATTATTGATGTCGCCATCCTGAAAATAATCACCACAACCGTTATTGTTTCGATTATAAGTCCAGGCATCAATAGGAAACGCACAAAGCACTGTGACTTTGAATTGGTCATTTTCATTTATAAAATCATTAGGTATCAAAGCAAAACCATTAAACTTAAGCAAACCCAGACCATCGTATTCCGCGTCCTTGCGCAGATAGGAAGCAGACACGCCTCCATTGGAAACAACACCGTTGCCACCCGCCTCAGCGTTATGCGAGTTCGGACCAGCATTCCATGGACGGAATTCTTTTTTGCTGTCCGTCCCCCGAAGAATCAATCCGGAACAGTCAGATGCAAGCCTTCCGCTGCCACAATCCCTGGCGGTGAGACGATACCAATACTCCATCAGCGTTGCCGTATCTGTGCCGGGACTTGCTTGCAAGAGAGGAGAGCCAGCGGCAACTCCTACCATCAAAGTGACGCGCGCCGCTTTTAACAATACATTATTAAACACATTAGTCTCCCATTGCGTTATTTAGGAAAACGCAAGACACGTGCGAAATCCGACACACTAAAACGCGCAGGGAAGTACTCACCCTAATAATGGCAATGCATCTATGACCGTACGAGCGAATTCCATTCGATCGAAATTTTCAACTCACTTTCGATCTCGAGTATCGGATAGATGAGGAGAGCGATCTACTGACACAAATAACAGGTTACAGTAGTTTTTAATATCATTTTCGAAACACCCGGAAAGTTTATATTACCTTTTCGACTATAGAGAGATATTCAAACGATCATTACTTATGCGGTGCTCAATTTGTTTCCGTGGAGGGGATCCGCATGAAGATAACTCAACAATTAGAGAGTTACCGGTGTTTGGGCAAGTACCTAAGGGTCGGCCAACCCTGCTGTCGCCGGATCTAGTGCCTTCGCGAGCAGAATCGTGATGGCGCACCACAAATCCCGCTGCCCCCCTCAAATTTCCCTACCAAGGGAACATCACACTGTCATGCAGGTCGGTTACATCAGTAGCTATCCAGGACCGCACGACGGAAGCGTGCAAAAACGCGACATTTTTTGTTGATCTCAAGCCCCTCACGCCCTAAAGTTCGCGCCGAACGTCCATGCTGGAAACGATCCATCCGGCTCAAGTACTGACGACGAGACAGCAAGGCCAAGGGAAAGCACCGCCTCCCGTGGCCTTTTTGCTTTCGGCGACATGCCTTGGGAAGTAGGCGAACCAAAGTGGGGATACGGAGGACGTTCAGGAGGGTGTGTCATCAATGAAATCACGAGTGCGCCGGAGCCTGCTTTTGCGCAGGGCAAGGCGCGAGGCCCGCGGTTTGGTTGTTCCAAATAAGGGACGAGCAACGCAGCCCTGCGCAAAAGCAGGCCCGGCCCTTCGGGTTGTGCCTGAGCGCGCGCCATGCTGCGTTGCAGGCCTTGCGAAGGGAATGACCATTAGCGGCGGCCTGCGCCTTGCCTGGCACGCGCTCAGGCGCAACGCACTCGCGATTTCATTGATGACACACCCTCGCACCCATTGTTAATTTCAGTTTGCCAGTAGGAGTTCCCAGCATGTCGATCAACGTCGAAGACTATTTCGCGCGCGATACCTTCAACAAAATGAAGGCGTTTGCCGACAAACAAGAAACCCCGTTCGTGGTGATCGACACCGCGATGATCAGCCAGGCCTATGACGACCTGCGCGCCGGTTTCGAATTCGCCAAGGTCTACTACGCGGTCAAGGCCAACCCAGCCGTCGAAATCATCGACCTGCTCAAAGAGAAAGGCTCGAACTTCGACATCGCGTCGATCTACGAGCTCGACAAAGTGATGAACCAGGGCGTTGGCCCGGATCGCATCAGCTACGGCAACACCATCAAGAAATCCAAGGACATCCGCTACTTCTACGACAAGGGCGTGCGTCTGTATGCCACCGACTCCGAAGCAGACCTGCGCAACATTGCCAAGGCTGCGCCGGGTTCGAAAGTCTACGTGCGCATCCTCACCGAAGGCTCGACCACGGCTGACTGGCCTTTGTCGCGCAAATTCGGCTGCCAGACCGACATGGCCATGGACCTGCTGATCCTCGCCCGCGACCTGGGCCTGGTGCCTTACGGCATCTCGTTCCACGTTGGTTCACAACAGCGCGACATCAGCGTCTGGGACGCGGCGATCGCCAAGGTCAAAGTGATCTTCGAACGCCTGAAAGAAGAAGACGGCATCCACCTCAAGCTGATCAACATGGGCGGCGGCTTCCCGGCCAACTACATCACTCGCACCAACAGCCTGGAAACCTACGCCGAAGAAATCATCCGTTTCCTCAAGGAAGACTTCGGTGATGACCTGCCGGAAATCATCCTGGAGCCAGGCCGTTCGTTGATCGCCAACGCCGGCATCCTGGTCAGTGAAGTGGTGCTGGTGGCGCGTAAATCCCGTACCGCCGTCGAGCGTTGGGTTTATACGGATGTGGGCAAGTTCTCCGGCCTGATCGAAACCATGGACGAAGCGATCAAGTTCCCGATCTGGACCGAGAAGAAAGGCGAGATGGAAGAAGTGGTCATCGCCGGCCCAACCTGCGACAGCGCCGACATCATGTATGAGAACTACAAGTACGGTCTGCCGCTGAACCTGGCCATCGGTGATCGTCTGTACTGGCTGTCGACCGGTGCCTACACCACCAGTTACAGCGCGGTTGAATTCAATGGCTTCCCGCCGTTGAAATCGTTTTACCTGTAAGCGCTAAAGCGACAATCAAAAAGCCCATGACGTGTCATGGGCTTTTTTGTGTCTGAAATCCTCTCCCCCGGCACTCTACAGTGCTTGCAGGGGGACGAGCTCCCGCTCAAGGTCGGCGCAGCGCTGAGCGTAATCGGTAGCCAATTCGCGAACTTGCCCGTTCTGCGCAGTCAACAACGTCTGACTCGCCACCCGCAGGAAATTTATATTTCCGCCGTCCCGCGCCTTGCGTAACCAACCCAGCGCTTCTTCGATATGCCCCTCGTCGGCCAGCACAGCGGCATGACTGAACTGCCCACGAAAATCACCACCGACCGCCGAGCGCCGATACCACTCACGCGCAGCTTGCGGATCCGCCGGACAGCCCCGTCCTTCTTCCAGATAACGACCGAACAGGTTCATCGACTTCGCATGGCCCAGTTCTGCGGCGCGACGATAAAAACTCAGCGCTTGCACCTGATCCTCCATCACACCTCGCCCGGTCGCCAGCAGATTGGCGTAGTTGTACATCGCCCAATCCAGCCCGGCGTCGGCGGCGATTCGATAATGCTGCGCGGCAACCGAAGCGTCCGCCGCACACCCCCAGCCATGCTCATGACAACGACCGAGCATGTTGCGCGCCATCAGATGCCCGCGCCGGGCGGCAATCCCGAACCAGCGCACGGCCAGCGGCTGGTCCTGCCCGATGCCATTCCCGTCCAGCAGAATCTGCCCGAGCAAGGCTTGAGCATCGAGAATATTTTCACGGGCAGCGATCAGAATCGCCTGGGCTGCACGAGCGGGGCTTTCTTCCAGCATGGCTTTGAGCGAATCACCGTCGAGGACTTCCTCGCGGCGCAATTGGAAACTCATACGTCGACCCAACGACGCAACAGGTTGTGATATGTGCCCGTGAGGCGGATCAACGACGGGTGATCGGGCATGTCCTGAGTCAATTGCTGGATCGCCCCGTCCATCTCGAACAGCAACGCGCGCTGACTGTCTTCGCGCACCAGGCTTTGGGTCCAGAAGAACGACGCATAGCGGGTGCCGCGGGTGACGGCGTTGACCTTGTGCAGGCTGGTGCCGGGATACAAAACCATGTCGCCGGCCGGCAATTTCACGCGCTGGGTGCCGAAGGTGTCCTGGATTTCCAGTTCGCCGCCGTCATAGTCCCCCGGTTCGCTGAAAAACAGCGTCGCCGACAGGTCGGTGCGGACCCGCTCGATACCGCCCTTGGGCTGACGCACGGCGTTGTCGATATGGAAGTCGAAACTGCCGCCCGCCGTGTAACAGTTCAGCAACGGAGGAAACACTTTGTGCGGTAAAGCCGCGGACATGAACAGCGGATTTTTCCACAGCCGCTCAAGCATCGCCGCACCCACTTCCTTGGCCAGCGGATGACCTTCAGGCAGCTGCAGGTTGTGCTTGGCTTTGGCCGACTGGTAGCCGGCGGTGATTTTGCCATCGGCCCAATCCGCCTGCTCCAGAGCCTCGCGGATGCGCTGCACTTCTTCTTTCGCGAACACGCCGGGAATGTGCAGCAGCATGGGAGGACACCTGGAGGTAAAGAGGCGGCAATGGTATTGATTCTTATTGACTGTGTAAAACCCCCACGACGAACCAATCATCAAAAACCGTAAGGTCAAATTGTAAAGAATGTAAATTCCTCGCGAATAGTAACGTTTCGCAATTGATACAAATACGCGTCTACCCTATATTCCGCGGCCTCAAATCCTTGGGGAGGGGAATTCACATGTCACGCCAACACTCACATTTACCGGTCAGTTCACCGCGTTTGCTCGCGTCTGCAATTGGCGTGGCGATCACGGCCGGTTCTGCCGGCCACATGGTTTTCGCAGCCGAAAAGGCCGACGAAAAAGCGCCGGGCAATGCGATTTCCCTGGGGCGACCTCCATCACTGGCGAAGCCCAGGATGCGACTTCCTACAACGTTGAAAAAGCCTCCTCGCCCAAGTACACCGCACCGCTGGTGGACACACCGCGCTCGGTCACCGTCATCCCGCAGCAAGTGCTCAAGGACACCGGCGCCCTCAATATGCAGGATGCGCTGCGCACCGTTCCGGGCATCACCTTTGGTGCCGGTGAAGGTGGAAACCCACAAGGCGACCGTCCGTTCATTCGTGGTTTTGACGCTCAGGGCGACACCTATCTGGACGGCGTGCGTGACACCGGTTCGCAGAGCCGCGAGATCTTCGCCGTAGAATCCATCGAAGTCAGCAAAGGTCCGAACTCGGCCATTGGCGGCCGTGGCGCGGCGGGCGGCAGCATTAACCTGGTGAGCAAAAAGGCCCACTTGGGCGACTCGTTCGACGGTGGTTTTACCTGGGGTTCGGACCAGACCCAGCGTTACACCCTGGACGGCAACTACCAGTTCACCGACACCGCCGCTGGCCGTCTGAACCTGATGAGCCACGAAAGCAATGTCGCCGGCCGTGACAGCGTCGATTACGACCGCTGGGGCATCGCGCCGTCGCTGGCATTCGGCCTGGGCACCGACACCCGGGTCAACCTCGATTACTACCATCTGGAAAGCAACGACACGCCAGACTCGGGCATTCCGTACACCATCCCTGTCGCAGGTTCCGCCGCCCGCACCAAGTCGAATCCGGACAAGCCGTTCGCCGGCGGCGATCACAGCAACTTCTACGGGCTGGATCGCGATTTCCGCAAGGGCCGCACCGACACGGCAACCTTTGCCATCGAGCACGACCTGAGCGATGCGCTGACCGTCAAGAACACCCTGCGCCACGGCAGCAGCATGCAGGATTACATCCTGACCCAGCCGGACGACAGCAAGGGCAACGTGAACAACGGCAGCGTCTGGCGCCGGGCCAACACTCGCGTGAGCAACACCGAGACCACCACGAACCAGACCGATCTGTTTGGTGACGTCTACATTGCGGGCTTCAAGAACAGCTTCGCCACCGGCATCGAGCTGAGCCGCGAGGAAAGCCAGAAATCCTCGTACAACGTCAACGTCGACACCACCCCTCGAACCGCGGCGTCGACCACCAACTGCTCGCCGGCACTGATCGGCGCGCCAAGCGGCTACAACTGCACCTCGCTGGCCAACCCGAACCCGAACGACCCATGGAACGGTGCGATCTCGCGGAACTACGCCGGCACTGATACCGAGTCCGATACCTACGCGCTGTATGTGTTCGACACCCTCGAGTTGTCCGAGCAATGGCTGGTGAACATGGGCCTGCGTTACGACCATTTCGACACCAAATACAAAACCTACAACGCGTCCAGCGTGACCACGTCCAAAGGGGATGACGTTAGCGAGTTCGTGACCGGCCAGTTCGGCGTGGTTTACAAACCGGCCGAAAACGGCAGCATCTACGCGTCCTACGCCACCTCCGCCACGCCACCGGGCAACACGCTGGGCGAAGGTCAGGAAGGCAACCCGTTGGGCGGCACGCCGGATCGCAACGGCAATCTGCTGAGCAGCGACATGGAGCCGGAAACCACCAAGAACTACGAAATCGGCACCAAGTGGGACTTGCTGAACGATCGCCTGTCGTTGACCGCCGATATCTTCCGCACCGAAAAAGACAACGCCCGCGTCCAGGTCGACACCACGTCCTATGAAAACGCCGGTAAAACCCGCGTGCAGGGCATCGAATTGTCGGCCAGCGGCAAGATCACCGAAAAATGGCAAGTCTTCGCCGGTTACGCCTACATGGACAGCGAGCAAATAGACGGCGGCCCGCTGGGTAAAGCCAACGATGGCAACGAACTGCCGAACACCCCGAAAAACAGTGCCAGCCTGTGGACGACCTATCAGGTCACGCCGAAGCTGACCATCGGTGGCGGTGCGTTCTATGTCGACGACGTCTTCGGCAGCGTGGCCAACACCACCATGGTCGAGTCCTATGTTCGTTACGACGCAATGGCTGCCTACAAGTTGAGCAAAAACGTCGATCTGCAACTGAACGTGCAGAACCTGACCGACGAAACCTACTACGACAAAGCCTTCTCGACCCACTTCGCCAACCAGGCGGCTGGCCGCACGGCATTGCTGAGCACCAACTTCCACTTCTGATCAATGTAGGAGCGAGCCTGCTCGCGAATGGATGGTTGCCGCACCTCATCTGTGGCGACGGCTACAGCCTTCGCGAGCAGGCTCGCTCCCACATAAAGCAGCCGGCGATATAAGGTCAGGCCCCGTTCATCTGCATGAACGGGGCTTTTGTACGTAAAAAAGAATGTTTCTCAGAAACCCACGGCATAATGCGCGCCGTGATGATTATTTCGAACGAACAAGGCGAGCGACGTGTTGAAGAAAACCCTGTTCCAGTTGCACTGGTTTTTCGGCATCAGTGCCGGGCTGGTCCTGGCCCTGATGGGCATCACCGGGGCGATGGTGTCGTTTGAGGATGAGATCCTCAGCGTGCTCAATCCTTCTGTGTTGCAGGTCGAGAAGCAGGTTGCCGGCGTCCTGCCGCCCGCCGAACTGGTGGAAAAAATCGAGGGCGCCTCCGGTAAGAAAGTCGCGATGCTCTGGGTCGAGACCGACAGCGGCAACGCCGCGCGGGTGAGTTTCACCCCGCCACCGGGCGAACGCCGGGGCGAGATGCGCTACTTCGATCCGTACACCGCCCAGTTCATGGGTGAAGCCACCGGTCAGGACTTCTTCGGCCTGATGCTGCAACTGCACCGCTTCCTCGCCATGGGCGATACCGGGCGGCAGATCACCGGGGCCTGCACGCTGATCCTGGTATTTTTCTGCCTGTCCGGCCTGTACCTGCGCTGGCCGCGCCAATGGAAAAACTGGCGCGCCTGGCTGACCCTCGACTGGAAGAAAAAGGGCCGCAGTTTCAACTGGGACCTGCACTCGGTGGCCGGCACCTGGTGCCTGGTGTTTTACCTCCTGTCAGCGCTGACCGGGTTGTCCTGGTCCTATGAGTGGTACAACAAGGGCTTGACCCAATTGCTGTCCGACTCTCCGCAGAACGAGCGCGTGCGCGGCGGTCGAGGTCCTGCCCCAAGCGGCCCGGCGCCCACCGCCGATTACGCCGCCATGTGGAGCAGTATCTACAGCGCCGCAGGTCCGGCACTCAGTGCCTACAACATCCGCATGCCACCCGTGGCCGGCCAACCGGCGACGGTCTTCTACCTGTTGAACTCCTCGCCCCATGACCGTGCGCTGAACCAGATCAGCCTCGATCCGGCCACCGGCCTCGTCAAACGGCATGACCGTTACAGTGACAAGAGCCTCAAGGCACAACTGCTGACCAGCATTTACGCGCTGCACGTGGGCAGTTACTTCGGCATCGTCGGGCGGATCATCCTGACCCTCACCGCGCTGACCATGCCGCTGTTCTTTGTCACTGGCTGGTTGTTGTACCTGGACCGTCGCCGCAAGAAAAAGCAGATCAAGGACGCCCGCAAAAACTTCGCGCAAACGGGCAACAATGCGCCAGCCTGGTTGATCGGCTTCGCCAGCCAAAGCGGCTTTGCCGAGCAACTGGCGTGGCAAACTGCCGGGCAATTGCAGGCGGCCGGCCTGCCGGTAAAAGTCCAACCCTTGGCGAATGTCAGCGAACAGGATTTGCGTGAATCCAGCAATGCGCTGTTCGTAGTCAGCACCTTCGGCGACGGCGAAGCGCCGGACAGCGCCCGCGGTTTCGAACGCAAGGTGCTGGGCCAAGCGTCGAACCTGGAAAGCCTGAACTACGCGGTATTGGGTCTCGGTGATCGCCAATATCACCACTTCTGCGGCTTCGCCCGACGCTTGCACACCTGGCTTGGCGAGCATGGCGGCAAGACGTTGTTCGCCCCAGTGGAAGTCGACAGCGGCGACCCTTACGCCTTGCGTCACTGGCAGCAGCAACTCGGCCTGTTGACCGGGCAAGCACCGGTCGACACCTGGCAGGCGCCGAGCTACGACAACTGGACACTGACCCGCCGCGAGTTGATGAACCCGGACAGCAGCGGCTCACCGGTGTACTTGCTGGGCCTCACCGCACCGACCACCAGCAGTTGGCTGGCGGGGGATCTGGTGGAAGTCCTGCCCCGCAATTGCCCGTGGGCAATCGAGCATTTCCTTGATGGCCTGGGTATTGAAGGCCGGGCGATGGTGACCTTCAGTGGCTTGTCGCAACCGCTGGAGCACGCCCTCGCCAGCCGACAACTGCCGGAAAACAGAACCCATCTGGTCGGCCTGCACGCTCAGGCACTGGTCGATGCACTGGTGCCGTTGGCCATGCGCGAATACTCCATTGCTTCGATTGCGGCTGACGGCATTCTGGAACTGATCGTGCGCCAGGAAATGCACACCGATGGCAGCCTGGGCATCGGCTCCGGCTGGCTGACCGAACACGCGCCGGTGGGTGGCACCATCAGCCTGCGAGTGCGGCGCAACAGCGGGTTTCACCTGCCGACCGAGCCGGTGCCGATGATCCTTCTGGGCAACGGCACCGGGCTGGCTGGACTGCGCAGTTTGCTCAAGGCACGCATTGCCGATGGGCAGCAACGGCATTGGCTGCTGTTCGGTGAGCGTCATCGGGAATACGACTATCTGTGCCGCGATGAGCTTGAGGAATGGCTGACTTCAGGCGATCTGGAGCGACTGGACCTGGCGTTCTCGCGGGATCAGGCCGAGAAGATTTATGTGCAGGATCGGCTGCGTGAGTCGGCCGATCTATTGAAGCAATGGCTGGCTGACGGCGCCGTGATTTACATCTGCGGGAGCTTGCAGGGAATGGCATCAGGGGTGGATCACGTACTGAATGAAGTGCTCGGGATTGCAGAAGTCGACCGCCTCATCGAGCAGGGCCGCTACCGCCGCGACGTCTACTGAACCACCACAATCCCTGTGGGAGCGAGCCTGCTCGCGAAAGCGGTGGGTCAGACAACGACGCTGTTGAATGTGAAACCGCATTCGCGAGCAGGCTCGCTCTCACATTGGTTGTGTGTTGTTGGTGGAAACGGTCAGGCTGGCTGAAGCTTGCGCTCAAACACCGCCACCCCATCCAGATCCCGCAACACCACACTCATCTCCCCCGTCTGCCCATCGATATTCACCTCGCCAAAAAACTGGAACCCGGCAAACGGCGAGGTGTTCTGCGCCGGTGGTGCTTTCTCGAAAACCACCTCGGGCCCGAAGGTCTTGTCCAGCGGATTGGGTCCGAAGCTCCCGGCATTCAACGGCCCGGCCACAAATTCCCAGAACGGTTCGAAGTCCTGGAATGCGGCGCGGTCCGGGTGGTAATGGTGGGCTGCGCAGTAATGCACATCGGCCGTCAGGAACACGTAATTGCGCACCTGCTGCGCCCGTAAAAAGCCCAAGAGTTCAGCGATTTCCAGCTCACGCCCCTGGGCCGGTCCTGGATCACCGTTGGCCACTGCTTCCCAGCGCGCCACACCGGGGCTGACTTCTCCGTCGGGGACGCCGAGGCCGATCGGCATGTCGGCGGCGATGACCTTCCATTGGGCACTGGAGGCTTTTAACGAAGCCTTGAGCCAGTCGAGTTGCTCACGACCGAGAAACGGTTTGGCAGTGCCGAGGTTGTCGTCATTGGCTTCGCGATAGCTGCGCATGTCCAGCACGAACACATCCAGCATCGGCCCGTAGCCGAGCTTGCGATAAATCCGCCCGCCGCCATCGGCGCTCTGCAAACGCATGGGTGCATATTCGAGCCAGGCCTGGCGGGCGCGACCGACCAGGCTGTGGATATCTTTGCTCTTGTAGCGCTCATCCAATTGCTTGCCCGGTGACCAGTTATTCACCACTTCGTGGTCATCCCACTGCCAGATCTGCGGGACTTCGGCGTTGAAGCGACGGATGTTCTCGTCCATCAGGTTGTAGCGGTAGTTGCCGCGATAATCGTCGAGTGTCTCGGCGACCTTGCTCTTGGCTTCGCTGGTGATATTGCGCCACACCCGGCCGCTTTCGGTGGCCAGTTGCGCCGGCACCGGGCCGTCAGCGTAGATGGTGTCGCCGCTGTGGATAAAGAAGTCGGGCAGGCGCAGACGCATGGCTTCGTAGATGCGCATGCCGCCAATGTCCGGATTGATGCCGAAGCCTTGGCCAACGGTGTCGCCGCTCCAGACAAAACGGAGGTCGCGCCGGGTTTGCGGCACGCTGCGCAAATGACCGAACCAGGGTTCGCTGGTGACACCGCTTTGGGCGTCTTCGAAATACACGCGATAGAAAATCGCCTGATCGGCCGGCAGCCCCGTGAGCTCGACCCGTGCGGTGAAATCGCTGCGCGCATCGGCCAATGGCGAGACGAATCGGCGTGGGTTGCCAAACAGGCTGCGGGTGTCCCATTCGACCACCATCCGCGCCGGTCGGTCGCTGCGGCTCCAGATCATCGCCCGGTCGCCCATCAGATCGCCGGACTGCACGCCATCGGTGAGCTGCGGACGGTCCTTGACCGAGGCGATAACGGCCGGCGCCAGCCCTGGAAGCAATAGCCCGGCGCCGACGGCTTGCATGACACGGCGACGGCCGAGGTCGAATTCGCTCATGGTGTTCTCCCTGAAAAGGAAAACTAAAGCACGTGCGCATGAAACCGATGTGACACCGCTCCCCCCTGTAGACGCGAGGCTTGCCCGCGAAGGCGATCTGACAGACACCTGTTTGTTGAATGTTAAACCGTCTTCGCGGGCAAGCCACGCTCCTACAACGTGGTGTCAGGCTTTGGCGGGTTCGAGTGCCATCTCAACAGCTTCCGGCCGCTTGAGCAGCGCATACGCCACCGCCGTCAGCAGGCTCCCCGCCACAATCGCCAGCAGATACAACAGCGCATGATTGATCGCATTCGGGATCGCCAACACAAACAACCCACCGTGCGGCGCCATCAGTTTGCAGCCGAAATACATCGACAACGCACCGGTCAATGCGCCACCGGCAATGCTCGCCGGAATCACTCGCAACGGGTCTTTGGCGGCAAACGGGATCGCCCCTTCGGAGATGAAACACAGCCCCAATACCAGCGCCGCTTTACCGGCCTCGCGCTCGGTCTGGGCAAATTTGCGCCGTGCGATAAACGTGGCGATACCCAAGCCAATCGGCGGCACCATACCGGCGGCCATGGTCGCGGCCATCGGGGCATAACTTTGCGAGGCCAGCAGCCCCACCGAGAACGCATACGCGGCTTTGTTGATCGGCCCGCCAAGGTCGACGCACATCATCCCGCCGAGCAGCACACCGAGCAGAATCGCGTTGGTGGTGCCCATGCTGTCGAGGAAGTGCGTGAGCCCTTCGAGCATCCCCGCCACCGGTTTGCCGACGATGTAAATCATCACCAGGCCGGTGAACAGGCTCGCCAGCAACGGGATGATCAGAATCGGTTTCAGTGCCTCAAGACTTTGCGGCAAGCGCGCATAACGATTGATCGCCTGCGCCGCATAACCGGCAATGAAACCGGCAATGATCCCGCCGATAAAACCGGCACCGAGGGTGCTCGCCAGCAGGCCACCGATCATCCCCGGCGCCAGGCCCGGACGGTCGGCGATCGAGTAGGCGATGTAACCCGCCAGCAGCGGCACCATCAACTTGAACGCAGTCTCGCCACCGATCTGCATCAGTGCGGCGGCGAGTGTGCCTTCCTCCTTGAATGCGGAAATGCCGAACACGAACGACAAGGCGATCATCAGACCGCCCGCCACCACCATCGGCAGCATGAACGACACGCCCGTCAGCAGGTGTTTATAGACACCGGTCTTCTCTTGTTTGGCCGGGCCTTTGGCACCGGTCGACGCGGTTTCCTGCCTGCCTTCGGCCAGCGCTTTATTCAGCGTCGCCTCGGCTTGCTTCAACGCAATGCCAGTACCGCAACGGTAGATTTTCTTGCCGGCAAAACGCTCGGTGGCGACTTCGATATCGCACGCCAGCAGCACCACATCGGCATCGGCAATCGCTGCAGCGCTGAGTGGATTGCGCGCACCGACCGAGCCTTGGGTTTCCACTTGCAGGTCGTAGCCCAGACGCTTGGCCGCTTGCTGCAAGGCTTCGGCTGCCATGAACGTGTGAGCGACACCGGTCGGACACGCCGTGATCGCCACCAGGCGTGGCGCGTTTTGAACGGTGGTAGCAGGTTGCTCGACAGCTTCGGGCGCGACATACACCTGAGCTTCTTCAGCCCCGCGTCGTAGCACCGCTTCGACATCCTGCAGGGCATGCGCGGGCGTGCTCTGGAACACTTTCTTGCCGACGAATCGCGACATATCCACCGGCGCACTGGTGACCAGCAACACCCACTCGGCCGCTTCAATCGTGGCAGCCGACAGCTGACGTTCCGGATGCGCGGCATCGACCACTTCGACGCTGGTGCTCCAGCCCTGACGCTGGGCCGCTGCATCGAGCAAACGGGCGCACAGCACACTGGTGACCATGCCGTTCGGGCAGGCCGTAACAATGGCTAACTTCATGACAAACCCTCTTATTGTTCTGTCAGGGTGCGGATGCGCACGCCCTGTTCGAGCCGCGCCAACTGCGCGACATCGCCAATTCCGAAACCGATCTGCGTGACCGCCATCGCGGCGATTGCCGTGGCGGTGCGCAGGGTCTGTTCAGGCGTGTCGGCACTGAGCAAACCGTGGAGCATGCCGGCCAGCAACGAATCGCCTGCGCCCACGGTGCTGACGACACTGACCTTGGGCGGCGTGGCGTGCATCGCCGAGCCGACACTGAACCAGTTCACGCCATCGGCCCCCTGGGAGATCACCACATGCTCGATGCCTTGAGCGTGCAAACGGCTCGCCGCTTCGGCTTGTGCCGCCACCGATATCACCTCGCAGCCCAGCGCGTCGGCCAACTCTTCAGTGTTCGGCTTGATCAGCCACGGGCCGGCCTTGAGCGCTGCACGCAAGGCTTCGCCGCTGCTGTCGAGGGCAACGTTCAGACCGAGGTTTTTCAAACGTTCAATCAACGCCTGCAACCACTGCGGGCTTATGCCCTGCGGCAGGCTGCCGGCCACCACGACCGCGTCATGACCGGGCGCAATCTGCTCGAGTCGATCCAGCAGCGCCTGCTGAGCCGTCGCATTGACCATCGGCCCCGGACCGTTGATGTCGGTGATCCGCCCATCGTTTTCCGCCAGTTTGATGTTGCTGCGCGTCTCACCGGGCACCCGGATGAACGCATCGACAAAACCGCGTTTGGCGAACAGGGTTTCGAACGCTTGAAGGTTGTCCTCACCGAGGAAACCGCTGACCGTCAGCTGATGGCCGAGGTCGGCGAGCACCTGCGCCACGTTCACGCCTTTACCGGCGGCGTGGGTGTGCATTTCGTCGCTGCGATTGACTTGGCCGGGCTCGAGGCGCGGCAACTGCACCGTCAAGTCCAGCGCCGGGTTGAGCGTCAGGGTCAGGATTTTGGCCATTACAGGGCCTCCACTAATGCGCGCACTTCATTGGCGCTGCCCACGGCCAGGGCCTGTTGGGCGAGAATTCTGGTTTGGCTGAGGCTGAGTTCGCGGATGCGTGCCTTGACCTCGGCAATGCTGCGACCGGACACGCTGAGTTCGTCCACGCCGAGACCGACCAGCACCGGCACCGCCAGCGGATCGGCTGCCAGCTCGCCGCACACGCCGACCCACTTGCCGTTGGCATGGGCCGCGCGCACGGTGATGTCGATCAGTTGCAGCACCGCCGGGTGCAAGCCGTCAGCCTGGGCCGACAAGGTTGGATGCCCTCGGTCGATGGCCAGGGTGTATTGAGTCAGGTCATTGGTGCCGACGCTGAAGAAGTCGACTTCCTTGGCCAGCACCGGCGCCAGCAAGGCCGCCGATGGCACCTCGATCATGATCCCCAGTTGCAGGTCAGCCACCGGGATTTCCAGACGCAGACGCTCGGTCATGTCCCGCGCCTGGCGCCACTCATCGACGCTGCCGACCATCGGGAACATGATCCGCAACGGACGGTTGTCCGCTGCACGGAGCAAGGCGCGCAATTGCGCTTCCATGATCTGCGGACGCTGCAAGGTCAGGCGAATGCCACGCACGCCGAGGAACGGGTTTTCTTCTTTCGCAATCGGCCAGTACGGCAGTGGTTTATCGCCACCGACATCGAGGGTGCGAACCACCAGGGGACGACCGGCCAGGCCGTCGAGGACGCGGCGGTATTCGACTTCCTGGGTGGCCTCGTCCGGCGCCTGGGAATGGGCCATGAAAATCAGTTCAGTGCGCAGCAAGCCGATGCCTTCGGCACCCTGCTCCACCGCGCTGGTCACGCCGGCACTTTCGCCGATGTTGGCGAACACTTCGACCGCATGGCCGTCGGTGGTCAGCGCCGGTTGATGGCGTTGTTCGGCGGCGGCTTTCAGGCGTTGTTCGCGGGTGTCGCGTTCTTCGGTGGCGCGCTGCAAGGTTGCCGCGTCGGCGTCCACATGCAGGCGACCGCGCTGACCATCAATCAGCAACGGCGTGCCCGGCGCCAGCAGCAACACCGCCGCACCAGCGCCGACCAAGGCCGGAATGCCCAGCGCCCGGGCGACAATCGCGCTGTGAGCGGTCGCGCCGCCACGGGCCGTGAGAATGCCGGCCACACGGGTCGGATCGAGACGGGCAACGTCGGACGGGCCGACTTCGTCCATCACCAGAATGTACGGCTGATCGGGTTCACTCGGGGTTTCGACGCCGCTGAGTTGCGCCAGCACCCGACGACCGATGTCGCGCAGGTCGGCAGCCCGTTCGGCGAGCAAGGCGTCCTGCAACGATTCCTGTTGTTTGGCCGCCGCTTCAATCACCGCCATCCACGCCGCTTCAGCGCTTTCGCCTTGCTTGAGGCGGGTGTCGACTTCATCGGTCAATTCCGGGTCGTCGAGCATTTCCTGGTGGGTGATGAAAATCTCGCGGATGGCTTTGGATTTGCTGCGTTCGATCAGGCCTTCGATGTCGCGGCGCACGTGCACCAAGCCCTGCTTGAGACGTTCACGCTCAATGGCGGCAGACTCGCCACGCAACGGGTATTCGATGGTTTGCAGCACTTGAATGTGCGCCGGGCCAATGGCGATGCCCGGTGCAGCGGCAATGGCCTGGACCAGACTGCCGGACGCTGGCGCCAGGAGCACTTCGGCGACATCGGCAAACACCTCGCGCTGCTGGCTCACGGCGGGCAACGGCTCGACGTCTTCACCGAGGCCTTCTTCGATGGCGGCCAGCAAGGCTGGCAAGGCATCGGCGGCGATGCTCGGTTCAGCGACGAACTCCAATACCTGACCGCGCCGGGCGCCGAGGCTGAGCAGTTTGCTCAAGCTCTTCACCGACACGGCGCTGTCCTGGCCATCGACGATGCGCACGCGGATTTCGCCTTCAAAACTTTTCGCCAACTGCGCGAGGATCTTCGCCGGGCGGGCATGCAAACCGTGGGCGTTGGCCAACGCAATGCGCGCGCTCGGCCAGTCCGCCGGCAGTTCACCGCCCAGCACTTCGAGGACTTTACGGCTGCTGGTGGCGCGACCCAATTCATGGCCACGGCCTTCGATCAGCAGCGCACACAGGCGTTCGAGCAAAGCCTGATGCGCCTCGCCGAGGCTGGCCAGGCAGAACAGGCCACTGAGGGGCTGGCCGAGGTAGCGCATGGGCTTGTCCGGCGTGACGAACGCCAGGCCCGGACGCTTGACCGTTTGTTCGCTGTGCAGCCACCACAAGCCATCGCCCAGCGGCAGCGCTTCGACCTGTTGCAAGACGGCGGAGAACCCGTTACTCACGCAATCGGCCTGGCGCAGCAAACGCGCGCCGCGCCATACAAGTTCTTCGAAGTCATCGGCGGAGACACCAAGGCCGATCATTTGTGCATCCAGCGCCAGTTCCTGCGGTGCCCCTTGCAGCAGTTTCAACAAGGCTTCGGCGGAACTGGCGCGACGCAGGGCCTGGCCCAGGTCGGTTTCTCCGAGGGCACGGGTCAGCAGTTGCAGCAGTCGCAGGTGTTCATCGGATTTGGCGGCAATGCCGATCGCCAGGTAAACGATCTGGCCGTCGCCCCAGTCCACGCCTTCGGGGAATTGCATCAGCCGCACACCGGTGGAAAACACCTGGTCGCGGGTTTCCGGCGTACCGTGGGGGATGGCAATACCTTGACCGAGAAAGGTCGAGCCCTGGACTTCCCGCGCCTGCAAACCGGCGAGATAACCCTCGGCCACCAGGCCATCGGTGACCAGATGCCCGGCCAGTAATTGCAAGGCTTCGGACTTATCCACAGCCGACTGGCCCATGGATATCTGCTCTATGGTGAGCTCGAGCATGCTTTCTCCTTTTTGGCGTCTGTGGGCGCCAGGTATTGTTTTGGATGATTCCAGCTTAGGCGCTTCGTCATCATTTTTGGCGGTTTCACGGCAGAACCGGCCAAATGCGCTTATAACGTAGAAAATACGCTTGCTGAAACGTTTAATCTAGAATGATTGGCACGTTACTCGATTATGTCCCATCCTTGAAGTCCAACTTGTCGGAAGCGTTGCGACAATGGTCGTCTGCCCGAATCGGGTAGGATTGTCGAAAATGTCGGGGCAAGCTCGAACAAACAAGGAAATCCCGAGTTGAAACTCAGTGATATCGCACAGTTGGCCGGTGTGTCCGTTACCACCGCCAGTTATGTCATTAATGGCAAGGCCGAGCAGCAACGTATCAGCAGTGCCACCGTCGAGCGCGTTCGTGCGGTCGTCGAACAACATGGCTTCACGCCCAACCCTCAGGCGGCGGGGCTGCGCAGTCGGCACACCCGCACTTTGGGCTTCATTCTGCCGGACCTGGAAAACCCCAGTTACGCAAGAATCGCCAAACTGCTCGAGCAAGGCGCCCGGGCGCGCGGTTATCAATTGCTGATCGCCAGTTCCGACGATGCGCCGGACAGTGAGCGGCAATTGCTGCAACTGTTCCGCGCCCGGCGCTGTGATGCCTTGATCGTCGCCAGTTGCCTGCCGGCCGGTGATGACAGTTATCGTCTGTTGCAGGCCAAAGGCATTCCGATCATCGCCATCGACCGGGTGATGGAGCCTGAGCATTTCTGTTCGGTGATCAGCGATGATCGCGAGGCCAGCCTGCAACTGACCCGCAGTCTGCTCGACCCGCTGCCCAAGCAAATCGCGCTGATCGGTGCCCGCCCCGAGCTGAGCATCAGCCAGGAACGTGCCGCCGGGTTCAAGGAGGCGTTAAGCGGGTTCAAAGGCGACGTGCTGATCGAGCACGGCGAATCGTTCAGCCGTGAGTGCGGCAAGCAGTTGATGGAGGAATTGTTACAGCGCCTTGGGCATTTGCCGGATGCACTGGTGACCACGTCTTACGTGCTGCTTCAAGGCGTGTTCGATGCCTTGCACGACTTCCCGCTGAAAACCCGTCCGCTGCGCCTAGGCACCTTCGGCGACACGCAGTTGCTGGACTTCTTGCCGCTGCCGGTCAACGCCATGGCCCAGCAGCATCAGTTGATTGCCGACAAGGCCCTGGCGCTGGCGCTGGCCGCCATCGAGCAGTCCGACTACCAACCCGGCGTGCAAGCCATCGCGCGGACCTTCAAGCAGCGTATTCGCCAGGACTGAACCGTGGAGCTGATTGACAGCCACACTCATCTGGATTTTCCGGACTTCGACGAGGACCGCACGGCGCTGCTCGCCGAAAGCCGCGCCCTCGGGGTACGGCGGATGGTGGTGCTGGGGGTTTATCAGGGCAATTGGCAGCGGGTCTGGGACTTGGTGCAGAGCGACCCCGACCTGCATGCGGCGCTCGGTTTGCACCCGGTGTACCTGGACCAGCATCGCCCTGACGATTTACTCGAACTCGGTGACTGGCTGACCCGCCTGGCGGGTCATCGGCAATTGTGTGCCGTGGGCGAGATCGGTCTGGATTACTTCATCGAAACCCTCGACCGTGAGCGCCAGCAGGCCTTGTTCGACGCGCAACTGCAACTGGCGGTGGACTTCAATCTTCCGGCGCTGATTCATGTGCGGCGCAGCCATGCCGCGGTGATTGCCACGCTCAAACGGTTTCGATTGAAACGCGCGGGCATCATTCATGCCTTCGCCGGCAGCAAGGAAGAGGCGCGCGAATACATCAGGCTCGGTTTCAAACTGGGCCTGGGCGGCGCCGCGACCTGGCCGCAGGCGCTGCGCATGCACCGCGTCCTCGCTGACCTGCCCCTGGAATCAGTGGTGCTGGAAACCGATTCACCGGACATGGCGCCCGCCATGTTTCCCGGTCAACGCAACAGCCCGGCGCACCTGCCGGCGATTTGCTCGGCGCTGGCCGGCATCATGGCGATCAGCCCCGAGCGATTGGCGGCCGCAAGCACGGACAATGCCTGCGAGTTGTTCAACTGGTAAATCAGCCCTGCACAAAAACCTGCTCCCACATTTGATCCTTGTGTGTCATCAGACCCGGAACGCGCTGATCAGTTGTTTGAGTTCCAACACTTGGGCCGACAATGCTCGACTGGCATCCTCGGTCTGGTGCGCCCCTTCGGCGGTACGTTCACCCGCGCGGTTGATCTCGACGATGTTCTGGTCGATGTCGTGGGCCACTGCCGTCTGCTGCTCCACCGCGGCGGCGATCTGTTGGTTCTGGTCGACGATCATGCCGACGGCACCGAGGATGTTTTCCAGCGCCTGCTGGACCTTTTCCGACTGCCCGACGGTGCCATCGGCCACCTGATGGCTGACGCCCATGGCTTTCACCGCCGCGCCGACACCATTCTGGAGCTTGGTGATCATCTGCTCGATTTCTTCGGTCGATTGCTGAGTGCGCTTGGCGAGGGTCCGCACCTCATCGGCCACCACCGCAAAACCACGCCCTTGCTCACCGGCCCGAGCGGCTTCGATCGCGGCGTTGAGCGCCAAGAGGTTGGTCTGCTCGGCGATGCTCTTGATCACTTCCAGCACGCGGCTGATGGATTGACTGTCGCTGGCCAATTGGTTGACCACCCGCACCGACTGATCGATCTCGCTGGCCAGTTGCGCGATGCTGCCCTGCTGGGACGCCACCAGGCCGCGACCGCTGATGGTTTCGTCGTTGACGCTGTGGGCACTGCTGACTGCTGCGGCGGCACTGCGCGCCACCTCAAGGGAGGTGGCAGACATCTGGTTCATGGCCGTGGCGACCTGCTCGATCTGCGAACGCTGCCCCGCCACCGCCTGGTTGCTTTGGGCAGAGACACTTTCGACTTGTCCGGCCTGGCGCTCGACCTCATTGACGGTCTGGCCTACCCGCTCGATCAGGTCATGGATTTTCTTCACGGTGCCGTTGAACACCTCGCCCAACTCGCCCAACTCATCGCGGCTTTCGGCCCGGAAGGTGACGGTCATGTCGCCCGCTGCAACTTTGTCCAGCGTCGCGCCCAGACGTTTGAGGGTGGTGCGGGTCGAGGCGTAGAAGCCGCCGTAGAGGTAGAAAATCAACACAAACACCACCGACAGCGCCACGGCCTGCAAGATCATATGGGTGCGGTTCTGCTCCAGTCGCTGCTGCAACTGGGTGCCGAGGAATGTCAGGGTGGCTTCGTTGAGTTGGTAGGTCTGGTCCATCAGGCCGGTGACCTGGTCGTAAAAGGCCTGCCATGGCGCATCGAGGGTGTCGGCCATCACCACCTGTTCTTCGAACAGTTCACTGGCCTTTTTCAGCGAGGCCTTGCTGCTCTCGGCCTGGGCGGCCAGGGTGTCACGCGCCGCTTTGCTGGAACCCAATGCATCATTGAGCTTCAGACCGTATTCGCCCTGGAGCTTTTCGATCTGCGCCAGCAGCTCATCAAATCGGGTGCTCGACGACGAATTCAGAAAACCTTGCCCAAGCGAATAGGAACCCATCGCCCGGCCGTCGCCCAGGATCTGCGTCACAGGCGGAGTGACGTTGGTAATGAGTTCGCTGAGCTGACGCATGTCGCTCTGGGTATCGCGGCTCAGGCCGGCTTGACTGGCGATGATCTGGCTGAAAATCTGCGCGCTGCCGAGCAACTTGCCGATCATCCCACTTTTGCTTTGCAGGGAGTTTTCCGCTTGCTGGGCCTTGAACGCCGCGATCATTTCATCGCGCTTGCCATCGAAAACCGTGATCTGCTCCGGATCAGTGGTCATCGCCGTCAGCCCTTGCAGGCGGGCCAGAACACTTTGCTCCAGAGTGCTGATCTTCGTCTCGACGTTACCGGCCTTGCCGGACTGGCCAAGGGTGACGTTGATTTGCACCAGGTTGTTCAGGGTTTCCAGATCACGCCGCAGGGTCAGGCTGCTGCCGAGCAGGTCGAGGCTTTGCAGCTCGACTTGTGTGCCCTGGAATTCACGATAGGAGTCGCGGACCAGATAGAAGTTGGTCACCAGCATCGGCACG
Organism: Pseudomonas sp. B14-6; assembly: GCF_013260315.1. Classification (NCBI taxonomy): domain Bacteria; kingdom Pseudomonadati; phylum Pseudomonadota; class Gammaproteobacteria; order Pseudomonadales; family Pseudomonadaceae; genus Pseudomonas; species Pseudomonas sp. B14-6. The sequence goes on along the minus strand of NZ_CP053929.1, from coordinate 5,572,312 downwards.
AGGAACAGCACACTGATCAGGCTGAACTTCATGCCGAAGCTCAGGCGATTCATCAGCGCGACGGCGGGATAGAGCAAGCTCTTCACTGGAAGTCTCCCTTTTGATTCTTATTTTTATTGGCAGGCGCGGGTCGACGGCAGATAGCCACTATTCAGCGCTATCCCTGTATAGCTTAAATCGGCTGAGGGTTTTGTAACTTAAGGTTAACGGCAGATCGCCGGACTTGAGATCGATGATCATCTTGTGGCGAGGGAGCCTGCTCCCGCTCGTCTGCGAAGCAGACGCAATGCAGGCGAGCGGGTTTTCCTGACATATTCGCCTGGCCGTTTGAGGGCGCTGCGCGCCCAGCGGGAGCAAGCCCCCTCTCCCACAAAGACGTTCACACAAGACAGCCGTTGGTTTACGGAAGGACCGTCCACAACGCAAAACCTGCATACCAGAGCACCGCCGCGCGCAGCAGCAGTTCCCAGATCCGGTCCAGGCTGTTGATACCATCCGGTCCGACGACCGGTGCAGGAATTTCGCCAGCCACCAGGCCAACTTTCTCGATCAACTGGGCAGCGCTGATGTTCCAGTTCAGCAGTTCATGCAGCATGACGCGGCTGACCGCGACAAAATTTCCGACCAGCGCGAAACTGGCCGCCAACAGACGCACCGGCACCCAATCAAACGCATGACGCAACTGTGCAGCGCGCTCGACCACAGCAGGGTTCTGCCCGTGCTCTTCAGCCAGCGCCAGCAGCCGGTAGCTCAGTGCGGCGACCGGGCCCAGCACGAAGTACCAGAAAATCACCGCGAAAAAGCTCTGGTATGCCTCCCACAGCAAATGCCCTTCGACCCGCTCAAGCAGTTGCTCGCCGCTATCGGCGCAGATGTCCACGTCGCGCTTCGCCACATGGGCGGCGGCTTGCAGGTCTTCCCGGCGCCAGGCATCGCGAAACGGTCCCAGGCCAGCCAGCAAATCGCCGCGACCCAGACTGTAAATCACCACCAGCAGGTGCACCGGCAACGCCAGCAACCCGTAGGCCACCGGTTCAAGCACCACCAGCAACAAACCCAGCAGCGCCACCGGCAACAACACCAGCACCACCAATACCAGCCATGGCCGATCGATCAGGCGCGGGCTGACTTCAAGCTTGTTCAGCTCACGCACCCAACCGCCGTCACGTTGGACCCGATGGCGCAAGGCCGAGAATTTCTCGATCCAGACGGCCAACAGCAACACCAGAAAACTCATCGTTGTTCCTCTTGTTCCAAAGCGGCTTTTGCCAAGGCGGCGCGGTAGCGTGCCCAGTCGAACGCGGGTCCCGGATCCGTCTTGCGCCCCGGTGCGATGTCGCTATGCCCGCAGATGCGTTGCGCCGTGATCGCCGTAAATGTGCTTTGCAGTTGTCGGGTCAGAGTCGTCAACGCCTGATACTGGGCGTCCTCGAACGGAAGATCATCCGTGCCCTCAAGTTCGATGCCCACAGAAAAATCGTTGCAGGTCTCCCGCCCCTCGAAACTCGAGACACCGGCGTGCCAGGCGCGCTCAAGACAAGAGACAAACTGAGTAACAGTGCCGTCACGTTCGATCAGAAAGTGCGCAGACACCCGCAGGTCAGCAATACCTGCAAAATAGGGATGCTCCGTGACATCCAGACGATTCTGGAAAAATTCCTGCACCTTGCCGGTGGCGAACTGCGCTGGCGGCAGGCTGATGTTGTGGATCACCAGCAGGGAAATTTCGCCCGAGGGGCGCGCATTGAAGTTGGGCGAGCGGCATACACGCACGCCCTGACACCAACCGCTCGCGGGGTCCAACTGCATACAGGTTCCTTCAACGACGACTGTGTTGGCGCCCAGTATGCCGCGATAGGCCCTCGGGGCGCGATCACTTGCCGCGATTGAGACGCCGCAGATTGCCCAGCACCGACTCCAGGGCCCGGTCGAACAGCAAGGTATCGTCCAGCGCCCGCACCGCGCCACGGCGAAATTCCAGGGCCAGGCCGGTGCGGCTGCGCTCCAGCACTTTCATTCCCGTGCGGTCGACAAAGATGTATTTGCCGGTGGAATCGATGATCGCTGCCAGCTTGCAACGCAGGGTGTTTTCATCGTCTTCCTGAAACTCGACCCAGCAGCCCGGACGCAGTTGATCGACCTGAAGCAAACCGGCATCGTCTGCCGGCAACCGCACAGACACCACATCGGCCAGGCCTTCGTCCGCCGTGTGCAGCACGATTTGCTGCAGCACTTCGACCATAACCGGCGGGTCGACGGGTTGTTCAGCCGTCTGACCCGGGCGCTCGAACAGTTGCACGTGCAAGGTTTCCAGCTCACTGAAAAACTCACTGGTGGCGAACGGATCGAACGCCGAGCTGCTCAATCCGTCGCGCAAGGCCTTCAGCAGCCCGGGCACCAGCGCCAACAAACGCAGGCCGGCATCGGGCTCGTCATGGCGCTGCACGCTCCAGATCAATTGCTCCATAGTCTGCACATCGGCCTGCCATTGCGCCGACGCATCACCATGTTTGAGGCAGGTCAACAACAGCACTTTACTCCAGGCCTCCTGCACGAAGACCACCACAGCCTGGGGCAGCACTTTGCCCAATAACGCCTGATTCAGCGCCTGCTCGACACGCTGGCGAGCCAGTTCGGTCCTGGCGCGGCCTTCCTCGGCGTCACGGGTACGCTGTTCCAGCAGTTCGCTGCGGCGGCGCTCATCACTGGTGAAGGCGAGAAAATCCGCCAGCAATTCGGAAAAGATCGCCGGATCATCAACAAAGTCGTTCAACAGGCGCTGGACCACTTGCTCGATGCGCAGGTACAGGCTGTCACGCTCGTGGTCATCGCACTCCCCCCAGCCCATCGCGGCGGCAGCGATTTCGTTGAGCAGACGCCGGGCCGGGTGGCTGGCCCGGCTGAAGAAGCTCTTGTCGAGCACCGCCACTTTGAGCATCGGAATCTGCAACCGACCAATCAGCGCCTTGAGGGAGTCAGGCAGGTTGCGGTCATCAAGGATGCATTCGAAGAGCATGGCGATCAGGTTGATCACGTCTTCGTCAGCCACGCCGACCACGCGCGACTTGCCGCTTTTGACGCTGACCCGGGTTAGCAGCTGTTCGAGCTGGTTACGCAGATCGAAGTCGTCCTGGGTCGCCAGCGCCGGCACGTATTGCTGCAAGTGCGAGAGCAGGCGCAACAGGTCTCGGGTGGAAATGGGCTGTGTCTGGGCACTGGCTTCGAGGGTCGGCGCGACACTGCCGCGCACGTGTAGCAGCAGCTCCTGCAACGCGGCAAAGACTTCCTGCACGCCATCGTCGACCGGTGTATGGCCCGAGTGGATGCCGACTTCGATCGGTTCGGCATAGGCGCTGGCGGCGGCATGATCGCTGGCTCGCCGCGTGGGAGCGGGCTTGAGGTCGGGCAACACGCCGGTCGCGATGAGCAGTTGATTGGCTTCGGCGTACAGCTGATCAGTGCTGCTGAGCACGTAGCGATCGAATAGTTTGAGAATGATCAGCTTGACCTTGATCTCCACCCCCAGGTTGCGCCAGGCCTGCAAGAAATACTCGCAGAGCCGCGCAGGCCCCAGCGGGTTGTGCTCATCGTCCAGCGCCTTGCCCAGCAAAGCACTGAGTCGGGCTGTCAGTTGGTCAAGAGCGAACCCGTCGCGGTTCAGCACTTTGCTGACCATGGCGTCCACCGCGACGCTGCGTTCCAGATCGTCATTGGGCAATGCATCGGTTTCAAATGCCAATGCCTGAGGCAAGGCCGCCTGGGCGCTGTCGTGCTGCGAGAGACTGACGAACGCCTCGAAGAAGTGTTCGAGAAAACCACGTTCGATGCTTTTCCGCTTGAGTCGCAAGTCGCGCATGGCTTCGAAAAAGAGGTTCTGCTCGACATCGCTGCGGGCCCGATCAGCCATTTCGAACAGCGTGTCGTCGGCGTTATCAAACAGCTCCTGCAAGCCATGCCTGAGCTGTTGAGTGGCCTTGTCGCGAACCTGAAGCAGAATCACAGGCAGGCGGGCGAGCGGCGATTGCGTCGCCTGACCGGTAGCCGCCTTGTGCAAAGGCACTACATTCCCGTCGTTGTGCATCCAAGCCTCCTGAAACGGTGATTCTACGAATAGTCGTATCCAAACGAACGTCAAAGCCATGACGTCAAAAGCAAGGCGGATTATCTTGCAAAAGCGCTCCCGTGTACCAGCAGACTCTGTGCTTCGTATCGAAATAGACGCATAGGAAAGACGTTGACTTAGCGCCGATGATTCAAGGGAATCGACCAAATGCAGGTTTGCAGGTGAGAGGAACGCCTCTGATGCCTTGGGTTGCCTCGCGCCATGGCCCTATAATCGGGCCACTTTGTTTGTGGAGCCCGTTATGCCGAATCTACGTCTCGCCGATTTGACCGCCGAAATCGAAGCCAACGTGCGCCGTGCGTTGCTCGAAGACATCGGCAGCGGCGACATCACCGCACAGCTGATCCCGGCCGAACGCCTGGCAAAAGCCACCATCATCACCCGCGACGCCGCGGTCATTGCCGGCACCGCATGGGTCGATGCCGTTTTCCGGCAACTCGATCCACGGGTCGCGGTGCACTGGCAGGTGCGTGACGGCGAACGGGTGAAACCCAATCAGGCGCTGTTTCACCTCGAGGGCCCGGCACGCTCGCTGCTGACCGGCGAACGCTGCGCACTGAATTTCCTGCAATTGCTCTCGGGCGTGGCCACGCGCGCGCAATACCTGGCGGATTTTGTCGCCGAGACCCAGGTGAAGCTGCTCGACACCCGTAAAACCCTGCCGGGGGTGCGTCTGGCGCAGAAGTACGCCGTGACCTGCGGCGGTTGCCACAACCACCGCATCGGCCTGTACGACGCCTTCCTGATCAAGGAAAACCACATCGCCGCCTGCGGTGGCATTCCTGAGGCCATCAACGCCGCGCACAAGATCGCCCCGGGCAAGCCGGTCGAGATTGAAGTGGAAAGCCTGGCGGAATTGAAAGAAGCCCTGGCGGCGGGTGCCGACATCATCATGCTCGATGAGTTGAGCCTGGATGACATGCGTGAAGCCGTGCGCCTGAACGCGGGCAAGGCGAAACTGGAAGCCAGCGGTGGTATCAACGAAAACACGCTGCTGCCGATCGCCGAAACCGGGGTGGATTACATTTCGATTGGTGCGATGACCAAGGATGTGAAGGCTGTCGACCTGTCGATGCGCTTAAGCCTCTAAAACGCAGCTTCGAGCGGCAAGCTCCAAGTTTCAAGCAGTTTTGCTTGTACTTGCAGCTTACCGCTTGAAGCCTGAAGCCTGAAGCTGCTCTCAAACCACCAGATTGTTCATCTCGCAGTACTCTTCCCACTCGACGCCCAACACCTCGGCCGCCTCCTTGTGCAGCACCAGGCGCGCAGCCTCGAACTCTTCAGGGGTCGAGGTGTACTTGAGCGTCAGTTCCCATGGCTGCAAGCCCTGGGACTCCGCCTCATCCTCGAACGCCCACTGGATCTGGTCTTTCTGATCGTCGGCGGGCAGGTCCTTGATCTCTTCCGCTAGCTGGGGTGATTCAAGCAGGTACTTTTTAAGCGCTTCTTCGTGTCTGGCTTCTTGGGTCAATTCTTTAACGGTCATGGCGTTCTCGCTGATCTGGGGAATGGAAGATGGATCTGGATCATCAAGGATCTCTCTGACGCAAAAAACCGTGTGAAGCCCGGTTTGTCTGGCCTTCAGAACCATTCGGGGATCATCTGAAAACTGCAAAGTGGTACGTGTGCAACGTCCGAATATAGGACGTTTGGTCGACGATTTATATGGACTTTTACATCAAATCTACAAAAAAACCGTTGATCGGCCTTTCTGAAAATTTTCCCTCGCTACCCAGGAACAACGTTCAAAAGGTAAAGTCATAGCGATGTGCCATATAGGCACTTCACAAGGAATCGGTGATGCGCAATTTTCCCAAGCTTCCATCTACCCTGTTTGCAACCGGCATGGCTGCCCTTCTTCTCGGCAGCCTGGCAATGCCCGATTCGGCTCAAGCCGGTCTGGAGTACAAATTCGACAGCGCAAACTCTTCCGATAAATTTTTGGTTTTCCACAACTATTACGGCACAGACGTGATGGTCAAATCAGGCCTCAGTATCGAAGACGTGGAAAAATTACAAAGAATGGTTAAAACCGATACGGCAGATCTTGAAGAGCTGAAGAAAACCGTCAGTACACAGGCGCGGCTCATCGAAGAGTTGAAAAAGAACACGGTGTCCGGTTCGAGTTCGACTGCCAGCGAAGTGGATAAACTCAAGCGCACCGTCAGTGATCAGGACACGGCGCTGAAAAACCTCGCCAAGGCCATGGACGAGTTCAAACGCAACAGTGGTTCGAGCTCCAGTTCCAGCGCCAGCGAAGTGAACGACCTGAAACGCACGGTCAGCGAACAGAACACCGGTTTGGTAAACCTTGCCAAGGCGGTGGACGAACTCAAACGCAATAGCAGCTCGAATTCCAGCTCCAGTTCCAGCGAAGTCAGCGACCTCAAGCGTACGGTCAGCGAACAGGACAACGGACTGAAAAAGCTCGCCAGCCAGATGGACGACCTCAAGCACAGCAGCAGCTCGAATTCCAGCTCAAGCGCAAGCTCTAGCTCAAGCGAAGTGAGTGATCTGAAACGCGCGGTGAGCGAACAGGAAAACGGTCTGAAAAAGCTCGCCAGTCAGATGGACGATCTGAAGCGCAGCAGCGGCGGCTCGAACTCCAGTTCAAGTTCAAGCTCCAGCGAAGTGAACGACCTCAAGCGTACCGTCAATGAACAGGAAAACGACTTGAAAAGGCTTGCCAGCCAGGTGGAAGACCTCAAGCGCAGCGCCGGATCGAGTTCCAGCTCGAGCTCCAGCGACCTGTCCAGCCTTAAGCGGGAAGTCAGCGATCAGGACAACCAACTGGATCAGCTGAAACGCACCGTGGAAGATTTGAGCAGAAAGGTGAAATAACAAGGGAACGGTGCCTGGACAGGAATCGCATAACACCGATTTAACCCTGCTTTTTCTGGGCACCACCCTTCCCCCCCCCGTCATTGCAATTTTTTTGGTTCGACTGACTGCATTCCTCTGCTTCATCAAGGTAGCAAATGGCTATTTTTTTTTGACTAAACTCACGTAGACTCGCGCGTCGAAAATATAAGAGACAGCGATGTCATGCTTTTTACTTCGTTTGAATTCATTTTTTCTTTCTTCCGATCGTGCTCTTGGGATTTTTCCTTCTGGCACGCACTGTAGGCAAAGAGTTTGCAGCGATTTGGTTGGCAGCAGCGTCTGTGTTTTTTTATGGCTGGTGGAGCACAACCTATATCCCGCTCCTACTGGCATCGATCGTGTTCAACTACACCGTTGGATACATCATTGCGAAAAACCATGAGCGAGCCCGGGCAAAATCTAAGGCAGCCCTGTATGTTGGAGTCATCAGCAATCTACTGCTGCTCTGCTACTACAAATACTCCAATTTCTTTCTAGGTGAGGTTGCCCGATCTACCGGCGTCCACATGCCGACCCTTGAACTCGTGCTACCGCTCGGTATTTCTTTTTTCACATTTACCCAGATCGCTTTCCTCGTTGATGCCTGGAAAGGCAAAGCCCAAGAATACAATTTTTGGCACTACCTGCTGTTCGTAACCTGGTTCCCCCACCTGATTGCGGGTCCGATCTTGCACCACGGGCAAATGATGCCTCAATTCAAAGACCCGGAGATCTACCGCATCCGGTCAAGGAACATCTCTATTGGTGTTGCGTTATTCGCGGTCGGGCTCGGTAAGAAATTATTGCTTGCTGATCCCATCAGTACCTATGCGGACCCGGTATTTCATGCGGCCGCCACTGGACAGGCGATTGGGCCAATGATTGCTTGGGTCGGGGCCATCGCTTATACGTTGCAAATTTACTTTGACTTTTCTGGCTACTCGGATATGGCTGTCGGCCTCTCCATGTTGTTCGGAATCCACCTCCCTATAAACTTTAACTCACCTTACAAAGCCCGAAACATCATTGAATTCTGGCGCCGCTGGCATATGACACTGTCCCAATTTTTAAGGGACTACCTGTATATCCCCTTAGGCGGGAATCGAAAGGGAGAAACACGCCGCCTGGTCAATCTAATGCTCACGATGCTGCTTGGTGGCCTTTGGCATGGTGCGAATTGGACCTTTGTCATCTGGGGCGCTCTTCATGGCGCTTATCTATGCATCAACCATATGTTTCAGAAGATACCGCCCCCCCTAAGGATGTCAGGGTTGCTTCCTGCAGCGATTACAATTCCGGCGAGTGTCTTGCTAACGTTCTGCGTGGTTGTCATCGCATGGGTATTCTTCCGCGCCGAGAGCATCCATTCAGCCCAAACTATAATTGTCGCAATGGCGGGTTTCGAAGAGCCAGTTGCGTGGGAGGCCATATTCAAAACGATAAGCTTTCTGCCATTGCTCGCTTACTTTTCAATATCAATGCTGATTATCTGGGCATTTCCAAACGTTTATGAGGTATTAGACCTGCTACATAAACGAATTCAGATTAACGGTGATGAAGGTCATAGAGTAAGTTCGATGGTCTGCGTCACAGCCGGGATCGTCTGCGTGGCGGTGATAGGCGCAAGCATGTTGTCTACTTTCGGAACAAACGTCATCAGCCCTTTCCTCTATTTCCAATTCTGACCATGACCCTATATAGAAAATTCATCATTTCTGCGGCTTGCGCGACCATTGTTTCCTTTGGTGCGTTTTATGCTGCATTTCTGTATCAGTTTGACGCGCCGATACCATCCGGATATGACGCGGCCAACTGGAATACTTATAAGAATCTGGTAGGGGTCAATACACCAGGTAAACGAATATTATTATTTGGCGATTCAAGCACAGTATTTGGCGTTAACAGCGAGTTGTTATCTAAAAAGACTGGCATGCCAGTTGCCAATATGGCGCTACATGGCGGCCTTCCGTTAGATGCCCTTACCAAATCGGTCATCAAAAACTCCCGCGAGGGGGACACGGTCGTAATGTCCTTGGTGTGGCTATACTACTTCAAAGACTACCGAACGCCTGAGGATTGGATCTTAAGAGAAATGGTAGCTTGGTATGGTGACTATTTTTATAGTCTTCCCTTTTTGACGAAACTCAAATACATGTCCGCGATTGACATGAAGACTCTTTACACAAACATGGACGTAAAATCCAAGAAAGATGCTGTATTGAAGGAGTTTCCTTATCGCAGGGCTCTGACTATGGATGAGATTAGAGTCCAATACGAAAAAATCGATCGAACCGCCCCGCAACCGTTCTCCTATTCATACCTTAACATGAACTCCTCTGGAGACATTCAAGGCGCGTGCGGTACTCACCCCATAGCAAATATGGTGAGCATTGATATCCCTCAAAACCCAAAAGTCAATAAGAACGTACTAGAACTGCTCTCAGATACCGCAAAAGAGCTCAAAAGCAAAGGTGTTGCATTTTACATTGCGCCAAGCGTAACCGTTCAAGATGAACGATCGAACAAAGAGTCCTACCACAAAGCTTTGATGACTATGATGGAGCAAATAAGGGCTGCTGGTGTTCCTATCGTGGGCAACCCGGATGACTTCTATTTCCCTTTATCCAGTTTTTATGACACCGCATTTCATATAAATTGTGAGAACACGGTTGAGCGCACTAGCAGGCTATACACCATAATAAAAGATTACCTCCCAAAGACGACTCTGACAGCTTCACCCAGAGCCACCAACTAGCGGATTGCCAGAAAAGATCGACGGGGCCTTATGCTCGCCCTTTTTCTAAACAAACAAGCCGCCCGAAGGCGGCTGAACTTAATGGGGCAGCTAAGCTTTTTTCGTTGTCGCCAGCAATCCGAACAGGAAGAAGGCCAAAGCCCCCGCGCTCGGTACGATCAGGATATCCCAAGCCATTGCCATTGGTCCGAACGCCATCAAAACAGCAGCCCATGCAAAGAATCGCTCAGCAGAGCGGGCAGTGGTTTTCGTTACGGCTATCGCGGCCTTCAAGTTTAGGAGGAGCATCACCACAATTGGAATGAAGAATATCAGCCCGCCTTTCCACAGCAGTGTAAGGTAATAAACGTGGGTTGAGGTGTTAGCTTCCAAAGCCTTGGACAGCCCCTCTGTCGAATACCGACCGTAGCCAGCGAACCCGCTGCCGATGATTGGGCTCGCTTTAACTTCATTAAAGCCAGCGATAGCCAACTCTACACGGCCAGTTGCAAACTGATCGGCCTGTTTCTCCCACTTCTTATCAACAATTTGGCCCTGCGGCGAACCGAGCGGCTCGTAGCCGGCCAAAACGTCATTTCCAGAATCAGTTCTGATAGCTTCAATGGAAGACAACATGCGGCTTTCGTTCATGCCCCGCGCGTACGTCACCGCAAACGCCATCAGGATAGTGAGAATGACGACGACACAAGCACGCCGAGCGTCAGCATTACGGAATGCGTAAACCACCACAGCCCCAAGAATCCACACCAACAGAATCTGGGCGCTTCGAGAATCGCTGCCGATGATCAGGAAGGATGCGCAGAACAGCGCAACCCACAGCAATACTGATACCGGCTTGCTGGCTTTACCACCAATGAGAGTTCCGCAAAGAATCACTGCCTGCAAGCACACCAGGTGTGCGAGGCTCAGAACGCCAAACGTTGCAAACACTGGAAGGCCAAAGAATTCGGCATTCATTGCCGCGAGACCTTGGGTGCCAATATAAATGCGAACGTCCTGCTCAAGGTAAAGTATGCGGGTAGTAACCACGATCAAAAATAGAGCAGAAAAGAGTGACAGCCAGTAAAAAACTTTTCCTATCTCATGAGTTTTAGAGACATATTTACCAAGAAACAAGAAAGACGGTGCGAACATAATTAACACTAGTGAAAAAATATGTTTAACCACATCTCCGTCAGGGGATATTTTATTGGCCGCGAATATTGAAATTAGGCCAAAAACCATTGTCGCAATATACGCAAGCGCAGTGCGGCCGAAGGTCATCAAAAATGCGACTCCAATAATAGGAGCAAGCAGAAATGCCGGATTAATATCATAGCCCATTAGCGAAAACATCACTATTGGTAACGACATTGCAGCCCCAATCACAGGTACAAGTACCCCGCTCCTGGTATTTGAATAATTCAGCGTTTGCGCGAGAGACATTCTAACTCTTCCTGAAAATATAAATGAGCTGATGCAAGTCTGTATCGAGGAAGCCAAACAGCTTTGCATCTGCCCTAAGTGCTGCTGGCAAGGTGCGGCACAAGGTACCGAATCCTTGGAAAAAAGCGTCAGCGGCGCACCGAGGATACATCAGGCAAAAATGTTTCTCTAGGTTTCAGTTTCCAGCCAGCCTGCTGCAGTAATTCCGCCCCCGTTCGTCATACGGCCTCATCACCGATCACATACTTGCTCAAGGACACATTCACCTTCACATTCACAATCTCGAGTTCGTGATTTGGTTGTCGATCCTCTTGGTTGATTGCCTCGGCATCGCACCGAAAACCGTAGCCTGAGATCCCGACCGGCGCTTAAGGACGTTATCCAGTAAAAGATTGACAGTGTGGTGCCACTATCGAACTGGTTATTTTCTATATCGGCGTACCGCGCCTGTGTCGAGCAAGATACCGTAATAAGGGGAGCAGTCGTAGTGCCGCCCCCTTCATTGTCGATCTTGAGTTCTACATGATATCCAGCAGCTGATTTCCGTCGTTCAAAACCAGTTGATGACGCTTTCGTCCGTGATTCCAAACTGTTGCTCACCGGCACCCGGTGGAATTTGAATTGGTGCCCGAGACAGGAATCGAACCATTCGACCCTAGCACAGTGAAAACGGTAAGCCTTTTAGATACAAATATAAAAAAGGCACTCATTTGGGCACTCAGCAAAAACTGAATCCTGCATCAGCTTTAGCTGCTTGCGACCTCAGCTTAGCCCAGGTAATACGCTTGGGCTACTGTTCCATAACTACAGTCAGGCTGCGCATGTATTCCTCATCCTGATGATTCAGCATCCGGGCTACTCGCAATAGCTTGATCCTTCATTCCTAAAGTCTGAGCCAAAGGGAAACGAGCCATGAAACCTATAACCAGATCGGATTTAATCGAATCAATACTTACTGAAATGGAGCGAGTCTGGGGTCCAAAGGGGTTCGGCGGTGAGCTTGAAGCCTACGCGTGGCTGAAGGAGCACTTTGGGATATCCGAAGAGGAGGACGTGCAATGGCAGGACGTGCTTTCGGATTGGGCCGGCACTTTAGACGAGGATACGGAGGATCTGGATGAGGACGAAAAGGAGCATGTAAAAGCGTTTCTCCAGGACGACTCTGCTGTTACGACGTTCCTTGAGGTTTTGCTCCAGCAATATAGAAATTCTAATGCGACATATTCTGGTTAAGTTGAGAGAAACGCCCCAGTGGAGCTCCAAGCTGGAGAGGTGGAAGACGAGCGCAGTGCTATGAAGGGTGCATCCCGAAAAACTTTACGCCTAACTGGAAAACTGTGCCCCTGAAAGGAATTCCCCCAAGATGAGTACGCCCCAACAAACCGCCGAGCAGATGCAAGCGCCGGTAAAATAGCGAAGCCCCCGGTGCTGAACTTGCCTAAAACGTCCATTACGCGATGCAAAACGTACCTTTTATAATAATTAAATCATCTTTACTTAAGAAAAATGTACCTTTTCCACCATCCAAAAGGTACCATTCTTCAGGCCTGGCGAATCCACCAGGGGAAGTATTTGGTACCTTTGGAGATTTGCATGCTTATAAAATTTCAATCCGACAACGAAGAATTTCATGACCGACTTTTGGCAGCGACTGGACTTGGTACTGTCACTGGAGCTTATCGCTCGGCAGCTGTTCAATACCCTGGACTTAAGAGTCGGATTCGGCATTTGCAGACTCAGCTCGACGAGCTGAAGCACGAGAACATGGCTCTTCGTAAGACCCTCATTGATGCTCACGACGCTGCTGTTTTGCTCATTGAAAAGGCTGCTCAGCCTGCTCTCGACCTGTCCACGTCGGCTTATCTTCAATCTGATTACATTTTCACGGGCTGGAGCACGAGCATGTCTCCACACTTTTTGCTCAATCACGTAGGGGATACGGTTCGTGATGGTGATCGGGCTTATCAAACCCTAGAGTTTTCAAATGAGGGGGTTTTCAAGGCATCATGGAAACCTGATGGCTCAGACATGCAAATTATCGAGCTTTCAAAACTTTCCCTTGCCTTCATTCCCGGAGAGGAAGGGCACACGTTTTCTATTGAATTTTCTCCTGAGTAAATGAGTGATTTCAGCTTGGCAAGGGTTGCTGAGATTTCTGATACCCCCAGTTATCAGAAGTTTCTGGCATAGTTTCGCGTTGTCTCACTCAGCGTTTCTGCGGCACCGCGTAGTCTTTTAATACAACGCCACTCTTCGATTCAGCGTTCACCATCGCTGGTCGCACCCAAACAACTTTGTTTTCCAGTCGCCGCAAATGTCCACGCCGAAGGTGCATTCGAGGGCTGTTGTGTTGGCCTTTAGCTCCACTCTGGCCGCTGCTTTTGCGGTCTTCTGTAAGCTGTAAAACCTTGTAAGAAAAGAAGGGCTGCTTACCTTTTTCACGACGTTTTTTATTCAGTGCGGCAGGTGCCGCAACCTCCGCAGTTGTGACGTTTGCGCAGTTGATGACGCTGCATGCCTGAATCAGCACCATCGTTTCATCGTGACAGTCCAGGATGATTTGGGCGTAGGCCTTCTCTCGGTCGCCATAGACTGATGCCGCTTCTTCGAAAAACTCCGGCAGCACATAGAAGGGCTCGGCTCTGAACTCCTTACCTTTCTGATTGGCTTGGCCTGCCTCGATCTTGGCGGCGTGCGCAATGCGAGTTGCTGGCAACTGTTGATCCATTGCTAAATCCCGGATCTCACCTCCATACGGGATAAAGGATCCGCCCATCGTTACGGTCCATTTTTTCTGTTCTGGCCCCAGTAGATGGGCAAGATGAAAACACCGCCTTCAGGAAAAGCGTTCAGGACTTCACTGTTTAAGCCTGGCAGAATTTCGAATTCTGGGAGCGCTTCCCAGCACAGGGCAATGCGCTTCGTTGCAGGTGTCTGTTTGAAATCGCCGATATGTTCCGGGCCGTCTTCTTCCTTGTCCCATGGGGCTTCAAAAGCAATGCAAGGAAAGGGAAGGCGAACAAGATCCAAATGAGCCTGCCGCATTTCTGCCGGGTCAACGAGGTTGCAACAGTTCGGCAAGATGAATTTAACGCTGCTTTGCAGCATGTCGATAATGCGGTGAAGCGCTACGGCTGATTTGGGAGCCAAGCTTCGGAACATGCTTTCGGTTTCGCGTAAGTCTTCGATTGCGTGAGCGCAGTAGTTCAGTGCCTGAACGTGATCGTTTGGCTTCTCTTGCATTTTCTCTCCATGAGTTCAGTTCTATGCCTCTTCCTAGACTACTCGATCACAATCCAAACGACCTATCAGGGAAGGGTTCCGGCTGAGCCTCCGGCGCGAAACATCCCTCAGGCTGTACACTGAAAATAAGGCGTTCCTCGACTGCCCGAAGGACATTAGGCGCCATGATTTCTCACCGTGAAAAGCTAGTCTTTCCGCGCCGACACTCGGCAACGCCGACCGCACGTATTTTCTGCGGTAGCCTCCGCGGCCCCATGACGTGTAGCGCCGCATCTGCACAGGTCCCGGCAGGTCCGATTTTCCAGCGACTAACTATTAAAAGTCGTGAGCGTCATGCCAAGCCTCGATGAGTTCTTCCCGGCCGAGCCTGCGTGCAGCTTGTGCATAGGCTTCAAGGAATCCAGCGTCTTCCATCCAATCCTCTGTCCTTCCTTCGATCTTCCTTCCGTACACCTTGAGAAGCACGATCTGCATATCGACTTCGTCGTCTAATGTTTCCGCTTTGGACATGCCCGAGTCACTGATCAAGGTGGTAAGCATTTCGACTTGGCTAATTGCCTCGGCTTCTGCCATCCGCACGAGTAAGCTGACCATTCCCTCGGCGACCTCGACCGTTTCCACATACTCGCCCTGAGGTGAGCCATTGCGAACTGTCCGTGCCTGCTTGGCTTTCGCTTTGGCGCGCTTAGCCCGTTTGGCCTGCTTTTTATCTGATGCCATGGTTACTTCCTTAGAGGGACCTTTAGCGGCTTAAACAGCCGCTGACTGGGACTCCTGCGAGGTTAACGCATTGAGTTCGCGTTAAAAACCTCATTTTCGCGCGCGCGAAAAAAGCTGGAAAACCAGTTCAGAATGCGTGAAGGAGGGTAGGGAATTGGGCACTCCCTGCGCAACAGGGTCCACTATCTCTAGTGGTGGACTAAATCCTCTGACCCGATTTTGATGAGGGAGCTGCGGTAGACGTTGGCCAACGTGGTTGGTTATCACAAGGAGCGCGGATCGCAGGATGTATTAATTGTGAGTTACATCGCCGAGCAGCAAGCTGGACCAGGTGATGCGTAAGAAGCAGTGCCTGCCTTCAAATCTGACCACCAGAGCCCCTCAGGCCCGTATAGAATGCTTCGCATAATTGGCGTTTATGGTAAACCCGGACAGGATCAGAACTACCGGTTTGCTACTTAAAGGATTTGTCGTCTGACACCCATCGACATTAGTTAAAGTGGCCCACCAGATTCATCACCAAGCCACTGCCAATAACTCAATCCCAGCTCCATTGTGGCAGCCTCACCGCCAGGTACACCACGAGCCTTCAAACGCATGACCTCATCACCAATCCACTTGAGCAGCGCTTTCTGTCCGTACGGGCAAGGCCCATAAGCCTCCTCCAGAGCGTGAGCAGCCTTCTGACGCCAGTCATCTACCGCAATCAAGTGGTCTTCATCCTCATCTTTGTCTAAGCAGTCCCGGCAAATGACCTCCTCCTCGGCCTCATCATCTTTATCCGGAAAATCCGAAACATAGGCTCCGCACTCATCACAATATATTGCCCATGTACCATCACACATTTTATCCAGCATACGGTTCCTCCATCTCCACATTTCTCAATGTAGCCAAATGAACGATAGATGTCTGTCACTTCACCCCGCAACAGTCGCATAATTCCTAAGTTAGGCGACACGCACGCCGGCCCTGGAGTTGCGAGGTTTTGGCTGTCGCATAAATCTGTCGCACGTTGTAAATTGCTTGCGACAATATATGCGACAGGTACTTCATGGAAAATTTAGGACAGCAGATTGGTTACGCTCGGGTTTCGACGCAAGGTCAGGATCTGGAGCAGCAACGAACTGCCCTAGGGCAAAACGGTTGTCAGAGAATTTTTGAAGAGAAGGTCAGTGGGGCTAAGCGAGACCGTCCCGAACTGGGTCGGCTGCTCGATCATTTGCGACCAGGTGATGTGCTGACAGTGACGCGGCTGGATCGCTTGGCCAGGTCAACGACAGACCTGCTCCACATTGCAGAACGGCTCAAAACCATAGGGGCAGGTCTGCGTTCACTTGCTGAGCCATGGGCCGACACCACGTCACCAGCTGGGCGTATGGTTCTAACGATCTTCGCCGGGATTGCTGACTTCGAGCGCTCCCTAATCGGTGAGCGCACCAGTGCAGGCAGAGCGGCAGCCAAAGCCAAAGGTGTTCGATTTGGGCCGAAGCCTATTCTGACTCCTGAACAGGTAGACCATGCACGACTGTTGATTAATAAGGGGCAGTCAGTGTCCGAGGTTGCACGTCTTCTGGGGGTACATCGAGCAACGCTATATCGTGCCTTACCTCAATAGGTAGAACGGGACAGTCGTCAAATGCTCCCTTACACAAGAGCCCGCCAAAACTGGCCATCAGCCATCATTTTAGAACTGTTTCGCAATCGCTATCCTTCTTGCTCTAAACAAGGAAGCGCCTATGGCCAGTAGCCAAGGACCAGGACCGGTCCCCAATGTTTTAAGACCTGCTCCAAGCAATACGCCACGTAAAACCGTTCCCGTCAGCATCGCCGAAACTCGACAGTCAGAACCGGCGCCAGTTAAAAATCCGCCTGCGCCTAAACCTGATCCGGTGGGCTGCACTTTCACCAAGCCCTGCGAGTTGCCTGATGGCAGCATCAACTATGTCCGTCCCGGTGGATCGATTCCTACCGCTGCGGTCAGCGAGTATGGAAACTTATCCCTATTGGGCGGCCGTGAAACGGATGCAGCAGGCAACATCACGCTGAAAAAAATCAGTGGTAGCGCCTTACCTTCGGCACTGGGAACCCTCTTACTCGGCGGAACCGCTATGGCTACCGCCGGTGCCTCCTGTGGTGGTCTTTGCACCGCTGGAGCGGTTGTTGCTGCGGGTACGGGGACTGCTTCCACCGGCGCGGCGACTGGAGCAGGCGTAGTCACGGCTGGTGTTGCTGCCGGTGCCTTGGCCGGTGTGGTTGCACTGCTCTGGCCGACAAGCCTCGGCGATAGCAGTCTGTACACGGATGACCAACTGAAATCGCTCAAGACAGGCCGTACAAGGGTTCGGTTGCATGTCGAGCAACAAGCCGACGGCACGCTGAAAGGTTACGGTTACAACACCCAGAAGCGCCGCGATTGGGAAATGATTCCGGTCGTGCAGTTCGTTGCCCAGGGCGCTCAGCAGGTCGCCGATTTTGGCGACGGCGTTACGTTGATTTGGACCCCTGCGGTTAACCCTACCGACACGCTGGGGATTCCAGCACTGGAAGCCGCACCGCAAGCCCCGCAAATCTGGATTTATCCGCCGACCGAACAAGCGGATAACATGATCGTTGACCCGATTCATCCGCCTGATTACAAGGATTTCATCCTCGTTTTCCCGGCTAATTCGGGCATAAACCCCCTGTACATTGTGATGAACGTACGCCTCGATCCGGGCACAGTGTCAGGGCAGGGGCAGGACATTATAGGCATCTGGCTAGCCGGTGCCGGGGTTGGGCTTGGTGCGCCGATTCCAACTCGTATTGCGGACCAGCTCCGGGGTAAAAGCTTTGCCAGTTTCGACGCATTCCGGAAGGCGTTTTGGAAGGCCGTAGCCAGTGATTCAGAGCTAAG
This sequence comes from Pseudomonas sp. B14-6, assembly GCF_013260315.1. Taxonomy (NCBI): domain Bacteria; kingdom Pseudomonadati; phylum Pseudomonadota; class Gammaproteobacteria; order Pseudomonadales; family Pseudomonadaceae; genus Pseudomonas; species Pseudomonas sp. B14-6. Next base: position 5,554,291 of record NZ_CP053929.1, on the reverse strand, counting down.
CAGCCAGTTCATTGTTGCCAATCGAAAGCGAATGCTTGTTGGTAATGCCCCAAAACCCGCGAGCGGGATATGGTCGGGGGCAGAGGCGTATTCGAGCTTCACCATGTAGACAAAGTGTCGGAAGGTGGTGAGGTCTACAACGTCGACAATCTTGGGGTCGTTACGCCCAAAAACCATATCGATATACACCGAGGTCAATAGGGCTATGAAAGAGAGTATTTCTGAGTACACCGAAGAGCAGTTCATCCAATTCATGGAGGAGATTTTTAGGGAAAATGAGGCTGACTCGGACGAAAAACTTGATGTTCTGCTCGATCAGTTTCGGGCCTTAACAGGCCATCCGGATGGGTCTGATTTGATTTACTACGCTGCGTCTGATGAGGAATGCACCCCGGAAGCGATCACGCAAATGGTCAAAGCTTGGCGTGCGGCCAATGGCTTGCCGGGGTTTAAAGACGCCTGAGGCCATACCTCGACCTGCCCGCAGGGCATTAGGCGGTACATAGCCGCAGCGTCAACAGAAGGGCCGAGGTGAGATTCTTTGGCTATTGCGGGGGATAGGGCTTACGTTGGTTTTTGGTTCCATCGCTCCCGCCCCCATCGCAAAGCCTAGATCGACTATTAAGATACTTTATGTAAGCAAATCCCTTCGCTTCCGATGTTCGTAGTTCTCCTTAAGCTTTCGACTAAGGACTCCTCCTTAACACGGCCTCTCCGGGCAACAGTTATTTCTATTTTCTCAATCCAGATGTAGCCGCTCTTATCTGCATTCGGCTTGGCATAAACCATCATATCTATGCCAGGAGAACCAGAGAAAACCCCTTTCTCTTCCGGCTTAGAGAAGTTGAATATAATTTCGTTTTTATCGGTCGGCTCAGAGCTTTCACTGCTCGAAATTGGCGCACCCATTTGAGATGCCAATGGCATCTTGGCAATGTACTGTTTTTTCCCATCCTTGATCTGAGGAATGATCTCCAGAAAGAATTGCTTCCTGTCTCCCTGACTGGAAGGAACAGAGCACTCATCACCTTCTGTCAAAAAATACTTTCCTTCAAACTCATAGGAGTCATTCCAGCAAGCACTGAGAGACAAAGACGCCATACAAATTAAAGCCGATTTCCATTTATTCACTGTGGCCACTCCATTGATTTCAATTTGCCATTATCTACATTTTTGGCTTACGGCTTCCACCGATTCACAGCGCAGATAAGTGCCTCGTCCATCGAGCCAAACACGCCCCAGATAGATGGGCGTTCCGGTGCCGTACCATCAAGGCATCGCACTTCATGATCGGCCCCAATACGCTCGATGAAGGGCCTATCCCACCAGCGCGAACGCTGCACCTCACCGCGTAGCAGATGATTCGTTGTGTCGAATCCGACCGGCAGTGCCGGGTCAACCAGAACCCCGTCGATCAGCTCTACTGCATAGAACACCAATTCACCCAGCTGGAATTCTTGCAGATCCGCCCGGCCACTATTGATCCGCTCCAGATGCTGCTCGACCGCCTCTAGCGTGCGTCGTGCTGATCGTTGTATGGCGTCCAGCGCATCGAGGTCGAGAAGCGCTAGATCGTTGCTAATCCTGATCATGGTCATGCCCTTTTGCCTCACGCCATTTCACCAGGCCCCACAGACCGCCCCCTAAGACAGCCAGCGCACAGAGTCCCCATAACGGCACCAGACGATTGGCGCCCAGCCAAAATCCGGCCCCCACACAGACAATCGTTACCAACATTCGCCTCATAAACGTGCCCTTCATTTACGTTGGAGAGACGACGCTAACCCGAAATTTTCGGTTTCATGGCGCTGCTGCTGAAAAATCGTCAGTTCCCCTAATGGGAATTGAGAGTGTCGCGATGGGATACCTGGGAAGGGCAACGGCATCAAAAAGAAAGTAATGGGCGCCACTGTGAATAGTGGTGATTTCTCAGTGGAATTTGTGTGATTGCTAGTGGCTCGCAGGACTTTCCCAGCGCAGCACAGTGGGCTGACTGTATGCCCATTGTGATCCCCTGCGTAACCCAGTGGTTGCACAGAGATTTCAAGCAGCTTTTAAAAGGAATGGCTGTGAGCACAGGTGGTTTCTCAGTGGTATTTGCAGGATTTCTGAAGGCCTCCTGAGTTTTACCCAAGAGAAAAAAAATAATGAGTGCCCGCGGAGAGTATGGAAAGTCAGCCGTTATGATCAGTGAGGGCAAGAGGCTCACCGACCGAGTGAGCTGGTGATGCTGAGGATGTCGGAAATCGACACACAGCATCACATGCCCATCCCTCATGATCAGAAACCAATGCACTCAATTGGATAGATGGGCCTGCGCTGCGGTGTGCCTAACCAAGCGCATCCCCCGCCGCACCAGCTCACTCGACCGGTGAGCCTCCTGCCCTAAAACATCACTGCTTCGGTGGAACCTTCTTTGGTGGAATCAGAGCCGAGCGACGCGTTCCAATCGATCTATCTGTAGTGGGGGTCGTGGGCCAATACGCCCTTGCCACGCTACCGGAAGCATTGGGATCTCGCGCCGGACGAGCGTGTGGTGCCGAGCTAGATCCTGTAGGGCTTGGCGGGATCGGTCGTGGGGGAGTCGCACCACCAGAACCACCACCAGGACTTCTCCCCTTGCCACCAGCAGCGCCTAAAGCACCTAGCCGGCTAATCGCCATAACAGTTCCCACAGCACGTGTAACAAACCCACCGACACCACTGGCCGTGGCCATAGCCCCTGTCAGGCTGCCAGCCAGGCCGCCCACTGAAACGCCAGTCAGACTCGATGCAATCCAGGTCGTAATAGTCAGCAGAATGGCTGCAATCGCGCCCATAAACCCACGTACCGCATCAAAATCAGCACCTGATCCAGACCAACCGCTAGCAGCGGCAGCCTGGCCGATGGCGACAGCGGCCATGACGAGGGATACAGCCACAATTAGTGCGTGCGCAAACAGCATCGCGATCACGGGAAAAAATAAGAGGGAGAGCCAGCTGATCAATACTCCAACGCCACGCAACGGAGCCAGCAACAGCGCCAACGGCGCAGCGAGTAATACGATCCAGAACAGCCATGCTGACAACAGCACGTATCCCGGCAGCAGGGTTTGAAGATCTAGCCAGCCAGACCAATCCTTGAACATTTGAACACTGGCAAGAATGCCAGCTCCGACTTCGGCGCCATCCGGCGAAAGGCCGGTGGTTTTCTCCAGTGATCGCGTCATGAAACGCTGCCAGGCCACGGCAGTGCTCACGGCGCCCACCTCAGCACTTACCCGCTGGCCACCTGCGATTGTTCCCCCAACTTCTTCTAAGGCTAGGTAGGCCTGCTCAGCCCCCAACTGAGCAATTTTATAGGCCTCTAGGCAACTGGTTGGTTGGAACATCATCGCATTAGCATCAGCCCCGACAACCTGAGACTTCTGACCTGGAATCAACGTTATGGGTAGATACGAGGGTGTTGAATCCGGCTGCCCAGCGAATAGCGCTTGCCAATGGACTTTGGTCGGCAGTGCGTAACGGTCTCCCATAAAAGGCCCAGCGCTGCCCAATGCGGCTATTCCTGCCTCACGGCGCGCTTGAACCGAACCAAGGTCTACCGCTTTCTCAATCCCTTTCCGGGCGGCACCGCCACCCAGAAGGTAGTTGAGCCACCCGCCGTTTTCCTCAGCCGATCCGGTCATATAGGTCGTGATGCCGCCGCCCGCCGCCTTAGCTTGAGCAATCAGACTAATTTGCTCATCAGGAATCCCCAACCCGCCGCCGCCGAGCAGGCCGACAGCATGCATTGCCTCAATTTTCGTCGCATGCCCAGCCCCTCCCAGTTCGGCCCGACTCGGTGCACAGCTGGTGTTGTAGTCGTGTATCAATCGGGCCAAATCGGTGCCTTGATAGATCTGCGCGCCCCTCGCTGCAATGTCATCAACTGCCGCCTGTGCCGGCACAATCGATCCCGCAATGGTGTGTTCGCTGAGGACGCCATCCAGAGCGGACCTGTACATGCGATGCACGGCCATAGCCACTTTCAGGGTCGTTGCCTGCGCATCAATTAATGTAACCGAGACCCCGCTGGGCAATTGAACGGTCGCTGGTTTCATCCCTAAAAGCATGACAAAAAAAATGACCACGCCTCCCGCCAGGCCACGAGCCAGCCCGCCGTCAGCCACCCTCAGCATAATCATGATCAGCCATATGATTCCCACGCTGAAGACCAGTGTTGAACTGCTGTTGTTAAGGGCGGTGAAAATCGGCTGGGTGGCTGCGAGCATCGTCATGCCGACATCTTCCCAAAGCGCAAATATCCAGCTGAACCCGGCGTACCCCTCCGGGGTTGCAGAGGCGCTCATGCGGAACGCCTCACCAGCCACCAACGTACAGCCAGAACCAGCCTCACCCCCCATAAACCGATCCACAGCACGCACAACGTGAAACCGATGAGTATCAGGTACTGGGCGAATGGAGCGACCAGCACATCGCCGGTTCTCTGCACAAGGTCGTACTCTTCCAGGACGCGCTTTCCATACGCACCGGGCATTAAAAACATCGCCGCTACGTGGAAAAACCCAAGAACAGGCCCAAGTACTATGCCGGCCCAACCGACCCATTTAGTGATCGCCGGCATCCGCTCATATGCCGCGTCCAAAATTCCTGCGATTTTTTGCAGTTTCGACATTCGCCACCTCCCTCATTTGTATTGGCTGTAGCCAGCCTAAGGGGGCATCCCACTGCATCTCCACTCAAGTCACTGCACTTGCTATGGTGCGTCAAATTTATCGATACAAGCCCGCTATGTAACGCGCCTAATCGGCGCTTTACATAGCGGGCTTACTTGATATCTATGATTTAGCGCAACAAACATAACGCAACCCTAAACGATTGCGTCATTCCCCTAGGCTCTCGTAAGCTGATCAGGCTCAAAACCGCCCTGCCCGGCCGCTCGTGCCCGTGTTGTTCATGGGTGTAGGCAATGGCAGAGGGCTCCTGTTCTGCGTCATCGCAGGCAGGGCCTTATCGATTACGCGCCGCGTCATCGCTCGCGTAACCGGCTTGGCCCCGACCGATTTATCGGGAACATCAACGACCAACAGAGGAGAAACGACAACCTAACCAGGTCAGCCAGACCAACAAGGGCAACCGCACCTGAACGGTTAATCAGGAACCCGCTCGGAGACTCCGAATAGGCGTGAACAGTCCCCGCCTGCACACCAGTGCAAAGGGGGGCGAACAGGCACACAACGAACCATCTTCGGATGGTGTGTCGCTGAACCGGCAACGGTCAGAAGTTCTTACACAACCAGAGAGCTTCCCCATGAGCGAATTCGATGCGCAGACCATTGCTGCGCACCTCAAATCCGAGTCTAGGATTCGGAGAAAGCCCCGAACTTATGCCCAGCGGCGCTCATTACTTGATAACTACAAACACGAGCTGTTGCAGCTTGATGCAGTAGGTTGCAATGGCAGCGAGTTACAGCGCTGGATAGCCGAGAAAGGCATTACAGTCGAACGCTCGACCGTGAACCGCTGGCTACATCGGAACCGCCAGCATGGCTAAGTTCGCCAAACCGGCGAAGCAAGCAGCGTCCGTGATGAAGCAGCTGCAAGGCAGCTACATCAAATCGGTCAGCACCGTACGGAACTATGAGCAACGCTTAAAGCAGATCACTGTCCATCTCCAAGAGCACCGCCTGGGCAGCCTTCGTGATATGACTCCGACTCGTGCCCTCGAATATCTACGACAACGTGCCGAAGTTGTTGGCCAAAAGACGCTGGATATGGAGCGGCAAGCTCTGCAAGCAATGATGCAGCACGTCACTCATCAGCTCCCGCCAGGTCAAACTCTGGTTGTCATCAAAAGCACCGCACCGGCAACCCAAAAAGGAAAGGCCGGTCAGCCAACATTAGGTCGCCGATTGGCCGAGCAATCGAGGTCATACACTAGTGAGCAAGTGAATCTCATCGCTGCTCGCCAGTCGTCACACAACGCCCTAGCAACCGAGATTTCCCATGCATCAGGCCTGCGTGCCCATGAGTTACTAACGCTGCGCCGTATCCACCACAAAGCCCCAGATGTTCGCCCTGCGCATGCTTTGAAGTTTTCCGGCATCCGGGAAGACTCCATTGCCTACACCGTCCACGGTAAAGGGGGTCTTACCCGCGAGGTACGTATTCCGATCCACCTGGCCAAGCGCCTAGAAGCGACACGTCTACCAGAGGCTCGTAGCGTTACGGATCGAGGTGTCCGCTATCAGCAGTTCTACGATCTTGGCGGCGGTCAGCCCTGGAGCAAATCATTCGGTGCGGCTTCAAAAACAGCGCTCGGCTGGTCCAACGGAGCCCATGGGCTCCGTCACAGCTATGCCCAGGAACGCCTTAGCACGATGCAACGCTATCTCACACGTGAAGAAGCAAAGCGCGTCGTCTCTCAGGAGCTTGGGCACTTTCGTCCAGAAATTACCGAGATCTATCTACGATGACACCCATAAATATCGACTCCAGTTGGCTGAATGGCAGCCTGCTATTTGTAATCGGCGTACTTTTGATTGTCGCCGTTGTGCTGGTACTGCTGCTCATAGATGCCAAAAGAGCGAAAACGAAGGTAGATGCCACTTTGGAAGGCAGCGTAGCTCGACACAAAGTGTTGCTCCTGGAACAACGTGCAGAGATCGGAATAATCGAGCAAAGGCATCAGGAGACATTGGCGATCGTTGCGAAAGCGCATCACAACGAAGTGGAAGCCTTACGGGGATTCTTGCTATCTCTGATCAAGATCGGGATGAAGCGCTGAACACGGCCTCCAGGGCTCAACGTCACGTCGACATGCTGCAAGAAAAAGTTGATCACTTCTCCACGTTAATGTCGTCATGGGCAGTGGGCAACGATGAGACGGCGACAGCTGTAATGCACGCTCTTAGAGCAGATCATGCCACCACCAAGATGCAAGCTCGTTGGGGCTCCCCTCGAATGGATGACATGCCTGCGTAGCCAAAACCCTCTAGGGGAACCAGCAGAATTCGGAAAAAATCGTACGTTAATCCAGTCCCACTTATGCGCACTTTCTGTTCCATTGCACTTCAACGATTGCATCAGATTTGACCAGCACGCTTTGTAAACATGATCGGCAGAGAACGGCCAAACGTGGACGGTGGACACGGTGATGGCAAATGGGTAGTGTCACGGATTCTGCTTGCGGCTCTAGGGGCAGCAGGGCTCGCCGTCATCCATGTCGCGTTTCTCCCCGAGCAATGTCGCGTTTGCTGCGACCACCTCTAAGCTAGACAAGGACTTACAGGGCGACAAGGAACGTTGTACGACACGTCATCGCGACATTGGATGACATCTAATAGTAGTTAGACCTTAGGAGGTAACCTTGAACAAAGTTGTTTACGTCAAAGCCAAATTTAAGCCAGTAGGAAAAGAGGTCACCGTAAAAGTTCCAACCGGAGAAACGAAAAAGGGGCTTTTTGGCGGCGTAAAGGAAGTAACAGTAAAGGAAAAAGAGTGGCAACAAACCGGTTGGTCTGACTGTGAAATTGATGGAGAGCGTCTTTCTAACGACATAAGCTCAGCCGTTGAGAAGCTTAATGCAGAAGGTTACGAAGTCATTGCCGTCCAGTCCGTGGCATCTGGGGCATATAATTACAAATGGGATAAATACAGCTCATCCGGCAATAGTGGAGCCTCAACCTGCTACAGCTATGGATATGGCTATAGCTATACGGAAGGCGCAACAATAATTGCAAAAAAATCTGCAACCAACTAACAGAGTATCGCAGAGCGATCTAACAAACGGTTCAAGGCCGTTCGCTTCGCTCACTCGGAACCCGCGTTCTGCGGCACCTTAACCTAAACGCTAGGCCCCGAATGCCACCACCGTTGCGTCTCTATAAGTACGAGTCGGTCACAACTCGGACTTTGCAGAACATCAAAGGGCAGATCCTGTACTTTGGATCGCCGTTATCCTTCAATGATCCGTACGACTGTGCACTCACGCCCAACATCAAGTCACCGACAGACGAAGAAACGGAGGCCGTAAGAGCTGCCTATCTCTCTCAAGAGAGGATCACCGACCAGGCGCGGCGTGAATTCAAGACGAAGACCACTCAAGAACTACGCGAGATCCTGCTACGCGCAGCGCATGGTGCGATCAAACAAGCAACTGACGCGTTCCTTCAGAATCGCGGGGTCACCTGTTTCTCTGAGAAGAACGACGACCTACTGATGTGGTCGCACTATGGAGGTCGATATCGAGGAATCTGTCTTGAGTTTGATACGAAGATTGAACCATTCTCCAAAGTAAAGCCTGTAAAGTATTTGTCTACCCTCCCTCAACTTGATGTCGCGAGCATCCTATTGAACAAAGACTTCGACCACGTAGTCGAACTCTTCTGTACAAAGTCGAAACCATGGTGCTATGAGAATGAATGGCGAGCGCTGCATAACGTAGCCGGAACCCAGTACGTCTATCCCGTCGAAGCACTCAAAGGCGTCTACTTTGGCCCCGATATTGACAAGGAATCATTAGAAATTGTGTGCCTTGTCCTGGCAGGTCAGAACGAAAACGTCCGCCTTTACCAGGGTTCCAGAAGCACAACTGAGTTTCGAGTCCTTTTCGAGGAGTTCACCTATACTTCCTACTTGCAGGCGAAAAAGTTGGGGCTGAGAGAGTGAACGGGCACTCAAGGCTCACGAAGTCGAGGCCTAACCCTGAAATTCTCCCTTCCGAATGTCAAGGTGCGTATTTGCATCGCACTTGCAAATGACTGGTCAGGCCGAATGCAAATGGGTGGGCAAGTCTGTGCAATTACCCATCTGCAAGGCATCAATCGCTATGGCCTCAACCTGACAGGCTGAATGCTTAGCGTACGATTTTGTCCGTTTTCGCTATCGACCCCATCGCCAGTTGGCTCGGCATTGGTGTACACACAATCTCACGCTGGCGAGTTCGATTTCACCGGCTGCGCCTCGATGGATGGAACAACATCCTGTTTGCCGCGTTGGATATCACCACTGGCGGGCGGCTGACGAGGTACCCGTTTTAAATTTGTTTTAAACGATTTAAAGATTTAGATTGAGAAAAACAAATTAAATTGAATATTTTCAACCATTTACGCAGATTTCAGGTGGGCAATAGACGGAATTTGGTGGGCAATGTACAGGAGGTGGTGGGTAATGTACGGAGGTTGGTGGGCAATGTACGGATTATCCACAGCCCGGTTCTGTGCTCCTGCGTGTCATGATCAACTGCGGCCCGGACAGGCCAGCCTCTTCGTATAAATGATATTCGGGTAGGTTATCAGACCTAATGAGACGCCGTAGGATGCGACAAAATTCCTTGAAACAGGTCACTCCGCTTCGCTCATATATTGTTTTAAACCCCCACTTAGCTCCGTCATTTCCCGCTGCACGTCGAGCTAAACGATAGATGAAGCGAGCGATGGCTGAATCAATCAAGAAGTAGTCTTGATTAACAGTAAGAACCGCAGATCCATGACTATCGATTACTTCTCTATAGATCCAATTCGGTGCCTCAATCTCAATTCGATCTACTCTGCCGCTGACGGTTTCAGAAAGCACGCGATACCCACTAATTAGACTCTCACTTTTGACCTCGCGCGTAACGCATTTAGAATTGCGTGAGGGACGATGGAGCACTCTCTTGATCGTTGTTCCTTTCAAGCGATCTAATGCTGATTCGATTCTTTTCGACTGATTGCCGCCATCGCCACGCTGACAAAATTTCAGAATGTCTGAGACGTGCGGCGTAAAAAGACGGCTCGGCATTGCACCTCGACCTCTTTTATAGAGATTCATCGACTCGGTTAAATGTGAAATTAGCATCAGTACAATGTCGTAGTCCCAGATCGACGCCATGCCATCTGGCCCGGCTTTTACTTCAATATATCCATCTGCCAAGTCATGGCGCATGACTTCACCAGCACGACTTTCCCGCTTGGACATGCGAAACAGCGCAACATCCATAAAATGACGACTGTCTTTTGTCGAGATGCCATCTGCCGAAACAAAAAAATCAGCTAACTCTCCCTCCTCCGCCACAACCTTGTTTACGCTAGTTCCACGCAGCCTAGCGGTAGCCTCATCCCAGGACTCGCCTGGACGCGCCTCAGCTTGGACGCGCTGCCTAAAGGACGACAAGCTGAATCAACCCTGTGACGCATTAATTTTTTCAGCGATCCAAGCGTTCACACGCTCAGCAGGCCATGCCACGGAGTTCGCGCCGAGCGAAACCCCAGCAGGGAACTCGCCCGCCCGAATCAGGCGATATATCTGGGATTTGCTCAGCCCCACCAGGGCACAGACACTAGGAAGGCGAAGCAGTAGAGGTGAGACAGATTGACTAGCCATTTGGACGGGTCTCCTTAGAACCGGATTGGATGGCTAGGGATTTAATGGCACCTCAAGCAAGGAGTCGTGGCAATTGCCAGTTTTTCAGGGAAATGCCAGAAATTTTCACACCTTATGCAGACTAACCTTCATCACCTTGAAAATGTCCCTTCATGAACTTCCTAAGGGTCTTGTGACTTTTCGGCATTTCAACTTCCGCAGCCTCTGCTAGCGACAGAATTGCCAAACAGGGATCAAAATTCTTACGTACCGAGCGGAGTCCTAAAGCACGACGCTTAATAGTATCTGCCCGCTTCCCAGATGCATCATCAAGGGGCTGCTCGGTATGAGCCTTATCAACCTCCTTGATTAGATTAATCAAACCGTTGAGGATCAAGCTGATGGAGCCCAACTCTTTTGCTTGAAACTTCTCCCCTCCCTCACTTCCTTTAGCTCCCTTATCTGCATTACCGATCAACATGTAGTCTGGGGGTTCAATTCCCGCGTCCAGAATCCACTCACCAAGGGCGACTCTAGACAAATATATGAGGCCGACCGGAATGTCTTTAGTGGAAGAATCGCTCTCACAGTATGAACGCACGAGGTCTTTATCAATCCCAGGTAGCGGATCACACAAATCATCGAAGTACTTAATCAGCCCTTCAAAAAACAGTTTATAAATCCTGTTTGAGCGTTGAGAGGAGCCTACCCTTCCGACCCAGAATATGTGATCGGGCAGCGCCACTTTTCCTTGGCGCACGCTGTACTCCAAATACAATTCTTGGATCAGCTCATGAAGAGCGTGTGCAGCCTCTTGAGTATCAACCTCATAGTAACGAGCGTACTCAGACACCAGATCAGGTAGACGCATCAGATCATCATTCATACGGCGTTCTCCACCCCTGCGATGGAAGCTCCGGCACTGCTGCATGACAAAACATCCAAATGGTCGGCATACCACTGAAGCATCTCTCGCCGCGCCTCCAGATACTGAGCATGGTTGTACGTGCCGCGTATGCTGTTTTTATCCACATGCGCTAACTGGGTTTCGACCCATTCACTGGGATATCCCTGCTCATGCAAAGTGGTGGACATCGTGTGGCGAAATCCATGACCAGTGGCACGCCCGTCATAGCCGGAGCGTTTCAGCAGTTGGTTAATTGCAGCTTCGCTCATGGGCTTTGCCGGATCGTTACGGCCAGTGAACGCGAGCGTGTAGCCACCAGTAATGTTTTCCAGCTCACGCAGTGCCGCCACCGCCTGCTTGGAGAGTGGGACTAGATGAGCGCGGCGCATCTTCATACGCGCAGCAGGGACCAGCCAGAGCGCCGTATCGAGGTCAAACTCCGACCAAGGAGCCCCCTCAGCTCAGCCGTACGCACCCCCGTCAAAATCAGCAGGCGGGTGGCGATCTTAACTACATCATGCCCCGGACACGCCTGAATACTGCCTATGAGCTCCGGGATTTCTGCAATGGGCAAGAAGGGATAGTGCCGGGAGGTCGGTGCCTGAAGTGCCCCTCCGATGTCTGCGATTGGGTTGTACTCAGCACGACCAGTGGCAATCGCGAAACGGTAGACCTCTTGGCAGCGTTGCCGAACCTTGCGCAGCTTCTCCAAAGCACCTCGCGACTCTATACGGCGAAAAACCTGTAACCACTGCATGGGCTTAATGTCGGTCAGCGGCAAACTTCCTACTTGGGGAAAGATGTCCAGCTCGAAAGCTTCCATAACGTCAGTGGCATAACCTACCGACCATCGTGACGACTTATGTTGGTGCCACTCCAGCGCAAGGCTCTTGAACGTATTAGCGCGAGAGATAGCCGCCTTGGCCCGCACAACCTTCCGCTCAAGCCCAGGATGCCGCCCCTGTGTCACAAGCTGGCGAGCTTCAAAAGCAAGCTGACGCGCCTGTGCGAGGGTTACCTTGTCGATGGTGCCAAGGGAAATATGAGACTGCTTGCCATCCAGACGGAATCGGAAGCGCCAAGACTTGCCGCCTGCCGCCCGAACCCAAAGGAATAGGCCACCGCCATCGGCAAGGCCATAGTCCCTCTCACGTGGAGCAGCATTCTTCACCTGCAGAGCCGTCAAAGCCATGCCGAGTACCCATAGATTATTGAATGGGCTAATAGTACTCAGGTAGGTACTCACAAAACAAGCGCTTGGATGAAACCGGATGGCACCGCATTAAATAGAAAGCCCGCGCTAGGCGGGCTTAATGAGAATTCATGACACTGCTTGGCACTGCATGAATCTGGTCAATGGTGCCCGAGACAGGAATCGAACCTGCGACCTTCGCGTTACGAGTGCGCTGCTCTACCGGCTGAGCTACACGGGCGGTGGGCTAAACCTAGCACCGGGTTCGAAAGCCAGCAACTTCACACCCTGTTTTACAGACAAAAAAATGCCCCGCAGCTTTCACTGCGGGGCATTTTTTATAACGTTGAAGCAATCAAGCGGGGGTGATTAAACGCCCGAAGCCTTGGCCGCTGCTACGTCTTTGATGGACAGTTTGATACGGCCGCGGTTGTCCACGTCCAGTACCAGTACTTCCACTTCCTGGCCTTCTTTCAGGATGTCGGTCACTTTCTCAACGCGAGCGTCACTCAGCATCGAGATGTGTACCAGACCGTCCTTGCCAGGCAGGATGTTGACGAATGCGCCGAAGTCGACGATGCGCTCAACCTTACCAACGTAGATCTTGCCGATTTCAGCTTCTGCGGTGATGCCCAGAACGCGCTGACGTGCTGCTTCAGCCGCTTCCTTGGTTTCGCCGAAGATCTTGATCGAGCCGTCGTCTTCGATGTCGATCGAAGCCTTGGTCTCTTCACAGATCGCACGAATGGTCGCGCCGCCTTTACCGATGACATCACGGATTTTGTCGGTGTCGATTTTCATCGCGATCATGGTCGGAGCATTTTCCGACAGTTCGGTGCGGGACTGACCAATGATCTGGTTCATCTGACCGAGGATGTTCAGGCGCGCTTCCAGGGCTTGGCCCAGAGCGATTTCCATGATTTCTTCGGTGATGCCTTTGATCTTGATGTCCATCTGCAGCGCGGTAACACCTTTGGCGGTACCGGCTACTTTGAAGTCCATGTCGCCGAGGTGGTCTTCGTCACCCAGGATGTCGGTCAGGACGGCGAACTTCTCGCCTTCTTTAACCAGACCCATGGCGATACCGGCAACCGGTGCCTTCATCGGAACGCCGGCGTCCATCAGAGCCAGGGAAGCGCCGCAAACGGAAGCCATCGAGCTCGAACCGTTGGATTCGGTGATTTCCGACACAACACGAATGGTGTATGGGAACACGTCGGCAGCAGGCAGCATGGCTGCAATCGAACGACGGGCCAGACGGCCGTGACCGATTTCGCGACGGCCAGCGCCACCCATGCGACCACACTCACCTACCGAGAACGGAGGGAAGTTGTAGTGCAGCATGAACGGGTCTTTTTTCTCGCCTTCCAGGGTGTCCAGCAGCTGTGCGTCACGGGCGGTGCCCAGTGTTGCAACAACCAGCGCCTGGGTTTCGCCACGGGTGAACAGAGCCGAACCGTGAGTCTTTGGCAGAACACCGACTTCGATGTTCAAAGGACGTACAGTCTTGGTGTCGCGACCGTCGATACGTGGCTTGCCGTTTACGATGTTTTCGCGAACGGTGCGGTATTCGATTTCGCCGAAAGCGGCTTTGACTTCGCTGGACGAAGGCTGGCCTTCTTCACCGGACAGCTTGGCAACCACCTGGTCCTTCAGCTCACCCAGGCGAGCGTAACGGTCGGCCTTGATGGTGATGGTGTAAGCCTGGGAGATCGCGTCGCCGAACTCGGCACGGATAGCGCCCAGCAGAGCAGTGGCTTCTGGCTGTGGAGCCCAGGTCCAGGTCGGCTTGGCAGCTTCGGCGGCCAGTTCCTTGACGGCGTTGATCACCACCTGGAACTCGTCGTGAGCAAACAGTACCGCGCCCAGCATCTGGTCTTCGGTCAGCTCTTTGGCTTCCGATTCAACCATCAACACGGCTTCCGAAGTACCGGCAACGACCATGTCCAGGCTCGAAGCTTTCTGTTGTTCGTAAGTCGGGTTCAGCAGGTAGCCAGTGCTTTCGTGGAACGCAACGCGGGCAGCGCCGATCGGGCCATCGAAAGGAATACCGGAGATAGCCAACGCAGCCGAGGTACCGATCATCGCAGCGATGTCCGGATCGGTTTTCTTGCTGGTGGAAACGACGGTGCAGACAACCTGCACTTCGTTCATGAAGCCTTCTGGGAACAGCGGACGGATCGGACGGTCGATCAGTCGGGAAGTCAGGGTTTCTTTCTCGGAAGGACGGCCTTCACGCTTGAAGAAACCGCCAGGGATCTTACCGGCAGCGTAAGTCTTTTCCTGGTAGTGAACGGACAGAGGGAAGAAGCCCTTGCCTGGATCGGCTTGCTTGGCGCCGACCACAGTCACCAACACGCTGACGTCGTCGTCAACGGTGACCAATACTGCGCCGGAGGCCTGACGGGCGATACGGCCAGTCTCGAGGGTAACGGTCGACTGACCGAACTGGAATTTTTTGATTACCGGGTTCACGGTGTCCTACCTTCTTTTGTGGCTCTTGGGGAACTTGTCTTCTTGCGAAATTCTTGGGCAATGTCGGGAATCGGCCCAACGCCTGTCCAGGGTAAAACGACTATCCAGATAAAACTTGAGGCTGGGAGCCTGCCATGTGCCAGCGGGAAACCCACTGGCGCACGACAGACAACCAACCTCTAGCGCAATCGCTTATTAGCGACGCAGACCCAGGCGACCGATCAGAGCCTGATAACGACCCAGATCCTTGCCTTTCAGGTAGTCCAGCAGCTTACGACGCTGGTTAACCATGCGGATCAGACCACGACGGGAGTGGTGATCTTTACCGTTGGCCTTGAAGTGACCTTGCAGCTTGTTGATGTTGTGGGTCAGCAGTGCAACTTGCACTTCTGGCGAACCAGTGTCACCAACAGCTTGCTGGTAGTCAGCTACGATTTGAGCTTTTTCTTGAACGTCGAGAGCCATGAGGCAATCCTTTTATCAGGAAACTGTTTCAAAGAAACAGCTTCAACAGGCCAGGGACAAATCCCTGTATCTAAAAATGAGTAGTGACCGTGCCTGTTAACAGCCACCCTCGTCCGGTCATTCTGACCGAATCAGTCGACGTGGCGCGATGCGCCCGTCTTCGCTCACTTCACCGATACCGATGAAGCGACCGTTGTGATCCTGTACCCGTACCATGCCGAACTTCGGTGCATCCGGGGCTCGTACCGGTTGGCCGTTAAGCCAGTAGAACGAACTGTGCTCCGAGAACTGCAACAGTGGCCAATCCAGAAGGCCGCTGTCCGATGGCATCAGGAAGCGGTCGACCGCTTCGTTGCCGCCTTCGGCATGTACCGCTTCCAACTCTTCAAGCGTGACCGTCTGCGCCAGCGTGAAAGGCCCGGCCTGGGTACGTCGCAATTCAGCCACGTAAGCGCCACAACCGAGTTGCTCACCGATATCCTCCACCAGGGTGCGAATATAGGTGCCTTTGCTGCAATCCACCGCAAGCCGCGCAGTATCACCTTCAAAGGCCAGCAATTCCAAGCGCGCAATAGTAACAGAACGCGGTTCACGCTCCACTACTTCGCCTGCACGGGCCAGCTTGTACAGCGGCTGGCCATCACGCTTGAGCGCCGAGTACATCGGCGGTATCTGACTGATTTGCCCCCGAAAATTCGGCAGAACAGCTTCGACATCTGCGCGACCAACGGTCACCGGACGCTCCTGCAAAACTTCACCCTCGGCATCGGCCGTGGTGGTGGTCTTGCCCAGTTGCGCCAGGGTTTCGTAACCCTTGTCGGAATCGAGCAGGTACTGCGAGAACTTGGTGGCCTCACCGAAGCACAACGGCAACACGCCGGTGGCCAGCGGATCGAGACTGCCGGTGTGACCGGCTTTCTCGGCGTTCAGCAGCCAGCGAACCTTCTGCAACGCGGCGTTGGAGGTGAACCCCAATGGCTTGTCGAGCAGAATGATACCGCTGACGTTACGACGGATACGTTTGACCTGAGCCACCGATTACTCCTTGGCGTCTTCGGGTTCAGCCGCTACCGGGTGCTGATTGTCTTCAGCCACCGCACGCTCGATCAGGGCCGACAGGTGCGCGCCACGCACGACGCTTTCGTCGTAGTGGAAGTGCAACTGCGGAACGCTGCGCAACTTCATTTCACGAGCCAACTGCATGCGCAGGAAACCGGCGGCTGAGTTGAGCACCTTGATGCTTTGCGCGATGTCTTCGGCGTTGTCCTGGCCCATCACGGTGATGAAGATCTTGGCGTGACCGACGTCACGGCTGACTTCAACAGCGGTAATGGTGACCAGACCGACGCGCGGGTCTTTGACTTCACGACGGATCAGCTGTGCCAGCTCACGCTGCATCTGATCGCCGATACGTTGGGTACGGCTGTATTCTTTTGCCATGTCTTGTTACCTGTTACTGCCCCACGGTGAAACCCGAGGGGTCTGAAAGCGGCAAACGCCCGGCCTGACAAAAGCCAGACCGGGCGTTGCGTTTAGAGTCCTGACGCGGTGCCGCGCATTTGCATGCGGCGGCTTGGCGTGGCCCTTGAAGTGCGCGAGTTAGAGGCTGCGAGCAACCTGAACCTTCTCGAAGACTTCGATCTTGTCACCGACTTTGACGTCGTTGTAGCTCTTCACGCCGATACCGCATTCCATGCCGGCACGTACTTCGGAAGCGTCATCCTTGAAGCGGCGCAGGGATTCCAGCTCGCCTTCGAAGATAACGATGTCTTCACGCAGTACACGGATTGGACGGTTACGGTGAACAACACCTTCGATAACCATGCAACCGGCGATCGCGCCAAACTTCGGCGAACGGAACACGTCACGCACTTCAGCGGTACCCAGGATGTTCTCGCGAACATCGCTGCCCAGCATACCGGTGAGGGCTTTCTTGACGTCTTCGATGATGTCGTAGATCACGTTGTAGTAACGCATATCCAGACCTTCCTGTTCGACGATCTTGCGAGCGCCAGCATCGGCACGCACGTTGAAGCCAAACAGTACAGCGTTGGAGGCCAGTGCCAGGTTAGCGTCGGACTCGGTGATACCACCGACGCCGCCACCGACAACACGCACTTGCACTTCGTCGTTACCCAGGCCGTTCAAGGCACCGTTCAACGCTTCCAGCGAACCACGGACGTCGGATTTGAGGACGATGTTGAGCGTCTTCTTCTCTGCCTGACCCATGTTTTCGAAGATGTTTTCCAGCTTGCCGGCGTGAGCGCGAGCCAGTTTGACTTCACGGAACTTGCCTTGACGGAACAGAGCCACTTCACGGGCTTTCTTCTCGTCCGACAGCACGCTCATCTCATCGCCAGCGTCCGGGGTACCGTCCAGGCCGAGGATCTCGACAGGGATGGAAGGACCGGCTTCTTTGATCGGCTTGCCGTTCTCGTCGAGCATGGCGCGTACACGGCCATAGTTCGAACCGACCAGGACCATGTCGCCTTGGCGCAGGGTACCGTCTTGAACCAGAACGGTTGCAACCGGGCCACGACCCTTGTCGAGACGCGATTCAACCACCACACCACGGCCAGGAGCCGAAGGCGTCGCTTTCAGTTCCAGAACTTCGGCTTGCAGCAGAACAGCTTCGAGCAACTCGTCCACGCCAGTACCGACTTTCGCCGAAACCGATACGAACGGGGTGTCGCCGCCCCACTCTTCCGAAGTCACGCCGTGAACCGACAGCTCGCTACGGATGCGATCGAGATCAGCGCCCGGCTTGTCGATTTTGTTCACTGCAACAACCAGTGGAACACCGGCAGCCTTGGCGTGCTGGACCGCTTCAATGGTCTGCGGCATTACGCCGTCGTCCGCTGCAACCACCAGGATCACGATGTCAGTCGCCTTGGCACCACGGGCACGCATTGCGGTAAACGCGGCGTGACCCGGGGTATCGAGGAAAGTGACCATGCCGCGATCAGTTTCAACGTGGTACGCACCGATGTGCTGGGTGATACCGCCGGCTTCGCCAGCAGCTACCTTGGCACGACGGATATAGTCGAGCAGCGACGTCTTACCGTGGTCAACGTGGCCCATTACGGTCACGACTGGCGCACGGGAGAACGTCTCACCTTCAAACTTCAGGGACTCGGCCAGGGAATCTTCCAGGGCGGTGTCGCTGACCAGGGTCACTTTGTGGCCCAGTTCTTCGGCTACCAGTTGAGCAGTTTCCTGATCAAGCACTTGGTTGATAGTCGCTGGCGTACCCAGTTTGAACATGAACTTGATGATTTCAGCAGCCTTGACCGACATCTGATTGGCGAGATCGCCAACAGTGATGGTCTCGCCGATCTGCACATCACGCACGACAGGGCCGGTTGGACTCTGGAAACCGTGGGCGTTGCGTTTCTTCAGCTTGGCCTTGCCGCGACCACCACGACGGAAGCCATCGCTTTCTTCGTCGGTAGTACGTGGGGCAACGCGGGGAGCAGGCGCTTTCTCTTTAACCGAAGCACGATGCGGAGCGTTTTTGCGCTCACCATCGCCACTGCCACGACGATTGTTATCGTCGGCGCGTGGTTTGTCCGGACGGCGCTGTTCGTTCTGCTTGTTGCGAACGTCAGCAGACGGTGCTGGAGCAGCGGCTACAACCGGCGCGCTTTCGCGTACTGGCTCGGCAACTGCAGCAGGGGCTGCAACGGCGTCGTTAGTAGCGGATTGCGCAGCAGCAGGCTGGCGACGCGCTTCTTCTTCGGCGCGACGCTTGGCTTCTTCTTCAGCCTTCTGACGAGCAGCATTTTCTACTGCGCGACGTTCTTCCAGTTCGCGTTTGCGCTCGGCTTCAATTTCTTCCGGGCTGCGCTGTACGAAGACTTTCTTCTTGCGTACTTCAACGCTGATGCTTTTGCTGCCAGCAACACGCAGGGTGCTGGTGGTTTTGCGCTGCAGTGTGATCTTGCGCGGTTCTTCCACTTTCGCCTTGTGGCTGCTCTTCAAGTGAGTCAGCAAAGACTGCTTCTCACTATCGCTCACACCTTCATCGGCGGCGGTGTGCGGCAGACCTGCCTCACGCATCTGCTGCAACAGGCGCTCTACCGGTGTTTTGACCTCATCGGCCAGTTGTTTCACCGTGACTTGCGTCATGCACTTCTCTCCTCAGGCCGCGCCTAATTACTCGAACCAGTGGGCTCGGGCGGCCATGATCAACTTGCCGGCACGATCATCGTCAATGCCGTCGATGTCGAGCAGGTCGTCAATAGACTGCTCGGCCAGGTCTTCGCGGGTAATTACGCCGCGCACCGCCAGTTCCATCGCCAGATCCTTGTCCATACCCTCAAGCGAGAGCAGGTCTTCGGCCGGATGGGCGTCTGCCAGCTTTTCCTCAGTAGCGATGGCTTTGGTCAACAAACGATCCTTGGCGCGAGCGCGAAGCTCGTTGACGGTTTCTTCGTCAAAGCCTTCGATGTTGAGCATTTCTTCCAACGGTACGTAGGCAATCTCTTCCAGGCTGGTGAAGCCTTCATCTACCAGCACCTGTGCAAGGTCTTCGTCGACTTCCAGCTCGTCGATGAAGTTGCGCAGGATGTCGCCGGTTTCTGCTTGCTGCTTAGCCTGGATGTCCGATTCGGTCATCACGTTCAGGGTCCAGCCAGTCAACTGGCTAGCCAGACGCACGTTCTGACCACCGCGACCGATGGCCTGAGCCAGATTGTCTGCGCCAACGGCGATGTCCATTGCATGGGCATCTTCGTCAACGATAATTGCCGCAACCTCAGCCGGGGACATGGCGTTGATTACGAACTGAGCCGGGTTGTCATCCCACAGGACGATATCCACACGCTCACCGCCCAACTCACCCGACACTGCCTGGACGCGCGAACCGCGCATACCAATGCAAGCGCCTTGCGGGTCGATGCGTTTGTCTTTCGAGCGGACCGCGATCTTGGCACGCGAACCCGGGTCACGGGAGGCTGCCATTACTTCGATCAGGCCTTCAGCGATTTCCGGCACTTCGATGCGGAACAACTCGATCAGCATTTCCGGCGCGGTACGCGACAGGATCAGCTGCGGGCCGCGGTTCTCGGTGCGGATTTCCTTGAGCAACGCACGCAAGCGCACGCCAACCCGGAAGGTTTCGCGAGAGATGATGTCTTCACGAGCCAGCAACGCTTCAGCGTTGTTGCCCAGGTCGACGATCACGTTGTCGCGGGTCACTTTCTTCACGGTGCCGGAGATGATTTCCCCCAGGCGCTCGCGATAAGCGTCAACGACTTGAGCGCGCTCGGCTTCGCGAACTTTCTGCACGATGACTTGCTTGGCAGTCTGTGCAGCAATGCGGCCGAACTCGATGGATTCGATTTTCTCTTCGACTACATCACCCACCTGGGCGCCCGGGTGCGTTTCGGCAACCTTGCTCGGCCAGGTTTCGATGGCCGGATCATCCAGGTCTGCTTCTTCGACGACCGTCCAGCGACGGAATGTCTCGTAAGCACCGGTGTGGCGATTGATTTCCACACGCAGATCGACTTCGTCCTCGAAACGCTTTTTGGTAGCAGTGGCCAGGGCCAGCTCCAGCGCTTCAAAAATTACGTTTGCCGGTACGCCCTTTTCATTGGATACCGACTCAACAACCAGCAGTACTTCTTTGCTCATCGTACGCCTCGCCTTTCGCAAGCCATTGGATCCGCGGGATCCGCGTCTCAGTCAAAACTGGGAATAATGTTGGCCTTGTCGATCATATCGATCGGCAACAGGAACTCATGGTCTTCTACCTGCACCACGACGTCCTGCTCTTCTACACCGCGCAGAAGGCCCTGAAAGTTGCGTCGTCCCTCAAAAGGCGAGCGCAGCTTGATCTTCACTTGTTCACCGGCAAATTTTGCAAACTGCTCAATAGTGAACAGCGGGCGTTCCATGCCAGGCGAGGAAACTTCAAGGGTGTATTCAACGGCGATTGGATCTTCAACATCCAGGACACCGCTGATCTGACGGCTGACGATGGCACAATCGTCCACCAGCACACCGCCCTCTTTATCAATATAAACGCGCAACATTGAGTGGCGACCTTGAGCCGAAAACTCAATACCCCAGCATTCATAGCCCAGGGCCACGACCACCGGGGCCAACAAGGCCTGCAACTCTTCTAGCTTGCTCGACACCTGAACCCCCTCGTGCATGTATGTGCATGCTATGCAAAATAAAAAAATGGGCGAAACGCCCATCCTTGAAACGCCGTCGAACAGCGGCGTAGAAAGTGTCCAGCTAACAAAAAGCCCCTTAAAAGGGGCTCCTTAAACTGGTTGCGGGGGCCGGATTTGAACCGACGACCTTCGGGTTATGAGCCCGACGAGCTACCAGACTGCTCCACCCCGCGACAAAGCTGGGGCGGAAGTATACGACCGATCCCTGACAGGGTCAATGTAACCTTCCACCTACAAGAAAGCCCGCAACAGCGGGCTCTCCTGATAATTGGTACCGAGAAGGGGACTCGAACCCCTACACCCTATGGGCACAACCACCTCAAGGTTGCGTGTCTACCAATTCCACCACCTCGGCAATACTACGTTTGAAACCCTTCTTACTTTTGCTCTTGAGCTGGAGGCACGTCAGTCGCTGGAGTAGCCGACTTTTGCTCTTGAAGCACCGGTACATCATCAGAAGCCGGTTGTTGCTTTGGAACTTCCAACACTGCCGGGTTTGGCAAACCTACTTGAGTCAGCTGCTGAGCTTTCTCTTTAGCAAAGTAACCTAACCCTAAGCTGGTTATGAAGAAACCGGCGGCAAGTATAGCAGTAAACTTACTAAGAAAGGTAGAGGAACCTTGGCTTCCGAACACAGTATTTGAAGCACCTGCTCCGAAAGACGCGCCAGCATCCGCACCTTTACCCTGCTGCAGCAATACCAGAGCAACTACGCCCAATGCACCCAGCAGATGAAAAACGACTACGACTGTTTCCAGCATTTTTTCAGTTTCCCGCGGCGCGACAAATCGCACCGAACTCATCTGCATTCAGGGAAGCTCCACCAATGAGCCCCCCATCGATATCCGGCATGCCGAACAGTTCGACCGCATTGGCCGCCTTCACGCTGCCGCCGTATAGAAGCCGCACACCTTGTGCGACCTCAGAATTCTCTGCCGCCAACTGAGCGCGAATGGCTGCATGCACATCCTGCGCTTGTTGCGGCGAAGCAGTCAGCCCAGTGCCAATGGCCCAGACTGGCTCGTAAGCAATTACTGCATTTGCAAAGGCACCTACACCCAGCTCCTCTATGATACTGCCTAGCTGACGCCCGACAACCTCTAGAGTTTTACCGGCTTCGCGCTGCTCAAGGGTTTCCCCTATGCACAGCACCGGAATCAAGCCACATGCCTGCGCCGCTGCGAACTTGCGAATCAGCACACCGTCCTGCTCGCCCATAATCTGGCGGCGCTCGGAATGCCCGACAAGAACCAGGGAACAACCTGCATCCACCAATTGACTCGGCGCGATTTCACCGGTCAGTGCACCTTGCATGGCTTCCACCGCAGAGTTCTGCGCGCCGACCGAAATCGACTTGCCGTTCAAGCCATCAATCACTTGATTGATATGCAAGTAAGGCGGGAATACCGCTACATCAACACCGCTCGGCAAGGCCAGATGACGAAGGCCATTGATCAGCTCAGCGACGCTGGCGCGGGTACCGTGCATCTTCCAGTTACCAGCTACCATAGGGCGACGCATGCTGTACCTCGTCGGTCAAAGTGGGCGCAGATGTTACCCAACACAATCATGGCTGGCAAGCCGAATTCAGGCAGAAACTTCAGTAACCAGTTTTGCCAGCTCTTCGGCGTAGCCACGGACCAGTGTTTCGTCCTCGCCTTCAACCATCACGCGCACCAACGGCTCCGTCCCGGACTTGCGCAACAACACGCGCCCGCGACCGGCCATAGCCTGGGTGACACGGTCGCTGGCTTCCTTGACCGCCGGATGGTCGAGCGGACTCGCGCCCCCGCCGAACCGGACATTGATCAGCACCTGAGGGCACTTGCGCAGCGCCTGACGGGCCTGAGCAAGACCTTCCGAGCGCGTTTTCAGCGCCATCAGCACCTGCAACGCCGCGATGATCGCATCACCTGTGGTGGTGTGATTGAAGCAGACGATATGACCCGAGTTCTCACCGCCTACCAACCAGTTACGCTCCAGCAAGTCAGCGATCACATAACGGTCGCCAACGTTGGCACGCACGAAAGGAATCGACAGATCCGCCAGGGCCAATTCGAGCCCCAGGTTACTCATCAATGTACCAACCACGCCGCCTTGCAGCTTGTCGCGCTCATGCAGATCGCGGGCGATGATGTACAGCAACTCGTCACCATCAACGATGGCGCCTGTGTGATCGACCATCAAGACGCGATCACCGTCACCGTCAAAGGCAATACCCAGATCGGCGTGTTCGGCCAATACCGCAGCCTGCAACTGCCCCATATGGGTCGAACCGCAATTGTCATTGATGTTCAAGCCGTTTGGCTGAGCAGAAAGCACAACGACTTCGGCACCCAACTCGCGGAACACGCTAGGTGCAACCTTGTAGGTCGCGCCGTGAGCGCAGTCGATCACGATTTTCAGGCCGGCGAAGTTGGTACCGGTCGGCACGCTGCTCTTGCAGAATTCGATATAGCGGCCAGAGGCATCGTTGATTCGCGAAACTTTGCCGATCTTGCTCGACTCAACCACGGTCATCGGGGTGTCGAGCAACTCTTCGATCATCAGTTCGACTTCATCCGGCAGTTTGGTGCCCTTTCCGGAGAAGAACTTGATGCCGTTGTCATCATGAGGATTGTGCGAGGCACTGATCACAATACCGGCTTCAGCATGAAAGGTACGCGTCAGGTAAGCGATCGCCGGCGTTGGCATCGGGCCCAACAGCATCACGTCAGCACCTGCCGACGTCAGACCAGCCTCGAGCGCGGACTCAAACATGTAACCGGAGATCCGGGTGTCCTTGCCAACCAGCACCTTGCAGGCGCCCATTTTGCGGAACGCCATGCCCGCAGCCCAACCGAGCTTGAGCATGAAATCAGGAGTTATCGGGTATTCGCCGACCCGACCACGGATACCGTCGGTGCCAAAGTATTTTTTGCTCATAAGTGCTCCATCATTCTTATTCGGCTGATTCCACTGCGGCGATCATCCGCACCACGTCCACTGTTTCGGCTACATCATGGACGCGCAATATACGCGCACCCTTGGCCGAAGCCAGCGCCGCGAGCGCCAGACCACCAAACAGGCGTTCTCCAACCGGGCGATTCAAGGCCTGACCTATCATGCTCTTTCGCGAAACCCCAACCAACAAGGGCCGCCCCAAGGCATGCAGGTCTTCCATATGTTTGAACAAGCTTAGATTGTGCTGCAAGGTTTTTGCGAACCCAAACCCCGGATCAAGAATAATCCGCTCAGCAGGGATTCCCACCAACGCACACTGGGCCACGCGCTCAGCGAGAAACTCGCCAACCTCCCTGGTCACGTCCCCGTAGCTCGGATTGTCCTGCATATCGCCCGGCTCACCGAGCATATGCATCAGACACACCGGCAATCCGGTGGCGGCTGCCGCACCCAGGGCACCGTCTCGGCGCAGCGAGCGCACATCATTGATCAAGCCCGCTCCGAGCCGTGCGGTTTCGCGCATGACCGCCGGAGTGGAGGTATCAACCGAAATAATCACATCCAGTTCGCGATTGATGAGTTCAACGATAGGCGCCACGCGCTCCAGCTCTTCAAGTGGCGAAACCGCCCTTGCACCGGGCCGGGTCGATTCGCCACCGACATCGATCAGCGTGGCGCCCGCCGCTACCATCGCCTCGGCGTGGCGCAGGGCCGCGTCGAGCTGGCTGTATCGGCCGCCATCAGAAAAGGAATCGGGAGTGACATTGAGAATACCCATGACATGCGTCTGGGCCAAATCAAGAACCCGGTTGCCGCAAGGCAACCGGGTCGAGGACTGAACAGAAGTCATTTCAAACCTTAGACGTCAGCAGCCGGACCGCCGATCGGTGTTTGCGGACGCTCATCCTGGACCACCGGAGGTGTCCCGGAAGTACCGGTGCCGCCACCCGACCAGTCGCGTGGTTCGCGAGGGGTACGTCCGGCCATGATGTCATCGATCTGATCGGCATCGATCGTCTCGTACTTCATCAAGGCATCCGCCATGGCGTCGAGCTTGTCACGGTTATCCGTGAGGATCTGCTTGGCCGTGCCGTAGCACTGGTCAATGATGCTGCGCACTTCGGAGTCAATCAGCTTGGCTGTCTCACCAGAGAAGCTCGCACCCTGACCACCGCCGCCGCGACCAAGGAATACTTCGCCCTCTTCTTCGGCATACATCAACGGACCGAGTTTTTCCGAAAGGCCCCACTTGGTCACCATGTTCCGCGCAATCTGGCTGGCACGCATGATGTCGTTGGACGCGCCGGTGGTAACACCGTCAAAGCCCAGGGTCATTTCTTCAGCGATACGGCCACCGTACAGCGAGCAGATCTGGCTGATCAGCGCACGCTTGGACAGGCTATAGCGATCTTCTTCCGGCAGGAACATCGTCACACCCAGCGCACGACCGCGCGGGATGATCGACACCTTGTAGACCGGATCGTGCTCTGGCACGACACGACCGACGATGGCGTGACCCGCTTCGTGATAAGCGGTGTTCTGCTTCTCTTTCTCCGACATGACCATGGATTTGCGCTCAGCGCCCATCATGATCTTGTCTTTCGCCAGTTCAAACTCTTTCATTTCGACGATGCGCTTGCCGGTACGGGCAGCGAACAACGAGGCCTCGTTCACCAGGTTAGCCAGGTCGGCACCAGAGAAACCAGGCGTACCACGTGCAATCACCGCAGGAGCGACGTCGTCACCCATTGGCACTTTGCGCATGTGAACCTTGAGAATCTGCTCACGACCACGAATATCCGGCAGACCTACCACAACCTGACGGTCGAAACGGCCCGGACGCAGCAACGCAGGGTCCAGTACGTCGGGACGGTTGGTTGCAGCAATGACGATGATGCCGTCATTCATTTCAAAGCCATCCATCTCAACCAGCAATTGGTTGAGTGTCTGCTCGCGTTCGTCATGACCGCCACCCATGCCGGCGCCACGGTGACGACCGACAGCATCGATTTCATCGATAAAGATGATGCAGGGTGCGTGTTTCTTGGCCTGCTCGAACATATCGCGAACACGGCTGGCACCGACACCGACGAACATCTCGACGAAATCGGAACCGGAAATGGTGAAGAACGGCACTTTGGCTTCGCCGGCAATCGCCTTGGCCAGCAAGGTTTTACCGGTACCCGGAGGACCCACCATCAGCACGCCGCGTGGAATGCGGCCGCCCAGTCGCTGGAACTTGCCCGGATCACGTAGGAACTCGACCAGTTCACCGACCTCTTCCTTGGCTTCGTCGCAACCGGCAACGTCACCCAAGGTGGTTTTCACCTGATCTTCGGAGAGCAGGCGTGCCTTGCTCTTGCCGAAGCTCATCGGCCCGCCCTTGCCGCCCGCACCGCCCTGCATCTGCCGCATGAAAAACATGAACACGGCGATGATCACCAGGATCGGGAAGCTGGCGACCAGGAGTTGAGTCCAGATGCTTTGCTGCTCAGGCTGCTTGCCTTCGACCACGACGTGGTTATCCACGAGATCGCCGATCAGACCGTTGTCCTGAATGGCAGGACGAATGGTCTTGAAGCTATCGCCATCGGTGCGCTTACCGGTAATCACATAGCCGTCAACTGCTACGCGCTCGACCTTGCCATCCTTGACCTGCTGGATGAAGTCGGAATAGTTGAGGGTCTGCGGCTCGTTAGGGCTGGAGAAGTTGTTCATCACCGTCACCAGGACAGCCGCGATGATCAACCACAGGATCAGATTCTTTGCCATATCGTTCAATTAACTACCCTCTGAAGCAAGCTCCGCTAATGGCGCGCGCTTCGCATGATATTCACCGGCCTAACTTACTACATTACCTACGACTCTGGCAGGCGCCGTCTGTAACCCTTTGTGAAACACTTTCTACACAATATTCGCTAATGCTCACGGGGCGAAATACGAAAATCCTATCGACCCGCAAAAAAACCTCGATTTACTCGCTACGGCCACGGTAGCCCCAAGCCAGCATGTACTGCTCGCGGGAACTGCCGCGGGAAGAATCCGGCTTGATCATCTGGACCTTGTCGAATTTCTGACGAGCGTCCTTCACGTAAGCATCAAACCCTTCGCCCTGAAACACCTTGATCACGAAATTACCACCCGGCTTGAGTATCCGAGCCGCCAGATCAAGAGCCAGCTCACATAGAAACATGGCTTTGGGCATATCCACCTCAGGCGTACCACTCATATTGGGGGCCATATCGGAAATCACAAGGTCCACCTGCGAATTACCCACGGCTTCGAGGATCTGAGCAAGCACTTCGTCCTGGGTGAAGTCACCCTGGATGAAAGTCACGTCCGGAATGCTGTCCATTTCCAGGATGTCCGAGGCGATCAGTCGCCCCTGACCACCGATCAGCCGACTGGTGACCTGCGACCAGCCGCCGGGCGCCGCTCCCAGGTCGACAACGCTCATACCCGGACGGATCAGTTTGTATTTCTCCTGGACTTCCAGAAGCTTGTAACTCGCACGCGAGCGATAACCATCCTTCTGCGCCTGCTTCACATAGGGATCATTGACATGTCTTTGCAGCCATTTAAGGCTTGTCTTGGAACGGGCCACGGGCCACCTCGAAAATAAAACGGGTCGTGATTAACTGGGCGGTCCCGGACTCGCTCGGGTAAACTGGCCGCCGCTTTTTACAAGATCAGACGCAGGGGTCAGATTATGCCGCTCACTCAAGAGCAGAAGAAACAGTACAAATCCATTGGCCATCATCTGAAACCAGTTTTGATTGTGGCTGACAACGGTTTGACTGAAGGTGTGTTAGCCGAACTTGAACGCGCTTTGGCGGATCATGAGCTGATTAAAATCAAGCTCAACATCCTCGATCGCGAGTCGCGCCTGGCGAACATTGCAGAACTGTGCAAGGTCGGCAAAGCGGACCTGGTTCAGGTCATCGGCAAGATGGCACTGATTTACCGCAAGAACTTCAGCGTCAACAAGCAGCTGTCGAACGTTCATCGCTTCAAGTGATGGCAAGGGTCAAGGGTGTGCTTCGCGCACCCTGCCACTCCATCCTGGCACCGGCTGCAACACCAGCACCACCCCGGAAAAGCCCAGAACAAGGTAACTGAACACCTGCCAGCGCACGGCATCCGGCCAACCGACGCGCACCGCGAAGAACATCCCGCACGCATACAGCGCCATCAGCAGCAGTTGCCCACGAATATCGCGCCATAGACTGACAAGGCCCTCGGCCTGAATCAGCACCAAAGCCTGAAAAATCACACACGCTGTGGCGAAACCCACCATCAGCGCATCAAGCATGCCTGCAATTTCGTCAATCAGCAGCGGCGCCAGACCAATCTGGCCCAGCACCGGCAGCAGACCGATGTGTAACAGCCACAAGCCGCCCACCCACAACATCTGAGTGAGCTGCCAAAGCATGGAGCCCGCACGGAGCGGGCGCCTGCGTTTAGATGTGGCGTACTTCGACAATCTCGTACTCGATAACGCCGCCAGGCGTTTTCACGGCAACCACGTCACCCTCTTCCTTGGCAATCAAGGCGCGGGCCAGTGGTGAGCCCACCGAAATCTTGCCGAGTTTAAAGTCAGCCTCATCCTCACCCACAATGTGGTAAGTGACGCTTTCATCAGTCTCGACGTTGGCGATTTCAACGGTGGTACCGAAAATCACTTTGCCGGTGTGAGGAATGGTCGTGACGTCGATGATCACCTGATTCTGAATCCGGCCCTCGATGTCACGAATCCGCGCCTCGACCATCCCTTGCTGCTCACGGGCAGCGTGGTATTCGGCGTTTTCCTTCAAGTCACCCAACTCGCGGGCCGTGCCGATGTCCTGGCTGAGCTTCGGACGGACGACCTTGGTCAGGTGAGCGTGTTCTTCTTCCAGGGCTTTCGCGCCCTGGACGGTCATAGGGTACTTGATCATGCCTTCAATCCTGCGTGTAGATCCTGCAAGCGGCGTACGGTCTTCTCGGGACCGAACTTGAGCGCTTCGCAGATGGCTTCGCCAGCAGCAATAGTCGTGGTGCAGTAGATCTTGTGCTGCAGGGCATTACGACGAATGGAGTACGAATCAGCAATCGACTGACGACCTTCGGTGGTGTTGATGATCAGGGTGACTTCGTCATTCTTGATCATGTCGACCACGTGCGGACGACCTTCGGTCACCTTGTTCACACGGCGCACTTTCAGGCCTGCGGCTTCGATCAGCTTGGCAGTACCGGCAGTGGCGACCACTTCGAAGCCCAAGCTGATCAGATCACGGGCCACGCCTGCAACCAGTGGCTTATCGTCGTCACGCACGCTGATGAACGCGGTGCCGCCGGTCGGCAGCACTTCGCTGGCGCCCATCTGGGCCTTGGCGAACGCTTCGCCGAAGGTGTCACCCACGCCCATCACTTCACCGGTGGACTTCATCTCAGGGCCCAGGATCGGGTCCACACCAGGGAATTTGGCGAATGGGAACACCGCCTCTTTAACGCTGTAGAAGTTCGGAATGATTTCTTTGGTGAAGCCGATTTCTTTCAGGGTTTTACCGGCCATCACGCGTGCCGCGATCATGGCCAGGGAAACACCGATGCACTTGGACACGAACGGTACGGTACGGGAAGCGCGCGGGTTGACTTCGATGACGTAGATGTCTTCGCCTTGCAGCGCCAACTGCACGTTCATCAGGCCGACAACGCCCAGTTCCAGGGCCATTTTCTTGACCTGTTCGCGCATCTCGTCCTGGATGTGCGCAGGCAGCGAGTACGGCGGCAGGGAGCACGCCGAGTCACCGGAGTGAACGCCGGCCTGCTCAATGTGCTGCATGATCGCGCCGATCACCACGTCGGTGCCGTCGCAGACCGCATCCACGTCCATTTCGATGGCGCAGTTGAGGAAGTGGTCGAGCAGCACCGGGCTGTCGTTGGACACCTTCACCGCATCGCGCAGGTAGCGCTTGAGTTCTTCTTCTTCGTAGACGATTTCCATCGCACGGCCGCCCAAAACATAGGACGGACGAACCACCAGCGGGTAACCGATCTTGGCGGCAGCACGAATCGCTTCGTCTTCGCTACGCACGGTGGCGTTTGGCGGCTGACGCAGGTTCAGGCGCTCA
The DNA here is from genome assembly GCF_013260315.1 of Pseudomonas sp. B14-6. Taxonomy (NCBI): domain Bacteria; kingdom Pseudomonadati; phylum Pseudomonadota; class Gammaproteobacteria; order Pseudomonadales; family Pseudomonadaceae; genus Pseudomonas; species Pseudomonas sp. B14-6. The sequence goes on along the minus strand of NZ_CP053929.1, from coordinate 5,523,685 downwards.
ACCATTTGCTGGAAACGCTCACGGTCTTCGGCACGGTCGATGGCGTCAGGGCTGGTGCCGATGATTGGCACGCCAGCTTCTTCCAGGGCGCGAGCCAGTTTCAGCGGGGTTTGGCCGCCGTACTGGACGATCACGCCTTTTGGCTTCTCGACGCGGCAGATTTCCAGCACGTCTTCCAGGGTCACCGGCTCGAAGTACAGGCGATCGGAGGTGTCGTAATCGGTCGAAACGGTTTCCGGGTTGCAATTGACCATGATGGTCTCGTAACCGTCGGCGCGCAGGGCAAGTGCCGCGTGTACGCAGCAGTAGTCGAACTCGATGCCTTGGCCGATGCGGTTAGGACCGCCGCCCAGGATCATGATCTTGTCGCGGCCCGTCGGTGCGGCTTCGCACTCTTCCTCGTAAGTCGAGTACATGTAGGCGGTGTCGGTGGCGAACTCGGCCGCGCAGGTGTCAACGCGCTTGTAGACCGGGAAGATTTCCAGCTTGTGACGGTGGCGACGCAGCGCCTTCTCGGTCACGCCCAGCAGCTTGGCCAGACGCATGTCGGAGAAGCCTTTGCGCTTGAGCTTGAACATCAAGTCGCGGTCGATGCTAGCCAGACCCAGGGTCTTGACCTTCTCTTCGTCCTTGATCAGATCTTCGATCTGCACCAGGAACCACGGGTCGATCATGTTCATGCCGAAGATGTCTTCGACCGACAGACCGGCGCGGAACGCGTCAGCCACGTACCAGATACGCTCGGCACCCGGCACGGTCAGTTCGCGCTTGAGGATGCTCATGCTTTCCGGATTGCTCAGGTCGAGCTTCTCGTCCAGGCCGCAAACGCCCACTTCCAGACCGCGCAAAGCTTTCTGCAGGGATTCCTGGAAGGTCCGGCCGATCGCCATGACTTCACCGACCGACTTCATTTGAGTGGTCAGGCGCGCGTCGGCTTTCGGGAATTTCTCGAAGGCGAAGCGTGGCAACTTGGTCACGACGTAGTCAATGGACGGCTCGAAGGATGCAGGAGTAGCGCCGCCGGTGATTTCGTTCTGCAGCTCGTCCAGGGTGTAGCCGATCGCCAGCTTGGCAGCGATACGCGCAATCGGGAAACCAGTGGCTTTCGAGGCCAGTGCCGAAGAGCGGGATACACGCGGGTTCATCTCGATGACTACCATGCGGCCAGTGTCCGGGCAGATGCCGAACTGGACGTTGGAGCCGCCGGTTTCCACGCCGATCTCGCGCAGTACCGCCAGAGAGGCGTTACGCATGATCTGGTATTCCTTGTCCGTCAGGGTTTGTGCCGGAGCAACGGTGATCGAGTCACCGGTGTGCACGCCCATCGGGTCAAAGTTTTCGATGGAGCAGACGATGATGCAGTTGTCCTTCTTATCGCGGACAACCTCCATCTCATACTCTTTCCAGCCGATCAGGGATTCATCGATCAGCAGTTCCTTGGTCGGCGACAGGTCGAGACCGCGGGCGCAGATTTCTTCGAACTCTTCGCGGTTGTAAGCGATACCGCCACCGGTGCCGCCCATGGTGAAGGACGGACGGATGATGCACGGGAAGCCAAGCTTCTCGAGCACTGCGTTGGCCTCTTCCATGCTGTGGGCGATACCCGAACGCGGGCAGTCCAGGCCGATGGATTTCATCGCCTTGTCGAAGCGCGAACGGTCTTCGGCCTTGTCGATGGTGTCAGCGTTGGCACCGATCATCTCTACGCCGAACTTCTCCAGAACGCCTTCGCGCTCCAGGTCCAGGGCGCAGTTCAGAGCAGTCTGGCCACCCATGGTCGGCAGCAGCGCGTCCGGACGCTCTTTCTCGATGATCTTGGCAACGGTCTGCCACTTGATCGGCTCGATGTAAGTGGCGTCAGCCATATCCGGGTCGGTCATGATGGTCGCTGGGTTGGAGTTCACCAGGATGACGCGGTAGCCCTCCTCGCGCAGGGCTTTGCAGGCCTGGGCGCCGGAGTAGTCGAATTCGCAGGCCTGGCCGATCACGATCGGGCCAGCGCCGAGAATCAGGATGCTTTTAATGTCTGTACGTTTTGGCATGGGTTTGTCACTCAAATCCGCAGGTCAGTCGGCAAGCCGTCTTGTTCAATCTGTGAAGCCTTGAGGGGGGCCGCCGATGTTCGGGACCGCCCCTCAAGCTTTGCAACATCAAGGCGAGCGATTAGCGTCGCTTGGCCATTTCGTTGATGAAGCGATCGAACAATGGCGCTACGTCGTTCGGGCCAGGGCTGGCTTCAGGGTGACCCTGGAAGCTGAAGGCGCTTTTGTCGGTACGCTCGATGCCTTGAAGGGTGCCGTCGAACAGCGATTTGTGAATCGCGCGAACGTTGGCCGGCAGGGTCGCTTCGTCTACCGCAAAACCGTGGTTCTGGCTGGTGATCATCACTACACCGGTATCCAGATCCTGGACCGGGTGGTTGGCACCGTGGTGGCCGTGGCCCATTTTCAGGGTCTTGGCACCGGAGGCCAGGGCCAGCAGTTGGTGGCCGAGGCAGATGCCGAAGACCGGAATCTCGGTTTCGAGCACGTCCTTGATCGCCTGGATCGCGTAGTCGCAAGGCTCCGGATCACCAGGTCCGTTGGACAGGAACACGCCGTCCGGCTTCATCGCCAGAACGTCAGCGGCTGGAGTCTGGGCCGGCACCACGGTCACGCGGCAACCGCGCTCGACCAGCATGCGCAGGATGTTCAGCTTGACGCCGTAGTCGTAGGCAACCACGTGGTAGGGCAGCTCGGAGGCTTCGATGGTCGCGTGGCTGTCGGTTTTCAGATCCCAGACAGTCGAGCGCCACTCGTATTGCTCTTTGGTGCTGACGACTTTCGCCAGGTCCATGCCTTTGAGGCCAGGGAAACCCTGGGCGGCGGCGATGGCGGCTTCTTCGGAGATGTTGTCACCTGCCATGATGCAGCCGTTCTGCGCGCCTTTTTCACGCAAAATGCGTGTCAGGCGGCGAGTATCGATACCGGCGATTGCCACTACGTTGTTGGCTTTCAGGTAGTCGGACAGGGACATCGTGTTACGCCAGTTGCTCGCAACCAGTGGCAGGTCACGGATGACCAGGCCAGCGGACCATACGCGGTCGGACTCGGCGTCTTCCGGCGTTGTGCCGGTGTTGCCGATGTGCGGGTAAGTCAGGGTAACGATCTGTTGGGCGTAGGAAGGATCGGTAAGGATTTCCTGATAGCCGGTCATGGCGGTGTTGAATACCACCTCACCAACGGTTTGACCGTCGGCTCCAATTGCTTCGCCGCGAAAAATGCTGCCATCAGCAAGGGCGAGTATGGCTGGCTTAGTCAAGAAGACCTCCCGTAAATAAAGCCTGAAAGGGCGATCGCAGGTGTAAAAAAGCGGAGTGACGTATGGACACGTCACCCCGCTCATTCACTGAATTATTCTGCGCGCTTTTAGTGAACACACTAAAGCTGTAGCTTACAGAAAAAGGCATTTTCGGTCTACCGCCAATGAGCCTTAAAGGCCGGAGAATGCGACAGGACGTCGCTTGGCGGAGTAAAACCGGGCTCAAACGCCGTGTTTGAACCCGATTTCAGGCACTTCTTAACGCAGGTCGAGCACGTCTTGCATGTCATAAAGACCCGGCTCGCGCCCATCAAGCCACAAGGCGGCACGTACTGCACCCTTGGCAAAGGTCATGCGACTGGACGCTTTATGCGTGATCTCGACACGCTCACCATCAGCGGCGAACAGCACAGTGTGATCACCGACGATGTCACCGGCACGCACCGTGGCGAAGCCGATGGTTTCGCGAGCGCGGGCGCCGGTCTGGCCTTCACGACCGTAAACCGCCACCTTCTTCAGATCACGCCCCAGCGCATCGGCAATGACTTCACCCATGCGCACGGCAGTACCGGACGGCGCATCGACTTTATGCCGATGATGGGCTTCAGTGATTTCGATATCGACATCATCACCCAGCACCCGGGCAGCGGTGTCGAGCAGCTTCAGGCAAAGATTAACGCCGACGCTGAAGTTGGCCGCGAAGACAATCGGAATGTCCTTGCCCGCTTCCGCCAGCAACTGCTTCTCCTCAACGCTGAAACCGGTGGTACCGATGATCATCGCCTTGTGATGCTTGCGGCAGAACGCGAGGTTCTTCAGCGTCACCGTCGGGTGCGTGAAGTCGATCAGCACGTCGAACTCGTCGACCACGCGATCCAGATCACCCGACAGCGGCACACCGATACGACCCAGCGCAGCCAGTTCGCCGGCATCTGCGCCGACCAGCGAGCTGTCCGGACGATCAATGGCCGCCGTCAGACCCGCGCCCTGCTGTTGCTGCACGGCCTCGATCAGGGTTTTGCCCATGCGCCCGGCGGCGCCCATCACTGCAATACGTCGCATGCCTGTCTCCTTACAAATCGCCGAAGAAGCGCTTTACGCCTTCGAACCAACCGGTGGTTTTCGGCGAATGGCTGTTGTCATCCGCCAGCGAGCTGCGGAACTCTTCCAGCAATTCGCGCTGACGACGACCCAGGTTGACCGGGGTTTCGACCGCCACACGGCACATCAAGTCACCGGCTCCACCGCCACGCACAGGCGCAACGCCTTTGCCGCGAACACGGAACTGCTTGCCGGTCTGGGTCCCTTCAGGGATTTTCAGTTTGACTCGACCATCAAGGGTCGGAATCTCCAGCTCGCCGCCCAGCGCAGCATCAACAAAACTGATCGGCACTTCGCAGAACAGGTGCTTGCCGTCGCGCTGGAAGATCGCGTGCTCGCGCACATTGATCACCACGTACAGATCGCCCGTCGGCCCACCCTGCGCACCCGCCTCGCCTTCGCCGGACAGACGAATGCGATCACCGGTATCCACACCGGCCGGCACTTTCACCGAGAGGGTTTTGTACTCTTCGACACGGCCTTCGCCGTTGCAGGAGTTGCACGGGTCGGAAATGATCTTGCCCTGGCCATGGCAACGCGGGCAGGTCTGCTGCACCGAGAAGAAGCCCTGCTGCATGCGCACCTGGCCAATACCGCCGCATGTCGGACAGGTCACTGGCGAGGAGCCTTTCTTGGCACCCGAGCCGTCGCAGGGCTTGCAGTTGACCAGTGTCGGAACGCGGATATTCACGGTCGTGCCGCGCACCGCTTCTTCCAGGTTCAGCTCCAGGGTATAACGCAAGTCGCTGCCACGCTGAGCGCCGCCACGGGCACCGCCGCGACCACCACCGAAGAAGTCACTGAAGACATCACCAAAGATGTCGGAGAAGTTCTGACCGCCAAATCCGGCACCGCCGCCACCCATGCTCGGGTCGACGCCGGCATGACCGTACTGGTCGTAGGCCGCGCGCTTGCTGGAATCGGACAGGACTTCGTAGGCCTCGTTGGCCTCCTTGAACATCTCTTCCGACGCTTTGTCATCGGGATTACGGTCCGGGTGATGCTTCATCGCCAGGCGACGGTAGGCCTTTTTCAGGTCTGCTTCGCTTGACCCACGCTCAACACCCAATATTTCGTAATAGTCACGCTTTGCCATAAGTCTTTGCACTCTTAAGGACGTCCGGCAAACCCCTCCTGAGCCTCGCCAAACTCGTTGAGCCCCAATACAGGCCCGGACCCAACTCACGTCAATTCAACGATCCTGGTCTTTGATTCAATGCGGTACTTTCAGCTCGAGAAGCAGGAGCATTCCCGGCCATACCGCCAGCATTCGAGCGTTGTCGCATGCTGTAAAAATTCGCTAACTCCAGACACGCCAACGCGGGAGCAAGCTCCCGCGCGGCGACATCCTACCAGTCACCGCCAGAAGGCAGTCAACCGGGCGACCAACAACTTACTTGTGGTCTTTGACTTCTTCGAACTCGGCATCAACAACGTCGTCGGCTTTTTCGGCTTTTTCGTCGTTAGGTGCCGCGCCTTCGGCAGGCTGGGCCTGTTCGGCGTACATCTTCTGCGCCACTGGTGCGGAGACTTTGGACAACTCTTCAACCTTGGCTTCGATTGCAGCCTTGTCGTCGCCTTTGACAGCGGCTTCCAGAGCAACAACAGCGGCTTCGATTGCAGTCTTCTCTTCAGCCGTCACTTTATCGCCGGCGTCAGCGACCATTTTGCGAGTCGAGTGAACCAGTGCATCGCCCTGGTTGCGGGCTGCGGCCAGTGCTTCGAACTTGCTGTCTTCTTCGGCGTTGGCTTCAGCATCGCGAATCATCTGCTGAATCTCTTCCTCGGACAGACCGGAGTTGGCCTTGATCACGATCGACTGAGTCTTGCCGGTGGCCTTGTCTTTGGCGCCTACGTGCAGGATACCGTTGGCGTCGATGTCGAAGGTCACTTCAATTTGTGGCACGCCACGTGGTGCTGGTGGAATCTCGGCCAGGTCGAACTTGCCCAGGGACTTGTTCTGTGCCGCTTGCTTACGCTCACCTTGCAGCACGTGAATGGTCACGGCGCCCTGGTTGTCGTCGGCAGTCGAGAACACTTGCGATTTCTTGGTAGGAATCGTGGTGTTTTTCTCGATCAGCGCGGTCATCACGCCACCCATGGTTTCGATACCCAGGGTCAGCGGGCTGACGTCGAGCAGCAGAACGTCTTTCACGTCACCGGCCAGTACGGCACCCTGGATAGCAGCACCCATGGCAACGGCTTCGTCCGGGTTCACGTCTTTACGTGCTTCTTTACCGAAGAACTCGGTCACCAACTTCTGAACCAGTGGCATACGGGTCTGACCGCCCACCAGGATCACGTCGTTGATGGCGCCAACGTCGATACCGGAGTCTTTCAGCGCGATGCGGCAAGGTTCGATGGTGCGCTGAACCAGGTCTTCTACCAGCGCTTCGAGCTTGGCGCGGGAGATTTTCACGTTCAAGTGCTTAGGACCGGTGGCGTCTGCAGTGATGTACGGCAGGTTCACATCAGTCGACATGCTCGAGGACAGTTCGATCTTGGCTTTTTCAGCGGCTTCTTTCAGGCGCTGCATGGCCAGCGGGTCACCTTTGAGGTTCATGCCGCTTTCTTTCTTGAATTCGTCGACGAGGTAGTCGATCAGACGAATGTCAAAGTCTTCACCGCCCAGGAAAGTGTCACCGTTGGTGGCCAATACTTCGAACTGGTGCTCGCCATCGACTTCAGCGATTTCGATCACGGAAACGTCGAAGGTACCGCCGCCCAAGTCGTAAACGATCACGGTGTGATCGCCCTTCGCCTTGTCCATACCGTAGGCCAGAGCGGCCGCGGTTGGTTCGTTGATGATACGTTTTACGTCCAGGCCAGCAATACGGCCGGCGTCTTTGGTGGCTTGACGCTGGCTGTCGTTGAAGTAAGCCGGAACGGTGATGACCGCTTCGGTCACTGGCTCGCCGAGGTAGTCTTCGGCGGTCTTCTTCATTTTCTTCAGAATTTCAGCCGAGATCTGTGGCGGCGACATTTTCTGGCCGTTCACTTCTACCCATGCGTCGCCGTTGTCAGCCTTGGCGATTTTGTACGGGACCATCTTGATGTCTTTCTGTACGACTTCTTCGTCAAACTTACGACCGATCAGACGCTTCACCGCGTACAGGGTGTTATGCGGATTGGTCACAGCTTGACGCTTGGCGGACTGACCAACCAGGATTTCGCCGTCGTTGGCGTAAGCGATGATCGACGGCGTGGTACGCGCGCCTTCAGCGTTTTCGATAACTTTGGCTACGCCGTTTTCAAGCACGGAGACGCAGGAGTTGGTAGTCCCCAGGTCGATACCGATAATTTTGCCCATGTTTATTCTCCCGAAACTTTTGGATTTGGTTGCCGCAGCAGTGGTGGCTAACTGCGGTAGCACTTAAACGCTTGACTTCTAAATGGGGGCCTTGTGGCTAATTTCAAGCCTGCTCATCAATAGAAGGCGAAACTGGCGCAGGGGCCTTGCTCACCACAACCATGGCCGGGCGCAGCAGACGACCGTTGAGCTGATACCCTTTCTGGAACACCTTGAGCACGCTGTTCGGCTCAACGTCGGCGCTTTCCTGCATGGCCATTGCCTGGTGCTGAACGGCATTGAACGGCTCGCCATGCGGATCGATCACTTCCAACTGATAACGCTTCAGGGTGTCCTGGAACATTTTCAGGGTCAGCTCGATGCCTTCGCGCATTGGGCGGATGCTTTCGTCATCCGGGTTGGACAACTCCAGGCCACGCTCCAGGCTGTCGATGATCGGCAACAAATCGCCAGCAAATTTTTCCAGGGCGAATTTGTGCGCTTTTTCTACGTCCTGCTCGGCTCGACGGCGGACGTTCTGCAGATCAGCCGCTACACGCAAAGCTTGATCATGAGCGCCAGCCAATTGCTCCTCGAGCACTTGTACGCGAGCCGCCAGTTCATCACCCGAATCCGGGGCAGCCTGATCGGCGTCTAGATTTTGCGTATCCACTGTCTGTTCGTCAGCCATAGAATTCTCCTTTCAATAACGTCCGCGAGCTCAACTCGCGCTTCTGTCCCGGTATATGGGGCCGCAAAAATCAGCTTCAAGGGGCGGGTTGCGATTAACCCTACAAAAAACGCTGCATTGTGATTACGCGACGACCAGGCATTTCGTCAGACCGAGGCGATCGAGCACTTCAGGGGCATTGTCAGCCGCAAATAAAACACTGTATAAATAACCAGACCTAAAGCCTGGGAGCGGCCTTTATGCTGGTGCACCTGTCCGTACATAACTACGCCATCGTTGAACATCTCGATCTCGAGCTCGATCGCGGGATGAGCGTGATAACCGGGGAAACCGGTGCCGGCAAGTCGATCATGCTCGACGCCCTCGGCCTGACCCTGGGCGACCGTGCCGACAGCGGCGTGGTCCGTCCCGGCGCCGACAAGGCCGACATCCTTGCAACCTTCGACCTGGTCGACATCCCGGAAGCCAGCGCCTGGCTGGCAGAGCGCGACCTGGAAAGCGACGGCCCGTGCATCTTGCGACGGGTCATCACCGCCGAAGGACGCTCTCGTGGCTATATCAACGGCACGCCCTGCCCGCTCGGCGACCTCAAAGCCCTCGGCGAACTGCTGATCGATATCCACAGCCAGCACGAACACCAATCCCTGCTCAAGACCGACACTCACCGCCGCTTGCTCGACGAATACGCCGGCGCCACTGATCTTGCCCGCCAGGTACATCTGGCCGCCCAACGCTGGCGCCAGACTCGCCAGGAGCTGGAGCGCCTCTCCAATTCCGGCGACGAGCAGCGCGCTCGCCATCAATTGCTCAGCTATCAGCTCGAAGAGCTGGAAAACCTCGGCCTCGGCGAAAACGAGCTGGAACACCTGGAACAGGAGCACAAGAACCTCACCAACGCAGAAACCCTGCTGGGTATCTGTCGGCAAGTGGTCGAGCAATGCAGCGAAAGTGATTCCGGGAATGTCCTGAACGCGCTGACCGCCAGCCTCAATCGTCTATCGAGCGTCAATAACTCGATCGGCGCACTGGGTGAAGCCAGCAGCCTGCTGACCAGCGCACAGATACAGGTCGAAGAAGCCGTGGGCGAGCTCAACCGCTTTCTCGACAACTTCGACGCCGACCCGGCACGCCTTCAATACCTGGAAGAACGCCTGGATGCGATCTACACCATGGCGCGCAAGCACCGCATCCAGCCGACCGAAGTCGCCGAGATGCAGCAGCGCTTGCTGGATGAAATCGAAACCCTGAACGCCAACGATGAATCCATCGAGCGACTGAGCGATGAGCTGGCTTCTTATGCCCGTCATTATCAGGAGAAGGCTCGAGAACTAAGCGACCTGCGCCATCAAGCCTCGAACAGCCTGGCCAGCGCCGTGGAACAGGAAATCCAGCGACTGGGCATGCCCGGCGGGCGCTTCACTATCGAATTACGTCCTAACAGCAGCGACGAACTGCTGCCTAATGGACTGGAGCAGGTCGAGCTGCTGGTCAGCGCCAACCCGGGTCAGCCATTAAAAGCCTTGGCCAAAGTGGCCTCGGGTGGCGAACTGTCACGGATCAGCCTGGCTATTCAGGTGATCACCGCACAGACCTCACGTGTGCCGACACTTGTATTCGATGAGGTGGACGTGGGCATCGGAGGCCCCACCGCCGAGATCGTTGGCCAACTGCTACGTCGCCTCGGTGAACGCGGGCAGGTGCTGACAGTGACCCACTTGCCGCAAGTGGCCGCCCAGGGCCATCAACATCTATTCGTGCACAAGGTGCGCGGCGAAGAGGCGACCCACACGGCTGTTTCCAAACTGAGCAAGAATGATCGCGTCGAAGAAGTAGCGCGGATGCTGGGTGGCATCGATCTGACCAAGGAATCCCTGGCTCACGCGAAAAAAATGGTCGTCACCGCAAAAATTTAAGGACGGCAGAAAGCACGAAGGCGACCCTTGGGTCGCCTTCGCTCGTTTCGCGAATGTAAAATTCGCGCGACATGCTTACTTTTTCTTGCGCACGTACAGCACCAGATTGTGATCAACCATCTCGAAGCCGTACTTATCGACGATGGCTTTCTGCAGACGCTCGATTTCTTCGTCGAAGAATTCGATCACTTCGCTGGTTTCGACGTTGACCATATGGTCGTGATGCTTGCCGTCATCCAGCTCGAAGACCGCATGGCCTCCGTCGAAGTTGTGCCGCACCACAAGGCCAGCTGCCTCGAACTGAGTCAGTACACGGTAAACCGTGGCCAGACCGACGTCCTCACCAGCCTCCATCAGCGCCTTGTAAACATCCTCGGCACTCATGTGGCGTTGCTCGGCGGAATCGAGCATTTGCAGAATTTTGACCCGTGGAAGGGTCACTTTGAGGCCGGCTTTGCGTAGTTCGCTATTTTCAACCATGGTCAGCTTTCTCGCGATGCTGCTTCGCAGCTTCTCTTAATGCGGGTATGATCGGCGTTTACGTTGTCCCAGCCAAGATAGTGGAAGTCGCCCACCGATGCAAAACACCAAGCTCTTGCTAACCAGTTTCACCTTTGTGGGACTGCTCGCACTCGCCGGTTGTTCATTCCCCGGGGTTTACAAAATCGACATCCAGCAGGGCAATGTCGTCACGCAGGACATGATAAACCAGTTACGCCCGGGAATGACCCGTAAGCAAGTACGGTTTATCATGGGCAACCCTCTGCTGACCGACACGTTCCATGCCGATCGCTGGGATTATCTGTACAGCCTGCAACCGGGTGGCGGTGAACGCCAACAGGAACGCATTAGCGTTATCTTCAACCCAAATGACCAACTTGTCAGCCTCTCTGGTGATTTCATGCCAGGCGTGAGCCGCGACGAAGCCATTCTCGGCAAGGACAGTGGCACAACAGTCACTGCACCAGCAGAAAACGCCGAGAAGCCGAAACCGGAAAAACCGGTCAAGCCAGGCTCGTTGCTGGACCAGATCCAGAAGGACGTAGACGGTGTAGAAACCGTTCCGGTCCCGACGCCAGAACCGCTGGAAACGTCGCCGCAATAATTTGCGACGCAATAAAAAACCCGGCATGTCCGGGTTTTTTATTGTCTGGCGCTTGGGCGGCTTACTGATTCCGGGCCTTGGCCTCAGCAGCCTTGGCGGCACGCAGCCGACGAACCTCTTTCGGATCTGCCAGCAATGGCCGGTAAATCTCGATGCGATCACCCGCCTGCACAGGACGAGTGTCCGCATCAGTAATTACTTTACCGAAGATCCCCACCGGGCAATGGGTCAGATCCAGCTCCGCGAAGGTCTCGCCAACGCCTGACGCCAGCAAAGCCGCGCGCACCGTCGTTCCTGCTGGCACCGACACTGCGAGAAGCACCTGACGATCAACTGCGGCGTAGACCACCTCGACGTCAACCTTCGACTCAACCATGCATTTGTTTGGCGCGCTGGCAAAACGCGTCCACCAACGTGTTTGCGGCCTGATTGAACAGCGGCCCCAAGGTTGCGCGAACAATCGGCCCGGCGTAATCGAAGGACAGGTCCAGACTGATCTTGCAGGCCTTTTCGCCCAACGGCTTGAACACCCAAATGCCATGCAACTGGGTGAAAGGTCCTTCCTCGAGGTTCATCTCGATCGAATGGCCGGGCACTAAAGTGTTTCTGGTAACAAAATGCTGACTCAACCCACCCTTGGCCACGCCCACGCTGGCACGCATGTGCTCGGGAGTGCTTTCCAGCACTTCAGCGGTGGAACACCACGGCAGAAATTCCGGGTAACGCGCCACGTCGTTGACCAGGTCATACAGCGCTTGCGCCGGGTAAGGCAGCAGAGCCGAACGTTGAATGTGTGTCGTCATGTCAGCGTCACTTCCACAGCTGTGCGGCAAACACTACGAGAATGCCGATGGGCGCCACATAGCGCATCAAGAACAAGGACAGGGCGAACAGCGCAGGGTTGCGGACCGACAACTCGTCGCGCACCGCTTCACGCCCCATCACCCAGCCCGCAAACACCACGAAACACAAACCACCGAGTGGCAACATGATCCGAGACGTGAAGAAATCGATCACGCCAAAGAAATCCAGGCCGCCTGCGGCACCCCATTGATAGAGATGGAACATCCCGCCTTCGTTCACGAAAAATTTGGCTTCCTTCCAGATATTGAAGGAAAACACCGTGCCCAACCCCACGAACCAGCAGATAAACGCCAGCCAGAAAGTCACCCAGGCGCGACTGACTTTCGTGCGCTCGACCAGGTAAGCCACCATCGGCTCGAGCAGGGAAATCGCCGAGCTCCAGGCAGCCACCGCGACCAGTACGAAGAACACTACGCCCATCAACTGGCCGAACGCTACGTTACCGAAGGCGAACGGCAGGCTGACAAACATCAGGCCCGGGCCTTCGCTCGGGTTCAAGCCCGCAGCGAACACAATCGGAAACAATGCCAGACCAGCCACCAGGGAAACGAAAGTGTCGAGCAGCGCCACGCCGACCACGGTGCCGGAGATCGACGAATGCTTGGGCATGTAAGCGCCGTAAATCATGATCGAACCAACGCCCACACTCAGGGAGAAGAACGCGTGCCCCATGGCCGGCAACAAGCCGTCGAGGACTTTTTCCGGGTGGAAGTCGAACATGAAATGCACGCCTTCCATGAAATGGCCGGTGGTCATGCTGTAGCCCAGCAGCACCAGAATCATCACGAAGAGCAGCGGCATCATGATCCGCAGGCTGCGTTCAAGCCCGGCGACCACGCCTTTGGCGATGACGACGGCAGACAGCAGCATGAAAATCGTGTGCCAAAGTGTCAGGCGCCACGGATCGGCGATCACATTGCCAAAGTACGCGCCGACCTGATCGGGCGTTGCTCCCTGGAAGTCGCCACGGCCCATGTCGATGATGTAATCCAGCGACCAGCCACCGACCACACTATAGAAAGACAGGATCAGCAACGCCGTGATCATCCCGGCGAATGCGCCCCAGGACCACTTGCCCGAATGCCCTGCTTCCACCGCCAGCACCTTCAAGGCGTTGGCCGGGCTCTGCCGCGCGCGGCGGCCGATCAGGGTTTCGGCCAGCATGACCGGCACGCCGATCAGCGCGATACAGGCCAGGAACATCAGCACGAAGGCGCCGCCGCCGTAGACGCCGACCATGTACGGGAATTTCCAGATACTACCCAGGCCCACGGCCGAACCGGTCGCGGCGAGTATGAAGACCCAGCGGCTAGCCCAACTGCCGTGGACAGAAACCTTGTCTGTCGACATCGTTATCACGCCCAAGCGTTCAAAAAAGAGGCCGCATTGTCCGGGATTCAATCAACCTGCTCAAGCACGTAGCGATACCGTAGCCGACTCGCGTGCAACTCCCTATAATGCCGCCCCTATGGCTAAACAGAAGAAACACCCAACAGGGACCATCGCGCAAAACAAAAAGGCGCGACACGATTACTTCATCGAGCATAAGTTCGAGGCTGGTCTGGTCCTGGCCGGCTGGGAAGTAAAAAGTCTGCGGGCAAGCAAGCTGCAACTGGTTGACAGTTACGTGCTGCTCAAGGATGGCGAAGCCTGGCTGCTCGGCAGCCACATTACGCCGCTGATGACCGCCAGCACCCACGTCATCGCCGATCCGACCCGCACCCGCAAGTTGTTGCTCAACCGCCGCGAGCTTGAAAAGCTGGCCGCCGCCGTGCAGCAAAAAGGCTATGCCTGCGTGTGCCTGTCCTGGTACTGGAGCAAGCACATGGTCAAGTGCGAGATCGCTCTGGGCAAGGGCAAGAAGGAATACGACAAGCGTGATACCGAACGCGAACGCGACGCCGGTCGCGAGTTGCAGCGTGCGGTGCGCAACAAGGGCAAGGAAGATTAATCTTTCGGTCTGATGATCGTTCCCACGCGGAGCGTGGGGACGATCATGGCTACATCCCCTTGCGCCGCTCCGCCCGGGCCATGCGCTGCACTTCCTGACGCACTTCTTCCAGCACTTCCTGCACATACAAAATATGTCGGCTGGAGACTTCCCGCGCCTGTTCCGCCCGCCCTTCGATAATCGCCAGGTACAGCTCCCGATGTTGCGTGATCAGCATGTCGCGGGTTTCCGTGCGCTGCTTGTACATGCCGCCAATGTTGGTCACCACGTTGCGCTTGAGCAGATCGAACAGCCCGCGAATGGTGTGCAGCAACACAGCGTTGTGACTGGCTTCGGCAATCGCCAAATGAAATTTCGCATCCGCCGCGCCCTCTTCCGCCCGGCTCACCTCATCGTGACGCGTGTAGCAGTCCTGCAATTCATTGAATGCCGCCGTCAGCCGCTCGCGATCGACATCCGTGGCGCGCAGTGCCGCGTAATAGGCGCAGGACGCCTCCAGCGTATGACGAAACTCCAGCAGATCGCGCTGGGCTTCCGGGTTGCTTTCCAGCAGATGCAACAGCGGATCGCTGAAGGTCGAACCCAGCGACTCCACCACATAATTGCCGCCGCCCTGGCGACTGACCAACAAGCCTTTGGCCGCCAGTTTCTGAATCGCCTCGCGCAACGAGGGGCGTGACACGCCGAACTGCTCGGCCAATGCGCGCTCGGCCGGCAAGCGCTCGCCAGACTTCAACGTGCCTTCGAGGATCATCCCCTCGAGTTGCTCGACAATATCGTCAGACAAACGGCGCTGACGAATCTGATCAAACCCCATAACTCAATTCTCCACGGTCCCGACGGCTCGCCGGGCCCTCTATTCTGGCCTATCGGCGCTGTGCCAGCACCTACCAGACGGCATTTGTTAAAGCGGATCACGCCCACTATTCAGCACTTATTCGACAAAAGTTTCAGGGCGACAAATTGACACACCGCATACAAGGCTTTTACCCTAGCCAACAGCGATTGTAAATTGGTATTACCAATTATCCAAGAACGCTGACCAGTGCCTGACCAACAACAATTAGGGGCCACCCCATATGCAAACCTGGCAACAGCTCTATACCCCGCTCGGCAGCCTTGGCGTTTCCGCGCTCGCGGCCGTTATTCCCATCGTGTTTTTCTTCCTGGCGTTGGCGGTGTTCCGCCTCAAAGGCCATGTGGCCGGCAGCATCACCCTGGCGTTGTCCATCGCCGTTGCGATCTTTGCCTTCCAGATGCCGGTCGATATGGCCTTCGCCGCCGCAGGCTATGGCTTTGCCTACGGTCTGTGGCCGATTGCCTGGATCATTGTCGCGGCCGTGTTCCTCTACAAACTGACGGTCAAGAGTGGTCAGTTCGAAGTGATCCGCAGCTCGGTATTGTCGATCACCGACGACCAGCGTTTGCAGGTGCTGCTGATCGGTTTCTGCTTCGGCGCGTTCCTGGAAGGTGCCGCTGGTTTCGGTGCACCGGTAGCGATTACCGCCGCGCTGCTTGTAGGACTGGGCTTCAACCCACTGTACGCCGCTGGCCTGTGCCTGATCGCCAACACCGCGCCAGTGGCCTTCGGTGCCCTGGGGATTCCGATCATCGTGGCCGGGCAAGTGACCGGCATTGACGCGTTCAAGATCGGCGCCATGACCGGCCGCCAACTGCCGTTGCTGTCGCTGTTCGTGCCGTTCTGGCTGGTGTTCATGATGGACGGCCTGCGCGGCGTTCGGGAAACCTGGCCTGCTGCGCTGGTGGCCGGCTTGAGCTTTGCCATCACCCAATACTTCACGTCGAACTTCATCGGCCCTGAGTTGCCGGACATCACCTCGGCCCTGGCCAGCCTGATTTCCCTGACGCTGTTCCTGAAAGTCTGGCAGCCAAAACGCGCCGCCGGCCAACACATCGCCGGTGCCGTCTCGGCCTCCGTGGTGACCGCCAGCGCCGGCGGTTTCGGTCAGCCGCGCACCAGCGTAGCGTCGCCTTACAGCCTGTTTGAAATCGTCAAAGCCTGGTCGCCGTTCTTGATCCTCACCGTGCTGGTCACCATCTGGACCCTGAAACCGTTCAAGGCCATGTTCGCCGCCGGCGGTTCGATGTACAGCTGGGTGTTCAACTTCGCCATCCCGCACCTGGATCAGATGGTGATCAAGGTCGCACCGATCGTGACTGCGCCGACCGCCATTACAGCGGTGTTCAAACTCGATCCGATTTCCGCGACCGGCACGGCGATTTTCTTCTCCGCGCTGATCTCGATGCTGGTGCTGAAGATCAACATCAAAACTGGTCTTACCACTTTGAAAGAGACCTTCTACGAGCTGCGCTGGCCGATTCTGTCGATCGGCATGGTGTTGGCGTTCGCCTTCGTCACCAACTACTCGGGCATGTCTTCGACCATGGCACTGGTATTGGCAGGCACTGGCGCGGCATTCCCGTTCTTCTCGCCATTCCTCGGCTGGCTGGGCGTGTTCCTGACCGGGTCCGACACTTCGTCCAACGCGCTGTTCAGTTCGTTGCAAGCAACCACCGCGCACCAGATCGGCGTGAGCGATGTGCTGTTGGTGGCGGCAAACACCAGCGGCGGCGTGACCGGCAAGATGATCTCGCCGCAATCGATCGCCGTGGCCTGCGCCGCGACCGGTCTGGTGGGCAAGGAATCGGACCTGTTCCGCTTCACCCTCAAGCACAGCCTGTTCTTTGCAACCATCGTCGGCCTGATCACCTACATCCAGGCCTACTGGCTCACTGGCATGTTGGTGCACTAGGGACTACAAGCCACATCGAAAAAACCGACGCCGGACCACGATTCCGGCGTCAGCTATTCACAACCCGGTCTGTAAGGCTGCTGAAAGTTTCCCTCTCTATATTCAGCAGCCTCAGCAGACGGATAACCGGGTCCACCCGGAGACACGCCTGATGAGCGAGCTTTTTTACAACGCCGTGCCGAATGCGACCCGCGTCGCCCCGCCACTGCCCGAGCCTCGGCAATACCCCAGCGAGAAACCGTCACGGGTCTACCTGTTCGGGACCTGCGTGGTGGACTTGTTCTACCCCGAAGCCGGGATGGACGCGATTCACTTGCTGGAACGCGAGGGTATCCGTGTCGAGTACCCGCAAGGGCAGAGCTGCTGCGGACAACCGGCCTACACCTCGGGTTACACCGAGCAGGCAAGGACCGTGGCGCGCTCGCAACTGGCGCTGTTCGTCGGGGATTACCCGGTGGTGGTGCCGTCGGGATCCTGTGCCGGGATGTTGCGCGAACACTACGCCGACTTGTTCAAAGACGAGCCGCAGACGTTGAAGCAGGTTCAGGCGCTGGCGGCCCGGACTTACGAACTGGCCGAGTTCCTGCTGTTTGTCTGCAAGGTGCAGCTCAAGGACGGCGGCGAGCCGGTAAAAGTGGCGTTGCACACCTCGTGTTCGGCACGGCGTGAAATGAACACCCACTTGCATGGTCGCGAGTTGTTGTCGCAACTGAGCAACGTGGAGCGAGTCGACCACAGCCACGAAAGTGAATGCTGTGGCTTTGGTGGAACGTTCAGCGTCCGTATGCCAGATATTTCCGGCGCGATGGTGGCTGACAAGACAAGGTCGTTGAAGGAATCCGGCGCACACAAGGTCCTCAGTGCCGATTGTGGTTGCCTGATGAACATCAACGGCTCGCTGGAGAAACAGAAGGAAGCGTTGCGCGGCCAACACCTGGCCAGTTTCCTTTGGCAGCGAACCGGAGGTGTTCTATGAACGCTTCCGCGATTATTCCTACGGTTGCCGTGGAAGAAGACTTTCGCACCCGGGCTCACAAGGCTTTGGGTGACAAGCAGCTGCGAAACAACTTTCGTACTGCGATGGATTCTCTGATGACAAAACGGGCAGCGTCCTTCAGCGATGCCCATGAAAGAGAACATTTACGAGCGCTGGGCAATGCAGTCCGTGCCCGTGCGTTATCCAAGTTGCCCGACCTGCTCGAGCAGCTGGAACAGAACCTGACCCGCAACGGTGTGACAGTGCACTGGGCGGAAACGGTGGACGAGGCCAATGGCATCGTCCTATCGATCATCCGCGCTCACGAGGGGCGGCAAGTGATCAAGGGCAAATCGATGGTCAGCGAAGAGATGGAGATGAACCATGTCCTCGAAGCTCAAGGCATTGAATGCCTGGAGTCGGACATGGGGGAGTACATCGTCCAGCTCGATCACGAGAAGCCTTCACACATTATTATGCCGGCGATCCACAAGAATGCCGGTCAGGTCGCGTCCTTGTTCCACGACAAACTTGGCGTGGAGTACACCAAGGACGTTGACCAACTCATTCAGATCGGTCGCAAAGTCTTGCGACAGAAATTCTTCGAAGCGGACATCGGCGTTTCTGGCGTCAACTTCGCCGTGGCCGAAACCGGCACCTTGCTGCTGGTGGAAAACGAAGGCAACGGCCGCATGACCACCACGGTGCCGCCGGTGCACATCGCGGTGACCGGCATCGAAAAAGTCGTGGAAAACCTGCGCGACGTGGTCCCGCTGCTATCGCTGTTGACCCGCTCGGCCCTCGGCCAGCCGATCACCACCTACGTCAACATGATCTCCGGCCCGCGCAAGGAACATGAACTCGACGGTCCGCAGGAAGTGCATCTGGTCCTGCTCGACAACGGTCGCAGCCAGGCCTTCGCCGACAGCGAATTGCGCCAGACCCTGAACTGCATCCGCTGCGGTGCTTGTATGAATCATTGCCCGGTGTACACCCGAATTGGCGGTCACGCCTATGGGGAGGTTTACCCTGGGCCTATCGGAAAAATCATCACCCCGCACATGGTCGGCCTGGCGAACGTCCCGGACCATCCGAGCGCATCGTCGCTCTGCGGTGCTTGCGGTGAAGTTTGCCCGGTAAAAATTCCGATCCCGGCACTGCTGCGTCGCCTGCGGGAAGAGAACGTCAAAGCCCCGGACAGTGCGCATCAAGTCATGCGCGGTCAGGGCAGCAAATATTCGCGCAAGGAACGTTTTATCTGGAACGCCTGGGCCAGACTCAACAGCTCGCCGACGCTGTATCGTCTGTTCGGCTTTTTCGCCACACGACTGCGTGCCCTGGCACCGAACAATGTTGGCCCGTGGACGCAAAACCACAGCGCACCGAAACCCGCTGCCCGCTCACTGCATGACATGGCCCGTGAGCATCTGGCCAAACAGGGAGATCGTTGATGAGCTCCAAGCAAAACATCCTCGCCAAGCTACGGAAAAGTCTGACAGGCACCACGCCCGTGCCCGACGAATTCGACGTCGAGCTGGTGACTGCGCCTTACACCTACACCGCCGAGCAACGCATCCCGCAATTGCGCAAACTGATGGAAGCGGTGCACACCGAGATCCACCTCACGTCCGGCGAAGGTTGGCCGGCGCTGCTCGCACAGTTGTTGCGAGACCGTCAGTTGCCGAGCTTGTTGATCGCGCCGACTACGCCTCATGGGCAACGCGTCACGCAACACTGGGCGAATAATCCTGATCTACCGACACTCAAGTCCTACGACCGTCCGGTTGAAGAGTGGAAAGCCGAGCTGTTCAACGACACCCCGGCCAGCCTGACCACCACCCTCGGCGCAATTGCCGCCACCGGAAGTCTGATTCTCTGGCCAACACGGGAGGAACCGCGCTTGATGAGCCTGGTTCCGCCCGTGCATTTTGCCCTGCTGAAAGCCAGTGAAATTCGCGATAACTTCTATCAGGTCCAACAGGAATTCGACTGGGCGAAAGGCATGCCGACCAACGCCCTGCTGGTGTCCGGCCCGTCGAAAACGGCCGACATCGAGCAAGTCCTGGCCTACGGTGCGCACGGTCCGAAAGACCTGGTGGTTTTGATTCTGGAGGACCAATGACTCTACCGGCGGCTTTCCTGCGAGATGCGCAGCAACTGATCCCCCAAGAGCGGCGCTTCGACGACCCATTGTCGACATTGGCCTTCGGCACCGACGCCAGTTTTTATCGACTGATTCCGAAACTGGTGATCCGTGTCGAGTCCGAAGACGAAGTGGTGGCGCTACTGAAACTGGCGCAACGTGACCAGGTCCCGGTGACCTTCCGCGCGGCTGGTACCAGCCTGTCCGGCCAGGCCATCAGCGATTCGGTGCTGATCGTGCTTGGGGATAACTGGAACGGTCGCGAGATCCGCGGCCAAGGCACGCAAATCCGCCTGCAACCGGGCGTGATCGGCGCGCAGGCCAACGCCTGGCTGGCGCCGTTCGGGCGCAAGATTGGTCCAGATCCGGCCTCGATCAACGCCTGCAAAATCGGCGGCATCGTAGCCAACAACGCCAGCGGCATGTGCTGCGGCACCGCGCAGAACACCTACCACACGCTGGCCGGTATTCGTCTGGTCCTGGCCGACGGCAGCCGTCTCGATACCGAAGATCCGGCGAGCGTTGCCGCGTTTCACCAGAGCCACGCCGCGCTGCTCGAGCGTCTGGCGACATTGGGCCGCGAAACCCGCGCCAATGCCGAACTGGCTGCGAGAATCCGCCACAAGTACCGCCTGAAAAATACCACCGGCCTGTCACTCAATGCGCTGGTGGATTTTGACGAGCCTGTGGATATCTTGAGCCATTTGCTGGTGGGCTCCGAAGGCACGCTCGGCTTCATCAGCGCGGTGACCTACGACACGGTCATCGACCACCCGAACAAGGCTTCGGCGCTGATCGTGTTTCCGGATGTGGAGACCTGCTGCAACGCCGTCACCGTGCTGAAAAGCCAGCCGGTGTCCGCCGTGGAACTGCTGGACCGTCGCAGCCTGCGCTCGGTGCAGGACAAACCCGGCATGCCCGCTTTCGTACAACAGCTGTCGAACAATGCCTGCGCCTTGCTGATCGAATCCCGCGCCGCATCGTCCACTTTGCTACAGGAACAACTGGCGCAGATCATGGCGTCGCTGACTTCTTTCCCGGTGGAAAAACAAGTCGACTTCACCGAGGACCCCGTGGAAAACGCTCGACTTTGGGCGATCCGCAAAGACACCTTCCCTGCCGTCGGTGCGGTGCGCAAAACCGGCACCACTGTGATCATCGAAGACGTGACGTTTCCGGTGGAACAGCTGGCCATTGGCGTTAACCGCCTGATCGAGCTGTTCGACAAACACCACTACGACGAGGCGATCCTCTTCGGCCATGCCCTGGAAGGCAATCTGCACTTCGTCTTCACCCAAGGCTTCAACAACCCGGAAGAAGTCGCACGCTACCAGGCATTCATGGACGACGTGGCGCAGTTGGTGGCGGTAGAGTTTGGCGGATCGTTGAAGGCCGAGCACGGCACCGGCCGCAACATGGCGCCCTTTGTCGAGCTGGAATGGGGCAGCGATGCCTATCAACTGATGTGGCAACTCAAACGGCTGCTCGACCCTAACGGCATCCTCAACCCGGACGTGGTGCTCAGCGAAGATCCGCAGATCCACCTCAAGCACCTGAAACCGCTGCCGGCCGCCGACGAGATTGTGGATAAGTGCATCGAGTGCGGTTTCTGCGAACCGGTCTGCCCGTCGAAAGGACTGACCCTGAGCCCGCGCCAGCGCATCGTGATCTGGCGCGATATTCAGGCGAAGAAACGCGCAGGCGTCGACACCGCCGAACTTGAAGCCGCCTACGAATACCAAGGCATCGACACCTGCGCCGCCACCGGTTTGTGTGCACAACGTTGCCCTGTAGGCATCAACACCGGCGAGCTGGTGAAAAAGCTTCGCGGCCGCAAGGCGACGCATACGAAAACCGCCAACTGGCTTGAAGGCAATTTCGCCACGGCACTGCAAGGCGCGCGTTTCACCCTGCATGTCGCCAACGGTGCGCGGATGCTGCTGGGCGCACCGCGTCTGGCGAAGCTGTCGGCGACGTTGACCAAGTTGTCCAAAGGTCAGGTCCCGCAGTGGACCAACGCTATGCCGCAGCCAGAAAAAGCCATTCGCTTCAGCCCGGTCGTATCGGACCAACGCCCTCGTGTGGTGTATCTGGCGGCGTGTGTCTCGCGGGTCATGGGCCCGGCAGCGGGTGATAAAGAGCAGATGTCGCTGTACGACAAAACCCGTGGGCTGCTGGAAAAAGCCGGTTACCAGGTCGTCTTTCCCGACAATCAGGACAGCCTCTGCTGCGGTCAGCCATTTGCCTCCAAAGGTTATGCGGAACAGGCCGAGCACAAACGTCAGGAACTGATCGGCGCATTGCTGCACGCCAGTCGCGGCGGGCTCGATCCGATCTATTGCGACACCAGCCCGTGCACGTTACGGCTGGTTCAGGATTTGGGCGAAGTCCGACTCGACCTTTACGACCCGGTGCGATTCATCCGTACGCATTTGATGGATCGCCTGGATTTCACACCGCAGGAAGCGCCGATCGCGGTGCACGTCACTTGCAGCACCCAGCACCTTGGCGAGAGTCAGGCGCTGATTGATCTGGCGCGTAAATGCAGCAAAAACGTGGTCATTCCAGAGGGCATTCACTGCTGTGGTTTTGCGGGGGACAAGGGCTTCACCACCCCCGAACTGAACGCTCACTCACTGCGCAGCCTGAAAGACGCCGTGCAGTTCTGCGCAGAAGGCATTTCCACCAGCCGCACCTGCGAAATCGGCCTGAGCCAACATGGCGGGATCGACTATCACGGTCTGGTTTACTTGGTGGATCGTGTGACGCAAGTGCGTCCGGCTTGAGGGCACTTTGGTGAAAATGGGGCGATTTCGCCCCTTTTTCATGCACTGCTGTTGCGCCAATCTTCTCGACACGCCTTCAAAAAAAAACCGAACTCCAGCATGCGGCTATAGTCATTTAGCTAGGCCCTGTGAACGGGCTTATAACCACCTCGGCCAGCAGCCTACTTCACCGGCAGCACCGAGCCCTCATGCGCAAGGAGATACCCATGAAGCACTCTGCAATTGCTGGATTGTTCATCACCACCGCACTGTTGGCCTCGCCGGTGTTTGCGGCAGATAAAGACCTTTGCAAACAAAACATAAGCCAAATTCAGCAGGTACTGGACTCTGATCCCGCCACATCAGAAAACGCCAAGGACAACATACAAGCCGGTTTGGACAAAGCAAAAGCAGCCCAAGCCGCAGGGGACGACAAGGGGTGCGTTGGAATCACTAGCGGTTTGCTTGAGAAAATTCAAACGCGAAACCCAACCAACAAGTAATCCCGTGTGACCAGGCCAACCTTCGGGTTGGCCTTATCCACCGCGGTGGCGCACACGGCGCGGGCGTGTTGCTCACTTTGAATCACAGAGCAACAGGCTCGGGGCCGTTCAGGATCTGACGCCGGTTCAAGCAGCTAAAACTTAACAACCCCACCCGCGATACAGAGGCAATTGCCCCCATTTTTAGTGCCACTGCACCCATCGACTATCAAACAGTTTTTTCATAGCCATTCTGAAAAAACCGAATTTCTGCGCGGTGTCGTAGTCTTTTAGGTAGGCCCTAATCAATCGTGGCTTATTTTTCGGACTCGCCCGAGCCGCCCGCTCATACGGCAGCACCGAGACCGTCAGTACAAGGAGATATCCATGAAACGTACCGCACTCGCGGGTTTGTTCATGTCTGCTGCAGTGTTGGCCTCTCCCGTATTTGCAGCGGACAACGACCTTTGCACGAGCAAACTGCAGGAACTCGAAGCCAAAGTGAATGCGCTACCAGCGACCTCCACCAACGCACCGGAGATCAAAAGACTGCTGGCCAGCGCCAAAACTTCAAAAGCCGCCGGGGACGACAAAAAATGCGCCACCGAGGCCATCCAGGCATTGGCGCTGACAAACTGAGCAACGAACCCAACCAGTAACCACTCGCGGCCAACCTTCGGGTTGGCCTTCTCACGCGTGTTGGCGTACAATGCGCAGGCTTGTTGCTCACTTTGATTCACCGAGCAACAGGCTCGGGGCCGTTTAGGATTCGACGCCGGTTGCGAAACTTTAGGTGCATGCCGAGTTGGTAACAGAACTCGTAAATCCACTGTTGCAACTTTCTATAGTTGCCAATGACGAAACCTACGGGGAATACGCTCTCGCTGCGTAAGCAGCCTTAGCCCTTCCCTCCTGGTACCTTCGGGTCCAGCAATCATCAGGGGATGTCTGTAAACCCAAAGTGATTGTCATATAGAACAGAATCGCCGTGCAGTACGTTGTGGACGAAGCGGCTAAAAATTACACAACTCGCCCAAAGCACCCTGCCCTTCGGGTCGCTGAGGGTTAACTTAATAGAAACGGCTACGCATGTAGTACCGACAGCGGAGTACTGGCGGACGGGGGTTCAAATCCCCCGGCTCCACCAAATACGAAGCAAGACAAAACCCGCCAAGTGCGGGTTTTGTTGCATCTGGAGGTTGGTGATTTGTCTCCCTCCCAAAGCGCGGCCTTAAATAAATATTTCCCCTTATTCCGAAATGGTTGCGGCGCATTCAGAAGCGATGACTGCCGTTGGCTACGATGCGGGTTCGAGAAAACTGAAGATTCGCTTTCAACAGGGGCACTCCTAAGACTTTTGCAATGTCCCCCCATCAACTCATGAGGGGTTGATGTCTGCGACGTCTAAAGGTTCTTACTACAACCGATATATACGTGATCGATATCAATGCTGAGGACGCGTTTTGAGGAGATAAGGTAGTTGATCCATTTGACGGTATGGGAAGTGCGGCTACCTTCCATGAGCTCAAACCTATCGGTTCTCCCTTCCAACACAGAGGATGTGCAATGAGCTACAGCGCTGAAACCTTCAATGTGATGATCGCGTCTCCCGGCGACGTTGCCTCCGAACGTTCAATCGTTCGCGACGTGATCTACGAATGGAACGCGGTGAACTCGAATACTCGCAAAATTGTGTTGCTTCCTGTTGGCTGGGAATCGCACTCATCTCCAGAAATGGGCTCCAAGCCGCAAGCCATCATCAACGATCAAATTCTAGGAAAATGCGACCTGATGGTAGGTGTGTTTTGGACAAGAATTGGTACCCCAACAGACGACTATGCAAGTGGAACCGTTGAGGAACTGGAAAGGCACATTGAGTCCGGCAAGCCGACAATGCTCTATTTTTCATCTCAGCCTGTAGCAATGGATACGGCCGACTTGGACCAGGTGGCAAGCGTCAAAAAATTCAAGTCTGAATGCCAACGTCGAGGGCTTTATGAAAGCTACGATAGCTTGGCCGACTTTAGAACAAAGCTGTATCGCCACCTTCAGTTAAAGGTCAATGAGCATCCTTTATTTAACAAAGCGGAAGGCTTGGCTATAGCTGAACCCGTCGAATCCAAGACCTCGATTCCAAATTTATCCAACGAAGCCCGAGTGCTGCTCAAGGAGTCGAGCCTAGACCCTCATGGCACGATCATGCATATACGCCATATGAGCGGAACTGATGTCCAAACAAATGGTAAAAATCTCATTACCCAAGATGATAGACGCGAAACAGCAAAATGGGAGCAAGCGATAACCGAGCTAGAGGGTCAGCGCCTCATCGTCGCGAGAGGACACAAAGGTGAAATTTACGAAGTCACAAATCTTGGCTATCAAATCGCCGATATGATTGAGCTCTGAGGCTACAAAAGAGCCCAGCAAGACGACTCGTGTATCCCCACATGTATCCCTTGAAATAGTCACATCAAGAAAGACCAAGAAATACAGGCATTTGACGACCGGGTTCAAACGCCCCCGGTCCACCACTTCAACGAAAAAAGACGTCCACGGACGTCTTTTTTTGTGCCTGAAAATCCAGCGCGTCACATGCTCATGCGCTCGTATACGCCAGTTCTCGTTCTGTCCCGTCAACACCGCGAGAATCAGTGCACCCCCTTCCTGTGGGCCTGTCGGATGGGTGGTGGCGGCTGCAAAGCGACCTGAAACGCGTGCCTGCCACCTCGTTAGCACTATGAGCGGGTCATGGCGCCAACCGATAGGTGGACTGCACCAGACCTGAAGGAAAGCTGCGGCTGGATACCAGTTTCAATCCAATGTCCTGCTGAAGGGCTCCGAACAATGGCCTTCCCGATCCGATCAGCACGGGCACAGTGGTAATCACCATATCGGCGACTAATCCATCGCGCAGGAAGGATTGCACCAACTGCCCGCCATCGACATAGACCCGATGCACGCCCTGCCTCGCCAGTTCCGCCATCGCGTCCCTGGGGGCAAGGTTCGAGAAACGCAGCTTGCCCTTCAAGGCCTCGGGCACCGGCGAATTGGCCAGCTGTGCAGAAAGCACCACGACGGGCCGGTCGTAAAACCATGTGTCGAAGGTCAGCACCTTCTCATAGCTTCCCCGCCCCATCACGATGACCTCCTTGTCGGCGATGAAGGCAGAGTAGCCATGATCTTCAGTTGGATCATCACGTTGCAGGAGCCAGTCGATGTCGCCATCTGGCCGGGCGATGAAGCCGTCCAGACTGACGGCGATAAAAACATGTGCAGTGGCCATCGGGACCTCCTTATTAAACGACGTTTACGCAGGATCATAAGCCGAATAAGCGGCTCGCCTTCGCTTGGCAGTTATACGAAGTCGTGGGAGTGCTGGAATGTGGGCGGGTTGAAATTTCGCGCAGGGGCTTCGAACCAGGCCAGGGGCCGACAGAAACTTCTGACCATGGAAGCATTTTTAAACAAAAAATCCGGGTTGGGTCCTACAGACGCTGTGATTTTCAGGGACGTTTCCGACAGGTTCCGGCGGTTGTCGGGTAGGAAGCGCAGCGGATAGGCTTTGTCGGTCGCTGCACATCAGCGACCGGGCCTGGAAACCCGAGGTATTGAAGGCGTAACAGCTCAACAAATGGGATACTGCGGCGATTTTTTGATTGCAGTTCTCCATTATGGCGGCTGTGCGAGGGAGACCTTCGGGTCTGCCGGGCTCCTTCTGCCTCGGTTTCCAGCCCGCGCATAGCTGCCACCCTTTCGCTTGGAACGAAAGATTGGTAGCTCCATTACGCAGAAGGAGTTACACCATGATCAAAGAAACACCAAACCCGCCCGCCCCGGACGACGTTTCCCCCTACGAATCCATCGATTCAAAAAAACTCCACGAAGCCGCCGACCGTGCGCTCGATCACTACCTGAACCCCTGCGCCCTGAAATCCCCCATGGCCCGCAAGCCGAGCACGATGTTTCTCGTTGCGCCGGATATCAAGGACGAAGACCTGCTCGCCCATACCTGTGAATCGTTGGCCCAGGCCAGTGTGATGGCGGGTGATTTTGCGGGGTATCTGGAAGGTCCGCATCGACACACGGCGATGGCGATTCAGCAGATTGTGATGCTGGCTGAACTGGCGGTGAATCGGATGCTGGATAACGTTGAAGTGCCGAGATCTTCACCACGCAGTTGATACCCCTGTGGGAGCGGGCTTGCTCACGAAATTGGCGAATCAGTCGACATTGTTGTTGAATGACAAACCGTATTCGCGAGCAGGCTCGCTCCCACATTAGTCCGGTGGGTGGCGGGACTCAAAGCACCTTCAAATCCACCGACACATGCCCCCGCGTCATCCGCGAATATGGGCACATCTCGTGCGCAGCCTCAGCCAGTTCCCGTTTCACCCTCTCTTCCAACCCGGGAAAGTTGACGTTCAACCTGACCGCTAATTGAAAATCCCCAGCGCCGGTTTTGCCCAGATCCACTTCGGCATCCACCGACGTGTCTTCCGGCAATTTGATCTTCATCTTGCCCGCCGCCACCTGTATCGCGCCGATGAAGCAGGCGGAATACCCCAGCGCAAACAGTTGCTCCGGATTGGTGCCCGGCTTGCCCGAGCCGGGCGAGCTGAATTTGACGTCCAGCTCGCCGTCGCTGGATTTGCCGGTGCCGGTGCGGCCGCCGACTGTGTGGGTTTTTGCGGTGTAGAGAACGGTTTCCAGTGCAGCACTCATGACAGTGACTCCTGATCAGGATTGAACGACGGCGAGCTCATTTCGAGGCCTCGCCCAGGGTGCCGGTGTAGTGCGCCAGGCGTTTTTCGACGTCGGCTTTTTTCTGCAGGCCAAGCTCCATCAGTTGGGTGATGCGTTGCTGCGCCGCCGGCCGTTTGACCGAGCCGATGAAACCGTCCCATTCGGCGGCGATGGCTTCGTTGGGTGGCAGGCTGGCGGCGTCGACCAGGCGCTTGATGTCGGCGATCGACTGTTTGTCGAACCGGGCAATGCGCCGGGCCATGGTGTCGACGAATGCATCGAGTTCGGCATCGGGCAGCGCACGGTTGACGTAGCCGTAGCGTTCGGCGAGTTCGCCATTGATGTCGTTGCCGGTGAGCAGCACTTCCAGCGCGCGCCCACGGCCCATCAGCCGTGGCAGGCGCGCCATCGGACCGCCGCCGGGCACCAGGGCGGCGCCGATTTCCCATTGCGAGAGGATGGCTTTTTCGCGGCTGGCGAAACGCATGTCGCTGGCCAGGGCCAGTTCGCTGCCGACGCCGGTTGCGCGACCGCGAATGGACACTATCGAGACCACGGGCGCCTTGCTCAAGCGAACCAGCATATCGGGCAGCGGTGGCAGGCCGGTGGGGCCGTTGGGCAGGCTGGTGGTGTCGGTCAGCGGCGGGACGAAGTCGTAGTGGGTGAGGAAGAAGTCTGGAACGTCACTGTCGAAGACTACGACCACCACTTTCGGATCGGTCTCGATGGCCGTGACGACCTCATTCAGTTGCGGCATGGTCTCGGGGCCGTAGATGTTGTACGGCGGATTGTGGAAGGTGACGCGCCAATACTCGGGGGTGAGGCGGGTGAGCTTGATCTCCTGTTTTGCTGCGTGGGTGGACGGGGTCTTGTCGGGTGAAGCGGATGCGGTCGATGCTTCACCGGCGAGAGACGGGTCGGTGGCCGCCATGCTGGCGACAATGATCGCGGCATTGAATAGCTGCAGTCTCATGGGAAAACCTCCAGTTGAAAAACATGTGGTCCCCGCGAACAACGTTCTACAGTCTGAAGCAGATAATGGGCATGCCGGAAAGGTCCGGCTGAACAAGCCTAGCAGCGCAACTCCGGCTGACAAGTGACGTCAGTCGGACAAAAAAAAGGCACTGGCGATGATCGCCAGTGCCTTTTTTGCCTGAACCGTAACGTCAGCGAGACAGCATGAAAGTGTCGTACTCCAGATCTTCCAGCGCCGTCGAAAGCCTGTGCAAACCCAGCAATACACAAATCAGCAACGACAGCGTAAACCCATACCCGAAGAAGCTTGGCCCCAGGTACATGCTGAACAACGTCAGCATCGCGTTCAACACCGCAAACAGCACACACAGCTCCAGCACCACGGTGCGCTTGTCGAGGTAGAAGAACACGTTGAGCAACGCCATGAACACCACCTGGATGCTCACGCCGATCAGGTCGATGTAGAACAGCGGCAGGTAATAACTGGAGATACCCAGCCATTCCAGCAGGCGCGGCGCGAACAGGAACAACAGCACCGCCGTCAGCCCCTGCACCTTGCAGATTTCCAGCAGGCCCTGGCGGATCGACAAGGTCATCTCGGTTTTCAGTTGCCCGATGTGTTGCAGGGTTTCACCTTCGCGGATCGCCCGGAACAGGCGGTCGTACCACTCGGCAAAGTCGGTCTCGATGCGCACCAGAAACACCGCCATGCCGGGGATGATCGCCAGGTACGCGAGGAAGATCGGCAAGTCGTAGAGGATCGAAGCGCGCAGCGGGCCGACGATTTCGTTGGAGGTGCCGGGGTTGAACCAGAACAGGAACTTGTCGATCCAGATCCCCAGGTTGTAGAAGAAACCGGTGGCCAGCAGGCTGAGGAAAACGTTGCGCCGGTCGAGGAAATCGAAGGCGATCAGTTTCTCGGCGCGGTACTCGCGCAGGATGTCGTAGAGGAACAGGAACAGCAGCGTGCTGTGCCCGATCAACAGCGCCAGCAGCAAGCCCGGCATCTGCAAAAAGCTCAACAGGTAGGCGCTCGCGACCATCAGCGTGTAACCCACCAGCATCACCAGCAGAATGCGGTTATAGGCCTTCATCCCCGAGAGGAAGATGATCACCAGCCACAAGTTGCACAGCACCACGAAGTTCGCCAACACCAGTACGCGGTAAATCAGCGGCTCATCGAACAACAAGCCCAGCACGACGATCCCCAACAACCCGGCGCCGAGGGTGACCAGCAACAACACCCCCAACAGGTTGGGCAGGATCTGATCGTACTTGTGCTCGAACAAGCGGTCGGAGACGAAGCGCGTGAAGAACAGCTGCAAGCCGCCCGTCAGGATCAACGAGGTGGCCATCAGGTACGTCACCGTCACCAGGAACTGCCCGACCAGCATGTTCGGCAGCAACAGGCCGATGCTGATGATGCCCACCAGCATGACACTGATGATCGACAACACCCACGGCCCGGAGCTGATCAGCCCGGCGTAGACGTAGGCGTGCAAGGTCGCCGTGTAGGAATCACGCGAAAGGATTTTTCGCAGTTCAAAGCCAATACCGGCCATTTAGCTGTTCTCCATGGCGGCTTGATACAGGTCGCGGTAACGCTGCAGCATCAAGGCTTCGGTGTAGTAACGATTGACCCGCAACAAGCCGCTGGCCTGGGCGGCCTGCCAGCGTCGCGGGCTGCGCAACAGTTCAAGGATCGCGGCGCACGTGGCTTGTGGGTCGGCAATCGCCACCACTTTGCCGGCGTGTCCGAGGTCACGGTCTTCGGCACTGCCGCCTTCGATCAACTCGCGGCACGACCCCACGTCGCTGCTGACTACCGGCGTACCGGCGGCCCAGGCTTCGAGGATCACCAGCGGCTGCGCTTCACTGATCGAGGTCAGCACCATCAGGCCGAGTTTCGGCAGGATGTCCTGAATGCGCTGGAAGCCGAGGAAATGCACCTTGCCTTCCAGGCCCAGACTGGCCATCAGGCTGCGGCATTCGCTGACGTATTCCGGGTCTTCCTCTTCCGGGCCGACAATCCAGCCCTCGGCTTGCGGCATCGCGCTGATCACGCCGCGCATCGCACGCAGATAGGTTTTCACGTCCTTGATCGGCACTACACGGCCGATCAAACCGACCACAGGCGCAATGCCGTGAGCGCGGGATTCCAGCGCTGCGGTCCACATCGGCAGGTCGATGCCATTCGGAATGACCTGGGTGCGGGTCGCGAGTGCGCCGTCCTTGATCTGGCGCTGACGGTTGCCGTCGTAGAGCGCGATGATGTTGTCGGCGCTGTTGTAGGTCAGTTGACCAATGCGCTCGAAGAAACGCACCCACAAGGTGCGGATGTAACCCGAGCCGGCATCGAGGCTGCGGTTCAGCGCCTGGCCGGAACTCTCGGCGATCCAGCTGGCCTGGGCCAGGTCGATCTTGCGTTCCTTGGTGTAGATCCCGTGCTCGCTGAGCAAGTAGGTGCAATTCCAACGCTGCTTGAGGATGCAACCCAGAAAGCCCGCGTACCCGGTGGAAATCGAATGCAGCACCCGCGCCTTCGGCATCCGTTGCGCGGCTTCGGCGAGCATCAGCAACGGCGACTGCATCGCGCGCAAGGTCCAGAAATAATTGACGAAGGACGGATCAGCGCAATGCTGGCGATAGCCTTCGCTCAGCGACTCCCAACTGGCGCGGCTGCGCAGCACGTCGTCGAGGGTCATGTGGCCCTGGGCGATGCAGTCGAGCAAGCGTTCGCCCAGGGCCGGGGCTGGCGCATCCGGGTGATGCAGGAAGCGATACAAATCCTGCATTTGCTGCGGGTCAGCCTCGCGCGGCTCTACGTGCGTGTTGGTCGGATGGGTCGCATCTTCGAGGAACACTTCTTCGATGTGCAGCACGTTGGCCGGTATTTCGTAGCGCCGGGTCGGATAGGCCTGACGCTGGCCGCCGATGAACATCACCGAAAAGGTCAGTTCCGGCAGGCCGAGGATCATCTGGTGAATCCAGCTGGAAACGCCGCCACGCACGTAAGGCCAGGTGCCTTCGAGCAGCAGACAGATGTCGGCAACCGGTGCCTGTTCCTTGTGACTCATGTCCAGCTCCTGACCAATGCGGCGAACGGCGGCCGCTGACGGGTTTCCTCGGGAAGACGGGCGAGCAAACCGGGAATTTCGTGGTAACGACCGGCCTCGAACGCCAGCTCGGCGCGAAACGGCAGCACCTGCGCCGCGCCCATGCCGTTCTCTTGAGCCTGACTCAGCAGCACTTCGGCACGCTCGACATCGCCACGCTCCAGCGCGATGCGCCCGGCCAGCAGGAACAGCTCACCGCCCTCGCCCGCTTTCAAGCCTTGCTCGGCATGTTCGCTGGCCTGGGTCAGCACGTGATCAAGCACGCTACCTTGCGCCAGGCCCAGATACGCCAGCTCCCAATACCAGCGCGCCAGCCGGCCGTGCAGCGCACCCGCCGTTTTGGCGTTGGCGTTGACCAGTTCGCCGAGCGCGATCTGGATGTGCAGGTTGATGTCGCTTTCCTGCTTGTCGAGCATCGAATACGCCAGCAGCCGCACATCGTCACTCGGGTCACCGAGGGCCAGTTTGAGGATCGGCACCGCTTCTTTGCCGGGCATGCGCCGAGTCGCCAAGAGGGCGGCCAGACGCTGATCCGGATCCGGGGCATGGCGCAACACGTCCTGCAAACCGCCATCGGCAAAGATCGGCGAGTGCAGTTGCAATTGCGCGCGGAACGGCAGTTTCGGGATGCCCACCGCTTGCCACGCTTGCTTGTCGCGTTTGCGCGGCAGGTACAGCGCCGGGAAAATCGCCGCCACCACGCCGACCGCGCCGAGCACCGGCACGAAGAACGCCAGGCTGAAGATAAACAGCGGGCTCCACGGCAGCGGCGAACGGTAGCGCGCCGGCAGCAACAGCCACACGGCCGCGCACAACATCACGCACGCCAGGCCGTGGCTGAGGGTGAACACCAGCAATTGTTGCAACTCGGGCGCGGTGAGCCACAAGCTGGCCCAACTGCCCGCCTCTAACAACAAGGCTCCGCTAAACAGCCACTTGCTGATCATTCAGGCCACACTCGTTGAACAGGAAATTACGCAGCCCGTTGCGTTCACAGCCAGGCTCCAGGTTGAACGGCAACACGCGCACGCCGAGGCTGTCGAGGCTGCTTTCAATGCCAAAGTGCTCGTGCAGCATCAGGTTCATCCGCGCCAGATAACCTTCGGTGCCTTGCGGACTGGTCAACGGCAACAGCACCAGCAACAGCTGATGATCGCGGTTATTACGCAGCGGCAATTGCAGGTCGAGGCCACGCTGGCTGCGCTCGAACAGGCGCGACAGCTCATCGTTGGGGCGGGTCAATTCGAAGGCAAAAAGGCCGGCCGCCAGTTTGTGCTGCTCGACATCCACCAGCGAACGCTTGAGTTGCAGCGTGAACTGCTGCGCATCGGCGTCGGCCAGTTGCAGCACTTGCGGGTCGCGGCGCAGCAGGTCGGCGATGTGCCCGGCGAGCAACGCCAACAGGCTCAGCGTGCGATCCTGGAAGGCGAAGAACGGCATCTGCCGCACCGCCAGAATCGCCAGCAAACGACCTTCGGCATCGATCAGCGGAATGCAGGCCTGCAATGACGAGAATTGCGCCGAGCTGCCGGCATCAATCAGTTCCTGACGCACGCTGACCAGTTCACCGCGTTCCAGGCACAGCTTGACCAGACCGTCTTCGGTGCCCAACGGCCCCATGACGCCGATGGTCGCCAAGGCTTCGGGCAACACGTTCTCTTCGCGTTCATCGACGCGATACAGCCCGGCCACGCGTAGCGCACCGTACTGACCGAGCATGGCCACGATCGGGTCGGCCAGTGCGGCCAGTGCATCGCCTTCGTCCGGCATCACCCGCAGTTTGTCGCGCAAGCCCAGCAACGAACTGCGCAAGCTTTGATCGCTGCCCGCCACGCGCTGCTCCAGCAGGTCGTGGGAGACCCGCAAAATCTGGTGCGCGCGGGTAAATTCGTCGAGTCGATACTGGCGGTAATCGTTGGCCATCTGCAGACGCTGCAAGCGCCGTTCCCACAGATCGCGAACCTCGCCCACCAGCATGCCGCTGACCAGCACGCCAACAATGAATGACGGATCAAGCTGGGCGTAGGCTTCATGCCCACTGTAGCGCAGGGCGAACAACGCCATCACCAGCAGACTGGCGCTGAGCAAGCCGCGCACGAAACCGTAGCGCACACCCAACAGCAGCGGCGCCAGCACCGGCCAGGGAAAACCGGCGTGCATTTGCAACGGGTCTTGCGGGGTGAGCCACAAGCCCAGGCCAATCGCCCCGCCGGTGACCAACAGCGTTTCCAGCCAAGACACCGGGCCGCTGGCACGCGGCGCGAGGCTGTAATCCATGTGAGGAGAATTCATTGCATTCACTCGAACCGAAGGGCGCCAACAAGTGTGTCGAGCACCGTTTGCGCGGTGCCGGCGAGGCTTTCACGGGACCAGCCCGCACGCGCGCCGCTCTTGCTCCAGAGCACACGACCGCTGCTGGCCTCAAGCACGCGCAGGCTGATGCCTACCGCTGGCTCACCGTCCAGTCCGTTCTTGTACTGCCACTCTTCAACGCTGCCAGCGACCACGTAATCAAGCTTCTGATCACGTGCCCAATCGAGGGCGCCGGCCAAGCGTTCGTTGTCGTCCATCAGCGCTTGTTCGCCTTGCGTACTGACCGGGTAAACACGTGGTTGCAGACCGTGGCTGCTGAGCACGCTGAGCAGGATCTGCTCGGCACGCTCGCCGGCTTGCGGGGTTTGCGAGTAGTTGATCATCGGCACGGTGCCCCACTTCGCAGTACGCGCAAAGTTTGGGCTGGTGTCGCCGGTGAAGCTGGCGCAACCGGCGACGAACAGGACTGCCAGAGCCAGGCTCAGATTACGAATTGCTTGCATCAGTTTTTCTCCCGTAAACATTTCATGATCAGCGTCCGAATCGCACGCCGTAGCTCACACCCAGTGTTCCGCCCGCCTGACCGTCCCCGCCTTGTGGCGCGGATTGGTAGCCAACGGTGAGGGCCAATTCGTCACCGCCCAGCACTTCGACGCCGATCCCGGTGTTGATGCCGTAGTTGAAGGTTTGATCCAGCCATTGCCAGCCCGCCGTCACGTCCACCAGCCAGGTGTATTGCGGGCGAGTACGCACCAGGGCGCCCGGCAAGCCGCGACGCCATGAGCTACCGACATACAGTTGGCCGTAACGGCTTTGCAGCAGATCGTTGGCCGTCACGATCGCGGGATCGTCCGAGTCATCAACGCTTTTCACCGGACCGTCGTTGGCGCTGGACAGGTACTCCAGCGTGCGGTCCTTGACGTTGTTGTGCTGATAATCGACACCGCTGCGCACGGTCCAGTTAGGTCCGGCGAATTCCAGCGTGTGGTTGTATTCCATCTTCAGCGCCTGGCCGTTGCCCAAGGAATCGCCCGCACGAGTCGAGAACGATTTCTGCGCCACTTCCCAGCTGATCTGATCCCGCGCCGAGAACCCGTGACGACCGCCGACCCACACACTGTCGTGCTGGCCGAAAGCGCGCATCAGGCCGCTGTCTTCGCTTTTGCGATGCCAGTCCAGACCGGTCTCGATCTGGTCACTGGCGCTCAACTGCCAGGTCCGGGACAGGCCCAGGCCATTTCGGTCGTCGTCCTTGCGCTGGCTGGTGTCGGCGAACAGTTTGTAGCCGCCGTCTTCCACCGAACGTTGCAGGGTCAGCGCAGCGTTGCGCTCATCGCCCATGCGCGATTCGATCAGCTGATCGCTGTTGTAGGTGCCATTCTCCAACTCAAGATTGGCGTACCACTGAGCGCCAAGGTTGTGCGCGATTTG
This sequence comes from Pseudomonas sp. B14-6, assembly GCF_013260315.1. Classification (NCBI taxonomy): domain Bacteria; kingdom Pseudomonadati; phylum Pseudomonadota; class Gammaproteobacteria; order Pseudomonadales; family Pseudomonadaceae; genus Pseudomonas; species Pseudomonas sp. B14-6. The sequence goes on along the minus strand of NZ_CP053929.1, from coordinate 5,487,753 downwards.
CAGGCGCGGGGTGTTGAATTCCAGGCCACCGAAATCCTGTTGATGCCAGGACAGCTGCGCGCCCTGCGGCGTCAATTCCTGCAACTCGGCAGCCTGACGGCGCAACTGCTCGCGCACGGCAGCCGGTTGATCGTCACCCAGCGCGGACTGGCTGAGGTCTAGAGCTTCGTCGAAGCGGCCGAGACGACTCAAGGCCTGGGCGCGTTGCGCCGGGTTGAGGTCGCTACTGGCCAACAGCGTTTCGATTTGCGCCTTGTTGCGGCTGCGCAGCGCCTGCTGTATTTCTTCGTAACGCTGAACCTTCAAGCCTTGGCTGCGCGCCCACTCCAGCCACTGGTCTTTCTGCGATTCCTGGTTCGTCGCGTCGAGACGCGCCAGCAACCGCTCGAACCACAATTGCAGCATGGCCGGCGAGCCGTCTTTCCACTTCGCCACCTCCTGCTGTGCCTTGGCCGGCGAATAACTGCTGGCCATCAAGCGCAACCAGATCGCATAACGCTGGGACGATGGCTGAATGTCTTCGCCTTCGGGGCTGCGCAGCAGCTTCAGGCGCAACCGTTGGGCCGCGTCCTGATAACCGGCGCTTTCCAAAGCATCGGCGTAGGCCGCACGCACCAGCCAATCCTGTGGGCTGGTCTTGAGGTACATCCGATACCAGGCCAACGCTTCGGTATCGCGACCGAGCATCTGGCTGGCACTGGCGAACGGCAGCCAGAGGATTCGGTCCTGACGCGCCTGGGGTTTCCATTCCGTCAGCAAAGGCTTGAGCGCGGCGGTGTTGCCTTGATCAACGTACAGCCACATCAGGCGCTCGCGGAACAGGTTGTCATCCGGGAAACGCGACAGGCCCAACAGGTACAAACGCTGCGCCTCGTCGATATTTCCCTGCTGCACCGCCAAGGCACCGCGAATCGCCAGCACTTGTGCTTGCTCGTTGGCTTCCGGGTATTGCTCGGCGTCTTTGAGCAGCGCGACCACTTGCGGCCAGTCCTGCAATTCCTGGGCTTGCTGCAAGGATTCAACCAGACGCTGCGGATCCCGGGTGCGCTTCCAGCTGCCGACCATCATGGTCAGCGCCCGCTTCGGATCGCTGGTGCGGTACATCGTGATCAGCTGACTCTCGTCGCCACTGTTCAGCGAACCCTTGAGCGCGAGGAGTTTCTCCAGGGAAAACTGCAGCTCGTCATCGAGCTCCAGATCCCACGCCAGCGCAGCACGCAAGCGCCAGTAACCCTCATCGGTGATCTTGCGGTTATCAACCTGCAATACCTCCCACGCCGCCTGATTATCAAACAGCTTAAGGTCGGTATTGGCCCAGTCGATGCGCTCGGTCGTCGTCAGCGCGAAGCGTTTCGAGTAGCGCTGATAGACCTCGGTTTTCTGTGCGAACTGCCCGGTGTTTTCCAGGTTCTGCAGCAGGCGTGTCCAGGCCAGGCGATGCGCCGGGTACTTGCGCAAGTAGGCGTGCAACCAGGCTTCGGCCTGGGCCGGTGTGCCGCGCGATTCGTGAGCGTAGATCAGCGCATCGAGTTCGACGTCGGTCAGCGCACGTTGCTCCATGATCTCGGCGAGCAAGGGAATCGCATGGTCAAAGTCGAACTGCTGACTCGCCAGACGCCAGGCGTGTTCACGGGTTTGCGGGTCTTCGTGCAGCTTGAGCAGGCGAATCCAGTAGCCGAGGGCCGCCTGACTGTCGCCACGCCATTCGCCCAGATGCCCCATTTGCTCGAGCAATGCCAACTCATCCGGGTGCTCAGCCACCAGCTGCTGACCACTGTCCCACGCACCGGCCAAATCGCCGAGGGCCAGGCGCATGCTGAATTCCTTGCGCAGGATTTGTGGGTTGTCCGGCTGCAACACGCGCCACTGATCCAGAAAGCGCTGCGCCAGATCAAAGCGTTTGCTGCCAACGGCAACGTCGACGCCTTGCTCCAGCCACGGCGAATCGGTTTGCGGATCCTTGAGCTGATCCAGTTCATCGGCCAGTACGCGCGCAGCCTGTTCACCGCGACCGGCGGCCAACAGACTGTTGAATGCCAGTTGCGCGTATTCGCGACGCTCGGACGCTTGTTGGCTGTCCTGTTTGAGCAGCAGATAAATGTCGGCGGCGCGACCAGGTTGCTCACCGGCCAGGTACCACTGCGCGGCGGACTTGAGCGAAGCGATGCGCTGGGCCGGGTCGCGATCAGCAATTTCTTCGTAGACGCTGGCAGCAAACGCCGGCGCTTGTAGCGTCAGCGCCAGCTTGGCCAGGTTGTGCAATTGCGGCAGCGGCAACAGGCGGTGATCGAAGCTTTGCAGGCGTTCGATCAAGGCTTTCTGCGCGATCGGATCATCGGCTTTCGCCGCTTCCAATGCATCGAGTTCCAGCCGGTAATAGGCCTGCAATTCAACGACCGGTTTCGGCCAGTTCTCAAGGTGCAGGCGCGCTTTCGGGTAGTCGCCGAGACGGATCAGCAGATCGACCAGCTGCAAGCGCAGGTGATCGTCATCCGGGTGCGCGGCCAGCAGCAATTCGGCGTAATTGGCCGAGACCGCATCGGGCTCACGGCCGTCCGGCTGGAACACTTCTTCGCGCTGGAACGTCAGCCACAACAGGCCGCCCACGGCCACCGCCACCACCGCCAATGCCCAGGGATTGAGCAGGCGGCGGCTTTTAGTTGCTGAGGCGTTAGATGCAGTAGAGCTGACCATGACTCACCTGCTTCATTGGTAATTGAAAAGTCCACAGACCGGCGGATGCCTTGCCTGCAAAAGTTTGCCCGTCCACTTCCACCCGGCAACTGCTCGCCGAGCGCACGGAGAAGCTCAGGTCCACTTGACCGGCAAACGAAAAGCTCACGTGTTTTTCATCCACATATTTCCAGTCCACCAACGGCAGGTTGGCCTCCTCCAGCGCCGGCCGTTCATCCCGGTCGGGACGCAACACCAGCAACGCCTGGTCGCTGCTCAACGCCACATACCGGCCTTGCGGCAAGTCACGAACACCGGCAACGCCTTGCGAACGCAGCAGGTCCGGCCAGCCCATTTGCGGGTCGAGTCGAAGGGTGCGCAGCGCGTCCATGCCGCGAACCTGCCAGTCACCCTCGGCGGTGCGCGCCAGACTGGCCTGATACAAACCGTGCACACGATCGAGGTAGTCGCTCATCCACAGCGACATCGGTTGCTGGTCCTTCATGTAGCCGTAGATCTCGTTCATCGCCTTGATCGAGGCTTGCTTGGTGCTCGAATAGAAGTGGTAATACAGGTGCAGGCCGCGCAAGCGCCGTGGGCTGTCGGTGAGTTCGAAGGTGTCGATCACATCGCGGAAACCGTAATACGGCCCCTTCCACAGGTTGGTGTAGAGGTTCTCGTTGATGATCGGCGCGTAGTACTGCAGGCCGCCTTCGGTGGGACGCAGCAAAGGATTGAGACCGGTCAGCGACGGGTTGGCCTTGGTCAGCATGGTCTCGGCGCCGTTGACGTTTTTCAGGCCCGCGTCGTAGGCCAGCTTCAAGGTCGCTGCCGAGGGCAAGGCATCGCCCGGCCAGAAGACCAGCTTCACCGGTTTTTCCGGGGTGGTGAGCTGCTGGTTGATGTAGTCGCGCGAGCCAAAAATCTCGCGGCGGAAATCGATTTTGTCGTAGCCCGGAATGGCCATCTTCAAGCCGTATTCCGGGTTGAAGTTCTCACGTTTCTGCGCCACTTCCGGCTGCATGAAAAACGGATGGCTGAAGGTGTGGGTGGCGACTTCGACTTTCGGGTTGGCAAACAACTCACGGGCAATGGGTTCCAGTTCGCGCGCCAGGAACGGGAACATGCCGCGCGGTGAAATCTCGCCTTCGACGATCGACACCGAAGTCAGGAACGGGTTGGGCCGGATGAAATCGTCGAGCACCTGCTTGCCGGCATACGGCGTGCCGCGCACTTCAGCGCGCGACGGAAAACCATCGCCGTCGATGTGCACGGTGGCGATGCGGCGGCCGTTTTCGGTGGTGGTGTCGGGGCGTGGCTGAACCGGCAGGCGCAAGCTGGCCTGGAGGAAAGCGAACGGATCGAGAATCCAGCGGCTGCGCTCGTTATTCGTTTCGAGAATGTACGGCGCAAGGGCAACACCGCCCCACTCGGCCGTCGCCACCGGGGCAAATGTCTGGCCGTCGGCAGCGGTCAGCAGCAACGCGGCTTTCGGGCCTTTGGGCAGCAGGGAGATTGCGGTCAGGTCACGGGACCGGGGCTGCACCGGGGCTTCGAACGCGCCGATCAGCGCCTTGTCCTGATAGCTGATGGTCAAGGCCTGAGTACCGATCGGCGCCGAGCGGTTCAGGCCCAGGCGCTTGAGCAGCAGCGGGTCTTGAATCGGCAGGCCGGAAAAGAACACCACCGGCACCTGTTCGTCCAGACGTTTGCCGATCCAGCTATTGAAAGCCGATGCGTCCTGCGGCGGGCCGCTGGTCATCCAGGTCACGATCCCGGCGTACAAACCGCTGAAACGGTGCTCCGGCAGCGAGCCGTCGACCGGCAGGTAATCGACCCGGTAGCCGAGGTATTCGAGCAAACCGCCGAGCAAGGTGTGCCCGGCGTTGCGCACCAGATCGCCTTCGCGCGGGTCGTAAAGCAGCGCGATTCGGCGCGGCTGGATTTCGATGCTGCTGATGCCCATCGAGTCCAGCTCTGGCGTGCCGATATAGGGAATGAAGCCCTCATCGCGCAGACGCTTGGCCAGTTTGCGCGCTTCATCGCGGCGCTCCGGCGGCAGATAGTCAATCGCTACCAGCGGAATACCTTTGGCGCGCAACGGCTGGATCTGGGTTTCCAGCCATTCGCGGTCGGCTTCCGGTACCGGGCGATAACGCTTGGCGGAAGCATCCCAACCGGCATGAATCGATTCGATCGCAACGGCGGCGGCCACGCCATCGAGGTCGGGCAGCACTTCGAAGCCACGGTTGAAAAACAGCTTCAGGTTTGGCTGACGCTGATGCAATTCCCGCAGGAAACCGGCGAGTGCCACACGCTGTGTTTCTCGTGCCGACTCCGGCAGCAACTGGAAGCTGTCGAGGGTATCGAGGAACAACCCGGCGTAGCCTTCAGCCTGCAACGCCTTGGCTCGGCCGAACAAATGTTCACGCCAGGCAGGTGCCGCGAGGTCCATGACCTGGCTGTCCCACGCGCCATTGCGCACCGGGCTGACCGCCCCGGTGAGAGAGGCTTTGTCGAGTTCGGCCTTGCCACCATGGAACTCGCCCACCGACAGGTAGGCGAACGGCTGGCTGCCCAACTTGCGCAGGGTTTTGACGTCGCCCGCGGTCAGATGCCCCGGCTCGACCACTGACCACTCGAACTGAGCCAACTCGGAAATGGGTGGTTGATCGGCGTACCAGAAAACCACGCTGGCGGGTTGCGGCAATGCTGCGGCCTGAACAGCGGGCCCACTCACGAACAACGCTAAAGCGGCGAGCAGCCGTTTAGCGGCCGCGCGGACACGCGTCCTGCGAAAAACGATTTCCATAACTCACTCTTGAATGGACTGAACCGATACTGCTTGGATGTCGGACAGTGGAACCGGCCGGGTTACAGGCTGCGAATAAGCTGCGACAGCCCCTTGCCGATGGCGGTCGGTTCCGGGAGCTTGAAACGCTCCAGCAGGCGACTGTTGTTGGCGCGCGAATGGCGAATGTCGCCTTGACGTGGCGCGTGATGAATCACCTTCAACGGGCTGCCGGTGACGGTGCCCAATTCGGCGATCAGATCGTTGAGGCTGGTGGAACGACTCAGGCCAACGTTTACCGCGCCGGGGCTCGGTTCACTGACTTCCAGGGACTGCACGAGAATGCTCACCAGGTCCTGGACATAGACGAAGTCGCGGGTCTGCGAACCGTCGCCGAAAATCGCCACCGACTGCTCGGCCAAGGCCAGCTTGGTAAAGATGCTGATCACGCCGGAGTACGGCGATGACGGATCCTGGCGTGGGCCGAAGATGTTGAAGAACCGAAAGATCATCGGTTCCAGACCATGTTCGCGGCGATAGAAATCGAGGTATTGCTCGCTGGCCAGTTTGTCGCTGGCATACGGCGTGAGCGGGGATTTTGGCGTGTCTTCGTGAATCGCCGTGCCTTCGCCGTTGTTGCCGTAGATAGCGGCGCTGGACGCGAATACCACGCGCTTGATCCCGGCCTTCACCATGCTTTCGCACACGTTGAGGGTGCCGACGAAGTTGCTTTGATGGGTGCTGACCGGATCATCCACCGACGCTTGCACCGAGGCCACTGCGGCCAGGTGAACGACAGCACCGCAATCGCGCATGGCTTGTGCCACTACGGCGCCGTCCGCGACATCACCGATGACCAGGTTCAGATTGGCATTGTCCATCGGTAGATTGCTGACTTTTCCAGTCGACAAATTATCCAGCACGCGAACCTTGTAGCCCTTGCCCAACAAGGCTTCTACGAGGTGCGACCCAATAAAACCGGCACCGCCAGTCACCAGTATTCGCTCAACAAACATGAAATCTCTCCCTGAACATTAGAGCGGATACGAGTGGTTGAAGTCCGCCAACTTTGTGGCGCAAGGCCATCAAAACGCGGCCGATAATGGGAGATCAGATTGGCACTGTCAATACTTTGTCTAATTTATCGCCGAGCGGTAATTCACCCCTAAAATCGTCACTTATTTGACGGCAGTTATCAGTTACAGGCCGTCATACAATTGCCACTTCTGACCCGCAAACTCCGTCTGCACCGGAACTCACGCCAGGCTTCAAGCCCTCCTCATCATCGACGCTTCAGCTCAGCTTCGCGAATCAGACCGGCGCGCTGGCGTGAAGCCTTGGGAGCATCATTTCAAGCACACGATATGATCAGATGAGCTGTAATCAATTTGGGTCGGGCTATTGAGCGCTGTCGCGCTTGCAGGAAATCAAACATGAACATCTGGCTTGCCGCCGCGCTTGCGGCCATTATTTCCCTGTCTGCACAAGCGGCCACTAAAGTTACGCCACGAGTCGAACGAGTCACTTTCGAAAAAGGCGCCGACGCTGTCGAGTTCAACCAGTCCATCCAGGGCCCGCTCACCGCGCAATACCGAGTGAGTGCAAAGGCGGGCCAAATACTGACCGTCGACCTCAAGCCTTCCAATACATCTGCCTACTTCAACATCACCGCCAAAGGCGCGGACTACGCGCTGTTTAACGGCTCGATCATGGGCAACCATTTCATGGGTCCGTTACCCGCCGATGGTGAGTACACGGTTCAGGTGTACCTCATGCGCAACGCCGCACGACGCAATGAGGTGGCGAACTACAACCTTTCATTGAACCTCAGCCCCGCTGATGCCTCGGACAGCACTCGGCCGTTTGACCAGACGCTTGAATTACAGGGCATCCGGTTTCATGTGACGACGGAGGGGATCGATGACCACCGTGTGCTGCGTATTTCACCTCAAGGGCTGGAAACCGATAATTCAGACTTCACACGGCCATTGACGGGAAACGTCGTCCGGGCCGAGGTGGCGGACCTTGATCGGGATGGCTCGCCAGAGCTTTACGTCTTTGCCCGATCACCGGGACGCGGATTGCCGGGTGAACTCGTCGCCTATTCGGCGAATCGCAAAAAATCGCTCAGCGAGATTTATCTTCCGCCGGTGAGTGAGGACGTCGAGGCAGCCGAGGGCTATCAGGGAGAGGATGAGTTTGCGGTGGTGGAAAATGTGCTGGTGCGGCGCTTTCCGGTTTATGAGAGTGCGGACGCCGGGGCCGGGAGGACGGGGAAGATGCGCGAGGTTCGGTATCGGTTGATGGCTGGGGAGGCTGGATGGGTTTTGCGGAGGGGTGAAGTTATCGTGTATTGAGCATTCGGTAACTGGAGAGCCTGCACAACGTCGGTATACGGTCCTAGGAGATTTCCTTCAAGTTTTGGCGATTGCCATGAACTGGAGCTTTGCAAGCAAATCGTTATTCTTTCGTCCAAACAGATTCGTCGTCGTTTTCTGTTCCCCCTGACATTTTGCTTAGCACAGGAATGAACAAATGACTCCTGCTGAACAGCTCATGCGAGACGAAGCTATCTATTTTGCGCGATCGAATAAGAAAGCCATAGCTAGGCGCCGGACCGACAAATTGTTGTACCCTCCGGAGCAAGATCCCGTGTCAGTATTTATGGCTGGCTCACCAGGAGCAGGGAAGACAGAGGCATCAATTGCCTTAGTGAATCTATTTGCTGATACAGCAATCCTTAGAATTGACCCTGATGAGCTACGCAGCGAATTTACTGACTATGCGGGAGGAAACGCCTGGGTTTTCCAAAGCGGAGTGTCGATTTTGGTCGAAAAAATTCTAGATTGTGCTTTCGACCAGAGACAGTCTTTTGTACTGGATGGAACACTTTCTAATATTGATGTGGCGAGAAGGAATGTGGAGCGATCCCTTGGAAGGGGTAGATTCGTGCAAATCCTTTACGTCTACCAAAATCCGCTCTTGGCATGGGAATTCGTCAAAGCCCGTGAAGAAGCCGAAGGCAGAAGAATTCGGCCAGAGCATTTCGTCGATCAATATTTCGCCGCACGTGACGTGGTAAATGCTCTTAAGCTAGAGTACGGCGGAAACGTTCACGTGGATTTGCTGCTCAAGCACATCGACAATTCGGGACGTCTCTACAAAGCTGGGGTCGATAAAATTGACTACCATATCCCTGAGCGACACACGCGAGCCGATTTAATGGCTCAGCTCGGGTTAGGATCAGGAGCACATTCATGATATCGATCAAGCTAGGTTTTACTAAGGGCACCAAGAGCCCCTTTGCCGACTTTATTCGTAACGCCAAGTCGGAGCAGAAAAAGCGTGTCTACAGTGAAGTGCTGACGGAGGCTACCAAGCAGCAAAACCTCGTGATGATGGAAGCTGAAGCCAAACGAGGTTAACTCACGGTTCTGATAAAGAAGCCCGGCCAAGCGCCGGGCTTTTTTTATTTGTATGAACGCGGGCCTGAGAGGCGTGTAGTCCGTCCTAGGAAACTTCCCGCAACTCGTATCGGCTTTCATGAACTGGCGGAAGCGGTTCTGCATCGATAGCCTTCAGGTATCGCTGCAAATCAGCGATCGGCTTTGACAGGCTGAAGAACCGCAAGCTTTCACTCCTCCGGATAAAACGGCATCCTTTCACGTGTGCAGTTCCGTTCTGGTGGCTGTGCGTGGGGCATCTTCGGGTGCACTGGATGCTTGCGTTTCCGGTCTGTCAACCCGCGTACAGCCGCCACCCAATCCTGTTTGACAGCAGGGGACTGGCAGCTCCCACCAACGCAAGGAGCTCCATCATGAAAAAGATCACCCCAAATCCGCCCGAATCTGCGGCACTTTCAGAAGCAGACGCACCCGATTTAAGCCAACTCTCCGAAACCACCGAACGCATCATCAGCGCACGCCTGCGCAACCCGAACCACCCCGATCCCATCAGTCACGTCTTTACCCTCCTCCCCGCCGTCGACACGCCAACCCTGCTCGCTCACGCCTGCGAAACCCTCGCCTCACTCAACGTCATGACCACCGACCTGGCCTGCGACCTCGAAGGCTCGCGCCGCAACGTGGCACTGGCGATTCAGCAGTTGGCGGTGCTGGGCGAACTGTTGGTAAACCGAGCGCTGGACAATCTCGACCCGCCCGATGGCTTGTCGGAAGTTTCGTCCGCCCGCCACCACTGAGGGTCGCGCTCTTTTACCAAATAGAGGTTTTGTCATGGATCGATACATGCCTGTCACCGGCATCGACTGCACCATCGCGTCACTGCTGATCGACACCGAAGCACCGCTGGACGTATTGCACGAAACTGCGGCTTACCGCATCCGCACGGCAACTCAATTGCTGGAGAGTTTTGCTGTGAACGAGGGGGTTCACAGTGAACTGGCGCGGGTGTTGGTGACTTCGCTGCGCGATGGCTGCGATTTGATGGATGTCGTTGGGCGAAGATTGCAGGCGCAGGTTTCGTCGATGTAACAAAAAAGGCACCTGACGAGAATCGCAGGTGCCTTTTTTGGGCTTTGACTCAACAGAAGGTTTCATAAACTGTAACTTTCTGTCGACTCAATTGACTCCCGGCCCCTCGATCCGTCGCAAGAGCGAATTGCAGGACAAGTTCTTCGGAAATTTCCTGCAAGCCATATCGGCTCTGAGCTGATTGTGATGATCACGCTTTAAATCTACGCTGAACAAACAAAACGGCTGTTCGTCCCCGACTGGTTGCTTGAGTTCATCCTTACGACCAGAATCCCCTCGCCGAATCACCTGATGACAAGGAGGCCAACATGCAAAACATCAAACTGCCTAGCCGCCTTGTCGGTATTGGCTTATACACACCGGCGGAAGCCTCCCTTTACACGGGGATTCCAGCTGCCGATATCCGCCGTTGGCTTTTCGGATATACCGCGCATGGTGTTCAGCATTCGGGGCTTTGGAGCTCGGAACTGGCCGACCTGGATGAGTGCGTACTAGGCTTTCATGACCTCCTGGAAATTCGTTTCGTCCATGCCTTCCGCCAGCACGGTGTAAGCCTGCAAGCCATCCGCAATGCCTCGCAGCAAGCAAAAGAGATGTTCAATCAAGCCTATCCATTTACCTGCAAACGTTTTCAAACCGATGGTCGGCGTATTTTCGCCACGGTCATGAGCGAAACAGGGGATGAATCCCTTCTCGACCTGATCAAACGACAGTACGCGTTTGAGCAGGTCATCAAACCTTCGTTGTATGAAGGCATTGATTACACGGGATCAGAAGCCGCTCAGCGCTGGTATCCGGTAAAACGCAGTAAAGCGATCGTTCTGGATCCCTCCCGGAACTTTGGGAAACCAGTTCTTGCAAACACGGGAATCGATACGGCGGCAATTTTTAGCGCCTACAAGACAGAAGGGGAAAACACCAAACGTGTGGCACTTCTCTATGAGATTCCTGCTGCAGCAGTTGAAGCGGCGGTCAATTTTGAGCAAAGGAATGCTGCTTGAATTTCCTACTGGACAACAATCTTCCCCCCGCCCTTGCCCGCGCATTAAATGAGCTGACCAAAGCAGACGGGCATTCGGTATTGCCACTGAAGGATAAATTTCCGCAGAACACCACGGACGTTGATTGGATTTCAGTACTGAGCGACGAAGGCGGCTGGGCCGTTATCTCTCAAGATAAATTTACAAAAGGCGATATTGAAAAACGAGCGTTTCGCGAATGTGGCCTACCCGTGTTTTGCTTGGCTAAACACTGGGGAAACGAATCCTATTGGAACAAGGCCCATAATTTGGTGCGTTGGTGGCCCGCCATTACAACTCAAGCAAACTTGATCAGAGGCGGCGCAGCATTCCGCGTCCCGTGGAAATTTCCTTCACACGGGAAATTTGATCAGATAAAAATTTAGAGCCCGACTAATAATCGGGCTTTTTATTTCATCGAATATTTCGCGCTCTGTATGGCCTTCTACACTCAATCCGCACACCGCCTACAGCGAGCCCCCATGACCACCCTCAAAGACCGCTTGAAGCAAGGCAAGGACGCCCGCAAGAATTGCCCCCGCAATTCCCATGCGTCCACGGGAAAAACCAACCGCGACCCGCTCCCACTGATCAAAGCCTCAAGCGAAGGCCGAATCAAGTCCCTGATCGAACTCCGCTACGGCCGCATGCTCGTCTCCCCCTTCAGCTTTTATCGCGGCACCGCGCTTTTGCAGGCTCACGACCTGGCTTCCACGCCGAACATGGGACTGACCTCACCGATCTGCGGCGATTGCCACCTGATGAATTTCGGCGGGTTCGCCACGCCCGAACGCAATCTGTTGTTCGGCGTCCACGACTTCGACGAGGTCCATCCCGGCCCTTGGGAGTGGGACGTTAAACGGCTGGTGGCGAGTATCGTAGTGGCCGCCCGCGATCTGCGTCATGGCGAAACGATCGAAGAGACGGTCTGCCGCGAAGTGGTCAGCGCTTATCAGGAAACCATGCTCGAGTGCGCCGAACAAAGCTCGCTGGAAACCTGGTACGAGTCCATCCGTTACGACGACTTGCGCAAGCAGGCGAACAAAAAAACGCTGGAGCATATCGAGCGTGCCATCGAAAAGGCCGAGGGCCGATCCCACGCCGAGCTACTGCCGAAAATCAGCGAACGTGACGCCCATGGTCGTCTGATCATTCGCGATGACCTGCCGGAAATTTTCCACTTGCACAAAAACACCACATTGCTGGATGCCGATGATGACTGGCTACGCCACTCGGATTGGCGGCCAATCTACGACGCCTTCATGCGCGAGTATCCCGGCACGCTGCAGGCTGACCGACGGGCGTTGTTTTCACGTTTTCACGCCCAGGACATGGCGTTCAAAGTGGTGGGGGTCGGCAGTGTTGGCACCCGTTGTCTGGTGGTCTTGCTGACCGACGATCAGGAATTCCCGCTGTTCCTGCAATTCAAGGAAGCACGGCGCTCGGTGCTGGCCGATTACGTGAAGACGAAATCAACAGTGCGGCATAACGGTCAGCGGGTGGTTGAGGGTCAACGATTGATGCAATCGGCCAGTGACCTGTTTCTCGGTTGGACCACCGGCCCCAGCGGTCGACACTTCTACGTGCGGCAATTGCGCGACATGAAAATCTCGGCCGAACTCGAGACGTTCGATGCGGACACCTTCGCCGCGTATGGTCGCGTCTGTGGTCGAGCCCTCGCTCGCGCGCATGCCAAATCGTCCGGGCAGGCCGCGCAGATCAGCGGTTACATCGGCAAGAGCAATGCGCTGGCCGACGCGCTGTTCAAGTATGCGAAAAGTTATGCAACGCAGAATGAGCAAGACTTTGAGCGATTCCAGCAGGCCTGCCGCAAGGGCCGGTTACAAGCTCGCTCCGAGGCAGACTTTGCGGCAGATCATTTGCCCTAAGCGGGTAACGCGGTCCATCCACACATGAACTTTTCTTCACCCCACCACCTACCCCCAACCGGTACAGTGCTCCCGCTCATTCAAGAAACTACGGTTTGCCCGCCCTCCCGCGGGCTTTTTTTTGCCTTTTGATCGACCAGCGGCGGTCGGCTTCACCCAGTGTCTCCTCTGGAACTGTCGCAAATCACGTCCAACCACCTAATTGGGTGTACCCTCGATGTCTGTCCATCAGATATCAGTTAGCCATGTCCACGCAAAGCGAAGAGAGCCGTCAGATCGTTGCTTCTCTGGCGCACCGTGTTGGCCCCGACGCTGACATCGCAAGGATCGCCCAAGCGATCATTTCAACCTTGCGGGATATGGAAGTAGCCCTCACGCCCATCATCGGCCAGCAAGGGGTTGCCGCGCTTTATCGCCGCAGCCTTCACCTGTGCGCCTCTAATCATCCGCGTTTAGCCAGCACCCGCGACAAAGTGCCGGCCGGCATGGACCTGACAGCCCTCAAGTCCGTAATTGTTGAGCAAAGCGACGTCGATGCGCTGTTTTTTGGTGAAGTGTTGCTGACCACCTTTTACGAGCTACTCACCACGCTGATCGGGCCCTCGCTCACCGCACGTTTGCTTCGTGGCATGTGGGAACCTTCTTTGAGCGACACCCCTTCGCAGGAAAATTCGCCATGAGCACCAAAGTGACTATCAACCGACTGGCTACCGGCGTGCCAGGACTGGACGAGGTGCTGGGCGGAGGTTTGCCGGAGTTTTCGTTCAACCTGATCGCAGGTCCGCCCGGCTGCGGCAAAACTACCCTCGCGCATCAGATGATGTTCGCCCTGGCGACGCCTCAACGCCCGGCGCTGTTTTTTACCGTGTTGGGAGAGCCGCCGCTGAAGATGCTGCGCTATCAGCAGCAATTCGATTTTTTCGACAGCGAAGCGATCAACCATTCGATTCGCTATATCAACCTGGCCGCCGACACGTTGGCGGGGAACCTGGACGAGGTGCTGCGGCGCATTGTCAGCGAGGTGGAGGCTCACTCACCGGCGCTGGTGTTCGTCGATTCGTTCCGCTCCGTGGTGCTGGCCAGCCAGACACAGGACAACCCCAACAACAACCTGCCGCAGTTCGTTCAGCAACTGGGCATGTTGATGACCACTTGGCAGGCAACCACCTTCCTGATTGGCGAATATTTCACCGAAACCGACACCAACCCGATTTTCACCGTGGCCGATGGCCTGATCTGGTTGCGCCAGAGCGTCCAGCGCAACTCCATGGTGCGCAAGATGGAAATCATGAAGATGCGCGGGCAGCCGACGTTGCCAGGCCTGCATACTTTCCGAATTGCTACGTCGGGGATCAAGGTGTTTGCACCCGCCGCCGTCAACCTGATTGAAGCCCCACTGGAATTGCCGATCAAGCGCCTGAAAATGGGCGTACCGCAGCTCGATAAGATGCTTGGTGGCGGCCTGCCCCGTGGTTATTCGTTGCTGGTGGCGGGGCCGTCGGGGTCGGGCAAAAGCATTCTGGCGGCGACCTTCCTGGCCGAAGGCGCGCGCAATGGCGAAACCGGCGTGATCGCGGTGTTTGAACAACGCCCGAATCACTCCCAGAACTCCACCCTGGCGGAGCTGATTCAGAGCGGTCAGGTCGGTCTGGTGGACAGCCGTGCGCCGGACCTGTCCATCGACGAAATCGTGCAATTGCTGCTCAGCGAGATCAGCCGACTGAAAGCCACCCGTGTGGTAATCGATTCGCTGTCCGGTTTCGAACTGGCGCTGGCGCCGACCTTCCGCGAAGACTTTCGCGAATCGCTGTCGCGCATGGTCACCGCACTGACGAGCATCGGTGTCAGTGTGTTGCTGACCTCGGAACTGGAAGACCGCTACACCGACCTGCGTTTCAGCCCTTACGGCACGGCGTTTCTCACCGATGCAATCATTGTCCAGCGCTACATCGAGGTGCAGAGCCGCTTGTTGCGCATCATGGCGGTGGTCAAGGTTCGGGCCAGCGCCCACTCCGACGAATTGCGCCTGTACAGCATCGATGATAACGGCCTGCAGATCGGCGAAATGTTGCCGGATCAGGAAGGCTTACTCGGGGGCCGGCCCACCCGGCAGCTCAGCAAGGACGAGGTGTAAACCAGGACCATGACCGAGGCCAATGGCACGAACGCACAAACGATGGCCACCGCCGCTCGTGAGTTGTTCCTGCTCGGCCAGAAAACCGTGGAAGCACGTGCGGTGCTGGCGGCGCTGAAAAAGGAATTGAGCGATACCAACAACCGGCTGGTGGATGCCCAGCAAATCGAACAATTGGTCGAAGCCAATCAGCAACTGGTATTGGCCATTCTGCTGGCGCAATCGGATGCGGAAAAACCCCATCGCTCGCAAGAAGAGCAACGGCTGTTTCTGGAGATGCGCGAGGCCAACGCGCAATTGGTGATCGCCGCCCTCAGCGCGCAGAACCTGCAAGCCTCGGCGGAACATACGCTGGCGCAGCAACGCAACATCCTCACGCTGGTCGCCCATGAACTGCGCAACCCGCTGACGCCCATCAGCATGATCGCCGGCCGACTGGTGCGGGTGCCCAGTGAAGAATTGCCGCGCATGCAGGCGTTGATCGAGGGCCAGGTGCAGCACATGTCGCGGCTGGTGGATGACTTGCTTGACGTGTCCCGCGCCAGCACCGGCAAGCTGCGCCTCGAATGCCGGATCGTCGACGTGGTGCCGATTATCCACGAGGCCATCGAAGTGTGCCGCCCGGTGATAAACACCCGACAACTGCATTTCACCGTCGAACTGCCCACGTGCGCGCTGTCGGTGGACGGCGACCCGGTGCGGCTGGCGCAAATCCTCGGCAACCTGCTGGGTAATGCGGCCAAGTACACGCCCTCGGGGGCCATGTCACGCTGGCGGTCACCGCCCGGGACAATGTGCTGGAGATGAGCATTCGCGATGACGGCATCGGTATTTCCGCTCAAGCCTTGCCGTTTATCTTCGAGCCGTTCGTGCAAGACGTGCACGCCATCGGCTTCAACGGTGCAGGCCTGGGCATTGGCCTGACGGTGGTGCGCGAGCTGGTGGAAGCCCATGGCGGAACGGTGATCGGCAGCAGTGACGGCGACGGCAAAGGCAGCACCTTTATCGTGACATTGCCCCTGGCGGTTTGAGTTTTTCCGTTGGTCGCGTAATGCTTGCGCGACGATCCCCCCGAACCGGAGCGCCCTATGCCGTTGTTGTCCCTGCCCTGCAAACGCTTGACGCTGGCGGTGCTCGCCCCCGAACAGGCGGCGCTGGATAGCGATTTCTACCGGCGCAACCAAAGGCACCTTGCCCGGTGGTCGCCGATTCGCCCCTCCGACTACCACAGCGCTGAAAACATTCGTCCGCGCCTTGAGGTGCAAGCCAGTGCGTTCGAGGCCGGCCTGGCGGTGCATTTCGCGCTGCTGGACCCGGACAACGGCCAGATGATCGGCGCCTGCAATTTCAGCGGCATCACTCGCGGAGCGTTTCAGGCGTGTTATCTCGGTTACCACATCGACGAATCCCGTCAGGGCCAAGGCTTGATGCAGGAAGCACTGGAAGCAGGCATCGGCTACATGTTCGATGAGCAGAAACTGCACCGGATCATGGCCAATTACATCCCTGGCAACGAACGCAGCGCGCGGCTGCTGGAACGTCTGGGATTTGAACGTGAAGGCTACGCCAAGGCCTACCTGAGTATCGCCGGGCGCTGGCAGGATCACGTGTTGACCGCGTTGATCAATGATCGCTTTGAAACCCCGGAACAGCGCTGGTCCAGGCGCCTCTCGTAATATTTCGCGGCCGTTCACAATTCATTAAGCATTCGCACCGTATGCTCGGGCTTCCCGGTCCACCTGCTCGGTAGCCAGAAGCCTATGTCGCGTCCCGCCACTTCACTGTTCCTGCTGGCCGCCCTGCTGTTTTTCTTTGCCTTGGGCAATCATCAACTGCAAGGGTCCACCGAGGCCCGGGTGGCCGGGATCGCCATGCAGATGCACTTGGACAACGACTGGGTGACGCCCCGTTTGTTCGGCGAACCGTTTCTGGAAAAACCACCTTTGAGCTTGTGGCTCGATGCCGGCGCCATCCGTGCATTTGGCGGCACGCCGTGGGCGGTGCGACTGGCCTCGGCGTTCGCCGGGCTGTTCAGCGTGATGCTGTTGTACGCGATGCTGCGGCGGTTCGGCCGGCCCAAGGCGATTGCCTGGACGGCGGGAATCTTTCTGGCAACCATGGCCAGTTATTGGAGCAACGTACGCGGCGTCGGTGAAGACGCGTTGCTCGCCCTCGGCGTGACCCTGGCGTTGCTGGCGTTCTTTCAGGGGCAACGTCAATCGACGCCCGGCAACGCGCTGCTGTTCGCCTCGGGAATCGCTATCGCCACACTGAGCAAAGGCGTCCTCGGCCTGGCGATGCCGGGCGTGGTGATTTTCGCCTATCTGCTGGCCGAGACCTTGATGGACAGGCGCCTGAAAATCCGTGACTGGTTGCGTCCCGGTTTACTGACGCTGGCTGGATTGATCCCGCTGATGATTTGGCTCGCCGTGCTGTACCAGCGTGGTGGCGCGCAGGCCGTGGGGGAAGTGCTGCTGACCAACAGTGTCGGGCGCTTCAGTGGATCCTTCGTCGAGGCCGGGCATTACGAACCGTACTACTACTACCTGGCCAAGCTGCCCCAGGCGTTTCTGCCGTGGAATATTCTGGTGTACCTGGGGCTGTGGCATTTTCGCAAAAGCTTGATGGCCAATCGTTACTTGCTGTTTTTCACCCTGTGGATCGTGGCGCAGTTTGTGATGCTGACATTGGCGGCGAGCAAGCGCACGGTGTATCTCATGTCGATGACGCCTGCGGCGGCGGTGATTGCGGCGGAGTATGCGGGCGTTCTGTTCGAGCGGCTGAAGATGCGCGAAGGGGCCTCGAACCTTTTGGGGCACATCGCACGGCATCGACGCGGCGCAGCCATTGGCGTGATCGCGTTGGTGATCGGCAGCTACCTGGCCGCCGCTCAATGGGCGCTGCCCCATGCGGACCGCAAACTGTCCTTCCTGCCGTTGACTGCACAGATCCAGACGATGCAGGCCAACGGGCAACACATCGCCCTGTTCCAGGCCAACGAACGGGTGGGCGGTGCCAGCGTGTTCTACACCCGACAAGTGCTCAAGGGCCTGGACACCGAGGCGCAACTGCATGAGTTTCTGGCGGCCTCACCCAGCAACGTGGCGGTCATGTCTGGTGAAATCGAACCGGCCGCGCCGTTGAAAGTGCTCAAGAGCATGAAGGTGGGGCGTCAGGCTTACTACTTTGTGAACCAATAAGCGGCTCGACGGTTGGCGCTTCAGCCTTTTGCAGCACCGGCATCTCCAGCAGCGCTCGTCCGTAAAATGGCAACGCCGTCAGCAAACAGGCCAGCCACACGAAGATCCCGGCCCAAAAGGTGTGGGACATGTAGTGCCAGCCTTGCAGGACACGTGTCGTGCCATAGACGAAACCGAGCAGCAACGCTCCGTACATCAGCGCCTTGGAGTAGCGCCAGCGGTAGCGGCGAGCCACGAAGTACAGCGCGAGCATGGTAAAACCGCCGGAAGCATGGCCACCCGGCCAGCAACGGCCATCACCGGCCTCCCTGAACAGCTGGAAGTTGTTGTACCACTCCACGTGGGGCAATTTCCCACCGTAGAGGGTTGTTTCGATCGGGCAGTACACGCTGGTGTGCGCCTTGAGGAAGTGGATCACGCCGGTGCAGATGGCAAATGCGAAGACGACGAACAGAAAATCCCGACGATGTTCGTTGGCAAATCGCAACACCGATGCCGCCTTGCTCCGTTCCAGAAAACCACCAAGGCGAGGATGCTTTGAAGTGTTGATCAGCGGCCAGACAAACGACAGCATCGCACCGATCAAGGCAATCTCGGCGGTCCAGTTCGGAATGATGCGCGCCCACTTGTGGGTGAGCTTTTCGAAGAAGTGAACCTTGTCGAGCGGGAAGATCTGAGCAACCGGATCAAACAGAAGATTACTGAAGGCGATGTCGATCCGGGTCATGTCGAACATCAGGAAAACCAGGGCCGCGCAGGCCAACGGAATACCGAAGTTCATCCAATAAAAGTGGTTGCGGGAAGAAGTCAGCATCGTCTGTCCAGATCCATAGGAAAAATTCATTCGGTGGTCACCGAACGCCAGTCAGAGGCTTCAATGAAGCCGAGCATTTTCGGTGTCAGAGGTTTTCTGGCGGAAATAAACAATGAAGCGCCATAACCGAGCGTGGAGGTCGACACCTTGAGGTCTTTTTCAAGTTGCGCCATGCATTCGCTGTGGGTCACCAGGATCAAATTGCGACCCGCCACTTTGTGCGCCAGGGCGTCGCGCAGCATCGTGCCCTTGCAGCTCACCAGCCAATCCTCGCCCACACCGACCTTGTTGAACATGTAGCCGGCCGTCTGTGACGTGCGCATCATCGGGCTGTTGTAGATATCGGTCTTGTCCAACCCCAACTGTTCGAACCGCGCACCGACACTGACTGCGACGCTGCGCGAGCGATCGGTAATGCCATCGTTGCCACTCAGGCACGCGGCTTTCGAGTGATCGCAGCGCTCGACATGGCGGACCAGCACGATGACGTCGCCTTTGGCCCATTCGGTGGCCAACGTTCGTGCGCCCGCCACATTGCCATGGGCCAAGTCCGGCACAGCGGCCGGCTGCAACAGCCATACGATCAATGGAATGACCAGCAGCGCCGAGGCCAGCACCACTACGGTGTTTCGATGGCGGGTCAAACAGCTCAGGTTAATTGAGCGTTTTATCCCGAACAGACTCAGTCTCAATTCCACATCAAGCCGCCTCGCCGGCATGCACCATTGTTATTCGAAGCCGCGAGGGTAGAGAGGCGCGCGTCGGCAGCCGGTGAAACCCATGTGAAAAAAAGCTTAAGCCGCTCACAAAAACCTTGTTACAGAATCAGTCCGACAAAAACCTTTCAGCTCTCGCGATTGCTGCCGATACAGGCCTGCTACACACCCTTGCTGGCACCTAAAAAAACAACAATCTTCCAGCCAACTGACGATCGAAAGCGCAACGTTCCTGGAGGAATTTGATGAATAGCTGGTTCGGCAACATCAGCGTGAACATGAAACTGGGCCTGGGGTTCGGCCTGGTCCTGGCACTGACCTGCGTACTGGCCCTGACCGGGTGGACGAGCCTGGGCGGCTTGATTGACCGCAGCAACTGGATGAGCGACATCACCCAGCTCAACTCCGGCTTGACCAAGCTTCGTGTGGTTCGCCTGCAATACATGCTGACCAACGGCGACGAAACCGCCGCTCAGAACGTACAGACCACCCTTGACGCCTTTTCCGCTCAGCAACAATCGCTGTTGTCGAAGTTCAAGAGCCCGGAAAACCTCAAGCTGCTCAAAGAGCAAGGCACTTACATCGACGCTTACAAGACGTCGCTGAACAAAATGCGCAGCGCCTACCGCACCGGCAACAGCGCCCGCGACACCATGGCCGCCAATGCTGAAACAGCCAGCACGCTAATCGACGCCATCAGCACCCGCGTGCAACAAATGCCCCTGAGTGACCAGCGTTTCGAACAATTCCAGGCCGTCACCGCCGCCAAGGAAGCGTTCATCCTGGCCCGCTACGAAGTGCGCGGCTACACCGCCACCACCAATGCCGAAACCGAGCAAAAAGCCATCGCCCAACTGGATTCAGCAATTGCCAGCCTGAAACCGCTGAACGTGCATTTCGCCGAGACCCAGCAAGATGCCCTGCGTCAGCTGGAAACCGCACTGGGCAATTACCGCAGCGCGTTGATCGCCTATAAAGCCGCCAACAGCGATGCCGTGCAGGCGCGCAAGGAAATGACCGACCAGGGCGCCGCCATCGTGACCCTGAGCGAGCAGCTGTATCAGATCCAGCTCGACCGTCGCGACGCCGAAAGCGCCCAGGCGCGCACACTGCAGTTGATCAGCACATTGCTGGCATTGCTGGTGGGCATCATTGCAGCCGTGATCATCACCCGTCAGATCACCGGCCCGCTACGCGACACCCTGGCCGTGGTCGAACGCATCGCCAGCGGCGACCTGTCCCAGGACGTCAAAGTAACGCGCCGCGATGAACTCGGCGTGTTGCAGCAAGGCATCGCACGCATGGGCGTGACCCTGCGTGACTTGATCAGCGGCATCCGCGACGGTGTCACCCAGATCGCGAGCGCCGCGGAAGAACTGTCCGCCGTCACCGAGCAAACCAGTGCCGGCGTCAACAGCCAGAAGATCGAAACCGATCAAGTGGCCACCGCCATGCACGAGATGACCGCCACCGTACAGGAAGTCGCGCGCAACGCCGAAGAAGCCTCCCAGGCCGCAGCCGCCGCTGATGGTGAAGCCCGCGAAGGCGATAAAGTGGTCAACGAAGCCATCGCCCAGATCGAACGCCTGGCCACTGAAGTGGCGCGCTCCACCGAAGCCATGAGTGTGCTGCAACAGGAAAGCGACAAGATCGGCAGCGTCATGGACGTGATCAAGGCCGTCGCCGAACAGACCAACCTGCTGGCCCTCAACGCCGCCATTGAAGCCGCGCGCGCCGGTGAAGCCGGTCGTGGTTTTGCGGTGGTGGCCGACGAAGTCCGTGGCCTGGCCCAGCGCACACAGAAGTCCACCGAGGAAATCGAAGGCCTGGTGGCCGGTCTGCAGAATGGCACCCAACAAGTGTCGACCGTGATGAACAACAGCCGCGCCCTGACCGACAGCAGCGTGGCCCTGACCCGCAAGGCTGGCACGTCGCTGGAAAACATCACCCGCACGGTGTCCAACATCCAGTCGATGAACCAGCAGATCGCTGCCGCCGCCGAGCAACAAAGTGCCGTGGCCGAAGAAATCAGCCGCAGCATCATCAACGTGCGCGACGTGTCGGAGCAAACCGCCGCCGCCAGCGATGAAACGGCCAAGTCCAGTGTTGAGCTGGCGCGGTTGGGGAATCAGTTGCAGATGATGGTCAGTCACTTCAGGGTTTAAAGCACCGCCGCTCTCCAGCCCCGCAGAAGCCCTTTAAATAAAGGGCTTCGTCATTTTTACGGAGCATTTATCCGTCCGTAACGCTCACGGGTGATTTGGAGGAACTGATGAAGCTTTTTACAGGCAGATCGCGTTGGTAAACACCAACCGGTTGCCGAACGGATCACTGATGGTCATGTCCTGGCTTCCCCAGGGCATGGCCTGGATCTGCGGGTGCGAAAACGGATACGCCTTCGCCAGCAGTTGCTGCTGGAAGGCCTCGAGCTCATCGGTCTCGATGCGCAGGGCCGAACCCGGCGTGCCGTCGCCATGGTGCTCGGACAGGTGCAGCACGCATTCGCCACGGGAGACTTGCAGGTACAGCGGGGAATTCGGCTCGAAGCGATGCTGCCAGTCGACCGTGAACCCCAGAAAGTCGACGTAGAATTCCAATGCCTTGGCCTCGTCGAAAATCCGCAGGATCGAGGTGGTTTTGCCGAAGCTCATTGGGTTGCTCCCTGACTGAAAAGACACCCGTTGAAGTTGGGCTGGATGTCAGCGCTTCGGCTTGGCGTTGGCTTTCTTTAATCGCAATGTGCCATCACTGTGACGTATTTCTCGGAATGCCTACTGAAACCCGTCACGCAAATCCCCTTCCCGCGCCAGAAACCGCCCTTCCCGTTTCCCGTTCGCCTGGCCATCGCTGTAACTCAACACGCCGTTGACCCATACACCTTCAATCCCCTCGGCCGCCTGTTGCGGGTCACTGAAGTCCGCCACGTCGCGAATGCTCAGCGGATCGAACAACACCAGGTCCGCCCAATGCCCTTCACGAATCTCACCCCTTTGCTTCAAGCCAAAACGTGCCGCCGACAATCCGGTCATTTTGTGTACGGCGGTATGCAGCGGAAACAGGCCGACGTCGCGACTGAAATGTCCGAGCACACGTGGGAAAGCGCCCCACAAGCGCGGATGCGGGAACGGATCTTCCGGCAATCCGTCGGACCCCACCATCGACAAGGGATGGGCGAGGATTCTTCGCACATCGGCCTCGTCCATGCCGTAGTACACCGCGCCGGCCGGTTGCAGACGGCGTGCAGCGTCAAGCAACGGCACGCTCCATTCGGCGGCGATGTCCATCAAGTCGCGGCCGCCCAATTCCGGGTGTGGCGTGGACCAGGTGATGGTGATGCGATGGGCATCGGTGACTTGCTTGAGGTCCAGGGTCGAAGAACTCGCCGCGTAGGGATAACAATCGCAGCCCACCGGGTGAGTTTTCGCCGCTTCCTCAAGCGAGGCCAGCAATTGCGGACTGCGCCCCCAGTTACCGGCCCCCGCGCATTTGAGGTGGGAAATGATCACCGGGGATTTCGCATGCCGGCCGATCTGGAACGCCTCGTCCATCGCCTCCAGCACCGGTTCGAATTCACTGCGCAAATGGGTGGTGTACACGGCGCCGAACGCCGTCAGCTCTTCAGTCAGTTGCATCACTTCGTCGGTGGACGCCGAGAACGCGCTGGCGTAGGCCAGACCGGTGGATAACCCCAAGGCGCCCGCCTCAAGACTTTCACGCAACTGCTCGCGCATCGCGCTGATTTCATCAGGCGTGGCGGTGCGAAACAGGTCGTCGAGATGGTTGCTGCGCAGCGCGGTGTGGCCCACCAATGCGGCGACGTTCAGCGTGGTGTTCGCCGCTTCGACCGCTGCGCGGTAAGCGCTGAACGTCGGATAAACGAAGGCTGCCGAGGTGCCGAGCAGGTTCATCGGATCGGGCGGATCGCCACGCAGGCTCACCGGTGACGCGCTGATCCCGCAGTTGCCGACAATCACCGTGGTCACGCCCTGGCTGAGCTTGGGCAGCATCTGCGGCTGGCGGATCACCACCGTGTCGTCATGGGTGTGCACGTCGATAAAACCCGGCGCCAGCACGCGGCCGGCAGCGTCGATTTCCTCGCGGGCGGTCGCCTCATGCAAGTCGCCGATGCGCGCGATGCGGCCGTTCTGAATCGCCACATCGGCAGGGTAACCGGGGCTGTTGCTGCCATCGATGACCAAGGCGTTGCGGATCAGCGTGTCGTACATCATGTCAGTCTCCCAGCGGCAAGCGATCGTCGCCGCCGCGGTAATCGTCCAGGGCGAGTTTGATCCGCCGCAGACGTTCTTGATTGCCTTCAGGGTTGGCCAGCGCGAGCTCGGTGGCAAGCACGTCGATGGCCAGCAGCATGCCGTAGCGCGCCGCCGTCGGTTTGTAGATAAACGAGGTTTCGACGCCTTGCAGCGGCAGCAGCACATCGGCCAATTGCGCCAGCGGCGAGTCGGCCCGGGTGATGGCGATAATCCGTGCACCGTAGTTACGGGCCAGTTCGACGGCGTCGATGAGTTCGGGGGTGATGCCGGTCAGCGAGCAGGCAATGACCGCGCGTTCGACATCAAGGCTGGCGGCGGTGACGCGCATCATCACCGGGTCGTGGCACGCCGCAATCGGGTAGCCAAATCGCACCAGCCGCACTTGCAGCTCATCGCTGCACAAGGTTGAACAACCGCCCAGGCCGAACGCATGAATCATCCGCGCCTTGCCCAGCAGTTTCACGGCATCGGCGAACCGCGACTCGTCGAACGCCGACAGATGCTGACGCAGGGTCGACTCGATATCGCCGACGATCTGCCCATAGAACGCCGACTGATCCGGCGTCCCCGCCGGGTCAAGGAAGCGGCTGCCGACGCCGCTGGCCTGGGCCAGTTGCAGGCGCAGATCACGCAGGTCGCGACAGCCCACCGTGCGGGCAAACCGCGACAGCGTGGCGGTGCTGACCTCCGCCCTCTGCGCCAGCTCATCGAGGCTGGCGGCCGAGGCAAAGCCGACGTCGTTGAGCATCAGCCGCGCGATGCGTCCTTCACCGGCGCTGAAGGAATCCTGGCGGGCGCGGATCTGGTAGAGGATGTCCATGGCAGGCGGCTCCGGTTAGATCAGGTAAGAAAGACCCACGGTCAGCGCGAAAGCCACCACCGAAATAATGGTTTCAAGCACCGTCCAGGTCTTGAAGGTCTGGGCAACGGTCATGTTGAAGTATTCCTTGATCAACCAGAAGCCGCCGTCGTTGACGTGGGAAAAAATCACCGACCCGGCGCCGGTCGCCAGCACCAGCAACTCGGGGTGCGGATACCCCAGACCGATGGCCACCGGCGCGACGATGCCCGAGGCCGTGGTCATGGCCACGGTGGCGGAACCGGTGGCGATCCTCATCAACGCCGCAAACAGCCAACCCATGATCAGCGGCGACAGGTGAAATTCGTGGGCCAGGCTGACGATCTGATCGGTGACCCCGGCGTCCACCAGGATCCGGTTCAAGCCACCGCCGGCACCGACCAGCAAGGTGATGCTGGCGGTTGGCGCCAGGCATTCGTTGGTGAACTTGAGGATCGATTCGCGGCTGAAGCCCTGGGCGATGCCGAGGGTCCAGAAGCTCAGCAACGTCGCCAGCAGCAGCGCGATCACCGAGTTGCCGATGAACAGCAGGAACTGGTTGAAACCGCTGCCCGGCGTGGAAATCAGGTTGGCCCAGCCACCGATCAGCATCAGCACCACCGGCAACAGAATGGTCGCCATGGTGATGCCGAACCCCGGCAGGCTGTCGCGCGGTTCACGGTCGAGGAACTGGCGTTCCAGCGGGTTTTCCGCCGGCAGTTGAATGCGCGGCACGATGAACTTGGCGTACAAGGGACCTGCGATGATTGCGGTCGGAATGCCGATCAGAATCGCGTACATCAAGGTCTGTCCGACCGACGCCCCATACACCTGCACCGCCAGCATCGCTGCCGGGTGCGGCGGCACCAGCGCATGCACCACCGACAAGCCAGCGACCATCGGCAAACCGACCATCAGAATTGAAACGCCCACGCGCCGCGCCACGGTAAAAGCGATCGGCACCAGCAATACAAAACCGACCTCGAAGAACAGCGGCAGCCCGACCAGAAAGGCGATGCAAACCATCGCCCAGTGCGCGTTCTTTTCGCCAAAACGGTCGATCAAGGTCCGCGCCACCTGCTCGGCACCGCCGGACTCGGCCATCATCTTGCCGAGCATCGTGCCCAGCGCCACCACCAGTGCAATGTGCCCCAGGGTCTTGCCGACCCCTGCCTCGTAAGCGCCGACCACCCCGGACGCCGGCATGCCCGCCATCAGCGCGAGGCCGATGGAGACCAGGGTAATGACAATGAACGGATTGAGTCGGTAGCGGGCGATCAGAACGATCAGGGCAATGATGGCGATGGCGGCATACACCAGCAGCCAATAGCCGAAGGACAGGGTCATGCGGTACTCCTCGAAAGGGTCACGTCGAATGGGTTGCGAAACTCTTAAATCATTTCGAGGCGTGACATTCAAACGAGGTGAAAGTTATTTTCGTGCAGAGGTAAGGGATGTCGCGCAGAGGTATGCCAGGTCGGTGGATATGAAAATCAGGCAGGCGGATTTACATCCGCTCCCATAGATCGTTCCCACGCTCTGCGTCCCAAAAAGCGGACGCGGAGCGTCCGGTGAGGCATTCCCACGCAGAGCGTGGGAACGATCGGCGGGAGGATGTTCAGTCGTGATTCACGCGGGCACGTTTGAGCAGCTTCTTGCAGCGCTCGGACAAATGCAGCACCCGCAGATGCTTGCCGGACTTGGCGTAGCGTTCACGCAAAGTCTTCAGCGCGGCGATGGCCGAATAGTCGACAAAACTCAGGTGGCGGCAGTCGATGGTCACGACAGGCGGATCGTTGGCGGGGTCGAACTGATTGAGAAACGGCGTAGTCGAGGCAAAGAACAACGTGCCATGCAGGTGATAGTGCTTGCTTCCGTCAGCTTCGAGATGAGCATCGGCATACAGCTCGCGCGCCTGCTGCCAGGCAAAATTGAGCGCCGCGATGATGATCCCGCACAACACGGCAGTGGCCAGGTCGGTGAACACGGTGATGACTGTGACCGCCACAATCACCAACACATCGTTCAGCGGCACCTTGTTCACCACCCGCAACGACGCCCAGGCGAACGTTTGCTGCGACACAACAAACATCACGCCGACCAGCGCGGCCAACGGGATGCGCTCGATCAGCGGCGACAGAAACAGAATGAACAGCAGAATCAGCACCCCGGCCACCACCCCGGACAGCCGGCCACGACCACCGGAACTGAGGTTGATGACGGTCTGACCGATCATCGCGCAGCCACCCATGCCGCCAAAAACCCCCGAGACCATATTGGCCGCGCCCAACGCCACGCACTCGCGATCAGGGAAGCCACGGCTTTCGGTGATCTCATCGGTGAGGTTCAGGGTCAGCAGGGTTTCCAGCAGGCCGACCAGCGCCATCAAGATCGCGTAGGGGGCGATGATGCGCAGGGTGTCCAGGCTCCAGGGAATGTCTGGCAGCGCGAACGTCGGCAAGCCGCCGGCGATGTGCGCCATGTCGCCCAAGGTGCGCGTCGGCAGGCCGAGCAGATACACCGCCAGCCCGACACTCAGGATCGCCACCAGCGCCGGCGGCACGGCACGCGTCAGGCGCGGCAGCAGGTAAACGATCGCCATCGTCAACACCACCAACCCGGTCATCAGGTACAACGGCGTGCCACTGAGCCAGGTTTCGCCATCCTTGAAGTGTTCGAGTTGCGCCAGCGCAATGATGATCGCCAGGCCGTTGACGAACCCAAGCATCACCGGGTGCGGCACCATGCGCACCAGTTTGCCAAGCCTCAGCAGCCCGAATGCCAGCATGATCAGGCCTCCGAGCAACACGGTCGCGAGCAGATACTGCACGCCGTGTTGCACCACCAGCGCGACGATCACCACCGCCATCGAACCCGCTGCACCGGACACCATCCCCGGCCGCCCGCCGAAAAGCGCGGTCAGGGTGCAAATGATGAACGCGCCGTAAAGCCCCATCAGCGGATTGAGGTGGGCCACCAACGCGAAGGCAATGCATTCGGGGAGCAGGGCGAAAGAAGTGGTGAGTCCGGCCAGGACATCGGCGCGCAGACGTTTTGGTTTCATGGAGAATCGAACACGACAGGGAGAGAGGGTGCGGATGTTACGGAATCGGGGGCGACCCGGCCAGTTGTCGGGTTGCTGAAAACGCAATCGCGAGCAGACTCGCTCCCACAGTGGATCTCCGTTACACACAAAATCTGTGTCCTGTGAAGATCAAACTGTGGGAGCGAGCCTGCTCGCGATTGCAGCGACGCGGTCTAAAGCGAACTCAAACCATCTCGTCCCGAATCCATTCAACCACCGACGTCCGTTTCGGCACCCAGCCCAGCAATTCACGCGCATGCTTGCCGCGCACCCGGCTGTTGGAGCCCAGGCCATAGTTGGCCATTTCATAACCCCATTCGGCTTCGGCGTCTTTCAACGGCCAGTCTTGCGCCTTGCCCAGTTTCAGGGCTTCAGCCATGGCCGTGGTCATGTCGATGAAGGACGCTTCACCGCTTTCGACGAAGTAGAACGTCCCCGGGACGTTTTTGGTCAGTGCCAGCAGATACAGGGACACCACGTCTTCGATGTGTACGTTGGACCAGATGTTCTGACCCGTGCCGACATGTCGGACCACACCGCTTTTACGCGCCTGTTTGAGCAAGCGCGGCAATTGCACGCTGTCGCGATTGACGCCCAGGCTGTGGCCGTAAATCAGGGTGTTGCAGATCACGGCCGAGTTCACGCCGTCTTTCGCCGCGGCGAGGATCAGGTTGTCGATGGCCACACGGGCAGCCTTGTCGACGGTCGGTTCCGGCAGGTTGTCTTCGAAGTAGATGACGTCACTGGCTTTACCGCCGGAGGCATCGCCGACGATGCTCGAACCGCTGGTGTGCAGGAACACTTTGTGGGAGCCGCGCAACGCATTGAGCAAGGCTTCCACCGCGCCACGATGGTCGCTGCTGGCAGCGTTGATCACGGCATCGGCGGCGCGGGCCTGTTCAGCCAGTAGTGCGCTGTCGTCAAGAGTGCCGATCACCGGGATGATACCGATTGCGCTCAGTTCAGTGGCTTGGTCGGCGTTGCGAACCAGGCCGGTGACTTTATGGCCCGCCCGGACAAGACCGGTGGCAATGGAGCCGCCGATGAAACCAGCAGCGCCGGTAACGAATACGTTCATGGAGAAACTCCCTGCGTGAATAAGTGATGCATTGAGTATCGAGGACCGTCCCGTGGTGAAACAGACCCGCTGACCCAAATCACTCTTGCGCAGGGATCACGAATCAGCCTGTGAAGTCCGCATTCGCATAAGCCGCCAACTTGCCCTGAATGAAGTCCAGGAAGCATTGAATGCGCAGGGCCAGTTGCGAGTTGCGGTAGTACACCGCGTTGATCGGTTGGCGATAGCCGCTGTTGAAATCCGCCAGCAGCACCTGCAACCGACCGGCACGAATGTCGTCGATCGTCATGAAGTGCGACAGACAGGCAATGCCCTGGCCTTCCAGCGCCAGGTGCCGGATCGTCTCGCCGCTGGAGGCGCTGAT
This sequence comes from Pseudomonas sp. B14-6, assembly GCF_013260315.1. Classification (NCBI taxonomy): domain Bacteria; kingdom Pseudomonadati; phylum Pseudomonadota; class Gammaproteobacteria; order Pseudomonadales; family Pseudomonadaceae; genus Pseudomonas; species Pseudomonas sp. B14-6. The sequence continues at coordinate 5,458,388 of NZ_CP053929.1, read as the reverse complement.
CGACGCCTGAATCGGCCAGCGATCACCGTGCACATACCGTAGCGGCCACTGGTTGAGGCCCTCGTTCTGGGTAAAGCCCAGCAACGCATGCCCAGCCAGGTCTGCAACCGCCGTTGGCGTGCCGTGTTGCTCAAGGTACGCCGGGCTGGCGAGGATGTGCAGCGGGCTGCAACCCAGTGAGCGTGCGTGCAGGGTTGAATCGGCCAGTGCGCCGATGCGGATGGCGATATCGGTGCTTTGTTCGAGCAAGTCGATGATCAGGTCGTTGCTGTTGAGTTCGAGCTGAATGTCGGGGTAGAGGCGGCGGAACTCGTCGATGTACGGCACGATGGCGTGCAGCATGAACGGCGAGGCGGCGTTGATCCGCAGACGCCCGGACGGGGTTTGCTGGCGTGAGGTCAGGCGTTCTTCGAGCTCGTCCATCTGATCCAGAATCAGCTTGGCGTGCTCGAAGAAATACTTGCCCTCCTCCGTCAGGTCCATGCGCCGCGTGGTGCGGTTGATCAGCGTGGTATCGAGCTTGGCCTCCAGCCGCGACAGCGTGCGGCTGACCGCCGAAGGCGTCTGCCCAACCTGTTCGGCTGCCGCGGAAATTGACCCGCACTCAATCACGCAGACGAAAATCTGCAACTCATCGGATCTGGCTTTCACGGACGCCCCTCATCGATCAATTCAGCGCCGGCCTCTGTAGGAGCCAGGCTTGCCGGCGAAGGCGTCTGCTAAAACGCCTTCGCCGGCAAGCCTGGCTCCTCCAGGTTCTGGCTTCAGGTATCGATAGTAACCGAGCTCACGCCTTGAGGCCGAACACCTCGGTCAGGTGCTGTTCATAACGCGCCACATCAGCCTCGATATTCGGACGTTTCATCACATCGACCGCCAGGAAGGTCGGCAAACCGCTCATGCCGAGAAATTCGTTGGCCTTGTGAAACGGGAAGTACACCGCGTCCACGCCTTTGCCTTCGAAGAAGTCGGTCGGGTCGTCAAAGGCTTGCTGCGGTGCGTTCCAGGTCAGCGACAACATGTATTGCTTGCCGTGCACCAAACCGCCGCTGCCGTATTTTTGCGAGGCGTCGGAACGGGTGCGGCCGTCGCTGGCGTAGAGGCTGCCATGGCCTTCAGTGAAGACTTCGTCGATGTACTTCTTCACCGTCCACGGTGCGCCCATCCACCAACCGGGCATTTGATAAATGATCACGTCGGCCCAGAGATATTTGGCGACTTCTTCAGCAACGTCGTAGCCCTCGTCGATGAAGGTGGCTTTTACATCGATGCCGCCGCGATCCAGCACGCTCAACGCGGCGTCATGCAGGGTGGTGTTGTAGCGGCCATCGGAGTGGGCGAACTTTTTACCGCCATTGAGCAACAGGACTTTTTTCATGAGAAATCTCGGAAGGTCAGGAATTCGATGGCGGCAGAGTAACGAGCTGCCTCGCGCGGAATAAGCGCTGAATTCGCAAAACACATTTGACCAATACGCACGAATAGACAGGGGATTGTTGCCATAAACTTGCGCCGATTCTGAACTTGAGGAGATTTCTGATGAGTGAACTGCAAGGCTTCATCCTGCACGCCAAGACCCGCCCGGAAAAATCCGACGCCTTCGAAGCGTTTTTCCGCGGCCATGTAGAAGCGAGTCGCGCCGAGCCCGGCTGCATCGAGTACCACATGCTGCGCGACAAACAGGACCCGACCCTGTTTATCTTCTACGAGATCTGGCAGTCCCAGGCGCACCTCGACGTGCACTCGAACCTGCCGCACATGCAGCAGTTCCGCGACATGCGCATGGAATACCTGGAACGGGATTTTGATATCCGCGCCATCGAGATGCTTAGCCCTTCCTCCGCTACCCGTTGATTAGCAAATGGCCGCCGAGCACACCGAGGCCGATGAAGAACACGCGCTTGAACAGCACGGCGCTGATCCGCTGACGCAGCCATTGGCCGAGCAACATGCCGAGCACTGCCGGGATCAACGCCAGCAACGACGCACTCAGTTCACCACCGCCAAGGACGCCGCGCCATAACAGGCCGGCGGCCAGGGCGAGGGTCGAGACGGTGAACGACAGGCCCAGGGCTTGCACCAGTTCATCCTTGCTCAAACCCAGTGCTTGCAGATACGGCACCGCCGGAATCACGAAGACGCCGGTGGCCGAGGTGATGACGCCCGTCACAACTCCACACAGCGGACCAAGCCAGCGTTCGCTCTGACCACCCACGCGCAAGGCCGGCAGGAATAGACCGCTCAGTGCATAGAGCATCAGCGCCCCGCCCAACGCCCGCACCACCCACTGACCACCGGCCATGCCGATCCACACCGTGCCGGCCCCGGTGCCAATGAAGATCGCCAGGAGCATCGGCCACAACCGTTTGATCAAACCGAGCAAATGCCCACCGAATGCCAGTTGCCAGACATTGGTGAGGGTTGCCGGGATGATCAGCAGCGCGGCAGCCTGTGACGGGGCCATAGCCAGACCGAGCAGGCCCATGGCGATGGTGGGTAATCCGAGGCCGATCACGCCTTTGATCATCCCAGCCAGCAGGAATGTGGCGATCACCAGCAAGGAAAGGGTCAGACCGAGGTTTTGATAGAACGCAGAGAGAGTATTCATGGGGCCATGGTGAGCCTGGATTGGCGGGTTGAAAATCTGCCATATACTGAGGCTGCCTCTTGCCTGACAAGAGGCTGACAACTGCGTCGTTACGACTGACGCCTTCGCGAGCAGGCTCGCTCCCACAGTTAAAACACATTTCCCAATGTGGGAGCGAGCCTGCTCGCGAAAGCGCCCTTCCAGGCAACACATATTGAGAGGTTGCTGCCATGCACTTCGACCTGACCGACCTGCGCCTCTACCTGAACATCCTCGACACTGGCAACATCACCGCCGGTGCCGCCCGCAGCCACTTATCCCTGGCAGCGGCCAGCGCCCGAATCCGGGCCATGGAATCCTCCCTCGGCATCGACTTCCTGGAGCGTGGCCGGCGCGGTGTCACACCCACCCCGGCCGGCAAAGCCCTGGCGAAACACGCCCGTGCCCTGCTGCAACAAGCCGAGCGCCTGCAACAGGATCTGGCCGAATACGCCAAGGGGGTCAAAGGTCAGGTGCGATTGCTGTGCAACACCACCGCGATCACCGAATACCTGCCGGAGTTGCTCGCCGACTTTCTGCGCGAGCATCCGAACCTCGACATCGACCTTCAAGAATTGCCCAGCGCCCGCATCACCCATGCGTTGCGCCAAGGGGCGGCAGACCTCGGCATCGTGTCCGACGCGGTGGACACCGATGACCTGCACACCCGGCCGTTTCGCGAGGACCCGCTGGTGTTGATTCTGCCTCCTGATCATCCCTTGGCCGACCAGCCATCATTGACCTTCGCCGACACCTTGAACCACGACTATGTGGCCCTGGGCGCCAGCAGTGCCTTGGCCATCCACGTGGAAGAACAGGCCCTGCACATTGGCCAGCGCATGCCGATCCGCATTCGTGCCGACGGCTTCGATGGGGTCATTCGCATGGTTGCGCGCGGCGCAGGACTGGCCATCGTGCCGCGGGTGGCCATCGAGCGCTGGCCACAGGTACAAGGGGTCACGACCCGCGCTCTTCCCGAAGACTGGGCCAACCGCACCTTGAAAATCTGTGCCCGTGATGTCGACAGCCTGCCCGGTTACGCCCGGGCCTTGCTGGAGGCACTGACGCCGGGAACGCCTTGACTCTACCGTAAGGGGCAGACTCTATGCTGCGGGCTTCATTTCAGGAGTACACGCGATGAGCAAACGAATGCTCGTGATTCTGGGCCACCCCTCCACCGACAGTTTCTGCGGGGCGTTGAGCGAAACTTACGTCCAGGCCGCCAAGGATGCCGGACATGACGTGCGCCTGCTGCGTCTGGATGCGCTGGACTTTGATCCGGTCTTGCACCACGGCTATAACACTATCCAGCCGCTGGAGCCGGACCTGTTGCAAGCCCAGGCCGATATCACCTGGGCCGAACACCTGACGTTCGTTTATCCGATCTGGTGGGGCGGCATACCGGCGTTGATGAAGGGCTTTCTCGACCGCATTTTCCTGCCCGGTTTTGCTTTCAAATACCGTGAGGGCAAGGCCTTCCCCGACAAACTGCTCAAGGGCCGGACCGCGCATCTGCTGGTGACCATGGACACGCCGCCCTGGTATTACAAATGGGTCTATCACATGCCCGGCCTGCACCAGATGCGCAAGACGACCCTGGAGTTCTGCGGCATCAAGCCGTTGAAGACCCTGACTTTCGGGCCGATCCTGGGTTCGAAGTCGACCCAGCGTGACGCCTGGCTCGAACAGGCCCGGGTTACCGCCGGTAGCTGACGCACCCTTCGCTGCCTGCTGACGGCGCACCCTCGCCGTCAGTCCGTCCTCACGTTCCCTCTCAAGCGGTCGTTCGTCGGCTGTGCGCGTCATTTACACGCCGCTGCAACCATTGAATGTTATTCACTATATTATTCGCTCCGATCAGGCATGAGGTCTGGTCGCGCTACGCCCTGTTTGATCATCGAGACGGATCTTTATGTATATCGGCAAAGCCGCCCAGCTGTCGGGCACCACAGTCAAAAGCATTCGCCATTACGAAGAAATCGGCCTATTGCCCGAGCCCAAGCGTGAAGGCAAATACCGTATCTACAGCCAGCAGAGTGTCGAGGTGTTGACGTTCATCAAGTGCGCCCAGCAACTGGGTTTCAAGCTCAAAGAGCTGCGGTTGATGTTGAACAACTACCAAGGTGACGAATTCCCGTGGGACATGGCGCAAAAAGCGATCGCCGAAAAAAAGGCCGAGCTGGTCTCCCAGATCGGCGCTCTACAGCAACTGCACAACGGCCTCGAAGAATTCGAAAACAACCTCAACGATGCCCGAGATGAATGTCAGTTCGAGCGTATCGCCCGCTATGGCGAAAAAAACCCGGGCAATACGCTGAACTGACTACCCTGCTGCACAGGATGATCCCTCGCATGTCACTGGCGCGCCTGCGCTGCCGGTCATCAGGTCAGATCAAGGCGGGCTTCCCTGCGGCTCGATCTTTTTCCGGCAGCGGCGCTACCGGAACAATCGCGGCGAAGAACCACGGCGACACCAGCGTCACCAGCAGAATGGTCATGACACCGCTGGAAAACAGCGCCATCGCCACCAGTGCGCCCAAATCGACAATCGGCTTGAAGTCGGAAAACAGAAGCGCCATGAATCCCACGGAGAAAATCACCACGTTGACCACGGTCGAACGGCCGACGCTGTGCATCGCCTGCAAAATGGCCGCGTCGATATGAATGCCTTGCTGCACCAACAGTTTGATCCGTGACAGCAGGTGCACCGCGTAATCGACCACACCCACCACCAGGAAGGTCACCAGCGTCGTACCGATGTTCAGCTCGATGCCGAACAGGAACATGAAGCCATAGACTGTCACCGAGGTGGTCAACAGGGTCAGCATGCCGAGTACGCCCAACCGTACCGACTTGAGCCAATACATCATCATCAGCGTGACCACCAGCAACGCCAGGGAAAAACTCAAGACCTGGCCCTGGGTGATTTCCTGCAACACGCCGGTCCAGATCAACGGCGTGCCGGCGTGCGTCACTTCGAGATTGGCCGGTTTGTTCACCAGCAACCAGGCATCGAGCTGATCCAGCATGGCCTGGTAGTCGCTGGCCACCGACGACGTCATGGTGTACAGCGTCAACGCCTTGGAATAGTCGGCATTGAGCACGTTATTGAGGTCCGAGCCGCCGCCGTTCTCGAACAGCATCACGTGTTGCTCGATCAGTGAGTTGCCCGGCACCTCGAACCGCTCGACCTGCCCCTCATCATTGACCGACGTCACCTGCTCCAGCGCCTGGGGCACGCGCAAGTAGTCGGGGTTCATGTCGTTGAGCACCAGGTTCATGCGCTTGACGTAAGTCGCCAGGGAATAGCCGTAACTGACGTGCGGTTGCTGCTTGATGAAGTGGTCGAGCTTGTCGATGAACTGCACCACTTCAGTGGTCAGCACGCCGCGCGGCTCTTTGCTGTCGATGGCGATCCAGCCCGGTGCCGTGCCCGCGACCCCGGCTTGGTTGATGAACTCGTCCGAAACGCGAATATGGCTCTCGGGCTTGAAGTAGGCGATGCCAGAGTCTTCGATATCGACGCGAAAGGTGAACACCGTCATCAAGATCAGCAAGGGCAGCGTCACGATCAAGATCGGTTTGCGCCATTGGATCAACCGCGCGCAGAACGCCACCAGATAACGCGAAATGATCGATTCCTTGTGCACGGCAGCGAGGGTTTTCGGAGTCTGGTCCTTGCCCCAGATCGAAATCCAGGCCGGAATCAGCAACAGTGAAATAATCAGCGCCGCCGTCAGGCCGATGGACATGAATACGCCGAAATTGCGGATGCTGACGATGTTGTTGGTCGTGGAAATCATGAAGGTGGCGATGGTAGTCACCGTCGTCAACACCACCGGCACCACCATCAGCCGTTGCGTCTCGCGATTGGCTTCACGGTTACTTTTACCGGCGTTTTTCTGTTCGTAATACTCGGCCATCACATGGATCGCATCCGAGCAGCAAATGGTGAACAGAAACACCGGCAGGACACTGGTCAGCAAGTCGAACGGCACCCGCAACAAAGCCATCAGGCCCAGTGTCCAGATGGTGCAGAACAGAATATTGAACAGCGGCAACAGCACGCCCAGCGGTTTGCGGAAGAAGAAAATCAACAGCAGGGTGATCAACAAAAAGACAATCGGAAACAGCACCGCCAGGTCATGGTCGATGATCTCCTGCTGGGCCGCGATGAAGATCGGCATGCCGGCAATGAAGATCTCATCCTTGAACTCCGGGTGCGCTGCCTGATAGTCCGCGACAATGCCGCGCACGATCTGGTAGGCGCGCAGTTGCGCCTGGGCGTCGTCTTGCTTGGTGCCCAGCTCGGCCACCAGCATCGCGACTTTCTTGTCCTTGGAGACGACCCCGTCGACCATCAGCTCGTTGCCCATGATCTGCGACTCGACCAGCGCCGGGTCCATGTCGTAGGCGTTGAGGGTCTTGTGGATCAGCAACTCGCCATCGCCGGTCAGCACGATGTTTTCCAGGTCGCCCATCGACGCCATTTCACGGATCGGGTTGATTCGCTCGGCGAGAAAAGTCAGGAACAGCTGATCATGGGCATCCCAGTTCTGGCTCTTGGCGTAATCACGCAGGGCCTTGGCCTGGGCGTAGTCGTTCTGGGAAAAACCGTTCTCCAGAATGTCCCGCGCCAGCAACTGTGCACGACTGTCGTCTGGGTGCTTCGCAACGATTTGCGTCAACTGTTCCTTGTCGGCGTCGTTGGCCAGGATCATCTTGCGCACCGATTGCGACATCGAAAACAGTGCGTTGAGGGTCGGCTTGTTGAACACCGTCTGCGGGTTGTTGATTGCCACCATCACCGAGTCAAACGTGCCGGTGAATTCGCTTTGCAAGTCGATGATGGTCTTGCGCGCCGGATGGGTTTCCTTGAGCAAGTAAGGGTTGGTGTCGGAGATCAGCGAGCCCAGCGTATAGGTGAAATACGCCGTGACCGCCACCAGCAGGAAAACGATCGCCCGCGCATAGCGCTCGACGAAGTTCAGGTATCTTTCCATGATCATGCGTTCCAGGGTCGTCGGGATCGGTGCTTAGCGGGCAGACACGGCAAAGTCCGGCACATCGCCGGTTTTCAGCCCGCGCTTGATGGCGGTCTGGGTGAACAAACGGTCTTCCAGTTGCACGTTGTATTGCAGGTGGTTGAAGCGCATCTCCGAACGCGTGCCGTCGATGAAGTGTTCGGTTTCGCTCAACACGATGCTGTCGATCGAGTCGATGGTGTCGACCTTTTGCGTGCGCATCTGCTTGACCAGCACGCCTTTGACGTCGAAGAAGTCCTGACGCATGACCAGGAAATTCTGCTTGTCGATCCACACTTTCAGCTTGTTGTAGCCAGTCTTGGCCAGCACCTCGGGCGACGCCGGTTCACGCTCGATCACGTAGCAGTCGCGGCCCTTGACCTGTTCTTCGCCGACCAGCGTCTGGGTGTAATCCTTGACCCGGATCTTGTCCAGGTCGGCGTAGGAGTACTCGCTGCCCATGAACGAGCCGCGCTTGTCGGTGGTGGAGATCCGCCGCGTCTGGCGGCTGACCGGCAAGTACATCCACTGGCTGTCTTCCTGGCCCAGGGTTTCGTGGGGGTTTTCGATATGAAAAGCCACGTCGCGCACGTCAGTGGGGGCGGAGAAATACATGCTGAATTTGTCGCTGTCCGGGTAATCCTTTTGCAGGTAAGTGAACTCGCGAACCCGGGTATTGCCCTTTTTGTCGTGGAGGATCAGCGACACTTGGGACATGAAGCTTTTGCCGTCGTTTCGATCCCGCACCTGGCGGATGATTTCATCGGCATTCTTGCCGTCGGCGGCGGTGGCGCAAGCGCCGCTCAGGATCAATGCGGCGGCGGTCAGACTTTTGAATAGCGGCAACATGGGAACTTCCCTTTTCGTCAGATGAATATGGTCGAGCCCATGCGCCAGGGGCACGCAGGCGTCATAGGGTTAAAACAGGTAACCGGCGGACAGCCGCACTTGATCGCGGTTGTCGTACTCGCCGAAGGGCTTGTCGGGCTTGCCGAAGAACACATCCACTTCCAGCCCGAGCTTGATCCAGTCCACCGGTTTGTAAGTGAAGATGCCTTGCAACAGCGCATCGTCGTTAAACGGTGGCGAGGCGGCGACCACCAGCCGGCTCTTGAGTCGGTCCTGCCAATGGGTGCCCTCGGCGGATAAGGTGAACAGGTGCTCGCGCTTGTCTTGCAGCATGCCGTCCTGCCAGTCGAGCAATTGCTGTTGCTGCCACTGCACGGAAATCAGCCAGTCACGCAGCAAGTAGTCGACGCCCAGCAACGACTTGACCATCGAGGTGCTGTCGGCGCCGTAAGCGCGGGTCGGATTGGTCACCCGCCAGTTGTCGAACCAGGCAATTTCGCTGCGCACTACGATGCTGTGACCGGCGTCGATCGCCAGCCCCGCGCCGCCCATGGTGTAACGGGGAAACTGGCGTTCCAGTCGCGTGCGGCCGTCATCGGCCAGGCCTTCGACGGCGTACACTGGGTCCTGCTGGCGCGCGTTCAGTGCGACGAAACTGGTGTCCACCGAACCGATGCGGCCGTTGGCGCTCAGGCCATACGAAAAGCCCTTGTCACCGTCGTAGCCGGGCTTGGAATCGAGCAGGAAATACTGAGGATCCGGCGCGGCAAACAGCGGCGCGTCGAACTCGCTGCCTGCCACCGGCGGCTGGTTTTTCACAAAGTCGGTGACCCACAGCGCCTCCAGTTCCCACTCGCCCACCGGTTGCGCAAACCGCACCATGGGCACCGCGATCCGGCTGTCTTCCAGTAGCGGAGTCAGGCCATCGCGATAGTCCACCGGGTTGATCTGATCAAGCACCCGCAACTCATCGGCACGCCCCCAGACCACTTGCTGCCAGCCGACAGTCACCTCGCCGTCGCCCACCGACTGGCCCCAGTACAAATGCCGCCAGTCGGCGTCGAAGCGGTATTTGTCCCGCGCCCGCTCGCTGTACGGATTGTTGCCGTCATACCGGGCGTCGTAACGCACCCGGCCCTTGGCCTTGTAGTAACCACCGTCCCAGTTGTCTTCCAGGTTGGCCTTGAAATACATGGCCTTCTGGGTGATCTGGTCGTCACCGTGCAGGCGCAATGCGGTGGCGACGCCGACCTCGGCGTCGGCGTAATCCGGCTTGAGGTCGTCGACCGTCAATTCAGCCAGCGCCGGCGGCGCGACCATGCAGGCCAATACCGCCCACGCGGCACGGTTAATGTGTGATCCCGGCATGGTTACATTCCCAACCCGACACCGCCGTCGATCACCAGGCTCTGCGCAGTCACCCCGCCCGCTTCGGGGCTGGCCAGGTAACGCACCATCGCCGCGACTTCTTCGCTTTGAATGAAGCGGCGCATCGGCAGTTTTTTCTTGGCGTTGCGCAGGATCTGTTCCTGGGTCAGCCCGGCAATGGCCGCTTGCGCCGCCAGTTCACCTTGCAGCATGGGCGTGTCGATCCATGCGGGCAGAATCGCGTTGACGGTGATCAACCGTGGTGCCAGGTCCAGCGCCAGGGCTTTGGTCATGCCGACGATGCCGTGCTTGGAAGCGCAGTACGCGGTGTTGCGGACCTTGCCGGCGCGGCCGAGGATCGACGACATGTTGATGATCCGCCCGCGGTCCGGCATCAACGGCAGGCACAAAGAAGTGACGTAGAACGTACCGTTGAGGTTGACCGAAATCACCTTGCGCCAGTTGTGCAAATCTTCCGGTTCGTTCTCGTTGCAGATGCCGGCGCTGTTGACCAGCACATCGACGTAGTCCACCTGTTTGGCGAGCATTTTGAAGAAGGCTTCCATGCCCTCCAGGTCGGCAATGTTCGCCGAATGGGTTTCGACACGGGCCTTGATCTGCCCGTGTTGCTCGTCGACCCAGCGTTGCAGTTCCGGTAAATCCAGATCCAGCAGGATCAAGCGGTGCCCGGCGTCGGCGGCAAAATTTTCTGCCACCGCCCGGCCGATGCCTTTGGCGGCACCGGTAATCAGAATGGTCCGACTCATGGCATCTTCAACCCGCCGTTGACCGGCAGGACCTCACCCGTCAGGTACAAACCGCGATCGGCGATGTACAGCACCGCCTCGGCTATCTCATGAGGTTCGGCGTAACGCTTGATCAGCAACCGTGACTGGATTTCCTGTTCCTGACTGCCGATCAGCGCCGTGCTCATTTCGGTGTTGACGATGCCCGGCGCCACCGCATTCACCCGAATGTTGCGCGGCGCCAGTTCCACTGCCAGGGCACGGGTCAGCGCTTCGACACCGCCCTTGGCCGCGGCATAGTTGCTTTGCCCCTTGCCGGGTTTCTGCGCTGCCACCGAGCTGATGTTGACGATGCAACCGCTGCGCTGGCGCATCATGCCCGGCACCACTTGCTGACAGCAGAGCAAGGTGCCGATCAGGTTGGTCTGGATCACCTCGACGATGTCGCGGCTTGGCATCGTCGCCAGCAACCCGTCACGGGTGATGCCAGCGTTGTTGACCAGCAGATCGACGCGCTGGAAATGCTCGTCGACCCGTTCGAAAAAGCCTTTGATGCTGTCGCCGCTGCTGACATCGCATTGCAGCGTCAGGCACTCGAGGCCCAGTGCCTGAACCTCGTCACGCAAGGACATGGCGGCCACTTCGTCGCGTACATAACTGAATGCGATCTGATAGCCCGCGCCGGCCAGGGCCAGGACAATCGCCCGGCCGATACCACGACTGCCACCGGTCACCACTGCTACTTTATTCGGCATGACCGTTCCTTAGAGTGAGTTGTCAGTCTTGAACTGCGCGAGGCTGAAGCCGTGGGTCGCGGCCAGGGCACGAATCTGCTGCACTTGCTCGCGGCTGATATCGCCGTAGGAGTAGTGCTGTTTCATCCCGGACAACCCCATCAACACCGACTCCGCCATGCAGGCATACAACTGGCCTTCCTTGAGGTAGGCGCGCACGTTACGAATCAGGCCATCGCCCAATGGGGTCTGGACAATCCCGCCGTGCATGTACAACACGTCAGCCCGTTGCCCGGAGAGGTTCTGATCGACGTTCAGCGGCACCGCGATGTCGCAGATCACGCTGTTTTCGGCGAAGTGATCGGCACCGAGAAACGGTTGAGGGGCATTCGCCGCACAGAGCACGATGCGCGCCTGTTTCAGCACCTCAAGGTCATTGCTGACCGTGATGAACGCATTCGCACCCAGGTGCTCTTCGACCAGACGCTGCACTCGCAAACCGAGGTCGGCGCCAGCACCGTGGGCCTGTAACAACGCGTCGATGCCGTCGAGTTTCTGCAAGCGGCTGGCGAGGCGGTCGTGCTCGGCGACACCTTTGAGAATCGCGCGGGCGGCCTCGGCGTAAATCAGCTGGGCGGTCTTCTCCAGGCGCCGCAGTGAGCCGTCGCGACCGCTGCCGATGAGGATCAGGTGTTCGACACTGGTGGACAGCAACGAAGCGTAAGTCGAAGCAATGTTGCCCGCCGCACCGACCACCGCCGCCGTCTGTTGGCTCAGTTCCAGGCCTTGCTGCTTGCAGCCTTGCTCGATCGCTTCCAGGCCCATGCCGATGGTCAGCGCATTGCCGGAAGTCAGCGCCATGTCGGGGATTTTCAGCGCCTGACAGTTGTTGGTGACGATCGAGGTGTACATGCCCAGACCGGCCACACTGCAGCCATCCGCCCGGGCATCACGGATGCGATTACCGACTTCGTCGCGGATGGTGTCCAGGTCGCCACTGGCGATGTACGCAGCCATGGCATCGGAGTCCATGCACAACGGGTACAGGGTGAATTCCACGGCGGTGCCAAGTTTCGAACGAATCAGCACCGGGCCGATTGGCGCAGCACGCCGCTCCGGGGCCATACGCTTGATGAACTCGCGCTTCTGTTCGGCGCTGAGGGTCGACAGCGACGGGTCAACATCACTGAGCATGTCGGAATCGATCAGGTGATTGATGAACGCCACGCGCGCCACCACGCGAACGTTCTCGTCAGGCTTTGGGAGGTGTTCAGGCTGCTTGAAGCTCACCTCGCGGGCCGGTACTTCGGGGATGCTGTCGGCGCAAACACCCGCCGCCAGCGGAAAGGCATCGCGGCGACGCAGCATGTCGCAGACCTTTTGCAACGAGCCGATCAAGCCGTCGATTTCCTCGAAGGTGATGCACACCGGCGGCTCCAGGCGAATCACGTTGGCGTTGCTGCCCGACGGCGCGACCCGCAGCGATTCGAATTGCAGCAGGTAGCCGGCAATGATGTAACCCAGCGCATCGTTGTACTGCGCCGACGCCTGCACCAGCGAACTGGTGCCGGTCAGGTCGTGCAGTTCGAACCCCAGCAGCAACCCTCGACCACGCACGTCGGCAATCACGTCCGGGTACGCGGCTTTGAGTTCGAGCAATGACGACTTGAGGTATTCGCCTTTCCTGTTCACCTCCTTGAGCATCGCGCTGTCGTTGGCAAACAAGCGGCGCAATGCCGACAGGGCGATATGGCACGAGGCATCGTCTTCGGCGAAGGTCGAGCTGTGGATGTAGCTGAAATCGTTTTCGTAGTGGCTGGCACGGATGACCGTCGCGGCAATTTTCATCAGGCCACCGCCCAACGCTTTGGACAGGCAGTAGTAATCGCCCTGCAAATTGAAATGGCTGGCGCCGAGCAAAGTGCCGGTGCGGCCGAAACCCGATTGCACTTCGTCGATGATCAGCGGGCATTGCTGCTCGTTGCACAGGCGACGCAGGCCCAGGTAGAACTCGTTGGCGAACTCGTTGATGCCGCCCTCGCCCTGGATCGGTTCGAGCAACACCGCCGTGATCGCGCTGAAAGCGTCACGACGTACCTGCAAGGTCTCGCCGCTCCACTCAAGGCTAAGCCAATGCCGCGTGTGGCGGGCCGGCAAATCCAAGAGCTGCTGGGGTTGCTGCGGATCGATGAACTCGACGTTAAGGCCAAAACGGGCGAACGGCTGACGGTACTGTTTGCCGTACGTCAGCTGGACGGTGTTCACCAGTTTGCCGTGAAAGCTGCCACGCAGGGCGACGAATACCGGCTCGACATGCAACTGCGCGAGGTTGTGTTGACGCACCGCTTCCACCACTTGGCGCACGGTCACGTAAGACAGATTTTCCGGCAGCAATCCGGCGGGCAGGTCGAGGTCATCAACGTCCAGTTCGACATAGGCCTTGTCGCTGGCGGTCAGGTTGGCCAGGGCGAAATCCCGTTCGTCGAACTGCTTCTGCAAGGTTTTCTGACGGCGGTATTCGGCATGCTTGACGGCGATTTCCACCGATTCGGCGCCACTGTTGGAGAAGGTCGAAATGTAGTGCTCGTTGTTGTTCAACTCCCGATTGAACGCCTCGCTGAGTTCGCGCCCCAGCATACCGGCGGCGCCACGCACGGACATCTGCGCATTGAACGGCACATCGGCGCGCAACAGGCCGCAGAGTTGGTCGACGAACTGCGGGTCATTGTGGCCAAACAACGCCGCACCGTAACCGCCCAGAAAGTCGGTGACGGTCACCTCTGCGCCTTGTTTGTCGAGGTAAAACAGCTTGCTGCCCAGCGCCCGGTGGAACTGGCATTCCAGGCCCAGGGCCTGCATCAATTCAACGAATTTAGGTCGTACGTAATCGCGGTAATCCATAAAAGTCATATCCCTTGATCAGAAAATAGAAGCGATTCATTACGTTCAAAACGGCTGACCGGCCGCCTGATAGTCGAGCTGGTAACAGGCGCTGAAACCGTTGTCGTCACGGTTGATGATCAGGCAGTCGCGCAGCACCGCGTCCCGGCCCTCACCGAGCACAAACGGCAGCTGCGGTTCCACCGGTTGCTGCAACCCGATGATCGGCGGCACACGCTGGTCCTGCAGTGCATGACGGGCCAGGATCAGGTCGACCAGGCTCGGCGCGCCGCTGAGAATGCCGGTCACCGGCACGCTACTGGTGATATGCGAGGCACCGGCGCGGGCCAGCGTCCGTGCCAGGTCGGTGTCCTTGTGCGGATCGCCACTGGCGCTGCTGACCAGCAGATCGACCTGCTTGTCCGGCAGGTTCAACGACCCCAGTCGTGGATGGGCGGTGAGTCCCGACAGGCAGGTCTGCGGCCCATCCGGTAGATCGTCGGCCCGGCGCAAAATCAATGCCGCCGCGCCTTCACCGGCAATCCCACCCGTGCCTTGGCGATCGAATGCACGCAAGGTTTGCGAACCGTCGGTGCTGATCACGCCAGCCTCGGCCAGTGCGGCCAGCGCCAACGGATCGAGTTCACTGCCGGCGCCGACCACAATCGCCGCATCGATACGACCGCTTTGCAACGCCGCGCATGCCTCGCGCAACGCCGCCAGATTGCCGGCCACGCCTTGCATGTAGGCGTTGCATTCGCACTCCAGTTTCAGCGCCAGACTGACAACCCCGAGCAAGCCGTTGCTCAGGCTCTTGAGCACCAGGAACGGGTCGAGCGCGCGCTCCCGCAACACCCGTTGAGCAAGGCGCCGCATGTCGGCACCGGACTCATCGCGGCACTCGTGGAGCAACTCGCCATAGGCCGCCAACGACGGATGGGTATAACCGCCCTGGCAGCAATAGAGGCCGTAGCGCAGCTCGTCATTGCCTGGTTCAAGCCCGGCTTCGACCAACGCCTGACGCACCGCGCTGACGCCCCAGATCACGGCCGGCGGGCAGTAACGCTGGAGGTTCTGGGCCACGTCCTGGCGACTGGTTTGATGGTCTTCATCACTGACATGCCCGAACGCCTTCACGCGCTCACTGTGGAACAGTTTCGACTGCAGCAAAGCGATACCGCTGCGGGCTTCACTGGCCGCTGACCAAAAGCGTTGCACGCCCCAGCCGCTGGGTAATACGCAACCGCTGCCGGCGATGGCAACGCGCACAGTAGCGCCCGTCATTGTCCGTGCTCCCGATATTTGCCCAAGGCCAGCGAAGTGTTGAGGCCGCCAAAACCGAAGGAGTTGCTCAAGGCAAAATCCACCCGGCGGCTGACCGCTTGTCCGGCGCAATAGTCCAGGTCGCATTGCTCATCGACCTCATGCAGGTTCACTGTCGGCGTGACCAGATCGTTCAGGCACGCCAGCGCGGTGATCATGCATTCGGGTGCGCCAGCAGCGGCAATCAAATGCCCGAACTGCGACTTGTTGGCGCTGATGGCCAGTGACCGGTAGTGCTTGTGCTCGGCGAACACACTTTTGATCGCCAGGGTTTCGGCGACGTCATTGAGCGGCGTCGAGGTGCCGTGGGCGTTGATCAGATCGATCTGTTGCGCACGCAGGCCGGCGTCGTCCAGCGCGGCTTGCATCGCCAGCGCCGCGCCCCGACCTTCGGGTTGCGGGGCGGTGACTTTGTAGGCGTCCAGGCTGCTGCCGAAACCGAGCACTTCGGCATACGGCGTCGCTCCTCGCGCCAACGCATGCTCAAGGCTTTCCAGTATCAAGAAACCACCGCCCTCGCCGGCAATCAGGCCACTGCGATCACGGTCGAATGGCCGGCACAAATCGACACCCCAGCGCTGTTCGCTCGATGCCGCGCCGAGCAGGTACAGCGCGGCCATGGTGTCGAGGTTCAGCACCGAATCGGCGCCGCCGGCAATCGCCACGTTCACTTCACCGCGACGAATCATCTGAAAAGCATTGCCGATGGCCTGGGAGGCTCCGGCGCATGCGCTGCTGATATTGATCACCGGGCCTTCGCAACCCAAACCGTCGGCAATCACCCGAGCCAGTCGATCATTGCTCTGACGCAGCGAGCCCTCGGTACTGACCTGCCCGGCGCGGGGCATCAGGTGTTGCCAGCCCGGGGTGCAGCCATCCGGTGCCTGGGTCAACAGCATGTCGGCCAGCATGTGTTGGGGCGCGCCCGAAGCGCAGAGCACGGCGGCTTCACGTAGCTGTTCAGGAGCAAGTCCGCTGTCTTTCACTGCTTGGGTGGCGGCCACCCAGCCAAAACGGCTGCGTTTTTCCAATGCAACGGTCCAGGCCGGGTGGTCCTGCAGGGCCTCAGGCAACAGGCTCATATCCACGGCCGCGGCGTAGCGCACCGGGAACGTGCCGTCTTCCACCCCGTCGGGCTGCCATGGACGCACGCAATGTTCGGCGCCAAGCATTTTTTCCCAGAGGGTCTGCCATTCGAAACCGAACCCGGTCACGGCGCCCATGCCGGTAATCACAATCCGTGTCGCACTCATGTGTGCTTCTCCATGGTTTCACTGGCCAGCAGCAAGGCGCCCCAATGACCGGCGCGGCTATGGCTGACCAACAGCGTATAGCCCGGTGTCGCCGAAGCGTTGTGGGTAAGGTGCAAGGCCAGCGCGATTTCGGTCAGCAAGGCGCTGGCGCCAAGATCGCCGGTCATGGCATGAGTGCTGCGAACGTCCTGCGGTCGGTCGGCGAACAGGCTCATCAGTTGCGCATCCTCGGGGTTGGCGACGATTTGCTGGACGTCACCGAGGCACAGTTTTTCCAGGCTCAGTGCCTGGTCGATCACCCGCCGGGCAACCGCTGCGCCCCGTTGCGGATCAGCGCTGTAACCCCGGGCGAACCCGGCAATGCGCAAGGCCATCGGGTTGGTGCGCGAAGGCGTCGAGCCGAGCAGCAGTGCCGCGGCGCCTTCGCCATAAGTCGGCTCGTCTGCCTGATAGGGTTCACGCAGATACAGGGCGGGCGTCAGGTTCGGACTGCTGCTGACCACCAGCGCCGCTTCGGCACGTTGCTCGACAATTTGCTGGCAGGCTTCGATCAAGGCATCGAGCCCGGCGTTTTCCTGGGAACAGAACCCACCCATCGGCCCGTGGCATTGCAACGCTTCGGCCACGTAGGCCATCACGCTGCTGTTGAGCAGCATCAGGGCATGCAGCGGCGGTGTATTGGCCAACAGTTGCGCCAGTGGCTTTTGCGGTTGCTCGCCGATCGCTTGCACCGCGTCCCAGCAAGGGCTTGGCGCGTCGACTTCTGGAATGGCCGCCGTCAGGGCAATCCGTGCCGGAGGCAGTTGCAGGGCCGCCAGCGCGGGCGCCAGGCGCGCCGTGCAATGCAAAAGCCGCAGGCCTTGTGGTTCGACGCTACGCTGGATTTTGCGGTCGAACAGATCGCTGGCCAGACGCGGTGTCGGCAGCGGGTATGCCCGTCGCGTCGCGTCAAATGCCAGCGGTTGCGGCGAAGGTGGCGTTCCGAGCAGGTCGGCACATTCGCTGCCGGCGGCGTTCAGCACGGCGGCAGAATGGATGAAAACGGCAATGCTCATGTCATGCCCTCCCCAGAACCAGCGAGCTGTTGACGCCGCCGAACCCGAACGAATTGGACATCACCACATTGATCGACTGGCGCACCGGCTCGCTGAGAAACTTCAATGAGGGGTATTCGGCGCGATCGTGATCGTAGTTCAAGGTCGGCAACAGCACGCCGTCCCGCAGGCTGATCAATGACAGCACCGCTTCAATCGCGCCGCTGCCCGCCAGGGAATGACCGATGGCCGATTTGTTGGCAGTGAACGTCACATGTTCCTGGCACTCGCCGAACACGCGCTGCAAGGCCAAAGCCTCGCAGCTGTCGTTGGCCTGGGTAGACGTGCCATGGGTGTTGACGTGTTGCACGGCGCTGCTGAGCAGCCCGGCGTCTTCGATTGCAGCTTCCATGCATTCCTCGTATTTGCTGCCGTCCCGGCTGCTGGAGGTCATTTTTTGTGCCTCGCACATATTCGCGTAACCCAGCACGTGCCCCAACGGCGCGGCTTTGCGACGTTGCGCATGCTCGGCGGATTCGAGAATGATCATGGCCGCGCCCTCGCTGATCACGAAGCCACAGCGGTCCGGCATGAACGGTCGACTCTGCTCGCTTGCCGGCAGGTCGGCCTGGCACAGCGCGCCCAGGCTGTTGAACATGTAGTACGGCAACTCGTTGGCCATCAGTTCGACGGCACCGCAAATGGCCAGGTCGATTTCACCGCGCTCGATCGCCCGGTAGGCGCTGCCGATCGCCATGGTGCCGGCGGCGCAGGCATCGGAGTGGGTCGAAATGTGATCGCGGATACCGAGCATCTCGGCCAGGTGCTGGGTCTGCTGATCGACCCGGCGCCCGAAGACCGCGCTCGACGCCGCCGGGTTATCCAGCAGTTGATCCAGATCGACACGCCCGGCCTCATCCATGCAGCGACTGGCCCGGTGCAGATCGTGACTGTCCGCGCAGTACTTGTTGGCCCCCAGGAACAATCCGCTGCGGGCGTGAGCAAAGGCTGTCGGGGTCAGACCGGCATGCTGAATGGCTTGTCGAGCGACGAACTCGGCCAGCACACTTTGCCGTGGATGCAGCGCAGCATTGCCGCCGAAACCCGCGGCGATCTGCTGCCACTGGCCGTCATCGATAAACCCGGCAGCGCTGTTGTTGAAGCCCAGCGCCTTGAACCGTGGATGTTCGCGAACACAGGACTGCTTCTGGCAGATCCGCTCGAACAACGTGGCGGCGTCCAGTGCCATGGGCGCCACCAGACCGAATCCGGTCACATAGACTTCTCGTGCCCGCATGAGAACTCCTACACCGTCTCATTGACGTGAGTGGCCACAAATTGCTCCACCAGTTGGCGTGAAACCTCGTCGCCGTCGGCCGGCACCAGCCGCGCACTGCACGCGTCACAGACCACTTGCTGACGTTCGTTCAGCACGGCTTTTTGAGCGCCGCAATCGGGGCAGTTCTGCGGCAGATAGTTGAAGAGGTTGCGGCACTGTTGCGCCCAGTTGCGCACGGTGGTGGCGGCAAATACCTGCGCCGGTTGCATGCCGGACTGGAGTTGATCCGGGGAGTAGGCGCTGAGGCTCTGTTCAAGCAAGGCCTTGCCGTTTTCAGTGATGCGACCGCTGGCCAGGAACTCGCCGGCGTCGCCGCAGACAGCGACGGCGTGATCGAGCACGCTGGTTTTGGGCAAGGTGCAGCCATACTGACGGCCCAGTTGAAAGCTCAGGTCGACGATGTCCAGCGAATCGGCGCTGAGATCCTCGACGATACTGCTGTTCTCATCGATATCATCGACGCTCATCACCAACAGTTGCGCGAGGATCTCGCGGGTGCTGACAATGACGTTTTCCAACTCCAATGGATTGTTCATCTCTATCTCCCTATATCGTGATTGCTTCATGAATTCCGTATGTGAGAAGTAACTTTTCCCACAGCAACTTCTGACGCGGCGGAAATCTAAACTCTGCCCTTAAGGGGAGAGTCAACGAACTATTCAAAGTTTTTTAACCACTTGAGACAGACGTCCTAACAGGCCTGCGCACCGCACTCGATTGGTGCGAAGCCCCATGCCTGTCGACTTATTTACTTAACAAAGGCTGCGTATGGTGGGGTGCACACTGTATCGCCGGCTAAATAGAGAGAGGCTCGAAAGTATTAACTTCTGGCTGACAGCACAGACGTACCAATAATAAAAACCGGATAAGAAACAGTTATAACTTCATAACTTTCAACCTAGCCCTTAGATAATGCGCCTTGAGGATTTAGAAGCCGATCAGGCAAATCGGCACAGCGCTTCTGGGTAACTGAGTGTCGAGCACAGACAACTGACCGAGTGCGGGGCGCTATAGGGTGCGGCTTCAGTTCTCTAATCCACTGCCCCGGAGTCCACATGACCGCACCTATTACCGTTCTTCGCGACACTCATCCGCTGCCGGTGCTCGACGCCTGCAAATGGGAAAAACTCGAAGGCGACCCGCACACCGTCAACCTCAACGCCTACACCAGCGAAGACGGCAGCAAGATCATGGGCACCTGGATCTGCACGCCGGGCAAGTGGTATGTGGAATACGTGAAGTGGGAATACTGCGATTTCCGCGAGGGGTATTGCATCATCACCCCGGAAGGCAAAGAGCCGATCCATCTGCGTGCCGGTGATATTTTCGTCATTGAGCCGGGGATGAAAGGCACGTGGGAAGTGGTTGAAACCGTGCGCAAGTATTTCGTGTTTGCCTGATGCAAAAAACCGGGAGACCACCCGACGTGGTCTCCCGGTAAATACGCATTCCTTGTGGCGAGGGAGCTTGCTCCCGCTCGGTTGCGAAGCTGCCGTAAAATCAGCAACTGCGTTTTATCTGACGCACCTCGTTCACGGGCATCAGGTCCGCTTCGCGAACCAGCGGGAGCAAGCTCCCTCGCCACAAAAGCCTTTAATCACACTCCCCGGAAAACTTCTTACTGGGGTTTGCGATAGCTGTTGATGATCGCCGAGAAGTCCTTGCCACCCTCCCCACGCTGGCTCATCGCCTGATACAACTGCTGGGCCACCGCGCCGAGCACCACCGGTTGGTGCGCCTGACGTGCCGCCTCAGTGGCCAGCCCCAGATCCTTGAGCATCAGTTCGGCACCGAAACCACCGGTATAACCGCGCGAGGCCGGTGCCGTTTCGACGATGCCGGGCCACGGGTTGTACATCTCCGAACTCCAGCAACGCCCGGTGGAACTGTTGATGATCCCGGCCAGCACGGTGGTGTCGATGCCGAGGGCATCGCCCAACGCCATGGCTTCACTGACGCCGACCATGGAAATCGCCAGCAGCAGGTTGTTGCAGATCTTGGCGATTTGCCCGGTGCCGACTTCACCGCAATGAACGATGTTGCGGCCCATCTGCGCCAGCACCGGTTGCAGGGTCGCAAACAGTTCAGGCGTGGCGCCGACCATGAAAGTCAGCGTCCCCGCCGCCGCACCGCCCGTACCGCCAGAGACTGGCGCATCGGCCATGGCCACGCCTTGCTTGGCCGCAGCGGCTGCCACATCGCGCGCAGTCTGCGGATCGATGGTGCTGCAGTCCACGGCTGGCACGCCTTTGCCGATACCGGCGAGCACGCCGTCCTCACCCAGCCAGACGCTGCGGACATGCACAGCGGCGGGCAGCATGGTGACCACCAGTTCCGCGCCTTGCGCCGCTTCACGTGCCGAAGCGCTGATGCTGCCGCCCAGTTGTTCCAGCTCCGCCAGAACGGTTTTGTTCAGGTCCACCAGGCTCAGTGCATGGCCGGCCTTGATCAGGTTGCGCGCCATCGGCGCGCCCATGTTGCCGAGACCGATAAAAGCGATTTTCATGTCCCGCTCCTTAACGCAAGTTGATGGTGGTGTTCACACCGTCGTTGACGCTGTCGTCATCGAACCAGCGACTGGTGACCGTCTTGGTCTGAGTGTAGAACTGCACCACTTGCTTGCCATACGGACCGAGGTCACCCAGTTTGGAGCCGCGCGAACCGGTGAAGCTGAAGAACGGGACCGGCACCGGAATCGGGATGTTGATGCCGACCTGGCCAACGTCGATTTCGGTCTGGAATTTGCGCGCGGCCGCACCGCTTTGGGTGAACAGGCCGGTGCCGTTGCCGAACGGGTTGGCGTTGACCAGTGCGATGGCCTCATCGAGGGTATCGACTTCCAGGACCACCAGCACCGGGCCGAAGATTTCCTGGGTGTAGATTTGCATCTCGGGGGTCACGCCGGAGAACAGGGTCGGGCCGACAAAGTTGCCCTTCTCGAAGCCTGGAACGGTGACGTCGCGACCATCCAGCTCCAGCTTGGCGCCTTCCTTGATGCCGCTCTCGATCAGGTCGAGAATCCGCTGTTTGGCTTTTTTCGAGATCACCGGGCCAACGTCAGTGCCCGGCTCGCTGCCGGCATTCACGGTGAGTTTTTGCGCCAGCGCTTTCAGGTCCGGCAACCATTGTTTGGCCGCGCCCACCAGCACCACCACGGACGTGGCCATGCAACGTTGGCCCGCTGCGCCGAAACCGGCGCCGACCAGCGCATTCAGTGCTTGTACGCGATTGGCATCAGGCAGAACCACGGCGTGGTTTTTCGCGCCCATCATCGATTGCACGCGCTTGCCGTGTTTGCCGGCCAGGTCGTAGACGTGAGTACCGACCGCAGTCGAACCGACGAAGGAAACAGCCTTGATGTCTTTGTGGGTGCAGAGCGCGTCGACCACGTCCTTGCCGCCATGCACCACGTTGAGCACGCCCGCTGGAACGCCGGCCTCGATCGCCAGTTCCACCAGCAGCATGGTCGACATCGGGTCCTGTTCGGACGGCTTGAGCACAAAGGTGTTGCCGCAGGCGATGGCCATCGGGAACATCCACAGCGGAATCATCGCCGGGAAGTTGAACGGGGTGATGCCGGCGCAGACGCCGATGGGCTGACGCAGGGTGTAGGTATCGACGCCGCCGGCGACGTTTTCGGCGAACTCACCCATTTGCAGGGTGCCGATGGAACAAGCGTGTTCGACCACTTCCAGACCGCGGAAGATGTCGCCCTCAGCGTCGGCGATGGTTTTGCCCTGCTCGTTGCTGAGCACCACGGCGATGCGCTTGGAGTGCTCGCGAATCAACGCCTGGAGCTTGAGCATGATGCGCATCCGCGCGCCGATCGGCGTCAGCTTCCAGGTCTGGAAGGCGCGATGGGCAGCACTGATCGCGGCGTCCACTTCCTGCGCGGTGGCGAACGGAACCTTGGCCAGCACTTGCTGGGTGGCCGGGTTGACGATGTCGTGCCACTCGGCGGTCTGGGACTCGACCCACTCGCCGTCGATCAACAGCTTGACCGTTTGCACAGTGGTTTCGTTTGGCGTGAGCGATGCGTTCATGTTGGGTCTCCGGGACGTTGTTGTTATCTAGAGAACTATCTTGAGAGCCAAGGCGAGATAGCAGCCTTGAGATGAGGCGTGTGTCACGAATTGGTTGTCGGACTGTTTTTGGAGTATAGATGTGCAAACTTCTAATAAGAACGCACATAAAAGCCGGTCCATCATGCAAAAAACATCACGTCGTTAGGCTCATTGAACTGGGATGACCTCAAGTTTTTCCTCGAAGTCGCCCGCACCCGCAAGGCCAGCACCGCGGCCAAGCGCCTGGCGGTGGACTACACCACCGTGTCGCGGCGCATCAGTTCATTGGAAGCGGCATTGGGTACATTGCTGTTCGAGAAGTCCCGGACCAGCGGTTTTGTCCTGACCACCGAAGGTCAGCGATTGCTTGGTTACGCGGAATCGATTGAAAGCACGCTGCACATGGCTTGCGAACAGGTTTCAGGCTCCGGCGTGGCGCTGTCCGGGCATGTGCGCATGGGTTGCACCGAAGGCTTCGGCAGTTTTTTCATCACCCCGCAGCTGAGCCATTTTGTCGACGCCTACCCGGCGATCTCGGTGGACATCCTGCCGCTGCCGCACTTCATCAGCCTGTCCAAGCGCGAGGCGGACATCGTCATCGCCCTGGAGCGCCCGGAACATGGCCCTTACGTCTGCTGCAAACTCTGCGACTACAAACTGCAGCTTTATGCGACGCAGGATTATCTGGACAAGCACCCGCCGATCCGCCGCCCGGCAGATTTGGGCAAGCATTCATTCATCAGTTATGTCGACGATCTGGCGTTTAGCTCGGAGCTGTTGTACCTGGCGAATGTGTTGCCCGGCGCCAGCGCCAACTTGCGCAGCACCAGCGTGATCGCACAATTCGTGGCGGCGCAGCAAGGACGGTCATTGGCGATTCTGCCGTGCTTCCTCGCGGCGCAGGACTCGCGCTTGCTTCCGGTGTTGCCGGAAGAGATCAACATCACGCGGCAGTTCTGGATGTACTGCCGGGAGGATCTGAGGAAGCTCAAGCGGATCACCCTGTTGTGGGATTACATCCGTTCGGTCACCGAGCAGAATCAGAGTCTGTTGATGGGCGAAAGCCGGGAGATGTTGTTCGCCGACTAATCGGCGCTCACCACGATCGATACCCGGCGGTTTTCGGTGCGGCCAGAGGCGGTGTCGTTCGACGTCACCGGCTGACTGCTGCCAAGACCGCGCAGTTGGATGTTTTCTTCTTTCATGCCCACCGTGGTCAACACTTTGCCGACGCTTTTCGCGCGACGCAGGGAAAGTTGTTCGTTATAGGACTCTTTGCCCGAGGCATCCGTGTGACCGTCGACCCGCACTCGCTCGATGCCGACACCCAGCAAGGCCTTGCCGATCTGTTGGACGATCCCGGTACTGGCGGCGTTCAGGCTGTCATCGTCACTGCCAAACAGCACTTTGCCGGATAGACCGAACGCCCAGCCCTCATCGGTCAGCTCGAAGCCTTGCTGTTTGAGTACAGTGATTTGCGCCGGGGTCAGCCCCTTTTGCGGTGCGGTCTGGCACCCGGTCAATGCCAGGACGGCCATGAACAAGGTGATTGCGAAAAATCGCGGGGAACGCTGGGTAAATGAGAACACGGCAATTTAGCTCCTGGTGTGTACGTGGGCGACCGGGTGCTCCGCCCCGGACGTGTGCTGCGCACCTCGGGAAAGGCGCTTGGCCTGGTACATCGCCGCATCGGCGGCATTGAGCAATGCGCCCGGGGTGGCACCATGATCCGGGTACACGGCGATACCGATACTGAGTGAAGTCAGGACCTGGGTATGACCCGGTAACGGGATGGGCTCTTCCATGCTGGCAAGGATCTTGTCAGCGATCCGCTCGGCGTCTTCGGTTTTATGCAGCGGCGTCAGCAACACCGCAAATTCGTCACCACCCAGCCGCGCCACCAGATCCTCTTCACGCAACTGCGCCCGAACCCTGCTGGCGACGGCAACCAGCACGGCGTCGCCGGCGGCATGACCGAAGCTGTCATTGATTTCCTTGAACCGGTCACTGTCGAGAAACAGCACAGCCACGCGCTCATTGAGCTTGTGGGCATTGCGCAGTGCACGCATCAGACGGCCTTCGAAAAACGCCCGGTTTGGCAATCCGGTGAGGCTGTCGTGGCTGGCTTGGTGCGCCAGGGTTTCGTTTTCGCTTTGCAGGTGGGTCTGCCAGGACTCGAGTTCATCGAGCAAGGCATTGAAGTCGTTGCCCAGGTTGTCGAGTTCAGCGATATCGGCGGGTGGCACGCGCCGGTCGAAGGCTCGATCGCTGCGGGCGGCGTGGGCTACGGCGGCCAGGCTTCGCAGAGGCCCCGTGATTCCGCGAAGTTGTCGGCGTGCCAGATAGAGTGCGACCCAGGCGCTGATGGCCGTACACAGAATAATGCCCATCAGGCCGCTGAGCAGAAAACGCATCAAGCTGCCACCGTGACCGGTGAGCTGAATGCTGCCGATTTCCCGACCTTGATGAACGATCGGCATGTCGATGGGTTTTTCCAGAAAGGCTTTGGCGATCTGCAATTCCAGATCAGAGAGCAAGCCGCTTTCCGGTCGCTGCCAACGGGCCAGTAACCGGCCTTTTTCATCCAGCACCCTGGCGTCAGCGACTTCTTCAGTGGAGGCGATCAATGCCAGGGCCTCAGTGGCAGCGGCTTTGTCGTTGAACACCACCGCGGCTTCCACGGTGTAATTGATCGAGCGTGCGATCAGGTGCAGGTTGTGGTCGGCATACACCCGCAACGCCAATACACCCAGCAGTGTCAGCGAGACGCTGGCCATGGCCACGGCGACCAGGGCGACGATCAAATGTCCCCGGCCAATGACCGAGCGCAACGTTGGACGACTACCCGGCTTGAATAGACTCATGGCGCCGCCGGCTTGCGGCGGGACAGTTGCAGCACACTGGGGTGAATGCGCACGCCGCTACGGGCGACGGAATCGAGGTTGACCTCAAAAGATACCTGATCATCAGTGACCCTGAGGCAAAACAGACTGCCGACGGTGCATTGATCATCGCTCTCGCTGATGCTCAACACCGGGCGTCCTGTCAGCGAAGCAAAGAGTTGGCGGCGCTCGTCGTCGGTCAATTTGCCGATGTACACCGCATCGCACTCACCGACGATCGACGGATTGTCGGCCAACAGCCGGCGCACAGTGACGGGCCGGCCGGTGGCTTGGGTTGTGCCCTTGACCAGGTCGTCGGTGTATTCGGTGGGGCCGACCACGCACAGCCGCAGTTGCGCAGGCTCAACAGGCCAGCGCGCATAACTGAGAATCCCGAGGACAACCTGAGTGACCGATCTGGCACGTTGGTCGGCCATGCTCACCGGGGTTTCCGATTGAGCGAACACGACACCGGTCAGCAAGCAGAGGAGCCCCGCGAGCAGCACTTGCTTGCGGCTAACGACGCGCCCTGTCGTCAAGACAGCCACCTTCATGCGGGGATTCTCTTCGATATTACGAAATAATGTCGCAACGATAGCATAGCGTTTACCCCCCAGCGAGGCGGTGCACTACGGCACTTCGGACAGTTTCCGGCGCACACGCCAGCCTATCGATGGCTCGGCTCAACCCCATCGTCCAACTCCAGCATTAACCCGCTCAAGCGCTTGACCTTGCGCCGCACGGCCTCCTCAAACACTCCGGCCCGTGGCTCGATCAAGGTGAACCAGTTCTTGGCCCGGGTGATCCCGGTGTAGATCAACTCCTTGGTCAGTACAGGGTTCAGCGCATCCGGCAGAATCAACGCCGTATGGGCAAACTCCGAGCCCTGGGATTTGTGTACGGTCATGGCATAAACCGTCTCGACATCGTTGAGTCGACTCGGTAGAACAAATCGCACGCCACCCTGGCCATCATTGCGCGGGAACGCCACACGCAGTACGTGCTTGCCAGCTTCAGGCCCATCACGTTCCGGCAGTTTGAGGGCAATACCGATATCACCGTTCATCAACCCCAAGCCATAGTCATTACGCGTCATCAATACCGGTCGACCTTCGTACCACTGCTGGTCGCTGTCGATCACTCGAGCCTTGAGCAGCGCGGCGGTTACACGTTGATTCAATCCCTCCACGCCCCACGGCCCTTTGCGTACCGCGCACAACAACTGGAAGGCGTCGAAAGCTTGCAATACCTGACGCGCCCAATCGGTCCAGCGGGAGTCTTCGAGCAGGCTGTCGAGCGGTGGCCGCTGGCTGCGAAGCACACTCAGGTAGTGGCGATAACCTTGCGGTCCGTCGCCATGGCCTTCGAGCAGCAAGTGTTCCAGCGCCCGGTCGTGCTCACCTTTGAGGGGCAGGGAAAACACGTCGGCGTGACTTCGAGCAGCCAGCAACGTGCGGGCTTCCTCCGGTTGCTGCTGATTGACCCATCGCGCCAACTGGCCAATGCCGCTGCCTTCACCGAACCGGCGCGAGTGACGCAGCATCACCACTTGCTGGGCCAGGGGGTGAGTCGCGTCAGTGTCTTCCTGCAAACCGCTGGCCAGCAGGCTTTCACCACTGACCGTCTCCAGCCACTGGCGCGTCTGCGGACTGTACCAACCGGCCTCGGCGTCGCGGCACAAATCACCAAGCACGGCGCCGGCCTCCACCGATGCCAGTTGGTCCTTGTCACCGAGCAACACCAGCCGGGCATGAGCCGGCATCGCGTCGAGCAAGTTCGCCATCATCTCCAGGTCAATCATTGAGGCTTCGTCCACCACCAGCACATCCAGCGGCAAGCGATTACCGGCATGGTGACGGAAGTGCCGGGTACCGGGGCGACTGCCAAGCAGGCGGTGCACGGTAGTCACGTCAGAGGGGATCTTGTTTCTTACGTTTTCATCGACTTCCAGCGTCCGGACTTGCTGGCTGATGGATTCTGTCAGCCGTGCCGCCGCTTTACCGGTGGGTGCGGCAAGGCGAATTCGCAACGGTTTGCCGGCCTCCACCGCTGGCGCCTGGAGCAATGCCAGCAACCGCACGACCGTGGTGGTTTTACCGGTCCCCGGGCCGCCGGTGACGATACTGAACGCACTGCGGGTAGCCAGGGCACAGGCGAGTTTCTGCCAATCGATCACTTCGCCGGGCCTGGCTGGACCGAATAAACCAGTGAGTCGCTGGGGCAAGTCATTCGGCGTTGTTTCGTGTTCAGCCAGGCGCAGGCGAAGGGCGTTGTCGATGCGTCTTTCGTAAACCCAGTAGCGACGCAGGTACAGGCGCTTGCCCGACAACACCAAGGGCCGTGATTGCGCAGCCTCACGACCATCGACCGCCAGAGCCACCAGACGGCTGGACGCCAGGACCTTGCACCAATGGGCGCCATCCAGCGCCTCAAGCAGTTGCGACGGCAACAGCATCGCACCACTTTGCAGATCGCCTTCGGGTGGCAGCGACAGGGCAAAATCCGGCTCTTTGAGCGTCTCGAACAGGTCCAGGCAGACATGGCCGTGACCCAGTTGGTGGCTGGTCAATGCGGCGGCAAGCAACACCAACGGATCGTCGTCGGGGGCAAGCTCGTGGAGGAAGGCCACGAAGGCTTTGTCCAGCGCCCGCAGCCAGCCGCGTTCGACCCAGCGCGAGAGTAAAAGCAACAAGTCATCGGCACGACTCAGGGGTGCCAGATCCGCCATGGTTTCGGCTGCCAATGACGTGGGCAGCAAATCGGCGAAGGTGCGGCTCATAACAATACTCCCTGTTCCCAGGCGGGTTCGGCCTTGGGTTCTGGCTTGCCCTGGAAGAGTCGATCCAGACGCTCGATCAGCTCTCTGGGCGGACGGGAGAAATAGACGCCCTGGGTGGATGCCCGTGTGCCGCGCAAGAACAAATACAGAGCGCCACCGACATGCCGGTCGTAATCGTAGTCGGCAAGCCGCGCCTTGAGCTGGCGATGCAGGGCCAGCAGGTACAACACGTATTGCAGGTCGTAACGATTGTCGAGAATCGACTGCTCCATGGCCTGCTCGGTGTATGCCGCGTCATCTGGGCCCAGCCAGTTGGATTTGTAGTCGGCAACGTAATATCGGCCGTCGTGTTCGAACGTCAAGTCGATGAAACCCTTGAACATGCCGTTGAGCGAGACCGGTTCAGCGGCGACCCGGGCGACGCCGTTGTGGGTGTATTGGCGCACCAGTTCATCCAGCTTGAGCACGTCGACTTTATGGCTGGCGAACCAGAATTCCATCTCGACGCGGTATTGAGTGAGCTGCTCGAACACGACCGGAGGCTGCCCCCCGCCGAGGTGCAACGAAGACTTGAGCAAGTGCTGCAACCAATCACTCAGCGTGGTGATCCAGCCTTCCCAGCCTCGGCGGTTGCAGCGGCGGGCAATGGCATCTTCCACGACTTGTGGTGCAGCAGAAAAACCTTCATCACCGGCCCACTCCAGCAAACCATGGAGAAAGGTGCCGGGGTTGGGGCCGCGGGGGAACCGATGGATATCGGCACCACCGACGGCCACTTCTCGTGGCGCCTGCGGATCGAGACGTTCATCGTCAAAGAGCTTTTGCGCCTGCGGGTTCTCCGGGGCCTCGTCACTGCCTACGCTCAGACTGTCGCCGATACGCAAAGCGCTGTACGAAGCAATCCACCAGTTTTCACTGGCCTTGCGCTTGGGTATCAGCGGCGCAAGCAACGTCGCGTCATTGCGTGGCGGATGGTAATGCTCGGCCGTCGCTGGCGGCATATCACCGTACAGAAGCGCCGGGCAGTCCTGCTGGAGGTCTTCGAGCCAGCGTTTCAAACCTGCGGACTCGGCCAGAGGGCACCACCGCCGAGCAAGTAACCCAATGCAGAAAGGTGCAGCACCGAGCTGTTGTTATTGCCGCGCTTGAGATCGGTCACACCCAGCCAGCAGGCATGTTGCGCCCGGGTCAGGGCGACATAGAGCAAACGCAGATCCTCCGCCAGACGTTCATCATCGGCGAGAGCGATCAACTCCGCAGTCGGTTTCAAGGTCACCTGCGCCTTGCCGTTTGAATCGTGGTAATGCAGCGGCAAACGGCTGCCATCCACCGGTTTTGCCGAGCAAATGAACGGCAGAAACACCAAGGGATACTCAAGGCCCTTGGACTTGTGAATGGTCACGACCTTAACCAGTTGCTCGTCGCTTTCCAGACGCAGGATCTGTTCTTCGCCGGCCTGACCGGACAACGCCAGATGCTCGGACAAATGACGAATCAGCGCTTGCTCGCCGTCGAGTTCGGCGGCGGCTTGTTGCAACAACTCGGACAGGTGCAGCAGGTTAGTCAGTACCCGTTCACCGTCGCTGCGGGCGATCAACGATCGAGGCAACTGGAAGTCATGCAGCAAGCGCCGCAACATGGGCAGCACGCCTTGCTTGCGCCACAGCTCGCGATAACCGCGGAACTGCATGACCCGCGCTTCCCAGGCCAGTTCGTCCTGATTCAGCCGCTCCAGTTCCGCCAGGGAAAGGTTCAGCGTGATGCTGGCCAATGCGGCTCGCAGCGGTCGCTCGACATCCGGCTCGGCACAGGCTTTGAGCCAGGTCAGCAGGTCGTGGGCTTCTTGAGCGGCGAACACCGAATCCTTGTCCGACAGATAAACGCTGCGCACCCCGCGTGCAGACAGTTCGCCACGCACGGCCTGGGCCTCTTTGCCGTCGCGAACCAGAATCGCGATGTCCGCGGGTAGCAGGCCCCGGAAGTCCATGTCCTTCTCAATGAAACCTGCCCGACCTTCCTGGCCACCATTAAGTAACGCAGTGATTTCACTGGCGCACGCGGCGGCGAGTTTTTGTCGGTATTCCACGCCGGACAGCGGCTGATCGGCGGACAGGTGCCAGATGTTCAGAGCCGGCACGAGCTGGCCATCGATGTGCAGAACTTCTTTGCGCCCTTGGGACTCGACGGGCAGGAACGGTACCGGGTTCTCACCGTTCTTTTCACGAAACAGAAACGCGCCGCGCCCCAGCTCACGGGACTCCGCGCGTTCGAACACATGGTTCACCGCATTGACCATGCCATGGCTGGAACGGAAATTCGTACCCAGGGTATGCAGACGGCCGGCGGTGGCCTGGCGGGCTCGCAAGTAGGTGTAGATGTCGGCGCCACGAAAGGCGTAGATCGCTTGCTTGGGATCGCCGATCAGAAACAGGCCGCCTTCAGGGTTGTTGTCTTCGATGCGATAGATGCTTTCGAAAATCCGGTACTGCACCGGGTCGGTGTCCTGGAACTCATCGATCAGCGCCACCGGAAACTGTTCGCGGATCAAGGTCGCCAGGCGTTCACCACCCTCGGATTGCAACGCCGCATCGAGGCGCAGCAACATGTCGTCGAAGCCCATTTCCGCGCGGCGGCGTTTTTCTTCTTCGAACCGTGCCCCGACCCATTGCGCAGCATGTTGCAGAACGGCCGCGTCGGGGGTTGGCAAGCCGTCGAGGCTGGCCTTGAGCCCGGGCATGGCGTCCAGCCCCGGATGACTGGGGGCGGCGCCTTTCCAGGCTTCAGCCATGCCGTCAGGCGTCAGGCGAGTGAAGCCCGTGCCGATATCCAGTTGCTCAAGGGATTCATCTTCAGCCCATGCTTTGAGCTTTTCGAACCAGGGTTCGAAATAACGTGCCTGCATCTTTCGACCATCGACACTTTTGCTCGCAACACCTTGGTGACAGATGGCAAGCAGTTCGTCCGCCCATTGGCGCCAGGGCATCTTGAGTTCGAGCAAGGCCAGTCGCCGTTCCTGCAAGCACTCGGCGATCAGCTCGGCAGGCTCCTTGCCTTCAGTGCTGTCACGCTCACTGGCGAATAAACTACGTACTCGCGGTAATAACGCCGCTGGCCCTCCCCAATTACCCCGCACCCAGTTCAGCGCATCACCTTGCATCGGATAGCAGAACAGCCGCCAGTAATCACGCAGGACTTCACCCAGCAAGTCGCTGTGATCGGTTTCCAGGGTCTGGGTAAACAGGCTGCCACTGTCAAACGCGTGCTCACGCAACATGCGCTGGCACCAACTGTGAATGGTCGAGACGGCGGCTTCATCCATCCACTGCGCGGCAATGTCCAGACGGTTTGCACAGCCGGACCACTGTTCCGGGAGGTACTGGTCACGCAACTCCGCGATGAGGCTATCGGGTGCCTGGGTCTCGTCACGAAAGTATCGGGCCGCTTCGGCCAGTCGGGTACGAATACGCTCGCGCAGCTCTTTGGTCGCGGCATCAGTGAACGTGACCACAAGGATTTGCGGCGGCAAGAGTTCACGCCCAAACCCACTCGATTCGCCACCGTGACCAAGGACCAGACGCAAGTACAGCGCAGAAATGGTGAACGTCTTGCCGGTACCGGCGCTGGCTTCGATCAGTTGGCTGCCGCTCAGGGGAAAAGCCAGGGCCAGCGGTGTTTTCGTGGTCATGAGCACGCCTCCTCGCTGGTCAATGAACGCCAGGGGGCTTCAAGCATCGGTTTGTACAAAGCGTTGCACCAATCGGGGAAAGTCTCCTCGGCGGTCAGCGCGTCGTAATCAGCGAACTGTCGTGCCAGTGCCGGACTTTCGCGGCGTTCGCCGTCGGTGGTTTGACCGTCGCCTTCATAGGCCTTGCGAGCAGCGGTGTCGGCTTTGGCCGGGTCAGTTTGAGAGAGCCACGCGAAGGCGGTTTTCACGGCAATCGGCAGGGGTTGGCGCATGCCGGTTTGCCATGCTTGCAACAGGTTACTCAAGGCATGACGTGCAGCGCCCTGCTCCAAAGGGGCCAGTAGCAGACTGTCGTCACTGGCGACCAGCGCGGTGGTCATCGACATGCCGCTGGCGCAAGCGACCAGGTGATTGACCCAAGGTCGCGTCAGCCGATGCCACTTGCGGGTCTTGATCGAACCAATGCTGTTGGGAATCGTGGTAATCGACAACAGGCCACCATCCGCACGCTGGTGCAGGCCACTGAGCCAGCCTTCCAGGCGCAGGCCTTCCAGTTCCAGATTCACAGGCAACGCACTAGTCAGCGGCGTTGGCCACAACGTAAGGAGTTGTTGATAACGCTGCAACAGATCCGGCAGCGGTTCGATCAACTCTCGCTGCAGGCATTCGCCGAAACCGGCCATGGGCAAGAGCCCACTGTTTTGCAAACGTTTAGCACGGGCCTCAAGCGCATGATCGACGTGATCCAGTTGCCCGAGCGCCGCTTCGAGCAAACTGTCACTGAGGCTATAGCGTTGGAGAGCGTCGAGTACGAAGGGCTCTTCGTCGGCCAAGGGGGCTTCAGCCGCTTCGAAGAACACCTTGAGTCGCTGACTGAAAAAATGTCGCACGGGATTGCGCAGGAAATCCTGCAAATGACCGAGGCTCAGCGGCTCTTCCTGAACATAGGCATCAAGGGGCTTGATGCCCGTTGCCTGTTCACTGGCTTGATGAAGCACCTGCCACTCGCTTGCGAAACTGAACAAGTCATTACCTTCATGAAAATAGCGTGCGCTGAAGGGTTGCAGCGGGTGTTCCTGAGTCACCGATTCCAGCAGCTTTTCACTGTCGACCTGTAATCGCCAACCACCGGCAAGATGATCGCGCAGTTGACCAATCAGTACCGAGGCTGGGCGCTCGCTATTGTCCCGAATACTACGGCCGACCCAACTGATATAGAGTTGGTCACGTGCCGACAACAGGGCTTCCAACAAGAGATAGCGATCATCCTCGCGACGGGAACGATCACCCGGGCGGTAATCACTGCCCATGAGATCAAAGTCCAGCGGCGGTTGTGCACGCGGGTAATCTCCGTCATTCATCCCGAGCAGACAGACGAGTTTGAAGGGGATCGCCCGCATCGGCATCAAGGTGCAGAAGTTGACGGCTCCGGCCAGAAAACGCTGGGACAGCCGGCCCTGGTCGAGGCCTGCCAGCCAGGCTTCACGGACCACGGTCAAGGGCAGCTCATCATGCAAGCCCACTGATTCGCAGGTCTCGAGCCAGGTTTCCCGCAGTTCTTCAAGTTGACCCAGCAAGTAGTCGTCATGTTCATTGCTGGCCTGGAAGAACAACTGCACCAAAGCTTGCATCCTGACGCCCCATTGCTTAGGCGGTGCAGGTTGAGTCAGTTCCTGATGGGCAATCTCCAACGCGTCCAGCAGCGCAACCAAAGGACCGATGAGCGCAGCATCCAGACCGCCAATCTCGTCGTAAGGCTCAATGCCTTCGCAAGCAGCGGCGCTGCCGACGGCATAACCAAGCAGCATCCGGCGCAGGCCAAAACGCCAACTGTTTTGCTCCAGTTCTTGAGGCAAACCCAGACCCGCGCGCTGCTCGGCATTCATTCCCCAGCGAATACCAGCGCCTTCGATCCAGCGATGCAGGGTGGGCAGGTCACGTTCCTCGACACCGAAGCGAGCGCGCAGTGCAGGAACATCCAGCAAATCGAGGATCTCACTGACGGGGAAACGGCTGTCGGGCAGTTTGAGTAGATGTTCGACAGCAATCAGCAGCGGATCACGACCGCGCTGGCCTTGATCCGCCAGTGTGAAGGGGATGAAGCGCGGATCGAAGCGATCAAGTTGACCGAAGACTGCACGGATATGCGGAGCGTAGCTGTCGATGTCCGGAACCATCACGATTATGTCGCGAGGCTTCAAGTCTGGATCGGCACTGAAGCGTGCGAGCAACTGATCGTGGAGGATTTCCACTTCGCGCTGGGCGCTATGGGCGATGTGGAAACGAATGGATTCGTCCTGATTGAGATCGACAGGCGGCCAGAGCTCGCGGGTTTCATTCAAGGGGCGCAGTTCAAGGATGTCGTCCTGCAACTGGTTGAGCATGGTCTGTGGCTGGCTATCACTGAACAAGTCGATGCGCCCATCACGGAATGCCGAGCGGTAGCTGTTGGGATCGTCGTAGCTGTCGAGCAGATTGATGTAGTCCCGCCCCTGTTTGCCCCATGCCGCCAATAGCGGGTGTGCATGTTGGTGAAGGGTTTGCGGATCAAGCACAACAGGCATTCCGCTCTTGCGAGCCTGACGCTTGTATTGATGCCGCAGAAGGTCTTTATCGGCGACGATGTCTGCCCAATGATGACGACATGGGTTGTGTACGCAAAGCAGAACCTGGCTGAATCGCGCCAGTCCGGCGAGAGCTTCGAGCGCTTGCGCCGGGAGAGAGGAGATCCCGAAAACGATGACCCGGGAAGGTAATCCGCTGGGGGCCACGTCGAGGCTGTTGATGCGCTCGATGAACCGTTGATGAACACCGGCACGGCTTTGCGCCATGCCTTGCTCACCCACATCCAGCAACAGAGCCCGCCATAACTCTGCCTGCCAGCAGTTGGCTGGGGTCAGGGGCTTGGCTTCGCCTCGGCCGTTTCGCAATTGATGACGACCGTCCGCCCAATCTTCAAGCCAGTCGGCCCGGTATACCTGGTATTGGTCGAACAGATCAGCCAGCCGCTCGGACAGTTGGTAGCGTTTGCGCAGGTCAGTGTCATTGGTAAGGAAGCGTTGCAGCGGTTCGAAGTGCGGTTGATTGATCAACTGGGGAAGCAGACGCATCAGACGCCAGGTGAGCGGAGCTTTATCGAGCAGGGATTTGACCGGAATTTCATCACGACCCAGAACCATGCGATAGAGCTGCCACATGAAGCTGCCTGGGAGTTGAACGTCGATGGCTGCCGCAATGCCGCAGCCACCCATGTCGTCTTCTTCAGGGTCTTCAGCCAGAGCCAGTTTCAGCCACTGGGCGATGCCGTTGCTCTGTACCAGGGCGATTTCATTTTCCAAGGGAGCCAGCGGGTAGCGGCGCATCCAGCTGACCACCAGACTGCGCAACTCGCCCAGGCGGTTACCGTGAACCACCATAAAACCAGCACTGAGGGACGTCGCGTCCGGCATAAAGGCTTCCTTGGAAAAATACAAAAGCTAGGGCCGAACCTTAGCATTGTCGGGAGACTGTGACAGCCGGGAGCCGTCCGATGTTGCTGTACGAACTTTCCTGCGGACAAAACAAAACCCCTACCTGCATACGCAGATAGGGGTTTCGGAATTTAATCTTGACGATGACCTACTCTCACATGGGGAAACCCCACACTACCATCGGCGATGCATCGTTTCACTGCTGAGTTCGGGATGGGATCAGGTGGTTCCAATGCTCTATGGTCGTCAAGAAATTCGGTAGCCAGGTCGTTTGCCTTACGGCACACGCTCCAGCGAATGGGTATGTGATAGATCTCGGTGTTTGTGAACAATCGAACTTTCGGTTCGTTTCGTCTTCACACACCGCAATCTGGTGCCCTTTCAGGTCAGCAAATTGCTTGGGTGTTATATGGTCAAGCCTCACGGGCAATTAGTATTGGTTAGCTCAACGCCTCACAGCGCTTACACACCCAACCTATCAACGTCGTAGTCTTCGACGGCCCTTCAGGGGACTCAAGGTCCCAGTGAGATCTCATCTTGAGGCTAGTTTCCCGCTTAGATGCTTTCAGCGGTTATCTATTCCGAACATAGCTACCCGGCAATGCCACTGGCGTGACAACCGGAACACCAGAGGTTCGTCCACTCCGGTCCTCTCGTACTAGGAGCAGCCCCTCTCAAATCTCAAACGTCCACGGCAGATAGGGACCGAACTGTCTCACGACGTTCTAAACCCAGCTCGCGTACCACTTTAAATGGCGAACAGCCATACCCTTGGGACCGGCTTCAGCCCCAGGATGTGATGAGCCGACATCGAGGTGCCAAACACCGCCGTCGATATGAACTCTTGGGCGGTATCAGCCTGTTATCCCCGGAGTACCTTTTATCCGTTGAGCGATGGCCCTTCCATACAGAACCACCGGATCACTAAGACCTACTTTCGTACCTGCTCGACGTGTCTGTCTCGCAGTCAAGCGCGCTTTTGCCTTTATACTCTACGACCGATTTCCGACCGGTCTGAGCGCACCTTCGTACTCCTCCGTTACTCTTTAGGAGGAGACCGCCCCAGTCAAACTACCCACCATACACTGTCCTCGATCCGGATAACGGACCTGAGTTAGAACCTCAAAGTTGCCAGGGTGGTATTTCAAGGTTGGCTCCACGCGAACTGGCGTCCACGCTTCAAAGCCTCCCACCTATCCTACACAAGCAAATTCAAAGTCCAGTGCAAAGCTATAGTAAAGGTTCACGGGGTCTTTCCGTCTAGCCGCGGATACACTGCATCTTCACAGCGATTTCAATTTCACTGAGTCTCGGGTGGAGACAGCGCCGCCATCGTTACGCCATTCGTGCAGGTCGGAACTTACCCGACAAGGAATTTCGCTACCTTAGGACCGTTATAGTTACGGCCGCCGTTTACCGGGGCTTCGATCAAGAGCTTCGCGTTAGCTAACCCCATCAATTAACCTTCCGGCACCGGGCAGGCGTCACACCCTATACGTCCACTTTCGTGTTTGCAGAGTGCTGTGTTTTTAATAAACAGTCGCAGCGGCCTGGTATCTTCGACCGGCATGGGCTTACGCAGTAAATGCTTCACCCTCACCGGCGCACCTTCTCCCGAAGTTACGGTGCCATTTTGCCTAGTTCCTTCACCCGAGTTCTCTCAAGCGCCTTGGTATTCTCTACCCAACCACCTGTGTCGGTTTGGGGTACGGTTCCTGGTTACCTGAAGCTTAGAAGCTTTTCTTGGAAGCATGGCATCAACCACTTCGTGTTCTAAAAGAACACTCGTCATCAGCTCTCGGCCTTAGAATCCCGGATTTACCTAAGATTCCAGCCTACCACCTTAAACTTGGACAACCAACGCCAAGCTGGCCTAGCCTTCTCCGTCCCTCCATCGCAATAACCAGAAGTACAGGAATATTAACCTGTTTTCCATCGACTACGCTTTTCAGCCTCGCCTTAGGGACCGACTAACCCTGCGTCGATTAACGTTGCGCAGGAAACCTTGGTCTTTCGGCGTGGGTGTTTTTCACACCCATTGTCGTTACTCATGTCAGCATTCGCACTTCTGATACCTCCAGCAAGCTTCTCAACTCACCTTCACAGGCTTACAGAACGCTCCTCTACCGCATCACCTAAGTGATACCCGTAGCTTCGGTGTATGGTTTGAGCCCCGTTACATCTTCCGCGCAGGCCGACTCGACTAGTGAGCTATTACGCTTTCTTTAAAGGGTGGCTGCTTCTAAGCCAACCTCCTAGCTGTCTAAGCCTTCCCACATCGTTTCCCACTTAACCATAACTTTGGGACCTTAGCTGACGGTCTGGGTTGTTTCCCTTTTCACGACGGACGTTAGCACCCGCCGTGTGTCTCCCATGCTCGGCACTTGTAGGTATTCGGAGTTTGCATCGGTTTGGTAAGTCGGGATGACCCCCTAGCCGAAACAGTGCTCTACCCCCTACAGTGATACATGAGGCGCTACCTAAATAGCTTTCGAGGAGAACCAGCTATCTCCGAGCTTGATTAGCCTTTCACTCCGATCCACAGGTCATCCGCTAACTTTTCAACGGTAGTCGGTTCGGTCCTCCAGTTAGTGTTACCCAACCTTCAACCTGCCCATGGATAGATCGCCCGGTTTCGGGTCTATTCCCAGCGACTAGACGCCCTATTAAGACTCGCTTTCGCTACGCCTCCCCTATTCGGTTAAGCTCGCCACTGAAAATAAGTCGCTGACCCATTATACAAAAGGTACGCAGTCACCCAACAAAGTGGGCTCCCACTGCTTGTACGCATACGGTTTCAGGATCTATTTCACTCCCCTCTCCGGGGTTCTTTTCGCCTTTCCCTCACGGTACTAGTTCACTATCGGTCAGTCAGTAGTATTTAGCCTTGGAGGATGGTCCCCCCATATTCAGACAAAGTTTCTCGTGCTCCGTCCTACTCGATTTCATGACTAAGAGATTTTCGCGTACAGGGCTATCACCCACTATGGCCGCACTTTCCAGAGCGTTCCGCTAATCTCAAAGCCACTTAAGGGCTAGTCCCCGTTCGCTCGCCACTACTAAGGGAATCTCGGTTGATTTCTTTTCCTCAGGGTACTTAGATGTTTCAGTTCCCCTGGTTCGCCTCTTAAGCCTATGTATTCAGCTTAAGATAACCATCTTATGATGGCTGGGTTCCCCCATTCAGACATCTCCGGATCAAAGTCTGTTTGCCGACTCCCCGAAGCTTTTCGCAGGCTACCACGTCTTTCATCGCCTCTGACTGCCAAGGCATCCACCGTATGCGCTTCTTCACTTGACCATATAACCCCAAGCAATCTGGTTATACTGTGAAGACGACATTCGCCGAAAATTCGATAATACTCAATTAAGAGCAACTCACAAATTTTACCTTAGCCTGATCCGTTACCAGTGAAAGTAACGTTCAGTCTATCTTTCTATCACATACCCAAATTTTTAAAGAACGATCTAATCAAAGACTAGAAATCAATATTCATCCGAATATTCATTTCTAAACTCTAACAGCAGAAGCAGTTATATGGTGGAGCCAAACGGGATCGAACCGTTGACCTCCTGCGTGCAAGGCAGGCGCTCTCCCAGCTGAGCTATGGCCCCATAACAAAATTGGTGGGTCTGGGCAGATTCGAACTGCCGACCTCACCCTTATCAGGGGTGCGCTCTAACCAACTGAGCTACAGACCCAATTTCGAGCGCGCAACTGTTAGCTTGGAGCTATCAGCTTGGAGCTTAAAGCTGCTTCTATCGTCTTCTTCAATGAATCAAGCAATTCGTGTGGGAACTTATGGAGCAGCTGATGTCGTCGATTAAGGAGGTGATCCAGCCGCAGGTTCCCCTACGGCTACCTTGTTACGACTTCACCCCAGTCATGAATCACACCGTGGTAACCGTCCTCCCGAAGGTTAGACTAGCTACTTCTGGTGCAACCCACTCCCATGGTGTGACGGGCGGTGTGTACAAGGCCCGGGAACGTATTCACCGCGACATTCTGATTCGCGATTACTAGCGATTCCGACTTCACGCAGTCGAGTTGCAGACTGCGATCCGGACTACGATCGGTTTTCTGGGATTAGCTCCACCTCGCGGCTTGGCAACCCTCTGTACCGACCATTGTAGCACGTGTGTAGCCCAGGCCGTAAGGGCCATGATGACTTGACGTCATCCCCACCTTCCTCCGGTTTGTCACCGGCAGTCTCCTTAGAGTGCCCACCATTACGTGCTGGTAACTAAGGACAAGGGTTGCGCTCGTTACGGGACTTAACCCAACATCTCACGACACGAGCTGACGACAGCCATGCAGCACCTGTCTCAATGTTCCCGAAGGCACC
Source organism: Pseudomonas sp. B14-6 (assembly GCF_013260315.1). Lineage (NCBI taxonomy): Bacteria > Pseudomonadati > Pseudomonadota > Gammaproteobacteria > Pseudomonadales > Pseudomonadaceae > Pseudomonas > Pseudomonas sp. B14-6. The sequence goes on along the minus strand of NZ_CP053929.1, from coordinate 5,417,986 downwards.
AATCCATCTCTGGAAAGTTCATTGGATGTCAAGGCCTGGTAAGGTTCTTCGCGTTGCTTCGAATTAAACCACATGCTCCACCGCTTGTGCGGGCCCCCGTCAATTCATTTGAGTTTTAACCTTGCGGCCGTACTCCCCAGGCGGTCAACTTAATGCGTTAGCTGCGCCACTAAGAGCTCAAGGCTCCCAACGGCTAGTTGACATCGTTTACGGCGTGGACTACCAGGGTATCTAATCCTGTTTGCTCCCCACGCTTTCGCACCTCAGTGTCAGTATCAGTCCAGGTGGTCGCCTTCGCCACTGGTGTTCCTTCCTATATCTACGCATTTCACCGCTACACAGGAAATTCCACCACCCTCTACCATACTCTAGCTTGTCAGTTTTGAATGCAGTTCCCAGGTTGAGCCCGGGGATTTCACATCCAACTTAACAAACCACCTACGCGCGCTTTACGCCCAGTAATTCCGATTAACGCTTGCACCCTCTGTATTACCGCGGCTGCTGGCACAGAGTTAGCCGGTGCTTATTCTGTCGGTAACGTCAAAACAGATACGTATTAGGTAACCGCCCTTCCTCCCAACTTAAAGTGCTTTACAATCCGAAGACCTTCTTCACACACGCGGCATGGCTGGATCAGGCTTTCGCCCATTGTCCAATATTCCCCACTGCTGCCTCCCGTAGGAGTCTGGACCGTGTCTCAGTTCCAGTGTGACTGATCATCCTCTCAGACCAGTTACGGATCGTCGCCTTGGTGAGCCATTACCTCACCAACTAGCTAATCCGACCTAGGCTCATCTGATAGCGCAAGGCCCGAAGGTCCCCTGCTTTCTCCCGTAGGACGTATGCGGTATTAGCGTCCGTTTCCGAGCGTTATCCCCCACTACCAGGCAGATTCCTAGGCATTACTCACCCGTCCGCCGCTCGCCACCAGGTACAAGTACCCGTGCTGCCGCTCGACTTGCATGTGTTAGGCCTGCCGCCAGCGTTCAATCTGAGCCATGATCAAACTCTTCAGTTCAAACATCTTTGGGTTTTTAAGAAACCCTAAACTTGGCTCAGCAATCGTTGGTTACATCTTTGATTTCTCGCGGAGTAACTTGTGATGCTGATAATCTTGTTGACTATCAGTCTGACTCCACAAGCACCCACACGAATTGCTTGATTCAGTTGTTAAAGAGCGGTTGGTTAAGATCTTTCGCCTCAACCGAGGCGCGCATTCTACAGCAGCCTCTGTTGCTGTCAAGCGGTTATTTTCAGAAGTTTTCAAAGTTTCCTTTGCAACTTCAACCACTTGCGCTTCCGATCTCTCGTTAGCGGGAGGCGAATTCTACAGCGTTACTCGCTGCTGTCAACACCTCTTTTTCTCCGCTTTCGACCGAGAAGATCGAACCGTCAACCAAGCCAAACAACCCCGCCTGATCAACTCCTTCTGGACTTCGATGACCTGAAGCAACTCGCTGTCGAAAACTGCGTAACTCTTTGTTTACCAAGGAGTTTTCCGTTTCGACTGCGCCGGAAGTGGGGCGAATTATAGACTTCCAGAATCTGCCGTCAACACCTATCTTCACATTTCTGTCATATAGGTCAAAAAAGCCCGAAAACACGAAGGCCGAGCCCCAAGGGGCTCGGCCTTCTGCCCTTCTACTTACAAGCTAGGGAATGCGAATTGCGACGCTTCATGGCTCGCACGCTGCGGCCAGCGCTGGGTAATGGCCTTGCGACGGGTATAGAAGCGCACGCCATCCGGGCCATACGCATGCAGATCGCCAAACAGCGAACGCTTCCAGCCACCGAAGCTGTGATAAGCAACCGGCACCGGCAACGGCACGTTGACGCCGACCATGCCGACTTCGATCTCATCACAGAACAACCGCGCCGCTTCCCCATCACGGGTGAAGATGCAGGTGCCGTTGCCATATTCGTGATCGTTGATCAGTTGCATCGCCTCTTCCAAGCTGTTGACCCGAACCACACACAACACTGGCCCGAAGATCTCTTCTTTATAGATGCGCATCTCTGGCGTGACGTTGTCGAACAGGCAGCCACCCAGGAAGAAACCTTCCTCATGACCGGCCACGCTCAATCCACGACCATCAACCACCAGGGACGCGCCCGAAGAAACGCCGTCTTCTATATAGCCACTGACTTTATCACGAGCCTGACCGGAAACCAGTGGCCCCATGTCCAGCCCACAGGAAGTACCCGCACCGATTTTCAGCGCCTTGATTTGCGGTACCAACTTGGCCACCAACGCATCCGCCACCTGGTCGCCCACACACACGGCCACCGAGATCGCCATGCAACGCTCGCCGCAAGAACCGTAAGCCGCGCCCATCAGTGCGCTGACCGCGTTGTCCAGATCCGCATCCGGCATCAGCACCGCATGGTTCTTCGCGCCGCCCAGTGCCTGGACGCGTTTGCCGCGCTTGGTGCCTTCGGCGTAGATGTATTCTGCAATCGGCGTCGAGCCAACGAAGCTCAGCGCTTTGACTTCCGGCGCTTCGATCAGCGCGTCCACCGCCGCCTTGTCGCCATGCACCACACTCAGCACACCTTTAGGCAGGCCGGCTTCGATCAATAGTTGAGCAATCAACAGCGTCGAGCTTGGATCGCGCTCGGACGGTTTGAGGATGAAGCAGTTACCGCAGACGATCGCCAGTGGATACATCCACAGCGGAACCATGGCCGGGAAGTTGAACGGAGTAATACCCGCCACCACGCCCAACGGCTGGAAGTCCGACCAGGCATCGATGTTCGGACCGACGTTACGGCTGTACTCGCCCTTGAGGATTTCCGGCGCTGCGCAGGCGAACTCAACGTTCTCGATTCCGCGCTTCAGTTCACCGGCAGCATCTTCCAGGGTCTTGCCATGCTCTTCACTGATCAACTGGGCGATACGCGCTTCGTTCTGCTCCAGCAGTTGCTTGAAGCGGAACATCACCTGAGCACGTTTGGCCGGCGGCGTGTTACGCCAGGCCGGGAACGCAGCCTTGGCCGAGTCGATGGCTTTCTGAATGGTTTCGCGGCTGGCCAAAGGCAGCTTGTGGATGGCCTGGCCGGTGGACGGGTTGAACACGTCGGCCGTGCGACCGTCTTCGGTCACCAGTTCGCCATTGATCAAATGCGGGATAAGGCTCATGCGGGGCTCCTGAAAATTTGTCCACGAGACGCCCTTCAAGGGGCGCCTCTATATAGAAGGGAAAATCAGTCGATTTTGTTCAGCACTTCGCCGACCGCGTCGAACAGACGATCAAGGTCTTGCGGCTTGCTGTTGAAGGTTGGGCCGAACTGCAGGGTGTCGCCGCCGAAGCGCACGTAGAACCCGGCTTTCCACAGAGCCATGCCCGCTTCGAACGGACGCACGATGGCGTCGCCATCACGCGGTGCGATTTGGATCGCGCCTGCCAGACCGTAGTTACGAATATCGATAATGTTTTTCGACCCCTTCAGGCCGTGCAGCGCATTTTCGAAATGTGGCGCGACTTCAGCCACGTTCTGCACCAGGTTTTCCTTTTGCAGCAGGTCGAGTGCAGCCAGGCCAGCGGCGCAAGCCACCGGGTGCGCGGAGTAGGTGTAACCGTGCGGGAATTCCACCGCGTACTCTGGCGTCGCCTGGTTCATGAAGGTCTGGTAGATCTCGGAGCTGGCAATCACCGCACCCATCGGAATCGCGCCGTTGGTGACTTGCTTGGCGATGCACATCAGGTCCGGGGTCACACCGAAGCTGTCGGCGCCGAACATCGAACCGGTACGGCCGAAACCGGTGATCACTTCGTCGAACACCAGCAGGATGTTGTGTTGATCGCAGATCTCGCGCAGACGCTTCAGATAACCCTGCGGCGGAACCAGCACGCCAGCGGAACCGGCCATTGGCTCGACGAATACGGCGGCGATGTTCGAAGCGTCATGCAACTCGATCAGCTTGAGCAGTTCATCGGCCAAGGCGATACCGCCCTCCGTCGGCATACCACGGGAATAGGCATTGCTCGCCAGCAAGGTGTGCGGCAGGTGATCGACATCCATCATCGCCTGACCGAACATTTTGCGGTTGCCGTTCACGCCACCGAGGCTGGTGCCGGCGATGTTCACACCGTGATAGCCACGGGCACGACCGATCATTTTGGTCTTGGTGGCCTGGCCTTTCAGACGCCAGTAAGCACGCACCATCTTCACCGCCGTGTCAGCGCACTCGGAGCCCGAGTCAGTGAAGAACACGTGATTCAGATTGCCCGGCGTGAGATCGGTGATTTTCTCGGCCAGTTGAAACGACAACGGATGGCCGTACTGGAAGCCTGGCGAGTAATCGAGGGTGCCCAACTGCTTGGCAACCGCTTCCTGGATTTCCTTGCGAGTGTGCCCGGCGCCGCAGGTCCACAGACCCGACAGCGAATCGTAGACCTTGCGCCCCTTGTCGTCCGTCAACCAACTGCCCTCAGCAGCAACGATCAGTCGTGGATCGCGCTGGAAATTACGGTTGGCGGTGTAGGGCATCCAGTGGGCATCGAGCTTGAGCTGGCTGGCCAAAGGAGATCGGGCGTTTTCGGGCAAGTTCATGGGCAAAACCTCGCAGGGCAATAAGCGGCATAGAGATCAAAAGCGTTCTTGCAGCTAAATTGCCACGAGGATAAAGTCGGTGAAATCCAACTCTTCTAACGTTCAGTCAGCCCTCCACTAAACTTTGAGTAATTAAAGCATGAGCAGCCGTCGCCCCGATCCGCTGGCGCAAGTCAGTGACTTTGATATCCGCCTGCTTCGGATCTTTCGCAGTGTGGTGGAGTGCGGAGGCTTTTCTGCGGCAGAGTCGGTATTGGGGATCGGCCGCTCGGCCATCAGCCAGCAGATGAGCGATCTGGAACAGCGCCTCGGCCTGCGTTTATGCCAACGCGGTCGCGCCGGATTTTCCCTGACCGAGGAAGGTCGCGAGGTCTATCAATCGGCCTTGCAGCTATTAAGTGCGCTGGAAAGTTTTCGCACTGAGGTCAACGGCCTGCACCAACACTTGCGCGGCGAATTGACCATCGGCCTGACCGACAACCTGGTCACCCTGCCCCACATGCGCATCACCCACGCGCTGGCACAACTGAAGGAACGCGGGCCGGACGTGCAGATTCAGATCCGCATGATCGCGCCAAATGAAGTTGAACAAGGGGTGCTCGACGGTCGATTGCATGTCGGCGTGGTGCCGCAGGCCAGCGCACTGTCGGGGCTGGAATATCAGCCGCTTTATAGCGAACGCTCGCTGCTGTATTGCGCAGTCGGTCATCCGTTGTTTTATGTCGACGATAAACAACTGGATGACGAGCGCCTCAATAGCCAGGACGCCATCGCGCCGACCTTCCGTTTGCCCGCGGAAATCCAGGCCCATTACCAGGCGCTCAATTGCACCGCCAGTGCCTCGGACCGTGAGGGCATGGCCTTCCTGATCCTGACCGGGCGCTTCATCGGCTACCTGCCGGACCATTACGCCAGCCTCTGGGTGCAGCAAGGTCGATTGCGGGCGCTGAAACCCAACGTGCGTTTTTATGACCTGAGCCTCGCATCGGTCACGCGCAAGGGCCGGCGCCCACATTTGGTGCTGGAAAGCTTCCTCGAAAGCCTGGCCGCGACACGTTGAAAGTGGCGAAAGCCTGCAGGAGCGAAGCTTGCTCGCGAAGGCTGTGTGTCAGCTGCATTAATGTCGACTGACACATCGCTTTTGCGAGCAAGCACTGCGCCTACAGGAATTGTGGTGTTCAGGTTTTATTGCGTCAGGACTTGTCTGGAGCTTGTGGGTGCGCTATCAACGCAGTGGCTACACCCATCCACTTGTCCGGAAGTGCCTATGACCTTTGAAGTCCCCGCTCACGGCGGCAAACCCGCCAGCCGCATTCGTCAGAAGAACGAAGAGACCATCATCAAAGCCGCCGAAGACGAATTTGCCCGTCACGGTTTCAAAGGCACCAGCATGAACACCATCGCCTTGAATGCCGGGTTGCCCAAGGCGAACCTGCATTATTACTTCACCAACAAACTCGGTTTGTACGTGGCGGTGTTGAGCAACATCCTTGAGTTATGGGACAGCACCTTTAATACCTTGACTGCCGAGGATGATCCGGCCGAAGCGCTGACGCGTTATATCCGCGCCAAAATGGAATTCTCCCGTCGCCAGCCGCAAGCCTCGCGGATCTTCGCCATGGAAGTGATCAGTGGCGGCGAATGCCTGACCGAGTATTTCAATCAGGACTATCGCGCCTGGTTCCAGGGCCGGGCGGCGGTGTTCCAGGCGTGGATCGACGCCGGCAAGATGGACCCGGTCGACCCGGTAAACCTGATCTTCCTGCTGTGGGGCAGTACCCAGCATTACGCCGACTTCGCCACCCAGATCTGCCGTGTCAGCGGCCGCACCAAGCTGACCAAGCAAGACATGGAAGACGCCGGCAACAACCTGATCCGCATCATCCTCAAGGGCTGCGGCCTCACGCCAGCTATCTAAGACACTTATGCCTTTTACCCTCAGCGGTTTTTGCGAATACCGCGAAGAGATTCGCAAAAGCCGTTTCATCACTTTCGCCACGTCGATCGCAAGCCCTGCCGACGCCCAGGCGTTCATCGATCAGCACAGCGACTTGAATGCCTCGCACAACTGCTGGGCCTGGAAGCTCGGCGACCAATACCGCAGCAATGACGATGGCGAACCGGGCGGCACCGCAGGACGACCGATTCTGGCGGCCATCGAAGCGCAGGATTGTGATCAGGTCGCAGTGCTGGTGATTCGTTGGTACGGCGGCATTCAATTGGGCACCGGCGGCCTCGCCCGGGCCTATGGCGGTGGCGCCAACAAGTGCCTGCAAGGCGCGGCAAAAGTCGAGCTGATCAGTCGGGTGCCGGTGAGCTGTACCTGTGCGTTTGGTGAGTTGGCGCTGGTGAAACTGCGCGTCGCTGAATCGGGTGGTTTGGTGGTGGAAGAAACCTTCACAGCCAACGGCGTGGACTTGCAATTGGCGATCGGCAAAGAGCACATCACGACCCTGCAAACTCAGCTCGCCGACCTGAGTCGCGGGCGCATTGTGTTGCAGCACTGATCGCACCAACACCGTTCACCGCCCTTTTATCGAGCCTGTTCAGATGCCCACATCTGCTGTGCACCCGGCTGTGGATAACCTGAGCACATCCTGCTGTAACCCTTCTGTCATGCGGCTTTGCGGGCTTTGCTCATTTTTCGTCCAACATTCCATACAAACCACTAATTTCACGAAAAAACAAACAGTTAGCGTCGGTTATCACCTTTAGAAGATAGCCGCACAGTGCTTATGCCCGTGCTTTCGGCTTGCGCACAAATACTGTGGAACAACCTGTGGATAACCCGTTCATGACTGGCTCTGCCCTATATCCGGCATAGGTTGCGGTGTGTTGCTCGTTTTTTGATCAATACCCGACGGGCAAAAGCAGAGCCTGATCAAGCACTTTGCCCCTAAGTAGTGCTTGATCGACGATCAAAAGATGGCGAGGCCGCGCCCTCAATGCCTTTGCCAGCAAGGATTTTCGGTTTTCCTGACTCAATGGCCAGGAAATTGCTTTATCCACAGGCATAACTCCTATCGACCCGAGCCTGTCATGCCCAACCCCGTGCCGATCCCCGATCAAACGCCTCGACTGCAACTGCGCAAAATCAGCAAACGTTACCCCGGCTGCCTGGCCAACGACGCCATCGACCTGAGCATTGCTCCCGGTGAAATCCACGCCCTGCTCGGCGAAAACGGCGCGGGCAAAAGTACGTTGATGAAGATCATCTATGGCGTCACACACGCCGATTCCGGGGAAATGATCTGGCAGGGCGGCCGCGTGAACATGCGCAATCCGGCGCAGGCTCGCGCACTGGGGATCGGCATGGTGTTCCAGCACTTCTCGCTGTTCGAAACCCTCAGCGTGGCGCAGAACATTGCCCTGGCAATGGGTGCGGCGTCCGGCACGCCGAAGCAGCTTGAGCCAAAAATTCGTGAAGTCTCCCGACGCTACGGCATGGCGCTGGAACCGGAGCGCCTTGTCCATAGCCTGTCGATCGGCGAGCGGCAACGGGTGGAAATCGTTCGTTGCCTGATGCAGGACATCCGCCTGCTGATTCTCGATGAGCCGACTTCCGTGCTTACGCCGCAGGAGGCTGACGACCTCTTCATCACCCTGCGCCGGCTCGCGGCCGAGGGTTGCAGCATTCTGTTCATCAGCCACAAGCTCGGTGAAGTGCGCGCGTTATGTCACAGCGCTACGGTGCTGCGCGGCGGTCGGGTGGCCGGGCATTGCGTGCCGTCCGAGTGTTCGGATCAGCAATTGGCGAGGTTGATGGTGGGGGAAGCCGCCGAGCTGATTACCGATTATCCGAAGGTGATCGGCGGTGACTCGTTTTTGAATGTGAGCGGATTGTCGTGGCACAACCCGGACCCGTTCGGCTGCTCCCTGACGGACATTGGTCTCGAAGTGCGCAGCGGCGAGATCGTCGGAATCGCCGGTGTTGCAGGCAATGGTCAGGATGAATTGCTGGCCCTGCTCAGCGGTGAAGAACGGTTGAGCCGAAACGATAACGGGACGATCCGTTTCGGCGGGCAGCCGGTCGCCGATTTGCGGCCCGATGCGCGACGCCACCTCGGCCTCGCGTTCGTTCCCGCCGAGCGTTTGGGCCACGGTGCGGTGCCCGAACTGAGCCTCGCCAACAACGCCCTGCTCACCGCGTTTCAACAAGGGCTGGTCAGCAACGGCCTGATTCAGAGGGCCAAGGTCGAAGCCTTGGCGGCAGAAATCATCCGCCGCTTTGGCGTGAAAACACCCGATACCCAAGCGCCGGCCCGCAGTCTGTCCGGCGGCAATTTGCAGAAATTCATCCTCGGCCGCGAGATCCTTCAGCAACCGAAATTGCTGGTGGCCGCGCACCCGACCTGGGGCGTGGACGTCGGCGCCGCCGCCACCATTCACCGAGCGTTGATTGCCTTGCGCGATGCCGGTGCGGCGATCCTGGTGATCAGCGAAGACCTCGACGAATTGTTCCAGATCAGCGACCGGCTCGGTGCCTTGTGCAGCGGACGCCTGTCGCCGCTCAGGGCCACGGTCGACACGCGCCTGATCGATGTCGGCGGCTGGATGGCCGGCCAGTTCGACGCCCCTCAAACACTCGCATCCGCAACGGTTTAACGGAGTTTCACATGCTGCTTTCTCTCGAACCCCGTGGCCAGCAATCGCGCCTGATGCTGTGGTGCTCGCCGTTGCTGGCCGCGGCCCTGACATTGGGCTGCGGCTCGCTGTTGTTTATTGCGTTGGGTCATGACCCGCTGCTCACGCTGCACACCCTGCTGATTGCGCCGGTCAGCGACTTGTATGGTGTCTCCGAACTGTTGGTCAAAGCCTTGCCTATTTTGCTCTGCGCGCTGGGGCTGGCCGTGGCGTATCAGGCGCGGATCTGGAACATCGGCGCCGAAGGCCAATTGCTGCTCGGCGCCCTGGCTGGCAGTGCGCTGGCGGTGAATATCATCACTATGCAAAGTCGCTGGGCGCTGGTGCTGATCCTGCTGGTCGGCACGTTGGCCGGTGCTGCGTGGGGCGGGCTGACGGCGTGGTTGCGCACGCGTTTCAATGCCAACGAAATCCTCACCAGCATCATGCTCAATTACATCGCGCTGAACCTGCTGCTGTTCTGCGTGCATGGGCCGTTGAAGGACCCGGCCGGGTTCAACTTTCCGGAGTCGGCGATGTTCGGCGATGCCAGCCGTTTGCCGCTGTTGATGGAAGACGGCCGGGTTCACGCCGGGGTGTATTTCGTCCTGCTCGCGTTGGTGGCTGTCTGGGTTTTGCTGCAGAAAAGCTTTGTCGGTTTCCAGATAAAAGTGCTCGGGCTGGACAAGCGCGCGGCGGGTTTCGTCGGGTTTCGCGAGAAGCGGCTGATCTGGCTGGCGCTGTTGATCAGCGGCGGATTGGCAGGGCTGGCCGGAGTAAGCGAAGTCACCGGGCCGATCGGCCAACTGGTGCCGCAGGTCTCGCCGGGTTATGGCTATGCCGCTATCACGGTGGCGTTTCTAGGGCGGCTCAACCCCATCGGCATTCTGTTTTCCAGCCTGCTGATGGCGTTGCTGTACATCGGCGGCGAGAGCGCGCAGATGAGCATGAACCTGCCGCAAGCCATCACCCAGTTGTTCCAGGGAATGATGCTGTTTTTCCTGTTGGCCAGTGACGTGCTGATTCTTTACCGACCGCGTTTGAACCTGCGCTGGACTCGCCGCACACAAGCCACCGCTGCACACGCCGGAGCGCTGTGATGGATATCGATCTGCTGAGCAATATTTTCTACGCCATGGTCCGTTGCGGCACGCCGTTGCTGTTGGTGGCCCTGGGCGAATTGATCTGTGAGAAAAGCGGCGTCCTGAATCTGGGTCAGGAAGGCATGATGCTGTTTGGCGCAGTGATCGGTTTCATCGTCGCCCTGAACAGCGGCAACCTGTGGCTTGGCGTGTTGCTGGCGATGCTCGCCGGGATGCTGTTGTCGTCGCTGTTTGCGCTGGTGGCGCTGGTGTTCAATGCCAATCAGGTGGCCACCGGATTGGCGCTGACGATTTTCGGCGTGGGCCTGTCGACGTTTGTCGGCGCGGCGTGGGTCGGTAAACCACTGGCCGGTTTTGAGCCGGTGGTGATTCCTTACCTGAGTGAAATACCTTTGATCGGGCGAATGCTGTTCGCGCAGGATTTGCTGGTGTATCTGTCGTTCGCGTTGTTTGCGCTGGTAGCGTGGGTGATTCTGAAAAGTCGCGTCGGGCTGATCATACAAGCGGTCGGGGAAAGCCCGGAGGCGGCCAGTGCCATGGGCTTGCCGGTGTTGGGTGTGCGTGCACTGGCGGTGCTGTTTGGCGGCGCGATGGCCGGTTTGGCGGGGGCTTATTTGTCCCTGGCCTATACGCCGATGTGGGCGGAAAACATGAGTGCCGGCCGTGGCTGGATTGCCTTGGCGCTGGTGGTGTTTGCCAGTTGGCGAGTGTGGCGATTGCTGCTGGGGGCGTACCTGTTCGGGCTCGCGAGCATCCTGCACCTGGTGGCGCAGGGGTTGGGGCTGGCGATTCCGTCGAGCCTGTTGGCGATGTTGCCGTATGTCGCGACCATTGTGGTGTTGGTGCTGTTGTCGCGGGACGCGGTGCGCACACGGTTGTATGCGCCGGTGTCGTTGGGGCAGCCGTGGCAGGCGGGGCATTAAGGTTGACCCGGCCGGCCTCTTCGCGGGCAAGTCTCGCGCCTACAGGTTTTGCGCAATCGGTGAAATCGGCACTGGACCTGTAGGAGCGAGCGGCGCGGCGATCCGACTTGCCCGCGAAGGCTGCCGAACCGGCAACACTTGAGCCACGCCCCACGCCAATTCAAAGATCAGAAAAATCACCAACAGCGAACTGGCGCCATGGACCAAGGCATAAAGCTGCCAAGCCGAAAACAGAAACCGCCCCACCGCGTCATACCGCCCAAACACCTGCTGCGGATCACGAATCCGCAGCACCGCCCAGACACACACAATCGACCCCAGCAGATTCGCCATCAACATGTGCATCGGCTCGAACGGCGGCAACGCGCCCGGCAAATCGAACGCCTGACTCACACTCAACAACACCCCGTGCAACGCGGCAAAACTCCACGGCGTGATAAACGCTGCCGTCACGATCAAGTCATACCAGGCGCTGCCCCGCACCACCCGGCGATATTGCGTTGAAGTCCACATCGGCCTTGCTCCATAAATTCAGGGAGCAACAAGGCTAAAGCCTGGAGTATGCTCCAGGGTCAAGCCCCTCTTGAGACGTCATGATGCGCATCGGTGAATTAGCCCAGGCCAGCGCCGTCAGCCGCGACACGCTGCGCTTCTACGAGCAGCGCGGACTGATCGCCGCACAACGCAGTGCCAACGGCTATCGCGACTACCCGCCAGACATGGTGCAACTGGTGTTGTACATCAAGACAGCTCAACGGTTGGGCTTTACCCTCGGCGAGATCGGCAACAGCGTTGCCACGGTATGGCAATCGCCGGACCCTGACAGCGCCGTCACGCAGTTGCTGCAAGACAAACTCAAGCTGATTGAAACCCGTATGGACGAACTCGGTGCATTGCGCCACGAGTTGCAACAACGGCTCGGTCAGCGTTGTCCACTGAGCCCATGATCCTCACTTATCAAGGAAGCCACTCATGTCCAAGGCAAAAACCGCACTCATCATCGGTGCCTCCCGGGGCCTGGGCCTCGGCCTGGTGAAAACCCTGCTGGCCGACGGCTGGCAAGTCACCGCCACCGTGCGCAACCCGCAGAACGCCGAGGCGCTGCAGGCGTTGGGCAAGGTGCGGATCGAGAAGCTCGACATGGACGATCAGCAGGCGGTCATCGCCCTGAGCCAACAGCTCAAGGGTGAAGTGTTCGATTTGCTATTCGTGAATGCCGGGGTCAAGGGGCCGGAGGTTCAGACGCCGGGCGGCGCGACGTTGGCCGAGGTCGGTCAATTGTTCTTCACCAACGCCGTGGCGCCGATCAACCTGGCACAACGTTTTGCCGGGCAGATTCGCCCGGAGACCGGCGTGCTGGCGTTCATGAGCTCGGTGCTGGGCAGCGTGACCATGCCGGACGCGCCGGAGCTGGCGTTGTACAAGGCCAGTAAAGCGGCGCTGAATTCCATGACCAACAGCTTCGTTACGCAACTGGGCGAGCAGAAACTCACCGTGCTGTCGTTGCATCCGGGTTGGGTGAAGACCGACATGGGCGGTGAAGGCGCCGATATCGACGTGGAAACCAGTACGCGCGGGTTGGTCGATCAGGTGAATGCGTACACCGGCAAGGGTGGACATCACTTCGTGAACTACAGAGGCGAAACCATTCCCTGGTAAACACCACCCTCGCGCCTACAGGATTTCATTCCACATAAGGTTTGCGTCGTCTGGTCGGGCAGGACTTGCCGGCCAGGCGGTTTTGTTTGAAACTCCGCACCTCGTCCCCGCGGCGACCCTGGATCAGCAGACAGGGTAATCACTGAGCTGGCTAACCTGAACCCCACTTTCAGAGGAGCCGGCCAACATGCCTGCGACCCGTACCTGGCTAAAAAATCCCCTCGCCATTTTCACTGCCAATGACCTCGATGCCCGTGGCGGCCTGGTGGTGCAAGACGGCGTGATCGTCGAAGTGCTCGCCGCTGGCCAGCAACCGTCCGCGCCCTGCGGACACGTCTTCGATGCCCGCGAGCATGTGATCCTGCCGGGACTGATCAACACCCATCACCACTTCTATCAAACCCTGACCCGCGCCTGGGCGCCGGTGGTCAATCAGCCGTTGTTCCCGTGGCTGAAAACCCTCTACCCGGTCTGGGCCCGCCTCACCCCTGAAAAACTCGCCCTCGCCACGAAAGTCGCGCTGGCTGAGTTGCTGCTGTCCGGCTGCACCACCGCCGCCGATCACCACTACCTGTTCCCGGAAGGCCTGGAGAACGCGATCGACGTGCAAGTCGAAAGCGTTCGCGAACTGGGCATGCGCGCCATGCTGACGCGCGGGTCCATGAGCCTGGGTGAAAAGGACGGCGGCCTGCCACCGCAGCAGACCGTGCAGGAAGGCGAAGTGATCCTCGCGGACAGCCAGCGCTTGATCGCCGAGTACCACGAGCGTGGTGATGGTGCGCAAATCCAGATCGCCCTGGCGCCGTGTTCACCGTTTTCGGTGACACCGGAAATCATGTCCGCCAGCGCCGAACTGGCAAACAAACTCGACGTGCGTCTGCACACGCACTTGGCCGAAACCCTCGACGAAGAAGACTTCTGCCTGCAACGCTTCGGCCTGCGAACCGTGGATTATCTGGACAGCGTCGGCTGGCTCGGGCCACGCACCTGGCTCGCGCACGGCATCCACTTCAACCCGGACGAAATCGCCCGCCTCGGCGCCGCCGGCACCGGGATCTGCCATTGCCCGAGTTCGAACATGCGCCTGGCCTCCGGCATTTGCCCGACCCTGGACCTGACCGCTGCCGGTGCGTTGCTCGGCCTGGGCGTGGATGGATCGGCGTCCAACGATGCGTCGAACATGATGCTCGAAACCCGTCAGGCGCTTTACATTCAGCGGCTACGTTATGGCGCGCAGAAGATCACCCCGGAACTGGTTCTGGGGTGGGCAACCAAGGGTTCGGCGAGTTTGTTGGGGCGTTCCGATATCGGCGAACTGGCGGTGGGCAAGCAGGCGGATCTGGCGTTGTTCAAGCTCGATGAGCTGCGCTTCTCCGGCAGTCATGATCCGGTGTCGGCGTTGCTGCTGTGCGGTGCCGATCGCGCGGATCGGGTGATGATTGGTGGCAAATGGCGGGTGATTGACGGGCAGGTTGAAGGGCTGGATCTCAAAGGCCTGATCGCCGATCACAGCCAGGCGGCCCGGCAGCTAATCGCCGGCGTCTGATACAACACAAATCAAACTGTAGGAGTGAGCCTGCTCGCGATAGCGGTGTGTCAGACACCCTCAATGTCGACTGACACGCCGCTATCGCGAGCAGGCTCACTCCTACAGGGGATTTGTGGTGTGTTTAGAGGCCCAGCAGCGACAACATGATGAACGTCGCAAACAACACAAAATGGGTCATGCCTTCGATGGCATTGGTTTCGCCGTCGTTGAGGTTGATTGCGCTGACGATCAGGGTGAGGAAGATCATCACCGTCTGCACCGGGGTCATCGCCATCTGAAACGGCTGGCCAGTGTAGAGCGCCATCGCTTCCATCACCGGCACCGTCAGGATCACCGTCGACAATGACGCGCCCATGGCGATGTTAAGTGTTTTCCGTACTGTCAACCGTCTGTCTATTTTTTTATCAACGTTTTCAGATAGATAGAATTATCTGTGACACCGGCTTTTGACACCGTCCAAACACCTACTAGGTTTACCCTAATGTCTCTGGGGTGGTGGGCGTATGAGGTTTGTCATCGAAGACAACAGGCTGATCTTGCTCCGAGATGATGTCCGCTTCAGACGCGGGCATTGTAAGAGAACCATCACGGGGCCAGCCAACTCCTCCAGTGCCGACCTGAGCAGGATCGGCGAAGCCTTGGTAGGGTTAACAGCTGGCATGGCGTTCTACACCGAAGGGTCTTACATAAATGCTGCTGCCTCGGTATTAGGCTTTTTGAAACGCCACTCCCCAAACTGGCCCGTCAAAGACCAGTGGCCCATGACCATTTTCAACTTGTACTGTCATCACTACGGTGAAGGTGCCGCTGATGCAGGAAGAACTGTGCAATCCTGCCGTGCGACTTGGGGCAATATCCGCCTCCTACTATTACGGCTGATGCGAGACGGTGTTATCCCGTCCTGCCCTGTTCCTGCTGCATCACTTCCGGCCAGTACGCCAGTGAACGAATCTGCTGCGAATCTCGTTCTTGGTGAGAAATATGAGTCAGTGCCTCCACCTGAGGCGGTTGAGGACTTAGCTTGGCCTAAGTCATTTATCACGGATCTTTCGTATACAGAGGATAGTGAGACCTTTTTTGACGATATAGCCAAGAGCCTAAGTGCCCCATTAGCCGCAACGCATAAAATTTGCGTAGATTATTGGGAGGATATGGTTAATACCCACGACCTAAGTAAATCGTTATCCAGTCAAATATCCCGTACAGAATTACTTAGCGCTCTTGCTGATCCAAAGTGGCATAAGGCCCGGTATGGAAAAACAACTCATATCGCTGACCCGCGCACAGAACGAGGACTCGCATTTTTTCTTGCCGCCGTGAACTATTATTTTCTTGAAACAGATAGTCTGAATGAGCTTAACTGGGTAAGTCTTAAAAGCATACCCTTCTTAGCCCCCATAACCACCTGCCACAGAATTCAAAAAATAATAAAAGAAAAGCTCATCAACGAAACTGCTAACACACTTGTCGGGGCTCAGTTCCCTGAAATCCTTGGGAGATCGTTGGGATTATTCAGTACAATGGACTGTTCGGTAGCTGCTGCCATATTGATACATGAACAGCCGAAGTTTAACCCTGACGCTTTAGAAGACGCCGATTTATACGACAAGAATGGGAAACTTTTGTTATCCGTTGCCGCTACATCGGGAAGTCATTATACATTTACGGTCGATAAACGACGGGCACACAAGCGCAAGGGGGGCATGCTCACGGAACTCGCCTCAGATGTGATTGAAAAAGTATGGGAGAATAACCGCCGCCTACGAATCAAAACCGATCGAAGTCTGCCATCTACCTCTCGAAAGCTATTTTTAGTTGCGACCAGAAATGGCTACGGCCGTGTCGGCAAACTATGTAACGCACTGAATTCAAATGAATGCACGAACCTTTTTTCTCTGAAACAAACACAATTCGAAGCGGCTGGTATCACCCGTGACACATTGAGTCTGAGCAGGATACGTAATACACAGGGTATTCTTGTTTGGATTAAAACCACTTCAGTAGCCGCTATGGCAAGCGTAATGGGAAACTCGGTTGATACTGTTTTAGCCTGTTACTTACCACCTTGGCTGCTACACCGGATGCACGCCCGTATCGTTAGAAAATTTCAACAAAAAACGATCGTACTAGCAACCGCTGGGTCAGACTGGCAATTAGCAGCATCAGACTTTGAAACAATCGAACAGCTGCATGCGTTCATTGTTCAGATTTTAACTGAGGATAAATACGGCAATCCGTTCTCAGACGCATTTCACCACACATACTCTAAAGACTTTAGCTCAGGGGAAAACTCAAACGGGCCTTTGAAAAATAAAGATCTCTATCTCTGCTTGTCCCCAGAAGCGATAGCATCGCTAGAAGTGTTTTGTGCAAAATATAAGAATTCGGAGGAGCCAGGACCTCACCGAGACAATGAACTTGAACCGGAATGTTTAATGGGGCTATTCCATCTAATTTCCAGCGCAGTGAATTCCGCAGATGAAAGCTTCATCGACGAATCAATCCACGACTTACTTCGTGGAACATCCATGGCGCAACTAAAATTTATTTGGCAGAAATCGCGCAGACTTGTAGAAACATATAACTCTAAAATCATCGAAGATGACAGGTTATAGCGATGGCCAAATATACCACTCGTGAATACTCACAAAGTGACGTCGAGAAACTTATCGAGGCTGCCAGTGCGCTATACGCCCCGAAACCCACAGTGAACGACATTAAAGCGGATTGGTTGCTGGAAGGAGACATTGGCTCTCATGTATGGAAAACCCAGAATGCTGGCCATGAGTATCAGGTAAATGGCGAATGGAAAGGAACCATAAATGTAAATTTTGCACATCGTCTACCGAACAATACTCTGCTCACAGACCCAGAAAACTCAATACCCCTGCATGGTTTGCAACGATGGGCTTTCGCTCTACGGTCCGGGTTCCTCGGTTACTCACCAGGACCTACTAGTTGGCAAGCAGCTGTCCGGTGGGGACTGAGCCTGACATCATGGATATATCTGCGCGCCGATACACTGGAACCGCAAAAGTTCGGCTTCAGCCTTCTGGATTCAGAAGACATCAAAGAATTAACTTATCAACTTTCTTTAGATAATTGGTCAGAAGCTCTTGAAATAACTCCCAGACTATTTACAGCTCTTTACAAGCTTACATTTAATCGAAAGCCAACCAAAAAGGCTCTATCTGCCTTGCCATATGTAGATGCTCTAACAACTGTCAGAATTAAAAACAAATTGAGGTCCGAAGGATTATATAAAGATTACACACCAAAACCCGAATCGCTTGTGTGTAGAGTATTCCTAGCCAATTTAATTCAGCACACGCAAGAAGGCTTTCGCAGCGAAAAAGTCAGAGCATTTCTGAGACAGTTTGAAGAGGGATTGGCTTCTGAGCCACTATTGTTATGCGGCAGAACTCTAACCAATCATCCAACATTAAACGCTCGCCACAGGGACGAAGTGGAAAATCTCCGGGTTTCAGAGAAAAACATGCTTGCACATCGTATGTTTTTCGACTACTTCCTAGCGGGGTACCAGATCGAGCATACATGTATTCCATATATCGAAAGAACAGCAAAAGACGTAGTTAACGAGTTAAACCAAAATCTAGCACCATCTGAACATCAGCGACTTATACAGATCAATGATGGCCTGGCAGTCCTGAATGAAGCCGCGAGATGGATCATAAATTTCGGCGATGACCTGATAGGCATATATAGCCAGCACTTAACGAATTCCAACGAGATAGATAGCAGAATGGAGGGTGTGGATTACAATGTTTTAGCGGCAGAAAAAAAGCAAAAGTTTGATGCTCTTATTGCTAATTATACTGTGAAGCCAGCCGAAAATTCGGGGTCATCGAGCATCATTGAATTTGCGGGGTTGAATCTGGCCAACAAGAGAGATAGTCGCGACATCGTCCCCGGCAACCTCACCTTAGTACAAGCAATTTACATTTTAATCGGCGCTTGCACCTACGCTCTCGGCATGATGAAACCGATGCGCGAGGGAGAGATAGCGACAATCCCATATAACTGTGTACTTCGCAATAATCTAACAAACGGTTGCTGGCTTACGGTACCGAATGAAAAATCAGCAGTACTTGGATATTCAACAGAAGTCGACCGACCCATTCCCTATTTGACCTACAAGGCGGTATTTCTGCTACAAAAAATTGGAAATGTTACAGCCAAGCACTTTTTCGGTCTAGATGCTAAACCAACCCGTTTACTCTATTTCGCCTCATGGAATGATGGTATGTCCCCGCCCATCAAAGGAACTTCGAGCGGTGCGTTGGGAAAAGCTATCACTAGGTGCATGGACTATTTCTGCGACCATCTAAACATACCTTTAGATAAACACGGTCGTAGACAATACTTTCGCATTCATGAGCTTCGCAAGTTTTTTCTCTTAACGCTTTCCTGGGATGAGAAATATCACGGCGATGAGTTGGCAGCCTGGATGGCCGCCCATCGAGACGCTGATTACACGCGAGCATACACAGATGCAAATATAGATGGTGCCGAGTTGTCGGACTTGGAGGCTAGGTATATCGAAAGCAAAATAATTGATATCGAATTTTCTAGGGGAAACGGAATCGACTCTCCAACCGCCGCAACATACCGCAAAATTCTAAAAGAGCTAAAAGTGGATTCAATCTCAGGGCTGGCACCGGATAAATTCTCATCTTATGTGAGAAATGCCGTAGCGTCAGGACATCTCTCCGCAAAACCAATCAAAATAAGAACGATTACTCCAGGGGATACAGAGTTTACTGATCTCGCCGTCATTATTGGCAAGGATGGTTAAAATGAATTTGAGCAAACTACAGAATGCCACGAACCGCATCAACTGGCTTCAAGACATCCTAAATGAAAAAAAGAATATGCACGCAATAAATGCAGAACAACTCCAAGACGCTAAATCTTTCTGCTCGCTTGAAATTGATAGCCAGTTTACCGCACTCTCATATAACACGTTGAAAGCGTGCCTGAAAACTGCTCCCAACGACCACTTTAGAAATCACACATTTAATGACAATTGGTCATACTTTCTATCTCTTCGCGAGAAAGCGCATTCACTTCTGTTGGCCAGATCAGGAAAATCAAAAACGGCCCGTGCATCGGACACTCCTATTGATTATAAGCTTGCGCATCGAAACGCACTGTGGCACGCCAACCTGTGCGCAAATGCTTACTTACAACTCAGAAGAGATGTTCAGGGCATCTTGAAAACCAACGGGGACCTCGAACTGGACTACAAAAGGTTAGAAAAAGCTCTCAAAAAATCATGGTCTACCTATAAGCAAATTATCTCATCCGAGCCAGAAAGACCTACACCAAAGCTAACAATCGTAAAGGCAAACACATAATGGGCCGGCAGCTCTATTCGGAATATCGGAATTGTCTTCTGCCACGAAACGGAAGAAGCGGATCTCAAACGAAACCATGGTTTGCCTTATTAGCCTGGCCAAATGGAAAGCCGTGCACCTTAGTAAACTATTGGCTTACTGACTCGGCAACACGAACTACGGGCAAAACATTAAAACAATATTGTGTCGGCATGACCCCTTATGTACGTTACTGCTATGATAAAGGGATCTCTCTCGTCGACTTCAACGACGAGCATATGAATGAACTCTCATACACGCTCGCAGCTGAAAAATTAGAAAACGGCAGCCCGAAGAAACAAAACGATTATGTAAACTCCATCCTCAGCAACATTATCGTCTTTCTGTCATGGATTCAACTTCATGGCAACCCGACCAATCATAGGAATCTAGTAGGATTTAAAGCTGACTCGCCGAATATTTGCGTAGTCGAAAAAAAGAACAAATATGGAAAGTCATATTTGTATCACGACTCATTTTTAGAGGTCAGCTCTCCCCTCCACAAAAAAGATGCAATGCCCCGAAAATCTATTCAAGCCATCGAGGATCAGACCTTCTTAGAAAGCGACCCAGAGTTATATCCAAGTATTTATAAACATCGATACAATAACTCGGACAAAAAAACCTTAATACAACAAGCATACTTGTATCAAAGGCGCGTCATGATCATGTGGGCCTTTAAACGACTCGGGCTTAGGCCATCCGAACTTGCCGAGATGCCACTGGATGACAACCTGAATGTGGTAAACTCATTAATTCTATATATACCTACTAAAAAGTTGCGCACTGATTCAGTAGTATTACGGCCATTCAAGACTACAAATGATGGCGCCTTGACCGTCAAATATTATCTCGATGCACGCGAAGATTTTATTACTAGATACGGCGAAGCTACGAACAAAACGACCTCATCAACGTCCTTTTTCCTGACAGAAACCGGCCTTCCACTCAGCGCAGACTCAATGGCGAAAGACTTTGGCCGGGTGGCAAAACGAGCAGGATTAACAGATGTAAGGGTTTGCTTCTCGATGTTTCGCCACCGTTTCATAACCCTTGAAATACTAGAACATCTCAAGGAGTTATTCGGGAGCAACCGCCCAACCATGGATATGCTCACAGTACCGGTAGTTAAAAGCATAGAAAACAGGATTCGAAAAAAAACCGGACACAAATTAGGCGATTCAATCTGGCACTACTTCGATGATGCGTTTGAAGCCATAGATTTCTGGAAATCTGTGGACAGAGCCCTAGCTAATATGGAGCAAATAGGTGACGCGGAAGATAAACTTCAAAGATTGAAATATGATCAAAGGAAGGCTTACGGGAATCAAGCGCTACGCAGTAAAGAGCTTACTGACATTGAGAAGGACATGGCCGCCATCCGCGCGAAGATGAATA
This sequence comes from Pseudomonas sp. B14-6, assembly GCF_013260315.1. Lineage (NCBI taxonomy): Bacteria > Pseudomonadati > Pseudomonadota > Gammaproteobacteria > Pseudomonadales > Pseudomonadaceae > Pseudomonas > Pseudomonas sp. B14-6. Next base: position 5,396,781 of record NZ_CP053929.1, on the reverse strand, counting down.
TCTTTGATTGACCGTCCTTTCACCTTCGAGTCTGCCCATGTGAGCGCTATGCGTCTTGATTGGTGGACGATCTCGCGTATTTGATATCGTTTACTGTGCAAGACACCGCAGCACCCACAGCTAAGCCCAAAACGGCTTGGGCGATGTAGCCGTGCAGGTACGACTTCATATCGGCGTTCAAAAACCAATCTGGCAAGGACAGAGCTGCTTCACTGATAAAGGATCCCCCAACAAAGAACATCGCTATTGTCCCTATCCAGGACAGCAATTTCATCAGCTTGGGTGCGACAGCAATAAGCCCTCCCCCTACGCTTCGTACCGCTTGCGCGAAGACGCCATGGGTGGTGACTTTCTTCATGCGCAACCCCAGGTCATCGATCCGGACAATGCCGGCGACCAGGCCGTAAACACCAAACGTGACCAACAGGGCGATCAGGCTCAGAGTAGCGACTTGCTGAAGGAAAGGCGCTTCAGATACAACATTCAACGTGATGACTACGATTTCAGCGCTCAACACGAAATCCGTAGTGATTGCGCCTTTGATCTTCTTGGCTTCATACCTCTTCGCCTCTTCTTCGCTGAGCACCTTCACCTTGCGCGCGCCATCCCCTTTGTCTTTGGGAGTGAGCTTCTCAATCAAAGACTCGATGCCCTCATAGCAGAGGTATATGCCACCGACGACCAGAAGCCCGTGCACGATCACTGGGGAGATGTAGTTCAACCCAAGCGCCAGAGGGACCAGGATAGCCTTGTTAACAAGCGATCCCTTGAGAACGGCCCACACTACCGGCAGTTCGCGATCAGCTTTGAGTTCAACGACCTTCTCCGCATTTACTGCCAGGTCATCGGTGAGGACGCTCGCCGTCTTCTTTGCCGCCACCTTGCTCATCACGGAGATGTCGTCCAGCAGCGTTGCTATGTCGTCAAATAATGCAAAAAAACTGCTCGCCATCAGTTAACTCCTTGGGCCCACTCCCTAGACATCAGTGGCGGCCGGACGTTCTGATCGGCAGTTGATAGACGATTTGCTAGCGAATGCAGGGGGCTAGTCAATTCGCCCAGACGCATACCATCGCAGCAAGTCCGATCACGCGATTATTCACTGCACCATGGTGATATCGTCACTGACTGCAAAAAAACTCCGCTTCAATTTTTACCGGGCTTCGATCTACCAACACTTCAAGATGACTAGAGATTAGTCGCTCACATCTGCAAAAAAATATTCGCTACAGATTGAAATATATTAAAAACTAATAAATCATGTTTACCTTGAATATTTTTGATGAAGATGAAATGGAAAAAACGGAAATTTACAGCATGGCCGAGAGCGGCGCATGGAACAGCGCGTATATGTCACACCATCAGAATGCATGGCACTACTATAGCGACTACGCCACCCTCACTAAGAGACTCACCAAATCCGAAAAACGGCACCAAAAAAAGGGAAATACCTGTGAGAGCCTCGTCTTTCACCTAACCTCTGATTTGCACCAAGCTTCATATCGTGCAGCTACGTCGACTCACCTCTACGCATGTCTAGCAATGGAAGGCTTCCTCAATTTTTATGGCGTGAGGAGGTTGGGTGAACCATATTACAAAGCAGAAATTGAAAGATTACCTATTGCTAAGAAACTTGAAAAAATATTCCTCACAGTGTTTGGAGAACCTCCAAGCGACCTATTGGCGAAAGGCGTACTTGAAACATTCCAGCTAAGAAATAATTTAGTACATCCAAAAACTCAAGAAATCACATCATCTAACATCGAAACCTTCATAGATCCTCACCCCCGCGATCATTACGTGAAAAAATCCATGAAAACTCTTAAAGACTTCGCTTTAGAGGTATGCGCAAATGATCCGGATCTTAGCTTGGATTTCTATTTCCCAAGGCAAGATTAATCCAGAGATCAATGGTAATGAATATCAAGCAGCTTGAGATAGATATTGATGAACACTTTCAGCTATTTGAGCGTGTTCCGCTCAGAGCTGCTTGGCAGAGGCGAGATGCAAAGGTTTGTTTGATTTGGACGGGAACGGTCTTGATAGCTCTTCTATGGGCCTTGGTAACTGTTCCTAATGTAATGCTTACTGATTTCATCCCTACTCTACTCCCGATATTGATAATCACGATGATATGCGCGATTCACATGGGGGAAGTATCATCACAGGTGCGCGCAACGCGCCTCGGAGCAAGCCCTACCACCTCGCTTACCGAACGCTTGCACTTAAAGCAACAGTGGCTGTGCGCTCGTTATGAATGCACGCCAGAAAAGCTCTTAGACAAAGCACGGGAGATTAGACTCCTGTGGGAGGAGCGCGAGGAAATCCGGAACTTGGCTAGCGACGACACGATGGGGCCGCGCTTCGCTGCATTCGTAAGACTTCCCGACCCCGCGAGATTCATAGGGTTGTTGACTGCTATTGCCGCAATTTTTGCCACTGTCGTGACACTCGGAAGCAACATCGATTCATTTTTCGAGGCACTGCAAGACTGGAAAACGATAGTGGCCAACATTCTAATTTCGACCGTTTTGCTCGCCGAACTAATACTTCTATGGATTATGGTTACTGGGATGGTAGGTCAAATTGGACCTTCTATTTTGGAGCAGGCTGGACTATTACCTCTGAGTAGACGTCGAGTGTATCGCTATCTATTCACGATGCACATTGCGAGCGAGCCGATCACTCCGTTCGGGAAGAAGTTGCCACTATTTTTGAAAGCAGTATCACTATTATTTGTTCCTATTCCTACCCTATGGACGAAAGCCCGAGCCCGTGTGCTGAGTCAAATCTGATTTAAACCAGTGGGTAATGAGAAGCAAAGCCCCGCGTCGACCACACGACTCAGGCCTTCAAAACATCGCCCTGTAAGTCTTCTGCTTCAGGGCTCCTGGCCGACGTAAATCCTAAAACCACAAATTCTCCTCGGATCTACTCATGATGGTTAAGCGCGCCCCCCAAGATGTTTCGCTTTCGAGCACAGTCACCGTCGCCGATTACCGAGCTTTCAAACGGGCAAAGGACAAGGAAAGCATTGCTGATTTTGTGTACCAACGATTTCAGGAGCGTTATCTCAAGCCCTTTGAGTCTAAGGAGCATAAGCACGGCTTTGCGATGATGGCATGTGCGTGCCTCATGATCGAAACGTTAGAGGCTTTCTGGACTGGCTCCGCAAAGTCTGGTCTCAGCGGAGTTGCTTTCAGCCACTTCTTCGACCGTGTTGATCATTTTTCATCGCTGCGAGAACACGGCAGACTCTTCTACAAGCACGTCCGTTGCGGAATCATGCATCAGGGTGAAACCACCGGGGGGTGGCGAATTCGAAGAGATACTTCTCAACTGTTTGACGCGGAAAACTTGGTGATTGATGCCACACGATTTCTATCTGCGCTCGAAGCTTCTCTTCGCGATTACTGTGATCTTCTAAGACGGTCACCTTGGGAAAGCGACGTGTGGGGACGTCTAAACCTGAAAATGAGACATGTCTGTTTGGGCACTCTCGTCCCGCCCGAGTATCTGGATGCACCAGTTTTGGTACCGTGAGGCCACCCCAATTACGTCGCCGGCAAATGCTGCTCCGACCGAACACGGTGGCTGGGATGGCGGCTATTTCGCGTACACCTCTGCGCTCGCCGCATTGCGTGCCTCCATTTCAGAACGAAGTTCAGCAATTAAATTTGCAATCGCTCGGCTGGAGGTTAATTGACTGGTCACCACCCCTGTGACTAACAGATCAACGCGGCCCGACGTCGGATCAAATACCTTGATCATCAATGAGCCATCCGGATTGACCGAGCATGTGCAAGAGAGGGGTTGGAAGCCACATTCAATAATGTGGCGAAGCTCAAGTGTGGAAATCATGACTTGCGTCCCTAGGGTCAGCTGAATGGAAATCTTACCTATGAACCTTAGCAGGTGATCTCAATGGGTTGCTTGGAACCACATCACATTGGACTGCTTTCGATGGCCGCTAAGCGTGAAGCAGATTTAGGAAGGCTGCATCCGAAGCTCTAATGGAGGAATCGAGAAGCGGGGCCACTCAAACCCTGCCATCCATCACCCTGATGCCCTTCCTAACCAGCGGAGACTAAACTCGTACGAGCAAAGCCTGGAGGCTCAGATGACACGAAAAAAACCAGCGATCAACCCAGAAGAGCCGAGAGTAGAACAAGCTATGGAACCGCTGGTAGAGGTTCGTTCTTGCTCTCCTAGGAAGCGTAAGAAGCTTTCCCTTGAGATCCTGATAGCGGAAACACCCGAGAACAGTCGAGACGAAGCTTGGGAAAAAATGGCATCGGTGGGGCTGGAGATTTGAAGCAGCCGATATGCCAGCCGACTGATACATCATCATTCTAGTCGCGCGACCTGGCCAACACGCGTGCCGCCGTGCCGAAGGCAAGAATCCTTAGCTGTGAAAGGTGGTTCAGAATTCATCGGTGTAGTAGCCCCATTCACTAACCAAATCGTCTAAAGCGGCCGAGATTCTGGATTCAGCCATCAGCTCCGCAGGCGTGTAACTCAACGCCACCGCGACCGCCATAGCAAACTCATTCAGATCTCCTGGCTCGAATGGCCAGACTTGAAGTTTCATCACCGACGCGTCACTGGGACTGTATTTATCGACAACCTCTACCGTGCCCTCCAAAAGCAGATAATTCGTGAGCGATATAGCCATGGTTTTTTGAGGGTAGTCCGCCAACAGCGTGCGCGAATCCAAAAACGTGTCGCCAGCTTCGGCTAATGCGCAATGGCTGAAAACACGGACGAACAACGACCTCAACCTCGGCGAGGATACGAGACTTCGCACATACCGCAAATCTACAGGACCTTGGCTGAAATCCCATTCCAGTTCGCGGCGCAAATGATCCTGTAGATTTGGATGATCCGCCATCACCACAGTTGGAGCAGTAATCAGTTCCATAAAGTCACACGCCAACCCCATGTTCCAACCGATTCAGAAAAGTGAAAATCGTCTGACACCCCTCTTCCGTCGCCAGCATTCCGCAAGGTCGCCGACCAGCAAAAGCGGTGCGTTCTTGCTGTACCCAAAGCACTGCGCCTTCTCCGAAAAATGACAAAATCAAGTTCACGGCCTCGACGTAGCTGGCGATGTAGTTTTCGTCGCTCTTAAGGTTTTCATCCCGAGCTATCTGATGCGGCCCCGAATGGTGGCCACATCGCGCTTGGAGCCAACCATCAATACATATCGCCCCACCTGGCATCCCGCACATCTCACAAACACTACCTGATACCGACTCCGCGATCTCGAAAGCGGCACCGATGCTCTCGTCCCCTCCGCGATGGTAGATCCTGAGCTGACCAAACTTCTCTTTCGCCTGGGTGACCTTTACGTCGAGCGCCTTCAGCTCAGCATGTTGCTGGGTTAGCCGAAGAGTCGCTTCGATGAGATTCGCCCACCCGTCATTGCATTCAAAACCGAATGTAGACTGTCCGCAGTAGTCCTGCGTGAAGAGCAGAGATCGGTAGTGGGTGACGAGGTGCATTTCGATGGAATTATTCATTACCCTTTGACCGCTTTGACCACAACGGGTCTCGGTTCTGCCCGAGCAATGCCGATGGATAAACCTGTCCATCCATCAATTCGTAACAGACCCGCTCGTCCACTTCCTGAATCTCCCGAATTGGCTCCATCAGCCATTTATCCTTTTGGTTTAGCCAAGGGGGCGATACGAGCTGAACCTCATGAATGAACTGCCCGGGCGTATCTCTTGAGGCCAAATCCAAGAGGAATTGCACCTTCGAAATCATGAACTGTTGCTGCGAAGAACCCTCCGCCCCCGCTGTTTCATAGGTGACAAAAAACCACTCGTCATTCGACGTTTGCGAGATGTACTTCCAGCGGCGTGCGCCTTCCTCAAGCACGAAGAAAGGATTTTGCACACGTGCTTGCTCGTGAGTTTCGAACATACTGATTCTCCAGATAACTCATTGCGTTAGGCGACTCACCTTCACCGCCACACCCCGCTATGAATGCAAATCGAGCGGGTATCGTGACGGCGAGCAACCGGCGCATTAGCAACTTTTTGGCCCAAGACCGTGATCCGCCTCCCTATGAGGTTTTCAGAAAGACGGCTACTTGAGCGCTTGTGAGCCGCTGGTTTGAAATTTAGGTTAAAACTACCAAAATGGTAGCCTTTAGAAAAGCAACAATCGACCCAGGGCGCTACTGATTTAGGAGAAAACACTATGACCAGTAGCGCGATAGCAATCCGGCTCAAGGACGCGCGACACCGTACCCACGTATCTCAGGTAGAGCTGGTCATATGCATTCGGCCTTGATGCCTACCTCCGCAAGCACGCGCGTGAATCGATAGAAGCTTGGTAAGCCTGTGCCGGCCCCAGAGCTGATTGAACGGGCCGCCTCTACCCGAATGCCACGCCTCTGCGTATGACTTGGCATAGCGGGCTCTCTATTCCTATCGCTCCAACCTGAGCGGGAAACCTGCCACAGTTCGCCGTTAATAGCGGGTGAGTTTCATCGCACGCCGCGTGACCGTCTTTTGGTCTTCAAAGGGGTGGAGTACAGGTGTAATTCATGCATCTTACTGTACAAAACCTGTACAAATCCGAGTTGCACGTATAGGTTTCTGTGCCACACTTTAGATAGTGAGATCAAATCAGCAAACGGCTTATACCCCATCTTCAAAAAAATTGAGCACCACGATGATTTCCGAATACGATTTTAGATTCCAAGCACACGTACTTCTTGTCGAACTTGATGCCGCAACGAACCAACTGATGATGCTGGTTGTTGCTGGAGAACTCTCTGGAAGTCGTTGGGATGAAGCGTTCGCACGACAAAGCTCTGCGTACTCGGCATGGGCTAGCGTCGCGGGGGGTGTCCAGATAGACCCTATGCCAGCTCTTGATGGTCGACCTGCCAACGGGCCGTCTAATTCATAGATGTCATTAAATGGATGTAAATGGGTGCCTAAATGGTTTGAGGCGCTTTCCGGGTCATCAATTTCATACGCGACCACCCTACAGTGCTAAATGGCTAACGACTGGGTGAGGGCATCCCGAATCAAACGAATGTTTCCCGCTGCCGCGCATATCGCTGGCCTTGCCCTTGATCACGATCGTATCCGATGGGCCGGACACATCGGCCGTGTCCACCGCGTAACGACCCATGCGCACCAAGGACGTTTCGGGATAACCCATGTAGATTTCGATAGAGCTGCCGCGCCGAGGTAACACCACCCGGCCGTCTCGGTCATCGATACGAAACTCAAATTCGTCGGAGTCCATCCCGGCTTGTCCGAGGTGCGCAGCAACAACAACCGATCATTGATCTTGGTCCTAACATCCGCATCGTCGGCAACGATTCGAAAAGTCGGAATTATGGATTTCATCCAAAAAATACCCGCACAAGGCGGGCGGAAAAACATAAGGCCGTTACGCGTGACGCAACGCGTCGCCGGCAACGATCGAGGTCAATCCCACAAGCTCGTTAACGTGTGATATTGAATGCTTTGCGGGCTTTGAAGTGATCTTTCATTATGAAATACGCAATCCCCATTCCAGCTCCCACCAATATTATTAATGAAACCATGATCGAGTGAGTTGCGCGCAAGATAGCTATGAATATTGGACTCATCAAAAGGGAAAAAGCGAATCCAAGCATTATTACCCACGCGACAGCTAGTCCCTTACCTTTGGAAACGACTTCACCGTCTTCAAGCTGAGCTGAGTACAAAACATGCACACCCTGGAGTCGACGGACGAACGCGAGCTTAACCGTTCGCCCTACCACCAAAAATGAACGCATGTAGTCATCACAAATGACATCTTTTACGCGAACTCCGTTTATTTTTACAAACGAGATAATCCTTTGCCCATCAATATAAGAGCCGAAGCCGATTTCTTGAATGACGCCGTCTAGTATTACAAGTGCCATATAACACGCCACCTTTGTGAAAGACATTATTTTACGGATATTAAATATTCTTCGAGTAAACGATCTTCCCATTGGCATCTTTTAAATCAATGCGCTGTGGGCCGATCAATACAAACCGCTGAGGACCGAACTGTCCGGCGAAACGCTCTCGCTCCACGGACTTCACGTAGCCGTAGATGTCGATTTTCAAGCTTTCTCTTGTAGCTTCTAAGGTATGAGCAAGTGCTTCATCTGGAACATCTAGCAGTAACTCTGAACCACCTTGAAAGCCAAGGTAGTAAGAATTTGGGCCAGGATTTATGTAGCAGCGAAGCTTGGGAGCCCGCGCCATAGAAGTAGAGTTGCGCTTCTCTTCGTCGGAATACTCCAACTTATCCGAAAACAAACAGTTATCTATCCGAAAACCTTTCGCTTGCTGATCATAGTTGCTCAGTGAAATTGGCGTCCAATCATCAGAGCTTAATTTTACCAAATTGTACTGCTTTGATTTTTCGGCCTCCTCTCCAACCAATAGGCCTATCGCTGTTGTCAGATCTTTCTTCTTAAACGAGTCCTGCTCAGAAAGTCGTTGTGACGCCAACCGATAAAGCTCGGGATTTGCTTTCCGGAGATTGAACGCATCAGCGATGGAGTCGGCAATATCCTCGGGCGACTCGTCCCAATCGCGTTTCGCGTTGTACAGATTGAATGTCGTCATTGGTTGCTTTGCGTCAAGATAGGCATTTGGCTCTCCTACCCCCGGATCTTGGAATACGACCACGCGTGGAGCGTTTTCTTGAGCGAGTTGTTGCAAGACCGCTTGGTCAGACGCCTTCGCGTCAACCGCCGCAGGGTTTGCAGAAGCCTTAGAGTTTTCAGCTCTAGGCGGCTCACTTTCTCCCCCACATCCTGCTAACAACATGCAGCCGGCAGGTATTGCGAGCGCAAGCAGCCTGCGCCCTAGCAGCGAATATTGGCCAAGGACCATGGATTGTATCCCTATAAAATTTCCAGAATGACGGCCAATTGAGCGCTTCTGAGCCACTGATTTGCCATCGCCGGCCAAAGCTACCAAATCGGTAGTATTTAGAAAAGCAGCAAATTGCACCATGGCGCTACTGATTTACTAGACGACGTCATGACGAGTAGCACGCTATCCATTAGGCTTAAATATGCGCGGTTGCGTGCCAACCTCTCGCAGGAAGAGCTGGGCATACGCATTGGCCTTGAGCCTGCTTCGGCGAGTACGCGTATGAATCGCTACGAGCTTGGCAAACGCGTTCCAGCCCCTGAGTTGATAGAACGAGTCGCAGTTGAACTGAATCTGCCCGCAGCTTACTTCTACGCCTACCGTCATGATGAAGCGGAGCTGCTTGAGCGTTACTATCGGCTTAGCGAGTCTGGGAAGGAGCGGTTGATGGCTTATCTCAATAAACTTGAATAATCCCTGCCTCAATCACTTTCCGAAAAGATCCAGCAGGGGCGCTCAAGACTGCATACCTGCGTGCTGGTTGAGAGGCCATCGAAGGATGGCTGCGCGGCTGTAACGTCTTCGATGCAAGTACCGCTGGCGCTAATTAGGCTAAAGCTGAGACAGCAATTGTCGAGAAGCCCACGTTAAGGGGGCTGACCGGACAATACGCTCTGTCCAGGTTCGGTTTGGAAGGCCCATGCGAAACAGATGATGCCCGCGGGATGCCGTCGATATCGTCCGGGCCTAGGTTACCGGTTGATGCCAAAGCAACATTCGCGGGACTGTCGCATAACGCACCCAACGCCATTTCTCGGCAACCCTCGCAGCGGGTCAGGTTGAATGTCTCAATGGTATTGGGACTGACATTTAATAAGCGCTGTTTGGCCTCAGGCCAATAAACCATATAACCCCTTTAGATCAGTTCGCCACTGCCTGCGACTTCAGACAGCAGCGCGACGATCTTGCCCACCGTGCACGACTTAGCAGTCGTCAATCATGATGCGTGATCGCGAAGGTAAGATGCAGTGAGGTCAGCATTGGACATACCCACATCTCCGCAAGCGAAGAAATGACCATGGTGGCTTGGACTGATTCGGATTCATGTGCGGTAGTCCGCACCTGCCACAGCCTCCATGTAGGCTTTATCGGCCTCAATTCGCAGGTCACGCCACTCCTGCCAAGTCACGATACCCAGTCGGTCCATTTCATCAGCCTGACGCAAGAGTTTGTCATGGTAGGCATCCGGACAGTCCGTCCGCATCGAGCAGTCGTCCAGCGCTCGGTGCCAGCGATCATAGGCGCGAAGCTTGGCTTCCTGGTCGGGAGAGAAAAGGCTTTTACAGGTGTTCATGGCGATGATCTCTTCGACATGGTTTGCCAGTTGAACCTGCTAATTTCGAGACAGTTCAGGGAAGCCGACCAGAGGACAGACCGAAGCCTTGGAGAATCGCTTTTTATGCGGAAAGGACGGCATTACAGGAAAACCAAAACAGGTAATTTTTTTTGGAATTTTTCATCAGCGGATTGCTCCTTTGCATATGAGCAAAAGGAGGGCCTCATGAGTCGCACTGATCTGTACGTCATTGAATACCGGCTTCATGGTAAGCCGAAATCGTTTGTTATTCGCTCGCCAAAAATGCGGAACGCGGATGCTTGGCATTGGGCATGTTGCGACGCGGACCTGGCACCTATTCCCAAACCTGGGAAGGCACCACTCAGGGTGTTCAGCAAGCCCATGGCTGAAAGGTTCGGCGTGACGGATGTGAGATGGCGCGAGACCACCAAAGTGGATTGGACGGAGGCCGTTACAACATGAATCAGGAGACGCCGCCGGTGGTATCGCAGGGCGATGATGAACTGGCTCGTAACGCGGCCTCTTTTTCGAAGCAGACCGGCTGGAGGCGTACGCCTACAGCCTACTTGAGGACGATTCGACGAGTGCCATTTCCTGGGAGCGTTTTACTGAAGCTAAGGCTCTGGCCGATGCTAAACGTACGGAAGCGCAGCAGGATCCGCTGCGCATTCACGGGCAACTTATAAACTCCACTTTATCCTGAACAGTCGCATGATGCGTTGGTAGCTAACCGTCCAGTATCGTGAAGATGCCGTCTCCAGCACCTCTATATAATCGCTCTATAATTCCCTATAAATTCTGCTTGCGGCGCCACCCATCCCTGATTGCCTGACTATCAATTCTCCTGAACGTTCAGGCATAAAAATCGAGGCTACTGGGAGCCACCGCAGTCATTCCAGGCCGATTTCGGACCAGAAAAAAGGCCCTACAGGGCCTTCGGTCATAGTCGCGTTCTTTACTTCTTGAGCCACGACTCGACGGTCGCAGACCCATGCTCAGATTTCCACTGCTTCAAAATCTTGTGGTTACCACCTTTTGTTTCAACGCGCTCACCCGTTTTTGGATGTTCATAGATTTTCACCTCGCGCGCTCTCCGAGTCCCAGCTTTCGGAGCATCAGCGGCAGTGCCAGCGCCAGCACCCCGACGTGCGCTTTTTGGGTCCAAAAGGTTAACGACGTCCTTGAGACTGAAGCCATATTTCGCAAGTAAATCGCGAAGCTTCGTTTCAAATTCAATTTCTTTTTTCAGTCCGGCGTCACCCTTCAATGCTTCAAGGGCCTCTAACTGCTCGGCCAAATGTTTTTCTAACTGACGATATTCTGCAAGTTTGGACATGTAATGCTCCTCAGGTCGAATGGTCACTGCTAGTCAAGTTTGCTTTCGCGCGACGTGAAAGCTGGTCCAGCCAAGTGGTAAAGGTAATCTAGCAGATCTTGCGCGGCTCATTACTGCATCTATCCTGAGCACCGCCCGATACCGGAGACTGCGCTCTGAACAAACAAAGGCAAAATGGAAACCAGCAAGTCGTTTTCAGTTGATGTTATGTAAATGACTGTGGCGAGATTGGAAAATTCCCATCCGACCATTCTATGCGAGCGAACCGCTTGACTGGTTTCGGCCATTGCCCTTGACGATCTACAGCTTTTTCACTGCTTTGCTTGGTACTCAAAAATGCATCAATAATGTTTTGACGGGCCCTGTCGCAGCTGCTGGTTGAAACGAGAATTGAAGGCGATGCGAGCAAAGTAGTTAAACAGATTCAATCGAAACCAGTTCGAAGTACTTAAACTTGCGCTTCTTCGCTTCCGCTTTCGCTTCCTGCTCAGCAATGAGGCTACTCAGCGTGCTTGCCTCGTAAACAAACATCTCAGCTTTGCCCTCAAATTCCGCCGTTACACGAAGCGTCACCTTCAATTTCGGAGAGCGAGAAGTCGGAGCCGGCCGGGCTTTCGAGACATGCTGTTGATCTGAAGTAACTCGCAAATCAGGAGCTTCCGGTACGGCATCATTGTTCGTCGTGCCGAAAAGCGCTTGGCGCATTTCTTCTTCGCTCAGATTCTCGTTCATGCAGGTGTCTCGTGTGCTCTTGTTGGTTGATCAGTATTGAATGGCTAAGAACTCAGTATCGACCGCAGCGCTTCAGGAGCAACAGATGGATCGGATTCATTGGGCGAATTCTAACTTAATCGCTGCTGCGACGTGAGCGATGGTCACAGTTCGCTTCGTAGTATCGATAGCCTTGATCGTTCCATCGGCGGTGGCGACTTGAGCCTGCGTTGTTTCCTGCTTCATCTGCATACCGTCCATACCGTCCATACCGTCCACTTTCATGCCCGGCATGTCCTCTGCTTGCGCTGAAATTGACAGTGCAATAATAGTGCTGGTAAATGCAATCAGGGTCAGCTTCATACGACTTTTCCTTGAGGGTTGATGGGTTCAACTCTGAGGTGCCGTCGCCGCATCAGGCGATAGGCCGCCGGGATGACAAACAGGGACAGCAAGGGCGCCGTGATCATGCCGCCAACCATGGGCGCAGCGATGCGGCTCATCACTTCGCTGCCGGTACCGCTGCCCAACAAGATGGGTAACAGGCCAGCAATGATGACGGCCACGGTCATGGCCTTGGGTCGAACACGCTGCACGGCGCCTTCACGAATCGCCGAAACCAGACCGCGCTCAGTGCTGTCGCCGAGGTCTTCACGTTCGGCCCAGGCATTTTTCAGGTAGAGCAGCATGATCACACCGAACTCGGCTGACACACCGGCCAAGGCGATGAAGCCGACCCCGGTGGCGACCGACAGATTGAATCCCAACAGATAGAGGAACCATGCCCCACCCGTGAGAGCGAATGGCAGCGTGGCCATGATCAACAAGGCCTCATCAAAGCGGGCGAACGTCAGATAGAGCAACACGAAGATGATCAACAGCGTGGCAGGCACCACCAGTTTGAGTCGTGCGTTGGCCCGTTCCAGAAACTCGAATTGCCCTGAATAACTCAGGCTCATGCCGGGCTGCAACTTGACCTGCTCGTTGACGACCCGGCGTAGATCGGCGACTACCGAGGCAATGTCCCGGCCACGCACGTCGATGTAAACCCAACCAGAGGGTCGTGCGTTCTCGCTTTTGAGCATCGGCGGGCCGTCGCTGACCTTGACCTTCGCCACAGTGCCGAGGGTGATCTGGCTCCCTAACGGGGTGTAGATCGGCAATTGCTCCAAGGCGCCGAGCGAGTCACGCCACTCCCGTGGGTAACGCACATTGATCGGGAAACGAGCGAGCCCTTCAATGGTCTCCCCGACGTTCTCACCGCCGATAGCACCGGCCACGATGGATTGCACATCGGCGATATTCAGTCCGTAGCGGGCGGCGGCTTTGCGGTCGATATCCACGTCGATATAGCGGCCACCGGTCAGCCGCTCGGCCAGAGCCGAACTGACACCGGGTACGCCCTTGGCCACTCGCTCGACCGCCTGAGTCGCGGCATCAATCTCCGCCAGGTTGGTGCCGGCAACTTTCACCCCAATAGGACTCTTGATCCCCGTAGCCAGCATGTCGATTCGGTTGCGAATCGGTGGTATCCAGATATTGGTCAGCCCAGGAACTCGCACCACTCGATCCAGCTCTTCCACCAACTTTTCCTGGGTCATGCCTGGGCGCCATTGCTCGTGCGGCTTGAACTGGATGGTGGTTTCGAACATCTCCAGCGGTGCGGGGTCGGTGGCGGTTTCAGCGCGCCCCGCTTTACCGAAGACGTGTTCGACCTCAGGCACAGTCTTGATCAGACGGTCAGTCTGTTGCAGCAGTTGCGCCGCTTTCTGTGCCGACAGCCCTGGCAGAGCGGAAGGCATATAGAGCAGGTCGCCTTCGTCCAACGGGGGAGAAACTCGCCACCCAAGCGAGACATTGGCCATAGCGCACTGGCAAAAACCACTAGCGCCACCAGCAGCGTGATCTTTGGTCGACGCAAGACTGCATCCAGGGCTGGCTGATAGATCCGAATCAACCACCGGTTCAACGGGTTCTGATGTTCACTGGGAATTCGTCCTCGAATCCAGTAGCCCATCAGCACCGGCACCAAGGTCACTGACAATCCCGCCGCTGCGGCCATGGCGTAGGTCTTGGTGAAAGCCAAAGGGCCGAACAACCGTCCTTCCTGAGCTTCCAGCGTGAACACCGGAATGAACGACAGGGTGATGATCAACAGACAGAAGAACAGCGCCGGGCCTACCTCTGCCGCTGCTTCGGTCATTACATGCCAATGACGTTCACCCCTCAGTTCTTCCCCCGGATTGGCCGCGTGCCAAGCCTCAATCTTCTTGTGGGCGTTCTCGATCATCACCACGGCGGCATCGACCATGGCGCCGATGGCGATGGCTATCCCGCCCAAGGACATGATGTTGGCGTTGATGCCCTGGTAGCGCATGACGATGAAGGCAATCAGCACCCCCACCGGCAGCGAAATGATCGCCACCAGGGATGAGCGCAGGTGCCAGAGGAAGATCCCACACACCAACGCGACGACGATGAACTCTTCGATGAGCTTGTGGCTGAGATTTTCCACCGCGCGGTCGATCAGCTTGCTGCGGTCGTAGGTGGTGACGATTTCCACCCCGGCCGGCAGACTGCTTTTCAGTTCGTCGAGCTTGGTCTTGACCGCCGCAATGGTCTCGCGAGCATTCTTGCCGCTGCGCAAAATCACTACGCCGCCGACAGTCTCGCCTTCGCCGTCGAGTTCAGTAATGCCACGCCGCATTTCCGGTCCCAACTGAATCGTGGCGACATCGCCAAGGGTTACCGGCACTCCTCCCGAAGCCAGCTTGAGCGGGATCGCCCGAAAGTCATTGAGCGTCTTAAGGTAACCGGAAGCACGCACGATAAACTCGGTCTCTGCCATCTCCAGCACCGCGCCACCAGTTTCCTGATTGGCCTTGCCGATAGCTTCGGTCACCTCAGCCTGAGTGATACCGAGGCTGGCTAGTTTGAGGGGATCAAGCTGGACCTGGTACTGCTTGACCATGCCACCCACGGTGGCCACTTCCGCAACGTTGGGCAGGGTCTTGAGTTCGAACTTGAGGAACCAGTCCTGAAGTGCGCGAAGCTGTGCCAAATCGTGTCCGCCACTGCGATCCACCAGTGCGTACTGATAGATCCAACCTACGCCCGTGGCATCCGGTCCCAACGCCGGTTTGGCGCTGGCCGGCAACCGACTTTGTATCTGGCTTAAGTATTCCAACACCCGCGAGCGCGCCCAGTACAGGTCAGTCCCGTCTTCGAACAGCACATAAACGAAGCTGTCGCCGAAGAAGGAATAGCCACGCACGGTCTTGGCTCCCGGTACTGAGAGCATGGTGGTGGCCAACGGATAGGTCACCTGGTTCTCGACAATCTGCGGCGCTTGTCCCGGATAAGGGGTGCGGATGATCACCTGGACATCCGAGAGATCTGGCAGCGCATCGATGGGCGTGCTCTGCACCGACCAAATGCCCCAAGCCGTGACAAACAGCGTCGCCAGCAGCACCAGGAATCGGTTGGCCACTGACCAACGAATCAGGGCAGCGATCATGGTTGGCTCCCCGATTTATCCAGGCGCTCAACACGCAAACCATCATCGGTCTGACTCACCGCAATCCGAACCTTATCGCCCGTTTTGAGGCCCTGCATCAGCGCCGGACTAGCGAGTGGGAACGTCATCGTCATACCAGGCATGCCCAGCGTCTTGAAGGGACCATGGGCAAGCGTGACTTCTTTGTCGTTGATCTCAAAGATCTGCCCATCCGCTTCATGAAAGCTGGAGGCTGCTGCGCTGGGCGGTGACTCTTCCTCCGAGCTTGCAACAATGCCCTTTAGACTGGCCTCCGAGTCGAGCAAGAACTGGCCAGAGGTAACCACCTTCTGGCCTTCTTCCAGACCTTTCAATATCGCCGTCTTGCCATCGCTTTCCTGCCCGAGTTGCACTTCAACAGGGCGGTAGCGACCCGCGTCTGCGGCGAGCATCACCAGAGCACGTCGGCCCGTGCGAATCACCGCTTCGCTCGGCACCCACAACACACTTTGCTCGGTCGAGCGGTTCAGGCGTACCTGCGCCGTCAAACCCGGTCTGAGGCGCCCGTCCGGATTGGGTAGTTCCACCCGCACGCGAAGGGTGCGGCTGTCTGGATTGGTCTCGGGCAGAATCGCACTGACCTTGCCATTGAGCATTGTCCCTGGAAAAGCTGGCAGACGCGCTTCGACTGCCTGTCCCACGGTGATCGATCCGGCATCCGATTCTGGTACGGCCACCGCGAGCCAGACACTACTCAAGCCATTGACGCGTGCCAGGGTGTCGCCGGTCGCCACGGTCATCCCCGTGCGTACGCTCAACTCTTGCAGCACACCGGCAATGGGACTGGTAAGAGTCAGGTACGGCAGAACCTTACCGCCGCGCTCTACCTGAGTAATCAGTGTTGCCGGCATCCCTGTGAGCCGCAGTCGTTGTCGGGCCGCAGCCAACAAGTCAGCATCTCCATAGCGCCTCAGCGCAAGAAACTCTGTCTGGGCAGCCGCCCATTCCGGCACCAGAATATCCGCCAATGCCGCATTGGCTTTGAGCACATCGCCTGGAGCATGTGCGTAGACCCGCTCCACAAAGCCAGCGGTGCGTGCCTGAATCACAGCGACATCACGTTCGTTGAACACCAAGACACCTGTCACGTCGAGGCTGGAATCAAAGATCCCACGGGTGACTGTCGCAAAACGCAGGCCGAGATTTTGGGTCAGACTTGGATCGATGCTGACAGTCGCTTGGTCCCCTGCGCCGCTGGCGTACTGCGGGACCAGTTGCATGTCCATGAAGGGTGACTTACCCGGCTTATCGAACTTTTGCTGCGGGTACATGGGGTCGTACCAATAGAGCGCTTTGCGTTCGCCCGTTGAATTGAGGCTCTGCTCCGAGGCGGTATTGGGTACTCCGCTCATGCGTTGATGTGCGAACCAGTAACCACCCACAACACCTAATGCCATCGAGATGCCAACCAGCAATGCCCCGTTCCCTTTTTTAAGTCTCATTGGCTGGACTCCCCATAAGCAAAATACAGCCGCGCACTGGTCAGCGCTCGCTGCTCTTCCACGTCGATCTGTTTGAGGCGGGCCTCTATGAGTTCACGTCGGGCGGCAACAACGGCGTTTAAATCGCCTTTGCCCGAGCGATAACTTGCCATGCTGAGTTCGACCTTTTCCTTGGCCAGCGGCAACAGGCTTTCCTGGTTGCGGCGCACAGCACGATTCAGGCGCTCATAGTCAGCCAGTTCGTTTTCCAGTTGCTGGGTGTGCTCGCGAGACAGGGCTTCGCGCTCGGCCTCAAGCTGACTGAGTTCAGCCTGTTTGGCTGCAATTTTGGGGTTTTGGCGCGAGTCAGGAAACAGCGGCAGGTCCCAGGAAAATTGCACGCTGACCATATCGCCAAACTCACGGCCACGGCGCTGGTAATCCAGTTCCCAGCTCCAGTCTGACTGCTTCTCCGACACCGCTTCATTAACTTTGGCTTGCGCTTGACGGGTCATCGGCGCAAACGCGACCAACTCGGGATGGTGTTGCAGTTTATGGGAGTAGCTTGAGGTCTCGACAGGCCATTCAGGCAAGCTGCCCACAAGCTTGTCGTTGGCGGCGGAACCAATCCAGCGTTTGAGGGCCGCTCGGGCCTGTGCTTTTTGGAGAATTAGATCGTCCTGTTGCTCCGCCAGTTGAACCGCTTCCTGCTTGGGTGTCACCGCATCAGCGGGTTGAGCGCGACCACCGGCAATCTGGGCCCGGACGATATCGGTCAGCAGACGATTTTCTTTGTAGAAGTCCTGGAACAGCGCATCTTTGCGCTCAACCGAGTAGCTGCTGATCCAGGCCAAAGCCGTGGACTGGCGTACCTTCAGAAGTTCGACTCGACGCTCCGCAGCAGCGCGATCAACGGCAGCATCAGCGACCTCAATCCGCGCTTTTCGCTTGTCGCTGTTTGGCATCTCCTGCCTGACCCCGACCATTTGCATGGTCATAAAGTCCTGGTCGATGCTCCAGCGATCCGGACCGCCAATGGGGAAGTTCTGAACACCAAGTAGCAGTTTGGTGTCAGGTAGCTCACCAGCTGGAATAGCCGCGCTGCTGGCAGCCTGAATTTTCGCGTCTTGTGCGGTCAGCGACGGCGCATTGTTTTCGGCCAGCCGCAACGCTTCATCGAGTGTCAATGCGGCAGCGAAGCTCGGCAATGCCAGTACGCTTGCCGCCAGACCGGCCACGAGGGACCAACCTGTGCAATAGCACTTGGAGTTCATGTTTATGATTCCTGTGATCATCCACTGCACGAGTCAAAAGACATGCACGCAGCTGGTCCATCCCGCCAATGCGGAATGAGGCTCAATGTAGGACAGGAATCAAACGCGAGGCGGTCGCCATACCCCGGACGGGGTCTGTACGGGTAGGGAATTGCTGAAGAAGGAAATCACTACGGGGCTAAATACGGTTACAGGAGGCTTGAAGATCGAGACTTGCAGCATGCCGCCTGTCTTGCATTCCTGGCCCGGCTTACAAGGTTTGCCGTGCTCGGAAGGGCTTTTCATGTCGGTGCAGCAGTCCATCGCCATGTCGTCCATCATCGCCATACCCATCGTTTTCATGGGGCAAGGTTCTGTCGGTGCCTGAACGCCCGCCATCCCACTGAGGGGAAGCGCCAAGCTAATCATGAAGATGATGCAAAACCGCAGATAGCGTTTCATGGGCTGGAGTGTAGTCGCTGCAAATGGCTCTTACAATCGGATGAAGTCGACCCCAATGGCCGAGTGATGCGATAAAACACAGCCTGAATTAAGCCAATATTACCGACCTTAAACAAAAGTATCTGACATGCAGTTTCTGGATCTGCAATTTGTTCAAAACAGATCTAGGCGCCACTCAAGCCAATCCAGCCGTGACGCAGGACTTCACCTGAACGGTTGCGTCAATTGGTTATCTCAGCTGCCATTGCATAAGGACAGTGCTGACAGCCAAACCGAATGTAAGGACTCCAATTCCAAGGGTAACCACGATAAGCTGAGCACGTTTCCACAAGGCTAATCTCCCGTTTCGACTACTCAACGAATGGTGAGTACAACCATGCGAGCAATTACCAAGCCAGTTGGTAGGATCAGGTATAGACATTACGACATTGCGACGAAACGCCCTCTTCGGGGACGGTAGACTCATATTGCTTAATGCCCCCCCAAAAAAGCGGGGGACTTTCCCTACATACGCTGCTGAGTTGCCGAAGCTGGTGCTGGTGCTGGTGCTGGTGCTGGTGCTGGTGCTGGTGCTGGCATTGGAGTTATGGCTTACTTTTTCCGTCAACTGTCCTTCACAAAGGGCGGCTTTGGGTCGATTACAGGCTTTCGTGGAAGGCAACAATCAGACAAAAAAGGTTTCGTTGTCTCCAAAAACCAAGAGTGAATTCAGCCAGCCCACCCATCAGTAACAGATATGATCGCACTGGCCGGATTCTTCAAATTTGCGAGATCTTGGAATGCCGCAACTACGCAAAGACAATCACTACGTACCAAAGCTCTACCTGAAACAATGGGCGAACAACGGCAAAACCCCTACTTATCGCTTGCTAGTACAGAATGAAAACGTTCCCCTCTGGAGGGAGCAATCCCTGAAAGGAATCGCCTACCACCAACATCTCTACACCTACTTGGCAGGCCAAGAAGAGACGGATGAGTTCGAACGTTGGCTCGACAGTGAATTTGAAAATCCTGCTGAAGAAGCCATCCGCCGAGTTGTCCGTGAAGAGCGCCTTTTACCTGAACACTGGAGACGGCTTGTACGTTTCGCGGCTGCCTTAGATGTCCGCACTCCCGCTCGCCTTAGGCAGTTCATTCGTAACCAGAACGAGACATTGGAAGCGTTGATGGATGAGACCATGCAACGTTCAGTCCGCGATATGGAAGAGGCAGTTGGAAGGAACGAGCGGCTTGCATGTGGCTCAGAGGATGACGATGCTCTCTCCCTCTTCAAGATATCTATCGAGCCTCTACAGGACGGCGGCGGACAGGTAAAAGCGGAGACCATCATCGGCAGACGGATGTGGATATGGCAAATGAGGCATTTGTTAACAAAAACTTTAGGTCGTGTACCGGCACACAAATGGACAATTTTGCATGCTCCGCCTGGCATGTCATGGCCGACATCAGACAACCCACTAATACGTCTTAATTTCCAAGACTCAGAAAACTATGACTTTGGTGGCGGTTGGGGAGTCAAGAACGGAGACATACTCCTGCCTTTGAGCCCGAAACACCTCCTTCACACGTCCATCGGTAACCGAGCATGGCGCCGAGGTACGACACCTGATCTTAAGACCTATGGGCTGATACGAAAGATCATAATCGAGCACGCTGATCGATATGTCTTCGCTCAAGCCCCCGGTGATATCCACTTGATTAGACCCAGACTGGTTTGCCCGAAGACCTATGCAAATGAACTGGAGACCTGGCAGAACTGGCATCGCTCTCAGTGCCAAGCCGAAATAGAGCTAAAGCGATAAATTGTCACTCTGGGATGTGAGCTGGCAATAATGTACTCATCTCAAATTTGCGACGATGGTCAGTTGTGGAGTCGCTGTATAACTAGCGACTTTCAACCCCACTACCATTGAAGCCAGCGCGGTCCGAGCAGCGCACCGATAACGGTTGGTATCAACATGCCAAGCAAGTACCAGACGCCCCAGAACGGGACTTCCATTTCAGGGCAATGCAGGCAATAAGCAATGGTAGCCATCGCCCCTGAAAGCAGTCCGCCGCAGGCGCCGGCCAGTCTCAGGCGAGTGGGTGCCAACCCGCGCAGCGCCCAAAAGACAGCAATGAACCCCGGAATCGAAAGCAAGGTGATGTTCAGCGTACACATGCGCCAGGTTTTACCGAAGATCATCGAAGCACGCACGTCCGGGGCTGCTGTCATCAGGACATAGAGGGCGCCGGCCCAAACCGCTGCAACCGCAGTAATGACCAGCAGTTGTCCGGCGCCAGGCGTAAGTCCGGGCCTCGCGAGGCGCACAACCTGGCTCAACGCGCCGACCATCAGGCACAGGGGTAAGGCAATCTTCGCCCAGAAAATCGGAGTTGCCGCCACTGCGGCCAGATCCGGACGTGCGCCGAACATGACCATCACCAGCAAGAAGGCCGTTATCAGGCCGACCAGCACCGCGACGCCGAAACGCTTGGCGAGCGCATGCCGGTCGACCGGTGTAACACCGGTCGCCAGCATGGAAATAAGATCGTCAGTTTTCATCGTGTACCTCTAATCCTCTCGGCCAACGCCTTAAGCCCGCGATGGATGCCAATCTTTACCGCGGACTCCGAAAGCCCGGTCATTTGCGCGGACTCGGCGACCGACAAGCCTTCAAGCTTCACCTGCTGAATCGGCAAACGCTGCCGGTCAGGCAGTTGCTCTAGTAACTTGCCGAGGTCGCGATGG
The DNA here is from genome assembly GCF_013260315.1 of Pseudomonas sp. B14-6. NCBI lineage: Bacteria > Pseudomonadati > Pseudomonadota > Gammaproteobacteria > Pseudomonadales > Pseudomonadaceae > Pseudomonas > Pseudomonas sp. B14-6. Next base: position 5,375,087 of record NZ_CP053929.1, on the reverse strand, counting down.
GCCTGCTCCGGCTCTAGATGAGGCTCGGCAAACAGCTCCGCCACATCGTCGAGCGAGTCATTGAGCACTTCATTGCGCGACCTGCCACGAAAAAAATCCGTGAGTTTGTAGCGGGTGATGGCAAACACCCAGGCCGTCAGCGGTTGGTCCGCACGGTACGTTTGTCGACCGTTATGGACGGCCAGTAAAACCTCTTGCAGCAAATCCTCGACTTCACCCGGTTGTCGCTGAAGTCGGGTTCGAACAAAGCCGCGAATATGACCGCTCAGCTCCTTGAGGAAAGTGCCATAAGCCCGCTCGTCTCCACCCAGGCCCGCAAGGAACAAGGTCTGAAGATGAATTTCCCGGCTGCGCAATGCGTCGTTATGTGTAGTTCGTTCCATCGTCCACTCTGGTTACACGAGGATGAAAGTATTCTGTACTTGCATAACGCCAGCGCCAATAACGGGCGATGGATCATGCTTGCCGCCAAAGCCATAAGGCAACAAGCAGATTCATTTTGCGGTTCTAAAAAATATTTTGCGATGGCTGTAACCGGATTTGAAAACTCAGCGAACTACCTTTCGGATCTGAAGCACAGCGCACTCCTGCACTGATGCGACGACCCACCCTCATGATCCCGGAGAATAACCATGAACAATCTGAAGCTTGCTGCCATAGCCGTTGCCTTTTCCTCCTTTGCTGCCGGCGCCATTGCCGCCGAGACCCCAGCCGCCGCCGGCGCCATGGAAAAATGCTACGGCGTCGCCATGGCCGGTCAAAACGATTGCAAGGCCGGTGCAGGTACCACCTGCGCAGGCACCGCCAAAATGGATTACCAGCCGAACGCCTGGAAAAACGTTCCAGTCGGTACTTGCACCACCATCAAGACGCCAAAAGGCACCGGCAGCCTCACACCTATGTAACGTCAACACCACGGGGCACACACTAATCATGAACAAACCATTCCAGATCGGGGCCGGACTCGGCCTCAAACCGAACCATTATCAGGAGGCCCACGACTGCACGGTCGAAGGGCTCTGGTTCGAAGTTCATCCGGAAAACTACATGGTTGGTGGTGGCCCCCGCTTGGCGTGGCTGGAGGCCATTGGCGACCGGCACCCGTTGTCGTTGCACGGGGTGTCACTTTCGCTGGCGGCTGATTGCCCGCCGGACCCGGAGCACTTGAAACGCCTGAAACAGCTCGCTGATCGCGTTCAACCGGCACTGATTTCCGAGCACCTGGCATGGTCAGCCTGGCGCGACCAATACCACCCCGACCTGTTGCCTTTTCCCCGAACAAATGAAGCGTTACAGCGTATAGCAAGCAATATCCAGCGCACACAAGACGCCCTCGGACGTCGCATTGCCATCGAAAACCCGACCCATTATTTGCACCTGGACGGGCATGACTACAGCGAACTGGAATTTCTCACCGAATTGAGCACGGTGACTGGCTGCGGCTTGTTGCTGGACGTCAACAACGTGCACATCAGTGCGCACAACCTGGGTTTTAACGCCGCCGATTATCTGGATGCCTTTGCGGCCGACGCCATCATGGAGATTCATCTGGCGGGGTTCACCAAGGATCCGGGTGAATCCTCGTTACTGATCGACAGCCATGATGCCCCTGTCGCCGAAGATGTCTGGTCACTGTACCAGCGGCTGATCGAGCGGATCGGCCAGCGTCCGACACTGATCGAACGCGACGACCATATCCCCGCTTTCGACGTTTTACTGGCCGAGCGCAACCGAGCGCAGACGTTATTGAACCTTGGGCAAAATCAGCGAATGAAGGTGGCGATATGAAGCCCTCTCTCGCAAGCTTTCAGGATGCCTTCGTCGATGCGTTATACGGCACTGAATCATCCACGATGGATTCGCTGACCCAACAACCAGGCTTTGCGGTCTATCGCAATACCGTACTCAAAGGCACGACGGATGCGTTGCTAGCCAACTTCCCTACCGTAGAGCGCCTCGTGGGCACTGACTGGCTTAAAAGCGCCGCCGCCATACATGCCCGGCTTTCACCGCCAACAGATGCACGTTTACTGAATTACGGAGCGGGCTTCCCCGACTTTCTCGACAAATTCGAGCACGCGCAAGACATGCCGTATCTGGGCGACGTCGCCCGTCTGGACCTGCTCTGGACACAGGTTCATTGCACCGCTGATGAGCCTGGTCTTGGGCTGAACGACTTGGCGCAGATTCCCGCTACGGAATTGGGCAACTTGCGGCTTAAACCACGGGACACCGCCCGTTGGGTCTGGTTGCCGGATTGTCCCGCCTACACGATCTGGTGCGTCAATCGTGAACAACGGGAAATGCCTGAAAAACTCGAATGGCAAGGTGAAGGTGCACTACTGACACGCAAGTCCGGCCGCGTGCATTGGCAGGCTGCCAGTGCCGCAGACTGCGCCTTTCTCGACGCCTGCGCGGCGCACCTGCCCCTCGATGTCGCTGCTGACTGGGCCATTGGTGTCGAGCCCGACCTGAACCTGGAAAACCTCATTATTCGCCTGGTGAGTGCTGACGCGTTTGTAACGGCGGAACTCCCGACAACCAATTGCTGAAGCCATCAACGGAGCACAGCATGGATACCATCCACACCCGCCCACCTGTCGACGACAATTCCCTGCGTGGCCTTTGGAACCGCGTTACAACCCGATTGGGCGATCTGATCAGCGATTCGTTTCTGGTGTTGGTGGCGCGCATCGCCATCGCCGCCATTTTTTTCATGTCAGGGCGCACCAAAGTCAGCGACATTCTGACGATTACACCGAGTACCTACGAACTGTTCCGAACGGAATACGCCTTGCCCCTGATCTTTCCAGAACTGGCGGCACACCTTGCGACTTACAGCGAGCACCTATTTCCACTGCTCCTGGTGCTCGGCCTGTTCACCCGTTTATCCGCCTTGGCATTGCTGTGCATGACCTTTGTCATCCAGGTTTTCGTTTACCCCGATGCTTGGCCGACTCATCTTTCCTGGGCTGGCTTGCTGTTGCTCATCGTCGCGCGCGGTGCAGGAACACTTTCGCTGGATCGCAGACTGGGCATCCGGTGAACGATTCACATATGGAGAAACTCTTGGGGCAACGCCAAGTCGTTTTGGCTGTGCCGCAATATAGTGCGCTAAAAACCCTGATCGAGGACACGCAAATGGTTGCGGTCATTCCTGATTACGTAGCTAAGACTATGATTCGCTAAGGTTACCTGCGGATGGATGCCCTTCCGTTGAGCATCCTTGCGCTCGACCTATCGATGTCATGGAGTGCGACTTCAGATACGGATCCTAGTGAACGCTGGTTACGTTCCCGTATCAGTAGTCATCTTTGTGAAAAAGGTGCAGCCATCGGGCACCTTGTTTCAGCCAAGGAAGCAGCATAATATTTTGCTCATCAATTGAATAGTAAACCCCCTCACTATTGCACTAAGTGAAAGATGAAACTGCTGGCATGCCATCCAGCTGTATGTTATCTAGCACGAAGCTTAACTTACGTTAGACCTATCTTACATAACCAAACCAGCATTAGTTCTTTCGGTTCTTTGACTGCTCTAAACCGCCACCCTAACATCATTACTAAAAACCTACTTGTACATTGAGTGCAAGCAATGGAGCATTAATTGAAGGTTTATCAGTTCCAGAAGTCGCTTTTCACACCAGCTGATTTATTTAGTCTAAACATGTTCGATAGATGCCCCAATCGTTCCTAACCTAACTAAGCTTCTAGCGAACCATAAATTTTATCCCCGATGTACCTCAATGTGGAGTAGTCATCATGGCTGAATCTGAGACCCGCCCCCCCTACCACCGTTTGACCGTGAGTCTGCGACACTCAAAGTTCGTCTGGCTGAAGATGGATGGAACAGTCGAGATGCGGAAAAAGTCGCATTGGCCTACACCCCCGACACCAGATGGCGCAATCGCGTCGATTTTGCAGTCAACCGGGCTGAGGCTCAAGCGCTCCTTACGCGAAAATGGAATAAGGAGTTGGAGTATCGACTTATCAAGGAGTTATGGGCGTTCACCGAAAACCGTATTGCTGTGCGATACGCCTATGAGTGGCGCGACGATTCCGGGAATTGGTATCGCTCATACGGAAATGAAAACTGGGAGTTCGCAGAGAACGGTTTGATGGCGCACCGTTTTGCGTGCATCAACGACATGCCCATCAAAGAGTCAGAACGAAAGTTTCATTGGCCTCTGGGCCGTCGCCCGGATGACCATCCAAGCCTTTCCGACCTGGGTCTTTGAGGAGGGCGGAGTACCTGCGCTAACTGACGAAGACGCATAGAAAAGCAGCGCTAGACGGCGAGTTGATTAGCACGCTAACCAGATCTGCATGGCTAATACTGTCATGCTAATCAATCGGAGGTAGCATGAGACAATTTTATGCAGTCACTCTCTCAATTGGAATTTCCCTGTTCCCACTCTCTCACGCAAGCGCTGACGAAGTCCTCTCGCAAGCTGAGGACACTACGGCAGGGGCAGCATTTGGTGCAGGCACTGGCGTTCTAATTGGCGGAGCCGCTGGCGGCCCTTTAGGCGCATTAATCGGAGCTGCACTAGGGATTTTCGGTGGCCGGGAAGTGCAAAAGGCTACAGGTCTAGAGGAGCGAGCCTACGCTGTCCGAAGCAATACCGGTGAAGAACGAGTGGTGCGCTCGCCGCGCAAAGAGTTTGCCATCGGTCAACAGGTCGAAGTTAGAGGAAACCGACTGCACGCCCCCTCCCCCCAATAGATGCAGTTGTTGCCACTGAGCCCGCCATCCGCGGGCTCTTTTCTCTTGCTATCCCTGAACGCTAAATTGATAAAACACCCCCTTATTTCCATATTTGCTCAAGCGCATGAGCCAGCGGACTAGGCATTTCGCGCATGAAATCGAAGAAAGGTCGAACAACAACTGTTTGATGACTATTTGTTAGGGGTTGTTCAGCCCAAATCACGCCGTATCGAGAGAGGATTCGAATCATCTCGCTACGTTGATAGGTGCCTCGCTCGACCAACGCGGCAATTTCTCGGAAAGCTCCTTCAACTGCGCCAGGCCAGAGCACTGCACCAACGATACTCGGGGTTGATCCGGCTTGATGGATGCGGTGCGCAATTCCCGGTTCAAGTTGTATGGCATCGCCCTCGTGCAGCAATGCAATTCTATGTCGACCAATACGAATATCCAGCTCCCCCCTTAGCGCCACTACGAGCTTTGTTTCGTGGCTATGCATCAACGGCAGGTTGTGAGCATGCAAGGGCAACTCGAAGCGCATAGCAGTACCTGTTCCTCCGATGCTGGCCTCATCCACATCAATCCAAACCCAGTAGCCGCCAGGAATCAGCAGGATTGCTTCCGAGTTTTCAACGTTCATGAGCACTCCAATGCCTGTGCGGTACAAGCCCGCTTAAAAAAACCGCTGCCTAAAAGTAATCGAAAACGAGGAGTACTCTTCATGCGTAAAGTCACGATGTATACAACCAGTACCTGCCCGTACTGCAATGGTGCGAAGCAGCTGCTGGACTCCAAAGGGATCCCGTACACAGAAACCAATGTGGGAACTCAAAACATCAAGCAGGAAATGGTGAAACGCAGTAGTCGGCGTACGGTCCCCGAGATTTTCATAGGGACCGCCATGTCGGAGGTTACAACGATTTGGCCCAACTCCAGCGCGAAGGCGGATTGGCCGAAGCTCTCCAGCCGCATCCAGCAGGATGAACAGACCGTCGTTATTTCGTTTACAAGTCCAGCACCAGGGGGGCATCGCCCTCCTTGCTCTGCGCAGGGACTGCGCAACAAATCAACACCTCTCCCTGCTCCGGCATCTCGGCGGGCAAGTTCAGATAGTGCACCTGCCCGCTGATCAACTTCGTACGACAGGTTCCACACGAGCCGCCGCGGCAACTGAAGTCCGGGTTCAAACCCCTACTCTCAGCCAGTTCCAGCAAGCTGCCGTTTCCCGGCTCCCAACGCGCCTCCTTCGCAGACGTCGAGAACAGCACTTTGACCGGGCTACTGGCCGCCGGGACTTGCTCGACTGCCGGTGTCAACTGGTCGCGCAACCGCACCAGCGTCGAAGGGCCGAAAGTCTCAGCGTGAATGCGATCGTCGCCAATGCGTAATTCACGCAGCCCATCGTATAAAGCCTGGGTGAACGCGCCCGGACCACACAAGTAAAAATCATAATCGTCCAGTGGCAACAGTGCCTTGAGCAGCGCGACATCCACACGACCGGCCAACTCGAAGTCTTCGCCCTCGCGGGCGTGCTGCTCGGGCTGACTCAAAAGTCGCAGGGCGCGAATCTTGTCTTTCGCACGGGTCGCCAGTTCAAACAGTTCGTCCCGAAATGCCAGCTCCGCCAGGCTGCGCGCGCTCTGGATAAACCAGGTCGGCCGGGTGCGCCGAATTCGCTCTCCTTCATAAATGACTTCGCGCAGCATCGATAGCAGGGGCGTGACCCCCACGCCGGCCGCCAATAGAACCAATGGCCGATGTTCATCGGCCTGCACTGTGAATCGTCCCTGAGGGGCGCGGGCTTCGATGATATCCCCGACCCGAATCTGGTCGTGCAAGTGCGACGAAATTAACCCATCGCGCTTGACGCTGATCCGGAAGAAGTTGTCAGAAGGTGCGCTCGACAAACTGTAAGTTCTGACAAGGGGAGGCTGCCCTTCAACCAGGCTAAACCGTACCGGTAAATGCTGCCCCGCCTCGAAACGCGGCAACCCCGCGCCATCGTCAGGTTCCAGATAAAAAGAGCTGATGGTGCTGCTCTCTTCAACGATACGGGTCACGCGCAGATGCCGCCATTGATCGCGCAGGGTATCAGCCTGTAAACGACCCTCTGCTTTCTCCCAACTGCCGGTCATCAAACTGTTAGGCGAGAAACCTTCGAATGCCCAGCGCAGGGCCAGCACTGCGCGCCTTCTGACGACCTGCTCCACCGTTAAGGTCCAGAGTCTTTCGGCACCTTGGAATGCTGCGATTTCCGGCCCCTCAAGAATAAGCTCCGTGCGTCCGGCCACCTGAAGCACATCACCTGACGAGAAATCGACAAAAACCAGACCGGCCTTGGGATTGAGCAACAAGTTGCCCAACGTATTGAAATGCAGATTGCCGGCAAAATCGGGAATCGTCAGCACATTGCCTTCGACCCTGACAAAACCTGGGTTACCACCGCGGTGCGAAACGTCCACCGAGCGCCTGGATGAGTCGCCGTCCAGGTCGACGTAGCTGGTGAGAAAGAATGTATCGGCTTTTCGAATCATCTCTTTTGCAGCCTCGTCCAATTCGCTCAGGCATTCCGCTGCAACATCGGATGAGGAACGACCAACGCTAACCGGCTCAACACTTCGCAACTGGATGTATTGCGGACAGTTGCCGAAAGCGTGCACGACAGAAACGGCAACACCGCCAGATGAGACGGTGCTGATATTGCCGTTCATTCGATTGCGCCTTCTGGTCTTTAGATCGATGCCGAGCAGCCCGACTGCGGCACCGGTATCTAATGCTCCTTTGACTGGATCACCATCCGCGGGAACCCGGTCGATTTGCAAAATGCGTGAATCGGGAGAGTTAACGAACCCTGGAGGGCCCTCTATTAACGTCGCCCAAGGAATGCCTTTTTCATCGACAGCACCTAGGACTAGATACGGGAGCTGGCTGTAAAATGAACGATGCTGATCCGGCATGTAGTCACGTACAACCTTTCGCCCAAATTGCTCCATCTGCTGCGCCACGCCGACGCTTTCCTGCAAGTGCCGCTCACCGGCATGCCAAGGTGATCCCCCCGGCTCGTCAGTTTTATTCATGATCACCTCTACGTATTCGTAAACAGGTGCAGTTCACTCGCTGCCCAACGTGTATTGATTGATGCCCCGTGATGTGTCTAACCACACATCCACTAGATACCATCAACCCAGCGTCTTGCAGGTCGGAGCACTGCACGGTTTTGCGAGACACAACGGCGTCCCGCGCGCCTTTACATCATTTACATCAGTCGCCCGCGACCGTGCCTATGACAGCTTTAGAACTTTTTCCTATCTTCACCGATGTGACCTGATGGGCGAACTTCCTCTCCTTTAGCGTAGGCCCGGATCACCGCCAGACGCTCAGTGATTTTCGCTAGCCAAGTGGAAATGTGCGGGTAGGCGTCCAATGCATTCCTTGTTTCTCGTGTTGAAGCAACCATGGCTAGATCGCCATGTCAGCGATCGAATACTCGCCTGCAATGAACGGGTGATGGCTCAACTGCTGCTCCATTACCTTCTACAGTCGCTCGGTCTCTTTTGATTACTGAATAAGGGCCTCGGGAACTTGTGGCGTCTCAAACCAGTTACGATCAGGAGTGGCAAAGCGCATTTTCTGACGGATAAACGTCGCGTTCTCAGAACTTGTGAGTTTTTCCAGCAGCAAAAAAGCGACTTCAGTGGCCGTGCCTGGTCCGCTCGAAGTAATGATGTTGTCGTCAACCACGACAGGTCGATCGACGAACAGAGCACCTGTTTCCACTAACTGATTCTTGCGCTTTCCACCTTCCTGGTGATAGGTCGTCGCATTTCTGCCACGCAACACGCCCGCTACACCCAGACATACCGACGACACACAAACGCTGGCAACGGGTTTGCCGGCTTCGACAAAATAGCGAATGGTCTCCAGAAAGGGCTCACTTAAAGCTTCTTCATAAAATCCCGACGGTTCAAAACCACCCGGCAATGCCAAAGCGTCAAAGCTACTCATATCCAAATCGCGCAACAGAAAACGTGGATTAATCGTAAGACCAAACGTGGTTACGATCTTTCTACGAAGGCCTGCATTCACTAACTCAAGAGGAAAATCACCGAGCAAATCGGCCCAGCCGAGCACGTCGGTAAACGCAGCCATTTCCATCGGCTCGACGCCATTGGCTAGCAGCATGAGTACTCGTTTCATCGGGTAGTAATCTCCGCGGTGAGGCTTTAAATAAACTGCTTGAAACGCATGCTCCGCTTTAATCGCTTCGATGAGAACGAACACAAAACACAATCCAATGTTTCGCTCACTGAAATGCTGGAGTGCGTTTGTCGGTTTGTAGCAAAGGTGGTATCAGACACGTTTCCACGCGTAACACTGTAAACCTGGACACATACGGGACACAGCTAGCCAAAGTGGGTCGCTGATCGTTCAAAGAGCATCCGGTAGCATTGCCGGATGTTCGCGCAGCCCCTCGACAATGTAGTCGACAAAACTGCGCACTCTCATCGAGGCCCTACGCCTTTCTCGGTAAACGACATGTACTGGAAGCGCTGGCAGCTCGAAAGGTTGCAGTACCCGGCGCAATCGACCGCAATTCAAATAATCGTAGGCTGGATAACTCAAGCAGCGCGTAAGCCCCGCACCATGAGCAGCCGCATCCATGGCAGCTTGAACAGTGGTGCAACTGACCCGTGATCGGGCCTTAATGGTGTTCTGAATGCCTTGTTTGGAAAACTCCCAGTGGATCTTCTCCCGATAAGCTTGTATGCCAATCAACCGATGACTTTTGAGGTCCTCCGGCTCGGCGGGCACACCATGGGCTTCGAGGTATGCAGGACTGCCACAAACGATCGAACGAACATGGCCAACAGGCCTAGCGATCAACGATGAACTGGGCAAATGTCCCACCAGCACTGCCACGTCAAGACCTTCCTCGTTCATGTTCGGAAAACGATCATGGTAATGAGCGAATACTTTTACTTCGGGATAAACCTCCATGTAATTCGCGAGTAAAGGCGTCATCACATAGCGGCTGAAAAGAAGTGGAAGCAACACGGTCAGATTTCCCTGGGCCTGAACATGAAGGCCTTTCGCAGATGCTTCTGCGTCTTCGATTTCCTTGAGGATGCGGGAGCAATCGGCCATGAATGCCGCACCCGACTCAGTCAACGACACTCCACGAGTGCTTCGCTGCAATAACGGCACTCCGAGACGCGTCTCCAACCGGGCAATCGCGCGAACTACCGTCGGGCCAGAGACATTAAGACGGCGCGCTGCCGCTGCTAGGCTTGGGCGCTCTGAGAGCGCTTCAAACATGAGCATTTCATGATAGCGGTCCATCAAAGCGTACTTTTAACAGTGGGTCTAAGCGCTGTATCACATCCCAGACGTTCCGTGAGGAAATCCACAAAGGTACGTACCTTCGCTGGTACGCGAGTGCTCTTAAGATAAACAACCTGGATGGGCAAAGCGGGTGGTTCAAAATCCTGGAGCACTACCTCCAATTCACCGGCCGCTACCTGACTAGCCACCTGGTAGGACAACACACGTGTCACGCCCCAGCCCAAGCAGGCAATATTGATAGCAGCTTGATTGGCGGTCACGACCAACCGCGGATCGAAGCGAAAGCTCAATGCATTCCCGTCATTCTCAAATTGCCAATCGCTTAACAAATGGCTCGCGGACGACATAACGATTTTGGCGGAGCTTAATTCGCCAGGGTGGCGGGGCCTGCCGAATCGCTCAAAATAGTCGGGGGTGCCACAAATCACTTGGCGCACCTCGCCAACCTTGATGCCGTGCTGATTATTCTCGTGCAGATGGCCGATACGGATCGCCACATCGATACCTTCATCAACCATGCTCGTCACGCGGTCAACCAGTAACGCGTTGAGATGTACAGAAGGAAATTGATCCAAATACTCAGCTAGCAAAGGCGCAATGTACAACTCACCAAAAAGCACGGGAGCTGTCACAGTCAGATGCCCACATGGAATTGAGTAGCTGCCAGCAGCAGCCTCCTCCGCTTCATCGACCTCACCGAGTATTCGCCGGCAATCATCCAAGTATCGTTGCCCGGCCTCTGTCAAGTGCAGGCTACGTGTGGTCCGTGAGAGCAGCTGAGTGCCGATGCGTTCCTCCATGGCAGCAATGGCACGAGTAACGCTGGGGGGTGAAATATCTAGACGACGTGCGGCGGCGGCAAAGCCTTCTTCTTCAGCCACCGTCATGAATATCTGCATTTCTTGAAAGCGATCCATAGGCGACTCTGCCGTGGCGTAGGGACAGCAAGATCTGAACGCGAGAGCGAGCAGACATAAATGCCAAGAGTGTCGCCAATGGCGACCCGCGCAAACCCTGTCCAGATGACTAGCGCGACAGGCAAAAAATTCGAAGACAAATCGCAGACGATCAGCAGAGCTTACCCGGAATGTTTCCCGGGTAGCTCCGTCATTTCGATCAAGCTTGCTGCAAGCCCGTAGCAGTACGTTGCATACCAACGAAATTTGGCAATGCCTCTATACTGCTCAACCAAGCACGGACGTTAGGATAGTCAGTCAGTGCAACATTACCTTCCGGGGCGTGGGACACGTAGGTATAAGCTGCTACATCAGCGACGGTCGGTTTATCGCCAGCCAGGAATTTACTTTTACCCAACTCTTGCTCCATGACCGTGAGCAAGCTGTGGGACTTGCTGATCGCATCTTCCGCATTGTAACCGGCACCGAACACGGTAATCAGTCGAGCCGTAGCCGGGCCTGAGTTGATCTGTCCGGCCGCGACTGACAACCAGCGTTGTACTTTTGCTTGCGCTAAGGGATCACTGGGCAGCCACTCACCGTTGCCGTATTTAGCAGCGAGATAGACCAGAATCGCGTTCGAGTCAGCTAGAACGGTGCCGTTATCATCGATCACCGGTACTTGGCCGAAGCTGTTGAGCGCTAAGAATTCGGGCATCTTGTGCGCGCCCTTCATCAGATCCACAAATATCAACTCTGTTGGCTGGCCGAGCAGTGAGAGCATCAATTCGACACGATGCGCGTGGCCAGACAATGGGTGACGATAAAGCTTGATTGGTTGTTGGGACATGACGTACTCCGGTTGTTTTTGGATTCGACCCGGTGATCGTGTCGATGGCGTCATCTTGCTCTTCCCTACCAAACAGCGGAATTACCATTATTTACAATCCAGCATTTCACTGGGAGTAATGGTCAGCACTCTATTCTCAGTCCACTGCCGGGGATCCAAGCATCAAATTCATGAACGCGACCGCCGCTGTACTGTGGTAGTTATTTTTCCGCCTGAGAATCGACACGCCACGTTGAGGCGCCTTATCGAGCAAGGCCAGTTTTTGAAGAGCGCGATCCTGCATGGCGATGGGTTTCGGAAGGATGGTAGCGACCGCGGTGTTTCGGATGACTTCAAGCAACGTGTTTACGGAGTTGACCTGAATCGTCACCTTTGGCGTGATTTTCGCGTTGGTGAAGTACTCATCGATACAAATGCGCGTAGCGAAGTCAGAGGTCAGCAAAGCAAAATCCAGTTGAGCTAACTGAGCCGTCGTGAGTGCAGGGGGATCAGCAATAGCTCGCCACTGACTTGCTCTACCAGCAAATGGTCCCCCGGCTGGAAACGCGCTGCCAGTTCTGGGCTGACGACAGTCACACGACTACCAGCGAAAGGGATCTGTGTACCAGCGACTAGTTGTTCGAGCGCGAGAGACATGGAGCAGGTTTACCATCAAGAGGTGGCCGCAAAATGTATAGGAATCGCCATCCTCCGTCACCTGCTACTAACCGCCTCACGGAGGGTAACGAACTCTTCTGCGGAGGTCGGATGAACGCCAATAGTGTCATCAAAAAGTCGTTTGGTGGCACCCGCCTTAAGAGCAATCGCTAAGCCTTGAATGATATCCCCCGCGTCCGGACCGACCATGTGGCATCCCAACACTCGATCAGATTCTGCGTCCACTACCAGCTTCATCAGCGTCTGTTCAGGCGACTGGGTGAGAGTCAATTTCATGGGTCGGAACCGGTTCTCGAACACCACCACTTTGTGGCCTTGCTCAATCGCTTGCTGTTCGGTGAGTCCTACCGTACCAATATTTGGCTGGCTGAACACAGCAGTTGGAATATGGCGATAGTCGACCGGTCGATACTGCTCAGGCTTGAACAACCGACGGGCAACTGCCATGCCCTCTGCTGTCGCAACGGGTGTCAACTGGACACCGCCAATGACATCACCCAGAGCCAAAATGGAAGGCTCGCGAGTTTCAAAGTGCTCATTCACGTCAATGTAGCCAGCCTCGTTGAACTCTACGCGCGTATTTTCCAACCCCAGGTTATCGAGCATTGGCCTACGACCAGTGGCATAGAAGATGCTGTCAGTTTCCAATTGCGTCCCATCCTTAAGCGTCGCGAGCAAGCTTCCATCGGCCTGCTTCTCAATTTGGACAATGTCAGTATTGAAATCTAATCGCAGACCGCGCTTAGTCAGCTCCTCTGCCAAATGAATACGCACTGATTGATCGAATCCTCGCAAAAACAGATCGCCTCGATACAGCAGCCGAGTATCGGCTCCTAGCCCGTTGAAAATGCCAGCGAATTCCACAGCAATATAACCACCTCCGACCACCAAGATTCGCTTGGGCAGCTCTTCCAGGAAGAACGCTTCATTTGAAGTGATCGCATATTCATGTCCCGGAATTTTCGGAATCTGCGGCCACCCGCCAGTCGCAATCAAAATCCGCTCAGCGCTGAAACGCTGGCCGTTTACATCGACATGGTTCGCATCTGCTAATCGTGCATGGCCTTCGAGCAACGTGACGCCGCTGTTAATCAAAAGCTTACGGTAGATGCCATTGAGACGGTCGATCTCACGGTTCTTGTTCGCAATAAGCGATGGCCAGTCGAAATTCGCCTTGCCAGCTGTCCAGCCGAAGCTTTCAGCCTGTTGGAAGTCGTCAGCAAAATGGGCACCGTAAACCAACAACTTTTTTGGAACGCAGCCGACATTTACACATGTGCCGCCTAAGTATCGACTTTCGGCAACCGCTACTTTTGCACCAAAACCTGCTGCAAACCGTGCAGCCCGTACTCCACCCGAGCCGGCACCAATGACAAATAGATCGAAGTCGTGGCTCATTTCAGTTCTCTGTAAGAATGCACAGCACCCGGCTGTCCAATATCATTTATGAATAACAACCGGAGCTTCAGCGACTTCATCAGTGAGGCACAAAGCCTTGAAAAAAAACCTTCGTCTGAACGTGGTTGGCACATATCAGTCATGCCTAATCCGCTAGCCTCGCTTGCCAAAGCTCCCATGAATTGGGGAAGCAAAAAGCCCGCTTCGTGCTCACGATGAAGAACGATCGAAGTATCCGGATAGGAGCCGCCAGGGCAGGATTGAGTAGTGCCGAACATTGGAATCTCCCAGTTATGGAGAACGCTGCGACAACTCCAGTGGTTGATCGCTTCTAGGATCAGTTTCACCAACAAAGGCGCTTTAGAGAATGGGCAGATATGTCATGGCTTAATTGTGCAGGGTGAAACAATGTTAATAGAGCTTTGCGAACACGCATCCAACCTACCCGTCCAAAAGACCCAGAGCGATACGTAGCATGAGATCGCTTACGCATGACTGTCGACGTGGGTACGGTGGGGTCAACTGGCGGGGTTGGTCGCAATTCAACCGATAGCCCTAGACCGTGTCAGTGGGGCCAATGATTAGCGAGTGAGATGTACACCAACCTTCTGTCGATGGTGCCTTGAAAGCAGGTTACGCCTCCACAGCTTTCCAGCGACGTGTAGTGAAGGGTCAATCAGCGGCATTGTGCGTCAGTCCCTCGGAGCTGAAAGGGAGTTCGAAAGTTTTTTCATCGACGACGAAAGCTTCATTTCGTTTTCTGTACGGTGCAGATCATTCGTTGTAGTGGTGAGCTGGCTAGTGAGAATACCTAACTCCGCCAAAATGCCCTGAACCTTTCCTTCACGATCTTTTTCGCTCAGAGAGTGATCGTTCTTAATGGCATCCAACTCCTCCATTTTCTTTTGAATTTTTTCTTGGATGTCTCTGATCACTTTGAGAATTTTTTTCACACCATCCGGCAGATTGCTAGCATCGATGTCCGCATTTTTTTCACTCTCACTTGACGCTTTCGCTGCCCCTTCAGCGGACAAGGTCACTTTTACACCTTCGGTAACTGCCGATAGGTCGGAGTTACCTGGAGCCTCGCTCGGCACAGCCTTGGGAGTATTTGCGGGTTCTGTGATTCTAGTCGAAGCGCGTGTAGTGGCATTGATTTCCATGAGAGTCTCCTTTTTTGTCCCTACTTTATCGACATGGGCTAAAAGTACTTTAAGGTCAAATTCCTCCGCGCGCACATCGCGAGCCATGGCCAACACACATGCACCTTGGCGTTGCTGTCTGATAAGCGGCTAGGTCGCGATTGGCAGTCCATGCTGGCGGATCCTGCGCATGAGTGGACCGTTGACGGTCTCGCTGAAACCGCAAGCATGTCTCGCGCAACGTTTATGCTAGCCTTCGTACGGGTGGCTGGAGTTTCACCTTGGGTATTATTGACTCAGGTCCGAATGGAGTTGGCGGTTGAACGAGCCCCATGAAAGACAGGACACCGTTTCCCCCTTACGATAAGGGATAGGCAAACGGTTATGTTTATGACTAATAGCAACGACAAGAGTGGGGAGCTTTTGGGCCAGGAGCGGCGGCGCCGCTGGAGTCCAGAGCAAAAGCTGGCCATGGTTCGCGAGAGCCTTGAGCCAGGACAAAGTGTGTCGGTCGTCGCTCGGCGCAACGGCATCAATGCCAATCAGTTGTTCTTGTGGCGCAAGCTGTATCAGGACGGCAGCCTGTCGGCGGTCAGTGCTGGCGAAGCCGTGGTGCCTGCCTCCGAGCTGAGCGATGCGCTCAAGCAGATCCGTGAACTGCAACGGATGCTGGGCAAGAAAACGATGGAAGCCGAAATCCTCAAAGAGGCCGTGGAGATCGCCCGGTCGCGAAAATGGATTGCGCACTCACCCTTGTTGCCGGGGGACGACCAGTGAAGCTGGTCAGCGAATGTCTCGGTGTGGCGCGCTCGCAATTAACGGTTCGAATCAAGCAATCGGTATCGCCCAAAGTGCGGCGAAGCAGGCCTGTGAACGATGCTGAGCTGGTCGCTGAAATCCAGCAAGAGGTCAGCGAACTGCCCAGCTATGGATACCGTCGCGTCTGGGGACTGCTGCGTCGTGCACGTGAAAAGCGGTCGCTGCCGGCGGTCAACGTGAAACGGGTTTACCGGGTGATGCGTGACCACAACCTTTTGCTTGAACGCCGGATCAAACAGCCCGGCGTGCCGCGTCGGCACGAAGGCCGTATTGCGGTGGAAACCAGTGATACGCGTTGGTGCTCGGACGGCTTTGAGTTCCGTTGTGAGGACGGCGCCAAACTGAGCGTGACCTTCGCCCTCGATTGCTGTGATCGCGAAGCCATCGGCTGGGTCGCGAGCCCGACCGGGTACAGCGGCGATGATATCCGCGACTTGATGCTGGAAAGCGTGGAGAAGCGCTTTGGTGATCAACTGCCCGCTACGCCGGTGCAATGGCTAAGCGACAACGGCTCGGCGTACACCGCCGAACAGACACGCCTGTTTGCTCGACA
The DNA here is from genome assembly GCF_013260315.1 of Pseudomonas sp. B14-6. Classification (NCBI taxonomy): domain Bacteria; kingdom Pseudomonadati; phylum Pseudomonadota; class Gammaproteobacteria; order Pseudomonadales; family Pseudomonadaceae; genus Pseudomonas; species Pseudomonas sp. B14-6. Next base: position 5,358,722 of record NZ_CP053929.1, on the reverse strand, counting down.
GATCGGTTTGCAGCCGGTGACCACCCCAGTTCGCAGCCCGCAGAGCAACGGCATGGCCGAGAGCTTCGTGAAGACGCTCAAACGTGATTATGTGGCGCACATGCCCAAGCCGGATCGAGAAACGGCGCTGCGCAACCTGGCAATTGCCTTCGAGCATTACAACGAGCAGCATCCGCACAGCGCCTTGAAATATCGTTCACCGAGGGAGTTCAGGCGCTTAGCGGGAACATCAATTTAACGGGGAGTTGGTGTCCGGTTTGGTAGGGGCAAGTCCAGCGGTCAACCTGCTAAACCATTCACATTTGGGTTTGAGCGACATTACTTCCTAAGTCGGGTATCAATCCCAAGCGGCTTTCAGCAAAGAACTCAAGGAAATATACGGTGAAGCACCTGGGAGAGTGAGACGGGGGATGTAACATCTCCGACATTTCCATATGCCGGACGATGAGGAAGATTTATTAGCCTCGTGCGGCTTGGGATACGGTAAAGCTATCCTCCAACATTCGAAAGCTCGTAATCAATCCGTCATCTACCTCTAGCACCAGTACAAATGACGTTTCAATACGTTTACCCGTGGCTTTTACGACTGACGCAAGGTCACCAAGTATCAATGCGCGATGCTCATTCGCAAGGATATCGTGGACGTTGAGACTCTCGCTTGTTATCAACGCCGCAGTATCTCTTACGAAGTCAACAATAGCCTCTCGGCCTGTTTTTTTACCAAGCCATGGCAGTGCCCCCTCATCACCCGCAATTTCCCAACGCGCGTCCTCAGCAAATAGATGCGCCAGTGCTTGAGAGTCTCCAGCACCCAGTTTTTGTAAGAAGTTCTGCGCAAATTCTAGATTGTTTTGCCCATTCATGATCATTAAGTCTCTGGTCGTTTTGAGAAGTCATTGTCGAATAATGGGTAGGCGCTTTTCTAGTACTTACCAGTTGGTAAGTGCCCTAGGAGTATCGAGGACGATAAACCGTCTTGATCTGCACCATAAACACCCTGCCGCATGCCTTGTGGGTCAATTTTCAATCAGCGCCAACAAGATAAGGTTATCTCCCCTCAATTAACCGGTCACGGATACCAGCAACCGCAGCCTGAATCTCCATGACATTTTCTGCTGTCATCCCTACTGCCGACTGAATGCAGCCTGGAACCTTGAGTGCATCCGACTTCAATGCTTTGCCCTTGTCTGTCAGTTTGACCCGCACCTGACGCTCATCTTTCGGATCCCGGCAGCGGCTTATAAGTCCCGCGCTTTCCATACGCTTAACTAATGGCGTCAGTGTGCTCGACTCCAGAAATAGCCTGCTACCCAGATCCTTGATGATCTGATCATCCTTTGCCCAAAGCGCCACCATCACCAAATACTGCGGATACGTCAGGCCTATTGCCTCCAATATCGGACGGTAGAACTGCGTAAGCGCATGTCCCGTTGAGTAGATCGTGAAGCATAAAAACTCATTCAGAGGCGCGAAATCGTCTTCCGGAATTTTGAACTTGGTCACCTGCTTCTCCCTTGCTACGCAGGAAAGCAAATTATTACGTGCGCTATTCAATCGCAAGCTGTTGACAAAAAATATTATCTGTCGCACGATTACTACCTGAGCGATTGATTAGCGCGCAAAATATTTAGCAGTCCCCCTCACTGGTAGACATCAATATGAAAAAGATCTTCTCGGGTTTGGCTCTCGCAACCGCCATCACTGCCGCAAGCCTTGCACACGCTGCTGACGTAAAGCCAACCGTGATCCTTGTGCACGGCGCTTTCGCTGATTCGTCGAGCTGGAATGGTGTTGTGAAAATTCTGGAAAAGGACGGCTACCCCGTCATCGCAGCGGCGAATCCACTGCGTGGTGTTACAAGTGACGCTCAGTCCGTTGCAAGCATCGTCAAAAGCATCAAGACGCCTGTTGTCTTGGTCGGTCACTCGTATGGTGGACCTGTGATTTCTGAAGCTGCTTATGGCAACTCAAACGTGAAGAGCTTGGTATTCGTCGCAGCGTTTGCACCAGAGGCTGGCGAAACGGCAGCGGAATTGTCTGGGCGGTTCCCAGGCGGAACGCTTGCATCTGCGCTAGCTGCACCAGTTGATCTTGCTGACGGTGGGAAAGATCTCTACATCCAGCAGGATAAATTCCATAAACAGTTTGCTGCCGATGTATCCGAAGCTGACGCTCGGCTGATGGCTGCTGGTCAGCGCCCTGTCACCGTCGCTGCTTTGAATGAAGCAGCCACCACACCGGCTTGGAAAACCGTTCCATCGTGGTTTGTTTACGGCGACAAAGACAAGAACATCCCACCTCAGGCCCTGGCGTTCATGGCTGAGCGTGCGCACTCCAAGCAAACTGTCGTGGTCAAGGGTGGCTCACACGTTGTTATGGTATCCAATCCAAAGGCCGTAGCTGACCTGATTGAGAAGGCGGCAAAATAAACTTGAAATAGCTGCCATGAGGTTTACCGATTGACAGCGGCCTGTTATTGGAAATGACAGATGCTCTTGATTCACAGTTTTTTCACACGCATCTGACTAGATTAATCCCAGCTCCTTCTAAACCCTTTAGCCCGCGCTCCCCACGCGGGCTTTTCTTTGCCTAAGTGCTTGAGCCTGTTATGTCGCGAGGTTAGCGACTGATGTGTCGAATACTTGGTCGAATAATCTTTGCAGTTGCTGTCCCAGGTCGACTCGATGGGCCAGAAGATCCACCGCCTCGAAACGGTCAATGAACAACTTGCCCATGAGATCGCGATCCTTAAACGCCACAAGTTTGCCAAGCGCAGTGAACAACTGAGCCCTGATCAAGGCAGCCTCCTAGACGACCTGTTCGACACCGACCTCGCGGCCATCGAAGCCGCGCTGAACGCGGTCAATCCGCCAGCCGTACCGGCCAAGCCACGTGAGAAGCCCTAGCGTGCGCCGCTGCTTGCGCAGCTCCCGCGCACCGTGATGCAGCACGAGCCAAATAAGACCCAGTGCGCTTGCGGCTGCCAGCTTCAGCCCATCGGCGAGGACCTCAACGAGAAGCTGAATTACACACCCGGCGTCTTGACCATCTAGCAGCATGCGTGCGGGAAATGGGCCTGCCGTCAGTGCGAACCCCTGATCCAGGCACCCGTTCCTGCGCAGGTCATCGACAAAAGCATCCCGACCACAGGCTTGCTCCCTCACGTGATGGTGGCGAAATTCGCCGACCACTTGCCGCTTTATCGGCAGGAGAAGACTTTCGGTCGCGCCGGCCTGCCGATTGCACGCTCAACGCTGGCCCGGTGTGTTGGACAAACAGGCCGGCAACTTCAGCCGCTCGTGGATGCATTGCGCGATACCGTGCTGGCCGAAGACGATGAGCACCTGAATGACGGCCATTGTCAGTCGGGATTTTTCGGCCTATGTTATACAAAACCTATACAAGGCTGCCTGACATGTACAATAAAAAGCAGTGGCCACTCACGCTTTACTTTGACGGCGAATGCCCGCTCTGCGCCCGGGAAATCAAATTTCTCAGCCAGCGCGCCTTAGACACCCGCCTACGATTTGTTGACATCAACGACGCTGATTTCGACTCAACGGCCTTAGGGTTCACGTTCGAGCAAATGCAGTCATCCCTGCATGCCCGATTCGCGGATGGTCGCTGGATGAAGGGCCTGGACGCCACGCTGTGGAGCTGGCGAGCAGCCGGTCTGGGCTTTTGGGCCACACCGCTGACCTGGCCTGCGATCCGGCCGCTACTTACCGTCGGATATCGCCTGTTCTGCCGCGTACGCCCGTATTTGGCATGCTTGCCTCATCCGGATGGCAGCCGCCGCTGTCGCGATTACCGCTGTGCGGTGAAGCCGCCAGCACCAGAGCCCGCGAACCGCCGGCTGTGAAAACAAAACTGAAGTGACCTGCACGCCCCTGCTGCCAGGGATTTCCCTTTCATGAAATGCAGCATCACTGAGAACATCAACGTGGACCCATCTCTATCCGAGCATTACCGTGAAATTCTCGTCGGCGTCGGCGAGAACCCTGAGCGAGAAGGACTGCTGGACACGCCAAAACGCGCAGCCAAAGCCATGCAGTACCTGTGCAATGGCTACACGATGAACCTGGAAGAGCTGATCAACGGCGCACTGTTCGAGTCACAAAACGATGAAATGGTCATCGTGCGCGACATAGAACTGTATTCATTGTGCGAGCACCACATGCTGCCCTTCATCGGCAAGGCGCATGTGGCGTACATCCCCACCGGACGTGTCCTGGGCCTGTCGAAGGTTGCGCGAGTGGTCGAAATGTTCGCCCGCCGCTTACAGATTCAGGAAAACCTGACAAAGCAGATTGCCGACGCCATCCAGCGCATCACCGATTCCGCCGGGGTGGCTGTGGTCATCGAAGCACAGCACATGTGCATGATGATGCGCGGCATAGAGAAGCAAAACTCGGTGATGACCTCCTCGGTGATGCTGGGCGCCTTTCGCGAGTCATCCACCACGCGTCAGGAATTTCTGCAATTGATCGGGCGCCGCTAGCAACGCAATCGCGCTTTTCTGTGGGAGAGGCTAATGAACAATTCTTTCACGATGAACTCGCTTGGCGATGGCTACCGAGCCTTGGTGATCGGCGCCAGCGGAGCACTCGGCTCGGCTTTTTGTGAATGGCTAAAGGCAGATCCAAGCTGTGCAGGCGTTCGTGAGCTGGGGCGCAAAAGTGTTCCTGGATTGGATCTAGAAGAGCCTGAAAGTATCGCCAGAGCTGCTATCGAATTAGCGCCCGAAGCACCCTATCAATTGATTGTGCACGCCGCTGGCCTGCTCCACCGCGACGAAATCAAGCCTGAAAAAAGTTATTGCGCGATTGAAGTGGATGCGTTTCAGGCTGTCTTCCAAGTCAACACATTCGGGCCTGCTCTTGTATTGCGCCACTTCCTTCCCTTGCTTGATACACAAGGCGCGATGGCGGTGCTCTCCGCCAAGGTCGGCAGCATTGGCGATAACCGGCTGGGTGGATGGTATGCCTATCGCGCCTCCAAGGCAGCGTTGAACATGCTGATTAAAACAGCGGCAATCGAACTTGCACGCACCCGCCCTCAGACCCGCTTGCTGAGCCTTCATCCTGGCACTGTTATTTCAAGTCTGTCACAGCCCTTTCGGGGCGCCTCTGCTGCCAGGCCTGCAAGCATTGCGGCCCGAGAATTGTTGTCACTGATTGACCGCTTGGCGCCAGCCGACAGCGGTCATTTCTTTGCTTACACCGGAGAACGCCTACCCTGGTAGGCAAGGAGTACACCTTGAATCTGCAAGCGTTGATCGAGTTAGCTTCGAAGGGCGAAATCCGTGAGCTGGAGTTGCTGTCGCTGGAGGGTGGTTTTTATGTCGCGCGCGTCACGCAGGATCACGGTCAGTTCACGCTGCTCAACGATGCCGCGAAACCACTGCACCTTCGTTCCGTCAGTCACCTGCGTGAATTACTGCAACTGGCTCCGCCATTTCCCTGCGTGCTGGTGCAGCAGTGCGTGCACGATGAAATGTGCGGCGTACGTGAAGGCCCCATAGATTCGTTGCGCATTCCCTTTTCACTTACGGCGCCGTTGTGAGTCGTATGCATCTGGACCATCGCGCATGAAAAACACCCACCGCCTTCGTCTGGTTCTGGGCGACCAGTTATCGTTTGACCTTGCCTCTTTGCAGGGCCTGGACGCCGAGCACGATACGGTGTTGCTGGTCGAGGTGATGGAGGAAGCCAGCCATGTGCCCCATCACCCACAAAAAATCACATTCATCTTCAGCGCCATGCGCCACTTTGCCGATGCGTTGCAGCAGCGCGGCATTCGCGTGCAGTACGTGACTCTCGATGATCCGCAGAACAGCGGTTCAGTGTCGGGTGAGTTGAGGCGCTGGCACGCATTGCTAGCGCCGGATGAGTTGCACCTTACAGAATGTGGTGACTGGCGCCTGGAGCAGTCGCTCAAAGATTGTGGCTTGGCAATCCAGTGGCATACCGATACTCGTTTTCTCTGCACCCGACTAGAATTTGCGTCCTGGGCCGAAGGCAAAAAGCAGCTGCGTATGGAGTTCTTCTACCGAGAGATGCGACGCAAGAGTGGCTTGTTGCTCAATGGTGACAGTAGCCCGGTCGGCGGTGCCTGGAACTTTGATGCTGAAAACCGAAAGGCACTTCCCAAAGGCTTAAGAGCCCCCTCGCCCATGCGCTTTTCGGCCGATGCGATAACCCAGGACGTGCTGGCGCTGGTCGCAAAAAACTTCTCCGGCCACTACGGTGCCGTTGAAACCTTTGACTACCCGGTAAACCACGCCGATGCCCAAGCGCTTTGGGACTACTTCCTCGACTGGGGTCTGGCAGCCTTCGGCGACTACCAAGATGCGATGGCCAGTGATGAACCCTTCCTGTTTCATGCGCGGATCAGCGCCGCGCTGAATATTGGCCTGCTGGATCTGCGTCAGCTGTGCAGCGATGTGGAGGGCGCCTATTGCTCAGGCAGCATTGCGCTGAATGCAGCCGAAGGCTTTATCCGCCAACTCATCGGCTGGCGTGAATACGTTCGGGGGGTCTACTGGCTGAAGATGCCCGACTACGCCGACGGCAATCTGTTTGGCAACGACAGACCGCTTCCAGAGTTCTATTGGACGGGCGATACCAGGATGAATTGCATGGGCCAAGCGATCGGGCAAAGCTTGAAACATGCCTATGCCCACCATATCCAGAGGCTGATGGTAACCGGAAACTTTGCACTGCTGGCCGGCATCGCGCCGACCCAGATTTGCGACTGGTACCTGGCGATCTATATGGACGCATTCGACTGGGTCGAACTACCCAATACATTGGGCATGGTCATGCACGCCGATGGTGGTTACCTGGGCTCCAAGCCTTACTGCGCCAGTGGCCAATACATAAAGCGCATGTCCGACTACTGCCGTAATTGCGCGTACAAAGTCGGTGAAAGCACGACGGACGACGCCTGCCCTTTCAATTCGCTTTACTGGCATTTTCTGATGCGTCACGGCGACCTTTTGCGCAGCAATCAGCGCATGGGCATGGTCTACAAAAACCTCGATCGCATGACTGAATCAAAGCAGCAAGCGCTATGGGATCGTGGCCAGAAACTGCTCGCCAAACTGGATGCCGGGGAGTCGTTTTGAAGAAGAGTGAACTCCCGATCAAAACCTGTGCGATCTGCGGATTGCCCTTCGCCTGGCGCAAAAAATGGGCGCGCTGCTGGGCCGAGGTGCGCTACTGCTCGGAGCGTTGCCGGCGGCACAGACGCATTGAAAACCGAGTATTTATGCCAGATATAAGACTAAGTGCTGCACGCTTATAAACCTCGAATTCAGGTCGTTTGGCACGGTGCCTTATAGCTACAAAACATTGGATAAACGTAACCGTCCGCCAAACACCCCTTCCCGATCCCAGCACTTAGCACAATGATGCCAAATCAATCCAAAGTGGACACCTCAAATGCCCATACGGGCGCAGTCGAATTAGTTTTGGCCAAGGCCTGTTATCCCACCACGTGTCACGAGGTGTGGTTGCCTGCGATAAAAGGCGTGAATAGCCCATACCACGCCGACGAATAGCAACCCTGTCCCAAGCGCTTCCATAGGAGAGGGCCAGCGTTGATTGATGAGCAGGCCCATCGTAGTTGCATAAATGGTTCCGCTGGCAATCAATTGCCCGCTTAGAGCCAGAGGTAGACGTCGAGTTGCGATTGACCATGCCCAAGCACCTGCAAGGGTGGCCCCTAACCCCTGAATCAATCCACAGACTATTAGCGCCTGAGTACCTGCTAACCCGCTCGGATGGCTAGCGAAGTGGGACAGGTTCAAGTACAGACCAACGGGGATGAAAGCCAGCATTTCCACGCTGCACATGAAGATCAGCATGGCTGACCACAACATGGGAGACATGCTTGGGCGTTGAGCCAAAGCACTTTCATTTAACAATCCAAAACCAGTCCAAAATCCAATTGCGATTAACGATGCGAGCAGCCCAAGCAGTATCGAATCGGTCGGGAGCACCACCGTTGCGCTGCGAAAATCAAACACACTCAGGTTGACCAGACTTATGCCCAAAGCCGCGACCAACAGCGGCCCGGCAATGGCGCGCCAGGGCACGCTGGAGCTTCGCATGTTGCCGGCAATCGCGAGCACGATCGGTACTGACCCCATCATTACCGGAGGAATCACCGGCCCAGCTGCCAAGACCGCAGTGGTGATCAGGAAGAAGTAGCCGATGTAACCTAAGAAACCCAGCAATGCGGCGCTGGCCCAGTCGCTTAGTCGCAATTGCCGCACTTCGCTACGGTAAACGAACAGCACAAGCAGGCTACCTAAACCGGCAAAGGCATAGCTCACCACAGCCAGATCAAAAAGGCTGTAGTCGCCGACCAACCCCGGAAAGATGTAGAGCAGTGACCAGGAAAAAGTGGCGGCAATGGCCGCTAATAGGCCCAGCGTCATACGCTCTGCTCCTGTTGGGCCTGCTTGCGGATCCAGCAATGAGCTACGTGGCGGGCAGTGTCAAATACCCTTACATCCTGGCCCAAGGCGCCGCTGACAAAACTGCCCTCTAGCAAGATAAACAGCCCCTCAGCAACTGCGTCAGGGTCGCTTATACCGGCGCTCATGGCCAAGGCAGCAAGGTTTTCGCGTATCCCTTGCTTATGCCTGCTCACTGCCAAATGCACAGGGTGGCTAAACTGGGGGAATTCAGCCGCACTGTTGACGAACAGGCACCCGCGCTCGCTATCTTGCAAAAGAAAGCGTTGATACAAATCGAAAAAAGCGAGCATGCCACAGACCGGGTCGGGATGCCCTGCCAAGGTGCGCTCTACCTCTTCACGCCAGCATCGGTCACGCTTCTCAAGGCAAGCCACTATCAGCGCATCCTTGGAAGGGAAATGGCTGTAGAGCGTCATCTTGGTAACTCCCGCCATCTCGGCGATGGCCATCACACCAGTAATGTATATACCTTGTGACAGAAACAGCTTCAGCGCTGATTCAATCAAGCGCTCGCGGGTATTGTCCAATTTAAGGCCCTCCGGCATAGGGACGGAATTGACTATACTGACCGGTAAGATTTGGATGTACTCAAATACGACCTGAATCATGGCCGCTACGACACAAGCCACAGCATGCTAACGCGGCACTAAATCGTAGGATTAGGCGAATCAGCACGTTCGTTACGCTAGCTCAACGCCCTGCATCCACATCGCGCTTAGCCCAGAATCGACCTCGTCCCCCTTTATGAAGGGCAACTCTTCTTGGTAACGGAAAGTCCCCCGGAAAGGGAGAGGAACCTGGGCGATATCCGCTGCAAGCGTAACTGGTAACGATTCTCCAAACCCGGCCCTCTCGCCGGGTTTACTGTATTCATGTGGCGGCCGCCACTTGTTTGGATCTAAACCTGCGGGCCAGCAGAAGCCTGGTCGCGGGTTTTCCAAAGCGATAGCAGTACACCGCCCAGCAGCAAAGCCACGGTCACGCTCAGGGAGATGACCGCCGGAATCTTGCCGATGATACCGACCATGAAAATCTTGCCGCCGATAAACACCAAAACCAGCGCCAAGGCGTACTTGAGATAGGCGAAGCGGTGAATCATAGCCGCCAGGGCGAAATACAACGCACGCAGGCCAAGGATTGCGAAGATGTTGGAGGTGTAGACGATGAAGGGGTCCTGGGTGATGGCGAAAATCGCTGGCACGCTGTCCACGGCGAACACCAGGTCGGCACACTCGATCAGCACCAAGGCTAAGAACAACGGCGTCGCCCAGACCACGGACTTGCCGCTGGCATCTGCCTGACGGACAAAGAAGCGCCCTTCATGCAGTTGCTCGGTCACCCGCATGTGTTTGCGCAGGAACTTCACCAGCAGGTTTTCGCTAAGGTTTGGATGGGCATCGACCTTGCTGAACAACATCTTCACTCCAGTTAACAGCAGGAAGATGCCGAACACATACAGAATCCAGCTGAACTCGGCGATCAGCGCCGCCCCCAGGCCAATCATGATCGCGCGCAGCACGATGACACCGAGAATGCCCCAGAACAGCACCTCGTGCTGATACCTACGCGGGATAGAGAGGAAGCTGAAGATCATCGCCATCAGGAACACGTTGTCCATCGACAACGATTTCTCGATCAGAAAACCGGTGTAGAAATCGATCCCGGCGTCAACACCCTTGACCTGCCAGACCCAGAGGCCGAACAGCAAGCCAGCCGTGATATAGCCAGCAGACAGCAGCAGACTTTCAGTAACGCCGATTTCTCGCTGCTCACGGTGGAGAACCCCGAGGTCGAAGACTAACAGGCCTATCACGATGCTTATAAAGACTAGCCACAACCAAGTGGCGGTGCCGAGGAACTCGGCCAGGAAGAACGGTTCTAGGGCAGTCATGAGCCCCTCCTCTAAGTGTCGAAGTTGTGAAAACTACAACTCCGACATGGCAGCGATTCGCTGTCAGAGGGACCCGGTGTTGTGGAAAAAAATTTAGAGAGAGACGTGGGATTTCTCAATCACGCAAGAGTTGCAAGTTATTTCAATGTGGGAGGCCGCCTCAAAGGTCGGAATGTCGAGGTAGAAAATCTATAACAACGTTGCACGCTTGCCTACTCTTGAGGCCGTTCGATCCAAACGAGCTAGACGAGGATCAGCTAACACTGGCGGTTGACCTGAGCTACAACCTCAGAGGGTTTTACGATGAAGAGCCGATTCTTACGTCCCAGAGCCCATGGCCGCTCTTGGTTCTCGGTCCGATTATTATCAACCGGTATAGACCTATCGTCGAGGTAGTGCGACAGCGCTGGTCAGCGTTTAAGGCTGTAAGCGGATGGTGATCAGGGCTTCCATCTGGGGTCACTTTGAAATGATGCTTCGCTCGAAGCGCAGGATCGCACACCCCTACTTGGACAGCAGAAAACGCAAAGGCCAGTGATGCATATAGAGATCCGTATCTTTCCAAACTCCTGAACGAGCTTAGATAGATGTCTTTCGAAGATTCTTCGGTCACGCTTTTCCCCGCCAACACGGAAACGATGGCCCGACGCGAAGCTTAAACACCTGGGTCGCCATCTGGATGGCTTCCACTGTGTTCTATTCGAATAGCGGGACAGGCGTATTACGCGATCGGATCTATCGAAGGATATATAGGCACAGCATCGTTCATTTTCAGTTAAAGCCACTTTGTCGGCTCATCCCAAACCAACAACTTAGGACAGAACATCACCGCCCTGGTAATAGAAAGCATTTGTTGCTCGCCGCCAGATATGGCGCCAGCCTGCTGCTCGCTTCTTTCCTTCGATATCGGGAGCAGCTGGCACATATCCGCGATATCTTCAGCAATGGCTTTGCGACCTATCTCTTGTTAACCCACGAGATGCCATAAATTAGCAGTAATCAATATCAACTATGCAGTTTCTACCCCTAGATTTTGCTTGGTAGAGCGCGCTATCTGCTGAGACTAACAACTGTTTTAGAGTGGATCGCGATTGACTCGTCGAGGCGCACCCAATACTGACTGTGATTTTTACTTCCTCATCACCAGCATCAACACTAGATGCTTCAATGCTGCTCCTTAGTCGCTCAGCAATCACTGAAGCCTCGACGCTATTACTCTTAGGCAACATGATGATAAATTCTTCGCCTCCAAACCTAGCTATAGTATCTCCGGGGCGAAGAACTCCCTCAGCAATTTTGACTATAGACTTAAGAACTTCGTCGCCAATGGGATGCCCCCAGCTATCATTAACTTGCTTGAAATGATCGGCGTCTAGCATGATTATCGATATTGAGTGCTCGTATCGACTTGCCCGAGCTAACTCTTTCTCTGCCAAGTTGAAAAAGTGAGCGCGATTAACTGCACCTGTGAGGTGGTCCTTAGTGAGCAAATTGGCCAGATTATCACTCGACACTTTTCGCTCAGTGATATCTCGAAATACAACGGTATAGCCAGAAAACTCATCACTTTCGTCGCGCAAAACGGCAATCATTGCTTGAGCAAAAAAATTGTGTCCTGATTTGTGCTGGCAAAGATAGTCTCGTGAATGCCAACCTTCTTCACGTGCAAATGTAAGTTGTTCCTTCAAAACATCAACTTCCAAGGCGGACAAGCTATAGAAGCGGCCCAACGTCTCACCAATAGCCTCGGATTCCGTGTAACCGGTTAAACGCTCTGCCGAAGGGCTCCAACTATTAATTACTCCCTCCTTGGTCAAGCCGAGGACTGCGAAATCGTTAACAATCGTATAGATGGCGTCCAGCCATGAGTCTGTCTGCCTTAGTCTCCTTTCAGTTGCAACTTGAGAAGAGATATCAGTCAGAACTGTTATCAGTACCTCGTCGTTGACCTTTACAATAGTACATGCGAGTACAATACCTCCGTCGGCTGCGGACGACACGTGGATTCTATGATTTACACATATTGATCCGCACGACTCTCTAAAACTCGTTACAAGGTTACGTAACTCAGGCGCCACTGAAGCAAGCGTCTCAAATAAGTTTTCAAGTCCTAGGGACTTAACTAACGGCATTAACAATTGAGTTGCCATGGGATTGAGCATGTCAATCTTGCCGTATGGGTCGGTTCTTACCAACCCTACGGGCGATAGATACATAAATGACAGTAGTGCCTCATATTCTGATTCAATTGAACCATTGTCTTGTTCATCACTAATCATTTTGAAGCTGCCCGATCAACTAATAGAAAGCGGGTGCTAGCATCACTTTCTTTAAGCAGCCTTAACCTAACGGGGATTGGCCGCATTCTAAGCGCCAGAACGTAAGAAATGATCACGTCTAACGCAGTTTCATTCTCAAATCTGTGAGCGACCATAGCGTTATTCATGCATGGCGCAATTTCCAAAAATAAATTCTTACCTAAAACACGTTCCTGTCGTAAGGCAGCGCTTTTAGCTTCAAAAGCATTGTAGATTACAACTTCCGAAGCGTCGTTAAAGCCAATTATGCCGAAATTCAGAGTATCTAGCTGATCAGGCGCGCCCAACAATGCTTGTATCGATGTTTCTTCGAATGTAAGATTCATTTCCACACTCACTCGCAAAGTATAACATTAATATTTAAAAGCCCAGACGCGCTATACTCAACCTTCCATATAGCAACAACCCCGTTCTAGCATTAAATTATAAAGTACGGATAGCCACCTTCCAAATTAATATCCCCCCTGTTCCAATGTTTCATATCTCAAGCGCCCACCTTTGAAGCGTTTCAAAAAGAGTCTACTATCAAATCAAGAATAGCTACTCATTTTTATTATGCCGCCCACCAACTGCATTTTAGCCAATGCCTGACTGTCACCTTGGGGTTGGTTGGGTGCACTCGAATTGCTGTTTTGGGTCGATTTCTGTCCGTGGCTGCTGACAGCAATTGGCAACTCCCTTCGCTGAAGTTATTTATCCGCCCCCTTATTGAGCAATGCCCCACTCAATCACCGTTCTTTGCCTCCCATGTGGCGAGCAAAAAAAGCGCAGTCGAGCCGGCAAGATTCACTGCCAGTTCAGCATGGCGTGGGGCGGCCTTCGCCCCGCCCTTTCCTTTTCCGTGGGCATCGCTCAAACGATTCCGAAGCGCCCCCAACCCCTCTATAACTGCTGTGCAGCCACCAAGGATTTGCTTGAACACAACCTCTTCATGCTGTGCCTTAGTAAGATTTAGAAGCGTAGCGGTTTGCTTATAGAGCTTGTTAAGGTCAGGAGTCGTCTCATGGTCGCTTTCTCCGGCTTCGTCAAGAATGTGTTTGCATACCGATTCCAGAAGAGTACGAGCCATGGTGATAGCTCCCTCAGGATCGGTTGAGCGCCTTTCAAGCGCTTTCGTCCATGCGATCCGAACGTGCTCAGCGTCAATGCGGGCCAGAGCCTCTGAAACAACGATATCAGAGGGGTGGGCACCATCTGATTCAGCAAAATCCACGAGCGCTCCATCCCAGATGAACTTCCTACGCTCAGCGTAGCTTGGAAATTTTGGCTGGATGAACCCCCAAAACTGATCCAAGTTCCTGTAACGACGCACCCACGCGGGAACCAGTGAGGCCACACGAGGGTCATCAAGAACGCTCTGCCGGTAAAGAGGGTAATCCCGCTCATCGTCGTCGTTCCCGTTTCCGGTGGCACGATTGATGTAGATCGATTGCAAGCCGTCAACGTCATCAATGAGAGCCATGGCTTTCGCACCTTCACCGTCTTGTAGTACCAACCCGTTATAGCAGCCCGCACACGTTTGTGACCGGTCGCCGACTTTCATTGGTATCTAGTCGGCAAAGCCCTTGGCAATGTCAGGAATCAAAGGCCAGAACTGATCGCCCCTCTGTCTCAAACTGACAAGGAGTGAAACAGGTGCCTTGGGATTGCGCTCAGTCTTATTTCGCTATCCCCCTTGCTTCTGGTGTCTGAGGCTCGACACGGCCAGCTCGACCACGGATTTATCGACCCACTCACCGGCAACGTGCGCGGTATCTGGCCTCCGGTCTCTTTCAGCCCCATCGAAGCCAAGGGCCCCTGAGCCCCTACCCTCCTAGAGCTTTCCACACTTTTACTGTCGGTTTTCAGCAAGCGGGGGCGGTGTCTGATTGAGAGGCCTGTACGGTCCGGTTGGCTCTTTCGTACCTACATACGAAACTGTGAGCATCCCGTATTCATAGCTACCTTCAACACCTCCAATTTCAACCTGCTCCCTGCCGTTGATGAAGCCGTTGAACAGGACCACTGGATTGCCGTTGCGCGGGGTGATTGTCACCTTGGTTTTGCCTGAAGGTCGGCACGTGGTGTGCAGAAGAGCGTTCGTGTATACGACTTCGTCACCAAATTCATACAACTTGTAATCACTGGCGCCGCCTGGCTTGAGGCAATCGATCCCCTCAACGCGACACCCATCACCTCGCCAGAGCGAGGTGTTCCGGACTTCTTGGCAACGAAGAAATGGGCCTCTGCAACGATTTGTTGGTCAGCAGGCATCGGTAGAAGGTGGTCTTGAGTCCATTCCACCATCGATGTCAGAAAAGGTCCGACGTATCCAGTGATGAGGCTTGTGTAAGCCCCCAAGAAAACGCCACCGGTTGCAGAAATGACTGCAAGACGAGCCTTTTTAAATAGCCCAAAATCATCTGGCTTGCTGGCAGTATCCGGATGGGATTTCCTATTTCTACGTCTGGCCACGTTGTATGTCTTCTGGTCCGTTCAATGGAGGTGATGAGTCTGAAAAGACTTAGCGTTTGTCGTTCCAGAACGAGAGGCTGAAGTTATTCAGGCCTTCTCCGTATGCACCGTGTTTGGCTTGGAAGGCTTGAGGGATCTTGCTGCCGTCGCCGCCCTCCTGGAAATACTCTTTCACAGAGTGCAAGGCTAGGCGCCGCAAGTGATCCCAGACGCGATGCAACTCAGCCTCCTTCTCTGTAGCTTGAGCCGCCGCGCTAGGTTTTCTCTTTGGCTGAGAAGACAGATATGCCGGTGCGAGATTATGCGTATGAGTGAATTTAATGCTGCCAATCTCCCAATGCTCCGTGGCTTGGTTACGCCAGCGGTAGCTAACAGACACTGACAGACGATTGCTGTGCAAATAAGGCTGCCCTACGTAATCATCAACAACAAATAACTCAGCTTCTATTTGCTCCTGTTCGACCCTGCCCTGCATCAGCTGCACAGCAGAAATCAATGCACTCCCAGCTCGCCGAACGTCCTGTTCCGTTTGGGCACGTTTTTTCGGAGCCTTCGCTGTCGCGTGTCCTTGCACTGCCCTCTCAAATATCCTCAATTGTTCGCCGATGTAATCGCCACAGTCGTAGAGACGAAGATCGCTCAGTCCGACTAGGCGCTCTTCCCGCAGAGATTGGTCGAGGAGGTTGCCAAGATGGCTGATATCCAATGCGGCGATAGACTTTCGCTGCTCAGCCGGAACGTTGATTTCGCTCATTCCCTTTCCTTGTAAAAACCGGGCGGACAGAGCACCCGCCCGAACGAAGCCAGAGGGTTAGCTGGTGGTTGCGGGCCGACCGATTCCCTCTCCAATTTTTTCGAAATAGTAGCTCACACGATCACGGAGCATTTTTGCAAACGGCGCAGTGTCAGCATCGGCCATTGCTATCAAATGAGTCCTCAAATTCTCAACCCACTCGTACTCATCTTTCAGGGATTGGCCAGTTTGAAGATTATGCTCGTATCGCTTTACGAGCGAGGCGAAAAGCTGGTCATTGGTGCGAGAATCGGCGATCAGGATATCCGCCAGATCATCCACCTTTGTATGGTGCAGAAACGGTGAGCCGCCATAGTTTTCGTCCTCAATGCCGTACTCATATAGCGAAGAATAGTTATCAGGCCCAGTCGCCAGGCGCGCCACGTAGCTCTGCGCTTTTACCTTCAACTGCCTGCGTAAAACTTCTGCACTGGCGTCCTTCACCATCGTATAGATCGAGGTGAATTCTGGGTCGTTATAAGAAGAGTATCCGAGCCCAACAGCGCTCATGCTGTCGAAGCCATAAACGCCCTTGTTTGGTATCAACATACCGCCGTCTGCCAACCTGGACACATACTCAGTGAAGTAATTAAGTAGGTTCCCCTCGCCGCCTATCAATTGATCACCATATCCACCTAGGGTAATGGCGATTCCTGCCACGTGCAGAATCACACCTGGATGAGTAAGCTTTTCTTCAGCAAGTTCACTCAACAGCTCAGCCCTGGCTTTCTCATACTCCGATTTACTCATGCGTGACCAATCCCAGAGACGCCTCCATGCCGGGATATGAGCGTGCCCGACTACATCTGGATGGCGGGCTAACTCCTCGTTGATTGCATCTACTCCGATTTTGCCGCTGAAGAACAGATCAGCCAGATGCTTAGGGCTGACGATAGGGTCCGCCCAACGGACCTCAGGGTAGCGGTTATTGAGCATCTCAAAGGCTTGCGCTGTAGGAGTTTTTTCTGATTTTGAGAACAGCCATCCCATTGAGAAAGCGGTAGTCGAAAGCTGCCGGAGCATAGCCTCGTTCAAGTCTGCACTGCGGGCCTCACATCCCGTCGCGGTCATGTACAACAGGAGCTGCTTCAGTGCATCTGGAGCATCGCTCAGCCGCTTATCCACTACCCCCACCAAGCGCTCGAAGTCCGCTAGCACGGCGCGCAGATTGCGATAATTAGGCTTCTTCGAGGCGTTGAAAGTGGCCAGCAACGCAGTCTTTTCAGCAGACACGATCTCCTTAACAGCGCCTGACTTCAGGTCGCTCGTTAGCTTGTCCAGGACCTCAGCAGGATCTGCCTTTACCTCAATGGTCTTGCCTACAAGCTTCTCTTTCTGCCTGTCGTAGTCTTCACGCTGGGCTTTTGGGATCTCGATCTCGTTGGCGAGGATGATCACTTTTAGCTTCTCATGCTCGACCAGAGTGTTGATGAAGCCCATGACATCCGAGATCTTCATCGAGCAGCGTTCTAGGTCATCGATTACCAGAATCTTGCCGTCCAGATTCAGCAGCAACTCCTTCAAAGCCTGAGTGCCACCCTTAGCGCCGGAAAGCTTTTCTAAGACCCCAGAGGCCACATTTCCGAAAAGCTGAAAACCTTTTGAATTGAGCTGGGGATGAATCTGGGCGAAGAATTGATCTTTGATCGCAGAGATAGCCGTGACGCCGAAAAGGCTCGCATACAGGTAGTAAGGGGCTTTTTCCTCGGTCAGACTAGCCGAACGGTGGTCCAGATATTTCCTGATGAAGTGAGTTTTCCCAGCTCCCCATGGGGCAGAGAGCATAATTGCGTATTCTGTATCGACAGAATCATCAAGGTAATAGTCCAGCAGTTTGGTCGCTTCGTTGGATTGGCTGCTCGCCATGGCTAAAACTCCGGGATGCTTAGTAGCTCGTATGGGTTCTCACCACTCTGGAGCCGGTTGGATTTCAGGTCACATTGGCGAAGCGTATCGACGATGACGTGAGCGTCGTCTACGCTGGCAACTAACCCCATCAACTTGTCTTGGGTGATCTCGGCCAGCAGTTCCTCTTCGACGTCAGGGAAGATTGGGTCAGGCAGAATCGTGAGTCGGTGCACTACCTTCATGCCAGGCGCAAGCATCAGCTCGAACACGTGATGAATCGTGTCCGCTCGGAAAGAAAAGGTGCTCATGAAGTGATCGAAGCCTGAAGGTAGAAGAAGAGTCAGATGAAGGCCTTGTGCCGTCATTTTCAATCCTCGAACTCTACCAGATGCTCATTCCTGGGAAAGACTTCAACTTCTCTAAATCAGGTGATACCGGGTAGAGCCACACAGCAACTCCCAGCCCCCCACTGGCACCTTCAGCGCTTGCGCTGCTGTCAAGACAATGCAGGGATGTCGCACTCTGCAAATTTTGTCGATCAAGATGGTCAAAAAACGGGGCATGTGAAAAGGCTTTCGGATTACCGAGAGCCTTTTGTTGAGCGCTATTCAATCACACAGGTGGATGAGAGAAGGAAGCTGCATAATGCCGTGCCGCTGGGGCCATGATGCTCGCGCCTATACATTCGCCTATAGCGTAGCTTTCGCTTGTCGAACGAACATCACGGTATAAAATAATCAGGACGAACGTATTCAGGAGAAACTAGAACTGCGGGCTCGTAACTGCGAATTCCGAGCTTCCAGTGATGATTTATGTTCCTCACATATTCATCGGTTATCACTGGCATAATTTCCACTTGGAACCTATCCCTGTCAAAACATTCAAAACTGACGTTCCACCAATAAGGGTCTTCTGCGACGCCGAAAACGTCATTCCATTCCTGTCTGAACTCATCCGATCTCTCCAACTCACTTCCCGCATCAACCACCAACGTTACGCTGCCCGATCGCGCACAGACAAAAAGCACTGGAGACAAAATCCCTCTCGCTAAAGCGTCTTCTAGCCACAGGAACAAATTGGGCTCACTCAGCGCACACCAGGCCACCGCTATCCGCTGAATGCTTCGGACCATTAACGGTTTTCCGTCCATAGTTCTCCATTGAACAGCCTGTAAGATGCTGTACCCACATTGGTCCTCATTAATGAAAGGCCCGCTTTGCTCGTATTCTGTAAAGAAAAACCTGGAATACCTTGAATACTCATTTCTGATTAACATATATTCGTACCTATCCTTAATAGCTACGAGCAATACAAGACCATAGCTTAACAAAATTCAAGAATTTGCCCACAGACAAATCGGCATGCACCAATCACAATACCGACTATCGGGAAATTTTGAATACCCCGCTCTTTATTGCGCACCCAGAAATAGCGAAAATTGTTTTTCTAATAAACGCTTCTCGCTTTTCGTGCAGCGAGACAAGCCTTACCATCATGGAAAATCAATTAGTTATATACCAGGACAAAACACAAGCTAACAGAATCACAACCTAATTAATAAACAAAAAACATCAGCCTTTGTTTTTTCGGTCTCTAACACACCTTGACAATTCGAGCACACTAAACTTTCATTCAAGTTCATATTGGATAACCAATGAGTGATTGACATGAAAGCCCCAAAAAACCCGCAGACGCATGATACTAGGAGGCCCATCGAAGGCCTCGAATTAAGACGCTGCCTCGCGCGCCGACTCATGTTGAAACACACAAACATCAATCAAATGATTGAATACATGACCGGGCATATGGCAAAACAGCACCTGGAATATTACTTCGACTTGGCCCTACAAGAAACCAAAGAAGATGAGCAACTCTAAGTGGATGCTTCATCACTTCCATAACCTTGACGTGAGCACTGATTGTAGAAGCGCTCCAGCATGGTATTACGATGCTGCGGAAATACTGCTTCTGGACTTCGAGGGGGAAGCCTTCCTTGCTTTATATTCGGTAATGAAATTTGGCGGGTTATCTCCGCTATACCCCCTAATACATGGGGATTGCTGCGGCCACGGTTATAGCGCTGCATTGCTCTTCGAAGCAGAAGGAATCTACCCTACCGGCGAATACATTCTGCGTAAGAGGTTGCCGTACAAGCCAATTGCAATTGCCTTGCTCAAGTCAGAATTGATCAGTGCAGGAGCCCTGGAAAGTCCTCTACCGGTCATTAGAAACTATGACACGGAGCTATTACCTGACGATCTACATAACCACGATATCAGTCAGGATATCGCAATCGAGTTCATCCAATCTGAGATCAATGCTATTGCAGGTATCCAAATCCGCCCCTCACCTTCAGAAGTCACCTTCCAGAGTAAGAAATTGTACTGGCAGCCTACTTCAATCGAGATCCATAGTCCCATTGAACTCTACAACGCATTGAGCCCGTCATTTCATAAGGTGCGATTGCCAGCCATTAGATTATTCGGTAGTGACGAAGATAACTGCCACATATCAAAAGTATACCTCATAGTCGATGAAAGAAAGTACGCAGAATCCATCCAGAATCTGGCGACCGGACTATATCATGCGCAATTCAACTGCTCCGGAATAGCTTTCTCTGAACAAAGGCTTTTAGATACAAAAATCATAATCACTGATGAACTGCTCTTTCCGGCAGACCAATCGCTCACTATAGAAGATATAGAGCTATATCATCCTAATGCCATAGTCCAAGCAGTAGACAATTTGACAGTTTTTGACTCCAAGATTGATGCGAGAATCTCTGAGGCTATAGAAGAAGCAATAAAACATGGCAAGAATGCTGCGAGTGATTTCCTCACCGCTTTTGGAGAACCTAGCTGGCCATGCGGAGGTGCGCATGTAGAAACTTTTGAGATCACACATCCAATAGTTCAGCATATGATTCGGAGCGGGCTTGTTGAAACGTTCGATGATTATGCAATTTTACATCTAGCTGGCATCCATAACTCAATGTCTCGATACGTTAATGAGGCAGCCTGCAAAGCAGCGTGCGAAACCCTAGAGCGCCTCTTAGGGGTCTCGTTCTACATGTCTGGGTACGATGATTAGCAAGCCATTGCGAAAAATTCACGATGTTTGTAAGCAACTCGAACGCCTCTATCTCATTGAGATTTGACGATCCATAACTGGTCGAGTTTTGTAGTAAAGCTTTGGCTCATCAAATCCCGCCGCATAGACCATTGCGGATCTGCTGGAACGCTTGCTGCACGCAATGTCCCCCGCCCCACCTGCCATTAATCTCATCAAGAACACCCATCACCTTGCCCACCGCAGCAGGTTGCGAATAGGCGAACAGGTCATCGGTAAATTCACCGGGCTGCCGCAGATCCATGAGTAACACTTCTGCTTTGCTGTATTTGAACCCAAACCGGAACAGCCGATTGACTGCCTCAGTTGCAGCCTTCGTCATCAACCTTACGTCATTGGTGGGATACGGTAGCTCGACCAATGCGCCGTTTGCATACTTCGCTTCTTCTGGGTTGAACATTCCAGTGCGGATACTGACTCGTATCTTTTTGCAGAGAGAGTTCTGCGCCCGAAGCTTCTCGGCAGCACGCTGGGTGTATGTCGCCACCGCCTCCTTGATTGGCTCGATGTTTGTTAGGCGAGTCCCAAACATTCGACTGCAACAGATTTCCTGTTTCGGTGGGTCGGCCTCCCCAAGCTCCAGGCAAGGAGTACCGGCAAGCTCGCGAGCGGTCTTCTCAATGACCACGCTGAACTTCTGCCTGAGCATCGTTGGATCAGCGTTGGCTAAGTCCATCGCCGTCTTGATTCCGAGAGATTCGAGGTGTGCCTTCATACGTTTGCCAACGCCCCAGACTTCTCCCACATCAGTGTTACGCAGTGTCCAATCGCATTTAAATTGATCGCAAAGATCCACTACGCCGCCGGTCTTATCGAGCAGACGTTTAGCGGTGTGGTTGGCCAATTTCGCAAGGGTCTTGGTACGAGCGATCCCCACTCCAACAGGTATGCCTGTTTGCTTGAAAATCGTTGCTCGGACTTTGCGACCAAATGCTGTCAGATCGCCAGGTATCCCTGTGAGATCCGCAAACGCTTCGTCGATGCTGTAAACCTCAAGGGCAGGTACTAGGGACTCGATGATGGTCATCACACGCTCGCTCATGTCCCCATAAAGCGCATAGTTGCTGCTGAACGCCACCACGCCGTTACGACGAAGGTGGTCTTTGATCTGAAAGTATGGCGCCCCCATCTTCACGAAGGGTTTCGCGTCGTATGAGCGGGCGATGACGCAGCCATCGTTGTTCGACAGTACTACGATGGGTGTCTTGGCAAGATCTGGTCGAAAGACGCGCTCACAGCTCGCGTAGAAGCTGTTGCAGTCGATCAGTCCAAAAACCGGTTCAGGTTTTTTCATGACTGCGCACGCTGTACTTCACCAAACCCCAGATCAATAGCTCGTCGCCTTCCATTACATGCCGCGCGGGGTACTTCGGGTTCTCGGACATCAAAATCACTTCGTGCTGACGCATATGCAGACGCTTGCAAATGGGCTCTGAATTTAGCGCTGCGATCACGATGTCACCGTGCTCCGCGTACACGCTACGGTCGACGATCACCAGGTCTCCCCCATAGATGCCGGCTCCCTGCATGCTGTCGCCTTCAATCTTGACCAAGTACACATGAGGCGCCCGGATGTTGAACAGTTCATCCAGTGAGATGTGCTTTTCAATGTGATCGGCCGCAGGGGATGGAAAACCCGCCGGTACCTGGAAGGAATAGAAAGGGAGCTTCTCGCCGCCAGACGATAGCGGTCCTAGGAAGGTGATGCTCATGAGACACGCTCTGCGCTGGATTACTGTATATATATACAGTTAACGATTTGCCTCGCTTGAGGTCAATCTCATATGTAGAAAATTTCGACGGGTGACAGCATGTGCGGGCGTTATTCGATTTACGATTCCATGGACCACTACCTCAAGGAGCTGGCGCCTAAGCAGCTCATCATCAACGGCTACGACATCTGGCCGATAGAGCGCTACAACGTTGCTCCAACCACCCGCGTGGAAATTATTCGGCCGGTGGAGGATGGGATAAGCATCGACAAAGTGCGCTGGGGATGGTCGCCATTCTGGGCAAAGGGAAAGCGGCCTGACCCAATAAACGCCAGAGTCGAGACAGTGATGACAGGAAAGTTCTTCAAGGAGCTTTGGCCACATGGCCGGATGCTTGCGCCGGCAAATGGCTGGTTCGAGTGGGTGAAAGACGCAACAGACCCGAAAAAGAAACAGCCGTTCTTCATCAGGCTCAGGGATGAGCGCCCGATGTTCTTCGCTGCACTCGGCCAAGTTCGGCCAGGGCTTGAACCGGACGAGCGAGACGGTTTTGTGATTATCACGGCTGATAGCGACCAAGGAATGGTCGACATTCATGACCGCCGTCCCGTTGTCCTGAGCGCCGAGCATGCACGGGAGTGGGTTGATCCGAATACCTCAGCACTACGCGCTGAGGAGCTTGCCAGGGAGTGCTGCCTGGATGTTTCTGAGTTCGCGTGGTATCCGGTTGGCACGGAGGTGGGCAACGTGCGGAATCAGGGGGCTGAACTGATCGCCCCCCTGATTCCCGAGTAGTTAGGCACAACAATTCGCGATCCATGTTGCATTGCCATCTGAACGGCCGCTCACAGTAGGGCGGCATAACCGACCCATAATTGGCGGATCGACCAGAATCATCGATAAGTAGCCTCCTAAGTGCAACAGAGAAAATCACTACATTAATACAAATAATATCAATATAGAAAAATCAAATGTAGTTATTGAGCGTTTACATGAAGCGTGTATCTTCCATCAAAACTCCGACATAAATCGCTCAAAAAACTCCTTAATGACTTGCGCGCTTGTATACGCGGCGTATTTTTGATAAGTGTCATTTTTTTGATTGTCTGCATGATCGCACACAGATTTAACTGAGAATGCAATTGGCCGGGGCTCGGGTGCACTATTGGCAGCACTGTATACTCCGTAAATTTCCATTTCAATACCAAGCAAAGTTCTTTGCTGATTTTCGATTATGTCTTCCACAATTGAGTAATCAGCCAAGACTGCGGAGCCACATCCGACTGGCCCAGAGTGAAGCCGAAGCTCTGCATCAGGCTTTTCACCACGCCAATTGCTTTTTATTTGTGTTAAAAGCCCTGGCGTCCTGGAAATCTGTAAAATACGAGATTCAACTGCCTCACTAACATGAAGCTGATGGGGCGCAATGTAGAATTGCGAACCTTCTTCATTTGAAAGACGCTTACCGCACTGATAATCCCAGCTAGGGTTCGCGAGTAATACATCTCCATAGTTAGTCTTTCCAGGGACTCCCGCGCAAATTCCAGGCATCACTAAAAACCTAGGTTTACATAGTGCGATTAGTTTAGTCGCCAATATAGTCGCAGCTACCATGCCCATTCTCAGGCTGTGCGCGGCTACCACAGAATAAGTTTTTCTTCCCGAGGTGAAACTTCCTCGCCGAATTGAGGTGCACTGATCAAGTAACTCAGGCTCTCCCCAGGCCCATGGCAAATCGAGAATTGAAGTAAATTCTGGGGTATAAAGAGCAGCAATTACGCATAGGTCAACAGCTTCAGGCTGAGTTTCTTTCCCGTCTTGTAAATTGAGGAGATACTGGACACAGTTAATTATTCCATGCAACCAGCTTTCTGTTTTTTCATCATAATGATGGAAGACCATCGATCCGAAGCTTTGTATACCTTGTATTTCAGAAATATAAGATTCATAAGCTGAAAAACCAACAATGAGTTTCGGCCTCAGTAATTCTTTTTCTTCGCTGTACAAGTCTTCGATCAATCGCTTTACGACATCGAGGGATGGATCGTCTTCTATGACTTCAGGCAAACAAAGATCTAGCACAACCAAGTCATATATTTCTACTCGGAGTTTTAAACGCGCATCTGATGCTGATTCGGCGGTATGAATATTTTCTCTAGGTATATTTAGCGCAATCATTCCTTTTATAAGAGGCAATACTTTTGCGCGATTGTCGTCAATGATCAAAATATTCAAAATAACCCCACGATGGCTCTAATAGCGGCCACTAACTGGGCCTGCCATTCATCAGAAAAAGTATCATACTTAATTAAGTCTACAAAAATCTCTGGAAACTCATCGCCCAACTCTTGTTTCAGTTCCGGCAGAGTAGATTCCTTGCCATGCGCTAAATCTTCGCTGCTATCTACTGAGAAGTACTCATACGCTGTAACTACAATTACTGGAGCAATTATTTCGTAGTTACTCATATCACGCATTACCTCGACGCCTCCAAATCCTTGCGGCCGCCCGCCATGTTCATCCTCACTTATATCAAAGGTAGGCAAAGACATATCTAGAACAACCAAATCATAGGGAAACTGATCCAGCTTTTTGAGCGCCGAGCGTACGGACTTCGCAGTGTGGATATCGACCCCCGGAAACTCATCTAAGAGACACGAGGCGATTTTCTCGGACTTAGGGCCCTCATCCTCAACAAGCAACAATCTCATTGTTCGGCTCCGAAGAATAAGGATTCAAACTTACACTCTCAACTGTCAGAGCCAAGTCTATATCAAGAAAAAAACATGTAGGAGTTTGGAATCCGAACTCAATTCGTCCTCCAGCTTCGGGCTTGACAATGGAAGCAACTTTAGACAACCCACTACGACGATCCAAAGCAATCTTATCTAAATAAGCACCAGAATTGATGTCCGCCCTAGTCGCTTCAATGACTTCTAAATTCTTATCTGTTATCTCTTCTGAACCGACTAGGCTTTCAAATCTAAAATTTATGAGATTTTTTTCTTCGTTCATTCGCGCGAGAATTTTTAGTTTCGCATTGTCCCTACAACCAGAGTGGTCAGAAATATTGGCGATAACTACCAGTATAATATCGGCAACGACAACTAAAGCATCCGCTCTCAACTCTATTGTCTGGAAAACTTCTTTTTCGATATCGATTTTGCAGCTTCTATGCCTAGTCAAAGCAGACTGAATCGAAATATCAATAACTTAATTAAGAGAGTACGCATATTTACTCAATTCACCTTGGCGCTTATTGAACCAATCAGCCGCCCTATCAATTAGATTTTGAAGTTCGATGGACGCGTCGTTGATGGCGCTCGTTAACTCGTGGCATTGACGGTCACGCCCTAGCGCTTTGACCAGATCTGCTCGAAGGTTATCAAATAAGGCGACGACTTTTGCTTTATATTCTTTTGAAAGCACTTCTCTCACACGAAAAAGCGAAGGCTCTAGCCTAAGCCAGAACATCGCTATACTTACCTCAAACCACGATCCGAGATCATAATTGGACGACTGCAATGCGGAGCGTGCGACATATACTACAGCAGGTAGTAAAGGCAGATCGATCAATCCATGCGGGTATTCAGGCCTTTTAATGTGAAGCACTGAATCTTTAAGATGCGATGTTATGTTATCAAACTTAGAACCAAAATCCCGGAGTAATTCTAGAGTAATATTTACATCTTGTGACGAATAGCCACGATCTCGCAAAATCATCTGCCAATGGATATTCTCACGATAACTACCCGCTGAAATTGGCGTTATCAAAGAGTCTTTGTCTAGCGCGCCCCTTAGGTATCCCGCAATCGAATTGTGACGAACACGCTTGCTAAGGTAGCTATTCAATCCATGCGGCTTATCAAAAAGAAATCTCTCTCTCAGCTCCCAAAGCATCGAAACAACAATGTCGTCAGCTTCACTCTTAGGAGCATCCAAATAAGCTTTTGGACTTGACTGAACCATGAACTCCTTGATCACATCATCAATGTCCTCAGCAATGCCTACGCCAGCTTCAACTAGACTCTTATATCGAGATAAACTTTCCTGAAGCTCAGCATGCACCCACCTTGAAATCCCTTCGAGGTCAACATGAATTCTACTACCATCAACAACTTTCAATCCCTCTCTAATTCTAAGACTACTGGAGAGTGTGAGAATCTCACCCTCATACAGCTCAGAACTATGAGAATCTAATTCTAATAGGGAACCTAGAACTCTCAACCGCTCTTCATCTACAGCCTTGGTACCGTCGAGGCACTTGCACATATCTAAAATTGAAGACGTGCATAGATTTTTCAGGAAATAAATAATGTTTGCTTTACCAAAACGATCAATTTGATCCGCTAAGCTTGAGGGCTTATCTAAATTATTGCTGCGAAGGAAGGAATCCACTGCCGTACGACGAAGTGTAGCTAATGCGTTACTCGGACTAAACTTGTAAACTTGATTCAGAAGTATTGGCAAAGCGATTTCATCTGAATATTGACGCAAGTCAGCCCACTTTACGGCCTTGTTTACTAAAGAATTGAATGGCAGGAGATCAACGTAACTTCTACCCGTAGAAATAACATCTCCAAATATCCGAATAGCATTTCTTGTCTCCCCTACCGAAATAAGAGAATCGACCTCAATGACTTTGAATCTTGGCTCAATTAACTGAAACTCGCCATCAACTCTGCGTGCGGAAAGAGTTTCGAGAATAAGTTTGTGATCGCTTCGCTGAAAAGCTCCTGTTAAAACAGCAATCGTGAATGCCATTGAAGTCAATGCATGGCTTTCGGTTTTTATTGATTGGCAAATACTTATGTAATCTTTAACTGTCACCGCAGACTCGGAGCTTTCTCCATAGAGAAGATTTTCGATATTAGAGCCGGAAGGGGCATCAATAGGTGAAAATTTTGGATTATTAAGAAAAAAGTATAGTTTGGCTTTTTCTTTCCTAAACGGGATCGGATCATGTTCTCTACGCACGACATCTAAAAAGGCCTTACAAGTCGGGAATATTTGAAAGTTCCGGAGGGTTTTCTCTAGGAAATCGTATGAGCGGGCCGAATCCGCGTTTTTCGCAATTACGCTCGATAATCGTCGAATATAATCGTGCTCTGGCCTGCGTTCCTTGTCTTTTATTCCCTTAATCCGTTCTCCACTAAAAGAGTGTGCCTGCGCAGAAATATATAGCTGGAATATATCTTTCGTGCTATTTGCCCTAAAGTTTTTCAACGCGTATCTACTGGCTGCCTTGTTCTCACCTTTCAGCAACAGTCCCGCTGCATTGATATCCGACAAGTAGCTAACTTCGACGTCACGCCGACCATATACCATCTCAAGTTTCGAAATGCGGTCGTCGTCCACACCAACCCTAAGTAAAGCACTGAATAGGACCTTGAGAGTTTCCTCTCCCCCATCAGCACCGACTAGCGCTTGAACAATATTTACCAATCCCTCGTAACAGTCGATTACTGAGTGATTCTGTTGAAATCTTATGATTGAGCAGATTTTAGATTCTGTCACTGGAACCTCATGACACAGCTTGAACCTTAAATACTCAGCAGTTTCTGGTTTTAGATTTGGTCTGGAGGTGATATAGGAGTTGAGATTCGAGGCAAAACGCTGTGTTGTTACGGCCATCTCGTTTCGCATACTCATGCGATGTGATAGAAATCTGATAAATCCCCGGCCTGCCTCTTTTCGAATTTCTTCGAGAATCTTTTTTTGACTCTCCAGGCCTTTAAATGCCTGTTCTACAGATAACCTTGCCTCTACTAACCATACTGACTGACCTAGCTTGTCCGTCATACCTCTGAACAGGTGGTAGATAGATTCGAGATCACCTGACCAAAAATGTGTTTCAATTTGTCCTCTGAGCCTCAAAAATTCTGCAATTGTTTCACGTTCTCGGTACAGTCGGTGCGACAGCCAAAACGCTTCAGAAATTAAAGAAATTTCTTTTGTTTCACGGACAAAGCTTAAACTAGAAAGCGTTGGTTTGACTTCCTTAAATGACTTTGGCAGCAAATGATCCTGCTGAGTATCTGCCCACTCTAGAAAAACATCGTAGTCATTAAACGGAAGCTCTTGCCTAGCCAAAAGGAGGTTCACATTCAAAGACTGCGTGAAATAGGTTTTTCTCTTATCAAAATCGTAACTACATGCCCCGCCAATATTGTAAGTAGTTGCATTCCGCGCAGCAGCTATCACGCCTCGAAGTTTAGCCTTGGCTTGATTAACCGGTTTTAACTTATTTTTAGCTGGGTTTCGTTTCGCCATGATTCCATTCCGACCTGTTAATTTTGCTATGCGATAAGACAGACGCGGTCATGCCAGTTCTTGACGAGATGGATATGGCGCACTAATCGTCGCATCCCAACACCGGCATAGAATTTCTCCCTAAACAGGCCGGGCATGAAGGCTTTCTGATATCATGACGAGCTACCTTTGTCCAGTCACTAAATCATATTCGCCCGATTGGCAAGAGTCATAACCCAGCATAAATTAAAACTCCATGACTCCAGTAAAGACTGCGAGCCTGTTTCAGAGCGGTCATGAATTGGACTGAAGAGTACTGCGCAACTCGCCATTATTACCCAGTAGCAGGCTTTGGTAGGTGCGCTGCTGTTTCCCCTCCCGTCCAGGCTCTACGAGCACACTAACGTGATCATCACTAGGGTAGTTTTTCAATCGGCAGGGTGGGTCAGTTTTCAATCACTGCCAACACCCCCTGATTCAAGGCACAAATGACCGGTCGCTATGGGGAGAAAACAGCCGGGTGATACTGACCGATTTTCCCCCATCGCTTAGCAGGAAAATGACCACCCTCTCATTGTCAGCGAGGAATGACACCAGATCATCCAGGAGGTATTTTGTTGGTTGCAGATGGAGGCTTACGTCGCCCCATCAGTACCGTGTGAGCGCCAAGAGCGGCATGGTGGTGGGAGTCGATGAGTCTTAGTCTTGGCGCACAGAGATGTCTTGGAGGCCCTCAGAGCCTCTCCTGTCTCGCTTTCATTCAGCGCTCCATTGGATTCGAGCGCAGATTGCACATGCGCAAGGTCTCACTCATGACGTGGCCATCCTCGACACCTCCCATTAGGCTTAGGAGCTGTTTTTGAGTCATGCCGGAATCCAACTCGACTTCGACGTCCGGGAACGTCCCATCGGGGATGATGGTGACTCGTCTCAATGCCTCCATTCTGGTGGAACCAAGTAGATCCAGTACGTCAGCCAAGCAATCTGCTCGGAAAGAAAATGTGTTCATGCTATTCACCTAAAATTGACAAGCTTCATTGCCTAGCTACCCTATGGACAGGCTCATTATTCGAGTCTCTCCGCCCCACATAAAATCTCCTTTGCTAGCCCCACCATGCCTCTCGCAAGCCCTGATTTGCCAAAACCTTTAGATTGAAGCCTCTTAGAAGCAGATAAGAGAGATCATGGGATTTGACACTGTGGAGGGGTCTGTCTGGAAAATGACCACCGATTGCATCCGGTTGGCCAAGGCCGCGCGCAATGCCGTCAGGATCTCCGGCGCCGCGGAAATGGCCGCCACCAGAATCGCCGTAATCACCGGCGGAGCACCCGTGCCTTCCAGGCCCAGGTCGAGGGTCTTGGACATCACTTCGGCCAAGGCGCCGATCACCACAACGCCGAACACCAACGTACCGATACTCAGCGCCAGATTGACCGGTTCAGGTTCCTCCTCCGGGACTTTCCTGCGGCGTTTTTCCGGGTAGCTGTAGCTGAAGAAGTAACTGTGCGGCCCGACCTGCATACGCAGGAACAGGGTGTAGAGCACGACCATCGCGCCAATCGTGAACGCCGAATACAGCTTCCAGTTAGCTTCGGGAATGAACTCCGGCACCACCATGGAAACGCCCATTGCGGTGAGGATCATCACGCTGTAACTGCGGGCCGAGTCGTCGTTGTACGACTGCTCACCGTGCTTGATCCCACCCATCAACGCGGCCAGGCCGAGGATGCCGTTGATGTCGAGCATCACCGCCGAGTAAATCGTGTCGCGCACCAGGGTTGGCGAGGCTTCGTTACTCATCATGATCGCCAGGATCACCACTTCCACCAGCACGGCGGCCAGGGTCAGGATCATGGTGCCGTAAGGGTCGCCGACTTTTTCCGCGAGCAGTTCGGCGTGATGGGCGACACGCATGGAGGCGACGACGATGAAGGCAATCAGCACCAGGCCAGCGGTCAGCGCGATGGGCTGGCCGCTGTGCAGCATCCAGTGTTCCAGTGGATAAGCGACGAGCGCGGCAATCACGGCCAGCAACAGAAACTTTTCTTGCTTGAGGAGTGTGAGCATTGCGGGCCTTTTGTGCCGAGTGAAGCGATCAGGGTGATGAGCTACTGACTGCGGGGCGGCGCTAACGTTTCGTTACACCTTAGCGCACCAGTGGATGGCAGCAGGTTTGACACGTGCACTTTTATTGGCCTTGGGGGCTCTTCGCGGGCAAGCCTCGCTCCTACAGGTTGGCGTCGCTCTTGTAGGAGCGAGGCTTGCCCGCGAAGGCCATTACACGGTTTCGGCGTTTTTGTTGTCCTGTTGGTCAGCAATTTGCATTGCCTCTGCCCACCTCACAACAACATGGAGTTCGAATTCATGCACAAACGTCCGTTGAAGAAGCTGCTTTGCGCCGTTGCCGCGGCTATTGGTCTGAGCGCGAGCCTGACCGCCAGCGCCGCCGACCCGCTGAAAGTCGGCTTCGTCTATATCGGCCCGATCGGTGACCACGGCTGGACGTATCAGCATGAACAGGGGCGCAAGGCGCTGGCCGAGAAGTTCGGCAATCAGATCACCACCAACTATGTGGAGAACGTCGCCGAGGGTGCCGACGCCGAGCGAGTGATCCGCAACATGGCCAAGGACAACTACGACCTGATCTTCACCACGTCGTTCGGCTACATGAACCCGACCCTGAAAGTCGCCAAGCAGTTTCCCAAGGTGACCTTCGAACACGCCACCGGCTACAAGCAGGACAAGAACCTCGGCACCTACCTGGCGCGCACGTATGAAGGTCGCTACGTCGGCGGTTTCCTCGCGGCGAAGATGACCAAGACCAAGAAGATCGGCTACGTCGCGTCCTTCCCTATCCCGGAAGTGATCCGCGATATCAACGCTATTCAACTGGCCCTGAACAAATACAACCCAGGCACCGAGATCAAGGTGGTATGGGTCAACTCGTGGTTCGATCCGGGCAAGGAAGCCGACGCCGCCAACGCGCTGATCGACCAGGGCGTCGACGTGGTGTTCCAGCACACCGACAGCCCGGCACCGATTCAGGCGGCCGAACGCCGCGGCGTGTATGCCGTGGGCTACGCTTCGGACATGGCGCACTTCGGGCCGAAAGCGGTGCTGACGTCGATCGTCAACGACTGGGGCCCGCATTACATTCAAGCGACCCAAAGCGTGCTCGACCACACCTGGAAATCGCAGGATTACTGGGGCGGTTTGAAAGAAGGCACGGTTGAACTGCCGATCAGCGACCTGGTGCCAGCGGCGGTGAAAACCGAGGCCGAGCAGATCATTGCGGACATCAAGAGCGGCGCCTTCCACCCGTTCACCGGACCGATCAAGGATCAGGCCGGCACCGAAAAAATCCCGACGGGCGCGACGGCAAGCAATGCGGAACTGGCGTCGATGAATTACTACGTTGAAGGGATGAAGGCCGATATTCCGAAGTAGCTCCCCAACCCAACACAAAACCTTGTAGCAGTGAGCCTGCTCGCGATGGCGGAGTGTCAGACGCTATCAATGTCGACTGACACGCCGCGATCGCGAGCAGGCTCACTCCTACAATGAATTTTCAGCGTCCTTGAGAATTGCGCATGAACCAACTTCCGATCATCGACATCGCCCCGCTCTATAGCGAAGACCAACACGCTTGGAAGTCCGTTGCCGAAAAGATCGACCGCGCCTGCCGCGACTGGGGCTTTTTCTACATCAAGGGGCATCCGATCTCCGCGTCACGCATCCACGCTGTGCTCGACCATGCCCAACGCTTCTTCGCCTTGCCCACCGCCGAAAAGCTCAAGATCGACATCACCCAGACTCGCCACCATCGCGGCTACGGTGCCATCGCCACCGAGCAACTCGACCCGAGCAAACCCAGCGACCTGAAAGAAACCTTCGACATGGGCCTGCACCTGCCGGCCGACCACCCGCAAGTACTGGCGGAAAAACCGCTGCGCGGTCCCAACCGCCATCCCTCGATGCCCGGCTGGGAAGTGCTGATGGAACAGCATTACATCGACATGCAGGCCCTCGCCCAAACCCTACTGCGTGCCATGACCCTGGCGCTGAACATCGAGCGCGACTTCTTCGACACGCGCTTCAATGAACCGGTCAGCGTGCTGCGGATGATCCATTATCCGCCGCGACATACCGCCAGCTCCGAGGAGCAGCAAGGCGCCGGCGCCCACACCGATTACGGCTGCATTACCCTGCTGTACCAGGACGCCGCCGGTGGCCTGCAAGTGCGCAACGTCAAAGGCGAATGGATCGATGCGCCGCCGATCGAAGGCACGTTCGTGGTCAACCTCGGCGACATGATGGCCCGCTGGAGCAATGACCGTTACCTGTCGACGCCGCACCGGGTGATCAGCCCGCTGGGCGTCGATCGTTACTCGATGCCATTCTTCGCCGAACCACACCCCGATACGCCCATTGAATGCCTGCCCGGTTGCCAGGACGAATCGCACCCGGCGAAGTACCCGGCCACTACCTGCGCTGAATTCCTTCTCTCGCGCTTCGCCGAGACCTACGCCTATCGACGGGAACAGGCCGTGGTGTGATGAACCGGCTGGTCAGGTTTTGCTAATTGTTTCTACGGGCATCTGTAGAATGCTCGCCATCTGCACCTGATGAGAAAAGACTATGTACGACTGGCTGAACGCCCTGCCCAAGGCAGAACTGCACCTGCACCTCGAGGGTTCGCTGGAGCCCGAGTTGCTGTTCGCCCTGGCCGAACGCAACAAGATCGCCCTGCCCTGGAGCGATGTAGAAACCCTGCGCAAGGCGTATGCCTTCAACAACCTGCAAGAGTTTCTCGACCTGTATTACCAGGGCGCCGACGTGTTGCGCACCTCGCAGGATTTCTACGACCTGACCTGGGCCTACCTGTTGCGTTGCAAGGCGCAGAACGTGATTCACACCGAACCGTTCTTCGACCCGCAGACCCACACCGACCGTGGCATTCCGTTTGAAGTGGTGCTCAACGGCATCGCGGCGGCGCTCAAGGATGGCGAGCAGCAACTGGGCATCACCAGCGGTTTGATCCTGAGCTTCCTGCGCCACCTGAGTGAAGACGAAGCGCAGAAAACCCTCGACCAGGCGCTGCCGTTTCGCGAAGCGTTTGTGGCCGTCGGCCTGGACAGCTCGGAGATGGGCCACCCGCCGAGCAAGTTCCAGCGTGTTTTTGATCGTGCCCGCCACGAAGGCTTCCTGACCGTCGCCCACGCCGGTGAAGAAGGCCCGCCTGAGTACATCTGGGAAGCCATCGACCTGCTGAAAATCCAGCGCATCGACCATGGCGTGCGCGCCATCGAAGACGAGCGTTTGATGCAGCGGATCATCGACGAGCAGATCCCGCTGACCGTGTGCCCGCTGTCCAACACCAAGCTCCGGGTGTTCGATCACATGTCCCAGCACAACATCCTCGACATGCTTGAGCGTGGCGTGAAAGTGACCGTGAACTCGGATGACCCGGCGTACTTTGGCGGGTATGTGACCGAGAACTTCCATGCGCTGTACACCGACCTGGGCATGACCCAGGATCAGGCCAAGCGTTTGGCGCAAAACAGCCTGGATGCGCGGTTGGTAAAACCATAAGCCTTAGCGCAGCTCCCCTGTGGGAGAGTCTTTGTTGCAGGCTCACTCCCACAGGCTCTGTGTTCAGCCAGCTAGCGATTCAGTCAATCAAACAGCTCTAAAGCGCCATTTCCAGCTCGGTTTCCTTGGCGAATCGATGGATCTCCCGCTGCCCCGCGGCCGTGATCTGCAAGGCGCGCGAATCATTGGGCAGGCTCAGCCAGCCGGACTGCATGAACAGCTGCAACAACGCAGCGCCCAGCGAACCGCCCATGTGCGGGCGTCTTTCGCTCCAGTCGGGACACGCACAGGCCACTCGACTGTTGCGATGAGCCAGGGCCTGGATGAACACCCCGCGCGAAGCCAATTGTGTGGAACCCTTGTGGGTGATCATGACGCGCTGTTCGAATTGCTCGATCCAGCCGGCATCCAGCAGCCGCTGGTAAAGATCGGCGGCCAGGGTGCCTCCCAAATGGTCATCGCACAGTCGGGCCCGCAACAACGACGATGGCGCCGCCTGAGGTTTGGCAATGGGGCTGGTGCGTTTGAAGACGTCCGGGACGGGTTGCGGCGTGCTGGCCAGCGTCGCGCTGGCCAGTGCTTCGATTGCCGCGCCCACTTCAGGCGCGGCCAGGCGGAAAAAGCGTTTGCGCCCACGGATTTCGACTTTCAACAGACCTCCGGTGGACAAACGCCCCAGGTGTGCACTGGCCGAAGACGGTGACAGGCCGGCCAATAGCGCCAGCTCTTCGGTCTGCCGCGCCGAGCCATCCATCAAGGCCCACATCATTGCGCTGCGCTTGGGGTCAGCCAGCAACGTGGCGATCTGGCTGATGCAAGGTGCATGTTCCATGTATTCACTCCCTGTTGAATCGTTTCGTCTGCTGCTCAGAGACATCTTGACCAGTAATGTGTCGTCGGCCAAGACGCGGAAACCGCCATAAGCCGGGCAAAGCCCCTTCTCCCCCATGCCATTGCTTCGCAGGTGCGCCGAAGGTCGGATGCTTGACCGTTAGGCCATCGCCATCGCGAGGTCGACGGTGCGTACATGAGGCGGGCGCTAGTATAAGCGGGTTAACCGCCGGTTCCTGCCCTTGGGAAAGCGCGGGTGGTGATAGTTCCTGACAGAAATTTCGCTATTTGCCTGCGACTAATGATCGATGCCCGATATTGTCGGAAATTGACTGCCTAAAAGAGCGCATCGGCTGGCAAGCATTTCCCGTAGAAGGTTCACCGGCTTACTCAATTGGGCGCGATGGGCGCACAGCAAATTCAGCGGTGCGCGCTCACAGAGCAACTCCGGCATCAGCACTTTCAACCGGCCGGCGAGCACATCGGCGGCGACATCGAGCCAGGACTTGTAAGCAATCCCGGCCCCCGCCACTGCCCACAGCCGCACGACATCGGCGTCGTCACTGAAGCGATCGCCGCTGACGGTCAGCCCGACTTCGCGCTTGCCGTCGTGGAAACTCCAATGGTCATGGACCCGGCTACCGAGCATGAACAACAAACAATTGTGCTGCGCCAGTTGTTCCAGATGCCGCGGCTCGCCGTGCCTGGCCAGATAACTCGGCGCGGCGCAGAGCACTCGGCGGTTCTGCGCCGCGATGGGCAGTGCCACCAGGCTTGAGTCTTCCGGCTCGCCGTAACGCAGGGCAATGTCCACCGGTTGGCGGAACAGGTCGGCGATGCGGTCCCCCAGCAACAGGCGCACGGTCAGTTTAGGGTGCTCGCGCTGGAACTCGTCGAGCCACGGCAGCAACAGGTTGCGGCCAAAGTCCGACGGTGCCGACAACTGCAGAATCCCGCTGACCTGATCCTGACCGCTGGCCAGTAAGCGACGACCCTCGTCGAGATTGCTCAGGGCGGCCCGGGCATATTCCAGAAAGCCCTCACCTTCGGCGGTCAGACGCAAACTGCGGGTGGAGCGCGCCAACAAGCGCGCGCCGAGTTGCTGTTCGATGCGCTTCAACGCCGCACTGGCCACCGCCGCCGACATGTCCATCACCCGAGCCGCCGCCGACAGACTCCCCAGGTCTGCAGCCCGGACGAATAACTGCAAGTCATCGAAACGCAGCATTCTCAGCCCCGATTATCAAAAAAATATTGAAAGAGACTGCTCTTTTAGCGGGTTTTATCTTGCAGAGAAATAGCCAATCATCTGTCCCATCGAAATCAACCTGTTTGCGGAGCGACCATGTCCCAGCCTTTCACCGCCATTGCCACCCTCATTGCCAAACCCGGCCAGCAAGACGCCCTCGAACAACACCTGCGTGCGCTGGTGGAGCCGACCCGCGCCGAGGCCGGTTGCGGTCAATACGATTTGCATCAGGACCTGGCCAATCCATTGGCGTTTTACATGATTGAACATTGGAGCAGCGACGAAGCCCTGCAAGCCCATGACGCCAGCGCCCATGTACAGAACTTCCGCGCCAAGGCCGGCGACTTTCTCGAGCACTTCGACCTCAAGCGCCTGCGCACCGTGGCTTGATCCCTTCATCTATTACTGTTCAGGAGCCCCACATGAAAGCCATCGCCTACTACACCTCGTTGCCGATCAGCGACGCCAATGCCCTGCAAGACATCGAACTGCCAGAACCGGTTGCCGGTCCGCGCGACCTGCTGGTGGAAGTCAAAGCCATCTCGGTGAACCCGGTCGACACCAAGGTCCGCCAGAACGTCCAGCCTGAAGGCGGCGCGGCGAAAGTGCTGGGTTGGGACGTGGCCGGTGTGGTCAAGGCTGTCGGCAGCGAAGTCACGCTGTTCAAGGCTGGCGACAAGGTGTTTTACGCGGGCTCTATCGCCCGAGCGGGGGGCAATAGCGAATTGCACGTGGTGGATGAACGCATCGTCGGCCATATGCCGAAAACCCTCGGTTTCGCCGAAGCCGCCGCACTGCCGCTGACCGCCATCACCGCCTGGGAATTGCTCTTCGAACGCCTGCAAGTGCGCGAAGGTAAAACCGATGAAGGCCAGAGCCTGCTGATCGTCGGCGCGGCGGGCGGTGTGGGTTCGATCCTCACGCAACTGGCCAGCCAACTCACCGGGCTGAAGGTCATCGGCACCGCTTCCCGTGCGCAAACCCAGAGCTGGGTACGCGAACTGGGCGCCGATCTGGTGATCGATCACAGCCAGCCGTTGAGTGAAGAACTCAAACGCGCAGGCGTAGACCATGTGACCCACGTCGCCAGCCTGACCCAGACCGATCATCACCTGGATCAACTGGTCGAGGCATTGGCGCCACAAGGCAAACTGGCGCTGATCGATGATCCGAAAGCGCTGGACGTGACCAAGCTCAAGCGCAAGAGCCTGTCGCTGCACTGGGAATTCATGTACACCCGCTCGCTGTTCGAAACGGCGGACATGATCGAGCAGCACCACTTACTCAACCGCGTGGCCGGGCTGATCGACACCGGGACGCTGAAAACCACGGTCGGCGAGCACTTCGGGACCATCAACGCGGCCAACCTGCGACGCGCCCATGAGCTGCTGGAAAGCGGCAAGGCCAAGGGCAAGATTGTGCTCGAAGGGTTCTGAAACAGATTGAGACAAGTGTCGTCCGGATGGACGACACCGTCAGTCCGAGAATTGACCCATGTCACAATTACGATCGTATTCGGGTCTACAATCGAAACCTCTGCGATGCAATCTTTTACGCAACATCTTTTAAAAGAGGAGAGTTCAGCAATGAAGATCCTGATTAAAGAAGTGGCTAAATCCCAGTGGCAGGTTCGTCTGGACCAACACGCTGTTACGTTCCGTAGCGAAGCTGAAGCGCTAGCCTTCACCAAGACCCTTGAAGCGCGATTGCTCGCGCCCCATCAAATTCCCGACCGCCAACAACAGCGCGCCGCTGGCTGAGTCCGCCCTCAGACCTGGGTTTGCGCTAATGCCCGGGCATTTTGCAAACGCCGGGTGAGCACCGCCGCGCTCACCACCAGAATCCCGCACAGGCTGATGACCATGGCCATCGGCACGGCGCTGCCATCGTGTAAAACACCGACCAATGCGGCCGCTCCGGCGGCGACGCTAAATTGCAGGCACCCGAGCATCGCCGACGCACTGCCGGCGCGAGCGCCCTGCCCGTTCATGGCGCAGGCCGAGGCATTGGGGAGGATGCAACCGAGGCTGGCGATGCAGATAAACAGCGGAATCAGCAGCGGCCATAACTGTTCGGTGTGCAGCGCACTGACGGCGAGCAGCGTCAGGCCTGCCCCCAGGTAAATCCACACGGTACGCACCAGCAGAAATGCCGGGCCACGCTTGGCCAGCAGTCGTGCGTTGACCTGCGCCACCAGAATGAAACCCGCCGCGTTGGTCCCGAACAGCCAGCCGAAATGCTCGGCCGGGACCCCGTAGAGTTTGATGAAGACGAACGGCGAACCGGCGATGTAGGCAAACATCCCGGCAATGGCGATACCGCCAGTCAAGGCGTGGCCGAGGTAGACCGGATCCGACAACAGCCGACCGTACTGACGCAACGCCCCCGACAGCGGTTGACGCGGAACGTGTGCCGGCAGGCTTTCCGGCAACCCGATTGCCACGGCCAACCCTGCCAGTGCACTGAATCCGGTCAGCACCAGGAAGATCGACTGCCAGCCGGTGGTGTTGACCAGCAGTCCACCGAGCATGGGCGCGAGAATCGGTGCCAGGCCCATCACCAGCATCAGTTGCGAAAAGACTTTCGCCGAGCCCACCGCATCGCATTTGTCACTGACCACCGCACGGGCGATCACCATCCCGGCGCAACCACCGAGGGCCTGGATGAATCGCGCGCCGATCAACCATTCCAGATTTGGCGCAAACGCGCAGGCCAGGGACGCCGCGGTGAACAACCCGACGCCTGTCAGCAACGGAATCCTTCGCCCGAAGCGATCCGCCACCGGTCCGTATGCCAGTTGACCCAGGGACAGGCCCAGGAAGTACGCGGCCAGGGTCAGCTGGACGTGTTTCTCATCGGTACCGAACGCGAGTGCCATCGCCGGGAACGCCGGCAGATAGAAATCGATTGCCAGCGGACCGAAAGCGCTCAGGGCGCCAAGAATCAAAATGGTACGGAAGTTCATCAGGCATCCAGTTGGGCATGGGTCGGCAGCCCGACAGTCTAGCCGCGCATGGACGCCTTGAACATTCCGATAGCTCGCTAACTATTAAATATCATTGGATAAATATAAAACCTGCAGGAGCGAGCCTGCTCGCGATAGCGCAGTGCCAGTCAACATCAACGCTGAATGACACACCGCTATCGCGAGCAGGCTCGCTCCTACAGGGGATTGTGCCTGGGCTTAAGCGAGTTTGGCGTCGTAGCCTTCTTCCGTGATCGCTGCGATCACTTGCTCGGTCGTCAGCGCGCTTTCCACACCGACTTCCCCGGCTGCCAGATCGACCCGCACGCTGGCCGCAGGATCCTTGGCTTGCAGCGCCTGGGTAATGGCTTTGACGCAGTGACCGCAGGACATGCCTTGAACGTTGAACACTTGCATGGTGTGGCTCCTTTTATGAGGTTGCGAGCAGTCTCGGGCTTGCCACCATAGCAAGGTCAAGTTCTGCCGAAATCTGCCGGGCTGGCAATCGGTGTCGCGCTCGGCCAAGCTGCGTGCATCAATGACTCGACTTCAGGAGATTCAGCCATGCGCTGGTCAGCTCTCAGCCTGTTTGGCTTCCTCAGCCTATTTGCCGCGACACCTTCGGTTCAAGCCGCCGGGGAGGACTATGGCGTACTGATCATTTCTCGCGAGCGTCTCGAAGTCGCGACCTCCTGCGAGATCGGCGTCTATATCCAGGACCAACTGTCGGCGCGGCTGTTCCAGGAACAAAGCACCTCGTTCAACCTGCCGCCGGGCACTGTGTCCCTGCGCCTCAAACTGTTGCCGGGCCAGGCACCGGGTTGCAACCCGGGCATGCTCGCACCGGGTTCGCAGAACATCACGCTCAAGGCCGGGGACGTGTTGAAGTTCCGGATTGCGATGACGCAGGAAGGGATGTACCTGAAGCCCACCGCTCTCGACTACTAATCGCCACACCGATCGTTCCCATGCTCTGCGGGGGAACACCTCAACGGACGCTCTGCGTTGGGCTTTTAAATGGGACGCGGAGCGTCCCGGCTGCATTTCCACACAGAGCGTGGGAACGATCAGGTCTTTTGATCTGAGACATGGCGCTTGACCTTGCCAGCATGGCAAGGTTGATCCTGTAGACATCTTCTACAGGGAGCGCGACCGATGTCCGAATCCACTACGTTCGATCTGCCGATTGCCGGCATGACCTGCGCCAGTTGCGCGGGGCGTGTCGAGCGTGCCTTGAGCAAAGTCATCGGCGCTTCTGCCGTCAGCGTCAACCTCGCCACCGAGCAGGCGCGGGTCCAGGCGCCCGGCGACAGCCTGCCGGCCTTGATCGACGCGGTGCAGCAGGCCGGCTACAGCGTGCCGCAGCAAAGTCTGGAATTGAGCATCGACGGCATGACCTGCGCTTCCTGCGTCGGCCGCGTCGAACGGGCGCTGGCCAAAGTGCCCGGGGTGAAAAGCGTCAGCGTCAACCTGGCGAACGAACGGGCGCATCTGGAACTGCTCGGACACATCGATCCGCAAACCTTGATCGCCGCGGTCACCAAAGCCGGTTACAGCGCCAGCGTCTGGGAAGTCGAACACCCGCAACCCGATCAGCAACAGCAGCGCCTGCACCGTGAGCGCTGGGCGTTGATCATGGCGATCGCCCTCGCCCTGCCGCTGGTGTTGCCAATGCTCCTGCAACCGTTTGGCGTGCACTGGATGCTCCCGGCCTGGGTGCAATTCGCGCTGGCCACGCCGGTGCAGTTCATTTTCGGCGCACGTTTTTATGTGGCCGCCTGGAAAGCCGTGCGCGCCGGGGCTGGCAACATGGATTTGCTGGTCGCCCTCGGTACCAGCGCCGGCTATGGCTTGAGTCTTTATGAATGGGCCACGGCGGCCGGGCGCATGCCTCATCTATATTTCGAAGCCTCGGCGGTGGTGATTGCCTTGGTGTTGCTGGGCAAATACCTGGAAAGCCGTGCCAAGCGCCAGACCGCCAGCGCCATCCGCGCCCTCGAAGCCTTGCGCCCGGAACGCGCCATTCAGGTGATCGACGGCCGCGAGCAGGACGTTGCCATCAGCGCCTTGCGCCTCAACGACCTGGTCATGGTCAAACCCGGCGAACGCTTCCCGGTGGACGGTGAAGTGGTCGAAGGCCAGAGCCACGCCGACGAAGCGCTGATCAGCGGCGAAAGCCTGCCGGTGCCCAAGCAACCCGGTGACAAGGTCACGGGCGGTGCCATCAATGGCGAAGGCCGGTTGCTGGTTCGCACTCAAGCGTTGGGGGCGGAAACCGTGCTGGCGCGAATCATCCGTCTGGTCGAAGACGCCCAGGCCGCCAAAGCGCCGATTCAGAAGCTGGTGGATAAAGTCAGTCAGGTATTTGTGCCTACCGTTCTGTTGATCGCGTTGGCGACGCTGATTGGCTGGTGGTTGTACGGCGCGCCGATTGAAACCGCGTTGATCAACGCCGTCGCCGTGCTGGTCATCGCTTGCCCTTGCGCACTCGGGCTGGCCACGCCGACCGCGATCATGGCCGGCACCGGCGTCGCGGCCCGCTATGGGATTCTGATCAAGGACGCCGAAGCGCTCGAACGCGCTCATGAAGTCAGCGCCGTAGTGTTCGACAAGACCGGCACGCTGACCTCGGGTTCGCCGCGAATCGCTCATCTGAGTGCCATTAACGGTGACGAAGCCGCCCTGCTGCAAATGGCCGGCGCCCTGCAACGCGGCAGTGAACACCCGCTGGCCAAGGCGGTTCTGGACGCCTGCGCCGAACGGGTTTTGACCGTGGCCGACGTCAGCGACAGTCAATCGCTGACCGGTCGCGGCATCGCCGGCACGCTCGACAGCCGTCGTTTGGCCTTGGGTAATCGCAGGCTGCTGGAAGAAAGCGGTTTGAGCGCAGGGGATCTGGCCGACTCCGCAACCGCCTGGGAAACCGAAGGCCGTACCCTCTCCTGGTTGATCGAACAAAACCCCGAGCCAAAGGTACTGGGCCTGATCGCGTTCGGTGACACCCTCAAACCCGGCGCGCTGCACGCGGTGCAACAGCTCAGCGCACGCCACATCAGCAGCCACTTGCTGACCGGCGACAACCGCGGCAGTGCCAAAGTGGTTGCCGAAGCGCTGGGCATTACCAATGTCCACGCCGAAGTCTTGCCGGCAGACAAAGCCGCCACCGTCGCCGAACTGAAAAAGACCGGCGTGGTGGCGATGGTCGGCGACGGCATCAACGACGCCCCGGCCCTGGCGGCTGCCGACATCGGCATCGCTATGGGCGGTGGCACCGACGTTGCCATGCACGCGGCCGGCATCACCCTGATGCGCGGCGATCCACGACTGGTGCCCGCCGCGCTGGAAATCAGCCGCAAGACCTACGCAAAGATCCGGCAAAACCTGTTCTGGGCGTTCGTCTATAACCTGATCGGCATTCCGCTGGCAGCGTTCGGCTTCCTCAACCCGGTGCTGGCCGGCGCGGCGATGGCGCTGTCCAGCGTCAGCGTGGTGAGCAATGCGTTACTGTTGAAAACCTGGAAACCCAAGGACCTGGAGGACAATCGATGAACATCGGCCAAGCAGCGCGGCACAGCGGCCTGAGCGCGAAGATGATTCGTTATTACGAGTCCATCGGCTTGCTGAAGGCCGCCCACCGCACCGACAGCGGCTACCGCATTTATGGCGACGATGACCTGCACACGCTGGCGTTCATCAAACGCTCCCGGGACTTGGGGTTTTCGCTGGAAGAAGTGGGAAAGTTGCTGACCCTCTGGCAGGACCGCCAACGGGCCAGCGCCGACGTGAAAGCCCTGGCCCGCCAGCACATCGACGAGCTGAACCAGAAGATCCGCGAGTTGGGTCAGTTGCGCGACACCCTGCAGGACCTGGTCGAACACTGTCAGGGCGACCATCGTCCCGATTGTCCGATCCTCAAGAACCTGGAGTCGGGCTGCTGCGCGTCACCCGTTCGCCCTTGATCGCGAGCACCTTCACCACCAGCAACGTGGTCAGGGGAACGCCGTGGAACAGCAGCACCACGGCCCCCGGCGTCCACCACGAATAGAACGGCGCGGCGATCAACATGCCGACCCCGAAACCGGTCATTTGCAGCAGTGT
Source organism: Pseudomonas sp. B14-6 (assembly GCF_013260315.1). NCBI lineage: Bacteria > Pseudomonadati > Pseudomonadota > Gammaproteobacteria > Pseudomonadales > Pseudomonadaceae > Pseudomonas > Pseudomonas sp. B14-6. Next base: position 5,315,101 of record NZ_CP053929.1, on the reverse strand, counting down.
CAGCAAGCTGAAGATCGGCAGGCGCAGGCTGTCCGGTTCACGTTGCAGACGCGACATCAGGCCGACCTCGGAGAAGCCGTCACCCAATCCGGCCGGTAACGAGAACAACAGCAAACCGTAGAGGGTCTGCTGCTGGAACATCAGGATAAAACCGCAGGACATCAGCAATACCCCGAAGAAAAATCGCCGCTCCAGGTGTGCATTGTCCGCCCCTTTCAGGCGACTGGCGATTCGCGCGCCGACCAGCTTTCCGCACGCCCAGACGGCCAGCATCAGGCCCAGCGTGGTGCTGGCCGACTCGGGCGTCAGTAGCCGGGAAATGATCGGAAAGCCGACGTTGTGCGCCGCGCTGCCCAAGGTGTCGGCCATGGTGACGGCGAGCATCGCGGCCACCACGGGCGTACTGCGCAAGCCCTGGCGCAAGGCGTGCCACTCACTACGAGGCTGGGCTTGTTCGGGATCGGATGCTGGTCGGGAAAACCGCAACGGCAGGATGAACAACGCGGCCAGCAGATAAGTGACCACGTTCAATGCGAACACCGTTTCAAAGCCGAAGGCCGCCACCAACAGTCCTGCCACCAGGCTCCCACCGACCATGGCCGCCGACGAGGCCGAGGTGATCCAGGCGTTGGTCTTGAGCAAGTGCTCGCCTTCGATCAGGTGCGGCAACTGGCTGTTGAGGCCGATGGCGAACATTGAGTTGCCGAACCCCAGGCCGAACGCGATCAACGGTAAAAGCAGCGCTTGCTGGGCGACCGGCAGCACCAGCAACAGGCCCAACAACCCTGCGCGCAGCAAATCAAAGGCAATCAGCGGCATGCGCCCGGCCCAGCGGCGATAGAACGAGGTGCCGATCAAGCTGGCGAAAACCCCTCCGCCCACCCGGCTGGCGAGGAAAATGCCAACGCTCATGGCGCTGTTGCTGAGCAGGTAGACGTAAGTGGCCAGGGCGACCATGTTGAGAAAGGCGCCGAAGTCCGAGACCAGACGGGCCGCGATGATCAGTTGGGCATTGCGGGTGGAGGGGTTCACATTCAGTCCTTGAGTGTGGGAGTCGCAGGGAACAATCCACTGTAGGCGCGAGCAGGCTCACTCCCACAAATGATCTCCAGTGTTTAGGGATCAGCATTTACAAAAAACCCGGCCGAAGCCGGGTTTTCGTCAACCGATCACTGCATCCACGGTGGAGGCGGCTCTTCGGTTTTGCCCGGTGGCGCGTCATCTGCCGCGCGCACCGCCTGTTTACGCTCTTCATCCAGGCGTGCCGCCTCGATTTCGCGTATGACACCGCCGACGTCGGCCAATTCTTCCGGTTCGTCGAACTCGCCCGTCAACACGCTGGCCGGGTGCAAGGTGCCGGCTTCGTACAGCGCCCACATTTCCTTGGCGTATTTGGTCTTTTTCAACTCTGGCGCAAACCGGCCGAAGTAAGACGCCATGTTGCCCACGTCCCGCTCCAGCATGCTGAACGCGTGGTTGTTGCCCGCCGCGTCTACCGCTTGCGGCAAGTCGATGATCACCGGGCCCGTCGGGGTCAACAGCACGTTGAACTCGGACAGGTCACCGTGCACCAGACCGGTACACAGCATCAGCACGATCTGCGAAATCAGGAACGCGTGATATTCGCGCGCCTGGTCCGGCTCCAGCACCACGTCGTTCAGACGCGGCGCGGCATCGCCGTACTCGTCGGCCACCAGCTCCATGAGCAGTACGCCTTCGAGGAAGTCATACGGCTTGGGCACCCGAACACCGGCACCGGCCAGACGGAACAGCGCCGCCACTTCGGCGTTCTGCCAGGCGTCTTCGGTTTCTTTCTTACCGAATTTCGAGCCTTTGGCCATCGCTCGAGCCTGGCGGCTGTTGCGCACCTTGCGGCCTTCCTGATATTCGGCCGCCTGACGGAAACTGCGTTTATTCGCCTCCTTGTAGACCTTCGCGCAACGTAGCTCGTTACCGCAGCGCACCACATAAACAGCTGCTTCTTTACCACTCATGAGTGGGCGCAGCACCTCGTCGACCAGACCGTCCTCGATCAGGGGTTCAATGCGTTTTGGAGTCTTCATCAGCTTTTATTGTGGGTCCTTTATTACCAAACACGCGAAAGTCATTCGTTATACGGCAATCCACTCGTTCGGGGAGGGGTTGCCGACCTATGAACGTCGTGATGCACACAATGTGCCGAATTAATCGGCCAACTCCTTTCGGTCGTCATCGGCCGCCCGAGATCATAGCTGAGCCTGCACCCCTGTGTGGCGAAGGGGTGCGAGGGCATTTGCGACAGAAGCTGACACCTTAATTCACACCCTTCGTAGGATATTTCTCACAAAGCCTCAATTTCCCATTAATTCAGCCGAAGTCCTCAGTGACAGAGTGATTTGTCCGACAATCGTTCCGACCACAAAAACGATGGCGCGCTCAGGGATCCGGGTTGATCAAATACGTTTACGGCTGCCAATAATCCGCGAGTCATCTGCACTGCGTGGGCCTACAAGAAAAATCTGGAGCGCGGATGAACATCAAACAGAAGTTGACCTGGGCGTTTGCAATCATCGCCTGCCTGCCCGTGGTGCTGGTCGCCCCCCTCGTGGTGCTGAATCTGCGCAGTGACGCCAAGGAGAATTTCGTCGACAGCAGTGGTCGTGAAATTCGTCAGGTCAGCAACGCCATGCAATTGTTCTTCGACGGCATCAGCCAGAACGTCGACTACCTGGCCAGACAACCGCTGATCAAGAACTCCGACGACAGCCTCAAGACCTACATGAGCGCCAACGCCGAGAGCATTCCCCAGGGCGAGATGGACAAAAAGGTCTTCAGCCTCCTGCAGGACCTGGGCAACAGCCATCCGTCCTACGCCTATGCCATCCTCGGCACTGCGGCGGGCGGTTACGTGTCCTGGCCGGACGACGCGAAGCTGAACAATTACGACCCGCGCCAGCGCCCCTGGTACAAGGCGGCCCAGGCCAAGCCGGGCAAACCATTTCGCACCGAGGCCTATTACTGGGCCCAGGACGATGCGACCTACGTCAGCACCGTGCGCACCATCGACAACCAATTGGGCACCAACGGCGGCGTGGTCAGTATCGACGTGACGCTCAAGCAGCTCACCGAGATCGTCAAGCAGATCAAACTGGGTGAAACCGGCTACCTGATGCTGCTGGAAAACACCGGCACCGTGCTGGTCGATCCGAAACAACCGGAACACAACTTCAAAGCCCTGAGCAGCCTCGGCGAAGGTTATGCGCAACTGGCCAAGGCCGGCAAAGGCCTGGTGGAAGTCGAGTTGAACGGCGAACGCTACATGGCCAACGTCTGGCCGTCGGAGCAACTGGGCTGGACCTTTATCGGCCTGATCAAGCAAAACGATGTGATGAGCTCCGCGACTCAACTGACTTGGCTGATCGCAATCATCGCCGCCGTTCTGGCAGTGTTCTTCGCCATCATTGGCGCCAGTTTCGCCAGTGTCATCGTGCGACCGATCCGCAGCGTGGCCAGCGGCCTGGAAGGCATCGCCCAAGGTGAAGGCGACCTGACCAAAAACCTGGAAATCCGTGGCAGCGACGAAACCGCGCAACTGGCCAACTGGTTCAATCAGTTCCTGACGGCGATTCGTAACCTGATCCAAAGCATCGGCGGTGCCGCGACCAAGATCCTCGCCACCTCCAAAAGCTCGACCCAGGTTTCCAGCGACATGGCTGAAGCCGCCGGGCGCCAGCGTGAGGCGGTGGACATGGTGTCCACGGCGTTCCATGAAATGGTCGCCACCGCCAACGAAGTCGCGCGCTCATGCAGCCAGGCGGCAGAATCCGCCGACAGTGGCCAGCGCCAGGCGCGTCAAGGTCAGCAACAGATTGATGCGGCCGTGACCAGCGTTGATCGCCTGAGCCAGGAAATCGAACAGTCGGCGCAGTCGATGCAACAGCTCGAACGCGACAGCAACGACATCCAGTCGATCCTGGGGACCATTCGCTCGATTGCCGAACAGACCAACCTGCTGGCCCTGAACGCCGCCATTGAGGCTGCACGGGCCGGTGAGCAAGGTCGCGGGTTTGCAGTGGTGGCGGATGAAGTCCGGGCACTGGCCAAACGCACGGCGGATTCCACGGCGGAAATCGATGGCTTGCTGGGCAACCTGGCCAAGCGCACCAGCCAAGTGACTCAACAGATGCATGCGAGCCTGGAAGTGTCGCAACAATCGGTGACCCGCATCGGTGAAGCGCGCAGCAGTTTCGGGCTGATTCGTGAGTCGGTGGATGTGATTCGCGACATGAACACGCAGATCGCCACGGCGGCGGAAGAACAGCATCAGGTGGCCGAAGACATCAACCGGCACATCAGCCAGATCCATGGCGACGCGCAGTTGGTGGCAGAACTGGCGAACTCGGCGCGCCTGGACTCGCAGAGCCTGGCCGGGCTGTCGAATGAACTGGACGGGTTGGTTCGTCGCTTCAGGACCTGAGGTCGCTGATCTAACGGGTCGAAAACCGATACCTGTGGCGAGGGAGCTTGCTCCCGCTCGGCCGCGAAGCGGTCGCAAACCGGTAAACACGGAATACCTGATACAGCGTGTTTACTGAATTGGGACCGCTTCGCGCTCCAGCGGGAGCAAGCTCCCTCGCCACAATTACTGTTTGAACAATTCACCGGGTGTGAAGCCGAACAACCCCTTGAACGCCGCAATAAACGCCGACGTCGAGTCATACCCACAAGACAGCGCGGCATGGGTCACGCTGTCGCCCTCCTCCAGCAAACTCAGCGACGACAGCAACCGCATTCGCTGTCGCCACCCGCGAAAGCTCAGCCCGGTCTCGCGCTGGAACAAGCGCATCAGCGTCTTTTCCGAGGTGCCCAGGCGTTGCGCCCATTCCTGCAACGTCACACTGAGCTCCGGACGTTCGATCAGCTCATTGCACAACCCGAGCAGCCGTTCATGACGCGGCAACGGCAGGGAAAACCCCACCTCCGGCAGATTCGCCAACTGATCCAGCAGCACATTCACCAGCCGCGTTTCCGGGCTATCGCCCTGCGGATACTCCACCGGCAGCAAGCAAAAACGCTTGATCAGCTCCCGGGCCAGCGGCGTGACTTCCAGCACCCGACAACGCCCGTCGGCCCACTCACAGTCCTCGCGGCGCACGTAAAGGCTGCGCATTTCGGCGCGCATCGAGGTCACCACTTGGTGTTCGAGGTCCGCCGGAATCCAGATCCCCCACTGCGGCGGCGCAAAGAAACTGCCCTCAGCCGTGTGCACGCCGAGAACGCCGCTGATGGCGTAGGAAAACTGCACCCAATCGTGGCGATGAGGTGGCGTCCACGACCCGGCATTCAGACTTTCCGCCCGAGCGAACAGCGGACGCGGTAGCGCCTTCAGCGTCGGAATGGCCCGTTCGAGGGAAAGTTGTCCGTTAGCCGGCATTGATTGGCCTTATGTCGCAAGACGGCAGATAGGGCCGACGTTAGGCTAAGTCATCAATTCTTACAAATGTATTCGGTGGCCGTTATGCATGCCTTCAAACACCTCAAACGCGTGGTCACCGACTGGTTCTTGTGCGGCATGCTGATCGCCACGCTGCTGGCGTATTTCTTCCCGGTCTTTGGCGCCACGGGTGGCGGGATGCACGCGGAATATGTGATCAACATCGGCGTGTTCCTCGTGTTCTTCCTGCACGGGGTCAACCTCTCCAGCGAGCAGATCAGCCATGGCCTGAAGAACTGGAAGCTGCACGTGATGGTCCAGGGTTTCACCTTCATGGTGTTCCCGCTGATCTGGTTGCTGAGCGACAAGCTGCTGGGTTCGCACGTGCCTTCGCTGTTGATGCTTGGCTTCTTCTACCTCTGCGCCCTGCCGTCGACCATTTCGTCGTCTGTGGCCCTGACTGGCAGCGCGGGCGGCAACGTGCCGGCGGCGATTCTCAACGCGAGCCTGTCCAGCGTGCTGGGGATTTTCCTGACGCCGTTGCTGGTGAGCCTGGTAGTCGGCAGCGGTGCTGGCGGCATCGATCTGGGGTCGACGCTGCTCGACCTCTGCGCCATGTTGCTGTTGCCGCTGGTGCTCGGCCAACTGTTGCGGCCGATGTTCGGCAAGTTCTTCGCACGCCACAAGCGCTACACCAACATCGTCGACAAGCTGGTGATTCTGTTGCTGGTGTACTCGGCGTTCTGCAACTCGATGGTCTCGGGGATGTGGCAACAACAGGGCAACGGCGTAATTCTCAGCGCACTGATCGGCAGCGTGATGCTGCTGGCAGTCATCCTGTGGATGACTACCCGCACCGCTCGCGCACTGAAATTCAGCCCGGCGGATGAGATCGCTGCGGTGTTCTGCGCCAGCAAGAAATCCCTCGCGGCCGGTGCGCCGATGGCGGCGCTGATCTTCGGCGCCAATCCTGGCCTGGGCCTGATTCTGCTGCCGATCATGATTTATCACCCGTTGCAGTTGATCGTCTGCTCGGTGATGGCCGAGAGCTACGCCAACCGCAACCGTGAACGCATCGCGCAGCAGAACGCCGAACTGATCAGCGCTCGATAATCGCCGTCACCCCTTGGCCGCCAGCGGCGCAGATCGAGATCAGGCCTCGGCCCTTGCCCGCCGCGTCGAGCAACTTCGCCAGGTTGGCGACGATGCGCCCGCCGGTCGCAGCAAACGGATGCCCGGCCGCCAGTGAACTGCCTTTGACGTTGAGGCGACTGCGGTCGATGGAGCCCAGCGGCGCATCGAGGCCGAGACGGGTTTTGCAATACTCCGGATCTTCCCAGGCCTTCAACGTGCAGAGCACCTGCGCGGCGAAGGCTTCGTGGATTTCGTAGTAATCGAAGTCCTGCAAGGTCAGGCCATTGCGCGCCAGCAAACGGGGCACCGCGTACACCGGCGCCATCAACAGCCCTTCGGCGCCGTTGACGAAATCCACTGCCGCGGCCTCGCCGTCACGCAAATAGGCGAGGATCGGCAAGCCACGTTCCTTCGCCCATTCTTCACTGCCCAACAGTACCAGTGACGCGCCATCGGTGAGCGGCGTGGAGTTGCCCGCCGTCATCGTGCCCTTGGCGCTTTTCTCGAAGGCCGGTTTCAGCGAAGCGAGTTTTTCCAGGGTCAGGTCCGGGCGCAGGTTGTTGTCGCGGGTCAGGCCGAGGAACGGTGTCATCAGGTCGTTGTGCCAGCCTTCGGCGTAGGACGCGGCCAGGTTCCGATGGCTCTCCAGCGCCAGCTGATCCTGTTCTTCGCGGGGGATGCTCCAGGTCTGGGCCATCAACTCGCAGTGCTGGCCCATGGACAAACCGGTGCGCGGTTCGCCGTTGCGCGGGAACTCCGGTATCAAGTCCCGGGGACGCAGCTGCAGAAAGGTTTTCAGTTTGTCGCCGGTGGTCTTGGCGCGATTGGCTTGCAGCAGCACCCTGCGCAAACCTTCACTGACGCCGATCGGCGCATCCGAGGTGGTATCGACGCCACCGGCAATGCCGCACTCGATCTGTCCCAGGGCAATCTTGTTCGCCACCAGCAACGCCGCTTCAAGGCCCGTGCCGCACGCCTGCTGAATGTCATAGGCCGGGGTGCCGGGGGACAACCGTGAACCGAGCACACACTCGCGCGTCAGGTTCATGTCTCGGGACAGCTTGAGGACCGCCCCCGCGACCACTTCGCCGATCCGCAGGCCATGCAGGTTGTAGCGTTCGATCAGGCCTTCGAGCGCTGCGGTGAGCATCGCCTGGTTACTGGCGGTGGCGTAAGGCCCGTTGGAGCGGGCGAAGGGGATTCGGTTACCGCCAATAATCGCGACGCGGCGCAGCTGGGTCATGAAAAGCTCCTGTCAAAAAATCAGATGTAAACACCGGCCCTGCAGGAGCGAAGCTTGCTCGCGAAGGCGCCGGCACATTCAATATCTCCTCTGAATGAAACATCGTCTTCGCGAGCAAGCTTCGCTCCTACACTGTTCAAGCGTAGGCCTTATATCGTGGATCGAACGACTGATTGCCATTCGTGGTCCACACTTTGAACCCCAGCTGCCGGAGTGCGTTCCATGTCTGACCGTTATATCGACTTCGCCAATTCCTCCATCGGCCATCGTCTGGTCGGGGCCATGGGACTGCCGTCTCCGGTACGCCTGGAGCGGTGGCAAGCAGGCCGACTGCGGCCTGTCGAGGGGCGCTGTTGATTGGCGGCGGCCCGCTGACAGAGAAAGTCAGCGCTTTTGCCAATCGCCTGACCGATGCGATCTACAGCTACGGCACTGACCCCTCGCTGGCCACCGCGTGGATTCCCGGCCACGGCCCCAAGCTCAAAGCCGTGGTGTTCGACGCCAGTGACCTGGTGCATACCGATCAGCTCAAACAGTTGCGCGAGTTCTTCCAGCCGCTGATCAAGAACCTTGATCACAGCGCGCACCTGGTGATTCTGGGGCGTGCGCCAGAGACGTTGACCGACCCGTTCGCCGCCAGCGCACAGCGTGCGTTGGAAGGTTTCAGTCGCTCGCTGGCCAAGGAATTGCGCAGCGGCGGCACCTTGCAGCTGATCTATGTCGGTGACGGCGCCGAGGATCAACTCGAAGGGCCGCTACGGTTTTTCCTCTCGCCCAAAAGTGCGTTTGTGTCAGGCCAGGTGGTTCGTTTGAAGGCTTGCGATACGCAGGTGTCGGACTGGACTCGCCCACTGGCCGGGCGCAAGGCGCTGGTCACGGGTGCCGCGCGCGGCATTGGCGCTTCCATCGCCGAAACCCTGGCCCGTGACGGTGCCGAGGTCATCCTGCTTGACGTACCTGTGGCCAAAACCGACCTCGATGCACTCGCTGCGCGCCTCGGCGGGCGCAGCATCACCCTGGACATCTGCGCCGAAGACGCCGCCGCGCAGCTGATCGAATTGCTGCCCGACGGCGTCGACATCGTGGTCCACAATGCCGGCATCACCCGCGACAAAACCCTGGCCAACATGACCCCCGAATTCTGGGACGCGGTGCTCGCCGTCAACCTCAACGCGCCGCAAGTGCTGACCAAGGCCCTGCTCGACAGCGGCGCCTTGCATGACAACGGGCGGGTGATTCTGTTGGCGTCCATCAGCGGCATCGCCGGCAATCGCGGGCAGACCAATTACGCGGCGAGCAAGGCAGGGCTGATCGGTCTGGCCCAGGCCTGGGCGCCGCTGCTGAGTCAACGCGGCATCAGCATCAATGCGGTGGCGCCGGGGTTCATCGAAACCCAGATGACCGCGCACCTGCCGTTCGGCATCCGTGAGGCCGGGCGACGTATGAGTTCTTTGGGCCAGGGCGGCCTGCCACAAGACGTTGCCGAAGCCGTCGCGTGGCTTGCTCAGCCGGGGACCGGCGCGTTCACCGGGCAAGCGTTGCGAGTCTGCGGCCAAAGCGTCCTGGGGGCATGAACATGATCACCGATTGGCACACCCTCAACCGCGAACCGAGCCTGACGGGGCTGTACGTGAAGGCGGCAACACGGCGCAAAATCACCGGCACCACGTTGCCCGACACGGGATTGCGCTGCTGGCTCGAGGTCGATCCGAAACGCCTGGCGGCGTATCGCAAGGTCTGTGGTTTTGCCGATAACGGTTTGCTGCCGCCGACCTATCCACACATCCTGGCGTTTGCCTTGCAGATGCAATTGCTCACGGCCAAGGACTTTCCGTTCCCGCTGCTGGGGCTGATTCACCTGAGCAATCGCATTCGTGTATTGCGCCCCATGGGTGGGGTCAACCGCGTTCGGGTCAGCGTGCAGGTGCAGAACCTGCAACCCCATGCCAAGGGTGCGACGTTCGATCTGGTGACGTCGCTTGACGATCAGTTGGGGCCGTTGTGGGAAGCTGAAAGCCAGATGCTGTGCCGCGGGGTCAAGCTCGAAGGCGAACCGGTCGAGGACGTGTTGGCATCAACCCTGGAGATGACGCAAGTGGCTCGCTGGAATGCGCCGGCGGACATCGGCCGGCAGTACGCAAAAGTATCCGGGGACTACAACCCGATTCACCTGAGTGCCGCGAGCGCCAAGCTGTTTGGTTTTCCGACGGCCATTGCTCATGGGTTGTGGAACAAGGCCCGGACATTGGCAGCGTTGAGTGAGCATCTGCCCACGGCGAATGTCGAGATGGCGGTGCAGTTCAGGAAACCGGTGCGGTTGCCGAGTGAGGTGACGTTGCTGGCCAGCGCGGCGGGGTCCAGTGGGGATTTCCAGCTGCTGGGGCGGGGGATCTTGAACATATGGTGGGACATTGGCGGCCGATTGCCTGAACCGGTTGATCATCTGTGAAATCGCCGTTGCGAGGAGGTTCACGCCTGCAGGGGACCGCGTTTGCGAGTCGTCTGAGGCAGTGAGCCTGCTCGCGAAAAGGGCTGGTTCAGTGATTGAAGTGCGCGCTTGGCTGCGGAAACAGGTTATTGAGCGTCTCCAGCAACCGCACGTGATAGATCGGCTTGCGGAACAGGTCGAGCACCTGCAAGCGTAGCATGTCGCTGACATCCTCCATGTCTGCATGGCCGGATGTCACGATCACGGGTAAATGTTGGCGGGAGGTGTGCTCGCGCAGCCGTTTGATCAGCGACATGCCGCTTTCCTCCGGCATGCGCAGATCAGTGATCACCAGGGCGATATCGGGATGGCGGGTCAAATGATTCAGGGCGAGTTTGACCGAGGTTGCGGTAAAGCAATTGAAGCCCTCGCCCTCAAGCAGCTCCGCCAGTTCCAGCAACGCATCCTCTTCGTCATCGACCAGAAGGAGTTGTTGGCGTGGGAATGCGAGAGCGTTCATAGGGTTTTCCTGCGTTGGACTAAGCGCTGACGTTAGAACTACTCAGGCCCGCTGGCAAACGGCATCGATCAAGGCGCCGCCGGCAGTACCGCCTTGATACTGTTAAAGATCGAAGTAATCGAACCCGAGATCGGCGTCATGAAGGCTGCCAGCGCGACCGCCGCCATCCCCGCGATAATGGCGTACTCAATACCCGAAGCCCCTTCGGTGTCTTTCGCCAGGTTGATGTAGAAGACGACTTCAGACTTCAGCCGCTGAACAAACTGAGTGAGGGACATGACGTTTTCTCCTTGGAGGGTGCCGGGTGTTGCATGGCCGCAACATGATTCCCCTGTGCCAGCATCAGCATTGTCGGCATTCCGCTTACCAACAACTGTAAGAACGAATTAATACTTAAGTATTAACCGGCCAATCGACGCCAAAAAACCAGGTTTGGCACGATAGCCTCTTACTTTCGTTAGATATTTTCCAAGGAGTAATGGCATTTTGATCTACCTGCGCTAACGTCAAATAGCGAAATAGTTAGAAGGTCAAAGCTGCCTGATTGCGAAGTTATCTCGTTGGACCTTACGAGTCATCAAGCAGCAGGAAAGGGAGAGCCGTGATGAACAGCCGAGTCACCATGGGTCTGGCCGGTTTTTTTCTGGTGGGTGCCATCATTGCCGGTTATTGGGGGCTGACACTGAGTCGACAACCGGCCCCCGCCCCCGTCACCCCGCCGAACGCTGTCGCCACCGCACCTGTCCCGGCACCTGCGCCGGTAGACGATCCCACCCGCCAACCCGTTGTCGTGCTGCTGCGCGATGTGGCGCCCTTCGTTCAAATCACCGCCGCCGACGTGACCCTGGAAAAACTGCGCACCGCCCCGGCCGGCAGTCTGACCAGACTCGATCAGGCCATTGGTCGCACGCCGTGGCGCGCACTGACCGCAGGCACCTGGCTCAACGCTGAAAGCTTCGAAGCCGGCAGTGCATTGTCGCGAATGATCCGGCCCGATGAACGTGCGCTCGCCGTCGCGGTGGATGAAGTGATCAATGCCGGCGGGCAACTGAGCCCTGGCGATTATGTCGACGTGATGCTGTTTCTGCGTGCAGACGCCAACAACGTTCAGCCGTCGGCTCAGGTCGTCATCCCCGCGTTGCGGGTGCTCGGCGTCGGCGAACAACTGGGACTGACCAACGATGGGCGCCCGGCCAAGCCGGTGCGCAGCAACGAAGAACAACTCAAGCAGGAGCCACAGCGCACCAACGCCCGTTCGGTGGTGCTCGCCGTGCCCGAGTCGCTGCTGAGCCGGCTGATGCTGGCGACCCAGGCCGGGGTGCTGCGCCTGGCCGTGCGCAGTGCCGAAGAGAAACGCCTGGCGCAATATTGGGCCGGCGAAAACGATTCAAACGCCCACCTTGCCCGGGCTGATCGCGACCTGGTGCAGTTCAGCCAACTGGCCCTCGTCGGCCCCCCCAAAGCACTTACCCTCGGCAGCACGGCACCGCGCAAATCAGGCGTGGAAGTCATTCGCGGCAACCAAGTCTCCCAACAAACCCCCTGAGTCGAGCAAGGACGCCTTTAAATGCGCAGACGTTCCATGTCCATGTTCCAAGGCCTGCTCTGTGTCTCCTTGCTGGGCGCTCAACCGCTCGGCATGACATTCGCCGCCGCGGGCAATTGCTCTGCATTAGGGCCCCTGCCGGCGGTGCTGGAAGTCGGTGAAGGGTTGCAGCAGGAACTGCAATCGCCGGTAGCGATCACGCGACTGGCCGTGGGCGATCCGAAAATCGCCGACGTGCGCGTCAACGGCAATCAGGCGTTTCTGCTCACCGGCATGGCGCCGGGCGCCACCAGCCTGATGGTCTGGACCGCCTGCGCCAGCACACCGCGCCAAAGCATGGTGTTCGTTCAGGGCCGGGCCACAGCAGCGATGACCGGCGCGGCGTCGATGCCCTCCGAAGACCCGATGCTGGCGTCGCAAGTGCAGACCGATATTCGCTTCGTCGAGGTCAGCCGGACCAAACTGAAAGAGGCCAGCACCTCGATCTACGGTAAAAACTCGAACTTCCTGTTCGGCTCACCCGGCACCGTGCCCAATACGGCAGTCACACCGCGTGTGCTGCCGCTGCGCAACATCGATCCACGCATTGCCGTGCCGAGCATTCCGCTGGCCAACGACATGTACAACATCGTCGCCGGCGGCGGTAATTTCCTCGCCATCATCAACGCCATGGAAGGCAGCGGCTTCGCCTACACCCTGGCGCGGCCGAGCCTGGTGGCGATCAGCGGGCAGAGCGCGAGCTTTCTGGCCGGCGGTGAAATCCCGATTCCGGTGCCCAGCGCCAACAGCAACAGCTACTCGATCGAATACAAGGAATTCGGCATTCGCCTGACACTCACACCGACCGTCGTCAGCAACCAACGCATCGCCCTGAAAGTGGCACCGGAAGTCAGTGAGCTGGATTACAACAACGGCGTCACCATCGGCGGCACCACAGTCCCGGCGCTCACCATCCGCCGTACTGACACCAGCATCTCCCTGGCCGATGGCGAAAGTTTCGTCATCAGCGGTTTGATCAGCACGCAAAACGCCTCGCAGGTCGACAAATTTCCCGGTCTTGGCGACATCCCGATACTCGGTGCGTTTTTCCGCAGTTCATCGATCAAGCGCGAGGAGCGCGAACTGCTGATGATCGTCACGCCGCACTTGGTGCAGCCGTTGGCGGCCAACGCGAAATTACCGTCGCTGCCCGGTGAACAACTGCGCAACTACGACCCCGGTTTCTATCGCATGTACTTCCTCGAAAACGGCAACTTCGATAAACGCAGCGGGTTATCGCAATGAGCCAGAACCTGAGCCAGACCTTCCTGGCGATCACCCGCAACCCCACCGACCTTGAATGGCTGCAAGGCGCCCTCGCCCCGTTGGGCCAGGTCGTCAGTGCCGGTGGCGGCAGCCTCGACGAACTGCTGACGCTGGTCGACGTGACCTTCGCCAGCCTGGTGTTCGTGGGGCTGGATCGCGAACACGTGGTGGCGCAGAGCACCCTGATCGAGGGTGCACTTGAAGCCAAACCGATGCTGGCCATCGTCGCGCTGGGCGACGGCATGGACAACCAGCTCGTGCTCAACGCGATGCGGGCCGGCGCCCGGGATTTCGTCGCGTATGGCTCGCGCTCCAGCGAAGTCGCGGGGCTGGTGCGGCGTCTCAGTAAACGCCTGCCACCGGTGGCTCCAAATACCCACCTGGGTGGCCTGACCGTGCTATATGGCGTGCAAAGCAGTGCCGACGGCGCGCTGCTCGCCAACCATATGGCGCAGGTGGTGCAAAAGAGCGGACAGCAAACCTTGCTGCTCGACCTCGGCCTGCCACGCGGCGACAGCCTGGCCCTGCTCGGCCTGGAGAGCTCGTTTCACTTCGGCGATGCCCTGCGCCATTTGCGGCGGCTGGACGCAACGCTGATCGACAGTGCGTTCACCAGCGACGGTGACGGACTGCGGATTCTGGCGTACGCCAGTCACGACGAACCGCTGGAACACACCAGCGCCGCCGAGCTTTACATGCTGCTCAGCGCCCTGCGCCAACACTTCCAGCACATTGTGGTGAACCTCACCGGCCAGCCGGACAGCGAGGCACTGCGCACATTTATCAGCCATTGCGACAAGCTGCTCTGGTACACCGATCAGAACGTGCTCGACTGTCGCCGCAATCTCGCGCTGCTGAATCTGTGGCGGGAGAAAGGCATGAAGCTAGACCACGCCAGATTGCTCATCGACCGCTACTTGCGCCACGTCGCGCCGGACTCGGAAACCCTGGGTAAAAGTTTCGGCATGGAGATCATCGCCACCCTCGCCTACAGCCCGGAAGTGCGGCTCAACGCCAAGAATCAGGGCGTCAGCCTGTTCGAACTGGCCCCTCGCGAAGGCCTGAGCCAAGGCCTGCGGGCCCTCGGTGAATGTCTGGCCAAGCGCTCCGAAGCCTTGGCCAAACCCAGGACCGGTTGGCTCAACCGGCTTCGAGGTGCGCAATGAGCAGTGAAAAACTGTTCGGTGCGCCGCAACGCGCTTCGAGCGCCAACGCCGACCATGAAGGCCTGAAACTGGTGTTGCACCGTTTCATCATCGACGCCATCGAAGAGTCCGGAAAAAACCTGCTGGAGGGTTCGCGTCAGGTACTGTCGCAATTCGTCACCGACAAAGTGGCCGAGTACATCGCGCGACTGCACCTGGCAATTTCCCGTTATGAAATGGAGCGACTGGCCGAAGAACTGGTCGACGAACTCACCGGTTTCGGTCCGCTTGAAGTGCTGCTGCGCGATCCGGCGGTGACCGAGATCCTGGTCAACGGCCCGCACCGGGTATTCATCGAGCGCGACGGTGTGCTGCATCAAAGTGACTTGCGCTTCATTGATGCGCACCACGTCGAACGCGTCATGCAACGGATTCTCGCACCACTGGGTCGGCGGCTCGATGAGTCTTCGCCGATGGTCGATGCTCGCCTGCCGGATGGCAGCCGGGTCAACGCGATCATTCCACCGATCGCCCTCGACGGCCCCTGCCTGTCGATTCGCAAATTTCGCAAGGACATGCTCAAGAGCAACGACCTGGTGACGATGCAAACCATCGATCAGCCGATCTTCGATTTCCTCCAGGAAGCCGTGGGCAAGCGCTGCAACGTCTTGATCAGCGGCGGCACCGGCACCGGTAAAACCACGCTGTTGAATATTCTCAGCCAGTTGATCAACCCACACGAGCGGCTGGTCACCATCGAAGACGTCGCCGAATTGCAACTCGGCCACCCGCATGTCGTGCGCCTGGAAACCCGTCCTCCCAATGCCGAGGGCCACGGTGAAGTGAAGTCCAGCGACTTGATCCGCAACGCCCTGCGGATGCGCCCGGACCGGATCATCCTCGGCGAAATTCGCGGTGTCGAAGTGCTCGACGTGCTCACCGCAATGAACACCGGCCACGACGGTTCGATGAGCACCGTGCACGCCAACAACGCCCAGGATGCGCTGCTGCGCCTGGAAACCCTGGTCGGCCTGACCGGTCGCGTCATTGCCGAAAAGACCTTGCGGCAAATGATCTGCGCGGCACTGGACGTGATCATCCAGTTGACGCGCATGCCCGATGGTCGACGCTGCGTCAGTGAAGTGGTGGAGGTGGTGGGCGTCCGTGACGATGTCTACGTCACCAATACGCTGTTCCGGCTCGACCGGCGCAGCGGATTCGGGTTTCTGCGCGAGGCCGTCAACCCGGCCGGCGATAAACTGCGCCGCGAGTCGGCGCTCCCGCCATCACCGTACTGAGGCTCACGGCATGCTCAAACCGGCGTTGCTCATCCTCGTTTGCCTGATCATGCTCGGCGTGTCGATTCGCCTGCTGCTCAAAGGCTTGCGCCAGACTGGCACCGAGCGCGTGCTCAATCGCCTGGCCCAGGGGCAACCGCAGTTGGTGGTGGAAAAAATCTCTTGGGCAGGCCTGGAACGGACGTTCCTGCGCGCGGGCCTTGGGCGCCCGAACGAACAGCTGGGACGCTGGATGCTGCTGTGGGCGTTCGGTACGTTGATCGGCTTCGCCGCCGGTGGCTGGATCGGGCTCGTGGTGTGTTTGCTGGTACCGCCACTCGCGTTCCGGCTGTTCATAAGCTGGCGTTATCAGCGCCGGCTCAAGCGCATGATCGAACAACTGCCGACGTTGCTCGATCACACCGTGCGCAGCCTGAAGTCCGGTCGCACTCTGGCCGACGCGGTGCTGGGCGCTATCCATGCCGCCGACAACCCGCTCAAAGAGGCCATGGGCCGGGTACAACGCAACGTGCAGTTGGGCGTCAGCCTGCCGGATGCCGCGTCGGACTTCGCCGAGCTGTATGAGAAGGATGAACTGCGCCTGTTTGCCCTCGGCCTGAAGGTCAATCACCGCTACGGCGGCAATGCCAGCGAATTGTTGGAGAACCTGATCAAGATGATCCGTGAACGCGAACAGGCCGCCCGCCAGCTCAGCGCCATGACCGGTGAAACCCGCGTGACGGCCTGGGTGCTAGGCAGTTTGCCGCTGGGCCTGGCCACCTATTTCCTGGCCGCCAACCCCGCTTACCTGCTTGCAATGTGGCACGACAGCTCAGGGCAAATGATGCTCGCGAGCGCGTTTGGCTTGCAGGCGGTGGGCAGCCTGGCGCTTTGGCGCATGTTGCGCAGCGTATGAAAATACCGCTGCTGATCAGTGCCCTGCTGTTTATGGCGGCTGCGCTGTTGCTGCTCGTCAGCCTGCTGGACCAGCGCCGGCGTGCGCGTCAGGTGGCTCAACGGCTGGACGGCAAAGCTGTTGACCACGACCGCATGGGTCATTGGCTACAAGCGCTGGGCAACAGCCGCATCGGTCAGCGTTCGGTCAATCTGGACAACGAAACCCAAACCCTGCTCAACCGCTTGGGTTGGCGCAGCGCCCGCCGCCGCTCACAGTTCGCGGCGTTCCAGGTGGGAGTGCCGGTGCTGGCGCTGGCCTTGGCATTGCTGATTCAAAGCGTGTTCTACCCCAGCGTGCAAAACCACTGGATCGCCCCGCTCTTCGCCACGGCCATCGGTTACCTGCTGCCCAAACGCCTGCTCGCCGCCGCGTCTCAACGCCGGCAAAAACAGTTGGCCCTGGAGATATCGACCTTCATTCCGCTGCTGCGCATCCTGTTTGAATCGGGCATGGCCGTCGAGCAATCGCTGCGCGTGCTGAGCCAGGAAGGCAAGCAACTGATGCCCGCATTGACCCACGAACTGCGCCTGGTTCTGGCCCGTGTCGATTCCGGCCTGGAGTTGGGCGAAGAGCTGAGCAAGGCCAGCCGCTTGTTGGCGGTCGACGAATTCACGGACACCTGCGTGATCCTTCAACAGCTGATCCACCAGGGTGGTGGTGCGATGAAATCGCTACTGGCGCTCAAGCAACTGTTCGATGACCGGCGCCTCACGCGCTTGCAGGAATACATCTCCAAGATGTCCGCCAAAATGTCCGTCGTGATGATGCTGTTTCTCTTCCCGGCGTTATTGATCGTCCTGGCCGGCCCGGGCTTCACCGCCCTGGCCCGGGCCATTGGCTCATAGAGGGATCGCGATGAAAGCAATGATTGCCGGTTTGAGTTTGCTCCTGTTGAGCGGTTGCGCCACCGACGGCCAGGCGCCATGGAACGCCCTGACCCAAAGCGCCAGTTGCAGCAAGTTGGGCTCCGATGAACAGCTGAAATTGAACCTGGCCGATGACATGGCCAACGACGGCAAACTGCACGCGAGCCTCGCCAACCTGCAAAGCCTGCCCGACAACGTCGCCGACGTGCGCTTGCGCCGGGCCAAGGTAAACCGGCTGCTGGGTCGCAGCGAAGCCGAGCCACTTTACCGCAGCCTGCTCGGCACCTGCCTCGCCGCCGCTGCCGAACACGGCCTCGGCCAGCTCGCGGCAGCCAGGGGCGACAACGGCCAGGCCCAGGCCCACCTGCAACGCGCCGCCCGACTGGCGCCAACCGATGAAAAAATCCGCAACGACCTCGGCGTGGTCTACCTCAACCAACGGCGCGTCGACGATGCACGCTTCGAATTCCTGACGGCCATGGAGCTCAAGCAAAGCGATCGACTGGCGGCGTTGAACATGGTGACGCTGCTGATTTACCAGGACGACTGGAGCCGCGCCGCCGAACTCGTCAGCCGCATCGGCCTGAGCCCCGCCCAAGTTACCGAAGCCCAGGAACGCGCACAAAAACTCAAGGCCCCGACCAAGGTGACTCCGACACCCGCAAACCAGGTCGCCGCCGTCGCGACGTCGGGCCTTCAATAGGAGCAGACAGATGAAACCGATCCTCCTTTACCTCGCCCTGCTGGCCCTGCCACTCACCGCCAACGCCCTCGACGGCCCCGCCTCACCACAACAACAGGAAACCGAAGGCTGGTTGAAATTGCAGATCAGCCACCAGGCTGCCTCACACACCCCACAGACCTCAACCGCGACCGAACGAGAGCTGAGCATGCAGCGCTGGCTGAAGAGCTATCAGCATGAGATTCCGATGTTTTTCGATCAGGAGGAAGGGGGGACAGTGAACGGTGGGGCGGGGGGGTAGCGTCAGGCTTTCTTGCATCGGATTCATCGCCTTCGTGAGCGGTGCAGCGATCCGACGCGCCCGCGAAGAACGATGACGCGGTCTAACCGGTACTACACCGCTTGCGGCACATCCACATTATCCAGCGCTCGATTCACCGCCAACTCAGCCAGCATGATGACCTGCTGGATCGCCAACGCCAAGGACTCGCAAGCGTGGGCCAACAGGCTTTCGTTATCGATATCGGGGGCGACGATGAACATAGTGCTGACCTTGCGGATGACGGGGGCCTTGAGGTCAGACGGATTGAGGTAGTGATCCAGCGCGCGGTCGGCGGCTTCGTTGAGCTTTTTGGGATTGAGCGGATCGTAGGGGGAAACGATAAAGACCAGGGTCAAAGCGCACAAGTCGGCGGATTCTGGCGTAGTAGTAGGCAAAGGAGCAAGAAACTGTAGCTTTCAGGAAGTAACGCTAAACACTATTAAACACAGCCCTCAAATCCACACACATTCCCCCTGTGGGAGCGAGCCTGCTCGCGATTGCGGTCCGGCATCTGGCATTCACGTCGTCTGACACTCCGCCATCGCTGGCAGGCCAGCTCCCACAGGGTTTGGTGTACATCTGCAAAAAAATGGTCGGCTGTCAGGCCGCCATCGCGAGCAGGCTCACTCCTACAGTGGAATGTGTGTACCTGCAAGAGATTGGCCGGCTGTCAGGCCGCCTTCGCGGGCAAGCCTCGCTCCTACAAGAATTCAGCGTACAGCTTTTGATTCTCACCACTCATCAGGCCGAGCGTTAGCTCGCCTGCAGCTCTTGATCTTGATCCACCCGCCCCTTTCGGGAGGCTGAGTGGAGGTGTTCATCCGGGGAGTGGCGCGCAGCGCCGTTCGACGCAGTCGAACACGCTGCATGTAGGTCGTCGCGAAGCAGACCGGAGGGCAGTGTCCCCGGATGGATACCGGAGCGAAGGTACGCCGAGCCTTAGCGAGGGCCCGGACGCTTGGGGCGAGCGTTTTTTTGCTTACTTTTTTTAGGCGCTTGTAAAAAAAGTGAGTCGCCGTAAGGGCGAAACCGCCAGCCGCCGTTACCGCAAAAATGGATATGCACACAACCACCAAGAACATGGTCGGCCCAAAGGCCGCCAAAAGCGACCCACCACACTCAGTGAGCCGTAACCCGCTGGCGCATCCCGGAGTTACCGGGCGACAACGCCAACGCCAATTGCGTCCGATTATGCATATGCGTCAACCGCAACACCTGCGACACATACAACTTCACCGTGTTCTCGGTAATCCCCAACTCACAGGCAATCTGATAATTGGTCTGCCCCTTCCCCACCAACCGCGCCACATCCAGCTGCCGGGGCGACAACTGATTGAAAATCGCCGGGATCTCCACCCGATCCACATCACTGACATCAGCCCCGGAAGAATCCGCCCCCTGCGGACCACGCCGCACCTTATCCAGATCCTGATACAAATCATCGATCGACTCAGTCAGGTACTGCAGCTTCTGATTCAAATGCCCCAACTGCAGGTTCTTCTGCCGATCTTGCAACGCCACCTCTTGTCGCTGAACCCCTTCGAGCAACTCATCGAGATCAATCGGCTTCTGGTAATAATCGGCAATCCCTGCCCGCAAGGCCTTGATCACATCCTGCTTGTCCGCACGCCCAGTCAGCATGATCGCCTCGAAGGCCCGGTGCTTGCCGGACATCCGCTGCAACTCCTTCACCAGCTCAATCCCGTCCATGTCAGGCATATGCAAATCACACAGCACCAGGCCGATTTGCAGGTCTTCGCCGTAACGGGAAATGGCTTGCTTGCTCGATTCACAGGGAACGCAGCGATAGCCGCTCGCCTCCAGAAACTCGCAAAGTTCTTCAACAATCAACGCCTGATCATCAACCACGAGGACTTTTACTGCCGAGGTGAATTTGTTCACGCGCCACTCCATGCTCGGTCTACAGTTGACCGTTTCTGTACGAAAGCCACTGGCCGTACGACTATCAATCTGAAAAGTAGACGCACTTTCCGACTATGTACATAGAGGGGATGGAACAACATGACTAGCGAATCCAAAGCAGTGCCAATGAAAAACCCATCAGCACGAACGGCGCAAATGGCTGCTTTTTTGACAGCCCAGGGCCTAAATATCGAAGACGCTCCCTAACCCGTTGACTCATATGAGGCCATACTTTTGGCGCGAGCAGCAGCCAGCACACGCTGGCCAGCGCGGCCCCGACAAAGCTGCCCAGCAGATGCATTCCGTCCGTCGCCAAACCCAAGGCTGTCATTAATTTCACATCCCCGGCGCCCAATCGCCTCAGCGCGTAACCGGGCAACGTGAAGGCCAGTGCCAGAAAAGCAGCCCAGCCGCCCTGCGCCCCTTCTGCCCCCAGCCAAGTGGTGTCGGTCCATAGCAGAAACGCCAACGCCAACACCCCCGCGCCAAGGGTCAACGAGTTGGCAATGTGCTTTTCGCGGGCATCCTGCGCTGCGCAAAGCGTCAGCCAGATCAGTAGGACAAAAGTTTGCATTGCGTAAAAAAAGTCCCTTTTGGCTGAATGATTCTATGCTGATATTACGCAGTGACAGTCAGGGTAGACGCAGTCATGAATTCGAGCCTCCCCCGCCAGCAAAAAGGCGCCGTAGCGATTGAGTTCGCCTTGGTGTTCGTGATTTTTTTCGCTGTGTTTTACGCCATTGTCAGTTACAGCCTGCCGCTGTTGCTGATGCAGTCGTTCAACCAGTCGACCGCCGAAGCGGTGCGTCGCAGCGTGGCGGTGGACCCGGGTACGCCCGGTTACGCCGCCAACGTCCAAGCCACAGCCTCAGCCGAACTGACCCGGCAACTGGCGTGGATTCCCGCCGCACTGAACTTCAATGTCGCCACCGATTCGACCATCACCTTCGTCGGCGGCATGCTCAAGGTCAACATCGATTACCCCACCACCAAACTCAACCAGGTGCTGCCGTTTCTGGTGCTGCCGGGCATCGGCGCGGTGCCTAACCTGCCGACGACCCTCTCGGCCAGTTCGAGCCTGCAATTTTGAATTCCGGGGAAAAACTCTTCGGGCGTCTGCTCAACCGCCAATCGCCACCACCTCAGGTTGCGCCGGACACCCTGAGCGTGCCGAGTGTCGGCTTGCAGGTGCACCTGGATGGCGAAGGCCGGGTGCTACACCTGACCGGCCCATTGCGCCATACGCTCGCCCCGCAACCGCTCTGCACACAGGCACCACCGCTGCTCGATTACCTGATGCCCCACAGCAGCCTGGTCATCGAAGGTATCCCCGCCGACTGGCAAGGCCAAATCCTCGACCTGGACTTTCACAGCGTAAGCGGGCCCCCACTGCACCTGCGCGGCTGGGTCCTTCCACTGGTGGACAACTGGCTGTTGCAGTTGCTGGACATCAGCGATGTGTTGGTTGAACGTCGACAATCGTGCCGCCGCGAACAGAACCAGCTTCTCGCGGCCAGGATCAGCGAACAGTTGCGCCTGTGCAGCCTCACCCGTCTGCCCGATGTGTTGCAGGAGCAGCTTCAGGTATTGGCTCAGCGCTTTCACATTCCGTGCATTGCGGTGGCGCTGCTTGATGAGCAGGAACAGGGCTGGCAAATCCATCAGTATTACGCGGCCTTCGATGCACCGATGCTGTGGCAGAACGGACAGCGCCTGGGTTCCGGGCTCGACAGCCTGAACGGTTCTTTCCCGCAACACCTGGCGCGTGGCGAGCACCCGCGTTTGCAAGAAATCTTCGGGCATGCCGAAGGACTAGCGGTGCCCTATTACGATGCTCACGGCGTGGCCACCTGGTTACTCTGCGGTTTTTACACCGCGCAGCAGCGGGCGCCCGAATTGAACGATGGCGACTGGTTGCAGCTCACCGCCGCCCTCGCCAGCCCCCTGCTGGAACGCTTGCGCGAGCATCGGCATCATTTGCAACTGGAGCGCCTGGCATCGCTGCAAGCGCTACTCGGCACCGGTTGGTGGGAAGTGTTCAGCGACAGTGCCGAAATGCAACTGGCCCCTTCGCTGGCCAGCTCGCTGAACCTGGCGTGCCCCCGCCTGACGCTCGGCGAATGGCTCGATCACGTGCACCCTGCCGACCGCGAAGAACTGCGCAGCCGACTGCACGCCCTGGAGGACGCCGGCACCCCGTTGCTGCTCTGCGTGCGCTGGCACTGTGAGCAAGCGCCCGTCTGGTATCGGCTGCAAGGCCAGGCCATTGGCATGGGTAAAAACCGCCGGCTGGTGGGTTTCATGCTCGACATCAGCGACATCAAAAACCAGGAACAGAACGCCGCCACCGCCCATGCCAGACTGGACAACCTGATCGCCAGCTCGCCGGCCGTTATTTACGTGCAGCGCTATGTTGAAGGCGCGCTCTTGCCGACGTTTTTCAGCGCCAGCCTGCTGCCGTTGCTCGGCCTGACACTCGCCGATTGCACCGCAGGAGCCTTGATAGAAAGGGTGCATCCAGAAGACCGCGAGCACTATTTCGAGCGCACCCGACGGCTGCTGCGTGAAGGCACGGTGCGCGCCCGTTACCGGTTGCGCGACAGCCGCGGCGAGTACCACTGGCTGCTTGACGAAGCCAAGGTGTTGCGCGACGACCTCGGCCTGCCGGTGGAAGCTGTCGGCTTGTGGCTGGACGTCACCGAAGCGACCCTCGCCACCGAACAGGTGAAACAGAGTGAAGAGCGCTATCGAATCCTGGTGGAGGACTCCCCGGCGATGATCTGCCGCTATCGCCCGGACCTGACCCTGACCTTCGGCAACCGGCCGTTGGCGACGTATCTGGAATGTCAGCCCGATCAACTGCCCGGCGTGAACCTGGGCCACTGGATGTCGGACGATCAGCGCCAGGCATTCGTGCTGCGACTCAGCCAACTGACGCCTCGAGCCCCGGTCAGTACCGCTGAAATCTATCTGCAACTGCCGGGGCGGGAACACGCCTGGTGGGTCTGGTCGGACCGCGGCGTGTTCGACGCCGAGGGTCGCTTGCTGGAAGTGCAGGCAGTCGGCCGCGACAACACCGAAGTCCGCCGCTCGCAGCAGCAACTCACCCAGAGCGCGAAAATGGCCACCCTCGGCGAAATGGCCACGGGACTCGCTCACGAAATCAATCAGCCGCTGAACGTGATGCGCATGGCCATCGTCAATGTGCTCAAGCGCTTGAACAATGGCGACGTGCAGATCGATTACTTGAAAGACAAGCTCAACCGCATCGATTCACAGGTCCAGCGCGCCGCACGGGTGGTTGATCATATGCGCGTGTTTGGCCGTCGCTCGGACATCGAGCAGCAACCGTTCAACCCGGCCGACGCGATCGAAGGCACGCTGTCGCTGCTCGCCGAAGGCATGCGCGGCAAAGGGGTTGAATTGCGCATCGGCGAGATTGGTTTTGCCGTGCAGGTCCGCGGCTTTATCGACCAGTTGGAGCAAGTGCTGATCAACCTGATGGTCAACGCCCGGGATGCGCTGCTGAGCAAACGCGAAGCCGACCGTGAGTTCAATCCGTGGATTGCGCTATACGCCGAACGGGATGAGCGATGCGTGCGGATATGGGTCGAGGACAACGGTGGCGGGATAGATCCGAGGTTGATGGAGAAGGTTTTCGAGCCGTTTTTCACCACTAAACCGGTGGGCATCGGCACCGGGCTGGGGTTGTCGGTGAGTTACGGCATCATCGAGAACATGGAGGGGCGGCTGAGTGTGCGTAACTCGGAGCAGGGTGCGCTGTTTTGCATTGAGTTGCCGGTGGTCCCCGTGGATCAGATCACCAGCGCCGGCCGCCCGGAGTAACAACTGAGGTTGGCACCGACCTGGATTTTCCCGACCTCGATTCCCAGGGTTTTCACAAGCGTGTCGAGCAGGTTATCCAGCAGCGGACCGAGGATTGATTCAAGTGTCGTCTTCAGCAACAACATCACGCCATTGAGCAGTGTTTTCAATAATTCGAAGGTCGCGGCCAACAGGAAGTTGGGCGTGAATGACGGCGCGTGGACGATCAGGTTCACGTCATTGACGGTTTGCGACAATCCGGAAACCGCGTTGGTAGCAGTCAAGGTGTATGGCGGATCCGACGGGGGCAAACCCACTTTCGGCGGGTTGATGAACGTCGAGGTGGCATTGGCCGGCAGCACGGGACTGTAAATTTGCAGCTCAGCGCCACCGCCGGAAAAGGGTACACCCGCCTTGCGGATATCGAGCAGGGTGACCGGCGTGACCGTCAGGGGCACGGACGATGAATCCCAGTCCGCATTGACCCTTCCAACGCGCAATTCAGCCACGGTGGTCGTGGTATTCACGGTCAGGCTTTTATTGATTTCGCTGGGGCAGGTGTAATCGGTGACGTAACTGTTGCCGCCACCGGCTTCCAGGCTGACGTCCAGGTTGGGGCTGGGCAACACGTACAAGTCGAGCCCGAGCAACCCGGTGACCACGGACAAAGTCCCCGTCACCGCGCCAAGCAGACCGGTGACCAATGACAAATCCAATGTCACCAGCACCCGGACTTGAGCGGTGCGCACATAGATTCGATTGGCGCCCAAGGGCGCCATTTTTGCCAGTGCGGGATTGCCCACCGCCGACCACTGCGGGGGTTCGATGACTTTGATCTTTGCGCTGGCCCCGACGCCAAGCCCCAGCAGATTCACCGGAATGGTGCCTGCCACGGCGCTCTTGCTGTTGCCGAGTTCGATAAAGGCCTGCACCAGTTGAAGCGCGTTCACGTTGGCGTTCAGGCCGGCAGACGTGGTGCCTGTCTGCATTTTCAACAGGTCCCCCAAATGCACTTTGAGCGGGCTGACGACCGCGATGGCCAAGCTGTCGAAACCGGCCTGCACGTCCGCCGTCGCCCCATTGAGTCGCGCCACCGTGGCAGCGGTCTGAAGTAACTGGCCCACGGTGGCATGAGCACCGAGCAGCCCCGTGTAATCGCCTGCCGTGACCTGCAGGTCAATGGCCAACTGGTCCATGTATTTAAGCAAGTTGATGTCGGCGCCCAACAGCCCGTTCCAACTCGCGACAGGCAGGTTGATGGACGCTCCCGCGAGCGCGGAAAGGAAGCCGTTCAACAAATTGACGTCGACCAGGGTGCTGCGAATGGTCAGTTGGGCGACCGGCGGCCCCGGCAGCCCGGCCACCGCAGTGGCGCTGAGGGTGATGGTCGAGTTGGCGGGTGCGCCCCCGAACATTGCGCCGATTCCACCGACGAGACTTTGCGGCACCCCATGGCTGGCGATCACGCGGATGGCTTCGCTTTTGCTCGGGTCAACGCCGAAAACCCGAAGGTTGTTGGCGCCGACGGTCAGCGCACCACAGGCAACGGCCAGTGTGCGATCCGCGCCGGGCACGGTGAAATTATTGCGTTGGGCGCTGGCAGTGGCGTAGATGAGCGCGGTTGTACCGACGCCGCAGTCGCCGCCACGGGTGGCGGCTTCGAGCGCGGCCATGTCAGCGACGCGCTGCAGGTTGCGCTTTTCCAGGTAGAGCCGGCCGCTGTCGATCACCACCAGCAGGAACACCAGCGCCAATGCGAATGTCAGCGCCGCCATCAAGCCTATCGCCCCCCGTTGCCGGGACGGGCCGCAAAATTGCAAGCGTGGAGACATCATGCACTCCTTTGCCGGTGAACCGTCGGGGGGTTACCTCCATGGAAAAACAGTGTAGACAACGCTGGGCAAGGCTGCTGGCAACAAGCCACCCCACAACCGTTTGTGGGAGCGGGCTTGTGTTTCAGGCTGGGTGGATGGTCAGTGCGGTGGATAGTTGGCGAGGATTCGTGCGACGGTTTCGCGTATCGCATTGCTGCGATCAGCGGGGTTCGTCGTGCGGCTGAGCAATTGCTCATCGCTGCCACGCCACACTAGTTTGCCGTCCTTGCCATCGAGCAAATCGATCTGGATGGTCGCCACCTTGTAACTGACGCTGCGGGTTTCGTTGTACATCGGCGCACCCCAGTAGCCATTCCATGGATTACCCCAACCGCCGCCATAGTTGGTGGTCACCTGTTGCTGGCGTTCTTCGACGATCAGGTAAGTCTGGACGTCCAAATTACCCTTGCTGCCAGCGGCGGCCGGGCGCAGGCCACGCTGATCCAGTTGATCGGCCACCGATTGACGAATGCGCTGTTCGGTCAGGTCGCTCTTGATCCGTGGGTCGTCGGGGCGATATTGCAGTGCAGGTTCTTTCCAGCTCCAGGTGCGATAGGCGGCGAAGTCGCGGCTGGCATCGAAGTCATTATTGACCTGGTTGGCGGCGCAGGCACTGAGCAGCGCGGCCACAGCCAGTAAAGCGAAACGACGGATCATGATGGTTCTCCGGTTGAAGACATGAACCTGTGAACGCCCTCTCAACGTGAGAAGTTAACTGGGAGGATACGCCGACATGGCCTTTTCCACAGCCTCACGTATCGCATCGCCACGCTCACTCTGACTGCCCCGACTGCCGGTTTCGGCGCTGGCACTCCACACTGGCTGGCCTGTGCCCGCATCGAACAGATCCACTCGCACCACCACGACCTGTTCTTGATACGTGCGCACGATCGGCACCGTGTTGTACATGCCATAACCGGTGCCGTAGCGGTTGTAGCCGCCATAACCACCGCCGTAATAACCGTAGTCGTCCCGAACCTGGCGCAACCGGGTTTCCAGGTGCAGATCGGCGCTGACAAACAGGTCGGCCGGGCGGGTGTTGTCGTGCAGCGGACGCAGGCCGCGCTGATCGAGGGCGTTGCTGACCGCTTCGGCGACCTGGGCCGAGTCTGCCCAGGCGCTGCCCGGTGGCAGCTGCCCGTTGAGCCAGGCCCAGCTGCGGTAACGCCCATAGTCACGCGGCGGTGCCGGGTAGGCGCTGCGGTCGAAGGTGTTGGCCGCCTGAGGCGGTGCCGGCGGCAAGGGCTTGGAGGTCGCCACATAGGGATTGCTGCCCTGGCAGGCCGCCAACCCGAGACAGATCACCAGTAACCCTGAACGACTTTTCATGTTGCGCTCCGATCAGACCGGCCGACAGATCCAGTGCAAATAGCGCCCAAGCCCGGCAAAGCTCGGGTGACGGCGGTGGGCCAGCTCCATTTCGAGCAAGTCCACGAGTTCGGCGCGGGCCTGGAATTCCACTGGCATGTAGTCGTGGAAAACCCGCACCCCACTCTGGGTTTCGACCTGCCACAGGCCCTCAAGTTGCGCCGCCAGTTCGCGCGGATCGAGAGGTTGCTGCGGGGTCAGGCTCTGCTTCTCGCCGGCCATGTCGTTCTTGCGCATCTTGCGGAAATGGCCTTTGAGCAGGTTGCGGTAGATCAGCGCGTCGCGGTTGTAGAAGGCCAGGGAGAGCCAGCCGTCCTGTTTGGTCAGTTGATGCAGCACCGGCAGGATGGCATGGGGTTCGGCAAGCCATTCCAGCACGGCATGGCACAGCACCAGGTCATAGGGCTCGGTGAGCTGGCCGAGCAATTCCTGCCACGGTGCCTGAATGAACGTGGCGCTCTGCCCGGCGTCGGCGAACCGCTGGCGGGCGCCTTCGAGCATCGGTTCGGCGGGTTCGGCAAGCGTGACGTCATGGCCACGCTGGGCCAGCCACAACGACATGTGGCCCAGGCCCGCGCCGATATCCAACACGCGCAGCGGCCGGTCCGGCAGGGTTTCGGCCAGGTCGGCCTGAAGCACCGCCAGGCGGATCGCACCTTTCGCCCCGCCGTAGATTTTTTCGGCAAACCGGGTCGCCAGTTGATCGAAATGACGATCGCTCATCAGCTGAACCTCTTTTCGCTGTCAGCGAGTTTGTTGCGTACCACTTCATTCATGTCCAGCCCCAACTCGCTGCACAGCAGCAATAGATAGAGGACGATGTCACCCACTTCCTGCCCGGCGTGGGCCAGTTTGTCCACCGGCAACTGGCGCGACTGGTCTTCGGTCAGCCACTGGAAAATCTCCACCAGCTCGGACATTTCCACGCTCGCGGCCATGGCCAGGTTTTTCGGGCTGTGAAATTGCCGCCAGTCGTTGCGGTCACGGATGGCGTGCAGGCGTTCGGTCAGTTCAACAAGGTTCATCGGGCTCTCCTGAAGGCGTATAGCTTCGGGGGGATGACCGGGGATGGCAAGTGGGCAGTTGAATGTGAGAGCGCGGACTTAATCCAGCCCGGATGTTGACTGACAAAACGCCATCGCGAGCAAGCTCGCTCCCACAGGGTCGATGCAACGCTCTATGCTTGTGGAGAACTCGGCACCGTAATCCATGGCCCAAGTCCGGCAAGCACGCCACCACTTACATCAGGACGTTCACGACATGCAGGTAGAAAGTTTCTTCGAATGGCTCGGCCAGGCACTCGGTTCGGTCATCCGGTTTATCGTTGATGGCCTCAGCGGCTTGTTCAACCTGCTGAGCCATGCCGGCAGCAATTTTGTCGAAGGCTTGTCCCGGGCACTGGGCATGGACACATCGATCATCAGCATCATTGCGCTGATCCTGGGGCTGATGCTGTTGTGGTCGGCGATCCGGGCGTTCATGAATGCGTCGATCATCATGGGGATTATCTGGTTGGTGTTGGGCCTTTGGCTGCTGAGCTGGATCATCCACTGACACCGCCGCTCCCACATTAGTACGACACCTCCCGCTACAATGCCCGCTCCTCAAGGAGCCTGCATGTCCAACCTGATTGCCGACTGGCGCGACCGCCCTACCCATCGTCGGGTCTGGGCGCTGGCTGCGCCGATGATTCTTTCGAACATTTCCGTTCCGCTGGTGGCACTGGTCGACAGTACCGTCATCGGCCACCTGCCCCACGCCCATCAGTTGGGCGCCGTCGCGGTCGGGGCCAGCCTGTATACCTTTCTGGCCTGGGGCATGGGCTTTCTGCGCATGGGCACCACCGGTTTTGCCGCCCAGGCCGCCGGGCGCGGGGATGGCGCGGCGTTGCGGCAGATTTTGTTGCAGGGCTTGTTGCTGGCGATGGGGCTGGCGATTGTCTTGGGCGCATTGGGCGTTCCGTTGAGCGGCGTCGCGCTGCACTTCATGCAACCCTCCGCCGAGCTTGACCAACTCACCCGCGAATTTTTCCATACAAGGCTATTCGGCCTGCCGGCGGCGCTGGCCAGTTATGCCCTGGTCGGCTGGTTCCTGGGCACCCAGAACGCCCGGGCCCCGCTGGCGATTCTGCTGAGCACCAACCTGGTGAACATCGCGCTGAACCTGTGGTTCGTGCTCGGACTGGACTGGGGCGTAGTCGGTGCAGCCCGGGCGTCGGTGATCGCCGAATGGACCGGGGCCCTGATCGGCCTGTTCATGACCCGCAAAGCCCTGCGCGCTTATCCCGGCCACATCGCCTGGGCCGCGCTGGCGCTGTGGCAGAGCTGGCGGCCACTGCTGGCCGTCAACCGCGACATTTTCATCCGCAGCCTGGCGTTGCAATCGGTGTTTTTCCTGATCACCGTGCAGGGCGCACGGCTCGGTGATGCCACCGTCGCCGCCAACGCCCTGCTGCTCAACGGCTTGCTACTGACGGCCCACGCGCTGGACGGTCTGGCCCATGCCGTGGAAGCCCTGTGCGGGCATGCCATCGGCGCGCGCGATCGAGAGGCGCTGCGTCGCTCATTGGTGGTCGCCTGCGGCTGGTCGTTGCTGGCGAGCCTGGGTTTTGTCGTGCTGTTCGCCTTCGCCGGGCATTTGTTCATTGAGATGCAGACCGACATCCAGAGTGTGCGCGACACCGCGTTTATCTACCTGCCCTACCTCGCCGCGCTGCCGCTGATTGCCGTGTGGAGTTACCTGCTCGACGGACTGTTCATCGGCGCCACGCGGGCCCGGGAAATGCGCAACGGCATGCTGCTGACGGTCGTTCTGCTGCTGCCGTTCGCCTGGGCACTGCAAGGTTTTGGCAACCATGGGCTGTGGATAACGTTCCTGTTGTTCATGTTGCTGCGCAGCCTGACCCTCGGTGCTTTCGCCTGGTACTTGCGCAAGAACGACGGCTGGTTCGCGGGCAAGGTTTACTGAGTCGGCGTGGCTCTGATGAAGGCGCTGACCTCATCCAGCACCGGCGCCAAACCCCGCATGGGCCGAGACAGTGTCGCCACCAGCGTGGCGTGGCCGGTGCGGGCGAAATAGAAGTCCTGAACCGGCACTCCGGCCTGGCGCAGCTTGCGCGCCAGGCCGCCAGTGTTACGCGTCGGGTTGACCAGATCGTCGTCGCGCGAAGCCATCAACAACGCCGGCGGCGCGCCTCGACTGACGAGATTGATCGGTTGCGACTGCGGCGGAGAATCCGGCCAGAAAAACACGGGCCGCACGTCCGGATTCTGGATGGGCAGGAAATCATAAGGCCCGGCCAGACCGATCCAGCCGCGCAGATCGTGCGGCGACATCCCCACGGCCCCCAGCAAACCGGGGTCCAACGCCAGCATCGCGACGTTATAGGCCCCGGAGCTGTGGCCCATCAGGTACAACCGTTGCGGGTCACCGGAAAACCTGTGGATGTGATCGTGAGTCCAGGCCACGGCTTTAGCGCCATCCTCCAGGAACAAGGGATAGCGTACCTGTGGATACAGTCGATAGTCCGCCAGCACCGCAACCACTCCGCGCGACGCCAGCGCCTCGCCGACAAAAGAGGAATCACTGCGTGAACCGCTGTTCCAGCTGCCGCCGTAGAAAAACACCACCACCGGGGCATTCTCCGGAGGGTGACGAGGCACATACACATCGAGTTTCTGCCGCGGATCATCGCCATAGGCAATCCCTTCGGTCTTGTCGAACGTGCTGTCGGGGGTCAGCGCATTGAGCATTTTCAGCGGTGAACACGCCGTTATCACGGTCAGCAAACAAATGCCCATGGTCAGGCCGAACAGCCAGCGCGTTGTGCTCGCCATCAATGTCGAACCTCGTGTTCAGGGTTGATCGTTCTGCCATAGATTGCGCAAGCTATCGAGACGTTCCTGCTGAGTGATACCCGGTAGCGGCTGCACGGGTGAAGCGTCGGGATACTGCAAGCGTAGCCATAACCAGCCATCGAGCACCGGGCGTTCGCTGAAACCCAGCGCCAGCCCTTCCTGCACGAGGGCCCACAGACTGTTGTAGTCGGTCCCGGTGGACCGGCTCCAATGCCAGACGTGCTGTTCAAGCAGGCAGGTTTGCAAGGTGTCACGCTGCCGGGGCGTCAGGTTTTCTTCGATGGCCAACGGGCTGACGGCAAGCCCGGGATTGAACAACTGCTGCCAACCCTGACTGCCGATTGCCCGGTCGGCCCAGGTTCCGCCGAACCAGCGCAACTGACTGATCGGCCCCAGCCAGCGACTCAATTCCAGGGCATCGCAAGCATCAAAAAAGTAACTGGCGGTGTGGGGGTTGTAGTAACTCAACAAAGCACGGTGATGCAGGCCAAAAGTGACGGTCAGCATGCGACGCAAATGCTCGAGCAACTGCGACGGCGAAGCCTCACTGACCAATAACAAACCGCTCCAGAGGTGCGGTTCGCGCAGGCACAGCTCGGCCAGCGCCGGGCATCCCTTGAGGTCGACCAACACCGGACCGTGCTCGCGTAACGGCTGCAACTCGGTGCTATCGAACAGCCAGAACCGTCGGGCCTGCGCAAACTGCTGGATCAGCCTCGCGCCGGCGCGGGGCTGCCCCGGTACGTCGAGCAACAGCCATTGTGCGGTTGAGTCCGGCGCCTGAGCGACGATCATGCCGCACCGCTCTGGCCAAGCCTTGTCGCGGCCCGGCAGGTGCAAAAGGCTTGCGCGCAATGGCTGAAACTACCCCCGCCAGGCAACAGACACAGCAGCACGATCGGTTCGCTGGATTGCAACAAACGCAGCAATCCGACGCTGGCAGTGTCGGCATCTGTTGTCGTGGTGGGTGGAGGTTCAGACAAGCCTGACGCGTGGGTGAAAGAGGGGCCGGGAAGATACCCGGTGATTAACGGTTGATCCGGATCGCCTTCGATAAAGCTCACCAGTACCTGCGCGCCTTCTCTCAACGGCTTGGCATGCGCGCCGCCCAACTCCGGCGCCAATGGCAGCCAACAGTGGCTGGGCGCAGCGCCTTCGCCCTGATAGACCCAGTCAAATTGCACGGCAACGGGCCTGGTTGAATCGGGTTGCGGCTCATCGACATCGACCACCCACGCCCGCTGCAGGCTGTGCATCCTGGGGTTCATGACCGAATGAGGCGCCGCAAGCGGTACCGCCCCGGCAACGTGGATCTTGTTGCCGTAGGCAAACCCCGGTGTCTGCCCACCCTGATGCTCGACCTGGATCAACAGCCAGCGACGGTTCCAGTCCGTACACGGATGGCCGGACAGCAGAACCCGCTGGCCGCTGCGCAACGTGGTCAAATTCGTCTGACCTTCGCCCGCCTGCGTGTTGCCGTGAACCTTGAAGCGGCGCACCCCAGGCTGTTCGGGGTCGGGTGCAAAAACCATCTCGGCGCCCTGCTGAAAGGGCCCCTGCCTATCACCAACTACCAGACAGTGCCCGCGCGGGTGATGCTCGAAGTGGTAATGGAGCCGTTCCTGGGCACACAGGCGCTGGAGAAACTGCAGATCCGATTCCCGGTACTGCGTGCAGAAATCACGCGGCGGGTAATCGCCGCTCAAGTCAAAGCGCCGATTCTTACCGGTAATGCCATGCTCCTTGAGCACCTGGGCGAGGATTTCGGGCACTGAACGGTTGCTGAAGATGCGCTGGCTGAAACGCTGGGCCAGGCAAGCCAGTTTCGGCTTCAGGCGCACACGGCAAAGCCTGGGCGCAGCACCATGACCCGTCTGGACGAGCTCATGCAACTGCCCGTGAAAACCGGTCCCCGGCGGCCCGAAATGCAAAAAGGCTGGACGGTACAGCAGGCTTGCCAGGTCCAGTGTCGGGTCTTCGATCAGCAGATCCACGTCAAACACAAAGGGTTCGCTGATCGCTTCACTGCCGGTAAAGGCCAAGACCTCAACGGGGTCGGGCAGACCCTCTACATCCAGACGAAATGGCGGCTCGTTGACTGGATCGAACATCGGCGATTCTCTACAGGAGGGGCGGCCGGGGATTCTCTCCGAGAGAGTTGGCCGAGTAGAGAGCCGAAGTACAACTTAGGAAATGACCTACGCGAAAAAAGGACCACGTCGCTTGGATAGCGAGGATGTGAGCCATTTCGCTTGAATTCAGGGAGGCGTCCCACCAGGTCATCTGAAATTTCCGCAGCGCGCGGAACATTTTCCGACAACCTGATGAGACCAGTGCCTTACCTCAAGAAGACAGGTAAGACGAACGGGTCAGGCCCAGGCGCAGAGCGTCGAGGAACTGGGTGCGCTCGGCGGCAGTGATGCGCGCACTTGCGCACTTGTCGCGGTAGTGGGTCATCAGTTCTTCCGGCGACAAGTGCACGTAACGCAGCATGTCTTCGATGGTGTCGTGGGTTTCGATACCCGCGTGATACACGCTACCGTCGGCGTTCTGGTAGATGTTCACCGAGTCGGTGTCACCGAACAGGTTGTGCATGTCGCCGAGAATTTCCTGGTAGGCGCCGACCAGGAAGATACCCAGCAGGTAGTCCTCGCCTTCGTTCAAACCGTGGACTGGCAGACTGGTTTCGATGCTCTGCTCGTCGACGTATTGCTTGATCTTGCCGTCGGAGTCGCAGGTCAGATCCTGCAGCACGGCGCGGCGCAGCGGCTCTTCGTCGAGACGGTGCAGCGGCAGAATCGGCAGGACCTGGCCGATGGCCCAAGTGTCCGGCAGGCTCTGGAAGACCGAGAAGTTGCAGATGTACTTGTCGGCCAGCTTGTCGTTGAGTTCATCGAGCACCTGACGGTGCGAACGCTGACGCGCCTTCAACGAGTTGTGCAGGCGACGGCACACGGCGAAATAGCATTGCTCGGCCAGGGCTTTCTCGGCCAGGGTCAGCTTGCCATCGGCGTACTGGGTGGCCACGTCGCTCATGTAGTGCGTGGCGCGCCAGTAGGTTTCGGTGACCATCTCGATGTCGGTCGGGCCCAACAGGTCAACCAGCCACTGCACGGTCTCCGGCAGCTCTTCCTTGTTGTCGATCTTCGGCACGTCGTCGTTGTGCTTCTCGACGTCGGTCACTTGCACCACCAGCATGGCGTGGTGAGCGGTTAGCGAGCGGCCGCTTTCGGAGAAGATGTTCGGGTGCGGCAGGCTCTGTGCATCGCAGAACTCCTTGAGCATCCCGACCACGACACCGGCGTAATCGTCCATGTCGTAGTTGATCGAACTGGCGTTGCGCGAGTGCGTGCCGTCGTAGTCGACGCCCAGACCGCCACCGACGTCGATGTGGTCAACCGGCAAGCCGAGGTTACGCAGTTCGCCGTAGTAACGAATCGCCTCCTTGAAGCCGTGCTGGTAGTCCGCCAGGTTGGCGATCTGCGAACCCATGTGGAAGTGCAACAGGCGAATGCCTTGATCCAGGCCAGCCGCGCGGAAACGCTCGACCACCGACAACAGCTGCGCCGCCGACAGACCGAACTTGGACTTCTCTCCGCCGGTGTCCGCCCACTTGCTTGAGGCCAGGGACGACAGACGCACACGCAGGCCGACTTGAGGCTTGACCTTCAGCGAAGCGGCTTCTTCGATCACCAGGCCAACTTCGGATTCTTTCTCGATCACGATGAACACGTTGTGGCCCAGCTTCTGGCCCATCAGCGCCAGTCGGATGAACTCGCGGTCCTTGTAACCGTTGCAAACGATGGTGCCGCCCTTTGGCGCCAGGGCCAATACGGCCAGCAGCTCAGGCTTGGAGCCGGCTTCCAGGCCGATGGACACATCCTGGGTGGCGATGATGTTTTCGATCACCGCTTCCTGCTGGTTCACCTTGATCGGGTACAGCGCGGTGTACTTGCTCTGGTATTCCAGGCGCTCGATGTTGGCATCGAACGCGCCGGTCAGCTGACGCACGCGGTCTTGCAGAATGTCAGGGAAACGCACCAGCAGCGGCAAGGACAGGCCGCTTTTGCGCAGCTGGTCGACTTGCTCGAAGAGGTCGATAGGCGAACTGGTCGGACCGTTCGGACGAACTTCGACGCGACCGGCGTCATTGATCGCGAAATACCCGGCCCCCCAATGGCGAATCCCGTAAACACTGCGGCTGTCCGCAACTGTCCATTGGCTGCCATCGTCTTTGCGTGTGCGTCGTACGGACATTGAAGTCCCCTATAAAGAAGTCATAGAGCGTCGCCTGGGTTCAGGCCGGCGCAGTCTAAAGAATGAAAATGACGATTAGCCTGCATGCAAGGGCCATAGACCTCACATTCAGCGCTGAGTTTAGAAACCGGTCAGAACAGGCTCTGTGAAAACCATGTAGACGACGCCAGGCCAGAGTTGAATCAGGACTGGATCAAGCCGAGGGTGGTTTTCACAGAGGCTGCTAGCCGCCGGACTTCTTCGCTTTGAAACCCAGCTTGATCAGTTCAGCCAAGAGTAGCTCGACATGATCGCCCTGGATTTCGATGATTCCGTCTTTCAACGCACCCCCGGTGCCACAGCGTTTCTTCAACGTGGTGGCCAGGTCCTTGAGCGCTTCTTCCGCCAACGGCACGCCGGTGATGGTGGTCACCGTCTTGCCGCCACGCCCCTTGCTTTCGCGACGCACGCGAGCGATGCCGTCGCCAGCCGGGATAACGGTCTGTTTGCAGATGCAGGCGTCCACCGGTTTACTGCAATCCGGGCAATGACGACCTGCGTCGGTGGAAAATACCAGGCCACCAAGGGCGGCGAAGGATGCGGCTTTTTTGGCCACCGGCAATCCTCTTGGGAGGACAAAGACTGGTCGCGGCAACTTGGGAAGCTGCCATCGACCGCGAAGCCCCACTCAGGCAGGGGCAGCGCTACTGGGCCAGACAACGCTGGCTCAGTTTGAAAAGGTCGCGCAGTGTAACGGCAAAAAGCCGACTTGCTAAGAGCCAATCGGCGCCAATTTACTGCTCTTTTGCGACGCCCTTCCCAAGGGCGCGCAGATAACGCTTCAACGCGGCCAGGGAGTCCGGGCAATAAGGCTTTTGCTGGATTTCCAGCATGACCTGCTCGATGGGGATGAAACGCGCTTCCAGCACCTCTTCCGGTTGCAGGATCAACGGGCCGTCCCACACCGCCGAAAACGCCGAACACCAGAGACGATTGCCGGTGTCCTCGAAGAAGAAGTGATCATGGGCGGTCAATTCCACACCGCTCACGCCCAACTCTTCTTCCAGCTCACGGGCAGCCGATTCGACGTACGTCTCGGTGGCGAGCACCATGCCGCCCGCCGCCACATCCCAGTAACCGGGGTAAATGGCTTTGCTCAGGGTTCGACGGTGAACGCACAGTTCACCGACCGAGTTGAACAGCATGATGTAGGTGCCACGCCCGATCAGCCCCCGATCGCGCAGGTCAGAACGGACCAGGGCGCCGAGCAGGTTGTCCTGTTCGTCGACCCAGGCGATGTGTTCGGCATCCGAGGCCGCGCGATGGGCAGCCTCTTTGGCGTTATCGACCATGACTCAGCCCTGATTGAGCAATTGACGCAGATCGATCACTGCCGCGTTGGCACGGGAGATGTAGTTGGCCATGACCAGCGAATGGTTGGCCAGCACACCGAAGCCGCTGCCGTTGAGGATCATCGGGCTCCAGACCGGCTCTTGCGAGGCTTCCAGCTCACGAATGATCTGACGCACGCTGACCGTGGCGTTCTTCTTGGCCAGCACATCGGCGAAATCGACTTCGATGGCGCGCAGCAAGTGGGACAGCGCCCAGGCCTGGCCGCGGGCTTCATAGAACACGTTATCGATCTGCATCCACGGGGTTTCGACGATTTCTTCATCGACCTGTGGCACCTGACCCGGCGCCAGGACTTCGGTTTTCAGCGCGGTGTTGAGTTTGACTCGGCCCACGCTGGCCGACAGCCGTTGCGACAGCGAACCCAGACGGGTGCCGACATCGCCCAGCCAGTTGTTCAGGTTGTCGGCGCGGGCATAGAACAGCGCACTTTTCTGACTCGGGTCGGACAGGCGTGCCTGGTAACGGCTCAGGGAATTGATGCCTTCCTGGTATTCGGACTCACTGGAGGGCAGCACCCAGCTCTTGTTGTCGAAGTTGAAACGCGGCTCGGCCTTGGCCAGGTCAGCGTCTTCGGTGGACTGCGACTGGGAACGGGCGAAGTCCTTACGCATTGCACGACTCAGGTCGCGAACCTGGACCAGCACGCCATATTCCCAGCTCGGCGTATTGTCCATCCACAGACCCGGCGGGAAACGGTCGTTGGAAATATAGCCACCTGGCTTGCTCAGCAATGTACCAGCGACGGTCTTGAGGGTTTCCACCGTGGTGTACCCGACCACCATTTGCTTGCCTTCTTTCTCGGCCGCCACTTGCGCATTCTGTTGAACCGGGAACAGTGCCGGCTCCTGGCTCCAATACCAGCCCAGCCCGATCGTCACCAGCAGGTAAAGGCCAATCAGCGTCGCCAGCGCCCGGCTGAACAACAGACCGCCGACGTAACTGCGGGTGGCCGATTTCGGTTCAGCGGCACGTTCAGGCGCGCTGCCCGCGCGATTCTTCCAGTCCAGCATGGCGATATCCTTTCAATCACTTGAGTTCATCGGTTCGACCACAACCCTACGCCATCGTGCCTCGTTTGCCGCGCATTAAATCCTGCGGGAAATGGCGGGACTTACAATGACCGCGATCAGGGGCCACTATAAATGAAGCACAGCCGCGAGCCTATGCGACCATCCAGTCAGAAACTGAATAAGGCCGCTTTGCAGATTATTGACACACGATGCTCATGGGATTGAAAAGAGGTGCTAGCATAGAGCCACCAGTCGATCTCAGCATGCACCCTAACTAGTAGTCAGGATATGACCGAGCCAGAAGACCCCAGCCGTGAGCGCCTCAAGCACCACTTTGCCCAGCGGGTAATTCATCAGGCACGTCAGATTCTTGAGATATGGCAGCGCCTGCAACGCAGCGAGTGGTCCAACACCGATTTGTCGGAACTGAGCGAGGCCAACCTGCGCCTGCTGCGCTTTGCCGAACGTTTCGAACAACCGGAACACACGCAACTGGCGCGTCACATCGGCCAGTCGCTGGAGGCTGTCGACGCCAATCGCGGACGCCTGAGCAGTGGCCTGATCACCGACCTCAATCGCTTGATGCAGCGCCTGTCGCGCACCGGCCTGCGCCACGGCGATCAGCTCGAACAAACCTTTCTGCCACCGCTGCGCAAGCCGATCTACGTGATGTTGCAGGATCACGACCGCGCCGAGCGCCTGGCCAAGCAGCTGGAATTTTTCGGGCTCAGCGCCCAATCCCTGGACAGCGTCGCGGCGTTTCGCTCCTCTATGATCGAGCGCCTGCCCGCCGCCATCGTCATGGACGTGGACTTCAGTGGCGCCGGCATCGGCCTGAAACTGGCCGCCGAAGCCCAGGTCGGACTGGATGAGCCTTTACCGCTGTTGTTCTTCAGCTTGCTCGAAACAGACACCCCGACCCGCCTCGCCGCCGTGCGCGCCGGTGGCCAGGAGTTTCTCACCGGCACCCTCGAAGCCTCGAGCCTGCTGGAGAAGATCGAAGTCCTGACCTGTGTCGCCCAGTACGAACCTTATAAAGTGCTGATCATCGACGACTCCCGCGCTCAGGCCTTGCACACCGAGCGCCTGCTGAACAGCGCCGGAATCGTCACGCGCACCCTGATCGACCCGATTCAGGCCATGGCCGAACTGGCGGACTTTCAGCCGGACCTGATCATCCTCGACATGTACATGCCGACCTGCACCGGCACGGAACTGGCCAAGGTGATCCGGCACAACGACCGCTACGTGAGCGTACCGATCATTTACCTGTCCGCCGAAGATGATCTGGACAAGCAACTCGACGCCATGAGCGAAGGCGGCGACGACTTCCTGACCAAACCGATCAAGCCGCGGCACCTGATCACCACTGTGCGCAACCGCGCGGCGCGGGCACGCAA
The DNA here is from genome assembly GCF_013260315.1 of Pseudomonas sp. B14-6. Taxonomy (NCBI): domain Bacteria; kingdom Pseudomonadati; phylum Pseudomonadota; class Gammaproteobacteria; order Pseudomonadales; family Pseudomonadaceae; genus Pseudomonas; species Pseudomonas sp. B14-6. The sequence continues at coordinate 5,275,356 of NZ_CP053929.1, read as the reverse complement.
TCTGAAAGCACGGATGGTGCGCGACAGCCTGACCGGTTTGTACAACCACACCCACATCCTGCAATTGCTCGAGGACTGCAGCTTCCGCGCCCGCCGCGAGAGCAAGCCGTTGAGTTTTGCGATGCTCGACATCGACCACTTCAAACGGGTCAACGACAGCCACGGCCACCCCATGGGCGACCGGGTCATCAAGAGCCTGGCGCTGTTTCTCAAGCAGCGGTTGCGCAAAACAGATTTCATCGGCCGCTACGGTGGCGAGGAATTCGCCATCGTCATGCCGGACACCGATCTCGAAGCGGCCCACAGAGTGCTCGATGAAATCCGTCAGCGGTTTGCCGAAATCCACTACCCGGCCCAGCCCCAGGATTTGTGGTGCACGTTCAGCGCCGGGGTGGTGGAGCTGTGCGACCACTCCGACAGCCTGATGATGGCCAGCCAGGCGGACGAAGCGCTGTACCGCGCCAAGGACGGTGGACGCAACCGCGTGCAGGCTGCGCGGACATCAAAGCAAAGTGCCACTTTTTCATCGGAATGGACCCATTCGGTCATAACCCTGTAACAGAAACGCAATAACTTCAGGCGCTTACCATTCTGCCGTTGGTAGACCCGCGATGCGCCTGAAGCTGCTGACCAATCTCAACACCCTCCTTTTAGTCGCCGTGTGCGTGGCCCTTGGCGCGACGCTCTGGTGGTCGCAAAAAGCCCTCGAACGCCCCTATCTGCTGATGGAGCGTTACCTCGGTTTGTCCCAGCAATTTCAAAATGAAGTGGCGCGCAACGTCGAGGATTATCTCGCCAGCGGCGATGCCCTGCGCCTGAGCAGCGCCAGCCAGGCCATCGACAGCCTGCAAAAGGAACTCGGTGAATTACCGCCAGCCCTGGCCGACACCTTGCGTCCGAGCCTGTCGAACCTGAGTGAATTCAGCAAGACCGACCTGCTGGCTGCCGGCAAACTTGCCGGGGACCCTCAAGCCTTGCTGCTGCAAGCTGAACGTGAACTCGGCGCCAGCCTCGATCAGCTCAGCCAATACGCCAGCGGGAACGCAGCGTACCTCGCGCCCTTGCTCGCCGCGTCCCAGCACCTGGGCAAACTGTCGCTGGCGCGGGACAAACTGGTCAGCAGCGGTCGCAGTGAACTGGCCGCCGATGTCGAACGCGAAGTCGCCAGCATTCGTGCGCAGTCCGAGCTGATAGGCGCCTTGCCGCTGCTCGGGGTGGCCGCCAGCAGCGAATCCGGCACCGATGATTTCGCCGCGATGATGGGGCTGGAGAACACCGAAAAAACCGTCGCCGAAGATGCCGGTGTCGCCCTCAAACGGGAACTCAACAGCTTGCTGACGCGTTACCCCGCTGAACTGGCGCGCACTCGCGAGCAAATCCAGAAACGCACCGACCTCAGCACCGCGACGCACCTGAAGATCGCCGACGTACAGCACGCCATTGCCGGACTGGAGCCGGTGGTCCGCGCCCAGCACGGGCAGATCCAGGGCGAAGTACGCTTGATGCAGGGCGTGATGATCGGCCTGATTCTGCTGATCGCCTTGTTGATCGACACCTTGCAACGCAAGCTGGCCCGGACACTGACCAACCTCGCTCCGGCCCTGTCGACCTGGGCCGAAGGCGACTTCAGCCAGGAAATTCAATTGGGCAAGACCAATCGCGAACTGCATGACATTGAAGCCTCGCTCAACCGCTTGCGCGCATACCTGGCGGACCTGGTCGGGACTATTCGTCTCAATGCCGAGCAGGTCGCCGGCAGTAGCCGCACTTTGGCCGAGTTGAGCAACGACTTGCACAGCGGTGCCGAACATCAGGCCGGCGACACCGCGCTGATCCGCGATTCTCTCGGCGAACTGGAAGCAACGATCCAACAAGTTGCTGGCGATGCCAGCCAGGCCGCCGACGCCAGTCGTCATGCCGGAATCGCGGTCGAGCATGGCCAGAAAGTTATCGGCCTGAGCCTCACCGGCCTGCATGCGCTGGTGGGTGAAGTGCAAGGCAATGCGCAGATGATCGAACACCTGGCAGAAGAATCGGCGACCATCGGCGGCGTGCTGACGGTCATCCGCTCGATTGCCGACCAGACCAACCTGCTGGCCCTGAACGCCGCCATCGAAGCCGCCCGCGCCGGGGAAATGGGTCGTGGGTTTGCGGTGGTGGCGGAAGAGGTTCGCTCGTTGGCGCAACGCACGGCCGGGGCCACCGCAGAGATCCAGACCTTGATCGCCGGCCTGCAAACCGCCGCGCGGCAATCGGTGGAAGGCATGCGCGCCCAGGTCGAACACGCCGAAGCCACGGCCAATCAGGCTCAGGCTGCCGACGGTGCATTGGATAAAATCGTCGGGGCGATCCAGACCATTTCCGACACCGCCGTGCGCATTGCCGATGTCACTGCGCAGCAGAGTGGTGCGGTCAGTGAGATCCGTGATCACAGTGAGCGAATTCACCAATTGGGTGGGGATAATTTGTTGCGCATTGGCGAGGGGCGCGTACAAGGGGAGAACCTGCTGGTATTGGGCGCACGCTTGCATACCGCCGTTCAAGCCTTCCGCGTCTGATAGACCGCCATGCCTCGCTCCTACAGGGGCGGGGCAATCCGCGCGACTGTCCGCTATCATGCCCCCAATTCCGATACGCGAGATTGTCATGCGCCGTTTGCTCTGCCTGCTGCTTTTAGTGCTCGCCCTGCCGGCAAACGCCGCCGGGTTGCTGGAGAGTCGACCCAGTTCCACCTTGGGCTCGATCAACAACAGTGCCGACTTCCTGCCGGTGCGCGAGGCATTTCAGCTGAGCCTGGTCGACAGCACGCCGCAATCGATCAAGCTGCGTTTTGTCGCCACCGAGGGTTACTACCTCTATCGGCACCGCTTTCAGTTTCGCGCCGAACCGGCCGAAGTTGGCCTTGGCGCGGCGCAATTGCCCAAGGGCGAACAAAAGCACGATGAGTACTTTGGCGACGTCGAGGTCTATCACGGCGTGCTCGACGTCGAAGTGCCACGCACCGATCCCCGCGCCTTCACGCTGGCCGTGACCTATCAGGGCTGCGCCGACAAAGGCCTGTGTTATCCGCCCGAAACCGAACGACTGAACATTGATGGCATTGGCGCAACGACGCCCGCCACGGCCCAGAGCTGGAGCTGGCGCGAGCTCGCCTTGTTCTTCCTTGCGGGTCTGGGCCTGACCTTCACCCCGTGCGTACTGCCGATGCTGCCGATCCTCTCCGGCGTGGTTTTGCGCGGCCAGATCGGTGGGTTGCGCGGTTTCAATCTGTCGCTCGCGTATGTACTGCCCATGGCCGCCTGCTTCGCCCTGCTGGGTGCGTTGATGGGAATGTTCGGCGCCCAGCTCAACCTTCAGGCGCGTCTGCAATCGGCGTGGGTGCTGGTGCCGTTCGCGATGTTTTTTGCGGTGTTTGCCCTCGCGATGTTTGGCGTGTTCGAACTCAAGCTGCCACATGCCATCAGCAGTCGCCTGGACCGGATCGCCGGGCGTACCGAAGGCGGTTCGTTATGGGGCGCCGCGGTCCTGGGCGTGGTGTCCAGCCTGCTGGTGTCGCCTTGCGTCTCGGCGCCGCTGGCCGGTGCATTGCTTTATATCAGCGCCAGCGGCGATGCACTGGGGGGAGGCTTGAAACTGTTCATGCTCGGCCTCGGCATGGGGGCGCCGTTGTTACTCGTGGCCACCGGCGGCGCAGCCTGGCTGCCGAAAAGCGGGCCGTGGCTGGTCTATGTAAAAAATGCCATTGGCGTGTTGTTGCTGGGATTGGCAATCGGGCTGGTCAGTCGCGTATTGCCGGGGCAAATCACCTTGCTGCTGATCGGTTTGCTGGCCGGTGGCGTCGGCTTGTTCATGGGCGCGCTGGAATTCGTCTACAAACCGCCACGAAAACGCCTCGGCCAACTGCTCGGGATGTTTCTGCTGTTTTACGCACTGGCCTGTTGGTTCGGGGCGTTCAGCGGGCAGACCGACCCGTTCAACCCGATTGGCCAACCGCGCATCATTGCCGGCACCGAACAGCCGCAAAACACCAGCGCCTGGCAAACCATCAGCACCCCGGCAGACCTGGATCGCGTCCTCGCCGAGGCCAAATCCGCCAACACCCCGCTGCTGCTCGACTGGTACGCCGACTGGTGCATCAGCTGCAAAGTCATCGAACGCGAAGTGCTCAACGACGCCACCGTCATCGAACGCCTGAAAGGCTATCGCCTCGTGCGTTTCGATATCACTGCCAGCAACGCCGAACAACGTGCCCTGCTCGATCGCTACAAACTGTTCGGCCCTCCGGCCCTGATGTTTTTCGGCAAGGACGGTGTCGAACGCGCCGATGTGCGAGTGATCGGCGAGATCAGCGCGACAGACTTCGCCGAACGTGTTGCGAAAGCAAATGACCGGATTTAACAGGCCGGTCACATATTTCGCGCAAACATCGGCCATCGTGCTGGCTTTTGCATAGAACTGGACAGTCACAAAGGCTTTGCGGCATAGTCGCCGGGTTCTGACAACTGCACACAGATAACAAGGAACAGCAGATGGCGACGCTATTGGTTCTGCACGGACCCAACCTGAACTTGCTCGGCACCCGCGAACCGGGCACCTATGGCGCTACGACACTGGCGCAGATCAACCAGGACCTGGAACGCCGTGCCCGTGAAGCCGGCCATCATCTGCTGTACCTGCAAAGCAACGCCGAGTACGAATTGATTGACCGCATCCACGCCGCAAAAGGCGAAGGTGTGGACTTCATTCTGATCAACCCAGCAGCTTTTACGCACACAAGTGTCGCATTACGTGACGCGCTGCTGGCGGTGAGCATCCCATTCATCGAAGTGCATTTGTCTAACGTGCACAAACGCGAACCTTTCCGCCATCACTCTTACTTCTCCGACGTAGCGGTGGGAGTGATCTGCGGCCTTGGCGCCAGCGGTTATCGACTGGCCCTGGAGGCCGCCCTGGAACAGCTTGAACAACAAGCTATACGCCCCTGACCGACCCTTGGGAGTTGATGATTCATGGATATCCGTAAAGTTAAGAAACTGATCGAACTGCTGGAAGAGTCCGGCATCGACGAGCTCGAGATCAAGGAAGGCGAAGAGTCCGTACGCATCAGCCGTCATAGCAAGACCCCGGCTCAGCAGTTCTACGCACCGGCTCCGATGCATGCACAGGCGCCTGCGCCAGTGGCTGCTGCTCCGGTTGCCGCTGCAGCGCCTGCGGCTCCCGTCGCGCCAGTGCTGAACGGCACCGTTGCCCGTTCGCCGATGGTCGGCACCTTCTATCGCAAATCTTCGCCAAGCTCGCCGTCCTTCGTTGAAGTCGGCCAGACCGTGAAGAAAGGCGACACTCTGTGCATCGTCGAAGCCATGAAGATGATGAACCACATCGAAGCTGAAACCAGCGGTGTGATCGAATCCATCCTCGTCGAAGACGGCCAGCCGGTTGAGTACGACCAACCGCTGTTCACCATCGTTTGAAACGCGGAGAAACTTTGATGACTGCGAAGTTGGAAAAAGTTCTGATCGCCAACCGCGGTGAGATTGCCCTGCGGATCCTGCGTGCCTGCAAAGAGATGGGCATCAAGACTGTCGCCGTTTACTCCAAGGCCGACAAAGAGCTGATGCACCTGGGCCTGGCAGACGAATCCGTCTGCATCGGTCCGGCCTCGGCCGCCCACTCTTACCTGCACATTCCGGCCATCATCGCCGCGGCCGAAGTGACCGGCGCCACCGCCATTCACCCAGGCTACGGTTTCCTTGCGGAAAACGCTGATTTCGCTGAACAGGTCGAGAACTCCGGCTTCGCGTTCATTGGCCCGAAAGCCGACACCATTCGCCTGATGGGCGACAAGGTATCGGCCAAGCACGCCATGATCGCTGCTGGCGTTCCAACCGTTCCGGGGTCCGACGGCCCGTTGCCTGAAGACGAAGAAACCGCTTTGCGCATCGGTCGCGAAGTCGGTTACCCGGTGATCATCAAAGCCGCTGGCGGCGGTGGTGGTCGCGGCATGCGCGTTGTGCATAAAGAAGAAGACCTGATCTCCTTCGCCAAACTGACCCGCACCGAAGCAGGCGCGGCGTTCGGTAACCCGATGGTCTATCTGGAAAAATTCCTGACTAACCCACGTCACGTGGAAGTCCAGGTGCTTTCCGACGGCCAGGGTCACGCCATCCATCTGGGCGACCGCGATTGCTCGCTGCAACGTCGTCACCAGAAGGTTCTCGAAGAAGCGCCGGCACCGGGCATCGATGAGAAGGCACGGGCTGAAGTCCTCGCACGCTGCGTCAAGGCTTGCATCGACATCAACTACCGTGGCGCGGGTACTTTCGAGTTCCTGTACGAGAACGGCGCGTTCTATTTCATCGAAATGAACACCCGCGTTCAGGTTGAGCACCCGGTTTCGGAAATGGTCACTGGCATCGACATCGTCAAGGAGATGCTCAGCATCGCCGCTGGCAACAAGCTGTCGTACACCCAGGAAGACGTGGTTATCCGCGGCCATGCCCTGGAATGCCGGATCAACGCCGAAGACCCGAAAACCTTCATGCCGAGCCCAGGCACGGTCAAGCATTTCCACGCTCCAGGCGGCAACGGCGTTCGCGTCGATTCGCACCTGTACAGCGGTTATGCCGTTCCGCCGAACTACGATTCGTTGATCGGCAAGCTGATCACCTACGGCGCAACCCGTGACGAAGCATTGGCGCGCATGCGCAATGCGCTGGACGAAATCGTTGTCGACGGGATCAAGACCAACATCCCGCTGCACCGCGACCTGGTCCGCGATGAAGGCTTCTGCAAAGGTGGTATCAACATCCACTACCTGGAACACAAGCTGGCTGGCGACAAGCATTAAGCTTTAGCCCGTCCAACAAAGCCGCCTTCGGGCGGCTTTGTTGTTTCTGGAGGTTACAACTCCTGCAGGAGCGAGGCTTGCCCGCGAACCATACGCCGAGGTATTGCAGACTCACCGCGTCACCGCGTCACCGCGTCATCGCGCTTCGCGGGCAAGCCTCGCTCCTACAAACTGCATACCAGTGTCGGCCTTGTCGTCTTCTGCCGCGCGCTCGCGTAAACTTGCGCGCTTCTCGCAGCCCGCTAGGCTGCAATCAATATTTTTCAAAGGTGCCCGCCATGCCTTGGCTGCAAGTCCGTCTCGCCATCAGCCCAGAACAAGCCGAAACCTACGAAGACGCTTTCCTTGAAGTGGGCGCCGTGTCGGTGACGTTCATGGACGCCGAAGATCAGCCGATCTTCGAACCTGAACTCAACACCACGCCGTTATGGTCGCACACTCATCTGCTGGCCCTGTTCGAAGGCGGCACTGAAGCGGCCAGTGTGCTGGCTCATCTTGAGTTGCTGACCGGCAGCCCGCTGCCCGAGCATCACAGCGAAGTCATCGAAGACCAGGACTGGGAACGCAGCTGGATGGACGACTTCCAGCCAATGCGCTTCGGTCAACGCCTGTGGATCGTCCCAAGCTGGCACGCTGCCCCTGAACCCGACGCTGTGAACATTCTGCTCGACCCGGGCCTGGCGTTCGGCACCGGCACCCACCCGACCACTGCACTGTGCCTGGAATGGCTCGATGGTCAGGACCTCAAGGACTGCCACGTCCTCGACTTCGGTTGCGGCTCGGGGATTTTGGCGATTGCCGCCCTGCTGCTGGGCGCCAAGGAAGCCGTCGGCACCGACATCGACGTGCAGGCGCTGGAAGCTTCCCGCGACAACGCCGGGCGCAACAATATTGCCGACGCGCTCTTCCCGCTGTACCTGCCGGAAGATCTGCCACAGGTTCAAGCCGATGTGCTGGTGGCCAACATTCTGGCCGGACCGCTGGTGTCCCTGGCGCCGCAATTGTCCAGCCTGGTCAAGCCTGGCGGTCGTCTGGCGTTGTCGGGCATCCTCGCCGAGCAAGGCGAAGAAGTCGCCAAAGCCTACGCTCAAGATTTCGATCTGGACCCGATCGCCAATCGCGATGGCTGGGTGCGCATCACTGGCCGTCGGCGCTAGAATGAACGCCTGCATAAACCGGATCGCCGCATGACCGACAGCTTCGTCACCCAGTGCCCGCATTGCCAAACCAGCTTCCGCGTCAGCCATGCTCAATTGAGCGTGGCCCGTGGAGTGGTTCGTTGCGGCTCGTGCTTGCAGGTGTTCAACGCCGCCAAGCAGCTGCTTGAGCAACGGGGCGCCAAGGAAACTGTCCAGCCGGTAGCCCCGGCCATTGTCGAACCGCCGGTACAGCGCGCCATCAGCCAAAAGCAATGGTCCGCCGCCGAAATGGATCTGGACAGCCTGGACCTGGACGAAGAACTCGCCCGGCTCGAACAGCGGGAAATCCAGCCCACCACGCAATTCGGCCAGCACCGCGAAAACGGTCTCAGTGCTCGCCGCGACTCTGTCGAGCACGACGATGAACCCTGGTCCGACAGTCTCTTCAGCGAATCGGCGGCCGATCGTGCCCAGGCGGTCGAAGCCGAACCACGGGAAACGCAGCCAGTACCGAGCAAGCACTCGCGCACCGAACCGTCATTCTCGCTGGAACCGGTTGATCTGGACGACGAGCCCCAGGTGCCGCAACTGCGCCTGAATGATCCGCTCGACACGCCCCTGCACCATGATCGCCTGTCGGCAACCGATGCACCTGACGACGACCTGCCCCCGATTGCCCCTCTGCGCAAGCGACACGAACGCAGCGAGTCGACCGAACGTGCCGACGCCCTGCAGGACCTGACCGACGATCCGCTGCAACTGGATTGGCAAAAACGTCGCTCCCCCTGGGGCCGACGGCTTTTCTGGCTGCTGCTGGTCCTGATCGGTGCCGGTGCTCTCGCCGGCCAATACATCGCTTACCACTTCGACGAACTGGCGCGCCAGGATCAATACCGTCCATGGTTCCAGCAACTGTGCCCGCAAGTCGGCTGCACGGTGCCATCGAAAGTTGATATCGCGAAAATCAAAAGCAGCAACCTGGTGGTCCGCAGTCACCCCGACTTCAACGGTGCCTTGGTGGTGGATGCGATCATCTACAACCGCGCGCCCTTCTCCCAGCCCTTCCCGCTGCTGGAACTGCGCTTCGCCGACCTTAACGGCCACCTGATCGCCAGCCGGCGCTTCAAACCCGGCGAGTACCTCAACGGCGACCTCGAAGGCTTGGCAGAGATGCCGCCGCAAACGCCGATCCACATCGCACTGGATATCCTCGATCCAGGCTCCAAAGCGGTGAATTACAGCCTGAGCTTTCATTCGCCCGAGTGAAACGCTTCAGTGTTACGGCATTGACGGCATATTTCTGACTTTGACCGCTCATACCAAACCGCTGGCGATAACAGAATTACTGTTCAGATTTTGTTCAATTCAGCCTTTATCCAGTCATCGAGAGCGGGTATCATGCCAACCCTTTTTCGAACTCTCATGATCCGGCCCCACAACAGGGAAGTCCTATGTCGGCGGTACGCATCGGTCCATATACATTGCACAACGGCTTGATCCTCGCCCCCATGGCGGGCGTCACCGACCAGCCCTTTCGTCAGCTGTGCAAGCGACTGGGCGCAGGGCTTGTAGTCTCGGAAATGGTCACCAGCGACATGAGCTTGTGGAACACCCGCAAATCGCGGATGCGCATGATCCACGAAGGTGATCCCGAGCCCCGCTCGGTCCAGATCGCCGGGGGTGATGCACAGATGCTGGCGGATGCGGCCCGGGCCAACGTCGAACTGGGCGCACAGATTATTGACATCAACATGGGCTGTCCGGCGAAGAAGGTCTGCAACAAGGCCGCCGGTTCCGCGCTGTTGAAGGATGAAGCATTGGTGACCGAGATCCTGCAAGCCGTCGTGGCTGCGGTTGATGTGCCGGTCACCTTGAAGATCCGCACCGGCTGGGACCGGGACAACAAGAACGGTCTGACGGTGGCGAAGATCGCCGAGCAAGCGGGCATTACGGCGTTGGCGGTTCATGGCCGCACCCGTGCCGACCTGTACACCGGTGAAGCCGAGTACGACACCATTGCCGCGATCAAGCAGGCGGTGTCGATGCCGGTCTTTGCCAACGGCGACATCGATTCACCCGAGAAGGCCCGGTACGTGCTCGATGCGACCGGTGCCGATGGCCTGCTGGTAGGCCGGGCCGCCCAGGGGCGGCCGTGGATTTTTCGTGAGATCGATCATTTCCTGCGTACCGGCGAAAAACTCCCGGCGCTGGAATTGATCGAGGTGGAACGCATTCTGCTAGAGCATCTGGCTGCACTGCATGTCTTCTATGGAGACGTGATGGGCGTCCGTATCGCTCGAAAGCATGTGGGCTGGTATCTCGCAACCTTGCCGGGCGCCAGGGAGTTTCGCGCCCACTTCAATCGTTTGGAAGATACGGAAGCACAATGCGCCAACGTTCAGGGCTTCTTCGCCGAACGTTACAAGAGCCTGACAGGGGACGGAGAAGGGGTGGCCGCATGACGATGATGACCGAGACTTTAGTGAGTGGAACAACACCCGTGAGCGACAACGTGAATTTGAAACAGCACCTCAATACGCCGAGCGAAGAAGGTCAGACCCTTCGCGGGAGTGTCGAGAAGGCGCTGCACAATTATTTCGCCCACCTTGAGGGCGCTGCCGTCACGGATGTGTACAACCTGGTGCTCTCCGAAGTCGAGGCGCCCCTGCTCGAGTGCGTGATGAACTACGTCAAGGGCAACCAGACCAAGGCCAGCGAGCTGCTCGGGTTGAACCGAGGCACGCTGCGCAAGAAACTCAAGCAGTACGATTTGCTGTAAGCATTCAATCAAACCAGAAAGGCGCCCGCGTAAAAACGGTCGCCTTTTTGCTGACTCCTTTGCTTTTGATGGAAATTGAAATGACCGACCAGACTACCCGCCTGCCGATCCGCCGCGCCTTGATCAGCGTTTCCGACAAGACCGGGATCCTCGAATTCGCCAAAGAGCTTGAAGCCCTGGGCGTCGAGATTCTCTCCACCGGCGGAACGTTCAAGCTGCTGCGCGACAACGGTGTTGCCGCAGTGGAAGTCGCGGACTACACCGGTTTCGCAGAAATGATGGACGGTCGGGTGAAAACCCTGCACCCGAAAATCCACGGCGGGATCCTCGGTCGTCGCGGTATCGACGACGCCATCATGAACGAGCACGGCATCAAGCCGATCGACCTGGTCGCGGTCAACCTGTACCCGTTCGAGGCCACCATCAACAAGCCAGGCTGCGACCTGCCGACCGCCATCGAAAACATCGACATCGGCGGCCCGACCATGGTCCGCTCGGCGGCAAAAAACCATAAAGACGTGGCCATCGTGGTCAATGCCAGCGACTACGCCAGCGTCCTTGAAGGCCTCAAGGCTGGCGGCCTGACCTATGCTCAGCGTTTCGACCTGATGCTCAAGGCCTTCGAACACACCGCGGCCTACGACGGCATGATCGCCAACTACATGGGCACCGTGAACCAGGCCGCTGACACCCTCTCGACCTCCGGTCGCAGCGAGTTCCCGCGCACGTTCAACAGCCAGTTCGTCAAGGCTCAGGAAATGCGCTACGGCGAGAACCCGCACCAGAGCGCGGCGTTCTACGTGGAAGCCAAGCCTGCCGAAGTCGGTATCGCCACCGCGACCCAACTGCAGGGCAAAGAGCTGTCGTACAACAACGTGGCCGACACCGACGCCGCGCTGGAATGCGTGAAGAGCTTCGTCAAGCCGGCTTGCGTGATCGTCAAGCACGCCAATCCGTGCGGCGTTGCGGTCAGCCCGGACGCAGAAGGCGGTATCCGTCAGGCTTACGAACTGGCTTACGCCACCGACACCGAGTCGGCGTTCGGCGGCATCATCGCCTTCAACCGCGAGCTGGATGCTGAAACCGCCAAGGCCATCGTCGAGCGTCAGTTCGTCGAAGTGATCATCGCCCCTAGCGTCAGCGAAGAAGCCCGCGCCATCGTGGCGGCCAAAGCCAATGTGCGCCTGCTGGCCTGCGGCGAGTGGTCGGCTGATCGCGCCGCTGCCTGGGACTACAAACGCGTCAACGGCGGTTTGCTGGTACAGAGCCGCGACATCGGCATGATCAGCGCCGACGACCTGAAAGTCGTGACCAAGCGTGCCCCGACCGAGCAGGAAATCAACGACCTGATCTTCGCCTGGAAAGTCGCCAAATACGTTAAATCCAACGCCATTGTCTACGCCAAGAACCGTCAGACCATCGGCGTCGGCGCTGGCCAGATGAGCCGCGTGAACTCCGCCCGTATCGCCGCGATCAAGGCTGAACATGCCGGTTTGCAAGTGGCAGGCTCGGTGATGGCCTCCGATGCGTTCTTCCCGTTCCGCGACGGCCTGGACAACGCGGCCAAGGTCGGTATCACCGCGGTGATCCAGCCGGGTGGCTCGATGCGTGATGCGGAAGTGATTGCCGCTGCTGATGAAGCCGGCATCGCCATGGTCTTCACCGGCATGCGCCACTTCCGTCACTGATTTTTCGCTCTTGTAGGAGCGAGGCTTGCCCGCGAAGGGCTCGCCACGGTGTATCAACAAGACCGAGGCGAGCCCTTCGCGGGCAAGCCTCGCTCCTACAGGTTCGGTGGTGGCGGATGCCGCGTACCGTTAGCCAGGCAGCTCAGGCTGCCCCCACAGAATTAGCGTCATCCGAGGTTTTTGAAATGAATGTTTTGATCATTGGCAGCGGTGGCCGTGAACACGCCCTGGCCTGGAAAGTGGCTCAGGATCCGCGTGTGCAGAAAGTATTCGTTGCCCCGGGCAACGCCGGCACCGCCATTGAAGCCAAGTGCGAGAACGTCGCTATCGACGTGCTGGCCCTCGAGCAGCTTGCAGATTTCGCGGAGAAAAACGTTTCCCTCACCATCGTTGGCCCGGAAGTGCCGCTGGTCGCTGGCGTCGTCGACCTGTTCCGCTCCCGTGGCCTGGATTGCTTCGGCCCGACGGCCGGTGCGGCCCAGTTGGAAGGTTCGAAAGCCTTTACCAAGGACTTCCTGGCTCGCCACAAGATCCCGACCGCCGATTACCAGAACTTCACCGAGATCGAGCCGGCCCTGGCCTATCTGCGTGAAAAAGGTGCGCCGATTGTGATCAAGGCCGATGGCCTGGCCGCCGGTAAAGGCGTGATCGTTGCCATGACCCTGGCCGAAGCGGAAGACGCTGTGCGCGACATGCTCGCGGGCAACGCATTCGGCGACGCCGGCTCGCGCGTTGTGATCGAAGAGTTCCTGGACGGCGAAGAAGCCAGCTTCATCGTCATGGTCGACGGCAAGAACGTACTGCCGATGGCCACCAGCCAGGACCACAAACGCGTCGGCGACGGCGACACCGGCCCGAACACCGGCGGCATGGGTGCCTACTCCCCTGCCCCGGTCGTGACCGCTGAAGTCCACAAGCGCGTCATGGACCTGGTGATCTGGCCGACCGTGCGCGGCATGGCCGATGAAGGCAACGTCTACACCGGTTTCCTGTATGCCGGCCTGATGATCGACAAGGCTGGTAACCCAAAAGTTATCGAGTTCAACTGCCGTTTCGGTGATCCTGAGACCCAACCGGTGATGCTGCGTTTGCAGTCGAGCCTGGTGTTGCTGGTCGAAGCGGCCCTGGCGCAAGCCCTGGACAAGGTCGAAGCGCAATGGGATCCACGTCCGAGCGTCGGCATCGTGCTGGCGGCTGGCGGCTATCCTGGCGACTACGCTAAAGGCGTCGCCATCAACGGCCTGGATGCAGCCGCCGCACTGGAAGGCAAAGTCTTCCACGCCGGCACTGCGCTCAAGGACGGTCAAGTGGTGACCGCCGGTGGTCGTGTGCTTTGCGCTACCGCCATGGGCGCCAGCGTTGATGCTGCCCAGCAACAGGCTTACAAACTGGCGGCAAAGATTGATTGGGAAGGCTGTTTCTATCGCAAGGACATTGGTTACCGTGCCATTGCCCGCGAACGTGGCGAAAATCAGGAATAAGCGATCCGTTCGGCAGGGCTTGTGCTTCAGGCCCTTGCCGGACTGTTCCGGCGCCGCGCATAGTTATAATCTGGCATCAACCTACGAAGGGATTTCGCCGTGCGCTGGCTCAGGATTGCCATAGGTTTCACTGTCACGCTGCTGACCTTGCTCTGCATGCTCCCGGCCCAGGCCGCGCAAGGCAGTGGCTGGGCGGTATTGCTTGACGAACAGGGCGACCTGCAGCTGAGCGACATCCGTTCCGCGCGCTACACCAATCAATTCAGCCCCATCGAACTTGACCGCCTCACCGCGGCCGAGCCCGAAGGTGCATTGTGGCTGCGCTTCCGGCTCGCACCCGGCAAACACGAGCAATTGCTGCGAGTGTTCGCCCCCGACCTGTCGCGCCTCAATCTGTACGTGCTCGACGGCGACACGCTGATCGATCAATTGAACACCGGCACCGGGCAGCCCCAGGCTGACCGTCCCCTGCCCAGCAGCGAATTCATGTTGCCGCTGCCACAAAGCGACAAACCCCTCGACGTCTACCTGCGGCTGGTGTCCGAACACCAGTTACGGCCGTACATCACCCTGCAATCGGCGATCATGACCGCGGCCAATCAGAACCAGATGCTGATTTACGGCCTTCTGTTCGGTTGCCTCGGGATGCTGATCCTGCACAGCCTCGTCCGCTACGCCTATACGCGCTCGCGCAGCAGTCTCTGGCTGGCCGCATGCGAAGCACTGTTGATGCTCAGCCTGCTGCTGTTGCTGAATCTGGCGGGGCCCTGGCTGCCAAACTGGCACGCGGTGCAGACACCCGGCGCCTACCTCGCCCTGCTGCTGACGGCGCCGTGCGGCCTGATGTTCGCCTATCGTTTCTTTGCGCCACTCGGCCCGCACCCGCTGAACAAGCTGCTGCTGGGTGACATTCTGTTCATCGTGATGTGCGGCTTGCTGCTGCTGTTCGTCAATACGCTGCCGCTGAACATCATGACCTACGCCCTGGTCGCCCTGGCAGGTCTTAGCATGTTGTTCGTCAGTGCCTATCACTGGCAAAAAGGTTATCGCCCGGCGCGCCTGTTCGTCGCGGCGATGGTCGTGTTCAACATTGGCACGCTGATCATGTTGCCTGCCCTGCTGGGGCTGACGCTGGTCGCGCCGCAGGGCTTGATCATGACGCTGCTGGGGTTTATCTGCATCAGCGGCGTGCTGATGAGCATTGCGCTGAGCGAACGTCAGCGCAGCATCACCGAAGATCGTTTCAGCGTCAGTCGCGACCTGGCGGCCAGCAATGCCGAGATCAACGCCAAGGCCGAGTTCCTGGCGAAGATCAGCCACGAAATCCGTACCCCGATGAACGGCGTACTGGGCATGACTGAACTGCTGCTGGGCACACCGTTGTCGGTCAAGCAGCGTGACTATGTGCAGACGATCCACAGCGCCGGCAACGAATTGCTGACCCTGATCAACGAGATACTCGACATCTCCAAGCTCGAGTCCGGGCAGATAGAACTGGACGACGTTCAATTCGATCTCAATGCCTTGATCGAAGACTGCCTGAGCATCTTCCGCGCCAAGGCCGAACAGCAGAACGTCGAGCTGATCAGTTTCATCCAGCCGCAAGTGCCACGCGTCATCAGCGGCGACCCGACGCGTCTGCGCCAGACCTTGCTGAGCCTGCTGGAAAACGCCCTGAAGAAAACCGACGAGGGCGAGATCCTGATCGTCGTCGCGCTTGACGAACGCAGCGCCCAACCGCGCCTGCGCATCGCCGTGCAAGACAGCGGCGTGCCGATGGAGGCCGAAGAACGCGACGCACTGATGCACGCCGAGCTGCACAGCAAACATTTTCTCTCGGCAACCAGCCTGGGCGGCAACCTGGGGCTAGTGATTGCCCGTCAGTTGATCCGCCTTATGCAGGGCGAATTCGGCATCAAGATTGGCGCCAACCAAGGCAGCACGTTGTGGCTGACCCTGCCGCTGGACCCTGATCGTCTCGAGCACCCGACCTCCGACCTCGACGGGCCGCTGCAAGGTGCGCGTGTGCTGGTGGTGGACGATAACGACACGTGCCGCAAAGTGCTGGTGCAGCAATGCAGCGCCTGGGGCCTGAACGTCAGTGCCGTGCCGTCCGGTAAAGAGGCACTGGCATTGCTGCGCACCAAAGCTCACCTGCGCGATTATTTCGACGTGGTCCTGCTCGACCAGAACATGCCCGGCATGACCGGCATGCAACTGGCGGCCAAGATCAAGGAAGACCCGAGCCTGAACCACGACATTCTGCTGATCATGCTCACTGGCATCAGCAACGCGCCGAGCAAGATCATCGCACGCAACTCCGGGATCAAACGCATCCTCGCCAAACCGGTGGCTGGCTACACCCTCAAGACCACGCTGGCGGACGAACTGAACCAGCGCAACAAGGGCCCGACCGTCTCGCCGTACCAGCCCTCCGGTCCGACGCTTCCGGTCAAGGTTCCGAGTGATTTCCGCATTCTGGTGGCTGAAGACAACAACATCTCGACCAAGGTGATTCGCGGCATGCTCGGCAAGCTCAACCTGCAACCTGACACCGCCAGCAATGGCGAAGAAGCCTTGCAGGCAATGAAAGCCCAGCGCTATGACCTCGTCCTGATGGACTGTGAAATGCCGATCCTCGATGGCTTCTCTGCCACCCAGCAGTTACGTGCCTGGGAAGTCGGCAACCAGCGGATTCGCACCCCGGTTGTGGCGTTGACCGCGCACATCCTCGCCGAGCACAAAGAGCGCGCACGCCAGGCCGGCATGGACGGGCACATGGCCAAACCGGTCGAGCTGTCGCAACTGCGCGATCTGATCGAGCATTGGGTTGCCCAGCGTGATCAGCAGAATCGCACGACCTCCACGCTCCAGGCAGGCGTGTAGGGCAATCAACGCCGGCATGACTCAATCTGCTGCGCAGATCTCCATGGTCGAAGCATCATCGGTCAACGTCAACATCGCGACGTTGTCCTGATACCTGTCGCTGATCTTCAAGGCAATGGCGTCGCGCACGGGGCCGTAGAGGATTCCGGACAAGTCAGCACTGGCGCAGCGCATGCAAACGCTGCCCTGTACATCCTCGGCCAGATGTCGCTGGGCCAGCGGATTGGCACTGATGATCTGGCGGGTCTTAAGCTCGATGTACACACTTGTGAGCGATGTCGGCGTCTGCGCTATAACCACCAGCAAACGCACAGCCTTTGCGGGCGCAAGAACATCACCCGACTCGTCCGTGGATATTTTCTGCATGTGATCGCGCAGCAAACCCATTGCGGGCTCGTTGCCGGACAACCTTGCCAGCCGCTGCACTGTTGCCGCCGTAGCGCCTCCTTTATCCACAGCACCTAGTGAAATCGCTGCAATGACCCAGTCGCTGACAGACTCGACACTGTCCTGGGTAATCAGCCATTCCTGTCGCGCTCTTGTACGTCGCAGCCAGTAGTCATCCAGAAATTCCACATAAGCGTTGTACCAGTCGACATCCGGGGCTTTTTCAATCTTCTTATTGGCAATCAATTGCGCCAGCAACACGGAATCGACCAGATCCTTATATTGCGCCGCCCCATCCGCAGCCGGAATAATCACGACACAAGCGCCAACGATCAACACAGAATATTCGCAACTCATATCAACTCCCTCGACAATAAAAAAGGCAGCCGACAACCGGCTGCCGATTTAGATCAATTAGATATCAATGTCTACGATCTGGTCTTTATGTGGAACAAGTTTGCTCTTGATGGACTCACGGACTGCATCAGCGACCAATGTATTTTTGGCAAATACCGTTTCGCCGCGATACAGGTTCACATTTCGGATATCCACATCCGTAAACATTACTTGGGTGGAACTGTTCTTGCGAAGAAAACGCACTGCACCCACGGCCATGATTGCCTCACCCTCGACTTCGACACACGCACCTGCCGAGATTCCCCCGACGCCATTTTCCAGCAGATTTCGCTCATAAACAGTCAGGGCAGCCGTGTCACGCTTTTGCAGGGCCGCGATCGCATCACCCGCCACCTTGAGCATCAACGCAGTCGTCGGACCAGGCAATGCAACGCCGGCAACCACCGCACCGAGAATCTCCAGCACCAGTTTGTCCATGCGGACGCTGGTGCCGCTGACGTGCAGATCGCTGTAGTACTTGCTGACAGGCGTCCAGCCTGCGAGGGTCATGACTTCCCGGAACCGCAAGTACCACTCTTTGCCCTGATGTTCTTCAGGGTATAGTTTGTTCGCTGCACGGGATGCAAAGAGAAAGGCGTTTTGAGCGTCCGACTTGTTTTCAGCACTGAGCTTGCCAGAAAAACCCAACGTGCCTTCACCCACAACGGAGCCTTTCGACGGTGCTTCGATCTCGTCGCCCACAACCATAAGACCACGAGGGCGGATAATGATCTGCTCGTCGATATCACACGCTTCAATCGCTTCAATACAGGCAGTAACATAACTTTCACGAATAGCTTGATTATACACAATGAATTCCTTATAAAAATACCAGACAAGTTCCTCATGAACTTGCGATAAAACAATAACCAAACAAACGAACAACGACAAACTAAAACCTGTAACACCATATCCATTCAATAAACATAAGTTACAACAACACCCAAGCAACTAATAAAAACACCCAATCGCAAAATTAACTGACGCGCCTGTCACAACTCACACCCACAAGCAATTAACTGACTGATAGACTCCTCGTCATCCTCACTCCTGATGCGAGCCGAAACCATGCTCCACGTGTTATTCAGCGTTTACCTGAAGATGCTGGTGCTCTACAGCCCGTTCTTCGTGTTGTCCTGCTTCATCAGCCTGACCCGCGGTTATTCACGCAAGGAACAACGTCGACTGGCCTGGAAAGTGGCCACCGCCACGCTGGTGTCCAGCGTCCTGCTGTACTTGTTCGGACGGGTGATTTTCAGTGTCTTCGGCATCACTGTGGACGCGTTCCGCATCGGCGCCGGCAGCGTGCTGTTTATCTCGGCACTGGGCATGGCCCAAGGCAAGTCGGCGGTGCAGACCGACAATGTGCAGCAGGACGTGACGATCGTCCCGCTGACGATTCCATTGACGGTCGGCCCCGGCACCATCGGTGCCTTGTTGGTTATGGGCGTGAGCCAGCCACATTGGGACGACAAACTCACGGCCATTCTCAGCATTGCCCTGGCCAGCTTTACGGTTGGCGTGGTCCTTTATTTGTCCAGCCGCATCGAACGGATTCTCGGTGACCAGGGCTTGCAGATTGTCAGCCGGCTGATGGGATTGTTTGTGTGCGCGCTGGCGGCACAGATTATCTTCACGGGCGTAAAAGGTTACCTGGTGCCCTGATCAGCCAGGGAGCGCAACGTTGTGAATTGACAACGTTGCGAAACGTTCGGAACCCGGATCTCCACCCTCGGTTTTTTAGACCGAACTCAACTTCTCGACGAGCACTTTTAACTCAAGGCTGCTTTCCCCAAGATCGAACATCGTTTGCCACAGTTCATGGACGCTGACCTCAAGCGTATTGCCAAGAACTTGCACACTCAGGTTCAGCGACTGGGCCAATGCCCACTCCTCAGATTGTGCCGAACGGAAAACCAGGCTGCTGCCGTTGTCGGGGTCGGTGAGCAGCAGATGGTTGTCTGCCCGATCGACACGCCAGTCATCCTGCGCTCCGGTCGCCAGAATCAGCCGCGAGGGTATGGCGTCAATGTCCGGCCAGTCAGTGCAATCGACCACGATGCAATCGAGGTGCTGCCAGGCGGTCTCCGACACGTGGTAAATCGACCCCGTTTCAGCGCCTCCCAGAATCAATGAACTGACACCGTCGGGCACCAGAGCCAGCAGGTCTTTTACCTCTCCCGCGATCTCCAGCGTCATGACATCCCCCTCTCGACTGGCCTTGTTCGCCGCCACCCACACAACCTCTTTTGTATTGCGGTTGAAGATCACGCCGTCCACCGGATCAAACAACAGCGGAACACTCCCTTGTTTCGTCCCGAGGAAGTTTGCCCACTGTCCATCCGCTCTGCCGTTAACCTCAAAGACACGATTGAGTTCGGGTACGTAATACGCGTAGCGGTTGGTCGAGTGGCCAATCGGCAAAAAAGGCGCATGAGCCTGACCGGACACTAAATCGTTCAGGCGTTTTGTCAGCGCTTCAGGCGACTCCCTGTAACGATAAGACCAGGCGTTCTCGACACTGATGATTCGGGCCGGCTCACCTTCAATCAGTTCGAAATTGACCCCGTCCCGAGTGCGGCCCCGCAAACCGGTGCCGTAAGGCAGCACGTCAGAAAATGCCCAGGTTCCCCAGACCTTTTCTGGTAGTGGCAGCGCGTCGGCATTGATCAGCCGCCTGCCACTGCCGAACGCGCGGCTCAGCTGCTCAGGCTCGATAAACGCCTGACGATAAAGGTGGCCGCTGCTCAGGCCAAGTAACCAGGCGTGCTTGCCATCACGAGTGACGGACAACAGACGGCAACCTTTTTCAGCCATCAGGTCGGTTACCAACAGCTTGTTGTTCAGGTAGCGCGCGTAGACAGGCACCTGGCCGGTGACGTCCGATAATCCGGAAAGCGAAATCAGCGAAACCGCATGCTCCTTGCCAAGGGCCTCCAGATCGCTCATCCACAATGGATGGGCATCCAGCCAATCCCCCGTCACGCCGCTAAGGAAAAAGCTCGCGTCCTGACGAACGTCAAACATCAGCCCGGACTCATTGACGACCAGGTACCCGCCGTCGCTGATCCTGAGCTTGACGCTGCCTGGCAATGGCACCCGTTGTGCCTCATCGCCGGTAAAGGGTTGGTGATAGAGGTTTTGACTGTGTGCGTCGTGAAACAGGAACGCTGCAGCATCAGGATCATTCGGTGGCAGCAAGCTTATCTGGGGCAGCGTCGAGGCGGTTTCGCTGACGGGCAAGTGCGGGGTCAGGAGCTGGTGGCTCTGCCCGTTGATCCATCTCGGCAGCGACGGCTTGTCGAGGTCGCCGGACGTTACCGTCACAAAGGACGCAGGCCTCCAGGACGTTTGCCGTTCGGCGTCGGCGCCTTCAGTAACAACCGCAATATCAACCTGCTGTAACAGGGCAATGACGTCCTTCAAGGTATCGAAATAGTCCGGTGGTTCGCTCGATACCGAAACCAACGAGATTTCCTCGCCGTGAATCAGATAAATCACCACGTAACGCTGGGTCTTGCTCAGGCGTACCCGCTGAGTGACTTGAACAACGCCAGCGCCCCGATCAAGGCAGCCAATGATCTGCGCCTCTTCACTTCCACGATTGAAAACGCTGTAGCGCCAAGTAGTCAAACCTGTGACGGCATTGACGCGCCATATCAGGGGTTGATCCGGGTGATAGAAGTAAGCGTTATCGTCTTGCACTGCCGCCAGTTGAAGTTTCTCGCTGACCGGACCCAGGAATTGACGGCCATAAACGAACCGTTCCTTTGCCACGTCGTACCAACCGGCGGTGTATTGCGGCTTTTCTGGATTGCCAAAAGGCAGCAGAAACTTGCCCGCAGGAATTAAGGCATTGCCCATGCGCTGCTGCCGGTGAAGCACCTTCAAACGGTCAAGCTCCGCCTGCGAGTAATGTCCGTCAGCCGCTTGAAGTGACGCCAGGTACAGTTGCCGATGTTCGCGGTCAACACGGTAGGTTTCGAGGTTCTTTGTTCGAACATATACGTCGATGTCGGCCTCGATGCTCAGCTCGATACCGTCGATGTTCAACCCCGCCGCGCCGACACTGATGTGTTGTGGCGTGATCCAGTCGGCGCTCAACACCCAGCTCACGCTTCCGTCACCGGGAAGTGCGCTGAGATGGACCGACACGAGTCCTGGTTTAAGTGCGAGGGAGTAAGCCCCCTTAGCGTGTCGATGCGGTAAGAAACCTTGCCCCGCATCTCTCGCGGTAATTCAGGAACGTACAGCGCCCGGGTTTCATTTCCAACGCGCACGGTAATGGTCGTGGGCTCATAGACAGGGTTGAGTTTGTACAGGATGTGCGGGAAAGGTCTGGCGTGGGTGAAGAAAAAACCTTCCTCCCTGGCTTCAAGTTCACGCAACACGTCATATTGCGGATACATCTTACGAGGCAGGACGCTCGAGCCGCCGACAACGTTCAGGAGCAGGTTGCTCCACTCAAAGACCTGCGGATCGGAACCCAGTTGATACTCGTAACCGTAATAACACTTTGGAGTACCCGGAAGCAGCAAGGCCGATTCTGCCGGCACAGCGTTAAATCGACCATGAACACGCGGGCCAGGAATCGCGACCTGTTTTGGCAGCCCCATGCTTTCTCGAACGACAATAGCGTTCTGTTTGTTCCCATCGGGCCGTGGGAGCCCCGAGCCACCCAGCGAGCGAAAGAGCCCCTGGCTGCCGAACACGATGACCCCTTCGCGAAGATCAACCGTGTCCACCACCGACTCGGGCATGATCGATACGACCCCTTGCTTGACCGAGAAAGCCTGCGGGCTGTACGCCGTTTTGAACCGGGTAAACAATTCGGCAACTTTCTCTGCCTTGTCCATGATTTGCCCGAGATTGCCGGCAATCGCCGTGACGCCGATTCCGATGCCAAGCAATGGTACCGACAGAAAACCTGCGACCGCACCCGCCGTCCCGCCGACTACCAGCGCAACGCCGTCGAGCACAAGCGCACTGACATCGAACAGCAGTTGAGTGCCGAAACGCGCTTGCTGCTCGTGGTTTTCGGCGTTGTAGAACTCGTAAATATCAAAACCGATATTGACCACGCCCAATACCTGCCCCAACCCCGGGCCAGCGATTCGCGCCAGGAGTCGCCCGCCCGCCGAAGCGGTCCTGACCGCTATCGCTCGCTCGGCGTTCACCAGCTGTCGAACCAGGTTCGCCATTTGCAGCGTGTCGAGGCCGATACCGTGGACTAACTGTGCATGGCCCAGGTAGCCATGAAGGCGAACGGCGACGGCCAGGTTCGATTCTGTTCCAGGCTGCGCCAGTTGATCGCGGTTTCGAAGTTCGGTGATCAACGCCTGGAAACCAAACGCAAAACTCAGCCGGCTACCCTCGGAAACATCCGTTGGATCAACAGGTTTATGTCCATCGTTGCTGCCGGCCAGGTACTCGATACTCGTGTCCAGGAACGACTTGATTCGCCCGAGAAACGGTTCGTTGGTTTTCACCACGCGGATCTGTTGCGTTTTGATGTCCATGAACGACAGTGCGTAACCGTCATCCGGTTGAGCCTGCAGGGTTGCGAACACCGGGACGTACTCGCTCCCGAGTCCGTTCGCCGATCTCACCCGGTTTGTCACCTGATCGATTTTGCTCGCCCAGACGCTGGCATCCCGTTCGGAAAGACCCCGTCCCAATCGCGCATTTTCAGACAGCGCGCGTGAGCGTAATTGGGCGTGATGGGACCAGGGTGCGATGCTTTTTCCTGAGCTCAAGGATTCATTGCCCAACAGCTTCGACACTGGCAGTTCCGAGGGTAAGTGCTTGCTGGCGAGGCGATCGCCGTCCAGCTCGATCACATTGAAGGGCGAGCGATCCGTCGACTCGATCGCATACTGCCTGGCCAGGTCGGACGTGTTGAACAGGGCCTTCATCCCAAGCTTGAGGTGGTCTATCCGATCGAAACCAAAGACACCGAAATTGGGATCGTAGAAAGACCAGCTACTGTGTTCGGCCGTCCCGGTCCTGGCCACCATCATTGAATGGTTTTCGGTATTGAGCATCAACGTGCAAGGTGCAGGTTTAGCCGCCAACACCTCAAAGATGCCATCGAAACTCAACGTGCCGAGCTTGTCGCCAAAATCAGCCTGGGGTATGGCGCGCAATTCGTCGAGCGCCTGAAGAAATGCATGGGTATCACTTTCACCGGGCGAGAAATGCGCATTGGCCAGTCTGCCGCTCAGTGCCTGTACCGCATCGCGGCCCTGATGAGTCGCCGCCGCCATCAGCAGCGCCAGTGGATAACAGCGTCTTCCGGGGTCGCCATCGCCCCTGACCAGCAACCCCTGAGGCATTAACTTGGCCATTGACGCGCCCGCCTCCAGGAGCGTTTTTCGCACCGAGGCACTGCGCTGGAGAATGTATCGGCGTAGCTCGTAGTCCGTCTGGTGCCTGATGCGAGCCACGCTCTCGCCCCATTGACGAAGCGTCAACGAATTCTCGAATGAAAGAATCTTGAGTACCTGAGCGCTCTCCGTGGAGGAGTCAACTGGCGTTTTGACGGCGGCAAACGCCGTTTCGAACTCGGGACTTTTGAGCGAAAGCAACACCTGCTCGATAGACATGTACCGCTCGGATATACCCCGGTCGGCCGTACTTTCCGCGAGCGCGCCGAGCTGCTGCCAGGCGTCGGCGAAACCGGTTTCGTCCAGCGTCGATGCGCCGAAAAGGCCACCGAGCACCACCCGATGTACCGGACTCAACTGATCGAGCGGCAGAGTCCCATGACCGATGCGAACGATCATTTCATTCAGATTGCCAATCGGATAGAAACCATGGGAAACCGGTAGCTCGGCTACAGGCTGGTTCAGAATCCTTTGCCGGTCATCAAAGTCCAGGGAAAAAGGTTTAGCGAAATTCAACTCACCGCTGAGCTTTTCGTTCATCGCACGGATGAAGGGCTCCCCCAACTCATCCATCCAGCGCTGCAGGATGGCGGTCAACAAAACCGGGCGCCCTTCCATGATCGGCCAGCCTTTTTCGAAGCTGATGGTGCGCCCTTTCAACAGCTCTGAAAAAGTCCCCTGATAACGTGTTTGTAATTTGCCGTTGGCCCAGTTTGCTTGTTCTTTTTGCAGCCATTCTTGCGGTGTAGCGTTGATCGTCCAGCCAGAAACCTTCTCTTCTTCGGTGGCCACGTTGTAACCATCCGACAATTTCAATCGGTCTCGTATTTCGTTTTTCCCATCAAACAGGAGATGCTTTTCCACATACTCCTCAAGCCCTGTAATCGCCGCTCCAGGCCCGGTCAAATCAATGGTCCCACGGGATTCATAACGAATACCGTCACTGTAGTAAGCGCCAATGGCGCTAACCAGCTTGCCTAAATACCCTCGGCGCGTTTTCGACAGTCCAGGCACCTCGGCAATCTTTTCATTCACCATCGCCACGAGAATATCTTGTACGGCTGCACTGTCGCTCCAGTCCACAGCCGTCGCGTTCAATCGAGACTCAAACTCTGACAGGAAGTCGTAGTTGAACCTGATCAACTCGATAATCGCCTGGGTCGAGCCAGCGCCGGCATGCGCGACGATATGAGAGTTCATTTCACTGTTGATCTGGACGGCCATGCGAATACCGTCCGTGGGCGTTTGACTATTCCCCGGCGCAGAAAATATGTCGGAGGGCCCCGGACCCAGCAGTGCAAACTCGCTTAATGCTGTCCTGTGCTGTTCAGGAATACTCATTGTGCGGTCAGGGTATCGACTGGGGTCGCGCCCAGGCATCAGCGATTCGTTGTTATTGAGCAGGAGTTGTAATACGCCAATTCGTGCACTTTCATCGAACGCCGTAATATCGACTCCGCCCAATACGTTTTTCAGTTGCGGCAAGTAATCCACGTCACTGTAACGACCGCCCTCCAGTGCTTCGACCTGCAGGCGAACCACATCGCTGGCCGCAGCAAAGTTGCCTCGCCCTGCCACTTCGCGTTCATAGACGTCCCATAAAAGGTGTTCTTTGAAGACTTCACGCACGTCGCGTAACCGCAGATGTTGATCAACCATGGCCAAGTGGCTGTCCAGGCATTTTTGTCTGAACGCAATGAGGGTGGCCTCGTCCTTGCCATAGGCGCGAACCATCAGATCAATACGCGCTTCATCCGCCTTTCCGGCCCAGCGCTCCTGCCTGAGGTGAGCCGACATTTGCATTTTCAGCACCCGGGCTCGATGTTCGATCATCCGGGCCAGCTCCACAGGCGTGGCGATAGTGGCTCCCCCTGACTCCATGGCATGCGCCCTGGCACTTTCCAGGATCACTCGATTCATCTCGAAGGCCAGTACTGCATCACTGTCGTACCAGAGGTTGAACGTATGGCCTTCCTTGACCATGACCGCCTTCCATATATTGATGTAGTCTCGCTGAATAGCGCCAACCGCGCTCCCGCCGACCCAAACGAAGTGCATTATTTTCGGCACTTCGGACGCAACCGGATTCAACATTCGCACGGTCTGGACCAGCCGGTTTGTATAGTTTTCAAGCCGCGCAGAGAGGTCGGCCAACGCGGCGGAAATCGGTCCGGCGCGCTGGCCAATCAGTGAGTCGAGCGTCTCTTTGAGCAATAACAATGGCGCCATCTGGTCAGCCCATGGCTGATCTTTTGCGCACGCTGAGTAATAGCCAACCAGCGCTTCATATTCCGGCGCGGCGCGAAACTCGTTCGAGAGTGCTTGAATATCATCGAGTCTGAAATACTGAAGAAACGACTTACCCGCCGTGTTTGATCCCTGATATTGATTCATCACATCCATGCCCTTATAACAAACTTGAATACACGTAGCCCACAGCGTCGCGCACACGCCATCCGTCGATGTTTGCGAACCTGAACTGATATTTAAAACCAGCGCCGAAAGCACTGGCATTGCTAATACGCTAACCACAGAAACAGCAGGCAAAAAACTGCCCAAGCTGCCCACCCAAAAAATACTATGCGATAAAAATAACAACCTCAATCCAACAACAGCGCAATTAATTAATTACACTTAAGCCGGACAAACAAGTGTAACTTTTATCTTTGTCGGAAACGGTTACTAACACACTGCGCACAGCCGCGAATCAAACGGCCTGCGTCGGTTGTATCAGAACATGAAACGCGGATATTGAATTGTCTGAGGCACTCGCACGCACTTTCCGGGTGAGCCCAGTTAAAGTACGGCGGGCATCAAGGAATCTTTCGGTCGATGCGCGGTGAAAAATCTTACGCACTGGAAGGGGGGCGGAACTGCGGCCAGCATCGCTGGCCGCCAAGACTTACCCGGCTGGCTTGTCGCCGTACCAACGAGGCGTATACACCCACTGGCCACCCTCGGCACGCGGGAACACGCAGGTGGTGGAAGAGCCGACCAGCACCATGGTGCGCATGTCGACCTGATCGGGGGTCAGATCACCCAGCGTGGTGACACGCAATGTCTGGCCTGGACGACCAATGTCCCGCCCCAACACCACTGGCGTTTCAGCGGTGCGGTGCTGCGCGACAATCTCCAGTGCCCGACCCAGTTGCCAAGGACGCGACCGCGAGATCGGGTTGTAGAACGCCAGCGCCAGGTCGGCCTGAGACGCGAGGTCCAGCCGCTTCTCGATGATTGCCCAAGGCTTGAGGTTGTCCGACAGGGACATCACGCAGAAGTCGTGCCCCAATGGCGCGCCGGCCTGGGCGGCCGTTGCCAGGGACGCGGAGACGCCTGGAAGAATCTCCAGATCGACGTTGTGCCAACCTGGCTCACTCGACTCGTGCAGCGCTTCGAGCACGGCGGCCGCCATCGCGAATACGCCCGGATCTCCCGACGAAACCACCACCACCGACCGCCCTTGGGCCGCCAGTTCAAAGGCGTGGCGAGCGCGCTGCATTTCTTCGCGGTTGTCGGTGCAATGCAGCACTTGATCCTCGCGAAATGGCCCGGCCATGCGCACGTAGGTTTCATAACCCAGCACGTCATTGGCGCGCGCCAGTTCATCCTTCACCGCCGGCACCATCAGTTCGGCGGCGCCAGGGCCCAGGCCGATCACGGCCAGACGACCGCGCGCACGCCCGATCTGTGCAACCTCCAGTGGCTGACTGGCCACCGCGATCGCGATGCCCGTATCCGCCGCCACGACGGTAGCGTTCGGCGCGGTGTCGCGGGCCAGCTCGCTGACGCCGCCGCTGACCGAGGCAAACCGCAGCGGCACACCCAGCTCAAGCGCCGCGTCGCGTAACGCAGGGTTGGCCATGTGCAGATCGCTGGCCAGCAGGCACGCCAGCGATTGCACGGCGATGTTTGCCTGATGCAGCGCGCCGCGAATCGCGTTCGGCAGATCCGCCACCTCGGCGTTCACCGCCACCAGCACACTGCGCGGGTAGATCAGCAATTCATTGGCCGCCGGCGTGCGCTCGGCACTGCCGACATGAATCGACAACGGCGCCTGCGGATCTTCCGGCAGCTGCGCTTGCGCCAGCCACGGCGCGGTGCCTTCGATGCGCACACTTTGGCCGGCGAGCAGATCCGAGACAAAACGTTTGCCCAGTTCCAGATCGCCGAGGGCGTAGCCGCTGGGTGGATTGAGCAGGCAGGTGCCGAAGCGCAGTTCACCGCTGGTGGTGATCGCCGCTGCCACCTCAAGACCGGCAGCAATCTCCCGCGCCATGACGTTCACGCCACCGAGGCCACCCAGCAGCGGCACCACGGCACTGCCGTCTTCGGCCACGGCCAGCACGGGTGGCTCGGCGCCCTTCTCCAGCAGTAACGGCGCCAGGGTGCGGATCACGATCCCGGCCGCACACAAGGCAATGATCGGCGTGTCCTGCTGATAGAACTCACGCACGGTCGCGCCAAACTCGTGATAGACACGGTCCGCGCCTTCAACCCGTCCGGCCAGGCCATGAATCAAGGCGCCGGGGTAGACCTGCTGGATCTTGCGTGCGGTCGCGAGGCTGCCATTGCCAAGAATGACAATCGCCGGAACTGGACGGGCCATCAACCTTGCCACCGTTCGCCGGGAACGATGATCAACGAGAAGTACGGCGAGGACATCGGCTCGACCTGATCCAGCGGCACGATCTTCTGATTGGCCATGGTCGCGCGCTCGACGTACAGCGCCCGCTCCGCCAGCCCCAGCTCTTCGAGCACCTGACGGACCTTGGGAAAGTTGCGTCCCAGCTTCATGATCACCGCCGCATCGGCATCGGCCAGACGACGCTTGAGGTCCTCGTGCGGCAATACGCCCGAGAGCACCGACAGGCTCTGATTGCGATACACCAACGGCGCGCCCAGCACCGAAGCGCCGCCGAGCATGGAGCACACACCCGGCACCACTTCGGCTTCGTATCGTTCGGCCAGACGATCGTGCAAGTACATGTAGGAGCCGTAGAAGAACGGATCACCTTCGCAGATCACCGCCACGTCGCGACCGGCATCCAGATGCGCAGCGAGTTCTTCGCCCGCCGCATCGTAGAAATCGCTGATCACTTGCTCATAAGACAGCGGCGCCGGCAACGCTTCAGTGGTCACCGGATACACCAGCGGCAGCAGCGTTTGTGCGTCCTGCAAATGCGCTTCGATGATGCCGAAGGCGTTGCCCTTTTTACCCTTGGCGACGAAGTACGCCACCACGGGTGACTCGCGCAGCAAGCGCAGGGCTTTGACGGTAATCAGCTCCGGGTCACCGGGGCCGACGCCCAGGCCGATCAAGCGTCCAGGCTGCTGCATCATTCAATCTCCGTGGCGAGGGCATTGACGGCGGCGGCGGCCATGGCGCTGCCGCCCAGCCGGCCTTGCATGATGACAAACGGCACGCCGCGACTGTCGGCCGCCAGCGCCGCCTTTGATTCGGCAGCGCCGACGAAGCCGACCGGAAAGCCGAGGATCAGCGCCGGCTTGGGGGCGCCGGCATCGAGCATTTCCAACAAATAGAACAGCGCGGTCGGGGCGTTGCCGATCACCACCACGCTGCCTTCCAGATGCGGACGCCACAGCTCCAGGGCGGCGGCGGAACGGGTGTTGCCCAACTCTCGGGCCAACGCTGGGACGCTTTCATCTCGCAGGGTGCAAATCACTTCGTTGTTGGCCGGCAACCGCGTGCGGGTCACGCCTTCGCTGACCATCCGTGCGTCGCACAGGATCGGCGCGCCGGCGGCGAGCGCCTCACGCCCGGCCATGCCCGCGCCCTGCGAAAATTGCAGGCCGTCGATGGCGTCGACCATGCCGCAGGCGTGGATCACCCGCACCGCGAGTTTTTCCAGATCGGCCGGGATTCGCTCGAGGTTGGCCTCGGCACGAATGATCGCGAAGGAGTTGCGATAGATCTCCTGACCGTCGCGGATGTAATCAAGCATCTAAGGAGCTCCGTGAGCGGGCGTCGAGCAAGGCCGCGACCGCTTCAATAGTAAGATTGCGTGCGTGCAGCGCGCCGAAACCCGGCTGCGCTGTATCGCGAAAATAGAGGTCGTAATGACCGGAAGAAACCGCCAGCAACGTGACCGGCGCGATGTGCGCCGCCGCGCAGGAACGCGGGCAGCCGGACAGGTGCACGTTCAGCGTCTGGCCGTGACGTTGCAACAGCGCCGCCAGTTGCCGGGCATCGCCCTTGGTGTCAGCCAGGCCTTTGCCGCAGCCGGTCGAGCCGGTGCAGGCGATGAGATGCGCCAGGGCATCGTCGGCCGAGCAGCGCAGGCCGAGGTGTTCAAGGCTGTGGATAACGTGAGGCGCCTTGCTGCCATGGACGCCGGGCACCAAGAGGCTTTGCCAGGGCGTGAAACGCAGCGTGCCGTCGCCCTGTTCGCGGGCCAGTTGTGCAGCGCCTCGGAGCATCGCTGGGTTGAGGCGGCCCAGCGGCGGCACTGCGCCGATGTAGACACGACCGGCATCACGCTGTGGATGAGCGCCGATGTGCAACGCATCTGGATTTGCCTCGCGCCGCCACGCCTCGATGGGCATCAACGGCACTCGCTCGGCGAGACGCGCGAGAAACACGTCGAGCGAACATTCGGCGAGCAGGTGTCGCATGCGAGTCTGCTCGGGGCGCGCCAGCTCCAGAAACAGCTCCAGCACTGCAACTACCAGCGCATGCCCCTGCTCCAGCGACACCGCGCCTGCGGGCAGGTCGACAAGGCAACCCGCCAGGCCGAACACAAACACTCGCTCACCGTCGCGCTCAGCAGCGGACAACCAAAGATCATGCGAGTGTTCGAGCATTGCCAGCCCTTCGCCGCCATCCAGTTGCACCGCAAACTTGGCGCTGAGGTCGTGAAAGCGTTCATCGCTTTGCAGCGTGGCGAGGATCTGTTCGGCCAGCGGGCGCGTATCGATCAGCATCTGCCGATCAATGCCGGCGCCGGGGCTGAGCATCAGATTGCGCACGTCATCGCCCGCCGCGCTGGTCGGGCCGAGTCCGGCCGCCATCAGGCTGTCGATCAAGGCAGCGTGCTCACTGCCGATCCCGCGAATCTGCAGGTTGGCGCGGTTGGTTGCCTCGATCACTCCGCCGGCGAAATGCTCGGCTGCATTCGCCACCGCTTCGGCCTGAGCCGCGCTGATCGAACCGCCATTCAACTTGATCCGGCAGATGCCGCCGTCCAGTGCCTGGACGATACGCAACAACCCCGGACAGGCCGAGGGGCGTAAAACGGTGGACATCGGGCGTTCGTTCAAGGGATGGACCGGCTGGCTGGCAGCGCCGTGGTGGGCGAAAGGTCGCCATTATGCCTGCTTTGCCCGAGCGCATGAAAATGCCTGCCGGTCGGAATTCGTGTTTCAGGCCATCCGAAAGCGTAACGACTGCCCCGTCCCTTGGGCGGTTTACAGCTCATAGTCCTCGAAGTTGAATTTAATGCCTGCCAGCGCCTCTTCCACGCTGGATCGACGAGCGTCCATCACCCTCCGTGAGATCACCACCTTTCGAGCCAGGACATCCAGCTGATTCATGACTTGCGATATATCCCAAAAAAGGTATTCGGTATTCATGCTTGACTTGATGAACCTGATATTACTGACCACTAACTCCATATCCCCATTTGCGTTGTAGCTAATCGGCATTATCTTAAAGTCGAAGGCCTTTCCACTCACCCCCTTGACCTTCTTTAACAGTTCAACGTCTTTTTCCAGTGCAGCAAGTCCCAGATTCACCCCTTCCACCTGGTCACGGCTGAGAATCGGAGAAGCCAGCTTCGACCAGACCTGCCGCACACTTCCATAAAACTGCGTTTGAACATGCTCAATCGGCGGATGATCACGATTCCAGCCATGCGACCACAGTACATCAGCGTAATAATCGATCCAGCGCCCGGGCCGGATTGCGCTGTTGTAAGTATTGTCCGCTTGCCGCTGTGCCAGATAAGTACAATTCAATGCGAAACGATAATCCTCGCGCGACTGTCCTTGAACACCGGTCAGCAAGATATCCCCCACCAAGGCTGCATTATGTTTCATATCATCCGTTATCACAGTCATATCCATATCCATTAACGCCATAAAGGCGACTATCCATCTAACTTGAAAAGTAGTTATTCGAAAACAAATCAAGCATGCCTTACAGCAAATTTTAAACTTGACCCAAAAACAAAAATAACAAAACCAACCCAACACCAAACAAGTTTTCAACCACATAAGTTTTCAAAAAAACGCCGCCTGCTCCGGCAATGGAGCAGCGCCAGATAACAGAAGCCGCGTTATCATGCCGCCCTTGAACATGAACCCTGGATTAAGGAACGGCATGGCACCCTGGCTAACGGTTGTGGGAATCGGTGAAGACGGCTTCAAGGGCCTGGGCAAGAATGCCCGTCGCGCCCTGTTGGGCGCCTCGCGAATCTTCGGCGGCCAGCGGCAACTGAATTTGTTGCCAGCGTGCATTCGTGGCGAGCGGCAGTTGTGGCCCAGTCCGTTTTCCCTTGACCCCGTTCTGGCGCTGCGTGGCGAACCGGTCTGCGTGCTGGCCAGCGGTGATCCGATGTTCTTCGGCGTCGGCGCCAGCCTGGCCCGGCAAGTGCCTGACGCTGAAATGCTGATCCAGCCCGCGCCCTCCTCCTGTTCACTCGCGGCGGCGCGAATGGGCTGGCCCTTGCAGGAGGTGGTGACGCTTTCGTTGGTAGCCCGGCCCCTCGCCGCACTGAACGCGCAGTTGTTCAGCGGCGTGCGTTTGCTGGTGCTGAGCAACGATGGCCAAAGCCCGGCCGCCGTTGCGGCATTGTTGCGTGAACGCGGTTTCGGTCCGAGCCGTCTCAGCGTGCTGGAACATTTGGGCGGCGCAAACGAACGGCGCATCGATGGGGTGGCCAATGACTGGAACGATCCAGCGGTCGCCGATCTGAACCTGATCGCCATCGAATGCATCGCCGCGCCGGACACCCCGCGGCTCTCACGACTGGCCGGCCTACCAGACTCGGCCTTCCAGCACGACGGTCAACTGACCAAACGCGACGTCCGCGCGATCACCCTTGCGCGCCTGGCCCCGGTACCCGGCGAACTGCTGTGGGATGTCGGCGCCGGCAGCGGCTCGATCGGCATCGAATGGATGCGCGCCCACCCCAGTTGCCGCACGCTGGCCATCGAAGCCGATGAAGGTCGGCAGCTGTTGATCGAACACAATCGCGATGCCCTCGGCGTGCCCGGTCTGCAATTGATTCGCGGCAGTGCGCCGCAGGCCCTGGCCGGGCTCGAACTCCCGGATGCGATTTTTATCGGTGGCGGGGTCACCCGTGAAGGTGTGCTCGACACCTGCTGGGCGCAACTCAAACCCGGTGGCCGATTGATCGCCAACGCCGTCACGTTGCAAAGCGAAGTCACCCTGATGACCTGGCGCGAACGCCACGGCGGCGAGCTGACCCGCATTCACGTTGCCCAGGCCCAGCCGCTGGGGGAGTTCGACACCTGGCGTCAGGCGCTGCCGATTACCTTGCTGGACGTGACGAAGCCCCTCGATGCGTGACGAAACCGCCGAACAACCCGCCCCGCTGCGCAGCGGCCTGACCACGGGCAGTTGCGCCACCGCGACCAGTCTGGCAGCGGCCCGTTTGTTATTGGGAGGGATGAGCGCTGACGCCGTGGAGATCGTGCTGCCCAAGGGCAAGCAGGTGCGGATGCGCCTGGAATTCTGCCGCCTGATCGACGACGGCGCCGAAGCCGGGACGATCAAGGATGCCGGGGATGACCCCGACGTGACCCATGGCGCGTTGCTGTATTCCCAGGTGCGACTGCGCGACGAGCCGGGTATCCGTTTCAGCGCCGGGCGTGGCGTCGGCACGGTCACCCGGCCGGGGCTGGTGCTGGGCGTCGGCGAGCCGGCAATCAACCCGGTGCCGCGCAAAATGATCACCGAGCACCTGACGTTGTTGGCCGAAGAACTCGGCTATGGCGGCGGTTTCGAGGTCACGGTCAGCGTCGAGGACGGCGAGGCGCTGGCCTTGAAAACCATGAACCCACGACTGGGCATTCTGGGCGGGTTGTCGATCCTCGGCACCAGCGGCATCGTCCGGCCGTTTTCCTGTGCGGCTTACATCGCCTCGATCCACCAGGGCATCGATGTGGCCAAAACCAACGGTTACCTGCACATCGCCGCCTGTACCGGCAACGCCAGCGAGGACACCATGCGCCGCGTCTACGACCTGCCGGAAATCGCCCTGATCGAAATGGGCGACTTCGTCGGCGCCGTGCTCAAACACTTGCGCAAAGTGCCGGTGGATAAACTCAGCCTGTGCGGCGGCTTCGGCAAGATCAGCAAACTGGCGGCCGGGCACATGGATTTGCACAGCCGGCATTCCAGCATCGACCTGCCGCAACTGGCCGAATGGGCCGCCACAATGGGCGCCGACAAGGCGCTGCAGCAAGGCATTCGCGACGCCAATACCAGCCAGCAAGCCTTGGCGATGGCCAGCGCGGCGGGCATCGCCCTTGGAGATGCGGTGTGTCAGCACGCGTTGGACTTCGCCCGCAGCGTGGTGCCGGCGCAGGTTCAGGTTGAAGTCTTTGCCATCGATCGCCAGGGCGGAATTGTCGGCCATGCAGGGGCTTTTCAATGAAGCGTATTTTGCTGCTGGGCGGCGTGACCGAAGCCTTGGCCATCGCCCGCACGCTAGGGCCGGAACACATCTATAGCCTGGCCGGTGTCGGTCGCGTGCCGACGGACCTGACCTGCCAGGTGCGCGTTGGCGGCTACGGCGGTGCCGAAGGCCTGGCGCAGTTCATTCGCGATGAAGGGATCGATCTGCTGCTGGACGCGACCCACCCCTACGCTGCACAAATCAGCCACAACGCCAAGGCCGCCGCGCAGCTGAGCGGCATTGCATGCTGGGCGTTACGCCGCCCTGCCTGGCAGCCACAGGCCGGGGACGACTGGCGCGACGTCAAAGATTGGGCCGAACTGATCGAAGCCCTGAAACCCTTCCGCCGACCGCTGTTCACCCTCGGCCGCGAACCGTTGCAGCACCTGCACGAAATTCCGCTGGAGCAATTCTGGACCTTGCGCGCCCTGGACGCTTACCCGGGCAACGAACGCTGCGAAGTCATCGGCGCGCGCGGGCCGTTTCTGATCGAGGATGAACGGGAGCTGTTTGAACGTCGGCAGATTGATGTGCTGATCAGCAAGAACAGCGGCAGCACCGCGACCGAACCGAAACTGGAAGTGGCGCGGGAGCGTGGGGTGCCGGTGATTGTGTTGCAGCGGCCGGTGTTGCCGGGTGTGGATCGGGAGTTTGGATCGGTGAGTGAGTTGTTTGCTGCACTGGCGGAATGCAATCTGCCGGACGCCTAAGTAATTGTGGCGAGGGAGCTTGCTCCCGTTGGGCCGGTCCGCGTTCGGGCGTAGCGGCCTTAATCCCCCCCCAAAAAAAGGGGACAGCTGCGCAGTCCAACGGGAGCAAGCTCCCTCGCCACAGGGTTGTATGCCGACCGCAATTCATCCGGCATTTCGAATCATAGCCGCTACACTCTTTTGAACGTGCACTGCGACACCACACCGCACGCCGCTTTTTTACTTATCGGCCCTGATCAGGCTAAATAGCCGCGACTGATCGCCCACCCAACGGATTTTGTCCCATGTCCCGACAACGGCTAGCAATTGCCTGGATCGCCTGCTTCGCAGTGCTGTTCAACATGCTCGCCATGCCGATGACCGGAGCCATGGCGCAGTCGGCGAAATCACCCGCCGAGCAATTGTTGTGGGGCAGTTTCTGTACGTCCAGCGGCACGAAGATGGTGGCGATTTCCCTGGGCGACCTTGAGCAAAAAGCCCCGCAGAACGACGACCATTCCAACATGCAACATTGCTGGTGCTGTTCAGGTTCCGCGCCGTTGGTGGCGTTGCCGGGGCATGCGCCACAACTGTATTTCGCTCGTTTCGAAGCCAATCGAAGCGTGCCTGCCACCGCTCTCGACACCCCCACCCCGCGCCAGCAATGGCCGAGCCTCAACCCCGCGCGTCCCCTCTCGTGTGATTCCTTCTCGCAATTGAACTGCGTCTTGAATCGCTCTGGAGAACTGCCATGTTGAACAAACTCATCGTTCTGGCTGCGTTGCTGCTGCCTGCCTGCTTTGCCAATGCCCACGAATACAAGGTCGGCGAACTGCAGATCGCTCACCCGTGGTCCCAGGAGTTGCCGCCCAACGCGCCAACCGTAGCGGCCTATTTTGTTATTCAGAACACCGGAAAAGCCGCCGACCGTCTGCTCAGCGTCGACTCGCCGATTGCCGGTGAAGCGCAATTGCATGAGCACATCATGCAAAACGACCTGATGAAAATGCAGCAAGTGCCGAGCGTCGAGATTCCTGCCGGTGGCAACGTCACGTTTGCGCCAATGGCCTATCACGTGATGCTGGTGAATCTGAAAGACCGCAGCCTGCTGAGCGACGGCAAGCGTTTCCCGCTGACCCTGCACTTCGAAAAATCC
Organism: Pseudomonas sp. B14-6; assembly: GCF_013260315.1. Lineage (NCBI taxonomy): Bacteria > Pseudomonadati > Pseudomonadota > Gammaproteobacteria > Pseudomonadales > Pseudomonadaceae > Pseudomonas > Pseudomonas sp. B14-6. The sequence continues at coordinate 5,238,861 of NZ_CP053929.1, read as the reverse complement.
GGTGACGTGACGGTCGAAGTCGCGGTGCAGAAGAAGCCACCAGAAGTCATGCAGATGCACACCCACGCCCAGTAAATCACTGAGCTGAACACACCCATGCGCCCGCTTAGCGCCAGGTCATCCGCACACCGTCGTCAGTCGTCAAGCCTGACGCACGGCAGCTGGATCAGCCTGTTCGCCATGCTGATGATCTTTATCGGCCCGCTGATTTCTCAGTCGATGCCGATGGATCAACGCGCCTCGTCGATGTCGATGAGCATGTCGATGGACATGAGCATGGACATGTCGGCCATGGAGCACGCCAACCACGGCGCGCAACCCGCCGCCGAGCACTGCCCGCCCAAGGCCTCGCACCACGCGCTCTGGGAAAAATGCGGCTATTGCAGCCTGCTGTTCAATTGCCCGGCGCTGACCGGCGGCCAGACCTTCGTCGCGTTCGACACACCAACAGCCACCACCTTTACCACTCCCTCCCCTCGCCTGGGCCATGCCCGGCACACCGTCTTCCCCGGCGCCCGAACCCGCGCCCCACCCATCGTCGCGTAAACACGCACCTCTGATTTCACACGGTTTTGCGGACAGCCACAGGCTGTCCGCCGTGTCGTTTATGACTGTTCGATGGAAATTGTCATGTCCAGGTTTGCTGCTGACACACGCTTGAGCCCTGCCCAAGCTTCTTTTGCCCCGAACGAATCGAGTATTCGTTTCAGGCACGCCACCGCCGTCCTTTGCAGCGCATTGCTGACATCCACGGTGCTGGCCAACGAACACGCGGGCCACGGTGAAGAACTGAGCCCGACGGTGATCACCGCCATTGCGCCGAGTTCGCCGCTGACCATCGTCACCAACCCCAAGGACCCGCGCCAACCCGTTCCGGCCAGCGACGGTGGCGACTACCTGAAAACCATCCCCGGCTTCGCCCTGGTACGCAACGGCGGCACCAACGGTGATCCGGTGCTGCGCGGCATGTTCGGTTCGCGACTGAACATCCTCACCAACGGCGGCCAATTGCTCGGCGCCTGCCCCGGCCGGATGGACGCGCCCACCTCCTACATCTCGCCGGAAACCTACGACAAACTCACCGTCATCAAAGGTCCGCAAACCGTACTGTGGGGACCGGGCGCATCGGCGGGCACGATCTTGTTCGAGCGTGAACCGGAAAGCTTCGGCGAACTCGGTACCCGCGTGAACGCCAGCGTATTGGCCGGCTCCAACGGCCGTTTTGACAAAGTGGTGGACGCCGCTGCCGGCGGGCCGCTGGGCTACGTGCGCGTGATCGGCAACACCGCGCACGCCGACGACTACAAGGACGGCAACAACGACACCGTGCCGTCGCGCTACGACAAGTGGAACGGCGATGTGGCGCTCGGCTGGACGCCGGACGCCGACACCCTGCTGGAGCTGACCGCCGGCAAGGGCGATGGTGAAGCGCGTTACGCCGGGCGCGGCATGGACGGCTCGCAATTCAAGCGTGAAAGCCTGGGCCTGCGGTTCGAAAAATCGAACATCGGCGAGGTGCTGGACAAGGTCGAAGCGCAGATCTACTACAACTACGCCGACCACGTGATGGACAACTACACGCTGCGCACGCCATCGGGCACCGGGATGATGGCCGGCCCAATGGCTTCCAACGTCGACCGCCGCACCCTCGGCGCGCGGATCAAGGCGACTTGGCGCTGGGCCGATGTGCAGTTGATCAGCGGCATCGATGCGCAGACCAACGAGCATCGCCAACGCGGCAGCATGGGCGTCGATACCTACAAGGACCTGCCGTATACCAAGGACGCCGACTTCCATAACTATGGCGTGTTCAGCGAACTGACCTGGTACGCCGCCGACCGTGACCGGTTGATTACTGGTGCACGCCTGGACCGTGCATCGGCCAAGGATTACCGGCAGACCACCGGTTCCGGGATGATGACTCGCCCCAACCCGACCGCCGACGAAACCCGCGCCGACACATTGCCAAGCGGCTTCCTGCGCTACGAGCATGACCTCGCCGACAGCCCGACCACCCTCTACGCCGGCCTCGGTCACACCCAGCGTTTCCCCGATTACTGGGAACTGTTTTCGCCCAAGTCCGGCCCCGCCGGATCGGTGAATGCCTTCGATTCGATCAAGCCTGAAAAAACCACCCAGCTCGATTTCGGCCTGCAATACAAGACCGAGGACCTCGAAGCCTGGGCCTCGGGTTATGTCGGCCAGGTGCGCGATTACATCTTGTTCAACTACACCCCGACCATGATGGGCACCACCTCCCAGGCGCAGAACATCGACGCGCGAATCATGGGCGGCGAACTCGGCGCGGCCTACCAGCTGACCAGCAACTGGAAGGCCGACGCGACCCTGGCCTACGCCTGGGGCAAGAACAGCAGCGATGGCAACGCATTGCCGCAAATGCCGCCGCTGGACGCGCGTTTCGGCCTGACCTACAGCGAAGACAACTGGAGTGCCGGTGCCCTGTGGCGAGTGGTCGCGGCGCAAAACCGCATCGACCAGAACAAGGGCAACGTGGTCGGCAAGGACTTCGACAAGACCTCCGGTTTTGGCGTGTTCTCGCTCAATGGCGCCTACCGTATCAACAAAAACTGGAAGGTCAGCAGTGGCGTCGACAACCTGTTCGGCAAGGCTTACGCCGAGCATTTGAACCTGGCCGGCAACGCCGGTTTTGGCTACCCGGCCAATGACCCGCAGGCCATCAAAGAACCGGGGCGAACGCTCTGGACCAAGGTGGACATGAGCTTCTAAGAGTATCGCGGGCAAGCCCGCTCCCACATGGACAGTGGAGAACCTGTGGGAGCGAGCCTGCTCGCGATCGGTTGCGCAGCAACCGCAAAACAAACAACTAAAAGAACCATGCCAAAGCGGAGCACACGTGATGAAACAGCCCAAAGTAAATTTCTACAACCTGGCCTGGCGCTGGCATTTCTATGCCGGTCTGTTCGTCGCGCCATTCATGGTGATGCTGGCCTTGACCGGCGTCATCTACCTGTTCAAGCCGCAACTCGATCCGATGATGTACGGCAGCCTGATGAACGTACCGGCCGGGCATCACAGCATCCCGGCCGACGACCTGCTCAAACGGGTGAAACAGGTGTACCCACACGCCACGATCAAACAGTACCTGCCGCCGGTCAACGCCGAGCGCAGCGCTCAGTTTGTCGTGATCAATGGCGGTAGCGAACTCAACGTATTCGTCGATCCCTATCAGGGCGACATCCTTGGCGAGCAAGACGCCAAGAAGAATCTGCAAGCGGTGGCGCGAGCGATTCATGGTGAATTGATGATCGGCACCGTCGGTGATCGATTGGTCGAACTGGCGGCCGGCTGGGGCGTGGTGCTGGTGGTTTCCGGCGTGTTCCTGTGGTGGCCGCGTGGCCAGGCGGCCGGTATTTTGTGGCCGCGCCTGACCAGTCGCGGTCGTGTGCTGTGGCGTGATTTGCATGCTGTGGCCGGGTTCTGGGGCGCATCGTTGCTGCTGGTGATGCTGCTCAGCGGCATGACCTGGACCGGGTTCTGGGGCCAGAAATATGCGCAGGTGTGGAACGTGTTTCCGGCGGCAATGTGGGACAACGTGCCCAAATCCGATGTCGAGGCCCGCAGCCTCAACACTGCCACTCGCCAGACCGTGCCATGGGCGATGGAAAACACGCCGATGCCGATGTCCGGCGACCACGCCGAACACATGGCCCACGATGGCGCCAAAGCCGGCCCCGCCGCACCGACCATCAGCCTGCAAGACGTGCAGAACATCGCCGTGCAACGCAAGGTCGAGCCGGGTTACAGCATCACCTTCCCGACCACCGACACCGGCGTGTTCACCATCGCCGTGTTCGCGGACGACCCGCGCAATGACGCCACTTTGCATGTCGACCAGTACACCGGCGATGTCCTCGCCGACGTGCGCTACGAGCAATACGGGACCGTCGCCCGCGCCACAGAGATCGGCGTGATGTTGCACGAAGGCAAGATGTTTGGCGTGTTCAACCAGATCGTCGTGCTGCTGATCTGCCTGATGATTTTGCTCAGCGCGGTGAGCGGCGTGGTGATCTGGTGGAAACGGCGTCCACAAGGCAAGTTCGGTGTTCCACCGCTGCGCCACGACCTGCCGAGATGGAAAACCGCGATGGTCATCATGTTCGCTCTGGCCGTGGCGTTTCCGTTGGTGGGGGCTTCGCTGGTGGTGGTGTGGGTGCTGGATCGCGTGCTGTTTTCGCGATTCACCCGGCAAACTGAATCGGCCTCACCTTCTTCATGAAGCAGGCGAGATGAGCGATTTAGACGAATCTGTAGACTTGCCGCGCTTAGCTCGGCATCATCTTTAGTGTTACTGTATAACTCAAATACAGTGTTTTGATCAGCAGGCTCGCTCCCCAGGATTTGCGCGATCCCTGTGGGAGCGCGCTTGCCCGTAATGGCGTCATCAGCATCACCCACTCTCTCAGAGCAACTGCATGACCTCGCTTAACCTCTCAAACCTCGCTTGGACACCCCTGGGCCACGGCCACTGCCATCACCAGTTCCAGCTGCGTGAGGCGTCCCTGCAGGTGGCCGCCGGTGAGTTCGTCGGGTTGATCGGCCCCAACGGCAGCGGCAAGACCAGCCTGCTGCGCTGCGCTTATCGCTTCAGCAAGCCCGAGAGCGGCGAGGTCCGGCTCGACCACCATAACGTCTGGAAGCAATCCTCGCGCTGGTGCGCCCAACGCATCGCCGTGGTGTTGCAGGAGTTCCCCGATGCCTTCGGCCTGACCGTCGACGAGGTGGTCGCCATGGGCCGCACGCCGCACAAAGGCCTGTTCGGTGGCGACACGATTGAAGACCGGAATCTGGCAACTCAAGCATTGGAGTCCGTCGGCCTAAAAGGATTCGAAGACCACGCCTTCGCCACCCTCTCCGGCGGTGAAAAACAACGTGTGATCCTCGCCCGCGCCCTGGCCCAGCAACCGCAATTGCTGATCCTCGACGAGCCGACCAACCACCTCGACCCACGCTATCAACTGGAACTGTTGCAGCTGGTCAAACGCCTGAAAATCGGCACCCTGGCCAGCATCCACGACCTCAATCTGGCGGCCGCTTTCTGCGATCGTTTGTACGTGATCCATCACGGTCGCATCGTCGCCAGCGGCACGCCGAAAGAAGTCCTGAGCGCCCCGCTGCTGCGCGACGTGTTCGGCGTCGAAGCGCTGATCGATGAACACCCCTTGCACGGCTACCCACGAATTACCTGGATAACCCAACCATGACTTTGCGTTCCCTGCTTTGCTTCACGCTGTTGCTGGGCAGTGCCCACGCGCTGGCCGAGGCCACGAACTACCCGTTGACGATCCAGAGCTGCAACCGCGAAGTGACCTTCACGCAGGCGCCGAAACACGCGGTCAGCCACGACATCAACATGACCCAGATGATGCTCGCCCTTGGCCTCAAACCGCGCATGGCCGGCTACAGCGGCGTGTCCGGCTGGAAGTCAGTCACGCCCGAAATGCAGACCATCCTCGACGGCTTGCCCGAGCTGGCAGCCAAATACCCGTCGGTGGAAACCCTGCTCAATGCCAACGTCGACTTCTTCTTCGCCGGTTGGGATTACGGCATGCGCGTGGGTGGCGACCTCACGCCTCAAACGTTGCAACCGCTGGGCATCAATGTCTACGAGCTGACCGAGTCCTGCGCCTTTGTCATGAAGCGTCCACCGGCCAGCCTGGAAGACACCTACAACGACCTGCGCAACCTCGGCAAGATCTTCGACGTGCAGGACCGCGCCAATGCCTTGATCGCCAAAATGCAGGCGCAAGTCGCCGAGGTGCGCAAGGGTCTGCCCGCCGATAAACCTCGGGTCTTCCTTTACGACAGTGGCGAAGACCGCGCCATGACGTCCGGCCGCCTCGGCATGCCGCAGGCACTGATCGACGCCGCGGGCGGGCGCAACATTCTGGACGACGTCGAGGCGAGCTGGACCCGCGTCAACTGGGAAGACGTGGTCGAGCGTAACCCTCAGGTGATCGTGATCGTCGACTACGGCGAAGTCACCGCCGAACAGAAGGAGCAATTCCTGCTCAGCAACAAGGCGCTGCAATCGGTGGACGCGATCAAGAACCAGCGTTTCATCGTGATTCCGTATGTGCAGGCCACGCCGGGCATCGACAACGTGCTGGCGGTTGAAACCCTGGCCAAAGGTTTCCACGGCGAATGATGGATCGTCGCTATGTCTTGCTGCTGGTGATGCTCGCCGCGCTGTTGCTGGTCTCGTGCGTGGTGTCGCTGGGCTTCGGTCCGGCGCGGGTTCCGGTGGACGTGGTGGGGCGGATCTTGCTGCACAAGGTGTTCGGTGTGGGTGAAGTGAGCTGGACTGCAGGGCAGGAACACATTGTCTGGCTGATCCGCGTGCCGCGCATGCTGCTCGGTGCGCTGGTCGGTGCTGGCCTGGCGCTGATCGGCGCGGTGCTGCAAGCGGTGACGCGCAATCCATTGGCCGACCCGCACCTGCTCGGGGTCACTTCCGGTGCGACCCTTGGCGCGGTGATTGTGGTGCTGCACGTCGGTGAAATCGTCGGCCTGCTGACCTTGCCGATCGCGGCGTTTATCGGCGCGCTGCTGAGCATGTTGACCGTGCTGATGATCGCCAATCGCAACGGTCGTCTGGACAGTGACCGGCTACTGCTGTGCGGCGTGGCGGTGTCTTTCGTGATGATGGCGATTGCCAATTTGCTGCTGTTCCTCGGCGACCACCGGGCGAGTTCGGCGGTGATGTTCTGGATGCTCGGCGGGCTCGGGTTGGCGCGTTGGGAGTTGCTTGCGGTGCCGGCCGCCAGCGTGTTGCTGGGATTGGTCTTGCTGCTAGGCATGGCCCGACCGTTGAATGCGCTGATGGCCGGCGAACAGACCGCCGTCACCCTTGGCTTGAATGCGCGTACCGTGCGCTTGCGGGTGTTTCTGATTGCGTCGCTGATGACCGGCGTATTGGTGTCGATCAGCGGGTCGATCGGGTTTGTCGGGCTGATGGTGCCGCACATTGCCCGTCGACTGGTCGGGGCCGAGCACCGGCGATTGTTACCGGCGTGTGTATTGCTGGGCAGCGTGTTTCTGGTATGGGTCGACGTCGCCGCGCGCACCCTGATCGCCCCCGAGGACTTGCCGATTGGCGTGGCCACGGCGGCGATTGGCGGGTTGTTTTTCATCGGTCTCATGCAGCGTCGCTGAGCCATGCCAACCGGAGGGGGGCACGGCTCATCCTGCGCTCAGATCAATGAACGCTGCACTTCACAGTTCGTCACGATCTGGCTTCGTCGCCGGTTGCACAGGGGGCTGCCAGGTCGCATTCAATCGCCCGCGACGTTGCCAGTAACCATCGGTGTCCAGTACCTCAAGCAATCCGACACTGGCGAGCGCGGCGAGGTACGCAGCGACCCCGTCCTTCGCCTCCTCGTTGAACAAGGCCGTTTCCTGTGGCGAGAAGCTGGGGGTGAATTTGAACAGGGCCCCGCCACGACCGGTGAAATAGCAACAGCCCCCGGAGACACCGCTCTTTTTCACAACATCTCTGCAGAACCACAGGTCGGCCAAGGCCAGGTTATCCATCAGTAATCGATCAGACGCAGTGGGGTCCTTCACGAACAGGTTGAAGCGTTTGTAGAACTGATGAACAGCCGCCCATTTGTAGTCCTGCGGAAAAACCGGCAACGGCAAAGGCTGCGCACCCGGCACCGTGACCGGTGCAATGGGCCCACCCGGCCCTGAGTAAAACAGCGTACTGGCAGCCCCACTGTTGACGCCGTCCTCATGCGGCTCGACGGCCACGAACGAAGAAGACGCCTGATGGATCAGCACGCCACCCAGATACGGTTGGCCGACGTACTCGCCAATCAATCGCTGCGCCAAGCGAGCCGCATCATCGGCATGGGCGAAGACGGGGCCGAGCGCAAACCGGTTGTCCTGCTCCCACTTGATCAGCTCGATGCCGGTTTTGACACCCTGGGCATCAACCCTGAGCGGCGACCAGAAAGCGCTGCGCACCACGACCTGCAACTCACCGTTGGCGATGACTTTGCGCAGGTAGTCAATCAGCGATTCCCGGCCTGATTGCAGGATTTTCTCGTAGGCCACCGTGGCATGAAACAGGGTCCACTCAGGTGCCTTGGCCCTGGGGGCATAGCGCAACAAGGCGCCGTCGGCGCAGGAGATGTAGACGTTGAGGTACGTGGATCCTTCAGCCGTGCGCACACCGACAGCGCCCAGCCCGTAGGACAGGTCTCGAGGCGAGATGAAGCTCTGCGTCACGTCATGGGGCAATCGTCCCGGGCTTGTCGACGGACACAAATAAATGCCCTCGACTCGATACCCCAACGGTAGCAACCCTTGGGGAAATACCCGCTCGACCGTGAGATGCCCTTGCCGCCCGTCGATCGGCAGCGTCGTCACGTACCGTTCACCGTTCAGTCCCTTGAGCACAAAGCCGAACATCAGGCTGGCACGGGCGCCTACCGTGCGATGGACATGGCGCATGGCATCGTCTACCTGCGTGAAGACCGGGCTGAGCGCCGGCTCGGTAATGGCAAATCGATGCACGTCCGACGAGATAATCCCCGGATAAGCACTCCAGTGCGACAGTTGCCTGGCCTCGCCCCACAGTCGGCTCCCCCGAATCACTTGCAACCGGCCGGCCCTTGCAACCTGATTGACATACTCGCTCGGTGTTAGCGTGCCGTTGCGCATCTGCAGTTCTATCGGGGTATGCCGGCGCTGCAATTGGCTGGGTGGCGCCAATGCCCGAGCGAGTTGCTTTTCGCTGGCGCTTGCACTGAGGGTGTAGCTGATCAGGCTGCCGTCGAGCCCCAGCAGGTATTCCTTGCCGGGCGACAGAGACGGGGAACCCCCGGAGCCGGTCAGAATGTCCGCCAGAAAATCCGTGGAAAACATCGCCTGGTACACGTCCCGCTCGCGGTTCGACAGCGCGAAAATCGGTTCGATCGGGATTCTGGAATGGTACCGGGCGACGACCGTACTCCCGGTCAGAAACAAACCCTGTTCAATCAATTCATCCAGACGAATCCAGTTGGCAGGGAAGTTCTCGACCTCCACGGCCACCGGCAACGTTGCGACAAACAAGCCATCGGCGCGACGCAGCACCAGGCCGCCGTAGACCCGCTCACGCCGTGAGCCCAACTGCGCCAGCGCATAGCCCGCGGCATCGTCCTGCGACACAAAGACCGGGCTGAGGGCTCGCCGCTGGATCTGCACGAAAGGTGTCCAGTCAGGTCCGACACTCCCCGGCTCGTCCCACAGCTCACTGGTGCGCAGCACCTTCAGTTCTCCGGCCTTGGCGAGCATTTGAATGACGTTGGCATAGGGTCGTGTGTCCTTGCCTAATGCTGACGTCAGTTGCTGCACACCCTGATTGTCGAGTTGTGTTGAGGAGGCCGAGTACTGGTAACGCAACAATGCCCCATCCAGTGTTGCGATAAAAATGTTCAGGTCCTGAAAATGCGTCAGACGTTGCGTGCCCTTGTCGTCGTAGATCGCTGCAGCCAAATCGCTGATGGACGCAAAATGCCGGGCAAACCAGGCCTCCGTGGTCGATAACCCTTTAGGCATCCAGCTTGCCGCGTAATAAAGCCCGAGGGTCCTGAACTCGTCGATCAATACCGGAGCGCCAAAGTCGCTCGCCTGATTCAGCGCTCCCAGGCCCCTCGGCGTAACCGTTTCGGTTGCCACGTACTCCTCGCGCGCCTTGTGCTTGAGGATGAATCCCCAACCCGCCGCGGCTGCGCGGTAGTCGAGCCGGGCACGATGGCGGGCGTTCAACACGGCGTCTTCGGCACTGGTAAAAATCGCCCCCAGCACGGGAGCGGCAATGACTGTGCGGGCGGCCTCGTTATTTGACTGATCACCCAGCACCGTTCCCCGCGGCCCCCACACGTCGCTGCCGACCACCACGCGTAATCTGCCGGTGCCGGCCAGTTCGTCGACCACTGCACTGGGCTCAAGTGTGCCGGCCGCCAGCTCCTGGTCTATCAGCGTTTTGCCATCGGCGAGTACGGCCGCCCGCTGTTGCAGGCGGTTGCGAGCCGCCACTTTCGATACATCGGGGCTGTAAACCAACAGGGCGTCGGCCGAGCCGGACAGGTAGAAATCAACAACATGCGCACGCTTGTCGAACACCGAGCGAATGTCTTCGGTGGTGAACATTTGTGCGTGGATCAGTTGCTCTTGCAAGTCAGTACGCACAATGGCTCCGGCATCCGCTTGCCAACGCGAGGCGTACAGCCCATGAAAAGAGTGACCCTCGACCAACACGATCGGTGCCCCGGTAGCGTCGAGGGGGCAGAGCCTGTCCAGTGCAAACCGTTTTGCGGCAAACACCGGCTCGGTGGCGACGAAACGTTGGTTTCGATCCTGCAAAACCATCCCGACGAAGCCCTGTTCACGCCGGCTGCCAATATATTCATGAGCAAAACGGGCGGCATCGTCCGCCATGAGGAAAGCGGGACTCAAGCGCCTCGACCGGGCATAGGGTTGCCAGTCAGGCCCCACGATCCCGACAACATCCCAAAGCGCGCTGTCCTTCAGCACCGTCAGCTCGCCAGCCGCTGCCACCTGTCCGATGTAATCCGCAGGCTTGAGCGTACCGGTCTTCAGTCGCACGTTGAGATCCGCGCTGTCCTCCAGCGGTACTTCACGCAGGTGCGCCGAAGGTCGGTATTGCAACACGGCGCCGTCCCGGGTCCGGGCGTACACCTTGAGGTAGTCCGGGTACTCCTGCCGGTGGACATCTTCCAGCGAAAACCTGATGCCCGTAGCCAACTCCTGCGGTGAAAAAAAGCGCTCATAAAGCCAGGGCTCGCCGGCGCTCTGAGACGCATCACCCTGCGGCATGAAGTAGACGCCGTTCAGGTCGAAATCGAGCAGGCGCTCCAGCGTGCGATCGGCATTCATCGGGAAGGACTTGAACAGTTCGGCTGCCGGATCGCTGGAAAGCACCGGATAGGTCGCCATGCACTGCGCGCTGCCGGCAGAGGTCACGACAAACCCCAGATAAACGCTGCCGGTGGATGCGGTTACCGTGGCGGCGGCCGCTTCGATGGCCTTGTCCACCTGGTCGAACACCGCACAAAAAAACGGCTGTACAGACGTCGAACTTCTCACCGCAGCCGTACCGAGCGTCCAGTTCGTCGGCACGTTTCCTCGCACGCCTCCCCACGGTGCATTGGCTACCAGTACGCTCAGGGTGCCGGTCTGGGCGACTTTCTGAATCAGTTGCTCAACGTCGGAGAACGGCCCGAAAGCCTTGACGCCCAGCTCAATGAGTTCTTCCTCTTCTGCCGGCTGAGTGGACTCGTACTTGATCAACGAGCCATCCGGCCCCGACAAATAATGACGCTGGCCATAGGCGCCCGGGTCCTGCATGTGACTCAGGAGATGTGCTCTGGAAAAAAATCCGAGGCTCAACGTGATCTGCTCAGTCGTCCAGCGCGGATGAATACGCTGGACGTCAGCGTGACTGGCCGCGTGGGACAAGTAATACGCCGCGCCCCTGTAGCCGGGTGGGGCAAACAGCTCTTGGGGGTTTTCAGAAGATGACAGAAAGTCGAAATCGAAATGCCTCATCCTTCCCGCCACCGGCAATGTGGGCTGAAATTTTCCGTCGCCACGCTGCAAGATCACACCGCCGTAAGTCTTGTCATGGCGCGCGCCGATCTGCCGGTGAGCCCAGTAGGCCGCGTCATCCGCGCTGATGAAGGTCGGCCCCAGGGCAGGAAAGGTTGCCCCGCGTCGGGGTGCTGAAGGTGTACTGATAGAGATGCCGTTCATGCGCTGCTCACTCAACTGAGAAGCCACGATGATCAAGATCCCGGAGCGCGGCAGGTGGTACATATATATCGCTACCGTTTTTTTTGCTTTGCCGCACCCGGCACCAATGCTGCGCACGGCGGTGCACCCGCGCCTTCATCAAGCCCCAGTCTGGTGCGTCATCACGTTCACCGAGGGCTCTATTTCAATATTTCCCTGCCTTTTCCGAACAGGCACAGCCCTTGCTAAAGACCCTTCAGTAGTCCGCATCTGCCAACCCAGAAAAAATTCTAATGTTCATGGAGATCGCACAATGAAGCGTCGTAGCTTGATCAAGGCTTTCACACTCACGGCAAGCATTGCCGCGATGGGCATGACCTGGACCGTCCAGGCCGCCGAGACCATCAAGGTCGGTATTCTGCACTCGTTGTCCGGGACCATGGCGATCTCCGAAACCTCGCTCAAAGACATGGCGTTGATGACCATCGACGAGATCAACGCCAAGGGCGGCGTGAACGGCAAGATGCTGGAACCGGTGGTCGTGGACCCCGCGTCGAACTGGCCGCTGTTCGCGGAGAAGGGTCGTCAGTTGCTGACCCAGGACAAGGTCGCCGTGGTGTTCGGTTGCTGGACGTCGGTGTCGCGTAAATCGGTGTTGCCGGTGTTCGAAGAACTCAACGGCTTGCTGTTCTACCCGGTGCAATACGAAGGCGAAGAGATGTCGCCGAACGTGTTCTACACCGGTGCCGCGCCGAACCAACAGGCGATCCCGGCGGTGGAGTATCTGATGAGCGAAGAAGGCGGCAGCGCCAAGCGTTACTTCCTGCTGGGCACCGACTACGTTTACCCGCGCACCACCAACAAGATTCTGCGCTCGTTCCTGCACTCCAAAGGCGTAGCGGACAAGGACATCGAAGAGGTCTACACCCCGTTCGGCCACAGCGATTACCAGACCATCGTGGCCAACATCAAGAAATTCTCGGCCGGAGGCAAGACAGCGGTCATTTCCACCGTCAACGGCGACTCCAACGTGCCGTTCTATAAAGAACTGGCCAACCAGGGCCTGAAAGCGACTGACGTTCCGGTTGTAGCGTTCTCGGTCGGCGAAGAAGAACTGCGCGGCATCGACACCAAACCGCTGGTGGGCAACCTCGCGGCCTGGAACTACTTCGAGTCGGTCGAGAACCCGGCGAACAAGAAATTCGTGGCCGACTGGAAAGCCTACGCGAAGAAACACAACCTGCCGGGCGCCGACAAAGCGGTGACCAACGATCCGATGGAAGCCACTTACGTGGGCATCCACATGTGGGCGCAAGCGGCTGAGAAAGCCAAATCCACCGACGTCGACAAAGTCCGCGAAGCGCTCGCCGGCCAGACCTTTGCCGCGCCGTCGGGTTACACGCTGACCATGGACAAGACCAACCACCACCTGCACAAGCCCGTGATGATCGGCGAAATACAGGCCGACGGTCAGTTCAACGTCGTGTGGCAGACCGAAGGGCCGATCCGTGCCCAGCCTTGGAGCCCGTTCATTTCGGGTAACGACAAGAAGCCGGATTATGCGGTGAAGAGCAACTGAGTCACTGGATGTCGGCCTGAGCACTTCATTCAGGACCGACACAAATCCCTGTAGGAGTGAGCCTGCTCGCGATAGCGGTGGGACAGACAACAGACCTGTTGATTGATAGACCGCTATCGCGAGCAGGCTCACTCCTACATTTAGCCCGCGCAAGGCCTTACATATGCCCACCGCCCTTTACCGCTTGATCTTTGCACTCGCGCTCTTACTGCCGATGGCCGCGCATTCCGGCGACGCCGAAGACTTCGTCGCCGCCAATCCCGTGCAGCAAGCCAAGCTTCTGGAGTCCTGGGCTGCGCAGCCCGATCCTGCCCGCATCGAACTGATCAACGCCCTGCAACAAGGCGAGTTGACCGTCGACGGCCAAGCCAAAACCCTGCGCCTGAACAATCGTCTGCGGGGTCTGATCGACACCGCGCTGGCCAGCCACCAATTGCTCGCCGCCGACGCCAAAATCCGTCTGGCCGCCGCGCAGCAATTGCAGAAAAGTGCCAAACCGGCCCAGCTGAAATTCCTCGACCAACAACTGGCCGGCGAAAAAGATGAAACCGTCCACGCAGCCCTGAGCCTGGCGCTGGCCAACCTGCAACTGGTCGACACCGACCCGGCCGTGCGCCTCGCGGCGGTGCGCCTGCTCGGCGAAACCGGCGATCCGCTGGCCCGCACCCGCCTCGAAAGCCTGCTGGAGCCGGGCATTGAAACAGACGCCAGCGTGCGCACCGCTGCCGAAACCAGCCTGGCCCAGGTCAAACGTAAACTGCTGATCGGCGAAATCCTCGGGCAAGCGTTCAGCGGCATGTCCCTGGGCTCGATCCTGCTGCTCGCCGCCCTGGGACTGGCGATCACCTTCGGTCTGCTCGGCGTGATCAACATGGCCCACGGCGAAATGCTGATGCTCGGCGCGTACTCGACCTACGTGGTGCAGCTGATGTTCCAGCGCTTTGCCCCGCAAGCCATCGAGTTCTACCCGCTGATCGCGTTGCCGGTGGCGTTTTTCGTCACTGCCGCAATCGGCATGGCGCTGGAGCGCACGGTGATTCGTCACCTCTACGGCCGCCCGCTGGAAACCCTGCTCGCGACCTGGGGCATCAGCCTCATGCTGATTCAGCTGGTGCGTTTGGTGTTCGGCGCGCAGAACGTCGAAGTGGCCAACCCGGCCTGGCTCTCGGGCGGGATACAAGTGCTGCCCAACCTCGTGCTGCCGTACAACCGCATCGTGATCATCGCCTTCGCCTTGTTCGTGGTCGTGCTGACCTGGCTGCTCCTGAACAAGACGCGCCTGGGTTTGAACGTGCGCGCCGTCACCCAGAACCGCAACATGGCCGCGTGCTGCGGCGTGCCGACCGGGCGCGTGGACATGCTCGCGTTCGGCCTCGGCTCCGGCATTGCCGGGCTCGGCGGCGTAGCGCTCAGCCAGATCGGCAACGTCGGCCCGGACCTTGGACAGAGCTACATCATCGACTCGTTCCTGGTGGTGGTGCTCGGCGGTGTCGGTCAGTTGGCCGGTAGTGTCCTGGCCGCGTTCGGCCTGGGCATCGCCAACAAGATTCTCGAACCGCAGATCGGCGCCGTGCTCGGCAAGATCCTGATCCTCGCGCTGATCATTCTGTTCATCCAGAAGCGTCCGCAAGGCCTCTTCGCACTGAAAGGACGGGTGATCGACTGATGAACCAGCCCCTGATGCTCACGGCCAGCCAAAAGGCCGGCCCCAAAGTCACCATCGCTGTTGGCGCGGTGATTCTGGTTCTGCTGCTGGCGTTGCCGCTGTTCTCACTGTTGTCGCCGGACAGTGTGTTCCACGTCTCGGCCTACACCCTGACGCTGGTGGGAAAAATCCTTTGCTACGCCATCGTCGCCCTCGCCCTCGATTTGGTCTGGGGCTACGCCGGCCTGCTGTCCCTCGGTCACGGCCTGTTCTTCGCCCTCGGCGGTTATGCGATGGGCATGTACTTGATGCGCCAGGCCTCAGGCGATGGCTTGCCGGCGTTCATGACCTTCCTGTCGTGGACCGAACTGCCGTGGTACTGGACCGGCACCAGCAGCTTTCTCTGGTCGATGTGCCTGGTGGTGTTGGCGCCGGGGTTGCTGGCGCTGGTCTTCGGGTTTTTCGCCTTCCGTTCGCGGATCAAGGGCGTGTATTTCTCGATCATGACCCAGGCCTTGACCTTCGCCGGGATGCTGCTGTTTTTCCGCAACGAAACCGGGTTTGGTGGCAACAACGGCTTCACCAACTTCCGCACCATTCTCGGCTTTGGCATTACCGAGCCGGGCACGCGCGCGGTGCTGTTTTTCGCCACGGTGGTGTTGCTGGTGGCGAGTCTGTTTATTGGTTGGCGCCTGGCGCAGAGCAAGTTCGGCCGGGTGCTGACCGCGTTGCGCGATGCGGAAAACCGCCTGATGTTCTGCGGCTACGACCCGCGGGGTTTCAAGCTGTTTGTCTGGGTCTTGAGTGCGGTGCTGTGTGGTCTGGCCGGCGCACTGTACGTGCCGCAAGTCGGAATCATCAACCCGAGTGAAATGTCGCCGACCAACTCCATTGAAGCGGCCGTATGGGTGGCCCTCGGTGGTCGCGGCACGCTGGTCGGTCCGCTGCTCGGCGCTGGTGTGGTCAACGGCATGAAGAGCTGGTTCACCGTGGCATTCCCCGAATACTGGCTGTTCTTCCTCGGAGCTCTGTTCATCGTCGTGACCTTGTACCTGCCCAAAGGCGTGATCGGTCTGCTGAAAAAGAGAGGTGAGCAATGAGAGTCACTGCGACGGCTGAATTCATGCTCGAACCGGCATTTTTTCCTGTGGAGCCCAACAAGGATGCCGGCAGCAGCCGCGATGCCATCGGCCTGGGGCAACGTGTCGGCCCTGGCCTGGACACACGCCACGGCACGATCCTGACCCTGGAAGACATCAGCGTCAGCTTCGATGGTTTCAAGGCGCTCAACGCTCTGAACCTGTACATCGGCGTCGGCGAATTGCGCTGCATCATCGGCCCCAACGGCGCGGGCAAGACCACGCTGATGGACGTCATCACCGGCAAGACTCGCCCCAGTCACGGCAAAGCCTGGTTCGGTGAAACCCTGGACCTGACGTCGATGAGCGAAGTGCAGATTGCCCAGGCCGGCATCGGCCGCAAGTTCCAGAAGCCGACGGTGTTCGAAGCCTTGAGCGTGTTCGAGAACCTGGAGCTGGCGCAGAAAACCGACAAGTCGGTGTGGGCCAGCCTGCGGGCTCGCCTCAGTGGCGAACAGAAAGATCGCATCAGCGAGGTGCTGGAAACCATTCGCCTGACGGCCTCGGTCAATCGCCCGGCGGGCCTGTTGTCCCACGGCCAGAAGCAGTTTCTTGAGATCGGCATGCTGCTCATGCAAGACCCGCAACTGCTGCTGCTCGACGAGCCGGTGGCGGGCATGACCGATGCCGAGACCGAGTTCACCGCCGAACTGTTCAAAAGCCTGGCCGGCAAGCATTCGCTGATGGTGGTGGAGCACGACATGGGTTTTGTCGGCTCGATTGCCGACCACGTCACCGTGTTGCACCAGGGCAGCGTGCTGGCCGAAGGGTCGCTGGAACAGGTGCAGGAAAACGAGCGTGTAATCGAGGTTTATCTCGGAAGATGATTTTGCTCCCGTAGGAGCGAGGCTTGCCCGCGAAGCTTTTGGCGGCCTCCAGGCCCCCTTCGCGGGCAAGCCTCGCTCCTACAGGGATTTGAGGGGAATTTGAAGATGCTGCAAGTCGACAAACTGCACCAGTATTACGGTGGTAGCCACATTCTGCGGGGCCTGACGTTTGACGTGAAGGTCGGTGAAGTGACGTGCCTGCTGGGGCGCAACGGCGTGGGCAAGACCACCCTGCTCAAATGCCTGATGGGTTTGCTGCCGGCCAAGGAAGGCGCGGTGAACTGGGAAGGCAAACCGATCACCACGTTCAAGCCGCACCAGCGGGTGCATGCCGGGATCGCCTATGTGCCTCAGGGTCGCGAAATTTTCGGCCGCCTGACCGTGGAAGAAAACCTGCTGATGGGTCTTTCGCGATTTCCTGGTTCTGAGGCTAAGGAAGTGCCGGCCTTCATCTACGAGCTGTTCCCGGTATTGCTGCAAATGAAGCAACGGCGTGGCGGTGACTTGTCCGGCGGCCAACAGCAGCAATTGGCGATTGGTCGCGCACTGGCCAGCCGTCCACGGCTGTTGATTCTCGATGAGCCCACCGAAGGCATCCAGCCGTCGGTGATCAAGGAGATCGGCGTGGTGATCAAGAAGCTCGCGGCCCGGGGCGACATGGCGATTCTGCTGGTCGAGCAGTTCTACGATTTCGCCGCCGAACTGGCCGACCAGTACCTGGTGATGTCCCGCGGCGAGATCGTGCAGCAAGGTCGCGGCGAAAATATGGAAGCCGAGGGTGTACGCGGTCTGGTTACGATCTAATCTGAAGCGTCCTGACGATAACTAGAAGACATGAACTTACCTCTCCCCACTGCCCTGTTTACCCCGAGCTGGCATGCCGAGCTGGAATTGGGCTACGCCCGGTTCGGCGACAGCACGCGACCGGTCCAGCGCCGACATAAAGGCCCGCTGCGGGTGCAGAAGCACCTGTATGCCGAAGGGCCGCAAGTGTGCCAGCACATCATCGTTCATCCGCCGGGCGGCATCGCAGGCGGTGATCGACTGGACATCTCGGCCAGCGTCGGCCCGGATGCCTGGGCGCAAATCACCAGCCCGGGCGCTGCCAAATGGTATCGCGCGGCGGGGCCCGCCTATCAGCAGCTGACGTTGAAAGTGGCGTGCGGTGCAACACTGGAATGGCTGCCGCAAGAGACGATTATCTTCAGCGACGCCCAGGCCGAACTCGGCACCTCGATTGATCTGGAGGGCGACGCCCGGCTGTTTTACTGGGACGTCGTGGCGCTGGGTCGCCCGGCCAGTGGCGAGCGCTTCGACCTCGGGCATTTTCAGGCGCAACTGGACATCCGCCGCGACGGCCAGTTGCTCTGGCACGAACGCCAGCGCATTGTCGGGGATGACGGGCTGCTCGACTCGCCGATTGGCCTGGATGGGCAGCCGGTGTTTGCGACGTTGCTGGTCACGGGTGAGATCGATAGCGAACTGCTGGAAACCTGTCGCTCGCTGCCCAATGAAGTGCGCGGGGATCTGACGCAATTGCCGGGGCTTCTGGTGGCTCGGTGTCTGGCCAGTGAGGCGCTGTTGGCGCGGGGCTGGATGATTGATTTGTGGCGGTTGCTGAGACCTGCGTTGCTCGGCAGGGAAGCGGTCCCACCCAGAATATGGAGCACCTGAAACACTTTCCAATGTGGGAGCGAGCCTGCTCGCGAAGGCGCGGTGTCATTCAACATAGATGCTGATTGGCCCGCCGCCTTTGCGAGCAGGCTCGCTCCCACAAGGTTTGTACTCACAGTTCCAATGACCTTTTTAACTGCCCTGATGGATTCCAAACGATGGACCTGACCCCACGCGAAAAAGACAAGCTGCTGATCTTCACCGCAGGCCTCGTGGCCGAGCGGCGTTTGGCGCGCGGCGTGAAACTCAATTACCCGGAAGCCATGGCCTACATCTCCGCTGCGCTGCTCGAAGGCGCGCGTGACGGCCAGACCGTGGCCGAACTGATGCACTTCGGCACCACCCTGCTCAGCCGCGAACAAGTGATGGAAGGCATCCCGGAAATGATCCCGGAGATCCAGGTCGAAGCGACGTTCCCCGACGGCACCAAACTGGTCACCGTTCACCAACCCATCGCCTGAGGACGCGTCATGACCTATCACATCCGCGACGCGCTGCACGCCGATCTGCCGGCGATCCGCGACATCTACAACGACGCCGTGCTCAACACCACGGCGATCTGGAACGAACAGGCCGTGGACCTGGGCAACCGTCAGGCATGGTTCAGCGCCCGGCAAGCCCAGGGTTATCCGATCCTGGTGATCGTCGACGGCGATAACAGTGTGCTGGGCTACGCTTCATTTGGTGACTGGCGGCCGTTCGACGGTTTCCGCCACACCGTCGAGCACTCGGTCTACGTGCGTAGCGACCAGCGTGGCAACGGTCTCGGCCCGCAATTGATGACGGTGCTGATCGAGCGCGCCAAAGACTGCGACAAACATGTCATGGTCGCTGCCATCGAAAGCGGCAACGCCGCTTCCATCCGTTTGCATGAACGGGCCGGTTTCGTGACCACCGGGCAAATGCCGCAGGTGGGCACCAAGTTCGGCCGCTGGCTGGACCTGACCTTCATGCAACTGACCCTCAATCCTGGCGCGGAGCCGCCGCCCGCCAACAAGGAGTAATTGCCGATGAACGCTGCCCAACTGCGCCGCGTCAATGTTGAAAGCTTTGCGCACTATCGTCAGGGTTTGATTGATTTGCTGCTCGACGCCGTCGGCTATGGCGCCAGTGTCGGGTTCATGGCCAATCTGGACGCCACTCAGGCCCGCGCCTATTTCGATGAGGTTCAGGACAACCTGAACAAGGGCAACGTACTGCTGTGGGTGGTGGTCAAGGACGAGCAAGTGCAGGCCAGTGTGCAACTGACCCTGTGCCAGAAAGCCAACGGCCTGAACCGTGCCGAAGTGCAGAAACTGCTGGTGCGCGAACATGCGCGCCGCCGCGGCCTGGGCCAACAATTGATGAGCGCGCTGGAACAGGCCGCGCTCCAGCACAAGCGCGGCATGCTCTATCTCGACACCGAAGCCGGCTCCCCCGCCGAAGACTTCTACAAGGCCCTGGGTTACACCAAGGCAGGTCAAATCCCTGATTACGCCTGCGACCCGAGCGGCCAGTACAAACCGACCGCCCTCTACTACAAGATTCTTCAGGGAGCCCACTGATGATTCCCGGTGAATACCAGATCCAGCCCGGCGACATCGAACTCAACGTTGGCCGTCGCACTGTCAGCCTGAAAGTGGCCAACAGTGGCGACCGGCCGATCCAGGTCGGCTCGCACTACCACTTCTTCGAAACCAACGACGCCTTGACCTTCGACCGCCCCGCCAGTCGCGGCATGCGCCTGAACATCCCCGCCGGCACCGCCGTGCGCTTCGAGCCGGGACAGAGTCGCGAGGTCGAGCTGGTGGACCTGGCCGGGCATCGTCGGGTGTTCGGGTTTGCCGGCAGGATCATGGGTGACCTCTAAGGAATGCGGTGTCTGCACCGACCCCATCGCGAGCAGGCTTGCTCCCACAGCTGATCGCATTCCCCTGTGGGAGCGAGTCTGCTCGCGAGAGTGAGCGCAGCGAACGATTTCAAATTCAATTGAATCTCAAGGCGAACGAATGAAGATTTCCCGTCAGGCCTACGCCGACATGTTCGGCCCCACCGTCGGTGACAAGGTCCGTCTGGCCGATACCGAGCTGTGGATCGAAGTGGAAAAAGACTTCACCACCTACGGCGAAGAAGTGAAATTCGGCGGCGGCAAAGTCATCCGTGATGGCCAGGGGCAGAGTCAATTACTGGCCGCCGAAGTGGTCGACACCTTGATCACCAACGCGCTGATCATCGACCACTGGGGCATCGTCAAAGCCGACGTCGGCCTCAAAGACGGCCGCATCGCCGCCATCGGCAAGGCCGGCAACCCGGACATCCAGCCGGACGTGACCATCGCGGTCGGCGCCAGCACCGAAGTCATTGCCGGTGAAGGCATGATCCTCACCGCTGGCGGCATCGACACACACATCCATTTCATCTGCCCGCAACAGATCGAAGAAGCATTGATGAGCGGCGTCACCACCATGATCGGCGGCGGCACCGGCCCGGCCACCGGCACCAACGCCACCACTTGCACGTCCGGGCCGTGGCACCTGGCGCGTATGCTCCAGGCTGCCGATGCATTCCCGATGAACATTGGCTTTACCGGCAAGGGCAACGCGAGCCTGCCGGAGCCGTTGATCGAGCAGGTCAAGGCCGGCGCCATCGGCCTCAAGCTGCACGAAGACTGGGGCACCACCCCGGCGAGCATCGACAACTGCCTGAACGTCGCCGACCAGTACGATGTGCAGGTGGCGATCCATACCGACACCCTCAACGAGTCGGGCTTCGTCGAAACCACCCTCGCCGCCTTCAAGGGCCGCACCATCCACACCTATCACACCGAAGGCGCGGGGGGCGGTCATGCCCCGGACATCATCAAGGCCTGCGGCTTTGCCAACGTGCTGCCGAGCTCGACCAACCCGACCCGGCCGTTCACCCGCAACACCATCGACGAACACCTCGACATGCTGATGGTCTGCCACCACCTGGACCCAAGCATTGCCGAAGACGTGGCCTTCGCCGAAAGCCGTATCCGTCGCGAAACCATCGCCGCCGAAGACATCCTGCATGACCTCGGCGCGTTCTCGATGATCAGCTCCGACAGCCAGGCCATGGGCCGTGTCGGCGAAGTCATCACGCGCACCTGGCAGACCGCCGACAAGATGAAAAAGCAGCGCGGCCCGCTTCCCGGGGATGGCGAAGGCAACGACAACTTCCGCGCCAAACGCTACATCGCCAAGTACACGATCAACCCGGCGATCACCCATGGCATCAGCCATGAGGTGGGCTCGGTGGAAGTGGGTAAATGGGCGGATCTGGTGCTCTGGCGTCCGGCGTTTTTTGGCGTCAAGCCGACCTTGATCCTCAAGGGCGGGGCCATTGCGGCCAGCTTGATGGGCGATGCCAATGCTTCCATTCCGACGCCGCAACCGGTGCATTACCGTCCGATGTTTGCCAGCTACGGCGGCTCGTTGCACGCCACCAGCCTGACCTTCATCAGCCAGGCAGCCCAAGAAGCAGGTCTTCCCGAGGCCTTGGGTTTGAAGAAGAAAATCGCAGTGGTCAAAGGGTGCCGCGAGGTGCAGAAAACCGACTTGATCCACAACGACTACCTGCCGACCATTGATGTCGACCCGCAGACCTATCAAGTCAAGGCCGACGGTGTCCTGCTGTGGTGCGAGCCCGCCGATGTGCTGCCGATGGCCCAGCGATACTTCCTGTTTTGACCGTTCTGTCTGCCTGACAAACCCGGGGCCTGGCGTACCAGCCCCGGGGAAAACAGGTGCAATCAACTGTCCGGCTGCACGACAAAGGGCAGTTCTACCCTTTGCAGTTTTGCCCGGTCGATCGCCTGTTGGGTGAAGGTTTTGAGCAACGCCTTTTGCTCTTCATCGATCGTCTTCAACTCAGCAGCGTATTGCGCATCGGTCATGATGCGTCCCGGTGCAAAGTCGCTTTCCGGCTTGTTCAGTTCCGCGCCGAGCACCCTGAGCGCTTCCTTCAGCCGAGCCTTTTGCTCAAGGGTCAGCGTTGTGTCGTTCGCACGCTGGTCCAAGGCCATATAGAAGTCTGTCGTGGCATCGATCCGGCGCCTGAACACTTTGAAAGCCCGTCGGTTGACACCCTCGACATAGGATGACCAGAACGGCTGCTCGACAAGCAAATCACCGAGCAGCTCACCTTCCTCAAGGTCGAGCACACGCAGGTAAGCATTGTCGGTCATCGCCGAGGTGACACCCGCGATCCCTCGGAACTGCATGTTTCGAGACTGCCAGGGCAAGTCCAGCCGTTCGGCAAGATCGGTCATGAACGCCAGGTGAACTTCCACCTCATCGATCGTGCCCATCACCTCCCCCATGGCATTGACACGCCTGAACTCCTCGCCCATCGCCTCGCGTTCGGAAATGGTTTTGCGGGCAATCCTGCTCAGTTCATCCAGACGTGACTTGCCTCGCGCCAGCGTGACCAGTTCACCCTCCACCAGCGAAGGATTGGCCAACTCATAGGCTTCATGAATCAGCACCTCCAGGCCCATGGCATTGAACAGCTGCGCGCCCGCATCGACGCACGTTGTGGGCACCGTACTCATGGTGAAGAGTTTTTGCCGAAGCTCGGTATTTTTCGACATCGCCTCGAGCATGCGCCAGACCTTGGCGGTCATATCGACCCGAAACCCGAGGTCGTGCTTGAAGTGCCCCGACTCGGTGAGTTTGCGGATTTCGTTGAAAAAACCGACCGATCCGCGCTCATCCTCGACACTGTTCCAGACCGCTTGCTTCGCCACCCATTCCGGCCGTGTCATGCCCTCCTCCCAGTCGAGACTGTCACGCACACCACGGGGAGGATAAGGTCGATCGGGGTCCATGCCGATGGACTCGATGTAGTCCCTGAGCGTTTGCAGATTGGCCTCGGCCAACCACTGCGGCTCTCGGCTCAGCAAGGTGCGCGCCAGCAATTCCGCCTGAGCGGAGCCAGGGGGCACTGCCGGAATGTGGGTGATTTCGTTGCGCTGCAAATCCAGGAAAAAATGCCGGAACCGCGGTTGTGCGAACAGCCCCTGCGGCCAGGTGTGCACGCCGGTGTCCGCCAGGATCAGCGTATGCAACCTTCTCATGCCGCCAATATCCGGGACTTGCCCCAACGGATTGCCAAACAGGTCCAGGACCTCCAGTCGTGTCAGGTTGCGCAGGTCCGCGACGCCTTGTGCATCCAGGACAATACGGTTGCCTCGCATGTTGAGTTCCGTCAGCGCGCGCATGCGGCGGATGGCACCGGGAACAGCGGAGAACGCATTGCCGTTGAGGTTGAGCGAACGCAAGCGGGGAAAATGATCGAGAAAGGAACTGTGTGCGTCGGTCAATTCGGACAGGGTCAGATTGAGGCGCGTGACGTGATCGAAATTACCTTCCAGGGCAGGCATGGTGCGCAGATGACGCCCCAGCGGGATGTTTTCCAGGTCGAGCACAACGCCCTGCAGATGACCGAATGAATCCACGTGGCGCAACCCGGTGTGCTGCCAGCATTCCCTGATCTCTTTGTATAAAGCGTTTCTGGCTTGCCATTCGGCGACGCCGGCAGGCGTGAAGCTGTACGCTTCGGTCGGCGATTTCAACCAGCGTTGAAAATTGGCGTTGAGCCGATCGAATTCCGCTTCGAGTGCGCTGGCCCTCTGCTCCAGACTGAGTTCGCTGCCACTCATCTGCAGATAGGCCAAGGCTTCGGCCTCCGTCCATCCGGGGCGGACAACTCGCACCCGCTCTTGCGGCGTCATGGGTTCGTTGATTCGACTTAGCCCATGAGCCACCCCGCGCATGCCGCCACGCAGGCGCATCGTGACGGGGTCATACGCCGGTTTGCGTACAGGGTTATCGCCCAGAAGCGCGCTGAACCTGTCCCGTGGCAATGGCGTTTTTTGAATGGCGGACTTGAGCGTGGCACCTTGGTTGACGTGATACCCCAGCGCGTTTCGCTCGGCATCCGGCAAGGCATGCAACACCGACGCGTATAAATCATCGGCCCCGTGCAATTGCAGATCATCGGTATCGCGCGCCTGGTATTGGCCGTCCTCGCTGACCAGGATTCTGCGGTGGGTGGCGTCCGTCGGGCCGACGCTGTCGCGCAACGGGCCATCGAATGAAAACTCACGGATTTCGATCCGCACGTTTTCGGGCCAGCCGGGTAGCGCCTGCATCGAGTGCAACGCCAGCCGCTCGGTGTCCACACCGAGCGACGCGTCGAGAAAGAGCCCTTCATAAGCGCGCGCGGTTCGTATGGCCCGCAAGGCCACTCTTACCCGCTCCCTGAGTCGCAAGGGGATGCGCGACGGCTCGGTGATGTCGAGCCGGTCTTGCGGCTCGATGTCGGCGAGCAGTTCCCGGGCTACCGCAGCGGGGAGCCCATTGAACGCATCCTGAAGCACCTGCACCTGCGGGTTGTCGGTTTGCTGCAAACGGCGACTCAGCGCGTCAAACAGAGCTGCGCGGCGACTGTCTGCTCGCCCGGCCAGCAGGTTTTTCAAGGCAGCGATGCGGGTTTGCTCGTCCGTTGAAATGCCCTGCCCGAGCAGCGCGTGGATATCGGCCTCGTTCGCAAACTTCACGGCACGCTCCGGCAGTTTCCCTGAACGAACCTCGGCACGACTTATCTTCAGCGTGTCTGCGGGCAGAGCATCGACGTTGCCGAATTTGATCGAGCGCCCGCTATGCCCAGGGCCGTCAAACAGCTCGATGCCTTTTTGCTCGGGCCATCCGGGCCATTCAACCAGCAAGCGGGGCACCTGCTCGACGAATGCTTGCGGAACCTCGTTGAGCCTTATCTGCCCGGGTAGTTTTTGCACTTCGGCCCAGGCCTGGAAGCGTTCGATCGTGTCGGTCAGCAACGCGGGCGGCGGTTCGCTGACCACATGCAAGCGACGCAATTCGTCCTCCTCCATGCCGCTGACGAGACGAATATGCTCCAGGGTGTTATCAGAAAAGCCCTCGACCGTCGGGCCCAGGCGCCGCATGAGGGTGGTTTTGTCCCACTCGATGGGACGGTCGAGTTCGGTTTTCCACGCGCCGCCACCGTTGTGCTCCAGTGTTGGCTGATAAGCCTGTGGCCGGGCCGGATGTTGCAAGCGTGGCTGGCCGGTGCGTGAATCGTTGATCACTTCGAAGTGTTGGTTTTCATGCTTGAGGAAGTCCTTTTCGCTGTGCCGATACAGACCCTGCTCGCTTGGCTTCGCCTCGGCGGGCAACACCATGTCATGGGCGTAGGGTGAAAGGTCCGGCTTCCAGAGGCGCGTCTGGCCGTTGGCCAGATCAACCTTTTTCAACCGGTTGATAAACGCCGATGGTTTGACCGACGCCGCCGCACCGGCCGGCAAGACATGCCCGGCGCCCATAATGGCCAACTGCGCGAAATTGATCATGACGCCGGTGAGATGGGACGCCGCGTCTTCCTTGTCGCCCTTGCTCCAGTCTTCGAAGCCTTCCAGGGTTTCCAGGACCATCTGCCCGACCATGGCGGCCAGCATCGCTTCGCCCAGGCCGGGCACCAGCATGGCGCCGAAATTGAACACGTTCCAGCCGATGTTCAGATAGCTGATCAGCCGGTTCCAACGGGTGGTGGCGTCTTCATCGCCGGTCGGCACGGCGATGTGCCGCGCATCGGCAATCGCTTTTTCCCTGCGCCAAAGTCTTGTTTGCGCCCAGAGATCGCCCGAAATGATATGGGTGACAGGCTCTGCGTTGGCATTTTCAACGGCGCTCTCCCGCCACCACGGCCCCATGTCCAGCGGCTCGCGCTGTTTCCAGGTGAAGGTCGAGAGGCGCTCGCGAACCCGGGCAAAAAACTTGCCCTGGTCTTTTTGCGCGACAAAACGGCTGAAAAACTGTTGATAACTCGGCGAGCGCAACTGGCTCGTCAGCGCCTTCATGAAGTCAGTGAAGGACTCGTATTCCTTGAAGGGGTGGTCGGGATCATCGGGGACATACGCAATCAGCGTCCCCTCCAGACGACTTTGTTGATAAGCATCGTCCCGTTGCAACATGGCCTCAACGAGACCGCTGGGGCCATTGGCGAAAAACGCCTGGAGCAACTTGAACTGATCAAACTCCTGCCCCGGGAGCAGTGTCAGACGTCGCGACCATTCCAGCATCGTTCGTTGATGCTGTGGAATCAGCGCGTCGTAAACCCGTTTGATTTTCGAAGGGTCCGCCACTGCACTGAACAACACAATGCCGGACAGCCTGAACCCCATAATCGCCAGCCGGTGGCACTGCAGGGGCCGACGGCCCATCAAAATGCCTTGTTCGTTGTCACGAATCTGCCGGAGTTTCCCGTAGCCATAGGACGTGATGTCTTTTTTCAGATACGCGATCAGCGCCGATTCGTGAAACGCGGCCTTTTCACTGGCCGTGCATTGCTGCACGACGTTCGCTCTGGCCGTCACCTCTTCGGGCATCAGCAATGCCTTGATGTGACGCTGATAGTGCGCACCGATATCGAGCGTGCGGCACAGGGCGGCAAATCTTTCGACCGTCAGCGTATGCCGCTGAAGTTCGTTTTCGTCGTCCCTGATGAAGATGCCCGAGCCATCGCGAAACGCGCCCTCCTGCGTTTCGGGGGCCTCGAAATTGTGCAGGGCCGCTTCCAGCAATGATGATTGCCTGAGCCGACTGGCATGGGTATCGATGCCAATAGCCAGATTGGCGGGGACGTACAGCCGAATCAGCGTCGCGTTGACGTCCAGTTCCAGGTTCAAATGCTCTTTCAAAGCCTGGACCAGCAAGGGCTCGGCGAAGGCAAGAATGTCCTGCTGTACATTCTTCAGCGCCGCGTCCAATGGCCCCTGAAGGCGCCAGCGCTCGTCGATCAACTCCTTGAGGTACTGGCGATCAATGGCGCTTGAATTCAAATACCACTCAGGAAACTCCGGTTTCGAATGGGCAAAGGCAACCAGGCGTGAGGTGGGCGCGTCTTTGACCGGCGCGGGCAGTTTGCCCAGCAGATAATCACGATACACATTGTTATTCACTTCTCTTGCCTGCCCGGCAATGGCTGGCCGACCCGGGCTGTCCGAACGTTCACTCATTTCGCAAATCCTTATGCGACGAATTGAACCACCAGATTATTGGCTGGCGACGAAAACAAAAGCTCAAAAAACAACGCCAAAATCACGAATACATCAACGTCGCATTCGATTTAAGAATCAAAAAAACAGGCAATTACCACCCGAACCCCGTACAAAAGTGCTCCCCCGCGTAATGGTAGTTTTTAGCGGACAGCAAAGGGGCTAAGATGCGCCAGAATTCCCATCAGGAAACCGGACATGCGCCTACCCGATTTCATCAGGCAACACGTAGACCGTATCGTCGATGAATGGGAGCAGTTCGCCAGCACCATTACCCCGGCGGCCGAGCACATGGACAAGGTCGCCCTGCGCGATCACGCCAAGGTCATTTTGCTGGCCGCCGCGCGTGACATGACCACCGCGCAAACCTCCAGCGAACAGATGGCCAAGGCCAAGGGCGAAGGCCCGGAAAAAACCCCGAGCCTGGACGAGGCCGGTGCCAGTCATGGCGAACTGCGGCATACCGTGGGGTTTGATCTGGTACAGATGACATCGGAATTCCGTCATTTGCGTGCCTGCGTCATCCGTTTGTGGGTCGACAGCCTGGCGTCTCCGGACATGGCCTATTTCCAGGACATGATCCGTTTCAACGAAGCCATTGACGAAGCACTCGCCGAATCCACCGCGGCCTACGCCGAGCAGGTCAATCGTTCGCGGGATATCTTTCTGGCGATCCTGGGGCATGACCTGCGGGCGCCCTTGCAAGCGGTGAGCATGTCCACCGAATTACTGCTGCGCAAAGCCAAGCTTGAAGGCGATGCGCTGACCTGCGCGGTCAATATCAAGCACGGCGCGCGGCACATGGCGGCGATGGTAGGCGATTTACTGGAGCTGGTGCGCAGTCGCCTGGGTAAAAGCCTGCCGATCGAACGGGCCCCCATGGACCTGGCCGATGCCGCCCATGCGGCGATTGCCGAAGCCTGCGCCGGTAACCCCGAGTGCGATCCGACGGTCCACGTAAAGGGTGACACCCGAGGCGCCTGGGATGCCGGACGAGTGAGTCAACTGTTGCAGAACCTGGTCGGCAACGCCTTGCAGCATGGGTTGAACAAGCGTGACGTGACGGTGACCCTGACGGGCGAGCCGGACACGGTTCGCCTCACGGTGCATAACTATGGCGCTCCGATCCCCGAGGAAGCGATCGGCACGATATTCGATCCGCTGGTGCGCAGCGCTGACGAGCAGCTCGGCCAACCCTCCACCAGCCTTGGTTTGGGGTTGTTTATCGTCAAGGAAGTGGTCGATGCACACGGCGGGACGATCGAGGTCAGTTCCAGCGAAGCGGACGGCACGCTGTTTACCGTGGTGTTGCCGCGCAAGGTTTAATACCACGGACCGCGTCATCGTTCATCGCCAGCAGGCTCGCTCCCACAGTTGACCGTATTCCTTCTGGAAGAACCCGATCCAATGTGAGAGCGAGCCTGCTCGCGAAGGAGCCGTGTCAAACGACACAAAACCAGCAGAACACTACTCGACGACCAACCGCCCCAACCGCTGCTTGAGCATGCGATTCTCCGCCCGCAGCTGCTGGACCTCTTCAAGCAGGTCCAGCGCCAGGGCGACGCCTTCCCACTCCAGCTCCAGATCGCGCCGCAGCTTGGCGGCGCGCTTGGCCAGAGCCAGCTCGTAATCGTTGAAAACCCAATCCTTGGGCTGCTTGCCCTGAGGTTCGAGGATGCCGTGCTCGACGATTTCGATCACGTAGACGTCCGACAGCTCGGTCGCCTCACAGAATTCTGCCATGTCCAGTTGAACGATCAGGGGCTTGCTCATGATGGGCTACTCCGTCTCTTGGATCAGAAATTTTCTCTCGGGTCGAAAGCGGCTTTTTTCGCCAGTTCTTCCCACAGCGCCTTGACCTCGTCGCTCGAAGTCTTGGGCATCACGGCTTTCAATTGCACGAACAGGTAGCCTCGCTCGCCCGCCTTGTTCAGCAGACCGTGCCCCTTGGCGCGCATGCGCTGGCCGTTCTGGCTGCCGGCCGGGACCTTGAGGTTGATCTTGCCGGTCAGTGTAGGCACGGCGACTTCGGTACCCAGCGCCAACTCCCAGGGCGCCAGCGGCAAGGTAATGATCAGGTTCTCGCCTTCGACGTCGAATTTTGGGTGCGGCGCAAAGCGAATGATCAGGAACAGATCGCCGTTGGCCCCGCCACCGATGCCCGGCGCCCCTTGGCCCTTGAGGCGGATGCGCTCGCCGTCGGTCACACCGGCCGGGATTTTCACGTTCAGGCTTTTGCTGGTGTTGCTGACGTGCTGGCCGGCCGCGTTGTACTGCGGCACCTGGAAGGAGACCTTCTTCGACTCGTTCGACAGGCTTTCTTCCAGAAAAATCGGTAGTTCCATTTCCACGTCTTGCCCTCGGCGCCCGGCACTGCGGCCCGACTGTCCACCACCAAAACCCGGACCACGGTTGCCGAAGATCGAACTGAAGAAGTCCGAAAAATCGCCCGTGTCCTGACCACCGCCGAACCCACCGCCGCCACGGCCCTGCCAACCTGGCGGCCCCTGGAACGGTTGGCCGTGCTGGCCGTATTTGCGCAAGTCGTCATATTCGGCGCGCTTGTCGGCACTTTTCAGCGCTTCATAAGCTTCCGAGGCGTCCTTGAACTTGGCCTCGGCGTCCTTTTCCTTGCTGACATCGGGGTGGTATTTGCGCGCCAGTTTCCGATAAGCCGCCTTGATCGTCTTATCGTCCGCGGTCGGTTCCACACCGAGAATCTTGTAATAGTCTTTGAAGTCCATCTAAGGATCACCATCCGTTATCGATATCGCGCCGTCACCGTAGTCTGCGCGTATTTCCAGGCGCCGGGTTGACCGATCTCAAGTTTGTGACCGGGTAGCGCGTCAGAAGTTTATCGGCAGCAGTGGGCGGTTCTTGCGACCGTCCGATGGCTGCCAGGCTCAATGCAGACAAGTTTGGGGCATCCGGCCATCTTATCAAGGCGCCATTGGTGTATTTAGCGGATAGTCGGCCTTCGAATCTGCGCCGCACTGACATACACTGCGCGGCCGTTTTTTAACCGGAACCTGAAAGTCATGAAAAACGCATCTCCAGCCCGTGCCTGTGGTATCGACTTCGGCACGTCCAACTCCACCGTCGGCTGGCTGCGCCCCGGCATGGAAACGCTGATCGCGCTGGAGGACGACAAGATCACCCTGCCGTCGGTGGTGTTCTTCAACATGGAAGAACGCCGCCCGGTGTACGGTCGGCTGGCGCTGCACGAGTACCTGGAAGGCTACGAAGGCCGGCTGATGCGCTCGCTCAAGAGCCTGCTGGGCTCCAAGCTGATCAAGCACGACACCAGCGTCCTCGGCACGGCGATGCCGTTCAAGGACCTGCTCGGGCTGTTTATCGGCCAGTTGAAGAAGCGCGCCGAGACGGCCGCCGGTCGGGAATTCGAGGAAGTGGTGCTGGGCCGCCCGGTGTTCTTCGTCGATGACGACGAAATGGCCGACCAGGAAGCCGAGAACACCCTGGTGGACGTGGCGCGCGCCATCGGCTTCAAGGATGTGTCGTTCCAGTACGAACCGATTGCGGCGGCATTCGACTACGAGTCGACCATCGAAAAGGAAGAGCTGGTGCTGATCGTCGACATCGGCGGTGGTACCTCCGACTTCTCGCTGGTGCGCCTGTCCCCGGAGCGCCGCACCCACGACAACCGTCACGACGACATCCTCGCCACCGGCGGCGTGCACATCGGCGGGACCGACTTCGACAAGCAGTTGAGCCTGCAAGGCCTGATGCCGTTGTTCGGCTACGGCAGCCGCATGAAGAGCGGCGCCTACATGCCCACCAGCCACCACATGAACCTGGCGACCTGGCACACCATCAACTCGGTGTACTCGCAGAAGTCGACCCTGGCCCTGGGCAGCATGCGCTACGACATCGAAGACACCGGCGGTATCGATCGCCTGTTCAAGCTGATCGACCAGCGCGCCGGACACTGGCTGGCCATGGAAGTAGAAGAAACCAAGATCCAGCTGACCCACGCCGACAGCCGCCATGTGCCGCTGGACCGCATCGAGCCGGGCTTGAGCGTTGAGCTGAGTCGCGCACTGTTCGAGTCGGCCATCGACAACCTGCTGGAGCGCGTGCGCAACAGCGTGACCCAACTGCTGAACGACGCCAACGTGCGGGTCGATCAGGTCGACACGGTGTTCTTCACGGGCGGTTCGAGCGGCATTCCGGCGCTGCGCCAAAGCGTGTCGGCGATGTTGCCGAATGCGCGGCATGTGGAAGGGAACATCTTCGGCAGCATCGGCAGCGGGTTGGCGATCGAGGCGATGAAGCGTTACGGCACGATGGACTGATTCGCAACCCGAGGAAGTGATCGTTCCCACCACAGAGCGTGGGAACGATCATGGGGTGGTTACACCATTCCCACCTGCTTCAACTCGCTCTTCAGGTACGCGTAATAAATCGGCCCCGCCACCACCCCCGGCAGGCCGAACGCGGCCTCGAACACCAGCATTGCCAGCAGCAACTCCCACGACTTGGCACTGATCTGCCCGCCGACAATGCGCGCGTTGAGGAAGTATTCGAGCTTGTGGATAAAAATCAGATAACCCAGCGCCGCCATGGCGACCCAGATCGACAGCGACAAGCCGACGATGGTGATCAGCGTGTTCGACATCAGGTTGCCGATCACCGGTAACAGACCGAGCAGGAAGGTCAGCACGATCAGGGTTTTGGTCAGCGGCAGCTGGACGCCGAACATCGGCAGGATCACCGCCAGGAAGATCCCGGTGAAGAAGGTGTTGAGCAGGGAAATCTTGATCTGGGCGAAGACGATGTTGCGAAACGCCTGGACCAGCAGGTGCAGGCGGTCGAACAACGCGGCAGCCAGCGGCTTACGCTTGGTCACGTCCGGTATGCGCTGCAAGGCGATGATCGCCCCGAGCACCATGCCGATCAGCAGCGTCACAAACATGTGCGCCGCGTCCTTGCCGACCAGTTGCAAGTCGCTCAGGTGCTTGCTCATCCACTCGCCGATGGCCACGCGAAACTCCGCGGCACTGGCCGGAAGATAGGCGTCGATGAACGGCGGCAGCTGCCCGCGCGCGCGGTCAACCACGTGCATGAATTTGTCGAGCGATGCGCCCGGGTTTTCCGCCTCGTGCAGCAAAAAGCTGATGGCGCCGGCAAAAATCAGGGTCAACACGCTGACCACTAACGTCCCCAGCAACGCCACCGCCAGCCAGCGCGCGCGTCGACCTTCGATCAGCCGCTGCAACTGCGGGGTGAGCATGTTGACCAGTTCGAACACCAGCAACCCGGCCAGCAGGCTAGGCAGCAGTCGCAGCGGGATCACCAGCAGCAAACCACCAAAGATGATGACCCAACTGATCAGCAGCAAAACGTGGCGTTGAGAAAACGTTGGCATACAGCCTCAAAACGAACGACGTAAAAGGATTGGCAGTCTGCCAGCGTTCGCAGGCCAGCACTAGGGATTGTGTAGGGCGACCTTAGTGGGGCGTGGGCGATTTTTTATAGCGGCCATGCTGGCCCCTTCGCGAGCAGGCTCGCTCCCACATCAGTCCTGCGAACACAGTTCCATTGTGGGAGCGGGCTTGCTCGCAAAGGGGCCCTCACAGCCACCACAATCTGCCGCCCGTTATGACTCAGTTATTTATTTTTTCTTCAGGCAATCACTCATGAACGCTTTGCGCTCGTCACCCTTAAGCGCTTTGGTCGCCGCATCGGCGTTGCAGGTTTTCATTTTCTCTTGCTGAGGGGTCAAGGTCTTGGCGTCATTGGCGGCCGGTGCCGCCTTGAGGCAGGTGCTCATGAAGGCTTTGCGCTCGTCGCCCTTGAGGCCTTTCGCGGTAGCGTCAGCGTTGCAGGTGGTCATCTTGTTCTGTTGCTCAGTGGCGGCGAAGCCCTGGGCACTAAGCAGCAAACCGATCATCAACAAAGGGACACGCAACATCATCATGGAGTTTTCTCCTTGTTGCCGCACCGAGGGGCGCGGCCTCAATCTGGAGTGTAGACAACCCCTGTTACACATTCATCCACCGACGCAACCGATGGCCCTCAATCAGCCTCCGATTCCAGAAGATCTTTAAAGGCTTCCCGGTATCGCTGATAAGCATCAACCCGGTTATCAATGACCGACGCGGGCATCCGCTCGAACAAGACCGGCGTGCCCCCTCGACCGCATAAGTCTGTCCAAGCTCACGCAACGACGTCCATTGGGCATATGCCGCACCCTCCTCATAGAGCTTGTTGATTTTTATCTGCCGGAACGTGTTCGCCTCGGAAACCGCAGGCAATACCGCCGGCCCTGGCGCGGCTTCATTGATAAAGGCGTACTCGGCCACGGCCGGCCCGGGGGTCAGTGTGGTCACCGGCGGCATTTCGAAATTGAAGTGTGCATTGCTGGCCAAGTGCGCTGCGGGAAATTCCGGCCACGAGTCAGCGACGACCAGAGCATCAAGATTGCTCAGATCATCTCCTATCACTACATATTGATGATCAAAACGGGTGGCCCTGACAATGTGAATGCTGGACGTCCGGGGCTGGCTGGCGAGAATCGAAAACGTGACCTTCGAGTTCTCCGAACAATTCCCGCCCTTGATATCAATGGCTTTGCGAGCGGCCTCAGCGGTGGTCAGTTTTGCGGAGAACCCGCCCTCCTCAAGGTCCATCCCTCGCAGGCCTTTGATTTTGGCAATCGCCGAACCGCCGTTTTCCCACATGCTTGGCAACTGATTCCCCGATAACGGCAGGAGCTCCTTGGCTCGATAGATCGCGTCCTGCGCCATTTTCAAGTTGGCCATGGTTTGAGGCGATACCTGAACCGGCCCTTCGGTCTCGACCACAGCCTGGGAAAACCACTCCCCATAGCTGCTTAAATCAGCCAGCTCCGGACTTGGCGTTACACCGTTCTCCCGGACTGAATGTAACAGCGCCTGGTAGGCATTGGCCCGCCCGGTCTGTTCCAGATTGCGCGCATTCAACCCCAGGTTTCGTTCCAGTTCCGTGAGCGGCACCAGGCCCTCTTTGGTAAACAGGCGCCCGGTCAACGCGTTGAACTGCTCTGGCAGCATCAGCTTCTGCAGATCAGGCAACGCCTCGATACTTTGGACGATCCGCAGGCCTGGCCCGGCCTCTCCGGTCGCATTGGCTGCGTTCAGCGCCTCGAAAAGGTCGAAAAGATAATCCTGTGGAAGGCTGTCGTGAATCAGTTTCAGGCCGCGCAGATAATCGAATCGCTTGAATGCCGAAACAGAAGGATGGAACGCTACCGTGACCAGGTCGCTGTATTGGCCGCCGATGTCTTCCAGGACTGCACGTTCGCCGCCCGCGCCCGGCGAGCCACCACGCAGGCGCATCAATTGAGGATCGTAAGTGAGCGGATCAAGAACCGGCAGACCGTCCAGCACCTTCAGCAACTGATAGGGCTGCAATGCGTTGTCGCGCAGGGCCAGCTTCAGTTTGGCCCCCTGGCCGATATAGATGTTCAGCGCGTTACGCTCGGCGTCCGGCAACGCCTGCAAAATAGCGGAAAACAGATCCATGCCCGAATGCAGGGCATTTGCGTCTTCGTCATAAGCGACGAATGTCGAGTCATGAAGCTCGACGAGCGTACGGCGAATCCCTGCGTCGTCCTGGCCGATACTGTCGAGCAGGGTTCCGTCGTACTCGAACCGTCGGACCTCAATGCGCACATCGGGATTCCAGCCGCGAAGATGCTCAAGGGAGTGCAGCGCCAGCCGGTCCATGTCGGGACTGTCGACCGAGTCGAGGTAAAAACCTTCATAAGCACGGCTCATGCGCACGTCTCGCAGCGCCCAACGCGCGAGGTTTTCCAGCCTTGCGGGCAACTGCCCGCGCTCAATCGCCTGGACTTCGGAGGGCGTGGCGATGGACAGCAACTCCCGGGCGACAGTGCCAGGCAGGCCCGGCACTTGGGCCTGGATCGTTTTTGCGCTGTCACTCGTGGCAGCTTCGACACGACGATAACGTGCGTTGAACAGCGACGTGCGCTTGCTCCTGGCCCGTATCGCCAACTCGGCCCGCAGATTTTTGGCGTTCAGTTCCAGCGTGCTGGGCGTGATATGGAACTCGACGTCCAACAAGGTGTTCAGTTGTGCTTCATCCAGGTGCGATAACAGCGTCTTGAGCAGATCGACGTCAGCCAGACGATTGCTGTTTATCTGGACACCCGGCCCGCCCGCGCGACCGATGACCCGAAGCACTTCGCCCCTGGCGTCTACCA
Source organism: Pseudomonas sp. B14-6 (assembly GCF_013260315.1). Classification (NCBI taxonomy): domain Bacteria; kingdom Pseudomonadati; phylum Pseudomonadota; class Gammaproteobacteria; order Pseudomonadales; family Pseudomonadaceae; genus Pseudomonas; species Pseudomonas sp. B14-6. The sequence goes on along the minus strand of NZ_CP053929.1, from coordinate 5,202,916 downwards.
GCTCAATAGCATTGCCGGGCCACAGACCATCGAGCAGCTGAAATTGCATCTCGGGATCGGCGCTTGAGTAATCTTGCGCACGCTCGCTGCCCATCTGCTCGATGAAGGTCTGGATGTCACGGTCGATACGAAACCGGGTCACGGTATCGCTGAGCAACGGCGATGGCCGCTCATTGTCGGCATACATTTGGCGGATCGCACTGGCATCGGTCTGGCTGACCGTGCGGATGTCGCCGTAGGCATCGGCCAGTTCACCCATGTCCGGGCCGAGTCGCGCCATCAAGGTCGAGTCATCCCACCTATGGGGTTGCTCGCCTTCAATCACGAAGGCACCTTCGCCGTTGCTCTCCACCACGGGTTGATAGGCGTCGGAGCGGGTCGGATGTTTAACCCTGTGTTTACCGTTCTGTGGATCTTTCGTCAGTTCGAAGTGCCGGGTGTCCAGCTTGAGAATCGGCTTGCCCTCATGCCGGTGCAGCCAGGTTTCATCAGGCTTTGAATCCGCAGTCAGGGTCAGGTTTTGTTTTTGATAGGGCTCAAGGTCGCGGCTCCACAGGCGTTTGGCGCCGTTGGCGAGCGTGACCGGTGTTGTCGACTCGATGAACGATGACAACTTGGGCAGTACCACCTCACTGCCGATTTTCATGCCGCCGGCGAAGGCCACCAACTGGACCAGGCTTTCGACAAACCCAATGATGTGCTCGGCCCCTTCCAGATAGAGACCTTCAGCCAAATCCACAATGCCTTCGACGACCTCGCTGACCAACTGATAAACCATGTAACCCATCATTACCTCGCCCACAAAGGGTATGAAAGGCCCCACCACCATTAACGCGGCATTGAAGACGTCGGAAAGCATTTTTTCCAGGTTGTCGAACCACGCCCAACGCTCCATACGATCGGCATCTTGCGTCGAAATGACCATCTCCCGGGCGTCGTTCAGGATTTTGTTTTGCTGTTGCTGGTAGAGATAAAGCCAAGGGTCGCCCGTAAAAAAGGTATGGATGTCGTTCTCGAACCGAACGTGCTCAAAGTGCAGGCGCGGATTCTCGATGGGCGTTTCGCGCCATACCGGCTGATCGACGCCCGGAACTTTGTCGTGTTGGGTTATTTCCACCAGCGCGGCATTGAGTGCCGAGAAGAAGCGCCCCCGTTGTTGATGGTCGACAAAACGGCTGAAGAACTGCTGATAACTGTTTGTGGAATTCCTTGGGGCATCCCGCAATTGGCGAGTGAGCTCACGGGCGAACTCGGCCTTCGAGGCGTACTCTTTCAGTGGATGCTCCGGGTCATGTGGCACATAGACAATGACTCGCCGGGCGGCGCTGTCGTGGATATGCAGATCAGGGGCGATCAGCACGATGCCTCTCAACTGGACATCGAGAATTTTCAGCTGATAGTAATGAACGGGAAGGCCATCCATCTTCCACGCTTTAATATCCTTGAGCAGGCTTTGTACGGCCAGGTAGCCACTGGCCGAGATGTCATTTTTAAGGCTGGCCAGATACAGGGCTGCTTTTAACGCAGCCTTTTGGCTTTTTATGACTGTTTGCTGCACCACACTACGCACCAGCCCGTCGACAGGGCGCACATAGCCTTCAAGATGGGCTTTATAGTGAGCGCCGATATCCAGAGTGCGGCAAAGTGTCTTGAATTGGTCGACACTCATGTTGTAACGAACACCGGTTATATCGAATCGATTCGATTTGTCCGGCCGGGTAATAAACTGCGAATCAGAAGTTAATACTTCTTTATCCGAAAAATTATGTAATGCCGCATCCAGCAACGAAACAATGCGCGATTCCACGCCGTTATTGAAATTGTTGGCCCAAGGGGATAAATGGGGCGGAGAAAACAACTGCAAGAAAGTTTCCTTTACATCGACGTCTACACCGTATTGATCTTTCAGCGCCTGACGAAGCAGCGGTTCAGCAAAGGCGTAGACATCTTGCGTCTCGCTCAGCATCTGGTCGACATCGTTTTGTGCCCGCCAGCTTTCCTCCGAGGCGCGCTGCAGGGCTGCGAGCTGCATCGGTGAAGCGGTGCTAATCCATTCCGGAAGTGGGGCTATCACGGTTTTTAACGCGCTGATTCTGTGGGGTGAAGTTTGGCGCATCCATTCCGGGATAGCATTTTTTATAAGTTCGTGATGTTTGCTTTTTTGTTGTATTGCGGTTGCTGATATTTCATCGATCCGGATTGAAGTGGTCACATTGATACTCTGCATAAGTTTGCTGAACAGAAACGGCTTATGCAACTAGCGTACAACGTTAATCACTCAATCAAATGAAGTTCAATTCCGATTAGCCTGTAAGAAACTTCACCACTTAAAACTTCTAACATCCACTGACTTATTTATCTCAGATAATTCGTTGCCGACGATATTGCTCAGGCGTACACCCGGCCTGACGTTGAAACATCGCAATAAATGCCGAACCGGTGCTGTAACCCATGTCGAAGGCAATGTTTTGAATGCTGCGTTGATTGTCCAGCGCTTCGATCGCCGCGAGGAAACGCAAGCGTTGCCGCCACTCGCCGAAACTCATGCCCAGCTCACGGACAAACTGCCGCGCCAAGGTGCGTTCGCTGACATGAATCTGCGCAGCCCAGTGCGCCAATGGCCGATTGTCCCCGGGCTCGGCTTGCAGGGCTTCAAGTATTACGAGCAATCCCGAGCTGCTGGCGTAAGGCAAATAACACTCCTGGATGGGTGCCAGTTGCAACTGGTCCACCAACACCTGCGCCAGACGTTTGTCCGCATCGTGGTCGGGAATTTTCACGTCGCGGGCGGCGAAGTCCTTGAGGATCGCCTTGAGAATGTCGCTGATTGCCAGCGTGCACGCTTGTTGTGGCAACGCGGTGCACAACACCGGCGCCAGGCAGACCGCGCGATAGTTGATCGGTTGATTGCTGTAGAAACTGTGCTCGGTCTGTGGCGGCACCCACACCGCGTATTGCGGCGGCGACATGAAGCGGCTGCTGCCAATTTCCATGTGCAACACACCGTTGGCCGAATACTCGAGGGTGCCCCACGGGTGACGGTGGGTCGAGGCATATTCATGGGTGTCGAAGTCGGCATAACGGAAATAGACCGGGGACGGCAATTCTGCGAACTCGAGCAGGTCGATGTGTTTACTGGTCATGCTGTCCGTCATCAAGGGCAGGTTGTCTGGATTGAAGTATAGGCTTGCATCCAGACAGGCGGATAATCGCTCCTCACTAACGCTGATGGTTTTTCTGATGCAATACGCTTATCCCCTGCTGGCCATTTTCATTTGGGCTGGCAACACCGTGATCAACAAACTGGCGGTCGGCGCGATCTTCCCCGCAGAAATCGGCTTCTATCGCTGGCTGCTGGCCGGGATTCTGTTCACGCCGTTCATGCTCAAACCGGTGATCGCGCATTGGCCGCAGATTCGCCCGAACCTGGGCAAGATTTTCATCCTTGGCGTGCTCGGCATGGCCGTCTATCAGAGCCTGGCGTACTTCGCCGCAACGCTGACTACAGCTACCAACATGGGGATCATCTTGTCGCTGATGCCCTTGATGTCGCTGGCCATGGCTATCGTCAGCCTCGGTCAGCGCCTGACTGCGGGCGCATTGGCCGGCGCGGTGTTGTCGTTCGCCGGCGTGTTGGTGGTGGTGTCGTCCGGCAGCCTCGGCGCACTGCTTGAGCACGGCGTGAACCTGGGCGACGCGATGATGCTGATCGCCACGCTGGCCTACGCGATCTACAGCACGCTGCTGAAAAAATGGCAGCTGCGCTTGCCGCCACTGGTGTTGTTGTATTTGCAGGTGCTGGTGGCGGTGGTGGTGCTGTTTCCGCTGTTTGTCGCTTCACCGAAGGTCGGACCGACCTTGCAGAATATTCCGCTGGTGCTTTATGCCTGTTTGCTGGCTTCGATGCTGGCGCCATTGGCGTGGATGCAGGCCGTGGTGCGCCTGGGACCGAGCCGGACCACGCTGTTTTTCAATTTGCTGCCGTTGATTACGGCGTTGATTGCGGCGGTGGTACTGAATGAACAGTTGGCGATGTATCACCTGGTGGGTGGGGTGTTGACGCTGGGTGGGGTGGTGCTTTCGGAGCGCTGGACTACCGTGTTGGGCCGTAAGGTCAGCGTTGCCTGACCCGACTTGCCCGCGAAGAACGATAACGCGGTCCAACTGACGTTTACACGCCAGCCGCTTTCAATCGGGCCGCATGCTCGACAAACAACCGCACCGGATCCGCCCCTTTCCCCACCAGCCCCAGCGACTGATTGACGATGTCGAAGTGATCCATCGGATACTCATCGCCAATCACCGTCCCCAAGTGCGAGCTGTAACGCCCGACCATCCCGTCGCAATGCCCGGTTTCGCGCACAAAGGTTCTGGCAAACAGCCGGCAACTGCGGTTCGTGCCGTCGAACCGGTTACCGCCGCGGTCCGTCTTGCCCGGTTGCAACGTCCCGGACCAGGAGTAATAGCGCACGCCGTTGACCTCTTCCGGCCCGTGCCCGCCCCAGGTTTCAGGCAGGCCCTGTGGATAACGCTGATTGAACAGCGCCACGCCTTGAGTGGTCAGCGAATGGTGTGAAGCCGGGATATCCACAGGCAACTTCGGCCCGCGATAGCCGGTTTCCAGCAGGCTCATCAACGCGCCGATCCAGCGCAACAACACGCTGAGAACCCGTCCTTTGAACGTGTCGGCCGGGTAATGCTTTTCCAGATAATCCGCCAGCTCCGAGCCATGATTCGGCCCTGCGACCGACGTGACGGACGCCACGCGATCCGGACGTTTGGCGGCCGCGTAACGGGCTGTGAGCGAGCCTTGGCTGTGGCCGATCAGGTTGACCTTCTCGGCCCCGGTTTCCCGCAGAATCTCCTCGATCCGCGCCAGCAACTGCTCGCCGCGCACCTCGCTGGAGTTGAGCGGCGAGACCTGCACCGCAAACACCGTCGCCCCACCCCGGCGCAACGCCGAAATGATCCCGTACCAGTACGGATACAGCACCAGACGGATAAACCCGAGCATTCCCGGGACCAGCACCAACGGATAACGCGTGGCAGAACCTTGCGACATGGACGGACATCCTTGTGATCGGTGAGATGAAGCAAGGCGCGATGCAAGACGTCAGCCAAGCATCGTCACCCAAGATGACAACTCGACGACCAGTCTATGACATCCACCCTACTTCAGCCCCACCACGCCTGCCACGATCAGCCCCACCGACACCAGTTTGATCGCCGTCAAGCTTTCACCCAGCAGCGCAAAGCCGAGAAACACCGTGCCCAGTGAACCGATGGCGGTCCAGATCGGGTAGGCGATGCTCACCGGCAACTCGCGCATGGCCAGGGTCAGGAAGTAAATCCCGCCGACGGCGGCCGCCACCGTGATCAGCGATGGCCAGAGCCGGGTAAAGCCTTCGGCGTACTTCATGCCCATGGCGAAGGTAACTTCGAACCCGGCGGCGATCAGCAGAAACAGCCAGGCCATCAGAACTCCCGGGCCAGCGTCAGCAAACGCTGCTCGGCTTCGGCCAGCGAAATCTCGAACGTGCGCTCGGCCGACTCTTCGCCTTCGGCGGCCACCACGGTGATGTCGGTGATGCCGATGAACCCCAGCGCAGTGCGCAGCAACGGATCGGCATGGTTCATCGCCTCCAGCTCGCCGCCCGGCCCGAAACCGAAGCCGCCGCGACTGGTGACGATCAAGGCTTTTTTGCCGTGCACCAACGGCTCGTACTGCGCCACGCCATTGTCCAGGGTGTGATTGAACGTCAGCCCGAGCCGCACAATCTGATCGATCCAGGCCTTGAGGCCGCTGGGTACGCTGAAGTTGTGCATCGGCGTGGAAATCACCAGCAAATCGTGACCGAGCAACTCGCCGACCAGCTCATCGCTGAACGCCAGGTCGGCCTGCATCGACAAGGGACGCGCCTGGGGCTCGGGGTAAAAGGCCGCGGCCACAAAGGCCTCGTTAACCGGCGGTATCAATGCCCGACCGATTTCCCGGCGAGTCAGCTGCGACTGAGGATGTCGCGCTTGCCAAGCGCCAAGAAACACTTCCGCCAGACGCCGGGAATGGGAACGCTCGCCACGGGGGCTGGCATGGATCGCAAGAATCTTGCTCATCTGAATCTCCTTAAGGGCTAAACTGCCTGTGGCTCGCAGATTGAAGCTCACAGCCGCCCTTCTTCAACTGAGTAGAAATCAGTCTGGATGAATCCATTTCATCCATGGAGTATTTGAATGTTTGCCTCGTTGCCGCTCACCGCCCTGCGCGCCTTCGAATCCGCCTCGCGCCTGCTGAGTTTCAAGGCCGCCGCCGAAGAACTTTCGGTGACGCCCACAGCGGTGTCGCACCAGATTCGTTCGCTGGAGAACTGGCTCGGCGTGCCGCTGTTCGAGCGGCTGCCACGGCAGGTGCGCCTCACCGACGGCGGCGAACGGTTGTTCCGCAGCCTGCACGGCGCGCTGCTGGAAGTGGCGCAAAGCGTCGACACCCTGCGCCCGCAACGCAGCGGCGCGAGCCTGACGATCTCCACCACGGCGGCCTTCGCGGCGTTGTGGCTGGTGCCGCGTCTGGGTCGGTTTTACGCCCGCCATCCGAACATCAACCTGCGCCTGGACACCCACTGCGAAGTCATCGATCTGCATCAGGACGCCAGCGTCGATTTGGTGGTGCGCTACAGCCTGGGTGATTACCCGAACCTTTATGGGCTGTGCCTGTTCGACGAATCGTTCGGCGTCTATGGCTCGCCCGGGCAGGTGGCCCTGGCGGCTGAGCGGGTACCCACGCTGATCAGCGTGCGCTGGCACAACTCCAAACTCTATGCCCACGGCTGGGCGGCCTGGTGCGCGCAGTCCGGCGAAAGTTGGCTGACAGGGCAACCGGCGGTCCGTGAATACGACGAAGAGCATTACGCCCTGCAAGCCGCGATCGCCGGGCAGGGGCTGGTGCTGGCGAGCAATATCCTGGTGTCGGAAAGCGTGGCCAACGGTTTACTGGTCGCCTACCGGGGCGAGGTCCAGGTCGATGGCGCCGGCTATAGCGCACTCTGTGTGCCGGGACGCGAACGGCATCCGCCGGTGCGGGCGTTTTTTGCGTGGCTGCGCGAGGAGGCGCTGCTGTCCGGGCATGGGTTGGCGTGACCATTTCGGGCGCTTTTTACGATGGACAAATGGCATAAAACTTTTCGCCGCGCTCATCACTCACACCTTAAGTAGCGATCACTTCCCCAGAAGGTGACGCAAACCGGATTAGCCTCCAGGAGAACGAGATGAGTGACATGCATTTGTCTGACGTAACCACCCTTCGCGAACGGGCCCGCAAGAACGTCGAGAACGGCGCGGTGACCGAAAGCTACAGCGCTGACCGTGAAGAAGTATTGCGCCTGCTGAACGAGTCGTTGGCCACGGAACTGGTCTGCGTGTTGCGCTACAAGCGCCACTACTTCATGGCCAGCGGCTTGAAAGCCAACGTCGCGGCCGACGAGTTCCTCGAGCACGCAACCCAGGAAGCCGAGCACGCCGACCGACTGGCCGAGCGCATCGTGCAACTGGGCGGTGAGCCGGAGTTCAACCCTGACTTGCTGTCGAAAAACTCCCACGCGCAATATGTGGCGGGCAATTCCCTTAAAGAGATGGTCTACGAAGACCTGGTCGCCGAGCGGATTGCCATCGACAGCTACCGCGAGATCATTCAGTACATCGGCGAAAAAGACCCGACCACCCGGCGCATCTTTGAAGACATCCTGGCTCAGGAAGAAGAGCATGCGGATGACATGGCTGACATTCTGAAAGATCTTTAGCGCCTTTCAGATCGCCTTCGCGGGCGAGCCTCGCGCCTACAGGTTTAGTATTCTCCTGAAGGAGCGAGGCTTACCCGCGAAGGCAGCCACACTGACACCCCATTATTTCGTTGGTTTAACGGTCACCGGCGCCTTGCCTGCCTTCATCTGTTCCAACAATGGCGCACACTGATTCGGCTCACCCCCACTCGGTGCCACCAACGCCAACAGCCCCGCCGCTGGCGCTGCAATCACGCCCAATGCAACCATCCCGGCGCCACGCAAAATCAGCGGCACCGCCTTCACGCCCGCATCCGGCTTGATGAACTTGCCCCGCACGTATAGCGGCGAGCGCAACGAAATCAACCGCCAGCCTTTGGATTCCGGGGTGATCGTCAGGTCCAGCTGCTCCGTCGCCATGTTCGCCGTGCCGTCGATATAGATGATCGCGTTCTCGGTATCGAAGACGAACAGTCGGGTGGTGGCCAAACCGGTCTTGATATCGAAGTCGGCCGCCGCGCAATTGATCTTCACTTCCTTGTCCCCAAAGATCTTGCCCACCACATAGTTGCCGACGTTGAGCCCGGCCAGCTCCATCAACTCGCGGCTGATGGCGCCATCGTTGATCAGCATTTTCAGGTTGCCATTGGCGCTGCCCAGCAGCTTGGCCACCGAGTTGCCACGGCCGGTGATGTCGGCATCACCGTTGAGTTCGCCGAAACTGGTTTTCATCGGTTCAAAGGTCGGGAACAGCTGCTTGAGCTTGAACTTGCGCGCGGTCAGTTTGGCCCGGCCTTCCAGCGGCTCGGTGCGGCCATTGAGGCGAATCTGCGCATCCAGGTTGCCGCCCGCCACGCCGAAACGCAGAGGCTCCAGACTGAGAACACCGTCGGTCAGCACCAGGTGCGTATAGAGGTCATTGAACGGCAATTTTTCGCTGTGGATGATGCGCTTGCCGGTGAATTCGACGTCGGCGTCCATGTCACGCCAGCGCTCGGTCTTGAACTCCTCGACCGGCAACACCTTGTCCGTCGGCTGCTTGCTTTCGCCGCCACGGGCCTTTTGCTTGGCGTTGGAGTCAGCGCCGATCAACGGGGCCAGGTCGGCGAACAGCAGTTGGTTGGAAACAAGCGAACCACTGAGTTTCGGCCTCGGCTGGCTGGCGACATAGGCCAGGCTGCCGTGGATGTCGCTCTCGCCGATCTTGCCGTTGAATGCTTCATAGCGGAACACCGCACCACCCGGCTCATGCAGTTTGGCGATCAAATGCCCGTCGGTCTCGTAGGGCGGCGTATCCGGCAGCGTCACACCGGTCAGCGGATAGAGATTGCCCAGGCTGGTACCGGCCAGTTTCAGGCGCAGGTCCAGGGCGCCGAGGTTCAGCGGATCGGTCAGCGTTCCGGCCAGTTCGACACTGGTATCGGCGATCTTCACTTGCGCCTGGAGCGGGAACGGCCTGGCCGCATCCTGCAATGCCAGCAACCCGCCGATCTTGCCTTCGCTCGCGAGTTTCTGATTGTGGTATTGGCCTTTGACCTTCAGCGCGAACGCGTAATCCTGGGGAGCCGCGCCTTTCTCCTGCGCGGTTTTTGCGGCTTTGTCGCCGACGATATCGCTGAATGGAATGGGTTTGCCCAACGGATCAATCAGCACATCGAGCTGAGTCTTGAGGTTCTGGTCGTCGAGGGTGACGTGGCCCTTGTCGAAGCCGATGGCACCGATATCCACCACCCAGCTCGAAGGCTCGGCGTTCGGGTCTTTGGGGTCGAACTGGAACGTCCAGTTGGCACGGCCATCGGCCAGGCGCTGAAGGTCGGCATTCGGCTCGGTCAGGTCAATACGCGGGATCACCACCCGTTGCGCCAGCAATGCCAAGGGTGAAATACGCAGCTCGACGCGTTTGAGGGTGACCATCTGTGGTTTTTTCGACCAGTCCGGGTTGCCCAGGCTCAGGTCTTCGGCCACCACGTGCGGCCACGGCACCCACGCCCGCCAACCGCCCTCGTCGGGCTCGCGCTGCCAGACCACCGCGAGGTTGCCATTAATGGCGAACGGACGATGCAGCTCTTCAGAAACTTTGGCGTTAAGGGGCGGTTTGATCCGGTTCCAATCGAAGAACGCGATGATCAGAACCAATACCGCCAGCAAGACAATCAGGCTGGCGAAGGTCCAGGTAACAATTTTACGAGTGCGCGTCATTGCACAGGGCTCCTGATACGACTGAGCGCCCTGACTGCGACGCACGTGTGAAACGACAGGCCAGAACCGGCCTGCCATGGAATCTACGACTGAAAAACGGCCCGCAGGTTTAACCGAAACATCGATTAATCCTCAAATAATCGACCGGGGAGAGACTGCCCCCGAATCCAGCGTTACCGCCCCCGCACTTTTGTGCGGCATCAGTGGGTCGAAAATACCCACTCCAGTGCAAAAGCGATCGCCGGAGACACCCGTTCTAGAGCGCTTCGGCAGAACAATCAATTCCGTTGATTATTACCATTGCGTTTATGAACTTTTATATCGACTTATCGAGAGTAGCATTGCCCTCGTACCCACTTTATCGCCCCCCAAGGAGCAACCCATCATGAAACGCCAATTACTGCTTAGCCTTACCCTCTCAATGCTGGCCAGCACCGCTTTCGCTCTGCCTGCTGCTGACCAGGCCACTCCACAAGTCAAAGACAGCCGCTCGGTGTTCAGCCAAACCGTCGCTGCCGATGGTTCCGACCGCACTCCACAAGGCCAGACCCTTGCCGAAGGTGGCAATGATCGCTTGAAAGAAAAAGGCCTGATCACTGAAGACGGTTATGACAAAACGCCACAAGGCCAGGTTCTCGCCGCTGATGGTTCCGACCGCACCCCAGGTCAAACACTGGCTGCCGATGGTTCCGACCGCACTCCAGGCCAAACACTGGCTGCCGATGGTTCCGATCGCACCCCAGGCCAAACACTGGCTGCCGATGGTTCCGACCGCACCCCAGGTCAAACACTGGCTGCCGATGGTTCCGACCGCACTCCAGGCCAAACACTCGCCGAAGGTGGTGGTGACCGTGTCATCGAACGCAACAGCGCTGTGAGCTGAGCCCATGGCGGCCCTGAAAAAAAGCCCAATCCCCGGATTGGGCTTTTGACTTTATAGGGTTTTGCCTCATTGGAAGTTGTACATCCCCGCTTGATCCCCCGATAGTCGTTCGACGCCAGCGAAGCCGATTTGCTAGAGTGCGCCGCTGTCCCTGTCCAGAAAAACACCCTTGCGATGCTGCCCCGCGCCGAACAGAAACAACAAACCCGCAACGCCCTGATGGACGCTGCCCGTCACCTGATGGAATGTGGTCGAGGATTCGGCAGCCTGAGCCTGCGCGAAGTGGCGAAAACCGCCGGCATCGTGCCCACCGGTTTCTACCGGCATTTCGCCGATATGGACGAACTGGGCCTGGTACTGGTGAGCGAAGTCGGCCAGACCTTTCGCGAGACCATTCGCCTGGTGCGCCATAACGAGTTCGTCATGGGCGGCATCATTGACGCTTCGGTTCGGATCTTTCTCGACGTGGTCTCGGCCAATCGCTCACAGTTCCTGTTTCTGGCCCGGGAGCAGTACGGCGGATCGCTGCCCGTGCGCCAGGCCATTGGTCGCCTGCGGGAAGACATCAGCTCGGACCTCGCGGCCGACCTGTCCTTGATGCCGAAATTGCAGCATCTGGACATCGCCGGCCTCAGCGTCATGGCGGACCTGATCGTCAAAAGTGTGTTCGCGACCTTGCCGGACATTATCGATCCACCGGCCGAGGCGCTGCCTGAGCACCTGACGCCACAGGCAAAAATCACTCAACAACTGCGCTTCATCTTCATCGGCCTCAAGCATTGGCAAGGCCTCGGCAGCACTGAATAAACCCTGTAGGAGCGAGCCTGCTCGCGATAGCGGAATGTCAGCCACATCAAATGTTGATTGTGCCGACGCTATCGCGAGCAGGCTCACGTCCACAAAACCAGTCAAGGCATCAATTTGGTGCCACCGAAAAATCCCCGCACCATTCCAGTTCAAAATCCCGCAACAGCCTGAGCCACCCACTACGCTCCGACAGGTATTTCCTACGTATCGCCCGATTGGCAAGCCCCTTGCTCTAGCCTGAACATCGTCCATTGCTGGAAGCCTTCCGATGCTGGTGATTCATCGCAGAATCGACCCTCAACCCGTCTGGGCCGCCGAGTTGCACCTGACTTTCGAGGCCCGGAGCAAAAGCCGTTTGCGCTGTTTCAGTGCCGAAGGCGAGGACGTCGGTTTGTTTTTGGAGCGCGGTCAGCCGCCACTGTATGACGGTGAGTGCCTGCAAGCCGAAGATGGGCGCATCGTCCGCGTCTGCGCCCGCCCCGAACAATTGCTGCATGTTACGTGCGCCAACGCGTTCGAACTGACTCGCGCGGCCTATCACCTGGGCAATCGCCACGTCGCCCTGCAAGTCGGTGATGGCTGGTTGCGCCTGCTCGATGATTACGTACTCAAGGCCATGCTCGAACAGCTGGAGGCCAACGTCGACAACATCGAGGCACCGTTCCAGCCGGAACACGGCGCCTATGGGGGCGGCCATCACCATTCCCGCCACGGCGACGAGGACTTCAACTACCCGCCGAAATTGCACCAGTTCGGCGTCCGGTTATGAACCCGGCCTGGGCGCTGTTGCGCCTGGCCAGTCCACAACTGCCGATTGGCGGCTACAGCTATTCGCAAGGCCTGGAGATGGCGGTGGATAACGGCCGGGTGAACGATGCAGACAGCGCGCGACGCTGGATCAGCGATCAGTTGTTGCTGAACCTGGCACGCTTCGAAGCGCCGCTGCTGCTCGCCCATTGCACCGCTGCCGTTGATGAGAACTGGGGCCAGTTGCTGCAACGCTGCGAAGAACATCGTGCCAGCCGGGAAACCCGCGAGCTGCATCAGGAAAGCCGACAGATGGGCTATTCATTGCAACAACTGCTCAACGGCTTGCCGGAACTCGATGCGCCGGCCCGCGCCTTTCTCCAGCAGCGCCCTGAGCCGCATTTGGCCCTCGGCTGGGCGCTTGCCGCTCGCGCCTGGCAGATCAGCCCGCAAGATGCGCTGGCGGCGTGGCTCTGGAGCTGGCTGGAAAATCAATTGGCGGTGCTGATGAAAACCCTGCCGCTGGGCCAGCAAGCCGCGCAACGCCTGACCAGCGAACTGCTGCCACTGCTGCAACAAGCCCAGCAGGACGCCACCCGAATCAACCCCGAACACTACGGCAGCGCCGCGTTCGGCCTGTCCCTGGCGTGCATGGCCCATGAGCGCCAGTACAGCCGTCTGTTCCGTTCCTAGGGCCTTTTTACTTGGAGAATCACATGAACACACAACCCCTGCGCGTCGGCATCGGCGGACCGGTCGGTTCCGGTAAAACCGCCCTGACGCTGGCGCTCTGCCTGGCCCTGCGCGACCGCTACAACCTGGCCGTCGTCACCAACGACATCTACACCCGCGAAGACGCCGACTTCCTGGTGCGCAACGAAGCCCTGGCCCCTGAGCGCATCATCGGCGTGGAAACCGGCGGCTGCCCGCACACGGCGATCCGCGAAGACGCCTCGATCAACCTCGAAGCGGTGGATCAACTGAACCGCCGCTTTCCGGGGCTGGATCTGATTCTGGTGGAGTCCGGCGGCGATAACCTGTCGGCGACCTTCAGCCCGGAACTGTCCGACCTGACCATTTACGTGATCGACGTTTCGGCGGGCGACAAGCTGCCGCGCAAGGGCGGGCCGGGGATCTGCAAGTCCGACTTGCTGGTGATCAACAAGGTCGACCTCGCGCCGCTGGTGGGCGCGTCGCTGGAACTGATGGACAGCGACACCACGCGCATGCGCAACGGCAAGCCGTTTGTCTTCAGCAATCAGAAAACCGGCTTGGGCCTGGAAGCAATCATCGCCTTCATCGAACGCCAAGGCCTGCTGACCGCAGCCTGATCACGACTTATCAACAAGGAAGCTTATCCATGACACTGAAACGCATCCTGGGCACCCTGGCCCTGCTGCTGACCCCGGCCATCGCCTTCGCGCACCCGGGTCACGGCGACAACGGTTTGATCGCCGGCATCAGCCACCCGATTGGCGGCCTTGATCACTTGCTGGCGATGGTGGCGGTGGGTTTGTGGGCGGCGCAGCAAAAAGGCGCCGCGCGCTGGGCGCTGCCGTGCACCTTCGTGGGCACCATGCTGATTGGAGGACTGCTGGGTTTTGAAGGATTGAACCTGCCGGCGCTGGAAGGCGGCATTGCGGCGTCGGTGCTGGCGCTGGGCCTGGCCGTGGCCCTGGCCGTGCGTCCGCCGCTGAGCATGGCAGTCGGTGCGACGGCTTTGTTTGCGCTGTTCCATGGTGTGGCCCATGGGCTGGAGTTGCCGGACATGTCGAGCCCTTGGGCGTATGCCGCAGGGTTTGTGGCGGCGACGGCGGCGTTGCATGCTGCGGGTTATGCCGTGGTGCGCGTGTTGCCGCAAGCGGCGGCGCCGTTGGTTCGATTGGCCGGTGCGGCTTCGGCGGCGACTGGTGCGTGGTTGCTCGCAGGTTGATCTTTTATTGCCTGTGATGGCCCCTTCGCGAGCAGGCTCGCTCCCACATTGGAATGCGTACACCTGTGGGAGCGAGCCTGCTCGCGAAGACGGCCTGACAGACACCGCATCTCTCAGGCCTGCTAACATGTCGCGCAATCAACCCTGCCGTGACGACGCCAGCCAATGCCGCCTGTTTCCCGCTCTGCCTCCCAGCCTGAATTGACCGCTCTGTTCGCCTCGGTGCAACAGCATTTCCAGGACGTGATCGTGCCGCTCTGGCAAGGCCCCGGCTGGAATGCCGACATGGCGTTGCCTTATGAAGCGCTGGACGCCGGGCATCAACCGCTGCCGCCCCAACGCTATCGAGCGATGGCCTGCGCGCGGCAGCTGTATCTGTTTTCCAGCCTGATCGGCCAGGTGCCGGCCGCCGAGGAACGCGCCGCGGCGCTGTTCCGTTCCTTGCAACAGCATTTTCACGACGCCGAGCACGGTGGCTGGTTCTACAGCATCGACCCGCAAGGTGCGCCACTGGATCAGCGCAAAGACCTCTACACCCACGCCTTTATCCTGTTCGCCTGCGCCCATTACTGGGGCAAGGTGCGCGAGCCGCTAGTGGAATCGGTCCTCAACGCGACACTGGAAGTGTTGGCGCAGCGCTTCGCCACAGGCGACGGCCTGTACGAAGCCAGCCTCGACCGCGACTGGTCCTCGCTCGACTCCGGCCCCCTGCAAAATCCCTTGATGCATCTGGCCGAAGCTTTCCTCGCGACCCTGTCGGTGCGAGAAGACATCGCCGTACAGCGCGCGCTGGTCGAGTTATGCACAGCCATGCAGAAGCGTTTTATTGACCCGCACCACAGCGTGCTGATGGAAAAACCGCTGGGCGCTGTGGATAACTGGTTTGAACCGGGGCATCAGTTCGAGTGGTATTTCCTGCTGGAGTCTTCGCCACTGCTGCACGGCTCAAAACTGCATGCTTCGCTGGAGCGCGCGTTTGTACTCACCGAACAACTGGGCGTTGATCCACAAACGGGTGCGGTGACGGCGATGCTCGATCTGAATGGCTCTGCCAAGGATGCCACTCAACGCATCTGGGCCCAGGCTGAATACCTGCGCGCCCTGACCTTGCGTCCAAATAGCGAAGGCTCGGTGCAACGCCAATTGCAGGCATTGCAGCAACGCTTTTTGCATGCGGGAGGGTGGTATGAATGTCGCGACGAGCAGGGCGAAGTCAGCCGCAAGGACATGCCATCGACCACGCCTTATCACTTGGCCACTTGCTATCGAGGGCTGGTCGATTATCTCGGCTGACTGACAGATAGCTATCGCGGGCAAATCGGATCGCCGCACCGCCGCTCCCACAGGTTTTTTGTCGTTCGCGAAATGACGATTCAACACAAGTCTTGTGGGAGCGCGGCTTGCCCGCGAAAGCCGTTATGCGGTCTTAACCCTTGGCATTACGCTCAATCGCAAACCCGGCCCACGTCTGGCTCACCGGCATCAATTCGAGGCTGTTGATGTTGATGTGCGCCGGGGCATTAAGCACCCAGAAAATGGTATCGGCGATGTCCTGCGGCTGGATCGGCTCGGCACCGGCGTAGGTCGCGTTGTAGCGCTCCTGGTCACCGGCGAAACGCACCAGCGAGAACTCGCTCTCGCATAGGCCCGGCTCGATATTGCTGACACGCACGCCAGTGCCTTGCAGGTCGCAACGCAGGTTCAGCGAGAACTGGCCAACGAATGCTTTGGTCCCACCATAAACATGGCTGCCCGGGTACGGATAGTTGCCGGCGACGGAGCCGAGGTTGACGATACCGGCACCGCGGCCGTGGGCGATCAGGCGTGGCAACAGCAGGCGAGTGGCGTACATCAGGCCTTTGATGTTGGTGTCGACCATGGTGTCCCAATCGTCGAGATCGCACTTAGGTGCCGGGTCAACGCCCAGCGCCAGACCGGCGTTGTTGATCAGCCCGCGCAGCTTGGCAAAGGACGGCGGCAAGTTGGCGATCGCCTCCTCCATGGCCTTGCGATCACGCACGTCGAGCACCAGGCCATGCACCTCGGTCTGCTTCGACAACTCGGCGCACAGGGCATTGAGGCGTTCTTCACGACGGCCTGTCAGCACCAGTTTCCAGCCGGCCTCGGCAAAACGACGGGCACAGGCTTCACCAAAACCAGAGGTCGCGCCGGTAATAAACAGGGTGTTGGACATCGTGTTCTCCTTGCTTCGGCTGATCGACAGCCATTGGAATAGAAAATCAGCTGGCAGCATGCCCGGCCTTGCCCACAGCGGCAACCGCCGCAAAAACTGTACAAAAAACAACCAGTCCTTCCAAAGCCACAGGCACCGTGGCTTGCAGCCATGTACACGCACCTTATCCACAGGCCGGTCCACAGTTTCCGGGGGCAAGTGGAAAACCTGCAAGCCGCTATCCACAAGGCTTTGCGGGTAGATTACAAAGTTTTTTGCTTGACCCTCGGGTACCAGCTGTGTAGCCCATGGCATTTTGCACGATGTGATGGGCAAACCGACGATGGCGCCAAGCCAGTAACTACGGCCCTCAGCCGAGTCTTTCCAGAGTTTAACCACAGACTTATCCACAGGCTGGCCCATTACATTTCCAGCCACTTTGCCATCCAACAAAAAGGTTGACAAAGCCTGTTCCGGGTCAAGCAAAAACGCCTGATCAAAAAACAACCACATCGCTGCAAGCCACGGATTCAAAGGCTCTCAGACAGCTACTCCCACGTTATTCACAGCCAGCTCCACAGTAAACGGGGACAAGTCAAAAGCGTGACAAAACAACTATTTGCAGCGGCTTTATGTCGCGCTTTGAGAGCTTGTGAATATTGTTTTCCACAATTTCCGGAAAGCACACTTGGCCCTTGTAGGAGCGGGCCTGCTCGCGAAAGCGGTGGGCCAGTGAAACACCTGTCGATTGGCACTCCGCTTTCGCGAGCAGGCTCGCTCCCACAGGAGGATTCGTGGTGTATTCGAGGTGTAAAAAAGCCCCGGCGATTGCTCGTCGGGGCTGTGGATATTTCGGCAGCGTGTCAGTGCCCGCCGAGATAGGCGTTACGCACTTCCTCGTTGACCAGCAGCTCCTTGCCGGTGCCCGTGATGCGGATCTCGCCGTTGACCATCACGTATGCCCGGTCCGACAGCTTCAACGCGTGGTTGGCGTTCTGCTCGACCAGGAAGATGGTCATGCCGGTACTCGCCAGTTCCCGCAGGGTCGCGAAGATCTGTTTCACCACGATCGGCGCCAGTCCAAGGCTCGGTTCATCAAGCAACAGCAGCTTGGGCCGACTCATCAACGCACGAGCGATGGCGAGCATCTGTTGCTCACCGCCGGACATGGTCATGGCCCGCTGGTTACGGCGCTCCTTGAGCCGTGGAAACAACTCGAACATGCGTTGCATGTCCTCGGAAGCGTACTTGTCACCGATAGGGATGGTGCCCATCAGCAGGTTTTCCTCGACGGTCATGTCGGGGAACACCCGTCGGCCTTCAGGCGACTGAGCGATGCCGTTGGACGCGATGTAGTGCGACGACTTGTGGGTGATGTCCACGCCCTGATAAATGATCTGCCCGCTAGCCGCTCGCGGCTGGCCGAAGATCGACATCAGCAAGGTCGATTTACCGGCGCCGTTGGAGCCGATCAGGCTGACGGTTTCACCTTCTTCGATATGCAGCGAGACTTTTTTCAGAGCCTGGATCGGCCCGTAAAACACATCCAGATCCTTGAGTTCGAGGATGGGTTGACTCATAGCACCACTTCCTCTTCATCAGCGCCCAGATAGGCCGCAATCACTTTTGGGTCGTTGCGAATCGCTTCAGGTCCGCCCTCGGCGATGACGACGCCGTGGTCCAGCACCACGATGTGGTCGGAAATGCTCATTACCATGCCCATGTCGTGTTCGATCAGCACCACGGTCAGATCGTGCTCGTCGCGCAGCAAACGGATCATCGCGCTCAGCGCTTCGGTTTCCTGAGGGTTGAGGCCGGCCGCCGGTTCGTCGAGGCAGATGATCTGCGGCCGGGTGCACATGGCCCGGGCGATTTCCAGGCGGCGCTGTTGGCCGTAGGACAGTTCACCGGCCAGACGGTTGGCGCAGTCCACAAGGTCCACGACTTCCAGCCAGTAGAAGGCGTGGTCCAGCGCGTCGCTTTCGGCCTTGCGGTAGCCCTTGGTATTGAGGATGCCGGCCAACATGTTGCGGTTGACCCACATGTGCTGGGCTACCAGCAGGTTTTCAAGTACCGACATTTCCTTGAACAGGCGAATGTTCTGGAAGGTGCGCGCCAGCCCGGCACGGTTCACCAGGTGGGTGCCGCCGAACATTTTGTAGCGCATCCGGGTGATGAAGCTTTTCGGCGAAACGAAATCCGTGGCTTTGAACGACTCGCCCAACAGCTGGATGACATCGGTGCGTTCGCCGCGGGTATTGAGTTCGATCCTGCCACCGGAGGCCTTGTAGAAACCGGTCAGGCAGTTGAACACGGTGGTCTTGCCGGCGCCGTTGGGGCCGATCAGGGCAAAGATCGAGTTGCGATGCACCTTGAGGCTGACATCGCTCAACGCCTTGATGCCGCCGAAGTGCATCATCAGCTTCTCGACCGAGAGTACGACTTCGCTCATGGCGCTACTCCTTTACGCGGCGTCACACCGGTACGGCTGATCCGAATCAGGCCGCGCGGTCGCCAGATCATCATCAACACCATCAGCACGCCGAACAGCAGCACGCGATATTCCGCAAAGCCGCGCAGCAGTTCCGGGGCAACGGTCAGCACGAAGGCTGCAATCACCACGCCGATGGTCGAACCCATTCCGCCGAGGACCACGATGGCGAGGATCAGCGCCGATTCGAAAAAGGTGAACGAGGTCGGGTTGACGAAGCCTTGATACGTGGCGAAGAACACCCCGGCCAGGCCGGCCGTCGAGGCACCGATGGTGAACGCCGAGAGCTTGACCAGTACGTGGTTCAGGCCCATGGAGCGGCAGGCGATTTCGTCTTCACGCAAGGCTTCCCAAGCGCGGCCGACCGGCATCTTGACCAGACGATGCTTGATGTACAGCACGGCCAGCACCACCAGGAACAACACCGCATAGATGAAGTAATACTTCACGTCCGGGTTATAGGCGATGCCGAAGAACTCATGGAACGGGACGCCCCCCTCCTTCGCGCGCTTGCCGAACTCGAGACCGAAGAAGGTTGGCAATGGAGCCGCCATGCCATTCGGGCCGCCGGTCAGGGACAACCAGTTGTTGAGGATCAGGCGAATGATTTCACCGAATCCCAGGGTCACGATCGCCAGGTAGTCACCGTGCAATCGCAGCACCGGGAACCCGAGGATGCAACCGGCAAGGCCCGCGGTGATTGCCGCCAGCGGCAGCACCGTCCAGAAACCCAGGCCGAGGTATTGATAACCCAGCGCCAGGCCGTAGGCACCGATGGCGTAGAACGCCACGTAACCCAGATCGAGCAGGCCGGCCAGGCCGACCACGATGTTCAGGCCCAGGCCGAGCAATACGTAGATCAGCCCGAGAATGACCACGCCCAGCAGGTAGGAGTTGGAGAAGAACGGGAACACCACGGCAACGAGGATCACCAGCGGGATGATCCAGCGCAGGCGGGATTTGTAATCAGGCGGCAGTACATGAACCCCGGAACCAGTGCTTTCAAAGCCTTCAAGGATTTTCAGACCCTTGGGCGTTTGCAGGAACAGGCTCAGGGCAAACCGGCCAGCCATGACGATGGCGACAATCCAGGCCACCCGGGTCGTTTCCAGATTGAAGCCGTAGCCGTCAAGGACCACGCCGACAATCGGGCCGAACACAATCAGGGCGACAAGGCCGGCAAGAATCGCGTCAACCAGGCTTCTTTTGAGATCAATGGTTTTTTTAGTGGTTGAAGACATCGCTTACACCTTCGACACAAGAGGACGGCCGAGCAGGCCTTGGGGCCGAAAGACCAGAACGAGAACGAGCAGCGAGAAGCTGAAAACGTCTTTGTAGTCCGAGTTGACCAAACCTGAGAACAGCGACTCGGAGATCCCGAGAATGATCCCGCCAAGCATCGCACCAGGCAGCGAGCCGATGCCGCCAAGTACCGCGGCCGTGAACGCCTTGATGCCGATGATGAAGCCGGCATAGAAGTCGAACGTGCCGTAGTTCATGGTGATCAGCACGCCGGCCAGGGCCGCCATCGCTGCACCGATGATGAACACGTAGGAAATCACGCGGTCGGTGTTGATCCCCAGGATGGAGGCCATCTTGCGGTCTTGCTGGGTGGCGCGGCACATGCGGCCGAGCTTTGTGTACTTGATGATGTAGGTCAGCAGGGCCATGCCGGCGAATGCGGCAATCAGGATAAACACCTTGGTGTAGGTCAACTGCACGAAGCCGGTGCCGATTTCGACGCGCCAGGCCCCCGTCAACAAGGTCGGAACGCCCTGTTGCTTGGCACCTTGGGCGATCTGGGCATAGTTTTGCAGGATCAGCGAAATCCCGATGGCGCTGATCAGCGGTGCCAGCCGGGTGGAGTTGCGCAGGGGCTTGTAGGCGACGCGCTCGATGACCCAGCCATACACCGCCGTGACCACGATGGTGAAGATCAAGGTGCCGAGCATCAACAGCGGGAAGGATTCAATACCGAAGTACGCCAGCAGAGCCAGACTGATTGCCGCGAGGTAAGCGGAAATCATGTAAACCTCGCCGTGGGCGAAGTTGATCATGCCAATGATGCCATAGACCATTGTGTAGCCGATGGCGATCAGGCCATAGACCGACCCGAGGGTCAGGCCGTTGACCAGTTGCTGCAGGAAAATACCATCCATAACGCAATCTCACGCATTTGAGAGACTGCACAGAAGCCGGGTGCAACGGACCAGGGTTCAGCCGCCGGGGCAACACGGTTGTGTGCAGCTCTACGAGAAAAGACAGGTACTGCACAGACATGTTCATAGACTGCCCGGTGCAACAGGCACCGGGCAGATCAGGTCATATCACTTCTGTTTTTCCAGCTGGTGGTATTTGCCGTCCTTGTCCCACTCGTAAACGACGTAGTCGGAGACTTTCAGGTCGCCCTTGGCGTCCCAGGTCTTCTCGCCCATCACGGTTTTGACCGGGTTTTTCTTCAGCCACTCGGCGGCTTTCTCGCCACTGTTGGACTTGGCGCCGTTGAAAGCTGCGGCCAGGGTCTGGACCGAAGCGTAGGCGTACAGGGTGTAGCCTTCAGGCTCGGTGCCTTTCTTGCGGAACTCGTCCACCACGGTTTTGCTGTCTGGCAGCAGGCGTGGGTCGGCGCCGAAGGTCATCAGTACGCCGTCAACGAATTGCGGACCGCCAGCAGTGGTGACCAGTTCGTCGGTCACGATGCCGTCATCGGACATGAACTTGACGTCTTTGAGGCCTTGCTCACGCAGTTGACGGACCAGAGGACCGGCTTCCGGGTGCAGACCGCCGAAGTAGACGACATCGGCGCCAGCGCCGCGGATCTTGGTGACGATGGTGCTGAAGTCTTTCTCGCCACGGGTCAGGCCTTCATACAGCACAGGCTTCACGCCGCGTTTTTCCAGTTGGGCCTTGGTAGCGTCCGCCAGGCCTTGGCCGTAGGTGTCCTTGTCGTGCAGGACAACGACTTTCTTGCCCTTGAGCACGTCGACGATGTAGTCACCGGCCACGATGCCTTGCTGATCGTCACGCCCGCACATACGGAACATGGCACTCAGGCCGCGTTCGGTAACCGCTGGGTTGGTGGAACCCGGAGTGATTGCAATGATGCCCGCTTCGTCGTAGATCTCGGAGGCCGGGATGGTCGACGAGGAGCAGAAGTGACCGACTACGCCGGCGACTTTCTGGTTGGTCAGGTCCTTGGCGACCGTCACAGCCTGTTTCGGTTCGCAGGCGTCATCGCCCTTCACCAGTACGATTTTTTCCCCGTTAACGCCGCCCGCCGCGTTGACCGCGTCGGCTGCAGCCTGTGCACCCTTCATGTACTGCTCGCCAAATGCCGCGTTGGCACCTGTCATCGGACCCGCCACACCGATTTTCACATCAGCCTGTGCAAACGCAGAAACACCCAACGCAGTTGCCACTGCGAGGGCCAGAAAGCCTTTCTTGTAAAACGTCTGGGACATGAGGTGGTGCTCCAAGGTTTTTTTTAGTTGGCACTGCGACTTCTCTGAATGCTCAGAGCAAGGGCCGTGCCATCGGTTTTTTATTCTGAAAAAAGTCGCTGCTTTATTGTTATTTCGACTGTTTCGATCCCATTTTCATTGGGCGTGCAACCGTCTAAACCGCAGAAGGTGAAACCATTTATTTTTAAAGGCGCAACCCGCGTGCGCCATCATTGCAACCGCGGCGCCAAACGACGTGCAACCAGCCTGTAACAACGTGCGTCACCGAAGTGCACACTGCTGGTGCGGAACTGCTACAACCCGCACCTTTTACAGGCTAGTCGCTGCGCGAAAAAGCGCCGCTCCCAGCAACAAATTTCAACAATCAAATAACGATCCGCAAGCACTGGCCTGCGTGATACAGCGAGAAACCGGCCTCGTACAAACAACTGCGCAAACCCACCCCGGCCAATGGCTGCATGGGGGCAAAGGGAATGGGTAGCGCCTCAGGATTTCCGTTACACAGATAATCGGCAAAGGCTTTGCCGACCACCGTCCCCGTTGTCACGCCCCGGCCGTTGTAACCGGTGACTGCCACTAAACCGGGCGCCGGCTCGAACAAACGCATCAAATGGTCCGGGGTAAACGCGATGCAACCGGTCCAGGTGCATTCCCATTCCACGGGTTTGAGGTAGGGGAAATAGTGCTGCTGCACCCGATCGGCCCAGGCCTTGAGGAACCAGGCCGGTTTCTGATTGCCGTTACCGAGGCTGCCCAGCAACAGACGGCCGTCTTTGTCGCGACGAATACTGCTCAGTACCTGGCGCGTGTCCCAGGAACCCTGGCCGCCGGGCAGAATTTGCTGCGCGGCGTCTTCGGTCAGCGGGACCGACGCCACTTGATAGTAATAACCGGGGAAGAAATTGCGCCGCAACTCCGTCCAGTCACCTTCGGTATAAGCGTTGGAGGCGATGACCACTTGCTCGGCGAGCACTGATCCCTGAGCGGTTTGCACCGACCAGCGTTGGCCCTGACGTTCAAGTCGGGTCACCGGAGAATGATCGAACAGTTGGCCCCGAGGCTGATGGCCGCTTTGGCCAGCCCCGTGGTGTAAGCCATCGGATTGATCGTGCCGGCACGCTTGTCGAGCAGCGCGGCAGCAATCTTTTTGGTACCCGTCGCTTGTTCGCAGGATTGCCCGGTCAGCAGTTCGACCGGTGCTCCGCGACGTTTCCATTGTTCTTCGCGACTGCGCAGATCGGCTTCGCCACGGGCGTTGTGCGCCATGTGCAGCGTGCCTTCGCGGCGTAACTGGCAATCGATGTTGTATTTGTCGACTAGGCTGAACACCAGCGATGGCGCTGCACCCAGCATGCGATTGAGCTGACTGCCCACCGCTTCGCCGAACCCGGCTTCGATCTCGTCCGGTGGAATCCACATCCCGGCGTTGACCAGACCGACGTTGCGCCCCGAACCGCCGTGACCGGCGCGATGGGCTTCGAGCACGCAGACCTTTTTACCTTTTTCAAGTAGATGCACCGCCGCCGACAGGCCGGTGAAACCGGCACCAATGACGCAGACATCGACGGTAACTTCGCCCTTGAGCGCGGCATTGTCGGGCCTTTGCGGCGTCAGTTTTTCCCACAGACACTCTTCGCGTAACGGCATTGCCAGACTCCAACAGAAACCTAACCAACACACAGTTCAAAATGTAGGAGTGAGCCTGCTCGCGATAGCGATTTAACATTCAACATCTATGTTGACTGATAGACCGCAATCGCGAGCAGGCTCACTCCTACAGGGGATCACTGTTCGACTCGAGGATCAGTCGAACGTAATACCCTGCGCCAACGGCAACTCCAGCGAGTAGTTCACGGTGTTGGTCTGGCGGCGCATGTAGCCGCGCCATGCATCGGAGCCCGACTCACGCCCACCACCGGTTTCTTTCTCGCCACCGAACGCGCCGCCAATTTCCGCACCGCTCGGGCCGATGTTGACGTTGGCGATGCCGCAGTCGCTGCCCACCGCCGACATGAACTGTTCGGCTTCACGCACGTCGGTGGTGAATATGCACGAGGACAGGCCTTGTGGCACCGAGTTGTTCAGACGCAGCGCTTCGTCGAAGTCCTTGTAACCGACCACGTACAAGATCGGTGCGAAGGTTTCATTGCAGACCACATCGCTCTGCTCCGGCATTTCAACGATGGCCGGCGAGACGTAATAAGCGTTCGGGTATTTGTCTTCCAGCTGGCGTTCGCCGCCAAACACCCGGCCGCCTTCGCTCAAGGCTTGTTCCAGCGCGTCCTGCATGTTTTCGAAACTGTTTTTGTCGATCAGCGGACCGATCAGGTTGCCCTCGAGCGGATTGCCGATGCGGACCTTGGAATAGGCAGCCTTGAGGCGAGTGACGATTTCTTCCTTCACCGACTCATGGGCAATCAGGCGACGCAACGTGGTGCAACGCTGACCGGCGGTGCCGACGGCGCTGAACAGGATGGCGCGGACGGCCATGTCCAGGTCGGCGCTTGGGGCGAGGATCATGGCGTTGTTGCCGCCCAGCTCCAGAATGCTGCGGGCGAAACGGGCGGCGATTTTCGGCGCCACTTCACGGCCCATGCGGGTGCTGCCAGTGGCGCTGATCAGCGCGACACGCGGGTCATCGACCAGCGCTTCGCCGGCATCGCGGCCGCCGATGATCACTTGGCTGAGGTGTGGAGGTGCGTCGCTGAAGTTCTTCAGTACGCGGTCGAACAGCGCCTGACAAGCCAGTGCGGTCAGCGGGGTTTTCTCGGACGGTTTCCAGATCACCGGGTTGCCGCAGACCAGCGCCAGCGTGGTGTTCCAGGCCCAGACCGCAACCGGGAAGTTGAAGGCGCTGATGACGCCGACGACGCCCAGCGGGTGCCAGGTTTCGCGCATGTGGTGGCCAGGACGCTCGGACGCGATGGTCAGACCGTACAGCTGACGGGACAGGCCGACGGCGAAATCGCAGATGTCGATCATTTCCTGAACTTCACCCAGGCCTTCCTGGGTGATCTTGCCGGCTTCCCAGGACACCAGCTCGCCGAGGTCGGCCTTGTATTCGCGCAGGATGTCGCCCAGTTGACGCACCAGTTCGCCACGGCGCGGGGCCGGGACCTTGCGCCACAATTCGAACGCATGATCTGCACGACTGATGTGCTGCTCGACTTCAGCGGCGCCTTCCCAGTTCACGGCAGCGATCCGGCTGCCATCGATCGGCGAATGCACCGGCACTTTGCCGTTCTGGTACAGGGCCGGGTTCACACCAAGACGATCAAGCAATGCGGCAACCATGGGTCACTCCTCGAGCAAAAAACAGAAAACGTACAGCCGGACATTCACGGCTGATCAGACCTGTAGTTTTAGCTCCCCGGAGGTTACCCAACAAACGACCTTTAAGAGAGATATCATTCCGTTTATTCATGCTTTGAATTGCTGGCAGTAAAAGAAACAAGAAAAAGGACCGTCCATGCTGAATAAACGCTATTTGCCGTCGATCACCGCACTGCAGTGTTTCGAGGCCGTGACCCGGCATTTAAGCTTCACCCGGGCCGCCGAAGAGCTGAACCTGACCCAGAGCGCCGTCAGCAAACAGGTCGCGCAACTCGAAGAGTTGTTGCAGCACTTGCTGTTCCGCCGGGTGCGCCGACGTCTGCAAATGACCCCGGCCGGTGATTTGTACCTGGTGGAAGTACGAAAAATCCTCACCCAGGTCGAGATGTCGACCCATTACCTACGTTCCTACGGCGGCGAAACCGAAGTCTTGCGGGTTTCGACGCCGCCGACCTTCGGCGCGCGCTGGCTGGTGCCACGCCTGAAAGGCTGGCGCCTGCGCCACCCGTCAATCCATCTGGACCTGTGCAGCGAGCAGGAAGCCGACGATTTGCTGCAAGGTCGCAGCGACCTGGCGTTCTACTTCGGCCAAGGCTCTCGGCCCGGCACCGAATGCCTGAAGCTGTTTGGCGAGGAGCTGGTGCCGGTCTGCGCGCCGGGCAGCCTGCCGGACACGCCGTTCACCGACCCTACGCAGCTCGCCGACCTCGTCCTGCTGCAAAACGCCTCGCGGCCCCAGGCCTGGCACGATTGGTTCGACAGCCAGGGCTACCACACCGAACACAGCTACCACGGCCCGCGCTTCGAAACGTTTTATATGTGCATCCGCGCCGCCCAGGTCGGCTGCGGCGTGGCGCTGCTGCCAAGGTTTTTGGTGGAAGAAGAGTTGGCGGACGGCAAACTGGTTATCCCCTGGAAACACGCGATGCCAAGCACGGATGCCTATTACCTGGCGTATCCCGAGCACTCGGCGGAAGTGCCCAAGGTGCGCGATTTTGTGAAGTGGATGCTGGAGCAGATCGACAGCCCGGATGCGCCGTAGATTTGAAGCCCCGGCTAATTCTTGTGGCGAGGGAGCTTGCTCCCGTTGGGCTGCGCAGCAGTCCTGTATTGGGGGCGCTTCGCACCCCAGCAGGAGCAAGCTCCCTCGCCACAAGGATATGCACTGTCTAAAAAATCGCTGGCAATAACTGCCTCTGATATGCGCCACTAGCCCCATTCATAGAAACAGCTGAAACGTCGCGACCACAGGCCGCGGCCCGCCTGGAGAACCCCGTTATGAGCGAGAGCGTGTTTGGCGATCGCATTGTGCAGAACCTGCTCGACACCGATTTCTACAAACTGACGATGATGCAGGCGGTGCTGCACAACTACCCGAACGTGGAAGTCGAATGGGAGTTTCGTTGCCGTAACAATGAGGATCTGCGCCCGTATCTGGCAGAAATCCGCTTCCAGATCGAACGCCTGGCCGAGTTGAGCCTGAGCGCCGACCAGTTGAGCTTCATGGAACGCATCAGCTTCATGAAGCCGGATTTCCTGCGCTTTCTCGGGCTGTTCCGCTTCAACCTGCGTTACGTCCACACGGGTATCGAAAACGGCGAGCTGTTCATCCGCCTGCGCGGGCCGTGGTTGCATGTGATTCTGTTTGAAGTACCGCTGCTTTCCATCGTCAGCGAAGTGCGCAACCGCTATCGCTACCGCGAAATTGTTCTGGAACAGGCTCGCGAGCAGCTCTACCGCAAGTTCGACTGGTTGACCGCCAACGCCAGCAGCGACGAATTGTCCGAACTGCAGGTAGCCGATTTCGGCACACGCCGTCGCTTCTCGTTCCGCGTGCAGGAAGAAGTGGTGAACGTGCTCAAGCACGATTTCCCCGGGCGTTTCGTCGGTACCAGCAACGTGCATCTGTCACGGGAACTGGACATGAAACCTTTGGGCACCATGGCCCACGAATGGATCATGGCGCATCAGCAGCTCGGTCCCCGACTGATCGACAGCCAGATTGCCGCCCTCGATTGCTGGGTGCGCGAGTATCGGGGGCTGCTGGGGATCGCCCTGACCGACTGCATCACCATGGATGCCTTTCTTAACGACTTCGACCTGTTCTTTGCCAAGCTCTTCGACGGCCTGCGCCATGACTCCGGCGATCCGGTGATCTGGGCAGAAAAGGCGATCGCCCACTATCAAAAGCTGGGCATCGACCCGATGAGCAAGACCCTGACGTTCTCCGACAGCCTGACGCTGCCAAAATCCCTGGAAATATTTCGGGCGTTGCGCGGTCGGATTAATGTCAGCTTCGGGATCGGCACCAACCTGACGTGTGATATTCCGGGTGTCGAACCGATGAGCATCGTGCTTAAAATGGCGGCCTGCAACGGCCAGCCCGTGGCAAAGATTTCCGATGAGCCTGGCAAGACTCACTGCAAAGACCCAAATTTCGTCGCCTATTTGCGACACGTTTTCAAAGTACCTGCCGCCCTTTCCAGCACATCTGGCACCACTAGCAAGGAGTGAATTCATGCAAGCCGTACAGCGTGAGATTGCTGAGCAGCTCAAGGTTCAGCCGCCATTCGCCGACCACGCAGCCCTTGAGGCCGAGGTCGCCCGGCGGGTCAGCTTCATTCAGGATTGCCTGGTCAATTCCGGGCTCAAGACCCTGGTGCTCGGCATCAGCGGCGGCGTCGACTCGCTGACCGCCGGCCTGCTGGCCCAACGCGCCATGCGTGAGTTGCGCGAGCAAACCAGCGACAAAAGCTACAAGTTCATCGCCGTGCGCCTGCCTTATGAAACCCAGTTCGATGAACACGATGCCCAGGCCTCGGTGGATTTCATCGCCCCGGACGAACGTCACACCGTGAACATCGGCCCGGCGGTGAAAGCCCTGGCCAATGAAGTGGCGGCTTTCGAAGGCAAGCACGCGGTCTCGGTGGATTTCGTGCTCGGCAACACCAAGGCGCGGATGCGCATGGTCGCCCAGTACACCATCGCCGGCGCGGCGCACGGGCTGGTCATCGGTACCGACCACGCGGCGGAAGCGGTGATGGGTTTCTTCACCAAGTTCGGTGATGGCGCCTGCGACCTGGCCCCGTTGAGTGGCCTGGTGAAAAACCAGGTTCGAGACATCGCCCGCAGTTTCGGCGCGCCGGAATCGCTGGTGGAAAAAATCCCGACCGCCGACCTTGAAGACCTGTCGCCGGGCAAACCCGACGAAGCGTCCCACGGCGTGACCTATGCCGAGATCGACGCGTTCCTGCACGGTCAGCCGGTGCGTGAGGAAGCGTTCAGGATTATTTGCGATACGTATAAAAAGACCCATCACAAGCGCGTGATGCCGTTCGCGCCTTGAAGCTGCGGCGTCTGTACTGACGCCATCGCGAGCAGGCTCGCTCCCACAAGGACAACGCTGTACCTGTGGGAGCGAACCGGCTCCGGGCGGCGTTCCGACGATGAACGATGACTCGGTCTTTCGTCAGGCACAAAAAAAGCGTCCCAATCGGGACGCTTTTTTATGTACTCGAATCGATTACTTCAGGGTAACCGTACCTTTCATCATCGAGATGTGGCCCGGGAACGAGCAGAAGAAGCCGTAATCGGTGCCCGCTGTCAGCTTCGATACATCGATGGTCAGCGTATCCTTCTCTCCGGCTCCGATGATTTTGGTATGAGCAATAACGCGATCATCACCGTCTTTCAGATAGTTTTTGTCGATACCGGCTGCCAGGCCATCGGTAGCGATCGGCTGCATATCTGCCGCTTTACTGATCACCAGGTTATGGCCCATGACATTTTTCGGCAGGCTGCCGGAGTGGGTCAGTTCTACGGTAAACGTCTTGCAGCTTTTGTCGATTTCGATGGCCTTGGTGTTGAAGGACATTTGATCGGTGGAGTCGACAGTGACCTTGCATTCAGCAGCCATCAGTTGGCTGCTGGCCAGTGTCAGCAGGGATACCGCAACAAGTTTGGCAAACATGGTGAATCTCCAAGGCAGGGGTTAACAAAAGTGCGAATGGACAGAAGACTGCCTGAAAACTGCGCAAGTTCCTATGACCTGAATCAAAAATTGTATACAACTTTCGGGCTATGACACCTATCGAAACAATCTACCAACCAGACGTCTGGCCCGGCCCTATCATCAGGCCGTCATCCCTGATCTGGAGCGCCTGTCATGTCCTTTAACAGCCTGTTGCGCAGTTTGCTCGCCGCTTATGCCTGTGGCGCCAGCGGCACCTACGAAACACCTGAACGCGAAGTTTAGACCTTGGAGCGCCGCCCGCCTGCCTTTACTCTATGGCCATCCTGACCGTGGAGTAAGGCATGTCTTTAGCGTCCGTTTGTGTATTTTGCGGTGCCAGCACCGGCACCAGTCCGGCTTATCGTGAAGCGGCTGTCGCCCTCGGGCGAGCACTGGCCGAGCGCAAGCTGACCTTGGTTTATGGCGGCGGTGCCGTCGGGCTGATGGGCATCGTCGCCGATGCGGCACTGGCGGCCGGCGGCGAAGTGATCGGGATCATTCCGCAAAGCCTCAAAGACAAGGAAATCGGCCACAGCGGCCTGACTCGTCTGGAGGTGGTCGACGGCATGCATGCGCGCAAGGCGCGAATGGCCGAGCTCAGCGATGCCTTCATCGCGCTGCCCGGAGGCCTGGGCACCCTGGAAGAATTGTTTGAAGTCTGGACCTGGGGCCAGCTCGGCTACCATGGCAAACCGCTCGGGTTGCTGGAAGTGAACGGTTTCTATAGCAAATTGACCGGTTTTCTTGATCATATCGTCGGCGAAGGCTTCGTTCGCGAAGCGCACCGTGACATGCTGCAAGTGAGCGAATCGCCGCAAACCCTGATCGATGCGCTGGACGCTTGGCAGCCGACAGTGGTGCCCAAATGGACAGAGCAAAAACCCAGCTAACGGCTCGGTCCCGATACAGGGCAGAATATGCGCCGCTCAACCTCACCTTCGACCCCAGAGGATCGCCCATGGCTAAACCTAATTATTCCTTCGCCAAACGTCAGAGAGACTTGGCCAAGGAGCAGAAGAAAGAGGAAAAGCTTCAGCGCAAGAAAGCTACAGCTGAAGAAGAAGCAGCAGCACTGAACCCGGATGCCGAAGGCGAAGTGGCTACAGACGAAACTGAAGCACCGAAAGATCAGGCGCCCGACGCCTGAGACCCTCAGGGCCCGATGATCTGATCAGGCCCACCGGATCTGTGTCCAGGGTCAGCAGTTCCTTGCTGACCCTCACAGGCCAATCTGAAACACCCCATCCCGAACTGACTTACACCGCTCCTACAGGGGATTTTGTTAGTCCAGGGGCATCACGGTGACGCGGACCTCGGGGTCGTGATTGCCGCCCCCAGAATCACCCCACGCAACGGCGACACATCGGAAAAATCCCGTCCCCAGGCCAGGGTGATGTGCTCCAGCGCCGGTTGCACATTGTTGGTCGGATCAAAATCCACCCAGCCCAGCACCGGGCAAAACACCGAAACCCAGGCATGCGAGGCATCGGCACCGATCAGTCGTGGCTGGCCGGGCGGTGGTTGGGTCAGCAGGTAGCCGCTGATGTAACGCGCCGCCAGTCCACGGGAACGCACGCAAGCGAGCATCAGGTGCGCGAAGTCCTGACAGACCCCGCGCCGACGCTCCAGCACCTCCACCAGCGGCGTTGCCACTTGAGTCGCCTCGGCGTCGAAGGTGAATTCGCTGAAAATCTTCTCCATCAACGCCTGGACGCCCAGCAACAAAGGCTGTCCCGGTGGAAAACAGCTTTCCGAGAATTCGACAAAGTTGCGCTTCAGATGCACATAAGGCGATTCAAACCGGTAACGGCACGCTTCCAGTAAATCTGTAGAAAGCGGCTGACTGCTGTAGGTCAGCGCATTGCGGGTTTCTTCCCACGCGGGGGATTGATTGAAATCCAGCGTTGGCCGGGCCAGCACCTCGACCGTAAGCCGGGCGTTGACCAGCAATTCATCATGCGGCCGCTCAAACGCCAACCGGGTGAGCGGATTGCCAAACACATCCAATTCATCCCGGCGTGAGGTCGGGTCGGGACTGATCTGCAAGTGTTGTTCGATGCAGCGTTGCCAGGCACAGACACGTGGCCACAGGTGCGCGAGTTGCTGGGCCAGGGACACCGGGCTGTCGTAGTGATAATGGGTGTCGTGGAGAATCTGGTAACGGGCGCTCATCAGACGGACACCGTGCGCTGGCTGACATCATCGACATGGGCGAAATGGCGCAAGGCCAGACGATCCGACACTTGCCCGCTGGCATCGGCGATCTCTTGCAGCAGATCGGCCAGACCGTTGATGGCGGCGCGAACGCTGGCTTCGCCGAACAACGAATTCTCCAGGCAACCCAGATCGAACCGCGCCAGACGCTCTACCAGTTGCGGCAGACCGGCTTCGCGAGGCACGCCAAAATCATCGTTCAAGCGTTTCAGGGTGCGGGTCACCAGTTTCAACTGGAACAGCACCGCATGAGGGTTCTGCTCGTCGAGTAGCAACAGATCGAGCACCGGAATCAACTGCGCCACCGCCAGGTACCGCGAGCGGTATGTGATGCTGCTGTTGCCCAGTTCCAGCAGCCATTCCAGCCCAGCCTGATCGAAGGCACCGGCACCGCGCAGAAACGCCGCCAGGCTGGCGCTGAGAAATTGCAGACGCTCGATCCGCCGACCGATCATCAGAAAACGCCAGCCTTCATCCCGGGTCATGTCGTCCAGGGCAAAACCGGACAGTGCCGCCAGGGACATCACCAGCCGGTTGAGGAAGTCCAGCAACTCACCGAAATCCGGCTCTTCGGTTTCCAGCTCCATGGCTTCGCGCTGCAATTCCACCAGCGCCTGCCAGTTTTCCCGCGAGAGCTTGCCGCGCACTTGCGAGGCGGCCCACTGCAAGCGCTGCAAATTGGAGCGCAGGCTGAAGGGCCAATCATCGCCGAGTAACGCCGCCAACAACCGCTCGGGCAACTCACCTTCGTCTGGCAACAGATTGAGGCGCTCGCCGAGGTCGACCGCCGCGTCCAGGGCCTGCGGGTCATCGCCATCGACGTAGCGCGCCAGCATGATCCGCAACAATCGCGCGCTGTTATCACAGCGTTCGCAATAGCGGCCAAACCAGAACAGGTTCTCGACCACCCGCGACGGCAGGTACGGATCGCGCCGAACCAGGTCATGCACACCGATCGTGCGCTGGGTTTTCCATTGCTCGCCGCTCGGCGGACGATCCCCCAATACCCAGGTGTCCTTACTCGCACCGCCGCGCTGCATCGACACCACTTCCGCATCCGCTTCGGCGGCCACCCGGGTCAATCCGCCCGGCAACACCCGATAACCGTCTTGACTGGCCACTGCATACATACGCATTCCAATGGCTCGCGGTTGCAGCTGACCGTCCTCGGCCTGCCAGATCGGCGCCTGGGACAATTGCGCCAATTCTTGCGCAACATACGCATAAGGCCGCGCCTGCATGCGCTCAGCCAAAGCCTGACGCTGTTTTTCACTCAAATCGCGGCCAAATACAGGGGCGAAGCTTTGCGACGGGAAGGCGGGTTTGATCAGCAATTCCGGCAGTTTCTCCAGCGCCTGGGCCAGCACCGGCGCTTCGCCACACCACCACGTCGCAATGGACGGAAGGATCAGTTCTTCGCCGAACAGGAATTGATTGATCTTCGGCAAAAAGCCCAGCAACCCCGGCGACTCGAGTACTCCGCTGCCGAGGGCATTGGCCACCAGCACGCGCCCCTGCCGCACGGCTTCGAGCAAGCCCGGCACACCGAGTGCCGAGTCGGTACGCAGTTCCAGCGGATCGCAGAAATCATCGTCGAGCCGACGCATGATCGCGTGAACCCGACGCAGGCCACTGAGGGTCTTCAGGTAGACCGTGGCATCGCGCACCGTGAGGTCGCCGCCTTCCACCAGTGGATAACCGAGCTGACGCGCCAGATAGAGATGTTCGAAATAGCTTTCGTTGAAACGCCCCGGCGTCAGCAGCACGATCAGTGGCGCGTCTTCATCGTTTGGCGCCTGGCGGACGAGGGTTTCCTGGAGCGTGCGGAAGAACCCGGCCAGGTGCTGCACCTTCAGGTCGCGATACAACTCGGGAAACGCTCGGGACACGATGGTACGGTTTTCCAGCGCATAACCGGCACCGGAAGGCGCTTGAGTCCGGTCCGCCGTCACCCACCAGCGGCCATCCGGCGTGCGCGCCAGATCCACGGCGTACAAATGCAGAAAAGCCCCGTCCGGCGGCGTAATGCCCTGACAGGGCCAGAGGAAATTGTTGTGGCCAAATACCAGTTCCGCCGGCAGCAGCCCTTCGGCAATCAATCGCTGCGGGCCGTAAAGGTCTGCCAGCACGGCGTTCAACAACCGAGCTCGCTGGGCAATCCCGGCCGATAACTGCTGCCACTCATCTGCCGCAATCACATGCGGCAGCAGGTCAAGCTCCCACGGCCGATCCGCGCCCTTGGGGTCGGCGTAGACGTTGTAGGTCACGCCGTTTTCCTGGATCTGCCGGGTCAACAAAGCCTGACGCTGCACCAATTGCGCTGGCGTGCTGCGTTGCAATTGGTCGAACAACCGGCGCCAGTGGGGGCGCACGGCGCCGCTGTCGTCGAGCAGTTCGTGATAAGTGCCCGCCGTCAGCGGGTAGCGGTCAAGCAGGTCAGGCATGGAAAGCTCGGCAGACAGCAAAGAACGGTCAGACTAACGCAGGCTCATGACGCCCGGATAGACGAAAAATCCGAGCGTCGTGTACGGTTTAGAAACGTCGTAAATCGAGCGTCATCGGCAGCTCGTCATTAATTTCCAGAATCGGTATCGGAAGTTTCCCCGGGCTGTGTCCGATGCGGAAGAAACGCGCCATCCGTCGGCTCTCGGCCTCATTGGCATTCACCGGCAAGCTGTCGTAATTACGCCCGCCCGGATGGGCGACGTGGTATTGACAGCCCCCCAGCGAACGCTGCATCCAGGTGTCGAGCAGGTCGAACACCAACGGCGCGTGGACCGGGATGGTCGGTTGCAGGCAGTTGGCCGGTTGCCAGGCGCGGAAACGCACGCCGGCAACGAACTCGCCGACGCGGCCGGTCGGCTGCAACGGTACGGGAACGCCATTGCACGTCAGCAAATAACGCTGCGGTGCCAGACCGGTGAGCTTCACCTGCAAGCGTTCCAGCGACGAATCCACGTAGCGCACCGTGCCGCCGACCGCGCCCTCCTCACCCAGCACATGCCAAGGCTCCAGCGCCTGACGCACTTCCAGCTCGATGCCGCTGACGGCGTAATCGCCGACCTTGGGAAAACGAAATTCCAGATGCGCGGCAAACCACTCTGCGCGCACGGGATAACCGGCGGCATTGAGATCGACGATCACATCGGCGAAATCCTGCTCGATAAAGTGCGGCAGCAGGAACCGGTCATGCAGCTCAGTGCCCCAGCGCGCCAGTTTCGGCGGCGCATACGGCTCGCGCCAGAACCGCGCCACCAGCGCCCGCAGCAGCAACTGTTGCGCCAGGCTCATGCGCGCATGCGGTGGCATTTCAAAGGCGCGCAACTCAAGCAATCCAAGCCGCCCCGTCGCGCCATCCGGCGAATAGAGCTTGTCGATGCAGAACTCGGCGCGGTGCGTATTGCCGGTCACGTCGATCAGCAAATTGCGCAGCAACCGGTCGACCAGCCACGGCGCACACTCCTCGCCCGGCTCCGGCATCTGGGCGAAAGCGATTTCCAGTTCGTACAAGGCATCGTTGCGCGCTTCATCGACACGCGGCGCCTGGGACGTCGGGCCGATGAACAATCCGGAAAACAAGTAGGACAAGGACGGGTGGTTATGCCAGTAACTGATCAGGCTGCGCAGCAGGTCGGGACGGCGCAGAAACGGTGAGTCAGCCGGCGTCGCGCCACCCAGGACGAAATGGTTGCCGCCGCCAGTGCCGGTGTGCCGGCCGTCGATCATGAATTTCTCGGTGGTCAGTCGGGTCTGGCGCGCTTCTTCGTAGAGGAACTCGGTGCGCTCGACCAGCTCATCCCACGTGGCGGACGGCTGCACATTGACCTCAATCACGCCCGGGTCAGGGGTGATACGGAAGTTGCTCAAGCGCGGATCGCTCGGCGGCTCGTAGCCTTCCAGCAGCACCGGGCAATGCAGTTCCTGCGCCGTGGCCTCGATCGCGGTGACCAGTTCCAGATAATCTTCGACCCGCTCCAGCGGCGGCATGAACAGGTACAACCGACCTTCCCGTGCCTCGGCGCAGAATGCGGTGCGGGTCAGCCAGTCGGCGGATTCATCGACTTTCAGTTCCCGCTCGACCGGTTCGGCCGGTGCTCCCGGACTGTTCAACTGCTGAGTGTCTGGTAGCGAGGGGAATGCCTGATTCGGATCGTTAGGATGGATGAACGGATACTCCGCCGCTTTTACCCATGGCTGCGAGCCCAACGGAAGCCGATAGCCCAGCGGTGAATCACCGGGCACCAGTCGGCAGTGCTCGTCACGCAGGTACCAGCGACCGCTCTGCCATTGATCACCCTTGGCGGTGCGCGCCAGCGGCAGGACCTGACCGATCACCTTGTCCAGGCCCTGGCTGAAGACTTTACGCAGGCGGGCCCGCTCCAGCGGTTCTTCAAGACGCGAGTCTTCGGCGCTGACGTTCAGCGGCAACGTGCCTTCGCGCCAGAGGTAATAGAAATTGTCTTCGTAGGCGGGGAAAACAAAGCGTGTCGGAATTTTCAGGCGTTCGGCGACACTCGACAGAAAACGCCCGGCCAGTTCGCCATCGGCACCGTAGTCTTCCTGCTCATCGGCAATCAGCGCGCTGTTGTGCCAGATCGGCACGCCATCGCGCCGCCAGTAGCAGTTCAGCGACCAGCGTGGCAGTTGTTCGCCGGGATACCACTTGCCCTGACCGAAATGCACCAGGCCTTTGGGCGCGTAGTGTTTGCGCATGCGCTGGAACAGCTCGGCGGACAGCCGACGCTTGTCCGGGCCAAGTGCGGCGGTGTTCCACTCGGCGCCGTCCGGATCGTCAATGGAAACAAACGTCGGCTCGCCGCCCATGGTCAGGCGCACGTCGCCCTCCAGCAGGTCGGCATCGATCTGCCGCCCCAGCGCTTGGATCGCCAACCACTGATCTTCGGTATAGGGCTTTGTTACTCGCGGCGCTTCCCAGATCCGCTCCACGGACATTTCGTGGGTGAACTCGCACTCGCACGGTTCCACCAGGCCACTGATCGGTGCCGCAGAGCCCGGATCGGGGCTGCACGCCAACGGAATGTGCCCTTCACCGGCAAACAGCCCTGACGTCGCGTCCAGGCCGATCCAGCCGGCGCCGGGCAAATAGACCTCGCACCAGGCGTGCAAGTCGGTGAAGTCCACTTCCGTGCCCGAGGGACCGTCGAGGCTTTTGACGTCGGCAGTCAGCTGGATCAGATAACCAGAGACGAAACGCGCCGCCAGTCCGAGGTTACGCAGCAACTGCACCAGCAACCACGCCGAGTCACGGCAGGAACCGGACGCATGTTCAAGGGTGTGCTCGGGGGTTTGCACCCCCGGCTCCATGCGGATCAGGTAGCCGATGTCTTCGCTCAGGCGCTGATTGAGCGCCACGAGGAAGTCGACGCTCGGCAGCGGCGTGCGGTCGATGCCGTCCAGATAGGCCTTGAACTTCGGCGTCAGGGGCAAAGTTTCCAGGTACGGCGCCAGTTCCTTGCGCTCATCCGAGGCGTAGGTGAACGGGATCTTTTCCGCGTAGGGCTCAAGGAAGAAGTCGAACGGATTGAACACCGCCATCTCCGCCAGCAGATCGACCTCGATGCGCAGCTCAGCGGTTTTCTCCGGGAACACCAACCGCGCCAGGTAATTGCCCTGGGGGTCCTGCTGCCAGTTGATGAAATGCTGCTCGGGGGAGACTTTCAGCGCATAGGACAGAATCCGCGTGCGACTGTGGGCGGCCGGGCGCAAGCGAACGATCTGCGGACCGAGCTCGATGGCGCGGTCGTAGCGGTAATGCGTGACGTGGTGCAATGCGACATGAATCGACACGGCGTGCCTCCTGCGAGCCTTAAGCGTATTGGGAAAGCGCGCAAGACTTATGCCATCCAGCAGCGCTGGCGCTTTCTTCGATTGCTTGAGGCAGTACAGCACCAAAATCGGGCGATGCGGGAAATTGGTTTGAGAGGATTGCACGCAAATGTGGCGAGATACCTACGATCGTTCCCACGCTCTGTGTGGGAATGCAGCCCGTAACGCTCCGCGTCACTGGACGCGGAGCGTCCCTTGAGGCATTACCACGCAGCGCGTGGGAACGATCAGCAGACAATAAAAAACGCCAACCCGAAGGTTGGCGTTCTGTTATCAGCGGTCAGCGTTTAGCGCGGCACTACCGGCTTGCGCGCAGGCTTCGGTCCCTTGCCTTTGGCCGCGTCCTTGCGATCTTTGGCCGCCTGTTGGTTGCGGGCGAATGCCGCCGCCTTGGCCTGTTCACGCTTGTCCCACGGATTGCCGCCATCGCTGGCACGTGGTGGCAGGCCGGTGTGCTGGGTCAGGATCTTGGTGGTTTTTTCCCCTGCAACCTTGTGACTGCCGGCCGGCGTCGAGTTCTTGCGACGGGCGCTCTGGTAGCTGTCGGTCGCCGGCTGATGCAGCGGGATCAACTGGTTCTTGCCCGGTCCGATCAGGTCGGCGCGGCCCATGCGGGTCAACGCTTCACGCAGCATCGGCCAGCCTTTCGGGTCGTGATAACGCAAGAACGCCTTGTGCAGGCGACGCTGCTCTTCACTCTTGACGATGGTCACCGCGTCGCTCTTGTAAGTGACCTTGCGCAGCGGGTTCTTGCCCGAATGGTACATCGCGGTGGCGGTGGCCATCGGCGACGGGTAGAACGCCTGCACCTGGTCGGCGCGGAAGCCGTTGCCCTTGAGCCACAGGGCCAGGTTCATCATGTCTTCGTCGGTGGTGCCCGGGTGGGCGGCGATGAAGTACGGAATCAGGTACTGCTCTTTCCCGGCTTCCTTGGAGTACTTCTCGAACATGCGCTTGAACTTGTCATAGCTGCCGATGCCCGGTTTCATCATCTGGTTGAGCGGACCTTCCTCGGTGTGTTCCGGGGCGATCTTCAGGTAACCGCCGACGTGGTGGGTCACCAGCTCTTTGACGTATTCCGGCGACTCGACCGCGAGGTCGTAGCGCAGACCGGACGCGATCAGGATCTTCTTCACACCCGGCAAGGCACGGGCGCTGCGGTACAGCTGAATCAGCGATGAGTGATCGGTGTTCAGGTTGGGGCAGATGCCCGGGAACACGCACGACGGCTTGCGGCACGCGGATTCGATTTCCGGGCTCTTGCAGGCGATGCGGTACATGTTCGCAGTCGGGCCACCGAGGTCGGAAATCACGCCGGTGAAGCCTGGAACCTTGTCGCGGATCTCTTCGATTTCGCGAATGATCGATTCTTCGGAACGGTTCTGGATGATCCGGCCTTCGTGCTCGGTGATGGAGCAGAAGGTGCAGCCACCGAAGCAGCCACGCATGATGTTCACCGAGAAGCGAATCATGTCGTAGGCAGGAATTTTTTCCTTGCCATACGCCGGGTGCGGAACCCGTGCGTAAGGCATGCCGAACACGTAGTCCATTTCTTCAGTGGTCATCGGAATCGGCGGCGGGTTGAACCAGACGTCGACTTCGCCATGCTTCTGCACCAAGGCGCGGGCGTTGCCCGGGTTGGTTTCCAGGTGAAGCACGCGGTTGGCGTGAGCGTACAGAACCGCATCGCCACGGACTTTCTCGACCGAGGGCAGACGAATCACGGTTTTGTCGCGGGTCATTTTCGGGCTGGCCAGGATCTGCACGACCTTGGCTTCGCTCGGGTCTTCAACCGGACCTTTTTCCTGCTCGATCGCGCAGGCCTGGGTGTCCTGGGTGTTCACGTACGGGTTGATGATCTTGTCGACCTTGCCCGGACGGTCGATGCGCGTGGAATCGACTTCGTACCAGTCCTTCGGCGTGTCACGACGGATGAACGCGGTGCCGCGCACGTCAGTGATGTCTTCGATCTTGTGACCGAAGGACAGACGCTGGGCGACTTCGACGATCGCACGCTCGGCGTTGCCGTAGAGCAGGATGTCGGCGCAGGCGTCGATCAGGATCGAGTTGCGCACCCGGTCCTGCCAGTAATCGTAGTGGGCGATGCGACGCAGGGAAGCTTCGATGCCGCCGAGCACGATCGGTACATTCTTGTAGGCTTCCTTGCAGCGCTGGCTGTAAACCAGGCTCGCGCGGTCCGGACGTTTGCCCGCCAGGCCACCCGGGGTGTAGGCGTCATCGGAACGGATTTTCTTGTCGGCGGTGTAGCGGTTGATCATCGAATCCATGTTGCCGGCCGCGACACCGAAGAACAGGTTCGGCTCGCCGAGCTTCATGAAGTCGTCTTTGGACTGCCAGTTTGGCTGGGCAATGATCCCGACGCGGAAGCCTTGCGACTCCAGCAGCCGGCCGATGATTGCCATGCCGAACGACGGATGGTCAACGTACGCATCACCGGTGACGATGATGATGTCGCAGGAATCCCAGCCAAGCTGATCCATCTCCTCCCTGCTCATCGGCAGGAATGGCGCCGGGCCGAAACATTCGGCCCAGTACTTGGGATAGTCAAATAACGGCTTGGCTGTTTGCATGACGATGACCGGTGTTGAGATGAAAAATCGCGGGCGCGGAATATAGCACAAAAAACAACCAATTCCGACGGCTATGGTCGGAAATTGCGGCGCCCGTTTCGCGCAAAGATCCAGAGGCCAGGCGCAACCCTTGTGGCGAGGGAGCTTGCTCCCGCTGGGCAGCGAAGCGGCCCCAAAACCTTCGACCGAATTTTTCCAGACGGACCGCATTCCTCAGCTTTGCGACTGCTGCGCAGCCGAGCGGGAGCAAGCTCCCTCGCCACAGGCAAGCGTCCTGCCTGGGCGTTACTCGTCGTCGAAGTTGTAGCTGCCCGGTGCGAGGTTTTCGAAGCGGGTGTACTTGCCGATGAACGCCAGCCGCGACGTGCCAATCGGGCCGTTCCGCTGCTTGCCGATGATGATCTCGGCGATGCCTTTGTGCTCGGTTTCCGGGTGGTACACCTCGTCCCGGTAAACGAACATGATCACGTCAGCATCCTGCTCGATCGCTCCGGATTCCCGGAGGTCGGAGTTGATCGGCCGTTTGTTCGGTCGCTGCTCCAGGGAGCGGTTGAGCTGGGACAACGCAACCACCGGGCAGTTGAATTCCTTGGCCAGGGCCTTCAAGGAACGGGAGATCTCGGAAATCTCGTTGGTCCGGTTGTCACCGCCCGAACCCGGGATCTGCATCAATTGCAGGTAGTCGATCATGATCAGGGCGATGTCGCCGTGCTCACGCACCAGGCGTCGGGTCCGCGCACGCATTTCCGACGGGCTGATGCCGGCCGTATCGTCGATGAACAGTTTGCGATCGTTGAGCAGGTTGACCGCCGAGGTCAGGCGCGGCCAATCGTCGTCGTCCAGGCGACCGGCACGGACCTTGGTCTGGTCGATACGGCCGAGGGACGACAGCATACGCATGATCAGCGATTCGCCTGGCATCTCGAGCGAGTACACCAGTACGCACTTGTCGCTGCGCAACACGGCGTTTTCCACCAGGTTCATCGCAAAGGTGGTTTTACCCATGGATGGACGGCCGGCGACGATGATCAGGTCAGACGGTTGCAAGCCACTGGTCATTCCGTCGAGGTCGGTGTAACCGGTGGACAGGCCGGTAATGGCGTTGTCGGTGTTGAACAAGGTGTCGATGCGGTCGATAGCCTTGGTCAACAGGTCATTCACACTCACCGGGCCGCCGGTCTTTGGCCGGGCCTCAGCGATCTGGAAGATCTGGCGCTCGGCTTCGTCGAGAATCTCTTCAGCGGTACGGCCTTCCGGGTTGAAGGCACTGTCGGCAATTTCGGAGGCAATACCGATCAGTTGGCGCAAGGTTGCCCGCGCACGAACAATCTGGGCATAAGCCTTGATGTTGGCGACGGACGGCGTGTTTTTCGCCAGCTCACCCAGGTAACCGAGACCACCGACCTGCGAGGTCTGACCTTCCTTGTCCAATTGCTCGGCAAGGGTCACGACGTCGATGGGGGAGTTCTGGTCGGCGAGCTTGGCGATCGCGCGGAAGATCAAACGGTGGTCATGCCGATAGAAATCGCCGTCCGACACTTGATCCAACACGCGTTCCCAGGCGTTGTTGTCCAGCATCAAACCACCGAGCACGGCCTGTTCGGCCTCGATGGAATGCGGCGGCACCTTCAGGGCAGCGGTTTGCAGATCGTATTGCTCGGGAGCGGAGATATCGTTCATGGCCACTAGAAATTGGGGGTTTCAGAAAGACAAAGGGCACGACCTGTAAACAGGATCGTGCCCGATGTTACCGGCAAGCACCCGAGGGTGCCAGCCGACAAGTGCTGCTTAAGCTGCTACCACGACAACGCGTACGGTGGCTTCAACTTCGGCGTGCAGGTGCACGGCTACGTCGAATTCGCCTACGTTGCGGATGGTGCCGTTCGGCAGACGAACTTCGCTTTTTGCCACTTCAACGCCAGAGGCGGTCAGTGCATCAGCGATGTCGTGAGTACCGATCGAACCGAACAGCTTGCCTTCGTCACCAGCGGTGGCAGTGATAGTCACTTCCAGCTCAGCCAGTTGGGCGGCACGGCTTTCAGCCGAAGTTTTACGGTCTGCTGCGGCTTTTTCCAGCTCAGCGCGACGCTCTTCGAACGCAGCCAGGTTGGCAGCGGTCGCAGCGGTAGCTTTGCCGTAAGGCAGCAGGTAGTTACGACCGTAACCAGCCTTAACGTTTACTTTGTCACCCAGGTTGCCCAGGTTGGTGACTTTTTCCAGAAGGATCAGTTGCATGTGAAAATCCTCTTAACTTTTAACCTTCACCGTTCGCGCTATCGACGTCTTTCGGCGTCGAACGACCGCGAAAATCAATCAGGCTGTCGACGATGGCCAAGACCACCAGCAACGGATAGATCAGCTGCATGAACAGCAACAGCGTGACGTACAACCCCACCAGCCAGAACCTGGCCAGTCGCTTTTGCGCCACCAGCCCGTGAATCAGGGCCAGCCCGGCGAACACCAGCGGTACGCTGCACAACGGCGTCAACATGGCCATCTGTGGACCGATGTTCGGTCCCAGAAGCATGAACGCCAGCAGCAACATCGCTGGTAAAAGCGGGAATCGGATGGCGCGAAACTCGCGACCAAAACCACCCGGGTTGTACAACAACGCCTGCCAGTAGCGCCCGACAATCAGGCTCAGCACACTGACGATTTGCAACAAGGCCGCAATCAGGCCGGTCAGGACCGGTGCAATCAGGGACGCAAAATGCGCTTGCTCGTCTACCGACAACTTCTGGTAGACATCACCGAGTAGCGACGGCATGACTTTTATCAAAGCCTGCGCCAGCATCTCGATTTGGGGAGCAAAAACTGTCCCCAGCACCACTGCAAACACCACTCCCATCGCTATGCTGACCAGCAGCACGCGGTTCCAGGACTCGCTTGCGCGCAAAACCAACGCAAGGCTCGAAGACCCCAGCAGCACCAGAAGTGCCCGTGGGTCATCGGAGTAAAGCCACCAGATCAACGCCGGCAGCAGCCCCAGAGCAAGTACGCCAATGGCGTCCTTCAATCCGCGCCGCAGGAGCACAAGGCATCCGGCGGCAGCACCCAACCAATACAACAACGGCAGTATTGCGCATCCAGCCACTACCAGAGTGGCCTGCATACGGCCGCGCATGATGAACTCAGCTAAGGCGCGCATGCATTCAATCCTTTGCTACGTGTCGACTGCCCGGTCTCAGCGGCCGTGGCTGTCGGTGTAGGCCAGCAGGGCCAGGAAGCGGGCGCGCTTGATAGCGGTGGCCAGCTGACGCTGATAACGAGCTTTGGTACCGGTGATGCGGCTTGGAACGATTTTGCCGGTCTCGGATACGTAGGCTTTCAGAGTGTTGAGATCTTTGTAATCGATCTCTTTCACGTCTTCAGCGGTGAAGCGGCAGAATTTACGACGACGGAAGAAACGTGCCATTTGATAGGCTCCTTAAAAGGTCCGTGGATTACTCGTCAGCGTTATCGCTGTTGTCGCTGTCATCACTATCAGCGCTTTCAGCGCCTTCGTGCTCAGGACGGTCGCGACGCTCACGGCGCTCACTGCGGTTTTCTTCAGCCTTGAGCATCTCGGATTGGCCGGTAACGGCTTCTTCGCGACGGATGACCAGGTTACGGATCACTGCATCGTTGT
The DNA here is from genome assembly GCF_013260315.1 of Pseudomonas sp. B14-6. Classification (NCBI taxonomy): domain Bacteria; kingdom Pseudomonadati; phylum Pseudomonadota; class Gammaproteobacteria; order Pseudomonadales; family Pseudomonadaceae; genus Pseudomonas; species Pseudomonas sp. B14-6. The sequence continues at coordinate 5,158,825 of NZ_CP053929.1, read as the reverse complement.
AGCGGAAGTTGTCTTCCAGCTCGGCCAGGGCCTTGCCAGTGCACTCAACGTTCAGCATCACGTAGTGAGCCTTGTGAACATTGTTGATTGCGTAGGCCAGTTGACGACGGCCCCAATCTTCCAGACGGTGGATTTTGCCGCCGTCTTCTTCGATCAGCTTGGTGTAACGCTCAACCATGCCGCCGACTTGCTCGCTTTGATCCGGGTGGACCAAAAAGATGATTTCGTAATGACGCATGAATGCTCCTTACGGGTTGTAGCCTGCCGTTCAAAAACGGTCAGACAAGGAGTGAATGACACTTATGGACTTGCTTGCGATAGACACGTGAGTGCCTGCCGTCACAGCAAGGGGCGCAATTGTAGAGAAGGGATAGAAGAGGTGCAAGGCAATTGGTGATTATTTGAACAGTTCGTTCGCACCGCAACTTTTCACCCTGACACAAACCACTGTGGGAGCGAGCCTGCTCGCGAAGGGGGCATGACATTCAACATTGATGCTGAATGTTACTCCGCTTTCGCGAGCAGGTTCGCTCCCACAGGGATTACAACCGGCTTAAGACTTCTTGCCGCCCGCCGCCGCTTTGACGCTGCGCTGGCGCTGGGCCTCGAACAGGCAAACGCCAGTCGCCACAGACACGTTGAGACTGCTGACGCTGCCCGTCATCGGCAGATGCACCAGGTAGTCGCAAAGATCGCGAGTCAGGCGACGCATGCCACTGCCTTCCGCGCCCATGATCAGGATGGTCGGGCCGGTCATGTCTTGCTGATACAGACTCTGCTCAGCCTCGCCCGCCGTACCGACAACCCACAAGCCTCGCTGCTTGAGTTTTTCCAGGGTTCGCGCCAGGTTGGTCACGGCGACCAACGGAATCACTTCCGCCGCACCACAAGCCACCTTCCGTACCGTCGGGGTCAGGGTGGCCGACTTGTCCTTCGGCACGATCACCGCCAGCGCACCGGCCGCATCGGCCGAACGCAGGCAAGCGCCCAGGTTGTGCGGATCGGTCACGCCGTCGAGCACCAGCAGCAGCGGCGCGCCTTCGGTCCGATCGAGCAACTCGTCGAGCATCGCTTCGCCCCAGACCTGGCTCGGGCTCACATCCGCCACGACGCCCTGGTGCACGCCCTCAACCCAGGCATCCAGCTCACGGCGCTCGGCCTGGCCGACGGCCACGCGATTTTCCGCAGCCAGGGCGATCAGTGTCTGAACCCGCGGATCACTGCGGCCTTCAGCCAGCCAGATTTGCTTGACGCGTTTCGGGTGGTGACGCAGCAATGCTTCTACAGCGTGCACGCCGTAGATCTTTTCCAGATTACTCATGACTTGGCCTTAGGTTTACGCGCACCGCCGCTTTTGGCTGGGGCCGAACCCGCTTTTGGCGGGCCTTTACGGTGTTTGCTTGGCTTGCTGCCGGGGGCCTTGTCAGGCGCCGACCGTCCGGTCTTTCCCCCAGACGCCGCTTTACCGCCGCTTTTTGCTTCAGACAGTAACGCCTGTTTCAATTCACGGCTTTTACGCAGCTCGGCATTTTTCGCCGCAGCATCGCTTGGGCGATAGGCTTCGACAGCCTTTTCCTTGGCAGGACGACGACCGGTTTTTGCCGGTGCCGGTTCTGCTGCGGTTTTGGCCGATGTCTTGGCGGCTGGCTCGGTCTTTTCAGTTCCGCGCTTTTTGCGGCCGATCGGCGCGCTGATGGTTTTTTCCGCCATCTCGAAGTCGATCTTGCGTTCGTCGAGGTCAACGCGCATCACGCGCACTTCAACGGTGTCGCCAAGGCGGAAGCTGCGACCGGTACGCTCACCGGCGAGGCGGTGGTGCACAGGGTCGAAGTGGTAGTAATCGCCCGGCAGCGCGGTGACGTGCACCAGGCCTTCGACGTAGATGTCGGTCAGCTCGACGAACAGACCAAAACCGGTCACTGCGGTGATCACACCCGGGAACGATTCGCCCACACGGTCTTTCATGAACTCGCACTTGAGCCAGTTCACCACGTCGCGGGTGGCTTCGTCGGCACGGCGTTCGCTCATCGAGCATTGCTCGCCGAGCTGCTCCAGCGCCGCTTCGTCGTATGGATAGATGCGCGCTTTCGGAATAGTCATCGCGCCGGCACGGCGAACGTGCGGGGTGTTCTGCTTGGAATGGATGACGCTGCGGATCGCCCGGTGCGTGAGCAAGTCCGGGTAGCGGCGGATCGGCGAGGTGAAGTGGGTATAGGCTTCGTAATTCAGGCCGAAGTGGCCCTGGTTATCGGCGCTGTACACCGCCTGGCTCAACGAGCGCAGCATGACGGTCTGGATCAAGTGGAAATCCGGACGGTCCTTGATGCTGGCCAGCAAGGCCTGGTAATCCTTCGGCGACGGGCCGTCCTTGCCTTTGTGCAAGGACAGGCCGAGCTCGCCGAGGAAGGCGCGCAGTTTTTCCAGACGCTCCGGTGGCGGACCGTCGTGGACGCGATACAGCGCAGGGATTTCGTGCTTTTTCAGGAATTCGGCGGTGGCCACGTTGGCCGCCAGCATGCATTCCTCGATCAGCTTGTGCGCATCGTTACGCACGGTCGGACGGATTTCGGCAATCTTGCGCTCGGTACCGAAAATGATCCGGGTTTCCTGCGTTTCGAAATCGATCGCGCCACGCACGTGACGAGCAGCCAGCAGCACTTTGTACAGTGCGTAAAGCTGCTTGAGGTGTGGCAGGACATCGGTGTACTCGCCACGCAGCTGACGCGCTTCTGTGAGTTTCGGCGTTTCCAGCATCGCGCTGACCTTGTTGTAGGTCAGGCGGGCGTGGGAGTGAATCACCGCTTCATAGAAGCAGTAGTCGGTCATCTCGCCGGTTTTGGAGATGGTCATCTCGCAAACCATGGCCAGGCGATCGACGTGCGGATTCAGCGAGCACAGGCCGTTGGACAGCTGCTCCGGCAGCATCGGCACGACGCGCTCGGGGAAGTACACCGAGTTGCCGCGAACCTGGGATTCGTTATCCAGTGCCGAACCGATCTTCACGTAGCTGGAAACGTCGGCAATCGCCACGTACAACTTCCAGCCGCCGGAGAACAGGCGCAGCTTGCCAGGCTTGGCTTCGCAGTAAACCGCGTCATCGAAGTCGCGCGCATCTTCACCGTCGATGGTCACGAACGGCAGATGACGCAGGTCGATGCGCTTCTCTTTGTCTTTCTCTTCAACTTCAGGCTTGAGCTTGGCGGCTTCTTTGAGCACCGCCTCAGGCCAGACGTGAGGAATATCGTAGGTGCGCAGGGCAACGTCGATTTCCATGCCCGGCGCCATGTAGTTGCCCACGACCTCGACCACGTCGCCTTGCGGCTGGAAGCGTGGGGTCGGCCAGTGCGTGATCTTCACTTCGACGAATTGACCGATCTGCGCGTTGGCGTTACGACCCGGAGTGACCAGCACTTCTTGCTGGATCTTCGGGTTGTCCGCCACCACGAAGCCGATACCGCCTTCTTCGAAGTAGCGACCGACGATGGTCTCGTGGGCACGGGACACCACTTCGACGATCATGCCTTCGCGACGACCGCGACGGTCGAGGCCAGACACACGGGCCAGGGCTCGGTCACCATCGAACACCAGGCGCATTTGCGCCGGGCTCATGAACAGGTCATCGCTGCCGTCGTCCGGGACCAGGAAGCCGAAGCCGTCACGGTGACCGCTGATGCGGCCCAGGATCAGGTCGAGCTTATCCACAGGCGCATAGGTGCCGCGACGGGTATAGATCAGTTGAGCGTCGCGCTCCATGGCGCGCAGGCGGCGACGCAGGGCTTCGATCTGGTCTTCCGTGGTCAGACCAAACTCTTCCACCAACTGCTCGCGGTTAGCAGGCGAACCCCGATCAGCAAGGTGCTGAAGGATCAGTTCGCGGCTAGGAATAGGGTTTTCATATTTTTCCGCTTCACGAGCGGCCTCGGGATCGAGGGACTGCCAATCGGCCATTAGAGAGTTTTCACCTTGTCTATATGCGGGTTAGTTTGGCATAGGCGTAATGAAACGGGAAATTTCAGGCTGCGACAGCCCATCTAAAGCCTTATATCGACAGCGCAAAGCTGATTTAAATGCCGCTGGTAAAATTTTCCAGGTTTTTTTGATGCCAGGGGTTTACAGTTAAAAAGACGCTCCGTATAGTGCGCGCCATCGACGACGCACTAGCGTTGCCGATACTGCCCAGATGGTGAAATTGGTAGACACGCCAGCTTCAGGTGCTGGTGACCGCAAGGTCGTGGAAGTTCGAGTCTTCTTCTGGGCACCAATTACGAGCTTGAGATTAGATCAATTTCAAGGCTCACACAAAAACCCGCGAAAGCGGGTTTTTTGCATTCTAAACATCTGATTTATTAAATCTAAATCAGGGGTTTACAGATCAAAACGCTCTCCGTATAGTGCGCCACATCAACAGCGGCGACGCTGAAGATTATGCCCAGATGGTGAAATTGGTAGACACGCCAGCTTCAGGTGCTGGTGACCGCAAGGTCGTGGAAGTTCGAGTCTTCTTCTGGGCACCAATTCAAATTCAAGGTTTCGATCTTGGATTTCACAGAAACCCGCGAAAGCGGGTTTTTGCGTTTCTGGCATTCAAAAACTTCAAGCCATTACTCCTCCCTCGCCAAAGAGATCGCACCCCTCTAGCAAAACCCTCTGCGCCCCGCAAGGCGCACTTGAGAAACAATATCGTTTATCATTGTTTCAAGTTTTTGCAATGCGACAGTGAGGAACCCTGCGAATGATGTTTCGAAATACCCTGCGCCGCGGCCTGACCTTCACCCTGCTCGGCCTGGCACTCGCCACTCCCCTCACCCAGGCTGCTGATCCAGTTTCCCTGACCCTCTACAACGGCCAACACAAGGAAGTCGGCGACGCCATCGCCAAAGCCTTCGAGGCCAAGACCGGCATTCACGTCAATGTGCGCAAAGGCAGCAGCAATCAGCTCGCCAGCCAGGTCGTCGAAGAAGGCGACCGCTCTCCCGCCGATGTGATCTACACAGAAGAATCGCCTCCGCTGAACAAACTCGGCGAACAGGGCCTGCTGGCCCAGACCGACGCCGCCACCCTCGCCGTTCTGCCGAAAGACTACGTCGCCGGTAATGGCACCTGGATCGGCATCACCGCCCGGGTCCGCGTGGTCGCTTTCAACCCGAAACTGATCGATGAAAAAGACCTGCCCAAGTCGGTGATGGAATTCTCCGATCCGAAATGGCAAGGCAAGGTCGGTTTCGTACCTACCAGCGGCGCGTTCCAGGAACAGGCCGTGGCAATCATCAAAGTGCATGGCATGGACGCGGCCGAAGAATGGCTGACCGGCCTGCGCGCGTTCGGCAAGACTTACAGCAACAACATGGTTGCGCTGAAAGCGGTGGAAAACGGCGAAGTCGCCACCGTGCTGGTGAACAACTACTACTGGTTCGCCTTGCAACGGGAAAAAGGCCAGCTCGACTCGAAACTGCATTACTTCACCGGCGGCGACGTCGGCGGCCTGATCACTGTTTCCAGCGCCGCCGTGCTGAAATCCAGCAAGCATCCAAAAGAAGCCCAGCAATTTCTCGCCTACATGGCCAGCGAAGAAGGTCAGCGCGTGATCACCCAGACCACCGCCGAATACCCGCTGCACAAAGGCATGGAATCGGATCGCGGTCTCAAGCCGTTCAGCGAACTGGAGGCACCGAAAGTCACCCCGGCCGACCTCGGCAACGCCGAAGAAGCCCTGGACCTGGAACGTGACGTTGGCTTGAACTGATGAGCGCATCGTTATCCGCCCCCGCCTCGCGCGGGGGTTACGTGCCACGGCGCAAGCGGCCGTCGATCTGGCTGCTGCTGCCGGTTTTGCTGCTGGTGGTGCTCAGCCTTTTGCCGCTGGTGTATGTCGGGCTCAAGACCTGGCAGGCCGGCTGGGCCGAGGCGCTGCATTTGCTGTGGCGGCCTTATGTGTTCGGGCTGCTGCGCAATACATTGGCGCTGATGATCGGCGTGACCGTCGCCTGCGGCGTGATCGGTTTGTCCCTTGCCTGGCTGCTGGAACGCAGCAATCTGCCGGGACGGCGTGTGTGGGGCGTTATCCTGTGCTTGCCGTTCGCCGTGCCGGCGTTCGTCAGCAGTTTTACCTGGGTATCCCTGAGCGCGCATTTCGAAGGCCTGGGCGGCGCGATCCTGGTGATGACCCTGTCCAAGTACCCGCTGATCTTTCTGCCCGTTGCAGCAACCCTGCGCAACCTCGATCCGTCCCTGGAAGAGTCAGCCCGCACGCTGGGACAGAATCGGTGGGGCGTGTTTTTCAGGATCACCCTCCCCCTGCTTTGGCCGTCCCTGCTTGCAGGTTCGCTGTTGATTGCCCTGCACATGCTGGTGGAGTTCGGCGCCCTGTCGATCATCGGCCTGCAAACCTTTACCACCGCGATTTATCAGCAGTTCGAACTGGAATTCAGCAACGCCAACGCGGCGATGCTGTCGGCGGTGCTTCTGGCGCTGTGCCTGGTGCTGTTGTGGCTTGAGTTGCGAGTACGCGGCAAAGGCCGGCACGTGCGCACCGGCCAGGGCGCAGCGCGGCAGGCGGAACAGGTTCGACTGGGGCCATGGACGGTTGCCGGACAGGTTTACTGCCTGGCATTGGCAATCATCGGCAGCGGCATTCCGCTGGGGATGCTGGCGTACTGGCTGGCGGTAGGTTCGTCGGCAGCATTCCCGGTGGCAGCAATCAGCGAGGCGCTACTGTCGTCCCTGGCGCTGTCGCTGGGTGGCGCTGCACTGTGCCTGATGCTGGCGGTGCCGGTGGGATTGCTGGTGGTGCGGCACAAAGGCCGGCTGGCGATCTGGGCCGAGCGCTTGCCCTATCTGCTGCACGCGCTGCCAGGCTTGGTGATTGCGCTGACGCTGGTGTATTTCGCCCTGCACTACGTGCCGGTGCTGTACCAGACTTCGGCACTGCTGCTGATCGCTTATGCGCTACTGTTTTTGCCATTGGCGCAGGCACCGATTCGCACGGCGCTGAACAAGGCCGCGCCGCAACTGGAAGAGGCGGCACGCACGCTGGGGGCATCGTCTTTCAGTGCGTTTTGCCGGGTGACGCTGCCGATCATCTTTCCAGCACTGGGTGCAGCGTTTGCGCTGGTGTTTCTGGATGCGATGAAGGAGCTGACGGCGACGCTGCTGTTGAGTCCGACCGGGCTCAATACGCTGGCGACGGAGGTTTGGGCGCTTACCGCGAACGTGGAGTTCGCGGCAGCGGCGCCTTATGCGGCGTTGTTGATTCTGGTGTCGGGGCTGCCGGTTTATTTACTGACAACACGGATGTATTTGAGCCGATAAGACCGCCATCGCGAGCAGGCTCACCCCCACATTTGATCTGAGGTGGTCACAAATTCTGTGCCCACCCACAATCCCGTGGGAGCGAGCCTGCTCGCGATGACGTCAGCTCAACCAATACAAATCTTACGCCCTGAACTGCCCCAGGCTTGCCTTCAGCTGCGCCGCCAACCCATCCAGCACCTTGCCGCTGGCCGTGGTTTCCACCACCGCCTGAGCCGCTTTCTCAGCTTGCGCATGAATCGTCTCAACCCGACCGCGCACCGCCTGCGCACCTTGCGCCTGATGCGCCGCTGCCTGGGTCGCCAGACCAATCGCCGCATGCACCTGCTCGACCGATGCCTGCACCGATTGCTGCAACCGTGCGCTGTCACGCAATACCAGCAAACCTTCATTGGCCTGACGCCCGGCCTGGCCGATCGCTGCCACCGCTTCACGCGCACCTTGCTGCAAGGCCACGATGTGCGCCTGGATGTCGCCGGTGGAGCTTTGGGTCTTGCTCGCCAACGCCCGGACTTCGTCCGCCACCACCGCAAAGCCGCGACCGGTTTCGCCGGCACGCGCCGCTTCGATGGCGGCGTTCAGTGCCAGCAGGTTGGTTTGCTCGGCGATCCCGTGAATCACCGTCAGCACCACTTCAATCTGCTCGCTCTGCTGCGCCAGACGCTCGATGACTTTCGCTCCGGTATCGACCTGCCCGGCCAACGCCTCGATCAGGCTGCCGACCTTCGCCGAAGTTCGAGTGTTCTCATCGGTGGCCGAACGAATGTCCACCACTTGCTGCAACGCAGCCTGCATGGCGTGGCTTTCCGACTGGGCCTCATCGGCCATCTGCGACAACGCGCGCAGGCTCTCAGCCACCTCATCACGCTGCATGCCCGCCGCCGCATCAGCTCCGGCATTGCGCAGGGTCATGGCGCCGATTTCCACACCGGTACGCTGGGCCACATCGCCCGCTTCGCGCACGATCGGCTGCAACTTATCCACAAAGCGGTTGACCGCCGCGGCCATATCGCCGATTTCATCTTTGCTATTGATCTGCACGCGCTTGGTCAGGTCGCCCTCACCCGCCGCCAGGTCATCCATGGCCGCAATGAGCATTTTCAAGCGATTGACCACGCGACGGCCCAGTACCACTGCGAGCAACAGCAGCACACCGCAACCGACCAGCGCCAGGAACATCCCGATGCGCCAGCGCAATGTCGACGCCGCTTCCTGCACGGTGCTGGTGGTGTTGGCTTTCATTTCAGAGGCCGTAGCCTGCGCAGACGTCAGACGCGCACGCATCGCCGTAGCGCTGTCGGCGGCCGCGCCTTTGAGGCTGTCGCCAACCAGTTGATCTCCGCTGGCGATCAGCGCCGCAAAACGTTTATCCAGGGCCGCCAGATCAGTTTCCACCGAGGCGGTCGAGACACCCATCAAGACCTTGCCGATTTCCACACCATTGGGGTTGATCGATGCTTCGAGGTAGTAGACCGACGGATCGTTCTTCGCCGCGTCCAGCACTTTGTCCAGCGCACGCTCGCCCTGGCCTTTCTCCAGCAGCGCCTTGTTGATCGGGTTTTCGCGGTTGAGGTAGCGCGTCAGGTGCTGACCCGTCGCGTCGTCATACACCACGAACAACACGTTGGGATTGCGCTGGGCCCGGCGGGCAAATTCGGACAGGGTTGGAACGTCGCTGTCCCACATGGCACGCGGAGCGACCGAGGCCAGCAGTTGCGCCATGTCGTTGGCCGAATCCTTGAGATCCTTTTCCAACGTAGCACGCAATTGCACCTGCTCGTCTTTCAAACGAGTCGACAAGCCGGCAGTGAGTCGCTGACGGGTGCTGGTAGAGAGGTTGTCCAGGCTCGACGTGACTTCACGCCCCGCCTGCTCAAGCTCTCCAGACAGTTTTTGGCTGTCGACACCCAGACGCACACCAAGATCAGCCTCAAGCGCAGTCACCGTGCTCCGAGTCAGAGCAACAGCCACCAGCACCTGCACCAAAAGGGCGATACCAAGGGTAACGAACACAGGCCGCAACAAACGGCTTTGTAACAATGAGAGAACGGCCGACACTTGGAATCCCTCTGCTTTGGCGCCATTAAATTGATGGCGCACTGGAAGCGATGCTTTTATTCAACATCACAGCAAAGGTCATGCCGTCCGGCAGGTATAAACGACAAAGGGCCCAATCAAGGGCCCTTTGCTTTCTACATCAACAACTTATTAAGCGAACGGGTGACGCAAAACGATGGTTTCGTTGCGGTCCGGGCCCGTCGAAATAATGTCAATCGGCGCACCGACCAACTCTTCGACGCGCTTGATGTAGTTGCGAGCAGCTTGCGGCAGCTCTTCCAGCGTCTTGGCACCGACGGTGGATTCGGTCCAGCCTGGCATCTCTTCGTACACCGGCTCCAGGCCGATGTAGCTGTCGGCGTCAGTCGGCGCGTCGATCACTGCACCATCCTGGTTCTTGTAGCCAACACAGATGTTGATGGTTTCCAGACCGTCCAGCACGTCCAGCTTGGTCAGGCACAGGCCCGAGATGCTGTTGACGTCGATCGCGCGACGCAGGATGACGGCATCGAACCAACCGCAACGACGGGCACGGCCGGTGGTAGCACCGAACTCGTGGCCACGCTTGGCCAGGAATGCACCCACGTCGTCGAACAGCTCAGTCGGAAACGGACCCGAACCCACGCGAGTGGTGTACGCCTTGGTGATGCCCAGGATGTAATCCAGGTACATCGGACCAAAACCCGAACCGGTAGCGATGCCGCCCGCGGTGGTGTTGGAGCTGGTCACGTACGGGTAGGTACCGTGGTCGATGTCCAGCAGGGAGCCTTGGGCGCCTTCGAACATGATGTCTTTGCCAGCGCGACGCAACTCGTGCAGCTCGGCGGTGACGTCGAGCATCATCGGCTTCAGCAGCTCGGCGTATTCCATGCACTCGTCGAGTGTTTTCTGGAAGTCGATCGCAGGCTCTTTGTAGTAATTGACCAGGACGAAGTTGTGGTAATCCAGCAACTCACCCAGCTTGGCGGCGAAACGCTCACGGTGGAACAAGTCACCGATGCGCAGACCGCGACGTGCAACCTTGTCTTCATAAGCCGGGCCGATGCCGCGACCGGTGGTACCGATCTTCAGCTCACCACGGGCCTTTTCACGGGCCTGGTCCAGCGCGACGTGGTAGGACAGGATCAGCGGGCAGGACGGGCTGATACGCAGGCGCTCACGCACCGGTACGCCTTTCTCTTCCAGCTTGATGATTTCCCGCAGCAGAGCGTCGGGTGCAACCACCACGCCGTTGCCGATCAGGCACTGCACGCCTTCGCGCAACACGCCCGACGGAATCAGGTGCAAGACGGTTTTTTCGCCGTCGATCACCAGGGTGTGACCCGCGTTGTGGCCACCCTGGTAGCGCACTACGGCGGCAGCATGTTCGGTCAGCAGATCAACGATCTTGCCTTTGCCCTCATCACCCCATTGGGTGCCCAGGACTACGACATTCTTACCCATAACACTTGTCCTCATTCGCGCAAACTTGGTGCCGGCCGCAGCCGACAGGAAAACTCAAGAAGCCAGTGGCGATACTTGCCAAAGCCCGTTCTGCTGAATCAATTGCCGGTCGCAGTCCGCTTCACGGGCGGCGGCCAAAGGTTGTCCAGGCAACGCCTGAACGACACGCTGACCCTCACTGCGCAACTGACAAACCTGCTGCCAGAGTGCCGCATCCGTACTGTCAGGCATCCAGATACCGCCAGACGGTAGCTTGATCTCAGCACGCCCCAGGGTCACCAGGGTTTTCAAATCGGTGGAGAAGCCGGTTGCCGGACGAGCGCGACCGAAGTCGGCGCCGATGTCGTCGTAACGACCGCCCTGGGCAATGGACTGGCCAACACCCGGTACGAACACCGCGAACACCACACCGGTGTGGTAGTGATAGCCGCGCAACTCGCCCAGGTCGAAATAAAGCGGTAACTCCGGGAAACGCGTGGACAGACGCTCGGCAATCGCCAGCAAATCGTCCAGCGCCGCCAGAACCGGCGCTGGCGCATGCGCCAGACGCTCGCGAGCAGCGCTCAATACTTCACGGCCGCCACACAGATCGACCAACGCGCGCAACATGCCCGACAGATCGGCAGGCAAGCCTTCGGTCAAGGTAATGACCTCGTCGATGGCCTTGCGTTGCAACGCATCGAACAACTGCTGTTCAACTTCGCCAGACAGACCGGCCGCACGGGCCAGGCCGCGGTAGATGCCGACATGACCGAGGTCCATGTGCACATCCGGCACGTCGGCCAGTTGCAGCATGGCCAGCATCAGGCTGATGACTTCCACGTCGCTGCTCGGGCTGGCATCGCCATACAACTCGGCGCCCAGCTGGATCGGGCTGCGTGAGGACGACAGGGCGCGCGGCTGGGCATGCAGCACGCTGCCGGCATAGCACAGGCGGCTCGGGCCTTCACGGCGCAGGGTGTGCGCATCGATGCGCGCCACTTGCGGCGTGATGTCGGCACGGAAACCCATCTGCCGGCCCGATTGCGGGTCGATGACCTTGAAGGTCCGCAGATCGAGGTCCGAGCCCGCGCCGGTCAGCAGGGATTCCAGGTACTCGATATGGGGAGTCACGACAAACTCGTAACCCCAGCTCTGGAACAGATCCAACACCTGACGACGCGCGACTTCAATGCGCGCCGCCTCTGGTGGCAGTACTTCTTCGATGCCATCTGGCAGCAGCCAGCGGTCTACCGTTGCCATTACGCCATTCCCCTATGATCCGGGCGGCCAGCCGTTGGGCGAGCCTTGAGTGAAGCAGAAAATGGTCGGCGCATGTGCAAACCACGCGCATAAACAACGTGGCGAAAAGCCTGAAACCGGCTTCGCCAACCACTTTCCTCGAAAAACCTGTCGAGTCATTCAACTCGGGCGCCCGCTAAAAACAGCAATCAAACGTGCAGACGCAAAAAAGCCGGGAATTTCCCGGCTGCCGCATCATACACACGTTTTCCCAAAGGATCACCCCGCCCGAGGCTTTAGCCGCCAGGCGGGGGATGATTCAGGTCAACGTCGTATCAAGGCTTGGCTTTTTCCAGGTAACGGAAGAAGTCGCTGCTTGGGTCCAGGACCATGACGTCGGATTTGTTCGCGAAGCTTTCACGGTAGGCGCGCAGGCTACGGTAGAAACCGTAGAACTCCTGATCCTGGCCGTAGGCCTTGGAGTAGATCGCAGCGGCCTGGGCATCACCATCACCGCGAACCTCTTCAGATTCACGATAGGCTTCAGCCAGCAGCACACGGCGTTGACGATCGGCGTCGGCACGGATGCCTTCTGCCAGCTCGTTACCCTTGGCGCGGTGCTCGCGAGCTTCACGCTCACGCTCGGAGCTCATACGCTCGAACACACTGCGGTTTACTTCTTTCGGCAGATCGATGGCCTTGACCCGGACATCGACAACTTCGATACCCAGCTCTTTTTCCGCCATCTTGTTCAGTGAGGCAGTGATGTCGGACATCAGCGCATCACGCTCACCGGACACCACTTCGTGCAGCGTGCGCTTACCGAACTGGTCACGCAGGCCCGATTCCAGACGACGGGAAAGACGCTCGTCGGCAATCTGCTTGAGGCCGGAAGTCGCGGTGTAGAAGCGCTCGGCATCTTTCACGCGCCACTTGGCGTAGGCATCGACCATCACGGCTTTCTTTTCCAGCGTCAGGAAGCGTTGCGTCGGTGCATCCAGCGTCATCAGGCGTGCGTCGAATTTGCGCACCTGGTTAACGTAAGGCACTTTCACATGCAGGCCCGGCTGAACATCGGCCTGGACCACCCGACCGAACTGCAGCAGCACCGCACGCTCGGTCTGAGCCACGATGTAGAAGCAGTTCCAGGCAGCGATGGCCACGACGACGCCGACAATAAGGGCGATCAGCGATTTATTGCTCATCAGCGACTCTCCCTGGTACGTGCTTGCTGTTGCTGCAGATCAGCTGCCGCACGCGCATTCGCTTCATTGCTGGTGGCTGCCGCACCGGTCACCGGAGTGCTGGTGTTGCGACCACTTTCGACCATCTTGTCCAGCGGCAAGTACAGCAGATTGCTCTGGCCATTCTTGTTGCCGGTCACGAGGACCTTGCTGGTATTGGTGAAGACTTCCTGCATGGTGTCCAGGTACAGACGCTCGCGGGTGACTTCAGGGGCCTTGCGGTACTCGCTCACCAGTTTGGTGAAGCGATCAGCCTCACCCTTGGCACGCGAGACGGTTTCGTCACGGTAGCCGTTGGCATCTTCGAGGATACGCTGGGCCTGACCACGGGCTTCCGGCACGACGCCGTTGGCGTAGGTTTCAGCCTGGTTGCGCGAACGCTGCTCGTCTTCACGGGCACGGATCACGTCATCGAAGGCTTCCTGTACTTCGCGCGGTGCCGCTGCGCTCTGTACGTTCACCTGAGTGATGGTGATACCGGTGCGATAGGTATCCATGAAGCGTTGCAGACGCTCCTTGATTTCGCTGGCCATCAACTCACGACCTTCGGTCAGCACCTGGTCCATCGCGGTGGAACCCACCACATGGCGCAAGGCACTTTCGGTCGCGTGCTGCAGGCTGATTTCCGGCGCATCGACGTTCAGCACGAAGTCCTGCAGGTTGCTGATCTTGTACTGCACGGTCAGCGGCACTTCGACGATGTTCTCGTCTTCAGTGAGCATTTGACCCTGCTTGGTATAGGCACGCTCGCGCGTGACGTTTTCCAGGTACTTGCGATCGATCGGCGGGAAGTAGATGTTCAGGCCCGGGCCGACGGTTTCGTAGTACTTGCCGAAGCGCAGCACTACGGCTTGCTCCTGCTCGTCGACTACGTAGACCGCGCTGTACAGCCATACGGCCGCCAACACGACCAGGCCGATGCCGAGCAGGCCGCCAAAGCCGCCACTCTTGCCCGAACCACCGCCGTCATCACCGCGTTTCTTACCACCACCGAACAACCCGTTCAGGCTTTCCTGCAGCTTTCGGAAGGCCTCGTCGAGATCCGGTGGTCCCTTGCGGTCGCCGTTATTGCGGCGCTTGCCACCCCAAGGATCCTGATTATTCGAGTTGCCACCCGGCTCATTCCAAGCCATAGCGCTCTCCATCTGATAAAGCAAAGACGCACCCACGGCGCGCCGACCAATGCTACAGAATGCCTGTCACCGCGGCACAACCGCTTTTTCAGGCTTTTATTGCAAAGTGTGTTGTTCGATGAATTCCATCGGTTGCAGACCTTCGCGACTCACCAGTCGATTCAACTCAACCCGTGGCAAGCGAACGGCCAGCAGGCTGATGCCTTCTTCGTCGTGTTCTTCTTTCTGCACCGCACCGAGTTCGAAAAACTGCGCACGCAGTCGAGCAAAACGTTGCGGCAAGCGCAAGGTGCCAACAAACAAATCACCGCCCAGCAACTCGGCAATGGCTTGCTCAAGCAATTCCAGACCACTGCCATCACGCGCCGACAGCCAGACCCGTAGGGGCTTGCCGTTTTCGTCGCGCTGGATTTGTGGCTCAACGCCTTCAAGCAAATCGAGTTTGTTATAGACCTCGAGGATCGGCAAGTCCTGGGCACCGATCTCGCCCAGCACCACCATCACCTGCTCGATCTGCAACATGCGATCCGGTTCGGCCGCATCGATCACGTGCAACAGCAGGTCTGAGTTGCTCGACTCTTCGAGCGTAGACCGAAATGCCTCAACCAGTTTGTGAGGCAAGTGGCGTATGAAACCCACCGTGTCGGCCAGGACAATCGGCCCCAGGTCGTCGAGCTCCAGACGGCGCAAGGTCGGGTCCAGCGTGGCAAACAACTGGTCAGCCGCGTACACGTCGGATTTCGTCACGTTATTGAAGAGCGTGGATTTGCCGGCGTTGGTATAGCCCACAAGGGACACGGTAGGAATATCCGCACGCGAACGGCCGCGTCGCGACTGCTCGCGCTGACTGCGCACTTTTTCCAGTCGGCCCTTGATCTGTCGCAGGCGTACCCGCAGCAAACGGCGGTCGGTTTCCAGCTGGGTTTCACCCGGGCCACGCATGCCGATACCGCCACCTTGACGCTCAAGGTGAGTCCAGCCACGAACCAGCCGGGTGCTCATGTGGTCAAGCTGGGCCAGTTCTACCTGGAGCTTGCCTTCATGGGTACGGGCGCGCTGGGCGAAAATATCGAGAATCAGACCCGTGCGGTCGATCACGCGACACTCGAAAACACGTTCGAGGTTACGTTCCTGACTGGGCGTGAGGATGTGATTGAAGATCACCAGATCTGCCTTCTCGGCATGGACCAGGTCGCGAAGTTCCTCGACCTTGCCGCTGCCAATCAGGAATTTGGCGGTTGGCCGATGACGCGGCACGTTAAAAAACGCAACGGTCTCGGCGCCAGCCGAATTAGCCAACTCCTGAAACTCCTGCGGATCTTCGCGCGCCTCAGGGTCCTGTCCATCCAAGTGAACGAGGATCACTCGCTCACCACCACCGTGGCGCTCAAAGAACAAAGGAGACTCCTATCAGGCGTTACCTGGCTCAGCGTCACCTGCTTCGGATTCGGTTGCGCTAGGCAGACGAATTGGACGAACCGGCACCACTGTAGAGATAGCGTGTTTGTAAACCATCTGGCTGACGGTGTTTTTCAGCAGGATAACGAACTGGTCGAAAGACTCGATCGTGCCTTGCAGTTTGATCCCGTTCACCAGGTAGATGGACACCCCAACTTTCTCTTTACGTAAAGTATTCAAGTAAGGGTCTTGTAGCGAATGCCCTTTTGACATGTGCCGCACTCCTTTAAGGATTCAATATAAAAAATAGGTAAACAGATGGCTTGTGGCCGTCACACCCCCAAGGATAGACGGCAATTGCAAGGACTCAGCTCAATATGGAGATGGTCCCCAGGTATTTCAAGGCGCGCGGCAGATTGTCGCAATCCAGGCTGTCCAACCAGTGTAAATCAGCCCAGCTGCGCAGCCAGGTGAACTGACGCTTTGCCAATTGGCGCGTGGCAATGATTCCACGCTCCTGCATCTCGGCTTGGGTCAGCTTGCCATCCAGGTAGTCCCAGACTTGTCGGTAGCCTACCGCACGTATAGACGGCAACCCGGAATGCAGGTCACTTCGCTTACGCAGGGCTACGACCTCGTCAATGAATCCCTGTTCCAACATAACTGTGAATCTTTGTTTAATTCGCTCGTGCAGTACCTGGCGATTTGCCGGAGCAATGGCCAAGTTCGCGACAGTATAGGGCAATTGTTGCAGTCCCGAAGCGGCTGCTTCAGTACTTTGCGCACTTTGTCTCAGCCGCAGCTCGGTCATGCTCTGACCGCTGACGCGAAAAACTTCCAGCGCTCGACTGAGTCGCTGCGGATCGTTCGGATGAATTCGCGCCGCCGAAACCGGATCTACGAGCGCCAATTGTTCGTGCAGGGCTTGCCAGCCAAGGCGTGCAGCCTCTTCTTCGATTTGCGCACGAACCTCGGGATCCGCCGCCGGCATTTCTGCCAGTCCTTCGACCAAAGCCTTGTAGTAGAGCATCGTGCCGCCTACAAGCAGCGGAATTTTGCCGCGCGAAGTGATCTCGGCCATCGCCTCCAGCGCATCACGGCGAAAATCCGCCGCCGAATAGCTCTCGGCCGGGTCAAGAATATCGATCAAACGGTGCGGAAACTCGGCCAGAATCTCTTTCGAAGGCTTGGCGGTGCCGATGTCCATGCCGCGGTAGACCAGCGCCGAATCGACACTGATCAGCTCGCAAGGCAGCACTTTGGTCAGTTCGATGGCCAGATCAGTCTTGCCCGCTGCGGTCGGGCCCATCAGGAAAATCGCAGGTGGGAGCTGGCTCATCAACGACCGCGCAAGAACAGTTTGTCCAGATCGTCCAGGCCCAATTGGGTCCAGGTCGGTCGGCCATGGTTGCATTGACCGCTGCGCTCGGTGTTTTCCATGTCCCGCAGCAGACCGTTCATTTCCGGCAGCGCCAGACGCCGGTTTGCCCGAATCGCGCCGTGGCAGGCCATGGTGCCAAGCAGTTCGTTGAGGTGCGCCTGGATACGGTCGCTGGTGCCGTATTCCATCAGATCGGCCAACACATCACTCACCAATCGATTCGCTTCAGCTTGCTTGAGCAAGGCTGGAATCTGCCGGATCGCCAGTGTTTCCGGGCCGAGGCGCTGCAGTTCAAAGCCCAGACGCTGGAACCACGCGACGTTTTCTTCGGCGCAATCGCCTTCGCGCTCGCTAACCGCCAACGATTCCGGCACCAACAGCGGCTGGCCGCTCAGGCCTTCGCTGGCCATCGCGATTTTCAGGCGCTCGTACATGATCCGTTCGTGGGCGGCGTGCATGTCCACCAGCACTAGGCCTTGGGCGTTTTCCGAGAGAATGTAGATACCTTTGAGCTGCGCCAATGCGTAGCCCAATGGAGGAATATCATCCTGACCGGCCGGGAGCGCGACGGCATTTGCCTCTGGCAAAGGTGCAAAAAACTCCCGGTACGCCGCCTGGGCTTCAGCCGCTGGCACGCCGGACTGAGGACGCGGCGTGTATTGATACTGATAACCGGCGCCAGCGCCCGAGCCTGCCGTCGTATTGAACGACGGCTGCGCCTGAGGCTGCTCCAGCAGGGCATTGGCCGCCAGGCGCATTTCGCCCTGGGGACCGAATTCACCGGCGTCTATGCCGGTCGGCCGAACGATCGCCGTCGCCACCGGCGCAGCCAGATGATCATCCGGTCGCACATCGCCCAAGGCGCGGTGCAAGGTGCCGTAGAGAAAGTCGTGGACCATACGCCCGTCACGGAAGCGCACTTCGTGTTTGGTCGGGTGCACGTTGACGTCGACACCGGCCGGATCGACCTCGAAAAACAGCACGAACGTCGGGTGCCGACCATTGAACAGCACGTCGCGATACGCCTGGCGCACCGCGTGGGCCACCAGTTTGTCGCGCACGGCACGGCCGTTCACAAAAAAATACTGCAAGTCCGCCTGGCTGCGGTTGAACGTCGGCAACCCGACCCAACCCCACAAATGCAGGCCATTGCGTTCGATTTCGATCGGCAGCGCCTGTTCCAGGAAACCTGAACCGCAAATCGCTGCCACTCGCCGCGCACGGGCCGCGTCGTCATGGGCTTCGTGCAGGCTGAGGATGGTTTTGCCGTTGTGACGCAAATGAAACGCCACGTCGAAACGCGCCAGCGCCAGACGCTTGATCACTTCTTGCAGGTGATCGAATTCGGTTTTTTCAGTCTTGAGGAATTTGCGCCGCGCCGGGGTGTTGAAGAACAGGTCGCGCACTTCAACCGAGGTGCCCACCGGGTGAGCCGCGGGTTGAACCCGGGGGGCCATGTCCCGGCCTTCGGTCTCGACCTGCCAGGCCTGGTCGGCATCCTTGGTCCGGGACGTCAGGGTCAGACGCGCCACGGAGCTGATCGAGGCGAGGGCTTCACCGCGAAACCCGAGGCTCATGACCTGCTCGAGGTCTTCCAGGTTGCGAATCTTGCTGGTGGCATGTCGCGCCAGGGCCAGCGGCAGGTCATCGGCCGAAATGCCGCTGCCGTCATCGCGCACCCGCAACAGCTTGACGCCACCCTGCTCCACATCGACGTCGATGCGTTTGGCGCCGGAGTCGAGGCTGTTCTCCAGCAACTCCTTGATCACCGAGGCCGGGCGTTCAACCACCTCACCGGCGGCAATCTGGTTCGCCAGTCGCGGGCTGAGCAGCTCGATGCGAGCCGCATGGGTCAGCACCTGATTCATTCTTTGGACGCCAGTTCTGTGCCGGGAATGGTCAGGGTCTGACCGATTTTCAGCTCGTCGCTTTTCAGGTTATTGGCGCTGCGTAATGTGGCCGGAGACACTTGGTAACGCACGGCAATCATCGCCAGCGTCTCACCCGGGTTTACCCGGTGGTCACGTGGGCCTTGAGCGATCTTGCCGGAATCACGCAGCCAGGCGATGTAGGTGCCCGGCGGCGGGTTCTGCTGGAAGAACTGACGCACGCCACTGCTGATCGAACGCGCCAGCGCCTGCTGGTGGTTCGCGGCAGCCAGTTTGGACGCTTCGTTGGCGTTGGAGATGAACCCGGTTTCGACCAGGATCGACGGGATGTCCGGCGACTTCAACACCATGAACCCGGCCTGCTCCACGCGCTGTTTGTGCAGCGGCGTGACGCGACCGATGTTGCTCAAGACTTTTTGACCAACGTTCAGGCTGGACGTCAGGGAAGCCGTCATCGACAGATCGAGGAGCACGCCCGCGAGCATGCGGTCCTTGTCGTCGAGGCTGACGTTGCCGGCACCGCCGATCAAGTCGGAACGGTTTTCGCTATCGGCCAGCCAACGGGCCGTCTCCGAGGTGGCGCCGCGATCAGACAGGGCAAACACCGACGCACCGAACGCCGCAGCCGAAGGGGCGGCATCGGCGTGGATCGAGACGAACAGGTCGGCGCCTTTCTTGCGGGCGATTTCGGTACGGCCGCGCAATGGAATGAAGTAGTCGCCGGTACGGGTCAGTTCGGCGCGGAAGCCTTTCATGCCGTTGACCTGGCGTTGCAGTTCGCGGGCGATGGCCAGCACCACGTCTTTTTCACGCTGACCGCGAGACCCCGAGGCACCCGGGTCTTCGCCGCCGTGGCCGGCGTCGATCACCACGATGATGTCGCGTTTGCCGGCAGGCGCAGGCGGCAGCTTCACCGGAGGCTCTACCGGCGTGACCGGCACCGGCGCCACCGTCGCGACATTGGTCGGCGCCGGTATTGGCGCGGCATCGGCGGCGTTATCGAACAGGTCGACCACCAGTCGATTGCCGTATTGGGCATTTGGCGCCAGGGTGAAGCTTTTTGGCGTAACAGCTTTTTTCAGGTCGATGACCACCCGCAAATCGGTCGGCGTGCGTTGGGCCGAGCGCATGGCGGTAATCGGGGTGTTCGAGGTGTTGACGTTCAGCGGCGAGCCAAGGGAGGCGCCATTGATGTCGATCACCAGCCGATCCGGGGAGGTCAGGGTGAAAACGCTGTGTTGCACCGGCCCGGTCAGGTCGAACACCAACCGTGTGTTATCCGGCGCCCGCCACAGGCGAACGCTGTTGACCTTAGTCTCGGCCACAGCGTCGACGGTCACCGCCAAAAACAACATCCCTACGGCAGCTACCATCGCGCGAAAGCGCATACCTGACCCCATCATTTAATTGGATTCCAATGCCAAAGCGGCACACCACGACTCGCCGCGCGAGCCCTGGGACAAAATTTTCAGCGAACGCCCGCTGTCTTGCGGGCTAATGGTAATGGTCAGGTCGGGCTTTGGCAAAAAGCCTGCACCCTTCTGGGCCATTCGATCAGGCACAGCGCGTCGTCTTCGAAGTAGTCGCGGATACCGAGGTACTCCAGTTCTTCCGGATCAACCAGTCGATAGAGGTCGAAATGGAAGGCCCGGATGTCGCCGATTTCGTAAGGCTCGACCAGGGTGAACGTCGGACTTTTTACCGCCCCCACATGCCCCAGGCCACGGATAATGCCCCGTGACAGCGTGGTTTTCCCCGCCCCCAGATCGCCTTCCAGAAAAATCAGACCGTGCCCTTGGGTGGTTTGTGCGATGCGTGCGCCAAATGCGGTCATCGCCTCTTCATCGGCCAGGTACAGGGTTACTTCAGACACGGTGCTTGCTCCTCCAACAACTGACGAATGGCTGGGATCAGATCACTGGCCGCCAGCCCGCGGCCCGATTTACCTTGTTGCTCGCCGGCATTGGCGTGCAGCCAGACCGCCAGACAAGCAGCGTTGAACGCGTCCATGCCTTGGGCCAGCAACGCGCCGACCAGACCGGCCAGCACATCACCCAAACCCGCGGTGGCCATGGCCGGATGCCCTTGATGAGACAACGCCAGGCGCCCGTCGGGGCTGGCGATCAGACTGCCGACGCCTTTAAGAATCACAACAGCTGTATATTTTTTGCTCAATGCATGAGCTGCCGCCGGGCGATCAGCCTGGACTTCGGCGGTGCTGATCCCCAGCAACCGCGCCGCTTCACCCGGATGCGGCGTGATCACGCAGTCCTTGGGCAAGCTCACATGGTTTGAAGCCAGCAAATTCAACGCATCGGCATCCCAGACTTGCGGCAACGGCGCGTTGGCCGCCGCCGACAAAAGACTGCGCCCCCAGGCAGCCTGACCCAAGCCCGGGCCGACCACCAACACGGAAACCTTTTGCAGCAGTTCCATCAGTTGATTGGCCGAGGAAGTGCCCAACACCATCGCTTCAGGAATTCTCGCCAACGCCGCAGGCACATGTTCACTGCGTGTGGCCACGGACACCATCCCCGCACCACTGCGCAATGCGCTCTGCGCGCTCAGTAGAATGGCACCGCCGAAGCCACGATCACCGCCGATCAGCAAGACGTGACCGAATTTGCCTTTATGGGCGGTTGGCACGCGGCCTGCCAGACGCGGCAAATTACCGGCTGTCAGGCGCCGTGCATCAATGTCGACCCCGTTAAACGACTCGGCGCTGGCTTGCAGATCGTTGAACACCAGCTCGCCGACCACATCCGCGGCGTCCCCCGTGAACAATCCCACCTTCAAGGCAATGTAGGTCACGGTCAGATCAGCTCGGACAGCCGTGCCCAATATGCGCCCCGTATCGGCGCACAAACCCGAAGGGATATCCACCGCCGCCACCGGCAGTCCACTGGCGTTGATTGCGGTGATCGCGCTGGCGAAGGGCTCTCGCACTTCGCCGGTCAAACCGGTACCGAGCAAGGCGTCGAGCACGATTCCACGCAATTCCGACTGCGCAGTGAAGGCTTGAACCGCAATGCCCTCGGACACCGCCGCGGCATGGGCCAGCGCCGCGTCCCCCTGCAAACGCTGGGGATCGCCAGCCGCCAAGACCCGGACATGCCAACCGGCACGTCGCGCCAGCACCGCCACCAGATAACCGTCACCGGAGTTATTGCCGCGACCGGCCACGACTGTCAATTCATTCGCCGACGGCCACTGACGGACGAGTCCACGCCAGGTCGCTCGCGCTGCACGCTGCATCAATTCGAAGCCCGGCGTGCCGGCCGCGATCAGATTCGCATCAAGGGCTCGCACGTGCGCGGCGCTGTACAGCGCGTCGGGTAAATCATCTTTAGTGTGCGGCATGCGTCTTCGGGCTCCGATGTCTGGCAGAATTATACGCACCTCAGCTCCGGTTTCTCTCGCCTCATGCCCGCTATTACTACAGACCTGCCCGCCCTCGCCCAATCCATCAAGGACTGGGGCCGCGAGCTTGGCTTTCAGCAAGTCGGCATCAGCGGCCTCGACCTGGCCGAGCATGAGCAGCACCTGGAGCGCTGGCTGGCGGCCGGCTACCACGGCGAAATGGATTACATGGGCGCCCACGGCAGCAAACGCTCGCATCCCGAAGAGCTTGTCCCCGGTACGTTGCGCGTAGTTTCCCTGCGCATGGACTACCTGCCCGGCGATACCCAAATGGCGCAATTACTGGCCCAACCGGAAAAAGCATACGTATCGCGTTATGCCTTGGGCCGCGATTACCACAAATTGATCCGTAAACGTGTGCAACAACTGGCAGAAAAAATTCAGGCGGTCATCGGGCCGTTCGGCTACCGCGCCTTCGTCGACAGCGCGCCGGTGCTGGAAAAGGCCATTGCAGAAAAGGCCGGCCTGGGCTGGATCGGCAAAAACACCCTGGTGTTGAATCGCAAGGCCGGCAGTTACTTCTTCCTCAGCGAACTCTTTGTCGATCTGCCGCTGCCAGTCGATCCACCGCACAGCACCGAACATTGCGGACGCTGCACTGCGTGCCTGGACATTTGCCCGACCAACGCCTTCGTCGGCCCCTATGTGCTGGACGCCCGGCGCTGCATTTCTTACCTGACCATCGAACTGAAAAGCGCGATCCCCGAAGATTTGCGCCCGTTGATCGGCAACCGGGTGTTCGGTTGCGATGACTGCCAGATCGTCTGCCCGTGGAACCGCTTCGCCCGCCCGTCCGGCGAAAGCGACTTCAAGCCACGGCATAACCTGGACAACGCCGAACTGGCCGAACTGTTCATGTGGGATGAGGACAGGTTCCTCAGCAGCACCGAAGGTTCACCATTGCGCCGTGCCGGTTACGAGCGTTGGTTGCGTAACCTCGCCGTCGGGCTAGGGAACGCACCCTCGAGCATTCCGGTGCTGGAAGCATTGAAAGCGCGGCGCGACTATCCGTCGGAACTGGTGCGGGAACACGTCGAGTGGGCGCTGAAACAACACGCCGAGCGTCAGGCTTCGTCGTTATAAACGAATTTCGGCATTTCCCAGTGGAAACGAATCGCCAGCAACCGCAACAGGAAACCGCCAAACAACGTGATCAAAATCGCCTGTTCGCCGGGTAATTGCAGGTAGATGCACAGCATGTAGCACCACGCCGCAGCGAACGAGACGCTGGCGTAGAGTTCGCGGCGGAAGATCAGCGGGATGTCGTTGCAGAAGATGTCGCGCAGGATGCCGCCGAACACCCCGGTGATCACGCCGCTGACCGAGGCCACCAGCATGCCGTGACCCATTTCCAGGGCGGTCATGCAGCCGATCAGGGTGAATGCCACCAGCCCCACGGCGTCGAGCACCAGAAACAGTGAGCGCAAGTGACGCATCCAGCGCGCAGCGAAAACCGTGAACATGGCTGCAATCGATGTCAGCACCAGGTATTCCGGGTGTTTAACCCACGTCAGCGGGTAGTGACCGAGCAGCACGTCGCGCACCGAACCGCCGCCCAACGCCGTAATGCAGGCGATCAGCACCACACCAAACCAGTCCATGCCGCGACGACCAGCGGACAGGGCACCGGTCATGGCTTCGGCGGTGATGGCGATCAGGTAGAGCATCAGCAACATGGTGGCGGTCCTTGCAGAAAGGCGCGCAGTCTAGCCATTTAGTCCCGGCACCAAAAGAGGGCAAGAGAACGCATTACACGCAACCTGTGGCGAGGGAGCTTGCTCCCGCTGGAGCGCGAAGCGCTCCCCGGCATTCTTCCAGTCACACCGCATTTGCAGGTTTTACGACTGCTTCGCAGCCGAGCGGGAGCAAGCTCCCTCGCCACAAAGGCCCGACACCCTTCAGAACTTGATGAAATGCTTGCGGTAGTGCTGCAACTCGGCGATGGATTCGCGGATGTCGTCCAGGGCCAGGTGGGTGCTGCCTTTCTTGAAGCTGTCGCGCACGTCCGGTGCCCAGCGTGCGGCGAGCTCTTTCAGGGTCGACACGTCGAGGTTGCGGTAGTGGAAGTAGCTTTCCAGGGATTTCATGTGGGTATAAAGGAAGCGACGGTCCTGGCAGATGCTGTTGCCACAGATCGGCGACTTGCCCTTTGGCACCCATTTCTCCAGGAAGGCAATGGTCTCGGCTTCGGCTTCGGCCATGCTGATGCGGCTGTCGCGCACCCGTTGGGTCAGGCCCGAGCCGCCGTGTTGACGGGTGTTCCACTCGTCCATGCCGGCGAGGATCTCGTCGCTGTGGTGAATGGCGATCACCGGCCCTTCGGCCAAGGTGTTCAGGTCACTGTCGGTGACAATGGTCGCCATTTCGATGATGACGTCGGTATCAGGGTTCAGACCGGTCATTTCCAGGTCGATCCAGATCAGATTCTGCGGGTTTTGCATGTGTCGGCTCCTAGGCAATGCTGCGCAGTTTAGCCTAGGGCGGCGCCCGGGCGTGCTAAACTCGCGGCCGTTTTACCTAATCGCTGCATTCTTGATACGGAACACCCATGGCCAAACGCCAACTCAATCGTCGTCAAAACTGGCGCATCGAAAAGATCCAAGGTGAACGCGCTGCCCGCGCCGCCAAACGCGAGTCCTCGGCTGTCGAGGCACTTGAGGGCGGCGACCTGGGTCCGGAACAGACGGGCCTGGTGATCGCGCACTTCGGTGTGCAGGTCGAAGTCGAAGCCCTTGAGGGCGAACTGGCCGGCGAAGTGTTCCGCTGCCATTTGCGCGCCAACCTGCCGGCGCTGGTGACTGGTGATCAGGTGGTCTGGCGTGCCGGCAACCAAGGCATCGGGGTAATCGTGGCGCAACTGCCGCGTAAAACCGAACTTTGCCGTCCGGACAGCCGTGGCCAGCTCAAGCCCGTTGCAGCCAACGTCGATATGATCGTCATCGTCTTCGCCCCGCTGCCCGAGCCACACGCGAACCTGATCGACCGTTACCTGGTCGCTGCTGAGCACGCCGGGATTCGTCCGCTGCTGCTGCTCAACAAGTTCGACCTGATCGACGAGCAGAACGCCCCGGCGCTGAATGCCTTGCTGGCGGTTTACCGCACGCTGGGTTACCCGGTGCTGGAGGTCTCGGCGCACCACGGCAACGGCATGGAACAGCTGCAAAAACAGCTGGACGGACGCATCAGCGTATTCGTCGGCCAGTCCGGCGTCGGCAAGTCCTCGCTGGTCAACAGCCTGCTGCCGGAAGTCGAAGCCCGTGTCGGCCCGCTGTCCGAGCTGTCCGGCCAGGGCACCCACACCACCACGACCGCGCGGTTGTTCCACTTCCCCGGTGGCGGTGAGTTGATCGACTCCCCGGGTATCCGCGAATTCGGTCTGGGCCACGTCAGCCGTGCCGACGTCGAAGCCGGTTTCATCGAGTTCAACGACTTGATCGGCACCTGCCGCTTCCGCGACTGCAAGCACGACCGCGAGCCGGGTTGCGCCTTGCTCAAGGCGCTGGAAGAGGGTCGCGTGCAGCAGCAGCGGATGAACAGCTATCGCTCGATCATCGCCAGTTTGCCGGAAACCAGTTATTAAGTAGCCGTGATCATGTTCGTGATGCCACGAACATGATCCATGGGCGGCCGTTACCGCAGAAACGGATATGTACACCGCCCTCCCCCCGTCGCCTGACACAAAGCCTTCGCGAGCAGGCTCGCTCCCACAGGGACCATGCCCACGCTAAAAATGCAGTGACGTCCAAACCCGTGAAAGCCGCACAAAAAAGCCGACATCTCTGTCGGCTTGATTGTTGTGGATCACTGCTTCGGCGGTTCCGCCGGTTTCGGTGCCGGGTCTTCGAAGATATTCAATCGCTCACGTAGCTCATGGGCCGGCAGCGGTAGTTTATCCGCCGGCAATGCGTTCGGATCGATCGGCGTGGCCGGCACTTCGCCCGGACCGCCCTGCCCTTGCGTTGGCGCAGGTGCCGGTTCAACGCCTTGCGAACCTTCGATGGCGCGTTGGGCCTTTTTGGTCAGCACCACGATGTCGATCCGGCGATTGACCGGGTTGAACGGGTTCTCGCGATCGAACAGCGCCGACGAGGCATAACCGACCACCCGCGCCACTTGCTGATCCGGATAGCTGCCGGCGACCAGGGCACGGCGGGCGGCGTTGGCACGGTTGGCTGAGAGTTCCCAGTTACCAAAATCACCGGTGCCCGAGTACGGCTTGGCATCGGTATGGCCGCTGATGCTGATCTTGTTCGGCACCGCTTTGATGGTGTCGGCCATGGCCAGCAGGATGTCTTCGAAATACGGTTTCAGACGCGCTGAGCCTGAGTCGAACATAGGCCGGTTTTCCGCGTCCATGATCTGGATGCGCAAGCCGTCCTGTGTGATTTCGAACAGGATCTGGTCCTTGAATTTTTGCAGCTGCGGGTTTTCATCAACCTTGTTCTGCAATTCTTGCAGCAACAGTTCCAGGCGTTCCTTCTCCACCTGTTCGGCCATGCCTTCGACCTGGTCGGTGTCGACGGTGACTCGGTCCGGCTGCGGCTGAGACTTCACCTCAGGGTTGAGGGTGTTCTCCGGCGCCAGGGTCGGGGAGCCGCCCAGATCGATGATGTATGGCGTGCCGCTTTCGGAAAAACCGACCGGGTCCTTGAAGTAACCGGCGATGGCAATCTTCTGTTCCGGCGTGGCGGTGGACAGCAACCACAGCACCAGGAAGAACGCCATCATCGCCGTCGCGAAGTCCGCGAAGGCGATTTTCCAGGAGCCCCCGTGATGTCCGGCCGCGTATTTTTTTACGCGTTTGATGATTATCGGCTGGTTGTTTTCCATGACTTAGCGACCGCGAACCGCTTGTTCCAGCTCAGCGAAGCTAGGACGGTGCGCCGGGTACAAAACCTTGCGGCCAAATTCCACTGCCAGCGATGGCGGCATGCCGGAAGCCGAAGCAACCAGCGAAGCCTTGATGGCTTCGTAGACGTTCAGCTCCTCCTTGGCTTCGTGGGCCAGGGCATGGGCCAGCGGGCCGAAGAAGCCGTAGGCGGCGAGAATACCGAAGAAAGTACCTACCAGTGCCGCACCCACGTGTAAGCCGATCATTTTCTGATCGCTTTCACCCAGGGAGGCCATGGTCACCACGATACCCAATACGGCCGCGACAATACCGAAGCCAGGCATGGCGTCGGCGATGCCGTTCACGGCGTGGGACGGGTGATCGAGGTCTTCCTTGAGGCTGGTCAGTTCCATGTCGAACAGACCTTCGAGCTCATGGGGCGCCATGTTGCCGGAGGACATGATGCGCAGGTAATCGCAGATGTAAGCGGTCATGCGGTCATCTTTCAGAACCGCAGGGTACTTGGCGAAGATCGGGCTCGCGGCGGCGTCTTCGATGTCGCCTTCGATCGCCATCATGCCTTCGCGGCGGCTCTTGTTGAGGATCTCGTAGATCAGGCCCAGCACTTCCAGATAGAACGTGTGGTTGAAGCGCGAACTGAACATTCCCAGCGCTTTCTTGAGAACGAGTTTGAACATGTGACCTGGGTTGGCCTGCAGGAATGCACCGAGGGCCGCACCACCGATAATCAACACCTCGAAAGGTTGAATCAGGGCGGCAATCTTGCCGTGGGAAAGCACGTATCCGCCGAGCACGCTCGCGAATACGACGATGATGCCGATTATTTTAGCCATAGGTAGGAGAGCACTTACTGAGTCGGGTTCAAGGTCATATTCGGAAGTTAAAAAATCTCTTCTTCTACTTATCGGCAAAACTGCGCCAGACTATAGCCAGTTCAAGCGAAAAGCTAATTTAGCCCTCTCTGGGCATAGGTAATGCAGACGATGATCACGTCCAACCATGGCTAACGAAACGAACACCCCGATCCCAAAACCAACCACTCTTGAAGGCTGGGTCAAGCTTCTCGATGGCGTGCGTCTGCCGGTTCCGCAAGACAGTCACGACCGTGTCTGCAAGGCCCTCGCCGACAACCGCAGCTCGATTCGCGACATCGCCGAATTGTTGCAGGACAGCCCGGCCCTGGCCTTGAGCGTGATTCGTGAAGCCAATCGTCATACCCACGGCAGCATGACCGACCCGGCGGAAAACCTTGAGGTGGCGATCAATCGTCTCGGGTTGAAACGCACCGAGGAATTGCTCGCCCGGTTGCCTGCCGAACCGCAATCACAGATCCCGGTGGCGTTGCGTCAGATACAGATGATCAGCCAGCACGCGACCCAACAGGCCAACGGTTTTTTTGCCGCTCGCCTGGCGCGGCTCTGGCAGGACATCCACTGGGGCAGCCTGCTGTTTCTCTCGCCGCTCTGGCCGATGGCGTTGACTCATCCGCAGTTGCTCGAAGAATGGGAACTGCGGGTCATTCATAAAGGCGAGTCAGCGCGCAAAGTCGAAAAGGACCTGTTCGGCGTTCGCCTGCTGGACATCTGCCAGGCGCTGGTGGACATCTGGCGCCTGCCAATCTGGGTGCAGCAAGGTTATCGCCTGCTGCTCAACGAGCAGCGCGAACTGGTCAAAGTCCTGCGTATTGCCCGGGACAGCGAGCATCCCTTGCGCCAGCAAAACCGCCTCGATGACGATCCGACCTTGCGTCGCTGGCTCAACCAACCGGCCAATACCGTGTTGCTGGCCAATGGGCTGGCACTGTCGGCGCAACAGGCCTGGGACAGCCCGCACAGCGAGCGCTGGCAATACCTGACCAGCCTTTACCTGCAAATGCCGATGAGCGACGTGCAGCAGCAACTGCATCAACAAGCCGTGAACAGCGCGCACCAGCACGCCATGCCGGACATCTGGCACCCCGCCGTAGCGTTGATCTGGCCCTCGGGCGTGAACCGCATTCACGCCGGGTTGCTGCCGGCACCGGCGCCGACCACCGAAAACCTGACGGCATGGCGTAAACAATGTGCTGAACTGCTGGTCGAGCCGAGCCGCTTCACCAATGCAATGCACTTGACCACGTCGGCCCGGGACGCACTGGTCGCATGCGGTATGCGTCGAGTGATGATTTTGATGGCTGACCGCACCCACGCCAATTTGCGTGCGCATCAAACGGCCGGGCTGGCGAAGGAAGCGGCGGGGCTAAACCTGGTCGTGAGTCAGAGCACTGTGCTGCAACGGTTGCTCTCGCAACAGGCCCAGGTGCGATTGACCCCGGCCAACAACGCCCAGTTCTCGGCGCTGCTACCCGCCAGCCTGCGTGCGCAGTTTCGCGGCGAACACCTGCTGCTGCGCTCGCTGGTCAACAATGGTCGGGTGATCATGGTCGTTGTGGCGGATCAGGGCGGCGGGCCATTCTCGGAAATCACCGTGCAAGCCTTCGGTAAAACCGCGCAGTGCATTGAAAAGGCACTCCATAGCTTTAGCCAGCGCGGTCAATGAATGCTGCGCTACAATCCTCCCTTTTGTGCTCTGGAGACCTCACATGTCTGACTTCTCTGGCTTGGCGCTGGTCATCGAGCCGAGCGACTTGCTCCCTCGCCTTGAGTCCCGCGAACTGATTCTGGTGGACCTGACCAGCAGTGCCCGCTATACCGAAGGGCATATTCCCGGTGCACGCTTTGTCGATCCCAAACGCACACAACTCGGCCAGGCGCCTGCGCCTGGGCTGATGCCGCCGCAAGCGGCACTCGAAACGTTGTTCGGTGAGTTGGGACATAACGCCAATGCCACCTACGTGGTCTATGACGACGAAGGCGGCGGCTGGGCCGGGCGCTTTATCTGGCTGCTCGATGTCATCGGCCATCGCAACTACCACTATCTCGACGGCGGCCTGACAGCCTGGCTGGCAGAAGGCATGCCCATGTCGATCCAGATCCCGGCCCCCGCTGGCGGCCCGATTGCGTTGACCCTGCACGACGAGCCGACCGCCACCCGCGAATACCTGCAAAGCCGTCTCGGTGCCGCCGACCTGGCGATCTGGGACGCGCGTGGCCCTCTGGAATACTCCGGCGAGAAAGTCCTGGCAGCCAAGGCCGGGCACATTCCCGGAGCAGTAAATTTCGAATGGACGGCCGGCATGGATCAAGCGCGCAACCTGCGCATCCGCACGGACATGCCGCAGATCCTGGAACAACTCGGTATCACCAAAGACAAAGAAGTCATTACCCACTGCCAGACTCACCATCGCTCTGGCTTCACTTATCTGGTGGCCAAATCCCTCGGTTATCCGCGGGTCAAAGGCTACGCCGGCTCCTGGGGCGAATGGGGCAACCACCCCGATACGCCCGTAGAGATTTAAGGTTTTTAAGGACAGTCCATGAATAAGCGTTTGTTTATCCTCAGCCAATACCTGCTGCCTCACCACTTGCTCTCGCGACTGGCCGGCTGCATTGCCGAATGCCGCGTGCGTTGGTTCAAGAATGCCTTTACCGCCTGGTTCGCCAAGCGCTATCAGGTGGACATGTCCCAGGCGCTGGTCGAAGACCTGACGGCTTACGAGCACTTCAACGCGTTCTTCACCCGTGCCTTGAAAGACGGCGCTCGCCCGCTCGATGAAACCCCGGGCGCCATTCTCAGCCCGGCAGACGGTGCGGTCAGCCAACTCGGCCCGATCGAACATGGCCGCGTGTTCCAGGCCAAGGGCCACAGTTTCAGCGTGCTGGAATTGCTGGGCGGTGATGCCGCCAATGCTGCGCCGTTCATGGGCGGCGACTTTGCGACGATTTACCTGTCACCGAAAGACTACCACCGCGTGCACATGCCGCTGGCCGGCACCCTGCGCGAGATGGTCTACATCCCGGGCCGGATTTTCTCGGTCAACCAGACCACCGCCGAAAACGTGCCGGAACTGTTTGCCCGCAACGAACGTGTGGCGTGCATTTTCGACACCGAGCGCGGGCCGATGGCCGTGGTGCTGGTGGGCGCGATGATCGTGGCGTCGATTGAAACCGTGTGGGCCGGGCTGGTGACGCCGCCGAAACGCGAGCTGAAAACCTTCCGTTACGACGAAGCCGCCCGCGCGCCAATCCATCTGGAAAAAGGTGCGGAACTGGGTCGCTTCAAGCTGGGTTCGACCGCTGTGGTGCTGTTCGGGCCGGATCAGGTGAAGTGGGCTGAAGGGCTCGGCGCCCTGTCGCCAGTACAAATGGGCCAGGCGCTGGGCCTGCCAGCAGCCTGATTGGCTAATCCGCCCCATCGAACGTCTTCGAAGGGGCGGACATTTCGGTAGCGCCGTTACTCTATCTGCCCACGAAAGCCGATCGGCCCTTCGTTGGCGTAGGTATTGGTGCCACTGAGGTTTTTCCCTCCATCACTGGAGGTGACGCTCAACGCCACAACGTTCTGATTATCACGGCCGCCGATGACCCACTTGCCACCCGGATGCCATGGAGCGTCGTTGCCGCCCCACTGATTTTCCACGTTGTACTGGTTCTGGCCCGTGCGCTGAGCCTTGAAGCCAATGGGACCTTCACCCGCGTAAGTCATGGTGCCGGTGAAGCTCTTCCCGCCATCGCCCGATTTGATCTCGATCGCGACCACGTTCTGGTTGTCCCTCGCACCCAACGTCCAGTCTCCGCCCGGATGCCAGGGTGCCGAACTACCGCCCCATTGATTTGCCACTACGTATCTAGACATGAACCTCATCTCCTTGAAGTTACAAGAGACCTGCCCTGCGTAGGCAGCAGGCCGCACGACCGTGCGTATCCAGTCGCACGTGTGTCAGATTAGTAGTACGCCCGGGCAGCACTCGACTGACAGACAAACGGTCGACATCCGTAACTGCTACAGTCAGATCATTCACTGCCCATTTCCCGGTTGGAGTTTTTCTACGGCATGAATGAAACCAGCCCTCACCAGCTGCTACGCGCCCCGATCCCGGCTCAATTGCGCCTGACATTCTGTGAACCGACGCCACGCGACCTCAAGCGCTGGATCGCCAACCTGCCCAAAGCAAACATCGGTGAAACCGCTCGCCTGCTCTATCAAGGCTTGAGCGAACTCAACCAGCTGCTCACCCCCAGCGACAATCGCCTGCAACTGCTCGAACTGTTGCGACCCGAGGTGTATTACGTCTGCAAACACCTGGAACGGCATTTCCTGCACCAGGCGATAGTGCTCGACGAGCGTTCGCGCAAGATCGCCAACCTCTGCCAGGCCCTGCAAAATCACTTGGCGATTGGTTACAAACAGATCGTCGTGCGCATCACCCCGCGCTTCAGCAAGGACCGAGCATCGCTGCTGACCCAAGCGTTGCAGCGGGCGATCCATTGCCTGAACGGGCCGCTGATTCGCTCGACTCAACTGTATTGCCCGGTACCGGAAGGCCTGTGGCTGGAGCTGCATCAGCTGTATCGGATCGCCTGCGCACTCAAACTCCAGCACCTGAGCCTGCGCGATGAGTTGGCCAGCCAGACCAAAACCCTGAGCGTCGAACAGACTTATGTAACCGCCCTGCTGCTGGGCGCGTCCCGCTGCAATCAACTGCGCCAGAACCAGATCGCCCGGCTCGCCGAGGTCTTGGAGCCCTGGAGCCAATGGATAAAGTTGCAACCCGGCCAACCCGCAGACGGATTGTTTGCCGTCGCGCCGGACCTCGACACCGGGCCGCGCTATCGTTCGAAATTCAGGGCCGAGCAGCAGGCCGGTTTGCTGGGGATTGATCCGCAGCCACTGGTCGCCGCCATCGAAGCGCATCTGCAAGGCAATGACGGCACACCGCCGCTGCCGGTACCGACCGGGCTCAGCCTGGATACCCTGCAACACCTGCACGCTGCCTGGGGCCAGGCGGCCGAACGCAGTTTTCAGCGCACGGTTGGCCAAGGCACCTTGACCTTGTGTGTGGGCATGAGCGCATTGCACTTCTACCTGGGCGGGCAACGTTCGTTCAGCGATATTCTGAAAAACCCCGGCACTCGACTCGCGCAGTTCTCGGCAGCGTCCCCGACGAACCAGGGAAAGGACCAATGGCACCACGCGTTCGACGCCGCCCCCCACGGCAGCGCCGATACCTTGCTGCCCTACGAAGAAATTGAATACCCGCACCTCCAGAGCGACGACGGCCAGGAGGCGGCCGATAACAATCGGCACTTTCCGACTTACGCCCTGCCGGTCATCAACCACAGCCCCGGCGGTTATTGCCTGGCGTGGCCCGACGCGGTGCCCGCCGAGTTGCAGGCTGGCGAAATGATCGGCATCCAGGACTCTGCCAATCAGGGCTGGAGTATTGCGGTGGTGCGCTGGATTCGTCAGGTGCGCGGCGGCGGGACGCAAATGGGGATCGAGCAGGTCGCGCCTTACGCCGAGCCTTGCGGGTTGCAACTGGTGCGAACGCGGGACGACCACAGTCAATATCTGCGCGGCCTGTTGCTGCCGGAAATCAGCGCCATCGACCTGCCCGCCACGTTGCTCGCTCCGCGCCTGCCCTTTCAGGAAGGCAGCAAAGTGCTGATCAACACCAACGGCCAGGAACGCCGCGCCGGGCTGGATCGGCGAGTAGCGAGCACCAACAGCTTCAATCAGTTTGCCTACCGTTCGCTGGAGGCGAGCAGAAACGACAACGCCGCGGGGAGCGGCGTCGAGGAGGATTTCGATTCGTTGTGGAAGTCGCTCTGAGGATGAATCCAATACCTGTGGCGAGGGAGCTTGCTCCCGTATGGACTGCGTAGCAGTCCTTTTTCGGGGCCGCTTCGCAGCCCAGCGGGACGGTGCGGCGATCCGACAAGCTCCCTCGCCACAAGCGCCTTTCAGCTCTGGGGAGACTCAGAGCTGCCCGTCACGGTCCCGAAAGCCCAGCAGATACAGCACGCCATCCAATCCAAGGGTGGAAATCGCCTGCTTTGCCGACTGCTTCACCAGCGGCTTGGCGCGGAACGCCACGCCCAGGCCGGCAATTGCCAGCATCGGCAAATCGTTGGCACCGTCGCCGACCGCAATGGTCTGCTCCAGGCGCAAACCTTCCTTGTGCGCCAGCTCCTTCAGCAGATCCGCCTTGCGCTGCGCATCGACAATCGGCTCGACCGCCACACCGGTGACCTTGCCGTCGACCACTTCCAGCTCGTTGGCAAACACATAGTCGATGCCCAACTTGGCCTGCAATTGCTTGGCGAAGTAGGTGAAGCCGCCCGACAGGATCGCGGTCTTGTAGCCCAGGCGCTTTAGCTCGGCAAACAGGGTTTCGGCGCCTTCAGTCAGGCGCAACGAAGCACCGATCGAATCCAGCACGCTGACGTCCAGCCCCTTGAGCAAGGCCAGGCGTTCCTTGAAGCTCGCGCGAAAATCCAGTTCACCGGCCATCGCTCGCTCGGTGATTTCCGACACCTGATCGCCCACGCCCGCTGCCTTGGCCAGTTCGTCGATGACTTCGGCTTCGATCAGCGTCGAGTCCATGTCAAATACCGCCAGGCGGCGGTTACGGCGAAACAGCGAATCTTCCTGAAAGGCGATGTCGACGTTCAGTTCCTGGGCGACGCTGAGGAATTCA
The DNA here is from genome assembly GCF_013260315.1 of Pseudomonas sp. B14-6. Classification (NCBI taxonomy): domain Bacteria; kingdom Pseudomonadati; phylum Pseudomonadota; class Gammaproteobacteria; order Pseudomonadales; family Pseudomonadaceae; genus Pseudomonas; species Pseudomonas sp. B14-6. Next base: position 5,123,899 of record NZ_CP053929.1, on the reverse strand, counting down.
GCCCGCAGCGCCTGCGGGTCAGCCGCTTCGCCGCGCACGGAAAACTCGATGCAGCCCTTGCCCTTGTCGGCCGGGGTGTCCAACGGCATGCGCCCGGACAAGCGATCGATGTGGTCGATGTTCAGGCCATATTTGGCGGTGATCGAGCTCACGGCCTGCAACTGTCCGGCGGTTACTTTGCGGGTCAACAGCGTCACGATGTGGCGCTTTTTGCCCTGATTGCCGACCCACTGCTGGTAATCCCCTTCGGACACCGGGGTGAATCGCACCTGCTGATCGAGCTCGTACCCCTTGAACAGGATGTCCTTGAGCACCGACTTGCCTTGCTCGGTATCAGGAATTTCAACCAGGATGCCGAACGACAGGGTGTCGTGGATCACCGCCTGACCAATGTCGAGAATGTTCACACCACCCTGGGCCAGAACGCCGGTAATGGCCGCAGTCAGACCCGGTCGGTCGACTCCCGTGATGTTTATCAGGACGATTTCGCGCAAGGCGCACCCCCGCAAGTGGAAAAAAACCGCATTCTACCCACTTTCAGTGACCATCGGGCACCGTGAGCGCTTTGCCGGTCTAGGGCCTGTCGCTATACTGCGCGTCAACTTCACGGACAAAAGAGCCGAGCTCAAGTGAACCGGCCCACGCCAGTAAAAACCGATAACTTCTTTCTGCTGATCTTCCGTGCACTGCGCCACCGCCGTGTACCGATTGCATTGCGCATCGCCAGCCATAACGTGATCCTGGTCGCTCTGGCCCTGGTGATCTACGCCTGCGTGATGGGTTTGCAGTTCAAGCAGGCCATGCACGAGCAGGCCGATGCGCTGGGTGAAAGCCTGACCACGCAGACTGCCACGTCCGCCACGGAGCTGTTGGTGTCCAACGACATCCTCAGCCTCAACGTGCTGCTCAACAACCTGACCAAAAACAAGCTGGTGGCCCACGCCGCCATTTACAGCGTGGATAACCGCATCCTCGCCGAAGCCGGTCAGCGCCCCAAGCACAGCCTGCTGGGCGAAGCCGAGGGCATGTACCAGAGCAAGATCACGTTCCAGGACGTCACCGCCGGGCAACTGCGCATCAGCCTGGACATGGATCAGTTCCAGCAGCCCATGACCATCAGCCTGCAAAGCATGGGCATTTTGAGTGCGATTCTGCTGGCCCTGTCCCTGGCCTTGAGCCTGCGCCTGGGCCGACACATCTCCACGCCGCTGCTGCAACTGCGCGTGTGGCTGCGCAATATCGACGAATACACCCCGGCCACCGAGCGCCAGGACGAGATCGGCGACCTGGCCCGTCAGCTGCACGCCAACTTCGCGCCGGAGCCGGCCGAACCGGAACCCGTGCCGGAGCCGGAATTCGACGACAGCGACTATGAAGACGCCGACGATAACGAGCCGTCCTTCGAAGTGCGCAACCTGCGGGATCCGAGTTTCGATGAAAGCAAACCTGTGGCCGGCCTCAAGCCAGCGCCACGGCGCAGTGTCAGCACCGTTGAAGACGATGATGACGACGATGCGTTTGCTGACTTGCGTGATGAATCGTCCGACGTTGCGCCTAAGCCGCTCGCCAAACCGGTGATTTCGAACGTGCCGCAGCACAGCGCCGTACTGGCCGTGCAACTGGGCGCTCAAGATCAACTGCGTCGTCTGCCTCGCACCCGCCTGGAAGAACTGCTGAAACGCTATCGCGACTGCCTCGATCAGGCAGCTTCGCTCTATCAGAGCGAACTGCACACCCTGAACGATGGCAGCACGCTGATGCTGTTCCACACCGAAGACAGCGGCGACGATTACCTGACCAACGCAATCTGCTGCGGTGAATTGTTGCGAGCCTTGGGTCATCAGTTACAGATTGAAGTTGCAGACAGCGGCATCACCCTGCAATTGCAGCTGGGCCTGACGCTGGGTGATGAGCTATTCGGTCTGAGCCAGATCGACCTGCTGCTGACCGAAGCCGCTCAGGATGCCCTGGCCTTGTCGCAACACAGCCGCAACCTGCTGCTGGTGGAGCGCAAGATCGGTGACGACGCGCTGATACGCCAGCGTGCGCGGATCCGCCCGATTGCCAGCCCTGAGGGTGCGTGCTGTGTGGAGCGGTTGATGGAGCCTTATCCGTCGATGCTGGAGCGACAACTGGCGCGGATGCATGAGCGTCGGGCGTAAGCCTTAAACCCAGAAGTGAAGAAGCCCGCAGACGAGTGATCGTCTGCGGGCTTTTTTGTTGCCTGTGTCCCGGCCTCTTCGCGAGCAGGCTCGCTCCCACAGGTCCTGCGTCGTTCGCGCGATAGGTGTACGACACAAAACCTGCTCGCGAAGAGCTCAGGACAAGCGTCAGATATCTGCACCCTGCAGAAACAACAAAGCCCACATCACTGCGGGCTTTGTTCTTGGATCAATCCAGGCTTAGAACCTGAACACTTCCATATCGGTCCGGATCGGCGAGGCCATCGGGATCTTCGGCTGTTTCTCTTGCTCTGCCGCGGGAGCCACAGGCTTCGGAGCAGGCTTTTTGGGTGCTTCAGCGATCGGCGGTTGATTAGCCAGTGGCTTGAGCGCCACGGACAATTGCTCGGCCAGACGCTGCAGCAACACCCCTTGAGCCTGAACCTGAGCCGCCGTGCCGCCTGCGTGCTGCTCTTGCAGGTGAATGATGCGGTTATCGCGAACCTGGCCACGACGGTCGATCAGGCGCCATTGCGCATCCAGGATCGCCGGTTGCGATTCGCCCGAGTCCAGACGAGTAATCGTCAGCAGCACCTGGACATCCGGCGTGAAGCCGAGGGTCGCAGGCGCCAGCACAACCCGCTGACTGTCCAGATGGCCCGCCACCTGACGCAGCAACAGCTGATCAACGTCCGACGACAGGCTTCCAGCCCAACGACCGTCGGTCGACGCCTGAAGGCTGCCATCCGGCTGTCGCTGCAACAAGGTTTCGCGTTGCAGGTAATCCGCAAGCGTTACCGGGCCGAGCAATACCGCCATGCCGGCGCTTTGCGCAGGCTGAACCGGACTTCCGCTGTCCAGCTGATACAGCGACACCGGCTGGTGAACGCTGCAACCCGCCAGGCCAAGAACGCCAGCGAGCATCAAAATAAAAGGAAGGCGCAGAGCAGTCATCGTCCCATCCAGGTGGTTGCCACAAGGCTAACCACAGTGAAAATACTCAATAAATATGAAGAACGCTCGGCCACGCCGGCGCTTGAAAGGCCATATCATCCGTGAATATGCGTTCCGACTCCAGCGGCAAAGCGTCGATCTACGCGTTAAATCGCAGATCGAGCGCTCTAGGCCGCTTAATTGAGGTTTTCGACGAGCAGCGCATCGACCCGCTGGAAGCCACGTGGCAGTTTGTTACCACGACGACCACGCTCACCTTTGTAGTGTTCGAGGTCGTCCGCTTTCAGGGACAACGTACGTTTTCCGGCCTGAAGCACCAACGTGGCGCCCTCCGGCAGTACGGCGATGTCCGTGACATATTCTTCGCGACTGGCCACACGCTCACCGTTGATCCCGATGATTTTGTTGCCTTTGCCCTTACCTAATTGTGGCAGATCACTGATCTTGAAGATCAGCAGGCGACCTTCGGTGGTCACCGAGGCCAGCCAATTGTTCTCGCGATCGGTCACCGGGCGCGGAAGAATGACCTTCGAGTTGTTCGGCAAGCTCAACAACGCCTTGCCCGCCTTGTTCTTGGCTTGCAGGTCTTCACCCTTGACCACGAAGCCGTATCCGGCATCGGAGGCGATCACGTACAGCGAATCGTCTTCCGGCATCAGCACGCATTCGAAACTCGCCCCTGGCGGCGGCGTCAGACGGCCGGTCAACGGCTCGCCCTGGCCACGGGCAGATGGCAGCGTGTGGGCCGCCACCGAATAACTGCGACCGGTGGAGTCGATAAACACTGCAAACTGGTTGGAGCGACCCGGTGCCAACGCCTTGAAACCATCCCCGGCCTTGTAGGAAAGCCCGGTGGCGTCGATCTCGTGGCCTTTGGCAGAACGCACCCAGCCTTTTTCCGACAGCACGACAGTCACTTTCTCGTTCGGCAGCAGATCGTGCTCGGTCAGGGCCTTGGCTTCGGTGCGCTCGACGATGGGCGAACGACGGTCGTCGCCATAGGTTTCGGCGTCCTTGATCAGCTCGGTACGTACCAGCTTTTTCAGCTTGGCTTCGCTGCTCAGCAGGGCTTGCAGCTTGGCTTGCTCCTTGAGCAGTTCATCCTGCTCGGCACGCAGTTTCATCTCTTCCAGTCGCGCCAACTGACGCAAACGGGTGTCGAGAATGTAGTCGGCCTGGATTTCGCTCAAGGCGAACCGTGCGATCAGCGCGGCTTTTGGGTGTTCCTCGGTGCGGATGATGTGAATCACTTCATCCAGGTTGAGGTAGGCAATCAACAAACCGTCCAACAGGTGCAGGCGACGCTCGACCTTGTCGAGGCGGAATTGCAGGCGGCGACGCACGGTCTGCACGCGGAATTCCAGCCACTCGACCAGCAGCGCCCGCAGGTTTTTCAGTTGCGGTTTGCCGTCCAGGCCAATGATGTTGATGTTGACCCGGTAGCTCGACTCCAGCTCGGTGCTGGCGAACAGGTGTTGCATCAGCGCATCGTGGTCGAAATTCTTCCGCGCGCCCGGAATGATCACGATCCGGCACGGGTTCTCGTGGTCGGATTCGTCGCGCAGGTCAGCGATTTGCGGGGCTTTGGACGGTTTGGCCTGCATCATCGCCGCGATCTGCTCCAGCACCTTGGCGCCCGAGACTTGATGCGGCAGCGCGGTGACGATGATGTCGCCGTCTTCGATGTGGTACACGGCGCGCATGCGCACCGACCCCTTGCCGGTTTCGTACATTTTCAGCAGATCGGCACGAGGCGTGATGATTTCCGCTTCGGTCGGGTAATCCGGGCCCTGGATGTGCTCGCAGAGCTGCTCGACCGTGGCTTTGGGTTCATCGAGCAAGCGCACGCAGGCTGTCGCGACTTCGCGCAGGTTGTGCGGCGGTACGTCGGTGGCCATGCCCACGGCGATGCCGGTGGTGCCGTTGAGCAGGATATTCGGCAAACGCGCCGGCAACACCAGCGGCTCGTCGAGTGTACCGTCGAAGTTCGGCCCCCAGTCCGCCGTGCCCTGGCCCAGTTCGCTGAGCAGCACTTCGGAATAACGCGACAGCCGCGCCTCGGTGTAACGCATGGCGGCGAAGGACTTGGGATCATCCGGCGCACCCCAGTTACCCTGGCCGTCGACCAGCGTGTAGCGATAGCTGAACGGCTGGGCCATCAGGACCATGGCTTCGTAGCAGGCCGAATCGCCGTGCGGGTGGAATTTACCGAGCACGTCACCGACGGTACGCGCCGATTTCTTGTGCTTGGAGTCGGCGTCCAGCCCCAACTCGCTCATCGCATAGATGATGCGCCGCTGTACCGGTTTCAGGCCGTCGCCGATATGCGGCAAGGCACGGTCCATGATCACGTACATGGAGTAGTTGAGGTAGGCATTTTCGGTGAAGTCAGCCAGTGACCGGCGTTCTACACCGTCCAGGCTGAGATCAAGGGAGTCGCTCATGCGGGCCTCATCGGTTCGTTGTCTGGCGCAGCAGCATGGTGCCACCGCGCTGGGTAAATTCAAGTTTGTTCAGCGCGCTCATACCGAGCAGCACTTGCTTGCCATCCAGGCCTGGCACGACGATGGCGCGCACATCACGCAGCACAATGTCGCCCAGTTGCAGCCGGTCGACGCGGGTTCGATAACCCTCGGTACGACCGTTGGCGGTGCTCAGGGTCACCCCGAAGCCTTGTTCCAGTTTCAGCCGTTCGGCCATTTGCGCCGGGATTGCCACATCGGTTGCCCCGGTATCCAGCATGAAATCCACCGGCTGGCCATTGATCTGGCCGCTGGCGACGAAGTGCCCCTGGGTGTTGCTGGCCAGTTTCACTTCAATAAAACCTTCGCCCTGCTCCGAGCTGACGACCACATTGGGATTTTGCTGCCGATCCTCCCACTGGCCGAAAAACCGCGTCGCCAGGAACAGGGCCGCGCACCAGGCCAGCACCATGAACACCCGACCGGCACGCTTTCCCGGCGTTTGCTGGCTCACGGCTTGGCACTCCAGCCACCTTCAGGCGCGGCGAAGCGCCAGACGACCGGGCGAACCTCGCCATCGGCGCGGGCATCGTTGTTGTTGTCGGTGCCGACCCAGGCACCCTCAGCGTCGACCATCAACGCTTCAGTCAGACCAAACGGATTTTGATAGCGGCGGTGTTCCTGCAAGGCTTCATCGGCAAATGACCAGCAGCGCTCGACCTTGGCCGTCTCCGGGTCGCGGCGGCAGATCTGGTAAGCGTTGCGTTCAAGGGTAAACAGCTTGCCGTTGAACAGCGATACATCGGCAAAGTCCCGAGTCACGGCTTTGGCCCGTGGAAACTGTGCCGGCTGCATTTCTTTCCCCGCCTCGCTCAGCAGCACGCAGCCACCGTCGCAATCCCACACCGTCTGTTTGCGCTTGATCAGCAACAAGCCACGGCTTTGACGCTCGGCGGCGAGCCACAATTGATCGCCCGCCGGATTGATCGCCAGCCCCTCGAACAGCGCATTGAACTGCAACAGCATGCCGCTGGCCCGCGCTTCGCGAACCAGCATCGGCGAGATCTTCAGCCAGGACGATGGCCCAACGGGCGGCACTTGCAGGATCGCGGCATGGGACTCGCTGACGATGTAGCGATTACCCGCGCTGTCGCAAGTGATGCCTTCAAAATCCAAGTCCCCGCCCCGTACAAACGCCGCGACCCAGGCCCGCGAACGCAACCCCCAGGGCAAACCGCTGTCCGGCACCGCCGGCACGCCGATGCCCACGGTTTCGGCCTGCCAGACCGTGTCGCGGGTATCGAGACGGTAGATCTGGTCATCGTCGCGATCGGAGACCGTCCACAAGTCTTTGCCGCACTGGGCCAGCCCCGACAGATTGCCGCCGCGCATGCCGTCGACGGGATGCTCGGACAACAGGCGCAACTGCGGTGCCGGTTCGGAAAGCGCCGAAACGGAGGTCAGAAGTAACGCACACGCCAGGGCAAAGCCAGCCCGCATCAGCCAAGAACCTCGGCGAGGTTGCCTTTGGATTCCAGCCAGGATTTGCGGTCACCGGCGCGTTTCTTCGCCAGCAGCATATCCATCATTTCCGAGGTCGCTTCGAAATCGTCCAGCGTCAACTGCACCAGACGCCGCGTGTTCGGGTCCATGGTGGTTTCGCGCAGTTGCGGCGGGTTCATTTCACCCAGGCCTTTGAATCGGGTGACCTGCGGCTTGCCGCGTTTCTTCTCGGCCACCAGGCGATCGAGAATGCCATCGCGCTCGGCTTCGTCGAGGGCGTAGTAAATCTCTTTGCCCAGGTCGATGCGGTACAGCGGCGGCATCGCGACGTAAACGTGACCGGCATCCACCAGCGGGCGGAAATGCTGGACGAACAAGGCGCAAAGCAAGGTGGCGATGTGCAGGCCGTCGGAGTCGGCGTCGGCGAGAATGCAGATCTTGCCGTAACGCAGCTGGCTCATGTCCGCCGCGCCCGGATCGACACCGATGGCGACGGCGATGTTGTGCACTTCCTGACTGGCCAGCACTTCGCTGCCGTCGACTTCCCAGGTGTTCAGAATCTTGCCGCGCAACGGCAGGATCGCCTGGAATTCCTTGTCCCGCGCTTGTTTGGCCGAACCGCCGGCGGAATCACCTTCCACCAGGAACAGCTCGGAACGCATCGGGTCTTGCCCGGCGCAGTCGGCGAGTTTGCCCGGCAATGCCGGCCCGGCGGTGATGCGCTTGCGCTCGACCTTCTTGCTGGCCTTGAGACGACGGCCGGCGTTGTTGATCGCCAGTTCCGCCAGCAGCATGCCGGTTTCCGGATGAGCGTTGAGCCACAGGCTGAACGCATCCTTGACCACACCGGAAACGAACGCCGCCGCTTCACGGGACGACAGACGTTCCTTGGTCTGGCCGGAGAACTGCGGTTCCTGCATTTTCATCGACAGCACGAAAGCGATGCGTTCCCAGACGTCTTCCGGCGCCAGCTTCACACCGCGCGGCAACAGGCTGCGGAATTCGCAGAACTCGCGCATCGCATCGAGCAAGCCCTGACGCAGACCGTTGACGTGAGTGCCGCCCTGCGCCGTCGGGATCAGGTTGACGTAGCTTTCCTGCACGCTGTCGCCACCTTCCGGTAACCACAGCAGCGCCCAATCGACCGCTTCCTTGTTACCGGCCAGGCTGCCGCAGAACGGCTCGTCCGGCAGGCGTTCGAATTCGCTGACGGCGTCAACCAGGTAGGAGCGCAGGCCGTCTTCGTAATGCCATTCGACTTTCTCGCCGGTGGCCTTGTCTTCAAAACTGACCAGTAGCCCCGGGCACAGAACGGCCTTGGCCTTGAGCACGTGCTTGAGGCGGCTGATGGAGAATTTCGGTGAATCGAAGTACTTCGGGTCCGGGGCGAAGAACACGCTGGTGCCAGTGTTGCGCTTGCCGACGGTGCCGATCACTTCCAGCTCGGTTTTCTTGTAACCGTCGGCGAAAGTCATCTGGTATTCGTTGCCGTCGCGCTTCACGCGCACCCGGACTTCGGTCGACAAAGCGTTGACCACCGAAATACCCACCCCGTGCAGACCGCCGGAGAACTGGTAGTTCTTGTTGGAAAACTTGCCACCCGCATGAAGCTTGGTGAGGATCAGCTCGACGCCCGACACACCTTCTTCCGGGTGAATGTCCACCGGCATGCCACGGCCGTCATCGCTGACTTCCAGGGAGTGATCGGCGTGCAGGATGACCTGCACCGACGTTGCGTGCCCGGCCAAGGCTTCGTCGACGCTGTTGTCGATGACTTCCTGGGCGAGGTGGTTCGGCCGACTGGTGTCGGTGTACATGCCGGGGCGTTTGCGCACCGGGTCGAGGCCCGAGAGGACTTCGATGGCGTCTGCGTTATAAGAGCTAGCGCTGGGAGTGGCCATGGGGTCTCGTCGTCCGCCTGTCAAAAAAGTGTTCTGTGAAAAAGAGACGACGACTCACAGTGCTGTGAAATCGATCGCCTGATACAAATCTGCGCCGATACCGGCAAAACTCAGCATTGCCGGCAGTTGTGCGGCAAAACCCTGGAAACTATGGTCGCCGCCGGCCTGGATGCGCAAGGCACAGGCGCGGTAATACTGCTGGGCGAGGCGATAGTCCAGCGTTTCGTCGCCGGTCTGCAACCACACCTGATACCGCTGCGGATCCTGGGGCGCCGGCACTTCCAGCTCGGCCAGGGCCGTCACGTGGTCGTGGGTCAATTCCCAGGCCTCATCGGTATACAGGTTTTTCTGCGTCCCCAGATACCCGTCAAACATCCGGTGCGGACTGACGGCAGGGTTGATCAACAGGGCCTTGAGGCCATGGCGCTCGGCCAAGTGAGTCGCATAGTAGCCGCCGAGTGAGCTGCCTACCAGCAGTGGCCGCCCAAGGTCTTCAATCGCCTTGTTCAGCTGACCGATGGCTTCGCGCGGGTGGTGATGCAAGGCAGGAACGCGCAACTGATCGCTCAAACCCAGGCGGTCCATCACTTGCACCAACTGCGTGGCCTTTTTTGACGAAGGCGCGCTGTTGAAGCCGTGGATATAAAGGATCGAACCGGACATTTGAGCTCCCTGTGCGTCGGTAAAGAACGCAGAGTTTACAGGGAGTCGAGGGGATCGGGATATGCATGGCGGGCATGGGGGTCTGGGTAGAAGCCATCGCGGGCAGTCTTGCTCCTACAGGGGAATGTGGGTACCTGCAAGAGATTGGTCGGCTGTCAGGCCGTCTTCGCGGGCAGCCTCGCTCCTACAGTGGAATGGGTGTACCTGTAAAAGAGATTGGTCGGCTGTCAGGCCGTCTTCGCGGGCAAGCCTCGCTCCTACAGTGGAATGTGGGTACTTGCAAAAGAGATTGGTCGGCTGTCAGGCCGCCTTCGCGGGCAAGCCTCGCTCCTACAGTGGAATGTGGGTACCTGAAAAGAGATTGGTCGGCTGTCAGGCCGCCTTCGCGGGCAAGCCTCGCTCCTACAAGGGGTTCGCTGTACACGCTTCGCTCTTCACCACTCATCAGGCCGAGCGTTAGCTCGCCTGCAGCTCTTGATCTTGATCTACCCGCCCCTTTCGGGAGGCTGAGTGGAGGTGTTCATCCGGGGAGTGGCGCGCAGCGCCGTTCGACGCAGTCGAACACGCTGCATGTAGGTCGTCGCGAAGCAGACCGGAGGGCAGTGTCCCCGGATGGATACCGGAGCGAAGGAACGCCGAGCCTTAGCGAGGGGCCGGACGCATGGGGCGAGACTTTTTGGTTCCTTTTGTGGCGTTTGACAAAAGGGACTCGCCGTAAGGGCGAAACCGCCAGCCGCCGTTACCGCAGAAACGGATATGTACCCGGTAAACAAGAACCTGGTCGGCTATCAGGCCGCCAAGACCAAGATGAAAAGTCAGTACCCGTTCGACCCGAAATCAACCTGAAAATCAAACCCGGTGACCCGCTCAACACCCGTTTCAATCTGCCCATCCGGCAACAACCGCAACCAGCGATACCCCGGTGCCTGCTCCCCAACCTTGAAATCATCACTCCCAGGCTCAAACTGAATGCAAGTCGAAGGCGAAGCAATCAACCGCACCCCTTTGCGCACCTGATCAACCTCCTGATGCACATGCCCCCACAAAACAGCACGCACCTGCGGAAAGCGATCCAGCACCGCAAACAAGGCCTCAGGATTACGCAAGCCGATAGGCTCCATCCACAAACAGCCGATCAACACCGGATGATGGTGAAAGCAGACCAGATGATGCCGCTCCGGCGCCTCACTCAACGAACGCGCCAGCAACTGCAACTGCTCATCCTGCAAATAGCCCGGCACCGACCCCGGCACCGCCGAATCCAGCAAAGTCACCCGCCAGTTACCGACATCCACCACCGGCTCCAGCAATGCGCTTTGCACCGCCGCCTCGGCCATGATCCGCGGTTCATCATGATTGCCAGGAATCCAGCGCGCCGGCGCATCGAGCTGCCGGGTCAGGTCGCGAAACAGCTGATAAGACTCCAGCGTCCCGTCCTGAGACAGATCACCGCTGGCAACGATCAGGTCAATCTGCGGCTGCTGCAGGCGCACCAGCTCAATGACCTTTTGCAGGCTGTCCCGGGTATTCATACCCAGCAACTTCCCGTCCGCTTCGGCAAACAGATGACTGTCGGACAGTTGCACCAGCAACGCCGAATCGGCGGTGGTCAATGTGGATACGCTCGGCAAGGCGTTCTCCCAGGCTGAATCACGGGATTGGATGAGTGCCGCAATTATGCTGGGGGACGATCAAAAGAGGAAACGTGTGAATCTGACGCAGTTCACACTCAGCGCACAACGGCGTACTCATGCCCACACGCTAGACAATGGCTCAGCCATTCACCCAGGAACATATTCAACTGGGCCTTTTCATCCGGCTGATGCATTGAGGCATTCGGGTAAGGATAGATGCCGCGAAAGCGTCGTGCATGTTCGGCGCTGACCACTTCGGCCATGCACGCATCGTGGTAGACCTGCACTTCCAGTTGCGGCACCGGCAGCCACGGCAGGCTGTGTTCCTGGCGCACTTGCAGGGTCGTGGTGTACGGACAGACCTGCAGCACTTCGAGAGCCAGTACGCCGAGCATCTGGTCGCCGTGAGTCACGGCAATGCGCCGCGCCTCGGGTTCGTTGCGCATGTCCGGCAGCAGTCGCATGAGGCGCGCGTAGTTGGCCTCGCAGGAGGCTTGCAGCCCCACGAGGTCCACCCTGTAACGATCGCGCAGCTTGTTTACGACCATAGCCCCCTCACTTCAGCGCGGTTCAAGGCCAACCATTGCAAGGCAATGATGCTTGGCGCGTTGGCAATACGTCCGTCGCGGACGGCCTGCAAGGCATCTTCGAACGCCCAGACCGTAACGCGGATATCTTCTGCTTCTTCCTCCAGCCCATGCAGGCCGCCGACTCCGGTGCTGTCGCAACGCCCCAGGTACAAGTGCACAAATTCGTTGCTGCCGCCCGGCGATGGAAAGTATTTGGTCATCGGCCAGAGCGCCCCGAACACAAGCCCAGCTTCCTCCTGCGCCTCGCGGTGAGCAACTTCTTCCGGCACTTCATCCTTGTCGATCAGACCGGCGACCAGCTCGATCAGCCACGGGTTGTCGGTCTTGCCCATGGCGCCCACGCGAAACTGCTCGATCAGCACCACTTCATCGCGCTGCGGATCGTATGGCAACACGCACACCGCATCATGGCGAACAAACACTTCACGATTGATCTCGCGACTCATGCCACCGGCAAACAACTCATGGCGCAAGTGCACACGATCGAGCTTGTAGAAGCCCTCGTAGCACTTTTCGCGCCGAACGATATCAACGGCGGTCGGAATGGCGTTGGCAAAATCAGTCATGACAATCCTCGTTTACTGCAAATCCATGAAGAGGCTCCAACCTCGACTTCGCGCCATCCTAACGCGCCCGCGCCGTTTGATGCAGCCCCTTTCCCGTCAGCGAGATAGACGGTGAGGGCGAAACCAACTCTAATTAGCTTAGTGGCGAACTGACTGCTTCGTTGAGAGTCGAAGCGGATAACTTTTTGCCTTTCCCTGTTTTACGAAGGACGCCCATGTCGCTTTTTAAAATCGCCTCCGTGGCCGCAATCGCCCTGACCCTGGGTGCCTGCCAGAGTTTGTTCCAACCCAACTACCGAGCTCCGCTGGAAACTACCCGCGACGCCACCGAAACACTGAAACCGGGTTGCACGACGCCTGACTGCCCGCTAGTGAACATCGATACGCTGCGCTTCCCGGCCGAGCCTCAGCTTGACGGTATTGTCGAAAAGCGCCTGCTGCAAATGACCCGCACCTCGCCCGAAGCCCCTGCGGCACCGACGCTGGCGGCCTATCGCGATGAGTTTTTGCGCACCGCTGGCCCGCGTAACAGCAGCTACCTGCAAGCCAAGGTACGTGAGCAGCATGACGGCTTGGTGATCGTCGAGTTTTCCAGCTACCTGGACACCGGCGGCGCACATGGCACACCAGGCCGCGGCTTCATCAACTATTCGCGCCAGCAGCATAAAGTGCTGACCTTGTCCGACATGTTGGTGCCGGGTCAGGAAGAGGCGTTCTGGAAAGCCGCGCAAGTGGCGCACAACAGCTGGCTGATCAGCACCAAGCTCGATCAGGAACCGGAGTTCGTGAAGCAGTGGCCGTTCCAGAAAACCCAGAATGTGGCGCTGACCTACGGCGGGGTGATCCTCAAGTACGAAGTGAGCACCATCGCGCCTTACGCGCTGGGCCACGTCGAACTGAAGATCCCCTACCCGCGCCTGAACGGCATTCTCAAGCCCGAGCTGTTTCCCGGCCGTAACTGAAGGCCCGGCCCAGCACTAGCTGGAGCAACCCTGCCAGAATCAACGACGGCAGGGTTGCGCCGATGTCCGGATACAGATTGGCCAACAAATGATAGGTGCTCACCCCGCCCAACCAGGCGAGCAGCGCCGGCCAGCGCAACGCGGCTGACGCCACCTGAGCACTGCGTTTGCGCAGAATGAAGTGATCCACCAGCACCACGCCGAACAGCGGCGCAAACACCGAACCGATCAACAGCAGGAAGTTCTGGTACTGCGCCAGTGGCGCCAGGCACGCAATCAGTGTGCAAATCACGCCGATGGCCAACGCAAGATGCTCGACTTTCAAGCGCAACAGAATTCCGCTGGAGACAGCCGCCGAGTGAATGTCGGCGAAGGCGTTTTCCGACTCGTCGAGCAGAATCAGCAGCAGCGGAATGCCCAGGCCTGCACCCGCCAGCGCCAGCAACAAGGCATTCACTTCACCGCTCGGCGCGAACGCCAGGGTGTAGGCCACGCCGAGGCTCATCAGCCAGAAGTTGCCGATAAAGAAGCCAATCGCTGTACCGCCGAACACATTTTTCGCACGCTTGCCGAAGCGTGAGTAGTCGGCAATCAGCGGCAGCCACGACAGCGGCATCGCAATGGCAATGTCGAAGCCCACGGCGAAGGGCATCGAACCGTCACCGGCCTGTGCCCACAACGCGGTCAGATCGGCCTTGGCAAACAGGTTCCACGTCAGCCAGATGCACGCGGCCAGCAACAGCCAGATACCCCACTTGCGCAGGATTTGTCGCACGAACGTCAACGGACCGCTGACGGCCAGCAAGGTCGCCAAACCACCAAAAAATACGGTCCAGAGCAGTGGATTCGACAGCAGGCTGCCTTCGCTGAACGCCCGCGCACCCAGCAAACTGGCAGCGTCGCGCATCACAATGATTTCGAACGAACCCCAACCGATCAGTTGCAGCAGGTTCAGCACGGCCGGCAGGCTCGCGCCACGTTTGCCGAGGCTGAGCTTGAGCGCGGCCATCGACGACAGGCCGGTGTCGCTGCCGATCACGCCGACGGCGGCCAGCAGCAGAACGCCGACCAGCGTGCCGAGGAAGATCGCCAGCAACGAGCCGGACAGGCCCAGACATGGCGCGAGCAAGGCGCCGGTCTGCAGCACCATCAGGCCGATGCCGAGGGAGAACCACAGGGAAAACAGATCGCGACCGCCAAAGACACGTTTGTCCATGGGCACCGCGATGTCGGGGGAATAAGTGCTGGGTTGAATGCTCAAGGGTGTTATCTCAATAAGAGCAGAGACAAGTTTCAAGCTGCAAGCTACAAGTTAGAAGCAAACCGCTTCTTCTTGCAGCTTGTCGCTTGTCGCTCGTGGCTAGATTTTCTTGTACAGCTGACTGCCTTCCTGCTTGAACCGCTCAGCCTGGTCCGCCAATCCCTGGGCGACTTCGGCGTCGACGGTTTCGATCCGTTGGTTAGCCGCGTATTCGCGGACTTCCTGGGTGATCTTCATCGAACAGAATTTCGGCCCGCACATGGAGCAGAAATGCGCGACCTTGGCCGAATCCTTCGGCAAGGTCTCATCGTGATACGAACGAGCGGTGTCGGGATCAAGGCCCAGGTTGAACTGGTCTTCCCAACGGAATTCGAAACGCGCCTTGCTCAAGGCATTGTCGCGGATCTGCGCGCCCGGATGCCCTTTGGCCAGATCGGCGGCATGCGCGGCGATCTTGTAGGTGATGATCCCGGTCTTCACGTCATCCTTGTTCGGCAGGCCCAAGTGCTCCTTCGGCGTCACGTAGCAAAGCATGGCGCAACCGAACCAGCCGATCATCGCCGCACCGATACCCGAGGTGATGTGGTCGTATCCCGGTGCGATGTCAGTGGTCAGCGGACCGAGGGTGTAGAACGGCGCCTCGTCGCAGCACTCGAGCTGCTTGTCCATGTTTTCCTTGATCAACTGCATCGGCACGTGGCCAGGGCCCTCGATCATGCATTGCACATCGTGCTTCCATGCGATCTTGGTCAGCTCGCCGAGGGTTTCCAGCTCACCGAATTGCGCGGCGTCGTTGGCGTCGGCAATCGAGCCCGGACGCAGGCCATCGCCCAGCGAGAAGCTGACGTCGTAGGCCTTCATGATTTCGCAGATGTCTTCGAAATGGGTGTAGAGGAAGTTCTCTTTGTGGTGGGCCAGGCACCACTTGGCCATGATCGAGCCGCCACGGGAAACGATCCCGGTGACGCGTTTGGCGGTCAGCGGCACGTAGCGCAGCAACACGCCGGCGTGGATGGTGAAGTAGTCGACGCCCTGCTCGGCCTGTTCGATCAGCGTGTCGCGGAACAGCTCCCAGGTCAGGTCTTCGGCGGCGCCGCCGACTTTTTCCAACGCTTGATAGATCGGCACGGTACCGATAGGCACCGGCGAGTTGCGGATGATCCACTCGCGGGTTTCGTGAATGTGCTTGCCGGTGGACAGGTCCATGACCGTGTCCGACCCCCAGCGAATGCCCCAGGTCAGTTTCGCCACTTCTTCTTCGATGGACGAACCCAAGGCGCTGTTGCCGATGTTGCCGTTGATCTTCACCAGGAAGTTACGGCCGATGATCATCGGTTCCAGTTCGGTGTGGTTGATGTTGGCCGGAATGATCGCGCGACCGCGGGCGATCTCGTCACGGACAAATTCAGGGGTGATGATTTTCGGCACGCTGGCACCGAAGCTGTGACCGGCGTGTTGCTGGTCCAGCAGCCCGGCGGCGCGAGCCACTTCGAGCTTCATGTTTTCGCGGATGGCGACGTATTCCATCTCGGCGGTAATGATGCCTTTGCGGGCGTAGTGCATCTGGCTGACGTTGGCCCCGGCCTTGGCGCGGCGCGGGTTGTTGACGTGGGCGAAACGCAGCTTGGTCAGTTCGGCGTCGGCGAGGCGTTCCTGGCCGAAGTTCGAGCTCAGGCCGGACAGGCGCTCGGTGTCGCCACGGGATTCAATCCAAGGCGAGCGCACATCAGCCAGGCCTTTGCGCACGTCGATGATGACGTTGGGGTCGGTGTACGGGCCCGAGGTGTCGTACACAACCACGGGTGCGTTGATCTCGCCGCCGAAGTCGGTCGGGGTCACGTCGAGGCTGATTTCGCGCATCGGTACAAGGATGTCCGGGCGGGAACCCTGGACATAGATTTTTTGCGAGCGGGTAAACGGCTGAACCGATTGTTGATCGACTTGGGCCGAGTCACTCAGGTTCGTAGTGTTTTTTAGTTTTATCGTCATCACGGGCTCTCCAGACAGCATCCAGGCAGTGGAATTTTGTCGGAGCGAACCTGTAACGAATGGACGCGACCAATCAGCCATAACGAAGCCGTTGGTGCTGTGCTCAGTGCTCGAGGGGTGTTCGATTGTCGAACAACATCCCGGACGAAGCACAAGAGGACTCGCCGGGTGACGAGAAATCTTGTTCCCTACGCAGGCGCTAACCTGATCAGGTTCAACGGGATCCGAAATTATTCGATCTCAGCCTCATAGCAAGGCACCCCGACAAGAACCCGGCCAGTCTAGACACAACTGGCAAAGAACGCCAACACCGCGGTAAACACCATGATGAATGGCGCAATTACCGGATTGTTGCCGTGCTTGGCGACAATTACACTCGCCAAGCCATGCTGCGCCTTGACGCTGTATGGGCCGCGCCGTAGCCTTGGCGCTCAAATTATCAGCGTAATTTTAGGGATGGCCTCATGCTGCGCAACCTATCACTGGCCCTTGCCGTGTCTTGTGCGTCCAATGGAATGGCCTGGGCAGCAGAAGCGCCCTTATCGACCAAAACCGATCTGGTCAGCGTCTACCAGGAAGCGGTGGACAACAACGCCGACCTGGCTGCCGCCCGTGCCCAATACGGTGCCCAGAAAGAAGTGGTGCCCCAGGCCCGCGCCGGGCTGCTGCCCAATCTCTCGGGCGGCGCCGAGCTCGCCAACGTGCGCACCACGATCGATCAGCCTTCGGCCACCGCCAACCGTAACGCTCATTCCTATCAAGCGACGTTGGCACAACCGCTGTTCCGTGCCGATCGCTGGTTCCAGTTCCAGGCCGCCAAGGACGTCAACGAACAGGCCGCGTTGCAACTCTCGGCAACTGAACAGAACCTGATCCTGCAGACAGCCGAAAGCTACTTCAACGTTCTGCGCACCCAGGACAACCTGGCCTCGACCAAGGCCGAGGAAGCGGCGTTCAAACGCCAGCTCGACCAGTCCAACGAGCGCTTCGATGTCGGCCTGTCGGACAAGACCGACGTGCTGCAGTCGCAAGCCAGCTACGACACGGCACGGGCCAACCGGATCCTCGCCCAGCGCCAGGTGGATGATGCGTTCGAAGCGTTGATCACCCTGACCAACCGCCAATACAACTCGATCCAGGGCATTGTCCACACACTGCCGATCCTGCCGCCATCACCGAATGATGCCAAGGCCTGGGTCGATACCGCGGCGAAGCAGAACCTTAATTTGCTGGCCAGCAACTACGCTGTCAGTGCTGCCGAAGAAACACTCAAGCAGCGCAAGGCGGGTCATGCACCGACCCTCGATGCCGTGGCGAAGTACGAAAAAGGTGATAACGACGCCTTGGGCTTCGGCAACCCGAACGCCTTTGGCCAGCCGTATGGCGGCAACGTCGAACAAACGACGGTGGGCCTGCAAGTGAACATCCCGATCTACAGTGGCGGCCTGATCAACTCCCAGGTGCGCCAATCGTATGCGCAACTGGACCAGTCCGAGCAGCAACGTGAATCCCTGCGCCGGCAAATCGTGGAAAGCACCCGCAACCTGCACCGGGCGGTGAACACCGACGTCGAGCAGGTGCAGGCACGCAAACAGTCGATCATCTCCAACCAGAGTGCGGTGGAAGCGACTGAAATCGGTTATCAGGTCGGCACGCGAAATATCGTTGACGTGCTGGATGCCCAGCGTCAGCTGTACACCTCGGTGCGCAACTACAACAACACCCGCTACGACTACATCCTCGACAACCTGCGTTTGAAGCAGGCTGCCGGCACGTTGAACCCGGGGGATTTGCAGGACCTGGCGCGTTATCTCAAGGCCGACTACAACCCGGACAAGGACTTCCTGCCACCGGATCTGGCGAAGGCTGCGGCGGCGCAGTTGAAGGCAAATCCAACGCAGTGAAAACCGGTTCTGTGGCGAGGGAGCTTGCTCCCGCTGGGCTGCGAAGCGGCCCCAACTCCTGCAACTCGCAGTTTCCTGACACACCGAGAAAGCCGGACTGACGACTGCTTCGCAGCCGAACGGGAGCAAGCTCCCTCGCCACAGGTATCAAGTCAAGTCGATCAACCGCCCCAACCCATCCAGTAGCCGCTGCAACGCGCCTTGATTGGTGCGCATCACTTTCAACCCAGCCTCCGCCATTCGCTGCGCATCGCGCGGCAATTCGAACAGCCGCTGCACCGCCAGCGCCAGGCCTTCGGCATCCTCCACTTCCTGCAACGCCCCGGCGCTGCGCAATTGTGCGGCGATTTCGAGGAAGTTGAACAGGTGCGGGCCGCACAGCACCGGTTTGGCCAGCGCCGCCGGTTCCAGCAGGTTATGCCCGCCGTTCGGCACCAGGCTGCCGCCGACAAACGCGCTGTCCGCCAAGGCATAAAGAAACAGCAACTCACCCATGGTGTCGCCCAGCAACACCGACGTATTAGCCGTGACCGGCTCGCCGGAGGAACGACGCACCGTGGCGAATCCCTGCTGCTGGCACAAGGCGAACACTGAGTTGAAACGCTCTGGATGACGTGGCACCAGAATCAGCAACGCATCGGGATGATTGGCCAGCAACTGACGATGGGCCGCCAGCACCACTTCGTCTTCACCTTCGTGAGTACTCGCGGCGATCCACACCGGGCGTTCCTGCGCCTGCCATTGCGCGCGCAATTCGGTGGCGCGCAGAAGCAATTGCGGATCGATGGTCAGGTCAAACTTGATCGAGCCGGTCACTTCGACAGTGTCCGCACGCGCACCCAGGTTAAGGAAGCGCTGAGCTTCGGCTTCGGTCTGCACCGCGAACAGGCTCATCTCGGCGAGCATCGGCTGGGTGAGTTTCCGGAAGCGGCCATAGCCCTTGGCCGAACGTTCGGACAATCGCGCATTGGCCAACGCCACCGCAATCCCGCGCTTGGCGCACTGATGGATGTGGTTCGGCCAGAGTTCGGTCTCCATGATTACCGCCAGTTTCGGCTGGACCCGATCGAGAAACCGTGCCGCCGCGCACGGCAAGTCGTAAGGCAAATAGCAGTGCTGGATGCGCGGCTCGTTGGCAAACAGGGCATGGATGCGCTCCGAACCGGTCGGGGTCATGCAGGTCACGGTAATCGGCAGCTGTGGATAACGTTGCAGCAGGGCGCGAATCATCGGCGCTGCGGCAATGCTCTCGCCCACGGACACCGCGTGCACCCAGATGCCGCCCGGCTTCATCGTCGGCAGGCCGAGGGAGAAGCGTTCGCCAATGCGTTTGGCATACGCCGGCGCCTTGCGCGAACGCAGCCACAGCCGAATCGCTACCAATGGCAGCCCCAAGTAAAACAGCGCGGTGTAGAGAGTTCTATTCATGGCGGCGGAGTTTATCGGTTTTTTCGCCGATCGCCCGCAAATGCACGGCAAAACGTTCTGCCAGCCAACGAGCCGCCGGGCCGAGGGGTTCATCGCGGCGCCAGACCAGCTCAACAACCAGCGCCGGCGGGGTCCATTCGCTGTCCAGTTCGACCATCAGGTCCTGATACGCCGGGTACTGCACCACGTGCCGTGGCAGCCAGGCCCAGCCGAGGCCGCGCACCAGCCATTCGGCCATCACGTAGAAGCTGTCAGCCCGCCAGACCTGCGGACTGGCCGGCTCACTGCCGGGATAGACACTGGACTGGGTGGACATCAACAGCTGGCGGTGCTGCGCCAGTTGCTGACAATCAACGCGCGCCTGTTTCGCCAGGGGATGACGCACGCCGCATACGGTGAGCATTTCGACGCTGCCGAGCACCCGACGCTCAAGCGCTTCGGGGATCTGGTCGTGATAAAACAACAGTCCCAGATCGGCCCGACGCTCGACCAGTTTGCGCGCCACATCACCTTGAGCCGCACTGGTCAGCTGCACTTCAAGGCTGGGAAATTTGTCGGCCAGGGCTGCAAAGCTTTCGATGATCGGCTGATAGGGCATCGCCTCATCCTGAGCCACGCGCAAACGCGCTTCCTGTCCGCGCATCATCGCCAGCGCCCGACCGTTCAGGCGCTCGCACTGACGCAAGACTTCCCGCGCCTCCTCCAGCAAGGCATTGCCGGCCTCGGTGAGTTTCGGCTGCCGGCCGCTGCTGCGGTCGAACAGGCTGACGCCGAGGTCTTCCTCCAGCAGCGCAATCGAACTGCTGACCGCCGACTGCGCCTTGCGCTGAACCCGTGCTACGGCAGAAAACGAACGTTGCTCCGCTACGCTGACAAACAGGCGCAGCTGCTCCAGATTCCATTGCATGCTCATGAGTCAACCCATCTTCAGAACAGATAGGTAATGACTTTACCGCATCTGGAGAATCTCTAGAATGCCGAACTCAGACAGCAACACTTCACACGAGGATGCACCTATGACCGCTTACTACTACCTGGCCATTGCCATCTGCGCCGAAGTGATCGCGACCGTTTCAATGAAAGCCGTCAAAGGCTTCAGCACCCCGCTGCCGCTGATTCTGGTGATTGTCGGTTACGGCATTGCCTTCTGGATGCTGACCCTGGTGGTGCGCAGCGTTCCGGTGGGCGTCGCTTATGCGGTGTGGGCCGGTTTGGGCATCGTGATGGTCAGCATCGCGGCGCTGTTTATCTACGGGCAGAAACTGGATGTACCGGCGATGCTGGGGATGGCGTTGATCGTATTGGGCGTCGTCGTCATCCAGCTCTTCTCCAAAACCGCTGGCCACTGACTGTCACCCCGATCCCCTGTGGCGAGGGAGCTTGCTCCCGCTCGGCTGCGAAGCAGTCGTAAATAGCCTGATGCGGTTTATCTGAATAACCGCATCGTTAGATTTTGGGGCCGCTTCGCGACCCAACGGGAGCAAGCTCCCTCGCCACAGGTCCTGCGTATAGCCTCTGTTGAGAGGCAATAAAACCTCCAATCTTCGAGTCTGTATACTGCGCCCTCGTCTTGAACACTGAGGTCGCTGCATGCCATCCGTTATTTCCACCGACGTTCTGATTGTCGGCGCTGGTGTCGCCGGCCTCTGGCTGAATGCGCGCCTGCGCCGCCAGGGTTTTTCGACCGTGCTGGTGGAAAGCGCCAGCCTCGGCGGCGGGCAGAGTGTGAAGTCCCAGGGCATCATCCACGGCGGCGCCAAGTACGCGCTGCATGGCGCCCTGACCGGTGCCTCGGAAGCCATCGCCGACATGCCACGCCGCTGGCGTGAAGCCCTTGCCGGCGACGGCGAGCTGGATCTGACCGGCGTGCGCCTGCTGTCCGAAGCCCATTACCTCTGGTCCCCTGGCACCCTCGCTGGCAACCTCACCAGTTTCTTCGCCAGCAAAGCCGTGCGTGGCCGTGTCGATCAGGTCAAGGGCGACCAACTGCCGCCGGCCCTGCAAGACAAGCGCTTCAAGGGCAAGGTTTACCGATTGGCGGAACTGGTCATCGACGTGCCAAGCCTGATTCAGCGCCTGGCCGACTTGGCCGGTGATGGCCTGCTCGCCGGTCAGAAGATCGAACCGTTGCTGGAGGCCGGGGTTCTGGTGGGCCTGAAGGTCGACGGACGTGAGATCCGCGCCCAGCGCATCGTGCTCAGCGCCGGTGCCGGCACCGCGACGCTGCTCGACGCCCTGGGGCTGAGCCAGCCCGCCATGCAGCGCCGGCCGTTGCACATGATCATCGCCAAAGGCCCGAGCCTCAAACCGCTGTATGCCCACTGCCTGGGCGGCGGCACCAAACCGCGCCTGACCGTGACCACCCATCCGGCCGCCGATGGCCAATGGGTCTGGTACATGGGCGGCGATATCGCTGAAGCCGAAGGGGTTGCCCGTGAACCCGCCGAGCAAATCGCCACAGCGCAGAAAGAACTTGGCCAGTTGCTGCCATGGATCGACCTGAGCACCGCGCAATGGGCCACCTTGCGTGTGGATCGCGCCGAACCGCTGCAATCGGGACTGACGCGCCCAGACAATGCCTTCCTTGCCGAAGAAGGCCGGCTGCTGGTCGGTTGGCCGACCAAACTGGCACTGGCGCCGGACTTCGCCGACCGGGTCATCGCGTCTTTACAGCGTGACGGCATCCAGCCAAGCCATACAGCGCCGCTGCCCGACTTGCCAAAACCACCGATTTGCGTTCCAGCCTGGGAGCAACTGCTGCCATGAGCGTAAAGACCCTGCACGACCTGCATCGCCCCCTGGGCAGCACTGGCCTGATGGTTTCGCCCCTGGGCCTGGGCACGGTAAAACTGGGCCGCGACCAAGGCGTGAAATACCCCAACGGTTTCCAGATTCCCGGCGATGACGAAGCGCGCATGCTGCTCAAACTCGCGCGCGATATGGGCATTAACCTGATCGACACCGCCCCGGCTTATGGCCGCAGTGAAGAGCGCCTCGGCCCGCTGTTGCGTGGTCAGCGTGAGGACTGGGTGATCGTCAGCAAGGTCGGCGAAGAATTTGCCGACGGCCAGTCGAGTCACGACTTCAGCGCCGCCCATACTCGACGTTCAGTGGAGCGCAGCCTGCAACGCCTGGAAACAGATGTTATCGATCTGGTGCTGGTGCACTCCGACGGCAACGACCTGGCAATTCTCAACGACAGCGAAGTCTACGCGACCCTCGCCGCGCTCAAGGCCGAAGGCAAGATTCGCGGCTTCGGTTTTTCCGGCAAAACCGTCGAAGGGGGTTTGAAGGCTCTGGAACAGGGTGATTGCGCCATGGTCACCTACAATCTGAACGAACAGAGCGAGAAGCCGGTCATTGACTATGCTGCTGCTCACGGCAAAGCCATTCTGGTCAAAAAAGCCCTCGCCAGCGGTCACGTCTGCCTGAGTCCGGGCGTGGACCCGGTGCGCGCCAGCTTCGAGTTGTTGTTTGAACATCCGGGTGTTGCCAGTGCTATTGTCGGGACCATCAATCCGCTGCACCTCGCCCACAACGTCGCGACCGTTGCCCAGGTCCTACGTAGAAACTGATGCCGCCCACGCGGCCTTAAGCAGGAGCCGACATGCCGCGCACGCTCATAAGAAAGAACCCGAGCAACTTCAAGACCCTGCCGTTGTACGTCGAAGCGACTCCCGAAGGCTTGAGCTATCAGAGCGTCGGGATGCCGCTCAATTTCTCCCAGACCCTGCAACGTCGCCGCCCGGTGACGGTGCCCGACACTGAGCGCTTCTCGCTGGAACTGGCCAACCTTGGGGTCTCGGTGCGCCTGACCCTGCATTGGCAGAATCGCGATTACTGGGTCTTGGTGCGTCAACGCCGGCAAGACCGCGGCGATGTGGTGCTCAAGTTAATCTCCGGTTACGTGCCAGCCCACGAGCTGAACCTGCCACTGCATACGGCGATCCAGGAGATCGCCGAAGAGTGCCTGCTGGAAACCCCCGAAGGCTGGCTTGGCGGACGCTTCAATGACACCTGGCTGCCGGCGCCCTACTCCTCGGCGCTGCATTATCGCGAGGCATTACCCTTTCGCCTGACGCCGTTGTCCGGCTCCGCGCGGCCTGTGCGTTGCGCCAAGATGCAGTTGATCGAACGTCCGCGGGCTTACGTGCATTTGCCGACGGCTTCGCTGCAATTGATTTATGACTTGCGCCTGGACGTACCCAAGGAAGCCAAGTCCCTGAGCCTGTTTCATGTCGATGAGCGACTGGAGGGCGATCAGCTGGTGGCCCGGCTCGATCGCAAGCGCCCCGATTTGTATTTGATGCCGCTGCAGGACGGCCAGCCGATGGCCGAGCTGTATACCTTGAAAAAGGATCAGCTGTACCCGGCGAGTACGCGCGGGCTGTACCTGGCAGAGAGTTTTGCCCAGCAGGAAGGCTGGCTGGTGCGCGATGAGCGGATTCGTTGGAAGGATTGGGTACGGCAGCAGGGGTTGAGCCCGCCGGGGAAGGATTCGGGTCTGGCCCGGTTACGCGGGAAGGCGAAGCAATTGCTGAAGAAGATTGTGCCGCGTAAGGCAGTGCGATAGGAACAAGAGCGCTTGTGTGGCGAGGGAGCTTGCTCCCGCTCGGCTACGCAGTAGCCGCACCGGCTAACGAGTATTCCCTGAAATCACGCGGTGTATGGTTTTGGGGCCGCTTCGCAGCCCAGCGGGAGCAAGCTCCCTCACCACAGGGACCGCGTCGTCTTCAGTTATTGCGGATTTTTTCGACTATTGCGGTAGTCGAGCTGTTTGCCACCAGCCCCAGTACTTTCACGGTTCCGCCGTAAGCGGTCACGATGTCCGCGCCGACCACCTGGTCGATCCCGTAATCCCCGCCCTTGACCAACACGTCCGGCTTGACCTCGCGCAGCAGGTTTTCAGGGGTGCCTTCAGGGAAGCTGATCACCCAATCCACGGCGCCCAGACCGGCCAGTACGGCCATGCGACGGTCGACGCTATTGAT
The DNA here is from genome assembly GCF_013260315.1 of Pseudomonas sp. B14-6. Taxonomy (NCBI): domain Bacteria; kingdom Pseudomonadati; phylum Pseudomonadota; class Gammaproteobacteria; order Pseudomonadales; family Pseudomonadaceae; genus Pseudomonas; species Pseudomonas sp. B14-6. Next base: position 5,098,929 of record NZ_CP053929.1, on the reverse strand, counting down.
CGGACGACCCGGCCCTTTCAGGCGGCTGACCGAGGCATCGTCGTTGACCGCAACGATCAGACGATCGCCTTGGGCGCGTGCCTGCTCGAGGTAAGTCACGTGGCCGGCGTGCAGGATGTCGAAGCAGCCGTTGGTGAAAACAATCTTCTCTTTATGTGCTCGCGCATCGTCAACCGCCAGCAGCAACTGCTCAAGGCCCAGCACACCGCGCTCGGAACCTTCTTCGCGCTGGATGGCACGACGCAGTTCCGGGGCACTTATCGCCGCCGTACCGAGCTTGCCGACGACGATGCCCGCCGCCAGATTGGCCAGGGCCACCGCGTGTGGCAGCTCTTCGCCCGCGGCAATCGCGGCCGCCAGCGTGGAAATCACCGTGTCGCCGGCACCGGTCACGTCGAACACTTCACGCGCTCGAGCCGGCAGGTGCAGCGCCGGATGGTCCGGGCGCAACAAGGTCATGCCGTGCTCGCCACGGGTCACCAGCAACGCGCCGAGGTCAAGGTCGTGCATCAACTGCGCGCCCTTGCTGACCAGCTCATGCTCATCGGCGCAACCGCCAACGATGGTTTCGAATTCGCTGAGGTTCGGCGTGATCAAGCTCGCGCCACGGTAGATCGAGAAGTCCTTGCCCTTGGGATCGGCCAGCACCGGAATGCCACGGGCACGGGCGGCCTGGATCAGCACCTGATGGTTTTTCAGTGCGCCTTTGCCGTAGTCGGACAGCACCAGCACCTTGATGCCTTCGAGCAGTTCGTCGACCTGCTCGCCCAGCGCCAGGGCGTCGGTGGCGAAGGGTTCTTCGAAGTCGATACGCAGCAATTGCTGGTGACGGCTCATGACCCGCAGCTTGACGATGGTCGGCTGGTGCGCAATGCGCTGGAACAATGCCCGCACGCCAGCGCCCTTGAGGCTATTGGCCAGGCTGTCGGCAGCTTCATCGTCGCCGGTCACGCCGACCAGCGAGGCCGGTGCGCCGAGGGCGGCAATGTTCAACGCAACGTTGGCGGCACCGCCCGGGCGGTCCTCGATTTGCTCGACCTTGACTACCGGCACCGGCGCCTCAGGGGAAATCCGTGAGGTACCACCATGCCAGTAACGGTCGAGCATGACATCGCCGACCACCAAGACAGGGGCTTGATCGAATCGCGGCATGGACAACTTCATGGAGCAACCCACATACAAAATGAACAGGGGCGCGATATTACCACAGGGTTGGCACTGGCTTGCGCGACGGCTGCAACGGGATGATTCGACAGGCAAATCTGATCATTTATTGAGCAGAAATACTGATAACTGATACAAATCACCGGGCGCATTGCACGCCCGGTGAACAAGGGTCAGGCGATGTCTTCCGCCGGGGCGTCGAGGCCCATGGCATTCAGTCGGGCGTAGTAGCCATTGTGCGCCAGGAGTTCGGCATGGGTGCCGCGCTCGACGATCCGGCCCTGGTCCATGACCAGAATCAGGTCCGCCTTCTCGATGGTCGACAAGCGGTGAGCGATCACCAGGGTGGTCCGGCCTTTCATGACCTGGTCCAGTGCCGCCTGTATATGCCGCTCGGACTCGGTATCGAGGGCCGAAGTGGCTTCGTCGAGAATCAGCAACGGAGCGTTCTTCAACAACGCACGGGCAATCGCCAGGCGCTGGCGCTGACCGCCGGACAGCAACACGCCGTTCTCGCCGACCTGAGTGTCCAGGCCTTCGGGCAACTGCGCGATAAAGTCCATCGCATAGGCGTCTCTTGCCGCTTTTTCGATGTCTTCACGGGGCGCCCCCGCCAGATCGCCATAGGCAATGTTGTTGGCCACGGTGTCGCTGAACAGGGTCACGTGCTGGGTCACCTGGGCGATGTGCTTGCGCAGGTTCAGCAATTTGTACTGCTCCACTTCAACGCCATCGATCAGGATCTCGCCTTTGTCGTGGTGATAGAAACGCGGAATCAGGTTGGCCAGGGTCGACTTGCCGCTGCCCGAACGCCCGACCAGTGCCACCATTTGCCCCGGCTCGACCGAGAAACTGATGTCGTCGAGTACCTGGCGATCGGTGTCCGGGTAAGTGAAGCTCAAGTGGCGCACGTCCAGACGACCGCTGACGGCATCACGCTCGACCGTGCCGGTATCGATTTCCGGCGCGACGTCCAGCTGCTCGAAGATGCTCTCGGCACCAGCCACACCTTTCTGGATGGTCGAGCTGACTTCGGACAATTGACGGATCGGCTTGGGAAGCAGGCCGGCCAGGGTGATGTAGGCGACCATGTCACCGGCCGACGCATCGCCGCGCAGGTACAGCACCAGGAACATCAGCACCGCCATGGCGCTGTAGATCACCAGTTGCAGCAACGGCGTATAGATGGCGCCGGTACGGGTCATGCGCAGTTGTTTGTCAGTATTGCCCTGGCTGGCCTCGTAAAAGCGCTTTTCTTCGTAGACTTCGCCGCCGAAGCTGCGCACCACGCGATAGCCCTGGATGGTTTCCGAAGCCACGTGCGTCACGTCGCCCATGGCCAACTGGATTTTCTTGCTTTGCTTGCGGAATTTCTTGCTTGCTGTGCGCACCATCACCGCGATCAACGGCAGGATCGCAACCATCACCAGCGTCAGCTTCCAGTTCATGAACAGCAGCGAGGCGAACAGGAAGATGACCGTCATGCCTTCTCGGATTACGACCTTGATCGCATCTGTGGCCGCCCCAGTGACCATCGTCACGTTGAAGGTGATACGTGAAATCAGATGACCCGAGTTATGCTTGTCGAAATACCGATTGGGCAAAACCAGCAGGTTATTAAACAACTGCACACGTAAATCATGGACCAGCCCGAGGGAAACCTTGGCCAGAAAGTAGTTGCCCAGATAAGATCCCAGCCCCTGCCATGCGGCGATCAGGATGATCAGCAACGGCACCGCCTGCAGCAGTTGCAGGTCTCGCAGGTAAGGCACGGTTGGAAACAGCACTGCCTCGGGGTTGGACAGGCCGTCGACGAAGTACTTTAGGATGTAGCCGAGCATTGGCTGCGTCGAAGCGAAAATCAGAAAACCGACGATGCTGATCAGAAACAGGCTGATATACGGCCGGACATAGCCGAGCAGGCGGAAGTAGATTTTCAAGCTCGAAGGGCTTGCGGAGAGACTGGAGTCGGTCATATCACGCGAATGTCGATAAAAAGGACGCTGACTTTAGCACAGCTTCCTCAGGGTTCTGGCAATCGCATAAAGGCTGTTATTGTTACGCGTCAGATTAAGCATCAAATAGCCATCGCTCCAAAATGGCCGATCAACTTCAGGATTGAATCTCTCAGCATGCAACTCAGCGGTTTCAATAGCGTGTCCAATCGAGTCTTCGATTTCATTTGCCTCTGGATTCTTCCGGTCGGCTACTTTTTGCTTTTGTGCGCGCTGTTTTTCCTGCCGGGACGAAGTCTGCATCACAAGCTTTTTTATGGCCTGTTCAGCATTCCAGCGCTGATTGCCCTTTGCTTGCGGCCCCGTGAATTCAAGGAATTGCTGCGCGAACCGATCTTCGTCGCAGTGCTGGTGTTCGCAGCCTGGGCGCTGGTGAGTTTGTGCTGGGGTCCTGAAAACAAAAGCATCGGTCAGTTCAAGCCGCCACTGCATACATTGTTGTTGTTTGCAGGCTGTTACTTGCTGGTGCGTTATCGCAGTGAAATCGTTCAGCCGCTGTTGTTCAGCGCCTCGATGGTCGCCCTGATCGGCACGGCTTACTACTTATGCCTCTTTGCTCGAATCTACGAGCCCGGGCTGCGGCTGATAGGTGGCGGCGCGTTCGACAATCCTTTGCTCAGTTCTCACATCTTCGGCTTTTTTTGCGCGTACTGGCTGAGTTTGAGCATGACCTGCAAGTGCCAGAAAGTGCTCTGGCTGAGCATCCCGGCGATGGCCATCATGTTCGCTGCGGTGCTTGAAACGGGGTCAAGAACGCCTCTGGTTGCACTGACGTTGGCGTCACTGTGGCTGAGTTTCATTTGTTGGGGTCGCAGGTCCGTGGTCTTGCTCGGCGCGCTGCTCATCAGTGGGGCAACGGTGACCGTACTGTTCTCGCAGATGATCATCGAACGCGGCGACTCCTATCGCTTTGAAATCTGGCAGTTGGCCCTGAACAAAATTGCTGATCACCCGTGGATCGGTCATGGCTATAACGCGGACCTGGCCATCGACCCTGGGGTTGGTACGAATTTTCAGGAGCCTCACAGCTTTGTATTGGGCGTGCTCTATTACGTCGGCATTCTCGGCCTTCTGCCGTGGTTGTTCTTTCAAGCCTGGGGTTTGCTGAGCAGCTGGCGCCATCGCGTGCAACCGCTGTTCATCATTGCGTCCACCTGGCTGGTATTCGGCATCGGCGCGGGTTTGACCGAAGGTGGCGGGATCATTTCCCGACCGAAGGAACACTGGTTCCTGCTGTGGATTCCGTTGGCGCTGATCGCTGCGCTGAGCATTAACCAGCGCGCCAAACGTTTATTGGCGATGCCGGTCAAGTCACTGAAATCGACCGTCATGCATACGATGACTGCCAATGCGCAGGTGATTGAAGAAGATGGTCTGGGCCCCAAAGTGCTGCGTCTGGTCGATGGCAGCTTCCTCAAGCTGTTCCGGCGACGCCGCTGGTACACCTCGGGTAACTTCAACCCATATTCCGAACGCTTTGCGGTCAACAGTGAGCAATTGCGCAACCTCGGCATTCCCACCCCCCAAATCCTTGACCTGTATCGGCTCGACGATGGCAGCAGCGCCGTGCACTACTCGCCACTGCCGGGCAATACGTTGCGTCAGGTGCTGCAAGGCATTACCGCACCGGCGGTACGTCAGGCGCTGGTGGAGCGGTTCGGCAAGTTCATGGCGCAACTGCATGAACAGGGCGTCTATTTCCGCTCGCTGCATCTGGGTAACGTACTGGTGTTGGAAGATGGCGAGTTCGGCCTGATCGATGTCGCCGACATGCGCATCTATCCTTCGTCGCTGAGCCTGTCCCTGCGTCAGCGTAATCTGCGCCATATGCAGCGCTACACGGTGGATAAGCGCTGGTTGTTCGAAGACCATTTCGAAGCACTGCTCCAGGGATACGCCATGATGGCGTCGAAATCCGCTGTCGATAACCTGCACAGGCAAGTGCTGGCCGGGAGTTCCCCGGCTCGGACTCAATGATGACTGAAACCAATCCGTTCATTGCGCTGGCAGCCTACCTGCTGGCCATCGTGACCGCCGCCCTGTTGTTGCGCGCCGTTCCGAAAATCACCCGTCACCTGGAGCATTCCGGCGAAAGCCGCTATGCCAGCATTGACGGACTACGCGGCTATCTGGCGTTTGGTGTGTTCGTGCACCATTCGATCATCACCTGGATCTTCCTGCGCACCGGCGTTATCGAATTTCCGCCAAGCAACTTCTACTCGCAGCTGGGCCAGGGAAGCGTCGCGCTGTTTTTCATGATCACCGGTTTTCTGTTCTGGAACCGATTGCTCACTCAGGGACGTCAACACGACTGGCTGGCCTTCGCAGTCTCTCGGGTGTTTCGCCTCTACCCGTTGTACCTGCCGTTGATGCTGATTGTATTTGTCACGGTGTTCTATTTGCAGGACTGGGAACTCAAGGACCCCGGCATCCGACTGGCCGGGCAGATACTGGCCTGGCTGACGTTCGACCGGCCGGACGTCAACCAGTACCACCAAACCGGCATGCTGATCTCCAACGTCACCTGGACCCTGGGCTACGAGGTGTTTTTCTATCTGGCGCTGCCATTGGCCGGCATGGTCTTCATTTATCGCGGCAGCTGGCTGCAAGTGGTGCTGTGCCTGATCGGCATTTACGCTCTGTACCAATTGGTCGGGTGGGAGCACTCACTGAAGAAGCACTTTCTGGCGAGTTTCCTGGGCGGCATTGGTGCGGCGTACTGGATACGCCGCCCACACTTGATGGCCTGGGGTCAGACGCGACAGGCGGGGATTATCGCGTTGCTGGCGCTGGCGATTGCCTTTACGGCATTCAACCGCGCGTTCAACCTGCTGCCACTGCTGCTGCTTTCCCTGTTTTTTGTCATCGTGGCCTCTGGAAACACCCTGTTCGGCGCTCTCAAGCCGCGCAGCATCCGCTGGCTCGGGGAAATCAGCTACAGCACCTATTTGCTGCACGGGTTCGTGCTTTGGGTGATGGTGCAACGCCTGCCGCTCGTGATGGACCTGGACGCTCGTGACACCTGGACCTATCTGTCGCTGCTGGCCGTATGCACGTGCCTGCTGATTGTCATCAGTAGCCTGACGTTCTTGTACATAGAAAAGCCAGGCATGTCGGCCGGCCGCAAACTCTTGCAGTGGCTGCGCCAAGGCAAAAAGGCCGAAAAGAGCCTGACGGAGAAGGTCGCTCGCTGAAGCGATCAGCCCCCTTTCCAAAGCTGATAACGCATCCTCTGTAGCAGCTGGCACAACCGAACGCAGGTTTCGCCAGCTGCTGCACAGATCGCGATACGACCTTAGTCTTTTTCCAACGGCGAGAAATACAGCCGCCCCAGACCGCGCCAGGTCTTCTTGTTCCAGGCCCTGAACGGGATCTGCGCCAGCAGCTCGCGGGCGAGCTTGCGGTCACGGTTGGCGGTCTTGAGGAACATAGAACTGAGGAACTTGTAACGCACCTCGTCGTACAGCGGATGATCGCTGAACAGCGCGTAGGAGCGCAGGATGTTGTCGACCATGAAGCGGTGGTTCTTATAGGAGTTGGTGGCGTGCTTGCGATAGCGCGCCATCAGCACATTCAGGCCATCGATAAAGTAACCGGCACGGGTCACCTTCAGCTCGATCAGCAAGTCTTCCAGTCGGATGTTCGGATCGAACCCACCCACCTTGTCCAGCGCTTCCCGGCGGATCATCAGGGTTGGTGCGGGCGGATAGGGTTTGCGCTCCAGGAACATGTCATCGAAATCCAGACGACGGAACGGCACATCACGGCGCTGACGCTTCTCCGGATACAGATTGCCGTCGGCGTCGATCAGCTCGATGTTGCCGGCGCAGATACCGACCTCGGGCTTGCCATCCATGTACGCCACCTGAGTCGCGATGCGCTCCGGCAGCATGATGTCGTCGGAACCGAATGGCACGATCAGACTGCCCTTTGAACGGGCAATGGCGGCATTGAGCGTGTTGGTCAGCCCCTGGTTCTGCTGAACCTGGAAATCGAAACCGTACTGCGCCTGCAACACCTTGATCCGCTCGACGCTGTCATCCTTGGAGCCGTCGTCGACCACCAGCAGCTCGATGTTCTTATAGGTCTGGTTGAGGACGCTGAGAATGCTTTCCTCGATATAGGGAGCGTGGTTATACGACGCGATGATGACAGTTACTAGAGGTTGCGCATCGCTCATGGTTGTTCCTTGCGGGCCTGTTCCAGGCCGGAGTCGATCAGGTTCAGGTATTCCTGGCGGAACACCTCGATGTCATGTTGTTCCTGGAGATAACGGAAGGACTGCTCGCCCTTGACCTTGAGCTCGTCATCCGACAGCCCGAGGTAGTTATCCAGTGCCGTGATCAGGCTCGGCACGTCTTTTGGCGTAATCGCCAACCCGCCGGCACCTTCGATCAACGGCAGCATGGCCGGCACGTTGGAGGCGATCACCGGCAGGTGCCCGCTCATGCCTTCGAGCAGCGCCAGTCCCAAGCCTTCAGCCAGGGACGGCATGGTCCAGATGTCGAACGCGCGAATGTACTGCAAGGCGATTTCCTTGAAGCCCAGCAGGTGCGCGCGGCCGGTCAGGCCCAGGCTTTCGATTTCGGATTTCAGGCGCGACTCTTCGCGGCCGGCACCGATGATCGCCAACTGGGTATTGGGGTATTTGTCTTTGAGGGCAGCAAAAGCCTGCAACAGATAGGTGTGCCCCTTGACCGGTACCAGACGACCCAGCGCCCCGATCAAGCGCACCGACGGATCGATGCCCAGCAGTTCACGGGCACGCTCGCGGCTGTGCTGCAAGCCTTCGGCCTGCTCGATGTCGATGGCGTTGGTAATGGCGTAGGTATTCTGGTCGGTGAAACCGCAGTCACAGTCCAACAGGTACTGCTTGACTGCCGGCGACACACCGACGAAGCGCCAGTGACGATCGATCAGGCGCTGGGTCTGGCGGCGCCGGTAAAACCGGTCGTACTCGCCAAAACCGTGGGAAATGCCGATGCACAGCGGGACCTTCAACCAGCGGTTGAGCGTCAGCATCATGTTTACCGGCTTGAAGCGGTTACAAATCACCACGTCGAATTTTTCTGCGCGGCAAAACTTGTACAGCTGCCACATCGCCCGCAGGCGCATGCCCTTGAGGGACTTGTCGGAAAACTCGAAGTACACCGAACGGTCGGCCCGGCTCACAGCCTCGCCCGGCCCGGGTTTGCCACGCAGGAATGCCGCCGTGACCTCATAGCGATCACTCGGCAGCGCCTTGACGATCTGCTCCGCGAGGTCGGCAAAATCATGGGCTTTGACGTTGTAGTCAGGCTGCAATTGCAGAACCTTTGACCGTTGACTCATAACTCTCCCCGGTGAAAACCTGTCGCATCGATGACCCAGGCCGGTTCGGCGGCAATACGCCTGACCTCGGCTGGATCGGGTGGAGGTAACCGTGACCACTCGTTGCGTTTCCAGCAAACAAAATGGAAGTACGGAAACCGGCGATCGCCATCGCGATCATTACTCAAACAGCCATTACGCCAATACCAGCGTTGCGGAAAATCATCAGTGCCGTCGTGCCACTTGATGCAGCCACCCGGCGTGCTGAACGCCTCGGTGAATTCGCTGCGCCGACGCCACGGATTGAACTTGCCCACCAAAGTGAACAAAGGCTCGGGGAAATTCTTGCGCCAGAGAAAGATCCGACTGAATGCGCCCTCGTCCAGCGCATGATGCTCCTGATCGGTGAAGCGCTTTCGCCAGTCCTTCATCTGCATGAACAACTCACGTTTGCGGGCGTTGTTGCGCATCAGGCAGAGATGCCCTGCTACCCGCCGCTCGTGAGTCGAGAACAGGTCATAACCGGCCAGACGATCAGGGGTGAAGTAACTTCGCAGGTCACCATACACCAGATCAATATCGCCGAACCCCCAGAAGTCATAGCCTTGCAAGCGGTCGGCATGAATATGCCCCAGCGCCGGCTTGATGTCGCAAAGCTTGTAAGCTGTATCCGGTGCAAAATCGATGCCCAGCCGTTTTGACACCAACCCGCAGTATTCGCTGAACGTCATGAACTCGACGGTGACGTTGGGTGGCAGGTTATCGGGCGTGCCGCAATCGCTGAACAGCAACCAGTCGATATCGGCATTGCGACGACAACTTTCCAGGAAAAACGGCATCCAGAACGGCCATTGGCCGAAATACGGAATCAGAAAAACAATGCGCGGGCGTGGGTTGATCACAGAAGAATCACTGCAGTGGTTTAAGACGCGGCCATGCTAGACAGCGAAGTGCTTCATTTCTGCTGTCGAGATGTTTCATCATGATTCAAAAGCCATAACAATTCATGACGTCTGACCGCCTTGCGAAAAAATTCGTTTTCGCCATAAAGGGGCGGCACTCTACGGGCCAGCAGACGCTGTATCAACCGACGCAAACGTCGCTTGAACGGCATGGGCGGTTGCAGGTCGTGCATCATGCCCAGTGCCATGGCTTTATCACGCTGAAGGTCCAGCGACAGCGGCAGGCAGCAAGGCTGCATCGGTGTGGTCGAGTCGAAGGCCGGCGGCAGCGCGATGCCATGCCCCGCATCGCCCATCGGCCAGCGATCGTTATCGTGCAGATGATTGGCGTAGCCGAGCAAGGTGGTCGGTTGCCATTCCAGGCCTCGCAAGGCTTCGAGGACCGCTTGCTGGGCACAGAGATGATCGGGATGCGGGTCGAGCGTCGGGTGCGGCAGCACGATCACTTCAGGGCGCGCGCGCAGTATCAGTTCACGCAGATCGGCCAGCAGGTTGTTCCAGGTCGGAGCACCGTCGACGTCGCCCGGCAGGGCAAATGGATTCAACTGGCGATACACGCGGGTGTCGCTCAATTCGGCTTCGCGGGAACCCATCGGCTTCGCCGGTGCGGCCTGCATCGCAGCCAGTTGCAGGCAGAAATAACCCAGTTGCACGCAATGCGCTTCAGGCACGCCAGCCCAACGCGGCACAGCGATGCTGTCCCAGGCGCGCAAACGGCCCTTGAGCCGCGCCGCCTCGACCTTGTTCAGGCCGATCTGCTGATAATGCTCGGCTTCGATTTCACCGGCGGTGAGGGTCACGATCCAGGCTTCATCGGCCTGGCTGTATAAACCATAGGCGGCCAGTTCGGCGTCATCGGCATGAGGGGCGATCACCATTACGCGCTGGCGGCGGTAATCCGGTTGTTCCAGCGCCCACAGCACAGGCTCACCGAGCAAGCGGCAGAAGCGTCCGCGCAGGCGCAACTCGCCCCGCGACAATACTTGCGCCTGACCACTGAGGTTCAGGTAACGCAGGCCATTCACACCGCGTTCAAAGGTTTGTCGATCCGGGTTTTCGCCACCCAGCAACTCGACCACCGGGTCGATAAAGCGCCCCAGCCACGTGCTTTTTACCCGCAGCGCCAACACCAGCGTTGCGTCGTCGACCAGCATCACGCCTTCGTCCAGGCGCAAACACTCACCGTCCAGATGCACCTTGGGCTGCGGGGTGTAGGGCGGGAAGCTGTATTGGTAATCGTCTTTGGGCGAATAGAACAAATGGTCGGCGAACCATGCCTCGTGGGCAATCCAGCCCAGCACCGCGAGTACCAGCGGCAACCACCACGCCACCAGCACGCCGATGGCAATCAACAGCACCAGTGCGATCAACAGACCGATGCGTTTGTTGCGCCGATGGCGCTTGAGCAGTTGCTGTTTGCGGCTCATGGGTTCACTCACACGGTGAAGACCGGCACGGGATTGCACCAGCGGTCCTTGTATTCCCGGTCGGCGCGGCCGAAGGAGAACCGCAAGGGTTTACCCAGGGCGCGGGCGTGTTCCCAGGCACTTTGGGTATTGAGAAAACTCAGCACGCTGCCGGGGCTGAACTCTCGCGTTTCGGGATCGACACCCCCATTGATGTACTCGACGCTGATCCACTCCGGCGCCTCGACGCGGTACACCAGTTGAATCGCAATCGGCGCATCGTTGAGGAAAATCACCGAGCCGATCAGCAAGTCCCGCAGCAGCTCGATCACCTCGCCCATGCGCTCGGCGCCGGTGGCCGGGAAGCCCCAGCGACGCTGGAACAGGTCGCAATAGATCGCGCCCAGCTCAGCGCTGGAAAACTCGGCGACCGGCCGCACCACCCCGCCCGCCTCTTCCAGCAGACGCAATTCACGGCGCTGGTTGTAGCGAAACTTCTTCGACAACTCTTCGGGCGTGCGGGCCATCGCCAGTTGCTCAGTCTGCAGCTTGATGCCGGTGAAACGGCCTTCGTTGAGCGCCGACAAATAACGTCCGCGATGGCGCAGCGGCGCCTGCGCATCAGCGGCGGCCGGCAGGATCAACTCGGCATTGCCGAGGTCGAACAGGCCTTTTTTACCACGGCGCTTGAGTACATCTTTGGACAGCGCCAGGTCGCGGCCCCAGGTCGGGATGGCGGCTTTAACTTCACCGTTTTTTTCCCAGGCCAGGTAACGCACCGGGATCCCGGCCAACTGTGCCAGACGTTCAACTACCAGAGGATGGGTCGCGACGCTGCCGCCAAAACGTTGCCAGGCCTGTGCATAAGTCGAGGCGTCGACCACCGCCCAGCCCCGTTCGCGCCAGCCTTGAAATCGGTTGAGCATCAGCCCCTCGGTGCCAGTTCAGTGACGTGCGGCAAATGCCAGAAAGCATCGCGTACCGCGCGGTCGGAGAAACGCTCACGCAGGCGATCGAGCATCAGCTCGGCACACTGGTGACGTTGCTGGTCGTCCATCGCGGCCAGGTGTTGCAGCCCTTGGGCCAGGTGTTCGGCATCGCCCAACGGGAACAGAATGCCCACGCCTTCGACGACCTCCTTGGCCCCACCGCACGCGGTGGCGAGCAACGGTACACCGGCGGCCATGGCTTCGAGCAGCACCATGCCGAACGGTTCGTGATCAGAACTCAGGGCAAACACATCGAAGGCACGGAAGTAACGACGGGCATCCGGCACCTGGCCGAGGAACAGCACGCGGTCGCCGATACCCAGCTCCCGGGCCAGGGCCTTGAGGTCCTCCTCCAGGCGACCACTGCCGAGGATCACCAGTTGACTGTTGCCCGGCAAGCCCGGCAATGCCTCGGCAAATCCGTGCAGCAGCGTGGTCTGGTCTTTGTCTGGGTGCAGCCGTCCGACGTTGCCGACAATCCAGGCATCCGCCGACAGGCCGAGGGTTTCCCGGGCCTCGCGCACCGACACCTGGCTGGTTTGCAACGCCGGCACATCGACCCGGTTATACAGCGTCTGAATCCGCCCGGCCGGCCATTTCGGCAGGCAACGGCGCATGTCGTCACGCACCGCATCGGAGACCCCGAGCAGGCTCAGGCGCTTGCGGAAAATATGCGCGAACAGTTTGCGGGTGCCGCGTTTGTAATCGCCAAACGCGTGATGCACACCAATCACCGGCAGCGAGGTGCCGAGCAAGGCGATGTAGATCGGCTTGAAGCGGTGAGCAATGCAGAAACTGAAATTGCGCGAGGCGGCGATCTTGCGCAGATCGCTGATGGCGCCCAGCTTCAGGCCACGAATGGCCTTGGAGCTGTATTCCATGAACAGCACTTCATCGGAAGCGCAGTTCGCGGCGACTTCGCTATCGGCGGCCCCGGTCAAAAAGACCGTGGTCACCCGATAACCGGTCCCCGCGAACAGGCTGGCGTACTGCCGGGCGCAGTCCAGGAACGGCCCGTCATAGCCGTGGCAGAACTGCAACACATGGCGTTCAGCCGAGCGTGTCATAAGCGTTGGCGCCCTCTTTGACCACCAGGATGTCTTCCATGATCAGATACTGTAGATCGGAACCGAAGAACATGTTCAGCGCGTCGGTCGGCGAGCAGATCATCGGCTCGCCACGACGGTTGAGCGAGGTGTTCAGCGACACGCCGTTGCCGGTCAGCACTTCCAGCGCCTTCATCATGTCGTAATAACGCGGGTTGTATTCGCGCTTGAGCACCTGGGCCCGGGACGTGCCGTCTTCGTGGACGACTTCCGGCACGCGGGTCTTCCATTCTTCAGCCACTTCGAAAGTGAAGGTCATGAACGGCGCCGGGTGATCGATCTTGATCATCTGCGGGGCCACGGTGTCGAGCATCGACGGGCAGAAAGGCCTCCAGCGCTCGCGGAACTTGATCTGGTGGTTGATGCGGTCAGCCACGCCGACAGCGCTCGGGCAACCGATGATCGAACGACCGCCCAAGGCCCGCGGACCGAACTCCATGCGGCCCTGGAACCAGGCTACCGGGTTACCGTCGACCATGATTTTGGCGATGTTTTCCGGCATGTTTTCGAGTTTGCGCCAGACCGGCTTGCTCGGATGACGGGCGCACGCGGCGACCACGTCTTCGTTGCTGTACGACGGGCCGAGGTAGACGTGTTCCATCTTCTCGACCGGCACGCCACGGGCATTGGACACGTAGGCTGCTGCGCCGACTGCGGTGCCGGCATCGCCGGAAGCAGGCTGTACGAACAGCTCCTTGACGTCGTCACGGGCGATGATTTTCTGGTTGAGCTTGACGTTCAACGCACAGCCACCGGCGTAGGCCAGTTTGCCGGTTTCCTTGAGCACGTCGCCCAGGTAGTAGTCGATCATCTGCAGCGCAATTTTTTCGAACAGCGCCTGAATGCTGGCGGCGTAGTGGATGTACGGCTCGTCGGCGATGTCGCCTTCGCGCTTCGGCCCCAGCCACTCGATCAGCTTCGGCGAGAAGTAGTAACCCTTGCCCTTCTCTTTATAACGGCGCAGGCCGATCACGTTGGCGTAGTCGGTGTTGATCACCAGTTCGCCGTTCTCGAACGAGGCCAGACGCGAGAAATCGTATTTGCTGGCATCGCCGTACGGCGCCATGCCCATGACCTTGAACTCACCGTCCAGCATGTCGAAACCGAGGAACTCGGTGATCGCGCCGTACAGGCCGCCGAGGGAGTCCGGATCAAAGAATTCCTTGATCTTGTGGATCTTGCCGTTTTCGCCATAACCGAAGAAGGTCGTGGCGTACTCGCCCTTGCCGTCGATCCCGAGGATCGCGGTTTTCTCTTTGAAACCCGAGCAGTGATAAGCGCTGGAAGCGTGGGCCAGGTGGTGTTCAACCGGCTCGATCTTGATTTTCTTCGGATCGAAGCCCAGTTGCTCCAGGCACCAGACGATCTTGTTGCGATAGCGCTTGTAGCGACGGTTGCCCATCAGGATCGCGTCGAGTGCGCGGTCCGGGGCGTACCAGTAACGCTTGGCGTACTGCCAGCGAGCCTTGCCGAAAATGCTGATCGGGGCGAACGGAATCGCGACCACGTCAACGTCGGACGGCTTGATGCCTGCCTGCTCCAGGCAGAACTTCGCCGATTCGTAAGGCATGCGGTTCTTTGCATGTTTATCGCGTACGAAGCGCTCTTCCTCAGCCGCCGCGACCAGCTTGCCGTCGATGTACAAGGCTGCTGAAGGATCATGGCTAAGGGCGCCGGACAGGCCAAGAATCGTCAATGCCACAGGGGTCTAGCCTCTTTAGTCTGCATTCAGGCGACAAGCGCCTCAAAAATTGATGTGCCCCTCGCAAGGGGCGAGAGACAGCTAAAGGGCGGGATTATAGCTTAAAAGCGACGGCAAGCCTCTAGCGGGAAGTGGCAAGCAGCAAGCTCACGCGTTGACAGCAGAAAGACGTCGACATAGGCTCCTGCTCAAATGGACTGGGAGATCCCGGTCGGCGCTATAGCCTCGGTGAGTTCATCGGGGCTTTTCGCTTTCTGAAACAGGGAAAACCTGTTTCAGGACTAGACACATCACCCGCCGGATTACAAAAGCGCTACCCGCGGCCTGCTCGCCAGTAAATACTCAGATTGCCGTCGATAGCCTGGCGGTAAATCGTATAGGGCAAGGAAACGGTGTCCATGACCCCTGACAGGGTCAGGTCCAGCAACACAAAGGGGACGAGGAAGCCGGTGGGATCTGGCGGGGCATTCAGGATGCAGAAGTCGTAGGCCAGGCCGCTGTAGATGCGGGGGATGGACTGGCAGTAGGTTTTTTGTTTTCGCAGGCCGCGAGCGGCGTCTTCGTCATCTTGCAGCACCGTCAGCGCGGTCCCGCATCCCGATAAAGCCAGTGAGAATGTACCGATTGCAACAGCCGTTTTTATGGTCAAGGTTTGCCCTCCGTGAACGTCAGGCGAAACTAGCATCGCGGCTCTTCAGCGCACAGTTCACGGGGTCTGGGGATCATGTAGGACGGTTCACAAGAACTTGTCCTCTTAATCTCGGGTGTCTGTTCTGGCCCCATCGCGAGCAGGCTCGCTCCTACATTTGATCTGCGGTGAACACAGAGCCCCTGTGGGAGCGAGCCGGCTCCGGGCGGCGTTCCGACGATAGGGTCGAAGACCCGATTCAGGCCGCGCCAGAGATGTCTTTGGGCAGACGCTGGTCAATGACCTGATACAGCGCACTGCTCTCGGGCCAGTTACGCATGAACCGCGCCCGGTCCCGCGCATACGCCGGGGCAAAGCTCCCTACAGAGCCATGCTGACACATCGAATCCAGATCGATCAGCGCCCAGCGATCCTGCTGCCAGAACAGGTTATGCCCCTTGAAATCCCCATGACTGATGCGCTCGCGGATCAGCTCGGCAAACAAATGATCCAGCGCCACCAATTCAGCCTCGGGCGCATCACCCTTTTCAACGTACGGCGCAAAGCGCTCGATGATGTCCGGCCCCGGCAGATACTCAGTGATCAAGTACGCCCGGCTGCGCAGCCAGAGAAAACGCTTCTCCAGCAACGCCAGCGGTTTGGGCGTGGCGATGCCGAGGAACGCGAGGCGATTGCCTTCGCGCCACGAGTGCCAGGCACGGCTCGGACGCCAGAAGCGTTTGAGCCAGTGGGCAAAGCCTTTGATGTTGTAGCGCTTGATCACCAGCGTCCGACCACCAACCTCGACTTTTCCTACACTCGCTGCACCGCCAGTCTTGTACAGATGGCCCTGATCGAGCAAGGCATCGGCCTGTTCCAGCACCGGCAGCATCGCCGCCTCTTCTTCACGACGAATAGCCCGCAAGCCAAAAGGCCCGCGCTGGACGCTGAACAACGAACACTCGCGCCCCACCTTGATCAGGTAGTCCTTCAAGCGCCAGCTGCGAACCTTGTCGATCTGCTTCTGCAACGCTTCCATCGGCAAGGCGTGTTCGCCGTTACTCAGCAGGTAATACACCAGCAATTCTTCGGTGAACGGTTCCAAAGACTTGGGCAACTGGGCGAAAAATACGCCGAGGTTTTCCAGGACTTTCTGCCGTGACAGCGGCTGGCCCGGGGTTTCAGCACAGACTCCGCCGCCATCGATCAGGTACAGCCGACCTCGCTGACGCAGGAGATTGTCCAGATGAAGGTCTTCCTGCCAGAGCCCCTTGCGATGCATTTGGCCGATAGCGCCTAACGCCTCGGCCAACACGGCCCCTTGCATATCAGCCAGCACCGGCAAGTGTTCGACTTTTTTCCAGGTCTCCCCCAGGCTCTCGGCGCCTTCGAGGAAATCGAACAGTAGCCAGCCGCCCTCGCCCTCTTTCAGGCCGTCCACCAGCAACTGCGGAGTGGTCAGCCCTTGATCGGCGAGCAAACGCACGCCGTCCAGTTCACGCTGAAAATGCCGCGCCGCCTTGCCGCCGACCAACAACTTGGCCAGCACCGGCCGGCCGCGCCACACGCCGGCGCCGACATAACGCTGCCCCGGCAATACGCGCAACAAGCTCAGCAACTGCAACTCGGCGGGACCGGCAGCATCGGCCAGTGAAATGCTCATCGGCAGGCTCGGGCTGCGGCCCGCGCCTTTCAATTCGGACAAACGCATCAGCGCGCCTCCTTGTGACTGCGTCGCGCGGTGAGGCGCGAAACCCAACTGTCCACCAGCGAACTGTCCCGTGGCTGATCCACATAAACCGCCAGCAATTCGCGCAACTGCGCTTCGGTCCACTCCGGCGCGCGGCGCAGCAACGGTTCCAGGTCCTTGACCCGGTCACGCTGGCCGAACAGCAACGGCCGGGTTTTTTCCAGGTCGATCAACTGCGCCTGATAACCCTCACCCGTGGCCTGGAGGAAAATGTGCTTGGGGTAGAAACAGCCGTGAAGCTGGCGCACGCCGTGCAGGCGCCGCGCCAGCTCGCCACAGGCTTTCATGATGGCCGTGTGTTGCGCTTCGCTCAGGTCCGACCAGCGCTGTAACAGCGAATCCAGGTCATCCCAACCGTCCAACGCACGGGTCAGCAGAACCGCCCGCACTTCCCCATCGACTTTGCGCTCACCAAAAAACGCCGCTTTCAGCGCCGGAATACCCAGCTTCTGATAACGACTGATGTTGCGAAACTCGCGGGCAAAACTCGGTTCGCCGAACGGCGCATGGAAGGTGCGCGTCAGGTAGTTGCTCTGGCGCTTGAGGTAGTAGCCATGACCTTCCAGATCCAGCCGAAACACGCTACTCCAGCCGCCACTGACGGTGTTGGGCTCATCCACCGCCTCGAGTTGCTTGTCCCAGAGTGCATCGAACGTGCCGAGGCCATGGCGCTCAAGCAGCGCACGGTCTTCAGCGGCCAGGAAATCAGTCATTCGCGCCCCTCGAAAAATCTCACCACGTGCCGGATGCGTTTTTTGTCGTCGGCATTCAGCCGGTCACGCTGGCGGTATTGCAGGTAAAAGCGCAGGCGCTGGGTGGCCGACAGGTGATATTTCGCCACCTTGTCGAGGCAGGCCAGGTCTTTGGTGATCCGGTATTTGAGCCAGAAGCCGCGCCAGAAATCGCCGTTGGGGCAATCGATCAGGAACAGCTTGGCCTCATCGTCGATCAGCAGATTACGCCACTTCAAATCGTTATGGGTGAAACGGTTGTCGTGCATGGTCCGGGTGTAACCGGCCAACTGACGGCTGACGGAATCGACCCAGGCGCGGTCCGCCAGCTTGGGATCGTGGCGGTCGGCGAGGGCCGACAAGTCTTCGGTGTTGGGCAGTTCGCGGGTGATCATCGCGCCACGAGCATACGCCGCGCCTCGCCGCTCCAGCCCCCAGGCAACCACTTCAGCGGTCGGAATGCCCCACTTGGCGAAGCGCTTGAGGTTCTGCCATTCGGCCTTGACCCGGGGTTTGCCCAGGTAGCGGCGCAGGCCTTTGCCGGCACCCACGTAGCGCTTGACGTAATAATTGACGCCGTTGCGATTGACGCGGATGACCTCGGACAACGGGTCGCGGGTCAGGCGTTCACCCTGAAGCGCAAACACTGCTTCCAGGCTGCCAAAATCTTCCGTCAGATCGCTGTAAGCAGGTTCCAGCTTCCAACCGGGCATCAGAGCGCATCCCCGTATCGCTGTTTACGGTCGTAAAGTTTGTTGGCTTTGCCTTCAAGCCAGGCGAGCAGCGACGCTTCTTCAGCCAGAATCTGGCGCAATGGCTGCTGGAAGTAGCCTTTGAGGAATCGCAGTTTGTCGCGCTGGGTCAGGCCGATGTCCAGGGCCGAAAAGTACAACGCCGCCAGATCCTTGTTGCGCCAGCGCTGGGTAATGGCCGGCCGGGTCTGGGCGCGGTGCAGGTCGATCACCGAGAGCTTGAAGTCATCAGCCGTCACCGGTTTATCGGTGTGCAGCAGGAAGTGGCAGATGTAGCAGTCGCGGTGGTTGACCCCGGCGCGGTGCATCATGCCGGTCATGCGCGCGACTTCGGCGATCAGCGCGCGCTTGAGTCTGGGCTCGGGCGGGTTCTTGATCCAGTCGATGCTGAAGTCTTCGAGGCTAACGGTGGGCGCCAGCTCTTCGGTGACGATAAACGAGTGTTGATCCGCCGGGTTGCTGCCCTTTTCGCCATAAGCGACGGCGGTCATGGTCGGCACGCCGACTTCTTTGAGGCGCTGAATGGCCTTCCACTCCTGACCCGCGCCGAGTACCGGCAGCTTGGCCGTCAGCAGGTTCTTGAAGATCTCGCCCCAGCCGATGCCACGGTGGATCTTCACGAAAAAGCCATTGCCGTTCACTTCAGTGCGCAAGGTCCGGCGCGCTTCCAGTTCACGGTAAACCTCGCCCTGCAAGCCTTCCACTTCGGTGAACGCATCGCGTCCGGCCCAAAGGCTCTTGAACGGTTCAGCCAGCATCAACTTCATTAAGCGTGCTCCGCCAGAATCACATCGGCCGCGTGCTGCGGCATGCTGTAGAGGTCGGCCGTCTCAGCGAAGGCCAGACCGTTGCGGCTCCAGGCCGCCCGTGCTTGAGCGTCGTTCAACATGCCGGTCAGGTACTGCGTCAGTTGCGCCTGATCGAACGGTTCGTCCAACACCAGGCCGGCGTCGGCCTCGGCGATGTAATGGGCGTAACCACAGACCGCGCTCACCAATACCGGCAACCCGGCCACCAGGGCTTCGAGCAACACAGTCCCGGTGTTTTCGTTATACGCCGGATGAATCAGCAGGTCGGCACCCAGCAGGAAACGTGGGATATCGCTGCGCCCCTTGAGGAACGTCACGTTGTCGCCGAGCCCCAAAGTGGCGCTCTGCATCTGGAATAATTTGGGGTCATCCTGGCCAATTACAAACAGCCGGGTGCGTTTCTTCAGATCAGCGGGCAACGCGGCCAGCGCCTTGAGGCTGCGATCCACCCCCTTGGTCTTGAACCCGGAGCCGATCTGCACCAGCAGCAGCTCATCGTCCTTGAGGTTGAATTCGCGACGGAAATCGGCTCGGATTTCGGCGGCATTGGCGGGTGCGCGCCGGTCCTGGGAGATCCCCGGCGGCAGCAAATGGAAGCGTTCCAGCGGTGTGTCGTAATACTTGATGAACAGCGGCTGCTGGACTTCGGAAATCATCAGCACTTCCGTCTTGGCGTCCTTGGCGAACACCGCGCGCTCGTACTCGGCGAAGTGCCGGTAGCGGCCCCAACGACGGTACAGCGAGTTGCGCAGGTTCTGCGCCTTGTCTTCAAAGCAACCATCGGCGGCGTAGTAAACGTCCAGGCCCGGCATCTTGTTGAAGCCGATCAGACGGTCCACAGGACGCTTGGCCAGGTCCGCTTCCATCCACTCGCTGAGCTTTTCATTACGGCGATGATTGAAGAACGCCTTGACCGGCGCCACCAGCACTTCGAAACCCGGCGGGACATCGCCTTCCCAGATCAGCGTGTAGACGCGAATCTGATGGCCGCGCTGTTGGCACTCCAGGGCGATGCGCATGAAATCGCGCTGCAACCCCCCGAACGGAAAGTACTTGTACAAGACGAATGCCAATTGCATCAGCGCAGCTCCTCAGCCAGTAACAACGTGCTCAGTCGGGTCGCGACACGCTCGGGATTCAGACGCGTGAAGCACAGGGGCCACTCGCGTTTCAGGTCGAACTGACGGGCATCTTCGGCCGTCGGTTGATACGTACATTTCTTTTGCAGGCACGGCGCGCAGGGGAAATCGCTGGCGATGTGAATCTGCGCCTTGCCGTAGGCACCGGTCAGGCCCGGGTTGGTCGGACCGAACAGCGACAGGGTCGGTACGTCGAGCGCGGCGGCCAGATGACCGAGGCCGGTGTCCACGGCCACGCAGGCTTGAGCACCAGCCAACACTTTGCCGACACCGGCCAGGTTCAGTTTGGGCAGCACTTCGACATGCCGGAACCCGGTGGCGATGCGTTCGGCCCGGGCCTTCTCGACCGGATTGCCCCACGGCAGCTTCACGGCAACACCGAGATAGCCAACGCGCTCGGCCAGTTCGCGCCAATAGGCTTCCGGCCAGTGCTTGGTGTCCCACGTGGTGCCGTGCAGGAACAGCACATAGGGGTTCTTGCGCGGCAGTTCCACCAGGCGCTCGACGTTCAAGCCGTAATCGCCCAGGCCTTTGGGCAGGTCGTAGCCCAAGGCCAGAGCGAACAATTGACGCACCCGTTCTACCGCGTGTTGTCCACGGCCCACGGCCAGGCGACGGGAATAGAAACGTGCGGCGATGGGCTCGCGCGCCGAGTCCTTGTCGAGCCCGGCGACCGGCGCTTTGACATAGCGCGTCAACCAGGCGCTTTTGAGCAGGCCCTGGGCATCAATCACCAGATCGTATCGGGTGGCGCGAACGCTTTGTTTGAAGCGCTTCCACTCGCCACTCTTGAGGGTTTGCCAGAGGTTTTTGCGCCAGCGACGGATCGCCACCGGGATCACCTTGCCCACGGCCGGGTGCCAGGTCGGGATCTCGGCGAAGCCTTCTTCCACCACCCAGTCGAACGTGATGCCGGGGATCGCCCGCGCCGCGTCGGTCAACGCGGGCAACGCGTGAATCACGTCGCCCAGCGAAGATGTCTTGATCAACAGAACGCGCAAGCTATTTGACCTCGACCACAGTGCCCTGCAACCGCTGCAAGGCTTCGTTCACCGCTTGCGGCATGAGCTGGCGCAGGCAGTTGTAATGACCGAAGCGGCAGGTGCGATCGAAGCACGGGCTGCATTCGAGGCCCAGGCGCACAATCTCGACGTGCTCGGCCAAGGGTGGCGTGAAGCCCGGCGATGTCGAACCGTAGACGGCCACCAGCGGGCGGTTGAGCGCAGCGGCGACGTGCATCAGGCCGGAGTCGTTGGACACCACCGAATCGGCGCAGGACATCAGGTCGATAGCTTCGGCCAGGGAGGTCCCGCCGCTGAGGTTGACCGACTCTTCGCGCAGGCCGGGAATCAGCCGCGCGCGGATGTCCTCGCCGACCGCGTGATCGTTTTTCGAACCGAAAAGCCAGACTTGCCAGCCTTCACGGATCTTCGCTTCGGCGACCTTGGCGTAGTGCTCGGACGGCCAGCGCTTGGATTCGCCGAACTCTGCACCTGGGCACAGGGCCAACACCGGGCGGTCGAGGGTCAGGCCGAACTTGGCCAGCGCCGCCTCGCGGGTGACCGGGTCGATCTGCAGGCTTGGCCGTGGATACGGTGTCGGCAGTTCGGCACCGCGCTCAAATGCCAGCGCCATGAAGCGCTCGATCATCAGCGGATAACGTTCTTTATCCAGCGTGCGCACGTCATTAAGCAGGCCGTAGCGGAACTCGCCGCGCCAGCCGGTGCGTTTCGGGATGCCGGCGAAGAACGGCACCAGCGCCGACTTCAAGGAGTTTGGCAGCAGGATCGCCTGATCGTACTGGCCGGCCAGGGATTTGCCGATGCGCCGACGCGTCGCCAGCTCCAAGGCGCCATGGCCGAGCGGAAAGCTCAAGGCTTGACGGACTTCGGGCATGCGCTCCAGGATCGGCCGGCTCCATTCGGGGGCCAGGACGTCGATTTCGCATTGCGGGTGGCGTTGCTTGAGACACTGAAACAGTGTCTGCGCCATCACCATGTCACCGACCCAACTGGGCCCAACGATCAGAATTTTCATGTGGTTTCCATAAACGAACCGGGGAGGCATACGCCTCCCCGCCTCGAGAATCACTGCGGGAGCCTGTCGGCTTGCGATGGGTCATCACCTTCAACATTGCTGTCGACTGTCACTCCGCTATCGCGAGCAGGCTCGCTCCCACATTGGGATTTGGTGTGCATCGTTCTGCGATACAAAGCAGATCTACTGTGGGAGCGAGCCTGCTCGCGAAGGGGCCGTCACATCCAGCATCGATGGCGACTGACACCCCGCCTTCGCGAGCAGGCTCGCTCCCACATTTGAATCTTGTTGCTTCAACTCGCGCGTTTCAGCTTAACCCTAGTTCACGCCAGATCCGCAATACCTGCCGACGCTCATCGACAAACTGGTCACCCGGTATCACCCCGGGGTCCTTCTGCAAGGCCTGCCGGTGGGCGGCGGAACGGTAGGCCTTGTAGGCCTCGCGTAGCAGGCTGGCGTCTTCGGCAGGCATCAGCCCTTCGTGTTCCAGCTCTTCCAGAATGCGGATGTTATCCGTCCAGCGCAGCAATGGCGGGTGTGTTTCGGACCACGCCAGGGCCGCGTATTGCACCATAAATTCAATATCGACGATACCTCCGGCGTCCTGCTTGAGATCGAATGGCGCCGTGGCCTCGAAGGCATTTGCCGCCGTGCCGGCTGCGGTGCTCTTGCTACCGAGGTTATCGCGCATCTTGGCGCGCATCTCGCTCACCTCCTGACGCAAGGTCGCCAGGTCCCGGTGCTTACCCAATATCGCCGCGCGCACCTTCTCGAATGCCTGGCCGACATCCTGGCTGCCCACCAACACCCGGGCCCGCACCAGTGCCTGATGTTCCCAGGTCCAGGCTTCGTTTTCCTGGTAGCGGGCAAACGCCCCGACCGAACTCACCAGCAACCCCGAGGCGCCGGACGGCCGCAGGCGCATATCGACTTCATACAGCTGGCCGGAGTTGGTCTGGGTCGTAATCAAATGAATGATCCGCTGCCCCAACCGGGTGAAAAACTGCGCGCCGTCGATAGGTTTCGCTCCGTCGGTTTCCGCCTGCGGATCACCGTCATGGATGAACACCAGGTCAAGGTCCGAACCATGCCCCAATTCCAGTCCGCCGACTTTCCCATAACCGACAATAATGAAGCCCGGATCGCACAACGTGCCGTCGGTGCGCAGTGGCGTGCCATATTTGGCCACGGTCTGACGCCAGGCCAGGGCGAGTACTTGTGCGAGAATCGCTTCAGCCAGCCAGGTCAGGTAATCGCTGACTTTCATCAACGGCAGGCTGCCGGCGATTTCCGAAGCGGCGACCCGCAAGCGGTGCGCCAGTTTGAAATGGCGCAGGGCTTCCATTTGCTGTTCGAGGTCGTCTTCGGGAATCCGCGTCAGGCGCTCGCGCAACTCGGCGGCCAGTTCCGGCGCCAGGGGGGCTTGAACAATCGACCTTCATTGAGCAATTCGTCGAGCAGCAGCGGGAAGCGGGTGATCTGCTCGGCGATCCATGGGCTTGCCGCGCACAAGGTCAGCAAACGTCGCAGCGCGCCGGGGTTCTCGGTCAGCAGCACCAGATACGCCGAGCGACGGGCCACCGCTTCAACCAACGGCAGCACACGCTCAAGTACCAGATCCGGATTGGCATGCTCGACCGCCTGAGCCAGCAAACGCGGAATAAATGCATCGAGGCGTTCGCGCCCCAAACGCTGCATCGCGCGCAACTGCGGGCTGCTGCGCAAACCGGCCAACGCTTTCAGTGCCTTGGTGGCATCGGCAAAACCGCCCTCTTCCAACTGACGGCAGGCGGCTTCTTCATCCTGGGCCTCTTCCCACAGCGGCAGCCATTCACCGCCGACCACCACTTCGCTTTCGGTGCCTTCCTCTTCATCGGGATCGGCGATCACTTGTCCAAAGTGCCAGGCCACGCGGCCTCGCCAATACATAAGCTGCGCATGGAAAGCCTCCCAGTCAGCGAAGCCCAACATAAAGGCAATGCGCGCCTGATCCTGCGCACCGTCCGACAGCATCTGGGTCTGGCGGTCGGCAATCGCCTGGATCGCGTGCTCGGTGTACCGCAGGAATTCATAGCCTTCGCGCAGCTCGCTGATCACCGCCGGCGGCAGGTAGCCCTGACCTTCCAGGGTGCTCAGTACTTTTAATAGAGGGCGTTGCTGCAGGCTCAGGTCGCGACCGCCGTGGATCAGCTGGAACGCCTGGGCGATAAACTCCACTTCGCGGATGCCGCCCGAGCCGAGCTTGATGTTGTCGGCCATGCCTTTGCGCCGCACTTCCTGCTGGATCAGCTGCTTCATGGTGCGCAGCGCTTCGATCGCCGAGAAGTCGAGGTAACGCCGGTAAACGAACGGGCGCAGCATCTCTTGCAGTTGCGCGCCGGCCACTTGATCGCCAGCCACCACCCGCGACTTGATCATCGCGTAGCGTTCCCAGTCGCGGCCCTGGTCCTGGTAATACTGCTCCAGCGCGTTGAAGCTCAACACCAGGGCACCGGCCGAGCCGTAAGGCCGCAGACGCATGTCGACCCGGAATACAAAACCGTCGACGGTCATCGGGTCCAGCGCCTTGATCAGGCGCTGGCCGAGACGAATGAAGAATTCCTGGTTATCCAGCGAGCGTTTCACGCCGACGGTTTCGCCGCCCTCGGGGTAGGCGAAGATCAGGTCGATGTCCGATGACAGGTTGAGCTCCACTGCACCGAGCTTGCCCATGCCTAGGATGACCATCTGCTGCGGCTCGCCGCTGCGCCGGCCGGTGGGCACGCCGAACTGCTGGCAATGCCGCGAGTACAACCACTGATAGGCCTGATCGATGCTCGCATCGGCCATGTCCGAGAGGTCGCGGCAGGTCTGGACCAGATCAGCCTGACGAGTCAGGTCGCGCCAGATGATCCGCACTTGCTGACGCGTGCGCTGACGGCGCAAGGCGCGACCAAGCTCGTCATCGGTTTCGGCCGCATTCACCGCTGCCGCGATCTGCCCGCATAACTCGCCGGGTGCGAAGCTGCGGTCCAGTTCGCCGGACTGCACCAGCGCCAGCAACATCAAGGGGTCACGCACACTCTGTTCGGTCACGAAATCGCTGGCGGCGGTGACGCGGGCGAATTGCGCCCAGCGCTCAGCTGTCCAGGCAGACAGGCCATGGTCGTCTTCCAACTCGGCAACGGCGGTACGGAACGACTGCTCGGCGCGGGTGACAAACGGCAGGAGAATGCCGGGCAGTTCGGCAAGCGGAGGGAGGCTCATGGTCTATCCTTGATCGGCGTGTAGAGGGCGGCATGTAGTGATTTTTCAAAACGCACTACGTGATCGACTGTCGAACAAAGGTTAGAAATAGCTGAAATTTCTTTTTTTTTGGCAGGCAGCATCAAGCTTTCACCTTTTTCGGTTGGCAAAAGACCAACCTTAACGATTATTCTCACAACGCAGCCGGAGGCCACAAGCCGCTCATCTGTAGTTTTACTACTCGTATATACATCCAGATAGCTGAAATGCCCGATGATTTGTAGTAAAACTACACGCCGCCGGAACCTACCACTCGGCAATCCAAGAATTTATATCGTCTGCCCACAAGGCCAGTCGCAAACTCAGGCAACCGATTCTGGAAGCCTTTCCGCCCTGGAGCAAGCCATGCAAGACCTCGATCCCGTCGAAACCCAGGAATGGCTGGACGCCCTGGAATCGGTTCTCGACAAAGAAGGCGAAGACCGCGCTCACTATCTGATGACCCGTATGGGCGAACTCGCAACCCGCAGCGGTTCGCAGTTGCCTTACGCCATCACCACGCCATACCGCAACACCATTCCCGTTACCCACGAAGCACGCATGCCTGGCGACCTGTTCATGGAACGCCGCATTCGCTCGCTGGTACGCTGGAACGCGATGGCCATGGTGATGCGCACGAACCTGAAAGATTCGGACCTGGGCGGTCACATCTCCAGCTTCGCCTCCAGCGCCACCCTGTATGACATCGGCTTCAACTATTTCTTCCAGGCCCCGACCGATGAACACGGCGGCGACCTGATCTACTTCCAGGGCCACACCTCGCCAGGCGTTTACGCCCGTGCGTTCATGGAAGGCCGCATCACCGAAGACCAGATGAACAACTTCCGCCAGGAAGTCGATGGTCAAGGCCTGTCTTCCTATCCGCACCCTTGGCTGATGCCTGATTTCTGGCAGTTCCCGACCGTATCCATGGGTCTGGGCCCGATCCAGGCGATCTACCAGGCACGTTTCATGAAGTACCTGGAAGCCCGTGGCTTCATCCCAGAAGGCAAGCAGAAAGTCTGGTGCTTCCTGGGCGACGGCGAGTGCGACGAGCCAGAATCCCTGGGCGCGATCTCGCTGGCTGGCCGCGAGAAGCTCGACAACCTGATCTTCGTCATCAACTGCAACCTGCAGCGCCTCGACGGCCCGGTTCGCGGCAACGGCAAGATCATCCAGGAACTCGAAGGCGTGTTCCGCGGTGCTCAGTGGAACGTGACCAAAGTCATCTGGGGCCGTTTCTGGGACCCACTGCTGGCCAAAGACGTCGACGGTATCCTGCAACGTCGCATGGACGAAGTCATCGACGGCGAGTACCAGAACTACAAAGCCAAAGACGGCGCGTTCGTGCGTGAACACTTCTTCAACTCGCCAGAACTCAAGGCGATGGTTGCTGATCTGTCCGACGACGAGATCTGGAAACTCAACCGTGGCGGCCACGACCCGTACAAGGTCTACGCGGCGTACCACGAAGCGGTCAACCACAAAGAACAACCGACCGTCATCCTCGCCAAGACCATCAAGGGTTATGGCACCGGTGCCGGCGAAGCGAAAAACACCGCGCACAACACCAAGAAGGTTGATGTTGAAAGCCTGAAGCTGTTCCGCGATCGTTTCGACATTCCGGTTCGCGACGAAGAGCTGGAAAACCTGCCGTTCTTCAAGCCAGAGCCAAACAGCGCCGAAGCCCGCTACCTGAGCGAGCGCCGCACTGCATTGGGCGGTTTCGTGCCTCAGCGCCGCGCGCAAAGCTTCAGCGTGCCGACGCCGTCACTCGATACCCTCAAGGCGATTCTTGATGGCTCGGGCGACCGTGAAATCTCCACCACCATGGCCTTCGTGCGGATCCTCGCGCAGCTGGTCAAGGACAAGGAAATCGGCCCGCGCATCGTCCCGATCATCCCGGACGAAGCCCGTACCTTCGGTATGGAAGGCATGTTCCGTCAGTTGGGCATCTACTCGTCCGTCGGCCAGCTCTACGAGCCAGTCGATAAAGACCAGGTGATGTTCTACAAGGAAGACAAGAAGGGCCAGATCCTCGAAGAAGGCATCAACGAAGCGGGCGCCATGAGCTCCTTCATTGCAGCCGGTACTTCGTACTCCAGCCACAACCAGCCAATGCTGCCGTTCTACATCTTCTATTCGATGTTCGGCTTCCAGCGCATCGGCGACCTGGCTTGGGCTGCAGGCGACAGCCGTACCCGTGGCTTCCTGATCGGCGGCACCGCCGGCCGGACCACGCTGAACGGCGAAGGCCTGCAACACGAAGACGGTCACAGCCACATCCTGGCTGCCACCATCCCGAACTGCCGCACCTTTGATCCAACCTACGGCTACGAGCTGGCGGTGATCATCCAGGACGGCATGAAGAAGATGACCGAAGAGCAGCAGGACGTTTTCTACTACATCACCGTGATGAACGAGTCCTATCAGCAGCCAGCCATGCCGGCCGGTGTCGAGGAAGGCATCATCAAGGGCATGTACCTGCTCGAAGAAGACACCCGCGAAGCGGCGCACCACGTTCAGCTGATGGGCTCCGGCACCATCCTGCGTGAAGTCCGTGAAGCGGCGAAAATTCTGCGTGAAGAGTTCAACGTTGCCGCCGACGTCTGGAGCGTTACCAGCTTCAACGAACTGCGTCGCGATGGCCTGGCCGTCGAGCGCACCAACCGTCTGCACCCGGGCCAGAAGCCTAAACTGAGCTATGTCGAAGAGTGCCTGAACGGCCGTAAAGGTCCGGTCATCGCGTCTACCGACTACATGAAGCTGTTCGCTGAGCAAATTCGTCAGTGGGTCCCGTCCAAGGAATTCAAAGTCCTGGGCACCGACGGTTTCGGCCGCAGTGACAGCCGCAAGAAGCTGCGTCACTTCTTCGAAGTCGACCGTCATTTCGTGGTGTTGGCAGCCCTGGAAGCCTTGGCTGACCGTGGTGACATCGAACCTAAAGTGGTGGCCGAGGCCATCGCCAAGTTCGGGATCAACCCGGAAAAACGCAACCCACTGGACTGCTGAGGAGACACTCTGTGAGCGAACTCATTCGCGTACCTGACATCGGCAGCGGTGAAGGTGAAGTAATTGAACTGTTTGTGAAGGTCGGCGACCGTATCGAAGCCGAACAGAGCATCCTGACGCTGGAATCGGACAAGGCGAGCATGGAAGTCCCTGCTCCCAAGGCCGGCATCGTCAAAAGTTTGAAAGTGAAGCTGGGCGATCGCCTGAAAGAAGGCGACGAACTGCTGGAACTGGAAGTCGAAGGTGCCGCTGCTGCGGCCCCTGCGGCTGCCGCTGCGCCGGCTGCAAAAGCTGAAGAGAAACCGGCTGCTGCGCCTGCCGCCGCCGCTGCTCCAGCGCCAGCAGCCGCGCCTGCTGCCGCTTCGGTTCAGCAAGTGCACGTCCCGGATATCGGTTCGGCGGGCAAGGCCCAGATCATCGAGATCCAGGTCAAGGTCGGCGACACCGTCGAGGCTGATCAGTCGCTGATCACCCTGGAATCCGACAAGGCCAGCATGGAAATCCCATCGCCTGCCGCTGGCGTGGTCAAGGCCATCAGCGTCAAGCTCAACGACGAAGTCGGTACGGGTGACCTGATTCTGGATCTGGAAGTGGCGGGTGCTGCGGCCCCTGCTGCTGCCGCGCCAGCCCAGGCTGCTGCGCCTGCTGCCGCTGCTCCGGCGCCAGCCGCTGCAGCCCCGGCCGCACCGGTTGCCGATAGCGTCCAGGACATTCATGTCCCGGACATCGGTTCGTCGGGCAAGGCCAAGATCATCGAAGTACTGGTCAAGGCCGGCGACACCGTCACCGCCGACCAGTCGCTGATCACACTGGAATCCGACAAGGCGAGCATGGAAATTCCATCGCCTGCCGCTGGCGTGGTGGAAAGCGTTTCCATCAAGCTGGATGACGAAGTCGGTACTGGCGACCTGATTCTGAAGCTGAAAGTCAAAGGCGCTGCGCCGGCCGCTGCTCCGGCTCCAGCCGCTGCTGCACCGAGCGCTCCTGCTCCGGCCGCCGCAGCACCTGCTGCTCCGGCACCTGCCGCACCCGCGGCTGCACCGGCCAAGCCGGGCGCCAAGGTTCACGCTGGCCCGGCTGTACGCCAACTGGCCCGTGAATTCGGCGTCGAGCTGAACGCCGTCGGCGCCAGTGGCCCGCACGGTCGCATCCTCAAAGAAGACGTGCAGGTTTACGTCAAAGCGATGATGCAGAAGGCCAAGGAAGCGCCGGCCGCTGCTGCCGGCGCAACCGGCGGCGCGGGCATCCCGCCGATTCCGGTCGTGGACTTCAGCCGCTTCGGTGAAACCGAAGAAGTGCCGATGACTCGCCTGATGCAAATCGGCGCGTCGAGCCTGCACCGCAGCTGGCTGAACATCCCGCACGTGACTCAGTTCGATTCGGCTGATATCACCGACCTGGAAGCGTTCCGCATCGCTCAGAAAGCCGTCGCAGAGAAGGCCGGCGTCAAGCTGACCATCCTGCCGCTGCTGCTCAAGTCGTGCGCGCACCTGCTCAAGGAGCTGCCGGACTTCAACAGTTCGCTGGCGCCAAGCGGCAAGGCGATCATCCGCAAGAAGTATGTGAACATCGGCTTCGCCGTCGACACCCCTGAAGGCCTGCTGGTACCGGTCATCAAGAACGTCGACCAGAAGAGCCTGTTGCAACTGGCAGCCGAAGCCGCTGCGCTGGCCGCCAAAGCCCGCGACAAAAAGCTCACCGCTGACGACATGCAAGGCGCCTGCTTCACCATTTCCAGCCTCGGCCACATTGGCGGCACCGGCTTCACGCCGATCGTCAACGCGCCGGAAGTGGCGATCCTCGGTGTTTCCAAGGCAACCATCCAGCCAGTCTGGGACGGCAAAGCCTTCCAGCCGAAACTGATGCTGCCACTGTCGCTGTCCTACGATCACCGCGTGATCAACGGCGCTGCTGCTGCACGCTTCACCCAGCGTCTGAGCAGCCTGCTGGCGGACATCCGTACCATCCTGCTGTAACACCGGCCGGCCCTCCTTCATCGGAGGGCCTGTCGCGTTCCACGTTTTCCGAGCGCCACGCTCGTACCTCAACCCCGCCAATTTGGCGGGGCTTTTTTTGCCTTGAACAAAGTAATTTCCTACAGCCGTGGCTTACACCGCCCACAACTCATGGCGGCTTTCGCTCGATATTTTTTGCCGTTTAATAACTAGGCTTAGTTCGACAGCATTTTCTTTTAAATACTGAAAACCTCATTTGCTTAGTTAACGTTATTTCGAACGGATTCGAACATGTTTAAACCAACTGTCGGCCCTATTATTGGCCACACTACAACTAACCACGTACGTATTTTTTTGCGGGGAGAACGTCAAGATAACTCGCTGGTATTTGCCGGCATTCGTTATCGGCGCGCGGGGGAAGAGCGTTGGTCGCAAGGTGTCTTTGCCAAACTGTCGATCTTGCGCGATATGTCCGATGTGATTGCACTCAACAACCTCGCCACCGATACCGACTATGAATACCAGGCCGGATGGTTCAGCCCCATGAGCCCGGTGCACACCGTGGAGACCGTTCAGGAACTGCCGCTGCAATGGCCACGGGAGATTTATCGATTTCGCACCCTGTCCAGCAAAGCCAACACACCGCGGGCGTACATCGTCGGCTCATGCCGCTACCTGCGCATGACCGCAGGCATCCCTTCGGCACCTCATCTGGGCGACCGTATTTTTGCCTCGATCACCGAACTTGCGCAGCAGGCCGAGCCGCCCATCAGCGCGATGTTAATGACGGGTGATCAAATTTACGTCGATGATCTGAACGTTATTGCTCCCGACCGGGAATACAAGGAAATACTCAGCAAATATCGCGCGGCGTTTTCCCAACCGAACATCGCCCGATTAATGTCCAACACCTCGACTTATATGATCCTCGACGATCATGAAATAGAAGACAACTGGCCCGCCAACGAAAGCAAGGCCGATGCCTATTTATATAAGAACGCCATGGCAGCCTATGAGATATACCAAGCCAGCCACAGTCCGGCGCATGACTTATTACCCAACGGTCAAGTAAGCCGAAAGTTGGAACAGTATTGGTATCAGTTCGCCGAAGGCGATATTGAATGGTTTGTCACCGACAGCCGAACCCGTCGTAACTTGTCGCCCAATGATCGACGCATCCTCGACGATGAGCAGGAACAGGCGCTGTGCAAATGGCTGATCCACAGCCCGGCCCGGGTCAAGTTCGTGGTCACCAGCGTGATGTTCTACCCCGACCGCAAACTCAACGGCGATGACGCCTGGAAAGCCTTCCCGGAACAACGCCTGCGGTTGCTGGAGACGATTCGCACGCATCGCATCAAGAACGTCATCTTCGTTTCCGGCGATGTCCACGGCTCACTGACCAGCCGCCTGACCCACAGCGAGGATCCGGACTTCGACGTGCACACCATCGTCTCGTCCCCGCTGTGCAACAGCAAATTGCTGCCCTATGCCTCCGAGTCCACCTTCATTCTGAACCAGGCGCTGGCACGTACCGCAGCGGGAGATTATCGACATGAATTGACCAGCAAGGTGGTCAGCGAAGACAACTTTGCTCATCTGGTGGTGGATCGGGAGCAGATTCAGGTCAGTTACCACGACCGGAACGGCCGACGCCTGCAATCGATCAACATCCCGCTGCACTAAGGAAAATGAAGGCCAAATACATTAGTTTTCGGCCCTGGCTGGAGAAATCCTCGCCCCTGCCGACATATTCTTATAGCACTTGGCCTTCATGTCTCTTGTCAGTCAGTGTCGCAATGATGCAACCTTGCCGCAGGCAACAGTAAAGAGGGCGAGAGCCCGGCGCGATCAGCACATTCGAAGCGAGTTTCCCTCAATGAAAAGCCAACCTGATGCCGCCAGCCGTATGGTGGCCGAGGTAGTGACGCAATTGCCTGTGCCCTCGCGGCTCGGCATGCTGCGTTTCGAACGGCTGAATGAAGCTAGCTGGGCACTCCTGTTTCTCGATCCCAATTGCGAACGACAATTTGGTCTGCCGGCCGTGGAGCTTTGTGCCTTGGTCGACTCGCCTTATGCCAGCCTGATGGAGCCTGAAGCGCGCTATCAACTGCACGACGCGATTCAGCAGCAACTCAGAGAGAGCCCGCATTACCTGATCCGCTACAACCTGCACACCGCCAAAGGCTCCTTGAGCCTGCTCGAACTGGGCGAAGCCTACCGACAACACAATCGACACCTTCTGCGCGGTTACCTGATGGTCGTGGACGGCTTGTTCGAGGGTGAACCGCTGCTGCCGTCGCTGGACCTGGAAACCCAGAACTCGCGCCTGCAAATCGCCCTGGAACTCAATCAGCGCGCCCAGTTGGAACAACTGCAGCATCTGGATCGGGTCCGCGCCCAGCAAGACTTGATCCTGCTGCTGACCCGCCAGCGCTACAGCACCAACAATTCCCTGCAAGAAGCCGCCGAACTGATTACCCGCAGCGCTTGCGACATCTATGAAATCGACTGCGCCAGCCTGTGGAACCTCGAAGGCTCGCTGCTGGTGCCGATCTCGGCCTATCACCGCACCTCCGGGGAATATCAGCTGCCGGAACCGATCGACGTCAGCGGCTTCCCGGATTACCTCGACGCCTTGCACGGCAGCCGCGCCATCGATGCGCACAACGCCATTCGCGATCCGCGTACCCGGGAAATGGCCGAACACCTGCGCCCGCGCGATGTGAACGCCATGCTCGACGCCAGTATCCGCGTCGACGGCCAAGTGGTCGGCGTGCTGTGCCTGGAACAGACTGGCGCGACCCGTGCCTGGCAGTCGGATGAAATCGCCTTCGCCGGCGAGCTGGCCGATCAGTTCGCCCAAGTCATCAACAACCACAACCGCCGCACCGCCACGAGTGCCTTGCACTTGTTCCAGCGGGCGGTCGAGCAAAGCGCCAACGCGTTTTTGCTGGTCAATTGCGATGGCGTGGTGGAATACGTCAACCCGAGCTTCACGGCGATCACCCAGTACACCACCGAGGAAGTCCACGGCCAGCGGCTATCGGAACTGCCTGCGTTGGAGAACCTCAGCGAACTGCTGTTCGACGCACCGTCGGCGCTGGCCAAGAGCAACAGCTGGCAGGGCGAGTTCAAGAGCCGGCGCAAAAACCTCGAACCCTACTGGGGCCAGTTGTCGATTTCCAAGGTCTATGGCGACAACCGAGAGCTGACGCACTACATCGGCATCTACGAAGACATCACCCAGACCAAGCTCGCCCAGCAGCGCATCGAGCGCCTGGCCTACACCGACAATCTGACCAACCTCGGCAACCGCCCGGCGTTCATCCGCAACCTCGACGAACGCTTCGCCCGGGACAGCGATACGCCGATCAGCCTGCTCCTGGTGGACATCGACAATTTCAAGCGCATCAACGACAGCCTCGGCCACCAGACCGGCGACAAACTGCTGATCAGCCTGGCCCGGCGCCTGCGCAACAGCCTGAGCCCGAGCGGCAGCCTGGCGCGATTCGCCAGTAACGAATTCGCCGTGCTGCTGGACAACACCGACCTCGCAATGGGCCAGCACGTCGCCAACCAATTGCTGGCGACCCTCGACAAGCCGATGTTCGTCGACAACCAGTTGATCAGCGTCACCGGCTCCGTGGGCCTGGCCTGCGCGCCGCTGCACGGTCGCGATCCACAGACATTAATGCGCAACGCCGGCCTGGCGCTGCACAAGGCCAAGGCCAATGGCAAACACCAGGTCCAGGTGTTCACCGAAGCACTGAACGCCGAGGCCAGCTACAAGCTGTTCGTGGAAAACAACCTGCGCCGCGCCCTGACCCAGAATGAGCTGGACGTGTTCTATCAGCCCAAACTGTGCCTGCGCAGCGGTCGCCTGCTGGGCATGGAAGCGCTGCTGCGTTGGAACCATCCAGAAAAAGGCATGATCCGCCCGGACCAGTTCATCAGCGTTGCCGAAGAAACCGGCTTGATCATCCCGATCGGCAAATGGATTGCCCGCCAGGCCTGCCGCATGAGCAAAGACCTGACCGCCGCCGGCCTGGGCAATCTTCAAGTGGCGATCAACTTGTCGCCCAAGCAGTTCTCCGACCCGGACCTGGTGGCGTCCATCGCCAACATCCTCAAGGAAGAAGCGCTGCCGGGGAACCTGCTGGAGCTGGAACTGACCGAAGGCCTGCTGCTGGAAGCCACCGAAGACACCCACTTGCAGCTCGATCAACTCAAGCGCCTGGGCCTGACCCTGGCCATGGACGATTTCGGCACCGGTTACTCGTCGCTCAGTTACCTGAAAAAATTCCCGATCGACATCATCAAGATCGACCGAAGCTTCATCCACGAAATCCCGGACAACCAGGACGACATGGAAATCACCTCCGCGGTGATCGCCATGGCCCACAACCTGAAACTCAAGGTCGTGGCGGAAGGGATCGAGACGGCCGAGCAGCTTGCGTTCTTGCGTCGCCACCGCTGCGATGTCGGCCAGGGCTACCTGTTCGACCGCCCCATCCCCGGCGCCGAGCTGATCGAAAAGCTCAAGCGCTACCCACGCGGGCCGCTCGTCTGACAGCACACCGCAAAATCCCTGTGGAACACCGTAATCCCCGGTGGGAGCGAGCCTGCTCGCGATAGCGGTGTGTCAGTCGCCATCAATGTTTAATGTCCCGCCGCTATCGCAAGCAGGCACGCTCGCATAGGGGTAGTGCGTAACCGGCCGGCATTGGGCAAACTGCGTGTCTGACAATTTAAATTCAACCTGACTGAGGGGACTGATGATGGTCTTGCGCTCGGAAATCCTGGTGAACAAAAACGTGCTCCCTACCAAAGAACAAGCTCTGCCCGGCCGTGAAACCCCGATGACCGTGCCGGAAAAACACTTCGTCCACGACGCCCCACTGCTGGGTCCGTTCGCGATGGACGTGGATTTCGCGATCTTCGGCCTGGGCTGCTTCTGGGGCGCGGAACGCAAGTTCTGGCAACGTGAAGGCGTGGTCAGCACGGCGGTGGGTTATGCCGGCGGTTTTACCCCGAACCCGACCTATGAAGAAGTTTGTTCGGGCCTGACCGGCCACAGCGAAGTGGTGCTGGTGGTCTACGAACCGGCCAAAGTCAGCTACGAAGAACTGCTGAAAATGTTCTGGGAATTGCACAACCCGACGCAAGGCATGCGTCAGGGCAACGACATCGGCACTCAGTACCGCTCGGTGATCTATGCGACCAACCCGACGCAACTGGCCGCCGCCAAGCACAGCAAGGACGTGTTCCAGGCTGAGTTGACCAAGGCCGGGAAAGGCGAAATCACCACCGAAATCGAAGAAGCGCCGACGTTCTACTTCGCCGAGGCGTATCACCAGCAGTACCTGGCGAAGAACCCTGAAGGGTATTGCGGTATTGGTGGTACGGGCGTTACCTGCCCGATCTAACTCTCGGGCCCTGAAAAGCTTCGCGGGCAAGCCTCGCTCCTACGGGATTTATGTCGATCACAAAATTGTGCTCAGATATCGATCCCTGTAGGAGCGAGGCTTGCCCGCGAAGGCGTCCGATCAGACGCCATCAATCCATCTGATCAGCCATCAACTCTCAGCAATCAACCAATCCATCTGCCACCCGCCCTGGGTCTGCCCAAGCTTCTTGGACAACCACGGCAGCAACTCACGCAATTCCTCTTCCAGGCCCCACGGCGGATTCGCAATCGCCAACCCGGAGCCATTCAAACTGTTCGGCGTATCCAGCGGATGCACCAGCAACTCCACACGCAACAACTTTGGTGCGCCCGTGCCCGCCAGATCCTGATAAAAACGTCGCAACATGCGCTGATCCTTCACCGGGTACCAGATCGCTGCCACCGTCTGCCGCATCCGGCCAATCGCCTCTTTCAGCGACGCCGCGCAACGCTGCATCTCATCGAGCTGCTCGAACGGCGGATCAATCAACATCACCGCCCGCTTCTCCTGCACCGGCAACATCGCCCGCGGCACATGCCAGCCTTCGCCCAGATGCACTTTCACCCGACGGTCGCCGGCCATGTTGTCCTTGAGCAGCAAACCGTCTTCGGGGTGCTTCTCGTTGAGCATCACCCGATCCTGCGGCCGCGTCAGACGCCGCGCCAACTCCGGCGACCCCGGGTAATAGCGCAATTGGCCATCCGGGTTCATGTCGTGCAGCACTTTCATGTAGTCGGCGGTCAGCGCTGGCAGATCCGGCTGATCCCACAGACGCGCAATACCTTCCAGGTACTCACCGGTACGGCTCGCCTGATCACCCTGCAGGTCATACAGACCAATGCCGGCGTGAGTGTCGAGATAGGCAAACGGCTGCTCCTTGCGCGACATCAGGGCGATGATGCGGGTCAGAGTCAGGTGTTTGAACACATCGGCGTGATTGCCGGCATGGAAGGCGTGACGATAATTCATGATTGCTCCTGCGAAGGCCGGGAAGTTTACCTTGTACCGAGGCGAACGTCAGGGGTTCGCGGCTGAGCGGGCGTTTGGTCCTGCAATCGCAATCATCCCTGCGCGTCGAAGCCCCAAAGGTTGCGATGTTCTGATCTTGCTCATGTGGCGGGCAACATCAAGTCACACTTTGCCAAAGACCTGCCATCGTGGAGCTTACACATGAGTGCGAAGATCGGACCGACCTAACGCCCGTAAAAATGGAGATTTACATGGGACGGAAAATGATTGGTATCGGTGCGCCTACCTCAACCGGCGGCTCGGTACTGGAAGGGAATGTCGGTATCAACATCGATAGCGCTGTAAGTACCTCTTCCATTGGACACTTGGCAAGTTGCCCAGCCTGCAGCAAAGGAAAAGGCCCCATCATCGCGGTCGGGCCCAGAACCATCACGTTACCGGCCGGATTGGTTGCCCTGGAAGGTGACTACGTTGCCTGCGGCTGCCCTCCACAATCCAACAAGGTGATGTCCGCTCAGTCATCTGTATATGGTGGAGCAGAGCACAACAAAGCAGATTTTTCAGGTATCACTGCCGTGCTCAATCGTCCCAAGTCCATCACCGATATTTCTTTGTCCTATGGCGATGAGCAGATTCCTGTTAAGTCAGTTTCCCGGTTTTACACCGACTTGAATATTCATGTGACAACCTCGGGTTATTTGCCCGGCGAGACGGTTACCGTCAACATTAGCGGCCCCACCGAAAAAGCGCTGACAGGGATAGTCGGGGTCAAGGGCGTAGCCATCATCCCAAATGCATTCGCAAGCGAAATCATTGACATGGAAGGGGAAGCATAATGGCTCAAGTGGTTATCAACGCCGGCGGAGTGTCTTCCAGCATCTCAGTTAAAAGGCCTCGTTTCAGCACGCTATGGAACGCATATGCAGAAGTAGGTAATAAAGGCTCAGTCGAGGTTTACGGACTTGTCGGAGGCGGAGTCGAAGCGGCAAGAGCGGAAAAACCTGATGCTTATGCGAATGCCTGCGCACTGAGGATAAGCAGAGCTTTTAATTACGGCGGATATAAAATCCCCAAAGGCACGATCATACAAAACCAGCCCATCTATCGACTGAGTGGAGCGGACCAGCTTCCCTACATAATGAAGGTGGTCGATTTCCTCGCTTTTCTTAGGCATAACTGGGGCGAGCCCGACCACACGCTGACGCAAACCAATTCAAATTTTATAAATGGAAAAAAGGGCGTCATTGTCATGGAAATCAACGGATGGAGCGACGCGTCAGGCCACGCAACCCTTTGGAACGGGAGCGTTACCGGTGACGACAGTGACTACCACAGGCAAGACAGCCATACCTATGACAATCCAAGGGTAAAGCTGGAAAAAATAAACTTCTGGGAGTTGAAAGGATGACAAGCTCGCGGCTAGTTGTGCTGGCACTGCTACTCGTTTCAGGGCAAGCCTTATCTGCAGAAATCAATATCGATAAGGCGCGAGAAACGCTTAAAGATTATGGATTGGCCAACTGTATTTCCAGCCAGTTCAAGAACGAGTCAGACATCAAATCTGACATTGGACTTGCGATTGGCGCCTACTCGTCGATGGGCAAAGGTCAGCATCTAATCATTCAAAACGAGGACACCCTCGAGGTCACACACGACCCTTACGCAGAAACCGAGAAGTACATGCGTAATGCCTATGCAAAGACCTCGTCCCTCAGCAAGCATTCTGATAAAAAAATGGTTTTTTATGGTTGCCTAGAGGTTTACAACTCCAAGGAGTTCGATGCATTCATTCAGTCTCAGGATCAATACCTGCCAAAGTAGATCATCAAAATGAGTAAGGACGATCCTTCCTGCAATCAAACAGGAAGGATCACTCTTTATTCAGATGCTACGGCAGAGCCCGCAACCGCCGCCCAATCACATCCAGGACATCACACCCATCCCGCAACGGAATGGCACACAGCAGCGCAAAATCACTGAGAATGAACGACTCACACTCAACCGAACCGCGCATCGACATGTTCTCCAGCACCTGCGTGACGGCGTGAATTCGGTAGTTGGCGGCGTCGTATAGAACATCGAGCGGCGCGTGGGTATCAACGAATAGCGTGGGCATGTCGGTGCAGTTGCTGGTGAGGGCCATGAAGCGGTTTTTGGGGTGGGGGATTGGTTTTTCGTAGGGTGGATCTGGCGTTAGCGTTGTCATTTGTAAATTCCATGAGTATGAAAATTAGCTGCCAAACGCACCCTCCTACAGGTTTGGGTGGCAGCCATGCGCAGGAGTAGGAGTACCGAGCACTCATGAACCTCGGTCACGCCGAAGCGTGTCCCGCACACAGCCGCCGCGAACGATCATATGGACACGAGTTAAGTGCCGCAATCAGACGACAGAGCTGTTGCATCATGAGAGAGGGCTCCTACACCCTGCCACCACTTGCGCGGTGACAGCCAAAGACTATCCCTGCAACCCATCGCCCACCAGTTCATGGAAGCCGTCACAACTTGAAGGAAACTTCCGATGAGCTTGCCCGGAAATTTCGTAGTAGTTACGAGGTCTTTAAACAACACTTAAACATTCCGTAGTGCTGGCAATTGGCATTGCGAATACCGACGCGGAGGACTCCAGACTGACAGGTGCCACCTTCTCTATCACCAACTGGCCCGATCTTCAAAGCTCGCTAAAAAAACATCTTCCTTCCAGGCCTCCTGAGCCAACGTATAGACATCTTGAAGAAATCCACGGGGATCCACCAATGCATACCACTCACCACGCGGCCAACTCCCTGCATCTTCTTCATCTATATCAAACAAACTCTGAAAGTCATAAGACGCATCGTTTAGCTTTTCCGCTAGAAAATCCATCAGCACGAGCTTATGTCTATAGGACAGACAACCTAGATTCAAGCTGTATCTTTTGATCAGTTCCGTTCTGTCAATGCGATCATTAGGGTTAAACACTTCCAGCTCCGCACCTCGAGTTTCCTCGCGATCATAAACATCAAAGACGCCAATAAACCACATCAAATCGGGTTGAAATTCTTTATTTAAAAATGGATCTCGCAGCATCATTTTCTCCCCGAAGGATAAGCAGTAAAAGGCCGCAGCACATTATCCTTATCAAGCTTGAAAAAGATGGCGGATTTATTTTTCTAATTCCTCAATGACACTTTCCAACAGTGTATCCGCTCGCTACCACTGTCAAAACAATGTTGCATTCGCGAGCACAAGTGAAGCAGTAGTTAAACCACAAAGGGGACGGATATATTTGTTGCTCTATAACAACACCTTCGAAGCTGGCAGCAAAAAATCAGCAAAAATAAATCCGTCCCCTTTGGCATCCTACAGGCTTGGGTGGCAGCTATACGCGGGGTAGGAATATCGAGACCAGAGAACTCGACCACACCAAAGCGTGCCCGCGCACAGCCGCCGCAACTGATCTTACGGATGCATGTTGATGGCCGCAATTCAGGTGTCGAGGCCAAAGCGTCCTCTCTAGTCTTGAAGGGTTCCTACACCCTGCCACTGAATTTTCAGTGACCACCAGAGACTATTGATGAAACACGTTGCCCACCCGTTCATGAAAGCCGCCGCAGATTTGCAGGAAACTTCCGAAGACCTTACCCAGAAACTTCGCTGACTTCATCTCACCAAGTGGATTGATCCTCAAGGCTTGCCTTTAGCAGCTGACCTTTCCACTCATCGCTCAAAACACTGTAAATATCTTCAAAAAATGCACGAGGATTTTTCATTTCATCCCAACCACTTGGAAAGAGATTCGTGCTTTCGCAGTCATGCTCTAGCAATGCCTGAAAGTCATAAGACTCATCTTGTAGTGCAGACTCAAGAACGGCCACCAGCAAAAACTTATGTCTATGACTCAAAAAATCGTAACTAACTAAAATATATTTTCTTGCAAGAGCCCTTCTATCAATAGAAAGATTGATATCGTATTTCTCTAACTCTACACCAAGAGTGTGCTCCCTATCATAAATATCAAAATCCCCTATAAGCTCCCTCACTGTTGGCGAGTATGGCTGATCTAAATATGGATCTTTAATCATTTAATTATCACCGGATGAGATGTAAACGGTTTAGGGTTTTCACCTTTACTAAATTTTGTTTCCGAACCGTGCATATTTTCAAACAGGTGTGGATTTTCCGGGTCTTTTCTATTTGGCTTATACCCTCGCCCAACATTTCTATTCTCCCTTCTAACCACATTGTAGCCATTGACATCTTTGCCGGTGAATTGCGGAAGCCCTCGAACAACCCTAGTCATATCATCGTTTAGCGTATGCATTTGCAAGTTCCAGCTTTTATATTGCGAGCTTAAGTTCCCTCTGTTTTCTCTATGGGGAACCTTAGTAATGGGATCCGTACCGTCTACCGAGCGCTGTCGAATTACCACATCAGGAACCTCGATACTATGCTTACCGATGGAATGCATTCCAGGGTACTTTTTCTCAAACCGCTCAACCCAGCGCTTAGCAACCTCCTCCTTAAGAATCCCAATCCTTTCTCGCCGCTGATCACCCGTCAGCTTCGGCAGCGCCGGTTCACCTTCATCAACCTTAACGCCAGTCGTATCATCCGGCGCCTCGCACCCAGCTTTACCCGACTGCGGACAGTTCCCGCTCAACCCCAACGGATCAACCCACCCCGTCGGATTCGGCGTGTACTGATACTGATTCAGCCCGCCCGCCAACTTGATCGGGTCCGGCGTCAGGTATCGGCCAATCTTCGGATCATAGTACCGATGCCGGTTGTAGTGCAGGCCGCTCTCCGCATCAAAGTACTGCCCCTGAAACCGCAACGGTTGCTCAAGCTGCTCGCCCCCGCCGAACGTCTGGCGAGTGACTTTGCCGTAGGCGTTGTACTTCGCTGACCAGACGATCTCGCCACCAAAATCGGTCAGTTCCTGCGGCGTGCCGAGGTGGTCGAGTTGGTAGTAGAACGGGCAGGCTTTGCGTGGGCCTTTGCCGTCGAGCATCGCCAGCGGGCGGAAGCTGCCGGGTTCGTAGACGTAGCTGCGGTAGTGTTCGCGGCTGCTTTCGGCGATGAGGTTGTCGCCTTGCCAGAAGAACTCGGTGGTTTTGCCGTCGACGGTTTTGGCGATGCGGCGGCCGAAGGCGTCGTAGCGGTAACTGGCGGTGCGACCGTCCGGGGTGGTGACGCCGAGCAATCGGTGCTGGCAGTCGTAGCGGTATTCGGTGACCAGTTTTTGCGCGGTGCCGCGGCGTTCGCGGATCAGGTTGCCGAAGGCGTCGTAGTCGTAATGGCGGTCGCCCTGCATCAGCAGGCGATTGCCTTTAACGGTCGCCAAGCCAGGCCGATCCTGCATCAGCAGGTTACCGGCCGGGTCGTGGGCGAAGCTTTCCGCCGGGTCGTCGCGGGTGTGACGGACGCGGGTCAGGCGGTTGAGCGGGTCGTATTGGTAGTTGCGCTGGCCGTGACGGGTGTCGGCGATGCTGTCGAGATTGCCGTTGGCGCTGTAGGCATAGTCGCGGCGATACAGCGTTTGGTGCTGCTGTCTGACAGCGTGGGCCTTCAAGCGGCCTTGATCGTCGTAGGCATATTCGCTGAGCAGTTGGCCTTGCTGACGTTGCTGC
Organism: Pseudomonas sp. B14-6; assembly: GCF_013260315.1. NCBI lineage: Bacteria > Pseudomonadati > Pseudomonadota > Gammaproteobacteria > Pseudomonadales > Pseudomonadaceae > Pseudomonas > Pseudomonas sp. B14-6. The sequence continues at coordinate 5,056,170 of NZ_CP053929.1, read as the reverse complement.
TCGCGACCAAACGCAAATTGGTGGCTGGAAAGCCTTGCGCCGTTGAGGTCGATTGCGGTCAGTGCGCCGCCCTTGGCGTGGTGATAATCGAGTTTGCTGCCATCCGGCAGGCGCAGGCGATTGAGTTGGCCGCAGGCGTCGTAGCCATAACGCAGCGTGCCCCAACCCTGATGCTCGGTGATCAGCCGATCCTGTTGGTCGTACTCGAATTCCAGCGGATGGTCGTGGCCATCGTCGACGCCAATCAGTCGACCGAGGCTGTCGTAGCGGTATTCGACCTTGACGCCGTCGGGCAGCGTTTTGACCAGTAACCGCCCTGCCGAGTCTCGTTCATAGGCGGTGGCGAGCTGCGAACCATCGTCGCCAAACTCGGTTTTCTCCAGCAGATGGCCGTTGAGGTCGTAGGCATACGCCGTGCGTCGGCCGTCGAAGCCGGTTTCATGTCGGATCAATCCGCCGGGGGTGTAGTCCAGCTGATATTTTTCGCCGGATTCGTTTTCGATTTCCGTGAGCAACAGCTGCGCGTTGTCGTAGCGATACTTCAGCTGGGTACCGTCGGCATTGAGCCGGCGGCTGACCAGGTGAAGGTCGTCGAGGTATTCGTAGCGGGTGACGCGGCCGAGTTCGTCGCGTTCGGCGGTGATTTTTCCGTAGGCGTTGTAGCTGTAGGCGCGACTGGCACCGGTAGGAAGAATCGTCTGGATCAGTCGGCCAATGGCGTCCCATTGCGACTGGGTGACCGCGCCATGTTCGTCTTGACGGGTAATCTGCCGCCCGAGCGCATCGTAGGAAAACCGCCGTACGCCACCGTCCGGCAGCGTCTCTTCGACCAGTTGCCCCAAGCCATTCCAGACGAACACATGCCGGCTGGTGTCCGGGTAGCGGATCGACAGCAACTGACCTTTTTCGTCGTAGTGATAGTGGGTGACATGGCCATCGGGATCGGTCGCTTCGGTAACATCCCCCTGCGCATTGCGCTGATACTTCCACACCGCTTTGCCGCGATAGCGTGCGTGCAGGAAACCGTTGCGATACTCGTAGGCCGTTGGCTCATCTTCTGGCGGAATCAGCGCCACCAAGCGTCCGACTTCGTCGTAGCGGTATTCGGTGACCGCGCCGAGCGGGTCCTGCTCGGCAATCAGCCGACCCTGGTCGTCGTAGGCCTTGAGGTGTTCACCGCCATCCAGTTCGACCTTGCGCACCAGCCGCGCCCGGTCGTCGTGGACGTAAACCTCTTCGCTGCCGTCGATGTTGTGGACGGTGACGCTGCCCTGGTCATCCCAGGTATACCGCGCGTCCATCTGCGCAAACGACGCCCAGTGGCGGATGCATCGGGCGGCCTTGCCGGACCTTTCCCACTCCCAGAAGAAACTCGCCCCACCGGCCAGTTGCCGCTGGAGAATGACGTGCTGATCGTCGTAGTCGTATCGCTCGCTTTCGCCGGCGGCGTTGGTGGCCTCGATGAGTCGACCGCGTTCGTCGTAGCGGTAACCGACCAGGGTCTGCTCGGTCTGCCAGGCTTCGTCCAGGGTTTGGGCCGGGGCGAAAACCTGATAATCGACGGCGACCAAGTGACTGCATTCATAACGCAATAACAAGGCGCGGCCCGCACCGTTGTCGAGGCGCCGAATGCGGCCCTGACGATCGCGGGTTATGCACAGGCGGTTGTCGTATCGGTCGCTGATCGCTGTGAGAAAACCATTACGAAAATGGTAGAAACGTGACTCGTCGCCGGCGACGGCGAGGATCAATTCTTCGGGTTCATTGCCAACGTAAATCGCGGCGCGCGACAGGCTGTTATGAATCGCCGGGCGTTCAGCGGACGGCAGCGGGAACGTGGTGCGACGGTTCTCGTGGTCGATCCAGACGACGGTGTCACCGTCGATTTCCAGTCGATGGGAGAGCGAGTGGCTCCAGCCGAAGCCCAAGCCGCAATCAATCTCGGCGGCGCTGGTGCGATAGAGCCTGACAAAGTCGAACGGCAGAATGCCGTCCAGCGAACCGTCGATGAGGGTCAGCAGTTCTTCGCCGGTAACCATCGACACCGGGCATTTGTTGGTGGCGGTTTTATCGACGGAATCGGCACTGTCGCCGTTGGGGTTTTTCGCCTGATCCGGGACGTTGTCGTGGTGTTCGTTTTGTTTGAGTGTGGTGTTGCGTTTGGCGTCCCAGCGCAGTTGCATGCGACCTTTTTTCAGGCCTGCCGCTACACCGCGTGCGGCCACTTTTTTGTAGCGGTCAACGTAGGTAATGAAGCTGTTGGTGATGTTGAAGATGGCTTTGACGAAGCCCACAACAGCGTCGACGATTCGGGCGCCGTAGTTGGCAAGGCGCATCCCCAAATAGGCAACGCCTGCGCCTGCGCCCGCAAAAGTCAGAACAACCCCGATCAGAATATCGATGAGCAGTTGCACCACCACGGTTGAAAGCGCTTCGGCAGTTTTGCCGGCGATTTCACTGGGGGGCAGCATCTCCAGCCAGAGGCTTGCCGTGCGCAGCAACAGACAAAGGGCCGCTTCATCGCTGACCAGCAGCTGGACCTTTTCCATTGTTGCCGGGAGTTTCTCTGCCAGTTCGGCAAGCTTGTCGGCCCCATCGCCCAAGCAGCCAACGAACTTTCGGGGATCCTGGAGAATGTCCGAGAGCAGGCTGATGCTGTCCCAGACACCGGTAATCGCCTCCCAACTTCCCGCGAGTATTCCATTACCGGCGGCCGCAAATGTCGACTGCGACCATTGCGGCTTGAACCCTTCCCACTCGTTGCGCAGCCAACTGTCCAGCTCTTGGGTCAGGCCATCGTAAGAGGAGAACAGGTCTTCGATTTGATCCGATGAAACGTCACTCTGGACATGAACGCGATAGAACTTGCCAGGCGTGCCTTCGAACTGTCCCTTGCCGTTTTCGTCGAGCGGGACCGCGGTGCTCTCACCCCCGTCCATGGCGATCACATCGACCTGAATATTCCCCAGCGGGATGTCATAAACCGATTCAAACTTGCTCTCGATCTCCAGAATTCCGTTCGCAGGACACTGTGCCAAACCCGAGAGAAAATCATCGTCGCGACTGCTCAACGCTGTCGTCGAATCGCCAAGCTTTATCAGCCGCTCCATGCCCATCAGCGAAGGCATGTCCATCGACCGGCTGATCTTGTCCGCATTCCGACTCAAGAAACTGCCGAGCTGCTCGCGATACAAAACCAACGTGTCTTTGAAACCGTCGAGCTCCTGCTCGATCCGCACAATCTGGTCCATCAGTTCCGCTCCGCCATCAGGTAATCCGCCAAGGCTTGTTTCGGTGCTTGAGGCAGGTCCGGCGTCTTCAGAAAGGTCGCAACCTTGTGCCGCAATACACGCGCCGAAAACGCCTCAAAAAGATCAGGACGGTCTTCGCTCAACCACTTCATCAAGTTGTTGATCCGGGTTGTCGCGGACTCGGCGGCGAGGTCGTCGAGCAGCGATTCGGACACTTCCCACCACGGAAAAACCCTGGAGACTTTCAATGCACTGCCGCCGATATCGAGCGGCTGCCCATTGATCAAACAGCGGTCAAGCACAGGCATTAACTGCGTTGGGTTAACGTCGGCAGACTGAAGAATCGGCAGCAAATAACGCCCATCCCAGAACCGAAAAAACACCGCACTGCCGTTGGGCAAAAGCACTTGTGTAAGGCTGCGCAGATGTTCGACCAGCGCTTCCTGAGACGCAGAAGAAACCGCCAGCCAACCCCAATCACGGGACTCGGTCGTGGCGACCCACTGCAGAAACTCACTGCTTGCGGGAACGATTCCTACATAGGGCATCACCGGTTCCCACTCGGCATAGGTGGTGTCGGCCCAGATCGGGCTCGGTGCTTGGGCCGGGGTCGAGAGCTGCCAGGCTTTCATCGGCTGCGACGCACTGGCGTTGCCGAAAATCGCGAACAACTGCTGTCCGGGTTTGAGCGGTTGGCGTTCCAGCCAGGCGTGGGGTGACATGCGATCAGGCGGCACAGACACCGTCCTTGCAGCGCTCGCATTCTTCACAGAACGGCGCGTCGCTTTGCAGGCTCATGATCTGTGCGGCGCTCAGCAGGGCGGCTGGGGCGGCGACGAGTTTCAACGGCGTATTGGGCGACACGGGCGTAGCGGCCATAGGCGGCATCAGCGCGCCCCCAACCTGAATCGGAACGCTGCTGAAAATCCCGCCAGGACCGATGTTGATCCACTGCCCGCCCGCCTGAATCGTCGCGCTGGCACCGCCGTCGATCACCACTTGCTGACCGGCGCTGACGTGAAATTGCTGACTGGCGTTGAGCGCCTGACTGGACACGCGGATGTGCCGGTCGCCCATCACCAGCAAGTGATCGTCGAGCTTCACTTCGGCCTGGCGCTGGCCGTGGGTGATGCGTTGCTCGTCAGCCTTAAGCTCATGGCGAGCGGTCCCCGTGACGACGATGGTGCGCTGGTTATCGACCTGCACCTGCTGATCATTCAACACGTGCTGGGTCCAGTTTCGCTGGGCGCGCAGGTAGATTTCCTCGGCGCCTTTGCGATCCTCGATGCGCAATTCGTTGTAACCGCCGCCGCCCGGACTACTTTGGCTGCGGAAAATGCTGCGGGTCTTCTCGGCGGGCAAATCCAGCGGCACCGGTGTTGCGGCGTTGGGCAGGCACCCCATCACCAGCGGTTTGTCGGCATCGGCGTCGATGAAACCCACCAGCACTTCCATGCCCACTCGTGGGATCAGCACGCTGCCGTAATGGTCGTGGGCCCAGCCCGTGGCGACCCGCAACCAGCAACTGGAATGCTCATTGAGCTGACCGTCGCGGTCCCAAGCGAGCTGGACCTTTACCCGGCCGAACTCATCGCAATGGATTTCGCTGTCGACAGGACTGGTGACCACGGCAGGTTGGTAGCCGAGCATCCGTGGTTTTTCCGGCCCCAGTGGTGGACGAAACGAAACATCCCACGGCGTCGCCAGAAAGGTATTGCGATAACCCTGGAAATCATCCGGGTCATCACTGGTGGCCGACTCCTCCAGCACTTGCGGCTGTCGGCCACGGTGTTCGATTTCAGTGATCAGCCACAGGTCGTTCCACGCCTGACGCGGGTGCTCGGCGAGGTGCAGGAAATGTCCGCTGACCAAGGCAGAATCGTCGCCACGACCTTCGGCCTGACGGAAGTCTGCGTTGTGCCGTTCCAGCGCTCGCTGTGTCAGCTGTTTGCCATGCTCGCGGTCAGTGAATTGGCCGGGAAAGTGGTAATCCTCCAGCACCGGACGCTGTTCGCTGTCGACCCGATTTTCCAAGGAGAGACGCGGTTTCTGGAAGTCGTAATCGCGCCGGGTGACCGCCGTGGTGCGGGTCTCCAGACGCACGTTGAAACGCTTGATGGCCGGCGCGTCCGCCGCCATGCCACTGCCCGGCAAGTACAGCGTCGGCTCAGGCAGGCGCGGGAATACTGTCTGATCATCGCCAAACACCAGCAGATGTCCGTCGGGGCTGTGCTGGAAGTGGTAATGAATGCCGATCTCGGCACACAGGCGCTGGATAAACGCGAGGTCGCTTTCGGCGTATTGCACGCAGTATTCGCGCGGTGAGTAGTCGCTGCCGAGCCGGAACTCGAAGGCATCGCGCTGGATGCCATGGTCCTTGAGGACCTGCGCGATGATCGCTGGCACGCTTTGGTGCTGGAAAATCCGCTGGTTGATGCGCTGACCGAGGTAGGCCAGTCGCGGTACGAGACTGATTTGATAGCCCGTCAGACGTTTCCCGGAATCGCTTTGACCGACGCGAAAGATCTGACCGTGTACGCCAGAACCTTGTGCATCGAAACTCAGAAACGCCTGACGATGCAGCAGGTTTTCGAGCTCGATGTCTGGCCGGTCGCTGACCAGTTCCAGATCGAAGCGGTAGGGTTGGCTGATGGCTTCCGTGCCTGTGAACTCAAGCACCTTGAGCTCAATCTGGACGCCGTCGATCGTCAACGTGAAACGCGGTTGATTGGCAGGAGCGAACATCCGATGTGTCTCTGCAGAATGAGGGCGGGCGATTCTGCATGAGCGACAAGGGGTGTTGAGGGAGGGACAGGAAAATCAGATTTGCCCTACTTTTTTAGGGATTTGTCCTTCAAGAATTGGGATTTTTGGCTACAGACATTCTCTGCAAAGTAGTGTGTTGCAGCTGATGACCTCTTCGCGGGCAAGCCTAGCGCCCACAGTTTTGTGGCGAATCTCCAACCCTGCAGGAGCGAGGCTTGCCCGCGAAAAGGCCATAAAAAACACCCAATCTTTTCCCGCAGACAAAAAAACGGCCCGCCTCCAAAAGGAAGCGGGCCGTTTTCATGTTCGGCGAAAGCTCAGAGCCTTAGCTCATCCCTATCACTTGTTCAGGCGGAAATCAGCCTCGGCAGCGGCGAAACGCTGAAGCATGCCTTGAGTCGGCGCGCCCAGCTTGCTGACGATGTAGATGGCCAGGCTGGCGAAGATGAAGCCCGGGATGATTTCGTACAGGCCCAGCAGTTCGAAGTGCTTCCAGACGATCACGGTGATCGCGCCGACCAGGATGCCGGCCAGTGCGCCGTTGCGGGTCATGTCTTTCCAGATCACGGAGATCAGGACCACCGGACCGAACGCAGCACCGAAACCGGCCCAGGCGTAGCTGACCAGACCCAATACGCGGTTTTCCGGGTTAGCGGCCAACGCGATGGCGATCAGGGCAACCAGCAGCACCATGGCGCGGCCGACCCAGACCAATTCAACCTGGGAAGCGGTTTTACGCAGGAAAGTTTTGTAGAAGTCTTCGGTCAGGGCGCTCGAGCACACCAACAGTTGGCAGCTCAAGGTGCTCATGACGGCAGCCAGAATGGCCGACAGCAGGACACCGGCAACCCATGGGTTGAACAGGATTTTCGCCAGTTCGATGAACACGCGCTCTGGGTTTTCGGTCACAGGGCCGGCCAGCTCGGGGTGTGCCGAGAAGTAAGCGATACCGAAGAAACCTACAGCGACGGTGCCGCCCAGGCACAGGATCATCCAGGCCATGGAAATGCGACGTGCCTTGGCGATCGACTTGACCGAATCCGCCGCCATGAAACGCGCGAGGATGTGCGGCTGGCCGAAGTAGCCCAGGCCCCAGCCCATCAGCGAGATGATGCCGATGAAGGTGGTGTTTTTCAGCATGTCGAAGTTGCTTGGATCCTGCGCTTCGATGGCCAGGAACGTGGTGTCGACGCCGCCGGTGGCCAGCAGCACGATGATCGGGGTCAGCAACAGGGCGAAGATCATCAGCGTGGCTTGTACGGTGTCCGTCCAGCTCACGGCCAGGAAACCGCCGACGAAGGTGTAGGCAATCGTCGCAGCAGCACCGGCCCACAGCGCGGTCTCGTAGGACATGCCGAAGGTGCTTTCGAACAGACGGGCGCCAGCCACAATGCCGGAAGCGCAGTAGATGGTGAAGAACACCAGGATCACGACGGCGGAAATGATCCGCAGCAGGCCGCTTTTGTCTTCGAAACGGCTGGAGAAGTAATCCGGCAGGGTCAGTGCATCGCCGTTGTGCTCAGTCTGCACGCGCAGACGGCCGGCGACGAACAGCCAGTTCAGGTAAGCACCGATGATCAGGCCGATGGCGATCCAGCTTTCGGACAGACCGGACATGTAGATGGCGCCCGGCAGGCCCATCAACAACCAGCCGCTCATGTCGGAAGCACCGGCAGACAATGCAGTCACGACGCTGCCCAGGCTACGACCGCCCAGAATGTAATCAGAAAGGTTGTTGGTGGAGCGATAGGCCATGAAGCCGATCAGCACCATTGCTGCGATGTAGATCACGAACGTGATCAGAGTTGGATTGCTAACGCTCATTAAGTTTCGCCCTGGCTTTGTTTTTATGTAGCGGCGGCTGGTGAACCGCGCGCAAACGACGACGTTTGACAGACGATTTCAGGTCCCGCGCATTTATGACTGATGTTTCCCCAGGAAAGCCATCAGCCGGTACACCAGTCTTTTATGACCGGTTGCACCTTGGCCGCGAATGCTATTCAACAAAGCAAATAAGGTGCAACCCATTTTTCGAGAATAAGTTGCACCTAGTCGGATTTACCTGAAAAACCCCTGTTTTTGCTCCCTTTTAGGGCAGTCCTGACGGTTTACTAGAATGAAAAGCACCAAGTCAGCGCGGTACGTTCGTTCCGGAATTTATTTCCTGACGAGCTGCCTATTATTCCGACAAAAAAAGGGTTGCACCCGGTTGCACCTCAAAGGTTGCCCAGCTAATCTTGCGGCCAGCTGATGCCACGCGGTCGTGGCAAACATGAGGATAAAAATATGGCTACCACCACCCTTGGGGTCAAACTTGACGACCCGACCCGCGAGCGCCTCAAGGCGGCCGCGACCTCGATTGATCGCACGCCGCACTGGCTGATCAAGCAGGCAATTTTCAATTACCTGGAAAAACTCGAGGGTGGTGCAACCCTGACCGAGCTGAGCGGTTTGACCAAGGATTCCGACGAAGCCGTCGATGCGCCTCTGGATCACGCCCACCAGTGCTTCCTCGAATTTGCTGAAAGCATCCTGCCGCAATCGGTGCTGCGCGCCTCGATCACTGCCGCTTACCGTCGCCCGGAACCTGAAGTGGTGCCGATGCTGATCGAGCAGGCGCGTCTGCCGGCGGCGATGGCCGAAGCCACTAACAAGCTCGCCTCCTCGATCGCCGAAAAACTGCGCAATCAGAAGAGCGCCGGCGGCCGTGCCGGAATTGTTCAGGGTCTGTTGCAGGAATTTTCCCTGTCGTCCCAGGAAGGCGTCGCGCTGATGTGCCTCGCCGAAGCGCTGCTGCGCATCCCGGACAAAGGCACCCGTGACGCGCTGATCCGCGACAAGATCAGCACCGGCAACTGGCACCCGCACTTGGGCAACAGCCCGTCGCTGTTCGTCAACGCCGCGACCTGGGGCTTGTTGCTGACCGGCAAACTGGTCGCCACCCACAATGAAGCGGGCCTGACTTCCTCCTTGAGCCGCATCATCGGCAAGAGCGGCGAGCCGATGATCCGCAAGGGCGTCGACATGGCCATGCGCCTGATGGGCGAGCAGTTCGTCACCGGCGAAACCATCGCCGAAGCCCTGGCCAATGCGAGCAAGTTCGAAGCCAAGGGTTTCCGCTATTCCTACGACATGCTGGGTGAAGCCGCACTCACCGAGCATGATGCCCAGAAATACCTGGCCTCGTACGAACAAGCCATCCACTCGATCGGCAAAGCCTCCCACGGTCGTGGGATTTATGAAGGTCCCGGCATTTCCATCAAGCTCTCGGCACTGCACCCGCGTTACAGCCGTGCGCAGTACGAGCGCGTGATGGACGAGTTGTACCCGCGCCTGCTGTCGCTGACCCTGCTGGCCAAGCAATACGACATCGGCCTGAACATCGACGCCGAAGAAGCCGACCGCCTCGAACTGTCGCTGGATCTGCTGGAGCGCCTGTGCTTCGAGCCACAACTGACCGGCTGGAACGGCATCGGTTTCGTGATCCAGGCTTATCAGAAGCGTTGCCCGTATGTGATCGACTACGTGATCGACCTGGCTCGTCGCAGCCGTCATCGCCTGATGATCCGCCTGGTAAAAGGCGCGTACTGGGACAGCGAAATCAAGCGCGCCCAGGTCGAGGGCCTGGAAGGCTATCCGGTCTACACCCGCAAGGTGTACACCGACGTTTCCTACATCGCTTGCGCACGCAAGCTGCTGTCGGTGCCGGAAGTCATCTACCCGCAGTTCGCCACGCACAACGCCCACACCCTGTCGGCTATTTACCATATTGCCGGTCAGAACTATTACCCGGGTCAGTACGAGTTCCAGTGCCTGCACGGCATGGGTGAACCGCTGTACGAACAGGTTGTAGGCAAAGTCTCCGAAGGCAAGTTGAATCGTCCGTGCCGCGTGTACGCCCCGGTCGGTACTCACGAAACGCTGTTGGCGTATCTGGTGCGTCGTCTGCTGGAAAACGGCGCGAACACTTCGTTCGTCAACCGCATCGCCGACCAATCCATTTCGATTCAGGAGCTGGTGGCCGATCCAGTGGCCAGCATCGAGCAGATGGCGACGCTGGAAGGCGGCTTCGGCCTGCCGCACCCGCGTATCCCGCTGCCGCGTGATCTTTATGGTGCCGAGCGCGCCAACTCCAGCGGCATCGACATGGCCAACGAACATCGTCTGGCTTCGCTGTCCTGTGCTTTGCTGGCCACCGCTCACAATCACTGGAAAGCCGCGCCGATGCTAGGTTGCGCGTCCAGCACTGAAACCCCGGCTCCGGTGCTGAACCCGTCGGATCTGCGTGACGTCGTCGGCCACGTACAGGAAGCAACCGTCGAAGACGTCGACAACGCGATCCAGTGCGCCCTGAACGCTGCACCGATCTGGCAGGCCACTCCGCCCGCCGAACGCGCTGCGATTCTGGAACGCGCCGCCGATTTGATGGAAGGCGAGATCCAGCCGCTGATGGGCCTGCTGGCTCGCGAAGCCGGCAAGACCTTCGCCAACGCCATCGCCGAAGTGCGTGAAGCCGTCGACTTCCTGCGTTATTACGCGGTGCAGGCGCGTAACGATTTCACCAACGACGCCCACCGCCCATTGGGTCCGGTGGTCTGCATCAGCCCGTGGAACTTCCCGCTGGCAATCTTCAGTGGCCAGGTAGCTGCTGCACTGGCCGCAGGCAACCCGGTATTGGCCAAGCCTGCGGAACAAACCCCGCTGGTAGCGGCTCAAGCCGTGCGTTTGCTGCTCGAAGCCGGGATTCCGGAAGGTGTGCTGCAACTGCTGCCGGGCCGTGGCGAAACCGTCGGCGCCCGTCTGGTCGGCGACGATCGGGTCAAAGGCGTGATGTTCACCGGCTCCACCGAAGTCGCTCGTTTGCTGCAACGCAATGTCGCCGGTCGCCTGGATGCACAGGGTCGTCCGATTCCGCTGATCGCCGAAACCGGTGGCCAGAACGCGATGATCGTCGACTCTTCGGCACTGACCGAACAGGTGGTGATCGATGTGGTGTCGTCAGCTTTCGACAGCGCCGGCCAACGTTGCTCGGCCCTGCGCGTGCTGTGCCTGCAGGAAGATTCCGCTGACCGTGTGATCGAAATGCTCAAGGGCGCCATGGCTGAATGCCGTCTGGGCAACCCTGAGCGCCTGTCCGTGGACATCGGCCCGGTGATCGACGCCGAAGCCAAGGCCGGCATCGAGAAGCACATCCAGGCCATGCGCGACAAAGGTCGCAACGTGTATCAGGTGGCCATCGCCAACAGCGAAGAAGTCAAACGCGGCACCTTCGTGATGCCGACCCTGATCGAACTGGAAAGCTTCGACGAACTGCAACGGGAGATCTTCGGTCCGGTGCTGCACGTTGTTCGCTACAAGCGCAAAGACATCGATCAACTGATCGGTCAAATCAACGCTTCGGGTTATGGCCTGACCTTGGGTGTGCACACCCGGATCGACGAGACCATCGCCAAGGTGATCGACAACGTCAACGCCGGTAACGTCTACGTAAACCGCAACATCGTGGGTGCTGTGGTTGGCGTACAGCCGTTCGGTGGCGAAGGCTTGTCGGGCACCGGCCCGAAGGCCGGTGGTCCGCTGTACCTGTACCGTTTGCTGTCGACGCGTCCTACCGATGCCATCGAACAATCCTTCGCTCGCGGCGACGCCATCGCAGCACCGGATGTCCGTTTGCGTGATGCCATGAGCAAACCACTGACCGCCCTGAAGGCGTGGGCCGACAGCAACACGTTTGCAGACCTGAGCACGCTGTGTGTGCAGTTCGCGGCGCAGTCGCAAAGCGGCATCACCCGTGTCCTCGCTGGCCCGACTGGCGAGCGCAACAGCTACGCCATCCTGCCGCGTGAACACGTGCTGTGCCTGGCGGAAGTCGAAGGCGATCTGCTGACGCAGCTGGCGGCGGTATTGGCTGTCGGCGGTTCGGCGGTGTGGCCGGAAGCTGAATTGACCAAGGCGGTGTTCGCACGTCTGCCGAAGGAAGTTCAGGCGCGAATCAAGCTTGTTTCCGACTGGAGCAAGGACGAAGTGGTGTTTGATGCGGTTCTGCATCATGGCCATTCCGACCAGCTGCGTGCGGTGTGCCAGCAAGTGGCCAAGCGTGCCGGGGCGATTGTCGGGGTTCATGGTCTGTCGCAGGGCGAGACCAGCATTGCGCTGGAGCGTCTGGTGATTGAGCGGGCGTTGAGCGTCAACACCGCTGCGGCGGGTGGTAACGCCAGCTTGATGACCATCGGCTAAACCGCAACAAAACCGGGCAACCGCAATGGCTGCCCGGTATGCAAAACCCTGTAGGAGTGAGTCTGCTCGCGATAGCGCTCTGTCATCCGACCTATTTATTGGATGACACACCGCTATCGCGAGCAGGCTCACTCCTACAGTTGTTTTGGGGTGTCTGCTAAGTTGCTGCGCGGCTCCACCATCACGCTCATCAATCATCCTGTTCAGCTTTTATTCTCACGCCTAGACTCGGTCCATTCCAAAAAAAGGTAGGCCGCCATGTCCGAGACGCTGCTCAGTTCCCGCAATCTGGCTTTCGAGCTGTACGAAGTCCTCGATGCCGAGGGCCTGACCCAGCGTGAGCGTTTTGCCGAGCACAACCGCGAAACCTTCGATGCCGCCATCGGCACGGCCCGAAACATCGCCGAGAAGTTCTTCGCGCCACACAACCGCAAGAACGACGAGAACGAGCCGCGCTACGAGAACGGTCAGGCGATTCTGATTCCGGAAGTAAAACCGGCGGTGGATGCGTTTCTCGAAGCCGGTTTCCTCAACGCGGCGCGCAGCTTCGACGCCGGCGGCATGCAACTGCCTACGCTGCTGTCCCAGGCCTGCTTCGCGCATTTCCAATCGGCCAACGCGGCATCGACCTCGTACCCGTTCCTGACCATGGGCGCGGCGAACCTGATTGAAAGCTTCGGCACCGATGAGCAGAAGCAGCGTTTCCTGCAACCGATGATTGACGGTCGCTTCTTCGGCACCATGGCCCTGACCGAACCGCACGCCGGTTCTTCGCTGTCGGATATTCGTACACGCGCCGAGCCTGCGTCTGACGGCACCTATCGACTCAAGGGCAACAAGATTTTCATCTCCGGTGGCGATCACCCGCTCTCGGAGAACATCGTGCACATGGTCCTGGCGAAACTGCCGGATGCACCGGCCGGGGTGAAAGGGATTTCGTTGTTTATCGTGCCCAAGTTCCTGGTCAACGATGACGGCAGCCTCGGCAAGCGCAACGACGTCTTGCTGGCAGGCCTGTTTCACAAGATGGGCTGGCGCGGCACCACCTCCACCGCGCTGAACTTCGGCGATAACGGTGAGTGCGTCGGCTATCTGGTGGGCAAGGCGCACCACGGTCTGAGCTACATGTTCCAGATGATGAACGAGGCGCGGATCGGCGTCGGCATGGGCGCGGTGATGCTCGGTTATGCCGGGTATCTGTATTCCCTGGAGTACGCCCGCGAACGTCCGCAAGGTCGCGTGCCGGACAGCAAGGATCCGAATACCGCGCCAGTGGCGATCATTCAGCACGCCGACGTCAAGCGCATGCTGCTGACGCAGAAAGCCTATGTCGAAGGCTCGTTCGACCTTGGGTTGTATGCGGCGCGACTGTTCGATGACACCACGACGCTGGAGGCCGAAGACCAGCGCAAACAGGCGCACGAACTGCTGGATTTGCTGACACCCATCGTCAAATCCTGGCCCTCGGAGTTTTGCCTGAAGGCCAACGAACTGGCGATCCAGATTCTCGGCGGCCACGGCTACACCCGCGAATACCCGGTGGAGCAGTATTACCGCGACAACCGTTTGAACCCGATCCACGAAGGCACGCACGGTATTCAGTCGCTGGATTTGCTGGGACGCAAACTGGCGCAGAACGGAGGGGCGGGGCTCAAGCAGCTGATCCGCTTGATTGCCAACACTGCCGAACGCTCGCAGGCACATGAGTCATTGACTGCGCTGCGTGAACCGCTGGAGAAGCTGGTCGCGCGCCTGCAAACGGTGACCATCGGCTTGCTGATGGATCTGGGCCAAGGCAAGGTCAACAGCAGTCTGGCGAACTCGGCGCTGTACCTGAAAGTGTTCGGGCACACGGTGATCGGCTGGCGCTGGCTGGAACAGGCGATTCGCGCCGAGGAAGGGTTGGCGAAGGGGAATGCGGCGGATGTGAGCTTCTATAAAGGCAAGCTGCAGGCGGCGCGGTATTTCCTGACCTGGGAAGTGCCGGGTTGCCACCATGAGCTGGCGATTCTTGAGGCTCGGGATGATGTTTGCCTGACGATGCAGGATGAGTGGTTCTGATCAGAATTTTTTGCTGCTGCTGAAATCCAATCGCGAGCAGGCTCGCTCCCACAGGGTCAAGTGTTCACAGATCCAATGTGGGAGCGAGCCTGCTCGCGATGACGTCAGCACAAACAACATATTTATCAGCTCAGCTTGAACCCACCCATCTGCCGCGCCAGATCATCCGCCAACCGCTGCAATGTCTGACAGTCTTCGCGACAAGCCCTGACTTCCCCCGCCGTCGCCCGGGCCAAATCGGAAATGCCCTGCACATTGCGGTTGATCTCCTCCGTCACCGCCGATTGCTCCTCCGTGGCCGTCGCCACTTGATGGTTCATGTCGCTGATGCGCTCGACCTGACCGGTAATCGCCGTCAACGACGCGCCAGTGCGCTGGCTCGATTCCACGCCGGTGCCTGTTGCTGCCTTCCCGGAGTGCATGGATGAAACGGCATTCTCCGCGCCCTGCTTGAGGCTGCCGATCATCTGCTGGATCTCATCGGTCGACGACTGCGTGCGCCGCGCCAACGTGCGCACTTCATCCGCCACGACCGCAAATCCACGGCCCATGTCTCCGGCCCGCGCGGCTTCGATGGCCGCGTTCAGTGCCAGTAAATTGGTTTGCTCGGAGATCCCGCGAATCACTGCCAGCACCTGATCGATGGATGCGACCTGATCAGCCAATTCGCCGACGGCACTGGCGGCGATGCCGATTTCGTCGGACATGCTTTCTATATGCCGGATCGACCCACCGACCACTTCCCGCGCCTGCATCGCTTCATCGCGAGCGTTCTGTGAAGCGACCGCGGCGTTACCCGCGTTCTGGGCGATTTCCTGCACGGTCAGGCCCATCTCATGAACAGCGGTGGCGACCATATCGGTCATTTCCTGCTGACGACCGGAGCGCTCGGCGGTGTTGTCCACGACCTTCGCCACTTGGCTGACCGCCGTGCGCAAACGCTCGCTGGTGGTCAGCACTTCACCGATCATCTCGCGCTGACTGTCGAGGAATCGATTAAAGCCTCGCGCCAGGTCACCCAGTTCATCGGCGCGGCTGGAATCTAACCGGTGGGTCAAATCTCCACCACCGCTACCAATGGCTACCAGCGCCGCTGTTACCTGACGGATCGGCCGCACCAGGCCACGGGCCAGTAATACCACCAGCAACAGACACACCAGCGCCACCGCCAGACCAATGCCGCTGCTCATCCACATGGCGCGACGCGCTTCGGCGTAGATCTGCGACTGTGGCACTTCGGCCACCAGGGTCCAGCCCAGATCCCGCAACGGCAGGCTCAACGCCAGATAATCTTCGCCATCGCGGACAAAGCTGCTGTTGGTGGCAACTTTTTGACCCATGACCGATTGTGCGGCGGGCGCGCCGATTTGCTCGGCCAGCGTGCGCTTGCCGCTGAACTGCGCCTCAGGGTGAACCTGGATCAAACCGTCGGAACGCACGAGATAGACCTTGCCGCGCTCACCGAAGTTGAAATTGTGAATCAGCTCCGACAGCTCTTTCATGCTCAACCCAAGCCCGGCAACGCCCACGACTTTACCGGCCTGCTCGACCTTGAGGTCGATGAACAGCGCCAATTCTCCGGTCGCGGTGTCATTGTCGATATTGAGGGTGCGTGGCTGGTTACTGTCGAGGAACGCGTAGAACCAGGCGTCCTTGGGGTTGGTACGGCTGAGGGTCCGGTCCAGGCCTTTTTCAGTGAAGTAATGGTTTGAAGCCGTGCCGACGATCAGCGCGGTAAAGGCTTTGTGTTCGGCCCGGATGCCTTCCAGATACTGGACGAACGCGGCGGTCTGGGCACTGTTTTCACCCCCGGCCAACCAGTCGCGCACCATGCTGTTGCTGGCGATGTCCTTGGCGGCGGTGAGGGGTTGGACGAGGATTCGTTCGATGTCGTTGCGCATCGCTTCGATGCTGGACGGCAGTGCCTGTTCGACCAGATAGCTCTGGGCAAGGCGGTTGACCACGAGGGTATAAATGCCAACCACGATCAGGATGCTGACCAGCAGGGCGGTGCCCATACTGAGGATCAACTGCCATTGAATACTGCGTCGCCAGAACTGCATGGAGCACCCCCAAAGAATAAGAGGCTGAAACACTGCAACAGCCGTGCCGATTGTATACAACTAAAACGACAATCTATTCTTTGGTTGTGCGCAAAGCCGATCAGGCCTGATTGATCGTCTTGGAGATCACTTCAACCGTGGCGCTGACTTGCTCTTGGTAACGGTCGAGTTCCTGCTTGTGCTGCTTTTGCATTTCGATCTGCTGGGAACACAGATTCATCGCAGCCAATACCAGCAGTCGGTCACCGATCAGTGTCGGGTACTTCCTTTTGGTGTCGGCCAAGGCAGCTTTCAACATCATCGCGGCGTCCAGCAGGGTTTGCTCTTCCCCGGCCGGCGCCTTGATCGAATAGTCCTCCCCCAGGATCGAGACGACTTTTACCCCTGCGGCGCCGTGATTCATGCGCTGACCGGGCCGGCGCTGACGCGCTCAACCAGGGCCTGGATGCGGGCTGCGGTGGCCCCTTGTTTCTCTTCCTGTTCCATCAGGTTCA
Organism: Pseudomonas sp. B14-6; assembly: GCF_013260315.1. Taxonomy (NCBI): domain Bacteria; kingdom Pseudomonadati; phylum Pseudomonadota; class Gammaproteobacteria; order Pseudomonadales; family Pseudomonadaceae; genus Pseudomonas; species Pseudomonas sp. B14-6. Next base: position 5,039,298 of record NZ_CP053929.1, on the reverse strand, counting down.
GTTGCAGGCTTTCGTTTTCATCCTTGGCCTGGGCCAGTTCTGTGCTCAGGGTCTGGTTGGTGGCGAGCAGGGTTTGGTTCTGTTGCACCAGGTCGCTGACCAGCTGTTCCAATTGACTAAGGGATGCTTCCAACATTTTGATTTTCCAAGCATTTCAAAGGGCGCGTACGATAAAGAAAAGTCACCACCGATGCCAGGGTTATTGGGACGCAAGGCCTTGATTTTCCTGGCGGGCGACCTTCCTCGCGAGCTTTAAAGACTGTGATTGGCGAATCTGGTTCCTGCACTTCGTCGCCGGAGCGGTTGTGCGACAAAAACGCGCAGGCCCTCAAGACTTTAGTCGTATGACCGATAAGTCACCCATACGTCAGCTTCAGCGCCGCACGGGTGCGCTCACTTTGGTAAACACCATGTCCCTTCGTAATATGAATATCGCACCGCGGGCGTTCCTCGGTTTCGCCCTGATTGGCGGTTTGATGCTGGTTCTGGGGGTGTTTGCCTTGAACCAGATGAGCAAGATTCGCGGCGCCGGCGAAGACATTGCCTCCATGAGCGTGCCGAGCATCAAAAGCCTGGACGAATTCACTCAACTGACCCTGCGCCTGCGGGTGCTGTCCTACCGCTTGCTGGTGAACCGCGAACCAGACGTGCAGCAGAAAACCTTCGAGCTGTTCGATCTGCGTAATCAGCAGATTCGTGACGCGCAGAAAGTCTACGAACCGCTGATCGAGGGCCCGCAAGAGCGTGCCGCCTACGATCAGTACGTGCAGTTGCTGGCGCAATACCGCCAACTTGAAGACCGCATGAAGACCCTCTCGCGCAACAATCAGGTCGATGAACTGCGCACAATGCTCAATAGCGAATTGCTCTCCAACTCCGAGGCCGTCAACGCGGCACTGGCCAAGTTGCTCGAAATCAATACGCAACAGATCGAAGTCACCGACACCCGGGCCGGCGAACAGTATTCAACGTCGCTCAACCTGGTGATCACCTTATTGGTTATTGCCAGCGGCCTTACCCTGCTGTTCGCCTGGCTCCTGACCAACAGCATCACCAAACCGATTGCCAACGCCTTGAGCGCGGCCGAAGAAATCGCCGAAGGCAACCTGACTCGCCCGATTCATGTCGATGGCGATGACGAAGCCGGCCGCTTGCTGCTGGCCATGTCGAAGATGCAGGAGAAGCTGCGTGACACCCTGCAGCGGATTTCCGGCTCGGCCACGCAACTGGCGTCCGCCGCTGAAGAGCTGAACAGCGTCACCGACGAAAGCGCCCGTGGCCTGACCCAGCAGAACAACGAAATCGAACAGGCCGCCACCGCTGTCAATGAAATGACCAGCGCCGTGGAAGAAGTCGCGCGCAACGCTGTGAGCACGTCCGAAGCCTCGAAGAACGCCACCACCTCGGCCGGTGACGGCCGAGACCTGGTGCAGGAAACCGTCAGCGCCATCGAACGCATGAGCGCCGATGTGCAGAGCACCGCGACCTTGATTGGTGATCTGGCCAACGAGTCCCGTGACATCGGCAAGGTGCTGGACGTGATCCGTGGACTGGCTGACCAGACCAACCTGCTGGCGTTGAACGCAGCGATTGAAGCCGCGCGTGCCGGTGAAGCTGGACGTGGCTTCGCAGTGGTGGCGGATGAGGTGCGTGCACTGGCGCATCGCACTCAGCAGTCGACCAGCGAGATCGAACGCATGATCGGCAGCATTCAGAGCGGCACCGAACATGCGGTGAACTCGATGCGCAACAGCACCGAACGTGCTGAATCGACCTTGAACATCGCCCGCGGTGCAGGTCTTTCGCTGGATACGATCAACAGTGCCATTGTCGAGATCAACGAGCGCAACCTGGTAATTGCCAGCGCGGCCGAAGAACAGGCGCAGGTCGCCCGTGAAGTGGATCGCAATCTGGTGAATATCCGTGATTTGTCGGTGCAATCGGCGACCGGGGCGAATCAGACGAGTGCGGCGAGCAATGAGTTGTCGCGATTGGCGCTGGACCTGAACAACATGGTTGGGCGGTTTAGCCTCTAACCGCCGACACCTTTTCTGTGGCGAGGGAGTTTGCTCCCGTTCGGCTGCGAAGCAGTCGCCAATCAGCCTGCGCGTTGAATCTGTTTCACCGCGCCGCCTCTTCGGGGTCGCTGCGCGATCCAACGGGAGCAAGCTCCCTCGCCACAGGGATCATGCTCAATCCGGGTGACGTTGTCGCTGCTGCAAAAGCTTTTTGACAGCATCACATTTCAACAGGTTAGAATCGCTGGCACGCAGACTGCATGGTCAGTTTTTGCCCGCCTTTCAGCTTTCTGGAGTACTGCCTTTGAATGCGACGACCATCAACAGCCTGTTCTTGATCGGCGCGTTGCTGGTAGGTGCGAGCATTCTGGTGAGTTCACTTTCCTCGCGCCTCGGCATCCCGATTCTGGTGATCATCCTCGCCGTGGGCATGGCCGCCGGCGTCGACGGCGGCGGCATTATCTTTGATAACTACCCCACGGCTTATCTGGTCGGCAACCTCGCCCTCGCGGTGATCCTGCTCGATGGTGGCTTGCGCACACGCGTATCCAGCTTTCGCGTGGCGTTGTGGCCGGCGTTGTCGCTGGCCACGGTCGGGGTGTTGATCACCACCGCGCTGACCGGCATGGCCGCCGCCTGGCTGTTCAACCTGAACATGATCCAGGGTTTGCTGATCGGTGCCATCGTCGGCTCGACCGACGCCGCGGCAGTGTTCTCGCTGCTGGGCGGTAAAGGCCTGAACGAACGGGTGACTGCCAGCCTCGAAATCGAATCCGGCAGCAACGACCCGATGGCGGTGTTTCTCACCGTCACCCTGATCGACATGCTCGCCAGCGGCCAGACGGGCCTGCATTGGAGCCTGCTCGGGCATTTCGTGCGTGAATTCGGCATCGGGGCCGTGATCGGCCTCGGCGGTGGCTGGGTCATGCTGCAATTGGTCAACCGGATCAACCTCGCCAACGGCCTCTACCCGATTCTGGTGATTGCCGGCGGCCTGGCCGTCTTCGCCCTGACCAACGCCTTGCATGGCAGTGGCTTCCTGGCGGTTTACCTCTGCGGCCTGGTGATCGGCAATCGTCCGGTGCGCAGCCGTCACGGCATTCTCCACATGCTCGACGGCATGGCCTGGTTGGCACAGATCGGCATGTTCCTGGTGCTGGGGCTGCTGGTGACGCCGCATGACCTGTTGCCGATCGCCCTGCCCGCGCTGGGTCTGGCGCTGTGGATGATTCTGTTTGCACGGCCGCTGTCGGTGCTGGTCGGCCTGCTGCCGTTCAAGGCGTTCCATGGCCGCGAGAAGGCGTTTATTTCCTGGGTCGGCCTACGCGGCGCGGTCCCGATCATTCTGGCGGTGTTCCCGCTGATGGCCGGCCTGCCGGATGCCCAGCTCTACTTCAACCTTGCCTTCTTTATCGTGCTGGTGTCGCTGCTGGTGCAGGGCACGAGCCTGCCGTGGGTGGCGAAACTTTTGAAAGTGACCGTTCCGCCGGAGCCGGCACCGATCTCGCGCGCAGCGCTGGAAGTGCACGTTACCAGCGAGTGGGAGTTGTTCGTTTATCGCCTCGGCGCCGAGAAATGGTGCATCGGTTCGCCCCTTCGCGAGCTGAAAATGCCCGACGGCACGCGTATCGCCGCTCTGTTTCGTGGTCAGCAACTGCTCCATCCGTCGGGTAGTACGGTGCTCGAAGTCGATGATTTGCTGTGTGTGATCGGCCACGAGCACAATCTTCCAGCCCTCGGAAAGCTCTTCAGTCAGGCACCGCAGCGCGGCCTCGATTTGCGCTTCTTCGGCGACTTCGTGCTCGAAGGAGACGCCCAGCTGGCCGCGGTTGCGGCACTGTACGGGTTGAAAGTCGAAGGCATCGATCCAGACATGTCCCTGGGTCGATTCATTGCCCAGAAAGTCGGCGGTGCTCCCGTCGTCGGTGACCAGGTGGAGTGGAACAACACCATCTGGACCGTTGCGGTCATGGAAGGGAACAAGATCGGCAAAGTGGGCGTCAGATTCCCCGAAGGAAGTCGCCCCGGCCCGGGCTTGTTCCTCTAAACTCCAACCTTCGTCTCGTTTTCGATCGGTCTCTATGCCAACCCTGCGCACTTTTTTCATCATGGCCCTGTTGGGCTTGAGTCTTTCTGTCGGTACGTTGCAAGCGGCTGGACCGCCGACCAGCGAAGCCGTGCAGGCGAGTCTGGACAAGATCGCCGATCGCAAACTGCCGGAAGCGGATCAAAAAGCGTTGCAGGGCATCCTGCAAAACACGCTGACTCAGCTCAATAACAAGCGCGATTACGATCAGAAATTGATCGATCTGAAGCAGCAACTGGCCACCGCTCCCAAGCAGAACATCGAGAACCAGCGGGAATTGGCGCGGCTGAAAGCCAGCAAGGCACAGCCAGTTGCGCAGCGCTACGCCAACCAGTCGGTCCAGCAGCTCGAGCAAGTGCTCACCGAGCGCTCGACCCAGCAAAGCGATCTGCAGAAAGCACTGGCCGACGCCAACAGTCTGGTGATTACCGCCCAGACACGACCCGAGCGCGCCCAGGCTGAAATTTCCACCAGCCAGACGCGCATCCAGCAGATCAACAACATTCTCAAGGCCGGCAAAGACAACGGCAAAGCCTTGAGCGGCGAACAGCGTGACCAGCTCAACGCCGAGCTTGCGGCACTGAATGCCTTGATCCCGCTGCGCCGCGAGGAGCTGGCCGGTAACAGCCAGTTGCAGGACCTGGGCAACAGCCAGCATGATTTGCTCACGGAAAAAACCGATCGCCTGGATCAGGAAATCCAGGAGTTGCAGACCCTGATCAATCAGAAGCGCCTGGCCCACTCCCAAGAGGCCGTCACCCAACAATCCATAGAAGCGCAGAAATCCGGCAGCAGCAGCTTGCTGGCCACCGAAAGCGCGGCGAACCTGAAACTCTCTGACTACCTGCTCAAAAACACCGACCGCCTCAACGCAATCACCCAGCAAAACCTGCAAACCAAACAGCAACTGGACAGCGTGACCCAAAGCGATTCGGCCCTGGACGAGCAGATCAGCGTACTCAAGGGCAGCCTGCTGCTCTCCAAGATTCTCTACAAACAGAAGGCGGCCCTGCCGCGCCTCAAACTCGACCGCGACCTCGCTGACCAGATCGCCGACATTCGCCTGTTTCAATTCGAAGTCAGCCAGCAACGGGAGCTGCTCAACAACCCGGCAACCTACGTCGACAATCTGTTGGCGACCCAACCGCCGGAGCAAGTCACCCCGCAACTGCGCAAGAGCCTGCTGGAGCTGGCCACCACCCGCGCAGACCTGCTGGAGCGCCTCAACCGCGAACTGAGCGCGGTGCTCAACCAATCCATCACCCTGCAACTCAACCAGAAGCAACTGCTCAGTACCACGCAAAGCCTGCGGGCGACGCTCGATGAGCAGATGTTCTGGATCCCCAGCAACAAGCCGCTGGATCTGGAATGGATGCACGGCGTACCGGAGCGTTTGCAACGGCAGGTCACCACGCTGCCGTGGGCTTCCAGCCTGAGCGAATTGAGCGATGGCCTGATCCAGCGGCCGTTGTTGTTCCTGCCCCTGGTGTTGCTGATCGGCGCCCTGCTGTGGCGGCGTAAAAGCCTGTACGCCCGACTGAGCAAAGTTCACCAGGACATCGGCCACTTCAAGCGTGACAGCCAATGGCACACGCCGCAGGCCATCTTGATCAATATTCTGCTGGCGATGCCGGTCTCGCTGGGCCTGGCCTTGTGCGGCCTGGCCCTGCAGATCGACGCCCGCGGGCAGAACGCCAACATGGGCGCGGCGCTGCTGCAAATGGCCCAGGCCTGGCTGGTGTTCTACACCGCTTACCGGATTCTCGCGCCGGGCGGCGTGGCTGAACTACATTTCCGCTGGGAAAAACCCCAGGTCGAATTCCTTCAGGGCTGGGTCCGCCGACTCGGGTTGGTGGTGATGGCATTGGTTGCCGTGGTGGCGGTTGCCGAACTGCAGCCCTCGACGCTGGCGGATGACGTGCTCGGCATGCCCGTGGTGCTGACCTGCTACGCCTTGATGGCCTGGCTGCTCAGCCGCCTGCTGGTCAGCAGCCCGACGCACCAGAACGCTTCGCTGTTCCGCAAAGCAGTCGGGGTCCTGTTTACCATCCTGCCCGTGGCATTGTTCGTGGCGGTGTGCTTCGGCTACTACTACACCGCGCTGAAGCTCAGCGACCGGTTGATCAACACCCTTTACCTGCTGATGTTCTGGCTGGTGATCGAAGCCACGTTCGTTCGTGGCCTCAGCGTGGCGGCACGACGCCTGGCCTACCAACGCGCCCTGGCCAAACGCCAGGCGGCGAAAGAGGCCGGCGACGGCGAAGCGGTGATCGAAGAGCCGACGCTGGACATCGAGAAGGTCAACGAACAGTCCCTGCGCCTGATTCGCCTGGCACTGCTGGGCGGATTCATCGCGGCGCTGTATTGGGTCTGGTCCGATCTGATTTCGGTGTTTTCGTACCTGGACAACGTCACCCTCTACGAATACACCAGCGGCACCGGCGCCAATATGAGCATGGTGCCGATCAGCATCGGCGACATGCTCGGCGCGCTGATCATCATCGGCATCACATTCGCTCTGGCGCGCAACTTGCCGGGGCTGCTGGAAGTGCTGGTGCTGTCGAAGTTGAACCTGGCGCAGGGCAGCGCCTATGCCACGACCACGTTGCTGTCCTATGCGATCGCCGGCATCGGTTTCGTCTCGACCCTGTCCACCCTCGGCGTGAGCTGGGACAAGTTGCAATGGCTGGTGGCGGCGTTGTCGGTCGGCCTCGGCTTTGGCATGCAGGAGATCTTCGCCAACTTCATCTCCGGCATCATGATTCTGTTCGAACGCCCGGTGCGGATCGGCGACACCATCACCATCGGCAACCTGTCGGGCACGGTCAGCAAGATCCGTATCCGCGCCACAACCATCACCGACTTCGACCGCAAGGACATCATTGTCCCGAACAAGACGTTCATCACCGGGCAACTGATCAACTGGTCCCTGACCGACACCATTACCCGGGTGACCCTCAAGCTCGGCGTCGATTACGGTTCAGACCTGGACCTGGTGAAAGAGCTGCTGCTCAAAGCCGCGCGCGATAACCCACGCGTCCTGAAAGACCCGGAACCCCACGTGTACTTCCTGAACTTCGGTGAAAGCACCCTCGACCACGAGTTGCGCATGCACGTGCGTGACCTCGGTGACCGCAACCCGGTGCTGGACGAGGTCAACCGCTTCATCAATCGCGAGTTCAAGAAGCAGCACATCAACATCTCGTTCCGGCAGATGGAGGTTTACCTCAAGAACCTTCAAGGCCAGGAATACAAAATGGTGCCGATCGATCCCGAGTCCAAAACCATCGCGCCGCTGGTGGATAGCAAGGCGCCGCAAGAGCCGCCGCCCACCAAACTCGACTAACGGCCCTATCCCTAGCAGAATGCTCGGACATTCTGCTGGAGATGGCCGTTGAAACCTCTCGACGAACTGACCTTCGATAATCGCTTCGCCCGCCTGGGCGATACGTTTTCCGCCCATGTGCTGCCCGAGCCCATCGACAACCCGCGCCTGGTGGTGGCCAGCCCAGCAGCCATGGCGTTGCTCGACCTCGACCCGGCCGTGGCCGACACCCGGGAGTTCGCCGAACTGTTCAGCGGCCACAAGCTCTGGGCCGACGCGGTGCCTCGGGCGATGGTTTATTCCGGGCATCAGTTCGGTTCCTACAACCCGCAGCTGGGCGACGGTCGCGGTTTGTTGCTGGGCGAGGTCTACAACGAGGCCGGCGAACACTGGGACCTGCACCTCAAGGGCGCCGGTCAGACACCCTTTTCGCGCATGGGCGATGGACGCGCGGTACTGCGCTCGTCGATCCGCGAGTTTCTCGCCTCCGAAGCACTGAATGCCCTGAACATCCCGACCACCCGCGCCCTGTGCGTGATCGGCTCCGACACCCCGGTGTGGCGCGAGAAGCAGGAACGCGCGGCCATGGTCCTGCGCCTGGCGCCGAGCCATGTGCGCTTCGGGCATTTCGAATATTTCTACTACACCAAACGCCCCGAGAAGCAGAAAGAACTCGGCGAGCACGTATTGGCCATGCATTTCCCCGAGTGCCTGGAACAACCGGAACCGTATCTGGCGATGTTCCGCGAAATCGTCGAGCGCAATGCCGAGCTGATCGCCAAATGGCAGGCGTATGGCTTCTGCCACGGCGTGATGAACACCGACAACATGTCGATCCTTGGCATCACCTTCGACTTCGGACCGTTCGCCTTTCTCGACGACTTCGACGCCCATTTCATCTGCAATCACTCGGATGATCAGGGCCGGTATTCCTTCAGCAACCAGGTGCCGATCGGCCAGTGGAACCTCAGCGCCCTCGCCCAGGCACTGACGCCGTTCATCAGCGTCGACGCCCTGCGCGAAACCCTTGGCCTGTACCTGCCGCTGTACCAGGCCCACTACCTGGACCTGATGCGCCGCCGCCTCGGCCTCACCACCGCTGAAGATGATGACCAGAAACTGCTGGAACACCTGCTGCAACTGATGCAGAACAGCGGCGTCGATTACACCTTGTTCTTCCGTCGCCTGGGGGATGAATCACCGGAACTGGCCGTCGCCCGCTTGCGCGATGACTTCGTCGACATCAAAGGCTTCGATGCCTGGGCCGAGCTGTATGTCGCCCGGGTTGCCCGCGAAGGCGAGATAGATCAGGAGCAGCGGCGCAAGCGGATGCATGCCGTCAATCCGCTGTACATCCTGCGCAACTATCTGGCGCAGAAAGCCATCGATGCGGCAGAGAGCGGCGACTATTCAGAGGTTCGGCGACTGCATGCGGTGTTGAGCAATCCATTCGACGAGCAAGCGGGGATGGAAAGCTACGCCGAGCGGCCGCCAGAGTGGGGGAAGCATTTGGAGATCAGTTGTTCGTCGTGAGGGTGGTCAGTCCAGGGATCAATGGCGCTGACGACGCGAGCAACGATGTCTGCCATCGTAACGTCATCAAGTCGCTCAATGAACCTGGCTGAGCCGTCGCGCGCACGCTGCTCAATATCAAAACTACGTACCTGATTACAAACCGCGACACCGTTTGTTTCTCCCGAATATGTGAGCATCACCGTGCCTGCCCGGTTGTGTTGTCTTGATAAACGTAGCGTGCGACTCCAAATCAGTTTTAGACAGCCCAAACATTCAGAGCTCCGACCATGACCGACCCACTCCTCATCCCCTGCCCCCACTGCAACGGCCTCAACCGCATCCCCGCCGAACGCCTCAACGACCATCCAAAGTGCGGCCGCTGCAAGGCCCAGGTCCTGCTGAGCAAGCCGTTCGAATTGAAGCAAGGCGATTACGCCAGTCAGATCAAGGGTGATCTGCCGCTGCTGGTGGACGTGTGGGCGCAGTGGTGTGGGCCGTGCAAGTCGTTTGCGCCGGTGTTCGAGCAGGCGGCAGGGCAATTGGCGGGTAAGTGTCGGCTGGCCAAGCTGGACAGCGAGGCGAATCAGCAATTGTCGGCGCAGTTGGGGATTCGCTCGATTCCGAGTCTGATTCTGTTCAAGAACGGCCGGGAAGTGGCGCGTCAGAGCGGGGCGTTTCCGTTACCGCAGTTGATGAGCTGGTTGCGTAGCCAAGGGATCTGAACGAGATTTCGTCATCACCCCGCAACTGTAGGAGCGAGGCTTGCCCGCGAAGAGGGCATAACATTCAAAACTACAGTTGACTGCCAGATCGTCTTCGCGGGCAAGCCTCGCTCCTACAGGGGACTGTCAGGCATTTTCGAGCAGGTTGTGCAGCTCGACGAATTGCTGCGTCAACTTGTGCCGTGGGTCGAGGTGGATCAGCGGCGTATTGGCCTGGTGGGATTCGCGCATGCGCACCGAGCTGGTCAGGTACACCGGCAGCACCGGCAATCCTTCGGCGATCAGCTCGTCGAGAATTTGCTGCGGCAGGCTGGCACGGGCCTGGAACTGATTGACCACGATGCCTTCAACCTCCAGGCCTTCGTTGTGGTCGTCCTTCAACTCTTCGATTTCCGCCAGCAGACCGTACAGCGCCTGGCGCGAGAAGCTGTCGCAATCGAAGGGGATCAGCACCCGGTCAGCGGCAATCAATGCCGATACCGCATAGAAGTTCAGCGCAGGCGGGGTGTCAAGGTAGATGCGGTCGTAATCTTCCCCCAGTTCCTCAAGCAGTTTGCGCAGCTTGTTGATCTTGTGTTTGGCCTCAAGTTTGGGCTGCAGGTCAGCCAACTCGGCGGTCGCGGTAATGACATGGAGGTTTTCGAACGGCGTTTCGTAGATGTCGACCTTGTTTTTCTTCGAGAACGGTCCAGAGGACAGGGTCTGCTTGAAGAAGTCGGCGATGCCCATCGGGATGTCATCACCGGTAAGGCCTGTCAGGTACTGAGTGGAGTTGGCCTGGGCATCGAGATCCACCAACAGGGTGCGATAACCCTCGCTGGCACTGACCGCCGCCAGATTGCAGGCAATGCTGGATTTGCCCACGCCACCTTTCTGATTGAACACCACGCGCCGCATGTCAAAAACCTCCGTGTATCAAAGAATGACCGAGTGTAGTAGGCCACGACACTGCTTAGCTACCTCGCTGGCATGGGGACTACACAGTCAGCGGCAATCTCTTAATAAAAAAGCCGCCAACCCCGCCACTGATTACCGACAGAGCTGACAGACATGATCACCCCGATGTGGATAATGGCCAAACGACAGCTTTTTCACGGACCAACCAGTACGTTTCACTGAGCAAAATGTAACCATCATTTGCTACACGCCCGTCGCAACGGGATAATGCGCGCCACTCGGCGCTAAGCGCCACGTATGGCCGTTCGCTTTTTTTTGCGATTCGCCGTGTCAAGAAAGCCCGCAGGGCGGGATGAATGGCTGTGATCAATTTCAACATCGCCCAATGGCGCGCGTGGGCCCCTGGGCTCGAAAGCGTGGACGATTGGCAGGTCTGGAGCCGACAACCGGTCGTGCTTCAGAGCAGCGATGCCGCCCCCGACGTGTCTTTTCTGCCCGCCATGCAGCGCCGACGGCTCAGTCGCCTGGCGCGGATGGCGTTCAGCGTCGGCTGGCCCCTGGCCGATGGTCGCCAAGACCTACCGCTGGTCTTTATTTCCCGTCATGGCGAAACACCCCGTACCTTCGAGATCCTGAGTGATCTGGCAGCCGGGCAACCCTTGTCGCCAACTCAATTCAGCTTGTCGGTGCACAACGCGGTCATTGGCCTGTGGTCGATCATGCGCGGTGAAACCAGCGAGATGACCGCCCTTGCCGCCGAGGGTGACGGCCTTGAAAACGGCATGCTAGAGGCCGCGGCGCTACTTTCCGAAGGCGCGCCTGCCGTGCTGCTGATCGTCACTGAAGAAATACCGCCCGAAGCCTACTCGGCCTGGATCGACGACGTGCCGTTCCCCTATGCAGTTGGCCTGTTGCTGACACCGGGTACCGACTGGCAGCTGTCCCTGAACAGCACTTCAGATACGTTGTCCAACGCCCACTGGCCCCATGCCCTGAATCTCTTGCGTACCCTGCTCGGCCAGCAGACTACCTGCCAACATGCCTGGAAAAATCGTGTATGGACCTGGCAACGCAACCTGTAAGCGAAAAAAACCGCGACGCCTATTACTGGCGTCTGCTGGCCACTGCCGCAAGCTTCACCCTGTTCGGGTTGGGCGGGCTGTGCCTGCGGCTGGTGGTGTTCCCGTTGCTGGGCTGCCTGCCCGGCGATGCGCAGACCCATCGGTTACGGGCACGGCAAACCGTCAGTCGCTGCTTTTGGTTTTTCGTCCGGTTCATGGCCCGTACCGGGGTACTGACTTACGACATCCAGGGCGCGGAAAAACTCGGTCGCCCGGGCCAGATGATCATGGCCAATCACCCGTCGCTGATCGACGTGGTATTTCTGATCGGCCTGGTGCGTCACGCCAACTGCGTGGTCAAAAACAGCCTCTGGGAGAACCCGTTCACCCGCGGCCCGCTACGCCGTACCGACTACATCAGCAACGACGGCAGCATGGACATGCTCGACGCCGCGGCTGACGCACTGAAAAGCGGTCAGACGCTGATCATCTTTCCCGAAGGCACGCGCACCCAGCCGGGCGAACCGCCAGCCTTTCATCGGGGGGCGCGGCAATCGCCCTGCGCGGTGCGAGAATCCTGACCCCGGTGATTATTAAGGTCAGTCCGACCACATTGACCAAGGCCGAACCCTGGTATCGCATCCCGAAACGTCGCGTGCACTTCAGTTTCCGTGTCGGGGCCGATATAGACCCACAAGCCTTTGCTTCATGTGGCCCTGCACCTCAGGCTTCGCGCAAGCTCAACGATTATTTGCACTCTTACTTTATTAAGGAGCTCGCCGAAGATGAGCGATCTACACCGTGAAATCAAAGAACTGATCATCGACGCCCTGGGCCTTGAAGACATCAGCGCACAAGACATCGGCGATGACCAGACGCTGTTCGGCGAAGGCCTGGGCCTGGATTCGGTAGACGCCCTGGAACTCGGCCTGGCCATCCAGAAAAAGTACGGCATCAAAATCGACGCCGACGCCAAGGACACCCGCAATCATTTCAGCAACGTGGCGAGCCTTGCGGCGTTCGTCACCGCAAAACAGGCAGCTTGAGACCGGACCATGCAAACTCGTGATGACATTTTCAACACCCTGCGCGATGCCTTGGTAGAACTCTTCGAGCTGGACCCTGAGCGCGTGAGCCTCGAATCCAACCTGTATCAGGATCTGGAAATCGACAGCATCGACGCCGTCGACCTGATTGATCACATCAAGCGTCAGACCGGCAAGAAAATCGCCGCCGAAGAATTCAAATCGGTGCGCACCGTCAGTGACGTGGTCGAGGCGGTCTACCGTCTGGTTCAACCGGCCGCATGAGTCGACTGATCGGCCTTGGCCTGCTGCTGGCGGGCCTGTTGTACCCCTTTGCGGTGTATTTCGGCATGGAACACTTTGCTCCGTGGCAGTTCGGTCTGCTGCTGGGCAGCCTGTGGCTGGCGCGGGCACTGCTGGGTCCCCGTCGCCCCGGCAGCCTGTGGATGGCGCTCACTGCGATCGGCTTTTGCCTGTTGCTGGCGCTGTTCGACAGCCCGTTGTTGCTGCGTTGGTATCCGGTGCTGATCAGCGCTTTCATGCTGGGGCTGTTTGGCCTGAGCCTGAAAATCGGGCCGCCGATGGTTGAGCGCCTGGCGCGCCTGCGTGAGCCGCACTTGCCGGCCAAGGCGATTGTTTACACCCGCCAGGTGACCGTCGTCTGGTGTGTGTTTTTCCTCTGTAACGGTTTGCTTGCCGCCGCCCTGACCCTGTGGGCGCCGCTGAGTTGGTGGATGTTGTACACCGGCCTGATTTCCTATGGATTGATGGGCCTGCTGTTTGCCATTGAATGGCTCATACGACAACGGGTACGAGGCCACCCATGAATTGGATATCACTTGAGCAGCTGTTGCTCAAGGCACAGCCGGAGCGTGCCGTTACGGCAGAACCGGCGTTGAATCACGCACAGCTGTGCGAACAGGCGCTAAGCCTGGCGGCCGGCCTGCAATCCCAAGGCGTGCAGCGCATCGCCGTGCACCTTGAAGATGCTGCTGACCTGGCGATTGCCCTGCTCGGCGCCTGGCGTGCCGGGGTCAGTGTGCTGCTGCCTGCCGACCTGCAACCGCAGACTCGCCAACGCTGGTCGAGCGAAGTCGATCTGTGGCTGACCGACCTGGCCGATGACGCGCACCTCACCGACTATCGGCAACCGCCCCTGCCCCACGCCGCACTGGATCTGGACGCCTGTCGCCTGAGCCTGTGCACGTCCGGTTCCAGCGGCGAACCCAAGCGCATCGACAAGACCCTGCGCCAGATAGCCAATGAAGTGCAGGCGCTGGAGCAGCTCTGGGGTGCCGATCTGGACCAGGCGTGCATCATCGGCAGCGTCGCCGCCCAACACATCTACGGCCTGCTGTTTCGGGTGCTGTGGCCGCTGTGTGCCGGGCGCTCGTTTGTGCGCAAGCAACTGGCCTTCCCGGAAGACTTGCAGCGAGCCAGTCGCGAACACATGGCGTTTGCCTGGGTCGCCAGCCCGGCGCTGCTCAAGCGCATGGGCGACAACCTCGACTGGCCGGCCTTGAGCGCGGTTCGCAGGGTGTTTTCCTCGGGTGGAGCGCTACCGGCCGAGGCTGCGCAAAGCCTCTACGAACGCTTGCAGCAATGGCCGACGGAAATCCTTGGCAGCTCGGAAACCGGTGGCATCGCCTGGCGTCAGGGTCACGATCTCTGGCAGCCGTTTGCTGAAGTCGAACTGAGTCAGGACAGCGAGGGCGCGCTGCTGATCGCCTCTCCCTACTTGCCCGTCGGCCATATTGAACACACCGCTGATGCCGCCAGAATCGCTGCCAACGGCCGATTCGAACTGCTCGGACGGCTGGACCGGATCGTCAAACTGGAAGAAAAACGTATCTCGCTGCCGATGCTGGAAAAGGCGTTGATGGAGCATGACTGGGTCGCAGAAGCACGCCTCGGCGTGGTCCGGGAAAACCGCGCCTCGCTGGGCGCGCTGCTGGTGCTGACCGACGCCGGCCTGCATGCCTTGCGCAATCAGGGCCGACGCACCGTCACGCAAGAACTGCGTCAGCACCTGAGCCAGCACTGCGAAGCCCTGGCCCTGCCACGACGCTGGCGGTTACTGCGGCAATTGCCCCTGAACGCTCAAGGCAAACTGCCTCAAGCCGACGTCGAAGCCTTGCTGTTGACCCCCCGCCCGAAAGCGCCGGAAGTGTTGGAACAGGTCGAGGTCGATGGCGAATGGAGCCTGCAACTGGCCGTTCCGCCGGACCTCGCCTACTTCAGCGGACACTTCCCGCAAACGCCGGTATTGCCCGGTGTGGTGCAGGTGGATTGGGCGCTGAGCCTCGGCCAGCAATTGATGGACCTGCCGGCTAAATTCGCTGGCATGGAAGTGCTGAAGTTCCAGCAACTGGTGCGCCCCGGCGATGAAGTCCAACTGCACCTGCGCTTCGATCCGGAACGCGGCAAATTGTATTTCGCCTACCGCAATGAAACCGCAACCTGCTCCAGTGGGCGGATTCTGCTGGAGGTTGCAGGTGATGTTTAACCCTTGCGCAATCATCCCGGTCTACAACCACGAAACCGCGATCACCACGGTGGTCGACGCGCTGATCGCCAGTGGCCTGCCGTGCATTCTGGTGGACGATGCCAGCGATCCATCCTGCGCCAGGGTGCTCGACCAACTGGCGCAGCGTGAAATGGTCAACCTGATCCGCCTCGCCGCCAATCAAGGCAAGGGCGGCGCGGTCATGACCGGCCTGCGCGAAGCCTCGCGCCTGGGTTTCAGCCATGCCTTGCAGGTGGACGCCGACGGCCAGCACGACCTGCAGGATGTCACGACCTTCATCGCACAATCGCGCGCTCATCCCGACGCGGTGATCTGCGGCTATCCGCAATACGACGCCAGCGTGCCGAAGGGCCGTCTGTACGCCCGCTACCTGACCCACGTCATGGTCTGGATCAACACGCTTTCCTTGCAGATCCGCGATTCCATGTGCGGTTTCCGCGTCTACCCATTGCCGCCGACCCTGGCAGTGATCGACTCGGCGAAGATCGGCAAGCGCATGGATTTCGACTCGGACATCCTCGTGCGCCTGGCCTGGCGCAATCAGCCGATGCAGTGGCTGCCGACCAAGGTCCATTACCCGCTGGACGGTGTCTCGCATTTCCGTATGTTCCACGACAATGTGCTGATTTCGAGCATGCACACCCGGCTGTTCTTCGGCATGCTGCTGAGGGCCCCGGTGATCCTCTGGCGACGGTGGCGAGCATGAGCAGTAACGCAGACAAACAGCACTGGGCCGACCGCCAGGAGCGCGGCAGCTTCTGGCTGATGAAATTCACCGCGCTCTGCGCCAAAGTGCTGGGCCGACGGCTGCTGAGTCCGTTGCTGTACGGCATCGTCCTGTACTTTTTCCTGTTCGGTCGCAGTGCCCGCCGCAGTGCCTGGCAATACCAGCAACGCCTCGCGGACTGGAGCGCACGCCCGCAATTGCGACCGACCCACTGGCGAGTGTTCAGCCAGTTCATGGCCTTCGCCGATTCGATGCTCGACAAACTCGACGTATGGAACGGCAAGTTGAGCATCGATCACATCGAAATCGTCGACCCGGCGCTGCTGCGCAGTCAGCTGCGTGGCACTCGCGGGCAGATGCTGGTGGGCGCGCACCTGGGCAATCTCGAAGTCTGCCGCGCACTCGCGGAGATCGGCGAGAAGGTCACCATGAACGTGCTGGTGCACACCAAGCACGCCGAGCAGTTCAACCGATTACTGGGCGAGGCCGGCGCGACCAATCTGCGGCTGATTCAGGTCAGTGAACTGGACCCGGTGATCATGCTGCAACTGCATGAACGACTGGAGCGTGGCGAGTGGCTGGCGATTGCCGGCGACCGCGTGCCGCTGCATGGCGGGCGCAGCGTGACCGTAGACTTCCTCGGTCATCAGGCTGCATTGCCCCAGGGGCCGTGGCTGCTGGCCGGCTTGCTGAAATGCCCGATCAATTTGCTGATGTGCCTGAAGAAACCGACGGGGCAATATCGCGTGACCCTCGAACCGTTTGCCGAGGCCGTGGTGTGGAAACGCAGCGACCGCGAGCAGGTCATTCATCAGTGGGCTTCCCGCTACGCCGAACGCCTGGGTCACTATTGCCTTGAAGCGCCCCAACAATGGTTCAACTTTTACCCTTTCTGGAAGACCGATGACGACGCCAACGCTTGAGCCGGTAACCTTCGGCGAACTCCCTTTGCGCATCGAAGACGTGCTGGCCGCGGCCAACCGTCAGGTGCCGACGCAGTTGCAAAGCGACCCTGCGTACCTTGAGCGCATCGCCAAGGGCGCGCGATTTCTCGATTCCCTGCTGGACAAGGAAGGCGTGATCTATGGCGTGACCACCGGTTACGGCGACTCGTGCGTGGTCGCGGTGCCGCTGCATCACGTCGAGGCATTGCCCCGTCATCTGTACACCTTCCACGGCTGCGGACTGGGCAAACTGCTCGACGCCCAGGCCACTCGGGCCTTATTGGCGGCGCGTTTGCAGTCGTTGTGCCACGGCGTGTCCGGGGTGCGCGTGGAACTGCTGGAGCGTCTTCAGGCCTTCCTCGAACACGACATCCTGCCGCTGATCCCGGAAGAAGGGTCGGTGGGCGCCAGCGGTGATCTGACGCCGCTGTCCTACGTCGCCGCAACCTTGTCCGGCGAGCGCGAAGTAATGTTCCGGGGCGAGCGCCGACAAGCCGCCGACGTCCATCGCGAACTGGGCTGGACACCGCTGGTGCTGCGCCCGAAAGAAGCGTTGGCGCTGATGAACGGCACCGCCGTGATGACCGGCCTCGCCTGCCTGGCCTACGCCCGCGCCGATTACCTGCTGCAACTGGCGACCCGTATCACCGCGCTGAACGTGGTCGCGCTGCAAGGCAATCCCGAGCACTTCGACGAGCGCCTGTTCGCCGCCAAACCGCATCCGGGGCAGATGCAAGTCGCCGCGTGGTTGCGCAAGGATCTGGCAATCGATGCGCCGACCGCACCGCTGCACCGCCTGCAGGACCGCTATTCACTGCGCTGCGCGCCGCATGTCCTCGGCGTCCTGGCCGACAGCCTGAACTGGCTGCGTTCGTTCATCGAGATCGAACTCAACAGCGCCAACGACAACCCGATCATCGACGCTGAAGCCGAACGCGTGCTGCACGGCGGGCACTTCTACGGCGGCCATATTGCGTTCGCCATGGACAGCCTGAAAAACCTGGTGGCCAACGTGGCCGATCTGCTGGACCGGCAACTCGCCCTGCTGGTGGACGAGCGTTACAACCATGGCTTGCCAAGCAACCTTTCCGGCGCCACGGCTGACCGCGCGATGCTCAATCACGGCTTCAAGGCCGTGCAGATCGGCACCAGCGCCTGGACCGCCGAAGCGCTGAAAAACACCATGCCGGCCAGCGTCTTCTCGCGCTCCACCGAGTGCCACAACCAGGACAAGGTGAGCATGGGCACCATCGCCGCCCGCGATGCGATCCGTGTGTTGGAGCTGACCGAACAGGTCGCCGCCGCCACCTTGCTCGCCGCCAACCAGGGTGTTTGGCTGCGCAGCAAAGCCGAGGACGCGCGCCCGTTACCGCCAGCCCTGGCGGCCATGCACGAAGAGCTGGCCAAAGACTTCCCGCCGGTCATCGAAGATCGCGCGCTGGAAGGCGAATTGCGCCTGTGCCTGAAACGTATCGCCGAGCAACACTGGAGGCTGCATGCGTAGCAAGGGAGTGCTTCACACCGATACGGAAATCCTCGTGCCGTTCTTTGACGTCGACACCATGAACGTGGTCTGGCACGGCCATTACGTCAAATACCTGGAAGTCGCCCGTTGTGCGCTGCTGGACAAGATCGGTCACAACTACACCGCCATGGTCGAGTCGGGTTATGCCTGGCCGGTGATCGACCTGCAATTGCGCTATGTGCGCGGCGCCGTGTTCGGTCAAAAGCTGAACGTGCGGGCCAATCTGGTGGAGTGGGAGAACCGTCTGAAGATCAATTACCTGATCAGCGATGTGAAAACCGGTGAGCGTTTGACCCGCGCCAGTTCCGTACAGGTCGCTGTCGACATGAGCAGCCGCGAGATGCAGCTGGCCTCACCGAAGATCTTCACCGATGCCGTAGAAAGGATGCTCGCATGACCCCGTTTTTCAAATACCTCGGTGCGTTGGCGTTGCTCGGGCTGTCATCGATGGCTCATGCCTTCGATTTGCAGCAGTTGAGCGATCAACTGGCCAAGCCTGATGTGATCCACGGCCATTTCATCCAGGAAAAACACCTGCGCGCATTGCCCCAGCCGCTGACCAGCAAGGGCACTTTTATCCTCGCTAAAAACCACGGATTGCTCTGGTTGTTGAAAACCCCGCTGCAACAGGATTACCGCATCACCAACAAAGGCATTGCCCGCCGCGACGCCAGCGGCTGGCAAATGCTCCCGGGCAAGAGCGCCGGCGCCGAGCAGAACCGCTTGTTCCTCGCCGTGTTGCAAGGTGACAGCAGCGGTCTGCAACGGGACTTCGAACTGTCTCTGAGCGGCGACGCACAGAACTGGAAACTGACGCTGATCCCGCGCTCAATGCTGCTCAAGCAGGTGTTCAATCAGATCAACATCACCGGCAGCGAATTGGTGCACAGCATCGAGCTGCTGGAAACCCAGGGCGACAGCACCCTTTTGCGCATGCAGGACAGCACCAGCACCCAACCGTTGAGCGACGCGGAGCAACATGACTTTGCCGAGTGAACGCAGACTACCGTGGCTGTTTCTGATCCTGCTGTTGGCGGTGCTCGCGCTCGCCGGTTGGCAATGGCGCGACGGTGCACCGCTGTCGGCCAACCTGATGGAACTGGTGCCGGGCACGGCGCCGGACGCGCTGGAACTGCGCGCCGAACAACGCATACAAGAACCGTTGAACCGGGAAATGCTGGTGCTGGTAGGCCATAAAGATCGCCAGCGAGCCATTGCCATGGCGCAGAAACTCGGCGAGCAGTGGCAGGCCAGCGGTTTGTTCGAGAAGGTTCAGTGGAACCTGCAAGCCGACTTGCCGGCGCTGCGCACGCAATTGCTGCAAGGCCGGCTGTCGATGCTTTCGGCGATGGATCGGCAGCAGTTGATCGAACACCCCGACGCCTTTATCCAGCAGCGGGTGCAAGCGCTGTTCGACCCGTTCACCGGTTTCAGCCTGGTGCCGAGCCAGGATGACTGGCTGGGCCTGACCGGGCGCATCCAGAACAGCCAACCCCAACACGGCGCCGTGCAACTGGACATCGGCAGCGGAGCGCTGGTCGCCGATGCCGACGGCAAGAGCTGGGTGTTGCTGCGGGCAAAAACCACCGGCAATGCCTTCGACATGAGCCTGCCGCTGCAAGTGGCTGACCTGCTTGAACGCAGCCGAAAAGAAGCCGCCCAGGCCGACGTGCAACTGCTCGCTGCCAGCGGCCTGCTGTACGCGGCCAACGGTCAGCAACAAGCCACCCGCGAAATGACATGGGTCGGCGGCGGTGCCACCGTGGGCATTTTGTTGCTGCTGTTGCTGGCCTTCCGGCGCTGGCGTGTCTTGCTCGCTTTCGTTCCCGTGCTGGTGGGCATGCTGTTTGGTGCGGTGGCGTGCGTGGCGCTATTCGGTCACATGCATGTGATGACGCTGGTACTGGGCTCGAGCCTGATCGGCGTGGCTGTCGATTACCCGCTGCATTACCTGTCGAAAAGCTGGAGCCTGAAACCCTGGAACAGCTGGCCGGCGTTACGCCTGACCCTGCCGGGCCTGACGCTGAGCCTGATCACCAGTTGCATCGGCTACCTGGCCCTGGCCTGGACGCCTTTCCCGGCCCTGACCCAGATTGCCGTGTTCTCCGCCGCCGGCCTGCTCGGTGCCTACTTGTCGGCCGTGTGCCTGCTGCCAGCGTTGCTCAAGGGCGTGAACCTGCGACCGGCGCATTGGCCGCTGCGTATCTGCGAGTGTTTGCTGAACCTGCGCGAAGCGCTGCTCAAACACGTCAGTACGCCCGTGTTATTGGCACTGCTGATTGCCTTCTGCGTCGGCGGCCTGTTGCAACTGGAGAGCAAAAACGATATCCGCCAGTGGATCGGCGCACCGCAGCAATTGACCGACGAAGCCCAGGCCATTGCGCGCATCACCGGCTATCAGCCGACCAGCCAGTTCTTCCTGGTGCGCGCGGCCAATCAACAGGAACTGCTCGAACGCCAGACTGCACTGAGCGAGCGCCTGGATCAGTTGGTCAACCTGGAAAAACTCCAGGGTTACCTGTCGCTAAATCAACTGGTCAGCCAGCCGAGCGAGCAGCGCAAAGTGCGCGAAGCGTTGAGCAAGTTGCCGCAGTTCTGGCAACCCTTGCTCGACCTCGGCGTGCCGGCAGAAGCGCTGCAAGCGGAGCTTGCAACGTTGCTGGCGCTGCCCGCCGAAGACATCGACGCCTCGCTGGTCGGTCCGCTGGCGGAACCTTATCGCACCCTGTGGCTGGGGCCGACCGATGAGGGCGTGGCGGCGATGGTCAGCCTGCAAGGCCTGAATAATCCTTCGCTGTTGCGCATTCAGGCGCTGGACTTGCCGGGGGTCGAACTGGTCGACCGTCTCGGTGAACTGAACAGCGTTTTCGCCGCGACACAGATCAGCGCGGCGCAGCTGAAACTCGCCTCCTGCGTGTTGATCGTGCTGGTGCTGATCCTGCCGTTTGGCTTCGGTGGTGCGTTGCGCATCGTCTCACTGCCCTTGCTGGCCGCGCTGTGCAGCCTGGCCAGCCTCGGCTGGATGGGCCAACCCCTGACCCTGTTCAGCCTGTTCGGCCTGTTACTGGTGACGGCGATCAGCGTCGATTACGCAATCCTCATGCGCGAACAGGTCGGCGGCGCCGCCGTGAGCCTGCTGGGCACCTTGCTGGCAGCGGTGACCACATGGCTGTCATTCGGTTTGCTGGCCGTGTCCAGCACACCGGCGGTGAGCAACTTCGGCCTGTCCGTGAGCCTCGGGCTGGCGTTCAGTTTCATCCTTGCGCCCTGGGCCGGACGCCAAGTGCATGCCGCCGCCGTCGTGGAGCCAGCCGCATGATGATCGCCCTGTTTTGGCTGATGGCCCTGACGATGTTCGCCGTGGCCACCCGTGTGGGTCGTCACTTCGGCCTGATCCCGATCGTCAGTCAGTTGCTGCTGGCGACCTTCGGTCTACCGCTGCTGATGTACTTCTGGATCGAGCCGGGCTGGCAACTCAGCGGCGCCGAGCTGATCTCGCCGGTATGGCTGAAAAACCTCTACAGCCTCGGTTTTGCCTTGTTGCTGGGAAACATCCTCAGCGATGTGATCGACCTGCGACTCGATCGCCAGAGCCTGAAGATCGCCCTGCCGAGTTTTTGCATTCCATTTGTCTGCGGTCTGGCGACTGCGGTCTGGTTGTTACCCGCACAGCCGTGGATCAGTTCATTGGCAGTGGGCCTGGTGTTCGCCATCACCGCGATCCCGGTGTTGTACCTCTACCTGCGACACATCAATTACCCGCCCGCCGCAACCCGGCGGCTGGTGCAAACCGCGATCCTCATCGACCTGGCATGCTGGACCCTGTTCGGCTTCGCCCAAGGCAGTCTGCACCTGAGCAGTCTGCTGCTGCCGCTGGCCGGCGCCTGCCTTCCGGTGCTTCTGCATTTGCTGGGTTTGCGCCAACCGCTACTGCACAGCGGCTGCTTTTTTGCGCTGCTGGTGGTCGCCGAACACTTCAAGCTCAATGCTCTGATTTTCGGCATCGGTTATCTGCTGTGCATGGCCGCGCTGAAAATGCCGCTGGTGTTGCCGTTGCCGGCGATCTGGATGAACCGTTTGCAAACCTGGATCGCCATCCCGCTGATCCTCACCTTCGGTATCGTGCAGATCAATGTCCACGCCGCCATGGCCAGTCTCGGCTGGGTGCAGTTGGCGGCGCTGCTGCTGTTGCCGATTGCCAGCAAACTGCTGGGCAACTGGCTCGGCCTCGGCTGGGCCGGCGCGTCATTTGAAGGCGCCAGTCGCTGGCGCGAAAGCCTGCTGCTCAATATTCGCGGTTTGAGCGAGATCGTCTTTCTCAACCTGCTGCTGCAACAACAGCTCATCAGCCCGGCGTTGTACTTCGCGCTGATGGTGATGGGCCTGATCGCCACACTGCTGCCGGCACTTGCCGGCATGCACCAAACCCCTTTGAATATCGCCGCCCCGGCAAGGAGCCCCCGTGCCAACAGTTGAAATGGAACGTCGCCAGGTTGTTGTCATTGGCGCGGGTCCTTCGGGCGCCATTGCCGCCGCGCTGCTCAAGCGCAAAGGCCACGATGTGCTGATGATTGAACGCCAGCATTTTCCACGGTTTTCCATCGGTGAAAGCCTGTTGTCGCACTGCCTGGATTTCGTCGAAGAAGCCGGCATGCTCGACGCCGTGAACGCCGCCGGGTTCCAGATGAAAAACGGCGCCGCGTTCGCCTGGGGCGAGCACTACAGCGCCTTTGATTTCGGCGACACGTTCAGCAACGGCAAGCCGACCACCTTCCAGGTCCAGCGCGCCGATTTCGACAAACTGCTGGCCGATCAGGCCGCGCTGCAAGGCGTCGACGTTCGTTATGGCGAAGCCATCGTCAGTGCCGATTTCGACCTGCCCATGCCGCAGCTCGATGTGCTTCGTGAGGATGGCAGCCAGTACCGCGTCGAAGCTGATTTTGTGCTGGATGCCAGCGGCTACGGCCGCGTGTTGCCACGCCTGCTGGACCTTGAAGCACCGTCGAATTTCCCGGTGCGCCAGGCGGTGTTCACCCACATCGAAGACCATATCGACAGCCCGACCTTCGAGCGGGAAAAGATCCTTATCACCACCCATCCGATCCATCGCGACATCTGGTTCTGGACCATTCCGTTCAGCAACGGTCGCTGCTCGGTGGGCGTGGTCGCGGCCGCCGAGCACTTCGAAGGCCGCATGGAGAACCTGGACGAGTGCCTGCGCGGCTTCATCGCTGAAACTCCAAGCCTGGCCTGTGTCCTGGAAAACGCGGTCTGGGACACGCCAGCCCGCACCATCGGCGGCTACTCGGCCAACGTCAAAACCTTGCACGGTCCGGGCTTTGCGTTGCTCGGCAACGCGGCAGAATTCCTCGATCCGGTGTTCTCCTCCGGCGTGACCATCGCCATGCGCTCGGCCAGCATGGCCGCCGGCGTGTTGCATCGCCAGCTGCAAGGTGAAAGCGTCGACTGGCAGACCGAGTTCGCCGCACCGCTCAAGCGCGGCGTCGACACGTTCCGCTGCTACGTCGAAGGCTGGTACGCCGGGACTTTCCAGGATGTGATTTATCATCCAGGCAGCTCAGCGGATATCCGCCGTATGATCAGCGCAATCCTCGCCGGTTATGCCTGGGACGAGCGTAATCCGTTCGTCAGCGAACCCAAACGTCGGCTGCGCGTGCTGTCGGAACTTTGCGCTAGAGATGCCACATGATCCGTTACCTGCTTCTGGGTTGCCTCCTGCTGCTGAGCGCTTGCGCCAGCCAGGCGCCGCTGCCCGGGCAAACCGAAAACCTGCCGCTGCCGCAGCAACTGCACATTCAGCGCTTGCTGGCTGATCAGCGTCAGGACTGGGTGTTAGTAATTGCGCGCGAAGGCCCCGGCATTCGCTGGTCGATGATGGATTTGTTGGGCATTCCGCAGGCACGCCAGAAACTGATCGATGGCCAGTGGCAAGCTGACGGCCTGCTGCCGCCGAATCCGGAAGCCCGGGAATTGTTCGCAGCGTTACTGTTCGCGTTGACCCCGCAAGACGAATTGCAGGCCAACTACCCCGAAGCCTGGCAACACGGCTCCCAACGTTCCCTGCCCACTCGCTGGGACGTGCGTTACTCGCCACCACTGAGATTTGAGTTGATCCTGCCTAAAGGTCCGAAGTACTTGGTAACGCCCTTGAGCGGGGAGACGCCATGACCGCTTACCTGAATGCTCTCGGGGTGATCTGCGCCCTGGGTCGCGACAAACAGGAAGTCGCCCGCAACCTGTTTGCTGGCGATTGCTCCGGCATGCGCAGCGAATCCGGCTGGGTGCCGGAGCGGTCGTTGCCAGTGGCGGCGGTGCGTGGTGAGCTGGCGCCGATCCCGCCGGAACTGGCCGAGCAAAGCAGCCGCAACAACCAACTGCTGCTGGAAGCCGCGCTGCAAATTCGCGATGACATTGATCAAGTGATCCAGACTTACGGCCGCGATCGAATCGGCGTGATCCTCGGCACCAGCACTTCCGGCATCGATGAAGCCAGCCGTGGCCTGGCCCATTACATTCGTGAACATGAATTCCCTGCCGACT
Source organism: Pseudomonas sp. B14-6 (assembly GCF_013260315.1). Lineage (NCBI taxonomy): Bacteria > Pseudomonadati > Pseudomonadota > Gammaproteobacteria > Pseudomonadales > Pseudomonadaceae > Pseudomonas > Pseudomonas sp. B14-6. The sequence continues at coordinate 5,014,365 of NZ_CP053929.1, read as the reverse complement.
ACGATTATCAGCAGCAGGAACTCGGCGCGCCGGCCAACTTCCTCGCCGACTGGCTGCAATTGAGCGGCCCGGCGTATGTGATCTCCACGGCTTGCACCTCCAGCGCCCGGGCGCTGATGAGTGCCCAGCGGCTGCTCGATCTGGGTGTGTGCGATGCCGTACTGTGCGGCGGCGTCGACAGTTTGTGCAAACTGACCCTCAACGGCTTTTCGGCCCTGGAAGCGGTGTCCGAGCAGCGCTGCAATCCGTTTTCGGCCAACCGCAACGGCATCAATATCGGCGAAGCCGCCGTGCTGTTTCTGATGAGCAAAAAAGCCGGCGCGAGCCAACCGATTGCCCTGCTCGGCAGCGGCGCCAGTTCCGATGCGCACCATATCTCGGCGCCGGAGCCGACCGGCCGGGGCGCCCTGCAAGCGATGAGCAAAGCCCTGAACCGCGCGAAGGTGCAGCCCGAGCAAATCGGCTACCTGAACCTGCACGGCACCGCGACCCAACACAACGACGCGATGGAAAGCCTGGCGGTCTCGGCCCTGTTCCCGCACGGCGTGCCCTGCTCCTCCACCAAGCCGATGACCGGACACACGCTCGGCGCGGCCGGCGCCCTGGAAGCGGCGTTCTGCTGGTTGAGCCTGAGCACGAACAATCGGGAAAACCTCCTGCCGCCCCACGTGTGGGACGGTCAGCCCGACCCCGACTTGCCGGCCTTGCAGTGGGTGACCCCGGACCATCGCCTGACGTCCATTGCTCCTCGCTACCTGATGAGCAATTCCTTTGCCTTCGGTGGCAACAACGTCAGCCTGATTATCGGAGATGCCCCATGATTGACTGGCCGCTCGCCGAGCTGCTGCCGCACGCTGGCGACATGATCCTCATCGAGCAGATCCTGGCGTTCGATGACGAGCAGATTCACACCCGCCTCACCGTCAAGCCCGGGGGCCTGTTCAATCGTCCCGACGGCAGCCTGCCGGCGTGGGTCGGTATAGAACTGATGGCCCAGAGTGTTGCCGCCTACGCCGGTTGCCATGCGCGCCAGCGCGGTGATGCGGTGGTGCTGGGGTTTCTGCTCGGCACCCGGAAATTCGAATGCAACGTGGAGCACTTCCCCGCGGGCACCGAACTGACCATCCATGGACTGCGCTCGCTGGAAGACGACAACGGCATGGGCGTGTTCGAATGCCACATCAACGCCCCCGGCATTCACGCCACCGCCCGCCTGAACGTGTTCCGCCCGCCTCAGGCCGCTCAATACCTTCATGAATCCCAAGGAGCCAGCCATGACTGAATCCGTATTGGTCACCGGTTCCAGCCGCGGCATCGGCCGTGCCATTGCGTTGCGTCTGGCCCAGGCCGGGCACGACATCGTGCTGCATTGCCGCAGCGGCCTGGCCGACGCCATCGCCGTCCAGGGCGAAATCCAGGCGCTGGGACGCAATGCTCGCGTTTTGCAGTTCGACGTCTCAGATCGCGCCAGCTGCAAAGCCATCCTCGAAGCCGACGTGGAAGCTCATGGCGCCTATTACGGCGTAGTGCTGAACGCCGGCCTGACGCGTGACGGTGCTTTTCCGGCGCTGAGCGAGGATGATTGGGATGTGGTGATGCGCACCAACCTCGACGGTTTCTACAACGTGCTGCACCCGGTGATGATGCCGATGATTCGGCGTCGCGCGGCCGGACGGATTGTCTGCATCACCTCGGTTTCCGGGTTGATCGGTAACCGTGGCCAGGTCAACTACAGCGCCTCCAAGGCCGGTTTGATCGGCGCGGCGAAAGCGTTGGCGATCGAACTGGGCAAGCGCAAAATCACCGTCAACTGTGTCGCACCCGGCCTGATCGACACGGCCATGCTTGACGAAAACGTGCCGGTGGAAGAACTGATGAAAATGATCCCCGCACAACGCATGGGCACTCCGCAAGAAGTGGCCAGCGCGGTGAATTTCCTGATGTCGGCGGAAGCGTCGTACATCACCCGGCAGGTTCTGGCCGTCAACGGAGGCCTGTGCTGATGAAGCGCGTCGTCGTCACCGGCATGGCCGGCATCACTTCACTGGGCAGCGACTGGGAGACCATCGCTGGCAACTTCGCGGCCAACCGCAGCGGCATACGCCGGATGGACGAGTGGGATCGGTTCACCGAACTCAACACGCGCCTGGCCGGGCCTATCGACGACTTCAAAGTCCCGAGCCACTGGACCCGCAAGCAGCTGCGCAGCATGGGCCGAGTCTCGCGCCTGGCGGTCGACGCGTCGGAGCAGGCGCTGGCCGATGCCGGACTGTTGGGTAACCCGATCATCAAGGATGGCCGCATGGGCGTCGCCTGCGGCTCCTCCACCGGCAGCACCGACGAGATCAAGGCGTTCGGCAATATGCTGCTCAACTCGGTGGCGGAGGGCCTTAATGCCAACTCCTACGTGCGGATGATGCCGCACACCACTGCGGCGAACATCAGCATCTTCTTCGGCCTCACCGGCCGGCTGATCCCGACGTCCAGCGCCTGCACCAGCGGCAGCCAGGGCATCGGCTACGCCTACGAGTCGATCAAATTCGGGCGCCTGCCGCTGATGCTCGCCGGCGGTGCTGAAGAACTGTGCCCCACCGAAGCCATGGTCTTCGACGCGCTCTACGCCACCAGCCTGAAAAACGACGCCCCGCAAACCAGCCCACGTCCGTATGACAAAGACCGCGATGGCCTGGTGATCGGTGAGGGCGGCGGCATGCTGGTGCTCGAAGAGCTTGAACATGCGTTGGCACGCGGCGCGCACATCCATGCCGAACTCGTCGGTTTCGGCAGCAACGCCGACGGCCAGCACACCACCCGCCCAGAGCAAGTCACCATGCGCCGGGCCATGGAACTGGCGCTGGAAGACGCCGGGCTGCAACCGTCAGACATCGGCTACGTAAACGGCCACGGCACGGCGACAGAGCAGGGCGACATTGCCGAAACACTGGCCACCAGCGCGTTGTTCGGCGAGCACATGCCGATCAGTTCGCAGAAGAGCTTCCTCGGGCACACCTTGGGCGCCTGCGGTGCGCTGGAATCCTGGTTCAGCATCGAAATGATGAACCGCGACCTGTACGTGCACACGTTCAACCTCGACGAGGTCGATCCGCACTGCGGCAAGCTCGACTACCTGCGCGGCGAGTTCCGCCAGATGAGTAATGAGTACGTGATGAACAACAATTTTGCGTTTGGTGGCGTCAACACTTCGCTGATTTTCCGTCGCTGGCACTGATCTGAAAAAACGTCTGGAGTGAAGGGAATGACTCTGTTTCAGCGCATCGGCGCAGTATTCACCCTGGCCGTTGCGCTGAGCGGCTGCACCAGCCCGGTGTACACCGCCAAGGAACACTTTCCCGGCGACAAGGGCCTGAGCGACGACAGGATGAGCCGCGCCATCGTCACCGCACTGATCGAGCGCCAATGGATCGTGCAGTCGGCGCGCCCCGGCATGATCAAAGCGGCAATCACCGTGCGCGACCGGCACCACGCCGAAATCGACATTCCCTATACCTCCACCTCGTTCGAAATGGACTACCGCGACAGCCGCGGCCTGGACTACAAGGACGGCAGGATCCACGGCACCTACAACCGCTGGATCAATTACCTGCGCGACGACGTGGTCAAACAACTGGCCACCGACCCGGACGCTGATCAAGTCTTCGCCTCGCAAGGCGCCTATGAACCCACCTACCAGGACTTTCAGGAAGGCGTGAAACGCGCCACCGAGGTTGGTCTGCTGGATGGCAGCGTCAAGTTCTACCTGGCGGGAGAAGCACTGCCGACCCAGGTGCACAAGCTGAATGCGGTGAGCAGCAGCCGAAGAGCCGACGACAACGAAGACAAATCCGCTGAAGACGCCTGCTACTGGGCGTTGCAATCGACCTTGGCGACGTTGCAAAGCAAGGCCAAGAAGGCTGGTGCTAACGCCGTGATCAACATCGCCGGCATCAACAAGCGCGACCTGAGCCAGGACACCGGGAAATACCAGTGCAGTGACGACGAGGAAATACCTGGGCTGGAAGCGCTCAAGGCCGTGGTGTCCGGGGTGGCGTTGCGCGGGGATCTGGTGCGGGTTGACTGAGGCGAGCACCTCGAGAACGACAAAGGGCGCCTTTCGGCGCCCCTTCACAAACAGGTCGGCTTGTCATCGCCCTGTACCTGTCTGGCTCTGCGATGGCTGGTTGCCCAGGATCCTCAGAGTCTCACAAGCCCCTTACGGGAACGGGGGGAGTATTGCCCGAAACAGGATCAAGGGCAACGACTGGCCATTCGCCTGACTGCGCCACTTCCGATGCCATCACAGGCCAAGCGCACTACGTACCGCGACTTTGATTGCGTAAAACTCATCTGTTTCAAGGTGTGAAATAACATAAACACGCTTTCCATGTCGGTCTCGACTTTTGATCCGGTCCAGCCTGGAGAGGCTTACTGTCGCAACCATATCGCATTTCGCCCAGCAAACAGGACTGGCACCCTGTAGATGACTTTGAAGTTCCAGGTGGTGATCAAGTATGCGATCCGGAGCGGTAGTACTGAGCGGCACAACTGTCACCAGTAAGCTGTTGGTTTTGTGTTTTCGTATCACGACAACAGGTCTGACTTTGATCATTTCGGGGACTTCATACCCCCTGAAATCACAAATCAGCACACTGCCTTCCTTCGGTTGATATAGAAGTGGCATCCATGGCACTCATCGAAAGAAATCGATTTTGCTCAACAATCGCGCAAATCACTAAACAGGATCCGTTACTTTAAGTGTCCCTGCGCTCAAGCCCCCTCAACCTTCCTCGTCAACAAATCCACAAACGCCTTGGCCATCGGCGACTTCTGGTCCTTGCGCTGCACCAGCCACACCGCCGACACCGCTTCCGGATCAAGCAACGGCCGGTACACCACGCCGTCAATGCGCATCCGCTGATAAGACGCCGGCAGCACCGACACGCCCAGCCCCGCCGCCACCAACCCGATAATCGTCATTGCCTCGCCTGCCTCTTGCGCGAAGTGCGGGCTGAAACCGGCATCGCGGGCCAAGCTGAGCAACTGTGCGTACAGACCGCTGCCATAGCTGCGTGGGAAGAAAACGAACGGTTCGAGGGCCAATGCCGAGAGGAACAAACCCTCTTCGCTGTCGTTCACTAGCGGATGTTTGGAGCTGAGCACCGCGACCAGCGGCTCACGCATCAACTCCACGACGCTGAGGGAATCCGGCAGCCCAAGCGGTCGCATGATGCCGACTTCGATCGACTCATCGACCAGCGCGTCGGCCACTTGGGTGCTGCTCATCTCCCGCAGATTCAAATGCACCGCCGGGAAACGCTGGCGGAACGAGAAAATCGCCTGGGGAATGGTCGAGTTGAACGGCGCCGACGAAGTGAAACCAATTTTCAGTTCGCCCAACTCACCCAACTGCGCACGCCGTGCCACGTCGGCCGCTTTGTCGACCTGCGCCAGCACCAGTCGCGCTTCTTCCAGAAACAGCCGACCGGCCTCGCTGAGTTCGACCCGACGATTGGTTCTCTCGAACAGCCGTGCTCCGACTTCCTGTTCCAGCGCCTGAATCTGCTGGCTCAGGGGCGGTTGCGAGATGCCCAGCACCTGAGCGGCGCGGCCGAAGTGCAATTCTTCGGCGACGGCGATGAAGTAGCGCAGGTGACGCAATTCCATGAAAACTCCATTAGGTCGTTAAACCTATCAAACAGGTCGAACAATATATTGGATTGAATCATTAGGCAGCTATATGCTTTTTTCATTGCCTGACCGGCTGCGCCCTCCGAGGTCCGAAGTGAAAACTGCTGTCGCCCCCCTTGCCCACGAAGTTCCGCCCACCTCGGTGGACGATGTTGTCGCCGAATTGAAAGAGATCTACATCGAGAAAGGCACGCCGATGTTCATGCGCACGGTACTGGCGCTGTTCTCCGGCGGCTTTGCGACCTTCGCCCTGCTCTACTGCGTACAGCCGATGATGCCGCTGCTGTCCCACGAGTATTCGATCAATGCGGCGCAGAGCAGCCTGATCCTCTCGGTGGCCACCGGCATGCTCGCCATTGGCTTGTTGATCACCGGCCCGATCTCCGACCGTGTCGGACGCAAACCGGTGATGGTCGCGGCCTTGTTCGCCGCCGCACTGTGCACCATGGCCAGCGCGATGATGCCGAGCTGGCAAGGCGTGCTGGTGATGCGTGCGTTGATCGGCTTGTCGTTGAGCGGCCTGGCGGCGGTCGCCATGACGTATCTGAGCGAAGAGATCCACCCGCAGCACATCGGGCTGGCGATGGGTTTGTACATCGCCGGCAATGCGATTGGCGGGATGAGCGGCCGCTTGATCACCGGCGTATTGATCGACTTCGTCAGCTGGCACACGGCAATGCTGGTGATTGGCGGGCTGGCGCTGATCGCGGCGACGGTGTTCTGGAAAATCCTCCCCGAATCACGCAACTTCCGCCCCCGCTCGCTGCACCCGCGCAGTCTGCTCGATGGCTTCACCATGCACTTTCGCGACGCTGGCCTGCCGCTGCTGTTCCTTGAAGCCTTCGTGCTGATGGGTGCGTTTGTCACCCTATTCAACTACATCGGCTATCGCTTGCTGGCCGAGCCGTACCACATGGACCAGGTCTTCGTCGGTCTGCTGTCGGTGGTGTACCTGTCGGGCATCTACAGCTCGGCGAAAATCGGCTCCTTGGCCGACCAACTGGGCCGGCGCAAAGTGCTGTGGGCGACGATTGTGCTGATGCTCGCAGGCCTTGCGCTGACCATGTTCACGCCGCTGCCGTTGGTGATTATCGGCATGTTGATCTTCACCTTCGGCTTCTTTGGCGCGCATTCCGTGGCCAGCAGTTGGATAGGACGGCGAGCGGTGAAAGCCAAGGGGCAGGCTTCGTCGCTGTACCTGTTCAGCTATTACGCCGGGTCGAGTATTGCAGGGACGGCGGGCGGGGTGTTCTGGCACTTGGGCGGGTGGAACGGGATCGGGTTGTTCATTGGTGCGTTGCTGGTGATTGCGCTGCTGGTGGCGTTGAAGCTGGCGAAGTTACCGCCGTTGGGCGGAGTCAAAGCCTGACACCACTCCGTGTGGGAGCGAGCCTGCTCGCGAAAGCGGTCTTTCAACAGACATCACTGTTGGATGTGCCGGCCTCTTCGCGAGCAGGCTCGCTCCCACATTGACCGAGTGGTTCCGAAGATCTCTATACAAAAACGCCCGGCATAAGCCGGGCGTTTTTTATTGGACGACGATCACTCGTGATATTGCGCCGACAGCTCATGTACCGCGCGCATGAACGCACCCGCATGTTCCGGATCAACTTCCGGGGTAATGCCATGGCCGAGGTTGAACACATGACCACTGCCTTTGCCGTAGCTGGCGAGAATCCGACCGACTTCGGTGCGGATGGCTTCTGGCTTGGCGTACAGCACAGTCGGGTCCATGTTGCCTTGCAGGGCGACTTTGTTGCCGACGCGTCGGCGGGCTTCGCCAATGTCGCAGGTCCAGTCCAGGCCCAACGCATCAGCGCCAGCGTCGGCGATGCTTTCCAGCCACAGGCCGCCGTTCTTGGTGAACAGGATGACCGGTACTTTGCGGCCTTCGTGTTCGCGGATCAGGCCGCTGACGATTTTGCGCATGTAGGCCAGGGAGAACTCCTGGTACGCCGCCGCCGAGAGGTTACCGCCCCAGGTGTCGAAGATCTGCACCGCTTGCGCGCCGGCCATGATCTGGCCATTGAGGTAGCTGGTGACCGACTGCGCGAGCTTGTCCAGCAGCAGGTGCATGGCTTGCGGGTTGTCGTAGAGCATAGCCTTGGTCTTGCGGAAGTCTTTCGACGAACCGCCTTCGACCATGTAAGTGGCCAGGGTCCACGGGCTGCCGGAGAAGCCGATCAGCGGCACGCGGCCGTTGAGTTCGCGGCGGATGGTGCTGACCGCGTCCATGACGTAGCCAAGGTCTTTGTGCGGATCAGGAATCGGCAGGGCTTCGATATCGGCCATCGTGCTGACGACTTTCTTGAAGCGTGGACCTTCGCCGGTTTCGAAGTACAGGCCTTGGCCCATGGCGTCCGGGATGGTGAGGATGTCGGAGAACAGGATCGCCGCGTCCAGTTGCGGATAGCGGTCGAGTGGCTGCATCGTGACTTCGCAAGCGAACTCCGGGTTCATGCACAGGCTCATGAAGTCACCGGCCTTGGCACGGCTGGCGCGGTATTCCGGCAGGTAGCGACCGGCCTGACGCATCATCCATACCGGCGTGACGTCTACGGGTTGCTTGAGCAGGGCGCGAAGGAAACGGTCGTTCTTCAGGGCAGTCATGTCGGCATCCGGAAAAAAAGTGCGGGCATTTTCTCAGAGCTCGACGCAAAAGGCACGGTTGCAGGTCAGCCTTTTGTCTATCGGGTCAATTTGTCGCACAGATGCAGCGGTAAGTTTCAAGCTGCAAGCCGCAAGCGCCGTGGCTTTGAGCTTGCAGCTAAACCCTTGAAACTTGTCGCTGGCGTCGTCAGACGCCCAAGTAATCCAGGATCCCTTCGGCCGCATTACGGCCTTCGAAGATCGCCGTTACCACCAGGTCAGATCCGCGAACCATATCGCCACCGGCGAAGATTTTCGGGTTGCTGGTCTGGTGCTTGTACTGACCTTGTTCCGGGGCCACCACGCGGCCCTGGCTGTCGGTCTGGATGCTGAACTGCTCGAACCACGACGCCGGGCTCGGACGGAAACCAAATGCGATGACCACGGCGTCGGCCGGGATGATCTCTTCGGAGCCCGGGATCGGCTCGGGGCTGCGACGGCCACGGGCGTCCGGTTCGCCGAGACGGGTCTCGACCACCTTCACGCCTTCGACGCGGTCTTCACCGACGATGGCGATCGGCTGGCGGTTGTAGAGGAATTTCACCCCTTCTTCCTTGGCGTTCTTCACCTCTTTGCGCGAGCCCGGCATGTTCGCTTCGTCACGACGATAAGCGCAGGTCACCGACTTGGCACCCTGGCGAATCGAGGTGCGGTTGCAGTCCATCGCCGTGTCGCCGCCGCCCAGCACCACAACCTTCTTGCCTTTCATGTCGACGAAATCTTCCGGCGACTTTTCAAAGCCCAGGTTGCGGTTGACGTTGGCGATCAGGAAGTCGAGCGCGTCATGCACGCCCGGCAGATCCTCACCGGCAAAGCCGCCCTTCATGTAGGTGTAGGTGCCCATGCCCATAAACACGGCATCGTATTCTTCGAGCAGTTGCTCGATCGTCACGTCCTTGCCCACTTCGGTGTTCAGGCGAAACTCGATACCCATGCCGGTGAAGACTTCGCGACGATTGCTCAACACGGTCTTTTCCAGCTTGAACTCGGGGATACCGAAGGTCAGCAGACCGCCGATTTCCGGGTTCTTGTCGAACACCACCGGGGTCACACCGCCGCGTACCAGCACGTCGGCACAACCCAAACCTGCCGGGCCTGCACCGATCACCGCAACACGCTTGCCGGTCGGTATAACCTTGGACATGTCCGGGCGCCAGCCCATGGCGAACGCGGTATCGGTGATGTACTTCTCGACCGAACCAATGGTCACCGCGCCGAAGCCGTCGTTGAGGGTGCAGGCACCCTCGCACAGACGATCCTGCGGGCACACCCGGCCGCAGACTTCCGGCAGGGTGTTGGTCTGGTGCGACAGCTCGGCGGCCTGGAGGATGTTGCCCTCGGCCACCAGTTTCAGCCAGTTCGGAATGAAGTTGTGCACCGGGCACTTCCATTCGCAATACGGGTTACCGCAACCCAGGCAGCGGTGGGCCTGATCGGCCGAATGCTGGGGTTTGAAGGGTTCGTAGATTTCCACGAACTCTTTCTTGCGTTGACGCAACAGTTTCTTCTTCGGATCTTTGCGCCCGACATCGATGAATTGGAAGTCGTTGCTGAGACGTTCGGCCATCTTCAAAACCTCGTACACGACAGCTTCAAGCTACAAGCTTCAAGCTGCAAGAAAATCAAATTAATCCGCCACACCGCGCAAGCTTCAAGCTTGGCGCTTGAAGCTTGCGACTTGCCGCTGCGTCGTTTATTGCGGACTCGCACGAGTACTTGAGAGCAGAGATTTCAGACTCGCCGCCTTAGGTTTGACGAGCCAGAAACGACGCAAATAGTCATCGAGGTTTTCAGCGAGGTTACGACCCCACTCGCTGTCGGTTTCCTCGACGTATTCGTTCAGCACGCGTTGCAGGTGGCTGCGATAGGCTTCCATCGCCTCACCGCTGATCCGCTGGATTTCCACCAGTTCGTGGTTGACCCGGTCAACGAAGCTGTTGTCCTGGTCGAGCACGTAGGCGAAACCACCGGTCATGCCTGAGCCGAAGTTGTAGCCGGTCTTGCCCAGGACGCAGACGAAACCACCGGTCATGTACTCGCAGCAGTGATCGCCAGTGCCTTCGACCACGGTGTGAGCACCGGAGTTACGCACGGCAAACCGCTCGCCCGCGGTGCCGGCGGCAAACAACTTGCCGCCCGTGGCGCCGTACAGGCAGGTGTTGCCGATGATGGCACTGTCCTGAGTCTTGTAGACGCTGCCCTTCGGCGGAACGATAACCAGCTTGCCGCCAGTCATGCCTTTGCCGACGTAGTCGTTGGCGTCGCCTTCCAGGTACATGTTCAGGCCGCCGGCGTTCCACACGCCGAAGCTCTGACCGGCCGTCCCTTTGAAGCGGAAGGTGATCGGCGCGTTCGCCATGCCTTGGTTGCCGTGTTTGCGGGCGATTTCACCGGAGATCCGCGCGCCGATCGAACGGTCGCAGTTGCAGATATCCAGGGCGAAATCAGCGCCGCTCATGTCGTTGATGGCCGAGGTGGCCATGTCGACCATTTTCTCGGCCAGCAGGCCCTTGTCGAACGGCGGGTTGCGGTCGACCTGGCAGAATTGGGGCTTGTCTGCCGGGATGTGATCGCTGCCGAGCAACGGGGTCAGGTCCAGGTGTTGCTGCTTGGCGGTCTGGCCTTCGAGGATATCCAGCAGATCGGTACGACCGATCAGCTCTTCGAGGGAGCGCACGCCCAGCTTGGCCAGCCACTCGCGGGTTTCTTCGGCGACGTAGGTGAAGAAATTCACCACCATGTCGACGGTCCCGATGTAGTGATCCTTGCGCAGCTTCTCGTTCTGAGTGGCGACGCCGGTGGCGCAGTTGTTCAGGTGGCAGATGCGCAGGTATTTGCAGCCCAACGCGATCATTGGCGCGGTGCCGAAGCCGAAGCTTTCAGCGCCGAGGATCGCGGCCTTGATCACGTCGAGGCCGGTTTTCAGGCCGCCGTCGGTCTGCACCCGGACTTTGCCGCGCAGGTCGTTGCCACGCAGGGTCTGGTGGGTTTCGGCCAGGCCGAGCTCCCACGGAGCACCGGCGTATTTGATCGACGTCAGCGGCGATGCACCGGTGCCGCCGTCATAGCCGGAGATGGTGATCAAGTCCGCGTAGGCCTTGGCCACACCGGCGGCGATGGTGCCGACGCCTGCTTCTGCCACCAGCTTCACCGAGACCAGGGCCTTCGGGTTGACTTGTTTCAGGTCGAAAATCAACTGCGACAAGTCTTCGATCGAATAGATGTCGTGGTGCGGCGGCGGCGAAATCAGGGTCACGCCCGGCACCGCGTAACGCAGCTTGGCGATCAGACCGTTGACCTTGCCACCTGGCAGCTGCCCCCCTTCACCGGGCTTGGCGCCCTGAGCGACTTTGATCTGCAGCACTTCAGCGTTGACCAGGTATTCCGGGGTTACACCGAAACGGCCAGTCGCGACTTGCTTGATTTTCGAGCTTTTGATGGTGCCGTAACGCGCCGGGTCTTCGCCGCCTTCGCCGGAGTTGGAACGCGCACCGAGGCGGTTCATGGCTTCGGCCAGGGCTTCGTGGGCTTCCGGCGACAGGGCGCCCAACGAGATGCCGGCAGAGTCGAAGCGCTTGAGCACCGATTCCAGCGGTTCGATCTCGCTGATGTCCAGCGGCGTGTCCAGGGTCTTCACCTTGAACAGATCGCGGATCATCGACACCGGACGGTTATCCACCAGCGCCGTGTATTCCTTGAACTTGCTGTAGTCGCCCTGCTGCACAGCGGCTTGCAGAGTGTTGACCACGTCCGGGTTGTACGCATGATATTCGCCACCGTGGACGAACTTCAGCAAACCGCCCTGCTGGATCGGCTTGCGCGGGCTCCAGGCTTCGGCCGCCAGGGCTTTCTGCTCGGCTTCGATGTCGACGAAACGCGCGCCCTTGATGCGGCTCGGTACGCCACGGAAGCTCAGCTCACAGACTTCTTCAGACAGGCCGATGGCTTCGAACAACTGCGCACCGCGGTACGACGTAATGGTCGAGATACCCATCTTCGACAGGATCTTCAACAGACCTTTGGTGATGCCTTTGCGGTAGTTCTTGAACACCTCATAGAGGTCGCCCAGCACTTCACCGGTACGGATCAGGTCGCCCAGCACTTCGTAGGCCAGGAACGGATAGACCGCCGAGGCGCCGAAACCGATCAACACTGCAAAGTGATGCGGGTCACGAGCGGTGGCGGTTTCCACGAGGATGTTGGAGTCGCAACGCAGGCCTTTCTCGGTCAGGCGGTGGTGCACCGCGCCGGTGGCGAGCGAAGCGTGGATCGGCAACTTGCCCGGGGCAATGTGGCGGTCACTCAGCACGACCTGGGTGCGGCCGGAGCGCACGGCTTCTTCAGCCTGATCGGCGACGTTGCGGATGGCCGCTTCGAGGCCGACGCTTTCGTCGTAGTTGAGGTCGATAATCGCGCGCTCGAAGCCCGGACGATCCAGGTTCATCAGCGAACGCCACTTGGCCGGCGAAATGACCGGCGAGCTTAGGATCACGCGCGAGGCGTGTTCCGGCGACTCCTGGAAGATGTTGCGCTCGGCACCGAGGCAGATCTCCAGCGACATGACGATGGCTTCACGCAGCGGGTCGATCGGCGGGTTGGTGACCTGCGCGAACTGCTGGCGGAAATAGTCGTATGGCGTGCGCACGCGCTGGGACAGCACGGCCATTGGCGTATCGTCGCCCATCGAGCCGACGGCTTCGTAGCCCTGCTCGCCGAGCGGACGCAATACCTGGTCGCGCTCTTCGAACGTGACCTGGTACATCTTCATGTATTGCTTGAGCTGGTCGACATCGTAGAAAGCCGAACCGTGGTCGTTGTCTTCCATGGTCGCCTGGATGCGCAGGGCATTCTTGCGCAGCCATTGCTTGTACGGGTGACGGGACTTCAAGCGGTTGTCGATGGCGTCGGTGTCGAGGATCTGACCGGTTTCGGTGTCCACGGCGAAGATCTGGCCCGGGCCCACACGCCCCTTGGCGATCACGTCTTCAGGCTGGTAGTTCCAGACGCCGATTTCCGAGGCCAGGGTGATGAAACCGTTCTTGGTGGTGACCCAACGCGCCGGACGCAGACCGTTACGGTCGAGCAGGCACACCGCGTAACGACCATCGGTCATTACCACGCCGGCCGGGCCGTCCCACGGTTCCATGTGCATCGAGTTGTATTCGTAGAACGCCCGCAGATCCGGGTCCATGGTTTCGACGTTCTGCCACGCAGGCGGAATGATCATCCGCACGCCACGGAACAGGTCGATGCCACCGGTAACCATCAGCTCGAGCATGTTGTCCATGCTGGAGGAGTCGGAACCGACACGATTGACCAGCGGGCCGAGCTCTTCCAGGTCCATCAGATCGTTGGTGAACTTGGTGCGACGGGCCACGGCCCAGTTACGGTTGCCGGTGATGGTGTTGATCTCGCCGTTGTGGGCGAGGAAGCGGAACGGCTGCGCCAACGGCCATTTCGGCAGGGTGTTGGTCGAGAAGCGCTGGTGGAACACGCAAATCGAGGTTTGCAGGCGCTGATCGCTGAGGTCTGGATAGAAGGCGGTCAAATCCGCCGGCATCATCAGGCCTTTATAAATGATGGTCTTGTGCGAAAAGCTGCAGATGTAGTGATCGGCATCGGCAGCGTTGGCCACGGACGAGCGACGACGGGAGGTGAACAGCTTGATCGCCATGTCCTGGTCGCTCAGGCCTTCACCGCCGATGTACACCTGTTCGATCTGCGGCAGGCGCTCCAGGGCCAGACGGCCGAGGACGCTGGTATCGATCGGCACTTTGCGCCAGCCGATAAGCTGCAGGCCGGCGGCCAGAATCTCGCGGTTCATGTTCTCGCGAGCGGCTTCGGCTTTGACCGGGTCTTGGTTGAAGAAGACCATGCCCACGGCATATTGCTTGGGCAGTTCGACGCCGAAGGTTTCCTGGGCGATGGCTCGCAGGAACACGTCCGGCTTTTGAATCAGCAGACCGCAACCGTCACCGGTCTTGCCGTCGGCGTTGATCCCACCGCGGTGGGTCATACAGGTCAGGGCCTCGATGGCCGTTTGCAAAAGGGTATGACTGGGCTCGCCCTGCATATGGGCTATCAGGCCGAAACCGCAGTTATCCTTGAATTCATCTGGTTGGTACAGACCTGCTTTCATAGACACTTTCTCACCAGGCTGCCTCTTTTCGAGGCAAATTTCTTTTCAATTCAACCACTTGCGTTCCGCGCCGAACGTTCGCCGGCTTCAGCGGGGGCAAAAGGGTGGTCATTGTACACAGCGACACAGAGGCTCACAAATTTGACGACGAACTGTCGCAAATCTATGTCGCATTTGTGAAAGGTTTAAAGCGATCTGCTGTGCTAGTCAAAACTTTTTTAATTTTGACCGCAACGACTCAAAGACTACTGTGACGCAGACACCACAAGGCACGCGGCCTGTAGAGGCGGCATGCACTTGTAGAAATTTTGAGGTGCTTGGAGAGGCGGCCTGGGTAAGGCCGCCGAATCTTCAGCGAGTTGTTGCCAGTTCCTGTTGGACGCTGGCGACAGTGCGAGGCCAAGGTTTACCAGCCTGAACCTTCGCTGGCAAGGCCTTGATGGCGGTCAGGGCTGCATCGCGGTTGGCGAAGTTACCGTAGGTGATGACGTAAAGCGGCTTGCCGTTGAGGACTTTCTTGAAGTAACGGTACTCGCCGCCCTGCTCTTTCACGAAGTTTTGCGCGGTCGCTTCGGAGCTGGTGCCGAGGATCTGCACCACATAGTTGCTGGTAGGCTGCCCGGCGTACCAGGTACCACCAGCGCCTTTCGCAGGAGCGGCAGCTGGCTTCTCGACAGGCTTGGCGGTGGCCACGGCGGCTGGCTTGGCTGGCGCTGGGGCCGGCTTCACGGCTGGCGCAGTCGGGACTGGCTTGGCGGTCGCAACCTGAGTCGGCGCAGGCACCGGTTTGGCGGCAGGCGTCGGCGCAGGGCCAGGCTGGATGCCCGCCGGCGGCGCAGTGGTGGTCACGGTTGGCGGTGTAGCGCTGGAACCTTCGACCGGCACACCGTCGTCGCCTTCGGTGATGCCACCGGCGGCTTCGGCCAGCGGACCGCGCATGACCGGTTGCGAATTGCCGACCAGCGGCAATGGCATCGGCTGCGAATTACCGGCGAATTCGACGGAAGGTGCCCCGCCGCTATCAGGTTGTGGCGTGCCCTGGCCGAGCGGCAGTTGCGCCTGTTCGTTGGCCGGCGCGCCGGTGGTCGGTGCTTTGCTGCGGCCCGGCATCAACCAGGCGGCGGCTACCGCGACCACGACGACGGCGGAAATCGCCAATACGTGTTTCTTCGGCATGTTGAACCCCATACTTGGACGCTTGACCGCTGAGCGGCTGGCAATCATGGCTTCGATCATTGCATCGCGGGCAACCTGGTTGATGTTGCCAGGCCAGCCGTCGGAGCTTTCGTGAATATCAGAGATCTGATCTGCGGTAAAAAGTTCGATACCCCGGCCGGCGCCTTCGAGCCGCTGGTCCAGGTATTCGCGGGTTTCTTCTTCGGTGTAAGGCTGCAACTCGATGACGTGGAAGCGTTCTTCCTCGAGGCTCAGCGCGTCCAGTTGCGCAATCAGCGACGACTCACCGAACAGGAACACATGCGGACGACCTTCCGGCGCACCAGCGGCCAGGGCCAGCAAGGCCTCCAGCGCGGATTCGTCGAGCTGCTCGGCGTCATCGACCAGCAAATAGACTTCCTGCCCGGTCAGCGCCAGCTGCACGACCTGCGACAGAATCGCATTGACCTCCGCCTGGGCAACGTTCAGCGCCTGGGCCACCTGGTGCAGCACGCCAGCCGCATCGCCAGCGCCACGGGCGGAAACCACCACGCTTTGCACCGATTGCTTGTTGGTGCTGGCCACCAGGGCCTGGCGCAACAGGGTCTTGCCGCTGCCCTGCGGGCCGGTGACCACCAGCAGCAACTGGCTATAGCGCGCCAGATGATGCAGCTGCCCCAGCACCGGTTTGCGCTGGGCCGGGAAGAATTTGAAGCCAGGCACCCGTGGAGCAAAAGGGTCATGACTCAACTGGTAATGGCCGAGGAAAGCCTCGTCGGCATGCAAACTAGTCATCGGGATCTTATTAACCTTTAAGCTGAGCCAGGGCGCGGTAATCCGCTCCCAGCGTGGCCTGTAAAACTTCTTTCGGATAATCGTCGGTCACCACCGCTTCGCCCATGTGGCGCAGCAGCACCAGGCGTAAACGACCGTCGATCACTTTCTTGTCAATTGCCATGTGTTCTAGAAAATCGGCTTCAGTCATCTCTTCAGGCGGGATGACCGGCAGGCCGGCACGCTGAAACAGGCGAATACCGCGATCGCGTTCTTGCTCGCTGATCCAGCCCAATCGCGCGGACATTTCCAAAGCCATTACGGTGCCAGCAGCGACGGCTTCACCATGAAGCCAGACACCATAGCCCATATGGGTTTCGATAGCGTGGCCGAAGGTGTGACCCAGGTTCAACGTGGCACGAACACCGGTTTCCTTCTCGTCGGCACCGACCACTTCAGCCTTGGCGGCGCAGGAACGCTCGATGGCATACGTCAGGGCGACCTGGTCCAGGGCGCGCAGGCGATCGACGTTTTCTTCGAGCCAGGTCAGGAATGGCTCGTCGCAGATCAGCCCGTACTTGATGACTTCCGCCAGCCCCGCAGAGAGTTCGCGGGCCGGCAGGGTGTTGAGGGTCGCGGTATCGATCAGCACGACGTTCGGCTGATAGAACGCGCCGACCATGTTCTTGCCCAGCGGATGGTTGATCCCGGTCTTGCCGCCCACCGAGGAGTCGACTTGCGACAGCAACGTGGTCGGGACCTGGATGAAATCGACACCGCGCTGATAGCAGGCAGCCGCGAAACCGGCCATGTCACCAATCACACCGCCACCGAGGGCGATCACCGTGGTACGGCGGTCGTGGCGTGCAGTCAGCAGGCCGTCGAAAATCAGTTGCAGGGTTTCCCAGGTCTTGAAGGCTTCGCCGTCGGGCAGCACCACGGAAATCACCGAGAACTGCGCGAGGCTGCGGGTCAGACGTTCGAGATAGAGCGGCGCAACGGTCTCGTTTGAGATGATCGCCACTTGCCGTCCGCGGATGTGCGGTGCCAGCAGTTCCGGCTGATCCAACAAACCTTCGCCAATATGAATCGGGTAGCTGCGCTCGCCTAGATCGACCTTGAGTGTCTGCATGTGTCCCCACAGTGAAGATGGAATCAGGCGTCCTGCCTTGAATTAACGAATGTCCACGGCGTCTGCTGGTGTGACGCCGTTCGGTAGCCATCCGCCACAACCATGAGCAGTCGTGACAGGACGCCGAGGATAGCGCATTTCGCGCCTCGCTTTAACGGGGAGGTAGTTGCTGCAAGCGTTCGAGAATATCGAGCACGACCATTCGCGGCGGCCGCTCATCGGTTTCAACCACCAGGTCAGCGATTTCCCGATACAGCGGGTCGCGGATCGCCAGCAGATCCCGCAGGGTCTTGGCCGGATCAGCGGTGCGCAACAAGGGGCGATTGCGATCGCGGGACGTGCGGCCGACCTGCTGCTCGACAGAGGCATGCAGATAGACCACCCGACCGCCGGCGTGCAACGCCCGACGATTGGCTTCGCGCATCACCGCGCCACCACCGGTCGCCAACACCACGCCATCGCAGCCGCACAGCTCGGCAATCATCGCCTGCTCGCGGTCACGAAAGCCCGGTTCGCCTTCTTTATCGAAAATCCACGGGATATTGGCGCCCGTGCGCAATTCAATTTCCTTATCGGAATCTTTGAACGGCAGGCGCAGCTCTTTGGCCAGCAACCGGCCGATGGTGCTTTTTCCAGCCCCCATCGGTCCAACAAGAATCAAATTTCGCACAGAATCAATGACTCACAGCAATCGCCTGGTTATTCATGATACGCGGAGTGAGAAATACCAGCAGCTCGGATTTTTTCTCCGAAACCACATCACGCCGGAAAAGGCGGCCAAGATACGGCACATCACCGAGAAATGGCACCTTATCTACAACCTTGCTCTGAGTATTTGAGAAAACCCCACCAATCACGATGGTCTCGCCATCATTGACCAGGACCTTGGCATTGACCTCGTTTTTCTTGATCGGGGGTACATCCTGGACCTTGTTCAGGTAGTCCGGCTCATCCTTGGTCACCTTGACCTCCATGATGATCCGGTTGTCCGGGGTGATCTGCGGCGTGACCTCAAGGGACAGCGACGCTTCCTTGAACGACACCGACGTGGCACCGCTGGAACTGGCTTCCTGATAGGGAATCTCGGTGCCCTTGAGGATTTTCGCGGTTTCCTTGTCGGACGTGACTACCTTGGGTTGTGAGACGATTTCGCCGTTACCGGTCTTCTCCATTGCGGTCAGCTCCAGGTCCAGCAACACGTTATCGGTGATGAAGGCGATGCCGATCCCCGAGGTGTTGCCCGCAGCGCCCAGGTCGACAAACGGCGAGTTGGTGCTGGTGCTGCCCGGAGTACCGATAGTGGTCGACGAGCCATTGCTGACGCCGGATGTGTTCCAGTTGCCCTTGTTCTGCACCGAACCGCCCCAGCGCACGCCGAGGCTTTTGTCGTAGTCGACGTTGGCTTCGACGATTCGCGCCTCGATCATCACCTGACGCACCGGGATATCCAGTTGCGCGACGATGCGACGAAGTTCGTCGAGTCGGTCCTGGGTCTGGTAGGCAATGATGTTGTTGGTCCGTTCATCAACCGTGATCGAACCCCGCTCGTCGATTTTCGCTTCGGCACTGGTCACCGACGTGAACAGCTTGGCGATGTCGGCGGCCTTGGCGTAGTTGACCTGAAGCAGTTCGCGACGCAAAGGCGCGAGCTCGGAAATCTGCTTCTGCGATTCCAGTTCCTGACGTTCACGCGCGGCGATTTCATCGGCAGGCGCCACCAGCAGGACGTTACCGATCTTGCGCTTGTCCAGGCCTTTGGTTTTCAGCACCAGGTCCAGCGCCTGGTCCCACGGCACGTTCTGCAAACGCAAGGTGATGCCGCCCTGCACCGTGTCGCTGGCCACCAGATTGAGGTTGGTGAAATCGGCGATCAGTTGCAGCACCGAACGCACATCGATGTCCTGGAAATTCAGCGAGAGTTTTTCACCGGTGTAGGCAAAACGTTCGGCGTTGCGCTTTTGCAGGTCGTCGACGGTCATTGGCCGAATGCTGACCGTCAGCTTGTTGTCGGTCTGGTAGGTCGAATAATCGAAGGCTCCACTGGGCTCGATACTGATCGTGGCCCGATCCCCCGTGGCGCTGGCATTGACGAACTGCACCGGGGTGGCGAAATCCTTGACGTCCAGGCGCACGCGCAACGGTTCTGGCAATTGGGTTTTGGCGAATCCCAGGATGATCTTTCCGTCGCGCTCCTGGATGTCCGGGGCGATGGACGGATCCGACAGATCAATCACTACATTGCCTTCACCCTGCGTACCGCGCTGGAAATCCACACCGCGAATGGCTTTGCCCACGGGCGCATAGGCTTTCGTCGGGCGGGCATTGCAGTCGCGGCGCGAGGCGCGCGGGTAGTCGGCCGAGGCGTTTTGTTATTGGCGCCTTGCCCGACCACCACAATCAGGTTGTTGCCGTCGACACGGGCGCTGTACGGGGTCAACTGGGTCAGATTGATGATTAGCCGCGTCCGGTCCTTGGCTTCCACCACCGTCGCGCTACGGGCATTGCCACCACCCAGCTCACGACTCTTGCTCGAAAGCTGATTGACGACCCCGGGCAGATCCAGCGCGATTCGTGCCGGCGACTCGGTCGTATAACCGTGAGGTTGTGGGGGCGGGCCATCGAAAGACAACTTCAACTCGACACGATCACCCGGCAGCGCAGCAACATCCAGCGCTTTGAGGTTGGCCGCTTGTACCATCGGCGACAGCAACGCTATCCATAGCGAGATACCGAGGGTTGAGAAAATCCTGTTCATTATTCGAGTTCCACTATGAGTGCTCTTTCAAAGGGATGGTTCGTGGCCGTTCCAGCCAGGCGCCTTCGCCGTCGGGAACGATTTCGACCACATCGACTTGCGAGCCGCTGATGGCGACGATCCGTCCATCGTTACGCCCCAGGTAATCGCCGACTTTCAGCCGATGCACCCCGCCTGCCCCGCGCAACAGCGCAAAGGAGCCGGTTGCATTGGAGATCGTGCCGACCATTTCAAACTGCTCGATGTTGAAACCTTCGAGGTATTGCCTGGCCCGGTTGGGGTCGGGTTTGACGTTGCGCGAGCCGCGCTTCTGCCCCGCCAGATCGACCCTGACCTGCCGAGAAAACGGGCTGCGCAGGTTGGCAGCGTTATAGGTGAACGTTGGGTAAGACCGGAATGTCGGCGTTGGTTCAATCTTGCCCGGCGGCCGCAGACGGACTTCATTCATGAAGGCGTCGAGGTCGCCAACGTCATTGCCGTTGCCGCAACCGGCCAGGCCGGCGAGCAACACAACCATCGACACGCAACGAATCGGGTTCATTTCTGCAACCCCTTGTCGTTGTAGCGATAGGTCTTGGCAAGGATGCTCATGCGTAGTTTCGGACCGCCCTCGGGGTCGGCCGGCGCAAGGTCGAAATCATGCAGCGTAACGATCCGCGGCAACCCGGCCACGCCACTGACGAACGTCGCCAGGTCGTGATAGGCACCCGTCACGGTGATCTGGATCGGCAGTTCGATGTAGAACTGCTGGGCAACCTCCGGCAACAGCTTGATCTCTTCGAACTCCAGCCCGCTACCGAGGCCGGTGCGGGTGATGTCCTCCAGCAGCCCGGGCACCTCGGTATCGCTGGGCAATTGCCGCAGCAACACGCCAAAAGAGTTCTCCATCTCTTTCATCTGCTGGGTATACAGCTCCAGGTTTGCCGCCATGTGCGCCTTGTTCGCGAATTGCTCCTTGAGGGTCGACTCCTCTTCACGCTTGAGTCCGAGGTGATCTTCCTGATCGCTGATGTAAAAGGTGTAGCCGAGGGTCAACACCAGAACCATGAGCAAGACGCCCGCCAGGGCCTTGATCGCTGGCGGCCAGGACCCCATGTTGTTGGTGTCCAGATCGTTGATGTCGATCTTGCGCAGGCTTTCGAACCATTCCGAGGGGCTCATTTGCCAGCCTCCACAACGGCGGGCTGAGTCTGACGGACGGTCAACTGAAAGACGTTGGCCTGATCCAGCTGACCGGCGGTGGTGGCTTTGACTTCCGTGAGACTCGGCGCATCGAACCAGTCGGACGCATCCAGATTGCGCATCAGGTCCGAAACACGATTGTTCGATTCCGCCGCACCGGTAATGGACAGGGTTTTTCCGGCCATTTTCACTTCGGTGAAATACACCCCGTCAGGCAGGGTACGCGCCAACTGGTCGAAAATCCGCCCACTGATCGGACGGTTACCTTGCAGGTCCTGGATGATGCGCATGCGCTCGACGAGCTGCTGGCGACGGGACTTCAGGTCGCTGATCTGCTTGATGCGCTCGTCGACCACGGCAATCTGTTTGCCGATGTATTCGTTACGGGCCACTTGTCGGTCAATGGCGCTGCTGATGACCTGGTCCGCGATAAAAATCGCGCCCACCGAGCACACCAATACGCCGACCAGTGCCAGCAAAAAGCGCTTGCGACGCTCTTCACGCAGCTCTTCGCGCCAGGGTAAAAGATTGATCCGTGCCATCAGTCGAAACTCCTGAGGGCGAGCCCGCAAGCGATCATCAGTGCTGGCGCATCGCTCGCCAGGGCCCCGGCGTTGACCTTACTGCTCAATGCCATGTCGGAGAACGGATTGGCCACCTGGGTTGGCGTGCCCAACCGCTGCTCGATCAGGCGATCAAGCCCCGGGACCGACGCGGTACCGCCAGCCAGCAGGATGTGATCGACCGCGTTGTACTGACCGGATGCGAAGAAGAACTGCAACGACCGGAAAACCTGCTGCACCAGCGCATCGCGAAACGGTTGCAAGACTTCGCTGACGTAGTCATCCGGCAACCCGCCCTGCTTCTTCGCCAACCCCGCCTGCTCGACGGTCAGGCCATAACGACGCTGGATTTCCTCCGTGAGCTGACGACCGCCGAACAATTGTTCCCGGGTGTAGATGATCCGCCCGTTGTACAGCACGCTCAGGGTGGTCATGGTCGCACCGATGTCGACCACCGCCACGGTCAGCCCCTCCTGAGAGACCGCCAGTTGCCCCGCCAGCAAGGAGAACGACCGCTCCAGCGCATAGGCCTCGACATCCACCACTCGCGCGGTCAGGCCGGCCAGCGCCAGGGCAGCTTCACGCACCTCCACGTTTTCCTTGCGACAGGCCGCCAGCAGCACATTGACCCGTTCGGGGTTACGCACCGACAAGCCCTGGACTTCGAAGTCGATGGCGACTTCATCCAATGGATAGGGGATGTACTGATCGGCCTCGATCTTCAGCTGGTTTTCCATCTCGTCGTCGGAAAGACCTGCGTCCATCTCGATGGTTTTGGTGATGACTGCCGAACCGGCGACGGCCACGGCGACATTCCTGAGGTTGGTTTTGGCCTTGAGCAGCACGCGCGCGAGTGCCTGGCCCACGCCTTCGAGCTCGGCGATATTTTTTTCGACCACTGCGTTGGTAGGCAAGGGCTCGACCGCATAGGCCTCGACCCGATAACGCTCACCCTGGCGACTTAGCTCAAGCAACTTCACCGACGTGGAGCTGATGTCGATGCCCAGAAGCGTATTGGCTTTTTTATTGAAGAGTCCTAGCACTACCAATTCCCTATGACTATCCGTGTCTTACGGACTCTGTAATACCCATTGCGTTCAAACCACCCGTCTTGACAGCAGCGCAAATGACGCCCTCGACGGAAAAATGCTTATAATGCCCAGCGATTTTTTCCGGTTTTTACTGCAAGCGCGGGTCGTTCCCTGTTATCTGAACCCTGTTGCCCAATTCATTCTTTGCCCTGGATATCCCAAAGCCTTGATTCGTCTGCTGAAATTTTTCGGTTGGTCCATCGTCGCCGTTTTCTGCGGACTGCTCCTTGGTCTGAGCGGCGCGTTTCTTTACCTTAGTCCGGGATTGCCATCTGTGGAGGCTCTGCGAAGCATCCAGTTGCAGATTCCATTGCGGGTATACAGCAGCGACAACAAGTTGATCGCAGAATTTGGCGAGATGCGCCGCACACCAATCCGTTTCGCCGACATCCCCCCCAATTTCATCAATGCGTTACTAAGTGCTGAAGACGACAATTTCGCCAACCACTACGGCGTCGATCCCAGCAGCTTGATGCGCGCTGCAACCCAGTTGGTAAAAAGCGGACACATCCAGTCCGGCGGCAGCACCATCACCATGCAGGTGGCGAAGAACTTCTTCCTGACCAGCGAACGCAGCTTCTCGCGCAAAACCACCGAAATCCTCCTGGCCCTGCAGATCGAACGGCAGCTGACCAAGGACGAAATCCTGGAGCTGTACGTCAACAAGATCTACCTGGGTAACCGCGCCTATGGCATCGAAGCCGCCGCGCAGGTTTACTACGGCAAATCGATTCGTGATGTCAGCCTGGCGCAGATGGCGATGATCGCCGGCCTGCCAAAAGCCCCTTCGCGCTTCAACCCGCTGGCCAATCCGGCCCGCAGCAAGGAACGTCGCGACTGGATCCTGGGGCGCATGTACAAGCTCGGCAAAATCACCGAAGCCGACTACACCACTGCGATCAACGAACCGCTGAACGCCAGCTACCACGTGCCGACGCCGGAAGTGAACGCGCCGTACATTGCTGAAATGGCCCGTGCCGAAATGGTCGGCCGCTATGGCAGCGATGCGTACACCGAAGGTTTTCGCGTGACCACGACGGTGCCGAGCAATCTCCAGGAAATGGCCAACACCGCGCTGCACGAAGGCTTGATGACCTACGATCAGCGTCACGGCTATCGCGGTCCCGAGTCGCGCCTGCCGGGCAAGACTCGCGAGGCCTGGGCCACCGAACTGACCAAACAGCGGACCATCAGCAGCCTTGAGCCCGCCATCGTCACTCAGGTCGACAAGACTGGCCTGCAAGTATTGACCCGCACCGGCGAAGAACACGTCGGCTGGGACAGCATGAAATGGGCGCGTCCGTTCCTGAACACCAACAGCATGGGCGCCAATCCGAAGCAGCCCTCGGACGTGGCTCAGGTCGGCGACCTGATTCGCGTGCAGCGCCAACCGGACAATTCGCTGAAGTTCAGCCAGATCCCGCAAGCGCAAGGCGCGCTGGTATCCCTTGATCCGCAGAACGGCGCCATTCGCTCACTGGTCGGTGGTTTCGCCTTTGAGCAGAGCAACTACAACCGCGCCATGCAGGCCAAGCGTCAGCCGGGTTCGAGCTTCAAGCCCTTCGTGTACAGCGCCGCGCTGGATAACGGCTACACCGCCGCCAGCCTGGTGAACGATGCGCCGATCGTGTTCGTCGATGAATACCTGGACAAGGTCTGGCGCCCGAAGAACGACACCAACACCTTCCTCGGCCCGATCCGCCTGCGTGAAGGGCTGTACAAGTCGCGCAACCTGGTGTCGATCCGTCTGGTGCAGGCGCTGGGCATCGATCGCACCATCGACTACATCAGCAAGTTCGGCTTCAACAAGCAGGACCTGCCGCGCAACCTGTCCCTGGCCCTGGGCACCGCGACCCTGACGCCAATGGAAATCGCCACCGGCTGGAGCACCTTCGCCAACGGTGGCTACAAAATCAGCCCGTACATCATCGACAAGATCGAAAGCCGCAATGGCGACACGCTGTTCGTCGCCAACCCGCCGAGCGTTCCTCAGGGCGCCGCAGTGACCAACGGCATCGCCGCACCGACCGACGCCCAGGCATTCACGGTCAATGCGACTCCAGGGGAAGCTCCAGCCGCACCCGGCACTGAGCCGCAAACGCCGGCCGTGGCCGAACGCATCGTCGACGGTCGCACCACTTACATCCTCAACAGCATGCTTGAGGACGTGATCAAACTCGGCACCGGCCGCCGCGCACTGGCCTTGGGTCGCAGTGACATTGCGGGCAAGACCGGTACCACCAACGAATCCAAGGACGCCTGGTTCTCCGGCTACAACGCCGATTACGTAACCACCGTCTGGACCGGGTTCGATCAGCCTGAAAGCCTGGGCAAGCGCGAGTTCGGTGGCACCGTCGCGCTGCCGATCTGGATGAACTACATGGCTGCCGCGCTCAAGGACAAGCCGCCTCACACTCAACCAGAGCCGGAAGGCATTCTCAGTTTGCGGGTTGACCCCGTCAGCGGCCGCGCGGCCAGCCCAGGCACGCCAGGCGCGTACTTCGAGCTGTTCAAGGCCGAGGACACGCCTCCGTCGGTGAATGAGCTGGGTAACGGCAATGCGCCGGGCAGCCCGCTGCCAGCGGACGAAGCAGCGCCAATCGATCTGTTCTGATCGCGTAGCGCAACGCAAAAGCCCCGCCTTCTCAAGAAGAGCGGGGCTTTTTATGGCCTGCAGGTTTTGCTTTGTCCTTGAGGGCCTCTCCGCGGGCAAACCTCGCTCCTACGGACATGGAAAGTTCCCAGCGCTTGCCCCTGTAGGAGCGAGGCTTGCCCGCGAAGAGATCCTTACAGACACCACAAAAACCACAGACAAAAAAAAAGCCCCGACTCAAATGAGCCGGGGCTTTCGGTTGAAGCGCTACAACGGTTTAGCCGTTGAACACGTCATCCACGCTTTTCAGCGGGTAGTTCTTCGGATACGGCAGGGTCGCTACGCCGGTCTCAATGGCGGCCTTGGCCACGGCATCGGAGATCACGGTGATCAGGCGGGCATCCATTGGCTTCGGAATGATGTACTCACGACCGAATTCCAGCTTGATGCCGCCATAGGCGTCGCACACTTCCTGAGGAACCGGCAGCTTGGCCAGTTCGCGCAGGGCGTTGGCCGCTGCCACTTTCATTTCTTCGTTGATGCGCTTGGCGCGAACGTCCAGGGCACCGCGGAAGATGAACGGGAAGCCCAATACGTTGTTGACCTGGTTCGGGTAGTCCGAACGGCCGGTCGCCATGATCACGTCGTCACGGGTGGCGTGCGCCAGTTCCGGGGCGATTTCCGGATCCGGGTTCGAGCAGGCGAACACGATCGGGTTGGCCGCCATGGACTTCAGGCCTTCAGCACTCAGCAGGTTCGGGCCGGACAGGCCAACGAACACGTCAGCACCGGTCAGGGCGTCAGCCAGGGTGCGCTTGTCGGTCGCGTGGGCGAAGACAGCCTTGTACTGGTTCAGGTCGTCACGGCCGGAGTGGATCACACCGGTACGGTCAACCATGAAGATGTTTTCGATGTTGGCGCCCATGCTCACCAGCAATTTCATGCAGGAGATGGCGGCCGCACCGGCGCCCAGGCAGACGATCTTGGCGTCAGCGAGGGTTTTGCCAGCGATTTCCAGGGCGTTGATCATGCCGGCCGCGGTAACGATTGCGGTGCCGTGCTGGTCATCGTGGAACACTGGAATGTCGCACTGCTCGATCAGAGCGCGCTCGATCTCAAAGCACTCAGGTGCCTTGATGTCTTCCAGGTTGATGCCGCCGAAGGTGATGGAGATACGCTTGACGGTGTCGATGAAGGCTTGCGGGCTTTCGGAGTCGACTTCGATGTCGAAAACGTCGATGCCGGCGAAGCGCTTGAACAACACGCCCTTACCTTCCATGACTGGCTTGGAAGCCAATGGGCCGAGGTTACCCAGGCCGAGAATCGCGGTGCCATCGGAAATGACTGCAACCAGGTTGCCTTTGCCGGTGTATTTGTAGGCCAGTTCAGGATCGCGGGCGATTTCGCGTACTGGTTCGGCTACGCCGGGGCTGTAGGCCAGCGACAGGTCGCGGGCGGTAGCGGTGGCCTTGGTGAGCTCGACACTCAGCTTCCCTGGACGAGGATGGGCATGATATTCGAGAGCGGCAGTTTTCAAATCAGACATGTGGGCATTCCGCTTTTACTGTTGGACAGACGGACCGCCGAGGATACGCGTGTCGCAAAGTCCCCACAAGACTGACCGGTCACCCCTGTCAAGCGCCCAGCCCTACGACTTTGGGCCAAGAGCCGCGGAACACAAGGGATATACTGTTCACAATCGCCATAAAAAATGTCTACAATTTTTTATCGGGGCGCCGCTTGCAGCATCGCCGGATCGGTCAGCGGCAGAAGCCAGCGTGCCTGCCCGGGTTTCAAGCCGCCCCGACGCGATCGATCCACGACCCAGCCACGCGCCTCAATCTGCTTGCCCTTCAGCCGCTCAAGCGATGCAACATCGAACTGCCCGAGCAAATTGGGTGCAACGCGCAATACAACCGCGTCCTGCAACTCAATCCAAACTCCGCCGCGATTGCGCTGAACCTTGCTCACACGACCACTGAGCACGGCGAAACCGGAGGCGTTGATCTGCTCCGCTTTCAGTACAGGTGAGTGCCGCCACAGGCCAAGGCCGGCCTGACGGGCGCTGAGTTCGGCGGCTTGCTGACAGCTGACCAAATCGACATTCGGCGCGACCGCCACTTGAAAACCAAGGCCCTCGGCGAGCATCTGCGCTTCGAGGTTGGCGCCATTGGCGCCATAGACATGGGCCAGCGTGCGACCGTAATGATCTTTGCTCTCTTTACCGGGACGCAAACCCACGCGCCCGTCGCTGGCCGCCACCAGCACTTCCAGGCGTTTGTGCGCGACCACGGCGAACGGCTCGTCGGAACGGCCCTGCTTGCCCAGCTCAGGCGTATTCAAGCCGATCATGCGCACACTGCGGCCATCGCTCAGGCGCAAGGTGTCGCCATCCACCACACGCTGCACCGCGACGGGTGTAAGCCCGCTCGGCACCGGGCAGAAGGCCTGGGCGCCGGACAGCCAAATCGCGGACACAAAAAAGGCGCCCGCGAGGGACGCCTTTTTCGTTAGCAAGGTAAAGCCCATGGGGCTTTTCAAGCTTACTCTGCAGCAGCAGGAGCTTTCTTGCCGAAAGCGCCGAAACGGTCTGCGAAGCGCTGTACACGACCGCCAGTATCCAGAGTCTTCTGCTTACCGGTGTAGAACGGGTGGCATTCGTTGCAAACGTCGATCGGCAGAGCTTTGCCGAAGGTCGAACGGGTTTCGAACTTGTTGCCACAGCTGCAAGTAACAGCAATGACTGGATAATCTGGATGGATATCGGCTTTCATGGTGTCTTCCTCGAGCTAGCGTGCCGCCACTCAACACTATTGTTGAATACCGCACGTAATTAGGCCGCGGATTCTACCAGACAATGCCAATCGCGCAAGCTGTCGCTTCTACCGACCGTCTGCTAGGCTCCCCGCCTGATATGTGCCCCTTGTGGGAGCGGGCTTGCTCGCGAATACGGCCTGCCAGCCAGCGATGAGGTGTCTGACCCAACGCATACGCGAGCAAGCCCACTCCCACAATTAGTATGCGTCCGACTTCTTTTACTGCCCGTTTATCGAGATCCCCGCGTGCCCGACGCCATTTTGCGCCTCGCCCTGCCTTCGCCGCTGCGCCGCCTGTTCGATTACCGTGCCCCGGCCGGGATCCTGCGCGCCCAGTTGCAACCGGGCATGCGCCTGCGGGTGCCGTTTGGCCGGCGGGAGATGATCGGGATTCTTGTGGAGGTCACCGACACCAGCGAAGTCCCGGTGGAAAAGCTCAAACCGGCGCTGGCCCTGCTCGACGCCACCCCGCCGCTACCGCCAGCACTGTTCAAGCTGTGTCTGTGGACCTCGCAGTATTACCAGCACAGCCTCGGTGACACCTTGAGCTGGGCGCTTCCGGTGTTGCTGCGCCAAGGCGAATTGGCCGAGGCGCGCCAGGAACGCTTCTGGTCCGCCGCGCCCGGTGCCAGCCTGGATGATCCGCGTATCGCCCGTGCCCCGCGCCAGCGCGAAGCCCTGGCCACGTTGGCCCAGCATCCTCACGGCGTGGCCCATCAGTTGTTGAGCAAACTGATGCTGAGCAAGGACAGCCTGGATCTGTTGCTGGCCAAGGATCTGGTGCAGGTGGAAATCCGCAAGCACGCTCCCGGCGCCCGCCACGAACATTGGCTGGCGCAACCGGAATTGCCGCTCAACCCAGAGCAGCGTGCCGCGTATGAAGCGATTCGCGCCGGGTTCGACAGTTATCATGCGTTCCTGTTGGCCGGCGTTACCGGCAGCGGCAAGACCGAAGTCTATTTGCAGCTGATCCGCGAAACCCTCGAAGCCGGCAAGCAGGCGCTGGTCCTTATCCCGGAGATCAACCTCGGCCCGCAAACCCTGGCGCGCTTCGAGCAGCGTTTCAATGCGCGCATCGCCCTGATTCACTCGGCAGTCAATGATCGGGAGCGCCTCGAGGCCTGGCTCGCGGCCCGGGACGGTGACGCCGACATCATTATCGGCACCCGCTCGGCGCTGTTCACGCCGATGAAAAATCCCGGCCTGATCATCATCGACGAAGAGCACGACGGCTCCTATAAACAGCAGGAAGGCCTGCGCTATCACGCCCGCGATCTGGCTTTGGTGCGCGCGCGGCAGGAAAACATCCCGATTGTCCTCGGCTCCGCCACGCCTTCACTGGAAAGCCTGCACAACGCCTACACCGGTCGGTATGGGCTCCTACGCCTGAACGAGCGTGCTGGCGGCGCCAAACAACCGCGATTCCTGCGTCTCGATGTAAAAAGCCGTCCGCTGGATAGCGGTATTTCCGGGCCGATGCAGCAAGCCATCGGCCAGACGCTGGCGGCTGGCCAGCAAGTCCTGGTGTTTCTCAATCGTCGCGGCTTTGCGCCGACGCTGCTGTGCCATGACTGCGGCTGGATGTCCGAGTGCCAGCGCTGCGATGCGCGGATGACCGTGCACCAGCGCTCCGGCGAATTGCGCTGCCACCATTGCGGCTACGTGGAACGCGTGCCGCGGCATTGCCCGAAGTGCGGCAAGGTCGATTTACGGCCGGTGGGTGCCGGCACCGAACGCGCAGAAGAGCGCCTGGCGATTCTGTTCCCGGACGTCCCGGTACTGCGGGTCGACCGCGACAGTACGTCGCGCAAGGACGCGATGAATCAGTTATTCGCCACCATCCAGAAAGGCCAGCCGTGCATTCTGGTGGGCACGCAAATGCTCGCCAAAGGGCACCACTTTCCACGGGTAACGCTGGTGTCGATTCTCGATGCCGACGGTGGATTGTTCTCTGGCGACTTCCGCGCCAGCGAGCGCATGGCACAGTTGATCGTTCAGGTGGCAGGCCGGGCCGGGCGGGCAGAAGAGCCGGGCAAGGTGATTATCCAGACGCACCTGGCCGATCATCCGCTGCTGGTGCAATTGACCGAACAAGGCTATTTCGCCTTTGCCGAACAGGCCTTGAGCGAACGCCGCTCGGCAGGATTGCCGCCGTTTGCGCATTTGGCGTTGCTGCGGGCCGAAGCGCACAAACCGGGACAGGCCGAAGGTTTTCTCGATGAAGCGTGTAGCGAGGCCGAGCGCTTGCTGGCTGAGCAGAATCTGACCGGTATTGAGCTGCTCGGCCCGGTGCCGGCTCCGATGGAGCGCCGGGCCGGGCGTTATCGTGCGCAGTTGTTGTTGCAAGCCACGGCCCGGGCGCCGTTGCATCGGCTGCTGAGTAGCTGGTTGCTGGCGCTGGAGCAGATGCCGAGCGGGCGGGCGGTGCGTTGGTCGCTGGATGTGGATCCCGTCGATTTGTATTGATTGGTCGATCGCCTTCGCGGGCAAGGCTCGCTCTACAGGGGGAGAGTCGTTTGCCAATACTGTGAACGACACAAAAACTGTAGGAGCGAGGCTGGCCCGCGAAGAGGCCCGATTTGTCACCACATATCCATAACCTGCCCGCTATAGTTGGCAAGCCCGTCTTCGCAACGGATAATGCCCAGTTTTTCCACTAGCGCATCGAAGCGCCGCCGCGCTTGCGGTCGAAAGAGAACACCATGAAAGACACCATTCGCCAGCTGATCCAACAAGCCATCACCCAACTCGTCAACGAAGGTGTGTTGCCTGAAGGCCTGTCGCCGGCGATCCAGGTGGAAAACTCCCGTGACAAGAAGAACGGCGACTTCGCCAGCAACATCGCGATGATGCTGGCCAAACCGGCCGGCATGAAGCCGCGTGACCTGGCTGAGAAAATCATCGCTGCGCTGCCGGCTGATGAAAACGTCACCAAGACCGAAATCGCCGGCCCGGGCTTCCTGAATTTCTTCCAGAACACTGATGCCCTGGCCACTCGCCTGGATGCCGCCCTCGCCGACGACCACATCGGCGTGCGCAAAGCTGGCCCGGTGCAGCGCACTGTGGTCGACCTGTCGGCCCCGAACCTGGCCAAAGAGATGCACGTCGGTCACTTGCGTTCGACCATCATTGGCGACGGCGTGGCACGCGTTCTGGAGTTCCTCGGCGACGACGTCATCCGTCAGAACCACGTCGGCGACTGGGGCACCCAGTTCGGCATGCTGATGGCTTATCTGCAAGAAAACCCGATCACCAGCGATGAACTGTCCGACCTGGAAAACTTCTACCGCGCCGCCAAGCAACGCTTCGACGAATCCGAAGAGTTCGCCGATCGCGCCCGTGGCCTGGTGGTCAAGCTGCAAGCCGGCGACCCGGACTGCCTGGCCCTGTGGACCAAGTTCAAGGACATCTCGCTGTCGCACTGCCAGAAAATCTACGAACTGCTGAACGTCAAACTGACCATGGCCGACGTGATGGGCGAAAGCGCCTATAACGACGACCTGATCAACGTGGTCAACGACCTCAAGGCCGCCGGCATGCTGGTCGAAAGCAATGGCGCCCAGTGCGTGTTCCTCGACGAATTCAAGAACGCCGACGGCGACCCGCTGCCGGTGATCATCGTCAAGGCCGATGGCGGCTACCTCTACGCCACCACTGACCTGGCAGCCGTGCGTTATCGCAGCGGCAAACTCAAGGCTGACCGCGCGCTGTACTTCGTCGATCAGCGCCAGGCGCTGCACTTCCAGCAAGTGTTCGCAGTCGCCCGCAAGGCCGGCTTCGTGACGCACCCGATGGAAATGGAACACATGGGCTTCGGCACCATGAACGGCGCCGATGGCCGTCCGTTCAAGACCCGTGATGGCGGCACCGTGAAGCTGATCGACCTGCTGACCGAAGCCCAGGAACGCGCCTACACCCTGGTGAAAGACAAGAACCCGGAGCTGGCCGAAAACGAATTGCGCAACATCGCCAGGGTCGTAGGCATTGGCGCCGTGAAATACGCTGACCTGTCCAAGCACCGTACCAGCGACTACAGCTTCAACTTCGACCTGATGCTCAACTTCGAAGGCAACACTGCTCCGTACCTGCTGTACGCCTACACCCGCGTGGCCGGTGTATTCCGCAAACTCGGTAAGGACTTCAGTGAAGTCGAAGGCCAGATCGTCCTCGAAGCAGCACACGAACACGAGTTGGCAGCCAAGCTCGCGCAATTTGGCGAAGTGCTGAACAACGTGTGCGAAAAAGGCACGCCACACATTCTGTGCACCTACCTGTACGATGTCGCCGGCCTGTTCTCCAGCTTCTACGAGAACTGCCCGATCCTCAGCGCCGACACCCCGGCGCAAATGCAGAGCCGTCTGCGCCTCGCCGCGCTGACCGGCCGCACTCTCAAGCAAGGCCTGGAACTCTTGGGTCTGGAAACTCTGGAGCGTATGTAAGTTGGCTGCCAAGAAAAAACCTGCACCCAAGCGTGGCGCCAGCCGTTACCAAGCTCCTGCAAAGCAACCGATCCCGGGTTGGCTGTGGATGGCCATCGGCCTGACGGTCGGCGCGTTCATTGTGTTCCTGATGAAACTGGAACCGGGCAAGGGCAGCGAGAGCGTCAAGCGCGAGAAGATCGAACAGCAGAAAGCCACCAAGATCGCCGAGGCCAACAAGACCCCGCCGAGCCCGACGCAACCGGTGAAGCCAAAGTACGACTTCTACACCCTGCTGCCGGAATCGGAAGTGATCGTGCCGCCGGATGCCGTGCCGGAGAAAACCCTGCCGACGCCACAAGTGCCGGCAATTCCGACCACGCCGGTCACGCCAGAGCAAGCAGCGAAGATTGATACTGCGCGAGCCCAGGCGGCACTGGCCGGGATCACGCCGCCGCCAGCGCCACCGGTGTCCAAAGCGGCCCCGGTGACCAAGTTCTTCCTCCAGGCCGGTTCGTTCCGCAAGGAAGCTGACGCGGACAAGGTTCGGGCGCAGATCATCCTGCTGGGCCAGGCGGTGGCGGTTGAATCCGGCACAGTCAAAGATGAAACCTGGTATCGAGTGCTGGTCGGGCCGTTCAGCAATCGCGAACAGCTGACCACGGCGCAGAAACAACTGTCCGGCGCCGGCTTCAGCAACCTGCTGTTACAACAACGCCAGAACCGCTGATTTCGTCAGGGGCACCGCGTTATCGTTCTTCGCGGGCAAGCCTCGCTCCTACAAGGATTGCGTGATTCCCTGTAGGAGCGAGGCGTGCCCGCGAAGGCGCCAGAACAGCCAACACACCCTTCCCCGCGCAACACCGCTCGTCCCCTCTCCCGCCCCGCAGTTGAAAAACGCATCGCCACCCCCATATGAGTTGGCATAAGGCATTTTCGCCCCGCTGCGTGGAGACTCTCCCTTGACCACCATCGTTTCAGTTCGCCGCCACGGCAAAGTCGTCATGGGCGGCGACGGCCAGGTTTCTCTCGGCAATACCGTGATGAAAGGCAACGCGAAGAAAGTTCGTCGCCTGTACCACGGCCAGGTCATCGCCGGTTTTGCCGGGGCCACCGCTGACGCCTTCACCCTCTTCGAGCGTTTTGAAGGCCAGCTTGAGAAACATCAGGGCCACCTGGTTCGCGCCGCTGTCGAACTCGCCAAAGAATGGCGCACTGACCGCTCCCTCAGCCGCCTCGAAGCCATGCTCGCCGTCGCGAACAAAGACGCCTCCCTGATCATCACCGGCAACGGCGACGTGGTCGAACCCGAAGAAGGCCTGATCGCCATGGGTTCCGGTGGCGGTTACGCCCAGGCCGCCGCCAGCGCGCTGCTGAAGAAAACCGATCTGTCGGCCCGGGAAATCGTCGAAACCGCACTCGGTATCGCCGGCGACATTTGCGTATTCACCAACCACACCTTCACCATTGAGGAGCAGGACCTCGCCGAGTAAGCCTGTTCCGGCCTTAGTGCCACGGCTCACTTTTGCTTGAGGACCGCCAATTACTATGTCCATGACTCCCCGTGAAATCGTCCACGAACTCAATCGCCACATCATCGGCCAGGACGATGCCAAGCGCGCCGTCGCCATCGCGCTGCGTAACCGCTGGCGCCGGATGCAGCTGCCCGAAGAGCTGCGCGTTGAAGTAACGCCAAAGAACATCCTGATGATCGGCCCGACCGGTGTCGGTAAAACCGAGATCGCCCGTCGCCTGGCCAAACTCGCCAACGCGCCGTTCATCAAAGTCGAAGCGACCAAGTTCACCGAAGTCGGCTACGTCGGTCGCGATGTCGAATCGATCATTCGTGACCTGGCCGACGCGGCGATCAAGCTGCTGCGCGAACAGGAAATGACCAAGGTTCGCCACCGCGCCGAAGACGCCGCCGAGGAACGCATCCTCGACGCCCTGCTGCCACCGGCACGCATGGGCTTTAACAATGACGACGCCCCGTCAGCCGACTCCAACACCCGCCAGCTGTTTCGCAAGCGCCTGCGCGAAGGTCAGCTGGATGACAAGGAGATCGAAATCGAAGTCGCCGAAATGGCCGGCGTCGACATCTCCGCGCCACCGGGCATGGAAGAAATGACCAACCAGTTGCAGAGCCTGTTCGCCAACATGGGCAAGGGCAAAAAGAAAAACCGCAAGATCAAGGTCAAGGAAGCGCTGAAACTGGTGCGTGACGAGGAAGCCAGCCGCCTGGTCAACGATGAAGAGTTGAAGGCCAAGGCGCTGGAAGCGGTCGAGCAGCACGGCATCGTGTTCATCGATGAAATCGACAAGGTCGCCAAGCGCGGTAACTCCGGCGGCGTCGACGTATCCCGTGAAGGCGTGCAGCGTGACTTGCTGCCACTGATCGAAGGCTGCACCGTCAACACCAAGCTGGGCATGGTCAAGACCGACCACATCCTGTTCATCGCTTCCGGTGCGTTCCACCTGAGCAAGCCAAGTGACCTGGTGCCGGAGCTGCAAGGTCGCCTGCCGATTCGTGTCGAGCTGAAGGCGCTGACGCCGGAAGATTTCGAGCGCATCCTCAGCGAGCCGCATGCGTCGCTCACCGAGCAGTATTGCGCCCTGCTGAAAACCGAAGGCCTGGTCATCGAGTTCCAGCCGGACGGCATCAAGCGTATTGCCGAGATCGCCTGGCAGGTCAACGAGAAGACCGAGAACATCGGTGCCCGTCGCCTGCACACCTTGCTCGAACGCTTGCTCGAAGAAGTGTCGTTCAGCGCCGGCGACCTGGCCAGCGCCCATGACGACAAGGCGATCCTGATCGACGCCGATTACGTCAACAGTCACCTCGGCGAATTGGCACAGAACGAAGACCTGTCCCGCTACATTCTGTAAGCCTCAAGTTGCAAGCTACAAGCGTCAAGCTTATCGAGTTAAGCTTGCAGCTTGTAGCTTTCCGCCCGAGGCTCTTCCTATGCTTCCCACCGACATCAAACTGCACAAAGCCTCGAAAACCCTGTCGCTGAAATACGCGTCCGGCGAGGAATATCACCTGCCCGCCGAGCTCCTTCGCGTGCACTCTCCTTCCGCCGAGGTCCAGGGCCACGGCAAACCTATCCTGCAATTTGGCAAGATCGGCGTAGGCCTGACCAAGGTAGAACCGGCCGGTCAGTACGCACTGAAATTGACCTTCGACGACGGGCACGACAGCGGCCTGTTCACCTGGGAATATCTGTACCAGTTGGGCGTGCGCCAAGAGGATCTCTGGAACGATTATCTTGCCGAACTCAAAGCCGCCGGAAAAACCCGCGATCCGAACGAATCCATCGTCAAGCTGATGCTCTAGGTCAGCCCTCTTGCTCTTTAGAGGGCATTTTCTAATTCCATCTGTTTGAATGCTCCGCTCCTGGGTCAATGATTGGCCCGCTTGCGAAAAAAATTAAACTCGGGTAACCAATGGAGCTGGCAAGTTCCCTGCAGTGCTCTCTGCCGTAAAAAGCAGCGATGCAGAATTAACGGTCACCCGAGCAGAAGTACCTGGCATTGGCTGTGTGATGACAGCTGGGCCCAGGTACTCGTCTCAGGACAATGGAGCGTCGTAGATGAGTAACAAGAATAACGATGACTTGAAGTATCAAGCCTCGGAAAACACCTTGGGGCTGAATCCTGTCGTTGGGCTGCGTGGAAAGGATCTACTGGCTTCTGCTCGAATGGTGCTCAGGCAGGCCATCAAACAACCGATTCACAGTGCCAAGCATGTCGCCCATTTCGGCCTTGAATTGAAGAACGTGTTGTTCGGCAAATCAGAACTTCAACCTACCAGCGATGACCGTCGCTTCGCCGATCCGGCCTGGAGCCAGAACCCGCTCTATAAACGTTATCTGCAAACTTACCTGGCGTGGCGCAAGGAACTCCACGACTGGATTGACGACAGCAACCTGCCGCCCAAAGACGTCAGTCGCGGGCATTTCGTGATCAACCTCATGACCGAAGCCATGGCCCCGACCAACAGTGCGGCCAACCCGGCGGCGGTCAAACGTTTCTTCGAGACCGGCGGCAAAAGCCTGCTCGACGGCCTCTCGCACCTGGCCAAGGATCTGGTACACAACGGCGGCATGCCGAGCCAAGTCAACATGGGCGCGTTCGAAGTCGGCAAGAGCCTGGGCGTGACCGAAGGCGCGGTGGTGTTCCGCAATGACGTGCTGGAATTGATCCAGTACCGCCCGATCACCGAGCAGGTGCACGAGCGTCCGCTGCTGGTGGTGCCGCCGCAGATCAACAAGTTCTACGTATTCGACCTGAGCCCGGACAAGAGCCTGGCGCGCTTCTGCCTGCGCAACAACGTGCAGACGTTCATCGTCAGCTGGCGCAACCCGACCAAGGAGCAGCGCGAGTGGGGTCTGTCGACCTACATCGAAGCGCTCAAGGAAGCGGTCGACGTGGTTACTGCGATCACCGGCAGCAAAGACGTGAACATGCTGGGCGCCTGCTCCGGTGGCATCACCTGCACCGCGCTGCTGGGCCACTACGCCGCAATCGGCGAGAAGAAGGTCAACGCCCTCACCCTGCTGGTCAGCGTGCTGGATACGACCCTGGACAGCGACGTGGCCTTGTTCGTCGACGAGCAGACCCTCGAAGCCGCCAAGCGCCATTCCTATCAGGCCGGTGTGCTGGAAGGCCGCGACATGGCGAAAGTCTTCGCCTGGATGCGCCCCAACGATCTGATCTGGAACTACTGGGTCAACAACTACCTGCTGGGCAACGAGCCGCCGGTATTCGACATCCTGTTCTGGAACAACGACACCACCCGGTTACCCGCCGCATTCCACGGCGACCTGATCGAAATGTTCAAAAACAACCCGCTGATCCGTCCTGATGCACTGGAAGTGTGCGGCACGCCGATCGACCTGAAGCAGGTCACGGCCGACATCTTTTCCCTGGCCGGCACCAACGACCACATCACGCCGTGGAAGTCCTGCTACAAGTCGGCGCAGTTGTTTGGCGGCAAGGTCGAGTTCGTGCTGTCCAGCAGCGGGCATATCCAGAGCATTCTGAACCCGCCGGGCAATCCGAAATCGCGCTACATGACCAGCACCGAAATGCCGGTCAAAGCCGAAGACTGGCAAGAGAACTCCACCAAGCACACTGACTCCTGGTGGCTGCACTGGCAGGCCTGGCAGGCCGAGCGTTCGGGCAAGCTGAAGAAGTCCCCGGCGAGCCTGGGGAACAAGGCCTATCCAGCAGGCGAAGCAGCACCCGGCACTTATGTGCATGAGCGGTAACTGACACACCCCGCGCCCCTCTGCAGGAGCGAAGCTTGCTCGCGAAAACGGTCTTTCATTCAACATGGATGTCGACTGACTTGACGCCTTCGCGAGCAAGCTTCGCTCCTGCAGGGGGACCGGGGATGAATTAACCCACAGGGCCTGAAGCATGCCGCAACCGTTCATATTCCGTACTGTCGACCTGGATGGCCAGACCCTCCGCACGGCGGTACGCCCCGGCAAGCCTCACTTGACGCCCTTGCTGATTTTCAACGGCATCGGCGCCAACCTGGAGCTGGTGTTTCCGTTCGTCGCAGCGCTGGACCCGGACCTGGAAGTCATCGCCTTCGACGTTCCCGGTGTCGGCGGTTCGTCGACGCCGAATCGGCCGTACCGTTTTCCGGGCCTGGCGAAACTCACGGCGCGGATGCTCGACTATCTCGACTATGGGCAAGTCAACGTCATCGGCGTGTCCTGGGGAGGCGCACTCGCTCAGCAGTTCGCCTACGACTATCCTGAGCGCTGCAAAAAACTCGTGCTGGCGGCCACGGCGGCCGGCGCGGTGATGGTGCCGGGCAAACCGAAAGTGCTGTGGATGATGGCCAGCCCGCGGCGCTACATCCAGCCGTCTCACGTGATCCGCATTGCGCCGATGATCTACGGCGGCTCTTTCCGTCGCGATCCGACCCTGGCCGCCAGCCATGCGGCGAAGGTCCGTTCGGCGGGCAAGCTCGGTTACTACTGGCAGCTGTTCGCCGGGCTTGGCTGGACCAGTATTCACTGGCTGCACAAGATCAACCAGCCGACGCTGGTACTGGCCGGCGACGACGATCCACTGATCCCGCTGATCAACATGCGCATGCTGGCCTGGCGGATCCCCAATGCGCAGTTGCACATCATCGATGACGGGCATCTGTTCCTGATTACCCGCGCCGAAGCGGTGGCACCGATCATCATGAAATTCCTCGAGGAGGAACGTCAGCGCGCCGTGATGCATCCGCATCCCGCGCCATTGGGCGGTTAACCGGCCCATTGTCGGTCGGCAGGACGCCGCACCGCGCAACAACCCATAACAGCGTCTATGGTGTTCTGGTTCGATGTGTTTGTATTTGGCCTGAAAGACGAAGGAGTGTTGACACATGCGCGACAAACCAGCGAGGGACTTTTTGCCCACTCCCGCCGCGTTCATCAACGCGCAGAGTGCGATCACCGGCCTGCGTGGCCGGGATCTGTTTTCGACCCTGCGCAGCGTTGCCGCCCATGGCTTGCGTAACCCGGTGCACAGCGTTCGACATGCCTTGAAACTGGGCGGCCAACTGGGTCGCGTCATGCTGGGGGAAACCCTGCACCCGACCAACCCGCAGGACAGTCGTTTTGCCGACCCGGCGTGGAGCCTCAACCCGTTTTATCGCCGCAGCTTGCAGGCCTACCTGAGCTGGCAGAAAGAAGTTAAAAGCTGGATCGACGAAAGCAACATGACCCCGGACGATCGCGCTCGCGCCCACTTTGCGTTCGCCTTGCTCAATGACGCCGTGGCGCCGTCCAACACCCTGCTCAATCCGCTGGCGATCAAGGAAATCTTCAATTCCGGCGGTAACAGCCTGGTGCGTGGCATCAGCCATCTGGTCGACGATTTCCTGCACAACGACGGCCTGCCCAGACAAGTCACCAAGCAAGCGTTCGAGGTCGGTAAAACGGTCGCCACCACCACGGGTTCCGTGGTGTTTCGCAACGAGCTGCTGGAGCTGATCCAGTACAAGCCGATGAGCGAAAAGCAGTATTCCAAACCGCTGCTGGTGGTGCCGCCGCAGATCAACAAGTACTACATTTTCGACCTGAGCCCGCATAACAGCTTCGTCCAGTTCGCCCTGAAAAACGGCCTGCAGACCTTCATGATCAGCTGGCGCAATCCGGATGTGCGCCATCGCGAATGGGGTCTGTCGACCTACGTCGAAGCGGTTGAAGAAGCGATGAACGTTTGCCGGGCAATCACCGGCGCT
This sequence comes from Pseudomonas sp. B14-6, assembly GCF_013260315.1. Classification (NCBI taxonomy): domain Bacteria; kingdom Pseudomonadati; phylum Pseudomonadota; class Gammaproteobacteria; order Pseudomonadales; family Pseudomonadaceae; genus Pseudomonas; species Pseudomonas sp. B14-6. The sequence goes on along the minus strand of NZ_CP053929.1, from coordinate 4,974,158 downwards.
CGCGAAGTGAACTTGATGGGCGCTTGCGCCGGTGGGCTGACCATCGCCGCGCTGCAAGGCCACTTGCAGGCCAAGCGACAACTGCGGCGGGTATCCAGCGCGACGTATCTGGTGAGCCTGCTCGACAGTCAGATGGACTCTCCGGCGACGCTTTTCGCTGACGAACAGACCCTCGAAGCGGCGAAGCGTCGCTCCTATCAGAAAGGTGTGCTGGACGGGCGCGACATGGCCAAGGTCTTTGCCTGGATGCGTCCCAACGATTTGATCTGGAGTTACTTCGTCAATAACTACCTGTTGGGCAAGGAGCCTCCAGCGTTCGACATCCTCTACTGGAACAACGACAACACCCGGTTGCCGGCAGCCTTGCATGGCGACCTGCTGGACTTCTTCAAGCACAACCCACTGAGTCATCCGGGCGGCCTTGAAGTGTGCGGCACGCCGATCGACTTGCAGAAAGTCACGGTCGACAGCTTCAGCGTGGCCGGCATCAACGACCACATCACGCCGTGGGACGCGGTGTATCGCTCGACGCTGCTGCTGGGTGGCGAGCGACGTTTCGTCCTGTCCAACAGCGGTCATGTGCAGAGCATCCTCAACCCGCCGAGCAACCCGAAGGCCAACTTCGTCGAGAGCGCGAAACTAAGTAGCGACCCACGAGCGTGGTATTACGACGCCAAGCAAGTCGACGGCAGTTGGTGGACCCAATGGCTGAGCTGGATTCAGGAACGCTCGGGCGCGCAAAAAGAAACCCACATGGCCCTCGGCAACCAGAACTATCCACCGATGGAGGCGGCACCCGGTACTTACGTGCGTGTGCGCTGACTGACAACGAACCACGGCACACGCCTGCCGTGGCATGACCCGACCATTAAGAAGACTGGATGAAAACCCGCGACCGGATCCTCGAATGTGCCCTGCAATTGTTCAATCAGAAGGGTGAACCGAACGTTTCCACCATGGAAGTTGCCAACGAAATGGGCATTAGCCCGGGCAACCTCTACTACCACTTCCACGGCAAGGAACCGTTGATTCTCGGCTTGTTCGAGCGTTTCCAGGCCGAGCTTGCGCCACTGCTTGATCCTCCGGCCGACGTGGAGCTGGCACCGGAGGATTACTGGCTGTTCCTGCACTTGATCGTCGAGCGGCTGGCCCATTACCGGTTTCTGTTCCAGGACCTGTCAAACCTGGCCGGGCGCCTGCCGAAACTGGCCAAGGGCATCCGCAATCTGCTCAATGCACTGAAGCGCACGCTGGCTTCGTTGCTGGCGCGATTGAAGGCGCAAGGGCAGTTGGTCAGTGACACTCAAGCGCTGGGGCAGTTGGTGGAGCAGATCACCATGACGCTGCTGTTCTCACTGGACTATCAGCGGATTCTTGATCGCGAGGGTGAAGTCAGGTTGGTGGTGTATCAGATCATGATGCTGGTGGCGCCGCATTTGCTGCCGCCGATCAAAGTGGCGACCGAGCACCTGGCCCTGCAATACCTCGAAGAACACGAGTAACCCTTTCACCGGATAAACACATTTCACTGTGGGAGTGAGCCTGCTCGCGATGTCGCCGGGTCAGTCAATATCAATGTTGAATGACACACCGCAATCGCGAGCAGGCTCACTCCCACAAGGGTTCTGCGGTGTATATGAAATCGTGCACAAACAAAAACGCCCGACCTTTGCAGGCCGGGCGTTTTCTTGAGCCCTGAAAAATCAGGACTGACTGGTTGGCGTCGATGGAGCTGGCGCGACAGTCGGGGTTACAGCAGGGGTCGGTGCAGCAGCGGAGTTCGACGTGCTGACCGGGGTCGCCGGTTTGGCGGCAGCCACTGCTGGTTTTGGCGCGGCAGCCTTAGGCGTGGCCGGTTTCTTCACTGCTGGCTTCTTCGCTGCGGCAGGTTTTGCCGCTGGCTTGGCTGCCGGTTTGGCCGCTGCAGTTTTGGCAGCCGGTTTTGCTGCTGGTTTGGCGGCGGCTTTGGCAGCAACCGATTTGACCGCTGTCTTGGCTGCTGCAGGTTTGGCGGCGGCAGTTTTGGTAGCGGACTTGGCGGCGGATGCGACTTTCGACGCGGCTTTGGCGACCGGTTTGGCAGCCGCTTTTACCAGTGGCTTGGCAGCGCTTTTGGCGGCTGGTTTAGCAGCAGGTTTGGCCGCTGCGGTTTTCGCCGCAACAGGTGCAACCTTGGCGCCGGTGAGTTTCTCGATCTGCTTGGTCAGGGTATCGACCTTGCTGTGCAGCGCTTTCACTTCATTGCGGCTCGGTACACCCAGGCGCGAAATGGCGCTGTTCAGGCGCTTGTCAAAAGCCCCTTCCAGCTCATCCCACTTGCCCAGTGCCCGATCTTTCACGCCGCTGATGCGCGACTTGGCCGACGAAGCGGAGTCCTTGGCGGCATCGACTTTCTTGCCGACAGCGCTCTTGGTGAGCTTCTCGGCTTTCTCGCCGTCTTTAACCAATGTATCGAAGAGCTTGCTGCCGTCAGTGTCGATCTTCGAGTACACGCCTAAACCAGCAAGCCAGATTTTGCGGGAGTAGTCTTCGACTTTCCCGATCCACGAGCTGCCTTCTTTTTCGGTGTTCTTTTTACCAGCCATCCCGTTCTCCTTAAGATTTACGCGCGACGCGTTCGAGCAATGCCGTCAGCTCATCGAGCTTAGCAGAGAGTGTCTCAACGTCATGTTTAGACGGAATGCCGATACGATTCAAGGCACTTGCGACACGCGAGTCAAAAGCCTTCTCGACCTTGTCGAGTTGAACTTCGACCTTGCCTTTGAAAGTGCTCACTTCACTCTTGGCTTCTTCAATCTCTGTGTTAGCCGCTTCAAGTTTCTCGGCAACTACTTTTTTACCTTTGGTTTCAACAGTTTGACCAGCCTTGATCAACTCTTGAAAGTACTCGCTGCCCTCTTGGCCGACCTTGGTGTAGGCCCCCAGGCCTGCCAGCCAGATCTTGCGGGCATAGGATTTGACGTCGCCCAGAGCAGTAGTCGAAGCGTCGATTTTTTTCTTCAAAATAACTTTGGCCATGGTGCACCTCACGCGCAGAAGGTTTGAGGAACTGCCCGCGAAAGTGTCGGGCTCAGGCACAAAGTAGGGAGAAAAATTAGAAACGGCACCCTAACAACTGACATAAAACTTTGGCTTCACACAAAACAAATGCAGGAGTGAGCCTGCTCGCGATAGCGGTCTGTCAGTCGAAATCAATGTCGACTGACAGACCGCTATCGCGAGCAGGCTCACTCCTACAGATGAAGGGATTTCAATCCGGAATCAGACCAAGGCCTTATCAAGGGCTTTTTCGATTTCCGATTTGATCATGCCGCTCATGGCCGACATCATCAGGCCCAACTCCACATCGACGCGGATCGAATCTTCGCTGACATGTACCGCGCCTTTCACACCGGAACGTTTGAGGTTCAGGGTGTCGCCGGACCATTGCGGCTCCAGGCCATATTGATCGGACAGCTTCTGCGCCAACAGATCAGCCTTCTCGCGGGCTGCTTCCTTGCCCAGGCCGTGGGCACGCTCAACACTAATACGGGCCATCGAATGACTCCTGCTTTATGGATACTTTCCTGAAGCATCTTGACCGCTGCTGCGGCAAAACGTCCCGGTGGTTGCCTATCTTACCTTCAGCCTTGCCAAGACAAAGCAGGCCACCGGGATTAGAATGTCCCGCATTCTCTTTTGGTGACAGCGATATGACTGATCAGCGCAAAGGCAGCGATGCCGAACCCACCACTCACTTCGGCTTCAAAAACGTACCGGAAAGCCAGAAAGCGGAAAAAGTCGCTGAGGTTTTCCACTCGGTAGCCGCCAAGTACGACTTGATGAACGACCTCCTGTCGGGCGGCATGCACCGTCTGTGGAAGCGTTTTGCGATCGAGCTGTCGGGTGTTCGCACCGGTAACCGCGTGCTGGACATCGCCGGCGGCACAGGCGACCTGACCAAGAAGTTCTCGCACCTCGTTGGCCCGACCGGCCAGGTGGTGTTGGCCGACATCAACGAATCCATGCTCAAGGTCGGTCGTGACCGCCTGCTGGATCTGGGTGTGGCCGGCAATGTCGAGTTCGTTCAGGCCGACGCTGAAAAGCTGCCGTTCCCGGACAACCATTTTGACTGCGTGACCATCGCGTTCGGTCTGCGCAACGTGACCCATAAAGAAGACGCCCTGCGCTCGATGCTGCGAGTACTGAAACCGGGCGGCCGTTTGCTGGTGCTGGAATTCTCCAAGCCGACCAATGCGCTGATGTCCAAAGCCTACGACGCCTACTCGTTCGCCTTCATGCCGTTGATGGGCAAGCTGATCACCAACGACTCGGAAAGCTATCGCTACCTGGCCGAATCGATCCGCATGCACCCGAATCAGGAAACCCTGAAGTCGATGATGGTCGAGGCCGGTTTCGACCGCGTGACCTACCACAACATGACCGCAGGCATCGTCGCCCTGCACCGCGGCATCAAACCCTGATGTTGCTGGCCGGCCTGCTCGCCAGCGTTGAACTCGGTCTGAACCGGGTGCTGCGTCTCGACAGCACGGCGCTGCCGCGACTGGCGCATTTGAGCGGCAGGGTGATTGCCGTCGACTGCCGCAGCCCGGCGCTGCAACTGTTCATCCTGCCCAGCGACGAAGGCCTGATGCTCGCTTCCCACTGGGAATCCGGCGCTGACTGCACGTTGCGTGCACCGGCCTCCAGCCTGTTGAAACTGGCGATGAGCAAGGAAAAGACCTCGGTGCTGCATGGCCCTGAAGTCGAGCTCGACGGTGACAGCGGCGTGCTGCTGGAGCTGGCGGCGATCCTTCAGGACCTTGAGCTGGACTGGGAGTACGAACTCTCGCGCTGGCTCGGCCCGGTCGCCACGCAACTGGTCGGCGGTCACCTGCGCAGCCGCGCACGCTGGTATCAGCAAGGTTTCGCCAGCCTGAATCAGAATCTTGGCGAATACCTGGCCGAAGAATCGCGCACCCTCGTCGGTCAGCGCGAAGCCGAAGCCCGTTTCAGTGAACTGGACCAGATCAAGCTCGATCTGGAACGTCTCGAGGCGCGTTTCGAGCGCCTTTCCCGATCCCTCGACCCAAGCGATAACGCATGAAGCTGCTTGCCGTCCGCCGTTTGTTGCGCATCCAGCGCGTTGTGATTCGCTACCGCCTCGATGACCTGCTGTTCGCCCTGCCGCTGCCCTGGTTTCTCCTGGCGCTGCGCTACGCCTTGCCGTGGCGCTGGTTCCCGCGCAAGACGCTGGACCTGAGCCGTGGTGCGCGATTGCGCCTGGCGTTGCAGGACCTTGGGCCGATTTTCATCAAGTTCGGGCAGATCCTTTCGACGCGCCGCGACCTGCTGCCCGAAGACATCGCCGATGAGTTGATGAAGCTGCAGGACCGTGTGCCGCCGTTCGACTCGCAAGTGTCGGTCAACCTGATCGAAGAGCAGCTCGGCAAAAAGATCAGTGAAGTGTTCAGCCGTTTCGACGTCGAACCGCTGGCCTCAGCCTCGGTGGCGCAGGTGCATGCCGCGCAACTGAAGACCGGCGAAGAAGTGGTGGTCAAGGTGATACGCCCGGGCCTGAAACCGATCATTGCCCAAGACCTGGCGTGGCTGTTCATCCTCGCCCGCGCCGCCGAAAAACTCTCGGCCGATGCACGTTTGCTGCACCCGGTGGACGTGGTCCAGGACTACGAAAAAACCATCTACGACGAACTCGACCTGCTGCGCGAAGCGGCCAATGCCAGCCAGTTGAAGCGCAACTTCGAAGGCTCGCCGCTGCTGTATGTGCCACAAGTCTATTGGGACTGGTGCCGGCCGAAAGTGCTGGTAATGGAGCGCATCTACGGGATTCAGGTCACCGACCTCGCGACCCTGGCCGACCAGCGCACCGACATGAAGATGCTCGCCGAACGGGGTGTGGAAATCTTCTTCACCCAAGTGTTCCGCGACAGTTTCTTTCACGCCGACATGCACCCGGGCAACATCTTTGTCAGCACCGTCAACCCGTGGAGCCCGCAATACATTGCGATCGACTGCGGCATCGTCGGCAGCCTGACCCCTGAAGATCAGGATTACCTGGCGCGTAACCTGTTCGCGTTCTTCAAGCGTGACTACCGTCGTGTGGCGCAATTGCACATCGATTCGGGCTGGGTACCGGCAGAAACCAAGCTCAACGAATTCGAGGCAGCGATCCGCACCGTGTGCGAGCCGATCTTCGAAAAACCGTTAAAAGATATTTCATTCGGCCAAGTGCTGATGCGCCTGTTCCAGACCGCTCGCCGCTTCAACATGGAAGTGCAGCCGCAACTCGTGTTGCTGCAAAAAACCTTGCTGAACATCGAAGGCCTCGGCCGTCAGCTGTACCCGGATCTCGATCTGTGGAACACCGCCCAGCCGTTCCTCGAACGCTGGATGCGTGAGCGCGTCAGCCCCAAAGCCTTGCTCGGCAACGTGCAGAGCCAGTTCGAACAGATTCCGCACCTGGCCAACATGGCCCGTGACCTGCTCGAACGCATGTCCCAGCCCCACGCCAACGATCCGCCGCCACCGTGGCACAAGCGCAAGGACGACTGGTTCCTGCGCCTGCTCGGCTGCGCTCACCTGGCGGGCGGCGCCATTCTGCTGGCCGGCGGGCCATTGAGCGATATGGGTCATTGGCCGGCCGGAATCATGGTGGCCGTCGGTTTGTATCTGGTCGTTCGCCGATAGCCAGCGCCCCCGCACGCTGGCACACTGTTTGAACGCTTGGGTTCTGCTCATGAAGTGTGGAACCCGCTGTCGGAGTCGAAGATGAAAAACTGGCTGGACGAGATCAAGTGGGACGCAGACGGCCTGGTGCCGGCGATTGCCCAGGATCACAAGACCGGGCGCGTCCTGATGATGGCCTGGATGAACCGCGAATCACTGGAACTGAGCGCTGCCGAGAACCGTGCCATTTACTGGTCACGTTCCCGTGGCAAGCTGTGGCGCAAGGGCGAGGAGTCCGGCCACGTGCAAACGCTGCATGAGATGCGCCTGGACTGTGACGCCGACGTGATCATCCTGATGGTCGAGCAGATCGGCGACATTGCTTGCCATACCGGTCGGCAGAGCTGCTTCTACCGCGTCTTCGAGAACGGCGACTGGAAAACCGTCGATCCCGTGCTCAAGGACCCGCACGCCATTTATTCCGCAGGACACAGCCATGAGTGACACCCTGACCCGTCTGGCCGAGGTGCTGGAAGAGCGCAAAGGCGCTGCCGCTGACAGCTCGTATGTCGCCAGCCTGTACCACAAGGGCTTGAACAAGATTCTGGAAAAAGTCGGCGAAGAGTCGGTCGAAACCATCATTGCCGCCAAGGATGCCGCCATCAGTGGCGACTGCAGCGATGTGATCTACGAGACCGCCGACCTGTGGTTCCACAGCATGGTCATGCTCGCCCAACTGGGGCAGCATCCACAGGCTGTACTCGATGAACTGGACCGTCGTTTCGGTCTGTCCGGACACGCCGAGAAAGCCTCGCGCCCGTCCGCCTGAACAACTATTAGAGAGGAGCAGCAACATGGGCATTTTTGACTGGAAACACTGGATCGTCATCCTGGTTGTTGTCGTGCTGGTGTTCGGCACCAAGAAACTGAAAAACCTCGGCACTGACGTGGGCGAGTCGATCAAGGGTTTCAAGAAAGCCATGAACGATGACGAGAAACCGGCCGATCCTACCGTGACCCCGGCGCAACCGGTTCCACCTGTTCAGCCACAGACCACGCAGTCCGTGAACCAGCCGCACACCATCGACGTGCAGGCGCAAAAAGTCGAAGAGCCGATCCGCAAAGACGTGTGAGCACTGACTAATGTTTGGTATCAGCTTCTCTGAACTGCTGCTCGTCGGCCTCGTCGCCCTGCTAGTGCTGGGCCCCGAGCGCCTGCCGGGCGCTGCGCGCACCGCCGGCCTGTGGGTCGGTCGTCTGAAGCGCAGCTTCAACGCGATCAAACAGGAAGTTGAACGTGAAATCGGTGCCGACGAGATTCGTCGGCAACTGCACAACGAGCACATCCTGTCGCTGGAACAGGAGGCGCGGAAGATTTTCACGCCGACCCAGCAGGAGGCCACGCCCGTTCAGCCTGTTGAACCGATCGCGGAGCAAACGATTCATGCCCCCGCCGCCGAGCCAGCACCTGTCGTCGCCGTAGAAGCACCTGCACCCGTTGTTGCAACGCCACCGGTTGAACCTGCCACGCCTGCGGCTGCGCCTGTTGCGCCGGCCCCTCATGACCCAACACTGGCGCCGCGAGCCCCATGAGCGATCTTCCTGAAAACGACCAGCACATGCCGCTGGTTTCGCACCTCACCGAGTTGCGTACCCGCCTGCTGCGTTGCGTAGCGGCGATCTTCATCATCTTCGCCGGGTTGTTCGCCTTCACCCAGCAGATCTATACCTTCGTTTCGACGCCGCTGCGCCAGTATTTGCCCGTGGGCGCAACGATGATCGCCACCGACGTGTCGTCGCCGTTCCTGACGCCATTGAAGCTGACCATGATGGTCTCGCTGTTCCTGGCAATCCCGGTGATCCTGCATCAGATCTGGGGCTTCATCGCGCCGGGCCTGTACAAGCATGAGAAGCGCATCGCCGTGCCGTTGCTGGTGTCCAGCATCATGCTGTTCTATGCCGGCATGGCATTCGCCTATTACCTGGTGTTCCCGCTGATCTTCAAATTCTTCGCCGCCGCCACCCCGGCCGGCGTGGAAATGATGACTGACATCAGCAGCTACCTCGACTTCGTCATGACGCTATTCTTTGCCTTCGGCGTGGCGTTCGAGATCCCGGTGGCTGTGGTGCTGCTGGTATGGATCGGCGTGGTCGACGTCAAATACCTGAAGAAAATCCGCCCCTACGTGATCATCGGCTGCTTCGTGGTCGGCATGATCCTGACACCACCGGACATCTTCTCGCAGACGCTGTTGGCTGTACCGATGTGGCTGCTGTTCGAGATCGGCATCCTGTTCGGCGGTCTGATCAGCAAGCGCGGCGATCATCCAGACGATCAGCCGGACAACCAGCCGGCAGACGATCACAACGACCAGCCGCCAGCGACCCAGCCGTGAACCTGCTGCTCCTCGAAGAGGCCGATTTCATTGCGGCCGACCGGGTGATCCTGCGTGATCGCCGGTTGACGCACATGCAGGAAGTCCACCGCTGTGAAGTGGGTGACAGCATGCGCGTCGGGCGTATCGGCGGCCTGATGGGTGCGGCCGAAGTTCTGCGCCTGGACGCTGATGAAGCCGAATTGCGCGTCACCCTTGACCAGCCGCCGCCGACCAAGCTGCCCCTGACACTGATATTGGCCCTGCCACGGCCGAAAATGCTGCGCAGGGTGTTTCAGACCGTGGCGGCCATGGGTGTGCCACGAATCATCCTGGTGAACAGCTATCGCGTCGAGAAGAGCTTCTGGCAGACGCCGTTTCTGGAACCTGAAGCGATTCGCGAGCAATTGATCCTCGGCCTGGAACAGGCCCGGGACAGCGTGCTGCCGGAAATCGTCATCGAGAAGCGCTTCAAGCCGTTCGTCGAAGATCGGCTGCCGGCCATTTCCGAAGGCACCCTCGGCCTGGTGGGTCACCCGGGCAATTACCCGCCCTGCCCTCGCGGCCTGAATGAACCGGTGACCCTGGCCATCGGCCCCGAAGGCGGCTGGATCCCTTACGAAATCGACCTGCTGGCCAAGTCTGGCCTGCAACCGGTACAACTCGGCGAGCGCATCCTGCGCGTCGAAACCGCCGTCACCGCCCTGCTCGCCCGCCTCTTTTAAGATCAAGCACGGTCACTGTGGCGAGGGAGCTTGCTCCCGTTTGGGCGCGCCGCGGCCACCGCTTTATTCCTGCAAAACCATCTCAGCCTGATTTGCGACTGCTTCGCCGCCGAACGGGAGCAAGCTCCCTCGCCACAGGGATTTACTCGACCTGAATACCTCGCTGTACCTACAGATTCCCGGCCGCCGGCCGATACAGCTCCCATAAAACCAATTTGTAGTCCGAGGGAGTAGCAGCATGTACCGTTGGCTAACCGAGAGTCTGGGAAACGTAAGCGTCAATCGCAAACTGGGGATCGGTTTCGGTCTGGTGCTGCTGCTGACGCTGCTGATCACCTTCACCGCCTGGACCGGCCTGACGGGCGTGATGAGCCGGGGCGACAAGCTGGGGTTCATTGCCAGCCTCAACGACCAGACCAAAGACCTGCGCCTGGCCCGTCTGGACTACGAAATGCGCCGAGGCGAACAAGGCCCGGGCGCCGTCAACGATCTGTTGAGCCAACTCGACACGGGCCTGCAAACCGCACGCAAATTGATCGAACAGCCCGCTGATGCGGCGATGATCGACCAGCAACTGGCCGCCGTCAGCCAGTACAAGCAAGCCTTCATCGCGATGACCCAGGCCGGTGCCAACCGCGAAGACGCCCGCAGCAAACTGGGCGCGACCGCCGATAACGCCGTGGCCCGCGTCGCTGAAGTCGAAAAATCCATGCTGCAAGGCGACAGCGTCGCCGACTTCAACAGCGTGATCGACCTGAGCAAACTGATTCAGCAGGCACGCTTCCAGGTGCGCGGCTACACCTACAGCGGCAAGACCGAGGCCGAGCAACCTGCACTGGACGCCATCGACAACGCCCTGAAGAACCTCGAAAGCCTGCCCTCCAAACTGCCGGAACAGCACATTGCCAACCTGCAACAGGCCAGCGATTCGCTCAAGGCCTATCGCGCCGCCGTCAGCCAGTTCCGCGACTCGCAAGTGGCCAGCGCCGCCGCCCTCAAGCGTATGGCCGCGCAAGGCGATATCTTGCTCGACGTCAGTAAAAAACTCACCGTGTCACAAACCATCGTCCGCGACACCGACGCCGCACACGCCAAAAACCTGCTGCTGATGGCCACCGTTCTGGCCCTGGCGTTTGGCTTGCTGGCGGCATGGGCGATCACTCGCCAGATCGTGGTTCCGCTGAACCAGACCCTCAAAGTCGCCGAACGCGTGGCGGCTGGTGACCTGACGCAAAACCTTGTTTCCGAACGTCGCGACGAATTGGGCCAGCTCCAGCGTGCCATGCAGAACATGACTCTGGGCCTGCGCGAACTGATCGGCGGTATCAGCGATGGCGTAACGCAAATCGCCAGCGCCGCCGAAGAACTGTCCGCCGTCACCGAACAGACCAGCGCCGGGGTCAACAGCCAGAAGGTCGAGACCGATCAGGTGGCCACGGCAATGAACGAAATGACGGCCACCGTGCAGGAAGTCGCGCGAAACGCCGAAGAAGCCTCCGAAGCCGCCGTCGCCGCCGATCAGCAGGCCCGCGAAGGTGACAAAGTGGTCGGAGAGGCCATCGCTCAGATCGAGCGCCTGGCCCTCGAGGTTGGCAATTCCACAGCGGCCATGGGTGATCTGAAACGCGAGAGCGACAAGATCGGCAGCGTGCTGGACGTGATCAAATCCGTGGCCCAACAAACCAACCTTCTGGCCCTCAACGCCGCGATTGAAGCTGCCCGTGCCGGTGAGGCCGGACGTGGTTTCGCGGTGGTCGCCGACGAGGTGCGCAGCCTGGCCCAGCGCACTCAGAAGTCGACCGAGGAAATCGAAGAGCTGATCGTCGGCCTGCAAACCGGCACCCAGCAAGTGGCGACCATCATGGACAACAGCCGCAGCCTGACCGACAGCAGCGTCGAACTGACCCGCCGCGCCGGTAGCTCGCTGGAAAGCATCACCCGCACGGTGTCGGCGATTCAGTCGATGAACCAGCAGATTGCCGCCGCTGCCGAGCAGCAAACCGCAGTGGCCGAGGAGATCAACCGGAGCGTGCTGAACGTGCGCGATGTGTCCGAGCAGACCTCGGCAGCCAGTGAAGAGACCGCGGCGTCCAGCGTCGAGCTGGCGCGCCTGGGGACGCATCTGCAGATGCTAGTGGGCAGGTTCAAGGTTTGAAACAGAGGTGATGCCTTCGCGGGCAAGCCTCGCGCCTACAGGGCTTTGCGTATCGCTCGATTGAGCCACGACACAATACTGTAGGAGCGAGGCTTGCCCGCGAAGGCGTCAGGACAGGTGCTAAAGCTACAAAACCTGGCGCAAGAAGGCCTGCGCCCGCGGATCCTTCGGCGCATCGAAGAATTCGGCCGGCGAGGCATCTTCCAGCAATTTGGCGTGATCGAAGAACAGCACTCGATCCGCGACTTCCCGTGCAAAGCCCATCTCGTGGGTGACGCAGACCATGGTCATGCCTCCGTTTGCACAAGGGTTTAAGCAGGAATTGTTGCTCTAACGCTGGTCGTTCACACGCTCTGCGTGGGAGCGATCAGCAGCGCAAAAAAAACCCCGCTTTCGCGGGGTTTCTCGTCAGGCCAACTGAGGCTGCGCACTCAGTGGTTTGAGCGGTAGCAGCGGCGCATGGGGATCGGCTTTCACCGATTTGCGCCAGGCCGCCAGCCACTCGGGATGGCCTTCATTCCAGATCTGCTCATGCAAGCGAGCCAATGCCACCGGGTCGCTCAGCAATTGCACACGCTCATTGTTGTTCAGGCCGTCAGGCCCAACTTTCAAGGCGTGACGCACCCGCTCGATGCGCAACCATTCGATCGGCTCGGCCTGACCGTGACGCGAGGTCGCCAGCGAGCACGCCAAGGCGTTCTGCTGTGGATCGACCACCGCACGGATGAAACCGTCGTTCAGTGCATGCCAACGGTTTTCGTGGGTGTACTGATCGGTTGCCAGCAACGCCTGCGGCGGATTGTATTCCTCAGGGATCAGGAACAGGCTTTCGTCACGGGACTTGAGGCCCAGGCCGACACGACTGGAAATCACCGATACCGGGATCGACAGCATCAACGAACCGACGATCGGCACCAGCCACCACAGGAAGCTCGGGTTCAGCCAGACCACCAGCAGGGCCCAGAAGAAGCCCAGCAAGGTTTGCGGACCGTGGCGCTTGACCGCTTCGCTCCATGGCGTGGAGTCGTCGTCACGTTGTGGCGAATTCCAGGTCGCGGCCCAGCCGAGGAACGCGGCGAGGACGAAACGGGTGTGGAAAATCATCCGCACCGGCGCCAGCAGCATGGAGAACAACATCTCCAGCAGCATCGACAAGGTCACCTTGAACTTGCCACCGAACTCTTTCGCGCCCTTGGCCCAGATCAGGATGATGCTCAACAGCTTCGGCAGGAACAACAGCACAATCGTCGTCGAGAACAGCGCAATTGCTTTGTCCGGGTGCCATTGCGGCCACAGCGGATAGAGCTGACGCGGCTCAAGGAAGTACTGCGGTTCCATCAAGGTGTTGACCGCCAGCAGCGCCGTCGACAACACCAGGAAGAAGAACCATAACGGCGCCGACAGGTAAGACATCACGCCGGTCAGGAATACCGCACGGTGAACCGGGTGCATGCCCTTGACCAGGAACAGGCGGAAGTTCATCAGGTTACCGTGACACCAGCGACGATCACGCTTGAGTTCGTCCAGCAGGTTCGGCGGCAGTTCTTCGTAGCTGCCCGGCAAATCGTAGGCAATCCACACGCCCCAGCCGGCACGGCGCATCAGCGCAGCTTCGACGAAGTCGTGGGACAGAATCGCACCGGCAAAAGCACCTTTACCCGGCAACGGCGCCAAGGCGCAGTGCTCGATGAACGGCTTCATGCGGATGATCGCGTTGTGGCCCCAATAGTGGGATTCACCCAACTGCCAGAAGTGCAGGCCGGCGGTGAACAACGGACCGTACACGCGGGTAGCAAACTGCTGCATACGCGCATAAAGGGTGTCCATGCCCGACGCACGCGGCGCGGTCTGGATGATCCCGGCGTCCGGCGTGGCTTCCATCAAGCGCACCAGGCTGGTCAGGCAGTCACCGCTCATCACGGAGTCCGCGTCGAGCACGACCATGTACTTGTAGTCACCGCCCCAGCGACGGCAGAAGTCGTCGAGGTTGCCGCTTTTACGTTTCACACGACGGCGACGACGGCGATAGAAAATCTTGCCGAAACCCTTGGCTTCACGGCAGACGTCCAGCCAGGCTTGCTGCTCGGCCACGCAAATGTCCGCGTCATTACTGTCACTGAGGACGAAAAAGTCGAAGCGATCCAGGTCACCCGTGGCTGCAACCGACTCGAAGGTCGCACGCAAACCGGCAAACACCCGTGGCACGTCTTCGTTGCAGATCGGCATCACCAGTGCAGTGCGCGCGTCCTTGGCAATTGGCTCGTTGCCAGCACTTTTACCGGAGATCCGGTATTTGTCGTGGCCAGTGAGCAATTCGAGGAAGCCCATCAGCGCCGTCCAGAAACCGGCCGACACCCAGCAGAACAGAATCCCGAACAGAATCAGAATGCTGGTTTGCAGCGCATACGGCAGCACTTGCGTGACGGTTTTCAGGATCGGTTGGTGCAGAACCTCGTTCAGGTCGACGAACGACCAGCCCTGGTACGGCATGATGCCTTTCATGTACCAGCCGGCGACGATGGTCTGGCCAAGCATCAGGACCAGCAGAATGTAACGGCGGATCGAACCGACGGTGCGCCAGCGAGCCGCCGGCAGCACGTTCTCGTCCTTCGGCGGGGCCGGGGATTGGTGCGACCGGTCAGACGCCGCCAGCCACGCACCAGAATGTTGGTGCGCCACGGCTCCGGCACGACTTTGGTCCGACGGATCGGCGGGGTGGCCTTGAGGCAAACCCGACCACTGGCGTCGACCGCCAGCATTTCCGCTTCTTCCAGTTCTTCAGCAGTGCTCAGGGTCAGGCGACGGCCCACCGAGGCTTGGGCAGCCTCGGTCGGAGCGTCGAACGTCGAAGACGACAGACGTTGGTGCAATTCGCTGAAGGACTGGCAGCCCGCGAGTTCCGCGCGCTGCTGGTCGGTCATCGGTAGATGCGCCAGATACTCGGCAAGAGTCTCTGGCTGTAGTTGAGAATTACTCATCGGCAGGCAACTGGTAGCTCCAGGTCTCGGTCAGGACTTCTTCCGTCGCTGCCGATTCCGGTGTGGCTGGGGCCGCGTCCGCAGCAACAGGCTGCTTGGCGTCTTTGTTGTCCTTGTCCTTTTCCTTGGTATCGGCAACTGGCTTCGCGTCGGCCTGCTTGGCTTCGGCTTGCTTGGCGTCCTTGGCTTCCTTGTCCGCCTTCTCTTGTTGCTTGGCGGCCACTTTATCGGCCTTGGCAACCGAAGAGTTGGAGACTGGCAGCGAGTTCTTGGCGAGGTCGCCCGGCACGATGTTCTCGACCAGTGCCGCACGCATCTCGGTAGGCTTGCCCGGATCCTTGATTTTCATCCGCAGGGTCAGGCGCCAGCCCTTGGTTTCAGGGTTGTAGCGCACGCTGTTTTCGACCAGCTCGGCATTGTCGCCCACGCTGACCTGGCTGCGAACGTCCGCGGTTTCCGGCAGTGCTGCCAGGGACGGACCTTCGAAGTCCACCAGATAGGCAACGCTGCCATCCGGCTGACGGATCAGGTTGGACTGTTTCACGTCACCCGTGGAACGCAGGGTCTGTTGAACCCAGGCACTGTCCGGTGCGTGAAGGGCGGCTTCGTCGATGGTCCAGTGCATGCGATAGGCGACGTCCAGCGGCTGACCAGGCTCAGGCAGTTTTTCCGGGCTCCAGAACGCAACGATATTGTCGTTGGTTTCGTCGGCAGTCGGAATCTCTACCAGATCGACGGAACCCTTGCCCCAATCGCCTTTTGGTTCGATCCAGGCACTTGGGCGCTTGTCGTAGCGGTCGTCGAGGTCTTCGTAGTGGCTAAAGTCGCGGCCACGTTGCAGCAAGCCGAAACCACGCGGGTTTTCGATCGAGTAGTTGCTCACGGCCAAGTGTTTTGGATTATTCAGTGGACGCCAGATCCATTCGCCGTTGCCGGCATGAATCGACAGACCGCTGGAATCGTGCAATTCACGACGGTAGTTCAGCACTTTCGACGGCTGGTTGGCGCCGAACAGGAACATGCTGGTCAGCGGCGCAACGCCAAGCTTGGTGACCTTGTCACGCAGGAACATGCGGGCCTTGACGTCGACAATGGTGTCGCTGCCAGGACGCAGGGTCAGACGATAAGCACCGGTGGCACGTGGCGAATCCAGCAGCGCGAAGATCACCAGGTGTTTGTCACCCGGTTTTGGCCGTTGAATCCAGAATTCGGTGAAGCGCGGGAATTCTTCGCCGGACGGCAATGCGGTATCGATGGCCATGCCGCGAGCGGACAAGCCATAGGTGTGACCCTTGCCGACAACGCGGAAGTAGCTCGCGCCGAGCATGGTCATGATTTCGTCTTGCTTGTCGGCCTTGTTGATCGGGTAAAGCACACGGAAACCGGCATAACCCAGTTGTTCGGTAGCTTTAGGATCGAACTTCACATCGCCGAAATCGAAACGAGTTGGGTCGTATTTGATCTCTTCGACGGTGTTAGCCGTGATTTCGTTGATTTTCACCGGCGTGTCGAAGTGCATGCCCTGGTGATAGAACGAAAGCTTGAACGGGGTTTTCTGATCGGCCCACTCGGCTTTTTCAGTGCGGAAACGAATTTTTTGATAGTCCGCGAATTTCATTTCGCGGAATTCGTTCGGCAGGTTACTGCGCGGGGCTTCGTATTTTTGTCCGGCCAGCTCTTTCGCCTTGACCGATACATCCTCCAGATTGAATGCCCAAATCTGGCCGGCGCTGAGCAGGCAGAGCAGTGCTGAGCCCGCTACCAGAGCGCTTCGGAACCGTTTGGCAGTCAATTTTGGTGCATTACAGGGAGTAACAATCACGAGCAACCCTCGCCGAAAACAGATCAAAAAACCAACGGCCAGCTATCTATATGCCAGGTTGGCGAGCATTGTTCCGACTCCTATGGGGCTAAATGATTCCCCAACAGGTCTCGGACAAGTCTCTACCTAAGTCAAAATGGACCAACGAACGCTGATCCCCGTAGCGCGCGATTATCTAGTAGGCCGCGTTACAACGCATCAGGGGTAACAAAGTATTTATCGCGAAAAACCCCTGTTTTCAGTCGAAAAGCCCTGAAAAACATGTTTCAAGTGCTTTCACGTCTGTAACAGGAAGGTGACCGGGCCATCGTTGACCAGGTGCACCTGCATATCCGCGCCGAATCTACCTGATGCCACAGTGCCATGCACCTGTTTCGCTTTGCTTAATAAATAGTCGAAAAGCTCCTCGCCCAGGGCTGGAGGGGCAGCGGTCGAAAAACTCGGGCGCAACCCGCTCTTGGTGTCTGCGGCCAGGGTGAACTGCGAGACCAGCAGCAACCCGCCGCCTACATCCGCCAAAGACAGGTTCATCTTGCCCTCGGCGTCACTGAATACTCGATAGTTAAGCAGTTTATGCAGAAGTTTGTCGGCGCTGGCACGAGTATCCTCGGGCTCTACCGCCACCAGCACCAATAATCCCTGATCGACCGCCCCCACCACCTCCCCCGCTACCTCGACTCGCGCGCCATGCACGCGTTGCAGCAGGCCTTTCATGCTTCTTCGGGCGGCAGGTCGAGCAAGCGGCGAGCCATCTGCCCGGCGGCACGCACCAGTGCATCGGTGATGCCCGGCTCGGAGGCGGCGTGGCCGGCGTCGCGGATCACCTGGAGTTCACTGTTCGGCCAGGCCTGATGCAGTTCCCAGGCGTTGTCCAGTGGGCAGATCACGTCATAACGACCGTGGACGATCACGCCAGGCAAATGGGCGATCTTGCCCATGTCGCGAATCAGCTGGTTCGGCTCGAGGAAGGCATTGTTGGTGAAGTAGTGACATTCGATACGTGCGATGGACAATGCGCGCTGCGGCTCGGAGAAGCGATCGACTACCAGCGGATTCGGACGCAAGGTCGCGGTCCGGCCTTCCCAGGTGGACCAGGCCTTGGCCGCATGCATCTGGGCGATCTGATCGTTGCCGGTCAGGCGCTTGTGGAAAGCGCTGAGCAAGTCGCCGCGCTCATCCAATGGAATCGGCGCGACATAGTCCTGCCAGTAATCGGGGAACAGACGGCTGGCGCCACACTGGTAGAACCACTCGATTTCCTGCGGACGGCAGAGAAAAATCCCGCGCAGGATCAGACCGTGTACACGCTCCGGGTGGGTTTGCGCGTAGGCCAGCGCCAGGGTCGAGCCCCAAGAGCCGCCAAACAGCACCCATTTTTCGATGCCCAGGTGTTTGCGAATGCGCTCAAGGTCGGCGACCAGATCCCAGGTGGTGTTGTTTTCAAGACTGGCGTGGGGCGTGGAGCGCCCGCAACCGCGCTGGTCGAAGGTCACGATGCGGTACATGTTCGGATCAAAGTACCGTCGACTCTGGGCATCACACCCGGCACCGGGGCCGCCGTGGATGAACACCACCGGCAAACCTTCCGGTGAACCGCTTTCGTCGACATACAGGGTGTGAGTTTCATCGACGGCCAGATCGTGCCGGGCGTGGGGTTTGATCTGCGGGTACAAAGTCTGCATTGCGCGCTCCGTAAGGGGTCGAGGTCATCCCTGGGGGACTTCTATTATTCTGCCGTCCGGCATCATAAACCCGAATTACGCCAATGAGCATGCCCCTTGCAGCGTCATAACCTGTCAGCCAAAAACCCGAGCAGCGTTTCATACAGCAAGTCGACCTCGGCAACCTGGCCCCGGGCTCGCAAACAGCCATGAACCAGCCCTTCTCCATAGTAAAGCGTGGTGGGCACACCCGCGGCCTGGAGATGCTCGGCATAGAGCACGCCGTCATCGCGCAGCGGATCGAATTGCGCCACGGCAATCAATGCCGGCGGCAGCCCGCCGAAGTGTCCGGCGAGCAACGGCATCGCATAGGCGCCCGGCTGTCGGGTGCCGCGCAAGTACAGGGCGTGATAACAATCCACATCACTGCTGGCGAGCAATGGCGCGTCGATGCATTCGCTACGCGACGGCAACGAGCGATCACCGCCCAGCCCCGGATAGATCAAAACCTGCGCCGCCGGGACCGGCTCGCCCGCATCCCGCAGCGCCAGACACAACGCAGCAGCCAGATTGCCACCGGCACTGTCCCCCGCCACCAGCGTTCGTCCGGGATCAAGCCGAAAAGGTCCGCTTCGCAGCGCGCGCCAGACACCCAGGCAATCATTGAACGCCGCCGGAAAAGGATGTTCCGGCGCCAATCGGTAATCGACCGCGATCACCAGTGCGCCGAGTGTCGACGCCAGTTCGGCGCAGATGAAATCGTGGGATTCCAGATCCCCTACCACCCAACCACCGCCATGCAGATACACGATGCACGGTCCAACGCCGGTCGGAGGTGAAACCGGCGGCTGATAAGACCGCACCGACACGCCGGCCAACTCGAAATCGACCACGTAGAGCCCGGCGGGACGTGGCGGAGTGAACGCCCGGCACATCGCGCTGTAGGCCTGGCGCAAACCGTCGAGGCTGCTGTCGGTGCTGTTGAAGCTGACGGTTTTCTCGACGAATGCCGACATTTGTTCAGAAATCGGGTAAGGCTTCATGGGTCTGGTGCCCGTTCAGGAGATGGGGCCAACCCCTGTGAGAGCGAGCCCCGCTCGCGAAAGCGGAGTGTCAGTCAACATTGATGTCGACTGACACTCCGTCTTCGCGAACAGGCTCGCTCCCACAGGTTTTGCGTTTAGGGCTTCAAGCTGGCCAAAACGGTCGCCGCGCCCTCCTTGCCCTCAAAGCTGGTCACACCGGCCAGCCAGCGCTGAAGGTCTTCGGGATGATCACGCAGCCATTGCCGGGCAACGTCCTGAGGCGTCTTGCGCTCCATGATCGGCACCATCAACTGGCTTTCCTGAGCGGCGGTGAAAGTCAGGTTCTCCAGCAAACGGTTCACGTTCGGGCAACGTTCGGCATAGTCCGGGGACGTCACAGTCGAGACCGTCGCTGCGCCTTCGTTGGGGCCATAAACGTCTTCGCTGCCGGTCAGGTAGGCGATTTTCATGTTGATGTTCATGGGGTGCGGGGTCCAACCGACGAACACCACGAACTCCTTACGGTTCACCGCCCGCTGAACGGCCGCGAGCATGCCGGCCTCACCGGACTCGATCAGCTTGAAGTCTTTCAAGCCGAAGTGATTGGTCTCGATCATGGTTTTGATCGTGGTGTTGGCGCCACTGCCGGGCTCGATGCCATAGATCTTGCCGCCGAGCTTGTCTTTGAACTTGGCGATGTCAGCGAAGGTTTTCAGCCCGGCGTCCGCAACGTACTGAGGCACCGCGAGCGTTGCCTGCGCGTCGGCCAGGCTCGGCTTATCCAGGACCTTCACTTGTTTGGCATCGAGGAACGGCGCGATGTTCTTGTCCATCGCCGGTTTCCAGTAACCGAGGAAGATATCGAGGCGTTTGTCGCGGATGCCGGCAAAGATGATTTGCTGCACGGCGCTGGTTTGCTTGCTTTCGTAGCCGAGGCCGTTGAGCAATACGTCAGCCATGCCGCTGGTGGCGATCACGTCGGTCCAGTTGACCACGCCCATGCGCACGGCCTTGCAGGACGCGTCGTCACTGGCCAGGACGCTAGTGCTCAGAAGAGCGGTGCCGCAGAGGATTGAGAGACAGCGGGTGAACAAACCTTTGGTGCTTGTCATAGAGAGCGTTCTCGTGCGGCAGATTATTGTGAGGGCCGGTGTCTTCTTGCACCGTGACCAGCACATTACGCAGCGTCGAGAGGGTAAAAGCGAACTGTAGCGACCGAGATTTGCACGGTGGCGACCGTTCCGCTCAGGTAGCGAGACCAACCCCACCCTGTGGCGAGGGAGCTTGCTCCCGCTGAGTTGCGAAGCAGTACCCAACCCATTCAACCGAGTGTTATCAGATACACCCGACTCGCCGGGTTTACGACGGCTTCGCCGCCGAGCGGGAGCAAGCGCCCTCGCCACAAAAGCGCGCTCCCACAGGGTTATGCGTTGTAGTGCTTTTGGCCCCAGGCCAGCAGACCTTGCAGCAATTCCTTGAGCACAACCTGCGTCGGCGCCGCCAGGTCCGGGCGATAGCGAAACGGCTCAAACTCTTCCATGTACGTGCACTGCCCTAGCTCCAGTTGCACCGCATGAATGTTTTCGGCCGGGTTGCCGTAATGCCGGGTGATGTGGCCGCCCTTGAAGCGACCGTTCAGCACGTGGCTGTAATCGGTGTGCCTGGCGCAGATCGCTTCCAGCTGAGTAGCCAACTGTGGATCGCAACTGGCGCCGTTGAAGGTGCCGAGGTTGAAGTCCGGCAGCTTGCCGTCGAACAGGTGCGGGATGATCGAGCGGATCGAATGCGCATCGAACAGCAGCGCGTAGCCGAACTCGGCTTTGAGTCGCGCCAGTTCGTTCTGCAGGGTGGTGTGATACGGCGTCCACACCTGCTCCAGATACGTCGCTCGTTCCGCCGCCGACGGTTCCATCCCTTCACGGAACAACGGAATACCGTCGAACAGCGTCGCCGGATACAGACCGGTGGTGGCGCCGACATACAGCGGCTTGTCGTCAGACGGACGGTTCAAGTCGATGACGAAGCGCGAGTACTCGGCAGCCAATGTACTGGCGCCCAGTTCGGCAGCGAACTCATAAAGTTGGGGAATGTGCCAGTCCGTGTCCGGCAGGCTGCGCGCATCGGGGATCAACCCGGCTTCCACCGCCGGAGTCAGGCGCAGGCCGGCGTGGGGCATGCTGATCAGCAGCGGCACGCGGCCTTGTTTGAAGTTCAGAACCTTATCCACAACTGCTCTCCTAAACGCTCGTTTCGACGCCGTGACGCACGACGCGTTTTTCCAGGTCACCGCCCAGCCAGTACGACAGATCGGCGGGACGATCGATTTGCCAGGCGACGAAATCCGCGACCTTGCCGGCTTCCAGCGAACCGTGAGTATCAGCCATGCCCAGCGCGGTGGCGGCATGAATGGTCGCGCCCGCCAAGGCTTCTTCCGGGGTCATGCGGAAACAGGTGCAGGCCATGTTCAGCATCAAGCGCAACGACAGTGCCGGTGACGTGCCGGGGTTGAGGTCGCTGGCGATGGCGATTTTCACGCCGTGTTTGCGCAGGGCATCCATCGGTGGCAACTGGGTTTCACGCAGGAAGTAAAACGCACCGGGTAGCAGCACCGCGACGGTGCCGGATCTGGCCATGGCGATGGCGTCGTCTTCGGTCATGAATTCCAGGTGATCGGCCGACAGAGCGTGGTAACGCGCCGCCAGGCTCGAACCGTGCAGCGACGACAATTGCTCGGCGTGCAGCTTCACCGGCAGACCCAGTTCTTGTGCGGTGATGAACACCCGCTCGACCTGTGTCGGCGAAAAGGCCAGGTATTCGCAGAACGCGTCCACAGCATCCACCAGCCCTTCGGCGGCCAGGGCCGGGAGCATTTCAGCGCAGATGTGATCGATGTAGTCGTCGGCGCGATCCGCATATTCCGGTGGCAACGCATGAGCGGCCAGGCACGTGCTGCGCACGCTGACCGGCAGTTCGGCGCCGAGACGACGGATGACTCGCAGGATCTTGCGTTCACTGGCCAGGTCGAGGCCGTAGCCGGATTTCATTTCGACCGTGGTCACGCCGTCGCGCATCAGGCTTTTCAGACGCTTGGCGGCGCTGGCGAACAGCTCATCTTCGGTCGCTGCACGGGTGGCGCGCACGGTGCTGGCGATGCCGCCACCGGCTGCTGCAATTTCCGCGTAGCTGACACCTTTCAGGCGCTGTTCGAATTCACCGCTGCGGTTACCGCCGAACACCGTGTGGGTGTGGCAGTCGATCAGGCCCGGGGTGACCCAGGCCCCTTTCAAATCGTTGACGGCGGGGTACTCGCCCGACGGCAGTTCACTGCGCGGGCCGACCCACTCAATGTGCGCACCGGACGTCACGATGGCCGCATCCTCGATGATCGAGTAGACGCCTTGCGCCATGGTTGCGACGTGGCAGTGTTGCCAGAGAGTTTTCATCCCGAGTTCCTCGTCTTTGATCGTTCCCACGCTCCACGTGGGAATGCCTCTAGGGACGCTCTGCGTCCGGTGACGCGGAGCGTCACGGGCTGCATTCCCACGCAGAGCGTGGGAACGATCGGTGGGTGGGGGTTAAAGGCTCGGCAAAAGCCTGGCCGACACCAGTTCATTCAGGCAACGCGTGGCCAACAGTTCAGTCGCCGCATTGATGTCCGGCGCAAAGAAGCGATCCTTCTCATAGAACGGCACTTCTTTACGCAGAATCCCACGGGCGTTTTCCAGCTTCGCCGAAGTCTTCAGACCTTCACGCAAATCCAGCCCCTGAACCGCCGCCAACCATTCCACCGCCAACACACCGCGCGTGTTTTCAGCCATTTCCCACAAGCGCTTGCCGGCAGCCGGTGCCATCGATACGTGATCTTCCTGGTTCGCGGAAGTCGGCAGGCTGTCCACCGAATGCGGATGGGACAACGCCTTGTTCTCGCTAGCCAGTGCCGCCGCAGTCACCTGGGCGATCATGAAACCGGAGTTCACCCCGCCATTGGCCACCAGGAACGGCGGCAGTTGCGACATGTGCTTGTCCATCATCAGCGAGATGCGACGTTCGCTCAGGGAACCGATTTCAGCGATGGCCAGGGCCATGTTGTCAGCGGCCATGGCCACCGGTTCGGCGTGGAAGTTACCACCGGAGATCACATCGCCTTCAGCGGCGAAGACCAGAGGGTTATCGGAAACGGCGTTGGCTTCGACGGCCAGCACTTCGGCCGCCTGACGGAACTGAGTCAGGCAGGCGCCCATGACTTGCGGCTGGCAGCGCAGGGAGTACGGGTCCTGGACCTTTTCGCAGTTCTGATGCGAGTCGGATACTTCACTGCGCTCGCCCAGCAGATCACGGTAGGCGGCAGCGGCGTCGATCTGGCCTTTCTGGCCACGGGCGGCGTGGATGCGGGCGTCGAACGGCGAACGCGAACCCAGCACGGCTTCGACCGTCAGGGCACCAATCGCCACGGCACCGGCGAACAGATCTTCGCCTTCGAACAGACCGCGCAGCGCATAAGCGGTCGACACCTGAGTGCCGTTGAGCAGCGCCAGGCCTTCTTTCGCCGCCAGGGTCAACGGCGTCAGGCCGGCGACTTTCAGTGCTTCAGTCGCTTCCATCCACTCGCCTTTGTAGCGGGCCTTGCCTTCACCCAGCAACACCAGGGACATGTGCGCCAAAGGCGCCAAATCGCCGGACGCACCGACTGAACCTTTCAATGGAATGTGCGGGTAAACCTCGGCGTTGATCAGCGCGATCAACGCGTCAATCACGACGCGGCGAATGCCGGAGAAACCACGGCTCAGGCTGTTGACCTTGAGCACCATGACCAACCGCACCAGCGCGTCGCTGATCGGCTCGCCGACACCGGCGGCATGGGACAGCACCAGCGAGCGCTGCAGGTTTTCCAGGTCTTCGCTGGCGATGCGGGTCGAAGCCAGCAGGCCAAAACCGGTGTTGATGCCGTAGGCGGTGCGGTTCTCGGCGAGGATCTGTTCCACGCAGGCAACGCTGGCTTCGATCTGCTTTGATGCACTGTTGTCGAGGGTGATTTTGACCGGCTGCTGATAGATATCACGCAGTTGGGCAAGGCTCAGTTGGCCGGGAATCAAATTTAGCGCAGTCACTTTTATTCTCCTTTTGAGAGTCTTTTTGTTAACTAACCAGACGCTCCGGAAATGTCCGTTGTCCGTCGCTTCCCGCCTCGTGGGGGCTGGCGCCTTGGCACGCTGGTTTGATGTAGGAATCAGTTGAGGTTCGGTAAAGCCTTGTGCAGCAAAATCGGATCTTTCAACACGCCGGCAGCGGCGGCGATGTCCGGCGCCAGCCAGCGGTCCTGGTCGTAGGCCGGGACGCGTTCACGCAGCAGACGCCAAGCGGCATCGGTGCCTGCGCCAAAACGCTGTTCCTTGAGAAATTCAAACGCCTGGGCCGCCAGCAGGTACTCGATGGCGAGGATCTGCGTGCAGTTTTCCAAGGCACGATGCAGCTTCAGCGCCGCGTTGGTGCCCATGCTCAAGTGGTCTTCCTGCAAGCCCGAGGTGACGTAGTTGTCGAGCACGGCCGGTTGCGCCAATTGGCGATTTTCCGCGCACAGCGAGGCGGCGACGTACTGGACAATCATCATCCCGGAGTTCACCCCGGGGTTGGCCACCAAAAACGCTGGCAGGCCGCTGACGTGCGGGTTGATCAAGCGGTCCAGGCGACGCTCGGCGATGGAGCCGATTTCGGCCATGGCGATGGCCAGCAAATCCGCCGCCAGCGCGACCGATTGGCCATGCGGGTTGGCTTGGGACATGACACGGAAGTTGTCTGGCGTACCCAGCAGCAACGGGTTGTCGGTACAGCCGTTGAGTTCGGTTTCGATCTGGCGGATCGCGTGCGTCAGTTGATCCCGTGCAGCACCGTGGACTTGCGGGATTGAACGGATGCTCAGCGCATCCTGCGTGCGAATGCCTTTGCTCGATGCAATCACTTCACTGCCATCCAGCAACGCTCGCAGATTGATGCCGACCTGCTGCATGCCCGGATGCGGTTTGAGCGCGATGATCTCGGCATCGAACGCCGCGATCTGGCCACGCTGGGCTTCGAAGCTCATGGCGCCGATCACGTCGGCCCATTGCACCAGGCGCGTCGCATCGGCAATCGCCAGACAGCTGAGGCCGGACATGCACGGCGTGCCGTTGACCAGGCACAAGCCATCTTTGGCACCCAACTGAACCGGTTGCAGACCTTCTTCGGCCAGGGCTTGCTGGGCGGAAACGATCTGCCCGCGATAACTCACATTACCGACGCCCAACAGCGCGATGCTGATATGGGCCATGTGGGTCAGGTAACCGACCGAACCCTGGGACGGCACTTGCGGGGTGATGCCGCGATTGAGCAGCGCCAGGAGGGCTTCGACCACCCGGCGATGAATGCCGGATTTGCCATGGCTGTAATTCAGGATCGCTGCGCAGAGAATTGCACGGGTCTGCTCGTCGGCCAGCGGAGCGCCGACGCCACAAGCGTGGCTGAGCAAGGTGTTGCGCGACAGTTGGCTCAGTTGTTCGTCTTTGAGCGAGACGTTGCACAACGCACCCAGGCCCGTGTTGACGCCATACGCTCGCTCGCCACTGGCGACGATGCGCTGAACGATCGCCTGGGCATTCTCGATCCGCGCCCAGGCCTGGGCCGACAGCTCAAGCTGAGCGCCATGACGGGCGACGGCAACCACATCCTGCCAACGCAACGGGGCGTCGGCGATAACGATTTTTTCAGCCTGGGACATCTTTGACCTCTTGCGTAAAACCTGAATATTGTTGCAGCTCTACCGGCCTCTTCGCGGGCAAGCCTCGCTCCTACAGGATTCAGGTTTGCCGTCCAATGCAGGAACGACTCAAAACCTGTAGGAGCGAGGCTTGCCCGCGAAGGGGTCAGCACAACCGCCGCAAACCTTTAAACCACCGCCGCCCGACGCTGGACGAACCGGTCCACATACTCATCCGCCGGCGAATGCAGGATCTCTCTCGGCGTGCCCACCTGGATCAGGCGGCCGTCCTTGAGGATCGCGATGCGGTTACCTATGCGCACGGCCTCATCGAGGTCGTGGGTGATAAAGACGATGGTCTTGTGCAGGGTCTTTTGCAGTTCCAGCAACTGGTCCTGCATCTCAGCGCGGATCAACGGATCAAGCGCACTGAAGGCCTCGTCCATCAGGATGATGTCGGTGTCTGCCGCCAGGGCGCGGGCCAGGCCCACACGCTGACGCATGCCGCCCGAGAGCTGGTGCGGGTATTTGTTTTCGTAGCCTTTCAGGCCCACGGTATTGATCCAGTGCAGCGCACGCTCGGAGCACATTTGCTTGCTCTCGCCACGCACTTTCAGGCCGTAGGCGACATTGTCGATCACGGTCTTGTGCGGCAGCAGGCCGAAGCTCTGGAACACCATGCTGATCTTGTGCCGGCGAAATTCGCGCAGGGCTTCCATGTCGTATTGCAGGATGTCCACGCCGTCCACCAGGATCGCGCCGCTGGTGGGGTCGATCAGGCGGTTGAAGTGGCGCACCAGGGTCGATTTGCCGGAACCCGACAGGCCCATGATCACGAAGATCTCGCCGGTGCCGATGCTCAACGACAAGTCGTTCACGCCGACCACGCAGCCGGTTTCGGCCAGCACCTGATCCTTGGTTTTGCCCTGGCCAATCATGCCCAGCGCGTCCTTGGAGCGGTTGCCGAAAATCTTGAAGACGTTTTTGACTTCGATTTTGCTCACGGTTGCGTCGTTCATTTGCTCACCTCATGCCGTGGCCGACCATACGCCTGAGTAATGCGGTCGATGACCACTGCCAGAATCACGATCGCCAGACCGGCTTCCAGGCCACGTCCGACGTTGAGGGTCTGAATCCCCACCAACACGTCTTCACCCAAGCCACGGGCGCCAATCATCGAGGCAATCACCACCATCGACAGGGCCATCATGGTGGTCTGGTTGATCCCGGCCATGATGCTCGGCAGGGCCAGCGGCAGTTGCACGCCAAACAGTTGCTGCCAGCGGTTGGCACCGAAGGCGTTGATCGCTTCCATCACTTCACCGTCCACCTGGCGGATGCCCAGGTCGGTCAGGCGGATCAGCGGTGGCGCGGCGTAGATCACGGTAGCGAAAATCGCCGGCACCTTGCCCAGGCCGAACAGCATCAGCACCGGGATCAGGTACACGAAACTCGGCATGGTCTGCATGATGTCCAGCAAAGGCATCAGCACCGAACGCAGGCGATTACTGCGTGCCGAGAGAATGCCCAGCGGGATGCCGATCAGCACCGAAATGACCGTGGCCACCATCATCAGCGCCAGGGTCTGCATTAGCTTGTCCCAGAGGCCGACCGCACCCACCAGGAACAGCAGGCCGACGATGACTGCCGTGGTCACCACTTTACGAGTCGCGTGCCAGGCAACGCCCGCCACGATGGCCAGCATCAGCCACCAGGGCGCCGCACGCAGCAACCCTTCAAGATTGACGATGGCCCACAACAGGGTGTCGGAGATATGCCGGAACACATCGCCGTAGTTGGTGACCAGCGAATCGACCCAACCGTTGACCCAGTCGGCGATGGAAAAGGTAAAGCTTTCGGGAAACATAAGAGACTCTCAATCAAGGGGTTGCGATCAAGCACCCGACTGCCGTTGCCGACAGTCGGAGAGGCCCAACCTACAAGGCCGCGTCGATTTTCTTGGCTGCGTCTTCGCTTACCCATGCGTGCCAGACTTCAGGATGTTCCTTCAAGAAGATCTTGGCCAGTTTTGGCGACTCGATCCGCTCTTTGGCCATGCGCCCGAGGTTCTGGTTGAGCAGGTCGATCGGCAGGTTGACCTTTTCCAGCACCGCCACCAGTTCCGGGGCTTGCTCGTGGAACGTCTTGGACAGGCCGACCTTGATGGTCACTTCCTTGTTCACGCCTGGTTTCTCTTCAAGTTTGACCAGGTCAACCTGGCCCATCAGCGGGGTGGGCGACCAGTAGTAGAACAGGATCGGCTCTCCACGCTTGTAGCTCGACAGCACCGCGGCATCCAGCGCCGGGCCGGTGCCCGGACGGAAGTTGGTGTAGGTGCTTTCCAGGCCGTAGCTTTTCAGCATTTCGCTGTTGTCGAGTTCACAGGTCCAGCCGGCCGGGCAGTTGTAGAAACGGCCCTTGGAAGGCTCTTCCTGGTCCTTGAACACGGCGGCGTATTTACCCAGGTCGGCGATTGCTTTCAGGTCCGGGGCCTTGGGCTCCAGCTTGCGCTTGGCGTCGCCTTCGATCACGTAGCGCGGCACGTACCAGCCTTCGATTGCGCCAACGACCGGAGCACCGACACCGACAACCTTGCCGGCCTTCTCGGCCTTGTTCCAGACTTCGCTGCGGCCAACCCACTCTTCGGCGAACACTTGAATGTCGTTGCTGCTCAGGGCGTTTTCCATGGTGATGGAGTTGCCCGGCAGGCTGTCGGTCTTACAGTCGTAGCCCTTCTCCAACACGATTTGCATCACGTCGGTCAGCAGCATGCCGCTTTCCCAGTTCAGGCCGGCGAACTTCACCGGTTTGCCCGACTCGCACCAACCGGCAGCCTGAGTGGCGCCGGCGCTGGCGAGCAGGCCCATGGACAGCAATGTGGTCAGCAGGGTCTTGTTCGATTTCATTGTAGTGACGCTCCTAATCATGAATTGGCTTACGGCAGTCAAGAGGCATCCAGCCCTGTCCACGTCCAATCAGGCCTGCGCCGCAGCGCGACCAGCCCCACTTGTTTTTTGTTGTACAACGCTGTCCTGCTCAACCGGCAGAATCAGGTGATCGGGTACCGAGCCGTGCCATTTTTTCGCACAGACGTAGTACAGGGCTGCGGGAAGCACCAGACCGATGATCCAGGAAATATCCACACCACCCAGGGCTTCCACCAGCGGACCGGTATAGAACTTGGTGGCGATGAACGGCAGTTGTACCAGCACACCGAAGACATAGATGCTGATGCCGAGTGGGTTCCAACGGCCATAGCGACCCTTCGGATCGGCCAGCGCCGGCACGTCATAACGCTCGCGAGTGATGCAGTAGTAGTCCACCAGGTTGATCGCACTCCATGGCGTAAAGAACGCCAGCAGGAACAGGATGAAGGACTTGAACGCACCGAGGAACGAGTGCTGACCTAGCAACGCGATCAGGGTGGCGGTACCGACGATGAACAGCACGAACACCAGACGTTGCAAGCGCGATACCTGCAGGTGACCACGGAAACCGCTGAAGATGGTCGCAATGCACATGAAGCTGCCGTAGGAGTTCAGCGTGGAGATGGTGACCTTGCCGAACGCGATACTGAAATACAGCAGCGCAGCGGTGGCACCGGTGCCGCCCAGACCCACGATATAGGCCACTTCGTGGCCGGCGAATTGTCCGTTGGCCGAAGCGGCGGCAAACACGCCGAGGATCATCGCCACCTGTGCACCAATCACCGAACCCGCGCCAGCGGCGAAAAAGGTTTTCACCGAGGAAGTCTTGCTCGGCAGGTAGCGCGAGTAGTCAGCCACGTAAGGACCGAAGGCGATCTGCCAGGATGCCGCGAGGGACACCGCAAGCAGGAAGCTGCTCCAGCTGAAGTGGCGGATTTGCAGGAGTGCACCCACATCAGTCTGGCTCATCAGACGGCTGAACAGATAAACAAAGGCAATCACGCCGATGACGCTGGCGACACGGCCGATGAAATGGATCACCCGATAACCGAGTACCGTGACCAGCACGATGACGCTGGCGAAGATGAGGATACCGACGCTGTCGCTGACGCCAAACAACTGGCCCAGCGCCTGGCCGGAAAGCACGGTTCCCGTTGCGGTGAAGCCCAGGTACATCAGGCAGACCAGCACGATTGGGATGGCCGCACCATAAACGCCGAACTGTACGCGGCTGGAGATCATCTGCGGCAGGCCAAGTTTTGGCCCTTGCGCTGCATGCAACGCCATCACGCCACCGCCCAGCAGTTGACCGATCAGCAGACCGATCAGCGACCAGAACACATCACCGCCCAGCACCACGGCGAGCGCCCCGGTGACAATCGCGGTGATCTGCAGGTTGGCACCCATCCACAGGGTGAACTGGCTTAACAGACGACCGTGTCTTTCCGCTTCCGGGATGTAGTCGATCGAACGTGTCTCGATCAACGGTTTACTGCCTGCACGATCGTCATTAACAGCCATTGTTCAACCTCTGTGGATTGTTTGTCGGTGTTGGTGATCCCTGTAGGAGCGAGCGATGCGGGGCGCCGCATCGCTCGCTCCTACAGGTTTTGCATCAGGCCAAAGCCTGTTTTATTTGCCGGTAATCATTGGCAGGTTCAACCCTTGTTCCTTGGCGCAGTCGATCGCGATCTGGTAACCGGCATCGGCGTGACGCATGACACCGGTGGCCGGGTCGTTGTGCAGGACGCGAGCGATACGCTCGGCCGCTTCGTCAGTACCGTCGCAGACAATCACCATGCCCGAATGCTGGGAGAAGCCCATTCCGACGCCGCCGCCGTGGTGCAGGGAAACCCAGGTCGCGCCGCTCGCAGTGTTGAGCAAGGCGTTGAGCAGTGGCCAGTCGGACACGGCGTCGGAGCCATCCTGCATCGATTCGGTTTCGCGGTTCGGGCTGGCGACCGAACCGGAGTCCAGGTGGTCGCGACCGATCACGATCGGCGCGGACAACTCGCCGCTGCGCACCATTTCGTTGAACGCCAGACCCAGCTTGGCGCGCTGGCCCAGGCCAACCCAGCAGATTCGGGCCGGCAGACCCTGGAAGCTGATGCGCTCGCGGGCCATGTCCAGCCAGTTGTGCAGGTGGGCGTCGTCCGGGATCAGTTCTTTGACCTTGGCGTCGGTCTTGTAGATGTCTTCAGCGTTACCCGACAGTGCAGCCCAACGGAATGGACCGATGCCGCGGCAGAACAGCGGACGGATGTAAGCCGGTACAAAACCCGGGAAGTCGAATGCGTTCTCGACGCCTTCTTCTTGCGCCATCTGACGGATGTTGTTGCCGTAGTCGAAGGTCGGAATACCCATTTTCTGGAATTCGAGCATCGCTTTAACGTGCACGGCCATCGATTGCTTGGCGGCTTTGACCACGGCAGCAGGCTCGGTCTTGGCGCGAGCGCGGTACTCTTCCCAGGTCCAGCCGGCCGGCAGGTAACCGTTGAGCGGGTCGTGGGCGCTGGTCTGGTCGGTGACCATGTCCGGGCGCACGCCGCGCTTGACCAGTTCCGGCAGGATTTCTGCCGCGTTACCCAGCAGCGCGATGGAAATCGCCTTGCCTTCCTTGGTGTACTTGGCGATGCGGGCCAGCGCGTCGTCGAGGTCGGTGGCTTGTTCATCGACATAGCGGCTGTTCAGGCGGAAATCGATGCTCACCTGCTGGCATTCGATGTTCAGCGAGCAAGCACCGGCCAGGGTTGCAGCCAGAGGCTGAGCGCCACCCATGCCGCCGAGGCCTGCGGTCAGGACCCAACGACCTTTCAGGTCATCGTTGTAATGTTGGCGACCGGCTTCGACGAAGGTTTCGTAAGTGCCCTGGACGATGCCCTGGCTGCCGATGTAGATCCAGCTGCCGGCGGTCATCTGGCCGTACATGGCCAGGCCTTTGGCGTCGAGTTCGTTGAAGTGCTCCCAGCTCGCCCAGTGTGGCACCAGGTTGGAGTTGGCGATCAGCACGCGCGGAGCATTGGTGTGTGTCTTGAACACGCCGACCGGCTTGCCGGATTGCACCAGCAGGGTCTCGTCGTCATTCAGGTTGGTCAGGCTTTCGACGATCTTGTCGTAGCATTCCCAGTTACGCGCCGCACGACCGATACCACCGTAAACCACCAGTTCTTTAGGGTTCTCGGCAACTTCCGGGTCGAGGTTGTTCATCAGCATGCGCAGCGGTGCTTCGGTCAGCCAGCTCTTGGCGGTCAGCTTGTTACCGCGGGCGGCACGGATTTCAACATCACGGTATTTAGTAGGTTTCTGGGTATTGTCAGTCACGAAAAAGACTCCTCAGCGATCAATCCAAACCAACCCTGGCGGTGGGTCAGCCAGCCTGTGCGCACTGTTGCGCCACAAGCGAATCAGTGGACGTTGCGAGGAGTCTCGGTCGACTCATACGCATACGTCTTTACTTGTACATACAAGCATATGCAATCAAGCGGCCAACTTGTTGGAGGGGCGTTCAAGAAAAGTTTTAAACGGGCTGGAAAGCGCCTGGATCAAGGGTTCTGGCAACGATGAAATTTTTCGGGGGATTTTGCGAGGGGGGTGACTGCTG
Source organism: Pseudomonas sp. B14-6 (assembly GCF_013260315.1). Classification (NCBI taxonomy): domain Bacteria; kingdom Pseudomonadati; phylum Pseudomonadota; class Gammaproteobacteria; order Pseudomonadales; family Pseudomonadaceae; genus Pseudomonas; species Pseudomonas sp. B14-6. The sequence continues at coordinate 4,941,493 of NZ_CP053929.1, read as the reverse complement.
TTACTTGGGCATGGTTTTGCGCCACGCTGGGGCGTTCGGTAACAAAGTGGTGCGCAGTTTCGAATCAGTTGATCGCTCCCAAGCTCTGCGTGGGAACGATCAGTGGTGGTATTGGATCAGCGTGCAGTCAGCTCGATCACACAGCACGGGCCGTTACTGGAAACTTCCAGCAGGCCGGTGTTACCACCGAGTTGCAGGCAATCATGGCGACCGAGTTGCGAGGCGCTGTTGCCGACCTTCACGACAAGCTCGTCAGTGACACTAAATATGAGCACGGTGCCAGCCGAGCTGAAAAACTGCTGCTCACCGGCCAGCCACTGCAACCGCGCGTAGTAACGCTGGGGCGCATAAATCAGGTTGAAGTCGCGAATCGGCCCGCCCAGCAAGGTGCAGGTCACGTGGCTTTCGCCGCTGAACGCAAAAGGCTCCAACGGTAACAATGGAGGCGTGTCCTGGCCGTCAACCCGCAAGGTCATACCGTCGCCTTGCAACACGGTGATCACCCGCTCATAGCCGGCGAACGTCGAGAATCCGCCGGACTCGCCGATATCGGCAATCGACAGGCGCCAGCCGAAGCCGTCAAGCCCGGTCCCCGCATCGCGGGTGATTTCTTCGGTGCTGCCACCGCCGTTTTTCCACGGCATTCGCGGGTAATCTTTTGCGCGTAGAACCTTCGTTGCATTCATTTATGAAACCGACCTTCCAGACGATGACGGGAACCAGGGTGAATCAAACGGGCGGCGGTTACCGGCTGGCGGCCGGACCAGGTGCGGCGACGAATCAGCAGGCACGGCTCGCCCTTTTCAATCTGCAGCAATTTGCACTCTGAGGCCTCGGCCAGAATCGCCTCGACCACGTGCTCGCCTTCGGTCAGCGGCGCGACCTGGTTCAGGTAGGCGTAAGGCGTTTGCAGGGTGAAGTCCTGCTTGAGGTAGTCCGGCGCCACCAGCGCGTTGACGAAACGGTCTTCGATTTGCACCGGAATGTCGTTTTCGAAATGCACGATCAGCGAATGGAAAACCCGCTGGCCTTCGCGCATGTCCAGCGCCAAAGCGCGCTCGGAACCGGCGGCCTCTTCTTCGAGGGTGATCACCTTGCAGGTATGGCGATGGCCACGGGAGGCGATTTCGTCGGCGATGTTGTGCACTTCAAACAGCGCGGACTGGCTTTTCGGCTCGGCGACGAACGTGCCGACACCTTGCATGCGCACCAGCAGACCGTCGGCGGTCATCTCGCGCAGGGCGCGGTTGATGGTCATGCGGCTGAAACCGAGTTGGCTGACCAGCTCGCTTTCCGACGGAACGCGGTAGTGCGGCGGCCAGTTTCCACTGTCGATTTGCTGGGTGATCATCTGTTTGACGCGGGCGTACAAGGGCGCCGGACTGTCGCCCATGTTCGCGGCCAACGGTGACACTGGGGGCGGAGTCGGCACGGTTAATCCTTGGTCGTCTGTTAGAAGTCGCTAGCTTGCCGGAGTTTACCGAGCAGGCAAACGTCTGTATATGTATATACAAATAACACACGATGGGGTTCTGAACCATGTCCGCCTTCTTTGCCGAACGCGCGCTGCTGCCTAGTGGATGGGCCAACAATGTACGTCTTGAGGTCAGCGCCGAGGGCGTTTTGACCCATATCCAGGCCGATTCCAACGCAGATGGCGCCGAACGGCTGAGCGGTCCGCTGCTGCCGGGGATGCCGAATCTGCATTCCCACGCCTTCCAGCGGGCCATGGCCGGGCTGGCGGAAGTGGCGGGCAATCCGAATGACAGTTTCTGGACCTGGCGCGACTTGATGTATCGCCTCGTCGGAAAAATCAGCCCGGATCAACTCGGCGTCATCGCCCGTCAGCTGTACATCGAAATGCTCAAGGCCGGTTACACCTCGGTCGCGGAATTTCATTATGTGCATCACGACACCAACGGCCAGCCTTACGCTGATCCGGCCGAACTGGCGCTGCGCATCAGCCAGGCGGCCAGTTCCGCCGGTATCGGTCTGACCTTGCTTCCGGTGCTTTACAGCCATTCCGGTTTCGGCGGCCAGGCGCCGAACGACGGTCAGCGCCGCTTCATCAACAGCACCGAGAACTACCTCACGCTTCAGTCGCGTTTGCAGCCGATCCTGGCGCAGCAACCGGCGCAGTCGCTGGGCTTGTGTTTCCACTCGTTGCGCGCGGTAACGCCGCAACAGATCAGCGAAGTGCTGGCGGCCAGCGACAAGCAGTGCCCAGTGCACATTCATATCGCTGAACAGCAGAAGGAAGTCGATGACTGCCTGAGTTGGAGCGGTCGTCGTCCTCTGCAATGGCTGTACGAAAACACCGAGGTCGACCAGCGCTGGTGCCTGGTCCACGCGACCCATGCCAATCCGGAAGAAGTCACGTTGATGGCCAAGAGTCGCGCCATCGCCGGTCTGTGCCTGACCACCGAAGCCAACCTCGGCGACGGGATTTTTCCGGCGGTGGATTTCCTCGCGCAGGGTGGACGCATGGGTATCGGGTCCGACAGCCATGTGTCATTGAGCGTTGTGGAAGAGTTGCGTTGGCTGGAATACGGCCAGCGCCTGCGCGATCAGCGGCGTAATCGGCTGTATGGCGCGGATCAGCCGATGGTTGGCCGCACGCTATATGACGCTGCGCTGGATGGCGGCGCTCAGGCGCTCGGGCAGCCGATCGGTGCACTGGAAGTTGGTAAACGTGCGGATTGGCTGGTGCTGGACGGCAACGATCCGTACCTGGCAACGGCCAGCGGTGACGGGATTCTCAATCGTTGGTTGTTTGCCGGCGGCGATCGCCAGGTACGCGATGTGCTGGTCAATGGCCAGTGGGTGGTGCGTGGCGGGCGTCATGCAGCAGAAGAAGAAAGCAATCGGGCGTTTACCCAAGTCCTGCGCGACCTCCTGGGCTGACACAAACGAAATGTGGGAGCGAGCCTGCTCGCGACAGGGCGATCAAATTCAACAGAAGTGTTGACTGATACTCCGCTATCGCGAGCAGGCTCGCTCCCACATTTGTTCTTTACTAGCCGTCAGTTCGAGGTCTTGGCCATCTGCGTATCCGACGCGCGCCAGATCAGCCGCGTAGTGTCGTAGCCTTGCTGACGCGCCTTGCTCAGCAGTTCTTCACGCACTACACCGTTGACCGTCGGCGTGCGCGACAGCAGCCACAGGTACTTGCGGCTCGGGTCACCGACGATGGCGGTCTTGTAATCGTCGCTGACGTAAAGCACCCAGTATTCCCCCTTCGCCACACCTGGCAGCAAGCGCGAGAACCAGGTATCGAACTCGACCCACAACTTGTCGGTCTTGCCCGGCACTTGTGGATAAGCCGTGCCCTTGGCCTCTTCCCATTGCCAGTCCGCCGTCAGGCAGCGGTTCAGCACCTGCACCTTGCCGTCAGGATTGAGCGTGTAATGGGCTTCGGATTGTGCGCAGTTGCGTTGGAAATACATCGGCAGGCGGGCCAACTCGTACCAGGTGCCCTGGTATTTCTTGAGATTGACGCTGTTGACGGTTTTCGGCGCCAACGGATCTGTGCCAGAAGTGGCGCAGCCGGCCAATACCAGGCCGGCAAAAAGGAGTATCAATAACCGCTTCATTGTTTTTCTCCCGTGGGCGCGTAGCCCCGGATTACTTCAGGCCTTGGCCGGAAAACATCAGTACTTTGTCACCGGCGTACTGCACGCTGATAAAGCTGTTCTTGTCACCCCAGGTGCAACTGGACATGCCGAGCGCGCCCGAGCAATCAGTGGCTTTACCCAACAAGGCTTCAACCTCTGCCTTGGGCATGCCGGCCGACAGTTTCGAATAGTTTTCCTGATTGACCTTGCTGCATGCGGCCAACAACACGCAGAACGAGAGCAGGGCGATAGAACGCAGCGACATGGTGTAGCTCCTGGTGCGAGGGGGGAATGGCATGGCTGCCAAGCAGAAGCTTAGAAGAGAAAACCCCCATCTGGTTCCCCGACCGCCCGGCTATTTATCGGGCCGCTCGTCTGCCTTTTTTCGAAAAATCAGCAACTTTCCTGCGCCGCTGAGTATTTCATCGGTTTTCGCAAAAACACGCCTAATCTTTGGCGCTGGCCAGTCGACATAGAAGCAGCGCAAAGCCCTCGACTGTGGCAAATTGACGCCCCCTCGCTGACCAGCCCCTCCGCGGTAGTGCACTTAATGACCAGAAACATGAAATTCAGCCACAAGATCCTGCTGGCAGCCGCCCTCGTGGTCGCTGTTGCGTTTGCCTGCTTCATCCTGTTCAACGACTACCGTCAGCGCCAGACCTTGCGCAGCAGTACCGAATCCTCGATGCAGGAACTCGGCAGCCTGACCACCCGCAACATCCAGACCTGGCTGGAAAGCCGCATCCAGTTGCTGCAATCGTTGTCCCAGCAGATCACAGTGGACGGCAGCACACCCGCCAGCCTCAAACGCGCCATCGACTTGCCGGCCTACACCGGCAACTTCCAGCTGAGCTACTTCGGTGGCACTGACGGCGTGATGTTCTCGATCCCGGCGGGCAATCGTGCGGCAGACTACGATCCTCGCGCACGTGGCTGGTACAAGGCGGCCAACAGCGCGCAACAGACCATCGTCACCGAACCGTACATCGCCGCCTCGTCCGGCAAACTGGTGATCACCGTGGCCACGCCGGTGCAGCATCAGAGCCAGATGATCGGCGTTGCCGGTGCGGACATCGACCTGTCGAGCGTCAGCGCAATCATCAACTCGCTGAACTTCGGCGGTCACGGCCACGCGTTCATCGTCAGCGCCGACGGCAAGATCCTGATCCACCCGGACAGCAAACTGGTGCTCAAGAGCCTCGCCGAGGCCTACCCGAACGGCGCACCAAAAGTCAGCCCGGGCATGAAAGAAGTCGAGCTCGACGGCAAGACCCAGTTCATTTCCTTTACCCACGTCAACGGTGTGCCCTCGGCCGACTGGTACGTGGCGCTGGTGCTGGACCAGGACACCGCGTTCTCGATGCTCAGCGAATTCCGTACCTCGGCGATCATTGCCATGGTCATCGCCGTAGTCATCATCATCGCGTTGTTGGGCATGTTGATCAGCTTTCTGATGCAGCCGCTGCTGACCATGGGCCGCGCCATGCATGACATCGCCGAAGGCGAAGGTGACCTGACCAAACGCCTGACCATCCACGGCCACGATGAATTCGGTGCCTTGGGCACCTCGTTCAACCGCTTCGTGGAACGTATTCACACCTCGATCCGCGAAGTGTCCTCGGCCACCGGCCAGGTCAACGAAGTTGCCTTGCGTGTGGTTGCCGCGTCGAATTCGTCAATGTTCAATTCCGATCAGCAAGCCTCGCGCACCAGCAGCGTGGCTGCAGCGATCAACGAACTGGGCGCTGCCGCCCAGGAAATCGCCCAGAACGCCGCCCTCGCCTCCCAGCATTCGAGCGATGCCCGCGCGTTGGCCGAAGAAGGTCAGCAAGTGGTGGATAAAACCATCGCGGCGATGCAGCAGCTCTCGGCGAAGATCAGCGATTCGTGCGGCAACATCGAAACGCTCAACAGCAACACGGTGAACATCGGGCAGATCCTGGAAGTGATCACCAGCATCTCGCAGCAGACCAATTTGCTGGCATTGAACGCCGCCATCGAAGCTGCCCGCGCCGGTGAAGCCGGACGTGGTTTTGCCGTGGTTGCGGACGAAGTGCGCAACCTCGCCCATCGCACTCAGGATTCGGCGCAGCAAGTGCAAAAGATGATCGAGGAACTGCAAGTCGGCGCCCGGGAAGCGGTGAGCACCATGACCGACAGCCAGCGCCAGAGCGAAAGCAGCGTCGGCATCGCCAACCAGGCCGGTGAGCGTCTGGGCAGCGTGACCCAGCGTATTGGGGAGATCGACGGGATGAACCAGTCCGTGGCGACCGCGACTGAAGAGCAGACCGCTGTGGTGGAGTCGATCAATGTCGACATTACCGAGATCAATACCTTGAACCAGGAAGGGGTGGAGAACTTGCAGTCGACATTGCGTGCATGTGCGGACCTTGAGCAGCAGGCGGCACGGTTGAAGCAGTTGGTGGGCAGCTTCCGGATTTAAGCGGCTTTCACTGGCCCCATCGCCAGCAGGCTGGCTCCCACAGGGGATTGTGAACGACACAAACCCAATGTGGGAGCCAGCCTGCTGGCGATGGCGGCATCAGCTACAGCAGAAAACTAAAAGCGAGAACCGGGCCCGGAAAGAAACGCCAGCTCTTCAGCCGTAGACTCCCTTCCCAACACCGCATTCCTGTGCGGAAACCGCCCAAACCGCGCAATCACCTGCTGATGCTTCTCGGCATAGTTCAGATAGTCGATAAACAGTGCCCGATCACTCTCAGGCTGTTGCGCAACCAGATCGATGTACCGCGAAACCGCCTCGTTCTGCACCGCCAGATTCTCGCAATGTTCAAACACCAGGTAGATAAACACCCGTTGAATCGGCCGCAACTGCCGATCGAAATCCGCAGCAATTCCTTGCGCCACCAGTGCCTGAGCCCTGAGATCGCCTGAAAAGGATTTGGGGGTGTCGCGAAAGATCATTCGCGGGAGCTGATCGAGCAGCAGCACCAAGGCCAGCCAACCTTCGGGGCGTTGCGCCCATTCAGTCAATCCGCCGGCCAGTGCCTGCTCGACCCAGTCCCCGAAACGCGTCTGCGCTTCGAGGTCCTGGCTGTCGCGCTTGCCGAACCATAACTTGCCCTTGTCAGCCGCTATGTCTTGGGGGATTCGAAGGTTCCGAACCACCACTCGAGCAACGGCTGCCAGGGCGCGGTCATGGTTTATTCCTTGTGGTAAGCCGTGACGCGTTCGACTTCTTCTTTCGAACCGAGGAACACCGCAACACGCTGGTGCAAGCCCTCAGGCTTGATGTCGAGGATGCGCTGATGGCCATCGGTGGAAGCGCCACCAGCCTGCTCAACCAGGAACGACATCGGGTTGGCTTCGTACATCAGACGCAGTTTGCCCGGCTTGGACGGCTCGCGGTTGTCGCGTGGGTACATGAACAGACCGCCACGGGTCAGGATACGGTGTACGTCGGCAACCATCGCCGCGACCCAGCGCATGTTGTAGTTCTTTTTCAGCGGGCCTTCATCGCCAGCCAGCAATTCGTCGACATAACGTTGTACCGGCGCTTCCCAGTGACGCTTGTTGGACGAGTTGATCGCAAATTCCTGCGTGGACTCCGGGATCGTGATGTCTTCATGGGTCAGCACGAAGCTGCCCATTTCACGGTCCAGGGTAAAGCCCTTCACGCCATTGCCCAGGGTCAGCACCAGCATGGTCTGTGGACCGTAAATCGCATAACCGGCGGCAACCTGCTGAGTGCCTGGCTGCAGGAAGGCCTTTTCGTTCAAAGGCTCGTTCTGGGTCAGGTATTCGTTCGGGCAACGCAGCACCGAGAAGATCGTACCGACCGGCGCGTTGATGTCGATGTTCGACGAACCATCCAGTGGGTCGAATACCAGCAGGTACGCGCCTTTCGGGTATTTGCCCGGGATCTGGTAGGCATTATCCATTTCTTCGGATGCCATGCCGGCCAGGTGACCGCCCCATTCGTTGGCTTCGAGCAGGATGTCGTTGGACATCACATCAAGCTTCTTCTGCACTTCGCCTTGGACGTTTTCAGTGCCCATGCTGCCCAGAACGCCGCCCAGGGCGCCCTTGGACACGGCGTGGCTGATTTCCTTGCAAGCACGCGCCACCACTTCGATCAGGAAACGCAGATCGGCAGGGGTGTTGTTGCTACGGGTCTGCTCAATCAAATAGCGACTCAGGGTAACGCGGGACATGGAAGGCTCCGGTGGAATTGGGGGCTAAAAACCCGCGCAGTTTAACGCGAGTCGAGGCGCATTTCCTCCTATCAGACGTGATACGCCCAATAGAGTTCATGCGCGGGGTTGAGCGTAGCCGTAAATGAACTCTATGGCGGCGAGGGAGCTTGCTCCCGTTGGGGTGCGAAGCGGCCCCCTGAAGCATTCGCCGCCATTTGTCCGAGAACATGCAGCCGCAGAAGTCACGACTGCTTCGCAGTCGAACGGGAGCAAGCTCCCTCGCCACAGGTTCAGGGTTTAACGGGGGGCTTGCGCAGCAAACTGAACGCCATCGCTGCGAGAAACAGCACGCTCAGCAGCAACACCCCCACAACCCGAACTTCTTCCAGTCCGTGTCCGCTGTCGCGGCCGCAGTCACCGTGGAGGAGTTGCTCACCACCGCCGCACCCTCCACCGAAGCCTTGCCCAGCGCCGCCCACTTGGCCGCGCTGTAATCCGGGATCAGCGTCGACAACGGCAGGTTCGCCGCCTTCACCGTCGCACTCCCCAGCGCCAGCGTATAAGGCCCCGCCCCACGCGCCAGGAACACCAATTGCATCGAGCGCACAGCAAACTTCAACGTCGGCGCTTCAGCACCCAAGCCACCGCCGCGCTCATCCACGACCAGCTTCAACTGCTGCACGGTTTGCCCCGACAGCTGCAATTCGTTCTGCACCACGTCCTGGCCACTCTGGGTCAGGCGATAGAGCAAACCGCTGGTCAGCGGCTGCCACGGCAGGCTGCTTTCGCGACGACCGGACAACGTCACCGGCGCCAGGCTGTTGGGCTGACTCAGCTCGACCTGGACCCGCTCGACATTCAGCCCCATCGGCAACTGCCAGGTGTACTCACCCGCCTTCACGCTGCTGCCCGCCAGCGGTTGCGACCAGACCAACGGCAGCGGCAGACTGCGGGGACTCGCGCTTTGCAGCTGCGCAGACGTCAGCGTCGGTGCCAATTGCGGTGAATTCCACAGCAGGCGCAGATAACGCGCCGATTGCCCCGGCAAGCCGACTTCATGCTGCTCGACCCGTTCATCGGCAAACGTCAGCCGCGCCACCTGGCCTTCGCCCCACGACTGCCAATGCTGCAAGTCGTCGCTGGCCTCGATGGTGAAACGCTGAAAGCCATCGCGCTCGCTGGTCCAGTCGAGGATCAACTGCTGCAACGGCGCCTTGATGGCGCTGGCGTCGAGCAACCAGCCGCGCAGCACTTCTTCGCCCGCCTCCAGCTGACTGGACGGTTGCACTTCGACCAACGTGCCGTTCGCGCTCGATTGCACGCGGATGCCCGGCGCGCGCTCCGTGGCGTCCGCCGAGGTGTACAGCGGGAACCACTTCACATCGGTCAGCGTACGATTTTCCCGGGTTGACGCCGCCTCGCGAGCCAAGGCGTAGGCCTGGGCCTCACCGGCAGCGTTGAACACGCGAACATCGCTGAGGTCCGTTTGCCGCGCATTCAGTTGCACGCTCAAGGGCAATTCGAGGCGATACCAAGGCCCTTCGCCGCTCACCGACAACGGCACGTGCGTGGCAAAGTCCGCCGGTTTTTCCTGAGCGCTGGCGGACAGCGCCACACCCAACGCAACAGCGCCCAACCAGCCCAGGTTCAACTTCTGACTCAAGACGACACTCCTTCGGTTTCAGGGGCCGGCCTTTCAGCGTCGGCTCCGCCTTGGCGCTCCGCCTCGGCGCGCTTGGGCGGCAGCGGCGCGAAATAGCCCACCACCAGCAGCAACACGCCGACGCCGATAAACGACACAATCCGCGCAAGGCCGCCGCGATTACTCAGTTCGACAAAGAACAGTTTGGCCACCACCACGCCAATCAGCGCGGCGCCGATCAGCCAGACTTCACGGCGATGACGCAGATGGCCGCCGATCATCAGGCTCAGCGCCATCAGGGTCCAGACAATAGACAGCCCCGCCTGCACCAGCATCGATTCAAGCAACGCATCGAGCTCGAACGGCACACCGCCCCAATGGTGCGCGGTGCGCATCACCAGTGCGGTGAAGAACGCGAACAGCGAGACCCCGGCGATCAGTTGCGTGGCGTGCTCTATGTAATCTTTGCGAATCGCCAGTTGCGTCACGGCGCTGCGGGACCAGACGTAGACGCCGAACAGCGCAAACAGCAGACCCAACTCCAACGGATTGACCAGCGGCACATAGGGCAGCGGCTCGGCCGTGCCGTCGCTGACGATATTCGCCAGCCAGAACCAGCCGAGCATCAGCAGCGCCAACGGTGCCGCCGCATAGAAACGGTACTCGCGTGGATACGCCGAAACAGGCCAAGGCCCATTCCGTGGCGCCGCCATCAGCACCAGATACAGACTCGGCAGGATCGCCCAACCCAACCAGCGCCAGGCGTTGTACTGCTCGGACAACAGCAGCAAACCGTAACGCAGCTCCAAGGCCAGCACACCGATCAACAGCCAGCAGCCGAGCACATGTGCGGTGCTCAGGGCACGCGCCGGCAACATCGGCGCCAGACGTCGCAGGGAGATGAAATGCACGACGAACACGGCCGCCCACACCAGCCAACCGAAATTGGCTGCCGGGTGATAACGCGAGTGCCACGCGGCGAGCAGTACCAGACCGGCAGCGGGCATCAGCAAGGTGCAAAGCAGGCCCAGCGACGACCAATTCAAGCGCAGCGCCAACACCGCCCACAGCGCCACGCTCAAGGCGGCAACCGCCAGCAACAAGGTTGCTTGCAGATTCAGCGGTGCAAAACGCAGCACTTCACTGATCCACGCCAGCGCCCACCAACCCGCGCCCCACACCAGCAGCACTTCGGACAAACGCTGCAAGCTCAGCACATCAAACGCCGAGGCATGGTTGCCAAGTTGCAAGCGCCACGCTCCGACCATCGCGGCCAGGCCCAACACCAGTGGCGTCCAGAAACCGCTGTGGGCCAGAGGTTTCAACCCTTCGCTGGCCAGCGGCCCGAGCAGGTCCGGCCCGGCGAACAGGAACGCTGCGCCGCCAATCACCTGCAACAGCAGGCCGAAGACAAAACTCACGCGCTGCTTGAGGTACAGGCTCAGCCAAATGATGAACAAGCCACTGGCCGCCCACACCGCACTCGCGGTCTGCCAGGGCAGCACGAACAGCACCGCCAGGTTGATCAGCACCAGACCCGCCAGCAACACCACCGACAAGCCGCGCAGTAGCCGGACATCGCTGCGCACCATTTCATCACGCGCGGCGAGCAACATGCCGGCGATCAGCGCGAGGCCGATCAGGGAGGCACTGAGCAAACCGCTCCAACCCGCGCTAAACACGGCGCCAGACTCACCGCTGGAACCTTGCAAGCGCAGCAGGAACAGCGCACCGCCGAGCAACTGGACAGCAAACGCGGTGAACAGGAACGTGCGCGATTGCAGGCGCAAGCCGACAAACAACGTCGCCAACCCCGCCAGCGCCCAACTGATGGCGGTACCGTGGGTCAGGAAGAACAATGGCGCCAACAGATAGAGGAAGGTCAGGCCCAGGCAAGCCAACACCGGCCGCCCTTTGCGCTCCCATTCCGATGTCTGTTCGGGCAGGGCTTTGCGCAATTGATAGAAGCTGAACAACAACGCCACGCCGAGCATCAACGCGCCCAGCGGAGCGCCGTCGAGCAAACTGCCGTCGCCGATGCGCAATTCGCTGACAAACGCGATGGCCGAGCCCAGTTGCAGCAATAAGGCAAACGCACGAGCCAGCGGTCGTTGCTGACGCAGGCCGAGCCAGAAAATGCCCGCGCCCTCGACCGCCCAAGCGGCAGCCGTCCAGCGCGCGTCGAGCCCCAGCGGAATCGCCAGGCTGGCGAAGATCACGCCCAGCGCCAAACAGGTTTCCGCGAGCAGCAATGCGCGGCCGCCCATCAGGAAACGCGCCAGGCCCATGTAGATCATGCCCAAGGCCAAGACACTGAACGCTGCGGCAAATTCCAAATGCTGAACCAGCGCGAACTGCAATCCGAAGCCCACCAGCGGCGGGCCGAACAGCATCGTGCCGTCGACGTAATCGCCCTTGCGCGCCGACCAGCGCAGCAGCGCCTCGCGGCTACCGTCCTCGGGGGCGTCGCTCATCTCCAGCAACTTGCGCCGGGCAAACAGCAGGCCGATGGCCAGGTACATCAGGAAGAACAGCACCAGGAACGGTTCAGTGCTCCACAGCAATTCCGGTGTGTAGGAGCGCAGGCCCCAGGCGAAACCGATGCCGAAAGTGCCGACGAAACCGATCAGGTTCAGCAGTCGCCAGGCCTTGAACCAGGCGATGGCGAGGATGCCGGCGTTGAGCAAGGCGAAGTAGCTGAACAGCGCGACGTGGTTGCCGGCGCCGGTGGAAGTCAGGATCGGTGCCGCGAAGCCGCCGAGTGCAGCGGCCGCGGCCAGGCCCAACGCATCCTGGGTGATGGCGAGAATCGCCGAGAACACCGTGACCGCGACCAGCAGGCCCAGGGCGGCGCTTGGATCGAGCAACGGGTGCAGGCGCATCGCGGCAAATACCGTCAGGTACAACACGGCGATGCCGGTGCCTTGCAGCATCAGCGCGTAATTGCTGTTGCGTGTCCTGAGCCACCAACCCAGACCAAGCAAGCCCAACGCAGCGGCCGCAACCCCGGCGTAACGCAGTTCGATCGGCACCACCATGCCTTCGGTGGCATACCGCAGCAAGAACGCCAGACCGAGGAACAACAGCACCACGCCGACCCGCAGCACGGTGTTGCCGCCGAACAGCCAGTTGCGAGCGCCGCTGATGGCCCGCTCGATGAAGTTCGGGCCACGCGGGACGGCGGGTTGTTGCGGTTCGCGGGTAACAGGCTCGGGTTTCCAGACATCGTCGGGCAGCGGACGGCTGGTTTGCGCTGCCGTTGCGCTCATCGGCTCGAGTTCGGGCGGAAGATCCCAGATCAGCTCGGGGGTTTCGACAGGAATGTCATCGAGGGTGAATTCAGGCGACGGAGCGGCTTCGCTGGCAACCGGCTCGCTGGTTTCAGGCGTTGTGACGCCCGGCACCTCCAACAATGCCAGGCGTTGCTGCACGCCATTGAGCGCAACCTGCGCCTGCTCCAGCAGACGACGCTGCTCGGTCGCTTCTGAATCCAGGCGGCCGATACGAATGGCCTGCCCTACTCCCAACCCGAGCAGCGCACCCAATAGCGCATCGCTGAATGACTCATCGAGTATCCAGCCCAGCACCAGCCCAATCAGCATGAACATCCATTGCATGGTCGATATCCCTAAGCGGCCCCGCTGCGGGGCGAATCCGGGTGAAGCAGTCTCTGGCTGAGTCTAGTGTGAAACCACATAAACCTGTGGGAGCGAGCCTGCTCGCGAAGGGGCCATGACATTCAGCATTGACGTTGAATGTCAGACCGCTTTCGCGAGCAGGCTCGCTCCCACAATGGATTGCCAGTGCCTGCTGCCCGGTGAAACTGGGGCTTAGTATATCGATCAGGCCCAACAACCGCCGGGCCTTGCTCGCAATTATTGCTAAAAGTTACTCCAATGCCTTCCAGATATCCGTGGCGTACTCGCGAATGGTCCGGTCGGACGAGAACCAGCCCATCCGGGAAGTATTCAACACCGCCGAACGCCACCAGGCTTGCGAATCATGCCAATGGGCTTCCACGCGCATCTGCGCGTCCCAATAGGAATCGAAATCGGCGCAGACCAGGAAGCGGTCGTAATCGATCAGCGAGTCGATCAACCCGGTGTAACGGGCCGGATCATCCGGCGAGAACACCCCGCCGCGAATCGCTTGCAGCACGTCATTCAAACGGTGTGATGCGGCAATATCCGGCGTCGCATTGAACTCATGGTTCTGCTTGCGTGCCTCAACCTGCTGGGCACTGAGACCGAAGATGAACATGTGCTCGGGGCCGATGAACTCGCACATTTCGACGTTGGCGCCATCGAGGGTGCCGATGGTCAGCGCACCGTTGAGGCCGAACTTCATGTTGCTGGTGCCCGAGGCTTCAAAGCCCGCGGTGGAAATCTGCTCCGACAAATCCGCCGCCGGAATGATGCTTTCCGCCAGGCTGACGTTGTAGTTGGGCAGGAACACCACTTTGAGCAGTCCGCGCACCGTCGGGTCGTTATTCACCACCCGGGCGATGTCGTTGGTCAACTTGATGATCAGCTTGGCCTGGTGATAACTGGCCGCCGCCTTGCCGGCGAAGATCTTCACCCGCGGCACCCAGTCGATTTCCGGCTCGGCGCGAATCGCCTGGTACAACGCCACGGTGTGCATCAGGTTGAGTAACTGGCGTTTGTATTCGTGGATCCGCTTGACCTGCACGTCGAACATGGCCGCCGGGTTGACCGCGATCCCCAGTCGTTCATGAATCAGGTACGCCAGGGCTTTTTTGCTGTGCAGCCGCTGCTCGGCGAAGGCTTTGCGGAACGCAGCTTTCTCGGCAAACGGCTCCAGTTCCTTCAGGCGTGCTTCAGCGTTGTCCAACAGGTCCGGGCCGAGGGCGTCGACCATCATCGACGTCAGCTCGGGGTTGGCCTGGTAGAGCCAGCGGCGGAAGGTGATGCCGTTGGTCTTGTTGTTGATCCGCTCCGGATAGAGCTTGTGCAGTTCGGAGAACACGGTTTTGCGCATCAGTTGCGTGTGCAGCGCGGACACACCGTTGACGCTGTGGGATCCGAGGAACGCCAGGTTGCCCATGCGCACTCGGCGGCCGTTGTCTTCCTCGATCAGCGACACCGCACGCAGCACGTCGAAGTCGTGAATGCCTTTGGCGCGCAGCGAATCGATGTGCTGGGCGTTGATCTGGTAAATGATCTGCATGTGCCGCGGCAGCATCCGCTCCATCAAACCGACCGGCCAGGTTTCCAGCGCTTCCGGCAACAGCGTGTGGTTGGTGTACGAGAGCGTGTCGACGGTGACCTGCCATGCGGCATCCCACGCCACGTCGTAGACGTCGACGAGCTGACGCATCAGTTCGGCCACGGCAATCGAGGGGTGCGTGTCGTTGAGCTGGATCGCCGCGTGGTCGCCCAGGGTCAGGACCGAGGTGTGCATGTTGCGATGGCGGCGCAGCAAGTCCTGCAAGGACGCGGCGACAAAGAAGTATTCCTGGCGCAGGCGCAGTTCCTGGCCGGCTTCGGTGCTGTCCGCCGGGTAGAGCACGCGGGAGATGCTTTCCGCCCGGGCGACTTCGGCCACAGCGCCCAAGTGGTCACCGGCGTTGAAGCGCTCCAGGTGCAAATCTTCCATGGCGCGGGCACGCCACAGGCGCAGCGTATTGACGCTCGCCCCGCGCCAGCCGACCACCGGCGTGTCGTAGGCAATGGCCCGCACGGTTTCCGCCGGGGACCAGACTTGCTTGGACTTGCCGTTTTCATCGGTGACGGTTTCGACACTGCCGCCGAAGCCGATCGGGTACACGACTTCAGGCCGTTCAAATTCCCACGGGTTACCGAAGTCCAGCCAGTGTTCGGTTTGCTCCTGCTGCCAGCCGTCGACGATGGCCTGGCGGAACAAGCCGTGTTCATAACGAATACCGTAGCCGTGGCCAGCGATGCCGAGGGTCGACATGCTTTCCATGAAGCACGCTGCCAGACGACCGAGGCCGCCGTTGCCCAGCGCCGCGTCGGGCTCCAGCAGGCGGATACGTTCCAGGTCGACGCCGAGTTCGGTCAGCGCTTCGCGGGCGACGTCGAGCAAGCCAAGGTTGCTCAGGCTGTCGTAGAGCAGCCGGCCGATGAGAAATTCCAGGGAGAGGTAGTAAACCCTTTTCTGACCTTTGCGGTAGATCTGCCGGGTGTGATCCATCCAGTGCTCGACCATGTGATCGCGCGCTGCCAACGCAATGGCTTCGAACCAGTCGTGGTCGAAGGCGTGATCCGGGTCTTTGCCCACCGCGTAGGTGAGTTTGGTCAAGACGGCATCGCGAAATGCGGCCACCTCTGCTTCGCGAACAAGTGGTTCTTGAGTCATCGATAGGACCTCGAGCGAGCGTGGAGTTGTTGAGCCTAGACGGTCTGACAGGCCGTTGGGACTCTGGTTCGGCAGTTTTTCCTGATAGTGCGAGATAGGGCGGCATTACATTGTCATGTGCCTGAATCAATGCAGGGGCCGTGCCGGATTAACGGTGTTATTTGAGCGAAGGAGAAAAAATCTGGCGAAAGGTTGTTCAAAAATCCACCAGTCCCGGTATGATCGCGCGCCCTGATGCACACGCTGGTAACAACCGATGATGAAGTCCAACCTGATCGCCGCCGCGGAGATCGATCGCCTCGATACCTGGGCCAAATATTCTGCACCGATGTGCGGCTCGTGTGTATCCAGCTGCTGCACGCTGCCGGTCGAGGTCAAGATCAAGGACCTGATCCGCATCGGCATCGTCGACGAGTTCGAGCGCGGCGAGCCGCCAAAGAACATTGCCAAGCGCTTGCAGAAGGAAGGGATCGTCGAGCGTTACAACCAGAAGTCCGAGATCTTCACCCTCCAGCGCATGAGCAACAACGATTGCCTGTACCTGGATCGTAAGAGCCGTCTGTGCACTATTTATGAAAAGCGCCCGGACACTTGCCGCAATCACCCGAAAATCGGGCCACGGCCGGGGTATTGCGCATACAAGCCTAAAGAAGTGGCGCGCGAGAGCAGCGCCAGCCGTAGGACGCTTGAGAAGTTCTGATCTGCAATCACGCTGCCGGATAGATCGCCTTCGCGGGCGAGCCTCGCTCCTACAGGTCATGCGCCGTTCTTGTGACGCGTGCAAAACCCGTAGGAGCGAGGCTTGCCCGCGAAGGGACCCGAACTGACACCGCACAAACCCCAGACAAACAAAAACGCCCCCGACCTTGCGGTCGGGGGCGTTTTTTTAGCAGCTAACTAAGTCGAGACTCAGTTACCGGCTTTCTTGGCAGCGCGGGTACGCTCGCTTTCGCCCAGGATCTTCTTGCGAAGACGGATGGACTTAGGAGTGACTTCGCACAATTCGTCTTCTTGAACGAATTCCAGAGCTTGTTCCAGGGTGAAACGGATAGGCGGAACCAGAGCGATGGTTTCGTCTTTACCCGAGGCACGCATGTTGTCGAGCTTCTTGCCTTTGGTTGGGTTGACGCCCAGGTCGTTGTCGCGGCTGTTGATGCCGACGATTTGACCTTCGTACACGTCTTCACCGTGACCCAGGAACAGTTTGCCGCGAGCTTGCAGGGTTTCCAGCGAGTAAGTCAGAGCCTTACCGGTAGCAACCGAAACCAGCACGCCGTTTTGACGGCCGGACATGTCGCCAGACTTCATCACGTCGTAACGGTCGAAGATCGAGGTCAGGATGCCTGCACCGGAGGTCAGGGTCAGGAACTCGTTACGGAAACCGATCAGGCCACGAGCCGGGATGTTGTACTCAAGGCGCACACGGCCCTTGCCATCCGGAACCATGTTGGTCAGGTCGCCTTTACGGATACCGATCTGTTCCATGATCGAACCTTGCGATTCTTCTGGCAGGTCGATGGTCACGTTTTCGTACGGTTCGTGCTTCACGCCGTCAACCATGCGGATGATCACTTCCGGACGACCAACACCCATTTCGAAGCCTTCGCGACGCATGGTTTCGATCAGTACCGAGAGGTGCAGCTCACCACGGCCGGAGACTTTGAACTTGTCGGCGGTGTCGCCTTCTTCAACGCGCAGGGCAACGTTGTAGAGCAGTTCTTTGTCCAGACGTTCCTTGATGTTACGGGACGTCACGAACTTGCCTTCTTTACCGCAGAAAGGCGAGTCGTTTACCTGGAAGGTCATGGAAACGGTTGGTTCGTCAACGGTCAGCGGCTTCATCGCTTCGACGTTCAGTGGGTCGCACAGAGTGTCGGAGATGAACAGCTGGTCGAAGCCGCTGATGCAGACGATGTCGCCGGCAGCTGCTTCTTCAACGTCGATACGGTGCAGACCGTGGTGACCCATCAGCTTCAGGATACGACCGTTACGCTTCTTGCCGTCGGCGTCGATAGCAACAACCGGAGTGTTCGGCTTGATGCGGCCACGAGCGATACGGCCAACGCCGATAACACCCAGGAAGCTGTTGTAGTCCAGAGCGGAGATCTGCATCTGGAACGGACCTTCACGGTCGACTTTCGGCGCAGGTACGTTGTCGACGATCGACTGGTACAGCGGGGTCATGTCTTCAGCCATGTCGGTGTGTTCCAGACCGGCAATGCCGTTCAGGGCCGAGGCGTAGACGACTTTGAAGTCCAGCTGTTCTTCGGTAGCACCGAGGTTGTCGAACAGGTCGAAGATCTGGTCCAGAACCCAGTCCGGACGTGCGCCTGGACGGTCAACCTTGTTGATCACCACGATTGGACGCAGGCCGGCTTCGAAAGCCTTCTTGGTCACGAAACGGGTTTGCGGCATAGGGCCGTCTTGAGCGTCAACCAGCAGCAGAACGGAGTCAACCATCGACATTACGCGTTCAACTTCGCCGCCGAAGTCAGCGTGGCCCGGGGTGTCCACGATGTTGATGTGGTAGCCGTTCCAGTTGATGGCGGTGTTTTTCGCCAGAATGGTAATACCGCGTTCTTTCTCCTGGTCGTTGGAGTCCATCACGCGCTCGTCGTTGAGCTCGTTGCGCTCCAGGGTGCCGGATTGACGCAAGAGTTTGTCTACCAGGGTGGTCTTACCATGGTCAACGTGAGCAATGATGGCGATGTTGCGTAGATTTTCGATCACTTGTGTATCTCGATCAGAGGATTCGGTGTGCTGACAAGTCTTGGCAGCGATTAACAGTAGAGTCCGGCAAAGCCGTTACAGCTTGACGGCGGCGTCGGGGGGCCGGTGACGCAGGCCACAGGCAAACAGCCCCGGGCACTTAGCTCGGTCGATAAACGCGCACATTGGCATGCCCCTCACTGAGCAAATGGTGGGCATGCAGGCGACTCATCACGCCTTTGTCGCAATACAGCAGGTACTGGCGAGTAGGGTCCAGTTCCTTGAAACGAGCGTTCAATGCATAAAACGGCATCGTTTGTACCTCAATGCCAGCAAGGCCCAGCGGGTCGTCTTCAGCGGCATCCGGGTGACGGATGTCGATGACGATCTGACCAGCCAACGCTTCGCTGACTTCTTCGATCTGCAAGTCCTGGCCCAATTCGTCGATCACGCGATCGATCGGCACCAGTTTGGCGTTCTCGAGCGCACGCTCAAGTACTGCCATGTCGAACTGTTGTTCTTCGTACTCCACGCGCGGACGCTTGGCGTGGGTCTTGGGGTTCACCGAGATGACCCCGCAATATTCCGGCATGTGCTTGGCGAAGTCGGCAGTACCGATTTCGTTGGCCAGGTCGATGATGTCCTGCTTGTGACTGGCGATCAGCGGACGCAAGACCAGCTTGTCGGTCACGCAGTCGATCACGGACAGGTTCGGCAGTGTCTGGCTCGACACCTGGGAAATCGCCTCGCCGGTAACCAGCGCTTCGATGTCCAGCCGATCGGCAATACGGGAAGCAGCGCGCAACATCATACGCTTCAAAACTACACCCATATGACTGTTATCGACTTTCCCGAGAATTTCTCCCAGTACTTCCTCGAATGGCACACTCACAAATAACACGCGCTGGGAGCTGCCGTACTTCTTCCAGATGAAGTGCGCGACTTCCATGACGCCCAGTTCATGGGCCCGCCCGCCCAGATTAAAGAAGCAGAAATGGCTCATCAGGCCGCGGCGCATGATCTGGTACGCAGCCACCGTGGAATCGAACCCACCTGACATCAACACAAGCGTCTGTTCCAGGGCGCCCAGCGGATAACCGCCGATGCTGTTGTGCTGGCTGTGGATCACGAACAACCGTTTGTCGCGAATTTCGATGCGGACTTCGATTTCCGGCTCTTTCAGCGAGATTCCCGCGGCGCCGCACTGACGACGCAGTTGGCTGCCGACGTATTTCTCGACGTCCATCGAACTGAATTCGTGCTTGCCGGCACGCTTGCAGCGCACCGAAAAGATCTTCCCGGCCAGCGCATCACCGAAGTGCTGCTTGCACTTGGCGACGATGTCGTCGAAGTCGCCCAGCGGGTATTCATCGACTTGCAGGAAATGCGCGATGCCCGGCATGCAGCTCAGGCGCTCGGTCATCTCCTTCAGGGCCTTGGGCTCGCTGACGCGGGTTTCCAGCTCGAGATTGTCCCACACACCGTTCACCACCACAGCCGGGTCCAGGTCGCGGAGCACGGTACGGATGTTTTTGGCCAACTGGCGGATGAAACGCATCCGTACCGGGCGGCTCTTGATGGTGATCTCGGGGAAGACTTTTACGATTAATTTCATGAAAACAGCGCGCGCAGGCCCAGCCGAAAAAGGGGGGCGCGGATTATAGCGGAAATTGCTCAAGGTTTAACCAGTTAATGTGCAGAAGGTTTTGCGCGCACCAAAACAGGTCATTTGATGATTTTAACGCTACATTGTAGGGCGAGATTTTCCGCTTACAGACGCTTTGTGCCTTTATAAGCGTGATATTGGGGCAAAAAACCCATGCTGGGGCACTGGCATGCAATTTGCTCCCTTGTGAGGCAGGTTGCCTTGGCAGAGTATTCGCGCCGGCATCACCCACATTCTAAGGGCATCCACTACTAAGCCCGAAGCCACCCGGAGGACACTATGTCGAAGTCGGTTCAACTCATCAAAGATCATGACGTCAAGTGGATTGATCTGCGCTTCACGGACACCAAAGGCACTCAGCACCACGTGACCATGCCGGCTCGCGACGCGCTGGATGAAGCTTTCTTCGAAGAAGGCAAAATGTTCGACGGTTCCTCCATCGCTGGCTGGAAAGGCATCGAAGCCTCCGACATGATCCTGATGCCGGACGACAGCACTGCCGTTCTCGACCCGTTCACCGAAGAGCCGACCCTGATTCTGGTTTGCGACGTGATCGAGCCTTCGACCATGCAAGGCTACGACCGTGACCCACGTGCGATCGCCAAGCGTGCCGAGGAATACCTGAAGTCGACCGGTATCGGCGACACCGTATTCGTAGGTCCAGAGCCAGAATTCTTCATCTTCGACGAAGTGAAGTTCAAGTCCGACATCTCCGGTTCGATGTTCAAGATCTACTCCGAACAAGGTTCGTGGATGTCCGACCAGGACGTGGAAGGCGGCAACAAAGGCCACCGTCCAGGCGTCAAAGGCGGCTACTTCCCGGTTCCGCCGTTCGACCACGACCATGAAATCCGTACCTCCATGTGCAACGCCATGGAAGAGATGGGCCTGGTTATCGAAGTTCACCACCACGAAGTGGCCACTGCCGGCCAGAACGAAATCGGTGTGAAGTTCAACACCCTGGTGGCCAAGGCTGACGAAGTTCAGACCCTGAAGTACTGCGTACACAACGTGGCTGATGCCTACGGCCGCACCGCGACCTTCATGCCTAAGCCGCTGTACGGCGATAACGGTTCGGGTATGCACGTTCACCTGTCCATCGCCAAAGATGGCAAGAACACCTTCGCTGGCGAAGGCTATGCCGGCCTGTCCGACACCGCCCTGTACTTCATCGGCGGCATCATCAAGCACGGTAAGGCCCTGAACGGCTTCACCAACCCGTCGACCAACTCCTACAAGCGTCTGGTCCCAGGTTTCGAAGCGCCGGTAATGCTGGCCTACTCGGCTCGTAACCGTTCCGCTTCGATCCGTATTCCTTACGTGTCCAGCCCTCGCGCTCGCCGTATCGAAGCCCGCTTCCCGGATCCAGCAGCCAACCCGTACCTGGGCTTCGCTGCACTGTTGATGGCTGGCCTGGACGGCATCCAGAACAAGATCCACCCTGGCGACGCAGCTGACAAAAACCTGTACGACCTGCCGCCTGAAGAGGCGAAAGAGATCCCACAAGTTTGCGGCAGCCTGAAAGAAGCCCTGGAAGAGCTGGACAAAGGTCGCGCGTTCCTGACCAAAGGCGGCGTGTTCTCCGATGACTTCATCGACGCTTACATCGCTCTGAAAAGCGAAGAAGAAATCAAGGTCCGCACCTTCGTACACCCACTGGAATATGAGCTGTACTACAGCTGCTGATCCGGTAGCGCCTGCGCAAGCGGCGTGACAAGAAAGAGGCCTCCTTCGGGAGGTCTTTTTTATGCCCGCGATTCAACAAGCGCTGAAAAACCCTGTGGGAGTGAGACCGGCTTCCCGGCGATGGCATTTTTTCATTCAATATTGATGTTGGCTGATCCACCGTTATCGCGAGCAGGCTCACTCCTACAGGGTTTTGTTGCGTTGGGAGATCTCTGTAAATCATGCCCGGATGTTTTTGAATTGGGTCAACCGCCACCCCTGACCTATGCTGCATCCCAACGCTTTTGTTTCTGGTCGATTTTATGGGTCGTGGTTTTCTTCTGATGTGGCTGCTGATCGCCCTGCCCGCCGCAGCGCAGATCTATAAGTACACTGACGCCTCCGGCAACACCGCCTACAGCAATCAGCCACCCGATGGCGTCAAGGCGCAGCCGGTCGAGTTGCCACCGCTCAACAGCGTTGCGCCTCAGGCACCTCCCGCGCCCGCTGCCGAAGCCAGCAACCGCGAGCCGCCGCGCAGCGCCTATGAGGTGCTGGAGTTGACCGGTTTGCCCACCGACGAAGCCCTGCGCGCCAACAACGGCACGTTCACAGTCAGCGTCCTGATCAAACCGCGCCTGCAAGCGCCGCATCTGCTCAGGTTGTTGCTTGATGGCCAACCCTATGGGCAATCGAGCAACGTGCCGATCCTGCAACTGGTGAACATCGATCGTGGCGAACACAGCCTGGCGGTGCAGGTGATCGATGGCGAGCACATCATCCAGCAAAGCCCGACGCAGACATTTACCGTGCAACGGGTGCACAAGCGATGAGGATGTGGCTGCTGATCGCCTGCCTGATCGCGCTGCCGGTCACGGCCGAGGTGTTCACTTACGTCGACGCCCAGGGCAACCGGGTCTACACCGACCAGCCAGGCTCAGGCAACGCCAAGCGTGTGCCGCTGGCGACGAGCAATCGCATGTCTGCCAACCCCAGCGGGGCCGCGCCGGTGACCGCTGCGCAAAAAACCGAAGACAAACCCTTGTTCCACTACGACATGCTCCGCGTGCTGGTCCCGGAACCGGACGCTACGGTCCGTAGCAATGCCGGTGAGCTGATCGTCAGTGTCACCAATGAACCAGGCCTGCAACGAGGGCACCGCTACCGATTGCTGCTCGACGGCCACCCCACCGCCGAGCCGGGCCTCAGTCCGGTGTTTGCCCTGAGCAACATCGACCGCGGCCGCCACAACCTGTCCGTGGAAATCCTCGATGAACTGGGTCGCACCGTCGAACGCACGGCCAATCAACCCTTCCAGATGCTGCGCATCTCCCTCGCACAGAAGCGCAAAGTCAAACCTTGCGCTCTCACCGACTATGGCCAACGGCCGGAATGTCCGCTCAAAGACAAACCCGAAGAAGAAAAAAATCCCTTCCTGCGTTTCTTCTAACGCCGTTCAGCTTTGCGCACTATATTGGTGCAATAGGGTGCACCGTACCCACATCTCAACCCATTTTGGTTCGAAAGTACCCGCAAAAGCTGGCAGAACGCCACGCAAACGAGCGTCAAACGCCCGTTTCAGGCTTTAAACGCTTCTTTTCGGAGCCTTGGTTTGGTTTTTGCATTTTCCTCATATCGGCGCGTTATTCGCGCGCATGCCCTGCTCCAAAAGAGGTCCTAAATGACCATCAGTGACGCACTCCATCGTCTGCTTCTCGACAATCTGACCACCGCTACCATTTTGCTCGATGCCGAATTGCGCCTCGAGTACATGAACCCGGCGGCGGAGATGCTCCTGGCCATCAGCGGTCAGCGTAGCCATGGGCAGTTCATCAGCGAGTTGTTCACCGAATCCACTGAAGCGCTGAATTCCTTGCGCCAGGCGGTCGAGCAGGCGCACCCGTTCACCAAGCGCGAAGCGATGCTCACCGCCCTCACCGGCCAGACGCTGACCGTCGACTACGCGGTGACACCGATCCTGGCCAACGGCGCCACGATGCTGCTGCTGGAAGTCCACCCCCGTGACCGCTTGTTGCGGATCACCAAGGAAGAGGCGCAACTGTCGAAACAGGAAACCAGCAAAATGCTGGTGCGCGGCCTCGCCCATGAGATCAAGAACCCGCTGGGCGGGATTCGCGGCGCGGCGCAATTGCTCGCCCGTGAACTGCCGGAGGAAAGCCTGCGCGATTACACCAACGTCATCATTGAAGAAGCCGACCGCCTGCGAAACCTCGTGGATCGCATGCTCGGCTCCAACAAATTGCCGTCGCTGGCCATGTGCAACGTCCACGAAGTGCTGGAGCGTGTCTGCCATCTGGTAGAGGCCGAAAGTCAGGGCTGCATCACTTTGGTGCGCGACTACGACCCAAGCATTCCCGACGTCTTAATCGACCGAGAACAAATGATCCAGGCCGTGTTGAACATCGTGCGCAACGCAATGCAGGCCATCAGCAGCCAGAACGAGCTGCGCCTGGGCCGCATCAGCCTGCGCACCCGCGCCATGCGCCAGTTCACCATTGGCCACGTGCGCCATCGCCTGGTGACCAAGATCGAAATCATCGACAACGGCCCCGGCATTCCCGCGGACCTGCAAGAAACCATCTTCTTTCCCATGGTCAGCGGCCGCCCGGACGGTACCGGGCTGGGCTTGGCCATTACCCAGAACATCATCAGCCAGCACCAGGGCCTGATCGAATGTGACAGCCACCCAGGCCACACCACTTTCTCGATCTTTCTGCCCCTGGAACAAGGAGCCACATCGACATGAGCCGTAGTGAAACCGTGTGGATCGTCGATGACGACCGTTCTATCCGTTGGGTCCTGGAAAAAGCCTTGCAGCAGGAAGGCATGACCACGCAAAGCTTCGACAGCGCCGATGGCGTGATGAGCCGCCTGGCGCGCCAGCAGCCGGACGTGATCATCTCCGACATCCGCATGCCGGGTGCCAGTGGCCTGGACCTGCTGGCGCGGATTCGCGAGCAACACCCACGGTTGCCAGTGATCATCATGACTGCGCACTCCGATCTGGACAGCGCTGTCGCGTCCTATCAGGGCGGCGCGTTTGAGTACCTGCCAAAACCGTTCGACGTCGACGAAGCGGTGTCGTTGGTCAAGCGCGCCAACCAGCACGCCCAGGAACAGCAAGGCCTGGAAGTCCCGGTCGCCTTGACCCGCACCCCGGAAATCATCGGCGAAGCGCCGGCGATGCAGGAAGTGTTTCGCGCCATCGGGCGCTTGAGCCACTCCAACATCACCGTGCTGATCAACGGTGAATCCGGTACCGGTAAAGAATTGGTAGCCCACGCCCTGCACCGCCATAGTCCACGGGCTGCATCGCCCTTCATCGCGTTGAACATGGCGGCGATCCCGAAAGACCTGATGGAATCCGAGTTGTTCGGCCATGAGAAAGGCGCGTTCACCGGCGCAGCCAACCTGCGTCGCGGGCGCTTTGAGCAGGCGGACGGCGGCACGCTGTTCCTCGATGAAATCGGCGACATGCCGGCCGACACCCAGACCCGTTTGCTGCGCGTACTGGCCGACGGCGAGTTCTATCGCGTCGGCGGTCATACGCCGGTAAAGGTCGATGTGCGCATCATCGCGGCGACGCACCAGAACCTGGAAACCCTGGTGCACGCCGGGAAATTTCGTGAGGACTTGTTTCACCGCCTCAACGTGATCCGCATCCACATTCCACGGCTGTCGGACCGTCGCGAAGACATCCCGACCCTGGCCAAGCACTTCCTCAGCCGCGCTGCGCAAGAACTGGCGGTAGAACCGAAGCTGCTGAAAAGCGAAACCGAGGAATACCTGAAGAACCTGCCGTGGGGCGGCAACGTGCGTCAGCTGGAGAATACCTGCCGCTGGATCACGGTGATGGCTTCGGGTCGCGAGGTGCACATCAGCGACCTGCCGCCGGAACTGCTGAGCCTGCCGCAGGATTCGGCGCCTGTGACCAATTGGGAGCAAGCGCTGCGTCAATGGGCTGATCAGGCGTTGGCTCGCGGTCAATCGAGTTTGCTCGACAGCGCGGTACCGGCGTTCGAGCGGATCATGATCGAGACCGCCCTGAAACACACTGCCGGGCGACGTCGCGATGCGGCGGTCTTGCTGGGTTGGGGACGTAATACCCTGACGCGCAAGATCAAGGAATTGGGGATGAAGGTTGATGGCGGGGATGATGATGAGGGGGAAGAAGGCTAAGCAGCCTTTGGATCTTCGCTGACAGTTACATCCATTCGCGGGCAAGCCTCGCTCCTACAGGTCACGCGCTAATCTTGAAATGGCGCAAACCCTGTAGGAGCGAGGCTTGCCCGCGAAGCTTTTGGGGCCAACGTGCACCGACTGAATGCACCGTGAACCGCAATCGCGCACAAAAACAAATCCAGAACCCCGCCGGTTTTCGCAATTGAACCCCTATCGAAAAAACACGAAAGCCCCGCAATACGGGGCTTTCGGCATTCCAGCGCAGCTTTCTGTTTCAACTTGTTAAAACCTGGCACGCCCCCTGCAATAGTCCATTCAGTGATTCAGTTCACTACCCGGTTTCGGGGACCTTGGTACAGGCAGGCCGGGGATTCCCCTCTTTACATCGGGCTCATACCGCACTCGCGACGAGCCCCCCAGTTTTGGGGCCCTTGATACAGGCAGGTCAGGGGTTCCTTCTTTACACCGGGCTCGACGCCATGCGCGAGCCCTGCCGTTTTGGGAACCTTGGTACAGGCAGGCCGGGGATTCCCTCTTTTATTGCTCCCGGAGATGGATCTCCAGCCGCCAGCGGTCATCGACCTCGCTACCGGTCCACTCGCCCAGCAGTGGCCGGGCCGCTACTACCGTCAGCAACAACCCCCCATCACTCAAGCGCGTCCGCCAGTTCACGACCTTATCGTTGAGCTTGAGCTGACCTTTCTGCGCCTTGCCTTGCGCCTCGAACAGCAGCGCGAGGCTGCCGTCCACGAATTCGCCATGGGATTTGGGTTCGTTGTTGAACCACACCACCAGCCCATCGTCCGTCACCTCGATCTGTTGCAATTCGCTGGGGTCAGGCGTGGTCAGGCGACCGATCATCAGCCCCACCATCAGTCCGACAATCGCCAGCGAACCCATCACCCGCGGTAATAGTTTCGAACGTGGATCGATGGGCGGCGTAGAATGCCGCTCATCTTTACCTTCGGAGCCGTGCATGTTTCACGTCATCCTCTTTCAACCAGAAATTCCGCCGAATACCGGCAACGTTATCAGGCTGTGCGCCAACAGTGGCTGCCACCTGCATTTGATCGAACCGCTGGGCTTCGAGATGGACGACAAACGCCTGCGCCGGGCCGGCCTCGACTACCACGAGTATGCCACCCTGCAACGCCACGCGGACCTCGCCAGTTGCCTGGACAGTCTTGGTCATCCAAGGCTGTTCGCGTTCACCACCAAGGGCTCGCGCCCGTTCCACGATGCCAGCTTCGCCGAGGGCGACGCGTTCCTGTTCGGCCCTGAAAGCCGTGGCTTGCCGGCAGAAGTGCTCGATGCCCTGCCCGGCGAACAACGCCTGCGCTTGCCGATGCGCGAAGGCTGCCGCAGCCTGAACCTGTCGAACACCGTGGCGGTCGCCGTCTACGAAGGCTGGCGTCAGCTCGGTTTCAAGTAACACCCATAACAAATGTGGGAGCGAGCCTGCTCGCGAAGAGGGCGTGTCAGTCGACATCAATACCGACTGAAACACCGCTTTCGCGAGCAGGCTCGCTCCCACATGGGTGTTGCTGAACCGCTTACTGAACGGTCGGAGTCTCGCCAGCCGCCTGCATGCGTTGCAGTTCTTGTGCGTACAGCGCGTCGAAGTTCACCGGCGCCAGCATCAGGGCCGGGAACGAGCCGCGGGTCACCAGGCTGTCCAGGGTCTCGCGAGCATACGGGAACAGGATGTTCGGGCAGAACGCGCCGAGGGTGTGGCTCATCGAAGCGTCGTCCAGGTTCTTGATCAGGAAGATCCCGGCCTGTTGCACTTCAGCGATGAACGCCACTTCGTCACCGTTTTTCACGGTCACGGACAAGGTCAGCACGACTTCGTGGAAGTCGCCTTCCAGGGCCTTTTGACGAGTGTTCAGATCCAGACCGACGCTTGGCTCCCACTGCTGGCGGAAGATCGCCGGGCTTTTCGGGGCTTCGAACGACAAGTCACGTACGTAGATGCGCTGCAAGGAGAATTGCGGTGCGGTTTCTTCTTCGCTAGCTGCAGTGTTCTGTTGGTCAGTCATCTCAGATCCTTTCTGATCTTGGGGTCTTATAGGGAAGGCGTTCAGGCCTTGAGCATGGCGTCGAGCTTGCCGGCGCGCTCAAGGGCAAACAAATCATCACAGCCACCAATGTGGCGCTCGCCGATCCAGATCTGCGGCACGGACGTACGTCCGGCCTTCTGGGCCATGGCGGCGCGCACCTGCGGCTTGCCATCGACCTTGATCTCTTCGAAGGCCACGCCTTTGTTTTCGAGCAGGTACTTGGCTCGCGAACAGTAAGGGCAGTAATCGCTGGAATAGACGACGACGTTGCTCATATCACTTCACCAGCGGCAGGTTATCGCCTTTCCAGCTGGAAATACCGCCGGACAGCTTGGCGGCGGTGTAGCCGGATTTCATCAGTTCGCGGGCATGGGTGCCGGCGGTCTGGCCCATGGCATCGACCAGGATGATGGTCTTGGCCTTGTGCTTTTCCAGTTCGGCAATGCGAGCGGTCAGCTTGTCGTGAGGAATGTTCAACGCGCCAACAATGTGACCGGCGGCGAAATCCTTGACCGGACGGATGTCGATTACAACGCCCGCGTCCTTGTTGACCAAGCCGGTCAGTTCACCGGTGCTCAGGCTGCGGCCGCCGCCTTGCATCTGATAAGCGATCAGCAACGCCAGCAGTACGACGAAGATACCGACGAGCAGATAGTGGTTAGTGGCGAATTGAATCAGGTTAGCAACCATCGAAGGAGGTTCCAGGGCGTTAAAATGTCGGCCAGTATACACAGCCACTATGGTGGGCCAAACCCCGTCCGGCGGTGACGGCGCAGGAACTTCGCTTTAAACTGCCACTCCCTTTTCCATCGCCCTCTTTTAATTCAGCCACGAGTGGAATCCATGACTACCACGCCTAAACCTTTGGTCCTGATTATTCTCGACGGCTTCGGTCACAGTGAGAGCCCTGAATCCAACGCCGTGTTTGCGGCGAAGAAGCCCGTACTGGACCGCTTGTGGGCCACTGTGCCGAACGGCCTGATCTCCGGCAGCGGCATGGACGTCGGCCTGCCGGACGGCCAGATGGGCAACTCCGAAGTCGGCCACATGAACCTGGGTGCCGGTCGCGTGGTGTATCAAGACTTTACTCGCGTGACCAAATCGATCCGCGACGGCGAGTTTTTCGAAAACCCGACCATCTGCGCCGCTGTGGATAAAGCCGTTGCTGCCGGCAAAGCCGTGCACTTCATGGGCCTGCTGTCCGATGGCGGCGTTCACAGCCACCAGGATCACCTGGTCGCCATGGCCGAACTGGCTTACAAGCGCGGCGCCGAAAAAATCTACCTGCACGCCTTCCTCGATGGCCGCGACACCCCGCCGAAAAGCGCCCAGTCGTCCATCGAACTGCTCGACGCGACTTTCCAGGCGTTGGGCAAAGGCCGGATCGCCAGCATCATCGGCCGTTATTTCGCCATGGACCGTGACAACCGTTGGGACCGCGTATCCCAGGCCTACAACCTGATTGTCGACGGCAACGGCGAATTCAACGCCGCCACCGCACAGGAAGGGCTGCAAGCTGCCTATGAGCGTGGCGAGAGCGACGAATTCGTCAAAGCCACCTCCATCGGCGAGCCGGTGAAAGTCGAAGATGGCGACGCCGTGGTCTTCATGAACTTCCGCGCCGACCGCGCCCGTGAGCTGACCCGCGTGTTCGTCGAGGACGATTTCAAGGAATTCGAACGTGCGCGCCAGCCGAAACTGGCCGGTTTCGTGATGCTGACCCAATACGCCGCCAGCATCCCTGCGCCATCGGCCTTTGCCGCCGGCAGCCTGGACAACGTGCTGGGCGATTACCTGGCGAAAAACGGCAAGACCCAGCTGCGCATCGCCGAAACCGAGAAATACGCCCACGTGACCTTCTTCTTCTCCGGCGGTCGCGAAGAACCGTTCCCGGGCGAAGAACGCATCCTGATTCCGTCGCCGAAAGTCGCCACCTACGACTTGCAGCCCGAGATGAGTGCCCCGGAAGTCACCGACCGCATCGTCGAGGCCATCGAAAACCAGCGTTACGACGTGATCGTGGTCAACTACGCCAACGGCGACATGGTTGGCCACAGCGGCGTGTTTGATGCGGCGGTGAAAGCCGTTGAATGCCTGGACCTGTGCGTCGGCCGTATCGTCGAAGCGCTGGACAAGGTTGGCGGTGAAGCGCTGATTACGGCCGACCACGGCAACGTCGAGCAAATGTCCGATGCCTCCACCGGCCAGGCACACACCGCTCATACCACCGAGCCAGTGCCGTTCATCTATGTCGGCAAGCGGAACTTCAAGGTGCGTGATGGCGGCGTGCTGGCGGATGTCGCGCCGACGATGCTGATGCTGCTGGGGATGGAAAAACCATCTGAAATGACCGGCACGTCGATTCTGGTGTAACCAGATCCATCTGACGACGCCAAACCCTGTGGGAGCGAGCCTGCTCGCGATAGCAATCTGACAGCCAACATCATTGTTGAATGTCAGGGCGCCATCGCGAGCAGGCTCGCTCCCACAGTGGTTTTGGAGTGTTTTCAGAGGCAACGCTGCTCCGGTTATCACACAACCCCAATTGGGCGTTTTTTTTGCGGCGCTTGGCGGGCATACTAGGCCGTCCCTTTCCCTGGTGTCGCCCGCCTCTATGCTTCGCGTCCTGATAGCCCTTGCCCTGACTTGCCTGCTCCAACCGGCCTTCGCTGATGAGCGCGCGCAAACCCAACAACAGTTGGACGCCACGCGTCAGGATATTGCCGAGCTGAAAAAACTGCTGGGCAAGCTGCAGGAAGAAAAATCCGGTGTGCAGAAAGACCTCAAAGGCACCGAGACCGAGATGGGCAAGCTCGAGAAGCAGGTCGAAGCCCTGCAAAAAGAGCTGAAGAAAAGCGAATCCGAGCTGCAGCGACTCGATGCTGAGAAAAAAAAACTCCAGAGCGCGCGCACTGAACAGCAACGACTGATCGCCATTCAGGCCCGTGCGGCCTATCAGAACGGCCGTCAGGAGTACTTGAAGCTCCTGCTGAACCAGCAGAATCCGGAAAAATTCGCCCGAACCCTCACCTATTACGACTACCTGAGCCAGGCCCGCCTGGAGCAGCTGAAGAATTTCAACGAAACCTTGCGCCAACTGGCTAACGTCGAAAAAGACATCGCCCTGCAACAGGCACAATTGCTGGTGCAGAAGAGCAGCCTCGACAGCCAGCGCGACGAACTCGACAAGGTTCGCAAGGAGCGCCAGCAAGTCCTGGCCAAGTTGAGCGACGACGTGAAGGCGCGCGACCAGAAGCTGGCCGCCCGCGAGCAGGATCAGGCAGACCTGTCTAAAGTCCTTAAAACCATCGAAGAAACCCTGGCCCGCCAGGCACGAGAGGCTGAAGAGGCGCGACAAAAAGCGCTCATCGCCCAGCAGGAAGCCGAAAAAAAGCGTTTACGTGAGGCTCAGGAGCAGGCGAATGCCACTGACGCCCCACGCAAACCGGTCAAGTCGAACCCTGGCGCATTGGTTTCCAGTTCAGGCGAGACCTTTGGCGGCCCTTTTGCTTCAAGCCGGGGAAGACTTCCGTGGCCGGTTGATGGTCGACTGCTGGCACGCTTCGGTGAATCCCGTGGCGACGACGCCCGAACCAAGTGGGACGGCGTGATGATCAGCGCCTCCGCCGGCAGCCAGGTGCACGCCGTGCATGGCGGTCGCGTGGTATTCGCCGACTGGTTGCGTGGCGCCGGGCTGCTGGTGATTCTCGACCATGGCAACGGTTTTCTGAGTCTTTATGGTCACAACCAGACGCTGCTCAAGTCTGCGGGTGACGTAGTAAAAGCCGGTGAGTCCATCTCCACTGTCGGTAACAGTGGCGGGCAGGACACACCAGCGCTGTATTTCGCTATTCGTCAGCAGGGTCACCCGAGTGATCCGGCGCAATGGTGTCGTGCGCAAGGATAAGTACGCCATCTACTTCAGGAGTTCGTTAGACATGCTGCATTTGTCCCGCCTTACCTCGCTGGCCCTGACGATCGCCCTGGTGATCGGCGCGCCTCTGGCGTTTGCCGCTCAACCGGCCCCGGCGGTCGCGCCTGCGGGCACTGCTGCGACCACCAAGGCGCCGTTGCCTCTGGAAGAGTTGCGCACCTTTGCCGAGGTCATGGATCGGATCAAGGCCGCCTATGTCGAACCGGTGGACGACAAGACCCTGCTGGAAAACGCCATCAAAGGCATGCTCAGCAACCTCGATCCGCACTCCGCCTATCTGGGCCCGGAAGACTTCGCTGAATTGCAGGAAAGCACCAGCGGCGAATTCGGCGGCCTGGGCATCGAAGTCGGCGCTGAAGACGGTTTCATCAAAGTGGTTTCGCCCATCGATGACACCCCGGCGTCCAAGGCTGGCATTCAGGCTGGCGACTTCATCGTGAAGATCAACGGCCAGCCGACTCGCGGCCAGAGCATGACCGAAGCCGTCGACAAGATGCGCGGCAAGATCGGCCAGAAAATCACCCTGACCCTGGTGCGCGACGGCGGTACGCCGTTCGACGTGACCCTGACCCGCGCCATCATTCAGGTGAAGAGCGTCAAGGCGCAGCTGCTGGAGTCGGGCTACGGCTACATCCGCATCACTCAGTTCCAGGTCAAGACCGGCGAAGAAGTGTCCAAAGCCCTGGCCAAGTTGCGCAAGGACAACGGCAAGAAGCTCAACGGCATCATTCTCGACCTGCGCAACAACCCGGGCGGCGTGCTGCAATCGGCAGTGGAAGTGGTCGACCACTTCATCACCAAGGGCCTGATCGTTTACACCAAGGGCCGCATCGCCAACTCCGAACTGCGCTTCTCGGCCACCGGCAAAGACGAAAGCGAAGCCGTGCCAATGGTTACGCTGATCAACGGCGGCAGCGCCTCGGCCTCGGAAATTGTCGCCGGCGCCTTGCAGGATCAGAAACGCGCGGTGGTCATGGGCACCACCAGTTTCGGCAAAGGCTCGGTACAAACCGTGCTGCCACTGAACAACGACCGCGCGCTGAAGATCACCACGGCGCTGTACTACACGCCGAACGGCCGCTCGATCCAGGCCCAGGGCATCGTCCCGGACATCGAAGTGCGCAGGGCCAAGATCACCAACGAGCAGGACAGCGAATACTTCAAGGAAGCCGATCTGCAGGGTCACTTGGGCAATGGCAACGGCGGCGCCGACAAACCGAGCGGTTCCAGCAGCAAGGCCAAGGCAATGCCGCAGGATGACGATTACCAGCTGGCCCAGGCGCTGAGCCTGCTCAAAGGGCTGAGCATCACCTCCGGTCGCTGAGGTGCGCCTGCGGCTGCTGATCGGTCTGCTGTGCTGTCTGGCGGGCGTTGCCCACGCAACGCCCGCTACCGCTGCGCCGCAGAAAGCCTATCTCACGTTGATCATCGATGACCTGGGGCAGAACCTGCCGCGGGATCGTCGCGTGCTGGCCCTGCCCGGCCCGGTAACAGCGGCGATCATGCCCGACACCCCCCACGCCACCGAATTCGCCCGCGAGGCCCATCGCGCCGGCAAGATCGTCATCCTGCACATGCCCATGGACCCGGCCACCGGCCCGTTTGCCTGGCATCCCGATTTGCCCATCGACGAACTTGAGAAACGCCTGAGCGCGGCGTTCAAGGTCGTGCCTTACACCGCCGGCATCAACAACCATATGGGCAGTCGCATGACCGCTCAGCAACCGGCCATGGCCTGGTTGATGGCGGACTTGCAGCGCCGGCACAAGCTCTTCGTCGACAGCCGCACCAGCGCACAGACCGTCGCGGCAGCCGAGGCACAGAAGATTGGGTTGGCAAGCGTTTCGCGGGATGTGTTTCTGGATGACGAGCGCACCGAAGCGGCGATTTTCACGCAGTTGCAGACGGCGATTAATTTGGCACACAAGCAAGGCTCGGCGGTGATGATCGGGCATCCGTATCCGCAAACGCTGGCGGTGCTGGAGAGGGAACTGCCCAAGCTCAAGGCTCAGGGCATTGAGTGGATCGACATCAAGCAGATGATCAGCGTGCGCAGCAATCGCGCGACGGCTGCGCATGGAAAGGATGGCGTGTACCGCTAATCCGCAACGACACAAAACCACTGTGGGAGCGAGCCTGCTCGCGATGGCGGTGAATCAGCCAACAGTGATGTTGACTGACACTGCCTCATCGCGAGCAGGCTCGCTCCCACACTTGATCAGAGATACCGCGCCATGATGTCGTCCACCACGCCTTCTTTGCGCAGCTGATCCAGCGCGGCTTGCAGCTTGGCCACCACGTCATCTGGAACGTCTTTGTTCAACGCCAGATAGAGTTCGGCGCTATTGAACCGCAACACGGTCTTGAGACCGTTAACGCCCTCCTGACGCGCCAGATAGCGCCCGGCCGGATCGCCCGTGGCCCACAAATCAATCTGACCACTCACCAGCTTCTTTGCGTTGTCCTGATCGCGCAGCACGACAATGGGCTTCAACCCTTGCTTAGCGAGCGTCTCGGCAATCGCATCGCCCTTGTATGCGCCGATCTTGTATTTGCGCGCCTGATCCAGCGTCTCCAGGCTGATCTTGCTGTCAGCCTTGGCCAGCATGATCCAGTCGTCCGGGCCAATCGGGCCGACCCACTTGAAGAGCTTTTCGCGGTCCGGCAAGCGCGCCATCACGAACACGCCGTAACCGGGTTTTTCGAGGGCGAGCTTGTAGATTCGCTCCCAAGGGAAGCGCAGCGTCAGGCTGTAGGTGACGTCGGCACGTTTGAACATCTCGCGGACGATGTCCACGGCAATGCCATTGATGTTCTCGTCCTGAGCGAAGTTCTTGCCGTTCTTCGCCATGTTGTATGGCGGGAAATTTTCCGTCAGTAACACCAGGTCGGTGTCGGGACTTTCTTCAGCGTGGGCTCCATTGATGAGCAACAGAGAAGCGCTGGCGAGGACAAGAAGCAGGCGTTTGATCATGTTGGGCTACCGAAATCCATGGCGTGCCCAAGAGTGCCTTGAGCCCGCCATGCTGTCCACTGGCCTTCATGGATTTGTTTAGCGCATGACGATTCCGCGATGCGCCATGTAGGCCTTGGCTTCCTGCACCGTGTATTCGCCGAAGTGGAAAATACTCGCCGCCAATACGGCGCTGGCGTGACCTTCGATGATGCCGTCGGCCAGATGCTGCAGGTTGCCGACGCCGCCGGAGGCAATCACCGGGATACCCAGCGCATCGCTGATGGCGCGGGTGACGCCCAGGTCGAAACCGTTTTTCATGCCGTCCTGATCCATGCTGGTCAGCAGGATTTCACCGGCACCCAGGCCTTCCATCTTCTTCGCCCACTCAACGGCGTCGAGGCCGGTTGGCTTGCGCCCGCCGTGGGTGAAGATCTCCCAGCGCGGGGTTTCGCCCGGACCGGAGACTTTCTTGGCGTCGATAGCGACGACGATGCACTGCGAGCCGAAATGCTGGGCCGCTTCGCCGACGAATTCCGGGTTGAACACCGCTGCGGTGTTGATCGAAACCTTGTCCGCACCGGCATTCAGCAAGTTGCGAATGTCCTGCACCGTGCGCACACCACCGCCCACCGTCAGCGGGATGAACACCTGGCTGGCCATGCGCTCGACGGTGTGCAGCGTGGTGTCGCGGCCATCGACGCTGGCGGTGATGTCGAGAAAGGTAATCTCGTCAGCGCCCTGCTCATCGTAGCGACGGGCGATTTCCACCGGATCGCCGGCATCACGAATGTTCTCGAACTTGACGCCCTTGACCACCCGGCCGTTGTCCACGTCCAGGCAAGGGATGATGCGTTTGGCCAGCGCCATGGTCAGTCCTCAGCCTTTGTACGAATCGCAGAAAGCTTGCGCTTCAGCGACATCGAGGGTGCCTTCGTAGATCGCCCGGCCGGTGATGGCGCCGATGATGCCTGGCGCCTTGGCGTCCAGCAGCGACTTGATGTCACCGAGGTTGTGAATGCCGCCGGAAGCGATGACCGGAATGCGCGTGGCAGCGGCCAGGGCAGCGGTGAACGGTACGTTGCAACCCTGCATCATGCCGTCTTTGGCGATGTCGGTATAAACGATCGCGGACACGCCATCGGCTTCGAACTGCTTGGCCAGGTCGATCACCTGAATGGTGCTGATTTCCGCCCAACCGTCAGTGGCGACGAAACCGTCTTTGGCGTCCAGACCGACGATCACTTTGCCCGGGAACGCACGGCACGCTTCAGCGACGAAGGCCGGATCTTTGACGGCTTTGGTGCCGATAATCACGTAGCTCACGCCTGCTTTGACGTAGTGCTCGATGGTTTCCAGGGAACGGATACCGCCACCGATCTGGATCGGAAGGTTCGGGTAGCGCTTGGCAATGGCTGTGACCACTTCGCCGTTGACCGGCTGGCCTTCGAAGGCGCCGTTCAGGTCGACCAGATGCAGACGACGGCAACCGCCCTCCACCCACTTGGCAGCCATGCTCACCGGGTCATCGGAGAACACCGTGGAATCTTCCATGCGGCCCTGGCGCAGACGAACACAGGCACCGTCTTTAAGATCGATAGCGGGAATAATCAGCATGCTTTTTCCTTCGTCCAAAGAGCTGCAAGCTGCAAGCTATAAGCTGCAAGCACGCACGCGTTTCTACTTCTTGCAGCTTGCAGCTTAAAGCTTGCAGCTGCTCCTATGCTTTCTCGAGCGCCCACAAGTCGCTTTCGATGCTTTCGAACCTCTCTTTGAGGTGCGTCTGCACATCGAAAATCGCCCTGTTGTAATAGTGCGGCGCAATTTCGCGAGTAAACAGCTCAAGGATTTCAGCCGCTTCGAACGAACCCAGGTCCAGTTCGAAGCGATCTTCCATGAAGCGTTTGATCTTGTGATTGGCCTCGTTCTCCTGTTCGGGAGTGAGGGTCAGGATCGGCGGCTTCTTCTTGGCAGCCATTTACCAGCGACCATCCCACGCGGCGAAGTTCTGCAGCAATTGCAGGCCATGGGTATGGCTCTTCTCCGGGTGGAACTGCACGGCGAAACGCGAGCCATCGGCCAGCGCCGCGGCGAAATCGACACCGTAATGACCGCCACCCACCACCTGCCGCGCATTGCCGGCGGCGATGTAGTAGCTGTGCACGAAGTAGAAACGCGCCAGATCCGGAATGTTGTGCCACAGCGGGTGACTCACCGTCTGCTTCACTTCGTTCCAGCCCATGTGCGGGACTTTCAGGTGTTCGCCGTCTTCGTGCAGGTCCTTGCCGAAGAACTTCACCTGGCCTGGAAACAGACCGATGCAATCGACGCCGTCGTTCTCTTCACTGCTGTCGAGCAAGGCTTGCATGCCGACACAGATGCCGAGAAACGGACGGTCCTGGCTGACTTCGCGCACCAGCGAATCGAAGCCCAGGCGACGGATCTCCGCCATGCAATCGCGAATCGCGCCGACGCCGGGAAAAACCACCCGGTCGGCTTCGCGAATCACATCGGCATCGCTGGTGATCAGGACCTTGCCGGCACCGACGTGCTCGAGGGCCTTGGCCACCGAGTGCAGGTTGCCCATGCCGTAATCGATAACCGCGACCGTCTGCATTACAGAACGCCTTTGGTCGACGGCATCTGACCGGCCATGCGGTCATCGAGCTCTACGGCCATGCGCAGGGCGCGGCCGAATGCCTTGAACACGGTTTCGATCTGGTGGTGGGTGTTGGTGCCACGCAGGTTGTCGATGTGCAGGCTGACCAGCGCATGGTTGACGAAGCCCTGGAAGAATTCCTGGAACAGGTCAACGTCGAAGCCGCCAACGGTGGCGCGGGTGTAGGGAACATGCATCTGCAGGCCAGGACGGCCGGAGAAGTCGATCACCACACGCGATAGCGCTTCATCGAGCGGGACATAGGCGTGGCCGTAGCGACGGATGCCTTTTTTGTCGCCGATGGCTTTGGCGAAGGCCTGACCCAAAGTGATACCAACGTCTTCCACCGTGTGGTGGTCGTCGATATGCAGGTCGCCTTTGCTGACAATATCCAGGTCGATCAGCCCGTGACGGGCGATCTGGTCCAGCATGTGCTCAAGAAAAGGGACACCGATATCAAATCGGGCCTTTCCGGTGCCATCCAGGTTGATCGAGGCTTTGATCTGGGTTTCCAGAGTGTCGCGCTCGACTGACGCCTTACGTTCGGCCATCACCAGCTCCGCAAAATCATTGGGCGAAAAAGGCAGCCATTATAGGGGCGCGGACGGGAAACAGAAACACGGGAGGTGATATCACTGACGGAGTGAATCCGGGAGTATCGGGGATAGACATGTCCATACAAGCGGATTTGATGGCGCCTCAAACAAATGTGGGAGCGAGCCTGCTCGCGAAAGGGCCTTCACATTCAACATCTCTGTCGACTGTCAGACCGCATTCACGAACAGGCTCGCTCCCACAGGGGCAGTGCGTTTTACTTAGTGGAACAGAACCGCCGTCTTCTGCAGGGTCACCCAGACACCCCACGCCAACGGAATCCCCACCACCAGCCACGCAGCAATCGCCAACGGCTTGGTGCCCGGCGCCGCTTTCCACTCCAGCACGGTGCTGGCATCAGCACCCTTGTCGTGGCCCAGCGCCTGTTCGGCAGCCAGTTCGGCGTCGGTCATGAAGTACTTGTCGGCCACCGGGCGAACCATCAGGTTGCACAGGAAACCCAGCACCAGCAGACCCGCGAGGATGTACAAGGTGATGTCGTAAGCCGCGGCGCGCTCAACGCCGATGCTCAACTGATACTCACGAATGTAGTTCACCAACACCGGACCCAACACGCCCGCCGCCGCCCACGCCGTCAGCAGACGACCGTGGATCGCGCCAACCATTTGCGTACCGAACAGGTCTGCCAGGTAAGCCGGCACGGTCGCAAAACCACCGCCGTACATCGACAGGATGATGCAGAACGCCGCCACGAACAGCGCAACGTTACCCAGGTGACCGAGGTTCGGGATCAGCGCGTACAGGGCAAAGCCCAGGGCGAAGAACACGAAATAGGTGTTTTTACGGCCCAGGTAATCCGAGAACGACGCCCAGAAGAACCGGCCACCAATGTTGAACAGGCTCAACAAACCGGTGAAACCGGCCGCAATCGCCGCGATAGAAGCCAGTTGCCCGGCGTCCAACTGACCGAACGGCAGGTCAACACCGATCAATTTACCGCCGAACACTTCCTGCAACAGCGGCGAAGCCATGCCCAGGATGCCGATACCCGCCGACACGTTCAGGCACAGCACCAGCCACACCAGACGGAATTGCGGGGTTTTCCACGCCACATTCACGTGGACGTGACGGTGAGTGATCATCGCGTTCGAAGCTTTCTTCGCCGGAGCAGTCCAGCCTTCAGGTTTCCAGCCGGTTGGCGGCACGCGGTAGGACAGTGCACCGCCGATCATGAACACGAAGTAGATCGCGGCCATCACCAGGAAGCTCTGCCACACACCGACGCTGTCTGCCGAAGCGAAGTGGCCCATCAGGGCTGCGGCCAGCGGAGCACCGACCATCGCACCACCACCGAAGCCCATGATCGCCATGCCGGTCGCCATGCCGCGCTTGTCCGGGAACCACTTGATCAGGGTCGACACCGGCGAGATGTAACCCAACCCCAGGCCGATACCGCCAATGACCCCGGAGCCGATCCACATCAGCCAGATCTGGTGGGTATAAATCCCCAGCGCCGAAATCAGCAGACCACCACACCAGCACAGCGCCGATACAACGCCAGCCTTGCGAGGCCCGGCGTGTTCCAGCCAGCCGCCCCAGATCGCTGCCGAGCAGCCGAGGAAGATGAAGAACAGGGTGTAGATCCAGCCGAGCATCGAGATCGGCCAGTCACATTGCGACGAGAAGACTTGCGAGATGAAGCTCATGTCCGGCGCGCAGGCTACCGGCTTGGTCACGCCCAGGGCTTTGGACAGTGGCAACCAGAACACCGAGAAGCCGTAAGCCATGCCGATGCACAGGTGGATGGCCAGTGCGGCCGGTGGTACCAGCCAACGGTTGAAACCGGGCTTGGCGATGATGCGTTCCTTGGACAGGAACCCGGGCTGATTGGCTGTAAAGCCATCCGCCGTGATACTCGTGGTCATTGTGTATCCCCCAATTATTAGTATGGTTCGCCAGCCACTCTTCGCCCCCAGCCTTATGCGCACGCATGACTGTCTTTTTCAGGGTGAAGCTCCATTTTGGTGCGACATCACGTCGCAGAAGGACGGACGAACCGGCAGAGGTTACCATCTGTACGTGACAGAAAAACCAAAGTGATATCACCTTTGTGTAAGTCATCTGTTCTCGTACCACTGAAGGAACCGCCATGCCGATCATTGTCGAGCTGCTGCACGAAGCCACTTATCAGGATCAGCAAGACCTGCAAAAAATTTACCGCGACGCTCCGGACTGGCTGTTCGCCCCGTTTTCAGGGGGGTTGCAGCTGATCGAAAGCTGCCTGGAAGACGGTTCGCTGATCGCCGGACGCTTCAATGATCGGCTGCTCGGCGCGGCTCGCTTGCAACGAAACCACGACGTTTGGCACTTGTCCCAAATCTGCGTGCGAAAAATTACCCGTCGCCGTGGCGTTGCCGAACGAATGGTGGACGAAGCGCGGAAAATGGCTTCGCAATCGGACGCTACATTGCGTCTGCTGGCACCTGCCGGGCATCTCGAAGCTCAGGCACTGGCCGCCAAGCTGAAAGTGCCGCTGGATGTGCTGCCGACGTGATCGCTGACCGGTCGTCCGCTTCGGAGCGCTATACTCCCCGGCTAAATTTCGAATTCGACTAACTACAAGGACTCGCCCATGAAAGCGTTCGGCAAAATCCTGGGTCTGGTGCTTCTCGGGCTGTTGCTGATCATTGTGGCGCTGGGCTTTGCCCTGACCCACCTCTTCGATCCCAACGACTATAAAGACGAGATTCGCCAGATTGCCCGCGACAAGGCCCACATCGAGCTGACGCTCAATGGCGATATCGGCTGGAGCCTGTTCCCGTGGCTTGGCCTGGAATTGCACGAAGCCAGTGTCGCGACCCTGGCCAAACCCACCGAACCGTTCGCCGACTTGCAGATGCTGGGTCTGTCTGTGCGCGTGCTGCCGCTGCTGCGCCGCGA
Source organism: Pseudomonas sp. B14-6 (assembly GCF_013260315.1). Classification (NCBI taxonomy): domain Bacteria; kingdom Pseudomonadati; phylum Pseudomonadota; class Gammaproteobacteria; order Pseudomonadales; family Pseudomonadaceae; genus Pseudomonas; species Pseudomonas sp. B14-6. The sequence goes on along the minus strand of NZ_CP053929.1, from coordinate 4,900,397 downwards.
AGTGCAGATGAGTGACGTGCGCGTCGAAGGCCTTAACCTGCGCCTGAACCGCGACAAGGACGGCCACGGCAACTGGGAAGACATCGGCAAGGCCCCGGCGCCAGTCACCCCGGCCACGCCAGCCGCTACTGCTGGCGAACCTGCGCCTGCGCCGACCACCACCGCCCAGGCGGAAAAACCGGCCCAACCGATTCGCCTGGACATCGACAGCCTGACCGTCAACAACGCCCGCGTTGAATACAACGACGAGAAGACAGGCAAGCAGTTCAGCGCCGAAAGCATCCAGCTGAGCACCGGCCCGGTCCACGACTCGACCAACATTCCGGTCAAACTCACCGCGTTCCTCGGCACCAATCAGCCGGTCCTGCGGGTACGCACCGAGCTCAATGGCGAGCTGCGTTTCGAACGCGCCTTGCAGCGCTACAAATTCGAGGACATGAAGCTCTCCGGCGAAGTCGCCGGCGATCCTCTGCAAGGCAAGACCATGACCTTTGCCGCCCAAGGTCAGTTGCTGCTGGATAAAGCCGCGAACGTCGCCGAATGGACCGGTATCAAGATCTCTGCCAACCAAATGCGCGCACTGGGCGAGTTGAAGGTCAACGACCTCGACAAGACGCCGCAAATCAGCGGCGGCATTTCGATTGCTCAGTTCGACCTGGCGAAATTCGTCGACAGCATCGGCCAGACACTCCCGGCCATGGCCGAAGGCAGCCTGAGCAAGGTCGAGCTGGTCAGCCGTCTGGCGGGCACGCCTGCGAGCCTGTCGCTCGACAACATCAACCTGAAAGTCGACGACAGCAGCTTCAGTGGCCGCATCGCCGTCGAGGACTTCGCCAAGCAATCGCTGCGCGCAACCCTCAAGGCCGACACCTTCAACGTTGACCGCTATCTGCCACCCAAGTCCGCCGAAGCCAGTAGCGCGACGCAAGTGCGTCAGGCCGAAGTCGCCAGCACCGAAGCCGACGCCATGGCGGGTGCCGGCAGCACACCGTTGCCCGCCGCACCGACCAAAACTGCGTGGAGTACTGAACGCCTGTTGCCGGTAGAACGCTTGCGCAAACTCGACGTGCAGGCCGACCTGACCTTCGGCCAGTTGACCCTCGACAAACTGCCGATTCAGAACGCAACGCTCAAGGCCGCTGGCCAAGGCGGCCTGCTGACTCTGGAGGAACTGCGCGGCGACCTGTACGGTGGCAACTTCGAAGCCAAGGGCACCCTGGACGTGCGCCCGGAAGTACCGGCGCTGAACATGCAGACGCGCATCACCAAAGTGCCCGTGGAAAAAATCCTTGAAAGCCAAGGGAAGAATCCACCGGTCAAAGGCCTGGTGACGCTCAACAGCGCGCTGACCGGCAGCGGCAACAGCCAGCAAGCGCTGATCGAGACGCTCAACGGCAACGCCAGTTTCGTCATCAACAACGGCGTGCTGCTCAACGCCAACCTTGAACAACAGCTGTGCAAAGGCATCGCCACACTCAACCGCAAAAGCCTCAGCGGCGAGCCACGGGGCAAGGACACTCCGTTCCAGGAGCTCAACGGTAACCTGACCTTCCGTAACGGCGTGGCCAGCAATCCTGACCTGAAAGTGCGCATCCCGGGCATGACCGTCAAAGGTGACGGCGACGTCGACCTGCGAGTACTGGGCATGGATTATCGCGTCGGCGTGATCGTCGAAGGCGACAAGAGCGACATGCCGGACCCGGCCTGCCAGGTCGGCGAGAAGTTCGTCGGCATAGAGTGGCCGCTGCGCTGCCGTGGCCCGCTGGAACTGGGCGCCAAGGCGTGCCGTCTCGATAACGAACGCATGGGCGAAGTCGCGAGCAAACTGGCCGGCGAACGGATCGGCGAGAAAATCGACGAGAAGCTTGGCGACAAGGTCAGCCCTGAACTGAAAAATGCGTTGAAGGGGCTGTTCAAGCGATGAGAGCCGAGCAGTTTTCAACGGCGGTGCTGGACTGGTACGACCGCCACGGCCGCCACGATTTGCCCTGGCAACAAGGCATCACGCCGTATCGGGTGTGGGTCTCGGAGATCATGCTGCAACAGACCCAGGTCAGCACCGTGCTGAATTACTTCGACCGTTTCATGGCTTCGCTGCCGACGGTCGAGGCCCTGGCCGCCGCGCCGGAAGACGAAGTGCTGCACCTGTGGACCGGCCTGGGTTACTACACTCGCGCACGCAATTTGCAGAAAACCGCAAAGATCGTCGTGGCCGAGTACGGCGGCGAGTTTCCGCGAGATGTCGAAAAGCTTGTCGAGTTGCCGGGCATCGGCCTGTCCACGGCTGGCGCCATCGCCAGCCTAAGCATGGGCCTGCGGGCGCCGATCCTCGATGGCAACGTCAAACGGGTGCTGGCGCGCTTTACCGCGCAAGAGGGATATCCGGGCGAGCCGAAGGTCGCCAAACAGCTGTGGGCGAACGCTGAGCGCTTCACGCCGCATGATCGGGTCAACGCCTACACCCAGGCGATGATGGATCTGGGCGCCACGCTCTGCACCCGCAGCAAACCGAGTTGCCTGCTCTGCCCGCTGGAAAAGGGCTGCGAAGCGCACATGCTTGGCCTGGAAACCCGCTACCCGATCCCGAAGCCGCGCAAGACCGTGCCACAGAAGCGCACGTTGATGCCGATGCTCGCCAACGGCGAAGGCGCGATTCTGCTTTACCGCCGGCCTTCTACGGGCTTGTGGGGCGGTTTGTGGAGCCTGCCGGAACTCGATGACCTCGACGACCTGCAACATCTGGCCTCGCAGCACTCGCTGGAACTGGGCACGCAACAAGCGCTGCCGAGTCTGGTCCACACCTTCAGCCACTTCCAGTTGTCCATCGAACCCTGGCTGGTTCAGGTCCAGGAGGCCGGCCATCACGTGGCCGAGGCCGACTGGCTCTGGTATAACCTCGCCACCCCGCCGCGCCTGGGCCTTGCCGCCCCGGTCAAAACCTTGCTCGAACGCGCGGCCGCCGTATTGAACGCAGGAGAGTTGTCATGACCCGCACCATCATGTGCCGCAAGTACAAAGAAGAATTGCCCGCCCTGGAGCGCGCTCCATTCCCGGGCGCCAAAGGTCAGGACATTTTTGACCATGTCTCGGCCAAGGCCTGGGCCGACTGGCAGAAACACCAGACCCTGCTGATCAACGAAAAACGCCTGAACATGATGAACGCCGAAGACCGCAAATACCTTCAGGGCGAGATGGACAAGTACTTCTCTGGCGAGGAATACGCCAAGGCTGACGGCTACGTTCCGCCCGCGGAATAATCCCGATTTATCGGGGGTCGGAACGTAAGCGACGGTAATAGTTAAATTTTTTTTGAAAACTTGCTTGACGACCCCCTGAAAAACCAGTTTAATGCGCCCCGTTGCCCAGATAGCTCAGTCGGTAGAGCAGGGGATTGAAAATCCCCGTGTCGGCGGTTCGATTCCGTCTCTGGGCACCAAATACCGAAAACCCTGAATCGCAAGATTCAGGGTTTTTTTATGCCTGGGATTTGATAACGACAATCCACCGCAGCACAGCTGCCGGAAAACAATCACGCTTTAGTACGCCGTCTCGATGATGGCACCATGCTATTATTTCCCCCGTGCATGGAATAAAGCCGACATTGATCCCGATGCCCCGCATCCGAATCAGCCGATACAGGATAGAGACAGCGCAAGGAGTGCGTGCATTTCACCCCTCCCCGCAAAACACTGCCCTCCCCTGTTCGACGACACGAAGCCAGCCTTCCAGGCACGCTCCCTTCTCGAAAGTCCTGAACATGGAACAGTTATGTCTGACATCAATGAACTGAAAGACAAGGTCAACACCAAAACCTTGAACATGGTCCTGCTGTCGATTGCGACCGCCGGGATCTACTTGCTGTTGTGGTTGTACAAGAGCAACCAGAAGATCAACGAAACCACGAAAATCAAAGTGGTCGACGACACCTACGTCATCTGGGTCGCCGTCTGCCTTGGCTGGAGCGGCGCGTTGTCGAACCTGGGTGACGTGTTGTTCGACTCGCTTTCCGGCATTTTGCTGATCGCATTGAACGCGCTGTACATCGTATGGGCCTTCAAGGCAAAAAACGCACTGTCGGAATACGCCCTCAACGAGCACAAAATCGACCTGCGCATGAACGGGTTCTATACCTTCTTCCTGAACATTTTTTACGTGAACTACTGCATCAACGACTTGCCTGAAGAGCAGCGTAAACAACTGATCCTGCGTGGCCAGACGACGCAAGCCTGATCAACTGGCGAGGGGCAGTCTCGAAGGACTGCCACCGTCACTCATCACCCTTCCAGTTGAACACCAGATTACGCACCCCAGCGCTGCCGACATCTGTCGTGTCGCGCTTTTCCTCACCATTACGGGTGGCGACCACGGTGTACTTGCCGGCCGGTAACTGGACGTAAACCAGAGGCCCTGCCTGACTGAGTGTCAGCACTGATTGACCTTGAGCACTCTGGATAACCAATTCAACATCCGGTACATATTTGCCCTCCGGCCCAATGGAAAAGGTCATGTGCAGGTTGTAGCCGGTCGCTTGCTGAATGGCCTTCGCTTCATCCTCGCCAATACCGCCGGACAGATAGGTAATCCCGTTCTGTTCCTGGCGCTGAATCTGCACGCCTGTACTGTCGATGGGCTCCAGGCTCGCGGCCCCTGACATGGCGGGAAACATCAGCACACCGATGGTGGCGATGGAAAACATGAGGGAATGGATGGACTTCATGATGGTGGCTCCCGGGTTCCACGGAACCCAATCGTTACTCCTTTTGGATTTCTCGCTGGATGCTCAAGTTTTAGATTGATTGGTACTTGAACTCACTGCGAATCGGACTACACGTTGTATTCCTCGAGCACGCATTCCAGTCGGATTGCTCCTGCAAAACGAATCCGGCATTTCCTGCGGATATCCCGGCCGCGCCCTGCATCGCCGCCCTGCACTCTTTTGCCATCCTCTTTCGCCTGTTCCTCCAGCTGCGGAAGACTTCAGGAGCATGGTCAAAACCGAAAACACTCAAGACCCACAACTCGCTTCTCTGGTGGGCAACCTTGGCGAATTGATACGTCAGGCGCGCCAGAAAGTGCTGCGAGCGGTCGATACCGTTCAGGTGCAAACCTGCTGGCAGATTGGAAGGCATATTGTCGAGTTCGAGCAGGAGGGGGCTCGACGGGCGGGTTATGGCAAACAGCTGCTGTCTACGCTGGCGAAGGTACTGACAGCGGAGTTCGGGAAAGGCTTTGACGAAACCAATTTGCGAAAAATGCGCCTGTTTTATCAGGCGTTTCCAATTCGAGACGCACTGCGTCTCGAATTGAGCTGGACCCACTACCGCAGGCTGCTGCGAGTCGACAGTGATAAGGCGCGCAAGTGGTACATGGACGAATCTGCCAACCAAAACTGGTCAAGCCGAGCCCTGGAACGCCAAATCAGCACCCTCTACTACGAACGCCTGCTTATGAGTCGGGACAAGTCTGCCGTCATGACAGAAGCCATTACGAATATCCACGCGATGAACGACAATCCCAGGGAGTTCGTTAGAGATCCCGTGATGCTGGAGTTTCTTGGTTTGCCCGATACCGGGGTGATACTGGAGACCGAACTTGAACAAGCACTCATCAAGCAACTTCAGGGCTTCCTGCTTGAGCTGGGAAAAGGTTTTGCATTTATCGCTCGACAACAACGAATAAGCACCGAAGGCAGAGACTTCTATATCGATCTGGTGTTCTACAACTACTTGCTCAATTGCTTCGTCATCTTCGACCTGAAGCGCGGCGAATTAACCCATCAGGATGTCGGACAGATGGACATGTATGTACGCATGTACGACGACCTTAAGCGCAAGGAAGCAGATGGTCCAACCGTCGGCATCATTCTTTGCGCTCAAAAAAACGAGTCAGTGGTGCGTTACTCAGTATTACAGGGGAACGAACAACTGTTCGCCAGCAAATACAAACTAGTGCTGCCCAGCGAAGATGAACTACGTGCTGAGCTGGATCGAGAACGGGCGGCAATCGAGGAGCGACTGCTTGATCTGATCCCCTGATAAACACGGGCGGATTGTTCACACGCGGTGTGAGGACTATCGTTGGCAACTACCCGCAAAGGTCCAAAGCCGATGAATTTGCAGGACATGCCTTCACTGGCACCAACTCAGATCGAATTGTCGCTGACCACCGATACTGCGGGCGAACCGTTCAAGGAGCCCGCCGCAGACGCCTTCATCCTCGGCGGCTTCACTTGGCGGCACGCCTCTCAGGACCGCGCGCGCCCGGTCGTCATCATCAACGCGGCCACCTCGGTTCGTTGCCGGCATTATTCGCGCTTCGCCGACTACTTGTTCGCCAACGATTTCGATGTCATCACCTATGACTACCGCGGCATCGGCGAGTCGCGCCCAACGTCGTTGAAAGGGTTGCAGGCGTCATGGTCCGATTGGGGCGCGCTGGATTTCGAGGCGATGCTCAAGCGCGCGCAGCGCGAATTCCCAGGCCAACCCATTGATGTCGTCGGTCACAGCTTTGGAGGCTGTGCAGCGGGTCTGGGAGCGTCCGGGCATTTGATTCGGCACTTGGTGACAGTCGGCGCGCAATTCGCTTACTGGCGCGACTATGCGCCCACCCATCGCTGGCGGATGTTCGGCAAGTGGCATGTGGTGATGCCGTTGATGACCCTGCTTTACGGCTACTTCCCCGGCAAACGCCTCGGCTGGCTGGAGGACACGCCCGCTGCGGTGGTTCGCGACTGGAGCACCCCCACGGCTCGCTACGAAACGCGGCCCAGTGGTCGCCTCATGCACGCAAAAACCGGCCGGCTTCCCTTTGCATCAGTCACCGCAAAAACCCTGGCCATCAGCATCAGCGACGACCCATACGGTACGATTGCCGCCATCGAGCGCCTGCTCGGCTACTTCACCCACAGCACAAATACCCACCTGCGAATCGCCCCCGAAGACATCGGCGAAGAAGAAGTCGGACATTTCGCCTTTTTTCGCAGCGCATACCAAGCCACACTATGGCCCATTGCATTGTCCTGGCTGCAGACCGGCGAACTGGCCCCCGACACACCCGGGCGGCGCGTGCCACGCAGCTGATGGACTTGCCCACTCAACGAAATACGGAACGACCCCCATGGCCTCCGCCAACAAGCAGCAAAAACGCGCCACACGCGCCAAAGCCAAGGCCAAGCAGAACCGCACCCAACGGGCCGCCGCGCCGGTGGAACTGGACCCGAATGACGATCGCATCGACTTCGAATCGGTGGACCTGACCGAACTGTTCAAAAAAATGATCGACGCCGAAAAAATCAGCCAGCAAGCAATGTGCATGGCCTTCCTCGAAGACCCGCTGCTGGAACTGGTGTACGAGCAGGAAGGCGAAGAAGGTGCGATGGATTTCATCCTCGCAGCGCTGATCGAATATCGCCAATGGTCCACCGAAGTCGATGAAGCCGGCGCCCTGGCGTGGATCGAATCGCCAGCCTTCCAGGCTGACTATGTCGCGGCGTCCGACGTCATTGCGGCCCAAACCCAACAGAAAGCGAACTGAATTTAATGGCATCCCTGAACAAACAGCAAAAACGCGCCAAACGGGCCAAGATCAAAGCCAAACAAATCAACATCCACGGCCGCAAACCCGCCGCACTGGACGATGACCTGGGCGAAATCGGCGAGCCGATCCCGGAATACACCCTGGCGATGTTCAGCAAAATGCGCGACGCCGAAGCCATCAGCCGCAACGACATGCTGCAGGCCCTGCTGTCGGACCTCGCCGAAATCATCAGCGACCACCCCGAACTGCTGGACATGGAAAATGCCGACAACGAAGCCATGGCCGCCACTCACCTGGCCGCCGACATGCTGATCGACTACCGCATGTGGACCGATGGCATGGACCGCGATGCCGCACAGGCGTGGCTGACCGATCCGCAGTTCATCACTGATTTTGGCGATGCGCTGGACAGCTATCGTCAGTCGCTGGATGCGCAGGAAGACAAGAGCGAATAAATACTCGCCCTTGAAAGCAAAAACGGCCGCTTGTCATCACTGACAGCGGCCGTTTTTTATGTCCATTTCCAAAGCTCATCGACCTCTCGTCATCGGATAGGTATATCCCATTGACATATCCCAATAGAGATCTATTCTCTGGACTCAGACACCAGTAAAAACGCAGGAGGCCACAATGGAACAGACTACCCTTTTCATGAGCAATCGAAGCCAGGCTGTCCGTCTGCCGAAAGCTGTGGCGATGCCAAGTGACGTCAAACGGGTCAACGTATTTGCCATCGGTCGGGCTCGCATCATTACGCCTGCAGACGAGACATGGGATAGCTGGTTCGATGGAGATAACGTCAGCACAGATTTTATGACTGATCGCCAACAACCCGCCGATCAGGAGCGTGAGTCGTTCTGATGATCAAGTTCATGCTCGATACCAATATCTGTATTTTCACCATCAAGAACAAACCGCAAATAGTCAGAGAAGCTTTCAACTTGCATGACGGACAGTTATGCATCAGCGCGATTACGCTGATGGAGTTGATCTACGGTGCCGAAAAATCAGCGACCCCCGAAAAGAACCTCGCGGTAATTGAAGGCTTCACAGCCCGCCTTGAAGTTTTCCCTTTCGACAATGAAGCAGCCGCGCATACCGGAATGATACGGTCCGAGCTAGCGAAGGCCGGAACGCCCATTGGTCCCTATGACCAAATGATTGCCGGACATGCGCGCTCACGAGGGTTAATTGTCGTCACCAACAATCTGCGTGAGTTCGAACGGGTGCCAGGATTACGTGTAGAGGATTGGGTTCATCCCGATTGAATCGAATAAAGCTAACGAAAAAAAAAGACCGCTTGTCATCACTGACAGCGGCCGTTTTTTTTAAACCTTCAAACAACAATCAGGCAGCAACACCTTCCAGACGCGGAATATCAAAACCCAGCTTGGCGCTGGCATAACCCAGTTCGCCTTTGGCGATGGACTGAGCCTTGTAGCCGGCATCGATCAGGTCCTTAACGTACAGCTTGTTGTAGATGAACATGAACACCAGGTTGCTGAGGCTGAACGTGAAGCAGGCCACGACGAACATGATCGCCGCCCACTTGAAATCACCACGGAACAAAGCCGGGAAAAAGCCAAAGAAAAACACGGTCCACGAGAAGCCGATTGGCGCTTCTTTCATGGCTCCGGTGTTAGGGTTTTTGAACACAACCGATGTAAACGCCATGCCTGTCTCCTTGATGCCCCAATGGGTTGGCTGGATGGCCGGGCTCTCCATGCAGCGCTTTAAACGGCAAGCACACGCAAATGCATCTGTGACTCGCGTCAGATGAGGGAGCAGGCAAGAAAGGGTCGGGGCTTTAGCCAGGAAGGCTGGGGGCGTCGAACAATCCGTGTCCTGAAACTCCATCGCACCCCGCAACAGCGAGATACACATTCGGCGAGAAGGCTACTATCTAGCCATCACTGTGTCCATCAGGTAAACGACCGAACACTCGTCTGAATGAAAACAAAAACGACCGCGATCATTTCTGATGGCGGTCGTTTCTGTGTTTCTACAGTGTCAGAACACTCAGCGCGCAACCGCTGCGATCAACTGCTCGTTGCGACGACGGCGCGCTACGAACAAGCCCGCAGCCACGACCAACAAGCTCAGCAGACCTGTCGCGAGGATCTCGACGCGGTGGGCTTCCTGGAACAGCATGATGGTCAGGGCCGCGACGATGAAGATGATCACCGCATAGGTCAGGACCGGGAACAGCCACATGCTGAAGGCGATTTTTTCGCCGCGAGCCATACGTTGCTTGCGCATACGCAGCTGCGAAATCGCGATCACCAGGTACACCAGCAGCGCGATGGCGCCGGAACTGGCCAGCAGGAATTCGAACACCGCAGCAGGGGCTACGTAGTTGGCGAACACGGCAAGGAACGCTGCGCCAGTCGACAACATGACGGCCCAGTACGGCGTGCCGCTCTTGTTGGTGCGTTGGGAAACGGCCGGCGCATCACCGCGCTTGCCCAGGGAGAACATCATGCGTGAAGCGGTATAGAGCGCCGAATTCAGGCAGCTGGTCACAGCGACCAGCACCACGATGTCGACGATCAGCTTGGCATTCGGGATGCCCATACGCTCAAGCACGGTCTGGTAGGAACCGACAGCGGCCAGTACCGGATCATTCCATGGCACCAGGGCCACGACGATGAAGATCGACACGAGGTAGAACAAACCAATCCGCCAGATCACCGAGTTGGTGGCCTTTGAGATTTGCTGGCCCGGGTTCTTCGATTCCGCGGCCGCGATGGTCACGATCTCGGTACCCATGAAGGAAAACATGGTGGTCAGAATAGCGCCCAACACCGCGCCCATGCCGTTTGGCAGGAAGCCCTGGGTGTCGAACAAATGCGAAACGCCGCTGACCTGGCTGTTCGGCAGGTAGCCGAAGATCGCCATGATGCCAAGTGCGATGAAACCGATGATCGCGATGACTTTGACCAGGGCGAACCAGAATTCGAACTCACCGTAGTTCTTCACGCTGAACAGGTTGGTCACTGTCAGCAGCAAAGTGATGACCAAAGTGAAGGCCCAGATCGCCACGTTGGGAAACCAGGCATGCAGGATGGTCGCGGCGGCATTGGCCTCCAACGGGATCACCAATACCCAGAACCACCAGTACAACCAGCCGATGGTGAAACCGGCCCAGTGACCGATCGCGCGATCGGCGTAGGTCGAAAAGGAGCCCGTGTCTGGCGAGGCGACAGCCATCTCGCCGAGCATGCGCATGACCAGCACCACCAGAGCACCGGCGGCGGCGTACGCCAACAGCACGGCCGGGCCTGCGGCGGCGATGGCGTGGCCGGAGCCGACGAACAGGCCGGCGCCGATAACCCCGGCGATCGACAGCATGGTCACATGACGCGGTTTGAGCCCCTGTTCGAGGCCATTGGAGCTTGGGGTACTGCTCATTGAAACTACCTTTGTAAGGGAAAGCGATTTGCATCCATCCCGTCCGGCGTTCCTTCTCGTAAAAAGAAACCAACAGGGCGTTCCATATTCTGCACGCAATAATTGCGCCAAAATGTTTCAAACTCCCGAAGCACGGGGCCTGCGGCGTGACCGGACAGTCATCGCAAGTCATTGAGATTAATGGCAATTCGCCAGAGCGTTACCCTGCGACCCACTTTGAGAACGAAACAGCGCACCAGAAACACACCCGAAAATGTGTCGACGCACAATAAAAGTGCAGATCAGGAACGTTTGGCCGGTTAGCGCTTCCAACACCCCGTCAAAGCTGGCAACATCGCGCCCTTTTTTACGCGACACCCGCGGGACAGCTGGTTCAAACGGCTGTTCGGTTGATAGCAGCGCGACAGTCTGCTGTACCGATGCGACAACCTGCCACATGCCACCCGTTTACCGCCCGTAGCGCTGTTGGCTGCCATTCGAACGCTATGCTAGCTTGGCCGCCTCGCCAGGAAGGCCAACCAACAGCAGGAGCGAAACACTATGAGGAACGCACATGGCTGAGGCCACGCCCGCGCTTGAAATTCGCAACTTGCACAAACGCTACGGACAGCTCGAGGTGCTCAAAGGCATCTCGCTGACCGCCCGCGACGGCGACGTGATCTCGATCCTGGGTTCTTCCGGTTCCGGCAAGTCCACATTCCTGCGTTGCATCAACCTGCTGGAAAACCCGCACCAGGGCCAGATCCTGGTGGCCGGTGAAGAACTCAAGCTCAAAGCCGCCAAGAACGGCGAACTGGTGGCTGCCGACGGCAAGCAGATCAACCGTCTGCGCAGCGAGATTGGTTTTGTGTTTCAAAACTTTAATCTGTGGCCGCACATGAGCGTGCTCGACAACATCATCGAAGCCCCGCGCCGGGTGCTCGGCCAGAGCAAGGCCGAAGCCATCGAAGTCGCCGAAGCCCTGCTGGCCAAGGTCGGCATCGCTGACAAGCGTCACGCCTATCCGGCGCAACTGTCCGGCGGCCAGCAACAACGCGCGGCCATCGCCCGCACGCTGGCCATGCAGCCCAAGGTGATCCTGTTCGACGAACCCACCTCCGCCCTTGACCCGGAAATGGTCCAGGAAGTACTTAATGTCATCCGCGCACTGGCCGAAGAAGGCCGCACCATGCTGCTGGTCACCCACGAAATGGGCTTTGCCCGTCAGGTGTCCAGCGAGGTGGTGTTCCTCCACCAGGGCTTGGTAGAAGAGCAAGGATCGCCACAGCAGGTGTTCGAAAACCCGCTTTCGGCACGCTGCAAACAATTCATGTCCAGCAACCGCTAACGGAGCTACCCGCATGCAGAACTTCAAAAAAGTCTTCCTGGCTGCCGCCGTCACCCTGGCGTTCAGCGCCGGTGCCATGGCTGAAACCCTGAAGATGGGCATCGAAGCGGCCTACCCGCCGTTCAACAATAAAGATGCCAGTGGCAATGTCGTCGGCTTCGACAAGGAAATCGGCGACGCCCTGTGCGCCAAGATGAAAGTCGATTGCACCGTGGTCACGTCCGACTGGGACGGCATCATCCCGGCCCTGAACGCCAAGAAGTTCGACTTCCTGATCTCCTCGATGTCGATCACCGACGAGCGCAAGCAAGCGGTCGACTTCACCGAGCCGTACTACTCGAACAAACTGCAGTTCATCGCGCCGAAAGACAAAGAGTTCAAAACCGACAAGGATTCCCTGAAAGGCAAAGTGATCGGCGCACAACGTGCGACTCTCGCCGGCACCTGGATGGAAGACAACATGCCCGACGTTGAAGTCAAACTCTACGACACCCAGGAAAACGCCTACCTGGACCTGACCTCCGGGCGCCTGGACGGCATCCTGGCCGACAAATACGTCAACTACGAATGGCTGAAAAGCGACGCCGGTCGTTCGTATGAATTCAAGGGCGACCCGGTGGAAGAAAGCGACAAGATTGGTATCGCTGTACGTAAAGGCGACACCCTGCGCGCGAAGCTGAACCTTGCCCTGAAAGAAATCGTCGAAGACGGCACTTACAAGAAGATCAACGACAAGTACTTCCCGTTCAGCATCTATTGATTCTGACTTGCCTGGCCGGCGCCGTTCTTTGACGGCGCCAGCCCTTGGCATTGCCTGCTGCACATTGAAAAGAAATCCATGACTATCGATCTCTACGGATTCGGCCCGGCACTCGCCGCTGGCGCGCTGATGACTGTGAAACTGGCACTCTCGGCCCTGTGCCTGGGGCTGGTGCTCGGTCTGCTCGGCGCCTTGGCCAAGACTTCCCCGTACAAGCCGTTGCAATGGCTTGGCGGCACTTATTCGACACTGGTTCGCGGCATCCCGGAATTACTGTGGGTGCTGCTGATCTACTTCGGCACGGTCAACCTGATGCGTGCTCTGGGCGAGTTTTTCGGCAATCCCGACCTCGAACTCAATGCCTTCGCCGCTGGCGTGATTGCGCTGGGGCTGTGCTTCGGCGCCTACGCCACGGAAGTGTTTCGCGGGGCAATCCTGGCGATTCCCAAAGGTCACCGTGAGGCCGGCGTGGCGTTGGGCCTGTCGAAGTTTCGCATCTTCACCCGGTTGATCATGCCGCAGATGTGGCGCATCGCCCTGCCCGGCCTGGGCAACCTGTTCATGATCCTGATGAAGGACACGGCACTGGTGTCGGTGATCGGCCTGGAAGAAATCATGCGTCACGCGCAAATCGGCGTGACCGTGTCCAAACAGCCGTTCACCTTCTATATGGTGGCCGCGTTCATGTACCTGGGCCTGACCATTCTGGCCATGACGGGCATGTACTTCATGGAAAAACGCGCCGCTCGCGGCTTCGCGAGGAGCACCCAATGAACTGGGAAGTCATCATCAAGTGGCTGCCGAAGCTGGCCCAGGGCGCCACACTGACTCTGGAACTGGTGGCCATCGCCGTCATTGCGGGTTTGCTGCTGGCCATTCCGCTGGGTATCGCGCGCTCATCGCGGCTCTGGTACGTGCGGGCATTTCCCTACGCCTACATCTTCTTTTTCCGGGGCACGCCGTTGCTGGTTCAGCTGTTCCTGGTCTATTACGGCCTGGCGCAATTCGATGCGGTCCGTAACAGCTCGATGTGGCCGTACCTGCGCGATCCGTTCTGGTGTGCCACGGCGACCATGACCCTGCACACGGCGGCCTACATCGCCGAAATCCTGCGTGGTGCAATTCAGGCGATCCCGCCGGGCGAGATCGAGGCCGCGCGGGCGCTGGGCATGTCCCGACCGAAAGCGCTGTTCTACATCATCCTGCCCCGTGCCGCGCGCATCGGCCTGCCGGCCTACAGCAACGAAGTGATCCTGATGCTCAAGGCCAGCGCACTGGCCAGCACCGTGACCCTGCTGGAACTGACCGGCATGGCCCGCACCATCATTGCCCGGACCTACCTGCCGGTAGAGATCTTCTTCGCAGCAGGCATGTTCTATCTGCTGATGGCTTACGTGCTGGTGCGTGGCTTCAAGCTGCTGGAGCGCTGGCTGCGCGTCGATGCCTGCCAAGGGCGCTGATTCTCCTGTGCTGACGGGCGAGGCCCTGCTCGCCCGTTTCACGGCGCTGGATGCTTTTCTGATAAAGCATCAGGCGTTGTGGAAACCTCGTCCGTTTACTCATCTGCAACTTCCTTGGGAAGCGTCCTACCCGGAATTGGCAACGTGGCTACGCGGCCGGTCGCTGGAGGATGCGGAAAGCAGCCATAACCAACCCGGTTTGCTGGATGCGCCGCAGCCATTTGCTGCGTTGGCGGCGCTGTCCCTTGAGCTGGATTCGGTGGGCGAGTTGCCGGCGCATGCATTGGAAGCGGCCGGGCATCGATTGAATGTCGATGTGCCGGGCCGTAAGTGGCAGCAGATTGAAGCGTTCGCCAGTCGTTTGTCGTTTACCTCGCCGCCCAGGCATTGGCTGGACTGGTGTTCAGGCAAGGGCCATTTGGGTCGACGGTTGCTGCAACACGGCCAACAACTGACCTGCCTGGAATACGACCCTGCGCTGATTTCCAGCGGCCAGGCGCTCAGTCAACGCCATCACCTGCATGCGCTGCATGTCGAACAGGATGTGCTCGCGGCGGATACCATTGCGATGTTGAATGCCGATCACACGCCCGTTGCGCTGCATGCTTGTGGTGATCTGCACGTGCGGCTCATTCAATTGGCCAGCGCCGCAGGCTGCAAACAGTTGGCGATCGCGCCCTGCTGCTATAACCGAATCAGCCTTACTGCGTACCAACCGCTTTCCCCGGCCGGTTTGCGATCCGACCTACAACTCTCCCTCGACGATCTCTCGTTGCCGATGAGCGAAACCGTCACCGCCGGGGCTCGCGTCAGACGTCAGCGCGACACTTCCATGGCCCGGCGCCTCGGCTTCGACTTGCTGCAAAGACAACTGCGTGGCGTTGACGAGTACCTGCCAACTCCCTCCCTACCGAGCGCCTGGCTGGATAAATCCTTCGCCGACTACTGCCATCATTTGGCCGCGTTGAAAGAGTTATCCACAACCGGCCCGCAAGATTGGTCAGCACTCGAAGCCGCTGGCTGGCAGCGACTTGCCGAAGTGCGCAATCTGGAATTGCTGCGTGGCCTTTTCCGACGCCCGCTGGAGCTTTGGCTGGTGCTCGATCGGGCACTTTTTCTGGCCGATCAGGGCTACACCGTTCGCCTCGGCACCTTCTGCAAAACCCCGCTCACGCCGCGCAATTTCCTGCTCCTGGCAGAACGTCCGTAAAAAGCCACAGCCTGTGGATAACTCTGTTGATGGAATTATCATGGATCCAATATAACCGCCTGTTTCAGGGGTGAAACGCTACTGTTCAATTTTCGTACACATGATAAAAAACCGAGAAAAACAGGCATTTGCGCACAAATGAGAATGGGTCCACAAAAAAGTCATGAGCGCCACTCCTGAGTGCGGCCGTTGTGCATAAGCGTCCGACGAAAAGGACATAACCGCCGAAACCCGGTCGCGCTCGGCGGAAAATTGCACGTCACGGCCACCCTTGTTATACAGGCAGGCAAGAGCGCCAAAGTGCGCCCGCGAACAAGAAATCTCTGACAGACAGGAAGCCACAGTGACGTTCATTTCTTACGCACAGAATTTCGAAGACATACGCCTGTGGCGCGCCCTCAAAACCGTTGAAGATGGCTTCTACATCGACGTCGGCGCCAATCACCCCACCCACGACTCCGTGACCAAAGCTTTCTATGACCGTGGCTGGACCGGCATCAACGTTGAACCGATGCCCAATTATTACGAAGCGCTGTGCCAGGAACGCGCCAAAGACACCAACCTGCAATGCGTGGCAGGTGAAAGCGCCAACGACCTGACTTTCTATGGCATCGCCGGTACCGGCCTCTCCACCCTCGACCCGACCATGGCGCAAATGCACAAAGACGCCGGCATGGACGTGCGCAGCCAAACCGTCCAATCCCGCACCCTGACCTCCATCTGCGAAGAACACGCCCAGGGCCGCGAGATCCACTTTCTGAAAATCGACGTCGAAGGCCACGAAGAAACCGTCCTGCGCGGCATGGACTTCAGCCAATGGCGGCCGTGGGTCATCCTCATCGAAACCCCATGGGACCGCGACCAGACCTGGGAAACCCTCGTCACCGACGCCGGCTATCAGTCCATCCTGTTCGACGGCATCAACACCTACTACCTGGCCAACGAACACCTGAACCTCAAACCCGCCTTCGACATCCCGCCGTGCAACCTGGACGAGTTCCAGTTCTGCAAAGGCCACAACTTCAGCCACCCCGTCAGCGACGCCGAACACAAACTCGCCGCCGCCCTGCAACGCGCCGAACAGGCCGAAGCACAGCTGCGCGCGATGCAAAACAGCCGCACCTGGAAAGCCCTTCAGAAACTCAAGAAAACCCTGCTTCGCGCCTGACCTGACACCTGCGCAAAAATAGTCTGAATTCAGGGGTTTACAGAACCAATCCAATCGCTATAATCGTCGCCCTAACACGCCGGTATAGCTCAGTTGGTAGAGCAACTGACTTGTAATCAGTAGGTCCCGGGTTCGACTCCTGGTGCCGGCACCATACGCAGTATCGAAAAAGGCTCACCGAAAGGTGGGCCTTTTTCGTTTATGGGTCTTACGCTCCTGGGTTTCCTCTGATGGCTCCCCGTTCCGTGTTCGCCCCTTTTTGCGCCCCGCTCGCTGAAGGGTGGTTACATTCATCAAAGGTGCGGAATCGACGCAGCCAATTCTGGTACCGCGCATCTACATATCTCACCGAAACGATGAGCGGTTACGGTCGAAAATCAGTGAGGCGGCATAATGACAGCAGTGCTTATGCACAACCTGCCACTTCACTCCGCCGTTGCGAGCCTCTTTGTAATGAACACCGAACGACGTTACTCGATCATCTTGGAGCACAGCGCCGAGGTGCTGCTTGAACATGCACCCATGGCGCAGATAGAGGCATTTTGGGACGCCAACGATACCCGCTACTTCGGGTTGCGCATGGAGGACGAGCACAGCGCACACGCACGAGTGATTGTTACGGACGAAGTCCCCGACGACGAAGATGTGGCGCTTTTCTGACTGTAGCGAATGGAATCACTCGCCTCCTACGAGAGGAGGCGGGCGCCCAAATGATTTTCAGATCTATTGCCAACACCACAAAACAAAGCCCTCGTAGAAATACGAGGGCTTTGTTGTTTCTGGGTTCTGGGTTTTTATACACCGGCCATCAATCACTCAAACTCCGTAGAAACCGAAAGATGCTCCCAAGCATCAATCTCCCCCTGCAACCGCGCAATCTTTTCACGCACCAACCTCACCGCATCCTTACCCAGCAACAGATGAACCGGCGGCTTTTCAGCAGAGACCAGTGTCAGTAACGCCTGGGCAGCTTTGTGCGGATCACCAGCCTGCTGACCACTCTTCTCTTCCCGCGCCTTGCGCACTGGATCGAACACCGCGTCGTAGTCACTCAAGGTGCGGCCGGATCGGATCATCGAGCGCCCCGCCCATTCGGTGCGAAATGAGCCAGGTGCCATGGCGGTCACGTGGATGCCCAGGCTTTCGACTTCTTTGGCCAGCGCTTCGCTGACGCCTTCAAGGGCGAATTTGCTGCCGCTGTAGTAAGCGATGCCCGGCAAGGTGATGAAGCCGGCCATGGAGGTGATGTTGACGATATGCCCGCTGCGCCGTTCACGCATGCCGGGCAGGACTGCTTTGATCATTGCCACCGCGCCAAACACGTTGACGTCGAACTGGCGCTGCATTTCAGTCAGTGGCGATTCCTCGAGAATGCCTTCGTGCCCATAGCCGGCGTTGTTGACCAGTACGTCGATCTGCCCCACCTCGCGCAGGATGTCAGCCACCAGTGGTTCGACGGCTGGGAAATCGGTGACGTCGAGCACGAACGCTTTAGCGCGATGGGCGTCCAGCGCTTCGAACGCGGCGCGCTCGGATTCGCGCCGCACCGTGCCAACCACCGTGTGCCCCGCCGCCAGCGCTGCTTGCGAAAAGGCCAGGCCGAAACCTGAACTGACGCCGGTGATCAGGAAAACCTTGTGAGCGTGGGTGTTCATGCTGCGTTCTCCAATAAAAACGCCGTCGATAGTGATCGACGGCGCTGTGGACAAGTCAACGAGGTCTTAGTGACCGGCGCTCTGACCGCCATCGACGTGCAGGATTTCGCCAGTGACGAAGTTGGCGTTGTCCAGATACACAACCGCCTGAGCGATGTCGTTGATTTCGCCCATGTGGCCGACCGGGTGCAGACTGCCCAGCGCTGCATGGGTTTCTTCACCGTGCATCGGGGTCTTGATGATGCCAGGGGAAACCGCATTCACCCGAATCCCGCGCTTGGCGTACTCAATCGCCAGGGACTTGGTCGCAGAGTTCAAACCACCCTTAGTCAGCGAGGCCAGTACCGACGGCACGCCGTCAATTGCGTGATCTGTCAGGCTGGTGGTGATGTTGACGACGTGGCCGTTGCCTTGCTTTTCCATCTCGTTGATCGCGAGTTGGGTGATGTAGAAGAAGCCGTTCAGGTTCACCGACAGCACGTTGGCGTAGTCTTCGGCGGTGTACGCGGTGAACGGTTTGGCGATGAAGATGCCGGCGTTGTTGACCAGGGTATCGATGCGGCCAAAACGTGCGATGGCTTCACGAATCACTTGCTGCGCAACAGCCGGGTCGCCGATGTCGCCCGCCACGGTGAGGATGTCCGGATCGCTGGACGGTTTGATCGAACGCGAAGTGGCGACAACTTTGTAATCCAGGTCGCGGAAGGCTTTGACCATACCGGCGCCGAGGCCTTGGGATGCGCCAGTGATAACGATGACTTTTTTCGAATTGCTCATGATGAACCTCTACTAATTAAGAATGGTTTGAATAAGTCAGTAATCAGGCTTCGGCGGGGGCCTTGGCCATTTGTCTCAACATTTGTTCGTAGTACTCGACCGACTGCGAACCGGACACCAGATGGCGACCGTTCAGCACCATGGCCGGGACCGAGTTGATGCCGTGCTGGCGGTAAAACGCTTCAAGCTCACGCACTTCTTTGGCAAATGCGCCGGACGCCAGCACCTCTTGAGCCGCCGCCGCATCCAGTCCCGCTTCAGCAGCCAGACTCACCAGCGTCTCGCGATCGCTCGGGTTCTGGCCGTCGGTGAAGTAAGCGCGGAGCAGGATTTTCTTGAGTGCGACCTGCCGCCCTTCCTGCAACGCCCACAACAGCAGCCGATGCGCATCAAACGTGTTGTAGAAGTGAGTGCGCTTGTCCAGATCGAACTTGAACCCCAGGGCCGCGCCACGTTCGATCTGCATCGCTTTGCCAGCGGCGACGTCTGCGGCGGTGCGTCCATATTTGCGCATCAAATGCTCGACCGCTTTTTCGCCGACTGCCGGCATGTCCGGGTTCAGTTCGAAAGGCTTGTAGGTCAGCTCCACCGAAATCTCACCGGCCACGTTCTCGATTGCTTGCTCCAGCGCCGTCGCACCCAATGCACACCACGGGCACACCACGTCGGAGATGAAATCGATGGAGACGGACGCGGTCATGACTTGCCCTCCGCCTCAGCCAGTTGCTTTCGATACTTTGTGGTGGTGATGCCGGCGTAGCCCCAGTTATCGGTGTCGACCTCTTCGATCACGATGTGGGTCAGGTGCGGATCCTTCTTCAGGACGCGCTCCAGGGTTTCAGTGATTTCGGCGATCACCTGAGCTTTCTGCTCAGAGGTAACGCCATCGCGGGTGATGCGTACGCTTACGAAAGGCATGAGGAATCTCCAGTGACCTTCCCTTCGGAATGAATGGGTCGGCGTTGGAGTTCAATGTAGGGAGTTCGCTGGAGGGGATAAAGGTGGGGGCGGGAACATCATTAGTTACTTGGTGTAATGATTTCCTCGCTGGGAGCCACTAAAACTGTTTGCATCAAAAATGATTGATCGGCCAACTTCCATTTACAGCAACATTTAGATATCGCCAAAAAATGGCTGGGGAAGTGGAGCTGTCGATAGTCACTGATGGCTCCCAAAAGCCGAGCATCGAAGAGAATGAGGCGCGCATCAGTCGGGGCGCGGCTCACTCACGGATTCCCAAACCTCAGGGCCGGTGAAGCACTGAAACTCTCACCCCACGCCACCACCTAGCCACGATTGCGCATCCGCCCCCCTCAAGCTACCTTCAACCCGTCGCTGCCAATTCAGCGACCGGGCCTGATAACCCGAGTAAGATACAGGCGCACAAGCGCCCATAATCACGATTGTTGGCGTTTTTTTGTGCCTGCATTTCCGTGTAATGGCGGCTGTGCGTGGGAGACCTTCGGGTCTGCCGGGTTCCTGTATCTCCGGTTTATCAGCCCGCGCACAGCTGCCACCCATTCGCCTGATAACGAACGTGGTAGCTCAAACTTTGATTCAGGAGTTTTTGCTAATGCCCGCTATCGATCCGTCCAAAATTTGCGTTCCCGCTTCACTGGTCACCACCCACCACCGCCCAAAAACCGGAGGTGCCCAATGACCAACCCTAAAGACCTTAAAACCATCGGCCTCACCCCTTTCTCCTACCACGCCAACGAACCGCTCTTCCGCATCAACGCCGGCGTCCCGGTCATTGCAGCCCTCTCCCACGCCTCCGACCTGCTCCACGTCGCCAAACTGCTCGCGTCAGACGCGGCCATGGTTCGCGACACCGACCGGCACGCCTGGGCATCGCATTATTTGCAGGATATGAGCAAGGCGATCATTGATGATGTGGTGAAGGTGTTGGACGCGCCATGTAACAACCGAGCCAGTAACGTCGCGCCATAAACAAATCGCACGCATGAAAAAGCCCCGAATCAATCGGGGCTTTTTGCGTAAGTCGGTCATCGACCCGCTGGCTGATTCGAGTGATATCGATCACTCACGCTACTGTCTATCGGCTCCTCCCCCGAACCGACTGAGCCACCGCTTCGATAATCGCGGCCCAAATATCCGGCCTTGCCAGCACAGGCATTTCCTTTGCCAACACGTTGCTCAGCTTCCCTTCGTTTTGCTCTATGGATCGCAAGAGCCGATCAGCCTGGTGATCAGGCATCTCAACGACTTCCTTGATTGCCTGTCTGGCCCTTATGTGGCTGCGCAAATACCGCGACTCTTCACGCATCTGTTCCGTGATGGTGCGGCGAATGACGTTAGACATGAAAACAACGTGTGGCCCCAGGTTCGGATAGCGCCACACCGGGCGGGCCTGATCCTGGCCTGTGAATTCAATATTCGAGACCACGCCATCAGGGTATTGCGTACGCGTATTGGCGAATGCTACCTGGTCTCGTATGCCCTGCATGAGCGGTTTTGAAACCTGATCCAGCACGCTGTCATATAGACGCCGCTCAGCAGAGTCGTCGGTGATAACAGCTGAAATCGGAAGAATCACCGGGTCTGGAATGGCCCCATCACGACGCAGAATATCGTTGATCAGAAAGCGATGGACCCGGCCGTTGCCGTCGGCCAGCGGATGGATATAGACGAACGCGAACGCTGCTACCGCGCTGCGCATGACCGGGGATTGCCCTTGAGTACGATTCAGAAAGACGCGGATGCCTTCCAACATCCGCTCCAGATCGCCTTCCGGGGGAGCGACGTAATGGACAATCTCCTGATAACGGACAGTTTCGCCAACAAACACCGGAGATTGCCGAATCCCCATACGTGTCAGTGTGGTCACTGCGCCAAGGATTTCTTCTTGCATCTCAGCCAGTGCAGCATCGGTGAGCGGCAGTTCGCCCTTACCGGTTCGTCGCGCCAATACATCTGCGAAACGCTGGATACGCGTAGAACGATCCGCCTCCCCTTCAATGGCGAAGCTGGCTTTGCTTTCCCGCAGTGTCATCCATGCGGCGGCGCGCAGCAGAAGCGCTTCGCCAAACTCTGCAGTCAGTTGACCGAAGAGGTGAGGCACATCGAGGTCCGCTGCTGACTGGACTGCTGCTGTCTTGACGACGACTGGGCAGAAATAGCGCGTGCCTGGCAGGTTGTCATTCACCCGCCAACGCGGCACTTTCACCGCAGCTTCGGGTGACGCTGCCACCATCAGATCGGCGTTAATGGCGTCGACATACTTACCGCCTATAGGCTCGGGCGCTTGCAGTTGCCCGCCGGTGAGCCACTCAAACAGGAACGCTGCCCGGCGTGCATATTGGCCAGTGGGCTCAACATTTAACCAGTCTTGTAACGGTGCGGCTCCCACCTTGGTAAGCAGCCGGCTCAAGAACTCAAGGTTCGGGACTTCATGCCGCAGGTGAAATTGCAGATGGGATGAAAAGTCCGGATCGGGGCGCATGTTTTCCGTATAGGTCTCAAGACGAAAACCGTCTTCGACCTGAGTTGACCGTCGGCTACCGACCTGACTTAACACGGGTAGCCGTGCCATCGGCCGCACGTCGAATGTCGTCGCTAGCCAAGCCGCACCGATGGGGTCTACGGGAAACTCGCTCACGTCACACTCCTTTTAAATCCTCGGCCAAATCAAACCGCCATAAATGGAGATTAACGATCAAAATCAGGTTTTGCTGCATAAAAATGATTATTTTTTGGGACTAATGCATAAAAACGAACATTTAGAGCACTTCAAATTGAGCTCTACCAATGGAATTGGTGCACCGTCGAACTGACCTCAAACGCATAAAAACGATTTTACTTGCTCAAAAACGATCATAAATCTGGCTTTTTGCACAAAACCGTTTCGAAACCGGACAATTTCACTGAACCCCTCACACGCTGAAACCCGAAACGTCGTTGCCTTTTCATCCAAAAAAAAGCCCCGAATCGGTCGAGGCATTTTTTTGGTTTTGGTCATTTCAGTAGGGATGCAATCAAGCGACGATCACGGTTTGCACAGTGATCTGCTTCAGCGCATAAAACGGCGCAAGCGCTGCTTCATCCGCGGTGGAGCCGGTAATCAACCGCCACTCCCGCTCAATCGGCGTCCAGTGCTGCTGTCGGGCGCGCCCCAACTTGTCAGTGTCCGCGAGGACAACAATCTGCGCCGCCCGTTTGATGATGCATTCCTTCAAATAAGCCTGCTGCGCACTCGCCTCACACAAACCAAACTCCGCAACCACGCCATCCGCACCAAGAAAAGCCTTGTCCACACTCAACCGACTCAACGTCAGTTCCGCCAACGGCCCCAGCGTGCTCATGCTCGAACCGCGCAGATCGCCACCGATCAACGTCAACCGCACCCCCGGCGCATTGGCCAAAGTCATCACGGCGAGCAGGTTGTTGGTGACCACATGCACGTCTTGTCGCGAGCAAAGATGATGGGCCAGCGCAGCACACGTGGTGCCGCCATCAAGCAACACGGTATCGCCATCCTGGACGTGAGCCGCCGCAGCCTGGGCGATGGCGTCTTTCTGTTCCCACTGGGATGTTTTGCGTTCTTCGAGCGAGGCTTCCGGCTCATGAACGCCGACCACCGCAGTCGCGCCGCCATAGGTCCGTACCAGGTGCCGCTGTTTGGCGAGCATGGTCAGGTCGCGCCGTACCGTGGCTTCCGAGACTCCAAGTGCCGCGCTCAATTGCTCGACGTTGGCGTCGCCAATGCGTACGAGATCGAGGATGGCGCGGTGGCGTTCGGAGGCTTTCATGGCGGGTCTCGTTGTGGGGACGGTGGTCGATCTTACACGACCGAGCCCCTGCGCCTCATCCCCGTCGCGTGGCAAGCTCGGCGCCCTGGCGCAGTGCTTCGAGCAGGCTGCGTTCATCGGCGATGCCTTTACCGGCGATGTCGAACGCGGTGCCGTGGTCGACCGAGGTACGGATCACGTCCAGGCCGACGGTGACGTTCACGCCGGCTTCCAGGCCGAGCACTTTGACCGGGCCGTGGCCTTGGTCGTGATACATCGCCACCACCAGGTCGAAGTCACCGCGACCGGCGCGGAAGAACAGGGTGTCAGCAGGCAGCGGGCCGGTGACGTCGAGGCCGCGTTCTTGCAGCAGCTTCACCGCAGGGATGATTTTTTCCTCTTCTTCGCCATAACCGAACAGTCCGTTTTCACCGGCATGGGGGTTGATCCCGCAAACACCAATTCGCGGGCGAGCAATGCCGGCCTTGATCAGTGTCGCGTTGCCGCGCTCGATGGTGCGCTGGACCAGGCCCGGCTCGATCTTGCGGATCGCGTCGATGATGCCGATGTGGGTCGTGACGTGAATCACCCGCAACTGCGGCGCCACCAGCATCATCGACACTTCGTCGACGTTGGTCAGGTGCGCGAGCATTTCTGTGTGGCCGGGGTATTTGTGGCCGCCGGCGTGCAGCGCTTCCTTGTTCAGCGGAGCGGTGCAGATCGCGTCGATCTGGCTGGCCTCGGCGAGTTGCACGGCGCGGGCGATGTATTGATAAGCAGCGTCACCGGCGATGGGCGACAACTCGCCGAACGGCAGGTCGTCGGGGATCAGGTTAAGGTCGATGCAGTCAATGGTGCCGGCTTCGTACAAGGCTTGGGAGGCGTCTTCGATGCGGCGCACTTTGGCGCTGCCGCCGACGATGACGTTGGCCTTTTCGAGGCGACGGGCATCGCCGATCACCAGCGGCCGGCATTGTTGGTAGACGATGTCGTGAGTCAGGCTCTTGACGATGATTTCCGGGCCGACACCCGTGGCGTCGCCCATGGTGATGCCGATGATGGGGAGGTAATTGCTCATAGTGTTCATTCGAGTCCTTGGATTCGTGTGCGTTGGGGCGGGGAGCGATCGGCGCTGTCGCTCAGGTGTTGCCATGCCGCATATAAGGCGTTGTCGGTACCGAACGCGCCGGCCTTGGTAACGATGCCGGGACGATGGCCCTGGCGGGAAACGGTCGGGCGGGCGAAGGCGACGCCGGCTTCGATTTCGGTCAGCAGTTGCAGGCTGTCGATGCCGACGGTGGTCAATATGGCCCGAGCGGTTTCGCCGCCGGTGGCGATCAGGCCGCCGACCTTGGCGAAGTGCGGTTCGACCAGCACGGCGAGCATGGTCGAGAGTTGCGCGCCCTCTTGGGGATCGAACGCTTCATCGCGGCCGATGCGCAGCAGCAGGTCACTCCAGCCGTCCAGTTGCTCGCCAATGCGCGATTGCCAGAGCGACCAATCGCCGTGGGTTGAGCCCTGACGAAGGACTTCAGGCGGTATAACCAGTTCGCTGACGCCGCCACGCTCTTTGAGCCGCTCGCATTGTCGCTCGCAGACGCCGGAGAGGCTGCCGACGAGGATCAGAATCGGCGCCTGGCTTTTTTCGAGGGTCGCAGGTTCGATAGTCGTGAACCTTGCTTCGGATAAATCAGGAAGACTGGCGATTTCCCGTGCCAGACCACCCGAACCGATCCAGAACAGCGGCTGATCCATCGACGCGGTCAAGCGAGCGAGGGTCAGCAGGTCGTCTTCGGTCTGCGCATCGACGATCAGCGCCTGCGTGCCATTGCCGGCAATTTCAGCAATGTGCCGCTCGAGCGCTTTTTCGTTGCCGCGCAAGGTGTCGAGATCGAGCTTCGCAGTGCTCAGGCCTGCGGCAATCAGCATCGCCTCGACATCGGCCGGACGGTCGGCGTTTTCCAGTTTCCAGGTGTCGGTGGTTTCCAGCGGCTGGCCGTTGACGAACACGCGACCGCCGCGCAACGTGCGCCCGGTGGCCGGGAACGCCGGGGCGACGATGGCCAGGCCGGCCAACGGTTGCAGGGCGGCAACCTCAGCCGCCCAGTTGCCGCGCAGCGTCGAATCGATTTTTTTGTACAGCCGCTGCCCGGGTTTGTGCAGTGCTTTGAATGCCGCGACCGTGCGCTCGGCAGCCCGTGCGGGTGGGAGGCGCCGAGTGTCCGTATCAGCGGCAATCACCTGAGCGTCAGCCTCGTCATTCAGGGGGTCGAGGGTGACGACCGTTTGCATCCCCACGCCGGCAAAGCCGATGGCGCAATCTGCCGCGCCGGACAGATCGTCAGCGATGATCAGAATCCTCATCGCAAAGCCTCCTGCTTTTGAGGTTCGATCCCCGGTTCAGGTATGACGACAGGACTGCGCTGCTGCACGCGTTTGGCGACGGCGGCGGTGAGTAACGGCGCGAGGATCGCGGTGACCACGACGCAGGCGGCTACCAGTATGGTCGCGCTCTTGGCCGCTTCGGCGTACACCGGGTTGGCTGCCGCAATCAGTGCAGGGACGGCGGCGGCATTCCCGGCGGTGGTGGCTGCGGCAACACCCGCGACGCCCGTGCCACCGGTCAAACGATCGGCGAAGAACAGCGGAATGCCGGTCAGCACAACCACCGCAACGCCCATGCCGAGACCCAGCAAACCGGCCTGCCAGACGTTATGCAAGTCCAGGCTGGCGCCGAGTGCAAGGGCAAAAAACGGGATCATCACCGGGACGGCCTTGGCCAGAAAGTCGCGCATGTCACGGTCGAGGTTTCCCAGCAACATACCGAGGGCCAGTGGCAGGATGCTGCCCACCAGCGTCGGCCAAGGGAAAGCCGACAGGCCGGCGATGCCCAAGGTGACCATCGTCAGAAAAGGCCCGGACTCCAGGGACATGACCGAATAGGCGCCGACGTCTTCGGATCGACCGTATTGCCCCATCAGCGCCATGTACAAGCCGCCATTGGTGTCGTTCATCGCGGCGACGACCGCCAGCGTTGAAATGCCGGCGAAGAGGCCAGACGAGATTGGCTGCTCGCCGAGAAAATGCCCGAGCACAATGCCGATAAGCACGGCGATGCCGACTTTCGTGATAAGCAGCGTGCCGCCCTTCTTCAGCAGATAAGGTGTGGCCTTGATATTGATGCTCGCGCCCATGCAGACGTAGAACACCGCGAGGATGGGTAACGCCCCGGTGAACAGCGCATTGGTGAAAGAGCCGAAAAACTTCGGTGTGTCAGGAAGGAATGTAGCCACCAGTGAGCCAATCAGCAGCGGGACAATCATCATGCCGCCAGGGATGCGTTCAATGGTGCGCTTGATAGGAATTTGGGCCACGAGGGTCTCCTTTTATAATTGTTTGGTAAGACGTACTTCACCTCGAAACTGACTGATTCGATCATTTGGTGATTGAGTCAGTCAAAATAATCTTAGGCTTTCGATCTTAATTGCGCAAATCAATCATTCAAATGATCGTTTTGATCATTTATGGAGGAAACCTGTTTTTTCAAAAATACCTTTGCCAGCCACCTCAGTAGCCGCCCCCATATACAGAAAAGCGGCAAGGTCGCGCATTCACACACCCCAAAAAAAATGCCCAAACCTCCCGGCCTGAGCATTTTTTTGACCCTGATCACCCAACATTCCCAAAAAACCTCGACTCTATGTAAGCCTCCAACCATCGGACGCAGCATCAATTCGCTACTAAACTCGGGACAAGCGTGTTCAGGTGCAGGATTATAGCCAGCACGTATCGCCCAACCGGCGGCCAGGTACTCAACAATAGCCAGCCCACTTTAGAGGGCATTACCCAATGGATAGCAGAACCCTACGCAACCTCATGCGCATTGTTCAGACCGGCTCTTTGTCGGCGGCGGCAGAGCATTCCTGTTTAACCGTGCAGGCGTTGGCCGCGCAGTTGAACAAGGTCGAAGAACAGTTCGGTTTTCGGTTGTTTCGTCGCTCCAACAAGGGGTTGACCCTGACCACGCAGGGCACGGAACTCACGCCTTACATGGACAAGGTGTTGGTTGCCACGCGGCAACTGGAAGAAAAAGTCGCCGCGTTGAAGGTGCCTGGGCAGCGCACGCTCAAGGTAGCGCTGAACACGACGCTGTCGGCTGACTTCAATCGGCGAATGATCGGACGCCTGATTGAGGTGTTTCCCGACTATCAGCTGGAATTCAGCTACGCCGAGTCGATGGAAAACCTCAGCAAGCTGAAGAACGAAGACTTTGACCTGGCGGTGCTGATTGGTCCGCAGAAGCCGGGATTGCCCAGCATTATCCTGCCCGAGGTCCAGGTGCAGGTGGTCGGTGCGCATTGCGGTCAGGAACATGATCCGCTGGTGCTGCTCGGCAACAAGTTTCAGGTGCGTCCGGCAGACGATTGTCCGTATTCCCACAGCTTCTTGCGCTTTCTCGACGCGGGTCTGGGCAATTACGAGTCGGGCAAGCGGATGGTCTATTCGTGCAGCGAAACCCTGACGCTGTCGTTGATCACCCAGATGGACGGCCTTGGCATGGTTTCGCGGGATGCAGCCCAGCGCAATGGCCTGACGATTTTCCCCGGCTTCGAGGATGCCCTTGAAGTGCGGCTGGCGATCAATAATCCTGAGTTGTCGGGCCAGGCTTTGCACGATGTGGTCGACCTCCCGCTACATGAACGAGCCGAGCGCAATGTACGCAGCCGTTCCCACCGCAACGGAGAGAAAGAGGTTTTTGCTGAAATACGCACATAACAACGTCGGAATCGCGGCATAAAATTCCGGGCGATCGAGCTGCACGTGCTGATCCTTGATCAACAACGGCGTGAGGCTGATTGCAGCGACGATCGCCACCGGCAGGTATTCCAGCGCCCGGGCGACGAAGGGCGGCCAATGGTCAGTGTTCACTTGCAGCGGCAATGCGCGCGGCAGGAAGGTCACGGCCATCATCAGCACAACGACCAGAATCAGGAACGTTTGGTCAGGCATACGCCCACCCCGCAGCCCACAAATGTGGCGATGAATACGTTGAAGGGCGAGCTGCCGACCAGGCTCAGCACGCCCATGCAGGCGACGGCGGCCAGTGCGGCGATGAGTTTGTTACGCGTGTTGCACAGTGACACCAGCACGTAGAGCATCATCGCGGTCAACGCGTAGTCGAGCTGATACTGGATCAAGTGCGCCGCATACTGCGCGCAAATCGCCCCCAGCAAACCGCCGAGCACCCAAGAGGTGTGGCAATACAGATTGAAACCGATCAGGTAACGCACGTTGACGGGCGAGCCTTTGCCCAGTTTGACGCTGTGAAAAGCGAACGACTCATCGGTCAGCCCACCCGCGTAACACCAGCGCTCCATTCGGCTGAGGCCCATTGCCTGCAACGCCTTGGCCATGTAGACCGACATCAGCATGTGCCGCGCGTTGATCAGAAACGTGGTGAGGATGATGGTGGTCAGCGACGCACCGCTGGAAATCAGCGCGAGGGCCGCGAACTGCGAAGCGCCGGCATACACGAACAGGCACATGGCGACCGGCAGCCACACAGGCAACCCGGCATTCACCGCCATCAAACCGAACACAAACGACACCGTGAAGTAACCCGCAACCACCGGGCTGGCTTCGGCGAAGGTGCGCGAAGCGTGCGGCTCGACCATCAGCGGCTGGCTGCTGGACGTCTCATTCATAGGTCCCTCTCAAATGTTCTTTCGCCGCGCGGCTCGCAAAAACCCTGGGCACTCCAGAAGCGCTGGCCGGCAAGGTTAGCATCGTCGACAAACAGGAACATCCGCAGCACGCCCACGCGCTTCATGTCTGACGACGCTGCTTCAACCAGGCGTTGACCGACGCCTTGGCTGCGGTAATCCGGGCTCACGGCGAGGTGGTTGATCGTGCCGCGACTGCCGAGCATTCCGCCCAACACCGCGCCGACTATTTCGCCGCTGACGTCCAGTGCGATAAACGCGGTGGTGGTCTTCTGCACCAGCACACTGCGCAGGCATTTGGCGTCCTGCCATTCACAGAAAGACACTTCTTCGAATTGCCGAAAGAAGCGTTCCAGGCGCTGTGCATCCTTGGCCGTGGTGCGCCGCAGCATCACCGGTGCGGGGCACTCGGCGAGGCTGGTCACGGTGTTGTACTGTTCAGCGAACAATGTCGAAAGCGGTCCCGGGCCGCGAGAAAGAGATCGCCAGAATCTGCCGGTACGCCATGTCGTGAGAATGGGTATTGCGTGCCGGTGTCACGTAGTGACGCATGTCGCGATCGAGAAAGTAGGTGGTGTCGAGGATTTCCTGATACGTCGTCGAGGCCAGGTGCTCCTGGTTTTCCGTGTCGTACAAACGGCTCTCTGCCCCTTCAACGTTATTGCGTCCCCAGAAGTGCACGCCGCTGAACGGATAACCGTCGCAGTGAATACCTTCCGGGGTGATTTCCAGTTGTTTGCCAGGCTTGATCTCGATGCGGATCTGATGAATCTGGCACTGCCAGATTTCGTCGTGCAACTCAGGTGGCAAAACGTTTTTGTACACTTCGAAGTCGGTGTCGATCAGGCTGCGCATCACCGGCGAACTGATGATTTCATCAGAGAAGTCCTGGAAGTGCCGAACCATCCCGCCAACATAACTGTTGTTCGCCTTGGACTGAACGTAGGCGCGGTGTTCCAGCTGCTTCAGATCGCGCGTGACCGGGTTGTACTCGAAATCGCTGTAGCGACGGTAGCGCATGCCCGCCTCGGACTGTCCGTAGTAACTGTCCGGCTCCATGTTTTCCCAGCTATTGGTCAATCTGACGAAATCGTTGAAATGACCGAAAAGATTGAAGTCAGCACCCCGGACGTTCGCATATTTGTCACGCCGTAGAAACTCGCCCACTTCTTTGTTCAAAACGATCATTTTAAAAATCTCCGTGCATTTAGCTGCCTAATCTAGAGAGCACAGGATTTACGTCCATGAGAAAGAATTTGAGGCATATCAAGCGCTGCTTGAAACGGAGCATGACGTTGCATTAGTTTGACTTTTTACGATCGAAAATGGCCTTTTTATGCGTTTTTCAACGGATCTCAGGCGAAAAAAACCCCGAGCCAGTCGGGGTTCTTTAGTGAGTGTTGAACACTCAGTCGATCATCAGAAGATGTTGATCGGGTAATCCACGAACACACGCACTTCGTTACCGCTGACGTTGTACTCGCTGGATTTCTGCGAGACACGCAGGATCGAGCTGCGCAGTTTCACGCTCAGGTCTTTGGCCGGGCCGCTTTGCACGACGTACTTGAACTGGTTGAAGATTTCACGCTCGGTGCCGCCTTCGCTGGTGGACGTGGTGATGTTGTCACCGCGCACGTAGGCGAAGTTGTAGCTCAGGCCAGGAACGCCGAATGCGGTGAAGTCCAGGCCGTAGCCCAACTGCCAGCTGCGCTCGTCTTCGGCGTTGAAGTCAGACCAGTAGGAGTTCGCCAGGTAGATGGTGTTGCCGCCGTCGCCGACACGACCTTGGTCCTTCTGGTAACCGCCGTAGGCATAGCCCAGGTTGCTGTCGCCGGTGCTGCGCTGGTGCGCGAGGGTGAACGAGTGCGGGCCGGTGGCGAAGGTCGCCGCCAGGCTCCAGATTTTGTTGTCGTCGCCGGTGGCGCCGCTTTCGCGGACGTAGGAATCATCCAGCTTGGTGCGATAGCCGTTGAAGTCCAGGGTCAGGGACTGATCCTTGTCGATCGGGAACACGTAGTTGGCGTTCACGTATTGCTTCTTCAACACGTCTTCAACGTCGGATGCGTACAGCGCCGCCTTGAATTGTTCGGTGAACTGGTAGCTACCGCCCAATACGTTGATCGACTTCAGACCGCCACTGTCACGGCCTTCAGCGCTTTTGCGCGATTCGGCGGTGAAGCGACCGGCGTTCAGCTCCAGGCCTTTGATCTCCTTGGAGGTGATCAAGGTGCCGGTGTAGCTTTCCGGCAGCAGGCGCGAGTTGTCGTAGCTCAGCACCGGCAGGGCCGGCATCTGGTCGCCGTAGGTCAGCGTGGTGCTGGAGACACGGAATTTGACTGCTGCACCGCCTTTGGACAGGTCGTCAGCCGCGTTGCCGCTGTCGCCCTTTTTAAAGAAGTCGATGCCTTGTGCGCCGGTGCGACCCTTGCCGCCATCCAGACGCAGTGCGTACAGACCGAAAGCATCCACACCGACACCGACGGTGCCTTGGGTGAAGCCGGACGAGAACGTGCCGATGGCCGCTTGGCCCCATTCGGCTTTGTCCGCACGACCGTCTTTGTAATCACGATTGATGTAGGCGTTGCGCAGCAGCACTTTGAGGCTGCTGTCTTCAACAAACCCCTTGGATTCGGCCTGGTCGTTAGCCATGGCCTGTGTAGCGCTCAACATCCCCAGAGCGATCAAGCTGATTCGCTTATTCAACATTTTGTTTTTTTCCTTATTACCGGTTGATACGCGCTGTGTCGAACGGCTGAAACGGCGCTATCGCACTCTTTTTTCACCCCAAAACAAAAAGGCCCGCCCACGAAGAAATCGTGGCGGGCCTTTTTATTATTTTATGAGTCATGGCGGTTAGCCACAGGCGTTGGGCGCGATCGTAGCCGCGCCCAGAAGGCTGTGTCAATTTGATGAATCGTCTATCCATAGGCGAAAAACATCTAAGCGGACTGGGCAAGCCAAGACGCGAACGCTTCCGGCTTACCAAGCCAAGGGCTGATATCGACCACCGTGAAATGACCATTTTGCTCCAACGACAAGGTCGGAAAACCTTGACCACCGACACGGGCCAGCAATGCGCGGCTGTCCTTGATGTGGCGATCCGAGTCGGTGCTTGTGAAGGCTGACGCAAAGGCATCAGGCTCAAGACCAATCTCTTTTGCCAGCTCAAATAACACCGCCTCATCGGCAATCCGCCTCCCTTCCACGTAATGGGCGGTTTGCAAACGCCCCAGCAACTCAAGCCCACGGCCGGCGATGTGTTCGGCGGCCAGCACCGCAGCGATTGGCGGGGTGGAATCGAACACCGCCGTGTCGTCGCGTAGCAAACCTTCGAAATACGCTTCGCCAAATGGCTGGCCGGTGTACTCGGCGATTCGGCGGTCGTGGGGCATCACATAGTTGCGCAATTGTGGCGAAACGGCTTTGCGGTTGGCACCGCTCATCATGCCGCCACCGTGGGCGATCACCGGCAACACGCCTTGAGCGGCGTGCACCAGCGGTTTGGCGCCGTAGCACCAGCCGCACAAAGGGTCGTAGATGTAGTGAAGGATCATGGAAAGACTCCGGCAATCAATCAGGGAAACTCAGTGCCGGCAGACTAATCCTCGGACCGTTGCGGAAAAACGCTGGAATGGCGTTCAGTCTGTTTCATGAATCGGTCGAATAGCCTCGACGAATCTCTGTAGCAATCTCGACACAACTTGAAACAATCGAACAACGAAGCTTTTCAAGAATAATTAACAGAAGTAAATAGCAAGCATTACCATTTGCGCCCTCGAATTCTTCTACCCTTTCGGATGCGCTTCAGATGCCTGCCCCCTTCCGCCTTATGCCCGTCACCCTTGGGTTTTCTGCTTTTCTGTCTGCCGGATTCACCTGCGCCGCGACCACCGTTTTACCCGAAACCTCGATCAGTGCCGAAGCGGAGGCCGACGATCCGCGAGTAAAGGAAACCAGCACCGCCACCCGGACTGCGACCCCGGTGCGCTACGTGCCACAAGCCATCGACTCGATTAAAACCTCGAACGTCTCGGATTACGGCACCAATGATCTGGGCACTGCATTGAGCGGCATCCCCAACGTCAACAGCGGTGCCGACACCCGTTTCGACAGCCTGCGCATCCGCGGTTTCGATGCGAGCAACGACTTCTACCTCGATGGCATTCGTGACGACAGCCAATACGTGCGCGACTTGCACAACATCGAGCGTATCGAAGTCCTCAAAGGGCCGGCCGCCGTGTTATACGGGCGTGGCAGCCAGGGCGGAATCGTCAACCGGGTCAGCAAACTGCCCGAGTTCGGCCGCCGTTCGACCATCGAAGCCCAGGGCGGCAGCGATGATTTACGCAGCCTTTATGCCGACCTCAGCACCGATCCGTCCGAGAACATCAGCCTGCGCCTGAACATGGGCAACATGGATCAGAACAGCTTTCGCGAGGGTGTCAGCGGCAACCGCCAACTGTTCGCGCCGTCCATGAGCTGGCAATTGACGCCGGACCTGAACTGGTTGGTGCAATACGAATACAGCCGTTACAACCGCACGCCGGATCGCGGTATTCCTGGCGTAAACGGGCGCCCGGCAGACGTAGGACGCGATACGACCTACGGCAGCGAGCACGATTTCATCGACGACAAGTCGCAATCCCTGCGCTCCAAACTCAGCTATGAACTGAGCGACAACTGGCAGCTGCGCCACACCCTGGGCGTGTTCAAGCTCGACAGCGATTTCGACAACACGTACCTGACCGGTTACACCCCGGCCACCAACAAGGTCACGCGTCAGCATTGGCAGCAAGACCTGACCACCCGCAATGTCTACAACAACGTCGAACTGGAGGGAGGTTTCGACACCTTCGGCCTGGAGCATCGCCTGCTGACCGGCATCGAGATCGGCAGCCAGCGCCGCGATCCGACCCTTTACAACGCGGCCACTTCCGGGCCGGGCAGCTCGCCGGTGCCGGCGCTGGACCTGCACAACCCGAATCGCGATCTGCGGCATACCGGCCGCATGCAGGTGTCCAGCGACAACCACACCGAAGTCGAAAGCCGTGCGGTGTACGTGCAGGATCAATTGCGTCTGAACGATCAATGGCAACTGCTGGCCGGTTTGCGCTACGACACGTTCGACATCGAATCGACCAACAAGCTGCGCGACATTTCCGAAGACCGAGACAGCCACAGCACAAGCCCGCGTGTAGGCCTGGTCTGGACGCCGCTGCAGAATCATTCCTTCTATGCCTCCTGGACCAAGACGTTCTCGCCAGTGGGCGGCGGCTTGATCGGCATCACGCCCGGCGCGGCCGGTAACAGCAACGACTTGAGCCCGGAGCTGACCAAGCAGAAGGAAATCGGCGTGAAGAGCGACTGGCTCGACGACCGCCTGAGCACCACCCTGGCAATCTACGAACTGGAACTCTACAACCGCCGCACCAGCGATCCACTCAACCCGACCGTCACCTTGCTCTCGGGCTTGCAACGTTCCCGCGGGATCGAGCTGACCGGCACCGGTAAAATTGCCGGCAACTGGTACGTGCGCGGTGGCGTGGGCGTACAGGACGCGACGGTCGAGAAGGACAACAACGGCTTTGAAGGCAAACGCATCAGCAACGTGGCCAAGCACAACGGCAGTCTGTTCCTGACCTGGAAACCGGAAATGGGCTGGTATGCGGAAACCGGGTTGACCCTGGTCGGCCAGCGTTACGCCGATAACCTCAACACCGTCGTGCTGCCGGGTTATGGCCGTTGGGATGCACTGGCCGGATTCCGGCAGAAGGATTGGGACTTGCGTGCGGCACTGAACAACATCAGCGACAAGACCTATTACTCGTCGGCCACCAGCGCCGCGCAGATTCAACCCGGCGAACCGCGCAGCCTGGTGGTGACGGGGACCTACAGCTTCTAAACACTGCTGATGTGTTCCCACCAATCACCTGTAGGAGCGAGCCTGCTCGCGATGGCGGCGGGTCAGTCAACGTTAATGTGACTGCCAGGCCGCCATCGCGAGCAGGCTCGCTCCTACAATGGTCAGGGTGTAGCTTACAAATCCATCGCCCATAAAAAAGCGCCGCCATCCCGGCAGCGCTCTCATCAATCCTTTGTTTTTTCTTCTTATCCTTCCATCACATCCCACAACGCTTCCAGTTCCGCCTCGCTGAATAAACCAGCGGGGTAGCGCTCGATCATCATCCGGCGCGGATCAGGTTCTCTGATCTGACGCGTTCCATTGGACTTCAACCAGTGCGCCAGGACCTGGAGCGATTCGCTATTAACTGCCAGGGGATGCAACGCCCGCTCTCTCACTACGTTCACTTCGGCGTTCATTTCAGCGCTCTCTCCTGGTTCGTGAGCGGCTAACTTATCCAAGGTTTATGACAGAACATCGAAGTCCTCCCCCTCCCTGTTTCACTCCGTGACAGATACAAGAGCTGTGCCAATGTTTCCCAAGTGTCGACAAGTGGATACAAAGAAGCCCGCAGTCCTTTGGGGCTGCGGGCTTCTGGGTGAAGAGCGGGGATAAACCGGCGTCTTGGTGATTTTTCAGCCGGTTCAGGCTGTTACAACCCCACTCACTCCTTGTGCGGCGCCGGCTGTTGTTGGGTAAGGCAGTGGATGTTACCGCCCCCCAGTAACAGTTCGCGGCCCGGCACCATCACCACTTCATGCTGCGGGAATAGCGCCTGCAGAATCTCTTTCGCAGGACCGTCCAGCGGGTCGTCGAAACTCGGCGCGATAATGCCGCCGTTGACGATCAGGAAGTTCACGTAGGAACCAGCCAGACGCACGCTCGGATTACGCTCCTGAGTCCCGTCCACCGGGTCCACACCGGCACACTCTTCCTCGGTCGCATACAGCGGCCCCGGGATCGGCATCTTGTGCACCGTGAATGGGCGACCCTTGGCATCGGTGCTGCTTTCCAGCACTTTCATTGCCGCTTGGCAGCGGGGGTAGTTCGGGTCCTGCGGATCATCGGTCCAGGCCAGCAATACTTCACCCGGACGCACGTAGCAGCAGAAGTTATCCACATGGCCGTCGGTTTCGTCGTTGAACAGACCGTCCGGCAGCCAGATGATCTTATCCACAGCCAGATGAGCACTGAGCACCGCTTCGATTTCCCCCCGGCTCAGGTGCGGGTTGCGATTGCGGTTGAGCAGGCATTCTTCGGTGGTGATCAGGGTGCCTTCGCCATCGACGTGAATCGAACCGCCCTCGAGCACGAAGCCCTGGGTACGGTAGCGCTGGCTGCGCTCGATCTCGAGGATCTTGCCGCCCACCTGCGAGTCGCGGTTCCACGGCGAGTACAAACCGCCATCGAAACCGCCCCACGAGTTGAAGTCCCAGTTCACACCACGGACTTCGCCACTGTTATTGATGACGAACGTCGGGCCGGTGTCGCGAACCCAGGCGTCGTCGCTGGACATCTCGACCACACGAATATTCGGCACGTCGAGACGGGCACGGGCGTTTTCGTATTGGCCGGCAGAGACCGCCACGGTCACCGGTTCGAAACGGGCGATGGCCTTGGCGACGGCCACGTGCGCGGCTTGCGCGGGTTTGCCGCCCAGACGCCAGTTGTCCGGGCGCTCCGGCCAGATCATCCAGGTCTGGGTTTGTGGCGCCCACTCGGCGGGCATGTAGAAGCCATCGGCGCGCGGGGTGCTGTTTAAAGTGGTCATGCGATCAGGACTCCAGGGAACCGTCGAGGGTTTTGATCGCATTGTATAGGTTCGGGCGACGATCACGGAACGAACCCCACGCGCTGCGAATGTGCTCCAGCTCGTCGAGGTCGAAGCTCTGGACCAGCACGCCCTCTTCAGTCTTGTCGAGTTCCTGGACCTTCTCGCCGAACTGGTTGGCGATGAACGACGAGCCGTAGAACGTGATGTCGTAGCCGTCCTGTTCTTCGTTACCGATGCGGTTGCTCGCGATCAGCGGCATCAGGTTGGCGCCAGCATGGCCTTGTTGCACGCGCTGCCAGTGGTCGCGCGAAGAAATGGTTTTGTCGTGCGGCTCGCTGCCGATGGCGGTCGGGTAGAACAGGATTTCCGCGCCCAGCAACGCCATGCTGCGAGCGCACTCCGGGAACCACTGGTCCCAGCAGATGCCGACGCCGATTTTCGCGTAACGGGTGTTCCAGACTTTGAAGCCGGTATCGCCCGGGTTGAAGTAATACTTTTCGTGGTAACCGGGGCCGTCCGGGATGTGGCTTTTACGATAAATCCCGAGGTTGCTGCCGTCGGCATCGATGATCGCGATGCTGTTGAAACGGGCACGGCCGGCCAGTTCATAGAAGCTGATCGGCAGCACCACTTGCAGTTCCTTGGCGACTTTCCGGAAGTGCTTGATGGCGACGTTGTCTTCAACCGTCGTGGCCAGTTGCAGGTAATCCGGGTTCGGTTTCTGGCAGAAGTACGGCGCCTCGAACAGCTCCTGGATCAGTATGATCTGCGCGCCTTTGGCTGCTGCCTCACGAACCAGCTTCTCAGCGGTCTCGATGTTGGCTTCAAGGTCCCAGGAACAGGCCATCTGGGTGGCGGCGACGGTAACGATACGACTCATGAATCATCTCCGGGCAAGTGCTGATGGGTCGAGTATGGCCTCGACCGATGACAGAAACGGGAAGCACGGGCGCGATGAGGCACGCCGTGAGCAATGGCGACTTTATAGCCGATAAATATCGGCTTTAAAAGCAATTAATCTTCCGGCTGTCTAGTTTTACGCACTTAATCCCGATAACAATCGGTATTACCGAATACTCCTTCGCGGGCAAGCCTCGCTCCTACAGGTCATGCGACGACGTTTAAATCGCGCAAATTCTGTAGGAGCGAGGCTTGCCCGCGAAGGCGATATCAAGCCTTACAACCCTTCACCCAACACCTTCGAAAGCATGTCGACAAAGAAATCCACACTCTGGCGCGAGGTCACCATCGGCGGTTTGATCTTCAGTACGTTCAGATAATCCCCTGTCGGCTGCATGAAAATCCCCAACTCCCGCAACCGGTCACACAGCGCCGTGGTTTCTTCGGTCGCCGGCTCCAGGGTCTCGCGGTTGCGGATCAGCTCGACACCCAGATAGAAGCCGGAACCATGCACCGCGCCCACCAACGGATGAATATCGATCAGCGCTTCAAGCCGCTCCTTGAAATACCCGCCCACCACCTGAGCGTTTTCCCAGAGCTTTTCTTCCTCCATCACGTCCAGCACCGCCATGCCGACCTGGCAACTGACTGGGCTGCCACCGGCCGACGAGAAGAAGTAACCCTCGGCCTCCAGCGCCTCGGCGATTTCCCGGCGGGTGATCACCGCGCCCAACGGCTGGCCGTTGCCCATGCCTTTGGCCATCGTGATGATGTCCGGCACCACGCCCTGCTCTTCGAAGCCCCAGAAGAAATGACCCATGCGCCCGTAGCCGACCTGCACTTCATCGGCGATGCACACACCGCCTTGGGCGCGAACCAACGCATAGACCTGTTTCAGATAACCCGGCGGCAGCGATATCCCGCCGGCATTGCCGTACACCGGTTCGCAGATGAAACCGGCCAACTGGCGTTTCTGCTCAGCGATTTTCGCCAGGTTGTGTTCGACGCTGCGCACGTAGTCCGGCGCGCTGCCTGGGCCACGGAATTCGCCGCGATAGGTATTCGGCGCGATCACCGGATGCACCCAATCGGGACGGCTGCTCAAGGCTTGCGGGTTGTCGGCAATCGAGGTCGAAACCGCGTCCGCGCCCACTGTCCAGCCGTGATAAGCCTCCAGCACGCTGAGCATGTCGCGACCGCCGCTGTAGGCCCATGCCAGACGGATCGCCAAGTCATTGGCCTCGCTGCCGCTGTTTACCAGGAACACCCGGTCCATGCCCTCCGGCGACAGCTTCAGCAGGCGCTCGGAAAACTCGGCCACCGCCGCGTAGTTGAAGCGCGAGTTGGTATTGAGCAACGACCACTGACGGCTGGCGACCGCCGCCATGCGCGGATGACCGTGGCCCAGCACCGCGACGTTGTTGAGCATGTCGAGGTAGGAGCGGCCCTGCATGTCGATCAGGTGATTGCGCCAGCCACGCTCGATGCGCGGCGGGTCGACGTAATAATGCTTCTGCGTGCGCGCGAAACTGGCGTCACGGCGCGCCAGCAACGTCTGCGAATCGAGCTCGGCTTCAGCATCGCAAGCCAGCCCCAGCAGCGCCGCCGGTGACGGGCACAACGCTTGCCAGGCCGGTGCGCGAGACGGCGTGCAAAACAACGGCGCATCGAACGAAGCGCCTCGGCACAACTGCACAATCAACGGCCCGCTGACCGCACCCAGCACCTGACCTTTGACCAGCGCCGCGCCGGTGTGCAGCGACGGCGTCACGCCCCACAACCGCACGCTCAGTTGCGGACCGTCCAGTTGCAACACACCCGCCGCCGGCTGATGGACCACGCCGGCAAACGGCGATTCGACCGCCGTGCCGTTTGGCACTCGCAACTCCACGTGCAACGGGCAGGTGTCGGGTTCGCCTGAGCTATCTGGACGAGTACGGGACAGCCGGTATTGACCATAACGACTGGCCGCCAATCCGTGAGCCGCCGCAGCTTCAGTCAGCAAACGCTGATCAACCCCCTCTTGCTCCCAGTTGCCCGCCTCAAAATGCGGGCTCAGCACACCCAGATCGATCAAGGCAAATTCACGCCCCACCAGGCTCGGCAGCAACGGCGCGAAACCTTCGCTGCCAATGCTCGGCAGTGTCTGGCCGACCGACGTCAGAATCGCCGCTTCCATCAATTCCAGCGGCAGCGACGTGGCCACGCGGAAGATCTCCCACTCGTGGCTCAGGTTGTCGCGGCTGTAATCATTGCCCGGATCGATGCTGACTTGCTGCTCGCCACTGAGCACCAGCACCGCCGCGCGCGCGACGATCAGCGGCCACAGCGCCCGCAGTTCTTCATGGGTGAGCGGATTGACGGCGTGATACGCCTGGACCGCCGGCAAAATATAGAAAGGATCGCCATCGGCGTGATGCAGCAACGCCGCGCAAGTGACCGACAGATCGGTGATGCGCCAGGTACGGATCAGGTCGCCGAAATCGATCACGCCCTGCAACTGCCATTGGCGTTGCGAGTCACGCTGCCAGACCACGTTGTCGTCGGTGATGTCCATGTGAATCGCCTGCACCGGCAGCTTGTCCACCAGCGGCAGTAAATGATGCTCGGCCCGTTCCGCCGCGTCGGCGATCAACCGGCGTTGCGCGTCATCCTTGATCACCGGCAGCAAATGGCCAATCAGCGCGCTGGCGTGGCGGGCATCCCACTGCAGCGTGCGCTCAAGGCCCGGATGCTCGAAAGCGGCCAGTGCCAGGTCCATTTCGCCGCACAGCCGACCGAAACCGGCCACCACCGGACCGGGCAAATGATCAAGGTGCGTCAGTGACTGGCCTTCGATGTAATCGAGCAGGCGCATATGCACGGCCTGCCCCCCGACTTCCAGCGTGAGCAGTTCAGCGCCGTTTATTGCAGGAATCACTCGCGGCACATGCACGCCGGAGTGTTCACCCAACTGCTTGAGTCCGGCATGTTGGGCTTGCAGCTCCAGCGCCGAATAGTCGCCACGGCAGATTTTCAGGACGAAACGCCCTTGATCACTGTCGACCCGAAAGTTGAGGTCCTGCTGGCTACCCAGGGCGTGCAACCTTCCACTCAGCCCGTAATGCCCTTCCAGCAGTTCTAGCGCTTGCTCCGCAGACACTTGCGGGCTGGGCAAACTGGCGCGGTGAATCAACGTGGTGAGCGGCATACAACGACCCCTGAAATGTTATTAGGCGCCTATATCGCCACTGCATCGGTCGAGAATCAACCCCCCCTGGTGCGGCAAATGCCAATTACGACCAACAACCCTCTTGCACCGCCCTGCTCCTGCCGACAAGCTATGCTCATTCGCTTTATCGTCTTACAGAAAAAGGCTGGCCAACATGCGTATTCTCATCACCGGCGGTGCCGGTTTCATTGGCTCTGCCCTGATTCGCCACCTCATTCGGCACACCGGGCATGAAGTGCTCAACCTGGACAAACTGACCTACGCCGGCAATCTCGAGTCGCTGACCAGCATTGCCACCGACACCCGCTACGAATTCGTCCAGGCCGATATCGTCGACCAGGCCACCGTCAGTGCGGTACTGGCACGTTTCCAGCCTCACGCGATCATGCACCTGGCGGCAGAATCCCATGTCGACCGTTCTATTGACGGTCCGTCGGACTTCATCCAGACCAATATCGTCGGCACCTACAGCCTGCTCGAGGCCACTCGCGCCTACTGGCAGACGCTGGCCGAGCCGGAAAAAAGCGCCTTCCGCTTCCATCACATCTCCACCGACGAGGTCTACGGCGACCTGCATGGCGTCGACGATCTGTTCACCGAAACCACGCCTTACGCGCCCAGCTCACCCTATTCGGCCAGCAAAGCGGCGTCCGACCATCTGGTCCGCGCCTGGCAGCGCACCTACGGCTTGCCGGTGTTGCTGACCAATTGCTCGAACAACTACGGGCCGTTCCACTTCCCCGAAAAGCTGATTCCGCTGGTGATCCTCAACGCCTTGGCCGGCAAGCCTTTGCCTGTCTACGGTAACGGCCTGCAAGTGCGCGACTGGCTGTTTGTCGAGGATCACGCCCGGGCGCTGCTCAAAGTGGTCACCGAAGGCGTGGTCGGCGAGACCTACAACATTGGCGGTCACAACGAGCAAAAGAACATCGACGTGGTGCGTGGCATCTGCGCGTTGCTCGAAGAGTTGGCACCGAACAAGCCTGAAGGCGTGGCTCATTTCGCTGACCTGATTACCTTCGTCCAGGACCGGCCTGGCCACGACCTGCGCTACGCCATCGACGCGAGCAAGATCGAGCGCGAACTGGGCTGGGTGCCCGAAGAAACCTTCGAAACCGGCCTGCGCAAAACCGTTCAGTGGTACCTCGACAACCTGGAATGGTGCCGTCGCGTTCAGGATGGCAGTTATCAGGGCGAACGCCTGGGCGCCCTCAATACCAAGGAGCTGCTCGCATGATGAAAGGCATCGTTTTGGCCGGTGGCTCCGGCACGCGTCTGCACCCGATCACGCTTGGCGTCTCCAAGCAGCTGTTGCCGGTGTACGACAAACCGATGATCTACTACCCGATCTCGGTCCTGATGCTGGCCGGCATCAAAGATATTTTGCTGATCTCCACGCCTCAGGATTTGCCGCAATACCGCAACCTGCTGGGTGACGG
Organism: Pseudomonas sp. B14-6; assembly: GCF_013260315.1. NCBI lineage: Bacteria > Pseudomonadati > Pseudomonadota > Gammaproteobacteria > Pseudomonadales > Pseudomonadaceae > Pseudomonas > Pseudomonas sp. B14-6. Next base: position 4,857,393 of record NZ_CP053929.1, on the reverse strand, counting down.
CATTCAGTTCGGCGTCAACTTCAGCTACGCCGAACAGCCGTCGCCGGACGGTTTGGCCCAGGCTTTCCTGATCGGCGAAGAATTTATTGGCGACGATCCGGTGTGCCTGATCCTCGGCGACAACATCTTCCATGGTCAGCACTTTGGCGAACAGTTGAAAAACGCGGCCATGCGCCCTTCCGGCGCCACCGTGTTTGGGTATTGGGTCAAGGATCCGGAGCGCTTCGGCGTGATTGATTTCGACAGAGAAGGCCGCGCCCTGTCGATCGAAGAGAAGCCGAAAAAGCCGAAGTCCAGCTATGCCGTGACCGGCCTGTATTTCTACGACAACGATGTGATCGAGATCGCCAAAGCGGTGAAGCCTTCGCCGCGTGGAGAGCTGGAGATCACCGACATCAACAACGCTTACCTGCAACGCGGCGATCTGCAGGTCGAGCGCTTCGGTCGCGGGTTCGCCTGGCTCGACACCGGTACCCACGACAGCCTGCTCGAAGCCTCGCAATACGTGCAGACCATCGAGCACCGCCAAGGCCTGAAAGTCGCTTGCCTCGAAGAAATCGCTTACGAAAATGGCTGGATCAGCCGCGAGCTGTTGCTGGAGCGCGCCAGCTATTTCGGCAAGACCGGCTATGGCCAGTACCTCTTCAAACTGGCCGGGGAAGAACAATGAATGTGATTGAAACCGCCTTGCCCGGCGTGCTGATCATTGAACCCAAGGTGTTTGGTGACGAGCGCGGTTTTTTCTACGAAAGCTTCAATGCCAAGGCGTTCGAAGAAGCGACCGGCCTGGACACGCAGTTTGTTCAGGATAACCACTCCCGCTCGCAGAAAGGCGTGCTGCGCGGCCTGCACTATCAGCTGGAAAATACCCAGGGGAAACTGGTGCGGGTAACCGTCGGCGAAGTGCTCGACGTCGCGGTGGACATCCGTCGCAGCTCGCCGAATTTCGGCCAGTGGGAAGCGGTGCGCCTGTCTGCAGAAAACCGTCGCCAACTCTGGGTGCCGGAAGGGTTCGCCCATGGGTTCGTGGTGCTGAGCGAATTCGCCGAGTTTCTCTATAAGACTACGGACTATTACACGCCGTCCGCCGAGCGTTGCATTCGCTGGGACGATCCGACGCTTGCCATCGACTGGCAACTGGACGAAGCGCCCAAACTGTCGGCCAAGGATCAGAACGGCAAAAGCCTGAAAGAGGCTGATCTGTTTCCATGAAAATTCTTATCTGCGGTCAGCACGGTCAGGTTTCGCGTGAGTTGCAGCTTCGCCTGGGTGCTGTTGGCGAATGGGTTGTTTTGGGTCGCGATCAGCTCGATCTGGCTCAGCCGCAACAGATTCGTCAGCAAGTGCAGCGCGTTCGCCCGGACCTGATCATCAACGCGGCCGCTCACACCGCGGTCGATCAAGCTGAAAGCGAGCCGGAGTTGGCGTTTGCCATCAACGCGACCGGGCCGGGTATTTTGGCCGAAGAAGCGTCGGCGCTGGGTATCCCGCTGATTCACTACTCCACCGATTATGTCTTCGACGGCAGCAAAGCCGAGCCTTACAACGAAGCCGATTTGCCCAACCCGCTCGGCGTTTACGGCAAGAGCAAGCTGGCCGGCGAGCAAGCGATCAGCGCGGTACAAGGCCAGCACCTGATCCTGCGCACCAGTTGGGTCTACTCGACCCACGGTCGTAATTTCCTGCTGACCATGCAACGCCTGCTGCAAGAAAAGCCGGAGATGCGCATTGTCGCCGACCAGATCGGCGCGCCCACCTGGGCCGGCACGATCGCCAGCAGCACTGTCGCACTGATCGAACGCTGGCAAGCGGTACAGGCCGGGGCCTGGGGCACGTATCACTTGACCGCTCAGGGTGAGACTTCCTGGTTCGGTTTCGCCCAGGCCATCGGCCAGGCACTGCGGGATCAGGGCAAGCCTTGCGCAAACCTGCTGCCGATCCCCTCCAGCGACTATCCGACGCCGGCCGCCCGGCCATTGAACTCGCGCCTGGATTGCAGCCGCCTGCAACGCGAATGGGGCGTCAGTCAGCCTGACTGGCAAACCGCGCTGCGCGAGTGTCTTGACGAGCAAGCCTAGGCATAATGCGCCTGTACCCACAGGCGCCCGATGCTCATGACTCCGACCCTTCCCCGCAGACCCCGCTGGCGCAGCCTCGCACTGCTTGCGCTGTGCCTGGCGCCGTTGCTGTGGCCGCTGGAGCATCTGGCCGAGCGTTACTACCGCAGCGAGCTGGCCGGGCAGAACCGTCAGACCCTCGACCTTTACGTTGCCAACCTGCTGGGCACGCTGCACCGTTATGAAGTGTTGCCGCAGATCCTCGGCGACCTGCCGGCCCTGCGCGCGGTGCTCGGGGCGCCGGATGACAGCGTCACCCAAGGCAATGCCAATCGCCTGTTGAAAAACATCAGCGCCCAGACCGGCGCCGAAGTCATGTACCTGATGGACACCACGGGCAAGACCCTGGCCGCATCGAACTGGGACAAACACGACAGTTTCGTCGGCCGCAATTTTTCCTTCCGTCCGTATTTCAGCGAAGCCATGGCCGGACGGCTCGGGCGCTTTTTCGGCTTAGGCACCACGTCAGCCAAGCGCGGCTATTTCTTCGCCGCCGCAGTGCGCAACGGCGAGAAAATCATCGGCGTACTGGTGGTCAAGGTCGACCTGGACCACACCGAAAGCCTATGGGGTAAAACCCCGGAACAACTGCTGCTGACCGACCATAACGGTGTGGTCATCCTCACGTCGCGGCCTGAGTGGCGATTCCGCTCGACCCGGCCCTTGAGCGAAGAAGAAAGCAAAGCGATCACTGCGATCCAGCCGTACCCGACCCGCGATCCGAAACCATTGAGGCTCAACCCCAACGCCTGGCTGACTCAAACCCAGCAGATCGCCGAAACCGGCTGGAACGTCAGCATCCTCGCCCCCCGCACCCTGATCGACCGCCCGGTGCGTACCGTTGTCGCCATTGGCGGCGCGACGTTGCTGGTCTTGATGTTGCTGCTCGGCCTGATGATGCAGCGCCGCCGCCATTACCTCGAACGCATCGCCTTCGAAGCCAAGGCGCGGCGCGAGCTGGAAGGCCGGGTCGCCGAGCGGACCAGTGACCTCGAAGGCCTCAACCGTCGATTGAAACAGGAAGTACTGGAGCGCGAACATGCCCAGCAGGAACTGGTGCGCGCCCAGGACGACTTGGTGCAGGCCGGCAAGTTGTCGGCGCTGGGGACGATGTCGGCGAGCATCAGCCACGAATTGAATCAACCGTTGGCCGCCATTCGCAGCTACGCGGAAAACGCCGAAGTGCTGCTCGATCATCAGCGCACCGACGATGCCCGCGGCAACCTCAAGCTGATCAGCGAACTGACCGGACGCATGGCGTCGATCATTGCTCATTTGCGCGCCTTCGCCCGGCGCGATCGCCATGCGCCGGAAAGTGTCGCCCTGCAACCAGCGCTGGATGACGCCCTGGCGTTGCTGGCCAAGCGTCGGCGCAGCATGGAAGTCGAACTGATCCGCGATTTGCCGGCGGCCACGTTGTGGGTCGAGGCCGGGGAAACCCGTCTGCGCCAGGTGCTCGGCAACCTGTTGGCCAACGCGCTGGACGCGCTGACCGAAAAAGGCCCGCCGCGTAAACTCTGGTTGAGTGCCCAATCCACCGCGGACGGTGTCACGCTGTACATTCGCGACAACGGCCCCGGCTTCTGCATGGAAGCCCTTGGTCGCGCCAGCGAGCCCTTCTACACCACCAAGACCCGCACCCAGGGGCTTGGCCTGGGGTTGGCGATTTGCGAAACCCTGATGCGCGCCTTCGGCGGTGAACTGTCGTTCGCCAACCACAAGGAAGGCGGCGCCCTGATTACCCTGAAGTTGCGCGCAGGCGCACCGGGTGTGAGCCTGCAACCGTCCGAGGACCGAAGTGCATGACCATCGATAACCGTGTCCAGGTCGTGCTGATCGACGACGATCCCCACCTGCGTCAGGCGTTGAGCCAGACGCTGGACCTGGCGGGCCTGAAAATCCTGCCACTGGCCGAAGCCAAGGGCCTGGCCGGGCAACTGGAGCGCGACTGGCCCGGCGTGGTGGTCAGCGACATCCGCATGCCGGGCATGGACGGCCTCGAACTGCTGACCGAACTGCATGCCCAGGACCCTGAGTTGCCCGTGTTGCTGATCACCGGCCACGGCGATGTGCCGCTGGCCGTGCAAGCGATGCGCGCCGGGGCGTATGACTTCCTGGAAAAACCCTTCGCCAGCGACGCGCTGCTGGACAGCGTTCGCCGCGCCTTGGCCCTGCGCCGACTGGTTCTGGATAACCGCAGCCTGCGTCTGGCCCTGAGCGATCGCAATGAACTGAGCACCCGACTGGTCGGGCAATCGGCGCCGATGCTGCGCTTGCGCGAGCAAATTGGTGCGCTGGCGGCAACCAAGGCTGACGTGCTGATTCTTGGCGAAACCGGCGCCGGCAAAGAAGTCGTGGCCCGGGCGCTGCACGATTTGTCGAGCCGACGTAGCGGTCCGTTTGTAGCGATCAACGCCGGGGCCTTGGCTGAATCTGTGGTGGAAAGCGAGCTGTTCGGTCACGAGCCGGGGCCTTCACCGGCGCGCAAAAGCGCCGCATCGGCAAATTCGAGTTCGCCAACGGCGGCACGCTGTTCCTCGATGAAATCGAAAGCATGAGCCTGGATGTGCAGGTGAAATTGCTGCGCTTGCTTCAGGAGCGCGTGGTCGAACGCTTGGGCGGCAATCAACTGATCCCTTTGGACATCCGCATCATCGCCGCGACCAAGGAAGACCTGCGTCAATCCGCCGATCAAGGGCGCTTCCGGGCCGACTTGTATTACCGCCTGAACGTCGCGCCGCTGCGTATTCCGCCGCTGCGTGAGCGCGGCGAAGACGCGCTGGTGCTGTTCCAGTATTTCGCCGACGAAGCCAGCGCCCGCCATGGCTTGCCGCCCCATGAACTGCAACCGGGGCAACGCGCCCTGCTGCTGCGCCACACCTGGCCGGGCAACGTGCGTGAACTGCAAAACGCCGCCGAACGTTTTGCCCTGGGCCTGGAACTGGCCCTGGACAACAACACACCGGAGGGCGCTGCCGGCATGACCGTAGAAGTGGTCAGCGGCGGCCTGAGCGAGCAAGTGGAAAACTTCGAGAAATCGTTGATTGCCGCCGAACTGGCGCGCTCTCACAGCTCGGTGCGCAGCCTCGCCGAGGCCCTCGGCATTCCGCGCAAGACTCTGCACGACAAACTGCGCAAGCACGGCCTGAACTTCGCCGACGGTGGCTCCAGCAGCCACACCGACGAACTCGATTGAGCTACCGTCCCATCATCATCTTTAAAAAAGAGACCCGTGAATGAGCCGCGACAGTCGTCACCTGGAATCAGTCCTCCACCGCGATATTCCGTTGACCCGGGACATGGGCCTCAAAGTGCTCGACTGGCACGACCAGCAACTGCGACTGCACTTGCCGCTGGAGGCCAACGTCAATCACAAAAGCACCATGTTCGGCGGCAGCCTGTACTGCGGCGCGGTGCTGGCAGGTTGGGGCTGGCTGCATTTGCGCTTGCACGAAGAAGGGATTGAAGGCGGGCACATCGTGATTCAAGAGGGGCACATCACTTATCCGCTGCCGGTGACCATGGACGCGATTGCAATTTGCCAGGCGCCGAGCGCCGTGGTGTGGAAGAAGTTTCTGGCGATGTATCAGCGCTATGGACGGGCGCGGCTGGCGTTGCATTCGCGGATCGTCAATGCCGATAGTGATGAGGATGCGGTGAGGTTTACCGGGCAGTACGTCTTGCACCGGTAAAGACACAAAACCTGTGGCGAGGGAGCTTGCTCCCGCCGGCCGGTCCGCGCTCGGGCGCAGCAGTCGCACATCAGGCAGCCGGGTTTAACTGATGCTGCGCGGAGTCTAGGTTTTGGGGCCGCTTCGCAGCCCAGCGGGAGCAAGCTCCCGCCACAGGTTTGGGTGAACTCAGGATCGGGCCAGTTCCAGTAACTTCTCTCGCCACGCAGCCTTCGCCGGCAGCGCCAGAAAAAACTCATTCAGCAACGATTCCCGCGCCGGATAACAAAAAGGCTTCCCGCTCAAATCCAGCACTTCACCACCAGCCCCTTCCAGCACACCTTGGGCCGCCGCCGTGTCCCACTGCGAGGTCGGCGCCAGGCGCGGATAACAATCCGCCGCGCCTTCAGCCAGCAAACAGAACTTCAACGAACTGCCGATATTAGCCAGTTGCAACTCACCCAGACTGGCGCTCAAACCGGCCAGCAAACGTTCCTGCTCAGGACTCGAATGCCGGCGGCTGGCGACCACGGTAAACGCCTCACCCGCAGCAGGAACCTCACGAACCTGAATCGGCAACGCCTCGGCACCTTTATCACCACGCCATGCGCCCAGACCGGCGCCACCGACATAAAACCGCCCGTTGGTCGGCATCGATACCACGCCAAACACCACCCGGCCCTGCTCGATCAGCGCGATGTTGACGGTGAACTCTTCGCTGCCGGAGATGAACTCCTTGGTCCCGTCCAACGGGTCCACCAGCCACCATCGCTGCCAGCCGGCTCGCACGCTTTGGGGAATGTTGGCGTCTTCTTCGGACAGCACCGGAATACTCGGGTCCAGTGCCGTCAGTCCGTCCAGGATCAGATGGTGGGCGGCCAGATCGGCTGCGGTGACGGGCGAATCGTCAGCCTTGGCGGTCACCGCCGTGCCGATGCGCCAGAACGGCAAAATCGCTTCGCCAGCCTTCAGCGCCAGCTCAATCACAGGCGCCATCAATGGATGCGGGAACGTCATGGCAGAAACACCCCTCGCTGAGTCAGCAGATCACGGGCCAGATACAGCGCCGCCAAGGCACGGCCCTCGGTGAATCGCGGGTTCTGCGCCAGGGATGAGAGCTCGCGCAGGTTGATCTTGTCCACGCCCATCGGCTCGGGCTCGTCGCCCTCCAGGCGCTCTTCGTACAGATCGGTGGCCAGCACCACCTGGATCTTCTGGCTCATGTAACCGGGCGACAACGACAACTCGGTCAGGTGCTCCAGTTGCCGCGCGCCATACCCGGCCTCTTCCTTGAGCTCGCGCTCGGCCGCCGCCAGCACGTCCTCGCCCGGCTCGATCAAGCCTTTGGGCAACGACAGCTCATAAGCATCGGTGCCGCCACAATACTCTTCGACCAGCACGGCATGATCCGCATCGAGCATCGCCACGATCATCACCGCGCCATAGCCGGCGCCTTTGCCGACCAAGCGCTCGTAGGTGCGCTCCACGCCATTGGAAAAGCGCAGCTTCAGCTCCTCGACGCAGAACAAACGGCTGGTGGCGACGATCTCGCGGGCGAGTACGGTGGGTTTCTGGCGCATGAAAGGCTCCTTGGCGTAAGCGGGTTACTATACCCGGCCTATCCTGATTGTTGACCTCGGATATCTTTTTTACCGCTGGAGAAGTTTTTTATGTCCCTGCTGCCCTGGCGCGACATCGACACCGTTCTGCTGGATATGGACGGCACGCTGCTGGACCTGCACTACGACAACCATTTCTGGATGGAGCACCTGCCTCAGCGTTACGCCGAGTTGCACGGGGTCAGCCGGGCCATGGCCGAGATGGAATTGCAGCCGCTGTTCGAACGCAACGCCGGCCAATTGCAGTGGTATTGCCTGGATTTCTGGAGCGCCGAGCTGAAACTGCCGGTGCGCGAACTGAAACTGGAAACCGCCCACCTGATCGCCCTGCGACCGGATGCAGACACGTTTCTGGCGGCGATCAAACAGGCGGGCAAGCGCGTGGTGATGATCACCAATGCGCACCGTGATTCGCTGTCATTGAAACTGGAGCGGATTGAACTGGCGCCCTACTTCGAGCGGTTGATCAGCTCGCATGACTATGGTTTTCCCAAGGAGAATCCGCAGTTCTGGGAGGCGTTGCAGGCCGACATCGGTTTCGACCCGGCTCGCAGCCTGTTTATCGACGACACGTTGCCGATCCTGCGCAGTGCGCAGAGTTTTGGGGTGGCGCACCTGTTGGCGGTGAGTGAGCCGGACAGTCGCAAAGGGCCGAAGGACACGGCGGAGTTTGCGGCGGTGGGGGATTATCGGGAGCTTATTGCAGGGCTTTAGACCTTATCGCCTGCTTCGCGGGCAAGTCGGAACGCCGCATCGCTCGCTCCGACTTGCCCGCGAAGGCCATCAAACGGACTTAAGGATTACTCAGGAATCCGCAACGTCTGCCCCGGATAGATCTTGTCCGGATGCTTGAGCATCGGTTTGTTGGCCTCGAAGATTTTTTGATACTTGTTGGCATCGCCATACACGCGCAAGGAAATAGCGCTGAGGGTGTCGCCCTTCACGACGGTGACAAACTTTGCGGCCACTACCACCGGCCCGGTCACGGTCATCTGATCGTCCACGCTGCCAACTCCAGCGATATTGCCCACCGCCAGCAGAATCTTTTCCTTCTCTTCCTGGCTGCCCACATCACCGGTGACGGTGACTTTGTCGCCGTCCACCGTAGCCTGCACATTCGGGTTACCCAGGCCGACCTTGCTGATGTGTTCCTTCAACTGCTCACTGGCATTGGCGTTGCCCGGTGTCAGTAGATCGATAAGTTTTTCGCCTGCTTCTTTCACAAAGCTAAAAATACTCATGGTGCACGCTCCTTGGGTTTAGGGTTCCAGACGCAAAAGACTAGACCAAGCTTGAAACCCCCGGTTCCAACCCGACCAATGACGCTGATCCGGCACAAGCGCTAGAATCCCGACCTTCACCGCGCCCTGGAGCGAAGATGGACATCAAGCAGCTGAAATTCCTCATCGCCCTCGACGAAACCCGCCACTTCGGCCAGGCCGCGGCGCGCTGTCATATCACCCAGCCGACCCTGTCCATGCGCCTGCGCAGCCTCGAAGAAGAGCTCGACCTGCCGTTGGTCAATCGCGGCCAGCGCTTCGAAGGCTTCACCGCGCCGGGCGAGCGCGTGTTGGCGTGGGCACGCACGGTGCTGGCGGCCTACGACGGCTTGCAGGCCGAGGCCGCCGCCTGTCGCGGCAATCTGGTCGGTACGCTGCGGTTGGGCGTGGTGCCCCTGTCGAGTTTCGATCCGCTGCCGTTGATGCAACGCCTGCATGCCGAACACCCGAACCTGCGCTTTGAACTCTCAGCCCTGAGCTCCGAACAAATCCTCGAACAACTGGCGAACAATCGCCTGGACCTCGGCGTGTCTTACCTGGAGCGACTGGACAACGAGCGTTTCGACTCCCTGGCCTTCAGCGAAACCCACATGGGCCTGCTCTACGATCAGCGCTTCTTCAGCTTTGGCGAGGCGCCGTTGAGTTGGGAGTCCTTGATCGAGTTGCCCTTGGGCATGCTCACCAGCGGCATGCACTTTCGCCAGTCCATCGATCACAACTTCCACAGCCGCGGCCTGACACCCCAGCCGCTTCTGCAAACCGACGCGGTCCACCAATTGTTACAAGCGGTGCACGGCGGCCTCTGCTGCGCGGTGATGCCGTTGGATGGCGGCCTGGAAAACCTCACCGATCACTTGCGTCTGCAACCCATCGAAAACGCCAAGACCCTTGCCCGGCTTGGGCTGATCATGCGTCGCAGCGCCCCGCGTTCAGCGCTGGCCGAAGCCTGCTTTGCGATCTATCAGAAATCGCTGACAGCTTCTTGATCGATGTCATCTATCGGTAGATCGGTATAAGCGATTAGACGCGACATGTTGACGCGCCTAGGCTTAAAGCTGACTAAACCGTCGGTGATGCCCATGAAAGCCAAGCGCCCTGCCTGCGCGGCGCCCGCCTCTGAAGCGCCCGCACCCGCCGCCAGCCAGACCTACAGTTACAGCGACCTTCAACAAACCGAATCGGCCAGCACCGCGCTCGCCGAAGAAGTCGCGTTGGCGATCGCTTATAACGGCATCAGTCAGGCGGTGATGCTGGTAACGCCGACGGACCTCGAAGATTTCATCGTCGGTTTCAGTCTCGGCAGCGGCATCATCGAAGACGCCTCTGACATCTATGACCTGCAACTCAGCGGCTCGGGCTCGGCGCAATACGCGCAAGTGACCATCGCCAACCGCGCGTTCTGGAACCTCAAGCAGCAGCGTCGGCAAATGGCCGGCACCAGCGGCTGCGGGCTCTGCGGCGTGGAAGCGGTTGAACAGGCGTTGCCAGACCTCAAGGTATTGCCCGGCGCCCCATTGCCCCCCGCCGAATGGCTCGATGGCTTGCGCCAGCGCATCGGTGCGTTCCAGCCTCTAGGTCAGTACTCCGGCGCAGTGCATGCGGCAGTGTTCATGAACGGTCAGGGCGAATTGCTGCTGGGCCGCGAAGACATCGGCCGGCATAACGCCCTCGACAAACTGATTGGCGGGCTCATCCGCCAGAAGATCCCGACTGAAGGCGGCCTGGCGATTGTCACCAGCCGTTGCAGCCTCGAATTGATTCAAAAAGTATTGCGCGCCGGCATCCAGACCCTCGTCAGCCTGTCGTCGCCCACGGGCCTTGCCGTGCAATGGGCCCGTCGCCACAACCTCAACCTCATCCATCTGCCCCAGAAGAATGCGCCGCGGGTCTACAGCCCGGCATTGGAGAATCAAGCGTGAGTCAACACCGTCAAGCCGACCAGAAACCCGTCCCTCGCTACAAGCCCTACAAAGGCCCGGCCGGTGGTTGGGGCGCACTGGCCAGCGTTGCCCGGGCCTGGTTGACCAGTGACAACGCGCTGAAAAACCTGCGCATGATGCTCAAAACCAACAAGAACGGCGGGTTCGACTGCCCCGGTTGCGCCTGGGGCGATTCCAACGAAGCCGGCATGGTGGCGTTCTGCGAGAACGGCGCCAAAGCGGTGAACTGGGAAGCGACCAAACGGCGTGTCGACGGCGCTTTCTTTGCTAAACACAGCGTCAGTTCGTTGCTGGAACAGAGCGACTATTGGCTGGAGTATCAGGGTCGCCTGACCGAGCCATTAAGCTATGACGCCGAAACCGATCGCTACAAGCCGATCAGCTGGGAAGCGGCGTTCGCCTTGATCGCCAAGCATTTGCAGGGCCTGTCGAGCCCGAATCAGGCCGAGTTCTACACCTCGGGCCGCGCCAGCAACGAAGCGGCGTACCTCTATCAATTGTTCGTGCGCACCTACGGCACCAACAACTTCCCCGACTGCTCGAACATGTGCCACGAGGCCAGCGGCGTGGCGTTGGCGCAAAGTGTCGGTGTCGGCAAAGGCACCGTGACCTTCGACGACTTCGAACACGCCGACGCGATTTTTGTCTGGGGCCAGAACCCGGGCACCAACCATCCGCGGATGCTCGAACCATTGCGCGAAGCCGTGAAACGCGGCGCGCAGGTGGTGTGCATCAACCCGTTGAAAGAGCGGGGCCTGGAACGTTTCCAGCACCCGCAGCACCCGATCGAAATGCTCACCAACGGCGACAAGCCGACCAACACCGCCTACTTCCGCCCGGCGCTGGGCGGCGATATGGCGGTGCTGCGTGGCATGGCGAAATTCCTGCTGCAATGGGAGCGCGACGCGCAGAAGGCGGGTGAGCCGGCCGTGTTCGACCACGATTTCCTCAATGAGCACAGCGTCAACGTCCTGGAGTACCTGGGCACCGTCGACGACACTTCCTGGGAGCAGATCGTCGAGCAGTCCGGCCTGCCCCTGGTGGAAATCGAGCAAGCGGCGCGCATGTACGCCAAAGGCAAGAACGTCATCATGTGCTGGGCCATGGGCATCACCCAGCACCGCCACTCAGTGGCAACCATCCAGGAAATCGCCAACCTGATGCTGCTGCGCGGCAACATCGGCCGGCCGGGCGCCGGCCTGTGCCCGGTGCGTGGCCACAGTAACGTGCAGGGTGACCGGACGATGGGCATCAACGAACGTCCGCCAGTGGCGTTCCTCGATTCCCTGGAGCGGCGCTTCCAGTTCAAGGTGCCGCGTGAAAACGGTCATAACGTGGTCGAGGCGATTCATGCCATGGCCGAAGGCCGCGCCAAAGTCTTTATCGGTCTGGGTGGCAACTTCGCCCAGGCAACCCCGGACAGCCCGCGCACCTTCCAGGCCCTGAGCAATTGCGACCTGACCGTGCAGATCAGCACCAAGCTCAACCGCAGCCATTTGGCCCACGGTAAAGATGCGCTGATTCTGCCGTGCCTGGGCCGTACCGACATCGATATCCAGGCCGAAGGCGCGCAAGCGGTGACCGTCGAAGATTCGTTCAGCATGGTCCACGCCTCCAACGGCCAGTTGCAGGCACTGTCGAACCAGATGCGCTCGGAGCCGTCGATTATCGCCGGCATCGCTGCCGCGACCCTGGGCAGCAGACCGGTGGACTGGAACTGGCTCGTGGCCGATTACAGCCGCATTCGCGATCTGATCGCCGATACCATTCCGGGCTTTCGCGACTTCAACGAGAAGATCAAGAATCCGGGCGGTTTCTACCTCGGCAACAGCGCCGGTGCACGCAGGTGGAACACCCCGTCCGGGCGCGCCAATTTCCGCCCGAACGCCCTGCCCAAGGACCTGGTGCACGAACGCACCCGCGCCACGGGCGTGTTGCCGGACCTGATCATGCAATCGATGCGTTCTCACGATCAGTACAACACCACGATTTATGGGCTGGATGACCGTTACCGTGGCGTGAAGGGTCAGCGGGATGTGTTGTTCGTCAATGAAGCGGACATCATTCGCCTGGGGTTCAAGCCTGGGCAGAAGGCTGACATCGTTTCGATCTGGGATGATGGACGTGAGCGTCGAGTGAAGGGGTTTACGCTGCTGGCGTTTGATATTCCTGCGGGGCAGGCGGCTGCTTACTATCCAGAAGTGAATCCACTGGTGCCGCTGGAAAGCACCGGGGATGGCAGCCATACGCCAACGTCGAAGTTTGTGGCGATCCGTCTGGAAATGGCGAGTGAGACCGGGTTGATTTTGGCCAAGTCGGCTTAACGGGACGGCAGGTCTGGCCTCTTCGCGAGCAAGCCTCGCTCCTACAGGATCGGTGTCTTACGCATTTTTTTTGTACATGACACGAATCCTGCAGGAGCGAGGCTTGCCCGCGAAGGCGTCCGACATGACAACACATGATCGGGCCCCTTTCGGTACTTTCCAATCGCCCACAAAAAAGGCCGCTTTTTCACAAAAACGGCCTATCCGAAGTAGCTAAAGACCGGCGAAAAACCGTTAAGTTCCGCCCAAAAAACAGCAACTTATAGAAATGTGCTCAAGTCGTGTTACTCGTCGGATTTCGATTGTCACAACCCCGACACAGCCTCAGGATCGCGCCGTCATCCCCTTGAGGTTCCTCTATGAAGTTCTCCTCGATTCTCTTGTTGTCCCTTGGCCTGGTCAGTGGCTTCGCTTCTGCCGGAGGCACCACCGAAGCAGGTGTGGGCGGCGCATTGGGCGGGGTTCTTGGCTCGGTCGTCGGTCAGTCGCTTGGCGGTAATACTGGTTCCACCATTGGCGCGGCCTTGGGCGGCGCGGGTGGTAGCGCAGTCGGCGCAGACAAACGCAGCCGTGGCGAAGCCGCCATTGGTGGTGCGTTGGGCGCAGCAGGCGGTAACGTGGTCGGCCGCAGCATGGGCGGCACCACCGGCAGCCTGATCGGCTCCGCAGCAGGCGGCGGCGCCGGTGGCGCGCTGGGTAACTACATGGGCAACAAGAGCGATGAAGACGATGATCGTCGCTCCTATCGCGGCGGCCGCGATGATCGTCGCTACTACCGTGACGGCCACCCGGGCCGAGGTCATGCCTACGGTCATCGCAAACATAACAAGCACTATCGTCATCATTGAGGCCTGAACGGCTTCGCTGATCGATAGATAAAAAATCGCAGCCCAAGGGCTGCGATTTTTTTTGTCCGTCAAACCACCAGACGCTCCAATGCACCACGCAATCCGGCAGGGATCGCCACCGGCTGATTCGACGTCCGATCCACAAACACATGCACGAAGCGCCCCGCCGCGCAGGCCTCGTCTTCCCCGGCCTTGAATACCGCCAGTTCGTACTGCACCGAGCTGTTACCCAACTTGCCCACCCGCAGACCGATCTCGATCCGCTCCGGAAAGGCGATGGAGGCGAAATAATCGCAAGACGAACTCACCACAAAACCCACCACCTCGCCGTCATGGATATCCAGGCCACCGATTTCGATCAGGTAGGTATTCACTGCCGTGTCGAAGAAGCTGTAGTAAGTGACGTTGTTGACGTGACCGTAGGCGTCGTTGTCGTGCCAGCGGGTGGTGATGGGCTGGAAGTGCGGGTAGTCGGTGCGTTGGGGCATCGGGTTGGACATCGTGTCGATTCCTGGAGTTGGATTGCCAGTCTAAGGCGAATACCGCGCTGTATTCATCGCGAGCAGGCTCGCTTGTATGTTTAGACTTGAAGGGGTGGGCCACCGAGATCCCTTGTGGGAGCGAGCCTGCTCGCGAAAGCGCCGGCACAGGCGCTGCATCAATTACTTGTCAGCAAACCCTTTACCCATCAACTCCAACTCACCAATCAACCGCGCCGGCTTCCAGTGATCGCCCTGGCGAGCCTCCAGCGCCATCAACCGCTGATGAATATCCGCCAGCCCTTGCTGATCCGCCCACGCCATTGGCCCGCCCTTGTCCGCCGGGAAGCCATAACCGTTGAGGTACACCAGATCAATGTCGTGCGCCGACCCCGCAATACCTTCCTGAAGGATCTTCGCGCCTTCATTGACCAGCGCCAGCAGACAGCGCTCGAGAATTTCCTCAGGGCTTATCTCACGACGCTGGAAGCCAAGCCCTTCGCTAACACTTAGCACCAGCGCATCGACTTCAGGGTCGTGTTCTGCCTGTCGACTACCCTGCTCATAGTGGTAATAGCCATTGCCGCTCTTCTGACCAAATCGGCCCAGTTCGCACAGACGGTTATCCACCTGAACCTCAGGCGCATCCTGGCCTGTGCCTGCCAGTTCCCGAGCCCGCCATCCCAGGTCGACGCCCACCACGTCGTACATGCGAAACGGCCCCATGGCAAAACCGAAGCCTTGCAACGCCGCATCCACCTGATAGGGATAAGCGCCCTCAAGCAGCATCTTGCGCGCTTCAAGCACGTAGGTATTGAGCATGCGGTTGCCGATGAAACCCTCACAGTTGCCCGCCACCACGCTGACCTTGCCCATGCGCGTGCCCAGCTCCAGCGCCGCATCGAGTACGGCGGGCGAAGTCTTCGCACCGCGAACGATTTCCAGCAATTTCATGATGTGCGCCGGGCTGAAGAAGTGCAGCCCCAGGACCTGAGCCGGACGGCGAGTCGCCGCGGCGATGGCGTCGATATCCAGCGCTGAAGTGTTGCTGGCCAGAATGGCTTCGGGTTTGAGCAGCCCGTCCAGTTCGCGGAAAATCTTTTGCTTGAGCTCCAGGTTTTCGTAAACCGCTTCGATCACCAGATCAACCTCGCGGATCGCCGCATAATCAGCCGCTGCCGTGACCCGAGCGATGCGCGCATCCGCCTCGGCCTGATCGATGCGACCCTGGCGCACATTGTGCGCGTAGGTGTCCGCCACGGTAATCAGCGCCTGTTCCAGCATCTGCGGGTTGTTATCGACCCATTGGACCGGCACCCCGGCATTGGCCAGGCACATGACAATGCCACGGCCCATGGTGCCCGCACCAATCACGGCGGCGCGCTGAATGTTGAACGGTGTCTGGCTCATGTTTGCTCTCTTGTTGGCGATCCAAAGACAGTCCTCACCATAGTCAGCCGCTGGGCATTTTTGAAATTTATTCCTGTGATGAGGGACATTCAGCGGATGGATCGAAAAAAGTCGCCGTAAATTCGGGAACCGACCTGTGCGCACCTTGGGTGAATGTGGGCTTCAGCGGAGCGTTAAGTTATGATCCGCACAGCCGAACCTGCCTATCGGCGGATGAATATATCGCGGCCCTTCGATTAAAGTTTCGCCAGGCTAAATACAAAAAAGTAACAATCTGCTGACTGGCTACACCACTACAACTATTCAGGCCCGGAGGCATCGCGTGAGTATCGGAAAAATCCCGTTCAATCGACCTTATATGACAGGTAAGGAGTTTTATTTCATTGAACAGGCGAAGCTCGGTAATGTGCTCGCTGGAGATGGTCCGTTCACCAAGAAATGTCACCGCTGGCTCGAAGAAACAACCGGGTCTGTCAAAGCGCTTTTGACCCACTCATGTACTGCTGCTCTTGAAATGACCGCGTTGCTGCTGGACATCCAGCCCGGTGACGAAGTCATCATGCCTTCCTACACTTTCGTCTCCACCGCCAATGCCTTTGTTTTGCGAGGTGCGGTGCCTGTATTCGTCGACATCAGAGAAGACACTCTGAACCTCGACGAACGCCTGATTGAGGCAGCCATTACGCCCCGCACGAAGGCGATAGTCCCAGTCCATTACGCAGGAGTTGCATGCGAAATGGACACCATCATGGACATCGCTCGGCGGCGCGGCCTGAAAGTCGTGGAAGACGCCGCTCAAGGAGTGATGGCTAGCTATAAAGGGCGAGCCTTGGGGAGCATCGGTGATTTAGGTGCTTTCAGCTTCCACGAGACCAAGAACGTGATTTCCGGCGAAGGCGGAGCGTTATTGGTGAATGACGACGACCTGGCGTTGCGCGCTGAGATAATTCGGGAAAAAGGCACTGATCGCAGTCGATTTTTCCGAGGAGAGGTCGATAAATACACGTGGCAAGAGGTAGGTTCTTCTTTTTTGCCCGGAGAACTGACGGCAGCGTTCCTGTGGGCACAATTGCAAGAGGCACAATCAATAACCGCCCAGCGCCTGGCGAGTTGGCAGCATTACCACGAACTGCTAGCCCCCTTTGAACAGAAAGGTATTTTACGACGTCCGATAGTGCCGGATGAGTGCCAGCATAACGCGCATATGTATTACGTATTGCTTGATCCGAAATTTGACCGTCAACACGTATTGACCAGGTTGAAACAAAACGCCGTAGATGCGGTATTTCACTACGTTCCGTTACATTCCTCTCCAGCAGGACAGCGCTATGGACGAGCACACGGACCACTGACGGTGACCAACCAACAGTCGGAACGTTTGATAAGACTGCCAATGTGGGTAGGGCTCACCGAACAGCAGCAAAACAAAATTGCCGACTTGTTATTGAATGCGACCAGCAACTAATCAACAAAAATATATCATGGGAGAGGCCGCCTTATAGCGGTGCACCTCGACATTCAAAAAGTGTCGCATTCTCGTTATAAAGCAGCAGGCGCATTGCCCGCTCACAACTGTACCGCTTCACCCACAAGGCCGTAACTATGTACAAAATGACAGAACGAACCGCCTCCATAGTTATCGGACTATTTTTTTTTACATTGCTGTCCGGGATTGTCATACCCGTCTACTCTGACGAAATTGTGTCAAAGTGGAGTGTGTCGAGGTTTTTTCTTGAAGACCAACATTTGGTGTCTTTCTTTCCACAATGCTCGACAATGTCCGACCGGGCTGTCTCCTGGGTCTTTTATCCCGCCGCTGCATTGATTTCGACGATATATAGCAACCTGAGCCCTCTTGGGACGAGATTAAGCGGGATTGTTTTAACACTGGTTTGGTTTGGCCTGCTTACATTCTGGTGCTTTAAGCAAACAAATGAAAAATCCGGCATGACACGTCTTGCCGGCCTTATTGCATTTTCATCACTAGGCGTATTGCCATATCTATTGGTCCTGTCTCGCTCCGAACAGTTTATGACATTGCCTATTCTGGTTTTTTGTTTAACCGCGTTTTATTTTAAAGCCGAAAAAACCGTGTTTAAACAATGCCTGGGGGCATTGCTGCTGACATTTATACTTTCCTGTTTTTTTTATGTCCATCCAAAAAGCCTGTTCTTCCTCCCTTTTTTATTGGTCGCCCTGTGGTTGACCACCGAGACTTATCACACGCTAATCCGTTGCGCATTGCTCGTCTATGCGCTGGTGCTGTTTGCTCAAGTACTCCACGAATCGAACGCTATTGCCGCTTGTACAGATGCACCTGCAATGCAAGCGTTACTGGCTGCCAACACACTGTTGCCAGGAATGTTATTCTCTGCACCGCTTGATTTTATCAACGCAGCGTCAAACAACCTTCTGAATTTCCCGGACAAACTACTTTTACATTTGACCTTCAATCCGGTTTCGCAATCGGGTTGGCTGCCGCCGATTGAAAGCAGTGACAGCTTTTTCCTGTACTTGAACTTCGTTATCAAATATCTGCTTTACGCCTTTATCATCGGCACGCACCTTGCTGGCTTATTGATCTTTATGATCAACATCGTAAGAAGAAAGTTATCCGCACCCGTCTTTCTGGCCGCATTGCTGGCATCCGCCGACATATTCAATGCGCTTTTCTTCAATATTCAGAATTTCTACGCAGCTACCCAATTTTTACCCATCGCCATCATCCTGGCCGCTTTGTTATTGCATAACATCATCATCCCAAAATGGCGTGGATACTCGGCTGTTGGTTACTCAGCCATCTTGATCATTTCCATCCTTTCGATGATGACGCTCTTATTAGCAGTATTTCCCGCCACGCTAAAAAACTCTGCGTCTGCGGCAGCAACGCTGCCTGGCCAACCCTTGTCCATTCCGGTTTTCAATACCCAATCCCACTTGAAATCCATTGAGAAGCTTGGTGCATCCTGTGGTCTGCCTCCGGACAAAACACGAAATATGGTTGTCGATCACATGACGTATTTCGCTTATATGAAAGCGAAAAACCCCATACATGTTCTTTATGTATCCGAATATGGCTTCGGCGGCGACCTGTCAAATGGTCGACTATTGCCCTTCTTGAAAAAACTGAAAAGTCCTGGTGTCATTTCACGCTGCGAATGGATGCCATTGCAGTTTCGTAATGTACAAAAGAGTGATGACATGGGTTATTGCTGTGTGAACCTGGACGATTTATAAATCATGCATTTTATTCATTTAAGAGGCGTCTGAACGAAATGAAAAAAATCGCTATCGTGCAATCCAATTACATACCCTGGAAGGGTTATTTCGACATGATTGCCGCTGTCGATGAATTCATTCTCTATGACGACATGCAATACACCCGGCGTGACTGGCGCAACCGAAACCAGATCAAGACACCTCAGGGTCTGCAATGGCTAACCGTGCCCGTTAAAGTCAAAGGCAAATACCACCAGACAATTTTCGAAACCGAAATCGAGGGTTCCGAGTGGGCGTCGGTTCACTGGAAATCCTTGCAGCAAAATTATCGCCGTTCGCCGCACTTCGAAGAGATTTCAGCCTGGCTTGAACCTCTCTTTAGAGGTCCCTACACGCGGCTGTCTGACCTCAATAGAGCCTTTCTCGAGCGCATCTGTACCTATCTGGGGATTACGACGGTCATCAGCAATTCTTCGGACTATACGTTGAGCGACGGCAAGACCGAACGCCTGGCGGACCTCTGTGTGCAGGCTGGCGCCACCGAGTACATTTCCGGCCCGGCAGCACGGGATTACGTTGAGGCCGATGTGTTCTTCGACCGAGGTATTCAGCTAAGCTGGTTTGACTATTCCGGCTACCCTGAGTATCCGCAGCTCTGGGGAGATTTTTCTCACTACGTAACCATTCTTGATTTGTTATTCAATTGTGGGAAAGAAACGCCTAACTTCATGAAATTCATACGCCAATGAAACTATCAATTGTAGCGACGCTTTATCAATCAGCTGCTTACCTGGCTGAGTTTCACCAGCGAGCAAGCGCTGCCGCACAAAAGCTGGTTGGCGATGATTATGAAATCGTCCTTGTAAACGATGGCTCACCCGACAACAGTCTGGAAACCGCAGTGCGTTTGACCGAGCAGGACGGCCACGTCGTGGTTGTCGACCTGTCGCGCAATTTCGGCCATCACAAGGCGATGATGACCGGCCTGGCACACGCCACCGGTGAGCGCATATTTCTGATCGATAGTGATCTGGAAGAAGAACCGGAATGGCTGCTCACGTTCGCGCAACAAATGGCAGAAGACCAAAATGACGTGGTCTATGGCGTGCAGGAACGACGCAAAGGCAATTTTCTGGAGCGTATCAGCGGGCGCTGGTTCTATGGCTTGTTCAGGCTACTCACGGGCCTCAACCTTCCAGAGAACATCGTGACTGCACGATTGATGACCCGTCGCTATGTGGATGCATTGCTCAGCCATCAAGAACGTGAAGTGTTTATGGCAGGCCTGTGGCACATCACAGGTTTCGTTCAAAACCCTCGCCTCATAAAGAAACACAGCACTAGCGAAACGACGTATACGCTGCGCCGGAAAATGTCCTTGTTGGTCAATTCCGTCACCTCGTTCAGCAATGCACCATTGATTGGCATTTTTTATATTGGCCTGGCCATTTCACTGTTGTCTTGCGTTTACATCACTTATCTACTGATCATTAAATTGACGCTGGCCACGCCTGTAGATGGTTGGACATCGGTGATGGCCTCTATTTGGCTGTTGGGCGGGATGATCATTTCTTTTATAGGTGTTGTCGGCATTTATTTGTCGAAGATATTCTCTGAGACCAAACAGCGCCCCTATACCATTGTGAGGCAAGTTCATGGAAAGCGATAAAACCGAACTTTTGTCTGAAGTTGCCGAGTACTACTCCTCGAAACTTGCCGAGCACGGCGAGACGCCTCAAGGGGTGGACTGGAATGGTAAAGAAGGGCAGTACCTGCGGTTTAAGCAACTCAACAACATCATTGACAGCGAAAAGCCCTTTTCCATCAATGATGTCGGCAGTGGCTACGGTGCGTTCTACGACTTTTTGCAGGAGCGACACAGCGCATTTTCCTACGACGGCATCGATGTGTCTGAAGACATGGTCAATGCCGCAAGGCTGCGTTACAACGGTCAATCCCACGTACAGTTCCATGTCGGCAGCGAACCCATGCGCACCGCTGACTACGGAATTGCGAGTGGCATTTTCAACGTCCGCCTGGGCAGAACAGATTTAGAGTGGTCCACTTACCTTGAAGGTGTACTCGATACGCTCGACAAGACCAGCCGATTGGGATTCGCCTTCAATTGCCTGACGTCCTACTCCGATGCCGACAAGATGCGTGAATATCTTTACTACGCTGACCCTTGCAAACTGTTCGATCTTTGTAAACGTCGTTATTCGCGCAATGTGGCGCTTCTTCATGATTATGATCTCTATGAGTTCACCATCCTGGTGAGGAAACAACCATGAAGAAACCGTTGATTATCTTTGGAGCGGGCGATATTGCACAACTTGCCCATTATTATTTTTCCTCGGATTCAGACTATGAAGTTGTCGCGTTTACTGTTAACGCGGCGTACGTCACCGACCCGACATTTTGCGGGCTTCCTGTATGCGCATTTGAGGAGCTCTCTACGCAGTATCCGCCAGATCGATTCGAATTGTTCGTCGCATTGAGCTACTCGAAACTCAATGCTGTGCGCAAAGAAAAGTACCTTGCCGGCAAGGCAATGGGCTACCGGTTTGCAAACTTTATCAGCTCTCACGCAACGGTTTTGAATGAAGGACGTATCGGAGAGAACTGCTTCATTTTCGAAGACAACACCATCCAGCCCTTTGTCACCATCGGCAACAACGTGACGCTGTGGAGCGGTAATCATATTGGCCATCACTCCACGATCAGGGATCACGCCTTCATTGCCTCCCACGTGGTGGTTTCTGGAGGCGTCGACATCGGTGAGCAGTGCTTTATCGGTGTTAACGCAACGCTGCGCGATCACATCAAAGTCGGTGAACGGTGCGTCATCGGTGCAGGTGCCTTGCTCTTGAGTGATGCCGAACCCGAGGGCTTGTACGTCGGTTCAGCGACTGAGCGCTCCAAAGTGCCAAGCACCAAGTTGAGGAAGATATGACCCCTCACTGGAAAAAACTGGGACTGCTCTACCGCCCCCCATTACCGGACGGCATCCAAAGCTTTTGACTCACGTTGCCAATCCCTTACCCGTTTTGCTTGAAGGCGACGTTTATCGGATTTATTACAGCGGAAGAGACGCCAACAATCGGTCCTCAGTGGGCGCGGTTGATGTCAACATCATCACTCGCCAAGTGATCTGTGAACATAACGAACCGATGTTTGTGCATGGCAACGAAGGAAGCTTTTTTGCAGATGGCGTCAGCATCGGCAATTGTTATGAGGCCGACGGCATTCGGTACATGCTATTTATGGGTTGGCAAAACCCAGCAGCCGGCCATTGGCGTGGTGATATCGGTCGACTGATCGTCAATGCGGATCTCACGTTGAAACTTGAGAGTCAGGTGCCTTTCATGGGTGCTGATGCTACCGATCCCATTAGTCTTTCCTACCCTTGGGTGATGCGCCGTGACAGCGATGGTTACGATATGTGGTACGGCTCAACCGCAAATTGGGATGCCGGCAATGGAGAAATGCTGCATACCTTGAACTACGCATCCTCTACCGACGGGCATCATTGGAATCGGCGAGGATTGGCGGTTCCCTACGTTATTGGGCAAGCACAAGCGTTCTCGAGACCAACAGTCATAGGCTCGACAGAAACCGGGTTTGAAATGTGGTTTTCTTATCGAAGTGGTGCGGGGGAATCCTACAGGATCGGGTATGCGCGCAGTAATGATGGTCACGCCTGGCAGTTGGATTTGAACGCTTGCGGCATTGATGTCTCGGCTGATGATTGGGACTCGGAGATGATCGAATACCCCTACGTGTTTATCCATAAAGACCAACGTTACATGCTCTACAACGGTAATGGTTATGGCAAATCCGGTTTTGGTCTGGCGGTTTGGGTAGATGCGTAAATCACTAGGCAAGCTCCCCAAGAAAAAGACAATTATCGAGTTAGTGCGTTACGGCGTAATCGGTCTGATAACTAACTTTCTAGGCTATTTGATCTATTTGTTGATTATCTATTATGGCGGCACACCGAAAATCACGATGAGCGTACTCTACGCGGTGGGTACCGCCATCAGTTTTATCAGTAACCGAAAATGGACCTTTTCCCATGATGGCAATCTGATGAGTGCTGGGGCGCGTTATATTTTTGCGCATAGCCTTGGGTATGCCTTGAATTTGTCCCTTCTAATCATCATGGTGGACCATCTCGGCTACCCGCATCAGTGGGTCCAGGTATTTTCCATATTTGCCGTTGCCGGTTTTCTTTTCCTGATGTTCAAGTTCTTTGTATTTCCAAAAAAACTGATTAATCAACGAGGCGAGGCATAGCTGCTCGCAACCATGCCTGCGCCCCCTCATTTTGACAAAGCCACTTCTGCCCAAGCCCGCACATCGGCATATGGATAGTTCTCCAGCGTCGCAAATCCGGGAGTCGCTCGCGCCTTGAGCTTGGTAAACAGCGGCACGCTGATCCCGCACAAAAATCGCGTTACGCGTTCAGCCGACGGCACATTGCCGGTGTGCTGTTCATGCCTGTGGATAAAATCATCGCACAGCGCTTCAAAGTTTTTATCCACAAGCGCCGGCAATTCCGGCGGCGATGGCAGTCGCGCCACGTGCCCATGACACACCGAACAATGTCCACACTGACGAGGCGCGTTTTCATCGCCGAAGTACTCGGCCAGGCGATAGCCCAGGCAGTGGTCGGTGGCAAACAGATCCAGCATCGCGTGAATCCGAGCAATCTCGGTACGTTCGTGCTGGGTGAAATAAGCGTGCAGTTCGGCGCTCAGTGCCTGACTGTCGACATTCGCTTGCAGCAGGCTGTAGACCTCGGTCATCTGCTTGCTTTCCAGCTCGACCCAGCCTTTCTCCTGGAAATAATCCAGGGCCTTGACCACCCGGTTACGCTCGGCCTGATGCTGTTCATAGAGCGCGTCGAAATTCACCGTAGCCCAGGTCCGCGCACGGCTGGAAGTCTGAATGATGGCTGCAACGAAGTCTTTTCGCTCGCCCTCGAAGCGGGCCAGCAAGGCTTCCGGCTCTTGCAGATACTTGAAGCGGTATTCGGCGTAAT
Source organism: Pseudomonas sp. B14-6 (assembly GCF_013260315.1). NCBI lineage: Bacteria > Pseudomonadati > Pseudomonadota > Gammaproteobacteria > Pseudomonadales > Pseudomonadaceae > Pseudomonas > Pseudomonas sp. B14-6. Next base: position 4,833,442 of record NZ_CP053929.1, on the reverse strand, counting down.
AGGCGTAACGCGGAGCAATCAAGCCACGCAGCTCGAGTTGCACCAGCAAAGTCTTGAGCGGCAATTGGCGAATGTTGCTCTGGTCCGACAAGGGCCCCAACAGAAACTCCCACTGCCCCTCTGGCGCGGCAGCTTGCATCTCATCGAGCACACAACGAATGCCGTCCAGTTCCGGCGTGTCGCCGTAGACGAAGTTTTCCAGCACGTTGAGGCTGTCGCGATTGGCCAGCACCAGGCAATCGGATGGCTGCCCGTCACGCCCGGCACGGCCGATTTCCTGGCTGTAGTTTTCGATGGATTTGGGCAGGTCGAAATGCACGACGTTGCGGATATCGCTCTTATCGATCCCCATCCCGAAGGCAATGGTGGCGACGATGCAATTGGACTGCCCGCCCATGAACCGTTTTTGAATGGCTTCGCGTTGTTCGTGGGGCAAACCGGCGTGATAGGCCTCGGCCTGTATGCCGTTACGGCCCAGGTGTTCGGCGATGTGCTCGGCGGTTTTTTGCAGGGTGACGTAGACGATGCTCGGCTGGCCAGGACGTTCGCTCATCCATTCGACCAGACGTCGGCGCTTGTCCTGACCGCGTACCGGCTCGACCAGCAGATTGAGGTTCGGCCTGTAGAAACCGGTGGTCACCACATCTTCGGGTGCGATGGCGAATTTGGCCTCCATGTCCGCGATCACTTTGGGCGTCGCAGTGGCGGTCAGCAGTAGCGCCTGCGGAATGTTGAACTGGCGCTGGTAGTCGGGAAGCTTGAGATAGTCGGGACGGAAATTGTGGCCCCACTCCGAGATGCAGTGCGCCTCGTCCACCACCAACAACGAGATGGGCACCTGCTGCAGGAAATTGCGAAAGCGCTCGTTCTTCAGGCGCTCCACAGAGATCATCAAAATCTTCAGTTCGCCGGACCTGGCCCGGGCCATCACATCACTTGCGTCGTCCCGACTCTGGGCCGAATCGATGCTGCCCGCCGCAATGCCATGGCGTTGAAGGAACGCCAACTGATCTTGCATCAACGCCAGCAGCGGCGAGACCACCAGCGTCAGGTGCGGCAGCAAAAGCGCCGGCAATTGATAACAAAGGGACTTGCCTGAGCCGGTGGGGAAAATCGCCGCTGCCGAACGCCCGGCCAACACCGCGCTGACCGCCGCCTCCTGGCCGGGCCGAAACTGTGGATAACCGAAAACCTGTTCCAGGGTGTTGTGCATAAGCTGTCACTCCGTTGACCGCTGCGAAGCCCAAAGCCTAGCCGGCAAACGCAGCGAGTCGAGAAAAGGTCGGGGACCAAAACGATACGGGATGATACAGCGGATGCAACCTGGACACGGCAAGGCATGAGGGTTGGGTAGCGTTCAGATCGCTATCGCGAGCAGGCTCACTCCTACAGGGAAATGCATTTCAAAATAATGTGGGAGCTAGTCTGCTCGCGAGAAGGCCAGAGCAATCTCCGCAAGACTTTCGAGAGCCCTCAGGGCACCAACACCGCCACACGCAATTGATCATTCAGCGCTTGCTCGTGAACGGTTTGGCTCTTGCTCACCCAAACCGCATGGGCCGGGCTGATTTCCCCCGTGAACGCCGCCGCCAACTGACGCAAATCGGCGACGCTTCGCACGCGAGGGCAGAAGGGTTCGCCGTCGCAGTTCTGACTGGCGCCGCGGTAGGTGATCAGTAACCGATCCCACAACCCGTCACGCACTCGCCTGACCGACTTGAGCTTTACATCCTGCACGCCCAGTCGCTGTTTCAGACTTTGTTCGTCGAGCATTTCGCTGGCCAGCAGCGCCTTACTGAACATCAATACTTCGGCGCGGGATGCGGTATCCACATTGGCCTGGCTTGTCATCGCATCTGGCCAACCGGTGCGATCCACATTGGCGAGGATCAAAGAGTTATCCGTGTCAGCTGCGCCCGCCAAACGACAAACACCTGCCCACAGCAACAAAATCGAGGCCATACGTAGCCATTGCATACCTAATTCCCTTTAAGCATTGAACAGACGTTTTCGAAACGTCCTACAGATTCTGGCGCGCACCATACAGAGGATTGCTGCGTTGCGCCTGACAAACATGTAGGAAATTCGACTTCTAGGGGATTTGCTGAAAAAAGCCTCGGGGTACACGTAGGCAAAAAGCCACAACGCAAGTAAATCCCCTACAAATCCCGTCCATTTGCGCTGTATTGCGACGCCAGGAAGTACGCCTCTATAGTTTGCGTCGCCGCTGAAAATAGGACGGACCTCATGCAAGACCGCTATCGCCCGCTCAAAACCCGCTACAGCGAATCGCCCGTGTTGGTCATCGACACCGAGGCCGACCCTCACGAAATCCTCGACGCCGCCCACCAACGTCTGCGCGCCGCCAGCGACCTGCTCGAAACACTTTACTGCCTGTGCTTCAAACAGGCGGATGTGAAGGATATTCCTCACATAGTGAATGCACTTTATTTATTAACGCAGGACGGCTGCGAACTTCTTGAAGTTGCAAGACAACGAACAGAACTTTAAAAACACAAATACAGAAACAACTAACTTCTTCAACTTGCAAATAACAAACACTAGTCTGCAAGCTCTTAAACCCATCAAGAGCACTACAATGACTACATTAACTATTTTCTTCTGCGGCACCGGTTCGACCAAATTCGACAACCAGAACCCGACTTACTGGAACGGCGAACTGGTCTCGACACTGGCTTCCCATCACGGCGGCCGCGAATTTGCCGAATGGATCGTGATTGACGGCCCCGGCACCAGCAACCTGCAAGCCGACGAGCTGTTCACCAAATCCGGGGACTACGGCCTGAGCGGCACGCTGTTCGGCAAGGGCTGGGAAGAAAACGTCAAACACGCCATCAACATCATCAAAGGCAAATGCGACTGGGAACGTGAAAAACTGACCGAGGCTGAATACAACCGTCTCAAGGCTGCCGGAATCCCTATTGAAGATGTGATCGTCGAAGGTTCCTGGTTGTGGCGCAAGTACAACTACGGCGACCGCAGCGTGACCCAACAGAAGTTACAGGAACAAATCATCAAAACATTCCGCAAGGACGGCGTTATTCCAACCAACGTCAACTTGGTAGGCTGGAGCCGCGGTGGCATTAGTTGCCATATGCTGGCCAATGCTATGTTCAAGGACAGCGCACTGAAGAACATCCCGGTGAACATCTTTGCGATAGATCCGGTGCCGGGCATCGGTAACTTTCAGGAAGAAAAAGTCAAACTGAATGCCAACGTAAAAGAATACGTCGGCTTCTACGCCCGGGACGAACGCTCCAAAGGCTTCAGCTGCGTCATCCCGCAAACGGCCACCGGCACCCGCACTCACATCTACCCGATGCCCGGCCGCCACGGCACGCTGGTCGGCAACGCCGCCGCCGATGGTGTCAGCGGCCCTAAAGCGCTGGCCGAACCCGGCCTGATCGTCCGCCACTTTGCCGAAGTGTGCTTGAAACGCTGGGGTGTGCCGCTGAACAAAACCACCAACCTGACCCCGACCGACCTGCAAAACCACCACAACGCCATGGCCAGCGCCGCCGCGAAATACAAAGCGATGGAAAAGTGCTCGTACACCTTCTTCACCGAGCTGGACCAGGGCGAACGCTACGTTTCGCTGGGCAGCAACGGGGTCAAGTTCTCGGCAGTGAAAGGCACGATCTATGCGCCGGCGACTGGGTTGACCACTGGCCTGCAGGATGTGGGGGCTTATAAGCATATTGGTTGAGTGGTTGGGGGGCAGGTTCAGGCCAACCTTGATGATTCACGACCGAGCATTTCTGATGAGGACGCGATGAGGCTGATGGCGAAAAAACGCGAGAAATTGCGCCGCGGAAAATTCCTATGGAAAGGGCCTAGCCAAGGTTCGGCCAGGTCCTACAAGCGGAGACTCTTTGTCGTCTATCGCTGCTTGATGGCTCGTATCTATAGTCGTGACTGTCGCTGACAAATCAGCGACCGGGCTTGGTCACCCGATGGAATACATAAACGCGTCCGTTGTATGCTGCCGGCACTCAAGTGTCTGCACGCTATATGGTGGCTGTGTTTGGGACGCCTTTAGGCGTGCCGGCCTTTATGGGTTCCAACGGTTGACCAACCCGAACACAGTCCGCCTCCATCGCTTGGTCACGATGGTAGTGGCTTCATCTAATGCATTTGAGAATACATAAAATGAATACATGGAACCCGTCCACAACCGATCGCTACCTACCACTGCAAACCAACCTAACCGATTCCCCGCCCCTGATCATCGACACAGAGGCCAACCCCCAGGACATCCTCGAAGCCGCCCTCCAGCGCATCCGAGCCTCCAGCGACCTCCTCAAAACCCTGCACTGCGTTTGCTTCAAACACGGCGACGTCGAAGATATCCCCCACATCACCCACGCGCTCTACCTCTTGGCCCAGGACGGCTGCGACCTGCTCCAAGTCGCCCAACAACGCATGATGGGCTGGAAAGCACCTGCCTGACGCCGAATGAAAAGATCGTTCCCACGCTCCGCGTGGGAATGCCTCTACGGACGCTCCGCGTTCGGCACTTGGGACGCAGAGCGTCCCGGGCTGCATTCGATCAAGCCTTCAACGCCTGAGACAATCGTGATGTCTGAATTAACGTTCAAACACAAACAAGCGCACTACGAAAAGGTGTGCCGCTCTAATTACCTGGCCAGTCTGCATTTCGCTGGTTTCGACACATCACCGGCAAACCTCGACAAACCACTGCCTAAGCGAGAAGAAGCGCTCGCCAAATACCAACAAGACAAACCGTCACAACCCGCTCCCGCCCTTCCCCACAAGCCTGCCGATCAATAAGATCCATCCAAGCCCAACCGGACACCCCCGCAATGAACCTCTCCCCCAACTTCCCCGACGACCAAGTCATGCACCTGCTCATGCAGCTGTTGCACGAAGAGCTCGGCCTGCCCGAACGCAAAACCATCAGCCTCACCACCTCGATCAACTTCGACCTGGGCTGCAATGGCGCTGATGCGCGGCATTTGATGGAATCGCTGGAACAACAGTTCGGGATCGACCTCGATGACTACGACGCCTATCGCTACTTTCAGCCCGAAGGGTTTGATGTGCATCTCAAGCGAAAGGCAAAGGGTCGCGGTGACAAAATCCCGCTGACCATCGGCATGCTTTACCAAGCGATCAAAATGCAACGGTGGGATACGCAGCAACTGGAAGGCATCGAGCCCAACACATAAGTGCCATTATTCTGGTCGTTTAGCGCCAACACAGCTGGAATATTGGCAGTTGTGAGTTGGATGGTGAAACCAAACGCCCACAAAAAAGCCGCCCTCAAAGGGCGGCTTTTTCATTCGCTAAATCCAAGCCTTACAGCTTAGGACCTGCAGCCTTGATCGCGTCGCTCACTTCAAACTTCTTGAAGTTCTCAACAAACAACCCAGCCAACGCCTTGGCCGCTTCATCATAAGCAGCCTTGTCAGCCCAGGTGTTACGTGGGTTCAACAGGCCAGTCTCAACGCCTGGCACTGCCAACGGCACGTCCAGGTTGATGGTGTCGAGGTGCTCGGTTTCTGCACCGATCAACGCGCCGCTCTGGATCGCTGCAATCACGCCACGAGTGGTCGGGATGTTGAAGCGTTTGCCAACGCCGTAGCCGCCGCCGGTCCAGCCGGTGTTGACCAGGTAAACCTTGGAGCCGAAGCCGCGGATGCGCTTGATCAGCAGTTCTGCGTATTCGCCGGCCGGACGCGGGAAGAACGGTGCGCCGAAGCAGGTGGAGAAGGTCGACTTGATGCCGCTGCCGGAACCCATTTCGGTCGAGCCCACCAGCGCGGTGTAGCCGGACAGGAAGTGGTAGGCCGCTTGTTCTTCGCTGAGGATCGACACTGGCGGCAGTACGCCGGTCAGGTCGCAGGTCAGGAAGATCACAGCGTTTGGCTCGCCACCGAGGTTCTTCTCGGAACGCTTGGCAACGTGCTCCAGCGGGTAAGCGGCGCGGCTGTTCTGGGTCAGGCTGACGTCGGCGTAGTCGGCGTGCTTGGCATCGTCGATGACGACGTTTTCCAGGACGGCGCCGTGCTTGATGGCTTTCCAGATGACCGGCTCGTTCTTCTCGGACAAGTCGATGCACTTGGCGTAGCAGCCGCCTTCGATGTTGAAGACAACGCCTTCGCCCCAGCCGTGTTCGTCGTCACCGATCAGGTAACGGCTTTCGTCGGCGGACAGGGTGGTTTTACCAGTGCCCGACAGGCCGAAGAACAGGGTCACGTCGCCCGCTTCACCGATGTTGGCAGCGCAGTGCATTGGCAGCACGTCGGCGGCCGGCAGCAGGAAGTTCTGCACCGAGAACATGGCTTTCTTCATTTCACCGGCGTAACGCATGCCGGCGAGCAGCACTTTTTTCTGGGCGAAGTTGATGATCACACAGCCGTCGGAGTTGGTGCCGTCACGCTCTGGAACGCACTCGAAGTTGGCGACGTTCAGAACTTGCCACTCTTCACGACCGGCCGGGTTGTACTGAGCCGGGTTGATGAACAGGCAACGACCGAACAGGTTCTGCCAAGCCGTCTGGGTGGTCATTTTCACGGCCAAGTAGTGCTCTTCAGCCGAACCTACATGGACGTGGGAAACGAAATGTTCTTGCGCGTTGTTGAAGGCCTCGACGCGGTCCCACAGGGCATCGAACTTGTCGGCCGGGAACTTGCGGTTGATCGGGCCCCAGGCAATGGCGGCCTGAGTGGACGGCTCTTCAACGATGAAACGGTCGACTGGCGAGCGGCCGGTACGGTGACCGGTGCGAACAACCAGTGCGCCAGTGTCGGCAAGCTCGCCTTCACCGCGATTCAGAGCTTCTTTTACCAGATCATCAACACTCAGATCGGTGTACACGGCGTTATTGGCTTGCGTCATGAGATTCCCCGTCGGCCAGTGGCCGAGTGTGCTCCAAACGTTTTGTAGTAGAAAGTCGTGCACTACTACCGCGACAAAAAGTGGGCCGGATTATGCCAGAAACGCCCAAAAATAGTAGGGCCCTCCCGTCAGAACGGCGTTATTCCGGCGCTATCCAGTGAATTTACCTGCGCTGAACCGTTTTAGTGCCGGGTATCTGACGGTGTCTCGACACCCGCACCGGCGAACAATTGGGTGATATCGGCCGCGTCAAACAGGTAGCGCTGGTTGCAGAACTGGCAATCGATCTCGATGTTGCCGCCGTGCTCGATGACCAGCGCCTGCGCGTCTTCCATGCCCAAACTGACCAGAGCATTGGCCGAACGTTCTCGCGAGCAGCTGCAACGGAAACGCAATCTCTGCACATCGAACAGGCGCACCTGTTCTTCATGGTAGAGGCGATGAAGCACGGTTTCGTTGTCCAGGCTCAGCAATTCGTCGGCGGTCAGGGTGTTGCCCAGCGCGGTGATGTGCTGCCAACTGTCCTCGCGTTCTTCCTGGTCTTTCAAGCGGTCGGCAGGCAGTTGCTGCAACAACATGCCGCGGGCGCGACGGCCATCGGCGTACAGCCAGAACCGGGTGCCAACCTGTTGCGACATGACGAAGTAGTTGGTGAAGCACTCCGACAGGGTTTCGCCATCCAGGTCGACAATGCCTTGGTAACGCTGACCCTGAGTGGGGTCGACGGTCAGTGCCAGCACGCCATTGGGCATCAGGTCGGCGAGGGTCGCGTCGGGGGCAATCCGGTCGGCTTCGTAACGGGCCAGGCCACGGATTTCACGCTCGCTGGAGCACTCGATCATCAGCAGCGGAATCGGACCGTCGGAACGGGCCTGAAGAATCAGCAAGCCATCGAACTTCAACGTGCCGACCAGCAACGACGCAGCCGCCATCAGTTCGCCGAGCAGTTGCGCGACCGGCTCCGGATACGGGTGTTTGGCGAGGACTTCAGCGTAACTCCGTTCCAACGAAACCAGCTCGCCGCGGGTGTCGCTGTCATCGAAGATGAAGCGTTGGGTGTAGTCGGTATCCGGTAGATCGGTCATAGGTCTGGGTTCTGAAGTAATGACAAAATGGTTACAAATCGTGAAAATTGCGCCTTTGCAGCACCACTTTGGTGCGCGACGTTCAGCCATGGGAGGCATTTTATGAACAATCCGGGTTTGTTCCAAGCAAGGTGGAACCTGCGCCGGTTGGCTCTGTGCAATTTCGTGCCTCCTGGCGCTGCTGGCCTTTTGGTTATGGCCTACAGGTCAGATGCTGTGTGTGATTTTCGACGAGTGGCTGTTTCATCTGCTGAATGCGCCGCTGGCCAGCAACCCGATATGGCTACGCATCTGGGCGATTGCAAGTCTGCGCCCATTCGATGTGGGGAGTTTCGCGGCTGAGTGTGGTGCTTAGGGCCTGATTTTGTGGTGCTGCCGGCGAGTGCTGCGCACTCGATCGCGAGCAGGCTCACTCCCACAAAGCTCTGCGCTATACCTGTGGGAGCGTGACTTGCCCGCGAAGACTTCAGCCCAGACGACACAGAAGCATCTACCTCACTCGTCGTTACTGCTCCCACGAAACTTGAACAAATCCCGCCGCTGTTTCTTGCTTGGCTTGCCATCGGTGCTCATGCCCAACGCGCCCGCCTTGCGCATGGCCGCAGCCGCTTCGCGCTTGGCGATGCTGGCATCGGTTTCCGCATACAACGTCTGAGCCTCTGGCGCGCCACGGCGCACAATCGATAGCGCCTGAACCACCACCGTGCGTTCCTCGAACCCCACACGAATCTGAAACTCGTCGCCCACCCTCGGCTCCTTGCCCGGTTTGCAGCGCTCACCACGGCAATGCACCTTGCCGCTTTCAATTGCCGCCTTGGCCAAGGCACGTGTTTTATAAAAACGCGCGGCCCACAACCACTTATCGAGACGGACCTTGTCGTCCTCTTCGTTTTTTTGTGCCACTGGAATTCCTCTTTCAGCCCATAGTCGGAACTGTACTACCGTTTCTGTCGGGCGCAAGAACTCGGCCCCCCAGATAGACTGTGATCTTGGCCGGCTCACCGGCATGGAGTGATCGAGTGACTATATTCCCGTCTTCATTGACCTCGCCTCAGGGCGGTTGCCAGGGCTGCCAGCAAAGCGAGCCGCTGGGCTTCGATTTTTCTTTTGCCTACCAACCGATCGTCGATCTGCGCGACCAATCAGTTTTTGCTCACGAAGCGTTGGTGCGTGGCATTGCCGGGGAAGGCGCACTGTCGGTGCTCGACCAGGTCACCGAGGAAAATCGCTACCGCTTCGACCAGCTCTGCCGGACCCGCGCCATTGCAGGAGCGGCCAATCTAAACATGCAGACACACTTGTCCATCAACTTCATGCCCAACGCCGTGTACCGCCCGGAGCTGTGCATCCGCACCACTCTGGAAGCCGCGAAAACACACAACTTCCCCATCGACCGGCTGATTTTCGAAACCCTGGAAAGCGAGCACGTAGATAACTATCGCCATTTGACTAATATTCTGCGTGAATACCGCGAATTCGGCTTCAAGACCGCCATCGACGATTTCGGCGCGGGCTACTCGGGGCTCAATCTGCTGGCTGATTTCCAACCGGACCTGATCAAACTCGACATGGCACTGATCCGCGATGTCGATCACGACCGTGTTCGTCAGGCGATCGTCCGAGGGGTTGTCACAATGTGTGCGGAGTTGAACGTTACAGTCATCGCCGAAGGCATCGAAAGCGCCGGAGAACGGGATTTCCTGGCGGACTGTGGAATATTTCTGATGCAGGGTTACTGGTTCGCCAAGCCTGCATTCAAAGCGTTGGCCCAGGTAGCACCTGAGGCCTGGACGCGTTAATCGCCGGTTTTTTCCTATTGAAGACATTTGACCATTTGACCGTTATCGGTCTGCGCGAGTGGGTGGCGCTCCCGGATCTGGGAGTGGCGGGCCTGCGCGCAAAAATCGACACCGGCGCCAGCACCTCAAGCCTGCATGCCACCGACATCGAGCCGTTCGAGCGCGACGGTGAAAGCTGGGTGCGCTTCACCGCGCACCTGGGCACGGTGGTGCAGTTGCGCCATCGACGCTGCGAGGCGCCACTGGTGACGCGCAAAACCATCAAAAGCTCCAACGGTCACGCTCAGATGCGTTACGTGGTCAGCACCACACTGGCCCTGGGTGATCGGGTATGGCGGGTCGAATTCACCCTCGCCTGCCGCAAGTCCATGCGTTATCGCCTGCTCCTCGGCTCCAAAGCCCTGATCGACGGCCAACTGGTGGTCAATCCGGGCATCAAATATGTACAAGACAAGCCGGTGTTCCCGGTATCTACCTCTTCCACAGGTGTTGCATGAAGATCGCTGTGCTGTCGCGGAACCCGCGTCTGTATTCCACTCGTCGTCTGGTCGAAGCCGGTACCGAGCGTGGACATGAAATGGTGGTGATCGACACCCTGCGCGCCTATATGAACATTGCCAGCCACAAACCGCAGATCCATTACCGCGGCAAGCCGCTGGAAGGTTTCGACGCGGTGATCCCGCGGATCGGTGCGTCTGTGACGTTTTATGGCTGCGCGGTGTTGCGTCAGTTCGAAATGATGGGGGTTTTCCCGCTCAATGAATCGGTGGCCATCGCCCGTTCGCGGGACAAACTGCGGTCACTGCAATTGCTCTCGCGCCGCGGCATCGGCTTGCCGGTGACCGGGTTTGCGCACTCACCGGATGATATTCCCGACCTGATCGACATGGTCAACGGCGCACCGCTGGTGATCAAGGTGCTGGAAGGCACACAAGGCATCGGTGTGGTGTTGTGTGAAACGGCGACGGCGGCAGAGTCGGTGATTGAGGCCTTCATGGGCCTGAAGCAGAACATCATGGTTCAGGAATACATCAAGGAAGCCGGGGGCGCGGACATTCGCTGCTTCGTGGTGGGCGACAAGGTGATCGCGGCGATGAAGCGCCAGGCCAAGCCTGGGGAGTTCCGCTCCAACCTGCATCGCGGTGGCAGTGCCAGCCTGATCAAGATCACCCCGGAAGAACGCATGACCGCGTTGCGGGCGGCCAAGGTCATGGGGCTGGCGGTGGCGGGCGTGGATATCCTGCGTTCCAATCACGGGCCGCTGGTGATGGAAGTGAACTCGTCGCCAGGGCTGGAAGGGATCGAGACCACCACCGGGAAGAATGTGGCGGGGATCATCATCGAGCATCTTGAGAAGAATGGCGGGCCGAATATGACGCGCACCAAAGGCAAGGGCTGACCCACTGGGCATTCCCACGCTCTGCGTGGGAATGCTCTAACGGACGCTCCGCGTTCGGCTGTTGCTGGGACGCCGAGCGTCCAGGGCTGCATTCCCACGCAGAGCGTGGGAATAGTAGTCAGCTGTTAAACCGCATCCCGCGGCAACATAAGCCCAAGCGGCAACCGCACCCGAGCTTCAAGCCCGCCACCCGGCCGATTGCGCAACTCGACATTCCCGCCATGCATCGAAGCGATCCGCTTCACGATGGCCAGTCCAAGTCCTGTCCCCTTCCCGCCCCTGGCACGATCACCCCGGGTGAACGGGTTGAAGATCGCCTCCAGTTCCGACGGATCAATCCCTGCGCCACGGTCCATGACGCTCAGCACCACATACGGCGCGCTGGTATCACCGGAGACATAAGCCGCCACCTCAACCCCGCTGCCAGCATGGTGCAAAGCGTTGCCGATCAAATTGTTCAGCAACCGCTTCATCGACACCCGACGCAGGGGAAACGCCTGGATCGGTTCCAGGCGCAGACGCACTTTTTCTTCGTTCTGGTTATACGGCGCAGCGACTTCACGAACCAGGTCAATCAGGTCCACTTCCTCGACAGACTCGTCACGACCATCGCGGATAAACGCGAGGAACTGGTCGAGGATCGCGTCCATGTCTTCGATGTCACGCACCATCGCGTCGGTGAGGTCGTTGTGGTCGCCCATCAATTCCAGGGACAAGCGCAAACGGGTCAGCGGTGTACGCAGGTCGTGTGACACCCCGGCCAGCATCAGCTCGCGCTCGCGACCGGCCTGCTCGACGTCTTCAGCCATCTGGTTGAAGGCGCGATACACCTCGGTCATCTCGCTCGGCGTGTCACTGATCGGCAGGCGCACGCTGCGCCCCTGGCCGAGTTGCCGTGCGGCATACACCAGACGTTTCAAGGGTTGATTGAGCTGGCTGACGAAGATCCACGCCGAGGCGGTGGACAGCAAGCCGATAGCAAGGAACCAGCCGAGCACGTTCCAGATTTTCTGGCCGCGCAACGGATGCGGATACAGCGGCACTTTCAGCCAGCCATCGCCCAGGCTAGGTGCCCGAACCCACAGGGCCGGCGGTGAGTGCATGCGTAATCGCACCTCGGTGTCGGCACCCAACTCAGCCTGCATCTGCCGCTGATAGATCTCGCTGTAAGGCCAATGTTGCTCGCCTTCCGGCACACCCGCGCCCACGACCCTGATCAGGGTGGCAGCATCAGCGATTTTCTCTCGGTTCTTTTCATCAGCGGCCCAATAAGCGCGCAGCGTCAGGGCGACACCGTGGCTGTATTGGCGGTCCACCAGCACGTCTTCGTTCATCAACAGATAAACCAGGGTCAGTGCCTTGGAAAACAGGACGACGATCAGCACCAGCCACAGGGTGCGGGAGAAGAAACTCTGGGGGAACCAAACGGGGGTTTTCATGAATAACCGCTACACACTTGCAGGAGCGAGCGATGCTCGCATATTGCGGATCGCGAGTCTGCGGACGATTGTCCGCAAGACCCGCTCCTACAAATCGCCGATCACTTGGTGGCGGCGCCATCCGGAACGAACACGTAGCCCACGCCCCAGACCGTCTGGATGTAACGCGGTTTGGATGGGTCAGGCTCGATCATCCGGCGCAGACGGGAAATCTGCACGTCGATGGAACGCTCAAGGGCATCCCATTCGCGGCCCCGGGCCAGGTTCATCAGCTTGTCGCGAGTCAGTGGCTGACGCGCATTCATGACCAAGGCCTTGAGCACCGCGAATTCACCGGTGGTCAGCATGTGCACTTCGTCACCGCGCTTGAGTTCGCGGGTGGCCAGGGACAGTTCGTAGTCACCGAAGGTCACGCTTTCGTCTTCGCTGCCCGGTGCGCCCGGCACAGGCGTCGACTGACGGCGCAGGACCGCTTTGACACGGGCCATCAGCTCATCCGGGTTGAAGGGCTTGGCCAGGTAATCGTCGGCGCCCAGTTCCAGGCCCTTGATGCGGCTCAGCTCATCGCCCTTGGCGGTCAGCATGATGATCGGAATCTGATTGTTCGCCGTGCGCAGCCGGCGGCAGGCGGTCAGACCGTCTTCGCCGGGCAGCATCAGGTCGAGGACGACCAGGTTGAACACTTCACGCGCCAGCAGGCGATCCATTTGTTCGGTGTTCGGCACGGCGCGGGCGCGGTAGCCCTTGCTGACGAAAAAGCGTTCCAGCAGGCTGCTCAGCCCTGGATCGTCGTCAACAATAAGAATTTTTTCGCCTTCAGCATTGTTTGCAGTGCTGCTCATTGGATGCTCCTTTGATCTCGGCGCGCATTATGGCGTAGCTGCCGTTATACGCACCGTGTGCATTGTTAGCAGATTTTTCCTTCACTGCCAGAAATCCGGCCCTCGCGCTAATGCCTGCGATGCCCCTGAATGATAGAACGCTGGTTATAATGCGCGGCCTTTTGTGTCAGGCAACGTCTGATCATGGCTGCAGGTGGCCGCTTTTTATTTTCATGGCGCCGGCAGTCATTGTTCGATTTCACGGGTCAATGGGATACCTGTTGATCCAGGTAGCGGCGCACGCCAGGCCGCTCAACCAGACTCGCCGAGCCTTTCTCCCTGCGCCTGCGAGCCTGCTTTCACAATTTGTCAGGTGGTTTTATGGACAGCATCAACAGCCGCATCGCCGAGGAACTCGGTGTACGCCCACAACAGGTCGAAGCGGCCGTCGCGCTACTCGATGAAGGCTCTACCGTTCCCTTCATCGCCCGTTACCGGAAAGAAGTGACCGGCAGCCTCGATGACATCCAGTTGCGTCATCTGGAAGAGCGTCTGCGCTACCTGCGAGAACTCGACGAACGGCGTATCAGCATCCTTGCCAGCATTCAGGAGCAAGGCAAGCTGACCCCGCAACTCGAACGCGACATCAAACTCGCCGACACCAAGACCCGCCTGGAAGACTTGTACTTGCCGTACAAGCAGAAGCGCCGCACCAAGGGCCAGATCGCCCTGGAAGCCGGCCTCGGCGAGCTGGCCGACGGCCTGTTCAACGACCCGACCCTGACGCCAGACGCCGAAGCCGCACGCTTCGTCGACGCCGAAAAAGGCGTGGCCGATGTGAAGGCGGCCCTCGAAGGCGCCAAATACATCCTGATGGAACGCTTTGCCGAAGACGCCGGCCTCCTGGACAAGCTGCGCAGTTACCTCAAGCAGGAAGCGACCCTCAGTGCCCGCGTCATCGCCGGCAAGGAAGAGGAAGGCGCCAAGTTCCGCGATTACTTCGAACACGACGAACCGCTGAAAAGCATGCCGTCGCACCGCGCGCTGGCGATTTTCCGTGGCCGCAACGAAGGCATCCTGAGTTCGGCGCTGAAAGTCGGCGACGAGCTGCCGGGCACCATGCACCCGTGCGAAGGCATGATCGGCCAGCAATTCGGCATCCAGAACCAGAACCGCGCCGCCGACAAATGGCTGGGCGAAGTGGTGCGCTGGACCTGGAAGGTCAAGCTCTACACCCACCTCGAAACCGATTTGCTCGGCGAGTTGCGCGATGGCGCGGAAACCGAAGCGATCAACGTATTCGCCCACAACCTGCACGACTTGCTGCTGTCGGCCCCGGCCGGCCCGCGTGCCACCCTGGGCCTCGACCCGGGCCTGCGCACCGGTTGCAAGGTCGCCGTGGTCGATTCCACCGGCAAGCTGCTGGATCACGCCACGGTCTACCCGCACGTGCCACACAACAAGTGGGACCAGACCATCGCGATTCTGGCGGCCCTGTGCGCCAAGCATGCCGTGGACCTGATCGCCATCGGCAACGGCACCGCCAGCCGTGAAACCGACAAGCTCGCCGCTGAGCTGATCAAAAAATACCCAGCGATGAAGATGACCAAGGTCATGGTCTCCGAGGCCGGTGCATCGGTTTATTCGGCGTCGGAACTGGCTTCGAAGGAATTCCCGGACCTCGACGTGTCGATCCGTGGCGCCGTGTCGATTGCCCGCCGCTTGCAGGATCCGCTGGCCGAACTGGTGAAGATCGATCCGAAATCCATCGGTGTCGGCCAGTACCAGCACGACGTGTCGCAGCTGAAACTGGCGCGTGGCCTGGATGCCGTGGTCGAGGACTGCGTGAACGCCGTGGGCGTGGACGTCAACACCGCCTCCGTGGCGCTGCTCGCCCGCATCTCCGGCCTCAACGCGACCCTGGCGCAGAACATCGTCAGCCACCGCGACGAGCACGGCGCGTTCAAAACCCGTGCGGCGTTGAAGAAAGTCGCTCGTCTGGGCGAGAAAACCTTCGAACAGGCGGCCGGTTTCCTGCGCGTCATGAACGGCGACAATCCGCTGGATTCGTCGGCGGTTCACCCGGAAGCCTATCCACTGGTGCAGCGCATTGCCGCTGAGACCGACCGTGACATTCGCTCGTTGATCGGCGACGCGAGCTTCCTCAAGCGTCTCGACCCGAAGAAGTACACCGACGAAACCTTTGGTCTGCCAACGGTCACCGACATTCTGCAAGAGCTGGAAAAACCGGGCCGTGACCCGCGTCCGGAGTTCAAGACCGCCGAGTTCCAGGAAGGCGTCGAAGACCTCAAGGATCTGCAACTGGGCATGATCCTCGAAGGCGTCGTCACCAACGTGACCAACTTCGGCGCGTTCGTCGACATCGGCGTGCATCAGGACGGTTTGGTGCACATCTCTGCGCTTTCAGAGAAGTTCATCAAGGATCCGCGCGAAGCGGTAAAGGCCGGAGACGTGGTGAAAGTGAAGGTCATGGAAGTCGATATCCCGCGTAAACGCGTGGGTCTGTCGATGCGCATGAGCGACACCCCGGGCGAGAAAATCGACGGCGCTCGTGGTGCACGTCCGGGGTCGGCGCCACGCCAGTCCCAGAACAACGCACCGCGTAAGGAAACCACGGCGGCGGCCCCGGCCAACAACGCCATGGCATCGTTGTTTGCCAACGCCAAGCAGTTGAAGAAACGCTGATGGAGATCCCTGCCGGGCTGACCGAAAGCGCTTTTTTCAAGCTGCTGGGATGTCGCTTGCACAGTCTGGAAGCCGGGGTGGCGCAAGTCGCCCTGGGGCTTGCGCCAGAGCTGCGCAATCGCGGCGGCAAGCTGCACGGCGGGGCCTTGTTCAGTCTGGTGGACATTGCCATGGGGCTGGCCTGTTCCAGCACCCACGGCTTTGACCAGCAGAGCGCGACCATCGAGTGCAAGATCAACTACATTCGCGCCGTTTCCGACGGTGAAGTGATGTGCACGGCGCGGGTGATTCACCCGGGCCGGCGCACGCTAGTGGTCGAAGCCGACGTGATGCAAGGCGACAAACTCGTCGCAAAAGCACAAGGCACGTTCGCTGTCCTGTAGCTAGAAGTCATCGATTTGAGTTAATTTCGGCGCTGTGACTGCAGCGCCGAAGTTTCCTGTGGGAGCGAGCCTGCTCGCGAAGGCGATGTATCAGACAACATCAATGTTGACTGACACGCCCTCTTCGCGAGCAGGCTCGCTCCCACAGGGAATTCCTTGGCTGCTGTCAGCAGCCGTGTACGGTCCAAAAACCAGGCGAAAACGCCAGTTTCAACTTCACCCTTGTAGACCGTCTTGCCCACCCCCATATTGGGGCGACTGACGCGTGAAGGAATCCAACTTGAGCGAACTTCTCAACCGCCGCCTGGCTCTGCTCGGCGAGCGCGCTAACCTCTCTCTGCTCGAACAGTGCCTTCACGGCATCGAACGTGAATGCCTGCGCGTGACCGGCGAAGGTCGCCTGGCGCAAACGCCGCACCCGGAAGCATTGGGTTCCGCGCTGACCAATGAACAAATCACCACCGACTATTCCGAGTCGCTGCTGGAATTCATTACCCCAGCCCTGCCAGACCCAGCCGATACGCTGGCGAGCCTGGACAAGATTCACCGTTTTGCCTACAGCAAGCTCGGCAACGAGTTTCTGTGGAGTCCATCGATGCCGTGCCCGTTGCCGGCCGAGGAAGACATCCCGATCGCCTATTACGGCACGTCCAACATCGGTCAGCTCAAGTACGTCTACCGCAAGGGCCTGGCCCTGCGTTACGGCAAGACCATGCAGTGCATCGCCGGGATTCACTACAACTTTTCCCTGCCGGAAAAGCTCTGGCCACTGCTTAAAGAGGCTGAAGGCTTTGTCGGCACCGACCGCGACTATCAGTCGTCAGCCTACATTGCGCTGATCCGCAACTTCCGCCGCTACAGCTGGCTGCTGATGTACCTGTTCGGCGCCTCCCCTGCGCTGGACGCCGGTTTCCTGCGCGGTCGTTCGCACCAGTTGGAGCAACTGGACCCGGACACCTTGTACCTGCCATACGCCACCAGCCTGCGCATGAGTGACCTGGGTTACCAGAGCAACGCCCAGGCCGGCTTGACGCCGTGCTACAACGATCTGGCCAGCTACACCGACAGCCTGCGCAAAGCGGTCGCCACGCCGTATGCACCGTATGTCGAAATCGGTACGCATCAGGACGGTGAGTGGGTTCAGCTCAACACCAACATCCTGCAGATCGAAAACGAGTACTACTCCAACATCCGCCCGAAGCGCGTGACCTACACCGGCGAACGGCCGATCCAGGCGCTGGTGGCCCGCGGCATTCAGTACGTCGAAGTGCGTTGCCTGGACATCAATCCATTCCTGCCGATGGGCATCGATTTGCCAGAGTCGCGCTTCCTCGACGCGTTCCTGCTGTATTGCGCGCTGAACGACAGCCCGCTGCTGACCAATACTTCGTGCGGCAACGCGACCTCGAACTTCCTCAGCGTGGTCAAGGAAGGTCGTCGTCCGGGCCTGCAACTGCAGCGTGACGGTCAACCGGTCGACCTGAAGGAATGGGCCGGCGAATTGTTGGAAAAAATAGCTCCGCTCGCGGCGCTGCTTGATCAAAGCCATGGAGGCGATGCCCACAGCAAGGCGCTGGACGTGCAGATGGAGAAGGTCAAGGATTCGTCGCGTACACCTTCAGCACAAGTGCTGGCGGCCATGGCTGAACACAAGGAGAGCTTTGCCCAGTTCTCCCTGCGCCAGAGCCAGGCGCATGCGGAGTTTTTCCGCAGCGAGCCGTTGAATAGCGAAGATCAGGCGAAGTTTGAAGAACGCGCACGCTCCTCGCTGGCAGAGCAGGTGGCGCTGGAGCAGAACGAAGTCGGCGATTTCGATGTGTTTGTCGGGTCGTATCAGGCGAGCATTCTGGCGATCAGCAACTAACATCAGAAGGTCCTTCAGACCTTTTCGCGGGCAAACCTCGCTCCTACAGTTTTGTGTCGGTCCCCATTTGTGACTCGACCCCGAATCTGTAGGAGCGAGGCTTGCCCGCGATGGCCGCACTGCGGTCTCCCTTAGAATTTTCCGCTCATAAGCTCATTCGAAAAAGTTATTTATTTTCGGATTCTTAGATCATTTAGTCTCCTTTCACGCCGACTCTCGGTCGCCTGACAAGGAGCTTCTCAATGAAACTGAATTTCTCTTTTCGCCTCTTGGCGGCCGCGTCGCTGGCTGCTGCGAGTTTGTTTGCCCAGGCGGCTGACGTGACCGTCGCCTACCAGACCACGGTTGACCCGGCAAAGGTCGCCCAGGCCGACGGCGCTTACGAAAAAGCCACCAACGCCAAGATCGACTGGCGCAAATTCGACAACGGCGCCGACATCATCGCCGCCATCGCTTCCGGCGACGTGCAGATCGGCTACCTCGGTTCCAGCCCCCTGACGGCGGCCATCACCCGCAAAGTCCCGGTAGAAACCTTCCTCATTGCCACCCAGATCGGCGCGGCTGAAGCCCTGGTCGCCCGCGAAGGCTCCGGGATCAAGACTCCGCAAGACCTGATCGGCAAAAAAATCGCCGTGCCGTTCGTTTCCACCGGCCACTACAGCCTGCTGGCGGCGCTCAAGCACTGGAACATCGATCCGTCGAAGGTCACCGTGCTCAACCTCGCTCCGCCCGCCATCATCGCTGCGTGGAAACGCGGTGATATCGACGCCACTTACGTGTGGGACCCAGCCCTCGGAGTCGCCAAGGAAAACGGCAAAGTGCTGATTACCTCCGGCGAGCTGGCCAAGTTCGGCGCTCCGACTTTCGATGCCTGGATCGTGCGTAAGGACTTCGCCGAGAAGCACCCGGAAATCGTCACTGCGTTCGCCAAAGTGACCCTCGACGCCTACGCCGATTACCGCAAAGACCCGAAAGCCTGGCTGGCCAATCAAAGCAACGTGGACAAGCTTGTCAAACTGTCGGGCGCCAAGGCCAGCGACATTCCGTTGTTGCTGCAAGGCAACGTCTTCCCGCTGGCGGCTGACCAAGTGATCACCCTCGGCGCACCGACCACCAAGGCCATTACCGACACCGCCGCCTTCCTCAAGGAACAAGGCAAGGTCGAGGCCGTGCTGCCGGACTACGCCCCTTACGTCAGCGCCAAGTACATCACCAACTGATCGGGAGTTAACTGCGATGGCTTTGCTACAGCTGGAGCGCATCAGCGCACAGTACCCCGGCGCCGCCGAACCGGTACTGGCGGATATTTCCCTGAGCCTGGGCCCCCAGCAGTTGCTGGTAGCTCTCGGCCCGTCCGGCAGTGGCAAGACCTCGCTGTTGAACCTGATTGCCGGTTTCGTCGAACCCAGCGCCGGGCGCATCACCCTTGACGGTGTGCCGGTCAAAGGCCCGAGCGCCGAACGCGGCGTGGTGTTCCAGGACGACGCCCTGCTGCCTTGGCAGGACGTGTTGGCCAACGTCGGTTTCGGCCTGGAGCTGGCCGGCATTGCGCGGGAAAAACGTGAACTGCGCGCTCAGGAAATGCTCGCACTGGTGGACCTTTCCGGCTTCGAAAGTCGCCGCATCTGGCAGCTCTCGGGTGGCCAGAAGCAACGTGTCGGCCTGGCCCGTGCGCTGGCCGCCGACCCGCGCGTTTTGCTGATGGACGAACCCTTCGGCGCCCTCGACGCCTTCACCCGCGAACAGATGCAGGAGCTGCTGCTGCAAGTCTGGCAGCGCACCGCCAAACCGGTTTTCCTGATTACCCACGACATCGAAGAAGCGGTGTTCCTCGCCACGGACCTGATTCTGCTGGCGCCTGATCCGGGACAAATCGTCGAGCGCCTGAGCCTGGATTTCGGTCAGCGGTATGCGGCCGGTGAGTCAGCTCGCTCGATCAAGTCCGACCCGCGCTTCATCGAAACTCGCGAACACGTACTCGCCAAAGTGTTCTCCCAACGCAGCACCGCCCAGCGGCAGGAGCGCGCATGAGCAGCTATCAAATTCGCGCCGTCGCGGTTAAACCGGGTTCCACGGACATCCCGGCACGTCGCAGCCTCAGCACTCGGTGGATCAGCGTGCTGACGCTGGTGGCGCTGGTTGTCATTTGGTGGGCCGTCACCGCCACAGGGATGATCGAACCGCTGTTCCTGCCACCACCGTCCGCCGTGCTGCAAAAGGGCTGGCTGCTGGTGACCAGCGGCTACATGGATTCAACGTTGTGGCAGCACTTGGGGGCCAGTCTCAGCCGTATCGGTCTGGGCCTTGGTTTCGCGGTGCTGACCGCCGTGCCCATCGGCATCGCCATCGGCCATAACCGCATCGCCCGCGGCGTGCTCGATCCGTTGATCGAGTTCTACCGGCCGATTCCACCGCTGGCTTATCTGCCGCTGATCGTCATCTGGTGCGGCATCGGTGAGTTGTCGAAAGTCTTGCTGATCTACCTGGCGATTTTTGCCCCGATCGCCATCGCCACCGCGACTGGCGTGCGCACGGTTGACCCGGCCAAGTTGCGCGCCGCTCAGTCGCTGGGAGCGACCCGGGCGCAGTTGATTCGCCATGTGATTCTGCCGAGTGCCTTGCCGGATATTTTGACTGGCGTGCGCATTGGTCTGGGCGTGGGTTGGTCGACGCTGGTTGCCGCCGAATTGATCGCCGCCACCAGCGGTTTGGGTTTTATGGTGCAGTCGGCCGCGCAATTCCTGGTCACCGATGTGGTGGTGCTGGGGATTCTGGTGATTGCCCTGATCGCGTTTGCCATGGAAATGGGCCTGCGCGCCCTGCAACGCAAACTGGTGCCGTGGCACGGCCAGGCCCACTGAGTTTTTTGGGATCTTAATGTGGGAGCGAGCCTGCTCGCGATGGCGGTGTATCAGCCACCACCCTGTCGCCTGACTCTCCGCTATCGCGAGCAGGCTCACTCCTACAAAAGCTCGGCACACCGGATTGAAGAGAATCACCATGAGCAACCTGACCATCTTCCCCCTCAGCTCGGCCCTCGGCGCCCAAATCAGCGGCATCGACGTCAGCCAGCCACTGAATCTGGAACAGCGCGACGCCATCGAGCAAGCGCTGCTCAAGCATCAAGTGCTGTTCTTCCGCGACCAGCCGATCACGCCGCAACAGCAGGCGCGATTCGCTGCGAATTTTGGCGATCTGCACATCCATCCGATCTACCCGAATGTGCCGGAACAGCCCGAAGTGCTGATCCTCGATACCGCCGTCACCGACGTGCGCGACAACGCAATCTGGCACACCGACGTGACCTTCCTGCCCACCCCGGCCATGGGCGCGGTGCTGAGTGCCAAGCTGTTGCCTGAATTTGGTGGCGACACGCTGTGGGCCAGTGGCATTGCGGCGTATGAAGCGTTGTCCGCGCCGATGAAAAGTTTGCTCGAAGGCCTGACGGCCACTCACGATTTCACCCGCTCGTTCCCGCTGGAGCGATATGGCAACACGCCGCAAGCGTTGGCCCAGTGGGAAGAAGCACGCCGCAAAAATCCACCGCTGTCGCACCCGGTGATCCGCACACACCCGGTGAGCGGGCGCCGGGCGTTGTTCGTCAATGAAGGCTTCACGTCGAAGATCAATGAGCTGTCGGACACCGAGAGTGAAGCGATTTTGAAGTTGTTGTTTGCTCATGCGACGCGGCCGGAATTCACCATTCGCTGGCGTTGGCAAAAAGATGATGTGGCGTTCTGGGATAACCGCGTGACACAGCATTACGCCGTGGATGATTACCGACCGGCGCGGCGGGTGATGCAGCGGGCTACGGTGTTGGGGGATGTGCCTTTCTTTCGGTGAGTCCTGAGTTCTTTACTGCCTGTTCTGGCCCCATCGCGAGCAGGCTCGCTCCCACAGGGTCTGTGCCTGACACAAATCCACTGTGGGAGCGAGCCTGCTCGCGAAGAGGCAGGAACAGGCGCAGCAAGACCCCGTGCCGAACACTTATTCAGCCGTCGAAGGCTTCTCCCAAAGATTGATCCCGCCTTCCTGGGCAAACCGGTCAATTTCCGCCAGTTCTTCCGCGCTGAAACTCAAATTCTTCAACGCTGCGACGTTCTCGATAATCTGCTCCGGCCGGCTCGCACCGATCAGTGCCGAGGTCACGCGCGGATCGCGCAGCGTCCATGCCAACGCCAGTTGCGCCAGGCTCTGACCGCGACGCTTGGCGATTTCGTTGAGCCCGCGCACGTGGGCGATGTTGGCTTCGGACAGATGAGATTCCTGCAAAGAACCACCGCCCGGGCGATTGACCCGCGCATCCTTCGGAATGCCATTGAGGTACTTGTCGGTCAACAAGCCCTGCGCCAACGGCGTGAACGCAATCACGCCAGTGCCGAGTTCGTCGGTGACGTCCAGCAGATCCTTTTCAACCCAGCGATTGAGCAGGTTGTAGGCTGGTTGGTGAATCAGCAACGGTACTTTCCACTCTTTCAGCAGCGCCGCCATCTCACGGGTTTTCACCCCGGAATAGGACGAGATGCCAATGTATAGCGCCTTGCCCTGCTGCACGGCGGTGGCCAACGCACTGGCGGTTTCTTCCAGCGGCGTGTCCGGGTCGAAGCGATGGGAATAGAAGATGTCCACGTAGTCCAGGCCCAGGCGTTGCAGGCTCTGGTCGAGGCTGGCCAGCACGTATTTGCGCGAACCACCGCCCTGGCCATAAGGGCCGGGCCACATGTCCCAGCCGGCCTTGCTCGAAATAATCAACTCGTCGCGGTACTGCTTGAAGTCTTCACGCAGCAAACGACCGAAGTTGATCTCGGCGCTGCCATATGGCGGGCCATAGTTGTTGGCCAGGTCGAAGTGGTTGATGCCCAGGTCGAAGGCGGTGCGCAACAGCGAGCGCTGAGTGTCGATCGGCGTGCTGTCACCGAAGTTGTGCCACAGCCCCAGGGACAGCGCCGGCAGCACCAGACCGCTGCGGCCTACGCGGCGGTAAGGGATAGAGTCGTAGCGGTTTTCGGCAGCGGTGTAAGTCATCGAATCCTCTCTTGTCTGTCTTGAAGTTGGTATCGACTGCTTCGCAAGTTGCCCAGCATACGCCCAGACAAACGCCGATAAACCTCGGACTCGAGAAAAAGCTGAAACGTTTCACAGATGATCGTTCCGACGCGGAGCGTGGGAACGATCAAGAACAGCAAGGTCAAACAGCGCCCGTAAACAGCTCCCCCAACCAATCCACAAACACCCGAACCCGTGGCGACATGTGTCGGTTGTGGGGGTACAGCACCGAAACCGGCATTGACGGTGGCGGCGTGTCGATGAGGACTTCTTGCACCAGGCCTTGGGAAATCTGCGCCTCCATACGGTAATGCGGACACTGGATCAGGCCGAGCCCGGCAATTGCCGACGCCGCGTAGATTTCCGCGCCGAACACTGAAACCGCGCCTTCGATAGCGACTTCTTTCAGCTCGCCATCGACCATGAATTCGAAGGGGAACAACTTGGCGGTGGTGCGCGAGACGTAGTTCACCGCGCGATGGTGTTTCAGGTCTTCCAGGCTTTGCGGTTCGCCGTGTTTGCGCAAGTAGGCGGGGCTGGCGCAGGTGATCTGGCGCAGGTTGGCGATGCGTTTTCCGATCAGCGCCGAATCACTCAAGGTGCCGGCGCGCAGCACGCAGTCGACGCCTTCAGCGATCAGGTCGACAAAACGGTCGGCTTCGCTGATGGACAACTCGATGTCCGGGTAACGCTCCATGAATTGTGGCAATGCCGGGATCACAAAATGCCTGGCCAGGGTGCCATGCAAGTCAACGCGCAAGCGGCCTTTGGGTGCGCAACCGCGAAACGCCAGTTCGGCTTCTTCCAGTTCCGCCAGCAAGTGCACACAACGCTGATAGTAGGCCTCGCCGTCCAGCGTCGGACGCACCCTGCGGGTGCTGCGTTCCAACAAGCGCGTACCGAGCCACGCTTCAAACTGATTCAGCGTATGGGTCAGCGTCGCCCGCGGCAGATTCAGGTCCTCGGCGGCCAGCGTGAAGCTGCTGCGCTCGTAGATCCGCACGAAAACCTTCATTGCTTTGACTTGATCCACGCTTGGCTCCTGCTCCTCGATTGTTGGCGATTATTGAACAGTCAAGGCAACTCTCGTGCATTTATCGACTTCGGTAAACATGTGAATCTGGCTTCACCCCAACAAACACCTTCAAAGGTTCGCCATGACTACTCAAACTTCGAAAGTTGCCCTCGTGACCGGCGCCTCCCGTGGCATCGGTGCCGTGATCGCCAGACAACTGGCCAGCGAAGGGTTCGCCGTCGCCATCAACTACGCCAGCAGCGCCATCGAAGCCTCAAAACGGGTGGTGGAGTTGCGTCAGGCCGGCCATCAAGCCATAGCGATCAAGGCCGATGTGGCCAATGCCGACGACGTGCGCCGGATGTTCGACGAGACCGAAACGCAACTGGGCAAGGTCGATGTGCTGATCAACAACGCCGGCATTCTCAAAGTGATGCCGCTGGCGCAACACACAGACGAACTGTTCGACCAGACCTTCAACATCCACGCGCGTGGCACCTTCAACACCTTGCGTGAGGCGGCGACGCGTCTGAACAGCGGCGGGCGGATCGTCAACTTTTCCAGCAGCACCGTCGGGCTCAACCTGCCAGGCTATGCGGTGTACATCGCCAGCAAAGCGGCCGTGGAATCCCTGACCCAGGTATTCGCCAAAGAAATGCGCGGGCGCAACATCACCGTCAACGCAGTCGCCCCCGGGCCGGTAGCGACCGAATTGTTTTTGCACGGCAAGAGCGAAGAGCAGATCCAGACCTTCGCCAAGATGCCTCCGCTGGAGCGTCTCGGTCAGCCGGAGGACATTGCTCGTGTGGTGTCGTTTCTGGTCGGGCCGGATTCGGCTTGGGTCAATGGTCAGATTCTGCGGGTGAATGGTGGATTGGTTTAAGCTGGTTTGCAGGCAGGCCAGACGCCTTCGCGGGCAAGCCTCGCGCCTACAGGGGTTGCGCGCAATCTGTAGGCGCGAGGCTTGCCCGCGAAGGCGGTCTTGAGGGCAGCACACATCGAAAGGACGGAATGCATCATGCACACCACGATCATCATCACCTTCGGCCTGATCCTGCTGGCGCTGATGCTGTTCATCGGCGAGAAAATCGGCTTCAGCCGCGAGACCCTGACCTACAGTTTTGTGGTCCTGTGGCTGGCCCTGACACTGATCAACGGCGCGGTCGGCATGGTCAATGCCGGCCAGCCGTTGAGCACTGAACTGGTCGTTGGCAGCGCCGTGTTCGGTGTACCGGTGGCGGCGCTGGTGCTGTTCATGGTGTTGACCACCGAAACGTGAACAGCACCGCCACTACGTTCAACGCACCAAGTGCAAGAACTGCAAATGCCGTTCGTACTGATCAAGGATGTCGTTGATGATCTGCTCCTTGGTGTAACCCACCAGATCGTAGTTCTGGCTGCCCTCGCTCAAATGCACTTCGGCCCGGTAATAACGGCGGTTGTTGAGTTCCTTGGAACCCATGCCACCACGGGCAAACGATGGCGTGAAGTAGCCACGCATCTGCACCTGATAGATAAACGGATGCTCTTCGCCGTGTCCGATTTCCAGGCTGACGTTGTCGTTGGCCGGGTCGGGCTGAGTGACCACGTTCAATCCTTTCTCGACGAACACGGCGCTCACTTCTTCGATCGCCGGGCGCACCGTGGTGTCGAGGAAGCGATAGACCTCATCGCGAGACGGGAAATGCACGGCCTGGGTCAAACGCTGACGCCAACCGCCCCTCCGCGAGCCGGACACCGGCGCCAGGGAATGCAGCTGCGCGATCTGCTTTTGCGACTCCAGATAGAACGCCTTGTGCAGCCCCCACATCATCAGCAGCAAGATCATCGAGAACGGCAACGACGTCAGCACCACCGCTGACTTCAGCGCATCGATGCTGCCGGAGAACAGCAACGCACTGGTCACCAGCGCGGTCATCGCGCCCCAGAACACCCGCAGCCATTTCGGCCCGTCTTCATCCGGGTTGCCGCCCTTGGCGGAGAGCGTCGACAGCACCACGGTGCCGGAGTCGGCCGAGGTGACGAAGAACACGAAGCTGATGAACACCGTCACCGCGATGACGGTTTTGCTCCACGGGTAGGTTTCCAGCAGCAGGTAGAGGGTCATCGACGGATTGTCGACGGCCGACATGCCGAGTGCGGTCATGCCGTGGTTCAGGACCTGGTCGATGGCGCTGTTGCCGAAGATCGACATCCACGCCAGGGTGAAACCGAGCGGAATCAGCAACACGCCGAAGACGAATTCGCGAATGGTACGGCCACGGGAGATCCGGGCGATGAACAGGCCCACGAACGGCGACCACGCAATCCACCAGGCCCAATAGAACACGGTCCAGCCGCCCAGCCAGTCGCTGGGTTTGTCGTAGGCGTACAGGTCGAAACTCTTCATCGGCAACGCGCCGAGGTAGTCGCCGATGTTCTGGATCAGGGTGTTGAGCAAGTGCTGCGTAGGACCGGCGAACAACACGAACAGCAACAGCGCACAGGCCAGCAGCATGTTGATGTCGGACATCACCCGCACGCCTTTATCGACGCCGGACACCGCGACGATGATCGCCGCGCCCATCATCAACGTGATCAGGCCGACCTGAATCCACTGGGTGTGAGCGATGCCGAACAGGTAGTCCAGGCCCGAGTTGAGGTGCAACACGCCAAAGCCCATGTCGGCGCCGAGGCCGAACACCGTGGCGATGATGCCGAAGCCGTCCACGGCGTAACCGATCGGGCCGTTGATGCGCTTGCCAATCAGCGGATAGAGCGCCGAACGCAAGGCCAGCGGCAGGTTGTGGCGGTAGGCGAAGTAGGCCAGCGCCATGCCGACAAAGGCGAACACGCCCCAGCCGTGCAGGCCCCAGTGCAGAAACAGAATCTGCATCGCCTGACGCGCCGCATCCGCCGTGCCGGCCTCGCCTTGCGGTGGTTGGGCCAAGTGAGTGAGCGGTTCGGACACGCAAAAGAAGAACAGCGTGATGCTGATCCCGGCGGCGAACAGCATGCCGGCCCAGGACAGGTAACTGAATTCGGGCTCGTCGTGGTCGGCACCGAGCTTGATCTTGCCGTAGCCAGACAAGGCGGTGACCACCACGAAGACCAGATACAGCGTCATCGCGAGCATGTAATACCAGCCGACCGTATTGGCCGCCCAGTTTTGCGCTTCCAGCAGCCAGGCGCCGGCCTGTTCAGGCATGGCAATGACGACGATGCCGAACAGCAGAATGAAGGTCGCCGCGAAATAAAACACCGGCGGATTCATGCGGACCTGGCCGCTTGGAGGGAGGGACGATGCACTCATGAAAGGTGCACCTCAAGGGGGTGAAACAGGGCAATCAATAACGGACTCGGCAAGGCAAGCCTCCTGTTGTGAACGGGCAGCAAACCGGCGGTTTAACTTGAATGAGCGTTCAAGTTAAACATGAATAGGGTGCTAAGGACTAATCGCAGGGCTCGGCGGTACGTTCTGTACGCTAGCTCAAGGATGGGTATGACGTGGGATTTGGGGGATTCGTTCAGCGGGAAATTAGCTAAATGCCATGATTACCGTGCGCCTTGAAATCCATTCGCGAGCAGGCTCGCTCCCACAGGGAGATGTGTCGTTCAAAAATCCACTGTGGAAGCGAGCCTGCTCGCGATGAGGCCGGTGCAATCAGCTGAAATTTCGAAGCTTACTTCTGCGTCCCGTCATCATGCTGCAAATTCGCCTGCGTCAGGTTGCACCCCGGCGGTACGCTACGGGTCAGCCAGACGTTGCCGCCAATGGTCGAGCCCTTGCCAATGGTGATCCGCCCCAGAATCGTCGCGCCGGCATAGATCACCACATCATCCTCAACGATCGGATGCCGCGGATGGCCCTTTTGCAACTGGCCGTCCTCATCCGACGGGAAGCGCTTGGCGCCCAACGTCACGGCTTGATAAATCCGCACGCGTTCACCAATGATCGCCGTCTCGCCGATCACGACACCCGTCCCGTGATCAATAAAGAAGCTGCGACCGATCTGCGCCCCAGGATGGATGTCGATACCGGTGGCCGAGTGGGCGATTTCTGCGCTGATCCGCGCCAGCAGCGGCAGCCCCGAGCGGTACAAATGGTGCGCCAGGCGATGGTG
Source organism: Pseudomonas sp. B14-6 (assembly GCF_013260315.1). Classification (NCBI taxonomy): domain Bacteria; kingdom Pseudomonadati; phylum Pseudomonadota; class Gammaproteobacteria; order Pseudomonadales; family Pseudomonadaceae; genus Pseudomonas; species Pseudomonas sp. B14-6. The sequence goes on along the minus strand of NZ_CP053929.1, from coordinate 4,804,900 downwards.
GATCACCGCCAGAATCCCGGGATAGCACAACAGCACTTCATCGACGCTACGAGCTGCCGGGTCACCGTGATAGGCCGCCAGCACATCGGTGTCCAGCAAGCTGCGCAGCCCCGGCAACGCGAGGGCGAAATCCTGAATGATCGCAATAGTCTTGGCCTCCACTTCGGTGTCAGCTTCGGCGCTGTGACGAGCGGCGTAACGCAGTTCGAGTCGTGCTTGCGCCAGCAACGCGTTCAACGCGACGTCCAGCGTGTGCCCGACGTAGAAGTCTTCACTCTCCTCACGCAAATCCACCGGTCCCAGACGCATCGGAAACAAGGCACCGCACAGCGCTTCCAGTATCTCCGCCATGGCGGCCCGGGAAGGCAATTCGCGACCGCCCTGCTCGCCGCTGACTCGGCCGTTTTGTGCGCGCCACTGGTCCCGCGCAGTACGCAGTTGACTGACGATGGTCTGCAATTGCCAATGGCTGGAACGCTCGCTCACGGTAAAAACTCCTCACGGGCGGCCGGAGTGTCTGGCCGCGTTGTCGGCGATTACTTTACGGCAAGGTCTGGAGGCCGAATTAAGAACCAATTGTGCTGTGTTCAGTTCTTTTGGCTATAAGCGATTGACGGTTGCCCATGCATATAGCCGTGCCTATAGTCCTGACATCTTCCTTGGCCAGTACGGACCCATGATCAAACAACAGCTTGCCCGCTTTAACCGCCTCGACCTCCTCGGCCACCCTACCGCACTTGAAAAACTCGAACGGCTGTCGACCTGGCTCGGCCGTGATCTGTACGTCAAACGCGATGACCTGACACCGCTGGCCATGGGCGGCAACAAGCTGCGCAAACTCGAATACCTGGCGGCCGATGCCTTGGCCCAGGGCGCCGACACGTTGATCACCGCGGGTGCGCTTCAGTCCAACCACGTGCGCCAGACTGCCGCCATTGCGGCCAAGCTTGGCCTGGGCTGCGTCGCGCTGCTGGAAAATCCATTGGGCACCGACGACGCCAACTACCTGGGCAACGGCAATCGGCTGCTGCTCGACCTGTTCGATGCCAAGGTCGAGCTGGTGGAAAACCTCGACAATGCCGACGAGCAACTGCAAGCCTTGGCCGACCGTTTACGCAATAACGGCAAGAAACCGTATCTGGTGCCGATTGGTGGCTCCAATGCGCTGGGCGCTTTGGGTTATGTGCGCGCCGGGCTGGAACTGGCCGCACAGATCAAGGACACCGGCCTGCAATTTGCCGCCGTGGTCCTGGCCTCGGGCAGTGCCGGGACCCACAGTGGTCTGGCGCTGGCACTGAGTGAAGTACTGCCGGATTTGCCAGTGATTGGTGTCACGGTGTCCCGTAGCGATGAAGATCAGCGCCCGAAAGTCCAGGGCCTGGCCGAGCGCACTGCCGAGTTGCTGGGCGTGAGCCTGCCGGCGGGTTTCAAGATCGAACTGTGGGACGAATATTTTGGCCCGCGGTATGGCGAGCCGAATGCCGGGACGCTGGCGGCGGTGAAGCTGGTGGCGAGTCAGGAAGGGTTGCTGCTGGACCCGGTTTACACCGGTAAAGCCATGGCCGGGTTGCTGGATGGCATCGGTCGTCAACGGTTCAACGATGGCCCGATCATTTTCCTGCATACCGGCGGGGCACCAGCGTTGTTTGCCTACAAGGACTCGCTGACCAGTTGAAGTACTCCTGTGGCGAGGGACCAAGCTCCCTCGCCACAGGGAATCGCGTGTATCTCATATGAAATAAAAGAATAACAAACACGATATTTATTATTTTCCTATCTAAAAGCGCCATCATATAGTCACGCCGCAGGCGAATTTGCAGCGAGACGCATACGCTGCTTTAGGGCAGGATATTGCAGTCGTCCAAATCCCGATTTTGCCAACATTCCTAAAAGCGTCTTCATAAGAAAACACAGGGGCTTGTCATGAATTTTTCCGCACTACGTCGAAATCTGCTGGTCGGTTCGCTGGGCCTGGCGCTGAGCGCCGGTCTGCTGGGGCAAGCGGTTGCCGGTGAGCAGCTGCAAAAAATCAAGGACGCGGGCGTGATCAACGTCGGTCTGGAAGGCACTTACCCACCGTTCAGCTTCGTTGACGCCGACGGCAAACTGGCCGGTTTCGAAGTCGAGTTCTCCGAAGCCCTGGCCAAAGAACTGGGCGTGAAGGTCAAACTGCAACCGACCAAATGGGACGGCATCCTCGCGGCGCTGGAATCCAAACGTCTGGACGCAGTGATCAACCAGGTGACCATCTCCGAAGAGCGCAAGAAGAAGTATGACTTCTCCGAGCCGTACACCGTTTCCGGGATTCAGGCGCTGGTGCTGACCAAGAAGGCCGCGGAGCTGAACATCAAGTCTGCCGCCGATCTGGCCGGCAAGAAAGTCGGCGTAGGCCTGGGCACCAACTACGAGCAGTGGCTCAAAGACAATCAGCCAAAAGCCATCATCAAGACCTATGACGATGATCCGACCAAGTTCCAGGACCTGCGCGTCGGCCGCATCGACGCCATTCTGATCGACCGTCTGGCCGCTCTGGAATACGCCAAGAAAGCCAAGGACACCACCGCCGCCGGCGAAGCGTTCTCCCGTCAGGAAGCCGGTATTGCCCTGCGCAAAGGCGAGCCTGAGTTGCTGGCTGCGGTGAACAAAGCCATCGACAAGCTGCGTGCCGACGGTACGCTGAAAAAGCTTTCGGAAAAATACTTCAGCGCTGACGTCACTCAATAATGGAAGAAGCTTTTCAACTCGCACTGGACTCCCTGCCTTTCCTGCTCAAGGGGGCCTACTACACGGTCATCTTGAGCCTGGGCGGGATGTTCTTCGGCCTCATGCTGGGCTTCGGCCTGGCACTGATGCGCCTGTCGCGCTTCAAGCTGGTCAGCTGGATCGCCCGCATCTACGTGTCGTTCTTTCGCGGCACGCCGTTGCTGGTGCAACTGTTCGTGATCTATTACGGCTTGCCGCAATTGGGCATGGAACTCGATCCGCTGCCGGCGGCCCTGATCGGCTTCTCGCTGAATATGGCCGCTTACGCCTGTGAAATCCTGCGTTCCGCGATCAGCTCCATCGAGCGCGGTCAGTGGGAAGCTGCCGCCAGCATCGGCATGACTCGTGCGCAAACCCTTCGCCGGGCCATTATCCCGCAAGCGATGCGCACCGCATTACCGCCGCTGGGCAACAGCTTCATTTCGCTGGTCAAGGACACCGCGCTGGCCGCCACCATCCAGGTGCCGGAACTGTTCCGCCAGGCGCAACTGATCACAGCACGCACCTTCGAAGTGTTCACCATGTACCTTGCCGCCGCGCTGATCTACTGGATTCTGGCCACGGTGCTCTCGCACCTGCAGAACAAGTTGGAAGAGCGGGTCAATCGGCACGACCAGGAGTCCTGACCCAATGATTGTCGTGGAAAAACTGACAAAGCAGTTCAAGGGTCAAGTGGTGCTCAACGGCATCGATCTGGAAGTGAAGGAAGGTGAGGTCGTCGCGATCATAGGGCCTAGCGGCTCGGGTAAAACCACCTTCCTGCGATGCCTGAATTTTCTGGAAGAACCCACCAGCGGCCGGATCAAGGTCGGTGACATCGAGATCGATGGCAGCCGCCCGTTGAACCAGCAGCAGAACCTGGTGCGGCGCTTGCGTCAGCATGTCGGTTTCGTGTTCCAGAACTTCAACCTGTTCCCCCATCGCACCGCCCTGGAAAACGTCATCGAAGGCCCGATCATCGTGAAGAAGATCCCGCACGCCGACGCCGTTGCCCTGGGTAAAAAGCTATTGGCCAGGGTTGGCCTGGCGGGCAAGGAAGACGCTTACCCGCGACGCCTTTCCGGTGGTCAGCAGCAGCGTGTGGCGATTGCCCGTGCACTGGCGATGGAGCCGGAAGTGATCCTGTTCGATGAACCCACCTCAGCGCTTGATCCAGAGCTGGTGGGTGAAGTGCTGGCGACCATCCGCAGCCTGGCCGAAGAGAAGCGAACCATGGTGATCGTTACCCACGAAATGGGCTTTGCCCGGGACGTGGCCAACCGTGTGGTGTTTTTTGACAAGGGTGTGATCGTCGAGCAAGGCGAAGCCAAGGCGTTGTTTGCCAACCCGAAAGAAGAACGGACGAAGCAGTTTCTCAGCAAGTTCCTGAATAACACCAACCCTTAATATCGCTTCACTATTTGTCAACTTCCATGGATGGAAGTGACAACTTACCCCGCCACCCACATCGCTCGACTCTCTCTTCTCGTTCATTCGAACAATAGATTAATTTTTACAACTGCATGCGGTACATATATATGTTCTGCAACAGATTAAACGCGCCTAAAATCCGCCAGATCCAGTGCCATCAATGAGCACACCGTCGCCGCCACCCGCGCCCGAAAATCAATAAATACGCGGCGAAATTCGACAGAGCGGTGCGGCATATTAACTTTAAGGCGTAGGATTTTTCTGAATAGCACTGAATACCCTACTTAACTAGTCAGTTCTATTGACACCTATTCAGGCGCACTCTTATCTAGTCCCCAGCAGGCGTCAACCATCGTTAAAAACCATTATTGAAACTTGCAAATAGTGAACAACTTTGTTGCTCGGTAATACACGCCTTTTGATTTTTTCAGAAACGGACTTCGCTGCAAGGCGTCAAGGAGAAACCCATGACAAGCACCTCGAATAAATCCGGACTTGCGGCCCCTACCCTGGCGCAATCCCACAAGACTGGCATCAATGTCACTTCGGCGGCCCATCTGCTGATCGATGTGGCGCCCTACCCCGGCATGGACGAAGGCGACCTGATCGAACTGTTCTGGGACAACTGCTACGTCGCCTCCCGCGTCCTCATGGCCGACGATGTCGGCGAAGTCGTCAGTCTGCGTGTGCCGCAAAGCTTCATTGCCAATGGCTCCTCCTGCATTCACTACCGCGTCATGCAAGTCGGACAGGGGCCGGCGCTGTCGCTCGCCACACGGGTACAGATCAAGCTCGATTGCCCGGGCGGTCAGCCACTCACGCTGTGCGGCCACGAAAACGAGCACCTGGCGCCAGTGGGCATCCCCGAAACCATTCGCCGTCAGGGGGTCAATCCGAACCAGATCAAGCGGGGCGTGCCGTTGACCATCGAGCCTTACCTGAACATGGCCGTCGACGATGAAATCACCCTGCGCTGGGGTGATGTGCGCATGGACCTGCCGCAGCTCAAGGCCGACGAGGTGGGCCAGCCGGTTCAGGTCTGGGTGCCGCCGGCGATCATTCTCGAAGCCGGCGAAGACCTTCGGCTGGAGGTGACTTACTGCATCCTCGATCGCGTGGGCAACAACTCCGGCTGGGCACCACCGCGCTGGCTCAAGATCGGTTGCAACAATCCCTATCTGAAAGTGCCGTTCAAAGAGCAATTGAAAGCCGCCGAAACGCGCAAAAAGTAAAAACACCGCCGTCCCTGTAGGAGCGAGGCTTGCCCGCGAAGGCTGTGCGTCAGCCAACATCAAAGGTGCCCGACACTCCGCCTTCGCGGGCAAGCCTCGCTCCTACAGGGGAAGCAACACCCTTCTATGCATATTCCCAAAAGTTAGTTTATTAATTTTTTATACGCGTTTAGGGTATATGCACCGGACCACCGGACATTCTTGATTTTCGTTCGCCGCAACCCTCGCGGCGACTCCATGAGATGTGAGGTAGGTATGGCCCGGAACACAATCACCCCAGTGCAGATCGCCAGGGCATTGCGTGCAGCCAAGGAGCGGCACTGATGTCCAGTCTTGCAGATGCAATCGTTCAGAGTGATCTGGACATCGCCCCCTGTTGTTGCCCGCGCAGGTCCTGCGCAACGACGCACAAGCCATCAAGGCCGCCCATGAGCTGGCGCAAGTCGCCCGCCTGCAAGCGGCCAAACGTGACCGGCAGCGCAAATTGCCATGGTCGCAAATCGAACAGTTCACCCGCAGCGGCCTGGGCAGCATTTCCATTGCGCGCGAGTACGGTGGCCCGCAGGTTTCGTTCGTCACCCTGGCCGAGGTTTTCGCGATCATTTCTGCGGCGGACCCGGCACTGGGACAGATCCCGCAGAACCAGTTCGGCATCCTGCACCTGGTACTCGGCAGCGCCACCGATGCGCAAAAAAAACAGCTGTTCAAAAGCGTGCTCGAAGGCTGGCGCATCGGCAATGCCGGGCCGGAGCGCGGCACCAAAAACACCCTCGAACTCAAAGCACGAATCACCGCTGACGGGGATGGTTTTGTCATCAGCGGGCAGAAGTTTTACTCCACCGGAGCACTGTTCGCCCATTGGGTGGCGGTCAAGGCGCTGAACGACGACGGCAAGCAAGTGTTGGCCTTCGTCCGTCGCGGCACACCGGGCCTGCGCATTGTGGATGACTGGTCAGGCTTCGGTCAGCGCACCACCGCCAGCGGCACTATTTTGCTCAACAACGTGCGGGTCGACGCCGAGCTGGTGGTAGACAACTGGAAGATCAACGACAGCCCGAACATCCAGGGTGCCGTGTCGCAACTGATTCAAGCGGCCATTGACGCCGGTATCGCTCGCGGTGCCATCGACGATGCCATCGAGTTCGTGAAAACCCGTGCCCGTCCGTGGATCGACGCCAAGGTCGAGCGGGCCAGCGACGACCTCTACGTCATCGCCGATATCGGCAAGTTGAAAATTGAACTGCACGCCGCCGAGGCACTGCTGCGCAAGGCCGGGCAAGTACTCGATGAGGTCAGCGCCGCGCCACTCACTGCCGAGTCCGCCGCGCGCGCGTCGATTGCCGTCGCTGAAGCAAAAGTGCTGACCACCGAGATCTCGCTGCTCGCCAGCGAAAAGCTCTTCGAACTGGCCGGCAGCCGCGCGACCCTCGCCGAATTCAATCTCGACCGCCACTGGCGCAACGCCCGCGTGCACACGCTGCACGACCCGGTGCGCTGGAAATACCACGCCATCGGCAGCTATCACCTGAACGGCACGCTGCCCGCTCGCCACTCCTGGATTTAACGACCAGATCTCTGGAGAAACACATGACTCATTCTCACCACGTCGCGGTCATAACCAGCGATGAGCAAGCCCTGATCGTCGCTACCGATCTGGCCGAAGATTTCAAACGCGACAGCGCCCTGCGCGACCGCGAACGCCGTTTGCCGCACCCGGAGCTGGAAGTGTTTTCCCGCTCGGGTCTTTGGGGCATCAGCGTGCCCAAGGAATACGGCGGCGCCGGGGTTTCCAACGTGACCCTGGCCAAGGTTATCGCGCTGATTGCCCAGGCTGACGGCTCGCTCGGACAGATCCCGCAGAACCATTTCTACGCCCTCGAAGTGCTGCGCGTGAACGGCAGCGAAGAGCAGAAAAAACGCCTGTACGCCGAAGTGCTCGCCGGCCAGCGCTTCGGCAATGCCTTGGCGGAACTGGGCACCAAAACCGCCCATGACCGCGTCACCAGCCTGACCCGCGACGCTGACGGTTATCGCATCAACGGTCGCAAGTTCTACGCGACCGGCGCGATCTATGCGCAACGCATTCCGACGTCGGTGGTGGATGAAAACGGCGTGCAGCAACTGGCGTTCGTCCCCCACAACAGCAAAGGCCTGACCGTCATCGACGACTGGAGCGGTTTCGGCCAGCGCACCACCGGCAGCGGTTCGGTGGTGTTCGAAGACGTCTACGTCGCCACCGAAGACGTCATCCCGTTTCAAAGTGCGTTCGAGCGCCCGACCACCGTTGGCCCGCTGGCACAGATTCTTCACGCCGCCATCGACACCGGCATCGCCCGCGCCGCCTATGAAGATGCCCTGCACTTCGTGCGCACCAAAACCCGACCGTGGATCGACGCCACCCATGAAAAAGCCACTGACGACCCGCTCACCCTCAAGAGTTTCGGCCACCTGAGCATTCGCCTGCACGCCGCCGAAGCCTTGCTGGAACGCTCCGGCGAATTCCTCGACAAAGCCCAGGCCAACACCAACGCCGAGACCGTCGCTGCGGCCTCGATTGCCGTTGCCGAAGCCCGCGCCATCAGCACCGACATTTCCCTCGCCGCCGGCAGCACGTTGTTTGAACTGGCCGGCAGCCAGGCAACGCTGATCGAACACGGCCTCGATCGCCACTGGCGCAACGCGCGGGTGCATACCCTGCACGACCCGGTGCGCTGGAAGTATCACGCCGTCGGCAACTACTACCTCAACGATGAAAACCCTCCGTTGCGGGGGACCATCTGATGGCCGAGGCGAGAAAGAAGATCCTGCTCAACGCGTTCAACATGAACTGCATCGGGCACATCAACCACGGCTTGTGGACGCATCCACGGGACACCTCCACCCAATACAAAACCGTTGAATACTGGACCGAACTGGCGCAGTTGCTGGAACGCGGCTTGTTCGACGGTCTGTTCATCGCCGATATCGTCGGCGTGTACGACGTCTACCAGAACTCGGTGGACGTGCCTCTGAAAGAATCGATCCAGCTGCCAGTCAACGACCCGCTGCTGCTGGTTTCAGCCATGGCGGCGGTGACGAAAAACCTCGGTTTCGGCCTCACCGCCAACCTGTCTTACGAACCGCCGTACCTGTTCGCCCGCCGCCTGTCGACGCTCGATCACCTGAGTCGCGGCCGGGTCGGCTGGAACATCGTCACCGGTTACCTCGACAGCGCCGCCAAGGCCATGGGCCTCAGCGAACAGGTCGAACACGACCGCCGTTACGACCAGGCTGATGAATACCTCGAAGTGCTCTACAAACTCTGGGAAGGCAGCTGGGAAAACGGCGCGGTGTTGAATGACCCGCAACAGCGGATCTACGCCCAACCGGAAAAAGTGCACAAGGTCGAACACAAGGGTGAGTTCTATCAGGTCGAGGGTTATCACCTCTGCGAGCCATCGCCGCAGCGCACGCCGGTGTTGTTTCAGGCCGGCAGTTCCGATCGCGGTTTGCTGTTCGCCGGGCGTCATGCCGAGTGCGTGTTCATCAGCGGGCAGAACAAACCATCGACCAAGGTTCAGGTGGATAAGGTTCGCGCCAGCGCTATTGAAGCCGGGCGCAATCCCGAAGACATCAAGGTGTTCATGGGCTTGAACGTGATTGTCGGCGCCACCGAAGCACTGGCCTGGGCCAAGCACGCCGAATACCTGAGTTATGCCAGCGCGGAGGCCGGCGTGGCGCATTTTTCGGCGTCGACCGGCATCGACTTCTCCGACTACGAGATCGACGAGCCGATCCAGTACGTGAAGAGCAATGCGATCCAGTCGGCGACCAAAAACCTGCAAAACAACGACTGGACCCGGCGCAAATTGCTCGAGCAACACGCCCTCGGCGGCCGCTACATCACGGTGGTGGGTTCGCCTGAGCAAGTGGCGGACGAACTGGAATCGTGGATCGCCGAGACCGGGCTGGATGGCTTCAACCTGACACGGATTGTCACGCCGGAAAGCTATGTGGATTTCATTGAGCTAGTGATTCCGGAGCTGCAGCGGCGTGGGTCGTACAAAACGGCTTATGACAACGGCAGCCTGCGGGAAAAGCTGTTTCACGGCGAAGCGCATTTGCCTGAGCAACATACGGGCTCGGCGTTTCGGCGCTAAAAGCTTCGCGGGCAAGCCTCGCTCCTACAGGTATTGGTCGTTCACAAATGTCCGGTACGGCGCTGAACCTGTAGGAGCGAGGCTTGCCCGCGAAGAGGCCCGCCCAAACACCCAAAATTTATGCACTGACTGGAAACCCCATCATGAAAAAGACCTGCCTCTCCCACCCAGTCAAAGCACTGGCCCTGGCCCTCGGCCTCTTCAGTTCTGTCACCTTCGCCGCCGACGCGCCGCTGAAAGTCGGCACCACCGCGGCCTTCGCCATCCCGCTGGAAGCCGCCGTCGAGGAAGCCAAAAAACAAGGCCTGCAAGTCGACCTCGTGGAGTTCAGCGACTGGATCGCCCCCAACGTCAGCCTCGCGGCCGGCGACATCGACGTGAACTATTTCCAGCACGTACCGTTCCTGGAAAACGCCAAGGCTGCCGCCGGTTTTGACCTGGTGCCGTTTGCGCCGGGGATCATCAACAACGTCGGCCTCTACTCGAAAAAATACAAAAGCTTCGACGAACTGCCGCAAGGCGCCAGCGTCGCCATCGCCAACGACCCGATCAACAGCGGTCGCGGTCTTCAACTGCTGGCCAAGGCCGGCCTGATCACCCTAAAACCGGGTGTCGGCTACAAGGCCACCGAAGAAGACATCATCGCCAACCCGAAGAACATCAAAATCCTCCAGGTTGAAGCGGTACAGCTGGTGCGCGCCTATGACGATGCCGATCTGGTGCAGGGCTACCCGGCGTATATACGTCTGTCGAAGACTTTCGATGCCGGTTCGGCGTTGCTGTTCGACGGTCTCGATCACAAGGAATACGTGATCCAGTTCGTGATCCAGCCCAAGAGCAAAACCGATCCGCGCCTGATCAAGTTTGTCGATATCTACCAGCACTCGCCGGCTGTTCGTGCAGCCTTGGATAAAGCCCACGGCAAGCTCTATCAAGCCGGCTGGGAAAGCTGAGGATGACGGCCGCGATCCAACGGCGACTGGAGATTCCAGAGCCACATAAAGCCGAACAGACCGAACTGCACCCGGACCTGAACCGCGCTCATGTGCGCTTCATCGGCCTGGGCAAAACCTACACCGGTCAGCAGGGTCCAGTGGCGGCGTTGCACGGCATCGACCTGGCGATCCAGCGCAGTGAAGTGTTCGGCATCATCGGTCGCAGCGGCGCTGGCAAGTCGTCGCTGATCCGCACCATCAACCGTCTCGAACAACCGAGCAGCGGCCGGGTGCTGATCGATCAAGTGGACATCGGCGAGTTCGATGAAGACCGCCTGGTCGCGCTGCGCCGACGGATCGGCATGATCTTCCAGCACTTCAACCTGATGTCGGCCAAGACCGTTTGGCAGAACGTCGAATTGCCACTGAAAGTCGCTGGTGTGCCCAAGGAAAAACGCGAACAGAAAGTCCGCGAACTGCTGGAGTTGGTCGGCCTGCAAGGCAAGCACAAGGCCTATCCGGCGCAGCTGTCCGGCGGACAGAAACAGCGTGTCGGCATCGCCCGCGCGTTGGTGCATGACCCGGAGATCCTGCTGTGTGACGAAGCCACATCGGCACTGGACCCGGAGACCACGCAATCGATCCTCGGCCTGCTGCGCGAGATCAATCAGCGGCTTGGTTTGACCATCGTACTGATCACCCACGAGATGGCGGTGATCCGCGATATCTGTGATCGGGTGGTGGTGCTGGAGCACGGAAAAGTCGTCGAGCAAGGGCCGGTCTGGAAAGTCTTTGGCGACCCGCAGCATGAAGTCAGCAAGACCTTGCTCGCGCCGCTGCAACACGCGCTGCCGGAAGAACTGCAAAGCGGTTTGCGTCCACAACCTCAGTCCTCGGATGCGGCGGTTGTGTTGCGTTTGCGCTTCACCGGCAGCGCCACAGACGAACCGGATCTGGCAGCGCTGTTCAGCGCCCTCGGCGGTCGCGTGAGGTTGCTGCAAGGTGGCGTGGAACGCATTCAGGGCCATGCGCTGGGGCAATTGCTGCTGGCGGTGACGGGGTCGTCCTTGGGCGCCGAGCAACTGCGTCAGCGCGCCGGCCACTGGGCGCAACAGGTGGAGGTGCTCGGTTATGTGGTTTGATCGTTTGTTGCAAGGCTTCATCGACACGTTTCTGATGGTGGGCGTGTCGTCGCTGATTGCGCTGCTGGCGGGGATTCCGCTGGCGGTCATCCTGGTCACCAGCACACAAGGCGGCATCTACGAAGCACCGGCGCTGAACCGTGCACTGGGCGCCTTCGTGAACCTGTTCCGCTCGATTCCGTTTCTGATTCTGATGGTGGCGCTGATTCCGTTCACCCGGTTGATCGTCGGCACCACTTACGGGGTCTGGGCCGCGGTGGTGCCGCTGACGATTGCCGCCACGCCGTTCTTTGCGCGCATAGCCGAAGTCAGTTTGCGCGAGGTGGATCACGGTTTGATCGAAGCGGCCCAAGCGATGGGTTGCCGGCGCTGGCACATCGTCTGGCACGTGCTGTTGCCCGAGGCGCTGCCGGGGATTGTCGGTGGTTTCACCATCACGTTGGTGACCATGATCAACTCGTCGGCCATGGCCGGGGCCATTGGTGCGGGGGGTTGGGGGACATTGCGTATCGGTATGGGTATCAGCGGTTTGACAGCCAGATCATGCTGACGGTGATTGTGTTGCTGGTGGTGTTGGTAGCGATTATCCAGCTGGGTGGGGATCGCTTGGCTCAGGGGCTCAACAAGCGCTGAACACGGTCAAGGTTGTAGCGCTTTTGTGGCGAGGGAGCTTGCTCCCGCTCGATTGCGCAGCAATCGCAAGATCTTTAGACCGGGTTTATCTGACACTCCTCATTGAATGGCTGGGGGCTGCTTCGCAGCCCAGCGGGAGCAAGCTCCCTCGCCACAAAAGTGTCCTCGACACGGGCAATTTCCCTCGCAACAGGGGGAACATTTCCCACAGGAAAATCAGTGTGCCTACAGGCCTGGTCCCTTTCATTTGCAGGACATTTCCTAGATCATTCCGCTCGCTTGCGCCTGCCAAATTCGGTGGCTAGTCTCGGTCCGTCACTGCTCATCAGTGATCGGGTTTAGTAGCCCGGAACAATAGGCGTATGGCGGTTCCATGCTCATGCCCGGTGTTGCTTGCCGCGTGCAGAAAATGGTGGCTGTACGTGGGGCACTCTCGGGTGCACCGGTTTTCCTATTGACCGGCCTACTACCTGCGTACAGCTGCCACCCACCGCTTAGTAGGCGAAGGTGTCGGCTCCCCTGCAGCAATAGGAGCAACGCCAATGAAAAGATCTGTCCCCGATCCACCTCCCGAAACATCCACCCAAGACAAACCCACCGACGATCCACTCAGAGATCGTTCCGCCCTTTATCGTGCGATCGATTTCTACCTCACCGGAGAACAGCCTTCGGCCCCCGATGAACTGCGGTTCTACAACGTCAGTGAAGACGTGAGCTTTGAAGACACCCAACTCTATGTTGCGGACTTGCTGCGCTGCGCTTCAGTCACCGCGTATCAGTGTGGCGATCACCTCAAGGGGGCGGATCGAGCCATGGTGTTTTCCGTTTGGCATTTGCTGGAGATTGCCAAAGCCATGGTTGATCGCTCCATTGATTGTTTGGGGATGAAGCAGGGCTGACATCGGTCGGCAGTGAAATCGCCTTCGCGGGCAAGCCTCGCTCCTACAGGAGTACGCGTCTGTCGAAACAACTCGATCAACTGTAGGAGCGAGGCTTGCCCGCGAATGGCTGCGAAGCAGCCCCACGTCTGATGGCGTATATTCGGCCATATCCCCATTGCCTGCGCAGCCGACCATGAAGCAAACCCCCGACGACCTCCAGAAGATCACCGCCACCACCCTGGACCATTACAACTCGGTGGCCGAAGGTTTTCGCGAGGGGACTCGCGATCATGATGTCAGCCAGAACATCGATGCCCTGCTGCGGCATATTCAGGGCGAGGCGCCGTTCGACATTCTCGATTTCGGCTGTGGGCCGGGGCGGGATTTGCAGACGTTCACGCGCATGGGCCACACGGCTGTCGGGCTCGATGGTTCGGAAAAGTTTGCGCAGATGGCGCGTGAGGACAGTGGATGCGAAGTATGGCAGCAGGACTTTCTGAAGCTGGACCTGCCGGATGGACGCTTCGACGGGATTTTTGCCAATGCGGTGTTGTTTCATATCCCGCGCCAGGAATTGCCTCGGGTGTTGAAGGAGTTGCGCAGGGCGTTGAAGCCAGGTGGCGTGTTGTTCAGTTCCAATCCTCGCGGCGAGAATCAGGAAGGGTGGAATGGGCCGCGTTATGGGGCTTACCACGATCTTGCGGCGTGGCAGCAATTACTGACTGAGGCGGGGTTTGTGGAGCTGGAGCATTACTACCGGCCGGCCGGGCTGCCGCGGGAGCAGCAGCCTTGGTTGGCGAGTGTGTGGCGCAAGCCGGTGTAGCCTGACAGGACGCCATCGCGAGCAGGCTCGCTCCTACAGTTGACCGAGTTGTCCAGACGGACGCGGTCCCCCTGTAGGAGCGAGCCTGCTCGCGATGAGCGCGTAGCGCTCGCCTTACTGCACCTCTTTCTGCGGCTCGCGGATTTTGTACCAGGCGACATAAAGCGCTGGCAAAAACAGCAGCGTCAGCAACGTCGCAATAATGATCCCGCCAATCATGGCGTAAGCCATCGGCCCCCAGAACACTTCCCGGGCAATCGGGATCATCCCCAGGCTGGCCGCCGCAGCGGTCAACAGAATCGGTCGGCGTCGATGCTCCGTGGCCTGCGCCACAGCATCCCAAGGTGAAACGCCCTCTTTCTCCAAGGCGTCGATCTGGGTCACCAGGATCACCGAGTTGCGGATGATGATGCCGATCAACGCCAGAATCCCCAGGATCGCCACAAAGCCCATTGGCGTGCCCGTCGGGATCAGCGCCAGCACCACGCCGATCAGCCCGAGCGGCGCGACACTCGCCACCAGGAACAGCTTCTGCACGCTGTGCAGCTGGATCATGAGGAAGGTCGCCATCAGGAACAGCATTAGCGGCACCACCTTGGCTATCGGCCCCTGGGCCTTGCCGCTTTCCTCCACCGTGCCGCCCGTGGCGACCGAGTAACCCACCGGCAAACCGGCGGCGAATTTATCGATGGCGGGGTTGAGCTGCTTCACCAAGTCAGTCGGCTGAATCTCATCACGCACCGCCGCCTTGATGGTGATGGTCGGTTTACGGTCACGGCGCCAGACCAGCGGTTGCTCGAGTTCATAACGCACCGTGGCGAACGCCAGCAGCGGAATCGACGTGCCGCTCGGGGTCACGATCTGCAAGTTTTGCAGGGTTTCCGGCGTGCCACGTTCCGCGTCCACCGCGCGCCCCACGACGTTGATCAGGTAGATATCGTCATCGACCTGAGTCACCGGCGAACCAACCACAATGCTGTTCATCAAGTTGGCCACGTCTTCCGACGACAGCCCCAGTTGCCGCGCCTTGTCCTGGGCGATCTCGATGCGCAGGACTTTGCCCGGTTCGTTCCAGTCGTAAATGATCTCGCCGATGTGCGAGTTCTTGTCCAGCTCGGTGGCCAGGGCGATGGCGTGCTTGCGCACCTGATCGATGTCCTTTCCGCTGACCCGGTATTGAATCGGGCGACCCACCGGCGGGCCCATTTCCAGCGCCTGGACGTAGCTGCCGATCCCGACGAAATCCTTGCGCAGCCGTTCGCGCAAGCGCTGACTGAGGGCGTTGCGCGATTCCAGGCCTTTGCTGACGATCACCAGTTGCGCGTAGTACGGGTTCTGTAATTGCTGGTCGAGGGGCAGGTAGAATCGGATCGCTCCCTCGCCGATGTAAGTGCTCCAGCGCACGATGTCCGGGTCATCCTTGAGCGTCGCTTCGAGCTTGTCCACCGCCTTGCGGGTTTCGGCCATCGAGGCGTTTTGCGGCAGGTTGAGGTCGACGAGGATTTCCGGGCGGTCCGACGACGGGAAGAACTGGTTCTGCACAAACTGCATGGAAAACACCGAGGCCACAAACAGCGCAATGGTGATACCGATCGCCCACCAGCGATTGCGCATGGCCCAAAACATCCCGTAATTGAATGCACGGCCGATGCGCCCGGGCTCGGCGTCATGGGGTTTCACCTTGGCGCTGAGAATGTGCACGCCGATCACCGGGGCAAACAACACAGCGACAATCCACGACACCAGCATCGCCACCGCGATAACGGCAAACAGGGTGAAGGTGTACTCGCCCGCCGAGCTGGCGTTGAGGCCAATCGGCACGAACCCGGCGACTGTCACCAATGTGCCGGTGAGCATGGGGAACGCCGTGGAGGTGTAGGCAAACGTCGCCGCCTGCTCCTTGGTCTCGCCCATTTCCAGGCGTGTGACCATCATTTCGACCGTGATCATTGCGTCGTCCACCAGCAGGCCGAGGGCGATGATCAATGCGCCGAGGGAAATCCGCTGCATGGTGATGCCGCTGTATTCCATGAAGATGAACACCATGGCCAGCACCAGCGGGATCGAGCACGCCACCACCAGCCCGGCGCGCACACCGAGGCTGACGAAGCTGACGATCAGCACGATCACCACCGCTTCGAACAAGGCACTGGTGAAGCCTCCGACGGCTTTTTCCACCACTTCGGCCTGATCGGACACAGTGTGCACACCAACGCCCACCGGCAAGTCTGCGGTCAGGTCAGTCATGCGCTGGTGCAACGCCTTGCCGAACTCCTGGATGTTGCCGCCCTTCTTCATGGCGATGGCAAGGCCGATGGCCGGGTGACCGTTGAAACGGAACTCCGGGGTCGCCGGGTCAACGTAGCCACGGCTGATGTCGGCGATGTCGGCCAGGCGGTAGAAGCGGTCATTGAGCCGCAGGTTGACGTTGGCCAGGTCTTTCTCGGAAGCGAACTGCCCGGAGGTGCGCACCGAGATGCGCTCCGGGCCGGACTCGATCACACCGGCCGGGGTCACTGAGTTCTGGGTTTGCAGACTTTGCACCACCTGGCGTTGATCGATACCCAGCGCCGCCAGTTTACGGGTGGAGAAATTCAGGTAGAGGACTTCGTCCTGCTCACCGACCATCTCGACCTTGCCCAGCCCCGGCACTTCACGAATTTCAGCGCGAACCTGTTCCACGTAATCGCGCAACTGGCGCATCGACAAGCCGTCGGCGGTAAAGGCGTAGACCGAACCGAACACATCACCGAATTCGTCGTTGAATCCCGGCCCTTGCAGGCCTTGGGGGAAGTCACCGCGAATGTCGTTGATCTTCTTGCGCACCTGGTACCAGATTTCCGGGATGTCCTTGGCACTGGTGGTGTCGCGCAGGTTGACGAACACCGTGGACTCGCCGGGCCGCGTATAGCTTTTGACGTAATCGAGGGAGTCGAGCTCTTCGAGTTTTTTCTCGATGCGATCCGTGACCTGCTTGAGGGTTTCTTCCTGGGTCGCGCCCGGCCAGCGGGTCTGGATGACCATGGTTTTGATGGTGAACGACGGGTCTTCCTCGCGCCCCAGGTTCATGTACGAGAACACGCCCATCAGCAGCGCGACGAACATCAAATACCAGACAAACGACTGATGCTTGAGGGCCCATTCGGATAAGTTGAAACTCCCTTTCATTGGGGGCTGTCCTCGTCGATTCTCACTTTCTGTCCCGGTTTCAGGCTGTTCACACCCGCGCTGACCACCCGCTCACCCGACTTCACACCGTTGGCCAGGACCATGGTCGAATCGGTGCGGCTGAGAAGGTTGACGTCCCGTGGGGCAACGGTCTGGGTCTGCGTATCGACGACCCAGATGCGCGATTGCCCACCGACCTCCTGTAGCGCACTCAAGGGCAGTTCGATGCGGGGTTTGATCGCGGAGCTGAGGGTGACGCTGATCGCTGTGCCCAGGCGAAAACCGGGCGGTGTGTCTGTCAGGGTCAGGCGGGCTCGACGGGTACGGGTCGCACTCTGGGCCTGGGGCTCGATTTCACGAACAGTGGCCGTCGTGTTGATACTCGGGTCCAGTTGCGCCGCAACTTGAAAGACGACGTCGCTCGGGAGTTGGTCGACCAGGGTGTCCGGCAGGTCGATCACCGCTTCCTTGATGTCCGGCTGCGCCAGGGTCACCACTTGCTGGCCGGCGGTGACGACTTGCCCGGCTTCGGCATTCCACGCGGTGACGATGGCTTTGTGGTCCGAGCGCAATTCGACATAGTTGAGCTGATCCTTGGCCTGATCGACCGCCGCCTTCGCTTGATCGAGAGAGGCCTGGGTGGTCTTCAGGTCGGTCTGCGCGACATCGAGTTGCGCCTGGGCGCCGACGCCGCGATCGAACAATTCCTGCTGCCGCCGGGCGCTGGCCTGGGCGTTGATGTATTGCGCCTGGACGCTGGCCAGATCGCCCTGGGCGGAACGCAGCTGATTCTGCTGATCGGTAGGGTCCAGGGTGGCGAGCAGCGCGCCCTTTTCCACTTCGGCACCGACATCGACGTTACGGCTGGCGATGCGCCCCGGCACGCGGAACCCGACATTGCTTTCATAGCGGGCCTGGATGCTGCCGGCAAAGCGGCCGAGATGTTCCTCGTCCAGCGATTCGACCTTGACCGACAGCACCGGACGTATCGGCTCCGGCGGCGGTTCCTCTTTCGAGCAAGCCGCCAGCATCATCGCCGTGCACACCAGTAACAGACGCTTCATGGCTGAGCTTCCACAGCAAGATCCTTGTAGGTGTTTTCGGCGATTTCAACTTTCACGCCGGGGTGCAGCAACTGACCGCCCGCGATGACGACTTTTTCGCCGCTCTGCAGGCCGGCGCTGATGATCACTTTGCCGGTCAGGTAACGACCGACCGTGACATTGTGCAGTTGCGCCTTGCCCTCGCCATCCACCAGCCATACCGCCGGATCGCTGAGGTTTTTGGTCAGGGCCGACCACGGCAATTCCACGGCGGACTTGCCCGGTGTCTTGGCCGTAGCGCTTACCACCGAGCCCAGTTGCATGCCCTCGGGCAGGCTGTCGAGGGTGACTTTGACTTGCACGGTGCCGGTCTGCGCGGACACCGCCGGAGTGATCTCCCGCACGGTGCCAGTGGTTTTGATCGACGGGTTGTCGAGCAGGCTGACCACGATGGTTTTATCCTCCGGCGCCTCGGCCAGCAGCGATTCGTAGACGTTGAACACCGCGTCACGCTCACCATCGCGCGCCAGGCTGAAAATCGGCACCGTCGCCTGCACCACCTGACCGACCTCGGCCTGACGCGCCGTTATCACGCCTGGCGCCTCGGCAATCAGCGCGGTGTAGCCGAGTTGTTCGCGAGCATTGGCAAGCTGCGCCTGAGCAGCGGTCAGCGCGCTCTGACTGCTGCGCAAGGCGGCTTGCGCGGAATCGTATTCGCTTTGGCTGGTGTAGCCCTTGGGCAGGAGTTTTTGCTGGCGGACAAACGCGGCGGCGGTCTGCTTGACCCGGGCCTGCTCGGCGGTGACTTGGGCCTGGGCCGAATTGACGCTGGTCTGCAGGTCTTTGGGATCGAGTCTGGCCAGCACTTGTTTGGCCGACACTCGGTCACCGACATCGACCATGCGCTGAATGATCTTGCCGCCCACGCGGAACGACAACTCAGTCTGGACCCGGGCCTGAACATCGCCGGTGAGCGTCACCGACGCGGCGTAATCCAAGGGTTTGACCTCCTGGACGAAGACCCGTGGACGGTCCTTCTCGACCGGTTTTTTATCGCCACACGCGGTCAGTAGTGCAAGGAGGCTCAGACCAACCGCTATTTTCAATCCGGGACCAGCCATGCAGACTCCTTTGCGTTGTACGGACGTGCCAATGGCGATACGACTGTGAGCTTAGAACAGGGTTCCATGGGTGCACCTGACGCCCTCAAATAAAGCCATCAAGTCACAAATCTTGTAGCACGCGGCGGAGCCCACTGAGAGCCAGCCTGAGGTTCGGATGACGGTCGTGTTGGCCAGCTTCACGTCGACCTTGTCGCATCACGCAAAAAACTATCTCGCGGATTTGTCGCGGCGAAAGAAGACGACTATTTTCCTTGCAGCTGTAGGAGGGATCTTTTTTTCAAAAAGCCCCTCCAAGGACGCACAGCTTTTGGCCAGACTCCCTGGCTGAACCCTCACAAGGAAGAGAAAAATGGCTGAGATGAAAGTGCCACAGCGGTTGGATCCGCAGGAAATCGTGAAGTTATTGGTGGCATTGCGCCGGGCGCTGGAGGCCAGGGTAGCCTGAATGCGCGGGCGCTTTTATGGCGAGGGAGCTTGTCGGACCGCCGCACCGTCCCGCTCGACTGCGCAGCAGTCGCAAAATCAGTCGAAACGGTGTGCCTGAAGAAGCGCATGTGCAGGATTTAGGGTCGCAACCCAGCGGGAGCAAGCGCCCTCGCCACAGGTTTCTCGCAGGCAAAAAAACGCCGACGCTTTACCAGCCGTCGGCGTTCGAAACCTTGAAGGGGTTTACCTCGCGAATCAGAACGCCGGCAGTACCGCGCCGCTGTACTTCTTCTCGATGAATGCTTTCACTTCCGGGCTGGTCAGGGCTTTGGCCAGTTTCTGGATGGCAACGCTGTCCTTGTTGTCCGGACGAGCCACCAGGAAGTTCACGTAAGGCGAATCGGCACCTTCGATCACCAGCGCATCTTTAGCCGGGTTCAGACCTGCTTCCAGCGCGTAGTTGGTGTTGATCATGTCCAGGTCGACCTGATCCAGCACACGCGGCAGCATGGCCGATTCCAATTCCTTGAACTTGAAGTTGTGCGGGTTCTTGGCGATGTCTTTCGGCGTAGCCAGAGCGTTTTTCGGGTCTTTCAACTCGATCAGGCCAGCCTTCTGCAGCAGGATCAGGGCACGGCCGCTGTTGCTGCCTTCGTTCGGGATGGCGATGGTCGCGCCGTCTTTCAGCTCAGCCAGGGTTTTGACTTTCTTCGAGTAGCCGCCGAATGGTTCGACGTGCACGCCGATCACGGTTACCAGATTAGTGCCTTTGCCTTCGTTGAAGCTTTTCAGGTACGGCAGGGTCTGGAAGTAGTTGGCGTCCAGACGCTTCTGATCGACCTGTACGTTCGGCTGAACGTAGTCGGTGAACACTTTGATTTCCAGGTCCACGCCTTCTTTGGCGAGGGTTGGCTTGATCAGTTCCAGAATCTCGGCGTGTGGAACCGGGGTCGCCGCCACCACCAGTTTCTCGCCAGCCTGGGCCAGGCCCGCGGTCAGGGCAGCCGCCAGTGCGGTGAACAACAGAACCTTTTTCATGCAGTGTCCTTATCGAAAATCACGGTCGTCAGCGACGACGGCTAAATAGTACGTGTGCCAGTGAAGTGCTATCGCTGGCGTGAAGCGGACAATACCGGGATTTTTTATTCCCGAACAATATCTTTTATTCACTCTCATATTCCATTTTGTTCATACAGCTCTAACCCACACGGGTTACAGCATTCGGCTAAAGCTTTCGAGCAGATCCTTTAGCGCCGAACGCTCGTCAGCCGTGCCGTTTTTGCTCACTTGCGCGATCTGCTGCTCAATCTGCACCAACGACACAGGCACTTCAGGCAGATTCAAATGCTCCGGCAAAATCTCGTCGCCGGTACTGACCAGCAGCGCAAAGTGAATGACATTCTCCAGCTCCCGGGTATTGCCCGGCCAACTGTGCCGCTCCAGCACCAACTGCGCGGCCTCACTGATCAGCGGCACCGGCAGGTCGAGGCGCTGGCTGTAGATGCCGAGGAAATATTCTGACAGCGACAAAATATCCCCGACCCTGTCACGCAATGCCGGCAGTTCGAGTTGACCTTCGCTGAGGTAGTGATAAAGCCGCTCATGGAATTTCCCGGCCGCCACCGCCTGGGCCAGATCGATACTGGTGGCCGCCACCAGGCGCACGTCCACCGGGCTCGGTTGCTGAGCGCCAACGCGGGTGACTTCGTGGTTTTCCAGGGCGGCGAGCAATTTGATCTGAATCGGCAGCGGCAAGTCGCCGATCTCATCCAGGTAGAGCGTGCCGCCATTGGCCGAACCGAACCACCCCGCGCGGCTGCTGGCCGATCCGCTGTAACTGCCGGCGGCATAGCCGAACAGTTCGGCGTCAGCATAGGTCGGGCTTATGGCGCCGCAGTTGACCGAGACGAATAACCCGCTGCGATCACTGGCACGATGGATGTGCCGCGCAAGCAATTCCTTGCCGCTGCCGGTTTCACCACGGATCAACACCGAGATCGAGCGCGGCGCCAGTTGTTCCAGCTCCAGGCGCAACTGCCGGGAACGTGGATCGACAAACACCAGCGCCTTGGCGCGAATACTCAGGGGACTTTTTTCTGCGTCGGGAAAGGTCAGCAGTGGCTGACCGAAGGCTTCGAAACTCATGGCAGACTCCCGCCCTGAACCGCCGGGAGACGGGTTGGCGTTCTAAAAAAGAAAAAGGTTCAAGCACGTCGCAGGGCGTGGTGTTCCATTCGATTTTGCAGGCGGTAGAGATAGGCAAATCCCTGCTCCCATCGCTGGTGACCGGACTTCACGTTGATGTGTCCGGCACCCGGCAGAATCCCCGCCTCGGCGCCCCAGTTGCGAGCCAGCTCCAGAGCTCGCGGCGCACTCACGGCGCTGTCGTTGTCGGAGCTGACGACCTGGCTCGGGAAGGGCAAAAGGGTTGTGGGAATCGGTGCGAAGTTACGCAAGGCCGGAGCACATGCCGGACGTTCAACGTCCGCCGGCGCGACCAGCAAGGCACCGCGAACCTGTCGCAAAAAATGCAGCGATGCCGTGGCCGCCCAATGGGCGACCGTAATGCAACCCAGACTGTGCGCAATCAAGATCACCGGCGTGCTGTCGGCAGCAATCGCTTCTGCCAGCGCGGCAACCCAGTCTTCACGACGCGGCGTCAGCCAGTCGGCCTGCTCCACCCGAGCGCTATTGGGCAGGCTGTTCTGCCAGTGACTTTGCCAATGATCTTTCGGCGATCCTTGCCAGCCCGGCACAATCAGGTAGCGAATTGATTCGTTGCGCATGGGGGAGCTCTCCTGCTGCGTGTCTGTTCCCGGTCGAGTATAGGGAGGAGAGTTATATCCGTTAAGGAATAAGAAGCTATTTATTAAGATCCATAAGGAATATGCGGTGGTTTTGAAAAGACAAAAAAAGGGACCGCACCCTGCCAAGGAGACGGCCCCGGAAACTCAAAATCTGCTAGCGCTAATCAACATCACTGGATGCGATGATTGACTTAAATACTTATCCAACAAAGGAATATTTAATTACTTTGTTAGATCCGAAACGCATAAGTGGATCGCGATACAGCAACTACCAAGTCATCCTGTTTGGGTCATAACGTACCGACCCTTTGGGTCAGATTGATGACGGGCGCCTTTGCCGTGTTGAGTTTCCGATAACATCGATCACGCCTGAGCGGCACGCACCTCCTGCGCCTCTGCTGTTTCCTCGCGTACAAACCGGTTCGCCCGCCCAAACGTCCCGAAATCATTGAACCGCACGCCCATCTCGCGCATCACCTTGTGCGCCACCGGCACGGTCATCTGGCGGATGTAAAACGGTTCCTTCACCACGAAGTGATGAATCCCGTGGCTGCTGCCGAAGTTGAAGCAGAACGCTTGCATAGGCCACATCCACCAAGGGTTCAGCACCTGGGTTTGCTGAATCACATTCCCCGGCTCCACATCCCCGTAGTAATGCATGTTGGAGCTGACAAAATGCAGGCAAAACGTGCGCAACACGTTCGGGCCGATGATCACCACCGCCGCGATGTCGATGACCGTCATCACCGACAGCGTGGTCGCCGACCATTCGATGGGTGACCCCATCAGGTAGGCAATGCCATTCGCCGCATGGAATCCGAGGAACATGTACCAGGCGCCCCAATGCACCAGCGCCAGCGGCGCGTAGACCTTCAACGTGCGTTTGATGATGCTGAATTTATGCGCCCAGGTCTTGGCGCGCAGCATGCGAATGAACGCCGACATCACGTTGTCGCCGACCATCAAAAGCCGCGCGATTCCCCAGGGCTCGCCGTTGGTGATCGCGCGCTCTTCCATGTCGGCTTCCGTACCGGACACCTTGTGGTGATTGAGGTGCAGATGCCGGCGAATCCATGGGTTGATCGTGCTCGGGCGCGCCAGCCACACCAGGCCCATCATCAGGTTGTGCGGCACCCGTTGTTTGCGGAAGTACATGCTATGAATCAGGTCGTGTTCCAGCTCGTGAGTCAACGAGGCGAAAAACGCGTTGAGCAACAGGCACGCCCACCAGGCCAGGTGCCCGGTCAGGTAGAGCGCCGCTGAACCGATCATTCCGGCCAGCGCGAAGGCCAGAATGCCCGCGCCCAAGGCGTCCTGATGGTTGAGAATCGGGTAGCGTTTGCGCAGTTCGACCCCTCTGGCCAGCACCACTTCGCGAATATGCGCTGATCGTTGGGCTGCATTCAGTCGCTGGGGACTTGCAGAAGTACCGTCCATGCTTCCATCCTCTGGTTATTGATGTTCGCATCCTGCCTTGTGAACCCTCACACCGTGGTAGCCGTGAACGCCAACCTGTTGACCGGAAGCGCCAATCAGCATGACTGAACCGACCTCCCTCGCCAGCTGGACCCGCGCCCTGCGCAAGCAACTCGATGCGCTGGGCCTCGACAGCACCGCTTTGTGCCAGCAGGCGGGGCTCGACCCGCAATTGATGGACGACCCGAACGCCCGTTACCCGTTGTCGGGCACCACGCGCCTGTGGGAAATCGCGGTGCAGGTCAGCGGCGACCCGGCGATTGGCTTGCGGGTGTCGCGTTTTGTCAGCCCGACCACGTTCCATGCGCTCGGTTATGCGCTGGTGGCCAGCGGCAGTCTGCGCGAAGTGTTCGAGCGCATCGTGCGTTATCACCAGGTGGTCAGCGATGCGCTGGAACTGGAACTGACCCGCGCTGAAGATCGCTACCGCTTCCGCCTGAAAATTCCGCAAGGCAATCCCGCACCGGCGCTGGAGGCCATCGACGCGTTTGCCGCGATTTACGTGCGCACCTGCCGCAATCGTCTGGGCCGCGAATATGCCCCGCTGGCGGTGTATCTGCGCCGCCCGGAACCGGCCGACCCGCATCAATGGCACAAAGTCTTTCGTTCGCCGGTGCACTTCGCCGCCGACGAGGACCGACTGGAATTTGCCCTCGTGGACTTCGACAGTCACCTGGACGATGCCAACCCGGAACTGGCCGAACACAACGAAGCGGTGCTCAAGCGTACTTTGGCGCAACTCAAGCCGCTGACATGGGAACGCAAGGTCCGCGATGCCATTGAAGAACAATTGCCCGAAGGCGAACCGAGCGCCGAACACATCGCCAAGGCCCTGCACCTGAGCTTGCGCAGCCTGCAACGGCATCTCGCGGACGAAGGTTGTCGATTCGACGCGTTGCTCAATGAAAGCCGCGAAAACCTTGCGCTGCTGCACCTGCGTGAC
Organism: Pseudomonas sp. B14-6; assembly: GCF_013260315.1. Taxonomy (NCBI): domain Bacteria; kingdom Pseudomonadati; phylum Pseudomonadota; class Gammaproteobacteria; order Pseudomonadales; family Pseudomonadaceae; genus Pseudomonas; species Pseudomonas sp. B14-6. Next base: position 4,779,955 of record NZ_CP053929.1, on the reverse strand, counting down.
CCGCAATGCTCGTTGAGTGAAGTCAGTTATATGCTGGGGTTCGCCGATACCAGCAGCTTCAGCCGCGCGTTCAAGCGCTGGACCGGGATGACACCGGGGCAGTTTCGGGATGGGTTGCGGTGAAACATCGGAAAGATGGTTTGCCAGAACCGACCTCTTTGCGGGCAAGCCTCGCTCCTACAGTGGTTCCATATGGACCCCAATATCGCGGCAAATCGAAAAACCTGTAGGAGCGAGGCTTGCCCGCGAAGGGGCCAGACCAGACACCGCAGTAACGCCCTAACGCCCCCGATCCCGCCGCAACAACTTGCGCACCCGCGTCACCAGTTCGCTCACGGCAAACGGCTTGAGCAGGTAATCATCTTCATGCAGCTCCAGACCGCGCAGGCGATCTTCGATGCCGTCCTTGGTGGTCAGCAACAGCACCGGCGTGTCGCCGAGCTTGCGGATCTGTTGCAGCAACTGCCAGCCGTTGAGCCCCGGCAGCATCACGTCGAGGATGATCAGATCGTATTCGCCGGACTCGATAAAGCGACGCCCGTCCATACCGTTGAGCGCCACATCGACTGAATAACTCGCCTCGTTCAGGCCGTTGGCCAGGCGTTTGGCGATCTCCGATTCGTCTTCTACTAGCAGCACACGCATGGCACACCTCGATTGTCGTCATCACAGGCTAGGCGCGTTCGCGGGCAAAGCCCATCAAAAACGCTGAGTTTCAGAAAATCGCCAATGCCCGCAAGCCCTCGGCGTTGAGGATTTCGATCTCGCCATACTTCAAATTCAGAATGCCCTGCCCCTGCAAGTCCTTGAGGATCTGGTTGGTGGTCTGGCGCGACAGCGACAGCATTGACGCCAGTTGCTCCTGCGGCAGTTGCAGCACTCGGCGCGGCGGATCGTATTCGCCGTAGCCCTCGGCGATCATCAGCAGGCGGTGAGCCAGGCGTGCCGGGGCGGGCATCAGGCTTAGCTGTTCGAGGTTGATGAAGGTCAGGCGCAGTTTGTGGCTCATCAGCAATGCCAGCTGCCGCCAATACACCGGTTGTTCGTCGAGCAACGCCAGCAATGCCGCCTGCGGGATGTGCAACAGGGTGCACTGGCCCACGCCGAACGCATCGTGGGTGCGTGGCTGGCCGTCGAACAGGCAGATTTCGCCGAACCAATGGGGCGACTCCACCAGGCTCAACAGCGCTTCCTTGCCCTGCTCGCTGACCGCGCCGATGCGTACCGCGCCTTCGATCACCGCATACAACCCGCACGGCGGGTCACCGCGTTTGAACAACAGCTGCCCGGTCGACAACCGTCGCACCCGGGCCGCAGCCAGCAGACTATCCTGTAAGGGAACCGGTAAATGACTGAACCACTGCCCCGACTCCAGGCGCGAACGCCAAACCTGCATGCTCATGAAAACTCCTGGAGATTGTCGCCTGCCTGACAGAGCGAAAGGTGAACCCGAGGCATGATCAATCACCCTACAGGAGGAATAACAATGAAAAGCCTCGTTGACCATCTCAGTCAATACGCCGCTTACCACCGTGACCCGCGCAATATCGCCAGCCACTTTATCGGGATTCCGCTGATTGTGGTGGCGGTGGCGGTGCTGCTGTCGCGGCCGCAATGGGTCGGGGGCTGGGTGTCGCCGGCGGTGCTGCTGGCACTGGCCTCGGCATGGTTTTACCTGCGCCTGGAGGTACGCCTCGGGGTGTTGATGACGGTGCTGCTGGGGCTGTGCGTCTGGGCGGGTCAGGTTCTCGCGCAGCAAAGTACGCTGGTGTGGCTCTCGAGCGGGATCGGGATGTTTGTGGTGGGCTGGGCGATTCAGTTTGTCGGTCATCACTATGAAGGACGCAAACCGGCGTTTGTCGATGATGTGACGGGGTTGATTGTCGGGCCACTGTTTGTGGTGGTTGAACTGGCGTTTTTGCTAGGGATGCGGCGGGATTTGAAAGAGCAGATCGAGGCGCGGGTGGGTGGGGTGCGGGTCAATCCGAAGCGCGCTGCTGCGTAGATTGCTTTCGCGGGCAAGCCTCGCTCCTAAAGGGGATCTATGTACGCCATAGATCCCCTGTAGGTGCGAGGCTTGCCCGCGAAGCTTTTGCCTTAGATGTTGGCGAGTTTCTGCCAGACCTTGGGCTTGAAGAACAGCGTATCGCCCTTCGCCAGGTCGATCAGGCTGTCGTGATCCTTCACCACTTCAGCTTCGATCAACTCGCTCTGGCCTTCGACCTTCAACGTCACCCGAGTGGTCGCGCCCAGCGGACGGATATCCCGCACTTGCGCCGCGTGATGGTCTTCCAGCTCATGCCGCGACAGCGACACTTCATGCGGGCGGAACAGCACGTGGTTGTCTTCGCCCAGATGCAGGCGGTTCGAATCACCGAGGAAGTGATAAACGAAATCGCTGGCCGGGTTTTCGTAGACGTCGCCCGGTGAGCCGATCTGTTCGATCACGCCTTTGTTCATCACCACGATACGGTCGGCGACTTCCATGGCCTCTTCCTGGTCGTGGGTCACGAACACCGAGGTCAGGTTGATGTCTTCGTGCAGCCGTGCGAGCCAGCGACGCAGCTCCTTGCGGACCTTGGCGTCGAGCGCCCCGAACGGTTCATCGAGCAGCAGGACTTTCGGCTCCACCGCCAAGGCACGGGCCAACGCGATACGCTGACGCTGCCCGCCGGAGAGTTGCTCCGGGTAGCGATCCGACAGCCAATCCAGTTGCACCATGTTCAGCAGTTCATGAACCTTCACCGCGATCTGGCTTTCGCTTGGGCGCTGGTTTTTCGGTTTCATGCGCAGGCCGAACGCGACGTTGTCGAACACCGTCATGTGACGGAACAGCGCGTAGTGCTGGAACACGAAGCCGACATTGCGATCACGCACATCATGGCCGGAGACGTCTTCACCGTGGAACACGATGTTGCCCTGATCCGGGGTTTCCAGGCCGGCGATGATCCGCAGCAGCGTGGTCTTGCCGCAACCCGAAGGGCCGAGCAGGGCCACGAGTTCGCCGCTTTGAATGTCCAGGCTGATGTTGTCCAGCGCCTTGAACGCATTGAAATTCTTGCTGACGTTACGCACTTCGATCGACATGACTTATTCCTCCGCGGCGCTGGCGCGCAGGCGGTTAATACGGTTTTCGCTCCACTGCTTGAGCAGCAGGATGCAGAGCGCCAGGATCAGCAACAGGCTCGCCACAGCGAACGCGGCCACGTGGTTGTATTCGTTGTAGAGGATCTCGACGTGCAGCGGCAGGGTGTTGGTCACCCCGCGAATGTGCCCGGAAACCACCGACACCGCACCGAATTCACCCATGGCCCGCGCGGTACACAACACCACGCCGTAGATCAGGCCCCATTTAATGTTGGGAACGGTGACGTGCCAGAACATCTGCCAGCCATTGGCCCCGAGCAAGCGCGCAGCCTCTTCTTCCTGGGTGCCTTGTTCCTGCATCAGCGGGATCAGTTCACGCGCCACGAACGGCACGGTGACGAAAATCGTCGCCAGCACGATGCCCGGCAAGGCGAAGACGATCTGGATGTCGTGATCCTGCAACCACGGCCCGAACAGGCCCTGGGCGCCAAACATCAGCACGTAGACCAGACCGGCGATAACCGGCGATACCGAGAACGGCAGGTCGATCAGCGTGACCAGCATACTTTTGCCACGGAACGAGTATTTGCTCACGCACCATGCAGCGCTGACACCGAACACCAGGTTGAGCGGCACTGATATCAGCACGGCAATCACCGTGAGTTTCAGGGCCGACAGCGCGTCGGGTTCGAAGATCGCGGTGAAGAACGCACCGATTCCGAGCTTCAGGCCCTGAGACACCACGATCACCAGCGGCAGCAACAGGAACAGGACGAACACCAGCCAGCCAAGGCCGATGAGGATTCGCCGCGACGAAGCGCTGCCACGACGGGCAGCGTTCGAGGAAGCAGCAGCAATAGACGATTGGGACATTTCTGCGCCTCCTTATGGGGTTTCGATGCGCCGCTGCAGCAAGTTAATCAGCAGCAACAGGACGAAGGAAACCACCAGCATCAGTACACCAATGGACGTGGCGCCGGTGTAATCGTACTGGTCGAGTTTGACCATGATCAGCAGCGGCAGGATCTCGGTTTTCATCGGCATATTGCCGGCGATGAAAATCACCGAACCGTACTCGCCGACCCCGCGGGCAAAGGCCAACGCGAAACCGGTCAGCCAGGCTGGCAGCAGCGCGGGCACCAGAATATGGCGGAAAACCTGTAGCGGTTTTGCACCCAGGCACGCTGCCGCTTCTTCCACTTCACGCGGGATATCAGCCAATACTGGCTGTACGGTACGTACTACGAATGGAAGTGTCACAAAAGTGAGGGCGAGGGTGATGCCGAGGGGGTATACGCGATCTTGAAACCCAGGTCCGCTGCAAACTGACCCACCCAACCATTGGGCGCGTATAGCGCAGTCAGCGCGATACCGGCCACGGCGGTGGGCAAAGCGAAGGGTAAGTCGATCATCGCATCGATGACTTTGCGTCCAGGGAAGGTATAGCGCACCAGCACCCAGGCCAGCAGCGTGCCGATGATGCCGTTGATGATCGCGGCATAGAGCGCGGTGCCGAAGCTCAGCTTCAACGCCGCCAGCACCCGTGGCGCCGAGATAATCGCCCAGAACTGATCCCAGGTAAGTTGGGCGGCATGCACAAACATCGCCGCCAGTGGAATGAGCACAATCAGGCTGAGGTACACCAAGGTGTAGCCCAGCGTCAGCCCGAAGCCGGGTATGACGGGGGAGATACGACGCGACATAAAAGTCCTTGGTTGAGAACGCGCAAAGCCCCGAACTTAAATCCGGGGCTCGTTGATGGCTATTTAAAACTACTGCGCCTGGTAGATCTGGTCGAACACACCGCCATCATTGAAGAATTTCGGCTGAGCGCTTTTCCAGCCGCCGAAATCCTTGTCGATGGTCACCAGGTCCAGGGTCGGGAACTGCTTGCTGTACTTGGCGGCCACATCCTTGTCACGTGGACGATAGAAGTTTTTCGCCGCAATTTCCTGGCCGGCCGGGCTGTACAGGTGCTTGAGGTACGCCTCGGCGATCTCGGCGTTGCCCTTTTTCTCGGCGTTCTTGTCGACCACAGCCACCGGTGGTTCGGCGAGGATCGACAGCGAAGGCACAACGATTTCGAACTTGTCCGCGCCGCCGTCTTCTTTCAAAGCCAGGAACGCTTCGTTTTCCCAGGCCAGCAATACGTCACCCTGACCGTTGTTGACGAAGGTAATGGTCGAACCGCGAGCGCCGGTGTCCAGGACCGGCACATGCTTGAACAGGGTCTGCACGTATTCCTTGGCCTTGGCTTCGTCACCACCGTTGGCTTTCAGGCCGTAGGCCCAGGCCGCGAGGAAGTTCCAGCGCGCACCGCCGGAGGTTTTCGGATTAGGAGTGATGACCGACACGTCGTTTTTGACCAGGTCGCCCCAGTCCTTGATGCCTTTAGGGTTGCCCTTGCGTACCAGGAACACGATGGTCGAGGTGTAAGGCGTGCTCGCCTCGGGAAGACGCTTCTGCCAGTCGACCGGCAGGGTCTTGCCGAGTTTTGCGATTTCGTCGATGTCACCGGCCAGGGCCAGGGTCACCACGTCGGCGCGCAGACCATCGATCACGGCACGGCCTTGTTTGCCGGAACCACCGTGGGACTGCTGGATTTTCACGTTATCGCCAGCGTGGTCCTTCTTCCAGAAGTTGACGAACTCGGCGTTGTAATCCTGATACAGCTCGCGAGTCGGGTCATACGACACGTTGAGCAACTCGTAATCCTTGGCAACCGCAGAACCAGCAAAAAGTGCACTGGCCAGGGCGGCCAAAGCGAAATGACGAATCGACGACATGGTGAAAGCTCCTGGAATTCTTGGATGTGTTGGCTTTTTTTATGGAGTGCTGGAAGCGCGGGCTGCCGGTTTTTTCAGCTCGGTTTGTTGCTCGGGCTTTGCAGACGGAATTTTTCTTTGCGTTCGATCTGGACCACCTGAGCGTTGTGCACGGTGATCTCGACTGCGCCAAAACGCAGGTCGCGCAGTGCGCTCTGGATCTCACGCAAGATGGTGGCTTCGTCTTGACCCTCAACGCTACGTAGGGATGCGCTCATGGTGCTGCTCCTTCAACTGAGAGATTGCCTGGCAGTGGCGGCACTGCTTGCGGCGTGAGAGCAATACTAGAGACACGTAGATATTCTTAAAAAGACTATTTGAGAATGTTTATATAACCAGAAAGCAGATCGCTTCGGCGCTATGCGCGAAGGGGGGAAGTATCCGGTGACGCTTTGCGTCACGGATTAAGGGGGGACCTGCGCTTAGCGAATTTCCGGCGCATGCGCCCAATCGAGCTGCTCGGCCGGAACCGGTCGCCCAAACCAGTAGCCCTGGCCCAGATCGCAATCGTGTTCGAGCAGGAAACGCGCCTGCTCGACCTGCTCGATCCCTTCGGCGTGCACCTGCATCCCCATGCTTTGCGCCAGCGCGATAATCACCCGCACGATCGCCACGTCGTCCTCATCCCACGGCAATCCTGCGACGAAGCCCTGATCGATCTTGAGCTTCTGCACCGGTAAACGCTTGAGCCGCAGCAGCGACGAATAGCCGGTGCCGAAATCATCGATGGCCAGCCGCACACCCAACTCGCGCAGTCGATGCATCTGCTCCAAGGCCACTTCCGGGTCTTCCATGACCGCGCTCTCGGTGACTTCCAGTTCCAGAAACGCTGGATCGAGCCCGGTTTCGTGAAGCACTTTCGCCACTTGCTGAAAGAGCTCACGGCGAGCGAACAGTCGAGACGAGACGTTTACCGCGATAAACGACAACGCCACACCGGCCTGCTGCCACGAGCACATTTGCTGACAAGCCTGGCGCATCACCCACGCATCGATCTCCGCGATCAATCCGGTGCGTTCGGCGATGGGAATGAATTCTGCCGGCGGCACCAGCCCTCGTTGCGGATGCTCCCAGCGCACCAGCGCCTCGGCGCCCACCAGCCGACGGGTCCTGAGGTCGTGAACCGGCTGGTAATAAACGCGCAGCTCCTGCTGCTCCAGCGCTCGGCGCAGTTCAACAGCCGTCTCGACCCGATTCTGGGCATGGGCGGTCAGCTCTTCGGTGTACAAGGCGTAGCCATCGCGACCGGCGCTTTTGGCCTTGAACAGCGCCGAGTCAGCGTTACGCAATAATTGTTCGGCACTCAAGGCATCGCCGGGGAACAGACTGATACCGATGCTGGTATTGATGAACAGTTGATGTCCGCCGATCAGGAATGGCTCTTTGAGAGCATCAATGATCCGTTGCGCAAGCGCCGCCGCCTGCATCAACTGCGGACAGCTTTCGGCGAGCACCGCGAACTCATCGCCACCGAGCCGCGCCAGCGTGAGCTCCGGCCCGAGCATGGCCTGCAATCGCTCGGCCACGGCCTTGAGCAGTTCGTCACCGATGGTGTGCCCAAGGCTGTCGTTGATCATTTTGAAATGATCCAGGTCGATCATCAGTAATGCACAGCCACGCTTGTGCAGTTGCGCTGACGTCAGCGCCTGCTCGGTACGGTCGGTGAACAGCAAGCGGTTAGGCAGATCCGTCAGCGGATCGTGATGAGCCAGGTGCTTGAGCTCATGTTCGGAATTCTTGATTGCGCTAATGTCGGAAAACACCGCGACGTAATGGCTGAGCTGGCCCTGATCGTCGCGAATGACGCGGATCGTCTGCCATTGCGGGTAGATCTCACCGCTTTTGCGGCGGTTCCAGATCTCCCCGCTCCACTCGCCGAGGCTCTTGAGTGTCACGAACATCGTCTGGTAAAAATCCGCGGGGTGATGGCCCGACTTGAACAGGCTCGGTCGCTGACCCAGCACTTCCGCCTGCGAGTAGCCGGTGATTTCCATGAACGCCCGGTTAACATGGACGATCAGCCCGTTGCTATCGGTGACCAGCACACCTTCACGCGTGCAATCGAACACCGCAGCCGCCTGGCGCAAACGCTCGCGCTCTTCATGACGCTCACTCAATGTATTGCCGATCCCCAGGCAACGGAGCAATCGCGCTCTGGCAACGAAGATCAGGCCGGTGCTCAGCAGGATCCAGGCATAACCGTTGATCAGTTGCCAACGTACCAGCTCGTCGGAGCCATCGAAGAAACTGTTCAATAAATAGCCGCTGAGCTGCAGCCAGACGATGGAAATCAATAGATAGAGCAGCGCTGCTCGCGACGCGTCGCGATAGGTGGCAGACATTAGCCGTCCTTGTCCCTGCGAAAAGGATGGGATTATAGGTTAAAGAAACATCCAGCCACTCTTATCTGAAAGGGTGACTGGTTTTATCTGTGGGCTTAGTGATAATGCAACGGCTGTTTTTTTCTTTATCGAGGGCCCTATAGCCTATGTGGTACGAAGGTTTTCTCGGCTTGTCGCCCTGGTCACTGGTGGCAGTCACCCTGCTGATGACCCACGTGACGATCATCGGCGTCACGGTCTATCTGCACCGTTATTCAGCCCATCGCTCGCTTGAGCTCAATGCTGGCCTGAAACATTTCTTCCGCTTCTGGCTGTGGCTGACCACGGCGCAGAACACCCGCGAGTGGACCGCTATCCACCGCAAGCATCACGCCAAATGCGAAACCGTCGATGACCCGCACAGCCCGGTCATCAAGGGCCTGTCCACCGTTCTGCGCAAAGGTGCCGAGCTGTACCGCGCCGAAGCGGAGAACCCGGAGACCCTGCGCATCTACGGCAAGAACTGCCCTGAAGACTGGATCGAGCGCAACCTCTACAGCCGTTTCCCGCTGCTGGGTGTGGCGATCATGGGCGTCATCGACCTGCTGCTGTTTGGCACCATCGGCATCACCATCTGGGCGATCCAGATGATGTGGATCCCGGTGTGGGCCGCCGGCGTGGTCAATGGCCTGGGCCATGCCATCGGCTACCGCAACTTCGAATGCCGCGACGCGGCGACCAACCTGGTGCCTTGGGGCATCCTGATCGGCGGCGAAGAACTGCACAACAACCATCACACCTACCCTAACTCGGCAAAATTGTCGGTGAAGAAGTGGGAGTTCGACCTCGGTTGGGCCTGGATCCAGGTCTTCAGTTTCTTCCGCCTGGCCAAGGTCCAGCGGGTTGCACCGATCGCCCACCGCGTCGAAGGCAAAGGCAGCCTGGACATGGACACCGCCATGGCGATCCTCAACAACCGCTTCCAGATCATGGCCCAATACCGCAAATTGGTCATCGCGCCGCTGGTCAAGCAAGAGCTGGAAAAGGTCGATCACTCGGTCCGTCACCAGTTCCACCGGGCCAAGCGTCTGCTTTCGCGGGAAACCAGTCTGCTGGACGATAAACACCACCTGCGCATCCAGACCATGCTCGAGCACAGCCAGGCGCTGAAGGTAATTTACGAGAAACGCCTGGCCTTGCAGCAGATCTGGGTCAAGACCAGCTCAAATGGTCACGACATGCTGGCTGCCATCAAGGATTGGGTACACGAAGCGGAGGCCAGCGGGATTCAATCCCTGCGCGACTTCGCCGACCAGCTGAAAACCTACTCCCTGCGCCCTGCCGCTGCCTGACCCTGCCGAAGCTCTTCCCTGTGGCGAGGGGGCTTGCCCCCGTGCGGCGACGAAGTCGCCGCAAAATCTGACGACGCGTTTTAACTGAAAAAACGCGCCTCAGATACCGCCCGGCGGGAGCAAGCCTCCTCGCCACGTAGCGCGGGAACCAATCTCCAAATCCCCTATCTCAAAGACACTTCGCCATACCCCGGCGGGCTTCGTTGTTGCTGCTTTCGAACCTCAAGCGGCGCACGCCCTTTGAGAGTTGTCCCAATGGTCCCAAAAAACCTGCAAGACGCACCCTTCGCTCAATCGCCCGACACTGCTCAAACCCTGATGGCGCTGATGCACGCCCAGAGCGAAGTCGCGCGCCTGAGCGAACGCGAACAGCTGTTCAGCTCCCTGCTGGTGAGCGTCAACGCTGTGCTTTGGGCCTTCAACTGGGAAACCCGTCAGGTGCTCTACGTCAGTCCGGCGTATGAACGGATTTTTGGCCGATCGGCTGGCAGCTTGCTGTCCGACTACAACGAATGGCGCGACAGCATTTACCCCGATGACCTCGACTACGCCGAGCGCAGCCTCGCCGAAGTGCTGGTCAAAGGCGCCGTTGAAGACCGCGAATACCGCATCATCGCCGCCGACGGCCAGGTGCGCTGGCTCAGCGACAAATGCTTCATCAACCGCCAGGCCGAGCCGGGCCAACCGGTGATCATCGTCGGCATTGCTGAAGACATCACCGAAAAGAAACGGATGGAAGCCGAGTTGCAGCGCCTGGCGACCACCGATGTGCTGACGCAAAGCAGCAATCGCCGACACTTCTTCGAATGCGCCCAACGCGAGTTTGCTCAGGCGCGCAAGCAAGGCGCACCGATGGCGTTCCTGTTGCTGGACATCGATGACTTCAAAGGGGTCAACGACACTTACGGTCATCAAGCGGGCGACAACGTACTGCAACGAATCGCCGAGAGCGGTCGAGCCGCATTACGCCGGGGAGATGTATTCGGGCGGATCGGAGGCGAGGAATTCGCAGCGGTGTTTCCCGGCTGTGCACCCGACATGGCCATGCAAGTCGCCGAGCGCCTGCAATGGCAGATTCAGCAACTGAGCTTCAGCCATGATGACCAGACGTTCGGCATCACCGTCAGCCAGGGGTTGACCAGCCTGACGCCGGAGGACGACTCCCTCGACAGCGTGTTCGCCCGCGCGGATGCCGCCATGTATGAAGCCAAGCGCCAGGGAAAAAACCGCATCATTTCCGGGTGACACCCATCCAAAATCCAACACAACTCCTGTGGGAGCGAGCAGGCTCGCTCCCACAGGTTTTTGTGTGAAGTTTACTTTTTGCGCAGCCGCATCAACTCCGGCAAGCCGATCTTGAGCAACCGCGCAGTCCGGCTCTTCGCCAAGGCCTCAATGCCCTCATGCTCGGTCAGGCGCGCCAGTTGCGCGGCCATGTTCATCACCAACGCTTCGCGAGAATAAACGCCGCCACCGAGCTGATAGGTCGCTGCAATCAACTCCCGCAACTCCAGCGGCAGCCGCCAGCGAGTTCGCAGTGACGAACCGTAGGCTGCGCCGAACTCGGCCAAGGCATTGCCGACCTCCTCCCGTTCATCCAGCTCGCCACCGGCCTGCTTCCATTCCTGCAAACACCTCAGCAACGCAAGGTCGCCGAGGCAATGCAGAATGCCTGCGCAATAACAGCGCTCTTGATCCAGATCCAGCAACCGCGCCAGCGTGCGGGCGTATTCGGCAGTGTGCAGGGACAAGTCCCAGAAGCGCTCGGCATAGTCCGCCAGGAGCGGATCGCTGAGCCGGGCACTGTGCTTGAGTGCCAACCCGAGGATCAGGTTCATGCTTTGCGCGGAGCCCAAGCGGTGCAGCGCCTGAGACAAGGTCTGGACCGCATCGCCAACGTGCAGCGCCGCGCTGTTAGCCGCCGCGATCAGAACGGCGGTGATGTGCGGGTCGGTGCGGATTTCCTCTTCCAGCCGCACCAGGTCAAGACCGCGGGTGTTCAGGCTGGCGTTGACCGCCATCTGCACATCGGCCATCAATGGCGCACCCTCCGCCAGTTCGCGACGGCGCTGCAGATACACCGACAAGGTCATACCGGCCGCCAGTGTCGGCATTTCACAGAAAACCTCTTCACCGGCGTTCAGCAGCAGATCCTGCAGACGCTGGGTCAGGCTTTCCATGTTCAGGGGTTTGGTCAGGTACGCCGTGGGCGCCAGGGGCAAGGCTTCGCGCACACTGGCGCTGTCGTTGCGGCTGCTCATCAGGATGAAAGGCAGTGGCGGATTGCGTTTGCGCTGACGGACGTTGCGCAAGACATTCAGACCGTCGACGCCGGGCAGCTCCCCGTCGACGATCACCAGGTCATACGGATTTTCCGCCAACAGCCGCAACGCTTCCTGACCATCGGCACACAGATCCAGCCGTGCGTCGCAGCGCACGCTCAACAGCACTTGTTTGATCAGGTCACGAGACCAAGGGTCAGCCTCGGCAACCAACACACGCGGTACAGCCGGTAAAACCACAGCGGTCATCTGCACGCTCCCTTTGCGATGCTTGTACCTTAGTCAATGCTGATCATGGACGGTGCAGTTTGTCCCGGGGACAAAAAAACCCGCCGAAGCGGGTTTTTTGTCGATCAGCTCACACATTCATATGAACATTTTAGATCAGAGTTCCGAGAAGCACTCTTCGATAATTGCCAGACCTTTGTCCAATTGCTCATCCGGCGCGGTCAGCGGAACCAGGACGCGCAGAACGTTGCCGTAAGTGCCGCAGGACAGCAGGATCAGCCCTTTGTCGCGAGCCTTGGCCACCACCGATGCCACCGCGGCAGCGTTCGGCTTGTGGCTGTCACCGTCGACAAACAGCTCGACCGCGATCATCGCGCCCAGGGCACGGACTTCGCCGATCACCGGGTATTTGGCCTGGATGGCTTTCAGGCCAGTGACCAGACGCTCGCCGACTGCCTTGCAGCGATCCAGCAGGTGCTCTTCTTCGAACACTTCCATCACGGCCAGGGCCGCAGCGCAAGCAATCGGGCTACCGGCGTAAGTACCGCCCAGGCCGCCTGGAGCAATGGCGTCCATGTATTCGGCCTTGCCGCACACACCGGCCAACGGGAAGCCGCCAGCGATGGATTTGGCGAAAGTGGTCAGGTCGGCGCAAACGCCCATCTGTTCCATGGCGAAGAACGTGCCGGTACGGCCAGCGCCGGTTTGCACTTCATCAGCGATCAGCAGGATGCCGTGCTGGTCGCACAGGGCACGCAGACGCTTCATGAACTCTTTAGGCGCGACGTAGAAGCCGCCTTCGCCCTGAACCGGCTCAATGATGATGGCAGCGATGTCACGCGGCTCGGCGTCATTCTTGAAGATGCGTTCGATGCTGGCGATCGAGTCGTCGACGCTCACACCGTGCAGTTCGTTCGGGTACAGCGCGCGGAAGATGCCGCCTGGCATCAGGCCCATGCCGGCCGAGTAAGGCACGACTTTACCGGTCAGGCCCAGGGTCATCATGGTGCGACCGTGGTAAGCGCCGGTGAACGCGATCACGCCGGCACGGCCAGTGGCGGCACGGGCGATCTTCACGGCGTTTTCAACGGCTTCGGAACCGGTGGTGACCAGCAGGGTTTTCTTGGCGAAATCACCTGGCACCTTGGCGTTGATTTTTTCGCACAGCTCTACGTACGGTTCGTAGGCCAGCACCTGGAAGCAGGTGTGGGTCAGCTTGTTCAGCTGCTCGGTCACCGCGGCGATGATTTTCGGGTGCACGTGACCGGTGTTCAGCACGGCGATACCGCCGGCGAAGTCGATGAACTCGCGACCTTCAACGTCGGTCACGGTGGCGTTCTTCGCGTGGTCGGCGAAGATCGGGTGAATCTGGCCAACACCGCGCGGTACAGCGGCTTCGCGGCGTTTCATCAGGGATGCGTTAGTCTTGCTCATAAAGTCCTCATTCACCGCTCATCGGGCGGCGTGGTTCAAGGAAAATGCGGCGGGGAGGCAACTACGGCAGCATGCGATGATCGACTGCCACAGCTTTCCCGGCCACAGAGAAAATTCCGTTTGAAGCGCAGAAAGGGACAGCGCTCTCGTGCCCTTTCCGCTTGTTGCATTCCCGTCTGCCGAGCTTAGATGCCCAGGCAGAGGTATTTGATTTCCAGGTAATCTTCGATGCCGTACTTGGAGCCTTCACGGCCCAGGCCCGACGCCTTGATGCCGCCGAACGGCGCGACTTCGTTGGAGATCAACCCGGTGTTGACGCCGACCATGCCGTATTCCAGAGCTTCGGCCACACGGAACACACGACCCAGGTCGCGAGCATAGAAATACGAGGCCAGGCCGAACTCGGTGTCGTTGGACATCGCGATCACTTCGGCTTCGTCTTTAAAGCGGAACAGTGGCGCCAATGGACCGAAGGTTTCTTCCTTGGCCACGGCAGCGTTTTTCGGCACGTTGGTCAGGATAGTCGGCTCGAAGAAGTTGCCTTCCATGACCTTGCCACCCGCCAGAACGGTTGCACCTTTGCTGATTGCGTCAGCAATGTGCTCTTGAACCTTGGCCACGGCTTTTTCGTCGATCAGCGGGCCAGTGGTGGTGCCTTCTTCCAGACCGTTGCCGATCTTGAGTTTGGCTACGGCCACTTTCAGCTTCTCGGCAAACGCGTCGTAGACCGAATCCTGAATGTACAGACGGTTGGCGCAGACGCAGGTCTGGCCGTTGTTGCGGTACTTGGAAATGATTGCGCCTTCGACGGCCTTATCCAGGTCCGCGTCGTCGAACACGATGAACGGCGCGTTGCCGCCCAGTTCCAGGGACACTTTCTTGATGTCCTTGGCGCATTCAGCCATCAACTGACGACCGATTTCGGTCGAGCCAGTGAAGGACAATTTACGCACGATCGGGTTGCTGGTCAGCTCGCTGCCGATGTCGCCGGCACTGCCGGTGACCACGCTGAACACACCGGCAGGGATGCCGGCACGCTGGGCCAGTTCAGCCAACGCGAATGCGGAGAATGGAGTTTGCGAAGCAGGCTTGAGCACCATGGTGCAACCGGCGGCCAGGGCCGGGCCGGCTTTACGGGTGATCATCGCGGCCGGGAAGTTCCACGGGGTGATGGCTGCGGTCACGCCGATCGGCTGCTTGATCACGATCAGGCGCTTATCTGGCTGGTGGCCCGGAATCACGTCACCGTAGATGCGCTTGGCTTCTTCGGCGAACCACTCGATGAAGGAAGCGGCGTAAACGATTTCGCCCTTGGCTTCAGCCAATGGCTTGCCCTGTTCCAGGGTCATCAGTCGAGCCAGGTCGTCCTGGTTTTCGATGATCAGTTCGAACCAGCGACGCAGCTTGTTCGCGCGGTCCTTGGCGGTCAGTGCACGCCAGGCCGGCAGCGCCTTGTCAGCGGCTTCGATGGCACGGCGGGTTTCGGCAGCGCCCATTTTCGGCACAGTGCCCAGAATTTCGCCCGTTGCCGGGTTGTTGACCTTGATCGTCAGACCATTGTCCGCATCAACCCAAGCGCCATCGATAAAGGCTTGCTGGCGGAACAACTGGGTGTCTTTAAGCTGCATGTCGGCTTTCCTTAACAGCACCGCGACCAGCGCGGAGCGAATTATGATTGTAGAAAGGCGCCTTGTAGGCTGCCGTCAGGGAAATCATTCACCGGGCTGAAGCACATAAATAGCGCACTGTTCGAAACTCGTGCGGTTCAGCACCCAGACAAGAGCGTTTGAAATCTCAAACGAATCCTAGGATCAAAGGGGGTAAAGGACAATAGTCTGTTCGAAAAAAAGAACGAAAACGCCGCATTTGCCTACTTTTTCTGATCAACGTAGCAAACGGTTGTTACGCTTGCGAAAACCGCAGTCGATTCAGCAGCATGGACGCCCGCAGTGCATATGAGTATCATGGCGCCCGCTTGCACCAGTAGCTCAGCTGGATAGAGTACTGCCCTCCGAAGGCAGGGGTCGTGGGTTCGAATCCCGCCTGGTGCACCATACTAGTAGAAACGAGAAAGCCTCAGACCGTAAGGTCTGGGGCTTTTTTGTGGACGGTGTCCCGGCCTGCTTTGCTTAGCCTCAATGTCATCAATGAGCACATAAAGCTCCGCAAACACTGTTTCGGCGGCGATATTTGGACGCGGATCATTACAGCTAGCTTCAATAGCCTTAGCTTGTAACCGAACTGCCATCTGCTGTGATTCCGTGTAGGACGAGCGCTGAGCAACCAAGGTGTCAGATTCACAAACGAGCATAATGTGGTCTTTCATTCCGTCGTCCAATCAAACTCGTCGTACTCATCATCCTCTTCGTCCTCAACCTCTCCATCATCAAGGACGTCTTCCTCCAGCGCTTCCTCTGCCTGCTTCGCCAGCAGAAACTCCTTACGACTCTCCGTCACAGCGCGCCGCAATACCTCACCCTTTTCCGGGCAGTTGAGCATTTGGGCGATGCGGTCGATTTTTTTTGCCACGGCATCCTCCAACGCATCGGCTATAGGCCGATAGTGCGCGCTTTCGGGGCTCGTTGCCAAATGGACGACCGCCCTGCTGCTCAGTTTCTCTGCAATTCCTTGAGCCGAGCCGCGAGATTTTCCTTGGGAAAGCGTTTGTGCAAGGTCGCCATCAGCTCATCAGCTGCTTTGGTTTGACCGGCATTTTGCAAGCGAATCACTTCACGTAACTGGTCGTCGATAAACTTCGCCGGCGCCTCCCCTGGGCGTTTGCTCACTTTTGCTTCTTCCACCATGTCAGCGCTGATCGATTCGCTCTGCGCGGGCGCAGCCAACTCGGCCATTGGCGCTACGGGTGCGGGCGCAGGCGCGGACATCGCGCCGGCCGGGGCCGCCATTGAGCGGGCAACCGATGCCGGCGCTTCTGCAGCTTCTTTCTTGGCCGCAAAAGACGAGGTTTTGGGTGCAGGGCTGGAATCCAAAGTTGGCACTTGCTCAGGCGTACGCTGCACCAGCGCCAACATGAAGGCGACGCCAACGAGGCTGGCGAATGCGACCTGCCATCGAGGTTTTTGGCAAGCCTGGACCCAGCGTTGCCACAAGTTCGGTTTGTGCGCAGGTGTTTCACGGTGTGCAGCAGCCAGGATGAATGCATCCAGATGAGCCGGTGGTTCGTCAGCCACGTGTTCACGGTAATGCTGAAGCACTTGGTCTTCCGGTGTTTTACGGGCGTCAGTCATGTCAGTACCTCCTCGGCCAGCAGCCGACGCAGTTTTTGCTGGGCATAGCGCAAGCGACTCTTGACGGTTTCCAGGGGTGTTTCGGTGAGGGCGGCGATCTGCGGCAGGTCGAGATCGCCGTGGGCGCGCAGCAGGAACACTTCGCGCTGGTCGGCGGGCAGGTCGTGCAACGCGGTTTCGAGGCGTTGGCTGTCGCGGCTCAGGCTCAGCAGTTGTTCGGGATCGGTCGCCTCATCAATCACGGCGTGGGTTTGTTCGTCGTAGCTGTCGTGCAAAGGGTTGTGAATGCCATGTTTGCGCCAGTGATCGATCAATCGGTTGCGGGCAATCTGATAGAGCCATGTACGAAAATTCGCCCGGCCTTGTGGCTGACTGGTGCTGCGGATCAGGCTCAGCCAGGTGTCCTGGTAAACCTCTTCGGCCAGTTCAGGCCTGCCGCTCAAACCGAAGAGGAATCGGTAGAGGCCTTGGCGATGACGGGCGTACAAGATCTCGAACGCTGGCCCGTCGCCTGCGCGGTACCGGGCCAGTAGCGATTCGTCGCTCGGTTCAGGCGCGGACATGTCAGTTATAAGCTCCTTTATGCGACTCAGTGCTGGAGGCGGCGGTAGTGGTTCGCAGGCTCTGCGCCAACTCAACCAATTGCACGAACTCGGCGCGCAGACCGAATGGGTCGTCGCCCCGTGCACCGCGCGCCAAGGCTTCGGTGTCCTTCAGGCTGAAATCACCGGTGTAACGCCCGTCCTTGAGCTGCTGGGAAAAGGCCGCCACGGCCGACGCAAAGCGCAGGTCATCACTGGCTTTGCCGACCGAATCACCCGCAATCGGCCGTTCGATCAAGCGACTTTTCCCA
This sequence comes from Pseudomonas sp. B14-6, assembly GCF_013260315.1. Lineage (NCBI taxonomy): Bacteria > Pseudomonadati > Pseudomonadota > Gammaproteobacteria > Pseudomonadales > Pseudomonadaceae > Pseudomonas > Pseudomonas sp. B14-6. The sequence continues at coordinate 4,762,325 of NZ_CP053929.1, read as the reverse complement.
CCTTCCGGCAGCTGATATCGCACACGCAGCATCGCCAACTCCCCAGTTGTACCGGAAGCCACCGGCTCAGCCTTGCCATACCGCAGCGGCTCCAGCCAGCCCTTCTCGCCCTTGGGCACGATTTCGTACAACGCCGTCACCGTGTGTCCTGCACCAATTTCACCGGCATCGACTTTGTCGTTGCTGAAATCCTCACGCTTCAGCGCCCGGTTCTCATACCCCAGCAGCCGATATTCGCTGACCTGCGCCGGGTTGAACTCCACTTGCAGCTTCACGTTTTTCGCCACCACCGCGAGGGTTGAACCGAGTTGATCCACCAGCACTTTGCGCGCCTCGCGCAGGTTGTCGATGTAGGCGTAGTTGCCATCGCCGGCGTCGGCCAGTTGTTCCATCAGGTGTTCATTGTAGTTATCCACACCAAAACCCAAGGTGGTCAGGGAAACGCCAGTCTTGCGTTTATCCACAGCCATTTGCTTGAGGCTGTCGAAGTCGCTGATGCCGACGTTGAAGTCACCGTCCGTGGCCAGCAGGATGCGGTTGATGCCTTTGGGAATGAAGGCTTGTTGCGCCATCTGATAGGCCAGTTCGATGCCCGAGGCACCCGCCGTCGAGCCACCGGCGGTCAATTGATCAATCGCTGTACGAATCTTCGCTTTTTCCCGTCCAGAAGTCGGCTCAAGAACCACACGCGAATCGCCGGCGTAGACCACCAAAGACACCCGGTCCTGCTCGCGCAGTTGATCGACCAGCAATTTCAGGGTGCTTTTGACCAGTGGCAAACCTTCGCGACGGTCCATCGAGCCGGAGACGTCCACCAAAAACACCAGGTTGGCCGGGGCAAGTTCCGCGACTGCGCGGTCCGAGGCTTTGATACCGATGCGCAGCAAACGGGTATGCGGATTCCATGGCGATGGCGCCAGTTCAGTGGTCACGCCAAAAGGCGAGCCGTCCGTGGGCAGCGCGTAGTCGTAGGGAAAGTAATTGACCAGTTCTTCCAGCCGCACAGCGCCTTCGGGCGGCAGGCGCCCCTGATTCAGCAAGCGGCGGACATTGGCGTAAGCGCCGGTATCGACGTCGGCGCTGAAGGTCGAGACCGGCGCCTCGGCCACACTGTGAATCGGGTTATCCGCCAATGCCTGATATTGCTCGCGCTGCTCATCCCGATAACCCGGCGCAGCCACCTCAGGCGCAAAGCTCGCCATGGGGGCTGGACGGGCGCTGCGTTTGGCCATCGAGGCATCCGCGGCAACGGACTCGCTGCGCACCAGCGCCTCAGTCTTCAGTGCACCTTGAGCCGGTGGCGACACTGCGGCGGACTCAGGTTTAGAGGAAGCGCCGCAACCGGCAACGGCCAACAGCAACCCGACGGTGAAACCCTGGGCGGCCGGGCGGAGGAAATGCAGAGGGAGGGACATGGGGGCTGACCTCAGGAGGAAATTGATCCATTCATCCTCTGAGACGAGCCCCCGTCCAGGTTCGGGTTAAGCCGGCTGAAAAATTAATCTCAGCGGTGATAACGCCGCACCACACTGCTGTTTTTCAGCACATGGCCTTTGATTTTCTCCAGCAGCTGCGCACGCGTCAGGCCGGCGGGCAAGGCGTCCGGAGCGAGGTCCAGGGCGTAGAGCTGGATAATGTAGTGGTGGGAGCTGTCGCCGACGGGTGGACAAGGACCGATGTAGCCGGTGGTGCCTTTGCTGTTGCTGCCGCCCATACCTTCTAGCGCGGATTTGGCGCCCACACCGGCCGGGATCTGACGGGTCGTGGCCTTGATGCCGTAGTGAATCCAGTGATCGACCCCAAGGCCTTTCTGGCCGTCCGGGTCGTGCATGACGATGGCGTAGCTCAAGGTGCCCTGGGGGCCGGCGTTCCAGCTCAGGGCCGGGGACTGATTCTTGCCGCCGCAGCCGCTGGCGTCGCTAGCCGCCGCCGAGGTGAACAGGCGGTTATCCGAAACACCGGGAATGCTGACGGTGAAACGCTCCTGGGCCTGCGCCGGAAATTGCACGCAAAGGGCGACTGCAACGGCCGCCAGCCAAGGGTTCAGAGAGGTCAATCGGGTCATTCCGGAGCACCTTGTGCGGATGGGGCCTTCGTCGGCCTGCGAACTATAGCCGTACCGTTGGTGCGGTGGCAGTGGGAATTGGCTGAACCTCGGGACAAAGGCCAAACTCTTAAGTGAAACGCCCGCCTGGAGAATGATCATGGCCCTGCACCGCGTCGCCCGTTTTGCCGATGTGCCCGAAAACCGAGGCCTGGAAGTACGGATCGCGGACACCAAGATAGTTTTGCTACGGGTCGGCGATCAATTGCGCGCCTATCAAGGTGAATGCCCCCACGCCGGGGCGCCGCTGGCCGAGGGTGCGCTGTGTCATGGGCGTCTGATCTGTCCGTGGCACAAAGCCGCGTATCGGATCGAGGATGGCGGGCTGTGTGATCCGCCGTCTCTGGACAGCCTCAAGCGCTATCCCCTGGAGATGCGTGATGACGAGGTCTGGGTCGACGATCAGCCGCTATCGGATCCCCACACCCCGCCAGCCGACGATGAGCGCACATTTGTGATCATCGGAGCCGGGGCCGCCGGCACGGCGGGAGCAGCGGCATTGCGCGAAAAAGGCTTTGGTGGCCGTGTCGTGCTGATCGACCGTGAAGCCGATGCCGGTTACGACCGCACAGTGCTGAGCAAATTCGTGATTGCCGGGGAAATGCCGCCCGAAGAAGTCCCGCCGCTACGGGATGAACACTTTTACCGCGAGCAGCGCATCGAGCGAATAAACGGTGAAGTGGCGAGCCTGGATACGGCCAACAAAACACTGCGACTGGCCGACGGTCAGTCACTGACCTATGACGCTGCGCTGCTCGCGACCGGCGGCACACCCAACCCCCTCACGTTGCCAGGCGCCGACTTGCCGCAAGTCTTCCTGCTGCGCTCCAAGGATCAGGCGACGCGGATTCTGAACGCTGCAAAACCCGGCCAACGGGTGGTGATCATCGGCGATAGCTTCATTGCCCTGGAGTCCGCGTCGGCCCTGCGCCAATACGGTCTGGAGGTCACCGTGCTGGCGCGCCACGCAGTGCCGTTCGTCAAGCAGTTTGGCGAAGCGGTCGGCAAAGCGATTCGTGCCCGGCACGTGGCCAACGGCGTGGTGTTTCATACCGACAGCGAAGCCGCGCAAATCGAAGGCACGGGCAAGGTCGAAGCGGTGAAACTGGAAAACGGTCAACGTTTGCCTGCCGATCTGGTGCTCGTCGGCATCGGCGTCAGCCCGGCGACGGAACCGTTTGCCGACCTTACCAAGGAAAAAGACCGTTCACTGCAGGTCGACGGCGGCATGCGCGTGGCCGAAGGGCTCTGGGCGGCGGGTGATATCGCGACCTTCCCGCTCAACGGCCAGCCCCAGCGCATCGAGCACTGGCGCCTGGCGCAGCAACAGGCGCGGATCGGGGCGGCGAACATGCTGGGCGGCGACGAGCACTACCTCGACGTGCCGTATTTCTGGACCTGGCACTTCGGCAAAAATTACGACTACCTCGGCCACGCCGAAAGCTGGGACGAAGTCGAGTTCAAGGGCAACCCTGACCATCCACCCTTTATCGGCCTGTTCAGCAAGAACGGCGTGGTGGTGGCGGCTGTTGCCTGCGACAAAGAGCGGGCGATGGCGATGCTCGCTGAACGGATGAAGCAACCGCTGCCGGTGGATGAGGCGTGGCTGTTGATTCGGGATGTGGATTAGGTTTAAACAGCGGACAGCAAAACGCCCGGTGCCTGCGTTCGCAGAGACCGGGCGTTGCCATGAAGCGAGCGGTATTACTGAATCGGTGCAACGCCGCCGAGTTTGCTCATCACGAAGCCGACAAATTGTTCAACGGTCATTTTCTGGCCATTGAATTCCACCTGATTGTTGGCGTAATGCAATTTGGCGACGACATCGTTGCCCTCCAGCTTGGCCAATTGCGTACCGACCGCCATGCTGCTGAACATGTCAGCAGTCGCCGTTGCCTGATCGGCGATGAGCTTGGCGTCGGTCTGACCGTCAATCTGCGATTGCACAGTGAACAGGTCAACGAGCATTGGCTTGGACACTTTCAGATTGAAATCCAGCAGCGCAATCAGTTGTTGGGTCAACTGGTCTGGCGGCAGGTCCATGGACTGCGGTTTGGTCAGGTCGAGCACCAGGTTGGCGCGGCTTTCACCGTTGGTGGATTTGAACGACAGATTCTCCAGGGCGACCTGCGGGCCAGCCGCGAGCAGTTTTTCCAGACCGATTTTGACCTGTGCTTCTTCTTCCGGGGTCAACACCAGTTCTGGCGCCGGTTCACCGGCGGCAGCGGCTTCGGCGGCGGCCTTCTCGTAGGGCTGCAATTTGGTCTGGTAGATCTGCATCAGCGACATGGTCGCCGGGATGTCGAGGTTTTTCAGGCTCATGGCCATCTGCGCAGAACCGAACGTTTTGCCATTCAACGACACCTCGCCCACCTTGTAATCGGCGCGCCCCGAAGCGCTGGTGCCCGACTCTTCGGTGTGGTTTTTCATTTCAAATTTCTTGAAGCCCAGTACCGACTGTTTGGCGCCGAAGGTGGTTTTGCTGTCGGTCACCTCCAGGGTGTTGTCGCCGACGTAATAACCGTAGGTGCTTTTGGTCAGGTTGCTGGCCACGGTCAGGCCGTTCAGCTCGACCTTCACGGGTGTCTGGTCTTCAGCCACCGTGGTCAGCGTCAGGCTGTCCATGTAGCCGTCAGCCTTGACCTTTTGGGCTTGGGCGCTGGCGGCGACGTCGAGGTTCAGACCGGAAAACTTCAGATGGGAGGTGGCGTCCAGCGCCACGTCCAGCGGCAGCAATTCGAGCGTACCGTTGGTGGAATTGTCGTACCCGATATTGACCAGGCCCTTGAGCGGCGACTGGTCCTTGGCGGCGGCAAACCATTTCTCGGTGGTTGGCGTTCTTTCCAGCTCGTAGTGACTGGTGGCCATGACCGGCAGCCATTTCAGCGACATCAGACGCGAGAACGGCAGCGGTCCGTGTTCGATGTGGTCGACGAACAGCAACTCGACCGGCGCTTCGCCAAACATTTCACCTTCGCCCTTGAGGCGATAGTGCGCGGTGCTGCTGAACACGTGGCGCTCCAGCGAGACCAGTTCCAGCGATGCCGTGCCGTTGGAACCCACCAGCGCGGCTTTCAGCTCTTTGTTGGCGTCAGCGATCGAGGTATTCAGCACGCCTTCGATTTTGGTGCCGGTGTACCAGGCACCACCGGCGCTGATTGCACCGATGGCAACGACGATTCCAAGAAGCACGCCTGCTGATTTATTCATGAATTACCCGATCAATGTCCGTTGTTGAAAATGTTGTCGTCTTCCCTGAACCCTTGACGGGTTGCGGTCACGACTGCGCTGAAAGTGCGAGGGAGATTAGCATCAGGCGCACCGGGTGGCCCAATGTTTAAAGGTTAAAGAGTGTCTATGGACCGCGTGCACGGGCCGAGAGTTTCGGCGGTCATGAAATCGCGTTCGCGGGCAAACCTCGCTCCTACAGGTATCGCATGATCCTTGTAGGAGCGAGGCTTGCCCGCGAAGGCGTCAATACCGACAACATCAATTCAGGAATACTGAACTTCCATCTCATCCAGCTGGTGATCAAAGCTTTTGAGCCGCGCCGTCCACGTATACACCAGCACTTCAAAATCGCGATTGATTACCGCCCCGCCCGCCACGTCCGCACGGGGATCGCAGAAGTCCAGCTGATAGCGTTCGCGGGCCATGGCGGCGGCGACATCGGAGAGTTCGCGGGCGTTGTTCAGCCAGTGCCTGCCGTCTTCGGAGACTTGCTTGTCCAGTTCAAGGCATTGTTTCTTCAACGTATCGAGGCTTTTTTCCAGTGGCGTGCCGGTGAGTTCGCCCATGACTTCCTGGAACGTGCGCCCCGGTTGCCAGTAACTGCCCCAGAAATAGCGGTCAAACACCGTTTCGACCCGACGCAAAGCCACCTTGGTGTCCCAGATCAGCACCCGGGTCTTGCCTTGTTCGAGTTGTCTTTTCTTGATGCGCTGGCCCTGGACTGAGGCCCAGGCCACTACGACGATTGCCATCACAGCAATCAGCGCGGCTGCGCTGTCGAGGAACACCAGAGCCTTGTCGATCTGGTGGGCCAGCATGATGCCGTAGAAATAGGTGGCCGACAGCAGAACCAATGCCGCAATAGCGCACCAGAAGCCGGGAGCATAAGGGTTTTTCATTATTAGATCCCCATGACCAACGCGAGCCTTGATCGATGAAATCGACGCGCGACTTCATCAAATCAAAGCATAGCAACGGCCTCAGGGTTTGCCGGGTTGTGACGCTTGCGTTCGTCCGCTTTCCCAGCCACCGCCCAACGCGAGGAACAGATCGATCTGGCTCATGGCAACTTGCGTGTTCGCGGAGGCCAATTGCGCCCGTACATCGGTGTAGGTGCGGGTGGCTTGCAGGTCCGCCAGGAACGATGCGCGGCCGGCCTGGAAGAAGCGGTGGGTCTGGTCGGCGGCCAGTTGTGCCGATTGTTCGGCATCGGCCAACGCATCGCGGCGTTGCAGCAGCGCGGAGTATTGCGCCAGGCTGGTCTGGGTTTCGCGGATGGCGTTAAGCACCACGCCGTCGAAATGCGCCAGCGTGCCTTGGGTCGCCGCTTCTGCCTCACGGATTCGCGCCCGGGAACCATTGGACGGCACAGTCCAGGTCAACAACGGACCAAAGCCCCAGCGGTTGGTTGCCGGTTTGCCGAGGTTTTCCAGGATGCCGACGGTGCCGACGGTCGCGCCGATGCTGATGTCCGGGTACAACTCGCCGGTGGCGATGCCGATGCCAGCGGTCGCGGCGGCCAGACGGCGCTCGGCCTGGCGCACATCGGGCCGGCGCTTGAGCAAAGCGGCGCCGTCACCGACCGGCAATAATTGAGTGATTTTCGGCAGTTCGTTGCAGGTGGCGGTCCCGGCCGGCAACTGATCGATCGGTTTGGCCAACAGCATCGACAAACGGAACAAACCCGCCTGGCGCGCCGCTTCATAGCGCGGCATGTCGGCGCGCAAGGATTTGAATTGGGTTTGCGAGCGCGTGACCTGGGTTTCATCGCCGCGCCCGGCGTCGCGCAGACGCTGGATCAGGGTCGTGCCTTGGGCTTGCAGGTCGAGGGAATGCTGGGCGATTTCCTGCTCTTCATTGGCCGCACACACTTGGGTGTAGGCCCGAACCACATCGGCCACCAAGGTGATGCGTGCGGTATCGGCTGCAGCCTGGGTCGCGTCGGCATTGGCCTTGGCCGCTTCGATGCCACGCTGCAAGGTGCCAAACAGGTCGAACTGATACGAGGTCGTAATGCCGATGTCGCCAACGTTGGCCACGGGCACTTTATCCGCCAGCAAGAAGGCTTCGCCGGACTCCTGCAAACGCTGGGCACCCATTTTCACGCCGCCGCTCCAGCCGCCCGCCGCCTGCGCTTCGTCAACCTGAGCACGGGCCCGGGAAAGGCTCGCCGCCGCCACGCGCAAATCGGTATTGGTGACCATGGCCTGCTGCACCAATTGGTCCAGGCGCGGATCCTGATACAGGCGCCACCAATCGGCGGGCACCGGGGCCGAAACGACATTTTTACCGTTCACCGCCAAGTCACCCTGCAAGTCTTCACGGTGGATGGCCGCGTCGTCCGGCAGGTGATAATCCGGCCCGACCACCTGACAGGCCGACAGCAACACGCCTAATCCGACGACAGCCAAACCCGCGGCCCTGCTCATTTCGCGGGCTCCTGCGGCTGGTCTTCCATGATCGATACCGTGGCGGTGCGCCCGGCGATCATGCGGAAATCCGCCGGTACGTCGTCGAAGGCAATCCGCACCGGAATCCGCTGGGCCAGGCGCACCCAGCTGAACGCCGGATTGACGTTGGGCAGCAGGTTGCTGCCGCTGCTGCGGTCGCGGTCCTCGATGCCGGCGACGATGCTTTCCACGTGGCCACGCAAACGCGCGCGGTCGCCGACCACGCGGATGTCGACCGACTGGCCGACGTGAATGCCGTCGAGTTTGGTTTCTTCGAAATAACCGTCGATGTGGAACGAATTACTGTCCACCACCGACAACACCGGACGCCCGGCGGTGACGAATTCCTGCGCACGCGGCGCACGGTCGTTGACATAACCATCCACCGGGCTGCGAATGGTCGAGCGGTCCAGGTTGAGCTGGGCGCTGTCCACCGCCACTTGGGCTTCCATCAACGCCACTTCGGCGCGAGCGACCCGCGACTGGCTTTCTTCCAGTTGCTCGCCCGGCACCAGATTGCCCAGGCCACGGTTACGCTTGGCTTCCCGTTGCGCCTGGGCCAGGGTTTCCTGACGGTCGGCGACCGCCGCTTTCGCCTGACGCAAGGCCAGTTTGAATCGGTCCTGGTCGATGCTGAACAGCACCTGGCCGCGTTTCACCAATTGGTTGTCACGCACCTGCACTTGCTGGATCAGCCCGGAAACGTCCGGCGCGATCTGCACGATGTCGGCGCGGATGTGCCCGTCCCGGGTCCAGGGCGCGAACATGTAATACATCACCATGCGCCAGACCACGACGACGGCGAAGGTCACGATCAGCAAGGTCAGGACCACGCGACCGAGGGTCAAAAAAGGTTTTTTCATGTCATCAGGTATCGACTGAGTGAGTCCACGGCGCCAAGCAGCAAGGCGTAGAGAGCCACGTTAAACAATGCCCGGTGCCAGACCAGACGGTAAAAGTGCAGGCGTGTCAGCAGCCCGTGCACCAACAGGAACAACAGATACGTAATGCCCATCAGCACCAGCAACGTGGGCAGGAACACCCCGCTGATATCCAGATCACCGATCATAAAGGCGCTCCATCGATGCCATGGGGAAGCGGTTCTTCGAGTTCGCCCAAGGCGACGAATTCCACCCCTGGCAGCAGCGACAGGCGCAGGCCGCTCAGGGCATGCAACAGGTGCAGGCGCGCGCCGTCATCGCACTCGGTGTTGAGGGCGCGGCGGGTGCGGTCTAGGGTCATCAGCAGCGGGCTCGGTGCCGGCAATCGCTCGCCCGCCTTCAGGCACGCCTTGAAATACTCGCCAACCTCGGCCACCACTTGATGCAGCAGCACTTGCGGGGCGCCGAGCACTCGCGGCGTGTAAGCCAGCAAGTCGAGCAGGTTCAGCGCTACGCGCACTTCCCGCAGCGCGATGCCGGTGTCTTGCCCGGTCATGGCCAGGCGCGGCAGATGCTGCATCAGGCGATCGAGCATCTGCACGCCCAGGTGCCGGTGTTCGGCCAGCGTGGCCGGCTCGGTCAGGCTGACGATGTCGCGCCAGCTGAAACGGGTCAGCCGCTTGGCCGCCAGTTCCGCACCGAATGGCCGGGCGATCAGCGTCCAGACAAAGGCAAACAGCAAGCCGACGGGGCCGGCGAGGTTGGAGTTGGCGAAGCTGAGGAAATCCGCGTCGTAAGCGCCCTGAATGCTGATGAACGACGAGGTGTTGACCAGCGTCAGCAGCATGCCCAGGTAAAACTGCGGCTTGACCGTCAGGGTGCCGATGCAAATGAACGGCACAGAAAACGCCAGCACCAGCATCGGAAAATCATGCAGGTTGGGCAGGACCAGGAATAGATAAAGACTGGCGAACAACACCGACATCGCGGTCCAGAAAAAGAACCGGAAAATCTGCGGCGCCGGGTCGTCCATCGAGGCGAAGAAGCTGCACGCCACCGCCGCCAGAATCACCGCAGCGCCGCCATCGGTCCAGCCGAGCAGGATCCATAGCACCGAGGCGACAATAATCGCGGTCACCGTGGACGCCGCCGAATAAAGCATCAGCCCCCGGTCGAGAAACGGCGACAGGCGGCCCAGGCGCCAATGTCGATACACCGCGCGCCAGCTGTCCTGGCTTTCGCACTGAATGGCGTATTGCAGGCTGCGGCAGTCTTGCCACAAGTCGACCCACTCGCCGAGGCGATACAGGGCGTTGGAAAACAGCAGTTGCTTGCGGTCATTCAGCGCTTCGGCGGACGGTTGCAAGGCCTCAAGTTGATCCTTCAGCGCCTGCCAGCGGCCGAGGTCGGCATCCTTGTGATTCAGCCATTCGGTGGTCGCCGTCAGCAGCGGCGCGAACTTATCCACAAGCTCGGGCGTTCTGCGTTCGAGGGCATAGAGCGCGTCGTCGAGGGCATCGATCACGGGCAGCAGGTGAATCATGCGGCCGCGCAGTTCCTTGGTATTACGCACCGTCTGCGGCCGCGCGCCTTCGTGGGGCAGCTGGCCGATCATCAATTCCAGGCTGTTGAACGTCGCCACCATCGCCGAGCGCAAGGCGCTGACTTCATCAGGTTGCACGTCGCGGCTGAGGAAACGCAGGCTGTAAGTCGAGGCATCGGCGAACCATTTGTTCACCGAATCGTTGAACACCGGCGCCAGCCGCCGGGGCCAGAACATGGCACCGACCACGGCCGCCACCGCGATGCCGAGAAAGATTTCTTCGGTTCGCGCTTCCGCGACATCCCACACCGCCAACGGGTTATCCACAACCGGCAGGGCGATCAGCGGCAGGGTATAACCGGCAAGCATCAGCGCATAACTGTTGGCCGTGCGCAGATGCAAAGACAGGAACAGCAACGTCCCGGTCCACAACGCGATCACGACCACCAGCACATACGGGCTCTGGACAAACATCGGCACGAAAAAAACCGCGGCCGCCGCACCGAGCAAGGTGCCAACCGCCCGGTACAACGCCTTGGAACTGGTGGGGCCGACAAAAGGGCTGGAAACGATATACACCGTGGCCATCGCCCAATACGGACGCGGCATTTGCATGAGCATGGCGATGTACAGCGCAATCATCGACGCCGCGAACGTGCGCACTCCGTAGAACCAGTCCCGCGCCGGAGGAACGCCGGTAAAAAATCCGCTCAAGGGTTGGCCACCGATGGCGGGTTGGCCGCTTCAAAGGCTCGCAGCACCCGCAACGTCGCTTCCAGATCACTGCGGTCGATCCCTTCGAGCACTTCATTGCGCAAACGCACCAGCTCGATTTCGACAGCCTGCACCAACTCCCGACCGGTTTCAGTGAGACTCAGGCATTTGGCGCGACGGTCATGGACGTCTTCAGTGCGACAGACGTAACCGGCGTGACACAGCTGATCGAGCAGACGCACCAGCGACGGACTCTCCATCCCAGCCGCCTGCGCCACCGTCACCTGTCGCACACCCTCGCCCAGGCGCCCGATCATCAACAACGGGACGGCGCAGGCTTCGGAAATCCCATAGTTGACCAGCGTGGTCTGGCAGATCTTCCGCCAATGCCGCGCGGCCACCACCATGGAGCTGCTGATGTTCATCTGAAGAGCGTCGAGGTTTTTCGGCACGAGGGGAAATGCACACTGTTAGTTTGCTAACTATCAATATGGCATTGGAGGGGAAAGTTGGTCAAGTTTTGAAACAATTCTGTAGCCGGACGGACCGTTTTACGACATTCAACCGGACCCCTGGTTGAAATCGCCAAGACGCACCAGCATCGTTTCGAAAAGCTCTGCCGAAACCAGAGAGGCCTTGATCTGATTTTTTTCAATCACCGCCATAGGCCTGTCTTGCGCCTCACGCACTATAGTTCCTGCGTTTTTCGCGAGTTCAGAGATGCTGATGACTCTTTCTGCCAAACACGCTGCATGACTCGGTCTCATGGCTGGACTCAACGCCATGAAAGCTACTTCAGCTCAGGTAACACCTTTCAGAAAAGCTGTGACAAGGTCTTGCGTTCAGATGGTTACACCCCCCGCCCCTTCCTCATCAGCACATCCAGTTGATCCACCACCTCCGCCCAATCGGCATCATCCAGAATCTCCTCCCGCAATAACTGAGCCTGGCTCTCGTTCCAGAAAAACGCATCGGCCAGATGCAATTCGGGCTTGAGCGGTGAGTGAGTGGCGATGAATTTATCGATGCTTTCGGCGTCGTCCGGCAGGCCGAGTTGCTTGAACAGCGAGGGGAGGTTGTGGGTTGGGGATTCCATGTCGGGCTCCTTTTTATGGCAAATGATGGGGTGACTGCTGCGCAGTCATTCGCGGGCAAGCCTCGCTCCTACAGGTGCCGCGTGATCCTGTAGGAGCGAGGCTTGCCCGCGAAGGCGATGTCACTGACTCCACAAAACTCATTGGCTCAATTCACGCACCTCGGCGTGCGGCACCATTTTCAGAAACTGCGGCATTTCCATGCGCAACAGATTGGTGTGGTTGCCGGCTTCCAGGTAGATGTCTTTCTGCCGGGTCAGTAGCGGGTCGATGACCACGTCCAGGCCATAGGCTTCGCCCAGGGCGGGCACAGCGCCGCGTTCGCAATCATCGAACAGGTGCGGCAGGTTGCTTTCCCGGGAGATCTGCCATTCGCCGCTGCTGCGAACTTTGCTCAGGTCCAGATGACGGCTGGCGGGCAGCACAGCCATCAGGAAATGCCCGTGTTGGTCGTCGAGGATAACTGACTTGGCCACCCGTTCGGCAGGAATGCCCGCGAGTCGCGCGGTTTCAAGGCTGCTGGCCGAGTGCGGGTGGGACACGATGTCATATTCGCAGTGCGCCTTGTCCAGGCTGCTCTGCAGGGTTCTTGCCATACGCATGATGCACCTCGGTGTCCGCAAACACTGTTTGGCGGACGATGGTTAACACTTTTCTTCGTACTGAAAGTCTAGGCCCGCTGGCGCATTCCGGAGTGAAATCCGCCCGCCGGGCCAAGGTCAACAACTGGTCAAAATTCGTACAACCCACAGCTCAGCTAGACTGTATAAAGAACCATCAATGACTCTCCCGGAGGGTCGCGTGAACATTCGTTGCTGTGCAGTTGCGCTGCTGTTGGCCTTGAGCGGATCGGTCTTCGCGTCGGACACCATTGTCTTGCTGGCCCCCAACCCCATGGGGATCTGGCTGATCACGCTCGGCATCGCCTTTTTGATCGCCGAGGCGGCGCTGCCCAATTACGGCGTGATCGGGCTCGGTGGCATTGTGATGTTCGTCATCGGCGCGGTGATTCTGACCAACACCGAGGTGCCGGTGCCGTTGATGATCGGCCTGGGACTGATCAGTGCGCTTTTGTTGATCTTCCTGCTGATCCGCGCCCTGAAAACCCGACCGCGGCACAACGTCAGTGGCGATGCCGGACTTGTGGGCAGCGTGACGCCGGTGATTTCGTTGAACGCCGACAACGCCTGTAACGGCTGGGTGCACCTGCAAGGCGAACAGTGGCAAGTGCTCAGCAGCACGCCGCTGCAACCGGGGCAAAAGGTCCGGGTGGTGGCACGCAAGGGATTACTGCTGAAAGTGGCCGCGGCTGACGCGGCGTCGAAGGGAGAATAGCCATGGGCCTGCAACTGGGTTTTGCCGCGCTGCTGTTACTGCTGATCGCGCTGGCGGGGTCGACCTTCCGCATCCTGCGCGAATACGAGCGCGGGGTGGTGTTCCAGCTCGGGCGCTTCTGGCAGGTCAAGGGCCCTGGCCTGATCCTGCTGATTCCGGTGGTCCAGCAAATGGTTCGCGTCGACCTGCGCACCGTGGTGCTCGACGTGCCGACACAAGACGTGATCACCCGCGACAATGTCTCGGTCAAGGTCAACGCCGTGCTGTATTTCCGCGTGCTCGATCCGCAGAAAGCCATCATCCAGGTCGAAGACTTCCTCATGGCCACCAGCCAACTGGCCCAAACCACGTTGCGGGCAGTGCTGGGTAAACATGAGCTCGATGAACTGCTGGCCGAACGGGAACGGCTGAACATCGACATCCAGCAAGTGCTCGACGCCCAGACCGATGCCTGGGGCATCAAGGTGGCGAACGTCGAGATCAAGCACGTAGACCTCAACGAATCGATGGTCCGCGCCATCGCCAAACAGGCCGAAGCCGAGCGGGAACGCCGGGCCAAGGTGATTCACGCCGAAGGCGAATTGCAGGCCTCGGAAAAACTCATGCAAGCCGCCGAGATGTTGGGGCGTCAGCCGGGGGCCATGCAATTGCGCTACATGCAGACGCTGAGCTCGATTGCCGGGGACAAGACAGCGACGATTGTCTTCCCGCTGCCGATCGAATTGCTCAAGGGGATGGCGGATTTGTCGTCCAAATCCTGACCTTCCGCGAAAACACCAACGTCTGGTAACTCCGTCGGAGATTTCCTTCAAGTTGTAGTGGTGTTGGTGAACTTGTTCCGGCCTGAACCCAGGTCTAGTCTGGGTTTGTCACTGAATAAACGGTGACACGGACGTGCAAGTCCGACGAAACTGTTTAGGTCGCAATTGCCATGGCTCATTGCTTTATGGCGGCTGCGCGCAGGAGATCCTCGGATCTGCTGGGTGTCCTAAACAGTCCCGGTCTTGCACACCTGCGCTCGGCCGCCACCCCATTCGCGTGCAAGCGAACGGTGACGGCTCCTACTTACTGTTTAGGATTTTTATATATGCACAAAATTACGCCGAATCCGCCAGGTAACCCTGGCACCGATTCCGACGATTCCCTCGAAGCCGAAAAACTCAAGGAAGCCGCAGACCGCGCCTTCGCCCACTACTTCCCCCGACTGACGGAAAACCAGCCAAACGCCGCAAAGGCCATCTCTTCACCGTTTCCCCCGACATCGATACCGAAGCCCTGCTGGCCAATGCCTCCGAAGACCTGCTGTCCATCAGCGCCATTGCGGCCGATCTGGCGGACGATGTGGACGGGACGCGGCGTTCGGTTGCCTTGGCGCTCAGCCGCATGGCCGATGGCGTGCAGTTGCTCGTAGAGCGGGCGATGGATCATTGGGAGGCGATGCAGATTCAGCAGGCTCAAGCCAAGGTTTAGCCAGGTCGATTGGCGGTTAATTGACCGCCGCCATCGCGAGCAGGCTCGCTCCTACATTGGATCTGCGTCGTACACATAATTTGTGTTCACTGAAGATCAACTGTAGGAGTGAGCCTGCTCGCGATGGCGTCAGTGCTGTCAATGCATGACTTGGCAACCAGCGCCTCATAAGGCCCCCGCGCCCAACGCTCCACCCGCTCACGCAACAACGTCGACGCCTCACGCCGCTTGTCATCACAGTCCCCGACAAACACCGATGAAGGCTGTTTGGCATGCCGCCCCACCGCCGCAAACACTTGCTCCCTCTGCACGTCATCCAACCCGAAAAACCCAGCCAACCGCCCCGCCATTGCGCCCGGCAACTCGCTGTAATTCACCGCCAACCCACCAAACGCCTGGCATTGCGCCAACCCCGATGCCAGCAACCGCCCCAACCGCCGCGCAATAAAATCCTCACGACTGTCGAACGGCCATTCGTCATCCAGCCCACTGGCCCCGATCATTCCCGGCACCATGTGCATGCCCGGGCGGCGTATATGGGAAACAGCGATTTCCAGCGGATCGCGGTACACAAACAACCAGGGCGTGTCGGGAAAGCACTCGCGCAGCCGGGGCAATTCGGTGATGTTCCAGGCATCGAGTTTGATCACCAGCCGCTGCTCCGTACCAAGCCGACGCTGACCATAGGCGGACACCAACCCTTTGATCGCGGCGCACCGTTCGACGGCTGGCAAACCACTGCGCAACAACGCATCCAGCGGCGGCGGTTCGCTGATGACGATGTGGTTGGTGAGTTGCGCGAGCATCTGACTGATCAGAGTCGAGCCGCATCGCGAAGCGTGAAAAATGAATGCACTCGGCGCCAACCCGGGACTCTGCGCCTGCCAATCGCCAAGAACAGCCAGAGGCGTCTGCCGACGAAACGCCTGATTGAACGGTAACCTCAGCGCAGCTTCCACGGCATCGCGAAAAAACGGCTGATGCAACGGCGTGTCCCCGAACCAGCACCAATCGACCTGCCACTCGCCAGCCGGCTGCCAGATCCGCATCGGCAACCAGCCTTCGAGATTCAGGCGCTCCATTGTTCATTCCATCGGCGGCGACCGCTGCGCATCGCGGCACGCAGTTCTTCCCGAGAAAATTCCAGGCCTCGCTCCGCCGCCAGCTCCAAGGTGCGGGTGATAAACACCTCGGTGTCCGGCAAGCCCTGCAAGGTCTTCGAAAGCTGCAAATCACTGGCCACCAGACGCTGAAATTGCAGCAAGGCGCCGTCACCCGAACCCGGCTGCGGCGTGGTCGATACACCGTCGACAATCGCCTGCTCCAGCCAGTCACCCGGCCGGCAATCGAGCACCAAATGAACCCGCGCCTGAGTATCCCGATTGTCCACACGGTGCGGTCGCGACAGGTCGAGAAACCAGCACTCGCCCGCCGTCATCGGCATGCGCTGACCGTCCAGCATGAAGTCCACTTTCGGCGGGCTGAGTAGCGGAATGTGCAGGCGCAGATCGGCGGCTGGTCCGCCAAGATCGTAGTCACGATGTTCATGAATCTGCCCGCCCGGCCCAAGTCGCAACAGGCGTGCGCTGACGATTTCCAGCGGCAGATCCCGCAAGCCCTGCTCCCATCGCGGATCCCGCAACCACGGCGCACGCAACAGCGGTTCGCCACGCCCCGGGGACAGTTCCGTCAGGGCATCCGCCGCCGACACCAGCGCCACACCACTCCAGTCCCCGGCGTAGTAATCGCTGTTGAAATGCGCATGCCACGCGTCCTCGCCAATCGCCGCCAGCGCCTGCAACAACAGCGGTAAATCCACCGCCACCGGCAAGCGGGAAAATACCGGTCTGCTCATCGTTTCGGCAGCACCGCACACTCGCCGAGCCAGGTCAGCAAGCGGTCGAGGCAGGCTTCGACCGACTGCACGCCGGTGTCGAGCACCAGGGAGGCGGACGGCGGCGGTTCATAGGGCGCGGAAATCCCGGTAAACCCCGCCAGGTCACCACGACGCGCCCGCGCATAATGACCTTTGGGATCACGCTGCTCGCACACCGCCAACGAAGCGCAGCACCAGACTTCGCGGTAATCCTCGCCCAGACGGCGAGCGAACACCTCACGCAACTCCACCAGCGGCGCGATCATCGCGAGGATGACGATCTGCCCGTTCTCCACCAACAGCGCCGCGAGTTCGCTGGCGCGGCGGATGTTCTCCAGACGATCACTGTCAGAAAAGCCCAGGTCACGATTGAGCCCGACCCGCAAGCCGTCGCCATCGAGCACCACGCTCTGCACGCCGCGCTCGAACAACTCAGCGTGCAGGGCCTGGGCCAGCGTCGATTTACCCGCCGCCGGCAAACCGGTCAGCAGGATCGCGGCGCCGTGATGACCATTGCGGGTCTCCCGTTGTTCGCGATTGATGCTCGCGGTCGGCGCCAGCAGGTTATTGGACCGGAGCATGGGTCACCGGCACACTGATATTGCCCGACGCCCACGCCGCTTCGCGGTTGGCCAAGGCGGTGGCGATGGATTGGACTTCGGTGGATTGCACCTCGTCCGGCATCGGATCGAGGCCGGCGCTGGCGAAGATCTGGCCGTAGGCGTTACGCAGATCGGCATAGGACAGGTCCCGGCGCAAATCCGCCTGCAACGTGTTCAGTTCACCCTGGATCAGGTCCAGTTCACCAAGTCCCGCCGCCTGATGACGGTTGCGCAATTGCCCCAGAATCTCCCCGTCGATGCTCGAGAGTTCCTGGTTGGTCTGGAACTGATTCAGCGCTTCCTGGTAGTTGGCGTTCGCCACATAGAGCTGGGCCAGCACCGCGATGGACATGGCCTGGCGCCGTGCCTTGGCGACCTCTTCGCCGGCCTTGGCCACGTTGATCGCGGCCGGTGCGGAAATCACGTTAAACAGGTTCCAGGTCAGCTTCACACCGTAGTCGGCCCACTTGTCATTGACCAGAAACGAGTTGCTGTCGTAATGCCCACCTGCCGAAAACTCCAGCCCCGGCAACAGCCGCAGCATGGCTTTACGGGTTTCGGCAGTGCTGATGCGGGTCTGGTAATCCTGTTCGCGCAGCTCCGGACGGCTGGCCAGGGCTTCATGCTCCAGGCTGGCCATGCCGACCTTCAACTGCGGAATCGAGTAGTCGTCCGGAGTCGCCAATTTCAGATCAGTGCCCATCGGCAGGTTGATCAGGGTCGCAAGTTCGGTTTTGGCCAGGGACAGCGCCCGGCGTTGCTCTTGCAACTGGCGGGTCGCCTCGATCAGCGAACGCTGGTAACCCAGCGCCTGGATCGGATCGCCGATGCGTTGGGTGCTCATGCTTTGACTGTTGCCGCGTGCCGTATCGACCCGCGCCATCAGGCTGTCGATCTGCGTGAGCAAACGTTCGGCAGCCACCGCTCGCCAATAGGCCGAGCGCACGTCCTGGACGATGGTGTTGATGACCTTGCGCCGACGTTCCTGAACGATCAGGCGCTGGTCGCCCTGCTGTTTGGCACTGATGTAACTGACGCCGAAGTCGAGGACGTTCCACACCATGGTCAGGTCGGCCACTCGGCGGTCGCGGTCCTGGGAGGTCGACGGTTCCAAAGACTGGGTGCCGGTCAGTACGCTCTGGCTGCTGGAGGCGCCAACGTTGCTACGCCCGACGTAGCCTGCATCCAGGGCCATGCGCGGCAGCATGTCGAAACTGGCGAGGTCGAGTTGGCGCTTGGCCAACGCCTCTTCCATAATCTTGAGCCGGCCTTCAAGGTTGTACTTCACCGCTCGGGCCATGGCCTGGTGCAAAGTCAGCGGACCACTGAGCGGCTCCTGGCCGGTGTACATGTTCTGCAGATCGCTCTTGGCGCGCTGTTCGCTGACGCTGCGTTCGATCGGTTCACTTTTGACGGCACATCCGCTTATCGCAAGCGCCAGCAGGCTGACGCACAACAACGAGTGACTTCTATTCATCCTTGACTGCCCCTGAGTGCTGCACTGATTTTATGGTTTTTTCAGGCCTGCATTTCGCTGATGCCGACCTGTTTCAACGCTGCGGCCAGGCTGTCGACCTGCCGTTGCTCGGTGTCTTTGAGTTGTTGCAATTGCTGGTTCAGCGTCAGCGCGCCAAACACGCCACGCAGTCCTTGGGAAACATCCGAGTCCTTGATCGAATGACTGCCGAACGAGTTCAGTGAGTCGCGTTCACTGCTGGTGTCCTGATTGAACAGACTCGACAGCGTACTGGTGCTGAATACCCCGCCATAGCCACCCCCAAAGCCAAGGAAACCGTGACCTGACCCATCGCCGCCACTGTCGCTGCTGCTGAATACCTGGGCGATGAAGCTGCGGGTCAGCGCGCCGCGGTTGATGAAAATGTCCCCCAGCGGCCGGATGCCGTTGCCGATCACCCGGTCTTCGAACAGCGGGGTAAAGGTCAGCGGCGAGCCCAGCGCGCCTGTTGGCGCGGCGAAAATGATCGGTTGCAGCGGCGCGTTCGGTTGCTCGGCAACGGTTACGGGTTGCGAGACGGGGATCACCGGATCGACCGGCACCAACACACTTGGGGTCGATACGGTGTTGATCGCGAAGTTATTCGACTGGCTGGCGCCGCTGCCGGCATTGCCCGAACCGTCACTGACGCCCGCGATGTTCAGGCTGATCACGTTGCTGCCGTTGCTGACATTGCTGGTGGGCGTCAGCATCGCGATCCAGGTTGTGCCGCCGTCGCTGCTGGACAGGTCGGACAACGTGCCGTTGGCCACATTGATGTCGGACAGGTCGAAACCGCTCACTGCTTCGTTGAACGTGATCGTCACCAGCGACGTCTGTCCGACGCCAATGTTGGGGTTGGCGACCACGACGGTGACGGTCGGCCGTTCACCGTCGATGGCGTAATTGTTGGACACGGCGAAGCTGCTGCCGATGTTGCCTGCCAGGTCGGCGACATTGCTGGTGTCGAGGGCGATGAAGTTGCTCGGGTCGGACATATTTGCTGTGGGCGTGAAGGTCGCGGTCCAGGTCTTGCCGCCGTCACTGCTGGCCAGGTTGCTCAACTCGCCGTTGGTCACGCTCAAATCCGACAAGTCGAAGTCGCTGACCACCTCGCTGAAGGTGAAGGTCACGAGCGTGGTCTGGCCAATGCCCAAATGCGAATTGGCGACCACGATGGTGGCGGTCGGGCGCGTGGCATCGAGGGCGTAGTTGTTGGAAATGGCAATCGCGGCACCGGCATTGCCTGCCGCGTCAGCCACGTTGCCGGTGTCGAGCAGGATCAGGTTGGTGGTGTCGTTGATGTTCGCCGTCGGCGTCAGGGTCGCGGTCCAGGTCACGCCGCCGTCGCTGCTGGCCAGGTTGGACAGCACACCGTTGGCCACGCTGAGGTCCGACAAGTCGAAACCGGACACCGCTTCGCTGAAGGTGATGGTCACCGTGGTGGTCTCGCCAATACCGAGGCGATTGTCCGCTACCACGATGGTGGCGGTCGGCCGCGCCGTGTCGACGGCGTAATTATTGGAATCGGTCACGCCCACGCCGCTGTTGCCTGATGCATTGATCACACCGCTGTTGTCGAGGCTGATCAGGTTGCTGCTATCCGTCACGTCGACCGTTGGCGTGAAGGTCGCCGTCCAGGTGACGCCGCCGTCGCTGGACGAGACATTGCTCAGCGTGCCGTTGGCGATGGTCAGGTCAGCGTTGCTGAAACCACTCACCGCTTCGCTGAAGGTGATGGTCACGCCTGAAGTTTCGCCGGCCTTGAGGGCGTTGTCGGCGATCACGATGGTCGCGGTCGGCACTTGGGTTTCCACCACGTAGTTGGCGGAGTTGGTGGTGCCCGTACCGGCGTTACCGGCCTGGTCTGCGATGCCGGTGTTGTTCAGGGTGATGAGGTTGGTCGCATCGGTCACGCCGAGGGTCGGGGTGAAAGTCGCGGTCCAGGTGATCCCGCCATCGCTGCTGCTGACGGCGCTCAACGTGCCGTTGGCAATGCTCAGATCACTGTTGTCGAATCCGTTGACGGCCTCGGAGAAAGTGATGGTCACCAGCGCGGTTTCGCCCGGTTTCAGACTCGTATCACTCAAGACGATGGTGGCGGTCGGGCGCAGGCTGTCGATCACGTAGTTGTTGGAGTCGGTGGTGCCGCTGCCCGCGTTACCGGCCAGGTCGACGATGCCGGTGTTGTCCAGCGTGATGAGGTTAGTCGCATCGTTGACGCTGACGGTCGGCGTGAAGGTTGCCGTCCAGGTGATGCCGCCGTCGCTGCTGCTCACCGCACTCAATGTGCCGTTGGCGATGGTCAGGTCGGCATTGGAGAAACCGCTGACCGCCTCGCTGAACGTGATGGTGACCAACGAGGTTTGGCCCAGCGCCAGCGTGGTGTCCGCCACCACGATGGTGGCCGTCGGGCGCACGGTGTCGATGGCGTAGTTGTTCGAATCGGTGGTGCCGCTGCCCACGTTGCCCGAGGCATTTTGCACACCGCTGTTGTCCAGGGTAATCAGGTTGGTGGCATCGGTGATGCTGGTGGTCGGCGTGAAAGTCGCCGTCCAGGTGATGCCGCCGTCGCTGCTGCTCACCGCGCTCAACGTGCCGTTGGCAATCGTCAGGTCGGCGTTGCTGAAACCGCTCACGGCTTCGCTGAAGGTGATGGTCACCAGGGAGGTTTCACCGATGTTCAGGGCGTTGTCGGCGACCACGATAGTCGCCGTCGGCAGCACGGTATCGATCGTGTAATTGCCGGAATTGGTGGTGCCGCTGCCGGTATTGCCAGCAAGGTCAGCCACGCCGGTATTGGCCAAGGTGATGACGTTGCTCAGGTCATTCACGCCAACGGTAGGCGTGAAGGTCGCAGTCCAGGTGATGCCGCCATCGCTGCTGCTCACGGCCGTCAACGTGCCATTGGCAATCGTCAGGTCAGCGTTAGTGAAACCACTGACGGCCTCGGAGAACGTAATCGTCACCAGCGAGGTTTCGCCGGCACTCAGGGTCGGGTCTGCCAGGACGATGGTCGCGGTAGGGCGCAACGTGTCGATAGCGTAATTGTTGGAATCGGTAGTGCCGCTGCCGGCGTTGCCCGCCAGATCCGCGATGCCGGTGTTGTCCAGGGTGATCAGGTTAGTCGTGTCATTGACGCTGGCACTCGGGGTGAAGGTCGCCGTCCAGGTGATGCCGCCGTCACTGCTGCTCACCGCGCTCAACGTGCCGTTGGCAAGGGTCAGGTCGGCGTTGGTGAAACCGCTGACCGCTTCCGAGAAGGTAATCGTGACCAGCGAGGTTTCGCCGATGCTCAGTGCAGTGTCCGCCACCACGATGGTGGCCGTCGGGCGCACGGTGTCGATGGCGTAGTTGTTGGAGTTGGTGGTGCCGCTGCCGGCATTGCCCGAACCGTTTTGCACACCGCTGTTGTTGAGCACGATCAGGTTGGTCGCGTCGGTAATGCTGCCGGTCGGCGTGAACGTGGCCGTCCAGGTAACCCCGCCATCGGCGCTGCTCACCGCGCTGAGCGTGCCGTTGGCGATAGTCAGGTCGGCGTTGCTGAAACCGGTCACCGCTTCGGAGAAGGTGATGGTCACCAGCGAGGTTTCGCCGATTCTCAGCGCATTGTCGGCGACCACGATGGTGGCGGTCGGCAGCACGGTGTCGATCGTGTAATTGCCGGAATTGGTGGTGCCGCTGCCTGTGTTACCGGAGAGATCGGCCACACCAGTGTTGGCCAAGGTGATGACGTTGCTCAGGTCATTCACGCCAACGGTAGGCGTGAAGGTCGCGGTCCAGGTGATGCCACCGTCGCTGCTGCTCACGGCCGTCAACGTGCCATTGGCAATCGTCAGGTCAGCGTTAGTGAAACCACTGACGGCCTCGGAGAACGTAATCGTCACCAGCGAAGTTTCGCCGGCACTCAGGGTCGGGTCTGCCAGGACGATGGTCGCGGTAGGGCGGAGCGTATCGATGGCGTAGTTGTTGGAATCGGTAGTGCCGCTGCCGGCGTTGCCCGCCAGATCCGCGATGCCGGTGTTGTTCAGGGTGACCAGGTTGGTCGTGTCGTTGATGCTGGCGCTCGGGGTAAAGGTCGCGGTCCAGGTGATGCCGCCATCGCTGCTGCTCACGGCCGTCAACGTGCCGTTGGCAATCGTCAGGTCGGCGTTGGTGAAGCCGCTGACCGCCTCGGAGAAAGTGATGGTGACCAGCGAGGTTTCGCCGATTCTCAATGCGGTGTCCGCCACCACGATGGTGGCCGTTGGCCGCACGGTGTCGATGGCGTAGTTGTTCGAATCGGTAGTGCCGCTGCCGGCGTTGCCCGCCAGGTCGCTGACCCCGGTGTTGTTCAGGGTGATCAGGTTGGTTGTGTCGTTGATGCTGGCGGTCGGCGTGAAGGTCGCCGTCCAGGTAATTCCGCCGTCGCTGCTGCTCACGGCCGTCAATGTGCCGTTGGCGATAGTCAGGTCGGCGTTGGTGAAACCGCTCACCGCCTCGGAGAAAGTGATGGTCACCAGCGAGGTCTCACCGATTCTCAGTGCGGTGTCCGCCACCACGATGGTTGCCGTTGGACGCAATGTATCGATGGCGTAGTTGTTGGAATCGGTGGTGCCGCTGCCGGCGTTGCCCGCCAGGTCGCTGACCCCTGTGTTGTTCAGGGTGATCAGGTTGGTTGTGTCATTTACGCTGGCAGTCGGTGTGAAGGTCGCCGTCCAGGTGATGCCGCCATCGCTGCTGCTCACCGCGCTCAACGTGCCGTTGGCAATCGTCAGGTCGGCGTTGGTGAAACCGCTGACGGCTTCGCTGAAGGTGATGGTCACCAGCGACGTTTCGCCGATTTTCAGTGCCGTGTCGGCCACCACGATGGTCGCGGTCGGGCGCACGGTATCGATGGCGTAATTGTTCGAATCGGTGGTGCCGCTGCCGGCGTTGCCGACCAGGTCGCTGACCCCGGTGTTATCGAGGGTGATCAGGTTGGTCGCGTCAGTGATGCTGGCGGTTGGCGTGAAGGTGCCCGTCCAGGTGATGCCGCCATCGCTGCTGCTCACGGCCGACAAGGTGCCGTTGGCAATCGTCAGGTCCGCGTTGGTGAAACCGCTGACGGCCTCGCTGAAGGTGAAGGTCACCAGCGACGTTTCGCCGACCTTCAGCGCGGTGTCGGTGAACACGATGCCGACGGTGGGGCGCAAGGTGTCGACCACGTAGTTATTGGAGTTCGTGGTACCGACGCCGGCCGTGCCCAGGCCGTTGCTCACCCCGGTGTTGTCCAGGGTGATGAGGTTGGTCGTATCGGAAATGCTCGCGGTCGGCGTGAAGGTGGCCGTCCAGGTGATGCCGCCATCGGCGCTGCTGACGGCGCTCAGGGTGCCATTTGCAATGGTCAGGTCGGCATTGGTGAAACCGGTCACGGCCTCGGAAAAGGTGATCGTCACCAAGGACGTTTCGCCGATGCTCAGAGTGGTGTCAGCGACCACAATGGTTGCGGTCGGCGGCGGCGCATACGCGGTGTTGAGTACACCTCCGTCGTTGAAGATAGTCGCGACGGAGGTCGGCGAAGTGCCGGTTGTACCTCCACCCTGCGCGGTACCGCCTGCTCCACTGGCCGCGGCATTACCAGCCAGGGCCGCGAAGTTGGAGGCCGTGATCAGCAGCGTGCCTTTGTTCCAGATCGCGCCGACGCCCCGACCGCCGATGCCGCCATTGCTGGCATTGCTGCCTTGGCCACCGCCACCGCCACCGCCACCACCGGCGCCGATGTTGTTGCTGATGGTCGAAGTGCCGATGATGGTAATGGTGCCGCTGCTGGCGTTGTAGATCCCGCCCGCCGCGTTGCCGCCAGCGCCACCAACTTTGTCCCAACCGGCGCCACCGCCCCCGCCGCCAATGGAAATCGTGCCATTGGTGGCCGTCGAGCCGTTACCGCCGTTACTGTAATAGGACACGCCCAGCCCGCCCGCGCCGCCAGTATTGGTGCCACCGCGACCGCCCATGTGGGTCGCGTCATAACCGCCACCGTAGCCGCCGGCATTGGCGCTGCCAGCCTGGCCGCCCAACGTGCCGGTGCCCGGCCCGGCCGAGCCACCGTGCCCGCCGTTCTGACCGCCCAAACCGCCGCCACCACCACCGCCACCGCCGTAATAAGCACCCGTGACACCGCCGCCGCCACCGCCGCCGGAAGCGGCATTGGAGGTCACGCTGACGTTGTTCAGGGTCAGGATGCCGGCGTTGAAAATCCCCCCGGCCATGGCCCCTGAGGCACCGTAGCCACCGTTACCGCCCGTTCCCGCCACCAGGCCACGGGTAATCACCAGGCCATCAAGGGTCACGGTTCTGCCCGCGGCAATTTCAATCACCCGGGTCCGGTACTGACCGTCGAGAATTACGTCAGCCACGCCGTCGTTGTTCAAGTCGCCATCGACGGTGATGTTCTGGTTGATCAGCAGTTCGGACGTCAGCTGCACCGTCATGCTGGCGTTGAAGGTGACGATATCGCCGTTCTGCGCCGAGGCGATGGCGGCACGCAACGAGCCGATACCGGTGTTGCCGTTGTTGGTAGCAGTCCAGGTCGCCAGGCCCCACTGATATTCACTCATGGCCGTGGTCGACAGCACGTTGGCGCTTTCGATGTTGCCGGTGACAATTTCCAGGTCCCAGTCGCCGCCGATTCCGGTGCGGTTGCTGGAAGCGGCTACATCACGGCCGGTCAGCTGCGCGAGGGAATCGACAAAACTCAAGCCTCGCTCACCTTCGGCGGTGTAGCAGCCGTAGATCATGATGTCGCCGCCGGCATTCATGTCCTTGCCGATTTCCGCCAGCACCGCACTTCGGGCCGCGACGTTGTCGGCCGACAGATAGCTGTCGCCCAGCCACAGGTCGCCCGCGTTGCCGTGAGCAATGATTTGCACGGAACTGATGCCCTGATGGGTATCCAGATAATCGGCAATCTGTTGCAGACCGTCCCGGCTCGCGTCCAGCTGAACCACTTGAGTGCCAGGCGCCACGCCTTTGAGCAGGCTGTCGGCGTCCTTGACCCGGGAATCGACGAACACCACGCTCTGCCCCGGTACGGCAACAGGTGTTGAAGCCGGCGTGGCATCGGCCTGGCCGTGGGTGTCTTTGCTGGCGACCGGCTGATCATTCGCCGGCGCTTTCGCCGCGTCGGCCGTGGGATGGCTTTCAGGCTGTGCGGCATCCGCCACGGTGGCCGCGACCGCGCCGTCGAACAACATTCGCGGCTCCAGGGACATGATCATGGGCGAGGCCAGCGCCCGTGCACCTTCGGTAACCCGCGACTTGCCTTTGCTCCACCACATGCTGCTCACCCGGACTCGAACTTTCGTGACGCGAAAATGAAAATGCCGCGATCAACTGATCGCGGCATCGGCTTTCATGCGAATGACATTGGCGGCGCTGGCTGAGCCATCGAGCCAGAAGGACAATTCTGCGTACTGCTTGAACAAGTCCGGCGGCAAAATCGTTCGCCGCGATTGCAGTTCGACCCTCGGCTTGACCTTGTGCAGGCCCGAAACCCCCAGGGCCTGGTCGAACGCTGGCGCGTCGTAAGCGAGGTGGTCAAAGTCATGCTCGAACCAGGGTTCGCCGATGAAGTCGTAGACCAGCCGCATCACCCGATCCGGCGCCTGAGTCAGCAGGTCGTAGTCGACGATCAGCAGCGACTCGGCGTGTTCGCCGTAATAGGCTTCCTTGAGCGCAGCCCAGGCAAATCCCACCAGGCGATTACGCTGGGCCAGGGTTTCGCAACGGCTGTAGACGGTGTTGCGCTCGATCGCGTCGCCGAACAGTTTGGTGTTTTCAAAGGGGTTGGCGCGGTACAAACGCTCGATGCTGTCCATGACCCAGGCGACATTGCGCACACAGGCAATGACCTTGGCTTGCGGGAACAGGTCGCTGATGGCCGGCAAGCGCGAACTCCATAGCCGGTTGGTGTCGAACACCACCGGTTTGTCGGCCTTGTCGGCGTAGAAGGAGTCGAACAGACCGCGCAATAAGCGTCGGCGCAGATCGGTATCGATCACCGCGCCAAACTCACTGCCGGCGCTGCACTGTTCCAGAACACCTGAAAACAGCGCGCCAACGGGGCTGGTCATGCCGGCGTGGAAACGCGGGTTCTGCAACAGGATGGCAGAAAGCAGGGTCGAGCCTGAACGCGGCAAGCCGGAGATAAAGTGGTACTGCTGCATCCCTTCACCTGATCATAAGTCCTTTATGTATGACGGAGCGTAGACTATGAATTGCCGAAGCAGTAGTAGTGTTTTGATATCAAATCGAAGCTAAATCGTCTGAAAAACAAGATTTTTGTTACTGACTTAACGCAACACGAACAAGCGCGCATTGGCGCCTCCTGCCTGCGTTTGGCCAACGCTCTGCCAGCCGGCGGGCAACGGGGCGAACTCGTCCGGCACACCGACAGTGCCGATCAACCACACGCGCCCCGTGCCTTTGGGCAAGGTGCCAAGGCTATCGAGGTAAATGTCCGGGGTCACCAACGTGCCGAAACCATAAGCACTCGGCCGGCTCGCCGCCTGATAACGGTGGCGTGTACAGCAACGGCTTGGCGTCGGTGCGGTTGTAATAGACGTAGCTGAGGTACCAAAGCATGTCGCTGGTGACGATTCGGTCACCGGCAACGAAGTGCTGGTTGACGTAATTGACCATGACGTTGAACTGGTCGTTGCTATCGACCGTGGCGTTGTTATTCAGGCCCACCAGTTCGACACCGGCAAACAACACCAGCACTGTCATGGCCAACACCCGGGCCCCTGAGTACAGGCGATCAATGGCCAGTGCGGCAATCATTGGCAGGCCGAGGGCGTAGGCGGTGAGGTAACGCTCGATGAACACCGGCGAGACAAACGACACCCCAAACACTACCAGCAACGGCACAACGGTGTAGATCACCACCAGCGCACTGCCCCGAATCACGCTGCGATCCCGCGCCAGCGCCACCCACATCAAGGCCAGCAACGCCAAAGGTAACGTGCTGAAAATCAGGGTCGGCAGGTTCTCGCCATCGTCCTGGATCAGAAACGACCAGATCATCGACGGCAACGAGCCGAACGTGACCGGTGCCTCCCATCCCACATCGCCATTGGCCTTGAGCTGATCCATGTGCTGGACCAGATCGATCAGGCTCGGCACCCAAGGCAAGTACAACAACACAATCGCCACGTTCGCCAGCCACCAGCCGGGGCGTTGAATATGCCGCAAGCGGTAACCTGGTTGCAGGCGGATCACCCCCAGATACAGCCAATGGCAAAGCACGCACAGGGCGGTGAAGTAATGGGTGTAGAACGCCGCAGTCATGAGCAGCACATACGCCACCAGATAACGCGTGCGCCGGGGGTATCGGATCCAGTAGACCAAGGCAATCGTCGCACCGATCAGCCACAGGCCCAGCAGTGAGTACATCCGCACTTCCTGGCTGTATCGCACCGCCGTAGGCAGCAGCGCCAGCAGCAAACCGGCCAGCAGCGCGGCACGCCGGGTGGCGAGCAAGTCCATCAGCCAGACGCCGAGCCACACCGTGGCGATCCCGGGCAGCGCGCTGAAACTGCGGATCGAAAATATACCGTCGCCGAACAGCTCGACCCAGCCGTGCAGCAGCATGAAATACAGCGGCGGGTGGACATCGTACGCGGCGTGCAGCCAGATCCCGCCGAGCGAAAACTGGCTCATCAGCAGGCTGGAGCCTTCGTCGCCCCAGATAGCCGCCGCCGTCAGGTCGTAGAAACGCACCAGCGCGGCCAACGCGAGGATCGGCAACAGCCAATGTTCGCGCACCCACCGAAGCAAGCGCTTGACGCTCGCCCAGGCACCGGGTGTCGCTTGCGGGCCTTGGGTGCCCTCAAGTGGCAATTCTCTGTACGCCTCCATTGCTCCCCTCGGGACTGCCAGTGAAAAAGCGTGAAGCGTGTCATCACTGTAGGTCAGCGTCAGCGCCGTCGTCGATGCTGGCTTTACGACCAACGACATTCGGCAATCATCCGGATCTACTACGCTCTGGCTTGGCGTGACCCAGCCACGGAGATGAATGGAGTCGGCTGATCAGCGCGATCCGCCCGGATAACCGGGCCTTACGTGACGCTTCAGACACTAACCTGAGGGATAAGGAACTATGGAAGTATTCATGGGCACTATTCAGCCTTTCGCCTTTAACTTTGCTCCCAACGGCTGGGCCCTGTGCAACGGCCAGACGCTGGCGGTCCAGCAATACAACGCGCTATTTGCCCTGCTCGGCGTCAACTTCGGCGGCAATGGCTCCACCAACTTCATGCTACCCAACCTGCAAGGCCGAATGCCGGTGTGCATGGGCAACGGGCTGAACCTGACACCACGGGTCATTGGCGAGTTCTCCGGGACCGAGAACGTCACCGCGACCATCACCAACCTGCCGAATCACACCCATGCCTTGTCCGGGCTGACGGCCACCACCACCCTGCAACTGGCCAGCCCGGCGAGCAACCCGGCCACCGCTCCAACCGCGACCAACTCGTACATTGGCGCTTCCGGCGGCGGCCCGGGCTCGGCGAGCATCTTCTCTGATGCGCAAGGCGCTGCGGCGGTACCGCTGAAGGGCGTGGCCACTGCCGTGACGGGGGAAATCTCGTCGGCCGGTAACGGTTTGCCGATGGAAACGATGAACCCATTCCTGGTGCTCAACTTCAGCATCGCCTTGAACGGGTTGTTCCCTTCTCGCAATTGAGGTCTGGCCGGGGGATACCCATCCCCCGGCCGTTTTTCGGGAGTGACGCCATGTTGCAACAGGTTCAAAGCCAACACTTTCAGACCCTGCTGGGCAAGACAGGCTCGCTGCGGCTGCCGGATGGCAGTGAGTTGTCGATCCATATCGACACGCTTGAAGAAACGCCCCATTCGCGGATGCCAAACAGCGAGCGCGTGCCGTTCAGTGTCGAGTTCAACAGCCTGGAACCCACAGCGTTTGTGGATGGGTTATGCACGCTGGAGTTACCGATGCTGGGTCAGGTGCAGGGCATTTTTGTCTCTCGTGTGCCGGCCATGGGCCGTGATCCGGACATGGGGTATTTCTATATCGCCTTCAACTGAACACACCGAAATCCCATTGTAGGAGTGAGCCTGCTCGCGATGGCGGTGGTTCATTCACATCTATGGTGACTGATACTCCGCCATCGCGAGCAGGCTCGCTCCTACAGGGGGCGGGGGTGGATTCAGCCTTGTGGATACCACACCAACCGCTCCGCCGCCGGGCTGCACTCTTCAACCTGAAACCCCAGCGCCACGTAATGCTGGCGCGCATGGGGATTGTTGGCCCAGACCACCGTGGCCACCGGGCAACGGATCTGTTGCGCGGCTTTCTGCACACCTTGCAGCACCTTGCGGCCAAAACCCTGGCCGCGGGCCTGCGGAATGAACGCCAGGTACAACACGCGAATTTCATTGGGGCCAAAATCGGTGGTCAGCGCGCCGATGGCTGTGTCGAGCTTTTCAATCACGTAATGCATCGCGTTGGGGAATCGCTCCCCCAATCCCTGTTCCTGCACCTGAAATTGCTGGGCGACCACCTGCTCAATCACTTCTCGATCGCCGTCGATCCATTGCAGATCCGGCCGCGCCGCCTGGTAAAGACTGTGCAAAAAAGGCCCATCGCTGGTCCGCGAGGGCCGAACCACCAAGCCATCGGCCGCCACTGATTCGGTATTCGCCATCACCTGCTCTCCTTAGAAACCGCTTTCCCTGACACCCAGCGCCGCCATGCGGCGCCAGGCCACGCCCAACAACGACTCGCCGCTGCCCTGCAACACCACCACGCCGCGCAAGGGTTGCATCGGCGTCGGCGCGGCTTCGAGGGTGCTCAACCGCGCTCCGTATTGTCCCTGCACCGGCTCAGCCCGTTGATGTGCATCCCGGCGCACGGCAATCGGCCCGTGGTGATCGGACGTCAGCGCTTCCTGATCGACATAGGCCGCGCCATTGGTGTCGATTTCGGTCAATCGCACGGCGATCGCCGGGTGCATCGGATCATCGGCAATGAACCGCCCGGTGGCCCCCGGCGCCACGCGCCACAGTTCGGCTTCGGCCAGATAGCCACGCAACCGTGCACCGTCTTCAACGACCCGCGCCAGAGGATCTTTGGTCGACAACCAGCGACCTGCCACCAGTTGCGGCAACAGATCGCGCACGGTGCCGGCGTGGGGCGCGCGCAGCAGCAGACGTTCACGCTGGGCGGCCAGCCCGCGATAGTCAGCCACCGCCTCCGCCAGGCGTTGCTCGACAATCCCGGCGTCGGCGGCGGTTTCGCTGCGACTGGCCTGACGGCGCATCTGCAACTGCTGGATCTGGATTTCACGCCGGACGATGGCCTGGCGCGAGTCCAGGTCCGGCGATTCCAGTTCGATCAGCACCTCACCCTGGGCAACCACCTGACCGTCCTGCACGTTCACCGTTTTGACCCGCGCCGCGACGGGCGCGTGCAACGCACTGGCGCGTCCCGCTTCCAGCATCGTCGGCAGCTCCACCGCACTGCGCCACGGCAAAACCAGCACCAGCACCAGTCCGAGCAAGGCCAGACCGCTGAGCAACACGCGGGGGACATAGGCCTGCTCCCGTCGGCTCCA
This sequence comes from Pseudomonas sp. B14-6, assembly GCF_013260315.1. Classification (NCBI taxonomy): domain Bacteria; kingdom Pseudomonadati; phylum Pseudomonadota; class Gammaproteobacteria; order Pseudomonadales; family Pseudomonadaceae; genus Pseudomonas; species Pseudomonas sp. B14-6. The sequence goes on along the minus strand of NZ_CP053929.1, from coordinate 4,730,931 downwards.
CCACTGCCGCCACTCACTCAAGATCGGCAGGAAGATGAACCAAACCAGCTCCACCAGCATCAGGAAAATCCCCAACACCTTGAAGAACAGGTGATAGACCGCCAGCGCGATCCCGAGAAACAACGCCGCACGCCACAGCCACGCGCCATAGCCCCAGATCAGCAATCGACGCTGCATCTTCGGCGACCAGGGCTCCGGCGCCGCAGCCCCATAGCCGAACAAAAACTCGCGCAACCGCCAACGACACAAGGCAAAGGCTCGCCCTTGAAGGTTGTCCACTTCCCAGAAGTCGCTGAGCAAAAAGTAACCATCAAAGCGCATGAACGGGTTGAGGTTGATCACCAGCGTGGTGATCCAGGTGGCACTGGCGAGCATGAATGCAGCGGTGCGCCCGGGACCGTCCGGCAGCAATGACCAGACCAGCAGTGCAATGCTCGCCAGCAGCAATTCCGCCAGCACACCACCGGCGCCGATCAACAGTCGCGCACGACGATCATTGACCCGCCAGGCATCACTGACGTCGGTGTAAAACATCGGTAGCAACACCATGAACGCCACGCCCATGCTCTGCACCCGACAACCCGCGCGCTTGGCCATGAAGGCGTGGCCGAACTCGTGACAGAGCTTGGCAAAAAACAGCGCCACACCGAACGCCAGAGCGCCACCGAGACTGAACAGATGCGGGAAGGTGGCGATAAACCGCTGCCAGTCCCGCGACACCAGAAACACCCCGAGTCCCAACGTCACGGGCAACCCGTAGCGCAGCGCCCGCGGGCCGAAGCGCTCGATCCATGGCCAGGCACGATTGAGAAAAGCGTCGGGGCGCCACAGGGGAATGCGAAAAAACAGGTATTGGTGCAGCAGGATCTGCCACAGCGTCTGACGCTGGGCGGCCGCCTTCAGGCTGTAACTGGCGCGCTGTTGCGGATCGAGTGCGCTGATCAGGTCGTGGCCACGCAAAAAGCCCAGCAACTGCTCAAGCTCCGCGCCATCGAGTGGCAACCCGGGCTCGCGGTTGGCGGCGCGTAACACCTGCTCGGGATCCCCCAGCGACCAATGACGCAGCAACCGCATCGCGGCGGCACCGAGTTTGAAATAGCGCCCGCGCACTGGGTCGGCGAGGGTCCAGCGCGGCGAGCCATCGAGGGCCGGAGTCGCCACGGACAGTTGCAAGTCGGCCCGCAGGCTCGGCAGGCTCATCTAAAGCCCCACACTCTGGCGCAACCCGGCCAGAGGTCGACGCAGCAGGTACAACGCCAACGGAGCACGGTCGCCGAAAATTTTAGCGGTGCCGCGCAGGCCGATGCGCGGCGGTGCGCCCTCGAAATTCGCATCCAGGCGATAAGCCAGTTGTCCGGCAGCGGTGGGTTGCGCCTCATAGGCCGAGCGTTCGAGTTTCGCCAAGTGCCGCTGCAACGGATCGCTGTCGAGAAACAGCGCGACTTGCGCGCCGGGCTCAAGGGATATCGCGTCGCCCACCGCCAGTTCGATGCGCAACTCGGCCTGGGTCGGGTCAGCGATTTCCATCAGCCGCTCGCCGGTCTGCACCGGCTTGCCGGTCCAGCGCTCCGCATCGGCGAACACCGCGATACCGCCGCGCTCGGCGCGGACTTCACTGCGTTTGAGCAATTCGCGGGCGTAATCCCGTTCGGCGCGTTTTTGCTCGACTCGCGCTGCCAGCAGATCGATCTTCGAGCTGGACTCGGCATCGGCGAACGAGCGTTGGGAATTGGCCTTCAGTTCAGCTTCGGCCACCCCCAAGGCGCGTTCGGCCACATCGGCCTGGGCCTTGAGCGTGGTGCTTTCGAAGCGCAGCAACAGGTCGCCGGCTTTGACCGTCTGATTGGGTTTGACCAGGAATTCGGCAATCACGCCGTCCAAGGGCGCAGCCACCACGCGGCCGCCCAATGGAACCACTTCTGCCGGCGCCAGCACCGATTGGCGCACCGGGATCAGCAACCCGAGCAACAGCACGGCGACCAGTGCCACCCGACGTTTTCGGGTCCAGCGCAGCCGCCACGGTTTGCGCGGTTGCAGCGCCAACCAGGCATGGCTGTAAGTGTCGCCCAGTTGCGACAGCAGCACTTGCTCGGAAGGGTTCCACGGCAGGTCCCGCGCCAGCCACAGCCCACCGAATACCTCGCCCTGGTGATCGATCAGCGGCAGCCAAAACACCTGAGCCGCCGAAAGACTTTGCCAATCGGCCTGAATCGATTCGCTGAGGACATTCGCCGGTATCACCCTTGCCTGCTTCAGCACACCGGCCTTGAACAACTGCGCCACGGCCTGCTCGACGAACGCCACGAATGGCGCATTCGGGTCGACGGCACTGACACCCGTCACCGCCTGCACCTTGCCGGCAATCAACAGCGCCGCATGACGAAAACCAAACAGCGCCTGCCCGTCATTGACCAGGCTGTAGGCCAGTTGCGCAGGCGTGCGCGCAGCGCGGGTCAGGCGTTCGAGATCAAGAAACCTGGCGAAGACCTGTTCGGCACCGCTCGCAGCGGGCGCGTTCATTTAAGCTCCGCGAAACGCGCCGTGCCACTCATGCCGGCCAGCAAACCGTTGGCATTGGGCAGTGTTGCAACCAGCAACAAGGTCTGGCTGCCTTCATCAATTCGAGCGCCGAGGCGTTTGACTGTGGCATCCAGCGCTTGACCGGTTTCATCGGGGACAAAGCTGAAGGTCTGACCGGGCTTGAGCCGGGCCATCCAGCGTGACGGCACCAGCAGATGGATCTCCAGCGTTCGATTGTCTACCACATCCAGCAACGGTGCACCGGCCGCCACGCTTTCATAGCGTTTGACCTTGCGCTCGACGACCTGGCCATCGAACGGCGCCAGCACGCTGCAGCGTTTCACCTGAACCTGATAAACCTGAGACTGCGCCTGCGTCTCGCTGACTTTGGCTTGGGCCCGCGCCACTTCAAAACGCCCGACCGAATTCAACGCCGCCAGCTGTTTGTTGTGGGACAACTCTTCACCCGCACCACGGTTGGCAGCCTGCGCCGCATTGAGCTGGGCCTGATAAGCGGAACAATCGAAACGCGCCAGCGTATCGCCCTTCTTGAACGACTCGCCCTCACTGAACGGCAGCTCGACAATGCGCCCGGACAACTCACTGGCGAGCACCGCCTGATCCCGAGCACGCAACACGCCCCGGGCCTCGCTGCTGGTTGTCGCATTGCTGCCAGCGGTGCTGTTTTCCAACAACGGATCGTCTGGCGCGGGCGTTTGCGCGTGTACTGCGCAGGTCACAACGGTCAATCCAATAACCCAAACACAAAAACGCCGCATAACCGTATCTCCCTGACGGATGAGCGGAGTCTATGACAGGGTGGGTGGGCGTCAAGTGGATAGATGTCCTTGGATAGAAATGTGCTGTTTCAAAATTGCCTGATTTCTCAGCACGAAAACGTGGGCTTTCCTTCAGTAGCTATCGGTAATAAATCCCACATCAGATTGGGAACGTACTTTCAATCGATACGGAGAGCAGCGATCGACACTTCAAACCTTTATCGAAATGCAGCACCTCAACACTCTTCCTGTAGCAATTACTAATAACTCAGGCCGATAACGCCTTGACCATCACCAAGGTCGGCGATCAAAACTGACTCGCCGGCGCTGGAAATCCTTCAATCGAGTCAAATGTTGATCAGCCAGTGGGTTGACGTATATGACACACCCGACTTAGGATTCCCCAACTGAACCCCGTACGCAGAGATTAAATTCACTGGCCGTTGGGGTGAAGAAACCGGCTTCGGCCGGTTTTTTCGTTTCAGAGGATTGAGTTTGTGCGAACCGCGTTTTTTGTCGATGGCTACAACGTGTTCTATGGATTACTCGCGGGCACGCCATACAAATGGCTCAATCTGAAAAGTTTGCTGGGCCATGTCGCTTACATCGAGAATCCCCAAAGCTCATTAATCTCGGTTGATTACTTCACCTCATCCGTCAAGCCAGAGCTTGCAACTCGCGGCCGAGCCTCCAAAGAAGCTCAAGACACCTATTTGCGTGCATTAAAAGCAACCAACGTTGCCGTTCACTACGGTCGCCATAAGCTTGAGCCCGCGAAAGCACCTCGCTTCATTGACAGAAAAACTGGCGCCTCTCGCCAAGACAAAGTCGACATCTGGAAGCTTGAAGAGAAAGAGACAGATGTCCACATTGCGATCAGCATGTATCGCACAGCCGCAAGACAGACCAAGTTCCATGCTAATAAACAAATCGAACAGCTAGTCCTGGTATCCAGTGACACAGACATGACTCCAGCCCTGAAAGCAATTCGAGAAGATTTTCCTGACATGAAAGTCGGGGTCATTCTTCCTCACCGTGCCGAGTTAAACCGCCCATCACCAGGTTCTTTGAAGGAGCACTCTCACTGGATGCGGCGTGTCGTCACCTCTGAAGAGTTGCAGGTACACCAATTTCAGACACGGGTACCGACCCATAAGGCTCCCGCCATCAAACCGGATTACTGGTAACGACACTAGCCAACGGATACACCGACTCCCATCCCCCACCCAACGCCTTATACAAACCCACCATCGCCAGCGACACCCCGGTCGAGCTCTCGACAAACTGCTCCTGTGTCGCCAACAAGGCGCCTTGCACTGTCAGTACGTTAACGAAATCCACCACCCCTTCCACATATTGCTGCTGCGCGGTGCGCAGGGCGATCCGGTTTTGGCGGACGGCTTCGGCGAGGCTGTCGCGGCGTAGTTGGCTGGCGTTGTAGGCGCTCAGTTGATCGTCGATTTCATGCCAGGCGCGCAGGACGGTTTGCTGGTAAGCGATGGCGGCTTCCTGTTGCTGGGCCTCGCGTAAGTTCAGGACCCCGCGCAGGCGGCCACCATCGAACAGCGGCAGGCTGAATTGCGGGCCGATGCCGAACGAGCGCGAGCCCCAGGAGCCGAAATCGCTCAGTTGCATGGCTTGCGAACCGATGTTGCCCGACAGGGTAATCCGCGGATAGAAGTCCCCCTTGGCCACGCCGATGCTCGCAGTAGCGGCGTGCAGTCGGGCTTCGGCCTGACGAATATCCGGGCGGCGTTCAGCCAATTGCGACGGCAGGCCAATGGCGACCTGGCGCGGTGTCGAAGGCACGGGGGCGTCTGTGGATAACTCGGCCTGGAGCGCTTGAGGCGGTTCGCCCATCAACAAGCTCAGGGCGTTGATCAGTTGTGACTGGCGCTGTTCCAGCGCGGGCAGACGCGACTCGATGGCGGCGACTTGGGCAGCCGCTTCGGCGACATCAAGGTCAGTGGCAACGCCGTCGGCCAGACGCAGTTGCGAAAGCTTCAGGCTGTGCCGGGCGACCTCGAGGTTTTGCTCGGTAACGGCCCGCGTGCTCTGCACGCCGCGCAGTTGAATATAGTCCTGAGCGGTTTCGGCGAGCACCGACAGCAGCACCCCACGGCGATCGTTTTCCGCGACTTCCAGGGTCGCATCGGCGGCTTCGGTTTCGCGGCGCACACGGCCCCAGAAATCCAGTTCCCAGGAAGCGGAGAAGCCGGCGTCCCAGAGGTTGAACGCCGAATCACCGTTGTTGCCTGATGGGTCGTTCAGACCTTCTCCGCTGTTGCGTTTGCGCCCGTAGCTGCCGGTGGCGGCGGTATTCGGATAACGGTCGGCCGTGATGACCTGACGCGCCGCACGGCTTTGCTGCAAGCGGCTGGTGGCGAGTTTCAGATCGAGGTTATCGGTCAAGGCGCGCTGGGTCAGGGCCGTGAGTTTTGGGTCGTTGAAGACGTCCCACCAGCGTTCGTTCATGTCGGTGGATACCGCTTCGCTGGCGGCGGCTTTTGATGGTTTTGACCATTCAGTGATTTTTTGGGGTTGAGGCTTCTGGAAGTCGGGGCCGACGGTGCAGGCGGAAAGGCTCATGACCAGCGAGGCGCACAGGGTGAGTTGAGGCCAGTGGCCAACGAAGATCTTCATCGCTGAACCACCTCGGACGCAGTCGCCTCACTGGCCGTATCAATCCTCGCCTCCACCGACATCCCCACCCGCAACCGCTCGGCCAATGCCTGCCCCGGATCCAGAATGATCTTCACCGGAATTCGCTGCACCACCTTGGTGAAGTTGCCGGTGGCATTGTCCGGTTTGATCGACGCAAACGTCACACCGGTCGCCGGCGCGATGCTCTCGACGCGCCCCGTCAGGACCTCGCCACCGAGGCTGTCGACACGCACTTGCACATCCTGCCCAGGCTTCACGTCGGTCAGTTGGGTTTCCTGGAAATTGGCGACCACGTAAGCCTGTGCCAGCGGCACCACCGCCAGAATCTTGCTGCCCGGCGTTACGTAAGCGCCGACCCGCACAGCCCGCTCGCCCACCATGCCGTCCTGAGGGGCAACGATGCGCGTGTAAGACAACTCGTAGCTGGCCATTTCCAGCGCCGCTTGCGCCCGCTTCAATCCACCGTCGGCCGCGTCGCGCTGAGCGGTGAGTATCTCCACTTGCTTGCGTTCCGCCGCCAGCACCGCCGTGACGTTGGCCAACCGCGCGGAGGCCTGATCGATGCGCGTGCGCGCTTGCTGAGCATTCTGCACAGTGCCGGCACCGACCCCGGCGAGGTGGTTGTAGCGGTTCAGTTCATGCTCGGCGAAGGCCATTTCAGCCTTGGCCGACACCACCGTGGCCTGGGCCTGAGCGATCACCGACGTCTGGCGTTCAAGGGTCGCCTTAGCATTTTGCAGTTGCGCCCTGGCCACCAGCGTTTCGGCATCGGCGGCTTGGGCGGCGGCACGCAGGTCGCGGTCATCGATCAACGCCAGCAACTGCCCGGCCTTGACCTGCTGGTTGTCTTCCACCAGCACTTCCTTGATGAAACCCGCCACGCGAGGCACCACCAAGGTGAAGTCCGCCGAGACAAAGGCATCATTGGTGTTCTGCTGGCTGCGCTTACCGAAAACGCCTGGCGCCAGCAGGTAAATCAGCACGCCGACCGCCACCACTGCGGCGACGCCGACAGCCACTTTTTGCTTTGTTTGAGTCGTCATAAAAACCTTCTGTTTCAGTGAAGCATTCATGTCGGTGCACGCGGTGGATAAATCCGCGTCGGCAGCCAGAAAATCAGCAAGATCAACGTCAGCGCGACGCCGGCCATGCACAGATAAAGATCCGATGCCGTCAGCACCACAGCCTGCTCATGCAGCCGATGGGCAAGGCCGGCGCCGTCGCTGTTGGTCAGAGGGGAGTTGCCGAGGTTGTCCACCAGCATGGTCGAATGGAAATGCAGCCGCGACGTGGTCAACGCCTCGATCACCCCGGTGGCGATCACCGCCGCCAAGCCTTTCACGGTGTTGAACCAGGCCGAGGCATACGGGCCTTCCATCGACGTGATGCTGCCGGTCGAGAGCATCAGCAACGGCAGCACCGCCATGGGTTGACCGAAGATTTGCAGCCATTGCAACGCGTAGAAATCGTCGCGAATCCACACCGAGGTGAGCTGCGAACCGCCGATGCATGACAGCGCCAACATGCTCAAGCCGAGCCCCAGCACCCAGCGGCAATCGACCCAACGCAGGTTGCACAGCGCCGCCACCAACGGCAGCGCGATCAACTGTGGCAGGGCCGCCAGCAGCATGATAGGCGCGGTCTGAACCGGGCGATAACCCTGGACCTGCGCCAGATAGCTGGACGGGATGATGATCACTGCCAGCAGCACGACCAACACGCCCGCCAGGGTCAACAAGGCGAACGACAGGTTGCGGATGCCGAGCATCTGCATCTTGAAAAACGGGATCGGCTGCGACCATTCATTGATCAAAAACAGTACCAACAGCAGCAACCCACCGCCGAGCAATCCGCAGATCAGGCTCGACTCGAACCAGTCCAGCCGATTGCCCTGCAGAATGCCGATCACCAACATGCAGATCGCCGGAAAACCCAGCAGCAAGCCGCGCCAGTTGAACTGCTTGAAGCGCTCCAGACGCAGCGGATCCTGCGGCAAGCCGTAGGCCACGGCCGCCATGGCAATCAGGCACGGTGCGATGATTTGCCAGAAGGTCCATTGCCAGCCGACGTACTCGGTCCACAAACCGGCCAGAGGGGTCCCGAGCCCTGGGCCGAAGGTGGCCGTCAGCGCATACCCCGCCAGACCGTATAGCTTCACGTTGGCCGGTAAAAAGCGCAGCGCGACGGTCATCAGCATCGGCGGAAGTGCGCCGCCGGCCAGGCCTTGCAAGGTGCGCATAACCAGCAGGTTTTCGTAGGTCGGAGCGAACGGGCACAACACGCCCAGCAGGGTGAAGGCGCTGATGGCGCAGAGGGTGAAACGCCGCAGCGAGAACGTCACCGCGCACCAGGGCGCGAAGGCCATGGCGGCTACCGAGGTCGCCGTGTAACTGGCAACCAGCCAGGTGCCCTCGTCGTAGCCGATCGCCAATGCGCCGCGAATGTCAGCCAGCGCGACCTTGGTCACCATCTCGTTGAGGCCCGACACCAACACCGCCAGCAATACGCCGACCAGACCGATGATGATCCGCGGGCCGAAGACCGGAGGCGTAACGGCGGCCGGACTGGCCGCGGCGAGAGGTGCCGTGACCGTGAGGGAAGTCATTTGGTGCAAGCTCCGGGGGTTGAATACCGAAGCATTTTAGGAAGTGTGGAACCTGACGAAAATTGACTTATGGGCAGGTTATAAGTGCGCTCTATGCAGCAATACAAAACCCCTGTGGGAGCGAGCCTGCTCGCGATAGCGGTGGTTCAGTCAACCTCTATATTGAATGTGATGGCCCTATCGCGAGCAGGCTCGCTCCCACAGGGGACAGTGTTCAATTTCAGGTGGGTTGTGCGGCCAGCCAGGTCTCGTCACAGCACGCCTTGAGCGTTTCACGCAGCCAGCGATGCGCCGGATCCTTGTCGAAACGCGGGTGCCAGGCCTGGGTCAGCATCAGCGTGGGCAAGGGAACCGGCAGGGTAAACGAGCGCAGCTTCAAGCCCAGGCGCCGCACACTCAACAGTGCCTCCTTGGGCACCGGTAAAATCAGGTTGGAATCCGGCAACGCAAACATCGCCGCATGGAAACTCGGCGCAATCACCGCCACCCGCCGTTCAAGCCCAAGGGCATTGAGTGCTGTATCGATCGGCCCGCGAGCAATGCCGCGACGGGACATGCTGATGTGAGAGAAACCGGCGAAGCGCTCGGCCGTGATCTCTTCGTCGAATAGCGGATGGTCTTCGCGCACCAGGCCGACGAAATGAGTGGAAAACAGATTCTGCACCTTCACTTCCGGGGTCAGCGGCCGGGTGTTGCTGATGCTCAGGTCGATGCGCCCTTCGCGCAGCGCTTCATCATCGCCATCGCCCTCGGGGACGTAGCGCAGCTCGCAATGCGGCGCCTGGCGGTCGAGGGTGTCAAACAGCTTGCCGCCGTAGACACCGACGAAGAAGTCATTGGCCCGGATGTTGAACCGACGACGCAACGAACCCAAGTCCACCGCATCAGCCGAGCGAAAGAGCAACGCGGCCTGCTCGACGACGTCGCGCACTTGCTCGCGGAGCTCCAACGCCTTGGGCGTCGGCACCAGACCACGACCGGCGCGCACCAGAATCGGATCGCCGATGGCCTCGCGGATTCGCGTGAGTGTTCGGCTCATGGCCGCCGGGCTGAGGTTCATCCGCCGCGCGGCACCCACCACACTGCCTTCATCGAGCAAGGCGTCTAGGGCGACCAGAAGGTTCATGTCCGGGAGTTGCATGTTGAGCACTCGTGTCTGGGCTGGATTGATTCAGACGCAATGCTAGCAAACATCCCCAATTATTGTGTTGGCTGGACCGGCCTCATCGCGAGCAGGCTCACTCCTGCAGGGGATCTTCAGTGGACGCAGATTTTGTATTCAACACAAAACCCTGTGGGTGTGAGCCTGCTCGCGATGAGGCCAGCTCAGACACTGCAAAACTCAGCGCTGCGTCCCCCAGCGTTTAACAGTCACGCGCTCCAGCGTGTCAAACACCAGGTTCTCCACCAAGAATTGAAATTTGAATACCGTTAATGAATAACGATGTGGCTTTCGGCTTGCGGCGTTTTTGACGCCGCCTTCGCGGGCAAGCCTCGCTCCTACATGGGATAGCGCGTTCACAAATCCCTGTAGGAGCGAGGCTTGCCCGCGAAGAGGCCATCAGCCCCAACCGAGAACTACCGCTCGTGCAGCGCTTCGGCGCGGGCCCGGATAATCGGCTTGAGCAAATAGCTGAGAACTGTCTTCTTGCCAGTAATGATATCCACCGAAGCCACCATCCCCGGAATGATCAGCAACGGCTTTTCATCTGTCCCCAGGTGACTGCGATCCGTGCGCAGTTTGATGATGTAGTACGTCGTCTTCTTGTCTTCATCGGTGATGGTGTCGGCACCGATCTGCTCAAGCCTGGCCTTCAGCCCACCGTAAATGGTGTAGTCATACGCCGTGAACTTCACCGTCGCTTCCTGGCCCGGGTGCAGGAACGCAATGTCCTGCGGGCGAATCTTCGCTTCCACCAGCAAGGTGTCGTCCAGCGGTACGATTTCCACCAGATCGCTGCCCGGCTGGATCACGCCGCCAATGGTGTTTACCAGCAACTTGTTGACGATGCCGCGCACCGGTGAAGTGACCAGCGTCCGGCTGACCCGGTCTTCCAGTGCCTTGCCGGTGGCCTGGGCCTTGTTCAGGTCGGTGCGGGCCTCGTTGAGTTGGGTCAGGGCTTCGCTGCGGAACTTGCCGCGCGTCTCGTCGATCTTGCGCTGCACTTCCTTGATTGCCGATTCGGCGCGTGGGATTGCCAGTGTCGTGGCGTCCAGTTGCCCACGGGTTTCGACCTCAGCCCGCTTGAGCCGTAAAACCTCGACCGGCGACACCGCGCCCTGAGCCACCAGCGGCTCGGACATGTTGATTTCCTGACGCTGCAACGACAGTCCATTGCGGTACTGCGACTGTTTGGAGGTGAATTCGCGCAGCTCTTGCTGACGCTGGATCAACTGCTCCTGCAAACCACCGATCTCATCGTGCAGTTGCTGACGACGACTGATGTACAGCGACTCTTCGCTGGCGGCCTGACCGGGAACAGCCTTGAGCACATCAGCGGGGAAGTTCAGCGGACGGTCATCGACCTCGGCGCTCAAACGCTCCACGCGCAGCAGCATCGACAGCCGATCGGCTTCGGTCTCGCCCACGTTGGAGGCAAACCGCGTGTCGTCCAGGCGAATCAGCGGCGCCCCGGCATCGACAATCTGCCCTTCGGTGACGAACAACTCGGAGACGATACCGCCCTCAAGGTTCTGGATTTTCTGGATCTTCGACGACGGAATCGCCTTGCCGTCGCCCTTGGTGACTTCGTCGATCACCGCGTAATTGGCCCAGAGCATCAGGAATATGAAAAAGCCGATGATCGCCCAGATCGTCAGCCGCACCACACGCGGGGCGTCTTCGATAAGGGCTTTATTGACCTCGGGAAGTGGCTGGCCATGCAGCGACTCGGAGCCTTTGAAGTAACGGCGGATCGAATCCTTGAAACCCGACTTAAGCAACACTGATCTGCCCCTTCTTCAACGCTTCCATCACGGAGGCTTTCGGGCCATCGGCGAGTATTTGTCCACGGTCGATGACGATCAGGCGATCCACCAGCGACAACAGCGATGCCCGGTGCGTCACCAGCACCACGGTCTTGTTTTCAACCACCGCCGCGAGGCGTTGCTTGAGGCGTTCTTCGCCAGTGTTGTCCATAGCGCTGGTCGGTTCGTCGAGCAGCAGGATCGGCGGGTTGAGCAGCAGCGCACGGGCCAGGGCCACGTTCTGGCGCTGACCGCCGGACAGGTTCTGCCCGCGTTCGCCGACTTGCAGCTCATAGCCTTGCGGGTGCAGGCGGGCAAACTCATGCACGCCGGCCAGCTCGGCGGCTTGCAGGACCATTTCGTCTTCTACATAGCGCGCGCCCGAGACCAGGTTGTCGCGCAGGGTGCCGGCCAGCAGCTGGATGTCCTGCGCGACGTAGCCGATGTTGTGGCGCAATTCGCTAACGTCGATCTGACGGATGTCGACACCGTCCACCAACAGCGCGCCGTCGTCCGGCTGATAGAGCCCCACCAGCAGTTTGGCCAGGGAGCTTTTGCCCGAGCCGCTACGACCGATGATGCCAATCTTCTCGCCCGGCTTGATGATCAGGTTGATGTTTTTCAGCGCCGCGTTCTGTTGATTCGGGTAGGTGAAGTTCATCTGCCGGCATTCGATGGCACCTTGCAGTACCTTGCGGCTCAGCGGGCGCTCTTCGAAGTTGCGTTCTTGCGGCAGCTCCATCATCTGGTCCACCGAGACCATGGTCACCCGCGCTTGCTGGTAGCGGGTCAGCAGGCCGGACAACGAAGCCAGCGGGCTGAGCGCGCGGCCACTGAGCATGTAGCAGGCAATCAGACCGCCCATGCTCAAATTGCCGGCAATGATCTGGTACACGCCGAAGACAATCATGATCACCCCGGCCAATTGCTGGATCAGCAAGGTGATGTTCATCGCCAGGCCGGAGAGCATTTTCACCCGAAGTTCGAGGCGGCTGAGCGTGCCGATGGTCTGTTCCCACTGATACTGGCGTTCGCTTTCGGCGTTGTTGACCTTCACCGCATCGAGGCCGGCGAGGGTTTCGATCAGGCTCGACTGGCGCTCGGCGCCCAAGGCCATGGTTCGTTCCATGGTCGCCACCAGCGGCTTTTGCAGCGCATAGCCGATCAGCAGGGCAATCGGGAATGCCAGCACAGGTATCCACACCAGGTGCCCGCCGAGAATGGCGATGACCATGAAGATCAGCAGCGTAAACGGTAGATCGATGAGGCTGGTCAGGGTCAGCGAGGCGAGGAAGTCGCGCAGGCTCTGAAATTCATGGATGTTCTGCGCGAAGCTGCCGACCCGGGCCGGGCGGTACTTCATGGCCATGCCGACAATGCGTTCGAACAACGTCGCCGAAATGATCAGGTCAGTTTTCTTCCCGGCCAGGTCCAGGCACAGGCTGCGCAGGCTCTTGAGGATCAGGTCGAACAGATACGCCCCGGTGATGCCGATGGCCAGCACCCACAGCGTCGATTCCGCCTGGTTCGGCACCACGCGGTCGTAGACATTCATCACAAACAGCGGCGCGGCCATGGCGATGATGTTGATCAGGAAACTGGCGGCGATGGCGTCGGCGTACAGCCAGCGCGAACGCTTGAGGGTGTCGCGGAACCACGAGCGCGCGCGCGGGATCAGCGTGCCGTGATTGACGTCGAATTTGTGCTGGGGTTGGGCGAAGAACACTTTGCCGATGTAGTCGTCGGCCAGCAGTTCGCGGCTGACGAGGCTTTCGCCACCGTCGCTTTCGCTGATCAGCAGGCGGGCCTGGTCTTCACCGTGCCAGCCGAGCAGGACGGCGCTGCGGCCATCCTTGAGCAGCAGCAGCGCCGGCATCGCAATCGCCGGAATCTGCTCCAGCTTGCGCACCAGCACCCGCCCTTGCAGACCGGCGCGAGCGGCGGCGCGGGGCAACAACTCAACGCTCAGACGCTGCTTGGGCAACGGCAGGCCGGTGGTCAGCATCGCGGCGCTGGCCGGTTTCTGATGCAGGGTGCAAAGGGCTAGCAGACCGTCCAGTAACGGATCGTCGTGCAGCGCGCGTGGATCATGAATGAGTTGAACTCGACTGACTTCTGATTCCACGCTCGGCACTCTTGGCTAACAGTAAAAAGGGAAGACTCAATTCATCCCGGGTAGCTGGACCCTGGGCTTCACGTCGTTCTGCACAACGGATGCCAACGGTGCGACCACTCCCTGGCTCTTGAGCAACTCGCCCATGGTCGCCTTGATTCGGTATTGAGTAAATAACTGAATGTTCTTGATCTCGGCCAGGCGACGGGAAGCGGTGAACAGTTCGTTTTCACTGTCGAGCAGGTCGAGCAGGGTGCGCTCGCCCAGGCTGAACTGCTTCTGGTACGCGGTGCGCACGCTTGTGCTGTGATCGACATATTGCTGGGCGATCGGCACCTGGGCGTTGGCGTTGTTCAACGCGTTCCAGGCCAGGCCCAACTCTTCGTTCAATACGCGCAGGGCGTTATTGCGGATATCCAGCGCCTGGTTGGACAGGTAGGACTTGGATTCCAGATCCGCCTTGTTGCTGCCGCCGGCATACAGATTGAAGCGCATGCGCAACATGGCCTGCCATTCGTTGCTGTGGCCGTTCTGACCGTCGAGATCGTTGTCGGCGGAGCGACCCAGTTCGGCATCGAAGCGCGGGTAGAAGGACGATTTGGCGGCGTCATACTGTTTTTCGGCCGCAGCGATGTCGGACTCGGCCGAACGCAGGATCGGGCTGTTTTCCAGCATCTGCGCCCGGGCTTCATTCAGGTTGGCCGGCAACAGCGCGAGGAAATCGGCAGGCCGCTCCAATTGATCGGGCATCTGGCCCACGGCACTGAGGAAGTTGGTCTCGGCGTCCGCCAGGTTGGTCTGTTCGGTGATCAGGTTGTTGCGGGCCTGGGCCATACGCGCTTCGGCCTGGTCGAGGTCGGCACCGCTGCCGACGCCGCGCTGGGTGCGCAACTTGATCTGGTCAAAAATACGTTCGTGGCTCTTCAGGTTGTCTGTGGCCAGGCGCACGAACTCGCGGCGGGTCAGTACATCGAGGTAAACCTGCGCCACGGTCAATGCGGTACGTTCGGACGTGCCCAACAAGGAATAAGCACGGGAATTAACGGTGGCTTGTTGACGCCCCACTTCACTGGACGTCGCAAAACCGTCAAAAACCATTTGCGATAGACGCAAACTTGACTCGCTGCGGTTTAGGGTTTCCCAGTGATTGTCACTGCCGGCCGCGCGGGTGGTGACGCTGTCAGTGCCTTCGCGACCATAACCGCCCAGCAGATCGACCCGGGGAAGGTATCCACCTTTTGCAGCCTTTAACTGATAATCCGCGGCCAATCGACTATTAACACCTGCCTGGATTTCCGGATGGACATCCAACGCCTGTTGCATGGCCTCCGGAAGTGACTGCGCCTGAACAAAACTGGCGGCTAGAGCGAAGGGTAGAGCCTTGAACAGGTGCAAACGCATGTTGGAATTTCCCGGAATTACTTGTCTTGAATCACTGCAGAACGTACCGCTGCATCGGATGATGACCATCGGAATGACCGTGTGTCGGAAAGTTTGAATTTGGAACTGAATCGCACTCTGCGGGGCGGGTAGTTACCTAAATATCAATGTGACATTACTGGGACGAGTGTTTAGGATGACAGCACTAAGGTCAATAGTTTGGCATATAGTTTATAGCGAAAAAGTATAGCCAATTTGTTGACGATTAACCGCGTCAAAGTTGTGCCTCGAATACCTTGAAAGTACGTCCAGACTGAGTTGGCGAAAGCGCCATCAGGTCCATGGAAGTCAACTGAACGTGACACCCGGAGAGTCTTCAATGAGCAGTGTTGTGGCCATCGTCAAAAGCATTGTCGGTCAGGTTTTCGCGGTGTCCCCAGAGGGCATTCGCCGAGTACTCGTTGAAGGCGACCGGTTGTTTGCCGGCGATCAGGTAGACACGGGCGCGGCGGGCGCCGTTACGCTGGAACTGGCTGACGGCCGCACCCTGGACCTGGGCCGCGACACTCAGTGGAGCGCCAGCGACCCGGATTCCAGCACTGACCTGTCAGAAGCCACTGCACAAGCCGCGCCATCGGTTGAAGAACTGCAACAAGCCATCGTTGCCGGTGCCGACCCGACCACTGAACTCGAAGCCACCGCAGCCGGCCCTACCGCTGCGGGCACGGGCGGTGCGGCGGGTGGCGGTCACAGCTTCGTGATGCTGGACGCAACCGCTGGCCGGGTAGACCCGACCATTGGTTTCCCGACCGCGGGCCTCAGCACTGCGGCACAGGCGGCACAACTCACCACCGGTGGCCAGACGGCTGACACTAGCGCCAACGTACAGCGCGAATCGACCTTGAGCCTGAGCGCCACGCCGAGCATCACCGAGGCCGGTGGCGTACTGGTTTACACTGCGACCCTGACCCAGGCGCCGCTGACCGACCTGACCATCACCCTGTCCAATGGCTCGGTGATCGTGATCCAGGCCGGCCAGTTGACCGGTACCGTCAACGTCCCGCTCGCGCCGAACGACACTGTTTATAACGACTCGACCCAGATCAACGTGACCGTCACCGGCACCACGGGTGGCAACGGCATCACCGTCACCCCGCCGACGACACCGGCCGTGACCCAGGTCACCGACACCGTCGACACCACAACGGTCACCTTGACCGCTGGCGCCAGCGTCACCGAAGGCGGCCAGATCACTTACACCGCGACATTGACCAACCCGGCGCAGACACCGGTCACCATCACCCTGTCCAACGGGTCGACGATCACCATCGATGCGGGTAAAACCACTGGCACCGTCGACGTGTCGACTCCAGCCAACGACGTCTACAACAACGGCAGCACGGTCACCACCACGATTACCGGCGCCACCGGCGGCAATTTTGAGAACCTGGTGCCAAACCCGGCTCCGGCCGTGACCACCATTACCGACTCGCCGGACACCACCACCCTCACACTGACGGCGGGTTCGACGGTCACCGAAGGCGGCCAGATCACCTACACCGCCACACTGAACAACCCGGCTCAAACGCCGGTCACTGTCACCCTGTCCAACGGCTCGACCATCACCATCGAAGCCGGCAAAACCACCGGCACCGTGAACGTCGACACTGCGGCCAATGACGTTTATCAGAACGGCAGCACCGTCAGCGCCACGATCACTGGCGCTACCGGCGGCAACTTCGAAAACCTGGTGCCTAGTACTACACCTGCGGTCACCACCGTTACCGACTCGGTCGACAACACCGGCCTGAGCCTCACCGCCACCGGCACCGTGGTCGAAGGCGGCCAGATCACTTACACCGCAACCCTGACCAACCCGGCCGGCACGCCGATGACTGTGACCTTGAGCAATGGCTCGGTCATCTCCATCGAAGCGGGCAAGACCACCGGCAGCGTGACCGTCGATACCGCGGACAATGACGTTTACAACAACGGCAGCACCGTCAGCACCACCATCACCGGGACCACCGGCGGCAATTTCGAACAACTGACTCCGAGCACCACGCCAGCGGTCACCACCATTACTGACTCGGTCGACAACACCGGCCTGAGCCTCACCGCCACTGGCACCGTGGTCGAAGGCGGCCAGATCACTTACACCGCGACCCTGACCAACCCGGCCGGCACGCCGATGACCGTGACCTTGAGCAATGGCTCGGTCATCACCATCGAAGCGGGCAAGACCACCGGCAGCGTGACCGTCGACACCACGGACAATGACGTTTACAACAACGGCAGCACCGTCAGCACCACCATCACCGGGACCACCGGCGGCAATTTCGAGCAACTGACTCCGAGCACCGAGCCGGCGCTGACCGCCATTACCGACTCGAAGGACGACACTGGCCTGAGCCTGTCGGCGTCCACCGAAGTGGCTGAGGGTGGTCAGATTCTGTACACCGCGACCCTGACCAATGCGGCTGGCACGCCAGTCACCGTCACCCTTTCGAACGGCGCGGTGATCACCATCGCGGCGGGTGCCACCACTGGCAGCGTGAGCGTCCCGGCGCCTGCAGATGACGTTTACAAAGACGCCGGTAAAGTCGAAGCGACCATCAAGGACGCCACTGGCGGCAACTTCGAAAACCTGGTGCCGAGCACTGTTCCGGCAGTCACTGACATTACCGATACCCTCGATACCTCGACCGTCAGCCTGACCGCGACGTCCACTGTGGCTGAAGACGGCACCGTGGTGTACACCGCGTCCGTGACTGCGCCAGTGACCGGTTCGCCGGTCGTCGTGAGCTTGTCCAACGGCCAGACCATCACCATTCCGGTTGGCGCAAGTTCGGGTAGCGTGAATTTTGTTGCACCGAACGATGCCCTGGCGGGCGGCAGCTCGCTGAGCGTCAAGATCGACGACGCCAAGGGCGGTAACTACGAGAAGCTGGACGTCGATGGCAAGTCGGCGGACACCTCGGTCACCGATTCGGCGGACACCACCACTCTGAGCCTCACAGCAACCGATTCGGTCGCCGAAGGCGGTTCCATCGTCTACACCGCCAACCTGACCAACGCGGCTGGCACGCCGGTCACCGTCACCCTGAGCAACGGCGCCGTGATCACCATCGCCGCCGGCGCCACCAGCGGCTCCGTGACCGTCAAGGCACCGGCCGATGACGTCTACAAAGACGCCGGCAAAGTCGAAGCGACCATCAAGGACGCCACTGGCGGCAACTTCGAAAACCTGGTCAAGGACCCGGCCGCAGCGGTGACCAGCGTCACCGACACCGTCGATACCTCGACCGTCAGCCTCACTGCGACTTCGTCCGTGGCCGAAGGCGGCACCGTGGTGTACACCGCGTCCGTGACTGCGCCAGTGACCGGCTCGCCAGTTGTCGTGAGCTTGTCCAACGGCCAGACCATCACCATCCCGGTTGGCGCAAGTTCGGGTAGCGTGAATTTTGTTGCACCAAACGATGCCCTGGCGGGCGGCAACTCGCTGAGCGTCAAAATCGACGACGCCAAGGGCGGTAACTACGAGAAGCTCGACGTCGATGGCAAGTCGGCCGACACCTCGGTCACCGACTCGGCGGACACCACCACTCTGAGCCTGACAGCAACAGATTCGGTCGCTGAAGGCGGTTCGATCGTCTACACCGCCAACCTGACCAACGCGGCTGGCACACCAGTCACCGTAAACCTGTCGAACGGCGCGGTGATCACCATCGCCGCCGGTGCCACCAGCGGCTCCGTGACCGTCAAGGCGCCGGCCGATGACGTCTACAAAGACGCGGGCAAAGTCGAAGCAACCATCAAGGACGCCACTGGCGGCAACTTCGAAAACCTGGTCAAGGACCCGGCCGCAGCGGTGACCAGCGTCACCGACACTGTCGACACCTCGACCGTCAGCCTCACTGCGACTTCGTCCGTGGCCGAAGGCGGCACCGTGGTTTACACCGCGTCCGTCACCGCGCCAGTGACCGGTTCGCCGGTTGTCGTGAGCTTGTCCAACGGCCAGACCATCACCATTCCGGTCGGCTCGAGCAGCGCCAGCGTGAACTACGTTGCGCCAAACGATGCCCTGGCGGGCGGCAGCTCGCTGAGCGTCAAGATTGATGATGCGAAGGGCGGCAATTACGAGAAGCTGGACGTCGATGGCAAGTCGGCGGACACCTCGGTCACCGACTCGGCGGACACCACCACGCTTAGCCTGACAGCAACCGACTCGGTCGCTGAAGGCGGCTCGATCGTCTACACCGCGAACCTGACCAACGCGGCCGGCACGCCGGTCACCGTCACCCTGAGCAACGGCGCCGTCATCACCATTGCAGCCGGCGCTACCAGCGGCTCCGTGACCGTCAAGGCGCCAGCCGATGACGTCTACAAAGATGCCGGCAAAGTCGAAGCAACCATCAAGGACGCCACTGGCGGCAACTTCGAAAACCTGGTCAAGGACCCGGCCGCAGCGGTGACCAGCGTCACCGACACCGTCGACACCTCGACCGTCAGCCTCACTGCGACTTCTTCCGTCGCCGAAGGCGGCACCGTGGTGTACACCGCGTCCGTCACCGCGCCAGTGACCGGCTCGCCAGTTGTCGTGAGCTTGTCCAACGGCCAGACCATCACCATTCCGGTCGGTTCGAGCAGCGCCAGCGTGAACTACGTTGCGCCGAACGATGCCCTCGCCGGCGGCGGCTCGCTGAGCGTCAAAATCGACGACGCCAAGGGCGGTAACTACGAGAAGCTGGACGTCGACGGCAAGTCGGCCGACACCTCGGTCACCGACTCGGCGGACACCACCACGCTGAGCCTGACAGCAACCGATTCGGTCGCTGAAGGCGGTTCGATCGTCTACACCGCCAACCTGACCAACGCGGCTGGCACACCAGTCACCGTCACCCTGAGCAACGGCGCCGTGATCACCATTGCAGCCGGCGCCACCAGCGGCTCCGTGACCGTCAAGGCACCGGCCGATGACGTCTACAAAGATGCCGGCAAAGTCGAAGCAACCATCAAGGACGCCACTGGCGGCAACTTCGAAAACCTGGTCAAGGACCCGGCCGCAGCGGTGACCAGCGTCACCGACACCCTCGACACGTCGACCGTCACGCTGACCGCCACGAGCACAGTGGCTGAAGGCGGCACCGTGGTGTACACCGCCTCGGTCGGCGCACCTGTCACCGGCTCGCCTGTGATCGTGACGCTGGCCAACGGTCAGACCATCACCATAGCGGTCGGCGCCAGCAGCGGCACCGTCAACGCCGTGGTCTCGAATGATGTGCTGAGCGGCCACGCGCCGGTGAGTAATTCGATCACCAACGTCAGTGGCGGCAACTACGAAAACCTGGTCGCCGATAAAACCCCGGTCAGCACCAGCGTGACCGACACCGTCGACACCACCACCCTGTCGCTGACTGCCACCGGCAACGTCAACGAGGGGGGTCGATCGTTTACACCGCGAGCCTGACTAATCCGGCCGGCACTCCGGTCACCGTGACCCTGAGCAACGGTGCCGTGATCACCATTGCGGCTGGTAAAACCACTGGCACCGTGACCGTCGACGCGCCGAAAGACGACGTCTACAAAGACGCTGGCAAACTCGAAGTCACCATCAAGGACGCCGCTGGCGGCAACTTTGAGAACCTGGTCACCAGCCCGAATCCGGCCGTGACCAACGTCGCCGACACCACTAACACCACACAACTGACCCTCAGCGCTGACAAGTCTGTGCTCGAAGGTTCGCACATCACCTACACCGCGACCCTGACCAACGCCGCGCAAACCCCGGTGACCGTCAAGCTGAGCAACGGCGAGACCATCACCATCGAAGCCGGCAAGACCAGCGGTTCGGTCACCATCGCGGCGCCGAGCGACGACGTCTACAAGGATGCCGGCAAGCTCACCGTCAAGATGACGGACGCCAGCGGTGGCAACTTCGAAAAACTCGACGGCAGCAAGACGTCAGTGAGCACCACCGTCAAAGACACGGTGGACACGACGTCCCTGTCCCTGTCGGCCAGCCACACCGTGAGCGAAGGTGGCCAGATCACCTACACCGCCACCCTGAGCAACCCGACGGACACGGCGATGACCGTGAAGTTGAGCAACGGCGCAGTGATCAACATCGCCGCCGGCGCCACCACCGGTTCGGTGAACTTCGCTGCACCGGCCAATACGCCGTACATCGACGGCGGAAAAGTCCAGGCAACGATTGCCAGCCACAACGGCGGCAACTTCGAAAAAGTCGTCACCAGCTCTTCGCCGGCGGTCACCACCGTCACCGATTCGACCGACACCACCGGCCTGAGCCTGAGCGCCACCGGTTCGGTCGCCGAGGGTGGTTCGATCGTCTACACCGCGACCCTGACCAATGCCGCTGGCACTGCAATGACCGTGACGTTGAGCAACGGCGCAGTCATCAACATCGCCAAGGGCGCCACCAGCGGTTCGGTGAACTTCGCCGCCCCCAAGGATGACGTCTACAAAGACGCTGGCAAAGTCGACGCCAGCATCACCAAGACCACCGGTGGCAACTTCGAAAACCTGGTGGCCGACAAGACGCCAGCAGTCACCGACGTAACCGACACCATCAACAACAGCACCGTCTCCCTGACCGCCACGGCCAGCACGGTCGAAGGCGGCACCGTGGTTTACACCGCGTCGGTCAATGCACCAGTGACCGGTTCGCCGGTGGTAGTGGCGTTGTCCAACGGCCAGTTCATCACCATTCCGGTCGGTGCGAGTTCGGGTAGCGTGAATTTTGTTGCACCGAACGACGCCTTGGCTGGCGGCGGTTCGCTGAGCGTGAAAATCGATGGCACCACCGGCGGCAACTACGAAAACCTGGTGGCGAATCAAACCCCGGCGGTGACTTCGGTGACCGACGTCAAAGACACCACCACCCTGAGCCTGAGCGCTTCGGACTCGGTCGCGGAAGGCGGTTCGATTGTCTACACCGCGACGTTGACCAATGCTGCCGGCACCCCGGTCACCGTGAACCTGAGCAACGGTGCGGTGATCACCATCGCGGCCGGCGCGACGGTCGGCTCCGTGACGGTCAAGGCGCCTGCCGATGACGTCTACAAAGATGCCGGGAAAGTCGAAGCGACCATCAAAGACGCGACTGGTGGCAACTTCGAGAACCTGGTGCCAAGCACTGTTCCGGCAGTGACTGACGTTACCGACACCCTCGATACCTCGACCGTCAGCTTGACGGCCAACAGCAGCGTGGCGGAAGGCGGGACCGTGGTTTACACCGCGTCCGTTACCGCTCCGGTGACCGGCTCGCCGGTTGTCGTGACCTTGTCCAACGGCCAGACCATCACCATTCCGGTCGGCTCGAGCAGCGCCAGTTTGGACTTCATAACGCCAAACGACGCATTGGCGGGCGGTGGTTCTCTGAGCGTGAAAATCGACGACGCGAAGGGTGGCAACTACGAGAAGCTGGACATCGACGGCAAGTCGGCAGACACCTCGATTACTGATTCCGCAGACACCACCACCGTCAGCCTGAGCGCTACCGACTCGGTCGCGGAAGGCGGTTCGATTGTCTATACCGCGACGTTGACCAATGCTGCCGGCACCCCGGTCACTGTGAACCTGTCGAACGGTGCCGTGATCACCATCGCGGCCGGCGCGACGGTCGGCTCCGTGACGGTCAAGGCACCAGCCGATGACGTCTACAAAGATGCCGGAAAAGTCGAAGCGACCATCAAAGACGCGACTGGCGGCAACTTCGAAAACCTGGTCACCAGCCCGGGAGCGGCGGTTACTGAAGTCACTGACACGATCAATACGTCGACCGTCAGCCTGACCGCAACTTCCTCTGTCGCCGAAGGCGGCAACGTGGTCTACACCGCTTCCGTCACCGCGCCGGTCACCGGTTCGCCGGTCGTCGTGACCTTGTCCAATGGCGAAAAAATCACCATTGCGGTCGGCGAAAGTAACGCCTCGATCACCGTCAAAGCGCCGAACGATGCCTTGGTCGGCCACGAGCCGCTGACCAACGCCATCAAGGATGTGACGGGGGGCAATTACGAGAGCCTGGTCGCCGACAAGACCCCGACCTCGACCGCCATCAGTGACACCCTGGACACCACCAAAGTGACCATGACCGCCAGCGACTACGTGGTCGAGGGCGGCACCATCACGTACACCGTCAACCTCAGCAATGCCGCCGGCACGGACATGACGGTCAAACTGAGCAACGGCGAGAGCGTCGTGATCAAGGCCGGCGACAAGTCGGGCCTCATCACCGTTCCGGCGCCGAGCGATGACGTCTACAAGGACGGCAGCAAAATCACCGTTGGCATCGCCAGCACCGACGGCGGCAATTTCGAAAAACTCGACGTCAGCAAAACCACGCACACCACCACCGTCAACGACACCGTGGATACCACCACGCTCAAGCTCAGTGCCGATGTGAGCACCGTCGGCGAAGGTGGTCAGATCAACTACACCGCCACGTTGAGCCATCCTGCCGACACGGCCATGACCGTGACCCTGAATAACGGTCTGGTGATCAACATCAAGGCCGGCGAGTCCAGCGGTTCGGCGCCGTACACCGTGCCAAATGACGTCTACACCGGCGCCTCGCCTGTTCGGGCAGCGATTGCAGAGAGCACGGGCGGCAACTTCGAAAAACTCGACACCGACCGCTCCGCCGTCGTCACCAAAGTGACCGACAGCGCGGACGCCACGACGTTGAGCTTGAGCGCTACTGATTCGGTCGCTGAAGGCGGTTCGATCGTCTACACCGCCAACCTGACCAACGCGGCCGGCACGCCGGTCACCGTGAACCTGAGCAACGGCGCCGTGATCACCATCGCCGCCGGAGCCACCAGCGGCTCCGTGACCGTCAAGGCGCCAGCCGATGACGTCTACAAAGATGCCGGGAAAGTCGAAGCGACCATCAAGGATGCCACTGGCGGCAACTTTGAGAACCTGGTGAAAGACCCGGCTGCCGCTGTGACCAGCGTCACCGACACGATCGACACCTCGACCGTCAGCCTGACCGCCACGCCTTCCGTGGTCGAAGGCGGCACCGTGGTGTACACCGCATCCGTCTCTGCACCAGTGACCGGTTCGCCAGTAGTGGTGACCCTCTCCAACAACCAGACCATCACCATTCCGGTTGGCTCGAGCAGCGCCAGCGTGAACTACGTTGCGCCAAACGATGCCCTGGCGGGCGGCGGCTCGCTGAGCGTCAAGATTGATGATGCGAAGGGCGGCAATTACGAGAAGCTGGACGTCGATGGCAAGTCGGCCGACACCTCGGTCACCGACTCGGCGGACACCACCACGCTTAGCCTGACAGCAACCGATTCGGTCGCTGAAGGCGGCTCGATCGTCTACACCGCCAACCTGACCAACGCGGCCGGCACACCAGTCACCATAAACCTGTCGAACGGCGCGGTGATCACCATCGCCGCCGGCGCCACCAGCGGCTCCGTGACCGTCAAGGCGCCGGCCGATGACGTCTACAAAGACGCCGGGAAAGTCGAAGCGACCATCAAGGATGCCACTGGCGGCAACTTTGAGAACCTGGTTAAAGACCCAGCGGCAGCGGTCACCGATGTGACCGACACCATCGACACCTCGACCGTCAGCCTGACTGCGACTTCTTCCGTCGCCGAAGGCGGTACCGTGGTTTACACCGCATCCGTCTCTGCACCAGTGACCGGTTCGCCAGTAGTGGTGACCCTCTCCAACAACCAGACCATCACCATCCCGGTCGGTTCGAGCAGCGCCAGCGTGAACTACGTTGCGCCGAACGATGCCTTGGCCGGTGGCGGCTCCCTGAGCGTCAAGATCGACGACGCCAAGGGCGGTAACTACGAGAAGCTGGACGTCGACGGCAAGTCGGCGGATACCTCGGTCACCGACTCGGCGGACACCACCACTCTGAGCCTGACAGCAACAGATTCGGTCGCTGAAGGCGGTTCCATCGTCTACACCGCCAACCTGACCAACGCGGCCGGCACACCAGTCACCGTAAACCTGTCGAACGGCGCGGTGATCACCATTGCCGCCGGCGCCACCAGCGGCTCCGTGACCGTCAAGGCGCCGGCCGATGACGTCTACAAAGACGCGGGCAAAGTCGAAACGACCATCAAGGATGCCACTGGCGGCAACTTTGAAAACCTGGTGAAAGACCCAGCGGCAGCGGTCACCGATGTGACCGACACCGTCGACACCTCGACCGTCAGCCTCACAGCGACTTCTTCCGTCGCCGAAGGCGGTACCGTGGTTTACACCGCGTCCGTCACCGCGCCAGTGACCGGTTCGCCGGTTGTCGTGAGCTTGTCCAACGGCCAGACCATCACCATTCCGGTCGGAGCAAGTTCGGGTAGCGTGAATTTTGTTGCACCAAACGATGCCCTCGCGGGCAGCGGCTCCCTGAGCGTCAAGATCGACGACGCCAAGGGCGGTAACTACGAGAAGCTGGACGTCGACGGCAAGTCAGCGGATACCTCGGTCACCGATTCGGCCGACACCACCACGCTTAGCCTGACAGCAACCGATTCGGTCGCTGAAGGCGGCTCGATCGTCTACACCGCTAACCTGACCCATGCGGCCGGCACACCAGTCACCGTAAACCTGTCGAACGGCGCCGTGATCACCATCGCCGCCGGCGCCACCAGCGGCGCCGTGACCGTCAAGGCTCCGGCCGACGACGTCTACAAAGACGCGGGTACGGTCCAGGCGACCATCAGCAACGCCACCGGTGGTAATTTCGAGAACCTGGTCAAAAGCCCGGCGGCGGCCGTCACCAACGTCACCGACACGATCAACACCTCGACCGTCAGCCTGACCGCCACGCCTTCCGTGGCCGAAGGCGGCACCGTGGTTTACACCGCGTCCGTGACTGCGCCAGTGACCGGTTCCCCGGTTGTCGTGACCCTCTCCAACAACCAGACCATCACCATTCCGGTCGGCGCGAGCAGCGCCAGTGTGAACTTCATCGCACCGAACGATGCCTTGGCCGGTGGCGGCTCCCTGAGCGTCAAAATCGACGACGCCAAGGGCGGCAATTACGAGAAGCTCGACGTCGATGGCAAGTCGGCGGACACCTCGGTCACCGACTCGGCCGACACCACCACGCTGAGCCTGACAGCAACCGATTCGGTCGCTGAGGGCGGTTCGATCGTCTACACCGCGAACCTGACCAACGCGGCCGGCACTCCGGTCACCGTGACATTGAGCAACGGCGCAGTGATCACCATCGCCGCCAACGCCACCAGCGGCTCCGTGACCGTCAAGGCACCGGCCGACGACGTCTACAAAGACGCAGGCACGGTCCAGGCGACCATCAGCAACGCCACCGGTGGTAATTTCGAGAGCCTGGTCAAAAGCCCGGTGGCGGCCGTCACCAACGTCACCGATACCCTCGACCGGACCGAAGTCAGCATCACCGGCAGCACCTCGGTGACTGAGGGCCAGACCGCCAGTTACACCGTCAGCCTGACGAGCCCGGCGCAGACCGAAGTCACCCTGAAGATCACCTACAGCGGCACCGCCGCCGACGGTTCGGACTTCACCGGCGTGTACACCGTGAAAATTCCGGCGGGCGCCAGCACGGCGAATTTCAATGTCGCGACCTTGGACAACAGGATCACCGAGGGCACCGAGAACTTCGTGGTCAAGATCGACTCGGCCACCGGCGGCAACTTCGAGAACCTGGCGATCAGCGCGTCCAACGGCAGCATCAGCACTTCGATCATCGACAACGATGCGCCGCCCGTGCTCGACCTGGACGCCAACAACTCCAGCGGCGCCACTGGGGCCAACTACAACGTGACCTTCACCGAAGGCACCACGGGCCAAGGTGTATCGATCGGCGACACCGACCTGAAAATCACCGACCCGGACAGCACCCTGCTGACCGGCGCGACCATCGTGCTGACCAACCGTCAACCGGGCGACGCGCTGAACCTGGGCAACAGCGTCAACGGCATCTCCATCAATGCCAACAGCAAGGACGGCACCGTCACGCTGACGTTGTCCGGCAATGCGACGCTGGCCGATTACATGCAGCAGATCAAGAACATCAGTTTCACCAACAGCAGTGAAGACCCGAGCACCGTGCCGCGGATCATCACCGTGACGGTGACCGATGGCAGCAACTACTCCAACACTGCGACCACCACCGTCAACGTCGTGGCAGTGAACGATGCGCCAACCGCCGCGCCGGTTAACCTCACCGGCACTGAGGACACCCCGCTGATCCTCGGCTGGTCGACCTTCGGCGTCAGCGACGTCGACAGTCCGGCCGCCAGCCTCGGCGTAAAAATCACCGGCCTGCCGGGCGAAGGCAAATTGCAGTACCTGAACGGTTCGACCTGGACTGACGTGACGACCAACCAGACCCTGTCCAAGGCTGACATCGACGCGGGTAAAGTGCGCTTCCTGCCGGATGCCAACGAGTCCGGCGCCAATGGCTACGGCGGCACCGGCGTCGGCAACAATCTGGCGGACTACGCACAGATCAAGTTCCAGCCTACTGACGGCACGACGTTGGGCAACATCGGCACGATCAAGATCGACATCACGCCGGTGGCTGACGCGCCGTCCTTGAGCGTGGCGGACAACAGTGTCAAATCCACCGGGCTGATCAAGGAAGTCTGGACCGGCCTGTCGGGCCTCGGCACTGATGGCAGCGGCGCGGCGTCGAACACGCTGAAGTCGGTGATCGATGCGGCCGGCAAACCGAACAGCAGCACTACCGTGACCAACGTGCAGTCCGACGGCAGCGTGACCGCTGGCACCGCATCAAAAACGTCCGGCCTGATCTACCTTGAAGCCGGCAAGACTTACAGCTTCAGCGGCACCGGCGATGACAGCCTGCTCGTGACCATCGGCGGCAAAAACGTGGCCAGCGCGCTCTGGGGCGCGGGCGGCAACCTGAGCGGTTCGTTCACCCCGACCGCCAGCGGCTACTACACCCTGGATATCTACCACCACAACCAGAGCGGCCCGGGCAGCTATGACGTCAACCTGTCGGTCAACGGCGGCGCGGCGGTCGACCTGAGCAGCGCTGGTGTGCCGCTGTACACCGGCGTGGCAGATCTGGCCGCTTCCGGCGTGACAGTTTCCGACCTGCACGGCACCAACGGCGAAGGCTACTACGACGGCTACAAGCTCAACGAAGCGGCCGAAGGCACCAGCGTTCACCTGTCTGCGATCAAAACTGCGCTCACGGACACCGACGGCTCCGAAAGCCTGGTCGTGAAGATCAGCGGCATCCCGGCGGGCTCCGTGCTCACCGATGGCGCCGGCCACACCTTCACCGCCAGCACCTCGTCGGGTGAGGCCAACGTCACTGGCTGGAACCTCGGCTCCCTGACCGTGACCCCGCCGCCGTACTACAACGGCCAGTTCAACCTGACCGTGACCTCGACCTCCACCGAAGTTCTCGGCGGCTCTGCGGCCAGCACCGCGACAATCCCGGTCACGGTTTACCCGGCGGTCTACAACGCCGTTACAGCCACGGCGGCCGATGACACCATCACCGGCACCGACGGCAACGACATCATGGTCGCCGACATCGGCGGGCTGACCGTGGTGCCGGGAACCAACTACAACATCGCCTTCATGGTCGACAGTTCGGGCAGCATGAGTGCCTCGTCGATCAGCGCCGCCAAGGACTCGCTGACGTCGGTATTCAACACCCTCAAGCAGAGCATGGGTGGTAATTCCGGGACGGTGAACATCTTCCTTGCGGACTTCGATAACCAGGTCAATAAGTCTGTCTCGGTGAACCTGAACGATCCGAATGCACTGATCCTGCTCAAAGCGGTGCTGGATTCCATGTCGTCGGGCGGCGGCACCAACTACGAAGACGTATTCAAAACCACGGCGAACTGGTTCCAGAGTGCCGACGCCATGGCCAACACCGGGGCGAAAAACCTCACGTATTTCATCACCGATGGCAAGCCGACCTATTACCAGAGCGGTGAGCAGACCAACCCGACCCTGTTCGGCAACGTGAAGCTCGATGATGTGATCACCACCACCAATTACAAGTTGGGGCAGACCTACTCCGGTTATCTGGACAGCACTCACTACCTGAGCATCGACAACTCCGGCACCGTCACACTGCAGACGTACAAGAACTCGTGGGGCGGTTACTGGAGCAGTTCCGAACTGGGCACCATTCGCGCTGAGGGCAACGGCACTTACGAGCTGTCCTATCGCGACGGCAACGGCAGCAGCACTGGCTCCAGCGCCATCGACAACTCGACCAACGGTTTCGCGCTGCTGGACAAGGTGTCGACGGTTGAAGCCATCGGCCTGAACAAAGACGTCACCCTTAGCGACCTCAAGCCATACGACTCGGACAAGACGCCGCAAACCAACATTGATCCGAAAGACCTGGCCAACTCGATCATCGGTCACACCGAAGCGACCATGCCGGGTGCCGACACGGTCAATGGCGGCAATGGTAACGACATCCTGTTCGGCGACCTGGTGAGCTTCAACGGCATCGCCGGCGAGGGTTACCAGGCGATGCAGGCGTTCGTCGCCAAAGAAACCGGTGTGGACGTCAGCAAAGTCACCACCAGCAACGTGCACCAGTTCATCACCGAGCACTACAGCGCATTCGACGTGTCCGGCGCCCATGACGGCAACGACACGCTGTTGGGCGGTTCGGGCAATGACATTATCTTCGGCCAGGGCGGCAACGACCTGCTCGACGGCGGCAAGGGCAATGACATTCTGCTCGGCGGCTCGGGTAACGATTCGCTGATGGGCGGTCAGGGTAACGACATCCTGATTGGCGGTTCGGGTGCCGACACCTTCGTCTGGAAGGCTGGCGACACCGGCAACGACGTGATCAAGGACTTCAAGGCCAGCGAAGGTGACCGCATCGACCTGCGCGATCTGCTGCAAGGCGAAACCGGCAGCACCATCGACAACTTCCTGAAAATCAGCACCGTGGATGGCGTGTCGTCGCTGCAAGTCAGCTCCGGCGGCAAGTTCAACTCAGGCGATGCCGCGGCCGCAACGCCGGATGTGACGATCAAACTGGAAGGCAATAACTGGTCCAGCGCCAACCTGAACTCGTTGATTGCCGGCAGTGACCCGACCATCAAAGTCGATCACAACAACAGCTGATCCCACGAAAAACGGCCGCCCTTATGGGGCGGCCGTCACGTTTGTGACCATCCCCCCGGTGACGATTTCGTCGCCGCACCGCATACTCGTGTCCAGTTGGCCTATGCTGCTGACAGCATGACGCTGGTTCATTTCTGAGGGATGCTCAATGTTCTACGTGCAACGCGATGCGCAAGGTCAGTTAGTGCGCGTGGAAGCCGCGGCCTACGCCGAAGCCACGGAAACGCTGCCGGCCGACAACCATGAAATCCAGGCTTGGTACGCCAACGAAGCTGTGGAAAAATGCCTGACCCAGCTCAAGCAGAGCGACCTGGAAATGATCCGGGTACTCGACGACTTGATCCAGGTGCTGACCAGCAAAGGCGTTATCCGCGTCACCGACCTGCCGGCCGCCGCCCAGGCCAAGCTGATGGACCGGACCCAGGCGCGTGAGGCGTTGGGTGGGTTGAGTCACTTGATTGATGATGATGAGACAGGGTTGATTTAAACCTCAGCCTTCGATGTTGGCTGTGCTGATGCCTTCGCGGGCAAGCCTCGCTCCTACAAGGTCGTGCGTTGGCGTAAACCTGTAGGAGCGAGGCTTGCCCGCGAAGACGGACTCCCAGACGACCAAATCCTAAAGCTTCACTGCCAAGGCTTCGGCTCACCAAACAACTGCCCCTGAACCCCATACAACCCCATCTCCCGAATCACCGACAACTCCCCTTCGGTCTCCACCCGCTCGGCGATCAACGGCAAATCAATGCTATGTGCCGCTCGCTGGATCGCCTCGATAAACAGGCGCTTGTCGCTTTCCTGATCAATCGCGCGGATGTAACTACCATCGATTTTCAGGTACGCCAACCCCAGCCGCGCCAAGTTGCCGATCATGCTGAAGCGTCCGCCAAACCGTTGCAGGCTCAACGAGAACCCAAGCTCACGCAGGCGCCGTGTCAGTTCTTCCAGCATCGCTTGCTCGGGCAGTTGTTCCTCGCCGATTTCCAGGGTCAGCCGCGGTCCGAGATCGGAGTGGGCACGCAAAATCTCGAAGACTTTATTCAGCGCCTGCGGATCGGCCAACGTCGCCGAAGACAGGTTCAGCGCCAGCGATTCTTCATGCTCGGCCATCTGCTCAAGCACCAACTCCAACATCAGCCGATCCAGGCGCGCGGTCCAGCCAAAGCGCTCCAGCCACGGCAGGAAGCGTCCAGCGGGAATGGTCTGGCCCTCGTCGCCGATCAACCGCGACAGCACCTTGTAATGCAGCACCACTTGCATGTCCTGGCTGGCCACCACCGGTTGGAAATACAACTGAAACCGCTGCTGATTCAGCGCCTGGTCCAGCAATGTATGCCAGGCGTGATGGTCATCCCCGACGCTGGTCGAGGCGCTGTGATCGAGGCATGCCCAGCTCTGTTCGCCCTGGCCTTCAGCCTGAGCCAGCGCCTGGTCGCCCAAACCCAACACCGCTTGGGGCGAGTCGCCATGAACAAACGGCGCCAGACCGATCGACGCGACCGAGGCCACATCCGTGGCACCGGTCGCATGCAGGCTGGCCAAGGCGCTGTCCAGATTCTGCGCCAGTTGCAGCGCTTCTTCGCGCACCAGCCCCGGCGCCAGCACGGCAAACTCACCGCCACGGATCCGGGTGACGAGGTTCTGTGTTTCCGGGTACTTGGCGCACTCGCGGGACAGTTGCTCGCCCACGGCCTGCAATAATTGGTCGGTGCGCTGACCGCCCAGACGCTGGTTCAAACCGGCCAGGTCCTTGACCCGCAACAGCAGCAGATAACCCGAACTCGCCTGCTCCGGATTGCTCACCCGGGCGTTCAACTGCATCTCGAAATAACGACGGTTGGCCAGGCCCGTGAGGTTGTCCTGGTAGGACTCGACCCGTAGTTTTTCACTGCGCTCGGCCTGTTCCTGAAACAGCGCCTTGAGCTTCTCGACCATCTGATTCATGGCCTGCACCACTCGGCGCAGTTCCGGTGTGCGCGGCAGTTCCGGCAGGCTGAGGAATTCGCGGCGAGCAATGGCGTGGGATTGCTTGACCATGTAATCCAGCGGCTTCAGTTGTCGACGCAGCAACAGCGCGCCCAATACCGCGCTCACCGCGCCGCAGATCAGCAACCAGCCGAGGCTGCCCAACGCGCTCTGCCAAAGCTTGGCCAAGGCGAACATCGGATGGCTGACCACCTCGACCCGCGCCGCCTGTTCCCAGCCACGGCTGACCAGCGCATCGCCGCCGGCCGGTTCCAGGCCGATCATTTTGACGAACCAGTCCGGCACGTTGTTCACCGCTGGAATGCCGCTGCGCTCGACGATGGTCTGGTCAGTCTTGAGGTCGACCACGCGGATGCTCGCGTAATAGCCGCTGTCGAAGATCGAACTGACCAGCAGCTCAACCATCGCCGGGTCGTCGATGTTCGGCGTCAGGGACAGCGCCAATGCCGTCGCAGCGTCCTGGGCGTGGGAGCGCAACTGGTTGACGTACTGGGTCCGAGAGCTTTCCAGGCTGACCATGAAGCTGCCGGTGAAGGCGACCACCAGGAACAGACAGATAGCGATCAACAGCTGTTTGAACAAAGACATCTGAGCGCGTGCTCCTAGTTAGTCGTCTCGACCGGAAAACCTTCGGCCTGCATTTTCTTCAACACGTCCTGCCAGCGAGACAGGCGTTTGGTATCTCCGACCTTTTTGTTGCCCTTGGCGCCCGGCAACCACAACCCTTCGGCATTGAAAGAGTAGACCGGCAGCAAGTCGGTTCGTTGGCTGGCCGGTTTTATTGCATCGATCAGGCTGTCGAGCACCAGCGGCATGGCCTCGGGGCTCGAATAGTAAGTCAGCACCATGTGCGCCCGGTTCAGGCGCAACGCCTTGACGTAGGTAATGCGCAGCTTGTCACTGGAAACGCCGAGATGGCGCAGGCTGAAGTACTTGGCGATCGCATAGTCTTCGCAGTCGCCGGCGCCCTTCCACAGGGCTTCGATGGGTGTTTCCCAATAATCGACCTCATGCCAAAGGTCGATGTCCTCAACGTAACGCACCTGCTTGTTGAAAAACTGGTTGACCACATTGAGCTGTTCCAGCTCGCTGGCCTGCTTCTGCGTGGCCAGCAGATGCTGCCAGGCATCAATGCGCGGCTTCCCGTCACCCAATGGCCCATACAAGGCCTGCGCCTTGCGGCTGATCAGCGAAAAATCCCAATCGGCATGCAGCCCGCCCAGCATGGCGCCAGCCAGCAGCAACGCGCAGCACAGCCAGCGCAAAGTCCGAGGGATCGCGAAACGTACCGCCAATGCGAGGCATCCAGGTCAGGCAGGTGAAATTCGGTTGATGGTGCAGGTTAGCCCGTTAAAAGACAATGGCACGGTGCAATCACTGGCAACGCGCTAGACTTTGAATGGTAGGTGACATGAAACGTCGCGAGCTGCGGTCTTTTGTCCGTTTGACAAGCTGCATGGCAGTCACTAGTGTCCATTTGGATCCAAATATTTCAGCCAATCAGGGTGCGTAGTTGTGACACAGAAGCCCAACCCCCTCAGCAGTATCAAGGTCAACGGGCCGATTCCCGCTCACTTGGCACGCTCGGTGATCGAAGAAACCCTGCGATCGGCCATTCTAGACGGGCGCATTCCCTGCGGCACCGCGTTGCGCCAACAAGATTTGGCCGATCTGTTCGGCGTCAGCCGCATGCCGGTGCGTGAAGCCTTGCGCCAACTTGAAGCCCAGGCGCTGCTGAATGTTATCGCCCATAAAGGCGCGGTGGTTGCACCGCTGGTCCAGGGCGATGCCGTCGAAACGTATGCATTACGGATTCTGTTGGAATCCGAGGCGCTGCGTTTGTCGATTCCCTTGTTGGAAAAGGAAGACGTCGAGCGGGCAGCCAAGCATATCGACGACCTGGAAATGGAGCACGATTACAGCGAAATCGGCCGCCTCAATCGGCTCTTCCACATGGCGCTTTATTGCAAGGCGCCTAACCAGCGGCTATTGCGGCTGGTCGAGGACGGGTTGAACGAAGAAGAGCGCTTCCTGCGTTTTAATCTGGAAGCCATGGGCTTGGGCAAGTTGTCCCAGGAAGACCACCGAGCGCTGTTGCTGGCCGTCGAAGACCGCAACGTCGAGCGTGCGGTCAAGCTGC
Source organism: Pseudomonas sp. B14-6 (assembly GCF_013260315.1). Taxonomy (NCBI): domain Bacteria; kingdom Pseudomonadati; phylum Pseudomonadota; class Gammaproteobacteria; order Pseudomonadales; family Pseudomonadaceae; genus Pseudomonas; species Pseudomonas sp. B14-6. Next base: position 4,696,660 of record NZ_CP053929.1, on the reverse strand, counting down.
TCGAGCATCACCTCAATCGCGGTGTCGAGGTCATCACGCGCTACCTCAACAGCCCCGAAGCGCTTAACAAGAAAACCCCCAGGTAACTCCCGGCGCCAAGCCTGGGCGCGCAGTTCGAACTGCGCGCCGCGCTTGCTGTGAATAATCTACTTACACATCCCCGCTTCAGCCACCGCACGCCCCCTCCCCAAGCCTGCCTTCGGTTCGCCTCCCTCAGGTTCCATCAATACGCCAGCAAAGATGACGGCCGGGCGATAGCAGCCGCCGTGATTTACGCTCACTCTTGAGCTGCCAACGAATAATGAACGGGCGACGCGCCGCCATGGCGGCACAGTCCTCGCACCAAGAACCTACGGAAGGAGTCTTGTCACGGGAAAGGAAGCACCGGCGTCAATCCCAGCCAACTTCCACCCCTTGAAGCATTCAACGGAACAACTTTGAAAGTTGCTTTGAGTGAGGCATTCACTCTTCATTTGAATTTTGACGATACTTCGCCGAAAGGAGCAACCACGCCCAAATAAAACTGATACTTATAGTTTTATTAGAACTTTTCGCACCCAAGAAAGTTGAACTTTCAAATAATATAAAAATAACTTGCCCGACACTTTATTCGTGTATTAGTTTTTCTCCGCCACCAGCAAACACGGCACCCATACGACTGTATCGCACTTAATGAGATCAATTTAGTTGAGGCATTCGCTCGCCAACAAAAACGTTAGACGACCGTCACTTATTGATCACAACACCCTTAACGGCATTTCAGATCACTTATAGGCTCGCTCATGAAAACGAATAAAGACCGACTCAACCAGAAGAAAGCAGAACTTAGTGCACACCCGATCTTTTCTGAAATACATTCGCTGTCGGTACTTCAACGGTTCATGGAAACCCATGTCTTTGCGGTGTGGGATTTCATGTCGCTGACCAAACGCCTGCAACAGGAACTGACCTGCGTCCAACTGCCCTGGTTGCCGCCGCAAGATCCGCAGGCCGCGCGTCTTATCAATGAGATTGTGCTGGGTGAAGAGTCCGATGATCGCCCGGCCCAAGGTCATTACAGTCATTTCGAGTTGTACCTGGATGCGATGCGCGAAGTCGGTGCCAGCACGGCGGCCGTGGAACGCTTTGTGGCGTTGCAACAAGAAGGCGTGAGTTACGACGTGGCGCTGCAAAGCGTTGATGTCGATCCGGCGGCTGCGCAGTTTGTACGGCACACCTTGCACACCGCGCTGCATGCGCCGGGACATAGCGTTGCCGCAGCGTTTTTGCACGGTCGTGAGAGCGTTATTCCGCAGATGTTCCAACGGATTCTCGACGACTGGGGTATCGGCATCGAGCAGGCGCCCACCTTCCGTTACTACCTGGAGCGGCACATCGAAGTCGACTCCGAGGACCACGGCCCCGCCGCTGAAAAACTCCTCGCCCGGCTGGTCGACGGCGATCCGCAACGCGAAGCGGACGTCTACGCCAGCGCCATTGCCGCCGTGGAAAGTCGCATTGCCTTGTGGGACGGCCTGCGCCTGAGCATGAGCGAACCGGTTGCGGAGGTGAACGCATGAACGCCGCCGACTACCAATCCTTCGCCGACGCCTGGGAAAGTCGCGCGACCATCCGCACCCGCCCGCGGCGCGTGCTGGAGAATGACGGCAAGCTGATCTATCCGTTGAGCCGCCAACCGTTGGTGCTGAGCGAGACCTTCCTGCGCGAATGCCCGGAACAACGGGACTTCGCGCTGGTGCAGACGCTCTACAAATTCATCAACGACGTGGTGATTTTCGAAACCGAGATCGTCGACAAGACCGCCCGCAGCATCGCCAAAAATCGCTTCGCCGTGGCGTTCCCGTTTGCCTGTCGCTATGACGCCATGACTGTGGTGGTGGACGAGGATTACCACGCGCTGGTGGCCATGGACTTCATGCAGCAGACCGTCGCCATGACCGGCATTACGCCAATCCAGCTGCCGGATGAAATCGAGCTGAGCCGGGCGATCCCGGCGGCCGTGGCCCTCGCACCAGAGCATCTGCGCAGCGCGGTAGAACTGATCTGCGTGGCCATCGCCGAGAACACCGTAACCGGCGATGTCGCGGCGTTCGCCAAGGACGAAACGGTCAAGCAGTCGATCAAGGGCCTGATGGCCGATCACTTGCTCGACGAGGGCCGCCATTCCGGGTTCTGGTCGCGGATGGTGCGCATTTATTGGCACACCGCGAGCGAAGACGACCGCCAGCTCATCGCGCAAATCCTGCCAGTGTTCATCGGGCATTACCTGACCAACGACATCCAGAAGTCCTTCGATTTCCGCTTGATCGAAGCCTTGCAGATCAGCGACGCGGCACGCCAGGCACTCAAGAACGAGATCTCGGGGCTGGCCTTCCCGATCAATCGTCATCACCCGCTGGTCGCCAACATCGTGCGGTTTTTCCGCAGCAGTTCGCTGCTGGATTCGCCGTGCGTGCAAGACACCCTCAGCGACTACCTGGTTTAACGAGGAGAACATCATGAGACGTCTCGACATTCTGCTCATTGGGCAAAGCCAGGCCTTGACCGACCTGGCGCTGGAACTTGAACAACAGGGTCATTCGCTGGTGCGGCTCGATGCGTTTGAGGAGGCACCGTCGTTTGATCTGCTGATTGACGACGCCAGCCAGGCGTTTTCAGTCCCGAGTGATGCGCCGCATCTGACACTGCAACTGGGAATTGGCGTGCCGAACGTCACCGGTCTACCGCCGATTGACCTGCTGTGCATGCAAGGATCAACGCTGTTCACGCGCGTGCCGATTGCCGGTGAACCTAGCGGAAACGGCCAGGCCTTGCGCCTGCGAGCGGTGGCGGAACTGGTGGATCACGTCTCGCTGCTGGTCAGCCGATTCTCCCGGGACGCCGAGTATTTTCTCTGCGCTGAACCGGCTGCGGCAGCCCATTTTGAACAGGTGGACAATCTGCTGTTTTTAGAACGCCTGGCGTTCGTTCATCAACTCAACAACACCGCTCAACCGTGGCTGCAAGAACTCGCCCGGATCCCGATGATCGAGCGTCTGCAACAACGCTTCATCGAGTCCGCCGAACGACCTGCGCTGAACATCGACGGCACATCGCTGAGTTATCGGCAATTACACGCCCAGAGCCGTGCGATCCAGCAACGCTTGCTGCCGTTGCTCGCACAGCATCAAGGCCCGTTGGTGGTCGGGATCTGCCTGCCGAAAAGCAGTGCGTTGTATGCAGGGATCCTGGCGATTCTGGGCAGCGGCGCGGTGTACTTGCCGCTGGAGCCGAGCCATCCGCTGCAACGTCAGCAGTACATCCTTACGAATGCAGGAGCGGTGTTGTTGCTGCATGACGGCCAGCATCCCCTCGCCGATGAAATGCCGGGGCTGGACATCAGTCGCATCGACTTCGCTGACGTCGCTCTCGGTCAACCCTTGATGCGCCAGCGCCCCGCTCTCGACGCGCCCTGCATGGCGCTCTATACCTCGGGCACCACCGGGCATCCCAAAGGCGTGCTGCTCAGCCAGGCTAACCTCGCGCACTTCACCGCGTGGTATGCCGACTATGTGCAGCTGACCGAACACAGTCGGGCCTTGCAGTTTTCGTCGTTGAGTTTCGACTCGTCGCTGATCGATATTTTCCCGACCCTGCTTCAGGGCGCCGAACTGATCGTGCCGAACGACGACCAGCGTCGCGATCCGTTGCAACTGGTCGAGCTGATTCGCCATCAACGCCTCAGCCATGCATTTTTACCGCCAGCACTGTTGAGCATTCTGCCGCTGGATCAGCTGCAGGTCCTGGATCATGTAATGACCGGCGGCGATGTCTGCGAACCCTACGTTATCGAGCAGCTCACCCGTCAGGGCAATCTCTACAACCTCTATGGCCCGACCGAAGCCACGGTGCTGATTACCGCGCGCCAACTGCGCGCTGGCGACAGCAACCGCACCCTCGGGTCGCCGATTGCCAACAGCCAGGTGCTGATTCTCGATGAGGCTTTTCAGCCGGTGGCCGAGCAGGTCGTCGGTGAGTTGTACATTGTCGGGCCGGGGGTGTGCCTGGGTTATCTGAACAACCCGCAGCAGACTGCCGAACGTTACCTGGACATGAACTTGCCAGACGGCCAGCGCCTGCGCGCCTACCGTACCGGCGATATGGCGAAATGGACCGGCGACGGTATCGAGCTGTGTGGACGGCGGGACAATCAGGTGAAAATCCGCGGCTTTCGCGTCGAGCCGGAAGAGATCGAACGCTGCCTGCGCGACAGTCAGTTGTACCGCCAGGTGGCGGTGGTCATCGACAGCCAACGGCGGATTCTGGCCTTCCTCGCACAACCTCAGGAGAACCAAACGGGCGCCGCGCGCGAAGCCTTGAAGGCTCATGCGATGCAGTTTTTGCCGGACTACATGCAACCCATCGCCTGGACTGAATTGCCGAGCATGCCGTTCGCCAGTAACGGCAAAGTCGACCGTAAAGCGCTGCTGGCGATGCCGGTGAATGTTGCCGAAAACACGACACGGCGCTTGCCCGCGAGCGCCGATGAAGCGCTGTTGCTGGAGATCTGGGCTGAGCTGCTGGAGTTGCCGGCCAGCGATATTTCGACCGACGAAAGTTTCTTCAATCTGGGCGGCCACTCGATTCTGTTGTCACGGATGTTGCTGCAATTACGTGAAGAATTCGGCCGCAGCATCTCGATCAATCGCTTCATTGAATTGCCGACTATTGCGAAGCTGGCGACATTGGTGCGCGGCTCCGGCACCGAGGAAGTCCTGAGCGCGCAAGCACTGGCGGATGCCTTCCGCGAGCTGGATATTCAGCCACTGCCCATCAGCCGCATGGGCGATGTGCACAAGGTGATCGTCACCGGCGCAAACAGTTTTGTCGGTGTGCATATCGTCGAAGCGTTGCTGGCGTGGGGCGTCACTGAAGTGGCCTGCCTGGTGCGCGATGGCGGTGGGCAATCGGCGGCTGAGCGCTTCGCTCATGCGTTGCGGGAAAACCGACTGGAGCACCTGGACCTGAGTCGGGTGCAGGTTTACGCGGCAGACATCACTCGCCCGGCGTTGGGGCTTGATGCGCACGTTTACGAGCGCCTCGATCGAGAGTTCGGCGCGCTGGTGCACAACGCCGCCAACGTCAATCACGTGCTCGATTACGAGTCGCTGGCGCGGGACAACGTCGAGCCGATTTTCGAATGCCTGCGGCTGTGCGAGGGGCGCAGCAAGAAGATCTTCAATTTTGTCTCCACGCTGTCGGCGTCCAGCACGATTGCCGACGATGGCCGAGTGCTGGAATTACCCGCAGCGCAGACGCCACCGATCTACATCAAGAACGGCTACAACCTGTCCAAGTGGGTCGGCGAACGGATCCTCGAACGAGCGCGTGAACGTGGGGTGCGGGTCAATCTTTATCGCCCCGGCAACATCAGCTTCAACAGCCTCTCCGGCGTCTGTCAGCCGCACAAAAACCGCTTGATGCTGATGCTCAAGGGCTCGATCCAGCTCGGCCAGGTGCCGGAGTTTTCGCTGAATTTCGACCTGATGCCGGTGGACTTTCTCGCTCGCTTCATTGGCTTCCATGCCAGCCGTTATTCATCTGAAAAAGCGGTGTTCAACCTGCACAACCCCGAGCCCCTGAGTTGGGACGATTACGTCGCGTCATTCCGTGAGGCGGGCCGGGAGTTCTCCATGGTCAGCGTCGCCGACTGGCAACAGCAACTGGGTCGGGTCGACAGCGACAACGCGCTGTTCGGCGTACTCGGTTTCTACCTCAACGGCTTCGAGGAAGACATCGGCGACATCTCGATGATCGGCCACGACAACGCCCAGGCCGGCGTTCGGCAGATGGGCGCGCACTACCCGGAAAAATCACCCGCACTGCTGCGTCGCGGTTGCGACTACCTCAAAGAAATCAATTTCATCTGATTCATTCAAACCCAATGGAGCAAGACCATGAACAATCTGCAACCCGATACCCTGATCAAAAACCCGCAAGGCTGCCATGTCGTGTCCTCGGTGGAGGTGCCGGCGGATGCCGCGCGGGTCTGGGCGGTGGTCGGCAACTTTGCCGGCTTCGATCAGTTCATTCCGGCGCTGTCGCACATCGAGATGACGGGCGAAGGCGTGTCGTCGCTGCGCAAGAAATTTTTCAAGGACGGCAACCTGGTGGTCGAGCAACTCAATTCCCGGGATGACCAGGCGTTGAACATCACGTGGACGACCATTTACAACACGCTGGGCGTGGCCAATTTGTGGGCGGCGATGAGTGTTGAACCGCTGGGTGCGGACACGTCACGGGCGACCTGGACGATTATTGCCGAACCGGCGCAGGGAGGTGCTGAGGCGTTGCCGGGGTTCAAGGATTTTGTGCAGGGCTTTGCGGATGACGCGATGAATAATGTGTTGAAGCTATTTGCGTAGAGCTTTGGTCCAGCGGTGACTTTTCTACCGCTTTCGCGGGCAAGCCTCGCTACTACAGGGTTTTCCATGCCCTGTAGGAGCGAGGCTTGCCCGCGAAGAACGATAACGCAGTAGAACTGACCCGAATCAGATCTTGAAGCTATCGACCAGTTGCTTCAACCGGTTCGCCTGCAACGACAACGCATCACAATCCTTCAATGTTTCATTGAGGTTTGCCACGCTCTGCTGGTTCAACAAGTTGATCTGGTTGACGTCGACGTTGAGGGTTTCCACCACCGCCGTCTGCTCTTCGGTCGCCGCGGCCACCGACTGGTTCATGCCGTCGATTTCGCCGATGCGCTGCGTCACGCTGACCAATCGCAGGCCCGCCTGATTCGCCACTTCGACACTCTCTTCACTGGAGACCTGACTGGCATTCATGGTCGTCACTGCTTCGCGAGAACCGATCTGCAGCGAGGTGATCATCTTGTGGATCTCTTCCGCCGACTCCTGTGTGCGATGCGCCAGGTTGCGCACTTCGTCCGCCACGACCGCAAAACCACGACCGGCTTCACCGGCACGCGCCGCTTCGATGGCGGCGTTGAGCGCCAGCAAGTTGGTCTGCTGGGAGATGCCTTTGATCACATCCAGAATGTGCCCGATGTTGTCAGTACTCGCATTCAGGGTTTCGATCTGGGTGCAGGACAGGCTGATTTTCTGCGACAACTCGGTCATGGCCAGGATGGTTTTCTCTACTACCTGACGACCATCATCCGCCTGCTCGCTTGCACCGCTCGCATGCTGCGAAGCATCGGCAGCATTGCGGGCGATTTCCTGGGTGGCGGCACCCAATTGGTTGATGGCGGCAGCCACGCTGTTGGTGCGCGCGCTTTGCTCATCGGAGCCGACGATCGAAGCGTTGGACGATGCCATTACGCGCTGCGACAAATCGTGGACCTGGCGGGTCGCCGAGGACACTTCGGAAATCGATGCGTGAATCCGCTCCACGAACTGGTTGAACGAACCACCCAACTCGCCGAACTCATCTTTGCTTTCCACGGCCAGACGACGGGTCAGGTCGCCCTCGCCCTGGGCGATGTCCTGCATCGCGCGGCCCATGGTGGTCAGCGGACGCATCAGCACGTTGATCAGCAGGCTCAACAGCACGGCAATCACACTGACGGCGATGAACATTGCAATCAACGCCGAAGTGCGGAATTGACTCAGTGGTGCGTAGGCCTTGTCCTTGTCGATCGACAGACCGATGTACCACTCGGCATTCGGCAAACCGCTCACCGGGGTGAACGAGAGGATGCGGTCCTGCTTGTTCAGGGTGACGTCCTGATTGCCCTTGTCGATGCGCACGCCAGAGTTTGGATAAATGTCCTTCAGGTTTTTCATCACCTGGTCTTTGTCCGGGCTGACGATCACCTGACCGTCGGCACTGACCAGGAACGCGTGGCCGATGCCACCGAAGTCCACCGAGTTGATGATCTTTACCAGGGTCTCCAGGCTCAGATCACCGCCGACCACGCCGAGCAATTCACCGTTCTTTTTCACCGGCATGGCGATGGTCACCACCAACCCACCGACGGCGGCCATGTACGGCGGCGTCAGCATGGTCTTATCGGCAGCCACGGCTTGTTTGTACCAGGGACGCTGACGCGGATCGTAACCGTCCGGCATCTTCGCGTCAGGGCGTTGGGTGAACACGCCGTTGGCCTGGCCGACGTAGGTGAACTGGAAGTTCGAGGTGAAGGCCGGTTGATCAACCAGTCCGGGAAGGTCCGCATTGGCGCCTTGATGAGCGACATTCTGGGCGAGGTTTTCCAGCACCAGCACACGGCCGCTCATCCAGTTCTGCACGCTGCTGGCGGTCAGATCGCCAGCTTGCTGGACGGAGGACTCGAGGTTTTGCCGGATCGTGTTTCGCTGCAGATAGTCGTTGTACAAAGTGAACAACGCAAAAGCCAGCACCACGACGCCAGAGGCGGCCAGAAGGATTTTATGGCTGAATTTGAGATTCATTTCATGGGACTTCTTATGCAAAAAGTGGGGATGCGTTCCAGGTGCAACATTCCATGTAACAGCGCAGGCGGCATTCTTCGGTCGCGCTACTTTGGTGCACGCATGTCTCACTAGTCTTTCGGCACTAGTCGGAGAAATCTTAGGGGTTTGTATGAAATGACTGACATTCCCGCCGAACGGCGTTCTAGAGCCGTTGGAGCTCGATGCGCTTATTGGACATCAACACTGGCCAAGTGTGTGGCGCAGAAGTGGCATGACTCGCGGGGGATAATGACCTGACGTTTTTAGGAGCCAAAACGACAAAACCCCTGTCTGCGTTAGCAGACAGGGGTTTCGGAATTCAATCTTGACGATGACCTACTCTCACATGGGGAAACCCCACACTACCATCGGCGATGCATCGTTTCACTGCTGAGTTCGGGATGGGATCAGGTGGTTCCAATGCTCTATGGTCGTCAAGAAATTCTGTGACCAGCCCGTTACAGTCGTAACGTGCCAGCAAAATTGGTGACTTCTACTAAAACAAAACCCCTACCTGCATACGCAGATAGGGGTTTCGGAATTTAATCTTGACGATGACCTACTCTCACATGGGGAAACCCCACACTACCATCGGCGATGCATCGTTTCACTGCTGAGTTCGGGATGGGATCAGGTGGTTCCAATGCTCTATGGTCGTCAAGAAATTCGGTAGCCAGGTCGTTTGCCTTACGGCACACGCTCCAGCGAATGGGTATGTGATAGATCTCGGTGTTTGTGAACAATCGAACTTTCGGTTCGTTTCGTCTTCACACACCGCAATCTGGTGCCCTTTCAGGTCAGCAAATTGCTTGGGTGTTATATGGTCAAGCCTCACGGGCAATTAGTATTGGTTAGCTCAACGCCTCACAGCGCTTACACACCCAACCTATCAACGTCGTAGTCTTCGACGGCCCTTCAGGGGACTCAAGGTCCCAGTGAGATCTCATCTTGAGGCTAGTTTCCCGCTTAGATGCTTTCAGCGGTTATCTATTCCGAACATAGCTACCCGGCAATGCCACTGGCGTGACAACCGGAACACCAGAGGTTCGTCCACTCCGGTCCTCTCGTACTAGGAGCAGCCCCTCTCAAATCTCAAACGTCCACGGCAGATAGGGACCGAACTGTCTCACGACGTTCTAAACCCAGCTCGCGTACCACTTTAAATGGCGAACAGCCATACCCTTGGGACCGGCTTCAGCCCCAGGATGTGATGAGCCGACATCGAGGTGCCAAACACCGCCGTCGATATGAACTCTTGGGCGGTATCAGCCTGTTATCCCCGGAGTACCTTTTATCCGTTGAGCGATGGCCCTTCCATACAGAACCACCGGATCACTAAGACCTACTTTCGTACCTGCTCGACGTGTCTGTCTCGCAGTCAAGCGCGCTTTTGCCTTTATACTCTACGACCGATTTCCGACCGGTCTGAGCGCACCTTCGTACTCCTCCGTTACTCTTTAGGAGGAGACCGCCCCAGTCAAACTACCCACCATACACTGTCCTCGATCCGGATAACGGACCTGAGTTAGAACCTCAAAGTTGCCAGGGTGGTATTTCAAGGTTGGCTCCACGCGAACTGGCGTCCACGCTTCAAAGCCTCCCACCTATCCTACACAAGCAAATTCAAAGTCCAGTGCAAAGCTATAGTAAAGGTTCACGGGGTCTTTCCGTCTAGCCGCGGATACACTGCATCTTCACAGCGATTTCAATTTCACTGAGTCTCGGGTGGAGACAGCGCCGCCATCGTTACGCCATTCGTGCAGGTCGGAACTTACCCGACAAGGAATTTCGCTACCTTAGGACCGTTATAGTTACGGCCGCCGTTTACCGGGGCTTCGATCAAGAGCTTCGCGTTAGCTAACCCCATCAATTAACCTTCCGGCACCGGGCAGGCGTCACACCCTATACGTCCACTTTCGTGTTTGCAGAGTGCTGTGTTTTTAATAAACAGTCGCAGCGGCCTGGTATCTTCGACCGGCATGGGCTTACGCAGTAAATGCTTCACCCTCACCGGCGCACCTTCTCCCGAAGTTACGGTGCCATTTTGCCTAGTTCCTTCACCCGAGTTCTCTCAAGCGCCTTGGTATTCTCTACCCAACCACCTGTGTCGGTTTGGGGTACGGTTCCTGGTTACCTGAAGCTTAGAAGCTTTTCTTGGAAGCATGGCATCAACCACTTCGTGTTCTAAAAGAACACTCGTCATCAGCTCTCGGCCTTAGAATCCCGGATTTACCTAAGATTCCAGCCTACCACCTTAAACTTGGACAACCAACGCCAAGCTGGCCTAGCCTTCTCCGTCCCTCCATCGCAATAACCAGAAGTACAGGAATATTAACCTGTTTTCCATCGACTACGCTTTTCAGCCTCGCCTTAGGGACCGACTAACCCTGCGTCGATTAACGTTGCGCAGGAAACCTTGGTCTTTCGGCGTGGGTGTTTTTCACACCCATTGTCGTTACTCATGTCAGCATTCGCACTTCTGATACCTCCAGCAAGCTTCTCAACTCACCTTCACAGGCTTACAGAACGCTCCTCTACCGCATCACCTAAGTGATACCCGTAGCTTCGGTGTATGGTTTGAGCCCCGTTACATCTTCCGCGCAGGCCGACTCGACTAGTGAGCTATTACGCTTTCTTTAAAGGGTGGCTGCTTCTAAGCCAACCTCCTAGCTGTCTAAGCCTTCCCACATCGTTTCCCACTTAACCATAACTTTGGGACCTTAGCTGACGGTCTGGGTTGTTTCCCTTTTCACGACGGACGTTAGCACCCGCCGTGTGTCTCCCATGCTCGGCACTTGTAGGTATTCGGAGTTTGCATCGGTTTGGTAAGTCGGGATGACCCCCTAGCCGAAACAGTGCTCTACCCCCTACAGTGATACATGAGGCGCTACCTAAATAGCTTTCGAGGAGAACCAGCTATCTCCGAGCTTGATTAGCCTTTCACTCCGATCCACAGGTCATCCGCTAACTTTTCAACGGTAGTCGGTTCGGTCCTCCAGTTAGTGTTACCCAACCTTCAACCTGCCCATGGATAGATCGCCCGGTTTCGGGTCTATTCCCAGCGACTAGACGCCCTATTAAGACTCGCTTTCGCTACGCCTCCCCTATTCGGTTAAGCTCGCCACTGAAAATAAGTCGCTGACCCATTATACAAAAGGTACGCAGTCACCCAACAAAGTGGGCTCCCACTGCTTGTACGCATACGGTTTCAGGATCTATTTCACTCCCCTCTCCGGGGTTCTTTTCGCCTTTCCCTCACGGTACTAGTTCACTATCGGTCAGTCAGTAGTATTTAGCCTTGGAGGATGGTCCCCCATATTCAGACAAAGTTTCTCGTGCTCCGTCCTACTCGATTTCATGACTAAGAGATTTTCGCGTACAGGGCTATCACCCACTATGGCCGCACTTTCCAGAGCGTTCCGCTAATCTCAAAGCCACTTAAGGGCTAGTCCCCGTTCGCTCGCCACTACTAAGGGAATCTCGGTTGATTTCTTTTCCTCAGGGTACTTAGATGTTTCAGTTCCCCTGGTTCGCCTCTTAAGCCTATGTATTCAGCTTAAGATAACCATCTTATGATGGCTGGGTTCCCCCATTCAGACATCTCCGGATCAAAGTCTGTTTGCCGACTCCCCGAAGCTTTTCGCAGGCTACCACGTCTTTCATCGCCTCTGACTGCCAAGGCATCCACCGTATGCGCTTCTTCACTTGACCATATAACCCCAAGCAATCTGGTTATACTGTGAAGACGACATTCGCCGAAAATTCGATAATACTCAATTAAGAGTAACTCACAAATTTTACCTTAGCCTGATCCGCTACCAGTGAAAGTAACGTTCAGTCTATCTTTCTATCACATACCCAAATTTTTAAAGAACGATCTAATCAAAGACTAGAAATCAATATTCACACCGGAATATTCATTTCTAAACTCTAACAGCAGAAGCAGTTATATGGTGGAGCCAAACGGGATCGAACCGTTGACCTCCTGCGTGCAAGGCAGGCGCTCTCCCAGCTGAGCTATGGCCCCATAACAAAATTGGTGGGTCTGGGCAGATTCGAACTGCCGACCTCACCCTTATCAGGGGTGCGCTCTAACCAACTGAGCTACAGACCCAATTTCGAGCGCGCAACTGTTAGCTTGGAGCTATCAGCTTGGAGCTTAAAGCTGCTTCTATCGTCTTCTTCAATGAATCAAGCAATTCGTGTGGGAACTTATGGAGCAGCTGATGTCGTCGATTAAGGAGGTGATCCAGCCGCAGGTTCCCCTACGGCTACCTTGTTACGACTTCACCCCAGTCATGAATCACACCGTGGTAACCGTCCTCCCGAAGGTTAGACTAGCTACTTCTGGTGCAACCCACTCCCATGGTGTGACGGGCGGTGTGTACAAGGCCCGGGAACGTATTCACCGCGACATTCTGATTCGCGATTACTAGCGATTCCGACTTCACGCAGTCGAGTTGCAGACTGCGATCCGGACTACGATCGGTTTTCTGGGATTAGCTCCACCTCGCGGCTTGGCAACCCTCTGTACCGACCATTGTAGCACGTGTGTAGCCCAGGCCGTAAGGGCCATGATGACTTGACGTCATCCCCACCTTCCTCCGGTTTGTCACCGGCAGTCTCCTTAGAGTGCCCACCATTACGTGCTGGTAACTAAGGACAAGGGTTGCGCTCGTTACGGGACTTAACCCAACATCTCACGACACGAGCTGACGACAGCCATGCAGCACCTGTCTCAATGTTCCCGAAGGCACCAATCCATCTCTGGAAAGTTCATTGGATGTCAAGGCCTGGTAAGGTTCTTCGCGTTGCTTCGAATTAAACCACATGCTCCACCGCTTGTGCGGGCCCCCGTCAATTCATTTGAGTTTTAACCTTGCGGCCGTACTCCCCAGGCGGTCAACTTAATGCGTTAGCTGCGCCACTAAGAGCTCAAGGCTCCCAACGGCTAGTTGACATCGTTTACGGCGTGGACTACCAGGGTATCTAATCCTGTTTGCTCCCCACGCTTTCGCACCTCAGTGTCAGTATCAGTCCAGGTGGTCGCCTTCGCCACTGGTGTTCCTTCCTATATCTACGCATTTCACCGCTACACAGGAAATTCCACCACCCTCTACCATACTCTAGCTTGTCAGTTTTGAATGCAGTTCCCAGGTTGAGCCCGGGGATTTCACATCCAACTTAACAAACCACCTACGCGCGCTTTACGCCCAGTAATTCCGATTAACGCTTGCACCCTCTGTATTACCGCGGCTGCTGGCACAGAGTTAGCCGGTGCTTATTCTGTCGGTAACGTCAAAACAGATACGTATTAGGTAACTGCCCTTCCTCCCAACTTAAAGTGCTTTACAATCCGAAGACCTTCTTCACACACGCGGCATGGCTGGATCAGGCTTTCGCCCATTGTCCAATATTCCCCACTGCTGCCTCCCGTAGGAGTCTGGACCGTGTCTCAGTTCCAGTGTGACTGATCATCCTCTCAGACCAGTTACGGATCGTCGCCTTGGTGAGCCATTACCTCACCAACTAGCTAATCCGACCTAGGCTCATCTGATAGCGCAAGGCCCGAAGGTCCCCTGCTTTCTCCCGTAGGACGTATGCGGTATTAGCGTCCGTTTCCGAGCGTTATCCCCCACTACCAGGCAGATTCCTAGGCATTACTCACCCGTCCGCCGCTCGCCACCAGGTACAAGTACCCGTGCTGCCGCTCGACTTGCATGTGTTAGGCCTGCCGCCAGCGTTCAATCTGAGCCATGATCAAACTCTTCAGTTCAAACATCTTTGGGTTTTTAAGAAACCCTAAACTTGGCTCAGCAATCGTTGGTTACATCTTTGATTTCTCGCGGAGTAACTTGTGATGCTGATAATCTTGTTGACTATCAGTCTGACTCCACAAGCACCCACACGAATTGCTTGATTCAGTTGTTAAAGAGCGGTTGGTTAAGATCTTTCGTCTCAACCGAGGCGCGCATTCTACAGCAGCCTCTGTTGCTGTCAAGCGGTTATTTTCAGAAGTTTTCAAAGTTTCCTTTGCAACTTCAACCACTTGCGCTTCCGATCTCTCGTTAGCGGGAGGCGAATTCTACAGCGTTACTCGCTGCTGTCAACACCTCTTTTTCTCCGCTTTCGACCGAGAAGATCGAACCGTCAATCAAGCCAAACAACCCCGCTTGATCAACTCCTTCTGGGCTTCGATGACCTGAAGCAACTCGCTGTCGAAAACTGCGTAACTCTTTGTTTACCAAGGAGTTTTCCGTTTCGACTGCGCCGGAAGTGGGGCGAATTATAGACTTCCAGAATCTGCCGTCAACCCCTGATTTGGCTTTTCTATCAATAACTTGCAGAAAGCCGGAAAACAGACCGCTTCCTTCTATATAGGAGAGCAAAACCACCTCCTCTATATAGAAGGAATCTTCAGAGGACCCCCGCCACTTTGAAAGCGGCGACCGTTTCTGCATCCAGACCCAACACCCGCTGCAGAACCTCCAGCGTGTGCTCGCCCAATAACGGAGGCGCATTACGATACTCCACCGGCGTTTCCGACAGGCGAATGGGGCTCGCCACCTGCGGCACCATGCCTGCTAGCACATGGGGTAGCTCGATCGCCAAACCACGCGCCTTGACCTGAGGATCAGCAAACATCTGAGCCAAGTCATTAATAGGTCCGCATGGCACACCCGCCTGCTCCAGCTGTAACACCCACTCAGCGGTGGTCTTGAAGACAGTCGCCTGACGGATCAGCGGGATCAACACCGCGCGATTCGCCACCCGCAGCTTGTTGGTCGCGAAGCGTGGGTCATCCGCCCACTGAGGCTGCCCAGCCACCTCCGCAAACTTGCGGAACTGCCCGTCATTACCCACAGTGAGAATGAAGTCTCCATCCGCCGTAGGAAAATCCTGATAGGGCACGATGTTCGGATGTGCATTACCCAGGCGCTTGGGCGCATTACCCGTAGTCAGATAGTTCATCGCCTGGTTGGCCAGGCACGCAACCTGAACATCCAGCAACGCCATATCGATATGCTGACCACCACCGTCATGTTCCCTATGGGCCAACGCGGCAAGGATCGCTACCGTCGAATAGAGCCCCGTCAGGATGTCTGTCAGCGCCACACCGACTTTCACCGGCCCTGCGCCCTCATCTCCCTCAGGTCGACCGGTCAGGCTCATCAGCCCGCCCAGACCCTGGATCATGAAGTCATAACCCGCGCGCTTGGCGTAAGGCCCGGTTTGACCAAACCCGGTAATCGAGCAATAAATCAGATTCGGATTGATGGCTTTAAGCGACTCATAGTCCAACCCATAAGCCGCCAGGCCACCGACCTTGAAGTTCTCGATCAGGATGTCCGACTTGGCTGCCAGCTCACGCACCAGCTTTTGCCCTTCTGGACGCGTGAAATCGATGGTCACCGATTGCTTGTTGCGATTGGCCGACAAGTAATAGGCGGCCTCGCTGGTGTTCTCGCCATAGGCGTCTTTCAGGAAGGGCGGTCCCCAGGCACGCGTATCGTCGCCATTGCCCGGACGCTCAACCTTAATCACTTCGGCGCCAAGGTCGGCAAGGATCTGCCCGGCCCAAGGCCCGGCCAGCACCCGCGATAAATCCAGTACCCGTAGATGCGAAAGCGCGCCCATGGACGTTCTCCTATTAATAGAACGCCTGGATGCCGGTTTGCGCGCGACCGAGGATCAGTGCGTGGACGTCGTGCGTACCTTCATAGGTATTCACCACTTCCAGGTTGACCAGGTGGCGAGCAACACCGAATTCATCGGAAATGCCGTTACCGCCCAACATGTCACGCGCCATACGCGCGATGTCCAGGGACTTGCCGCAGGAGTTGCGCTTCATCATCGAGGTGATCTCGACTGCCGCCGTGCCTTCATCCTTCATACGACCCAGACGCAGGCAGCCTTGCAGTGCCAGGGTGATCTCGGTCTGCATGTCGGCAAGCTTCTTCTGGATCAGCTGAGTGGCGGCCAACGGGCGACCGAACTGCTGACGATCCAGGGTGTACTGGCGAGCGGTGTGCCAGCAGAACTCGGCAGCGCCCAAAGCGCCCCAGGAAATGCCGTAGCGCGCGGAGTTGAGGCAAGTAAAAGGGCCTTTCAAACCGCGGACGTCAGGAAAAATGTTCTCTTCAGGAACAAACACGTTGTCCATGACGATCTCGCCGGTGATTGATGCACGCAAGCCAACCTTGCCATGGATCGCCGGAGCACTCAGGCCTTTCCAGCCTTTTTCCAGAACAAAGCCACGGATGTCGCCCGCATCATCCTTACCCCAAACCACGAACACATCGGCAATCGGACTGTTGGTGATCCACATCTTGCTGCCGGTCAGGCTGTAGCCGCCTTCCACTTTGCGTGCACGAGTAATCATCGCACCCGGGTCGGAACCATGGTTAGGCTCTGTCAGACCGAAGCAGCCAATCCACTCGCCCGAGGCCAGTTTCGGCAGGTACTTCTGCTTTTGGGCTTCAGTGCCGAACTCATTGATCGGCACCATGACCAGCGAGGACTGCACACTCATCATCGAGCGGTAGCCGGAGTCGACACGCTCAACTTCACGAGCAATCAGCCCGTAGCTGACGTAGTTCAGACCGCTGCCGCCGTACTGCTCGGGAATGGTCGCACCCAACAGGCCCACTTCGCCCATCTCGCGGAAGATCGCCGGATCGGTCTTTTCATGACGGAAAGCTTCAAGCACGCGCGGTGCGAGCTTCTGCTGAGCGAATTGCTCAGCAGTGTCGCGGATCATGCGCTCTTCTTCGGTGAGCTGTTGATCCAGCAGCAGGGGATCGATCCAGTTGAAGCTAGCTTTACCGCCCATGAGTGTGTCCTCTCGAATCGGGTCAAATAACGTGGACTGATCCTAGGCCTGGTCCGGCATTACGGCAAACGAGGATTTTGCATACTGTTGTGCTAATTTCTCACTCCGTAACTTCGCGAAATAGCCTTTATGCGATGTATTAGTGAGGTTGGAGTACATGCGCCGGAAAATCCCTAGCACCACCGCCCTGATCAGCTTTGAAGCGGCAGCGCGCCACGAGAGCTTTACCAAAGCGGCGCAGGAGCTTTCGCTCACTCAAGGCGCCATTTGCCGACAGATCGCCAGCCTCGAGGAGTTCCTCAGCGTAGAACTTTTCCGACGCTCGCGGCGCGGAGTGAAGCTGACGGAAGCCGGACTTTCCTACAGCCGCCGCGTAGCAACCCAGCTTGACGCGGTCGAGCGGGACACCTTGTCCGTGATGGGGCAACAAGGCGCCAATGTGATCGAGCTGGCCGTCGTACCGACTTTTGGCACCCAATGGCTGCTGCCACGGCTCAAAGACTTCCAGCACAAACACCCGGAAGTGACGGTCAACCTCACCAACCGCACACGCCCCTTCCTGTTCGCCGATACCGACTTCGATGCCGCGATTTACTTTGGTGATGCGGATTGGTCGGGTACCGAATCCCACAGGCTAATGGGCGAAAATCCGATGCCTGTGTGCAGCCCTACGCTACTGGGCAAAAAAGCCAATCTGACACCCGATGAAATCGCCGAAATGCCCCTGCTGCAACAGACCACGCGCCCTTATGCCTGGCGCCAGTGGTTCAACTCTCAGCACCTGAATGTGCCACGGGACATGACAGGACCGCGCTACGAGCTATTCTCCATGCTTGCCCAAGCGGCGATGCACGACATGGGGATCGCGCTGATTCCGCCATTCCTGATTCAACGCGAACTGACGGAGAAGCGCCTGGTGATAGCCAACACTCAGGCGCTGTCGAGCATCAAGGCCTATTATCTGATGATTCCGGAGCGAAAGGTCGAATCGGCGTCTCTACGGGCATTTCGCGATTGGCTGGTCACCCAAGCACAAAGCTACAGCCTAGAAGGGTAAAGGCCTACCGGCGTTAGCTGACCCCGTAGTCAACAAAACCAAAGCCCTACAGATATACGTTTTTGTCGCATATTCGCAGACTGTACCGACAAGCAGTACAAACGTCCCACAAGTGCCTGCCGACGTGGCTTTGAGCCTCCATTCACCAGCAATGACGCCTCATTCACCGTGCCGATGTGTAAATTCTTGAAATTCGGCCAAAATCCTTACAAGGCACGGCCTGCAAGGGATTGAGGAGGTCGGTTGCGACATTCGGTCACGGGGTGACTTGTAGTTAATTTTCCGTCACCCGTCATAATCCCTTGAAGGGCACAAAGTTCGCCTGCAAAATGCCGCGCCCCGCCCAGATTTGGCGGGATCGTGCTGATCGGCCGCCCCAGCCGCACCATCCGAAGTGCCTGGGTTTACTCAATAAGATCACGCAGGAGATTTGACGTGCACATTGGTGTTCCTCTCGAAACCCAGACGGGTGAAACGCGGGTTGCTGCAACCCCGGAAACCATCAAGAAGCTGATCGGCCAAGGTCATAAGGTCACTGTGCAAAGCGGCGCCGGCATTAACGCCAGCGTTGTCGACAGTGCTTATGAAGCGGCAGGCGCAACCATTGGCAGCGCCAACGACGCGTTTGGTGCCGAGCTGATTCTCAAGGTGGTCGCCCCCAGCGACAGCGAGCTGACGCTGATTAAAAGCGGCACCGTTGTGGTCGGCATGCTCAACCCGTTCAGCAATGAAACCATTGCCAAGCTGGCCGAGTGCGGCATTACCGCGTTCGCGCTGGAAGCGGCTCCGCGCACCTCCCGCGCTCAAAGCCTGGATGTGCTGTCCTCCCAAGCGAACATCGCCGGCTATAAAGCCGTGTTGCTGGCCGCTCACCACTACCCGCGCTTCATGCCGATGCTGATGACGGCTGCGGGCACCGTGAAAGCGGCGCGCGTGCTGATTCTGGGCGCCGGCGTTGCAGGTTTGCAGGCGATCGCCACGGCGAAACGCCTGGGGGCAGTGATCGAAGCGTCCGACGTGCGCCCTGCAGTTAAAGAGCAGATCGAATCCCTCGGCGCCAAGTTCGTCGACGTACCGTATGAAACCGATGAAGAGCGCGAATGCGCTGTCGGTGTCGGCGGTTACGCCCGGCCAATGCCCGCCAGCTGGATGCAGCGTCAGGCCCTGGCCGTGCACGAACGCGCCAAGCAGGCTGACATCGTCATCACCACCGCACTGATCCCGGGCCGCAAGGCGCCGACGCTGTTGAGCGCGGAAACCGTGGCGCAGATGAAGCCAGGCTCGGTGGTCATCGACCTCGCCGCAGCCCAGGGCGGCAACTGCCCGCTCACCGTGGCCGACCAGGTCGTGGTCGAGAATGGCGTGACCATTTGCGGCCCGACCAATCTGGCGGGCGCGGTCGCGGCAGACGCTTCGGCCCTGTACGCACGCAACCTGCTGGACTTCCTGAAGCTGGTCTTCAACAAAGAAGGCCAGTTCGAGATCAACCTCGAAGACGACATCGTCGCCGCGTGCCTGATGTGCCGCGACGGCCAAGTCATCCGCAAAAACGCCTAAGCAGGGATTCAGACGATGGAAGAGCTTATCTCCCCCGGTATCTACAACCTGATCATCTTCGTGCTGGCGATTTATGTCGGTTATCACGTGGTCTGGAACGTAACGCCCGCATTGCACACCCCCTGATGGCAGTCACCAACGCCATCTCGGCGATTGTCATCGTCGGCGCCATGCTGGCCGCCGCGTTGACCGTGACGCCACTGGGCAAAACCATGGGCACCCTCGCCGTGGCGCTGGCCGCGGTAAACGTGTTCGGTGGTTTCCTGGTCACCCGCAGAATGCTTGAGATGTTCAAGAAAAAAGCCCCGAAAGTAAAAGAAGAGGCGCCCAAGTAATGAGCATGAACCTCGTAACGACGCTGTACTTGATTGCGTCCATCTGCTTCATCCAGGCGCTCAAAGGCCTGTCGCACCCGACCACGTCGCGCCGTGGCAACCTGTTCGGCATGCTCGGCATGGGCCTGGCGATTCTCACTACCGTAGGCCTCATCTATAAGCTGGGCGCTGAGCTGGCCACCGCCGGTATCGGTTACGTCATCGTCGGATTGCTGGTCGGCGGCACTGCCGGCTCGATCATGGCCAAGCGCGTTGAAATGACCAAGATGCCGGAACTGGTCGCTTTCATGCACAGCATGATCGGTATGGCTGCGGTGTTTATTGCGATCGCGGCGGTCGTTGAGCCGCAATCGTTGGGCATCGTCAAACAGCTCGGTGATGCGATTCCGGCGGGCAACCGTCTGGAACTGTTCCTGGGTGCGGCCATCGGTGCAATCACCTTCTCCGGCTCTGTGATCGCTTTCGGCAAGCTGTCGGGCAAGTACAAGTTTCGCCTGTTTCAGGGCGCACCGGTACAGTTTGGTGGCCAGCACAAGCTGAACCTGTTGCTGGGCCTGGCCACTCTGGCGCTGGGCATCACCTTCATGCTGACCGGCAACCTCAGTGCCTTCGCGTTGATGCTGGCCCTGGCCTTCGTCCTGGGTGTGCTGATCATCATCCCGATCGGCGGGGCCGACATGCCGGTGGTGGTGTCGATGCTTAACAGCTACTCCGGCTGGGCAGCCGCGGGGATCGGCTTCTCGCTGAACAACTCGATGCTGATCATCGCCGGTTCGCTGGTGGGTTCGTCCGGTGCGATCCTCTCGTACATCATGTGCAAGGCGATGAACCGCTCCTTCTTTAATGTACTGCTCGGTGGTTTCGGCAATACGGCAGACGCGGCTGGCCCGGCCGGTTCGAAAGAAGCCCGCCCGGTTAAATCCGGTTCGGCTGACGACGCGACCTTCCTGCTGACCAACGCCGACACCGTGATCATCGTTCCGGGTTACGGCCTGGCGGTCGCTCGGGCGCAACATGCGCTTAAAGAGTTGACCGAGAAGCTGACCCATCGCGGTGTGACCGTGAAGTACGCGATCCACCCGGTTGCCGGTCGCATGCCTGGCCACATGAACGTGCTGCTGGCCGAGGCCGAAGTGCCTTACGACCAGGTGTTCGAGATGGAAGACATCAACTCCGAGTTCGGTCAGGCCGACGTAGTGCTGGTGCTCGGCGCCAACGACGTGGTCAACCCGGCCGCGAAGAACGACCCGAAATCGCCGATTGCCGGTATGCCGATTCTCGAGGCGTTCAAGGCCAAGACCATCATCGTCAACAAACGCTCGATGGCCAGCGGTTATGCCGGCCTGGACAACGAACTGTTCTACCTCGACAAAACCATGATGGTCTTCGGCGACGCCAAGAAAGTCATCGAAGACATGGTCAAAGCTGTCGAGTAAAACCTGCTCCAACGCAATACCCAAAACCTCAGCCTTTAGTAGGCTGGGGTTTTTTTATTCCCCGTGAAACCCGACCAAAGGCTCTAAATCAGGCCTCTGCATTCGACCATGGTAGCGGGACGGATTTTTTTCAAATCACTAGACTGCACACCTTGCTTCCGTTGCCCGAGATAACCATCCATGTACCGTGATCGTATTCGCTTGCCTTCGTTGTTGGAAAAGGTGATGAGCGCCGCTGACGCTGCCGCTCTGATTCAGGACGGCATGACCGTCGGCATGAGTGGTTTCACTCGCGCTGGCGAAGCCAAAGCCGTCCCCCACGCATTGGCCGAGCGCGCCAAAATCACCCCGCTGAAAATCACGTTGATGACCGGCGCCAGTCTGGGCAATGACCTCGATAAACAGCTCACCGAAGCCGGCGTACTGTCGCGACGCATGCCATTCCAGGTTGATAGCACTTTGCGCAAGGCGATTAACGCCGGCGAAGTGATGTTCATTGACCAGCATCTCTCGGAAACCGTGGAGCAATTGCGCAACCAGCAACTCACGCTGCCGGACATCGCCGTGATTGAGGCCGTGGCGATCACCGAGCAGGGCCATATCGTGCCGACCACCTCGGTTGGCAACTCGGCCAGCTTCGCGATTTTCGCCAAACAGGTGATCGTCGAGATCAACCTCGCGCACAACCCGAATCTCGAAGGTCTACACGACATCTATATCCCGACCTATCGCCCGACTCGCACGCCGATTCCGCTGGTAAAGGTTGACGATCGCATTGGCAGCACCGCCATCCCCATCCCGCCGGAAAAGATTGTCGCGATCGTGATCACCAACCAGTCCGACTCGCCCTCCACTGTCCTGCCGCCGGACGTCGACACCCAAGCCATTGCCGATCACCTGATCGACTTCTTCAAGCAAGAAGTGGCTGCCGGGCGCATGACCAACAAGCTCGGCCCATTGCAGGCCGGTATCGGCAACATCGCCAACTCGGTAATGTGCGGCCTGATCGACTCGCCATTCGAAGACCTGACCATGTATTCCGAGGTGCTGCAGGACTCGACCTTCGACCTGATCGACGCCGGCAAGCTGAGTTTTGCGTCAGGTAGCTCGATCACCCTGTCGAGCCGGCGCAACGCCGACGTCTTCGGCAACCTCGAGCGCTATAAGGACAAACTGGTCCTGCGGCCACAGGAAATCTCGAACCACCCGGAAGTCGTGCGGCGCCTGGGCATCATCGGCATCAACACCGCTCTGGAGTTCGACCTGTACGGCAACGTCAACTCTACCCATGTCTGCGGCACACGCATGATGAATGGCATCGGCGGCTCCGGGGACTTTGCGCGCAACGCGCACCTGGCAATCTTCGTGACCAAATCCATCGCCAAGGGTGGCGCGATCTCCAGCGTGGTGCCGATGGTCAGCCACGTCGACCATACCGAGCATGACGTCGACATCCTGGTGACGGAGATTGGCCTGGCCGACCTGCGTGGCCTGGCACCACGGGAGCGAGCACGGGTGATCATCGACAACTGTGTGCACCCGGACTATCGCCAGGCGCTGGATGACTACTTTACGTCGGCCTGCGCATTGGGCGGGCACACCCCGCATATCCTGCGCGATGCCCTGCGCTGGCACATCAACCTGGAAGAAACCGGACGAATGCTGGCGGTCTGATTCAGCAAAAAAACAGCTGACGCAAACACAGTTGCGTCAGCTGGCTTTGGCCACACTAGATTCTGTTTAAAACTGTACTGCTGTACTGGTCATTTCCTACCGTATTTGCCTACCCATTCAAGCGAAAACATCAAAATCGCACCAATATAGTGCCGACAGGTACAGTTGCCTCAATTTCGACCAGTACACCCCCTATTAACAGTTAACTGGTCCCTCACAATACAGGTGAACTGTATCTACAGAGACTAGCCAAACGAGAGGATCATTGGCATCAGTTAAACCACTACCTAATCCCGCCACAAGCGGAAGGATGTCAACCATGGAACGTACACTCAGTTCCGAACTGTTCTTCGAAGATACCGCTGCAAAAACCCAGGCTTCCATGCCTCTTCGCGTTATTGCCAACCTGATGCTGTGGCAGCGCCGCATCTCCAGCCGCCATCAACTGGCTCGTCTGGATTCGCGTCTGCTGGCTGATGCCGGGATTAGCGAAGCACAACGCTACGAAGAGCTGAGCAAGCCGTTCTGGCGCTAAGTTAGCGTCGCTGGCTCTGACCCACCGGGTCCACCGCCAGCACTCCAAATTGAAAAAACAAAGCCCGTCGTGGGAAACCACGACGGGCTTTGTCGTTTTCGGCCCTAGTCGGCGGCCGTACAAAAGGGTTAGCCGACAATGAGTACAGTTTTAATATTTATCATATTGCACCAGTACAATTTTACGACAGTGTATCTGTAGGCCCAGTGTCGCTGCGCTCAACATGAAGTCCTGACTCTCCGGCAAAAGGACTTCGCGCCATGGATAACTTACTGAATGTTTCTGCCCCCGCACTTCTAAAGAAGCCTCGACTCCACAGACTTAAACGATTGCTGCAGTCGCTCGCCGCCGCCCTTGAGAGAGCCAGAACCCGGCGTTTGCTGGGCCAGCTCAATGATCAGCAACTCTCGGACCTAGGCATCAGCCACGCGGATCGGATTAATGAATTGGATAAACCGTTCTGGCGCTAGGCCGCTGCTTTAACAGAAGGGACTGTTCGAACCGATAAAAGCAGGCCTAATATCAAGCCAGAACGTGGCGAGCGCTGTTCGACAGGCGTCTGACTCAACAGCTACCTCAACACCTCTCAATCGGTTATCCAAAGGAGTTACACCATGTCCCGTCTTCGTCTGCTCAGCGCTGCAGCCCTGCTTGCCGTGGCTGCCAATTCCCACGCGACCAGCTTTATCGTGACCACGGATGCCGTCGTAGGCGCACTTAAGTCCAGTTCCGATGCAACCTCCGATGTCACTTCCTCCTTTCGCGATGACAAGATCGTGCGCGCTGCCCGTGACGACGCCGCCAGCTTCGTCGCCAGCGAAGGCGCCATTCGTGGCGTGAAACTGGAAAGCGCACTTGACCACATCCGCCACCAGGCTCCTCAGCTAAACGCCACTGATGCACAGCTGGCACAGGCCATCCTGACGATCTAAGCAACGCTGTCACATGGGACACGCCTGTCGTGTCCCAATGTTTCGGCACTGGCTCTAGCCCGGGGATTGCGCTAGCCTTTGGACTCGCTTTCGACAAACGAGTCTCATGCGTCTTCTTTCAAAGCAGCTTTTCATTTCAGTATTTCTCGCGGCCTGCTGGTCGGCCCCGACCTATGCCTTCGACGCGTTCAACTTGTCGACCCAAGGCATCGTCGTCACGGGTTACGCCACCAGCATGGTGACCGCCGCCCCCTTCGACCGTAAGCTGCTGATCGCCGCACACGATGACGCTGCGGCGTTCATTGCCAGTGACGGCCAACTACGCGGAGCGCAACTGGAATCCGCGTTGATTTACTTGCGCCGCAGCCAGCCAAAACTTCATGCAAGCGACCTTGAACTGGCGCAGGCAATTCTCGTCCAATAGTTATCCTTTGTCCTTGCGGAGTCGTTCCATGCGTAGCCCTCTGATTGCTGTTGCCCTTGGCCTGCTTTTATTGGCCGATGTGACCCAGGCGCACACCTTGGTTGCCACCAGCAACATCCTCATCAATGCCACCCAACGCACACTTGATTTCACTTCCGATACCACGACGTCCATTCGCGACTCGAAAATTATTCGCGAAGCCCACGATGATGCCGCGAGTTTCGTCGCCAGCGATGGGGATATTCGTGGTGCGCATCTGGAGGCCGCCTTCAGTACATTGCGCACCCGTGTGCCGGAAGCCCGGGACGCCAGTGATCAGGTGCTCGCCGAAGCCATCCTCGCGCTGTGAGGTCGCCAAACGCCTGGCTGCTGGCCGGGCTGATGTTGCTGCTGTGCAACACGGCCCAGGCTGGCTTGCAATTACGACTCAAGACCGAGGGTCTGAGCCCTGAACAACAGCAAGCCAGTCAGGCGTTGCTCGATGAAGCCATGCAGGCCTTGCCGCCACGTTTTATCGAAAAACTGGACCGGCGCATTGATGTTGGCTGGACCGACGACATGCCGAGCAATGCCTATGGCCAGGCTTCGCTGGTGTCCGAACTCGACCTGAACCGCAACCTGCTCGCCAGCCTCACGGACGGCAGCGCTGCCACCAAAAAAACCTATCGCCCCCACGGCACCGTCCGCCGCGAAATGCTCGCAACGGTGTTGCATGAACTCACCCATATTTACGACCGTTCGCGCCTGTGGCCGGACGCGGGACGTACGCTGATCCAGCGCTGTACCCGGCGCAACAACAGTTCCGGCCTGATCGGCATCCCGGATGAATGCCGTGGTCAATCCGACCGCCGCTTTACCCTGAGCGATGATCCGCGCTTGCTCGACCTGGCCGGCTGGCCGCAATACGTCGGTCGCCGTGGCGAGCGCGAGCAGCACAACCGGCAGATCGCCCGCAGCCCGGACATCTACGAAACGAGCAGTCCCAAAGAGTTTGTCGCGGTCAACATGGAGTATTTCCTAATCGACCCGAGCTATGCCTGCCGTCGCCCCGCGCTGTATCGCTACTACAAAGAACATTTCGGCTGGGCTCCCGCCGCCAAGGACCCGTGCAGCAAATCCTTTGCCTTCCTCAATGCCGGCAACGACTTTGCTAAACAACCGCTGGGCCAAGTCGATCCGGAACGGGTGTACGCCGTCGACTATCTGCTGGCCGAAGCCAACCAGAACTGGGTCAGTCGCTGGGGGCACAGCATGTTGCGCCTGGTGATCTGCGCGCCGGGTCGGCCTCGCGGGCCAGATTGCCGACTGGATCTCGACCAGCACCTGGTCTTGTCCTACCGCGCCTTCGTCGGCGACGTGCAGCTCTCGAGCTGGGATGGGCTGGTGGGTAAATACCCCTCGCGCCTGTTTGTACTGCCGTTGGCCCAAGTGATCGACGAATACACCAAGACTGAACTGCGCAGCCTGGCCTCGGTACCGCTGAACCTGACGCGCAACGAAATTGAAGACGTGGTGGAACACGCCGCCGAGATGCATTGGAGTTACGACGGCAATTATTATTTCCTCTCCAACAACTGCGCGGTGGAAGGCTTGAAGTTGCTGCGCAGCGGCAGCAACAACGCGAAACTGGTCGGGCTCGACAGCATCATGCCCAACGGCTTGCTGGAAGTGATGAAGGGCCGCGGACTGGCGAATACCAGCGTGCTGGATGACCCACGCGAAGCGTTGCGCCTGGGTTACCGCTTCGACTCCTTCCGTGATCGTTACCAAGCGATGTTCGAAGTGCTGAAAAAGCACTTGCCGATCAAGCAGGAAAAAGTCGAAGACTGGCTGGCATTAAAAGCTGACGAGCGCCGGCAATGGTTTGAGCAGGCTGACTTGCGCACCAGCGCGGCATTGCTGTTGCTGGAGCAGGCAAGCTTCCGTCAACAACTGGTGCTGGCCCAGGATGAAGTTAAACAGCGTTATCTGGGCGCACGGGAATTGAAGAACGGCGGTATGGACAAGGCAAACGAGACCTTGCAGCAAATTCTCGCTAATAGCGGCTTCCTCAGTCGTCCCGCAGAGCTGCTCGGCACCGGCGGTTACGGATTGCCTCAACCGAATGAATGGCAGCGCCTGGAATCGGAAAGCAACCTGCGGCAGAAGCAGCTTCAGCTGCTGACCGGCGATCTGGACAAGGAAGTCAGAGCGCTGCTCGAACCAGGCCGGGCAGCGGAGATGGCCGCCAATGAAGCCAACCTGAAACTGGTTGGCGAACATTTGCGCAAATTGCATAAAGCAGCAGGCGGGCTGGAGTTGCCATAAGCAAGAAGGCGTCGTGGATGATCCATGACGCCTTCTTTTTGCCTGCACGTTAAATCAAAGCACCCCTTCCAGAATTTCATAGACGATCCCGGTGCCCACGGCGATCAGCACAATGTCGCCCCCTGCACGGCGCCATTCGTAGCCCGGGTAATGCGGCAGCCGCCCCAAGGCACGATTATCCAGACGCTCACCGTAATAGCCGTGAGGCAATGGTCGACCACGCACCAGATGAACACCTGGAGGAGGTGGTGCCCCGCGTACAAAATAGCCGTGGTTATCGTGAATAGTCTGGCGCACCGGGCCGAAGTCCCGTGGCGGAGGGCCGCCGCGATGATTGTCCTGCGGGCCACGGTGGTCATCGCCATGGTTGTCACCACGGTTATCGTAATGGCCCTGCGGCGGGCCGCCGCGGTCGTGATCGTCGCGCTGATCGGCGCTCGCATGCAGCAGCGGCGTGGCACTGAGCATCAGCACGCCCAGGCTGGCAATCAGACGTTTCGGCATTTTCATCAGGTCTTTCCTCACTGCACACACAGCAAAAAGGGCTTCAGAACGTAGTCCTGAAGCCCTCGGTCTTGCTGTTTAGTCTGTGCCGCGAGGCTCTAATTCCTCTGTATCAGGAACTTTACCTTCAGCTGACGCGGGCCTTACGCACGCCTTCAGCCAACGCCGAGCAAAGGCTCAGCACGCCATCAACCGCCTGCGCCGGCGTTGAGGCATTGGCGATGTGGTCGATCAATGCCGACCCTACCACCACACCATCGGCCAGACGCGCGATGGATGCCGCTTGCTCCGGTGTGCGAATGCCGAAACCGATACTGATCGGCAGGTCGGTGTGGCGACGCAGACGAGCAACCGCTTCTTCAACGTGTTCCAGCGTCGCCGCGCCCGCCCCGGTCACACCGGCAACCGACACGTAGTAGACGAAGCCAGAGCTGCCGTTCAGAACGGTCGGCAGGCGCACATCGTCGGTTGTCGGCGTGGTCAGGCGGATGAAATCCAGTCCGGCGGCCTGCGCCGGCTCGCACAGCTCACCGTTATGCTCCGGCGGCAGGTCGACCACGATCAAACCATCAACACCGGCCTCCTTGGCGTCGGCGATGAAGCGCGGCACGCCGTACATGTGGATCGGGTTGAAATACCCCATCAGCACCAGCGGCGTCTCGGTATTGCCTTCACGGAACTCGCGAACCATTTGCAGGGTTTTCGCCAGGTTCTGCTTGGCGCCAAGGGCGCGGATGTTGGCCAACTGGATGGCCGGGCCATCGGCCATTGGATCGGTGAAAGGCATGCCCAACTCGATCACATCGGCACCCGCACCGGGCAAGCCTTTGAGGATCGCCAGGGACGTGTCATAGCTCGGGTCGCCAGCGGTGACGAAGGTCACCAGGGCGGCGCGATTCTGTTCCTTGAGTTCGGCAAAGCGCGTTTGCAGGCGGCTCATCAGTGTTTCTCCTGCTTCGATTGTTCCATGTGGTGCATCACGGTTTGCATGTCTTTGTCGCCACGACCGGACAGGTTGACCACCATCAGGTGATCTTTGGGCAGGGTCGGTGCGCGCTTGAACACTTCGGCCAAGGCGTGGGCGCTTTCCAGTGCAGGAATAATCCCTTCCAGGCGGCAGCATTTGTGGAACGCATCGAGGGCTTCGTCGTCGGTCACCGAGGTGTACTGAACGCGGCCGATGTCATGCAACCAAGCGTGTTCCGGGCCGATGCCTGGATAGTCGAGGCCGGCCGAGATCGAGTGGGCGTCGATGATCTGGCCATCGTCGTCCTGCAACAGGAAAGTACGGTTGCCGTGCAGCACACCCGGAACACCGCCGTTCAGGCTGGCGGCATGCTTACCGGTTTCAATGCCGTAACCGGCGGCTTCCACGCCAATGATTTCGACGCTTTTGTCATCGAGGAACGGGTGAAACAGGCCCATGGCGTTGGAACCGCCACCGATGCACGCCACCAGGCTGTCCGGCAGACGACCTTCCTGGGCTTGCAGTTGAGTACGGGTTTCTTTGCCGATAACAGACTGGAAGTCGCGAACCATCGCTGGATAAGGGTGCGGACCGGCCACGGTGCCGATGAGGTAGAAGGTGCTGTCGACATTGGTCACCCAGTCACGCAACGCTTCGTTCATCGCGTCTTTCAGGGTGCCAGTCCCGGCGACCACCGGGATCACTTCGGCGCCCAGCAGCTTCATGCGGAACACGTTGGCCTGCTGACGTTCGATGTCGGTGGTGCCCATGTAGATCACGCAATCCAGGCCGAAACGTGCAGCCACGGTCGCCGTCGCCACGCCGTGCATGCCGGCGCCGGTCTCGGCAATGATGCGTTTCTTGCCCATGCGCCGCGCCAGCAGGATCTGGCCGATGCAGTTGTTGATCTTGTGCGCGCCGGTGTGGTTCAGCTCTTCGCGTTTCAGATAAATCTTTGCGCCGCCGCAGAATTCGGTCAGGCGTTCGGCGTAGTACAGCGGGCTTGGACGTCCGACGTAGTCCCGTTGGAAGTAGGCCAATTCTTCTTTGAATGCTGGATCTTCCTTGGCCAATTCGTATTCACGGGCCAGGTCGAGCACCAACGGCATCAAGGTTTCAGCGACGTAACGGCCGCCGAACGAGCCAAACAGGCCGTTGGCGTCGGGGCCGTTGCGCAGATTAGTCTGGGTCATGGGTCGCTCCAGTGGGATTCGTGAGATGACAATGACGGTCACTCTACCCCTGACGTCCCAGCCTGAAAACCGATAAGATCGCCACAACCTGTCAGGAAAACTCACAGATCCCATGAGCCACGACCTTCCCCCGCTCAACGCCCTTCGCGCCTTTGAAGCCACGGCACGGCTGAACAGCGTCAGTCAGGCTGCCGAACAGCTGCACGTCACTCATGGCGCGGTCAGCCGACAACTCAAGGTGCTCGAAGAACACCTCGGTGTGAGCCTGTTCATCAAGGATGGACGCGGCCTGAAACTCACAGATGCCGGCGTGCGTTTGCGCGATGCCAGCGGTGAGGCCTTTGAACGTCTACGCACGGTTTGCGCAGAGCTGACCCAAAGCACCGCTGACGCTCCATTTGTTTTGGGTTGCTCGGGCAGTTTGTTGGCGCGCTGGTTTATTCCACGCCTGGGACGACTGAATGCGGACTTGCCCGACCTGCGCCTGCACCTGTCGGCCGGGGAAGGCGATCTCGATCCGCGACGGCCGGGGCTCGATGCCCTGCTGGTGTTTGCCGAGCCGCCATGGCCGGCGGACATGCAAGTCTATGAGTTGGCCAGCGAACGAATTGGCCCGGTAATGAGTCCGCGTTTCGCGGGTTATGAAAGGCTGCAAGCTGCGCAGGCCACAGCGTTATTGAACGAACCCTTGCTGCACACCACCTCGCGCCCACAGGCTTGGCCGAGCTGGGCACAGCAAAGTGGCCTCGACGCCAAGGCGTTGAAGTACGGTCAAAGTTTCGAGCATTTGTATTATTTGCTGGAAGCAGCCGTAGCGGGGCTGGGGGTGGCGATTGCGCCTGAGCCGCTGGTGGCTGAGGACTTGAAGGCCGGTCGCCTGGTTGCGCCCTGGGGATTCAGTGAAACCCCGGCGCAACTGGCCTTGTGGCTACCCAAGCGCGCCGCGGACGGGCGCGCTCGACAGTTGGCGCAGTGGCTCAAGGCCGAGCTGCACCAAACCGATCAGTCGCCGCGCTTGAACAGCAGATAAGCCGCAAGCAGACCCAGTGCGCCGACAGCGACGCCCGCAGTAGTCCAAGGGTGTTCCTGGGCGTAGTCCCGAGTGGCAATCCCGGTTTCGCGGGTTTTGACTTTGACTTCTTCATACGCATCGCTGAGCAGATGGCGCGAATGTTTCAGCGCGTTCTCGGCGTTGCCTTTCAGCGCTTTGAGGGTTTTACGCGACTCGTCCGAGGCGTCGTCTTTCAGATTTTCCAAAGATTTCAGCAGACTCTCGATCTCGGCTTCCATGCTTTGCAATGAGGCTTTACGTAAAGAGGTGTTGGCCATGGTGGCTCTCCTTCATTGATGATGAGTAGCGTGTGTTGGTTGGGACTTCAAGGGTTCGAGAAAGTGCAGTAAATCTGAACTTCTGCATGGTATTAGCCGACAGAAGTAATACGAAAAATCACTGCTAGGCTGTATTTCACACCCAAGGAGAACGCCATGACTGACCATCACACCTACAAGAAAGTCGAATTGGTTGGCTCGTCCACCAGCAGCATTGAGGACGCCATCAATAACGCGCTGGCCGAAGCCAATAAGAGCATCAAGCACCTGGAATGGTTTGAAGTGACCGAAACCCGCGGGCACATCAAGGATGGCAAGGCCGCTCACTTTCAGGTGACGCTCAAAGTCGGGTTCCGGATTGCCAGCAGCTGAGTTTGAGCTAGTCTCCTGAACTTGCGCGCTGGCCGAATGCCATAGGGAAATGGCAAAGCGCTACATGAGTGCCTCCGGCTGATGGCTGGATGCTCCCTTTGATCCGACCAGGGAATGCGACAGATGAAGTATTTTATTTTAGCGGTAGGTTTGTTGAGCCTTGCAGGAACAGCCTTTGCTGACGGCAAATCGTGCGAAGAGCTGAAAGCCGAAATCGCAGCAAAACTGGATGTCAAGGGCGTTGCCGGCTATTCACTGGAAATCGTCGATAAAGGCGCTGAGGCCGGCGGAACAGTCGTCGGTACCTGTGAAAAGGGCACCAAGGCAATCGTCTACAAGAAAGACTGATGTCCCTTACAAATCAAAAAGCCGACGCAATGCGTCGGCTTTTTTGTGTGGCGGCGTCGGCGCCTCAGCCCTTCATGACCTGCGCCAGCAGCTCATAGGAATGCACCCGATCCGCATGTTCGTAAAGGTCGCAGGTGAAAATCAGCTCGTCCGCCTGAGTCTGCTCGATCAGCACTTCAAGCTTGGCGCGGATCTTCTGCGGGCTGCCCACCATCGCCAGCCCGAGGAAATCGCCGACGGCTTCTTTCTCATGTGGCAGCCACAGGCCATCCATGGTTTTCACCGGCGGACGCTGCACCAGGCTTTGGCCACGCATCAACGCCAGGATGCGCTGATAGACCGATGTCGCCAGGTAATCCGCCTGCTCGTCAGTGTCAGCGGCGACCAGCGGCACACCGAGCATCACATACGGCTTATCCAGCACCGCCGAAGGCTTGAAGTGATTACGGTAGACGCGAATCGCCTCGTGCATGAAACGCGGTGCGAAATGCGAGGCGAAGGCGTAGGGCAAACCGCGCTCACCGGCCAGTTGTGCACTGAACAGGCTGGAGCCCAGCAACCAGACAGGGACATTGGTGCCGGTGCCCGGCATGGCGATGATTCGCTGGTCAGGCGTGCGTGGGCCGAGATATCGCATCAGCTCCGTAACATCTTCCGGAAACTCGTCGGCGCTGCCGGAACGTTCGCGACGCAGGGCGCGTGCAGTCATTTGATCGGAACCAGGGGCGCGCCCCAAACCCAGATCTATCCGGCCTGGATACAGGCTTTCGAGTGTGCCGAATTGCTCCGCGATCACCAGCGGCGCGTGGTTGGGCAGCATCACGCCGCCGGAGCCGACACGAATGGTCGACGTGCCACCGGCCAGGTAGCCGAGCAATACCGAGGTCGCGGAACTGGCGATGCCGTCCATGTTGTGGTGTTCGGCGACCCAGAAGCGGGTATAGCCTAATTTTTCGACATGCTGCGCCAGGTCCAGGGAATTACGCAGCGACTGGGCCGCGCTGCCGTTCTCGCGCACGGGCACCAGATCAAGGGTCGAAAACTTGATATCGGACAGTCGTTTCATAAGCCTGCTTCTCCAATGGTGGGCGCAGGTTTTTCTTGCGAACGAAAACCTGCCGAATCTATAAGCGTGCTTCATGCAATGAGGGCATATACCCGAGATTCAATAGCCAGGCCAAAAAATCCTACGAAAGCAGTAGGACTTTATGAGATGAGGTGAACTTTGCACAACCGTCTACCCTCAGAACCCTAGCAACCGAAAACCACGAAGGTGCGACGCTCGCACCGGATCTTGAGGAGGCAGACATGGCTATTACGAAGAAAGCATCGGCTCATTGGGAAGGCGATCTGAAAACCGGCATCGGCTCGATCTCTACTGAAACCGGTGTACTCAGAGAAGCGCCCTACGGCTTCAAGGCTCGTTTCGAAGGCGGCAAAGGCACCAATCCGGAAGAGCTGATCGGCGCGGCGCATGCGGGATGTTTCTCGATGGCGTTTTCGATGATCCTGGGTGATGCCGGGCTCAAGGCTGACAGCATCGATACCAATGCTGAAGTGACCCTGGATCAAGTCGACGGTGGTTTTGCGATCACTGCGGTGAAATTGATCCTCAAGGCGAAAATCCCCGGGGCGACTCAGGCGCAGTTCGAGGAGCTGAGCAACAAGGCCAAAGAAGGCTGCCCGGTGTCCAAAGTGCTGAATGCGAAAATCAGCCTGGATGCGACGTTGGTCAGCTGATGATCAGGCGCTGAATGTACTGACGCCTTCGCGACCCGACCCGCTCGCGAAGGCGAACTTGTAAACAACACAATTCCAACGATAAAGCTGCGCTTTGTGAGCGGTGTCAGAACTCGCTTTGCAAAACTGTGGTCGAATAAATGACAGCCGCTCAAGCGCAAAAACTGCGCGCGGCCTCAAGGGAGCTTCAACCATGAAACGTTTTGCCTTGGCGATTATCGGTTGCACGCTGGCCACTTCGGCCCTGGCGGCACCGAAATCCTGTGAAGAACTCAAGGCCGAGATCGAGGCCAAGATCCAGGCCAATAACGTCTCGTCCTACACCCTGGAAATCGTCACCAATGACGAAGTCCACGATCAGAACATGGTCGTCGGCAGCTGTGAAAACGGCACAAAGAAAATCATCTACCAGAAAAACGACCGCTGATTCACCTCACGGGACGCAATAGGTCTGCCGATCTTCAGCGACGATCTCCCGCTTTGCATTGAACAATCGGGCGCTTGGGGTGAAGGCGATCGAACGGCCTTCCAGCACATAACGCTGGCCGGCTTCGAAATGATCGTAGTTGACGGTCAGGTAGCACAGCCGTTCCGTGGGGGTGTTCATCATGTTCATGCCCCCACCACCGGGCACCTCAAAGTCGAACCTGACGACCAGCTCATGGCTGCCGGGCGTCACCTGGAAAAAACGCCCGTCACGCAATCGCTGTTTGTCCAGTCGCTCTGCCATCAGCAACCTGTCGTTGGGGAATGGCGTCGAGAAGTCGATCCAGGCCATCTGCGGATTTACCGCCGGTAACGGACTCTGGCAGCCGGCAACCACGCCTGCCGCGAGCAACAGCATCAATCTGCGCATGATGAATGTCCCAAAGGATGGTCATTCAGCATAGCGCCGATCAGCTGCTTTGGCAGCCAGCCGGCGTGCCTTGGCCAATCACTTTTCGTTGCTGGTCATAGAGCTTTGCCCACGGCCGGAAGCCGATATTCCCCGCTTGCAGCTGATATCGCTCACCGGCATTGAAGTCGTTGAATTTCACGTTTAACTGGCAGTCACGCCACAGCGGCTCGGCGTCGGGGCCGATGTTGGTGGGCTGGACCGCAAACTGGTAGCGCACCGTCAGCTCATGACGGCCCGGATGCACCTCGAAATATCGCTTGTCGGTAGAGGCTTTGTCATCGACTTCCAGCGCTTGCAGGGCGGTGTCTTCTTGCTGTGAGTCCAGTTCGATCCATGCTTGCGACGGATCATGGTGAGGTAAACCGAAACCAGCACAGCCGGTCAGCATCAACAAGCCTCCCGTCAGCATCAATTTGCGCATAGCGGAGCTCCAGTCGGGCGGGATAGTCTTGCGGGCAGACTCTCCAGGGATGATTTTATTTTGATCAGGCCGCTTCCAAGCCTTGGGTTACTTGATCGCGTTTTGCGGATTTTGTTTCCGGGTATGTTGCTTTTATTCCTCAGCGGCTGCGCCAGCGTCAGCTATTACAGCCAGTTGGCCAGCGGTCAGCTGCAATTGCTGCGGGCCAGGGAGCCGGTGGCCCAGGTGCTTGCCGATCCGTCTCGCGATCCGATGCTGCGTGCGCACCTGACCCAGTCGCAAAAGGCCCGGACATTCGCCAGCCAACAGCTGCATCTGCCGGATAACCAGAGCTACCGTCTGTACGCCGACATTGGCCGGCCGTTCGTGGTCTGGAACGTCTTTGCCACGCCGGAATTTTCCCTGACAGCACAAAACCATTGCTTCCCTATCGCCGGTTGCGTCGCCTATCGCGGTTACTACAGCCAGAGTGCTGCCCGCGGCGAAGCGGCCTTGCAACGCCTGAAAGGTATGGACGTGTCCATTGGCGGCGTCGAGGCCTATTCGACGCTCGGCTGGTTCAACGATCCGATTCTCAGCTCAATGATGGGTTGGGGCGACGAGCGGCTGGCAACGCTGATCTTCCACGAGCTCGCGCACCAGCGCTTTTATGTGAAGGACGACACCGAGTTCAACGAGTCCTTCGCCACCTTCGTCGAGCAGGAAGGCACCCGGCAATGGCGGGCATCACGCGGTCTGGCAGCGGACAATGGCGCGCAGGCGCAGCATCGAGACCAATTTATTCAATTGGTTCTGGATACGCGCACGCGGCTTGAAAATCTCTACGCCCTGCCACTGCCCGCCGACCAGATGCGCCAACGCAAAGCGGCGGAATTCGAACGTCTGCGCCATGACTATCGACAGCTGCGCGACAGCCAATGGGCCGGGAATAAACGCTATGACGCGTGGATCAAAGCGCCAATGAACAACGCCCGGTTGTTGCCATTTGGATTATATGACCAATGGGTGCCGGCGTTTGCGGCGCTGTTCAGGCAGGAGGGTGGGGACTGGCTGAAGTTTTATGCCGCCGTCGAGCAGCTTGGTGCGTTGCCAGTGGTTGAGCGCAAGGTAGCGCTGAAGGCATTGACGGGGTCATAAAATCTGGTGGCTGGGCGGGCCTCTTCGCGGGCAAGCCTCGCTCCTACGGGATCTATGTTGCTTTTGTAGGAGCGAGGCTTGCCCGCGAAGGCGTTTTCAACCTCACAACCAGATCGCGTCCCATAGCGGATAATCCCCTACCCTCTCGACCAAGCCAGCTCGCAACGGATTGGCGACGATGTAGCGAGCAACTGCCTGTAGATCTTCTTCCTTACGAATGGCGCGATCGTGATAACCATGTTGCCAAACCGGACCTTGGCGTCCTGCCGAGCGATTAAGCGTTACTGCGATGCGTGATTTGGTTCGAGCCATCAAACTGGGTAACTGAATATTCTATAACTCGATCAGCCAATGGAAATGATCGGGCATGACGACCCAGGCCAGTGACGTCGCAAACCCTTCCTGCTCAGCAGTTTTCAGGGCATCGACTACCAGTCGCCCACTCTTGAAGTCATGGAATAACGGTTGCCGGTTCAAAACGACGGCTGTCAGGAGGTAAATCTGTCCGGGCTCCGAATATCGGCCGGTGCGCAATCGATGAGCATGTTTTAGCTCTGTCATTAATGATCCTCCTTGATCGTGACCTCAGACTTTGAGCCTAGGACGATTAGAAGGGACTTGGGTGGTAACTGTTGCACAGGATGTGGCTGGGCGGGCCTCTTCGCGGGCAAGCCTCGCTCCTACGGGATCTATGTTGCTTTTGTAGGAGCGAGGCTTGCCCGCGAAGGCGTACTGATCAACGCCGCAAAAACGCCTGATGCATCTCTTCCAGCGTCTCAAAGTGATAGGCCGGTGCTTCTGCGCTCAATTCTTCCCGGCTGCCAAACCCATAACCGACCGCCACCGCATCCAGCCCATTGCTGCGCGCGCCGATCAGGTCGTGTTTGCGGTCGCCGATCATCAGAGTGTTGGCCGGGTCCAGGCCTTCTTCGGCCATCAGGTGGGCAATCAACTCGACTTTGTTGGTGCGTGTCCCGTCCAGTTCGCTACCGTAAATCACCTTGAAGTGCCTGGCGAAGTCAAAGTGCCGGGCGATTTCCCGGGCGAACACCCACGGCTTTGAGGTTGCGATGAACAACTGTCGCCCTTGCCCGCCGAGGGTTTCCAGCAGCGGTGTGACGCCGTCGAACACACGGTTCTCGTACAGGCCTGTGACCTTGAAGCGTTCGCGGTAGAAATTCACCGCTTCCCAGGCCTTGGGCTCGTCGAAGTCGTAGAACTGCATGAACGCCTGCAACAACGGCGGGCCGATGAAGTGTTCGAGCTTGGTCAGGTCGGGTTCATCGATCCCCAGTTTGCTCAGGGCGAACTGGATCGAACGGGTGATGCCCTCGCGCGGATCGGTCAGGGTCCCATCGAGATCAAACAAAACGGTTTGGTAATGCATGTTGAATCCTGAATAAGGGCGCAGGGTCAGAGCTGGTCGTAGCCTTCAGCCAGATGCAAATTCTTGAGCTTCACGTAGTTCGCCGCGCTGTAGGTGAAAAAGGCATTTTCCTTGTCCGTCAGCGGGCGGATTTGTTTCACCGGGCTGCCCACATACAGGAAGCCGCTTTCCAGACGCTTGCCCGGCGGCACCAGACTGCCGGCGCCGACAATCACATCGTCCTCGATCACCGCACCATCCATGACGATGCTACCCATGCCGATCAGAATCCGGTTGCCGACACTGCAGCCATGCAGCATGACCTTATGGGCAATGGTCACGTCGTCTCCGATCAAGCAGGGAAAGCCATCGGGATTGAACGGCCCGGCATGCGTGATGTGCAGCACGCAGCCATCCTGAACGCTGGTGCGCGCACCGATACGGATGCGGTGCATGTCGCCACGGATCACCGTCAGCGGCCAGACAGAGCTGTCTTCGCCGATTTCAACGTCGCCGATCACCACCGCCGAGCCGTCGACAAAAGCGCCTTTACCCAGTAGCGGCGTGTGGTTCTGATACTTGCGAAGGGTCACGATAGGCTCTCTCTCTTTTGCTGATAGCTGCGGTGAGCGTCGATTGTAATTAAGATGGCCCCATGTTTCTTCCAGCCAAGGTGCCAACCGTGAGCGTGAACAACCCTCTTTTGCAGTCCTACGACCTGCCGCCCTTCTCGGCGATCCGGGCCGAACACGTACAACCGGCCATTGAACAGATCCTGGCTGACAACCGTGCCGCCATTATCGAGATCCTCAACAGCCAGGGCAAACAACCGACCTGGGCCGGCCTGGTGCTGGCGATGGACGAACTCAATGATCGTCTGGGCGCCGCCTGGAGCCCGGTCAGCCACCTCAATGCCGTGTGCAACAGCGCCGAATTGCGCGAAGCCTACGAGTCCTGCCTGCCGGCCTTGAGCGCCTACTCCACCGAGCTGGGCCAGAACCGTGAACTGTTCGAGGCCTTCGAAGCCTTGGCCAACAGCCCGGAAGCCGCCGGTTTCGACGTGGCGCAGAAAACCATCCTGGAACACGCCCTGCGAGACTTCCGTCTGTCGGGTATCGATCTGCCGGACGCCGAGCAGAAGCGCTACGCCGAAGTGCAAAGCAAATTGTCGGAGCTGGGCAGCCGCTTCTCCAACCAGCTGCTCGACGCGACTCAAGCCTGGACCAAGCACGTGACCGATGAAGCCGCCCTCGCCGGCCTCACCGATTCGGCCAAGGCGCAAATGGCCGCCGCAGCCCAGGCCAAAGATCTGGATGGCTTCCTCATCACCCTGGAATTCCCGAGCTATTACGCGGTGATGACCTACGCCCAGGACCGTGCCTTGCGCGAAGAAGTCTACGCCGCCTATTGCACCCGTGCGTCGGACCAAGGCCCGAACGCCGGTCAGAACGATAACGGCCCGGTCATGGAAGAAATCCTCGACCTGCGTCAGGAACTGGCCAAGCTGCTCGGCTTCGCCAGCTTCTCGGAACTGAGCCTGGCCACCAAAATGGCTGAATCCAGCGATCAGGTCCTCAGCTTCCTGCGCGATCTGGCCAAACGCAGCAAACCGTTCGCCGCCCAGGACCTGGAACAGCTCAAGGCCTACGCCGCCGAACAAGGCAGCCCGGACCTGCAAAGCTGGGACAGCGGTTTCTACGGCGAAAAGCTTCGCGAACAACGTTACAGCGTTGCCCAGGAAGCACTGCGCGCCTACTTCCCGATCGACAAAGTGCTGGGCGGCCTGTTCGCTATCGTCCAGCGCCTGTACGGCATCGAGATCGCCGAACTGAAAGGCTTCGACGCCTGGCACCCGGATGTTCGCCTGTTCGAAATCAAGGAAAACGGCCAGCACGTCGGCCGCTTCTTCTTCGACCTCTATGCCCGCGCCAACAAACGCGGCGGTGCCTGGATGGACGGCGCCCGTGACCGTCGCCGCACCATCAGCGGCGTGCTGCAAAGCCCGGTGGCCAATCTGGTGTGCAACTTCACCCCAGCCGACAGCGGCAAACCGGCCCTGCTGACCCACGATGAAGTGACCACCCTGTTCCACGAATTCGGTCACGGCCTGCATCACCTGCTGACCCGCGTAGAACACGCCGGCGTGTCCGGCATCAACGGCGTGGCCTGGGATGCGGTGGAGCTGCCAAGTCAGTTCATGGAAAACTGGTGCTGGGAGCCGGAAGGCCTGGCGCTGATCTCCGGTCACTACGAAACCGGCGAGCCGCTGCCTCAGGATCTTCTGGAGAAAATGCTCGCGGCGAAGAACTTCCAGTCCGGCCTGATGATGGTGCGCCAACTCGAGTTCTCGCTGTTCGACTTCGAACTGCACGCCACCCACGGCGACGGTCGCAGCGTGCTGCAAGTACTCGAAGGTGTGCGTGACGAGGTCTCGGTCATGCGTCCACCGGCCTACAACCGCTTCCCGAACAGCTTCGCCCACATCTTCGCCGGCGGTTACGCAGCGGGTTACTACAGCTACAAGTGGGCTGAAGTGCTGTCGGCCGACGCCTTCTCGAAGTTCGAAGAAGACGGCGTGCTCAATGCCGAAACAGGTCGTGCGTTCCGCGAAGCGATTCTGGCGCGTGGCGGTTCGCAGGAACCCATGGTGCTGTTCGTCGACTTCCGTGGCCGTGCGCCATCGATTGACGCACTCTTGCGCCATAGCGGCCTGAGTGAGGACGCGGCAGCATGAGCGAGGGGCCTGTGATCACGAAGAAACGCTTTATCGCCGGGGCGGTCTGCCCGGCCTGTAGCGAGCCGGACAAATTGATGATGTGGAACGAAGACGAGGTCCCGCATCGCGAATGCGTGGCCTGCGGTTATTCGGATACGCTCAATGAACAAGGTCTGTCGGTGCCCAAGGAATTGGGCACGCGGGTCAACACTTCGGCGCTCAAGGTGCCGGACGCCAAGGTTCAGGCGGTGCAGTTCTT
This sequence comes from Pseudomonas sp. B14-6, assembly GCF_013260315.1. Taxonomy (NCBI): domain Bacteria; kingdom Pseudomonadati; phylum Pseudomonadota; class Gammaproteobacteria; order Pseudomonadales; family Pseudomonadaceae; genus Pseudomonas; species Pseudomonas sp. B14-6. The sequence goes on along the minus strand of NZ_CP053929.1, from coordinate 4,655,888 downwards.
CCCGAACCCGAAGCTGAAGAAGAAGCCTGACGAGCACCATTGAGTCAACATCACCTTCCACCCTTTGACCGGGTGGAAGGTGGTATCTATTTACCCCCTTCCCCGCGCTTCTTCCTTAGGCTGAATCCTTCAGCCCTACTCAAGGAAGACGCCATGCCTGATAACAATCCGCTACTACAACACTGGGACCTTCCGCCCTGGCCGGACATTCGCGCCGAGCACCTGGTGCATGCCATCGACACCCTTGTTGCCGACAACCGCAAGGCCATTGCCGGGATTATCGCGAGCCAATCCACGACCCCGAACTGGGATGATCTGGTATTGGCCGTTGATGAAACCGATGCGCGTCTGGATGAGGCCATGGGCGTCATCGAAACCCTTTCAATGGTGAAACATGAGGGTAAGGCCTGGGACGCAGCCAGCGGGACTTGCCGCGATGCCGCTGCGCAGTACAAATCTGAAAAGATGGGTAATCACGCACTGTTCCGGGCTTATCAGCGGCTGGCGCAAAGTCCCGCTGCGGCGAATTACGATGAACCGCGCAAAGCGGTTTTGAACAAAATTCTGCGCCGGTTTCGCTTGTCCGGCATCGACTTGCCCATCGAACAACAGCAGACGCTGGCCCGGCTGAATCGCGACATCGGGGTGCTGCAAAGCCTGTTCCTGACCAACCTGGAAGGCGCCAGCGCAGCCTGGAGCAAGCGCATCGATGACGTCTCGCAGTTGCGCGGTTTGTCTGCGGCGACACTGGAGCGTCTGGCAGTCAACGCGCAACAGGCAGGGCACGACGGCTGGCTGATGCGTCTGGACCAGGACACCTACACTCGTGTCATGGCCTATGCCGAAGACCGATCCCTGCGCGAAGAATACTTTGTCGCTTACTCCACCCGGGCTTCCGATCAAGGCCCCCACGACCGGCAATTCGATAATGGTCCGGTGCTGGAGCTGCTGTTGTCCATGCGTCATCAGAAAGCCAGGTTGCTGGGGTATGAGAACTTTGCGCAACTCAGCCTCGTAACGGAAATGGCCGAGTCCACCGAGCAAGTCACCGGTTTCCTGCGGCGGCAAATCGTGCAGGCAACACCGGAACTCGAGAAGGACGCACAAGAACTCAAGACGATTGCGCTTGAGCGCGGCATGACTGAACTTGCCCCTTGGGACCACGAGTTTCTCGCCGAACAATTGCGCCAGCAACGTCTCGGCGGGGCGCTGAAAAACCTGCGAACGTACTTTCCACTGGACGGGACTTTGCAGCGGCTCTGCCTGTTTAGCGAGCGCATGTTTGGCATCCGGATCGTCGAACAGAAAGAGTGCAGTCGCTGGCATGACAACGTGCGTCTGTTTGAAATCAGCGAGCATGGCCAGGTCGTCGGGTACATTTACCTCGACCCTTTTCATCGGGACGAAGCGCCGGACTTTGCCTGGACCGCCACGCCACGTAATCGACGGGTGAACGCCGAAGGTCGATTGACGCTGCCGATCGCCGTGCTTCATGGCAACTTCACGCCCGGGATTGCCGAGCATCCTTGCCTTCTCGCTCATAAGGACCTGCGGGTTTTGTTCCATGAGTTCGGCCATTGCCTGCAGCACGTTCTGACCCGCTCGCCTCACCATCGCCTGTCCGGTATCACCCAGCTGGGACGCGATTCGGCAGAGTTCACCGGGCAATTGTTCGAGCTTTGGTGCCTGTCAGGGGAGTTTCTGCTGTGGCTGGCCGCTCACCACCAGACCGGTGAGCGCCTGGCCGAAGCGCGAGTCGACGCCGCATTGGCAGCCATCCAGACCCAGACCAGCCGGCAAACCGCAGAGCTGTTAATGTCCGCGTTGTTTGACTTCGAATTGCACCGCAGCCAAGGCGATGGCCGAAGCGTTGAGCAGATCTTCGACGACGTACAGCGCGAGATCCCTCACCTGCAACTGCCGCCTTACTGTCGGTTCGCCAACAGCTTCGATTACCTGGTGACCGGGTACGCAGCGTCGGTTTACGCCTACAAATGGTCGGGTGTACTGGCGACCGAGGTGTTCAAACGGTTTCAACGCGAGTGGGTATTCAACCCGCAAACCGGCAAGGCCTTTCGCGAAGCCTTTTTTTCGCCGGGGGATTCGCGATCACTATTGGTCGCCCTGGAAGAATTCCTCGGACAACCGATCGCCGACAGCTTTTTCGCAACGCCGTCCAGCAACCGCTGCCCGCTGAACTGATGCTTATTCGACGTGGGCGGACTGGAACCAACTCTTCATGGAACAGGCCGCAAACGGACTGGTGCTGCAATCGCCGTTGGCGAGTGCGGTCCGAAGCTTGTCGGCATCGGCCTGCATCATGTAACGCACACCGTCCTTGAAATGGGTGCTGTCACCAAAGCCGCCTTGGGTCATCTCGTTCAGGGCGTCTTCCTTGCTCCAGCCTTGCACCACCACCCGATACATCGCCGCCATCAGGCCGGTGCGGTCCGAACCGTGTTTGCAATGCATGAGCACCGGGCCGTGGGATTCGGCGGTCTGGATGGCACGAAGGGCCTTGAGTACGTCCGCGTCATCCACGTGATTGGTGCGGTAGGGCAACTGCACCTGGGCAATGCCCGGCGTGGACAACCAGATTGAATCCGACTCGGGCAAAAAATTGATGACGGTCGCGACATTGAGTTTCTTCAACAACGGTACGGCACCGCTGTCGGGCAAGGCGCTGCGGTAAAGCGTCGGGGTCATTTGGTAGAGGTTGTATTGCACCTCGACCGGCTGGGCCCATTCCGCCGGGCGGGGTGGGGCGGTTTCCTCTGCACAGGCCAGTGTCAGATTAAAAAGGGTGGCCAGCGACAACAGGAATGTCGCAGGTAAAAGGCGCAATCGTGACATGCTCGGACGACCGTGTGGGGAAAGGTGGTTAGATGCCGCATAGTTTCGACAGTGGGCAGTCAAAGTCCTGTGAGTCAGCTGTCAAAGAATCGTGAATTGAACCGTTCGCACCTGGCTTAGTCAGGGTAAGTAACGAGCAACAAAAAAGCGATACAGATTTCCGTATCGCTTTATTCAACCCTGGTTAACGTACACCCACACCTCAACTTATAAGTTGCAGATAATCGATAGTAATCAAGGATTGATGATTTTCGAATACGCTTTCGCCAGCGCAATCAGAACAGCCTTGTCCTGCGCGTCGAAATCACCATCACCGTCCACATCAGGTGTGTTTCCCATGGTGAAGGTCACGCCGCCATCATTCGACACAGCCTCGCGGGAGGTCGAATCCAGCAGGGAGTATGTGGCGCTACGGTTTTCCGGGTCGTAACCTTCTTCTTTCAAAGCAAACTGCATGGACACCCGAACTTCTTTCGGACTAGAAGTGGACGGGGTCAACAGTTGAAGAAAAACACCACGCTGATTGTAATTCGACATCAAACCAAATCCTTTTAATAGTGATAACACGACAACTTCGTGCGAAGCGCAATAATACCGACTGCTTTTAACTAAGCCACTTTCTATCTGTTTCTCATAATTACAAGAAACTCACTAACAAGAGACAACTAGTCAATTGAAAAATGTTCAGGCGCCGAACGGCACTGGCCTATTCGGCTGCGGTCCTTTACTGTATGAATATACAGCTTAAGGATCATGTCGATGGCCACTCCTCTGCCACCTCGCGGTCGCGGCACCGCAACCAACCCGCATAATCGCTTCGCGCCGAATCGCTCGGTGGCCGAGGATGACGGCTGGTATCAGGAAGCGCCGATCACCCAGGGCACGGAAGTGCGCATCGAAACGGCGAAAACCATCATCACCCGCAACACTTCCCCGGACCTGCCTTTTGATCGCTCGATCAATCCCTATCGTGGCTGCGAGCACGGTTGCATCTACTGCTACGCGCGCCCCAGCCATGCCTATTGGGACATGTCACCCGGGCTCGATTTCGAAACCAAACTGATCGCCAAGACCAACGCCGCCGATGTGCTGGAAGAACAGCTGTCCAAGCGCGGCTATCAATGCGCGCCGATCAATCTGGGCTCCAACACCGATCCCTACCAGCCGATCGAGCGCGAACACAAAATCACCCGCAAGACCCTTGAAGTGCTACTGCGTTACCGACATCCGGTGACCATCATTACAAAGGGCTCGCTGATTCTTCGGGACCTGGACCTGCTGGCCGAACTCGCCGAGCAACGGCTGGTGGCGGTGATGATCAGCCTCACCACCCTCGACGATGAACTCAAACGCATCCTCGAACCGCGCGCGGCTGCGCCCAAGGCCCGGCTACGCGCCATCCGGGTCATGCGCGAAGCCGGGATACCGGTGGGCGTGCTGTGTTCGCCGATGATTCCGATGATCAACGACAGCGAACTCGAAAGCCTGCTCACCGACGCCCATGCTGCCGGTGCCCAGAGCGCCGCCTATATGATGTTGCGGCTGCCGCTGGAAGTGGCGCCGCTGTTCGAAGAATGGCTGGCCGCCCACTATCCGCAGCGTGCCGCTCATGTGTTGAGCCTGATCCGCCAGAGCCGTGGTGGGGAGCTCTACGACAGTCGGTTCGGAGCCCGAATGCGCGGTGAGGGGCCGTTTGCCGATCTGTTGGCGCAACGCTTTGCCAAATCGATCAAACGGTTGGGGCTCAATCATCGCGAAGGTTTTAACCTGGACTGCGACGCCTTCTGTCCGCCAGGTCGCCAGATGTCGTTGATTTGAGGACAATTGGCCTATGGTTGAGTAGGAGGAAAAGCACTTGGCCATTAGGCTGGTCACGTTTTTTGTGACCTGGAACACACGTTCTAGAGCGCTTGATTCAGTTTGAGTTAAGTTTCGACAGATACCTTGTTCATCGAGTGACTGACGGGTCGAGATCTTCGGCCTGGATGTTTTTTAAACAGCCACTGGCTTCACACCGGACAAAACGGGAAAATTCCCTGACTCCGCCAAAGAGGATGAATCATGAGTGACAAGGATAAACAGCCGTTGGCTGCGTCGGCTTCAGCCCAACCCGTGGCGGAAACCGCCGATGCAGCGCTGAAGCATATCGTTGACGGCTTTTTGCATTTTCATCACGAAGTTTTTCCCCAGCAGGAAGAACTCTTCAAAAAACTCGCCACGGCTCAGAGCCCTCGAGCGATGTTTATCGCCTGCGCCGATTCGCGCATCGTTCCTGAACTGATCACCCAAAGCGCCCCCGGCGACTTGTTCGTGACCCGTAACGTCGGCAACGTTGTGCCGCCCTATGGGCAGATGAACGGCGGTGTTTCCACGGCCATCGAATACGCGGTCCTGGCCCTCGGCGTACAGCACATCATCATTTGCGGGCACTCCGACTGTGGCGCGATGCGCGCCGTACTCAACCCGCAAAGCCTGGAAAAAATGCCCACGGTCAAAGCCTGGCTGCGTCATGCCGAAGTGGCGAAATCGATGGTCCAGGAAAACTGCCATTGCGCTGACGAAAGCGAAAGCATGCATGTCCTCACCGAAGAAAACGTGATCGCCCAGCTTCAGCATTTGCGCACGCACCCTTCGGTCGCCTCGCGCATGGCTAACGGTCAGCTGTTTATCCATGGCTGGATCTACAACATCGAAACCAGCGAAATCAGAGCTTACGACGCGGACAAAGGGTGTTTCCTGCCGCTTGATGGCAGCCATCCGATCCCCGTGGCGACGCCCAAAGCGCGCTTCTAAATCCTCCCAGGTGTGGTTTAGCCGGGGTTGCTGATCAAGCAGCCTGGCTTTGCCACGCCTGAAGAAAACTTCGGGAGAGTCACCATGCGTGCTGCTCAACTCAAAGCTGTTCTGCCACGGGAGCTGCTGGCGTCCGTGGTTGTGTTTCTGGTCGCCCTGCCCTTGTGCATGGGCATCGCCATCGCCTCGGGCCTGCCGCCGGCCAAGGGTTTGATCACCGGGATCATCGGTGGACTGGTCGTCGGTTGGCTTGCAGGTTCGCCTCTGCAAGTCAGCGGCCCGGCGGCGGGTCTGGCGGTGCTGGTCTTTGAACTGGTGCGCCAGCATGGTGTTGCCATGCTCGGTCCCATCCTGCTGTTGGCGGGTTTTCTGCAACTGATGGCCGGGCGCTTCAAGCTGGGCTGCTGGTTTCGGGTCACGGCGCCAGCGGTGGTGTACGGCATGCTCGCCGGGATCGGCGTGCTGATCGTGTTGTCGCAAGTGCATGTGATGCTGGACGCCGTGCCCAAGCCTTCGGGGCTGGATAACCTCGCAGCCTTTCCGGCGGCCGTGATCCAGGCCTTGCCTTCCCTTGGCTGGCAGGCTGGGTTGCTTGGGCTGTCGACGATTGCGGTGATGTGGCTGTGGGAAAAATTCCGTCCGCACTCCCTTCGCTTCATACCCGGCGCGCTGCTTGGCGTAGGCCTGGCGACAGTCGCGAGTCTGATGCTCGCCTTGCAGGTCAAACGCGTGGAAGTCCCGGCCAACCTGGCAGAAGCCATCGACTGGCTGAAGCCCGCCGACTTGCTCAATCTGGCCGACCCGACGTTATTGATCGCCGCTTTCGCCGTGGCCTTCATCGCCAGCGCCGAGACCCTGCTCTCCGCAGCGGCGGTGGATCGCATGCACAGCGGCCAGCGCTCCGATTTCGATCGGGAGTTGTCGGCACAGGGCGTCGGCAACATGCTCTGCGGCCTGCTTGGCGCGCTGCCCATGACCGGCGTGATCGTGCGTAGCTCGGCCAACGTCCAGGCTGGCGCCACCACGCGAATGTCGGCGATCTTCCACGGTCTGTGGTTGCTGGCTTTCGTGTTGTTGCTGTCCAGCGTGCTGCAAAGCATTCCGGTGGCGAGCCTGGCGGGTGTGCTGGTTTACACCGGTTTCAAACTGGTCGACCTCAAGGCCTTTCGCGGTCTGGGCCGTTATGGCCGGATGCCGATGTTCACCTACGCGGCGACGGCGCTGGCAATCATCTTCACCGATCTGTTGACCGGCGTGCTCATCGGCTTCGGGTTGACCCTGGCCAAACTGGCCTGGAAGGCCTCGCGGTTGAAAATCAGCCTGATCGACCTGCCGGCCGACGGTGAGATGGAGTTACGACTGACGGGGGCCGCAACCTTTCTCAAGGTGCCGGCGCTGACCCAGGTGCTGGGGACCATTCCCCCAGGCGCGACGGTGCATGTGCCGCTCAATAACCTGAGCTACATCGATCACTCGTGTCTGGAGTTGCTTGAGGAATGGGGTCGGGCCAATGCGGCCAAGGGGTCGAAGCTGATTATTGAAGCGCGGGGGTTGAAGCGTCGATTGGAGGGGCGTTTACGAACCACCTCCGGAGTGGGCTCTACGGCGTAGAAGTAACCAATGTGGGAGCGAGCCTGCTCGCGAAGGCGGTGTATCAATCGACATAAATGTTGAATGACATATCGCAATCGCGAGCAGGCTCGTTCCCACAGGGGACGGTGCTGATTCTAAAGAATCAAGCCGCCGGCTGATCCAGCTCCAGCCCTACGCCCAGCTGGCGCGACAGGCACGGCCAGCGCTTCCAGGCGGCGCCGGTGTCCGGGCTGTTGAGTTTTTCGCGGTAGGCCTCCACGGACTCCAGCGCGAAACTGTCTTCATTGAGCATCTCATCCACAGCGTGATGCACCGCCTCATCCAGTTGGTTGGCAAAATCCTCGCCGATCAGTTGGTGAGCAATCAGGTTGGCGACCGTCATGTCCAAGGGGATCAGTGGCTGGCCAAAATGCTTGATGTACAGGTCATTGACCTCTTCCACCAACCGATGCGCCAGATAGGCTTCATCCAGCAGGCTGTCCAGGCCGACATGACCGGCCATGATTGCCGGTGGCTGGAGGAAGAACTGCTCGGCGATTGTCAGCACCGGCTTGATCTGTGATTCGATACCCGCTTCCCTGGCGACTTCATTGGCTGCGTCCAGCAGGTCTGGCACTTGCTCTATATACGCGGCCACAAAACGCGTCATCACGCCGTTGGCGTCGGCATCCGGCAATTGGATGGCGGAGTGAAGGTGTGGCAATTGAGTTTCAAGCTGACGAGTCAGCAGGCCGGTCTCGGCCTCGTGTTGTTGGGCTTTTTGGATCTGCTCGCGCAATGCGGCGGTGTTCATGAAAACTCCAGGAAACAAAGGCAATGAAATAGGGAAGACATAACTTAGCTGGCTTATGAAAAATGCTAAGACGCATTTGTCATAATTGTTTCATCCTTGAGACGCCTCCGTTATATCGATTTGCCACCACTCGTCTGCATCCTTCTCCATTCGTGACCTTGAACGCAAGTCCCAGCTGTTTCAGATCATTTACGCCATCACGTTGCGAGGTAGCAGTCGCTGTCTATACTCGGGTGGGAATGGAGTTAGCTGATGACGCCCGACTGCACACGCAGCAAGGCTCGGCGATTCAAGTTCGTAGTCTGAAAAAGCCGCTCCCTTGCCGCAGGTGAAAGCCGGCGGGATAACAAGAACGATAAGGGGAACCCGCAATGATGCGACATCCACACGTCTGGATGGGCCTCCTGTTGTGGTCGATTTTCAGCCAGGCGCAAGCCGCCTGGACTGTGAATATGGCGCCGGGAGCGACTGAAATCAGTCACGCAGTATTTGACCTGCACATGACCATTTTCTGGATCTGTGTAGTGATCGGCATCATCGTCTTCGGCGCCATGTTCTGGTCGATGATGGTCCACCGCCGCTCTACCGGGCAGGTGGCCGCAAAATTTCATGAAAGCACCACCGTCGAAATCCTCTGGACCATCGTGCCCTTCCTGATTCTGGTGGCCATGGCGGTTCCTGCGACGGCAACCCTGATCAAGATGTACGACGCCAGTGAGCCGGATATCGATATCCAGGTCACCGGCTATCAGTGGAAGTGGCACTACAAATACCTGGGCCAGGACGTCGAATTCTTCAGCAACCTGACGACCCCTGCCGACCAGATCCACAACAAGGAAACCAAGGGCGAGCATTACTTGCTTGAGGTCGACAAGCCATTAGTGCTGCCGATTGGTGCCAAGGTGCGCTTCCTCGTGACGTCCGCCGACGTTATCCACTCCTGGTGGGTGCCGGCCTTTGCGGTCAAGCGCGATGCGATTCCCGGGTTCGTCAACGAAGCCTGGACCCGCGTCGACAAGCCCGGCATCTACCGTGGCCAGTGCGCCGAACTGTGCGGCAAGGACCATGGCTTCATGCCGATCGTGGTCGAGGTCAAGGAAAAGGCCGATTACGAAAAATGGCTGGCCGAACGCAAGGCCGAATCCCTGCAGCTTAAAGAACTGACCAGCAAGGAATGGACCCTCGACGAGCTCAAGGAGCGCGGCGACAAGGTCTATCACACCGCCTGCGTCGCCTGTCACCAGGCCGAAGGTCAGGGCTTGCCGCCGATGTTCCCGGCGCTCAAAGGCTCGAAAATCGCCACCGGACCGAAGGAAGGTCACCTGAGCATTGTCTACCACGGCAAGCCGGGTACCGCGATGGCGGCGTTCGGCAAGCAGCTCTCGGAAGTCGATATCGCGGCGGTGGTGACCTACGAACGTAACGCCTGGGGCAACAACAAAGGCGACATGGTCACTCCTAAAGAAGTGCTGGAGCTGAAACAGGCGGAAAGCAAATGACCCGCTCTATTGCGCAACCAAGGAACCGGTCGGGGCAGCGCGCCCCGGCCTGCCCAGCCCATCTGTTTGCAGGAGACACGCCATGAGCGCCGTCATCGATGACCATGGTCATGCCGATCACGCCCACGGTCCCGCCAAAGGCCTGATGCGTTGGGTGCTGACCACCAACCACAAGGACATCGGCACGCTGTACCTGTGGTTTGCGTTTTCCATGTTCCTGTTGGGTGGCTCGTTCGCGATGGTGATTCGCGCCGAGCTGTTCCAGCCGGGACTGCAAATCGTCCAGCCGGAATTCTTCAACCAGATGACGACCATGCATGGTCTGGTCATGGTGTTCGGCGCGGTGATGCCGGCGTTCGTCGGCCTCGCCAACTGGATGATCCCGTTGATGATCGGCGCGCCCGACATGGCCCTGCCACGGATGAACAACTTCAGCTTCTGGCTGTTGCCGGCGGCGTTCATCCTGCTGGTGTCGACCCTGTTCACCCCCGGTGGCGGACCGAACTTCGGCTGGACGTTCTACGCCCCGCTGTCGACGACCTATGCACCGGAAAGCGTGACGTTCTTCATCTTCGCCATCCACTTGATGGGGATCAGTTCGATCATGGGTGCGATCAACGTGATTGCCACCATCCTCAACCTGCGCGCCCCAGGCATGACGTTGATGAAGATGCCGCTGTTCGTCTGGACGTGGCTGATCACCGCTTTCCTGCTGATTGCGGTGATGCCGGTGCTGGCCGGGTGCGTGACGATGATGCTGATGGACATCCACTTCGGCACCAGCTTCTTCAGTGCCGCCGGTGGCGGTGATCCGGTGTTGTTCCAGCATGTGTTCTGGTTCTTCGGTCACCCCGAGGTGTACATCATGATCCTGCCGGCCTTCGGTGCCGTCAGCTCGATCATCCCGACCTTCTCGCGCAAGCCGCTGTTTGGCTACACCTCGATGGTCTACGCCACGGCGAGCATCGCGTTCCTGTCGTTCATCGTCTGGGCGCACCACATGTTCGTGGTCGGCATTCCGCTGGTGGGCGAGTTGTTCTTCATGTACGCCACACTGCTGATCGCGGTGCCAACCGGAGTGAAAGTGTTCAACTGGGCCAGCACCATGTGGCAAGGCTCGCTGACCTTCGAGACACCGATGCTGTTCGCGGTGGCGTTCGTGATCCTGTTCTCCATCGGCGGCTTCTCCGGGCTGATGCTTGCCATTGCCCCGGCGGACTTCCAGTACCAGGACACCTACTTCGTGGTCGCGCATTTCCACTATGTATTGGTGCCGGGGGCGATCTTCGGGATCTTCGCGTCGGCCTACTATTGGTTGCCGAAATGGACCGGCCACATGTACGACGAAACCCTCGGCAAGCTGCATTTCTGGCTCTCGTTCATCGGCATGAACATGGCGTTCTTCCCGATGCACTTCGTGGGCCTGGCGGGCATGCCGCGGCGGATTCCGGACTACAACCTGCAATTCGCCGACTTCAACATGGTGTCGTCGATTGGTGCGTTCATGTTCGGCGCCACGCAGATCTTCTTCCTGTTCATCGTAATCAAGACCATCCGCGGCGGCCCGCCAGCACCCGCCAAACCGTGGGATGGCGCGGAAGGCCTGGAGTGGAGCATCCCGTCACCAGCGCCGTATCACACCTTCACTACGCCGCCGGAAGTGAAATGAACACACAAACCTATGTGGGAGCGAGCCTGCTCGCGAAGAACGATGACGCGGTCTGCCTGTTAAACCGCGGTGTTTGCTTCGCGAGCAGGCTCGCTCCCACAGGGTTCGGCGAAGAGGTTGGAAACCATGGCTGACTCGATTTCGATGAAGAAGCTGGTCACGCGTCTGCTGTTGGTGGTAGTGGCGATGTTTATCTTCGGGTTTGCCCTGGTGCCGATCTATGACGTGATGTGCAAGGCGTTCGGCATCAATGGCAAGACCGCCGGGCAGTACGAGGGCGAGCAGACGGTCGACACTTCGCGGCAGGTGCGCGTGCAGTTTCTGTCGACCAATTCCGCCGACATGTCCTGGGATTTCTATCCCAAAAGTGACGAACTGACGGCCAACCCAGGGGCGGTGAACGAGATGATTTTTATCGCGCACAACCCGACCGACAAACCGATGAGCGCCCAGGCAGTGCCGAGCATCGCACCCAGCAACGCGGCAGCGTACTTCCACAAGACCGAATGTTTCTGCTTTACCCAGCAAGTGCTGCAGCCCGGTCAACGGATCGAGATGCCGGTACGTTTCATCGTTGACCGCGACATGCCCAAGGAAGTGAAGCACCTGACGCTGTCCTACACGCTGTTCGATATCACCGCCCGACATCCACCGGTAGCTGTAAACACTGGCGGCTGAGCGTGCCCGATAAGGAGAACAATAAATGGCAACTCATGAACACTATTACGTACCGGCCCAGAGCAAATGGCCGATCATCGCCACCGTCGGCATGTTCGTCACCGTGTTCGGCCTGGCCACCTGGTTCAACGACCTGAAGGCTGCGCGGCCGGAATCCCACGGCCCGCTGATCTTTTTCGTCGGCGGCCTGCTCTTGGCTTACATGCTGTTCGGCTGGTTCGGCACGGTAATCAAGGAAAGTCGCAGCGGGTTGTACAGCGCCCAGATGGACCGCTCGTTCCGCTGGGGCATGAGCTGGTTCATCTTTTCGGAGGTGATGTTCTTCATCGCCTTCTTCGGTGCACTGTTTTATGTGCGGCATGTGTCCGGTCCGGCGCTCGGCGGTGAAGGCGCGAAAGGCCTGGCGCACATGCTGTGGCCGAACTTCGAGTTCGTTTGGCCGCTGTTGAACAACCCGGATCCGAAACTCTTCCCGGCACCCAAGGACGTTATCAGCCCCTGGGGCCTGCCGCTGCTCAATACCGTATTGCTCGTGAGCTCCAGCGTCACCGTGACCATCGCCCACCACGCTTTGAAAAAGGGCCATCGCGGTGCGCTGAAAATCTGGCTGGCGATCACTGTCTTGCTCGGCTGTGCGTTCCTCGGTTTTCAGGCCGAAGAATATATCCACGCCTATCGCGAACTGGGCCTGACCCTGGGTTCCGGCATCTACGGCGCGACGTTCTTCATGCTCACCGGGTTCCACGGCGCCCACGTGACCATCGGCACCATCATTCTGTTTGTGATGCTGATGCGGATCATGCGTGGGCACTTCGATAACGAGCACCAGTTCGCGTTTGAAGCGGCGAGTTGGTATTGGCACTTCGTGGACGTGGTGTGGATCGGGCTGTTCGTTTTCGTCTACGTGCTCTGAGGCTTTACCAAGGCGCACTAGAAACCAACTGGCCGCTGAAAAAACCCCAGGCAATCAAGCCGACGGTGATAGCGGCCAGGGCAACACGAACACTCAAGGCAATGACGAGGCGGTTCGAGCTGCTGTCGTCCTTGACCAGAAAAAACAGGCCGCTGAACAGGCTGACAACCGTGGCAATCAGCATCAGGACGATGGCTGCTTTGAGCATGGTGGGACTCCGGGGGAAAGGCGATGCACTTGAGTATAGCTATCGCAACCAGCGACTTTCTGGCGACGCCATGAAGCGCTTCCGGCCGGGCATCGTGCCGACCCTGGTGGTCGCACTTCTATTGCCCATGCTGGTGTCACTGGGGTTCTGGCAATTGAGCCGGGGCGCGGAGAAAAGCGCGCTGCTGCACAGCTACGCCGAGCGCCGCACGGCTGAACCGATGGCCAGCACCGAGCTGCTACACACCGAGGATCCAGCCTTTCGCCGGGTTCAAATTCACGGCCAGTTCGATGCCGCACACAGCCTGCTGCTGGATAACCGCCAGCGCGACGGCAAGGTCGGCGTCGAACTGCTGCAACCGTTTCAGGACCAGGCGACCGGGCTCTGGTTGCTGGTCAATCGCGGCTGGCTGCCGTGGCCGGATCGGCGTACCCCGCCGCAGTTCACGACACCGACTCAGGCCCTGAGCCTGGATGCCTGGGTCTACGTCTCCCCCGGCGCCACCTTCCAATTGCACGCCGACCCGAGCACCACCACCTGGCCACAACTGATCACTGCCGTCGAACCCGCCAAGCTGTGGACGGCGCTCGACCGTGACGGTTTTGCCTACGAATTACGCGCAGAAGCCGGCCCCGCGTCCTACCAGGCCGATTGGCCGGTAGTGGCCATGGGGCCGGAAAAACATATCGCTTATGCCGTGCAGTGGTTCGCCATGTCGATCGCCCTGTTCGGCCTTTATCTCTATCTCGGCTGGCACAACGCAAAGGAGAAACACCATGGGAGCGGCCATGAATCCACCCAGCATGTCTGAGGCGAAAACGCCGGCGAGTCGGCGCAAGGGCCGGTTGCAGTTATTGCTGATCCTGCTGGGGGTGATCGGTCCGATGATCCTCGCCACGGGCATGTACAAGTTGCAGTTCTGGGTGCCGGAAGGCCGCAGTTATCACGGCGAGCTGATCGGCAACGGCCAGACCCGCGCCGACCTTGGCGTGCAAGCGCAGGAGGACCGTTGGCAATTGCTGGTCACGGCGCCCAAGGAGTGTTCGGTGGACTGCCAGCAGCTGGTTTATCTGGCGCGGCAGATCCAGATCGGCCTCGGTCGCGATGCCGGGCGTGCCAGTCACGCCCTGGCCGCGGCCCAACCGTTGGCGGCCGATTACGACGCCAAGCTGACCCGCGAATACCCGCAACTGCAACGCTACCCAATGGACCTGACCACTTTCACCAAAACAGCGGGAGGCAAAACCGCACCGCAACTGTGGATCATCGACCCGCACGGCAATCTGGTGCTGCGCTACGACCCGACGGTGAAGGGTAAGGACCTGCTCAACGACCTGCGTCATTTGCTGAAACTGTCGAACATCGGATAAGGGCATCGTCATGGCCAAACCTGGATTTCGCCTCGCGCTGTTTGCCACCTTGCTGGCACTGATTGTGGTGTTGCTCGGCGCCTACACCCGCCTGACCCACGCCGGCCTCGGCTGCCCGGACTGGCCGGGTTGCTACGGCTTTATCAGCGTGCCGAAAAGCGAAGCCCAACTGGCCCATGCCGAATTGCATTTTCCCGATGCACCCGTCGAAGCCCACAAAGGCTGGAACGAGATGGTCCACCGCTATTTCGCCGGCACCCTCGGGTTGTTGATTTCAGTGCTGGCCGGTCGCGCCTGGGTGCATCGTCGTCATCCGGGGCAACCGGTGAAGCTGCCGCTGTTTCTGCTGGTGGTTGTCATCGCCCAAGCGGCGTTCGGCATGTGGACGGTGACGCTCAAGCTCTGGCCGCAGGTGGTGACCGGGCATTTGCTCGGCGGTTTTGCGACCTTGAGCCTGCTGTTTTTGCTGACCTTGCGCCTGTCCGGCGTACTGCCGGCGCTGACCGTGCCACGGCGTTTGCAGCACTGGGCGACGGCCGGGTTGCTGCTGGTAATCCTGCAAATCGCCCTCGGGGGCTGGGTCAGTTCCAACTATGCAGCCGTGGCTTGCATCGACTTCCCGACCTGCCATGGGCAATGGCTGCCACCGGCTGATTTCGCCAACGGTTTTCACCTGACCCAACACATCGGCCCCAATTACCTGGGCGGGCAACTGGACAGTGATGCCCGCACAGCGATCCATCTGACTCACCGCATCGGCGCGTTGCTGGTGACGCTCGTGCTGCTGGGGCTGGCCTGGCAACTGAAAGTGGTTGGCATGACGCGCTTGGCCGCAATGGTGCTGATCGCCCTTGCGGCCCAAATCACCCTCGGTATCAGCAACGTCTTGTTCCACCTGCCGCTGCCTGTTGCGGTCGCGCATAACGCGGGGGGCGCAGCGCTGTTGCTCACGATGGTGCTGGTCAATTATCACGCGCGAACCAGCCTGGTTCGGGTCAAACAGCAAAACCTTGCACGCTGGCGGTTCAGCCCGCGTAAACACTCAGCCGGGCCCATAACAATAAAAGGAGAGATGCCATGGCGACTCTGATCGGCGAACGTCACAGTCAGGCGATCTGGCGTGACTACCTGGAGCTGACCAAGCCTAAAGTGGTGGTGCTGATGCTCATCACCTCGCTGGTCGGCATGTTCCTCGCGACCCGCGCCGGGGTGCCGTGGACGGTGCTGGTGTTCGGCAACCTGGGGATCGCGTTGTGTGCCGGGGGTGCGGCGGCGGTGAATCATGTGGTGGACCGGCGTATCGATGCAGTGATGGCGCGTACCCACAAACGTCCCTTGGCTGAAGGGCGGGTTTCACCTGCGGCGGCGCTGACATTTGCCCTGGTATTGGCGGTGATTGGGCAAGCCGTGCTGCTGGCCTTCACCAATGCGCTGACGGCCTGGCTGACCCTCGCGTCCCTGCTCGGTTATGCGGTGATCTATACCGGTTTCCTGAAGCGCGCGACGCCGCAGAACATCGTTATCGGTGGCCTGGCCGGCGCTGCCCCGCCGTTGCTCGGCTGGACCGCTGCCACCGGTCATGTCAGCGCCGAACCCTTGTTGCTGGTGTTGATCATTTTCGCCTGGACCCCGCCTCACTTCTGGGCCCTGGCCATTCACCGCAAAGAGGAATATGCCAAGGCCAACATCCCGATGTTGCCGGTGACCCATGGCGAGCATTACACCAAGGTCCACATCCTGCTTTATACCTTCGCGCTGCTGGCGGTCAGCCTGATGCCCTACGTGATCCACATGAGCGGCATGCTTTACCTGATTTGCGCCCTGGGACTGGGCGCAAGGTTTCTGCAATGGGCCGTGGTGCTGTACCGTGGCACTCGGCCGCACGCGGCGATCAACACCTTCAAGTACTCTATCTACTACTTGTTCCTGCTGTTTATCGCGCTGCTCGTAGACCACTACTTACTGTTGAACCTATGACTCGAACTCAGAAAACCGTCTTTATCCTCGTCGCCCTGATCGCGCTGGTTCTGGGCCTGACCATCAACAAAGTGCTGTCCGGAAAAGGCCAGGGCGATCCGACGGCATTGATCGATGCCGGGATCATTTTGCTGCCGCAAAGCCGCAACCTGCCAAACGTGACGATGACCGATCAGGACGGCAAGCCGGTGATGGTCAACGAGCTGAAAGACAAATGGTCACTGCTGTTCTTCGGCTACACCTTCTGCCCGGACATCTGCCCGACCACCCTCGCCCAGCTGCGCCAGATCAAAAGTGAACTGCCGCCAGAGGCTGTGGCTAAGTTGCAGATCATCCTGGTCAGCGTCGACCCGAACCGCGACACGCCCAAGCAGCTCAAGCAGTACCTGGGCTACTTCGATCCGCAGTTCACAGGCCTGACGCCTTCGTCGATTGAAGACATTCAGAAACTGGCCAATGCGGTGAGCATTCCGTTCATTCCGGCAGACACCAGCAAGCCGAATTACACGGTTGATCACAGCGGCAACCTCGCGGTGATCGGGCCGGACGGGACACAGCGTGGGTTCATTCGTGCACCGCTGAATAACGCCAAGTTGGTGGCGCAGTTGCCGGTGATGCTCAACCGCAAATAAACACCACGCCCCCTGTAAGAGCCAGGCTTGCCGGCGAAAGCGCCCGTGAGATCGCCGTCGCCGGCAAGCCTGGCTCCTACAGGGGACGGTGTTTCAGGCATAAAAAAATGGGGCGCATTCGATGCGCCCCATTTTTTGTTAACGACTCAGATCAGAACGCCGGCAATACCGCGCCTTTGTACTTCTCGAGGATAAAGGCCTTCACTTCCGGGCTGTGCAGGGCAGCAATCAGTTTCTTCATGTCTTCGCTGTCCTTGTCGTCCGGGCGGGCTACGAGGATGTTCACGTAAGGCGAGTCGTTGCCTTCGATGACCAGTGCATCCTTGGACGGATCGAGCTTGGCTTCCAGCGCGTAGTTGGTGTTGATCAGCGCCAGGTCGACCTGGGTCAGCACGCGCGGGATGGTCGCGGCTTCCAGCTCACGGAATTTCAGGTCCTTGGTGTTCTCGGTGATGTCCTTGACCGTCGACAGGATGTTGTTCGAATCCTTCAACTTGATCAGGCCGGCCTTGGCCAGCAGCAACAGCGCGCGACCGCCGTTGGTGGCGTCGTTCGGGATCACCACGTTGGCGCCGCCTGGCAGTTCGGTCAGGGCCTTGTACTTGCTGGAGTAAGCGCCCAGCGGTTCCAGGTGTACGCCAGCAACGGCGACCAGGTCGGTGCCCTTGGCCTTGTTGAACTCATCGAGGTACGGCTGGTGCTGGAAGAAGTTGGCGTCCAGGCGTTTTTCGGCAACCTGCACGTTTGGCTGGATGTAGTCAGTGAACACTTTGACCTTCAGGTCCACGCCGTCTTTGGCCAGGGCCGGTTTGACGAATTCGAGGATTTCCGCGTGCGGCACCGGGGTGGCTGCAACGGTCAGAGTGTCAGCGTGAGCGGAAAACGCTGCAACGGCTGCGAACGCGACGAGTAGTTTTTTCATTCAGCTAACTCCTTGTGGGTACCCGCTTGCGGCGCCTGGATTTGGCGCCTGCCAGCGAATGGCCGGCTCATGTCTTGTTTACGAGAACTGTTTATTTTCTGGAGAAATGGACGACCAGTTTGTCACCAACCATTTGCAGAACCTGCACCAGCACCAGCAACAGCACCACGGTGACGATCATCACATCGGTCTGGAAACGCTGATAACCAAAACGGATCGCCAGGTCGCCCAACCCACCGGCACCGACCACACCGGCCATCGCCGTGTAGGACACCAGTGTAATAGCCGTCACCGTAATCGCCGCGTAAATGCCCGGGCGGGCTTCTGGCAGTAGGGCGTTGATGATGATCTGCCGGGTCGTCGCACCCATGGCCTGGGTGGCTTCGATGATGCCGCGATCCACTTCACGCAGGGCGGTTTCCACCAGTCGCCCGAAGAACGGCGTGGCACCCACTACCAGCGGCGGGATCGCACCGGCGACGCCGAGCGAGGTGCCGGTGATCAGCACGGTGAACGGGATCATCACGATCAGCAAAATGATGAACGGCAGCGAACGCAGGATGTTCACCACCAGCGACAGCACGGCGTATAGCGTTCTGGATTCCAGCAACTGACGCGGACTGCACAGGAACAACAACACGCCCAGCGGGAGGCCGAGCAACACGGTGAACAACAACGAACCGAAGAGCATCAGCAGGGTATCGCCGGTAGCCAGCCAGATTTCGAACCAGTCGATGTTGACGAAGAAACTTGTCAGGACTTCCATCAGCGCAGGACCTCCATGTGGACGTCAGCTGCGGTGAAGTGGGCGAACGCCGCCTCCATGTCGCCACCGGTAACAGCCAGGGTCAATTGCCCGTAAGGGACGTCTTTGATGCGGTCGATACGACCGGCCAGGATGCTGTAGTCCACGCCCGTTTCCCGAGCGACGGTCCCCAACAGTGGTGCGTAGGTCGCTTCGCCCTGGAAGGTCAGACGCACGATGCGGCCCGGCACATGGGAGAAGTCGTCACGCTGTTCGCTTTCATCGATCTGCTCGTCTTCTTGCACGAAACGTTTGGTGGTCGGGTGTTTCGGATGCAGGAACACCTGGGCCACCGAACCTTGCTCGACGATCACACCCGCGTCCATTACGGCGACCTGGTCGCAGACCCGGCGGATCACGTCCATCTCGTGGGTAATCAGGACGATGGTCAGTTTCAGCTCGCGATTGATCTCAGCCAGCAATTGCAGGACCGACGCCGTGGTCTGCGGGTCCAGGGCGCTGGTGGCTTCGTCGCACAGCAGGATTTTTGGCTTGGTCGCCAGGGCGCGGGCAATGCCGACGCGCTGCTTCTGGCCGCCGGACAGCTGCGCCGGGTACTTTTTGGCGTGGTCAGACAAACCGACCCGCGCCAGCAACTCGGCGACACGCTGGTCAATCTCGCTGCGCGACAGTTCACCGGCCAGGGTCAGCGGCAGCGCGACGTTGTCGGCCACGGTCTTGGACGCCAGCAGGTTGAAGTGCTGGAAAATCATCCCGACCTGCTGGCGGAAGCGGCGCAGGCTGTTGGCGTCGAGCGCGGTGACTTCTTCACCGTCGACGAAGATCTTGCCGCCGCTGGATTCTTCCAGGCGATTGATCAGACGCAGCAGGGTACTTTTTCCCGCGCCGGAGTGACCGATCAGGCCGAAGACCTGACCGTTCTCAATCGTCAGACTGGTCGGGTGCAGGGCGGGAATATCCTTACCGGCGACGCGGTAGGTTTTGTGGACGTTTTGAAACTCGATCACGTAGCGAACCTTGTGGGGCGCGTTGGAAAAGGGTCAGCGGTTAGCCGGGCGCGCATTTTAGCCTGTCCGTATAGAGGTTATTAGCATTTATTCCGCATTCAACCTTCCATTTGGCAATAACGCGATCGAAGGTTAGAAAAAAGGAACGGCTAAAAAGCGCGCCAGTCACTAATAAGGCAACTCGAAAACGCCCCCGGTGCCGTGCCTGGGGAATGCATATAAGTCCTGGCTACGGGATCGCAACGAGGAGTTTACGACTGATGAGTACTAAAAAGCCTGCCGCACCTAAAAGCGCACTGGCCGGGACCGATACCCTGGACCGCGGCAACACCAATGCCAAGCTCGAGAGCCTGGAAAAGTTTCGCTCCGACGCCACCGAACAAGCCCTGCGCACCAATCAGGGCGTGAAGGTTTCGGACAACCAGAACACGTTGAAGGTCGGCGCGCGCGGGCCGTCGTTGCTGGAAGACTTCATCATGCGTGAAAAAATCACGCATTTTGACCATGAGCGCATTCCAGAGCGCATCGTCCATGCTCGGGGCACTGGCGCTCATGGTTTTTTCCAGACCTATGAAAACCATTCCGTACTGACCAAAGCCGGTTTCCTACAAGATCCCGGCAAGAAAACCCCGGTCTTCGTGCGCTTTTCCACGGTGCAGGGTCCGCGTGGGTCAGGCGATACCGTGCGGGACGTGCGAGGTTTCGCCGTGAAATTCTTCACCGACGAGGGCAACTTCGACCTGGTGGGCAATAACATGCCGGTGTTTTTCATTCAGGATGCGATCAAGTTCCCTGACTTCGTGCACGCGGTGAAACCGGAGCCACACAACGAGATCCCTACCGGCGGCTCGGCTCACGACACCTTCTGGGATTTCGTCTCGCTGGTGCCAGAGTCGGCGCACATGGTGATCTGGGCCATGTCCGACCGGGCGATCCCGAAAAGCCTGCGCAGCATGCAGGGCTTTGGCGTACACACGTTCCGCTTGATCAATGCCGAAGGAAAATCACGCTTCGTCAAATTCCACTGGCGCCCTACCGCCGGTACTTGCTCACTGGTGTGGGATGAAGCGCAGAAGCTCGCCGGTAAAGACACCGATTACCACCGCCGCGATCTGTGGGAGTCGATCGAGATGGGCGACTACCCGGAGTGGGAGTTGGGCGTGCAGGTCATCGAAGAAGAAAACGAACATAACTTCGACTTCGACATCCTCGACCCGACCAAACTGATCCCGGAAGAACTGGTGCCCATTACCCCGCTGGGCAAGATGGTGCTCAACCGCAACCCGGATAATTTCTTCGCCGAAACCGAGCAGGTTGCGTTCTGCCCGGGCCATATCGTGCCGGGCATCGACTTCTCCAATGATCCGCTGCTGCAAGGGCGGCTGTTTTCCTACACCGATACGCAGATCAGCCGACTCGGTGGGCCGAATTTTCACGAGATCCCGATCAACCGTCCCGTAGCACCCTTCCATAACGGCCAGCGGGATGCGCTGCATCGCACCACCATCGACAAGGGGCGCGCCTCCTACGAGCCGAATTCCATCGATGGCGGTTGGCCGAAAGAAACGCCGCCTGCCGCGCAGGACGGTGGATTCGAGACCTATCCAGAGCGCATCGACGCCAACAAGATTCGCCAGCGCAGCGAGTCGTTCGGCGATCACTTCTCCCAAGCGCGCCTGTTTTTCCACAGCATGAGCAAGCACGAGCAGGAACACATCATCTCGGCTTACAGCTTTGAGCTGGGCAAGGTTGAGCGTGAATTCATCCGTGCACGTCAGGTGAACGAGATCCTGGCCAATATCGATCTGGAACTGGCCAAACGCGTGGCGCAGAACCTTGGTTTGCCGGCGCCGAAGGCTGGCACCGTCGAAGTGCGTAAAACTTCACTCGATCGCTCACCGGCCTTGAGCCAGGCCAACCTGCTGCCGGGGGATATCAAAACGCGGAAAGTGGCGATTCTGGCGGCCAACGGTGTCGATGGTGCTGCGATTGATGCGATGAAGAAGGCGCTGAAGGCAGAAGGTGCGCACGCCAAGCTGCTCGGCCCGACTTCCGCGCCAGTGACCACCGCCGATGGCAAGACACTGCCGGTGGACGCTTCAATGGAAGGCTTGCCTTCGGTGGCATTCGATGCGGTGTTCGTACCCGGTGGCGCGGCGTCGATCAAGGCGTTGAGTGGCGATGGCGTAGCGCTGCATTACCTGTTGGAAGCTTACAAACACTTGAAAGCGATTGCGCTGCATGGCGAGGCGAAGCAGTTGCTGGACGTGTTGAAGCTTGAGGTGGATGCGGGGCTGGTCGTAGGTGCGGATGCCAAGTTGATCAAACCGTTCTTTGCCGCCATCGGGCAGCATCGGGTTTGGGATCGGGAGCCGAAGGCCAAGGCGATTCCGGCTTAAGGTTTTGTATCGTTAGGGAGGGCGCCTTCGCAAGCAGGCTCGCTCCCACAGGGTTTGGGTTTGATCATAGAAAGTGTAATCAACCCCGATTCACTGTGAGAGCGAGTCTGCTCGCGACGCTTTCAGGGTTTACGCGGACTCAAGACGATCTGCGCCGGAACGTTGCGCAGAATCTGCTTCTGCAGATTCAGATCGAACTCCGAATCCAGCTTCTTCACCCGTTTAGTCAGCAACGTCGCCAACCATGGGTAATCCTGGGTACGCGGCGCCTGAATGCTGACATCGCACTGGTAATTCACCACATCGGCGGCAATCGCATCCAATTGACGGCGAAGTTTGCTCATATCAGTGAGGTTCAAGGCAATTGTGGTGCTCTCAGCCGTAGGGTCAATGACTCTGGCCTGTGGCTTGGCCTCGGCTGCCATGAGCGCCGCTTCAGCCCTGTCCAGTTCAGCTTTACGGGCATTGACGATGGCGTTGTTGACCCCACCCGTCAGCGCCGGAGCCTTTGGCATTAATGCCCGGGCCCGGGCCAGCGCCGTAGCGGCCGCATTTACATCGCCCTTTTGCAGCACGATTTGGCTGCGACGCAGATAGGCTTCGGCCAATTGCCGCTGATAGTGCACAAGGGACGGATCGTCTGGCGACTGGGCCTGCAAGGTCGCCAACTGGTCTTCGGCGGTGGCCAGCTCGCTGCTGGCCAGGTTTTGTTCCAGCTGCGCGATGGCCGTGGCCCGGGCATCGGTCGCCGCAGTGGTGGCCGATGGCGTGCTCTGGCAAGCGCCCAGTAGCAGCGAAAATGCGACAAGGAGCAGATAACGGGAGGCTGACAGCTTCATTCCTGCGACTCTCTATTTGCGCAAAAAACGAGCAAGTCTACACCCCTCGACGGGGCAGGACAAAACTCAGCAGAAACAGTGCGGCGGCCGTCACAACAATCGACGGGCCCGCCGGGGTGTCTTTGAACCACGACAACGCCAGCCCGCCACAGACTGCGAGCATGCCCAGCAGGCTCGCGCCCAGCGCCATCTGTTCCGGCGAGCGAGCGTGACGTTGTGCCGCAGCCGCCGGGATGATCAACAGCGAAGTAATCAGCAACACACCGACGATTTTCATCGCCACAGCGATCACCACCGCGATCAGCAACATCAAGGCCAGGCGCAGCGCCGGCACGGGCAAACCTTCCACCCGGGCCAGTTCTTCATGCACCGTGATCGCCAACAATGGCCGCCACAACGTCACCAGCAACGCGAGAACGCCGGCGCTGCCACCGAGTATCCAGGCCAAGTCGGTCGGGCTGATCGCCAGCAAGTCACCGAACAGATACGCCATCAGGTCGATCCGCACTTCGTGCATGAAGCTTAGTACGACCAGGCCCAGAGAGAGCGTGCTTGGTGCGAGAATTCCCAAAAGCGTGTCGGACGCCAGCGGCTGACGCTGTTGCAACGTCACCAGCAGCACCGCCAACAGCAAGCAACCGACGGTGACGGCAACGGTAGGGCTGACATCCAGCAGAAAGCCCAATGCCACGCCGAGCAAGGCCGCGTGGGACAAGGTGTCGCCGAAATAGGCCATGCGCCGCCAGACCACGAACGAACCCAGCGGTCCTGCGACCAGCGCCAAAGCCAGACCTGCAAGCAGGGCGTAGAGCAGAAAATCAGCCATGCTTGCAGCTATCTCCATGGACATGGGGTTGGGCCGTCGGGGCCGCGTTGACCACCGAACCATGCAGGTCATGGGCGTGGTCGTGGTGGTGGTGATAAATCGCCAGGCTTTGTGCGTTCTTGCCGAACAGCTCGACGAAAGCCGGATCGCCGCTGACTTGTTCCGGGTGCCCGGAGCAGCAGACATGACGATTCAGACAGACCACCTGGTCGGTGGTGCTCATGACCAGGTGCAAATCGTGGGAGACCATCAATACCCCGCAGCCGTGACGGTCGCGCAGCCGCGTGATCAGGCTGTAGAGCTCGGCTTGGCCGGCCACATCGACGCCTTGCACCGGTTCGTCGAGCACCAGCAGTTCCGGCTCACGCAGCAGGGCTCGAGCCAGCAGCACACGCTGCATTTCGCCACCGGAAACACTTTGCACCGGGCTGTCGATCACCTGCTCGGCGCCGACTTCCTTGAGTGCCGCCAAGGCCCTGGCACGGTCCACGCCAGGCACCAGACGCAAAAAGCGCAGTACCGACAACGGCAGCGTCGGATCGACGTGAAGTTTTTGCGGCATGTAACCGACCCGCAGTTTCGACTTGCGCCAGACGCTGCCGCTGTCCGGCTTCAACAGACCGAGTACCGCGCGCACCAGCGTGGTCTTGCCCGCGCCATTCGGGCCGATCAGGGTGACGATCTGCCCCGGCTCGACGCTCAGCTCGATGTTATCCAGCACGTTTTGCCCGGCAAAGGTGACGACAACCTGCTCGAGGCGAATCAGCGCATTGCTCATCAAGCCCCCTGGCAACCCGAGCAGAGACCGACCACTTCAACGGTCTGGCCTTCGACGACGAAACCGACATCCTTGGCGCTGCTGATGATCGCGTCGCTGATGGATTTCTGTTCGAGCTCAATGGCGGCGTGACATTCGCGGCAGATCAGGAATTGACCCTGGTGGGCATGCTCCGGGTGATTGCAGCCGACGAAGGCGTTGAGCGAGGAGATGCGGTGGACAAGGCCGTTTTCCAACAGGAAATCCAGCGCACGGTACACGGTAGGCGGCGCAGCGCGGCGGCCATCCTGCTCACTGAGTACCGCGAGAATGTCGTAGGCACCCAACGGCTTGTGACTTTGCCACACCAGCTCCAGCACCCGCCGACGCAAGGCGGTCAGGCGCAGGCCTTGACGTGCGCACAAGGCATCGGCCTCAGTCAGTGCGCTATGTACGCAATGAGAGTGGTCGTGGGGACGGCTGGCAATCGGTGTTTTAGGCATGAGCGGCGACGAGTTTTGTGAGAGACGTTATTATGTTACCCGTTCTCGCCTCTTCGAGTGGTCATCGTGTCCCGACTTTTTTCTATCTTTGTCACATTTGCCGCAAGTTTTCTGTTCATTGGCTCAGCTCAAGCCGACGTCAAAGTCCTCACCAGCATCAAGCCGCTACAGCTGATTGCCGCTGCGGTGCAGGACGGCGTGGCAATCCCGGAAGTGCTGCTACCACCGGGCGCTTCACCGCATAACTATGCCTTGCGTCCTTCCGACGTACGGAAGGTGCAATCGGTGGATCTGGTTTACTGGATCGGTCCGGACATGGAAGGGTTCCTGCCTCGCGTGCTGAACGGTCGAACGCTGCCGAGCATCGCTGTGCAGGATCTGCCGGGACTGAAACTTCGCCACTTCGGCGAAGACAACCATTCGCACGCGGAAGAAGCCGACGAGCATGACCACGATCATCGCCCCGGCAGCCTGGACGCGCATTTGTGGTTGTCTCCGGTAAACGCTCGCGTGATCGCCACAAAAATGGCTGCTGACTTGAGTGCAACCGATCCGGCCAACGCCACGCGTTATCAGAGCAACCTCAAGGCGTTCGATGAGCGTCTGGATGCAATGGATCTTCGCTTGAAAGCGCGTCTGGCCGGCATCGCAGGCAAACCGTACTTCGTATTCCACGAGGCCTTCGACTACTTTGAAGACGCCTACGGCCTCAAGCACGCAGGCGTATTCAGCGTCGCCGCCGAAGTCCAGCCGGGCGCCCAGCACGTCGCAGCGATGCGCACGCGGTTGCAGGAAGTCGGCAAGACCTGTGTGTTCAGTGAACCGCCGTTGCGTCCGCGCCTGGCGGAAACCCTGGTGGCAGGCCTGCCGGTGAAATTGGCGGAGCTGGATGCGTTGGGCGGGTACACGCCGGCGACTGCGCAGGGGTATGAGCAGGTGCTGGAGAAGTTGGGGAATGATTTGGCGGGGTGTCTGGAGTCGTTGTAACGGCGGGATCTGCGACGCCCCATCCGCGGGCAAGCCTCGCTCATACGGAATTTGTGCCGTTCACAGATAATGTGCACGACACAAACCTGTAGGAGCGAGGCTTGCCCGCGAAGCTGTTAAAGGGCGAACGGTAGCGGCGTACTGACCTTCTGGCGCTGCGCCAACCGCTGCTGAAACTCCATCGGATCGTGAATCAACACGTCCTGACCGGCAAACGACTCCGCGGCAATCAACCGTGACAACCAGAACCGCACACACGCCACGCGCAACATGGTCGGCCACAGTTCAGCCTCTGCGGCAGTGAACGGACGCAACGCAGCATAGGCCCCGAGCAACGCCCGCGCCCGCGGCCCGTCGATCAGCCCGTAGTCATCCGAACACCAGTCATTCAAGGCAATTGCAACGTCGTAGAGCATCGGCCCCGAGCACGCGTTGTAGAAGTCGATCAACCCGGTCAGGTGCGTGCCTTCGAACATCGCGTTGTCGCGGAACAGATCCGCGTGGATGTTGGCCCGTGGCAACGCCAGGATTTTCGTCTTCTGCTGAGTGATTTCGTCCAGCGCCCGCTGCAACAAATCACTCTGCTCGGCATTCAGGTGGGAGAGCAACTGCGTGCCCTCCTCCAGCATCCAGTCCAGGCCACGATCGGTTTTGCGCTTGATCATGTTGACCTGGGTCGCCAGATGCAGATGGCCCAGCAACTCGCCGACTTGGGCGCAATGCTGCGCGTTGGCTTCCTTGATGTGCTTGCCGGCCAGGCGTGGTTGCAACAGCGCAGGCTTGCCGGCCAGTTCGCGCAAGGCCACGCCGTCGGTGGTGCGCAGTGCGTAAGGCACCGGCAAGTCGGCCTCGTGCAGCACATCGAGCAGTTCGATGAAGAACGGCATCTCCTGAACCGGACCACGCTCGACCAGGGTCAGGACAAACTCGCCCTGCTCCAGGCTGATGAAGAAATTGGTGTTTTCACTACCGGCGGCAATTCCCTGGAAATCAAGCAGGCGGCCGAGCCCGTATGGGGCGAGAAAGGTTTCCAGCTCGGGCCGAGCCAGCGGGGTGAACACAGACATGTTTAAACTGCCAGTACGGGCGCCGCTGCATGAGCCAGCGCCGATTGAAATTAAGAAACTACTTCCATTCAAAAATCTTCCACGACGGAATCAGCATATCCGGCTGATCCGAGCGGATGAAGTTTGCATCTGTCCCATCCGCACGCACCAGGAAATACGGCGGTGCGCCCTTCGGCGTGACCTTGATCGCGTACAGGAAACCGTTTTGGCGGTACTCCTGAATCGTTTTGTCCCCTTCCGTGCGGATCGTGACTTCCGGCTCCGGTGTGGGCGCATCATCCGCCGCCATGACGGCCAGGGGAACGGTTGCAAACAAGCCAGCCAGCAACAGGCGATTTAGTGTGCGCATGATAACCTTGTCCCTTTGTCGTCAACGGTCCCGCTATTCTAGCGCCGGACCCGCCGAAAAGGTTGATCCTGCTCATGAGCCAAGCCCCCTCGTCCTGGTGGACGGTTCTTCTTACCTATATCGCGCCTTTCACGCCCTGCCGCCGCTGACCACTTCCAAGGGTTTGCCGACCGGAGCGGTCAAAGGCGTGTTGAACATGCTCAAGAGTCTGCGCAAGCAGTACCCGGACAGTCCGTTCGCCGTGGTGTTCGACGCCAAGGGCGGGACATTCCGTGACGAAATGTTCGCCGAGTACAAAGCTAACCGTCCGAGCATGCCCGACGACATGCGCGTACAGATTGAGCCACTGCATCAGAGCGTGATCGCGCTGGGCTTCCCGTTATTGTGCGTCGAAGGCGTCGAGGCCGATGACGTGATCGGCACTTTGGCCCGCAGCAGCGCAGCAGCTGACCGACCAGTGGTGATCTCCACCGGCGACAAGGACATGGCGCAACTGGTCGACGGCCACATTACCTTGGTCAACACCATGACCGGTAGCGCGCTGGACGTGGAGGGCGTGAAGGAGAAATTCGGCGTCGCTCCCGAGCAGATCATCGATTATCTGGCACTGATGGGCGATTCTTCCGACAACATTCCGGGCGTTCCAGGCATTGGTCCTAAAACCGCTTCCGGCCTGTTGGTGGGCGTGAACGGCGGTCTGACCGAGCTGTACGCACAGCTCGACATCGTTCCGACCCTGCCGATTCGCGGCGCCAAGACCCTGCCGGCCAAGCTCGAAGAGCATAAGGAGATGGCATTCCTCTCCTATCAATTGGCAACCATCAAGATCGACGTGCCGCTGGACATCGGGCTCGACGACCTGCAAATGGGCGGGCCGGATCACGACAAGCTCGCTGAGCTCTACACCCTGCTGGAATTCAAGAGCTGGTTTGAAGAAAACCAGCGTGATGCCAAGCGTTCCGGCCAGGAAGTTACCGTGCCGGTGGCTGAAGAAGCCGCTGTCGAGACCGAGCTCAAATACACCACGATCCTGACCCAGGCCGATTTCGACCTGTGGCTGAAGAAGCTCAACGACGCCAAATTGATCGCCTTTGATACCGAAACCACCGGCATCGATGCGCAGCAGGCGCAGCTTGTCGGCCTGTCGTTTGCTGTACAGGCCAACGAAGCAGCCTACATCCCGCTGACCCATTCCTACATGGGTGTGCCGGATCAGCTTGATCGCGACACCGTGCTGCGCGCACTGAAACCTATTCTGGAAGATCCGAACAAACTCAAGGTCGGCCAGCACGCCAAGTTCGACATGAACATCCTCGCCAACTGCGCCATCGGTGGCGACCAGAATTGCGGTATCACCGTGCAAGGCATCGCGTTCGACACCATGCTCGAATCTTACGTGCTGGATTCCACCGCGACCCGCCACGACATGGACAGCCTGGCGCTCAAGTACCTGAACCACACCACTACGAGTTTTCAGGACATCGCCGGCAAGGGTGCCAAGCAACTGACGTTTGACCAGATCTCGCTGGAACTGGCCGGGCCTTACGCCGCCGAAGACGCCGACGTGACGCTGCGCCTGCACCAGACCTTGCAGGAAAAGCTCAATGCCATTCCGAGCCTGAGCAAAGTTCTGAGCGAAATCGAAATGCCGTTGGTGCCGGTACTGGCGCGAATCGAACGCCAGGGCGCGTTGGTTGATGCCAACCTGCTGGGCATCCAAAGCGTCGAGCTCGGCGACAAAATGGTCGCGCTGGAGCGTGAGGCATTCGCCATCGCCGGTGAAGAATTCAACTTGGGCTCGCCGAAGCAATTGGGCGTGATCCTGTACGAAAAGCTCGGGTTGCCGATCCTCAGCAAAACCGCCAAGGGCCAGGCGTCCACCGCCGAAGCCGTCCTGGCGGAACTGGCCGAGCAGGATTACCCGTTACCCAAAGTGCTGATGCAGTACCGCTCGATGAGCAAGCTGAAAAGCACTTACACCGATCGCCTGCCGGAACAGATCAACCCGCGCACCGGGCGGATTCACACGTCCTATCATCAAGCTGTCGCGGCGACCGGGCGCTTGTCGTCCAGCGATCCGAACTTGCAGAACATTCCAATCCGCACGGCCGAAGGGCGGCGGATTCGTCAGGCGTTCGTCGCGCCAAAGGGCTACAAGCTGCTGGCGGCGGACTATTCGCAAATCGAGCTGCGGATCATGGCGCACCTGGCCAAGGACGAAGGTTTGCTGCACGCCTTCCGCAATGACCTGGACGTGCACAAGGCCACCGCCGCCGAAGTGTTCGGCGTGGAACTGGCCGACGTCACCACCGATCAACGTCGCAGCGCCAAGGCGATCAACTTCGGTTTGATCTACGGCATGAGCGCGTTTGGCCTGGCCAAGCAGATCGGCGTTGATCGCAAGCAATCCCAGGCATACATCGACCGTTATTTCGCCCGCTATCCGGGTGTTCTGGCGTACATGGAACGCACCCGCACCCAGGCGGCCGAGCAAGGTTTTGTCGAAACGATCTTCGGCCGACGCCTGTACCTGCCGGAAATCAACGCGAAAAACCCGGCCCTGCGCAAAGGCGCCGAACGCACGGCGATCAACGCCCCGATGCAGGGCACGGCGGCGGACATCATCAAAAAAGCCATGGTGGCGGTGGATAACTGGCTGACCTCCTCGGGCCTCGACGCCAAAGTCATCCTGCAGGTGCACGATGAATTGGTGCTTGAGGTGCGTGAAGATCTGGTCGACCAGGTCCGCGATGAAATTCGCGTGCACATGAGCGACGCCGTGAAGCTGGATGTACCGCTTCTGGTCGAGGTTGGCGTAGGCAATAACTGGGATGAGGCTCACTGAGCCGTCTGAAAGAGCGTTTTCTGCTGCGGCATAGTGCCGCGGCAGATGGGTCAAGAGCCCTTATTTCGGAAAGAAATCACACTTATTACAAATGGTTTCTGAAGCTCCGGAACTAAACCTGTGAACTGCCACTCAGAGTTACTGAATGGCTGGTGAAGCCCTTCGATGCTCCTATGTTGTGTTAAGTGTTGGCAGATATCTGGACCCCGCCCTAGCGGTCCGGAACTTGAACCCCGGAACTTCCCCCTCCCCATAAGAAGTCCGGGGTTTTTTTTGCCTGCGATTTATTGCTCCGCAACCTCGGAGCCTTTGTCCGCCAGCTCCATCCAGCCTGCCAATACAGTGTAGGCGTCTTCCAGACCCATGCGCTTTGGCGCCGAGAACAGCTGGATGCTAATCGCATCGCCCCATCCTTTGCGGATGTCTGCCTGAACCTTGAGCAGCACGTTTTTCGCCGCGCCATAGGTCAGCTTGTCAGCTTTAGTCAGCAAAATGTGCATCGGCATGCCACTGGCGACGGCCCAGTCAAGCATCAACAGGTCGAAATCGGTCATTGGATGACGGATGTCCATCATCAGAATCAGGCCTTTCAGACTCTCGCGACCACCCAGATAAGCTTCCAGGTGACGCTGCCAGTGCAGCTTCAACGGGATAGGCACTTTCGCGTAACCGTAACCCGGAAGGTCGACCAGACGACGATCATCGTCTAGCTTGAAGAAGTTCAAGAGCTGCGTGCGACCCGGAGTTTTCGAGGTTCGCGCCAGGCTGGCGTGCGTCAGGGTGTTCAGCGCGCTGGATTTGCCGGCGTTGGAACGCCCGGCGAAGGCCACTTCAAAGCCTTCGTCGTCGGGACATTGATCGACTTTGGCAGCGCTGAGCATGAAGGTGGACTGTTGGCACAGGCCGAGGATGGGGTTCTTGAGTTGCATGGGATTTCCGATGTGGGCGGCGCCGGGAATGGACGCGGCAAGCGGTGTCGTTTCCGTTTCAGTGACGCCAGTATATAATGCCGCAGATTTTGTGTGCGCTTTGTCCCAGCGTAGGATGAAGTTCACGAGAGCGATTGACCTTGATTGCGCATTAGAACGCAGAACGCTCTCAACCCTGAAAAGGTCGTTTTATGACGAAATGGCTGCTAGCTGCCGGTGTCTTGATGCCGCTTTACAGCGCTCAGGCTACACAGGATCCGGAAGCTGTGTACAACCGTGTTTGTGGTGCCTGTCATTCCGGCCAACTACCCATGGCGCCCAAAAAGGGCGACCAGGAAGCTTGGACGCCGAGGTTGGCGAAAGGTATGG
The DNA here is from genome assembly GCF_013260315.1 of Pseudomonas sp. B14-6. Lineage (NCBI taxonomy): Bacteria > Pseudomonadati > Pseudomonadota > Gammaproteobacteria > Pseudomonadales > Pseudomonadaceae > Pseudomonas > Pseudomonas sp. B14-6. Next base: position 4,624,345 of record NZ_CP053929.1, on the reverse strand, counting down.
GGACGCTGGTGCAACACGTGACCCAGGGTTTCAAGGCGATGCCGCCGCGTGGTTTGTGCATGGACTGCAGTGCCGAGGATTACCAGGCAATCATCCAGTGGATGAGCGAGTGATCCCGGTCCATAACTCTTTAACCCTTAGCCGTAGTTGGATTAGCTGATGAACAAATTGATCGTGAGTCTGCTGTTGACCGTGGGGATCTCCGGCGTAGCCCATGCTGCAGGTGATGCAACTGCTGGTCAGGCGAAAGCCGCAGTATGTGGCGCCTGTCATGGCCCGGATGGCAACAGCATGGCGCCTAACTTTCCGAAACTGGCAGGCCAGGGCGAGCGTTATCTGAACAAGCAGCTGCACGACATCAAGTCCGGCAAACGCACCGTTCTGGAAATGACCGGCCTGCTGACCAACCTGAGCGATCAGGACCTGGCTGATATCGCCGCTTACTTCGCCAGCCAGAAAGGCAGCGTTGGCGCCGCCGACCCGAAAGTCGTGGCTCGCGGTGAGGCCTTGTTCCGCGGTGGCGACCTGGCCAAGGGCCTGCCAGCCTGCACCGGCTGCCACTCTCCGGATGGCAAGGGCAACGCGGCTGCCGGCTTCCCGCATCTGGGTGGTCAGCACGCTCAATACGTTGCCAAGCAATTGACCGACTTCCGCAAGGAAGAAGGCGGTCGTGCCAACGATGGCGATACCAAACCAATGCAAAGCATTGCCAAAAAGCTCAGCGACGAAGATATCGCTGCGGTGTCCAGCTACATTCAAGGCCTGCACTAAGACCGGCGAACAGGGCGTGCCGCGGGAAGTACATCTCCTGCAACGTTAACGCTCTATTAATCCGTCGCAGCAAGTATAAAAAGGGTGGCTCAGGCCGCCCTTTTTTGTGGCCGCTGCCGTTACACTACAGAACTCAAGCCCGCCAGGACCTGTCTGAAAACAGGTCGCGCGAGGCGACCCAAATTGTCCAGGAGTAAAGCATGCGTAATCTGATCATCAGCGCCGCACTCGTCGCTGCCAGCCTGTTCGGCATGACTGCCCAAGCCGCCGAAGCACCCGCCGCCCCTTATGTCGAACTGACCAATCCGGTTCCGGTCGCCGTGCCTGGCAAGATCGAAGTCGTGGAGCTGTTCTGGTACGGCTGCCCGCATTGCTACGCTTTTGAACCGGTGATCAACCCGTGGGTCGAGAAACTGCCTTCCGACGTGAACTTCGTCCGTATCCCTGCCATGTTCGGCGGCCCATGGGACGCACACGGCCAGATGTTCCTGACCCTTGAAGCGATGGGCGTAGAGAACAAGGTTCACGCTGCGGTATTCAACGCAATCCAGAAAGAACACAAGAAACTGACCGACAAAGACGACATGGCCGACTTCCTGGCCACTCAAGGCGTAGACAAGGACAAGTTCCTGGCCACCTTCGACTCCTTCGCCATCAAGGGCCAGATCAACAAAGCCAAAGAACTGGCCAAGAAATATGAAATCACCGGCGTGCCTACCATGATCGTCAACGGCAAGTATCGCTTTGACATCGGTTCTGCCGGCGGCGCCGAACAAGCGCTGAAACTGGCCGACCAACTGGTAGCCAAAGAGCGAGCGGCTAACAAGGCTGCTGCCAACTAAGCGCGGGGCCCGCCATGCGCCGCTGGGGAACTGAACGTGTCGTTGGCCTGCATGATCCGCGGGTCAACGAGCATCACCTGGAATCGACGGGATTGCCCGCAGACAGCCGTCTGCGCTTGCTCAGTTTCAATATCCAGGTCGGCATCAGTACCGAGCGCTATCGGCACTACCTGACCCGAGGCTGGCAGCATCTGCTGCCGCACACCGGGCGTGCCGACAATCTGCAAAAGATCGGCAATCTGCTGGGCGACTTCGATCTGGTCGCCTTGCAGGAAGCCGATGGCGGCAGCCTGCGATCAGGCTACGTCAATCAGGTTGAACACCTGGCGCAGCTCGGCGCCTTTCCCTACTGGTATCAACAACTCAATCGCAATCTCGGTCGCCTCGGCCAGCACAGCAATGGCGTGCTCAGCCGCCTGCGCCCGTGGGCAATCGAAGATCATCCGCTGCCGGGGCCCAAGGGCCGCGGGGCGATTCTGGTGCGTTTCGGCGAAGGTCCGGAGGCGCTGGTGGTGGTGATGATGCACCTGGCGCTGGGTGCCCGGGCTCGCAGCATGCAACTGGCTTACATCCGCGAGTTGATCGGCGGTTACAAACACCAGGTGCTGATGGGCGACATGAACACCCACGCCAGTGATTTGCTGCAGAACTCACCGTTGCGTGACCTCGGTCTGCTAGCACCGCAACTGGAAGCGACCTTCCCCAGCTGGCGCCCGCAGCGCTGCCTCGACCATATTCTGCTCAGCCCCACTCTGACCCTTGAAAAGGTCGAAGTGCTGGCACAACCGATTTCAGATCACCTGCCCGTCGCGGTAGAGATTCGTCTGCCGGGTTCGCTCACGGCCGATGCATTCCCCGCGTTGAGTCCTGCCCCTTCGCGGATCCCATGAATGAGCGACGAAACACAGCGCTGGAAAGAGAAATACCTTAAAAGCATCGAACAACAGGAAAAGCTCGAACGCCGATGGGATGCCCGGCTCGACTTGCTGCGCCGTGGGCTGGTGCGCAGCACCCTGGCCGCAGAAGGCACCGATCGCGCCGTTGACCAGTGCATGAAGGAAATGCGCGAAGTCGTGCGCACCGATGACATGGACGCCGGTCTGGCCGCCCTGCTTCCGCGCCTGGAAAAAGCCGTACTCGACTCCGAGCAGCGCCGGGAAACCCGGGTCAACCAGACCAGCGCCGCATTGACTGCACTGGTGACTCAGCTGCAAACACTGCCACTGCCTCGAGAAGTCAGCCGGACGCTGAAGAACTTTGCCAAACAACTGGATGGTCGAGTCAGTCAGGCCCGTGAGATTCCGTTGCTGCTCAGCGAACTGAGTGGCCTGCAAGGCAAAGCCTTACGTCAACTGGATACCCCGGCAGAACCTGATCGCCCCGGTTTTCTGCAGCGCCTTTTTGGTAACCGGGAAGCGGATGAGGCCACCCCGCAGGCCACCGTTCCTGCGGTGCAAGCGGCGCCCCTGCAAACTGTCGAACCGATTGCCGAGACCCCGCCGGCAACGGTTGATCTTGCACCCGCGGTGGAGCATCCGCCAGTCGAACAGCCAACGGTCATCGACGTCCAACCTGCCGCTGCGATCCCTGAATCACTGGAAGTACAGGCAACGGAACCTGCTCCGGAATTGGTGGTGTTTGTCCCGCCTGTGCTTCAGTCAGAGACTGCATTTGCGCAAGCGGTAGAGCCACAGACCCAGCCAAACATCGAACAACCGATAGATCCAACGCCAGCCGAGCAAGAGCCACAGGCAGTCAACCCGGATGAACTGACCCCGGTGACCATCGAGGCGGAGCACCTGGCGCCAGAGGAAGTTCTCTACGCCCTGCCCGACTCACCCGAGCCGTCCTATAGTTCAGTCGCCAAGCATATCGAAGACACGCTCCTTGGCCTCCTCGACGACCTGACGCTGCCCGAACGCCATCGACCACAAGCCGAAGCGATGCGTGATCGTCTGCAAAACGGGTTGAACTGGTACGAACTGATCCCGATCCTCGATGATCTGGCGACGTTGATGCTGGCGATCACCGACAGCGGCCAGCACGAATTCGAAGCGTACCTGCAGCAACTCAACGAACGTCTCGAATCGTTCCAGAGCAACTTGCAAGCTGCCAGCGACGGCCATGCCGACAACCGCTCGGCAGCACGCGAGATGGATACGCAGATTCGCGAGCAAGTCGACGGCCTGCAGAGCAGCGTGCAAGAAGCGGCGGACCTGGACGACCTCAAGCACGTCCTGGAGAACCACCTCGAAGGCCTGCTCGGCACCATGGATCAACACCAGAAACAGCGCGACGAACGTGAGCAGGAAGTCGCGGCTCGGTTGCAAAGCCTGGCCGAACGCGTGGCGCACATGGAACAGGAAGCGCTGGGCTACCGCGAACACCTTGAAGAACAACGGCAGAAAGCGCTGCTCGATCCCCTCACCGGCCTGCCCAATCGCGCGGCCTGGAGTGAGCGGCTGGAACACGAAGTCCGCGAATGGCAGCAACACGGCAACATCCTGTTGCTGGCGATGCTCGACCTCGACCACTTCAAACGCATCAATGATAACTACGGTCACCTGGCAGGTGACAAAGTGCTGAAAATCATTGCCAGCGTGTTGCGCAAACGCCTGCGCGGGACGGATTTCATTGCGCGGTTCGGGGGTGAGGAGTTTGTCTTGCTGATGCCAGACACGTCACCGATAAATGGCGCACAACTGCTGGATACTTTGCGCGCATCGATTGAAGCCTGCCCTTTTCACTTCAAGGGCGAGCGGGTGACCATCACCATTTCCGTAGGTTTTACGGCATTCAAACCCGGAGAACACAGCGACTTGGTGCTTAAAAGAGCCGATCAGGCGCTATACCGTGCGAAAAATGCTGGTCGCAATCGCGTCGAGGCTGGTTGACAGCCAATTGTTCCATTTTATTTAAAACAGCGCTTTTGCGCTCTGCGCGCAAGTCAGTACGTTACACTGTTGCATTACTGACTTGCGTGTACTGCCTCCTGCCATGAAATGTCTTGCCTTCTTTACGTCGCTGCTCCTGTTGGCCGGTTGTGCCAGCGGCCCGCGGATCGACACCAGCCACCCTTCAGCCAATCACGACAGTCGTATTCAGTTCGTGGTGGTGCATTACACCTCCGCCTCCCTCGAGCGCTCCCTGCAATTGCTGACCCACGGCGAGGTCAGCAGTCACTACCTGATCGGTGACGACAAAGGCGCCACCATCTATAAGCTGATGGATGAAAATCTTCGGTCCTGGCACGCAGGCGAAAGCGAATGGCAAGGCCGGACCTGGCTGAACTCCAGCTCCATCGGCATCGAGATCGTCAATCCTGGCTTCAAAGACACTCCGACGGGCCGCCTTTGGTATCCCTACAGTGAAGATCAGGTTCAGTCGCTGATCTTCCTGCTCAAAGACATCAGCAAGCGTTACAACATCAACCCTCGTTCCATCATCGGGCACAGCGACATCGCGCCGCTGCGCAAGCTCGATCCCGGCCCGCTGTTCCCCTGGAAGCGCCTGGCCGGCGAAGGCATAGGCGTCTGGCCAAACGAGCAGGCCGTCGCACGCCAGCAAACCCAGTTCGCAGCAGAACTGCCGAGCATCAGCTGGTATCAGGGACAACTGGCCCGACTGGGTTATGCCACGCCACAAACGGGCGAGCTTGATGTCGCCACGCGCCATGTACTGGCGGCCTTTCAAATGCATTTCCGCCCCGCTCGATTCGATGGCACTCCTGACGCTCAGACGGCGGCGCTTCTACAAGTTTTGAATCAGACAAAATAATGACGGCCGCCCGACGGTAAGGGCTTTTTCTCAATCAGCAGCTATAACTCATTGGTAATTCTTCGGATATCCATAATGGCTGTAGCTCGAGAGACGCTCCGTAGCTGGTTCTATCGCCCTTGGTTTTTGGCGACGCTGGCTGCTGCCTTGAGTGCAACGCTATTGATGACCGCCAGCCTGTTTCTGGCGATGCATCAAGTGGAGCAGCGGGAAAGCCAGGAAATGAATGCCCAGGGCGAGCGTTTCCTCGCCCGGCTTGAACAGCTATTCGGGCAGCTACGCGAAAGCCTCGACGATCTGGAAGCCCAACCCCTGCGTGGCTGCGATGATGAAATGATCGCAACCTTGCAACAGGTCAGCTTCAATTACCGATTCGTTTATGAAGCTGCCTATATGGACGCCTCGCGGATTTGCTCGAATCGCCCTCGCCAGGAAGGGCTGTCGCTGAGTCGACCACCGGACATCAAGGGCCCCACCTACAGCTACTGGCTGAACACCACCACCGAGCCCGATGAAAACCGTGCTGCGCTGATGCTGGGACGCGGCAACTTTCGGGTCGCTACCTCTCGTGGCCATTTGACCGACATGGTCGATCTATCCCCGGGCAGTAGCCTGCTCGTGGTGCTCTCCCATGGCACTCGTGCGATTCCTGTCCTCGGTGCCGCACAGGCCTGGCCGCCCACGGAGTTCTGGCCCCTGGAAAGCCGCGATGCGCTGCAGGTGACACAAACCCGCTTGATTTACCGCATGCCCACCAACAACCCCGAATACCAATTGGTGCTGATCACCCCACGCACGAACATGCATGTGCCAGCCGTGTGGTGGTGGCTGCTGCCGGCCAGTCTGGCGCTGAGTGCCTTGGTCGGTTTCATGGTGTTTCTGCTGGTGCGCCAGCGTCAGTCACTGGACGCTGAACTGAACGGCGCCATTCGACGGGGCGAATTGCAGGTGTTGTATCAGCCGATCTTCGATCTCGACAGCCGCAACTGTGTCGGGGCCGAAGCCTTGCTGCGCTGGCGAAGGCCGGACGGCACGCTGACCAGCCCCGACCTGTTTATCCCGATGGCGGAAAACACCGGCCAGATCCGCCAGATGACCGACTTCGTATTGCAGCGACTTCTCGAACAACTGGGGCAACTGCTACGCGCCAATCCGCAGTTGTACATCTCCGTCAACCTTGCAGCTTGCGACGTCATGGTGCCGCGTATCGGCCAGGTGATGGCACGCCTGCTGACCTTGCACCGGGTCGCGGCAAAGCAGATTGCTTTTGAGGTGACTGAGCGGGGCTTGATCGATGTAGTGGTGGCCAGGGAAAACCTGCAAGCCTTGCGCGATGTCGGGCATCAGGTCCTGATCGATGATTTCGGCACGGGCTATTGCAGCCTCGCCTACCTGCAAACCCTGCCGGTGGACTGCCTGAAAATCGACAAGGCGTTCATTGATGCGCTGGGCCATGATGCCGCCAGCAGCGGCGTGGCACCGCACATCATTCATATGGCCCAGGCCCTGCAACTCAGGGTGATTGCCGAGGGCATAGAACACGAAGCCCAAGCGGCGTTTCTGAGCAGCGAAGGCGTCAAGTATGGTCAGGGCTGGCTGTTCGCCCATGCACTGAGCGCCGTGCAGTTCATCGAACTGATTACCCGTGGGCGCCGATTGAGCAATCGACGCCTGGATGATGAAGCCTGAGCAGACTGCTGGGTCTACACCGCCAGCGCCATGTAGAACTGCGTGCCCTGTCCCGGCCGCGAATAAACGCCCATTCTCCCGCCATGCAACTGCACGATTTCCTTGCACAACGCCAAACCAAGCCCGGCACCGCCCTTCTTGCGTCCGACCTGGACGAAGGGCTCGAAGATCCGCCCCTGCTGACCGTAGGCAATGCCTTCACCGTTGTCTTCAACGCTGATGATCACTCGCTCGCCATGGCGCCGCGCCTGCAAACGTATCAGTCCATCCTGGGCGGTATGACGCAATGCGTTATCGATCAGGTTATCGAGCACCCGGTCCAATTGCGCCTGGTCGGCCTGCAATCGGGGTAACGGCCCCTGCACTTCCACCCGCAGCTCAATACCCTTCTGCGCCGCAGCCCCGGCAAAGCGTGCCTGAGCCTGTTCCAGTAACTCTTCAATGGAACAAGGCGCCAGCGTGAGTTTCTGCAACCCGTTTTGGTAGCGCGAGAAATTCAGCAGGTCGTTGATCAGCTGCATCAAGCGCTGCATTTCTTCGTTCACGGTGTCCAGTAAATCGGCTTCGCGAGAGTCTTCAGGAAATTTCGCCCGTTCGCGGAACAGCCCGAAGGCCATGTGCATCCCGGTCACCGGGGTGCGCAACTCATGGGAGGCGCGCAAGACGAACTCGCTGCGCACCCGTTCGAATGCACGCTGTTCTGTGACGTCATGCAGCACCATCACGGCGCCAAGAATGTGGCCCTGCGTATGGCTGACAGGCGTCAGGCTGTACGTCAGTAACCTCGACTCACCGTCGACCTCAATACTCAGGTCTTCCGGCGCCCGCTCCAGGGTTCCGCCGCGCAGCACCAATTGCAGCTGCTCATCCAGTTCAGGACGATCGAGCGCTGTGCCCAGCCCTTGACCGAGTCGGTCGGTGTCCCACCCCAACTGACGCTGGGCCACGGGGTTGAGGTGTTCCAGATGCCCTTCGCGATCGATCATCAACAACCCATCGTCGATGCTGTCGAGTACCGCTTGCAAACGCTGCTGACCGGCGAGCAGCTCGTCGATGTTCATCGCCTGATGCTCACGCAGCGCCTCTGCCATGATGCCGAAGCGCTTGGTCAGCTGGTTCATTTCCTCGGCGGAGGAAACCGGCAGTGTCACCTCGAAATTACCCTGGCCGATGTCGTCGGCAGCCTGGACCAACGCTTCAATCGGAGCGCCAAACCGCCGGGCGATTGCATGGGCGGTCACGAACCCGATGATCAGCACGGCCAGCCCTATCAAACCGAGCAGCCCGGCAATCAGCAACGCGCGTTCCCGGGCCTGGCGTTCGATGTCATTGATGTTATCCAGGGAACGCTTTTGTTCGGAGACGAGACCGCTGCGAAGGGTATTGAATTTTTCCAACAGCGCCTCGTTGCCGGTCAATACGGGCGCCGAGGCTGGTGTTTGATCGTAGGCCTGAAGAAAGTCGAGGTAGTCAGCCTTCGCCTGTGTGAAACCGTAGCCGCCATTGCCGGATTGCTGAAGGGAAATGCCTTCGTCAAGCAGCTCGAGGTAGTGCTGCCTGGAGGCCTGGAACGCTGCGGGATCGGGATTTTCGTCGATCATGATCATCAGTTGATCGCCCAAGGCCTGACGCAATTTCAAGCCCAGGTCCAGCGTGACAAAGTTGTTGCGAACCAGCACTTCCTGGGTGCCAGCCATCTGCATCACGCTGACCAGCCCGAGCAAGAGCCCGAGCAGCGCCACGGTAATCAGCGCCGAAATACTCAGGAACAGCCGAGTACGCAGCTTCATCGCCAGTTTCATTGCCGGCTCACAGGTTGTATTGCTTGCGTTTGCGATACAGGGTCGAGGCATCGATGCCAAGTGTCTTGGCCGCCTGATCGAGGGTATCGGCGGTGGCGAGGACGGCACCGATGTGGGCTTTCTCCAATTCATCCAGGCTCAACGCCGCACCGATTCGGGGGGCGTTGTTGGTCGGGGTCTCGGCCATGCCCAAGTGGCTGATCTCAACCCGTTCCTGAGGGCAGATAATGCTCGCCCGCTCCACCACGTTACGCAGTTCGCGGATGTTGCCGGGCCAGCGGTAACCCAGCAACGCTTCGCGAGCCTCGTCGCTAAAGCCACGTGCCGGACGCGCGTACTCCTTGACGAAACGCGCCAGGAAACGGTCGGCCAGGTTCAGAATGTCCTCCCGGCGCTCGCGCAGTGGCGGCAAGTGCAAGGTGATGACGTTCAGGCGATAGAGCAGGTCTTCACGGAAACGGCCGTCGCGCACCATATCCTCGAGGTTCAGGTTGGTCGCGGCGAGGATGCGCACATCGGCGCGGCGGGTCACGGGATCACCCACGCGCTCGTATTCCTTATCCTGGATAAAACGCAGCAACTTGGGTTGCAACGTCAGGGGAAAGTCGCCGATCTCGTCGAGAAACAAGGTGCCGCCGTCCGCTTGATTGACCCGACCCAAGGTGCTTTCGCTGGCACCGGTGAAGGCGCCTCGGCTGTGGCCGAAGAGTTCACTTTCCATCAATTCCGCCGTCAGCGACGGGCAGTTGATGGTGACGCAGGATTTCTTCTGGCGTTTGCTCCAACCGTGGATGGCTTGGGACAGTTCACCTTTACCGGTACCGGACTCGCCGAGAATCAGAATGTTGGCGTCAGTGCTGGCGACCTGCCGTGCGGTTTCGAGAACCACTTTCATGGCCGGGCTATGGGAATCCAGTCCGTCCTTGGGTTTACGCACTTCGCCTTCAAGGGCTTCCAGCCGTGCCGAGAGTTGCCGAACTTCCAGCTGTTTGGCGGTGGCCAGACGCAACTGGTCGGGGCTGCAAGGTTTGACGAGGTAGTCGGCGGCACCGGCCTGGATCGCATCCACGGCGGTGTCGACAGCCGAGTGAGCGGTGACGATCACCACCCGCATCCAGGGTGCCTGAATGCGCATCTGAGCCAGCACATCCAGGCCATTGTCTTCACCCAGGCGCAGATCGAGGAAGCACAGATCAAACACCTGACGTTGCAGCAACGCATCGGCCTGCGCTGCACTGTTCGCGGTGGCGACGCTATAGCCTTCATCTTCAAGGCAATAGCGGAAGGTTCGCAGAATGGCGGATTCGTCATCCACCAGCAGAATGCGGCCTTGATGCTCAGTGGCTGATTCCATGTTCCTGCGCTCCTTTAATGAATGATCTTGAGTTAGTCCCGGAAAAATCGGGCAAGTTGCATGGTTGATTCTGATCCATTCCGGCCATGGCAGGGTAGCTCTCTACTCATCCATTAGCTAATGGACTGATTTCTCTGGTTTTTTGCACAAAAATCGCCGTTGAGGCGATTACCTGCGTTCTTTTCTGACATCCGCGCTCTCCTCTCAATTCAAAAATAATCAAAGTTGCCGGGAAACGATCGTGCAATACGCACGACCCTGCACGGCCCATCGTGCAGGATGCGTCCGTCATGATTTATACGTCAGATCTAACATATTGATTTAAAACGATTTTTTTCTTTGAAAAAGCTGGCATGCAGGCTGCAATAGTCTAGATAACCAGGGCCATTTTGAATCGACGCCCACTAAACAAGATCACCACCAGAGTGGGAGGAGTTTCAGGATGAATCGCCAACGTGTCGCCCAATTGCGTATCTCGCCTTTGCATATCCAACAAGGACTGTTTGGCATTCTGGCGCTGCTGATCACGCTGATCGCAGGTCAGCAGTTTTTGCTTTGGGAACAGAGCCAGCAACCAGAGGCTCCGCACCTGTCGATTCAACGTGCTACCCAGACCCATTTCAGCGCCGTCAGCAGCAGCCAGGCTGACCTCGCACCGATGCGAATGATGGACGTCGACCAGGCGCAGCCTGTGGATGAGATGCCCCGTCAGGAACGTTGGGTGTTCTGAGCAACCGGACTTGGCGCGCTCAATGCGCCGGGAAAAGCAACACAAGCTGCACCTCTAATATAGAAGCGTAAGGAGAATCACCATGTTGAGCTGGGCAATCACATTCTTGATCATTGCCATCATTGCTGCAGTACTGGGCTTCGGTGGTATCGCGGGCACCGCCACGGGTATCGCCAAGATTCTCTTTGTCGTGTTCCTGGTGATGTTTATTGCTTCCTTCTTCTTTGGCCGTCGCGGTCGAGGCTGAACATGAGCGTTTTGTTAAAGACACTGGCAGCCGCCCTGCTTCTGGGCGGTAGTGCCATGGCGATGGCGGCCAATGACGGCCAGACGCGGGCCAGCGAATTATTGAATTCGGACCCGCAGTACCGTGAAACGTGGACTAAAGTCGTTAAAAAGGAAGAACGACTGCCGGAATGGGTGATGAACCTGTCTGGCGATGCCGAGCAAATGAATGCTGTTGAAGAGGATGGCGACAAGTACCTGGTCGGGCCGCTTTGCGAAACGCAACCGACGTGCCTGAGCAAGCGCTTGATCGTGGCTTTCAGCTTCGACAAACAGGACGCCTACGCCATGCTGGTCGAAGTACCTGCAGGATTGCCGGCCGACAAGTCGCCAACGCGACATGCCGACTACCGCTTCCTCGGGAAACCGAACCAAGGCATGCAGGACATGTTGATGGAACAGCTCAAGAAAGATCCGAACTGGTACTGAGTTTGAAACACGAAAGGAGCAGCATCGCTTCTTTCCAGTGCGCTACCCGAGGAAGGTAGACGCATGACCAAGGGGTCGGGACGTTCTGACTGTTTCAGGGTCGGAGTGACCTACGGGCACATGGAGTGTCTGCGCAAGGGCCGGGTCAGGTAATAAAGCTGCGACGCAAGTTCGCCAGCCCAGAGTGGCTGGACGGACTTGCGAAGAGCTTCAACGTGCAAAGCGTTGATCTAGAGCACTGCACCCTATTCCCCCTGCTGCATATTCCCCACAAAACCGTTTCGCGGTGTTTCTTCACGACCGTATATCGAGAAACCTTCGACTTTCGGCAGAAGAGTTTTCGCTGCCAAACGTAGGCTTTTTCCGAAATTTCGTCATGAATTCAACTGTTTAAAAAACAACCAACCTCCTCTGAAATGGCCGGTTCACGGCACTTATGCCTGCCGAAATGTCGTATTCGAACCGGTTGGGACGCGAGTTTCAATTAAAAAAGCTCATGCCGATTCGGCATAGGGTAGGCGTTTACGGCATTAGACGTCGCATCCTTGCATCGGAATAGTTGCGCCTTTTTTCGCCTGCCAGAGAGCCGAAACAAAGCGCTCCGGGGCACCTTATACGGGGGCAGATGCGCAGACTTTTTCGCCACGAGCGTTCCAGTTCTTGCATTCGCCTGAGTCAAACGCAAGTAAGGGTAAAGATATGAAGAAGGCAAAGCTCAGCCTCGCCTGGCAGATCCTCATCGGTCTGGTTCTGGGGATAGCAATCGGTGCGCTGCTCAACCATTTCAGTGCCGAAAAAGCCTGGTGGATCAGCAACGTCCTGCAACCGGCAGGCGATATCTTTATCCGTCTGATCAAGATGATCGTGATCCCGATCGTCATCTCCTCGTTGATCGTCGGCATCGCTGGCGTAGGCGATGCGAAGAAACTCGGGCGTATCGGCCTCAAGACCATCATTTACTTCGAGATCGTCACCACCATCGCCATCGTGGTCGGTCTGGTGCTGGCCAACGTGTTCCATCCGGGCACCGGCATCGACATGAGCACCCTGGGTACGGTGGATATTTCCAAGTACCAGGCCACAGCTGCCGAGGTTCAGCATGAACATGCGTTCATCGAAACTATCCTCAACCTGATCCCGTCGAACATCTTCGCGGCCATGGCCCGTGGCGAAATGCTGCCGATCATCTTCTTCTCCGTATTGTTCGGCCTCGGTCTGTCGAGCCTGCAATCGGACCTGCGCGAGCCGCTGGTGAAGATGTTCCAGGGCGTATCCGAGAGCATGTTCAAAGTCACCCACATGATCATGAACTATGCCCCGATCGGCGTGTTCGCACTGATCGCGGTGACCGTGGCCAACTTCGGTTTCGCTTCTCTGATACCGCTGGCCAAACTGGTGATCCTGGTTTACGTCGCCATCGCTTTCTTCGCCTTTGTCATTCTCGGCCTGATTGCCAGGATGTTTGGCTTCTCGGTGATCAAGCTGATGCGCATCTTCAAGGATGAGCTGGTGCTGGCCTACTCCACCGCCAGTTCCGAAACCGTGCTGCCGCGCGTGATCGAGAAGATGGAAGCCTACGGCGCGCCGAAAGCCATTTGCAGCTTCGTGGTGCCGACCGGTTACTCGTTCAACCTCGACGGCTCGACCCTGTACCAGAGCATCGCGGCGATCTTCATTGCCCAGCTGTACGGCATCGACCTGTCGATCAGCCAGCAATTGCTGCTGGTGCTGACCCTGATGGTGACGTCCAAAGGCATCGCCGGCGTACCGGGCGTGTCCTTCGTAGTGCTGCTGGCCACCTTGGGCAGCGTGGGTATTCCGCTGGAAGGCCTGGCCTTCATCGCCGGTGTAGACCGCATCATGGACATGGCGCGTACTGCCTTGAACGTGATCGGCAATGCCTTGGCCGTGCTGGTCATCTCCCGCTGGGAAGGCATGTACGACGACGCCAAGGGCCAACGCTACTGGAACTCGCTGCCGCACTGGCGCAGCAAGGAAAAGCTGCCAGTTGGCGAGGTTTCCAAGAACTAACGCAAAACCTTGCAGGAGTGAGCCTGCTCGCGATAGCGGTGCATCAAACAACAGAGATGTTGGATGTGCCGCCCCCATCGCGAGCAGGCTCACTCCTACAAAGGTCCGGTGTAAGCCGAACAAACAAACCCCGGAGAAATCCGGGGTTTGTCGTTTCTGCACACCCCGCTATCATTCGCGGCATTCTTCGGGGGATTTAACTGTGCTCAATGGCCTGTGGCTTGGCTTTTTCATCGTGGCTGCCGTTTCGGCACTGGCGCAATGGCTGATCGGCGGTAACGCCGGGATCTTCGCGGCGATGGTGGAAAGCATTTTCGCCATGGCCAAGTTATCGGTCGAAGTCATGGTCCTGCTGTTCGGCACCCTGACCCTCTGGCTGGGCTTTCTGCGAATTGCCGAGAAGGCCGGGATCGTCGAATGGCTGGCCAAGGCGCTGGGCCCCTTGTTTTTGCGCCTGATGCCGGAAGTGCCGGCCGGTCACCCGGCCATCGGCCTGATCACGCTGAACTTTGCCGCCAACGGCCTGGGCCTGGACAACGCCGCCACGCCAATCGGCCTCAAAGCCATGAAGGCGCTGCAAGAACTCAACCCCAGCGCCACCATCGCCAGCAATGCGCAGATCCTGTTCCTGGTCCTCAACGCCTCCTCCCTGACCCTGCTGCCGGTGACGATCTTCATGTACCGCGCCCAGCAAGGTGCGCCCGATCCGACGCTGGTGTTCTTGCCGATTTTGCTGGCAACCAGCTGCTCGACACTGGTGGGCCTGCTGTCGGTGGCGTTCATGCAACGTCTGCGACTGTGGGACCCCGTGGTGCTCGCGTATCTGATTCCCGGTGCCTTGGCCCTCGGTGGCTTCATGGCGCTGCTGGCGACGCTCTCGGCGACCGCTCTGGCCGGCCTGTCATCGATCCTCGGCAACCTGACGCTGTTCGGGTTGATCATGCTGTTTCTGGTGGTTGGCGCATTGCGCAAAGTGAAGGTCTACGAAGCGTTCGTCGAAGGCGCCAAGGAGGGCTTCGACGTGGCCAAGAACCTGCTGCCGTATCTGGTGGCGATGCTTTGCGCCGTCGGTGTACTGCGGGCGTCCGGGGCATTGGATTTTGGTCTGGACGGGATTCGGCATCTGGTGGAGTGGGCCGGTTGGGACACGCGCTTCGTCGACGCACTGCCGACGGCGATGGTCAAACCGTTCTCCGGCAGCGCCGCGCGGGCGATGCTGATCGAAACGATGAAGACCTCTGGCGTGGACAGCTTCCCGGCGCTGGTGGCGGCGACGGTCCAGGGCAGTACGGAAACGACATTCTATGTGCTGGCGGTGTACTTCGGCGCGGTGGGCATCCAGCGGGCGCGGCACGCGGTGGGGTGTGCGTTGCTGGCGGAGTTTGCTGGCGTACTGGGCGCCATCGGCGTTTGCTACTGGTTCTTCGGTTAACCAACGATCCCCTGTGGGAGCAAGCCTGCTCGCGATAGCGGTGTGACAGTCGACATTAGTGGTGACTGATTTACCGCTATCGCGAGCAGGCTTACGCCTACAGGGGTCCCGTGTTGGCTTTAAGGGCGACTTTCTGGCCTTGCTCTACCGTCCAAGCCACCACCTGCGCCGTCAACTGATCACTCGCCTGGCCAAATCCGGCCACCACCGCCGGCACTTTCACATCGCCCAATGGCTGACGCACTTCAAAGCGGCGGCTGGCGAGGATGCGCTGGTCATACCCGCGCACCAGCAAGGCATCCAGCCGCACGACCACGCTCGCAGTGGTGCCTTGGTACTCAGTCTGAAATGCTTGCAGGCTCCCGCCCAACTCCAGATCTGCCTGGAAGTTGCTGTCATCCGTGCTCAGCAGCGGCACTCGACCGTCCCGCTGGAAACCATCCAGCAACCGATTACGCAGCAACACCGGCGCTGGATCACTCCAGCGCGAGGCGGTGTAGCTGCTGATCAGATCACCTTGCGGGATCACGGCGATTTTCGGGCTGTTCAACGCTTCGCTGGCCTGCGGCTTGGTCAGGCGCAGCGACCAGCCTTGCGGCGTGCCGTGGCTGGCCGAAACGCTGCTCTGGGCCGACGGCAAGCGATAGACATCGGAGGGCTCGGACTTGGGCAGGATCGAGCAGGCGCTGACCAACGTGAAGCTGGCGAGGAGGGCGAAGGTCGCAAGCTTCATGGTGTGAACTCCTTGTTCTTGTCATTGCCCAGCAAATAACCGCTGGGGTTGGCTTCCAGGCGCTGGGAGATGGCTCGCAACGACGTCAGGGTGTCGCGCAGCTCGCGCACCGCTGGCGCCAGGCCATTGAGGCCCTGCAAGCCGCTGTTCAGGGAATCCTGGTTGGTCGTGAGCAACTTGTTGATGGTCGCGCTGCTTTGTTCCAGTGATTTCATCGCCTGCTCGGCGCTGCCGAACATCTGCTTGCCCTGATCGTTGAGCAAGCCGTTGGCATTGCGCATCAGCGTCGACGTCTGTTCCAGCATGGCGCCAGCCTGCTTGCCGACCGACGCCAGTTGCTGCATCGCCTGACGAATATCACCGCGCTGGTCGGCGATGGTCCCGGTGGTCTGTTCCAGGTGCTCCAGCGTCTTGCTGATGCGCTCGACGTTCTCCGTGGAAAACATCAGGTTGGCGTTATGCATCAGTGTGTTCACACCAGCCATCAGGTCGCCGCTGTCATTGAGCAAGCGAGCGATAGGCGAGGGTGAAGCGACAATCACCGGGAGATGGCCGTCCTTGCCTTTGAGGGTCGGGCTTTGCGGCGTACCGCCACTGAGTTGAATGATCGATGTGCCGGTGATCCCGGTCAGCGCCAGGATGGCCCGGGTGTCTTCCTTGATCGGCGTATCGCCGCCCAGGCGAATCCGCGCCAGCACCCGGCGCGGGTCTTTCGGGTCCAGGCGCAACGTCACCACATCACCGACCTTGATCCCGCTGTACTGCACGGCGCTGCCCTTGGACAAGCCACTGACCGCCTCGTTGAAGACGACTTCGTAATCCTTGAACTCGGTGTCGACACTGGACTTGGCCAGCCACAGGCCGAAGAGCAGGGCACCTGCCACCACAATCACGGTGAACAGGCCGATCAATACATGATGGGCTCGGGTTTCCATGTCAGACCTCTTTCAACTGTTGAGCGGCGGTCAGCGCCGCGCGGCCGCGAGGGCCATGGAAGTATTCGTGAATCCACGGGTCGTCGGTTTCCGAGACCTTGTCGATGGCGTCCGCCACCAGCACCTTTTTCTGCGCCAGCACCGCCACCCGGTCGGTGATGGTGTAGAGCGTGTCGAGGTCATGGGTCACCAGAAACACACTCAGGCCCAACGCATCGCGCAACGTCAGGATCAATTGATCAAAGGCTGCGGCGCCAATCGGGTCGAGGCCGGCGGTGGGTTCGTCGAGAAACAGAATGTCCGGGTCCAGCGCCAACGCCCGGGCCAGCGCCGCGCGCTTGATCATGCCGCCAGACAGCGAGGCAGGGTATTTGTCCGCCGCCGACAGCGGCAACCCGGCCAACGCCAGTTTCACCGCCGCCAGATGCTCGGCGTCTTCACGGCTCAGGCCGGCGTGTTCGATCAGGGGCAGGGCGACGTTCTCGGTCACGGTCAGCGAAGAAAACAGGGCGCCTTTCTGGAACAGCACGCCGAAACGCCGTTCGACCATCGAGCGTTCATGTTCGGGCAGCGTCGGCAGGTTCTTGCCAAAGACCTTCACCACACCCTCGCTGGGCTGGCGCAAGCCGACGATGCTGCGCAGCAGCACCGATTTTCCGCTGCCGGAACCGCCGACCACGGCAAGGATTTCACCTTTGTATAAATCGAGGTCGAGGTTTTCGTGCACGCTCTGGTTGCCGAAGCGATTGCACAGCCCACGGACTTCGATCACCGCCTCGGAGGGCGCTCGGGGTAAACGACTCACCAGCCCATCTCCATGAAAAACAGCGCGGCCACGGCATCGAGCACGATCACCACGAAAATCGACTGCACCACACTCGACGTGGTGTGCGCGCCCACGGACTCAGCGCTGCCACTGACCTTGAAGCCTTCGAGGCAACCGATTGCAGCGATCAGGAACGCGAAGATCGGCGCTTTGACGATCCCCACCAGAAAGTGCTGAACGCCGATATCGGTTTGCAGCAGCGACAAGAACATCGCCGGCGAGATACCCAGCGACACGGCGCAGACCACGCCACCGCCGATGATCCCCGAGAGCATGGCCAGGAAGGTCAGCATCGGCAACGCCACCAGCAGCGCCAGCACCCGTGGCACCACGAGCAATTCCATCGGGTCGAGGCCCAGTGTGCGGATCGCGTCGATTTCTTCGTTAGCCTTCATCGAACCGATTTGCGCGGTGAACGCACTGGCGGTGCGGCCGGCCATCAGAATCGCGGTCAGCAACACACCGAACTCTCGCAGGAAGGAGAACGCCACCAGGTCCACGGTAAAAATACTCGCACCGAAGCTGGCCAGCACCGTCGCCCCGAGAAACGCCACCACCGCACCGACCAGAAAGGTCAGCAGGGCGACGATGGGCGCGGCGTCGAGGCCAGTCTGTTCGATGTGCGCGACCATGGGCGTGATGCGCCAGCGCTTGGGACGAAACAGATTGCGGGCAATGGTTTCGAGGATCAGGCCGACGAAGCCCAGCAGTTGCAGGGTGTCCTGCCAGACGGTGTCGACTGCCCGGCCAATGCGGGTCAGCAGTTGAATGCCGACACTGATCTCCGGTTCCTTGACCGGTACGCAGAAGTCGCTGAGCGAGCAATAAACCGTCTGCAACAAGGCACGGTCTGCAGAAGAGAGGGTGCAATCAGGGTGTTCGGCGGATCGCCCCAGACGCTCGGACCCGAGCAATTCCACCAACAACGACGCCCCGGCGGTATCGAGCGCACCGAGGCCATTGAGGTCGATGTGCGTGCTGTCGTCGTATTGGCCGCGGAGCTTTTCGCTCAGGTGCTTGAGATCGGCGTAGTGGGCGAGCGTCCAGTCACCCGTGACCCGCAGTTGAGCAGGGGAGTGAGAGACATCTAGCTGGGCATTGCCGGCCATTGTGCTGCTGGTCATAAGCTCCGTGCTTGTTCGGCTATTAGCGCAGCGCTACGTAATAGCACGAACCGGATTACTTTTCTTTGATCGGTGTGCTGTCCGTGATCTTGAAGCGCAGCACGCCGATGACCTGGCCATCCTCGGTCAGCACCCGCACTTGCCATTTACCGGCAGGATTGCCCGGGAAATTCTGCTTGTGGGTCCAGGCACGGTAGCCTTCCTTGCGTCCGCCGTGGATGTCCAGCGGGATACGGTCGACCTCTTTACCGTTGAACTGCCACACGTGATAAATCCGCTCATCGAGGCCGCGCGGGGCGTTGATGGCGGTGTAGGCGTACAACCCGTCCCCACGGATCTGCTCGGCGCTGACTTCGTCCAGACTCTTGCCGGGTGTGCGGTCCTGCATTTGCGTGCTGATCGCCACGTCGGTCATCCATAAAGTGGCCGGCGGCACCCAGGAACGCAGCACCCAGCCGAGGGCACCGATGCCCAGCGTGATACTCAGGATCGCCAACGCGTTGCGCACCGTGCGGATCGGGAAGATCGAGGCCAGGCTCGGGAACGACAGTAAAACAGCGGTGCCCAGCGCCAGTTTGAAGCTTTGCGAAGTGGTCAGGTGCAGGATGACGGGCAGGGCGGTGAGCAGCGCGGCAAACAGCGTCAGCGTGTGCAACGCCAGGAACGCCCAGCGCCGGGGTGCCAGCCATTTGTAGTAGAGCGGGTCGATGATGGAAATCAACGCCGCCATGCTCAGCAAACCGGTGAAGAAAAACTGGCCACTGTTCCAGGTCGTGGTGATGAAAAAGAACGGCAGGACGAAGAACAGGCTTTCCTGGTGGATCATCTGCGTGGCGTAACGCAGCAAAGGCTGGGGGATTTCGCGCTTGAAGAGTTTGGTGAACAACTTGGTCAGGCTGTTTTCCAGCATCAGCCAGATCCAGCTGAGCACCATGATGATGGTGATCCAGGTCGCCAGGCCCTGTTGCCGATCCACCAGGATGAAGCTGCCGACTCCCGAGATAAAACCACCGAGCGCAATGACCCCTGGATAGCGCTTCATCAATTCCAGGATGCGCTGGACGTACAGGGTCAGAGTAGGCATTCGGCGGTTCGCAATAGTCGTGGGAAAAATCCTCGACAGAGTACCGCCCGGGCGGGGGCGTGGCGAGGGGGATACGTCCGTTTTCCCTATACAACATTGTGGCGAGGGCGCTTGCTCCCGCTGGGGTGCGAAGCGCCCCCAAACCCGCACACTGCGTGTCATCAGGTAGAGCGCAAGCACCGGTTTTACGACTGCTGCGCAGCCGAGCGGGAGCAAGCTCCCTCGCCACAAAAGCCCTGCTGCCAGGGCGGCCAGTTACCGGCGGCGATGGACTCGCCAAGCCAATACCCCGAGGACAAGCAATCCAAACACCCCGGCCATCGCCCACATCAACTGGTCATAACTCATCAGCGGCTTCTCGATCCGCACATACCCCGGTTGCATGAGCAACTCGCGCATGGCCTTGTTCGCTTCTTCCAGCGTCACGCCTTGCAGTTCCCTGGCCGGGGCGGCGAAACGCCCGTCCTGGTAGTCGCCCAGCGCGCTCCAGTAGTAATCGGCCAGCGCGCTGTTGCCTTGCACGGCCCAAGCCTGGCGGGCGATGGCGGCCTGTTTGAGGCGGTTGAAGGTGTTTGCGTCGAGACCGTCCTTGAGCAAATCGGCCTTCAAATCCTCCAGCACCTGCTGGGCCTTAGGCACGTCATCGCGCTCAAGGTCGGCGTTCAGGCTCATGAAGCCCACCCCGCCAAACACCTCGCGCTCGGCCGAGGGGCCGTAGGACAAACCGTGGGACAGGCGCAATTGGCGGTAGAGCGCCCAGTCCAGATAGTCCTTGAGCAGGTCGAAGGTTTCGTCGTGCTGATCCTGCAGCACCGGTTCCGGCACCAGCCAATGCAACTTGGCGCCGCCGCCGACGAAACCATCGCTCAGCGTTCGTTCGTGGGCGGCACTGGCCTGGATTTCCGGCAAGGGCAGGTGATCGGTAGGCTCGACCGCTTCAAGTTCACCATAGGAGCGTTCCAGATACGCCGGCAACAACTTGTCGAGCTCGCCAACCACGATCAGCGTCATGTTATTGGGCGCGTACCAGGCCTTGCGTACCGTCTCCAGTTGCTCGCGAGTCAGGTTATCGACTTCCGGGCGCTCGGGGCATTTAAGGCCCAGCTCCACTGCCAGCTGATTGCTCGCGGTGTGGCCCAGGTCCTGACGATCCAGCCAGCGCTGCAAGTGCGAGTAATGGCCGCCGTCCTCACGCTCGACCACTTGTTTGGCGGCGTTGATGGCGTTGTCGTCGATTCGGGTCTGCGTCAGCAGCGCCAGCAGCAGGTCGAGCACCTTGCGCTGGTTTTTCGCCGGGGCTTCAATGACGAACGTCGTGTCAGCGTTGCTGGTGAACGCGTTCCACTCACCGCCCAACGCCTGCATGCGCTCTTCCAGGCCGCCTTCGCCGGTTGCATCGATGCCGCTGAACAACAAGTGTTCGAGCAGATGCGGCAGCTCCTTGTCGGCGCAGCTGAAATCATCCAGACCTACGCCGACCACCAGGCGAATCGCCACGTGCCCGCGCTCGGTGCCGGGTTTGAGCAGTAATTGCAAACCGTTGGGCAGCGTATAGCCCTCGACCTGGAAACGATCCAGGGCAAACGAAGGAAATGAGCCAAGCAACAGACAGGCGAACAGCAGACAACGCATAGCAAGCTTCCATACGGCTGATTGGAGATCCGTGTCGCTTTCCAGGCAGCCATCGTGAGCAGGCTCGCTCCCACATTGGTTTTGTGAACACCACAATTCAAATGTGGAAGCGAGCCTGCTCGCGATGATCTTGAACCGGAACCACTGTTACTGACTGACCACACCGCCAGACGTTCAAGGCGAATGCGTGATGTCGGCCATATCGTCGACCGCCAGTGCACCGGTGTCCGATGTTTCCAGCACCACATAAGCGCTGCTGCAGAACAGCGAGTTCAAGCGCTTCATGTCGGCGATCAGCTCCAGGTGCAATGAACTGGTCTCGATACTCTGCACAATCTTACGTTGCAGACGGCTGACGTGAGCATGGGCCAGGCGGCGTTCCTGTGCGCGAAAGCGACGTTTCTCACGCAGAAGCTGGCGGGCACTTTCCTTGTCGGCACTGAGAAATACCGACAAACCCAAACGCAGGTTGGAGATCAACTGGCTGTGCAACCCGGCCAGTTCTTCCAGACCAACCTCGGAAAAAGACCGGCGCTGCGAGGTTTTCTGCTGCTGCACCTTGCGCAGCATGCGTTCGATCAAATCGCTGGCCAGCTTGAGGTTGATCGCCAGTTCGATGATTTCCGCCCAACGCCGGCTGTCTTGGTCGCTCAAATCTTCTCGGGGCATTTGCGCCAGGTAAAGCTTGATGGCGCTGTAGAGCGCTTCGACATCATCCGTCAGTTTGCGCATTTCCTGGGTGATGGCGGATTGTTTACCACGCAGCACGTCGAGCATTGCTTCGAGCATGTTGTCGATCAGATCGCCCATGCGCAGGGTTTCTCGCGCAGCGTTGGCCAATGCCAGGCTGGGGGTGACCAGCGCGGTCGGATCAAGGTGGCGGGGTTTCGCCGTGCCGTTGAGCTCCGGCCGCTCCGGCAGCAGCCACGCGCAAAGCCTGGCCATCGGGCCGACGCTGGGCAACAGGATCAGGCAGCGCGCGGTGTTGTAGAGCAGGTGGAAGCCAATGACCATTTCCTGAGGACTGAAATCGAGGCTGTCGATCCAGTGCACCAACGGGTCCAGCACCGGAATGATCAGCAGCAGGCCGATCAGTTTGTACAGCAGGCTGCCGAGCGCCACCTGACGCCCGGCGGCGTTTTGCATGCTGGTGCTGAGGAACGCAAGGATGCCACTGCCGATGTTGGCACCGATCACCAGGCCGATCGCCACCGGCAGACTGATCACGCCGGCGCCAGCCAGGGTCGCGGTCAGCAGCACGGCGGCCAGGCTGGAGTAGGAAACCATCGCGAACAACGCGCCGACCAGGGCGTCCAGCAGGATATCGCCGGTCAATGAGGCGAAAATCACTTTCACGCCCTGCGCCTGGGTAATCGGCGCGGCGGATTCGACGATCAGTTGCAGCGCCAGGATGATCAGCCCAAGACCGATGCTGACGCGACCCATCTGTCCCAGACGGGTCTGCTTGCGGGACAGGAAGAAAATCACCCCGAGAAAAATCAGCAGCGGCGACAGCCACGACAAATCAAACGTCAGCACCCGCGCCATCAGCGCCGTACCGACATCCGCGCCGAGCATCGTTGCCAGGGCGGGCGTCAGCGCCATCAGGCCCTGACCGACGAAGGATGTGACGAGCATGGCCGTGGCGTTGCTGCTCTGGACCATCGCGGTAACGACGATCCCCGAGATGAACGCGAGCCAGCGTTTGGACATGTTCTGGCCGATCACATGGCGCAGATTGGAACCGTAGACCCGCAAGATGCCGGTTCGGACGATGTGCGTGCCCCAGATCAACAAGGCCACGGCCGATAACAAATTGAGCAGGGTGAGCATGCAGGCCCCCTGTGGTGGTAGCGCCCCAGAGGGGCAAGTTGACGGTGCCGCGCGACGTTCTACGTTCTGTACTTAAGCTGTAGTTGGCTAACGGTCTGGGCGCCAGCATCGCATAGCTAAAGAAGTGATTGAAACAAAACTGTCATGAAAACAGGTTGATGCAGAGAGTAAAAAGGGACCCGAAGGTCTCAGCCGGACAGTTGAAAAGGTGCGCGACACAACCCCTGTGGCGAGGGAGCTTGCTCCCGCTGGGCTGCGCAGCTGCCCTAAGATCATTGGTAGTTCAATCGCTAAAGAAATCGTCGCCTAGCCCTACGTCGATCAAATATTTGGGAATGTCGAGTCTTGTGCGACTTCTCTGTATGACTTCCCGATATGAATGTTCAAAAAATCAACTGGGTGGTGAAAAGAAGTCAGACAAATGAACAGCGTAAAAAATGCTGCTCTTTGCAAACACCGACGCCGCCTTCTGGCGCGACTCATCATTCGCTGTAGTAATCCGAACCGACACTGACATCAATCAGATACTTCGCCGTTTTCGGGTCGCGCTCATCACAGCGGGCGTAGCATTTGACGTTTAGCGCAAGACTGTATTTGTGAGGTATAAGGAGCATCACGATGACTACCTGATCGAACAACTGCCTTTGCAAAGCGTTTTTTTCTACTTCGCTGCCGACGGCTAACCAAGAGTTATCTTGTGGGTTGCGCGGTACCCAGCCCGAGTCTTTTAGCTTCCCCTGCAACTGAGTGAGTAAGGGAATCAGCTGATTGAAAGGCAAGGTCTCCAACATTGGAGAAGTTGTCATGGTCGAGACTTTACCTTCATCAAAACCAACGGCGCCAAACTTGGTTGCTGGTAGCGTAAAACCATGCTCAGGATCATCAAAATGGATGATGACTGGCTCTGATATCCATGTAGAACTAGGATGCGGTGGCGTGCTTGGATAAAAAGCGGTATTCGCAGGCACCGAAAACGTTGAGTCCTCAACGGTATCCTTGTAAGACTTCCCTATGTGCGCACTCAAAACTTCCGTATTCCAATTGAAGTAGGCAATACACAGCCCAATAACAATTGCACTCATGCTTATCAGAGATAGCCTGGTGAGTGGTTTCATCAGCGGATCCCTCCACCTTGAGATATTTCTGTAATGGATTGCTTTAGTTGGGCTTTTGAAGTGGGGTTTTTTAATAAGGCATCGAGTTGTGTTGCAGCACGAAGTACGAATTCCATTCGTTGATCCTTGTTTGCCAGATTGGCCAATGGATTACTGCCGAAGGCAACCTTTCGCCCGTCTGCCGCTTTGCATTGACTTGCCAGAGTCAACTGGATTTCTTCTGCGGCTCCGGACAGCATCCCTGTGACTACTGATACGACATCTCCAGCATGGGTGCCGCGCATTAGGTAAGCGAAGTGGGAATCGTCATACATCGCAGGTTGCAAAATGTTCAGCTGTTCATGACCGGCCATGAATTCGACGCTTTTGGTAATTCTTCCTTCATCTATGGCTTTGAAAGTATCGGTCACTTCTGCACGCGCTGCACCGAACTCTACTTTGTCAGCGATGGGCCACAGAACTTCATTTTTTAGTTGGTTGCGTTTGGAAAGACAGGCTTCCATTTCTTTGAAGCCCCGCACCATAAAAAACCGATGCAACGGATAAACATCCAGAAACAGCGAGGTATTACCGAGGGCCAGCATTTCATACACGTAGTCCAACTGCTGCTGAACAGCGGAGCGGGAGTTGTCGCCAAAGGTAATATCCTCAGTGGGAAGAGGATTGGCCGCTTTGGCGTTCGCTAATTCTTTCTCGATTTCCGGATCAGTCTTGCTGAGCTTGAACCCAAACCCTTCGAAAAGGGTTTCCGACTTCCCCGTCCGCAATTTCTCCTGCGCCGCCTTCTGCGCCGCAATAGCCGTTTGCAACTTGGTCGCATGGATCAACCCACACCCCACCTGCTTCGAAGCAAACGCCGCCAACCCCGCCCACTGAAACCGGTTATCCGCCAGCCACAATTGTGCATAGGCCGCGTTGATCTTGCGGTTACGGGCTTGCGGGTCGGCAATCAACACGCCGCCCGGTGCGACCCACTCTTCGGCTTCTTTTTGAAACCTGCGCCACAGGCAATTACAGGTCAGTAATGGCACTTCAACGCGGGTTTTCGGGTTAGGGCCGCCCTTAGTGGTTTCGCGTTTGCAAACGGGGAGTTCGCAGGTGCTGTCCCAGAGTTTCTTCATGTCCAGGTCGTCTGGGGCCATGCATTGTCCAGTCATTTCATTCTTCCTTGAGGCGTCAGACAGTCCAGCGGACTACGGCGAGGTCGGGCTGTAGGGTAGCGACGCTTTGGGTCATGCCCTCATCGTTGGTCTGGCCTTTGACGATGCGGCCTTCGGCTGTTTCGATTTCGTAGTCCTGTTGGGCAATCGGCTCGCCATTGCCGGCGCTGACGGCTTTGAATTCAACCAAAGGCTGGCCAATGATCGGCAAGGGCGGGATGAAGGGCGCAGGGGAATGAGAGTTGCCGATGATGACGTTGCCGGAGCCGCCAATCACCACACCGCCATGGCTGGTGGTGCTATCGAGCGTCATGGCATTCAGGCCGTTGATGAACACGGTTGAAGAGAATCCACCGTTCAGGGCCTGGCCGCAGGTACATGTGCGCTGACCCGAGCGGCCGCAAGACCGTTGAAAAAGACATCGGGAGAACCACTGGCAATCGGGTTGGTGCCGTGGCCGGGAAGGGGGCAGGTGGTCGGGTCCGTGAGGCGTGCAGCCGGTTTTCCTGACATATGCATTCCTTGTCATGTCGTTTGAAGCGAGCGAGGGACGCTAACCACCAGAGCTCGGGGCGTCAACCTTTGAACACGCCATCGTGAAGTATTCGCAATCGAGTGTTGAATAACCTCGATCCGCCAGGCTAATCACAGAGCAAAAAAAGTGGGAGCGAGCCTGCTCGCGATGAGGCCGTCACATTCAACATTGATGTTGAATGACAGGCCGCTATCGCGAGCAGGCTCGCTCCCACAGGTTTTGTGCACTGACTGGCAGCAGCCAGTGCACAGGTTCGGGTTATTGCCCCGGAATGTCCTTGCGCAGTTTCACCGGATCCTGCTGTTTGCGCTTTTTAGCAATCGCGGTGCGCATCTTGATGTTGATCGCTTCCACCGCCAGCGAGAACGCCATGGCGAAGTAGACGTAGCCTTTTGGCACGTGAACGTCGAAGGATTCGGCAATCAGCACCGTACCGACGATCAGCAGGAACGACAGCGCCAGCATCTTCAGCGACGGGTGCTTGTCGATGAACTCACTGATGGTGCCGGCAGCCAGCATCATCACCAGCACCGCAACGATGATCGCCGCGACCATGACCGGTACGTGGGAGACCATGCCGACGGCGGTAATCACCGAGTCCAGCGAGAACACGATGTCGATGATCGCGATCTGGATGATGGTGTAGAGGAAGTTGCCGCCCTTGCCACTCGGCTCTTCGTTCGTTTCGTCTTCACCTTCCAGCGCGTGGTACATCTCTTGCGAGCTCTTCCACAGCAGGAACAGGCCACCGAAGAACAGGATCAGGTCTCGCCCGGAAATGCCTTGGCCGAACACTTCGAACAAGTCGGCGGTAAGGCGCATGACCCAAGTGATCGACAGCAGCAACAGGATCCGTGTGACCATGGCCAGCGCCAGGCCGAAGATCCGGGTGCGCTGCTGCATGTGTTTGGGCATGCGGCTGACCAGGATCGAAATCATGATGATGTTATCGATACCCAGGACGATTTCCAGGGCGGTCAGGGTAAAGAAGGCAACCCAGATTTCAGGGTTGGTCAGCCATTCCATGTGTATTCCTTTGAGCGAGTGTTAAACCACAAAAGGCCCGGCTTCAAACAGCGAAGCCTGGACCCTTTGTGGTGAGTCTTGGGCTTATAGAGTGCTGAACAGCGGAAAAATCCCCATCAGCAATGCGGCTACCAGTATGCACATGCACACCAGCACTGCCCATTTCAGGGTAAAGCGCTGATGGTCACCAAAATCGATACCGGCCAGGGCCACCAACAAGTAGGTCGATGGTACCAGCGGGCTCAACAGGTGGACGGGCTGACCGACGATCGAGGCACGTGCCATTTCAACCGCGGTTATACCGTAATGACTGGCGGCTTCGGCAAGTACTGGTAACACGCCGTAATAAAATGCGTCGTTCGACATAAAGAACGTGAACGGCATGCTCACCAGCGCGGTAATCACGGCCAGGTACGGGCCGAGGAAATCAGGAATCACCGCCAGCAGGCTTTTCGACATCGCATCGACCATGCCGGTGCCCGACAGGATACCGGTGAAAATGCCCGCCGCGAAGATCAAACCGACCACCGCAAGTACGCTGCCAGCGTGAGCCGCGACGCGATCCTTCTGCTGTTGCAGGCAAGGATAGTTGACGATCATGGCAATACTGAACGCCACCATGAACAACACCGGCATCGGCAACAGACCGGCAATCAGTGTGCACATCAGGCCCAGGGTCAGGGCGCCGTTGAACCAGATCAACTTCGGACGACGGGCATCCGGGAATTGCGAAACGCTGATTTCACTGTGGTCGATTTCATCGCCCACCAGGTGCAGTTCACCCAGACGCGCACGCTCGCGTTTGCCGTAGAAGTAGGCAATCGCCAGGATTGCCACCACGCCGAACGCCATCGCTGGAATCATCGGAACGAAAATGTCGGACGGGTCCACATGCAGCGCACTGGCCGCACGGGCAGTCGGGCCGCCCCATGGCGTCATGTTCATCACGCCACCGGCGAGGATGATCAGGCCGGCCATGATCCGCGGGCTCATGCCGATGCGACTGTAGAGCGGCAGCATGGCGGCCACGCAGATCATATAAGTGGTTGCGCCGTCACCGTCGAGGGAAACGACGAGCGCCAGTACGGCGGTGCCGACCGACACTTTCAGCGGGTCGCCCTTGACCAGTTTGAGGATCTTGCGCACGGCCGGGTCGAACAGGCCGGAGTCGATCATCAGGGCGAAATACAGAATGGCAAACATCAGCATCACGCCGGTCGGCGCCAGCTTGGTGATGCCTTCGAGCATCATCGGGCCGATCTTCGGCGCGAAACCACCGAACAGGGCGAAGACGATAGGAATGATGATCAGGGCGATCAGCGCGGACAGGCGCTTGGTCATGATCAGGAACATGAACGTGATGACCATGGCGAAGCCAAGGAAAGTCAGCATGGGAATACTCCAGGCGTAGCGCGGCTAGGGAATGGGCGAACCGGGTGGGTCAGCGCAGAACGGGAAGCACGAGGCGTACGGGCGGAGTTGCAGCGAAGCGGCGGGTAGCAGAGGACATCAGAATCACCATTGTTGTTGTTAAATGGGCTGTGCGAGCGATAAAACACTGGCATTGGCCGACCGGTCTTTTGCCGGCAGTGGGGGCGATCCTAATCGGGGAAGCTTTCACCCAGCTTTCGCTGATGAAAGCATTGACCGGATGTGCAACCGGTCGTCGGACTGGGGCAGAGAGGGCGACCGAGTTGCGGGCATCGCTAACAGGCTCGCACACACTGGATCTGTGTCGTATACAAAACCATGTGGGAGCGAGCCTGCTCGCGAAAGCGTCAGGAAATACGCATCAGGAGGTAAGGTCATGAGCGAATTTCACACCGGCGGCTGCCACTGCGGACAGCTGCGCTATCAATTCAGCGGACCTTTGCACGACATCGCCCACTGCCATTGTTCGATCTGCCGGCGCGTCAGCGGCGGGATCGTGACAACCTGGATCACGGTTCCCGTATCGGCCTTTAAATGGCTGAAAGGGACGCCGGCGCAGTACGAATCTTCAACCACCTGCGTGCGCTATTTCTGTCCGAACTGTGGGGCGCAACTGGCGTTGATCACACATCTGAGCCCCGAGAGTATCGACGTGACCATCGCCACCCTCGATCACCCGGAGCAAGCCCCGGCCGAGCGTCACATCTGGACCCGCAGCCATTTACCCTGGCTGCACTTGGACGAACATTTGCCCGGCGAAGCCGAAGAAAACCTCTGATCAAAAAATAGACAGGTCCAGTGGCCGGATTGCGCCCATCCAGATCGCGTGCTCGGTGTGGTCCAGCAGATCGTCGCCGGTGTCCGGGTGCAGAAACACCACCAAACCCTTGCGGTTGAGCGCCAGCCACGGCAGCACTTCGCCGATCAGCTCCGGCCCGAACGCCAATTGGCAACTCCAGTCCGGGTGCGGACCCACGGGACGTTCATGCACGCGGCCCATTTTCAGCGGGAACACCTGCGCGGCGTGCTCACACAGCGCTCGCGCCTGATCAATGCTCGTGGCGTCGAAATAGACATGGGCGTGGTAACCCTTGATCTGTTGCATCTGAAACCCTCTGAAACCCAGTCGAACCCTCACCTATTCCCACAGGTCACACGCCATATACGTTGTGAACAAGGAACCTCAGCCATGAAAAATGCCGAAACCCCGGTGGTCAAAGTGGTGCTTTATGGTGCCATGAGTAGCCTGGGCAGTGCGCTGATGGCTGAAATGCTACGGCGTCAACATGAAGTGATCGCGATTCTGGATGACCTGACGGCGCTCCCACCGCGCCCAGGATTGCGCACCAAGACCGGCGATCTGTTCGAGGCTGAGCGGGTCAAGCAAAGCGTGGCGGGCAGTTCGGTGGTTATTTGCCTGCTGGATGCCCCCGGATTGCCATTCAATAGCGAGACCGTTGAAAAAACCATCGTTCCAGGCCCGGTCGAACAGGTGTTGGCCGTGGACGCGCTGATCGAGGGCATGCAGGCGGCCGGTATTGCCCGGCTGTTCCTGGTGGGGGATTTTGCCGAACTCGACGACACAGAGGCTGAAGCGCTGGACCCCCTTCAGCGGCATGCCGCCGAGGAAATCCTTGATGCCCTGCAAAGCAGTGCCTTGCACTGGACCCTGGTCAATGCGCCTCGCGGAGTGCCGGGGCTGACGATTGAACATTTCAGCCACGTCAGCAGCAGCCTTGAACCGGGCCTGGCCGAACCGCTTGAACGGTTGAACCGCGTGGCCGTAGGGATTGCCGATGAGCTGCGGCTGAATCTTCACGTTCGCGAGCATGTGAACTTCGTTTCGACCGACCCTACACGGCGATAGACGGCAGCGGTAAACCATTCAGCGATTGGGCGCTGCTGGCCTGCTCAGCCATCAACCAGTCCACAAATTGTTGGATCAATACCCCACGCCGTTTTCGCTGGGGCAGAACCACGTAATAGCCGAGCCTGGAAATCACCGTGTCGGCTATCGGTCGACACAACAAACCTTGCGCCAGCAAGTTATCCACAAGGTGCCGCCAGCCGATTGCAACACCCTGACCACCAATCGCCGCTTGAATCAGCAACGTGTAATTGTCGAAGCGCAATTGCCCGGGGGCCGGGGCCGATGTGATCCCTAACTCGCGAAAGACGCCGCTCCAGTCAAACCAGTTGCTGCTGTTTTCGCCGCGCAGGTGCAGCAGTGGAAATTCCAGCAATGACTGGGCCGGCAAGGGCAGGGGACGATCCTTCAACAGCAGCGGGCTGCAGACCGGAAACACTTCTTCGCTGAACAGCCAATGGCTTTCGCCCTGCTTGAAGCGGCCATCCCCAAACAACACCGCCACATCGATATCAGTGCGCAGCATGTTGTGATTGCGCTCGCTGGTGACCAGGCTGACGTCGACGTGGGGATTGGCTTTATGAAAGCGGTGCAATCGGGGCATCAGCCAATACGCGGCAAAAGCGAAATCCGTGGCCACCTGCAAGACTTCATGTTGATGCTGTGTGCTGATCGCGCTTAATCCGGCATCGATATTCTGCAAACCGAGCTGAACCTGCTCGAAAAGAATGGTCCCGGCCTCAGTCAACTCAATGCCACGGTAAATGCGATCAAACAACCGCGCGGTGAGTTGTTCTTCCAGGCGTTTGATCTGCTGGCTGACGGCGGGCTGCGTAGTGCCCAGCTCTACCGCTGCGGCGGTAAAACTGCGATGGCGGGCCGCCGCTTCAAACGCTCGCAGCAGGTCCAGCGACAAACTTCCAAGGGCGTCATACATAAGCGGTGCTTATCCTAGTCATTGCCGTGCATGGGCTTTACCACAAAGTGCATGGACTCCATGCTCGATCGCAGCACTCTCGCATAAATATTCACTATGGAATGCCGCGATCACATGAAGCGCAAGAATATTCTTTTCATCATGGCCGATCAGATGGCCGCGCCAATGTTGCCGTTCTACGGTTCCTCGCCCATCAAATTGCCCAATCTCAGCCGCCTCGCCGCCGAAGGCGTGGTGTTCGACGCCGCTTATTGCAACAGCCCACTGTGCGCGCCGTCGCGTTTCACCCTGGTTAGCGGTCAATTGCCGAGCAAGATCGGCGCCTACGACAACGCGGCCGATTTCCCCGCCGATGTACCAACTTATGCCCACTACCTGCGGCGTCTCGGCTACCGCACCGCGCTGTCGGGCAAGATGCATTTCTGTGGCCCGGATCAACTCCACGGCTATGAAGAGCGCCTGACCAGCGACATCTACCCGGCCGACTACGGCTGGTCGGTGAACTGGGATGAACCGGACGTGCGTCCGACCTGGTACCACAACATGTCTTCGGTGCTGCAGGCCGGGCCGTGCGTGCGCACCAATCAGCTGGATTTCGACGAAGAGGTGGTGTTCAAGGCCCAGCAATACCTGTTCGATCACATTCGCGAGGATGGCGACCAGCCGTTTTGCCTGACCGTGTCGATGACGCACCCACATGATCCGTACACCATTCCCAAGGCTTTTTGGGACATGTACGACGATGCCGACATCCCGCTGCCGGAAACCCCAACGCAAACCGAACTTGACCCGCATTCCCAGCGTTTGCTCAAGGTGTATGACCTGTGGGACAAGCCGCTGCCTGTGGATAAGATTCGCGATGCGCGTCGTGCTTATTTCGGAGCTTGCAGCTATATCGACAGCAACGTCGGCAAACTCCTGCAAACGCTCGAAGATACCGGGCTGATCGATGACACCATCATCGTCTTCTCCGGCGACCACGGCGACATGCTCGGCGAGCGCGGCCTCTGGTACAAAATGCATTGGTTCGAAATGGCCGCCCGCGTACCGCTGTTGAT
Source organism: Pseudomonas sp. B14-6 (assembly GCF_013260315.1). Lineage (NCBI taxonomy): Bacteria > Pseudomonadati > Pseudomonadota > Gammaproteobacteria > Pseudomonadales > Pseudomonadaceae > Pseudomonas > Pseudomonas sp. B14-6. The sequence continues at coordinate 4,591,907 of NZ_CP053929.1, read as the reverse complement.
CAGCGCACCGGGACAATTCGGCGCCGGGCGCGTCAGTGCTGCGGTTTCCACCGCTGATTTGCTGCCAACCTTTGTAGAGCTGGCCGGCGGTTCGCTGGAGCCGGGCTTGCCACTGGACGGTCGTTCGCTGGTCTCGCACCTGCAAGGGCAGGGCGGTCACGACGAAGTCTTCGGCGAATACATGGCCGAAGGCACCATCAGCCCTTTGATGATGATCCGCCGTGGCGCTTACAAATTCATCTACAGCGAAGATGACCCTTGCCTACTCTTCGACGTACACAACGACCCGCGCGAACAGGAAGAACTCAGCCAATCGCCGCAACATCGGCCGCTGTTCGAGGAGTTTCTGTCTGAAGCACGGGCCAAATGGGACATTCCGGCGATCCACCAACAGGTGCTCGCGAGCCAGCGTCGCCGGCGATTCGTCGCCGAGGCGCTGACCATCGGCAAGCTGAAGAGCTGGGATCACCAGCCGCTGGTAGACGCCAGTCAGCAATACATGCGCAACCACATCGACCTCGACGATCTGGAACGTAAAGCACGTTATCCACAACCCTGCCAAAACCAATAATGTTAAGGGGAAGTCCATGCAAAAGTTATCCACAGTACTGACGGTCGGGCTACTGGCTCTGGGCAGTGCATCGGCCTTTGCCGATCAGAGCTGCGACACGGTGAAAATGGCTGATCCGGGCTGGAGCGACATCGCTGCGACCAACGCCATCACCGGGTTTCTGCTGGACGGCATGGGCTACAAGGCCAAGGTCGACACCCTCGCGGTGCCGATCACCTTTGGCGGGCTGAAAGATGGCCAGGTCGACGTGTTCCTGGGGAACTGGATGCCGGCGCAGCAGGGCTTCTACGACAAATTCGTCGCCACGGGTGATGTCACCCAACTGGCGAAGAACCTCGACGGCACCGAATTCACCTTGGCCGTCCCGGATTACGTGTGGGACGCGGGTGTGCATAACTTTTCCGACCTGAATAAATACGCCGACAAGTTCGACAAGAAGATCTACGGCATCGGTTCCGGCGCCCCGGCGAACATCTCGCTGCAAGAGATCATCAAGAAGAACGACTTCGACATGGGCCAGTGGAAACTGGTCGAGTCCAGCGAGCAGGCCATGCTGGCCGAAGTGTCCCGCGCGGTGAAGAAACAGAAGTTCGTGACCTTCCTCGGCTGGACGCCGCACCCGATGAACGTGCAGTTGAAAATGCATTACCTGAAAGGCGGGGAGAAGTATTTCGGCGACACCGGCAGCGTTTATACGCTGACCCGCAAAGGTTATGCACAGGCCTGTCCGAACGTCGGCAAGCTGCTCACCAACCTGAGTTTCACCCAGGAGATGGAGAACAGCATCATGGCCGAGGTGGTGAACAAGAAAATCAGCAATGCCGAGGCGGCCAAGGCGTGGATCAAGGCCAATCCTGCCGTGCTGGATAAATGGCTGGATGGCGTGAAGACCGTGGATGGGAAAGATGCGTTGCCGGCGGTAAAAGCGAAGTTGTAAGGGTTGCCTGTGGCGAGGGAGCTTGCTCCCGCTGGGCTGCGAAGCAGCCCTAAAAATCTGCGGGCGCTTCGCTCCCGAGCGGGAGCAAGCTCCCTCGCCACAATGTTCACCCCGTACTGATACCCTTGCGCAAAACTCCACCCGAGAGGACCCATGGCCTTCCCCAGCCGCCATTCACTCTTTCCCTTCCTTTCCTGGTTGCCCCGGCAAACCCGCGCCAGCGTCGGGCGTGACCTGATCGTTGGCCTCAGCGGCGCCATTCTTGCGCTGCCGCAATCCATTGCCTACGCCCTGATCGCCGGTCTCCCGCCGGAATACGGCCTGTACGCCGCGATCATTCCGGTGCTGATCGCTTGCCTCTGGGGTTCGTCGTGGCATTTGATCTGTGGTCCTACAGCGGCGATATCCATCGTCCTGTATGCCAGCGTCAGTCCTCTGGCCGTTCCCGCGTCAGAAGACTACGTCACCCTGATCCTGCTTCTGACACTGCTCGCCGGCATTTTCCAGTGGCTGCTCGGATTGTTGCGCTTTGGCGCCCTGGTGAATTTCGTTTCTCACTCGGTGGTGCTGGGCTTCACCCTCGGCGCGGCGGTGGTGATTGCCATCGGCCAGTTGCCGAACCTGCTGGGGCTGGACCTGCCCAATCAGTCCACGGCGCTGGACAGCTTTTTGATGGTGTTCAAACACCTCGGCGACGTGGATAAACCTTCGCTGGTGCTGGGGCTGGCCACCGTCGGGGTGGGCGTGATCCTGAAATTACTGCTGCCACGCTGGCCGACGCTTTTGATCACCTTGGCGCTGAGCGGACTGCTGGTGTGGTTCTGGCCGTCGATGTTTGGCCATGTGAAGTTGGTCAGTGCGTTTGTCGGGCGGCTGCCGCCCTTCAGTCCGCTGCCGCTGGACCTGGATCTGATCCTGCGCCTGCTGCCCAGCGCCGTGGCGGTGGGGATGCTCGGGCTGGTGACGAGCCTGTCGATTGCCCGTTCCTTGTCGGCACGCTCCCAGCAATTGCTCGACGCCAATCAGGAAGTACGCGCCCAGGGTTTTTCGAACATGGTCGGTGCGTTTTTTTCCGGCTCGCTGTCAGCCGGTTCCTTCACCCGCTCGGGCCTGAGTTACGAGGCGGGTGCCTGCTCACCGCTGGCCGGGGTATTTTCAGCACTGTGGGTGGCGCTGTTCGCCATCTTCGGCGCGGCGTTGATTTCGCACATTCCGATCCCGGCCATGGCAGGCAGCATCCTGTTGATCGCCTGGGGATTGGTCGATCATCGCGGCATCCGCGCGCTGTTGCGGGTCAGCCGCGCCGAGTTCCTGGTCATGGCGCTGACCTGCGTGGCCACGCTGCTGCTGGAATTGCAGACCGCGATCTATGCCGGGGTCCTGGCGTCACTGTTCTTTTACCTCAAGCGGACTTCACAACCGCGAGTCCAGCATTGGCGCGAAGGCGATGAAGATATTCTGCAGGTCGGCGGGTCGATCTTTTTCGGCGCCAGCCATTACCTGCAAGTGCGCCTGCAACGGATGCACGGCGCGCGCGTGGTGATCGAGGCGCAGCAGATCAACTTCATCGACTATTCAGGGGTGGAAATGCTGCATCAGGAAGCGCGGCGGCTGCTCAAGCAGAATCGCAGCCTGACGCTGCGCAGCGCGCGGCCGCAGGTGGTGGAGGAGTTGAGGAAGCTTGAAGGGGCGGAGAAATGCCCGATCCGGTTTGAGGACTAAAACACCACTCTGATGACGAACGCATAACTTTTGGCGAGGGAGCTTGCTCCCGCCGGGTTGCGAAGCAGCCCTGAAAATCTGCGAGCGCTTCGCACCCGAGCGGGAGCAAGCTCCCTCGCCACAAAGAACTACAGCGCCAGTTGGCGGCGTAGTTCGGCCAGCACTGGCGCTGTATCCGGCCGCACACCGCGCCACAGGAAAAACGCTTCTGCCGCTTGCTCAGCGAGCATCCCCAATCCATCCATCGACACCGCCGCACCGTGTTCAGTGGCCCAGCGGCAGAACGAGGTCGGCTCCTTGCCGTACATCATGTCGTAGCACACCGTCTTGCCCGGTTCGATCAGGCTGCTGGCAATCGGCGGTACATCGCCTGAAAGACTCGCCGACGTCGCGTTGATGATCAGGTCCACCGACTCTTGCAGCCAGTCAAAACCGCTGGCCGACACCGGCCCCAGGTCCGCGAACAATTCCGCCAGCAACTCGGCTTTCTCGACGGTGCGGTTGGCGATAATTACCGAAGCGGGTTGCTCGGCCAGCAACGGCTCCAGCGCACCGCGCACCGCGCCGCCAGCGCCGAGCAGCAGGATGCGTTTGCCCTTGAGACTGAAACCGGCGTTGACCGTCAGGTCCCGCACCAGTCCGGCGCCGTCGGTGTTGTCACCCAACAACGTGCCATCGGCGAGTTTGCTCAGGGTGTTCACCGCGCCTGCCCGCTGCGCCCGTGCCGTCAGACTGTTGGCCAGGCGATAAGCCTCTTCCTTGAACGGCACCGTCACATTCGCCCCGCAACCTTCGAGGAAAAACGTCTTGGCGAAGTCGGAAAAGTCGTCGAGTGGCGCCAGCGAGGTGCTGTAGTCCAGTTGCTGAGCGGTCTGCTCGGCAAACAAGCGGTGGATCAGCGGCGACTTGCTGTGACCAATCGGGTTACCGAATACGACGTAACGGTCCATCAGAACTCCTCGTTCAGGCCTTGGCCAACCAATCGCGGTCTTGCAGGAAATAGTCGGTCAGGCGAGCTTCTTCGCTGCCCGGCTCGGCTTTCCAGTCGTAGCCCCAGCGGACTTGCGGGGGCAGGGACATGAGGATCGACTCGGTGCGCCCACCCGATTGCAGGCCGAACAGCGTGCCACGGTCGTAGACCAGGTTGAACTCGACGTAGCGGCCACGGCGAAATTCCTGGAATTCACGCTGTTTGGCGGTGAACGCATCGTTCTTGCGGCGCTGCACGATCGGCAGGTAGGCCTCGATGAAGGCGTCACCGATGGCGCGCATGAAGGCGAAGCTGGTGTCGAAGTCCCACTCGTTCAAGTCATCAAAAAACAGACCGCCGATGCCCCGTGGCTCGTGGCGATGCTTGATGTGGAAATAGCTGTCGCACCAGGCCTTGTAGCGCGGATAGACGTCCGGGCCGAACGGCGCACAGGCCTGTTCGGCGACGCGGTGCCAGTGCACGCAGTCTTCTTCGTTACCGTAATAAGGGGTCAGGTCGAAACCGCCGCCGAACCACCAGACCGGTTCTTCACCTTCTTTTTCAGCAATGAAAAAGCGCACGTTGGCGTGGGAAGTCGGCACCTGCGGGTTGTGCGGGTGAATCACCAGCGACACGCCCAGGGCTTCGAAACCACGGCCGGCCAGTTCCGGGCGATGGGCGCTGGCGGAGGGTGGGAGCCCGCTGCCAAAGACGTGGGAAAAGTTGACGCCACCCTTTTCGATGACCGCGCCGTTTTCGATCACACGCGTGCGACCGCCACCGCCGGCAGGCCGGGTCCAGGCGTCTTCGACGAATGCAGTGCCGCCGTCTTCGGCTTCAAGGGCTGCGCAAATCCGGTCTTGCAGGTCGAGCAGGTAGGCTTTTACGGCCTCGGTGCGGGTCGTCATGTCATCACCTTGAATCGGGCAAAACTACGCGGCGCTCCATCGGAGCAGGGGCCGGCGCAAATGGGCGCGTAGCATAACATCGCAGATGGGCCTGCCGCAGTTGACGAAGGTCAAGCTTAGGAGTCCGATAGGGAGCTTCGCAAATGACCTAAGGAGAGTTCTGATGGCAAAGCGTATCCAGTTCCGCGCCCATGGCGGCCCCGAAGTGCTCGAGTATGTCGACTATCAACCCGCCGAGCCCGGCCCGCAGCAGGTTCGCGTGGCCAACAAGGCGATCGGCCTGAACTTCATCGACACTTACTACCGCAGTGGTCTCTATCCGCTGCCCGCCCTGCCATCGGGCCTGGGCTCGGAAGGTGCGGGTGTGGTCGAGGCGGTGGGCAGCGAAGTGACCCGGTTCAAGGTCGGCGATCGTGTGGCTTACGGCAGCGGCCCGTTGGGCGCCTACAGCGAGGTTCACGTTTTGCCGGAGGCCAACCTGGTGCACTTGCCGGACGCCATCAGTTTTGAACAGGCCGCCGGTGTGATGCTCAAGGGCCTGACCGTGCAATACCTGCTGCGTCAGACGTATGAACTCAAGGGTGGCGAAACCATCCTGTTCCATGCCGCCGCGGGCGGTGTCGGATCCCTGGCCTGCCAATGGGCGAAGGCCTTGGGGGTGAAGTTGATCGGCACGGTCAGCTCGCCGGAGAAAGCCGCACTGGCCAAAGCCAACGGCGCATGGGCGACTATCGATTACAGCCACGAAAACGTCGCACAACGGGTGCTGGAATTGACTGACGGCAAAAAAGTCCCGGTGGTGTACGACGGCGTCGGCAAGGACACCTGGCTAACGTCGCTCGATAGCGTGTCACCACGGGGCCTGGTGGTGAGCTTCGGCAATGCGTCCGGCGCAGTGGACGGGGTGAACCTGGGGATTTTGGCGGCGAAGGGCTCGTTGTACGTGACCCGGCCGACGCTGGCGACCTACGCCAATAACGCAGAAAACCTGCAGCGCATGGCCGATGAGCTGTTCGAGATGATCATCAGCGGCAAACTTAAGGTGGACGTCAGCCAGAAGTATCCGTTGGCTGAGGCGGCGAAGGCGCAGACCGAGTTGTCGGCGCGGCGTACGACTGGCTCGACTGTTCTGCTGCCTTAACATCAAACTGTGGCGAGGGAGCTTGCTCCCGCTGGGCCGCGAAGCGGCCCCTCATATCTTTAAAAGAACGGGACTGCTGCGCAGTCCAGCGGGAGCAAGCTCCCTCGCCACAGGTATTACTGCGGGATTAATCCGGGCGAATGACGTTCCCGGTCGCGACATCGCGAATCACGCTCGGATTCTTGCGCCCACCCAGATTCCCGCCCAACACGTAGTCCACTTGCCCGCGGAAATACTGCTCGACGCGAATTCGCGTCCGCGCCGCTGGCCGACCCTGGGGGTTAGCCGAGGTCGACACCAGCGGCCCGACCACCGCGCACAGATCCCGCACCAGCGGGTGGTCGCTGACGCGCAGCGCTACGGTTTCATGCACGCCGGTAATCCACTGCGGCAACAGATTCTGATGCGGCACCAGCCAGGTATTCGGCCCCGGCCAAGTGCTGGCCATGCGGTCCATCCACAGTTCCGGGAAGTCTTCGAACAGGAAGTCGAACTGACGAATATTGTCGGCTACCAGAATCAGGCCCTTTTCCACAGACCGGCCCTTGATCATCAACAGACGATAGACCGCTTCTTCATCCCACGGATCGCAACCCAGGCCCCAGACCGCTTCGGTTGGATAGGCAATCACTGCCCCTGCGCGAACGGCTTGTGCGGCTTGTTGCACGCGCCAACTGTTGACCATGAAAAACTCTCCGGAATAAGGCTCTGCGCAGTTTACCGATCTTCCTTATAAAACCTAGCTCACCCGCGCAAACCAGCGCCCGCTTTCGCACACCGCCCGGCCGTCCATTTCCAGCTCCGTCAACGCTGCCAGCACTTTGGACAAGGCCCAGCCACTGCTGACCGACAACGCTTCGCTGGTGTGGGGCGCGGCGTGAAGCAACAGGAGCAGTGGATGAGTGGGTGCTTGCAGCGTCTCTGTGGACAACGGCAACCGTTGCCAGCCACGCAAGGCTTCGAGGATATGCTCGGTGGTTTCCACCAATACCGCACCGTCACGGATCAGCTGATGACAACCCTTGGCGCCAGGGTGGTGGATCGACCCTGGAATCGCATACACCTCGCGTCCTTGCTCCGCTGCCAGCCTCGCCGTTATCAATGAACCGCTGGCGACACTCGCTTCGACCACCAGCACCCCGAGGGATAAACCGCTGATGATCCGGTTGCGCCGGGGGAAGTTTCCGGCACTGGGGCCGGCGTCCAGCGGGAACTCGGAAAGCACTGCGCTGCCCGAGGCGATCATGGCGTCCGCCAGCCGCCGATTGCGCTGTGGATAAAACTTTTCAAGTCCCGTGCCAAGGACCCCGACCGTTCGCCCGCCCACGTCCAGCGCGGCTTGATGCGCGGCGGCATCGATGCCTAGCGCCAGACCGCTGGTGATGACGAAACCGGCGCCGGCCAGGCTGCGCGAAAACGCCGCCGCAGTGTCCATGCCCGGTCGCGAGGCGCGCCGACTGCCGACCATCGCCAATTGCGGTTTTTCCAGAATGTCGGGATCGCCTGCCACAAATAACAGCGGCGGCGCATCGCTGATTTCCGCCAACAGCGCCGGGTACTCAGGCTGGTCCCACATCAATAAATGCTGGCCCGGGCGCTCTAGCCAGGCCAATGCGTGGGCCGCGCCATCGCGTACTTCATTGACGCGCCGTGCCTCGGCGCACGCCAGCGGCAAGCCCAGCGAACGCCAGGCGCTGGCGGGCGCGCTGATGGCTTTGGACGCCGAGCCGAAGGCTTCGAGCAATTTCTTGAAACGCGCCGGGCCGAGTTCTGGCAATCGGTGCAGACGTAAACGAGCTTCCAGTTCCGCAGGGGAAACCGGTGTGACGGCAGACAGCGACATGGATCATCCTTGATCGTTATGAGCCCCGTTCAAACGGGAATAAGCTGTGGATAACTCTGTTGGTAACTTGTGGAGCCTGCTTACGGATTTCGCACCTTATCCATCACCGCCAGAGAGCGCGATGCGTTGAGTACCAGCCCGTAACTGAGCTTGTCGTAAGTGCGGAACACCATCAGCAAACCGGCACGCTCATCGGGGATTTTCAGTGGCTGGCCAGTGATCCGGTCGCGTACGGTTTCACCGGTTTTCATCACCACCAGCACGTTGCCTTCGGCCAGGCCATCACGCTGACCTTTGTTCAGGGTAACCACATCCAGCGCGCCAATCTGGGTAACCCCGCGCGGCACATCGATGATCAAGCCATTGATCTCGGTTTTTGGCGCACTGGGCATGAAGGTCGAGTTGATGGATCGTTCTTCACCGCTGAACAAACGGTCGCCGAGACGCACTTCTTGAGTCGTGCGTTGCAGTGCCAGGGTGGCGACGTCGCCCTCGGTGGCCACAATCTCGCCACCGCCGATGTCATCAGCATTGATCCCCAAAAACTCTTTGCTATCGGGATCGGTGTAGACCTTGCCCTGGCGGAAGATGCCGTAGACCGGCTGGTTCGGGTCGAAATGGCCACGGGCGAAAATGCGGTCACCGGTGCCACTGAGCACGCGTTCGGCATCGCCGGCGACGATATAAGGCGCCTTGTCGAAGTCCTCGACCTTGTCGACGATGCGGTTGCTCAGCAAAAAGCTGTTGATCGATTGCAGCGGAATGCTCGGGATCGCATCGGCCACTGGCGAGCTGCGCACCCGAGGCGAGAGCTTGATGGTGCCGCGCGAAGCACCGCGATTGAGGGTCAGGCGGGGCTGGCCGTTGACATAGACCAGCGACAGCGAGTCGCCGGGATAGATGAGATTAGGGTTTTCGATCTGAGGATTGGCTTGCCACAGTTCCGGCCACTTCCACGGCTCCCGGAGGAATTTTCCGGAAATGTCCCAGAGAGTGTCACCCGTCACCACGGTGTATTGCTGTGGAAAACCTTCCTTGAGTTGCACTTGCCCGTGCGCCAAACCAGCCGAGGCCAGAAGGAGCAAGGCGAGTAGTGATTTCCTCATGCGGTGAATCCCTTTATTATGTGCGTTCGCGTGAAACGCCAGAGCCCTCGTGGCTCGCTCCTGACTCTTTGATAAAAGAAAAGGAGCTACGCTTCACAACGGTAGCCTGCATCTTCGGACCTGCCAGGCCATCGACCCGACTTTACCTCACACGTGCAGCAATTAAGCTTATGGCCATTTTAGACATCCTCGAATTTCCCGACTCGCGCCTGCGCACTATCGCCAAACCTGTGGCCGTAGTGGACGACGAAGTGCGTCAGTTGGTCGATGACATGTTTGAAACAATGTATGAAGCGCCAGGCATCGGCCTCGCCGCGACCCAGGTCAACGTGCACAAACGTATCGTCGTGATGGACCTCTCCGAAGACCGCAGCGAACCACGGGTGTTCATCAACCCCGAGTTCGAACCGCTGACCGACGAGATGGAGCAATACCAGGAAGGCTGCCTCTCGGTGCCGGGCTTCTACGAAAACGTCGATCGCCCGCAGAATGTCAAGGTCAAGGCCCTGGACCGCGACGGCAAGCCTTACGAACTGATTGCCGAAGGCCTGCTCGCCGTGTGCATCCAGCACGAATGCGACCACCTCAACGGCAAATTGTTCGTCGACTACCTGTCGAACCTCAAACGCGACCGAATCAAGAAGAAACTGGAAAAGCTCCATCGCCAGAACGCTTGATGCCCTTCTTTCAAAGGCTTGCTGCGGCAAGCCTTTTTCTTTTCAGAGATTGCTCCCATGACTGAGCCACTGCGCATCGTCTTTGCCGGCACCCCGGAATTCGCCGCCGAACACCTCAAGGCCCTGCTCGCCAGCCCTTACGAAGTCGTCGCGGTTTACACCCAGCCGGACCGTCCGGCGGGCCGTGGGCAAAAGCTGATGCCAAGCCCGGTCAAGCAACTCGCGCTGGAACACAACATCCCGGTGTTGCAACCGCCGACGCTGCGCAACGAAGACGCCCAGGCTGAACTGGCCGCACTCAAGCCGGACTTGCTGGTGGTGGTCGCCTACGGCTTGATCCTGCCGCAAGCGGTGCTGGATATTCCGCGCCTGGGTTGCATCAACAGCCACGCTTCATTGCTGCCACGCTGGCGCGGGGCGGCGCCGATCCAGCGTGCGGTCGAAGCAGGCGACAGTGAAAGCGGCGTGACCGTGATGCGCATGGAGCTGGGCCTCGACACCGGGCCGATGCTGCTGAAAGTCACCACGCCGATCACCGCCGAAGACACCGGCGGCAGCCTCCACGACCGTCTCGCCGAAATGGGCCCACCGGCCGTGATCCAGGCGATTGCCGGCCTCGCCGCCGGAACGCTGGAAGGCGAAGTGCAGGATGACAGTCTTGCAACGTATGCTCACAAATTGAACAAAAACGAAGCACGCATCGACTGGAGCCGTCCGGCGGTTGAGCTGGAACGCCTGGTCCGCGCGTTCAACCCTTGGCCGATCACCCACAGCACGCTGAACGGCGAAGCGTTGAAAGTGCTGGCCGCGAGCCTCGCTGAAGGGCAGGGCGCACCGGGACAAATCCTCAGCGCCAGCAAGGACGGCTTGCTCGTCGCCTGCGGTGAGCAAGCCCTATGCCTGACCCGTCTGCAATTGCCCGGGGGCAAGGCGCTGAACTTCAGCGACTTGTTCAACAGCCGTCGTGAGAAATTCGCCGTCGGCACCGTGCTCGGTCAAGCGGCGGACGCTCAATGAATCCACGTCTGGCCGCCGCCAAGGCACTTGCCGCTGTTCTTAACGGAAAAGCCTCACTCAACAGTTCGCTGCCGACACAAATGGACAAGGTTGAAGACCGTGATCGCGGCTTCACCCAGGATCTGGCCTTCGGCACGGCGCGCTGGCAACCACGTTTGTCGGCGCTGGCGGCCAAGCTGCTGCAGAAGCCGTTCAAGGCAGCGGACGCCGATGTCGAGGCGCTGCTGCTGGTCGGCCTCTATCAACTGCTCTACACCCGCGTCCCGGCCCACGCCGCCATCGGCGAAACCGTCGGTTGCGCCGACAAGCTGAAAAAGCCTTGGGCCAAGGCCTTGCTCAACGCCGTGTTGCGCCGCGCCCAGCGTGAAAGCGAAGCGTTGCTGGCCGAGCTGGAACACGACCCGGTGGTGCGCACCGCCCACCCGCGCTGGCTGCAAAAATCCCTCAAGGCATTCTGGCCTGAGCAATGGGAAGCCATTTGCGCGGCGAACAATGCGCATCCACCGATGATTCTGCGGGTCAACCGCCGCCATCACGCCCGCGACGCTTACCTTGGGCTGCTGACTGAGGCCGGCATCGCCGCTATGCCGTGCGTCTACAGTCAGGACGGCATCATTCTCGAAGCTGCCGCCGACGTGCGCAGCCTGCCAGGCTTCGCCGAAGGCTGGATCAGCGTGCAGGACGAAGCGGCGCAATTGGCCGCCGACCTGCTCGACCTCGCGCCGGGCCAACGGGTACTGGATGCCTGCTGCGCACCGGGCGGCAAGACCTGCCACATCCTCGAAGCCGAGCCAAAACTGGCGGGCGTCGTGGCCGTGGATCTGGAAGCCAAGCGTCTGGTGCGCGTGCGCGAGAACCTCGCACGCCTGGGCCTGAGCGCCGAGCTGATCGCCGCCGACGGCCGCGACACGGCGACCTGGTGGGACGGCAAACCCTTCCAGCGCATTTTGCTGGATGCGCCATGCTCGGCGACTGGCGTGATCCGACGTCACCCCGACATCAAGCTGACTCGCCAACCGGATGACATCGCTGCACTCGCGGTGCTCCAGGGCGAGCTGCTGGACGCCTTGTGGATAACTCTGGAAGTCGGCGGGATTCTGCTTTACGCCACCTGCTCCACGCTGCCGACCGAGAACACTGAAGTCATCGAAGCCTTCCTCGCTCGCACGCCGGGTGCGCGTGAACTGGACCTCGCCACGGCGGCCGGTATCAAGCAACCTCACGGTCGCCAGTTGCTGGCCCAGGAAGGCGGCCACGACGGGTTCTACTACGCCAAGCTGATCAAGATCGCCGCCGCGCGCGGTTAACCGGTTTATAAGGGAGTGACTGGATGAAAATCATCATCCTCGGCGCAGGCCAGGTCGGCGGTTCGCTGGCAGAACATCTGGCCAGCGAGGCTAACGACATTACCGTGGTCGACACCGACGGCGAACGCCTGCGCGACCTCGGCGATCGGCTGGACATCCGTACCGTGCAGGGCCGCGGCTCGTTGCCGACGGTGCTGCGTCAGGCCGGCGCGGACGATGCCGACATGCTGGTGGCAGTAACCAACAGCGACGAAACCAACATGGTGGCCTGTCAGGTCGCCCACACCCTGTTCCATACCCCGACCAAGATTGCCCGGGTCCGCGAAGCCGCGTACCTGACGCGCTCCGAGCTGTTCGATAACGAAGCGATTCCGGTGGACGTGCTGATCAGCCCGGAACAGGTTGTCACCAATTACATCAAGCGCCTCATCCAGCATCCGGGCGCGTTGCAGGTGATCGACTTCGCCGAAGGCAAAGCGCAACTGGTGGCGGTGAAGGCCTACTACGGCGGACCGTTGGTGGGCCAGCAACTGCGCCAGTTGCGGGAACACATGCCCAATGTTGAAACCCGGGTTGCAGCGATTTTCCGCCGCGATCGGCCGATCCTGCCCCAGGGCGATACGGTGATCGAGGCGGATGACGAAGTGTTTTTCATTGCCGCCAAGGCAAATATCCGCGCGGTGATGAGTGAAATGCGCCGTCTGGATGAAACCTACAAGCGCATCGTCATTGCCGGTGGCGGGCAGATCGGTGAACGCCTGGCCGAGGCGATCGAAAGCCGCTACCAAGTGAAGATCATCGAGATGAACCCGGCCCGCTGCCGCCATCTCTCGGACACCCTCGACAGCACCGTGGTGTTGCAGGGCAGTGCTTCCGACCGCGACTTGCTGATGGAAGAGAACATTGCCGACGCAGACATCTTCCTGGCCCTGACCAACGATGACGAAGCCAACATCATGTCCTCGCTGCTGGCCAAGCGCCTGGGTGCGAAGAAGGTGATGACGATCATCAACAATCCGGCTTACGTGGACTTGATCCAGGGCGGCGATATCGACATCGCCATCAGCCCGCAACTGGCAACCATCGGCACGCTGCTGGCCCACGTGCGGCGCGGCGATATCGTCAGCGTGCACTCATTGCGCCGCGGCGCGGCGGAGGCCATCGAGGCGATTGCCCATGGTGATGAAAAGTCGAGCAAGGTGATTGGCAAGGCGATCCAGAACATCGGTTTGCCGCCGGGGACGACGATTGGCGCGATCATTCGTGATGAGGAAGTGATCATTGCGCATGACAACACGGTGATCGCGGCGGGCGACCATGTGATTTTGTTCCTTGTGGATAAGAAGCATATTCGGGATGTGGAGAAGCTGTTCCATGTGGGGCTCAGCTTCTTCTGATCAAGCATTTTTGGCGTCTGCGCGGGCCTCTTCGCGAGCAGGCTCGCTCCCACAGTGGGATTTTCGCCGCACACCAAATTCGTGTTCACTGAAGATCAATTGTGGGAGCGAGCCTGCTCGCGAAGGCGGCCTCACTAAAACAGATCAACTCCTGACACACCTCAACACGGAACCCCCCATGCTCGAATCCCTGGAAAAAATGCTCGCCAAGGGTGTGGATAACTCATTGCTGCGCTTCGGCCTGGGCAAGGGTTATCTGGATCTTGGAGAAAACGCCAAGGCCGCCGAGCATTTTCAGCGTTGCGTCGAGTTCGATCCGAAATATTCGGCGGCCTGGAAGTTGTTAGGCAAGGCCCATCTGGCACTGGCCGACTTTCCAGCTGCGCGTCAGGCGTGGGAGCAGGGCCTGGAAGCCGCCCGTGCGCATGGCGACAAGCAGGCAGAGAAGGAGATGACGGTGTTTCTGAAGAAGCTTGAGCGTCAGGCGCACTGATCAGAGGTAACGCAGGCCGATGCCATCGGCGTCGACAAGCACCACTTCCATGCGCACTCGCGGCGCACCTGTGGGCAAGTCTTGTACCTGCCCATAAACCACCGCGCCTTTAGGCAACGACGACAAGCCCGAATGCTTGACGTAGACGCCCGTCGTCGAAAGGTTGCGGGTTTGGCCCAGGCATTCGCCGAAGGTTTCATGAGTGATCTTGATGCGAAACGATTTGCGGTGTTCGGACATCTTTTGCGCCCTTGTATGAACGGTTGTGGATAACCCTGAATGCAAGGTTATCCACAGATCATGCCAATCAACTCAATACCAACGCTCTTCACCGGGTGGCCGCTTCTTGAAGCGCTTCATGCTCCACATGTACTGGCTCGGATAGGCCCGCACATACCGCTCGACCACCTGGCTCATGGCTGCGCACGACGTTTCGGTATCGGTGCTGTACATGGCTTCGGGCGCGGCTTCCAGGATCACCTTGTAACCTGAACCGTCCGGCAGGCGCAGGGCATGCAAGAACACGCCGACCGCTTTACCGCCGGCGAGCATGTTCGGTACGAACTTGCTGGTCAGCGCCTGGGTGGCGAAAAAAGGTACGAATATCCCAGCGGATTCGGCTGGTTCCGGGTCAGCGGGAATACCCACTGCACCACCTTTGCGCACTTCCTTGATGACGCTGAGGATGCCTTCCTTGGTGGAAGCGGCCACGCGGTTACCCAATTGCACCCGCTGTTTGCGCAGCAGATCATCCACCGCTTTCAGTTTCGGCGGTCGGTAGAAAATGATCGGTTTGCACTGGTTGCAATAGAAGTGGTTCAACACTTCCCAATTACCCAGGTGGCTGGTGATGCCGACCACGCCCTTGCCGGAGGCGAGGGCGTCCTTCAACACATCGAGCCCTTCGACTTCACGCACCAGGTCGATGGAACGCTGGGCCGGCCAGATCCAGGCGCAGGCGCTTTCGGTCAGTGACTTGCCGATGTCTTTCAGGCTCTGGCCGACCAGACGCTCGCGTTCAGCCGGGTCCATTTCGGGGAAGCACTTGGCGAGGTTGATCCGCACCACATCGCGGGAACGGTTGGGTGTTTTCCACATGACCCAGCCAATGGCCGAGCCCACGGCTTGCACTGCCCGCCACGGGAGCAGGGCAAACAGCCGCAGAGCGCCTACCAGCAAGGCGCCTTTAAACTTATCCACAGGTCACTCCTGATCTTGTGCTGTGCGCGAGGCGGCCATTCTAACCGCCGTTGGCGAGCTGAGCGTAGCGGTCGCAGTCTTGCGTGTGGTCCATGACCATGCCCGAGGCCTGCATCAGTGCGTAGCAAATGGTCGGACCGACGAACGTGAAGCCGGCCTTTTTCAAGCCTTTGCTCATCTCCACCGCCGTCGGCGTGACCGCCGGCACTTCGGTGCGATCCTTGAAATGATTGATCACAGGCGTGCCGCCGACGAAGGACCAGAGAAACGTTACCGGGTCCTCCAGCGCCAGCCAGGCCTGGGCGTTGCGTCGGGCGGCGTTGAGTTTGAGGCGATTGCGAATAATGCCCGGATCGAGCATCAATTCATCGATTTCCGCGTCGCTCATCTGCGCCACCCGTTGTACGTCGAAGCCGAACAATACCTCGCGATATCGCTCACGTTTTCGCAGCACGGTGATCCAGGAAAGGCCGGCCTGGAACCCTTCGAGCAAAAGCAACTCGAACAAACCCTGCGCATCGCGTAGCGGCGTGCCCCACTCCTGATCGTGATAAGCCATGTACAGCGGATCTTCGGAACACCAAAAGCAGCGTGGCATAAGGCTCCAGGGGGCGTGCGCAGGACCGAATCGGGTATACTCCCGCTCTTTAAATCGCAGCCCAAGAAACAGGTGAATTTCGTGAGCCAGCCTACGCCAGCCGTGCGTACCTTCCAAGACTTGATCCTCGCCCTCCAGCAATACTGGGCCGAGCAAGGTTGTGTGGTACTTCAGCCCTACGATATGGAAGTAGGCGCCGGCACTTTCCACACCGCTACATTCCTGCGCGCCATTGGCCCGGAAACCTGGAACGCCGCTTATGTGCAGCCCAGTCGTCGCCCGACTGACGGCCGCTACGGCGAAAACCCGAATCGTCTGCAGCACTACTACCAGTTCCAGGTAGTCCTGAAGCCGAACCCGGACAACTTCCAGGAACTGTACCTGGGCTCCCTCAAGCACGTCGGCCTGGACCCGTTGGTCCACGACATCCGCTTCGTCGAAGACAACTGGGAATCGCCGACACTGGGCGCCTGGGGTCTGGGCTGGGAAGTCTGGCTCAACGGCATGGAAGTGACGCAGTTCACTTACTTCCAGCAAGCGGGCGGCATCGAGTGCTACCCGGTGACCGGCGAGATCACTTACGGTCTGGAACGTCTGGCCATGTACCTGCAAGGCGTGGACTCGGTCTACGACCTGGTCTGGGCTGACGGTCCGTTCGGTAAAGTGACTTACGGCGACGTGTTCCACCAGAACGAAGTCGAGCAGTCGACCTACAACTTCGAACACGCCAACGTCGAGAAGCTGTTCGAACTGTTCGACTTCTACGAAAGCGAAGCCAAGCGCCTGATCGAACTCGACCAGCCGCTGCCATTGCCGAGCTACGAAATGGTGTTGAAGGCCTCCCATACCTTCAACCTGCTGGATGCGCGCCGGGCGATCTCGGTGACCGCGCGTCAGCAATACATCCTGCGTGTGCGCACCCTGGCGCGTTCCGTTGCGCAAGCCTACCTGCTGGCTCGCGCCAAGCTGGGCTTCCCGATGGCGACCCCGGACCTGCGTGACGAAGTACTGGCCAAGCTGGAGGCTGCACAATGAGTGCTCAAGATTTTCTGGTTGAACTGGGCACCGAAGAACTGCCACCCAAAGCCCTGAACACCCTGGCCGACGCGTTTCTGGCCGGTATCGACAAGGGCCTGCAAGCCGCGGGCCTGAACTACGAGACCAAAACCGTCTACGCCGCACCACGTCGTCTGGCTGTGCTGATCACCTCGCTGGCGACTCAGCAGCCGGATCGCAGCATCAACCTCGACGGCCCGCCACGTCAGGCCGCGTTCGATGCCGAAGGCAACCCGACTCAAGCAGCACTGGGCTTCGCCAAGAAATGCGGCGTCGACCTGAGCGAAATCGATCAAAGCGGCCCGAAACTGCGTTACAGCCAAAGCATCGCCGGCAAGCCGACTGCGAGCCTGCTGCCGACCATCGTTGAAGATTCGCTGAACGACCTGCCGATCCCCAAGCGCATGCGCTGGGGTGCTCGCAAGGAAGAATTCGTTCGTCCGACCCAATGGCTGGTAATGCTGCTCGGTGACCAGGTCATCGATTGCACGATCCTCGCCCAGAAGTCCGGTCGTGATTCCCGTGGTCACCGCTTCCATCACCCGGAAAGCGTGCGTATCACTTCGCCGGCCAATTACCTGAGCGACCTGCGTGCCGCCTACGTACTGGCCGATGCCAACGAGCGTCGCGAGCTGATCAGCAAACGCACCGAAGAGCTGGCGACGATGCAGGAAGGTACTGCCATCGTTCCTCCAGCCTTGCTCGACGAAGTGACCGCGCTGGTCGAATGGCCGGTGCCGCTGGTGTGCTCGTTCGAGGAACGTTTCCTCGACGTGCCACAAGAAGCCCTGATCACCACCATGCAGGACAACCAGAAGTACTTCTGCCTGCTGGATGCCGACGGCAAGTTGCTGCCACGTTTCATCACTGTGGCCAACATCGAAAGCAAAGACCCGCAACAGATCATCGCCGGTAACGAGAAAGTGGTTCGTCCACGCCTGACCGACGCCGAGTTCTTCTTCAAGCAAGACAAGAAGCAGAAACTCGAAGACTTCAACCTGCGCCTGCAGAACGTGGTGTTCCAGGAAAAACTCGGCAGCGTCTACGACAAGGCCGAGCGCGTTTCCAAACTGGCCGCGTTCATCGCGCAACGCGTTGGCGGCAACGCAGCCTGGGCTTCCCGTGCCGGCCTGCTGTCCAAGTGCGATCTGGCGACCGAGATGGTCGGTGAGTTCCCGGAGATGCAAGGCGTCGCCGGTTACTACTACGCCCTCAACGACGGCGAGCCGGAAGAAGTCGCACTGGCCCTGAACGAGCAGTACATGCCGCGCGGTGCCGGTGCTGAACTGCCGACCACCCTGACCGGTGCGGCCGTGGCCATCGCCGACAAGCTCGATACCCTGGTCGGTATCTTCGGCATCGGCATGCTGCCAACCGGCAGCAAAGACCCGTACGCCCTGCGTCGTGCAGCACTCGGCGTGTTGCGCATCCTGATCGACAAGAAACTCGACCTCGACCTGAACGACGCCGTGGCATTCGCCGTGAATGCGTTCGGTACCAAGGTCAAGGCTGCCGGCCTGAACGATTCGGTGCTGGAGTTCATCTTCGACCGTCTGCGTGCCCGTTACGAAGACGAAGGCGTGGATGTCGGGACTTACCTGTCGGTCCGTGCCCTGAAACCGGGTTCTGCCCTGGACTTCGATCAGCGCGTACAAGCCGTGGAAGCGTTCCGCAAATTGCCGGAAGCCGCAGCCCTGGCCGCAGTGAACAAACGCGTTTCGAACTTGCTGAGCAAGGTCGAAGGCTCCATTCCTTCGGTCGTGGAAGCCAAGTACTTCGACAATGCCAACGAGTTCTCCCTGTACTCGGCGATCCAGCAGGCTGACCAGGCTGTACAGCCGATGGCCGCTGCCCGTCAGTACAGCGAATCGCTGGCCCGTCTGGCTGCCTTGCGCGAGCCGGTGGATGCATTCTTCGAGGCCGTGATGGTCAACGCTGAAGACGCCAAGGTGCGCGCCAACCGTTACGCATTGCTGGCGCGCCTGCGTGGACTGTTCCTCGGCGTTGCCGACATTTCGATGCTGGGCTGAGGGACTGCTGTTGAAACTGCTGATTCTCGAT
The DNA here is from genome assembly GCF_013260315.1 of Pseudomonas sp. B14-6. Taxonomy (NCBI): domain Bacteria; kingdom Pseudomonadati; phylum Pseudomonadota; class Gammaproteobacteria; order Pseudomonadales; family Pseudomonadaceae; genus Pseudomonas; species Pseudomonas sp. B14-6. Next base: position 4,572,903 of record NZ_CP053929.1, on the reverse strand, counting down.
CGGGACGGGGTGATCAATTACGACTCCGACGCTTACATCAAGTCGGTGGAGGAGTGGATTCCGCTCCCCGGTTCGATCGAAGCCATCGCGCAGTTGAGCAAGGCCGGCTGGACGGTGGCGGTGGCTACCAACCAGTCGGGCATCGCTCGCGGCTATTACGACATCGCAACCCTGGACGCTATGCACGAGCGCTTGCGTTCGTTGGTGGCGGAGCAGGGCGGCGAGGTCGGGCTGATTGTCTACTGCCCGCACGGGCCGGACGACGGCTGCGATTGCCGCAAGCCAAAACCCGGGATGTTGAAAACCATCGCCGCTCATTACAACGAATCGCTGACTCATCTATGGTTCGTCGGCGATACCCTTGGTGACCTGGAAGCCGCCAAAGCCGTCGACTCTCAGCCAGTTTTGGTAAAGACCGGGAAAGGCGAAAAGACTCTGGGCAAGACCCTGCCGGTGGGCACCTTGATTTTTGACGATCTTGCGGCGATTGCCGCAGAACTTATCCACAATTAGAGTGCTTCGATTGTTCCTGACCAAGGATTGATCGGGAGTGCGCTTGAATAGGCGGGCAGTGCCCGCAACGGTAAATGTCGCCATGTCGATACTGCAGGCCATCAGAACCTTCCTCTTTTACCTGCTGCTGGGCACCAGCTCCTTGCTTTGGTGCAGCCTGAGCTTTTTAATCGCGCCGTTTCTGCCGTTCAAGGCGCGGTATCGCTTCATCAATGTGTACTGGTGCCGTTGCGCCTTGTGGCTGAGCAAAGTCTTTCTGGGCATCAGCTACGAAGTAAGGGGCGCCGAGAACGTGCCTGACCAGCCCTGCGTGATTCAGTCGAACCACCAGAGCACCTGGGAGACCTTCTTTCTCTCTGCCTACTTCGAGCCATTGAGCCAAGTGCTCAAGCGCTCATTGCTGTTCGTGCCATTCTTCGGCTGGGCCATGGCCATGTTGCGACCGATCGCTATCGACCGCGACAATCCGAAAGCTGCGCTCAAGCATGTGGCGAAGAAGGGACATGAATTGCTGAAGGATGGCGTCTGGGTGCTGATCTTCCCCGAAGGGACTCGCGTTCCTTATGGCACCATCGGCAAGTTCTCACGCGGTGGCACCGCATTGGCGGTCAATGCCGCACTTCCAGTCCTGCCGATTGCGCACAATGCCGGCAAGTTCTGGCCGAAAACCGGTTGGGCGAAGAAGCAGGGCGTCATCACCGTGATCATTGGCGAGCCGATGTACGCCGTAGGCAGTGGGCCGCGCGCCATTGCCGATCTGAATGACCGTGTGCAGAGCTGGAACGAGCAGATGCAGCGGGAAATGGGTTCGCTGCCAGCCGCCCCAGCCGCCCCCTCGGCCAACGATCAAGTGGCTGTCTGAGATTCTGTGGATAACCTGTGTACCGTTTTACCGAAAATTAACGTTTTGTGATCGTATCTTTATGATTTATATATATATTTCTTAAACTCATAAAACTCCGGAAATGGTGCATAAGTTTTTTTCGGGCGCAAAAAAACCGGCTGATATAGCCGGTTTTTTTATGCCTGCGATTTGCGATGTGTTTGGCTCTGCGATCATCTTTGAAGGTATAAAAAAAGGCCAACGCTGAGCGTTGGCCTTTTTCAATTAGCAGTCAGCTGCTGGATTAGAAATCCAGGTTAGACACCGCCAAGGCGTTGCTTTCGATGAAGTCACGACGAGGTTCGACCGCATCACCCATCAGGGTGTTGAAGATCTGGTCTGCGCCAATGGCGTCTTCGATGGTCACTTTGAGCATCCGGCGCTGGCTTGGGTCCATGGTGGTTTCCCACAGCTGATCCGGGTTCATTTCGCCCAGACCTTTGTATCGCTGGATGGTGTGACGCTTGGTGCTTTCAGCCATCAGCCATTCAAGGGCTTCCTTGAACTCGGTGACCGGCTTTTTGCGCTCGCCACGCTGGATGTACGCACCGTCGTCCAGCAAGGTGCTCAGTTGAGCGCCCAGGGATACAACGGTTTTGTAATCGTTGCTGCCGAAGAAGTCGCGGTTGAAGGTGACGTAGTTCGACAAGCCGTGGGAGATCAGTTCGACCTCTGGCAGCCAGACGTTACGTTCACGGTCTTCACGCAGGCTGGCTTTGTAGACCAGGCCAGACTTCTCGACAGTGCGCAGACGGACTTCGTACTGGGCCATCCAATTCTGCATCGCTGCGTGATCAGACAACTGCTCCAGACTGACAGCCGGCAGATAGATGAAGTGCTCGGTCAGTTCCTGTGGGTACAGTCGCGACAGACGCTTGAGAGTCTTCATTACCAGACGGAAGTCGTTCACCAGACGCTCAAGGGCAGGTCCGGAAATACCCGGAGCATCCTCGTTCAGGTGCAGGCTCGCGTCTTCCAGGGCCGACTGCGTCATGTACTCTTCCATGGCGTCGTCGTCTTTGATGTATTGCTCTTGCTTGCCTTTCTTGACCTTGTACAGCGGCGGCTGAGCGATATAGATGTAGCCGCGCTCGATCAGTTCCGGCAACTGACGGAAGAAGAAGGTCAGCAGCAGGGTACGGATGTGCGAACCGTCGACGTCAGCATCGGTCATGATGATGATGTTGTGGTAACGCAGCTTGGCGATGTTGTACTCGTCGCGGCCGATGCCGCAGCCCAGCGCGGTGATCAAGGTGCCCACTTCTTGCGAAGAGATCATCTTGTCGAAGCGCGCCTTCTCGACGTTCAGGATCTTGCCTTTCAACGGCAGGATGGCCTGGGTCCGGCGGTTGCGACCCTGCTTGGCGGAGCCGCCAGCAGAGTCACCTTCCACGAGGTACAGTTCTGACAGGGCAGGGTCTTTTTCCTGGCAGTCAGCCAGTTTGCCCGGCAGGCCGGCGATATCCAGCGCGCCTTTGCGACGGGTCATCTCGCGGGCTTTACGCGCCGCTTCACGAGCGCGAGCCGCGTCGATCATCTTGCCGACGACCAGTTTGGCCTCGTTCGGGTTTTCCAGCAGGAAGTCGGAGAAGTACTTGCCCATTTCCTGTTCGACCGCGGTCTTCACTTCGGAAGACACCAGCTTGTCTTTGGTCTGGGAGCTGAACTTCGGATCCGGGACTTTCACCGAAATGATTGCGGTCAGGCCTTCACGGGCATCGTCACCGGTGGTCGCGACCTTGTGCTTCTTCGCCAGACCTTCCGCTTCGATGTAGGTGTTCAAGTTACGCGTCAGTGCGGAGCGGAAACCCACCAAGTGAGTACCGCCATCGCGCTGTGGAATGTTGTTGGTGAAGCACAACAGGTTCTCGTTGAAGCTGTCGTTCCACTGCAGGGCGATTTCCACGCCGATGCCGTCTTCGCGCTGGATGTTGAAGTGGAACACCTGGTTGACCGGAGTCTTGTTGGTGTTCAGGTATTCAACGAACGCACGCAGGCCACCTTCATACTTGAACAGCTCTTCCTTGCCGCTGCGCTCATCCTTGAGGACGATACCGACACCGGAGTTGAGGAAGGACAGTTCACGAATCCGCTTGGCCAGGATGTCCCAGCTGAAGTGGATATTCTTGAAGGTCAGATCGGACGGTTTGAAGTGGATCTGGGTGCCGGTGGTTTCGCTCTCACCAACAATTTTCATCGGCTCTTTCGGAACGCCGTGAATGTACGTCTGTTCCCAGATCTTGCCGCTGCGGCGAACGGTCAGGACCAGCTCTTCGGACAGGGCGTTGACCACCGAAACACCTACACCGTGCAGACCGCCGGATACTTTGTAGGAGTTGTCGTCGAACTTCCCGCCGGCGTGCAGCACGGTCATGATGACCTCGGCTGCCGAAACGCCTTCTTCTTTGTGCACGTCTACCGGGATGCCACGACCGTTGTCGCGAACGGTGATGGATTCATCCGGGTGGATAATGATGCTGATGTCGTCACAATGGCCAGCGAGCGCTTCATCGATGGAGTTGTCGACTACCTCGAAGACCATGTGGTGCAGACCGCTGCCATCGTCGGTGTCACCAATGTACATACCAGGACGTTTACGGACGGCATCCAGGCCTTTCAGCACCTTAATGCTCGTTGAGTCGTAGGTATTCGTATTTTCTTCGCTCAATGCCTTCACTCCCGATGGTCGTGGGTCTGGGTGATACGGCCCTGTTCCACGTGGAACAGAGCGACTGGCGTTTCCGTCTGCCAGCCGTCCCTCAATAATTCGTGATCTACACAAGTGATAAACACCTGGCAGCGTAAGTCTTCCAGCAAGCGGCAAAGCGCGCGACGGTGGTGCTCGTCCAGTTCGGACGGCAGGTCATCCACCAGATAAATACACTGGCCGCGTCGGGCCTGGCTTACCAGGTGCCCTTGGGCAATCCGCAATGCACAGACCACCAACTTCTGCTGACCACGGGACAAGATGTCCGCGGCGTTATGTGCACCCAACCTAAGGCGCAAATCAGCACGTTGTGGTCCGGCTTGGGTATGACCCATTTGCTGATCCCGCTGAAGGGACCCGGCGAGCACAGCACTCAACTCCCGGTCCTTGTCCCAACCGCGGTAATAGCTGAGCGTCAAACCCTCGAGCTCAACCAGTTCGCTCAAGGTCTGTTCAAAGACTGGTTTCAAGGCTTTGATGTAAGCGCGGCGGTATTCATCTATTTCAGCGCTGGCCTGGCACAGTTCCCTGTCCCAAACCGCTTGCGAAACGGCGTCAAGTGTACCATGCCGCAGCCAAGAGTTTCTCTGGCGCAGGGCCTTCTGCAAGCGCTGCCAGGTGGACATGAATCGCGGTTCCACGTGGAACACACCCCAGTCGAGAAACTGCCGACGAATCTTCGGTGCGCCTTCCAGCAAGCGGAAGCTATCCGGGTTAATCAACTGAAGCGGCAGGATCTCCGCCAGTTGCGCCGCACTGCGAGCATTCTGGCCGTCGATGCGAATCTGAAACTCGCCCTGCCTGTCTCGAGATATCCCCAACGCGCTATGGCCACCCTCGGCCAATTCAACCTGCCCAAATACGGTGCATGCCAATTGCTCGTACTGAATGACGGGTAACAATCGGGTGCTACGAAACGAACGGGCAAGCCCCAGCAGGTGAATGGCTTCCAGAACACTGGTTTTGCCGCTGCCGTTGGCGCCGTAAAGAATATTGATTCGGGGGGAGGGGGAGAAGGTCACCGGGTGCAGATTACGCACCGCGGTGACCGAGACGCGACTTAAAGACATCTAGCTTCTGCTGAGCATGATTACAGACGCATCGGCATGACAACGTAGGCCGAGTCATCGTTGTCGGACTCTTGCACCAGCGCACTGCTGTTCGAGTCGGACAGGATCAGGCGAACCTGCTCGGTGGTCATCACGCCCAGCACGTCGAGCAGATAGCTCACGTTGAAGCCAATTTCCAGATTGCCGCCGTTGTACTCGACGCCGACTTCTTCTTCAGCTTCTTCCTGCTCCGGGTTGTTCGCCTGAATTTTCAGCTGGCCGTTGGCCAATTGCAGTCGGATACCGCGGTACTTCTCGTTGGACAGGATCGCAGTGCGGCTGAATGCTTCACGCAGGGCTTGGCGATCACCGAGTACCAGCTTGTCGCCGCCTTTTGGCAGAACGCGCTCGTAATCAGGGAATTTACCGTCGACCAGTTTCGAAGTGAAGGTGAACTCGCCGGTGGTCGCGCGGATGTGGTGTTGACCCAGCACGATGCTGACGATGCCGTCCGGCTCGGTCAGCAAGCGCGCGAGTTCGAGGATACCTTTGCGCGGCACGATGACCTGATGGCGATCCGGCTGACCGATATCGGCCTTCATCGAGCACATCGCCAGACGGTGACCGTCGGTGGCCACGGCGCGGATGATGCCTTCGGACACTTCCAGCAGCATGCCGTTCAGGTAATAACGCACGTCCTGCTGGGCCATGGCGAAGCTGGTGCGTTCGATCAAACGACGCAGCTTGCTCTGCTCCAGGCTGCAAGTCAGCGAACCAGGGCCTTCTTCGACCGTAGGGAAATCGTTGGCCGGCAGGGTCGACAGGGTGAAGCGGCTACGACCGGCCTTCACGACGAGCTTCTGCTCATCGACCTTAATGTCGATCAGCGCATCGTTCGGCAAGCTCTTGCAGATGTCCATCAGCTTGCGCGCAGGCACAGTGATGGAACCCGGGTCCGCAGGCTCTTCGAGTTGCACACGACCGACCAGCTCGACTTCCAGGTCGGTACCGGTCAGCGACAGTTGCTGGCCTTCGACAACCAGCAGCACGTTGGAGAGCACCGGCAAGGTCTGTCGGCGCTCGACGACGCCTGCGACCAGTTGCAGGGGTTTCAACAAGGCTTCGCGTTGAATGGTGAAATGCATGGTCTAGTCCCTTGCCTTAATAAGCTGCGCTGGTGTTCATCAAGTAGTCAGTGTACGCAGCAGGTTCTTGTAGTCCTCGCGGATGTCCGCGTCGGATTCCTTAAGTTCGTTGATCTTGCGGCAGGCGTGCAAAACGGTCGTATGGTCGCGGCCACCAAACACATCGCCGATTTCGGGCAGGCTGTGGTTAGTCAACTCTTTGGACAACGCCATTGCAACCTGACGCGGACGTGCGACCGAGCGAGAACGACGCTTGGACAGCAGATCGGAAATCTTGATCTTGTAGTACTCGGCGACCGTGCGCTGAATGTTATCCACAGAGACCAGTTTGTCTTGCAGCGCCAACAGGTCTTTCAGGGATTCGCGAATCAACTCGATGGTGATGTCGCGGCCCATGAAGTGCGAGTGTGCGATCACGCGTTTAAGCGCGCCTTCCAGCTCACGGACGTTGGAGCGGATACGCTGGGCAATAAAGAACGCCGCATCGTGTGGCAGATCGACTTTGGCCTGGTCAGCCTTTTTCATCAGGATCGCGACGCGGGTTTCCAGCTCCGGCGGCTCGACGGCAACCGTCAGGCCCCAGCCGAAGCGGGATTTAAGGCGCTCTTCAAGGCCTTCGATTTCTTTCGGGTAGCGGTCACTGGTAAGAATGACCTGCTGACCACCTTCAAGCAGGGCGTTGAAGGTGTGGAAAAACTCTTCCTGGGACCGCTCTTTGCGAGCGAAGAACTGAATGTCATCGATCAGCAGCGCATCCACCGAACGGTAGAAGCGTTTGAACTCGTTGATCGCGTTCAGCTGCAGGGCCTTGACCATGTCGGCGACGAATCGCTCCGAGTGCAGGTACACGACCTTGGCATTCGGGTTCTTCTTTAATAGATGGTTACCCACAGCATGCATCAAGTGAGTCTTACCCAAGCCGACGCCGCCATAAAGGAAGAGCGGGTTGTAACCGTGCTTGGGGTTATCCGCGACCTGCCAGGCCGCAGCCCGGGCCAGCTGGTTGGACTTACCCTCGACAAAGTTTTCGAAGGTGAACGTGCGGTTCAGGTAACTGGTGTGCTTGAGCGCGCCTTCGACTTGCACCGTGCGCTGCTCGGACCGAATAGGAGCCTGTTGCGAGCTGGCGCCGGCCATCGGGTCGAAGCTGTCGCGTGACGGCTCTTCACTGACCTCCGCCACTTTTTGCGTCGCACGCTTGGTCGGTGCGGTCGCCGGGGCTGGCGCTGGAGCACTGACAGGCGCTTGAGCGGCCTGAGCCTGGGAAGCAGCGGCGGCCAACGGTGCATTTGGTGCCGCACGCGGTGCCGAACTGCGTTTGCTGCCTATTAATAAGGAGAGCGCGGGCGCGATGCCATTGCCATGCTCATCCAGCAGTTCAAGGACGCGGCCCAGGTACTTTTCGTTGACCCAGTCGAGAACAAAACGATTCGGTGCGTAGACACGCAACTCGTCGCCTTCGGCTTCGACCTGTAGTGGACGGATCCAAGTGTTGAATTGTTGGGCAGGCAGCTCATCGCGCAAAAGCTCCACGCACTGCTGCCAAAGTTCCACTGACACGGATATCCCTAAGTTGAAAGCCGGTGAGGCAAAAACAAGCGGCCATTGTAGCGGCCAGACGCCCACTTATCCACATGCAGGTTGCGCACAGGCCATGAATTATCAACGCGTTAACCGCCAAAAAGGCGACCAATGGTATGTGCATAAGCTCTGTGGATAACCGCCCATGAGGGCACTGGACAAGTGGGGGTGAAACTCGGTGGATAACACGCCTGTGGATAACTGGCCATTCCACACACAGCTTATCCGACAGCGCAGCACAGGCTGCCCCCTGTTTTCCAACGTAGTTGTCATTCTCTGTACAGCACGGGATAGAAGGGCTAAAGGTAGTTATCCACAGAAGATCGCCTCCCTAGCTTTTATAAGCTTTACAGAAAAGCTTTAAATAACTTCCTTCTTTATTTCTATATCTAGCGAAGGCGTGCGGACGAGAAAAGGCCTGGAGATCTATTTATAAGGAAACGCTGGTTGGAAATTGACCTAGAGGCTTGCTTTCTCTAGAATCCCCGGTCTCTTAAAACGGGGGCCATTCCGGCCCGTTGTGGACGAACCAGGTAACACGACAATGAAACGTACTTTCCAACCAAGCACTATCAAACGCGCTCGTACCCACGGTTTCCGTGCTCGCATGGCTACCAAGAACGGTCGTGCCGTCCTGTCGCGTCGTCGCGCCAAAGGTCGTGCGCGTCTGGCAGTTTGATAATCCGGCACTGGAGGTGAGTCAGGACTTCAGTCGGGAAAAGCGTCTGCTTACTCCCCGGCATTTCAAGGCAGTCTTTGACTCCCCTACCGGCAAGGTTCCGGGGAAAAATCTCCTGCTCCTTGCGCGCAACAACGATCTTGATCACCCCCGTCTCGGGTTGGTTATCGGGAAAAAGAGCGTAAAGCTCTCCGTCGAGCGCAATCGCCTCAAACGTCTGATGCGCGAATCGTTTCGCCTGAACCAGGATTCACTGGTCGGTTGGGACATCGTTATCGTCGCGCGCAAAGGTTTGGGTGACGTAGAAAACCCCGAATTGATTCAGCATTTCGGCAAGCTCTGGAAGCGTCTGGCACGTAGCAAGCCGGTACCAGCAGTCAAAACCGAAACTGTAGGGGTAGACAGTCCCGATGCGTAAACTGGCACTCGTTCCGATCCAGTTTTATCGTTATGCCATTAGTCCTCTGATGGCCAGTCACTGTCGTTTCTACCCCAGTTGTTCCTGCTACGCGTATGAAGCCATAGAAAATCATGGCCTTCTGCGCGGTGGCTGGCTGACCTTTCGTCGTTTAGGTCGCTGTCATCCGTGGAATCCCGGTGGTTATGACCCGGTTCCGCCTATCCCTACCTCCCGTTCTTCTTCGATGGCCGAGTAATCATGGATATCAAACGCACGATCCTGATCGTCGCCCTGGCAATCGTGTCCTACGTTATGGTTCTTAAATGGAACCAGGACTATGGCCAGGCTGCCCTGCCGACTCAGAATGTTGCTTCCAGTACTACCGCACCGGGCCTACCGGACACGGCGACTGGCAATAATGCTTCTGTCAGTGACGACATTCCACGCGCACCAAGTGATACCAGTGCAACTGCACCCACTGAAACACCAGTGGCTGTAAGCAAAGACCTCATCCAGATCAAAACGGATGTGCTCAACCTGGCTATCGATCCACAAGGTGGTGATGTTGCCCAACTGACGTTGCCGCTGTATCCACGTCGCCAGGACCATCCGGAAATTCCATTCCAGTTGTTCGATAACGGCAACGAGCGGACTTATCTGGCCCAGAGCGGTCTGATCGGCACCGACGGTCCGGACGCAAGTCCAGCCGGTCGCCCGGTTTACTCCTCCGAGAAGAAGATCTACCAACTGGCTGACGGTCAGGACCAAATGGTCGTGGACCTCAAGTTCAGCAAGGACGGCGTCAACTACATCAAGCGTTTCACCGTAAAACGTGGCTTGTATGACGTAACCGTTTCCTACCTGATCGACAACGAAAGCGCCAAGCCTTGGTCGGGTGCGATGTTCGCCCAGCTGAAGCGTGACGCCAGCTCCGATCCTTCTTCCAGCACTGCCACCGGCACCGCGACTTACCTGGGCGCCGCCCTGTGGACAAGTAACGAGCCGTACAAGAAAGTGTCGATGAAGGACATGGACAAGGCTCAGCTGAAAGAAACCGTTAACGGCGGTTGGGTTGCCTGGTTGCAACACTACTTCGTGACCGCGTGGATTCCGGCGAAGGGCGAAAACAATCTCGTCCAGACCCGTAAAGACAGCAAAGGCAACTACATCATCGGCTACACCGCTCCGGCAGTGACCGTTGCACCAGGTGCAAAAGCCGAAGTCAGCGCTGTTCTGTACGCCGGTCCAAAAAGCCAGGCTGTGCTGAAAGAGTTGTCCCCAGGTCTGGAATTGACCGTCGATTACGGCATTCTGTGGTTCATTGCCCAGCCTATCTTCTGGCTGCTGCAACACATCCACGCGCTGATCGGTAACTGGGGCTGGTCGATCATCTTCCTGACCATGCTGATCAAGGGGATTTTCTTCCCGCTGTCGGCTGCCAGCTACAAATCCATGGCGCGCATGCGTGCAGTGGCACCGAAACTGGCTGCGCTGAAAGAGCAACATGGCGATGATCGGCAGAAAATGTCGCAAGCCATGATGGAGCTGTACAAGAAAGAGAAGATCAATCCGCTGGGTGGTTGCTTGCCAATCCTCGTGCAGATGCCGGTTTTCCTGTCGCTGTACTGGGTTCTGCTGGAAAGCGTTGAAATGCGCCAAGCGCCGTTCATGCTGTGGATTACTGACCTGTCGATCAAGGATCCGTTCTTCATTCTGCCGATCATCATGGGTGCAACCATGTTTATCCAGCAGCAGTTGAACCCGACTCCTCCGGATCCGATGCAGGCGAAGGTCATGAAGCTGATGCCAATCATCTTCACCTTCTTCTTCCTGTGGTTCCCGGCTGGTCTGGTGCTGTACTGGGTTGTGAACAACTGCCTGTCCATCGCCCAACAGTGGTACATCACTCGTAAAGTTGAAGCAGCTACCAAAGCAGCTGCCTGATTTACACTGTGGATAACCACTCAAAACGCCCCCTAGTGGGGCGTTTTGCTATCTGTCACTTTTGTCTGGGTACTGGTTTATGAGCGTTCCTCGGGAAACCATCGCAGCTGTCGCCACCGCTCAAGGTCGCGGCGGTGTGGGCATCGTCCGTATTTCCGGGCCGTTGGCGAGCATTGCTGCCAGGGCGATCAGCGGTCGGGAATTGAAACCTCGATTTGCCCACTACGGTCCGTTTCTCAACGAAAACGAAGAGGTGCTGGACGAAGGCATCGCGTTGTATTTTCCGGGACCGAACTCCTTCACCGGCGAAGATGTGCTTGAACTGCAGGGGCACGGCGGGCCGATTGTTCTCGATATGCTGCTCAAACGTTGTCTGGAACTGGGCTGTCGTCTGGCTCGGCCAGGAGAATTCAGTGAACGCGCCTTCCTCAACGACAAGCTCGACCTAGCCCAGGCGGAAGCCATCGCCGACTTGATCGAGGCCAGTTCTGCACAGGCTGCGCGAAATGCACTGCGTTCGTTGCAAGGCGCATTCTCCCTGCGTGTGCATAACCTCACCGAGCAGTTAATCGGCCTGCGCATCTACGTCGAGGCTGCGATCGATTTCCCGGAGGAAGAAATCGACTTCCTGGCCGACGGCCACGTACTGGCCATGCTCGACAAAGTGCGCGATGAATTATCCACAGTGCTTCGTGAAGCCGGGCAAGGTGCCTTGCTTCGCGACGGGATGACCGTGGTCATTGCCGGCCGACCCAATGCCGGCAAGTCCAGCCTGCTGAATGCCTTGGCCGGTCGAGAAGCCGCGATCGTGACCGAGATTGCCGGCACCACCCGGGATATTCTTCGCGAACATATCCACATCGATGGCATGCCGTTGCACGTGGTCGACACCGCCGGTCTGCGGGATACCGATGACCAGGTGGAAAAAATCGGCGTCGAGCGGGCGTTGAAAGCCATCGGCGAAGCAGATCGGGTGTTGCTGGTGGTCGATGCGACCGCTCCTGAGGCACTTGATCCGTTTGCGTTATGGCCGGAGTTCCTTGAAATCCGCCCGGATCCGGCAAAAGTTACGCTGATCCGTAATAAGGCTGACCTGACGGGAGAAGCGATTGCCCTGGAAGTCAGTGACGATGGCCACGTCACCATCAGCCTTAGTGCCAAATCTGGCGGTATGGGGCTGGAATTGCTACGCGAACATCTCAAGGCCTGCATGGGTTACGAGCAGACTTCGGAAAGCAGCTTCAGTGCACGCAGGCGTCACCTTGATGCGTTGCGACACGCCAGCGCATCCCTTGAGCATGGCCGTGCGCAGTTGACTCTGGCGGGTGCTGGTGAGCTGCTGGCGGAAGATTTGCGCCAGGCTCAGCACTCTTTGGGTGAGATCACCGGCGCATTCAGCTCGGATGATCTGCTGGGACGTATTTTTTCCAGCTTCTGCATCGGTAAATAGTCCTTCCGATATTCACAGACAGGCCGTTCGCGCCTGTCTGTTCCCTCCCTTGCCTTAAATTTCCTCCAGTGCCGAGCAGATTCTTTCTGCTTGAGCGGATTTTCCGTGTCCGGAATTTGCTCGATCAGCATTTATCTGTGGATTAAGCCCTGTGAGTAAGTGCCACTAAGGGCAGTTGATAACAGGGCGTGAAAACTGAAGATAACCGCCCCTGTGGATAACAATCCCTTTCATCCACAGGCTTAAACCGGTTATCCAAGGGCCTCCTTGGTACATGACCACAGGGTTTTGAATCGCTGTACATATTGAATATAAAGGCTTGTAGCGATCTATCCACAGAAATGTGGCTCAGTAGAAATAAACATAAAAACAAAGATTTAATAAATTTCTCTCTTTTTAATTTCTATAACCCCGACTTCTCCACAGCTGGTTAAATTTTGTGCAAAGGGTTCTTTAGGAAGGGCGAAGTCCCTATACTTGTCGACCAGGTCCAGAAACCTGAGCTCAAACTATTCCTGATTACCTAACTGAAGCAGGCACGAGGTGCGTGGTGGATTTCCCTTCCCGTTTTGAAGTGATCGTCATCGGCGGCGGTCATGCCGGTACCGAGGCAGCACTGGCCTCAGCACGTATGGGTGCAAAAACCCTGTTGTTGACGCATAACGTGGAAACCCTCGGTGCCATGAGTTGCAACCCCGCCATCGGTGGGATCGGTAAAAGCCATCTGGTGAAAGAAATCGATGCCCTCGGCGGCGCGATGGCCATGGCTACCGACAAAGGAGGTATTCAATTTCGCGTGTTGAACAGCCGCAAAGGTCCGGCCGTACGAGCGACTCGCGCTCAGGCAGACCGGGTTCTGTACAAGGCCGCTGTCCGCGAAGCTTTGGAAAACCAGCCGAACCTGTGGATATTTCAACAAGCTGCTGATGACCTGATCGTCGAGCAGGAACAAGTGCGCGGTGTTGTCACCCAGATGGGTCTGCGTTTCTTCGCCGATTCCGTGGTGTTGACCACTGGCACCTTCCTCGGTGGACTTATCCACATCGGCTTGCAGAATTACTCCGGTGGCCGTGCCGGCGATCCGCCATCGATCGCCCTGGCTCATCGTCTGCGTGAATTGCCGCTGCGAGTCGGTCGCCTGAAAACCGGTACGCCACCGCGAATCGACGGTCGTTCTGTGGATTTCTCGGTGATGACCGAGCAAGCAGGCGATACACCGATCCCGGTGATGTCGTTCATGGGTTCCAAAGAGCAACATCCGAAACAGGTGAGCTGCTGGATTACCCACACCAACGCTCGCACCCACGAAATCATTGCCGCCAACCTCGATCGTTCTCCGATGTATTCCGATGCAGGGCTGATCGAAGGCATCGGCCCGCGGTATTGCCCGTCGATCGAAGACAAGATCCACCGCTTTGCCGACAAGGAAAGCCACCAGGTCTTCATCGAGCCGGAAGGTTTGACTACGCACGAGCTGTACCCGAACGGGATATCCACCTCCTTGCCGTTCGACGTGCAACTGCAGATCGTGCAATCGATCCGCGGCATGGAAAACGCGCACATTGTTCGTCCTGGCTATGCCATCGAGTACGACTACTTCGACCCGCGTGACCTGAAGTACAGCCTCGAAACCAAAGTCATCGGCGGTCTGTTTTTCGCCGGGCAAATCAACGGCACCACTGGTTACGAAGAGGCCGGCGCCCAGGGTTTGCTGGCTGGCGCCAACGCGGCTCTGCGTGCGCAGGGCAAAGATGCCTGGTGCCCGCGTCGCGACGAGGCGTACATCGGGGTGTTGGTCGACGACCTGATTACTCTCGGTACTCAAGAGCCGTACCGGATGTTTACGTCCCGTGCCGAGTACCGCCTGATCCTGCGTGAAGACAACGCCGACCTGCGTCTGACCGAAAAAGGTCGCGAGCTGGGTCTGGTGGATGACGCGCGTTGGGCGGCCTTCTGCAAGAAACGCGAAAGCATCGACCTTGAAGAACAGCGCCTGAAAAGTACCTGGGTCCGCCCGGGCACTGAGCAGGGCGATGCGATTTCCGAGAAGTTCGGTACGCCGCTGACTCACGAATACAATTTGCTCAACCTGCTGAGCCGTCCGGAAATCGACTACGCTGGTCTGATCGCCGTGACCGGTGGCGGCGCGGAAGATCCACAAGTCGCCGAGCAGGTCGAAATCAAGACCAAGTACGCCGGCTACATCGATCGCCAGCAGGATGAAATCGCTCGCCTGCGGGCCAGCGAAGATACAAAACTGCCTGTGGATATCGATTACACAAACATTTCCGGTCTCTCAAAAGAGATCCAGAGCAAGCTCGGCGCGACCCGTCCAGAGACTTTGGGCCAGGCGTCACGTATCCCGGGTGTCACGCCGGCAGCGATTTCGCTGTTGATGATTCATTTGAAAAAACGCGGCGCGGGCCGTCAGTTGGAGCAAAGCGCTTGAGTTCGTTGGTCACCTCGCAACATGCCGAAGAGTTATCCACAGGCGCTCGCCAGCTCGGTGTCACGCTGACAGAAGCCCAGCATGCGCAGCTGCTGGGGTACCTGGCCCTGTTGATCAAATGGAACAAGGCTTACAACCTGACTGCCGTGCGCGATCCGGACGAAATGGTCTCCCGTCATCTGCTCGATAGTTTGAGCGTGATGTCGTTTGTCGAGAATGGTCGCTGGCTGGACGTTGGCAGCGGCGGCGGCATGCCGGGTATTCCGTTGGCCATCCTGTTTCCAGAGTCGCAAGTGACCTGTTTGGACAGCAACGGCAAGAAAACCCGCTTCCTGACCCAGGTCAAACTCGAACTCAAACTGGATAACCTGCAAGTTATCCACAGTCGTGTAGAAGCTTTCCAGCCTGCCCAGCCATTCAACGGGATCATCTCCCGGGCGTTCAGCAGCATGGAAAACTTCAGCAACTGGACTCGCCACTTGGGCGATGCCGATACACGCTGGCTGGCAATGAAGGGCGTTCATCCGGCTGATGAGCTGGTAGCATTGCCGGCAGACTTCCACCTCGATAGCGAACACGCCCTGGCCGTACCTGGTTGCCAAGGCCAACGCCATCTGCTGATACTGCGCCGCACGGCATGATTGGGAACACAAGCAAGAATGGCTAAGGTATTCGCGATAGCGAACCAGAAAGGTGGTGTGGGTAAAACCACCACCTGCATCAACCTCGCAGCATCCCTGGTCGCTACCAAGCGCCGGGTGCTGTTGATCGATCTCGATCCACAGGGCAACGCCACCATGGGTAGCGGTGTGGATAAACACGGGCTGGAAAACTCGGTCTACGACCTGCTGATCGGCGAGTGTGACCTGGCTGAGGCCATGCACTACTCCGAGCACGGCGGATACCAGCTGTTGCCGGCCAACCGTGACCTGACTGCAGCCGAAGTGGTTCTGCTGGAAATGCAGATGAAGGAAAGTCGCCTGCGCAGTGCGTTGGCGCCGATCCGTGAAAACTACGATTACATTTTGATCGACTGCCCGCCGTCGTTGTCGATGCTGACGCTGAACGCGTTGGTTGCAGCTGACGGGGTAATTATCCCCATGCAGTGCGAGTACTTCGCGCTCGAAGGTTTGAGCGACCTTGTGGATAACATCAAGCGTATCGCTGAATTGCTCAACCCGAATCTGAAAGTCGAAGGCCTGTTGCGGACCATGTACGACCCGCGCCTGAGCCTGATGAACGATGTATCGGCGCAGCTCAAGGAGCACTTCGGCGAGCAGCTGTACGACACCGTCATCCCGCGCAACATCCGTCTGGCCGAAGCACCTAGCTATGGCATGCCGGCGCTGGCCTACGACAAAGCATCGCGTGGCGCTATCGCCTATCTGGCGTTGGCCGGCGAGCTTGTTCGTCGTCAACGCAAAAACTCACGCACCGCCGCCGCTCAGGCAACTTAAGGAATCCCCATGGCCGTCAAGAAACGAGGTCTCGGACGTGGACTGGATGCACTGCTGAGTGGTCCGACTGTCAGCTCGCTGGAAGAACAAGCGGTCCAGGCCGATCAGCGTGAGCTGCAGCACCTGCCCCTGGACCTGATCCAGCGCGGCAAGTACCAGCCGCGACGGGACATGGATCCTCAGGCGCTGGAAGAACTGGCGCAGTCGATCAAGGCCCAGGGCGTGATGCAGCCGATCGTGGTGCGTCCGATTGGCAGCGGTCGCTTTGAAATCATCGCCGGTGAACGCCGCTGGCGCGCCAGCCAGCAGGCTGGCCAGGAAACCATCCCGGCGATGGTTCGCGATGTGCCGGATGAAACCGCGATCGCCATGGCGCTGATCGAGAACATCCAGCGCGAAGACCTCAATCCCATCGAAGAAGCCGTGGCCTTGCAGCGTTTGCAGCAGGAATTCCAGCTGACTCAGCAACAAGTCGCCGAAGCCGTGGGCAAATCCCGCGTGACCGTGGCCAACCTGCTACGCTTGATCGCGTTGCCGGAAGTTATCAAAACCATGCTGTCGCACGGCGACCTGGAAATGGGTCATGCGCGTGCTTTGCTCGGTTTACCGGAGAATCAACAGGTTGAAGGGGCGCGACATGTTGTCGCACGAGGGCTGACGGTGCGCCAAACCGAGGCACTGGTTCGCCAGTGGTTGAGTGGCAAACAGGAGCCTGCTGAACCGGTTAAACAGGACCCTGATATCGCCCGACTCGAGCAGCGCCTGGCTGAACGCCTAGGCTCTGCGGTGCAGATCCGCCACGGAAAGAAGGGGAAAGGGCAGTTGGTTATTGGTTACAACTCCCTCGATGAGCTTCAAGGTGTGCTCGCGCACATTCGTTGAAACATTTCCTCATGTAGCGTGCAGTCGGAAATCACTACCTAACGGTTGAATAGGGGCAGAACCGCCCCTATACTCTGCGCGCATTTTGTCGGCACAAATTATGCCAAGTTATTGAATTCTGGCAGCCGACCATTGGGGAGTAATTGTGATGGAAAGCCGCACGCCAAACCGCTTGCCGTTCCATCGCCTGGCAGTTTTTCCGGTGTTAATGGCTCAGTTTGTCGTTTTGCTGATCGCCGCTTTGGCGCTCTGGCAATGGCACGGAGTCGTTGCCGGGTACTCAGGACTCTGCGGAGGCCTGATAGCTTTGCTGCCCAATGTTTATTTCGCTCACAGGGCATTTCGGTTTTCCGGCGCCCGAGCAGCCCAAGCCATCGTCCGGTCTTTTTATGCCGGTGAGGCGGGCAAACTGATTTTGACGGCAGTGCTCTTTGCATTGACGTTCGCAGGTGTGAAGCCATTGGCGCCGCTAGCTGTATTCGGCGTCTTCGTGTTGACCCAACTGGTCAGCTGGTTCGCGCCCCTGCTGATGAGAACAAGACTTTCGAGACCTTAGGGCGTTTGAGGCAACCATGGCAGAAACAACCGCTTCGGGCTATATCCAGCACCACTTGCAGAACCTGACCTTCGGTCAGCACCCAACTGGCGGGTGGGGTTTTGCCCACACCGCAGCAGAAGCCAAAGAAATGGGCTTCTGGGCTTTCCACGTCGATACTCTCGGCTGGTCGGTCGCGTTGGGTCTGATCTTCGTTCTTCTTTTCCGCATGGCGGCGAAGAAGGCGACTTCCGGTCAGCCTGGTGCTTTGCAGAACTTCGTTGAAGTATTGGTCGAATTCGTCGATGGCAGCGTGAAAGACAGCTTCCATGGCCGTAGCCCGGTGATTGCACCGTTGGCACTGACCATCTTCGTCTGGGTCTTCCTGATGAACGCCGTCGACCTGATTCCGGTCGACTGGATTCCTCAGCTGGCCATCCTGATCACTGGTGATGCGCACATTCCATTCCGTGCCGTATCCACCACTGACCCGAACGCTACCCTGGGCATGGCCCTGTCGGTGTTCGCGTTGATCATTTTCTACAGCATCAAGGTCAAGGGCATCGGCGGCTTTATCGGCGAACTGACCCTGCACCCGTTCGGCAGCAAGAACATCTTCGTTCAAGCCCTGCTGATTCCGGTGAACTTCCTGCTGGAGTTCGTGACACTGATCGCCAAGCCAATCTCGTTGGCACTGCGTCTGTTCGGCAACATGTACGCCGGCGAACTGGTCTTCATTCTGATTGCTGTGATGTTCGGCAGCGGTCTGCTCTGGCTTAGCGGCCTGGGCGTAGTTCTGCAGTGGGCGTGGGCTGTGTTCCACATCCTGATCATCACCCTGCAGGCGTTTATCTTCATGATGCTGACCATCGTCTACCTGTCGATGGCACACGAAGAGAACCATTAAGACCAGTCTCGACTAGTCTGATGTCCCATCCGGTCAAACGGGTGGGGGCCCGAACAGGGCTATGAAACGATTTGTTTTACCGCTTTAAAATCTAAAAAACCTAAACCATACGACGTAAAAGTCGGGAGGAAAGATGGAAACTGTAGTTGGTCTAACCGCTATCGCTGTTGCACTGTTGATCGGCCTGGGCGCACTGGGTACCGCAATTGGTTTCGGCCTGTTGGGCGGCAAGTTCCTGGAAGGCGCAGCGCGTCAGCCAGAAATGGTTCCAATGCTGCAAGTTAAAATGTTCATCGTTGCCGGTCTGCTCGACGCCGTAACCATGATCGGTGTTGGTATCGCTCTGTTCTTCACTTTCGCGAACCCATTCGTTGGTCAACTCGCTGGCTAATTACTCGAACCTTCGAGTAATTGGTGTGATGTGCAACGAACGAGCGAGGTGTTGGCGTGAACATTAATGCAACCCTGATTGGCCAGTCCGTTGCGTTCTTCATTTTTGTACTGTTTTGCATGAAGTTCGTGTGGCCTCCGGTCATCGCGGCTTTGCACGAACGTCAGAAGAAGATCGCGGATGGACTGGACGCTGCCGCCCGAGCAGCTCGCGACCTGGAGCTGGCCCAAGATAAAGCGGGTCAGCAACTGCGCGAAGCAAAAGCTCAGGCAGCCGAAATCATTGAGCAAGCCAAGAAACGCGGTAACCAGATCGTTGAAGAGGCTGTTGAAAAAGCCCGTATCGACGCTGACCGTGTGAAGGTTCAGGCTCAGGCCGAGATCGAGCAGGAACTGAACAGTGTCAAAGACGCGCTGCGTGCCCAATTGGGTAGCCTGGCAGTCTCTGGCGCCGAGAAGATCCTGGGTTCCACAATCGATCAAAACGCGCACGCGGAGCTGGTAAACAAACTGGCTGCTGAAATTTAAGCGAGGGCGATCATGGCAGAATTGACCACGTTGGCCCGACCTTACGCTAAGGCAGCCTTCGAGCACGCCCAGGCCCACCAGCAACTGGCCTCTTGGTCAGCCATGCTCGGCCTGGCTGCAGCAGTGTCGCAAGACGGCACTATGCAGCGCGTGCTCAAGGCCCCGCGACTGACGAGCGCAAACAAGGCCGCCACGTTTATTGACGTGTGCGGCGACAAGTTTGATGCCAAGGCACAGAACTTCATTCACGTCGTTGCCGAAAACGACCGTCTCCCGCTTTTGCCGGAGATATCCGCTCTGTTCGACCTGTACAAGGCTGAACAAGAGAAGTCGGTAGACGTTGAAGTGACCAGTGCTTTTGCATTGAACCAAGAACAGCAAGACAAACTCGCCAAGGTTCTCAGTGCACGACTCAACCGGGAAGTGCGCCTGCAAGTCGAGGAAGACAAATCCCTTATTGGGGGCATTGTCATCCGCGCCGGCGACCTGGTTATCGATGGCTCGGTTCGCGGCAAACTCGCGAGCCTTGCCGAAGCATTGAAATCTTGAGTTTGAAGGGGCAGCAGAGCAATGCAGCAACTCAATCCTTCCGAAATAAGTGAAATTATCAAGGGCCGCATCGACAAGCTCGATGTGACCTCCCAAGCCCGTAACGAAGGCACTGTCGTCAGCGTATCTGACGGTATCGTGCGGATTCACGGTCTGGCCGATGTCATGTACGGCGAGATGATCGAGTTTCCGGGCGGCGTCTTCGGTATGGCTCTCAACCTGGAGCAAGACTCCGTAGGTGCCGTTGTATTGGGCTCCTACCAGTCTCTGGCTGAAGGCATGAGCGCCAAGTGCACCGGCCGTATCCTCGAAGTTCCGGTTGGTAAGGAACTGCTGGGTCGCGTAGTCGACGCACTGGGTAACCCAGTTGACGGCAAAGGTCCGCTGAACAACACCGAGACCGATGCGGTCGAGAAAGTTGCTCCAGGCGTGATCTGGCGTAAGTCGGTAGACCAGCCTGTACAGACTGGCTACAAGGCTGTCGATGCCATGATTCCTGTCGGCCGTGGCCAGCGTGAGCTGATCATCGGTGACCGTCAGATCGGTAAAACCGCTCTGGCGATCGACGCGATCATCAACCAGAAAGACAGCGGCATTTTCTGCGTCTACGTCGCGATCGGTCAGAAGCAATCGACCATCGCCAACGTGGTTCGCAAGCTGGAAGAAAACGGCGCACTGGCTAACACCATCGTCGTGGCAGCGAGCGCTTCGGAATCTGCAGCACTGCAATTCCTGGCACCGTACTCCGGTTGCACCATGGGTGAATTCTTCCGCGACCGCGGTGAAGACGCGCTGATCGTTTATGACGATCTGTCCAAGCAAGCAGTGGCTTATCGCCAGATCTCCCTGCTGCTGCGCCGTCCACCAGGCCGTGAAGCTTACCCAGGCGACGTGTTCTATCTCCACTCCCGTCTGCTGGAGCGCGCATCCCGCGTTTCGGAAGAGTACGTAGAGAAGTTCACCAACGGCGCAGTGACCGGCAAAACCGGTTCCCTGACCGCACTGCCGATCATCGAAACCCAGGCTGGCGACGTTTCCGCGTTCGTTCCGACCAACGTGATTTCCATCACCGACGGTCAGATCTTCCTGGAATCGGCCATGTTCAACTCCGGGATCCGTCCTGCTGTGAACGCCGGTGTTTCGGTATCCCGTGTGGGTGGTGCCGCTCAGACCAAGATCATCAAGAAGCTCTCCGGTGGTATCCGTACCGCTCTGGCTCAGTACCGTGAACTGGCGGCATTCGCCCAGTTCGCTTCTGACCTGGACGAAGCGACCCGTAAGCAACTTGAGCATGGTCAGCGCGTTACCGAGCTGATGAAGCAGAAGCAATACGCACCAATGTCGATCGCTGACATGGCGCTGTCGCTGTATGCCGCTGAGCGTGGGTTCCTGACTGACGTCGAAATCGCCAAGGTCGGCAGCTTTGAACAAGCGCTGATTGCTTTCTTCAACCGCGATCACGCCGATTTGATGGCGAAGATCAACGTGAAGGGTGACTTCAATGACGAAATCGACGCTGGCATGAAAGCCGGTATCGAGAAGTTCAAGGCCACCCAAACCTGGTAAGCCGCAGCGGGAGCCGCAAGGCTCCCGCTTGCTAACCTGATAGGTGTTACATGGCAGGCGCAAAAGAGATTCGCAGTAAGATTGCGAGCATCAAAAGCACGCAAAAGATTACCAGCGCCATGGAAAAAGTGGCGGTCAGTAAAATGCGCAAGGCACAAATGCGCATGGCTGCTAGCCGTCCTTATGCGGAGCGCATCCGCCAGGTTATTGGCCATCTGGCCAACGCCAACCCGGAATATCGCCACCCATTCATGCTCGACCGTGAAGTAAAGCGCGTCGGTTATGTCGTGGTGAGCAGTGACCGTGGTCTGTGTGGTGGCTTGAACACCAACCTGTTCAAGGCTTTGGTCAAGGACATGGCGGTAAACCGCGAAAACGGCGTCGAGATTGATCTGTGTGTTGTTGGTAGCAAGGGTGCGGCTTTCTTCCGCAACTTCGGCGGTAACGTCGTAGCAGCTATCAGCCACCTGGGTGAAGAGCCGTCGATCAATGACCTGATCGGCAGCGTCAAGGTGATGCTGGATGCCTACCTGGACGGCCGTATTGACCGCCTGTCCGTGGTGTCCAACAAATTCGTTAACACCATGACGCAATCGCCTACCGTGGAGCAGTTGATTCCGCTGGTGGCAACCCCGGATCAGGAACTCAAGCACCACTGGGATTATCTGTACGAACCGGACGCCAAAGAGCTGCTTGACGGCTTGATGGTCCGTTACGTGGAGTCGCAGGTCTACCAGGCGGTGGTCGAGAACAACGCGGCTGAACAAGCTGCGCGGATGATCGCGATGAAGAACGCTACCGACAACGCCGGTGATTTGATCAGCGATTTGCAGCTGGTCTACAACAAGGCGCGTCAGGCTGCGATCACCCAAGAGATCTCGGAAATCGTCGGCGGCGCTGCCGCGGTTTAACGGTTCAAATATTCAGAGGATCCAGCTATGAGTAGCGGACGTATCGTTCAAATCATCGGCGCCGTTATCGACGTGGAATTTCCACGCGACAGCGTACCGAGCATCTACAACGCGCTGAAAGTAGTGAGCGCGGCTGAAACCACCCTCGAAGTTCAGCAACAGCTGGGCGACGGCGTGGTTCGTACCATTGCGATGGGTTCCACCGAAGGCTTGAAGCGCGGTCTGGAAGTCACCGACTCTGGCGCAGCCATCTCCGTACCAGTCGGTAAAGCGACCCTGGGCCGGATCATGGACGTCCTCGGTAACCCGATCGACGAAGCTGGCCCGATCGACACCGAAGAGCGCTGGGGCATTCACCGTCCTGCGCCAACCTTCGCTGAACAAGCGGGCGGCAACGACCTGCTGGAAACCGGCATCAAGGTTATCGACCTGGTTTGCCCGTTCGCCAAGGGTGGTAAAGTCGGTCTGTTCGGTGGTGCCGGTGTAGGCAAAACCGTAAACATGATGGAACTGATCCGTAACATCGCCATCGAGCACAGCGGTTATTCCGTGTTCGCCGGTGTGGGTGAGCGTACTCGTGAGGGTAACGACTTCTACCACGAGATGAAGGATTCCAACGTTCTGGACAAAGTGGCACTGGTTTACGGTCAGATGAACGAGCCGCCGGGTAACCGTCTGCGCGTAGCACTGACCGGCCTGACCATGGCCGAGAAGTTCCGTGACGAAGGTAACGACGTTCTGCTGTTCGTCGACAACATCTATCGTTACACCCTGGCCGGTACTGAAGTATCCGCACTGCTGGGCCGTATGCCTTCCGCAGTAGGTTACCAGCCGACCCTGGCCGAAGAGATGGGTACTCTGCAAGAGCGTATCACTTCGACCAAGAACGGTTCGATCACCTCGATCCAAGCGGTATACGTACCTGCGGATGACTTGACTGACCCGTCGCCAGCGACCACCTTCGCCCACTTGGACGCCACCGTCGTTCTGTCCCGTGACATCGCTTCCCTGGGTATCTACCCAGCGGTCGATCCACTCGACTCGACTTCGCGCCAGCTGGACCCGAACGTAATCGGCCAGGACCACTACGACACCGCTCGCGGCGTACAGTATGTTCTGCAACGTTACAAAGAACTGAAGGACATCATTGCGATCCTGGGTATGGACGAGCTGTCGGAAGCCGACAAGCAGTTGGTAAACCGTGCTCGTAAGATCCAGCGTTTCTTGTCGCAGCCGTTCTTCGTGGCTGAAGTCTTCACCGGTGCTTCGGGTAAATACGTTTCCCTGAAAGACACCATTGCTGGCTTCAAAGGCATCCTCAACGGTGACTACGACCACCTGCCAGAACAAGCGTTCTACATGGTCGGCGGCATCGAAGAAGCGATCGAGAAAGCCAAGAAACTGTAATCCCGGCGCCCGGCAACGGGCGCTAATTTAGGTTGAGGCAATCAGATGGCTATGACAGTCCATTGCGATATCGTCAGCGCGGAAGGGGAAATCTTTTCCGGCCTGGTCGAGATGGTGGTTGCGCACGGTGCACTGGGTGATCTTGGTATCGCCTTGGGTCACGCGCCGCTGATCACTAATCTCAAGCCGGGTCCGATCCGCCTGATCAAGCAGGGCGGGGAAGAGGAGGTGTATTACATCTCCGGTGGTTTCCTCGAGGTTCAGCCGAACATGGTCAAGGTTCTTGCCGACACCGTGCAACGTGCTGCCGACCTGGACGAAGCCTCCGCTCAGGAAGCCGTTAAGGCTGCCGAGAAGGCCTTGCATGAGCGGGGCGCGGAATTCGATTACGGTTCTGCTGCCGCACGTCTGGCCGAGGCCGCAGCTCAGCTGCGCACCGTCCAGCAGATCCGCAAGAAGTTTGGCCACTAATAGGCCATTGCTTGTTGCGCGATTGATTAAAAAGGGTAGCCTCGGCTACCCTTTTTTCTTTTCCGTTTTTCATAACCTGGTCGCAGCCGCTGACCACCCAGGATTGGTAGCCAGTCATGTCTCTTGAAATCGTTATTCTCGCTGCCGGCCAAGGCACTCGCATGCGTTCGGCGTTGCCGAAAGTTCTGCACCCGATCGCCGGCAACTCGATGCTTGGTCATGTTATCCACAGCGCCCGGCAACTTGATCCACAGCGCATCCACGTGGTGATTGGCCATGGCGCCGAAGCGGTGCGCGAGCGTCTGGCGGCGGATGATCTGAATTTCGTCCTGCAGGACCAACAGCTGGGTACCGGCCATGCGGTGGCTCAGGCCGTGCCGTTCATCGAGTCCGACACCGTACTGATCCTGTACGGTGACGTTCCGCTGATCGAAGTTGAAACCCTGCAACGTTTGCTCAAGAAAGTAGCCCCGCAGCAACTGGGCTTGCTCACCGTCGAGCTGGATGACCCGACCGGGTACGGCCGCATCGTCCGCGATGCCGCCGGCAAGGTCACAGCCATCGTTGAGCAGAAAGACGCCAACGAGTCCGAGCGCGCAATCACCGAAGGCAACACCGGCATTCTGGCCCTACCTTTCGCACAGCTGGGTGGATGGATGAGCCGTCTCTCCAACAACAATGCCCAAGGCGAGTATTACCTGACGGACGTGATCGCAATGGTAGTCAGCGATGGTCTGGTGGTGGCCACTGAGCATCCCCATGACGCCATGGAAGTGCAGGGCGCCAACGATCGCAAGCAGCTCGCCGAACTCGAGCGTCATTATCAATTGCGCGCCGGTCGCCGCTTGATGGCTCAAGGCGTGACCCTGCGTGACCCGGCCCGCTTCGATGTACGCGGTGAAGTCACCGTCGGCCGAGACGTGCTGATTGATATCAACGTGATCCTCGAAGGCAAGGTCGTCATTGAAGATGACGTGGTGATCGGCCCGAACTGTGTGATCAAGGACAGCACCCTGCGCAAAGGCGTGGTGATCAAAGCCAACAGCCATATCGAAGGTGCGATCCTGGGCGAAGGTAGCGATGCCGGTCCATTCGCACGTCTGCGTCCGGGTACGGTGCTTGAAGCTCGCGCGCATGTGGGTAACTTTGTCGAACTGAAAAACGCCCACCTGGGTGAAGGCGCCAAGGCCGGTCATTTAACCTACCTGGGCGATGCCGAGATCGGTGCGCGCACCAACATTGGCGCGGGCACCATCACGTGCAACTACGATGGCGCCAACAAGTGGAAAACCGTCTTGGGTGAAGACGTGTTCATCGGTTCCAACAACTCGTTGGTGGCGCCTGTGGATATCTCTTCCGGTGCGACGACGGCGGCCGGTTCAACCATCACGCAGAATGTGGATAACGCGCAGTTGGCTGTGGGTCGGGCACGTCAGAAAAACATCGATGGCTGGAAACGGCCGGTGAAGATCAAAAAGAGCTGAGTTATCCACAGCGCGTTGCGGCGGTTTTGAGATTGCCTTCGCGGGCAAGTCGGATCGCCGCCCGCTCGCTCCTGCAGGATCCATGTCGTTAACAAATTTTGTGAACGACTCCGGTCCTTAGGAGCGAGCGGGCGGCGATCCGACTTGCCCGCGAAGCTTTTTATCCACAGATAATTTTTCTAGCGCAGACTTGACGAAGTTTCGCCAATAGGTTTTGATTGCTTCCGTTATCTTTCGAATCGAAACTTACTCGCTCATGTCGAAACGCAATACACCCCAACGCCGCCACAACATTCTCGCCTTGCTCAATGAACAGGGCGAAGTCAGTGTGGACGAGCTGGCCAAGCGCTTCGAAACTTCCGAAGTTACGGTTCGCAAGGATTTGGCCGCGCTTGAAAGTAATGGTCTGCTGCTACGCCGTTACGGCGGAGCGATCACCATGCCTCAGGAGCTGGTAGCCGACATCGGTCAACCGGTTTCCAAATACAAGCAAGCCATCGCCCGCGCTGCTGTTACGCGGATTCGTGAGCATGCTCGGATCATCATCGACAGCGGCAGCACCACCGCCGCGATGATCCCGGAACTCGGCCAACAGCCGGGCCTGGTGGTGATGACCAACTCCTTGCACGTTGCCAATGCGTTGAGCGAACTCGAACACGAGCCGGTGCTGTTGATGACCGGTGGCACCTGGGACCCGCATTCCGAGTCCTTTCAAGGCCAGGTCGCCGAGCAAGTACTACGCTCTTACGACTTCGACCAGTTGTTCATCGGTGCCGATGGCATCGACCTGGTTCGCGGTACCACCACCTTCAATGAATTGCTGGGTCTGAGCCGGGTCATGGCTGACGTCGCCCGTGAAGTGATCGTGATGGTGGAGGCTGACAAGATCGGCCGCAAGATTCCTAATCTGGAGCTGCCCTGGAGCAGCGTCCATACCCTCATTACCGATGAACGCCTGCCACTAGCGGCACGCGATCAGATTCAGGCCCGCGGCATCAATTTGATTTGCGCGGCTGTCAGTCAGGAGAAATAGCATGTGTGGAATTGTCGGCGCAGTCGCAGAACGTAACATCACCGCCATCCTGCTCGAGGGGCTCAAGCGCCTGGAGTACCGTGGCTATGACAGCGCCGGTGTGGCGGTCTTCACCAACGACGAAAAGCTCGAGCGCATGCGTCGTCCGGGCAAGGTCAGCGAACTGGAAAACGCGTTGGAAGCCGAACCTCTGATCGGTCGCCTCGGCATCGCCCACACCCGCTGGGCCACTCACGGTGCGCCGTGCGAGCGCAACGCGCACCCGCATTTCTCCGGCGACCTGGCCGTGGTGCACAACGGCATCATCGAGAACCACGAAGCCCTGCGCGAACAGCTGAAAGCCTTGGGTTACGTGTTCACCTCGGACACCGACACCGAAGTCATCGCACACCTGCTGAACCACAAACTCAAGGACCTGCGCGATCTGACCGTGGCCCTCAAAGCCACCGTTAAAGAACTGCACGGTGCTTATGGTCTGGCCGTTATCAGCGCCGATCAACCAGATCGTCTGGTGGCAGCGCGCAGTGGCAGTCCGCTGGTGATCGGTCTGGGCCTGGGTGAAAACTTCCTCGCTTCCGACCAGTTGGCCCTGCGTCAGGTCACCGACCGTTTCATGTACCTGGAAGAAGGCGATATCGCCGAAATTCGCCGCGACAGCGTGCACATCTGGGACGTGACCGGCCAAACCGTCGAGCGCGAAAGCGTGCAGTACCGCGACGGCGCTGAAGCAGCCGACAAGGGCGAATTCCGCCACTTCATGCTCAAGGAAATCCACGAGCAACCGGCCGTGGTTCAACGCACCCTCGAAGGTCGTCTGAGCCCGAACGGTGTCTTGGTGCAGGCGTTCGGTCCACAGGCTGCCGAGCTGTTCGCCAAAGTGCGCAACGTACAGATCGTCGCCTGCGGCACCAGCTACCACGCCGGTATGGTTGCCCGGTACTGGCTCGAAGAGCTGGCCGGTATCCCGTGCCAGGTCGAAGTCGCCAGTGAATTCCGCTACCGCAAAGTCGTGGTGCAGCCGGATACCCTGTTTGTCACTATCTCTCAGTCCGGCGAAACCGCCGATACCCTGGCTGCCCTGCGCAACGCCAAGGAACTGGGCTTCCTCGCCAGCCTGGCGATCTGCAACGTCGGCATCAGCTCGCTGGTGCGTGAGTCCGACCTGACCCTGCTGACCCAGGCCGGTCGCGAAATCGGCGTGGCCTCCACCAAAGCCTTCACCACCCAATTGGTCGGCCTGCTGTTGCTGACCCTGTCCCTGGGTCAGGTTCGCGGCACCTTGGCCAAAGGCGTCGAAGCCACCCTGGTTGAAGAACTGCGTCGTCTGCCAACCCGTCTGGGCGAAGCCTTGGCCATGGACAGCACCGTAGAGAAAATCGCCGAGCTGTTCGCCGAGAAGAACCACACCCTGTTCCTCGGTCGTGGCGCGCAATTCCCGGTCGCAATGGAAGGGGCCCTGAAACTCAAGGAAATCTCCTACATCCACGCTGAAGCCTACCCGGCCGGCGAACTGAAGCACGGCCCGTTGGCGCTTGTGGATAACGACATGCCCGTGGTCACCGTGGCACCGAACAACGAACTGCTGGAGAAGTTGAAATCCAACCTCCAGGAAGTCCGCGCCCGTGGCGGCCAGTTGATCGTCTTCGCAGACGAGAAGGCTGGCATGACCAACGGCGAAGGCACCCACGTTGTCCACATGCCGCACATCCACGACATCCTGTCGCCAATCCTCTACACCATCCCGCTGCAGTTGCTGTCGTACTACGTGGCCGTGTTGAAAGGCACTGACGTAGACCAGCCGCGGAATCTGGCGAAGTCGGTGACGGTGGAATAAGTTATCCACAGCTGACTGAACACTAAAAATCGCAGCCTATGGTTGCGATTTTTTTTATCCGAATGAAGGACATTGCCCCATGGACAGATTCCAGGAAATGCAGGTCTTCGCCGCCGTCGCCCAGGACCAGGGCTTTTCTGCAGCGGCGCGTCGGTTGGGGATGTCGGCGGCCAGTGTCACCCGGGCGGTGGCGGCGCTGGAGACGCGCATTGGCACGCAGTTGCTCACCCGTACCACCCGCAGCGTGCATTTGAGCGAGGCGGGGCAGCGTTATCTGGAGGATTGTCGGAGGATTCTCACCGAGGTGCAGGAAGCGGAGGATTCGGCGGCAGGCAGTCACGCACAACCCCGTGGGCAATTGACGATTACCGCGCCGGTATTGTTCGGAGAGTTATTTGTCACGCCAGTGATGGTTGATTATCTGGCGCAGTTTCCTGAGGTCAGTATCAATGCGCTGTTGCTTGATCGTGTGGTCAGTGTTGTCGAAGAGGGAATCGATGTGGCGGTGCGCATCGGCGATTTGCCTGACAGTAATCAGCATGCGATTCGTGTCGGCGAAGTGCGGCGGGTGATTTGTGGTTCGCCAGCGCTGATCGCAGCCCATGGCCGGCCTTCTCATCCGCAGGATCTGGTGCAGGCGCCGATCATTGCGACATCGGCCACGGGCCAGTTACGTAACTGGCCATTCCTTGAAAATGGCGATCCGCTGACGGTGCGCACGGAGGCTCGGCTGGTGGTCACCGCCAATCAGGCTGCCATCACGGCCGCCTGCCTGGGTCTGGGATTCACCCGTGTGTTGTCTTATCAAGTCGCGAGAAAAGTCGCGGCGGGTGAGTTGCAAATCGTCCTGGCTGAATTCGAACTGGCGCCGTTGCCGATTCATGTGATTTATCAGGGCGGGCGCAAGGCGCCAGCGCGAGTACGCAGTTTTGTCGACTTCACGGTGAATGCCCTGCGCGAGCATCCCGCTTTGAAGAACGAGGCATTATTGCTCTAGTTGAAATAATGGATTGCGTTTGCTGGTTATTCTGTTGTTTCGGTAGCAGGTGGAAGATGACAACCCATCGGCGCCGACACTTTCCAATTGGCGCCTCCACCCAGCGGAGTCGACCATGCAAGCCATCAAACTCTACAACTTCCCACGCTCTGGCCATGCTCATCGTGTGGAGCTGATGCTGTCCCTGCTGCAACTGCCAACCGAGCTGATCTTTGTCGATCTGGCCAAGGGCGCACACAAGCAGCCGGATTACCTGGCGCTCAATCGCTTTGGTCAGGTACCGGTGATTGATGATCAAGGCGTGGTGCTGGCCGACTCCAACGCGATCCTGGTCTATCTGGCGCAGAAATATGGCAACGGTCGTTGGCTGCCCACCGATCCCGTCGGTGCGGCCAAGGTGCAGCGCTGGTTATCGGTCGCCGCCGGGCCGATTGCCTTTGGCCCGGCAAGAGCAAGGCTGATCACCGTGTTTGGTGCGCCTTACAACGCTGAGGAGGTGATCGCTTACGCCCACACCGTGCTCAAAGTGATCGATCAGGAACTGGCCGCCAGCCCATACCTTGTCGGCAACGAGCCGACCATCGCCGACGTCGCGGCCTACAGCTACATCGCCCATGCGCCGGAAGGCAATGTGTCGCTGGACGACTACGCCAACATCCGCGCCTGGCTGGCGCGCGTCGAAGCCTTGCCAGGGTTTGTCGGCATGCCGCGCACCGTCGCCGGCCTGCAAAAAACAGCCTGATGCTCACGGCCCGATTCAGTCGGGCCGTTCTTGTTGCGCGATAAGCGCAGGGGAGAAGCCGTTATGGACCGTTCACCTTGGCACGCTGGCGAGAAACAGTTGCAGGCTCACGTAGGTGTAGCCGAGCGAATGGACACATTAGGTCGTAGGGTGATTCGCGGCGAGATGCCCGATCAGCACCGCCAGTTCTATCAGCAACTGCCGTTCATGCTGTACGGCGCGGTGGATGCTGACGGCAACCCTTGGGCCAGTGTTCTTGAAGGGCCGCCGGGTTTTGCTCATTCTCCAGCGCCTGCGCTGTTACAGTTCGACAGTCTGCCCGGCAGCGACGACCCAGCGCAATTGCAAGACGGCGCGGCGATCGGCCTGCTCGGTATCGAGTTGCACACCCGGCGTCGCAACCGTATGAATGGCCGGGTCGGTGCTGTGACTTCGAGCGGCTTCGGGGTGACGGTGGACCAATCGTTCGGCAATTGCCCGCAATACATTCAATTGCGCCAGTTTCGCTCGGTGCCCCTGGCGGACCCGTCGACCCGTGTCGCGCAGCATCTCAACGCGCTGGATGACGCGGCCCAAGCCATGATCGCTGGGGCCGATACCTTCTTTGTCGCCAGTTATGTGGACGTCGACGGCCAACGCTCGGTGGATGTTTCTCATCGCGGTGGTCAGGCCGGTTTCGTACAGGTGGAAGGTAATCGCCTGACCATCCCGGACTTCGCCGGCAACCTGTTCTTCAACACCTTGGGCAACCTGCTGATCAATCCTCGGGCCGGTTTGCTGTTCATCGATTTCAATACGGGCGATCTGCTGCACCTCAGCGGCCGCGCGGACGTCATCCTCGAAGGCCCACAGGTCGAGGCTTTTCAGGGGGCCGAGCGGCTCTGGACCTTTGAGGTAGAGCGCGTTGTGCGCCGGCCTGCGGCGCTGGCCTTGCGCTGGCGCTTTGACGGCGTGTCGCCCACCAGTTTGCTGACAGGCACCTGGGCGCAGGCAAATGCACGCCTGCAAGCCAAGGCCCTGGGCGATCACTGGCGGCCGTTGCGGGTGGCGCGCATCGAACAGGAAAGCCACAACATCCGTTCGATCTATCTGGAGCCCGCTGATGACGCCGGGTTGCCGGTGTTCCAGGCCGGGCAGCATTTGCCGCTGCGCTTCAATATTGCCGGCGATGTGCACATCCGCACGTACAGCCTGTCGAGCGCGCCGTCCGATGATTTTTTCCGCATCAGCGTGAAGCGTGAAGGCCTCGTGTCGTCGCACCTGCATGAGCAGATCCGGGTCGGTGATGTGCTGGAAGCCCGCGCGCCCCAAGGGCATTTCACCGTGGCGTCCCATGAGCGTCGGCCGCTGGTGCTGTTGGCGGCTGGCGTCGGCATCACGCCGCTGCTGTCGATGGTGCGCGAGGTGGTGTATCAAGGCCTGCGCACGCGGCGTATTCGTCCGACCTGGTTTTTCCAGAGTTCGCGGACCCTGGCCGATCAGCCGTTTCGCCCGGAACTGGACCGTTTGCTGGATGGCCTCGGTGACGCGGTGCGCGTGCGGCGGTTGCTCAGTCAGCCTGAGGCGGAGGCTCGCGAGGGTGAAGATTTCGACCTGACCGGGCGGATTGACGGCGACTTGCTCAAGACGATGCTTGAGGCGGAGGACTACGACCAAGTGGACTTTGTCCTCTGCGGCCCGGGCAGTTTTACCCAGGGGCTGTACGACACGCTGCGGGAGCTGGACATTCGCGATTCGAGGATTCATGCCGAAACCTTTGGCCCGTCGACACTGCGTCGCACACCAGACCCGGATGCGGTGGTCATCGAACAACCACCGGCCGCCACGGTTTCAGTGCCCGTTGTGTTCGAGCGCTCGGCCAAAGAAGCGCGCTGGCAGCCGGATGGCGGCAGTTTGCTGGAGTTGGCGGAAAGCCGCGGATTGCGCCCGGAATTCAGTTGCCGTGGGGGTTCCTGCGGGACCTGCAAGACCCGTCTGATCAGTGGCGCGGTGAATTATCCACAGCCTCCGGCGGAAGTGCCCGATGCGGGAGAGGTGCTGATTTGTTGCGCGGTGCCGGCGCAGGGGTCGCAGCCGTTGGTGCTGGACCTGTGACCCATCGGGCTAACACAGAAAACCCTCGTGGGAGCGAGCCTGCACGCGAAAGCGGTGTATCAGCCAGCTTCAATGTTGAATGTTAAACAGCCTTCGCGAGCAGGCTCGCTCCCACATTGGGCCGGGGTTGGCCTGAAAAATACTGCGAACGTCCTACAGACTTGAGTGTTCGGGAGGACGATTCCGACACGTTCTAGCGGTTGTCGTGTCGGAAGTCGGGGGGATAGGCTTTGGAGGTCGCTGCACATCAGCGATCGGGTCTGGAAAACCCGAAGATAATAGGCTTGTCCCCCGTGGCATACTGTGGCGCTTTTTTCTGGCTTCAGTTTGAGTTATGGCGGCTGTGCGTGGGAGACCTTCGGGTCTGCCGGGTTTTGACCTTTTATCTCGGTTTTTCCAGTCCGCGTACAGCTGCCACCTTTTCGTCTGGAAAACGAAACGTGGCGGTTCAACTTCCATAGCTCAAAAGGTCTTTTGCCATGATTAAAGAAACACCAAATCCCCCGGAAACCGACGACGTTTCCCCCTACGAATCCATCGATTCCAAAAAGCTCAACGAAGCCGCCGAGCGGGCGCTGGATCACTACCTCAACCCCTCCGCCCTCAAATCCCCCGCGACCCGCAAGCCCAGCACGATGTTCATGATCGCGCCGGACATCAAAGACGAAGACCTGCTGGCCCACACCTGTGAATCCTTGGCCCAGGCCAATGTGATGGCGAGTGATTTTGCGGGGTACCTGGAAGGACCGCACCGGCACACGGCGATGGCGATTCAGCAGATCGTCATGCTCGCGGAGCTTGCGGTGAACCGGATGCTGGACAACGTGGCCGTACCAAACGCTGCGCCACACCGCTAAACCCCTGTAGGAGCGAGGCTTGCCCGCGAAGGCGGCGTGTCATTCAACATTGATGTCGACTGACACACCGCCTTCGCGGGCAAGCCTCGCTCCTACAGATTTCAGGCGTAGGACAGGGATTTTTCTTCCAGCAGTTCTTCGTACAACGCCGTCCACTTGCGGCCCATTTCATCGGCGGTGAATAACTGCCGATAACGCGCCTCAGCCTTCACGCCCATTGCTGCCGCACGCACCGGGTCTTCCCACAACGTGCGCATTGCTTCTCGGAACGCCTGTGGATTACTCGGCGGCACCACCAGCCCGGTTTCGTTGTGGATGTTGATGTAGCTGGTGCCAGTGCCGATTTCACTGGAGATCATCGGCTTGCCGTACATCGCGCCTTCGAGCAGCGAGATGCCGAACGCTTCCGAGCGTAGGTGCGACGGAAACACCACTGCGTAACTCAGCTCCAGCAAAGCAACTTTGTCCTCGTCACCCAACCGCCCCAGAAAGTGCAGATTCTGTAACCCCAATGCCTTCGCTTGGGCATGCAGTTCGGCCTCCAGCGGTCCGGCCCCGACGATCACCACCGGATAATTCAGCCCTTGCATCGCGTCGAGCAGAATATGCAGGCCCTTGTAGTAGCGCATCACGCCGACGAACAGGAAGAACCGGTCGCCGACTTGTTTGCGCCAGCGTTCAGTACGTGCAGCGTCAGGCTGTGGATAACCTGACTTGTCCAGCCCGTAGGTGATGACGCGGGTTTTCTCGCGGTAGTCCTGAAGCACATCGCTGGTGTGAAAGTAGTTGGGGGAGGCTGCGACGATTCGGTCGGCGCTGTCCAGAAAACGACGCATCAATGGACGGTAGAGCTTGAGCAAATGGCGCTGGCGAATGATGTCCGAGTGGTAACTCACCACGCAGGGTTTTTTAGTGGCGCTGAAAAAATGCACCAGGTCCATGAAGGGCCAGGGGAAGTGGTAATTGACCACGTCCGCCTCAGCCGCCAGCTCACGAAATTGCTTGAAGACGCTATAGGAAAAACCGGTGGAGGCCATCTGAAAATCCATCCGGGCCTGGTGAACCTGATGATGACGGATCTGTATCGCGCCAGGTGCCGGGTTGTTGCTCAACGTCAGTACCGTACTGTCGACCGAGTGGCGCGCACCGCTCTCGCAGAGTTGAAAAATGACTTGTTCGATGCCACCCATCGAGTCCGGCAGGTAGGTCTTGTAAAAGTGCAGTACGCGCATATCAGTCTCCCATAGCCTGGCGGTAAGCGCGGGCCGTGGCCTTCGCGCAACGCTCCCAGGAAAAAAGCTTCGCTTGTTGCAAACCGGCTTCGCGACAGACCTGCCAATGCAGCGGGTCGTCGATGAGTCGGATCATGGCATCGCGCAAGGTGTCAGGATCGTCCGGTGCTATGTAGTTGCCTGCGGCACCCGCGACTTCCGGCATTGCCGAATGCTGGGTCAGAATCACCGGGGTGCCGCTGGCCATGGCTTCCAGGACGGGCAGGCCGAACCCTTCGTACAACGAGGGAAAGATCAACGCCCGGGCGCCAGCCAGCAGCTGTGCCAGTGCTTCATCGGGCAGATACCCGAGCAGGCACACATCCCCGGTGGCCAGGGCTGCGCGCAATTCATCACTGAATTGTTCGCCTTGCCAACCGGCCATGCCGGCGATCAGCAGGGGAAAACCCTGGCGCACGGCTTCCGGTAACAGGGCATGGGCGCGCAGGGCCAGCGTCAGGTTCTTGCGCGGCTCGAGGGTGCCAACACACAGGAAGTATTCCCGCGACTCGACGCCGTGAGTCTTGAGCACCGCGTTAATGGCTTCAGGCTCCCGTGGGTGGAAACGTGCGGCCACGCCCAGCGGTGCGACGACAAAACGCTCGGCCGGCAGTGCGAAATACGCCTGGGCTTCGTCGGCAATGTACTGCGAGTCGGTAAGAATCAGACTCGCTCGCTGCACGCCGTCGGCCAGGCGCCGCTCGATTTCCCGCAGGCGCGAGGGGGTTGCGTGTCGGGGTAGTGCAGGTGCGTCAGGTCATGCAGGGTGATTACTGTCGGGCCGTCGAACGACAGCGGCCACAGGCTCGGTTCGTGATAGAGGTCGATGGTTTTCGAGCGCCCTTGATCGAAGCGTTTCTGCTCCAGCCAGCGCCGGGCTTGATAAGCCCCCGGAATTTGTCGCAGCAACGGCGTCAGTCGCGAATAGCCGGGCATGGCGGCTTCTGGCAAGTCCGAACTCCAGCCCCAACCGTGGAACAGTGCGAGTTCGACATCGGGCTCATCAGCAAGCGCGTTCGCCAGTTCGGCGACGTAATGGCCGATGCCGGTGCGCGGGGCTTGAAGGATCCGGGCGTTAAGGGCAATTCGCATGTTGCCTCTCTTGCACGACCGGCGCGTCTACCAGATTGCGCAGGGTGCGTTCAGCCAGTTGCGCACTGGCTTCACGCCAGCCGATCCACTGCCAGTCCGCCACGCTGCGAGCGGCCGGGAATTTCCCGGAGCGTTCGAAACCGGTGACCAGGTCCGCCAGGCTTTGCGGTTCGGCGAGGTCAAAGTACGCCATGAACTCGCCACCGATTTCGCGAAAGATCGGAATGTCGCTGCCCATGGCCGGCAAACCGCGCTGCATGGCTTCCACCAGTGGCAAGCCGAAGCCTTCAACCCACGACGGAAACACCAGCGCGCTAGCGTGGGAATAGGCGTGTTCGAGGCTGGTGTCGCTCAGGTCGTTGAACATGAACAGGCGTTGGTTCAGCTGTGGGTGGTTGCGCACGCGGGCGAGCAGGGCGTCGCACTTCCAGCCGATGCGCCCGGCGATGCACAGCCGGGCGTGCGAACCTGAGGCCCAGGCACGTTCGAACGCGTCGAGCAGGTAATCGTGGTTTTTACGCGGCTCGATGGTGCTGACCATCAAAAACACCGGCTCCGGTGTTTTGAACACGCGCGTCAGTCTCGGCTCGACGGCGGCGCAGGCTTCGCTCAGGTCCAGTTCGGAGCCGAGGTGAAAATAATCGAACCACAACGTATCGGCTTTGGCCGGACCCAGCCGACGCTGCAATTCCTCGCGCACCTGATCGCGCACCGTGGCGGAGATCGCCACGTAGCCGTCGGCGGTCTGGGTGATCCAGTTGAACCACTCGTTGAAAATCTGCACCAGCCGCGTGTCGTAGAACTGTGGGTGAGTCAGCGGGATGAGGTCGTAGATCACCGAAACGATGCCCACGCCTTCACGCTTGAGCTGTTCGGCAAACGGGAAGAAATCGCTGTGCCAGGAGGAATCGAGCAACACCAGTTGATCGCCCGGCTGATGTTGCAATGGCGAGCACCGTTTGGGCAGTTGATATTGGTTGATGGCGTCGATCAGGCGCAAAGGAATGCTGAAGCAGGTGATCGCCGTGAGGCGGTAGGCCACGTGCAGCAGGCGCTTGACCACTCGCGAGTGACTGCGATTGTGCAAGCGTTGATGCAGTTGCCAGAAACGATGAGCCAGCCGCTCCAGTCGCCCACCGAATGTCATCAGCCCATCAAAAAACGGGATGTTCAACGCACCGAGTTTGAGCACCCGATAGAGTTTGCCCTTGAGCATCACCACTGGAATGCACTCAACACCGTCGACGCTTGCCGGCAATTGATTGATGACGTTACGCACCACCCGCTGAATACCCGAATTGACTTTGGGGTGCAGGAACACGTGGGTGCATTCCACTAGAAGGCGCGTCATGGCGTGCGCTCCGAAACAATCGAGTCGGAGCGGGTAATGGTGGTTTGCGCCGCCAGCCACGAGCAGCCGACGAAGTCTTCATGCCGGTTGTTGATCACATGGAACACCAGCCCGTAATCGCGCCATTCGTAGTTGCGATCCAGATGCGAGTCCAGCCGCGACAAGCTCAGGGACACGGAATAGTTGCCCTTGCCCAGGCCCATGACGAAGGAAAAACGGTACGTGTAACGCTCCCCGGCGTGCAGATCGGTCAGGGCCTTGTCCTGGCGATGGGTGTTGATGCCATACATCATCTGACCCAGGCGGTCCTTGAGGATGAAACCGAGCACCAATCGCTCGATGTCCTGGCGGACTTCGACCTGGACTTCCAGCACCACGCTCTGACCGACCTCGGCGGCGTCGATGGAACGTTCATTCTCGTCCAGCATCCGCACACTGAGGATGGCCGCTTCACCGGTGCCGGACACGGTCTGGATTTCGCCGCCGGCGAGCATTTCCTGACGGACCACCTGGCCTTCACGCTCGGCCATCAGGGCGTTGTAGTAATCCAGGACCGCTTCGGGTTTGCCGTACATGGCCATGCGGCCGTCTTTGAGCAGGATCGCCGAATCGCAAATCGACTGGATGGCCGAGCGATCATGGGAAACGATCAGCAGGGTGGTGCCGGCCTTGCGGAAGCTGCGGATGCGTTCGAAGCTCTTGTGCTGGAAGTAGGCGTCGCCCACGGAGAGGGCTTCGTCGACGATCAGGATGTCCGGACGCTGTGCGGTGGCCACGCTGAACGCCAGGCGCATCTGCATGCCGCTGGAATAGGTACGCACCGGATGGTCGATGGCTTCGCCGATTTCCGCGAAACTTTCGATCTGTGGCATCAGCGCTTCGATGTCATCGACCTGCATGCCCAGCAATTGCCCGGCCATGATTGCATTCTGTCGGCCGGTAAAGTCCGGGTGAAAGCCCATGCCCAGTTCCAGCAGGGCCGCCACCCGGCCTTCGAGCTCGATCTTGCCGCACGTCGGTTGGGTGGTGCCGGTGATCATCTTCAGCAAGGTGCTTTTGCCTGCGCCGTTGACCCCGACGATGCCCACCGCCTCACCGGGGGCAATCTCGAATTCGACGTCTTGCAGCACCCAGTGCTGGTGGTGGCGCAGGGGCGAAAAAGGAATCAGCCACTCGGCCAGTCGGCTCCAGCGGGTCGGGTATTGCTTGTAGGCCTTGCCCAGGCCGGTGACGCGAATATGCCCCATCAGAGTTCATCCACCATTTCACCGACGCGCTGGCGAAACAGACGCAGCCCGATCAGACAGAACACTAAGCCCGTGACAAAAATCGGCAGCAGCGAACTCCAGACCGGCCATTGCCCATAAAGAAACATGTTTTGATAGCTGACGATCAGGTTGGTCAGGGGGTTGAGTTGCAGCAGGCGCTGCACCCAGTCCGGCAGGATGCTCATCGGGTAAACAATGGGCGTCAGCCAGAACCAGAATTGCAGGCAGATGCCGAAGAGTTGCCCGACATCCCGGAAGAAGACATTCAACACGCCGAGTATCATTCCCAGCCCGGCACAGAACATCATTTGCAATGCCATCAGCGGTATCAAGGCGAACAACGCCATTCCCGGCCAACGTCCGGTGATCAGCAGAAAGCCCAGGAACAGGGCCATGATGATTGCGAAGTTGATGCCCGCGTTAAACAGCACAATCACCGGCAGGCAGATCCGTGGGAAGCTGATTTTCTTCAGCAGGTTGGCGTTTTCCAGAAACATGTTCTGGCTGCGCAAGGTGATTTCCGCAAAGAGTCCCCAGGCGAGCAGGCCGGCACAGAGGTAAACGCTGTAGGCCATGCTGTCATCCACGCCGGGCAGGCGCGCGCGCATGATGTGGGAAAAAATCACGGTGTAGACGATGATCATCGACAGGGGGTTAAGCACCGGCCATAGAGCACCAAACAGCGAATTGCGATAACGCGCCTGAAACTCACGCTGGACGCTACCGAAGATAAACCCTCGATAACTACGCAGCGTGCGGTATAGGGAAAGCAGCATTCAAACCGTCCTGCCGTATTGGTCTTCGAAGCGAACGATATCGTCCTCTCCCAGGTATTCGCCGCTTTGCACTTCGATGATCACCAGGTCGATCACGCCCGGGTTTTCCAGGCGATGCTTGTGACCGGCGGCAATGAAGGTTGATTCGTTCTTGGCCACCAGATGGGTGCCGGCGCCGTTGTTGGTGACCTTGGCCATGCCTTCGACGACCACCCAGTGTTCGTTGCGGTGGTGGTGCATTTGCAGCGATAGCTTGGCGCCTGGTTTGACCACGATGCGCTTGATCTTGAAGCGAGGGCCTTCCTCGAGCACGGTGTAGGTGCCCCAGGGCCGGCTGACCGTGCGGTGCAGGCGATAGGCCTCGTGCTTTTTGTCCTTGAGCTGCTTGGCCACCCGGCGCACATCCTGTGCGCGATCGGCGTGGGCCACCAGCACCGCGTCGGCGGTGTCGATGATGATCAAGTTATCCACACCCACCGCGGCTACCAGCCGGTCTTCGCTCTGGACGAAGTTGTTGTGGCTGTCGACGAACACCGCGTCACCGCTGGCGCGGTTGTTTTGCGCATCCGCCGGC
The DNA here is from genome assembly GCF_013260315.1 of Pseudomonas sp. B14-6. Lineage (NCBI taxonomy): Bacteria > Pseudomonadati > Pseudomonadota > Gammaproteobacteria > Pseudomonadales > Pseudomonadaceae > Pseudomonas > Pseudomonas sp. B14-6. The sequence continues at coordinate 4,533,127 of NZ_CP053929.1, read as the reverse complement.
ACCAGCGCGGCCACCGCGCCCCAGGAGCCGATGTCGCTCCAGTCAAAACCGGCGGGCACCACCACCACTTTGTCGGAGCGTTCCATCAAGGCGTAGTCGATGGAAATGTCAGTGATCTCGGCAAACAACGCCGGGGATAATTCCTGCTGCAGGCACCCGGCCGTTTCCACGGGGGCGCTTTGCGCCATGCAGGTTTGCGTCTGCTCCAGGAGCTCGGGGGCATGGATCTGCAATTCGGCCAGCACGGTCGTCACGGAGAAACAGAACATCCCCGAGTTCCAAAGGAACTTGCCGCTTTCCAGGTAATGGGTGGCGGTTTGCAGATCCGGTTTTTCGACGAAACGCTGCACTTTGGCGGCGCCTTTTTCGTCCAGTGCCGCGCCGGTCTCGATGTAGCCGAAACCGGTCTCCGGGGCCGTCGGCACCACGCCGAACGTCACCAGGAAACCATCCTTGGCCAGTGCCACGGCGTGCTCGACCGCAGACTTCAAGGCGTTTTCGTTGAGGATCAAATGGTCGGCGGGCATCACCACCATGATCGCGTCATCGCCGTGCAGGGCTTGCAGTGACAGGGCGGCGGCGGCGATGGCCGGGGCCGTGTTGCGGCCTGTCGGCTCCAGCAGAAAGTGCCCGCGATGGCGACTGAGCTGCGCCTCCTGATAGTGATCCTTGCTCTGGAAGTAGTAGTCGCGGTTGGTCACCGTGACGATATCGCCCCAGCCATCAAGCAGACCGGCCGCTCGCCGATAGGTTTTGCCCAGCAGCGACTGGCCGTCGGGCAGGGTCATGAACGGCTTGGGATGGCCCTCGCGGGACACCGGCCACAAGCGAGTACCGGCACCGCCGGAGAGAATCACAGGAATCAGCATGGCCTACTCCTTGGCGACGCGTTTCATGTCCGCATCCATCATCATGCGGATCAAGGTATCCAGGTCTGTTTTTGGCTTCCAGCCCAATACGCGCTGAGCTTTGGCCGGGTTGCCGAGCAGCACTTCGACCTCGGCCGGGCGGAAGAACGCCGGGTCGATCTTCACGAAGTCGCGGTAGTTCAGGCCCACGTGATCGAAGGCGATGCGGCACATCTCGCGCACGGTGGTGGTCACGCCGGTAGCGACCACAAAATCGTCAGGCTTGTCCTGTTGCAGCATCAGCCACATGGCTTCGACGTAATCACCGGCAAACCCCCAGTCGCGTTTGGCGTCGATGTTGCCCAGCAGCAGTTCCTGCTGTCTGCCCTGTTTGATGCGGGCGGCGGCGTCGGTCACTTTGCGGGTCACGAACTCGATGCCGCGCAGGGGCGATTCATGGTTGAACAGGATCCCGCTGCTGGCGTGCAGGTTGAAACTTTCGCGATAGTTCACGGTGATCCAGTGGCCATACAGCTTGGCCACGCCGTAAGGGCTGCGCGGGTAGAACGGCGTGTTCTCGTCCTGCTGCTCGGCCTGGATCAGGCCAAACATTTCGCTGGTAGACGCCTGGTAAAAACGCGTGTGCGGACTGAACTGGCGGATCGCTTCGAGCAGGTGAGTCACGCCCAGCCCGTCAACGATGCCGGTGGTGACCGGTTGATCCCAGGAGGCCGCGACAAAGCTTTGCGCCGCCAGGTTGTAGATTTCGTCCGGAGCGGATTTGATCACCGCGCGCTGCACCGAGCAGGCATCGGCCATGTCACCGTCCAGGTAAACGATGTCCCCCTCGACTCCCATTTCACGCAAACGCCAGCGTGCATCGCTGCTGCGACGCGCCACCAGGCCGTGGACTTTATAACCCTTGTCGAGCAGCAGTTTGGCAAGATAGGCGCCGTCCTGGCCCGTGATCCCTGTGATCAGTGCACTTTTAGTCATTCTTGTCGTACTCGCATCTCCCAGTCGGACAGGATCGCCCGCAGGGATTGTTGTGTTGTGATTTCAGGCGTCCATCCTGTGGTCTGGGCGAGCTTGGCAGAGCTGCCACAAACGCGACGCTGATCCGCGCGGCGAAAACGCGCAGGATCCTGAATCAATTGCAGGTCGACCTGGGCGAGGTCCCCCAGTTGTTCGATCAGGCTGCGGATGCTCTGCTCGCGCCCCGAGCAAATGTTGTAGACCTGTCCCGGCGTACCCTTTTCCAGCAGCGCCAGATAGGCGGACACCACATCGCCCACGTCCAGGAAGTCACGAGTGACGTCAATGTCCCCGACTTCCAGTTGCGGGGCTTGCAGGCCTTGTTTGATACGGTTGATCTGGCGGGCGGCGCTGGCGATGACGAAGCTGTCTTTCTGGCCGGTGCCGATGTGGTTGAACGGGCGGGCGACCACGACCGGCCAGCCTTCGCTCAGGCCCCATTGCAGGCTGAGGAACTCGGCCGACAGTTTGCTGACGGCATAGGGATTGCGCGGGCAGGGTGGCTGGTGTTCGGTAATGGGCAGGTCTGACTCGGTCACTTGCCCGTAGACGTCGCCGGAGCTGACGTACAGGAAGGTCCCGTTGAAGCCACGGGCCTTGAGTGCCTGAAGCAGGTTCAAGGTGCCGAGCAGGTTGATCGTCAGCGTGCGTGCCGGATCGCGGAAGGCTTCGGGAACGAAGGTCTGGCCGGCCAGGTGAATGACCGCGTCGGGCATGTCCGGCCAGAGGGCGTCGAGGGAGCCTGGCTCGCCGAGATCGTAGCGGGCGGCGACAGGCAGAAGCTCCCATTCCGAGGCATCAGCCTTCAGGCGGGTTTGGATGTGTTGTCCTACGAATCCACTGAGACCCGTAACGAACAGACGCTTTTTCAAACAGCGGCCCCTTGGTCGTGCATTTCGTCCATTCCCCACAGGCTTTATGGAGATGTCTGACAGACCGGGTGGATTCCTTGGTCGAAAGACAGGCGAAACGTTTGTTGTAGTTGTTTGGTAGCCAATCTGTGCCAATTGCGCGGCAATTTCAACAGGTCCCACCGTGACTGGTCAGTTCTCGTCAGCGTAGCCCGATTTATTCTCGCCGGGCGGTTCACGAATCCTCAGCGGATGTGTTTAGAATGCCCCTCGTCACGATTACCCAGGGTTCGGCCGGGTGGTATTCACACCCCGCGAAGCTGACCATTAAAACAAGAACGTAGACGGGCAAGAAGGCGCTGGACGACGACTGGCAAACGCCGGGTCGATCCGTGGCTTTGCCGTCATAGAGTGGGGCTGCCGGGATGGCGGTTTCATCGTGGGATGCCATGAACTTCATTCTTTACTCGGACGTCAACGACAGCTCCATCAGTCAGAGCCTCGGTCGTCCCGAATACAGTTATTACTTCGTGCTCAAGGCTTATCGCCCGGTGCTCGAAAGCCTCGGGCGGGTGCATGTGGTGTCCTCCACCGCCGAGGTCGATTCTCTCTATCGACAATTGCTGGCCACCGGCGAAGACAGCCTGTTCCTGTCGTTCACCCCGCCGCAGAAAACCCCGAACGATCTTGAATGCCCGACGATCTGCGTAGTGGCCTGGGAGTTCGACTCCATTCCCGATGAGCAATGGGATAACGACCCACGTCAGGACTGGACGCAGATGCTGGCGCGCCAGGGCCGGGTCATCACGCTTTCCAGCCACACGGCCCGGGCGATTCGGCGGGCCATGGGCGAAGATTTCCCCGTGCTGGTGTTGCCCACGCCCTTGTGGGAGAACTTCGCGGCCATTCGCAGCCACCACGCCAGCGCGCCGGTGAATGCCGGTTCGACGCTGGAGATCAAGGGCTGCATCTTCGATACGCGCACGCTTGGGCTGTCTGCCGACGCGCTGATTCCCGTACCGCCGAGCGCCGAGGAACTGGCGGCGCTGGAGGCATTGAAGCCGCCGCCGTTGACGCTAAAACGTCGCTTCGTCATCGCTCGCCATTACCTGCACATGTGGCGTCGGGACATGGGCAAAACGCTGCCCGTCCCGGTGCATCGCACGCATTTTCTGAGCCAGTGGTATTGGGAAGGCATCCGCGATCTTCTTTCCGATACCGTTCATGCACGGCTTGCCGAGTATCTACCGGCTATCGCTGGTCCGCAGACGATGGCCGTGCCCGAGCCTGCACCGCGGGATTGGCCGGACACCACTTCCCGGGTTGAAACCCAGGTGGATGGCGTGGTGTACGTCACGGTGTTCAACCCCCGTGACGGTCGCAAGAACTGGCATCAATTGATCACCGCATTCTGCTGGGCCTTTCGCGAAACGGATGATGCCACGCTGGTGCTGAAGATTACCCAGAGCGACCTGTCGTCCTACTACGACGAGCTGATGACCTTGCTCGCGCAACTCTCGCCGTTCGCCTGTCGGGTGGTGGTGATGCACGGTTACCTGGATGATCCGCAATACGCCCGGTTGTACGAAGCCGCCAGTTATTACGTCAACGCGTCGCGCTGCGAGGGGTTGTGCCTGCCGCTGATGGAATTCATGGCCAGCGGTAAGCCGGTGATCGCCCCGGACCACACCGCCATGGAGGATTACATCGATGAGCGTGTGGCGTTTGTGGTCAAGTCCAGCGAAGAGCTGACCATCTGGCCACAAGACACCCGGATCATTTACCGGACCCTGCGTTATCGCCCGGACTGGGGCTCGCTGAAAACCGCCTACGAAAACAGCTACCGGACGGCCAAGGAGCAACCGCTGGAGTACCGGCGCATGTCGGGCGATGCGGTCGAGCGCATGCACGACTACTGCGCCTTCGCCCCGGTGCAGAAGCGCCTGGCGGATTTTTTCGGGCTGACGCCGCAGGCTTTGCCGGCAGCGGCCGTGACGGATAACGCCTCATGCTGATCATCATTCATTCGGAAACCAACCAGCACACCATCGCCCAGAACCTTGGCCGTTCGGAGTACAGCTATTACTTCGTGCTCAAGGAATACCGCCCGGTGCTGGAACGTCTGGGGCGTGTGGTGGAAGTCAGAGACCCGCAGACCGAAGTCGATGCCTTGTACCGCGACGCGCTGTCCCGAGGTGAAGACTGCGTGTTCCTGTCGTTCTCGCCGCCGCATTGCACGCCGGTGCACTTCGCCTGTCCGACCTTGCCGGTGTTTGCGTGGGAATTCAGCACCATTCCCTACGAACCCTTCGCGGGTGAACCGCGCAATGATTGGCGCACGGTATTGCGCGCTTCAGGCGCGGCGATTACCCATTCCAGCTACACGGTAAACGCCGTGCGCGAGGCGATGGGCGCCGACTATTCGATCGTCGCGGTGCCGGCGCCGGTGTGGGATCGATTCTCGGCACGCGGCGCCCAGTTGCAACGTCAGCCACTGGCGAGTCAGGTGCGCCTGAAGATCAAAGGCCTGGTGGCCGACAGCCGCACCCTGGACTTGCGAGCCTTTGGGCCGGCGTCGTTACGCGAAGGCGAAGGTATCGATTTCGAAGCACCGCCCCGTGAACACGAACTGGTGCTCGACGGCGTGATTTACACCTCGGTGTTCAACCCGGGTGATGGGCGCAAGAATTGGGAAGACATGCTCAGTGCCTTCTGCGTGACGTTCCGCGAGGTGGATGACGCGACGCTGGTGCTCAAACTGACCCACCACGATGCCGAAGAAGCGCTGACCGACATCCTTCACCATTTGTACAAAAACCAGTCCTATCGCTGCCGCATCGTGCTGATCTACGGCTACCTCGCGGATTCGGACTACGAGCACCTGGTGCAGGCAACCCGCTTTGTGGTCAACACCTCTTACGGCGAAGGCCAGTGCCTGCCGCTGATGGAGTTCATGTCCTGCGGTAAACCGGCGGTCGCGCCACGCACCACGGCGATGATCGATTACCTGGATGCCGATAATGCGTTTCTGATCGACTCCACCGACGAGCTGACGGCCTGGCCCCACGACCCGCGCAGGGCGTTCCGAACCCTGCGTTACGTGACGAACTGGGAATCGTTGTGCCGCGCTTATCGGGCCAGCTATGACGTCGCCAAAAACGACGCCGAGCGTTACGCGCAGATGTCCGCGCATTCGGTGGCCAGCCTCGAAAAATTCTGCAGCCAGGCCACCGCCGAGCAACGACTGAAAGCCTTCTTCGCGCAGCTCCTTGAAACCCGCGTCGCTCCGGATACCCGCGAAGCATGATCCGCGCAGTGTTGAATGGGGTGGAAAACAGGGCAACGTCCAGGAGGACGGCATGAATAACGACAGACGGATCATGGACATCGAGTTGTTGCGCGGCATTGCGGTGCTCGGTGTATTGTTTCATCACCTGCAAGACAGCCTGTTTGCGGCCCCGGTGCCGCTGTTGCAAGCCATCACCGCGTGGGGTCAGCCGTGGTGGGGCGTGGATCTGTTTTTCGCCATCTCCGGGTTTGTCATTGCGCGCAGCCTGATCCCGGCGTTGCGGGGTTGCAGCACCCGTCAGGAGTACTGGCAGCAGACGCGTAACTTCTGGCTGCGCCGGGCCTTTCGATTGCTGCCGTCGGCGTGGTTGTGGCTGGCGCTGATGTTGCTGGGCTGCATTTTTCTCAATCGCTCCGGAGCGTTCGGCACGCTGCACGCCAACCTTCAGGCGACCCTGGCCGGGGTCGGGCAGTACGCGAACTTCCGCTTCGCCGACAGCTTCTATAACTATGAGTACGGCACCAGTTTCGTGTACTGGAGCCTGTCGCTGGAGGAGCAGTTCTACCTGTTGTTTCCGCTGCTGATTCTGATCTGTCGCAAGCACCTGGTCTGGGCCTTGCTGGCGCTGGTCGCGGTGCAGTTGTTCACGTTGCGCACACCGATCTTGATGGTGGTTCGCACCGATGCGCTGGCACTCGGCATCCTGTTGGCGATGTGGAGCGCGCAACCCTCGTATCTGCGCTGGGAGCCGACGTTCCTGCGCCGTCCATGGGCCGGGGTGACAGCATTGGTCGCGCTGTCGCTGGTGCTCAGTTTCATGGCGACGGATCGCTTCACGTTCACTCATTACCGCATCGGCACGATCGCGTTGTTGTGCGCGGTGCTGGTCTGGATCGCTTCCTACAATCGCGACTACCTGCTGCCACGGGGCGTGTTGAAGAACCTGATGACGTGGGTCGGCAGTCGCTCCTACGGGATCTATCTGATCCACATACCGGCTTATTTGCTGGTGCGCGAATTCACGTTCCGCTTGCAGGGCGCCGGTCTGCCCAATCCCGGCGGCCATCCGATCCTGACACTGATGATTGCTGGCGGTTTGATCGCTTTGTTGAGCGAACTCAACTACCGCTTCATCGAAATGCCCATGCGTAACCGCGGTGCCTCGCTGGTCAAACGCCTGGGCACGTCCCGAACAGCCGCCCAAACCTCTGGAGCTACCTCATGCTGAGCCTTTTGAAGAAACTCACGGCGGGTACGCCCGTTCCCGTGGCCCCTGTGGCGGACACGGTCGAGAAGGTCGATCCGTACATGCTCGGCCTGCACGACGCGATGCTCAGCGGCTGGTTCAATCAGCAAACCGGCGAGCTGTTCACCGGGTTCCCGGTGACCGCCGAAGACACGCTGCTGGACGTCGGCTGCGGTGACGGCGGTAACGTGCATTTCTGCGGCATGCGCGGGGCGAAGATCATCATCGCCGACATCGACGCGGCCAAGGTCGAAGCCACCCGACAGCGCCTGAGCGACACACCGGCGCGTGACGTCGAATGCCACGTCACCGACTGCAACCCGCTGCCGATTGCCGATGCGACGGCCACTCGCGTGGTGTCCACCGAAGTCATCGAACACGTGGACGATCCGGCGCAGTTCCTCGCAGAACTGGTGCGTGTCGGCAAACCGGGCGCGTTGTATTTGCTCAGCGTCCCGCACCCAAGCTCCGAAGACCTGCAAAAAGACATCGCCGCGCCCGAGTATTTCCAGAAGCCCAACCACATTCGCATCATCAGCGAAGAGCAGTTCAAGGCGATGGTCAGCGACGCTGGCCTGGAAGTGCTCAGCCACAGCCAGTACGGGTTTTACTGGTCGATGTGGATGCTGTTGTTCTGGGAAGCCAAGGTCGATTTCAGCAATCCTGACCACCCGTTGCTCAACCACTGGGCCGACACCTGGCAGGCCATTCTGGCGTCGCCCCGTGGCGCGCAGATCAAACAGGCGCTGGACGCGGTCGTGGCGAAAAGTCAGGTGATCATTGCCCGCAAGCCCTTGGTGTAGCCACTCTCTGTAGCCGCTGCCTTGTGGTGAGAGGATAAATCCCCTCATCACAAAGGCTCGCTCCCACAGGTTTTGTGTACCCTGTAGCCCTGTGTTTCCAGGATCAGGGATTTCATGTTGTTAGTTCGTCTTTCTGTCCTGCTTGTTGCTCTGGCACTGCTCAACGGTTGCGAGCAAACAGACGCGCCGCCGCTCGATCAGCAACTCTACGTCTGGCAACGGCAATGGACGTCAGCCCATGACGCCGCCCTGCAAGACAGTCGCGCGGACTTTTCGACCTTGCGGGTGCTGGCCTTGCAGGCGTTTCCTCAGGCGGGCTGGAGCCGGGCGCGAGTCGATCCGGCGCTGCTCAAGCGCGATGGCCGACCGCTGATTGCGGTGATTCGCCTCGACGGCCAGCTCAAGTCGCTGGATCAGGACGACGTCACGACGCACATCCAGCAAGTGCTCAGCGAGTGGCAAGGGCAGGGGCTGACGCTCTCTGGCGTGGAAATCGACCACGACGCCGGTAGCGCCCGGCTACCGGCTTACCGCGAATTTCTTACTCACCTGCGCACGGCTTTACCCACCGCTTTGCCGTTAAGCATCACCGCATTGCCGGCCTGGCTCGACAGCCCTGAATTGCCGGCACTCTTGGCGACCGTCGACAGCAGCGTGTTGCAGGTGCATGCGGTGAGTGATCCGCGTCGTGGTCTGTTTGATCCGGATCAAGCCAGGAAATGGGTAAACGCCTGGAGCCTCATCACCTCAAAACCCTTTTACCTGGCGCTGCCCGCCTATGGCGTGGCCCTGTTGCCGGGCGCCAGCGGTGCGCCGGTCGTGGAAAGCGAAGTGCCTGTCGGGCGAGCCGGCCAACGCCGGGAATTGCTGGCGGATCCCTTGCAACTGAGCGCACTCGCCGCCGAGTTGCGCGCCGATCCACCGGCGCATCTGGCCGGTCTGATCTGGTTTCGTCTGCCGCTGGCGGGTGATCGTCGGGCCTGGAGCCTGAACACGCTGAGGGCCGTTGCTCGCGGAGATTCGCTCAATAGTCGGTTAAGTTTGAAACTCATCGCACAAGACGACCTCTATGACATCAGCGTCAGCAATCAAGGCAACCTCGACAACGCCTGGCCCGAACGCGTCACTCTGGCGGTTCGCGGCTGCGACGGTGCCGATGCGCTGGCCGGTTACGCATTGCAACAAAGCCCGGATCTGCTTACCTTCACCCGCCTGCGCGACGGCCGGATACCGGCCGGCGAGCAGCGCGCCATCGGTTGGGCTCGCTGCGCACACATTGATCAAGGAGGTTCGAATGTTCACCCGTAACTGGCCCCGCCATGTGCTTTGCCTGAGCCTCAGCCTGCCGCTGGGTTCGGCGTTGGCCTGCGGGCCGGACTTCCCGATGCGCTTGCTGGACAACCGCGCCCAGTCGCTGGCGGAGCTGCCGGAAGGCAACTTCCAGTTCGAGATCAATCGCCTTGGGCATGTGATCGCAGGGCTCAAGAACGTCGAGTCGTCCCCTTACGGCCTGGAGGCAACCGACTACGCCGAGCAGCGGGACAAGGCCGAACAGGCCGGGTTGACGGCGGAGCAGCAAGCCCTGGTCAAACAGTTGCGCGCGCTGACCGAGGCCCGTCAAGTCGAGACCCAGGGCGCGAGCCTGCCGGCCGAGCTTCGTTTCTATCTGGCGGGTGCGGTGGCGTTTAACGCCGGTGATCATGCGCTGGCCGCCGAGTACTTCCAGAAAGTGCTGGCGCTGCCGGCGGATCAACGCGCCTTGCGCAGCACCTGGGCCGCTTATTCATTGGGCCGGACGCTGTTTGCCCAGAGCGCCGAAGCAGACGCAGCGCCTGACCTGTTGGCACAGTCGCGCAAAGCCTTCGAGCAGGCCCGTCAGCTGAGCATCGACGGCTTCAGCGACCCGCTGGAACTCGGTGTCGCCAGCCTCGGCGAGGAGGCCCGCGTGGCGCGCACCGCTGGCGACTGGAACAGCGCCATCAATCTGTACGCCACGCAAAATCGCCACGGTTCGGCGGTGGGTTACACCTCGCTGAAGCTGTTGATGGCGGATCTGCTGGCGATGCCTGAAGATCAGTTGACCGAGTTGCTCAAGGGCAAACCGGTGCAACAACTGGTGACGGCGTCGCTGATCAGTCGCCTGGGCTGGTCATTCGGTGATCAACCGCCGAATGAACTGAAGCTGATCAAACTCCTGCAAAGCAGCACCCGGGGCAGTCTGGACAACGCGGACCGACTGGCGGCGATGAATTATCAACAGGGCGATTACACCAGCGCCAAAGCGTTCCTTGAGCATGCCGGGGACGGCGGTCTGGCGTGGTGGTTGCGGGCGAAACTGGCGTTGCGTGAGGGTGACAAAAGCGCGGCGGCTGCGGCGTATGCCAAGGCGGCCCAGGCCTTCCCGCAGAACGAATCGTGGGGTGAGCGACGCACGCCTGACTATGATTTCGAAAGCCTGCAACCCAAGTGCCGGGTCGAGGGTGAAAGCGCGATCCTGGCGCTGCAACGCGGGGATTACCTGCAAGCGTTCGATCAGCTTTATCGCAGCCAAAGTATCTATTGGTTCGATGCCGCGACCGTTGCCGAGCGCGTGCTGACCGTCGATGAGCTCAAACATTACGTTGACACCCAGGTGCCGGCGCCGCCAGCGCTCAGCCAGCAGGATCGCGACAACTACGTGCCGTTGCCGGTGGCGGCGCAACTGCGCAATCTGCTCGGCCGTCGATTACTGCGTGAAGAGCGCTACGACGAGGCGCTGGTGTATTTCGACAACCCCGATCTACAGAAAAAGGCCCGGTTGTATGCGCAACAGCGTCAGCTCGCTGATTCAGCGTGGTGGCCGACCAAGCGTGCGTCTGCTCTGTTCAACGCAGCCTGGACGGCACGCGAGTGGGGCATGGACATTCTGGGTTATGAAATGGCCCCGGACTACGCCACGTTTGGCGGCAATTACAGCCTGGAGACGACTGAACTGAAGGTCGGCCCCTTGGTGGCCGAAGGTGAAGTCCAGCGCCAGCAAGCCAGTGCCGCGAAGCCCGACGAGCGCTACCACTATCGATTCGTCGCCACGGCCTTGGCCAACCGCGCCGCCGATAACCTGCCTCACACCAGCCAGGCCTTTGCTGCCGTGTTGTGCTCGGCGGCGGGGTGGAACAGCAGCCTTCAAGACCAAAGTGCGCTGTACCAGCGCTATGTCAAAGAAGGGCCCTACGTGGATTGGGCGGTGGATTTCGGCCACCAGTGCCCGTATCCCGACTTCGAGAATGCCAGCAAACGGTATGTGACCCAGGCGACTGACGCCGCCCGTTCGGCGCTGCGGCCGTACAAGTGGCCATTGCAGATCGGTGGTGTTATCGCGGTGACGGCCGCGGCGCTGGTATTGATCAACCGGCGTCGCCGTAAAGCGCAGTAAGGCTCATGCCTGTTGAACAAAGGTCAGCCGCACCGCGAAGCCGATCAACAGGCTGCCGAACACCCATTGTTGCAGGCGCTGGGCCGAGGGGCTGCGTTGCAGCCAGCGGCCCAGCGCGGCGCCGGTCAAGGCATAGGCGCTGTCGAACAGCAAACCGACGCCGACCAGCAGCATGCCCAATACCGCAAATTGCGCGAGCACCGGCCCGGCGTGAGGGTTGATGAATTGGGGCAATAACACTGAGCAGAACAGCAACGCCTTGGGGTTGAGCAGGTTGGTCAGCAAGCCGCGCTGGATGGAGGCCCGCCAGCATGGTTTTTCGCCGGTTGCGTCTGCGCCATTCAGGTTCGGCAACATCGTGGTTCGCAGGCACTGAATGCCGATCCACAACAGGTAGGCGGCTCCCGCCAGGCGCACCACGTCGAAGGTCCACGGCGCAGCCTTGAACAGCGCCGCCAGCCCCAGCGCGGCCAGCGCCACATGACATCCACGAGCAATGCCCAGACCCACCGCCGTTGCCAACGCCGCGCCTTTGCCCTGACGGGCGCCGGTTTGCAGCAGCAGAATCATGTCCGGGCCGGGCAACAGATACACCACTGCCAGCGCCATGAAAAACAGCCAGAGTCCTTCCACGTTGCACCCCATTCGTTGTTGATTCGGTAGCGCCAGTCTAGGGTTGAAGGGTGGGGCAGGTGCTTGCGAAGTCAGCTTCTAAACGCTGGGTAATTGGCATAACCTGCCACTTTGTGACGATCAAACCATCAGGATCTGCCAAGCCATGAAGCTGGACGCCTACGACCGCAAGATTCTCGCCGCCCTGCAACGGGACGGGCGCCTGAGCAATGTGCAATTGGCCGACGAGATCGGTTTGTCCGCTTCCCCCTGTTTGCGTCGGGTGCGGATGCTGGAGGAGGCCGGCGTGATTCGCGGCTATCAGGCCAACCTTGATCGTGACGAAGTGGGACTTGGGCTGACGGTGTTTGTCGGGGTCAAGGTTGAGCGCCACAACGATGAGCAGGCCGAAGCCTTTCGCCTGGCCGTCACCGCACTGCCGGAGGTGATTTCGGCATTCCTGGTGTCAGGGGAATCGGATTTTCTGCTGCAAGTGGTGGTGCCGGATCTACGTGGGTATGACCGCTTTCTCACCGAGCGCCTGCTGAAATTGCCGGGTGTAAGTGATATCCGCAGCAACTTTGCGATTCACACGGTGAAGACGCCGGGGGCGTTGCCGTTGGGGCATTTGCCGCTTTAGACCGAGCAGGATCGATCCCACGCGGACGGTTCGACGCCTCGACGTGGGAACGATCATCTGGCAGGCGGGCTCACATCTGCGTCGCCATCCCCTCCACATTCATCGCCGCCTGACGCAACGCCTCGGACCGCGTCGGATGCGGATGGCACGTCAGCGCGATGTCCTCCGCCGAAGCGCTGAACTCCATCGCCACGCAATACTCACCAATCATTTCGCTGACGCTGGGTCCGACCAGGTGCACGCCGAGAATCTCGTCGGTGCGCTCATCGGCCAGCACTTTGGCGAAGCCTTCGGTTTCGTGGTTGATCTTCGCCCGGCTGTTGGCGGTGAAGGGGAATTTGCCGACTTTGTACGCGCGACCTTCTGCCTTGAGCTGCTCTTCAGTCTTGCCGACGCTGGCCAGTTCAGGCTTCGTGTAAATGACATTGGGGATCAAGTCATAGTTGACCTCGCCCGCCTTGCCGACGATTTGCTCGATGCACACCATGCCTTCATCTTCGGCCTTGTGGGCGAGCATCGGCCCGGACGTGACATCGCCGATCACCCACACGCCCGCAGCGTCGGTGCGATGGCCCTTGTTCGCGAGCATGCCGCGTTTGTCGGTGGTCAGGCCGACGTTTTCCAGGCCCAAACCCTCGGTGTAAGGCCGACGGCCGATGGACACCAGCACGTAATCGGCCTCAATCGTCTCGGCAGTGCCGCCCGCCGCCGGCTCCACGCTGAGCTGAACGCCGTTTGCGGACGGGGTGGCGCTGGTCACTTTTGAGCTCAACTTGAAGCTGATGCCCTGTTTGCTCAGCGAGCGCTGCAGGGTTTTGCCCGCCTCAGCATCCACACCGGGGCAGATCCGGTCGAGAAATTCGATCACGGTCACCTGGGCGCCCAGGCGGCGCCACACTGAGCCCAGTTCCAGGCCGATCACGCCGGCGCCGATCACTACCAAGTGCTTCGGCACTTCGGCCAGCGACAGCGCGCCAGTGGAATCGAGGATGCGTTTGTTATCGATCTGGACGCCGGGCAGGGGAGTGGGCTCGGAGCCGGTGGCGATGACGATGTCCTTGGCACTCAGTTCGGTCTTGCCACCTTGGTTGTCGGTCACCGTCACTTTGCCCGGCCCGTCGATGTGGCCCCAACCTTTGATCCAATCGACTTTGTTTTTGCGAAACAGAAATTCGATGCCCTTGGTCAACCCGGTCACGCTTTCATCTTTCTGCTTCATCATCTGGGCGAGGTTGAGAGTGGGTTTGACCTCGATCCCCAGGTTGGCGAATTCCGTTCCCATGGCGGCGTCGTAGAGTTCCGAGGCATGCAGGAGTGCCTTGGAGGGCATGCAGCCGACATTCAGGCAGGTTCCGCCGAGGGTCGCCCGACCTTCCACGCACGCTACTTTCAGGCCCAGTTGGCCCGCGCGGATCGCTGCGTTGTAACCGCCGGGGCCACCGCCCAGTATCACGACGTCATAAGTGCTCATGGATGTACTCCTGGACTGAAAGGGAAATGGGCTGGGTAAACGTAGTCTTTGATTAAAATTATGAGCGTAATATGTGCGTTTACGGCTATTTCGGTCAAGGCTTCAGCGTAGCGACAGGTTGGGCATCTTTAGATAGAGCGATTTAGTACAAAAATTTCACCACTTTCGTTATATCGTAACGAATTGCGATGTGGCCAATGATAAGCACTGGGGTGGTATGCAAGTCGATCTCGAAGTCGATGGAACGCAGGTAGCCGGGCTGCCGCGCTTTCAGCAGGCGGTTTTTCAAGGGCGGCGATTGCGTCAGTTCGCCATCGGCCTGAGTGCCTTGGCGGCGGTCGGGTTGGTGTTGGCGTTTTTTGTCGGGCTGTTTGCGCCGTTGTCGCTGTGGGCCCCGTTGCTGGTGAATCAGAGCGCCGGTTTGCTGGTGCTGATTGCCGGCCTGCAATCGGCATGGTGGGTGACTCAGTGGCGCGCGCAAGCGATGAATCCGCCGTTGCCAGAGGTTGTTTCGGATGAAACCGTTGCCCCGATGGCTGGTATGAGCGACTGCTGGAGCGGCTCGGTCAGCGCTGGGTGCGCTTGCTCGGGCAGATCGGCGCACCGACCCTATGGCTTGCCGGTTGGGCACTGTTGGCGATCTACAGCATCAGCCAATTCTGGAACCTCGCGTTGGCGCCTGCAGCGTTGGGATTATCGGCAAGCGTCGGTGCCGTGCTGTCGTTGTTGCTGGCCTTCGGTTTGCTGGTGCTTGAGCGTCAGCTCGCCCAGGAAAACGTCGCCCAATGGCCAGAAGCGGGGCAGTTGGCGCAACTGAGCCGGGTGGCGATCATTTGCCTGGTGCTCAGCGCGTTGTGTTTGTTGTTTGGCAGCGAAACTTCGGTCTGGCCAGTACGCCTTGCCGTGTTGATCGGGTTGCTGCCGGGACTGGTCGCGGCCGAGTTGCTGCTACGCGCCATGTTGTCGTTGTTCAGTCCTCGCCGTGAACACTTTGAACCGACGTTGCTGGCACGAAGTGTTGTCGCCGACATGCTGCGCTGGCCGCCACAACCGTTGCTGGCGTTGCAGCACGAACTGCATAACCGCTACGGCATCGACTTGCGGCAGATCTGGGCCTTCACCTATATGCGTCGGGCATTTTTGCCGGTGATGGCGGTGGTGGCGATTGTCGGGTGGTCGCTCACCGGCGTTCACGAAATACCCCTGCAAGGGCGGGGCATCTACGAACGTTTCGGCAAACCGGTGGAAGTGTTCGGTCCGGGGTTGCACGCCGGTTTGCCGTGGCCATTGGGCCGGGTACTGAGCGTTGAAAACGGCGTGGTTCACGAGTTGGCAACAAGCGTTGGCGAAACATCGGTGCCGGTCGTCCTGGAACCTGCAGAAGGCCCGGCGCCGGCGATTGCCAATCGCTTGTGGGACGCCAGCCATGTGAACGATAAATCCCAGGTGATCGCCAGCAGCCGTGCCGACAAGCAGAGCTTTCAGATCGTTAACATGGACGTGCGTTTTGTGTACCGCATCGGTCTGACCGATCAAGCGGCGTTGGCTGCGACGTACAACAGCGCCGATGTACCAACGCTGATTCGCAGCACTGCCAGCCGGATTCTGGTTCACGACTTTGCCTCGCGGACCCTCGACGGTTTGCTTGGCGAGGACAGGGTAGGGCTGGCCGAGGAGATCGGCCGCGCCGTGCAATCTGATCTGCAGAAGCTCGACAGCGGTGTGGAAATTCTCGCCACCGTGGTGGAGGCGATCCATCCGCCGGCCGGTGCAGCCAACGCTTATCACGGCGTTCAGGCGGCGCAGATTGGTGCCCAGGCATTGATCTCGCGTGAGCGCGGGGCAGCAGCGCAAGCGACCAATCAAGCGCAGTTGCAGGCCAGCATCGCTCGCGATCAGGCGAGCGCCAGCGCGCATGAAATCAACTCCGCCGCGCAGGCGGCTGATCTGAAATTCACCGCCGAACAAAAAGCCTATGCCAGTGCCGGCCAAGCGTTCTTGCTGGAGCAGTATTTCAGCCAACTGACCCAGGGTCTGGCCAACGCCAAATTGCTGGTGCTCGATCATCGTCTGGGCGGCACCAGCAATGCACCGACCATCGACCTACGTACCTTCACGCTGCCGGCCGATCCTGCGTCGCCGCGCAACAGCGCTCAGCCAGGAGCTGCCCATTGAGCCAGTCGCACTCTCACGATCATGACGACCACGCCGGCCACGATCACGGACATGGCGGACATCACCACGGTCACCACCATCATCACGGTGATTCACAGGAAGCCGGTCCATTCCCGTGGCGGCGCATGGGGTGGGCGGCGTTGCTCGTGGCATTCGCCATCGCGGCAGCGAGTCTGGTGCAGGTTCGCTCGGGGGAGGCCACGGTGATTACTCGCTTCGGTAATCCGTCGCGGGTGTTGCTGGAGCCGGGTCTCGGATGGCGCTGGCCGGCACCGTTTGAAGCGGCCATTCCGGTCGACTTACGGCTGCGCACCACCTCCAGCGGTTTGCAGGATGTGGGCACGCGCGACGGATTGCGCATCATTGTTCAGGCCTACGTGGCGTGGCAGGTTCAGGGCGACCCGGACAATGTGCAGCGCTTTATGCGCGCCGTGCAGAATCAGCCGGACGAAGCGGCGCGGCAGATTCGCACGTTTGTGGGGTCGGCACTGGAAACCACCGCGAGCAGTTTCGACCTGGCCAACCTGGTAAACACCGACGCCAATCAGGTGCACATTGCCGACTTCGAAGCGCAGTTGCGTAAACAGATCGATCAGCAGTTGCTGACCACGTATGGCGTTCGCGTGCTGCAAGTGGGCATCGAGCGTTTGACCCTGCCGTCGGTGACGCTCACCGCCACCGTCGATCGCATGCGCGCCGAGCGTGAAACAATTGCCACCGAGCGCACCGCCATCGGCAAGCGTGAAGCCGCGCAAATCCGGTCCGCGGCTGAACGAGATGCGCGCATCGTGCAAGCTGATGCCACGGTGAAAGCTGCCGATATCGAAGCCCAATCCCGCGTCGAAGCCGCGCAGATTTACGGCCGTGCCTACGCCGGTTCGCCACAGCTTTACAACTTGCTGCGCTCCCTCGATACATTGGGCACGATCGTCACCCCGGGCACCAAACTGATATTGCGCACTGATGCTGCACCTTTCCGGGTGCTGGTTGACGGTCCACCGACCCTCGATAACAAGTCCGGGTCACAGCCATGAATTTCGTTCCACGTGGAACACATGAGTTAAGCAGCCCCTGGATTCAGGCTGGGCGATTGGCTTTTTTGGCGCTTTACGGCGTGACCGTTCTGGCTGCGTTAGCGTGGGCATTCTCCAATGTGCGGCAGATTGATCCTCAGAATCGGGCGGTGGTCCTGCACTTCGGCGCGCTGGATCGCATCCAGAATGCCGGTTTGCTATTGGCCTGGCCGCGCCCCTTTGAGCAAGTGATTTTGTTGCCGGCAGCTGATCGGGTGATCGAACGTCGGGTGGAGAATCTGCTTCGTAGCGATGCTGCGTTGCAGGCCGATCGGGTGGCTTCTTTCGCGACACCGCTGAGCGATACGCTCGCTGGATCGGGCTATTTGCTGACCGGTGACGCGGGCGTGGTGCAGCTGGATGTGCGGGTTTTCTACAAGGTCACCGAACCTTATGCCTTCGTGCTTCAAGGTGAACATGTGTTGCCGGCACTCGATCGGCTGGTCACCCGCAGCGCCGTTGCCCTGACGGCCGCGCGAGACCTGGACACCATTTTGGTGGCGCGACCGGAACTGATCGGTAGCGACAATCAGGCGGCAGAACGTCGCGAACGTCTGCGCGGTGATTTGGTGCAGGGCATCAATCAGCGTCTGGCCGAGCTGACCGCGACGGGACAGGGCCTGGGTATCGAAGTGGCGCGAGTCGACGTGCAATCGAGTCTGCCCGGCCCAGCGGTGAACGCTTTTAATGCGGTGCTGACCGCCAGCCAGCAAGCGGACAAAACCGTCGCCAATGCGCGCACCGAGGCCGAGAAACTGACCCAGACCGCCAATGAACAAGGCGACCGGACACTGCAAGTCGCCCACGCCCAGGCGAGCGAACGGCTGGCCAAAGCTTCGGCTGATACGGCCACGGTGTTGAGCCTGGCCCAAGCGCAACAACAGGGCACTGACCCGCAAATGTTGCTGCGTATCTACCGCGAGCGGATGCCGAAGATTCTCGGCCAGGCCGGCTCAGTAACGACGGTCAATCCGAAAGATGATTCCCGCCTGATCATTCAGGGAGCAGCGCAATGACCACCCCAACCGCCGCCGCACCCAGCCTGTTGTCCTCGGCTGAACAACGCAGCGCTGCACGCCAATTGACCTTGGCCATGCTTGCCCTTGGCTTGCTCAGCCTCGGGTTGATCTGGCGCTGGCTGTCACCGGAGCAGACGGGCGTCAGTCAATTGCTGTTGGGTTTTGCATCGTTGCTGGTGGCCGTGCCAGTGATGCGTTCGGCGTGGTACAGCCTGCGATATCCAAGCTTGCACGGGATCACCGATCAGCTGATTGCCCTCGCCATGCTCGGTGCCTGGGCGACGGGTGATCTGCTGACTGCTGCGTTGCTGCCGATCATCATGATCTTCGGCCACGTGCTGGAAGAGCGCAGCGTGATCGGTTCCCAGGAAGCGATTCGTGCGCTCGGCAAGCTGACCCGCAGTCACGCTCGCAAGGTTCAGGCTGACGGAGCCATCGTCGAAGTCGACAACGGCACACTTAAAACCGGCGACATTGTCGAGGTACGTGCGGGCGACCGAGTGCCGGCCGATGGTCGGGTGTTGTCCGGTCAGGCAAGCCTCGACACGGCATCGATCACCGGTGAGTCGGTGCCGATCGAAGCGGGTGTCGGCATGCAGGTCTTTGGCGGCGCGATCAATCTCGACGGTTTGCTGCGCCTCGAAGTGACGCGCACCGGTAACGAATCGACCCTCGGTAAAGTCATCGCCCTGATGCAAAGCGCCGAGCGTTCGAAGCCGCCGATCACCCGTTTGCTTGAACGTTACGCCGGCAGTTACATGGTGTTGGTATTGCTGTTGGCCGCAGTGACCTGGTTTGTCACCAATGATGCCCAGGCGATGCTCGCGGTGCTGGTGGCGGCGTGTCCTTGCGCGTTGGTGTTATCGGCGCCAGCCACGGCGATTGCCGGCGTGGCGGTGGCGGCGCGGCACGGGATTCTGATTCGCAGCTCGGCGTTCCTGGAAGAGTTGGCGGACCTCACGTCGCTGGTGGTCGACAAGACCGGAACCCTGACGTTTGGCACCTTGCGCTTGCAGTCCATCGACAGCCCGCTGGAGGACCGCAGTCACGTGCTTAAACTCGCTGCGAGCCTCGGCTCGGCCAGCAGTCATCCGGTGAGCCGTGCGCTCGCCGGGTTGGTCACTCAGGAACATTTTCTGCTGCTGTCGGACATCCACGAGCGCCAGGGCCTGGGCGTGGTCGCGATGACGGAGCAGGGCGAAGCAGCGCTCGGCCGTCCAGAGCTATTCGCGCAACTGGGCATCGCCACTTCGGCGGTTCCCGAACACGATGGCCCGATTGCCGGGCTGGCACTCAACGGTGAATTCCTGGCCTGGCTGTTGCTGGCAGACAGCGTCAAACCTGAGGCGCGTTTTGCCTTGAGTGAATTACGTGAACTGGGTTTGGGTCGCCAGTTGTTACTTACGGGCGATCGGCACAGCGTCGCGCACACGCTGGCACGGGATGTCGGCATCAGTGACGTTGAAGCGCAGGCACTGCCTGAGGACAAACTCAACCGGGTGCTGACGGAAATCGGCAACGGCTTCCGGCCGATGGTGGTGGGGGATGGCATCAACGATTCGCTGGCACTCAAGGCCGGCGTCGTGGGGGTGGCCATGGGCGCGGGTGGCGCGGACATCGCGCTGGCGTCGGCGGACATTGTGTTGATCGGCAGCGACCTGCGTCGCCTCGGCACCTGTGTCCGGTTGAGTCGCCAATGTCGGCAGACCTTGCAGGTCAACGTGATCATCGGTCTGGGCTGGACCCTGGCGATTGTCGCGTTTGCGGCATTCGGCTGGCTCGGTGCTGCGGGGGCGATGATTGCAGCGTTGCTGCATAACCTCAGTACGTTGTTGGTGCTCGGTAATGCGGGGCGTCTGCTGCGCTTTCAGGAGCCTTTGCTGAAAATCAAAGACGAGGCTTGAACGCCTCTAACCCAGGGCTATGAGGGCAAAACCGAGTTTTTAGAACTGTGCATCAAATTTGTAGTCATCTAGGGTAAGGACCATCTGCTTTTGTGGACGCACGACGGCTGGTT
This sequence comes from Pseudomonas sp. B14-6, assembly GCF_013260315.1. NCBI lineage: Bacteria > Pseudomonadati > Pseudomonadota > Gammaproteobacteria > Pseudomonadales > Pseudomonadaceae > Pseudomonas > Pseudomonas sp. B14-6. The sequence goes on along the minus strand of NZ_CP053929.1, from coordinate 4,512,636 downwards.
TAAGCGCCGCGAGTTATAGAAAAACGCTATTAAATCGATAGCCAGCTATTTTTCTAGGATGGTCTACCCTCACATCAGACGTCTGAAACAAGGGGGACTTTCCATGCTCGCGCAACTTCCACCGGCCTTACAGAATCTGCAGTTACCGCTACGCCTGCGACTCTGGGACGGCCATGAATTCAACCTGGGGCCGACGCCCAGCGTCACTATTGTGGTCAAGGACCCACAAATGGTTACCCAGTTCACTCATCCCAGCCTGGACGCGCTCGGAGCGGCGTTTGTCGAAGGCAAGCTGGAACTCGAAGGCTCCATCAGCGACGTGATCCGCGTTTGTGATGAATGGAGTCAGGCGTTGTTGAGCGAGGACGACGACAGTCAGCCTGTGCGCACGGTCCACGACAAGGAAACCGACGCGAAGGCGATTTCCTACCACTACGACCTTTCCAATGCGTTTTATCAGCTGTGGCTCGACAGCGACATGGCGTATTCCTGCGCCTATTTCGAGACCGGCAGCGAAACGCTGGAGCAAGCCCAGCAAGCCAAGTTCCGCCACCTGTGCCGCAAGCTGCGGCTGCAACCGGGTGAATACCTGCTGGATGTCGGTTGCGGTTGGGGAGGGCTGGCCCGTTTTGCGGCCCGCGAGTTTGGCGCGAAAGTGTTCGGGATTACCCTGAGTAAAGAGCAACTGGCCCTGGCCCGTGAAAGAGTGACCGCCGAAGGCCTGGACGATCTGGTTGAACTGCAACTGCTCGACTACCGCGATCTGCCTCAGGACGGGCGCTTCGATAAGGTGGTCAGCGTCGGCATGTTCGAACACGTCGGCCACGCCAACCTGGCCGAGTACTGCAAGACCTTGTTCGGCGCAGTGAAAGAGGGCGGCCTGGTAATGAACCACGGGATCACCGCCAAGCACACGGATGGCCGACCTGTGGGGCGCGGTGCCGGGGATTTCATCGAGAAATATGTGTTCCCCAACGGCGAGTTGCCGCACCTGTCGATGATCTCCGCCGAGATCAGCGAAGCCGGTCTGGAGATTGTCGATGTCGAGAGCCTGCGCCTGCACTACGCGCGCACCCTGGACCATTGGAGCGAACGCCTGGAGGACAATCTGGAAGCGGCTTCAAAACTGGTTCCGGAACAGGCGCTGCGGATCTGGCGGTTGTACCTGGCGGGATGCGCTTACGCGTTCGCCAGAGGCTGGATCAACCTGCACCAGATCCTCGCGGTGAAAGCCCACGCCGATGGCAGCCATGAACTGCCTTGGACGCGAGACGACATCTACCTTTAGAGAATCGGTGAAATAAGCCGGGCGATCCGCATGCCGACCTGTTGCAGGCGGCGGGTCTCCCGGCTTTCTTCTTTGGCGATCTCGTGGGCCTGGGCGAAGTCATCATTGAGCATCTGTTCCACCTCGGCGGCAAACGCGCTGTCGACGGTCAGTAACATCACTTCGAAATTGAGCCGGAATGAGCGGTTATCCAGGTTGGCGCTGCCTATGGCGCTGATTTCACTGTCGATCAACACCACCTTCTGATGCAGGAAACCCGGCGCGTACCGAAACACGCGTACGCCTGCGCGCACGGCTTCGAAAGCATAAAGGCTTGAGGCCGCGTAAACGATTCGGTGGTCCGGTCGTGAGGGCAGAAGCAGCCGCACATCCACGCCTCGAAGAGCGGCCAGTCTCAACGCAGCGAACACGGCTTCGTCGGGGATGAAGTAGGGGCTGGTGATCCATACCCTTTCTGTTGCCGCATGGATGGCTTCGACGAAGAACAATGAACAGGTTTCGTAGGAATCGGCCGGGCCGCTGGCGAGTAATTGGCAGAGCACACCGTCGTCCGGATACACGTCCGGCAGGATCAGTGGTGGCAATGATCGCGCCGCCCAGAACCAGTCTTCGGCAAACGATTCCTGCATGCAGGCCACCACCGGCCCGCATACGCGCACGTGGGTATCGCGCCAGGGCGCCAGCGGCGGTTTCTCGCCCATGTATTCGTCGCCAACGTTATGCCCGCCGACGAAGCCCAGAACCCCGTCGACCACGACGATCTTGCGGTGATTGCGGAAGTTGACCTGGAAACGGTTAAGCCAGCCGCTGCGGGTGGCGAAGGCTTTGACCTCGACGCCGGCATCGCGCAACGGCTGGACGTAACTGTGGGGCAGGGAATGGCTGCCGATGCGGTCGTACAGCAAATGTATGGCCACGCCTTCTGCGGCTTTCTTGAGCAGCAGGGTTTGCAGGCGCTGGCCGAGGCGGTCGTCGTGGATGATGAAGAATTGAATCAGCACCGCTTCCTTCGCGTTGTCGATGGCTTTGAAAATTGCGTCGAAGGTGGCTTGGCCGTTGATCAGCAAGCGCACTTCGTTGTTCGCCAGGCACGGCATGCGCCCCAGTTTCGGCATCGCCCGCAGGGACGCGTAGGCGTTGGAGGCGCGTGCGGTCAGCGCCTCTTCTACCCAAGGGCGCCAGTTGAGCTCTGAGATCGCCTTGCGCATTTCCTCGTTGGCCTGGCGCCGCGCCTTGATGTAGCCATCGAAGGTGCTGCGGCCAAAGACCAGATACGGAATAAGCGTGAGGTAAGGCATGAAGATCAACGACAGGGCCCAGGCGATAGCGCCCTGGGCGGTCCGGACGGTGAGTACGGCGTGGATGGCTGCGATCAGGCCCAACGTATGGAGCAGTGCAATCATGTAGCCGAAAATGTGCGGTCCAAAGTAATCCATGGGGCAGCCTTGCTCCTGAAGATTCAATGCTTAACAGACCATGTTCCGTGCAGAATGTCGCTATTTAATTGGCCCATGAACTGAAGCCTGCGGCTGACGTCTAACGGCCACTACTGATCAGGAGTTACTCGATGAACGTTCGTCTGCTGGGTTTGGCCGTGGCTTTAGGTTTAGCAGTTCCCCTGGCCGCTCAGGCGCAGATGCTGCAGCCAGGTTTGTGGGAGTTGACCACGAGCAACATGAAGGTCGATGACCAGAACCTGCCGGACTTGCAACTGATCCTCGGCCAATTGCAGGGCCAGATGACCCCGCAACAGCGTGCGCAGCTGGAGAAGCAGGGCATCACCATGGGCGGAAAGGGGATTCGGGCGTGCCTGACGCCTGAGCAAGTGAAGTCAGACAATATCCCGCTGACGGACCCGCAATCGGGCTGCAAACAGGAAATCACTGACCGCAGCGGTAATCAGTGGAAATTCCGTTTCAGCTGTCCGAAAGCGCAGGGCGCGGGGGTCGCCACTTTCCTCAGTGATCGTGAGTTCACCACCAAGGTCAACGGCACGTTCAATGCGACCGGCCTTCAGCAGAAGGGTAGCCTCGATACCCGTGCGGTTTGGCTGGGTCAGGATTGCGGGACGGTCAAGCCGAGGGCTTAAAAGCTTCGCGGGCAAGCCTCGCTCCTACAGGGTCGATGCAGATCCTGTGGGAGCGAGGCTTGCCCGCGAAGGGGCCGGCTCAGACTCTCGCAATGCCAATTGACCTCAACCACTCACACACCGCATCAACCGCCATCCTGCCGAAATCCTCTCCGGTGCGGCTGCGCACACTGACAAACCCGCCGGCTTTTTCTTTCTCACCGATCACCACCAGATACGGCACTTGCTGACTGTGCTCGCGGATCTTGTGGCGGACTTTCTCGTTGCGCAGATCGGCACGAGCGCGCACGCCACCCCGGCGCAACGCCTCGGTCACCGACTGTGCGTAATCCGCCTGACGCTCGTCCATGCTGACAATGATCACGTGCAGCGGCGCCCGCCAGTCATCCAGTTCCTGTTGGCTGGGCCAGCACGTTCCATAAATCCGTTGTGGCGTGGTGCCGCTGATGTGATCGAGCGCGAATGCCTGCAACACCCGGGTTGCGGGAACATGCGGCCCCACTGACAGACACTCGAAGTCCCCAAGGAGATAGGGCAATGACTTTTCCGGGGGCGTCGATCCGGTTGGCGGCTTTCTGCGCCGGATCGAATGGTTGGTTGCAGCCAGGGTCCTCATGCGCGCTTCGATACCGGCAAGGTCGACCAGGTGTAACAGACGCTCAAACGCAAACTCGTAGAAGAAGCCATCACCCATCGCCGATCCGATCTGTAATTGCGCTTTTGGATAGAGTTGCTTGATGGCCACCGCCAGCATCAATGCGCAGGAGCGTCGCAAGATCTCCAACCCATCGGGCTCCTGAGGCGTGACGATTCCGACCCGGGCATCGGCCTCGATCATGAACTCACAGTCCACCAGAACACCGTCCACCCGACCAGCCACGGCCGCTCTGGCCAGCCCGGCACCGATGCTCGCGGCGAATTCATACACCGACAACGGCTGGTCGTATTCACGCAATGAACCATCGCTCAGGGTGATGTGAATCATGTCGGTGCTCTCGAGTGCAATTAACGCGCGTTAGCGCATAAACCGTAGGGGTAAACCCTGGCAGTTGTCATTAAGACGTTTGTCGTGCCAGGCGATTTGCCCCGATACGATCGTGGTGCTGACGCTGTGGCGAAAACGCTGGCGAGCGAAGGGTGTCCAGCCGCATTGCGACAAGATCGGCTGCCTGGAAACGGCCACGCCCTCTGGCTCGGCTTTGATCAGAACGAGGTCGGCCCAGTAGCCTTCGCGCAGATAGCCACGGTCGGGAATGGCAAACAGATCAGCCACGCGATGACTGGTCTTGGCCACGAGGGCAGTTATCGGCAGCACTTCGTCGATCACCAGTTCCATTAACGCGGGCAGGGCGTGTTGCACCAATGGCAATCCGGACGGGGCCTGGTGGTAGGGCCGTTGTTTTTCCGCCCAGGTGTGCGGCGCGTGATCGCTGCCGATGACGTCCAGCCGATTGCTCATCAGGGCTTGGCGCAGGGCATCACGATCGGGCTGGGTCTTGATCGCCGGATTGCATTTGATCAGGTTGCCGAGGCTCGAGTAGTCGCGATCATCGAACAGCAAATGATGCAGGCAGACTTCGGCGCTAATGCGCTTGTGTGTCAGCGGTTTGTCTTCGAACAATGCCAGTTCACGCGCGGTGGTCAAATGCAAAACGTGCAGGCGGGTGCCGTGTCGCCTGGCCAGGTCCACGGCCATTGAGGACGAACGAAAGCACGCTTCGGCATCGCGAATCTGCGGGTGCACCGAGGCGGGAATGTGCTCCCCTAAACGCTCGAGGACTTTTGCAGCATTGGCTTCGATGCTGGGTGTGTGTTCGCAATGGGCCAGCAGAAGGGTCGGCACCTCGGCGAACAATCGTTCGAGCGTCTGCGGATCGTCCACCAGCATGTTGCCGGTAGAGGCGCCCATGAACACTTTCACACCGGCTACTTCACAGGGATTGAGCGCCGCCACGGTGTCGAGGTTGTCGTTGCTCACGCCGAAGTGAAAGCCGTAGTTGGCGACGGAGTTGATCGCTGCTCGACGCTTCTTGTCATCGAGTGCCGCGAGGGTCAGGGTTGCCGGATTTGTATTGGGCATGTCCATGAAACTGGTGATGCCGCCCGCCACGGCCGCCCGCGATTCGGTGTAAAAGCTACCCTTGTCCGGTGCCCCGGGATCTCGGAAATGCACCTGGTCATCGATCATTCCAGGCACTAGCCACTGTCCTTGTGCATCGATTTCGACGTGGGCATTTTCTCCGTGGATACTGCCCGCGATCTTCACGATCCTGCCGTTGCTCACCAGCAGGTCGCCATCGAATTCCCGACCTTCGTTCACCAATCTGGCATTGCGAATCAGCACGCTGCTCATGGTTAAAACTCGTTCTGCAGGGCTTTGTAGCCGCGCACCAGGTCGACGTTGGTGCGCGCCACGTCCTCGGAAAATTCCGAGGCACTGACGCTCACCGGTGGGAACTGCGACAGGTCGGTGTTGGGGCCGATACGGGTGGTGGAGGGCACGTAGAAGTCTTCGGGCAAGTCACGACCGTCGACCACCGAGTTGTGCCGCACCACGCAGCCATCGCCGACCGCGCAGTTGAACAGTACGCTGTTGAAACCGATGAACACTCGATCGCCAACCGTGCAAGGGCCATGAACGATGGAGCGGTGAGCGATTGAACTGAACTCGCCAATGGTCACCGCCGCGCCGGACTTGGAGTGGATCACCACACCATCCTGAATGTTCGAGTTGGCGCCGATAGTGATGGGCTCCATCTCGCCTGACGCGTCCACTTCGTCAGCCCGAATGACGGCGTAGGGACCGACGAAGACGTTTTCGCCAATCACCACCTTGCCGCAGATGATCGCAGTTTTATCCACATAGGCGGATTCCGCAATCAGTGGCAAATCGCCTGAGGGGTTCTTGCGGATCATGGCTTGCTCAACGCGTCGTAGAGGGTGTTGAGGTTGTATTCGAACAGGCCGGCAAAGGTACTCGCCGGACCGCTTGCGGCGAGCGCATCGGAGTACAACGTGCCACCGATGTGCGCGCCGCTTTCATCGGCAATCTGCTTGAGCAGACGGGCGTCCTTGATGTTTTCCATAAACACCGCTTTGACCTTGGCCTGACGAATCTGGGTGATCAGTGCCGCGACTTCCGCAGCTGAAGGTTCGCGTTCCGTCGACAGGCCTTGCGGCGCCATGAAGTCGATGCCGTAGGCCTGACCCAGATAACCGAACGCATCATGAGAGGTGACGATCTTGCGATTGCCCGGTGGTAGCGAACCGAGCTTGGCCTTGGCTTGGGCGAGCAGTGCGTAGATCTGTTTCAGGTAGGCCTGGCTGTTGCGTTGGTAGTCGGCTGTGTTCGCCGGATCGGCGGCGATCAGCGCCTTGGTGATGTTGCTGATGTACAGCTCGGTGTTGGCCAGGTTGTGCCAGGCGTGAGGGTCGGGCACGGTCTCGCCGTCTTCATCCAGGGAGCGCGGGATGACGCCGTGGCTCGCACTGATGACGGGGGCCTTGGTCTCGGTGCTGGTCACCAGGCGGTCCAGCCATGGCTCGAAACCCAAACCGTTTTTGATGATGAGTCTGGCCTTGAGCAAGGCTTTGGCATCGTCCGGAGTCGGCTCGTAGGTGTGGGCATCGGCGTCAGGACCGACCATGTTGGTGATCTGGATATGGTCGCCGCCGACCTGATGGGTCATGTCGGCAAGGATGCTGAAACTGGTGACCACCTGAAGTTTTTCCGCCGCAGACAACGACATCGACAGCATCAGACTGAACAGCACGAGTAAAGCGCGCATCGGAAAGAACCTCATTGGGATGTGAGCAAAGGTGGGCGGCGCAGCAAACCGTGCACCGGACCGAACACCACGGACAGCGCATACATACCGCCCGCTACCAGCACGATCGCCGGGCCGCTGGGCAGCGAGTAATAGAACGACAGCAATAAGCCGAGCCATACCGAGAGGCAGCCGAGCAGGGCGGCAATCGCTATCAACATGGGTAAACGGCGACTCCAGAACCGCGACGCGGCGGCCGGCAACATCATTAAACCGACCACCATCAAGGCACCGATGGCCTGGAAGCCGATCACCAGGTTCAGTACCACCAGGGTCAGGAATACGCCGTGAGCCAGCGGGCCAAGACGGCTGACGGTTTGCAGGAAAAGCGGGTCGAGGGTGTCCAGCAGCAAGGGTCGGTAGATCAGCGCCATGGCGATCAGGCTGAACCCGGAGACCCACAGCATGCCGGTCAGCGTCGGCCCATCGACCGCCAGCGCGGAGCCGAACAGCAGGTGAAGCAGGTCCAGGCGTTTGCCGGCAATGCCGAGGATCAGCACGCCGCTGGCAAGGGAAATCGGATAGATCGCAGCGAGGCTCGCGTCTTCGCGCAACCCCGTTCGGCGGGTGATCCATGCGGCGAGTCCGGCCATGCTCAGGCCTGCACCAAGTCCGCCAATGGTCAGTGCCGGGAGGCTCAAGCCGGCGAACCAGAAACCGAGCGCTGCACCCGGCAGGATGCCGTGAGCTACCGCGTCGCCGATCAGGCTCATCCGGCGAAGGATCAGAAACACGCCCAACGGCGCGGTGCTGCAAGCCAAGACCAATCCGCCCAAGAGTGCCCGGCGCATGAATACAAACTCGTGGAACGGTTGCCAAAGCTGAGCGGCAGCGAGCATCAGGCCACCTGCACTTGCTGTGGTTGGCGGATCAGTTCGGTACTGGGTCCGAGGATGCAGCCGCTGCTTTTGATCAGCAGGCTTTGAGGAATGTGTTGGCGAACGGCGGCGAGGTCATGACACACGACCACCAGGGTTCGACCTTCGGCGTGCCAGTTATGAAGGTGTTTCCAGAGCAGCGACTGGCCCAGCTCATCGAGCGCGGCGTGGGGTTCATCGAGTAACAGCAAAGGCGCTTCGGCAAGACTCAAGCGAGCGAGCAGGGCGCGCTGCAATTCGCCGCCGGAAAGGGCCATCAACGGGCGCTGTTCCAATCCCGTCAGGCACCAGTCTTCCAGCACGGCTTTGATACGTTGGTGGCGTATCTCTGGCGATTGCTTGCTGCCCCAGAAACCAGCGGCTACCAACTCCTGAAGGCTGATGGGGAATTGCCTGTCCAGGTGTTGCTGTTGAGGGAGGAAGGAAAGCGAGCCCTTGCGTGGAATAGCGAGGCTGACTTTTCCGGCCAAGGGTTTTTGCAGCCCCGCGATGACTTTCAGCAGACTGCTTTTACCCGAGCCATTGGCGCCGATCACGGCAGTCAGACTGCCTTCGGGCAATTCAAAATCCACAGGGGGCGTAAGCGGTTGACCGGGCGCCCCCCAGCGCAATGCCTGACAACGGATCATGCGGTTACCCAGTTCCATCGGCTTTCGGCAACGGCATCGTGGGCATGAAGGCTTTCGGCGTGGACGACGCGTATGTGGAAAGCGTTGATACCGGGAGAGCGTTTCAAGGCCAGATTCAATCGGCGAGCGGCGTCCTCGCAGAACATCAGGTTTTGCCCATTGGCCAAGGCGAAGGCTTGTTCATCGGCACGCTTCACCGCGGTTTGTACGGCAGTGCCGAGTGCCGCTTCGGCGTCATTGATGAGTGCAATCAGCGGCAGGTCATCCAGATAGTCGTCCAGCCGCAGCTGTAAACGTGCGGTGCTGCGTTGGCTGTGCGGTGTCGCAACGATGCCTTTGGTAGAACCAAGCCACGCCAATACATCAGCGTGTTGCAGCGACTTGTTGGCGAAATCGTCGACGAATTGTTGCTGAATCAACTGCCGGGCAAGTGCGGCTGAACACGGACAGGTCGAGGAGTATGGAACATCGATTTTTAGTTCCACGTGGAACATCGCGTTTTTCAAACACGCTTCGATGCTCACTGGATAGGTTTTCCAGCCGGCCAGCGGACTGATCAACGCCGGCCTTTTGAGCAGTAAATCCGCATCAATTTTTAAGTAAGCGCCGTGGGACAGCCCTTCATGACTGTCGAGAAAACGTTGAAGAGCTCGCCGCAATAGGGCGGGCGTTAGGTTTTCCTGCTCAAGTGCTTCCAGCGCTAAATACAGCCGGGACATGTGAATACCGCGCGCTTCTCCATCATCGAGGCTCACGCCGGCGTCCACCTTTGCACTAAGCCGTTGGCCATCGAACAACACAGGAAGAGCGATGCCGCACATGCCCACCCAGTCGAGTGGCAGGGCTTGGCGGGAAGCCTGCGCGGCGATATCCGGCAGAGTCAGCGCATTCATGAGCAAGTCCGTCGTAGGAGTGGGGTTCCATATGTTATGTTATTACATTGAAATCGACCATGCCTTTTTCACGAGCGGCTTCCAACATGCACCGACGTCACTTGCTCAACTGGATGCTGGCCTGCGCGGCCTTCGCGTTGCCCTTTGGTGTTTCGGCTACGCAGATTCGCAACGCGCGGCTCTGGCGATCGGATGACAAGCTGCGTCTGGTGTTCGATTTGAGCGGGCCGGTGCAGTACAAAACCTTCTCGCTAAGCACTCCCGAGCGGCTGATTGTTGACCTGCGTGGTGCCAGCCTCAGCGGTGACTTCAGCCAACTGGCGCTTGGCAATACGGTCATTCGTTCGATCCGGTCCGGGCGTTTCGGTCAGGGCGATACGCGGATCGTCCTCGACCTCAGCGGCCCGGTTCAGCTCAACAGCTTTCTGCTGCCGCCGCAGGATGGCCAAGGCGACCGGCTGGTCCTCGATCTGAAGCCATCAGCGCCGCTCAACATCGCCGAGGCGACCCAGGCGAGGGTCGACAAGGCTCACCCCAGGCGCGACGTCATCGTGGTGGTCGACCCCGGTCACGGCGGCAAAGACCCCGGTGCAGTGGGCGCCAAAGGGGAGCGAGAGAAAGACGTCGTCCTGTCCATCGCCCAGCTATTGGCCAAGCGGTTGAAACGCGAGAAGGGCTTCGACGTGAAGTTGGTGCGCAACGACGACTTCTTCGTTCCGCTGCGTAAACGTGTCGAGATTGCCCGCAAGCACAACGCCGATATCTTCATCTCGGTGCATGCGGACGCGGCGCCGCGTCTCACCGCTTCAGGCGCGTCGGTGTATTGCTTGTCGGAGGGCGGCGCCACCTCGGCCACGGCGCGTTTCATGGCGCAGCGGGAGAACGGCGCGGACTTGTTGGGCGCCACCAGTCTGCTCAATCTCAAGGACAAGGACCCAATGCTCGCCGGGGTGATTCTCGACATGTCGATGAATGCCACTATCGCCGCGAGCTTGCAGCTGGGGAGCACCGTGCTCGGCAGTCTGGCGGCCATCACCTCGCTGCATCAGAAGCGTGTGGAACAAGCGGGATTCGCGGTGCTGAAGTCGCCGGACGTGCCATCGATCCTGGTGGAAACCGGCTTCATATCCAACGCCCGCGACAGTCAGCGACTGGTAACCGCCCGCCATCAGCAGGCTGTGGCTGATGGATTATTCGAAGGATTGCAGCGCTATTTTCAGAAGAACCCGCCGCTCGACAGCTACATCGCCTGGCAACAGCAACAGAAAAAAGCGCAGGCCTAGCAGCCGCTGATCCTGCTACAGGTGAACCTGGCGCTACTGCCGCCTGAGCTGGAGAAACGGTTGATCGTAGTCCAGCCGACTCGCCGGTTGTAACCGACCCAGGCTTCGCCGTCGGAAGCGATGCCGGTGAAAAACGTGAGCTGACCGTAACGGCTGTTGGTCTGCGCCCAATAGCGTTTGCCTACCCTTTCGAAACCGCGCAAGTAGATCGTGCTGCCAACGGTGTTGACGCTATAGGCATTGCCATCGGCATCCACGCAGGCGAGCAAATTGGCGCTTCGGGTGCATGTGGCCAGGTTCGGGATCTGAGCCCGGGCGTCTATGGCGAGCAACAGCGAAAAGGTAACCAGCGCTGATTTCAGGGCAATGCGCATGGGAATTCTCACGGCGTGGGCGGGTTTCAACATCGTACCCTTTATCGTGAAGGGCAAGAGCAGACTGGCTTGATTGCATTGTTATACTATAACATTGAAATCAGCCCGACACTGCGATCGGGCATCTCTGTGAGGAAATCCTGATGCCCAATCGTCTCCCCGTGACCGTCCTGTCCGGCTTTCTCGGCGCCGGTAAAAGCACGCTGCTCAATTACGTGTTGCGTAATCGCGAGAACCTGCGAGTCGCGGTAATCGTCAACGATATGAGCGAGATCAACATCGATGGCAGCGAAGTCCAGCGCGATTTCAGCCTGAATCGTGCCGAAGAAAAACTCGTGGAGATGAGCAATGGCTGCATTTGCTGCACCTTGCGCGAAGACCTGCTCGAAGAAGTCAGCAAGCTCGCCAGGGATGGGCGTTTCGATTACCTGTTGATCGAATCCACCGGCATCTCCGAGCCATTGCCCGTGGCCGAAACGTTCACTTTTCGTGATGAAGAGGGGCAGAGCCTGGCCGACATCGCGCGGCTCGACACCATGGTCACGGTGGTCGATGGCATGAACTTCCTGCTCGACTATCAGGCGGCCGAAAGCCTCGCTTCCCGTGGTGAAACATTGGGCGAGGAGGACGAGCGCTCGATCACCGACCTGCTGATCGAGCAGATCGAATTCGCCGACGTGATCCTCATCAGCAAGATCGATTTGATCAGTCGCCACGAACGTGAGGAGCTGATCGCGATTCTTGAACGCCTCAACGCTCAGGCGCACATCATCCCGATGGTCATGGGTGAAGTCCCCTGAAGGAAATCCTCAACACCGGGCGTTTCGACTTTGAAAAGGCGGCTCAAGCGCCAGGCTGGCTGCAGGAGTTACGCGGCGAACACGTGCCGGAAACCGAGGAGTACGGCATCGCCTCGACGGCTTACCGAGCTCGCCGACCGTTTCATCCGCAACGTTTTTTCAGCTTCATCGATCGACCGTGGGTGAACGGCAAACTGTTGCGCTCCAAAGGCTTTTTCTGGCTGGCCAGCAAGCATATGGACGCGGGTAGCTGGTCCCAGGCCGGCGGCTTGATGCGCCATGGTTTCGCCGGGCGCTGGTGGCGCTTCGTGCCGAAAACCCAGTGGCCGCAGGACGAAGAGAGCACGGCCGGGATCATGGAAAACTGGACGGCAGACACCGGCGATTGCCGTCAGGAGTTGGTGTTTATCGGTCAGAACATCGACTTTGCGCAACTCACCGCCGAACTCGACAATTGCCTGCTGAGCGATGATGAAATGGCCTTGGGTATCGAAGGCTGGCGTTTGCTGTCAGATCCGTTCGGCCCTTGGGACGAAGAGGTTGCCGCCTGATGCTGGCGCCCAGTCTGAAGCTGCGGCCGGTCGTTCATCAAGTTCAAGGTGAAACGCCGCAAACCCTGACCCGAATTCTTGAAGACGGGGTAAATCTGGCGATCTGGCAGCGCCAGCTCCCGGCGCACATCAGTGATTTCGGGTGCTTGTTGCTGTCCCTGAACGAGCCACTGGCCGAGTCGCTGGTCCTGGAGTTACCCAACGAAGACACCGAGCCCGATCTGCATGAATTGGCATCCGGTTTCCGCGATCTCGAAGGCTATGCCGGTTTCATTGCCGACGTGTCCTGGCTGGTCAGCGCATTCGCTTGTCTGTTGGGCGCCAAGCGCATCGGCCTGCGCGTGCGCGTTCTGGACAAGGCCATGTGCCCGCGTTTTCACGTCGATCATGTGCCGGTGCGGTTAATCACGACGTATTCCGGAGCGGGCAGTCAGTGGCTGAAAGAAGGGGTGATGGATCGCCGGCAACTGGGCCAGCCTGGTGCCGAGCCCACGAAGCATTCGCTGATCGAGCAGATCGTCAGCGGTGAAGTGGCACTGCTGAAAGGCGAGAAATGGCACGGCAACGAAGGATTCGGCCTAATCCACCGTTCGCCGCAACCCGCATCGGGCGAACGCCGTTTGATCCTGACCCTGGATTGGCTGGCCTAAGGCTTGAGCCAGTTGCCCTGGCTCTGGCCTTCGCAAAACGGCTTCAGATACGCCGCATCGGTGGCTACGCCGTAATAGTGAATATCCTGTCGGTAAGGCATATTGGCGACTTGGGCGTTGCTGCACACGCCGAACGCGCCCGTGGGACATTGGTCGACGTATTGCACGTCGACGTTCTGCCCGGGAAGGTTCGGCTGGCAGAATCCGTCGGCGAAGAGCTTTTGCGGGATGTTGCGGTTCTGCTGGCAGACTTTCACGTCAAGTCGCTCGGCTGTGCTATGTACCACGCAAGCCTGGGCCAGCGCCTCACCGGAACAGAGCGCCAACAGCAACGACAATTCCATCAACCGCATCCATTACCTCCTCAGAAAACATCGACCATGTTGCAGAACATTCCCACTCACGTCATTGCCGGCCCATTGGGCGCGGGCAAGACCAGTTTGATCAAGCACCTGCTGGCGCAGCGGCCAGCGAGCGAGCGCTGGGCGGTGCTGATCAATGAGTTCGGCCAGATCGGCCTCGATGCCGCGCTGCTGACCCGGGACGCCGATGGTATCGCACTGGGGGAAGTGGCCGGGGGCTGTTTGTGTTGCGTGAATGGTGCACCGTTTCAGATCGGCCTCGGGCGGTTGCTGCGCAAGGCGCGGCCGGATCGGCTGTTCATCGAGCCATCAGGGTTGGGCCACCCGGCGCAGTTGCTCAAGCAATTGAGTGAAGCGCCGTGGCAAGGCGTACTGGCGGTACAACCTTGTGTACTGGTTTTGGATGCCCAGGCGCTCGCCGCTGGCAAACCATTGCCCGAGGCGCAACAGGAGGCGTTGAGCGGTGCCGGTTTGTTGGTGCTGAACAAGGCGGAAGGTCTCGACGTCAATGATCGCCAGCGAATCGCCGCGCAGCTGCCTGCTCGTCCTTTGTACTGGACGCAGCAAGCGCGCCTGCCGTTGAACGAATTACCGGGCCTTGGCGTTCAGGCGGAGGCGGGTGTGGATAACTTTATCGTGCCCAAGGGATTGGCGCAGATGCCGGCCATATGGACCGATCCTGCGCTGCCGATTTGCTTGAGTCAGGCGCAGGACGGCGGCTGGAGCGTCGGTTGGCGGTGGCATCCGACTCAGACCTTCGATGCGGCTCGCGTTAGCCAGTGGCTTGAAAGCTTTGCCTGGCGGCGGGCGAAGCTGGTCATCCACAGCGTCGACGGTTGGGTATCAGCGAATGCGCTGGATAACTCGCCGTTGGAATGGCAGCCGAGCGAATGGCGCCAGGATTCGAGGATCGAATTGATTTTCGGTGAGCCGCAGGAAGTGGCTTCACTGCAAAAAGCGTTGGCCGACTGTCGGACCGGTTAAGGACGCCACTTGGTGTGTTCTTGCCGCCACTGGCTCAGCTCGATCACTTCCGCGCGAGGCTTCTCCACGTCGACCACAGCAGGCGTGTCGTCGAACGGCATTGGGTAAGGCGCCAGTTCGATCTGTGCGCTGTGGGCGCCGAATTGGGTGATGGTGCCGTTGTGGCGGGTTTCGCCGGTCACGGTGAACTCGAAGTTATACACACGAGCCAGGCGCCGCCGGTCGTTGGCGTCTTTGATGAACGCGATCTTTTTCAGCGCCACGTTACCGTCCAGCAACTCGATCCCGAGCTTGGTGCAATGCAGCTTGACCCTTTCCAGCGCGCGCTCGCGCAAGCCGTGGTTGTGCCACAGCCATGCGCCGCCAGTGGCGAGCAGCATCAGCACGAAGATATTTCCGAGGGTCAGCATCAGCAAATTGCTCCAACAAGATAGTGCCAGCTTAACTGCGTCGCCGGTCTGTCGTACAGGCCGTGTTTCGTCGCATACTGCGCGGCTCGAATTTCAATCGTTTTACGGAACTCACCGCATGAAACGTACGCCCCATCTGCTCGCCATCCAGTCCCACGTGGTGTTCGGCCACGCTGGCAACAGCGCCGCGGTTTTCCCGATGCAGCGGGTCGGGGTGAATGTCTGGCCACTCAACACCGTGCAGTTCTCCAACCACACGCAATACGGCCAGTGGACCGGTGAGGTGCTGGCACCGCACCAGATCCCCGATCTGGTTGAAGGGATCGCGGCGATTGGCGAGCTGGGCAATTGCGATGCGGTGCTGTCCGGGTATCTCGGCAGTGCGGCTCAGGGCCGGGCGATCCTGACGGGTGTGGCGCGGATCAAGTCGATGAACCCCAAGGCGCTGTATTTGTGCGACCCGGTAATGGGCCATCCGGAGAAGGGCTGCAGCGTGCCGGCCGAAGTCAGCGATTTCCTGCTGGAAGAGGCGGCTTCGGTGGCGGACTTCATGTGCCCGAACCAATTGGAGCTGGACAGTTTCTCGGGGCGCAAGCCGCAGTCGCTGTTCGATTGCCTGGCGATGGCACGCGCACTGCTGGCGCGCGGACCGAAGGCGGTGTTGGTCAAGCATCTGGACTATCCCGGCAAGCCGGCGGATGGCTTCGAGATGTTGTTGGTAACGGCGGAAGGCAGCTGGCACCTGCGTCGTCCGTTGCTGGCGTTTCCGCGTCAGCCGGTGGGCGTTGGCGACCTGACGTCGGGGCTGTTCCTGGCGCGTGTGCTGTTAGGCGACAGCCTGTTGGCGGCCTTCGAGTTCACGGCGGCGGCGGTGCATGAAGTGCTGCTGGAAACCCAGGCGTGTGCCAGCTATGAGCTGGAGCTGGTGCGGGCGCAGGACCGGATTGCGCATCCGCGGGTGAAGTTCGAAGCGACTGCCATCAGCCTTTAAAAGCTTCGCGGGCAAGACTTGCCCGCGAAAGCGATCTAAAGCCTGAACACGTCAGGCATCGCCCTTGATTTCCTGATACCGCTTTTCCAGTTCCTGACGAATCTGCCGGCGTTGCTGAGCCTGCATGAAGCGGCGCTTGTCTTCGCTGTTCTGCGGTTGCAGCGGCGGTACGGCAGCCGGTTTGCGGTCGTCATCCACTGCCACCATGGTGAAGAAGCAGCTGTTGGTGTGGCGCACCGAGCGCTCACGGATGTTTTCGGTCACCACCTTGATGCCCACCTCCATGGAAGTGTTGCCGGTGTAATTGACCGAGGCCAGGAAGGTCACCAGTTCGCCGACATGAATCGGCTCGCGGAAAATCACCTGGTCCACCGACAAGGTCACCACGTAGCGACCGGCGTAACGGCTGGCGCAGGCGTAGGCCACTTCGTCGAGGTATTTGAGCAGGGTACCGCCGTGAACATTGCCAGAGAAGTTGGCCATGTCAGGGGTCATCAATACCGTCATCGACAGCTGGGCGTTTCCGGGTTCCATAGCGTTCTCACGGGTCAAGGCAGAATGGCGGAAGGGCGGCACCTCTGCGGGTGCCTGGTCGGTTTTTTTCAAACCACAGTTATCGGGACGCCGGGCGGCTGCTCGCCGTCACGCCGGATCGATCTGTTTCCATATATTGCACCGCCTTTCTGGCGGAAGTCCCGGTGTTAACCTCCGGACGTCCACCTCAAGGAGCCCGACACCATGCATGCCATCAGTTTTATTCAGGATCTGGCAGTGATCATGTTGGTCGCAGGGGTGGTGACGGTGCTGTTCCACCGCTTCAAACAGCCGGTGGTACTGGGTTATATCGTCGCCGGCTTCATCATCGGTCCGCACACGCCGCCGTTCGGCCTGATCCACGACGAAGAAACCATCAAGACCCTCGCGGAACTCGGGGTGATTTTCCTGATGTTCTGCCTGGGCCTGGAGTTCAGCCTGCGCAAGCTGTTCAAGGTCGGTGCCACGGCATTCATCGCGGCGTTCCTCGAAATCGTGCTGATGATCTGGATCGGCTACGAAATCGGCCAATGGTTTGACTGGAACACCATGGATTCGCTGTTCCTCGGCGCGATCCTGGCGATTTCCTCGACCACCATCATCGTCAAGGCGCTCAACGACCTGAAGATGAAGAACGAGCGCTTTGCCCAGCTGATCTTCGGTGTGCTGATTGTCGAGGACATCCTCGGTATCGGCATCATTGCCTTGCTGTCGAGCATCGCGGTCAGCGGCACGGTCAGTTCCGGCGAAGTGTTTTCCACGGTGGGCAAGCTCTCGCTGTTCATGATCGTGGCACTGGTCATTGGCATCTTGCTGGTGCCGCGATTACTGGCCTATGTGGCGAAGTTCGAAAGCAATGAAATGCTGCTGATCACTGTGCTGGGCCTGTGTTTCGGCTTCTGCCTGCTGGTGGTCAAGCTTGAATACAGCATGGTCCTGGGCGCGTTCCTGATTGGGGCGATCATGGCCGAGTCACGGCAATTGCTGAAGATCGAGCGCTTGATCGAGCCGGTTCGCGACCTGTTCAGTGCAATCTTCTTTGTGGCGATCGGGTTGATGCTCGATCCGATGATCCTGCTGCAATACGCCTGGCCAATTGCAGTGATTACCGTGGCCGTTGTGCTCGGCAAAATGCTTTCCTGCGGCCTCGGGGCCTTTATCGCCGGCAATGACGGACGCACCTCACTGCGCGTGGGGATGGGGCTTTCGCAGATTGGCGAATTCTCCTTCATCATCGCCGCGCTGGGCATGACGCTGCAGGTCACCAGCAACTTCCTCTACCCGGTCGCCGTGGCAGTCTCGGTGATTACCACGTTGCTGACGCCGTATCTGATCCGCGCGGCTGATCCGCTGTCGATCAAGCTTGCCGCGGTGATGCCGCAGCGGCTGGCGCGAGTGTTGGGGATGTACGGCGAGTGGCTGCGCAGCATTCAGCCTCAGGGCGAGGGCGCGCTGCTGGCGTCGATGATCCGGCGGATTCTGTTGCAGGTCGGGGTCAATCTGGCGCTGGTGATTGCGATCTTTTTTTCCGGCGCGTATTTCGCCGAACGCATGTCCGTGTACCTGCAAGCGTGGATCAGCGATCCGAGCTGGCAGAAAGCGTTGATCTGGGGCGGGGCGTTGCTCTTGTCGCTGCCGTTTCTGATCGCCGCTTATCGTAAGCTCAAGGCGCTGTCGATGCTGTTGGCGGAGATGGGCGTGAAGCCGGAGATGGCAGGGCGCCACACGCAGCGAGTGCGCCGGGTGATCGCCGAAGTGATCCCGATCCTCTCGCTGCTGGTGATCTTCCTGCTGCTGGCAGCCTTGTCGGCCAGTATTTTGCCGACCAACAAGTTGCTGGTACTGATCGTCGTGGTGGCCGCCGGGGTGGCAGCACTGCTCTGGCGCTGGTTCATCCGCGTGCACACGCGGATGCAGGTGGCGTTGCTCGAAACACTGGACAACCACAAGGAGTCGTCCGGGCATTGACCACGCGGCGCGTCAGACGACTCAGCTTTCCAGCCAGACGTCCCGCGCCCAGTGCCACACCGATTCCCAGGTTTCTTCGGCAATCAGTTCTTCCTCGGCCAACCACAGCACCACTGTGCCGTCTTCTTCGACCAGGTAGTAATTGTCGCCGTCCTGGCAGATCGGGATCATGCTGCGATCAACACCCGCATCCCAGGCGTTGGCAGCAACGTCCGGCAGGTAGGTGTGGGATTGCGGGTCGGTGACGGTCACCGGCTCCAGGCTGCCGTAGACAACGTCGCTGACAGTCAGCAAAAACTCTCTGAAGACGAAGGGAATGTCGATGAACAGTTGTTCCTCGATTTCCACAATCTGGTCTTCGTCAGGCAACTCCAAGGGGACCGGTACCGGTTCGTTGGCTTCACGCAGTTGTTCGATGATTTCTTCCACGTCCGGGATCCTCTTGCTTGATGGCGCGGTTCAGTTGGGGCGGTTTATACAGTAGCTCGCTACAGATGCAACTGCGAAATAGAAAACCCCGGCCGAGGCCGGGGTTTCTATTACAGCATGCGTAACGCGGAGGGGATCAGCCGTTCTGGCGGATACCGGCCACCAGCCAAGGCTGGTTTTCGCCCTGCGGACGTTCCATGTTCCAGCTTTCGCTGAACACTTCGCCCTGGTCGAAACGCGAAGTCTTCGACACACCGGTAAAGGTCAGGGTGGCGATGGTCTTGTCGGCACGATCATCCACGCCGTCCAGTTGAACATTGAGGTTATCAATGTAGGTGGACTGGAAACCTTCGCCGAGGTCGGCACGTTCACGCTTCAGGAACTCCAGCAATTGCGGGGTCACGAACTCGGCGATCTTGTCCATTTCGTTGGAGTCCCAGTGTTGCTGCAGGGACTGGAAGTGGTTGCGGGCCGCTTCAATGAAGTTCTGTTCATTGAACCAGGCTGGCGCGTTGATTACCGGACGAGCGGCAGCAGGTGCCGCCGAGCCGCCGAAGATCGAACCCATGCCGGCTGGCTTCTGCTCGAACACTTCACGTTGCATCGGTGCGCCAGCTGGAGCCAGGTGCTCCTGTTGCTTGCGACGACGAGCGGCGATGAAGCGGAAGATCAGGAACGCAATGACAGCCATGATCAGGATGTCGAAGATCTGCATGCCCTGGAAGCCGTCGCCCATGAACATGGAGGCCAGCAGGCCACCGGCAGCGATGCCGGCCAGAGGGCCGAGCCAGCGCGAAGCTCCGCCGGCCTTGGCGGCAGCGCCAGCGGCACCGGCCGCGCCCGCAGTGGCAGCAGCACCACCGGCGGCAGAAGAAGGAGCCATTTGGCTGGTCTGGTGAGTCGGCGCAGCGCCGGAGCTCTTGCCGCCACCAAAGCGCTTGGCGTTGGCGTCGAGGCTCATCGTCAGGCCGATGCACAACGCCATGGCGATGCTAAGAAAACGTTTCATAAAGGGAATTCCCATTTGTGGATGGCACGCGCGCCATGTTGCACAGCTGAAGTGTTACTGGCTAGCGGCAGAGTGTTTCGGGCTTTTGCCTGACAGGTTGCGTTCAGCTTCGGTCAGCGCAATCGGGCCTGTTAACTTTGGTCTGTAGGACGAGGAGATAAGTTCTGTAGGAATGCCCGTAGCGGGCGCGGCGCAGATAGATCGTTCCCACGCTCTGGGTGGTAATGCCGCCATGGACGCTCTGCGTCCACTGTGATGCGGAGCGTCACGGGATGCATTCCCACGCCGAGCGTGGGAACGATCATGGGCGCCTAAATAGCTTCCAGCTTGGCGTAACCGAGCATCAGCCACTTGCTGCCTTCGCTGAAGTTCACCTGCACCCGGGCCTGAGCACCGGCGCCCTCGAAGTTGAGGATCACGCCGTCGCCAAACACAGAATGCCGCACGGCCTGACCGAGGCTGAACCCGGTGTCCGGAATCTCGCTGCCGCCAAACAGGCTGCTGGAGCTCTGTTGCTGACCACCGCCGAACGGACGGCTGACGCTGTTGGACAGCCGCACCTCCTGGATCAGGCCTTTTGGCACTTCACGCACGAAACGCGACACCTTGTTGTAGGTCTCGCTGCCGTACAGGCGTCGGGTTTCCGCGTAGGTCATCACCAGGTTCTGCATCGCCCGTGTAATGCCGACGTAAGCCAGACGGCGCTCCTCTTCAAGACGCCCCGGCTCTTCCAGGCTCATCTTGTGCGGGAACAGGCCTTCTTCCATGCCCACGAGGAACACGTAAGGGAATTCCAGGCCCTTGGCGCTGTGCAAGGTCATCAGCTGAATGCTGTCTTCGTGCTCGTCGGCCTGGGTATCACCGGCCTCCAGCGACGCGTGGCCGAGGAACGCCGCCAATGGCGTCAGGTCTTCATCTTCTTCAGCGTTTTCGAAGTTGCGCGCGGCGCTGACCAGTTCCTCAAGGTTCTCTACCCGGGCCTGGCCTTTCTCGCCTTTTTCCGCTTCGTGGTAGGCAATTAGCCCCGACTGTTCGATAACCGTCTGGGTCATCAGGTGCAGCGGCATTTCCATGCACTTGGCGGCAAGGTTCTCGATCAGCTCGATAAATGCGCCGAGCGCGCCAGCGGCACGCCCGGTCAGGCCTTTATTGGCGACCAGCAAGCGCATGGCTTCCCACATCGATACGTCACTGTGGCGCGCATGGTCGCGAATCGCTTCAACGGTTTTCTCGCCGATGCCACGGGCCGGAACGTTGATGACCCGCTCCAGCGCCGCATCGTTGCCGCGACCTTCCAGCAAACGCAGGTAGGCCATGGCGTTCTTGATTTCGGCCCGCTCGAAGAATCGCTGCCCACCATAGATGCGGTACGGAATGCGCTCGCGCAGCAACGCTTCTTCCAAAACGCGCGATTGGGCGTTGGAGCGGTACAAAATCGCGATATCGCTACGTGCCAAGCCGGTTTTCAGCGCACTTTCGATGGTTTCCACCACGTAGCGTGCTTCATCGTGCTCGTTGAACGCGGCGTACAGATTGATCGCTTCGCCTTCGCCGCCATCGGTCCACAGTTCTTTACCCATGCGCCCGGTGTTGTTGGCGATCAGGGCGTTGGCAGCCTTGAGAATCCCGGCGGTGGAGCGGTAGTTTTGCTCCAGACGAATGGTCTCGGCATCCGGGAAATCGTCGGAATACTGATAAATGTTCTCGATTTTCGCGCCACGCCAGCCGTAGATCGACTGATCGTCGTCGCCCACCACCATCAAACTGTCGCCGCCCTTGGCCAGCAGACGCAACCAGGCGTACTGAACGGCGTTGGTGTCCTGGAACTCGTCCACCAGAATGTGCCGGAAGCGCTTCTGGTAATGAGCCAGCAGGCCCGGGTGATCGCGCCACAGGTCGAGGGCACGCAGCAGCAATTCGGAGAAGTCGATAACACCGGCGCGCAGGCAAGCGGCCTCGTAGGCCTCATAAATGCTGCGCATGGTCGCCAGGAACAGGTCGCCGCTGGCTTGAATGTGTTGTGGGCGCAGACCTTCGTCTTTCTGCCCGTTGATAAACCACTGAGCCTGGCGGGCCGGCCAGCGTTGCTCGTCCAGCCCCAGCTCGCGGATCACCCGCTTGACCAGCCGTTGCTGGTCGTCGCTGTCGAGAATCTGGAAGGTCTGGCTCAGGCCGGCTTCCTGCCAGTGCGCCCGCAGCAAGCGGTGCGCCAGGCCGTGGAAGGTGCCGACCCACATGCCGGCCGGGTTGATACCCATCAGCTGCTCGATGCGATGACGCATCTCGGCAGCGGCCTTATTGGTGAAGGTCACCGACAGGATCGAGTGGGGCGAGGCGTTCTCGACCTGGATCAACCAGGCGATACGGTGCACTAGCACTCGGGTTTTACCGGAACCAGCACCGGCCAGGACCAACTGACGACCCACGGAGGCAGCTACGGCCTGGCGTTGGGCATCGTTGAGGGAGTTCAGCAGAAGGGAGAGATCATCGCGCATCGGGGCATTCTAGGGTGCGCCGTCACACCGGGCAAACCGAGCTTTGCATTAGCCGATGAAAGAAGCACGAATGACGACCGGTCAGTCACTGGCTGCAAGCGTTGGCGGGGCTCGCTCCAAGGGTTTTCAGGCGGCGG
This sequence comes from Pseudomonas sp. B14-6, assembly GCF_013260315.1. Lineage (NCBI taxonomy): Bacteria > Pseudomonadati > Pseudomonadota > Gammaproteobacteria > Pseudomonadales > Pseudomonadaceae > Pseudomonas > Pseudomonas sp. B14-6. Next base: position 4,490,055 of record NZ_CP053929.1, on the reverse strand, counting down.
CGGGGGGCTGAAATTTTGTCGATTTTATGATCCGGGGCAGTTTGGTAAGGGCATCGGCTTGTGTATGCTCCGTCCACGTTTCGGGCTCATGCTCACCATTATAAGAACAAGAACATTGCCTATGACCCTCAGCTCCGACCTGTCGGGCCCTTCTGTGGAGCCCCGGGTTATCCGCAAACAGTACGCCATGGAAATGGCGGTCGAGCGCACGCGCCTGCTCTACCAGGGCTCGCTGCTGCCTACGCTGTTCATGCTGATCAACGGGCTGGTCTGTGCCGCACTGCTCTGGAGTCCGCAGCGCTACTTCATCGTCAGCGTCTGGCTGATCTGGCTTCTATCGCTGGTGGCCCTGCGGGTGATTCAAGTCGCGGCCTTCGATTCGGCCATTCCCAATCGCCAGGCCCATCCGGTCTGGCGTCGCATGTTCCTGCTGGGCTCCGCCATGACAGGCCTGACCCTGGCCGGTGCCGGTATCGCTCTGGTTCCCGCTGATAATTTCATGCAGCAAGCCTGGGTATTCGGCCTGATCGGCGCCGCCGCCCTGTCGGCCAGCGTTGCGTATGCGGTCAGCCTGCCGGCATTCCTGTCCTTTACCTTGCCCTGCCTGTTGCCGGCCATCGCCTATCTCTTCTGGGGGGAGATGAACAAGGCCAGGGTTGGGGCTGGTTCGGGCTGATTTTATTGGGCGCGTTGAGCGTGGTGGCCTGGCAGGTCAACAGGTTGATCGACAGCGGCTTGCTACGGCGCTTTCAGAATCAGGCCCTGATCGAGCATCTGCAGCAGGCGCAGAGCTGCGGCGACCAGCTCAATCACGAGTTGGCCAAAGAGATTGATCATCGCCGGTGCGCCGAAGACAAATTGCGCGAAGCCCAGGTCGAGCTGGAAAACCGGGTCGCCCAGCGCAGCCTCGAACTGGACGCGGCCAACCAGGCCCTGAGCAAGAGCGAAGCGCGACTGGCGCTGGCGTTGAAGGCCAGTGAACTCGGGCTGTGGGACTGGAACCTGCAAACTGACGAAGTCCATCACACCCAACTTCAAGAGTTGTTCGGCCTGGAACCGGAATTCGTCACCGCGATGCTCAGCCACCTCAAGCCTCGCCTTCACCCCGAAGACTTGCCGTCGCTGCGTCGTGCCCTGGTCGAGCATTTGAAAGGCCGCAGCGAGGATTACCAGATCGAATACCGGGTGCGGCACGGCGACGGTCACTGGGTCTGGATCGAGGACCGTGGACGAGCGGTCGAGCGCAGCGAAAATGGTCGGGTGATCCGCATGGTCGGCACCCGCCGCGACATCAGCGCGAGCAAGGGCCAGGAAGAACAGCGCCAACTGGCGGCGACGGTGTTTGAGGCGGCCAGCGAAGGCATCGTGATTTTCGACCCCAATTACGCGCTGATCGCGGTCAATCAGGCTTTCAGCCGGGTCACCGGCTACGACATCGACGACATGATCGGGCGCAACGTCGTCGAGTTGCCGTGCAGCCGCGATGCGCGCAGGCACTACGGCGCGATCCATCATGCGCTGGAACAGCACGGCACGTGGCAGGGCGAGCTGGTGGAGACCCGCAAAAACGGCGAGCTCTATCCACAGTGGCTGCAACTCAACGCTGTTCGGGATGCTCGGGGAAAGGTGAGCCATATTGTTGGCTTCTTCGCCGATCTGTCCGCTCGACGGGAATCCGAAGAGCGCATGCGCTATCTGACCCATTACGATGAACTCACGGGCCTGGCCAACCGTTCGCTGTTCCGTGAACGGCTGCGCGAGGCTCATCAGCGGGTGCGTCAGGGCGGGCGTCGCAGCCTGGCGCTGCTGCATATCAACCTGGATCGTTTCAAGCTGCTCAATGACAGCCTTGGGCATGAAGTCGCTGACCAGTTGCTGCAGAAAATGGCCCGGCGGCTGGTCAACGCATTGCCCGAGGCGGACACCATCGCGCGGCTTTCCGGTGACGAATTTGCGGTGATATTCGATGCCTACGGCAACCTGTCGAGCCTGGCGCGCGTGGCGACCCGGTTGTCGACCAAACTGCGTTTGCCGATCACCGTCGATGGCCATGAACTGGTGGTCAGCGCCTCGATGGGCATCAGCATGTTGCCGGACACCGCCAGGGAAATTTCCGCGCTGGTCAGCCAGTCGAACATTGCCATGCAGCACGCCAAACACTTGGGCGGCAACAACTTCCAGTTCTACACCGAGAGCTTGCAGGCCAGCACCCTTGAGCGATTGCAGCTTGAAAATCAGCTGCGCAAAGCGATCGAAGAGAAGCAGCTGCAAGTCTATTACCAACCGAAACTTTGCCTCGCCACCGGACGCCTGAACGCTGCCGAAGCGTTGGTGCGCTGGGATCATCCGACCATGGGGCGTGTGCCACCCGCTGAATTTATCGGTCTGGCGGAGGAAACCGGGCTGATCGGTCCGATCGGCGAGTTCGTGTTGCGCCAAGCCTGTTGGCAGGCCTGCGAATGGCAACGGCAGGGGCTTGAGCCGATTCGCGTGTCGGTCAATTTGTCGGTGCATCAATTGCGCCAGGGCAAGTTGGTCAGCCTGGTGCGGCAGGTACTGGAAGAAACCGGCCTGGCGCCGCACTACCTGGAGCTCGAACTCACCGAAAGCCAGTTGCTGGACAGCGTCGAGCACATCATCGCGACGTTCCAGCAGCTGCGGGATCTGGGCGTGAAACTGGCGATCGACGATTTCGGCACGGGCTATTCGTCCCTGAGTTATCTAAAGCGCATTCCCGTGGATTACGTGAAGATCGATCAGGCGTTTATCCGCGGTCTGGGGCAGGGCAGCGAGGACGCAGCGATCACCCGGGCGATCATCGCCATGGCGCATGGCTTGTCGCTGAAAGTGGTGGCTGAAGGTGTGGAGCGCGCAGAGCAGCTGGAATTCTTGAAAGCCGAGCGCTGCGATGAAGTGCAGGGTTACCTGATCAGCCGTCCAGTCGAGGCCGATGACCTGGCGGCGCTTTTAGGTGAGGACGCAAAACCCTTGTAAGTGCTACATCAAGCGTATGTGGCGTGGAATGGGGACATCGAGTTACGCATTGAGCAGGCAAAAAGCCGATTCATGTAGTATAACTACAAGCTTGCTACATCCCCGGCCCTGCCAATAACAAAGAGTCCAGACCTTTGAATCTGCTGCAACACATCGCCCAGTCACGCCACCTCTTACGCAAGTCGGAGCTCAAGGTCGCCGACCACGTGCTGCTTGATCCGGCGGCGGTGATGCACAGCTCCATGGCCGACCTGGCCCATAGTGTGGGCATCAGTGAGCCGACCATCGTGCGCTTCTGCCGCGCCATCGGTTGTTCCGGTTTCCAGGACTTGAAACTCAAGCTCGCGCAGAGCCTTGCGGCAGGTGCGAGTTTTGGTCAGTTTGCGATCCATGAAGACGATTCGGTCGCGGACTACAGCCTGAAAATCTTCGACACCACCCTGCACACCTTGATGGAGGTTCGCGAGAAGCTCGATCCGGTGGAATTGCAGAGGGCTGTGTCGCTGATGTCCCAGGCCCAACGCGTCGAGTTCTACGGCTTTGGCGCGTCGGGCGCGGTGGCGGCGGATGCCCAGCACAAATTCTTCCGTTTGCTGCTGACTGCGGCGGCGTATTCCGATCCGCACATGCAGGCGATGTCTGCGGTCACCTTGAAACCGACCGATGTGGCGATCTGTATTTCCCAGTCCGGGCGCTCCAAGGATTTGTTGATCACCGCTAACCTGGTGCGCGAGAGCGGCGCCTCGTTGATCACGTTGTGCCCGAGCCAGACGCCGTTGGCCGAGCTGTCGACCGTCAACCTGGCGATTGATGTGCATGAAGACACTGAAATCTACACGCCGTTGACCTCGCGAATCGCTCACCTGGTGGTAATCGACGTATTGGCGATGGGCGTGGCCATGGCGCGCGGGCCGAGCCTGGTCAACCACCTCAAGAGCGTCAAACGCAGTCTGCGCAGCTTGCGGCTGTCGCCCAAGTCGGTGAAAGCGCTGGACGACTGATAATGGCTGGAATTGTGGCGAGGGAGCTTGCTCCCGCTGGGCTGCGGAGCGGCCCCAAACCATTCACAGCGATGTTCTGACCAATCGCATCAGGCTCATTACGACGGCTGTGCAGCCGGGCGGGAGCAAGCTCCCTCGCCACAGGTTCGCGGTCAGTCTGCGAGTTTCATCGTTCTGTAACCCACCCGCCGCCAAACCGTCATCCCTCGCGCCTATCTTGAAACTCCCGTAATCGCCTTGGGAGACTCGAAATGGCCCAGCCCTACGAAGAACGCAACAGCGCCGTCAAAACCCGTCGCCAGCAAGAAGACCAGCGCCGCATGGAATTTCGCCGCGCCATCGAAGATCGCTGCGAGCGCCGCCAGTTGCTGGCCGAGATCGGCGATTTTTCTGATCTGGAACTCAACTACTGGCAGGCAGCTCCCGCAACTTCCCGTCGAAACGCTCAACCAGGGCGCTGATCTGCACCCGTTCGCTGCGGATAAACGCAAGGAATGCGTGGGCCACCGGCGACAGCCGTTTGGCCTTGGCCTGCACCAGGCACCAGCTGCGGTACAGCGGCAGTTCTTCGACCGGTAACTCGATCAATCCGCCGGTCGCCAACTCAAGGTTCAGGGCGTGGCGCGTCAACAGCGCGACGCCCAGACCCGCCAGCACACATTCACGCTGGGCTTCGGCCGATGAGACCTCCTGCGTCTGGTTGAAGTGCACGCGCTTCTCTTTGAAATACTCTTCGCACGCCATACGCGTTCCAGAGCCGGGCTCGCGCAGCAGCAGGGTGTAAGGCTCGAGGTCTTGCAGGCGCAGCGGCCCCATGTGACACAGCGGATGGTCCGGTGGCGCCACGGCCACGATCGGGTTGTTGAGGAACGGCAGGAATTCCAGCCCCATGTCCTGCGGCACCATGGACATGATCACCAGGTCGTCGCGGTTATCAGACAATCGACGGATCACCTGCCCTCGGTTGACCACCGTCAGTTGCAGATTCACTTCCGGATGCTGACGCTTGAACGCAGCAAACAAGTGCGGGACGAAATACTTGGCGCTGGATTCCACCGCCAGTTTCAGCTGTCCCTGCAACGATCCCTGCATGTCCGACAGCTGCATATCGAGGTTTTCCAGGCGCCCGAAAATGTCTCGACTGGCACGCTGTAGTGCTTCGGCGGCTTCCGTCATGTAGAGTTTTTTGCCGACGTAATCGAACAAAGGCTGACCAATCAGCTCCTCGAGCTGACGAATCTGCAAGCTGACGGCCGGTTGGGTGAGGGACATTTCATCGGCTGCCCGGCTGTACGACCTCAAATCACAGACCTCATTGAAGATCTGCAATTGACGCAATGTCATACGCATCAATGACTTACGCATTTTATAAGCACTCTCGCCACAAGCTGATGGATCAACTATAAGTCTTTACTTATGGCTAACCCAATTATTAATCATTTTTGTTAATCCCTTGTGGGGGCTAGTGTGGGGCTGCGACTAAGTCGAAACATTTAGTCACGCGTCGACCTGGTCTAGCAGGTCGTGGGTACCACCGGCTCAAGGGAACCTCCAAGTGATAAAAAAGATCCTGATCGCCAACCGTGGTGAGATTGCCGTACGAATCGTGCGTGCCTGCGCCGAGATGGGCATTCGCTCGGTCGCGATCTATTCCGACGCCGACCGCCATGCCTTGCATGTGAAGCGTGCGGATGAGGCCCACAGCATCGGTGCCGAGCCATTGGCCGGTTACCTGAATGCGCGCAAGCTGGTGAATCTGGCGGTCGAAACCGGTTGTGATGCCCTGCATCCCGGCTACGGTTTCCTGTCGGAAAACGCTGAACTGGCGGACATTTGCGCCGAGCGCGGCATCAAGTTCATCGGCCCATCGGCTGAAGTGATTCGCCGCATGGGCGACAAAACCGAAGCCCGTCGCAGCATGATCAAGGCAGGCGTACCCGTCACCCCGGGGACCGAAGGCAACGTCGCGGACATCGCCGAAGCCTTGGTCGAAGGTGACCGCATCGGTTATCCGGTCATGCTCAAGGCCACGTCCGGTGGTGGTGGCCGGGGTATTCGTCGTTGCGACAGCCGTGAAGAACTCGAACAAGCCTTCCCGCGCGTCATTTCCGAAGCCACCAAGGCCTTCGGTTCGGCGGAAGTGTTCCTGGAAAAATGCATCGTCAACCCGAAACACATCGAAGCGCAGATCCTCGGCGACAGCTTTGGCAACGTGGTGCACCTGTTCGAGCGTGATTGCTCGATCCAGCGCCGTAACCAGAAGCTCATCGAAATCGCGCCAAGCCCGCAACTGACCCCGGAACAGCGCGCCTACATCGGCGACCTGTCTGTGCGCGCAGCCAAGGCCGTGGGCTACGAGAACGCCGGCACCGTGGAGTTCCTGCTCGCCGAGGGCGAGGTGTACTTCATGGAGATGAACACCCGGGTGCAGGTGGAACACACCATCACCGAAGAAATCACCGGGATCGACATCGTCCGTGAGCAGATCCGCATTGCGTCCGGCCTGCCGCTGTCGGTGAAACAGGAAGACATCCAGCACCGCGGTTTCGCGCTGCAATTCCGGATCAACGCCGAAGACCCGAAAAACAACTTCCTGCCGAGCTTCGGCAAGATCACCCGTTACTACGCGCCCGGCGGCCCCGGCGTGCGCACCGACACGGCCATCTACACCGGCTACACCATTCCGCCGTTCTACGACTCCATGTGCCTGAAACTGGTGGTGTGGGCGCTGACTTGGGAAGAAGCAATGGACCGTGGCTTGCGCGCCCTCGACGACATGCGTCTGCAAGGGGTCAAGACCACCGCCGCGTACTACCAGGAAATCCTGCGTAACCCTGAATTCCGTAGCGGCCAGTTCAATACCAGCTTCGTTGATAGCCACCCTGAACTGACCAACTACTCGATCAAGCGCAAACCCGAAGAGCTGGCCCTGGCCATCGCCGCCGCCATCGCCGCCCACGCAGGCCTGTGAGGAATATAAGAATGAGCAAGAAGATCTTTGTAACCGACACCATCCTGCGCGACGCCCACCAATCGCTGCTCGCCACCCGCATGCGCACCGAAGACATGCTGCCGATCTGCGACAAGCTCGACAAAGTCGGCTACTGGTCGCTGGAATGCTGGGGCGGCGCGACTTTCGACGCTTGCGTACGCTTCCTCAAAGAAGACCCGTGGGAGCGTCTGCGCCAACTGCGCGCCGCGCTGCCTAACACGCGCCTGCAAATGCTCCTGCGTGGCCAGAACCTGCTGGGCTACCGCCATTACAGCGACGATGTGGTCAGGGCTTTCGTCGCCAAGGCCGCGGTCAACGGCATCGACGTATTCCGCATCTTCGATGCCATGAACGATGTGCGTAACCTGCGCGTCGCCATCGAAGCCGTAAAAGCGGCCGGCAAACATGCCCAAGGCACCATCGCGTACACCACCAGCCCGGTGCACACCATTGACGCGTTCGTGGCTCAAGCCAAGCAAATGGAAGCCATGGGTTGCGACTCGGTGGCGATCAAGGACATGGCCGGTTTGCTGACGCCATACGCCACCGGCGAACTGGTCAAGGCGTTGAAATCCGAGCAATCGCTGCCGGTGTTCATCCACTCCCACGACACCGCTGGCCTGGCCACGATGTGCCAACTCAAGGCCATCGAAAACGGTGCCGACCACATCGACACCGCGATCTCCAGCTTCGCTTCGGGCACCAGCCACCCAGGCACCGAGTCGATGGTCGCCGCCCTTAAAGGCAGCGAGTTCGACACCGGTTTGAACCTGGAACTGCTGCAAGAGATCGGTCTGTATTTCTACGCCGTGCGCAAGAAATACCACCAGTTCGAAAGCGAGTTCACCGCAGTCGATACCCGTGTGCAAGTCAACCAGGTACCGGGCGGGATGATCTCCAACCTGGCCAACCAGCTGAAAGAGCAGGGGGCCCTGAACCGCATGGCCGAGGTGCTGGCCGAAATCCCGCGAGTTCGTGAAGACCTTGGTTTCCCGCCGCTGGTGACCCCGACCTCGCAAATCGTTGGCACCCAGGCGTTCTTCAACGTGCTGGCCGGCGAGCGCTACAAGACCATCACCAACGAAGTGAAGCTCTACCTGCAAGGCGGCTACGGCAAGGCGCCGGGCACTGTGAACGAGAAACTGCGTCGTCAGGCGATTGGTAGCGAAGACGTGATCGACGTGCGTCCGGCCGATTTGCTGAAGCCGGAAATGACCAAGCTGCGTGCCGAGATCGGTGCCGTGGCCAAGTCTGAAGAAGACGTGCTGACTTACGCCATGTTCCCGGACATCGGCCGCAAATTCCTTGAAGAACGCGCGGCCGGCACCCTGACGCCAGAAGTGCTGCTGCCGATTCCTGAAGCCGGCGGTGTGACCTCGGCCGGTGGTGAAGGCGTGCCGACCGAGTTCGTCATCGACGTTCACGGCGAAACCTACCGCGTCGACATTACCGGTGTTGGCGTCAAGGCTGAAGGCAAGCGTCACTTCTATCTGTCGATCGACGGCATGCCGGAAGAAGTGGTGTTCGAACCGCTCAACGAATTCGTCAGCGGCGGCAGCAGCAAGCGCAAGCAAGCCACAGCTCCGGGCCACGTCAGCACCACCATGCCGGGCAACATCGTCGACGTGCTGGTCAAGGAAGGCGATACCGTGAAAGCCGGCCAGGCCGTGCTGATCACCGAAGCGATGAAGATGGAAACCGAAGTCCAGGCGGCCATCGCCGGTAAAGTCACCGCCATCCATGTGGCCAAGGGCGACCGGGTGAACCCGGGCGAAATCCTGATCGAGATCGAAGGCTGAGATAACAGCCTCGATACACCGTTTTAAACCTCGGGGGGCATGTGCTCCCCTTTTTTTTTGCCCGCAGTTTCGCGTTTGAACATGTGGGAGCGAGCCTGCTCGCTCCCACTGGGACTGCGGTGAATCAATGGTTGATCAGAACGCCATCCGCCACTGTCCCATTACGCCGTGATTGCGGCTGTCAGTGCCGATGTCGCCGTTAAGGCCGACCCCCAACGTATGTTTCGCTGACAAGCCAAGGTCCAGACCTGCATCAACCAGCAAGCTGTCACGGTCCAGCGGCGCACCGGAAACGGTGAAGTTCTTTCCGCCCGTTGCCAGTCGCTGACGGGTGTCGATGTCGATATCCCCGTAGGTGTGTTTCCAGCCGGCACTGAACCGCGGGGTCAGTTGCATGCCGTTATCCAGGGTGTTGATCTTCGCCAGTCGCAGGCCGAACGTGCTGTTGAGGTTGTTCTGGGTCTGGCCGTGGACTTTCAACGCTGCCGCGCCACCTTTTTCCGTGTAACCGTCGCGCTGATAGCGTTGGTAGCCAAGGCTGGCAAAGGGTTCGATGCTGACATTGGCTCGACCCAGGTTGTAACCCACTTCCGCGAAGGCCTGCTGGGTGCTGGCAGCATAACGGCCTTCGGGGCGGTCGCTGAAACCGTTGAAGGCAACCCGACGTTTAGTGCTGGCGTCGTGATTGCTGTAGGTCGCGCCCAGGCGCAGCGACATGGGGCCGCTCTGGCGCAGGGCATAGGCGCCCAAGTGCCAGCTGTCGAGATCGCCGTCTAGTTCGCGGCTGTCCAGGCGAGTCTCAGACTTGCCACCCATCACACCGACACGCCATTCCTCATCGACACCCCAATCTGCGCCCAGAACGAGGCCTTTGGTCGACGTTTGCAGAGCGTAGTGGTCGCGATCCAGCGTTCCACCGTGTCCCAAGGCTTGCAGCCAGACCCTGCCGTTTTCCGGGCTGCCGGCGGCGAGTCGTGGCGAGTTGGAACGGTTGCCGCGTGGGTTGTACGCGCTGGCGCGGTCCAGTTGGCGCATGGTCGAGAGCAAGGAGGCGCTGACGGGGCTGTCGCTGTTGAGGGTTGCCTTGGCGAGGTTGGCATTGCTGTCACCGGCCAGTTGCTCAAGAGCGTAGGTGGCGGTGGATTTGTCGGTGGTGAGCAGGGCGGTGACGGCCGCATTGGACTCACTTGTTTTAGCCGTCGGCTCGGCCACGCTTTGGCCAAACGCTCGAGCATTGTCGTCTGCGGCGAAATCCTCTATCGGTACTTCATTGCGAGCGTAGTTGAGCACCACATCAGTCTTGGAGTAAGACAGCTTCGGCGTCATGTACGCCAGATTGCTCGTGACGCTACCGAATTTGCCTTCCACCAGGCCGGCTTTCAGCACTGTGTAATCACTGCTGTCGGGATAGTTGCCCGGCAGTGCAGCAACCTCCAGTGAGGCATTTTCAAGCGCTGCAATACCTTCGACGATGATGGTGGGAGGCTTGCCGGTAGCCGTTACGCCGTAGGAGAGTGTGGCACCCTCTGTGAATATCAGGTCTCCTTTGATGCGTGGAGCGCCAAGCCGCTCGCTGACCTGCAATGTACCGTCTACATAAAGATTGCGAACTTCACCTTGGCCACCGTAGCGACCCCCTTCGCGAACAATGGCATCACCCGCGATGCTGCCCATGTTGAACAGCGTTGCGCCGTCCAATACCTCGGCTCCGCGGTCGAAGTCGTCTTTACCCGTCAAAGACCAAGCGCCTTGCGCGACTCGCAACCCGGAAAAGTTACTGGTTTTGTCGAGTACGCCGCCCTCGGGGGAGTCGAGCAGTATTGCGTTTTTCCCGCCACCGCCCTGAATTTCTCCTGCAAAGCTGACTCCGCTACCGATGATAAGAAGGTCATCTCCCATCCCCAGTGTCAGTGAGACGCCGTCGATGTTTTCGTACCGCCCTGCTGCAGTGGTGCGCTTGACGCCATCGGCATTTGAGAATTCGTCGAACGTCATCGGTAAATCGTTATCTACCGTTTCGAACGGGGCATCATTGTTCCCGGGTAACTCGTAAAGAGGCTCCGCTGGATCGATGGGTTCCGTGGTAGCGGCTACAGGTGGAGCAGGATTCGCTGGCACCTCAGCCGAAACCGGGCCGGGTTCGCCTTCCGGTGTTGCGGGCGATGGTGGTGGGAGCGAATCGTCGGCAGTTTCGCGAAAGTCGTAAAGATGCGCTGCGAGATCTACAGGTTCCGGGGCAGCCGAATCAGTTGGCGGCTGAATTACCGGTTCTTGTGGCTTTAGTGAAGCGGGTTTGACGGCATGCTGCATCGGACCAATGAAGTTCCTGATCGCCAAAAGATCATCACTTTTTCGCCAAGCGGTTGTTCGAGCTTTTTTGTCGGGTGCTTCGACAGCCGCATCAATCTCTGGTTGCTGAGCCATCGATACATCGATGCAGCCAAGGGAGAGGGCGATCGCCAGGGCGAGTCGATGCGGGCGATAAGTGGACGGCGTGGGCATTGAATTTGACCTTGTTTTTGAGAAGGTCAAACTCTAGGAGGGAGCGCTGGTCCTTGAATGCCGGGCGTTTCCGGCATTTTTGAAGGGCCATGGAAGTTCGGTTGTAGCAAAAATCCTACTCCGCAGATTACGTGTGCATTGGCCTTCACACGGTGGAGTATTTGCCTACAACCTTTCCGGACTGGTCTGTTTTTTACGGATCAGAAACTCATCTGCCACTGCCCAATCACCCCATGATTGCGGCTGTTGCTCCCCATCTCTCCGCTGTACCCAATCCCCACCGAATGCCGCGCCGAAATGCCCAGGTCCAGCCCGGCTTCCAGCACCAGACTGTCACGGTCCAGTGAACTGCCATCAACGCTAAACGCCGTTCCCCCGACCACAAAAGCCTGACGCGTCGAGTTGCTGACATCGCCATAGGTGTGCTTCCAGCCTGCGGTCATACGGGGCGTCAGGCTCATGCCGTTATCCAGTGAACTCAGGTGCGCCAGGCGCAGGCCGAAGGTGCTGCTGAAGTTGTCCTGGGTTTGTTTATCGACTTGAAGGGCGGCGGCGTCGCCTTTTTCCTGGTAGCGGTCGCGGTGATAACGCTGGTAGCCGAGGTTGGCAAACGGCTCGGCACTGAGTCGACCGCTGCCCATTGCGTAGCCCAGTTCGGCGAAGGCCTGTTGGCTGTCGGCGTCGTAATCGCCTTTTGGGCGGTCGCTGAAGCCGTTGAAGGCCACCGTGCGTTTGCTTTCACCCTGATGACCGCTGTACGCGGCGCCGAGGCGCAAAGCGAAGGGACCGCTTTGGCGCAAGGCATAGACGCCGGCGTGCCAGCTCTCGACATTGCCATCGACTCCCGTGGCATCCAGATCTGTTTTCGAATAACCGCCCAGAACACCCAATCGCCATTGCGGATTGAGCGCCCAGTCGGCCCCGAGCACGCTGCCTTTGGTGCGCTGCTCCAGGCCGCTGCTGCCATGCTCGCCATCGAGCTTGCCGTAGCCACCGATGGCTTGCAGCCAGAGTCGGCCTTGGGCGTTCGGGTCATTGAGGTTGCGGGCTTCAGAGGGAACGCCAGCGGCGGCGAGTACTGGGGTGTCGCGCTGATCCAGGCCGACCAGCAATCCTGGACCACCGCCCATTTGCTGCATCGCCGACAGCATGCTGCTGCCGATCTGGCTGCTGGCGCTGAGGGTGGCGCTGGTCAGGTTAGCGTTGCTGGCGCCGGCGAGTTGCTCGATCGCCGCGCCGGCCGTGGCGCTGGTGGTGTTCAGCAGTGCGTTGTAGAGCGCGTTGTTTTTGCCCATCGAGGCCAGGCTGTTGGCGGCGTTGCTGCCGTTACCCGTGACCGCGAATTGGTTGAAGGCGACATCGTTGCGCGTGTAGGTCAGGTCGACTTGTGTCGGGGTGTAAGCGAGGGTCGGCGTGATGAACGCGTAGTCGCTGGTGACCTTGCCGAAGGTGCCGTTGATGCTCGCGGCTTGCAGGACGGTGTAGTGGCTCTGCCACGGATAAGTGCCGCTGCCAGGGTTCACCGCCAGGGTTGAGCCGTTCAGGTTGGCTAAGCCGCCGACCTGGATCGGCGCGCTGCTGCCATCGGCATTGACGCCGTAGGCCAGGGTCGCGCCGCTGCCCATGGTCAAGTCGTGGGTGATGGTTGCTGTGCCGAGTTGAGTGTTGGTCCGTAACGTCCCGTTGACCAGCAAGTTGCCGACCGAACCACCACCTGCGTATACACCGCCCGCATCGACGGTCAAAGTGCCAGCGATGCCGCCCTGGTTGATCAGCGTTGCACCATTGCGCACCGCGCCGCCCTCGCTGAAATCACCGCTGCCGGTCAGCGTCCAGGCCCCGTGCCTGACCTCCAGCCATTCGAAGTTGCGACTCGCACCGAAATGGCCGCCCGCCGCGTCGTCCATCACCACGTGGTCGTCACCGCTGCCGCCGTCGACCATGCCGACGAAGCGGCTGCCATTGCGCACTGTCAGGTTGTCGTTGCCGCCACCCAAGTCCAGCGCCAGGCCATTGCTGCCGCTGATCGTGCCGCCGTTGATCACGCTGTCATCGAACCCGCCGACGAACTTCACGCCGAATCCGTCGAGGCCCTGAATGGTGCCGAAGTTTTCCAGCGTGGTCGCGGCCACGCCCGAACCGCCGCTGCCGTCGTCCACCAAAATGGCGCTGTTGGCGCCGCTGATCAGCGCCCCGTTGGCGTTCAATACATAGCCGCCACCCAACGCGATGCCTTCGCTGCCGTTGGCGAACCCCCCTTTATCGACACCGCCGGCACCGACACCTTGAATGGTGCCGTAGTTTTCGATGTGGGCGAGCTTGTCGATGTCCACGCCATCACCGTCGCCATTGGGTTGCAGGCCCGAATAAGCACCGGTAATCGTGCCGTGGTTGATGACGGTGCCGTCGCCATCGGAGCCGAAGCCCGAGCCATTGCGGCCGGTGATTTGACCGTAGTTGGTGAGTGTCGCGCCCAGGTCAGTGGTGATGCCATGGCGGCCACCGGAAATGCTGCCGTAGTTGGTCACCGTCACGCCGGTCGCGGTGTCGATGTCGATACCGTCGAATTTGTTGTCAGCGATTCGAGCGTCGCCGGTAGAGATCTCGCCATAGTTGGTGATTATCGCGTTGGCGCCGGTCTTCATGCCATCGCTGGCGTCCCCGCGAATCAACCCGCCTGCGCGGTTGATGATCGTCGTTTTGACCCCGGCACTGCGCAGCGCATCCAGGTCCAGCCCTTGGCCGGTGGTCGAGCGGATAATGCCGCTGTTGTCGATCAGCAAGCTGCCGCTGGCGAAGTTGCTGTCGATGCGCAACGCGTCGTTGAAACCGAGAATCTGCCCACCCGCGCGGTTATAAATGCTGTAGTTGCGTGCCTGGGTCAGGTCACCGCTGCTGTCGATCGCCCGGCCGCCGGTCGAGATGATCCTGCCCGAGTTATCGATCACCACACCCACGCCGCTGGTGCTGTCTTTCAGGCTCACTGCCTTGCCAGCGTTGGTGATGCTGCCCGGCGCCGAAATCGTCAGCGTGTCTGCGCCGCCGAGGGTTTGCGCAGCGGTGGTCGGCGTGTCGATCTGCACATTCTTGAAGGGTGCGGCGTGGGCGCCGGTGCTGATCAACAACGCGATGCTGAGTGCCAGGCGCTGGGGGGAGAAGGGCATGTGAGACGGCCTTTTTGTTATAAGCGGGCAGTCTGGTATAGCGGAGGGTTTTTACAGAATGATGTCTGCGTGTGCACCTTCAGCCTAACTCCGACTCAAATACGCCTTCCCGTAATGCCGCTCCATCCTTGCCTGAATCAGCTCCAGCCCAATCGACATCACCCAGTAAATAATCGCCGCCGTCGTCAGCATCTCGATATACCGATAGCTCGACCGTCCATACGATTGCGCCAGGAACATCACTTCCCAAACCCCCATCACCGAGATCAGCGACGAGTCTTTGAGCATCGAGATGAATTGGTTGGTGGTCGGCGGGATGATGGTGCGCATGGCTTGGGGCAGGGTGACGCGCCAGAAGATCACGGTTTCGCGCATGCCCAGTGCCAGGGAGGCTTCGCGTTGTCCATGGGCGACACCGAGGATGCCAGCGCGAAAGATTTCGCTCAGGTAGGCGCCGTAGTTAAGCGACAAGGCGATGATGCCGGCGGTGACTGCGCCTGGAACGACGCCCAGTTGCGGCAGGCCGAGGTAGATCAGCAGGATCTGGATCAGCAGCGGCGTGCCGCGAAAGAACGAGGCGTAGAAACTGGCGATGCCGAAGGCCACGGCGCTTTTCGACAGCCGAGCCAGAGCGGTGACGAAACCCAGCAGCGACGACGTCACAATTGAGGCCAGGCACAGAAACAGCGTCAGCGCCGCGCCTTGCAAGAAGCCGTTCGGTGCCAGGTGCAGGCCGATCAGGTTGGGCAGTTTGTCGAGGATGATCGAGAACTTCAGGTCGAAGCTCAGGAAGAAACTGGCGAACAAACCAAACATCGCCGCCCACGTCAGATACAGCCGCGTGCGGAAACCGAAAATTCGTTGCAGCCGCGACTCAGCCACCGGTTGCGGTGGCTGAGGAGGTGTCGGGAAAGAAGTCATTGGCTGATGTCGGCACCGATCCATTTTTGCGAGAGCTTGCTCAGGGTGCCGTCCTGCTTCAGTTGCGCAAAGACCTCACGCACCTTGGCGTCCCACTGCGCGTCACCTTTCTCGATGGCCACCGAGTTCGGCTCCGAGTACAGCGGCTCGCCGGCCAGCTTGAAGCGCTTGTCTTCGGTCAGACGCGGTTGCGCGGTGACGAGGTTGGTGAGGATCGCATCCAGTCGCACGCCGGCCCCGAGCCCCAGGTCCTGGAACGCCACGTTATCGGTGTCATACGGCGCGATTTGCACATCCTCGAACGGGTACTGCAACTGGGTGTCTTCTGCGCCTTCGATCACCAGGTTTTTGTTCAGATAACTTTCGTAGCTGGAGGCGCTGGTGAGGCCGACTTTCTTGCCGCTGAGGTCCTTGGCGCTGTGAATGCGATCATCCTTGGCATTGACCACGATCACGGCTGGCGAAGCGTAGTACTCGACCGGGAAATCGAAGACTTCGGCCCGTGCCTTGCTCGGCGTCATCGAGCAGACGCAGATGTCGTAACGGCCGCTCCAGCGACCGGCAGCGATGACGTCCCAGGACGGCGTTTCCAGACGCAGTTTGACGCCCAGTTTGTCCGCCACGGCTTTGGCCACATCGACGTCAAATCCGTCGAGTTGGTTCTGGTCGTTGAGGAATGAGAACGGTGGATAGCTTTCCATCAACACGCCCACCAGTTCTTTCTTCTGTTCGATGCGGTCCAGCGTTGCTCCGCCAAAGGCTTGGGTGGAGGCAGCCAGAATCGTCAGGCCCAGGGCCAGGAGTGGTTTAAATTTCACAGTCGATCCCTGAAAAAAAGTGGTTGTGATTAACCGAATGGTGCGTATTAAATAGTTATAAGAACTACCTTGGTAGTGAGTTATTTTCATAAGCATATGAGTGAAAAGCATATGAGCGCAGGAAGCACGGTAATTCTGGATGGCGGTATGGGTCGTGAACTGCAGCGCGCTGGAGCGCCCTTCAGGCAGCCCGAATGGTCGGCGCTGGCCTTGAGTGAAGCGCCGCAGGCAGTAGAGGCGGTGCACGCGGCTTATATCGAAAGTGGTGCCAGCGTGATCACCAGCAACAGTTACGCGGTGGTGCCGTTTCACATCGGCGAAGAGCGTTTTGCAGCGGAAGGGCAGGCTCTCGCGGCGCTGGCCGGTGAGTTGGCGCGGCGGGCGGTGGAGGCTTCGGGCAAGGCTGTGCGTGTGGCCGGTTCGTTGCCACCGTTGTTCGGCTCCTATCGCCCAGACCTTTTTGACGCTGCTCGGGTGACTGGGTTGCTGACGCCGCTGGTCAAGGGGCTGGCACCTCATGTCGACCTGTGGCTAGCCGAAACACAGAGCTCCATCGTCGAGGCGCGGGCCATACACGCCGGCCTGCCCAAGGACGGAAAGCCGTTCTGGCTTTCGTTTACCTTGAAGGATGAGGACACGGACGAAGTGCCGCGTTTACGTTCCGGTGAGCCCGTCGCTGAGGCCGCTGCGGTGGCGGTTGAACTGGGCATCGAGGTGTTGCTGTTCAACTGCAGTCAGCCGGAAGTGATCGGCGCTGCGATCGATGCGGCGCGGGAAACCTTTCAGCGTTTGGGGGTGAAGATTCAAATCGGCGCGTACGCCAATGCGTTCCCGCCACAACCGAAAGAGGCCACGGCCAATGACGGTCTGGACCCGTTGCGCGAGGATCTCGACCCGCCGGGGTATCTGCAGTGGGCGGCGGACTGGAAAGCGCGCGGCGCCAGTCATTTGGGCGGATGCTGCGGGATTGGGCCTGAGCATATAGCGGTGCTTGCGCAAAAATTGGCGTGAAGCCATTCGCCGGAACGCCGCCCGGAGCGAGCCCGCTCCCACATGGGTTATGTGTTGATCACAAAAGTGTGGTCAACCGAGAACCTGTGGGAACGGGCTCGCTCGCGAAAACGTCAGTACAGTCGACGAATTAACCGCGGCATTCAGCCAGTGTTTTCACCTGCCCGGACTCCGTCTGGTTTTCATCGGATAGCCACCGCTCAAACCCCGCACCAATCGCCGGCCATTCTGAATCCAGAATCGAATACCACGCCGTATCCCGGTTCTGTCCCTTGACCACCATGTGCTGACGGAACACGCCTTCAAAGCTGAACCCCAGCCGCTCGGCCGCGTACTTGGAGCGGGCGTTGCCGTTATTGCATTTCCACTCCAGGCGCCGGTAGCCCAGTGCAAAGGATTCCTTGGCCAGCAAGTAAACGGCCTCGGTGCTTTTCGGCGAACGCTGCATCGGCGCGCCGAAGGTGACGTGGCCGATTTCGATGCGACCTTGGGCGGGGACGATCGACATCAGACTCAGGAGGCCCTGTACATCACCGCTGGCACGGTCGATCACGCTGAAGAAATACGGGTCGCTGTTGGCTGCATGGTTGTTCAGCCAATCATTGAAAGCGCTACGCTCCGGGAAAGGGCCGTAAGGCAGATAGTCCCAGAGTTTCGGGTCTGATCCAGGGCCTTGCAGGGCTTTCCATAAACCCTCGGCGTGACGCGACGGGTCGAGTTTTTCCAGGCGGATGAAACGCCCTTCGATGGTTTGAACCGACGGCGCCGGGGCGCCTTTCCAGTCTGCGAGTGAAGTCGACATAGTGTTCTCCTTGAACCTTAAAGGGCTTTGCGAAACTGGATGAAACCGGGGCGTTCGGCGATGCGCTCGTAGAGCTGGATCGCGGTGGCGTTGGTTTCGTGGGTCAGCCAGTGGACCTTGCAGCAACCATCCGCTTTGGCGGTGGCATACACGAATTCAATGAGCTTGCGGCCGATGCCGGTGCCCCGGGTTTGCGGGGTTACCAACAAGTCTTGAAGGTAGCAGGAGTTTTCGATACTCCAGTTCGAGCGATGGTAGATGAAGTTCACCATGCCGACCGCTTTGCCATCGACCCAGGCCAACGCCGAGTGAGTCGGTTCATTCGGGTCGAGCATGCGCTGCCAGGTGCTGTCCGTGACCGCCTCGGGCAATTCGGTGTTGTAGAAGCGCAGGTAGGCTTGCCACAGCGGCAGCCAGGCGGCGTGATCGTCTGCGCTGACCGGGCGAATTTCAATCTGACTCATGTTCATTCCTTAACGCATCAAGTGGGCGAGGGCCTGGTCATGCACATCAGGGCTGGCGGCGAGCCCCTCGCGCACACCGGCGATGTCTGCAGCGCTGCGGTTCTGACTGAGCTTGCGCTTGCCTTCCAGGCGCTGGATCGGCAGGGCAAACCCGACGATGGCTTTGAGCATGCCGTCGATGTAGTCGGCGGGCGCGTCGGTGACTTTCCACGACTGCTGGCGACTCGCTTCGTGACGATCGGTCAGCGCACTCACCAGGTTGAGCAGGCGATCGGCCTCGGTGAACACGTCGGCGGTTCCGTAAGCGTGCACGGCGACGTAGTTCCAGGTCGGCACGACTTTGCCGTGCTCGGCTTTGCTCGGGTAAAACCCCGGGCTGACATAAGCGTCGGCACCGGCAAAAATCACCAGGGCTTCGGCGCCGTTCTGCAGTTCCTTCCACTGGGGATTGCCCCGGGCGAAGTGGCCGTAGAGGGTGCCATTCGGGCCCTGCTCAGGATTGAATAACAGCGGCAGATGACTGGCTTGCAAACCTTGCTCGCCGTGGGTGACCACCATGGCGAGACGCGTGTCGATTATCTGCTGCTGCAGTTCATGCAAATCTTTGATGGCAAAGCCGCTGGGGTTGTACATGGAAATATTCCTTGGCGAATGCATCCATCCTAGGCAGGCTATTGGTCTGTTGTAAGAGCCATTAATGACCAATTTCATAGGTCCATTGTCATGAGCGAGACGTCGCTTTCATTGTCCTTCAACCCCGCGGGTATCGAACTTGACCGTCGCCAAGGTCTGAGTCGCCAGCTCTATCAGGCCTTGCGCCTGCGGGTACTCGACGGACGACTGGCCAGTGGCACGCGATTGCCGGCCACCCGGGATCTGGCGGCGGCGTTGGCAATTTCCCGCAACAGTGTGGTGCGGGCCTACGACCAGCTCTATGCCGAGGGTTTATTGAGGGGCGGGTGGGTGACGGGACTTACGTCGCGCAATTGCCTCAAACCGCGGCATCCGGGAAAAAATTATCCACAAAAGTATCCACAGGGTTGTCAACAGGGTTACCCACAGCCTTATCCACAAATTGGCTGGATTTACCTGTGATTTCATCCAGTAAAGTTATCCACAGTGGCGCGTTGGGGCGCGTAGAAAAGAACCATTTGGCCCTGCCGCCGAGCGGTCCGCCGCGGGCTTTTCGGGTGGGTGTTCCGGCGTTCGATCTGTTTCCTTTCGAGGTCTGGGCCAAGCTGAATGCCGCTTTCTGGCGTAAACCGGATTTACAGCAACTGTGTTATGGCGATCCGGCGGGGGACGAGCGTTTGCGCGGCATGATCGCCGCGTATTTGCGCAGTTCACGAGGGATGCAGTGTTCGGCTGAGCAAATAGTGATCACCAGCGGCGCGCAGCAGGGGATTAGCCTTTGTGCACAGCTGCTGGTGGAACCGGGCGATGGGGTGGCGATCGAGAATCCGGGGTATCGGGCGGCAGGTCATGCCTTCGCCGTGGCCGGTGCGCGATTGCATGGCGTGGCGGTGGACAGTGAGGGCATCGACTGCCAGGAATTGAATGGCCTCAGCGATTGTCGACTGGCGTATGTCACGCCGTCGCATCAATACCCGACCGGGGTGGTGATGAGCCTGGCGCGACGTCTTGAGTTACTGGCCTGGGCCGAACGTACCCAAGGCTGGATCGTCGAGGACGACTACGATGGCGAATACCGCTACAGCGGCGCGCCACTGGCCCCGTTGGCCGCACTCGACCGGCAGGGCCGGGTTTTGTACGTCGGGACGTTTGGCAAAGTTGCCTTCCCGGCGCTGCGCCTGGGTTACCTGGTGTTGCCACCAACGCTGGTGCAGGCGTTTTCGCAACGTCGAGCGGTGGACGTCCGGCACTCCGAGGTCAGTACCCAAGCGGTCATGGCCGAGTTCATGGCTGCCGGGCATTTCCAGCGGCATATCCGCCGCATGCGTCGCGCGGCCCTGAGCCGGCGCAATACCTTGCTGGCCGGTTGGCCGCGGAATATTCCCGGCGTCGGCAGCCTGCCGAGTGTCGCGGCAGGGCTGCATCTGACCGTGGCGGTCGACTCACAGGCCCGCGAGCGCGAGCTGGTAGAGCAGGCGGCGAGTGTCGACGTCGAGATCAATGCCCTGAGCGGTTATTGGTTGCCGGATTCGACAACACCTATGGACCAGCGCGCGGGGCTGGTCCTGGGTTTCGCGGCGGTGCCCGAGGCGGCCATCAGCGCCGCGCTCGGGCGACTGGAAAAGGTCTGGCGTCCTTAGATGGGGGCAATGACAAGGCCGGGAAAGCCTCTTGGTGCATCGACGGTAATCAGGCGTCGGCCACTGGAGGTGGTAGATAGATATCGCGGGTAAAAAAAGACCCGCGAATGCAGGTCTCGGGTTCAGCACGGTTTATGACCCTGAGGCCGAGGCCGGTACTTTTGCGAAGAACAGGGACGTCGCCAGTTGCGGGCTGATCTCGCTGCGGTAGATCGAGATCGCCTGGAGGTCGTCGTTGGCGTGGCGGGACTCGGATGCGCCACCCAGCAGTCGTTGTTGCACGGTTTTCAGGTGTGCCGCGGTGAAGGTTTGTGCAGGTGAAGCGGGCTCCGCATAGTGGAAGTGGGCATACCACAGAACACTTTGGTTGCTGTGATCGCGGACCTCATATTCCTCGAGATAGTCTCGTTTACGGCTTTTGAGCAAGCGTCGGCCTGGATTCTTGACGATGTCGACCTGACCTTCGCTTTGCAGCCAGCGGACGCGCTCCGCTGTCGGCGGCTGTAGTTTGGTCATGCTGATTCGCGTGACGCGTCCCTGGTTATACAGCTTGGTCGCCGCGTCGTTTAGCTGCTTGACCAAAACGACGACGGATCCCGGACCGCCCTCGGTGGCATTGGTCGCGACCAACGCTGCGTCGATTGCGCTGGCGGCGTCCTGCAGCCGGTGAGCCTGCTGATGAAACATCTCCTCGATTTCCACGGGGATTCGACGCATCCCTTTTGAATGGGCTTGCGTTCGACGAATGAACGCTTCCAATCCCTCCAGCAACGCCTGCCCTTGAGTGGTGCTTGCACTCAAGTCGGGTTGGAGAACGACGGCGGAAACCGGTGGCGGGGCCACTCTTTCAACCCAGACCCCCGGGGTTTTCTCATGAAAAGTCGAGATGACTTTACCGGTCAACGCCGAGGTCACGTCGATCAGTTCTGAACCGTGTGTCATGGAGTCGGCACGAGGCTGGCCCACCACAGTACCTTTGTAGCGGGTCTTGATGATTCGCTTGGCGGGCGCGGTCGGTGGACGGGAAGGGCCGGGTAGCGGCTCGAGTGCCTGGCGCTCCCGCAGCAAGCTCGCCAGGTGTTTCACGGTGCGCTGTTGAAAACCGTCGAGACGTAGGCGCATCACGTCGAGGGCTGGTTGCAGGAATTGACCGGGAAACTCCGTGGGCAGATCGACGATGCGCTGGTCGGTGATCGTCAGTTGCTCCACCAGATCGCTGAGCCCGTCGATCCGATCCGGCAAGTGCAGCACTTCTTCGTCAGCGATCAGGTCCAGTGAGGCCTGAATCGCAAGGCCTGCATTTTCGACAACGCTCTCCAGTGCCTGGCGCGCTTCAGGTGCGGGCTCAACGCTGTTGTCGAGGCACAACTCCTGGCCGAGTGTGATCTGAAACAGTTTGAGGTCCTTTAAATCGAACGACGGCATGTTGGCTTTAACGTCGCGGATAACTTCGATGGCTTCTTTGCCGAGCAGGTTCAGTTGCTCGAAGCACGCCTGTGCCGACTCGATTTTATTGATGTAGCTGGCGGTCAACTCGCCGGTGAGTTGATGGATTTGCCGGGTGGTCTGTGTATTTTCCGTTGACGGGTTGTCGAGAAGATCGAGGGAAAAGCGCATTTGATTGCCGAAAACCGACTGCTGTTGAACGAACCATCTTTGCAGCAGCGATAGCTGGAAATCCAGGCGACTGATCATTGCTTTTCGGTAATTGGGAATCGCCTCGCGAGCATTGAAGGCTTTCATCTGTTCCATGTTGATGCTGAGGAGTGACATCTGCGCGTCGAGCATTTCAAGGTACACGCGGCGATGGGTGTCGGTGGCGGTCGTCGCCTGGGCGTTTTTTTGAGCTTCCTTGAGCTCTGTTTCGCGGCTTTGGGTCTGGCTTTCGAACGCGATCATTTGCTGTTTCAGTTCAGCCTGGCGTTGCCGGTTTTGTTGCTCCAGCCGTTGTTTCTCCTTGCCTCCGGCCTTGAGCCTCAGCCGCGTATCGATAAACCATTCACCCCTGGCGTTCTTGATCAGCAACGGCCCCGTGCGTGCGGGAGACCGGCGTGAATCAATGATCTGCACATCGTCATTGTCGTTGAGGGTGACCTCGAACCATCGCTGGCCAACCTTCGCATACCATTTTCCCTTGAGCGAACCGAGGTGTTGGCGAAGGCCGGGCTCGCTGGAGGCGGCGGCCATCCCTTTAGGTTCGGCGACGGCCAGTTCATCAAGCAAGACGCCCAGGGATGAAGGCGGCAGCGTGGCGATGGCGTGCATCGCTACCTCATGGGAGGGTGGAGGCTGATTGAGGTCGGGCAGATGACTCACCGTGATGGTGTGCGCAGGCTTGCTTTCGGGTATGACGCGTGGCGGCTCGACCTTCTCGGGCAACCGCGAGACGGGTTTGTTGCGAGTGGCGGCGCGATGAGCCAGCACCATGCCAAGGGTCAACAGCAGATCGGTCAGGGCGGACCAGGCGAGTGAGCTGTCATCGTTCTCAGCGGCCTCGGTAATGTCCTGCAAGTCGTCCATGATCTGCCAGATCCACGCAGCCACCCCGGCGGTGCGACCAAGAAAGGGCAGCGCGACATTGAACAGCATCCATGTGCCTTGCTTGAGTGTTGCCCAGCGGGCTTGCGCATTGGACACCGATTGTTGGTCCGCCAAGGTAATCATGGCGTTGGCGTTGGCCTTGAACAGGGCGGCCAGCGGCGTGTCATCAAGGGCTGCTGCACTGAGCGTCACCGTGCCCATCTTGCCCAGGGCTGACGTGGGATCGACCAGCAATTGGGTCAACGTCCAGACCGATGGCAACTCACCCGAGAACACATACTGGGAATAGTTGAACCGAACATCGTCGGCCAGCCAGGCCAGGATCGATTGGCGAAGTGATTTTTCGTGTTTGATGGCATACAGCAGATTGGCCTCGCTCGGGTATTGCATCAACGAGGGGGTGAGCAATGGTCGGTAGAGCAGGCACGGTCCTTGATCGGTGAGCCTGGGGCCGATGACGAACATGTTGGCGACTTCATCGCCTTGGCTGCTGGCGCGATCACCGGTCATAAAGGCCAGCGGTCGAATGACAATCTCCTGCCCGTTTACCCTGCGGTCGGCAGCGTTTTCCAGCATGACGGCATTGACGTACTGGTAACCACGTTCATCAATACCCGCCTCGCCGCGCATCTTCTGTTGCAGCGCCTGCAAGGGCAGCTGGATACGCAGATGGCGGGTGTAGAGCGTCTGTCGTCGCAACGTTTCTGCCGGGTCGTCAAGCAACTTGCGCTTGATCAGCGCCGGGTAAACCCCACCGATATTGACCTGTGTGACGAGCTTTTCAAGATAGGCAGGGGTCATCCAGATGGGCACTGCGTCGCCGTTTTTGCAGTTCACCGTCTTGTTTCCCAGCGGAATGGCAATCAGGTTTTGCAGCGCCAGCTCCATCAGCGACAGCGTGGTGGTCTGCGTCTTGCCGGGTATCACGACAGCGCCGAGCACCACGACGCTGGTGATGCTGATTTCAATGTCTTGCAGGTCCAGGTCCGCTGCCGCGGGATGATCCTTGATCATCTGCTCTCGCAGGGTCTGCAGCGCAAACGCCGGCAGTGACGCGATGTCCTCGTCGAAGGTTTTTCCAGCGTCCTGTTCCCGCAGCTGTGCCAGGTCCATCAAGTGTCGGCTGTAGCGGGAGAGGTCCGCCGACGAAGCGTTTTTCAGCCAGTCGGTCAGCAACCCTTGAACCCTGTTGAAGCGTGACGACGGCAGGGCTTCAAATTCAGTGAAGCTTTTTGCCGCCGCACTGATTTGTGGCGAAAGAGGTGTGGCTGACGCGCGCTGGACCGCACCGAATGCACCGATGGCTTCGACCTCGAGCGCAATCAGCGCGCAGGCCTGGTGGTGAAAGAAATTGCCCTCGGGCTCATACAGACGCCATTGCAGGGTCTGCTCGGCGCTTGACGTTCCAGGGTGTTTGAACACGGCTTCACCCAGCGCGGCAACCGAGTCATAACGCTTGAACCCTTCGGCTATCGAGTGCGTCAGCACCAGGGTGCGCGCGCCCGATGTGCCCACGAACACGGCGATATCCAGAACGCGCAGGTGTTCGCTGACGGCGTTCTCAAGCCGATCGGTGTCGATCAGGCAGGCCTTGGTCAGGTACTTGTCCTGTGTCCGAGTTGCGCGATCCGGATGATCGAAGATGGCCTGGGCCATGGCTTTTTCATCCGCGTCCCAGTCCAAGGCGGGATCGGGGCTCCAGATGTCCTGCAGCGATTTCGCGAGCGAATGCCAGCGCGGCGTCGAAGGGCTTGTCTCCTGGTTCCAGTAATCAAGCTGCTGTTGCTGATAGGCGATAAACAACTGCGGTGCGAGCGCATTGAGCAGGCAGCCGATGGCATCGATTTTCACCGGCAGTTGAGCCTGCGGTTCCGCGCCCGGTTGCAGGGTCAGGAAGTGTTCTCCATCAATGAGCGTCACCGTCGATCCTGACAAACCGAGTCGTACCAACACATCGGTGAGCGATTCAAACACGTTAGGGCCGGGCACTACCTCGGTGCCGGTATCGACCCAGGTCGGGGTGACGACCGTGGCGAGTGTCGGGTCAATCCTCAACTGCGGATACAGCGCGTTGAGCGCAGGACTCAGCGCGGCCGCTGCGACTTCTCTGATCGAGGGGCCGGTGACCAGTTGGGTCAGTAGCTCTTCTGCACTCGGGGCAACGGTTTCGGACATGGTCGTCTCCTGACTGAGAGCGCGCCGCTGCTGATTGCGCAGCGCGGAATCGGGAGAAGGTATCGGGTGGCCACCCGTGTCGGGTGGTACATAAATATCGCAGGCAAAAAAAGACCCGCGTCGCCGCGGGTCTTCGGTTTTCAGTCGGGTATCAGGTCCCGGACTTGATCTTGGTCCAGGCCCGGGTCCGCGCGCGTTCGGCATCGCGCGGCAACGGTTGCAGGGTGTACAGCGTACCCATCGCGGTTTCGGTCGGGTACAGGTTCGGGTTGTTGCGGATCGCCGGGTCGACCAGTTCCGTGGCGTCCTTGTTCGGGTTCGGGTAGCCGACGAAATCGCTGACGGGTGCAATCACCTGGGGTTGCAGCAGGTAGTTGATGAAGGTGTAGGCGTCTTCCGGGTTCTTCGCGCCTTTGGGGATTGCGAGCATGTCGAACCAGATCGGCGCGCCTTCCTTGGGCAGGCGCATGTCGACGACCACACCATTCTTGGCTTCCTTGGCGCGGTTGGCAGCCTGGGAGAAGCTGCCGGAATAACCGACCGCGACGCAGATGTCGCCGTTGGCAATGTCCGCCATGTATTTGGAGGAGTGGAAGTAGGTGATGTACGGACGGATTTTCATCAACAGCGCTTCAGCCTTTTCGTAGTCCGCCGGCTTCTTGCTGTTAGGGTCCAGGCCGAGGTGTTGCAGGGCCAGGGGCAGGATTTCCGACGGCGAGTCGAGCAGGGCGACGCCGCACTGCTTGAGCTTGCTGATGTTCTCTTCCTTGAAGATCAGGTCCCAGCTGTCCACCGGCGCCTTGTCGCCCAGCGCGGCTTTGACTTTGTCCGGGTTGAAGCCGATCAGGATGGTCCCGTACATGTACGGCACGGCGAATTTGTTGCCCGGGTCGTTGCCTTCGAGCAGCTTCATCAGCTTCGGATCGAGGTGGTTCCAGTTCGGCAACTTGCTACGGTCCAGGGGCTGGAACACGCCGGCTTCGATCTGCTTGGCGAGGAACACGTTGGACGGCACCACCACGTCGTAGCCGGAGTTACCGGTCAGCAGCTTGGCCTCAAGTGCTTCGTTGGTGTCGAAGATGTCGTAGACCAGTTTGGTCTGGGTGTTCTGCGCCTTGAAGTCTTCCAGCGCCTTGGGAGTGATGTAGTCGAACCAGTTGTAGACGCGCAACGTTCGCTCTTCAGCGTGGGCGGCGCCACCGAGTACTGTGGCGCACAGTACCGGTGCGATAAAACGCGTGAGTCTGTTCATTGTTCTAATTCCTCATTGGGCGCTTTCAAAACCTTCGAGAACGTTCACGGCATTGATGCCGATTTCTTCTACCGCGTAGCCGCCTTCCATCACGAACAGCGTCGGCTTGCCGAGCTTCGCGATGCGCGCGCCCATGGCCAGGTAATCGGGGCTGTCGAGCTTGAACTGGGAGATGGGATCGTCCTTGAACGTATCGACGCCCAAGGACACGACGACGATGTCGGCGCCGTATGTTTCGATCTCGTTGCAGGCTTGCTCCAGCGCTGCACTCCAACGGTCCCAGCCGCTGCCAGCCGGCAAAGGGTAGTTGAAGTTGAAGCCTTCACCGGCCCCTTCGCCGAGCTCGTCTTCATAGCCGAGGAAGAACGGGAACTCGGCTTCCGGGTGGCCGTGGATCGAGGTGAACAGCACATCGCTGCGTTCGTAGAAAATCGATTGGGTGCCGTTGCCGTGGTGGTAGTCGACGTCGAGGATCGCGATCTTTTTGTGGCCTTGATCGAGGAACGCTTGAGCGGCGATGGCGGCGTTGTTGAGGTAGCAATAACCGCCCATCAAGTCGCTGGCGGCGTGGTGTCCCGGTGGACGGCACAGGGCAAAGGCACTGCGAGCGCCGCGCTGGATGGCGGCTTGCGCGGTGAGGGCCACTTGCGCTGCGCTGTATGCCGCTTGCCAAGTGCCGGCGGTGATCGGCGCGCCGCCGTCGAAGCTGTAATAGCCGAGCTGGCCGTGCAGGCTGGTGGGGATGATCCGGCGCAAGGTGCGGGCTGGCCAGGTGTAGGGCAGCAAGTCGCCGTCGGTTTTGAATTCGGTCCAGCGTGCCCAGGCACCTTTGAAGAAGTCGAGGTAGTCGCGGCTGTGGATGCGCGCGATCGGGTCGAGGCCGAAATCCTTCGGCGCTTCGACAGGGCCGAGGTTCTGCGTTTGTACGCGTTGCAGCACATGGTCGGCACGCGAGGGCATTTCGAAGCAGGGCATCAGTTGCCCGTCCATCAATTCACAACGGCCGTGGTGCAGGTGGTGATCGTCCGAGTAGATCGTCAGCATTTCTTGTTCTCCGCAGGCTGATTCGGTTGAACACAGTCTTGCGGCGCAGCGCGATTCGGAGAACGGCAGGAAAGGCCAAAAGGGGATCGATATGGCCAAAAGATCTGACCGGAATTCGCCCTTTATTGGCGCGCAAGTGCCCCGGTGTTGGGCACCCACCTGTAGGCGCGAGACTTGCCCGCGAAGCGTTTGGCGTACTTGAAGACGCCTTCGCGGGCAAGCCTCGCTCCTACAGAGAGTTGGGGGTCAAGGCCGGAACTGACTCGGTGCCACACCACTCCAGCGCACGAACGCATGGCGGAAACTCGCGGTTTCGCTGAAGCCCAGCGCCTCGGCGATCCGGTAGATCGGCAGCTGATCCTCACAGAGCATCTGCTTGGCCTGCTCGAAGCGCAGTTCATCGAGCAATTCCTGATAGCTGCACCCCAGGTCCTTGAGATGGCGGCGCAAGGTGCGCGCCGAGCAATTCATCTGCAACGCCAAACCTTCCAGCCCCGGGGCTGCATTCAGTTGCGCACGAAGCAACTGCCGAATCCGCCCCAACCACGCCTGACGCCCGGTGAATTCGGTGTTCTGCTTGCGGCAGCGGTCGACCATGGCCTGATGGGTGATGACATCGGCCAGCGGCAAGGGCTGGTCGAGCCAGCGCTTGTCGAATGCGAAGGCGTTATCTCGCGCGTCGAAGTGCAGCGGGCAGTCGAAGTGTTCGGCGTAGCTCGCCCGATAATCCGGCGCCATATGTTCCAGGCGAGCGGCGAGCAATGGCAGCGGATGTCCGAGCAGGTCATCGCAAATGACTTTTAACGACACCAGGCAGAACTCGGCGTTGAACACGGCCAGCGCCGGGTTCTCTCGATAATCGGCAGCGACGAACCACACACGCTCGCCGTCGACTTCCAGGCTCAACTCGAAAAGTGTTCCCAACAGCGCCGGATAATGCATCGCCAGGCGCAAAGCGTCACCGAAGGTGGCAGAGGTGAGCAGTGCATAACCGAGTATGCCGTAGGACGAAACGTGCATCCGCCGGCCCAGTTCCAGGCCGATATCACGCTTGAGCGCGACCGCGTTGGCGCACACCTGCATCTCCTGGTTGGTGGTGATGCGCGTGTCCGCCCGGCTCAGATCCGCCGCGCTGATGCCACTTCCCGCCAGCAGTGCTTCGCTGGACAAGCCTTCGGCCTTGAAGGTGTTGAGCACCAGGGAAACGGCGTTGAGGGTGGTGAGGTGGGAGTGGAGCATGGGAAGTTCCAGCGATTGGATGCTGGAATCGAGCAAGTTGTATGCCGCGAATGAATACTTGCAGGAGCGAGGCTTGCCCGCGAAGCTTTTGGCGCCTTCAAGGACGTCTTCGCGGGCTAGCCTCGCTCCTACAGGTCCTGCGGTGTATCAGACCAGTTCACCGCAAAGGTCGAGCTCGACCAGACGCCGGACTTCAGAGGTGTCCAGCCCGGCACCCAGCAACCCATGCAACTTGCCCAACGCCGCCTCACGGGTCATGCCGCCGCCCGAAAGCACACCCACGCCTCGCAACCGGCTACCGGCCTCGTAGACATCCAGCTCAACGCCACCTTCATGGCATTGGGTGACGGCGACGATAACCACACCATTGTCCCGTGCCCGCTCCAGAGCGGCGAGAAACTCAGGGTTATCGCTCGGCCCGGTGCCACTGCCGTAGCATTCCAGCACCAAGCCTTGGATGCCGCTGTTCAGCACGCCATCAAGCTGCTCGGCGCCGATTCCTGGGAACAACGGCAGCACCGCGACTTTCGCCAGTTGCTTGCTCTGGTTGTAATTCAATTGAGCCGGCAGCGACGTGGCCTTCACACCACCGCCCTGACGCTCCAGGCGCTTGAACGGATGGCGACCGAAACTACGAACCTTCGCGCAATGAGTCGGGTCCAGCAGTTCGCCGTGGAAATACAGATGAACGCCCGGCGCCAGGCCATGGCCCAGGGCAACCAGCGCACCGCTGAGGTTTTCCCAGGCATCGCTGTCGGTCACGCCGGCCGGCAGCATCGAGCCGGTGAACACCACGGGGGCATTCAGGCCGAGCAACTGAAAACTCATCGCGGCGGCGCTGTAGGCGAGGGTGTCGGTGCCGTGCAGGATCAGCACGCTGTCGCAGCCTTGGACATCAACGGCGTCGACCACCGCTTCACGCAGTTGCTGCCAGTACGTCGGGCTCATGTTGGCGCTGTCGATCAGCGGCGACATTTCGCGAAAGCGCCACTGCGGCGCGACCACGTCGGGCTGGCTGTGCAGATATTCACGCATCCGCGCTTCGAAACCGGACGCCGGGGCCAGGCCATTGGCGCTGGCTTGCATGCCGATGGTGCCACCGGTGTAGAGCACCATGACGTGCTGGGCGGCTGGGTAGGAGTTGGGAACCATGGGAAAGTCTCCGCAAGAGATGACATGTGGGAGCGAGCCTGCCCGCTCCCACAAGTTGTGCACTTTAACTGACGGGCGCAGAGGATGCGCCCGTCGTTTACCCATCAGCGTTGCGCTGCGGGTACGCCTTGCAGTTCGGCTTCAGCCTTTGGAGCCGCGGCCGGCGGATTGGCTGGCCAGGCGTTCAAGTCCAGGTCCAGATCCGGGAATTTGCTCGAATCGAACACCGGCGTCTTGATCCCGGCGGCACGCTGGTCATCATAGTCACGCAGGATGCGCATGCCGACCTTGAACAGCAGGAACAGCGCGATCAGGTTTACGAACGCGAGCATGGTCATGGTGATGTCGGCGAAGGCGAACACCGTGCCGAGGTTTTCGATGGCGCCCCAGAAAATCAACACCAGCACCAGCGCGCGGTAGCCAATCAGCGCCTTGCGGTTTTCACCGATCAGGAAGCGCAGGTTGCTCTCGCCCAGGTAGTAGTTGTAGAGGATCGAGGTGAACACGAACAACGACAACGCCACGGAAATGAAGCTACGGCCCCAGTCACCGACCACGGCGGCCAGCGAGTTCTGGGTCAGGGCAATGCCGTCGCCTTCGAAGCCTGGGGTGTAGAAACCCGAGAGCAGGATCAGCAACGCGGTGCAGGTGCAGATCACGAAAGTATCGAGGAACACGCTGAACGCCTGAACCACGCCTTGTGCCACCGGGTGCTCGACGGAAGCCACGGCCGCCACGTTCGGCGCACTGCCCAGGCCCGCTTCGTTGGCGAAAACGCCACGTTTCACGCCCATGACGATTGCGCTGCCGATCAGGCCGCCGAAGGCCTGGTCCAGACCGAAAGCACTTTTGACGATGGTCATCAGCATGCCCGGAACCTGGTCGAACTGCAGCACGATCACATAGATGGTCACGCCGATGTACACCAGGGTTTTCACCGGCACCAGCAGGTCAGCGACCTTGGCGATGCGCTTGATCCCGCCGATGAACACCAGGCCGAGCAGCACCGCCAGGGCCAGGCCTGTGTAGGTGGTGTCGAGGCCGAACGCGTTGTTCAGCGAGTGAGTCACGGCGTGGGATTGCAGGCCGTTGAAGGCAAACCCGAAGGTCACCAGCAACAGGAACGCCATGATCATGCCCAGCCAGCGTTTCTGCAGGCCGTGCTGGATGTAATAGGACGGGCCGCCACGGTAGGTGCCGTCGGCATCGCAGCGCTTGTAGAGCTGGCCGAGGGAACATTCGAAGAAGCTGCTGGACATGCCGACCAGTGCGGTCACCCACATCCAGAACACCGCCCCCGGGCCACCCAGGGTAACGGCGATGCCGACACCGGCGATGTTACCCGCGCCGACACGGCCGGCGAGGCTGAGCATCAAGGCCTGGAACGAACTGAGTTGGCCGGCGCTGCTTTTCAGGCTGTCGCGGAACACCGCGAACATGTGGAAGAAATGGCGCAATTGAACGAAACGCGAGCGGATCGTGAAGTAGCTACCGAGCCCGACAATGAGCACGATCAGTACTTTCCCTGAGAGGAAGTCGTTAATGACTTCGAGCATGGATTATTCCTCGCTGTTTTTTGTGTAGGCAAATGTTGGGCAGGCAGAAACATCGCGTTACACCGGTGTGCACGTGGCACAACAGTGAGGCGAGTGTTCGTCCCGGGCCCATATCGCAGGTTTGTTATTAGTTCGGGTTTCGCATGGGTTTGGGCCTCGTTACCGACGACCGCTCACGCGAAGAGGGGCGGCACTATACCTAGGAGAGTGCCGTCCGTCTGCACGGTTGTGGTGCAAGCGACGAAACGAAGCCTTTGAAACACCTGACTTTTTGAGCCAGGCCTTTGTAGGCGTGAGCCTGCTCGCGATGCAGGCACCGCGGTATTTCAGTTACACCGCGTTATCGTTCATCGCGAGCAGGCTCACTCCTACAGAAGACGGTTTTCCTTACAAAAGTTAAAAAAAAGGGCTTGGGGAATAAATCCCCAAGCCCTCAAAAGGTGAGAGGTGTCTAGTCCCTCGACCTGGTGAGCGTGTGGCTCCTGGTGCTCTTCGTTAAAAGAGCATGAGTCTGCGTTCGGTCAAGCCTTCAAAGGCACCAGACGCGGAGCAATCATGTTTTCCGGGCGCAGGATGTCGGCGAGCATTTCGTCGTCGAGCAAGCCTTCTTCGCGCACCAGTTCCAGCACGCCGCGGCCGCTTTCGAGGGCGATACGGGCGATGCGGGTGGCGTTTTCATAGCCGATGTACGGGTTCAGCGCGGTGACCAGGCCGATCGAGTGCTCGACCAGCTCACGGCAACGCTCTTCGTTGGCGGTGATGCCGACGATGCAGTGCTCGCGCAGCATGTCCATGGCGCGTTGCAGCAGGCGGATCGAGTCGAAAATCTTGAAGGCGATCAGCGGCTCCATCACGTTCAGTTGCAACTGGCCGCCTTCGGCAGCGATGGTCAGGGCCAGGTCGTTGCCGATGATCTGGAACGCTACCTGGTTAACCGCTTCCGGGATTACCGGGTTGACCTTGCCGGGCATGATCGAGCTGCCTGGCTGACGCGCCGGCAGGTTGATTTCGTTGATGCCGGTGCGCGGGCCGCTGGACAGCAGGCGCAGGTCGTTGCAGATCTTCGACAGCTTGACCGCGGTGCGCTTGAGCATGCCGGAGAACAGCACGAAGGCGCCCATGTCGGAGGTGGCTTCGATCAGGTCGGCCGCCGGAACCAGCGGTTGACCGCTGATCAGGGCCAGGCGCTGAACGGCCAGGTGCTGGTAACGCGGGTCGGCGTTGATACCGGTACCGATCGCGGTGCCGCCCAGGTTCACTTCGGTCAGCAGTTCAGGGGCCAGTGTTTTCAGGCGTGCCAGGTCTTCGCTCAACGTGGTGGCGAAGGCGCGGAATTCTTGACCCAGGGTCATCGGCACGGCGTCTTGCAGCTGGGTACGGCCCATCTTCAAGACGTGGCTGAACTCAACACCCTTGGCAGCGAACGCCTGGATCAGGCTGTCGAGGCTGGCCAGCAGCGCGTCGTGACCCAGCAGCAGACCCAGGCGGATCGCGGTCGGGTAGGCGTCGTTGGTCGACTGCGCCATGTTCACGTCGTTGTTCGGGTGCAGGTATTGATATTCGCCCTTCTGGTGACCCATGGCCTCCAGCGCGATGTTGGCGATGACTTCGTTGGCATTCATGTTGGTCGAAGTGCCAGCGCCGCCTTGAATCATGTCCACCACGAACTCTTCGTGGAAATCGCCGCGGATCAGACGGGCACAGGCTTCGCTGATGGCCGCGTGCTTGGCTTCGCTCAGGTGACCCAGCTCGCGGTTGGCGTCAGCGGCGGCCTGTTTGACCATCGCCAGGCCGACAACCAGCTTCGGGTAATGCGAAATCGGAACGCCGGAGAGACGGAAGTTGTTCACCGCTCGCAGGGTCTGGATGCCGTAATACGCTTGAGCAGGTACTTCGAGTACGCCAAGCAGGTCTTTTTCTGTGCGGAAAGATGCAGCGGAGGACATGATAGAAATCATCTCGATAAGGACCCGGTCTGTGCCGGAACGCTGCAAATGCTAGGCTTGTAGAGAATTTTCGGCCAATGCTGTTAAACACTGGCCTATGCACATTCGGCATAATGCCGGTGTGACGCCGTGTGTGCGGCGAGCGTGTGACCTAAATTGGTGCGTGTCCGGGAGGACGTGATGAATCTGGAAAGTAAATGGCTCGAGGACTTCAGCGCCTTGGCCGCCACCCGCAGCTTCTCCCAGGCTGCGGAACGCCGCTTCGTGACGCAGCCCGCGTTCAGCCGCCGAATCCGCAGCCTGGAAGCCGCGCTGGGGCTGACGTTGGTCAACCGCTCGCGCACGCCGGTCGAACTGACGGCGGCGGGGCAGTTGTTTTTGGTGACCGCGCGGACCGTGGTTGAACAGCTCGGCGAAGTGCTGCGCCACCTTCATCACCTGGAAGGCGGGCAGGGCGAAGTGATGCAAGTGGCTGCCGCTCACTCTTTGGCCTTGGGTTTCTTTCCGCGCTGGATCGCGCAGTTGCGCAATGAAGGCCTGAACATTGCCACGCGGTTGGTGGCGACCAACGTCGGCGACGCGGTGCATGCGCTGCGCGAGGGCGGTTGCGACTTGATGCTGGCGTTCTATGACCCGGACGCGGCCTTGCAGATGGACCCGGAAATCTTCCCGTCGCTGCACCTTGGCCACACCGAGATGTTGCCGGTGTGCGCGGCGGATGCCGACGGCAAACCCTTGTTCGATCTGGAAGGCGAGGCCAGTGTGCCGCTGCTCGCTTACAGCGCCGGTGCGTTTCTCGGGCGTTCGGTCAATATGCTGCTGCGCCAGCGTGCGCTGCGCTTCACCACCATCTATGAGACCGCCATGGCCGACAGCCTGAAAAGCATGGCGCTCGAGGGGTTGGGGATTGCCTGGGTGCCGCAATTGAGCGTGCGTGCCGAACTGGCGCGCGGTGAACTGGTGGTCTGCGGCGGCCCGCAATGGCATGTGCCGCTGGAGATCCGACTGTATCGCTGCGCGCTGGTGCGCAAGGCGAACGTTCGTTTGCTGTGGCGCAAACTGGAAGGTGGCGCCGCCCAAGGCACGACGGGTTCCTGAAACCACTGAAGATCAAAAGTGGGAGCGAGCTTGCTCGCGAATGCGGTGGTTCAGTCAACAGTGTCGGCGACTGGCACATTGCATTCGCGAGCAGGCTCGCTCCCACAGGGGATTTGTGGTGTTCTTTCGCTGACCTTCAAGTCAATAAAACCGGCACTTTGCGCCGTATGACAGATGGTCGTTTCAGGGGCTGTTTATCTGCTTCATTGAGGTATACTGCGCGGCCTTCGGCCGGCTTGACTGGCCATAATTCGTACAATCAAGCCACGCATTTTGCGTGGCTTGTTGTTTTTTGACGCGCCTGCGGGCGCCCAGAGAGAAGAGGCACGACGATGAGTGCACTGGTTGGCGTGATCATGGGCTCCAAGTCCGATTGGTCCACCCTTAGCCACACCGCCGATATGCTGGAAAAGCTCGGCATCCCTTACGAGGTGAAAGTGGTCTCTGC
The DNA here is from genome assembly GCF_013260315.1 of Pseudomonas sp. B14-6. Taxonomy (NCBI): domain Bacteria; kingdom Pseudomonadati; phylum Pseudomonadota; class Gammaproteobacteria; order Pseudomonadales; family Pseudomonadaceae; genus Pseudomonas; species Pseudomonas sp. B14-6. The sequence continues at coordinate 4,454,863 of NZ_CP053929.1, read as the reverse complement.
CCACCGCACCCCGGACCTGCTGTTCCAGTACGCCGAAGAGGCGGAGGCGCGTGGCATCGAGGTGATCATCGCCGGTGCCGGCGGCGCGGCCCACTTGCCTGGCATGTGTGCGGCCAAGACCCATCTGCCGGTGCTGGGCGTGCCGGTGCAGTCGTCGATGCTCTCGGGCGTCGATTCGCTGCTCTCGATCGTGCAGATGCCAGCGGGCATTCCGGTTGCCACCCTGGCCATCGGCAAGGCCGGCGCGATCAACGCAGCCCTGCTGTCGGCGAGTATCCTCGGCGCCAAGCACCCGCAGTTCCACGCGGTGCTGAAAAAATTCCGCGCTGAGCAGACAGACAGGGTCCTGGAAAATCCAGACCCACGCATCGCCTGAGGTTGTTGACGATGAAGATCGGTGTAATCGGTGGCGGCCAGTTGGGCCGCATGTTGGCGTTGGCGGGCACCCCGCTGGGCATGAACTTCGCTTTCCTGGACCCGGCACCGGATGCTTGCGCAGCCGCGTTGGGCGAACACCTGCGGGCCGATTATGGCGATCAGGACCACCTGCGTCAGCTGGCTGATGAAGTCGATCTGGTGACCTTCGAGTTCGAAAGTGTCCCGGCTGAAACCGTGGCTTTCCTGTCGCAATTCGTCCCGGTCTACCCGAGCGCCGAAGCCCTGCGCATCGCCCGCGATCGCTGGTTCGAGAAGAGCATGTTCAAGGACCTGGGGATTCCCACCCCCGCGTTCGCCGACATTCAATCGCAAGCCGATCTGGACGCTGCCGTGGCGTCGATCGGTCTGCCGGCCGTGCTGAAAACCCGCACCCTGGGTTACGACGGCAAGGGCCAGAAAGTCCTGCGCAAACCGGAAGACGTGGTCGGCACCTTCGCCGAACTGGGCAGCGTAGCCTGCCTGCTGGAAGGCTTCGTGCCGTTCACCGGCGAAGTCTCGCTGATCGCTGTGCGTGCTCGCGATGGTGAAACCAGGTTCTATCCGCTGGTTCACAACACCCACGACAGCGGCATCCTCAAACTGTCCGTGGCCAGCACCGACCATCCGCTGCAAGCCTTGGCGGAAGACTATTCCAGCCGCGTGCTCAAGCAGCTGAATTACGTCGGCGTTATGGCGTTCGAGTTCTTTGAAGTCGACGGTGGCCTCAAGGCCAACGAAATCGCCCCGCGCGTGCATAACTCGGGTCACTGGACCACTGAAGGCGCCGAGTGCAGCCAGTTCGAAAATCACCTGCGGGCTGTTGCTGGCCTGCCGCTGGGTTCGACGGCCAAGGTCGGCGAGAGCGCGATGCTCAACTTCATCGGCAAAGTCCCGGAGACTGAAAAGGTCCTGGCCATCGCCGATTGCCATCTGCATCACTATGGCAAAGCGTTCAAGGCTGGCCGCAAGGTCGGTCACGCCAACCTGCGTTGTGCAAACCGCGAAACACTGGCCGCGCAGATCCTCAAGGTTGAAGCGCTCATCGCCGAATAAACAGTTTCATGTGGCAGCGGCGGAACCATTCTAGGTCCGCCGTTCTCTCATGGCAGGATGCGAAAGTCTGACTAGGCTTCTGCATTGCCATTCAATCAGAGGGAAGTGCCATGGGAATTATCGGAACCATCTTTATCGGCTTGATCGTCGGCCTGCTGGCTCGGTTCCTGAAACCGGGTGATGACAGCATGGGCTGGATCATGACCATCCTGCTCGGTATCGGCGGTTCGCTGGCGGCCACTTACGGCGGCCAGGCTCTGGGCATCTATCACGCAGGCGAAGGTGCAGGCTTCATCGGTGCGCTGGTCGGCGCGGTGGTGCTGCTGGTGATCTACGGTTTGATCAGAAAGAACTGATTCAAGCGACGAAGTCCTCTCCGCGCCGCACGCGGGGAGGGCTAGAATGCTCGGCGTTGCACAGACCTCTCCTTATGCCGAGCACCTTCATGCGCCGTTTTCTGCTGACTTTTCTTTTACTGGGTACGGGCCTTGCCCATGCCGGCGAACTGCCGGAAACCGACTGGCTCGAACTGATGCCCAAGTCGGACCAGAAAGCCCTCGAGGCCATGCCCGAAATCGACCACAACTCCCCGAAGGCGATGGCACCTTTACTGAAAAAGGTGGCATGAAGCAGAGCAAGGGCTTGCCGGCGGTGATGTATTCGACCAAAACCGTGCCGTCGATGAACGACAAGAACATCCGCATCGGCGGTTATCCGGTACCGTTGGAGTCCGACGCCAAGGGCCACAGCACGCTGTTCTTCCTTGTCCCGTACCCGGGCGCCTGCATCCACGTGCCGCCACCGCCACCTAACCAATTGGTGTTGGTGCGTTATCCGAAGGGTTTGAAGCTGGACGATATCTACACACCGCTGTGGGTGACCGGCACGCTGAAGGTCGAGAAGGTCAACAATGATTTGGCTGACGCGGCGTATGCGCTGGATGCGGCGAAGGTGCGGGTGGTGCAGGAGTCGGATTTGTAACAGCGCCAACCAGACTGGCAAAGATCCACTGTGTGCGAGCCTGCTCGCGATAGCGGTGTAACAGCCAATATTGATGTTGGATGTTATGACGTCATCGCGAGCAGCCTCGCTCCCACATTGGTTTTGTGGTGTTGCTTATAAAGGGTTGCTGGCGATGCTCACTTCAAGAGTGTGGGTGGCGCCGGGTTTCAGCGTCACCACATCATCCATCACATTCGCCGTCTCGATGCACAGCATCTTCTGCCAGCCATCGTCGGCCATGTCGCTGAATGCCACCGCGCGTTCGATCCACGGGTTCCAGATCACCGCCGAGCGCGAACCACTGCTGGTCAGCTCAATGCGCCGTTTCCAGGCCGGGTCGACAATGCTCAGCTTCGCCGGGGTATTGAGGTAGATACGGTCGGTTTCGCCGGTAAAGCGCAGATCGCCGGTCTGGGTCACGGTTTTCCAGTCGTCCAGCGTTTCGATATAGCTCAAGCCATTCAGCCCTTCGACATGCACCGTGCGCACATCGCTGACAGCGAAGTAACTGTGCAACGCCTGGCTGATGGTGACGGTATCGGTGCCCTGATTGTGGCTGGTCAAGCTGATGTGCAGTTGCTCATCCAGACGGATGCTCAACTTCAGATCCACCTGATGTGGCCAGCCAGGAAAGCCGCCTTCGGGGTAGGGCAGGACGAATTCCACCTTCAGGCTCTCGCCCTCGGTTTCTATGCCGCCCAATTCCCAATCCATCGCCCGGACAAAACCGTGGGCAGTCGGCGGTTCGTTGCTGACGCGCATCGCCTGGACGCTTTGCGGGTTGCGCTTGAAATTGCCGAACCACGGCCAGCACACCGGCACGCCGGCGCGGATGCTCTTGCCAGTCTTGAACACGGCCTCATCGTTAAGCCAGATCAGCGGCGGTTGGCCGGCCAATTGATAACTGAGGATGTGCGCGCCTTGCTGGGCAACCAGCAATTCGGCCTGACCGTGGCGGATGCGCCAGCAGTTCAGTTCATCCAGTTTCACGGCTTCAACGTTGGGCGTGCTCATGGGGCAACTCTCGATCAGGAACAATGACTGCAATGGACCGCAGAAAGGTCGCCGTGTTTAACGCGCGCGTGGAGGAACCGAACGAGTACGGCCGCTGCCATCAATCGCGACAAACACAAACACGGCTTCAGTCACTTTACGCCACTCGCTGGACAGCGGATCGTCGCTCCAGACTTCGACCATCATCTGAATCGAGCTGCGGCCGATTTCCAGCGCCTGGGTATAGAAGGAAAGCTGAGCGCCCACCGCCACCGGGACCAGGAACGCCATGCGATCAATCGCCACGGTTGCTACGCGCCCACCCGCAACTTTGCTGGCCATTGCGGTGCCGGCCAAATCCATCTGTGCCACCAGCCAGCCGCCGAAAATATCGCCAAAGCCGTTGGTTTCACGCGGAAGCGCGGTGATTTGCAGGGCAAGGTCGCCTTGCGGAATTGGATCTTCTTGTTCGAGCTCTATCATGCCGGGGGTGCCTCTGACCCGTGACTCTTCATTGGTACTTCAGGTGAATAGCCGTCTCAAGAAAAAACGATTCAGCCCCGAACATACTACGTTCGTCACGTTTTTCGAAAGGCGCCTAAAGGGAAACTCTGCGAAACCGACTGAGCCACGCAATGACCTTGCCAGTCATCCAGCGCGTTTTCGCACAGCAACCCCTTACAAATGCTGCAACGCAGCGAGTATATCGATCGGTAGACTCCGAGACGACCGTCCGGTTCTCATTTTGACCGTCAAATACGCACCTCTATGTGCTTTTTCGAACAATTTGCTATCGTGCCGGACCTGCCCAAGCCCTCGCCAGCGTTGTTGGGGTTGCAGATCCGACTATAAGAGAAGCCCTTGCCATGACCACAGCGCCCTCTAGCATCGCGCAGCCGACCCAGCCCGCACGCCCGTTAACCCGTAGCGACTACAAGACGTTATCGCTGTCTGCCCTGGGCGGCGCACTGGAGTTTTACGACTTCATCATCTTCGTGTTCTTCGCCACGGTGGTGGGCAAACTGTTCTTCCCGGCGGACATGCCCGAGTGGCTGCGCCTGATGCAGACGTTCGGCATTTTCGCCGCCGGCTACCTCGCTCGTCCGTTGGGCGGCATTGTGATGGCCCATTTTGGCGACCTGCTTGGCCGCAAAAAGATGTTCACCCTGAGCATTTTCATGATGGCGGTGCCGACCCTGATCATGGGTCTGCTGCCGACTTATGCGCAGATCGGCATGTGGGCGCCGATCCTGTTGCTGTTGATGCGGGTGATTCAAGGCGCGGCGATTGGCGGTGAAGTGCCGGGCGCGTGGGTATTCGTTTCCGAACACGTGCCGCAGCGACATATCGGTTATGCCTGCGGCACCCTGACGAGCGGTCTGACGGCTGGCATCCTCCTGGGTTCATTGGTCGCCACGGCGATCAACAGCATTTACACCCCACTGGAAGTGTCCGATTACGCCTGGCGGATCCCGTTCCTGCTGGGTGGCGTGTTCGGTCTGTTCTCGGTCTACCTGCGCCGCTGGTTGCACGAGACCCCAGTGTTTGCCGAACTGCAACTGCGCAAGGCCCTGGCCGAAGAAGTGCCGCTGCGCGCGGTGCTGCGTGACCATCGCGGTGCGATCCTGATTTCCATGTTGCTGACCTGGCTGCTGTCCGCCGGCATCATCGTGGTCATTCTGATGACGCCGACCGTGCTGCAGACCGTTTACCACTTCTCGCCAACTACCGCGTTGCAGGCCAACAGCCTGGCGATCGTGTTCCTGAGTGTAGGTTGCGTGGCTTCCGGTGCCCTGGCTGACCGTTTCGGCGCTGGCCGAGTGTTTGTGTTTGGCAGCGCCGCGCTGTTGATCAGCTCGTGGACGTTCTATCACAGCCTGTTCAACCACCCGGACTGGCTGTTCCCGATGTACGCCTTGACCGGTTTCCTGGTCGGGACCATCGGTGCAGTGCCCTACGTGATGGTCAAAGCCTTTCCAGCGGTGGTGCGCTTCAGCGGGTTGTCGTTCTCCTACAACCTGGCCTATGCGATTTTCGGTGGTTTGACGCCGATGGTGGTGACGCTGTTGCTCAAGGAAAGCCCGATGGGACCTGCCTACTACGTGGCGATCATTTGCGGGGTCGGGATTCTGGTGGGTGCGTATCTTTGGAAGAAGGGTCGCTGATCCCCGAAACTGTCTGTAGCTGTACCGGCCCTATCGCTAGCAGGCTAGCGCCCACATTGAATTGCATTGCAATGTGGGGCTAGCCTGCTAGCGATTTGGGGCGCATGAATTATCCGGCAAAAAACTCGAATGCTGGCCTTTCATCCAATTGTCATATTTCAGCCATAGAGTGTTCACACGGCCTGCTGATACTTGGCCCCGACTAACACACCCTATCTGCTAGGAGTAAGGCATGAAACTGAAGCGTTTGATGGCGGCAATGACTTTTGTCGCTGCTGGCGTTGCGACTGCCAACGCGGTTGCCGCTGTTGACCCTGCTATCCCGAGCTACACCAAGACCACTGGTGTGTCGGGCAACCTGTCCAGCGTCGGCTCCGATACCCTGGCCAACCTCATGACCCTGTGGGCTGAGAACTACAAAAAAGAATACCCGAACGTCAACATCCAGATTCAGGCTGCTGGCTCCTCTACCGCGCCACCTGCGCTGACTGAAGGCACCGCTAACCTGGGCCCGATGAGCCGCAAGATGAAGGACAACGAGCTGCAAGCCTTCGAAACCAAATACGGCTACAAGCCAACCGCTATCCCGGTTGCCGTGGACGCCCTGGCTGTCTTCGTACACAAAGACAACCCGATCCAGCACATGACCATGGAGCAAGTCGACGCGATCTTCTCCTCGACTCGTCTGTGCGGTGCTAAAACCGACGTGAAAACCTGGGGTGATCTGGGCGTGACGGGCGACCTGGCCAACAAGCCGGTTCAGCTGTTCGGTCGTAACTCGGTATCCGGCACCTACGGCTACTTCAAAGAAGAAGCCCTGTGCAAAGGCGACTACAAGCCAAACGTCAACGAACAACCAGGTTCGGCTTCGGTTGTGCAGTCGATCAGCTCCTCGCTGAACGGCGTGGGTTACTCGGGCATCGGCTACAAGACCGCTAGCGTGAAGACAGTGGCTCTTGCCAAGAAAGGCAGCACTGAGTTCATCGAAGACAGCGAAGAAAACGCCCTGAACGGCAAGTACCCACTGTCGCGTTTCCTCTACGTTTACGTCAACAAAGCCCCGAACAAGCCTCTGGCCCCGCTGGAAGCTGAGTTCGTGAAACTGATTCTGTCCAAACAGGGTCAGGAAGTTGTAGTGAAAGACGGTTACATCCCACTGCCGGCCAAGGTTGCTGCAAAAGCACTGGCTGACCTGGGTCTGCAAGAAGGCGGCAACGTAGCAAAAAAGTAAAACCCTGAGCCCGGGGTAATCCCGGGCTCTGCAGGAGCGAGGCTTGCCCGCGAAAGCGGTGGTTCAGTCAGCGTGACGTTGAATGTAATGACGCCTTCGCGAGCAAGCTTCGATCCTGCAAATGCCGGTACGCCGGCCCCCAAATTTCCGGTCCACTGCCAGTTCCCGCTGGCGGCGGATTTGTTGCGTCACTGCATTGTCATCTTTCTGTCATACAGGATCGCTAGGGTGTGCGCATGAATGATCTGGCCAATTCCACCATGACTACTAATCCCCCCAAGCGAATTGATTTCAATACGCCTGAGCTGCAACGCAAGCGCCGCATCCGCGCGCTCAAAGATCGCCTGACCCGCTGGTACGTCCTCGTGGGCGGCCTTGCCGTTCTCGGCGCGATCACGCTGATCTTTTTCTTCCTCGCCTACGTCGTCGCGCCGCTGTTCCAGGGGGCCGACCTGACTGCCAAGGACGCCATCACGCCTGCCTGGATGCAAGACGCCGGCAAGCCTTTGATGATCTCCCTGGAAGAACAGAATCAGGTCGCCATGCGGGTTTCCGACAAAGGGCAGGCGCTGTTCTTCGATATCGACAGTGGCGCCGAACTCAAGCGCGTCGATCTGCCGATCCCGGCCGGCACTACCGTGACTTCCATCGGCGAAGACCAACCGGGCCATCCCTTGGTGGCTGTAGGTTTGTCCAATGGCCAGGCGCTGGTGTTCCGCCACACGTATAAGGTCAGCTACCCGGACGGCAAGAAAACCATCTCGCCAGCTGTCGAATACCCGTACGGCGAAACTCCGATTGCGCTGAACGAGGCGGGCGGTGCGCTTGAGCACGTCAGCCTCAACGCCACCGACACCACTCTGATGCTGGTTGGCTCCACCGGTTCGCAACTCAATGTGCTCTCGCTGACCAGCGAAGAAAACATGATGACCGGCGAAGTGACCAACGAGCAGAAGCGTATCGAGCTGCCGCAGATGACCGAGCCGGTGAAGAACATCTTTGTCGACCCGCGTCAGCAGTGGCTGTATGTGATTAACGGTCGTGCGCAAGCCGACGTGTTCAGCCTGCGCGACAAGAGCCTCAACGGTCGCTACAAATTGCTGGAAAACGGTGACGCCGAAATCACTGCCAGTACTCAACTGGTGGGCGGTATCTCGCTGATCCTCGGCGACTCCAAAGGCGGCTTGGCCCAGTGGTTCATGGCCCGTGACCCGGATGGCGAGTTGCGCCTGAAGCAGATCCGCACTTTCCAGATGGGCACTACGCCGATCGTTGAAATCACCGCTGAAGAACGTCGCAAAGGCTTCGTGGCCCTCGACGCCTCCGGCAAGCTTGGCGTGTTCCACAGCACCGCCCACCGCACCTTGCTGGTGGACCAGGTGGTCGACGGCCAAGGTGTCTTCGGCCTGTCGCCACGGGCCAACCGTGTGATCGTCGAAGCGGGCGGCAAGATTCAGCCGCTGCTGCTCGACAACCCGCACCCGGAAGTGTCGTGGAGCGCGTTGTGGAGCAAGGTCTGGTACGAGAACTACGACGAGCCTAAATACGTCTGGCAATCGACCGCCGCCAACACCGACTTCGAACCCAAGCTGAGCCTGTCGCCACTGACCTTCGGCACCCTGAAAGCCGCGTTCTACGCCATGCTGCTGGCCGCTCCTCTGGCCGTCGCTGCCGCGATCTACACCGCGTATTTCATGGCCCCGGGCATGCGCCGCAAGGTCAAGCCGGTGATCGAGCTGATGGAAGCGATGCCGACGGTGATCCTCGGCTTCTTCGCCGGCCTGTTCCTCGCGCCTTATGTGGAAGGGCATTTGCCGGGCATCTTCAGCCTGCTGATGCTCCTGCCGATCGGCATCCTGGTCGCCGGTTTCGTCTTCAGCCGCCTGCCTGAGTCCATCCGCCTGAAAGTGCCGGACGGCTGGGAAAGCGCGATCCTGATCCCGGTGATTCTGTTTGTGGGCTGGTTGTCGCTGTACATGAGCCCGTACATGGAAACCTGGTTCTTCGGCGGCGACATGCGCATGTGGATCTCCCACGACCTGGGCATTACCTACGACCAACGCAACGCTCTGGTAGTCGGTCTGGCCATGGGCTTCGCGGTCATCCCGAACATTTACTCCATCGCCGAAGACGCCGTGTTCAGCGTGCCCCGCGGCCTGACCCTCGGTTCCCTGGCCCTCGGTGCGACGCCATGGCAGACCATGACCCGTGTGGTGATCCTCACCGCCAGCCCGGGCATCTTCTCGGCACTGATGATCGGCATGGGCCGTGCGGTCGGTGAAACCATGATCGTGCTGATGGCCACCGGTAACACCCCGGTCATGGAAATGAACCTGTTCGAAGGTCTGCGAACGCTGGCCGCCAACGTCGCGGTGGAAATGCCCGAGTCGGAAGTCGGCGGCAGCCACTATCGCGTGCTGTTCCTCTCGGCACTGGTGCTGCTGTTGTTCACCTTCGTCATGAACACCCTCGCGGAACTGATTCGTCAGCGTCTGCGCAAGAAATACTCGTCGCTTTAAGAAAGGTAGAAGTCTGTGAAACAGAACTCCCTGAAAGGATGGTTCAAGAGCGGCGCCCCAGGCGTCTGGATCAGCGGTGGCGCGGTGTCCATCGCGGTCATCATGACCATTGGCTTGCTGGCGGTGATTGCCGTGCGCGGTCTGGGCCACTTCTGGCCGGCAGACCTGGTGCACGCCAGTTATGACGTGCCGGGCCAGGCCAACCACCTCGTCATCGGCGAAGTGGTGCAGAAAGAAGAAGTGCCGCGCGAGCGCCTGAAAAGCGCTGGTCTGCCGGTGCCCGATCAGGGCCCGGAGTTCATGACCCGTGAGCTGATCAAGGTCGGCAACCGCGACCTGAACGGCAACGACTTCACCTGGATCGTCGGCGAGTGGCTGACCAACCAGAAGACGCCGCCGGAGCTGATGGCCGTCGAGCGTCGCGAGTGGGGCAACTTCTACGGCTACCTGGTCAACGTCAAGCAGGACGGCAAAGTCATTGCTGAGGGCGAAGCCGCATGGCCCGAGTTGCAGGCCCGTGTCGATCGCGTGAACAAGCTTGCTGCACAGCTCAAGACCCTGGAAAAAGTCGACATTGGCGCGATCAACGCCGGTCTGGAACGTGTGCGTCTGCACGGTCGCAAACTGGAACTGGCCGGCCAGCTCGACGCCGCCGCGCAAGCGGACATGGAATCCGAGCGCGCTGAGCTCAATGCTCGTTATCAGGACATCGAAGCCCGCCTGAATGACCTGCACGCCCAGTTCAACCGCGACAGCCTGACCGCCCGCGATGCCAACGGCAAAGAGATCGAGATCGGCATCGGCAAAGTGGTCCGCGCCTATCAGCCGAACGCCATGGGCACCTTCACCAAGATCGGCTTCTACGTCAGCAAGGTCTGGGAATTTCTCAGCGATGACCCGCGTGAAGCGAACACTGAGGGCGGGATCTTCCCGGCCATTTTCGGCACCGTCATGATGACCTTGATCATGGCGATGATCGTGACGCCGTTCGGCGTGTTGGCGGCGGTTTACCTGCGTGAATACGCCAAGCAGAACGCGTTGACCCGGATTATCCGCATCGCGGTGAACAACCTGGCGGGCGTTCCGGCGATTGTCTACGGCGTGTTCGGCCTGGGCTTCTTCGTCTACGTACTTGGCGGTTCGGTTGACCGGTTGTTCTTCCCGGAAGCGTTGCCGGCGCCGACCTTCGGTACACCGGGTTTGCTTTGGGCGTCCCTGACCCTGGCGCTGCTGGCGGTGCCGGTGGTGATCGTGGCCACGGAAGAAGGCCTGGCGCGGATTCCTCGCACCGTGCGTGAAGGCTCGTTGGCCCTCGGCGCGACCAAGGCTGAAACCTTGTGGAAGATCGTGCTGCCAATGGCCAGCCCGGCAATGATGACCGGCATGATCCTCGCCGTGGCGCGCGCCGCCGGTGAAGTGGCGCCGCTGATGCTGGTGGGTGTGGTGAAACTGGCGCCGTCGCTGCCACTGGACGGCAACTACCCGTACCTCCACCTGGACCAGAAGATCATGCACTTGGGCTTCCATATCTATGACGTCGGCTTCCAAAGCCCGAACGTCGAGGCCGCGCGGCCGCTGGTGTACGCCACGGCGCTGCTGCTGGTGCTGGTGATCGCCACGTTGAACCTGTCGGCCGTTTATATCCGTAACCATCTGCGCGAAAAATACAAAGCTCTAGACAGCTAAAGCCATTAGCCACAAGCGGCAAGCTATAAGCCGCTTTTGCTCAAAACTTGCAGCTTGCAGCTAGAAGCTTGCAGCTACGAACGGAGTGAGACCCCATGCAGCACGAAGCACATACCCACGGCATCAACATGTCTGCCCTGGGCCGCGACAAACAGAGCTTGAGCCTTGAACAGGAAACCGTGGCCATCGAAGTGCCGGGCCTGAACCTGTTCTACGGCGACAAACAAGCGCTGTACGACGTCAGCCTGAACATTCCGAAACAGCGTGTGACCGCCTTCATCGGCCCGTCCGGCTGCGGCAAGTCCACGCTACTGCGTACCTTCAACCGCATGAACGACCTGGTCGACGGTTGCCGCGTAGAAGGTGAAATCAACCTGTACGGCCACAACATCTACCGCAAGGGCGAAGACGTGGCCGAACTGCGTCGTCGCGTCGGCATGGTGTTCCAGAAGCCGAACCCGTTCCCGAAAACCATCTACGAAAACGTGGTGTACGGCCTGCGCATCCAAGGCATCAACAAAAAGCGCGTTCTCGACGAAGCGGTCGAGTGGGCGTTGAAAGGCGCGGCGCTGTGGGACGAAGTCAAAGACCGTCTGCATGAATCGGCACTCGGCCTGTCCGGTGGTCAGCAGCAACGTCTGGTCATCGCGCGCACCATCGCTGTAGAGCCGGAAGTGCTGCTGCTCGACGAACCATGCTCGGCACTCGACCCGATCTCCACGCTGAAAGTCGAAGAACTGATCTACGAACTGAAATCGAAATTCACCATTGTCATCGTGACCCACAACATGCAACAGGCCGCGCGGGTTTCCGACTACACGGCGTTCATGTACATGGGCAAACTGGTGGAATTCGGCGACACCGATACGCTGTTCACCAATCCGGCGAAGAAGCAGACCGAAGACTACATCACTGGTCGCTACGGCTAGCCGTACAGCTGCAAGCCGCAAGTTTCAAGCGGCAAGTAGGAAGCGGTGCGATATCAGGACTTATACATAACTGCTTGAAGCTTGCAGCTTGAAGCTGGCAACTTTCGCGGAGCGAACCGAATGATTAGTAAAGAAGGCCTTACCCATCACATCTCCGCGCAGTTCAACGCTGAGCTGGAGGAAGTTCGCAGCCACCTCCTGGCCATGGGCGGTCTGGTGGAAAAGCAGGTCAATGACGCGGTGACCGCGCTGATCGAGGCCGACTCCGGCCTGGCCCAGCAGGTTCGCGAGATCGACGACCAGATCAACCAGATGGAACGCAACATCGACGAAGAATGCCTGCGCATTCTGGCCCGTCGTCAGCCGGCAGCATCCGACTTGCGTCTGATCATCAGCATCTCCAAATCGGTGATCGACCTGGAGCGCATCGGTGACGAAGCGACCAAGATCGCCCGCCGCGCCATTCAGTTGTGCGAAGAAGGCGAGGCCCCGCGCGGCTACGTGGAGGTTCGCCACATCGGCGACCAGGTGCGCAACATGGTGCGTGACGCGCTGGACGCCTTTGCCCGCTTCGACGCCGACCTGGCGTTGTCGGTGGCCCAGTACGACAAGATCATCGACCGCGAATACAAGACCGCACTGCGTGAGCTGGCGACCTACATGATGGAAGACCCGCGCTCTATCTCGCGGGTCTTGAGCATTATCTGGGTGCTGCGTTCGCTGGAGCGGATCGGCGACCACGCGCGCAATATCTCGGAACTGGTGATTTACCTTGTGCGCGGTACGGACGTGCGTCACCTGGGCCTCAAGCGCATGAAAGAAGAAGTTGAAGGCACAAGTGGCGAAACCGCTAATGTTCCGGGCAAAGCTGACGATAAGTAAGACTGCCCAAGAAAAACGCCCGGTCCTTTGGCCGGGCGTTTTTGTGTGTGGCTTTCGACTTCAAAAGCAGCACCCGCGAACGAAAAGTCCCGGCGTGACTGAAGGTTTTTGGCAATGTGCCATCAGCAAAACGGTATGCTTGCCGGGATTTTTTCGAGGGGTGATGGATGAGCAAGATCAGTGTGTTGGTGGTGGACGATGCAGCGTTCATTCGTGACCTGGTAAAGAAGTGCCTGCGTAACTACTTCCCGGGTATCCGGACCGAAGATGCCATCAACGGCAAAAAAGCTCAGGCCATGCTGGCCAAGGAAGCGTTCGACCTGGTGCTGTGCGACTGGGAAATGCCGGAAATGTCTGGCCTGGAACTGCTGACCTGGTGCCGCGAGCAGGACAATCTCAAGACCATGCCCTTCGTGATGGTGACCAGCCGTGGCGATAAAGAGAACGTGGTCCAGGCGATTCAGGCCGGCGTTTCCGGCTACGTCAGCAAGCCCTTCACCAACGAACAACTGCTGACCAAGGTCAAGCAAGCGCTGAACAAGGTCGGCAAGCTCGACGCCTTGATGAACGGTGCGCCGACCAAAATGAACTCGGCTTTCGGCAACGATTCCCTGAGCGCATTGACCGGCGGCAAGGCGGCCGTGGTCGCACCTGCAGCGGCGCCAGTCAACCCGTTCGCCAAACCTGCTGCCGCCGCGCCGACCCCTGCCCCGGCTGCGTCTCGCGGTTTGCTCAATAGCCCGCCGGTCAAGGCGCCGGGCGCTGCTTCCGCTCCCGCCAGCGGTCGGGGTCAAGGCCAGCTGCGTTTGCCAAGCGGCATTCAGCAGTGCGTGATCAAAGCCTTGAGCATCAAGGAAGCGCTGCTGGTGGTAAAGCGCACCGACACGCTGCCGCAAGTCCTCGACAGCGCCGTGCTGGACCTGGAGCAGGGCGACAACGCTGAAGTCGCCCGCCTCAATGGCTACTTGCACGCCATTGTCGCGTTTGAGCCGAAACCTGACAGCGACTGGCTGCAACTGACCTTCCGCTTTGTGGATCAGGATGCGCAGAAGCTCGACTACATCTCCCGATTGATCGCACGTGGCACGGCGCAGAAGCATTTCGTACCTGGCGCGTAATCTTCATCGCCTGAGAGTCCGTCTTCGCGGGCAAGCCTCGACAGATCACACCGACCTGTAGGAGCGAGGCTTGCCCGCGAAGGGGCCATCAAACTCACCGCACATCCCCTTTGCTGCCCATTTTGAAACATCTGCCGACTACCCGGGTCCATTGCAGCTGCTAGGCTCCTTCCCAGGCCTTACTCGACAGACTCTTGCCCATGCTCGCGCGCCTGCTGTTTTTCTGTGGTCTTTTCATGGCCTCCACCTCGGCTGTGGCCATGACGATCTACAAGTCCAAAGACGCCAATGGCGTGGTCTCCTACAGCGACCGCCCCACGAAAGGCTCCCAGGTGTTCGTTTTTCGTGATCGCATGGTCGAGCACCTTGAGCGCCAGGTGTACCTGGAGATCAAGAAGCAGAAGGGCGTGGACAACGTGTACGTGCGCAACGACCTGTATGCGCCGGTCGAGATCGAGCTGAGTTTTGCCGGGCTGAGCAATGTCAGCGGCGCGCCGAGCCGACCGATCCGCCGGGTGATGCCGGCCCGCAGCAACATCCGTCTGGCGCTGCTCACGGCGACTAAGGCCGGAAGGCCGCTGACGTACACCCCAAGGTTCGAATATTCCCTGGGCGACCCTTCAGGGGCTGCCATGGCCTATCGGTATCCGCTGCCCTGGCGTGGTGGGCCGTTTCGCTTGAGTCAGGGTGCCAACGGCCAATACAGCCATTTCGGCGCCAAAAACCGTTACGCCATGGACATCGCCATGCCCGAAGGCACGCCGATCATTGCGGCGCGGGGCGGGGTGGTGGTGAAAACCGAAAATGCCCAGACCGGACGTGGCACCGATCCTTCAGGCAATTTCGTGCGGGTGCTGCACGATGACGGGACGATGGGCGTGTACCTGCACCTCAAGCAAGGTTCGGTGGGCGTTCGCGAGGGGCAACGGGTAGCGGTGGGGAGTGCGCTGGCCCTGTCGGGCAACACCGGCAACAGCAGCGGGCCGCATTTGCACTTCGTGGTGCAGCGCAATACGGGGCTTGGGTTGGTGTCGATTCCGTATCAGTTCAATCAGCCAGTGGGTGCGTTGCCCAACTTTGCGTTGGGCAAGCAATAGCCGGATCAGCACGATTACTGTGGCGAGGGAGCTTGCTCCCGCTGGGCTGCGAAGCGGCCCCAACGCCTGCAACCGCACACCGCATTCATCGGTTTACGACTGCTACGCCCTGGCGCGGATCGGCCGGCGGGAGCAAGCTCTCTCGCCACAAGAGCTCGCTCGCCGCCGGTGTCGCGCTTAATCGAGCATCAACACCTTGGCCAGAATGATCTTCGGCCCTTTCATCTTCTTGATGATGATTCGCAAGCCTTCGACTTCCAGCACTTCTTCCTCTTCCGGCACCCGTTTCAGGGTTTCGTAGATCAGCCCGGCGAGGGTTTCGGCTTCGATGTGGTCCAGGTCGATGCCCAGCAGGCGTTCGACCTTGAACAACGGCGTATCACCGCGCACCAGCAGCTTGCCCGGCTGGTACGCGAGAATGCCGCGCTCAGCCTTGCGGTGTTCGTCCTGAATGTCGCCGACCAGCACCTCAAGCACGTCTTCCATGGTCAGGTAGCCGATGATGTTGCCATCGGCTTCTTCGACCAGGGCGAAGTGCGAGCCACCCTTGCGGAACTGCTCCAGCAACTGCGACAGCGGCATGTGCCGCGACACGCGTTCCAGCGGCCGGGTCAGTTCGGCGAGGTTGAATGACTCGGGAATGTGGTCCAGGGCCGCCAGTTCCAGCAGCAGATCCTTGATGTGCAGCAAGCCGACGAACTCTTGGCGATCGCTGTCGTACACCGGATAGCGGCTGAACTTGTGGCGACGGAACATCGCCAGGATTTCCTTGAGCGGCGCATTGAACTCCAACGTCACCAGGTCTTCACGGGAGTTAGCCCAGTCGACCACCTCCAGCTCGCCCATTTCCACGGCGGAAGCCAACACACGCATGCCTTGGTCGCTCGGGTCCTGGCCACGGCTGGAGTGCAGGATCAGTTTCAGTTCTTCACGGCTGTAATGGTGTTCGTGATGCGGGCCGGGTTCACCCTGGCCGGCGATCCGCAGGATGGTGTTGGCGCTGGCGTTGAGCAGGTAGATCGCCGGGTACATGGCCCAGTAGAACAGGTACAGCGGCACTGCGGTCCAGAGCGATAGCAACTCGGGTTTGCGAATGGCCCAGGATTTCGGGGCCAGCTCACCGACCACAATGTGCAGGTACGAGATGACGAAGAACGCAGCGAAGAACGATACGCCTTTGACCACTTCGGGCGACTGCACGCCGACGGCTTCAAGCAGCGGCTCCAGAATGTGTGCGAACGCCGGTTCACCGACCCAGCCCAGGCCCAGGGAGGCGAGGGTGATACCCAATTGGCACGCTGAGAGGTACGCATCGAGCTGACTGTGAACGGTGCGCAGGATGTGTCCGCGCCAGCCGTTTTTCTCAGCGATGGCCTCGACCCGGGTCGAGCGCAATTTGACCATGGCGAATTCCGCCGCAACGAAAAAGCCGTTGAGCAAAACCAGGATCAGAGCAAAAAGAATCATGCCGAAATCGGCGAAGAGTGTCGCAAGGGTCAAGCCAGGGGAAGGGTCCATGATGGAGTTTTGCGGGTTCCGTGTATTCGAATAGGGGGTCAATGCGGTGCCTGAAGGGCAGGCACAAGTCAGCCAATGTAGCGGCTGACCGGGCGATTGCCTAGTGGCGAGTGCTGGCCGGTATCAGTCGGCGGTGCTGATGACCCGGGTTTTTGTGACCTGAGCGGGCGCGAAATGGCAGGTAAAGGTGCTGCCGTGGCCCGGCACGCTGCTGATTTCCATCCGTGCGCGGTGGCGCAGCAGCACGTGTTTGACGATTGCCAGGCCGAGGCCGGTGCCGCCGGTGTTGGAATTGCGGCTGGAGTCGACGCGGTAGAAACGTTCAGTCAGGCGCGGCAGGTGTTTGCTGTCGATGCCGATCCCGGAATCCTGCACGCTCAGGTGCGCGCCTTGCTCATCGCCCCACCAGCGAATGCGGATATTGCCTTCGGCCGGCGTGTATTTCACTGCGTTGAACACCAGGTTGGAAAACGCGCTGCGCAACTCGGCTTCGCTGCCCTTGAGCAAAATCGTCGGATCGGCTTCCAGGGTGATGCGCTGGTTTTTCTGGCCGGACAACTGCTGAGCGTCGCTCGTGATCGATTGCAGCAAGCCGTCGATGGCCACGGGCTGGTTGTCCGAGGGGTAATCGGTGGCTTCCAGTTTGGCCAGCAGCAACAAATCGTTGAGCAAGGTCTGCATGCGCCCGCCTTGCTGCTGCATTTGCTGCAAGGCACGGGTCCAGCGCGGGTTCACTTCCTCGGCGTTATCCAGCAAGGTTTCCAGGTAACCGCAGATGACCGTCAACGGTGTGCGCAGTTCATGGGAGACGTTGGCGATGAAGTCTTTGCGCATCTGTTCCAGCTGATGGATACGCGTCACATCGCGCACCAGCATCAAGTGTTCGTTGTTGCCGTAGCGGGTGATGTACAGCTGAATGCGCAGACGATCGTTGATCGGCGAAGGGATTTCCAGCGGTTCGGCGTAGCTGTCCTGCTCGAAATATTCCTTGAAGCGCGGATGGCGCACCAGGTTGGTGACCGGCTGGCCGCTGTCTTGCGGCGTCTTGAGGCCAAGCAGTGTTTCGGCGGCGCGGTTCCACCACTCAAGGTTGCCCTCGCTGTCGAGCATGATGACGGCGTCTTTCAGCGCGGCAGTGGATTCCTGGACCCGATCGATCACCGCTTGCAGGCGTCCGCGCACGCGTTGGTCGCGACGTTGCAAGTGGTAGATGCTGTCGAACACTTCGCCCCACAGGCCATAGCCGTCGGGTGGTGCCTCGTCGGGTTTGTGCAGCCGCAGCCATTCGTGCAGCCGCAGCAATTGCTTGAGGGTCCAGGCCAGGTAAAGGCCCAGGCCCGCGGCGAGGCTCCAGCCGTAGTAGCCGGTAATCAGGCCGATCACCAGACACCCGGTCACCAGCAACAGCATGTGGCGGATCAGGGTGCCATGCCAGTTTTGGTTCAATTGAACACGCGTCCTTGTCAGCTTGTCGGGCGGGAAAGCTCTTGGTCAGGCTTTGGTAGAAAAGCGGTAACCGGTGCCGCGCACGGTTTGTACCAGATTCTCATAGGCATCACCGAGGGCTTTGCGCAGACGGCGGATGTGCACGTCGACGGTGCGCTCTTCGACATACACGTTGCCGCCCCAGACCTGATCCAGCAACTGGCCACGGGTGTAGGCCCGTTCCTGGTGAGTCATGAAAAACTGCAGCAGACGATATTCGGTCGGGCCCATCTCGGCGGGTTTGCCGTCGATGGTCACACGGTGGCTGATCGGGTCCAGCAGCAGGCCGCCGACTTCGATCGGTGTCTCGCCATCGGTAGGACCGGCACGGCGCAGCACGGCTTTGAGGCGCGCCACCAGTTCACGGGGGGAAAACGGTTTGGTGATGTAATCATCAGCGCCGACTTCCAGCCCCTGGATCTTGTTGTCCTCTTCGCCCTTGGCGGTGAGCATGATGATCGGGATGTCCCCGGTCAGCTCATCGCGCTTGAGACGGCGAGCCAGCTCGATACCGGACGTGCCGGGCAGCATCCAGTCGAGCAGGATCAGGTCCGGTTTGCGGTCGACGATGATGGCATGGGCCTGTTGGGAGTTCTCGGCCTCCAGGCAGTCATAGCCGGCCATTTCCAACGCAACGGCGATCATTTCGCGAATGGGCGCTTCGTCGTCGACGATCAGAATGCTCCTGCCAACCATGCCTTAATCCTCTTGTCATTTAACTGTCTTGCGCCGCATTAGATAACGGAATTATTGCAGTCGTGTGACAGCAATTTAGCAGGTCGGCGGTGGTCATGATCCTGAACTAAGCTCTAAGTCCGAATCCTGACAACCACAAAAGGAAGGTTTCCATGAATCATATTGCTCAATCCTGGAAGGCATTGTTAGTGACTGCAGCTCTAACGCTGCCGACCATGGCCTTCGCCGCCGACCCGGCGATGATGAAGGACGGGATGATGGTCGACCACAAGGGCATGACCTTGTACACGTTTGACAAGGACAGCGGCGGCAAGTCGATGTGTAATGACGATTGCGCCAAAAACTGGCCACCCATGATGGCACCGGCGGGTGCCACGGCCGCAGGCAAGTGGAGCGTCATCAAGCGCGATGACGGCACGAGCCAATATGCCTACGACGGTAAACCTCTTTACACGTTCGTGAAGGACAAAAAACCCGGCGACATGGTGGGCGACAAAATGAAAGACGTCTGGCACGTTGTTCACGAGTCGCAAAAATAGACGACTCAACGCCTGTAGCCGTTGCCGACACATAGCGTCGGCAACGGCTTGGGCGGTCAGCGAGTGGCGTAATCCAGCACAATCCCGACAAAAATCGCCAACCCGGCCCAGTGGTTGTGCAAAAACGCCTTGAAGCAACGCATCCGGTCCTTGCCGCGGGTGTACCAGAATTCCCACGCGAAACAGCCCGCCGCCGCCAGCAATCCCAAGTGGAACCAGCCCCCGAGCTCGAATTTCGATCCTGCCAGCAACAGACACCCCAGCGCCAAGCCTTGCAACGTCAAAATGATCACCCGATCCGCATCGCCGAACAGAATGGCGGTGGATTTCACGCCAATCTTCAAGTCGTCGTCGCGGTCGGTCATCGCGTAGTAAGTGTCGTAGCCCACGGTCCACAGCAGGTTGGCGATCCACAGCAACCATGCCGCTGCCGGCAGCTCGCCGGTTTCGGCGGTGAACGCCATCGGCATGCCCCAAGAGAACGCCGCGCCCAGTACCACTTGCGGGTAATAGGTGTAGCGCTTCATGAACGGGTAGCTGAAGGCCAGCGCCAAACCGCCGAACGACAACCAGACCGTGGCCGCATTGGTGCACAGCACCAGCAGGAAACTCACGCCCATCAGCACCGCGAAGAACACCAGGGCTTCTTTGGAGCTGATCTTGCCGCTGACCAAAGGGCGCTGCTCGGTGCGCTTCACGTGGCCGTCGACCTTGCGATCCGCCCAGTCGTTGATCACGCAACCGCCCGCACGGGTCAGGACCACGCCGAGGACGAAAATCACAATGTTGGCCAGGGAGGGCGAGCCTTTGCCGGCAATCCACAGCGCCCACAGGGTCGGCCACAGCAGCAGATAGATGCCGATCGGCTTGTCCATGCGCGTCAGCTGAATGAAGTCCCAGGCCCGAGGGTTCAAGCGGTTCAGGGACTTGAGCAGGCTCTGGTACATCAGCAGTTCTCCGGGTGGGCGCGGGCGGCGAGCCACAAGGTCGGCAGGAAAATTTCAGCCACCAGCACGCTCAAGGCGCCACGGTCGAACCGCGAACGACGGCCCCACAGATCGGAGGCCCGGGACGCCAGCGGCAGCCATTCCTGAGGATAGTGACAAACCTCGATGGCGCGACGCTGGAACGCCTGATCGCAAAACAGCAACTCACCCAACGAGCGGCTACCCAGTTCATCCATGTGCAAGCCGTCGCCCTGCAAGGCGCTGCGCGCCGCCACGCTACGGGCAAACACCCAGGCTTCGCCGTGCCCCCGCAAATACACCTCGCGCACCCAGCCTTCACTGCCTTCCTCCAACTCCAGCGCTGCACATTCGTCGGCGCGCAGCGTTTGCCAGCCTTCAAACAACGGCGTGACGCTGAAGCCGTCATTCGACAAGCGGATCAGGCGTCGGGTCAGGGAGCCTTCGTCGAACAGCCAGTCGAGGGTAGACGTGTCGGGGAGGGGCGTCAGTTGGCTTTGAGGGAGCCACAGCGGGGTAGCGGAGGGGGATTTTGAGTGCGGCACAGTGAGTCATTATTGGCAGCAAATGAGGCGGCGAGCTTACCATGTCAGCCAGCGATTTTGATTGATCGGGGCCGCCGTTGCGCGGAACGCGCTTGCATCTGCCGGGCCCGATCAGTACAAAACGCCCCTGAGCCGGACGGCAGCGCTCCAACCATCGACCGTTCGCGCCGGCAATAAGCCTGAATCCTGAGGAAGTACCTGAATGAAAAAGTGGCAATGTGTGGTCTGCGGCCTGATTTATAACGAGGCCGAGGGCTGGCCGGACGACGGCATTGCGGCGGGCACGCTGTGGCAGGACGTGCCGGAAGATTGGCTGTGCCCGGACTGCGGCGTCGGCAAGATGGATTTCGAAATGATCGAAATCAACTAACAAAACACCAGAGGAGTAAGGAATGAACGCACCTGTCGTGATCGTCGGCACCGGGCTGGCTGGTTACAACCTGGCCCGGGAGTTTCGCAAACTCGATAGCGAAACCCCGTTGCTGCTGATTACCGCCGATGACGGACGCTCCTACTCCAAACCGATGCTCTCCACCGGTTTTGGCAAAAACAAAGACGCTGACGGCCTGAGCATGGCCGAGCCGGGTGCCATGGCCGAGCAATTGAGGGCCGAAGTGCGCACCCACACGCGCATCAGTGGCATCGATCCAGGCCACAAGCGCCTGTGGATCGGTGAGGAAGCGGTCATTTATCGCGACTTGATCCTGGCCTGGGGCGCGGAAACCGTGCGGGTGCCCATCGAAGGCGATGCGGCGGATGTGGTGTTCCCGATCAACGACTTGGAAGATTACGCCCGCTTTCGCGCCGCAGCGGCAGGCAAACACCGGGTGTTGCTGCTAGGCGTCGGCCTGATCGGTTGCGAGTTTGCCAATGACCTGATCCTCGGCGGCTACGAGGTGCAACTGGTTGCACCGTGCGAGCAAGTC
The DNA here is from genome assembly GCF_013260315.1 of Pseudomonas sp. B14-6. NCBI lineage: Bacteria > Pseudomonadati > Pseudomonadota > Gammaproteobacteria > Pseudomonadales > Pseudomonadaceae > Pseudomonas > Pseudomonas sp. B14-6. Next base: position 4,433,097 of record NZ_CP053929.1, on the reverse strand, counting down.
ATGCCGACCCTGCTGCACCCGGCGGCGGCTGCTGCGGTGCAGGCCGGGCTGGAAAGCCTGGGGGCGCGTTTCCACCTGGGGCCGGTGCTCAACCGCTTGCAGCACGTCGCAGACGGCGTGGAAGCGCATCTGTCCGATGGTCAGGTGATTGCTTGCGACGTGGTGGTCTCGGCCATCGGCCTGCGTCCGCGTATCGATCTGGCGGCTGCGGCCGGTGTGCAGGTCAATCGCGGCGTGATGGTCGATCGCCACCTGAAAACCTCCCACGCCAATATCTACGCGCTGGGCGACTGCGCCGAGGTCGATGGGCTGAATCTGTTGTACGTCATGCCCCTGATGAGCTGTGCGAGAGCGCTGGCGCAAACCCTCGCCGGCAACCCCACCGCCGTGAGTTATGGCCCGATGCCAATCACCGTGAAAACCCCGGTCTGTCCGTTGGTGGTTTCGCCACCACCACGGGGTGCCGAGGGTGTCTGGACCGTTGAAGGGCAGGGCGCGGACATCAAAGCTTTATGCCGCGATGCCAGCGGAAAACTGCTCGGTTATGCCCTGACAGGCGCGGCGGTGATGGAAAAACTGGCCCTGAACAAAGAGCTTCCGGCACTGCTGGCGTAAATACCGGTCGTTCTGTCGGAATCACCCCGCTTTTGCCCCTACAAAGGTCGCGCCGAGACTGGCGCGGCTCTTCCGTGCGTGCCATTCTCACTCCCGTCTGCCGCAGAGTAGAGCACCTGCGGCGCTTTGGGCGCTGTTCCAACGAGAACAGCACGGACATAACAACAAAAAACCGTCAAAGGGGCTTCACTAATGCGTAAACCAGAACTCGCCGCTGCAATCGCTGAAAAAGCAGATCTCACCAAAGAGCAGGCCAACCGCGTTCTCAACGCCGTTCTCGAAGAAATCACCGGCGCTCTGCACCGCAAAGACAGCGTCACGCTGGTGGGCTTCGGTACCTTCCTGCAACGCCACCGCGGTGCCCGCACCGGCAAAAACCCGCAAACCGGTGAACCTGTCAAAATCAAGGCCAGCAATACTGTCGCGTTCAAGCCAGGCAAATCGTTGAAAGACAGCGTTAATCCGTAATTGCGGCGAACTCCCTGAATAATGGGGAGAACCGTATTGAAAAATGGGCATACCGATTAATTCGGATGCCCATTTTTTATAGGCGCTGTTCCAATGTGTATATATGCCGGGATGGACTGATTAATACACTCTGGAAAACTAATGCTCACTTGTTCGCTGTTTCAAGTCCTTCACTGATATCCCCCGATATATTAAGTGCCATCATGGCGATGGCACTTTTCTGCGTCTCCGTTGTCGCGCCTCATTCTTTTCCATGATGACCACAACCTTTCGGACGATTCCTACATTCATTGTCTTTTATTGTTGGCATGCTCTACGTCTATGAGGGGAAAATGTTGCCAACAAATCGGCGCATCCCTCTCGGGGCGCTCTGGCTCAGTGCTTTCAGGGGTTGCCGTAAGAGCGTGAATATTAAATCGGCATCGGGGAATCCCCTGTCTCATATAGGGAAACCTCTTACACGCAATAAAGCGCACTTCGTCTTGTTGTTTAATCGGATGCTTGCTAGTGGCCATCATCGTGAGTACGATGCGCGCACTTGAAAGAGCACGAACTCAATTGGATGAGACTCATCGCAGCTCTTTGATACTGTCCCGCGCCGCTGCAACTGCAATTGGCGTTCGACCGTAATCCTAATTAAAGGCCATGGATGTCCTACTCAAGCAAACTTTCCGCTCATTACCTCGAACTCGCAAAAGCCTCTGTTTCCAAAGAGAATTTCGCGGGCGAGGACGTTCGCTTTTCCAGCGAATATGAGGCACTGGAAAGCGAGCTGGCGAAAGCCTCGTCCATGCACGAAAGCGGTCAGATCGACTGGCTGAAAATCCGCGAAAACAGCGAAAACCTGCTGCGCACCCAGTCCAAGGATTTGCGGGTCGGCGCTTGGCTGACGTGGGCCTTGTACCAGCGCGAATCGTTCCAGGGCTTGCTGGCTGGCCTCGGGTTGCTGCACCACCTGTGCGAGAACCACTGGGCTGACCTTCACCCGAACAAGGCCCGCACTCGCTCCGCCGCAATCAGTTGGCTGGTGCCGCGCCTTGAGCAGGTGCTGACCGAGAACGTCGCGATCAAAGAGCAGTTGCCGATGTTCCGGCGGCTGGTCGAACATCTGGAAGGCCTCGATGCCGCCTGCACCGAGCATTTGGGTGACGATGCGCCGCTGCTGCTGCCGATCTCCCGCCGTCTGAAAAACATGGTGCAACGCGCCGCCGACAACCAGCCGGAACCCGGCGTGGTTGGCGCCGCAGTGGCCCAGGTCAAACAGGCCGCGACGCAGCTGTTCACCCCCGGCGCACCGATCGACAACGAAAAAGAAGCCCACAAGGCCCTGCGCGCCCAGCAGGAAAGTGCCCGTCCGTTGTGTGCCTGGTGGCTCAAGCAGAAAGCCACTGATCTGCGCGCCCTGCGCCTCAATCGCACGCTGCTGTGGCTGCCCATCGACGCGGTGCCCGAGCGTAACGCCGAGCAAATCACCGTGTTGCGCGGCTTGCCCGCCGACAAGCTCAAGGCCTATCAGGACCGCTACGATCAAGCCAAATACGCCGACTTGCTGGTGGAACTGGAGGCGAGCCTGGCGAAGGCGCCGTTCTGGTTCGATGGCCAGCGAATGGTCTGGGAGTGCCTCCAGGGCCTGAACGCCGAGATGGCAATGCGCGAAGTGGAAATCCACTTCGCGCTTTTGATTCAGCGCCTGCCCGGCATCATCGAATTGCGTTTCCACGACGGCGCGCCGTTCGCCGATCCGGCCACCCGCGCCTGGATCAGCGCCAACGTCATGCCGCACCTGCAAAGCGCCAGTGCGCCGCGCAAGGTTGAAGTCGCCGACAGCCAGCCAGCCTGGGAAGTGGCCCTCGAAGAAGTCCTGCCGATCCTGCGCAAGGACGGCCTCAAGGCCGCCGTGCAGATCCTCAAGCAGGGGCTGCAAAGCGCCCAGGGCGGACGCGTCCGGTTTTTCTGGCAGTTCGCCCTCGCGCGGCTGTGCTTCATGGCCAAGAAATACGAACTGGCCAAGACCCAACTCGAAACACTCGACCAAACATTACAGGACTCAGGCCTGAACGCCTGGGAGCCCGATCTTGCGCTGGAAGTGCTGCATTTACTGCATAGCTGCTGCGAGTTGTTGCCGCAGAACCATGCCGTACGTGAACGCAAGGAAGAGATTTATCGCAGGCTGTGCCACCTCGATCTCGAAGTGGTACTCGAATAGGCCCCAGGGCCACAACCGCAAGGAGAAAAGCCATGGCCAAAGAAGGCTCGGTAGCCCCCAAGGAACGCATCAACGTCACCTTCAAACCTGCCACCGGTGGTGCACAGGAAGAGATCGAACTGCCGTTGAAACTACTGGCAATCGGTGACTACACCCACCGCAAGGACGAACGCAAAGTCGAAGATCGCAAGCCGATCAGCATCGACAAAATGACGTTTGACGAAGTGCTGGCCAAGCAAGAGCTGAGCCTGACACTGAGCGTACCGAACCGTCTTCAGGAAGAAGGTGACACTGAAGAACTGGCCGTGAAACTGCGCGTCAATTCGATGAAGGACTTCAACCCGGCCTCGCTGGTCGAGCAAGTGCCTGAGCTGAAAAAACTGATGGAACTGCGCGACGCGCTGGTGGCCCTCAAAGGCCCACTGGGTAACGCGCCTGCGTTCCGCAAAGCCATCGAAGGCGTTCTCGCCGACGACGAATCCCGCGGTCGCGTACTGGGTGAGCTGGGCCTGAACGCCGCAGCCCAGGACGCCTGAGTCTCCATCAGCCTAAGGAAGCCAACACCATGAGCACTAGCGCAGCACAGCAAAAGAACAAAGAGAGTGGCGAATACAGCATTCTCGACAGCATCATCGCCGAAACCCGCCTGACGCCGGACGACGAAGCCTACGACATCGCCAAGCGCGGTGTGTCGGCCTTCATCGAAGAGCTGCTCAAGCCGCAGAACAACGGTGAGCCGGTCAAGAAAGCCATGGTTGACCGCATGATCGCCGAGATCGATGCCAAGCTCAGCCGCCAGATGGACGAAATCCTGCACCACCCTGACTTCCAGTCCCTGGAATCGTCGTGGCGTGGCCTGCAGTTGCTGGTCGACCGCACCAACTTCCGCGAAAACATCAAGATTGAAATCCTCAACGTCTCCAAAGAAGACCTGCTGGACGATTTCGACGATTCGCCGGAAGTGATGCAGTCGGGCCTGTACAAGCACATCTACACCGCTGAATACGGTCAGTTCGGTGGTCAGCCTGTGGGCGCGATCATCGCCAACTACTTCATGTCCCCAAGCTCGCCGGACGTGAAACTGATGCAGTACGTGTCCAGCGTTGCCTGCATGTCCCACGCGCCGTTCATTGCGGCTGCCGGCCCGAAATTCTTCGGTCTGGAAAGCTTCACCGGCCTGCCGGACCTCAAGGATCTGAAAGATCACTTCGAAGGCCCGCAATTCGCCAAATGGCAGAGCTTCCGCCAGTCGGAAGACTCCCGTTACGTTGGCCTGACCGTGCCGCGTTTCCTGCTGCGTAACCCGTACGACCCGGAAGAAAACCCGGTCAAATCGTTCGTGTACAAAGAAACCGTCGCCAACAGCCACGAACACTACCTGTGGGGCAACACCGCCTACGCGTTCGGCACCAAGCTGACCGACAGCTTCGCCAAATTCCGCTGGTGCCCGAACATCATCGGCCCGCAGAGCGGTGGCGCGGTTGAAGACCTGCCGTTGCACCACTTCGAAAGCATGGGCGAAATCGAAACCAAGATTCCTACGGAAGTATTGGTTAGCGACCGTCGTGAATACGAACTGGCCGAGGAAGGCTTCATCTCCCTGACCATGCGCAAAGGCTCCGACAACGCGGCGTTCTTCTCCGCGAGCTCGGTGCAGAAGCCGAAGTTCTTCGGCATCAGCGCAGAAGGCAAGGCCGCAGAGCTGAACTACAAGCTCGGCACCCAACTGCCGTACATGATGATCGTCAACCGCCTGGCTCACTACTTGAAAGTGCTGCAGCGCGAGCAACTCGGTTCGTGGAAAGAACGTACCGACCTCGAGCTGGAACTCAACAAGTGGATCCGCCAGTACGTGGCCGACCAGGAAAACCCAAGCGCCGAAGTCCGTGGCCGTCGTCCACTGCGTGCAGCCCAGATCATCGTCAGCGATGTCGAAGGCGAGCCTGGCTGGTACCGCGTCAGCCTGAACGTGCGCCCGCACTTCAAGTACATGGGTGCCGATTTCACCCTGTCGCTGGTTGGCAAGCTGGACAAAGAGTAAGAGGAGCCTGAGTCATGACTGGATACGGCAGCCTTTTCGAACGCCTGGGTGGCGACGCGGACAAACGCGTCGGCTGGAGCCGCGAGGTCTCCGCCATGGCGTCCGTGGCTGCCCATCTGGCCAAGATGCTCAGCACCCGTGCGGGCAGCGTGCAAACGCTGTCCGATTACGGGCTACCCGATCTCAATGACATGCGTCTGAGCCTGCACGACTCCCTGAGTCAGGCCCGTCTGGCCATCGAAAATTTCATCGAAGCCTACGAGCCACGCCTGAGCAATGTGCGTGTCATCTCCCTGCCGCGTGATCACGATCAGCTTCGCCTGTCCTTCAGCATCGAAGGCTTGCTGGAAGTTGATGGTTTCAAGCGCCAGGTCAGTTTCGCCGCGCGCCTGGATGGCAGCGGTCAAGTCAAGGTCAACTAAGGAGATTCGTATGTCCGGCAAACCAGCAGCACGCGTATCCGACCCCACCGCTTGCCCGCTCCCCGGCCACGGCACCAACCCGATCGCCGCCGGTTCCGGCGACGTCTTCTTCGACGGCCTCGCGGCCGCCCGCCAAGGCGATGCCTCGGCGTGTGGTGGTGCGATGTCGGGCGGATTGGCGACGACGGTTTTGATCAACGGCAAACCGGCTGCGACGGTGGATTCCGTCGGGACCCATGGCAACAAGGTTACGGCTGGTTCCGGGACGGTGATTATCGGCAATTCGCATTCGCCGGTGCCGTTTGTGGCGCCGTTGCCTTTGATTCTGCCTGGTTTTGATGAGCAATTTGTCCTGACTGACAAAAGCGGAGCGCCTATGGCAAACCGTCGATATCTCTTGGTCCGAGAAAATGGTCTTCAAGAAGAAGGCGTTACTAGTGATACAGGTTTGACTCATCGAGTGACGCGGCACGCGAGTGCGGAAAAAGTCGATATCTACGTTGCATCAGAGGATTGATGCAAATGACGACAGACGTGTTGGAAACATCAACAGGGATATTTAAAAAGGTTGCTTCGACCAGCAGTACTGCTACTGCGGACAGGACACCGAAACATATCGTTCTGGAAGAAGGTCTGACTGTTTATCTCGGTGGTGCTGGGATGACCGGTGGGTATATTGATGACCAGATTAAGTCACTGCGTATGGTGGGTATTAGTGGCGCAGTAGTAGGGCGTAATACTGAGGGTCAATATGCTGATGCTGTTGCTGGCGTCAATAAGCACCGTTACAGGCTTAAGAAAATTAACGGCATGTCGGACACTGGACCGTATAGCGTTGAGGCGGACTGGAGTCTGAAGTCGTTAGGCGTTAGCCGATCTTTTCCAACCGGAGGGCAATTTAATCTTATTGGTTATTCCTTTGGATCGCTGGTAGCCGCCCAATCTGCTCTTTTTTACGCAGATAAAGGGCAGGCCGTTGATTATCTTGTACTGATAGGTTCTCCAATTTCTGAAGAAATGCTTGGGGAAGTTAGGCAGCAATCCCTGATCGAGCATGTAGTCATTCTTGACTTGAAGGAGCATGGCGACCCTATTCATGCAGGCATGTCATTTTTTGACTTGGCTGAGCATGCTCCTTTGCTCGGCTCGCAGATGACCGAGTCCAGCGAGCGTAAAGAAGGTGTGGGACATTTTTACTACGGTATTGACGGTCCTTCAGGTGAGCAGCGCCGACTAGAGCTGGCAAAGTTCCTCTATGCACAGGGCTTGCGTTGATGGGTAGCGCAAAAACAGTCAGAGCAATGATCATCATCGCCAACGCTTTGATCGCACCGTTTGCATTGTTCGAAATTTATGCGGTTATCCGGTTCGGGTTTGCGGAGCCTTATAGTTATTTGCTTTCCGTTCCGCTGGGAATTATCTCGTTCTTGCTATTACAGTTCGCTATTGGTTATGGAGTGGTTAAGGGGTGGATGGCCTGCAGAATGCCCGGTAACTATTATTTGCTCGTGCTTTGGATAATCGGTTTGCTGGTGTTGTTCGTGCTTCCGAAGTTTTTTTCAGATGGGCCGATGTCGTGATTAGTTATGAAACTAACCCCATTCCAAAGATTGCGCTTGAGCTGCTGCATTCGAAAGATTTGGTCGTGTCGAAAATTCTTAAAATGATCAACTATTTTTATTTTTTGACCTCCGCGGTTTTTCTGTTGATGTCGTGCACTGATCCGAAAACTAAGTGGTCAATAGCTGGGGTTGATGTCTACGGAGGCTTATTTGTTTTTTGTATGTTTTTTTATATTCCGATGATGGCGTTTTCTTTTTACTATTTTGTAAGAGCGCTAATGAATTTCTTCAAATATAAACGCTCGCACGATGGCTTTTCGTTCTTGGTTTCCTCCGTTGTAGGTGTTGTTGCTCTTTACAGTTTCAATCACTGGGTGTTCAGTGAAATTTACTAACGATTCGGCGCAGAACATTCGAAAAAGCGAATGCTGCGCTAATCCAAATTTTTTCAGAGTAGCGCTCTGGTCTCCGCTCCTGGTGATGTTGGCTTTGACACTGGCCGAGCAGGGCGACGAATACGCGGCGGTTCTGGACTGGCAACAAATGCTGTTGATCTACGTTCTCTCATTCGGAATCCCGGCCTACATCGCATTTGCCCTGTGGGCAATGCGAGCACTGAACGGAAAAACCGAACAGCAGATTTTGAAAAGCGTGTGGCGCGCACCACTGACCTTCATCCCTTTTTACGCTGTCCCGTGGGTGATTTATGGGTTGGCCCATGTGCTTTTGGGGAGCCTTGCCGGGTTCCCGATGATGTTTGGCTGGCTGGCTTTTTTACCGTACCTCCTCATTGCGGGCTACGTGGTTTCCGGTCTGACAGTCGCGCTCTACAGGACAGTTTTTTCATGAGATCCACCACCAGGAAGGTACCCCGTGTCCTTTAACCACTACTACCAAAGCGAACTCACCGCACTTCGCCAGTTAGGTCGTCGATTCGCCGAGCGTAGCCCGGCATTGGCGCCTTTCCTTGGCCAGGCCGGGCGAGATCCGGACGTGGAGCGGTTGCTTGAGGGCTTCGCGTTCCTGACCGGGCGCCTGCGCCAGAAGCTCGATGACGAACTGCCAGAACTCAGCCATTCCCTGATGCACTTGCTGTGGCCGAACTACATGCGGCCGTTGCCGGCGTTCAGCATTTTGCAGTTCGATCCGTTGAAGCGTTCGGGTCCTGCGTTGATGGTCGAGCGCGACACGCCAGTCGAGAGTGTGCCAATCGACGACGTGCGTTGCCGTTTCCGCACGTGCTACCCGACCGAAGTCTTGCCGCTGGATCTGGCTGCGCTGAATTACTCGGTGAAGGGCGACGGCTCGCTGTTGAGCCTGCGTCTGGAGATGAGCGCTGACGGTCATCTCGGTGAATTGGAGCTGAGCCGCCTGCGCCTGCACTTCGCCGGCGAGCGTTACATCAGCCAGATGCTCTACCTCAGCCTGCTGCGCAATCTGGAAGGCATCGAGCTGATCCCGCTGGACGGCGCCGGCAAGCCCATCAACGGCGTCAACGGCATGCCGATGGCGTTCAAGATGCCCGGCGACCGCGTGCAGCCGGTGGGTTTCGCCGAAGAAGAAGCGTTGATCCCGTATCCGCTGAATACCTTCCGTGGCTATCGCTACTTGCAGGAATACTTCGCTTTCCAGGACAAATTCCTGTTCGTCGACGTCAACGGTCTCGACATGCTCAAGGCATTGCCGGAAGACACGCTCAAGCAAATGCGCGGCCTCGAATTGCGCTTCGACATTCGCAAGAGCGGCATCATGCGCATGCGTCCGACCCTGGACAACGTGAAGCTTTATTGCACGCCGATCGTCAACCTGTTCAAGCACGACGCCTTGCCGATTCGCCTCGACGGCAAGCAAGACGAATACCTGCTGCTGCCCGCCGAATTCGATTTGCAAAACTGCGGCGTGTTCTCGGTGGAAACGGTCACGGGATGGAAGCCCGGTGGCCTCGGGTATCAGGAATACGTGCCGTTCGAATCGTTCGAGCACGACCCGAGTTTCGACGTGCCCAACAGCCGTCCGCATTACAGCATCCGCCAGCGTTCGTCGCTGTTGCACGACGGCCTCGACACTTATTTGAGCTTCGGCATCCGCCACACCGAAGCCCACGAAACCCTGTCGATCGAGCTGATGTGCACCAACCAGAACCTGCCCAAAAAGCTCAAGCTCGGCGACATCAGCATGGCCTGCGAAGACACGCCGGAGTTCCTGAGCTTCCGCAACATCACCCCGGCCACACCCAGTTACGCGCCGCCGCTGAACCGCGACTTTCTCTGGAAGCTGATCAGCAACATGTCGCTCAACTACCTGTCGCTGGCCGACGTCAACGCGTTGAAGGTGATTCTGGAAACCTACGACCTGCCGCGCTACTACGACCAACACGCTGAAAAAGTCAGCAAACGCCTGCTCGGCGGGCTCAAGTCGATCAAGCACAAACACGTCGACCGGTTGCACCGAGGGTTACCGGTTCGCGGGTTGCGCACCGAACTGACCATCGACCCGGAAGGGTATATCGGCGAGGGCGACCTGTTCGTTTTCGCCTCGGTTCTTAACGAGTTTTTCGCGCTTTACGCCAGTCTCAATTCGTACCACGAGCTGCGAGTAAAAAGCACACAGGGAGAGGTGTACCAATGGACACCACGTATGGGCCTTCAGCCGCTTCTTTAAGCGGGCTGACCCGAGGAATACGCGAGTACTCGCTGTTTCAGGCCGTGCTGCTGGTGGTTGACCGGCTGCGCGAGGCCCACCCGCACCTGAGCCAGGACGATCTGTACGATCAGCTCGAATTCCAGGCCAACCCGAGCCTGGGTTTCCCTGGCAGCGACGTCGATCGCGTGGAGTTTTTCCACGAGCACGGGCAGATGCGCGCGCGCCTGCGTTTCAACCTGATCGGCCTGGTCGGTTCCGGCTCGCCACTGCCGGCGTTCTACGGTGAACAGGCCCTGGGCGACAGCGAAGACGGCAACCCGACCCGCAACTTCCTCGACCTGTTCCACCATCGCCTGCAACGGCTGATGCTGCCGATCTGGCGCAAGTACCGCTACCGCGCCAGTTTCGAGAGCGGCGCGCTCGATCCGTTTTCTTCCCAGCTTTTTGCCCTGATCGGCCTTGGCGGCGAAGAGATCCGCAAGGCCCAGGAACTGAACTGGAAACGTCTGCTGCCGTACCTCGGTTTGCTCAGTTTGCGGGCGCACTCGGCGGCGCTGATCGAAGCGGTGCTGCGTTACTACTTCAAGCACGCTGAACTGACCATCGAGCAGTGCATCGAGCGTCGCGTGGAGATTCTCGACGAGCAGCGCAATCGTCTGGGCCGCGCCAACAGCCTGCTTGGCGAAGACCTGGTGCTGGGCGAGCACGTGCGCGACCGCAGCGGAAAATTCCGCATCCACATCCGCGAGCTCGACTGGCAGCGCTTCCACGAATTCCTGCCGATCGGTTTCGGCTACCAGCCGCTGTGCGCGCTGGTGCGGTTCACCCTGCGTGACCCGCTCGATTACGACATTCGCCTGGTGCTGCGCCAGGAAGAAATCCGCGAACTGCGCATCGGTGAGCAAAACGCCTGTCGCCTGGGATGGACCAGTTGGCTGGGCCGCGAAAAAGCGGACGGCGTGGTTACCCTGGGCAGCAAAATTCATTAAGGACAGATGACCCATGATCAACGTAGACCTGCAACAACTTATCCAGGCGCTGGACGCCGAAACCCGTCGTGACCTGGAAAGTTCGGCCGAACGTTGCGTCGCCCGTGGCGGCAGCAAAATCCTCGTCGAAGACTTGCTGCTCGGCCTGCTGGAGCGCCCGCAAGGCCTGCTCGCACGCGCGCTGCAAGACGCCGAAGTGGATGCCGGCGAACTGAGCGCCGCGTTGCAATCGCGGGTCGAGCACAGCGCTTCGCGCAACCCGGTGTTCGCCCCGGAACTGGTGCAGTGGCTGCAAGACGCGTTGCTGGTGGCCAACCTTGAACTGGGCCAGAGCCAGGTCGAGCAAGCCGCGTTGATCCTCGCGCTGCTGCGCAACCCGATGCGCTACGCCGGCAGCCGCTACCAGTCGTTGCTGGCCAAGCTGAACATCGAACGCCTGAAAGAATTCGCCCTGTCGCAGAAAGAACAACCGGCCACCGGTAAGCCTGCCGTGCCGGGCGAATCGCTGCTGGAGCGCTTCACGCACAACCTCACTCAACAAGCCCGCGACGGCAAACTCGACCCGGTGCTGTGCCGCGATGGCGCGATTCGCCAAATGGTCGACATCCTCGCCCGCCGCCGCAAAAACAACCCGATCGTGGTCGGTGAAGCCGGTGTCGGTAAAACCGCCATTGTCGAAGGCCTGGCCTCGCGCATCGCGGCTGGTGAAGTGCCGCAAGTGTTGAAAGGCGTGGAGTTGCTGTCGTTGGACATGGGCCTGTTGCAGGCCGGCGCCAGCGTCAAAGGTGAATTTGAACGTCGCCTCAAAGGCGTGATCGACGAAGTCAAAGCCTCGCCGAAACCGATCATTCTGTTCATCGACGAAGCGCACACGCTGATCGGCGCGGGAGGCAATGCCGGCGGTTCCGACGCAGCCAACCTGCTCAAGCCAGCCCTGGCCCGAGGCGAGTTGCGCACCATCGCCGCCACCACCTGGGCGGAGTACAAAAAATACTTCGAAAAAGACCCGGCCCTGGCCCGTCGCTTCCAGCCGGTGCAACTGCACGAACCGACCGTCAGCGAAGCGGTGACCATCCTTCGTGGTCTTGCTCAGGTGTACGAGAAGAGCCACGGCATCTACCTGCGCGATGACGCGGTGGTGGCGGCGGCGGAATTGTCGGCACGTTACCTCGCGGGCCGTCAGCTGCCGGACAAAGCCGTCGACGTCCTCGACACCGCTTGCGCCCGTGTGCGCATCAGCCTCGCCGCCGCCCCGGAAAGCCTCGAACGCCTGCGTGGTGAACTGGCTGAAGGTGGCCGTCAGCGTCAGGCCCTGCGCCGTGATGCCGAGGCCGGTTTGCTGATCGATCACGAAGCGCTGGACGCGTTGGAAGATCGCCTGGCCGCCGCCGAAGAGGAAATGGTCGCACTGGAAACCCTGTGGACCGAACAGAAAGAATTGGCCGAACGCTTGCTGGATCTGCGTCAGCAACTGGCCAAGGCCCGTGAAGCAGCAGCCGTCGAGCCAACCGTCACGGTTGAAGAAGACGCCGAAGGCACCGTGATCGAAACGCTGCCGGTGGACGAGGCACACAGCGTCGAAACCCTGGAAGCCGCGCTCAACGACACTCACAAAGCCCTGACCGAGCTGCAGGTCAAAGAACGTCTGGTGAGCTTCGAAGTGTGCCCGCGTCTGGTCGCCGAAGTGATCAGCGCCTGGACCGGCGTGCCATTGGCGCAACTGGCCCGCGAGCACAACGCCAAAGTCGCGAGCTTCGCCACCGATTTGCGCACCCGCATTCGTGGTCAGGAACAAGCCGTTCACGCGCTGGACCGCTCGATGCGCGCCACCGCTGCCGGCCTGAACAAACCAGACGCCCCGGTTGGCGTGTTCCTGCTGGTCGGCCCGAGCGGCGTCGGCAAGACCGAAACCGCGCTGGCCCTGGCCGACTTGCTGTACGGCGGTGATCGTTTCATCACCACCATCAACATGTCCGAGTTCCAGGAGAAACACACGGTCTCGCGCCTGATCGGCGCACCGCCGGGCTACGTCGGTTATGGCGAGGGCGGCATGCTCACCGAAGCCGTGCGCCAGAAACCGTACTCGGTCGTGTTGCTCGATGAAGTCGAGAAGGCCGACCCGGACGTGCTGAACCTGTTCTACCAAATCTTCGACAAAGGCGTGGCCAACGACGGCGAAGGGCGCGAGATCGACTTCCGCAACACGTTGATCCTGATGACCTCGAACCTGGGCAGCGACCGCATCAGCGAGCTCTGCGAAAACGGCGCACGACCGAGTGCCGAAGTGCTTGAAGAAACCATCCGCCCGGTGCTCAGCAAACACTTCAAACCGGCGCTGCTGGCGCGGATGCGCGTGGTGCCTTACTACCCGGTCGGTGGCCCGGTGCTGCGCGAGCTGATCGAGATCAAACTCGATCGTCTGGGCGAGCGCCTGAATCGTCGCCAGCTGGATTTCACCTACTCGCAAGACCTCGTCGATCACCTGGCCGAACGTTGCACCCAAAGCGACAGCGGTGCGCGTTTGATCGACCACTTGCTCGACTTGCACGTTCTGCCGCTGGTGGCCGACCGTTTGCTCGATGCGATGGCCACCGGTGAAAGCCTCAAGCGTGTCCACGCGACGCTCGACGGTGGCGCCAGCGTGACGTGCGAGTTCGCCTGAGGTGGGTGTGATGTTCACTCAAGTGCCGCAACCGCTGGTGTATGCCGAAGCCTTGCTGGCGCAATTCGCCAGCCTGTCGCGCGCAGCGGACGGTGCTGCGCTGCTGGGTGACTTCGTGCGCGGGCTGGCCGAGCTCAGTGGTTGCGAATTGACGCAGCTGTACTTGCTGGACGCGACTCACACGTGCCTGGGGATGAACGCCGAGTGCCTCAACGGCATCCTGCAACCCCGGGAAGCGGCGAGCCTGCCGGCGGATTACAACGGTGAACAACTGCTGCAATTCGCCCTGTGCCAGAACCGCGTAGTGAGCCTCAGCGAGTTGAGCGGCAGCCTGCACGAAACCAGCTTTTTGCCGCCACAGGCCACGCCTTGGCAGTCGCTGTTGTGCGTGCCGCTGGTCAATCAGCAGAAAGCTGTCGAAGGCTTGCTGCTGTGCGCCAGTCGCCGGCACGTCGACCTGCAAGGCTTTGCCGATTCCCTCGCTCAACTGGGTTCGTTCGTGCTGGGCCAACTGCATCTGTTACAGCGTTTGCGCCAGCCGGCGGGTGAGGCGAGACCGTTGAAGGCCAGCGTCCCGAGCGCCAGCGGTTATGGCCTGATCGGCAAGAGCAAGGCCATGCGCGAGACGTATTCGCTGATCAGCAAAGTCCTGCACAGCCCGTACACCGTGCTGCTGCGCGGCGAAACCGGTACCGGCAAGGAAGTGGTCGCACGCGCCATCCACGACTGTGGCCCGCGCCGTTCCCAGGCGTTCATCGTGCAGAACTGCGCGGCGTTCCCCGAGAACCTGCTGGAAAGCGAACTGTTCGGCTACCGCAAAGGCGCGTTCACCGGTGCCGACCGCGACCGTGCCGGGCTGTTCGATGCGGCCAACGGCGGCACCTTGTTGCTGGATGAAATCGGCGACATGCCGTTGTCCCTGCAAGCCAAGCTGTTGCGCGTGTTGCAGGAAGGCGAGATCCGTCCGCTGGGCTCCAACGACACTCATAAGATCGACGTGCGCATCATCGCCGCGACGCACCGGGATTTGTCGGTGCTGGTCAGCGAAGGCAAATTCCGCGAGGACTTGTACTACCGCCTCGCGCAATTCCCGATCGAGCTCCCGGCCCTGCGCCAGCGCGAAGGCGACATCCTCGACCTGGCCCGGCATTTCGCCGACAAGGCGTGCTCGTTCTTGCAGCGCGATGCGGTGCGTTGGTCCGATGCGGCGCTGGATCACCTGTCCGGCTATGCGTTCCCCGGCAACGTGCGCGAACTCAAAGGCCTGGTCGAACGCGCGGTGTTGCTGTGCGAGGGCGGTGAGTTGCTGGCCGAGCATTTCTCCCTGCGCATGGAGGCCATGCCCGAAGACAACAGCCTGAACCTGCGCGAACGCCTGGAGCAGGTCGAACGCAGCCTGTTGCTCGATTGCCTGCGCAAAAACGACGGCAACCAGACCCTCGCCGCCCGCGAACTCGGCCTGCCACGCCGCACGCTGCTTTATCGCCTTGGGCGCCTGAATATCAATTTGGGTGATTTCGATGGTTAACCCCATTTTCTACCCACCAATAACTCTGGCTGGAATGCTTGCTTTGGCCAGCACATTCCCTGTGGCGAGGGAGCGTGCTCCCGCTGGGCTGCGCAGCAGCCCCAAAACCATGCGCCGCGGTGTCTCAGTCAAACCGCATTCGTTGATTTACGACTGCTGCGCAGCCGAGCGGGAGCAAGCTCCCTCGCCACAGGGGATCGGCTCTAACCACCGGATTAGAGCCCCACAACCCATTTCATTTGCTTTCGATAGCGCCGCCCAACCGGGTCGGCGCTTTGTGCTTTGTCTACCCATGGAGACCCTCTGATGCCTGTTCGTCACTGGCAAGCCGTCCTGCTGACCCTCGTCGTTCTATGCGGCCTCGGCGGCTGTAGCGGCAATTACAAATACAACGACAACACCTATCGCCCATTGGGTGATCCGCAGGCGGTCAATCGCGGCAAGTGACCGCAAGGAGTATCACCATGGAACTGGTTTTCGAAATGCTGAACACCAAGCAATTCGTGCCCACGGATTTGTGCCAGAAGACCTTCAAACAGGCCGGTGGCGTGATTGGCCGGGGCGAGGACTGCGACTGGATCATCCCTGACCGCAAGCGTCACCTGTCCAACCACCACGCGTTGATCAGCTACCGCGAAGGCACGTTTTTCCTGACCGATACCAGCAGCAACGGTATCCAGGACAGCGAGAGCGGCGCGCGCCTGCGCAAGGGCGAAGCGATGCGCATCGAGCACGGCAGCGTGTACGTGCTGGGTGATTTCGAGATCCGTGCGCGACTGGTCCGCGATCCGGCGACCTTCGACGTCGAAGTCGGCCGTCCGCAAGCGGCCGGCAGCATCATTCCAGACGATGCGTTCCTCGACCTCGACCCGCTGAACGCTCTCGATCAGCAAGAGCGCGTGTATTCGGAAATCGACGAACTGATCTCCCCGAGCACGACCATTGAGGACACCCGTCAGCGCGCCGACTACGCCCGCATCGACATGGAAAGCCTGATGGTCCCGGAGCTGATCAACGCCCCGGCAGAGCCAGCCCCTGCTCCACCGCCCAAAGCGGTCGAGCGTCAGAGCGAAGGTTTCTGGGAGCACTTCGGCGCCGCGCTGGGCGTGGACCTCAAAGGCCTCGACCACGACGCCCGCGAAGCCCTGGCGCTGAACGCTGCGCGCTTGCTCAAGCAGAGCGTCGGCGGGTTGCAGCAGAGCCTGCGCACCCGCAGCGAACTGAAAAACGAACTGCGACTGGCCCAGACCACGGTGCAAGGCACTCACAAGAACCCGCTGAAATTCGCCGTCGATGCCGGCGCCGCGCTGGGCATTTTGTTGCAGCCGAACAAGCCGGGCCAGATGCCGCCCGAGCAAGCGATCTCCCGTGCGTTCCGTGATTTGCAGGCGCATCAGGTGGCATTGCTGACCGCCAGCCGCGCCGCCGTTCGCGGCACGCTGGAACACTTCTCGCCGCAGCAACTGACCCTGCGTTTCGAGCGCGACAACAAGCCGTTGCTGGCCACATCCGGCAGCCGCTGGAGAGCCTACGGTCGTTATCACCAGGCCCTGCGCCAGGACGATGACTGGAGCGAGCGCCTGCTGGCTCGCGATTTCGCCCAGGCCTACGAAGAACAGATCCGCCTGATTTCCACCCTTCACACCGACCACCAAGGATGATGCGCATGTCTCGCTGCTCGACCGCTTTTTTCAAGACGCTGACGGCGTTCGCGGCCCTGGTGCTGCTGGCTGGCTGCTCGTCGCTGTCGCCGTATTCCCACGTCACCAAGCTCAACTTGAAGCTCACCGCCAGCGATCAGCTGAACCCGGACCTCAACGGGCGTCCGTCGCCGATCGTCGTGCGCCTGTTCGAGCTCAAGCACCCGGTGACCTTCGAGAACGCTGACTTCTTCAGCCTGTACGAGCGCGCCAAGGAATCCCTGGCCCCGGACCTGGTGGCCAGCGAAGAACTCGAACTGCGCCCGGGCGAAACCGTCGAACTCAAGCTCAGCGTGGAGGAGGGCAGCCGCTACGTCGGCATCCTCGCCGCCTACCGCGACCTGCCAGAAACCAAATGGCGCTATACGGTGCAAATCACCCCGGTGGAAGTCACCGACGCAGACCTGACCCTCGATCAGGCCGGTATTCGCAACAGCAACGAAACGCTCGCCAAGGCGGATGACTGAACATGAATTCCCATAAAGTCATTTGGCAGGAAGGCATGCTGCTGCGTCCGCAGCACTTCCAGCATAACGACCGTTATTACGAGCACCAGATGAAGACCCGCACCCAGTTGCTGGGCAGCTACACCTGGGGCTTCCTCAATCTGGAAATCGATTTGCAGTTCCTCAACATGGGCAAACTGGTGATCAGCCAGGCCTCGGGGATTCTGCCGGACGGCAGTCTGTTCGAACTCGGCGGCAACACCGAGCCGTTGGCCCTCGACGTGCCGCCGAACACTGGCAACACGCCGATCTACCTGGCACTGCCACTGGTCACCGGCAATCACATCGAGTCCCGCCGCCCGGAGCAATCCGACGTGCTGGCGCGCTATACCGCGTATGAAGCGGAAGTGGCCGACTCCAACGCCGGCGATGACTCAGCCAGCCAGGTCAGCTGTGGCCGCCCGGACTTCAAACTCTTGCTCGGTGAGCAACAGAGCGACCAGGCTTACGTGAAGCTGAAAATCTGCGACGTGCTCGACACCACGCCCGACGGCGTGATCAGCCTCGACCCGGATTTCGTGCCGACCTACATTCAGGCGCATGCCTCCAGCTACTTGCTGTCGTGCCTGAAAGAAGTGATCAGCATGCTCGGTCACCGTGGCGACACCATCGCCGAGCGCATCCGTTCCAACGGCAAGGTCGGTGGCGCGGAAGTCGGCGACTTCATGATGCTGCAACTGATCAACCGCACCGAACTGCTGCTGCGTCACTACCTCGGCCTGGAGCAGGTTCACCCGGAAGAGTTGTACCGCACGCTGCTGACCATGCTCGGCGACTTGGCAACCTTCTCCAGCGACAGTAAACGCCCGCGTCTGGACAGCCGTTACCAGCACAGCGACCAGGGCGCGAGCTTCCGCAAACTGATGGAAGCGATTCGTCAGGTGCTGTCGATGGTGCTCGAACAGCACGCCATCGAACTGGTGCTGCAAGCGCGTCAGTACGGGATCATCGTCTCGCCGTTGCACGACCATAAACTGCTGGGCTCGGCCTCGTTCGTGCTCGCCGCCAGTGCCAACTGCGACTCCGAAGAATTGCGCCACCGCTTGCCGGCGCACCTCAAGGTCGGCCCGGTGGAGCGCATCCGCCAGCTGGTCAACCTGCACCTGCCGGGGATCAAGGTCAAACCGTTGCCGGTTGCACCACGGCAGATCGCGTTCCACTCCAACAAAACCTATTTCATTCTCGAACTCAGTTCCGAAGACCTGGCACAACTCGAGCGCTCCGGCGGCTTCGCGTTCCACGTGTCCGGCGAATTTGCCGAGCTTGAACTGAAATTCTGGGCCATCAGGAACTGACCGACATGATCAAGGACATGGAACATAACCAGGACGATAAAACCGTCCTGCTCGACCGCCAGGGCCACGGCCCTGCTTCGAGTCCGCTGACAGACTTCGCTGCACCGCCGCGCTTCGAACAGCTTGAAGAACGGATGATTTATGCCGCGCGCCTGCGCCCGGCGGAATCCTTCAACATCAGCCTCAATTCGCTGGTGGCCGCGGCGTCCGATCTGTTGTCGGAAGTGGTGCGCCTCAAGCACAGCGATACCCGCGAAGACATGTACGCGCTCAACGAGCGCCTGACTGCCGGGCTGAAACTGTTTGAAGTGCGCGCCCTGCACAACGGCGCCGAAAGCAGCCAGGTGATGGCCGCGCGTTACGTGCTCTGCACCGTGGTCGACGAAGCCGTCGTGACCACGCCGTGGGGCAACGAAAGCGAGTGGTCGCAGATGAGCCTGCTCAGCAGCTTCCACAACGAAACCTTCGGTGGCGAGAAGTTCTTCCAGCTGCTCGATCGCCTGTCGAAAAACCCGGTCAAGCACCTGCCGATGCTGGAGCTGATGTACCTGTGCCTGTCCCTCGGTTTCGAAGGCAAATACCGGGTGCAAGCCCGCGGCATGCTCGAGCTCGAAGGCATCCGCGACGCCTTGTATCGCCAGATCCGTCAGTTGCGCGGCGACGTGCCTCGTGAGTTGTCGCCGCATTGGGAAGGCTTGAACGATCAGCGCCGCAGCCTGGTGCGCATCGTGCCGGCGTGGATGGTGGTGCTGTTCACCGTGGTCTGCCTGGTGGTGATGTATTCGGGTTTCGCCTGGGTATTGGGCGAGCAACGCGAAACCGTTCTGCAACCTTTTCAGCAGCTAGATCCGGCCGCGGTCCAGCCGCAGTCGCAGCCGTAAACAGGGACGTGTGATGAAAAAGTTTTTCAAGAAAGTCGGCGCATTCTTGCGCAAGACCTGGGTCTGGACCTTGCTGGTGGTGCTGTTTGTCGCGCTGCTGGTGTGGTTTGTCGGGCCGCTGCTGGCCGTTGATGACTACAAGTTCTGGGAAGGTTCGACCTCCCGCCTGCTGACCATCAGTGTGTTGTTCCTGATCTGGGGCCTGACCATGGTCTTCGTCAGCTGGCGCGCTGGCGTACGCAAAAAGGCTATCGAAGACACCGAAGACGGCCAGGATCGTATCCGCCGTGAAGAGCTGATCGACGAAGAGCAGAAAGAACTTCGCGTGCGCTTCAAGGATGCGTTGAAAACCCTGAAGACCTCGAGCCTGTATCGCGGTCGCAGCGAACGCTGGCGCAGTGACTTGCCGTGGTACTTGCTGATCGGCCCGCAGGGCAGTGGCAAGACCAGCCTGCTGGACTTCTCGGGCCTTGAGTTTCCGATCAACAAGATCGACCGCAAGCTGACCCGCGACACCCTCGGCACCCGTCATTGCGACTGGTACTTCGCCGACCACGGTGTGCTGATCGACACCGCCGGGCGTTACCTGACCCAGCCGGATGCCGAAGTCGATGGCAGTGCCTGGAGCACCTTGCTCGACCTGCTGCGCAAGCGTCGCCGCAACCGTCCGTTGAACGGCGTGCTGGTGACCATCCCGGTTGAATTGCTGCTGGGCAACACCGAACAGGACCTCGACACCCTGGCTCGCCAGGTGCGTGCGCGTCTGCAAGACGTGCATCAGAAACTGCACGTCGATGTGCCGGTTTATCTGGTGCTGAGCAAGGCGGACAAGCTGCTCGGTTTCGACGAGTTCTTCGATCAACTGACCCGCGAAGAAAGCGATCAGGTGCTCGGCACCAGCTTCCGCAAAGAGCAGAGCGGCACCGACGTCGCCGTCCTGCGCGCCGAGTTCGAAGAGCTGCTGCGTCGCCTGAACAGCCAGGTGATCATGCGCATGCACCAGGAGCGCGACACCCAGCGCCGTGGCCGCATCCTCGACTTCCCGCATCAACTGGGGCAGATCGGCGAGCGCCTTTGCCTGTTCGTCGACATGGCGTTCACCGGCAACCGCTACCAGCGTGTCAGCCAGTTGCGCGGTTTCTACCTGACCAGCGCACCGCACCTGACCCAAGAGATGGACCAGACCACCGCCGGCATCGGCGCCAGTCTGGGCATGAGCGCCGGCATGCTGCCGACCTTGCGCAGTGGCCGTTCGCGGTTCATTCACCATTTGCTCAGCCGGGTGATTTTCCCCGAGGCCGATCTGGCGGGTCTGGACAAGCGCGAACGCAGCCGCATCCATTGGGGGCAACGTGCCCTGTACGTGGGCGCACTGGCGGCACTGGCGCTGTTCGGCATGCTTTGGGCCGGCGGTTTCTCCGCCAACTACGAGCGTCTGGAAAACCTGCGCAACCTGGCGACCAACTGGACTCAGCAGCGCTCGGCCCTGACCGCGCGTGATGATTCCATGGCCGTGCTCAAGACCCTCGACACCAGCTATGCGGCGACCCAGGTCTTCCCGAAAAAAGGTGACGTGTCCTACCACGAACGTGGCGGACTGTACCAAGGTGAAGAGGTCAATCCGGTGGTCAAGGACGCCTACGAGCGTGAGCTCGAAGCGCAATTGCTGCCGAAGGTTGCGACGCTGCTGGAAGGGCAGATCCGCGCCAACATGAAGGACCGCGAACGCTTGCTCAACAGCCTGCGCGCGTACCTGATGCTGAACATGAAGGATCGTCGCGATGCGGCATGGCTCAAGGATTGGGTCGCCACTGACTGGTCCCAGCGTTACGCCGGCAACACCGCGGTGCAGAACGGTTTGAACACGCACTTCGAGCGTCTGCTCAAGCAGCCGTTTATCTACCCGCTGAACGATCAACTGGTGGCCCAAGCGCGTCAGGTATTGCGCAGCGAGTCGCTGGCCAACGTGGTTTACCGGATGCTGCGCGAGCAGGCCCGCAACCTGCCGGAATACCGTTTGAGCCAACACATCGGTCCGCAGGCTTCGCTGTTTGTCGGCACCGATTACGTGATCCCGGGGTTCTACACCCAGCAGGGTTATCAGCAGTATTTCTCGGTTCAGGGCAGCGCGCTGGTCACCGATATCCTGCGTGACAACTGGGTACTGGGCGAAGGCGCGGGTATCAGCGGCATGGACTTGCGTCGCCTGATGGTCGAATTGGAGCAATTGTACTTCCGCGACTACGCCAACTTCTGGAGTGAGGCGGTCGGCCAGGTTGCCCTGCCACCGATCAACGATGCGGGCGAGGGCGCCGAGCAACTGGCGGGCCTGACTTCGGCCAATTCCCCGGTGTTGCAACTGCTGGTGGAAGTGCGCGAGAACACCCGGTTCCCGGCAGAAGCCGAACCGGCTGAGCAAGCGGCTGAAGCCGCTGGAGCACTGGCCGATCAGAAAGGCAAATTGGGCAAGCTGGGCAAACTGGCGTCTGCCGCAGCGGACCAGGCTTCGGAGATGGCGGCGATCAAAAACCTGCCGGATACCGCGAAGAAATCCCTGCAACGCCGCTTCGAACCGTTGCACCGTCTGCTGGATGACAACAACGGCCCGGCCGCTGATTTGACCCCGGCACTGACGGCGCTCAACGACCTGCAACTGCAACTGGCGAGCCTGGCGCGTGCCAGTTCCCCGGATCAGGCCGCGTTCGAAATGGCCAAGGCTCGCATGAGCGGCCAGCGTGATGCGCTGAGCAACTTGCGCAATGCCTCGAACCGTCTGCCGCGTCCGGTCAGCGTCTGGTTCAACGTGCTGGCCGAAGACACCTGGCGTCTGGTGCTGAACGATTCCTACCAGTACCTGAACCAGCGTTATCAGAGCGAGCTGTACAGCTTCTACGGCAAGGCGATCAACAAGCGTTACCCGTTCAGCGCCCACAGCACCAGCGACGTCGCGATCAGCGATTTCCGCGAGTTCTTCAAGGCGCAGGGCATAAACGATCGCTTCTTCGAGACCTACATGCGTCCGTTCGTCAGTGGCGATCCAGGCAATTACCGTCTGCGTTCCATCGACGGTCACAGCATGCCGATCTCCAAGGTCTACCTCGACCAGATGGCCGCGGCCCAAGTGATCCGCCAGAGCTTCTTCTCGGTCAACCCGGCCGAGCCGCAAGTGCAGTTCAAACTGGAGCCGTACACCCTCGACCCGGCTGTCAGCCGTTCCGAGTTCAAGTTTGGCGACAAGACCATCGAATACCGTCACGGCCCGATCGTGCCGGTGTCCTTCAAATGGCCGACCGACGCTGAAGACGGTCGCACCAGCCTGGTCCTCGACAAAATGGCTGGCCGCCCGATCGGCATCGAGAAGAACACCGGCCCGTGGTCGCTGTTCCGTCTGTTCGACCTGATGCAGACCGAGTACCTGAACGGTCGCGACGTGATGGTCCTGAAAGCTGACGTGGGTGGCCTGCGCGCCAATTACCTGCTCAGCAGCCAGCGCACGCCGAACCCGTTCGACATGGGCGTGCTGCGCACCTTCCGTATGCCGGTGCAGCTCTGATGCTGGTTGCCAGTCCCTGGCGCAGCGCTGCGCGTACCGATCCGGGCAAGGTTCGGGCGCGCAACGAAGATGCTTTCCTCGACTGTCCACAGCAGGGGCTGTGGGTGGTCGCGGATGGCATGGGCGGTCATCAGGGTGGCGACATCGCCAGCCAGTTGATCGTCGCCAGCCTGGCGGAATTGCCGGTGCAGGACGACTTCGACGAACGACTCAAAGGCATTCGCCAGTGCCTGCACTGGTTGAATCGCCGCTTGGGTCAGGAGTTGACCGTCACCGCCGGGCGCCATGACAGCATCATGGGCAGCACCGTGGTGGCGCTGCTGGTGGAAGGCAATCGAGCGGCCTGTATCTGGGCCGGCGACAGCCGTTGCTACCTGTGGCGCGGCCAGCGTTTGTATCAGCTGTCCAAGGACCATTCGCTGCAACAGCAACTGATCGACGAGCAAAACATGAGCGTCGAGGACGCCCGTGCGCATCCATCGGCCCATGCCCTGACCCGTGCGGTCGGGGCGGCTGATGTGCTGACGCTGGACGTGCTCGAACTCGAGGTTTACCCCGGCGATACGTTTCTGTTGTGCAGCGACGGTTTGTACCAAGGACTCAGCAGCGATGCCTTGGGCAACGCCCTGAGCCTGACCGCGCCGCACGTTGCGCTGGAGCGTCTGTTCGACGGCGCCTTGCGTGGCTCGGCCCGGGACAACCTGACTGCCGTGGTGATCCGACAATGACCCAACTCATGCCGCCGCTCGACGACCTGCTGGTGACCGACGAGGAAGCCAATAACCTGACTTACTTCGCGTTCGCCAAGTCGCATAAAGCTGAGCCCGCGCTGGCGCCAACCAAGGCCAGCATCGGCGAAATGCCCGACGTGCTCGCAGGCCGTTACCGCATCGAGCGTCTGCTCGGTGCCGGCGGCATGGGCGCGGTTTACCGCGCACGGGACTTGCTGAGCGAACAGTTCGGCGATCCCGACCCTTACATCGCGCTGAAAATCCTCAGCGAAGAATTTGCCGAATCGCCGGACGCCAGCGCCTTGCTCTACAGCGAGTTCGCCCTGATCCGGCGCCTGCGCCACGACAACGTGCTGCGCTTGCACAGCTTTGAAGTGGACACCGATTGCCAGCGCGCCTTCATCACCATGGAACTCATGCGTGGGCTGACCCTGGACAAACTGCTCTGCGAGCGCCCCTTGGGCCTGCCGTGGAAAGAACTGCGCGACATCGCGCTGCCGCTGCTCGACGCGCTGGCCTACGCCCACGCTCGCGGCGTGCTGCACGGTGACATGAAACCAAGCAACGTGATGCTCAGCGAAGAAGGCGTGCGCCTGTTCGACTTCGGCCTCGGCCAGGCTGAAGAGGGCATCCTGCCTGGCTTGCCACACCTGAGCCGCGACCGCTTCAACGCCTGGACCCCGGGCTACGCCGCCCCCGAACTGCTTGAAGGTCAACCGCTGTCGGCCAGTGCAGATGTTTACGGCGTGGCCTGCGTGCTCTACGAACTGGCGGGCGGCAAACACCCGTTCCGCCGCTTGCCGTCGACCGAGGCCCGCGACGGCCACCTCGAACGCGAGCTGCACGCTCCACGGAATCTACCGAAACACTGCTGGCCAGCCCTGCGAACGGCGCTGGCTTTCGATGCGGCCAAGCGCACCATCACCGCCGCCCAACTGCGTGACGCCCTGGGCGCCACTTCGTCTTTGCTGCAACGCCTGCGACTGCGGGCGTAACGGATGACTACCGAACAGGGAGCAAGCAATGTTCAACTCCGCTAACGAAACCCACTTCAGCCTGACCGTCGAAGACTACGTGGGCGACCTGCAAGTGCTGTCGTTCACCGGCACCGAAGGCATCAGCCAGCCGTATCGCTTCGACCTCGAACTGGTCAGCGAAAACCCCGATCTGGACCTGGAAAAACTCCTGCACAAACAGGCGTTCCTGGCGTTCGATCCACAGGGCTCCGGCATCCATGGCCAGATCTACCGCGTCGCCCAAGGCGATGCCGGCAAGCGCCTGACCCGCTACAAAATCTCCCTGGTGCCGCAACTGCAATACCTGCATCACCGCACCAACCAGCGCATCTACCAGCAGATGTCCGCGCCGAAAATCATCGCGCTGATCCTCGACGAGCACGGCATCAAGGGCAACGCCTACCGCTTCCAGCTCAGCCAGCCGTGCCCGGATCGCGACTACTGCGTGCAGTACGACGAAACCGACCTGCACTTCGTCCAGCGCCTGTGCGAAGAGGAAGGTATTCACTACCACTTCCAGCACAGCGACAAAGGCCATCTGCTGGTCTTCGGCGACGACCAGACCGTATTTCCGAAGCTCGGCCAGCCAACCGCGTATGTGCAAGGCAGCGGCATGGTCGCCGACGAGCCCGTCATCAAAGGCTTCAAACTGCGCCTCGAAACCCGCACCGGCCGCGTCACGCGCCGCGACTACGATTTCGAAAAACCACGGCTGCAACTCGAAGCCGCCTACAAACCCGACGGCGAAAGCACCGAACCGGATCTGGAAGATTACGACTACCCTGGCCGCTTCCTCGACCGCGCGCGCGGCAAATTTCTCAGCCAACGCGCCCTCGAACGCCACCGCGCCGACTACCAGCAAGCCGAAGGCCACGGCGACCAGACCAGGCTGATCAGCGGCCACTTCCTGGAAATGTCCGACCACCCGCGCACCGAGTGGAACGACCTCTGGTTGCTCACCGAAATCGTCCACGAAGGCAAACAACCGCAAGTCCTCGAAGAGTCCGTGACCAGCGACACCACCGACAACAAAGATGACTTCCACCAGGGCTACCGCAACCGCTTCCTCGCCACCCCATGGAACGTCTTCTACCGCCCCGCGCTGGAACACCCGAAACCCCGCGTCCTCGGCAGCCAGACCGCCATGGTCACAGGGCCCAAAGGCGAAGAAATTCACTGCGATCAGTACGGCCGCATCAAAGTGCAATTCCACTGGGACCGCGAAGGCCAGGCCGACGACAAAACCAGTTGCTGGATGCGCGTGTCTTCCAGTTGGGCCGGGGATCGCTACGGTGCCATCGTGATCCCGCGCATCGGCATGGAAGTGCTCGTCACCTTCCTCGAAGGCGACCCCGACCAACCGCTGGTGACCGGTTGCCTGTACCACAAGGAAAATCAGGTCCCCTACGAATTGCCGGCCAATAAAACCCGCACCGTCTTCAAAACCCTCAGCTCTCCGGGGGGCGGTGGGTTCAACGAGTTGCGGATCGAAGACAAGAAAGGGGCCGAGCAGATCTTCATCCATGCGCAGCGGGATTGGGATGAAAACATTGAGCATGATCAGAAAATCCGCGTCGGTAACGAACGCCACGATACGGTGGTCAAGAACACCTACACCGAACTGAAAGCCGAAGAACACCGCACCACCATCGCCGACCGCAAGGTTGAAGCGCGGCTGGATGATCACCTGACGATTGGGCAGAACCAGCACGTGAAGCTCGGGACTGCGCAGCTGACGAGTGTCGGGAAAGAGATTCATCTGAAGGCTGGGGCGAAGATTGTTATCGAGGCTGGCAGCGAACTCACCATTTTGGGGGAGGGAGCTTTATCAAGCTGGATGCCGGCGGGGTGACGGTTGTTGGGCCGGTGGTGAAGATTAATGCGGGTGGTTCGGCGGGGAGTGGGACAGGGATTGGGATTAAACCGCCGGTGTTGCCGGGGGCTGCGGATAAGGATAAGGCGGGGAGTTTGATGGATCAGGCGTTGGGGAATGCGCCTGAGGAACAGATCAAACGCAAACCAAAACGAATGCTTAATTTTTCCGGCTAATAGACACCGACGGCAATCCAAGCCACCAGGGATCAGAATTCAGGTAATTGGTAATGACTGAGACAACAACAAGCAAAGTAGAGAAATGGGCGTATCCGCTGAAAGTAGGGACCGTAGAAGCGACGGACCCGCAGCAGTTCTATAAGGCACTGGCGAAGGCCAAGGATGGTTACTACCCGTTAGGTGCTAACGGTCTTTGGCACGGCGGTGTTCACTTTGATGAGGACACTGGATTGGTGAAGGATCTGACGGAAGTCAGATGCATTGCTGATGGTGAGGTTGTGGCTTATCGGATTGATGAGGCTTATCCGAAATCTGATTTCGGGTCGTCGCACTCGGTATTTTCAACTGGCTTTGTGTTGGTTAAGCATCGTCTCGAGGTTCCTGCTCCTCCTGCGCCAGCACCTGCTCCTGGCGTGCAACCAGCAGCAGCGGCCCCGCAGCCCAGCCTGACCTTTTTCAGTCTTTATATGCATTTGCTAGATTGGCAGACATACAACGAAACCCCTGCCTTGGGCCGACCGGCCTTCTGGAGCGGTGGTACATGGCAGGTTAAATCAACTGCGAAAGACGAAATCCTTGGCCTGAGGGTTCGTCAGGAGCAGAAGGGTAAACCTGGCTATGGCACTGTATTGGCCGTATTGCCCCGAGGCACTATTGTAGAAACAGGCGAAGAGGATCATGGGTGGCTCAAGGTGGTGAGTGTCACACCCGCTGATGCAAGCCTTCCGCCGGGAACCGGTTGGGTCTTCAAAAAAGAAATGACAGCGGGTACTACACCCAATAGTTACGTCATCGGTAGTGCTGCAAAAGACGCTATGACGCCGCCTCAAAAAGGCCTCGCCGTGCATGCTGCGGCCAACCAATCGAGTGCTACAACATCCATTTTGCCGATTGGAACTCAAGTGAAGATCGGCAATGACGGAACAAGCGGAAAATATCAGAAGCTATTGGAAATCGTCAGTGGAAATCCCCGTCCTGCGTTGACCGCAGCCAACGGCGTGCTTGGTTATATCTGGGAAGGGCTTCTTGAGACCAAAAGTGAGCCAGCAGAAAAAAATGCGGTCCATGTCCTGGAACGCCCATTCCCTGTAAAAGCTGGGAGTCTGATTGGTCATGTAGGGAAGTATCAGAACCACTCTGATCCTGCTCCCAAGAACCTGTTGCATCTGGAAGTTTTCAGCTGCGAGGACGTCAAGGTATTTACAGAGTTGAGCAAGCCCAAGGCTGCTAGCTTGCCGGCAAAGGAAAAGACACTGCTTAAGATTCCAAAAGACAGCCCGTTGATTACTCACGTACAAGGCATGAGCGCAACGAACCCACCTAAAGTGACCGATGCACACAAAAAGGTTGGTTTTGACTATTTGGTTCCTGTCGGAGTCCTTGAAGCATTGCCTGCCGACAAGAAAATCAAAGTACCTATTGTTATGGGGGGACCACGACCTACACGTTTTGGTGGCGTCTGGATGGACTACTCGGAGATGCGGAGGGCAACGAAATCAACGGCTGGTTTGCGGAGCCGGATATCACGTTGACACGTCATTCGCCGTTTGAGTGGGAAGGTTTCAGTTTTATCGAGGAAACCGTCAGTAATGAAGATCATCTGGCTGCATTCCTGCACGCACAGGAAAGTTTAAGTGAAGAAGAGCGCGCGACTTACCTACCGAATGTCGGGACCGCTAACGACGGACCTGCGAAACAACGGTTGTATAAAATACTCGATAAAAATGGCGATAAAAAACTTAATCTTTCTGAAATAAAAGAAGCATTAGGTAAGCCTTGGTTTTCTCAAGCCATCTCTCAGATGGTTACTCGTTATGAGAGTGAGTGGCAGTTCAAAAAAGATAAGTGGGATGCCCTCGATGAACTGATGGGGCACAGCGAATCAGACCCGCATAAGGGGTGGCTTGAGGAAAAGGCGCGGATTGAGCGTTTGAGTTGGTGGGATAAACTAGTAGGAGTAAGCGGAATCACCAGTGCCGCGAGCGTACAACATATTAACCCAATTGGATTATTAGGGAATTTCCAGTCTGGATGTCCTGAAAAATGTAAGTCGGAAGTGTACACATTAGAGACAACGGTCGGGCCCTATGTGGTGTCCAAGAAGCTATTTGAATTTCTCTTGGCGACTGAGGCATATAGGGAGCATCCGTACGCTCTGACCGATAATAATAGTGGTGTGACTATCGGGTATGGCTATGATCTTGGACAGCAAACTGCTGCAATGGTAGACGCTGAGCTTAAAGATCTATACACAGAAAATGAAATAGAAAGCTTGAAGGGTGCATTGGGTAAAAAAGGCCAAGATGCAAGAGACTTTGTTCACAATGTAAGTTCTATATCGATAAGCAAAGATAATGCGCTGAAGTTAGCGGTTATCATGAAGAGAAGATATGCTCAACAGGTTGTTAATGTGTACCCTAAAGCCATAAATTTGCATCCCGACTGTCAGGGGGTATTGCTCTCTCTCATCGTAAATAGAGGTAACGCGTTAAGCGGGAGCACTCCAGCAAAAGCGGCGGCTCGACTGGAGATGAAGCAGATAAAAGAAGATTTCGATAGCGACAATCCTGAGTTAATACCTTCGCGACTTCGAAGTATGAAGAGGCTTTGGGAAAATGATTCTCAAACAGTTGGGGTGGCGACGAGGCGTGAAAAAGAAGCGGTCTACTTTGAGGAGGCATTAAAATGCAGTTGCTGGAAGTAATTAATAAGACATTTGTTGCTGTCTCCATTTTCTCCGTCTCAATGGGTTTTGCGTTGGCGGATACTAAGTGTAATTCTGCGAATTTAACGAATCCTGACATTATTATCTGTTCCCAGGCAGCTTTTGCCAAAGTTGATAAGGTGCTTAATGAGCAGTATAAGGCACTATCATCCGAACTAGATCCATCGTTAAGGCCTGAATTGCTAGCTGCTCAGAAAAGCTGGATTAAGTTGAAAGAAGGTTACTGCAAGGATGAGGGGGGTGGAGCTGCAGAGTCTCCTATAGACAGTCTTTCCTGTATAAAACAGTTTACGAGCTTTCGGTTGAGTGAACTCGTGTATCTCCGCACTGGTGTTATTGGAGATGGCTTTTATAAAGCGGTCTCAGTGGTTAATGAGAAAGCTACCGCGATGAATTATCCTAAGGCTATTGAGTTCGTGGGCGGAGATGCAGACTTTGGAGCGTCTTGGAAAGAGTATGCTGAAAAAAATTGCGCCATGACCCAAAAATTATATGGAGAGCCCCATGAGAGATGCTTGGCAAGAATGCGATTTCAGATGCCAATCTACTAGTTGAATATTAGAGGCCTAGATTCGATAGGCTTGTTTAAAAAACAATGAGGTAAATTTATTTAAAATAGGTTAGCGGTCGATAAATAAAGTTGCCACTTTTTTACGGTCATCTTTTTGTGCCGTCAAAAAAGAAAGGGGACGGACCTATTTGTAAAGTAGGTTTAGTTTTCGATAAATAAATCTGTCCCGTTTTACTTGCGTTTTACTTGGATGGCACCGGTATTTGCGGAGGTAACCACATTCAGCCCAACCAAAAACGTCGAAGCGACGCTCGTGCTGGAAGGTTCCATGTTAACGGTCGCTGTTAAAAGCGATGAGTGCCACCGGCAAGATACAAAAAATTCCACAGCGAGTCGTCGAGTGATCCGTAAATCAGGGACTGAAAAATTGAACATGTTTATCCGGCTTGTCGCGTTGTCCTTGGGACTTCTGTCCGCTTCATTCACGTTCGCTGACGATAATTGCAGAGTGATCTCTTCAAGTGCGCAAGTCGATCAATGCGCCGAAACCGCTCGCAAAGACGCCGACGCGAAACTCAATGCCAGCTACAAAAAACTGATGGCGCGATTTGAGGCTCAGCAAAAGCGTGATACGGAACAAGGGAAAGCGTTCATGGCTATTGCCAGAGATTCCCAGCGGGCCTGGATCAAGTTGCGAGACACCACTTGCCCGCTTGAAGCCATGGATATCGAGCCTGGTACAGCGGCGCATGCCACGACGATCAATAACTGCATTACCAGAATGAGTTTGGAGCGTGCCGTTTATCTGGACGGGATCGTGACGGATAGGTCGGGCGACTTGCTCGATCTTAACAAGGTGTTTACGGCGGGCTCACAACGCTACGGTGATGTTGTGGCTCGCTATGTGACTACCTTCGGCAGCGTTTGCCTCAACGCCCAGATCCTTGCGCCTGACGGCGGCTGGAGAGTACTGTCATCTGCGCGGTTCTGCAGCTTTGACGGCAAATCGTTTTGGGATGGTTATTCCTATGCCGGGTTCGAAAACCTTGAGTTTCATGCGGACGGGTTGCACGTGACGCTCAGCTTGTCGGAACTTCGTGGCAATGGTGAGGAGCGTCGTGCCTGTGTAATTCCGATTCAGGACTCGCAAATCAAAGAGCTGAAATGCGGCCCGCCTGAATCCATGTAAGTACAAGCAAAGATATTAATTGTTCGATTCGTGTATCACCAAGGAAGGTAGCTGAAATTGGAAAGGCTTTTAAGGTATGTCTGCGTGCTCGGACTCATGGTTGGCTTACCAACTCAACCGGCATCGGCAAGCGACCCGCAAACCATTGGTGAGCTGCATCCGCCTGTAGTGGCATCCGTGGGCGATCAAAAGATCATGGTGTACTTTTTTAAGAACAATCTGAAAGATCAGGCGACACACGTTCATGTTCCTGACGCCGAAATTTTCTACTCACCAGTAAACGCAACGAAGCCAACGCTGAACTATGTGTGGAAGCTGGAAGATGAGCAGGTTGTGTCGGTGTTTTTCTTCGAGCGAAAGACCCCGGAGCGGGCGGGGAAATCCATGTTTGTGCTGGGGAAAAGCAAAGAGTCGTACATTAGCTTCGAGGGCTTTTCCTATTCAGTATTAGAGCTGCCGCTCATTAAAAACGGCGACCAGTTGTCTTTGAAGTTTTTTCGCGGTGATCCGTCAGATCCTGAATTGCAGAACTGTCGCGACGGTAGAGATCTGGAGAAGGGGGTAGACGTGGTATGCGCTTACAAGGACGCGGCGAGTATTAAAAAGCGTTTGGCAGCACTTGATGGAAAGGCTGTTGCAGATCAAAAGCGGGAGCCCGGTCGTCGCATTGGTATTCAACAGTGACCACGGTAGTTCAGAGGCTTTCGGTCGTAACGCTGACGGACAACACCGCTAAAGGAATGATCGATTTGAAATCTTTGTCTGTGTTTTTTATTGCGTTGTTGCTCCTCTGCCCGATGGCGGCTTACAGCGAAGTCACAACTGAGGTTTCTTGTTTTCGTTCGCTAGAAGGCAAAAACATCAATTTCGAATTCAGAACCTATTACGACTCGGTCATCAAATGGGGAGGCGCCGGGGTTAGGTATAGCAAGTCGAAGAAGGCCATTCCTCTCGTCTATCGGAACACTGAGGAAGAAGTCATGACGGAGGACGGGCCGTATCAGTTCACGACGACTTGGGTGGAGGTTTCTGACGGTGTGCTGACGGGGGAGTATGAAAGGGCAACTCAGGGGGCTCGGGTAAACTCGATGTACTACACGAATTACAAATCCGGTAAGAAGTATTCGTTCGATCAAGATATCAGCATGGAGGCGTCACCAGAGGCAGGCTGTCAGTGGTGAGTCGAGATCATCAAGAAAGGGGACTCAACGTCCCCTTTTTTTTATCCCGTGGCTCCGTTACACCTTCGCCCGATGCTCCGCCGGATTCGGCGAATCAATGTGATCCAGCGCTCGCTCCACCAACAACCGGACCCCATCCGCCAATCTGCTAAGCGCTAAAGCTAAGGAGCGACGTGCTCCGTCCACGTCGTCGGCCAGGTTGGCGGCGATGGCGCTGATGGACAGCAGGTCTTCCGAGGCGTTGGCCAGGAGAGCTTCGGTATCGATGTCGGGGGAGACGGTGAAGAGGTTGCCTTTGCGAGGCTTGGGTTTATCACCGGGTGGTGGGGCGAAATGGTGGTTGAGCGCGCGTTCGGCGGCTTCGTGGAGTTTCTTCGAATCGAGAGATTCGTAGGGGGAGGTGGCTTCGTTTTGTGGTGGATTGGGTGTTGGCTTGATCATTAGTAATTTCCGATATGTGTTTTAGATGTAGCTGTCTCCTCTTCGCTTGCATTCGAATAAGGGTGGCAGCCGTGCGCAGGTGTGCAAGACCGGGCATATCGGACCCCGGCAGACCCCAAAGGGACCTCCCACGCACAGCCGCCATGAAGCATTTACATCGAGCAGAAAGACGCTTGATGTTCGGTTTGGCGACCGTGCGGCGATATGTACCGGACTTGCACGTCCGTGTCACCGATTTTGCGGTAACGAACAAAGACTATCGGCGAAGCCAAAGGCTGCCTAGTTCACGAACAGCACCACGTATTGAAGGAAAAATCCGATGGAGTCGAGCGTAGAAAGCTCAAAATTTCCACGCTTTTAAACACCCTCGTTTCGTCAATGACTTGGTAGTCATCAGCGTCAAAAACCACGGCATCTTCTTCTATCGCTGCACAACAGTGGCGTTCTCGCTTGAAGCCGCTACACTGCGCCGGCCGTTCACTTTTCTCTTGAGGCTGTGCGCATGAAATTTCGTTTTCTACTGTGGATGCTGGGTTTGTTGATGGGTAAGGCCAGTCGGACTAATCCTGCGTTTCAGCAGCAGTTGGGTGACAAGGAATTGGTGTTCCAGCTACAGACCCTGGACGGGAAGGTGGCGCGGCATTTCTTTGTGAAGGATCAGCGCATTACCAGCAAGTCGGGCGTGTATGCCGAGCCGGCGTTTGCGATTGCCTTTAAAGACGCGGCGTATGGATTTGCCACGATGCAGGCGAAGAACAAGCAGTTGGCGTTTATGACGGGGATTCAGGACAAGTCGATTCAGATCAAGGGCAATCCGGCGTTGGTGATCTGGTTTCAGGGGTTGACCAAGTATTTGAAGCCGAAGAAGAAGCCTGCTGCTGTTCGTTGATAAATCCAGTGCTGGCTCACGCTGTCATCATTTAGGCTCAAGAGGACAATAGAACTGTCAGTTTTTACAGGCGCGATAGGGTGACCGTGAATGCTCTACTCGGGGAGGGAGGTCCATAGCGGACTCCACTCACCTTGATGGAGCAAGATCATGATCCAGCTGAAACCAGCCAACTCAGGAAGCCTCGATCCGACATTTAACGGTTCTGGTGTTTTGGACTTTCCGCTCTCTGAAGTGTACGGATTCCCCGATGCGGTTCTCCCATTGGATGACAACAAAACGCTTGTTGCCATGAGGCCTACAGCATTCAACGTTCCGGTCATAGTTGCGCGGCTGAATGAAGACGGGACGCTGGATCGCTCATTTGGCACTGCGCAGCGTGGCTTTGTTGAAGTGCCTTTCGAAGATAGTGACATCTATGTATTCGGGCTCACGCCTCTGGCTAATGGTGGGTGGCTGATCGTTGGCCAATACATATCGTTCAGCGGTGGCGGTTTGCTCATCGTGCGGCAGTTTCAGGATGGCCGACTGGATACGTCCTTGAATGGCGATGGAAAACTCTTCATTCCTTATGATGATTTGGGTAGTCCCCAGCACAGTGGGGTGACGCTGGAGGTTGCTGGCCGCCATGGCGAAAAGACGTCGGCAGGACGCTCCCGGGTCTCTGGCAACAGCGGAGTCTCTGTGGTTGAGCAGTCGGATGGCAAGATCGTGCTGGTCAGTTCCGTTATCAACACTTCCGGAAAACCGAAGGGAATTGTGCTGCGGCGTAATTCAGACGGCTCGCCCGATCTGACGTTTGCCGGGACTGGCTTCGCGATTGTCGAACTCCCAGGTGTCGAGCATGAATGGAGCGGTGCCGAAGGTGTTGCGGTTCAGGCGGACGGCCAGATATTGGTGACTGGCATGTACGTGAAACAGGACGAATCCATGGGAGCCTTCGTAACTTGCTTCAACTCACAGGGACAAGTAGACCGCACGTTTAATGGCGGCCTTGCGGTGACCATTCCGAGTCCTCGCTGGATGATGTTGAGCGCCATCACGGTTAGAGAAAGTGACGGCAGGATTGTTGCGGTGGGGAATTCGCGAGAGAAGGACGTTCAGAACGGGGTGATCGTCGTTTTAAACAAGAGTGGGTCCTACAATCTTCCTTTTAACAACGGACGGGCCCTTTTTTCTGAGTTGGTGCCGCAGGGGCAGGATTGGGCGCGCTGTGCGTTGCACGCTAATGGATCAATCAGTGTCACCGGAAGCACCGGGCAAGGCTTCGTCTCTGAGGAGATGGCAGTGGTGACGGCGCGTTATCTTTCTGACGGCTCATTGGACATGACATTCAATGCCGGTAAAGGCTTTGCTGTTTTTGACGGTGAGAAAGGGTTTGAGCACGCTTTGGACATGGCATTAATGGCTGATGGACGCATTGTTATTTGCGGAAGCTTGTGGGGAGACGGTGAACCTTTGCCGAGCTTTAAGGGCGGATGGATGTTGCGCTATCTGGCTTGATTCACTCAGATAGACCGAGTTGGATTCTTCGCGGGCAAGCCTCGCTCCTACAGGGATTGCGTGAATCCTGTGGGAGTGGGCTTGCCCGTGGTGCTTTTAGGCTTGGCTGAATTGCGAAACATTGGCTCCGTGCGACATAAGAGTGTCTCTCAAAGACAGCAATGCTGTTATTTATGACAGGTGTTTGAGGGTGCCACTGACTGCTCTACTGATGTGAGAAGTCCATTAAGGACCTTCACTCAAATCTTGGTAGGGCAAAATCATGAATCAGCGACAAGTAAAGAAAAGCGCGGGGAGTCTAGACCCGGAGTTTGGTGATCAAGGTTCAATAACTGTGCCGATTGGCACTACCGGGGCCATTTCGTCGGCCATTCTCGCACTACCTGAGGGCAAGTTGCTTATTGCCGTCGAACCATACGTGGGAGAGCGCTCGTTTACAGTAGCGCGTCTAAATGAGAATGGAGCGCTTGACACTACATTTGGCGTTGAACAAAACGGCGTGGTGCGCGTGATCTTCGAGGATACCTATGTGTATCCCATATTCGGGCTCATTCCTTTATCTGATGGGGGATGGGTGACTTACGGCCAATACACCTCAAAAAATTCTGACGGATTGGCGTTTGTACGGCAGCGCCAGGATGGCACTCTGGAAGAGTCGTTCGGTGTTCGCGGTGGGCGTTTCATTCCCTACAACGAAATTGGCAATCCCGAGCAGTTGAGGGTGAAGGCGGATATTTTGCATCGGGATGGCGAGAAGGGGGCCGAAGTGGAACCTGAGCGGGCGGGCAATTCCGGCTACTCCGCAGTTGCACAGTCAAACGGTAAAATCTTCTTTACTGCTAGCATTTCGCCTGGCCCCGGTATTTCGAAAGGGCTTGTACTAAGACTTAATTCAGACGGCACTACCGATAAAACTTTTAATGGTGTTGGCTCTGCAATCGTTGAGCTTCCAGGCGTGGTGCATAATCGGAATCAGGTCGACGCTATTGCCGTGCAGGTAGATGGAAAAGTATTGGTCTCTGGTTATTACACCAATGATTCGGATAACTCCAGAGGCGGGTATGTCATGCGGTTCGACGCCGAGGGTCAGGTGGATGCCAGCTTTAATGAAGGTGTTCCGGTAACCATTTCTGATCCCGCTTATCGATTGTTTTTTATGAATGCAATCTCTGTTAGAGAAAGTGATGGCGGGATCGTTGCGGTTGGTGATGTGCGGCGTGGCAGTTTGCGATACGGGATGATCGTCGTCCTGAACTCCAGCGGATCTTTCAATCGGGTCTTTAACAGGGGAATGCCGTTATATTCGGACATGCTGCCTGAAGGTCTGGCTTGGAAGCGATGTTCCTGGCAGGCAAACGGAGCGATTGTAGTCGCCGGCAGCCGCGGTGATGGCTTTGTCGGGGAGCAATTGGTAGGGGTGACTGCGCGGTATCTCTCTGACGGCATCCTGGATCCGACGTTTAATCTTCGGGGCTGGGTCGTTTTCGACCTTGAGTATGTTTATGAATCCGTAAAGGACATGGCGATCATGGCGGATGGCCGAATCGTACTGTGTGGCCACCTTTGGCGCGACTCCACCCCGTGGCATAAGCGTTTTGGCGGGTTTGTTGCGCGCTACTTGGTTTGAGAAGCTCAGATAGACCGAGTTGGATTCTTCGCGGGCAAGCCTCGCTCCTACAGGGATTGCGTGAATCCTGTGGGAGTGGGCTTGCCCGCGATGCTTTTAGGCTTGGCTGAATTGCGAAGCCAGTTCGCGCAGCAGGACTTCGGCTTCGAGGACTTTGCTGACGACGTCGTTGGCTTTGTCGCGAGTCAGGCCTACGCGTTCCAGCAATGCGTCGGGGATGTCTTCGTCCGGACCGGAGCCGATGCCGCGGCTGCGCAGCAGGCGTACGGCCAGGCAGACGAGGTTCGGGTATTCAGCGTAGGCACCGTCGTAGCTTGGGTCGTGCTGGAAGCGCAACGCAGTGGCGAGTTCGTCGGGCATGTCCCAGTAGCGCATCAGCCACGAACCAATTTGTTCGCGGCTGATGCCGAGCAGGTGTTGCTCGACGTAGCTGTGGCACAGGTGCGGGTTGACTTCCAGGTGACGGCAGATCAGCGAGAAGTGCGGCGGGAACACGTGGGCCAGCAGCAGGTAGCCGAAGTTGTGCAGCAGGCCGGCGAGGTAGGTCAGGCCGGCTTCCGGGCGCTGGGCGCGGGGCATGGCGCGGGTCAGGCCTTCGATGACGGCGGCGGTGTAGATCGATTGCTGCCAGTACGGCGTGGTGTGTTGCGGGTGGTCTTTGGGCAGGCTCAGGGTTTTGCCCAGGGCCAGGCCCAGCGCCAGGTTGATCACCAGGTCGAAACCCAGCACGCGCACGATCGCGTCTTCCACTGAACGAATTTTGCCCGGCGAGGCGTAGTACGGCGACGCGGCCCAGCTGACGACTTGGGCGGCCAGCGCCGGGTCGGTTTCGACCACGCCGGTGATGTCGTCGATGGTGGCGTTGGGGTCGACACGCAGCTTGATGATTTTCTGCGCGGTCTCGGCCAGCGGCGGAATCTCGATGGTGGCTTCCAGGCGTTGCTGGATGCGTCGTGCGGTAAACGCCTGGACGGCCTGGGTGATTTCCTCGCGGTCATCGTCGGGGCGGTCGAGGTTGGGGCGGATGCTGGTCAGGTTCTCGCCGAAGTTGGCGGCGCTGGCCTTGGTCAGCATGCTTTTGAAATCTTCGCTGGTGATTTCCAGCAGCAGGCCCGGCTCGCCCGAGTTGATCAGCAACTTCGGTTCGCGCAGCAGGCTTTCTTCGTACAGGCACGGCGAACTGGTCAGCGCCGGCAGGCCAGGCAGCAGGCTCAGGTTGTGCTTGCCGAGCATTTTCACCAAGCGTTCGGTGGGCACTGCGGTGAGGCGGCGACCGGTCAATTCGGCGAGGCGATTGAGGTCAAGCAACTGGCTTTGCGGGAACAGCACCATCAAGGCGCCGACGGCGTCGTCCACCAGAACCGCCTGCACTTTGCGCGAGGCGTTGAGGCCGTGATGATCGAGGACTTCTTCGTAGGCAATGCCCAATTTGCCCAGCAGCAACCGAATAACAGACGGAGCGTGCAGGGGTTCCGGGGCGAGGGCAGCTTCAGTCATGGTCTGTATCCGTATTCAAACAATTGCAGGAGTATAACCAGCTTGTTTAAAAGCATCGTCCACAAACTGCGACGGTGCTCACACTTGGCCGTATTGCTGCCCATGGCGCAGCCAGCGGTCGAGCAACGGGCTGACGTGGTCCGGCCAGCGTTCGAGCAATGCCTGGGCGGCGTCGCGTACGGCGGGCAATAGATCGGCGTCGCGCATCAGGTCGGCGACCTTGAATTGCAGCAGGCCGGTCTGGCGCGTGCCGAGCATTTCACCGGGGCCGCGCAGCTCGAGGTCCTTTTCGGCGATGACAAAACCGTCGTTGGTTTCACGCATGATGCCCAGGCGCTGACGGCCGATCTGCGACAGCGGCGGATGGTAGAGCAGCACGCAATGGCTGGCGGCGCTGCCTCGACCGACGCGGCCGCGCAATTGGTGCAACTGCGCGAGGCCGAGGCGCTCGGGGTTTTCAATGATCATCAGGCTGGCGTTCGGCACATCGACGCCGACTTCGATCACGGTGGTCGCAACCAGCAGCTGCAAATTGCCGGCCTTGAATTCGGCCATGACAGCGGCTTTTTCGGCGGGCTTCATGCGGCCGTGGATCAGGCCGACCTTCAGCTCGCCGAGCGCGGCGGTGAGGTCTTCGTAAGTGGTTTCGGCGGCCTGGCAGGTCAGCTCTTCGGATTCTTCAATCAGCGTGCACACCCAATAGGCCTGACGCCCTTCGGCGCAGGCGCCGCGCACGCGCTCAATGACTTCGACACGCCGGGTATCGGTGACCAGCACGGTGTTGACCGGGGTTCGTCCGGGCGGCAGTTCGTCGAGGATCGAGGTGTCGAGGTCGGCGTAGGCGCTCATGGCCAGCGTTCGTGGAATCGGCGTGGCGGTCATGATCAGCTGATGCGGACACATCCGCCCGCCGACGCCTTTCTGCCGCAATGCCAAGCGCTGCTGCACGCCGAAGCGGTGCTGTTCGTCGATGATTGCCAGTGCAAGGTTCTTGAACTGCACTTCCTCCTGGAACAACGCGTGAGTGCCGACCACCATGGGTGCGCCATTGGCGATCTGCTCCAGCGCGGCCACGCGGTTTTTGCCCTTGAGCTTGCCGGCCAGCCACGCGACTTCAATGCCCAGCGGTTCGAGCCAGCGCTTGAAGGTGATGAAGTGCTGCTCGGCGAGAATTTCCGTGGGCGCCATCAATGCGACCTGATAACCAGCCTCCAATGCCTGAAGCGCGGCGAGGGCCGCGACCACGGTTTTGCCCGCGCCGACGTCGCCCTGAATCAGCCGAAGCATCGGTTCGTGCTGGCTCAGGTCGTAGGCGATTTCGTTGCCGACTCGTTGCTGTGCGCCGGTTGGCGTAAAACCCAGATTGGCCAGGTATTGCGCCGGCAGTTTGGTGGCTTTCGGCATCGCCGGCGCGCGCAGGGAGCGCATGCTTTCGCGCAGACGTTGCTGGGATAGCTGATGGGTCAGCAGTTCTTCAAAGGCCAGACGGTGCTGAGCCCAGTGATGGCCGAGGGCAAGTTCGTCGACATCGGCATCGGCGGGCGGGTGATGCAGGTAGCGGATCGCATCGGCCAGCGGCGCGAGTTGATAGTCCCGGGCCAGTTCGGTCGGCAGCCAGTCGGGCAGGCTGGTCGGGCCGAGCATGGTCAGGGTTTGCATGCACAGTTGGCGCAAGCGCTGCTGGGTCAGGCCTTCGGTGAGCGGGTAGACCGGGGTCAGGGTTTCATCCACCGGCGGTGGCTCGTCGCCGGTGATGGCGCGGTATTCCGGGTGGTAGATTTCCAACCCCGACGCACCGGGCCGGGCTTCGCCGTAGCAGCGAATCCGCGTGCCGCGTTTGAGGCCTTCTTTCTGGGCGTTGCTGAAATGGTAGAAGCGCAGACTGAGCCCGCCGGTGCCGTCCTGCAGACGCACGACGAGGCTGCGGCGACGGCCCATGACCACGTCGGCGCCGCTGACGGTGCCTTCGATCACGGCGTCCTGGCCGGGTCGCAAATGGCCGATCGGGACTACACGGGTGCGGTCCTGATAACGCAGCGGCAGGTGGAACAGCACGTCCTGGAGATTCTCCAGGCCGACCTTGGCCAGTTTCTCGGCCATGGCCTCGCCGACACCCTTGAGTGCCGTGACCGACACTTGCGACAACTCGGTCATGGCAGCGACTTAGGCCGCAACCACCGGTGCTTGCGGCTTGGCAACCGAGCACAGGCGAATGGAGTCAGCGAGGATCTCGATGGCTTTCGGACGCGGGAAGCTCGCGCGCCACGCAATGGCCACGGTGCGGAACGGCACCGGAGGCGTCAGTGGGCGCACTTCGATCACGCCGGGGGCGTAGTGATGGCTGTCGACGGCCGACAGCGGCAGGATCGAAATGCCCAGGCCGGACGCGACCATGTGGCGGATGGTTTCAAGAGAGCTTGATTCCACCGTGGTGTGCTTGGCGCCGTCGTTGCCTTTGGCCAGGGTCGGGCAGGCTTCCAGCACTTGATCGCGGAAGCAGTGGCCTTCGCCGAGCAGCAGCAGGCTCTTGTCGTTGAGCAGGCTGGCGTCGATGGATTCTTTTTGCGTCCACGGGTGCTGGGCCGGCATCAGCACGTAGAACGGCTCGTCGTAGAGCTGCAGGGTCAGCACGTCGGCTTCGTTGAACGGCAGGGCGATGATGATTGCGTCGAGCTCGCCGTTGCGCAGTTTGTCGCGCAGTACGTGAGTGAAGTTTTCTTCGATGTACAACGGCATCTGCGGGGCAACCCGGTGCAGTTGTGGAATCAGGTGCGGAAACAGGTACGGGCCGACGGTGTAGATCGCGCCGACTTTCAGCGGAGCGGTCAGCTGGTTTTTGCCAGCCTGGGCCAGTTCGCGAATGCCTTGGGCCTGTTCCAGGACTTTCTGCGCCTGGGCAACGATGCCTTCACCGACCGGAGTCAGGCGCACGGCACTCTTGCTGCGCTCGAAAATCAGCACACCGAGTTCGTCTTCAAGCTTTTTCACGCCCACCGACAGGGTCGGCTGGCTGACATGGCAACGCTCGGCCGCGTGGCCGAAATGCTGCTCTTGGGCGAGGGTAACGATGTAGCGTAATTCTGTGAGAGTCATAGCAAGCGTCCATGAAGTTGCGCGCCAAGCATAACGGCTGCAATCGATAGACGCACGTTATCAGAGTGAGTGTGCAGAGTGACACTGGGTAATGCCGGTTTGCCGCTGGCAGATACACAAAAGGCACCTTTGGGTGCCTTCTCTGCATGATCTTGGACTTTCCTGCTGGAGGAGACCCCTGTAGGACTGAGCCTGCTCGCGATAGCGGTATTACATTCACCGAAAAGGTTGAATGTGGTGGCCTGATCGCGAGCAGGCTCACTCCTGCAATGGTTTTGTGTTGCGTTTAGCGGCGGCGTTTTTCCAGTGAGTAGAGGAACGGCGCCGTGATTTCGATGGTGCCATTGGTCAGCATGTCCGCCGGTGGCTTGGGCAGCGGTTGGGCGAGGCGGATCATTTCCAGGGTAGCGCGGTCCAGATCGGCGGTGCCTGAACGGCTCACCAGTTCGTACGACAACACATTACCTTCGCCATCAACGATGAAGCGCAGACGGTTGGTGCCTTGCTTGCCCCGATTCTGTGCACTCACCGGGTACTTTTTGTACTTGCCCAAGTGCGCGAGCAAAGTGCCTTCCCAGCTGGCCTTGGCAGCCTGTTGTGCAGGCGATGGGCCCGGTGCTGGTTGCGCGGATTTCTCCGTCGGTGCCTGGGTCGGTTGCGCGTCGCTAGGTTTCTCCTCGGACGGTTTCTCCTTCGGCGGCTCCGGCTTTTTCTCCACAGGCTTGGGTGGTTGCGGCTTCGGCTTCGGCTTGGGTTTGACCGGCTTCGGCACAACGATCTCGGCCTTCGGCACTTCAGCCAGTTTCGGGATCGGCAGTTCTTCCACCGGGGCCGGTGGCTGTGGTGGCGTTATCACCTTCGGCGGTGCCGGCGGTGGTGGGGCCGGAACCGGCGCCAACTCGACCATCATCGCCTGCGGAGGCAGCTCGATGGGTGGGCGCGACGTCCAGTTCAGCGCCAGCGCAATAGCCAGTGCATGGACGCCCAGCACCACGGCCAGGCTCGCGCTGTAACGCGTCAGCTTATGGCGCGTCGTGATCATTTCTTGACTGCCGTCTCGAGCCCGACCAGACCTACCTTCAGGTAACCGGCGGAGCGCAGGTTGTCCATCACGCTCATCAGGTCGCCGTAATCCACGCCTTTATCGGCCTGGAAGAAGATCGTCGTGTCTTTCTTGCCTTGGGTCCTGGCGTCGAGGGTGGCGCCAAGTGCTTCGGCCTTCACTTCGTCTTCACCGAGGAACAGGCGCTGGTCAGCCTTGACGCTGAGGAACACCGGCTTCTCTGGCCGCGGCGCCGGTTTGGCGCTGGAGGCGGGCAGGTCGACCTTGATGTCCACGGTGGCCAACGGAGCGGCCACCATGAAGATGATCAACAGCACCAGCATCACGTCGATGAACGGCGTGACGTTGATTTCATGGTTCTCGGCCAGATCGTCGTCTGCGCCTTCTTTCAAATGCAAGCCCATGGCTGATTACCCTACTTTGACCATGTGGGGTTGCGCGGAGCGCTCGGCGGTCGGCAGGTGATCGAGGTCGCGGCTGACCAGCAGCAGGACTTCAGCCGAGGCATCGGACACTTGCGCCTTGTAGCCAGCGATGGAACGGGCGAAGACGTTGTAGATCACAACAGCAGGAATCGCCGCAACCAGACCCAGCGCGGTGGCCAGCAGGGCTTCGGCGATGCCGGGGGCGACGACGGCGAGGTTGGTGGTCTGGGTTTTGGCGATGCCGATGAAGCTGTTCATGATGCCCCACACGGTGCCGAACAGGCCCACGAACGGCGCGGTGGAACCGATAGTGGCGAGCACGCCGGTGCCGCTGCTCATGTTGCGACCGCAGGCTGCAACCAGACGCTCGAGACGGAAGGCAACACGTTCCTTGATGCCTTCTTTCTCGCGGCTGTTGACAGACAATCGCATCTCTTCCAAGGCGTCATGCACCAGCAGGTTGGCGAGGGTGCCTTGCTTCGTGGCGGTGGCGCTGGCTTCTTTAAGGGTGGTGGCTTTTTTCAGGTGGACGATTTCAGTGCGCAGACGCCGCTTGGCGCCCATCAGCTCGAAGCCCTTGGCGATCCAGATGGTCCAGGTGATGATCGAGGCGATGGCCAGGCCGATCATCACGATTTTCACGATAATATCGGCGTTCTGGTACATGCCCCAAGGCGACAGGTCGTGGGCCATGCCCAGGGTGTTGTCGGCTTCGAGAACTTCAGGGACGTCTTCGGCATCTACTGCCTGAGCCGGGTCGGTTGCGGCGGGTGCAACGGCGGGGCGGCATGATCAGCCGGGGCTGGAGCAGCGGCGGCGGCCGGAGTGGCCGGAGCTTGTACGTCAGCGAAAGCGGCGGTCGGTGCCAGCATCAGGCTGAGCAGCAGGGCGGCCACTGCGCTCCAGGCGCGAGGTCGTTTGGTTGGCGAAGCGGGGAATTGATTGCGTGTCATGCTGGCCGGACCTGAAATAGAAAAACGGTAAATGCTCTTCCAGGCCTCGTAAGGCCGAGAACAAAAGTGGCGTGCATTATTGCAAGTAATTCTTGTTAACAAAAGTAATAGAGTATCTTTTTTTCCTTCATTGCTAGCCGCTCGTCCATTGTCGGCGCTAGTCTTTGCCTTTCTGATGGGAGTTTTCTGATGTCTGCGCCTTCTGTTTTGATCGCCGGCTGTGGTGATGTCGGCGGTCGTTTGGCCACGCAATTGATGGCTTCCGGGTGGGAGGTTCATGGCCTGAGGCGGGACGTCTCGCGCCTGCCCGAGGGAGTCATTGGCGTTGCCGGCGACTTGTTCGATAAGGACTGTCCTGAGACGTGGCCCATCGGTGCCGTGGATTACCTCGTTTATTGCGCGGCCGCGACCAATCACGATGAAGCCGGTTACCGCGCCGCGTATGTCGACGGGTTGAAGCATGTGCTGGAGTGGCTCGACGACTACGGGCAGGTACCGAATCGCCTGCTGTTTGTTTCCAGCAGCAGTGTGTATGGGCAGCAGGAGGGCGAGTGGGTCGACGAGACTTCGCCGACCCTTGCATCAGGCTACTCGGGTCGATTGATGCTGGAGGCCGAGAAAGTGGCGCTCCAGAGCGGCATCCCGGCAAGCATCGTGCGCTTGACTGGCATCTACGGCCCGGGCCGCGAATGGCTGCTGACTCAAGTGCGTCGTGGCTATCGCGTGGCGGTTGACCCGCCGCTGTATGGCAACCGCATCCACGCCGATGACGCGGCGGGCTTGATGGCGTTTCTGCTTGAAGCGGATCGACGCGGGGTGGCGTTGGATGACGTCTACATCGGTGTCGACGACGCGCCAGCGCCGCTGGCCGAAGTGGTGGGCTGGTTGCGTGAATATCTGGGCGTGACCGAGTGGGCTGACGACGCCAGCGTACGGCGCACGGGCAGCAA
Organism: Pseudomonas sp. B14-6; assembly: GCF_013260315.1. NCBI lineage: Bacteria > Pseudomonadati > Pseudomonadota > Gammaproteobacteria > Pseudomonadales > Pseudomonadaceae > Pseudomonas > Pseudomonas sp. B14-6. The sequence goes on along the minus strand of NZ_CP053929.1, from coordinate 4,388,180 downwards.
GCAATGCAGCAATGCCAGGGCGAAGGCCTTGGGCTGGGCGCCAAAGTACCCAAGCTATCGAGAAGGCTACGCCGCCATTCTCGAAGGCCGCTGCTGACTTCCCATCACCACAAACCAAATGTGGGAGCGAGCCTGCTCGCGATGGTGGCATAACATTCAACATCATCGTTGGCTGTTATGGCCTCATCGCGAGCAGGCTCGCTCCCACATTGGTTTTGCGTTGGCTTCAGGGCCGGGTTACTGCTTTTCCAGCAACCACTTGCGATCACCCGGCGTGAACTGAGGCATTTCATCCGCCTGAGCCGTGTTCACTGCCTGCAGAATCTCCAGTTCCTTGCCCTTGCGCGCAAAGATCCAGGTATTGCCCTGGCCGTTCACTTGCAGCCACATGTTGTCATTGCCGCCGCTCATCGACGCGCAATCGCCCGCCAGGCAAAGGGCATATCGATCGGCACCCGGCAGTCCGGCAACCTGGCCATCGGCCTGGAATTGCACGGTATTGCCTTCGCCCGGACCGTTGACGATTTTCCAGCTGCCGCCCATGTAGGCGGTGTACAGCGCGCGTTCGAAGCTCGCGCCAATCGGTGCGCCATCCGGGACCGGAATCAACGCGCGGTCAAAGACCTGCTCCGGCTCGTTTTCGCTGGCGGCCTGGCTCAGTTGCTTGCCGTCACGCTTCAGTTCGCTGGCGGAGCTGCCATAAAAGTCGACTTTCCAGGCGCCGGACGCTTCGCCCAGCAGCTTGCCGTCGACGTTCTCAAAACCGTTGGTGTAGCGGGCTTGAGCGGCCTTGGTGTTGACGTCCCATTCCAGGTTCGGGCCATAAGCCTGGAGCGCTTCACGCAAGGGGCCACCTTTGGACGCAGCGTCGATCGCCACCTGATTGATCCAGGTGCCGCTGATGTCACGATCGGCAGGGTTGCTGGCACAACCGCCCAAGAGTAGGGCGACCAGCGAGAGAGCTAGCGCATGGCGCATGGTGGAATCCTTTCAGAAACGAAGTCGACGCAACCTTGAAAAGGCTGCGCCGGATGTATTACTCGATGACCAGAATGGCATCCATTTCAACCTGCGAACCCTTTGGCAGGGCGGCTACGCCGATGGCGGCGCGGGCAGGGTATGGCTGGTCAAAGTACTTGCCCATGATCTCGTTGACCTTGGCGAAGTGGCTCAGGTCGGTGAGGAAGATGTTCAGTTTGACGATGTCCTTGAACGAACCGCCAGCGGCTTCGGCCACGGCTTTGAGGTTCTCGAACACCTGGACGGTCTGGGCTTCGAAGCCTTCAACCAGTTCCATGGTTTTTGGGTCCAGAGGAATCTGGCCCGACATGTAGACGGTGTTGCCAGCCTTGATCGCCTGGGAGTAAGTACCGATGGCAGCCGGGGCCTTGTCGCTGGTGATAACAGTCTTGGTCATGAATGACTCCTTGTAATAGTGGGCTTAGGCGCGCATGCGGGTGATGCGGATCACCCCGGTCAATGCACGCAGTTTCTTGATCACGCGGGCCAGGTGTACGCGGTCGTGCACGCTGACCACCAGTTGGACCACGCTGATGCGACCATCGCGTTCGTCCATGCTGATTTTCTCGATATTGCCGTCGGCTGCGTTGACGCTGCTGGCCAGCAGGGCGATCAGGCCGCGCTGATGTTCCAGTTCGACGCGCAGCTCGACGTTGAATTCGCCGGTGACATCCTTGGCCCACGAGAGCTGGATGCATTTTTCCGGGTTGTGACGGATTTCGCTGATGTTGCGGCAGTTGTCCAGGTGCACGACCATGCCTTTGCCGGCGGACAAGTGACCAACAATCGGGTCGCCCGGGATTGGTGTGCAGCACTTGGCGTAGCTGAGCACCAGGCCTTCGGTGCCGCGAATCGCCAGCGGGCCTTCCGGACTTGGCAGCTGTTCGCCTTCGCCAAGCAGGCGGCGGGCGACTACATAGGCCATTCGATTGCCCAGGCCGATATCTTCCAGCAAGTCTTCGATCAGTTCGAGACGGTATTCGGCGAGCATCGCCTTGACGCGGTCGGCCGGTACTTTTTCCAGCGAGCTGTCGAAACCATTGAGCACTTTGTTCAGCAGGCGCTCGCCCAGGCTGATGGACTCGGAACGGCGTTGCAGTTTCAGCGCATGGCGGATGTGGGTCCGTGCCTTGCCCGTGACCACGAAGTTGAGCCACGCCGGGTTCGGCCGGGCACCGGGAGCACTGACGATCTCGACCGTGGAGCCGCTTTGCAGCGGTTCGGACAGCGGTGCGAGACGACGATTGATCCGGCAGGCGATGCAGCTGTTGCCCACGTCGGTGTGCACCGCGTAAGCGAAGTCGACCGCCGTGGAGCCTTTGGGCAGCTCCATGATCCGGCCTTTGGGCGTGAAGACGTAGACCTCGTCCGGGAACAGGTCGATCTTCACGCTTTCGATGAATTCCAGCGAGTTGCCGGCCCGTTGCTGCATTTCCAGCACGCCTTTGACCCACTGGCGAGCGCGGGCGTGAGTGCCTTTTGGCTGCTCGTCGCCGCTGGATTTGTACAGCCAATGGGCGGCGATGCCGTTGTTGGCCATCTCTTCCATTTCACGGGTGCGGATCTGGATCTCGATCGGAACACCGTGCATGCCGAACAGCGTGGTGTGCAGCGACTGGTAGCCGTTGGCCTTGGGGATCGCGATGTAATCCTTGAAGCGTCCCGGCAACGGTTTGTACAAGTTATGCACAGCGCCCAATACGCGGTAGCAGGTGTCGACCTTGTCGACGATGATCCGGAACGCATAGACGTCCATGATCTCGTTGAAGGCCCGACGCTTGCCGCGCATTTTCTTGTAAATGCCGTAGAGGTGTTTCTGACGACCGCTGACCTCGCCCTGGATGCCATCGATGGCCAGGCAGTGGCTGAGGGATTCTTCGATCTTGTTGACGATTTCCTTGCGGTTGCCCCGGGCGCGTTTGACGGCCTGGTTGATCCGTGCGGAACGCATCGGGTGCATGGCCTTGAAGCCGAGGTCTTCGAATTCTATGCGGATGGCGTGCATGCCCAGCCGGTTGGCGATGGGCGCATAGATTTCCAGGGTTTCCTTGGCGATCCGCCGACGCTTTTCACCGGACAGGACTTCCAGCGTGCGCATGTTGTGCAGGCGGTCGGCGAGCTTGACCAGGATCACGCGAATGTCGCGCGCCATGGCCATGGCCATTTTCTGGAAGTTTTCGGCTTGTGCTTCGGCCTTGGTCTCGAAGTTCATCTGGGTCAGTTTGCTGACCCCGTCTACCAGTTCGGCCACGGTTTCGCCGAACTGCGCTTGCAGCGCTTCCTTGGCAATACCGGTGTCTTCGATCACGTCATGCAGCATCGCCGCCATCAGGCTCTGATGGTCCATGTGCATGTCGGCAAGAATGTTCGCCACCGCAAGAGGATGCGTGACGTACGCCTCACCGCTGCGGCGGCGTTGGCCGTCGTGGGCTTGTTCGGCGTAGAAGTACGCTCGGCGGACCAGGTTGACCTGGTCCTTGCCGAGGTAGGTCGATAAGCGATCGGCGAGGGCGTCTATGCTCGGCATGATGACTCCTGCCGTTCGCTGTGACCCCGCGCCGTGCTACGTCGACCAGGCATAGGCTTAGACGGCCTCGTTGGACTCGTCCTCGAACGCTGCGAACAGCGGTTCGTCTTCGACGATTTCAGCATTGGCGATGAACTCGTAGCTCATCAGGCCTTCGGCGATTTCACGCAAGGCTACAACGGTAGGCTTGTCGTTTTCCCACTGTACCAGTGGCTCTTTGCCGCCGGTGGCCAGTTGACGGGCACGCTTGGTGGACAGCATGACCAGTTCAAAACGGTTTTCCACGTGGTTCAGGCAGTCTTCAACGGTTACGCGGGCCATGGTATTCCTCGGAGCGAATGCAATATGCGCGCTGCCCGGGTGGGCGAGCGGACTGAACAGTTTAAAAAATCACCAGCGATTAGGGAAGCGCTGATTTTTTGACCAAGCCCTTCAACGCGCTGCAAGTGTCAATGTAAAGCCCTTGCAGCGGTTTTGGGAAGGGCTGTTTAGCCGAGCAATTCAGCCAAAAGTTTTCCGTTGCGCTGCTGCTGACGCTTCTGATGCAGCTGATTGGCACGGAAAATCGCCTGCAAATCCTTCAGCGCATGGGCGAAATCGTCATTGATGATCAGGTAGTCGTAGTCGACGTAGTGGCTCATTTCGCTGACGGCTTCGCGCATCCGGCCTTCGATGACCTCGTCACTGTCCTGGCCGCGATTGTTCAGACGCTGATGCAGGGCTTGCAGGGACGGCGGCAGAATGAAGATAGAGCGGGCCTGAGGCATCAATTTGCGCACTTGCTCGGCACCTTGCCAGTCGATTTCCAGAATCAGGTCGTGGCCTTCGTCCAGGGTCTGCTGCAGGTGGCTTTGCGAAGTGCCGTAGAGGTTGCCGAACACTTCGGCGCGCTCGAGGAAATCCCCGTGCTCGATCATCTTCACGAACTCGCCGCGTTCGACGAAGTGATAGTTCACGCCGTTCACTTCACCGGGGCGCATGGCGCGGGTGGTGTGGGAGACCGAGACGCGGATCTCCTGATCAGCGTCGGTCAGGGCCTTGACCAGGCTGCTCTTGCCCGCGCCCGAAGGGGCGGAAATGATGTACAGGGTGCCGGTGCTGTGGGTCATGTCGGGGTTGCCTTACTCAATATTCTGCACTTGTTCGCGCATCTGCTCGATCAACACTTTGAGGTTGACCGCCGCTTGGGTGCTGCGCGGGTCGAAGGCTTTGGAGCCCAGTGTGTTGGCTTCGCGGTTGAGCTCCTGCATCAGGAAGTCCAGGCGCCGACCGGCAGCGCCGCCGGATTTGAGTACCCGGCGAACTTCAATGATGTGAGTGCTCAAGCGATCCAGTTCTTCGGCGACGTCGCTCTTTTGCGCGAGCATGACCATTTCCTGCTCGAGTCGCTGCGGGTCCATCTCGGCTTTCATGTCGGCAAAGCGGTCGAGGACTTTCTGGCGTTGGGTGGCGAGCATCTGCGGGACCAGTTCGCGCAGGGTCACCACATCTTCTTCGATGGAGGTGAGGCGATCGTTGATCAACCGGGCCAGCTCCGCGCCTTCGCGCTCGCGGCCGGCCTTGAGTTCTTTCAGACCTTCATTGAACAGCGCCAGTGCTTCGGCATTCAAGGCTTGCGGGTCAGCGGCGTCGCCCACCAGAACGCCAGGCCAGGCCAGGACTTCCAGCGGATTCAATGCGGCGGGATTCTTGATCAGGCCGGCGATGGTCTCGGCGGCAGCGACCAATTGCGCGGCGCGCTCGCGGTCCACTTGCAGGGGTTTGTCGGTGTTTTCTTCGGTGAAGCGCAGAGTGCATTCGAGCTTGCCCCGGGATATCCCCTGGCGCAGCGCTTCGCGGACCGCACCTTCGAGGTCGCGAAACGACTCCGGCAGGCGCAAATGGGGTTCCAGGTAGCGGCTGTTGACCGAGCGCAATTCCCAGCTCAGGGTGCCTTGGGCGCCGGCTTTTTCAACGCGGGCGAAGGCGGTCATGCTGTGCACCATGGAGGTACCTCGCAATTCAGGTTTGCGTTACCAAAGGTTTCGCGAGACCCGATATCTGTGAATTAAAGCCGACAGGCAGCAAAGGCGCAGGATTGTAGCGCAGTGGGGCGGATGCGCCCAAACACACGGTGTGACAAAGGGCTGCAGGCCGTCGGTAAAGCGCTGTTCTAAGCTCTAGTCAGCGCCTTCAATCGTCGGACGGATTTTTTAGAAGTGCCCAGTCTTGGCGCGCGGCTCTATAATGCTCGGCAGTTTTCCGTCCTCCGTACAGGTATTCCCTATGAAACGTCCAAGTGGTCGCGCTGCCGATCAGCTCCGCTCGATCCGCATTACCCGCAACTACACCAAACACGCCGAGGGATCTGTACTGGTCGAATTCGGTGATACCAAAGTCATCTGCACGGTCAGCGTCGAGAACGGCGTACCGCGTTTCCTCAAGGGCCAGGGCCAAGGCTGGTTGACCGCGGAATACGGCATGCTGCCGCGCGCCACTGGCGAGCGTAACCAGCGTGAAGCGAGCCGTGGCAAGCAAGGCGGCCGCACCCTGGAAATCCAGCGTCTGATCGGTCGCTCGCTGCGTGCTTCGCTGGACATGTCCAAGCTGGGCGACGTCACCCTGTACGTCGACTGCGACGTGATCCAGGCCGACGGTGGCACCCGCACCGCATCCATCACCGGCGCCATGGTTGCGCTGGTCGATGCCTTGAAAGTGATCAAGAAGCGCGGCGGCCTGAAAGGCGGCGACCCGCTCAAGCAAATGATCGCGGCCGTTTCGGTGGGCATGTACCAGGGCGAGCCTGTGCTCGACCTCGACTACCTGGAAGACTCGGCTGCCGAGACTGACCTGAACGTGGTGATGACCAGCACTGGCGGCTTCATCGAAGTCCAGGGCACTGCCGAAGGCGCGCCGTTCCAGCCGGAAGAGCTGAACGCTATGCTTGAACTGGCGAAGAAAGGCATGACCGAGATCTTCGAACTGCAAAAGGCCGCACTGGCCGACTGATCGGATGTTCCACGCAAGGAGGACACCATGAGTGACGAGCAGCAGCTACTTCCCATCCCGAGCAAAGAGGTTCGGCAGTGGGCGATGTTTTGTCACTTGTCCGCGTTGCTGGGAATCTGGATTCCGTTCGGTACGCTGATCGGCCCGCTGATCCTCTGGCAGATGAAGCGCGAGATGGACCCGTTTGTCGATGCACAGGGCAAGGAGGCGCTGAACTTTCAGATCACCGTCGCCATTGCTTCTGCCATCTGCTTCCTGCTGATGGTGGTGATCATCGGGTTCTTCCTGTTCGGTCTGGTGGCGATTGGTGCGTTGGTACTGACGATCATCGGTGGTGTGAAAGCCAATGAAGGGGTGCCGTATCGGTATCCGTTCACCTGGCGGTTGATCAAGTAGCCACCGCTGTCCCGTAGGAGCGAGGCTTGCCCGCGAATTGAGGCGCCTCGGTCTGTCAGGAACAACGCGTTATCGTTCTTCGCGGGCAAGCCTCGCTCCTACAGGAATGAGGCGCGCACAAAAAAGCCGACGGCGATGTCGGCTTTTTTGCGTCTGCGAAAAGACGCTTAAATGGTCAGCGTCCAGTCGTAGTCCACGATCAGTGGTGCGTGTTGCGAGAACCGTGGCTGGCGTGGCAGGCGTGCGCTGCGAACAAAACGGCGCAGGCCAGGGGTCAGCAACTGGTAGTCGAAACGCCAACCGAGGTTGAGCATTTCCGCCTGTTCGTTGTCCGGCCACCAGCTGTACTGGTCGCCTTCACGGCTGACTTCACGCAGGGCATCAACATAGCCCATGTTGCCGACAATCTCGTCCATCCAGGCACGTTCAGGTGCCAGGAAGCCCGGGGATTGCTGGCTGTCGCGCCAGTTCTTGATATCCAGCTTCTGTTGCGCCACGTACAGCGAGCCACAATAAATGTACTCGCGACGTTTGCGTCGCTGTTTATCCAGATAACGGGCGAAATCGTCCATTAGCTTGAACTTCTGGTTCAAGTCTTCATCGCCGTTCTGCCCCGAAGGGAGCAGCAAGGTCGCGATGCTGACCTTGTCGAAATCGGCTTGCAGGTAGCGCCCGTAGCGGTCGGCTGTCTCGAAACCGAGACCGCTGATGACTGCCTTCGGTTGCAACCGCGAATACAAAGCCACGCCACCCTGGGCGGGAACTTCGGCTTCGCAGGCATAAAGGAAGTAGCCATCCAGTTGGAAGGCTGGATCGTCCAGTTCAAAGGCGGAGGCGCGGGTGTCCTGCAGGCAGATGACGTCGGCATTCTGTGCTTGCAGCCAACTGAGCAACCCTCGCTCCACTGCAGCCTGAATACCATTGACGTTCACACTGATGATCCGCATAAATGGCCCCAAAAATCGCGTGCGTGTATGATACACGGCGTCAACCTAATTAGCTAAATCCGTGGTATTTGGGGTTTTTTTCATGCAAGCGTATCAGCGCGATTTCATTCGTTTTGCCATCGATCGCGGCGTTTTGCGCTTCGGCGAGTTCACCCTGAAGTCCGGGCGCACCAGTCCTTACTTCTTCAATGCCGGCCTGTTCAATACCGGTTCGGCTCTTGCGCAGCTGGGTCGTTGCTACGCGGCAGCCATCGTCGAGAACGGTATTTCGTTCGATGTATTGTTTGGCCCGGCGTACAAAGGCATCCCGCTGGCGGCGACCACTGCGGTGGCGCTGGCCGAACATCATGGCCGTGATTTGCCGTGGTGCTTCAACCGCAAGGAAGCCAAGGCTCACGGTGAAGGCGGCAGTCTCGTTGGCGCGCCGTTGACCGGCGATGTGCTGATCATCGACGACGTGATCACCGCCGGCACCGCGATCCGCGAAGTGATGCAAATCATCGCTTCCCAGGACGGCGCCAAGGCCAAGGGCGTGCTCATCGCCCTGAACCGTCAGGAGCGTGGCAACGGCGAGTTGTCGGCGATCCAGGAAGTGGAGCGTGATTTCGGCATTCCGGTGATCAGCATTGTGTCGCTGAACCAGGTGCTGGAATTCCTGGCGGATGATCCGCAGCTCAAGCAGCATTTGCCAGCCGTTGAAGCCTATAGGGCTCAGTTCGGCGTCTAAAGAAAAGGCCCTGTGAGAACAGGGCCTTTTTTTATCGGGAAAAGAACTGCTGTGCTTATCTGTTTGGATACGGATCTTTCACCGCGTCGCCCTGGCCGGTCAGAACTTTCCAGCCATTAAGCAGGTGCACCGATTTCTGGCGCTGAGGGCACGGCGGAATCGAGGTTTTTGCCTGATTCGAATACCGATGCCCGCAGTCCACGCACTCAAAGGTGCCTGCTGCAACGTCGCTGCCATATGGAACGTAATCTTTTTGCATGAGGTCATTCTCCTGTGGATACAGGGAAGATCCTAGGCGGACTGATTCGGGCAGGATGTCGGACGTTTCGCTAAGTCAGGTCGGACGTTTCCGGCGCGCATAAAAAAGATCGCAGGCTTCGTCAGCTCCTACAGAATATTCGTACATCCTTAGGTGCCGGCGAAGGCTGCGATCTGTTGCCGTGCTTGAATCAGTGACGCTTGCGATTGCTGATCAACGTACCCACACCGGTATCGGTGAAGATCTCAAGCAGAATCGCATTCGGCACCCGGCCATCAATGATCAGCGAGCTGCCCACGCCGCCCTGAACCGCTTCCAGCGCGCAACGGATCTTCGGCAGCATGCCGCCGTAGATCGTGCCGTCGGCGATGAGCTCGTCGACTTGCTGGGTGGTCAGGCCGGTGAGGACCGTGCCCGACTTGTCCATCAAGCCGGCGATGTTGGTCAGCAGCATCAGCTTTTCAGCTTTCAGCGCTTCGGCGACTTTGCCGGCCACCAGGTCAGCGTTGATGTTGTACGACTCGCCGTTGGCACCGACGCCGATTGGCGCGATGACCGGGATGAAATCACCTTTGACCAGCAGGTTCAGCAAGTCGGTGTTGATCCCGACCACTTCGCCTACCTGGCCGATGTCGATGATTTCCGGCTGGGTCATCTCCGGCGTCTGGCGGGTCACGGTGAGCTTCTTCGCACGAATCAGCTCGGCGTCTTTACCGGTCAGGCCGATGGCGCTGCCGCCATGACGGTTGATCAGGTTGACGATGTCCTTGTTGACCTGGCCGCCGAGGACCATTTCCACCACGTCCATGGTCTGCGCGTCAGTCACGCGCATGCCATCGATGAAGTGGCTCTCGATCGACAGGCGCTTGAGCAGGTCGCCGATTTGCGGGCCGCCGCCGTGAACCACCACCGGGTTGATACCGACGGCTTTCATCAACACGATGTCGCGGGCGAAGCCGGTTTTCAGCTCCTCGCTTTCCATCGCGTTGCCGCCGTATTTGATCACCAGCGTCTTGCCGACATAGCGGCGAATGTAAGGCAACGCTTCGGACAGGACCTTGGCGGTGTTGGCGGCGGCTTCGCGTTCGAGGGTCATTCAGGGCTCCGGGTGCTTCAGAAGATCAAAACGGTAATTGGAGATCAGGTGCAACACGCTTCAGCTGGACTTTGAACACGTCCTTGATGCGCTGCAATTCAGCCTCGTCATCGGCCTCGAAGCGCAGCACCAGCACCGGTGTGGTGTTGGACGCGCGCACCAGGCCCCAGCCTTTGGCGTAGTCGACTCGCACGCCGTCAATGGTGGTCAGGTCGGCGCCTTCGCCCCACTTCGCGTCGTGCAATGCATCAATGATGCTGAATTTGCTCTCTTCGGTCACATGGATATTGATTTCAGGCGTAGAAATATCGTTCGGGAAGGTCGCAAACAGCTCTTCCGCGGTGGATTTTTCCTTGCTGAGGATCTCCAGCAGACGCGCGGCGCTGTAAATGCCGTCGTCAAAACCGAACCAGCGCTCCTTGAAGAAGATATGCCCGCTCATCTCGCCGGCCAACAGGGCGCCGGTTTGTTTCATTTTCTTTTTGATCAACGAGTGACCGGTCTTCCACATGAGCGGACGGCCGCCGTATTCCTTGATCAGCGGTGTCAGGCGGCGGGTGCATTTGACGTCGAAGATGATATCCGCGTCCGCGTTGCGCGCCAGTACGTCGCGGGCGAACAGCATCAGCAGGCGGTCCGGGTAAACGATACTGCCGGTGTTGGTCACCACACCGACGCGGTCGCCATCGCCGTCGAAAGCCAGGCCGATATCGGCGTTGGTTTCCTTGACCTTGGCGATCAGGTCGACGAGGTTTTCAGGCTTGCCCGGGTCCGGGTGGTGGTTCGGGAAGTTACCGTCGACCTCGCAGAACAGCGGGATGACTTCGCAGTTCAACGCTTCGATCAATTGCGGGGCGATCACGCCGGCCGCGCCGTTGCCGCAGTCGACCACGACTTTCAGGCGACGAGCCAGTTTGATGTCCTGGACGATTTCGGTGTTGTAGCGGTCGAGGATCTCGACCTGGGTGACGCTGCCCTTGCCGCTGCTCAAGTTGTTGGTCTTGAGGCGGTCGTGCAGGGCCTGGATCTGTTCGTTGGCCAGGGTGTCGCCCGCGATCACGATCTTGAACCCGTTGTAGTTCGACGGGTTGTGGCTGCCGGTCAGCATGACGCCGGATTTGCCGGCCAGTACGTTGGCGGCGTAGTAAAGCGCCGGGGTTGGCACCAGGCCCACGTCGCTGACGTGGCAACCGCTGTCGGCCAGGCCCTTTATCAGTTGTTCGACCAGTTCCGGGCCGGACAGGCGGCCGTCGCGGCCAACGGAAACGTTCGGTTCGTCCTGGGCCAGGCTCTGGGCACCGATGGCGCGGCCGAGCCAGTAAGCGGTCTCAGCGTTCAGGAATTCCGGGACCGTGCCGCGAATGTCGTAGGCGCGGAAGATGCTGTCCGGGAACTTGGGTGCGACTGTGGCTGGGGTGCTCATCTGTGGGAATGCTCCATCTCGAAAGTGACTGGACCTGTCCGCGAAAATCTCGTCGGCGGGCTCAAACTGAAGGGTATGACGGCGTTTTCCACTGAGAGTTCGTGGTGCGAAAAGGCCATGCCACCTGCGTTTGCGGGGTAATGATCGGTCAATGCCTTGATTTTGGGCGGTAAACCTTCCAGATGAACGTTGTGCGAATTTTGGCGAGGAGGCTTGCTTGCGCTTGGGTGCGCGGCACTCACAAAATCTTGGGGCCGCTTCGCAGCCCAGCGGGAGCAAGCTCCCTCGCCACAGGATGCTTTATCGGATCAATGGCTGCCGGAATGCCCGAAACCACCGGCACCACGCTCGGTTTCAACAAACTCTTCGACCATCTCGAAGTGCGCTTGAACCACCGGCACCAGAACCAATTGAGCCAGGCGCTCACCGACCACCATGTTGAAGTCGGTCTGGCCACGGTTCCAGCACGAAACCATCAGCGGGCCCTGGTAATCGGAGTCGATCAAACCGACCAGATTGCCCAGCACGATGCCATGTTTATGGCCCAGGCCGGAGCGCGGCAGAATCAGCGCGGCCAAACCCGGATCGCCAATGTAGACGGACAGACCGGTCGGGATCAGCAGGGTTTCGCCCGGCTTGATGACGGTGTCTTTTTCCAGCATGGCGCGCAGGTCGAGGCCGGCGGAGCCAGGCGTGGCGTACTGCGGCAGCGGGAATTCGGTACCGATGCGGGGGTCGAGGATCTTGGCTTGCAAAGCGTGCATGTAAATTAAACCTGGTTCAGACGTTCGGCGATAAAAGTGATCAGCTGGCGAGCAATTTTGCTCTTGCTGGTCTGGGCGAAAAGTGTGGCGTGCAGTTCTCGATCGATCACGCTGCAGGCGTTTTCTTCGCTGTTGAAGCCAATGCTCGGGTTGGCGACGTCGTTGGCGACGATCAGATCGAGGTTCTTGTCTTTCAACTTGCGCGCAGCGTAATCGAGCAGGTGTTCGGTTTCGGCAGCGAAGCCGACACTGAACGGACGGTCGGGGCGGGTGGCGATGGTGGCCAGGATGTCCGGGTTGCGCACCATCTGTAGCAACAAGCCGTCGCCGTTCGTAGGGTCTTTCTTGAGTTTCTGTGGGGCGACGACTTCAGGACGGTAGTCCGCGACCGCTGCCGAGGCGATAAACAGGTCGCAAGGGATCGCGGCTTCGCAGGCGGCGAGCATGTCGCGAGCGCTGACCACGTCGATGCGGGTGACACGATCCGGAGTCGGCAGGTGCACCGGGCCGGTGATCAGCGTGACGCGGGCGCCGGCTTCCACCGCGGCTTCGGCCAGGGCAAAGCCCATTTTTCCGGAGCTGTGGTTGGTGATGTAGCGCACCGGATCGATGTTTTCCTGAGTCGGGCCGGCGGTGATCAGCACGTGTTTGCCGGTCAATGCCTGGCGCTTGAAGCAGTCCGCCGCGCATTGGGCGAGCTCGACGGCTTCGAGCATGCGACCAAGGCCGACGTCGCCGCAGGCCTGGCTACCGGAGGCCGGTCCGAAGGCTTTGATGCCGCGGCTTTCGAGGGTTTGCAGGTTGGCCTGGGTTGCCGGGTCGCGCCACATGGCCTGGTTCATCGCCGGGGCGATGGCGACCACCGCATCGGTGGCCAGCACCAGCGTGGTCAGCAGATCGTCAGCAATGCCTTGGGCCAGACGGGCAATCAGGTCCGCCGTAGCAGGGGCGATCAGCACCATATCGGCCCACTTGGCCAGCTCGATGTGGCCCATGGCAGCTTCTGCCGCGGGGTCCAGCAAGTCGAGATGAACCGGGTGCCCGGACAAGGCCTGCATGGTCAGCGGAGTGATGAACTCGCTGCCGCCACGGGTCATGACCACGCGCACTTCGGCACCCTGGTCGATCAGGCGGCGAACCAGGTCGGCGCTCTTGTAGGCAGCAATACCGCCGCCGACGCCCAGAACGATGCGTTTCCGATACAGCCGCTGCATAGGTCTGCCTTTTATTTCGTTGATGACAGCATGGCGAGACCCCCTCCCCAGGGATGAAATCGCCAGCAAAAAAGATGGGCTACGATATCACAGCGACCGCTATGGAACAGCGGCGCCCACAGACAGGGAAGGTGCTATGAGTATTCGTGATTGGCCGGCGGCGGAGCGGCCGCGGGAGAAGTTACTGGAGCAGGGATCGGCGAGTCTCTCGGACGCAGAGCTGCTGGCGATTTTTTTACGGACCGGTGTGTCCGGCAAAAGCGCGGTGGATTTGGCGCGACACCTGTTGCAGCAATTTGGCAGCCTGCGCACTTTGCTCGAAGCCGACCTTCGGACCTTCAGTGGTGAGCTCGGCCTTGGGCCGGCAAAGTTTGCGCAGTTGCAGGCGGTGCTGGAAATGGCCCGCCGGCATCTGGCAGAGCGGTTACGACGTGATTCAGTGATGGAAAGCCCCCTGGCGGTGCGCGACTACCTCAAGTCGATGCTGCGCCACGAGCCGCATGAGGTCTTCGGTAGCCTGTTCCTGGATTCAAAACACCGGGTGCTGGCGTTTGAGGTGCTGTTTCGCGGCTCCATCGACAACACCAGCGTGTACCCGCGACAGGTGGTCAAGCGCGCATTGGCTCATAACGCCGCCGCATTGATCCTTTGCCACAACCATCCGTCGGGCAATTCCGATCCCAGTCAGGCTGATCGAATGCTGACCAAGCGCCTGCAAGAGGCGCTGGAATTGATTGATGTGCGGGTGCTTGACCATTTCATCATCGGTGACGGCGAGCCGCTTTCAATGGCCGAGTATGGGTGGATGTAGGGCTTGGGGACGGGCTTCTGTGGCGAGGGAGCTTGCTCCCGCTTGAGTGCGCAGCGCTCACAGGATCTTCAGGGCCGCTGCGCAGCCCGGCGGGAGCAAGCTCCCTCGCCACAGAGAAGCATTCGCGCAGCGTTTCCAAGCGTTACTTGAGGTTGACCTTGGAGTAATCCTGGCGACCAAACGGGCTGACTGAGTAACCCTCGACGTTCTTGCGCGTCAACGCGAACGCCGTCGGGTGGGCCAACGGCAGCCAAAGCGCCTGCTGCTGGATCTGCGCCTGGGCCTGTTCGTAAAGCTTGGTACGCACACCTTGCTCGCCGGTGGTCTTGCCGGCGCTGATCAGTTTGTCCAGGTCCTGGTTGCAGTAGCGGGCGAAGTTAGTGCCGGATTTGACCGCGGCGCAGGAAAACTGCGGCGTGAGGAAGTTGTCCGGGTCACCGTTGTCGCCAGCCCAACCCATGAACAGCAGGTCGTGCTCGCCGGCTTTGGCGCGGCGAATCAGCTCGCCCCATTCGATCACCCGTATTTCGGCCTGGATGCCGATTTCCGCAAGGTCCGATTGCAGCATTTGAGCGCTCAGGCTCGGGTTCGGGTTCAGCAGACTGCCGGAAGGTCGGGTCCAGATGGTGGTCTGGAAGCCGTCCTTGAGTCCGGCCTTGGCCATCAATGTCTTGGCCTTCTCGACGTCATGCGGATAACCGGGCAGGCCTTTGGCGTAGCTCCAAGTGTTCGGCGGGTACGGGCCGTTGGCAGGCTCGGCAGTGTCTTCGAACACGGCTTTGACGTAGTTGGCCTTGTCGAAGGCGAGGTTGATCGCCTGGCGCACTTCAGGTTTGTCCAGCGGTGGATGCTGGCTGTTGATGCCGACGAACGCAGTCATGAAGGCGTCAGTCTTTTCCACTTTCAGTGTCGGTTCTTTCAGCGCGGCCTGTACGTCCAGAGGCTTGGGCGACAGGGCGATCTGGCACTCGTTGCGACGCAATTTCTGCAAACGCACATTGGCGTCCGGGGTGATGGCGAAGATCAGCGGGTCCACCGAAGGCTTGCCACGGAAGTAGTCCGGGTTGGCCTTGTAGCGAATCGAGGCATCTTTCTGGAAGCGCGTGAACACGAACGGGCCGCTGCCGATCGGCTGGCTGTTGAGCTTCTCGGGCGTGCCGGCCTTCAGCAGTTTGTCGGCGTATTCCGCGGAATAGATCGAGGCGAAGCCCATACTCAGGGTCGCGAGGAAGGTTGAGTCCGGGTGATCGAGGGTGAAGCGTACGGTCAGCGGGTCCAGTGCATCGATCTTCTTGATCAGCGCCGGCAACTGCATCGATTGGGCGTGCGGGAAGCCGCTCTGGGCGACCTTGTGCCAAGGGTGCGCCGGGTCGAGCATGCGGTCGAAGCTGAATTTGACGTCTTCGGCGGTCAGCTCGCGTGTCGGGCTGAAGTACTCGGTGCGGTGGAATTTCACCTGTGGGTGCAACTTGAACACGTAGGTCAGGCCGTCGGGGCTGACTTCCCAGCTGTCCGCGAGGCTGGCGACCACTTTACCGCTGGCGGTGTCGAAGTCCACCAGACGGTTCATCAGCACATCGGCGGACGCGTTGGTGGTGGTCAGCGAGTTGTATTGCACCACGTCGAACCCTTCCGGACTCGCCTCGGTGCAGACGCTCAGGGCGGCGGCATGGGCCAGCGGGCTCAGCAGGAGCGGGGCGAACAACAGCGGTAGGGCAGCGAGGCGCATGGTCGGATTCCTTTACAGATCGAAGGCCCATCTGCAAGTGCAGTCTGGAAAAGGCTTACCCTAGTGGGCTCTTTTGCAAATGACTATCTCCTTTTTCATTTTAAGGAGAGTATGTGCGCTTGTTTTCGGTGATGCGGGCCGAGGAAACCCGAAATCGGTCGGTTGACCGATTCTCTGCGACGAGCGGTCTTAATCGGCCACAGCCTTTATCCAAGGCGCTCGGCGCCCGAAAAATGGGGAATTTATAAAGTCCGCGCACACGGAATGTTGTTGCTCTCCAGTCTTTCTGGTATAAAGCAGCGCTCTTTTCTAGGGGCCCGGTTCCTTCACTGTAGGTGTAGCCGGTAAGACCTCTAAAGAAACGCGGCGCCTGGCGCCAAATGACTGAGAGATTAAGCGGCCAACCCATGCCGGGTTGGGCATGTGGTTTTAGAGGGCTGAGGCATGTCGAGAGTATGTCAAGTTACCGGTAAGGGTCCGGTGACTGGGAATAACATTTCCCACGCAAACAACAAAACCCGTCGTCGTTTCCTGCCGAACCTGCAGCATCACCGCTTCTGGGTTGAAGAAGAGAAACGTTTCGTGCGTCTGCGCGTATCTGCCAAAGGCATGCGTATTATCGACAAGCGTGGCATCACTGTCGTGCTGGCCGAAATCCGCAAAGCTGGCAAGATCTAAGGGAGCTAATCATGCGTGAATTGATTCGAATGATTTCTAGCGCCGGTACTGGTCACTTCTACACTACCGACAAGAACAAGCGTACTACTCCGGACAAGCTCGAAAAGCGCATGTTCGATCCGCGCGTTCGCAAGCACGTGATGTACAAAGAAGGCAAAATCAAGTAATTGATTTTTCCCTCTTACAAAAAAGGCCCGTATCGCGAGATACGGGCCTTTTTTGTTGCCTGCAGGTTATGGGTTGCCTGTTAGTGCCCCTTCGCCTGCGGTGAGTCGCGTCCGATGTAGGAGCGAGGCTTGCCTGCGAAGAGGCCGGCCCGGCTAATACAAATCCTCAGGCCTTCTGTTCAAACGCCACATAAATCTTGCGGCACGGCTCCAGCACTTCCCAGGTGCCCCTGAACCCGGCCGGGATCACGAAGCGATCACCCGCACGCACGGTCTTGCTGTTGCCGTCGTTGTCACGCAGCACCGAAACGCCCTGAATGATTTCGCAGTACTCATGCTCGGTGAAGTTCACATGCCACTGGCCAACAGCGCCTTCCCACACGCCCGCATTCAACTGGCCGCAAGGGCTGTTGTAGTGGTTGTAGACCGCTTGCTCGGGGTCGCCCTTGAGGACTTTTGCCGGGTCCGGCCGATAGCGATCGGGTTGGGTGGTGGCCTGGCTGAAGTCGACGATGTCCTGGATGCTCATTGTTGTTATCCCCCGTGATTGCGGCGCGGTTGGTTGGAAAGCCCAAAGTCTATGTTTATTAAAATGAACATCGCAAGGCCGTTTGCCGGCCTTATGTCAAATATATTGAAACTTCACCTGTCGCTGGTTTAGGGTGGCGGTTGCCTTGGGCCGAAAAATCAGGCTGGCTGGGCAGAATTCCTGACAGCGTCCGCGACGATCGTTGGGCGCTCGTATTCAACAAGAGGAGGACACTCGTATGACCACCCTGACTCGTGCCGATTGGGAACAACGGGCTCGCGATCTGAAGATCGAAGGCCGTGCCTACATCAATGGCGAATACACCGATGCCGTCTCCAGCGAGACCTTCGAGTGCATCAGCCCGGTCGATGGCCGTCTGCTGGGCAAGATTGCCAGCTGTGACGCCGCCGACGCCCAGCGCGCCGTTGAAAATGCCCGCGCCACCTTCAATTCCGGCGTCTGGTCGCGCCTGGCACCGACCAAGCGCAAAGCCACCATGATCCGTTTCGCCGGCCTGCTCAAACAGCACGCCGAAGAGCTGGCGCTGCTTGAAACCCTGGACATGGGCAAGCCGATCAGCGATTCCCTGTACATCGACGTTCCCGGCGCGGCGCAAGCCCTGAGCTGGAGCGGTGAAGCCATCGACAAGATCTACGACGAAGTCGCCGCCACCCCGCACGATCAGCTGGGTCTGGTGACTCGCGAACCGGTCGGCGTGGTTGGCGCCATCGTGCCGTGGAACTTCCCGTTGATGATGGCCTGCTGGAAACTCGGGCCGGCGCTGTCCACCGGTAACTCGGTGATCCTCAAGCCATCGGAAAAATCCCCGC
The DNA here is from genome assembly GCF_013260315.1 of Pseudomonas sp. B14-6. Classification (NCBI taxonomy): domain Bacteria; kingdom Pseudomonadati; phylum Pseudomonadota; class Gammaproteobacteria; order Pseudomonadales; family Pseudomonadaceae; genus Pseudomonas; species Pseudomonas sp. B14-6. The sequence goes on along the minus strand of NZ_CP053929.1, from coordinate 4,370,075 downwards.
TGACCGCCATTCGCATTGCTGCGCTGGCCGTCGAAGCCGGCATTCCGAAAGGCGTGCTTAACGTTTTGCCAGGTTACGGACACACCGTCGGCAAGGCCTTGGCCCTGCACAATGACGTCGATACGCTGGTGTTCACCGGTTCGACCAAGATCGCCAAGCAATTGCTGATCTACTCCGGCGAATCGAACATGAAGCGCGTCTGGCTCGAAGCGGGCGGCAAGAGCCCGAACATCGTGTTTGCCGATGCCCCGGACCTGCAAGCCGCAGCTGAAGCGGCGGCCGGTGCCATTGCCTTCAACCAGGGCGAAGTCTGCACTGCTGGTTCGCGTCTGCTGGTCGAACGCTCGATCAAGGACACCTTCCTGCCGCTGGTGATCGAAGCACTGAAAACCTGGAAGCCGGGCAACCCACTGGACCCGGCGACCAACGTCGGCGCGCTGGTGGACACCCAGCAGATGAATACCGTGCTGTCCTACATCGAATCCGGCCACGCCGACGGCGCCAAACTGGTGGCTGGCGGCAAGCGTACGCTTCAGGAAAGCGGTGGCACTTACGTTGAGCCGACGATTTTCGACGGCGTAAACAATGCGATGAAAATCGCTCAGGAAGAAATCTTTGGCCCGGTGTTGTCGGTGATCGCGTTCGACACCGCCGAGGAAGCCATCGCGATTGCCAACGACACGCCTTACGGCCTGGCTGCTGCGGTATGGACCAAGGACATTTCCAAGGCGCACCTGACCGCTCGTGCGCTGCGTGCCGGTAGCGTGTGGGTCAACCAATACGACGGCGGCGACATGACCGCACCGTTTGGCGGCTTCAAGCAATCGGGCAATGGCCGCGACAAGTCGCTGCACGCGTTCGACAAATACACCGAGCTGAAGGCGACCTGGATCAAGTTGTAAGCACCACGCAACGAAGATCCCCTGTGGGGGCGAGCCTGCTCGCGATGGCGGTGTGACAGTCAACATCCAATGTTGAATGTTGTTCCGTTATCGCGAGCAGGCTCGCTCCCACATTGTTTTGTGCGGTGCCAAAAAATATCCACAGGAGCGTGGAACATGCGTTGGGCGACTTATTTCGCCGTGTTGGCGTCTGTCTTGAGTGTTGGCCTGGCCCTGGGGGTCAGCATGCCGCTGGTGTCGTTTCGCCTGGAAAGCTGGGGCTACGGCTCGTTCGCCATCGGTGTGATGGCGGCGATGCCGGCCATTGGCGTGCTGCTGGGGGCGAAGATTTCCAGCCATCTGGCCTCGCGTCTGGGCACGGCCAACCTCATGCGTCTGTGCCTGTGGGCCGGGGCGGTGTCCATCGGCTTGCTGGCGCTGTTGCCGAGCTATCCGGTCTGGCTGGTGATGCGCCTGATGATCGGGGTGATCCTGACCCTGGTCTTCATCCTCGGCGAAAGCTGGATCAACCAACTGGTGATCGAACAATGGCGCGGACGATTGGTGGCGCTGTACGGCAGCAGTTACGCGCTGAGTCAGCTGGCCGGGCCGTTGCTGCTGGGCGTTCTGGGCACCGAACACGATTACGGCTTCTGGGTCGGCGTCGGCTTGCTCATAGCGGCTCCGCTCCTGTTGCTGGGCCGCAGCGGCGCACCGTCCAGTGAGGCTGCCAGCGTGACGTTTGGCGACTTGTGGGGCTTCTGCCGTGGCTTGCCGGCGATTGCCTGGGCGGTGTCGCTGTTCGCGGCGTTTGAAGCGATGATCCTGACCTTGTTGCCGGTGTATTGCCTGCGTCAGGGTTTCACCACGGAAATCGCCTTGGCGATGGTCAGCACCGTGGTGGTGGGTGATGCCCTGCTGCAATTGCCGATCGGCGCGCTGGCGGATCGCTTGTCACGCCGGACTTTGTTCACCGGTTGCGCGGTGGTGTTGCTGCTTTCGAGTCTGGCGATCCCGTTGCTCATCGACACCTTGCTGATCTGGCCGTTGTGGGTGCTGTTTGGCGCCAGCGCCGGAGGATTGTTCACCTTGTCGCTGATCCTGATCGGCGAACGCTATCGCGACGATGCACTGGTGCGAGCCAACGCGCACATTGCGCAGCTGTGGGGCATCGGTTGCCTGATCGGGCCTTTGGCGGCCGGTGCCGGCAGCCAATGGATCAGCGGGCATGCGTTGCCGCTGTTCATGGCCGCGGGGGCGTTCGGGTTGGTGATCTTACTGTCACGCCAAGGCGCGTTCGGTGGAGTTGCCGAACCGGCCTGAAACCCTGCACAAGCGTGTGGCGAGGGAGCTTGCTCCCGCTCGACTGCGCAGCAGTCGCCTATCGGAGCCCTCGTTCAGTCTGAATGAACGGGGGCTTCTGGTTTAGGGCCGCTTCGCGACCCAGCGGGAGCAAGCTCCCTCGCCACACTTGATTGATGGAAGCAACGCTACAACATCCGCTCAAGGCCGACCGCCGTGCTGAACCAGGAATTGAAGCGGCGCCATAGACTCCCTGGCTCCTTGGTCAGCGTGTGCATTTTGCCGTCATCCTCCGTCACCCAGACGATCCGGTCATTCTCCAGTTTCACCTGATAGCTCAAGGGCGGCGCCATACCCTCCATGGCCGCTCTACGCACATGCGCGGCGAGTTCGGGGCTGTCCACCAGCACGCCGACTTCGGTGTTCCACAGCACCGAGCGTGGATCGAAGTTGAATGAGCCGATGAAGGATTTCTGCTGGTCGAAGATCATCGCCTTGCTGTGCAGGCTGGAATCGGAACCCCGGAAGGACTTGCTGTAGAAAATATGCGGCCCGCTGCCGCCGCCTTCGCCGGGCTGGCGGCGCAGTTCGTACAGCTTCACGCCATGTTCCAGCAGCGCCCGGCGATAAGGCGCGTAACCGCCGTGCACGGCCGGCACGTCCGTGGCTTCCAGCGAGTTGGTCAACAAACTCACCGACACCCCGGCGTCGGCCCGGCCGGTGAGGTAGACCAACCCCGGCTGCCCCGGTACGAAGTAAGCCGAGATCATGATCAGTTCTTTGCTGACGCCCGTAAGCTCCGGCGCCAGTTGCGTGGTCAGCAACAAATGGGGGTCAGGCTCGCCGTCCGACAAGACCTTGCTCGGTGCATCCCACAGCGCCTGGTTCCAGGCCCAGATCAGCTCCCGGCGCCAGATGTCCATGCGTGGCTTTGTGGTGTAAGTCATCAACTGCTGATACAGCGCATGATTCTGCTTGCGGGTCTCTTCCAGGGATTCTTCCAGGCGCGTGCGGGTATTTTGCAGGTCCTTTTGCGTCGGTCTGCTCGACAGGAACTCGTCGATCGGTTTGCTCAGCGCGCTGTTCCAGTACTGGTCGAAGCTGTGGCCAAGCTGTTCCGCCACCGGTCCGACGCCGAGCATGTCGATGTCGGTGAAATTCAGGTTGGGCTCGGCATCGAAGTATTCGTCTCCCAGGTTACGGCCGCCGACGATGGCCGCACTGTTGTCCGCCAGCCACAACTTGTTGTGCATGCGCCGATGTTGCAGCGACAGGTTGAACAAGCGGCCCATGGTGCGCGTCACGCCCGTGGCGCGGCCCAGGTGCAGCGGGTTGAACAGGCGGATCTGGATCTGCGGGTGCGCAGCGAGGGTCGCGATGATCCAGTCCAGGCCGTCGCTGGTGGTGTCATCGAGCAGGATTCTCACCCGCACGCCGCGATCCGCAGCCTTGAGTAATTCGTCCGCCAGCATCCGCGTGCTGATGCCGTCATGCACGATGTAGTACTGCAAGTCGAGGCTGCTTTGGGCATTGCGGATCAGCTCGGCACGGGCCATGAAGGCTTCGCTGCTGTTGGACAGCAAGCGAAAGCCGGACCTGCCCTCGTGGGGCGCGGCCTGGGCCTGGATCGAGCGGCCGAACGCCGAATCGCTGGCGGGTAAAGCCTGGCTCGGTTCGCGTTGAACGTCGAAGCTGGCGCAACCGCCCAGAAACGAGGCGAGTAGCAGAAGAGCAAGTAGGGGCTGTCTGACTCTCACGTAGGAACGTTCCGATTGGCGGCAAAGGTCGGTATATGGACGCTGGATTCCTGAGAAAGGTCAGTCGGTGATGTGGTCCGTTTCTGCCAGCAGTTTGATCGCTGCGGCGCCGACCTTGCGCACGGCTTCTTCGATCAGCGGTGTTGGCTTGGCAGCGTAGTTCATCCGCAGGCAGTTGCGGTACTTGCCCGAGGCGGAAAAGATGCTACCGACGGCAATCTGTACGCCTTGATCATGCAGGGCGCGATTCAGTTTCAGGGTGTCAAAGCCGTCCGGCAGCTCAACCCACAACATGAAGCTGCCTTGCGGGCGACTGGCGCGGGTGCCGGCGGGGAAATAGCGCGTGACCCAGTCGATCATCAGGTCGCGACTGCGTTGGTATTGCGTGCGCATCCGCCGCAAATGCGGTTCGAAATGCCCGGCCTTGAGAAATTCGGCAATCGCAATCTGCGGTTGTGGCGCGGTAGAGCCGGTGCTGATGTATTTCATGTGCAGCACCCGTTCCAGATAGCGTCCGGGCGCGACCCAGCCAATGCGCAGCCCGGGTGCCAGGGTTTTGGAAAAGGAACTGCACAGCAACACGCGGCCGTCTTCGTCGAAGGATTTGATCGTGCGTGGGCGCGGGTAGCTGTAGGAGAGTTCGCCATACACATCGTCTTCGATAATCGCTACGTCGAAACGCTGTGCGAGCGTCAACAAGGCGCGTTTGCGCGATTCCGGCATGATGTAGCCCAGCGGGTTGTTGCAGTTGGGCGTCAACTGTATGGCCTTGATCGGCCATTGCTCCAACGCCAGTTCGAGCGCATCGAGGCTGATCCCGGTGATCGGGTCGGTGGGGATTTCCAGGGCTTTCATGCCCAGGCCCTTGAGGGTCTGCATGGCGCCGTGAAAACTGGGCGAGTCCACCGCCACAATGTCCCCCGGCTCGCAAATCGCACGAATGCTGGTGGACAGCGCTTCATGGCAGCCGGTGGTCACCACCAGGTCGTGGGCGGTCAATTGGCACCCGGAATCGAGCATCAGGCGAGCAATCTGTTCGCGCAGTTCGAGGGTGCCGTAGATGTTGTCGTAATACAGACCGGGCATGTCCTGGCGACGGCTGATGCGCGCCAGGTTGCGCAGCAACGGTTTCATGGTCGGCGTGGTGATGTCCGGCATGCCGCGGCCCAGTTGCACGACGTCCTTGCGCGGGACGGCGCGGATCAATTCCAGCACCTGATCCCACTGCGAAATATCCACCGGACGCTGGGCCGGACGGCCGATGGCCGGCAGCTCCGGCAATTCGCGGCCCACCGGTACGAAATAGCCGGACTTGGGTTTGGGTGTCGCCAGCCCGCTGTCTTCCAGCACGCGATAGGCCTGCTGCACCGTGCTCAGGCTGACCCCGTGCTCGACACTCAACGCCCGCACCGACGGCAGCCGGTCACCGGGGCGATAGAAGCCCTGTTCGATACGGGTGCCGAGCAATTCGGCGAGGTTGACGTAAAGGGTCATGGCGCAGTCTCGATGCGGGTGATTCGGTTAACCAGTACAGATGGGGCTAAATTATCGGATTCAGACGCTGAATCGAAGAATCTGTATGGGGTTAATACAGTCTCGTTGAATCTGTAATGCTTTTTGCCGTCCGCGCATCATGAAAGCTCTGGCTACCCAAGTAAACAGGAGCAATCAAAATGAACGGCTTGAGCGATGTGCGGCTGACGTTACACAGTCAGGAACTGGCGGCAGGGCAGAAAAACGGTGCGCGCGAGGCAGTCATGCGCAATGCGCCGTCCGGCCTGAGTCGCTGGGGTCTGTTCTGGCATCGTCTGCACACGCGCAAGGCGTTGCTGACGCTCACGCCCGAGCAACTCAGGGATGTGGGGTTGAGTCGGGAGCAGGCGCGGGAGGAGGGGCTTAAGCCTTTCTGGCGGATCTGAGTTTTGTGGTGTTCTGGAGGGCCTCTTCGCGGGCAAGCCTCGCTCCTACAGGGTTAGTGTCGATCTTCCGACCGACGCATAACCTGTAGGAGCGAGGCTTGCCCGCGAAGGCGTCCGCAAAAACGCTACAACTTCCTCAGACCAACTCTTTAAGCCGATGCCACAACATCCCCAGCGCCAACAGCGGCGAGCGTAAATGCTTCCCGCCGGGGAAGGTGATATGCGGGACGCGAGCGAACAGATCAAACCCGCCCCCTTGCTGCCCACTGATCGCCTCGGCCAACAACTTGCCCGCCAGGTGCGTGGCATTCACCCCATGTCCGGAATACGCCTGGGCGTAATACACATTCGGCTGATCCTTGAGCTGGCCAATCTGCGGCAGTCGGTTGGCGCCGATGCCGATCATCCCGCCCCATTGATAGTCGATCTTCACCCCGCCCAGTTGCGGGAAGACTTCCAGCATCTTCGGCCGCATGTACGCGCCAATGTCCTTCGGGTCGCGGCCCGAATAATGGCAGGCACCGCCAAACAGCAAGCGTCGATCCGCCGAAAGCCGGTAGTAATCCAGCGCCACCCGTTGATCGCAGACCGCCATGTTCTGCGGCAGGAGCGAGTGCGCCAGCTCTTCACTCAACGGCTCGGTGGCAATGATGTAGCTGCCCGCGGGCAGCACCTTACCGCTGAGCTGCGGGTTGAGTTGGTTGAGGTAAGCGTTGCAGCCCAGCACCAGCGTCTTGGCGCGGACCGAGCCTTGGGCGGTATGGACCTTTACTTCGGGGCCGTAATCGATGCGGGTCACCGCCGAGTGTTCGAACAGCTTTGCGCCCAGCTGCTGCGCGGCGGCCGCTTCGCCCAGTGCCAGGTTAAGCGGGTGAAGATGGCCCGAACCCATGTCGATCAAGCCGCCGACGTAGCGGTCCGAACCCACCACCGAGTGCATTTCATTGGCTTGCAGCAGCCGGGTTTCATAGCGGTAGCCGAGGCTGCGCAGCTCTTCGGCATCTTCGGCGAAACCCTCGAGGTCGCGGGGTTTGTTCGCCAGGTCGCAGTAACCCCAGGTCAGGTCGCACGGAATCTGGAAACGCTCGACACGCTGGCGGACGATTTCCACCGCTTCCAGGCCCATGAGTTTCATCTGGCGCACGCCTTGCGCACCGAGCACGTCGGTGAACTGATCGAGGCCATGACCGACGCCGCGAATCAATTGCCCGCCATTGCGTCCGCTGGCACCCCAGCCAATCTTGTGCGCTTCCAGCAAGATCACGCTGAGGCCGCGTTCGGCCAGCTCAAGCGCCGTGTTCAGCCCGGAAAACCCGCCGCCGACCACGCACACGTCCGCCACCAGATCGCCTTGCAGCACCGGATGATCGGGCTGCGGCAGGCTGCTGGCGGCGTAGTAAGAGGCAGTGTGCTGGGCACGGGCATTCATGTGAGCGTCCCTGATTCGTGTGTCTATAAAATTTGACGGAGCATAAGCCGGACGTTCCGTCGCGGGCAACATTGGTCGGTTCGTGCTGTCTGGATCGCGGCTTTTGCGTCAGAATCCCGGTCTATTCCGCTTTGGGTCACCGCTTCGATGAGCTGCAACAGCCAGAAAATCCGCACGCTTCGCCAGCAGATTCCCTCGTTCGAGTGCGTGCCCGGCTGCCATGACTGCTGTGGACCGGTGACCACCTCGCCGGAAGAAATGTCCCGCCTGCCGCGCAAGACCCGGGCCGAGCAGGATGCGGCGATGGATGAACTCAACTGCGTGCACCTGGGCCCCAATGGCTGCACGGTGTATGACGAGCGGCCGCTGATCTGCCGATTGTTTGGGACCACCAAGACCTTGCCGTGCCCGAATGGGCGGGGGCCCGTGGAGCTGATTCATCCGCGGGTGGAGAAGCAGATTCATGAGTACATGGCGTCGACCCGGCAGGTCCTCGTCTGAGGGAAGACCGAGTCGCCTGTATCGCTAGCAGGCTAGCTCCCACACTGGATCTGCGTCATGCACAGACTGTGTGCCCGCTGAAGATCAGCGGTGGGAGCGAGCCTGCTAGCGATGGGGTCTGAACAGACACCACAAAGTCTCAATCCGGAATCGGCAGGCACAAACTCTCTTTCACCTCTTCCATCACGATATAGCTCTTGGATTCGCGCACATGCGGCAGCTTGAGCAGGATGTCGCCCAGCAGCTTGCGGTAGGAAGCCATCTCGGAAATCCGCGCCTTCACCAGGTAGTCGAAATCCCCCGACACCAAATGGCACTCCAGCACATGGGGCAGTTTCAGCACCGCACGTCGGAACTCTTCGAAAGTGTCGCCGGATTTGTAGTCGAGGCTGATCTCGACGAACACCAGAAGACTACCCTTGAGGTGCTGCGGATTGAGCCGGGCGTTGTAGCCCATGATGATCCCTTCGCGCTCCAGGCGCCGGACCCGCTCGGTACACGGAGTGGTCGAGAGCCCGACCTTTTCCCCAAGCTCGGTGAAGGAGATGCGTCCGTCCGCTTGCAGGATCCGCAGGATGTTGCGGTCGATCTTGTCCAGCTCACGTTTGGTCTGAGTGTTGGTACGCATAGGGGATGCGCCTCCGTGAAAAGGGTTTTTGCCGAGAATTCTCGCCAAATATAGGCAGTTATATAGTGAAAAGCACTGCCTAATCTTTTTTACACTGCGCACATCAATGCTCTACAACTACGAACGTCAGCGGCAAGCCGCGATGAGGGATATGAAAATGCGCGTTATGGTCTTGGGTAGCGGCGTCATCGGTACCACCAGTGCTTATTATCTGGCGCGTGCCGGGTTCGAAGTGGTGGTGGTGGACCGTCAGCCGGCCGCTGCCATGGAGACCAGTTTCGCCAACGCCGGGCAGGTATCGCCGGGTTATGCCTCGCCGTGGGCCGCGCCGGGCGTGCCGCTCAAGGCCATCAAGTGGCTGTTGCAGCGCCACGCACCGCTGGCGATCAAGGCCACCGCCGACATCGACCAATACCTGTGGATGGCGCAGATGCTGCGCAACTGCACCGCCAGCCGTTATGCGGTGAACAAGGAGCGCATGGTGCGTCTGTCCGAGTACAGCCGTGACTGCCTCGACGAACTGCGCGCTGAAACCGGCATAGCCTATGAAGGCCGCAGCCTCGGGACGACCCAACTGTTCCGCACCCAGGCTCAACTGGACGGCGCGGCGAAAGACATCGCTGTTCTGAAAGAGTCCGGCGTGCCGTTCGAACTGCTCGACCGCGCTGGCATTGCCCGCGTTGAGCCGGCCCTGGCCAGCGTCACTGATATCCTCGCCGGTGCCTTGCGCCTGCCGAACGACCAGACTGGCGACTGCCAGATGTTCACCACTCGCCTGGCCGAAATGGCCGTCAAATTGGGCGTGGAATTCCGTTTCGGCCAGGACATTCAGAAGCTCGACTTCGCCGGTGATCGCATCAACGGCGTATGGATCGACGGCAAGCTGGAAACCGCGGATCGCTACGTGCTGGCACTCGGCAGCTACTCGCCGCAACTGCTCAAGCCACTGGGCATCAAGGCCCCGGTGTATCCGCTCAAGGGTTACTCCCTGACCGTGCCGATCACCAACCCGGCGATGGCTCCGACCTCGACCATTCTCGACGAGACCTACAAGGTCGCGATCACCCGTTTCGACAACCGCATCCGCGTCGGCGGCATGGCTGAAATAGCCGGTTTTGACCTGTCGCTGAACCCGCGTCGGCGCGAAACCCTGGAGATGATCGTCAACGACCTTTATCCTCAGGGCGGCGATCTGGCCCAGGCGAGTTTCTGGACCGGTCTGCGTCCGACCACTCCGGACGGCACGCCCATCGTTGGTGCCACCCCGTTCAGCAACCTGTTCCTGAACACCGGTCACGGCACGCTCGGCTGGACCATGGCGTGCGGCTCCGGCCGTTTGCTGGCTGACCTGATGGCGAAGAAAACGCCGCAGATCAGCGCCGAAGGCCTCGATATTTCCCGTTACGGCACAAAACTTCAGGAGTCCGCAAAACATGTCAATCCAGCGCCAGCTCACCAATGAGCGCATGAGCCAGATCGTTGTCCACAGCGGCACCGTCTATCTGGCAGGGCAGGTCGGCGACGACATGAATGCCGGGATTGAACAGCAGACCCGTGAAACCCTCGCCAATATCGAGCGTTTGCTCGATCTGGCAGGCACCGACAAGAGCCGTTTGCTCTCGGTCACGATTTACCTGAAAGACATCGACGCGCATTTCGAAGGCATGAACGCGGTGTGGGACAAGTGGCTGCCAAAAGGCGTCGCCCCGGCCCGTGCGACCGTTGAGTCGAAGCTGTGCGAACCGCAAATCCTGATCGAGCTGTCGGTCGTCGCCGCTCTGCCGTAAGCCTGTCAGGACGTTAGAAAGATCCCTCTTCCGGTGCTGTTGGCGATTCACGCCGTCAGCCAGCGCCGGTTTTTATTCCCATGACCGCCTAGAAGTCTGCCGCCATGCGTCCAGCCCGTGCCCTGATCGACCTTCAAGCCCTGCGTCACAACTACCGGATCGCCCGTGAAACCACGGGGGCCAAGGCCCTCGCCGTGATCAAGGCGGATGCCTACGGCCATGGCGCGGTGCGTTGCGCCCAGGCGCTGGAAGCCGAGGCGGATGGATTTGCCGTGGCTTGTATCGAAGAAGCGTTGGAGCTGCGCGCGGCTGGCATTCGGGCGCCGGTGTTGTTGCTGGAAGGTTTTTTCGAAGCCGATGAGCTGTCGCTGATCGTCGAGTATGATTTCTGGTGCGTGGTGCATTCGTTGTGGCAGCTCGAAGCCATCGAGAACGCCGCGTTGAGCAAACCCATCACGGTCTGGCTCAAGCTCGATTCGGGTATGCACCGGGTTGGCTTGCATCCAAAGGATTATCACGCGGCGTATCAACGGCTGCTGGCCAGCGGCAAGGTGGCGAAGATTGTCTTGATGAGCCACTTCGCCCGCGCCGATGAGCTGCACGAGCAGGCCAGCGCCGAGCAGGTCGCTGTGTTTGAAGCGGCACGTAAAGGTTTGTCGGCCGAGATCAGCTTGCGCAACTCGCCGGCGGTACTCGGTTGGCCGCAGATTCCGAGCGATTGGGTTCGCCCGGGCATCATGCTCTACGGCGCCACGCCGTTTGAAGAAGCCAACGCCGTGGCCTCCCGTTTGCAGCCGGTGATGACCCTGGAATCGAAAGTGATCTGCGTGCGTGAACTGCCGGCCGGCGAGCCGATCGGTTATGGCGCCAAATTCATCACCCCCAAGCCCATGCGCGTCGGGGTGGTGGCCATGGGTTATGCCGATGGTTACCCGCGTCAGGCACCGACCGGCACGCTAGTATTGGTCGCCGGGCAGCGCAGCCAGTTGATTGGCCGGGTGTCGATGGACATGCTCTGCATCGATCTGACCGATGTACCGCAGGCCGGCCTGGGTTCGACCGTTGAGTTGTGGGGTAAAAACATCCTCGCCAGCGACGTGGCCGCCGCCGCTGACACGATTCCCTATCAGATCTTCTGCAACCTGCGCCGGGTGCCAAAGCTCTATTCCGAGGGTTAGCGGTCAGCAGTCCGTACCGGAAGTCGCTTCGCTGAACAGGATTCAGGCCAAAGTGTTGTAAATACTGAACGCTGTCGCCATGATAACGCTCAATATTTCTACAACCTGAATCTTGGAGGCGCAAGCTTGGACGTCGGTGAACGACTGCAATCCATCCGTAAGCTCAAAGGTCTTTCCCAGCGTGAGCTCGCCAAGCGCGCGGGCGTCACCAACAGCACGATTTCCATGATCGAGAAGAACAGCGTCAGCCCCTCGATCAGTTCGCTGAGGAAGGTACTGGGCGGGATTCCCATGTCCATGGTCGAGTTCTTTTCCGAAGAAATCCTGCAGGAAAAACCGACGCAGATCGTCTACAAGGCCAACGAGCTGATCGATATTTCCGATGGTGCAGTGACCATGAAACTGGTCGGTCGGGCGCATCCGAGCCGGGCTATCGCCTTCCTCAATGAAATCTACCCGCCTGGCGCCGACACCGGTGACGAGATGCTCACCCATGAGGGCGAGGAAACCGGCATTTTGGTGGAAGGCCGACTGGAACTGGTGGTAGGCCTCGAAACTTTTGTGCTCGAAGCGGGGGATAGCTACTACTTTGAAAGTACCAAGCCACACCGTTTCCGTAATCCGTTCGATGCGCCGGCGCGACTAATCAGCGCAGCCACGCCCGCGAATTTCTAAGAGAAGAGGCGTCCTGCCAGCATGGCGGAGGCACCCAAACCGTTTTTCCATTGCGCAACAAGACCCCTTCGACTTTGGGGTTGTTTCAGTGTGACGGGGTTACCGTTATACTTGCGCCCGCCTGCGAACCGTGGCCGTAGGCGTGACTAGCCACCATTGAGGGTGAACGCGTGAATCTAATTATGAAAATGCTGGCCGTACCAGCAACCGTATTGGCCCTATGGGCAGTCAGCGCACAAGCAGCGACCAACGACGATATTGCTAAACGCCTTGAGCCAGTCGGCCAGGTTTGCGTCCAGGGTCAAGAGTGCAAGGGGATGGAAGTTGCTGCTGCTACTGGCGGTGGCGGTGCCAAGACGCCTAAAGATGTGATTGCAAAACATTGCAATGCTTGCCACGGAACCGGCCTGCTGGGTGCGCCGAAAATCGGCGACAAGGCTGCCTGGAAAGAGCGCGCCGATCACCAGGGCGGCCTAGACGGCATCCTGGCCAAAGCCATTACCGGTATCAATGCGATGCCGCCTAAAGGCACCTGCGCCGACTGCTCCGACGACGAGCTGAAGGGCGCCATCAAAGAAATGTCCGGCCTGTAACACGCCAGCATCTTCAGCGAAAAAGCCGCTTACGAGCGGCTTTTTTGTGCCTGCGATTTTCCTTGGGGACTATTCTTTGCAGTAAAGGCCCGGCAAGCTCGGTCCAACCCCAATTCACGGAATGTAAGGGAGGATCAGATGGTGCAGCTGTGTTCTATCGAGCAGGCGGTCGATGACGTATTGGCGCGGTTGCCAGCGCATATCCACATGGGCCTGCCTCTGGGCCTGGGCAAACCCAACCACTTCGTCAACGCGTTGTTCCAGCGCGTCGCGCAACTGCCCGACCGGCAGCTGACGATCTACACTGCCCTGTGCCTGGGCCGCCCGGCCTTGGGCGACGGTTTGCAAAAGCGCTTCCTCGAACCCTTCATCGAGCGAGTGTTTGGCGATTATCCGGAGCTGGATTTTCTCGCCGGACTGCACAAAGACAGCCTGCCGGCGAACATTCACGTCCATCAATTCTTTATGCAGCCCGGCAGCCTGCTGCATAGCGAATCGGCCCAGCAGGATTACGTCAGCAGCAACTACAGCCACGCCGCGCGGGACATCAACGCCGCCGGTTTGAACCTCGTGGCGCAACTGGTGGCCAGCCACGCCGAACACCCGGATCGTCTGAGCCTGAGCTGCAACCCTGACATCACCCTCGACCTGTTTCCGATGATCGCCAAACGCCGGGCGGCGGGAGAGACGATCCTGCTGGTGGGCCAGGTGCACAACGATTTGCCCTACATGCCCGGTGACGCCGAAATAGGTATCGACACCTTCGACCTGCTGATCGACGAGAAGGACAACACCACACTGTTCTCCACGCCGAACTTGCCCGTGGGTTTCCAGGATCACTTCATCGGCTTGCACGCCAGTACGCTGGTGCGCGATGGCGGCACCTTGCAGATCGGCATCGGTGCCATGGGCGATGCCCTGACCGCAGCGTTGCTGGCGCGTCAGGCCGACAATGCCGGTTACAAGGCGTTGCTGGCGGATATCAATCTCAGCCAGTGGGCGCAGTTGATCGACCGCGAAGGCGGCATCGATCCGTTCGCGAAGGGCCTTTACGGTTGCAGTGAAATGTTCGTGAACGGCTTGCTGGTGCTGGCCGATGCCGGAATCGTGCGGCGCAAGGTCTACCCGGACGTGCCGACCCAGCAACAAGCCAATGCCGGCACTCTCGACGAAGCCGCGCAAACCGATGGCATCTCGGTGCATGGCGGGTTCTTCCTCGGGCCGCGCAGTTTCTACGAGCGCCTGCGCGAGCTTCCGCAAAGCAAGCGACTCGAATTCAACATGACCCGCATCAGCTACATCAACGAGCTCTACGGTCAGGAAGAACTCAAACGCTTGCAGCGTCTGGACGCGCGCTTCATCAATACCGTGTTCACCATGACCCTGCTCGGCGCGGGCGTGGCCGATCAGCTCGAAAGCGGGCGAGTGCTGAGCGGCGTTGGCGGGCAATACAATTTTGTTGCTCAGGGCCATGCGCTGGAGGGCGCGCGGTCCGTGCTGCTGTTGCGCAGCTGGCGCGAGGCGGGCGGTGAGGTCAGTTCGAACATCGTCTGGGAATACGGCCACTGCACGATCCCACGGCATCTGCGGGACATCGTGGTCACCGAGTACGGCATCGCCGATCTGCGCGGCAAGACCGATGCGGCGGTGATCGAGGCATTGCTGAATATCAGCGACTCTCGCTTCCAGCCGGGGCTGATCGAGCAGGCGCAGAACGTTGGCAAATTGCCGAAGAATTTCCGCATCGATCCGCGTTTTGCCGACAACAGCCCGGAGCGTTTGCAGGCGATTCAGGCGTTGCATCCGAATTTGTTTCCGGAGTATCCGCTGGGGTGTGATTTCACTGCGGTGGAGAGGGATTTGTTGCGGTCGCTGAACTGGTTGAAGAGCAAGTTCAAGCTCTCGGAGATTCTGGAGTTGGGCAAGGCTGCGCTGGATGCGCCGGAACCTGCGGCGTTTCCCGAGCATCTGGAGCGGATGCAGCTGACCAACCCGGAAGGGCTGAAAGAGGACCTGTTTCAGCGGCTGCTACTCGCCGGCCTCAAGGCCACCGCGCCATAACAGCCACTCCAAAACCACTGTGGGAGCGAGCCTGCTCGCGAATGCTGAGTATCAGTCGACATCATCGTTGACTGATCCAGCGCTTTCGCGAGCAGGCTCGCTCCCACAAGGGATATGCGGTGTGGCTTTATTCGATGAAGGTCACGACGCCGCCGGCCAGCGACTGCACACGAGCCAGCGACTCAACGCGATAACCCTGCGCATCCAGTTCCGCACGCCCACCCTGGAACGACTTCTCGATCACGATCCCCAAACCCGCCACGGTGGCGCCGGCCTGTTTGATGATCGAGATCAGCGCCTGGGACGCCTTGCCGTTGGCCAGGAAGTCATCGATGATCAGCACGCGGTCGCTGCTGGTCAGGTGGCGCGGGGAGATGGCCACGGTGCTTTCGGTCTGCTTGGTGAACGAGTAAACGGTCGCCGACAGAAGGTTTTCAGTCAGGGTCAGTGACTGGTGCTTGCGGGCAAAAATCACCGGCACGCCGAGGTTCAGGCCGGTCATGATCGCCGGGGCGATGCCCGAAGCTTCGATCGTGACGATCTTGGTGATGCCCGAGTCCTTGAACAGCGCAGCGAATTCATCGCCGATCAGCTTCATCAGGGCCGGGTCGATCTGGTGGTTCAAAAAGGCATCGACCTTCAAGACCTGATCGGAAAGCACGATGCCTTGTTCGCGGATTTTCTGGTGCAGTGCTTCCATGAAGCGTTCCTCTACTGGCGCCATGTGCGCCTAGCTTGTCAAAAATGCCTGGTTAAAAAGTGTTCGGTTAAAAAGTGCTCAATTCTAGCGCTTTAACATTGCCCGTATATCCGCCAATGCGGTATTGCCGCGAACGGCTTTGACTTCAACAGGTGTGTCGTCGTTGCCTTCCCACGCCAGGTCGTCCGGCGGCAGCTCATCCAGGAAGCGGCTCGGCGCGCAGTCGATGATCTCGCCGTATTGCTTGCGCTTGGCGGCGAAGGTGAAGGCCAGGGTCTGACGCGCGCGGGTAATGCCAACGTAGGCCAGGCGGCGTTCTTCTTCGATGGTGTCGGCTTCGATGCTGGAGCGGTGCGGGAGGATTTCCTCTTCCATGCCCATGATGAACACGTAAGGGAATTCCAGGCCCTTGGAAGCGTGCAAGGTCATCATCTGCACACCTTCAGCGCCGTCTTCCTCTTCCTGCTGACGTTCCAGCATGTCGCGCAGGACGAGTTTGCCGATGGCGTCTTCGACGGTCATTTCGCCTTCTTCGTCTTTTTCCAAGGTGTTTTTCAACGCCTCGATCAGGAACCAGACATTACCCATGCGGTAATCGGCGGCCTTGTCGCTGGAGCTGTTGGTGCGCAGCCAGTTCTCGTAGTCGATGTCCATGACCATGCTGCGCAGCGCCGAGATCGGGTCTTCGCCGGCGCATTGCTCGCGGACCTTGTCCATGAAGCGCTTAAAGCGTGACAGACGATCAGTGAAACGCGCATCCAGGTGCTCGCCCAGGCCGATTTCGTCGGTGGCGGCATACATCGAGATTTTGCGCTCGGTGGCGTAGTTGCCCAGCTTCTCCAGCGTGGTCGAACCGATCTCCCGGCGCGGGACGTTGATCACCCGCAGGAAGGCGTTGTCGTCGTCCGGGTTCACGATCAGGCGGAAGTAGGCCATCAGGTCTTTCACTTCCTGGCGACCGAAGAAGCTGTTGCCGCCGGACAAACGATACGGAATCTGGTGGTGCTGCAGCTTCAGTTCGATCAGCTTGGCCTGGTAGTTACCGCGATACAGGATCGCGAAATCGCTGTAAGGCCGGTCCGTGCGCAGGTGCAGGGTCAGCAGTTCCACGGCCACGCGCTCGGCTTCGGCGTCTTCGTTGCGGCAGCGGATCACGCGGATTTCGTCGCCGTGGCCCATCTCGCTCCACAGCTGCTTTTCGAATTCGTGCGGGTTGTTCGAGATCAGCACGTTGGCGCAGCGCAGGATGCGGCTGGTGGAACGGTAGTTTTGCTCGAGCATGACGACTTTCAGGGACGGGTAATCGTCCTTGAGCAGCATCAGGTTTTCCGGGCGGGCGCCGCGCCAGGCGTAGATCGACTGGTCATCGTCGCCGACCACGGTGAACTGGTTGCGCGTGCCGATCAGCAGTTTCACCAGCAAATACTGGCTGGCGTTGGTGTCCTGGTATTCGTCCACCAGCAGGTAGCGGACTTTGTTCTGCCATTTTTCGAGGATGTCGGCGTGTTCCTGGAACAGCTTCACCGGCAGCAGGATCAAGTCGTCGAAGTCCACCGCGTTGAACGCCTTGAGCGTGCGCTGATAGTGGGTGTAGACGATGGCGGCGGTCTGTTCCTTGGGATTGCGCGCGTTTTCCAGGGCTTCGGGCGGCAGGATCAGGTCGTTTTTCCACGAGCCGATCATGTTCTTGATCTCGTCGACGCCGTCGTCGCCCGAGTATTCCTTCTGCATGATGTCGGTCATCAAGGCTTTGACGTCGGTTTCGTCAAAGATCGAGAAGCCCGGCTTGTAGCCCAGGCGAACATGTTCCTTGCGGATGATGTTCAAGCCCAGGTTGTGGAAGGTGCACACCGTCAGGCCACGGCCTTCGCCGCCCTTGAGCAGGGTGCCGACCCGTTCCTTCATCTCGCGCGCGGCCTTGTTGGTGAAGGTCATGGCGACGATGTACTGGGCGCGGATGCCGCAGTTCTGGATCAGATGCGCAATTTTGCGGGTGATCACGCTGGTCTTGCCGGAGCCGGCGCCGGCGAGCACCAAAAGAGGGCCGCCGACGTAGCTCACGGCTTCTTGCTGCCGGGGATTGAGTCGGGACATACGAAATCAGGGAGTCGTTAGTGAAATGGGCCGGCATTTTAACAGGCTCAGCGAATTGTGCTGCTCTCTCCGACTTGTGACGCACCACGCTATCTCTATTTGCCGGTTTTGATACTTTCAAGCAGGATGCGCGGTGAATTAGCGGCTAATGTTCGTATTCCAGACACAAACTCACGTTTGATAACTGATGTCATTTGGTCATTGGTTACAGGCGCGGCATAATGCCCGTCGCCTACATCTTTGCAGAGTCTAGGGAGCTAGCTTGTCTACGCCTGTCGAACCCTTGCGTTTGCTGCTACTGGCCGAAGAGCCGGTGTGGGCAGCGTTGTTGCGCGAGTGTCTGGCTCCGATGGGGAGCTCGGCCGTGCTTATCAGCGCGCCGAGCTGGGAGTCGGTCAGCAGTCTGTTCGATGACAACCGCAACGCGGTGTTGTTGACCATTCCAGCACTTCAGCCTCTGCCAGGCCGATGCAGCTTGCCGACAGTGTTGCTGCTCGAGCACGAGCCCCTGACGTCGCCCGATGGTGTGAGCGACTGGCTGGTGCGCGACCATCTCGATGCCGGCATGCTGCGCCGGTGCCTGCGGCATGTGCGCGAACGTGGCTTGCTGGAAAACACCCTGCAACGCCTGGCCGAGCAAGACCCGCTGACTGGCATCGCCAACCGTCAGGGCTTCCAGACCTTACTGGCCGCGCGTCTGGCGGAAAACGACGGCCGTGGCCTGGCCCTCGGTCACCTTGATCTCGACAACTTCCGTCACGCCAACGATGCCCTCGGCCACCAGGCCGGCGACCGGTTGATCCTGCAAGTGGTTGCGCGGCTGAAAAGCCAGCTTGAGGCCGGCGATCAACTGGCGCGGCTTGGCAGCGATGAATTCGCCTTGCTGATCGACACCCGCCGCGCGCCTCAGCGCGCCGAATGGATGGCCGAGCGCATCACCGAAGCCCTGGCCGAACCTTACTGGGTCGACGGCGAAAGCCTGTTGATCGGTTCCAGCCTGGGCATCGCCCACGCCCGGGCCCAGGCCGGCGCCGACCCGCTGATGTGGCACGCGCACATCGCCATGCAGCAAGCCAAGAGCACTCAGGGCTGTACCTTTCATATCTTCAACGAACGCATCAACCGCAATGCCCGCAGCATGGCCGACCTCGAAAGCGAGCTGCGTAGGGCGTTGCGCCGTGACGAACTGGAGTTGCATTACCAGCCGCGCCTGAACCTTGAGGACGGCCAGATCGTCGGCCTCGAAGCCCTGGTGCGCTGGCGGCATGCCGAGCGCGGTTTGCTGGCGCCCAGCGAGTTCGTGCCGCTGGCCGAGCAAAGCGGTTTGATCGTACCGCTCGGTTACTGGGTGATTTCCCGGGCCCTGCGGGACATGCAGGCATTGCGCGAGCGTGGTCTGCCGGCGCTGCACATGGCGATCAACCTGTCGTTCCGGCAGTTTCAGGACAGCCAGTTGTTGTCGACCCTGAGCCGGCTGATCGCCGAGCGCGGCGTCGAGGCGCAATGGCTGGAATTCGAACTGACCGAAACTGCGGTCATGCGCCGCAGCGACCTGGTGAAACAGACCATGGACGCCCTCGGGCGCCTGGGCGTGCGCTTCTCGCTGGATGATTTTGGCACCGGGTTCTCGTCCTTCGTGCACCTCAACAGCCTGCCGATTGCCTTGCTCAAGGTCGACAAGAGCTTTGTCGGCGGCATGGAAGAGCGGGAAGAGAATCGCAAACTGGTCCACGCGATGATCAACCTGGCGCACAACCTCAACCTTGAAGTGGTGGCCGAAGGCGTGGAGACGGCGGAGCAGCTGGAGTTGTTGCGCGGGTTTGGTTGCGATCAGGTGCAGGGGTATCTGATCAGCAAGCCGCTGCCGTTGGCGGAGTTGGTTGAGTATCTGACGTTTGGCAGCAGCCAGCAGCCTGCCCTCGAAATCGTGAGCTAACCCCGCCCCTGTAGGAGCGAGGCTTGCCCGCGAAGGCGTCGTGTCAGTTAACAAAGATGTCGACTGATGTGACGCCTTCGCGGGCAAGCCTCGCTCCTACAGGGGATCTCAGTCTGTCTGAGGGACTTCGAAACGCTGTACTGACGGCTCGCGCCGAATCATCCCTTTCATCTTCCACTCAAACGCCAGCGTCAGGCTCACCGCCGCGCACGCCAGGCCCAGCGCCAATCCCCACCAGACGCCTGTCGGCCCCCAGTTCAAGTTGAACGCCATCCACCACGCCGCCGGCGCACCGATCAGCCAATAGCAACCCAGTCCGACCAGGAACGTGGTCTTGGCATCCTTGAGCCCGCGGATGCAGCCCATGGCGATGGTTTGGGTGCCGTCGAACAGCTCGAACCATGCCGCCACCGCCAGCAGGCTCACAGCCAGGTTGAAGACGTCTCGAAAGGCCGGGTCGTTGTGGTCCAGGAACAAGCCGATCAACTGATTCGGCAGGAACCAGAAAACCATGGCAAAACCCAGCATCGCCGCCGCGCCAAAGGCGATTCCCACCCGGCCGGCCAGCCGCGCGTCCAGCAACTGCCCGGCACCGTAGTGCTGACCGATGCGCATGGTAATCGCGTAAGAAAGCCCCGCCGGAATCATGAACGCCACCGAAACAATCTGCAGGGCGATCTGGTGCGCCGCCAGTTGCGTACTGCCCATGGTGCCCATGCACAGCGCAGCGAATGCAAACAACCCGACTTCCACCGCGTAGGTGCCGCCGATGGGCAGGCCGAGACGCCACAGCTCTTTCAGGTACTGGCGGTTAGGCCGCGACAGACCCTGGCGCAGCGGATACGCGTCGTAAGCCGGATGCCGACGGATGTGCAGCGCCAGCGCCACGGCCATCAGGTTGGCGACGATCGCCGTGACCAGCCCGATGCCCACCAGGCCCATTTTCGGCAAGCCGAACATCCCGGTGATCAACGCGTAGTTGAGCAGGAAGTTGGCCACGGTGCCGCCGAGGCTGATGACCATCACCGGGGTCGCCCGGCCGATGGCGCTGGTGAAACCGCGCAGGGCCATGAAGCTCAGGTAGCCGGGCAGGGCGAACGGCAGGATCAGCAGGAACTGCCCGGCAGCCTGGACGTTGGTTTCGGTCTGGCCAAACAGCAGCAGCACCGGTTTCAGATTCCACAGCAGCAGGCCGGCCACCAGCGCCATCAACCACGCCAGCCACAAGCCGGCCTGGGTCAGGCGCGCGGCACCGACGATATCGCCTGCGCCCTGACGGATCGCCACCAGGGTGCCGACCGCTGCGATCACGCCGATGCAGAAGATCGACACGAACGAATACGTCGCCGCGCCCAGGCCGCCACCGGCCAGCGCTTCGGGACTCAGGCGCGCCATCATCAAGGTGTCGGTGAGGACCATCAGCATGTGCGCCAACTGCGAGGCAATCAACGGCCCCGCCAGCCGCAGGATGGCCCGGAGTTCGGTACGTGCTGGATGCTGCATGGTCATCACGCCTCGGTTATCGGAGTAAACAGGAGAGAGCCGATTCTCGGCGCTCTGCGGGGTTTTCACAAAGGGATAAAAAGGATGGGTGGCATGAGTCAGACTCATGCTGGCAAGTTTCTGCTAACGTGGCGCAACCGCGCTATAGGAGCTTTCCCAATGTCCCGTCGTCTTCCTCCCTTGTATGCCCTGCGCGCATTCGAAGCGGCGGCGCGGCATAGCTCGTTTACCCGCGCCGCTGAAGAATTGTCGATCACCCAAAGTGCGGTCAGTCGACACATTCGTACCCTCGAAGATCATTTCGCCTGCCGGCTGTTTCACCGCAGCGGGCGCAACCTGCAACTGACCGAGTCGGCGCGGTTGATCCTGCCTGGCATCCGTGAAGGTTTCACCGCGCTCGAACGCGCCTGCAATACCTTGCGCGCCGAAGACGACATCTTGCGCATGAAAGCCCCGTCGACGTTGACCATGCGTTGGCTGCTGGCGCGCCTGAGTCGCTTCCGGCACCTGCAACCGGGCAACGAAGTGCAATTGACCAGTGCCTGGATGGACATCGACACCGTGGACTTCAACCACGAACCCTTCGACTGCGCCGTCATCCTCAGTAACGGGCGTTTTCCTCCGGACTGGGAGGCGACGTTGCTGTTCCCGGAAGAACTGATCCCGGTCGGCGCGCCGAACCTGCTGAAGGACCAGCCGTGGGACGTCGCACGCCTGGCCAGCGCAGAGCTGCTGCATCCAACGCCAGATCGTCGTGACTGGCGCAGTTGGCTGGAGCGCATGGGGCTGTCGGATCAGGTCTCGCTCAAGGGCGGGCAAGTTTTCGACACGCTGGAGTTGGGCATGATCGCGGCGGCCCGAGGCTATGGCGTGTCCATGGGGGATTTGCTGATGGTGGCGGAAGATGTCGCGCAGGGTCGTCTGAGTTTGCCGTGGCCGACGGCTGTCGCCAGCGGTGAGCATTATTACCTCGTCTGGCCGAAAACCCGCCCGGGAGGTGAACGTTTGCGCCGCCTCAGCGACTTTCTGCAAGGCGAGGTCCGGGCCATGGATTTACCGGATGTCGAGCGCTTGAGCTGAATCGATGAAGCCCCAGCAATAGAGGCCTTGAGCCATATCCCGGCTATTTACTCAAGTATTCAGGTTTGCCGCCGAAAATCTGCAGGTGGGACCTTCGTGCAGGTCCCCTGTAATTCCTCTAATTAGAATTTTGCTGAGTGTGCATCGTGATCAGGATGATCCGGTCACTTGGCCAGGAGCTGTCATGTCTCAACCTCGTGCTCGGATCGCCTCACAGCTTGGTCTTGCGCTTGCCGTGATACTGGCGATCGTCATCACTGGCAGTACCGTGTTCGCCCTGCGTTCGCTGGACTCCGCCAACCTCGCCACCCGCGAAGAGCACCTGGCCAGTGAAGCCCGGTTGCTGGCCGATCAGTTGAGTACCTTTCACGGCACGTTGCGTGAAAGCACTCAGCGTCTGGCCGGTCTGTTCGAGAAGCGCTTCAGCGCCGGCCTGAGCGTGCACCCGGACGAACCGGTGGCCGTGGCGGGTACGCAGACCCCGGGCCTGCACCTGGGCAGCGAAGTGTTGAACAACAACTTCAAGGAAGTCGACGAGTTCAAGCAGATGACCGCGGGCGTTGCGACGGTGTTTGTGCGCAGCGGTGAAGATTTCATCCGCGTCAGCACGTCCTTGACCAAGCAGGACGGCAACCGGGCCATCGGCACCCTGCTGGACCACGCTCACCCGGCCTATGCACGCTTGATGGCGGGGCAGAGTTATGTCGGCCGCGCCTTGCTGTTCGACCGTTCCTACATGACGCAGTACACGCCTGTACGCGACAGCAGCGGTAAGGTGATTGCCGTGCTGTTCGTAGGATTCGATTACACCGACGCACAGAACGCACAGTTTGAGAACCTCAAACGCTTCCGCATCGGCCAGACCGGCTCGCTGGCGCTGCTCGATGAGCAGAAGAAGTGGTTGGTGCCGATTGCGGGTGTGCAAGCGCTGGATCAAGCAGTCCCGGCCATCGTCGATCTGGCGAAAACCCCGGGCAAGGGTGATTTCTGGAGCGACAAGTCCGAAGACTTCTACAGCGTGGCCGTGCCGTTTGAAGGCGGCCCATGGTCGGTGGTGGCAAGCATGCCGAAAGCCGAAATCAGCGCCGTGACCTGGAGCGTCGGCATTCAACTGGCGATCGGCAGTCTGCTGGCGACGTTAATCGCCGTCGGCTCGGCGGTCTGGCTGCTGCGCAGCAAACTTGCGCCGCTGGGTGATCTGGTGCGTCAGGCAGAAGCCCTGGGCGCCGGTGATTTGAGCGTGCGCCTGAGCGTGTCGAGCAACGACGAAATCGGTCAGCTGGCCCGTGCCTTCAACCAGATGAGCCAGGCCTTGTCGACCATGGTCGAGCACATTCGCAAGGCCTCGGTCGAGGTCAACAGCCGTGCCCAGGCGTTGTCCGGTCTGTCCGGCGGTGCCTATGAAGGGATGGAGCAGCAGTCGGGCGAAATCACCAGCATGGCCGGTGCCGTGGAAGAATTCAGCGCAACCTCGCTGAACATTGCCGACAACATGGGCAGCACCCAGCGTCTGGCGCAGGAAAACGCACAGCAAACCCAGATCGGTCGTACCTCGATGGACGAGGCGTCCTCGTCGCTGGAGCAAATCGCTGGCGCGTTGAACAGCACCGCCATCGTGATCAATACCTTGGGGCAGCGCTCCCAGGAAATCGGCGGCATCGTCGGAGTGATTACCTCGATCGCCGATCAAACCAACCTGCTGGCGCTGAACGCGGCCATCGAAGCGGCCCGCGCCGGTGAGCAAGGTCGTGGTTTTGCGGTGGTCGCCGACGAGGTGCGCAACCTGGCTTCGCGTACACGTCAGGCCACTGACGAAATTTCCGGGATGATTCAAAGCATCCAGCAGGAAACCGGCAATGCGATCAGCACCATGGAACAGGGCAATGTGCTGATGCAGGAAGGCTTGTCACGCAACGCCAACGTGGCCTCGGCCCTGGCGCGGATTGATGAACAGAGCCGTTCGGCTGGCCAGCAATTTGCGGCGATCACCACCGCGACCCAGGAGCAGAGCAGCACCGCGACCTTGCTCAGCAGCAACCTGCAAAGCATTGCGCTGGCAAACAGCGAGCAGCGGGAAGTGGTGTCGAACCTGGCCGTGACCGCCAAAGAGCTGGAGAAGCTGGCGGCGGACTTGCGCCAAGAGGTTGACCGGTTTCGTTGAGGCGTCGCTGAAATAGTCTTCGCGGGCAAGCCTCGCTTCTACAGGGGCATGTGGCGTTCCACTCTTTTGTGAACGGCATATCACCTGTGGGAGCGAGGCTTGCCCGCGAAGGGCTCATCTCAATGTTCAGATCAGACGATCAATCACACTTGGCATTGCTCGACACTTCCTTGCTCGCCAGTTTCAACTGCTTGCCCAGCTCCGCCGCATTGGTGCTGCTGTAAACCCGGCCGCCGGTGTTTTCAGCGATGCAACGTGACGGGCCGCCGGCACCGATTTTCACTACGTTGACCCGCAGCCGCGGTTGATCCCTGGCGATTTGGCGGGACACGGCGCACACGTCTTTCTGGCAACCGTCCTCACCGTCGACGAACATCACGATCACGGCGTCGTTATTGCGCCCGTCGACGGTGCTTGCCGCGTGGGCCAGGCTGTCGGCCAGCGGTGTGCCGTCGTTGGGCACCAGGCCTCGAATCCCGTTGATCAGCCGCTGACGGTCGCCGAACTTGAACACGCCCTGGTCCGGCGTTCTTTCGCAGCCGGCGAAGGTGATCAGGCGCGTGTCGATCTTCGGGTCCAGCCCGTTGATCATGCCGGCCAGCGAGTCCTTGGCGACGTCCATGCGGCTCGGTTTGGCGAAGATCTGCGTGGTGCGGTTCACATCCAGGTACTTGTTGAGCTCGTTGCCGAAGAACCAGTCCTCGTCGGCTTTCACTGACTTGATGTTCAAATCCATCGAACCCGAAGTGTCGAGCACCACCACAAATTGCGGGATCTCTGCGTTGGGCGCTTTTTTGCGGCAAGCGAAGTTGTCCAGCGTCGGGGCCGGTGGCGGGGCGGCCACGACCGGTTTTGGTGGCGGGACGGGCTTGGGTTCCGGCACCGGCACCGGCACCGGTTCTGGCACGGGTTCCGGTTCTGGAACCGGCTCGGGTTCCACGACAGGCTCGGGAACAGGCTCAACCGGTTTCTCAACCGGTTTCTCGACCGGCGTCACCACTGGCGCTACAGGTGGAACCACGACAACGGGTTCACGGTGCAAGAACCACCAAAGCCACAGCGCCAGAAGCAGCAACAGCAGCGCCAGCAAGGCCGCCGCGATCCACCAGCCGCGACGCGACGGCGGCACTACCGGCACCACTGGAACAACCGGCGGCACGATCGGTTTGGGCGGGCGCTGGTTCCAGCGCACCACCAGCGGCTCGCCGTTGAGGCTGTAGAGTTTATCCAGCTCGGGCGTGCCGAGCAGGCTGCGCAGGTCATCCGCTACGGCGGGCTGACCGCGTTTTTGCAGTTCGTCCGCCAACTGTCCAAGGGACGTCTGACGCACTTCATAGGTTTCCAGCAAACGTCGTTGCGCGTCCTCGTTGAGGTCGGCATAGGGCGTGGGTTGGCCACCCAGTTCAGTCCACCATTCCAGCACGTCACCGCTGCCCATTCGCGGGATGGCGAAGAGGCTGGCGACGGTCGGCGGAAAGTGTTTCTGGATGAGGGCGACTTTGGCTTGCAGCGCACTCATCCCCTCTGGTGTGGCTTGCGCATCCCTGATGACCCGCTGCATGACGACGATTCCTGAAAAGGGTGCAGGCCGCCATCGGCAGGCCTGCGGGGTGAAAAGTTACTCTTCGTAACCGAGGCTGAATTGCAGCTGATTCACTTTCTTCTGCAAGGCCTTCAGTTGTTCCTGCTTGGCAGCCAGCGTCGCGGGTGAGGTCTTGGTCACGGGCGCTGCCTGGGAGGCCTTGAGCTGCTGCTCGAGCCCGGCAATCTGCTTCTGCACCTGGCTTTGGTTGCCATGCCGGGCCTTGAGCGAGGTCAGCAACTGGCCCAGCGACTGGTTCAGCGCCGCCTGGGACTTCTGCTGGCTGGCCAGATCGGTCTTGGTGCTGAGCTGCTGGGCCTGAATGTTCTCGTACACCTGGCGGAACATCGCGTTTTCCTGGCGGGACGCGGTCAGGGCCAGTTCCTTCTGTTTGACCTGGTCGCTATAACCACCAGAGTAGTCGCAGTTCATCTTGGTCAGCATGCTGCTGTCGCGATTGGTCGCATCGCATTCGCCCGGCTTCGTCGCGCAACCGCTCAGGGCCAGGACGGCGGTGAGGACCGCCAGCTGTCGTAGAGTCATGTGCTTAGCCCAGGGTGATCGCGGAACGCTGGTTGTACAGACCGTCGACTTCCTTTTGCAGGGCGGCGACTTTCTGGTTCATTTTCAAAATGTTCATGTCCACCTGCTTGATCTCGGCACCGGCGCCTTGTGCACGCTCGGCATCCGCCACTTTGGTGTACTCGGTGACCTTGGTGCGCATGTTGCCGAGGTCTTTACGCAGGCGCGCGATGTTCGAATCGATCTCGGCGATTTGCACTTGGGCCTTGGCCTTGTCGACTTTCTTGTTGGCGATGTCTTTTTTGATCTGGGCGATTTGCGCCTGGTCATCATTGATGACTTGCTGAGCGGTCGCGGTACGGGCGATCACGTTCTGGGTGTCTTGCTCGACGTCGCTGTTCATCTTCGCCAGGCGGGTGGTGGTGTCGGAGTATTCGCTGCGACGTTGATCCAGGTAATAGTTCGCGCCCATGGCCACGCCACACGCGGTAATACCGGCGGCGATGGCGCAGACCGCCTTGTTGCTGCTATTGGACAGTGCGCAACCGAGGATGCCGACACCGGCGCCGACCGCACAGGCCTGGTAACCGGATTTGCTGAAAAACTCTGCGTCATTGCCTTGGGTCAGACGCGGGTCGGCCCCCTCGCTGCCACCGAGCATCGAGCTGCCGGTGTTGGCACAACCTGTCAGCAACAGGCTGCCAGTGATGACAAAAGCGATCTGTAGCTTGAAGCGAGTCCAGAGGCTGCGCGACATGGTGAAACTCCTTGGTGACGGTGTTGGCTGTTGTTGTTGAGTAAGTTATTGAGTGACGGTTTTGCAACTGGTCAGCCAGGCATCGGTGTCGATCTTCTGCTTTTGCAGGAAGGTCTTCTGATTGGCCCAGTGGGTGCGCAAATAGGGTTTGAGTTCTTGCAGCTGCTTGTTGCGGGTGATGATTTCTTCCATCACCGGCACCTGCGCTTCCAGCAGCGGCTGGCCATACAAGGTTGCCGATTCCACCAGGCTGCTGGCGTAGTAACGGCTGAGTTTGTGCAGGCGATCCTTCTGCTCGTCGAGCTTGCCTTTGCGCATGTCGCAACTGGCGTCTTTATCGGCGGATTCGCAGTTCAGCTTGTAGTTCTTCTGCAAGAAGTCCACGTACTGGCCGTCGTCGAGCATTTTGGTGCACAGGAACGCACCGAGGTTGAGGCTGGCGCGGATCGCCTGGTCGCGGGTTTCTTCCTGCTGCTGGTTGCTGGCGCGCAATTGGTTTTCCAGCGCCTGAAGCTTTTCCTTGAGCGCCTTGTCTTCGATGCCCGAGGCCAGGGTGTTCAGTGACTGAACGGTGCCTTTATCAGCCGACTCGGTTTCCTTGCTGCCGGTGCCGAGTTTCTTCCAGCTGCTTTCAATGCTGGCGACACGCTCGCGGGACGTCAGGGTCGGCGAGACCAGCACCAGTCGCATACCGGTGGTTTTGTTTTTCACCTGGCCTTCGGCGTTGTAGTACGGCTCTTCCTTGCGCAAGCCGGTGCGCAGGTCGGCCTGGGCGGTCAGGTAGTTGCCGCCACGGACCACATAGCCACCGGCCTGGCCGTGCTGGCGGTCGAGTTTGTTCAGGCGGAACGGCTCGAACATCATCTCGTCGACGTTGCCGAGCATGTCGTGCAAGCCCAATGGATTAGGCTTTTGCAGGCCGGACAATTGCAGTTTGCCGTTGGACGATTGCGCCCCCGCGAACCACTCGTAGGCGTTGATACCGTCGGGCATCGGGTAGCGCGTATCGCGAAATTCCGCTGCGCCGACTTCCAGGCCACCGCGCGCCGCGAACTCCCACTCGACTTCCGTCGGCAGGCGCAGGAAGCCCAGTGCGCCGTCTTCTTTCGGCAATTTGCCGGCCGCGTTTTTGCGCAGCCACAGGTTGTATTTGTCGGCCGCTTCGACCGCCTGCACCCAGCTCACGGACACTTGCGGCAGGCGCATTTTGGTGGCGGCGGTGGGGCAGGTTTCTTCGGTCAGCGCGGCGTATTGGAGCTGACTCATCTCGTACTTGGCCATCAGGTAGTAGCGGGATTTGTCATTCTTGGCGCCGGTGAAACTGCCGGCGATGAAGGTCGGCCGGGTTTGTTCGACGTAGCCGTATTCCGCGCCGTCCTGGCCGATGTTGATCGGGTAGTCGTCAAGCGGTCCGGCGACCGGAATGAACACCTTGCGAAACACCATCGAGCCTTCGCACGGCATCGGCAGCACGACGTCGCTGGCCTCGGGCATCGGGTTGTAATACTTCTCTTCCCAGCCCGCCGCCGAAGCGTCGAGCAAGTAGCCGAGGCTCAGGGGCAACAGCAAGCCAAAACGTTTATAGCTCACGCAGACTCTCCGCAGGTTGGATGTTGATCGCTCGCACGGCGCCGATCACGGCCACCAGTGCAGCGACCAGAAAGGTCAGGAGCAGGGCGGCGAGGCCGTGCCAGAGTGTGATGTGGCAAACAAAAGTGCCGGTGGCCTGGCTGCTGCCGAGCAGGTAGTCGAACAAATGGCTGCCGACAGCGTAAAAGCCCAATCCACCGAGGTAGCCGGCCAGGCTCAGCACCAGCGCTTGCAAGACCACGAAACCGGCGACCGCCGTGCGTTTGAAACCCAGCAGGCGCAGCACCGCGAGGCTTTTGCGCTTGCGGTCGATGTTGGCCAGGAACGCCCCGACCATCGACGCCACACAGCCGATCAGCGCGGCGAGGGCGATAACCCCGAAGATCAGCCCCAGCACATGGTTGATGGCTTTGACGTTGTCGATGTCGGCCAGTCGGCTTGAAGTTTCGATGTGTTGTTCGTTGAGCCAGCGTTCCAGCGGCGCCACTTGATCGATGTCGCGGGCATAAAGGCGGGCGCGGGCATACAGCGGTTGCAGATCGCCCAACGGCTTGCCGGTTTCGATGCCGAATGCGCTGACCTGATAACCGTCGCGAAAGCGCTCCAGGTCCAGCAACAACGGAGGGGCAACAAACCCGGCTGCGCGGCCGAAACGAGCGCCGTCGAGCACTGCCAGCACAGTCAGCGTCATCTCGCCGCGCTCGTTGATGCCTTCCAGTCGGCGCAACACGCGCAGTTGCACGCGGTCGCCGACCTTGGCCTGCAAGCGTTGCGCGGCGCGGGCGCTGAGGATCACTTGGTCGCCGGTCGGGTTGAGTTGTGGCAGGTTCAACTGCGGGTCGCCGGGTTCGGTGGCGATGATTTCCGCGCCTTCGACAAACCGTTGCATGCCCATCAGCAAGTCTGCCTGGGTGTTGAGCGAGCGGGTCTGGCCGAGGGCAAATCCGGTCTCGGGACGCTGGCGCACCCGTTCGATCCAGGCGCTGTCGTAGTTGCCGTTGCTGAGCATCTTTACTTCAAGGTTGCGCGGGTCGCGCAGCAGTTCGTCCTGCAACTGGCTGACCACGCCGTGCTTGAGGCCGAACAGCAGCAACAGCGGCGCGATCACCGCCACCAGCGAGGCGGCGATGCACAACGACACCTTGCGGTCGTGCCAGAGGTCTTGCAGGGCCAGCGTTGCGAGCAGGCGCAAGCGGTCAGTCCATCGGTTCAAACAGAGTCTCTCCCTGATGGCTGATAGCGCCGAGTCGCGGCAAGCCGAAATCCTTCAGCAAGGCCCAGTCATGGGACACAACGAGCGCACTCAGGCCCATGCTCGACACCAGGCTCATCAACAATTCGAACAAGCGCCGGGCGCTGTGCGGGTCGAGTGCCGCTGTCGGCTCGTCGGCCAACAGCAGCAGCGGCTCATGCGCAATCGCCCGCACGCAGGCCACGCGTTGGCGTTCACCGATCGACAACGCTTGAGGGTGTTTATCCAGCAAGCCTTGCAGGCGCAGCACCTCAACCGCGTGATCGATGTGCGCGCTCTTGACCGGCATGCCGAGCAAACGACGGGGCAGGCTGATGTTGTCGCGCACGCTCAAAAACGGCAGCAAACCGCCGCTCTGCAAAATGAATCCCAAGTGCCGCGAACGCACCGCCGCCAGGGCCGGCTGGTCATCGCTGGCCAGCAATTGTGCGATGTCTTGATCCTGCGTTGCGCCCAGCCGAAAACGCTCGAGCTCTATCGGCGCCAGCAACAGGCCGATGGCTTCGAGCAACGTGCTTTTGCCGCTGCCGCTCTCGCCGGTGATGGCGAGTATTTCCCCGGCACCGACGTGCAGGTGCGGCAGGCGCACATGATGAGCCAGCGCACCTTCTCCTCGGCGCACCAGCAGGTTCTTGATATCGAGCATCGGCGTCTCGTTAAGGCATCATTTCCAGTGGCACGGGGTACACGTTGTCCCGTGCATCGCTGTCCTTGGCTAAAGCCACCCAACGGTCGACGTCAGCGTTGTAACGCTGGTAGTGCCGCAGTTTGGTATTGAGCGTGCGGATGAATTTCTCCTGCGCCAGGCCATCCCAGCTCTTCCAGGTTTCTTCGTCCAGGTTCAGCACTTCGCTCTGATACGGCAGGTCTTCGAGGTACTCGCCGAGCACGCCCATGTCCGCCAGTTTGGTGTTGCCGTTCTGCTTGAGCTGATTGGGATCGGCGCCCATGGTGGCGGCCACCGAGCGCAGGCGCTCGAACATGTCCGTCGGCGAGATCAGGCCTTCGTTGGCCGCATCGAGGATCTGCTTCATCACGTCGCTCAAGTCGCTGAGCTGGGATTTGGTCAGCAGCACCCGCACGTCGGTGGTCGGGACGTTCTGCTTGATCAGGTCACGGTCAGTGATCCACGCCTTGAACACTGGCGGTGCCTTGCTGTTGGTCTTCTCGCCCAGATAGGCAAGTTGCATGGCGTGGCCGATCAGCGCCGCGTCTTCGAGCATTTTCTTCTCGGCCGGGTCCTGCTTGGCGTTCACCGCGCTGCCGATGGCGTCTTCGCCCATGTAGGCGGCTTTCACTTGCGAGGTGATCGCGGTGGCCAGCGAATCCACCTTGCGCCCGAACTCCTGAATGTCGCCCGCGTTCACCGGGTAATACAGCGAGGTGTTGGTGCCCGGGTAGGTCGACAGATTCTGATACTGCGCCTCGGCCTTGGCGTGGTCCTTGATTCCGGCCGGGGTTTTCAGGTGCAGGGTATAAATCGCCACGCCCGGGTTGGCAGCTTCGAGGCGAACCTGCGAGGCGCTCAAACCGGTTTTCGACAGTTTGTCGTCGCCTTCGATGGCGCCCGCGTCGGTGATCAACACCACGTAGCGCGCACCGAACTGGCTCCAGTCGACCTTGTCGATGCTCTCCATGACACCGGCAAAGGCGTCTTCGTCGAAACTGCTGCTCGATACTTTGGCTTGTTTGAGGTCGGCGACCTTGGCGAGGAAGTCGGAACTGTCCTTCACTTGAGTCGGGTCGGCATACATTTTGGTGGTGTATTCCAGGCCTGGCACCGCCTGGGTGTTGGAGCGGAACGCCACCAGGCCGAACTTGACCTGCTTGCCGAGGTTCTGCGATTCGATCTGCTGATAGACCTTGCGGATCGCCTCGCGGGTGCGGTCGATGTACGGGTCCATCGAGATCGTCGAGTCGATGACAAACACCACCGCTGCAGTGAATTCCTTCAGTTGGTTGGCCGCCTTGTCCTCGGCTTCCTTGCCACCGGCCGCGCTGTTGGCCGCACCACCCTTGGCGTTCTGGTCATCGGGCTTGCTGACCGATGCGACGTTCAGCAGCCGCGTGCGGAAACCGCCTTCGGTCATCACTTCTTCGCCGCTGAGGACCGGTAGCAGGTAGAACTGCTTTTGCAGATCGACGAAGTATTCAGGTTCTTCGGCGAGCACGCCCGGTGCTTGCTTGCCCTTTTTCAGCGTGGCCCGCAGCGGGGCGACTTTGCTCACCGGGTCCGGTGCATCAAGGATGCCCTCGACAGTGGCGCGATCCTTGAAGAACAGCAGCCGGTCGCGGTTGGCCGGGTTGGTGAACGCCAGTGTCAGCTGCATTTTCCAGTCGGTGGTGCAGCTGGCGGGCAACCAGCCAATGGTTTTGCCGTAACTGTCGGGGCCGACTTTGAGCCACTCGGCGTTGGCCGCTTGAGCACGCTCATAAACGTAGAAGCGGCTGAAGACTGGTTGCGCATCGCCTGCCGCGCCGCCTGCCGTCGGGCTGAGTTTGCAGCCCGGGGTGGTCAGTACGCGCTGGAACAAGGTCTTTTTACCGGCCTGGATCAGCGGTTTGTCTTCGGCCTGGGACAACGGGCTGATGCACAGTGCCAACAGCGCGGCGCCGCTCAGCAGGAAACGACTCAGGGGAGAACGCATCACTTCTGCAACTCCTCGAAACGCTGCTTGGCTTCGGCGTTGTTCGGGTCCTGGGTCAGGATCGTTTCATACCAGTAGGCGGCGGTGGCGTTGTCCGCGGCCGGGAAACACTCGCTGGCTTTCAGGTATTTAGGGTCGTACTCGCGGGCATAGGCATTTGCGATCAGCGCGTCACCGGCCTGGGCACGGTTGGCGTACAGACGCTGGGCAACACCGCAATGTTTGCCGGCCTTGGCTTCGTTGATGATCTCCAGCAACTTGGCACTGTCGGGCGCGGCCTTGATGCAGGTCTGGACGAAGGTCAGCTCGGGCAGGCTGTTCATGCTGTCGAGGGTGCAGGCTTGCGCATCGGCACCGGCCGGTACGGCGGCAGCGATGGCCGGGGCGGGGACCGGAGTACGTTTGTAGAACCAGAACCCGGCCGCTGCGGCCACCAGCAACAGCACGATGAGCGCGAGGCCGATGAGGCCTTTTTTGCTTTTCTTTACCGGGGGTGGAGGCGGTGTGTAAGCAGGTTCGTTTGGCACCGATTCCAGTTCGATTTCTGGCTCGGCGGTGTTCAGGACCAATTCCGGCAGCTCTGGAATTTCGGGTTCCGGTGCAGCAGGTGCGCTCAAGTCTGCACCACCGTAAGTCGAACGCGTCTGGCCACCGGCCGTGGACGGCAGCAACCCGACGCCTGGCCGGACCACGCCTTTGTCGGTGTGCCCTTGGCTCTGTTCGCGTAGCTCGATCATGAATTGCGAATTGGCGCCGCCTTCGAGCAACGGATCGACCACTTCCGGGCCGACCTGGGCTTCAAGGGCTTCACCACTGGCTGCAACGCTGAAGCGCGAGACCTTGAACCAGAACGGATTGCTGCTCCAGGCTTTCTGATCCTGGAGGTAGAACCCGTCCTGGTTACGCTGAATGGAGAACTCCAGCTGTTCTTCGCCACCCTGCCATTTCTTCACAGTGAGGCACGCCTGGCCAGGCACGTTGGGTTCTAAGGCGAGCAGGTCGACACGAATTGGCATTGCTTATCTCGCTGTGAAGGCTGTGAGCACTTGGCCCAGCCGTTCATTCTGTTCAGGGGTGATTTCGCGACCGGCACCATGGCCGGCGTTGTCCTGCGTGATGTAGGCCAGGCCCGAGAGCCAGTCGCCCAGATACCGCTGCGCCTGGTTCGCCGGTTGCGGCGGCAACACCGGCACTTGTCCCGGACCGATGTCGGTATAGAACGAGAACAAGGGCGCCTTGGCACCGGCACGGCTGTTCGGGCGCTCGTTGACCGGTTTTTGCAGGTAGCCGAACCAGGACACGAAGTCGCGCAGCACGCGTTGCACTTCCAGCACCTGGCGTTCGACCAGTTGATCGCGCCGTGCGCCGCTTTGTGCACGCTTGAGCACCGCACGGCTCAGTTGGCCGGGCAAGTCCTGGCGGTAACCGGCCGTGATCAATTCGTCGACCACCGCTTCGATCAACGCCTTTTCCAGTCCTAGCAGGGTGAGCAGGCTTTGCCGGGTGGTCAGTTCGCGCAGGTGTGCAATCCAGGCCTTGAACGCGGCTTTGGCGAAGCGGTGTTCGTTGCTTTGCAGTTCCGGCGTCGGGGTGTTGGATTTACTGGCGGCCGGTGTGTCGTGACTCAGGTCGTCGCCGAAATCAAAATCGAACCCGGCGTCGTTGCCGTACAGGCTCTGGCTCGGTGTCGGCGTGGCCGGCTCATCGCTGGCGGCGGGCGCGTCATCGGTTTCGTACACACCGCTGAGGTACAGGTCGCGCACCGACTCGCTGGGCATGTCGAGTTCATCGATGAACTCGCCGAGCACGGCCGGACGACGGCCCAGGCCCGTCAGTATCATCTGCGCCTGGGCTTTTTTGGCGGCTGCGGCGCCGTCACCGTCGGCGTGATACCAGGTGCTCAGGCCGTGAGTGGTCAGGCCTTCGAGGCATTCGCTGAGCTGCTCGCGGATGCGCTGCAGTTTGAATTCAATGTTGGCCACGCCCTTGAAACTGCCGCTGAAATGGCTGATGCCACCGTCATCGTTGCGCAGCATTTCTTTCCAGGCGTTGGCGGGATTGTTGATGTGTTTGCACACCAGTTCGTTGCCGGCAAAGCTTGTGCCCAGGGCGTCGACGCGCTCCAGGTAGCTGGGGTTGAGGCCGGTTTCGGCGCCGCTGGCGTCTTGCACGATGAATGCGGCATCCATGCGCGGTTTACGCACCAGGAAGGTGTTCTGGAAAGGCGTGCCGGCCCAGTCGTTCATCCAGCTTAGGCTGCCGAAGCGTTCGAGCATGGTCAGCTTGACCATGCCGTTCCAACTCTCGTCGTACTGATCAGGCGTCAGGCTCAGGGAGTTGGTGATGCGCAGGTCGAGCATGGTCAGCGCCCAGATCAGACCGGTGTCGCGTTTACTGCGGGCGGCCGCGTCGGCGCCTTGAGTCTTTTCGATCCAGCGCGTCAGCACCGGGCCGACGTCGTTGACGTCGCTCTGTTTGGTCGAGCCGGTGCAGACCACCAGCGCGTTCATTTCCTGGTTGTCGGTGTAGCGTTCGAACAGGTAAGCGACCTTGCCGCGCAGAATCAGCTGCGAGACGGAGTTGTCCTTGGTGGCGGATTCCGGGTCGTTGGAGTTGGCGATCTCGTGCAGCTTCTTGCGCCCGCGATAACCGGGGAAATCCAGCAAGTCGACCTGGTTGACGATGTCGTCCGCCGGGGCTTCGATCAACCCGAAAGTCATCTCGGCGGTCAGTGCCGCCAGTTGCGCGACCGGGATGCCCTGGCTGTTTTGCAGGCGTCCGTCGACCCGGGGCCGCACGTCGATCGGCAAGTCCCGCGGGCTGCCGAAGCGCTCGAGGATGTCGACGTTCATGATGCTGTCGCGCTGGCTGTAGGTGTCGTTTTCGAAACTTACCAAAGCCTTCAATGGCGCGAAGACGGTCTCGGGCAGGCCCAGCTTGTGCAGCGCGCCGGCCAATTGCTGGTAAACGCGCGTCAGCTCGCTTTGCTCACCCCAAAGGATGGAAAACAGCTCGGCACGCTCCTGGAAATTCAGGCGTGGCGCCAGTTGCAACGCCGTGGGCCAATACAGGTGCTCAAGCTTCTTCACCGAGTTGCGGAAGTTATCGCGCAGGTAATCCCACAGCGACACCAGATCGTCAGCGCTGACGCCCGGTTGCAGCGGCCCGGTCTCGCGCCCTTCGAATGGTTTCAACACGCGCTGGATGCGCGCTTCGTCGATCTCGTAGGAGATCCGCTCAAGGTCGAAGTCCTTGAACCACGAGTTGGCGAGAATCTTCGCCAGCTCGATTTCCTTGAACAGCGTCAGTTCGACCGGGAACTGCGGATCCTGGCTCGGCGTGGCGCGGCGGCTGAAGCGCGTCACCAGGCCGGTGGCTTCCTTGCCGCCACCCACCGGGTTGATGTGCTTGATGAAGTCCAGGCGCTGGCCACCGAAATCGGTTTCCAGTTTGCCATTCTGACCTGCCGCGAGGGCCGAAATCAGGTAGGACTTGCCGGCCTGGGACAAGCCGAAAAAGCCAATGGTCATCGGCGTGCAGGCCACGCGGCCGAGGCTGTGAGCCAGGTTGCGGGCACGGTGCAGGCGGATGTTCAGGTTATCGGCTTCGCTGTCCAGGCGCGGCGCGTTGCCGCGCGTCTGGGCAATCCAGTCCAGCGCCTGACCGGCACCTTCATAAACAGCGGCCCAACTGGCAGAGAGCTGAGTTTGATCGGGGGTCAGGTCATTCATTTGCGTTTCACACTTCCACTGTCGAGCCAGTACTTGGTCTCGCGCA
Source organism: Pseudomonas sp. B14-6 (assembly GCF_013260315.1). Lineage (NCBI taxonomy): Bacteria > Pseudomonadati > Pseudomonadota > Gammaproteobacteria > Pseudomonadales > Pseudomonadaceae > Pseudomonas > Pseudomonas sp. B14-6. Next base: position 4,333,762 of record NZ_CP053929.1, on the reverse strand, counting down.
GGCCGGCGTCGAGCATGGTGTTGAGTTCCAGCTCGAGGTCGCTGCGCGGGTTGAAGTTGACGTTGTTACTGTTGGATTCGATGTCGCGAACCGAAAGGCGGTCGCTGACCAGATCCTGCTTGCGCGTGTACTTGTCGGCCGCCTTGACCTCGAAGCGTACCTTGAGCAGCGGCGCGCTGCCGTTTTCTCCAATCGCCCGGGAGAACTTTTCCCGGCCGGCCTTGGTGAACCGCAGGATGTACAGCGGCGAAGCCGCCCAGCGATCAGCGGCCAACTGGCGGAAACCGAGACGCAGGTCGCCGCGCATTTCCAGCTGCGGCGTGTCGGCGTCATCGCCCGTGCCGATTTCCGGCAACTTGATTTTGTAGTCTTCGGACTGGATGTCGCGGTACAGCACGTCGGCATCCTTGATCACGTTGTTCAGGTCGATGACGCCGATGTGCTTGACCGTCGAATACGGTTTGAGCGCCGAAGAGCGGAAGTAGAAGTTCGGCACGCTGTGGTTGGCGCACAACAGGCACAACATCGCGCCCACCGAAGCGGTGCTTTTCGGGTCGTCAATGCGGCCGTTCTTGTGGAACGGGTACCAGCCGCCGGTGCGATAGTTTTGCAGCGCCAGAATGCGCCCCGGTGGCAGCGGCAGAACCTTGCGAATGAACGCCTGGATGCCCGGCAGACGCGAAGGGCGGCCAGTCAGCAGCAGAACATCGCACGGATAGTGCGCGACCACTTCACAGAGTGCGCCGAGGATCTTGGTGATGTTGATCTGATCGTTGAGAAACGCGGCGTGAAGCTTTTGCAGGTCGAAGCCGATCAGCGATTCGTACAGGTCGAAACCGCTCTGGCCCCCGACATCGCGGCGCACGGCGGCGTTGACGTAGTCAAGGACGGTCTGGCTGATCGCGTTGTCGCCCAGCAACTGGCGGTAGCTTTGCGGGCTGACTTCCTGCGGGACTTGCGGGTCGTAATGCTCGTAGGCCTTAAGTAACGCAAGGCCCAGCGGTGCGAACACCTGCAGGTTCAGTTGCTGGCGCAGAATCATGTCCTGGGCGCTGACCGATTCGTCGCCGCACAGCCGCGACATCAGCGAATCCGGGGCTTTTACACCGGCGTTCTGCAAGGCTTTCTCGAAGCTCGGCAGGATGAAGTCCTGAATCACGTCCAGCAGGATGTCGTCGCCGGCCACTTTGAAGCCATCGCGGAAACGCTGCTCGGGCACGATGTGCACGTTGCTGCCGCTGCCGGTGTTGCCGGCGCGGTCGAGGCGATAGTCGGTGATGACCAGGTCGGTGGTGCCACCGCCGATGTCGATGGTCGCCAGGGTGATGCGTTCGCGGTCGGTCTTGTCTGGCCGGGCGATGGTGTCGAAAAACTCTTCCGGGTGACCGGCGAAGTTCTCGTTGACCTCGGTGTACAGGTACACCAACTGGCCGCAGGAGGCTTCGTCCCATTCCACGCGGATGCTCGGGATCGGCGTGCGCGGGCTGACGGCCTGATCCTGATGCGGATCTTCCTCGCCGGCGTGCCAGCCGAGGCTTTTCCACACCAGGCCGATGGCCTGCTGCATGCGTTCGTTGAGAATGCTGCGCTCGGCCTGGGGCATGCCCGGCGGCACGGTCAGGGTGATGCTGTTGAGCTGGCGCGGTACGCGGGTGTGACCCTGGCGCGAGCGCTGGGCCGGGCTGTTGATTTGCGACAGCGCCTGGGCCAGCACCTCGGCGAGCATGAAGGTCATCAGCGAGCTGCGCGAGTAACGCGGCATGAACACCGGCAGACGATCGTCTTCTTCGAGGCTGTAAAGCGCCTCGCCGGTTTCGTTGATCAGGTGCGAGAACGGCGCGGCGGTGGCGTAGGGCTCGTTGTCGGTCTTGATGTACGAGCAGTTGAAACGCCAGCCGTGGCCGTAGGCGTTTTCATCCCACAGGTAACGTTTAGGGCTGGACAGGCCCGTCGAGCCTTCGGTGCCGCGACGGCGGCTGGCCAGACGGCTGGCCTCGTTGCCGACCCGGGCGATCGTCGCCCACTGGAACGCATCGTGACGGCCGCTCTTGACCGAGCAGTGGTCCTTGCCGAAATACGCCTGGGCAAACTCCACACGGCTTTCAAACGGCAGGTTGTAGGTGTGTTCGGGGGTGATCAGGTCGCGCAGTTCCAGCACGTAATTCTGCTTCAGCCCGGAGCCGGCCTGACCGTGGTTCTCGATCAGGATGCCGCAGGTGCGTGAGTTGCCGACGTCCAGCACCAGGTCCACCGGAATCGGTTTGACCAGGCCATTGCTGTCGTTGGCCACCACTTTCAGCTCAGGGATTTCCACCTTCGGCCTGGCGGTCGACTGCGCTGCCGCAGACGGCGTGCTCAACAGGCTCAGCAGGTTGAGGTAGTGCGCCAGGTGATGGTTGGCGCGGATGTCGATGTCCAGCTCTTCGCGGGAACGATGGGCATTGCCTTCGTTGAACACTTCGAGCAGCCATTCGTTGACCCATGGCTGGGCCAGGAACCAACGGGTTTCGCTGGCCTTGGTCGCCAGTTTGAAGGACACGCCGGAGCTGATGTCTTCTTCGTTCGGCGCCAGGTAGGCGGTGCCGTCACGCTTGGGCATGACGCGGCTGTCGAACGCCATCGTCAGGCGATGGGTGTTGCCGTCGATGTCTGGCGTGGCCAGTTTCACCAGGCGCATCCGCGACCAGTTGGTCGGGCCTTCGTCGAAGCGGTGCGGCGGCATGAAACGGAAAAACGGCGTCGGCAGCCAGACACCGTCCAGCAGCTCGAGGCTGCTTTTCATGTCGACGCTGAACGCCGGCTTGGCCTTCTCGACCTTTTCCGGTTCGGGCTCGTAGAAGTAGAAGTCTTTCTCTTCGTTGTACATCAGCCGGCAGATCAGCCCGCTGATCATCGGCGCGAACTCGCCCGCCGGTTCCTTGCGAGGATCCAGGCGCAGGGCGAAATCCATGAACTGGATACCGGTGTCACTGACGAGCGTGACGGTGTCTTCGAATTGGGTGACTTCAGGCAACATGTCGGGTTATTCCAGTCTTATTCGCCCATTTGCCGCATGGACATGGGGAATTGATCTTTTCCGTAACCGCCGGTGCAGTCCGCGACCGTGGTCGCCCCTTTGCGGCAGTTGACCTTGGGCATGTCGTAAGTGCTGCCATCGCCGCACACGGCCTGGCCCTGGCTGTCGATGGCGAGGCTGCCGCCTTTCATGGTAGCGCTCACCGGCCCGCTGCATTTCGTGCCGTCGGCCTGGTGTACGGTGACTTCGCCCTTACCGTCCTTGAGCTGGTATTCCAGGCGCAGCGGCTTGCCGGTCCGGCGATCCTGAATGCCGGCACCGGCGCGGTACTGACCGTCGAGGAACTTGGCGGCACCGTCGGCTGCGTCAGGCGGAATGCTCAAGGCCGGGCCCGGTTTTGTGGTTGCGGCTGCGGCGGCGGATTTTTGTGCGTCGGGCGGTGTGGTGACAGGTGCCTCGGTTTTGGCTTCGGCTTCCGGTGGCGCGGGTGGCGCGGTTGGGGATTCGGCGGCCGGGTCTTGCGTGATGCCGGCAGTCGCGGCGTCAGCTTCGTTGCCAGCGAGCGCCGGGGCTTCCGCGCCTTGGGTGCCGGTCACGGCGGTGCCTGTGGTGGAACCAGCGACCGTGCCGGTCACGGGAACGCCATTCAGCGTTGTGACATTGCCGGTCAGTTGTGGCTCTTCCAGCTGATTTTCCACCGGCACGATGCCCTCGGGCAGCAAGTCCACCGCCACCAACGGAATCGGTACGCAACCGCGCAGGCCGAGCAACAGCCACAACAGCAGCAACAGGAGCGGCAGCAGCAACAGCCACCACCAGCGACGCCACCACGGACGAGCTACCACGGGCACGACGGGCGCCACCACCGGTTCTTCAACCACGGGTGGCAGCGTGAAGACGGGCGGAACCTGATAAAGGCAGTGCAGGGGATCGCGATTACCGGTACCGGCGTGCTCGAAACCCCAGAAGGTCAGCACCGGCTTGCCTTGCACCAGGTAGACGAAATTTTCGTCAGGGAAATGAATGACGCGCTTGAGCAGCTTGCCGAACACGGCTTTGTCGCCTTGCTGCTGTTCGGCCGGGTCCGTGCCCAGGAAACGCTGGCTCAACTCATCAAGCGCAGCCTTCAGGGCTTCAAGTTGGCGACGGGCCGGAGCGCGTTCTTCTTCGGTCGCACTGCTCCACGGGATCACATCGCCTTCGATACCGCTGTACCAATCGATCTGGTTGCCGAGTTCATCGCTTTGAGGAATGGCCAGGTGGTCGACCATGTCGGGGTTCTTGCGGCGAATGGCTTCGCGCAATTGCAGGGCAGCCCGATAGACCGGTTGACCTGTTTCGCCCAGGGCTGTGAATGACCCGCTCTTACCGCTGCGTAATAATGCCCCGCGCATTCAAACTCCATATGTTCCGTTGCGCAAAAATGACAGACAAAGGTGTCTGTTCCTGCTCCTGCATTTAGCTGGCGACCTTAATGTCATAATGATGTCGCCGTCAATCAGCAGAGGTCCAAAACCGTATGAGACTAGCGTAAGCGTGCGGAGGTTGCATGGGGGCAATGTGAATTGATTTGGGAAGACTCGGACGTCCGCTTTTTTAAGCTTGCTGAATCGTTTCATCAGCGCTATAAAAAATGCACAACTCCAAGAAAGGCTTCCCCATGACCCCGCTCAAATTAGTCGTTGCCCTTGGCGCGCTGTCCGCCTCCCACGCCATGGCTTGGGACTACGTCCTGCTCGACAGTGACAAGGCTGCCCAGAACTGGCAGATCACCAGCCAGCAACTCGGTGTCAAAACCGACAAACCCTTCTCCGTGACCCTGCGCACCTTGCACGGCGGCCGGCAAGAGGGCGTCAGCATCGTCGACGTCGATAACGGCACAATGAAACTCTCGGTGGTGCCCACTCGCGGCATGAACGTGTTGCAAGCATCGGTCGGCGATGTGCGCATGGGCTGGGACTCTCCGGTCAAGGACGTGGTCAATCCGTCCTTCATCGAACTCAACGGCCGCGGCGGACTGGGCTGGCTCGAAGGCTTCAACGAACTGGTGGCTCGCTGCGGCTACGAATGGGTCGGCCATCCCGGCATCGACAACGGCGAACTGCTGACCCTGCATGGCCGCGCCGCCAACATCCCGGCCAGCAAAGTCACCCTGCACATCGACGAAAAACCGCCTTATGCCATCAGCCTGCGCGGCGAGCTGAAAGAGCAGGCGTTCAAAAAAGTCGATTTCTCGGTGGTAACTGAGTTGGTCACTGAACCCGGCAGCGTAGCGTTCGCCCTGAACGACACGTTGACCAACAACGGCGACTACCCGAAGGAATACCAGGCGCTGTACCACAGCAACTTCAGCACGCCATTCCTGGAGCAGGGCGCGCGTTTTGCTGCGCCGGTTAAACAGGTGTCGCCGTTCAACGACAAGGCCAAAGGGGATTTACCGGATTGGCAGACTTACCGTGCACCGACCAAGGACTACGACGAGACGGTTTACAACGTCGTGCCTTATGGCGATGCCAAGGGTGACACGCTGACCGTGTTGCATAACAAAGCCGGGAGCCTTGGGGTGTCGGTGGGGTTCAATACGCAGCAGTTGCCGGTGTTTTCGTTGTGGAAGAACACGGATACGCAAGGGCAGGGGTATGTGACCGGGTTGGAACCGGGGACGAGTTTTTCTTACAACCGTCGGTATCAGCGGCCGATTGGTTTGGTGCCGATGATTGGGGTTAAAGAGCAGAGGCAGTTTCAAATCCATTACAGCTTGTTAGCGGATAAGGGGGCTGTGGATAAGGCGCTGAAGCGTGTGAGTGAGATTCAAGGTGGTCGGGAGACTGAGGTAAGGCAGACGCCGCTGGTGGATTTGACCAAAGAGTAAGCGGCCTTTCGAGATGAGCAGTGGAAGTCTGTGTTCACCGCTCATCAAAAGGCTAAAAAGGAAGTCTCATTTCTGACGCTTGTGCCGCATCAAACAGACGCCGGATGAAATCGAAGTCGTTCCAGGTTTGGTTGGTATAAAACCGATGCTCCTTATTTCCGATCTCATCGATGTAATAGATAACGTACTCCGCATATTTCTCGTCGGCGTTGAAGCTGTAACGCAATGAAAGAGAAAAGTCATTTTCCTTGAGTTTCACAAACGAGTTGTTGTCGTCATAACTCCAGGAGAATTCGCCTCTCTCCGTTCTCGCGGTGAGTGCTTTGATGAAATCGAGAAATCTAGGCGGTAGCATATTGACGCCCTCTGGCCGGGTTAACCTTTTCGAGGTTTTCTTTGATGTTTTCAAAATTGTGGTGAAGAAGGATTCTGATCGGCTTTTCGAGCGGAGCGTTTGCCGTCGCGAAAACCCTTTTTCTGATGGTGATTTCAGTTTCTCCAAGGATATTGTCAATCCTTTCGAACTCCTGACCTGTACCGGGTATTTTGGCAAACAGAATCCTGAAATGCTGATAGCACTTCAGCGCCAATGGATAGTTTTCGGTGTCCACATAACCTGCTGCTTCATTGAGCGTCGCAATGCATTCACTGACGGCCGAGGCGCCCTCTACAGCTTTTGCGTCCTTGAGTATTCTGTTGGCTTCTGCACTGATGCTGCGTGAGTAACGAACACTGTGCAGAACTTCGGATATTGAAATGATTAGCGCGACGATCGTAATGACTGTGCCAATGTAGGAAAAGTTGTTCAGGGTTGTCGGAGAGCCAACAACAATTTCCTGCTGCAATAGCGCCGCCCATACGATAGCAATGCTTATCAGGCAATAGACGAATCTGATCCAATGACTTCTTAGTAACTTCATGTATTACTGACGCTCTCTCTGAATATTATCTGAATGATTTGCTGTGATAGTCATCGATTACGCTGAGGCCGGTCGGTATTGCAGCGCTTCCGCCAAATGCTCGCGGGTGATCCCATCGACCTGCTCAAGATCCGCTAAGGTGCGGGCGACCTTGAGCAATCGGTGAGCAGCTCTGAGCGACAAGGTCAGTCGTTCACACGCGGATTCCAGCCAGTTTTCATCGGCTGTGGATAACTTGCAGTGTTTGCGCAGGCCAGGCAGATCGAGGAATGCATTGGCGCAGCCTTGGCGCTTGTTTTGACGCTCTCTTGCGTCGGCGACCAGTGCCGCAGCGGTGGCTGTATCGTCACCGGGTTTCTGTGATGGGTTTAATGCGGTGGCTTCTCGGGCGACGGTCAGGTGCAGGTCAATGCGATCCAGCAGCGGCCCCGACAGTTTGTTTCGGTAGCGCTGGACCATGTCCGGCGTACAGGAGCAGCGACCACTCGGTTCACCAAGATATCCACAGGGACATGGATTCATTGCTGCCACCAATTGGAATCGCGCCGGGAAGCGCACGCGGTCCTTGGCGCGGGATATCACGATGTGGCCGGATTCCAGAGGCTCTCTCAGAACCTCCAATACCTTACGATCAAATTCAGGAAGTTCGTCCAGGAACAGCACGCCATGATGGGCGAGGGTAATTTCGCCGGGTTGTGGTCGTGAGCCGCCGCCGACCAGTGCCGGGCCTGATGCGGAATGGTGAGGTTGGCGAAACGGTCGTTGCGGCCAATGGCTCAGCGGCACGCAACTGGAAACCGATTGAATTGCTGCGACCTCAAGCGCTTCATTCTCAGCCAATGGCGGTAGCAGCCCCGGTAAACGACTGGCCAGCAGGGTTTTCCCTGTTCCCGGCGGACCGCTGAACAACAAGTTATGCGCACCTGCCGCCGCTATCAGCAGCGCGCGCTTGGCTGACATTTGACCTTGCACCTCATTCAAATCGGGGTACGGCATGCTGGCGTACAGCAAGCCATCGGATACGAAGGGCTCGATTGGAGTGTGTCCATTAAGGTGCGCCACCGCCTGAAGCAAATGATCCACCGCGATCACCTTCAACCCCGACGCCAGACACGCCTCTTCTGCATTTGCCCGCGGCACTACCAGCGTCCGCCCGGCCTTGCGTGCTGCTAATGCTGCCGGCAGCACACCGCGAACTGCCCTCACCGCGCCCGATAGTGCCAACTCTCCCAGACACTCAATGTCATCCAGCGTCAACGTCGGCACCTGCACGCTGGCTGACAGAATCCCCAGCGCAATGGCCAGATCAAATCGTCCACCGTCCTTCGGTAGGTCAGCGGGAGCGAGATTCAACGTGATACGCCGTGCCGGGAATTGCAGCCCTGAATTGATAATCGCACTGCGTACCCGGTCCTTGCTTTCCTTCACTGCCGCTTCGGGCAATCCGACCATCGTCAGGGACGGCAAACCGTTGGCCAAGTGGACTTCTACGGTAACGGCGGGCGCATCCACGCCAATCTGGGCGCGGCTGTGGACGATGGAGAGGGACATGGTCGTTCCTTGAGCTTTACGGGAACCGCTTCCTGCGGTTTTTTGAAGGGTAGTCGGGGTGTTGTTCTTCGGCGTTACGAATGAGGCGACAAACTTTCACTGGATGTTGCGAGTGTCTTTCTGGTGATGAAGCGTAAGCGAGCGTGGGGTGCCGACGTAATGGGTCTCGGGATGATGTTTTTGTAGGACCTTGCCTAGAACAATGACGGACGCCGGTGAAAGTGGGTGAGCGCTCTTGTCTGTCTGGCAGGGCTGCTTATGATCATTAATTGATCGCTGACTTCGGAGAGGATAATGAACCGTAATGGAATGCGGCCCGTTCATCCTGGCGAAATTCTTCAGGAGGAGTTTCTTGAACCGTTGGGCATTTCAGAGTCAGCTTTCGCCCATTCGTTGAACGAACCGTTAAATGTGGTCAACGACATCGTGATGCAACAGCGTTGTGTCAGTGCTGATCTAGCGGGGAAGCTATCTGACCACCTGAACACCACGCCCGAGTTCTGGCTGAACCTGCAAGCGACTTACGATTTGCGGGAAGCTGGAATCGAACGTGGTAGGGCTTTAAATACTTAAAGCGATTGCAAGATCCGCGAAGCACGCTTCCACCAAGGCGCATTGACCGTCCGTTGCGCCCGTTCACCCTCCGCAAGCATGTGCGGAACATCCTGCAACCGAATCCACGGCTGGTTATTCCAGTGCAGCAAACTCAGCGACATCTCCGGCCAGTTCAACAGACTCAGAATCGGGCGTTCGCTTGTTGCCGGATGTTGGGCGTCTCTGAGGGCTGGCACTACGTCGTGGGTCAGCCATTCACGCAGGCCTCGGTATTCGGGGCAGTAGTGGTAGACGAGCAGGGCGTAGACGCCGGATTCGCTGATCAGCAGGGTGTTTTCGAGGATGCCGTGAATGACGACTCGCGCGGATTGATGTTGATCGGGATCGAGTTTTCGGACGGCGCGTTCGTCGAGGAAAAGGCGAAGCAGACGGCCCAGGTCTCGGGCGCTGAACCAAGGCTGGTTTTCGATCAAAAGCGCGTGGAGGTGGAGTTTGTGGCGGGTGAAGACGTGAGGGACTAGATAAGCGTTATCGCAACTCATTAATACAGCTCCTTTTGCTAAAGAGGCTGCCGTCAATCGTCGCCAAACAATTGGGTGGCAGCTGTACGCGGGTTGGCGAACCGGAGCAAAAGGAACCCGGCAGACCCGAAGGTCTCCCACGCACAGCCGCCATGACTCGAGAGATGGTCGTCGTACGCCTTAAGCTTCCAGGTCGCCAAACCCAGTGCTGAATATTCAGCTGAGAATGAGCTTAGGAGCCTGGGCTTCACGGCGCTATCGGACGGCGGTGGTGATCTTTGTAGGACGTTGCCGAGATGGTGGCGGGGCGGCAGATCAGAAGATTGCAGCCTTTGGCAGGTCCTACAGGGTTGGTCTGGCCAGTGTGGGAAGGCTGGTAGACCGAGGTGACTCTATTCGCGAGCAGGCTCGCTCCCACAGGGGGTTGCGTTGTCAGCAGGGTTACTCGGCAGGCGGATTCAGCTTCGCTTCCAGCTCCGCAACCTTCGCTTCGAGGCTTTCCAGCCGTGCCCGGGTCCGTGCCAGCACAACCATCTGGCTATCAAACTCTTCCCGGCTCACCAGGTCCAGCTTGCTGAAGCCGCTCTGCAACAACGCCTTGAACTGGCTTTCGATTTCGCTTTTCGGCAATGGGGTTTCGCCGCTGAAGAGGCGGGAGGCGGTGCCGCTCAGGGCGTCGAGGAAATCTTTGGGTGCGAGCATGGGAAATGTCCTGTCAACAATGGCGGGCAGTGTATCACGCAGTGTCTATAGTCAATTCCGTCAGCAGGGATGCACGCTTTTCGCGCATGTGGACAGACGGCTGCGCACTGTTGTTGTGCGTATCCGTGGGGCCGATTGAGGAAAGGGGCTGTTGGCGGCGGTCAAGGGGTTGAATTCAGTGGGTTTTGGCGAGATGGCAAGCTTTCTGCTTAGTCAGTCGTAACCCATGCACTGATGCAGTCGCTGTGACGAATGCAGTGCGCCAAGCGAAACGGGGAGTTGTTTCGTGAGGAGCGGTTAGCTGGCGTCGGACGGGCAGGTAAGGTCGACGATGCGTTACAAAGCCAGGCACTGCGCTTAGACTTGAGTCGGGTTTGTTTTCCTGGGGCAAGTCCACCAATTCGGGAGAGAGTTTTCATGAAGCTAGTCACTGCCATCATCAAGCCGTTCAAACTGGACGACGTGCGCGAGTCGCTGTCCGAGATCGGCGTGCAGGGCATTACCGTTACTGAAGTCAAAGGCTTCGGTCGGCAGAAGGGTCACACCGAGCTGTATCGCGGCGCGGAATACGTGGTCGATTTCCTGCCTAAGGTAAAGATCGATGTCGCCATTGACGACAAGGATCTGGACCGGGTTATCGAGGCGATAACCAAGGCCGCCAACACCGGCAAGATCGGTGACGGCAAGATCTTCGTGGTCAATCTGGAACAGGCGATTCGCATCCGTACCGGCGAAACCGATACCGACGCGATTTAAACGCCGCCACACACCCAACGCCCCAGGAGAAAACAATATGACTCTGCGTAAATTCGCAGGGCTAGGAGCCCTGTTGTCCCTCGTAATGCCCAGCCTGGCTATGGCGGCAGACGAAGTGGCGGCCCCAGTCCTCAACTCCGGCGATACCGCCTGGATGATGACCTCGACAGCCCTCGTGCTGTTCATGACCATTCCCGGCCTCGCCCTGTTCTACGGCGGCATGGTTCGCTCCAAAAACATTCTTTCCGTGATGATGCAGTGCTTCGCCATTACCGGTCTGATCAGCATTCTGTGGGTCATTTATGGTTACAGCATCGCGTTCGACACCACCGGCATGGAGCAGGGCGTCGTCAACTTCAACTCGTTCTTCGGTGGCATGGGCAAGGCATTCCTCGCCGGTGTCACGCCGTCGAGCCTGACCGGTCCTGCGGCGCTGTTCCCTGAGGCGGTGTTCATCACCTTCCAGATGACCTTCGCCATCATCACCCCTGCGCTGATCGTCGGTGCCTTCGCCGAGCGGATGAAGTTCTCCGCCATGCTGATCTTCATGGGCGTGTGGTTCACCCTGGTTTATGCACCGATTGCGCACATGGTCTGGTCCGGCAACGGTGGCCTGATGTGGGACTGGGGTGTGCTCGACTTCGCGGGCGGCACCGTGGTGCACATCAACGCCGGTGTGGCCGGTCTGGTTGCGTGCATCGTGCTCGGCAAGCGCAAAGGCTTCCCGACCACCCCGATGGCACCGCACAACCTCGGTTACACCCTGATGGGCGCCGCGATGCTGTGGGTCGGCTGGTTCGGTTTCAACGCCGGTTCCGCCGCTGCGGCCAACGGCACGGCCGGTATGGCAATGCTGGTGACCCAGATCGCAACCGCCGCCGCTGCACTGGGCTGGATGTTCGCCGAGTGGATCACTCACGGCAAACCAAGTGCACTGGGTATCGCTTCGGGTGTTGTGGCCGGTCTGGTCGCCATCACCCCGGCCGCTGGCACCGTGGGCCCGATGGGCGCACTGGTCATCGGCCTGGCAGCGGGCGTGGTGTGCTTCTTCTGCGCCACCACCCTGAAACGCAAACTCGGTTATGACGATTCCCTGGACGCCTTCGGTGTGCACGGCATCGGCGGTATCCTCGGCGCGATCCTGACCGGTGTGTTCGCCGCACCGTCCCTGGGTGGCTTCGGCACCGTCACCGACATCGCCGCTCAAGTCTGGATTCAGTGCAAAGGCGTGGGCTTCACGGTGATCTACACCGCGATCGTCACCTACATCATTCTCAAGGTACTGGACGCTGTCATGGGTCTGCGTATCACGGAAGAAGAAGAGGCCGTCGGCATCGACCTGGCACTCCACAACGAACGCGGCTACAACTTGTAAGCACGCGCATAAAAAACTTGCCCGGCTTGCCGGGCATTTTTTTGTCTGGCGTTTGTCAGTGAAGAGACTGCTGAAAGGTTTTTTCGTACACGTTTGGTGGCGTTTACGACGGGCGTTTTTCTGCGGCCAATGGCTTACATGATTGAAGGAATATTAGGGCCTTTGTTTTTTCCCAGAGCGCGCTAGAATGCGCCCCGAACGTGCGGAGAACTGTATGTGGCAACAGACTCTGATTACCCTGCGGGCACGGCCCCGGGGCTTTCATCTGGTAACGGACGAGTTACTCGCCGGCCTGCCTGAACTCAAGGCGTGCCGGGTCGGTCTGTTGCATTTGTGGCTGCAGCATACCTCGGCGTCGTTGACCATCAACGAGAACGCCGATCCGGCGGTACGTCGCGACTTCGAACGATTTTTCAATCGTCTGATCCCACAAGGAACAGACGGCTATGAGCATAACGACGAAGGCCTGGACGACCTCCCGGCGCACTTCAAGGCCAGCGTGCTTGGCTGTCAGCTCAGTTTGCCGATTTCGGCAGGCCGACTGGCGCTGGGGACCTGGCAAGGTGTTTATCTGGGCGAGCACCGTGATTTTGGCGGTGCCCGTAAAGTCCTCGCCACCGTGCACGGTGAAGAGGCATGAACCGCTGGTGACCAGCGGTTATTGAATTTTTCCGGCGGCTGTCGACAGACGGTGAAGCTGGGCTATAACTAATCTGCTTTTCGCAAGTCATGAGGTAGAACATGAGCGATGATGATCTGGAAAACGACGACCTCGAAGTAGGCGACGACGACGAAACCGAAGAAGGTCTGGAAGCAGCGGCCGAAGACGTCGCTGAAGACGACGGCGGTGAAACGCCCGTTCCGACCGCCAAAGGCAAAGCCAAGGCTGCGGTGTCGGTTGACGAGCTGCCGAGCGTCGAAGCCAAGAACAAGGAACGCGACGCCCTGGCCAAGGCCATGGAAGAGTTTCTGGCACGGGGCGGCAAGGTGCAGGAAGTGGAGGCCAATGTGGTCGCCGATCCGCCCAAGAAGCCTGACAACAAGTACGGCAGCCGGCCTATCTAAGCGTCTGCTATTGGCTTGCTGAAAAGGCCCGCCGTCGCTGCGGGCTTTTTCATGGGCGGTAAAAAGCTCTGGGCCTGCGGCGATCCCCTGTAGGAGTGAGCCTGCTCGCGATTGCGGTGTGTCAGGCAACATAAATGCTGAATGTCACACCGCAATCGCGAGCAGGCTCACTCCTACAAGGGAATATCGGTGATCTCAGGATTGGTGCTGGGAATTCCACAGGGCCAGCAACGCCGGTAATTCGGTCAAACTGCGAATCTCGGCATCCGGTGCCTTCTCGGCTTCCCAGTCCTTGCGCGCCGGGTTAAACCAGATCGCCCGCAACCCCGCCTGCTGCGCTCCGGCAATGTCATCCCCCGGATGATCGCCGATATGCACCGCCGTCTCCGCCGTCGCACCACCCCGTTGCAATGCCTCATGAAACAGGCGCGCATCGGGCTTGGCGATGCCGATGTCTTCGGCGCACAACGCAAACTTGAAGTAATCGGCCAGTCCCAGCCGGCGCACATCGGCGTTGCCATTGGTGACCACACCCAGGGCGTAATGCTTGGCCAGGGTTTCCAGCGTCGGCTCGACTTCGGGAAACACTTCGATCTGGTGCCGGGCATGCAGGAACACTTCAAAACTCTTGTCGGCCAGGTCCGACGCCTCGCCGTGGTCGTATCCGGCCTCCTCCAGCGCATGGAACAACACCCGGCGCCGCAGCGCGCTGATACGGTGTTTGAGGCTCGGTTCGAGGGTCAGGATCCGTTCCCGAATAGCCCACAAATGCTCCACCGGCACCGCGCCCAGGTTCGGTGCGTGCTCGGTCAGCCATTCACGCAGTATGGCTTCGGCGCTGACGATCACCGGGGCGGTGTCCCACAGGGTGTCGTCGAGGTCGAAGGTGATCAATTGGATGGTCATGAATCATCGCCTTTAATGCGTTTGGCCCGTGGATGGGCGCTGTCGTAGACCGTGGCCAGGTGCTGGAAGTCCAGGTGGGTGTAGATCTGGGTGGTCTTGATGTCCGAGTGGCCGAGCAATTCCTGCACGGCGCGCAGGTCCTGCGAGGATTCCAGCAAATGGCTGGCAAAGGAATGCCGCAACATGTGCGGGTGCAGGTTCTGCCCCAGCTCGCGCTCACCAGCAGCTTTGACCCGCAACTGAATCGCCCGGGGCCAAGGCGCCGACCTTGCTGGCTGACGAACACCGCATCGTCTGCCGGGTTAGTCATGGCCCGCAACGGCAGCCACAGTTCCAGGGCTTCACGCGCTTTTTTGCCGACCGGCAGCAGGCGAGTCTTGCTGCCTTTGCCGAGCACCTGAACCATGCCGTCGGCCAGATCCAGCTGATCCATATTAAGCCCGGTCAGCTCCGAAAGGCGCAAACCCGAGGAATAGAACAGCTCCAGAATCGCCTGATCCCGACGTGCCAGGAAGTCATCCTCCACCGCGCCTTCAAGCAGTTGCAGCGCGCGGTCGGTATCGAGGGTTTTCGGCAGCCGTCTTTCGCCCTTGGGCGGTGCCAGGCCGTTGGCCGGGTCGTGATCGCAAAGACCTTCGCGGTTCAAATAATGATAGAGCCCACGGACGGCCGACAGCAGTCGCGCCAGGCTGCGCGAAGATTGACCCTGGGAATGCAGGCGCGCGATCAGGCTGCGCAGACGCTGAATGTCCAGCGCGGCCCAGCTGCTGATGTTCTGTTTGACGCACCAGCCCAGCACTTTGTCGAGGTCGCGGCGGTAGGCGTGCAGCGTGTGGGGCGACACCTGCCGCTCACTGCGCAGGTGTTCGCAGTAAGCGTCCAGTTGCCGTTCCATGGTCAGCGTACCGAGCGCAGGGAACTGTTGACCCGAGGCAGCACGCGACCCATGACTTCGGCGATGTAGCTCAGGAACAGCGTGCCGACCGAGCTTTTGTAGTGTTGCGGGTCGCGACTGGCGATGGCCAGGACGCCGTGGATGCCTTGATGGCTGATGGCGACAACGGCGGTGGAGCCGATCTGTTTGCGCTGTTCTTCGCCGAACAGGAAGTCCAGTTCGTGATCGCGCAGGCTGCCGCTGACGCTTTTGTCTTCCGAGAGCAAGCCGCCAATGGCCGTTTGCGCGTCGGCATGGGTGACCCAGCGGCCCACCGGCATCGGGTTGTCACCCAGCAGGATCAGGCTGACAAAAGGCACCTGGAAGTCCTGGCGCAGACTGTCTTCGACGCTGATCACCACGTCTTCCAGGCTGCTGGCATCCATCAGCGCCAGAATCAGGCGGCGGGTTTTGTCGAAGAGGCGGTCGTTGTCGCGGGCCACGTCCATCAAATGCGAGAGGCGATGACGCAACTCAATGTTGCGGTCGCGCAGGATCTTCATCTGGCGTTCGACCAGCGAGACGGTATCGCCGCGCTGGTGCGGAATGCGCAAGGCCGGGAGCAGTTCTTCGTGCTCGACGAAGAAATCCGGATGAGCCTCCAGGTACGCGGCAATCGCCGCCGCCTCAAGGCTTTCGGAAGGGGATTCGTCGGGCTGTGGGGCGGGAACCTGGGGCTTATCTTTCATGGATTCGACTCTCTCAAAGACGCACTTGTCCTTCATAAACGCGGACTGCCGGGCCGGTCATCATGACCGGATGGCCAGGGCCTGCCCATTCAATGGACAGACGCCCGCCGGGCAGGTCGATCAATAGCGGCGAATCCATCCACCCCTGGCTGATCGCGGCCACTGCGGCAGCGCAGGCGCCGGTACCGCAGGCCTGGGTTTCCCCGGCGCCACGTTCCCAGACGCGCAACTGCGCACGGTTCCGGTCGATGACCTGGAGAAAACCGACGTTGACCCGCGCCGGGAAGCGCGGGTGGTGTTCGATTTTCGGTCCCAGTTCATGCACCGGTGCGTTGTTGATGTCGCTGACCCGCAACACGGCATGGGGGTTTCCCATGGACACGGCGGCCAGTTCGACGGTCGTACCCTCGACATCGAGCTTATAACTCAAGGCCTGTTCTGGCGCGTCGAATGGAATCTCGGTCGGTACCAGACGCGGTGCGCCCATGTTGACACCAATCTGGCCGTCGCTGCGGATATCCAGTTCGATGATGCCGCTTTTGGTCTCGACGCGAATCTGCCGCTTGGCGGTCAGGCGTTTGTCGAGCACGAAGCGGGCGAAACAGCGCGCACCGTTGCCGCACTGTTCCACTTCGGAACCATCGGAGTTGAAGATCCGGTAGCGGAAGTCCACGTCCGGGTTGCTCGGCGCTTCGACGATCAGCAACTGGTCGAAACCGATGCCGGTATGCCGATCGCCCCATTGCTTGGCGTGCTTGGGCAGGATGTGCGCGTGCTGGCTGACCAGGTCGAGGACCATGAAGTCGTTGCCCAGGCCGTGCATCTTGGTAAAACGCAGCAGCATGGGATTACTCCGGCAGCAGGCTTTCGCCAGCAAACAACTCGGCTACCGTCTCACGGCGACGCACTTCAAATGCCTGATCACCGTCCACCAACACTTCGGCGGCGCGGCCGCGGGTGTTGTAGTTGGAACTCATGACAAACCCATAGGCGCCGGCCGAATGCACGGCCAACAGATCGCCTTCTTCCAGGGCCAGTTCACGATCCTTGGCCAGGAAGTCGCCGGTCTCGCAGATCGGGCCGACGATGTCGTAGGCGCGCGCCGCTGCAGTGCGTGGGCGCACGGCGGTGACATCCATCCAGGCCTGGTACAGCGCCGGACGGATCAGGTCGTTCATGGCCGCGTCGACGATGGCGAAGTCTTTGTGTTCGGTGTGCTTGAGGTACTCGACCTGGGTCAGCAGCACGCCGGCGTTGGCGACGATGAAACGGCCCGGCTCGAACACCAGCGCCAGGTCGCGACCGTCGAGACGCTCGCGCACGGCTTTGATGTAGTCGGCAGCCAATGGCGGCTCTTCATCGCGATAACGCACGCCCAAACCGCCACCGAGATCGATGTGGCGCAGGTAAATGCCGCAATCGCCGAGGCGGTCGACCAGGCCCAGCAGGCGGTCGAGGGCGTCGATGAACGGCGGCAGGGTGGTCAGTTGCGAACCGATGTGGCAATCGACGCCGACCACTTCCAGGTTGGGCAACTGGGCGGCGCGGATGTACACGTCTTCGGCGTCGGCGATGGCGATGCCGAACTTGTTCTCTTTGAGACCGGTGGAAATGTACGGGTGCGTGCCGGCATCGACGTCCGGGTTCACACGTAGCGAGATCGGTGCGCGAACACCCAGCTCGGCGGCGACCACTTGCAGACGCTCCAGCTCATCGGTGGATTCGACGTTGAAGCAATGGACGCCAACTTCCAGGGCGCGACGCATGTCGTCACGGGTCTTGCCGACACCGGAGAAAACGATCTTGTCGGCGCTGCCGCCGGCGGCCAGTACGCGTTCCAGCTCGCCACGGGAGACGATGTCAAAACCGGCGCCAAGACGGGCCAGGACATTCAGTACACCCAGGTTGGAGTTGGCCTTGACCGCAAAGCAGACCAGGTGCGGCATGCCGACCAGCGCATCGGCGTATGCCAGGTACTGGGCTTCGATGTGCGCGCGGGAGTAGACGTAGGTCGGTGTGCCGAAACGTTCGGCGATGGCCGACAGGGCCACACCTTCGGCAAACAGCTCCCCGCCACGGTAATTAAAAGCGTCCATGGCGTTCCCTTATTGGTAGACGTCGTGCTTGTGTGCTTTGGACGGCTGCTTTTGCGAGGACTGAGCCTGCTCGGCGGGATCCTGGGAATCGTCGGGCAGATACAGCGGGCCTTTTTGACCACAGGCCGACACAAGGCAGGCAACCGCGACGAGCGCAGCAAGGGAAGAGATCAGGCGCTTCATGGCGAAATCCTTGAAAATGCATTAATTGCGCCGGAGTATACCGGCCACCCGTCAGCTTGCCTATGCGACGGGGCTCCCGTCCGGCGGGGCTTGGCACGATGCTGGTCAGCCGGGCGCAATCCCTGTGGGAGCGAGCCTGCTCGCGAAGGCGTAGTGTCAGTCAACATTGATGTTGAATATGATGGGCCCTTCTCGAGCAGGCTCGCTCCCACAGGTTTCGTGATCACCGTGGGTCGTTATCCTTTGCAATCACCGGGGCTCGCCCGTATCTTGCGGCGCTTGAGCGTGAACAGACACTTTTTGAGGTTGCCGTAATGAGTTTGACCGAAGCCCGTTTCCATGACCTGGTCGATGCCACCCAGCAGACGCTGGAGGATATTTTTGACGATAGTGGCCTGGATATCGATCTGGAGAGCTCGGCCGGTGTGCTCACCGTCAAGTTCGAAAACGGCAGCCAGTTGATCTTCAGCCGCCAGGAACCCCTGCGTCAGCTGTGGCTTGCGGCCGTGTCCGGTGGTTTCCACTTTGATTACGACGAAGAGAGCGAGCGCTGGATGTGCGACAAGAGTGAAGAACAGTTGGGCGAGATGCTTGAGCGCATCGTCAAGCAGCAAGCTGACGCCGAGCTCGATTTCGAAGGCCTGTGAGACCGTGACCCAGCCTGCGCCCGTTCGTCCGCCCAAACCGCTCTACAGCAATGTCAGCCCGGCCGTGCCTTCGCCGTGCAGCGGTGTGTGTCGGTTGGACGAACAGAAGGTCTGCCTTGGCTGTTTTCGCCATGTCGAAGACATCCGCGAATGGCGCTCGGCGGATGATGATCGTCGGCGTGTGATCTGCGCCCAGGCAGTCCAGCGCAAAGCCTTGGCATAAGAGCTTTTGTGGCGAGGGAGCTTGCTCCCGCTGGGCTGCGAAGCGGCCCCAAAAAGCTTACGACTGCTGCGCAGCCGAACGGGAGCAAGCTCCCTCGCCACAGGCAAGCCTCTCTCAAAAATGTCAGCGCAGGTGCGTGGTCGCCACTCACTTGTATATTTATTGAGCTGTGATAGTGTCCAGAAACGCCTCAACCCATCGAGGCTCGTGAAAACCCCGCCTTTTTCTGGCGGGGTTTTGCTTTTTTTGTGCAGAAGAAAGGAGTCTGCCTCAATCATGACCACACCTTCCATCACCCTTACTCGTCTGGACGTGCAACGTCTGGAGCGCCTGATCGACAGCCTGGATGACACGCTGCCGGGCGTCATTGCGCTGCAAACCGAACTGGATCGCGCCGATACCGTGGTCGGTCACGAAGAAGTGCCCGCCGATGTAGTCACCATGAATTCCCGTGTGCATTGCCGCGAAGAAGGCAGTGGCAAGGACTATCACCTGACCCTGGTTTATCCCAAGGACGCCAACGCCGACGAAGGCAAGATTTCCATTCTGGCGCCGGTCGGCAGCGCGCTGCTCGGCCTTAAAGTTGGCCAGCACATCGACTGGCCAGCACCAGGCGGCAAAACCCTCAAACTGACCCTGCTGGAAGTTGAATCCCAGCCGGCCGGGGGCGGTCATTTTCCGGAGTAAACCGCTTAGACCTGCTCGAGCGCCTCATTCAACGCGCGCTCCAGGTCGGCCTTGTAGCGCAAATACAAATTGCTTGAACTCTGACCATCACCGAGCAGGCCCGACAAGTCCAGGTCGGTGATGTAGCAGCGATAGCGCTCGATTTCCCGGCGCTGCTCGACGATCTCCTGGGCGACCACGCTAAACAAATGGTCGCCATACTCCAGCTCTGAAAACTCCCGCTGATTGCAATACAACGTGACCTGCACCTGTCCCGGCGCGGCTTTGCCGATGATCGCCTGCACGTCGTAGAACGGTTTATTGATCGGGGTTTGCGGCGCCGGCCGGGTTTCGACGCGACGCGCCCGGCCAGGACCTGACGGCAGTAGCTGGTAATACAACGTGTCGAGGTTCAGGGGCTGGGCGGCGTTCATCGGCAGCAACGCGTCGCGTCGGTACTGGATTGATTGCAGGAACCGTTGCAGTGGCACCAACAGGCTTTGTTCGTCGTGATAGGGCAAGCGCTGCTGCCACAGGGCATTGAATTCATCCAGTACGTACAGCTCCGCCTGCTGTTCGGTGATTCGGTAGAACACTTGAATGCATTCGGGCTGGCCCATGGGCAGGATCAGCGCCAGGTCGTGGTCTTCCAGTGCCATCGGGTCCAGGTGCAGCGGGCTGTAGCTCGCCAGTTCTTCGCCCAGGTAATCGAACAGCGCCGGCAGCGTGGCGAGGGCGACGTGATTGACCTGGCCGGGCACCAACTCCAGCACGTGGTAATGCTGCTGGACCTGTAGCAGGTAGCGATGATTGAGCTGGCTCAGCAGCAGGTTCTGCGCCGTATCGAGGACCTCTTCGACCCGCCGTGCAATGAATTGCGCCCGGTTGTGGCAGAAACAACGCACCCTCAAACGGGGTTGTTGTAGACCGTTCGGCAAGTTGTTGAGGTAATCGCGCAGGCAGTCGAGCAGGGCGTGGGGGCCGTCGTAGCGGTTGACCAGCACTTCGTTCCAGCTGTTGAGCGTGACCTGGTCCAGGGTCAGCACCAGGTTTTCCCGGACACCGGCGTAGCTCAGGGAGTCGGTGCGCTCGGTGGTCATCAGGATATTCAGGTCGCGATGGTGCTTGAGCGGATCGACGCCGACGTTTACCAGAATCAGCACTTCACTCGGCACACTGGCGCGCAGCAAGGGCTCTTCGGCAACCGTCGCCAAGGGCAGGGCGATGCTTTGTTGCAGGCTGCCGAGCAGGTTGAACAGTTCGAACTCGCTCAAATCGCTGGTGCCTGGGTGCAAGGCGAGGCGGGTGCTGCTGTCGATCACACCGTTGCGGTGGCACCAGGTCAGCAGCTCCAGCAATTGGCGGCTGCGCTTGATCGGCGCGAAATGTTCCCACTCGTGGGCTGCCAGGCTGCCGTTGTACAAGCCCCACTGGGTTTGCCCGGGTTCTTTCTTGTTGGGCGCCTGCACCAGGGTCAGGGTGTCTTCGGCCAGGTCCGGGGCGATGCCGGGGTTGATGAACTCGACTTTGCCCGCTTTGCGCTCAAAGGCTGCATACAGCCGCCGACCCAGCACGTTGAGGTCGCGTTTGTTGATCAGGCTGGCGGTTTGCTCGTTGCGGGCGAACTGGGTCAGGAAGCGGTAGCTGTAGTTCAGTTCATTGACCAGGGCTCGGCGTTCGGTGCTGACCTGGCGGACTTTCCATTGGCTGCGGCTGTCGAGCAGCGCCAGCTGCCGCTGATCCCAGTGCCATTCGTGAGCCAGGCGCTCAAGCAGCGAACGTTGCCAGCTCTGGGTGCGACTGCTGCCGGTGAGCTTGCGGTTGACCTTCAGGTACAACGCGCGGCGTACCAGCTCCAGGCGCTCCGGCTCGCCCCGCGCGGTGAGGTATTCCTCGATGCGTCGGTAGACCACGATGTAGGGGTCGAGCTCGTCGAGGTCCAGTTGATTGGCGAATACCGCCTGCTTGAAGCGCAGGCTCAAGCAATGGACCTTGGGGTGTTCGCTGGCATACACCTCGATCAGCAGAAGTTTGAGCACGGATTTGTAGGGCGACTCGATGCCCTTGAACAACTGCCAGAGCCCGGCGCCGATGAATTCCCCCGGCGGGATATAGGCCAGATGCCCCAAATCCAGCGACTCGTCCGCACGGATGAAGCGCTTGGACAGCAGCGTGTGGGTGTAACGGTCGTAGGCGGCTTCTTCGTAGACTGGCACCAGCCACCAGATTGGCGTGCGGCCGGCCAGCCAGATTGCGGTGCGGTAGAACTCATCCAGCAGCAGGTAGTGCTGGGTCGTGCCGCAGTCTTCCGAACTCAATTGCGTATCGCGCTCGCCGAGCACGAAGCGGGCCGGGTCGATCAGGAAGAAATGCGCCTCGGCGCCCTGGCTGGCGGCCCAGGCCTCAAGCAACTGGCACTTTTTGCGCAGCTCGGCGAGTTCGTTCTCGTTCAAGTCCGGGCTGTGACAGACCCACACGTCCATGTCGCTTTGATCGGCCTGGGCCAGGGTGCCCAGACTGCCCATCAGGAATAGTCCGTGGATCGGACGCGGTGGATTGCTGCCGTGGCGTGGCTTATAGGAAAACGATCGGGTCAGGCGCTGGGCTTCGGCGAGGGCGTTGGCGTCAGGCTCGAAATTCGACAGCCCGGCCGGCGTGCTGCCCGACACATAACCTGGCAACAGTGGGTGATTCACGTGGAAAAACAGCGGCAGCAGCGTCAGCACCGTTTGTTGGCGGGGCGACAACCCTTCCATGGCACGGGCCATGCGGCCTTCGTTGAGCTTCAGAAAGCGAGCGCGCAGCTGGCTGAGAACCTTGCGGTCGATTCCCTCGTCCAGATCGGGGCGGATTTCATGGGTGCGGGTCATGTCAGCTCAAACCGGCTCGCGAAGCTCGGACGTGGGGTCTGCGGATGGGGGCAGTTTAGCGCCTCGGACGCGGGACTTTTAAGCTGAATTTGTATTTTTGACGCCAGATTTCTACCGCGAGGCGACGGCAAGTCACAAAGTGTGCCCGCGGAAATCCCGTAGCAGGGGTTTCCGTGGGCGCTACGGTAATGCTCAGGCTGTTTCCTGGACGTTGAGAATGGTCAGAACGGTTTGCACATTTTGCGCGGCGTCACGACCCAGACTGGTCAGATAACCACCATCTGGCTGGGTGATCAGTTCTTTGTCGAACAGTCTTTGGGCGGCAGCAATGGCTTTCGGGGCAGCGGTCTGATGAATTTTCAAACCTTCCTGGGAACTGTCCAGGTTGAAGAGTGCGAGGATTTCCAGTTCGGCAACCAACTCAGGGGTAAGCGACATAAGGACTCCAGACTTTCTAGGAATTGGACGACAGCGCCCCTAAGGTGAGCCCACTCGTGCGGCATGTCCAGTGCTCGCGACAGGGTTTTTTCGCCTCGGGATGCATTCCCCGCAGGGTGGTGCGCCAGCGGGGTGCGTAGGAGCGAGGCTTGCCCGCGAAGAACGATGACACGGTTTGTCTGGAAAAACTTCAGCGCACCCTTCGCGGGCGAGCCTCGCTCCTACGGAATCGGGGTTACTTCTTTTCCGGCGGCAACTCTGGCAGTGCACGCAGGGCGGTTTCATACCATTCGGTGTTGAACGCGCGGTCTTCTTCGAGGATTGCGTCGATTTCTACTGCCAGCACATGGGCCATCAGGTTGAGGATTTCCTCGCGCTCGTAACCCACCAGGGTCAGCTTGTTGAACGTGGCCTTGGCCGCAGGCGGGTTGTCGCTTTCGATCTGGTTTTCGATGGCCTCGATCAGGGTGGTTTCGGTGAATTCTTCTTCGTCGCTATCGATATCAGTTGGCTCGCTCATGGCAGGCTCCTCAAGTTTAAGGCGGCCAGTTTACCTGCATTCAGCGCTGTGATGCTGCTGGCAGGAATCGCTTCGGCGTTCTATAAACAGGCACTGCCAACCCCGCACGGCCTGGAGGCTTTGTGATGCTCAAGCTTTATGGATTTTCCGTCAGTAACTACTACAACATGGTCAAGCTGGCGCTGCTGGAGAAGGGCGTGCCGTTTGAAGAAGTACCGTTTTATGCCGGCACAAGCCCGGACTCGCTGGCCATCAGTCCGCGCGGCAAGGTGCCGGTTTTGCGCACCGAGCAGGGTTTCATCAATGAAACCGCGGTAATCCTCGAGTTCATCGAGCAAAGTCAGAACGGTATATCGCTCCTGCCGAGCGACCCGTTCGAGCGGGCGCAAGTGCTGGCAGTGGCCAAGGAAATCGAGTTGTACATCGAGTTGCCGGCTCGCGCCTGTTATCCCCAGGCATTTTTCGGCATGCAGGTGCCGGACGCGATCAGGGACAAGACCAAGACCGAGCTGCTGGCAGGCTTTGCCGCGTTGGGCAGGCACGGCAAGTTCGCCCCTTATGTGGCAGGGGACAGTCTGAGCATTGCGGATTTGTACTTCCTGTACAGCGTTCCACTGGCCTGTGCGGTGGCGCATAAGCTGTTCGATATCGATCTGCTGGCCGAGATGCCGGCGGCCAGGGCGCTGTTGGAGCGACTGGAGCAGAACCCGAACGTGCAGCGGATTGCGGTGGACAAGGAAGCGGCGATGCCGGCGTTTATGGCGATGGTCGCTTCCAAGAAGTAGGGTTTTGTAGCGTTCTTGAGTCAGTCTTCGCGGGCAAGCCTCGCTCCTGCGGGATCGGTGTCGTTCGCGCAATTGCGGGGCGACAAAGATCCCGTAGGAGCGAGGCTTGCCCGCGAAGCTTTTAGCGGCTGGCGAGCAATGCCTGACCGCGCGCCACGGCCTTCTTCACCTGCGCCGGCGCAGTCCCGCCGATATGGTCGCGGGCGTTCACCGAGCCTTCCAGGGTCAACACGGCGAATACGTCCTGATCGATCTGGTCGCTGAACTTGCGCAGCTCCTCCAGGCTCATTTCCGCCAGGTCCTTGCCGCTTTCCACGCCGTACTTCACGGCATGGCCAACGATTTCGTGGCAATCACGGAACGGCAGGCCGCGGCGTACCAGGTAGTCAGCCAGGTCAGTCGCGGTGGAGAAACCACGCAGCGCCGCTTCGCGCATCATCGCGTGCTTGGGCTTGATCGCCGGGATCATGTCGGCAAAGGCTCGCAGCGAATCGCGCAGCGTATCGGCCGCGTCGAACAGCGGTTCCTTGTCTTCCTGATTGTCTTTGTTGTAGGCCAGTGGCTGGCCCTTCATCAAGGTCAGCAGGCCCATCAGCGCGCCGAAGACACGGCCGGTCTTGCCACGCACCAGCTCTGGCACGTCCGGGTTCTTCTTTTGCGGCATGATCGAGCTGCCGGTGCAGAAACGGTCCGGCAGATCGATGAATTGGAACTGGGCGCTGGTCCACAGCACCAGCTCTTCGGAGAACCGCGACAAGTGCATCATCGCGATGCTCGCGGCCGAGCAGAACTCGATGGCGAAGTCGCGATCAGACACGTTGTCCAGCGAGTTGCCGCCCACGGCATCGAAGCCCAGCAACTGAGCCGTGAACTCGCGGTCGATCGGGTAAGTGGTGCCGGCCAGCGCGGCGCTGCCCAGCGGCATGCGGTTGGTGCGCTTGCGGCAGTCGACCAGGCGCTCATAGTCGCGGCTGAGCATTTCGAACCAGGCCAGCATGTGGTGCCCGAAAGTCACCGGCTGCGCGGTTTGCAGGTGGGTGAAGCCCGGCATGATGCTGCCGGCTTCGCGCTCGGCCTGCTCCAGCAAGCCTTTTTGCAGGCGGGTGATTTCGCTGAGGATCAGGTCGATCTCGTCACGCAGCCACAGGCGGATGTCGGTGGCGACCTGGTCGTTGCGGCTGCGCCCGGTGTGCAGTTTTTTACCCGTGACGCCGATGCGGTCGGTCAGGCGCGCCTCGATGTTCATGTGCACGTCTTCGAGGTCGATGCGCCAGTCGAACTGACCGGCCTCGATTTCACCCTGGATGGTCTTCAGGCCATCGGTGATGCTGTCGCGCTCGGCGTCTGTCAGCACGCCGACCTTGGCCAGCATGGTGGCGTGGGCGATCGAGCCCATGATGTCGTGGCGATACAGGCGCTGGTCGAAAGTGACGGAGGCGGTGAAGCGGGCGACGAAGGCGTCGACGGGTTCACTGAAGCGGCCGCCCCAGGACTGATTGGTCTTGTCAGTGCTCATGAATTCGCTCGTGTCGGCTGAAGAAAAAATGACGGTGGAAGCTGCCGCGGATAATAACAGGGTTGCCAATCCTGTCGCTGACGCTGGTCGACAGGTTTTTTTCACAAGGCGGGGTCCATACTCAGGACATGCCTTGTGGGAAATTGCGCAACGATATTTTCCGATTGAGCAATATCGTCCCTGCAACCGTCTACAGTTGGACAATAGGAACAGCGCACTTCTCGGCGCTGCGGCTGACTATAAGAAGAGGGGGTGTTCATATTGTGTATCGGCAAACCCTACGGCGATACCTCGCTTATGCGGGCCAGAGCCTCCAATCAATTGGCAGATGAAAATTTAGCCGCCGGTCTCGCGGCACTTTTTGGCCCTCGCGCTAGTCTTAGCGTGGATCGCGGTGACGGACGTCACTTCACCTGTCTACGCTATCCTTGTGCGAGACTCACGCAGGAATCCAGCGCAATATGAATGTCCTGATCGTTGATGACGAACCCCTAGCCCGCGAGCGCCTGAGCCGAATGGTTGGCGAACTCGAGGGATACACTGTCCTGGAGCCCAGCGCCACGAACGGCGAAGAGGCGTTAGCGCTGATCGACAGTCACAAGCCGGATATCGTGTTGCTCGATATCGGCATGCCAGGCCTTGATGGCCTGCAAGTGGCTGCCCGGTTGTGCGAACGCGAAACCCCGCCCGCCGTGGTGTTTTGCACCGGGCCCGATGAATTTGCCGTGGAAGCCCTGCAGGCCAGCGCCGTGGGCTATCTGGTGAAGCCTGTGCGAACCGAACATTTACATGATGCATTGAAAAAAGCCGAGCGGCCCAATCGCGTCCAGCTCGCCGCCCTGACCCGTCCAGCCGCCGAAAGCGGCAGCGGCCCCCGCAGCCACATCAGTGCCCGAACACGTAAAGGCATTGAGCTGATCCCGTTGGGTCAGGTGGTCTACTTCATTGCCGATCACAAATACGTGACCTTGCGCCATGAAGGCGGCGAAGTGCTGCTGGATGAACCGCTCAAGGCCCTGGAAGATGAATTCGGCGACCGTTTCGTGCGCATTCACCGCAACGCTCTGGTCGCCCGCGAACGCATCGAACGCTTGCAGCGCACGCCGCTGGGGCATTTTCAGCTGTTCCTCAAAGGCCTCAATGGCGATGCCCTGATCGTCAGCCGTCGCCACGTGGCCGGCGTACGAAAAATGATGCAACAGCTTTGATTCGCTGATCAGAAGCGAACTTCACACCCGTTTGTTGGACGTCCGGGGCCAGGGAGGCCACGTAGTTTCTGATACAAGTCAAAGTGGATTTGGCTGAGCTGTTATTATCCGCCGTATCTATTCAGTACGGATTGATCCATGTCCTCTCGCGAAATCCGCATCGCCACCCGCAAAAGTGCTCTTGCCCTGTGGCAAGCCGAATACGTCAAGACACGTCTGGAACAGGCTCATCCGGGCTTGCTTGTGACGCTGGTGCCCATGGTCAGTCGTGGCGACAAGCTGCTCGACTCGCCCCTGTCGAAAATCGGTGGCAAGGGCCTGTTCGTCAAGGAACTCGAAACCGCGTTGTTGGAAAACGAAGCCGACATCGCCGTGCACTCGATGAAAGACGTGCCGATGGATTTCCCCGAAGGCCTCGGTCTGTTCTGCATCTGCGAGCGTGAAGACCCGCGCGATGCGTTCGTTTCCAATACCTACGCCAGCCTGGATGAGTTGCCGCAAGGCAGCATCGTCGGCACCTCCAGCCTGCGCCGTCAGGCTCAGCTGCTGACTCGCCGCCCGGACCTTGAAATCCGCTTCCTGCGCGGCAACGTCAACACGCGCCTGGCCAAGCTTGATGCCGGCGAATACGACGCCATCATCCTCGCGGCTGCCGGCCTGATTCGTCTCGGCTTCGAAGATCGCATCACCTCGGCAATCAGTGTCGACGACAGCTTGCCGGCTGGTGGCCAAGGCGCGGTCGGCATCGAATGCCGTAGCGCCGACAGCGTAATTCACGCCCTGCTGGCGCCGTTGCATCACCAGGACACCGCCACCCGCGTGACCGCGGAACGTTCTCTCAACAAACATCTGAATGGTGGCTGCCAAGTGCCAATCGCCTGCTACGCCGTGCTTGAAGGCGAGCAGATCTGGTTGCGCGGTCTGGTGGGCGATCCGAGCGGCGGCCTGCTGCTCAACGCCGAGGCTCGTGCGCCAAGGGCCGATGCAGAAGCCTTGGGTGTGCAAGTCGCTGAAGACTTGCTGAGCCAGGGCGCCGCCGACATTCTGAAAGCGGTCTATGGCGAGGCAGGTCACGAGTGACGGGCTGGCGCCTGCTGCTGACGCGCCCCGCAGATGAGTCGGCGGCGCTGGCCAGCGTTTTGTCGCAAGCGGGGATTTTCAGCAGCAGTTTGCCGCTTCTGGAGATCGAGCCGATTGCTGTCTCTGACACAATGCGCGAGGTGATTCAGGGGCTGGATCGTTACTGTGCGGTGATCGTGGTCAGTAAACCGGCCGCGAGAATGGGCGTTGACCTGCTCAATCAGTATTGGCCACAGCCACCGTCCCCACGCTGGTTCAGCGTGGGCGCGGCGACGGCGCAGATCCTGGCGGATAACGGGCTGGACGTGAGTTTCCCCGCCGAGGGCGATGACAGCGAAGCCTTGCTTGAGCTGTCCTCGTTGCGCGAGGCGATTGCCCGACCCGATCCGCGGGTGCTGATCTTGCGCGGGGAGGGCGGGCGCGAGTTGCTGGCTGAGCGTTTGCGCGAGCTTGGTGCTAGTGTCGAGTATCTGGAGTTATACCGTCGTGGACTGCCTCACTACCCGTCGACGGTGCTGCCTGACCGGATCGAAGCGGAACGCTTGAACGGGCTGGTGGTCAGCAGTGGACAGGGTTTTGAGCACCTGCGCCAATTGGCAGGCGATGCCTGGCCTGAAATGGCGCGGTTGCCGTTGTTTGTTCCAAGCCCCAGGGTCGCCGAGCTGGCACGT
The DNA here is from genome assembly GCF_013260315.1 of Pseudomonas sp. B14-6. NCBI lineage: Bacteria > Pseudomonadati > Pseudomonadota > Gammaproteobacteria > Pseudomonadales > Pseudomonadaceae > Pseudomonas > Pseudomonas sp. B14-6. Next base: position 4,304,997 of record NZ_CP053929.1, on the reverse strand, counting down.
GCCGCCGGGGCCCAAACAGTTGTGGATTGCCGTGGCGCCAGTGCCACGGCTTTGCTGACGGTGTTACGGGAGCATCCCGAACCCGTTCTCTAATGCAAAGGATGGATACGTGAGCGAAACAGCCTTGCCTAAAGATGACGTGCTGCCGGTGCTTGAAGCGCCGGTTGAAACTCCACCACCTGCCACAGTGCAGCGCCGGGGCAATGGGCTGGCAATCGTCGCGCTGCTGTTGGGCGCCGCCGGTGTTGCCGTGGGCGGTTGGGGTGTCTGGCAGGTGCGTCACCTGCAAGCCAACACTCAGCAGCAGTTGAGCCAGGTCCAGGCGTTGAGCGATCAGGCGCAGAGCCTGAAACTCAATGAACAGCGCTTGAGCGCGCGCCTTGAACAAATGCCTGCAGCCGAAGAACTGGACGCTCGCAGCCGTTTGGTGGCGCAGTTGCAAGGCGATCAGCAACGCTTGAATCAGCGTCTGGAAACGGTCCTCGGTGCGAGTCGCAAGGATTGGCGTCTGGCCGAAGCCGAGCACTTGTTGCGTCTGGCCAGCCTGCGCCTTTCTGCGCTGCAGGACATCAGCAGCGCCCAGGCCCTGGTGCAGGGTGCCGATGAAATTCTGCGTGAACAGAACGATCCCGGTGCCTTCGCAGCTCGCGAGCAAGTGGCCAAAACCCTGGTGGCGCTGCGCAGCACAGAACAGCCGGATCGCACCGGGTTGTTCCTGCGATTGGGCGCACTGCGCGATCAGGTCATCAACCTCACCGAGCTGGCCCCGAGTACAAGGATCGTGGCGAATCGCTGTTGGGCCTGACGGCCGATGGCGACGGAGCCAGTCGTTGGGCGCAGTGGTGGGATCAGATTTCGCGCTACATCCGCATCGACTTCAATGCTGACAAAAATGTTCGCCCATTGCTGGCAGGGCAGAGCCTCAGTCAGGTGCGTCTGGCGCTGAGCCTGGCGCTGGAGCAGGCGCAATGGGCCGCGCTCAATGGCCAGGCAGCGGTCTACACCCAGGCGCTGGCTGAGGCGCGTGATGTATTGACGGGCAACTTCAACCCGGACAACCCTCAAAGCAAAGTCATGCTTGAGCAGGTGGGCGAGTTGAGCAAGCAGCCGGTCACTGTGGTCACGCCGGACCTGACCGGGACATTGAGTGCGGTTCAGGGGTATCTGGAGCGGCGTAACGTCAACGCCGAAGACTCGATCAAACCGATGGCAAAACCGGCCGCGAACACTGCGCAGGAGGCCACGCCATGAAACGCCTCTATGTGATCGTGTTTCTGGTCATCGCCGCAGCCGCCGCACTGGGCCTGGCGATCGCCGAGCATTCCGGTTACGTGCTGATTGCCTACAAGACCTTCCGTTATGAAGCGAGTCTGTGGGCCACCCTGGCGTTGGTCGCAGTGCTCTGGCTGGTGTTCTGGGGCATCAAGGCGTTGGTTGAGCTGGTGATGACGTCCAGCGGCGTGGTCAATCCGTGGTCGCGGCGCAATCGCAGCCGTCGGGTGCAAGTGGCGATCGAACACGGTCAGCTGGACCTGGCGGAAGGTCGCTGGGCCAGTGCGCAGCGTCATTTGCATCGCGCCGCCGAAGCCGAGCGCCAGCCGCTGCTCTACTACCTTGGCGCCGCACGCGCCGCCAATGAACAAGGTCACTACGAGGAATGCGACAACTTGCTGGAGCGCGCCCTCGAACGCCAGCCCCAGGCGGAGTTGGCGATTGCCTTGAGTCACGCCCAGTTGCAGAACGACCGTGGCGACACCGAAGGCGCCCTGGTGACCCTGCAAGCCATGCACGAGCGTCATCCTCATAACGTCCAGACCTTGCGCCAGTTGCAGCGTCTGCATCAGCAGCGCGGCGACTGGTCGGCAGTGATTCGCCTGCTGCCGGAGCTGCGCAAGGATAAAGTCTTGCCTCCCGCCGAGCTGGCCGATCTGGAGCGACGGGCGTGGGGTGAAAACCTTTCCCTGGCGGCGCATAAGGAAGCGGACGGCACGGTGGGTTTGCAATCGCTCAATCGCGCCTGGCAGCAACTCACCTCGGCTCAGCGCCAGGAGCCTCAGTTGGTGCTGGCCTATGCCGAGCAACTGCGGCAACTGGGTGCACAGGTCGAAGCGGAGGAGGTTCTGCGCACAGCGCTGAAGCGCAAGTACGACAGTCATCTGGCGCGTCTCTACGGTCTGGTGCGTGGTAGCGATCCGGCTCGTCAACTGCAAATGGCGGAGGGTTGGCTCAAGGATCATCCGGCCGACCCAAGCCTTCTGCTGACACTCGGCCGCCTGTGCCTGCAAAGCAGTCTGTGGGGCAAGGCGCGGGACTATCTGGAAAGCAGTTTGCGGGTCCAGCGCAACCCGGAAGCCTGTGCGGAACTGGCGCGGTTGCTCGCTCAGCTCGGCGACACAGAGCGCAGCAATCAGCTGTTTCAGGAAGGTCTGGGTCTGCTGGATGAGCGCCTGCTGGCGGCACCACTCCCAGCGCCCGTTTACGCCTGACGTATTCCTTCTGTAGCAGCTGGTGCAGCCTGCGTCCGGCTGCGAAGCAGTTGTAAAGCGAGCACCACGGTTTCATCAGGCCAATCGCGTTTAAGTGTATGACGACTGCTCAGCAGCCGGATGCAGGCTGCGCCTGGGGCGGGAGTCGTTCCTGGGCGCGATCCGGCCGCTCGAATTTCGCTGAATGTTTAGCTTTGTAATCCCTGATCGGCTTTGTCCTACACGGGACTTCATCAAGTCCTCCCGACGCTGTCGGGAATTCCCTACACTTCTGGTGAAGTGTCCGTGCCGGCCCGCCTTGAAAGGCTGGCGCGCTTTCCTCTACCGTAACCGCCTGTCTCTACTGTTACGGATAAGCCATGTTTTTGGCCTGCTCACGCTCCTTGTTTTTCATGGCTTTTATTGCAGGTGCCTTGGCCTTGGGCGTTTCCTATTACCTGGAATACGCAATCGGCCTCAAGCCTTGCGGGTTATGCCTTTTGCAGCGAGTCTGCCTGGCGTTGTTCACCGGTGTCTGCCTGACAGCTTCGGTGCATGGCCCCGGCCGCTTCGGGACTTTTCTTTATTGGCTGCTCGGTTTGTCATGCAGTCTCGCCGGTATGGTCGCGGCGTGGCGGCAAGTCTTGTTGCAAAGCGATCCGGCGCATCAGCTATCGACCTGCTCTACCAATCCGCAGGCCTTATACGAGAACGTGCCCTGGCTGTGCAAAGTGACGCGGATGTTCAAAGGGGACGAAGATTGCGCAGAAATCTCCTGGACGCTGTTCGACCTGAGCATCCCGGAGTGGAGTCTGCTGCTCTTCATGGCGGTGACAATTCTGAGTGTTTATCTGCTGCTGCGCGTTGTCTGGCTTGCCTGCAAGCGACCGCTCAGCGGCGTGTCGTCGCACCGGGGGCTGGCGGGTGATTAAACACTTGTATGAACTTTATCTCCTGCGTACCTTGAAGCCATTGTCGCGCGGGCATAATCTGGCCCGCACGTGTCATTGGAATTATGTTGCTCGATGGCGCTCTGCCTGGCCGATTCTTGATTATCAAGACTGCGACAGGTGTAGGGCAGCATGACCCACAAGGGAAGAGAGATCACCATGCTCGAAAGTTGTCAGAATGCTCAGGAACGTTGGGGTGGAGTGCATCTGCTGATCGATCGCTGGTTGCAGGAGCGTCACGAACTGGTTCGAGCCTACGATGCTCTCGGTGCCAAGCCAGAGGCTTTGGGCGAAAACCGAAAGCCGTTGCAGGAATTCTGCGGCGTGCTGGTCGACTACGTGTCTGCCGGGCACTTCGAAATCTACGAACAGCTGACCGGCGAAGCCAAGGCTTTTGGCGATACACGCGGGCTGGAGCTGGCCGAGACGATTTACCCGCGCATCGACGTCATCACCGAGAAGCTGCTGGCGTTCAACGACCTGTGTGATGCAGGCAAGTGCGTGGCAGAGAAATTCAAGGAGCTGGGCGGGCTGTTGCACGAACGCTTCGAACTGGAAGATTGCCTGATCGAAGTGCTGCACACTGCTCACAAGGAAGAGGACTCGGTTCAGGCCTGAACCTCTCCTGCAAGACTAAAAAACGGTGCGCTATGCGCGCCGTTTTTCGTTCTCGGTTTTCAGCTTGTGGCACCGCGCAATTCGACTTCGAACACCAGCGGCGTAAACGGAGCGATCAGGTCGCCGGCACCGTCCGCGCCATAGGCTTGCGACGATGGAATCACCAGGCGCCATTTCGCACCGACCGGCATGTTTTGCAATGCGCTGCGCCAGCCGCTGATTACGCTATCCAGACTGAACCACTGCGGCTTGCTGTTCTGATCGAACACGGTGCCGTCGGGAAGGCGTCCGACATATAAAACTTCGACCTTGCCATCAGGGCCTGCCTTGGCCCCCGTGCCCGGTGCCAACTCGGTCAGCAAAATGCCATCCGCCAATTCACGAACACCCGGTTTGGCTTTTTCCTCGGTGAGAAAGCGCTGCTCTTTTTCCAGCGCGACTTCACTTTGTGGCAGGGCGGGTTGCTCGGCGACCTGGGCTTCGTGCTCGGCCAGAATCTGTTCGATCTGCTCGTCTTTCAATGCCAGTGGCTTGCCTTGATAGGCTTGTTGCAGACCGTCGAGCAATGCCTGGAGTTGCAGATCCGGCACCTCTTGGCGCAAGCGTTCACCCAGGCTCGCACCCAGGCTGTAAGCAAGATCGTGAGCCTCGTTCGGGGTGGTTTTTTCGGCGGCCTGGGCCACGGAAAAAAACACACACAACGATAAAAAAAAGTAGCGCGACATGGGCACACTCCGATCTGAGATGCGGTGGATTATGCCAGTGTGAGTGCGCTCAAAGGTGAACTGGTTTTGCACCCGCGCAGAAGAATTTCAATCTGTTGCAACGCAGCGCTTTCGATACTGTCAACATGCCCTAGCGGCGGTGTCATCAGAGGTCTAGTATGAGCCGCACCCACGTCAGCCAGGAGGTAAACCATGTCGGCCACCAAGAAGCCTGTAAATACCCCGTTGCACTTACTCCAACAACTCTCGGGCAGCCTGCTCGATCATTTGGAAAACGCTTGTTCCCAAGCCTTGGCTGATGCTGAAAAACTGCTCGCCAAACTGGAAAAGCAGCGCGGAAAAGCGCAGGAGAAATTGCACAAATCCCGTACCAAGTTGCAGGACGCCGCAACTGCCGGTAAAGCCAAGGCACAAACCAAAGCGAAGGGTGCGGTGAAAGAACTTGAGGACTTGCTCGATGCCCTCAAGGATCGTCAATCCGAAACGCGCAGCTACATTCTGCAACTCAAGCGCGATGCTCAAGAAAGCCTGAAACTGGCCCAGGGTATCGGTCGTGTACAAGAGGCTGTCGGCAAGGCGTTGTCCCTGCGTTCGGCCAAGCCTGCTGCGGCACCTGCCAAGAAAGCCGCTGCCAAACCGGCGGCTGCCAAAGCACCGGCCAAGCCTGCTGCCAAACCTGTCGCCAAAGCGCCGGTGAAAGCCGCAGCAAAACCTGCGGCGAAAAAACCGGTTGCTGCCAGCGCTGCAAAACCAGCGGCTAAATCGACGGCTGCCAAAACTGCCGCCAAGCCAGCTGCTGCCAAAACGGCCGCCGCTAAACCTGCTGCAAGAACCGCTGCTGCGAAACCGGCTGTGGCGAAAACCGCAGCGGCAAAACCAGCTGCAAAATCGGCTGCTGCGAAGCCTGCTGCAAAACCTGCCGCTGCAAGAACTGCTACCGCCAAGCCAGCCGCAAAACCTGCCGCGGCTAAAACCGTTGCCGCAAAACCGGCTGCAAAAGCGGCGGCGAAACCCGCTGCTAAACCCGCTGCCAAAGCTGCCGCCGCGAAACCCGCTGCCGCCGCCAAGCCAGCTACTGCAGCGAAACCAGCAGCCAAACCAGCTGCAGCAAAACCTGCTGCCGCGAAGCCAGCTGCAAAACCTGCCGCCAAACCGGCCGTGAAAAAGCCTGCCGCTGCTGCCAAGCCAGCTACTGCGCCAGTTACCAAGCCAGCGACTCCAGCTGCATCGGCTTCGCCAGCGGCAGCAGCCACCCCCTCGACCCCATCGACTGCGCCAACGCCAGCCGCACCGTCGAGCACCAGCACCACCCCAGCCAGCGCTTCTTAAGTGCCGGTTGCCGCGACGCGCAGCTGATGCAGCGCGTCGCGGTTCAGGTGGGCGGCGCCTGCCGCCACACCTTCCAGCCAGGCCGTTGAATCGGTCACCTCATACTGCGGCCAACTCTGCGCCACACGTTCCAGTCGCAACAGCAGATGCCGTTCGGCTTCCATCTCCAGTGCTTTCACTTGTTCGCGCAGATCATCCAGTCCGGCATCCTCGCTGGCGGCGGCTTTCCATTGCATTCGCAAGGCGCGCAACGGTTGCACGACATCTGCGTCCCAAGGTCCGGCTATATCGCGAAGCAACTGCAAGCGTTGTTCGTTACAGGTGACGCCCCGTTCTCCCAGCCACAACGCGCATAGCAGCAAGCACACGTTCACACCCGCCGACTGCAACGTCAGGCACGCGTCTTCAATGCCGGGACGCGCGTAGGTGGTAAGGGAAAAGCTCCACAGGTCAGAGGACATAGTGCTACTCGCGCCAGTTGCGAGCGAAGCTGGTAGACTCCGCCGCCATTATGATTCGACTTCAGAACCTGACTTTACAGCGTGGCCCTCAACGTCTGCTAGAAGACGCTGAGCTGACCCTGCACGCCGGCCACAAAGCCGGCCTCATCGGTGCCAACGGCGCCGGCAAATCGAGCCTGTTCGCCTTGATTCGGGGCGAGCTGCACCCGGACTCGGGTGACTGCTTCCTGCCGGCCGACTGGCGCATCGCCCACATGCGTCAGGAAATCGAGACCCTCGAACGCCTGGCGGTCGACTACGTGCTCGATGGTGACCTGCGCCTGCGTGAGGTGCAACGCGACCTCGCCGCTGCCGAAGCATCGCATGACGGCGCCGCTCAGGCCCGTCTGCACGCGGAACTCGACAGTGCCGACGGTTACACCGCCGACGCCCGGGCTCGCAAGCTGCTGGCCGGTCTTGGGTTCACTAACGAGCAAATGGATCGTCCGGTAGGAGATTTCTCTGGTGGCTGGAGGATGCGTCTGAACCTGGCGCAGGCTTTGATGTGCCCCTCGGACCTGTTGCTGCTCGACGAACCGACCAACCACTTGGACCTCGACGCCATCATCTGGCTCGAAGAATGGCTGAAAAGCTATCCCGGCACCTTATTGCTGATTTCCCACGACCGGGATTTCCTTGATGCCGTGGTCGATCACGTGGCCCACGTCGATCAGCGCAAGATCACCTTGTACCGTGGTGGTTATAGCGCCTTCGAACGTGCCCGAGCCGAACGCCTGGCCCAGCAACAGCAGGCCTACGAGAAGCAGCAGGCGCAACGTGCGCACATGGAAAGCTACATCGCCCGCTTCAAGGCCCAGGCCACCAAGGCCCGTCAGGCCCAGAGCCGGATCAAGGCGCTGGAGCGGATGGAAGAGCTGTCCGCCGCCCACGTCGATTCGCCGTTCGACTTCGTCTTCCGTGAATCGCAGAAAATCTCCAGCCCTTTGATCGATCTGTCGGACGCTCGCCTGGGTTATGGCGACAAAGCCGTGCTGGAGAAGGTCAAGCTGCAACTGACCCCCGGTGCGCGGATCGGTTTGCTTGGCCCGAACGGTGCCGGTAAGTCGACCCTGATCAAGAACCTCGCCGGTGAACTCTCGCCGTTGGCCGGGCGCCTGACCCGTGGTGAGAACACCGTCGTCGGCTACTTCGCCCAGCATCAGCTCGATTCCCTCGATTCCAAGGCCAGCCCATTGCTGCACTTGCAGCGTCTGGCGCCGACCGAACGCGAGCAGACCCTGCGCGACTTCCTCGGCGGTTTCGACTTCCGTGGCGCGCGTATCGACGAGCCGGTGCTGAATTTCTCCGGTGGCGAAAAGGCCCGTCTGGCCCTGGCATTGATTGCCTGGGATCGGCCGAACCTGTTGCTGCTCGACGAACCGACCAACCACCTGGACCTCGAAATGCGCCTGGCGCTGACCATGGCCCTGCAGGAATTCAGTGGCGCGGTGCTGGTGGTCTCTCACGATCGTCATTTGCTCAAAAGCACCACCGATAATTTCTATCTGGTGGCCGACGGCAAGGTCGAGGAGTTCGACGGCGATCTGGAAGACTACGCCCGCTGGCTGGTCGACTACCGTCAGCGCAATGCGCCGGTCAGCAACACCCCGGTCAACCCGGACAAGACCGACAAGAAGGCCCAGCGCCAGGCCGCTGCTGCGTTGCGTCAGCAACTGGCACCGCACAAGCGTGAGGCTGACAAGCTCGAAACCGAGTTGGGCAAGCTGCACGAGAAACTGGCGAAGATCGATACCAGCCTCGGCGACAGTGATATTTACGAACCGGCGCGCAAGAACGATTTGCGCGATCTGCTGGCTGAACAGGCCAAGTTGAAGGTGCGTGAAGCCGAACTCGAAGAAGCCTGGATGGAAGCCCTGGAACTGCTCGAAAGCATGCAGGCGGAGCTGGAGGCGCTGTCTTGATGGAAGCCTTCAAGCTGCCGCTGCCGGCGGGGTGGGGCGAGCCGATCTGGTTCGCTGCGCAAATCCTGCTGATTCTGTTGGCGGGTTACTTTGCCCAGCGCTTCGTCGCTAAATGCCTGACGCGCCTGGGCGAGCGCTACCCGTTTCCACCGCAACTGCTGATGCCGCTGCGCGGAGGTTTGCGCTGGCTGATCATGGGCAGTGCGCTGATTTTCGTACTCGAACGCCTCGGAGTCTCGGCCACCGTGCTCTGGACCGCGTTGTCCGGGTTTGTTGCGGTCGCGGCAGTGGCGTTCTTCGCCATGTGGAGCGTGCTGTCCAACCTGCTGTGCGCGATCCTGATCTTCACCGTCGGCCCGTTCCGCATCGGTGACGTCGTCGAACTGGTGGACACCACCGACAAGCCCGGCGTCAAAGGCCGGGTGGTGGCGATCAATCTGCTTTACACCACGCTGATTGAAGCGGAAGAACTAGGGACGGGTAGCGCCATGGTGCAAGTGCCCAACAGCCTGTTCTTCCAGCGCTCGGTTCGACGCTGGCGCGGCACGGATGTGTTTCCGTTGAGCGGGATCGAAAAGTAAGCCTTCTGTTGCCTGACCGTCCGCCTTCGCGAGCAAGCCCGCTCCCACAGTTGACCGCGTTTTTGTTTAGAGACTCGGTTTAATGTGTTAGCGGGCTTGCTCGCGAAGGGGCCCTAAAGTCATAAAACGCTGGTCGGCAGTCGCTCTATCCTTCAAAAAATCGGTAGTCATCAGCCCAAAGCCGCATTAGCTTAGACGTCTGTCACAAGTCTGAGTCGAGGTGTGCAATGGAGCTTCAAACATGGCTGGCGTTTTTTGCCGCCTGTTGGGTGATCAGTCTGTCTCCCGGTGCCGGCGCCATTGCGTCGATGTCCAGCGGTCTGCAATACGGTTTCTGGCGCGGTTACTGGAACGCCCTGGGCCTGCAATTGGGCCTGGCGGTACAGATCGCGATTGTCGGCGCCGGTGTGGGCGCGATTCTCACGGCATCAGCCACCGCTTTCTATGCGATCAAATGGTTCGGTGTGGCCTACCTCGTTTATCTCGCGGTCAAGCAATGGCGCGCGCTGCCCAGCGACATGAGTGACGACGCGGCCGTGCGTCAGATCGGCAAGCCGCTGGCTTTGGTGTTCCGTGGGTTCCTGGTCAATATCAGCAATCCCAAGGCTCTGGTGTTCATGCTGGCGGTGTTGCCGCAGTTCATTGATCCTCACGCACCGCTGCTCGCTCAGTACCTGATCATTGGTGTGACCATGGTCTGCGTCGACCTGATCGTCATGGCCGGGTACACCGGGTTGGCGTCGAAGGTGCTGCGCCTGTTGCGCACGCCCAAGCAGCAAAAACGCATGAACCGGACCTTTGCCGGGCTGTTCATCGGTGCGGCGGCGTTTATGGCGACATTGCGCAAAGCTGCGGTTTAAAGCACCAAGGAACACAAAAGGCGACCTCCGAGGTCGCCTTTTTCATGTCCGGAGCCCCTGCAGAAACGCCGGTACTTGCTAACAAAGCTTGAGTGAAAGTCATTGGAAGTGAACAATGTGTTACTTCGTATTTCCAATTGAGATTCATTCATGACTGCCCCGTCCCGTTTCCTGGCCTGGCTGGTGTTGCCGCTGTTTGCCTTGTGCAGTTTCAATCTGCTGGCGGACACCGTGGAAGGCGCGCCGCAAGCTCTGCATTTGCTCGATTACATCGGCGCGGATTACCCGCAGACGGTGCAAGCGGGCAAGGTCATCGACGAGTCCGAATACCGCGAGCAGCTGGAATTCATCAAGGTGCTGCAAGGCTTGATCGCGGCGATGCCGGCCAAGCCGGAAAAAGCCGGGCTGGAGCAGGGCGTCAGCACGCTACGCAGCGCCATTAGTGCCCGTCAGGACGGTGCGGACGTGGCCCGTCAGGCTCGGCAGCTGGGTGCGAAGCTGGCCGTGGCCTATGAAGTCAGTCAGGCGCCGATCATTACCCCGGATCCGACCCGTGGTGCACCGCTTTACGCCCAGCATTGCTCGGTCTGCCACGGCGATACGGGGGCCGGTGACGGCCCGGCCGGTGTCGGTCTGACGCCGCCGCCAGCCAATCTGCGTGACACGGCGCGCCTGGATCACCTGAGTCTGTACGCGATCTACACCACAGTGGGCCTGGGCGTCGAAGGCACGGACATGCCGGCCTTCGCCGATCAACTGGACGATCGCCAGCGTTGGGACCTGGCAACCTACATCGCCGGTTTCAGCGCCGATCCGGCCGCCGCCACATCCGAAAAGACTTACAACATCGCCGACCTTGCTCGTCAGACGCCAGCCGAAGTGCAGGCCGCCGATGGCCCGCAAGCCGCCGCGACGTTCCGTGCGCAGCGGGCGCAACCGCCGCAGGTCAAGCGCGGCCCGGCGCAGTTGCTCGACTACACCGCCGCCACCCTGGACAAGAGCCTCGCGGCCTACCGTGCCGGTGATCATGATCAAGCCTATGACTTGTCGGTAGCGGCGTATCTGGAAGGCTTCGAACTGGTCGAGAGCTCGCTGGACAACGTCGACGCCAACGTGCGCAAGGACACCGAAAAGTCCCTGATGGCGTACCGTCAATCGTTGCAGGACGGTTTGCCGGTGGCCCAGGCCCAGCAGCGTCTGGACGCGGCCAAGGCCAAGTTGAAGGAGTCCGCCGGGCTGCTGGGCAGCGACGGCTTGAGCTGGTCCTTGAGCTACATCTCCGGTTTGCTGATTTTGCTGCGTGAAGGCCTCGAAGCGATTCTGGTGCTGGCGGCGATCCTGGCGTTCCTGCGCAATACCGGCCAGCAATCGGCGGTTCGCAGCGTCAACGTCGGTTGGGGCCTGGCGTTGTTGGCGGGTCTGGCGACCTGGGCACTGGCGGCCTATGTGATTGATGTCAGCGGTTCGCAGCGTGAATTGCTGGAAGGTGCGACGGCGTTGTTTGCCGCCGTCATGGTGCTCTGGCTCGGCGTGTGGATGCACGACCGTCGTCACGCGGCAGCCTGGCAGGATTACATCAAGAGCAGCCTGGTGGGCGGCGGCGGACGCTTCGGCTTTGCGACGCTGGCGTTTTTCTCGGTGTATCGCGAGCTGTTTGAAGTGATTCTGTTCTACGAAACCCTGTGGCTGCAGGCGGGGCCTGCGGGGCATAACGCAGTGTTGGCCGGTGGTGCAACGGCGCTGGTGTTGCTGGTCGGGCTGGCGTGGGTGATCCTGCGTGGCTCGCAGAAACTGCCGCTGTCGTTGTTCTTCAGCATCAACGCCGGTCTGCTCTGCGCGCTGTCGGTGGTGTTCGCCGGGCATGGCGTGAAGGCGTTGCAGGAAGCCGGAATCTTCGGAACCCGGCCGGTGCCGTTCTTTGACTTCGACTGGCTGGGGATCCACGCGGATGCGTATTCGCTGAGTGCCCAGTGCGTGGCGATCGTTGCGATTGTGGTGCTGTATGGCCGTAGCTGGATGGCGGAGAAGCGGCGGGTGCAGGTTTCTTAAGAGCATTCGCTGCGCTCATATTCGCGGGCAAGCCTCGCTCCTACAGGTTGTACGCGGCCCCAAATAACGCGCGAATCCTGTAGGAGCGAGGCTTGCCCGCGAAGCTTTTAACGGAGGGAAACACAATGCGCGTATGGATCGATGCCGACGCCTGCCCACGGGCGGCGAAGGATCTGGTGGTGAAGTTCGCTCTCAAGCGCCAGTTCGAAGTGGTGCTGGTGGCGGGGCAGCCACAGATCAAACCTGGCCTGGCTCTGGTGAAGCTGATCGTGGTGCCCAGCGGCCCGGATGCCGCCGATGACTATCTGGTGGAACACGCGGTGCCAGGTGAACTGGTGATTTGCAGCGATGTGCCGCTGGCCGATCGGCTGGTGAAAAACGGCGTTTCAGCGCTGGACCCGCGGGGGAAGGAATTCGATGCGCAGAACATGGGCGATCGGTTGGCAGTGCGTAACCTGTTCACCGATCTGCGTGAACAAGGCCAGATGAGCGGCGGGCCGGCGCCGTTTGGTGAGCGCGAGAAGCAGGCGTTCGCCAATGCGCTTGACCGGATACTCACTCGGCTGACCCGTAAAGCCTGAGCCTTACTCAAATCAAAGGTGGGCGCGAGCAGGCTCACTCCCACAATTTGACCGCGTTAAGCGTCGTTTTCGTGGGTCAGTTCGAGGACACGGTCAACCAGTTTGTTGATCCCCGAGGCGGCTTCGCTGATGCTCTGGGCCAGCATATAAGCCGGGGTGCAGACGAGTTTGCGCGCCTTGTCTTCGACGATGTCGCTCACTGCGCAATCCTGGTGAGTGGCGCCCATCTTGTTCATGGCGGCGGCGGTATCGGCGTCGCTGCCAATGGTGCAGGTCACGCCTGGCCCATAGATTTTGGCCGCCAGCGCCGGCGAAATGCACATCAACCCCACCGGTTTGCCCGCTTCGGCAAACGCTTCGGTCAACGCCAGGACGTCCGGTTGAACGGTGCAACCGGCGCCTTCGATGGCGAAGTTCGACAGGTTCTTGGCCGCGCCAAACCCACCCGGCACGATCAGCGCGTCGAAGTCTTCGACGCTGGCCTCACGAATGTCCTTGATGTTGCCCCGGGCGATCCGCGCCGATTCCACCAGCACGTTGCGTGACTCGGGCATTTCGTCGCCGGTAAGGTGATTGATCACATGCAATTGCGAGATATTGGGGGCAAAGCACTGCACCTCGGCGCCACGCTGGTCCAGGCGCAGCAAGGTAATCACGCTTTCGTGGATCTCGGCGCCGTCGTACACGCCACAGCCGGAAAGGATCACTGCAATTTTTTTGCTCATGGGTTTTTCTCCAGATTCATGGCGTTAAATGTCCACTAATTTGTCACTCGTTGCCATAGGGTTAATTCGCGGCTACACCTAGCATCTGTCCTCAAGATTCCGATCAGGGCGCGTCAATGGACTTCATTCTGTATGCGGTGCCGTTTTTCTTTGTGCTGATTGCCGTCGAGCTGCTGGCGGACCGTTGGCGCGGGTTGAGCAATTATCGGCTGGCGGACGCGATCAACAGCATCAGCACCGGGGTGTTGTCGACCACTACCGGCCTGTTGACCAAAGGCGTCGGCCTGGTGACCTATGCGTTTGCCCTCAAGCACCTGGCGCTGTTCGAACTGTCGGCCGACAGCGTCTGGGTCTGGGTGTTTGCCTTCGTCCTCTATGACTTCTGCTACTACTGGCTGCACCGTATGGGCCATGAGCGCAACATCCTCTGGGCCGCGCACTCGGTGCATCACCAGAGTGAGGACTACAACCTCTCCACGGCCCTGCGCCAGACCAGTACCGGCTTTCTGCTGAGCTGGATTTTCTACCTGCCGATGGCGGTGCTCGGCGTGCCGTTGCTGGTGTTCATCAGCGTTGCCGCACTCAACTTGCTCTATCAGTTCTGGGTGCATACCAAACACATCCCAAAGCTCGGCTGGTTCGAGTGGTTCTTTGTCACGCCGTCCAATCATCGGGCTCACCATGCACAGAACGCTCTCTACATGGATCGCAACTACGGCGGGGTGTTCATTATTTGGGACCGTCTATTCGGCTCGTTCCAGGAAGAGGACGACAACGAGCCGGTGATTTTCGGCGTGACCACGCCGTTGGCAAGCTGGAATCCGTTGTGGGCGAACGTGCAGTTTTACGCACAGCTTTGGGATGACGCGCGACGGGCTGAAACCACATGGGACAAGCTGCGGATCTGGTTCATGCGCACCGGCTGGCGGCCGGCGGATGTGGCGGCCAAGTACCCGATGAACAAACCGGACCTGAGTCAGTTCCGCAAATTCGAGGTGCCGCTGGACGGGCGTCAGCAGGTGTATGTGGCGTTGCAGTTCTGCGTTTACATCGCGCTGGGCAGCTATTTGATGAACCTTGAGCCACGTTTGCCGACTGCCGCGCTGGTGTTGGGCTGGGGCGCAGTGGCGTTCGGCTTGTTTACGTTGGGCATGGCCCTGGAGAATCGCCCGCAGGCGTTGAAACTGGAGCTGCTGCGCCTGGCATCGAATGTGCCGCTGGTGTGGCTGGCGCCCGTGGTCGGGCTGTGGCCGGCCAGCGCAGTGGGCTGGATCGGCCTGTTCAGCTACAGCCTGCTCAGCGGCATCGGTCTCTACTGTTGCAGGGACCGCTTCACTCGGTTGGCGTCTTAGTCTCGGCGGCCTTGGCCAGCTCGGCTTGCTCGTCGGCGTAGATCTTCTTCGCCAGACGGGCATTCTTGAAACGCCGGCGCAGCCACAAGCCCAGGCCCAGTACCAGCAGGGCACCAAGCACCCACAGCTCGTACTTCTTGACGCTGCCCAGCATGCCCTCAAGCACCGCGCCGAAGTGATACGCCGCTGCGGCCAGTGCGGTCGCCCAGATCGCAGCACCAATCCCGTTGAGCAGCAGATAACGCCCCGGCGGATATCCCGACAGGCCGATCGCCACCGGCATGACCGTGCGCAATCCATAGACGAAGCGGAAACTCAGCACCCAGATGTCCGGGTGTTTGCGGATATGTTCCAGCGCCCGGTCACCCATCAGTTGCCAGCGTGGTTTGCGCGCCAGCAATTTGCGACCGTGTTTTCGCCCGAGGAAATACCACAGCTGATCGCCGGCATAACTGCCACAGAACGCCACGATCGTGACGATCTTGATGTCCATGTATCCGCGGAACGCGAGGAAGCCTGCGAGCACCAGGATGGTTTCGCCTTCGAAGAACGTGCCGAGAAAGAGGGCGAAGTAGCCGAATTCCTGAAGAAATTGTTGGAGCATTGTCTGGATGCTGGCGAAATGAACGCGCAGCCTAACCCTTCGTGCACATTCATGAAAGTGTCCAAATGTGTCTCGACGTGAACATTTCCTACAAGGACAATGGAATGCGACTACCTGCCGCAGGGGTGCACATAACTGTAATACCACGGTCATAATGGCCGCTTATAACTGTCACGCTCGCACGCCAGCGGGCTCAGGAGTCTGCCGTGAGCTTTACCCCCGCCAACCGTTTGTTTCCTGCAACCCGCCTGCGTCGCAATCGCCGTGATGATTTTTCGCGTCGACTGGTCCGTGAAAACGTTCTGACCGTCGACGATCTGATCCTGCCGGTGTTCGTGCTGGACGGTGAAAACCGTCGCGAAGCAGTCGCGTCGATGCCGGGGGTTGAGCGTCTGACCATCGATCTGTTGCTCGAAGAAGCGGCCAAGTGGGTCGAACTGGGGATTCCGGCATTGGCGTTGTTCCCGGTCACGCCCCCGGAGCTCAAGTCCCTGGACGCCGCTGAAGCCTGGAACCCGAACGGCATCGCCCAACGCGCCACCCGCGCCTTGCGTGCGCAGTTCCCGGAACTGGGTGTGATCACTGACGTCGCTCTGGACCCGTTCACCACCCACGGCCAGGACGGCATTCTCGACGAAGAGGGCTACGTGCAGAACGACATTACCGTCGATGCCCTGGTCAAGCAGGCGCTATCCCACGCCGAGGCCGGCGCACAGGTGGTAGCCCCGTCGGACATGATGGACGGTCGCATCCAGGCCATCCGCGAAGCGCTGGAGCTGGCCGATCACGTCAACGTGCGGATCATGGCTTACTCTGCCAAGTACGCGAGCGCCTATTACGGCCCGTTCCGCGATGCGGTAGGTTCGGCGCTGAACCTGGGCAAGGCCAACAAGGCCTCCTATCAGATGGACCCGGCCAACAGCAACGAAGCCCTGCACGAAGTGGCGGCGGACTTGTCAGAAGGCGCGGACATGGTCATGGTCAAGCCAGGCATGCCGTATCTGGACATCCTTTACCGGGTCAAAGAAGAATTTAAAGTGCCGACCTTTGTTTATCAGGTCAGCGGTGAATACGCCATGCACATGGCGGCCATCCAGAATGGCTGGTTGAGCGAAGGGGTTATCCTCGAATCCCTGACCGCTTTCAAACGTGCAGGAGCTGATGGCATCCTGACTTACTTTGCCGTGCGCGCCGCTCAATTGTTACGAGAGCAGAAATAGCCCTCCCAGGAACATTCCATGAATACCGAAGGACTCACTGAAGTTGCCGTAAAAGAAGCTCAACCCGTGGTCGAGCAAATCGCCGAGACGCCGCCGGAGCTGGAACCCGCTCCACCCGCGGCGGTGACCGAAACCGCAACAGCGGCGCCAGCGATTGCGATTCCCGGTCTGGATGACAGCAGCCTGTATATCCATCGCGAGCTCTCGCAACTGCAGTTCAACATCCGCGTGCTGGAACAGGCGCTGGATGAGTCCTACCCGTTGCTGGAGCGGCTGAAGTTCCTGCTGATCTTCTCCAGCAACCTGGACGAGTTCTTCGAGATTCGCGTGGCTGGCCTGAAGAAGCAGATCACCTTCGCCCGTGAGCAGGCCGGTGCCGATGGTCTGCAACCGCATCAGGCCCTGGCCCGCATCAGCGAGCTGGTACACGGTCACGTCGACCGTCAGTACGCGATCCTCAATGACATTCTGTTGCCGGAACTGGAAAAACATCAGGTCCGCTTCATCCGTCGGCGTCACTGGACCACCAAGATCAAGACCTGGGTGCGCCGCTATTTCCGCGACGAGATCGCGCCGATCATCACCCCGATCGGCCTCGACCCGACGCACCCGTTCCCGTTGCTGGTGAACAAGAGCCTGAACTTCATCGTCGAGCTCGAAGGCATCGACGCCTTCGGTCGCGATTCCGGTCTGGCGATCATCCCCGCGCCACGCTTGCTGCCGCGCGTGATCAAGTTGCCGGAAGAAGTGGGCGGCTCGGGCGACAACTATGTGTTCCTGTCGTCGATGATCCACGCGCACGCCGATGACCTGTTCCAGGGCATGAAGGTCAAGGGCTGCTACCAGTTCCGCCTGACCCGAAACGCTGACCTCGCGGTCGATACCGAAGACGTGGAAGACCTGGCCCGCGCCCTGCGCGGCGAGCTGTTCTCCCGTCGCTACGGTGACGCGGTGCGCCTGGAAGTGGCCGACACGTGCCCGAAACACCTGTCCGACTACTTGCTCAAGCAGTTCAACCTGCACGAGACCGAGCTGTATCAGGTCAACGGTCCGGTCAACCTGACCCGCCTGTTCAGCATCACCGGCCTGGACAGTCAGCGAGCGCTGCAATACACGCCGTTCACCCCGCAGATCCCGAAACTGCTGCAGAACAGCGAGAACATCTTCAGCGTGATCAGCAAGCAGGACATCCTGCTGCTGCACCCGTTCGAGTCCTTTACTCCCGTGGTCGACCTGCTGCGCCAGGCCGCGAAGGACCCGCATGTATTGGCGGTCCGCCAGACCCTGTACCGCTCCGGCGCCAACTCGGAAATTGTCGATGCGCTGGTGGATGCCGCGCGTAACGGCAAGGAAGTCACCGCGGTGATCGAGTTGCGTGCGCGCTTCGACGAAGAGTCCAACCTGCAACTGGCCAGCCGTCTGCAAGCGGCCGGTGCGGTGGTGATTTACGGCGTTGTGGGCTTCAAGACCCACGCCAAGATGATGCTGATTCTGCGTCGCGAAGCCGGCGAGATCGTGCGTTACGCCCACTTGGGTACCGGCAACTACCACGCGGCCAACGCCCGCTTGTACACCGACTACAGCTTGCTGACCTCGGACGACGCCTTGTGCGAAGACGTCGGCAAACTGTTCAGCCAGCTCATCGGCATGGGGAAAACCCTGCGCATGAAGAAGCTGCTGCACGCGCCATTCACGTTGAAGAAGGGCATGCTCGACATGATTGCCCGGGAAACCCAGTTCGCCCTCGATGGCAAACCGGCGCACATCATCGCCAAATTCAACTCGCTGACCGATCCGAAGATCATCCGCGCGCTGTACAAGGCCAGTCAGTCCGGGGTGCGTATCGATCTGGTGGTGCGCGGCATGTGCTGCCTGCGTCCGGGTATCGCCGGGGTGTCGCACAACATCCATGTGCGCTCGATCATCGGGCGTTTCCTGGAGCACACCCGGGTGTTCTACTTCCTCAATGGCGGTGAAGAGCAGATGTTCCTGTCCAGCGCCGACTGGATGGAGCGCAACCTCGACAAGCGCGTAGAGACTTGCTTCCCGGTCGAGGGCAAGAAGCTGATCATGAGGGTCAAGAAAGAGCTGGAGCTTTATCTGACCGACAACACCCACAGCTGGAGCCTGCAGGCGGACGGTCGCTACATCCGCAACACGCCGACCGGCAACCAGAACCCGCGCAGCGCGCAGGCGACCTTGCTGGAGCGGCTGGGCAGCCCGATTCTCGCCGTTCGCTGACGCAGATTCGGTTGGGCAAAAAAAGGGCGATCCACATGGATCGCCCTTTTTGGTTTCAGCTTCCTACCTGTGGCGAGGGAGCTTGCTCCCGCTGGACTGCGTAGCAGTCCCCTTCTTTTCAGGGATAGACGGGGGCGCTTCGCACCCCAGCGGGAGCAAGCTCCCTCGCCACAGGGAATGTGTTCGCTGCGGTTTTTAGCGCACGTTCAGCGTGAAGCTGACCCGCGTCAGCCATTCAGCCTCAAGGGCGAAGTCGGCCTGGGTCAGTTGGTTTTCGTCCAGCCAGTTTTCAGGGAACAACACATCGAGGCTGTCGCGTTTGGCGTGCAACACCACCTGAGGCATTTCCTGGGTGCCGCGGATGTGATGGAACAGGATCGCAAAGCGCAGCAGCACGCACAGGCGAATCAGCTTGATCCCGTCCTCGCCGAAATCGGCAAACCGGTCCCGGGGAATGTTGCGTCGGTGACCGCGCACCAACAACGCGAGCATCAGTTGGTCTTCACGGGAGAACCCGGCCAGGTCCGAGTGCTCGATCAGGTAAGCGCCGTGCTTGTGGTACTGATAGTGAGCGATGTCCAGGCCCACTTCATGGACCTTGGCCGCCCAGCCGAGCAGTTCGCGCCAGACGCCGTCATCCAGTTCCCAATCCTTGGCCACCTGATCGAAGGCATGCAGGGCTTTGCGCTCGACCCGCGCCGCTTGTTCCAGATCGACGTGATAACGCTCCATCAGCGAGCTGAGCGTGCGCTCACGCACGTCTTCATGGTGATGACGGCCCAGCAGGTCATAGAGCACGCCTTCGCGCAGGGCGCCTTCACAGTGATCCATGCGCTGCAATTCTAGGGCGTCGAAGATCGCTTCGAGAATCGCCAGGCCGGCGGGGAAAATCGCGCGGCGGTCAGGTTTGATGCCTTCGAAGTCGATTTTCTCGACATCGCCCAGCTTCATCAGTTTGCGCTTGAGCCAGGCCAGGCCTTCGGCGTTGACCTCGCCCGTGCCATGACCGCCCGCCTTCAGCGCCAGGCCGATGGCGCGGATGGTGCCCGAGGAGCCGATGGCTTCATCCCAGGTCAGGCGATGCAGCGCGTGTTCGATGCTCATGATCTCCAGCCGCGCTGCGGTGTACGCCTGGGCGTAGCGGGCCGGGGTGATCTTGCCATCCTTGAAATAACGCTGGGTATAACTGACGCAGCCCATCTGCAGGCTTTCGCGCAGCAGCGGTTCGAAGCGCTGGCCGATAATGAATTCGGTACTGCCGCCGCCAATGTCGGCCACTAGGCGTTTGCCCGGGGTGTCGGCGAGGGTGTGGGACACGCCGAGGTAGATCAGGCGCGCTTCTTCACGGCCGGAGATGACTTCCACCGAGTGGCCGAGGATTTCTTCGGCGCGGCGGATGAATTCACCGCGGTTGCGGGCTTCACGCAGGGCGTTGGTGCCGACGATCCGTACGGCACCGGGCGGCATACCGTTTATCAGTTGGGCAAAACGCTTCAGGCAATCGAGCCCGCGCTGCATGGATTCTTCGTTGAGCTGACGCTCTTCGTCGATGCCGGCGGCCAGCTGAACTTTCTCCCCGAGGCGCTCGAGAATACGGATTTCGCCGTTCTGGGCCTTGGCCACGACCATGTGAAAGCTGTTGGAGCCCAGGTCGATTGCGGCGATCAGGGACAGATTCTTGGCTTGGGATTGCGGCATGGTCATGGGGTCTCGGTCGATAACCTCGACATCCTGCCACGATCAAACGCTGCCGCCAACGCGCAGCGTTCAAAGCCTTGATCCAGAGCACGGACGGCATGAGTTCCTGTGGCGAGGGAGCTTGCTCCCGCTCGACTGCGCAGCAGTCGCAAAACCTGCACATGCGATCCAGTGAAAACGAGGTGATAGTTTTTAGGGCCGCTGCGCAGCCCAGCGGGAGCAAGCTCCCTCGCCACAAAAGGGTTAGCCTGCTGCTTCAACTGTGCCGATGAAGTTCGCCAGCTCCGCCGTCTGCGGGTTCGCAAACAGAATCTTCGGATCCCCCACCTCATGCACCTTGCCCTGATGCATGAACACCAACTTATCCCCAACCTCCCGGGCAAAGCGCATTTCATGGGTGACCATGATCAGCGTCATCCCTTCCTTGGCCAGTTGCCGGACCACGCTCAGCACTTCATTGACCAATTCCGGGTCCAGCGCTGACGTGATTTCGTCGCACAGCAAGACTTTGGGAGACATTGCCAACGCCCGGGCAATCGCTACGCGCTGCTGCTGCCCGCCCGACAGCCGGTCCGGGAAGGCATCAAACTTCTCGCCCAGCCCGACCCGCTCCAGCATCTCCCGCGCCAGCTCGACCGCTTTGGCCTTCGGCACTTTCTGCACCACTTGCGGCGCGAGCATCACGTTCTCGCCCACGGTCAGGTGCGGGAACAGGTTGAACTGCTGGAACACCATCCCGACTTTCTGCCGCAAGGTGCGCAAATCGGCGCGAGCGGCATCGAGGTATTCGCCGTCGACCTCAATTACGCCGTCGTTGATCGACTCCAGGCCGTTGAGGGTGCGCAGCAAGGTGGATTTGCCCGAGCCGCTGCGGCCGATGATCGCCACCACCTGGCCTTCCTCGACGCTCAGGTCGATGCCTTTGAGCACATGGTGGTCGCCGTAATATTTATGCAGGGCGGAAATTCTAAGCAGAGGCATGCAGTCTCCTTTCCAGGTAGCGCGCACTGAGGGACAAGGGGTAGCAAAGCAGGAAGTAACCGAGGGCGACGAGGCCGTAGACCATGAACGGTTCGAACGTCGCGTTGGCGAGCATGCCGCCGGTCTTGGTTAGTTCGGTGAAGCCGATGATCGAGGTCACGGCGGTGCCTTTGACCACTTGCACCGAGAAGCCCACGGTGGGTGCCACGGCGATCCGCAGCGCTTGCGGCAGAATCACGTAGCGCAGTTGTTCCAGCGGGTTGAGCGCCAGGCTTGACGAGGCTTCCCACTGACCATTGGGAATCGAATCGACGCAGCCGCGCCAGATCTCCGCCAGATAGGCGCTGGTAAACAGCGTCAGGGCCAGCGCCGCCGCCATCCACGGCGAAATCTCCACACCGGCCAGCGCCACGCCGAAAAACACCAGAAACAGCTGCATCAACAGCGGCGTACCCTGGAACAGCTCGATGTAAGTGCGGGCAATGTTACGCGGCAGAGGCTTTTTCGAGATGCGCATGACCATGATCAGCAAGCCGATCAGCCCGCCGCCGATAAACGCCACCAGCGATAACGCCAGGGTCCACTGCAGGCCGGTGAGCAGGTTGCGCACGATGTCCCAGAAGGTGAAATCGCTCATTGGCTGCTCCTCGAGATGTAGCGACGGCCGATCCAGTTCAGCAGTTGGCGGATCAGCAGCGCCATGCACAGGTACAGCAGCGTGGTCAGGGCATAGGTTTCAAAGGCGCGGAAGTTGCGCGACTGAATGAAGTTGGCGGCAAAGCTCAATTCTTCGGTGGCGATTTGCGAACAGACCGCCGAGCCGAGCATGACGATGATGATCTGGCTGCTCAGGGCCGGCCAGACCTTGCCCAGCGCTGGCAGCAGCACCACGTGGCGGAACGCTTCGAATCGACTCATCGCCAAGGCCGCAGCGGCTTCCAGCTGTCCTCGGGGGATCGCCTGGATACCGGCGCGAATGATTTCGGTCGAATAGGCACCGAGGTTGATCACCATCGCCAGCACCGCCGCCTGCCATTCGGAAATCTGTACCCCCAGCGACGGCAAGCCAAAGAAAATGAAAAACAGCTGCACCAGAAACGGCGTATTTCGGATCAACTCGACGTAGACCCCGAAGATCGCCGAGAACGGGCGAATGTTCCACGCCCGCACCAGCGCCCCGACGATGCCCAGCCCCACACCCAGCACCGCGCCGATGGCCGTCAGTTGAAGGGTGAACAAGGCGCCGCGCAGTAGCAGATCGGTGTTTTGCACCACCGGCAGAAAGTCGAACTGATAGGCCATATCAAATCTCCCGAGCGACGATCAGAGGTCGGCCGGCAATGGCTCTTTCAGCCAGGTCTGGGAGTTTTTCTCCAGTGCTCCGTCGGTTTTGGCGGTGGCGAGGATCTGATTGACCTTGCCCAACAGCGCCGGCTCGTTCTTGTTCACGCCGACATAGACCGGCGAGTCCTTGAGCTTCACTTTCAACGCTGGAATGCGTTTAGGGTTCTTCTCGCTGATCGCGACCATCACCACGTTGCCGCTGGCGATGAGGTCGACTTGCCCGGCGATGTAGGCGGCAATGGTCGAGTTGTTGTCTTCGAAGCGTTTGATGGTCACACCTTCGGGAGCGACTTTGGTCAGCTCGATGTCTTCGATGGCGCCCCGGGTGACGCTGACGGTTTTACCCTTGAGGTCGTCCAGGCCTTTGATGTCGGCATCTGGCGGACCGAACACGGCGAGGTAGAACGGCGCATAGGCGCTGGAGAAGTCGATGACTTTCTCGCGCTCGGGGTTTTTGCCCAGGCTGGAGATCACCAGGTCGACCTTGCCGGTGGTCAGGAACGGAATGCGGTTGGTGCTGTTGACCGGGGTCAGTTCAAGTTTGACCTTGAGTTGCTCGGCCAGCAGTTTGGCGGTGTCGATGTCGAGGCCGCGGGGTTTCATGTCCGGGCCGACCGAGCCGAACGGCGGAAAGTCCTGAGGCACGGCGACCTTGAGGACGCCGCGTTTGACTACATCCTCCAGGCCGTCGGCGTGAGCGGGTGCCTGGCTCAACATCAGGCTGGCAAACAGGGCAGTGAGAAGGGCGCTGTAACGCAGGGTCATGGCGAATCTCCGAATCGACGAGGAATGAATTCTGCGGATCGACAGAGCACGGGCCATGCCAAGAAGCGGATTTGGGGGCCGCAGGCCACGGTTTTACTGGATTCTTTCGGTCTTACTGGTCTGAACAGTGGATGGGCATTTCGCACCCTCATGGCGCATCCGTGAAACGTGCCGAACCCCCATGGGGCACGACTTGCCGAGGGCTGCGAATAGCTTTACAACTAGCCGCTCATTGTCCTGGTTCGTCTGAAAAAACCATGAATTCGATTTCCAGAGCCGTACCTGAAGTGGCGCTGCAAGCCATCCGTAAACTGATCACCGAACAGGGTTTCGCGCCGGGCGATGCCTTGCCTTCGCAGCGAGATCTGGCGGTGCAATTGGGGGTGAGTCGGGCGTCCCTGCGTGAGGCGCTGTCGTCGTTGAGTGCGTTGGGCGTGATCAGCATCCAGCCGGGCAAGGGCGTATTCGTGCAGTCGCCGGTGGATTTGCCGCGCGGCGATGCGGCACTGAGCTGGCCCTTCGCAGCCCAGGCATCGCCGTTGGATATTTTCCAGTTGCGTTATGCCCTGGAAGGTTTTGCCGCCGGTTTGGCCGCGGTGACTCTGAGCACTCACGAGCTCGATACGCTGGAAGACAACGTGGCCGCCATGCGCAACGAATTGAAGGCAGGTGACTTCGAGGCGGCGGCACGACTGGATTTCGATTTTCACCGACGCATCCTGCTGGCCAGCGGTAATCAGGCAATGCTGAGCATCCTCACGGCCAGCGCCGACATCTTTCTGGAGAGCCAGAAGCTACCGTTCATCCGGGCCGAACGCGCCATGGAAACCTGGCAAGAACACCGCAAAATCCTCCGTGCGCTAGCCCGGCGTTCGTCCGGCGCGGCGCAGAAAGCCATGCAGGAACATGTACGCAATGCAGCCCTGCGTACCGGAATTGCCTTCGTCGCTCCCGCCACCCCGTGACTTGAGCTATACCCAAAGTCATGCGCCACCATAGCGAGACTCAATCAACTGCACCTTCCTGAACGAGGGAAGGGCGGCTATGATGGGCCACGTTTTTTTGCTTACAACCTGGAGACTTCCATGAGCAGCGATCTTATCAAACACGTCACCGACGCTAGCTTCGACGTCGACGTCCTCAAGGCCGAAGGCGCTGTACTGGTCGACTACTGGGCTGAATGGTGCGGCCCTTGCAAAATGATCGCTCCTGTCCTGGACGAAATTGCTGAAACCTACAAAGGCAAACTGACCGTTGCCAAGCTGAACATCGACGAGAACCAGGAAACCCCGGCCAAGCATGGCGTGCGTGGTATCCCGACTCTGATGCTGTTCAAGAACGGCAACGTTGAAGCGACCAAGGTCGGCGCACTGTCGAAGTCGCAACTGGCGGCCTTCCTCGACGCCAACATTTAAGCGTTGTTATAAAGCGTCAGGAAAAGGCCCCGCATATTGCGGGGCCTTTTCGTTATTGAGGGCTAGACGCTCCGAAACTCAGGTGGTACATTCGGCCCCGCACTGGTTTCTCCATTGCCCCCTGCTAGCCGTCGCCGACGCACTCCTTTTCGAATAAGTACGCGATCCTGTCGCCTTCTCTGCGGCGCGGCCTCATTAAGCCAAAAGCTTAATTTCCCCCCTCCATAAATGATTACGTCATTCCTATATGAATCTGACTGAACTCAAGCAAAAGCCGATTACCGAACTGCTCGAATTGGCCGAACAGATGGGCATAGAAAATATGGCCCGTTCGCGCAAGCAGGACGTGATTTTCTCCCTGCTCAAAAAGCACGCGAAAAGCGGCGAGGAAATCTCCGGTGATGGCGTGCTGGAGATTCTCCAGGACGGCTTCGGCTTCCTGCGCTCCGCTGACGCTTCCTATCTCGCCGGCCCAGACGATATCTACGTCTCGCCGAGCCAGATCCGTCGCTTCAACTTGCGCACCGGTGACACCATCGTTGGCAAGATCCGCCCTCCGAAGGAAGGCGAGCGTTATTTCGCGCTGCTCAAGGTCGACACGATCAACTACGATCGTCCCGAGAACGCGAAAAACAAGATTCTCTTCGAGAACCTGACCCCGCTGTTCCCGACCGTGCGCATGAAGATGGAAGCCGGCAACGGTTCCACCGAAGACTTGACCGGTCGTGTCATCGACCTGTGCGCCCCGATCGGCAAAGGCCAGCGCGGTCTGATCGTTGCACCGCCGAAAGCCGGTAAAACGATCATGCTGCAGAACATCGCCGCCAACATCGCTCGTAACAACCCTGAAGTTCACCTGATCGTATTGCTGATCGATGAACGTCCGGAAGAAGTGACCGAAATGCAGCGCACCGTGCGCGGCGAAGTGGTTGCCTCGACGTTCGATGAGCCGCCAACCCGCCACGTGCAGGTTGCAGAAATGGTGATCGAGAAGGCCAAGCGCCTGGTCGAACACAAGAAAGACGTGGTGATCCTGCTCGACTCCATCACCCGTCTGGCTCGTGCCTACAACACCGTGATCCCGAGCTCCGGCAAAGTACTCACCGGTGGTGTCGATGCCCACGCACTGGAGAAACCGAAACGTTTCTTCGGCGCCGCGCGGAACATCGAGGAAGGCGGTTCGCTGACCATCATCGCCACCGCGCTGGTTGAAACCGGCTCGAAGATGGACGAAGTGATCTACGAAGAATTCAAAGGCACCGGCAACATGGAACTGCCTCTGGACCGTCGTATCGCTGAAAAACGCGTGTTCCCGGCCATCAATATCAACCGTTCCGGCACCCGCCGCGAAGAGTTGCTGACGGCCGACGACGAGTTGCAGCGCATGTGGATTCTGCGCAAGCTGCTGCACCCGATGGACGAAATTGCGGCCATCGAGTTCCTGGTCGACAAGCTGAAAACGACCAAGACCAACGACGAGTTCTTCTTGTCGATGAAGCGCAAGTAAGGCGGTTTTTACATCCGCTTAAAATGGCGTCCTTCGGGGCGCCATTTTTTTTGCCAGAAAAATGGGAGGTTTGTGATTAACTCCGGTCAGTTAGAAAACAAAAAAACGATCGTAAAAACAATCAACTGACTGGCCTTACTGTTTATGAGCACGCTTGCTTATCGAAGGGATATCGACGGTTTACGCGCAATCGCCGTGATTGCCGTGGTGCTGTTCCATTTTGGCGTTCCAGGGTTTACCGGCGGGTTCGTCGGCGTCGACATTTTCTTTGTGATTTCGGGCTACCTGATCACCTCGATCATCTGGAATCAGCGTCAGGCCGGGCGTTTCAGCTTTGTCGACTTCTGGGCCCGCCGTGCCCGGCGAATCCTCCCCGCGCTGTTTGCCATGATCATTGCCGTGCTGGCGGTGGGCTGGTTTCTGTTAGCGCCCAAGGACTATGAAGAACTGGGGCGCTCTGTGCGTTACCAGGTGATGTTTGTCTCCAACATCCTGTTCATGCGTCAGGACGGCTACTTTGACGTTGCTTCCGACCTCAAGCCGTTGCTGCATACCTGGTCGCTGGCGGTTGAAGAGCAGTTCTATATCGTTTTCCCGCTGTTGCTGACGCTGTTGTCGAGTCGCCTGAAAGCCTGGCGTCTGGCGCTGTTCGCCGTATTGCTGGTGTCTTTCGGGCTCAGTGTGTGGGCCGTTGCGCATCACCCTGAGAAAGCGTTTTTCCTGTTGCCGATGCGCGCCTGGGAGTTGTTGGCCGGCGCCATGCTGGCCGTGGCGCCCAGAAGCCAATGGCGCCTGACCACCGCCGGGGCTCAAGTGGTCAGCCTGGCCGGGTTCGGGTTGATTCTGCTGGCGATAGTGGGTTACGACAAAAGCACGCCATTTCCCGGTGTCGCGGCGTTGTTGCCGACCTTGGGCGTGGTTGCACTGATCTGGGCCAATGGACACCGGCAGACCCTGGTGGGTGGGCTGCTGGCCAGTCGCGTACTGGTCGGTCTCGGGCTGATTTCCTATTCCTGGTACCTGTGGCATTGGCCGGTGTTTGTCTTCGCCAGTTACGCCAGTGTCGAGGACCCCGGCCCGTTTGATATTGCCGGCTTGATTCTGCTCACCCTGGTGCTGGGCTACTTGTCGTGGAAATTTGTCGAGACGCCGTTCCGTGAACGACGGCTGCTGGCGGGGCGTCGGCAGATGCTGCTGGCGGCGGGCGTCGGTGTACTGGTGCTGGGGTTGGCCGGGCAAACGTTACGCTGGACCCATGGCTTGCCTTCGCGCCTGTCCGATCAAGCGTTGCAGTACGCCAAGGCGAAGGAATGGCGACCGGAACTGATGCGCTGCCTGGCCGACGACAAAACCCCTGACGACAAGCTCTTCTGTCACTACGGGGCGCCGGCGTTGTCGTCACGGGTGCTGGTCTGGGGCGACAGTCACGCCACCGCGCTGATTCCGGTATTCGATGAGGGGGCGCAGAAGCATGGCGTCAGCGTGATTCTCGCCAGCTCCACGGGCTGCCTCCCGGTGGAAGGGCTTGAGCACGATCAACGGTGCGCCCGTTTCAATCGCCGGGTCGAGCAGGAGTTGAAGCCGCAGTCGGTGGGCGATGTGGTCCTTGTCGCGCGCTGGAGCCTGTATCTCTATGGTGATGCGAAAGGCGATCTCGGGCATGCACTGAAAGATGCCCATGGTCGTTACGAAAGGGCCAATGCCGAGCAGCAACTGGCGGAAGGGTTGCAGGCGACCATCCGGCAATTGCGCAATGGCGGGCATCGCGTCTGGCTGATCAAGGAAGCGCCGTTGCAACCCTTCAGCCCGCCTTACCGCCTCAGCCGCCTGGCCATGCTGCATCGTCCGACCGATGACGTCGGTTTAGCAGTGGCTGAGCACTTCAAGCGCCAGGCGTTCATCAGCCAACTGTTCGCGCAGATAGCGGCGGCGAACCCCGGCGTGACCGTGGTTGATCCGGCGCCATTGCTGTGCGATCACGCGGGCCTGTGCCGCGCCCAACTCGACGGTCATTCGCTGTATACCGACGACAATCACCTGTCGGAAGTCGGTGCGCGCTTTATCGCGCCGGTGCTTGAGCCGCTGTTCAAGCGCTTGCAAGCCCGCACGACACTGGGCAATGGCAACGCAAATGCGGCCAAGTAAGCAGCGATAAGCTGCCAGCGGGCGGCAGAGCAGGTAGGATGTACGCCTATTTTAGGGGTGCCATCGTCAATGAAATTCAAGGATCTTCGGGATTTCGTGCAGCAGCTTGAGCAGCGCGGAGAGTTGAAACGCATCCAGATCCCCGTCTCTCCAGTGCTGGAGATGACCGAAGTCTGTGATCGCACGCTTCGGGCAAAAGGCCCGGCGCTGTTGTTCGAAAACCCGACCGGCTACGACATTCCGGTGCTCGGCAACCTGTTCGGCACCCCCGAGCGGGTGGCGATGGGCATGGGCGCCGAGGCGGTCAGCGAGCTGCGCGAGATCGGCAAGCTGCTGGCCTTCCTCAAAGAGCCCGAGCCGCCGAAGGGCTTGAAAGACGCCTGGTCCAAGCTGCCGATCTTCCGCAAGATCATTGCGATGGCGCCGAAAGTCGTGAAAGACGCGGTGTGCCAGGAAGTGGTCATCGAAGGCGACGACGTCGATCTGGCGATGCTGCCGGTGCAGACCTGCTGGCCCGGCGACGTCGGCCCGCTGATCACCTGGGGCCTGACCGTCACCAAAGGTCCGAACAAAGACCGCCAGAACCTCGGCATCTACCGTCAGCAAGTGATTGGCCGCAACAAGGTCATCATGCGCTGGCTGAGCCACCGGGGCGGCGCGCTGGATTACCGTGAGTGGTGCGAAAAGCATCCCGGCCAGCCGTTCCCGGTCTCCGTGGCCCTGGGCGCTGACCCGGCGACCATCCTTGGCGCCGTGACGCCGGTACCGGACAGCCTCTCCGAATACGCCTTCGCCGGTCTGCTGCGCGGCAACCGCACCGAACTGGTGAAGTGCCGCGGCAACGACCTGCAAGTGCCGGCCACCGCCGAGATCATCCTTGAAGGCGTGATCCATCCGGGCGAGATGGCCGACGAAGGCCCTTACGGCGACCACACTGGCTACTACAACGAAGTCGACAGCTTTCCGGTGTTCACCGTCGAGCGCATCACCCACCGGATCAAACCGATCTACCACAGCACCTACACCGGCCGTCCGCCGGATGAGCCGGCGATTCTCGGCGTGGCGCTGAACGAAGTGTTCGTGCCGATCCTGCAGAAGCAGTTCCCGGAAATCACCGACTTCTACTTGCCGCCGGAAGGTTGCTCGTACCGCATGGCCATCGTGACCATGAAGAAGTCGTATCCGGGCCACGCCAAGCGGGTAATGCTCGGTGTCTGGTCGTTTTTGCGACAGTTCATGTACACCAAGTTCGTTATCGTCACAGACGACGATATCAATGCGCGAGACTGGAACGACGTGATCTGGGCCATCACCACGCGCATGGACCCCAAGCGCGACACGGTGATGATCGACAACACGCCGATCGACTACCTCGACTTCGCCTCGCCGGTCTCCGGCCTGGGTTCGAAGATGGGGCTCGATGCCACGCATAAATGGCCGGGCGAAACCACTCGCGAGTGGGGCCGGGTGATCGTCAAGGACGACGCCGTGACCCAACGGATCGATGCCATCTGGAATCAGTTAGGAATAGATTGATGCGTGTAACCTTGCAGCCTTCCGGAGCAGTGCTAGAGATTCTGCCCGGCGAGCGTATTCTCGATGGCGCGCGGCGCCTGGGCTATGAATGCCCGCAAAGCTGTCGTAACGGCAATTGCCACGTGTGCGCGGCGTTGCTGGTGGAAGGCCGGGTCGAACAGGACGGCGGTGTGCGTGACCATGGCGAGTTCTACACTTGCATAGCAGAGCCGCTGGAAGACTGCATCGTGCTGTGGGATGGCGTGCTCGCGCTGGGAGAACTGCCGGTGCGCAGCTTTTCGTGTCAGGTCATTGAATGCAGGGACGTCGGCGGCGATACCTTTCGCGTGCATCTGCGGGCGCCAGCCGGCAAGCCACCGCGTTATCACGCCGGCCAGTATTTGATGATCGAGCGCGAGAACGGCGAGAAATCCGCCTTCTCCCTGGCCTCTGCACCGCATTCCGGCCGCGACCTGGAAATTCATGTGTTGGCGCGCGAAAGCAGTGCGCTGAGCCTGATCGAACAACTGCAACGCAACCCGATGGTGCGGATCGAGATGCCGTTCGGCGATACCCATCTGGCGGAACTGCCGGACGGTCCGCTGGTGCTGATTGCCGCTGGCACCGGCATGGGCCAGATCCACAGCCTGATTGAACATTGCCGGGCCGCGGGTTTTAAACATCCGGTGCATCTGTATTGGGGTGTTCGTCGGCCTGAAGACTTTTATGAAATCGAACATTGGGATGAGTGGCTGAAACTGCCCAAT
The DNA here is from genome assembly GCF_013260315.1 of Pseudomonas sp. B14-6. Lineage (NCBI taxonomy): Bacteria > Pseudomonadati > Pseudomonadota > Gammaproteobacteria > Pseudomonadales > Pseudomonadaceae > Pseudomonas > Pseudomonas sp. B14-6. The sequence goes on along the minus strand of NZ_CP053929.1, from coordinate 4,274,138 downwards.
CTGTTCCTGCATAAAGTCGTCAGCGATCAATGCGGCTGGCAGGGGCGTTGCGGCATGTTGCATGAGGCAGTGTGTGAGGACTTCCCTGATCTGAAAGCGCTGCACGTATATGCCAGCGGCTCACCGGCCATGGTCTACGGCACACTGGATGCGTTGGTTGAAGCGGGGATGGATGCGCATCAGATGCGCGCCGACGTGTTTGCGTACGCGCCGCGATCTTGATCCACGATTTTGATCCACGATCTGATCCACGGTCTTAATCGTTATAACTCCCCATATAGCCGATCGGTATTTATAGTTTTATATAAATGCCGGTAGGTTATATCCAAGCAAGGCAATTATTTAAGAACTGTGCCATGGCACTTAAATTGCCTGAAAACATATGTGCCTTATTGTTACAGCGGTGCGTTCTATTTAGTAATTCTTTATCCGCGGGGAGCTGAACGCTATTCGCCATGAGCGCCATTGAATCTTCATTTTTGAATCTGGCTTACCCTCCGCGGCTCGATCTGGGGCCGCAGCTTACGCACGAACAATTACTCAGCTCGATGCAGTCGACCATGGCTCGACACAAGGGCGGGCCCGTCTGGTTATTCGCTTATGGTTCGCTGATCTGGCGCCCTGAATGTGCGGCGGTGGAGCGAGTGCGCGGCCGAGTGCATGGCTACCATCGCGGGTTATACCTGTGGTCCCACGAACATCGCGGCACGCCGGAAGTCCCTGGTCTGGTCTTTGGCCTGGATCGCGGCGGTTCTTGCAGCGGCTTCGCTTACCGTTTGCCCGAAGAACAACTGGAAGCCTCGCTTTATGCGCTTTGGCAGCGCGAAATGCCGTTCCCGTCTTATCGGCCACACTGGCTCAACTGCCGTCTCGAAGACGGAAGCCAGGTTCAGGCCTTGGGATTTGTGTTGGAGCGGCACTTGCCCAGCTATGCCGGCAACTTGCCGGATCATGTGCTGAGCCATGTGTTCGAAAACGCTTGCGGGCGTTACGGCACCACTCGCGATTATGTCGAGCAGACCGCCAACGCCCTGCGTAGCCACGCCATGCCAGACCGGAATCTGGAGGCGCGGCTCAAGCGCTGCCAATCAAAAGCCGATCAGGCGATCGCTTCTTCGCGGGTCTGACTGGCGATTTGCTTGTGCCCCAGCGTGGGCGCCAGGAACGCCATTGCCAGCAAGCAGGCGGCGACCAACAGGATGAAGCCACCATCCCAGCCGAAGTAGTCCACGGTGTAGCCCATCAGCGCACTGGCCGCGACTGACCCGCCCAAGTAACCGAACAGACCGGTAAAGCCCGCGGCAGTACCGGCGGCCTTTTTCGGTACCAGTTCCAGCGCTTGCAAGCCCACCAGCATCACCGGGCCGTAGATCAGGAAGCCGATCGCGAACAGCGAGATCATGTCGACCATCGGGTTACCCGGCGGATTCAGCCAGTACACGATCGTCGCAACGGTCACCAACGCCATGAACACCATGCCGGTCAGGCCACGGTTGCCACGGAAAACCTTGTCCGACATCCAGCCGCACAGCAACGTGCCCGGAATGCCTGCCCACTCATAGAGGAAATACGCCCACGAACTCTTGTCGAAGTCGAAGTGCTTGACCTCTTTGAGGTAAGTCGGTGCCCAGTCCAGGATGCCGTAGCGCAGCAGGTAGACAAAGACGTTAGCCAGGGCAATGAACCAGAGCATTTTGTTGCGCAGCACGTATTTGACGAAGATGTCCTTGGCGCTGAATTCTTCTTCGTGGCTGGCGTCGTAGCCTTCCGGGTAATCGTTCTTGTACTTCTCGATCGGCGGCAGGCCTGTCGATTGTGGTGTGTCGCGCATCACAATGAACGCAAAGACCGCAACCAGCAGCGCCACGGCGGCCGGGACGTAGAACTTGCTGTGCCAGTCGTTGAACCAGCCCATGCCGAGAATCGCCAGCGGGCCGATCAAGCCACCGCCGACGTTATGCGCGGTGTTCCAGATCGACACCACTTGGCCACGTTCTTTCTGCGACCACCAGTGCACCATGGTGCGGCCACTTGGCGGCCAGCCCATGCCTTGCGCCCAGCCGTTGATGAACAACAGGATGAACATCATGGTCACGCTGGACGTCGCCCACGGTGCGAAACCGAAAACGAACATCACCCCGGCGGAGACCACCAGGCCGAAGGGCAGGAAGTAACGCGGGTTGGAGCGGTCGGACACGATGCCCATCAAAAACTTGGACAGACCGTAGGCGATGGCAATCGCCGACATGGCCACACCCAGTTGACCCTTCGTATAGCCTTGGGCGATCAGATCGGGGAACGCCAGGGTGAAGTTCTTGCGCAGCAGGTAGTAACCCGCATACCCGATGAAAATCCCGGCGAAGATCTGCCAGCGGAGGCGTTTATAGGTGTCGTCTATTTTTTCTTCAGGCAATGGAGCCTGATGTGCGGCAGGACGAAAGAAAGCAAACATTCAAGAGCTCCAGATTTCTTGTTTTGACTGCGGATGCGAATGTTACAGTTTCGTTACCGAAAATAGCACCGGTTCGCATCGACCAAACAGCGGAAATGTGGGCAGTTGCGTGTTCCTTTATGAACATGTCGCACAGGTATAAGTGAAGGGCGTTATGGGAATGGTCCTGGGCGGCGGTTGATGAGGCATTTCAAGCGTCCTGAAAAAGCGGCCCGGACAATCCGGCCCGCTTTTTAACGTTCAGCGAACCTGTACCACCACTTTCCCGACCGCTTTGCGCTGGCCAAGATCATTGATCGCCTGCGCCGCATTGCTCAGCGGATACACCTGCGAAACCAACGGCCTCAGTTTGCCCTCGGCAAACCAGTCAAATAACTGCTGGAAGTTCGCCGCGTTGTCCTGCGGCTGGCGTTGGGCAAACGAGCCCCAGAACACGCCGACTACGGCAGCGCCCTTGAGCAGCGCCAGGTTCACCGGTAGTTCTGGAATGCGTCCGCTGGCGAAACCGACCACCAGCAAGCGGCCATTCCAGGCGATGGCGCGGATGGCCTGGTCGAACAGATCGCCGCCGACCGGGTCGTAAATCACGTCGGCACCCTGGCCGTCGGTCAGGCGTTTGATTTCGTCCTTGAGGCTGGTTTCGCTGTAGTTGATCAGTTCATCGGCGCCGGCTGCCTTGGCCACCGCAAGTTTTTCGGCGCTGCTGGCGGCGGCAATCACGCGGGCGCCCATGGCTTTGCCGATTTCCACGGCGGCCAGGCCAACACCGCCGGAAGCGCCGAGCACCAGCAGGGTTTCACCCGGTTGCAGGTTGGCCCGTTGCTTGAGTGCGTGCATCGAGGTGCCGTAAGTCATGCTGAACGCGGCAGCGGTGTTGAAGTCCATCGAGGGCGGAATCGGCAGCACGTTGTAGCCCGGCACGGCGACCTGCTCGGCGAAACTGCCCCAGCCGGTCAGGGCCATGACCCGGTCACCGACCTTGAGGTGGCTGACTTTTTCGCCCACTGCACTGACCACACCGGCCGCTTCGCCACCCGGGGAAAACGGGAAGGGCGGCTTGAACTGGTATTTGCCCTCGATGATCAGCGTGTCCGGGAAATTCACCCCGGCGGCATGCACGTCCAGCAGGATTTCATTCTTCTTCGCGACAGGGCTGGCGACGTCTTCCAGCACCAGCGATTCGGCAGGGCCGAAGGCTTTGCACAGCACGGCTTTCATCAGGGCTATTCCTTTGGGAGTGATGGCCGATAAGTGTAGGTGTGTGAGTCGATGGGTCAACGAGCATGCCCGACCCTGATAGTCAGCCATAAGCTTGTGCTTGAGCGGCGGGTCGTTATGCTAGGCCGCAAACCGGATAAGGAGCGAATTGTGAAAGCGTGGATCATGTTGTTGCTGGCCCTGTCTCTGCCTGTGGCAGCGATGGCCGAAGAAGCCAAAGAAGGTGAAGCTCCGAAGGTCAATTACATCACCTTGAGCCCGCCGTTCGTGGGCAACTATGGGCTGGACGGTACGCCGAAGCTCAAGGTCTACAAGGCCGATGTGGCATTGCGCGTGACCGGTGAGGAGGCGACCAAGGCAGTGAAGGCCAACGAGCCGTTGATCCGTAATCAGCTGGTGGCGTTGTTTGCCCAGCAGACGACCGAAGCGATGAGCAACGTTGAAGCCAAGGAGAAGCTGCGTCAGGAAGCCCTGAAGCAGACTCAGCAAGTGATGAACGATGAGACCGGCAAGCCGATGGTTGAGGATTTGTTGTTCAACAACCTCATCATTCAGTAAGTCTCTCGCTGCCCGGGCCGGCCTCTTCACGAGCAATCCCGCTCCCACAGGAACTGAGCAGAACCCTGTGGGCGCCGGCTTGCCCGCGATTCAGGACGCCAGGCTCTTGCGAAACCGCATCAGCGCCACGCTAAAAAACAGCAGGCCAATGGCGCTCAATGCCAGCAAGTCCGGCCACACCACATTGATCCCCGCGTCGCGAAACAGTATCGCGGCGCTGAGGCTGACGAAGTGGGTCGATGGCGAGCCCTGCATGACCCATTGCAGCCATTGCGGCATGCTGTCGAGCGGCGTACTGCCGCCGGAGAGCAGCAACATCGGGATGATCACCGGAATCGCCAGCAGGCCGAATTGCGGTGTCGAGCGGGCGAGGGTCGCAAGGAATATCCCCAGCGCTGTGCTGGCGAACAGATAAACGGCCGTCACCATCAGGAACAGGGTCATGGAACCGGCCAGCGGCACGCCGAGTGCACCTTTGACGATCACCTCCAGCGAGATCCAGGTGCACAGCACCACCACCAGCATGTTGCTCCAGATTTTCGCCAGCATGATTTCAAGCGCCGTGAGGGGCAGCACCAGCAAATGGTCGAGGGTGCCGTGTTCGCGCTCACGCAACAACGCTGTGCCGGTCAGGATGATGGCGAGGATGGTGATGTTGTTGACGATTTGAATCACCGCCAGGAACCAGCCGCCCTCCAGATTGGTATTGAACAGCGCTCGGGTGGTCAGCAGCACGGGGGCTTTGCTCGCTGCATCGCCTTGTTCACTGTAGGTCTGCAGTTCGCGCTGGAAAATCCGTCCGATGTAGCCCGCCCCCATGAACGCCTGGCTCATGGCTGTGGCGTCGACGTTGACCTGCACGGCTGGCTGGCGGCCAGCCAACAGATCTGCCTGGAAATTGGCCGGAATATTGATGACGAAGGTGAATCGACCGCTGTCCAGCACATCGTCCAGTTGTTCATAGGGCAACGACACCGGCGCCTGGAATTCCGGCGGCTGCAGGGCTTGCGCCAATTGTCGTGACAGGTGGCTGTGATCTTCATCGACCATGGCCACGCTGGCGTTGTGCACGCCAATCACCGAGCCCGCGGCCGGCATGTAGATCGCGACGGTGAAGGCATAGAACAGGAACAGTAGCAACACGCTGTCGTGTCGCAGGCTGGTGAGTTCCTTGAGGCCAAGTCGCAGGATGTGCGCAAGCTTGTGCATCAGGCCTCCTGCTTTTTCAGCATGGCCAGGCTAAGGCCGGTAAACCCCAGGAAAAACCCGAACAGTGCCAGGCATTGCGGCCACAACTGCCGGATATCCAGGGCCTTGGTAAACGTGCCAACGGCAATATCGAGGAAATAACCCGCCGGGAACAGCATCCCCATGACAGCGGCCGCGCCATCGAGTGACGAGCGCGGCACGATCAAGCCGGAGAACTGAATGGTCGGCAGACTGGTAATGATCATGGTGCCGAGAATGGCGGCAATCTGGGTTCGGGTGAACGCCGAAATCAACAGGCCCATGCTGGTGGTCGCCAGCACGTAGAGCAGCCCGCCGAAGGCCAGGGTCAGGCCGCTGCCCTTGAAAGGCACGCCGAACAGCCAGCGATTCATAGCCGTCAGGACGGCGAGGTTGATCAAGCTGATGGCCAGATATGGCGCTTGCTTACCTAGCAGGAACTCCAGTCGCGTCAGCGGTGTGGCGTAGAAGTTGGTGATCGAGCCCAGTTCTTTCTCCCGCACGATGCCCAGCGCCGTCAGCATGGCCGGGATGAACGCCAGGATCAGCGCCATCACCCCGGGACCGATGGCGTTGACGCTGACGACATCCTGGTTGTAGCGGAAGCGGGTTTCCAGTTGGGCTGCCGCTTGCCGGTTCAGTGCGGGGCTGGACTGCTCGGCCAATTGCAACAGGTTGCCCTGGTGTACCGCTTCCACGTAATTGCGGCTGGTTTCGGCGCGAAACGGCATGCCGCCATCGAGCCAGGCCGCGACAGCGGGTTGGCGACCGGCGAACAAGTCCCGGCCGAATCCCGGCGGGACTTCCAGCGCCAGTTTGATTTCCGAGCGCTGTAATCGTCGATGCAATTGCGCCGGATCGCTGATGGGCGGTTGTTCGTCGAAGTAACGGGAGCTGCGGAAAGCCTCCAGATACGCCCGGCTTTGTGGCGTCTGGTCCTGGTCGTAAACCGCGAAGGCGAGTTTTTCCACATCCAGGGAAATGCCGTAGCCGAAAATCACCATCATGAACATCGCCCCGAGCAGGGCAAAGGCCATGCGCACTTTATCGCGCAGCAACTCCTTGCCTTCACGACTCGCCAGCGCCCGCAACCGTCCAAAACTGAAGCGGCTGTCTTGCATCGGGGCGACGGGGGCGAGCGTCGTGTCGATGGGCGTTGGTGGCGCCGCCGTTGCGATCGGGCCCTGGGCCTGCTCCAGGCAGGTGACGAACGCCGCCTCCAGAGTCTGGCCCTTGAACTGCAGTTGCAGAGCCGCCGGGGTGTCGCAGGCCAGGACCTTGCCGGCGTGCATCAGCGAGATGCGGTCACAGCGCTGGGCTTCGTTCATGAAATGCGTGGAGAGGAAAATCGTCACGCCCTGTTCGCGAGACAGTTCGATCAGCAGCCGCCAGAAATCATCCCGTGCGGCCGGGTCGACGCCGGACGTCGGTTCGTCGAGGATCAGCACTTCGGGGCGATGTAGCACCGCCACCGCCAGGGATAAGCGTTGGCGCAGGCCCAGTGGCAGTCCTCCGGACGGCTGATGAGCGACGCTGCCCAGGTTGAAGCGCTGGATCAGCTCATCGATGCGCTGTGCGCTCTCGGCCTTGGGCAAATCGAACAGTCGGGCGTGCAAGTCCAGATTCTGCCGCACGCTGAGTTCGCCATAGAGCGAGAAGCTCTGGGACATGAAGCCGACGCGCTTGCGGGTAGCCAGATCCTTGGCATTCACTGGATTGCCCAGCAGCGTGGCGCGGCCTTCGCTGGCCGGGATCAGCCCGGTGAGGACTTTCATGGTGGTGGTTTTGCCGCAGCCATTGGAGCCCAGAAACCCGAAGATCTCGCCGCGGCCGATGGCGAAGCTGACCTTGTCCACCGCCGTGAAATCGCCGAAGCGCAGGGTCAGGTCATGGGCTTCGATGGCGATGTCGGCCGTGGCGTTGGTTCGGGCAGGGATCACCAGCGGCTGGTTGTCACGGCCGCTGTCGCCCTGAAAGTGAGTAAAGGCCTCATCGAGCTTGCCGCTGGGGGTCGCTGCCCCAAGGTCGCTGGTCAAGCCGGCGGCAATCAGTTTGCCGCCATCGAGCATCAGGCAGTGTTCGAATTGCTCGGCCTCTTCCATGTACGCGGTGGCAACCAACAGCGTCAATTGCGGACGTTGACGCCGGACGTCATCAATCAATTCCCAGAAGCGCCGCCGGGACAGCGGATCGACGCCAGTGGTCGGTTCATCGAGGATCAACAGGTCGGGTTCATGAATCAGCGCACAACAGAGGCCGAGCTTCTGTTTCATGCCGCCCGATAACTTGCCCGCCGGGCGCTCGGCAAACCGCTGCAGATCGGTGGCCAGCAACAGACTTTGCATGCGCTGATCGCATTCGGCTCCGGACAGGCCGAACAAAGTGGCGAAGAAGTGAATGTTTTCGCTGATCGACAGCTCGGGATACAGGTTGCCGCCCAGGCCTTGAGGCATGAACGCAATTCGCGAATAGAGGCTGATACGGTGGCGCCGGTCCTGGATCGAGCCGCTGAGCACGTCCAGTTGGCCGTCTTGCAGCGTCTTCACACCGGCGATTAATCCCAGCAGGCTGGATTTCCCGGCGCCGTCCGGACCGATCAAGCCGCACCGGGTGCCGGCGGGCAGGCTGAACGTGATGTCGGTCAGCACCTGCTGTTGGCCGTATCGGTGCTGAAGGTCGGTGGCTTGCAGCGCCAGGCCGGTCATTGAAGATTGGCCGGCCAGCCAATGGGCGCGGTGCGCACGTAGCCGTTACCGGGCATCCCCGGTTTGGCCTGGGGCACGCTGCTGGGTTGGGTCAGGCGCAGCTTGACCCGAAACACCAGTTTCTGACGTTCGTCGCGGGTCTCGACTTCTTTGGGGGTGAATTGCGATTTGGCTGCCACGAAGCTGATTTTCGCCGGCAACGGCTGGCCGGGCAGGGCGTCCAGCAGGATCCGCGCTTCATCACCGACCGCCAGGCGTCCCACTACGGATGTGGCGAGATAGAGGTTCATGTACTGATCGTTCGGATCAATCAGCAACAACACTCGCCCACCGGCACCGAGGACTTCACCGGGTTCGGCCATGCGCAGCTGAATCACCCCGTCAATGGGCGCCCGCAGGCTGCTGTCGTCAATCTCGCTGGTCAGCTGAGCGACTTGTGCCTGCGCCGCGCCAATGGCGGCGCCGACGGCGGACACCTGCGCACGGGCCGCGGTGACGGCCGCGTTGCTCGTTTCGAAGCGAGATTGTTGCTGATCGATGGTCTGGCCACTGGAGAAGCCACGCTTGAACAATTCCTGAGAACGGCTGAGCTCTTGGTGGGCAAGCCGTTGCTCGCTCTGGCGCAGTTGCACATTGGCCTGGGCGGCATTGAGGTTTTCCCGGGCGCGTATCACTTCGGCTTCGGCCTGGTTGCGCTGGGCTTCGAGGGTCCGGGTGTCCATGCGTGCCAGCAGTTGACCCTTGGTCACCTTGTCGCCTTCATCGACCAGGACTTCGGCCAGCCGGCCGGCTGTTTTGCTGGCGATCTGTACTTCAGTGGCTTCAAGTCGGCCATTACCGACATACAACCCTTCGGGCAGTCGGCTAAGGGTCGACTTCCAATAACCAAAACCCCCAGCGGCCAGTAACACTGCCCCCAGTAAAAAGGCGAAAAAAAGTGAAGAGCGGCGGTGAATCGACATGTCGGCATCCTGCGTCTGTAGCGTCGTAGTCTGACAGGCAAGCGGCGGGGCGACTTGATATCCGTCAACGGGGTGTCACGTCTGACCGATCCAGGCCAGAGCGTCGGGCGGTTCAGCTTGTTTAGCGCAGGCCGAGCACCGCTGTCCATTGCTCGGCGGTAACCGGCATCACCGACAACCTTGAGCCTTTCTGCACCAATGGCATCTCGGCCAACACCGTCTGCTGCTTCAAGTATTCCAGCTTCAACACCTTGGAAAACGTCTCGACATGCGCAACATCAATCGCGCTCCAGGCGTTTTTCTCTGGCGTGGCCTTTGGATCGTAGTAATGACTGTCCGGCTCCAGCGCCGTTGGGTCCGGATACGCCGCTTGAATAATCTTTCCGATCCCGGCAATCCCGGGCTCCGGGCAGCTGGAGTGATAGAAGAAAAACTCGTCGCCCACCGCCATCGTCCGCAAAAAGTTACGCGCCTGATAGTTGCGAACCCCATCCCAGCGCGCTTTGCCAAGCTTCGCCAGGTCTTTGATCGAGAGTTCATCGGGCTCGGATTTCATCAGCCAATAGGCCATGGTTTTTGCTCCTTGCGAGGTGATTGGGCAAGTTGTCGGGCAATTTTATGACAAACCGACAGTCGGTTGACGCCAGCGTTTGCGTGTCAGTTCACGTTGCCGCAAAATGCCGGCCTTCTAAGCTTGACGCTGCTGCACGGCCTACACCTACAACGGAAACCGCTGCTGTCATCGTGTTGATGTGCCTTTGGGGGGCAATCGATGAAACGCAAACCGGATTTACTATGGATTTTGGTTATTTTGTTCGGCCTCGGCGTCGTGACCACCGGCTATGCCCAAAGCCTGTGGAACAACAAGACTGACGCGCCAATCGAAATCGCACAGCAACAACAGCCATCGGCCTTCAAACGCTGAGCCTGACTTTCGGACGCCGCTGATTCCAGTGGCGTCTAGCCTGCGAAATACCACGCCTTGTCGGTAACCGTTCCTTGCAACGGCACATCCCAGCTCGCCTGAGCCAATCGTTCTACCTTCTGACATTCATGGGCCAGGCCCAGCAGCGTCGGCTTGCGCCAGTTTTTTCGCCGCGCCAGGTAGGCGAGGCTTCGATCGTAGAAACCGCCGCCCATTCCCAGGCGGCCGCCGACGTCGTCAAATCCCACCAATGGCAACAGTACCAGGTCCAGCGCCCAGACTTTGCGCTGGCGGGCGAGGTTGTGCCGGGGTTCGAGAATACGAAAGCGGTTGGGTTTGAGTTTTTCACCGGGACGAATCCGCTGGAACACCATTTTGGTCCGCGGCCAGGCACTGAGTACCGGTAGATAAGTCGCCTTGCCCCGACGTTGCGCCGCGCGCAGCAACAGGCGCGGGTCGATTTCACCGTCGGTGGGCAGGTAGAGGGAGATGTGTTTGGCCCGGCGAAACAACGGCTGCTGAGCCAATTGCTTGTACAGCCCGCGAGCAGCCTGGCGTTGCTGACTGGGGGTCAGTGCGCGGCGGGCCTTGCGCAGCATGCGTCGAAGTTGCGGGCGGGGCAGCAGCGCAGGTTCGGTCATGGATTCAGGCTTCGACAGGACGGATACGTAAAGCGTACCCGTAAAAAAGCCGATGCCGGTATTTAAACCGGCATCGGACTGGAATCAGGCTCCCCGGATGAACCGCTGCTGACTTAGCCCTTGAACCCGAAAGTTCAAGGTGGAAGATGCAGTAGGCTTTAAGGCTTTCCGTCTAGCGGACATGCACACCAGCCCAACGTGCAGCCTCCAGGGTAGTGCGAATCGGCTCAGGGACGTGGTCAACTGGCAAGCACCCCAGGGAGTGATGCGAGTATACCCCAAGCGGTTTCGTGTTTCAGCCCTTGGTGACGTCCGGATCGGTGGCGAGCACCAGATCGACGCGATCCAGCAGGTCGCGAACCTGCTCGCGAGTCGAGCCACTGGCCTGCACATCCGGGCGTTCTTCCTTGTGCAGAAGATCGTGCGTGATGTTCAGCGCGGCCATCACGGCAATGCGGTCGGCGCCGATGACTTTGCCGCTGCTGCGGATTTCACGCATCTTCCCGTCCAGGTAACGGGCGGCGCTCACCAGGTTGCTGCGCTCTTCCTGGGGGCAGATGATCGAATATTCTTTATCGAGGATCTGCACGGTAACGCTATTGCTTGAACTCATGAGTCTTGCTCCAGGGCCTTGAGGCGCGAAATCATTGATTCGACCTTACGCCGGGCGATTTCGTTCTTTTCAATGAGGTGAGCGCGTTCCTCGCGCCAGGTTTTTTCCTGAGCTAATAGGAGTCCGTTTTGACTCTTAAGTTGCTCGACCCGATTAATTAGCAGTTCGAGTCTGGCCATCAGCGCTTGCAGGTCGGTGTCTTCCATTGTGTCCACTGAATAGTCTGATGGGGGTAACGGGCGGACAGCCTTTAATAGTCTTGGCGAGTCTGTCGATGTAGGATACAAGGCCTTCATTCTAGACATAGCGCCGTCTGGCGCCTAGCTGCCCATGCCCATTCAGAATTCCCCGTACCAAGCCTTCGCCACCCTGCTGACTTCCAGCGGTCATAACGTCTCGCCTGCCGAACTGCACGGCCTGCTGCTCGGCCGCAGCTGCGCCGGTGCAGGTTTCGATGCCGAAGGCTGGCTGGTCGATGCCGCCGAACTGCTCGAAACTGAGCCCCAGGATAATGTCCGCAATGCCTTGATCGGCTTGCAGGAGATGGTCAAGGGCGAGCTCACCGGCGACGACGTCACTGTCGTTCTGCTGCTGCCGACCGATGACGCGCCACTGGCTGACCGTGCCGCGGCACTGGGCCAATGGTGCCAGGGCTTTCTCAGCGGTTTCGGCCTGAACTGCCGTGACAGCAGCATGCTGAGCACCGAAGCCACCGAAGTGTTGCAGGATCTGGCGGCCATTTCCCAGGTGCAAGACGCCCTGGAAGAGTCCGAAGACGGCGAAAGCGACTACATGGAAGTGATGGAATACCTGCGCGTTGCGCCGCTGCTGCTGTTCTCCGAAACCAAAAAAGCGGAAGAGCCGGCTGCGGCCAAGCCGTCGCTGCATTAATTGTTGCCAGGGAACGCCATCTGCCCATGATTCATATCCCGAAATCGGAATACAGCCGTCGCCGCAAGGCCCTGATGGCGCAGATGGAACCCAACAGCATCGCCATCCTGCCCGCCGCCGCAGTAGCCATACGCAACCGCGACGTCGAGCACGTCTACCGGCAGGACAGCGACTTCCAGTACCTCAGCGGCTTCCCCGAGCCTCAGGCCGTCATCGTACTGATGCCCGGTCGCGAACATGGCGAGTACATTCTGTTCTGCCGTGAACGCAACGCCGAGCGAGAACTGTGGGACGGCCTGCGCGCCGGCCAGGAAGGCGCGATCCGCGACTTCGGCGCCGACGATGCGTTTCCCATCACCGACATCGACGACATCCTGCCGGGCCTGATCGAAGGGCGCGACCGGGTGTATTCGGCCATGGGCAGCAACCCGGAATTCGACCGGCACCTGATGGAGTGGATCAACGTGATCCGCTCTAAAGCGCACCTCGGCGCCCAGCCGCCGAACGAATACGTTGCCCTGGATCATCTGCTGCACGACATGCGCCTGTATAAATCGGCGGCAGAAGTGAAGGTGATGCGCGAAGCTGCACGGATTTCCGCCCAGGCGCATATCCGGGCGATGCAGGCCAGCCGGGCCGGGCTGCACGAGTTCAGCCTCGAAGCCGAACTCGATTACGAATTCCGCAAGGGCGGGGCGAAGATGCCGGCCTACGGTTCGATCGTCGCCGCCGGGCGTAACAGCTGCATCCTGCATTACCAGCAGAATGACGCCGTGCTCAAGGATGGCGACCTGGTGTTGATCGATGCCGGTTGCGAGATCGACTGCTACGCCAGCGACATCACCCGCACCTGGCCGGTCAACGGCAAATATTCAGCGGAGCAGAAAGCGATTTACGAGTTGGTGCTGGCGTCGCAAGAAGCCGCATTCGCCGAAATCGCCCCGAACAAACACTGGAATCAGGCGCACGAAGCCACGGTCCGGGTGATTACCTCCGGTCTGGTGAAGTTGGGCCTGTTGCAGGGCGACGTCGACGAGTTGATCGCCAGCGAAGCCTATAAAGCGTTTTACATGCATCGTGCCGGCCATTGGTTGGGCATGGATGTGCATGACGTCGGCGAATACAAGGTCGGCGGCGAATGGCGGGTGCTGGAAGTCGGCATGGCGCTCACTGTGGAACCGGGCATCTACATTGCCCCGGACAACCAGAACGTAGCGAAGAAATGGCGCGGCATTGGCGTGCGCATCGAGGACGACGTGGTGGTCACCAAAAACGGTTGTGAAATCCTGACCCAAGGCGTGCCGAAAACGGTCGCCGAGATCGAGGCCTTGATGGCTGCTGCGCGGACACAAGCGGCATGAGTCGAGTCAATCTGGCAATTATCGGTGGCGGCCTGGTGGGCGCCAGCCTTGCATTGGCGTTGCAGGCCGGAGCCAAGGCCCGCGGCTGGAAGATCGTGCTGATCGAGCCATTCGCCCCGGGCGACACCTATCAACCGAGCTATGACGCCCGTTCTTCGGCGCTGTCCTACGGGGCCAAACAGATTTATCAACGGTTGGGCGTGTGGCAGGAAATCTCCCGCCGCGCCGAGCCGATCAAGCAGATTCATGTCTCCGACCGTGGACGTTTTTCCACCGCACGTTTGTCGGCGATGGAAGAGGGCGTGCCGGCGCTGGGTTATGTGGTGGAAAACGCCTGGCTCGGCCAATGCCTCTGGCAGGGCCTGGACAAGGATGTGGTCACTTGGCGTTGCCCGGCGGAAGTCACGCGCATGGAACCGCTGACCGATGGCTATCGCCTGACCCTCAACGATGAAACCACCCTGGAATGCGACCTTGCGGTGCTCGCTGATGGCGGCCGTTCGGGCCTGCGCGAGCAATTGGGCATCGGCATCAAAAAGCGTCCGTACAACCAGAGTGCACTGATTGCCAACATCACCCCGAGCGAAGCGCATAACGGCGTGGCCTTCGAGCGCTTCACCGATGACGGCCCGATGGCGTTGTTGCCGCTGCCGGACAACCGCTGCGCCCTGGTCTGGACCCGTTTGGGCATGGACGCGCAACGACTGGCGGCGCTGGATGAGCGCAGTTTCCTCAGCGAGTTGCAGGGCGTGTTCGGTTATCGCCTTGGCACCCTGAAGCAGGTGGGCGCGCGGCATCTGTACCCATTGACGCTGATCGAAGCCGAAGAGCAAGTGCGTCCGCATCTGGCCATCCTCGGCAACGCCGCCCACAGCCTGCACCCGATTGCCGGCCAGGGCTTCAACCTGTCGTTGCGTGATGCTCAAGCCCTGGCCGATGCGCTGCTGGCGAGCGACACGTCGCCCGGCGACTTCGCGACCTTGCAGGCTTATCGCGAGCGTCAGCGCATGGATCAGAACCTGACTGTGGGGTTCTCCGATCAGGTGACCCGTTTGTTCGGCAGCACCCAGCCACTGGTTTCGCTGGGCCGCAACATCGGCCTGCTCGGTCTCGATCTGCTGCCGCCGGCCAAGCGCTGGTTCGCCCGGCAAGCCATGGGCCTGGGTACGCGTCCCGATGCTTAAGTGGCTGACTGATACGTTCGGTAAAGCGCGGTTGATGCGGTGGTTCATGACCTTCTACCCGCCGTACCTCGGTGCCGGGGTGCGGGTGCAGCACATCAGCGATGACTTCCGGGACATTCAAGTGTCCATGGGACTGAGTTGGTACAACCGCAATTACGTCGGTACCCAGTTTGGCGGCAGCCTGTATTCGATGGTCGACCCGTTCTACATGCTGATGCTGATGGAAAACCTCGGTCGTCAGTTCATTGTCTGGGACAAGGCTGCCGACATCGATTTCATCGCGCCGGGCAAAGGCCCGGTGTTCGCCCGCTTCAGCATCGACGAGACCTTGCTCGACGAGATCCGTCGACAGACAGCGAACGGCGAAAAGTACCTGCCGCAGTTGCAGGTCGATATTCATGACGGTGCTGGCGCCCTGGTGGCGCGGGTGCAGAAAACCCTTTACGTGCGGCTCAAACCGCAAGCGAGACAGGCTTAAAGCATGGAAATGCGCGCAGATCTGCTGATTGTCGGGGCCGGAATGGTCGGCAGCGCCCTGGCGCTGGCGTTGCAGGACAGCGGGCTGGAAGTCCTGTTGCTGGACGGCAGCCCGATGAGCGTCAAACCCTTTGATGCCCAGGCGCCGTTCGAACCGAGGGTGAGTGCCTTGTCGGCGGCCAGCCAGCGCATTCTCGAGCGCCTGGGCGTGTGGGACGGCATCGCCAATCGCCGCAGCAGCCCTTACACCGACATGCAGGTCTGGGATGGCAGCGGCACCGGGCAGATCCGTTTCTCGGCCGCCAGTGTGCATGCCGACGTGCTGGGCCATATCGTCGAGAACCGCGTGGTTCAGGATGCCTTGCTGGATCGTCTGCACGACTGCGACCTCGGGATGCTGGCCAATGCGCGTCTGGAGCAGATGCGCCGCTCCGGCGATGACTGGCTGCTGACCCTGGCCGATGGGCGCACCTTGCGCGCGCCCCTGGTGATAGCGGCGGATGGCGCCAATTCGGCGGTGCGGCGCCTGACCGGCGTGGCCACGCGCGAGTGGGACTATCTGCACCATGCGATCGTCACCAGCGTGCGCAACTCCAAACCTCATCAAATGACCGCGTGGCAGCGCTTCACCGACAACGGTCCATTGGCGTTTCTGCCGTTGGAGCGGGACGGTCAGCAGGATTGGTGTTCGATCGTCTGGTCGACCACGCCGAGCGAAGCCGAACGCCTGATGGCGCTGGACGACGGCGCTTTCTGTCTCGAATTGGAACGCGCCTTTGAAGGCCGGCTCGGCACGGTGCTCAGCGCCGACCCGCGTTTGTGCGTGCCGCTGCGTCAGCGGCATGCCAAGCGATATGTGGCTGAAGGTTTGGCGTTGATCGGTGATGCGGCGCATACCATTCACCCACTGGCCGGGCAGGGCGTCAACCTCGGTTTTCTCGACGCCGCTGTGCTGGCCGAAGTGCTGCTGCAAGCGGCAGGGCGCGGCGAGCGATTGGCGGATGTGAAGGTGCTCAGTCGTTACGAGCGTCGGCGCATGCCGCACAACCTGGCGTTGATGGCGGCGATGGAAGGCTTTGAACGCTTGTTCCAGGCGGATCCGTTGCCGGTTCGCTGGTTGCGTAATGCCGGGTTGAAGATGGTTGACCAGATGCCGGAAGCCAAGGCGTTGTTCGTGCGCGAAGCGCTGGGGTTGATCGGGGATTTGCCGGCGCTGGCCAAGGCCTGACATCTTCATTGCGGCAGACGGCCTCATCGCGAGCAGGCTCGCTCCCACAGTTGAAATGCATTCCCCTGTGGGAGCGAGCCTGCTTGCGATGGCGTTGGTACATTCACCCCCATGTCGACCATGCAACATTTGGTAACGCCTCCGCGAACTGTTCGATTGAGAAGCTAAATGTGAGTCCTTATCATTTGCCCTCAATTTTCCAATCGAGAGATCGCTCCCATGTTGGCACCGAAGCGTCTACTGACTGCACTCGCCCTGACCCTGATCGGTAGCACCACTGCCCAGGCCGCCGACGAGGTGGTGGTTTACTCCTCGCGTATCGACGAGCTGATCAAGCCGGTCTTCGATGCCTACACCGCGAAAACCGGTGTGCAGGTGAAGTTCATCACCGACAAGGAAGCGCCGTTGATGCAGCGGATCAAGGCCGAGGGCGAGAACGCCACCGCCGACCTGCTGCTGACCGTCGATGCCGGCAACCTCTGGCAGGCGGAGCAGATGGGCATCCTGCAACCGTTCACCTCCAAGGTGATCGACGCCAACATCCCGCTGCAATACCGCTCCTCGGCTCACGCCTGGACTGGCTTGAGCCTGCGGGCGCGGACCATCGCCTACTCCACCGCGCGGGTGAAACCGGGCGAGCTGACCACTTATGAAGGGCTGGCCGATAAAAACTGGGAAGGTCGCCTGTGCCTGCGCACGGCGAAGAAGGTCTACAACCAGTCCTTGACCGCCACCATGATCGAAGTGCACGGCGCCGAAAAAACCGAGAAGATCCTCAAAGGTTGGGTCAACAACCTGTCCACCGATGTGTTCTCCGATGACATCGCGGTGCTGGAAGCGATCAACGCTGGCCAATGCGACGTCGGCATCGTCAACACTTACTACTATGGCCGCCTGCACAAACAGAAGCCTGACCTGGCCGTGAAGCTGTTCTGGCCGAACCAGGGCGATCGCGGCGTACACGTGAACCTGTCGGGCATCGGCCTGACCAAGCATGCACCGCATCCAGAAGCCGCCAAAGCCCTGGTTGAATGGATGACCACCCCTGAAGCGCAGAAGATCTTCGCTGACGTGAACCAGGAATTCCCGGCTAACCCTGCGGTTCAGCCGTCTGCGGAAGTGGCGAGCTGGGGCAAGTTTGTGGCGGATACGCTACCGGTGGAAATTGCCGGCAAGCGTCAGGCTGAAGCGATTCGCATGATGGATCGGGCTGGCTGGAACTGACTTCACCGTTATTGTGGCGAGCGGCTACCTGTGGCGAGGGAGCTTGCTCCCGCTGAGCTGCGAAACGGCCCCGTTGGCGTCGACAGGTCAGGATCGAGATGATCTGATAACCTCCTGCGGCTGCTTCGCACCCGAGCGGGAGCAAGCTCCCTCGCCACAAAATGGAGCCGACTTCAGGTTAGAGTCGGCCCATATTTTCTAGAGAATCCCCTTGGCCCACCCCGCCCAACGCCGCTGGTATCCCCTGGTCTTCGCCATCGCCGCGCTGGTCCTGCTGCCCCTAAGCGTCCTGTTCTTCTCCTGGCAAACCATCGATCAGCAAATCTGGTCCCACCTCTGGGACACCCAGATGCCGCGCCTGCTGGGCAATACCCTGACCCTGGTGTTCGGCGTCGGTATCGGCGTCACGCTCCTGGGTGTGAGCCTCGCCTGGCTCACCAGCCTCTGCGAATTTCCCGGCCGGCGTTGGCTGGACTGGGCGCTGATGCTGCCATTTGCCATTCCTGCTTACGTGCTGGCCTTCGTCTTCGTCGGCCTGCTGGATTTCGCCGGCCCCGTGCAAACCTTGCTGCGCGAATGGTTCGGCACCGAGCTGCGATTGCCGAGAGTGCGTTCCACCGGCGGCGTCATCCTTGTTCTGGTGCTGGTGTTCTATCCCTATGTCTACCTGCTGGCGCGCACTGCGTTCCTGGCCCAAGGCAAAGGCCTGATGGAAGCGGCGCGGGTGCTGGGGCAATCACCGTGGCAGGCGTTCTGGCGAGTGGCCTTGCCCATGGCGCGGCCGGCGATTGGTGCCGGTGTGGCCTTGGCATTGATGGAAACCCTGGCGGACTTCGGCGCGGTGTCAGTGTTCAACTTCGACACGTTCACCACGGCCATCTACAAAACCTGGTACGGATTTTTCAGCCTCTCCACCGCCGCGCAACTGGCCAGCCTGTTACTGCTGGTGGTGATGGTCGTGTTGTACGGCGAACGGCGTGCTCGCGGGGCCAACCGCACCAGCAATGAACGACCTCGCATCAAGGCGCTGTACCACCTGCGGGGTTTCAAGGCGTTGGCGGCCATGACTTGGTGTGGCCTGGTGTTCGCCTGTGCCTTCGTCATTCCGATGCTGCAACTGGTGGTGTGGTTCTGGCAGCGTGGACGCTTCGACCTGGATGAGCGTTACGCCGGTCTGATCGTCCACACCTTGTACCTGGGCGGCATGGCCGCGCTGATCACCGTCAGCGTTGCCCTGGTGCTGGCATTTGCCCGGCGCCTGGCACCGACCCGGGCGATCCGCTCCGGTATCAGCCTGGCCAACCTCGGCTACGCCCTGCCGGGTTCGGTGCTGGCGGTGTCGATCATGCTGGCGTTCAGTTATCTGGATCGCGAGCTGGTCATCCCGCTGTCGGGCTGGCTCGGTGGCGCGGGCAAGCCATTGCTGCTGGGCAGTCTGTCGGCGTTGTTGCTGGCCTATCTGGTGCGTTTCATCGCCGTGGCCTACGGACCGTTGGAAAGCAGCCTGGCGCGAATACGGCCATCTTTGCCCGAAGCGGCACGTAGCCTTGGGGTCAGTGGGCCACGACTGTTTTTCAAAGTGTATCTGCCGTTATTGCTGCCCGGCACCTTGAGCGCTGCGTTGCTGGTGTTCGTCGATGTGCTCAAGGAAATGCCCGCGACCCTGCTGATGCGCCCGTTTGGCTGGGACACGCTGGCGGTTCGGATCTTTGAAATGACCAGCGAAGGGGAGTGGGCGAGAGCTTCGTTGCCGGCCTTGACGCTGGTTTTGGTCGGGCTGTTACCGGTCATCGGATTGATTCGACGTTCGGCGCATCGAAACGCCTAGGTGTCAGTCCTACACCTTGAGGCTACAATGCGCGGCATTCGGTGCGGTCCGTCCTACGGACCTGGTAGCTGACATCGGCTCAAAGCCTTCTATTTCAAGGCTTTCGCCCGTAAAGCACCGGCCCGCACCTTCGCCACGCCCGGAAGGAGAAACCCATGGGACAGCGCACGCCTCTGTATGACCTTCATCTCGCCCTTGGCGCGAAGATGGTCGATTTTGGCGGTTGGGATATGCCTCTGCATTACGGATCGCAGGTCGAGGAACACCATCAGGTGCGCCGCGATTGCGGGGTTTTCGATGTATCCCACATGACCGTGATTGATGTCACCGGCCCCCAGGCCAAGGCCTGGCTCCAGCATTTGCTGGCCAATGACGTCGAGCGCCTGCACAGCCCTGGCCGTGCCTTGTACAGCACCATGCTCAACGAGCGCGGCGGCATCGTCGACGACATGATCGTCTACCGTCTCGAGGACAGTTATCGGCTGGTGGTCAACGCCTCCACCCGCAATCAGGACCTCGCCTGGATGCAGGCCCACCTCGATGGTTTCGATGTGCAGCTCAACGAGCGCTCCGAACTGGCGATGCTGGCGATTCAAGGCCCCCATGCCCGGCACAAGATTTCCGAACTGGTCACCCAGTCCCGCGGCAACTTGATCCAGATGCTCAAGCCTTTTGAAGGTCAGCCTGACGGCGACTGGTTCATCGCGCGCACCGGATATACCGGTGAAGATGGCCTGGAAATCGTTCTACCCGCCAATCAGGCGCCAGGGTTTTTCAACGACCTGGTGGGCGCGGGCATTTCTCCTATCGGCCTGGGTGCCCGGGATACCTTGCGTGTCGAAGCCGGCATGAACCTGTACGGCCAGGACATTCATCAAGACGTTTCACCGCTGGCCTCGAACATGGCCTGGAGCATTGCCTGGGAACCGGCCACTCGCCAGTTCATTGGTCGCAGTGCTCTGGAAGCCGAGCGGGCCGGTGGTGTGCAGCATAAGCTGGTCGGTCTGGTCCTTGAGGAGCGTGGGGTTTTGCGCGCTCATCAAGTGGTCCGTATCGCCAATGTTGGCGAAGGAGAGATCACCAGTGGTAGTTTCTCTCCTACGCTTAGCAAGTCGATAGCACTGGCGCGCGTGCCGATGGCAACTGCCGACCGCGCAGAAGTGGAAATCCGTGGCAAGTGGTACCCGGTCCGGGTGGTCAAACCGACCTTCGTCCGCCATGGCAAAACCTTGATCTAACCTTTTTGGCGGGCAACGACCGCTGACAATTCTCTTGAGGACACAGAACATGAGCGATATCCCTGCCGACCTGCGTTTTGCCGAAAGTCACGAATGGGCCCGTCTGGAAACCGATGGCACCGTTACCGTGGGCATCAGCGATCACGCTCAGGAAGCCTTGGGCGATGTGGTGTTCGTTGAGCTGACTGAAGTCGGAAAAGTTTTCGCTGCCGGCGATCAATCCGGTGTCGTTGAGTCGGTTAAAGCTGCGTCCGACATCTATGCGCCGATTGCTGGCGAAGTGATTGCGATCAACGAAGAGCTGAACGGTTCGCCTGAACTGCTGAACACCGATCCATACGGCGCGTGGATCTTCAAACTCAAGCCTAGCGACAAGGCTGAGCTGGACAAGCTGCTCGATGCAGCCGGCTACAAGGCCGCCATCGGCGACTAAGCCTTCAGCGTCATCCCAAAGCCCCGACGTGTCGGGGCTTTTTTTCGCCTGACGGATTTCCCTGTGGGAGCGGGCAAGCCTCGCACCTGCGCGGGTTCGCTGTTGGCAGCGGCTGCTATGCTGGTTTGACCGTGTTGCATCGACGTTGAGCGCCAGCCTAGAGAGAGCCCGTCATGTCCCAGTTGCCGTCCTTGAGCCAGTTACGCGATCCCAATGCCTTCCTTCGCCGCCACCTTGGCCCCGATGCTGCCGAGCAACAGGCGATGCTCGACAGCCTCGGCCTCGGCAGCCGGGTCGAACTGATCGAACAGACGGTACCGCCGGGAATCCGCCTGAACCGCGAGCTCGATTTGCCGCCGGCCCTCGACGAAGAGGCTGCGCTGGCCAAGCTGCGCGGGTACGCCGAGCAAAACCAGGTCTGGACCAGCCTGATCGGCATGGGTTACCACGGCACCCTCACGCCGGCCGTCATTCTGCGCAACGTGTTGGAAAATCCCGGTTGGTACACCGCCTACACCCCTTATCAGCCGGAGATTGCCCAGGGGCGGCTCGAAGCGCTGCTGAATTTCCAGCAATTGACCATCGACCTCACGGGCCTCGAACTGGCCAACGCTTCGCTGCTCGATGAAGCCACGGCGGCGGCGGAAGCCATGGCGTTGGCCAAGCGGGTCGCCAAGTCCCGGAGCAATCTGTTCTTCGTCGATGAGAACTGCCATCCGCAAACCATTTCCGTGGTGCAGACCCGGGCCGAAGGATTCGGTTTCGAGCTGATCATCGACGCTGTGGATAACTTGAAACAGCACGAGGTGTTTGGCGCGTTGCTGCAATATCCCGACACCCACGGCGAGATCCGCGACCTGCGTCCGTTGATCGATCATCTGCATGCCCAACAGGCGCTGGCCTGTGTCGCGACGGATCTGCTGAGCCTGCTGTTGCTGACCCCGCCTGGGGAGTTGGGCGCCGACGTGGTGTTCGGCTCGTCCCAGCGCTTCGGTGTGCCGGTGGGGTACGGCGGGCCGCACGCGGCGTTTTTTGCCAGTCGCGATGAGTACAAACGGGCGATTCCCGGGCGGATCATCGGCGTGTCGAAAGATGCTCGCGGCAATGTCGCGCTGCGCATGGCCCTGCAAACCCGTGAGCAACATATCCGCCGGGAGAAGGCCAACTCGAACATCTGCACCGCTCAGGTGCTGCTGGCCAACATCGCCAGTTTCTATGCGGTCTACCATGGCCCGGAAGGACTCAAACGCATTGCCCAGCGCGTCCATCGGTTGACCTGCATCCTCGCCGCTGGCCTGGAGCGTCACGGCATCACTCGCCTCAACACCCACTTTTTCGACACGCTGACGCTGGAGGTTGGTGGTACTCAGACCGCAATTATCGAAAGCGCCCAGGCTGCACAGATCAACTTGCGCATTCTCGGGCGCGGGCAGTTGGGGCTGAGCCTCGACGAAACCTCTGACGAATCCACGGTAGCGAAACTGTTTGATGTGTTCCTCGGTTCTGATCATGGGCTGAACGTCGACGAACTGGACGCTCAAACCCTTGCTTCCGGTATTCCGGCAGGTCTGCTGCGCACCTCACCTTATCTGCGTCATCCGGTATTCAGCGCCCATCACAGCGAAACCGAGATGCTGCGTTACCTCAAGCAACTGGAAAACAAAGACCTGGCGCTCAACCAATCAATGATCCCGCTGGGCTCCTGCACCATGAAACTCAATGCCACCAGCGAGATGATCCCCATCACCTGGCCGCAATTCGCCAACCTGCATCCGTTTGTACCGAAAGAGCAGGCGGTGGGTTATTCGCTGATGATCGAAGAGCTGGAACGCTGGCTCTGCGCAATCACCGGTTTCGACGCGATCTGCATGCAACCCAATTCCGGCGCTCAAGGCGAGTACGCCGGGCTGCTGGCGATCCGCAAATATCACGAGAGCCGTCATCAGGGGGCGCGAGAGATTTGCCTGATTCCGTCCTCGGCCCACGGCACCAACCCCGCCTCGGCGCAGATGGCCGGGATGCGCGTGGTGATCGTCGAGTGCGACGAGGCCGGCAACGTCGATCTGGATGACCTGAAAGGCAAGGCCGCGGACGCAGGCGACAAACTCGCCTGCCTGATGGCGACGTATCCGTCGACCCATGGCGTGTACGAGGAAGGCATCAGCGAAATCTGTGAAGTTATCCACAGCCACGGCGGCCAGGTGTACATGGACGGCGCCAACCTCAACGCGCAGGTGGGATTGGCGCGGCCGGCGGACATTGGCGCCGATGTCTCCCACATGAACTTGCACAAGACGTTCTGCATTCCCCATGGCGGCGGCGGGCCGGGCATGGGGCCGATAGGCGTGCGCGCGCATTTGGCGCCGTTCGTCGCCAATCACCCGGTGGTGCCGATTGAGGGACCGCTGGCGCAGAACGGTGCGGTCAGCGCAGCGCCCTGGGGCAGCGCGAGCATTTTGCCGATCAGCTGGATGTACATCGCCATGATGGGCCCGCAATTGGCGGATGCCAGCGAGGTGGCGATCCTCGCTGCGAATTACCTGGCGCAACATTTGTCCGGGGCGTTTCCAGTGCTCTTCACCGGGCGCAACGAACGGGTGGCGCACGAATGCATCCTCGATTTGCGGCCATTGAAGGCGCTGACCGGGATCAGTGAAGAGGACGTGGCCAAGCGTCTGATGGATTACGGCTTCCATGCGCCGACCATGTCGTTTCCGGTGCCAGGGACACTGATGGTCGAGCCGACCGAGAGCGAATCAAAGGCCGAACTGGATCGGTTTATCGGGGCGATGCTGAGCATTCGCGCGGAAATCACCGAGGTGCAGAACGGTAACTGGCCCGCCGAAGACAATCCGCTGAAGCGAGCGCCGCACACCTTGGCCGATATCACCGGGGTCTGGGAGCGGCCTTACAGCATCGAGCAAGCGGTGACGCCGGATGCGCACACCAAGGCGCACAAGTATTGGCCGGTGGTGAATCGGGTGGACAACGTCTATGGCGACAGGAATCTGTTCTGTGCCTGCGTGCCCGTCGATGATTACCGCTGATCGCCCGGACTACGCAAATCCAATTTAAGAGCGAGCCTGCTCGCGATAGCGGTGCAACAGTCGCTGAAATGTTGACTGATCCACCGCTATCGCGAGCAGGTCGCTCCTACAGGGTTTTGTGTCGGGCAAAAAAATGCCGCTCATGGGAGCGGCATTTTTATTCAGCTGAACAGCTTATTCCGAAGCCACGGCATTCTTTGCCAGGATCGCATTGGCCAGCTCCATGTCCGTCGCCTGCAGGCCCGGATTGTCGGCGCGGACTTTCTGCATTGCGGCTTCCAGATAAGGACCGCGGATGCCGCCGTCGCTGGCAACGAAGCTGCCGGCATCGTCCTGCGCGGCAACGATCAGCTTGTGATCCTTGAAGGTCAGGTAGGTCGAACCGGTGGTGGCACCGGACGAAATGACGTTACGCCAAAAGCTATCGGCCATCGCCGAACCGACTGGAAGGGACAACAACGCGATGGTAGCGACAGCAAGTTTGAGACGCATGATGGGGTGACTCCACTGGTTAACTACGGCGTTGGATGCCTTTCCCCCCATCCAGTTCCGTGACGGCCGTGCCTACTTTTGTTCGCTCTGCGGCGTCACGCGCAAGACTTCCTCGATGGTCGTCAGGCCGGCCGCCACTTTCTGCGCCCCCGACAGCCGCAGGCTGCGCATGCCTTCCTTGAACGCCTGGCGCCGTACCGCCAGCAGATCGGTGTCGGGATTGATCAGCGCCTTAACGCCATCCGTCAGTTGCATGATTTCGTAGACCCCGGCGCGGCCGCGGTAGCCGGTGTCGCGGCATTCCAGGCAGCCGATGGCGCGCTGGGCGTTGGTGGGCAGTGGCGCTTGCCAGGGTTTGGTCAGGGTTTGCCAGTCTTCTTCACCCAACGTCAGTGGTGCCTTGCAGTGCGAGCACAAGGTTCGCACCAGGCGCTGGGCCATGACGCCGAGCACCGTGGCTTTGATCAGGTAATGCGGCACGCCGAGTTCCAGCAAGCGGCTGATCGCGCTGGGCGCGTCATTGGTGTGCAAGGTCGAGAGCACCAGGTGACCCGTGAGCGCGGCCTGGATCGCCATTTCTGCGGTTTCGAGGTCGCGAATCTCGCCGATCATGATGATGTCCGGATCCTGCCGCATCAGCGCGCGAACACCGGCGGCGAAGGTCAGGTCGATGTTGTGCTGGACCTGCATCTGATTGAAGGCCGGCTCGACCATTTCGATCGGGTCTTCGATGGTGCAGAGGTTGACCTCCGGCGTCGCCAGTTTCTTCAGCGTGGTGTAAAGCGTGGTGGTTTTGCCTGAACCCGTTGGCCCGGTCACCAGAATGATGCCGTTGGGCTGGCGGGTCATGTCCTGCCAGCGGCGCAGGTCTTCGGCGGAGAAGCCCAACTGATCGAAGTCCTTGAGCAGCACCTCCGGGTCGAAGATCCGCATGACCATTTTTTCGCCAAATGCCGTCGGCAAGGTCGACAGCCGCAGCTCGACCTCACCGCCGTCCGGGGTCTTGGTCTTCACCCGGCCGTCCTGGGGTTTGCGTTTTTCCGCCACGTTCATTCGCCCGAGGCTTTTCAGGCGGCTGACGATGGCCATGGTCACTTGCGGGGGGAATTGATAGACGTTGTGCAGCACGCCGTCGATGCGAAAGCGCACCGTGCCTTGCTCGCGTCGAGGTTCGATGTGGATATCACTGGCGCGCTGCTGGAAGGCGTACTGGAACAGCCAGTCGACGATGTTGACGATGTGCGCGTCGTTGGCGTCCGGTTCCTGGTCGCTGGCGCCGAGGTTGAGCAATTGTTCGAAATTGCCCAGGTTGCTGGCCTGCTGATCGTTGTTGGTCGCACCGCTGACCGATTTGGCCAGCCGGAAAAACTCGACGCTGAAGCGCTGGATGTCCACCGGGTTGGCCACTACGCGTTTGATCGGCAGTTTCAGCACATGAGTCAGGTCAGCTTCCCAGCCGTTGACGTAAGGCTGGGCGCTGGCCACGGTCACCGCGTCGCGGTCGATGGACACCGCCAGAATCTTGTGACGCTGGGCGAAGGCGTAGGACATCAGCGGCGTAATCGCCGCCACGTTGATTTTCAGCGGATCGATGCGCAAGTAAGGCTGGCCCGCCTGCTGCGACAGCCACAGGGTCAGGCTTTCCAGGTCGAGGTGTTTACCGGGACGGCTGAGGTCGTCCAGGTGCTGGCTGGCGATGAATTCCAGGGGATGCATCTGGCCATGGGTGGCGTGGCGGCGGCGGGCATTGAGCGCGTGTTCGGCCGAGTCCTGGCTGATAAAGCCCTGGGCGACCAGTTCACGCAGCAAATCATTGAGATCCAGCCAGCGGTCCTGAATGGCAAGTTGAACGGACATGCGGGCTCCTCATGAACAACAGTTCGCAAAGGATAGTCGCGGACCCGCCGACCGTTGGGCCACTACCCGACGAAGCCGTGTCGAGGTTTGTCAGCCCGCCGCCTGAACAGGCGCTTCCCGCAGGGAATCAGCCGCTTGCAGCTCCACCGAACACACGTTGATCAGGTTACGTAATTTTTCCGCAATCACTTCTGCGCGATGCCAGCTCAACCCGTCCATGACGATGTCGATCGACATCAGATCGTCCATCCGCTGCGCGCTGACCTGTTGCGGCGTCAGAAACTGCAAAGCGAACAGGTTGAGCGCCCGGCACAGCAGGTCCGGCTCGGCTTCCGCCAGCAGTTGGTAATGAACGCGGCAGTGCGCGTTGCCGGCGTGCCAGACATCGGCGCGGTTAGGCGAGGTGTTCACAGCTTCCAGGTGCGGCATGGTCGGTCTCCAAATCTATGGAGAAATTTTTACATTCGGTGCCGGGCATTTCTTATCTATGATGGGGCTTGTTGGCTATTTTTCGAATTGTTTGATTTGGCCATCTATCAATTACGGGTTTATTTATGCACAGCGAGCTGGATGGCTACGACCGCAAGATTCTCGCGTTGCTGCAAGAAGACGCTTCGCTGTCCAGCGCACAGATTGCCGAGCAGGTAGGGCTCTCGCAGTCGCCGTGCTGGCGGCGGATTCAGCGGATGAAGGAGGAGGGGATCATTCGCGGGCAGGTGACGTTGCTCGACCGGAAGAAGATCGGGCTTAACACGCAGATCTTTGCCGAGATCAAACTCAACGCGCACGGGCGTTCGAACTTCACTGAGTTTACCGAGGCGATTCGCGGCTTTCCCGAGGTGCTGGAGTGTTATGTGCTGATGGGGTCGGTGGATTTTTTGCTGCGGATCGTCACGGCGGACATCGAGGCGTATGAGCGGTTTTTCTTTGAAAAGCTGTCGATGGTGCCGGGGATTCAGGAAGTGAACTCGATTGTGGCGTTGTCGGAGATCAAGTCGACGACGAGTTTGCCTGTCTAGGGTATGCGGTGAATGTGCTGGCCTCTTCGCGGGCAAGCATCGCTCCTACAGGTTTGAGTCGGCCGCCGAATTGGGGTCAACGAAAATACTGTAGGAGCGAGGCTTGCCCGCGAAGGCGGTGTTACATACGCAGCAGCATTTTCCAGGCACGATTCTGATAAACCGCAATGGCCTGCTGCTTGCGCGCATCCAGCGATTCATCGGTGATCGGCTCGTTCGCCAATTGGGCAAGCTGCTTCAGCTCGCCGTACAGGCGGTCCATTTCCGGAATGTCCAGCACGCCACGGGCATGGTGCAGCCAGGCCTGGATGCGCTCGATGCGCGGCAGTTGCTCGGCCAGGTCTTCCGGCTGTTGCTGATAACGCTGCAATTGCAGGGAGGTCGCTTCTTCACCCAGCAAACGCGGCAACCAGCTACCCAACTGCGCAGCACCCTGGCGATTGCCACGGACGTTGCGATCAGCTGCCCAGGTGCGGGCCAGCAACCAACGCGACGTGTTCAGCGAGAACAAGCCCCAGCGCGGGTCTTCCAGTTCTTCGAGGAATTGCTCCGGCGCGGCTTTGCGCACGTCTTCGTCGTCGATACCGGCTTGCACCAGCGGGCGCCAGTCTTCGAGCAATGCATCCAGAGCAACGCGCAGATCGTGAGTCGACTGACGCGGTGCGGCCTGGCCCAGGCTGCTCAGCAAGGCACGCAATTCGGCCAGGTTCTCGACCCAGTCCTGCAACAAGCGCCAGTGGCCATTGAAGCGATACTGCTCGGCCAGACGCTGGCTGCTGCTCAGCAAATGCCAGCTCAGCGCGGCGAATGCATCGTCCAGCGGCGTTTCAGCGGTGATTTGCGGTGCCGGCAGGCTCAACGAATAGCTGTTGGCGTCGTACAAGCGATAACCGCGCTCGGCCTTGCTGATGTCACACGGCATCAGGGCCAGGGTCGCGGCCAGTTCGGCGGCCAGTTCCAGCAGGGCAGCCGGCTCGCCTTCGCGCAGTTCCAGTTCCAGCTCGCAGATTTCTTCTTTCTGCTTGCCGACCACCACGTGGCCCAGGTCCAGCGCGGCTTCGATGACCACTTTGGTCTTGCCGCGGCCCCAGGCGATTTCAGCGCGTTCGCGAACGAAATCGGTGGTGAAGATCGGTTTCAGGGTTTTCTTGTCCAGCTCGGCCAATTCTTCTGGCCAGCATTCGCCGTCGAGTTTTTTCACGTCGAGCTTGGCTTTGGGCAGGTTCCAGTCGTATTCGTTACGCTCGGACAGACCGGCGACGCTCTGGCCTCGGGTCTTGAGGGTCTGAATCACTTCTTCGCCGTCCTTGCGCAGGCGCAGGGCAACCTTGGCGCGGGCCAGGTCGCGCTCAGGCGTGTCGAAGTATTGGTTCATCAACTCACGGCGTTCCCAGCCACTTTTGTTGCGTTTTTTCAGGAGCGGGTGCTCGCGCAGGGCTGCGAGGGTTTCGCGGCTGACGCGGAGTTTGATTTCGGTTTCTTTCTGCATGGCCGGAAAATCCAGGATCGGGAGCGCAGCCGGGGGAAATGTGTGGCTGCCAAGGCCGTGCAGTGTACAGGACTCCTTAGTCCTACGTGCCGCGGCGGTTTATTCCTGTCGCCAGATGGTTCTATGATGGTCTTCAATTCGCGAGTTGGAGTCAGCGATGCCTTTGCCGTCCATGAAAGATCAGTTCGCTGCGCTGATTGCTGCGCCGACGGTCAGCTGTACCCAGCCAAGCCTTGATCAATCCAACCGTCCGGTCATCGACTTGCTGGTGACGTGGCTCGGTGACCTGGGGTTCGCCTGCGACATCCAGCAGGTCAGCCCCGGCAAGTTCAACTTGCTGGCCAGTTTCGGCTCCGGCCCCGGTGGCCTGGTGCTGGCCGGGCATAGCGATACGGTGCCGTTCGATGGCGCACTGTGGCAGACCGATCCGCTGAAACTGACCGAAGTCGACGGCCGCTGGGTGGGCCTTGGCAGTTGCGACATGAAAGGCTTTTTCGCCCTGGCCATCGAGGCGGTGATTCCGCTGCTCGATCAGCCTTTCAAGCAACCGCTGCTGATCCTCGCCACGTGCGATGAAGAAAGCTCGATGTCCGGCGCTCGTGCCCTGGCCGAAGCCGGCCGTCCGCTGGGGCGTGCGGCGGTGATTGGCGAGCCGACCGGACTGAAGCCGATCCGCATGCACAAAGGCATCATGATGGAGCGCATCGACATCCTCGGGCAGAGCGGCCATTCCTCGGACCCGCGCCTGGGACATAGCGCCCTTGAGGCCATGCACGATGCCATCGGCGAGCTGCGTGGCCTGCGCCTGTTGTGGCAGCGTGAATTCCGCAATCCGCAATTCGGCGTGCCGACACCGACCATGAACTTCGGCTGTATCCATGGCGGCGACAATCCCAACCGCATCTGCGGCCAGTGTTCACTGGAATTCGACTTGCGGCCGTTGCCGGGCATGGACCCCAAAGCCCTGCGCGCGGCCATTCTGCAGCGGCTCAACCCGATTGCCGAACGCCATCAGGTGAAGATCAATTACGCGCCGCTGTTCCCCGAAGTGCCGCCGTTCGAGCAGGCCGAGGACGCCGAATTGGTCCGGGTCGCCGAAAAGCTCACCGGCCATCGCGCCGAAGCAGTGGCGTTCGGCACCGAAGCGCCTTATCTTCAGCGTCTTGGCTGCGAAACGCTGGTACTCGGCCCGGGTGATATCGCCTGTGCGCACCAACCGGGTGAATACCTCGAAATGTCACGTTTGCAGCCTACCGTGCATCTATTACGTCAATTGATTGAACATTACTGCCTGACACCGGCCCAAACGCCAATGTCAGCTGGTTGAACCTGTAGGAGCCGGCTTGCTGGCGATGAACGATGACGCGGTTCACCTGATGAACCACGGCGCCTGCATCGCCAGCAAGCCGGCTCCCACAGGTGTAAAATGCCAGTGTCCCAACCCGTATTCATGAGGAGAGCGCGCGTGTCGCCAAGCCTGTTCCGACGATAACCATCAGCCCGCTGTGCGTTTTCAGTTTCGCCCATTTTTTGGCTGCTATTTATTACAGGCCCAGGTTCATGCCCGAATACGTTAATTGGCTTCGTCACGCTTCGCCTTACATCAACGCTCACCGCGATTGCACCTTCGTCGTCATGCTGCCCGGCGACGGCGTTGAGCATCCGAATTTCGGCAACATCGTCCACGACCTGGTGCTGCTGCATAGCCTCGGCGTGCGCCTGGTGCTGGTTCACGGTTCCCGTCCGCAAATCGAAACCCGCCTCGCCGCACGCGGCCTGACCCCGCATTACCACCACGGGATGCGCATCACCGATGCCGCGACCCTGGAGTGTGTGATCGATGCGGTCGGCCAGCTGCGCATCGCCATCGAAGCGCGGCTGTCGATGGACATGGCCTCGTCGCCGATGCAGGGCTCGCGCCTGCGGGTGGCCAGCGGCAACCTGGTGACGGCACGGCCGATCGGCGTACTGGAAGGCGTCGACTATCACCACACCGGCGAAGTGCGCCGGGTTGACCGCAAGGGCATCAATCGCCTGCTGGACGAGCGCTCCATCGTGCTGCTGTCGCCATTGGGCTACTCGCCGACCGGGGAGATTTTCAACCTCGCCTGCGAAGACGTTGCCACGCGCGCGGCCATCGACCTGGGTGCGGACAAACTGCTGCTGTTTGGTGCTGACCTTGGCTTGATCGATGAAAACGGTCGGCTGGTGCGTGAGCTGCGTCCGCAACAAGTCCCGGCGCATTTGCAGCGTCTGGGCAGCAACTATCAGGCGGAACTGCTGGATGCCGCGGCTGAAGCGTGCCGGGGCGGCGTTGCCCGCAGCCATATCGTCAGCTATGCCGAAAACGGTGCGCTGCTGACCGAGCTGTTCACCCGCGACGGTGGCGGTACGCTAGTGGCCCAGGAGCAATTCGAGATCGTGCGCGAAGCGGCCATCGAAGATGTCGGTGGTTTGCTGGACCTGATCAGCCCGCTGGAAGAGCAAGGGATTCTGGTGCGTCGTTCCCGCGAGGTGCTGGAGCGCGAGATTGAGCAGTTCAGCGTGGTTGAGCGCGAAGGCATGATCATCGCTTGTGCGGCGTTGTATCAGATTGCCGATTCGGACGCTGGCGAGTTGGCGTGTCTGGCGGTCAACCCGGAATACCGCCACGGCGGTCGCGGTGATGAGCTGTTGGAGCGCATCGAGACCCGCGCCCGGGCCCAGGGCTTGAAAACCCTGTTCGTGCTGACGACCCGGACCGCTCACTGGTTCCGCGAACGCGGGTTCGTGCCGAGCAGCGTCGAACGCCTGCCGTCGGCGCGAGCGTCGCTGTACAACTATCAGCGTAATTCGAAGATCTTCGAAAAATCCCTGTAACTGCGGGCTTTTGTGGCGAGGGAGCTTGCTCCCGCCGGAGGCCGAAGGACTCCCAAACCCGGCAACTCGGTCTATCAGACATAACGCGTTTATCGGGTTTGGGGGCGCTCCGCAGCCCAGCGGGAGCAAGCTCCCTCGCCACAGGGTTTGTGTTACTCCTGCACGAACTTCGCGCTGACATACGCCGAATAATCCGGCAGCACCGTCTCGACCCTTCCCTTGCTCCTTCAAGAACTTCGCCGTCTCGCCAATGGCCTTGGCCGTGCCGCCGTCCAGCAGCGCCACGCTTGCAGGCGGCAGCGATTTCCGCCGGTTGCCGTTCACCACTTTGACCTTCGAGGCATCCAGGCCCTGAAACGGCGCCAGTCGATTTTCCACCCATGGTCTTTTCGTAAACACCGTCCGCTTGGGGGGCTTTGCTGGGGTCGATACCGGTTTGATAACCGACCGTGAGGTTCGCCGTTTGAACGCTGAGTGAAAAATAATAGCGATACACAAACTGTAACAATTGGTCTGGATAGTGCGCGTTTGGTCGTCATGGCGTGGCCTTTCGGGAGGGGATTGTTTCCGAATGGCGTCAAAGCTGATCGATCTAAAAAACCGCTAAAAAATACCTTTTAGGAATTAATTTTCGAGCCAGCCGCTCTGGCCCGGGACGAGGAATGGAGCGGAGCTTCATTCCTAAAAGGTATTAAAAAGAACAGACCAATTCTTTTTGGGTTTGTGACGAACGCACGACCCTGCAAGGACCAAAAAAAACGGGGATTAGACCATGGTCGTAGACACACATAGTTACGATTGACTTGTGAGTCACGGTCTGGCGCTAATCGCGCATCTTAGGATCCCGGGCATTCGACTCAGGGCCAGGAATACAAGAATTAGAAACGAGAGGAGCTAAAACAATGAACAAGTCCACCTTGGCCTTGGCCGTGGCCGTAGGGGTTTTGGCGCAGCAAGCAGGCGCCGCGGGTTTTATCGAAGACAGCAAGGCATCCGTCAGTTCTCGTACCTTTTACTACGACGCTGACAACCGTGAAGGTGCCAAGACTCCTGCTAACCGGCAGCGAGAGGCTGCCGAGGGTCTGAAGTTCGATTACAAGTCGGGCTTCACTCAAGGTGTCGTAGGTTTCGGTATCGACGCCCAGGCAATGGTCGGTCTCCATCTGGACGGTGGCAAGGGCCATCACCCTGACAATAACTCCTTCAGCCCTAGCGACTCCGATGGTTCGGCAGAGAGCTCGTGGAGCCGTGCGGCGGCCAACGTCAAGGCACGATTCTCGAAGACAGAGGCCCACTACGGTGGCGCCCTGCAACCAAACATGCCGATCCTGATTGCGAACGACAGCCGCGTGCTGCCACAGACCTTCGAAGGTGGCACCATCACCTCGAAGGAAATCGACAACTTCACCTTTAACGTAGGTCAGTTGGAGCATGCGACAGGTCGTGCATCCTCCAACAGCACTGGCCTGGCCGTGGCGGGTGGCACTCAGGACAGTAACCAGTTCCGCTACGCCGGTGCAGACTGGGCGGTCACCAAAGAGCTGACGCTGCAGTACTACTACGCGAACCTGGAAAACTACTACAAGCAGAATTTCCTCGGCCTGGTGCACGTCTACCCGATCGCTCCGAACCAGTCGTTCAAGACCGATCTTCGTTACTTCGACAGCAGCTCCGACGGCAAGAACGGCGACGCCGGCTACCAGTTCAACAACAACAGCGGCTACGCCAAGGAAAGGGGCGTGGTCGATAACAAGACCTGGAGCGCCACATTCACCTATACCCTGGGTGGCAGCGCGTTTCTGCTCGGGCATCAGCGTGTCAGCGATGACGGCGGCTTCGTTTTCCTGAACCAGGGCAACGTGGTTGACGGCAGAGGGCGCAACGAAGGTGCTGGCGGCGCCAGCTTCTACTCGTTCACCGACGCCACGGTCGGCAGCTTTATCCGTGCCGGTGAAAATACCTCGTATGGCCAGTATTCCTATGACTTCGCTTCGTTGGGTGTGCCAGGCTTGAAAGCTTCGGCTGCTTACTTGTATGGCCAGGACATCAAGGCCACCAGCGGTGTGGGTAAGGACCTGAACGAGCGGGAAACCGACCTGCGTGTGGATTACGTGATTCAAACGGGTCCGCTTAAAGGGTTTGGCACGACGCTGCGTCACGGTATGTATCGCGGCAACACCAGCACCCTTGATCAGGACCAGACCCGCCTGATCTTCAACTACACCTACAGCTTCCTGTAACACCCACCAGAAATAGCCTCGCCTCAGGGCGGGGCTTTTTTTCGCGTTTTATTTGATATTCCAAATAGATCTTAAATAGTAATTTATTATTCTTTTTGGATTTTTATCCGGGCGCCTAAAGTGGCAAGCCAAGGAGCCGATACCCTGTGTTCGGTGCGCATAGCTATATTCCGAAATGGCATTAAAAATAATGAAATAAATGTTTTTCGGTTTTACCATGCGCCCCCCAAAAAATCACAGCGGGTAGGCCGCGACCGTAGATGCGCGTTGTCACGTTGACATGCGGTCTGGCGCTAACCGCGCTTTTCAGGATCCAGGGCATCCGACCCGGGACCAGAAGCATAAAAAATTAGAAACGATAGGAGCGAAACAAATGAACAAGTCCACCTTGGCCCTGGCCGTGGCCGTAGGGGTTTTGGCGCAGCAGGCAAGCGCCGCCGGTTTCATCGAAGACAGCAAGGCCACTCTGGGTCTGCGTAACTTCTACATCAACACCGATAACCGTGATGGTTCGGGCGCGAACAAAAACGAAGAGTGGGGCCAAGGCTTCGACCTGCGTTTCATCTCCGGTTACACCCAAGGCACTGTCGGCTTCGGTATCGATGCGATCGGCCTGTTGGGCGTGCGTCTGGATTCGGGCGGTGGTACCAACGGTGCCAGCAATAACTCGTACGGCGGCACAGTATTCCCAAGCGAGTCCAACGGCGAAGCAGTTGATAACTTCTCCAGCCTGGGCCTGACTGCAAAAGCCAAGATCTCCCAGACCGAACTGAAGCTGGGCACGTTGCAGCCAAAGAACCCGGTTATCGTGACCAACGACGGTCGTCTGCTGCCACAAACCTGGCAGGGTGGTCAGATCACTTCCGGCGAGATCAAGGACCTGACGCTGGTTGGCGGTCAGATCGAAGCCGTGAAGGGACGTAACTCCAGCAACAATGAGCAGCTGAGCATCGGCGGCGCCAACGCTCGTACCGCCAGCGGCCGCGACAGCAACAAGTTCATCTATGCCGGTGGTGATTACAAAATCACCAAAGACCTGACTGCCCAGTACTACTACGGCAATCTGGAAGACTTCTACAAGCAGCACTTCCTGGGTCTGGTACACAACTGGGCTATCGGCCCTGGCGTGTTGAAGTCTGACTTGCGCTACTTCAACAGCTCGGATGACGGCGCAAACGGTCACGACCCGCTGTACTACAGCTCCGGCAACTACAGCAGCACCTCCAATGGCAAAGGCAAGGTCGACAACAATCTGTACAGCGGCTTGTTCCTGTACACCGTTGCCGGTCACACCTTCGGTGGTGGCTATCAGGTCAGCAACGGCAGCAGCGACTTCCCTTGGCTGAACCAGGGCGACGGTTCGTCGAACTACACCATCACCGACATGCAAATCCAGAAGTTCGGCCGTGCCGGCGAGCGCACCTGGCAAGCTCGCTACTCGTTTGACTTCGCCAAAGTCGGCGTGCCTGGCTTGACCGCTGGTATGGTTTATCTGCGTGGCGACGATATCGACACCAATCGCACCTCTACTGCTGCAGCCGGTAATAACAGCACCGAGTGGGAACGCGACCTGACTGTCGGTTACGTCGTACCGGAAGGCCCGTTGAAGAACGTTGGCTTGATGTGGAAAAACGCCACCTGGCGCACCAACATCCCGGGCGTTCGCTCCCAGGACGAAAACCGTCTGATCGTCAGCTACTCGATCCCGCTGTTGTAACAGCGCTCGCGTAACCGCTGAAAAAAAAGCCCCGCCCGGCATCTCGCCGGGCGGGGCTTTTGCGTTTTCAAGGCGGGGTCACCCCCGTAATCCCGCCGTGAAAACTCCCTCTTTGCAGCAACTCAAGGCCTTCTCGAACCTTGTCGGCGATGTTCGTCCTGATGTTCGTGGAGGTCCAGTGAAGAGATATTTAATATTCATTTATGATCTAAATTCATCGATATTTATTCTTTTTAATTCATAAGGAACACAGGCAAAGTTGAGCCCGACAAGCACTCATCAGGAGCAGCACCATGAGCCTCAGACTGGGCGATATCGCCCCCGACTTCGAACAGGATTCCAGCGCCGGCACCCTCCGTTTCCACGAATGGCTGGGCGATAGCTGGGGCGTGCTGTTTTCCCATCCGGCGGACTTCACGCCGGTGTGCACCACCGAACTGGGCTTCACTGCCAAGCTCAAGGATGAGTTTTCCAATCGCGGCGTCAAAGCCATCGCCCTGTCCGTGGACCCGGTGGACTCGCATCACAAGTGGATCGAGGACATCAATGAAACCCAGAACACACTCGTCAATTTCCCGATCCTGGCCGACGCGGACCGCAAGGTCTCCGACCTCTATGACCTGATCCACCCGAACGCCAATGACACCCTGACCGTGCGCTCGCTATTCGTGATCGACCCGAACAAAAAGATTCGGCTGACCATCACCTACCCGGCGAGTACCGGGCGCAATTTTCACGAGATCCTGAGGGTGATCGACTCGCTGCAACTTACCGACAACTACAAGGTGGCCACCCCGGCCAACTGGCAGGACGGTGATGAAGTGGTGATCGTGCCGTCGCTCAAGGACGAAGACGAAATCAAGCAGCGCTTTCCCAAGGGTTACCGCGCGGTGAAACCGTACCTGCGCCTGACGCCGCAGCCCAACAGGTAAGCCATCAACATTTTCGGTGTGGCTGGTATCGCCATCATGAGCAGGTAGAACGCTATCCACTGTGGGAGCGAGCCTGCTCGCGATGACGGAATTGCAGGCACCGCAGAAAGATTGAACCGTATCCATAAAGCAGGGGATTTCAGGCCGTTTCGACGGCCTTTTTTTCGCCCGCAGGAAGTGTCTTTTTATATATCCAATGTGCATAACCAAATGAATAAATATGATTTATAGATATAACAATCACCTGTTAAGGTCATCTCCATTACAGCGAGATCGCAAACCGTGAATCGCCAACATCGTGCAAGGAATCATTTGAATGCTGGTCGTCTCACTCGGTGGCAGTCCCAGCCAACGCTCCCGCTCCGGGGTGCTGCTGGAGCGCTCCCAACGCTGGTTGCAGGAGCAGGGTGTGGAAGTGGTGAGTTACCAGGTGCGGGACTTCCCGGCCGAAGACTTGCTTCATGCACGCTTCGACAGCCCGAAGGTGATCGACCTGCTGCAACAGATTGAAAATGCCGATGGCCTGTTGATCGCCACTCCGGTCTACAAGGCGTCGTTCTCCGGCGCACTGAAAACCGTGCTGGATTTGCTGCCCGAGCGCGCGTTGGACCACAAAGTGGTTTTGCCCATGGCGACCGGCGGCAGTATCGCCCACATGCTGGCGGTGGATTACGCGCTCAAGCCGGTGCTGTCGGCGTTGAAAGCCCAGGAAATGCTCCATGGGGTTTTCGCGGTAGACAGCCAGATCGCTTACGGCGAAGGCAGCGCCCAGGCGCAGTTGGCACCAGAGCTGGAACAACGACTGAAGGAATCGCTGGAGCTGTTTTTCAGCGCCATGGCCCGACGGCCCAAGCCGATCGATCCGAAGCTGTTGAATGAACGTTTGTTGAGTGCTCGCTGGAGCATTTAAGTCAGCACTAAAGCCACACCTGAAATTGATGTACTGGCCTTACTCGCCCGCTAACGGGCAAGCAGGTGCAGCCAAAACCCAACTGCAAAAAGGAGAGCGCCATGCGCACTGTCATTTTGCGTCGTGGTCTGGTCGCTCTGTTTGCAGCGGCTGTCACCTTCGGCGCCATTACTCAAGCTCAAGCCGAGACGTTGCGAATCGGTTATCAAAAGTACGGCACCCTGGTGCTGCTCAAAGCCAAAGGCACGTTGGAAAAACGCCTCGCCGCCCAAGGCGTGGACGTGCAATGGACTGAATTCCCCGGCGGCCCGCAATTGCTTGAAGGCCTGAACGTCGGCTCGATCGACTTCGGCGTCACCGGCGAAACCCCACCAGTCTTTGCTCAAGCCGCCGGCGCCGATCTGCTCTACGTCGCCTACGAACCGCCAGCGCCACACAGCGAAGCGATCCTGGTGCCGAAGGATTCACCGATCAAATCGGTGCAGGACCTCAAGGGCAAGAAAGTCGTCCTGAACAAAGGCTCCAACGTCCACTACTTGCTGGTCCGCGCACTGGAAGACGCCGGCCTCAAATACACCGACATCCAGACCGTATTCCTGCCGCCGGCCGATGCCCGCGCTGCGTTCGAGCGTGGCAGCGTCGATGCGTGGGTGATCTGGGACCCGTACCAGGCTGCCGCCGAACAGCAACTGCAAGCGCGCACCCTGCGCGATGGCCAGGGCATCGTCGACAACCACCAGTTCTATCTGGCGACCAAGCCTTACGCACAGAAAAACCCTGAGGTGATCAAGACCCTCGTGGAAGAAGTGCGCGCCGTCGGCGAGTGGTCCAAGGCCAATCCAGTCGAGGTGACTCAACAGGTTTCGCCACTGCTCGGCTTGCCGGCGGACATCACCCTGACCTCGATGAAGCGTCAGGGTTACGGCGCGTTGTTCCTCACGCCTGAAGTGGTCGCCGCCCAACAGAAAATCGCCGACAGCTTCTACCAGCTCAAGCTGATCCCGAAACCGTTGAGCATCAAAGACGTGATCTGGACGCCACCGGCAGCCGTTGCCAAAGCGCAGTAATTCGATTCCCCAAGGAGACCACTCCATGAGCCTCAATATTTTCTGGTTCCTGCCTACCCACGGCGATGGCCATTACCTTGGCACCGCCGAAGGCGCCCGCGCCGTCGACCACGGTTACCTGCAACAAATCGCCCAGGCGGCGGATCGCCTGGGCTTCGGTGGGGTGTTGATTCCCACCGGTCGCTCCTGCGAAGACTCGTGGCTGGTGGCGGCGTCGCTGATTCCAGTGACTCAGCGTTTGAAATTCCTTGTCGCGCTGCGCCCCGGGATCATTTCCCCGACGGTGGCCGCGCGTCAGGCGGCGACTCTGGATCGCCTGTCCGGCGGCCGTGCGTTGTTCAACCTGGTCACCGGCGGTGATCCGGAAGAATTGGCCGGCGACGGTTTGTTCCTGACTCACGAAGAGCGCTATCAAGCTTCGGTGGAATTCACCCGCATCTGGCGTCGCGTACTGGAAGGCGAAACCGTTGATTACGACGGTCAGCACATCAGCGTGAAAGGCGCCAAGTTGCTCTATCCACCGATCCAGCAACCGCGTCCGCCGCTGTACTTCGGCGGTTCGTCGGAAGCGGCGCAAGACCTCGCGGCCGAGCAGGTGGAAATGGTCCTGACCTGGGGCGAGCCACCGGCCGCCGTCGCCGAGAAGATTGAACAAGTGCGAGCCAAAGCCGCGAAGCTGGGTCGCACCGTGCGTTTCGGCATTCGCTTGCACGTGATCGTCCGAGAAACCAATGCCGAAGCCTGGCAAGCGGCGGATCGGCTGATCTCCCATCTCGACGATGAAACCATCGCCCGAGCCCAGGCTTCTCTGGCCCGGTTCGATTCGGTCGGCCAGCAACGCATGGCCGCGCTGCATGGCGGCAGCCGCGACAAACTGGAAGTCAGCCCCAACCTGTGGGCCGGTGTCGGCCTGGTACGTGGCGGTGCCGGTACGGCGCTGGTGGGTGATGGTCCGACCGTGGCTGCCCGCGTGAAGGAATACGCGGACCTGGGCATCGATACCTTCATCTTCTCCGGTTATCCACACCTGGAAGAGTCGTACCGGGTTGCGGAATTGCTGTTCCCGCACCTCGACATCGAACGTCCGGAACTGCCCCAAGGCGCCAATTACGTCAGCCCGTTCGGTGAGATGGTCGCCAACGATATTCTTCCCAAAGCCGCGTCCCAGAGCTGAGGCGCGCATGAAGAGACTTATCCACAACCTCGCGCCCTGGGCGTTGCCGGTGTTGCTGCTCGCGGTGTGGCAGTTGTCAGTGTCGGCGGGCTGGTTGTCGACACGGATTCTGCCGGCGCCGGTCGCGGTCATCGAGGCCGGCGTGAGCCTGGTGCGCAGCGGCGAAATCTGGACGCACCTGGCAATCAGCGGCTGGCGTGCTGCGCTGGGCTTCACCATTGGCGGCGGCATCGGCCTGGCCTTGGGTTTCATCACCGGTCTGTCGAAGTGGGGCGAACGCCTGCTCGACAGTTCGGTGCAGATGATCCGCAACGTGCCGCACTTGGCGCTGATTCCCTTGGTGATCCTGTGGTTCGGCATCGACGAGTCGGCGAAGATTTTCCTGGTGGCGTTGGGCACGTTGTTCCCGATTTACCTCAACACCTATCACGGTATCCGCAACGTCGATCCGGCGTTGGTGGAAATGTCGCGCAGTTATGGCTTGTCCGGTTTCAGCCTGTTTCGCCAGGTGATTCTGCCGGGGGCGCTGCCTTCGATTCTGGTGGGTGTGCGCTTCGCGCTGGGCTTCATGTGGTTGACGCTGATCGTCGCGGAAACCATTTCCGCGAGCGCCGGCATTGGCTACCTGGCGATGAATGCCCGGGAGTTTTTGCAGACCGACGTGGTGGTGCTGGCGATTCTTCTGTACGCCGTGCTCGGCAAACTCGCCGACCTCGCGGCCCGCGGGCTTGAGCGCGTGTGGTTGCGCTGGCACCCAGCCTATCAAGTTGTTAAAGGAGGTGCGGCATGACGGCTCAACAACCTCCACGGTTGCAGCGCGGAATCCCGCTGGTGGTGCGTGAGCTGCAAAAGGCCTTTGGTTCTCGGCAGGTGTTGCGTGAGATCGATTTGCACATTCCAGCCGGTCAGTTCGTCGCCGTGGTCGGTCGCAGTGGTTGTGGCAAAAGCACCCTGCTGCGGTTGCTCGCCGGTCTCGACAAACCCACCGGGGGTGAATTGCTCGCCGGCTCCGCGCCGCTGAACGATGCCCGGGAAGACACCCGATTGATGTTCCAGGAAGCGCGTCTGCTGCCGTGGAAAAAGGTCATCGACAACGTCGGCCTCGGGCTCAAGGGCAACTGGCGGCCACAAGCGCTGGAAGCCTTGGAATCGGTCGGCCTGGCGGATCGCGCCAATGAATGGCCCGCCGCATTGTCCGGTGGCCAGAAACAACGTGTGGCCCTGGCCCGCGCGCTGATCCATCAACCGCGCTTGCTGTTGCTCGACGAACCCCTGGGCGCGCTGGACGCCCTGACCCGAATTGAAATGCAGCAGTTGATCGAACGGCTCTGGCAGACGCACGGCTTTACCGTGTTGCTGGTAACCCACGACGTCAGCGAAGCCGTGGCGATTGCCGATCGGGTGATCCTGATCGAAGAGGGCGAAGTCGGCCTCGACCTGCCCGTTGAATTGCCCCGCCCACGCGTGCGCGGCTCCCATCGGCTGGCGGCGCTGGAAACCGAAGTGCTCAATCGCGTGCTGGCGCTGCCCGGCCAACCGCCGGAACCGGAACCTGTTTCACCCTTGCCCACGCAATTGCGCTGGGCGCAATAGACGCAGCGGCGAGTTGCAAGCTTCAAGCTGCAAGAAGAAGCAGGGCGCTTTTACTTGCCACTTGTAGCTTGCCACCTGCAGCTCATTTCGACCTCAGGAGAAATCGTATGACTATCAAAGCCATCAACGTTCGCAACCAGTTCAAAGGCTCGATCAAGGAAATCGTATTGGGCGACGTGCTGTCGGAAATCGACGTACAGACCGCTTCCGGCATCGTCACTTCGGTGATCACCACGCGTTCAGTGAAAGAGCTGGAACTGGTGGTCGGCAGTGAAGTGATCGCGTTTGTGAAATCCACCGAGGTGTCGATCGCCAAGTTGTAAGGGCATGCCGTGCAGACAACCCCGGAGGGTGTGAACCCTTCGGGGTTTTTTATGTGTTTGAATCAGTGAGTTTAGCGGTGCGGCCTTCGCGAGCAGGCTCGCTCCCACAGCAAGTTGTGCAGTACACAGACGCTATGCCCGCTGAAGATCCAATGTGGGAGCGAGCCTGCTCGCGAAGAAGCCATTGCAGGCACCGCAGAAATCAGGCGCGAATGGGGCGCTTCGGCAGGTACGGCGGCAGATAAAGCCCCAGGTACGCATCAAACACCCGCATCCCTTCCTCTGCCATGCGCGGCGTGATCTGCCCATGCTGCTGCACTGAACGGGCGTAGACGCGGTCGCCGAGCTCCATCGCCAGGGCAAACACATCGACATCGGTCGGCAATCTCGGCAATTCGAAGTGATGATCGAAGAGTTTGTGCATCAGGTCGCCGAGTTCGATGTCGTGCTGACGGTCGGCCTGGGTGACTTCGGTGAGTCCGTGCTGGGCGAGGATCAGTTGACGGGCGGCAGCGTCTTCGTCGTAGATGTCGAGCATGCGCTGCTCGACGATTCGCGACAGGTCGCGCCAGCCGTTGAGGGCTTCGTGGTCGATGGGCGCTTGCAGGCAGGCGCGGAAGGCGGCGTGGACGTCGGCCGTCAAGGCTTCAAGCAGCGCCGGGACGCTGGCGAAGAAATGGTAGACGGAGGAGGGCGGGATCTCCGCGCGCTCGGCGACGCTGTAGATCGACAGACTGGCCACGCCTTCGGCCGCCAGCAGCGTGCGGGCGGCATCGAGTATCGAATCGATCCGGGCCTGGCTGCGGGCGCGGGGTTTGCGAACGGTGGCGGTGCGCGTCATTGGAGTCCTCCTGCGGGGCAGCGGGCATTGTACGCAGAGCGGGCACATGTTCCATATCCCCTGTGGCGAGGGAGCTTGCTCCCGTTGGAGGCCGAAGGACTCCCTGTAACAGCGATACGGTTCTGTCAGACACACCTAATTGACTGTTTTGGGGCCGCTTCGCAACCCAGCGGGAGCAAGCTCCCTCGCCACAGGTTTGATGTTGGCCATAAAAAAACGCCGCAGGCTTCAATAGCCGGCGGCGTTGTTTTTACGGCAACCGCTTACACGGTATGCAGGTACCAGTTGTACTCAAGGTCGGAGATGGAGTGTTCAAACTCCTCCAGCTCGCTCTCTTTGCACGCGACGAAGATATCGATGTATTTCGGATCGATGTACTTGGCCATGACTTCGCTGTCGTCCAGCTCGCGCAATGCATCGCGCAGGTTGTTCGGCAGGCTCTGCTCGTTCTGCTCGTAGGAGTTGCCTTCCACGGGGGCGCCCGGCTCGATCTTGTTGGTCAGGCCGTGATGCACGCCTGCCAGGACCGAAGCCATCAACAGATACGGGTTGGCGTCGGCACCGGCCACACGGTGTTCGATGCGCACGGCATCGGAGGAACCGGTCGGTACGCGGATCGCCACAGTACGGTTGTCCAGGCCCCAGCACGGCGAGTTCGGCACGTAGAACTGTGCGCCGAAACGACGGTAGGAGTTGACGTTCGGGCAGAGGAAAGCCATCTGCGCCGGTAGGGTCTCGAGCACACCGCCGATCGCGTGACGCAGTGCGGCGTTCTGCTCGGGATCCTCGCTGGCAAAAATATTCTTGCCATCTTTATCAAGAATCGAGATGTGGACGTGCAGACCGTTACCCGCCTGGCCTGGATAAGGTTTGGCCATGAAGGTGGTGTCCATCTCATGGTCGTAGGCGATGTTCTTGATCAGACGCTTGAGCAGGACCGCATAGTCGCAGGCCTTGATCGGGTCAGCCACGTGGTGCAGGTTCACTTCGAACTGCGCCGGAGCACTTTCCTTGACGATCGCGTCGGCAGGGATGCCTTGCTCTTTCGCACCTTCCAGAATGTCCTGGAGGCAGTCGACGTATTCGTCGAGGTCGTCGATCAGGTAAACCTGGGTCGAATGCGGGCGTTTGCCGGAAATCGGCGAGCGCGGAGGTTGTGGACGACCGTTCACGTTCTCCTGGTCGATCAGGTAGAACTCAAGCTCGAACGCGGCGCAGATGGTCAAACCCATCTCGTCAAACTTGGTAACAACTTGACGCAAGACTTCACGGGGATCCGCGAAGAAAGGTTCACCTTCGAGTTCGTGCATGGTCATTAACAGTTGCGCAGTAGGGCGCTTCTGCCAGGGCTCATTGCACAGGGTGTCGGGGATTGGATAGCAGATTCGGTCAGCATCACCGATGTCCAGGCCCAGGCCGGTGCTTTCCACCGTCGAGCCATTGATATCCAGAGCAAATAGAGAGGCCGGCAGGTTGATGCCTTTCTCGTAAACCTTGTGGAGACTGGTGCGTTCAATGCGCTTGCCGCGCACCACACCATTCATATCCGCAATCAGAAGGTCAACGTACAGAACCTCAGGATGTTCCTTAAGGAACGCGTTCGCTTCGTTAAGCTGAACGGCACGCGGGGGTACCGACATGATGCAACACCTTTGTTGTTAAAAATATCAATCATTGATCTCTTCGGGTTTCAGTCAACCCGAACGGCATGCCGAAGTCAAGCGAGGCCTTTTTTGCCCTAAAAAAGCGCTCGTAGGGCTTTTTTGAGGCAGTTTGGGGC
Organism: Pseudomonas sp. B14-6; assembly: GCF_013260315.1. Classification (NCBI taxonomy): domain Bacteria; kingdom Pseudomonadati; phylum Pseudomonadota; class Gammaproteobacteria; order Pseudomonadales; family Pseudomonadaceae; genus Pseudomonas; species Pseudomonas sp. B14-6. The sequence continues at coordinate 4,229,633 of NZ_CP053929.1, read as the reverse complement.
GTTTTTATGCCTTTGAGCGCTTTAGCGCCCGCGAGCTTGAGCGGGCCGTGTTGTATTTTTTACGGGGGTGTTGTGTAAAAAAATGAACAAGGCTAAGCTCGATTCAAACCCATAACAGCAATAATACCGGGGTGCTTCATGTCTCGCCTGCCGTTAATCGGCGTCGCCATCTGCTCAAGGCAGATCGGTCTGTATGCTTATCACATCAGTGGCGATCGTAGCGTCCACGCCAAGGCAAGCGTTGCCCAAGGCGTGCCGTCGACTCTTACTTCCCCGGCGAACCTGCTGGCACCGTCCGATATTCTGGACGGTCTGCACGACATTCTCTTGACTGCCTCTCTATCCAATATAGTTCCGTTTCGTCCTGGCAGCCCGACCAACGCGTCGGCTTCTGCTCATGATTCTGCACGCTCCACTACGCTCTCACTGACCCACGCCATTACCCCTGTGGGTACTTGTGCGCGGCTATTGCAGTGGCAATCTGTATCACGCGACGCCCGTGCGTCAAACAACGCCTGACTTATAAGAGTCAGGAAACTCAGCCTAAGAGGCATTTATGAGTAACAACCTCGACCAGCTCACCGATTGGTTGAAAGACCACAAGATCACAGAAGTCGAATGCATGATCGCCGACTTGACCGGGATCACCCGGGGCAAGATTTCGCCGACCAACAAGTTCATTGCTGAAAAAGGCATGCGCCTGCCCGAGAGCGTTCTGCTGCAGACCGTGACGGGCGACTATGTCGAAGACGACATCTATTACGAACTGCTCGACCCGGCCGACATCGACATGATCTGCCGCCCCGATCAGAACGCGGTGTTCCTGGTGCCTTGGGCCGTCGAGCCCACCGCGCAGGTGATCCATGACACCTATGACAAGCAAGGCAACCCGATTGAGCTGTCGCCTCGTAACGTACTCAAGAAAGTGCTCAAACTCTATTCCGAGAAGGGCTGGCAGCCGATCGTTGCGCCAGAAATGGAGTTTTACCTGACCAAGCGCAGTGACGATCCGGACTACCCGTTGCAACCGCCTATCGGCCGTTCCGGGCGCCCGGAAATCGGTCGTCAGTCGTTCTCCATTGAAGCCGCGAACGAATTCGATCCGCTGTTCGAGGACGTCTACGACTGGTGCGAATTGCAGGAGCTGGACCTCGACACGCTGATCCACGAGGACGGCACGGCGCAGATGGAAATCAATTTCCGTCACGGCGATGCCCTGTCCCTGGCCGACCAGATCCTGGTGTTCAAACGCACCATGCGCGAAGCCGCGCTCAAGCACGACGTGGCGGCCACCTTCATGGCCAAACCCATGACCGGCGAGCCCGGCAGTGCCATGCACTTGCACCAAAGCATCATCGACCTCGAAACCGGCAAGAACGTCTTCTCTAATGAAGACGGGACCATGAGTCAGCTGTTCCTGCACCACATCGGTGGCTTGCAGAAGCTGATCCCCGAGCTGTTGCCGCTGTTCGCACCCAACGTCAACTCGTTCCGCCGCTTCCTGCCGGACACCTCGGCACCGGTGAATGTGGAGTGGGGCGAAGAGAACCGTACCGTGGGCCTGCGGGTTCCGGATGCCGGGCCGCAAAACCGTCGGGTGGAAAACCGCCTGCCGGGCGCCGACGCCAACCCGTACCTGGCGATTGCCGCGAGCCTGCTCTGCGGTTACATCGGCATGGTCGAAGGCTTGAACCCGAGTGCGCCGGTGGTGGGTCGTGGCTATGAACGCCGCAACCTGCGCCTGCCACTGACCATCGAAGACGCGCTGGAACGCATGGAAAACAGCGCGACTATCGAGAAATACCTGGGCAAGAAATTCATCACTGGCTACGTCGCGGTCAAGCGGGCCGAGCATGAAAACTTCAAGCGCGTCATCAGCTCATGGGAGCGGGAATTCCTGCTCTTCGCCGTCTGATACGCCGGGCGCCGTCGTTGTCGGGCGGCGCTTTCACCTGATTTTTTTTGGAGATTGGTATGACTAGCAACAATCCGCAAACCCGTGAATGGCAAACCCTGAGCAACGATCACCACCTGGCCCCGTTCAGCGACTTCAAGCAGCTGAAAGAGAAAGGCCCGCGGATCATCACCAGCGCCAAAGGCGTTTACCTCTGGGACAGCGAAGGCAACAAGATCCTCGACGGCATGGCCGGCCTGTGGTGCGTTGCGATTGGCTACGGTCGCGATGAACTGGCCGATGCCGCCAGCAAACAGATGCGCGAACTGCCTTACTACAACCTGTTCTTCCAGACGGCCCACCCGCCGGTGCTGGAACTGGCCAAGGCCATCGCCGACATCGCACCGGAAGGCATGAACCACGTGTTCTTCACCGGTTCCGGGTCCGAAGGCAACGACACCATGCTGCGGATGGTCCGCCACTATTGGGCGATCAAGGGCCAGCCGAAGAAGAAAGTCATCATCAGCCGCAAGAATGGCTATCACGGTTCCACCGTGGCCGGCGCGAGCCTGGGTGGCATGACGTACATGCACGAACAAGGCGACTTGCCGATCCCTGGCATCGTCCACATCGCCCAGCCGTACTGGTTCGGCGAAGGCGGCGACATGACACCGGAAGAGTTCGGTGTGTGGGCGGCCAATCAGTTGGAAGAAAAGATTCTGGAACTCGGCGTGGACAATGTCGGCGCCTTTATTGCCGAGCCGATCCAGGGCGCTGGCGGCGTGATCATTCCGCCAGACACCTACTGGCCGCGCATTAAGGAAATCCTCGCCAAGTACGACATCCTGTTCGTGGCGGACGAAGTGATCTGTGGTTTTGGCCGCACCGGTGAGTGGTTCGGTACCGATTTCTACGACCTCAAGCCCGACATGATGACCATCGCCAAGGGCCTGACCTCCGGCTACATTCCGATGGGTGGCCTGATCGTGCGTGACGAAGTGGTCGCCGTGCTCAACGAAGGTGGCGATTTCAACCACGGTTTCACTTATTCCGGACACCCGGTGGCCGCGGCGGTGGCACTGGAAAACATCCGCATCCTGCGCGAAGAAAAAATTATCGAGCGCGTTCATGCCGAAACGGCACCCTATTTGCAAAAGCGTCTACGGGAACTGAACGATCACCCGTTGGTGGGGGAAGTGCGTGGGGTCGGTCTGCTGGGGGCAATCGAGCTGGTGCAGGACAAGGCCACTCGCAAGCGTTACGAAGGCAAGGGCGTCGGCATGATCTGCCGCCAGTTCTGCTTCGACAACGGCCTGATCATGCGCGCCGTGGGGGACACCATGATCATTGCTCCGCCGCTGGTGATTACCAAGGCTGAAATCGATGAGCTGGTAACCAAGGCACGCAAGTGCCTGGACCTGACCCTGAGTGCGTTGCAGGGCTAAGTGCTAGGCTCTGGGCGGGAGTCATGAAACTTTCGCTCAGAGCAGCTCTAAAGGAGGCCTTTCCTTGAAAGACCGCCTCGGATCTTGCCAGACTAGCCGCGGTTCCAGTTGTCCGGATTCGGCCGCTGAACAAAGTGGTTCAAAAAAGAAAAAATTTGGAGCATTACGCATGAAGGCATTAGGAAAAAAGCTTGCTGGCAAGACACTTCTCGCCATGTCCCTGATGGGCATAATGGCGGGTGCGGTTCAGGCGGACGACAAGGTGTTGCACGTCTATAACTGGTCCGACTACATCGCGCCGGACACCATCAAGAAGTTCGAAACCGAGTCCGGCATCAAGGTTGTCTACGACGTATTCGACAGTAACGAAACCCTGGAAGCCAAGTTGCTGGCAGGCAAGTCCGGCTACGACATCGTCGTACCGTCGAACAACTTTCTGGCCAAGCAGATCAAGGCCGGCGTTTACCAGAAGCTGGACAAGTCCAAGCTGCCTAACTGGAAAAACCTGAACACTGACCTGCTCAAGGCTGTGTCGGTGAGCGACCCGGGCAACGAACACGCGTTCCCGTACATGTGGGGTTCGATCGGCATTGGCTTCAACGCCGAGAAGGTCAAGGCTGCACTGGGTGCCGATGCACCAACCAATTCCTGGGACCTGTTGTTCAAACCTGAAAACGCCGCGAAGTTGAAGTCGTGCGGTATCAGTTTCCTCGATTCGCCAACCGAGATGATTCCGGTGGCGTTGCACTACCTGGGCTATCCAACCGACAGCCAGGACAAAAAACAACTGGCCGAAGCCGAAGCGCTGTTCCTGAAGATTCGTCCTTCGGTGGGCTACTTCCACTCGTCCAAGTACATCTCCGACCTGGCCAACGGCAACATCTGCGTGGCTGTGGGTTACTCGGGTGACATCTACCAGGCCAAGTCCCGCGCGGCTGAAGCCGGTGACAAGGTGAAAGTCAGCTACAACATTCCGAAAGAAGGTGCCGGCAGCTTCTACGACATGGTCGCCATCCCTAAAGATGCCGAAAACGTCGAAGGCGCCTACAAGTTCATGACCTTCCTGCAGAAGCCGGAAATCATGGCTGAAATCACCAACGCCGTGCGCTTCCCGAACGGTAACGCGGCCGCCACCGCCTTGGTTGATAAAGAAATCACCGCCGACCCGGGCATCTACCCGCCGGCAGAAGTGCTGGCCAAGTTGTACGCGATTGCCGACTTGCCGGCCGCGACCCAGCGGATCATGACGCGCAGCTGGACCAAGATCAAATCGGGTAAATAAGCCGTTTTGAGGCAACAACCTGTTGCCGTCGCCTGCGCGGTGACGGCAACAGGTGTAATTAAATGACAGAAAGTTTTGCTGGAACGGTTTTTCGAGGGTAAGTTGCGCGCCGGTTTTGTTGCTGGGCAGCCATGCCTGTCATGTAACGCGGGGCAACTTGGGCCCAACTAATTTTAGAGGACCTCCACTTGCCTATTTTTTCTTTGTTGCGCAATGCCATGCTGGTCGGCGCCGGGCTGACACTCGCTGTCAGTGTCCAGGCCGCCGGCACTGTGCATATTTATAACTGGTCGGACTACATCGGCCCGACGACGCTGGCCGACTTCCAGAAAGAGACCGGCATCAAACCGGTTTATGACGTCTTCGATTCCAACGAAACCCTGGAAGGCAAGTTGCTGGCCGGGCGCACCGGTTACGACGTGGTCGTACCGTCCAACCACTTCCTGGGCAAACAGATCAAGGCGGGCGCCTTCCAGAAGCTCGACAAGTCGAAGCTGCCTAACTATGCCAACCTCGATCCGGTACTGCTCAAGCGTCTTGAGCAAAACGATCCGGGCAACTTGTACGCCGTGCCTTACCTGTGGGGCACCAACGGCATCGGTTACAACGTCGACAAGATCAAGGCGGTACTGGGCGTCGACAAGATCGACTCCTGGAGCGCGGTATTCGAACCGCAGAACATCAAGAAGCTGCACGCTTGCGGCGTCGCGTTCCTCGATTCCGCCGATGAAATGATGCCCACCGTCCTCAACTACATGGGCCTCAACGCTAACAGCACCAACCCCGAAGACTACAAAAAGGCCGAAGCCAAGTTGCTGGCGGTGCGCCCTTACGTGACGTACTTCCACTCCTCCAAATACATCGCGGACCTCGCCAACGGCGACATCTGCATCGCCATCGGTTTCTCCGGTGACATGTTCCAGGCCAAGGCCCGGGCATCCGAGGCCGGCAAAGGCGTGAATGTGGCCTATACCATTCCCAAGGAGGGCGGTGCGCTGTGGTTCGACATGCTTGCGATTCCGAAGGATTCGAGCAACGTCAAAGAGGCCCACGCCTTCATCAACTATTTGTTGAAACCCGAGGTGATCGCACAGGTCAGTGATTCTGTTGGCTATGCGAACCCCAACCCTGGCTCGGACAAGTTGATGGAACAGTCCATCCGCACCGACGAGTCGGTCTATCCACCGCAAGCCGTTCTCGACAAGACCTATGTGTCCGTCGAGTTACCACCAAACATTCAACGTTTGATGACCCGCAGCTGGACCAAGGTCAAGTCGGGTAAATAGCGACAAGGCTCAAACTATCCAAGGTTGGCTCACCTTGAGCGAACTGCACTCTTTTTTTCTGGGAGTTTCGTAAATGGCAGTTGCCTCCGGCGCCTATAAGAAAGCCCTCGAGGGCGACCAGACACCTAAACAGGTGCTGGTCAAAATCGACCGGGTCACGAAGAAGTTCGACGAGACGATTGCCGTGGACGATGTGTCCCTGGAAATCAAGAAAGGCGAGATTTTCGCCTTGCTCGGCGGTTCTGGATCGGGCAAATCCACGTTGCTGCGCATGCTCGCAGGCTTCGAACGGCCCACGGAGGGGCGCATTTACCTCGATGGCGTAGACATCACTGACATGCCGCCATACGAGCGGCCGATCAACATGATGTTCCAGTCCTACGCGTTGTTCCCGCACATGACCGTGGCGCAGAACATCGCCTTCGGCCTCAAGCAGGACAAGCTGCCCGCCTCTGAAGTCGATGCCCGTGTCGCAGACATGCTCAAGCTGGTTCAGATGACCCAGTACGCCAAACGCAAGCCGCATCAGTTGTCCGGTGGCCAGCGTCAGCGTGTGGCCCTGGCGCGCTCGTTGGCCAAGCGGCCGAAGCTGTTGCTGCTCGACGAGCCGATGGGTGCGCTGGACAAGAAGCTACGTTCGCAAATGCAGCTGGAACTGGTCGAGATCATCGAGCGCGTCGGCGTGACCTGCGTCATGGTGACCCACGATCAGGAAGAGGCCATGACCATGGCCGAGCGCATTGCGATCATGCACCTGGGCTGGATCGCTCAGATCGGCAGCCCGATCGACATCTACGAAACCCCGACCAGCCGCCTGGTCTGCGAGTTCATCGGCAACGTCAACATCTTCGACGGTGAAGTGATCGATGACGCCGAGGGGCACGCGATCATCACCTGCAAGGACCTCGACCGGAAGATCTACGTGGGCCACGGCATCAGCACCTCGGTGCAGGACAAATCCGTGACCTACGCGATCCGTCCGGAAAAACTGCTGGTGACCCCGACCATGCCGACCTGCGAATACAACTGGTCCAGCGGCAAGGTGCACGACATCGCCTACCTCGGCGGTCACTCGGTGTTCTACGTCGAGCTGCCGAGCGGCAAGATCGTCCAGTCGTTCGTCGCCAACGCCGAGCGCCGTGGCCAGCGCCCAACCTGGGGTGACCAGGTCTACGTGTACTGGGAAGACGATAGCGGCGTGGTACTTCGCTCATGAACATGCGCAAATTCAAACGCCGCCTCAATCGAATAATTCCCGGTGGGCGCCAGCTGGTCATCGGGGTTCCGTTCATTTGGCTGTTCCTGTTCTTCATGCTGCCGTTCTTCATCGTCCTGAAGATCAGCTTCGCTGAAGCCGACGTAGCCATTCCTCCGTACACCGAAATCTACAGCTACATCGACCAGAAGGTGCAGTTGCTGCTTAACCTGAGCAACTACGCGATGCTGGCCGGCGACGAGTTGTACATCGCTGCCTACCTTGGCTCGCTGAAGATGGCGCTGATCAGCACCGTCCTCTGCCTGTTGATTGGCTACCCGATGGCCTACGCCATCGCCAGTGCCCGCAAAGAGCTGCAAACGGTGCTGGTGCTGCTGATCATGATGCCGACCTGGACGGCGATCCTGATCCGCGTGTATGCGTGGATGGGCATCCTCAGCAACAACGGCCTGCTCAACGGTTTCCTGATGACCATGGGCTGGATCGACGAACCGCTGCAGATCCTCAACACCAACCTCGCCGTGTACATCGGCGTGGTCTATTCGTACCTGCCGTTCATGATCCTGCCGCTTTACGCCAACCTGGTGAAGCACGACAACAGTCTGCTGGAAGCTGCGTCGGACCTGGGTTCGAGCACGTTCAACAGCTTCTGGAAGATCACTATTCCGCTGTCGAAGAACGGCATCGTCGCCGGCTGCATGCTGGTGTTCATTCCGGTGGTGGGCGAGTTCGTGATCCCGGAACTGCTGGGCGGTCCGGAAACCCTGATGATCGGTAAAGTGCTCTGGCAAGAATTCTTCAACAACCGCGACTGGCCGGTGGCGTCCGCCCTGGCGGTGGTGATGCTGGCGATCCTGATTGTGCCGATTATTCTGTTCAACCGCAGTCAGGCCAAGGAAATGGAGGGTAAAGAATGAAGCGCTTCCGTTTCTCGAGTTTCATGCTGATCGCGGGCTTGCTGTTCATCTACGCGCCGATGCTGATCCTGGTGATCTACTCGTTCAACGCCTCGAAACTGGTGACGGTGTGGGGCGGCTGGTCGATCAAGTGGTACGTCGGTTTGATGGACAACACTCAATTGATGGGCTCGGTGGTGCGCTCGCTGGAAATCGCCTGCTACACGGCGGTGGCGGCGGTGGCATTGGGTACGTTGGCGGCATTTGTGCTGACCCGTATCACCCACTTTAAGGGTCGCACGCTGTTCGGCGGCCTGGTCACCGCGCCGCTGGTGATGCCCGAAGTGATCACCGGTCTGTCGCTGTTGCTGCTGTTCGTGGCCATGGCGCAGATGATCGGTTGGCCACAGGAACGGGGCATTGTCACCATCTGGATCGCTCACACCACGTTCTGTGCGGCGTATGTGGCGGTGGTGGTGTCGGCGCGCTTGCGTGAGCTGGACCTGTCCATCGAAGAGGCGGCCATGGACCTCGGTGCGCGGCCATGGAAGGTGTTCTTCTTGATCACCATCCCGATGATCGCGCCATCCCTGGGTGCCGGCGGCATGATGTCGTTCGCCCTGTCCCTGGATGACCTGGTGTTGGCGAGCTTCGTGTCGGGCCCGGGCTCCACGACCCTGCCGATGGAAGTGTTCTCGGCGGTGCGCCTTGGGGTTAAACCCGAGATCAACGCCGTGGCCAGCCTGATTCTGCTGGCGGTTTCGCTGATGACCTTCCTGGTCTGGTTCTTCAGCCGCCGTGCCGAAGAAGCGCGCAAGCGTGCGATCCAGCAGGCGATCGAAGAAAGCGCGGCCGACTCCTGGAAACAACCGGACGTGCGTCGCGCCCAGCAGGCGCCGGAAGCGGCTTGATGGTTGGCCACGATTATGTGGCCAACCCCGATCCAGTGTGGGAGCGAGCCTGCTCGCGATGAGGTCGTGTCAGTTGATAGAGATGTCGACTGACACACCGCATTCGCGAGCAGGCTCGCTCCCACAGTTGTTTTAGGACATCCAGGGAGACTTGCGGATGATCTCGACGAAGTTCATCGGCTTGAACCCCGGCTCGCTGTCCACCAGCACATCTGCGTTCACCGTGCCGAACGTGGTATCCGGTTTGTGTTTGAAGCCGTTGGCGAACGCGCACAGGATGCATTCCTTGAACCCCTCGCCCCGTGGGTGCGCATGCACCACTTCCTCACGCTGCACGGTGGGAAACGCGGCGTAATCGATACCCAGCACATCCATTTCCACACCGGCCGTGACCAATGCCACATTAGGCCGCAAGTGTTGCGGTACGCCCGGCGTGGTGTGCAGGGCAATCGAAAGCCACACCTGCTCGATATCGCCATCCGACAACCCATACGGCTTGAGGAACGCTTTGGCGGCGTTGGCGCTATCGACTTCGAAGCGCTCGTTGTCCGTGCGATGACCTTCCACCAGGCCCAGGTCATGGAACATGGCGCCGACGTAGAGCATCTCTGGATCGTAGGCCAACTGCTTGCGCTCACCGCTCAAGGCGCCGAACAGAAACACCCGGCGCGAATGGTGGTAAAGCAAATCGGACTCGGCGTCGCGAATGTATTCGGTGGTGGCCTTGGCCAACGCGCTGTCGGGGATTTTGATACCGGCAATGATGCTGCTCATGGTGCTTTCCTCGTGGGGAACGCCGTGGCGGCGCTGATGGAACAAGTCTGTTCCGGCCTCCAAAACCGGACAATCGATCCATGGCTGCGATCCCGGCCAATGAGCATGCAAATCGCGCCAACCTCGCTTGTTGCGCCCGGGTTGGCTAAGTTTGGTACCGGCGAATACGCTTTTGTGGCGAGGGAGCTTGCTCCCGCTGGGCTGCGAAGCGGCTCCAAAACCTGCAACTCAATTACACCAGGCAAACAGTAGTGACAGGAATGGGAGTGCTGCGCACTCCAGCGGGAGTAAGCTCCCTCGCCACAGGTAAGTGTGACCCGTAGAGGCAGTCCAACCATGAGTAAAACCGTTGCCATCGTAGTGTTCGCTGGCGTCCAGTCGTTGGACGTCACCGGTCCCATGGATGTGTTTTGCGAAGCCAATCGCTTCCTCGAACCGCATGACCATTACCGGCTAGAGGTTATCGGCGTCGAGCACGGGATGATGGCGTGCTCCAACGGTTTGTCGCTCAATGCCCATCGGCATTTCAGCGAAGCGCTGGAGGCTTATGACTTGCTGCTGGTGGCCGGCGGGCCGCAATTGCCGTTCCTGGATTTTGGCGCCGCCTTCGATGACTGGTTGCGCGATGCCTGTGCGCGGGCGCAACGATTTGGTTCGATCTGCAACGGCGCGTTCATGCTGGCCCGGGCCGGATTGCTCGAAGGACGGACCGTCACCACCCATTGGGATGATGCCGCGGCGTTGGCGACAGCGTGCCCATCGACTCAGGTCGATGCCGATCGCCTCTACGTTCAGGACGGTGAGCTCTTCACCTCGGCCGGCGTCACGGCGGGGATTGATTTGTCGTTGTACCTGTTGGCCCGGGACCATGGGCCGGAAGTGGCGTTGAGCGTGGCCAAGCGGCTGGTGGTGTTCACCCAACGCTCGGGCGGGCAATCGCAGTTCAGCCCGTTCCTCACACCCCACGCCGAACCGACGTCGGCGGTGGCACTGGTGCAACTCTACGTCCTGGCCAACCTGACCGGCGACCTGACCATTGCCGATCTGGCGAACGCGGCCAACATGAGTGCCCGCAACTTTTCCCGGGTGTTCGCCAAGGAGGCGAAAATCACTCCGGCGGAATTCGTCGAGCGGGCGAGGGTGGACGCGGCGCGGGTGCTGCTTGAAAGCACCCATTCACCGCTCAAAACGGTGGCGTATCAATGCGGGTTTCGCGATGCCCAGCACATGCGCACGGTGTTCAGTCGCCGATTGGGAGTGACGCCGCAGCAGTTCAGGCTGAATTTTGCGGCGATGGTTTGAGCCATGAACAGGCGTTGTTCTTGCGGGCCTCATCGCCAGCAGGCTGGCTCCCACAATGGATCTGCGTGTACAGGATCACTGTGGGAGCCAGCCTGCTGGCGATGAGGCCAGTCCAGCCAATACAAAACTATTGAGCACTTCGCGCCGGCAACAGCTTCAACGTACTGCGCGTATTGGCCGTGACTTCTTCGTTATTGAAGTGCGCCTCGTAGTAAATCCCTTCGACATACGCCTCGGCCTGGTCTTCGTAGTGGCTGTCGAACGGCACGCCGCTCTGGCCGACCGGGTTGATGGTCAGGCTGTGGGCCGGGTCGGCAAAGTCCACCAGGCGCCGCGTCGACGGGCCATACGTCACCGGCCACGGCGCCGGGCCGATCTTGGCCGAGAGGTTGTTCGGCACTTCATGGGTGCCGGGCGCCGCGAACGGGCCGACGTTGAAGATTCGGTCCAGCGGCTTCTGCACGCCCAAAGGGTGATCGTGGGTCAGGGTGTGCGCCTTGCCCCACTGCCAGTGCGCGACGTCAGGGCCAAGGGTCGTCTTTAGGTGGGCGATGCTCGCTTGCCAGGCCACTTTCACTGTATCGGCGCGGGTTTCCTTGCCGAGGGTGTTGCGGTTGTCCCACCACGGCGAATCGGCCGTCGCGGCCAGGCGGGGTAGCGCAGCGTCGATCACGCGAGTCGAGAGCAGGGTCTCGAAAAAATCATTCCCCAGCTCATCGTGCATCGTCGCGTCGGCCAGGTTGAACAGGAACTGGTTGAACAGCGTGGCGCTGGTGGAATCCAGCGGGTAATCGCCTTTCCATTGCGCCAGTTGCTCGACCAGTTTCAGTTCGGCGGGATCGCTCACCCCTTCACGCAGTACCGGCAACAGCGGCGCCAACAGACGCGGGCCGTAGGCGGTGGTGGTGCCCAGTTGCAGCTTCTGGTTGGCCTCGTTGTCCCATTTCACGCTCTTGTCGCTGAGCTGATGATTGAGTTGCTGGCCGCGATCGGCGAGGTTGTAGTAACCGGGAATCTCCATGCCAGTCGGCGAAACGGGCTGAAAGTTCGCCGAGACGATGTAGCCGCGCGCCGGATTTTCTTCCTGCGGGTTGGCGCTGAACGGGTAGAAACCCTCCTTGTCCGCCTGATTGGTGCTGCCGTCGAGGATGAAACCGGGCTTCACCCCGGCCGCACGCTTGGGCAGCAGCGCCGAGGCCCACCAACCGATGTCGCCCTTGGCGTTGGCGTAGACGATGTTCAATCCCGGTGCCTGAACCTTGGCCGCTGCGGCGCGGGCCTTGGCCAGGGTGTCGGCGCGGTTGAGCTGGTAGAAACCTTCGAGGATCGGGTTCGGCGTTTCAAGGAACGCCCACCACATGGACACCGGTGTCTTGCCGGCGGCGCTGCCCAGCACATCGTTGATGATCGGACCGTGGGGCGACTGGCGCAGCTTCAGGGTGACCGGCGCCTGGCCTTTCACCGCGATCTGTTGCTCGGTGTTGACCATGTCGACCCATTTGCCGCGATACCAGACCTGGTTCGGGTTGTCCGGGTTGATCTTCTCGGCGATCAGGTCGAGGTCGTCGTTCTGGAACATCGTCAGGCTCCAGCCGAAGTCCAGGTTGTGGCCGAGAAAGGCAAACGGCACCAGCGCCTGATGATGACCGTAGAGCTCGAAGCCCGGCGCCGACAATTGCGCCTCGTACCATACCGACGGCACCGAGAAGCGAATGTGCGGGTCACCGGCCAGCAGCGGCTTGCCGCTTTTGCTGCGGTTGCCGGCAATCACCCAGGCGTTGCTGCCTTCGAACTGCGGCAGGCCGTTGTCGGCCAAGGCCTGTTCGCTCAGGCGGGCGAGGGCGTTCAGGTCTTTCCAGTCACCGGCAGCGAGGGCGGGGCCGGGTGTTGAGCGCGTCTTGGCCAATACGCCTTTGGGCTGCCAGTCGAGTTCGAAAACACTCAGGTACTCGACACCCAGTTGGTCGCGCACAAACGTCAGTAAAGGTTCGGTGCGAAACGCGGCGGCAAAACTGTACGCCATGTAACCGGCGACGCTGATGCTGTCTTCGGCGGTGAACGGGCGCTTGTGGATGCCCAGCACGTCGAACTCCACGGGCGCCGCGTGAGTGTCCTGATACTGGTTGATGCCATCCAGATAGGCTTCCAGCGCCTTCCATGCCGGTGACTGACGATCCAGTGCGGCCACATAACTCTCGGCGCGCTCCCGGATACGCAAGCTGCGGAACAGTTTGTCGGTGTCGATCAGTTTCGGACCGAGGATTTCGGCCAGCTCACCCCGGGCGAGGCGGCGCATGGCTTCCATCTGGAACAACCGATCCTGAGCCTGCACGTAGCCGAGGGTGCGGTAGAGGTCGGTTTCGTTTTCGGCGCGGATATGCGGCACGCCGCGCTCGTCGTAACGCACGGTCACCGAGCCCTGAAGATGCTGCAACTCCACCTGGCCCTGGCGCGTCGGCTGCTTGATGTACACGTACCCGCCGACCCCGATGACGAGCGTGACGATCAGCAATACAAGTACGGTCAGGACGCGTTTCATGGTGACTCCTTGTTCTTCGGGATTGCCGCCCGTGCGGGCTGCAAACATGTAGCACAGACCTTCTGTACCGGGCATCGCGGTCCTGGAAAAGTCAGGATTGCCTTACTTCGCTTCCTCCGGCCAAGGACAGTAGCAACCGACCGCCAGCGTATGGGTGGCGCCCACCGCACGACCTTCGCTGAGTGCTTGCAGGATGGGCTCGATAAAGCTGTTGTTCGAATTGCAGGTCAGGCCTTCGCTGTACGGGCCGAAGTAGGCCAGTTTGCCGCTGCGGTCCCAGATCGCCACCGCCGGGCTGGCGGGGATCTGTTCGGAACCCGGGAGAACGGTGATGGTTTTCAGGCGGCTCAAGGTGCTGGGCAACTGACCGTGGCTGCCGGGTTTTTGGACCGCGTAAAACTCCACGCCCTGCGGTACGTATTGATCGACCAGTTCAGTCAGGTGTTGCTGGTTGCCGACATTGCACGGGCAGGCCGGGTCCCAGAAGTGCACCAGGCGTATGGCGCCGGGGCCGGCGAGGTCGGCGGGCAGGCGCAGCGGATCACCGGAAAATAACGCGGTGTGCGAACTGAATGCGCGCAGGTAGCGCCCCTGAAACCAGTCATAGGCCGCCCACAAGACGCCGGCACACACGAGGGCGAGCAGGCTGGCAAGCAGTGTGGTGCGGTAGGCCGGGCGCATGGGTTTCAATCCTCGAAGGTCGGCTAGCTTGCCATGCTTGCCGCGACAGATGAATATCGCAGGCCCATAAAGTCTGTTTAACGCTCTGGAAATAGCTCATGTCTGCCACTTTCGACCCCGATCATTTGCGCGCCAGCCTGCGGCCATTGGCCGAATGGCAGCCGCTTTCGGTGGAGGCGCTGGCCTATCAGCGGTTTTACGGGCTGGATTTTCCGGGGCGAATGCTGCGCCGCGGATTGGGGCGTTTCGAGGTCGATGGCTATGAAGTGGTCAGCCAGGTCTGGTGGCCTGACCAGGCGAAGGCGACGCTGTTTATGTTCCATGGCTTCTACGACCACACCGGGCTCTACCGGCATGTGATCGAGTGGGCGCTGGATCAGGGCTTCGCAGTGATTGCCTGCGACTTGCCGGGGCATGGTCTGTCCAGTGGCGAGCGGGCGAGCATCAAGGATTTCGCCGAGTATCAGCACACCCTGGAAGGGTTGCTTGCCGAGGCGCAGTCGCTTGACCTCCCACAGCCGTGGCACCTGTGCGGGCAAAGTACTGGCGGGGCGATCGTGATCGATCATGTACTTAACCACGGTGCAGACAGTCCGGCCCAGGGTCAGGTGATTCTGCTGTCACCGCTGGTTCGGCCGCGCGCCTGGGGCTGGTCGCAGCTCAGTTATTACCTGCTCAAGCCTTTCGTGAACGGCATTGCCCGGCGCTTCAGCGAGAATTCCAACGACCCTGAGTTCCTGTCGTTCCTGCAAGCCGATCCGTTGCAAGCGCTGCGACTGCCAACGGCGTGGGTCGGTGCGTTGGCGCGGTGGATCAAGCGAATCGAGGCGGCACCGAACAGTCCACGGCGACCGCTGATTGTGCAGGGGCAGTCGGACATGACGGTGGATTGGGAGCATAACCTTGAGGTGTTGAAGGCCAAGTTTGATCGGCCGCAGGTATTGATGCTGCCAGAGGCGCGGCATCATCTGGCGAATGAGACGGTTGGGTTGCGGCGGGAGTATTTCGGGTTTTTGACCAAGCGGATCAAGGGTCGGAATCTTTAGCGCAAGTGAGGGCCTCATCGCGGGCAAGTCGGTGTATCAGGCGCTAAAGATTACTGATTGAGATTCGCTGGATCCTGCCCCACCGCCAACCCCGCCCGAATGGCTGCCAGCGCTGCCTGGTAATACGCCTTGCCCTCGGTGGACTCGGCAAACGTGGCGAACTCTTCCAGTTCTTCATCCGACAGATCGCGATACACATACAACAGCGTGTTGTTCAGATCAGCACCAATCTGTTCCATCAAACGCTGGCGCTGTCCGTTCAACACCCCTTGCGCCTGACCGCCACCGAGCAACCCCGGGATCATCGAACTCAGGCTGTCAGCCGCGACACCGGCGATCGCCAGGCTGACTTCCGCACCAGCCTCGCGAGCGGGCAGGGCCTGGGCCAGGTGGCCGATGATCAGCAGACGGCTGTCACTGGCCTGAATCTTCGGCAAACCCTTGGCGTTTTTCGCCAGTTGATCGCGACGGGTCGCCAGCAATTCGGCGGCGACGATTTTCTTGCCCAGGGGCGATTGAAAGAAGGTCAGCGCAGGTTGCGGATCGGCGAGGCTTTTACGCAATTGAGCTTCGGCGCGCTGGTCCACGGCCTGGGAGGCGAAACGTTGATTGCTGTTGTTCACCAAGGCTTGAAACACCGCCGGTGGCAGGCTGTTCTGGTAGCGCTGCTGAGCGGCAGAGAGGGCGTCGTTAAAATGCGCGCGCTGATCTGGCCAACCGGCGACCTTGTACAACTGGTCGTGGCCGTCTGCCCAAGCGGGCAACACACAGAGCATCAGCAATGAAAAAAACAAACGGCGCATAGGGACTCCTGTCAGCAGGCGACTATTCTCCGTGCGGCTTTCGTACTTGTCGAGAATTCGTATCAGTAATCCGACAAATCCTCCGCCGCGCGGCTCTGTCGGATTTGCAGGCACAGGAATACTATGCGCGCCATGCAAATATCCTCTGATCACCCGCTGCTGTTACGTATCGTCGACGACCTGGCCGAGCGCGGCTGGTCGCAGCAGAATATTTTCCTGCCTCTGGGTCTGACCCGGGAACTGGCGGCTGAGTGCCGTAAACGTGCAGCCGAGGGCGAATTGGCCCCGGCGGCCGTGGGGCGAGGGCCGACGTCGGAGATTCGCGAGGGGATCCGCGGCGACCACATCCAGTGGATCGAGCCCGGCCAGGCGTTGGCGTGCGACAGTTACCTGAGCTTGATGGACAGCCTGCGCGAGGCGATGAATCGCGGGTTGTACCTGGGCCTGGAAGATTTCGAAAGCCATTTCGCCCTGTACCCGCCCGGTGCGTTTTACCTCAAGCATGTCGATCGTTTTCGGGATGACGACCGGCGCATGGTTTCGGCGGTGATCTACCTCAATGACGGCTGGCTGCCCGAGCACGGAGGCCAGTTGCGCATGTATTTGGAGGACGGCGTCGAACACGACGTGGTGCCCACTGGCGGATGCCTGGTGGTGTTTCTGTCAGGCGAGGTGCCTCACGAAGTCCTGCCCGCGACCCGGGATCGCCTTTCATTGACGGGCTGGTTCCGGCGCCGCGGTAACGAGCCGTTCTGATCATGCAGAAGATTCTGGTAAGCCGCTGCCTGCTGGGCCATCGCGTGCGTTACGACGGCGGGGCGAGCGGGCCGTTCGATCAGCTTCAACAGTGGCTCGATGAAGGTCGCGTGGTGCCGTTGTGCCCGGAGGTTGCCGGTGGTTTGCCAACACCCAGGGCCGCAGCGGAAATTCCGGGCGGGCAGGGCGGTGAAGTGCTGGATGGCCACGCCTCCGTCATCACTACCGAGGGTGAGGACGTCAGCGCCGAGTTTCTCTCGGGGGCTTATCAGGCGCTGGAGTTGGTGCGAAAGCACGGCATCCGCATCGCCGTGCTCAAGGCCAACAGCCCGTCGTGCGGGAACTTGCTGACGTATGACGGGAGCTTCAGCGGTGTGAAGGTCAGCGGCGAGGGGGTGACGGCGGCGTTGCTCAAGCGCCATGGTGTGCAAGTCTTCAGTGAGTTGGAGCTGGCCGAAGCGTCCGCTGCATTGACCGCGCAAGACTAACCACCTACACACCCTGCAGGAGTGAGCCTGCTCGCGATGAGGCCATACCAGTCAACGGTGATGTTGAATGTTAGGCCGCTATCGCGAGCAGGCTCACTCCTATAGGGTTGGTCGTCAGTCCGGGATCAGGGTTTGGGCGTCACACTCGCATCCGCCCCAAACCACTTCTGCTCCAGCGCCTCCAGTCGACCATCCGCCTTGATCCGCTTCAACGCAGCTTCCAGGCTGGCGTGAAACGCCGGGTTACCCTTCTGAAACGGAATCGCCAAATCCACAGCCGGGGCGGTTTTCGGCTTTTCTTCCGTCAGCGACTGCACCAACAGGATCGAACGCGGCTCTTCTTTCTGCGCGATCAATTGCGCATTGGTTTGAATGTAAGGCTCGGTGAAGTCGAAACGATCCTTGAGATCCGGGGTCATTGCTATGTGGTTGATGGCGATGTCGTACTTGCCGGTTTCAACGCCGGACAACAGGTCGCTGGAATCGGTCACGACGAAGTCGGCCCGCACGTCCAGTTCGTTGGCCAGCTGTTGGCCCAATTCCACTTCGAAGCCGGTGAGTTTGCCCTCGTCCTTGAAATTGAAGGGGGGTGTATTAGCCTCAAGGGCAATACGCAGTTCGCCCCGATCGTTTACATCGTCAATCAGTTCGGCATGGGCCAAAGGGCTCAAAAGGGGTAGCAGGCAGATCAGGCCAGGCAAAAAGCGCATGGTCACTCCTTTGAATACATTTATCGCGATGCTCTGATTCAGGCTCGCTTTGCTATGGTTGTCGAGGTCCTTCGACAACAAATGGCCGTGAAGTTGTCTCGGCCACGCGGATTTTACGGAAAAACTGGAGAAGAGAATGAAAACGTTTATGTCACGAGCAGCATTCGCTGGGCTGCTGCTGAGTGCTTCGATGCTGGCAACGGCTGCGACTCCGGCGCCCAAGGGTGCAGAAGTGTTTATCGTATCTCCCGCAGACGGCGCCACTGTCCCGGAAACCTTCACCGTCAAATTCGGCGTCAAGGACATCGCCCTGGCACCGGCCGGGGATGTCACCAAGAACACCGGTCACCACCACTTGCTGATCGATGTCGACAAACTGCCGGCCGCCGGCGCACCGATTCCGCTGGATGCTAACCACATGCACTTCGGCAAGGCGCAGACCCAGGCCGAAATCAAACTGGCCCCGGGCAAACACACCTTGCAGCTTGAGCTGGGC
This sequence comes from Pseudomonas sp. B14-6, assembly GCF_013260315.1. Lineage (NCBI taxonomy): Bacteria > Pseudomonadati > Pseudomonadota > Gammaproteobacteria > Pseudomonadales > Pseudomonadaceae > Pseudomonas > Pseudomonas sp. B14-6. Next base: position 4,211,108 of record NZ_CP053929.1, on the reverse strand, counting down.
GACAGCGGACACATGCCGTTCGATCCGCCCATCGTGTCGAAGAAGATCACCGTCAACGTCAAATGACACGGTAGCGCATGAAAAAGGAGCCCCGAAGGGCTCCTTTTTTTGTCGCTCAAGTCACTGTCAGAACAACACGCGGCAACGAATAGTGCCGTTGATGTGCTGCAGTTTCTCCTGGGCGATTTCCGAGTAATCGGCGTCTACGTCGATGACCACGTAGCCGACTTTCTCGTTGGTCTGCAGGAACTGACCGGAGATGTTGATGCCGTTTTCGGCGAAGACCTTGTTGATCTCGCTCATCACACCCGGAATGTTCTGGTGGATGTGCAGCAGGCGGTGCTTGCCAGGGTGAGCCGGCAGGGCCACTTCCGGGAAGTTCACCGAAGACACCGAGGTGCCGTTGTCGCTGTACTTGACCAGTTTTTCTGCCACTTCCAGACCGATGTTGGCCTGCGCCTCGGCGGTGGAACCACCGATGTGCGGGGTCAGGATCACGTTGTCCAGGCCACGCAGCGGGCTTTCGAACTCTTCGTCGTTGGAGCGTGGCTCCACCGGGAACACGTCGATGGCCGCGCCGATCAGGTGCTTGTCCTTGATCGCGTCCGCCAGGGCGTCCAGTTCGACCACGGTGCCGCGTGCGGCGTTGATCAGAATGCCGCCCTTCTTTATGGCGCGGATTTCCTTCTCGCCGATCATCCACTGGGTCGCCGCGGTTTCCGGAACGTGCAGGGTAACGATGTCGGACATGCCCAGAAGCTCGGTCAGGTTACCGACCTGGGTTGCATTGCCCAATGGCAGCTTGGTCACGGTGTCGTAGAAGTACACCTGCATGCCCAGGCCTTCCGCCAGGACCGACAGTTGAGTGCCGATCGAGCCGTAGCCGACGATGCCCAGCTTCTTGCCGCGGATCTCGAAGGAGTTGGCCGCGCTCTTGATCCAGCCGCCACGGTGGCAGGATGCGTTTTTCTCAGGAATGCCGCGCAGCAACAGGATCGCTTCGGCCAGCACCAGCTCGGCAACGGAGCGAGTGTTGGAGTACGGGGCGTTGAACACCGCGATGCCGCGTTCGCGCGCCGCGTTCAGGTCGACCTGGTTGGTGCCGATGCAGAAACACCCCACAGCCACGAGCTTCTTCGCGTGATCGAAGATCTCTTCGGTCAGTTGAGTGCGAGAGCGAATGCCGATGAAGTGCGCATCAGCGATCTTTTCCTTCAGCTGGGCTTCCGGCAGAGAACCAGTGAGGTACTCGATGCTGGTGTAGCCCGCCGACTTGAGGACGTCGACAGCCGATTGGTGGACGCCTTCGAGAAGAAGGAACTTGATCTTGCTCTTATCGAGAGAAGTCTTGCTCATCTGCGTAAACCTGTATCCCGGAGAAAAATGGCAGGAAATAGTCAGGGTGCCCTGTCTTATACGTACTGATCCTTTTTGACGGCGTCTGTTGCCGTCATGCTGCGTTGCCGCTCCTCGCCATAGCGGGCTATGACTCGTCGCGGCGCCTTGCCTGACGACAACAGCCACTCGTCAAAAGAGGATCGTACGTATAAAACAGGGCACATAACGCTGACCCGGACGGCAAGAATGCCGTCACCGCAGAATAGCCGTTGGGCACTACCCTGCGGGGTCGGTATGCTAGCATACGCACCCCGCTAAACACTCATTCCTGCGACGTGAAGCGTTCTCAGGATGACCATGAATTGTTCGAGAGTTCTGTCGATGACCAATCCTGCCCTGATTGATGAGCTGAAGACCCTGGTTGAGCCTGGCAAGGTGTTGACCGACGCCGACTCCCTGAATACTTATGGCAAGGATTGGACCAAGCATTTCGCCCCGGCCCCGACCGCCATCGTGTTCCCCAAGACCACCGAGCAGGTCCAGGCCATTGTCCGTTGGGCCAACACGCACAAGGTGGCGCTGGTGCCGTCCGGCGGTCGTACCGGTCTTTCCGCCGCTGCGGTGGCGGCCAATGGTGAAGTGGTCGTGTCGTTCGACTACATGAACCAGATTCTCGACGTGAACCTGACCGACCGCACGGCCGTGTGCCAGCCAGGCGTGGTCACCGAGCATCTGCAGAACGTGGCTGAAGAAAAAGGCCTGTATTACCCCGTGGATTTTGCGTCGGCGGGTTCGAGCCAGATTGGCGGCAATATCGGCACCAATGCCGGCGGGATCAAGGTGATTCGCTACGGCATGACCCGCAACTGGGTAGCCGGCATGAAAGTCGTCACCGGCAAGGGCGATCTGCTGGAACTGAACCGCGACCTGATCAAGAACGCCACCGGCTACGACCTGCGTCAGCTGTTCATCGGCGCCGAAGGCACCCTCGGGTTTGTCGTCGAAGCAACCATGCGCCTGGACCGTGCGCCGAAAAATCTCACCGCGATGGTCCTCGGCACCGCCGATTTCGACTCGATCATGCCGGTGCTGCACGCGTTCCAGAGCAAACTCGACCTGACCGCCTTCGAGTTCTTCTCCGACAAGGCCCTGGCCAAGGTCATGGCCCGCGGCGACGTGCCGGCGGCGTTTGAAACCGATTGCCCGTTCTACGCGCTGCTGGAATTCGAAGCGACCACCGAAGAAGTGGCCAACCACGCCCTGGAAACCTTTGAGCACTGCGTTGAGCAGGGCTGGGTGCTGGACGGCGTCATGAGCCAGAGCGAAACCCAGCTGCAGAACCTGTGGAAACTACGCGAATACATTTCCGAAACCATTTCCCACTGGACGCCATACAAGAACGACATTTCGGTCACCGTGTCGAAAGTCCCGGCATTCCTGAAGGAAATCGACGCAATTGTCGGCGAACACTACCCGGATTTCGAAATCGTCTGGTTCGGCCACATCGGCGACGGCAACCTGCACTTGAACATCCTCAAGCCGGAAAACCTGAGCAAGGACGAGTTCTTCGCCAAGTGCGCCACCGTCAACAAATGGGTGTTCGAAACCGTCGAGAAGTACAACGGCTCGATTTCCGCCGAACACGGCGTGGGCATGACCAAGCGTGATTATTTAACCTACAGCCGCTCGCCGGTCGAGATCGAATACATGAAAGCCGTCAAGGCGGTGTTCGACCCGAACGGCATCATGAACCCGGGCAAAATCTTCGCTGTTTGAATCAACGGAACAGGAGTCGGTAATGAGCTATCAGCACCAGTATGTCGACGGTACGCGTATTCACTTCCCGCTGGGGAAAGTGGTGTGCATCGGCCGTAACTACGCCGAACACGCCAAGGAACTGGACAATCCGGTGCCTACCGAGCCGCTGCTGTTCATCAAGCCAGGCAGTTGCGTGGTGCCGCTGGAAGGCGGGTTCAGCATTCCGACCGAGCGCGGTTCGGTGCATTACGAAGCGGAAATCGCGGTGTTGATCGGCAAGCCGTTGTCGACCAAGCCAAGCCGTGAAGAAGTGCTGGATGCGATTTCCGGTTTCGCCCCGGCCCTGGACCTGACGTTGCGCGACAAGCAGGCCGAGCTGAAATCCAAGGGCCTGCCGTGGGAAATCGCCAAGTCCTTCGACGGCGCGGCGGTGATTGCGCCGTTCGTGTCCGGCAGCACCTTTGCCGACCTGACTGACATCGGCATTCGCCTGACCATCAATGGCGAAGTGCGCCAGGATGGCAACAGCAGCGCCATGCTCAACCCGATCGTGCCGATGATCCAGCACATGGCCGGTTGCTTCTCGCTGCAGGCCGGGGACGTGATCCTGACCGGCACGCCAGTGGGCGTTGGCCCGCTGAATGTCGGTGATGAACTGGTGATCGAACTGTCCGGCGCGAGCAGTTTCACCAGCAGCGTCCGTTAACCCAAACACCGCAAAACCCTGTAGGCGTGAGCCTGCTCGCGATACCGGCCTGTCATTCGACATCTCTGTTGACTGACACGCCCTCATCGCGAGCAGGCTCGCTCCGACATCGGTTTGTGGTGGCCCGCAGAAGGGCAATCCCGCCATTTCCCGTTTTTTTCACATCTTGTCTGGATAATTCCGCGGATTCCGGCGTCTGAGCCGGTCCCAATTGTGCTATTACCCGTAGCCTGAATTTCTGGAACGCATCCTGAATGGCCACCCGACCGCTGCCCACTGTCAAAACTGCCCGCCGCTCGCGCTTTGTCATGCGTTGGTATTCCTGGCTTTTGCTGGTGGCTGTCGCCGTTTATGGCCTCGCCTTTGCGATGCATTGGGACGATCGCGGTGTGCTCTGGCTGCATGAGCGTTTTGAAAGCCCGGCCGAGCGTCAGGAAAGTATCTGGCTACCGGATTACCGCGCAGTGATCGACGCCAAGCTGCTGCCGGGCATGGAGAAGGACGAAGCGTCGGACCTGGCCTACAACCCGCACACCAAAACCCTGTTTTCGGTCATGGGCAAAAACCCGTTCCTCGTTGAGCTGACCTTGCAAGGCGATGTCCTGCGCAAGATGCCGCTGGTGGGCTGGAGCAACCCTGAAGGCCTGACCATGATGGGCAATGGTCTGCTGGCCATCGTCGATGAGCGTGAGCATATGCTCTCCATCGTCAAGGTCGATGCCGACACGCGTGAACTGAACATCGCCAACTTCCCTAAATACGACCTCGGCCCTTCGAAAGACCAGAACAAGGCCTTCGAAGCCATCGTCTATGACCCGCGCAATCAGCAAATCCTCCTGGGTGAGGAGCGTCCGCCTGCGCTGTTCAGCTGGAAAAGCGACGGCAGCCAGACCCTCAAGGGCGACAAGCAGAAACTCGCCAATGACGAACTCGACATCCGCAACCTCTCGGGACTGGCCATCGACCCGCGCACAGGCCACACCCTGGTGCTGTCCGCCGATTCCCACTTGTTGCTGGAACTGGACGAGAAGGGCGAGCAGGTCAGCTTCATGACCTTGCTGGGCGGCTTCAACGGCTTGAAGAAGACCATTCCGCGCGCCGAAGGCGTGACCATGGACGAGGCGGGCACGCTGTACATGGTGAGTGAGCCGAACCTGTTCTACCGTTTCGAAAAGCAGAAATAGGCGCTCAGAATCCAGGCGTTGTGGTCAAAGGCAACTGGCCATTAAGCTTGAATTCATACAGGCGTGATATTTCATCCGCCTGTTTCTGTTTCCGAGCCCGCCTGAATGCGCCGACTTGCCCGTCCCAAACCCCTTATTTTGATCCTGACAGTCATTGCACTGGTCGCGCTGATTGCGGTTGGCCAATACATGCGTCTGTTCGAGCGCGCCTGGTTCAACCTGCACACCCTCTGGCAACCTTTAAGCAGCGAGTCCATCGGCCTGGATCAATACCGGGTGGAGATCGAAGCCCGGGTCATTGACGGGCTGAACGACGACGTGTCGGCGCTGACCTTCGATCCGGTGCGCAAAAGCCTGTTTACCGTCACCAACAAAAACGCCGAGCTGATCGAGCTGTCGCTGGACGGGCGGATCGTCCGACGCATTTCGCTGGTCGGCTTCGGTGATCCGGAGGCGGTGGAGTTCATCAGCGCCGACACATACGTGATCACCGATGAACGCCAGCAGCGGCTGATCAAGATTCATCTGGATAAGGACACGACGTTCCTCGACGCGGCGGACGCCGAGCAGATGACCCTCGGCGTGCACATGAGCGGCAACAAGGGTTTCGAAGGCCTGGCTTACGATTCGGTGGGCAAGCGCCTGTTCGTCGCCAAAGAGCGCGACCCGATGTTGATCTACGAAGTGCAGGGCTTCCCGCATTACAACCCGGAGAAATCCTACGCGGTGCACGTGGTCAACAACCCCAAGCGCGATGCCGGGATGTTCGTGCGAGACCTGTCGAGCCTGCAATACGACGAGCGCAGCGGCCATTTGCTGGCGCTGTCCGACGAGTCGCGGCTGATTCTGGAACTGGATGTGGACGGGCGACCGCTGAGCACCATGTCGCTGAGCAAGGGGCGACAGGGGTTGCAGAAGACCGTGCCGCAAGCGGAAGGCATCGCCATGGATGACGATGGCACGATGTACCTGGTGAGCGAGCCGAACCTGTTCTACGTCTTCAAAAAACCAGCGCAGAACTAACAAACACCGCAAAACCTATTGTAGGAGCGAAGCTTGCTCGCGAAGAGGCCGTAACAATCGACAGAGATGTTGAATGTGACGGCCTCTTCGCGAGCAAGCTTCGCTCCTACTGGGAGTGCGGGGTCAGGCCTTGAGGGTTTTCACGCCTTCGCTAGTGCCCAGCAGCAGCAAATCCGCCGGACGCGCCGCGAACAAACCATTGGTGACCACGCCCACAATGGCGTTGATCTGCGCCTCGAGCTCCACCGGGTTGGTGATCTGCATGTTGAACACGTCGAGGATGATGTTGCCGTTGTCGGTCAACACGCCTTCACGGTAGACCGGGTCGCCGCCGAGCTTCACCAGCTCGCGGGCCACATGGCTGCGGGCCATCGGGATCACTTCGACCGGCAGCGGGAACGCGCCGAGCACCGGCACCAGTTTGCTGGCGTCGGCGATGCAGATGAAGGTCTTGGCCACGGCCGCGACAATTTTCTCGCGGGTCAGGGCCGCGCCGCCGCCCTTGATCAAGTTCAGGTGCTCGTCGCTTTCATCGGCGCCGTCGACATAAAACTCCAGGTCGCTGACGGTGTTCAGCTCATACACCGGAATGCCGTGGCCCTTGAGGCGAGCGGCGGTGGCTTCGGAGCTGGCGACCGCGCCGTCAAACGCGCCTTTGTGCTTGGCCAGGGCGTCGATGAAGCAGTTGGCGGTGGAGCCGGTGCCGACCCCGACAATGCTCTTGTCGTCGAGTTTCGGGAGGATGAAGTCGACGGCGGCCTGAGCCACTGCCTGTTTGAGTTGATCCTGGGTCATGCGGGCTCCGAGGTGCCGAAGGAGGGAACGAAAGGCCAGCATTATAGGCTTCGGGGCAGGGAAGGTCATTGCCCGATTGGCGGGTGCGACGGTATGTCTGAGCGAGCAGAGTCTTGTGGCGAGGGAGCTTGCTCCCGCTGGAGCGCGAAGCGGTCCTCTCGCATTCCTTCCGGCATACCGCGCCAGCAGGGTTTGCGACTGCTGCGCAGCCGAGCGGGAGCAAGCTCCCTCGCCACAAGGTATGTGCCTGGCCTTAAAACCACCTGTTTAGTGTGGTCGTCCGCCCGAAAGCCGGGTTAGACTCCTTGGCCCTGCCCAACCCGCTCAGTGATGCTTTCCGATGCTCGAACAGTACGTCAAAAAGATCCTCACCTCGCGCGTTTATGACGTTGCCGTAGAAACCCCGTTGCAGACTGCTCGCCAGCTCTCCGAGCGCCTGGGCAATTCCATTTGGCTCAAGCGTGAAGACTTGCAGCCGGTGTTCTCGTTCAAGATTCGCGGCGCCTACAACAAGTTGACGCAGTTGAGCGATGAAGAGCGCGCTCGCGGTGTGGTCACCGCCTCGGCGGGCAACCACGCGCAGGGTCTGGCCCTGGCGGCAAAAGTGCTGGGCGTGAAAGCCACCATCGTCATGCCCAAGACCACCCCGGAAATCAAGGTCGAAGGCGTGCGTTCCCGTGGCGGCAAAGTCGTGCTGCACGGCGATTCGTTCCCGGAAGCCCTGGCCTACTCGCTCAAACTGGTCGACGAAAAAGGCTACGTCTACATTCACCCTTACGACGATCCCCACACTATTGCCGGGCAGGGCACCGTGGCGATGGAGATTCTGCGCCAGCACCCCGGGCGCCTGGATGCGATCTTCGTTCCGGTGGGCGGCGGCGGGTTGATCGCCGGGATCGCGGCATATGTGAAATACCTGCGCCCTGAAATCAAAATCATCGGCGTCGAACCGGACGATTCCAACTGCCTGCAAGCGGCCATGGCGGCCGGCGAGCGCGTGGTACTGCCGACCGTGGGCCTGTTCGCCGATGGTGTCGCGGTGGCGCAGATCGGTCAGCACACCTTCGATATCTGCAAAGACTACGTCGATGAAGTGATCACCGTCAGCACCGACGAAATCTGCGCGGCGATCAAGGACATCTACGACGATACCCGCTCGATCACCGAACCTGCCGGCGCCCTGGGCGTGGCCGGGATCAAGAAGTACGTCGAGCAACGCGGTGTCACCGGGCACACCTTTGTCGCCATCGATTCCGGCGCCAACGTCAACTTCGACCGCTTGCGCCACGTTGCCGAGCGCGCCGAGCTGGGCGAGGGCCGCGAAGCCATCATCGCCGTGACCATTCCCGAGAAACCGGGCAGCTTCAAGGCGTTCTGCGAAGCCATCGGCAAGCGCCAGATCACCGAATTCAACTACCGCTACAACACTGGCAGCGAAGCGCATATCTTCGTCGGCGTGCAGACGCATCCGGAAACCGACCCGTGCAGTGCGCTGATCGCCAGCCTCAGCGAGCAGGGTTTCCCGGTGCTGGACCTGACCGATAACGAACTGGCCAAGTTGCACATACGTCACATGGTCGGTGGCCGCGCGGCCCAGGTCGTCGATGAAGTGGTGCTGCGCTTTGAATTCCCGGAACGTCCGGGTGCGCTGTTCAACTTCCTCAACAAGCTCGGCGGGCGCTGGAACATCTCGATGTTCCACTACCGCAACCACGGCGCGGCGGATGGCCGTGTGGTCGCGGGCTTGCAAGTGCCTCACGACGAACGTCATCTGGTTCCTGCGGCGCTTGAGGAAATCGGTTACCCGTACTGGGATGAAAGCGACAATCCGGCCTATCAGCTGTTTCTCGGCTGAGCGGCTACGCTGATGGGCAGTCTCTAAGGAAGTCGAACAATGGAAACGTTAACCGCCCTGAAAATGGCGCACACCGCGGCGACGGCAATATTGTTGGGCTGTGCGCTGGGCTTGGGGATATGGTTTTGGCAAACGCGGCGTCGTGGTGATGCGACTGCTGCAGCGCGCACGTTGCAACGGCCTCGGGTGTTCGTTTGGCTGTTGATGGGCCTGGCGCTGCTGAGCATGCCATTCACCGGCTGGTGGATGGTGCATCTGGTGGGCTGGCCGTTGGGGCAGACGTGGTTGCTCGCGTCGAGTGTGCTTTACACCCTGGCAGCGTTGGGGTGGTTCTGGTTGTTGGTGCGGCTGAACAAGCTGCGTACTGCGCCGGGCGGCAGCGGCAAGTTCACCTTTGCTCTCGCGCTGTTCAGCTTTGTCTGCTTTATCGCCATTGCGGGGTTGATGGGCGCCAAGCCGGTTTAAGGCTTGAAGCCGAGGCGATCCCTTCGCGGGCAAGCCTCGCTCCTACAGGTGATGTGTCGAGTCTGTAGTCGGCTACTACCACAAATCCTGTAGGAGCGAGGCTTGCCCGCGAAAGCAATTTCAGTCGCGCAACGAAATTACCGGCCAGCCACGCTGCTCGGCCTCGGCGCGCAAATTCGGATCAGGATCGACCGCCACCGGATTCGCCACTTGCTCCAGCAACGCAAAATCATTCATCGAGTCGCTGTAGAAATAGCTGTCTTCCAGCGAATGCCCGGTCTCTTCCAGCCAACGATTTAACCGCGTGACCTTGCCTTCGCGGAAGCACGGAACATCGGTGCTGCGCCCGGTATAACGGCCATCAACCATCTCGCATTCCGTGGCGATCAGGGTTTCAACCCCCAGACGCTGGGCAATCGGGCCGGTGACGAAACGGTTGGTCGCGGTGATGATCACCAATTTGTCGCCAGCCTCGCGGTGCTTGGCCAGCAAATCGATAGCCTTGGGCAGCACAATCGGCTCAATGCAATCGCGCATGTAATCCAGGTGCCATTGATCCAGTGTGGCCATCTCGGTGCGGCCGAGGACTTCCAGGCAAAAGTTCAGATAAGCATCGTTATCCAGCTTGCCGGCCAGGTAATCCTGATAGAACTCGTCGTTGCGTGCCTTGTAGGCGACGGCATCGAGGAAGCCGCGCTCGCACAGGTAATCGCCCCAGGCGTGGTCACTGTCGCCGCCCAAAAGCGTGTTGTCCAAGTCGAATAAAGCCAGCCGCATTGCAGTTACTCGCTGAAAAGTCTGTAGAAAGGCGTCCAGAATACGGACTTTTCACAAGAGTGCACATAAGGTAGGTCGGCTCGTTGCTGCCTTCACAACCTTTGTGGAACAATGCGGCGACATGCGTTTGCGAGGTTGTTGCCGTGATCGACCCCGATGGTTTCCGCCCCAATGTCGGGATCATTCTCACGAATGATGCCGGACAGGTGCTATGGGCTCGCCGTATCAATCAAGATGCCTGGCAGTTTCCACAGGGCGGGATCAACCCCCAGGAGACGCCGGAAGACGCCTTGTACCGCGAGTTGAACGAAGAAGTGGGTCTTGAGCGCGAAGATGTTGAAATTCTCGCCTGCACCCGGGGCTGGTTGCGCTATCGTTTGCCGCAACGTCTGGTCAGAACACACAGCCAACCGCTGTGCATCGGCCAGAAACAGAAATGGTTTCTCCTGCGCCTGATCTCCAACGAGCAGCGGGTGCGGATGGATTTGACCGGTAAACCGGAGTTCGATGGCTGGCGCTGGGTCAGTTATTGGTATCCGTTGGGCCAGGTGGTGACATTCAAGCGCGAGGTGTATCGACGCGCTCTCAAAGAGCTTGCCCCGCGCCTTTTAACGCGCGACTGACGACGGAGTTCGACCCCGAGCCATGCTCAATACGCTGCGCAAGATCGTCCAGGAAGTTAACTCCGCCAAGGATCTCAAGGCGGCGTTGGGGATTATTGTGTTGCGCGTCAAAGAGGCCATGGGCAGCCAGGTCTGCTCGGTCTACCTGCTTGACCCCGAGACCAACCGCTTCGTGCTGATGGCGACCGAGGGCTTGAACAAGCGCTCGATCGGCAAAGTCAGCATGGCACCCAACGAAGGTCTGGTTGGCCTGGTCGGCACGCGTGAAGAACCCCTGAACCTCGAAAACGCCGCGGATCACCCGCGCTACCGCTACTTCGCCGAGACGGGCGAGGAGCGCTACGCCTCCTTCCTCGGGGCGCCGATCATTCACCACCGCCGCGTCGTCGGCGTGTTGGTCATTCAGCAAAAAGAACGCCGCCAGTTCGATGAAGGTGAAGAAGCCTTCCTCGTGACCATGAGCGCGCAACTCGCCGGCGTTATCGCCCACGCCGAAGCCACCGGTTCGATCCGTGGCCTGGGTCGTCAGGGCAAAGGCATCCAGGAAGCCAAGTTCGTCGGTGTACCGGGTTCGCCGGGTGCGGCGGTCGGGACCGCGGTGGTCATGCTGCCGCCGGCCGACCTGGACGTGGTGCCCGACAAGACCATCTCCGATATCGCCGCCGAACTCGGGCTGTTCAAGACCGCCATCGAAGGCGTTCGCGCCGACATGCGTGCCTTGTCCGCCAAATTGGCCTCGCAGCTGCGCCCCGAAGAGCGGGCCTTGTTCGACGTCTACCTGATGATGCTCGCCGACGAAGCGCTGGGCAACGAAGTGACCACGGTGATCAAGACCGGTCAGTGGGCCCAGGGTGCGTTGCGTCAGGTGGTCACCGAGCACGTCAACCGTTTCGAATTGATGGACGACGCCTACCTGCGTGAGCGCGCCTCGGACGTCAAGGACCTTGGCCGCCGTTTGCTCGCCTACTTGCAGGAAGAGCGTCAGCAGAATCTGGTCTATCCGGAAAAAACCATTCTGGTCAGTGAAGAACTGACGCCGGCCATGCTCGGCGAGGTGCCGGAAGGCACGCTGGTCGGTCTGGTCTCGGTCCTCGGTTCGGGTAACTCCCACGTCGCGATCCTCGCCCGGGCGATGGGCATCCCGACGGTGATGGGCCTGGTCGACCTGCCCTATGCCAAGGTCGACGGCATCGAATTGATCGTCGATGGTAATCGCGGCGAGGTCTACACCAACCCCAGCGACGTGCTGCGCAAGCAGTTCGCCGAAGTGGTGGAAGAAGAGAAACAACTGGCGCTGGGTCTGGACTCTTTGCGCGACTTGCCGTGCGTGACCCTCGATGGCCACCGCATGCCGCTGTGGGTCAACACCGGTCTGCTGGCGGACGTGGCGCGAGCGCAGAAGCGTGGTGCCGAAGGGGTCGGTCTGTACCGCACCGAAGTGCCGTTCATGATCAACCAGAGGTTCCCGAGCGAAAAGGAGCAGCTGGCGATCTACCGCGAGCAACTCGCCGCGTTCCATCCGCAACCGGTCACCATGCGTAGCCTGGACATCGGCGGCGACAAGTCGCTGTCGTACTTCCCGATCAAGGAAGACAACCCGTTCCTCGGCTGGCGCGGCATTCGCGTTACCCTCGACCACCCGGAAATCTTCCTGGTGCAGACCCGCGCCATGCTCAAGGCCAGCGAAGGCTTGAACAACCTGCGGATTCTGCTGCCGATGATCTCCGGCACCCATGAACTCGAAGAAGCCCTTCACCTGATTCACCGGGCATGGGGCGAAGTCCGCGACGAAGGCACCGACGTGCCAATGCCGCCGATTGGCGTGATGATCGAGATTCCGGCGGCGGTGTATCAGACCAAGGAACTGGCGCGGCAGGTGGACTTCCTGTCGGTCGGCTCCAACGACCTGACTCAATACCTGCTCGCGGTGGACCGGAACAACCCGCGTGTAGCCGACCTTTACGATTATCTGCACCCGGCGGTGCTGCAAGCGTTGCAGAACGTGGTGCGTGATGCCCACGCCGAAGGCAAGCCTGTGAGCATTTGCGGCGAGATGGCCGGTGACCCGGCGGCGGCGGTGCTGTTGATGGCGATGGGCTTCGACAGCCTGTCGATGAACGCCACCAACCTGCCGAAAGTGAAGTGGATGCTGCGTCAGATCAACCTGAGCAAGGCCCAGGAATTGCTGGCCGAACTGATGACCATCGACAACCCGCAAGTGATCCACAGCTCGCTGCAATTGGCGCTGAAAAACCTTGGGTTGGCGCGAATGGTCAATCCGGCTGTGGTCAAAACCCTCTGAAAGGCTGATGGCCCTGTGGCGAGGGAGCTTGCTCCCGCTGGAGTGCGAAGCGCTCCCAATCGTTTTGCGGCTGCTGCGCAACCGAACGGGAGCAAGCTCCCTCGCCACAGGTGATCGCTAGCCTTCAAATCTTGATCTCCACTTCCCCCAAATGCCCCCATACGGCCCGAAACTCCGTTCGACCATCCGCCGCGTCCCATCCGCCTGAACAATCAACGCCGTACTCGCACGCGTCCCATAAGTCGGACTGGCAATAAACACACTCGACAGCAACGTCTCGGTCGCCAACCCCACCCCGGTATCCGGCAACTCGGCGAAGGGTGCGGTTTGCGGATCTTTCAGCAACGCCAGTAACGCCTCTGGCTGCGGATCCTCCAGCACTTCCTCCAGCGCCGCCCGTGCCTTGAGCAATTTCGGCCACGGCGTATCCAGCCCGGCATTCGACAGCCCATAAATCCCATGCGCCAGCATCACCGCCTCGGACTCCCGCGCATTGAAGTGCCACAGCTCGTTGGCATTGCCGATCAGCAGATTAAATCCGGCATATTCCAGCGAACGTCCGACAACGTCGCTTAAGTAATCATCAATTGGCATATTGCCCAAGAGAAAACCCGCCACCAGCTCACCTCGGGATTTTCGCGATGGAGACTGATTCGGATCACGGATATTGGTCAGCGCAGCAAAACGCCCATTGGCACCAATACCGAGCCAGGTGCCGCCGGCTTCGAGGTCGAGACCGGCGTAGACGTGCGGTGCGTGCGGCCATTGCGCCAGGGGCTGGCTGGGCCGGGCATAGAACTCGTCGCGGTTGGCCGCCACGATCAGCGGCTGGGCGTGACCCGGTCGCCAGGCAAAAACAATCAGGCACATAAGGTGGTCCTTGTGTGTTTTTTGCTCACTCTACGCAGTCGTCGCCTGTCGTTCCATTGCCATCCGCAGTGGAGCCCGAGGCCACGCATCCGTTACCATGCCGCTCCGGTTTTGCCTAAGCATTGAGATCGTCCATGGAATTTCTGCTCTATCTGGCGCTGGGCGCCTGCGCAGGCGTGCTGGCCGGGCTGTTCGGGGTAGGTGGCGGGATCATCATCGTCCCGGTGCTGGTGTTCAGTTTCACCTTGCAGGGCTTCGACGCGTCGATCCTGACCCACCTGGCGGTCGGCACGTCCCTGGCAACGATCATCTTTACGTCGGTCAATGCCGTCCGCGAACATCATCGTCGTGGCGCCGTGCGTTGGCCGATATTCGTGTGGATGACTGTCGGAATTCTGATGGGTGCCGGTTTCGGGGCGCTGACGGCCGAAGCGATCTCCGGCCCGAATCTGCAGAAAATCATCGGTGTGTTTGCGCTGATCATCGCCGCGCAACTGGCGCTGGACGTCAAACCCAAGGCCAGTCGAACGGTGCCCGGCAAACTCGGTCTCACCGTGGCCGGCAGTGTGATTGGCTGGGCCTCGGCGATTTTCGGCATTGGCGGCGGCTCGTTGACCGTGCCGTTCCTGACCTGGCGCAGCGTGCCGATGCAGCAAGCCGTGGCGACTTCGTCGGCTTGCGGCCTGCCCATCGCCTTGGCCAGTGCATCAAGTTTCATGATTCTGGGCTGGCACGATCCCTTGCTGCCGGCCCATAGTCTCGGTTTTATCTATTTGCCGGCGCTGCTGGGGATTGCCCTGACCAGCATGGTGTTCGCCCGTCTCGGTGCGCGACTGGCCCACAGGCTGTCGCCAAAGTTGCTGAAAAGGCTGTTCGCGGCTTTGCTGTTCTGCGTAGGCCTGAGCTTCCTGCTCTAGCTCGCAATGCTGGCTTAATCCTGAGGTGGCAGCGTCGCCCGGGAATTCTGGTTTCAACTTTCAACAAGGAGTCGCAATGCTGCCTTACCCGCAGATCGACCCGGTGGCCCTGGCCATCGGTCCGCTGAAAATCCACTGGTACGGTCTGATGTACCTGATCGGCATCGGCGGCGCCTGGCTGCTGGCATCGCGCCGGCTCAACCGTTTCGACCCGACCTGGACCAAGGAAAAGCTTTCCGACATGGTCTTCTGGATGTCGATGGGCGTTATCGTCGGCGGCCGCCTGGGCTATGTGCTGTTCTACGATCTGAACGCTTATCTGGCCAACCCGACACTGATTTTCGAAGTGTGGAAGGGCGGCATGTCGTTCCATGGCGGCTTCATCGGCGTGATGCTGGCGGCGTTGTGGTTCGGCAAGAAGAACAACAAGTCGTTCTTCCAGCTGATGGATTTCGTCGCGCCGATGGTGCCGATCGGCCTGGGTGCCGGGCGCATCGGTAACTTCATCAACGCCGAGTTGTGGGGTAAGGCGACCGACGTGCCGTGGGCGATGATCTTCCCGACCGATCCGGCGCAACTGGCGCGTCACCCGTCGCAGCTGTACCAGTTCGCGCTCGAAGGCGTGGCCCTGTTTGCCATTCTCTGGCTGTTCTCGCGCAAGCCGCGGCCGACCATGGCGGTGTCCGGGATGTTTGCCCTGTTCTACGGCATCTTCCGTTTCATCGTGGAGTTTGTCCGCGTACCGGACGCGCAACTGGGCTATCTGGCCTGGAACTGGCTGACTATGGGCCAAGTGCTCTGCGTGCCGATGATCGTTGGCGGGCTGTTCCTGATCTGGCTGGCGTATCACCGCGCCCCGGCGACTCCAGCGGCTGCCGTATAAATTCGAATCCCGGGGTGACGGCCCCGGGTTCAAGGACACAGGTAATTCATGAAGCAATATCTCGAACTGGTCGCCCACGTCATCAAGAACGGCACCAAGCAAGCCAACCGCACCGGCGTGAACACCATCAGCTTTCCGGGCGCGATGCTGCGTTATGACCTGAAAGAAGGTTTCCCGGCGATCACCACGCGCAAGATGGCCTTCAAATCGGCCATCGGCGAGATGTGTGGTTTCCTGCGTGGCGTGAACAACGCCGCCGAATTCCGCGCGCTGGGCTGCAAGGTCTGGGATCAGAACGCCAACGAAAACGCGCAGTGGCTGGCCAATCCGTTCCGTCAGGGTGAAGACGACCTTGGCGAAATCTACGGCGTGCAATGGCGCAAATGGCCGGCGTACAAGCAGATTCCGGTCAGCAATCAGGCCGCTATCGAACAGACCCTGAGCCAGGGTTATCGTCAGATCGCCGAAGGCGAGGAAGACGGTCAGGCCTATGTCGTTCTGTACAAGGCGATCGACCAGATCCGCCAGTGCGTCGACACCATCATCAAGGACCCGGGCAGCCGCCGCATTCTGTTCCACGGCTGGAACGTCGCCCAGCTCGATGAAATGGCTTTGCCGCCGTGCCACCTGCTGTACCAGTTCCACCCGAATGTCGAGACCAGGGAAATCTCCCTGACGCTCTACATCCGCTCCAACGACCTGGGCCTGGGCACGCCGTTCAACCTCACCGAAGGCGCCGCGTTGCTGAGCCTGATCGGCCGACTGACCGGCTACACACCGCGCTGGTTCACCTATTTCATCGGTGATGCCCACGTTTACGAAAACCATTTGGACATGCTCAACGAACAGCTCAAGCGCGAGCCGTTCCCGATGCCGAAACTGGTGATCAGTGACCGTGTGCCGGAGTTTGCCAAGACCGGCTTGTATCAGCCGGAGTGGCTGGAGTTGATCGAGCCGAGCGATTTCTCGCTTGAGGGGTATCAGCATCACGCGCCGATGACGGCACCGATGGCCGTCTGATTGTTTGACGGGCAGGGCTGTTTTATTAGAAAAGGTTCTACCTGACTGTCATTTCTGCCAGTAGGCGAATAAATGAGAGGGTGTTTGACTGATCACGAGGCCATCAGGCCGTGGTCAGCAACACCCTCTTTTTATTTCAGGAGCCTTGTCATGAATAACACTGCGGCCGGTGGAACGGACGGCTTTTCGGAGCGACATTTCGGTACAAACCCTCTAAGGAGCGGATTGACAGGAGCACCGTTCGTTGGCTGTGAAAGCCAGTCGGGGCTCTTTCATTTCATTCCGGGCCTCGATCCATGGGGATGCGTGGTGCCCATGGAGGTTTTCACCGGCGCACCGATCTTCGTCGATTCACTTCGAGTGGTCGTGGCGGTAAACGATAGAGAATTTCAGATCGGCGATCAGGTTCGAGTGCAATGGGCGGCGTTTGGCGGTTCGGGGGGTAATTATCAGTCGCAGCCGCAGTCCGTACAGAGTTTTATGCCGTTGCATTTTGTTGTGCCCGACGACACGGCAAGGCAGTTTGAAGGAGACCGGGTCGAGGTCATTTTTGTCATCGAAAGAGGCGGGGGCGCTATACCTTCTGCATCGTTGCTGATGACCTTCGCCCCGGCACTGATGCAAACCGGCCCGGTCTCTATTGAGGGTGTATCTGAAGGCGTTCTGGAGATTGACCCACATCCCGATGGCGTCGTTCTGACCATTCCGCGGATTGAAAACCTGCGAACAAACAACGCTATTGAAATGCTCTGGATAAGTAGCGCGAAGGGCGGTCAGGGCGGAGCCTGGAGAGACTATCAGCGCAAGTTGACGGTCAATCCCGACTCCCCCCTCAAGTTTCGGATTGAGCCCTCTGTCTATCAAAAGCATCGGGGTGAGACCGTTCACCTGCGCTGCAGTCTTTTTCCGGGCTCGGGCATGGTCCCGGGCATCGGTTACGGCATGGGGCATCGAGGCATATTGGAATTCAAGTTGATCTAGTCGCTGATGTGGCGATGGGACTAATGCCCATGACTCCTGCCGACATGGGAATGCTCAACTTCCGTCGCCACCACCCCGCCACTCACTTCCAGCCGCTGCAAAATCCCGCACTGATCAATGTCCGGGCCCTCGCCACAGCGTTGGCGCAGGTCGAGCAGTTGCGTCTGTAACGCCATCAATCCGTCGATCCGCGCTTTCACGTGATGAATGTGCTCGTCGATCAACGCGTTCACGCTTTCGCACTGATCCTGCGGACTGTCGCGCAGGGCCAGCAGGCTGCGGATCTCTTCCAGGGTCATGTCGAGCGTGCGGCAGTTGCGGATGAAGGTCAGGCGTTCGGCGTGGGCCTGAGTGTAGACGCGGTAGTTGCCGTCGCTGCGGGCGGGCTCCGGCAGCAGGTTTTCGCGCTCGTAGTAGCGGATGGTTTCGACGGCGCAGTCGGTGAGTTTCGCCAGTTCTCCAATCTTCATGACAGCAATCTCCAAAAGGGTGCTTGACCCTATAGTGGCTACAGGGTCTTTACTTGGCAACAGGCACCTTCATGGACGCAACCAATGAGCGATTCCCTTCACACCCACAAACCCGAGGCTGATCACGATCACGATCACGATCACGATCACAGCCACAAGCTGCAGCCTGTGCAGAAGCATGACCATGGCGGGCACGGCGACTCCTGCTGTTCCTCCAAGGCGGCAGCGCCTTCGCTGATCAAGTTGAGCGACACGCCGACCGACGGCGCGCGGCTGAGCAGCTTCCGCATCGACGCCATGGACTGCCCGACCGAGCAGACGCTGATCCAGAACAAACTGGGCAAGCTTGCGGGGGTCCAGCAACTGGAATTCAACCTGATCAATCGGGTCCTGGGCGTGACCCATGACCTGCCGAGCACTGCGCCGATCATCGAGGCGATCAAGTCGCTGGGCATGGTGGCTGAACCGATGGAACAGGGCACTGATGCGCCAGCGCCGACCCCCGAGAAAAAGCACTGGTGGCCTCTGGCACTGTCCGGCGTGGGTGCGCTGGCGGCAGAAGTGATCCACTTCACTAGCGCCGCGCCGGACTGGGTGGTGGCGATCATCGCGCTGATTTCGATCCTCAGTGGCGGCCTCACCACTTACAAGAAGGGCTGGATCGCGCTCAAGAACCTCAACCTGAACATCAACGCGTTGATGAGCATCGCAGTCACCGGCGCGATCCTGATCGGGCAATGGCCGGAAGCGGCGATGGTGATGTTCCTGTTCACCGTGGCCGAGTTGATCGAAGCCAAGTCGCTGGACCGGGCGCGTAACGCCATTGGCGGCTTGATGCAGATGACCCCGGAACAGGCGACGGTGCAGCAAGCCGACGGCAGCTGGGTCACGCAAGAGGTCAAAACCATCGAGCTCGGTGCGCGAGTGCGGGTGCGTCCTGGCGAGCGGATTGGCCTGGACGGCGAAGTCGTGTCGGGCAGTTCGACCATCGATCAGGCGCCGATCACCGGCGAAAGTCTGCCGATCGAGAAGACGGTGGGCGATAAGGTCTTCGCCGGCACCATCAACCAGGCAGGCTCGCTGGAGTATTCCGTCACTGCAGCGGCGAACAATTCCACACTGGCGCGGATCATCCACGCCGTGGAACAGGCCCAGGGCGCACGGGCGCCGACCCAGCGCTTCGTCGATCAGTTCTCGAAAATCTATACCCCGGCGGTATTCCTGCTGGCCTTGGCCGTGGCGGTGATTCCGCCGCTGTTCATGGGCGCCGTCTGGTTCGACTGGATCTACCGCGCGTTGGTCTTGCTGGTGGTCGCTTGCCCATGCGCGTTGGTGATTTCCACCCCGGTGACCATCGTCAGTGGCCTCGCCGCGGCGGCACGCAAAGGCATCCTGGTGAAGGGCGGCGTTTATCTGGAGGGTGGCCACAAACTCGATTACCTGGCCCTGGACAAGACCGGCACCCTGACCCACGGCAAACCGGTGCAGACCGATTATGTGTCGCTTGATCCCACCGCAGACGCCACTGCCCCGGCGATTGCCGCAGCGCTGGCCGGTCGTTCGGACCACCCGGTGTCGTTGGCCATCGCCAATGCGGCGGTGGATAAACAATTCGCGCCGCTCGTTGTGGATAACTTCGAAGCCCTGGGCGGTCGCGGTGTACGCGGGGAAATCAACGGTCAGGTCTACCACTTGGGTAACCATCGCCTGGTGGAAGATTTGGGCCTGTGTTCACCTGCGCTGGAAGAGAAGCTGTTTGCCCTGGAAAAGCAGGGCAAATCGGTGGTGCTGTTGCTCGACAAGTCCGGCCCGTTGGCGCTGTTTGCCGTGGCCGACACGGTGAAAGAGTCCAGCCGCGAAGCGATCCAGCAACTGCACGATCTGGGCATCAAAACCCTGATGCTGACCGGCGACAATGTCCACACCGCCCAGGCGATTGCCGTGCAAGTCGGCATCGACGAGGCCAAGGGCGATCTGCTGCCCAACGACAAGCTGCAAGCCATCGAGGCACTTTATGCACAGGGCCATCGTGTTGGCATGGTCGGCGACGGCATCAACGATGCGCCGGCGCTGGCCCGCGCCCAGATTGGTTTCGCAATGGCCGCCGCCGGCACCGATACCGCCATCGAGACCGCCGATGTCGCCCTGATGGACGACGATCTGCGCAAGATCCCTGCGTTCATCCGCCTGTCGCGTCGAACCTCGACCATTCTCAAACAGAACATCGCCCTCGCTTTGGTCATCAAGGTGATCTTTCTTGGGGTAACCTTCGCCGGGATCGCCACCATGTGGATGGCGGTGTTCGCCGACATGGGTGTCAGCCTGTTGGTGGTGTTCAACGGTTTGCGCCTGCTGCGCAAGTAAGCGATGAGGGACGGGTGTGCTGAGTGCCGAGCTGAAGGCGTTTTACATGGTTGCCCGCCTGGGCAGCATTACCCTGGCGGCGAAAAAGCTCGGCCTGAGCCAACCCACGGTGACCACGCAGATCCGCCATCTGGAAAGCCAGTATTCGGTTGAGCTGTTCTACCGTGGCGGCCGCCGCCTCAGCGTCAGCGATGAAGGCGCGCGGCTGTTGCCGATGGTCAAGGCGCTGTTGCAGCAGGAAGCCGACATCGAGTTTTTCCTGCGCAACAGTGGCCAGGTCCAGGGCACATTGCGCATTGCTGCTACTGCGCCGTATTACATCCTCGACCTGGTGAAGACTTTCCGCGAGCGCTTGCCGCAAGTGGAAGTGTCGGTGGAAATCGGCAACTCCCAGCAGGTGCTGGAAGCGCTGGAGGATTACCGGGTGGATGTCGCGGCGTCGTCACAATTGCTCGATGACGCGCGGCTGATTCGGCGGGTGCTCGGCAGCGATCCGCTGGTGTTGGCAGTGCATCGCAACCATCCGCTGGCGGCGCACGATCATGTGCCGCTCAGCGCGTTGGCCGGGCATACCTTGTTGATGCGCGAATCGGGCTCGACCACTCGACGCCTGACCGAAGAATTACTGGCCAGTGCGGGGGTGAGTTTCGGGCCGTTGCTGGAAATTGGCAGCCGTGAATCGATTCGCGAGGCGGTGCTGCGCAACATCGGCATCAGCATCATTGCCCGACAGGAAGTGCCGCATGACCCGCAATTGCGCGTGCTGACGATTGAGAATGCGCCGCAGATTCCGGAGTATCTGTACTGCCTCAAGGAGCGCAAAGGCGCGCGGTTGCCGGCGGCGTTCCTGGGTTTGGCGCAGGAAATGGCCCCTGCGTGAGATTTGTGTTGAATGTGAGGGCCCATTCGCGGGCCAGCCTCGCTCCTACAGGTGATCGCATTCCCCTGAAGGAGCGAGGCTTGCCCGCGAAGGCGTCCGTCAGTGCGCCAACGTATCCAACCCAAATTCTTGAATACCACTATCAGCCGTTTTTGCCTCACTGCCACATGACGGACGCATTACAAACCTAGGATGGGCTTCATCTGCTTGATGAGGCCTGTCCATGAACCACTCGATCGCAACTGCCCTGACCAACCCCGGCGCCCCGATGAAAGTGCGCGGTGTGCAGAAACGCTTTGGCGCCTTCACCGCGCTGGACAATGTTTCCCTCGACGTGGCGGCCGGTGAACTGGTGTGCCTGCTGGGCCCGTCCGGCTGTGGCAAAACCACGTTGCTGCGTTGCATCGCCGGCCTGGAGAAACAGGACAGCGGCGAGTTGTACCTCGGCGATCGCGACGTTTCCCACCTGGCACCCCAGGCCCGGGACTACGGCATTCTTTTTCAGTCCTACGCGCTGTTTCCCAACCTCACCGTCGAAGCGAACATTGCCTACGGCCTCGCCGGCAGTGGCCGTGATGAAGTGCGCAAACGTGTCGGTCAGATGCTGGAACTGGTCGGCCTGACCGGCAGCGAGAAAAAGTACCCCGGCCAGTTGTCCGGCGGCCAACAGCAACGTGTCGCGCTGGCTCGGGCATTGGCGCCGGCGCCATCGTTGTTGCTGCTGGACGAACCGATGTCGGCCCTCGACGCCCGGGTTCGCGAGCATTTGTGCACCGAACTGCGCCAACTGCAGCGCAACCTCGGCGTCACCACCCTGATGGTCACGCACAATCAGGACGAGGCCATGCTGATGGCCGACCGCATCGCCGTGATGAACAACGGCAAGGTCGAGCAGTACGCCACGCCGCAGGACATCTACGACCGCCCGGCCACGCCGTTTGTGGCGGAGTTTGTCGGCCAGGGCAACTGGCTGCCATTCAGCCGCAGCAGTGACAGCCACGCCCAGGTCGGCGGGATGAGCATGCGCCTGGCGGATGGCAGCGCTAAAACCACGTCGGGCCGTCTGTTTTGCCGTCCGGAAGCGATCAACGTCAACCCGCCGGTGCATGAAGAAAACCTGTTCCCGGCCAAGGTTCGCGAGATCACCTTTCTCGGTAACCGCTGCCGCATGAGCTTCGAACTCGATCAACTGCCCGGCCACGCATTGCTGGCCGAACTGGCACCGGAAGCCATGCCGCGCCTCGGTGCGCAGCAGATCATGGTCGCCTTGCCCCCGCGCAGCCTGCAGGTGTTTGCCTGATGAGCGCGAACATCGCGCTGCCGATACCGCACAAGCAGGTTCGGCAGACCTCCCGTGCCGAGATCGGCGACCGGGTGTTCGTGGTCGGCGGCAAAGTCCTTTTATTGGTGTTGCTCGGCCTCGCGGTGTTGATGCCGTTGCTGGCGATCTTCTGGCGCGGTTTCAGTTCGGAGGCCGGGCAGGGCGGAGGCCTGGTGGCTGCGCGTGAATTGGTGACCAGTGCGAACTTCCACTGGTTGCTCGGCAATAGCCTGAAAGTTTCCCTCAGCGTGGCGGCGATTGTCGTACCGCTGGCCTACCTGTTTGCCTACGCATTGCAACGCACGTTGATTCCCGGCAAAGGCATCTGGCGCGCAATTTCGTTGTTGCCGCTGATGGCGCCGTCGATGCTGCCGGGGATTGCGCTGGTTTATCTGTTCGGCAATCAGGGCATGTTGCGCGGCTTGCTCTCGGACAATATCTACGGTTTCTGGGGCATTGTTCTGGGCGAGGTCATTTACACCTTCCCACACGCGCTGATGATTCTTCTGTCGGCGCTTTCCCTGGCGGATGCGCGACTCTTCGATGCCGCCTCCAGCATGGGCGCCAGTCCGGCCAAAGCCTTTCGCAGCATCACCTGGCCAGCGACCCGTCAGGCCGTGTTCGCGGCGTTCTGCCTGGTGTTCACCTTGACCATCACTGACTTCGGCGTGCCCGTGGTGGTCGGTGGCGACTATCAAGTGCTGGCACTGGAAGCCTACAAGGCCGTGGTCGGTCAGCAGCAATTCGGTCGCGGCGCGTTGATCGGCATGGTCCTGCTGCTGCCGGCACTCTTCAGTTTTGCAGTCGATGCCTGGTTGCGTCGACGACACGGCGACGCCATGAGCGGCCGCGCCCAAGTCTTCAAACCCGCGCCGTCGAAGCGGCGGGACGGTTGTTATCTGGCCATCGTGCTGCTGATCTGCGCGGTGTTGCTGCTGGTGTTCGGCATGGCGGTGTTCTCCTCGCTGGTGAAATTCTGGCCGTACAACCTGTCGCTGTCGCTCAACCATTACCAGTTCAGCGACACCGCGGGCGGCGGCTGGCTGGCCTATGGCAACAGCGTAAAAATGGCTTTGTGCACGGCGTTGATCGGCAGCGTGCTGATCTTCACCGGCGCCTACCTGATGGAGAAAACCAAAGGTCAGCGCGGACTGAACCTGACCTTGCGCATGCTCAGTTTCGTACCGATGGCGGTGCCGGGTCTGGTGCTGGGCCTGGGTTACGTTTTCTTCTTCAACCTCAGCGGCAACCCGCTGCATGTGCTCTACGGGACCATGACGCTGCTGGTGGTCTGCACCATTGCTCACTATTTGACCACCGCACAGATGACCGCGACCACGGCGCTACGCCAACTCGACGCCGAGTTCGAGGCCGCCGCGTTGTCACTCAAGGCGCCGCTGTATCGGCACTACCTGCGGGTCACCGTGCCGATCTGCCTGCCGGCGCTGCTGGACATCGTGCGCTACCTGTTCGTCTCGGCCATGACCACCGTTTCAGCCGCGATCTTCCTCTACAGCCCCGACACCATCCTCGCGGCGGTGGCGGTGCTGAACATGGACGACGCCGGCAACGTCGGCGGCGCAGCGGCGATGTCGACCCTGATTCTGTTCACTTCGGCAGGCGTGTCCCTGCTGCTGGCCTGGGCCTCGCGCGGCTTGCTGCGCCGTTCCCAGGCCTGGCGGCAGACCGCTCCTGGTAAATAAATCTGTCCCCATAAAAGACCAAACCTCAACTCAAACAGGAAAAGATCATGTTCAAGCCTATGGCCCTGGCCGCTGCTGTCCTCACCGCTTTCAGCCTGAACGCCTTCGCGGCGCCAACCGAGTTGACGGTGTACACCGCCCTCGAAGCCGAGCAACTGAAGACTTACAAAGAAGCCTTCGAAAAGGCTAACCCGGACGTCGAGATCAAGTGGGTGCGCGACTCCACGGGGATTATCACTGCCAAACTGCTGGCCGAAAAAGCCCGCCCACAGGCTGATGCGGTCTGGGGCCTGGCGGCGTCGAGCCTGGCGATCCTCGATCAGCAAGGCATGCTGCAAAGCTACGCGCCGAAGGACCTGGGCAAGATCGGCGGCAACTACCGCGATGCCGCCAATCCACCCGCGTGGGTCGGCATGGACGTCTGGGCGGCGACCATTTGCTTCAACACCGTCGAAGCCGAAAAGCAGGGTTTGACCAAGCCGGTCAGCTGGCAGGACCTGACCAAGCCTGAGTACAAAGGCAAGATCGTGATGCCCAACCCGGCCTCGTCCGGCACCGGTTTCCTCGACGTCAGCGCCTGGCTGCAAACCTTCGGCGAGAAGCAGGGCTGGCAGTACATGGACGACCTGCACCAGAACATCGGCCAGTACGTTCACTCCGGTTCCAAGCCTTGTAAGCTGGCGGCTTCGGGTGAATTCCCGATCGGCATTTCCTTTGAATACCCGGCGGTTCAGCTGAAGCGTCAGGGCGCACCGCTGGACATCATCCTGCCGAAGGAAGGCCTGGGCTGGGAGATCGAAGCGACCGCTGTGATCAAGGGCACACCACACGAAGAGGCGGCGAAGAAACTGGCTGACTTCTCGGCCAGCCCGGTGGCGATGGAGCTTTATAAAGAGAACTTCGCGGTGCTCGCGCAACCGGGGATTGCCAAGCCGCAGACCGAATTGCCGGCGGATTATGAGCAGCGTTTGATCAAGAACGACTTTGCCTGGGCGTCGAAGAATCGCGACGAAATCCTGAGCGAGTGGCGCAAGCGGTATGACGGCAAGTCCGAGAAAGTGGCTGCCAAGTAAGATCTCTATCGGCTGAAGAGCCTCTTCGCGGGCAAGCCTCGCTCCTACAGGGTTGGTGTCGTTTGTGATAACGCGCAACCCGCAGGAGCGAGGCTTGCCCGCGAAGGCGGCTTAAAATTCAGGACATCACTTGATGACACACCACAACGACGTGCTGATCGTCGGCGCCGGCATTCTCGGCCTGTCCCACGCCTACGCCGCTGCCAGACGCGGTCTGAAGGTCACGGTTTTCGAACGCAGCGAAACCCCCTTGGGCGCCTCGGTCCGCAACTTCGGCCAGGCCCTCGTCACCGGCCAACCCCCGGGCCCGATGCTCGAACTGGCCAGGGCCAGCCGCGAGATCTGGGGCCAATGGGCACAACTGACCGGGTTGCAACTCAAGCGCAACGGCTCGTATTTGTTCGCTCGCAGCGAAGCCGAAGAACACCTGCTCGAAGCCTTCTGCACCGGCCGCGCCGTGGAATACGGTTACCGCGTCGACCTGCTGCGCGGTGCTGCCTTGCGCGATCTCTACGGCGGTCAGTTCCGCCATCACCGCGCGGCGTTGCACGGCCTGGACGATCAGCAACTGTATTCCCGTGAAGCGATTCCGGCGTTGATCGACTACTTGCGCCGCGAGCTCGGCGTCGCGTTTCACTTCTCTACCCTGGTGCGCGATATCGAGCCGGGTCGCCTGCGCAGCACGGCCGGCACGTTCAGCGCCGATCAGATCATCGTCTGCTCCGGGCACGATTATCAGACCTTGCTGGCCGAGCCGATCGCCGCGCTCAACCCGCAAATCTGCCGCCTGCAAATGCTCCGCGCCCAGCCGCAGATCAACCTCAACCTGCAACACGCATTGCTCACCGGTTTGAGTTGCGTGCATTACGGCGCCTTCGCCGATCTGCCGGAAGCGGCAGCGGTGCAGGCGCAGATTCTGCGCGAGGAGCCACACTTGCATGAAAACGGCATCCACCTGCTGATCAGCCCGACGCCTTACGGTGAGTTGATCATCGGCGACTCCCACCATTACGGCCGCGATCCATCGCCGTTCAATGCCGAGCAGGTCGATGACTGGATGATCGGACTCGCTGAACAAACCCTGGGGTGCAAGGTGCAGGTGGTCGAGCGCTGGCAGGGCGTCTATGGTTCACGGGGCCGGGGCCGTTCTCGTTCCTGCTCCCGATGCCGGGTGTGAGCGTGGCGCTGATGCACACCGGTGTCGGCATGAGCGTCGGCCCGGCGCTGGCCGAACGTAACGTCGCCACCTTATTGGGAGAGCATTGATGGACAGCAATGAGCAAGTGATCGCCGAGGTGTTTGGGCTGTACGAACGCTTTGGCGACAGCGATTACATCGGCGAGCCGGTGTCGCAGATCGAACACATGTCCCAGGCCGCCGAACTGGCCATGGCCGAGGGCTTTGATGACGAAGTGGTGCTGGCCGCGTTCTTCCATGACATCGGGCATATCTGTGGCGGGAGCGCCGAGAACATGGGTGGTTTTGGTGTGGTCAGCCACGAACGTCTGGGCGCCGATTACTTGCGTCGGGCCGGTTTCAGCGAGCGCCTGGCGCGGCTGGTGGAATACCACGTTCAGGCCAAGCGTTATCTGACGCTTAAAGAGCCCGGGTACTACGAGCGATTGAGCGAAGCCAGCCGCCGGACCCTGGAATACCAGGGTGGGGTGATGACCGCGGAAGAGGCTGAAGCCTTCGAGAAGGATCCGTTATGCAAGGCCAGTTTGCGGATGCGCCAGTGGGATGAACAGGCCAAGGACATGGGCGTGCCGGTGATGGATCTGGGGGTGTTGAAGGATAAGGCGTTGCGGCTGTTGGCTGCGTAATAGCTCGAAACCGGGTCGCTGCCATCGCGAGCAGGCTCGCTCCCACAGGGGAACGCATTCCAATGTGGGAGCGAGCCTGCTCGCGAAGGGGCCAGCCCGGACACCCCAATAACCAAGGTTTACAACTGCTGCGCCAACACCTCAACCTGCTCTTGCCGCTCCGCCTGACTCAACTTCGCCTGCGGATTCAGCGACGACCACTGCGGATGCGCCCGGGCCTTGTTCAGGGCTTCGGGCAGTTTGCCTTCGCGCCAGGTCTTGTCCTGGGGCGTGGCCACCTGGATGCTGTCCATCGCCGCATGCCCACGGGCATTCAGCGCTTGCAGCAATTGGCGCTGACGCAAGGCCAACAGCCTCAACACGCTGTCGTCCACCGTCAATTCTCGCTGACCTCTGATCTTGCCCATTAACCGGCTGCCATAACTGCGGGCGGTTTGCAGGGCGCCGCCGGCAATGGCGCCGGCCAGTGCCGCCGCGCCGAGGGTCAGGCCGCCCACCAGTAAATCAACCCCGGCACCGGCCGCCGCGCCGGCCGCGATGCCACCGCCGACCCGCACGCCCAATTGCTTGAGGGTTTCCGGGTTGAACAAATCATCGCCCCAGCGGCCATCGAGCAGCGGCAGTTCACTGGCCGCCGCGTCCTGTGGGCGGAAGGCATAGAGTTTGAGCAAACCTTCGACGCAGCGCTGTTCCCGTTGGCGAACGGCTTTGCGCAGTTCGCTGATCGCCTGTTGTTCCTGCTCCGCGTCGCTGACCACGCTGCGCCGGCACGCGGCGCAATCGATCAGCAACTCGGCAATCAATCGCGCCGCACTCTGTTGGCGAGCCAGGCGTTGAGCCTGTTGATCGGCGATCAGGCGCTCCAATTGTTCGCGGGAGTTTTCCAGCAGCAAGGCGAGGCTTTCATAGAGTCGACGTTCGCCATCTTCGGGCGGTGCAACGCTGTCGAAACGCACCAGGGCATGCAGGCCCAAGCGTGCCAGGGCTTCACGCCAATCCGGCTCGCGATGGTTGGCGCTGCTGACGAAATTCAGCACCGGCAGCAGCGGTTTGCCGCAACTGGCCAACACTTCCAGTTCGTCGCGGTACTTGGCCAGGACCGGCTCCCGGGCGTCGATCACATAGAGGCCGGCGTCCGAGGCGAGCAATTGGCGCAGTACTTTGGCTTCCTGTTCAAAGCGCTGCCGGGCTTCGCTGCCCTCCAGGAATCGGGCCAACCGTGCCGGGCCGTCGAGGCGTTCGCCGGGACGTTCCAGGCGCTCGAGGTAGTCGAGCAGGGCGATGGCGTCTTCAAGGCCGGGCGTGTCGTAGAGATCGAGCAACGGCTCGCCGTCCACCGACAACCGCGCGCCTTCGACATGGCGGGTGGTGCTGGGGCGATGGGACACGTCACCGAAACCGACGTCCCGGGTGAGCGTGCGCAGCAACGAGGTTTTGCCGACATTGGTGTGGCCGACCACGGCCAGCTTCAAGGGCGCTTTCCAGGCATTAGTCATGGCCGGTCTCCAGCCAGTTCACGGGCGCGCAATCGGCGAACGGCAGGTCCAGCTGTTGCAGCGCCACGTGCCAGTCGCCGAGACGTTCGGCATCCAGTGCTTCGCCGGGCGGCGCTTGCAGCAGCCAGACACGGGTGGCAGCGGCATTGCGCGCCAGTTCGGCGATCAGGGCCAGGCTGCCACGGTCGGGCGAACGTCGCGGATCGCAGGCAATCGCCAGGCGTGCCGGAGGGAAACGACTCAACTGTTCGAGCAGTTTGTTGCGCGATTCGCGACTGTCGAGGATGCCGGCGTTGTTCACGGTTTTCGGCAGTTGCGGCGGCCACGGGCGCTGATCGTCCAGCTCGATGGCCACCAGCAGCGCGCCGTCGCTTTGCTGCTCACTGACGCCGCTTTCGACACGATGCAGTTGCGCAGGCGCGGCATCACTGATGCCGAGGCGTTCGCTGGTGGGCATCAGCCGTTCGCGCAATTGGGCGTAACCGGGCAGGTTCAAATCCAGGCGCAAAGCGGCTTGGCCGGAGGTCCAGCGCCAGCGGCAGAACAGCATCAGCAACAAACGCGGCAACACCCCGTAGACCAGCAACACGCCCACCAGCCAAGCGGCCCAGGCCTGACGAGCGCTTTCGATGTTCAGCGCGGCATCGCCGCTGGCGCGGATCATCTCCACGCTGGGCACGCTGAAACCGAGCAAGGCCGGCAGGGTGCCGAGAGCCTGGGTCATGGCGACGAAGGTGTCGCCGCGCAGAATGGTGGTTTCCCAGACAAAGCCGTAGCGCCGGGTCGCCATCAGCATCAGCACGATAACCAGCGCACTGAGCAACGCCAGCAACCACAAGCCGTTGACCAGCACGCCGATCGCCCAGCGATTGAGTTTGCGTCGCTGCAATAACAGCAGCAGGGCGGGTGCCAGTTGCGCGGCTTTGGCATCACGAGCGAGTTTTTCGCTGAGCCACAGCCATAAACGTCCAAGGCTGGCACCGTGCTCACCGGCAAACACCAGGCCCAACGCCCAGCTCAGCAGCAGAATCAGATTGAGCCCAAGCAGACTGCCCAGGGCCCAGAACACATTTACCGGGGTCTGGCCATCACCCAGTGCGGCAAACGCCAGGCCAGCACCGCTGACGATGGCCAGCACCGCCATGACGATCAGCGCCAGTCGCGCGCCTTGCAGCCAATGCTTGAGGGCGTCGGACAAACCGTCGCGCTCGGCCAGCCACACGGCACGGCGCTGAATTCGCGTCGGCAAGTCGCCGCCGGCGCTGCGGGCCAGCCGGTTGGCTTCCAGATCCTCCAGGGGGCCGGCGTGTTCTTCACGCAGGCGCACCGTCTCGGTCAGCCAGAGGTTTTGCAGTGGAGTCAGTTCAGTCACGCGGCATCCCGTCGCTCAAATGAGCTGTGAGCATAACCGCTGTGGCGCTTATCGGGGTACGGGAGGCTCTGGTATCCTCGCCGGCATGACTAAATCACTCCCCCTCAGCCTGATCGCAGCCCTCGGTGAAAACCGTGTGATCGGCGTCGACAACAGCATGCCCTGGCACTTGCCGGGGGACTTCAAATACTTCAAGGCCACCACCCTCGGCAAACCGATCATCATGGGTCGCAAGACCTGGGATTCCCTCGGCCGGCCGCTGCCGGGCCGATTGAACATCGTGGTCAGCCGTCAGGCGGATCTGGTGTTGGAAGGCGCGGAGGTTTATCCGTCGCTGGAGGCGGCCGTGGCTCGCGCGCAGGAATGGGCGAACGAGCAGGGCGTCGATGAGGTGATGCTGATTGGCGGCGCGCAATTGTATGCGCAGGGGATGGCGCAGGCGGATCGGTTGTATCTGACCCGAGTGGCGTTGAGCCCGGAAGGGGATGCGTGGTTTCCGGAGTTTGATTTGGGGCAGTGGACATTGGTGTCCAACACCCAGAATCCGGCTGAAGGCGACAAACCAGCGTACAACTTTGAAGTCTGGGAGAAAGTCTAAAAGCTTCGCGGGCAAGCCTTGCTCCTACAGGATTTGTGTCGATCGCGAAAATTGCGTACGACACAAATTCTGGTAGGAGCGAGGCTTGCCCGCGAAGAGGCCAGCTCAGACGCTAAAAAACTTAAGCGTGCGCCAACTCCGCATGCTCATCGGCATCCAGCAGTGCTTTATCCGTCTGCTGCATGATCTGGCTGGTAATCGCCCCGGCCGTGATCGAACCACTCACGTTCAACGCCGTGCGGCCCATATCGATCAGCGGCTCAACCGAAATCAGCAACGCCACCAATGACACCGGCAAACCCATCGCCGGCAGCACGATCAGCGCGGCAAACGTCGCACCGCCGCCCACGCCCGCCACACCGGCCGAACTCAAGGTCACAATCGCCACCAGCGTCGCGATCCACAGCGGGTCCAGCGGGTTGATGCCGACCGTGGGCGCGACCATCACCGCCAACATCGCCGGGTACAGACCGGCACAGCCATTCTGGCCAATGGTCGCGCCGAACGACGCGGCGAAACTGGCGATGGATTGCGGGATGCCCAGGCGGCTGGTCTGCGCTTCGATGCTCAGTGGAATCGTCGCGGCGCTGGAGCGGCTAGTGAACGCGAACGTCAGCACCGGCCAGATCTTGCGGAAGAACCGCAGCGGGTTGATCCCGGCCGCCGACACCAACAGGCCATGGACCACAAACATCAGGCCCAGGCCGATGTAGGAAACCACCACGAAACTGCCGAGCTTGATGATGTCTTGCAGGTTGGAACCGGCGACCACTTTGGTCATCAGCGCCAATACGCCGTAGGGGGTCAGCTTCATCACCAG
Organism: Pseudomonas sp. B14-6; assembly: GCF_013260315.1. NCBI lineage: Bacteria > Pseudomonadati > Pseudomonadota > Gammaproteobacteria > Pseudomonadales > Pseudomonadaceae > Pseudomonas > Pseudomonas sp. B14-6. The sequence goes on along the minus strand of NZ_CP053929.1, from coordinate 4,179,691 downwards.
ACGCACCAGACGCATCACCCAGGCTTGCAGGGTGTCGATGGCGTTGATCACTTTCTGACCTTTCTCGACGTCATCCTTGAGCAGTTGCAGCGCCGCGACACCGAGGAACGCTGCGAAGATCACCACGCTGATGATCGACGTCGGCTTGGCGCGAGCGAGGTCGGCGAACGGGTTTTGCGGAATGAACGACAGCAGCAGCTGCGGCACATTCAGGTCGGCAACCTTGCCGGCATAGTCGGTCTGGATGGTTTGCAGGCGAGCCATTTCCTGGGTGCCGGCGATCAGGCCTTCGGCGGTCAGGCCGAACAGGTTGGTCAAGCCGATACCGATCAGCGCCGCAATGGCCGTGGTGAACAGCAGCGTGCCGATGGTCAGGAAGCTGATCTTACCCAGCGACGAGGCGTTGTGCAGACGGGCCACGGCGCTGAGGATCGAGGCGAACACCAGCGGGATGACGATCATTTGCAGCAACTGCACGTACCCGTTGCCCACCAGATCGAACCAGCCGATCGAGGCTTTCAGCACCGGGTTGCCGGCACCGTAAATCGTGTGCAACGCGACACCGAAGACCACGCCCAATACCAACGCGAGCAGGACTTTTTTCGCCAGGCTCCAGGTCGTGTGGCGGGTTTGCGCGAGGCCAAACAGTAACGCGAGGAACACCAGCAGATTGAGGATCAGCGGCAGATTCATGAGAACTCCGAAAGTGACTTGTGCCAGCCACCTTCCGGGGCAGCTGCGAACCGGGAAGCCTAACAGCTTGATTTACAATGAATTAATATCAAAAAAGTCTGATAACTGTCGTTTTTGGAATAAGCCGGTGTCGCTGTCGGGGATGCACTTGACGCGAAAGGGACGTGTGCGGTCGCTAGTGGACGAGAGTTGTCACACTTATTTGTTAGCGTCGATATCTTTGGATCAGGGAGAAACCGCCGATGAAGCTCGCACCAAAATTTCTCGCAGCAGTACTCTGTCTTGGCCTCGCCGGCCAGGTCTTCGCCACGGATTTGAAGCACTGGCCAGCCGATCAGGCCAAGGCGCTGGACGCGATGATTGCAGCCAACGCGAACAAAGGTAACTACGCGGTGTTCGACATGGACAACACCAGTTACCGCTACGATCTCGAAGAGTCGTTGCTGCCGTACATGGAAAGCAAAGGCCTGATCACCCGCGAGAAACTCGACCCCTCCCTGAAACTGATCCCGTTCAAGGACACCGCCGACCATAAGGAAAGCCTGTTCAGCTACTACTATCGCCTCTGCGAACTCGACGACATGGTGTGCTATCCATGGGTCGCGCAAGTGTTCTCCGGTTTCACCCTCCAGGAACTCAAAGGCTACGTCGATGAGCTGATGGCCTTGGACAAGCCAGTGCCGGCGACCTATTACGAAGGCGATGTGGTCAAGAACCTCGACGTCAACCCGCCGAAAATCTTCACCGGTCAGAAAGAGCTCTACAACAAGCTGATGGAGAACGGCATCGAGGTCTACGTGATGACCGCCGCCTCGGAAGAACTGGTGCGCATGGTCGCTTCCGATCCGAAGTACGGCTACAACGTCAAACCGCAAAACGTCATTGGTGTGAGCCTGCTGCTCAAGGACCCGAAGTCCGGTGAATTGACCACGGCGCGTAAGCAAATCACTGCGGGCAAGTATGACGAGAAGGCCAACCTTGGCCTCGAACTGACCCCGTACCTGTGGACCCCGGCGACCTGGATGGCGGGTAAGCAAGCGGCGATCCTGACCTACATCGATGAATGGAAAAAACCGGTGCTCGTCGGCGGCGATACGCCGACCAGCGACGGCTTCATGCTGTTCCACAGCGTCGACGTGACCAAGGGCGGCATTCACTTGTGGATCAACCGCAAGGACAAATACATGACCCAGATTAACGGCATGATGGCCAAGCACGCGGCAGCACAGGCCAAGGAAGGGTTGCCGGTGACGGCGGACAAGAACTGGGTGATCGTGAAACCGGAGGAAATCCAGTAAGCACGAAAAATCCAATGTAGGAGTGAGCCTGCTCGCGATAGCGCAGTGTCAGACGACATCAATGGTGACAGACATACCGCTATCGCGAGCAGGCTCACTCCTACAGTTGATCTCCAGTGTTTGGGGGATCGTGGTCAAAAAAATGCCCCGCACTTGGCGGGGCATTTTTGTTTCTGCGATTGACGCTTACAGCCCGTCGAGCATTGCCTTGTTACGCACGGCACCCTTGTCGGCGCTGGTCGCCAGCAGGGCGTAGGCCTTCAGGGCAGTGGTCACCTTGCGTGGACGTTTTTCCACAGGCTTCCAGCCTTTCTGATCCTGCTCGGCACGGCGGCCAGCCATTTCTTCGTCGCTGATCAACAGATTGATCGAGCGGTTCGGAATGTCGATCAGCACCTTGTCACCGTCCTGCACCAGACCAATCGCGCCGCCTGCAGCGGCTTCCGGCGAAGCATGGCCGATGGACAGGCCCGAGGTGCCGCCGGAGAAGCGGCCGTCGGTGAGCAGGGCGCAGGCTTTGCCCAGGCCTTTGGATTTCAGGTACGACGTCGGATAGAGCATTTCCTGCATGCCCGGGCCGCCTTTCGGACCTTCGTAACGGATGATCACGATGTCGCCGGCCTTCACTTCGTCGGCGAGGATGCCGCGAACGGCGCTGTCCTGGCTTTCGAAGATCTTCGCGTTGCCTTCGAAGACGTGGATCGATTCGTCGACGCCAGCGGTTTTCACCACACAGCCGTCCAGTGCGATGTTGCCGTAGAGAACGGCCAGGCCGCCTTCTTTCGAATATGCATGCTCAACACTGCGGATGCAGCCGTTTTCACGGTCGTCGTCCAGGGTTTCCCAACGGGTCGACTGGCTGAATGCGGTTTGCGTCGGGATGCCCGCCGGGCCGGCTTTGAAGAAGTGATGCACGGCTTCATCGTCGGTCTGGGTGATGTCCCACTTGGCGATGCCTTCGGCCAGGGTCTTGCTGTGCACGGTCGGCAGGTCGGTGTGCAACAGGCCGCCACGGGCCAGCGAGCCGAGGATGCTGAAGATCCCGCCAGCGCGGTGCACGTCTTCCATATGGTATTTCTGGATATTCGGAGCGACTTTGCACAGTTGCGGCACGAATCGGGACAGGCGGTCGATGTCGCGCAGGTCGAACTCCATCTCGGCTTCCTGGGCGGCGGCCAGCAAGTGCAGGATGGTGTTGGTGGAGCCGCCCATGGCGATGTCCAAGGTCATGGCGTTTTCGAACGCCTTGAAGTTGGCGATGTTGCGAGGCAATACCGACTCATCGTTCTCGCCGTAGTAACGCTTGCACAGCTCGACGATGGTGCGGCCGGCCTGCAGAAACAGCTGCTCGCGGTCACTGTGGGTCGCCAGGGTCGAACCGTTGCCCGGCAATGCCAGGCCCAGGGCTTCGACCAGGCAGTTCATCGAGTTGGCGGTGAACATGCCGGAGCACGAGCCGCAGGTCGGGCAGGCGCTGCGCTCGTACTCAGCGACTTTCTCGTCAGAAGCGCTGGAGTCGGCGGCGATCACCATGGCGTCTACCAGGTCGAGGCCGTGGGAGGCGAGTTTGGTCTTGCCGGCTTCCATCGGGCCGCCGGAAACGAAGATCACCGGGATGTTCAGGCGCAGGGCGGCCATCAGCATGCCAGGGGTGATCTTGTCGCAGTTGGAGATGCAGACGATGGCGTCGGCGCAGTGGGCGTTGACCATGTATTCGACGGAGTCGGCGATGATCTCGCGGCTCGGCAGCGAATAGAGCATGCCGTCGTGGCCCATGGCGATGCCGTCATCCACGGCGATGGTGTTGAATTCTTTTGCCACACCGCCAGCGCGTTCGATTTCGCGGGCGACCAGCTGGCCCAGGTCCTTGAGGTGGACGTGGCCCGGTACGAACTGGGTGAACGAGTTGGCAATGGCGATGATCGGCTTTTTGAAGTCGTCATCTTTCATCCCCGTGGCGCGCCACAGTGCGCGGGCGCCGGCCATGTTGCGGCCGTGGGTGGATGTTTTCGAGCGGTAATCAGGCATGAAGCACTCCGGGCGGCTAATCAGGTATCAAAAGGGAAGTGAGCTTCTATTGACGTCTGGAACACCCAGAAATGGCCGTGTGTCCGGAAGTTGCCGATAACTTTGCGGGATCGCCGCGCGCTTCAGCTTGAGCTCATAAACCCGCCGGGGGATGACTGGCGATGAATGTCGCGATTCTACACGGCTGGCGTCAGGAGGGAATGCCGGGAAGCGTTGATCCGGCGCTGACACAACGTGCGGGATGACGACTGGCAGGTTTCAGCCCGCCTTCAGCGCCAGATGCCGTCGTGTAATCAAGACATTCAGGCCAAGGCCCGTAGCACTCAAGCTCAGGAAGCACAGGGCTAGTGCTGTGGTCAGGTCTTCGGAGGCAAGGTTGATCACCAAGCTGATCACACCGCCGCACATGAAAATCAGCACGCCGCCTACCGAGGTCGAGGTTCCGGCATTCCGGGGGTAGAGACTCATGGCTTTGGAGTTGGCGATGGGCCGGGCAATGGTGGTGCCTGCCGTACAAATCAACATGGGTATCAGCACCGCTGCCGCAGAGAGCCCGAACTGTTCCGCCAACCACAGCATCACCAGCCCTGACAAAGCGATCAGCCCCAGGCCAATAACTATTTGTGTGTTGGCCTGCAGGTACCGATGCAGCGCGCTGGCGACAATCCCGCCAAACACATAAGCCACGCCATACAGCAGCAACGCCCAGGCAAATGCGTAAGGCGACAGCGCCAGCCGCTCCATGAAAATGATCGGTGAAATGACGATGAACGAGAAATGGCAGGCAAAAGCCAAGGCTGAAATCAACCAATACCCCATGAAGCGCAAATCCGAACACAGCCGCCAATAGGCGCTGAAAAAACGTTCAGGTGCCGTGGTATGAAGGTGAGGGTTTTCCCTGAGCAGAAAGAAGGCTTTAAGCCAGACAATGACGGCCAGGCTGATAAACACATAAAAGCTGCCCTGCCAGCCTAGCTGCAATTGCAACCACGTCCCCAGCAGCGGCGAAATCGAAATGAATACCCCGCCGCCGGTCACCATCCAGATTCTGATTCGCTCCTGTTCCTTGCCGACGAACAGATCCTGAACCAACGCCTGTGACAGGACGAATGACCCGCAACCAACGGCCTGGATCACCCGGAAGAACAAAAACCAGCTGTATTCGCTGGACACCACACACCCTGTCGCTCCCACCACCGCAATTGCGATACCGGCCAGCAGTAGTTTCTTGCGTCCCCACAAATCCGACAATGGTCCGACCAGCACCACGGACAACGCCAGGCCAATGGCGAACACGCTCACCGACAGGGCGATGTCGGACGGTGAGGTCCGAAAGTAGTCAGAAAGATCGGGAAAGGAGGGGAGCACCACATCCAGGGGAAAGACGCCGAGCAGTGTCATGGTCATCAACAGAATGACCATGGCACGTTGTTCGCCCCGGGCTACCTGTTTTCCGTCATTCATCGAACAGCCCTGCCCTGGAGAAAAGTTGGCGATTGGCAGGCAGATCGAAGAACCCGGCTTTTTTCATTGCATTGAGCGTTGCACCAGCACTCGATCGGACGCGCAGGCGCTGTGCTTGCGAGCCGGTCAGATCCCCAAGGATCTGCGCGACAGACGCTTCACTCAGGCCGGCGCTGCGCAGGCTTTCCCCAAGCCAGCGTTCATCTATCTCAAAGAAAATCAGCAGGATTTCCGCGAGCGACCTGGCGGTAAACGTGCGTTGGCCGCAGTTCAATTGCACCCATAGATGGTGGAATACTTCGCAAAAGTAGCGACTGTGACGCGCTTCGTCGGCCACGTGATCCCTGAGCATTTCCTGAACACTGCTCACCAGCGTGTCACGGCAAACGTCGAGCAGTTCCTTGGCGATAATCGTTTCCGAGACGAAGCCGACGAGAAACCACGCCAGTGCCTTGTGCTTGTCCGGTGTGCGATCGAGCAGGGCGTTCAGCCGGGCTATCCGGTGGGGCACGACCGGGCGATCTGTCATGTCGTAAATATCGGCAATCTGCTCGGCGAGGCTGTTGGAAAACAGTGCGTGATAAGCCTCATCCGTATAGAGCTGCAGCGCGGCGGTTTTCATCCGTGGGGGATGGATACCCCAGTTCATTGTGGACGATGGTTTCCACGGAACGGTTGACGATGCGGTGTTCCAGCAGGGTGGTGTAGTCGAGGAAATACACCAGATGGTTGGCGGACAGGCGATGAGTGATTGCTCTGCCTGCTGCTTTGATTGCCGGATGATTCAGGTAGGGCAGAAATTCCGGCGCAAACCAGTGGCGGGTTTCCAGTTGCCGTTTCAGGTCCGGCGGCAATTGGTAGGTGTGTTCGCTGATCCGCACCGAGGCTCGGGTGTTCCAGTCTCCAAGGGTGAAGCGATGGGCCCATGAGGCAGAGGCTGACGCGGGGTCGATGAGGGGCTCGGTCATTGTTCCGCCCCCCGACTGCTCAGCAGTGCTTTCAATTCCTTGCACATCACTTGCCCGTCGCTCTGGCCGCAGCCGACAAAGAACAGCGGTTGCTCTGCGCTGTTCTCAAGTCCCAGCAGCGCTTCGACCTGGTCGTCCGTCAATGCACCGGTCAGCCAGGTGTTCAATCCCAGCGCGGTGGCCGCCAGTTGAAAGGTCTGGGAAATATGACCGGCCTCGACGTAGGCCATTCGGTAGGCCCGCGAGTGTTCATATTTCCACCACAGCTTGTCGAATCGGCTGGTGATGAACAGGCCTGCGGGCAGGTTATTGATGAAGTGTTGTCCGCACATCAGTTGCCCTAAAGGCTGGGGAGGCAGCGGATTAACCAGACTCAGCGCGTGCCCGGTGGGGTGATAGGCGTAGACACCGGGTGGCAGGCCGCTGACGTTTTGCACCAGCAGAAAGCCTTCGCAGGCATTCAGTCCGCCTCCGGACGGGCTGCTGCGCCGGGCGCCGAGACCTTCGACGATGCTTTCGTCGACGTCGTTTTCGCGCTCATGCAGATAGCCGAGGGACAGGTACAGCAATGTACTGACGGCTTTGAGGGAAACGGCTTCACCCGTGAAGGTGCGGCAGGTTTTCCGATTGACCAGGGCGTTTGCCAGGGAACCTTCCGGCAGGCAGGAAGGTTTTGGCAGGGTAATCAGCTCGCATCCCAGGCGTTCCGAGCGCCTGGCTTTCGGCGAGGGCGTGCTCAGGACGTCGCTGCAATGATCAAGGTATTGTTTTGACCATTCATTGATATTTTGCGGAACGTGTTCGCACGGAATGTTCTTGGTGCCGATATGGAATATCTTCGACAGTTCGTCCCAGCCCCAGTCTGTCGTATCTGTTATTGCAGTTGTCAGTATTCCAGCGTCAAGTAGCTGGGTGTCAATTGTATTGCGTTCGTTGAACTTTTCGGGGTTGTCGATAGGTTCTGCCAGTCGGGTTGAATACTTCAGGTTCAGTTCAAACTGTTTGTGATTCTTGTAATCCCAGACTATTTGACCAGGCGTGCGTGGAAGTATGAATAAATGAGGGCTGATCTGCATGATGGGCGGTTCGCTCTGGGCAATGCCATAGAAAACGCTGGGTAGCCGGCACTCCCCAGCGTCTCATTTACTTAGCGGGCTTTAGGGGCGACCAGGAAAGCCAGGTTGGCGATGCTGTTAGCTTCCAGAGTAATTGCTTTCATTTGGAACTCCTTGTAATTGAAAGTAAGAGTCACTTCATGGTGACGCTCTCAATCATAGAGTGTAATGAGCGCTTATCAAGGCGATATTGGGTAGGAAACTTCCAGTAATTTCGTCGGATCGATCTTGGGCATGAACAAGTTTTGTCAGTTGAATGCTGAATAGTGAAAGGCGCAGGGAAACGTCCTGCAAGTCCGTAGGATCGCAAGTGTAGGAAGTTTGAACGGAATTCAATAACAGATAATAAAACGGGGAGCCATCTGGCTCCCCGTCAAACCGGTGTCATCAGCTGTTTGGCAGCAACCGGCAGGTGATGCTCTTGATGTAGCGGGTTTCGGCGATGGCCGGGTGGACCGGGTGGTCCGGGCCCTGACCGCCGCGCTCAAGCATCTGGATGTTGCGGTCCAGGTGGCGGGCGCTTGTCAGCAGGATGTTCTGCAGATCGTCTTCCGGCAGGTGCATCGAGCACGACGCACTGACCAGGATGCCGTCCTTGCTGAGCAGGCGCATGGCTTGCTCGTTCAGGCGGCGGTAGGCGCCTTCACCGTTCTTCATGTCTTTCTTGCGCTTGATGAAGGCGGGTGGATCGGCAACGATCACGTCGAAGCGTTCTTCGCTGGCTTTCAGCTCTTTCAGGGCTTCGAACACGTCGCCTTCGATGCAGGTCATTTTTTCGGCGAAACCGTTCAGCGCGGCGTTGCGCTCGACGCCGTCGAGGGCGAAGGCCGACGCGTCGACGCAGAACACTTCACTGGCGCCGAACGCGGCCGCTTGCACACCCCAGCCGCCGATGTAGCTGTACAGGTCCAGCACGCGTTTGCCTTTGGCATAAGGCGCCAGGCGTGCGCGGTTCATGCGGTGGTCGTAGAACCAGCCGGTTTTCTGGCCCTGGATGACCGGTGCTTCGAACTTCACGCCGTTTTCTTCCAGCGCGACCCACTCCGGCACCAGGCCGAACACGGTTTCGACATAACGGTTGAGGCCTTCGGCGTCACGGGCAGCGGAGTCATTCTTGAACAGAATGCCGCTTGGCTTGAGCACTTGGGTCAGCGCCGCGATCACGTCTTCTTTATGGGCTTCCATGGTCGCCGAAGCGATCTGCACCACCAGGATGTCGCCGAAGCGGTCGACCACCAGGCCTGGCAGCAAATCGGAGTCGCCGTAGACCAGGCGATAGAACGGCTTGTCGAACAGGCGATCACGCAGGGACAGGGCAACGTTCAGGCGATGGACCAGTAGCGACTTGTCCAGCGGCAACTTGATGTCGCGCGACAGCAGTCGGGCGCAGATCAGGTTGTTCGGGCTCATGGCCACGATGCCCAGCGTCTTGCCGCCGGCGGCTTCGAGGATCGCCTGGTCGCCGGCTTGAAAACCGTGCAAAGGGGTCGCCGCTACATCGATTTCGTTGCTATAGACCCACAAGTGGCCGTTTCGCAGGCGACGGTCGGCGTTGGCTTTGAGGCGCAGGCTAGGCAGGGACATGACGTCGCTCCGGAAAAAGAGCGGGAGTATAGCGTGTTGAGGCTTGCGGCGGGCCGGGCGGGCGATGAAACGCTGATGGACTCCTCGCGGGCAAGCCTCGCTCCTGCTGGATCGTGTGAATCTGCAGGCGCGAGGCTGCCCGCGAAAGCTATTTCGATGGCTATGCAGAAATGAAACATTTCGCCAATGTGTCGGCCGGTGTGTCGGATCCAACTTTATAAAGGTTAGAATCGCCCCCTGGCCCAGAGTGTGTACTTATGTCCCAAGAGCTGACTTCCGAACAGATTCAACAGTCCCTGCAAGGCATCAGTGTGCCTGCCCAGCCGCAAATCATGGTGGATTTGCAGATGGAGCAGTACATGCCCGACCCGGACCTGGAAGTGATCGCGAAGCTGATCTCCCAGGACCCAGGGCTTTCTGGTGCCTTGCTGAAGATCGTCAACTCGCCGTATTACGGCTTGAGCAACAAGATCGCCTCGATCCAGCGTGCGGTGAACCTGCTGGGCAGCCGCTCGATCATCAACCTGATCAACGCGCAGTCGATCAAGGGCGAGATGAACGACGACACCATCGTCACCCTGAACCGGTTTTGGGATACGGCTCAGGACGTGGCGATGACCTGCCTGACGCTGGCCAAGCGCATCGGCGCCCAGGCCGGTGACGAAGCGTACGCGTTGGGGCTGTTCCACGACTGCGGCGTGCCGCTGATGCTGCAACGGTTCCCCAACTATATGACTGTTCTGGAAGAGGCCTACGCCAACGCCAGTGCCGAATGCCGGGTGGTCGACACCGAGAACCGGGTGTTCAACACCAACCACGCGGTGGTCGGTTACTACACGGCCAAGTCCTGGCGCCTGCCGGAGCATGTGACCGCCGCTATCGCCAATCACCACAACGCCTTGGCGATCTTCAGCGACGAATCTTCGCGCAACGCTCAGCTCAAGAACCTGCTGGCGATCCTGAAAATGGCCGAGCACATTTGTGCGTCATACCGGGTGTTGGGTAATCAGACCGAAGACCACGAATGGAACAGCATCGGGCATCTGGTGCTCGATTATGTCGGCCTCTCGGACTACGACTTCGAGACCCTCAAGCAAACGATTCGTGACCTCGGCGCCCACCGCTGAACATCGGCTGCCGCATTTATTCGAGCGCCCTGATTCGAGAACACCATGCCTGAACTGCCGGAAGTCGAAACCACCCGCCGCGGGATTGCGCCGCACCTGGAAGGCCAGCGCGTCAGCCGGGTGATCGTGCGTGACCGCCGATTGCGCTGGCCGATTCCTGAAGACCTCGATGTGCGTCTGTCCGGCCAGCGCATCGTGCTGGTGGAACGCCGCGCCAAGTACCTGCTGATCAATGCTGAAGTGGGCACGCTGATCAGTCACTTGGGTATGTCGGGCAACCTGCGATTGGTTGAAGTCGGTATGCCGGCGGCGAAGCATGAGCATGTGGACATCGAACTCGAGTCCGGCCTGGCTCTGCGCTATACCGACCCGCGTCGGTTTGGTGCGATGCTCTGGAGTCTCGATCCGCTCAACCACGAACTGTTGATTCGCCTGGGGCCGGAGCCGTTGACCGACCTGTTTGATGGCGATCGCTTGTTTCAGCAGTCCCGCGGACGATCCATGGCGGTCAAGCCGTTCATCATGGATAACGCGGTGGTGGTCGGCGTCGGCAACATCTACGCGACCGAAGCCCTGTTCGCCGCCGGCATCGACCCGCGTCGCGAGGCCAAGAGCATTTCCCGGGCGCGCTATTTGAAGCTGGCGATCGAGATCAAACGCATTCTGGCCGCGGCCATTGAGCGGGGCGGTACGACGCTGCGGGACTTTATCGGCGGCGACGGTCAGCCGGGGTATTTCCAGCAGGAATTGTTTGTCTACGGCCGGGGCAGTGAGCCCTGCAAAGTCTGTGGCACTGAACTGCGCGAAGTGAAACTGGGGCAGCGCGCCAGCGTCTTTTGCCCACGCTGCCAGAGCTGATACGTGCGACGGTCTATAGTCAGTGTTCTCACTGCCTAGCCGAAGGACCGCGCCATGAATTCGTTTCGAACCCTTGTTGTTGCGCTGCTGCTGAGCGTCGGTGCGCCCGCGCTGGCGGCTAGCAGCGGCAGCGGTGATCCGCGTTACACCATCCAGAATCCCCCGGCCTACGCCATGCTCGGTGACTTGCTGATCGCCAGACCGTTGCTGGTGGTGGCGACGGTGATCGGTGCCGGGGCGTTTGTGGTGTCTTTGCCGTTCACGGCCTTGGGCGGCGGCATCGGCGATGCGGGACAGGCGCTGGTGGTTGATCCGGCGAAAGCCGCATTTGTGCGGTGCCTGGGGTGTATCGGGGAGGGGTTTGAGCAGCGGGAGTGAATCAGTTACATGTTCGGTGTACCTGATGGCTTCATCGCGAGCAGGCTCACTCCCACAGTTGATTTGTGTTGTGAATCAAATGATGTGAGCACCACAAACCCACTGTGGGAGCGAGCCTGCTCGCGATGAGGCCGGCACAGGCACTACAAAAATGCCTGCCTCAAGCCTTCCCGGTAATAATCCGATACTTCGCCATCAACTGCTCTTCAGTCTCCGGATGCGCTTCATCCAGCGGAATGCAATCCACCGGGCACACTTGCTGGCACTGAGGTTCGTCGTAGTGGCCGACGCACTGCGTGCACAGGTTCGGGTCGATCACGTAGATCTCTTCGCCTTGGGAAATAGCGGCGTTCGGGCACTCGGGTTCGCAGACGTCGCAGTTGATGCAATCGTCGGTGATGATCAGGGACATGCTAACTCCAGCCAGGGCGGACGGCCCGGGCGCAATAAACCAATGCGCGCAATTGTGCCGCATTGGCGCCCGCAGTGCACGCGGGCGCCGCGTGAGCGGTCGTTACTTCTTGAAGCGTTCGGTGAGGGCATCCGCCACCGCAGGGTGGACGAACTTGGTGATATCGCCGCCCAACGCTGCGATTTCACGGACCAGCGTCGAGGAAATGAACGAATAACGCTCGGACGGTGTGAGAAACAGACTTTCCACATCCGGCGCCAGTTGGCGGTTCATGTTGGCCAGCTGGAATTCGTATTCGAAGTCCGACACCGCGCGCAAACCACGCAGGAACACATTGGCGTTCTTCTCTTTGGCGAAATGCGCCAACAGCGTCGAGAAGCCGACGACTTCAACGTTGGGCAGATGTTTAGTGACCTCGCGGGCCAGCTCCACACGTTGTTCCAGGGGAAACAACGGGTTTTTCTTCGGGCTGGCAGCGACGGCGATGATCACATGATCGAACAGGCGCGCGGCGCGTTCGACCAAGTCGCCATGGCCCTTGGTAATAGGGTCGAAGGTACCTGGGTACAACACTCGGTTCATCGCGTCGTCCTGGCGGGAGTCCGTTGGGGAGTCGGATGGTATCGCAGCCTTCCCGGTCGGCCAAGTCGCCTGTTGGGTAAGAAAGCACTATAGACGATTGGAATATTCTCCGTTTTCATGGGTTTTTCAAACGTTCGGCCAGCGAAGTCGCCAGTTGCGCCGTCAATCCGTAGACCGACAATTGCGGGTTTGCGCCAATGCTGGTGGGGAACAGCGAGCCATCGTGGATCGACAGATTGCTGATCTGGTGATGCCGGCCAAGGCTGTCGGTCACGGCGTTTTTCGGGTCTTCACCCATGGCACAACCGCCCATCACATGAGCGCTGCCCAGGCGGGTGCGATACAACTCAAGGCTCAAACCGTCGATCAACGTGCGCGCTTCGGCCAGGGTTTTCACGTAGCGCGCGTCGGCGTGCATCGGCATGACCGCGTTGGCGCCGCCGGCGAACTGGATCTCGGCCATGCTGTGAAAGGCCCGGCGCAAGCCGTCCCAGGCGTAGGGTGAAACTTGATAGTCGAGCACCGGCGTGTTGTCGCCGCGCAATTCGACACTGCCGCCGGGGCTGTCCGGGTGGAAACCGTCGCGCAACAACGCCAGCATCGCGTGGGTGTGGGGCAGATTTTCCATGTGCCCGGCGTTTTCCTTGCCAAAACTGCCGAGCAGGGTGGAGGCCAGCGCCGGGTGCAGTGGCGGCACCTCCAGTTTGTAGGACATCTTGCCGGTGGTGCCGTCCTGCCATTGGAAGTGGTCGGAATAGATCGACTGCGGCGCACCGTAGAACGGGTTGATCACCTCATCGAACAGCCCGGCGGACATGTTCACCAGGTGCAGGAATGTGCGTTTGCCCAACCGCTGGTGCGGATCGGGCGCCTCCGAGCGCAGGAGCAGCGCCGGGCTGTTGATCCCGCCGCCCGCCAGCACGTAATGCCGCGCCTTGACCGTGATCGTGCGTCCGGTAGGTGCGACGCAACGGTCGTCCATCGCCACACATTGCAGGCCCGTGACCTTGCCGTCCTTGATCGAGAGCGTTTCGGCGCGGGCCAGATACAGCAGCTCGCCGCCTTTTTCCAGGGTCGCGGGGATGGTCGTGACCATCATCGACTGCTTGGCGTTGGTCGGGCAGCCCATGCCGCAATAGCCAAGGTTCCAGCACCCGCGCACGTTGCGCGGGATCACATGCCAGGTGTAGCCGAGCTGCTCACAGCCTTTGCGGATCACGTCGTTGTTGGCGTTGGGCGGCACCATCCAGGGCGCAACGCCCAGGCGCTGTTCCATTTTCTCGAACCAAGGCGTCATCTCGGCCGGGCTGTGGCCTTTGACGTTGTGTTCCCTGGCCCAATGCTCAAGCGTCGGGTCGGGCGTGCGAAAGCTCGATGTCCAGTTGATCAGCGTAGTGCCGCCCACCGCGCGGCCCTGGAGGATGGTGATCGCGCCGTCCTTGCTCATGCGACCGATGCCTTCCTGATAGAGGCTGGTGTAGGCCTGGTCTTCGAGCATCTTGAAGTCGCTGCTGGTCTTGAGCGGACCTTCTTCGATCAGCAACACCTTGTAGCCGGCGGCGCTGAGAATTTCCGCGGTGGTCCCGCCGCCCGCGCCGCTGCCGATGATCGCCACGTCCGCGTCCAGGGTCAGGTCCTGGGTCAGTTGCGAGCCGTTGTAGGTTTTCCAGCCACGGGCCATGCCTTCGCGGAACGGGTCGGGTACGGGCATCTTCGGGTTCTCTAGTTGTTATGGTTTTGGATGCAGTGGTGTTCATGAGGATGCCTTCGCGGGCAAGCCTCGCTCCTACAGAACCGCGTAAGCCCTTGTAGGAGCGAGGCTTGCCCGCGAAGGGGTCGACCCAGTCTTAAACGGCAGGCGGCCCCGGGTACCCGCAATGCACCCACGATTCCGCGCGGCTGTACCACGCCATCATCACCAGTTGCAGCAACGAGCTGTGCCCCATGCGCAACAGGTTCAACGAGCTGTTTTCCCAGCGATCGAGAAAGTGCCGGATCTCATCGGCACTGGCGTTTTCCCAGCTGCCCCAGATCCCGGTCAGCGGCCCGCGGGTCACCGCCATCCCCAGCACGTCGAACAATTGCCGAGTGAGCTTGAGCATTTCCGGCGACAGGTGATTCAGGCCGTTATCCAGGGTTTTCAGGGTGCCATCGACGGCGGCCGGCATTTTTTCGGCGGCCACGGCGCCTTCGAGCATTACCGGGACCAATGCCCGCAGAAACAACAGATCGCCGCTGCGCAGGGTCGCGAAACCGCTGGCCGGAATGCTCGATGAACAGCCGCTGAGGCTCGCGCCCAATCCGGCCGTGGCCAGGAAAGCACTCGCACCGAGGCTGAATTTAAGCAGGCCGCGCCGCGACAGCGCGGGTGTATCGGACAGGCTTGGGCTCATTATTGTTATTACCCGACGGTGCGATTGTTAGCGGATAAACAGCTTCTGAATCAGTTTCTGAATGGATTTTCCATAAGGCGGGTAAATCAGCTTCGCCGCGTTGAAGCGCTGCTTGATCAGTACGCCTTTGGCCTTGCTGAAGGTCAGGAAACCTTCGTGGCCGTGGTAATGGCCCATGCCCGAAGCGCCGATACCACCGAACGGCATATCGTCCTGCGCCACGTGCAGCAAGGTGTCGTTGAGGCAAACACCGCCGGAATGGGTTTCGTGGAGTACACGATTTTGTTCGTGCTTGTCGTAGCCGAAGTAATACAGCGCCAGCGGACGAGGTCGTTGATTGATGTAGGCAAACGCCTGATCAAGCGTCTTGTACGGCACGATCGGCAGCAGCGGGCCGAAGATTTCATCCTGCATCACGGTCATGTCGTCGCTGACGTTGAGCAGCACGCTATGACCCATGCGCCGGCCCTGGCCCTGATCAAACAGCGGAATCAGCAGCGCGCCCTTGCTGGTGGCGTCGCTGACGTAGTTATTGAGTCGCGCCAGTTGCCGGTCATTGATGATTGCCGTGTAGTCCGGGTTGTCGGCCAGTGTCGGATAAAACCCGCGAACCGCGTGGCGATAGGCTTCGACGAAAGCGCCGATACGATCTTCCGGCACCAGCACGTAGTCCGGGGCCACGCAGGTTTGCCCGGCATTGAGCGTCTTGCCGAACGCGATGCGTTCGGCGGCGTCCTTGAGCGGCACGTCGAGGGACACAATGGCCGGGGACTTGCCACCCAGCTCAAGGGTCACCGGCGTCAGGTTCTCGGCTGCCGCGCGCATCACGTGCTTGCCGATGCTGGTGGCGCCGGTAAACAGCAGGTGATCGAAACGCAGTCGGGAGAACGCGACACCGATATCGGCTTCGCCCAGCACCACGCAGACCAGGTCTTGCGGGAAGATCCGGCCCAGCAGTTCCTTGAGCAGCAAGCCGGTGGCGGGGGTCGACTCACTGAGTTTGAGCATCACCCGATTGCCCGCCGACAACGCACCCACCAGCGGCCCGATAGCCAGATAAAGCGGGTAGTTCCACGGCACGATCACGCCGACCACGCCCAGCGGCTGGTAAACCACTTTCGCCGAAGCCGGCTGAAACGCGATACCGACCTTGCGCCGCGAGGCCTTCATCCAGCCTTTGAGGTGCTGACTGGCGTAGTGAATGCCGTGCAGGCTCGGCATCAGTTCGGCGAGCAGGGTTTCATCGGCGCTGCGGTGGCTGAAATCCTGGCTGATCGCATCGATCAAGGACTGGCGTTCGTTGCTCAGCAGATCACGCAGGGCTTTGAGCCATTGCTGGCGCTGGGCGGCCGGTGGCATCGGGTTGGCCGCATACGCCGCACGCTGCGCATCGAACAGGGCCTGAAGCTCGTCCAGCGGCTGTTGCAGGTTCTGCAGATAAGCGATGTCGGCGGTCATGATCGGCTCCGGTTTTTGTTGTAATGAGGCACTTTTTAGAGTCTAAGCTCTATAAAGTCAAATGGCATCCTGGCGCAGCATTGTTTTATCCACTCGCCGATAGGTCGTAAGATGCCTGCCAACGCACTCTGAATTAAAGCTCAAGCCATGGCCCCTCGGATCAAAACCAGCGAGCGCATCGTGCAGAACAGCCTGGAGCTGTTTAATCAACAGGGCGAGCGCAGCATCAGCACCAACCACATTGCTGCCCACATGGAGATTTCTCCGGGCAACCTGTACTACCACTTCCCCAACAAGCAGGCGATCATCGCCGTGCTGTTCAGTGAGTACGAAAGCCTGGTGGACAGCTTCCTGCGCCCGCCCCAGGGCCGAGCGTCCACGGTGGAAGACAAACGCTTCTACCTTCAGGAACTGCTGGCGGCGATGTGGCGCTATCGGTTTTTGCATCGCGATCTTGAGCATTTGCTAGACAGCGATCCCGAACTGGCTGCCCGTTATCGGCGTTTCTCCCAGCGCTGCCTGATCCATGGCACCCACATCTACGCCGCCTTCGTCGACGCCGGCATCCTCAAAATGGATAAAGTCCAGATCGAATCCCTGACGCTCAATGCCTGGATTATCCTGACGTCCTGGGTGCGTTTTCTGTGCACCACGCGGGAAAACTCCAATCACTTGAGTGAGCAGGCGATTAAACGTGGGGTGTATCAGGTGCTGGTGCTTGAGGCCGGTTTCGTCACGGAACAGTCTCGCGACGCGGTCAACGCGCTGTACGAAGAGTTTTACGTGCCACTGGCCCAGGCGCTGGAAGAAGTGCAGTAGGATTCAAGACCGACTTAATCACAGGAGCCCGTTATGCCCATTGCGCAACTGATCAGCCCGCAAGCGTTGGACCTGAAAAAGGATGCACCTGGGCTGGTGATTCTGGATTGTCGTTTTGCCCTCGAAGACCCGGATTACGGCCAGCGTAGTTATGCCGAAGGGCATATCGCCGGGTCGAGTTTTGCCGATCTTGAGCGTGATTTGAGCGGGACAGTGGTCAAGGGTGTGACCGGGCGCCATCCGTTGCCTGAACCTGAAGAGTTGATCGAGCGTCTGCAAGCCTGGGGCATCAACGCCGACAGCGAAGTGGTTTTGTACGATGACGGCCCCGGTGCCTACGCGGCGCGGGCCTGGTGGTTGCTGGTCTGGCTGGGCAAGCGTGACGGCGTGTTTATTCTCGATGGCGGGCTCAAGGCCTGGCACGCCGCCGGGTTGCCGCTGAGCCTGGATGCGTGCGACACCCCGCGCGGCACCTTTACCGGGACGCCGGACGACGCGCTGATCTTGAGCGCCGAACAGCTTCAAAAACGTCTCGGCCAACCCGCGCTGACCTTGCTTGATGCTCGCGCCTTGCCGCGTTTCAAGGGCGAAGTCGAACCGATCGACCCGGTTGCCGGGCACATCCCCGGTGCGCAATGCGCAGCCTTCACCGAGAACCTGGGCAGTGACGGACGTTTCCTGCCGGCCGATCAGCTCAAGCAGCGCTTTGCCGCGAAACTCGGCGATCGTGCGCCGACCGATCTGGTGGCGTATTGCGGATCCGGCGTGACGGCGTGCCATAACCTGTTCGCGCTGTGCCTGGCGGGTTATCCGTTGGGCTCGTTGTATGCCGGGTCGTGGAGCGAGTGGATCAACGATCCTGCGCACGGCATCGCCATCGGCGAATAACACTGATCCCCTGTAGGAGCGAGCCTGCTCGCG
Organism: Pseudomonas sp. B14-6; assembly: GCF_013260315.1. NCBI lineage: Bacteria > Pseudomonadati > Pseudomonadota > Gammaproteobacteria > Pseudomonadales > Pseudomonadaceae > Pseudomonas > Pseudomonas sp. B14-6. The sequence goes on along the minus strand of NZ_CP053929.1, from coordinate 4,161,593 downwards.
ATAGCGGCGGGTCAGTCAACATCAGTGCTGACTGCCCGCCGCCATCGCGAGCAGGCTCGCTCCCACTTTTGGACCTGTGTCGAGCTCAACTTCCTGATAATTGCCGGGCGCTGCGATACGCCCCCGGCCCAACCCCGTAAACCTGCTTGAACTGCCGACTCAGATGACTCTGGTCGGCAAACCCCAATTGCATCGCGACCTCCAGCGGCAAACATCCGTTCTGTAACAGCGCCCTTGCCTGCGCGATGCGTTGCTGCATCAGCCAGGTATGCGGCGGCATGCCCGTGGCGCGGCGAAAGACCCGGGCGAAGTGGAACGGTGAAAGGTTGACCAGTGCCGCCAGTTCCTCCAGCGAAGGCGGCGCCGCCAATTGTGCATGCAGCACATCCTTGGCCAGCGTCACCGCCCGGTGCTCCTTGCCGGGTTTGCCGGCGATCGGCACGGCGGCGTGACGTTGTAGTAGCAACAGCATCATCTCGCGCCAGACCATTTGCTGTTGCAAGGCGGTGGACGGACTTTCCAGCAAGCGATGCAGTTGGCAGAACCCCTTCACCAGATCCGGGTCGCGATACAACGTCGCGCCAAACCCCGGCAGGTTGTTGGTCGGCAGCTCCAGTTCGTCCAGCAGCGAGAGAATCTGCCCGCTGTCCGGATAAAACGCCCGGTACAACCAGCCATCCTCCGTCCCTTTGTGGCCGGTGTGCAGTTCATCAGGATTGATCAACACCAGCGTGCCGCTGCCGGCCAGGTGCTCGGCGCCGCGATAGCGGTAGCGCTGGGCGCCGGCCATGATCATGCCGATCACATAACCGTCATGCACGTGGGGCGCGAAGCGATGTTCGATGTAGCGCGCGGACAATAACTCGACGCCGGCCAATGGCGCCGTTTGCCAGAATCGGATCGACTCGCCTTGGTCGGCATCCATGGCTTACCCGCGACCCACGGCGCTCAGCCACTGCGGAATGCGGCGTTCCAGGTAGTAACCTGGCTGGCGGAACGAGCCATCGACAAAACCGACATGCCCGCCCTTGGCTTGCAACTCGAATTGAGTGGAGGCGGACAGCTCCATCGCCTGCGGCAGACTATGGGGGAACACGAAGGGGTCGTCGGCCGCCTGAATGATCAGGGTCGGTGTGCGAATTTCTCCAAGGAAATACCGGCTCGAAGCGCGGCGATAGTAATCCTCGGCATCGACGAAACCGTTCAGCGGCGCCGTGACCCGGCCGTCGAAATCCCAGAAGGTGCGCATGTTCTCCAGCGAGCCCAGTGCCGCCAACGCCGCCAGTCCATCCTCGCGCCCGTCATGTTGAAACTGGCGCTGCTTGTTTTTGATGTAGGCCACCATCTCGCGCATGAAATGCGCCTGATAGACCTTCGAGAAACCTTGCCCGATGCGATCAGCGCATTGATCGAGACGAAACGGCACCGACACCGCCACCGCGCCTGACACGTCGCTGTCACTGCCGGTCTCGCCCAAATGCTTGAGCAAGACATTGCCGCCCAGGGAATAGCCGACCGCATACAGCGGTGCGAGAGGGCGCTTGGCCCGCAGGTGCCTGATGGCTTCGGCCAGGTCTTCACTGGCGCCGGAATGGTAGCTGCGTGGCAACAGATTCGGCTCGCCGGAGCAACCGCGCCAGTTCAGCGCGACGCTGGCCCAGCCCTGGGCAGCGAACGCCTTTTGCACACCGGCCACGTAGGGCGAATTCGAAGAGCCGGTCAGTCCGTGCAGCACCAGCACCAGCGGCGCATCGGCAGTGTGCGGGCCGTGCCAGTCCATATCGAGAAAGTCGCCATCCTCAAGCCACAAGCGTTCGCGCTCGCGTTCGATGTGCGTGGTTTTGCGCCACAGCGGTCCCCACAAGGTTTGCAGGTGCGGGTTGCCGAGGCCGAAGGCGGGGGTGAAGCGTTCTGACGGAAAGGACACGATTGCTCTCGATGCATCGGTGCGCAACCGGTGCGCACCTTTTTCAGGCCGGTCGGTTAACCGGCGATCTCTGCCATACGTTGCCACAACGCGTAATACACCTGCCCGGATTTCTGCTTTCCGATGCGGTGCAGGTTTCCTGACAGTTTGAGCGATTACCTGGAAGGTTTGCCAGTAGGCTCCGGCAATGGCTTTTGCGGGACGGTCGGTCCTGTGCTGATGATGACTAATTTGTCCATGCTCAGGTGTTTGTTCAATGCGCTTTTGACGTGCTCTACGGTTAGACGCTGGGACTGCTGCATGAAGTCGTCCAGGTGATTCAATGGCAGGTTATAAAAGCCGATGGACGCCAGTTTCGAGACGATTTGTGCGTTGCTGGCAGTGGACTGCGGGAAGCTGCCAGCCAACTCGCGCTTGGCATCATCAAGTTCTTTTTCGGTCGGGCCGGTTTTAAGGTAGTCGGCGAGCACGTCCTGTACCAGTTTCAGAGTGCCTTCGCTCATTTCGGAGCGGGTCTGCAACTTGATCATGAACGGACCGCGCGCCTGCATCGGGGTGAAGGTCGAAACCACGCCGTAAGTCAGGCCACGTTTCTCGCGCACTTCGCTCATCAGTCGAGTGCCAAAGCCGCCGCCAAGGATCTGATTGCCCATGGACAGTGCCGCGTAGTCTGGATTGTCACGGTCGATGCCCAGTTGCGCGAGCATCAGAATGGTCTGTTTCGATGGGAATTCGATGTGGCTGATGCTGGCGTTGGGTTCGATCGGTTGCGGGATTTTCGCCAGGGCCGGGCCTTGGGGCAGGGTAGCGGATACCTGCGCGGCAATGGCTTCAGCTTCGGCACGGGACAAGTCGCCCACCAACGCGATCACCACGTTGCCGGCCGCGTAGGCTTTTTCGTGGAACGCGCGCAGCTGTGTCGGGGTGACGGACTGAATGGCTTGCGCCATGCCATCGCTGGCGTGCGCGTAAGGATGATCGCCATACAGACGGTTCATCAACTCAAGGCTCGCCAGTTTGCTCGGGTCATGCTGCTTATCTACGAAAGCGGCGAGGGTCTGATTGCGAAGGCGGGCATACGAATCGCCAGGGAAGGTCGGCTTGCCTGCGACTTCGGCGAAGAGTGTCAATGCCGGATCGCGTTTATCCTTGGCGCTGAGGCAGCGCAGGGAGACCTGCGCCGTATCCAGACCAGTGCTGGGGGAATACTGTGCGCCCAGGCTTTCGAAATCTTGGGCAATAGCGTTGGCATCCCTGCCGGCAACACCTTCGTTGAGCATCAAGTTTGTCAGCATGGCCAGACCCGGAGTGCCTCCATCCTGGCTGCTGCCGGCTGCGAAGGTCAGGCGCATGTCGAACATCGGTAACCCTCGGGCTTCGGCGAACAACACTTTGGCGCCTTCGGCAGTATTCCAAGCCTGAATATCAAGCGTGCGGGGACTTGGCGCCTGACCGTCGAGCTCAGCCAGCGATTGCAGCCCTTGGTCGGAGTTTTCCTTGTCTGGTACTTTGCCGGCGCCGGACTTATCCCCATCCTCTTTATTCACCTCCATTGGCAGTACATGGGCGACGCTGAGCCGCTCGCGGGTGAAATACAGCTTGGCGGCTTTCTGGATGTCTTCTGGCGTTACGCTTTCCAGTTCGGCCAGTTCGGTGTCCATCAGTTTCCACGACAGGCCGAAGGTTTCCAGTCGACCGATAGCGGTGGCCTGGCGGGTGATTGAGTCGCGCTCGTAAACCAGCCCGGCGATGACCTGCGCGCGCACGCGTCCCAGTTCTTCAGTGGACGGCGCAGTGATTTTCAGCTGTTCGAGCAGCCTCCACAAACCGGCTTCGGCCTGGGCGATGGTTTTGTTTTTACGGCTGTTGGGTGTTGCCGACAGGAGGAACAGGCTGTCACCCCGGGTGTAAGCGCTATAACTCGACGAACCGTCGGACACCAGCTCTTCAACGCGTTGCAGTTGCATTGGGATGCGTGAGCTGTGGCCGTTGCCGAGCAGGGCCGAAATCATACGCAAGGCATTCACTGAGCGTTTGTCTTCGGCGGTGGCGATGCTTGGCACGTTGAAGGCCAGCATCAAGCTGGGCAGTGGGGTCTTCACGTGCAGAGTGATTTGGCGTTGGCCGGGCTTGGCCAGTTCCAGCGGTCTTTTCGCGGCCGGCACATCGCGTCTGGCGATCGCGCCGAAGTAGCGCTGGGCCTTGGCTTTGACTTCGTGCGGGGTCACGTCGCCGACAACCACCAGCGTGGCGTTGTTCGGCGCATACCAGGATTGATACCAGTGGCGCAGCTCTTCGATCTTCATCCGGTCGAGGTCCGCCATCCAGCCGATGGTCGGCGTGTGATAACCGCTGGACGGGTAGGCCATCGCTTTGAAGCGTTCGTAGGCATTGTCCATTGGTTTGTCATCAGTGGTCAGGCGACGTTCTTCTTTAATGACTTCAATCTCCCGGACGAACTCGTCGACCGGCAGGAGCAGATTGGCCATGCGGTCCGCTTCCAGTTCGAAGGCCACGCTCAGACGATCTCGAGCCAGCGTCTGGTAGTACGCGGTGGAGTCGCTGCTGGTGAAGGCGTTGAATTGGATACCGAGCTCGCGCAGGAGCGGCAAGATTTTGCCTGGGCCGACTTTTTTGCTGCCCATGAACATCATGTGTTCCAGAGCGTGGGACAAGCCGGTCTGACCCGGAGGCTCGTAGCTGGCGCCGACCCTGTACCAGACCTGGGAAGCTACCACCGGTGCCCGATGATCCTCGCGCACGATGACCTTGAGGCCATTGTCGAGTGTGAACTCGGTAGTTGAACTGGAAGTTGTCTCGTTAGCTGATGCTTTCATTCCGTTAACAGTCCTTTGCGTCCATGCGAGTTGTTTCGCAGGTTCACAGTGAACGAAAGGAAAAGAGCTAAGCAAACTGGTTATGTTGCTGTTTGAAAAAACGGGAGGGCACCCTGGACAGGCGGTTCACCTGTCCAGGTTACTCTTTTAAGAAGATATTTCAGTGCTTCGCTGCCACAACGAATAGTAGACGCGCCCGGATTTCTGCTCACGGTGCAGGCGCCAGTTGGCCGGCAGGCCGAGCGTCGAGGGTGCTGTTTCGCTTTCGGTGTACACCCACGCATCGTCCGCCAGCCATTGGCGCTCTTCCAGCAGCGTGCAAACGGCCGGCAACAGGTTCTGATTGAACGGTGGGTCGAGGAACACCACGTCGTAGGCGGTCGCGGTCTGGGTCTCCAGATAGCGCAAGGCATCGGCCGTCTGAATCTGGCCGGTGGTGCAGCGCAGGGTGCCCAGATGTTCCTTGATGCTTGAGACCGCGATGTTGCTGGCGTCCAGTGCCTGGCCCATCGCCGCGCCACGGGACAGCGCCTCAAGGAACAACGCGCCGCTGCCGGCGAATGGATCAAGTACCTTGGCGCCCGCGATGTAAGGCGCGAGCCAGTTGAACAGGGTTTCACGCACCCGGTCCGGGGTTGGGCGCAGGCCCGGGGCGTCGGGGAAGCTCAGCTTCCGGCTGCCCCATTCGCCGCCGATGATGCGCAATTGGTTCACGCCGTTGTGGACGTTGTGAACAGGTTTCTTAGGACGAGTGGCCATCAATGCTCCGGAACCCCGAGCGGCTGCTCGGCAGGTTTATCAGTTGGGGCCGGTAACGGCTTTTGCGGCACGGTCGGGCCAGCGCTGACGATGACCATTTTGTCCGTGCTCAAGTGTTTGTTCAGTGCGGCTTTGACCTGTTCGACAGTCAGGCTCTGCGACTCACGCATGAAGTCATTCAGATAACTCAGCGGCAGGTTGTAGAAACCCATGGCGCCGAGCTGGCCGACGATGTCGGCGTTGCTGGCCGTGGACAGCGGGAAGCTGCCGGCCAGTTCACGCTTGGCGTCGTCGAGTTCTTTCTGGGTCGGGCCGGTTTTAAGGTAGTCGGCGAGCACGTCCTGCACCAGTTTCAACGTGCCTTCACTCATCTCGGCGCGGGTTTGCAAGTTGATCATGAACGGGCCGCGTGCCTGCATCGGGGTGAAGCCCGAATAGACGCCGTAGGCCAGGCCACGTTTCTCGCGCACTTCACTCATCAATCGGGTGCCGAAACCACCGCCGCCGAGGATCTGGTTGCCCAGGGACAGTGCTGCGTAGTCCGGATCGTCACGGTCGATGCCCAGTTGCGCAAGCATCAGGTTGGTCTGCTTGGACGGGAACTCGATGTGGCCGATGCTGGCTTTCGGTTCTTCAGGCTGCGCAATTTTCGCCAGTGCCGGGCCTTTCGGCAACGCGCTGGAGACTTGCGCGGCAATCGCCTCGGCTTCGGCGCGGGACAAATCACCCACCAGCGCAATCACCACGTTGCCGGCTGCGTAGGCTTTCTCGTGGAACGCCTTGACTTGCGCCACGGTAATCGCCGGGACGGTTGTCGCCGTGCCGTCGCTGGAATGCGCGTAGGGGTGATCGCCGTACAAGCGGTTCATCAGCTCCAGGCTCGCCAGTTTGCCCGGGTTCTGCTTCTGGTATTCGAAACCGGCAAGCATCTGGTTCTTGATGCGCGCAAAGGAGTCGGCAGGGAAGGTTGGTTTGCCGACGACGTCGGAGAACAGTTTCAGCGCGGGTTCGCGCTTGTCTGCGGCACTGAGGCTGCGCAGGGAAGCCAGTGCCATGTCTTTAAAGGCGCCGTTTCCAAAGTCTGCGCCCAGGCCCTCGAAGCCTTGAGCGATGGCGCCGACATCTTTTCCGGCCACACCTTCGTTGAGCATCGCGTTGGTCAGCAGTGCCAGACCGGGCGCGTTGCCGTCCTGGCTGCTGCCGGCGGCGAAAATCAGGCGCAGGTCGAACATCGGCAGCTCGCGGGCTTCGACGAACATCACCTTGGCGCCCTCGGCGGTGTTCCAGGTCTGTACGTCGAGCGAACGGTGGCTCGGCGCCTTGCCGTCGAGTTCACTCAGCGATTGCAGCTTCTGGCTGGACTTGGCCTTGTCGAGGGCTTCGCTGGCCGTGGAGTCTTCGCTTTTCGACAAATAGAACGCAGCAGAGCCGATCAGGGCGACAGCGATCAGTCCGATCAGGACCAGACGGGATTTTTTACGCTCACTCATGAGTCGTCTCCAGTGGCAGTACATGGGCGACGCTGAGACGTTCGCGGGTGAAATACAGCTTGGCGGCTTTCTGGATGTCTTGCGGTGTCACGCTTTCCAGGTCGGCGAGTTCGGTGTCCATGAGTTTCCAGGACAGGCCGACGGTTTCCAATTGGCCGATGGAGGTGGCCTGACTGGTGATCGAATCACGCTCGTAGACCAGGCCGGCGATGACCTGGGCGCGGACGCGTTCCAGTTCTTCGGCGGACGGCGCAGTGGTTTTCAGCTGATCGAGCAGCTTCCACAGGCCCGCTTCGACCTGGTCCATGGTTTTCTTTTTCTGGGTGTTCGGCGTGGCCGACAGGGTAAACAGACTGTCGCCGCGAGTGTAAGCGTCGTAACTCGACGAACCACCGGACACCAGTTCTTCGCCGCGCTCCAGTTGCGTCGGGATGCGTCCGCTGTAGCCGCCGTCGAGCAGGGCCGAGATCAGGCGCAAGGCATTCACCGAGCGCTTGTCTTCGGCGGTGGCGATGCTCGGCACGTTGAAGCCCAGCATCAGGCTCGGCAACTGGGTCTGTACGTGAAGGGTGATCTGGCGTTCGCCAGGCTCGGCCAGTTCCAGCGGGATTTTCGCCGCTGGCACATCGCGTTTGGCGATCGGGCCGAAATAGCGCTGGGCCAGGGTTTTGACTTCGTCCGGGGTCACGTCGCCGACCACCACCAGCGTGGCGTTGTTCGGCACGTACCAGGATTGGTACCAGTGGCGCAGCTCTTCGACTTTCATGCGGTCCAGGTCAGCCATCCAGCCGATGGTCGGCGTGTGGTAACCGCTGGCCGGGAAAGCCATGGCCTTGAAGCGTTCGTAGGCCTTGGACATCGGTTTATCGTCGGTGCGCAGGCGACGTTCTTCCTTGATGACTTCGATCTCGCGGGCGAACTCGTCGGCCGGCAGGCGCAGGGTGGCCATGCGGTCGGCTTCCAGCTCGAAGGCCACGCCCAGGCGGTCGCGGGCCAGCACTTGGTAATACGCGGTGAAGTCATCGCTGGTGAACGCGTTCTCTTCGGCACCGAGGTCGCGCAGGATCAGCGACGCTTCGCCGGGGCCGACTTTCTCGCTGCCCTTGAACATCATGTGCTCGAGGGCGTGGGACAAACCGGTCTGGCCCGGCGTCTCGTAACTCGAGCCGACCTTGTACCAGACTTGGGAAACCACCACTGGCGCACGATGGTCTTCGCGCACAACGACCTTCAGGCCGTTATCCAGAGTGAATTCGTGGGTGGGTTGTGGATCGGCAGCCAGGGCCGAGAGGGGCAGACAAACTGTGCTGAGCAGCAGGCCTGCAGCGCGGCGGGCTAAAGCATTCATTCGTTTTTAAACCTGTTGAGCTGCCCGCTTGGCTTAGCGTCGGCGGGCGAGAGGGTGCTAGGATACTGGTCCGTTTTACTGGCGGCCACGTCTATCAGGCCTTTGATCGGCCGGACGGTTGCATGGGTTACCTGCGGAACCTTGGTTTTGTCAGCTAAACTCTGCGTTTTCGCAGACGATGCCGTACCAGTCCTTCGTGTTAGTCAACCTTTGAGGTGCTGTTTGCACCTCGACAAAATGTTGCGCGTGAACAAGCTGGGTCAATCGCAGTCTGTTCTGCATCGAATATTTATTTGCCGGGGCGCCCTTTGGCGCGTCGCTACCGTGAGATAGCCGTCCTCCATGTTTGGTTCCAACGACGACAAGAAGACCCCAGCTGCGGCTGGCGAGAAGAAAAGCCTGTTCGGATGGCTGCGCAAAAAGCCGCAGGAACCCGTCGTCGAACAGCCACAGCCAATTCCTGAGCCAACACCCGCGCCGGTAATAGAAGAAGCACCGGCGCCGGTTGTCTTGCCGATGGCCGAGCCGCTGCTGCAGCCGGTCGCCGAGGCTGAACCCGAAGTCATTGCCGAGCATCCTCTGGCACCCGCTCCAGAGCCGTGGCTGACGTTGCCAGTGGCGGAAGAGCCGGTGGCCTTGGTCGAGGATGAGCTGGCGCCGCATGTGACGCCGACGATTCCTGCACCGACCGCGTTTGCCTCCGAGCCCGTTCAGGTGCCGGTGGTTGAGCCGGTTGTCGCGCCGGTTATCGTGACTGAGCCGGAGCCGGTTGTTCCAGAGTCTGTGATTCCTGCGTTCGTCGCTCCTGTGGTTGAAGCACCTGCGCCTGCTCCTGTCATTGCTCCGGTAGTCGCCGCGCCCGCAGTTCCCGCTGAAGTCCCGGCCGAGCCGCCGCGTAGCGAAGAAACCAAAGCCGGTTTCTTCGCCCGCCTCAAGCAAGGCCTGTCCAAGACCAGCGCCAGCATTGGCGAAGGCATGGCCAGCCTGTTCCTGGGCAAGAAAATCATCGATGACGAACTGCTCGAAGACATCGAAACCCGTCTGCTGACCGCCGACGTCGGGGTCGAGGCGACCTCGGTCATCATCCAGCGCCTGACCCAAAAGGTTGCGCGCAAGGAGCTGGCCGATGCCTACGCGCTGTACAAATCCCTGCAGGCTGAACTCGCCGCGATGCTCAAGCCTGTCGAGCAGCCGCTGAAAATCACCTCGCAGAACAAGCCTTTCGTGATTCTGGTGGTCGGCGTCAACGGTGCCGGCAAAACCACCACCATTGGCAAACTGGCGAAGAAGCTGCAACTCGAAGGCAAGAAAGTCATGCTCGCGGCCGGTGATACCTTCCGCGCCGCCGCCGTTGAGCAATTGCAGGTCTGGGGCGAGCGCAACAAGATCCCGGTCATCGCCCAGCACACCGGTGCCGACTCCGCTTCGGTTATCTTCGACGCCGTACAGGCCGCCAAGGCCCGTGGCATTGATGTGCTGATCGCCGACACCGCCGGTCGCCTGCACACCAAAGACAATTTGATGGAAGAGCTGAAAAAGGTTCGCCGGGTTATCAGCAAACTCGACGCCGACGCGCCGCACGAAGTGCTCCTGGTGCTCGACGCCGGTACTGGCCAGAACGCAATCAGCCAAGCCAAGCAATTCAACCAGACCGTCGAACTGACCGGCCTGGCGCTGACCAAGCTCGACGGCACCGCCAAGGGCGGGGTGATTTTCGCCCTGGCCAAGCAATTTGGTTTGCCGATTCGCTACATCGGCGTCGGTGAAGGCATCGATGACTTGCGTACTTTTGAAGCAGAACCCTTTGTCCAGGCACTGTTTGCCGAGCGGGAGCGTTCATGATTCGTTTCGAACAGGTCGGTAAACGCTACCCGAACGGTCACGTCGGCTTGCATGAGCTGAGCTTTCGAGTCCGTCGGGGCGAATTCTTGTTTGTAACCGGCCATTCCGGCGCCGGTAAAAGCACCTTGTTGCGGCTGCTGCTGGCGATGGAGCGTCCGACCACCGGCAAATTGCTGCTGGCCGGCCAGGACCTCGCCACCATCAGCAATGCGCAGATTCCGTACTTGCGCCGGCAGATTGGCGTGGTGTTCCAGAACCACCAACTGCTATTTGATCGCACGGTGTTCAACAACGTCGCTCTGCCGTTACAGATTCTTGGGCTGTCCAAAGCCGAGATCGTCAAACGTGTGGATTCGGCGCTTGAGCGTGTCGCGCTGTCGGATAAAACCGATCTGTACCCCGGCGACCTGTCCACCGGGCAGCAACAGCGCGTCGGCATCGCTCGCGCCATCGTCCACCGTCCGGCCTTGCTGCTGGCGGACGAACCCACCGGTAACCTCGATCCGCGTCTGGCGGCCGAGATCATGGGCGTGTTCGAAGACATCAACCGCCTGGGCACCAGCGTGCTGATCGCCAGTCACGACCTGGCCTTGATCGCCCGCATGCGTCATCGGATGCTGACCCTGCAACGCGGCCGATTGATCGGCGACGGGGAGGCGGGCGTATGAGTGCGACACGCAGCCCCAAGGTTTCCGAGCGCGTGGCGCCGAAAGCCGCCGATCCGCAACCGCAGAAGAAAAAGCGCAACGATGACGACGGCCCGGATTTCGCCACGTTGTTTCGTGCCTGGGTTGAAAGCCATCGCGCCAGTCTGCTGGACAGCTTGCGTCGGTTGGGTAAACAGCCAATCGGCAGCTTTTTCACCTGCATGGTGATGGCGGTCGCCCTGAGCTTGCCGATGGGCCTGTCACTTTTGCTGAGTAACGTCGAGCGTCTCGGCGGTTCCTGGCAGCGAGCGGCGCAGATTTCCCTGTACCTGCAACTCGAGGCCAGCCCGGCTGAAGGCGAGTCGTTGCGCGAGCAGATCAAAGGCATGCCTGGCGTAGCCGATGCTGAATATATCGGCCGAGATCAGGCGCTGGAGGAGTTTCAGCAGCAGTCCGGACTGGGCGAGGCGCTTAAGGAACTGCCGGAAAACCCGCTGCCAGGCGTGGTGCTGGTGACCCCGAACGAAGTCGACAAGCCCGCGCTTGAAGCATTACGACAAAAACTTTCCGAGCTGCCCAAGGTACAACAGGCTCAACTTGATCTAGTCTGGGTCGAGCGTCTGGCAGCGATCCTCAAGCTGGGTGACCGTTTTGTCTTCGGTCTGACCGTGCTTCTGGTTTCTGCATTACTTTTGGTGATAGGCAATACCATTCGTCTTCATATTGAAAACCGCCGCACAGAGATAGAAGTGATTAAACTCGTCGGCGGCACGGACAGCTATGTGCGCAGGCCCTTTCTGTACATGGGTGCGCTTTATGGCTTCGGTGCGGGGATTCTTTCCTGGGGTGTATTGGCGTTTGGCCTTGATTGGCTGAACGACGCAGTTGTCGGGCTGGCCGGTTTGTATGGCAGTGATTTTGCGCTGGCCGGAGTGCCAGTTGCCGACGGTCTGTCTCTCTTGCTTGGCGCGGTGCTGTTGGGGTATATCGGTGCATGGATTGCAGTCGCACGCCACCTGAGGGAGCTTGCGCCTAAGTAGTATCATTTTGCTCGTATTGACCTTTCAGCGTTTATGGGAACTTGTCTTTCGGTTTCCGGTCAATTTTCGCAGTGCTGAACTGCACGAGTTATGTAAGTCGGAGGTTTTTTCGTATGACCAATTCTTTGCAACCTGCATATGCTCTGGTCCCGGGTGCGAACCTGGAGGCCTATGTGCACACCGTGAACAGCATTCCATTGCTGACTCCGGAGCAGGAGCGTGAACTGGCCGAGAGTCTCTATTATGAGCAGGATTTGGGGGCGGCTCGGCAGATGGTGCTCGCCCACCTGCGTTTTGTTGTACATATCGCCCGTAGCTATTCCGGCTACGGCCTGGCTCAGGCTGACCTGATCCAGGAAGGTAACGTCGGTCTGATGAAGGCGGTGAAGCGCTTCAACCCGGAAATGGGTGTGCGTCTGGTTTCGTTCGCAGTGCACTGGATCAAGGCGGAAATTCACGAGTTCATCCTGCGCAACTGGCGCATTGTGAAAGTCGCGACCACCAAGGCCCAGCGCAAGCTGTTCTTCAACCTGCGCAGCCAGAAGAAACGTCTGGCGTGGCTGAACAACGAGGAAGTCCACCGTGTGGCGGAAAGCCTCGGCGTAGAGCCGCGGGAAGTGCGCGAGATGGAAAGTCGCCTGACCGGCCATGACATGGCCTTCGACCCGGCCGCGGAAGCGGACGACGACAGCGCTTTCCAGTCGCCGGCCAACTACCTGGAAGACCACCGGTACGACCCGGCGCGTCAACTGGAAGATGCCGACTGGAGCGACAACTCCAATCACAACCTGCACGAAGCGCTCGAAGTGCTGGACGACCGCAGCCGTGACATCCTCTACCAACGTTGGTTGGCGGAAGAGAAAGCCACGCTGCATGACCTGGCGCAGAAGTACAACGTGTCGGCCGAGCGTATTCGTCAGCTTGAAAAGAGCGCGATGAACAAGCTCAAGTTGTCGATCGCCGCCTGACCTGCGAAGCGGCAATAAAAAACGCCCCGATCAGTGATGATCGGGGCGTTTTTGTGTATGCCTTCGCGGGCAAGCCTCGCTCCTACGGGTGATTTGCGTCGTCTCGGACTCGTTATTGGGACCAAGGTGCCCGGCGTGAATCATTGATGCCAACCAGATAGCTATCGCCACCCAACTGGCTCATCTGCTGCCGAATCCACCCGGCCCGACGCGCAACATAGTTGGTCGGATGGCTTGCACTCCACACCCGCGGGTTTGGCAGCACCGCCGCGAGCAAGCTCGATTGTTGGCGACTAAGACCTTTAGCGCTCACACCAAAGTGATGCCGGGCCGCCGCTTCCGCGCCAAACACCCCGTCATCCCACTCGACGCTGTTCAGGTACACCTCAAGAATCCGCTGCTTGGGCCAGAGCACCTCGATCAACCCGGTGAACCACGCCTCCAGGCCTTTACGCAGCCAACTGCGGCCGGACCACAAAAACAGATTCTTCGAGACTTGCTGGCTCAAAGTGCTGGCACCGCGAATCGAACCACCGAGCTCGTTATGGGCCAGGGCTTTCTGGATCGCACCAAAGTCAAAACCCCAGTGCTCCGGGAATTTCTGATCCTCGCCCGCGATCACGGCGACTTTCAGGTCGTCAGAGATTTCATCCCAGGGCTTCCAGGTGCGTTGCAAGTCAATGGGCTCGCCGTCGAACCAGGATTCGACCTTGCGCTCGACCATCAATGCCGTTCCCGGTGGCGGGACCACGCGAAAGATCAGTACCAGCAGCACGCTGCCGGCCGCGAACCAGAGCACGGCCTTGGTAAATCGTCTTAAAAATAAACGCAGCATAGAGATGACTTGGCCGAACCCGTTGAGCGGGCCATTATACAGACCCTGTGGATCGAGTCTGACTGGAGTTCTTCATGCTGCGTGGCTTTCTGATGCTGGCCGCTTTCTTCGGCTTCACCGGCGTTGCCCTTGGCGCGTTCGCCGCCCACGGCCTGAAAAACCGTCTGACTCCCGAGTACCTGGCGATTTTCCATACCGGCGTCACCTACCAACTGGTGCACACCCTGGCGTTGCTGGGTGTGGCGCTGCTGGCCACGCAGATTCCGGGACGCTTGATCACTTGGGCCGGCGCCTCGTTTGCCATCGGTATCCTGCTGTTTTCCGGCAGCCTGTACTTGCTGACCCTGACCGGCGTCAGCAAGCTGGGGATCGTCACCCCCTTCGGCGGCCTGGCATTCCTGGTCGGCTGGTTCTGCCTGGGGCTTGCCGCCTGGCGGTTGAGCTGACCGGGCAGTCCATTTCATGACGAATGGCTTGGGTCGCCAAGACTGATCGGGCTAGAATGCCAGCCCCTAAAAATGATGGCGGCATTCGGTATGCGCATTCAGTTGAACGGCGAATCCCTTGAACTGCCCGACGGTGAAACCGTTGCGGCCCTGCTGACCCGTCTGGAGCTGACCGGACGCCGGGTGGCGGTCGAACTCAATCTGGATATCGTCCCGCGCAGCCAGCATGCAGAAACCACGCTCAACGATGGCGATTCCGTCGAAGTGGTCCACGCCATCGGCGGCGGCTAGTCGCCCAGCCCGCAAGGGCACAGAATTCTGCAAGAACCTCACCCCTACAGAGGATTTCCCATGAGCATCGTTCGTAGCGACAAGCCCTTCGTCCTGGCCGGTCGTACTTACCAGTCGCGTTTGCTGGTAGGCACCGGCAAGTACCGCGACATGGAAGAAACCCGCCTGGCCATCGAAGCTTCGGGTGCCGAGATCGTCACCTTCGCCGTGCGCCGTACCAATCTGGGCCAGATCGAAGGCGAGCCGAACCTGCTCGAAGTGCTGTCGCCGGATCGCTACACCTTCCTGCCGAACACCGCGGGCTGCTACGACGCCATTGAAGCCGTGCGCACCTGCCGCCTGGCCCGTGAGCTGCTCGATGGGCACAATCTGGTGAAGCTGGAAGTGCTGGCCGACCAGAAAACCCTGTTCCCCAACGTGATCGAAACCCTCAAGGCCGCCGAAACGCTGGTCAAGGAAGGCTTCGACGTGATGGTCTATACCAGCGATGACCCGATCATCGCCCGTCAATTGGCGGAAATCGGCTGCATCGCGGTCATGCCGCTCGCCGGTCTGATCGGTTCGGGCCTGGGGATCTGCAACCCGTACAACCTGCAGATCATCCTCGAAGAAGCCAAGATTCCCGTGCTGGTGGATGCCGGTGTCGGTACCGCTTCCGACGCCACCATCGCCATGGAACTGGGTTGCGAAGCCGTGCTGATGAACTCGGCCATCGCCCACGCCCAGCAGCCGATCATGATGGCTGAAGCCATGAAACACGCCATCGTCGCGGGCCGCCTGGCCTACCTCGCCGGTCGCATGCCGAAAAAACTCTATGCCAGCGCCTCCTCGCCGCTGGATGGTCTGATCAAGTAAGAGCCATTGATGACTGAATCAAACGACACGCCAATCCAGACGGAAGAAGGCGACGAGCGCCAACACCGCCGCATCAAGAGTTTCGTGATGCGCGCCGGGCGCATGACCGAAGGCCAGCAACGCGGTCTGGACCAGGGCACGCCGCTGTTCGTGCTGCCATTGGCCGACGCGCCGGTAGACTTCGACCAAGTGTTCGGTCGCTCGGCGCCGCGCTCGCTGGAAATCGGTTTCGGCATGGGCCATTCGCTGCTGGAAATGGCCGCGGCCTCGCCGGAACAGGATTTCATTGGCGTGGAAGTGCACCGTCCGGGTGTCGGCGCGCTGCTCAATGGCGTTCTGACGCAGGGCCTGACTAACCTGCGGGTCTACGATTGTGATGCAATCGAAGTGCTCAACCGTTGCGTGGCCGACAACAGCCTCGATCGCCTGATGCTGTTTTTCCCGGATCCATGGCACAAGAGTCGTCACCACAAGCGTCGTATCGTTCAGGCGTCGTTCGCTGAGCTGGTGCGCAGCAAGCTGAAAGTCGGCGGCATCCTGCACATGGCCACCGACTGGGAACCGTACGCCGAGTACATGCTGGAAGTGATGAACGTCGCGCCGGGTTATCGAAACCTGGCCGAAGACGGCAAATGCGTCCCGCGCCCGACCGAACGCCCGATCACCAAGTTCGAACGCCGCGGCGAGCGACTTGGGCATGGCGTTTGGGACCTGAAGTTCGAAAAACAGTCCTGAGCCGTAACGCTGTAAAAACTGTGGGAGCGAGCCTGCTCGCGATGGCGGTCTGACAGTCAACGAAGATGTTGAATGTTATGACGTCATCGCGAGCAGGCTCACTCCCACATTTGCTTTATGCAGTGTTCAAGATCGGCGTCTGGCCGCCGAAAGCTCTATGCCCCCAATTGTAAAGGAAGACAAGGTTTTGAAATTCATCCTCGTCTGCATCCTGTTGTTCATCGCCCTGCCTTCAATGGCTCACGGACAGACGCTGACGATCGACGACTACTTTCAACGTGCCCAGGACGCAGCTGATCAAATCAAACGTAACGCGGATGAGTTGGTCAGGCTGGAAGCAAGCGGGGAGCTGGATTTCAAGAACAAGCCCGAGCAAATAGGCAACATGGAAGGTGATCTGGAGGCCTTCAAATACAATTTGAAGATGGCGTCTGACGGTGGGCATCCCATCGCGAGCTATTTGCTGGCTAATACCCTGAGCAAACCGGGCCTTACCGAACAACAGCGCAGGGAAACCTGTGAGCTTTATGAAAAAGCCATGGATCAAGGCTTTTTGGCGGCAGCCGTCGCCTACTTCCATCGGTGCGATCGGGACTCGATGAAGTCTGACCGACGCGATGCCGGTCACTTGAAATATCTGCAGACGCTTGAGGAGCTGCTTCAGGAGCCAGATATTTTTGCTGATTTTTATCCGATGCCGGCCAAGCGCGCCCTGTGCTTTCAGGACTTGCAGCCAGGCTTGTCAAAAGAACGAGTGATAGGGTCCTTGCAGGCGCGTGCTGTCGCATTGATGCTGACCGAAGATCAGTACCGGGCCGAGGCCAATTACATTCTGGCAATGAGCCGAGTCAATGAGAGTGGCAGGCTCGACCGTCAGAATGTTGTGTATCTGGAAAAGGCCGAAGCGTTGGGCTGCCACGACTTTATGGGGATCAGTGCCAGGATCCGAAGCGAAGCCAAGTCCGTGGGCAAGCCATAAAGGGCATTCGCAATACAAAAAATGTGGGAGCGGGCTTGCCAGCGATGGCGGTCTGACAGTCAACTAAGATGTTGAATGTTATGACGCCATCGCGAGCAGGCTCGCTCCCACAGTTGTTTTGGGTGTAGTCAAAGGTCAGCGGCGGTCGGCGACGACGCCGATCAGCACCAGCACCACCAACAAAACCGGCGCCAGGCTGTAGTTGTTGAACTGGCTCAGGCCTTTGATGATCCACGGGGTGGCGTAGATCAACGCGACGCCGCTGCCGACCATGCACACCAATGCCATCAGCGGGACGCGCAAGGCGCCGGCGATGCTGCCCAGGCGTTGGTCGACCCAGCCTTTGATATCGGCGCCAAACAACACCAGCAGACAGCCCACTAGCGCCAGAGAGATTTCCGACAGGTTGCTGCGGCTCCAGCGGGAGACGGTGGCGAGCAGGTCGAGTATCAAATCCATTCGTTTTCCCCTAAGGCTGAAATCAGCTCAGAAATGTTTGCAGCAAGTCATTGAGAAACAGCTGTCCGCGATCAGTCGCCGCCAGACGTGACGGTTCGACCCGCAACAGGCCGCTTTGTTCGGCTTCCCGCCGGCCTTCGGCGAGGCTTTCCAGCGGCAGTCCGGTGCGCTCCGGATACAGGCGCGATTCCACGCCTTCCGTCAGGCGCAGGGCGTTCATCAGGAAGTCGAACGGCAGCTCGTCATTGGTCAGCGCTTTCTCGCCGGCCTTGAAGCTTTTCGCCGGGTTCAGGTAATCCTTCGGCAGGCGCGTTTTCCAGGTGCGCACGATGCGCCCGTCCGGATGGCTGAGCTTGCCGTGGGCACCGGCACCGATGCCGATGAAGTCGCCGAAACTCCAGTAATTGAGGTTATGCCGCGCCGGACGACCAGGCTGAGCATAAGCCGAGACTTCGTATTGCGCGTAACCGTGTTCGGCAAGCAGCGCCTGACCGGCTTCCTGAATGTCCCACAGTGTGTCGTCTTCCGGCAGCGTCGGCGGCTGGTTCCAGAACACCGTGTTCGGCTCCAGCGTCAGTTGATACCAGGACAAATGCGTCGGCTTCAGGGCGATGGCCTGGCGCAGGTCGTTCAACGCATCGTCCAGCGACTGATCCGGCAAGCCGTGCATCAAGTCCAGGTTGAAGTTATCGAACCCGGCCTGACGCGCCATGCCGGCAGCACGCACCGCTTCGTCGCCGTTGTGAATTCGCCCCAGGGCCTTGAGCTTCTCTTCCTGAAAACTCTGGATGCCGATCGACAGGCGATTGATGCCCAGCGCGCGGTAGGCGACGAATTTCTCTTGCTCGAACGTTCCCGGATTGGCTTCCAGGGTGATTTCGATGTCGCTGGCGAACGCAATCCGCTGCTCGACGCCTTTGAGCAATCGACCCAGGGCTTCGGCGCTGAACAGGCTCGGCGTGCCGCCACCGAAGAAAATCGAGCTCAGCTCACGACCGTAAACCGCATGCAGGTCCTGATCGAGGTCGGCCAGCAACGCGTCGACGTACTCTTCTTCCGGCAGCACCGGGCTGGCAGTGTGGGAGTTGAAGTCGCAATAAGGGCATTTGCGCACACACCACGGAATGTGGATGTACAACGCGAGGGGCGGCAGCACGGGGAGCGCGGCCCGAGGCGAGGGGGCGGCACCGCCGAAAATCAGCGGTGACGCGGATGAGTCGTGGGTCATATCAGGCCTAAACGCTGGCGCAGCAGATCCATTGCACGGGCGCGGTGGCTGATGAGGTTCTTCTCGCTCGGGCTCAGCTCGGCGCTGGAGCAATCGCGCGACGGCACCCAGAACAGCGGGTCGTAGCCAAACCCGTGTTCACCGCTGGCCGCCGTCAAGATGCGCCCGTGCCACAGGCCTTCGCAGAGGATCGGCAGCGGATCGTCGGCATGTCGCACCAGCGCCAGCACGCAGACGAACTGTGCGCCGCGCTCAGATTCCGGCACATCCTTCAACGCATCGAGCAGTTTGGCGTTGTTCGCCGCATCACCCTGGCCATCCGCGTAACGAGCCGAATAGATACCCGGCGCACCGCCAAGGAAATCTACCGCTAGCCCGGAATCGTCGGCCAGCGCCGGCAAACCGGAGATGCGCGCGGCGTTGCGGGCCTTGAGGATGGCATTCTCGACGAACGACAGGCCGGTTTCTTCAGGCTCGACGCTGCTGAACTCGCCGATCGAGCGCAGTTGCACCGACTCGCCGAGCATGGCCTGGAGTTCCTTGAGTTTGCCGGCGTTATGGCTGGCCAGTACGAGTTGCGTGAAGTTCATCATTCGCCGGGGAAAAGCTCTTGGTTGAAATTGATGGTGTTGATTTTATCGCCGTTCTGCACCTTGATCTCGAAGGTGCGGACTTCCTGCTGATCCACCGGGAACTGGGCGATGTAGTAGATCGCGCCCTGTTCGGTGATCTGTTTGAATTTCAGCGGCACACTTTGGCTGGTCAGGTCTTTGACCGTCCCGCTGACCTGAGCCATCTGGGGTTTGCCTTCCTTGATTACCGAAACGTTGATCACGCCTTGATTCTTGCTGCGGGTGAGCTCCGCGGCTTTAGCGATATCAGGGGTCAGAAAGGTCGAGTTGAAGGTGTTGTAATGCACCGTCACATCACCAAACTTCTCCTGACGATCACCTTTGATGACGTCGGCGGCCATGGCCGTGACGCTCAGGCAGGCAGTAAGTACAAACAGCGCTAGACGACCCATGATCGTTCTCCTTGGAATGTCGTGGTTCAGACCGCGATTTTGTGATCCTGCAACCCTGGGCTGCTGACGCGGTAAATACCGATTTCACCTAATAGATTAGGCCATAGCTTACTGGCCCACCCGTGGCGGTGTTGTTGATCCACGGCCAGCCGATCAATGACCTTGGCTTCACGTTCGCGACACAACGCTTCAAAGTCTTCGAAGGTGCAGAAGTGGATGTTCGGCGTGTTGTACCAGGTGTATGGCAGAAACTCCGACACCGGCATCCGGCCCTTGCTCGCCAGGTACCAGCGGCAGCGCCAGTGACCGAAGTTGGGGAAGGTGATGATGCACTGGCGGCCGACCCGCAGCATTTCGTCGAGGATCCTGTCCGGGTAATGCACGGCTTGCAGCGCCTGGGTCATGACCACGACGTCGAAGCTGTTGCTGGCGAAGTTGCCGAGGCCCTTGTCCAGGTCCTGCTCGATCACGTTGATGCCCTTGGCCACGCATTCGGCGATGTTGTCCGGATCGTTTTCCAGGCCATAGCCCGTCACTTGTTTGTTATCGCGCAGCCAGGTCAGCAGTTCGCCGTCGCCGCAACCGAGGTCGAGCACGCGGCTGCCAGCGGGGATCCATTCCTGGATGATTTCCAGATCAGCTCTCATGGCTTTCTCACAACGTAATGCGGTTCATGTAATTGCTGAAGGCCTGCAAGTAACGCGGGATCGGAATCAGGAAGGCGTCGTGGCCTTGCGGAGCGTCGATCTCGAGGTAGCAAACGTCCTTCTTGGCCGCCATTAGCGCATTCACCAGTTCCCGCGAGCGGGCAGGGGAGAAGCGCCAGTCGGTGGTGAAAGACATCACGCAGAACTTGGCCTGGGCATTGGCGAAGGTTTTCGCCAGGTCATCGTCGAAGTTGGCTGCCGGGTCGAAGTAGTCCAGCGCCTTGGTCATCAGCAGGTACGTGTTGGCGTCGAAACGCCCGGAGAACTCTTCGCCCTGATAACGCAGGTAGCTTTCAACCTGGAATTCGACGCTGTGGAAGTCGTAGTTGAGCTTTTCGCTCTTGAGGCCACGACCGAATTTCTCGCCCATCGAGTCATCCGACAGGTAGGTGATGTGCCCGACCATCCGCGCCAGCATCAAACCTCGCTTGGGGATCACGCCCGCCTCTTGGAACGAGCCGCCGTGGAAATCGGGGTCGGTGAGGATCGCCTGGCGCGCCACTTCGTTGAAGGCGATGTTCTGCGCCGACAACTTGGGGGCCGAGGCGATGGCCAGACAATGACGAATGCGCTCCGGGTAGGTGATGCTCCACTGCATCGCCTGCATGCCGCCGAGGCTGCCGCCGATTACGGCGGCCCATTGGCGAATGCCGAGCAGGTCGGCCAGGCGCGCCTGGCTGTGCACCCAGTCTTCCACGGTCAGGACCGGGAAGTCAGCGCCAAACGGCTTGCCGGTCTCCGGATTGATGCTGCTGGGGCCGGTGGAGCCGTTGCAGCCGCCGAGGTTGTTCAGGCTGACCACGAAGAATTTGTTGGTGTCGATCGGCTTGCCGGGGCCGATGCAACTGTCCCACCAACCGGGTTTGCGGTCGTCGGGGCTGTGGAAGCCGGCAGCGTGATGGTGACCCGACAAGGCGTGGCAGATCAGCACGGCGTTGCTCGCCGTGGCGTTCAGCGTGCCGTAGGTTTCGTAAATGAGGTCATAAGCTGGGAGCGAACGGCCACAGGCCAGGGCCAGGGGTTCACTGAAGTGCGCCACTTGCGGCGTCACCAGACCAACAGAATCGGCGGGAAAGGCAGTTGGCATCGACCCTGCTCTCGTTGAAATGAGGCGTAAGTCTAAAGACCGGTGGGGTCAGCGGCAAGCAAAGGGCGGGCCTGATTTCATTCAGCTGGACCGAGACGCGGCATTCGCGGGCAAGCCTCGCTCGTACAGGGATTGCGTCATCTTGTAGGCGCGAGACTTGCCCGCGAAGAACGATGACGCGGTTAACCTGGCGGACGCAGCAGATCCGGCAAATCCGGCAGCTTCTTCGGCGAACAGATCCGCACCCGCTTCTGCCGGTTCAACTCCCCGCTGATCAAACTGACCTGACTCTTGGACACCCCAAACGCCTTGGCCAGAAACGCCATCAGATACGCGTTGGCCTTGCCTTCGACCGGCGGTGCGGTCAGGCGAATCTTCAGCCGATCCCCGTGCAGCCCGCAGAAGTCATCGCTGCGGGCTGCCGGTTGCAGGTGACATTCCAGAATCAGATCGTCACCGTCCCAGCGAAAGTAGCTCATCAGATCAGGCCGAGCAGCCCCATCGGCATCAGGGCGAAGTTCGCAAGACGCGGGATCAGCCAGCTTTGCAGCAACTGGATCACGATAAACGCGAAGATCGGCGAGATATCGAGGCCGCCCAGGTTCGGAATGATCCGACGAAACGGGGCGAGTACCGGTTCAGTGATCTGCGCGACCAGTTCTGCACCTGGGTTGTGGCTGCCCGGGGCGACCCAGGACAGAATCACGCTGATGATCATCGCCCAGAAAATAATGTTCAAGAACAGAGAGAAGAGGGCGATCAGGGCCCATGGCACCAGGAACAGCCAGTCGACCATGAAGCCTTTGAGCAGCAGGATCACCGCGATCAGCAGCATTTGAATGATCAGCGCCAATACCAGTGACGACATGTCCAGCCCGAACATGCTCGGGATGACCCGGCGCAGCGGCTTGAGCAGCGGTTGGGTGGCCTTAACGATGAACTGGCAGAGCGGGTTGTAGAAGTTCGCCCGGACCAATTGCAGGATGAAGCGCATCAGTACGATCAGCAGGTACAGGCTGCCCAGGGTTTTAATTATGAAAATGGCAGCGTCATTGAGTCCAAGCATCATTAATTCCTTTGTAAGAGCTGATTAGCGGCCAAGTTGCTCAGCCATCTCGGCCGAACGGTGCGCAGCGGCGCCGAGTGCTTTTTCGACCAGCGCTTCAAAGCCGCCGGCCTGGAACGATTTGATTGCCGCTTCCGTGGTGCCCGCCGGGGACGTCACGCGACGGCGTAATTCAGCAGCGTCGACATCACTGGCAACCGCCATGTGTGCGGCACCCAACGCGGTTTGTACCGTCAATTGTGCGGCGATGTCCGCTGGCAGGCCGAGCTTCACGCCAGCGGCGGTCATGGCTTCGATCAGCAGGAAGAAGTACGCCGGACCCGAGCCGGAAACGGCGGTGACCGCGTCCAGTTGCTGCTCTTCGTTCAGCCACAGGGCAATGCCGACGGCCGACAACAGCTCTTCGGCTTGCTGACGTTGCTCAGCGTTTACTTCGGCCGTGGCAAACAAACCGCTTACGCCCTGACGCAGCAGCGCCGGGGTGTTGGGCATGCAGCGCACGATCGGCTGGGCGCCGAGCCAGTTGTTCATGCTGGCGCAGGTGATGCCGGCCGCAATCGAAACCACCAGTTGATTCGGTTTCAGGCTTGGGCGAATCGCTTCGCACACGGCTTTCATGGCCTGCGGCTTGACCGCCAGCACTACCACGTCAGCGTCTTGAATGGCATCGGCATTGTCGGCGAATACTTCAACGCCATGTTCAGCCTGCACCTTGGTGCGGGTTTCGGCGCCCGGATCGCTGGCGCGGATCTGTGCGGCGTCCAGGCCTTTGGCGCGAAGACCGCCGATGAGGCTGGCGGCCATGTTTCCGGCACCGATAAAGGCAATACGAGTCTTGCTCATGTCAGGTCCTTATCAAGAGAGGCGTCAGCCATTGTCATGGTTGACCGTAGTCGCGGGCGCCAAACAGGGCCGTACCGATGCGGACCCAAGTGGCACCCTGGGCGATGGCCGACTCGAGGTCGTGGCTCATGCCCATGGAAAGTGTGTCTAGCGGCAGATTCAGGCTGGCTTGCAGGCTTTGCACGGCAGCAAAAGCGGCATCCTGGGCGGCGCGATCTTCAGTCGGCTCAGGGATCGCCATCAGCCCTCGCAACTTGATGCGCGGCAATTCGCTGATGGACTTGGCCAGGGCCGGCAGGTCGGCCGGGGTGCAGCCGGATTTGCTGGCTTCACCGCTGACATTGACCTGGATGCAGATGTTCAGGGGCGGCAGATCGGCAGGGCGTTGTTCGGACAGGCGTTGTGCGATTTTCAAGCGATCCACGGAATGCACCCAGGCGAAGTGCTCGGCGATAGCGCGAGTCTTGTTCGATTGAATGGGGCCGATGAAGTGCCAGATCAAGGGCAGGTCGGCCAATTCGAGCTGTTTGCCCAAGGCTTCCTGCAAGTAATTCTCGCCAAAATCGCTCACGCCTGCGGCATACGCCTCGCGCACGGCCTCAGCAGGCTTGGTCTTGCTCACCGCCAGCAGTTGAACGCTGTGCTCGTCGCGGTGGGCGGCAAGGGCGGCGGCGCGGATGCGCGAACTAACCTGAAGAATGTTGTCTGCTATCGTGGACATCAAGAGGCGCCGGCGGTTTGAAGGTTGGCGGCATTCTACTGGAATTGAGGAGCGCTATGGATATCACTGAGCTGCTGGCCTTCAGCGCTAAACAGGGCGCGTCCGACCTGCACCTGTCTGCCGGCCTGCCACCGATGATTCGCGTCGACGGCGACGTGCGGCGCATCAACCTGCCGGCCCTGGACCACAAACAGGTGCATGAGCTGATCTACGACATCATGAACGACACCCAGCGGGTGGACTTCGAGAAACACCTGGAGACTGATTTTTCCTTCGAAGTGCCCGGCGTGGCGCGTTTCCGGGTCAACGCTTTCAACCAGAACCGGGGTGCGGGTGCGGTATTCCGGACCATCCCGTCGAAAGTCCTGAGCATGGACGACCTCGGCATGGGCGAGGTGTTTCGCAAGATCACCGAGGCGCCGCGGGGCCTGGTGCTGGTGACCGGCCCCACCGGTTCCGGCAAGTCCACCACCCTGGCGGCGATGATCGATTACCTGAACAACCATCGCCATCACCACATCCTCACCATCGAAGACCCCATCGAATTCGTCCATGAATCGCGTAAATGCCTGATCAACCAGCGCGAAGTCCACCGTGATACCCGTAGCTTCGCCACGGCCCTGCGCTCGGCGCTGCGGGAAGACCCGGACGTGATTCTGGTGGGGGAAATGCGTGACCTGGAGACCATTCGCCTGGCATTGACCGCCGCCGAGACCGGTCACCTGGTGTTCGGCACGCTGCACACCACGTCAGCGGCGAAGACCATCGACCGGGTGGTGGACGTGTTTCCGGGGGACGAGAAGTCGATGGTGCGGTCGATGCTGTCCGAGTCGTTACTGGCGGTGGTGTCGCAGACCCTGATCAAGAAGATCGGCGGTGGGCGCATTGCGGCGCACGAAATCATGCTCGGCACGTCGGCGATCCGTAACCTGATCCGCGAAGACAAGGTGGCGCAGATGTACTCGTCGATTCAGACCGGGGGCAGCCTGGGGATGCAGACGCTGGACATGTGCTTAAAGGATTTGGTGACCAAGGGCTTGATCAGCCGGGAGCATGCCCGGGAGAAGGCGCGGACGCCGGATAACTTCTGAGGAGGCCAGAAACGCCTTCGCGGGCAAGCCTCGCTCCTACAGGTCAGGCATGTGCCGCAAAAAATGGCACGTGACCTGTAGGAGCGAGGCTTGCCCGCGAAGAGGGCGTCATGACCGAAGCAAGTGCCGGGTCTGACCCCGGGACTTCAGATCAGCGCTGAACAACCTGAAGTGTGTTCTTCTCTTTCGGCAGAACCCGCTTGGCAACCACGTAGTGGCTTTCCCAGTACGGTTTCTTCAAGGTGTCGATGGTCACCGACTTGCCACGGCGCGGTGCGTGGATAAAACGGTCGTTGCCCAGGTAGATGGCAACGTGATTGACCCGACGGCTCTTGATGTTGAAGAAAATCAGGTCGCCCGGCTTCAGATCCTTGCGATCGACTTTCTCGCCATGACCGCTGGCCATGGCATTGGACGTGCGTGGCAGGTCGAACGTGGCGTCGTTGAACGCGTATTTCACCAGGCCGCTGCAATCGAACCCTTTACTTGGGCTGCTGCCGCCCCAACGGTAAGGTGTACCGAGGACGTTGACGGCGCGACTCAGCACGTTGCTGCTTTCCTTGGTCGCCATCGGCGGAACAAGGCTGCTTTTACTAGCCAGCTGTGGAGCACGTTTTTCGGTTTTCTTGTTTTTGCTCGAAGGAGCAGAAACATGGGATTTTTGGGTGTAACCATTAACGTTTGGAAGACGTTGCTCACGATTGGTGGCGTGGGCGGCCAGTGGCATCAAAAGGCAAATGGTTAGCCATGTCTTGAAAAATGGACGCATTAGGCAAGGCTCATATGGGTTAGCGCGCAACTTTATAACAGCTTTTTTTGCCCTTCCGAGGCCGTTGGTCGATTCAACTTGTGGTCAACGGAACCAAATAAGCGGCAAATGGACGCAATTGTCGGACAGAAGTCAGGTGGTATAAGGCTTTGACGCAACCGAAGGTAGCATGTGCCATACGTCGGCAACCTGTAAAAAAGTCACAAAGAATTCAAGAATATTTATCTATCGTGTGAATCGAGGTCCTTCATGAACACCTATCAACAGGCTGGCCAGCAGCAAGATACACACAGCAAAGTGATCGGCTACCTGCTGTGGATTTTTGGTTTTACCGGGGCTCACCGCTTCTATTACGGCAAGCCGGTGACCGGGACGATCTGGTTTTTCACCTTCGGTTTGCTGGGCATTGGCTGGCTGATTGACATCTTCCTGATCCCGGCCATGGACCGTGAAGCGGACCTGCGTTTTACCGCCGGGCCCATCGAGTACAACGTGGCGTGGATTCTGCTGACGTTTCTCGGTGTCTTCGGCGTACACCGGATGTATCAGGGGAAGTGGCTCAGCGGTTTGCTGTACCTGGTGACGGGCGGGTTGTTCTTTCTGGGGGTGCTGTATGACTTCTGGACGCTGAATGACCAGGTGTCTGTGCGTAACGCGCAGAATCGCGGCACTTTCCAGTAAACCATCGCCAGCAGGCTAGCTCCCACAGGGGATTTGTGTTGCTCACAGATCCTGCGTGGGAGCTAGCCCTGCTAGCGATTGGGACGGCTCAGTCTCAAGACTGGTGGCTGATCCGTCCATCCACCAGGGTGTAGCGCACGACGCCTGGCAGGCTATGCCCAATGAATGGGCAGTTTTCACCCTTGGACAGCCAGGTCTCACCGGCCACGGTCGAAGCCGCCGGATCAAACAGCACGATGTCCGCCGGCCCCCCTACGGCTAACTTGCCCGCCGGCAAGCGCAACGCCTCGGCAGGCCCGGTGCTGAGGCGCGCCAACAACGTTGGCAGATCCAGCAACCCATCCTCCACCAGCGTCATCGCCAGCGGCAGCAGCAGTTCAACGCTGCTGATGCCCGGCTCGGTCGCGCCAAACGGTGCCAGTTTGGCATCCCGTTCGTGGGGCTGGTGATGGCTGGAGATGGCCGAAACCACGCCCGACTTCACCGCTGCACGCAAGCCATCGCGGTCGGCGCGGGTGCGCAGCGGCGGCTGGACGTGATAGAGGCTGCTGAAGTCGATCAGCGCTTCGTCGGTCAGGATCAGTTGATACAACGCCACATCGGCGGTCACCGGCAGGCCACGGGCCTGGGCCTGAGCGATCAGCGCCACGCCGCGAGCGCTGGTGAGCTGGCTGAAGTGCGCACGCACGCCGCTTTGCTCGACCAGCAGCAGGTCCCGGGCCAGGGCCACGGTCTCGGCGGTTTCCGGAATGCCCGGCAAGCCGAGGAAACTGGCGGTCGGGCCTTCGTGGGCCAAACCACCTTCGGCCAGATCATGATCCTGAGAGTTGAAAATCACCGTCAGGTCGAAGGTCGCCGCGTATTCCAGCGCCCGGCACAACGTGCGGGTGTTGCGGAAGCTCTCCAGACCGTTGCCGAAGGCCACGCAGCCGGCATCGCGCAAAGCGACCAGTTCGGCCAGCTGTTCGCCGTCCAGGCCTTTGCTCAGGGCGCCGATCGGGAAGACTTTGGTGTTGCCGGCCTCTCGGGCGCGGTCGAGGATCAGTTCGGCCACGGCCGAAGTATCGAGCACCGGTTTGGTTTTCGGCGGGCAGCACAGGCTGGTGACGCCACCGGCCGCGGCGGCGCGGGTTTCGCTGATGATCGAGCCTTTGCGGCTGTAGCCCGGCTCGCGCAGGGCGACGTTCAGGTCAACCAAGCCAGGGGCGGCCACCAGGCCTTTGGCGTCAATGGTGTCGACGGGCACAAAACCGGCGGGTGCGGCGCCCAGGGCAACGACTTTGCAGGCTTCAATATGAATATCGGTAACTTGATCCAGGCCTGTGGCCGGATCGATGACACGTGCGCCGAGAATGCTGAGCTTCACTGGGCGTTCTCCTGCTCGAATTGACGTTGCGCAGTCTGCCCGCTCATGGCCATGGACAACACGGCCATACGAATCGCGATGCCGTAGGTGACCTGGTTGAGGATCACCGAGTGCGGACCGTCGGCCACCGCCGACTCAATCTCCACCCCACGGTTGATCGGCCCCGGGTGCATGACGATGCAGTCCGGCTTGGCCCCGGCCAGGCGCGCGGTTGTCAGGCCGAACAGGCGGTAGAACTCGCCCTCGCTCGGTAGCAGGCCGCCGGTCATGCGTTCGCGTTGCAGGCGCAGCATGATCACCACATCGACGTCTTTCAGGCCTTCGGTCATGTCGGTGTACACCTTCACGCCGTATTGCTCGATGCCGATCGGCAGCAGGGTTTTCGGCGCGATCACACGGATGTCCGGGCAGCCGAGGGTTTTCAGCGCCAGCATGTTCGAGCGCGCCACCCGCGAGTGCAGGATGTCGCCGACGATGGCCACGGAGAGGTTTTCGAAGCCGCCCTTGTGCCGGCGGATCGTCAGCATGTCGAGCATGCCCTGGGTCGGGTGCGCATGACGGCCGTCGCCGCCGTTGATGATCGCCACTTGCGGGCAGACATGTTCGGCAATGAAGTGCGCCGCACCGGAATCACCGTGACGCACGACGAACATGTCGGCGGCCATGGCTTCCAGGTTGCGCAGGGTGTCGAGCAGGGTTTCGCCCTTGCTCGCCGACGAGGTCGACACGTTCAGCGTGATGACGTCGGCCGATAGCCGTTGGGCCGCCAGCTCGAAGGTGGTGCGGGTGCGGGTGGAGTTCTCGAAGAACACGTTGCACACGGTCTTGCCGCGCAGCAACGGGACTTTCTTCACCGCCCGGGCGCCGACTTCGAGGAACGAGTCGGCGGTGTCGAGGATTTCCGTCAGCAACTCGCGGCGCAAACCGTCGAGCGAGAGGAAGTGGCGCAGCTGGCCCTGATCATTGAGCTGCAGCGGGCGCTTGGTTTCTAGAGGCGTCATCGCGAGGGGGACTCTCAATAGGGCGGATTAAAGGGCGAGGTCTTGCAGTTCGAGCTTGAGCTCCGGGCCGGACAGCTTTACCCGCTCGTGGGCCGCAAGCGTCAGCGTCGCACCGACCACGTTCGGGCGGATCGGCAACTCGCCGGCGTCCAGGTCCAGCAGGCACACCAGCGTCACGCTGGCCGGGCGGCCGTAGTCGAACAGTTCATTCATGGCGGCGCGGATGGTTCGACCGCTCATCAACACGTCGTCGATCAGCACCAGGTGCTGGCCTTCGATTTCGAACGGCAGGGCGGACGGGCGCACTTGCGGGTGCAGGCCGTTCTGGCTGAAATCGTCGCGGTAGAAGGACACGTCCAGGGTGCCGAGGGGCGCATCACTGCCCAGTTCATCGAGCAACGCCTGGGCGACCCAGACGCCGCCGGTACGAATGCCGATGTAACGCGGTTCGCTGATGCCACGGTGTTCCAGATGTGCCTTGAGACGGATCGCCATCTGGCTGATCAGTTCGGCGGGATTGGGCAGGCTCATGGTTGCTCCTTCTTGGGCCCGAGCCGGTGCGTGCGGGGTTTGGCTCGGGTTCTAGCTAAGAGAGACGCTGTGACGGCGCTTCAGGATTCGAACAGTGCGGTGTTTTCGTCGAGCCAGCCTTGCAACAGCAGGGCGGCGGCGATGGCGTCGACCGGGTTGTCGCGGTAACTGCCTTTTTGCCCGCCGCGATCACGCCGCTCGCCTTTGGCTTCGAAGGTGGTCAGGCGTTCGTCGTGCGTATAGAAGGGCAGGTTGTAGCGGCCATTGAGCCGGCGGGCGAATTTCTCCGCGCGCAGGCACATGTCGCTCGGCGTGCCGTCCATGTTCAGGGGCAGGCCGACGACCACGGCGTCAGGCTTCCACTCTTTAATGAGGGCTTCGACCTGGTTCCAGTCGGGAATACCGTTTTGCGCCTTCAAGGTGCACAGCTCGCGGGCCTGACCGGTAATCACCTGGCCGACCGCAACGCCGATCTGTTTGGTGCCGTAGTCAAAACCCAGAATCAGTCGCAGGGCCATCAGGCGTGGCCCGCCTGGCTGGTCAGCAGGCTGAGATTGACCCCGAGGTGCTTGGCCGCTGCATCCAGGCGCAGTTCGCTGCTGGTGTTGAACAGGATGTCGGCGTCAAACGGACAGGTCAGCCAGGCGTTCTGCGCCAGTTCGGCTTCAAGCTGTCCGGCTTCCCAGCCAGCGTAACCGAGGGCAATGACGCTTTTGGCCGGGCCGACGCCGTCAGCGATGGCGAACAGCACGTCCTGGGAGGTGGACAAGGAAAGGTCGCCTTCCAGATCAACGGTCGCCTGAAAGGTCTTGCCCGAAGGGTGCAGGACAAAACCACGGTCGGTCTGCACCGGGCCGCCGATGAAGATCGGCACATGCTGGCAGAGCACCGGCGGTTCGATGTCGGGGCGCAATTGCTCGAGGATATCGGCCAGATTCAGGTCTTGCGGGCGGTTGACCACCAGCCCCATGGCACCATTGGCCGTGTGCTCGACGATGTAGGTCAAGGTGTGCGCAAAGTTCGGGTCGGCCATGTGAGGCATGGCGATCAGGAAGTGATGCTTGAGGTAGCTGGGGCTGACGTTCTTCATGAGCGCTAGTGTGGCGTTGGAGGGGCGAACTGACAAGCTGGGGATGCACAGGAAATGCCTGGGCGGGTGTCTTTTGATCCGGGTTTTGCTTGAGGGCCTCTTCGCGTGCAAGCCTCGCTCCTACAGGTTCGGTATGTACCGCAAAAGTGGCGCATGACCTGTAGACGCGAGGCTTGCACGCGAAGGCGCCGGCTCAATCACTACAAATCAATTGATCAATTACTGGACAACCGGTCCCCACGGGCGAATTTCCACGTGCGGATGATCTCCAGCCGATCAATGTCCGACAAATCCCCGGTAAACGGTGAAAACGGTGCCGCCAGCCGCACAATCCGCTGCGCCGCCTGATCCAGCAACGGTTGCCCGGAGGATTCCAGCACCAGCACTTCATACAGCGAGCCATCGCGGTTGATCGAAACCATCAGGCGCAAATTGCCGTAGATCTGCTTGCGCCGCGCTTCGTCGGGGTAATTCAGGTTGCCGATGCGCTCGACCTTCTTGCGCCATTCGTCCTTATACCAGGCGCCCTTGTCTTTCATGGTCGAAGCAGCGCTCAGGCGGTGGATGCGCGGGCGCTTGGCGTACAGCTGTTGTTCGTTGGCCAGTTCCGCTTCCAGGCTGGCGATGTCGCTGGACAGCTGTTCAGTGTCGAACGTCGGCGCCGCCACCGCAGGCTTGGTTATCGGCTTGATCTCTTCGTTCTTGGCCGGGGCTTTTTTCGGCTTCGGCGCGACCGTGGTCACGGCAGCCTTGGGCGCGGCTTCCGGCACTGGCGGCTTGGCGGCCGGCGGTGGCGTGACTTTCTGCACCTTGTTGTCCTGGAAGGGCGCGACCTCGGTGGTCTTGGGAATCGCCTTTTTATCCAGGGTGCCGCTGCCTTCCTGATTCTCCTGGGCAAGGAAATCAGCTTTCGCAGGCTTCTTTTCGCTTTTGAAGGTGGCGAGGGTGATTTCCAGGGTTTTGCTGATCTGCTTGGGTTCGACCATCGTGAACCCGACGCCCAACAGCAAGGCCAGGTGAATCAGCGCCGCTAGAAACAGGGTAAATCCGAGGCGATCGGCCGGGCGCACGCCACGATGGGCGAGTTCAGGGGGCAGATCGGACGGAAGTGTCATGACAAAAAAACCAACATCGCGTTTTTACGGGCTCGGCATGATAACGCAATGTTGGTTTTTAGCTTCAAGCTACAAGTATCAAGCGACAAGCTGTAGGGCGTCAGCTTCAAGCTTGCAGCTTGCGGCTTGAAGCTTGCAGCTGCTTCTCTATGGCATCCATCAGCATGCCGCCGATGTCGGTGCCAAACGCATTATCAATCTCGCGGATGCAGGTCGGGCTGGTGACGTTGATTTCGGTGAGGTGCTCACCAATCACGTCCAGACCCACGAACAGCAGGCCTTTCTCACGCAGGGTCGGGCCGACCTGAGCAGCGATCCAGCGATCCTTGTCGGTCAACGGGCGGGCTTCGCCACGACCGCCGGCCGCCAGGTTGCCACGGGTTTCACCGGCGGCCGGGATCCGTGCCAGGCAGTAATCCACGGGTTCGCCGTCGATCATCAGGATGCGTTTGTCGCCATCGATGATTGCCGGCAAGTAACCCTGGATCATGATCTGCTGCTTGCCATGCAAGGTCAGGGTTTCGAGGATCACCGACAGGTTCGGGTGGCCGACGGTGTGACGGAAGATCGACGAACCGCCCATGCCGTCCAGCGGCTTGAGGATCACATCGCCGTGGTGATCGGCGAACTCGCGCAGCACGTCCGGGCGACGGCTGACGATGGTCGGCGGCGTGCACTGCGGGAACAGCGTGGCGAACAGCTTTTCGTTGCAGTCACGCAGGCTTTGCGGCTTGTTGACCACCAGCACGCCAGCGCGCTCGGCTTGCTCCAGCAGGTACGTGGAGTAGACGAACTCCATGTCGAATGGCGGATCCTTGCGCATCAGGATCACGTCAAGATCGCTCAGCAGCGCGTCGGTCTCGGCTTCCAGTTCGAACCATTTTTCCGGGTTGGCGAAGACTTTCAGCGGACGCATCCGCGCTCGGGCTTCACCTTCGGCCTGGTACAAATCGCTCTGTTCCATATAGAACAGTTCCCAGCCGCGCTTCTGTGCGGCCAGCAGCATGGCCAGCGAGCTATCCTTTTTATAGGAGATGCTGGCAATAGGGTCCATGACAATCCCGACGCGAACGCTCATGGGTTTTTCCTCGAATTGGGGTGGTCCGGATGGACACGAAAAAGTGGCGTCAGATTGGCGCCCAGTGTGTTCCCGGTCAAGGAAAAACCACCGTGTCAGTCGCCCGATAGATTGGTGTTGGAGACTGTGCTAAAAAGGCTGCCATGTCGTGCTGGCCCTTGAACATCAAGGGTTTCGAGCCACCGAAGGTCCGTAAACGGACAATTTGATTCGCAAAGGCGACGGTAGAGCATTTATGGAACAGCATTCCAGCGCCTTGAAGGTCATGGTGATCGACGATTCGAAGACGATTCGTCGTACCGCCGAAACGCTGTTGAAAAACGTGGGTTGTGAAGTCATCACGGCCATCGATGGTTTCGATGCCCTGGCCAAGATTGCCGATAACCATCCCGGCATCATCTTTGTCGACATCATGATGCCGCGCCTGGATGGCTATCAGACCTGCGCGTTGATCAAGAACCACAGTGCGTTCAAGTCCACGCCAGTGATTATGCTGTCGTCCAAGGACGGGCTGTTCGACAAGGCCAAGGGGCGCATCGTCGGCTCCGACCAGTTTTTGACCAAGCCTTTCAGCAAGGAAGAACTGCTGAACGCGATCCAGGCCCATGTACCGGGCTTCGCCGCCGTTTTGCCGCAGTAGGACACGCACAGTGACGCTCGGCCAGCGGGCCCGGCGTTGACAAGAATGGGGAAGACCATGGCACGTATTCTGATCGTCGATGATTCGCCGACCGAAATGTACAAACTGACCGGCATGCTGGAAAAGCACGGTCATGAAGTGTTGAAAGCCGAAAACGGCGCCGACGGCGTGGCCCTGGCCCGTCAGGAAAAACCCGACGCGGTGCTCATGGACATCGTCATGCCCGGCCTCAACGGTTTCCAGGCGACCCGCCAGTTGACCAAAGACCCGGAAACCGGGCATATCCCGGTGATCATCATCACCACCAAGGATCAGGAAACCGACAAAGTCTGGGGCACACGCCAGGGCGCCAAGGATTACCTGACCAAACCGGTCGACGAAGAGACCCTGATCAAAACCCTGAACAACGTGCTGGCCGGTTGATCGTCCGGCCATGACCGAGTCGCTGACGGCTTTCGAACTGCTGCTGCAGATTGACCAGCGCTGTCGTCTGCTGGCGGCGGATCTGCCATCCCAGCCAACCCGACAGGACCGCTGGAGCGGCATCGGCTTTCGCTTGGGCGAAAACTGGTACGTCGCGCCCATGGGCGAAGTCAGCGAGGTCCTGCACGAACCGCGTTTCACCCAATTGCCGGGCGTCAAACCCTGGGTCAAGGGTGTGGCCAACTTGCGCGGACGATTGCTGCCGATCATGGATTTGTGCAGCTTCTTCGGACATGAGCAGTCGACCCTGCGCAAACAGCGGCGGGTGTTGGTGGTGGAGCACGGTGAAGTGTTTGCCGGGTTGATGGTCGACGAAGTCTTCGGCTTGCAGCACTTTGCCCAGGACAGTCTGGAACCGGTGTCGATGGCCGATCTGCACGGGCCGATTGCCGCGTTCGTCCAGGGCCGGTTTCAGCGTGAGCAGACGTGGCAAATATTCAGCCCGTTTACGCTGGCGCAGTCGCAAAGCTTTATGCATGTAGCGCTGTAATCAAGGCGACGCCCCAATCCTGCAGGAGCGAGGCTTGCCCGCGAAGAACGAAAACGCGGTGTTCCCGTAAGACCGTAGCGCCTGCTTCGCGGGCAAGCCTCGCTCTTGCAAGGGCGTCGTTGAATCAGGCAGTACAGGCGAGGATCGATGATAAAAACAAAAACAGGCAAGCCAGAAGGATCGCGCAGCCGCTCGCAGATCATCGTGCTGTTCATCGCGCTGATCATCTTCATCATGCTGCTGTTTGCCAACTTCGCTTACCTCAACACGCAAGCCACGTATGACAAACAGTACATCGGCCACGCCGGCGAACTGCGCGTGCTGTCCCAACGCATCGCCAAAAACGCCACCGAAGCCGCTGCCGGCAAGGCGGCAGCGTTCAAGCTGCTGAGCGATGCACGCAACGACTTCGCCCAACGCTGGGGTTACTTGAAGAAGGGCGACCCGGCCACCGGCCTGCCGCCAGCGCCGTCCGCCGTGCGCCCGGAAATGCGCGCCGTTCAGCTGGACTGGGAACGGCTGCTGAAAAACACCGACGCCATCCTCTCCAGCGAGCAGACCGTACTCTCGCTGCATCAGGTCGCCGCGACGCTGGCCGAAACCGTGCCGCAGTTGCAGGTCGAATACGAAAAAGTCGTCGAAATCCTCTTGCAGCGCGGCGCGCCAGCCGCTCAGGTGGCCATGGCCCAGCGTCAGTCGCTGCTGGCCGAACGCATCCTGGGCGCGGTGAACACCGTGCTGTCCGGCGATGAAAATTCACAACAGGCCGCCGACGCGTTCGGTCGCGACGCTGCCCGATTCGGCCAGGTACTCAATGGCATGCTCCAGGGCAATACGTCGCTGCGGGTCAGCCAGGTCGAAGACCGCGATGCGCGGGCCCGCTTGACCGAGATTTCCGAGCTGTTCGAATTCGTTTCCGGCTC
This sequence comes from Pseudomonas sp. B14-6, assembly GCF_013260315.1. Lineage (NCBI taxonomy): Bacteria > Pseudomonadati > Pseudomonadota > Gammaproteobacteria > Pseudomonadales > Pseudomonadaceae > Pseudomonas > Pseudomonas sp. B14-6. The sequence continues at coordinate 4,126,201 of NZ_CP053929.1, read as the reverse complement.
TGTGGATGAAATCCTCGAAACCTCGCCGGAGCTGTTCAAGGTTCGCGAATCGGCGACCAACATCTTCACCTTGTCACAGACCCTGCTCGACGAAGCCTCGCACCTGGCCAGCGGGTTCGAAAACCTTGCCGGCGGGCGCGACACCGACACCATTGGCGGCTACGTGCTGGGCTTGTTGGCGCTGATGTCGATCATTCTTATCGGCCTGGTGATGGTGCGCGAAACCAACCGCCAGCTGCGCGAAACCGCCGAGAAAAACGAGCGCAACCAGACCGCGATCATGCGCCTGCTCGACGAGATCGAAGACCTCGCCGACGGCGACCTTACCGTGACGGCCTCGGTGACCGAAGACTTCACCGGGACCATCGCCGACTCGATCAACTATTCCGTTGATCAACTGCGCGACCTGGTGGCGACCATCAACCTCACCGCTGGCCAGGTCGCCGCCGCCGTGCAGGAAACCCAGGCCACGGCGATGCACCTGGCCCAGGCGTCGGAACATCAGGCGCAACAGATCAGCGAAGCCTCCACCGCGATCAACGACATGGCCCAGTCCATCGACCAGGTCTCCGCCAACGCTGCCGAGTCCTCGGCGGTGGCGGAACGTTCGGTGGAAATCGCCAACAAGGGCAACGAGGTGGTGCACAACACCATCCACGGCATGGACAACATTCGCGAGCAGATCCAGGACACCGCCAAGCGCATCAAGCGTCTGGGCGAGTCCTCTCAGGAAATCGGCGACATTGTCAGCCTGATCGATGACATTGCCGATCAGACCAACATCCTTGCGCTCAACGCGGCGATCCAGGCCTCGATGGCCGGTGATGCCGGGCGCGGTTTTGCAGTGGTGGCCGATGAAGTGCAGCGTCTGGCCGAGCGTTCGTCCGCCGCTACCCGGCAGATCGAAACCCTGGTGCGAGCGATCCAGACCGACACCAACGAAGCCGTGATTTCCATGGAACAGACCACCACCGAAGTGGTGCGCGGCGCGCGTCTGGCGCAGGATGCCGGTGTGGCCCTGGAAGAAATCGAAGGCGTGTCGAAGACCCTGGCGGCGTTGATCCAGAGTATTTCCAACGCTGCGCAGCAGCAGACGTCTTCAGCCGGTCAGATTTCCCTGACCATGAACGTGATCCAGCAGATCACCACGCAGACTTCGTCGGGCTCGACCGCCACCGCCGAAAGCATTGGCAACCTGGCGAAAATGGCCAGTCAGCTGCGGCGCTCGGTGTCCGGTTTCACCTTGCCGGCGGCCAAGGCGCAGGCGGCGGATAAAGTGTGAAGCGCCCGCAGGCGTTCGGGTTTTTTTGAGTAGAGCAGTGATTTGGAGTGGTTATGGGTGATCGGCACGACTATGTGGCCCTCGAGTGGGTCAAAGGCGAGATTGCCGAAACGCTGAAAGTGGCTCATCAAGCGATCGAAACCCTGCTTGATGATCCCCAGGCGACGCACGCCCTGAGCGATTGCCTGGCGTGCATCCATCAGGTCCACGGCAGTTTGCAGATGGTCGAATTCTACGGCGCGGCCCTGCTCGCCGAAGAAATGGAACACCTGGCCACCGCCTTGCAGCAAGACCGCATCAACCATCGCGACGAGGCGCTTCATCTGCTGTTGCAAGCCCTCGGGCAACTGCCGATCTACCTCGACCGGGTGCAAGGCGCGCGCCGTGACCTGCCCTTGGTGGTGCTGCCGCTGATCAACGATTTACGCAGTGCCCGGGGCGAAAGCCTGTTGTCGGAAACCAGCCTGTTCAGCCCGCAATTGCTCGACCTGCCGGTGTTGGACGAAGAATCGCTGGCCCTGCTGGAACCGGCGGATTTTGCCAATGTGCTGCGCAAGTTGCGGCAGATGCTGCAAATGGCGTTGGTCGGGTTGCTGCGCGAGCAGGATGACGAGACTAACCTTGGTTATCTGACCAAGGTTTTTTCACGCCTGGAAGGACTGTGCGGCAACGCGCCTTTGAGCCCGTTGTGGCAAGTCGCCTCGGCGCTGGTCGAAGGCATGCGCGGCGGCTCGATTGCCAACAGCCCGGCGCTGCGCAGCCTGTTCAAGGACGCCGACAAAGAACTCAAGCGCTTGCTCGAACAGGGCATACGCGGCATCAATCAGCCGGCACCGCCGGAGTTGCTCAAGAGTTTGCTGTTCTACATTGCCAAGGCCGAACATCCCACCGGGCAGATGCTGACCATGAAAGATCGTTACTCACTGGACGACGCGCTGCCTGACAGCGCAATGGTCGACGAAGAACGCGCCCGCCTGGCCGGACCGGACCGTGACGCGATGCGCTCGGTGCTGGCCGCGCTGTGTGAAGAGCTGGTGCGGGCCAAGGAACGCCTGGACCTGTTTGTGCGCAGCGACCGCCAGCACACCTCGGACCTCGAAACCCTGCTGGCGCCGTTGCGGCAAATCGCCGACACCCTGGCGGTGTTGGGTTTCGGCCAGCCGCGCAAAGTCATCATCGATCAACTGGCGGTGGTGCTGAGCCTCGCCCAGGGCCAGCGTGAACCCAACGACGCCATTCTCATGGACGTTGCCGGGGCCTTGCTCTACGTCGAGGCGACGCTGGCCGGCATGGTCGGCACCGTAGAGCCGGAGAGCCAGGAAGAAAGCCACCTGCCGACCACCGATCTGACGCAGATCCATCAGATCGTGATCAAGGAGGCGCGCATCTGCCTGCAGCAGGCCAAGGACATGATCGTCGACTACATCGACGCCGACTGGGATCGCCAGCATTTGCAGGCCTTGCCGGCGTTGCTGACCCAGGTACGCGGTGCGCTGTCGATGATTCCGTTGGGTCGTGCGGCGAGCCTGATCGAAGCCTGCAACCACTTCATTCGCGAGCATCTGCTGCTGGACCCGGGCCAGCCCGGCTGGCAGGAACTGGACAGCCTGGCCGACGTCATCACCAGCATCGAGTATTACCTGGAGCGTCTCAGCGACGACCCCGAGGCACCCGGTGAACAACTGCTCGACGTGGCGGAAAAGAGCCTGGCGTCCCTTGGGTTTTTCCCCAGTGAACAACAGGTGCCGATGCTTGAGGATGTGCTGAGCCCGAGTGAAGCCCAGGTGATGCAGGACCTGCAAGAACTCGATGACCCCGATACCGTGCAGTCGCTGGCCGATGTCCTGGCCAGCCCGGTGTCTTCGGTCAATCCGCCGGCGCTGACCATTCCGGGCAGCCTGCTGCCACCGCCCGCCGGCGAAGAACCGGTGGACGAAGAGCTGCGGGAAGTCTTCCTCGAAGAAACCGATGAAGTCCTGGAAATCCTCCGGGAGTACTTGCCGCGCTGGACGGCCAACCCGGACGATAACGCCGCGTTGAGTGAATTGCGCCGGGCTTTCCACACCTTGAAAGGCAGTGGCCGGATGGTCCGTGCGCTGGTGCTGGGCGAGCTGGCGTGGGCAGTGGAAAACCTGCTCAACCGCGTGCTGGAGCACAGCGTTGCGCCTGGGGCGGCAGTGCAACAATTGCTCCTCGATACACTGGAGCTGCTGCCGCAACTGGTGGCCGAGTTTGCCGCCAATGCCCAGCGCCAGAGCAACCAGGTCGACCAACTGGCCGCTCGCGCCCATGCCCTCGCCAAGGGCGATACGCCCGCCAGCGATGAGGACACCCAGGACGTCGCGGCCCTCGATCCGCTGTTGCTGGAGATCTTCCGCAAGGAAGCCGAGACCCATCTCGCCAGCCTCAACCGTTTCCTCGATCAAGCTGCCGAGCACGTGCCGCTGCAAGCCAGCGACGAGTTGCAGCGGGCGTTGCATACCTTGAAGGGCAGCGCCTCGATGGCCGGCGTATTGCCGATCGCCGAGCTGGCGACGCCGCTGGATCAACTGGCCCGCGAATACAAAGCGCACCTGATCGCCCTCGACCTCGACGAAGTCGAACTGCTGCTGGAAGCCGAAGGTCTGTTCCGTCTCGGGCTGCGGCAACTCAAGACTGATCCGCTGGCCGAAATACCGGATGCCGATTTACTGATCGAGCGCACCAAGGCGCTGCTCGCTGAGCGTCTGGATGCGCTGTTGAAAGCGCCGAACACCGCGCTGCGAATCAAGCGTGATCCGCAGCTGATCAACAACTTCCTGGCCCAGGGCATGGACATCCTGCTGGATGCCGAAAGCCTGTTGCAGCGCTGGCAGCAGCACCCCGGCGAGCGCCAGGAACTCAGCGCGTTGCTGGACGAATTGACCACCTTGGGCGAAGGCGCGCACCTCGCCGATCTGCATCCGGTGGATGAATTGTGCGAAGCGTTGCTCGACCTGTACGGCGCGGTGGAAGAGAGCAGCCTGGCAGTCAGCGACCGGTTTTTCCACGAGGCGCAAAGTGCCCATGAAGCGCTGATCAACATGCTCGACGAACTGGCCGCCGGCCAGGAAGTCAGCCCGCAACCGGAACGCATCCGGGCCTTGCGCAGCTTGCTCGATGAAAGCCTTGATCCATCGTCCATGGGCCTGATCCGCAGCGATGGCAGCCGCACCCTGAGCATCCGCGAACTGGGCAGCGCCACCGCTGAACTGGAACAGACCGCGACTCGGGTCGAGCTGGACGATGAGATCGTTTCGATCTTTCTCGAAGAAGCGGTGGATATTCTCGAGAGTGCTGGCCAGGCCTTGCAGCGCTGGCTGAACGACCCAGACAACGCCGCGCCGCTGTCGTCCTTGCAGCGGGACTTGCATACTCTCAAGGGCGGCGCGCGGATGGCCGAGGTCGAGCCGGTCGGCGACCTGGCCCATGAATTGGAAAGTCTTTACGAAGGCCTGGTGGACCACCGTTACAGCTACAGCGAAACCCTTGCGCAGTTGCTGCAACAAAGCCATGACCGGCTCGCGGTGTTGCTCGAACAGCTGAAAAACCAGCACACCCTGGGTGCCCCAAGCGAGCTGATCGAGGCGATTCGCGAGTTCCGTCAAGGCAATGCCAACACCGCCGAAGTGGCGGAACCTGCGCCGGCCAATGACTCGCCGGGGCATGACCCCGAGCTGCTGGAGATCTTCCTTGAGGAAGGTTTCGACATCATCGAAAACTCCGGCGCGGCGCTGGTGCGCTGGCAAGCCGAACCGTCGAACCGTCAGGAAGTGGAAACCCTGCTGCGCGACCTGCACACGCTCAAGGGTGGTGCGCGGATGGTGGAAATTGCCCCCATCGGCGACCTCGCCCATGAGCTGGAATTTCTCTACGAAGGTCTGTCCGCTGGCGTGCTGCAACCGACCCCGGCGCTGTTCGCCCTGCTGCAAAGCAGTCATGACCGACTGGCGCAAATGCTCGACGCCGCCCGCGCCGGCCAGCCCTTGCCGCCGGCTGATCGGTTGATCGACGCGATCAAGAACTTCAGCCATCCCGCTGTTCTTGATACGCCGGTGATCGTGCCCGCCACGCCGAAACCCGACGCCCCGGTGGCGCAAGCCGAAGTGGGCGTCGACATGGTCAAGGTCTCGGCAGAACTGCTCGACGATCTGGTCAACCTGGCCGGTGAAACCTCGATCTTCCGTGGCCGTATCGAGCAACAGGTCAACGATGCGCGGGTGGCCCTGAGCGAGATGGAAACCACCATCGAGCGGATGCGCGATCAGTTGCGACGGCTCGACACCGAAACCCAGGGACGGATTCTCAGCCGCCAGCAAGTCGAAGCGGAACGTCTGGGCTACGAGGAGTTTGATCCGCTGGAAATGGACCGTCACTCGCAGTTGCAGCAGTTGTCGCGGGCGCTGTTCGAATCCGCCTCCGACCTGCTCGACCTCAAGGAAACCCTCGATCGACGCAATCAGGATGCGGAAAACCTGCTGCAACAGCAGGGCCGCATCAACACCGAATTGCAGGAAGGACTGATGCGCACGCGCATGGTGCCGTTCGAGCGCATGCTGCCGCGCTTGAGGCGCATCGTCCGCCAGGTCTCCAGTGAACTGGGTAAAGACGTTGAGTTCGTGGTCGGCAACGCCGAAGGCGAGATGGATCGCAACGTGCTTGAGCGCATGGCGGCACCGCTGGAACACATGTTGCGCAACGCCGTGGACCACGGCCTGGAATCGGCCGAGGTGCGTATTGCGGCCGGCAAACCGGCCCAGGGACGAATCACTCTCGACCTGTCCCGCGAGGGCGGCGACATGATTTTCGACATCCGCGACGACGGCGCGGGCGTGCCGCTGGACGCGGTGCGGCGCAAGGCGATCAAGCGCGGCTTGTTGGCCCCGGACGCCGAGGTCAGCGACCGCGATGTGCTGCAATTCATCCTGCAACCGGGGTTCTCCACCGCCGAGAAAATCACTCAGATTTCCGGGCGTGGCGTGGGCATGGACGTGGTTCACGAAGAAGTCCGGCAGCTCGGTGGCACCATGGTCATCGACTCGACACCGGGGCAGGGCGTGCACTTTCGGATTCGCCTGCCATTTACCGTGTCGGTCAACCGCGCGCTGATGGTGCAATGTCTGGAGGATCAATACGCGATCCCGCTGAACACCATCGACGGCATTGTTCGCGTGCTGCCCAACGAGCTCGAAGGGCATTACCGGCTCGATCCGCCGACTTATGAATACGCCGGGCAAACCTATGAGTTGTGCTACCTCGGCGAGCTGCTGAAAACCAGCGCCCGCCCGAAACTGTTGGGCCAGAGCCTGCCGCTGCCGGTCTTGCTGGTGCAATGCAACGAGCGGCACATCGCCGTGCAGGTGGATTCCACGGCCGGCACGCGGGAGATCGTGGTCAAAAGCCTCGGCCCGCAATTTGCGTCGGTGCAGGGGTTATCCGGGGCGACGATTCTGGGCGATGGCCGGGTGGTGCTGATTCTCGATTTGCTGGCGCCGATCCGCGCCATGCAGGCCCGAGTGCCGCAACAGTCGGCGACACAGGACGTTGAGGTCGAGCCGCATAAACCGCTGCTGGTGCTGGTGGTCGACGATTCGGTCACCGTGCGCAAGGTCACCAGCCGCCTGCTCGAACGTCACGGCATGAACGTGCTGACTGCCAAGGATGGGGTCGACGCCATGCTGCTGCTCGAAGAACATATGCCCGACGTGATGCTGCTCGACATCGAAATGCCGCGCATGGACGGCTTCGAAGTGGCGACCCAGGTGCGCAGCGACGAACGTTTGCAGCATTTACCGATCATCATGATCACCTCCCGCACCGGCCAGAAACACCGCGACCGCGCCATGGCCATCGGCGTCAACGACTACCTCGGCAAGCCGTACCAGGAATCGGTGCTGCTCGACAGCATCGCGTTGTGGAGCAAAACCCATGCTTGAGCATCGCACCAGTAATCTCACCGGCCTGCTGCTGCCCCTGGCTGACCGCAACCTGATTCTGCCCAACGTGGCGGTGGCGGAGTTGATTGACTATCAACCGGGGGCGTTCGATCTGGACACACCGCCGTGGTACCTGGGATTGGTGACGTGGCGGGACCGGCAGATTCCGTTGCTGAGTTTCGAGTCGGCGTGCGGCAATAAAACCGTCATCGGCGAGCGTGCGCGGATCGTGATTCTCAATGCACTGGGTGGGCGGCCAGAGTTGAAGTTCATTGCGCTGTTGGTTCAGGGGATTCCGCGGTCGTACAAGCTCGACAGTCAGTTGAGCTATGTGGATGTGCCGTTGTGTCCGCTGGAGCAGGCGGCGGTGCAGGTGGGGAGCAAGTGGCCAAGGTGCCTGATTTGCTGGCGCTGGAGGAGTTGTTGGTGAGTGCCGGGCTAGTCTGACGGGCCCCTTCGCGGGCAAGCCTCGCTCCTACAAGGACTGCGCCAAACCTGTAGGAGCGAGGCTTGCCCGCGAAGGCGGCCTTCACCTTACCGAATACTTCACGGCTAAACCCCGGCCCGAGCCTTCCACATCGTCCGCCAGATCGGCAGCAATGGCGCTGATGGACAGCAAGTCTTCGGAAGCATTGGCCAGCAAGGCTTCAGTGTTGATGTCGGGGCATACAGTGAAGAGCCGGGACTTATTACGGCGCCTCGACGTTTTTTCGTGAGCAGGGGGAAAGTAATAGGAGAAGACGCGGTCGGCAGCTTCTTTAAGTTTCTCGGCTTCAAGGGACGCTTGGGAATCGATGTCAGAGTTATCTGCTGGGTTGGTCGTTACCTTGGACATAATGAGTTTCCGATTACAGATTGGCGTTGGTCCATTCGAAATGAATGGCGCTTTTTCTCCGTCTTTTCGGGGGTTCCAGACCCGATCGCTGATTGGCAGCGACCCATAAACAATAACGATCAGCGCAAAACCCCACCAGTCAGCGGCTTCCGGCATTGCTGTAGGCGGCGACGCCAGACTGTGTAGCCTCGCACCGTTCCTGCGGACAAATGTTTAAACACAAATCCCTATTCGGCTCGCGACAGGTTGAAGATTCCCAAAAAGGGACCTATCGTTCCCTTTTTGGGACTCATCGGTTGCCACTGTGAAAAACCTTTCCCTCAGCGAAGCCTTGTTCACGACCACTCAGCAAAAAGTGCTGGGCTTGTTGTTCGGCAAACCCGATCGAAGTTTTTACGCCAACGAAATCGCCCGCTGGGCTCAAGTGGGTAAAGGCAGCCTCATGCGAGAGCTGGATCGGTTGCAACAGGCAGGCGTGTTGACCCTGAGCCGCCAAGGCAACCAGACCCACTATCAGGCCAATCCGCAGTGCCCGATTTATGCTGAGCTGTTGGGCATCGCCCGCAAGACTTTTGGCATTGCCGAGCCTCTGCGTCAGGCGCTTCAACCCTTTGCCGAACAGATCACCTGGGCATTTGTGTACGGTTCAATCGCCAAGGATTCGGCAAACGCATCCAGTGACATTGATCTCATGCTGATCGGTGAAGGCCTGCACTACAGTGAAGTGATGGAGCGGCTTATGCCTCTGGAGGAGCAATTAGGCCGCGTCCTCAATCCGACGCTCTATACCCCCGACGACTGGGCCGCAAAACTGGCGGCTGAAAACAGCTTCGTCGTGCGGGTAGCGCAGCAGGACAAGATCAACCTGATGGGGGAAAACCCTTTGGAGTCCAAGGATGGGCAGCAACGAGAATCTGGAAAACCTGTTACGTAGCGGTGGGCTGAAAGCCATTCGTGTGCAGCAGCAGATGGCTGGGCTGTAATTTATTACTCGTTGAAAACTGCGGTGATCGTTCTGGCCTCTTCGCGAGCAGGCTCGCTCCCACATTGAAATGCGCTCTCCTGTGGGAGCGAGCCTGCTCGCGATGGCGTCGGCATGGTCAACCATTACCCTGACCGTAACGATCCATCTCTGTGCTTGATTGATGCTCCCCACCCAACCCTCCTAAGGTGACTCCCACGACAGCGAACCCGTGGAGTGGTCATGACAACAACAATATCCCCCGACTCGCGATGGACGCGGCGGCGCAGCGAAAAGCAGCGGCGTCTGGCGTTGGTCAAGGATCTTGCCGACGGTGTGGTCCTGCCCACCGACAACATCGTCGCGGCACTGGAAGCTCTGATCCTGCCCGGCGACCGCGTGGTGCTGGAAGGCAATAACCAGAAGCAGGCGGATTTCCTGTCTCGCTCCCTGGCCAAGGCCGATCCCGCCAAGTTGCATGACTTGCACATGATCATGCCCAGCGTCGGCCGCTCCGAGCACCTGGACCTGTTTGAGCGCGGCATCGCCCGCAAGCTCGACTTCTCCTTCGCCGGCACCCAGAGCCTGCGCATCAGCCAATTGCTGGAAGACGGCCTGCTGGAAATCGGCGCGATCCACACCTACATCGAGCTCTATGCGCGGCTGGTGGTCGACCTGATTCCCAACGTCGTGCTCTCGGCCGGTTTCATGGCCGACCGTGCCGGCAACATCTACACCGGCCCGAGCACCGAAGACACCCCCGCCTTGATCGAGCCGGCCGCCTTCAGCGACGGCATTGTCATCGTCCAGGTCAACCAACTGGTGGACGATGTCAGCGACCTGCCACGCGTCGACATTCCCGCGTCCTGGGTCGATTTCGTGGTGGTGGCGGACAAGCCGTTCTACATCGAACCGCTGTTCACCCGCGACCCACGGCATATCAAACCTGTGCACGTGCTGATGGCGATGATGGCGATCCGTGGGATCTACGAAAAACACAACGTTCAGTCGCTGAACCACGGCATCGGTTTCAACACCGCCGCTATCGAATTGATCCTGCCGACCTACGGCGAATCCCTAGGCCTGAAGGGCAAGATCTGCCGCAACTGGACGCTCAATCCGCACCCGACGCTGATCCCGGCGATTGAAAGCGGCTGGGTCGAAAGTGTGCATTGCTTCGGCACTGAATTGGGCATGGAAAACTACATCGCTGCGCGGCCGGACGTGTTCTTCACCGGGCGCGACGGCTCTCTGCGATCCAATCGGATGTTCTGCCAACTCGCCGGGCAATACGCGGTGGACCTGTTCATCGGCGCAACCCTGCAAGTCGATGGCGACGGCCATTCTTCCACCGTGACCCGTGGGCGCCTGGCCGGTTTCGGCGGCGCGCCGAACATGGGCCACGACCCGCGCGGTCGCCGTCATAGCACGCCGGCCTGGCTCGACATGCGCCATGACGACGCGCCCGAAGCGTTGCTCGAACGCGGTAAAAAACTCGTGGTGCAAATGGTCGAGACCTTCCAGGAGGGTGGGAAACCGACCTTCGTCGAAACCCTCGATGCAATAGAAGTGGCGAAGAAAAGCGGCATGCCGCTGGCGCCGATCATGGTCTACGGCGACGACGTCACTCACCTGCTGACCGAAGAAGGCATCGCCTATTTGTACAAGGCCCGCTCCCTTGAAGAGCGCCAGGCGATGATCGCCGCCGTCGCCGGAGTGACCGCCATCGGCCTGCGCCACAACCCGAAAGACACCGCACGCATGCGCCGTGAAGGCTTGATCGCCTTGCCCGAAGACCTCGGCATCCGCCGCACCGACGCCACCCGCGAATTGCTCGCGGCCAAGAGCGTGGCTGATCTGGTCGAGTGGTCCGGTGGCCTCTACAACCCGCCCGCCAAGTTCAGGAGCTGGTAATGCACGCATTCAACCTGCAACCGAAAACGCTTTCCCTGGCTGAACGGCTGGCGGACCTGGCGGTGGACGCATTGATCGACGAAGCGGACCTGTCGCCGAAACCGGCGTTGGTCGACCGTCGTGGCAATGGCGCTCATACCGATTTGCACCTCGGGCTGATGCACGCCTCGGCGCTGTCGTTGTGGCCTGCATTCAAGGAAATGGCGCAAGCGGCCATTGAATCTGGCGAAGTCGGTGTGCCGCTGCGTGAAGCCGTTGGACGGATCGGTCGGGAAGGGGAGCAAGCGATGCTCGCCACGACGGCTGGCGTGAACACCCATCGCGGGGCGATCTGGGCCTTGGGTCTTTTGGTCACGGCCTGCGCGCTTGAGCCTGAATCCAGTGCCGCAGGCCCGATTGCTTTGCGTGCTGCCCGACTCGCGTTAATCGACGACCGTTACGCACCACGTCCACTCAGCCATGGCGCCCAGGTTGCCCAACGCTACGGCGCTCGCGGTGCCCGTGAAGAAGCCCAACTCGGCTTTCCTTCGGTTCTGCAACGCGCACTGCCACAACTCAAACGCAGCCGCGCCTTGGGCCATGGCGAGCAGAACGCCCGGCTCGACGCCTTGCTCGCAATCATGACGAACCTGGCCGACACCTGCGTGCTCTACCGCGCCGGCGAACACGGCCTGCAAACCATGCAGCTTGGTGCCCAAGAGGTACTCGATGCGGGCGGCAGCGCCAGCCTCGCCGGTCGCCGCCGTCTGCACGAATTGGACGAACAATTAATCGCATTGAATGCGTCGCCCGGCGGTGCCGCGGATTTGCTCGCCGCCTGCCTGTTTATCGACCGCATCGAGTCGGGAGCTTTCTGATGGAAACCTTATCCTTTGAATTCCCCGCTGGGCAGCCGCCACGAGGCCGCACGCTGGTGGGCTGTGTCGGTTCGGGCGATCTGGAAGTGCTGATCGAACCGGGTCAGGCCGGCAAATTGACGATCAAGGTGCAGACCTCGGTCAATGGCGCCGAACAACGCTGGCAGCACCTGTTTGCACGGATGTTCGACGGCCAGACACCGCCAGCGATGGCCATTGATATCCACGATTTCGGCGCGACCCCCGGCGTGGTGCGCTTGCGTCTGGAACAAGGCTTTGAGGAGATCGGTCATGACTGACAGTAAAGAACTCCTACACAAGCACAGCTTCGTCGAACTCGGCGCCCGGCAAAGGGCGAAAGCCTTGCTCGACCCTGGCACCTTCCGCGAATTGCTCGACCCGTTTCAACGCGTCATGTCGCCATGGCTGTCGCGCCAGGGCGTGGTGCCGCAAGCCAATGACGGCGTGGTGATCGCCAAGGGCAGCATCGGTGGATTGCCGGTGGTGATCGCCGCCATCGAAGGTGCATTTCAGGGCGGCAGCCTCGGTGAGGTCGGCGGGGCGAAGATTGCCGGTGCGCTGGAACTCGCCGCCGAAGACAACCGCAATGGCATTCCCACTCGCGCCGTGTTGCTGCTGGAAACCGGCGGCGTGCGTTTGCAGGAAGCCAATCTTGGGCTGGCGGCGATTGCCGATATTCATGCGGCGATTGTCGACCTGCGCCAGTACCAGCCGGTTATCGGTGTGGTCGCCGGCAGCGTGGGTTGCTTTGGTGGGATGTCGATTGCCGCCGGGTTGTGCAGCTATTTGCTGGTGACTCAGGAAGCGCGGCTTGGCCTCAACGGTCCGCAAGTGATCGAACAGGAAGCCGGGCTTGAGGAATACGACTCCCGCGACCGTCCTTTCATCTGGAGCCTGACCGGTGGCGAGCAGCGTTTTGCCAGCGGTTTGGTGGACCGTTATGTCGCCGACGACGTGGCGCAGATTCAGCAGCAGGTCGGCGAATTACTCAAGCAAGGTTTGCCGGCACAGCAACGCAGCCGTCAGGCCGATCTGTTCCTGAAACGGCTGGCCCGTCTGGACGCCGAACCGCAAATCGAGCCGTCAGTGGTTCGCGATCTGTATCAAGGAGAGCGCTCATGAGTTCGTATTCCCTGAGAGGTTTGAACTGGTTCAACGCCTTGAGTGCGGGCGCGAAACAGGTCGAAGGTTTGCCCGCTTCGTTGAAGGTCGCCGACGGTGTATTGGGTGATCAGTCTGTACGGTTTATCGCGGTGGTGGCTGATCCCGACAACCGTTTCGTCCGCGCCCGCAATGGCGAGGTCGGTCTGCTGGAAGGTTGGGGCCTGGCCAAGGCGGTGGATGACGTCATCGCCGAAGACACGGATAAACCGCACAAACGCGCCTTGGTCGCCATCGTCGATGTGCCGAGCCAGGCTTACGGTCGGCGCGAAGAAGCGCTCGGCATTCATCAGGCCCTGGCGGGTGCGGCAGACAGTTATGCCCGCGCCCGGTTGGCCGGTCATGCGGTGATTGGCTTGCTGGTGGGCAAGGCGATGTCCGGGGCGTTTCTGGCCCATGGGTATCAGGCCAATCGCCTGATTGCCTTGCGTGATCCGGGCGTGATGGTCCATGCGATGGGCAAGGCATCGGCAGCGCGGGTGACGTTGCGCAGCGTCGAAGAACTCGAAGCCCTGGCTTCCAGCGTGCCGCCGATGGCTTATGACATCGACAGCTATGCGAGTCTGGGATTGCTTTGGGAAATCTTGTCGGTGGAGCAGATCGAGCAGCCGACAACGGCGGATCTGGCGCGGGTGACTGAATGCCTGAACCTTGCCATTGGCGATGTCGCCACCAGCGGACGTGATCTGAGCAGCCGCTTGGGCGCGACCAACCGTGCGGCATCAAGCACCGTTCGCCAATTGCTGAGAGCGCAGTGGTGAATACGTTTCTGGCCCACGACCTGCTTTGGGGCATGACCCCGGAGCAGCTGCCGGTGGACGCGCCTGCATGGGCGATCGAGTCGGTCAGCGCAGGTCAGCCGGTGGTGGTTCGGCGTGCGTTGAGTGCGCCGGATTACATCGCGGTCGGGGTGCGTGGGCGGTTGCGTGAGCAGCGGTTTGCAACGGTGATGTCGATCGCTGCGATTGCTCGTCGCGTCAGACCGGAAGACCTTTGTCATGCCTTGATCGAGCGGGATTTGCCAGCAGTACGCGCCCTCAATGATTTGCGGCCGATGCTCGATGACTTCGGTTGGGCGTGGGGCGTCAGCGGCAGCGCCGGGTTTGAATTGGCCAGCGGTGTTCAAGCGTTGCACGAGGGCAGTGATCTCGACTTGATCCTGCGCACCCCGCAACCGTTGGATCGATTGAAAGCGCAGGCGCTGGTGAAGATTCTGGACACGGCTGCGTGCCAGGTAGACATGCAGTTGCAGACGCCTTTCGGCGCCGTCGCCCTGCGCGAATGGGCTGGTGCTGCCCGCCGGGTTTTGCTGAAAAACGCCCGTGAAGCCTGCCTGGTGATTGATCCTTGGGAGCAAGCAGCGTGAGCAGTTTGCTGGTGTTCCCAGGCCAGGGCGCGCAGCAACCGGGCATGCTCCATCGTTTGCCTCGCGAAACGGTGATCGAGGCCAGTGAAGTGCTGGGCGAAGACGTGTTGCGGCTGGATTGCGCCGAGGCGTTGAAATCGACAAGGGCCGTTCAGCTTTGCCTGTTGATTGCCGGCGTCGCGGCTTCACGCCAGTTATCAATGGCAGCGGATTACGTGGCGGGATTGTCCATTGGCGCCTACCCGGCAGCGGTGGTGGCGGGCGCCCTGAGCTTCAGCGATGCGCTGCATCTGGTCAGCCTGCGTGGTGAGCTGATGCAGCAGGCTTATCCTCAGGGCTACGGCATGACCGCGATCATCGGTCTGGATCTGGCGACAGTGGAAGAGTTGCTCGCGCAGGTTCACCGCGTCGATATGCCGGTTTACATGGCCAATATCAATGCCGATAACCAAGTGGTCATTGCCGGCAGCGATGCGGCGATGAAAGCTGTCGCCGAACTGGCCCGAGGTCGCGGTGCAGGTCTGGCAAAACGACTGGCCGTCAGCGTGCCTTCCCATTGCCCGCTGCTGGAAGCTCCGGCGAAAACCCTGGCCGAAGCCTTCGCCAATGTGCAACTGAAAACACCGACATTGAGTTACCTGAGCGGCAGTCGCGCCCGGCCCGTCATCAACACCGAAGCCTTGCGCGATGACCTGGCTTTCAACATGTGCCGCGTGGTGGATTGGCGCGGCACGGTGCAAAGCGCTTATGAGCGTGGCGTACGTCTACAGATCGAACTGCCGCCCGGTGCGGTGCTGACCGGGCTGGCGCGCCGGGTGTTCGAGCAGGGCACCGTCATTGCCTTCGACGGTGCTCGCCTCGATACCTTGCAGGCGCTGTTGCGTGAGGAGGGAAGCCGCCAACCCTAGACCACCGACTCAAGCCTTCGAACAACAAAAACAACATTCGACGATGCACTTTGAGGACAACAACAATGATTATTTATGGTGTGGCGTTTCTCGCCTTTTGTACCCTGGTGGGTATTTTTGTCGGTGAACTGCTCGGCAAGCTGATTGGCGTACCGGCCAACGTTGGCGGTGTAGGTATTGCGATGCTGCTGTTGATCGGCCTCGGCAGTTACCTGAATAAAAGTGGTTGGTTCAAAGGCAAGACAGAGCAGGGCGTGGAGTTCTGGAGCGCAATTTATATTCCGATCGTCGTCGCCATGGCGGCGCAACAAAACGTCTATGGCGCACTCAAGGGTGGGCCGATGGCGATTCTGGCGGGGACGGCAGCGGTGGTTATCGCCTTTGCCTTGGTGCCGGTGCTGGTACGCATCGGCAACAAGGAACCCGCCTCTGTCATTCCTCCGAAGACGGTAGGGTGATCGCCATGTACGAATCGATGATGAAGGTAATTACCGGTTACGGCCTGATCAGTGGCTTTCTGATTGTCGGCGTGACCATGTGGGTGTCCTACTGGATTTCCAATACGTTCACCAAAGGCCGCTTGCACGGCTCGGCCATCGCCATTTTGCTCGGCCTGTTGTTGTCGTATGTCGGTGGTGCGTTGACCGGTGGCCAGAAAGGCGTGGTGGACATCCCGTTGCTGTCCGGGATCGGCCTGCTGGGCGGTGCCATGTTGCGCGATTTCGCCATTGTGGCCACGGCGTTTGGCGTCAGTGTCGATGAGCTCAAACGTGCCGGTTTTGTCGGAGTACTGGCGTTGTTCGTCGGCGTCGGGACGTCGTTTATTGCCGGTGTCGCCGTGGCCATGGCCTTCGGATACACCGATGCGGTCAGCCTGACCACCATTGGTGCCGGGGCTGTGACGTATATCGTCGGTCCGGTCACCGGGGCTGCCATCGGTGCCAGTTCCGAGGTCATGGCGCTGTCGATTGCCGCAGGGTTGATCAAAGCCATTCTGGTGATGGTCATGACGCCGTTCGTGGCGCCGATGATTGGTCTGAACAACCCACGCAGTGCGGTGATCTTCGGGGGCTTGATGGGGACATCCAGCGGTGTGGCGGGCGGGTTGGCGGCCACGGATCCGAAACTGGTGCCTTATGGTTGCCTGACCGCCGCGTTCTACACGGCATTGGGCTGTTTACTCGGGCCTTCGTTGCTGTTTCTGATCATGCGCGGATTAATGGGCTGATGCGCTAGAGGGTAAGCCACGCGCCCACAGGAACTGCGCAATGCCTGTAGGCGCGAGGCTTGCCCGCGAAGGGCGCGACAGGGTCTCAGGCCTGGCGATTGGCATACATCCGACACTCCGCCAACAACGCCAGCAGATTCGGATCGCGCTCCTTGGCTTTCAAAAACACCACGCCAATGTGCTGCTGCAACCGATACTTTTCCTGCAACGGAATCAGCTTCACACGGTTCTCATACACCGCCGCAATCCGCCCCGGCAGCAACGCATAACCCACCCCCGAGCTGACCATGCTCAGCAGGGTGAAGATGTCGTTGACCTGCATCGCCACCTTCGGCTCGAACCCAGCCTGCTTGAACACCCGGTTGCCGTCCTGATGCGTGGCAAACCCCTGAGTGAGTGTGATGAAAGTTTCGTCGCGCACTTCGGCCAGGTCGACTTCCGCCCGTTGGGCAAACTTCGAATCCGCTGGCGTGGCCAGGAAGATGTCATCGGAGAACAGTGGAATCTGCTCGCAGTCCGGGTCGTTGATGCTGTCGTCCAGGGACACCAGGATCGCGTCGACTTCCATGTTCTTGAGCTTGTACAGCAGGTCGAAATTCGAGCCGAGGATCAAGTCGATGTTGAGCTCGCTGCGACGGATTTTCAGGCCCATGATCAGCTGCGGCACCGTCTTCACCGTCAGCGAATACAACGAGCCGAGCTTGAAGCGTTCGGCGGAGAACCCGGCCGCTTCGCGGGTCAGGCGCACGGTTTCGACCACGTCCTGAATCAGCTTCTGGGCGCGTTCTTCCAGCACATAAGCGCTTTCCAGCGGTGTCAGGTTGCGGCCTTCGTGTTTGAACAACGGGCAGCGCAAGGCGCTTTCCAGTGAGTGAATGGCGCGGTGCACGCTGACGTTGCTGGTCTGCAACTCGGCGGCGGCCCGGGCCAGGTTGCCGGTGCGCATGAAGGCGAGGAACACCTCGAGTTTTTTCAGGGTCAACTCTTCGTCGATCAGCATGGGCGTGACTCTTGGTCGAATGGCTCGATTGTGCACGTATGCGCGGATTTGTGATCTGAAACATTGCGCTTTTAAGCTCAAGGGCTGAGCCTTGCGCCATGTTGTAACGAATGTTGAGGTGGGCGACACATGTATCACGGGGAACGATTGAACGCCTGGACGCATTTGGTCGGTGCGGTGGCGGCGATGGTTGGGGTGGTGTGGATGCTGGTGATTGCCAGCATGGACGGCAGCCCGTGGAAGATTGTCAGCGTGGCGATTTACGGATTTACCTTGATGGTGCTTTACAGCGCATCGACCGTTTACCACAGCGTGCGCGGGCGCAAGAAAGCGATCATGCAGAAGGTCGATCACTTTTCGATCTACCTGCTGATTGCCGGCAGTTACACGCCATTCTGTCTTGTGACGCTACGCGGGCCGTGGGGCTGGACCTTGTTCGGAATTGTCTGGGGATTGGCGCTGATCGGCATCCTGCAAGAGATCAAACCGCGTTCGGAAGCGCGGATTCTGTCGATCGTGATCTACGCGGTGATGGGCTGGATCGTGCTGGTGGCGGTCAAGCCGCTACTGGCGGCGCTGGGCAGCACAGGTTTTGCCTGGCTGGCGTCGGGCGGCGTGTTGTACACCGTGGGCATTGTCTTTTTTGCGCTGGACAGTCGTTTGCGTCATGCCCACGGGATCTGGCATCTGTTCGTGATCGCCGGGAGTCTGCTGCACTTCGTGGCGATTATGTTTTATGTCTTGTAGATCGCACCGCAGCTATATGAAAAAACCTGTGGGAGCGAGCCTGCTCGCGAAAGCGCCAGGTCAGTCGACATCATCGCTGACTGATCCACCGCATTCGCGAGCAGGCATGCTCCCTCAGGAACACAGGCGATCCAGTTGTGCCTGCGCCCGTCGGCTGAACACCTGCAACAAGTCGCTCAAGGTATGGGGCGGCGGTTCGTCGGCGCGGGTGACCGCATACAACGTGATCGGTAACGCTGGCGCCAGAGGTCGAATCGCCGTGGTGGCGGGGGATGCGCCAAGCGCAGTAAACGGGTCGATCACCGCCAGCCCGGCACCGGATTCAACCATCGCCCGCGCCAGCGAATAGGTCTGCACGGCGATGCGAACCCGTGGTGGCGGCTCGACCGCCTCAAGGTAGCTGTCGAGCCTGGCCGCCAGCGGATCGGCGCTGGACAGGCCGATCAGCGGCGCGCCGGCCAGTTCGATCAAGGGTAATGGCTGGCCCAAGGCGTCGTCGGTCCAATAGCCCAACGGCGCCAGCGCCACCAACACCCCGCAGGCCAGGGGCTGCGCCTTCAGGCCCGGATGATCCGGCGGTTGCAAGGTCAGCGCGACATCCACTTCGCGCATCAACAAATTCTGCATCAACTCACGGCTGTGGGCGCTGGACAGCTCGCAGACAATGTCCGGGTAGCGTTGCGTCCACTCGTTGATGGCCGGCGGCAGCAGCGACAAGGCCAGCGCCGGGATCGCGCCGATCCTCACGCTGTGACCCGGCTCGCGGCGCAGGCTCTGGGCCAGACGTCGCACGCCTTGCAGGCTTTCGGTGACCTTGTCGACCTCGCGCTCAAGCTCCAGCGCTTCGGGCGTGGCCTGCAATTTACCGCGCACCCGCAGAAATAACGGGAAGCCCAGTTGCTGCTCGGCGTGTTGCAGCACTTTGCTCACCGCCGGCTGCGACACGTGCAGCAACTGCGCGGCGCCGCTGACCGAACCGGTCTGGCGAATGGCCTGGAAAATCTCGATGTGTCGCAGTCGCATGGCAAGTCCATAACCTTTGTTTATGGGTCAGGCATCTTTATGCATTGTTCAAGGTCTGTCACCTGGTCCTAACCTGAAGCCTGTTTCAACAACGGTTAAGGACAGACATGGCTCAGCGGGTTTGCATCATCGGTGGCGGCGTCATCGGCCTGACGACGGCTTACGCACTGGTTCGCGACGGCATCGACGTGACGCTGATCGAGGCCCGGGATTCGCTGGGCAGCGAGACCAGTTTCGCCAACGGCGGCCAGTTGTCCTACCGTTACGTCGCGCCTCTGGCCGATGCCGGCGTGCCGTTGCAGGCGCTTGGCTGGATGCTGCGCGGTGACTCTCCGCTGAAGTTGCGTCCGCGCCTGGACCCGGCGCAATGGCGCTGGATGGGGTCCTTCCTGGCGGCGTGCCGTCGTTCTGTGAATCAGCGCAACGGCGCGCACCTGCTGCGTCTGGCGCTGCTGAGCCAGTCCACGCTGCAAGGCTGGCGGGACGAAGACCGTCTCGACGGCTTCGCCTGGCGGCGCAACGGCAAACTGGTGACGTTTCGTGAAGCCGCGAGTTTTGAGCATGCGCGCCATGGCCTGGCCGATCCGCAACAGCAGCACGTGCTGTCGCGTGCCGAATGCGCACAGTTGGAGCCTGCGCTTGCCGAGGCGCCGTTTGTGGGCGCGATTTATACGCCTGACGAAGAAGTCGCCGATTGCCATGCTTTCTGCCAGCAACTGCTGGATCGGCTCCAGGCGTCGGGGCGTTGCGAGTTTTTGCTGGGACGCAAGGTCACCGGCATTCGCCACGCGGATGGCGCGGTGCAGGCTGTCGAAATGGGTTCGCACGTGCTGCCGGTCGAGCAACTGGTGATCGCCGCCGGTCATCGCAGTCCGGCGCTGGCGCTGCCCGGCATGCACCTGCCGCTGTATCCGCTCAAGGGCTACAGCCTGACCTTGCCCGTGCGCACCGAACATCGCGCACCGGAGCTGAGCATCACCGATTACAACCGCAAGATCGTTTATGCCCGCATCGGTGATCAACTGCGCGTGGCGGCGATGGTCGACATCGTCGGCTTCGACCCGGCGCTCGACCCCAAGCGTCTGGCGCTGATCAAGCGCCAGGCGCAGGAAACCTTACCCAATGCCGGCGATTACAACGCCGCCATCGAATGGGCCGGCATGCGCCCGGCCACCCCAGCGGCGTGCCGTTGATTGGCGCGACGGCGTACCGCAACCTGTGGCTCAACCTGGGCCATGGCGCCCTGGGTTTTACCCTGGCTTGCGGCAGCGCCCGGTTGCTCAGCGAGTTGATCGCCCGGCGCGCACCCTCGATTGAAATGCAGGGCCTCGCCCCCCGCGTCGCCTGACTTGAAAAGGAAAAACCGATGAGCATCAACCGTATCAACAGCAACAGCCGGCTCTCTGGCGCGGTGACCTTTGGCGATCTGGTGTTTCTCTCGGGACAGGTTCCGGGTGACAGCCTCGACGTCACCGGCCAAACCGCCGAGGTGCTGGCGAAGATCGATGCGTTGCTGGCCGAAGCTGACAGCGACAAGGATCATCTGCTCAACGCGACCATTTACCTGAACGACATTGGCCGCGACTTTGCCGCCATGAATGAGGTCTGGTCGCAGTGGCTGTCACCGGGCAAAGCGCCAACCCGCACTACTTTGCAGGCGCAACTGGCCCGTCCCGAGGTCCTGGTGGAAATCACCGTGATCGCAGCGCGCCGCTAATCGCTCAACCCACAACGGAGAATAACAATGCAAAAAATCACGTTGATCGGCTGCACCCTCGGTCTGCTGCTCGCCAGTCAGGTCCAGGCCAACGAAACGCCACTGACCGGTACGCTGAACAAGGTTGCCAATGCCAAGAGCATCACGCTGGGCTATCGCGACGCGTCGGTGCCGTTCTCCTACGTGGGTGATCACACGGGGCAGCCGATGGGCTATTCGGTGGACCTGGCGAGCAAGATTGTCGAGCGCATCAAGCAAAAGCTTGAACTGCCGGATCTGCAGGTGAAGTACAACCTGGTGACCTCGCAAACGCGCATTCCGCTGGTGCAGAACGGCACGGTCGACCTTGAGTGCGGCTCCACCGGCGTGACCGCCGAGCGCATGCAGCAAGTGGCGTTTTCCTACGGGTTTATCTACGTGAAGGGTCAGTTGCTCACGGCGAAGGACAGCGGCATCAAGAGTTTCGCTGACCTGCGCGGCAAGAACGTCGTGACCACCGCGGGCACAACGAATGAACGGTTTCTGAAGAGTTACAACGTCGATCACAAGATCGATATGTTCGTGATCAGCGCCAAGGACCATGGCGAGGCTTTCCAGATGCTGCAGTCGGGTCGGGCGGCGGCGTTCTATATGGACGACGCGTTGCTCTATGGTGAACGAGCGAAGGCCCGCGATCCGCATAAGTGGGTGGTGGTGGGTGAGGAGCAGTCGCGGGAAATCTACAGCTGCATGGTGCGCAAGGATGATCCGCAGTTCCTGGCACTGGTCAACTCCACACTGGCTGACCTGTACAGCTCAGGGGAAATCAACGGCATCTACAACCGCTGGTTCCAACAGCCGATCCCGCCCAAAGGCTTGAACCTGGAATTCCCGATGACCAGCGAGCTGAAAGCCATCATCGCCAAACCGGTGAGTGATCCGGTGCAGTAGTTGCGGACAGATCATTCCCACGCTCTGCGTGGGAATGCCTCTAGGAACGCTCTGCGTCCAGTGACGCGGAGCGTCACGGGCTGCATTCCCACGCGGAGCGTGGGAACGATCAGAACCTAGAAGTCGCCCCACAGTTGTTGCGCCACCGCTAACGCCACGACGGGTGCGGTTTCGGTGCGCAATACGCGAGGACCGAGGCGGGCGGCGTGAAAACCGTCAGCCTTGGCCTGCTCGACTTCCGCATCGGACAACCCGCCCTCAGGCCCGATCAGAAACGCCAAGGTTGTCGGTTTGGCATGACTCACCAACGGCTCAGCCACCGGATGCAGCACCAACTTCAACTCAGCCTCGGTCTGCTTCAACCAGTCCGCCAGCAACAGCGGCGGATGAATCACCGGCACCCGTGAACGCCCGCATTGCTCGCACGCGCTGATCGCCACCTGACGCCAGTGCATCAGGCGTTTGTCGGCGCGTTCATCCTTCAGGCGCACTTCACAGCGGTCGCTGAAGATCGGGGTGATTTCGGTGACGCCCAGTTCAGTGGCTTTCTGAATCGCCCAATCCATGCGCTCGCCTCGGGACAAGCCCTGGCCGAGGTGGATCTGCAAGGGCGACTCGATTTGCCCGGCGAAGCTTTCATCGATCTGCACGACGACGCGCTTCTTGCCGACCTCCACCAGCGTGGCCCGAAACTCATGGCCTGAGCCGTCGAACAATTGCAGCGCATCACCCTCGGCCATCCGCAGCACGCGGCTGATGTAATGGGCCTGGGCCTCGGGCAATTCGTGTTCGCCGGTGCTCAAGGGGGCGTCGATAAAGAAGCGGGACAGTCTCATCTTGGATCTCTGTAAAAGTCGAATATAGCAGCGTGCTCAATCAGCTTTTGTGGCGAGGGAGCTTGCTCCCGCTGGGTTGCGAAGCAGCCCCAAACCCGGCGACCGCGATTTGTCAGTTAAAACGCGCAAGCCGGAGTACGACTGCTTCGCAGCCGAGCGGGAGCAAGCTCCCTCGCCACAGGGTTTTTCGGTGACTCAGCCCGGATCGCGGAAGCCGGGGTGGAAGTCCTTCGGCACCGACACGCTGATGCCCTCACGGGTCGCGATGTCGATCCCTTCACTGGCCACTTCGGCCAGAAAATCGATCTGCTCCGGTGTAATCACATACGGCGGCAGGAAATACACCACGCTGCCCAACGGTCGAAGTAAAGCACCGCGCTCCAGCGCGTGCTGGAACACCTTCAAACCGCGACGCTCTTGCCACGGATAAGCTTCTTTTGTTGCCTTGTCCTTGACCATCTCGATGGCCAGCACCATGCCGGTCTGGCGCACTTCCGAAACGTTCGGGTGATCGGCCAGGTGCGCGGTCGCGCTGGCCATGCGCTGCGCCAATGCCTTGTTGTTCTCGATGACGTTGTCTTCTTCGAAGATATCCAGCGTCGCCAAAGCCGCCGCGCACGCCAGCGGGTTGCCGGTGTAGCTGTGCGAATGCAGGAAGGCGCGCAGGGTCGGGTAGTCGTCGTAGAACGCGCTGTAGACATCCTCGGTCGTCACGCAGGCCGCCAGCGGCAGGTAGCCGCCGGTCAGGGCCTTGGACAGGCAGAGGAAGTCCGGGCGGATGCCGGCCTGTTCACAGGCGAACATCGTCCCGGTGCGGCCGAAGCCGACGGCGATTTCGTCGTGGATCAGGTGTACGCCATAGCGATCACAGGCTTCGCGCAGCAGTTTGAGGTACACCGGGTGATACATGCGCATGCCGCCGGCGCCCTGGATCAACGGCTCGACAATCACTGCCGCGACAGTGTCGTGGTTCTCGGCCAACGTCTGTTCCATGGCCGCGAACATGTTCCGCGAGTGTTCTTCCCAGCTCATGCCTTCGGGGCGCAAGTAGCAATCGGGGCTCGGCACCTTGATGGTGTCCAGCAGCAACGCCTTGTAGGTCTCGGTGAACAGCGGCACATCGCCCACCGACATCGCCGCCATGGTTTCGCCGTGGTAGCTGTTGGTCAGGGTGACAAAGCGCTTCTTGTTCGGCTGGCCGCGGTTGAGCCAGTAGTGAAAGCTCATTTTCAGCGCGACTTCGATGCAGGACGAACCGTTATCGGCGTAGAAGCACCGCGTCAGGCCTTCCGGCGTCATCTTCACCAGACGCTCCGACAGCTCGATCACCGGCTGATGGCTGAAACCGGCCAGAATCACGTGCTCCAGCTGATCGACCTGATCCTTGATGCGCTGGTTGATGCGCGGGTTGGCGTGGCCAAACACGTTGACCCACCAGGAGCTGACGGCGTCGAGGTAGCGTTTGCCTTCGAAGTCTTCCAGCCATACGCCTTCACCGCGCTTGATCGGGATCAGTGGCAGCTGTTCGTGGTCTTTCATCTGGGTGCAGGGATGCCACAACACCGCAAGATCGCGTTGCATCCACTGATTATTCAGGCCCATGTTCAGTCTCCTCGAGGCGGCTCGCTGGTTTCGCGGGCAAACAATCGCGCAAGCCTATGCAATGCATCGCACGGGGACAACCCATTGTGTCGATTGAGCTACTTTGTATAGGTCGATAGACGTCGCTGGCGGCCTTTTGATGGCTGACGTATTCTTCGCGGTTCTTTGAGTCGTCTGACTCGTAAAACCGCTATTTCCTCGTGTATTTCCGGAGTTCGCTGAATGTCTGCTGGTTGGCTGCGCGCCTGTGCGCTGGTGATGTTGGGGCTGTTCAGCGTGTCTGCGCTGGCCAAGGATAAAACGGCGATCGTGATCGGCGGCGGGCTCTCGGGCCTTACTGCCGCTTATGAACTACAGAACAAAGGCTGGCAGGTGACCCTGCTGGAAGCCAAGCCGAGCCTGGGCGGTCGCTCCGGTATGGCCACCAGTGAGTGGATCGGCAACGACAAGACCCAACCGGTGCTGAACAAATACGTATCGACCTTCAAGCTGAGCACCACGCCAGCCCCTGAATTCGTGCGGACCCCGAGCTACCTGATCGATGGCGTGTATTACACCGCCGCCGACCTGGCCACCAAGGAACCGGCCACCGCCGAAGCCCTCAAGCGCTACGAAAAGACCTTGGACGATCTGGCGCGTTCGATCGAAGATCCACAGAACCCGGCGGCCAACAGTACGCTGCACGCTCTGGATCAGATCAACGTTTCCAACTGGCTCGACCGTCTGAGCCTGCCAGCCACGGCACGTCAGTTGGTGAACCAGCAGATTCGTACCCGTTACGACGAACCTTCGCGCCTGTCGCTGCTGTATTTCGCACAGCAGAGCCGTGTTTACCGTGGCGTCTCCGACCGTGACCTGCGCGCTTCGCGTCTGCTCGGTGGTAGCCCGGTACTGGCCCAGGCCTTCGTCAAACAGCTGAAAACCATCAAGACCAGCTCTCCGGTGTCGTCCATCAACCAGGACAAGGACGGTGTGACCGTCAAAGTCGGCAGCGTTGGCTATCAGGCTGACTACGTGGTGGTGGCCGTGCCGTTGCGCGCCCTGAACAAGATTCAGATGATCCCGGCGCTGGACGCCCAGCACCTGGGTGCCATCAAGGGCACCAACTACGGCTGGCGTGACCAGATCATGCTGAAGTTCAAGACGCCAGTGTGGGAAAGCAAGGCGCGCATGTCCGGCGAAATCTACAGCAACACTGGCCTGGGCATGTTGTGGGTCGAGCCGGCGCTGAAGGGTGGCGCCAACGTGGTGATCAACCTGTCCGGCGACAATGCACGGGTGATGCAGGCGTTCGGCGACAAGCAGATGGTCGACCAGGTGCTGATTCGTCTGCATGCGTTTTATCCACAGGCGCGCGGTTCGTTCACCGGTTATGAAATCCGCCGCTACAGCACCGACCCGTCGATGGGCGGCGCTTACCTGGCCTTCGGCCCGGGCCAGATCAGCAAATACTGGCGCCTGTGGGAACGTCCGCTGCAACGCGTAGCGTTCGCTGGCGAACACACCGACACCTTGTACCCAGGCACGCTGGAAGGCGCATTGCGCACCGGTCAACGTGCAGCCAGTCAGGTTGAAGACCTGGCGGCGGGCAAGTCGTTTGAGCCTGCGAAGGTTGTGCCGGCAGCGACCGCTGTAGCGGCCGGCGCGGTGGCGGCGAAGAAAGGCAACTTCTTCACCAACCTGTTCGGTGGTTCGTCCGATGACGACAAGAAGCCGGAACCGGTCAAGGCACCAGAGCCAGTGGCGCCGACACCTGCTCCAACGCTGGCACCGACTCCAGCACCTGCACCGGTTGAAGCGCCGAAGCCTGTGGCCCCGGTGAAAGCCGAGCCGGCCAAGAAAGCCCCGGTGAAAAAGCCTGCTGCCAAGACCGAAGCCAAAAAAGCGCCGGCCAAAGCCCCGGCGAAGAAGGCTGAAACCGCGAAGAAACCAGCGGCAAAAACTTCTACGACCCCGGCGACGGAAACCAAAGCGCAGTAAGCTTCTGGCACTCAAAAAAACGCGGCAGACATGCCGCGTTTTTTTATGCCTGAAAGAAACCAATCACAAGAATCGAATAAATCTTGTGGCGCAGGTGTTCCATGGCTGGACTTCATTTTTTATTACACATTGGTCTTTAATCTTTCCTTAACGACTCTATTTCAGACTCTTGATCGTATTTCTCGATATTTCAAAGCGAAATTTTCCGCTTTAATTCGATAGATAACTCGATAGTCTTGGTCGCAGTTCTCACAGGATTTGGGCAATGCAGCTACGTAACTCTTCTTCCCGCTACGGTTGGGTCAGCGTCTTCATGCACTGGGGCGTGGCGCTGGCGGTCTTCGGTTTGTTCGCGCTGGGCTTGTGGATGGTCGGTCTCGACTACTACAGCACCTGGCGCAAAGACGCGCCGGAATTGCACAAGAGCATTGGCTTGGTGTTGTTGGCTGTCATGGTCCTGCGGGTGTTGTGGCGCTTTATCAGCCCGCCACCGCCGACACTGGAAACGTATAGCCGCATGACGCGTCTCGGCGCCAAGTTCGGTCATTCGTTCCTGTACTTCAGCCTGTTTGCTGTGATGATTGCCGGATACCTGATTTCCACCGCAGACGGTGTCGGGATTTCGGTGTTTGGCTTGTTTGAAATTCCTGCGCTGGTTTCCGGACTACCGGACCAGGCAGACACCGCCGGTGTGATTCATCTGTATCTGGCGTGGGCGCTGGTAATTTTTTCCGGTCTCCACGCGTTGGCAGCATTGAAGCACCACTTTATCGATCGTGATGCGACCCTCAATCGAATGCTGGGCCGCAAAGCCTGAAGTTCAACCTCGACTCCAAAGGAATAGAAAGCATGTTGAAAAAAACACTCGCTGCTGTGGCAATCGGTTCGGCTCTGCTGTCCGCTAACGTGATGGCGGCTGACTACGTCGTCGACAAAGAAGGCCAGCACGCCTTCGTTGACTTCAAGATCAGCCACTTGGGATACAGCTACATCACCGGTACCTTCAAGGACATCGACGGCAAGTTCAGCTTCGATGCGGCCAAGCCGGAAGCGAGCAAGATCGAGTTCAACGTCAACACCGCCAGTGTGTTCACCAACCATGCCGAGCGCGACAAGCACATCGCCAGCAAAGACTTCCTGGACGGGTCTAAAGCCAAGTTCGTCTCCACCAGCGTTAAATCCACCGGCAAAAACGCCGCTGGCAAAGACACTGCCGACGTGACCGGCGACCTGACCATCCTTGGCGTGACCAAGCCAGTCGTGGTCAAGGCTACCTTCCTGGGCGAAGGCAAGGATCCATGGGGCGGCTACCGTGCCGGCTTCGAAGGCACCACCAGCATCAAGCGTTCCGACTTCGGCAAGCAGAAAGACCTGGGCCCAGCGTCCGATGCCGTCGAGTTGTACGTTTCGTTTGAAGGTGTGAAGGCGAAGTAATTTTCGCCCCTGACACGAAAACGCCCCCGATCTCGCGATCGGGGGCGTTTTTTATGGCCGAACATAATCTGCGTCGCACCCAAAATCCTGTAGGAGCGAGGCTTGCCCGCGAAAGCGCCAGCGGCCTCTCCACAGAAATCCGGTTGACCCCTTCGCGGGCAAGCCTCGCTCCTACAGGGGGTTGCGTCAGGCCAAAAAAATGCCCCGGGTCGTGAGAGCCGGGGCATTTTTTATGGCAGTGCTAAATCAGCGATTGCGGGTCAGCAACGCTGGCTTCTCACCGCGTGGACGGCCTGGCAGTTGATCAAGTTGCTCTGGAGTCGGGAAACGATCGGTTTTCGACTCCTTGTGAATGATCTTCGGTGCCGGGCCGCGCGGGTTTTGCACGGCCGGTTCCGAACGCGGCTGGTCGTCGGTGCGAGCCGGACGACGGTTGCGCGACTCTTCACGACGGGCCTGGCCGTCACGTGGAGCGCCGTTACGTGGGCCACTGCGCTTGGCCGGCGGCGTGCCGGTGGTGGCGCCGTCGCTGCTGCGCGGACCGCTTTGGCGACCCTGAGGCTTGCCGCCGGTGCGTGGAGCACCTGCGCCGGCTGCCGCGCCTGGTGCCGGAGCACCCGGACGGCGGCCACGGCCCTGAGCCGGTTTGGCTTGAGGCACGTAGTCAACGCGGTTACCGAAGTTATCCACATCGTCGTCCAGGAACTCATCCGGAGCACGATCAACGGCGGCACGAGGAGCCGGACGCTGTTGCTCGCGAGCCGGGGTGCCTTCGCGTGGCTTGTGTTCACGGGCCGGGCGATCGCCACGGCCAGTGGCAGGCGCTTTTTCCTTGCCGCCCTTGTCCTTGCCCTTGTCTTTACGACCGCCGCCACCGCCGGTGCCGTTCGGGCCGTCGCCGCGCGGGCCACGTGGGTTGCGTGGGTTACGCACATCCGGACGCTCGCGAACTTCCGGTTTCTCGGCTTCTACAGCGCTGGAGTCGAAGCCCATCAGGTTGCCATCGGCAATCTTCTGCTTGGTCATGCGCTCGATGCTTTTCAGCAGCTTTTCTTCGTCCGGGGCGACCAGCGAGATCGCCTCGCCCGAACGACCGGCACGGCCGGTACGGCCGATACGGTGAACGTAATCTTCGTCGACGTTCGGCAGCTCGAAGTTGACCACGTGTGGCAACTGGTCGATGTCGAGGCCGCGAGCGGCGATGTCGGTGGCGACCAGAATGCGCACTTCACCGGCCTTGAAGTCGGCCAGGGCTTTGGTGCGGGCGTTCTGGCTCTTGTTGCCGTGGATCGCGACGGCGCTGAGGCCGTGTTTGTCCAGGTACTCGGCCAGACGGTTGGCGCCGTGCTTGGTGCGGGTGAACACCAGGACCTGTTCCCAGGCGCCAGCGGTGATCAGGTGCGCCAACAGCGAACGCTTGTGGTTGGCTGGCAGGCGGAAGACGCGTTGCTCGATACGCTCGACCGTGGTGTTCGGCGGCGTGACTTCGATGCGTTCCGGGTTGTGCAGCAGCTTGCCGGCAAGGTCGGTGATGTCTTTGGAGAAGGTCGCCGAGAACAGCAGGTTCTGACGTTTGCTCGGCAGGCGAGCCAGGACCTTCTTCACGTCATGGACAAAGCCCATGTCGAGCATGCGGTCGGCTTCGTCCAGCACGAGGATTTCCACGTGGGACAGATCGACGCTGCCTTGGCCGGCGAGGTCGAGCAGGCGGCCAGGGCAGGCCACCAGCACGTCGACACCACGGGACATGGCCTGAACCTGCGGGTTCATGCCGACGCCGCCGAAGATGCAGGCGCTGACGAACTTCAGGTCACGGGCATAAACCTTGAAGCTCTCGTGTACTTGAGCCGCGAGTTCGCGGGTAGGGGTCAGGACCAGTACGCGCGGTTGGCGCGGGCCGTGACGCTGGGATTTGTCCGGGTGACCGTTGGGGAACAACCGCTCCAGAATCGGAAGGGCGAAGCCGCCGGTTTTACCAGTACCTGTCTGAGCCGCGACCATCAGGTCGCGACCTTGCAACACGGCGGGGATAGCCCGCTGTTGCACCGGAGTAGGCTCGGTATAGCCCGCTGCCTCGATGGCGCGGACTAAAGCCTCGGAGAGACCGAGGGAAGCAAAGGACATGAGTAATCCTGTTTTAGTTAGGGCTTGGCCCAATGGGAGTCTTGCCTGGCGCGAATGGCGTTTAAGAGGAACGCAATCCCGTCCGGTCCTGCTGGGTCTTGAAAGCTCGTCTGGAGCGCTCGCGCGGGCTGAAAAGCTGCGCTGTAGCGGATCGAGATGCCTTGAACAAGTCCGAGCGTCCGGGCGTGAGCCTGGCGGGAAGGCCGGAGTATAACAGAGCAATCACTGCGCGCCGCTTTCCTGCTGCTCAACGGTTTTTTCGGTGGTGGTGGCGGCGGCTTGCACCCCCGGGCCTGCGCCATAACGGGCGCTGAGCTCAGCGTAGGCGGGCTCGCGCTTGAAGCGCTTGAGTTCGGCACCGAAACGCTGCACCAGCAAATCCATGCCGGCGTTACGGCGTACCGCCAAAAACTGGCTCTGGCGGCTGATGACGGTGGGGTTTTCGGTGATCTTGTCGCGGATGCCCAATTCGTCGAGCAAGTGCTGCCCGACCCGGCGATCAGTGATCAGCAGGTCGATCCGCCCGCGCACCAGTTTGCCGAAGTTGGCTTCATGGGTTGGCGCCGGCTCCCGGGTGAACAGAGTCGACTCGCTGAAATCCTTGCTATAGAGGTAGCCCGGCGAGGTGCCGACGGTCAGGCCTTTCAGGTCGTCGAGGGTGCGGAACGGATGGGGCCGCTCATTAGCGTAGAACATCACGAACTCGACTTCCGACAGCGGTTCGCTGGGGTAGAGCAAGGTAGCGTCGCGTTCATCGCTGTGAAAAATGTCCAGCGCTCCATCCGCCTGGCCCGTTTCAAGCATCGACAGGCAGCGTTTCCATGGCAGGAACTGCCAGTCCACTTCGATCCCCAGGCGTTTGAACACGATCGCCGTGGTTTCGTAATCCAGGCCCAGGGATTTGCCGTTTTCCTCATAGACATAAGGCGCCCACGGCTCGGTGACAATGCGCAACTTCTCGCCCCGGGCGGCAAAGCTCAGGCAAGAGAAAAGAAACACGGTGAGTAACTGTGCGATCAGAGGCATGGCTTGAGATTACGACGAGAAGTCATAAAGAGCCAGAAATCGGATCCAGAAGCTCTGGCCCGAGGCGCAATCCATAAAAAAGGCCCTGGATTGCGCCAGAGCCTTCATTGGAGTGCTGCACTGTTTCAGCGCGGCAGCTTCAGGTTGTTCCACACCGCCAGGCTCGCTTCAGCCTGGTTCAGTGTGTAGAAGTGCAGCCCCGGTGCGCCACCTTGCAGCAGGCGTTCGCACATTTCGGTGATGACTTGCTCACCAAAGCCTTGAATGCTCTGGGTGTCGTCGCCGTAGGCTTCCAGCTGTTTGCGGATCCAGCGCGGGATTTCCGCACCGCAAGCGTCGGAGAAACGCGCGAGCTTGCTGTAGTTGGTGATCGGCATGATCCCCGGCACGATCGGGATGTTCACGCCCATCGCCCGTACACGCTCGACGAAGTAGAAGTAGCTGTCGGCGTTGAAGAAGTACTGGGTGATCGCACTGTCGGCGCCAGCGTTAGCCTTGCGCACGAAGTTGTTCAGATCGTCTTCGAAATTGCGCGCTTGTGGATGCATCTCCGGATAGGCGGCGACTTCGATGTGGAAGTGATCGCCGGTTTCTTCACGAATGAATTCAACCAGGTCGTTGGCGTGGCGCATTTCGCCGCTGGCCATGCCCATGCCGGATGGCAGGTCACCGCGCAGGGCAACGATACGCTTGATGCCGGCTGCCTTGTATTGAGCCAGCAGGCCGCGCAGGTCGTCCTTGCTGTCGCCAACGCAAGACAGATGCGGCGCGGCCGGGACTTTGACTTCGCTTTCGAGCTGCAACACGGTGTTGAGCGTGCGATCACGGGTCGAACCGCCAGCGCCATAAGTGCAGGAGAAGAAATCGGGGTTGTACGTGGCCAGCTGACGGGCAGTGGCGAGTAGCTTTTCATGCCCAGCGTCGGTCTTCGTAGGGAAGAACTCGAAGCTGTAGCGACGGTCTTGGGACATGGAGGGAACCTCCAGCTACAAGCTGCAAGCTGCGAGCTGCAAGAGAAGCGGAGGTGCGCTGATCTCTTGTGCCTGGAGCCTGCTGCCTGAAACTGTTTTGGAATAGGGGCAGAGCTCTCGAGCTTCGCGCGGCAAGTTCGGCTTTTGACCTTGCTTGCCGCTTGAAGCTTAAAGCTCGCAGCTGCTTTGTCTTAGTAGCGGTAAGCGTGCGGCTTGAACGGACCTTCGACGGTCACGCCGATGTAGTCGGCCTGGGTCTTGGTCAGTTGAGTCACAACGCCGCCGAAACCGCGGACCATTTCCAGGGCCACTTCTTCGTCGAGTTTCTTCGGCAGTACTTCAACGGTCAGGCGCTCGGCTTTCTGGGCTGGCGACAGGTCGGCGTACTTCTGGCCGAACAGGAAGATCTGCGCCAGAACCTGGTTGGCGAACGAACCGTCCATGATGCGGCTTGGGTGACCGGTAGCGTTACCCAGGTTAACCAGACGGCCTTCGGCCAGCAGGATCAGGTAGTCGTCGTTCTGGGCATCGAATGCGCCAGGGCCGGTACGGTGAATTTTGTGAACCTGCGGCTTCACTTCTTCCCATGCCCAGTTCTTGCGCATGA
This sequence comes from Pseudomonas sp. B14-6, assembly GCF_013260315.1. NCBI lineage: Bacteria > Pseudomonadati > Pseudomonadota > Gammaproteobacteria > Pseudomonadales > Pseudomonadaceae > Pseudomonas > Pseudomonas sp. B14-6. The sequence goes on along the minus strand of NZ_CP053929.1, from coordinate 4,093,717 downwards.
AAGCGGTGTCGATTTCGTTGTCGAAGTGGCCGATGTTGCAGACAACAGCGCGCTTCTTCAGGGCTTTGAGCATGTTTGCATCGCAAACATTGACGTTGCCGGTGGTGGTCACGATCAGGTCGATCTTGCCCAGCAGGGCTTTGTCGATGCTGGCTTCAGTACCGTTGTTGATACCGTCGATGAACGGCGAAACCAGCTCGTAGCCGTCCATGCAGGCTTGCATGGCGCAGATCGGGTCGACTTCGGAGACCTTGACGATCATGCCTTCCTGACGCAGGGACTGAGCGGAGCCCTTGCCCACGTCACCGTAACCGATGACCAGCGCTTGCTTGCCGGACAGCAGGTGGTCAGTACCACGCTTGATCGCATCGTTCAGGCTGTGACGGCAGCCGTACTTGTTGTCGTTCTTGCTCTTGGTCACCGAGTCGTTGACGTTGATGGCCGGGATTTTCAGCTCGCCCTTGGCCAGCATGTCCAGCAGGCGGTGAACGCCAGTGGTGGTTTCTTCGGTGACGCCGTGGACGCGGTCCAGGATCGCCGGGTATTTCTTGTGCAGCAGCTCGGTCAGGTCGCCGCCGTCGTCGAGGATCATGTTGGCATCCCAAGGCGCGCCATCTTTGAGGATGGTTTGCTCCAGGCACCACTCGTACTCTTCTTCGGTTTCGCCTTTCCAGGCATAAACCGCGATACCGGCAGCAGCGATAGCGGCAGCGGCCTGGTCTTGAGTCGAGAAAATGTTGCAGGACGACCAACGCACTTCGGCACCCAGGGCAACCAGGGTTTCGATCAGCACGGCAGTCTGAATGGTCATGTGGATGCAGCCAAGGATCTTGGCGCCTTTGAGTGGCTGCTCACCCGCGTACTTGCGGCGCAGACCCATCAGGGCTGGCATTTCGGATTCGGCGATGATGGTTTCGCGACGGCCCCAGGCAGCCAGGGACATGTCGGCCACTTTGTAATCGTTAAAATCTGCAGGCGTGATAACAGCGCTCATGATGAGTCTCCATTCGTAATGTATGCGAATGGGCGCCGTTGTGCGTTTAGTGTCCGGCCGATCATGGCCAGTCAACGCCCCATCCGAGCCTGACAGGTCGAACCTGCTGCAGCGCCCCTCGGACAGGTGGCGGGAAAACGGTAGTAGCCGTTTTAAATCGGTGGCGATTATAGCTTCCTTTGTCCGGCTAGTGGCAAGTGACAAGCTACAAGCGGCAAGCAACAGCGAATCTGCATTTACTTGCAGCTTGGCGCTTAAAACTTGAAGCTGGGGGCAGAACCCTATCGCTCAAACGCCTCAATCCTGGAGCCCCCTATGAATTTCCACACCCGCAAATGGGTAAAACCCGAAGACCTCAACCCCAACGGCACACTGTTCGGCGGTAGCCTGTTGCGCTGGCTCGACGAAGAAGCGGCGATCTACGCCATCGTCCAGCTGGGCAATCAGCGAGTGGTCACCAAGTACATTTCCGAGATCAACTTCGTCAGCGCCTCGCGCCAGGGCGACATCATCGAACTGGGCATCACTGCCACCGAGTTCGGTCGTACCTCGATAACCCTGAAATGCGAAGTACGCAACAAGATCACCCGCAAAAGCATCCTGACGGTGGATAAGATTGTCTTCGTCAACCTGGGTGAAGACGGCTTGCCCGCGCCGCACGGCCAGACCGAGATCAAGTACGTCAAAGACCAGTTCAAGGACGACGTCGCCAGCGAGTAATGCGAGCCCCCGTAGGAGCGAAGCTTGCTCGCGAAGGCGTCATTTGTGTCACCAGCAATACCGAGGTGAACCCTTCGCTGGAAAGCCTCGCTCCTACAGAGCCAGTTTCGTTGGACGGTCAGTGAACAGCTCCGGGCCGCGCGTGTCGTACCTACATGACACATCACCTGTTCCGGAGCGCTATGGACATCAAGCAAGACGGCAAGACCCCCAACCTGTCGCCGGAAGAACAGCACGACGTCGACAAAAACCAGCCACCGCGGGCTGCGGTGCTGCATGAAATCATCCGCACCCAGGGCGATCAGGAGCTCGAACGCAGCGTCGCCGCCTTGTGGTGGTCGGCACTCGCCGCCGGCCTGACCATGGGCCTGTCGCTGATGGCCATGGGACTGCTCAATTCCCGACTGCCGGACGGTGAAGGCTTCAAGGTGATCGCCAGTTTCGGCTATTGCGCTGGCTTTCTTGCGGTAATCCTCGCCCGTCAGCAGTTGTTCACCGAGAACACCCTGACGGCCGTGCTGCCGATCATGACCAAACCCACACTGAACAATTTCGGGCGATTGCTACGCCTGTGGTCGGTGGTGCTGGTCGGCAACCTCTGCGGCACGCTGCTCGTGGCCTACGTGATGCTCAATCTGCCGATTTTCGACAGCAAGACCGACCTGGCCTTCCTCGATATCGGGCGCAAGATCATGGAAAACGACGCCAGCCAGATGTTCGCCAAAGGCATTGTGTCGGGCTGGATGATTGCCACCATGGTCTGGATGATCCCGTCCATGGAGAGCGCCAAGATGTGGATCATCATCCTCATCACTTACCTGATGGCGCTGGGGGATTTCACCCACATCGTGGTCGGTTCGGCCGAGGTCTCGTACCTGGTGTTTGCCGGCGAGTTGCCGTGGAAGGATTTCTGGCTGGTGTTCGCCGGGCCGACGCTGGCGGGGAACATCATCGGCGGCAGCTTCATCTTCGCGCTGATCAGCCACGCGCAGATCCGCAGCGAGAGCGGTCCGCCGAAGAAGACGGCGGATCAGGCGTCAGAGCCTGATCCGCAGAAGAGCAAAAAGTAATCAGTGATGCTCGGCCTGTGCCGCTGGCGCAGGCTCATCCCGGGTCACGTGCTTGACCAGTTTGCCGATGCTCAATCCCTGCAGCAGGATCGACGACAGCACCACGATGTAGGTGATGCTCAGCAGCAAGTCGCGCTCCGGGCCCAGCGGCAGGGCCAGGGCCAGGGCCACCGAAACACCGCCGCGCAAACCACCCCAGGTCAGAATCCGGATTGTCCCGCGCGGCACGGTGCGCCAGCGCCGCAGCAGCACGATGGCCGGCGCGACCGTCAGCAGGCGCGAAAGCAGAATCGCCAGCGCCAGCAAACTCGCCGCCAGCACGTGCAGCCAATTGAACGGTAGCAGCAACAGCTCCATGCCGATCAGAGCGAACAGCAGGGCGTTGAGCATGTCATCGAGCAATTCCCAGAAGCCGTCCAGGTACTTGCGCGTCATGTCGTTCATCGCCAGGTTGCGGCCCAGGTTACCGATGATCAGACCCGCGACGACCATCGCGATGGGGGCGGACACATGCAGCTCCGACGCCATGGCCGAGCCGCCGATCACCAGCGCCAAGGTCAGCATGACCTCGATCTGATGCTGCTCGATGCTCTTGATCATCAGGTACACCAGATAACCGATCAGCCCACCGAACAGCACGCCGCCAATCGCCTCATGGGCGAACAGCATCGCTGTGGCGCCGACGGTCGGGGTCTCGCCGAGTTGCGCAATGCCCAGCAACACGGTGAACACCACCACGGCCGTGCCGTCGTTGAACAGCGACTCGCCGACGATGGTGGTTTTCAGAGGCTTGGACGCATTGGCAGTCCGTAGCACGCCGAGGACCGCGATCGGGTCGGTGGGGGAAATCAGCGCGCCGAACAGCAGGCAATAAAGGAAGCTCACGTGCCAGCCGAACAGGGCAAAAATGTAATAGGCGAGGCTGCCGATCACCGCCGTGGCGATCAATACGCCGAAGGTCGCCAGCAGCCCGATAGGCCAGCGGTAGCTGCGCAGGTCATTGAGGTTGACGTGCAGGGCGCCGGCGAACAGCAGGAAGGAAAGCATCCAGTTCATCAGCAGATCGCCAAAATCGATCTGGCTGATCAGTTGCTGAATGCGCTCTTCGAGGCCGGGGTAGCCGAGCAAGCTCAGGCCTTGCAGCAGCAGGGAAAACATCAGCGCGGTGACCATGACCCCGATGGTCGGAGGCAGGCCGATGAAGCGGAAATTTACGTAGGTGAGGAGTGTGGTCAGGCAGATAAAGGCAGCGACAAGTTCGAGCATCCGGGGTCCTTGGATGGAGGGGTGGGGTTTAAGGCAGTTGCACCGAGTCAGTTTCTTCGCGAGCAGGCTCGCTCCCACATGGAATTCGGTCGTACACAGAATCTGTGTGCACTGGAGATCCACTGTGGGAGCGAGCCTGCTCGCGATAGCGGTGTCAGCAGCGACGCAATGATTCAGCCGGACACATTGACCGCAGTCGCACTGCGGCGTTGAAGATAGATGTAGAACAGCGCGGTCAGCACCGTCAGGCCACTGACCAGCGCACCGGTCCACGGCAGATCCGCCAGATCCGCACCGCTGGCAACCACCAGCCCGCCGATCCACGCACCTGCTGCGTTGCCAAGATTGAAGGCGCTCTGGTTCAGCGTCGAGCCAAGGTTCGGCGCTTCATGCGCCTGATCGATGATCAGCAGCTGCAGAATCGGGCACAGGGCAAACGCGAAAATCCCCCACAGCACCAGTGTGATCGCCGCCGGAATCACCGAGTGACTGGTCTGGCTAAAGGCAGCCAATACCACCGTCACGGCCAGCGCCATGCCCACCAATGAAGGCAGCAATCGGCTGTCCGCCAGGCGACCACCCAGCATGCTGCCCGCCGTCAGGCCGACGCCAAACAACAACAGCATAATCGTCACGCCATGGGGGCTGACACCGGTGATGTCCTGCAGAATCGGCGCGATGTAGGTGAACACGCTGAACAGGCTGGTCGACGCCAGCACGCTCATGCCCAATGCCAACAACACATTGACCTTGCCCAGTACTTTGAACTCGCTGGCGAGGTTGGCTTTGTCCATCGCGATGTCCTTCGGCAGCCAGAGCCACTGCGCGAGCGCTGCAATCACCCCGATCACCGAGACCGCCCAGAACGTCGAACGCCAACCGGCGTATTGCCCGAGCGCGGTGCCCAACGGCACGCCGAGCACGTTGGCCAGCGTCAGGCCGGTGAACATCATGGCAATGGCCTGCGCCCTTTTGTTCGGTGCAACCAGGCCCGCCGCGACTACCGAGCCAATGCCGAAGAACGCACCGTGGCACAGCGCGGTGACCACTCGCGCGGCCATCAACGTGGCATAGTTCGGTGCCAATGCGCACAGCACGTTGCCGAGGATGAACATCAGCGTCATGCCCAGCAGCGTGGCTTTGCGCGGCATGTTGGCGGTGCCGATCGCAAGAATCGGCGCGCCGAACACCACGCCCAGGGCGTAGCCGGTGATCAGCAGGCCGGCGTGGGGAATGCTCACGGCGAGGTCGCGGGCGACGTCGGGCAGCAAGCCCATGATGACGAATTCAGTGGTGCCGATGCCGAACGCGGCAACAGCGAGGGCGAGCAAGGCGAGTGGCATGCGCAAGGTCTCTGTCGGTAGTCTTGACGCTTTGATCAGGCATACGCATGCCGATGACCGTTCTCGAAGAGAGCGGGCAGGGGCAGAAATTATTGGAATTAGTGTGTGCGCAACTGAGTGCGGCGTGGTCGCTTGCAGTATAAACAGCTGCTGACATATGGCGAATCAATTATCCACGCGTGTCGTGTAGGAGCCGGGCTTGCCGGCGAAGGCGTCCTTGAGATTGCCTTCGCCGGCAAGCCTGGCTCCTACAGGGGCGCGGTGGTCAATAAAAGGAGCATGCCGTGCTTGCGACGGCTTTGGTGTTGGTGGCGGCGCTGTTGCACGCGGCTTGGAATACCCTGATCAAATTCAGTGCCGAACGGCTGCTGGTGGTGGCCTGCATGGATAGCGTCGCGATGCTGTTTGTCGCTCTGATGCTGCCGTTCGTGGCGCTGCCACCGATTGAAATCTGGCCATGGATTCTGGCGTCGGCGGCGTTCGAACTGCTCTATCGCTATCTGCTGATCCAGGCGTATCGGGTCGGCGACCTCGGGTTGGTCTATCCGTTGATGCGTGGGCTGTCGCCGCTGGTGGTGCTGGCACTGACGCTGATCTTCGCTGGCGAAGTCCTGACAAATCAGCAGATTTTCGGAATCCTGTTGATTCCGTTTGGCATGCTGTGCCTGCTCTGGCAGGGCGGTGGTGGTGCGCGTCTGCCGTGGTCGATGTTGCCGGTGGTGGCGCTGATCGGCCTGTGCATCGGCTGCTACACCTTCATCGATGGCCAGGCGTTACGGCGCTGGTCGCACCCTCTGGACTATCTGGTCTGGGTCACGTTGCTCAGCGCTTGGCCGTTCCCGTTGCTGGCGCTGGTAAGCAAGCGCACGGCGTTCATGCTGTTCTGGCGTGAACAGTGGCGACTGGGGCTGGCGGTCGGGTTCTGCGTGTTGTTCAGCTACGCTTTGGTGCTGTGGGCAATGCAACTGGGGTCGATTGCCGAAGCGGCGGCGTTGCGCGAGATCAGCGTGATTCTGGTGGTGCTGTTCGGCATGCGTTACCTGAAAGAACCTTTCGGCAGGCCAAGGCTCTTAGCCTGTGGGCTCGTACTGATCGGTATTTTGGTCATGAAGTTCTAACGGGCACTCAACATTCCAAAACTGAAGAAAGGACTGCTTTATGACGGTTGCTCTGTGGTGCGTTTTGATCGCGATTTTCCTGCCCTATCTCTGCACGGTCATCGCCAAGGTCAGTGGCAGGTTCAGGCTGCAAGACAACCATGACCCCCGGGACTTTCTCGAGTCGCTCAATGGTCTGGGCAGGCGCGCGCATGCGGCGCAACTGAACAGCTTTGAAGTGACCCCGGCGTTTGCGATCGCGGTGATTGTTGCGCATCTGGTGGGCACGGCGCAGTTGGTGACGGTTAACGTGCTGGCGGTGCTGTTTATCACCAGTCGGCTGCTGTACATCATTTGCTACCTGGCGGACTGGGCGATATTGCGGTCGCTGGTGTGGTTTGTGGGGATGGGGTTGATTGCCAGTTTCTTTGTGGTGTCGGTCTGAAAGTATTGCGGTGATTTGTCTGGCCTCATCGCGAGCAGGCTCGCTTCCACAGTTGATCTTCAGTGAACACAAACGCTGTGTACAACCGAGATCCACCGTGGGAACGAGCCTGCTCGCGATGACTATCTAACTGCAAATACAAGGCTTACGGGTTGGCCTTCGCCGCATCGGCAACCTGCGGCACTTGCGGCAACGCCGCGCCTTTAGGCCAGAGCATCCAGATCTGCCCTTGCTGTTTCATGTCCCCGGCCAATTGCCCGGCCGCCTCGCCAGTGCCCCAGAACAGATCCGCACGCACTTCGCCGGCAATCGCGCCGCCAGTGTCTTGCGCCGCCACGGGCCGTACCAGTGCCGTACCGTCCGGTTTTGTCGTGGATAACCACAACAGGCTGCCCAGCGGAATGACTTTGCGGTCCACTGCCGCGCTGTAACCGGCCGTCAGCGGAACGTTCAGCGAGCCGCGTGGCCCTTCGTTGCTGTCCGGGTTGCGAGTGAAGAACACGTAACTGGGGTTGCTGCCCAGCAGTTCCGGAATGCGCGACGGATTGGCTTTTGCCCACGTGCTGATGGCGCCCATGGTCACGTCTTCTTTCTTCAGCTCGCCTTGCTCCACCAGCCAGCGCCCGATGGGGCGATAGGGATGGCCGTTCTGGTCAGCATAGGCAATGCGCAGTTGGCGGCCGTCGTCGAGCTGGATGCGACCCGAACCCTGGATTTGCAGGAATTGCAGGTTCATCGGGTCGGTCAGCCACGCAACCACTGGCGCCTTTACTCCATTGGTTTCAATCGTTGCCGCATCGTCGTAAGGCTTGAGCATGCGACCTTCGAGGCGTCCGCGCAGGCGTTTGCCTTTGAGTTCCGGGTAGATGCTGTCCAGCGAGACAATGATCATGTCCTCGGGCACGCCGTACACCGGAATGTTCGCCACTTCGGTCTGGGTCAGGCTGCCCGGGTAGACCGGCTCGTAATAGCCGGTGATCAAACCGTTGGGATTGTCATTGGCGGCGCGCAGGCCGTAGACGTCGAGGTTCTGCTTGAGGAAGCCGCGAATGTCGCTGGCGGTCTGCGGCACATTGGCGGAAGCCGCGCAGGTCGATCCCCAGACCGGGTCGGCCTTGAGTCGGGTGCAGGCGCTGCGCCACGAGCCGAAGCCGGCGACCAGGTCGGTGTCGGACACCGCCGGCAATGCTTCCCAGCTGGTACTGGAGTAGGTCGCCAGGGCGTGGGTTTTAGGGGTGTCTTTATCGCCGCCGGTGCAGCCGGCGAGCACGGCCACCATTGGAAGAGTCCACACGAGGTGGTGACGCCATGCCTTGAAACGGCTGTTCATGGAGTAATTCCTTTGTCGGTTGCCTGAGTGCTCCATGCGCTCAAACAACCCGTATTGATAATAGGGCTATTGGTCTTTGCCGATGACACGAGGATACTGGCCGCCGTTTCCCGTGACCTGAAGCCACCATGACTCTTAAAAGACTTTCTGTTGTATTGCTGGCCTGCCTGACCTTGTCTGCCTGCGGTGGCGTTGATCCGAATTCGCCGCTGGGACAACGCAAGGCGATCTTCAAACAGATGCTCAAGACCGGTGAAGACCTGGGCGGTATGTTGCGTGGTCGTATCCCGTTCGACGGTCCGAAATTTGCCGAAGGCGCCGTGAAACTCGACACCTTGTCCCGTGAGCCTTGGAAACATTTCCCGCAAGTGCGTGAAGAAGATCACAGCAGCGCCAAGGACAATGTGTGGCAGCAGCAGGCACGCTTCCAGGACATGGCCCGCACCCTTGAAGCCGCCACCGGTGAATTGGTGATTGCCAGCAAGGTTCAGCCTTACAAGGCCAGTAACCTGGGCCCGGCGGTGCAGAAAGTCGAGGATGCCTGTAGTGCCTGCCATAAAGAGTTTCGGGATCATTGATTGGCAATGCATTCCTGTGGCGAGGGGGGGCGTTCCGACAAGCCCCTCGTCACAAAAGCTCCCTCGCTCAATTCGGGGGTTACTTGTCCAACTCGTCGAGCGCGTTCTGCAATTCCTTTCGGGACTCGGCAAGTTTGTCTTTGCGCTTGTTGATCTTGTCCGGATCGCCTTTCTTCATGGCCTTGTCCAGATCGGCCTGGCGCTGGCTGACTTCATGCTTGGCGTCGAGCACCTTGTTTTCCCGTTCTTTCTTCAGCGAGGCGTCGGTGCAATGGGTGGTGACTTCGCTCAGGGCCGTTTCGAGGCCAGCCTGCTGTTCAGCATTGCCGTGGGATTTGGCCAGTTCGATCTGATTGATGATCCCCTGTTTCTTGGCGGCGCAGCCGGTCAGCCCCGGGGCTTCTTCGGCGGCCATCAGGGGAGCGGCCATCACGCTGCAAAGGGTCAGCAAGGCGAGTGGTGAAAGAAATTTCATAAAAGCTCCAAGTGCGAAGACAATCGGGTCGATGTGGCGATGGGCGTTTGAGCCCGTCGGCCCCTTTGGGTTCCCGGGCTGCCGGGGGCTCGGTGTTTAAAAGCCGTCAATCCCGGCCATACGTAATGTTTGACTCAGTGCCAGGACGTGCGGGTCGCGGAAAAAGGCGTTCAATTGCGCTGCGCGTCCCGGGCCGATACCTGCTTCTGCCTGCCATTGTTCGGTGCTTCTATTCGCCAGTTCCTGCCATGAATCGGCAAGCCGTGCCTGGCCGGTCGGCGGCAACCCCAAGGCTTTGAGCCAGCGAGCGAAAGGGCGTTGCCGGGCGCTGTTGAAGCTGTTTAGAAGATGAGCCGCGCTGCGTTCGCCGAAGCCATCAATGTTAGCAAGCTCTTGAGCATCGAGGGTCAACCAATCCAACAGGCTGTCGAGGCGGCCTGTTTCGAAAAGTTTCTCCCAGGTGCCAGGGCCGAGATGGGGCAAAGCCAGTCCTTGCTTGCCGCTGAGCCAGGTCAGTCGCGCGAGGAATTGGCTCTCGCAGCCTGATGTCGGTTGCCAGCAACTCAAATGGTGAAAGTTTGCTGCCGATGGCACGTTTAATTCAGTGCGTTCGGTACTGCGCAGCACGACGCCATCGAGCCTTGGAATGGTCAGTCCAGCCAGGCTGATGGACACCTGATCCCCAGGGCGGACATCCAGCTCTTCCCAGCGTCGCAGGGAGCTGACGCTTACCCGTTTGATCTGTCGGTCATCCAGCTTCACCGGCGTCAGGTCCAGCACCGGAGTAATCCGCCCTGTGCGACCAATCTTGAAGTGGACCTTGCGCACTTCGGCCAGTGCCTGGGCGAACGGATACTTCCAGGCAACGCTCCAGAAGGAGGGGCGCGCCTGCCAGCGTTCGGCCGGTGGTCGCTGGCTCTGACGCAAAACGACGCCGTCACTGGCGAAGGGCAGTGGCGTGCGATACCAGTGATCGCGCCATCGTTCAGCGTCGGCGAACACCTTGATCGGCTGACTGTAGGGCGCCGTGCCCGGAAAACCCATTTCATCGAGAGCCGCCACGCGCGCTGGCAGGCTTGCCGGACCTTGCGGCCAATCCCAGACAAACAACCCGATACCACCTGCCTGCTCGGCGGTCAGCTCTTTGCGGGCCATCAACCCGGCCACCGTGGAGCGGGCGTTGAGGCTGCCTGCCTTGGCTTGCACATGGTCGGTCAGGCGCCAGTAGAGTTCGCCTTGCACCAGCACATCCAATGGTTGCGGCAGATGCCGGGGAATGGCCGCAATCTGTCGGGCCGAGGCGGTCCAGTCCTGGCCATTCACGCCGTTACCGCGGCTGATCGCCTGATGCAGCGAGCCGTTGCGATAGATCAGCGTCACGGCCACGCCGTCGACCTTGGGTTGTATCCAGATGTCATTGCGCTCGCGTAGCCAATGCTCGACTGCTCCGCCATCACGCAGTTTTTCCAGGCCGGTGTGAGCGATGGGGTGGGCCATCTTGCCGCCCGCCGTGCGCAAGGGGTCGGGCGCCAGACTCAAATCAAAGCACTCACGCCATTCGCTCAATCGCGCGCGGGATTGATCATAGATTTCATCGGCGACCAGCGAGCGTCCATGGCGGTGATAGTTGTCATCCCAGAAATCGATCTGTTTTTGCAGGGCAGTGATTTCGTCCAGGGCGCGGGCGGGTGACCAGTCGGGGCAGTCGGCAGCGTTCGAACTCAGGCAAAGCAGGGTCAGGAACAAAGCGGAAAACAGGCGCAGAAGCATCGTGAGCGTCCTTGCTCAGGGGGATGCTTGAAGGTTAGTCAGTATTTTTTTTAGGAAGGAGTGGGTGTTTTGCCTGGTGTTTCCGGGCTGGATCTTCAGTGAGGGCAAAGCTGGCGCATGACAGGACTAATGTGGGAGCGAGCCTGCTCGCGATGGGGGCGATCCGGTGTAAAGCGAAAACCAATAAAAAGCCCCGCACGGCGAACCGTGCGGGGCTTTTGGTACCGCCAGGAAAGTCTTACAGGCCGGCTGCAGTACGCAGGTCGTCGGCGCGGTCGGTCTTTTCCCAGGTGAACGTGGTGAAGGTGTCTTCGCCCACAGTCTTGGTTGCCGGGGTGCGACCGAAGTGGCCGTACGCAGCGGTTTCCTGGTACATCGGGTGCAGCAGGTCGAGCATGGTGGTGATCGCGTATGGACGCAGGTCGAAGATTTCGCGGACCAGTTTGACGATCTTGTCGTCGCTGATCTTGCCGGTGCCGAAGGTGTTCAACGAGATCGAAGTCGGCTGGGCAACACCGATCGCGTAGGAAACCTGAATCTCGCAACGCTCGGCCAGGCCGGCAGCAACGATGTTCTTGGCCACGTAACGACCGGCGTAGGCTGCCGAACGGTCAACCTTCGATGGATCCTTGCCGGAGAACGCGCCGCCGCCGTGACGGGCCATGCCGCCGTAGCTGTCGACGATGATCTTGCGACCGGTCAGGCCGCAGTCGCCCACAGGGCCACCGATGATGAACTGGCCAGTCGGGTTGATGTGGAACTGGGTGTCTTTGGTCAGCAGTTCGGCAGGCAGCACGTGCTTGACGATCAGCTCCATCACGCCTTCGCGCAGGTCTTTGTACGACACTTCAGGGTTGTGCTGGGTCGACAGTACAACGGCGTCGATACCGACGACCTTGCCGCCTTCGTAACGGCAAGTCACTTGCGACTTGGCGTCCGGGCGCAGCCAAGGCAGCAGGCCGGATTTACGGGCTTCGGCCTGGCGCTGCACAAGCTGGTGCGAGAAAGTGATCGGTGCTGGCATCAGCACGTCGGTTTCGTTGCTGGCGTAGCCGAACATCAGGCCCTGGTCGCCAGCGCCCTGATCTTCAGGCTTGGCACGGTCGACACCCTGGTTAATGTCAGGGGACTGCTTGCCGATGATGTTCATCACGCCGCAAGTGGCACCGTCGAAGCCGACATCGGAGCTGTTGTAGCCGATGTCCAGAATGACGTTACGCACGATCTCTTCCAGGTCGACCCAGGCCGACGTGGTGACTTCACCTGCGATGATTGCCACGCCGGTTTTAACCAGGGTTTCGCACGCTACGCGGGCGAACTTGTCTTCAGCAATGATGGCGTCCAGCACCGCATCGGAAATCTGGTCGGCGATTTTGTCCGGGTGCCCTTCGGACACGGACTCGGAGGTGAAGAGGGAGTATTCGCTCATCTCGATTTTTTCCTGAATTTACCGATGGTGAGTGTCGCCAGCCGGTCGCTGAAAATGGCGGACCTGGATCTGGAAACCATTACGTAAGCCTACATAGAGGCTTTCCCCGGGAACGAGTCCCGCAGCGGTGGCCCAACGGGCCAAATCGTCCTGTTCAAACCCCAACCACAGATCACCGCAGGCCTCCCTGGCCCAACTCTGGTTGTGGCTACATAACTCTGTCACGAGCAGGCTACCGCCCGGTTGCAGCAAGTCGGCCATGTGCTTGAGTGCTTCGGCCGGCGCGGCGAAATGGTGCAGCACCATGTTCAGTACAACGCAATCGGCGTTGAGGCTCACGCCATTCAATGCATCGGCCAGTTGCAGGCTGACGTTAGCCAGCGTTTCACGTTCGCAAACCTGGCGCGCCAGTTCGAGCATCGCCGGGCTGTTGTCCAGCGCCGTGACCTCGGTGAAGCGGCGCGCCAGTTCCGGCAGAAACTCACCGTCGCCGGGGCCGACTTCAATGGCCGTCGCGCCGTCTCTGAAACTCAGCTTGTCAAGCAGCGCCACCACGCTTTCGCGGTATTGCGGCAGGCCGGCGATCAAGTCTTGCTGGGCACGAAACTTCTCCGCCACCCGTGAGAAAAAGTCCTGGCTGGCCGCCGCTCGTTGTCCATGGACCTGAGCGATCCGCGACTGCACATCGGCCGGCAACGTCAGGTTGTCCACTTCTTCGAGCAAGGCGGCGTGCAGCTTGCCGCCCAGCAGGTCGGTGTGGGGCAGGGCGCGACGGTAGAAAATCGCGTTGCCTTCACGGCGGGTCGCCACCAGGTCGGCCTGGGCCAGGACCTTGAGGTGGTGGCTCATGCCGGACTGACCGATACCGAAGATCTGCGCCAGTTCCAGTACGCCAAACGAATCGTTGGCCAGCGCGCGCAATACATTCAGCCGCAGAGGATCACCGCCGGCCTTGCACAGGGCCGCCAGCTCATCGCAATCGTCATGTTGAATGGAAGGCACGCGTAAATTCATAAGGCCAGCAGTCTAGTGACGCTCAGAAATCACCGCAAGGGCAATATCAAAAAGTTTTGATATTGGTCGATAGATGGCACTTCCAGACGTTAGGTTCAGTCAACAAACGAACTGCAGAAAGGTTTCATCAGTCGAAACCGCTGTTAACAATTGGAAAAACGCCTCCAGATGACTATCTGTCATTGCCCCGAGGCGGGTGGGTGAGGGAAAATGCTCGCCTTTTTTCCGTTTCGTTTTATTCACTCTCGATACAGAACCCGCAGGAGAACAGCGATGCCCAGCCGTCGTGAGCGTGCCAACGCCATTCGTGCCCTCAGCATGGATGCCGTGCAAAAAGCCAACAGCGGCCATCCCGGTGCCCCGATGGGTATGGCGGATATCGCCGAAGTACTTTGGCGTGACTACCTGAAGCACAACCCGAGCAATCCATCGTTCGCCGACCGTGACCGCTTCGTGCTGTCCAACGGTCACGGCTCGATGTTGATCTACTCGCTGCTGCACCTGACCGGCTACGACCTGTCGATCGATGACCTGAAAAATTTCCGCCAACTGCACAGCCGCACCCCGGGTCACCCGGAATTCGGCTACACCCCGGGCGTTGAAACCACCACCGGTCCTCTGGGCCAAGGCCTGGCCAACGCCGTCGGTTTCGCCCTGGCTGAAAAAGTCCTGGCGGCGCAGTTCAACCGTCCTGGCCACAATGTTGTCGATCATCACACCTACGTGTTCCTGGGTGATGGCTGCATGATGGAAGGCATTTCCCACGAAGTTGGTTCCCTGGCCGGTACATTGGGCCTGGGCAAGCTGATCGCCTTCTACGACGACAACGGCATCTCCATCGATGGCGAAGTCGAAGGCTGGTTCACCGACGACACGCCTAAGCGTTTCGAAGCCTACAACTGGCAGGTGATCCGCAACGTCGACGGTCATGATCCGGAAGAGATCAAGACCGCGATCGAAACCGCGCGTAAAAGCGATCAGCCAACCCTGATCTGCTGCAAGACCACCATCGGTTTCGGTTCGCCGAACAAACAAGGTAAAGAAGACTGCCACGGCGCCCCATTGGGTGACGCGGAAATCGCCTTGACCCGTGCCGCGCTGAAATGGAACCACGGTCCGTTCGAAATCCCGGCTGACATCTATGCCGAGTGGGACGCCAAGGAAGCTGGCCGCGCGGCCGAAGCCGAGTGGGATCAGCGTTTCGCTGCCTACTCTGCGGCTTTCCCTGAGCTGGCCAACGAACTGGTCCGTCGCCTGGGCGGCGATCTGCCAGAAGACTTCGCGGAAAAAGCCTCGGCTTACATCGCTGAAGTTGCGGCCAAGGGCGAGACCATCGCCAGCCGTAAAGCCAGCCAGAACGCACTGAATGCCTACGGCCCTCTGTTGCCTGAACTGCTCGGCGGCTCCGCTGACCTGGCCGGTTCCAACCTGACCCTGTGGAAAGGTTGCAAAGGTGTTTCGGCTGAAGACGCCAGCGGCAACTACATGTACTACGGCGTTCGCGAATTCGGCATGAGCGCGATCATGAACGGCGTGGCCCTGCACGGCGGTCTGGTGCCTTACGGCGCCACCTTCCTGATGTTCATGGAATACGCCCGCAACGCCGTGCGCATGGCTTCGCTGATGAAGAAGCGCGTGGTGTTCGTCTACACCCACGACTCCATCGGTCTGGGCGAAGACGGCCCGACTCACCAGCCGATCGAGCAACTGACCAGCCTGCGCAGCACACCGAACCTCGACACCTGGCGTCCAGCCGATGCCGTTGAATCGGCCGTTTGCTGGAAACAGGCCATCGAGCGCAAGGACGGCCCTTCGGCGCTGATCTTCTCGCGTCAGAACCTGCAGCATCAGGAACGCAGCGCGCTGCAGATCGCTGATATCGCCCGTGGCGGTTACGTGTTGAAGGACTGTGCAGGCGAGCCTGAGCTGATCCTGATCTCCACCGGTTCGGAAGTCGGTCTGGCGGTTCAGGCCTACGACAAGCTGACCGAGCAAGGTCGCAAGGTGCGTGTTGTTTCGATGCCGTGCACCAGCGTGTTCGATGCCCAGGACGCCGGCTACAAGCAAGCGGTTCTGCCGTTGCAAGTCAGCGCCCGTATCGCCATCGAAGCCGCGCACGCGGACTACTGGTACAAGTACGTGGGCCTGGAAGGCCGCGTGATCGGCATGACCACCTACGGCGAGTCGGCGCCTGCGCCTGCCTTGTTCGAAGAGTTCGGCTTTACCCTGGAAAACATCCTGGGTCAGGCTGAAGAGCTGCTGGAAGACTGATCCAGAAGTAGCGTTATCGGGGCTGAAGTCTTCGCGGGCAAGCCTCGCTCCTACAAGGGGTCGCGTTGTTTTCAAGACAACTGAAGACCTGTAGGAGCGGGCTTGCCCGCGAAGGCGGCAGTCCTGGCAACCTCATTCCCAAGCTTCATCGAGAACCCCATGCCTCAACCGCGTCCTTACAAAGTTGCACTCAACGGCTACGGCCGGATTGGTCGTTGCGTCTTGCGTGCGTTGTTTGAGCGAGGCTCGGCGGCCGGGTTTGAAATTGTTGCGATCAACGATCTGGCTGACATGGCCAGCATCGAATACCTGACACGCTTCGACTCCACTCACGGGCGCTTTCCCGGCGAAGTGCGAGTAGAGGGCGATTGTCTGCATATTAATGGTGACTGCGTGAAAGTCCTGCGCAGTGCCACCCCCGAAGGCATCGATTGGGCGTCCCTGGGCGTCGATCTGGTGCTGGAGTGCTCCGGCGCTTACCACACGCGTGCCGATGGCCAGCGTTTCCTCGACGCCGGCGCACCCCGCGTGCTGTTTTCCCAGCCGATGGCCAGTGAGGCGGATGTCGACGCCACCATCGTCTACGGCGTAAACCAGGATTGCCTGACCGGCGATGAGCTGCTGGTGTCCAACGCGTCCTGCACCACCAACTGCGGCGTTCCGCTGTTGCGCCTGCTGGATCAGGCCATTGGTCTGGAATACGTGTCGATCACCACCATTCACTCGGCAATGAACGATCAGCCGGTCATCGACGCCTATCATCACGAAGACCTGCGCCGCACGCGTTCGGCGTTCCAGTCGGTGATTCCGGTGTCCACTGGTCTGGCACGTGGCATCGAACGCCTGCTGCCGGAACTTGCCGGGCGAATTCAGGCCAAAGCCGTGCGGGTGCCGACGGTTAACGTGTCTTGCCTCGACATTACGATGCAGACCGTCAGCGACACCGACGCCACCGAGGTCAACCGGATTCTGCGCGAGGCTGCCACCAGCGGCCCGCTCAAAGGCCTTCTGGCCTACACCGAGCTTCCCCATGCAAGCTGTGATTTCAACCATGACCCACATTCGGCCATCGTCGATGCCAGTCAGACCCGAGTTTCCGGCCCACGGCTGGTGAACATCCTGGCCTGGTTCGACAACGAATGGGGTTTTGCCAACCGAATGCTGGACGTTGCAGAACACTATCTGCAAACAGCTATTTCCAAAAAACAGTAACCCAGGAATTGCGACCCATGACCGTGTTGAAGATGACCGACCTCGATCTGCAAGGTAAGCGCGTACTGATCCGCGAAGACCTCAACGTCCCAGTCAAGGACGGTGTTGTCACCAGCGATGCGCGAATCCTGGCTTCGCTGCCGACCATCAAGCTGGCCCTGGAAAAAGGCGCGGCCGTGATGGTCTGCTCGCACCTTGGTCGTCCGACCGAAGGCGAATTCTCAGCCGAGAACAGCCTCAAGCCAGTCGCTGACTACCTGAGCAAGGCCCTGGGCCGCGAAGTGCCGCTGGTCGCCGATTACCTGGGCGGCGTTGACGTGAAAGCGGGCGACATCGTGCTGTTCGAAAACGTGCGCTTCAACAAAGGCGAGAAAAAGAACGCTGACGAACTGGCCCAGCAATACGCCGCCCTGTGCGATGTGTTCGTGATGGACGCCTTCGGCACCGCTCACCGCGCCGAGGGTTCGACCCATGGCGTGGCCAAGTTCGCCAAAGTCGCCGCCGCTGGCCCGCTGCTGGCAGCTGAGCTGGACGCACTGGGCAAAGCCCTTGGCGCCCCGGCCCAGCCGATGGCTGCCATCGTTGCCGGTTCCAAGGTCTCCACCAAACTCGACGTCCTGAACAGCCTGAGCCAGATCTGCAACCAGCTGATTGTCGGCGGCGGTATCGCCAACACCTTCCTGGCCGCTGCCGGTCACCCGGTCGGCAAGTCGCTGTACGAGCCGGACCTGCTGGACACCGCTCGCGCCATCGCCGCCAAGGTCAGCGTGCCGCTGCCGGTCGATGTCGTGGTGGCCAAGGAATTCGCTGAAAGCGCGACCGCCACCGTCAAGCTGATTGCTGACGTAGCCGCCGACGACATGATCCTGGACATCGGCCCGCAGACCGCGGCGAATTTCGCCGAGCTGCTGAAGTCGTCCAAGACCATCCTGTGGAACGGTCCGGTGGGCGTGTTCGAATTTGACCAGTTCGGTAACGGCACCAAAGTGCTGGCCCAGGCCATCGCGGAAAGCTCGGCGTTCTCCATCGCTGGCGGCGGCGACACCCTGGCTGCCATCGATAAATATGGCGTTGCCGACCAGATCTCCTACATTTCTACCGGCGGCGGCGCGTTCCTCGAGTTCGTGGAAGGCAAGGTCTTGCCTGCCGTTGAAGTCCTGGAAAGCCGGGCCAAGGGCTGAGGTCATTCATTTGGCCACGCAAAGGAGTGTTCTCATGGTCAAGCCATTAGCGCTGTTGATCGCCGCGGGTATGCTGGTGGCTTGCGGGAGTAACCCGAAAGCCAAGCCGGAACCTGCGCCGCAGTCAGTGGAAAAAGGCTGCTACCAGGCCGACTGGCAAGCGGAAACCAATCCTGTGATCAACAAGCGTTCCGGGCCTGATGGCCTGGAGAAATACGAGACCCAGACCCCGGCCAAGGAACATGGTTGCCCTTGACGGGTCAGACACTTTACTCAGGGCTGGCGGCGTGCGCCGTCAGTCGAGGAACATGGATGAAAGGTTTTATCGCCGTTACGGCGTTGGCATTGCTGGCCGGTTGCTCGAATTTCAACCTGTTCAAGCCTGCCGAATCGACGGACAACTGGACCACCTGGACCTGCGACAGCCAGGCCAAAGTGCTCTGGCGCTACACCGACGACAGCCGCAAGGAAGTCGACGTGCGCCTCGGCGGGGCCGATCAGGTCTACCGCTTGAAGCTTGAACCGGGCGCCGAAGGTTCGCTGTACAGCAACGACATGCTGGCGTTTCACGTAAAAGGTGAGGAAGGCCTGGTGTACTGGGTCGCCACCAATGATTTGATTGGCCGCGGTTGTAAAGCGCAGTAATTGACACACCACAGATCCAATGTGGGAGCAGATCCAAATGTGGGAGCGAGCCTGCTCGCGAAAGCGGTGGATCAGCTTGCATCAAGATTGAATGTGAAACCGCATTCGCGAGCAGGCTCGCTCCCACAGTGGATCTGTGCAGGTTCTCAAGATTTGAGCAACACCGAATTCGCAGCCCGGGCCAACCCCCGATCTGCAATAACTTGAATAGCCGCCGCCGCTCCGGCAGGCTGGCACGATTAACGACCCAAACCGGGAGAGACACACACAATGGCACTTATCAGCATGCGCCAGATGCTGGACCACGCAGCCGAGTTCGGCTACGGCGTTCCAGCCTTCAACGTCAACAACCTTGAGCAGATGCGCGCCATCATGGAAGCCGCTGACAAGACTGACTCCCCGGTGATCGTCCAGGCCTCGGCCGGTGCTCGCAAATACGCCGGCGCACCGTTCCTGCGTCACCTGATCCTGGCCGCCATCGAAGAATTCCCGCACATCCCGGTGTGCATGCACCAGGACCACGGCACCAGCCCTGACGTCTGCCAGCGCTCCATCCAGCTGGGCTTCAGCTCGGTAATGATGGACGGTTCCCTGGGCGAAGACGGCAAGACCCCGACTGACTACGACTACAACGTCCGTGTCACCCAACAAACCGTGGCCATGGCTCATGCCTGCGGCGTCTCGGTAGAAGGCGAGCTGGGCTGCCTGGGTTCGCTGGAAACCGGCATGGCCGGTGAAGAAGACGGCATCGGCGCCGAAGGCGTTCTGGATCACAGCCAGATGCTGACCGACCCGGAAGAAGCCGCTGACTTCGTCAAACGCACCCAGGTCGACGCCCTGGCCATCGCCATCGGCACCAGCCACGGCGCGTACAAATTCACCAAGCCACCTACCGGCGACGTGCTGGCCATCGACCGCATCAAAGAAATCCACAAGCGCATCCCGAACACCCACTTGGTGATGCACGGTTCTTCTTCGGTTCCGCAAGAGTGGCTGGCGATCATCAACCAGTACGGCGGCGACATCAAAGAAACCTACGGCGTGCCGGTTGAAGAGATCGTTGAAGGCATCAAGCACGGCGTGCGTAAGGTCAATATCGATACTGACCTGCGTTTGGCTTCCACCGGTGCGATGCGTCGGTTGATGGCGACCAACCCGAGCGAGTTCGATCCGCGCAAGTTCTTCGGCGCGACTGTGACTGCCATGCGTGATGTGTGTATCGCTCGTTACGAAGCATTCGGTACCGCTGGCAACGCTTCGAAGATCAAGCCGATCTCGCTGGAAGCGATGTACCAGCGTTATTTGAAGGGTGAGTTGAACGCTAAGGTTAACTAAGTTTTTAGCGTTTGAGTCGCATAAGAAACCCGCCGAGAGGCGGGTTTTTTGCTTGTAAGGAAGTCGTAATTGATTCGATTTTTCTGTCTCGATAATGTTTATCTTGTACGACCTTGATTTTTGGAATAGTTCCTAAGTGGTCGCGTTGTCTTGGTATTGTTGCGATAGCATGTGTTTCGCGCTTTTTGTTATTTCGAAATTGTATAAATAACTGTAATTTGTTACAGGTGATCCGCAAGTTATTTTGACATATCGTTCATATGCCGTATCCAAGGGGCAAGCGATGTGAATGAACTCATTTCGCTAGCTCTGTTGATTTGCAATTATGGAGATTAATATAATGTTGAATGGAGCATATGAAGGCGGAGATGGTGACAGCAAAGCTATTCTGAAGATCACAGACTCAGATGCTAGTCGCGATATTATAAATGGCGGAACATATGAGTATGCGGGGAAGGTCTATGATGTAAGGGGTAATTTTTATTATATGAGTCAGCCCAATACAAAGGTTGTTATTAATCTGGTATTGGCATCTCGTGACGACTCTCCGAGTTATGAGATGAAATTAATGTCGCCTGATAAAACTTATTCACTGCTGCAAGGTACTGTTTCGTATTTTGGCGGCGGTGCCACGGTGTTTAGTGCAAGTCTTGGAAAGACAGCATAAATGAAGATCTGAAAAAAAGGGGGCGGATCTATTTGACCGTCCCTTTGTTTGCTCTCTGAAAGTCGTTTTCTTTAACTTAAAGGGGACAGATTTATTTAATAATCGTCCCCGGCGTTCTTCTGTTCGAGTCGTTTTGCAGGTCTGCCTTGCACTCGATGTGAGATTCGCAAACCGGTGATTTTTTCAATCTCATCTGTGAATCGGGGATTGCCCGTCAGCTGTCCGCGCTGAAGGGCGCCTCTGATCAACTGCAACTCTGTGGAAGGAATCGTTTGTTCCATAAATGAGGTATAGCGGGCAAGGCGCTCGGCGTGAGTGTTGCCCAGTTCGGTAAAGCAAAGATCTTCATCAAGCCAATGATTTCCGGCTGCTTCGTTGAGGCGAAGGTGCAGACTCGACCAAGGGTAATCCTGTGCACGCTGTACCATTTGCGCTCGCACCGGATTTAGCTCGATGTATCGACTACAAGCCAGCAAATAGGTGTCGGTCTGAACCACGCTGGATTTGTATCGGCTCTCCCACAAGGTTCCGGAGCGTCCTTCCAGCTTGTTGCGATAGCGCGTCATGCGGCCTGCCAGGCCTTTCATCAATTGTCCGAGACTCGCAACGGAGTTACCTGGTGCGAGTAGTAGATGGACATGATTGGTCATCAAGCAGAAGGCATAGACTTTAACGTCGTATAGCGTTTTGAGCTCTCGCAGATCTTCGAGGTAGCGCTGGAAGTCGCCTGGCTCGGCGAACACGACCTGCCTGTTGTGGCCTCGTTGCACGACATGATGCGGATAATTGGGTAAAACAACTCGTCCCATTCTGGGCATATAGCCTCCTACGTCCTTGTAGTGATGGGTGAAGCATAGCAGCAGATAATCGATTAAATAAATATGTCCCCTTTGTTTGCTTTGTTTGCTTTGTTTGCTTCGAGTTGTCGCTTGCTTTTTAGTTAACTGCGTTATCGCAAAAATGTATAAAAAACTGTCATTTATTACAGGTGATTTAATGCTGGCTGCCACCTATTGTTTAATGCGTAACCGAGAGAAAAGGAAGGGAAGTGTTAAATAAATCTGTCCCCTTTCTTTGATGAAGCATAAGGCTGGTCGGTTTCTTTTTACTATTATTGAAGGAGAGCAGGGTCATGGAAAATAGTAAATTTGGCGGGAGTAATGCTCAACTTTCTATTCCGGCTCGATTGAGTTCGCTGAATGGCGGGGAGCGGATTGATGTGACTCTGGATGATGGCACCACATTGTCAGGTCTTTTTGTTTCGTCTGAAGATAATAAGCTGAAGTTGACGTTGGTTGGCACTGATCATGATAAAGAGATCTTAGTAAAAACTATAAAGGACCTGCGTGTTCCGCAGATAACAGCAAAAGCGAGATGAAAGTCAGGGCGCGCTGCGGGCCGGCTGTGAGTATTTCGGTCCGCCATGATTTTTATCTTGATTTAAGTAAAAACCCGCAGTGATGCGGGTTTTTATTGCCTGATTTTTACTGCTGCTTAGGTGTATCAAATCCGCGCTGTTCAATGACCCCAAAAACGTCGGCGACGTCCTGAACCATGCTCCGGGCAATGTTGGTGACGGTGTTGATGTCGTTCTCGGCGTAGTCCGGCAGGCTGGTGCACGCCATCAGATTCAAATATTTGAGGACGGCGTTGAGGCGTTCGCTGACGCAGTTGTGGAGTTCGCGTAATGGGGCGTCGTTGTCGATGAGCAGCACGGGGTAGTCGGGTTCGCAGACCGAGGATACGAGGAACCCGGCAGACCCGAAGGTCTCCCACACACAGCCACCATAACAAAGGAGGGCGAGCGTTTACGTGCCCCTTTTTTCGAGGCGCTAGGTTACTACACGTATCGTCAGGGCTGCGAAACCCTATCGCTAACAATGTCAGCGACAGGCCAACTTTAGAAGACAGCGATTCGGGTAGCCGCAACCGGGCTGTAGGACGTGTACGCGGTCATTGTGGCAAGGGCACTCGTTCCCATTCGGCGACGTGGGCGCCGTGAATCGGTGGCGTGGTGTGTCTGTGGGAATCAGGTGGCAGGATTTTGGGCTACTTCGTAGCCCAGCGGGAGCAAGCTCCCTCGCCACAGTCAGAGGCGTCCTACGCGTTTTTCGGACGATGTAGCAGCTGTCGAGATTGAGAGGACTTCATCCTCGAACGCAGCCTCGCGTTGCTCGACAACTGCTACAGGGGCAGAGGTGTTCTTACTTATCGTGATCAATATCCAACTTGCTGAACGTCACTTTCCCACCTTCGCTGGTGTACCCGGTGTGGTCTTGCACATAGACCCCGGCCTTGAAATACAGCGGCTTGTCCCGCCACGTCGCGCTGATGTCGGTGTCCCACTGATACCCCGCCGCACTGATGCCCAGCGCGCCGCCCGGGCTCAGGTGGATGAGGTAGGAGAACTCCCGGTCAAGTTTCACCCCGGTGGCGATGGTGATGATCCGGCCTTCGTCGTCATCCGGGCGCATGCGCACCTTGGCGACGATGTTGCCCGATTGCGTGCTGGTCTTGTACTGATACTCGAGCTTCACCATGGGTTTCTGGCTTTCATAGGCGTGGATCTGGCCGATGACGATTTTGCCAGTGCTCGGTACCTGGTTGACTGCGAGGGTGGCGCGCAGGGAGTTGTCGGCGTCCGGGTAAAGCCAGTTTTTCAGGGTGCCGTTGCTGTAGGTTTCGCGCAGTTCGGTGCGGGGGTATTTTGCATTTGCAGTTTTGGAGCCGGTGACCGGGGACCAGAAAAACAGGGTGCCGGTGTCGGAGTGGAAGTATTGATCCTTGAAGCCGTTCACCAGTTTGGGGGTGTCAACGGTGTACGGCGGACTGCCGACAGGAACACTAAGGTTCCAGGTTGCGAGATCGATCATAGTCAAAAGCTTCCACGATTTTTTTTGCTGCACGCCCGTGCCAGAAGCTCTGGCGCGGGCCTTGGGGGCCATCCTTATAAGCGTAGAAGTTCAATTTGTTAATGCGAAAATGACAGATGGATGGCGTCAAAATCCTGTCAAAAGGCCATCTTCCCCGGTTTCAGGGGGCTGTAGAAGCGACCGTTAGTCGGCAAATGTACGTGATGGTTAAATGATGGCGCACTGGCAGCTTCTGCTTTTGCGGATCCCGGTCTAGAGTGAAGGCTCAGTATTTGGCCGGTTTTCACGAGAGACTGGCCTGACGCCCCGAAATAAGAGAAGCAGCATGGAATGCGCGCACCCCACGCCAGCTGAAGGCAGCTCGATCCTTTTAATCGTCGATGATTACCCTGAAAACCTGATCAGCTTGCGCGCGTTGCTCCAGCGCCAGGATTGGCAGGTCATTACCGCAGCTTCCGGTTTCGAAGCGCTCAGTCTGTTGCTCGAACACGATGTCGACCTGGTGCTGCTGGATGTGCAGATGCCGGGCATGGATGGTTTTGAAGTGGCGCGCCTGATGCGCGGCAGTCAGCGAACCCGTCTCACACCGATTATTTTCCTGACCGCTAACGAACAGTCCCAGGACGCCGTGATCAAGGGCTATGCCAGTGGTGCGGTGGATTACCTGTTCAAGCCGTTCGACCCGCAAATTCTCAAGCCCAAAGTTCAGGCGTTGCTCGAGCATCAACGCAATCGCCGTGCCTTGCAGCGCCTGAGCCACGATCTGGAGGTCGCTCGCGCGTTTAATGCCTCGGTGCTGGACAACGCCGCCGAAGGCATCCTGGTGGTGGGTGAGGACGGTGTGATCCGCTTTGCCAACCCGGCGATGTCCCGGTTGCTCAATGCCACGGTGCAAGACCTGCAAGGCAAAGAGTTTCTGGATTTCCTGCAAAAGCCGCACATCCCGGTCTGGGCGGACTCTGACTTTTATACCGGTTACCGGCGCGGCGAAACCCTGCGCCTGCACGACGCGTTGCTGCGAACGGCGCCCGGCCAGCAAGTGCCGGTGGCGCTGTCTTGTGCGCCATTGCCTAGCGAACAACATGCGATGGTGGTGACGGTGCTGGATATGTCGGTGGTGCGCCATCTGCATCAGCAACTGGAATTCCAGGCGGTGACGGATCCGCTGACCGGGCTGCTCAATCGTCGCGGTTTCTACCAGACGGTGGAGAATCTGCTGTTGCGCGGTGAACGGTCCGACAGCGCCTGGGTGCTGCTGTACCTGGACCTCGACGGCTTCAAGCGCGTCAACGATTCCCTCGGCCACGATGCCGGCGACCGGGTGCTGCGCTGGGTGTCGGAGCAATTGAAAGCCTGTCTGCGGCCCTTTGACATTCTGGCGCGCATGGGCGGCGATGAGTTCACGGCGCTGCTGGATCTGGAGTTCCCGGAGCAAGCGGCGAAGATCGCCGAGAAGCTCATTGAGCGGGTGTCGATCTGTCAGCAGATTGATGGTCTGGATATCGCCTTGGGCGCCAGCATCGGCATCGCCACGTACCCGGATTGCGGTTCGAACCTCGACGGCTTGCTGCGTGCGTCGGACATTGCCATGTACGAAGCCAAACGGGCGGGCCGTCAGCAATACCGTTTCTACGATCACGACATGAATGGCCGGGCGCGCTCGCGGCTGATGCTCGAAGATAGCGTGCGCACCGCCATTGAGAACCGTGATTTCAACCTCGTGTATCAGCCGCAGGTGGCGATAGACAGCGGGCAGATTCGTGGTTTCGAAGCGCTGCTGCGTTGGCAGCACCCGAGCGTCGGTGACGTGCCGCCGGGGCTGTTTTTGCCGTTGCTGGAAGAGGCGCGGCTGATCAGTCGTCTGGGCAGCTGGATTTACCATCGCGGGGCCGGCCAGCGCAAAGCGTGGGAAACCTTGTTTGCCGAAGACCTGGTGCTGGGCGTCAGTTTGAGCAGCACCCAGTTCGGCATGCCCAACCTGGTCACTGAATTGCGCCAGGTGCTGGAGCGTCACGGCTTGCAGCCGCGTTATCTGGAAGTCGAAGTGACGGAAGAAGCGTTGATGCAAAACCCCGAAGAAACCCGCAAGACCCTGCGCTTGCTGCGCAATCTTGGAGTGCGGGTGGCGCTGGATGACTTCGGCTCCGGACCGTGCTCGCTGGCGCATCTGCGCGATCTGGAACTGGACACGCTCAAGTTTGATCGGCATTTGATCGCCCGATTGCCGGCGTCAGAACGGGACGCGGCGCTGGTGCGCAATGTGATCGACCTGTGCAAGCAATACGGGATGCTGGTGATTGCCGAAGGGGTGGAAACCATCGCGCAATATGAATGGCTGCAAGCCAACGGCTGCCAGTACGTGCAAGGTTTTCTGGTGGGGCGGCCGATGATGGCCGAGGATGCCGGCGACTTTGTGACGCCGTTTGACTGGAGCGCGCTGATCCGCTGAATTCGCTACACTGGCGACCTTTTCGTGATTCGTGTTGCCGACCCTGATGACCGCGTTGAAATACCTCCAGGCCTATCCCGCTGCGTTGCAGGACCAGGTGCGCCAGCTGATCACCGAAGGTCGGCTGGGCGACTACCTGAGCAAGCGCTACCCGGAAAAACACGCGGTGCAGAGCGACAAGGCGCTGTACACCTTCGCGCTGGACCTCAAGCAGGAATACCTGCGCAACGCGCCGGCCATCGACAAGGTGCTGTTCGACAACCGCCTCGACCTGACCCATCGCGCCCTTGGCCTGCACACGACAATCTCGCGGGTGCAGGGCGGCAAGCTCAAGTCCAAGAAGGAAATCCGGGTGGCCTCGTTGTTCAAGGAAGCACCCTCCGAGTTTCTGAAAATGATCGTCGTGCATGAGCTGGCGCACTTTAAAGAGTCGGATCACAACAAGGCGTTCTACAAGCTCTGCGAACACATGTTGCCGGGGTATCACCAGGTGGAATTTGATCTGCGGGTGTACCTGACGTGGCGGGATATGCAGTAAAGGGAGTGTTTGAATGGATGTAAGCAAGACCAAGAGCAGCTTTTATCGCCGGTTGTACGTGGCCTACCTGATCGACAGCGGGTTGGCCAGCAGCGTCCCGGCGCTGACCGAAGCAACCGGCATGCCCCGGCGCACGGCGCAGGACACAATTGCCGCATTGGCGGACCTGGACATCATTTGCGAGTTCGAGCAGGAAGAGGGCGCGCGCAACCATGCGGGGCGCTATCGGATTCGCGAGTGGGGGGCGATTGATCGGGGATGGATCGAGCGGAATCTGCGGCAGATTAAAGCGGTGCTCGAGTATCCCTGAGTTCTTCGATGATACAGCTGACGCCATCGCGAGCAGGCTCGCTCCCACATTTGACCGCGGTCCCCTGTGGGAGCGAGCCTGCTCGCGATAGGGCCCTTAAGGGCGACGCATCCCGATATGCGGAATGTCATCCTCCAGAAACTCCTCACCCGACACCACAAACCCGTACCGCCCGTAATACCCCTGCAAATGCGCCTGGGCCGATAGATAGATCGGCACCTCGGGCCAGCGTTTCGCGGCCTGCTTCAACGCCTGGGCCATCAACTCGTGCCCCAGCCCGGTGCCACGGGCGCCAGGCGCGATAATCACCCGCCCGATCACCACGTCGCCGCCCTGCGTTTCCGGGTCGAGCAAGCGCAGATAGGCCACCAGCCGATCCCCATCCCACCCCATCAAATGGCAGGTGTCCCCTTCCAGATCCTGGCCATCGACATCCTGATAAGCGCATTTCTGTTCGACGACGAACACTTCTGCGCGCAACTGGAGAATGGCGTACAGCTGCTCTTTCCCCAGATCGCTGTGGTGTTTGCAGACCCAATCGATTGTCATCTTCACTTTCCTTGAGCAACGTCCTTCGGATACTAAGCGTCCCGGCGATATATGTCTTTATGACGGAGCAATCTGTGACGAAGGCCAAAATGCCATCATTCATTTCTCGCGGCACTGTCTTCTTTGTGTAATCTGCGATTGAGCGCAGTGCAGTGGCTTCAATGAGCTAATGTTGAGTACTTGGGTGCTGATACATGTGTCTTGGAGTTTTGGCAGAAAAATGCGTCGGGCAGCCCGCCCGCTAAGGATTTTCTAGCATGCCGCGATTGCATCGAGCGTTTGCTTTGATCGTGCTGCTGTTGCTGACACAGAGCGCGGCAGCGGAGAAGCTGCGTCTGGTCGCCGACGCCTGGCCACCGTTTACCGACGCCACGCTGGTCAACGGTGGCTTGGCCACTGACATTGTCAGCACTGCGCTGGCACGGGCCGGTTACGCCAGTGATTTCGAGCAGGTGCCCTGGGCGCGAGCGTTGCTCGGCGTCGGTGAAGGCCGTTACGACGTGCTGGTCAACGCCTGGTACACCGACGAGCGCACCAAGCTGGGCCAGTTTTCCGGCGAATACCTGCTCAACCGCGTGCGTTTTCTCAAGCGTAAAGACGCGCCCATCGAATACAACAACTTGCAGCAATTGCACACTTACCCGATTGCAGTGGTGCGCGGTTATGCCTATTCACCGGAATTCGATGAGGACGTGTCGTTGCAGAAAGTCCCCGTGCATAACTTCGCCATGGCCGTGCGCATGGTCGCGGCAGACCGGGTCAAGTTGACGCTGGAAGACGAATACGTCGCCCGTTATTACCTGGCTCGGGAATCATCCAAGGTGCGTAATGCCGTGGAGTTCCTGCCCAAGGCATTGAGCGAGAACAGCTTGCACATATTGGTCAGCCTGAAAAATCCGCAGCATGAACAGATCGTCGCCGGTTTCGATCGCGAGATTGCGGAGATGAAGGCTGATGGCAGTTATGAGCGGTTGATGAAGCAGCATGGGATGTAAGCTTCGGTGTGGCTGATGGCCCTATCGCGAGCAGGCTCGCTCCCACAGGATTTGCACCGAATCTGTGGGAGCGAGCCTGCTCGCGATGGGTCCCGACCTGTCACTACAGATCTCAGGCTTCACTGGTGTCCTTGATCAGATGCGCCGCCAACGTCCGCAACGGCCCCAACTGCCGGCAGATCAACGCCAACTGCGTCTGTACCAGCCGCTGCCCTTCATCGATCTCGTCCGGCATTTGCTCCAACTCATTGGCCAGCGCCTCTTCGGCATCGCTCTGAATCGCAATTGGCTGTTTGCTCGCCAACCCTTGGGCGATCTCGTCGATGCTGGCCGCCAGGCTCACGCCCGCGCCGTCGATCAAATGCTCGCGAACATCCGCCGGTAACTGGGTTTCACGGTGCGCACCCAATCCCGACAAGTAGCTGAGCAACGTGTGCGACAGCACCAGGAAGCGAAACCCGACATCCGCTTCCTTACGGAAATGCCCTGGCTCCATGAGCATGTTGGCCAGTGTCGTCGACAATGCCGCATCAGCGTTGTGCGCATTGCGTCGCGCCAGGCGATAGGCCAGGTCGTCGCTTTTGCCGGCGGCGTATTGCTGCATGATCTGGCGCAGGTAAATGCTGTTGCAGGTCAGGGTATTGGCCAGCACTTTGTTCAGGCGTCGGCCCTGCCAGTCCGGCAGGAACAGGAACACTGCGAGCCCGGCGATCAAGCTGCCGAGCAAGGTGTCGAACAGCCGCGGCAGGAACAGCCCGTAACCATCACCGACCTGATTGAAGCAGAACAGCACCATCAAGGTAATCGCGGCGGTTGCCAACGTGTAGCGCGTGGTGCGGTTGATAAAGAACACCACTCCGGCTGCGATCGCGAAGCACGACTGGACCAGCGGATTGGGGAACAGATCGAACAGCGCCCAGGCCACCGTCAGGCCAATCGCGGTGCCGATGATCCGTTGGCCCAGTTTGCGTCGAGTGGCGCCGTAGTTTGGCTGGCAGACAAACAGCGTGGTGAGGATGATCCAGTAACCTTGCGAGGGGTGAATCAAGTGCACCATGCCGTAGCCGATGCTCAAGGCCAGGGGCAGGCGCAGTGCATGGCGGAACAGCAGCGAGGTCGGCGTCAGCTGCGTGCGCAAGCGAATCCATACATCCTTGAGGTTGCGCGGCGAGCGGTCGAGCAGGCTGCTGTCGGTGGCGTCGGCCAGAGCGTCGGGGTTGCTGGCATCGCTGAGCAAACGGTCGAGGGTGCCGAGGTTGGCGGCCAATGCCCGCAAAGAGCGCAACAGACCGCGCCAGGCCGGGTTGCTCTGGATGCGCAAGTGTTCGATGGAGGCGTGCAGGTCGCTCAACGCTTCGGCGAAGCTGGCGTCATAGATGAACGGCTGGCGCATCTGGATCGATTCCGCCAGCGCCCGGCAGGCTTTGCCTTGCTGGCGTAGCAGACGCTGGCAACGGAACAGCACGTCGCTGTGAAAGAACGCCTCGGCCAGCGCGTTGTAAGGGTAGTGCGAAGAACTGGCGCGCTCGTGGATGTCCTGAGCGAGGAAGTACAGCTTGAGGTAGCGGCTGACTTTCGAACCCGGTCGTCCATTGCCGACCCGGTGCAGGATAATTTCCTTGGCAGCGTTGAGTGCCGCGACAACTCGACCGTTTTGCTGCGCCAGTTCCAGTCGGCGTGCTTCCACGTCCATCTGCCGAATCGGCTCGAACAGCGACGATTTCAGCTTCAAGTAAAAACCCAGTTCACGGAACAACCGAGCCAGGCTCTGCTGCACCGGCTGGTTGGAAAACAACGCCTGCCACAGCACCGAGAGCAAGCCGTACCAGGCGGCGCCGGCCACCAGCAGCACCGGTTCGTGCCAGAAATCGGTGACCGCGCCGCCGCGCTGATCCACGCCGATCATGGTGTAGACCGACAGAATCAACGTCGCCGAGGCAATCGCGCCATAGCGTTCGCCGAGGGCGCCGAGCATGGTCAGGCCGAAACTGGCGAGGGCCAGGGCGATGACAAAAACGATGGGGTAGGGGAACAGCAATTCGACGGAGAGGGCGGCGACGCTGAAGCACACCAGCGTCACGGCCAGCGCGTTGAGGCGGCCCTGCCAACTGTCGTCGGTCTCGGCCAGGGCGCTGGCGATGATCCCCAGGAACAAAGGGATCAGAAGCCCCATTTCATCCTGATACCAACAGACGGCCATGCTGCCGGTCAGGGCGATGAACACCCGCACGCTGTAGCTGAATTTATCCAGCGCCCAGAGACGGCGCAGCGACTGACGAAATGAGGTCGATGACATGAAGTGCGAAGGCCTTCCGAGGCAATGCCGCTAAATTGAGCCAGTAATGACGCCGACGCAATGGCGCCGATCACATCTGACAGCAAAATCTGTTCCTTGATTGTTCAGTGTTGTCTGTTCGGACGCCTTCGCGATCCGACTTGCCCACGAAAAACGATGACGCGGTGTATCAGACGTACTGCGCGGCGGCATAACCCGAGGCCCAGGCCCATTGGAAGTTGAAGCCGCCCAGGTGTCCGGTGACGTCGAGCACTTCACCGATGAAATACAGGCCAGGGCTTTTCAGCGATTCCATGGTCTTGGATGACACTTCATGAGTGTCGACACCGCCCAAAGTCACTTCCGCAGTGCGATAGCCCTCGGTGCCGGCAGGAACCACTTTCCAGCTCGCCAGTTTTTCGGCGATGTCGGCGATTTCCGCGTGGGTGTATTGCTTCATCGGTTTGGAGACGAACCAGTTGTCCGCCAGCAAGTTGGCCATCTTCTTGGTGAAGATTTCGCCAAGCAGGGTTTTCAACTCGCTGTTCGGGCGTTCGGCTTGCTGCTGTTGCAGCCAGCTCGGCACGTCGTGGTCCGGCATCAAGTTGATCTCGACCGTGTCGCCGGATTCCCAGAACGAGGAAATCTGCAAAATCGCCGGGCCACTGAGGCCGCGATGGGTGAACAGGATGTTCTCGCGAAAGCTCTGGTCGTTGCAGCTCACCAGGCAATCCACCGATGTGCCGGACAGCTCGGTGCACAGTTCCTTGAGCTGATCGGTGATGGTGAACGGCACCAGGCCGGCACGGGTCGGTAGCAGGTCGTGACCGAACTGCTTGGCGACCTGATAACCGAAACCGGTGGCGCCCAGGGTCGGAATCGACAGACCACCCGTGGCGATGACCAGGGATTCACAGGTCAGTTGACCGAGCGTCGTGTCGAGCAAGTAACCGCTTTCGAGCTTTTCGATGGTCTGGATCGAGGTGTCCAGGTGCAGGCTGACGCCGACCTGATCGCATTCGGTGAGGAGCATCTCAAGGATGTCGCTGGATTTGTTATCGCAGAACAGTTGGCCGAGTTTCTTCTCGTGATACGGCACGCCGTGTTTGGCGACCATGCCGATGAAATCCCACTGGGTATAGCGCGCCAGTGCGGATTTGCAGAAGTGTTCATTTTGCGAGAGGAAATTGCCCGGTTCTGTGTACATGTTGGTGAAATTGCAGCGGCCACCGCCCGACATCAGGATTTTCTTGCCGGCCTTGTTCGCATGGTCGAGCAACATGACCTTGCGCCCACGTCCGGCGGCGGTCAGCGCACACATCAACCCTGCGGCGCCAGCGCCAATGATCACGACTTCGGTAGAGCGCAAAACGGTGTCCTCACACAGGAGCTTATATTGATCGTTCCCACGCTCTGCGGGGGAATGCCGCCATGGACGCTCTGCGTCCGCTCTGTGACGCGGAGCGTCACGGGATGCATTCCCACGCGGAGCGTGGGAACGATCAGGCAGGGGGGAGTTGCGGCGTTCTTAGAGGATACGAACGCGCAACGAACGGCCTTTGATCTTGCCGTCGTTCAGACGCTGCAAGGCTTGCTTGGCGATCCCGCGTTCAACAGCCACATATGCCTGGAAGTCGAAAATCGCGATCTTGCCGACCTGAGCGCCCGGAATACCGGCATCGCCCGTCAGTGCACCCAGAATGTCGCCCGGACGCACTTTGTCTTTACGGCCTGCGCCGATGACCAGCGTGCTCATCACTGGCAGCAGCGGTGCGCCGCCCTGGGATTTGAGGTTGTCCAGCTGATCCCAGCTCAACGGCGACTTCTGCAGGAGCTCGATGGCCTGGGCGCGGTGCGCTTCGGACGGCGCGACCAAGCTGATCGCAATGCCTTTCTCGCCAGCACGACCGGTACGGCCGACACGGTGAATGTGGATTTCCGAGTCACGGGCCAGCTCGACGTTGATCACCATGTCCAGCGCATCGATGTCCAGGCCACGAGCGGCAACGTCGGTGGCGACCAGTACCGAAGTACTGCGGTTGGCGAACATGGCCAGCACCTGGTCACGGTCACGCTGTTCCAGATCGCCGTGCAGGCCGACGGCGGAAATGCCTTTGGAGGTCAGGTGATCGACGGTTTCCTGAACCTGCTGCTTGGTGAAGCAGAAGGCGACGCAGGACGCCGGACGGTGATGCGCGAGGACTTTGACCACCGCGTCCATGCGCTCTTCCGGGGAGATTTCGTAGAAGCGCTGCTCAATCTGCGTGTCGTCGTGGAACGCTTCGGCCTTCACGATCTGCGGGTTGCGCATGAATTTCGCCGCCAATTGCTTGATGCCCGTCGGATAGGTGGCGGAGAACAGCAGGGTCTGGCGACGTTCGGGGCTCTGGGCGATGATTTCTTCGATGGAATCGTAGAAACCCATGTCGAGCATGCGGTCGGCTTCATCGAGGATCAGCGTGTTCAGGCCATGGAGAATCAGCGAACCCTTGCGCAGGTGCTGCTGAATCCGACCAGGGGTGCCGACGATGATGTGCGCACCGTGCTCCAGCGAGCCGATCTGCGGGCCGAAAGCCACGCCGCCGCACAGGGTCAGGACCTTGATGTTGTCTTCGGCGCGGGCCAGGCGACGGATTTCCTTGGCGACCTGGTCGGCCAACTCGCGAGTCGGGCAGATGACCAGCGCCTGGCAACCGAAGAAGCGAGGATTGATCGGGTTCAGCAGGCCGACACCGAAGGCGGCGGTCTTGCCGCTACCGGTCTTGGCCTGCGCGATCAGGTCCATCCCCTTGAGGATCACCGGCAAGCTTTGCGCCTGGATCGGCGTCATCTCGGCATAACCCAAAGAGTCGAGGTTAGCCAGCATGGCGGCGGATAGCGGCAAAGTATTAAAAGCGGTGGCAATGGTGGTCACGGGACTGGCCTGCAAAACAAAATGTCGCGCAGTGTATCAGTCCCATGGCCATTCGCCCGTAGTTTCCAGACGAGAAGTCGCCGAGCGCAGGCACTTATCGTCTGGAAACTAAGGCTCTATGTGTTCTTCCGGGCTTCTGACGCGCCGTCCGTCTTCCTTTGAGAGCTGGGAGAAGATCGTCGCGGCCAGCATCGCCATGATTCCGACCGTCACAAACGTCAGCTGGAACGCACCCAGCACCGTGTCCACGCCATCGTTGCCGATCTCTGCGGTAAAGCCGCCGAGCAACGCGCCGGCACAGGCAACGCCAAGGCTCAGGGACAATTGCGCGACCACCGACAGCAGGCTGTTGCCGCTGCTGGCGCTGGCGTCGTCAAGGTCGATCAGGGTCACGGTGTTCATGGCGGTGAACTGCAAGGAGTTGATCGCGCCGAGAATCGCCAGCATCCCCAGCAGCAGCCAGTACGGCGTCTGCTCGCTGACCAGGCCCATGCTCGCCAGCATCAGCCCCAGCGCCAGGGTGTTGCCGGTGAGCACGATGCGATAGCCCAGGCGCTCAATCAGCGGACGCGCCACCGATTTGGCGACCATCGCCGCAGCGGCCAGCGGCAACATGCTCATCCCGGCTTGTGACGGCGAATAACCCAGCGCCACTTGCAGCAGCAGCGGCACGAGGAACGGCAGGGCGCCGCTGCCCAGGCGGGCGAACAGGTTGCCGAGGATGCCCACGGCAAACGTCCGGGTCTTGAACAGCGACGGCGCGAACAGCGGATTATCGATGCGCCCGGCGCGCAGCCAATACGCCGCCAGACACGCCATGCCGCCGAACAGTAGCAACATCACCCGCAAGTGCGGCAGGTGCAGTTCACCGAGGCCTTCCATGGCGATGGTGATCAGAATCATCGCCGCGCCGAACAGCAAAAAGCCCAGGCTGTCGAAGCGCGTGCGTTCAGTGCCGCGCAGGTCGGGAATGAACTTCCACACGGCGTAGCAGCCGATGGCGCCCACCGGCAGGTTGATCAGGAAGATCCAGTGCCAGGTCAGGTATTCGACCATCCAGCCGCCCATGGTCGGGCCGATCAACGGGCCGAGCAGGCCGGGAATGGTGATGAAGCCCATGATCCGCACCAGCTCCGAGCGCGGATAGGCGCGCAGCACCACCAGCCGCCCGACCGGCAGCATCAACGCACCGCCCAGGCCTTGTATCACTCGGGCACCGATCAGCATGCTCAGGGTGCTCGACAAGGCGCAGAGCAATGAGCCGAGGCTGAACAGCAGGATTGCGCCGAAGAAGATTTTCTTGGTGCCGAAGCGGTCGGCGATCCAGCCTGAGGCAGGAATCAGCAGCGCGACGGTGAGCATGTAGGCAATGATCACGCCCTGCATGCGCAGCGGATCTTCGGCCAGATCCCGGGCCATGGCGGGCAGGGCGGTGTTGAGGATGGTCCCGTCGA
Source organism: Pseudomonas sp. B14-6 (assembly GCF_013260315.1). Lineage (NCBI taxonomy): Bacteria > Pseudomonadati > Pseudomonadota > Gammaproteobacteria > Pseudomonadales > Pseudomonadaceae > Pseudomonas > Pseudomonas sp. B14-6. The sequence continues at coordinate 4,058,518 of NZ_CP053929.1, read as the reverse complement.
GGGACTGCATGAAGAAGGCGATGGCGACGACCCACGGCACCCAGCGGGCGGTGACAGCGTCGAGAGGCGGGCGGTTGGGCATGGGACCTCGTGTGAGTCGGAGTTAATGATCGTTCCCACGCTCTGCGTGGGAATGCAGTCCGGGACGGTCCGCGTCCCTGCCGAAGCAGACGCGGAGCGTCCATTGAGGCATTCCCACGCAGAGCGTGGGCACGATCGGTGTCAGAGGGTCAAGGTCAGCTTGCTGATCAGCGCCCCCGGCAACAACGCCGAGGCTGTGGCCCGCTGGCTGTAGGTGCTGGCCGACAACATAAGCTCACGCTCCTCGGTCAACGCTTCCAGTTGGGAACCAAGCAGACTGTAAGCACTGTCATCAAAGCGCATGGTGCTCACCGGCGCCTGAATCTCGCCGTTCTCGACCCAGAACGTCGCGAATCGCGTCATGCCGGTCAGGCGTGCCGCCGGTTGGTCCGAGTAGTTCAGGTACCAGAGGTTGCTGATGTACAGACCGGTGCCCAGTTGCTTGAGAATCTCTGCATCGGGCAGCGTACCGGCGGCCATGTTCACAGCACTCGGCATTTCACCGCCGCTGGCGCCATTGGCGGTCAGGCCGTATTCGGCGGCACTGCGTGAACTGACCATCTGCGCGCCCGCCTTGCCTTCGACGATCAAGCCAAGATCGCTGCGCGGATAACCTTCGCCCGAGAACGCCGGGCTCAACGAACCGCTGACCTTTTCATCAACCGACACCAACGGGCTGAACGCACTGTCGCCCGCATACAGCTTCTGCAACGGGCTGCTTTTGGTGGCAATCGACTGTGCCGAGAAACCGCCCCAGCCCAGCATGTCCATTATTTCTCCCAGGGCTGCCGGTGCCAGATAGGCGCGGTACTGACCGGGCGCCAGGGTGCGTTGCGGTCTGCCGAGGAATGCCAACTGCTCACGCGCCTGCGCAAAGCGCTTGGCAAAACCTTCGCTGTTCCAGTCGTGCCCGGCGTAACTGGCTTTCACCGCTTGGCCGTTTTCATGGACCAGACTGAAATCAAAGTTGAAGCTGTTGGCCTGATGCCAGCCAAGCGCCCCCGAAGAACTGGCGAAACCACGACTGATCGGGCCGGCGGCGTAGAAGCCGACCAGATCCAGCCCCTCGGCGGCCTGGGTGATTTCAGCCACGACCTGCTCGGTGTCCGGCAGCGGATGCTCCTGCACGTTCTTGCTCTGCCAACTGTTGTGGTTGAGCAGCAGGTAGGGATCCTGCGGCAGCAGCGGCAAGGTTTCGCGCAACTGTTGCAGACCTTCGGCCAGGCGCTGAAGGTCGACTTCCTGATCGCCGGCCAGCGTGATGTTGAGGTCAGCATGCCGACCCTCGTTGATCAGCTTGAAACCGACGCTCGCCTGCTGCACCTGGCCGGCCTGACGCACCTTGGCGTGGTTGAAGCGCACGAAGGCCGAGGATTCGGCGGCGTAACTTAGAGTGAACTGTTCCGGCTCGCGAATCGCATCACGCAGCCAATTGACCAAGGCCTTGAACGCATCGGCCTGACTTTTTGAAGTACTCATCAGGCATCCCCCCAAACACATCAACGTTGCTGAACACACAGGCCGGCGAGGCATGGCCGACGCGGATCACCTGGTTCGGTTCGCCCTTGCCGCAGTTCGGCGTGCCCAGGACCTTGACGGAGTTGGCATCGCCAACGGCGCTGAGGTTTTTCCAGAACTGCGCGGAAATCGCCCGGTAGTTCGGGTTCTTGACCACGCCTTTGAGTTCGCCGTTTTCGATCAGTTGGCCCCATTCACAGCCGAACTGGAATTTGTTGCGGGCATCGTCGATGGACCAGGACCGGTTGGTGCTCATCAAGATGCCGTGCTCGATGTTGCCGATCATTTGCTCCAGCGGTTGATCGCCGGCCTCGATGTTCAGGTTGGCCATGCGATCGATCGGCGGACGGTTCCAGCTGCAGGCGCGGCTGTTGGCCACGCCATCCATGCCCGCGCGAAACTGCGACAGCGCGCCGCCCAATGGGCGCAGCAGCAAGCCTTCTTTAATCAGGAATTGTTTGCTGGCAGCAGTGCCGTCGTCGTCATGGCCATAGCTGGCGAGCTGTTCGGGAATCTCCGGGTCGAAGGTCACGTTCAGCAGTTTCGAGCCGTACTGCAGGCTGCCGAAGTCTTCTGCCTTGACGAAACTGGTGCCGGCGTAATTGCGCTCGTCACCGAGGATGCGGTCCAGTTCCAATGGGTGGCCAATCGATTCGTGGATTTGCAGCATCATCTGGTCCGGCATCAGCAGCAGGTCACGCGGGCCTTTCGGGGTGTTAGGCGCCAGCAGCAATTGCAGCGCCTGATCGGCGATTTTCGGACCGGCGCCGACCAGGCCGCAGCGGCTGATCACATCAAAACCGCCCTGTTGACCGAAGTTCTCGCGGCCCAGGGTTCGGGTCTGGCTGTCGTTGCCGTCGTAGGCCGTGACTTCCAGGCTCGGGTAGACGAACCGCTGGGCCTGGCGCAGTTCGGCACCGGCGTTGCTGAGGTAGATCTGTTCGACATGGGTGATGCCGATGCTCACTTCCCAGTTCACCAGTCGCTCGTCCTTGGGCACGGATGCGGATTCGGCGCCGAGCAGTTGGTAGCAATCGCTCAGGGAAGGGAAGGGCTGGTCGAGGTTCGGCGAAAAGTAGTCGGCGCGGTCGCTGGAGACCACCTGTGCGCTCAGGTCGAGCAGGGCGTGGGGCTTGAGTCGGCGCGCTTGTTGCTCGGCCTTCTCCAGTGCGGCTTGCAGGCCTTGTTGCGACAGGTCGTTGGTCGCGGCGTAGGCTTCGACGCCGTTGACACGCACGGTCAGCATCGCGCCTTCGTCACGGCTCAGGCTCGGAGGTTCGGCGACATTCTTGCGCACCGACAGGTACTGGCCGGACTCGCGTACATAACGCAGCGAAAAGAATTCAGCGCCCGTGCGCAAGGCAGCGAAGCGCTGCTTGAGCTGGGGGTGGAAATCGAACATTCGGGAACCTCCTTGGTCTGGAGTGGCGGTGCAGCGGTGTTGCGAAGGGGGGGGTGAAACGTTTGCGTGGCGCTAGATTAGGCCTGGGCGGGGGGTAGGATCAAGGGTGGAGCGGTGTAGGAAGGGATTACCGGTATGTGTCAGTTAGAGATGTGTTGCTTGGTCGGGCCCCTTCGCGGGCAAGCCTCGCTCCTACAAGTAATCGCGTTCCCTTGTAGGAGCGAGCGGTGCGACGACTCGATTTGCCCGCGAAGGGCGCACCTCGGTATTAAGTCTTACTGAGCGGTAAGGCTCACTTCCCGCAACGGCTTGCCACGCACCGGCGCATCGCCGGCCACGTAGTAATCGGCCTTGCTGCGTGGCAACGGCTGGCGACCACGGATCTTGTCGGCGATTTTCTCGGCGATCATGATCGTTGGTGCGTTCAGGTTGCCGGTGGTGATGATCGGCATGATCGAGGCATCGACCACACGCAGGGCTTGCAGACCATGCACTCGACCTTCGCCATCGACCACGGCCATCTCGTCGGTGCCCATCTTGCACGAGCAGGAAGGATGGAACGCGGTTTCGGCGTGTTCGCGGATGAACTTGTCGAGCTGCTCATCGGTTTGCACGTCGATGCCCGGGCTGATTTCGCGGCCACGGAAAGCGTCCAGTGCGGGCTGTTGCATGATTTCACGGGTCAGGCGAATGCCGTCGCGGAATTCCTGCCAGTCCTGCTCGGTGGCCATGTAGTTGAACAGGATGCTCGGGTACTCGCGCGGATCCTTGGACTTGGCCTGGATGCGACCACGACTCGGCGAACGCATGGAACCCATGTGCGCCTGGAAACCGTGCTCTTTCACACCGTTGCTGCCGTTGTAGTTAATCGCGACCGGCAGGAAGTGGTACTGGATGTTCGGCCAATCGAATTCTTCGCGGGTACGAATGAAACCGCCCGCTTCGAACTGGTTGCTGGCGCCGATGCCGGTGCCGTTGAACAGCCATTCGGCACCGATGGCCGGCTGGTTGTACCAGAGCAGCGACGGGTACAGCGAGACCGGTTGGGTGCAGGCGTATTGCAGGTACAACTCGAGGTGATCCTGCAGGTTTTCGCCGACGCCGGGCAGGTCATGGACCACCGGGATGTCGAGCTTGTTCAGCAGTTCAGCCGGGCCGACGCCGGAGCGTTGCAGAATCTGCGGCGAAGCGATGGCGCCGGAGCACAGCAGCACTTCTTTGCGGGCACGGGCTTCAACGCGCTCTTCAGCGGCACCGATCAGGTAACGCACGCCAACGGCACGCTTGCCTTCGAACAGGATCTTGTCGGTCAGGGCGTGGGTGACGATGGTCAGGGTCGAACGCTTCTTGGCGATGTCCAGGTAACCGCGAGCGGTGCTGGCGCGGCGGCCGTTCGGCGTCACGGTGCGGTCCATCGGGCCGAAGCCTTCTTGCTGGTAACCGTTGAGATCTTCGGTGCGCGGGTAACCGGCCTGTACGCCTGCTTCAACCATCGCGTGGAACAGCGGGTTGTTGCCGGCTTTCGGCGTGGTCACGCTGACCGGACCGTCGCCACCGTGGTAGTCGTTCGGGCCGATGTCGCGGGTTTCAGCCTTGCGGAAATACGGCAGGCAGTTCAGGTAGTCCCAGTCTTCAAGACCTGGAAGCTTGGCCCAGTTGTCGTAGTCCATCGCGTTGCCGCGGATGTAGCACATGCCGTTGATCAGCGAGGAACCGCCGAGGCCCTTGCCGCGACCGCATTCCATCTTGCGACCGTCCATGTGTGGCTCTGGATCGGTTTCGTAGGCCCAGTTGTAGCGACGGCCTTGCAGCGGAAACGCCAGGGCGGCCGGCATTTGCGTGCGGAAATCCAGACGGTAGTCCGGGCCGCCTGCTTCGAGCAGCAGGACGGTGACGCCTTCGTCTTCAGTCAGACGGGTCGCCAGGGTGTTACCGGCCGAGCCGGCACCGATGATGATGTAATCGAATTCTTGGGACATAGGCCCTCCGGGAGTTTCAAGCTTCAAGCTTCAAGCTGCAAGAGAGCAGCGAGCGGTGTTGAGATGGAGCGGCAAACCAAACTGCTTTTACTTGCAGCTTGAAGCTTGCCGCTTGTCGCTGGATCAGCTAATCAAAATACCGAAACGTACTCACCCAGTTCGACTTGCACGGACTTGATGCGCGTGAAGTTATTGAGAGAGCTGATCCCGTTTTCACGACCAACACCGGACTGCTTGTAGCCGCCGACCGGCATCTTCGCGTCGGACTCGCCCCAGGCGTTGATCCAGCAGATACCGGCTTCCAGTTGATGAATCACGCGGTGAGCGCGGTTCAGGTCCTTGGTGACGATGCCGGCGGCCAGGCCGAAGTCGGTGTCGTTGGCACGACGGATCACTTCTTCTTCGGTGTCGTAGGTCAGGATCGCCATCACCGGGCCGAAGATTTCTTCGCGAACGATGGTCATCTCGTCGGTGCAGTCGGTGAACACGGTCGGGGCCACGAACGCGCCTTTGGCGAATTCGCCTTCGGTCAGACGATTGCCGCCGCACAGCACGCGAGCACCTTCTTCCTTACCTTTGGCGATGTAACCCAGCACGCTTTCCATGTGGGCGAAGCTGACCAGCGGGCCGAAGTTGGTGTTCTCGTCTTCCGGGTTGCCGATGCGGATGCGCGCAACGCGCTCAGCGATCTTCGCTTCGAAAGCGGCTTTCAGGTGAGTCGGGACGAACACGCGAGTGCCGTTGGTGCAGACCTGACCGGAACTGTAGAAGTTGGCCATCATCGCGGTGTCGGCGGCGCGATCGAGGTCGGCGTCGTCGAAGATGATCAGCGGGGATTTGCCGCCCAGTTCCATGGTCACGTCTTTCAGCGACGAAGCGGAAGCGCTGGCCATGACCTTCTTGCCGGTGTCGGTGCCGCCGGTGAAGGAGATTTTTTCGATGCGTGGGTGCTCGGTCAACCAGGTGCCGACTTCACGGCCGCTGCCGGTCAACACGTTGAACACGCCGGCTGGCAGGCCTGCCTCGGTGTAGATCTCGGCCAGTTTCAGCGTGGTCAGGGAAGTGACTTCGCTTGGCTTGAAGATCATCGCGTTACCGGCCGCCAGGGCTGGCGCGGATTTCCACAGGGCGATCTGGATCGGGTAGTTCCACGCGCCGATGCCGGCGACGACACCCAGCGGCTCGCGACGGGTGTAGACGAACGACGTGGTACGCAGCGGGATCTGCTCGCCTTCGATGGCGGGCACCAGGCCTGCGTAGTACTCCAGCACGTCAGCACCGGTGACGATGTCGACATACTTGGTTTCGGAGAACGACTTGCCGGTGTCCAGTGTTTCCAGGGCCGCCAGCTCATCGTTGCGCTCGCGCAGGATGTCAACGGCACGACGCAGGATGCGCGAACGCTCCATGGCGGTCATCGCGGCCCAGATTTTCTGGCCCTTTTCGGCGCTGACTACCGCGCGCTCAACGTCTTCCTTGGTCGCACGCTGTACGGTTGCGAGGACTTCACCGTTAGCCGGGTTGATGGCTTCGAAGGTGGCGTCGCTGCTGGCGTCGGAGTAACCGCCATCGATGTAAAGTTTTTGCAGTTCGAAACGGGCCATAGTGTCCTCGCAAGTGCATAAGTGGTTGGCGTAGGCCACTGGAGTGAAGCCATAGGGTTGTGGCAACACCGATCAGCAGCAGTTCAGGGGTTGAGCGATTTATGTGTGCTCTAACTCACCTGCTTGGCCAGTTGAAAGTCCATGTATTCGTAAGCGATCCGGTGCGCCTGCTCGGTGTCGAAAGCATCTCCCGACAGCGCGCCGCGCAACCACAAACCGTCAATGAGGGCTGCCAGGCCACGGGCTGCACTGCGCGCGTCATCGAGCGGCAATACACGGCGGAACTGGCAGCACAGGTTGGAATACAGGCGGTGATCGTTGATCCGCTGCAACCTGTGCAAAGACGGGTGGTGCATGCTGGTGGCCCAGAAGGCCAGCCAGGTTTTCATTGCCGGGCCATTGACCTGGCTGGCGTCGAAGTTGCCTTCGATGATCACCTGGAGGTGCGCCCGCGGGCTGCTGTCCTCCAGCGCCTGACGGCGCGCGGTGACGTTCTCGCTCAGGACACTCATCAGGTACTGCGCCGTGGCAGCAATCAGGCCGTTCTTGTCCTGAAAATAGTGACTGATGATGCCATTCGAGACACCGGCCAAACGGGCGATCAGCGCAATGCTGGCGTCCCCCATTCCGACCTGATCGACCGCCTGCAATGTGGCTTCGATCAATTGCTGGCGGCGGATGGGTTGCATACCGACCTTGGGCATCTTGCACATCTCCTTAGGCCTTCCGGCGGACGTAAAACGTCTATCGGATTGAGGGCCAGTCTATTTTGTTTTGATTGAACGTTCAATCAACAAAGAATAAGATCTGCGACAATTCGTCGCTGCTTACAGATTTTTCCTACGTGTAAATGACGATAAACCGACATCCAAAACGGCTCGAAACCCCTACGCACTGGCGTTCCGGGCTTCGGGCTTTTTTCGAGGTGTCTTTATATCACCCGTCGGTCGGCTGCCAACTAACCGATTGGTCGGGTACCGCGTTGCCTTGTGTTCTTCTCTCGCACTGCCTGGAGCATCTGTGCCATGAGTTCTGCCTCTCTAATAAAGACCCCGCCCGAGAAGGTGACGGTCAACGGTTGGGTGTTCTACACCTCTACCGCGCTGATTCTGTTGTTGACCGCCATTCTGATCATCGCCCCGCAAGAGGCCGGCAGATTGCTCGGCATCGCCCAGGCCTGGTTGTCCCGCAGCTTCGGCTGGTACTACATGGTGGTGATCGCCGCCTACCTGGTATTTGTCGTCGGCCTGGCGTTTTCGTCCTACGGCAAGCTCAAGCTGGGCAGCAAGGATGACACCCCGGACTTCAGCTACGGCGCGTGGGCGGGGATGCTGTTCTCGTCGGGTATCGGCATTTCGCTGCTGTACTTCGGTGCTTCCGAGCCGCTGGACCATTACTTCAACCCGCCGGAAGGCGTGGCTGCCAGCAACATGGCCGCCCGTCAGGCTGTGCAGCTGACATTCCTGCATTGGGGCCTGCATGGCTGGGCGATCTACGCCTTGGTCGGCCTGGCCGTGGCGTACTTTGCCTACCGTCATAACCAGCCGCTGGCGTTGCGTTCGGCGTTGTATCCGTTGGTGGGCGAGCGTTGGGTCAAAGGCGCGGCCGGCCATGCGGTGGATGGTTTCGGCATGTTCGTGACCCTGCTGGGGCTGGTGACGAACCTGGGGATTGGTTCGCTGCAAGTGTCGTCGGGCCTTGAAAACCTGTTCGGCATGGAACACAGCAACACCAACCTGCTGATCGTGATCATCGTGATGAGCACCGTGGCGACCATCGCGGCTGTGTCGGGTGTGGAAAACGGCATTCGCCGTCTGTCGAACCTGAACATCGTACTGTTCAGCGGTCTGCTGATTTTCGTGCTGCTGTTCGGCCCGACCTTGCACCTGTTGAACGGCTTCGTGCAGAACGTCGGCGACTACCTGAACGGCGTGGTCCTGAAGACTTTCGACCTCTACGTTTACGAAGGCGACAGTGAGAAGTCCGACCGCTGGCTGGGCCTGTGGACCCTGTTCTACTGGGCCTGGTGGATTTCCTGGGCCCCATTCGTCGGCATGTTCATCGCGCGTATTTCCCGTGGTCGCACGGTGCGTGAACTGGTGGCCGGCGTGCTGCTGATCCCGCTGGGGTTCACCCTGGCGTGGCTGTCGATCTTCGGTAACTCGGCCCTGGACCTGGTGATGAACCATGGGGCGGTGGAGCTCGGAAAGACGGCGCTCGAACAGCCGTCGATGGCGATCTACCAATTGCTTGAGCATTACCCGGCATCGAAGATTGTGATCGGCGTGTCGATCTTCGTCGGTTTCGTGCTGTTCCTGACCCCGGCGGATTCCGGCGCGGTGATGATGGCCAACCTTTCCTGCAAGGGCGGTAACGTCGATGAAGATGCGCCGCACTGGTTGCGGATCTTCTGGTCGGCGGTGATCACCCTGGTGACCATCGGCCTGCTGTTCGCCGGTAACTTCGAAGCGATGCAAACCATGGTGGTGTTGGCCGGTCTGCCGTTCTCGGTGGTGTTGGTGTTCTTCATGTTTGGCCTGCACAAGGCGATGCACCAGGACGTGCAGATCGAACAGGAGCAAGCGGAGCTCGCAGCACGCGGTCGCCGTGGTTTCAGCGAGCGTTTGACGCAGCTGGACCTGCAACCGAATCAGTCGATCGTTCAGCGTTTCATGGACAAGCAAGTCAGCCCGGCGCTGGAAGATGCGGCCGTGCAATTGCGTGCCCAGGGTCTGGACGTGCAAACGTTGCTGGGCAAGTCCAAGCGTTGCATGGGTGTGCGCATCGAGATGGAAGAGGGCAACCCTTTTGTCTACGAAGTGAGCCTGGATGGCTATCTGGCGGCGGCGAGTGAAACGGTGTCGGCCGAAAGCGCTGACGAACCGCGTGCGCGCTATTACCGCGCCGAGGTTTACCTGCACAACGGCAGCCAGGATTACGACTTGATGGGCTTCACTCAGGATCAGATCACCCGTGACGTGCTCGATCAGTTCGAAAGCCATCGGCAGCTCCTTGGCCGTGTCTATAGCTGAAACTTGAGGTCATGCGGTGCAAGTTGCTGCACCGCAGATCCATTGTGGCGAGGGAGCTTGCTCCCGCTCGACTGCGTAGCAGTCGCATTTAACGATAACGCGGTCTTTCTGAATGACCGTGGTGTCTGGTTTTGGGGTTGCTACGCAACCCAGCGGGAGCAAGCTCCCTCGCCACAGTTATCAGCATTCCAAGCCAAATATCTGCACTAACAAAAACGCCGCGATCCTCTCGCGGCGTTTTTGTGTCTGTTGCCTTAACCCAGGTTCTTGCCGAGCAGTGCGTGATACAGCTCGCTGTCGCCCAGAATCCCGACCACTTTGTTGTTGTCGTGCAGCACCAGTTTGTTGCCGGTCTGATAACGAATCTGCAGCGCATCGCGCATGCCGATGTTCGAGTCCACCAGCGTTGGCCGACGACCCAGGCCTTCAACCGCTTGCCCTGGAATCCAGTTCTGCAGATCCAGGCTCGCGCCGTTCTGGCGGGCACCTTTGATGGTGTTGCCTTCGGCCAGGTCCAGCCATGAATCGCCGCCCGGATCGAGGCACACCGAACCGTTGATGCGTTTGCAGTTGTCCAGGGTGCGCATCAGGCTGCGACCGCACAGCACGTTCAGCGGGTTGGTGTGCGCGACGAAGGTCCGCACGTAGTCGTCCGCCGGGTTGAGCACGATCTCTTCCGGCACGCTGTACTGGATGATTCGGCCGTCTTTCATGATTGCGATACGGCTGCCGAGCTTCAGGGCTTCATCGAGGTCGTGGCTCACGAACACAATGGTTTTGCTCAGCTTGCTTTGCAGTTCCAGCAATTCGTCCTGCAGGCCTTGGCGGATCAGCGGGTCGAGCGCCGAGAACGGTTCGTCCATCAGCAGAATGTCCGCATCCATCGCCAGCGCACGGGCCAGGCCCACGCGTTGCTGCATACCGCCGGAGAGTTCGTCAGGCTTCTTGTTGCGCCACTGGGTCAGGCCCACCAGCTCAAGCTTGTCGTCCACCAGTTTGCGGCGTTCTTTCTCCGGGCGACCCTGCATTTCCAGACCGAAACTGATGTTCTCGCGCACCGTCAGCCACGGCATCAGGGCGAATTTCTGGAACACCATCGCGATGCGCTTGGTGCGCATCATTTTCAGTTCTGCCGGGGTACAGGAAGCGATATCGATCTGCTTGCCTTCGTGCTCGACGAACAACTTGCCACGGCTCACAGTGTTGAGGCCGTTGATGCAACGCAGCAGGCTGGATTTGCCGGAGCCCGACAGGCCCATCAGCACGCAGATTTCGCCTTTTTCCACGTCCAGGCTGGCTTTTTCAACGCCGACGATCTGCCCGGTTTTTTTCAGGATCTGGTCGCGGGTCATGCCTTGGTCGAGGAGCTTGAGCGCCTCGCGTGGATCTTTGGAGAAGATTACGTCGACGTCTTCGAAGCGAATAATGCTCATGCGTCACCCCCTGCTTTAGCGTCGGGTTGTTTGCAGATACGGTCGAGCATGATCGCCAGCAGTACGATCGCCAGGCCGGCTTCGAAGCCCAGGGCGATATCAGCAGTGTTCAGTGCGTTGACCACAGGTTTGCCCAAGCCGTCGGCGCCCACCAGAGCCGCAATCACCACCATCGACAATGACAGCATGATGCACTGGGTGATACCGGCCGCGATGCTTGGCATGGCGTAAGGCAGTTCGATGCGTGCGAGTAACTGGCGGCGCGAGCAGCCGAAGGCTTTGCCGGCGTCCATCAGTTCTGCGGGAACATCACGGATGCCCAGGTAGGTCAGGCGGATAGGCGCGGCAATCGCGAACACTACCGTGGAGATCAGACCCGGGACCACGCCCAGCCCGAAGAGGGTCAGGGTAGGAATGAGGTACACAAACGTCGGTACGGTCTGCATCAGATCGAGCACCGGCCGCATCAGTGTGTAGAACATCGGTTTGTGCGCGGCGACGATACCCAACGGTACGCCGATGACCACGCAGACCAGGGTCGCGAAGAGCACCTGGGCGAGGGTTTCCATGGTTTCCTGCCAGTACCCCAGGTTGAGGATCAGCAGAAAGGAGGCAATGACGAAAACGGTCAGCCCCCACTTTCGTTGAATGAAGTGAGCCAGTAGTGCGATGAGGCCGATCAATGCCAGCGGGTTGAACCAGGTCAGCGCGAAAGTCACGCCGTGGATCATCGTTTCCAGTGACACGGCGATGGCGTCGAAGGTGTTGGCGCCGTGTTGCGTCAACCATTCAACGAAGCCCGCGATGTACTGGCCTAGAGGTATTTTCTGATCAATCAGCATGGTAGTGAACGTCCGCATGCAAGGAAATAAACAGCCCGGGCGAGCGAACCCGCCCGGCGTAAGCGATGCTTCCTAAATCAAGGCTGCGCGAGCTTGGCTTTCACGGCTTCCAGGCCAGGTTTACCGTCAATGGTGGTTACGCCAGCGAGCCAGGTATCGAGCACCTGTGGATTCTTTTTCAGCCAGGCCTTGGCGGCCGCGTCAGGCTTCATTTTGTCGTCCAGGACGTTGCCCATCAGCGTGCTTTCCATGTCGAGGGTGAACACCAGGTTTTTCAGCAACTGACCGACGTTGCTGCATTCCTGCGCGTAGCCCTTGCGGGTGTTGGTGAAGATGGTCGCCTGACCGAAGTTCGGGCCGAAGAAGTCGTCGCCGCCGGTCAGGTACTTCATCTTGAAACGTGTGTTCATCGGGTGCGGTTCCCAGCCCAGGAACACCACGGCGGTGTTGCGGCGCTGGGCGCGATCGACTTGCGAGAGCATGCCTGCCTCACTGGACTCGACCACCTTGAAGCCGGCGTCTTTCAGGCCGAAGGCGTTCTTGTCGATCATGCTCTGAATCAGGCGGTTGCCGTCGTTGCCTGGTTCGATGCCGTAGATCTTGCCGTCGAGTTCTTTCTTGAACTTGGCGATGTCGGCAAAATCTTTCAGACCCTTGTTATACAACTCTTCGGGCACGGCGAGGGTGTATTTTGCGTTCTCGAGGTTGGCGCGCAGGGTCTCCACGGTACCGGCATCACGGTAAGCCTTGATGTCGTTTTCCATGGTCGGCATCCAGTTGCCCAGGAACACGTCCATGTTCTTGCCGTCGGCCAGGGACTTGTAGGTCACCGGAACGGAAATCATCGTGGTTTTGGTCTTGTAGCCCAGGGCATCGAGAACGACGCTGGTGGTGGCGGTGGTGACGGTAATGTCAGTCCAGCCGACATCGGAGAAGTTTACGGTGCTGCACTGAGCGGGTTCTGCAGCTTGAGCCAGTAACGGCAGACTCAGCATGGCGGCCAACAACAACGACGGGGAACCTTTCATGGATGGACTCCTTGGTGTTTTTTTTGGCAGTGTTCCGACTGGACCACCGCACTTATAGGTTGCGGTTGGATGGCGTTTTGGAGACAGCTCTACCACGGCGCCTTGCAATCGAGTCGATACGATCATGTACCAGTGAAAATCTGACGCCTACAGGGTGCGTCGTAACCAGTACAGGGATGGTCGCATCCAGTGTCGGTGACGTCGTTTACAGCTTTTTTCAGCCCCCTTTGCCTCCCTGATCCGCAAAAAAACGGCGAAAACGAAGCGTAAAACGCCTGCGGCGTTAGTGAGCATGAGTGCGTCGGTGTGAGACGTCGAACGACACGGAAAAAGCCTGATGATGCGGCCAATCTCGGCGGATTGCAGCTTGAGCGTAGCAGCTCCGTCACTGGGCGCTTTTGCGTCTGGAGTTGGCACATCCAGGAGTTCGGCAGTAATGGCTATCAGTGTTTTCGACCTGTTCAAAATCGGTATCGGCCCTTCCAGTTCGCACACCGTGGGACCTATGCGGGCCGCCGCGCTGTTCGTGCAAGGTTTGCGTGAGCAGGGTCTTTTGGAACAAGTGCGGCGCGTTGAAGTTCAGCTTTATGGTTCGTTATCGGCCACCGGCATCGGTCACGGCAGCGACAACGCTGTGATCATGGGCCTGATGGGCGAGTGGCCGGACGCGATTGATCCGTCGCGAATCGGCATCCGTATCGAAACCTTGCGCGAGACCCACACCCTGTTGCTCGACGGTCGCTTGTCGGTACCGTTTATCTGGGCTCGCGACATGCGCCTGATCGACGAAAACCTGCCGTTCCACCCCAACGCCATGACCCTGATCGTTGAAGGCGAACACGGTGAGTTGCATCGCGACACCTACTATTCCATCGGCGGTGGTTTTGTCGTGGATGAAGCGCAGGCTTCCAGTGGCGTGGTCGATCTGGATCGCACCGTGTTGCCCTACGATTTCTCCAGCGCTGTCGAACTGCTCAGCCTGTGCCAGAAGCACAACCTTCGCGTCGCCGAATTGATGATGGCTAACGAGAAGGTCTGGCGCAGCGAGGAAGAGATTCGCAGCGGTCTGATGAAGCTCTGGCGCGCCATGCAGGATTGCGTCGATCAGGGCCTCAAGCACGAAGGCATCTTGCCTGGCGGCCTGAATGTGCGCCGTCGTGCGGCCAAGTTGCATCGCAGCCTGCAAGAGCTGGGCAAACCCAACGTCATTGGCTCGACCTTGAGCGCCATGGAATGGGTCAACCTGTTCGCCCTGGCGGTCAACGAAGAGAACGCTGCCGGTGGGCGCATGGTGACGGCACCGACTAACGGTGCGGCGGGAATCATTCCGGCGGTGTTGCACTACTTTATGAAGTTCAGCGAGGCGGTGACGGACGCCAACGTGGTCGACTATTTCCTCAGTGCTGCGGCGGTGGGAATTCTGTGCAAGAAGAACGCTTCGATATCCGGGGCCGAGGTCGGTTGTCAGGGCGAAGTCGGTTCAGCCTGCGCGATGGCTGCGGCCGGGTTGGCAGAGATCCTTGGCGCGACCCCGGAGCAGTTGTGCAACGCGGCGGAAATCGGCCTGGAACACAACCTCGGCCTGACCTGCGACCCGGTGGGCGGGCTGGTTCAAGTGCCGTGCATCGAGCGCAATGCGATTGCCGCGGTGAAAGCCATCAACGCGGCGCAGATGGCGCTGCGCGGGGATGGTCAGCACTTTATCTCGCTGGATCGGGTGATCCGCACCATGCGTGATACCGGCGCCGATATGCATGACAAATACAAAGAGACTTCGCGGGGAGGGTTGGCGGTAAGCGCGGTTGAGTGCTGATAACGCTTAACTCTCTGGTGAAATGAGTATCTGTGGCGAGGGAGCTTGCTCCCGCTCGGCTGCGCAGCAGCCGAATAGCCCGCGACCGGGTATATCTGAAAGTTCGCGTTTGCAGTTTTCAGGGCCGCTTTGCGCCCCAGCGGGAGCAAGCGCCCTCGCCACAGAAAAGTCATCTGCGATAGAAGACCAGTCAAAACTGCGCGCTAAGTGAACACCGGAATTAAAACGCGCCACGTTTTGGCGCGTCGCTTACAGATAAGCGGCTTCACCCAGGACAGGGATCCAACCTGGCCATTACCGCCTGTCACCTGTGCTTGTGGTGACACTCTCCAATAAGTCGCTGTAGCCCTGTTCCCACAAGTGCTACCGATTTGCTCAAGCCCAACGGGGCAGAGCGCCTCCCGCCGATAATGGCACTTATAACCCCCACTCGCGGCAAGGCTTATTTAGACACACCGCGACGTCGTTTTCAGGAGTTATTGAATGACCATTCAACTTTAGGCATGGCAATTGCTCTGTCATTACAAAGCCCGTCTCCCACGCGAGAACGATGGCAATAACAAGAGCCTCCGCCTGAGGCCATCACCCGCTTTGTGTGAGGAGATACCGCGATGACGACGTTCAACTCCGGGGCTCAACCCCAGAACCGTGCGCCTCAATCCATCGGCTTTCTGCTGCTGGACAATTTCACGCTTATTTCTCTGGCCTCCGCAGTAGAACCCCTGCGCATGGCCAACCAATTGTCCGGCCGCGAGCTGTATCGCTGGACCACGCTCACCGTCGACGGTGGTCAGGTCTGGGCCAGTGACGGTCTGCAGATCACCCCCGACTGCTCCATGCACAAAGCGCCCCCACTGGACACCATCATTGTCTGCGGCGGCATCGGCATCCAGCGCACCGTTACCCGCGAGCACGTGTCGTGGCTGCAAAGCCAGGCGCGTCAGTCCCGCCGTCTCGGTGCGGTCTGCACCGGCAGCTGGGCCCTGGCGTGCGCCGGCCTGCTGGACGGTTTTGATTGCAGCGTGCACTGGGAATGCCTGGCCGCGATGCAGGAAGCGTTCCCCCGTGTAGCCATGAGCACACGCCTGTTCACCCTCGACCGTAACCGTTTCACCAGCTCCGGCGGCACCGCGCCGCTGGACATGATGCTGCACCTGATCAGCCGCGATCACGGTCGTGAACTGTCGGCCGCGATCTCGGAAATGTTCGTCTACGAACGCATCCGCAACGAGCAGGATCACCAGCGCGTGCCGCTCAAGCACATGCTCGGCACCAACCAGCCGAAGTTGCAGGAAATCGTCGCGCTGATGGAAGCCAACCTGGAAGAGCCGATCGACCTCGACGAACTGGCGGTGTATGTCGCTGTTTCCCGTCGTCAGCTGGAGCGCCTGTTCCAGAAATACCTGCACTGCTCGCCGTCGCGTTACTACCTCAAACTGCGCCTGATCCGTGCCCGGCAGCTGCTCAAGCAAACGCCGATGTCGATCATCGAAGTGGCGTCGGTCTGCGGCTTCGTGTCCACGCCGCACTTCTCCAAGTGCTACCGCGAATACTTCGGCATTCCGCCGCGTGACGAACGCGTAGGTTCCAACACCACGCAACAGGTGGCGATGATGCCGTTGCCGCAAGCACTGGTGCTGTCACCGCTGTCCGGGCCGTTGTCGGCGCTGAGTCAGGCGCGTAATGAGTCGACGTTTGCCAGCGTAAGGCTCTAATGCTCTGATCGTTCCCACGCGCTGCGTGGGAATGCCTCAATGGACGCTCTGCGTCCGCTTCGGCAGGGACGCGGAGCTTCCCGGGCTGCATTCCCACGCGGAGCGTGGGAACGATCATGGTGAGGCGCTACTCAGGCGCTACGGCTCTGCTGATACTCCGCCAGCGCCGGCAGCAATTGCTTGTCGATCGCCTGGCGCACGGACGGCAGGATGGTCGCACTGCTGGTGTACATCTGCTTGACCATGGTTCGCAGTGTCATCGCCCGCTCATCGTTCAAACCTCGCACGGCGCATTCGCAAGCCTTCTCGGCTGTAGAGCCGCTCGGTACTTGAAAACCCAACGATTTCAGCTTGCCCAACAGGTCTTCCTGGTCAATCAAATCGGCGTACATCATGACGCAATCCTTCTTCAGGGAACGGTGTCGTGATTCGATTCTCATCGGGGCAAGAGGTGGCGGCAAGGACGTTTTGTCGCAATGGCCGCGATACCTATGAACAGGTCGTTTTCGGCTAACTTGCGAAAGGGGAGAGTGGGCACACTGGATTCAGCTGGCAACACGAAGGTTTGGTCACCCTCGCGCGAAGGCTCCTCAACAGTACCCTCCTCAGCTCCGATCCTGTCACGGCTTGATCGGGGTTTTTTTTGCCTGTGAATCAGGGAGGGATGGGGTGTCTGGGCTGACCCCATCGCGAGCAGGCTCACTCCGACGGGGATATGCGATCCCCTGTAGGAGCGAGGCTTGCCCGCGAAGAACGATGACGCGGTCTAGCGTTGCAACACAAGGATCCGCGACAACAATTCATCCCGATCAACATAGCACCCTTGAAAATGACGGGCGCCACTGGCGGGATCAAACGCATTGCGGGCATGAAGGGTGCGGCGGTTGTCGAAGCACCACAGCTCACCGGGATTGAGCCGCGTCATCACCCGGAATCGCGCTTCGCGGGTCATTGCAATAAACCGCCGATAAGCGCGGTACAGCTTGGGCATGTCCTCGATCGAGGCATCAAACGGTCCGCGTAGAAAGTTCGCCATGCGAATTTCCGAAACCTGCCCAAAGGCGTCCAGCGCGATGATCGGCGCGAGACGGCGGTAGTCGCTGTGGCGATCTTTGTTGCGGAACTCCACCGGGATTTCGCAGAGGCTTTTAAACGACTCGGGATCTTCCTCGCGCAACGCTTGGGCTATGGCAAAGCCGTCGACAAAAATACTCTCGCCACCGTCCGCGTCATTCACCAGGCAATGCAGAAATTGCAGCCCCGGTTGCAACTCGCGGGTCGGCAAATCGCTATGCAGCGGCAGGTTGAAGGCGGTGTAGGCGTTGCTATCGGCATCGGCCTTGGATTGCACGTTGAACAGCACGCCGAAATTGCTCTCGCGGATGAAGGAAATCCGCTGGGCGATCAGTTTAAGTGAGCCGGGTTCGGTGGGGACGCCGCGCACTTGAGTCAGGCCGATATCGCGCACCGCCAGCAGCCATTGCAGCAAGGCGTCGTTATCGTTCATCAGCGCCTGGTATTCGAACGCCGGCAGCTGCAAGTCGCTTTTCCACAGCCTGGATTTTGGTTTGCCGACACGGCGTTCGGCGCGGGACTCGTCGTCATAGGCGTGAGCCCGCAGCCAGCCCGGGTCGAAGCGGCTTAGGTGGCCGTCCTGCCATTCGACGCTGAGGCAACCTTCGGCGTCGACGTTTGCCGCTGTCGGCACCAGGTCCTCTGCGACGTCGACGATTTCCAGCACTTGCTCGCGGGTCACGGTGTAGACGCACTGCGGGCACGGGCAGTTATCTCGAAGCCATTGATGATGAAAGGGGCTGACCCGGCCGTCAGCCCACTGCACTTGAATTCGATCCGCCAGGGTTTGCACGGCGGACAACGCGCTGATCAACGGGTAGGTACGGAAGTCGGCAAAAGCGGCGGTATTCAATGGCGATCTCCTTGTTATTTTTTAGGGGGTAATGCGATCACTCGGCCAATGTAGACGGGGGGTGGCAGGTCGGTTTGCTCGGCGACGATGGCTTGCAGCTTGCTCAAGGTGTCTTCGCTGAACGGTGCGGAGCGAGGTCCGGCGAGGTCCACGTGCAGCAGCATTTGTTCGTTGCCCGCCAGTTCCTTGTCGTCGCCGACCAGATGCAGGCTGTGATAGAGGTGCAGGCGTTTGCTGTCGTGGCCGATGATTTGGGTACGCACTTCGACGTCAGCGTCGAGCTTCACTTCATGCAGGTAATTGAGGTGCAGTTCGAGGGTGAACAGCGAATTGCCGCTGGCTTCGCGGTTGTTGCTGTCCATGCCCAGGCGATCCATCAGGGCGTCGGTGGCGTAGCTGAAAATCAGCAGGTAGAAGGCATCGCGCAGGTGGCCGTTGTAATCGACCCAGTCGGGGATGATTTTGGTTTGGTAGGTGGTGAGGGTGGGCATGTCGTCACATCCGAAATGGTTGAGGCCTGTAGGAGCGAGGCTTGCCCGCGAAGAGGCCGGTACATTCGACGGATCTCTTGCGGCAGGGAAATTGCCTTCGCGGGCAAGTCTCGCTCCTACAGGGGGTGGGTTGTTTAGTCAGCGAACGCCATCCCATGCTTCTCTTTGGTGGTCTTCACCGCTTCCAGCACCGCCAGCAAGCAATCATCACGATAGCGCTCCAGCGCGGAAATGCTGTGCGTGCCTAACTGATCGCTGGTGCCATCCACCACATCATCAATCAACTTGTCGGTCAGCTCCGGTGCCGGCAGATACGTCCACGGTAACTGCAACGCCGGTCCGAATTGCGCCATGAAGTGCCTCATACCCGCATCGCCACCCGCCAGGGTGTACGTCAAGAACGTGCCCATGAATGACCAGCGCAGACCCGCGCCAAAGCGAATCGCATCATCGATTTCTCCGGTGGTCGCCACACCGTCGTTGACCAGGTGCAGCGCCTCCCGCCACAGCGCTTCGAGCAAACGGTCGGCGATGAACCCGGGCACTTCCTTGCGCACGTGCAGCGGACGCATGCCCAAGGATTCGTAGACTTTCATCGCCGCTTGAACGGCTTCCGGTGCGGTGTTTTTGCCGCCGACCACTTCCACCAGCGGCAGCAGGTAAACCGGGTTGAAGGGGTGTCCGACCACGCAGCGTTCCGGGTGCGTCGAACTCTCGTAGAACTCGCTCGGCAACAGACCGGAAGTACTGGAACCGATCAAGGCATTGGGCTTGGCCGCCGCGCTGATTTTACTGTGCAGTTCCAGTTTCAGATCGAGGCGCTCAGGGGCGCTTTCCTGAATGAAGTCGGCGTCGCGAACGCATTCCTCAATGGTTGCGACAAAGCGCAGCCGATCCGGTGAAGCACCCGGTGCCAAGCCTTGTTTCTCCAGCGCACCCCAGGCATTGGCGACGCGTTTGCGCAACGCGGCTTCAGCGCCAGGCGCCGGGTCCCAGGCGACAACGTCGAGGCCGTGGGCGAGGGCGCGGGATACCCAACCGCTGCCGATGACACCGCTGCCCAGGGCTGCGAAGGTTTTGATTTCGGTGATAAAGCTCATGGCGTCGTCCTAAAAGAATTCGGTGATCTCTGTAGGAGAGAGGCTTGCCCGCGAAGAGGCCGGTACATCCGACGGATCTCTTCCGGCAGGAATGCCGCCTTCGCGGGCAAGCCTCGCTCCTACAGGTTATGTGCGTGGAGGATTAGCCGCGCTTGGTCAGGCCCATTTTTGCCCGGCCTTCCGCCGGAGTCAGGACGCGGGCACCGAGGCGGCTGAGGATTTCCGAGGCGCGTTCGACCAGCTGGCCGTTGGTCGCCAGCACACCCTTGTCCAGCCAGATGTTGTCTTCCAGGCCAACCCGCACGTTGCCGCCGAGCAGCACCGCTTGCGCCGCCATCGGCATTTGCATGCGACCGATGCCGAAGCCAGCCCACACCGCGTTCGCGGGCAGGTTGTCGACCATGGCTTTCATAGTGGTGGTGTCGGCCGGCGCGCCCCACGGAATGCCCAGGCACAGCTGGAACAGCGGATCGTCGAGCAGGCCTTCCTTGATCAACTGCTTGGCGAACCACAGGTGACCGGTGTCGAAAATTTCCAGCTCGGCCTTCACGCCCAGCTCTTGAATGCGTTTGGCGCCTGCGCGCAGTTGCGCCGGGGTGGACACGTAAATGGTGTCACCGTCGCCGAAGTTCAGGGTGCCGCAGTCGAGGGTGCAGATTTCCGGCAACAGTGCTTCAACGTGGGCCAGACGGGTCAACGGGCCCACCAGGTCGGTGTTCGGACCGAACTCCATCGGGTTCTCGCCCGCGCCGATTTCCAGGTCGCCGCCCATGCCGGCGGTGAGGTTGACGATGATGTCGACGTCCGCCTCGCGGATGCGCTCCATCACTTCGCGGTACAAGGCCACGTCACGGCTGAATTTGCCGGTTTCGGGGTTGCGCACGTGGCAGTGAACGACCGTGGCACCGGCCTTGGCGGCTTCCACGGCGGCAGCGGCGATTTGTTTCGGGGTGACCGGCACGTGTGGGCTCTTGCTGGTCGTGTCGCCAGCACCGGTGAGTGCGCAGGTGATGATGACGTCGTGGTTCATGAGGCGGGTTCCTTGCAGGCGTGATGATTCCGTTCGCAGCCCCGCAGGGCTGCGATCCGGTGGTTCAATCGGGGTTTATTTGCTGGTCAGTTTCAAATTGTCAGCGGCCGGTTTGCCATCGAAGGTGGTGACGCCTTCGAGCCAGCGTTGCTTGTCTTGCGGGTGATCTTTCAGCCATTGTTTGGCCGATTCGAAGGCGTCTTTGTGATCCAGCAGCGGCTGCATCATCCGGCTCTCGTCTTCGGCGGTGTAGGTCAGGTTGCTCAGCAATTTGCCGATGTTCGGGCACTGCTGCGCATAGTTCGGCGAAGTGACGGTCCAGACCGTGGCCATGCCTTCGTTCGGGCCGAGAGCGTCTTCGCTGCCGGTGAGGTAAGTCATCTGCACGTTGACGTTCATCGGGTGCGGCGCCCAGCCGAAGAACACCACGGCTTCTTTGCGGCGCACGGCGCGATCCACCGCCGCGAGCATGCCGGCTTCGCTGGACTCGACGAGCTGGAATTTGCCGAGGCCAAACTGGTTCTTGGCGATCATTGCCTTGATCTGGGTGTTAGCGCCCGAGCCAGGCTCGATGCCGTAGATCTTGCCGCCCAGTTCTTTTTCGAACTTGGCGATGTCGGCGAAGGTTTTCAGACCCTTGTCGGCGAGGTAAGTCGGAACGGCGAGGGTGGCGCGGGCGTCTTTCAGGCTAGGCGCTTCAAGCACCTTGACCTGATTGGCGTCGACGAACGGCGTGATGGTCTGGGTCATCAGCGGGTTCCAGTAACCCAGGAACAGGTCCAGGCGCTGGTCGCGGATCCCGGCGAAGATGATTTGCTGGGAAGCGCTGGTTTGTTTGGTGTTGTAGCCGAGGCCATCGAGCAGGACCTGGGTCATGGCACTGGTGGCGATCACGTCGGTCCAGTTCACGACGCCCATGCGCACGTTCTGGCATGAAGCAGGTTCGGCCGCCATGACACTGGCGCTCAAGAAGGCGGTACCGCTGAGTGCAAGAACACAGCTGCTGATCAGTCGTTTCATGTCGGGGTTCCTCGGCAGACGTTATTGTGGGTTCCGGCATCTTTGTGCGCCGGTGATGCCAAGTTACGCAGCTAAGGCCCCGTGAAAGCGCACTGCGGCGACCAGCTCTTGCACTGCAGCGACCTGCGCTCTTGAAAGCCTGTTGCAAGTGGCGTATCAACGTCCACACGCTACCCGCCCTCTCGTTACCTGCCAGTCGAGTGCGCTCCATGTCCCAGGACTTCTACTTCATGTTGATGCCGGGTTTCTCGGCCATCGGTTTTATCTCGGCCATCGAGCCGCTGCGGGTCGCCAATCGCTTTCGCGGCGAGTTGTATCGCTGGCACGTGCTGAGCGCTGACGGCGGGGCGGTATTGGCCAGCAATGGCATGTCGGTCAACGCCGACGCGGCGCTGGAACCGCTGAAGAAAGGTGCAACCCTGTTGGTGGTCGCCGGCTTCGAACCGCTGAAATTCGCCACGCCCGCGCTGGAGCACTGGCTGCGCCGTCTGGACAACGAGGGCGTGACCCTCGGCGCCATCGACACCGGCAGTTTCGTCCTCGCCGAAGCCGGCCTGCTCGACGGCCATCGCCTGACCCTGCACTGGGAAGCCATCGACGCGTTCAAGGAGTCTTATCCACAGCTCAGCGTCACCCAGGAGCTGTTCGAGATCGATCGCCGCCGTATCACCTCAGCCGGCGGTACAGCCTCCATCGACCTGATGCTCGACCTGATCGCCCAGGCCCACGGCCCGGAACTGGCGATTCAGGTCAGCGAACAATTCGTGCTCGGGCGCATCCGCCCGCGCAAAGACCACCAGCGCATGGAAGTCGCCACGCGCTATGGCATCAGCAACAAGAAGCTGGTGCATGTGATTGGGGAGATGGAGCAGCACAGCGAACCACCGCTGAGTACGCTTGAGTTAGCCGAATCGATCAAGGTGACGCGGCGCCAGTTGGAGCGCCTGTTTCGGTTGCACCTGAACGACACGCCGAGCAATTTCTACCTGCGCTTGCGGCTGGAGAAGGCCCGGCAGTTGCTGCGACAGACGGACATGAGTGTGCTGGAGGTGAGCATTGCGTGCGGTTTTGAATCGCCGTCGTATTTCACCCGCAGCTATCGGGCGAAGTTTGCGCGGTGCCCGCGCGAGGATCGCCGACGGCTTGGGGATGGGCGAGAGCTGGTCTGAGCACAGATTCCAACAACACCAAAAAACCCTGTGGGAGCGAGGCTGCTCGCGAATGCAATCTGTCAGCCGCCATTGATGTCGACTGACCCACCGCTTTCGCGAGCAGGCTCGCTCCCACAGTTATGATTTGTTGTGGATCTTATTTCTTCATTAAGGCCGAGCAGGCTGCTTTGTAGGCTTCATGCTGATACTTGTTCAGCGTCGCCGGCAGTTCCACGTTGTGCTTCTTGCTCTGCGCATTGATCGTTTGCGGCGACAGCAGCGTCACCTCGCAATTTTCCAGCAGCTGAAACACACCCTCGATCTTGAACGTGGTCGGTCCACCGGCGAACTCGCCTTTCTTGCTGCGCTTCTTGATCGCGATCCGGTCGATGGAGTTCTCGCGTACAAACGACGCCACCTGAGCGGCGAAGACTTTGACGTTCGCGGCTTCGTCGTCATCGTCGAGGGCAATTTTCTTGGTGGGCAGGGCTACGTGACTCAGCGTCTGACCGTCCAGGGACGCGACGGCAATGATCGCTTCGCTGCCTTTGATTTCGATGCCGCAGATTTTCATTTCGATCCCTTTCACAAATGGTTGTGTGCAGCCTACAGCTCAAGTTGATTAGCCGTGATGCCAAACGCCGCGGCAATTTTCTCGCGGGTGGCCTTGCGAGGCTTCGCTACAGTCTCTTGCTGGGCAAAAGCAGGTTGAGAAATGCCCATGCGTTTGGCCACCTCATCCTGTGTAAGGTTCAGGTGCTCGCGCCAGGCCCTGACCGGTAACGCGCCATCAACGATAAGGCTGACTACTTCGTGAGGGATCAAATCATTCTCCATATTTATGTTTTCACTCCTGCCCAATCGACTCCAAAAACTCCGACCGCTCATCACTCATCCGCGCCACGCAATCATTCTGCGCAATGGTGAACGCCTTGCTGCCACTGGTCGCCGGAAACGCTTCCACCGCGCAATCCGCATCCCGGGTTTTCAGCCACTGCTGCTGCGCGGCCTTGAGCTTGGCGGTGATGTCGCTCAGTTGCGCCGGGTTCTTGCCGTAGGCCGTTTGCATGCGCTCGGTCAGGCTTTGGTAGTTGTCCTTGAGCAGGTCTTCGGCGGTGGTTCTGCTGAAGGCGGAGCATTCCAGGGTCTGGACGTCGTTTTCGACCTTGTCGCAGGGGTTGTCGTCGGCCTCTTCAGCTGCGTGTACGCCGGTCGCTATCAGTGCCAAAGCCAGGAAGATCGTTCTCATTGCGACGCAGCCCCTATTTTTCAGTGCCTATTCAGTAATGCAGCGGATTCTGGCCCAAGCAGCGGCCCTTGAACAGGTGGGCGATTGCGTCGATCAACGACCCTTTGTCGCGGATTGACGCTTTCGGCAAACCCCCTGTCGTTTTTGCACCCGGCTGCCCCGGTCCTCAGGCATATGCTGGCCCCAAAGCGCCGGCACACGATTCGGCGCATGAATCGCTAATAGGGGACAGCCTGATGAGCCCAGCCGAATTGCACGCCGACAGCATCGTTATCGACGGGCTGATTATTGCCAAGTGGAACCGTGAGCTGTTCGAAGACATGCGCAAGGGCGGTCTGACCGCGGCCAACTGCACCGTGTCGGTGTGGGAGGGCTTCCAGGCCACCGTCAACAACATCGCCGCCAGCCAGAAGCTGATCCGCGAGAACAGCGACCTGGTGATTCCGGTTCGCACTACCGCCGACATCCGTAAAGCGAAGGAGCAGGGCAAGACCGGCATCCTGTTCGGCTTCCAGAATGCTCACGCGTTTGAAGACCAGATCGGCTACGTCGAGGTCTTCAAGCAGCTCGGCGTCGGTATCGTGCAGATGTGCTACAACACCCAGAACCTGGTAGGGACTGGCTGCTACGAGCGCGA
This sequence comes from Pseudomonas sp. B14-6, assembly GCF_013260315.1. Lineage (NCBI taxonomy): Bacteria > Pseudomonadati > Pseudomonadota > Gammaproteobacteria > Pseudomonadales > Pseudomonadaceae > Pseudomonas > Pseudomonas sp. B14-6. Next base: position 4,033,466 of record NZ_CP053929.1, on the reverse strand, counting down.
TGGCGGCCTGTCGGGATTCGGTCGTGAAATCGTTGCCGAGATGAACCGCGTCGGGGTCATGTGCGACCTGTCCCACGTCGGCTCCAAGACGTCTGAAGAAGTCATTCTCGAATCGAAGAAACCGGTGTGCTACTCCCACTGCCTGCCGTCGGGCCTGAAAGTCCATCCGCGCAACAAGTCCGATGAAGAACTGAAGTTCATCGCCGATCACGGCGGTTTTGTCGGCGTGACCATGTTCGCGCCGTTCCTGGCCAAGGGCATCGATTCGACCATCGACGACTACGCCGAGGCCATCGAATACACCATGAACATCGTTGGTGAAGACGCCATCGGTATCGGCACCGACTTCACCCAGGGCCATGGCCAGGACTTCTTCGAGTACCTGACCCATGACAAGGGCTACGCCCGCCGCCTGACCAGCTTCGGCAAGATCATCAACCCGCTGGGCATCCGCACCGTCGGCGAGTTCCCGAACCTGACCGAAACCCTGCTCAAGCGCGGCCACTCCGAGCGTGTGGTGCGCAAGATCATGGGCGAGAACTGGGTCAACGTCTTGAAAGACGTTTGGGGCGAATAAGCCGCCGCATCTGAAGAACTCTTTCCCCCGGCCGTCCGCGCCGGGGGCAACACCCAAAATTTTCTGGAGTTAAGTTTCCATGGCCAAGATCGCCCCGCAATTGCCAATCGAAGTCGACAGCGAAACCGGTGTCTGGACCTCCGACGCCCTGCCAATGCTGTATGTGCCGCGTCACTTCTTCGTGAATAACCACATGGGCATCGAGGAAGTACTGGGCGCCGACGCCTACGCCGAAATCCTCTACAAGGCCGGCTACAAATCCGCCTGGCACTGGTGTGAAAAAGAAGCCGAATGCCACGGCCTGGAAGGCGTCGCGGTGTTCGAGCACTACATGAAGCGCCTGTCGCAGCGCGGCTGGGGCCTGTTCAAGATCCAGGACATCGACCTCGACAAGGGCACCGCCAGCGTCAAGCTCGAACACTCGGCGTTCGTCTACGTGTACGGCAAGGTCGGGCGCAAGGTCGACTACATGTTCACCGGTTGGTTTGCCGGGGCCATGGACCAGATTCTGCAAGCCCGTGGCAGCAAGATCCGCACTGTCGCCGAACAGGTTTACGGTGGCTCCGAAGAAGGCCACGACGACGGTTTGTTCACCGTCAAGCCGTTGTAAGTCGAGGAACCCGCCATGGCTTTCGAAGCAATGTTCCAGCCGATCCAGATCGGCAAACTGACCATCCGCAACCGCGTGCTCAGTACCGCGCACGCCGAGGTCTACGCGACCGACGGCGGCATGACCACCGACCGGTACGTCAAGTATTACGAAGAGAAAGCCAAGGGCGGGATCGGCCTGGCGATTTGCGGCGGTTCCTCCAGCGTGGCCATCGACAGCCCGCAAGGCTGGTGGAAGTCGGTCAACCTGGCCGACGACCGGATCATTCCGCACTTCCAGAACCTGGCCGATGCCATGCACAAGCATGGCGCCAAGATCATGATCCAGATTACCCACATGGGCCGTCGTTCCCGCTGGGATGGCGAGCATTGGCCAACTCTGCTGTCGCCGTCGGGCATCCGCGAGCCGGTGCACCGTGCGACTTGCAAAACCATCGAGCCGGAAGAAATCTGGCGGGTGATCGGCAACTACGCCAGCGCTGCGGCACGGGCCAAGGCCGGTGGCCTGGATGGCGTCGAGCTGTCCGCCGTGCACCAGCACATGATCGACCAGTTCTGGAGCCCGCGGGTCAACAAGCGTACCGACGAATGGGGCGGCAGCTTCGAGAACCGCATGCGTTTCGGCCTGGAAGTGATCAAGGCTGTGCGGGCTGAAGTCGGCCCGGATTTCTGCGTCGGCATCCGTCTATGCGGTGATGAGTTCCACCCGGACGGCTTGTCCCACGAAGACATGAAGCAGATCGCCAAGTACTACGACGACACCGGCATGATCGACTTCATTGGCGTGGTGGGTTCGGGTTGCGACACCCACAACACCCTGGCCAACGTTATCCCCAACATGAGTTATCCACCGGAGCCGTTCCTGCATCTGGCGGCCGGTATCAAGGAAGTGGTCAAGGCCCCGGTCCTGCACGCGCAGAACATCAAGGACCCGAACCAGGCGACCCGTATTCTGGAAGGCGGCTACGTGGACATGGTCGGCATGACCCGCGCCCACATCGCCGACCCGCACCTGATCGCCAAGATCAAAATGGGTCAGGTTGACCAGATCAAGCAATGCGTCGGCGCCAACTACTGCATCGACCGTCAGTATCAGGGCCTGGACGTGTTGTGCATCCAGAACGCCGCGACTTCCCGTGAATACATGGGCGTGCCGCACATCATCGAGAAATCGACCGGTGTGAAGCGCAAGGTTGTGGTGGTCGGTGCCGGTCCTGCCGGGATGGAAGCGGCGCGTGTGTCGGCCGAACGTGGCCACGACGTGACCCTGTTCGAGAAGAAAGAATTCATTGGCGGGCAGATCACTACCGCTTCGAAAGCCCCGCAACGGGACCAGATCGCCGGTATCACTCGCTGGTTCCAGCTGGAATTGGCGCGTCTGAAAGTCGACCTGCGCCTGGGCGTAGCGGCCGATGCGGCAACCATTCTCGACCTGCGTCCGGACGTGGTGGTGCTCGCCGTTGGCGGTCATCCGTTCCTGGAACAAAACGAACACTGGGGCGCGGCTGAAGGCATGGTGGTCAGCAGCTGGGACATCCTCGACGGCAAGGTCGCGCCGGGCAAGAACGTGTTGGTCTACGACACCATTTGCGAATTCACCGGCATGTCGACCGCCGACTTCCTCGCTGACAAAGGCAGCCAGGTCGAGATCGTTACTGACGACATCAAGCCGGGCGTGGCGATTGGCGGTACGTCGTTCCCGACGTACTACCGCAGCATGTACCCCAAAGAAGTGATCATGACCGGCGACATGATGCTGGAGAAGGTCTACCGCGAGGGCGACAAGCTAGTGGCGGTGCTGGAAAACGAATACACCGGCGCCAAAGAGGAGCGGGTGGTGGACCAGGTCGTCGTTGAAAACGGCGTGCGTCCGGACGAAGAGATCTACTACGCCATGAAGGAAGGCTCGCGCAACAAAGGCCAGATGGACATCGAAGCCCTGTTCGCGATCAAGCCGCAACCTTCGCTGAGCCAGGCGGGCGACGGCTACTTGCTGTTCCGCATCGGCGACTGCGTGGCGCAGCGCAATACACACGCCGCCATTTATGACGCACTCCGGCTCTGTAAGGATTTTTGACGGCTTAGCTGCAAGCCTTAAGCTGCAAGCTACAAGTAAAAGCTCATCCTCACCGCCGCTTTTTCTTGCAGCTTGTAGCTTGTAGCTTGCACCTCGCCAGAGGTGACTCTGATGTTGAACACCCTTCTTCCAATCCTGTTGTTCGCTGCCCTGGGCCTTGCCGTCCTCGGCGCGTTGCGGCGGGTGGCTATGTGGCGCCGGGGCCGTGCCTCCAAGGTCGACCTGATCGGCGGCCTGTTCGCCATGCCCAAGCGCTACATGGTCGATTTGCACCACGTCGTGGCGCGGGACAAATACATCGCCAACACCCACGTGGCCACGGCCGGTGGTGCGGTGGCGTCCATCGTGCTGGCGATTCTGGTGCACGGTTTCGGCCTGCATAACCGCATTCTCGGCTACGCGCTGCTGTTGATGACGGTGGTGATGTTCGTCGGTGCGATCTTCGTGTACCTGCGTCGTCGCAACCCACCGGCGCGCCTGTCCAAAGGGCCGTGGATGCGCCTGCCGAAAAGCCTGTTGGCGTTCTCGGCGAGCTTCTTCCTGTTGACCCTGCCGGTGGCCGGCATCCTCCCGGAAAACTTCGGCGGTTGGGTGGTGGCGGCGATCCTCGGCCTCGGTGTTTTGTGGGGTGTGAGTGAACTGTTCTTCGGCATGACCTGGGGCGGGCCGATGAAGCACGCCTTTGCCGGGGCCCTGCACCTGGCTTGGCACCGTCGCGCCGAACGCTTTGGCGGCGGCCGTTCCACCGGTTTGAAACCGCTCGACCTGAACGACCCGAGCGCACCGTTGGGCGTGGAAAAACCCAAGGATTTCACCTGGAACCAACTGCTCGGCTTCGACGCCTGCGTGCAGTGCGGTAAATGCGAAGCCGCGTGCCCCGCATTCGCCGCTGGCCAGCCGCTGAACCCGAAAAAACTGATTCAGGACATGGTCGTCGGCCTGGCCGGTGGCACCGACGCCAAGTTCGCTGGCAGCCCGTATCCGGGCAAGGCCATCGGCGAGCACGCCGGCAACCCGCATCAACCGATCATCAACGGTTTGGTGGACGCCGAGACCCTGTGGTCCTGCACCACGTGCCGGGCTTGTGTCGAGGAATGCCCGATGATGATCGAGCACGTCGACGCCATCGTCGACATGCGCCGCCATCTGACCCTGGAAAAAGGCGCCACTCCGAACAAGGGCGCCGAAGTCCTGGAAAACCTGATCGCCACCGATAACCCGGGCGGTTTCGCGCCGGGCGGGCGAATGAACTGGGCGGCGGATTTGAACCTCAACCTGATGAGCGAGAAGAAATCCGTCGACGTGCTGTTCTGGGTTGGCGACGGCGCCTTCGACATGCGCAACCAGCGCACCCTGCGCGCCTTCGTCAAAGTGCTGAAAGCGGCCAAGGTCGACTTCGCAGTGCTGGGGCTCGAAGAGCGCGACAGCGGTGACGTGGCCCGACGCCTGGGCGACGAAGCAACCTTCCAGTTGTTGGCCAAACGCAACATCCAGACCCTGGCCAAGTACAGCTTCAACCGCATCGTCACCTGCGACCCGCACAGTTTCCACGTGCTGAAAAACGAGTACGGCGCCTTCGACGGCAACTACCTCGTACAGCACCACAGCACTTACATGGCGGAGATCATTGGCGAAGGCGCCCTGAACCTTGGCCAGCACAAAGGCAGCAGCGTGACGTATCACGACCCGTGTTACCTCGGCCGCTACAACGGCGAATACGAGGCGCCGCGTGAAGTGCTGCGCGCCCTCGGCATTGAAGTCAAAGAGATGCAACGCTCCGGTTTCCGCTCGCGCTGCTGCGGCGGCGGTGGCGGGGCGCCGATCACCGACATTCCGGGCAAGCAACGGATCCCTGACATGCGCATGGACGACATCCGCGAAACCGGCGCCGAACTGGTGGCCGTGGGTTGCCCTCAATGCACCGCGATGCTCGAAGGCGTGGTCGAACCGCGTCCTCTGATCAAGGACATCGCCGAATTGGTGGCGGACGCGTTGCTCGAAGACGCGGCGCCGAGCAAGCCGACCAAACCGGCCCAACGTGAACCTGCGGAGGCCCACTGATGAGCGACATTATCCGCCGCGACCCCCGCGCCGAATGGATTGCCCGTAACCGCCTGCACCCGCTGCACGCGGCCATACAACCGGCGCAACACAGCTGGATGGGCCCTAACGGCGTCATCCGCAAGAACCTGCACGGCATCGGTTTTATCGGTCCCAACGGCATCAAGCGCATTGACCGCAGCGGCGCTCAGCAGGGCGGCGCGACCAAACGCTCGGCGGCCGTGGAAGTGCAATTGCCACTGCATCAAGTGCCTGCACCTGCGTTTTACATCAGTGTGGTGCCGGACATGGTCGGCGGCCGCTTGAGCAGCCACGACCGCGACTTGCTCGGTCTGGCTCATCAACTGGCCGGCAAGGAAGGCGCGGTGTTGGCCGTGGTTTTCGGCGAACACAAAGAAAACGCCTTCACTACCGCAGGCGTCGATCGCTTGCTGGTATTGGATGGCGATGAATTCAGCGGTTATGCACCGGAGCAACGGGTCCAGGGCCTGCGGGCTGTGGATAACCAGTTCAGTCCGCGTCACTGGCTGCTGCCGGACAGCCGCAGCGGTGGCGGTGAACTCGGTCGGCGCTTTGCCGCCGCACTGGGCGAACGCCCGGCCACGCGGGTCTGGCAGGTCAAGGATCAGGAATGCATCGGCCGCGCCGGTGCCGGTTTGCAGGACCTTGCGCGTCCGGTCGCACGCTTGATTCTGGCCGCTGCCGAGTGCGCAGAACCGGTCAGCGAAACCCGTCACGAAGCGTTGCCCGTGGAGTTATCCACAGCCGTCGCACGCAGCTTGTCGCGCATTGAAGATTTGGGCGCGGTGGCGGTGGATCCGGCGGCGATTCCGATGGCCGAAGCCGAATTCATCTTCTCCGGCGGCAACGGAGTCAAGGACTGGGGACTTTTCCACAGGACCGCTGAAGCCCTTGGCGCCACCGAAGGCGCGTCGCGGGTGGCGGTGGACGATGGCTTCATGGCGCGCGATCGCCAAGTCGGCGCGTCCGGTACCTGGGTCACCGCGCGGGTTTACGTGGCGGTGGGGATTTCCGGGGCGATCCAGCACCTGCAAGGCATTGGTGCCTGCGACAAGGTGGTGGCGATCAACCTCGACCCTGGCTGCGACATGATCAAACGAGCCGACCTGTCGGTGATCGGTGAGAGCGCCGAAATTCTTCAAGCCTTGATCGCGGCGGTAGAGGCTTACCGCAACGAAGCCAAGCGCGATGCGGCTTAAGGAAAGGAAAGGGTTATGAGCACGAAAATCATCAGCCTGGTGTCCATCGGCGCCCACCCGACCTCCGGCCGGCCACGTCGCGCGGAGCAGGATGCGCGGGCGGTGGAACTGGGTCTGCAACTGGCTGGGGATAACTTGCACGTGCTGCATGCCGGCGATGTCGCAGAGCCGGCGCTGCGCGCTTATCTGGGCATGGGCCTGGAACAACTGCATGTGCTCGAACAACCGCAAGGCGCCGATGCACTGCCGGCATTGACTGCGTACCTGCGCGTCGCCGGGGCGCAAGTGGTGCTGACCGGCAGCCAGGCGGAAACCGGCGAAGGCTCGGGCATGCTCCCGTTCCTGCTGGCGGAAAGCCTCGGCTGGCCGCTGGTGGTGGGGCTGGCTCAAGTGGAGTCCATCGACGGTAATTCAGCGCTGGTGCTGCAAGCCTTGCCTCGCGGTCAACGCCGTCGATTGAAAGTGCGGCTGCCGTTTCTCGCAACTGTGGATAACGCTGCACCGAAACCTCGGCAGAGCGCCTACGGCCCGGCCCGACGCGGGGTGTTGCAGGCCGATGAAGTCGAAGTGATCGACGATGAATTGTTGGCCGTCGCCACGCTGCAACCGGCCAAGCCACGCCCAAAACGTCTGAAGGTGATCAAGGCCAAGAGCGGCGCGGACCGGATGAAAGCTGCGACGGCCAAGGCCAGTGGCGGCGGTGGGCAAGTGCTCAAAGGCGTGACCGCGCAGGCCGGGGCTGAGGCGATTCTCAAGTTGCTGATCGAAGAAGGCGTCGTCCGCTAACCGAAAATCAGCACAGAACCCATGTGGGAGCGAGCCTGCTCGCGAAAGCGGTGGGTCATTCAACATCCTTGCGACTGATCAACCGCTTTCGCGAGCAGGCTCACTCCCACAGGGTGTCCGTGTCACCGACATTTATGGGGAAACAATGGCAGTAGAATTTCGTTCGGCAGTGCGCGCCGATGCGCGTGAGATTGCGCGTCTGTTTCAAATCACATCGGAGGGGGCTGCCGATTACATTTGGAGCCAACTCGCCCAGCCCGGTCAGGATCTGCTGGACGTCGGCGCCATTCGTTACGCCCGCGACGATGTGGATTTCTCCTGGCAGAACTGCCTTATCGCAGAGTCGGAGGGCCGGGTCATCGGCATGCTGCACAGTTACGTGATGCGTCACGATCCGCTGGCAGAGCCGACGACCGATCCGGTCCTGGCGCCCTACGCGAAGATGGAAATCCCCGACACCCTCTACATCTCCAGCCTGGCGTTGCATGAAGGCTGGCGCAACCTGGGCCTGGGCAAGCAATTCCTTGCCTACGCCTACGACCGTGCCAACCGGCTCGGGCTCAACGGCTTGAGCCTGATCGACTACGCCGCCAACACTGGCGCGCGTCGGTTCTATGAGCGTCATGGTTTCCGCATCGTCGACACCTGCCAGATCACGCCCCATCCGATGATTCGGGTCACGGGGGAGGCCTACCTGATGTATCGGCCATGAACATTAACCCGATGTTGCGCCAGAATCAGGTTGGCGTTTCCATCCCATACAGAAAACCCATGGTTACCCACAATCCCTGTTAGCGCTTCTGTGGATAACATGTTCGCCCTTCGCTACACACCATACAAAACAAGCCCTGCAAACCTTCGTACAAAAAACAACCAGGCTAACTTGCGGTTTTTACAGGCTTTTTCCAGAGGATAAGTTTGTCCGCTAGCCAATACTTGCCCCCAATCTCTGTTAGCGCATCTGTGGATAAGATGTTCGCTGTCCGCTACAGGCCTTATAAAATTGGCTTGTCAGGTAGATGGTTAAAAAACGATCAAATCAGCGGTTTTGCGCGACTAATCACCCGCAGAGCCCGATATATTGCGGTTTTCAGAGGTTTTCCACAGATCGGCGGAAGTTGCCCCCAAAGTCTGTTGGCGCTTCTGTGGATAAGGTGTTCGCCATCCGCTGCAAGCCACGTATAACGTGACCTGCAAGCTTTAGATCAAAAAACAACCAATCGCTGTAGAAAACCGGCCTTCTGGATAAGTCACGGTTTTTCTTCGGTTTCTGTGGAGAAAGATTCCCGCCTATCCACACTTGTCCCCATTAGCTGTGGGTGGAGGTGTGGATAACTTGTTCGCCAAACCCTGAAAGCCACGTCCCGCATAGGCTTGAATGGAATAGATCAGATTTCATACAGTTCTAAGCCCTTGGCTTGACTTCGATCGGTCGCCTGTCTTCACTCACAGGTCACAAGGACCGCCGTCATTTATCCACATCTGGTTCAGGGAGAACGCGTGATGGATAGCCAGCCCGCCCCCATTTTCTTCGCAACGTGCGTGCCCCTCCCGGCGGTCTTGTTGCGCAAACGCATTCACCGCCGCGCCGCCAATCAGCGCGCTCGCCTATAGCGCCCGACCTTTCGTAGTGACACCCGCGTGCTGCCGTTGAGTTCACTCAGTGGCCAGGTACTCGTTCGCCCATCGATTGCAGGCAACCGCAGAGTTGCCCTATCTGCCTGATAGAGGAAAGTCCCATGACACGGATCGCAACGCCCATCAGCGACATCAAGGAACATTACGACGTGATCGTCATCGGCTCGGGTTACGGCGGCGGGATCGCGGCGTCGCGCCTGTCCCGCGCCGGCAAGCGGGTCTGCCTGCTGGAACGGGGGCGGGAGATACAACCCGGCGAATACCCGAACACGATGCTGGCAGCCACCGAGGAATTGCAGGTGCACGACCCGGACGGCCACATCGGTTCGCGCACCGGGTTGTTCGATCTGCACGTCAACGCCCAGCAGAACGTGGTGGTCGGTTGCGGCCTGGGCGGTACGTCGCTGATCAACGCCAACGTCGCCCTCGAACCGGAGCCCGGTGTGTTCGACGATCCGCGTTGGCCATTGGCGGTGCGCGAACATCGCGACACCTTGCTCAAGGACGGTTACGCCCGGGCGCGGGAAATGCTCAAGCCCAATCCGTATCCCAGCACTTCACCGGTGTTGCCGAAACTCGAAGCCAACAAGAAGTCGGCGGACTACCTCAAGCAAGGCGCGCATTTTTACCGGCCGCCGATCAACGTGACCTTCGACAAACTGCCGAACAACCTCAACCATGTCGGTGTTGAGCAACTGCCTTGCAACCATTGCGGCGACTGCGTCTCGGGCTGTAACAACAAGGCCAAGAACACCACGCTGATGAATTATCTGCCGGACGCCTGGAACCACGGCGCGGAGATTTTCTGCCAGGCGCAAGTGCGGCATCTGGAACGCGACGGCGATGGCTGGATCGTGCACTTCCAGTATCTGGACAGTGGCCGCGAGAAGTTCTCGGCGCCGACGCTGTTCGTCAAAGCCGACATCGTCGTGGTGTCTGCCGGCACCCTCGGTTCCACCGAAATCCTCCTGCGCTCCCGGGACAAAGGCCTGTCGATGTCCGGCCAGCTCGGCGAGAACATGAGCGGCAACGGCGACATCCTCGGCTTCGGTCACAATTGCGCACAACCGATCAATGGCATCGGTTTCGGCGCGCATCCGGCGAAGGAATTGCAGCCAGTCGGCCCGTGCATCACCTCGGTCATCGACATGCGCACCGAAGGCGACTGGCGTAGCCGCATGGTCATCGAAGAAGGATCGATCCCCGGTGCCCTCGGTCGGCCGATGGTGCCGAGCATGGCCGGGTTCGCCGAGCTGATCGGTCAGCCCACCGACGACAGTTTTACCGGCAAGTTGAAGTACAAGGAACGCGAAGCCGAAAGCTTCCTCCGTGGCCCGTATTACGGCGCGCTGCACAACATGCAGACGTACCTGATCATGAGCCACGACGACGGCAAGGGCCGGATGGTGCTGGACAGCAAGGATCAGCTGCGCATCGATTGGCCGGGCGTTGGCGAGCAGGAAAACGTCAAGATCGGCAATGAACGGCTGCACCTGAGCACCAAGGCGCTGGGCGGCATTTGGGTCGAGAACCCGATCTGGACCAAATTGCTCAAGCACAGCATCGTCTCGGTACACCCCCTGGGCGGTTGCGTCATGGGCGAGGACGCGGGGCAGGGCGTGGTCAACCACAAGGGCCAGGTGTTCAGCGGCGCCAGCGGGACTGACGTGTATGCCGGTTTGTACGTGACCGACGGCGCGGTAATTCCGACGTCCCTGGCGGTCAATCCGTTGCTGACGATTTCCGCGGTGAGCGAACGCAACATGGGCCTGCTGGCCGCCGATCGCGGCTGGCAGATCGACTACACGCTGCCTTCGGCCCCACGCAAACAAGTGGCGCCGCCAACGCTCGGCGTGCAATTCACCGAAACCATGAAAGGCTACTTTTCCCGGGCCTTCACCGCAGCCCAAAGTACTGACCTGAAGGTCTACGATGCGGCGGCCAAACGCGGCGAGGCAGATAACTCGCCCATCGATTTCACCCTGACCATCACCGCCGCCGACCTCAATCGCATGATCAAGGAGCCGGAGCATGCCGCGACGCTGGTCGGTACGGTCAACGCCCCGAGCCTGTCGCCGCAGCCGCTGACCGCCAGCAACGGCATGTTCAACCTGTTCGAGCAGTATCAGCAGCAGGTCGGCGTACGCCACATGAAGTACGACATGAAACTGACCGCCGAGGACGGCAGCGACTTTTACTTCAGCGCCTTCAAAACCGTGCCCGAGGACAACGGCGTGCTGAACATCTGGCACGACACCAGCACCCTCTACGTGACGCTGTATCGCGGGCTGGACAAGACCGGCGAGGTGATCGGCAGCGGGGTGATGCACATCCATCCGACCGACTTTGCCAAGCAAATGACCACCATGAAGGTGCTCAACGCCCGCAACGAACGCGAACGCATCGAAGGCCTGGCGCGGTTCGGCAAGTTCTTCGCCGGGATTCTCTGGGAGAGCTATGGCGGCGTGTTCGCCGGCGACATCTACTTCAATCCCGACGCACCGCCACGGCTCAGACGACCCCTGGATGCGCCGTCGCCGGTGGTGCATTTCTTCCAGACCGAAGACAACGTCGAATTGCGCCTGACCCGTTATCAGGGCGGCAGCAAAGGGCCGGTGATGCTGGTGCACGGGTTGGGCGTAGGCTCGAATATTTTCTCCACCGACACCATCCAGACCAACCTGCTGGAGTACTTGTGCAAGCACGAGTACGACGTCTGGCTCCTGGATTTGCGGGTGAGCATACTGCTGCCGGCGAGCAAGAAGGAATGGAACGGCGACCAGATCGCCCAGTACGACTTCAAGGCGGCCATCGCGCAGATCCGCCAGGCAACCGAGGCGGCGGACGTGCAGTGCGTGGTGCATTGCTACGGCGCGACGACCTTCTTCATGTCGTTGCTGGCCGGGCTTCAGGGCGTGCGCTCGGTGATCTGCTCGCAGATCGCGGCGGATACGGTGGTCGCCACGGCAACCGGGCTCAAGGCCGGTTTGCACCTGCCGGGCATGCTCGACGCCATCGGCATCAAATCCCTCACGGCGTATGCCGACAACAAGGAGAACTGGTTCAACAAGCTCTACGACAAGGCGCTCAACGGCTACGCCCGGATCGAGGCCCAAGGCTACTGCACCAACCCGGTGTGCCATCGCATCACCTTCATGTACGCGTCGTTGTATCGCCACGACACCCTCAACGAAACCCTGCACGACAACCTGCACGAATTGTTTGGCGAGTCGAACATGCACACCTTCGAGCACCTGGCGCTGATCGTGCGCAAAGGCCATCTGGTGGACTTCAAGGGTGACGACGTCTACATGCCGCACTTCGACCGGCTGAGCATGCCGATCTGCTTTATCAGCGGCGCGGACAACCAGTGCTACCTGCCGGAAAGCACGCTCAAGACTTATGACCGCGTGTGCAAGGTCCATGGGCCGGAGCGTTACAGCCGGCATGTGGTGCCGGGGTACGGTCATATCGATTGCATGTTCGGCAAGGACGCGGTGGTCGATGTGTACCCGATCATCCTGCAACACCTCGAGAAAACCGCCCTCGGCTAATACCGCCGGTGGCTGGAGATTTGTCGCACAACCTGTGGGAGCGAGCCTGCTCGCGAAAGCGGCGGCACAGTCAACATTGACGTTGCCTGATACAACGCTTTCGCGAGCAGGCTCGCTCCCACAGTGGACGGTGTTCAGGATTAGAAGGAAATGGATGATATGGACAGTTACATCCGCTGGTTCCAACGCTTCATCTGGCTAGGCATCGTGATGAACATGGTCTTCGCGATCCCGGCGCTTTTCGCTCCGGCGCTGCTGACCTCGATGCTCGGCATGCCACCGCAACTCTCCGATCCATGGCTTGAAAACGCCGGCATGCTGCTGGTGGGTATCAGCGTGTTCTACATGCCGTCGGGCTTCAATGCATCGCGGTTTGTGGTGCATTCCTGGTTATGTGTATTGTCGCGACTGATCGCCGTGGCGTTCTGGATCTACCTGATCAACACCAGCAGCCAGGCATCAGTGTTCGTGCCGATGCTGATGGGCGATCTGAGCATGTTCCTGATCCTCGGCATCCTGCTGTACCTGGGCAGCACGCCGGCCAATCGTCCGTTGGCGTTGCTCTGTGATGGCTGGCGGGAATGGCGTGCCGGCTGGGCGCTGCGCTGGCAGCGGCACAGTTTCAAGGTCGGCACGCTGATCGTGGTCCTGGTGCTGGGATTTATCGGTTACGAGACTTGGTACCAGATGCTGCGGGTGGTGCCAGCCGAGAAGTACGCCTCCGACGAAGACCACTACAAGTACGCCGCCATCGGCTTGGGCATTGAAGCGCGCATCCCGTATTACCTGTTCGCCGTGCTGCCGCAGATGTGTCCCGAGAAACTGCCCAGACCCGGCGGCTATGAAGTCTTCGGTTTCCTCTTTGAGAACGGCAAGGACCTGCCCATCGGCATGGCCAAGCGGCAGATCGGCTACCCGACCGTTGAGCCAAACTGCGCCCTGTGTCACACAGGTTCCTACCGGGCCAATGCCAGCGACGTTGCCACCCCGGTGGCCACCGCCCCGGCCAATACCCTGCAACTGCAAGCCTTTCAGTGGTTCGCCTACGATTGCGCCAGCGATCCGACATTCACCACCGACGCGGTGATGACTGCGATCAACGGCAAGTTCCAACTCGGTTTTTTCGAGCGCTTGTACAACCGCTACCTCATCATTCCGATGGCCAAGAGCGCGTTGCTCAAACAGAAACAGGCCTACGCCTGGCAGAAGCTGCGCCCGCAACAGGGACCGGGGCGCACCGACACCTTCAACCCGACGAAAATGGTGGTGTTCGGCTTCCCGGATGACTCGACCATCGGCACCGTCGACCTGCCGCAAGTCTGGAACCAGAAACCCCGGGAGTCGCTGTACCTGCACTGGGACGGCAACAACAACGACATCCACGAGCGCAACTACGCAGCGGCAATGGCCGTGGGTGCGACGCCGGAATCTGTGCTGCCGGAAAGCTTCAACCGCGTGACCAACTGGCTGCTCGGCACCAAGCCGCCCGCCTGGCCGTTCGCGCTGGACCAGGCCAAGGTCGCCCAGGGCAAACCGCTCTGGGATCAGAACTGCGCCGGTTGTCACGACTTCGGTCGCACCGACACCGGCCAGGTCACCACCCACATCGACGAACTGGGCACCGATCCCCATCGCCTGAACTCGTTCACCACGGGGTTGGTGGAGGCCTTCCACACCTTCAAGAAACCGCCATTCGACTTCAACGCCTATCGCAAGACCCAGAGCTACAGCAACACGCCGACCGATGGTGTCTGGCTGCGGGCGCCCTACCTGCATAACGGTTCGGTGCCCACGCTGTGGGATCTGCTGCAGACGCCGGAACAGCGGCCGTCGGTGTTCTACACCGGCTCCGATGTGTACGACCAGGAAAAGGTCGGCTTCGTCACGAGCGGGGCGCAGGCCAAGGCCTCGGCGGACTTCAAATACGACACGCGCCTGGAGGGCAACCACAACAGCGGCCACCTGTACGGCACGCAACTGTCGGACATCGATAAACGGGCGCTCATCGAGTTCATGAAAACCCTGTGATCCCACTACGGATGGAGGAATGCCAACATGTCATTAGTTACTCATTGGGAACATGAATACGACAAGGTCAAAGTTCGCGTGCATGGGCTGTTCACGCGATTGGAAATGTCCTGGAAAAAGCTCATCAGCGAGCTTGAGCCCGAGGAGTTCCAGGCCATCGTCGCCCTGTTGCAGCGTGGCCACGATCAGGCGCAATACGTGCTCAAACACGGCGATCTGCCGGCCGATCAGCCGAGCGTGCCGTGGGAGTTGTCCCACGGTTTGTCGATCCTGCACATCGGCAACGCCACGCCTTTGCCGCAATCGGTCGACCAGTTGCAGACCCGGGTGCTCAAGGACGGCAGTCTGCTGGGCTGTCGCAAGTGGGAACTGCTGGATCTGTTGTGGAGCGAAGCGCTGCTCAAGTGGATCGAAAACCTGCGCCATCACGCGCCGTTCGCCACTAACCCGGCATTGATGAAGATGGACAGTGACGTGGTGCTGGCGATCGCCGGCGACTGGGGCACCGGTCCGTTCGACAGCCATGCCCCGGCAGTGGCGGTGGCCAACCAGATGCAACTGGCTCAGGCCGATTTCACTATTCACCTGGGGGATGTGTATTACGCCGGCACCCATTCCCAGGAAGACGTCGACATGGTCGGCTGGCCCATGGGCAAGCACGGCTCGTTCACCCTCAATTCCAATCACGAGATGTACAGCGGCGCCCATGGTTATTTCAAGGAACTGGCCAAGCGTTTTCCGGCGCAGCAAGGCACCAGTTATTTCGCGTTGTACAACGACGATTGGCTGGTGGTCGGGCTCGATACGGCCTATGCGTCAGACGCCATCAATCTGTACATGGACGGCACGCTGAACAAGGAGCAGATCGCCTGGATGAAAGAACTGCCCCAGCGCAAGAAGATCATGGTGCTCAGTCACCATCAGGGGTTCGATATTTCCGGGCACAACAAGACGGCATTGTATCAGCCGGTCTGTGATGCGCTGGGGCGGGAGCCTGATTACTGGTATTGGGGGCATTTGCACAATGGCATTTGCTATGCGGCCCAGGGTGGACTGCATGCGCGTTGCGCCGGACATGGGGCGATTCCGTATGGCAATGCCAGCGAGCTGGACGGGCATACACGGGTGTTGTGGTCGGAAACCGAGAATGCGCGGGATGAGGCGTACCCGGATCGGGTGTTGAATGGGTATGTGAAGGTGCGGTTGGTGGGGGAGCACATCGAAGAGACGTTTATCGGGGAGGATGGCAGCGTGAGGTGGTCTTCAAGTTGATCGGGTGAATGTGAGGCCGTCATCGCGAGCAGGCTCGCTCCCACATTCGATCTTCAGCGCACCAAAGATCCCCTGTGGGAGCGAGCCTGCTCGCGATGCTTTTGCTGTTAGCCCTGAACCGGAACGCCCTTGAGGTAAGGCGCAGGCTCGGCCCCGAGGTTGCTCAACAGACGCTCGCTGTACCAGTCCACAAAGTTCACCACACCAAACTCATAGGTCTTGGAGTAAGGCCCTGGCTGGTACGCCGTGGAGTTGATCCCGCGCTGGTTCTCTTCGGCCAGACGGCGATCCTGGTCGTTGGTGGCGTCCCAGACCTGGCGCATGCGCTCCACGTCGTAGTCCACGCCTTCAACCGCGTCCTTGTGGACGATCCACTTGGTGGTGACCATGGTTTCCTGAGCGCTGATCGGCCACACGGTGAAGACGATGATGTGATCGCCCATGCAGTGGTTCCAGGAGTGCGGCAGGTGCAGGATGCGCATCGAGCCCAGGTCCGGGTTCTTGATGCGGCCCATGAGTTTGGCGCAGCCCTGTTTGCCGTCCAGGGTCATCGACACAGTGCCCTTGAGCAGCGGCATGCGCACGATGCGGTTACGCAGGCCGAAACTGGCGTGGGCGTAAGGGATCTTCTCGGCTTCCCAGGCAGCGGCGGAGGCCGCGACGTGGTCTTTGAAGGCCTGGTCGGCACGCGGGTCGGTGACGTCGTCCCATTCCAGCAGGGTTTTCAGCAGTTCCGGGTGCGACGCGTTGCAGTGGTAGCACTCGCGGTTGTTTTCCAGCACCAGCTTCCAGTTGGCCTTTTCCATCAAGGTGGTGGTAATCGCCACCTTGGTGTTTTCCATGTCATACGGTTCCATGTAATGGTTCAGCGTCGACAGGAAGTCATCAATGGCTGGCGGGTTTTCCGACAGGCTGATGAAGATGTAGCCGCCGGCGGTCTTCACGTTCACCGGTTTGAGGCCGTACTGCTTCATGTCGAAGTCGGCGCCCATTTCGGTGCCGGCGAACAGCAGGCGACCGTCCAGTTCGTAAGTCCACTGGTGGTAATGGCAGACCAGTTTGGCAACCTTGCCCTTTTCACTGGTGCACAGACGCGAGCCGCGGTGACGACAGACGTTGTGGAATGCATGGATCACGCCTTCGGCGCCGCGAATCACGATGATCGGATTCTTGCCGACTTGCAGGGTCAGGTAGTTGCCCTTGGTCGGGATCTCGCAAGCCATGCCGGCGATCAACCACTCTTTCTGGAAGATTTCCTGCATGTCGATATCAAACAGCCGCTCGTCAGAGTAAAACGGCTGCGGCAGCGAGAAAGTGCGCTCGCGCTCTTGCAGCATCTGCGCGGTGGCCTTGCGTGCGGGTTCCAGCGGATCGCCCAGGCTGATTTTTGCGGTGACGTCCATCGATTTGATCCTCAAGGCCATTCTGTGTGGCCGGCGAAAGTGGCTAATCAGGTTTGCTACGCAAGGTGTAAAGCAAGGTGTAAAGATTGTGTCTTGGTATGGAGCGAGTGTGGGGCCGGCGCTGGGCAGAACCTTATCCATGGGCGACATGGCCCAATCTGTTCCCGACGCGCAACCCCCGGTAGTTGGGGGCTGGTCGCGATAAGTATGTGAATGTCGCAGATAGGTAAATGGGTGGCTCGCGCTATACGCAGAATCGCCAACATAAGGCCGACCATCGGCGGTGGAGAACAGCATGTCCAACAGCTTCCTGAATCCGGTAACCACCCAGACCTGGGCCAACGGTCGACACATCGTCCGTTGCGTCAAAGTCATCCAGGAAACCTGGGATGTGCGCACCTTCTGCTTTATGGCCGACCAGCCGATCCTGTTCTTCTTCAAGCCGGGGCAGTTCGTCACCCTGGAGCTGGAAATCGAAGGCGTGCCGATCATGCGCTCCTACACCATTTCCAGCTCGCCATCGGTGCCGTACAGCTTTTCGGTGACGATCAAGCGCGTACCGGGCGGCAAAGTCTCGAACTGGTTGCACGACACGCTGCATGAAGGTCAGGAGCTGGCGGTGCACGGGCCGGTCGGGCTGTTCAACGCCATGGACTTCACCGCGCCGAAGGTGTTGTACCTCAGCGGCGGCGTCGGCATCACGCCGGTCATGTCGATGGCGCGCTGGTTCTACGACACCAACGGCAACGTCGACATGGTGTTTATCCACAGCGCCCGCTCGCCCAAAGACATCATTTATCACCGCGAGCTGGAACACATGGCGTCGCGGATCGATAACTTCAGCCTGCACCTGATCTGCGAGAAGCATGGTCTGGGTGAGCCGTGGGCGGGTTATCGCGGTTACCTGAACCACAAGATGCTCGAACTGATGGCCCCGGACTTCATGGAGCGCGAAGTGTTCTGCTGCGGCCCGACGCCATACATGAACGCGGTCAAGCGCATGCTCGAGACCGCCGGTTTCGACATGTCGCGTTACCACGAGGAATCCTTCGGTGCCACGCCGCCGGAAGCCCGCGCCGATGCGGTGGAACAGGCAGAAATTGCTGCCGACGCGCCGGAAGTTGATCTGGCGGACCTGCATCAAGTCGAATTTATCTCCTCCGGCAAGAGCATTCGCGTGGCCCCGGGTGAAACCGTGCATGCGGCGGCGGCCAAGCTGGGCTTGCTGATTCCGAAGGCCTGCGGCATGGGCATTTGCGGCACGTGCAAGGTATTGAAGCTGGGCGGCGAGGTCGAAATGGACCACAACGGCGGGATTACCGAGGAAGACGAAGCCGAAGGCTACATCCTGTCGTGCTGCAGCGTGCCGAAGGGTGACGTGCGCATCGAATTCTGATTCGCGCCGCGCAACCTGTAGGAGCGAGCCTGCTCGCGATAGCGGTGGTGAATGTACCGGCGCTATCGCGAGCAGGCTCGCTCCTACAGGTGTTGGTATTCAGTCGACAAACAAATCTGGCATCAGCGTGTCGTTGGTGCCGGGCTCGAAACGGTAATGATCGAATTCGGTCACGCCGTGCTCCCGCAGAATGTCCTCATCAATCAGCAACCGCCCGGTAATGCTGCGACTGCTGCTGTCCAGAATTGCGTAAGCAGCATCGGCCATGATCGCCGGCGTTCGTGCGTGTTTGAAGGATTCCCTCGAGCCAAGCTGAAACTCGATGGCCGCCGTCGCAATCATCGTCTGCGGCCACAACGAATTGACGCTGATGCCATAACTGGCAAATTCCTCACTCATGCCCAGGGTCAGCATGCTCATGCCGTATTTGGTCACCGTGTAGGGGCTGTATTGGGCGAACCATTTCGTCGCCAGGTTCAACGGTGGCGACAGGTTAAGAATGTGACCCTTGGTTTTTTTCAGATAGGGCAGGGCAGCCTGGCTGCACAGCAACACGGCGCGGGTGTTGATTTGGTGCATCAGGTCGAAGCGCTTGAGCTCGATGTGTTGAACGCCGGTCAGCTTGATCGCCCCGGCGTTGTTGATCAATGCATCGATACCGCCGAAATGTTCGTGGGCCTGGGCCAGCGCCTCGCGTACCGCGAGTTCATCGCGAACATCCACCTGCAAGGCCAGCGCCTTGCCGCCCGCGTCTTCAACTTCCTTGGCCACGCTGAAAATCGTGCCGGGCAGTTTGGGGTGGGGGCGGCGCTTTTGGCGGCAATCACAATGTTGGCCCCATCCCGCGCAGCTCGCAGCGCGATCTCACGACCAATCCCACGGCTGGCACCGGTAATGAACAGGGTTTTGCCTTGTAAGGACATGCGTACGCTCCTGATTATTATTGTCTGAGCGGATAGAAGCGGCTCGCCAATCAATGTAGACCAAGAGTTTCAGGGTGAGTGATCAGGGGAGGGGGAAAGGGGTTTTGTGGCGAGGGAGCTTGCTCCCGCTGGGCTGCGAAGCGGCCCCGAATACTGAGAATGCGGTCTGTCTGGCAGACCGCATTGGCTGGTTCTACGACGGCTGCGCCGCCGAGCGGGAGCAAGCTCCCTCGCCACAGGGGATCGGGTTGCTGTTTGAAGGAATCAGTGGGACATGACTTCACGGATATCTGCCGCGAGTTCACGGACGCGCTCTTCCTCGGTATCCCACGAGCACATGAAGCGTGCGCCGCCGTTGCCGATGAAGGTGTAGAAACGCCAGCCCTTGGCCGTCAGTGCAGCGATGGCCGGCTCCGACAGTTGCAGGAACACGCCGTTGGCCTGTACCGGGAACATCAGTTCCACGCCGGGAATATCGCTGACCAGTTCTGCCAGGAGCTGCGCGCAATGGTTGGCGTGGCGGGCGTATTTGAGCCAGGCGTCGTTTTCCAGAATCCCGACCCACGGTGCCGACAGGAAACGCATTTTCGAGGCCAGTTGCCCCGCCTGTTTGCAGCGGTAGTCGAAGTCTTCGGCCAGTTTGTGGTTGAAGAACAGAATCGCTTCACCCACCGCCATGCCGTTTTTCGTGCCGCCGAAGCACAACACATCGACGCCGGCTTTCCAGGTCAGGTCGGCCGGGGAGCAGCCGAGGAATGCGCAGGCGTTGGAGAAGCGCGCGCCGTCCATGTGCAGGTTCAGGCCCAGCTCTTTGCAGGTGGCGCTGATGGCGCGGATTTCTTCCGGGGTGTAGACGCTGCCGACTTCGGTGGCCTGGGTCAGGGTCACGACGCGGGGTTTCGGGTAGTGGATGTCCTGGCGCTTGAGGGCGACTTCGCGGATCGATTCCGGGGTCAGCTTGCCGTTTTCAGTACGGGCAATGAGCAACTTGGAACCGTTGGAGAAGAATTCCGGCGCGCCGCACTCGTCGGTTTCGACGTGGGCGGTTTCCGAGCAGATCACGCTGTGGTAACTCTGGCACAGCGACGACAGGGCCAGCGAGTTGGCCGCGGTGCCGTTGAAGGCGAAAAACACTTCGCAGTCGGTTTCGAACAGTTTGCGGAAATCATCGGACGCGCGTGCGGTCCATTCATCGTCGCCGTAAGCGCGTTGGTGGCCGTGGTTGGCCTGTTCCATGGCAGCCCAGGCTTCAGGGCAGATACCGGAATAGTTGTCGCTGGCGAATTGTTGGCTCTTATCGGTCATGGCCCTGCTTTCCGTGGTCGAGACGCTTATGGTGAAGCGCCTCGTGGTCAATGATGGTGCGCACTTTACCGAAGATCATCCGGCGAGCACACGGGATGCGTCTGACAGAACACTACAAAGACGACGGGCAATTATGCACATGACGCAAAGGGATGGGGCACTGGATCTGCTCAAGTGGCTGGCGCTATTGAGCATGGTGCTCGATCACCTGCGATATGTCGGTTACTCCGTCGATCTGCTGTATGTGCCGGGACGGCTGGCGTTTCCGTGGTTCTGCCTGGCGATGGCGGCCAACCTTGCGCGCACTGGTGCCACGACGACCGACGGCCAGTGGCGATACCTGGGCTGGTTACTGTTGTTCAGCGCCCTGAGCGAAATTCCCTACCGGATGTACATTCCCGATCCCGACACCTTGAACGTGTTGCCTACGCTGACGCTGGGATTGCTGGTGGCTCGTGGCTGGCAGGATCAACGCCTGCAATCACGACTGCTCGCGGTGGTCGCGCTGGCGCTGGCGGCGCTGTTCCCGCAGTGGCTGATGTTTGGATTCTTCGGGGTGCTGCTGCCGCTGGCGACGTTGCTGGTGATCCGCCGGCCCTGGTATTTCAGCCTGTTGCCGGGGTTGGTGTGCCTGGCGGCGAATCAATGGGAGGTGCTGTTTTACTCCGCGCGGATCGGCAACCGTGCAGCCTTCCTCGGCATTGCCGCTTGTCTGATTGCGCCATTGCTCGGGTTGTTCCTGTTGCGACATACCCGGCATTTCCAGCCGCCGCCAATGCGGCGTTGGGCGTATGCCTTGTATCCGCTGCATTTTCTGCTGTTGCTCGCAATGCGCCAGGCAATCGCCTGACCCCTGTAGGAGTGAGCCTGCTCGCGATGAGGCCGTCACAGCCAGCATTGATGTTGCCTGACCCACCGCTATCGCGAGCAGGCTCACTCCTACAGGGGTTCCTTGGTGATTTGAGGAGTGTGTTCGGCATGCCATTTCCCGCCATGTCGTAAACGCACCTTTGCGTGGCGTCCGTAGGCATTTGGCCTGTCTGCGCCGGTCATACCATCGCATCAAAGGGCACTGTCGAAACACCGGTGCCTTACCGAGACGAATGGCGTATAGATGCCGCTGGGAGAGACGCGATGTTCAGCAAGCAAGACCAGATCCAGGGTTACGACGATGCACTGCTGGCGGCGATGAATGCCGAGGAGCAACGCCAGGAAGATCACATCGAGCTGATCGCGTCAGAGAACTACACCAGCAAACGCGTCATGGAAGCGCAAGGCAGCGGCCTGACCAACAAATACGCCGAAGGCTATCCGGGCAAGCGCTACTACGGTGGCTGCGAGCACGTCGATAAAGTTGAAGCGCTGGCCATCGAACGCGCCAAGCAACTGTTCGGTGCCGACTACGCCAACGTCCAGCCGCACTCTGGCTCTTCGGCCAACAGTGCTGTGTATCTGGCTCTGATCCAGCCGGGCGACACCATCCTCGGCATGAGCCTGGCCCACGGTGGTCACCTGACCCACGGCGCCAAAGTGTCGTCCTCGGGCAAGCTGTACAACGCCGTGCAGTACGGCATCGACACCAAAACCGGGTTGATCGATTACGACGAAGTCGAGCGCCTGGCGGTCGAATGCAAACCGAAGATGATCGTTGCCGGCTTCTCGGCTTACTCCAAGACCCTCGACTTCCCACGTTTCCGTCAGATCGCCGACAAGGTCGGTGCGCTGCTGTTCGTCGACATGGCCCACGTGGCCGGTCTGGTCGCTGCTGGCCTGTATCCGAATCCGCTGCCGTACGCCGACGTGGTCACCACCACCACCCACAAGACCCTGCGCGGTCCGCGTGGCGGCCTGATCCTGTGCAAGTCCAACGAAGAAATCGAGAAAAAGCTCAACGCTGCGGTATTCCCCGGCGCACAGGGCGGCCCGCTGATGCACGTCATCGCCGGTAAAGCCGTGTGCTTCAAGGAAGCGCTGGAGCCTGGTTTCAAGGTTTACCAGCAACAAGTGATCGACAACGCCCAGGCCATGGCCGGCGTGTTTATCAAACGCGGCTACGATGTAGTGTCCGGCGGCACCGATAACCACCTGTTCCTGGTCAGCCTGATCCGTCAGGGCCTCACCGGCAAAGAGGCGGATGCAGCACTCGGTCGCGCCCACATCACCGTCAACAAGAACGCTGTCCCGAACGATCCACAGTCGCCGTTCGTGACCTCCGGCCTGCGCATCGGCACCCCGGCGGTGACCACGCGCGGCTTCAAGGTGACCCAGTGCGTGGAACTGGCCGGCTGGATCTGCGACATCCTCGACAACCTCGGCGACGCCGACGTGGAAGCGAATGTTGCCCAGCAAGTGTCGGCCCTGTGCGCGGACTTCCCGGTTTATCGCTGAGCGCGGTTTTGGAGTAAATGACTATGCAACGCTACTCGGGCTTCGGCCTCTTCAAACACTCCCTCAGCCATCACGAAAACTGGCAGAAAATGTGGCGCACGCCGACCCCTAAAAAGGTCTATGACGTGGTCATCGTCGGCGGTGGCGGGCATGGTCTCGCCACGGCTTACTACCTGGCCAAAGAGCACGGCATCACCAACGTGGCCGTGGTCGAGAAGGGCTGGCTGGGCGGCGGTAACACCGCGCGCAACACCACCATCGTTCGCTCCAACTACCTGTGGGACGAGTCGGCGCACCTGTACGAACACGCGATGAAATTGTGGGAAGGCCTGTCCCAGGATCTGAACTACAACGTCATGTTCTCCCAGCGCGGCGTTTACAACCTGTGCCACACCCTGCAAGACATCCGTGATTCCGAGCGTCGGGTCAGCGCCAACCGCCTCAACGGCGTCGACGGCGAACTGCTCGATGCCAAGCAAGTGGCCGACGAGATCCCGTACCTCGACTGCTCCAAGAACACCCGCTACCCGGTGATGGGCGCGACCGTCCAGCGTCGCGGCGGCGTGGCTCGTCACGATGCCGTGGCCTGGGGCTTTGCCCGTGCCGCTGACGCACTGGGCGTGGACCTGATCCAGCAGACCGAAGTGATCGGCTTCCGCAAGGAAAATGGCGTGTGCATCGGCGTTGAAACCAACAAAGGCTTCATCGGCGCCAAGCGCGTCGGCGTGGTGACCGCCGGTAACTCCGGGCACATGGCCAAGCTGGCCGGTTTCCGCCTGCCGATCGAATCCCATCCGCTGCAAGCGCTGGTGTCCGAGCCGATCAAGCCGATTATCGACAGCGTGATCATGTCCAACGCCGTACACGGTTACATCAGCCAGTCCGACAAGGGCGACCTGGTGATCGGCGCCGGTATCGACGGCTACAACGGCTACGGCCAGCGTGGTTCGTACCCGGTGATCGAACACACCATCCAGGCCATCGTCGAGATGTTCCCGGTGTTGTCCCGCGTGCGCATGAACCGGCAGTGGGGCGGCATCGTCGACACCACACCGGATGCCTGCCCGATCATCTCGAAAACCCCGGTCCCGAACATGTTCTTCAACTGCGGTTGGGGCACCGGCGGCTTCAAGGCCACACCTGGCTCGGGCAACGTGTTTGCCGCGAGTCTGGCCAAGGGTGAAATGCACCCATTGGCTGCACCTTTCTCCATCGACCGTTTCCACAACGGTGCGTTGATCGATGAACACGGCGCTGCTGCGGTTGCCCACTAACAGGAGAAATCCCCATGTTGCATATCTTCTGTCCTCACTGCGGCGAGTTGCGCTCCGAAGAGGAATTCCACGCATCCGGCCAGGCGCACATTCCGCGCCCACTGGATCCGAACACCTGCACCGACGAGGAGTGGGGCGACTACATGTTCTTCCGCGATAACCCTCGCGGTCTGCACCACGAGCTGTGGGATCACGTCGCCGGTTGCCGTCAGTATTTCAACGCGACCCGCGACACCGTGACCTACGAGATTCTCGAGACCTACAAGATCGGCGCCAAGCCGCAGTTCACCGACAAGACCGATAGCCCGAAAGCGGCCACGACGGCTCTGGGAGAGAAGGTATGAGCCAGATCAATCGCCTGTCCAACGGCGGACGGATCGACCGCAACAAAGTGCTGAGCTTCACCTTCAACGGTCAGGTCTACAAAGGCTTTGAAGGCGATTCGCTGGCCGCTGCCCTGCTGGCCAACGGTGTCGACATCATCGGTCGCAGCTTCAAGTACTCCCGTCCGCGCGGCATCTTCGCTGCCGGCGCTGAAGAGCCGAACGCCGTGCTGCAGATCGGCGCGACCGAAGCCACGCAGATCCCCAACGTGCGCGCCACGCAACAAGCGCTGTATCAAGGTCTGGTCGCCACCAGCACCAACGGCTGGCCAAGCGTGAACAACGACATGATGGGGATTCTCGGCAAGGTCGGCGGCAAGCTGATGCCGCCGGGCTTCTACTACAAAACCTTCATGTACCCGCAATCGTTCTGGATGACTTACGAGAAGTACATCCGTAAGGCCGCCGGCCTTGGCCGCTCGCCGACCGAGAACGATCCGGACACCTACGACTACATGAACCAGCACTGCGACGTGCTGATCGTCGGCGGTGGCCCCGCAGGTCTGGCCGCTGCACTGGCGGCTGCGCGCAGCGGTGCTCGTGTCATCCTCGCCGATGAACAGGAAGAGTTCGGTGGCAGCCTGCTCGACTCCCGCGAAAGCCTCGACGGCAAGCCAGCGGCCGAGTGGGTCGCCAGCGTCATCGCCGAACTGAAAGACACCCCGGACGTGCTGCTGTTGCCGCGCGCCACGGTCAACGGTTACCACGACCATAACTTCCTGACCATTCACGAGCGCCTGACCGATCACCTCGGCGACCGCGCTCCGATTGGCCAGGTGCGCCAGCGCATCCATCGGGTTCGCGCCAAACGTGTGGTGCTGGCAACCGGCGCTCACGAGCGCCCACTGGTCTACGGCAACAACGACGTGCCGGGCAACATGCTGGCCGGCGCTGTCTCGACTTACGTTCGCCGTTACGGCGTGGCACCGGGCAAGAAACTGGTGCTGTCGACCAACAACGATCACGCCTACCGCGTTGCCCTGGATTGGCTCGATGCCAGCCTGCAAGTGGTGGCCATCGCCGACGCCCGCAGCAATCCGCGCGGTGCACTGGTTGAAGAGGCGCGCGCCAAAGGCATTCGCATCCTGACCGGCAGCGCCGTGATCGAGGCCCGTGGCAGCAAGCACGTGACCGCCGCTCGCGTTGCCGCGATCGATGTCAAAGCACACGCCGTGACCAGCCCTGGCGAGTGGCTTGATTGCGATTTGATCGCCAGCTCCGGTGGTTACAGCCCGGTGGTTCACTTGGCTTCGCACCTGGGTGGCAAACCGATCTGGCGTGAAGACATCCTCGGTTTCGTACCGGGCGAAGCACCGCAGAAACGCGTGTGCGTTGGTGGCATCAACGGCGTCTACGGCCTCGGCGATTCGTTGGCCGATGGTTTTGAAGGCGGCGCTCGCGCAGCCAGCGAAGCCGGTTTCAGTGTGGTCGAAGGCACGTTGCCGAAAGCCCTGAGCCGTCTCGAAGAGCCCACCCTGGCGCTGTTCCAGGTGCCACACGAAAAAGGCACCGCGCGCGGACCGAAGCAATTCGTCGACCTGCAAAACGACGTCACCGCCGCCGCCATCGAACTGGCGACCCGCGAAGGCTTCGAGTCGGTCGAGCACGTCAAACGCTACACCGCACTGGGCTTCGGCACTGACCAGGGCAAGCTCGGCAACGTCAACGGCCTGGCCATCGCCGCCCGTTCGCTGAACGTGACCATCCCGCAGATGGGCACCACCATGTTCCGCCCGAACTACACGCCGGTTACCTTCGGCGCCGTGGCCGGTCGTCACTGTGGGCACATCTTCGAACCTGTCCGTCACACCGCGCTGCATCACTGGCACGTGAAAAACGGCGCCGAGTTTGAAGACGTCGGTCAGTGGAAGCGTCCTTGGTACTTCCCGAAAAACGGTGAAGACATTCACGCTGCCGTTAAACGCGAATGCAAAGCCGTGCGCGACAGCGTCGGCCTGCTGGACGCTTCGACCCTGGGCAAGATCGACATCCAGGGCCCGGACACCCGCGAGTTCCTGAACCGCATCTACACCAACGCCTGGACCAAGCTCGACGTGGGCAAGGCCCGTTACGGCCTGATGTGCAAAGAAGACGGCATGGTGTTCGACGACGGCGTGACCGCATGCCTGGCCGATAACCACTTCGTGATGACCACCACCACCGGCGGCGCTGCTCGCGTGCTGCAATGGCTGGAAATCTACCACCAGACCGAATGGCCAGACCTGAAGGTGTACTTCACGTCCGTGACGGATCACTGGGCAACCATGACCCTGTCCGGGCCGAACAGCCGCAAGCTGCTCAGCGAAGTGACCGACGCCGATCTGAGCAACGAAGCCTTCCCGTTCATGACCTGGAAAGAAGCGTTGGTCGGCGGTGTGCCGGCGCGGATTTTCCGGATTTCGTTTACCGGTGAGCTGTCGTACGAAGTCAACGTGCAAGCCGACTATGCGATGGGCGTGCTCGAGAAAATCGTCGAGGCTGGCAAGCAGTACAACCTGACCCCGTATGGCACCGAAACCATGCACATCCTGCGGGCCGAGAAGGGCTTCATCATCGTCGGTCAGGACACCGACGGCTCGATGACCCCGGACGACCTGAACATGGGCTGGTGTGTCGGTCGCACCAAACCGTTCTCGTGGATTGGCCAGCGTGGCATGAACCGCGAAGACTGCGTGCGTGATCAACGCAAACAGCTGGTGGGCCTGAAGCCGATCGACCCGACCAAATGGCTGCCGGAAGGTGCGCAACTGGTGTTCAACACCAAGCAGACGATCCCGATGACGATGGTCGGTCACGTCACTTCAAGCTACCTGCACAACTCCCTGGGCTATTCGTTTGCCATGGGCGTGGTGAAGGGCGGTTTGAAGCGCATCGGTGAGCGCGTGTTCGCACCGCTGGCCGATGGCAGCGTGATCGAGGCGGAAATCGTTTCTTCGGTGTTCTTCGATCCAAAGGGTGATCGCCAGAACATCTAATGGCTTCGGGTCCTGTGGGGTGCCTGCTACCGCCTTCGCGAGCAGGCTCGCTCCCACAGGAGATCGCGGTCAAATGTGGGAGCTAGCCTGCTGGCGATGACGGCAGTGCAGCCACCACAGGAACCAACAGAATTCAGGAAAGGTGCTTTATGACCGCAGCCAATGTGTACCAACAACGCCCAACCACCGGGGCCAAGGCCGAGTCGTCGCTGCATCATGCCGGCCTCGCCAGCCTGGTGGGCAAGGGCCGTAAAAGCGCCGGCGTGATCGTGCGTGAGAAAAAACTCCTCGGCCACCTGACCATTCGTGGTGATGGCCACGATGCGGCGTTCGCCGCTGGCGTGCACAAGGCCCTCGGGATCGAACTGCCGGCCGCGCTGACCGTCGTCGTCAAAGGCGAAACCAGCCTGCAATGGATGGGGCCGGATGAATGGCTGCTGATCGTGCCGACCGGCGAAGAATTCGCGGCCGAGCAAAAACTGCGTGAAGCGCTGGGCGACCTGCACATCGCGATCACCAACGTCAGCGGCGGCCAGCAGATCCTCGAACTGAGCGGCCCGAACGTGCGCCAGGTGCTGATGAAATCCACCAGCTACGACGTGCACCCCAACAGCTTCCCGGTGGGCAAGGCTGTCGGCACCGTGTTTGCCAAGTCGCAACTGGTGATCCGCCACACCGCCGAAGACACCTGGGAACTGCTGATCCGTCGCAGCTTCTCGGATTACTGGTGGTTGTGGTTGCAGGATGCAGCGGCGGAATACGGCCTGAGCGTCCAGGCCTGATCAGGAGGCGATCACCTGTGGGAGCGAGCCTGCTCGCGAAGACGGTATCTCAGCGACATTGATGTCGACTGACACGCCCTCTTCGCGAGCAGGCTCGCTCCCAAAGGAGAATGTTTTGTTCCCCGAACTCTCAGGAGTCACCGCACTATGAGCCGCGCCCCAGACACATGGATTCTGACCGCCGACTGCCCAAGCGTCCTCGGCACCGTGGACGCGGTGACCCGCTTTCTGTTCGAGCAGGGCTGCTACGTCACCGAGCACCATTCCTTCGATGACCGGCTCTCGGGCCGTTTCTTCATTCGCGTGGAATTCCGCCAGCCCGATGGCTTCGACGAGCAAGCCTTCCGCGCCGGACTGGAAGAGCGTGGCAAAGCCTTCGGCATGGTCTTCGAGCTGACACCGCCGAACTACCGGCCAAAAGTGGTGATCATGGTCTCCAAGGCCGATCACTGCCTCAACGATTTGCTCTACCGCCAACGCATTGGCCAATTGTCGATGGACGTGGCCGCCGTGGTGTCCAACCACCCGGACCTCAAACCGTTGGCCGACTGGCATCAGATTCCGTATTACCACTTCCCGCTGGACCCGAACGACAAGCCGTCGCAAGAGCGTAAGGTGTGGCAGGTGATCGAAGAATCCGGCGCTGAACTGGTGATTCTTGCCCGCTATATGCAAGTCCTGTCGCCCGAGCTGTGCCGCAAACTCGACGGCAAGGCGATCAACATCCATCACTCGTTGCTGCCGGGTTTCAAGGGCGCCAAGCCTTATCACCAGGCCTATAACAAGGGTGTGAAACTGGTCGGCGCCACAGCGCACTACATCAACAACGACCTGGACGAAGGCCCGATCATCGCCCAGGGCGTAGAGGCCGTGGACCACAGTCACTACCCGGAAGACTTGATCGCCAAAGGTCGGGATATCGAAGGGCTGACCCTGGCGCGGGCCGTCGGGTATCACATTGAACGACGAGTGTTTCTCAACGCCAATCGCACGGTCGTTCTCTAGTTCGCTTTCGCAAGCAGGCTCGCTCCCACAGGTTTTGTGTTGGTCACAGACGTGTGTACACCCCCGATCAAATGTGGGAGCGAGCCTGCTCGCGAAGAGGCCCTATCAGGCAACACAAGACACACAGGCAACAACCAGAGCAATCAACGCGCCGCCGCTTCATGGCGACGCGACCGCTACATAAAAACAACAGCGAGGTGAAAGCATGTCTGGCAATCGTGGTGTGGTGTATCTCGGCAATGGCAAGGTCGAGGTGCAAAAAATCGACTATCCGAAAATGCAGGACCCGCGCGGCAGGAAGATTAACCACGCCGTCATCCTGCGTGTGGTTTCCACCAACATCTGTGGTTCCGACCAGCACATGGTGCGCGGCCGTACCACTGCTCAGACCGGCCTGGTGCTGGGCCACGAAATCACTGGCGAAGTGATCGAGAAGGGCAGCGACGTCGAAAACCTGCAGATCGGCGATCTGGTCTCCGTGCCGTTCAACGTGGCTTGCGGGCGCTGCCGTTCCTGCAAGGAAATGCATACCGGTGTTTGCCTCAGCGTTAACCCGGCGCGTCCGGGCGGTGCTTACGGTTATGTCGACATGGGCGACTGGACCGGCGGCCAGGCTGAATACGCGATGGTGCCGTATGCCGACTTCAACCTGCTGAAACTGCCTGATCGTGATCGCGCGATGGAAAAAATCCGCGACCTGACCTGCCTCTCCGACATCCTGCCGACCGGTTACCACGGCGCAGTCACCGCCGGCGTTGGCCCAGGCAGCACCGTGTACATTGCTGGCGCCGGCCCTGTCGGTCTGGCCGCTGCCGCGTCCGCCCGCCTGCTGGGCGCGGCGGTGGTGATTGTTGGTGACGTCAACACCGTCCGCCTGGCACACGCCAAGGCCCAGGGTTTCGAAATCGCCGACCTGTCCCTGGACACCCCGCTGCACGAACAAATTGCTGCACTGCTGGGCGAACCAGAAGTGGATTGCGCCGTCGACGCCGTAGGCTTCGAAGCGCGCGGCCACGGCCATGACGGCGTGAAACACGAGGCCCCGGCCACCGTGCTCAACTCGCTGATGGGCGTGGTACGGGTTGCCGGCAAAATCGGTATCCCGGGCCTGTACGTGACCGAAGATCCAGGTGCCGTCGATGCTGCCGCAAAAATGGGCAGCCTCAGCATCCGCTTCGGCCTGGGCTGGGCCAAATCCCACAGCTTCCACACCGGCCAGACGCCCGTGATGAAGTACAACCGCCAGCTGATGCAGGCGATCATGTGGGACCGCATTCACATTGCCGACATCGTTGGCGTGGAAGTCATCAGCCTTGATGACGCGCCACGCGGTTATGGTGAGTTCGATGCGGGCGTGCCGAAGAAGTTTGTGATTGATCCGCATAAGTTGTTCAGCGCGGCGTAAGCGTTACGCAAGACGGGAGAAGGGCGACAGTGATGTCGCCCTTTTTCATGGCTGTCCGGTGACACCTAATTGCTCAAAGAGAATGAGCAGTCATTGTTGGGTTTAGAATAACAGCGATTCGATTCGTCCCAATTCGCAGGCGCCGCGGCTTTCCAGTTGACTACATTGTCTAGAAACAAGGCCAGATTTTGGTAGCGGCAACTCAACTGACTGACTTTCACTGGCCCGTTTTCGGTTTCGTCTTCAGTGATATACGCCGCATCTTCAAAAACCAGAGTCTTAACATCGACCGGTTGTCCCGGATCTTCTCCTTTCCAGATATGGCCGGATTTGTCCTTGGCTTCAAAGCCACTCTTTGTTTTGTAAATAGATGAGGGTTCAGGGCAAGTATCTGCGTAGGTATAGTTACTCACGGTCAGGATTGCTAAAACGCTGGCAATAATCTTTGTCTGCATGGTGTCTAACCCCCGTTTGTTTGTCCGTAATAAACACTCGCGTTGATACCTATTGCCAGCTAATTGCCGTAAGTGAAGAAAAACAATAGCTTCAGTTGGTATGTACGCACAAGAGAAGCAGGACTTACGGTCAAAGCCAAATAGATTTAATGAGGCTTTTTGTCGCTTACCACTATGATGTTCTTTGCGTACCACTGTCCGTTATCGCCTTGGACTAGGTCATACGTCACCTTATCGCCGACCTTTGGATGACGGTCGCCCGGGTTGATGCAAAAGATAATTGGCTGAGTCTCCAGTTCTATATGTTCCAAACTTTTCGATGGCGACGAAGTAGGTTCGTTAACGACTGTAGTATCGCACTTTTCTGTTTTTCGCCTCATCGCCGTGTCTCCGATAAGAATGGCCTGCCCTAACGACTAGGTGGAAGCAGGCCTGGTCGAGTCTTCAACGACTTTGGTCATTGTTTATTTATTCGGTGCGTACCTGCGCAGCCTGTTGACCTTTTTGCCCTTTTTCTGAAACGTAAGATACTGCTTGTCCCTCTTTCAAAGTTTTAAAGCCGTCTGATTCAATTGCTTTGAAGTGTACGAAAAGTTCCGCTCCTCCACTATCTGGAGTGATAAATCCAAAGCCCTTTTCATCGTTAAACCATTTAACTATACCTGTTTCTCTGCCAGCCATATTAATGCTTCCTACCAGATCGAAAACGAAGAGGTGCGAGCTGCTATTTAATAACTCACTCCCGATTGCTGTTGTTACAAACTCAGCTTAGTTTGTGCTGCGAAACGGTCGCAACTGTCAGATATGACAGATTTTTATACCGGTTTGATGTAGTCAGGTTGTTTCTTATAGCAGTCAATTAACTGGTCTATCTCATGCTATGCACTTCCAAAGGCAAAAAATGCCTGCGCCAGCAAGGAACAACACCCCCCAAACCCCGGTCAAATCGGCAGTTTTCCCGCCCACACACGGGCGGCTCTCACGGCGCAAGAGGATGTCTGGATGAAGATTTCACGCGGTTTAGCACTGGCTTCGCTGATGACCCTCGCGGCCAGCCCGGTCTTCGCCGGTTTCAGCCTGGACGATGTGACCAAAGCCGCTTCGAGCATGCAGGGGGTAATGCTGCCGCAGCGGCTGCGCCAACGTCAGAAACGGCCGGATTGTTGAGCGCGCTCAGCGAATTGAACGTGACACCTCAACAGGCCGTCGGCGGGACTGGGGCGATGCTGGGGCTGGCGAAGAATCAGTTGAACTCGACCGATTACTCGGAACTGGCCAAAAGCGTTCCGGGTATCGACAAGTTGTCCGGCGGCGGTGAGCTGGGTGCGCTGGCCGGCCTGCTTGGGTCTTCCGGCAAGGCGGCCGGTCTGGACAATGCCTTTGGTGCCGTGAAGAACACCAACGATCTGAACAACGCTTTCAGCGCGTTGGGCATGGACAGCGGCATGATCGGCCAGTTTGCCCCGGTGCTGTTGCAATACCTCGGTCAGCAGGGCGTTGGTGGCTCGTTGCTGGAAAGCCTGGGCGGGATCTGGGGCGCCGGCACCGGCAGTTGATTCAACGGCGCTCGGCGCACAACGCGTCGATGCGTTGATCCTTCTCGATCCAGAGCTGGTTGACCCAGTTCTGGACCGTTTCGCGAAACACCGGATCGTTTTCGTAATCGCCTTGCCACAGCGCCGGGTCGAGTTCTCGGGTCTTGATGTCGATGATGACCCTCGGCACGTTGCCACTGATCAAATCCCAAAACCCCGGAATCTGCTGCTGCGGATACACCACCGTCACATCAAGCACGGCATCCAGCTGTTCGCCCATTGCCGCCAGGACAAACGCCACGCCGCCGGCCTTGGGCTTGAGCAGGTGAGTGAAGGGTGACTGCTGCTGAGTGCTTTTCGCTGCGGTGTATCGGGTGCCTTCCAGGTAATTGACCACGGTCACCGGCTGACGCTTGTACAACTCGCACGCCGCTTTAGTGATTTCCAGATCCTTGCCGGCCAGCTCAGGGTGCTTGGCCAAGAATGACTTGGTGTAGCGCTTCATGAACGGATAATCCAGGGCCCACCACGCCAGCCCCAGGAATGGCACCCAGATCAGTTCCTTCTTGAGGAAGAACTTGAAGAACGGCGTGCGGCGGTTCAGGGCCTGGATCAACGCCGGGATATCGACCCAGGATTGATGGTTGCTGATCACCAGGTATGAGGTATCGACGCGCAGACCCTCGCCACCACGAATGTCCCACTGGGTCGGGATGCACCACTTGAAGATCAGCTTGTCGATCTCGGCCCAGGTTTCGGCGACCCACATCACCGCCCATGAGGCGTAGTCGCGATAGCGACCAGGCAAGACCAGTTTGAGCAGCGCAAACACCATCAGCGGCCCGATCAGGACCAGGGTGTTGAGCAACAGCAGCAGGGTAACGAAACAGCCGGTGAGCAGGCGGCGCATAAGTAACTCTTGAAAGCGTTTGGGCGCGTCATGATATTCAGCTTCGGGCCGCAGGCCAAATCGGCGGTGACGAATGTTTCACCTTTACATCGTTATGCTTGCCGCCTGATGAGATCACCTGTGGCGAGGGAGCTTGCTCCCGCCGGGCTGCGAAGCGGCCCCAAAAGCTAATGTGAAGCGGCGTGTCAGGAACACCGAGTTGAATGGATTTACGGCGGCTTCGCCGCCCAACGGGAGCAAGCTCCCTCGCCACAAAGCTAGGTGGCCGTCCAACTATCTTTGTTGTTTGCGGTCTAGAATTTGGCCACTGCGCCCCCATTCCCAAAGGATGCCCATTACGTGAAATCCCTCCTTGCACTGCTTTCTCTCGTGGCCCTGCCGGTCCTGGCCGCCGAGCCGACGCTGTACGGGCGTTACGAATACATTGCGCTGCCGGAAATCGGCGGCGAAGTCCTCAAGGCCAAAATGGACACCGGCGCCCTGACGGCCTCGCTGTCGGCCAAGGACATCGAAACCTTCACCCGCGACGGCGACGAGTGGGTCCGTTTCCGCCTCGCCACCAAAGACGCGAGCAACAAGGTCTACGAGCATAAGGTTGCGCGGATCAGCAAGATCAAGACCCGCTCCGAAGAGGATGACGATGACAAGGAAGCCGTCGAGCCGACCAAGCGCCCGGTGGTCGATCTGGAACTGTGCCTGGGCAACGTCAAGCGCACTGTCGAGGTCAACCTTACCGACCGCAGCAGCTTCAACTATCCGCTGTTGATCGGTGCCAAGGCCTTGCGTGAATTCGGTGCGGCGGTCAACCCGGCGCGGCGTTTCACGGCCGACAAACCCGACTGCTGATTGACGGAACGAGAGGCTTGGGGCACCGTTCGCCCACTTAACTGCCGGGCTCGGACGCCATGCCTCATATCCTGATTGTCGAAGACGAAGCGGCGATTGCCGACACCCTGATATTCGCGTTGCAGGGCGAGGGGTTCGCCACGACCTGGTTGAGCCTCGGCGCGGCGGCGCTGGAGCATCAGCGCCAGACCCCGGCCGACCTGATCATTCTCGACATCGGCCTGCCGGACATCAGCGGCTTCGAGACCTGCAAGCAACTGCGGCGTTTCAGCGAAGTGCCGGTAATCTTCCTCAGCGCCCGTGACGCGGAAATCGACCGCGTCGTGGGCCTGGAAATCGGCGCCGACGACTACGTGGTCAAGCCGTTCAGCCCCCGGGAAGTCGCGGCGCGGGTCCGGGCGATTCTCAAGCGCATGGCGCCGCGACCGGTGGCCGAAGTCTCATCGGCGTTGTTTCGGGTCGACTGCCAACGCGTGCAGATCAGCTATCGCAATCAACCATTGAATCTCACCCGGCACGAATTCCGTCTGCTGCAATGCCTGCTGGAACAACCCGAACGCGTCTTCAGTCGCGAGCAATTGCTCGATGCGCTGGGCGTGGCCGCCGATGCCGGTTACGAGCGCAGCATCGACAGCCATATCAAAAGCGTGCGTGCCAAATTGCGTCTGGTGAAGGCTGACGCCGAACCGATCCAGACCCATCGCGGCCTCGGTTACAGCTACAGCCCGGGGCACAGCTGATGCCGTTGGGGATCCGGATTTTCCTGGTCTACGTGCTGTTTATCGGCCTGACCGGTTACTTCGTGCTCAACACCGTGATGGAAGAAATCCGCCCAGGGGTGCGCCAGTCCACGGAAGAAACCCTGGTCGACACCGCCAACCTGATGGCCGAGATCCTGCGCGACGATTTCAAGGCCGGCACCCTCAACCACAACCGCTGGCCCGAGCTGCTCAGGGCCTATGGCGAACGGCAGCCGAAGGCAAGCATCTGGGGCTTGCCGAAGAACCAGGTCAACCACCGGATTTACGTCACCGACGCCAAAGGCATCGTCGTGCTGGACTCCAGTGGCGCAGCGGTGGGGCAGGACTATTCACGATGGAACGACGTGTACCTGACGTTGCGCGGTGAATACGGCGCACGTTCCACCCGCAGCGATCCGAACGATGCGACCTCTTCGGTGATGCACGTCGGCGCGCCGATTCGCGACAACGGCCGGATCATCGGCGTGGTCACTGTGGCCAAGCCCAACAGTTCGTTGCAGCCTTACGTGGATCGCACCGAACGTCGATTGCTCGCTTATGGCGCCGGGTTGATCGGCCTGGGCCTGCTGTTCGGCGCGCTGTTGTCATGGTGGCTGAGCGCGGCGCTGCGGCGGTTGACCGCCTATGCCCAAGCGGTGAGTGAGGGCCGGCGCGTCGAGGTGCCGCATTATCGCGGCGGGGAGTTGGAGCAACTGGCGACGGCGGTGGAACAGATGCGAACCCAGCTGGAAGGCAAAGCCTACGTCGAGCGTTATGTGCACACCCTGACCCATGAATTGAAAAGCCCATTGGCGGCGATTCGCGGTGCAGCTGAGTTGCTGCAAGGTGAAATGCCGTTGGCTCAGCAGCAGCGTTTCGTCAGCAACATCGACAGTGAAAGTGTGCGGATGCAGCAGTTGATTGAGCGGTTGCTGAACCTGGCCCAGGTTGAGCAGCGTCAAGGGCTGGAAGAGCGGGTGGCGGTGCCGTTGGCGGGTTTGGTGGATGAGTTGCTCAACGCCCAGGCCGCGCGGATCGAAGGAAAAAAGTTGCGCGTGGAACAGAGGATCGCGCCGGATATGACCCTGCATGGCGAGCCGTTTCTGTTGCGGCAGGCGCTGGGGAATCTGCTGGAGAATGCTTTGGATTTCACCCCCCCTCAGGGGCTGCTGCGGTTCAGCGCCGAGAGGGTCGGCGAGCAGATCGAGTTCAGGTTGTTCAATCAGGCCGAGGCGATTCCCGACTATGCGTTACCGCGTTTGAGCGAGCGTTTCTACTCGCTGCCGCGCCCGGACAGTGGGCGCAAGAGCACCGGGTTGGGGCTTAACTTTGTGGAAGAAGTGGTGAAACTGCATGGTGGGGCATTGAGCATCGGCAATGTCCAGGGTGGTGTTGAAGTCAGGTTGCGCCTGGCTTAGGACCGAGTCGCGGCCCATCGCGAGCAGGCTCACTCCTGCAGGGGGACCGCAGATCAACTGTGGGAGCGAGCCTGCTCGCGATGGGGCCGGCCCAGACTCCACACAATCTCCATATTCCCCTCATAAATCCCCCACACACCGATTCCAGACTCTCCCCATCCAAACAGGGAGAGTCCCATGAACCGCAGCCTGACCCTAAAACTCGGGGCAATCGCCCTTCTGATTCTGCTATTGCTGATTCCGTTGCTGATGATCAACGGCGTCATCCAGGACCGCCAGCAATTGCGCGACGGTGTGCTTGAAGACATTGCCCGCAGCTCCAGCTACAGCCAGCAACTGAACGGGCCGCTGATGGTGGTGCCGTATCGCAAAGTGGTGCGCACCTGGAAGCTCAACGAAAAAACCAACCAGCGTTATCAGGAAGTCGGTGAGGAGCGCGGTCGTCTGTATTTCCTCCCGGAACGCTTCGAACTCGATGGCCAGGTGCAGACCGAACTGCGCTCCCGAGGCATTTACGAGGCGCGCCTGTTCCACGCCGACAACCGCATCAGCGGGCATTTCTCGGTCCCGGCGCAACTGGGCATCAAGGAAGATTTTGCCGATTACCAGTTCGACCAGCCGTTTCTGGCCGTCGGTATCAGCGACATTCGCGGCATCGAAAACGCCCTGAAACTCGAACTCAATGACCAGCGGCTGGACTTTGTTCCGGGGACCCAGGTGGGCTGGTTAGGCGAAGGTGTACACGTGACATTGCCAGCGCTGGATGCCAGGCAAGCCACGGAATTGACCTTCGGTTTCGACCTGCGGCTGCAAGGCACCGGTCAGTTGCAGATCCTTCCCGTGGGCAAGACCAGCAAGGTGTCGCTGAGCGCCAACTGGCCGCACCCAAGCTTCATCGGCAACTACCTGCCGGCCCAGCGTGAAGTCACTGATCAGGGGTTTACCGCCAACTGGCAGACCTCGTTTTTCTCCACGAACCTGCAGGAAGCGCTGAGCAGTTGTGTGTCCGGCGGTGGGTGCGAGGCGTACAGCGGCCGCAGCTTTGGCGTGAGTTTCATTGATCCGGTGGACCAATACCTCAAGAGCGATCGGGCGATCAAATACGCACTGCTGTTCATCGTGCTGACCTTCGCCGGATTCTTCCTCTTCGAAGTGCTGAAAAGCCTGGCGGTGCACCCGGTGCAATACGCATTGGTGGGGGTTGCGCTGGCATTCTTCTACCTGTTGCTGCTGTCGCTGTCGGAGCACATCGGTTTTGCCCTGGCTTATCTGTTGTCGGCCGGCGGCTGCGTGTTGCTGATCGGGTTCTATGTCTGCCATGTGTTGCGAAGCGCGCGTCACGGCTTGAGCTTTTCGGCGGGGTTGGCGGCGTTGTATGGCTTGCTCTACGGCTTGTTGAGTGCCGAGGACTACGCGTTGTTGATGGGCTCGTTGTTGCTGTTCGGCTTGCTCGGCGTGTTCATGGTGCTGACCCGCAAGCTGGATTGGTACGGGATCGGGCAGAAGCCGGCCAAGCCGTTGGCGTTTGATCTGGGGGCGGTGGAATGAGCCGGTCGGTGGGGTTGCGCGAGGATCAGCGGGAGGGGGAAGAGTTGGCGAAGCAGATATTCGGTTTGTTTCCTGTTGACCCGGTGTGGTGCCATCGTGAGCAGGCTCGGTCCCACAAGGGATCTGCAGTGAACACAAGGTTCGTGCACACCACCGATCAACTGTGGGAGCGAGCCTGCTCGCGATGAGGCCGCACCCGTCAGCGAAGATTCAAACCTTCGGCATCGTCGCCACCATCGACGGCCGCTGGCTCACCTCGAAATACCAGGCCGCCAGCTGGGGATTCGCCTCGCGCCATTGCAGATCCGGATGGCGCAGGTCGAGGTAACCCAACGCACACGCCACACTGATCGCCGCCACATCGAAATGGCTGGTCAGCTCGGCAATCGCGTCCTTCTCCAACAGCGCCAGTGCGCGACGAATCTTGTCGCGCTGGCCATCGAGCCATTCGTCCCACTGTTTTTCGGGGGCGCGCAGGACCACTTCATAACGAACCACCACCGAAGCGTCCATGATCCCGTCGGCCAGCGAGGCCAGGGTCAAACGGCGCCAGCGGGCCGAACCGTCGCGGGGGATCAGCGGGTTGCCGACGTGTTGATGATCGAGGTAATCGAGGATCACCCGGCTGTCATGGATAACGTTGCCGTCGGCCAGGCGCAGGGCCGGGATCTTGCCCAGCGGGTTGTCCTCGTTGAGCGCCTGATCCGGGCTTACCGGTGTGAGCACGCAGTCTTGCAGCGCCACGCGGTCGGTCTGACCGGTTTCGTGCAACAGCACCATGACTTTGCGGACGAAGGGCGATAACGAATTGTGGAACAGGGTCATGCTGGGGGCGGACATGGCAGCGTCTCGGAGTTGGGCAGTGCTGGGCAGCATAGCGCGTTCAAGAGATTGCTCAAGATCGTGGGGGCGAGCCGGCTCGCGAAGAGGTCGTTTACATTCAGCACCCTGTTGAATGTCAGGCCGCCATCGCGAGCAGGCTCGCTCCCACAAGGATCAGCGGCGTTGCAGCAGGCCGCGCAGGGCCAGGACGGCAGGGACGCCCAGGCCAAGCCAGCTCAAGGCATCCCACACGCCGTCGCCCAGCAACGCGGCGAACAACCCCGCGGCACTGAGCAGCGCGATCACGGTGGGCGTGGCGAAGACCTTCCAGAAGTTCGACTGTCGTGGCCTCATGCTTGAGCCTCCGCTTGCTCGAGCGCAGGTTTCGCCGCCTTGCGCCGCACTACCCACAGATAAGCCCCGCTGCCCAGCACGACGATGGTCAGCCCATCCAGAGTCGCCCAGAGGATTTTCATCGGCATGCCACCGTAATCACCAAAGTGCAGGGGTTGCGACATGCCCATGGCGTCCATGTACCACGGTCGTTCCGCCACCGCCGTGACTTGCAGGGTACTGGCGTCAATCAACACCGGGGTCAGCAGGTGCGAAGTCAGGTGGGTGCTGCCTTTCATGAACACGGCGTAATGGTGTTCGCTGGAAAACCGTGTGCCGGGGAAGGCGATGAAATCGG
Source organism: Pseudomonas sp. B14-6 (assembly GCF_013260315.1). Taxonomy (NCBI): domain Bacteria; kingdom Pseudomonadati; phylum Pseudomonadota; class Gammaproteobacteria; order Pseudomonadales; family Pseudomonadaceae; genus Pseudomonas; species Pseudomonas sp. B14-6. The sequence goes on along the minus strand of NZ_CP053929.1, from coordinate 3,993,440 downwards.
GTTGCATGCCCGGCGCGACTTCCTTGGCGATGTCGAGCAAACGGGTCGCGGGTGCCAATTGCGTCAGCGGTGGCGCGTCGCGGTAGGGTGCGATCATCGTGCTCAGTGCGTCGTTGCGCCAGGCGGCGATCAGCAGGTCGGCGCAGGCACTGATCACGCCGGTCACCCCGACCACCAGTGCCCAGGTCAGGGTGACCACGCCGATCAGGTTATGCAGGTCGAGCCAGCGCAGGCGAGTGGATTTGTCCTGGCGCACGCTGGCGAATTTCAAGCGGCGCATGAACGGCAGGTACAGCACCGTCCCGGAAATGATGGCAACGACAAACATCAGCCCCATGAACGCCAGCAACAACTTGCCCGGCAGACCGGCGAACATGTCCACGTGCAGGCGCAGCATCACCATCATGAAACCGCCGTTGGCCGACGGCATCTCCAGCGCTTCGCCGGTGCGGGCGTCGAGCATGAAGGTGTGCGACGAATTGGGCTCGGTACCGGCGGTGGCCGCCATGATGGCGATCGCGGCGTTGGGCTCTTCTTCGTCGAAGCCGAAATACTGCATGACTTCGCCGGGGCGATGTTTTTCCGCCGCCTGCACCAACTGCTGCAAATTCAGCTGCGGGGTGTCCGCCGGCATTTGCTTCAACTCGGCGGCATCGCCCAGCAGGTGGTCGATCTCGTGGTGGAAGATCAACGGCAGGCCGGTCAGCGCCAGCATCAGCAGGAACACGGTGCAGATCAGGCTGGTCCAGGTGTGGATGAACGACCAGCGGCGAATTGTTTTACTTTTCATTTGATGGCCTTCAGAAATACCAAAGCCGTCCCCGAAGGACGGCTTGGTCTTGGAGCGTTCAGCTCAGGCAATTACCACTTGTAAGTTGCACTGGCGACGACGCTGCGCTGGTCGCCGTAGTAGCAGTAGAAACTGTCACAGGTGGAGATGTAGTCCTTGTCCAACAGGTTGGTGGCGTTCAGTGCCAGCGACGCGCCTTTCAGGCTGTTGTCCAGACGGCCGAGGTCGTAATGGACCGCCGCGTCGAACACGGTGTAGGCATCGGCCTTGCCCAGCCAGGTGTTGCCCTGATCGCCGTAGGTGTTGCCGGTGTAGCGAGCGCCGGCGCCAATGCCGAAGCCATCCAGCACGCCGGTGTGCCAGGTGTAATCGGCCCACAGCGAAGCTTGTTGGTTGGGCATCAGTTGCAGTCGGTTGCCCTTGTAGTCGCCTTTCTGCACTTCGGATTTGGCCAAGGTGTAGGCCGCGATGATTTTCAGGTTTTCGGTGACGTCGGACACCGCTTCCAGCTCCAGGCCCCTGACCTTCACTTCGCCAGTCTGGCTGGTGATCGGTGTGGCGCCGACGGTGGTGGTGACCGAGACGTTTTTCTGGGTCAGGTCATACACCGCTGCGCTGAGCAGGGTGTTGCTGCCCGGTGGCTGGTACTTGATGCCCAACTCCCACTGCTTGCCTTCGGTCGGCTTGAACGATTCGGTGCTGGAGGCTGATGCGCCAGTGGTGGGTTGGAAGGATTCGGCGTAAGACAGATACGGCACAAAGCCGGAGTCAAACACATAGCTGATCGCCGCGTTGCCGCTGAAGGCTTTGTCGCGCTGGGTGTTGGTGGCATCGCCCTTGTTGAAAAACTCGGTGCTGGTGTGGACCCAATCCTCACGTCCGCCGACGGTCAGGCGCCATTGGTCGAGGGCCATTTGATCCTGTACGTACAGGCCGGTCTGGTAGGTCTTCTGGTTGTAGTCGTAGAACGCGGTGGAGCGCGGTGGACGAACGATGGGCTGGCCATAGATCGGGTTGTTGACGTTGGTGGTCAGCCCGTCGCCGAAAATCGAGGTGTAGTTGGTGTTGCTGCGCTGGTGGTCGAGACCCAGCAGCAGGGTGTGACGGACATTGCCGGTGGCGAAGTCGGCCTGGAAATTGTTATCCACGGCGAACTGGCTGATGTCTTCATCGACGATGGTGCTGGTGCGCCCGACGTTGCCTTCGTTATCCACTTGGGTGAACGGATACGAGCCGACAGTGAGCCCCTGGAACGACAGATCGGATTTGGTGTAACGCAGGTTCTGCTTGAACTGCCAGACGTCGTTCAAGCGATGTTCGAACGCATAGCCCAGAGCGTAGTAGTTGCGGTCGTAGTATTCCCAGTCCGGGTCGCCGAGATTCTTATGATGGGAAACCTTGCCGAACGGCATGTCGATCTTGGTGCCCTGCACCGGCAGGAACTGGCTGGTGATGCCGGTATCGTCGCGGGTGAATTGCGTGAGCAGGGTGAAGCGGGTGTCTTCGTCGATGTTCCAGGTCAGGCTTGGCGCGATGTTGTAGCGCTTGTTGTCGACGTGGTCGATCTGCGTGCCGCTGTCGCGCACCACGCCGCTCAGGCTATAGAGGAACTGGCCTTCGTCATCAATTTTGCCGGTGCTGGCGAAGTTGATCTGGCGCTGGTTGTCGCTGCCGTATTGCAGCTGGATCTCGTGGCTGTCTTCAGCGCTTGGACGGCGGCTGACCATGTCCAGCAAGCCACCCGGCGGGGTCTGGCCGTACACCGACGACGCCGGGCCGCGCAGCAGGGCGAGGCGATCGAGGTTCCAGGTTTCCTGTTTCGGGTTGGCGTAGGTGCCTTTCGGCAGAGGCAAGCCATCGAGGAACTGGGTCGGCTCAAAGCCCCGGACCCGCAGCCAGTCGGCACGGGTGTCGCTGCCGTAGCTGCTGGCGACGATGCCGGGCATGTAGCGCACGGCGTCATCGAGGTTCTGCACATTGCGATCTTCCATTTGCTGGCGAGTGGCGACCGATATCGAGCGCGGCGCTTCGACCAGCGCGGTGTCGGTCTTGCTGCCGGCGGCGGTGCGCGTGGCGAGGTAGCCTTCCACCGGGCCCCAGGCGCTTTCAGTGTTTTGCACACCGATGACGGCGGTTTCCGGCAGGGCCAGCGTGCCCTCGGGGATGGCGGCCAGACTGTAGGTGCCGGCGTTGCTTTGTTCCAGTTGCAGACCGGTGCCGCGCAAGGCTTCACGCAGGGCGCTGGCGGCGTCGTACTGGCCCTTGACCGGCGCGGAGGTCTTGCCCGCGGCCAGCGAAGGGTTCAACGACAGCGCGAGGCCCGCCTGGCTGGCGATCTGGTTCAGCGTGCTGGCCAGTGGCGCGGCCGGCAGGTTGTAGGCGCGAACGCTGGACGCCTGTTCAGCGGCAATCAGCTGACTGCTGGCCAGCGGGGCGCAAAGGGCAATGGCGATGGCCAGCAAGCTGGGGCGCAACAAGGTGTCTAGCGAACGGGACATACAGCGGCTCCTGAATGGAAATATTTCTCAATTGCCTAGGTGCCGAATGAGAATCCCAAAGTGATAGGGCTGGATGAAAATAATTTCGATTCAGTAAGTGAGGGGCTGAGTCTAGATGTGTGCTGTTGTTGACGGCCTCTTCGCGGGCAAGCCTCGCTCCTACGGGTTTTGTGTCGACCTGTGGAGCGATGACATCCTGTAGGAGCGAGGCTTGCCCGCGAAGGCGGCCGATCAGACGCAACACCCCTCAGGGCTTGGCTTCGGCCTTCGCCACCGTCACCCACCACGGCGTGTGCTGTTCGATCTGCACGGGCAAGGTCGGCAGCAGCGCGCTCAGCGCCTTGTCGGTGTCGTGCAGGGGGAAGCTACCGGTGATCCGCAGGTCAGCCACCTCCGGCGCAACGCCCAAATGCCCCCGTCGATATCGACCGAGTTCGTGCACCAGGTCTTCCAGTCGTGTGTTGTCCACCACCAGCATGCCGCGGGTCCAGGCATCGGCGCCGAGGTTCAGCGCGACGATTGGGCCCAGGCCATTGCTGCGCATCAGCACTTGCTGGCCTTCACGCAGGATCTGCTCTTCAGGACTCGACTGCGGATGGGCGGCCACCGCGGACTGCAACACGCTCAGTCGCGTGCCGTCGTCCTCGCGCTTGACCAGGAACCGCGTACCCAGCGCGCGCAGGCTGCCTTCACGGGTTTCGACGATAAACGGCCGCGCGTCGCCATGACCGGTTTCGACGAGAATTTCCCCTTCCTGAAGGATGATCAGCCGCTGCTTCTCGTCAAAACGCACGTCCACCGCGCTGTGGGTGTTGAGGTTGATCAGCGTGCCGTCGCTCAGGCGCAGGGTGCGCTGCTCGCCGGTGGCGGTGCGCTGGTCGGCCAGCCAATACTCGATGGGCAAATGACGATCACCGACGAACAGCGCCAAGCCGATTACTGCGACGACGCTGGCCAGGCCACTGCCGAGCTTGCGCACCCGTCGGCGAATGCTTTCGCGCGATTGCAATAACGCCGTGCGCGCCGGGCCGCTGGCGACGCTGAAACGCTGGTCGAGCATGCCCAGTTGGCGCCAGGCCCGCGCGTGTTCCTCGTGGGCGGCGTGCCATTTGGTGAACTCTTCGCGCTCCACCGGGCTGCCGGAATCCAGGGACAATTGCCAGGCAATCGCGGCATCCAGCACCTGCGCTGATACCGGTTTGGAACTGGCCGGGCTCATACCGGCTCACCGTACAGCGCGATGTAGCACTGACGAATGCCTTGGGCCAGGTATTGGCGAACCCGAGGCACTGACACGCCCAGACGCTCGGCGATTTGCGCATGGCCGAGGCCGTCGAGGCGGTTATAGAGAAACGCCGCCCGGGCCTTGCTGGAAAGCTTGCCAAGCAGGCGGTCGATGTTTTTCAGGTCTTCGAGGATCAGCTGCTGTTCTTCCACCGACGGTTGTTCGCCTTCGGGGATCAGCATCAATTCGGTGAGGTAGGCCTGTTCCAGCGCTGCGCGACGGAAATAGTCGAACAGCAAGCCCTTGGCGATCGCCACCAGAAACGCCCGCGGTTCACGAGGCTCCTTCAGCTCATCACGGCCGAGCAGGCGCATGAAGGTGTCCTGACTCAGGTCTTCGGCTCGTTGTGGGCAGGCCACATTGCGTCGCAGCCAAGCCAATAGCCACCCGCGATGGTCGCGATACAACGCACCAACGAGCTCACTTTGGGGGCTTTGGACTGACGACACGCAGCATCACCGATTGGGAAGTGTTAACTAACGAGAATTGTTCGCGATTGTGGCAGAGGCGGGGGAGGTAAGCAATTGGCCACTGGTCAGGTGGTTTTTGATGGGGAGTTTTCAGGTGGACCGCGTTGTCGTGCTTCGCGGGCAAGCCTCGCTCCTACAGGATGTCGTCGTTCCACAGATCAACACAAAACCTGTAGGAGCGAGGCTTGCCCGCGAAGGCGTCAGAACGGCGCCGCAGATTTAGAAGGACGGCGCCCGCTGCCGGCGTTTCCACTGACTCACCCGCTGCTGCAAATTCAACGGGCTATGAATCTGCTGCTGCCGCGCCCGGCTGAACAGAATCAACGCCAGCTCCGCCGTGGCCAACGCATCGGCGCTGGCGTTGTGGCGTTCGAAGACTTCCAGCTTGAACCAGTCGATCCAGTCATCGAGCCCGGCATCGCGAATGTGCGCCTGAGGACACAGCAACGGTGCGATGTCCGCCACATCCAGAAACGTATTCTGCAATTTGTAGCCCAGATGCTCTTTCAGCGAACGCCCCAGCATGTGTTGATCGAACGGCGCATGAAACGCCAGCACCGGGCTGTCTCTGACGAACTCCATAAATTCGACCAGTGCCTGAGCCGGATCGCTGCCAGCGGCAATCGCGCTAGGCCCCAGACCATGAATCAATACGCTGGGCCCTACCTTCATATCGGCGCATTGCAGCGTGCGTTCGAACTGCTGGCTGAAATCGATCGCTCCGTCTTCGATCACCACCGCGCCGATGGACAACACCCGGTCCTTGTTCAGGTTCAGCCCGGTGGTTTCCAGGTCGAGCACCACCCAGCGCTGCTCGCGCAGGCTGCATTCACTCAGATCGGCCGCCGAGGGTAAGCGTTGCAGACGTAGCTGGAGTTCAGCGGTCAGGCTTGGGCCTGCCGGACGCAGCCATGAAAACAGGCTCATAGCTGATACCGCAGGGCCAGGCTGCTTTGCAGGCGTTGAGCCTGGCGCAGGGATTCACGCAGGATCCGTCGGTCCAGATGATTGAGGCTGTCCGGATCGACCCGGTTGGAGTAGGGCAAGTTCTCCCGAGTCTGTAGCTGATGTTGCTGCATGCGGGTTTGCTGGATGAAGTGGTAGGCCTCTTCATACGCGGCGCCGTCGAGCCGTTCGATGACCTCTTTGGCCACCAGTTCGCGAAAGCGCTCCAAGGTATTGTTGGACTCGATGCCATGGGCCAGGGCCAGCAATCGGGCGCCATCGACGAAAGGCGTCAGCCCCTGGACTTTCAGATCCAGCGTGGCTTTCTCGCCATTCTTGCGCGCCAGCACGAACTCACGGAAACGCCCGACCGGAGGGCGGTTGCGCAAGGCGTTCTCGGCCATCATCCGCTGGAACAACCGGTTGTCATTCACCTGATCGAGAATCCCCCGACGCAGCTGCTCGCAACCTTGTTCGTCGCCCCAGACCACCCGCAGGTCGAAATAGATGCTCGAACCCAGCAGGTTCTCCGGCGTCGCCTCACGAATAAACGCCGCAAAACGCCGCGCCCATTCGGCCCGGGACAAACACAGTTCAGGGTTGCCGGCCATGATGTTGCCCTTGCACAGCGTGAAGCCGCAGAGTGCCAGGCTCTGGTTGATCTGCTGGGCAATCGGCAGCAATTTTCCGCGAATTTCGGCGGCATGCGCCGCGTCCCGGGCTTCGAACAGAATGCCGTTGTCCTGATCGGTGTGCAGCGTCTGTTCGCGGCGGCCTTCGCTGCCGAAGCACAGCCAGCTGAATGGAATCCCAGGGTCGCCTTTTTCGGCGAGGGTCAGTTCGATCACCCGGCACACGGTGTGATCGTTGAGCAAGGTGATGATGTGGGTGATCTGGGTCGAGGAGGCACCGTGCGCCAGCATGCGTTCGACCAGTTGGCCGATCTCGCCGCGCAGCGCCACCAGGTTTTCCACTTTCTGGGCGCTGCGAATAGTCCGCGCCAAATGGACGAGGTCCACCCGTTGCAGGGAAAACAGGTCGCGCTCGGACACCACGCCGCACAGACGATGGTCCTTCACCAGGCAGACGTGGGCGATGTGCCGTTCGGTCATGGCGATCGCCGCATCGAAGGCGCTGTGGTCCGGCGACAGGAAAAACGGCGCCTGGGTCATGTGGCGTTCGATCGCTTCGTTGAAGTCGTCAGTGCCGTCGGCCACCACATGGCGCAGGTCGCGCAGGGTAAAAATGCCCAGTGGGGCTTTGCGCTCGTCGACAATCACGATGCTGCCGACCTGTTGCTCATGCATCAGGGTCACGGCTTCACGCAATGGCGTGGCGGGGCTGCAAGTCACCGGATGGCGCATGGCCAATTCGCCCAGTCGCGTGTTCAGCGAATATTGAGTACCGAGGGTTTCCACGGCTTTTTGCTGGACTTGCTGATTGACCTGATCCAGCAGGCTGCTGACACCGCGCAGGGCGAAGTCGCGAAACGTGGTGGAAAGGGCGAACAACTTGATGAACGCCAGCTTGTTGAGCTGAAGGCAAAAGGTGTCTTCGGCCGCCAGGTGTTCGGTGCGGGTCGCCCGTTCGCCCAGCAGCGCGGCGAGGGGGAAACACTCGCCGGTGGTGATTTCGAAGGTGGTTTCGGTGCCGCCCTTGGCCGTATGCGGGCGCTCACCCACAACCCGTCCTTGTTTGACGATGTAGAAATGCTCGACCGGCCCGTCGGCCGGTTTGATGATGCTTTCGCCGGGCGCATAAAAACGCAGCTGACATTGTTCAACCAGGTACGCCAGGTGCGCGTGTTCCATTTGATTGAAGGGCGGGAATCGCTGAAGGAATTGCAAAGTGCCCTGAATGTTCTGCAACACCGCGGTTTTCCCTGCCTGTGTAAAGGCGTCCTCTCTACTCATAACCATTACCGCAGTCTTTTTTGAATTGTTGTCGGATGACTACCCCATGGTCGGCTCGTACATGCAGGGTGCCCATTGGACGTAAGTCTAGGTCGGGGCGTGCAGGCTTCGGAAGTTAGGAAATGTCTGACGCAAATGCAGGAAAAACCTCCTACATTGGCTATAGGAAAAGTTTCCGACGAAGTGCACATTGAAGGTCTACTTAGCGATGTCTGACGAAAGTGCTAGGGGATTGAATTGAAAACGTAGAGAAAGCCATGTCCGACCACGATATTTTGAGTGATGCCGAGCGCGAGGCGCTGAGTGCCGTCATGCTCGAACCCGATTTACCGGCGCAGCGGGTGCTGATCGTTGACGACGATAAAGACTCGCGTGAGCTGTTGTCGGAGATTCTTGCGTTGGACGGTATTCGTTGCATGACCGCCGCCAGTGGCGAAACTGCACTCAAAATGGTGATCGAAAAACCAACGATTGGCCTGGTGATCACTGATTTGCGAATGGGGCACATCGATGGCCTGGACCTGATCCGCCAGGTGCGAGAGTCAGTCCGGGCGGCGATGCCGTTCATCATCGTTTCCGGCGACGCCGACGTGAAAGACGCAATCGCCGCAATGCATCTGAGCGTGGTCGACTTCCTGCTCAAACCTGTCGATACCGGCAGGTTGTTGGAGCTGGTCAAACATGAGTTGGGAATAATGGATGAGCAAACACCGACTTGATAAAAAAAGGCCCTGATCTTTCGATCAGGGCCTTTTTTTGTCCGGCGTCAGTGCTCAGTTACAGGCCATTGGCAGCCTTGAACTCGCGGCGACGACGGTGCAGGACCGGCTCGGTGTAGCCGTTTGGCTGCTTCGTGCCTTCAACCACCAGTTCGACCGCCGCCTGGAAGGCGATGTTGCTGTCGAAGTTCGGTGCCAGCGGACGATACAGCGCGTCGTTGGCGTTCTGGCGGTCAACCACCGGCGCCATGCGCTTGAGGCTTTCCATGACCTGGTCATGTGTGACGATGCCATGACGCAGCCAGTTGGCGATGTGCTGGCTGGAAATCCGCAGCGTCGCACGGTCTTCCATCAGGCCGATGTCGTTGATGTCCGGCACCTTCGAGCAACCCACGCCCTGATCGATCCAGCGCACCACGTAACCGAGAATGCCCTGGGCGTTGTTGTCCAGTTCGTTCTTGATCTGTTCCGCAGTCCACTGCGGGTTCACCGCCAGCGGGATGGTCAGGATGTCGTCAACCGACGCGCGGGCACGTTTGGCCAGTTCGGCCTGACGGGCGAACACGTCGACCTTGTGGTAATGCAGCGCGTGCAACGCAGCGGCAGTCGGCGATGGAACCCAGGCGGTGTTGGCGCCGGCCAGCGGGTGAGCGATTTTCTGTTCGAGCATCGCCGCCATCAGGTCGGGCATCGCCCACATGCCTTTACCGATCTGGGCGCGACCTTGCAGGCCGGTGCTCAAACCGATATCGACGTTCCAGTTTTCGTAGGCGCCGATCCACTTCTCGGCCTTCATGTCCGCCTTGCGCACCATCGGGCCGGCTTCCATGGAGGTATGGATTTCGTCGCCCGTACGGTCGAGGAAACCGGTGTTGATGAACACCACGCGCTCGCTCGCAGCTTTGATGCAGGCCTTGAGGTTGACCGTTGTGCGGCGCTCCTCGTCCATGATCCCGACTTTCAGCGTGTTGCGCGGCAGACCGAGGACTTCTTCGATGCGACCGAACAGCTCGTTGGTGAACGCGGCTTCTTCCGGGCCGTGCATTTTCGGCTTCACGATATAGACCGAACCGGTGCGGCTGTTCTTGCGCGAGTTGTTGCCGTTGAGGCTGTGGATCGCTGCCAGACTGGTGATCAAGCCGTCGAGAATGCCTTCCGGCACTTCGTTGCCATCTTTGTCGAGGATCGCATCGATGGTCATCAGGTGACCGACGTTGCGCACGAACAACAGCGAACGACCATGCAGGCTCAGTTCCTTACCGTCGACACCGGTGTAGGTGCGATCAGCGTTCATGGTGCGGGTAAAGGTCTGACCGCTTTTGGAGACTTCTTCCGACAGGTCGCCCTTCATCAGGCCGAGCCAGTTGCGGTAGATCACCACTTTGTCATCGGCATCGACAGCGGCGACGGAGTCTTCGCAGTCCATGATGGTGGTCAGCGCAGCTTCCATCAGGATGTCTTTGATACCGGCAGCGTCGGTCTGGCCGACCGGGGTGCTGGCATCGACCTGGATTTCGAAGTGCAGGCCGTTGTTTTTCAGCAGGATTGCAGTCGGTGCGGCTGTATCGCCGTGGAAACCGATCAGCTGTGCATCGTTGCGCAGGCCGGTGTTGCTGCCGCCTTTGAGGGCGACGACCAGTTTGCCGTCAACGATCTTGTAGCCGGTGGAATCGACGTGAGTGCCGGCCGCCAGGGGCGCGGCTTCGTCGAGGAAGGCTCGGGCGAAGGCGATGACCTTGTCGCCGCGAACCTTGTTGTAGCCTTTGCCTTTCTCCGCGCCGTCAGCTTCGCTGATGGCATCGGTGCCGTAGAGCGCGTCATACAGCGAACCCCAACGGGCGTTCGAGGCATTGAGCGCGAAACGGGCATTCATCACCGGAACCACAAGCTGTGGACCGGCCATGCGGGCGATTTCGTCATCGACGTTTTGCGTCGTTGCCTGGAAATCAGCCGCTTCTGGCAGCAGATAACCGATGTCTTGCAAGAAGGCTTTATAGGCCACAGCGTCGTGAGGTTGACCGGCACGGGATTGGTGCCAGCCATCGATACGAGCCTGGAAATCATCGCGTTTGGCGAGTAGGGCTTTGTTCTTCGGCGCCAGGTCATGGATGACCTTGTCGGCACCGGCCCAGAACTTATCGGCGGTGAGGCCGGTACCGGGAATGGCTTCGTTGTTCACGAAGTCGAACAGGACTTTGGCGACCTGCAGGCCACCGACTTGAACGTGTTCAGTCATTGCTTGCCTCACTCTGCTCAGCTATTTCGCTTTTCAGCTCTTCAAATTAACAATGAAGCCTCTGGCTATTTAAACCACAAACCCCTTCCACCAGTACATGCCATTTCGGGCGGCTGGGATGGAACCGATCAACGGCTTTGAGGCCTTGCTGACAGGGCTATCAGGGCTGCGAGTGTGCCTGTGGCAGACATCGATCCAACGTTATGTAGTGCGCGCTGCGGCATACTACATGATGAATTGCGCTTGTGAAAATTAGACTAATTACGTCGTTCTGCGACCCCATGACGCATTGCAGTCACGTCGGGGCACGGGATGTTCTCAAAAAACTATTGGATTGTTCCAGTTAAATATAAAAACTTGTACACGATTTATTGTTCGCGATGTTCTTCGCGGCGCTCCTTTCGCGGGCAAGCCTCGCTCCTGCAGGGGGCGGCTCCTTCTAGGAGCGAGGCTTGCCCGCGAAGGCGTTCGCCGATTCAACGCAGTAACAACCCTTGCCTATACTTCTTTTTCTATAACAAAAGAGGGCTGCGCCATGGACCACCTCGTACTCACTGTTTTCGCTCCGGACAAGCCAGGGCAGGTCGAGCGCATTGCCCAATGCATTGCCGAGCATGGCGGCAACTGGCTGGAGAGCCGCATGTCGCGCATGGCCGGGCAGTTCGCCGGGATTCTTCGGGTGGGCGTGCCGGCCGAGGCTTACGATGAGCTGGTCGATGCCCTGAAGGCGTTGTCCGCCCACGGTATTCGCGTGCTGATCGCCGAAAGCGGCATTGAGCAATCCTGCACCTGGAAACCGATTGCCATGGAGTTGGTGGGCAATGACCGCCCGGGGATTGTCCGTGACATCACTCGCCTGCTGAGTGAGCAAGGGGTGAGCCTGGAGCGTCTGGTGACCGAAGTGCGTCCGGCACCGATGAGCAGCGAGCCGTTGTTTCACGCCGAAGCGATCCTGGCGGTGCCGCTGACCTTATCGCTGGATGTCTTGCAGTCGCGCTTGGAAACCCTGGCCGACGATCTGATGGTGGAATTGGTGCTGCGCAGTGAACCCTGACCGGGTTATCCAAGTTAAACGTGCACCTGCCTGTGGATAACCTGTAGAGACAGCCCGCCAGCCCACGCCGGCCGGGCTTCTTCCAGATCTGATCAAAAAACCATCAGTTTCAACAAGTTGCGCACAAACGGCGGGGATCACGCTGTGGATAACCTTGGGAAGGATCACTGCAGGCCACGAAGGACGTGGCTCGCAGAGGTTTGTGTGTTTTTTGATCAGCTGCGGCGGCGAAGACTGATCACCGCATCGACGCTGTAAACCGCCAGACCTGCCCAGATAAAGATAAACGCGACCAGCGTGCTGGAAGACAAATGCTCGCCAAACAACAGCACGGCTTGCAACAGCACCAGCGTCGGCGCCAGGTACTGGAGGAAACCCAGCGTCGTGTAGGGCAGATGCCGTGCGGCGGCGTTGAAACACACCAGCGGCACCAGCGTCACTGGCCCGGCCGCCACCAGCCACCAGGCTTCGGATGTGGTCCAGAACTCGGGCTGAGCGCTTGTGGCCGTCTGATTGAACAGCAGCCAGGCAATGGCAATCGGCACCAGCATCCAGGTTTCCACCACCAGGCCGGGCAGCGCCTTCACTGGTGCCTGCTTGCGGATCAAACCGTAGAAGCCGAACGTCAGCGCCAACACCAGCGACACCCACGGCAAGCTGCCGACTTGCCACACCTGCTGCGCCACGCCGATGGCCGCAAGCCCCACCGCGATCCACTGCATGCGCCGCAGCCGCTCACCGAGGATCAACATCCCCAGCAGCACGTTTACCAGAGGGTTGATGTAGTAACCGAGACTGGCCTCAAGCATGCGCCCGTTGTTCACCGACCAGACGTAGGTCAGCCAGTTGGCCGCAATCAGCGTGCCGCTCAGGGCCAGGACCGCCAGGCGTTTCGGGTTATCCCGCAGTTCCTGCCACCATCCCGGGTGTTTCCAGACCATCAGCAACAAGCCGCCGAACAGCGCCGACCACAGTACACGGTGAATGATGATCTCCACGGCCGGCACGCTGGCGATGGCTTTGAAATAGATCGGGAACAGGCCCCAGATGATGTAGGCACTCAGGCCCAGGATGTACCCGCGACGCGGGTTGGCAGCTTGCATGCAGAATCCTTGCTTAGGCAGCTAACAAAGAGGGGATTGTATAGATGTGTTGTATTTTTTGTAGGAGCGAGGCTTGCCCGCGAAGAACGATATCGCGGTATTTCAGGCAGACCGCGATATCGTTCTTCGCGGGCAAGCCTCGCTCCTACAGGGGATCTGGTTGTCAGAAGAGCTTCAACGGTTCTTCGTTGAGAGCAGATAATTGCTCGCGCAACGCCAACACCTGATCACCCCAATACCGTTCACTGCCAAACCACGGAAAGCTGTGCGGGAACGCCGGGTCGTCCCAGCGGCGGGCGAGCCAGGCGCTGTAGTGCATCAGGCGCAAGGCGCGCAGCGGTTCGATCAGCGCGAGTTCCCGTGGGTCGAAGTCGTGGAATTCGTTGTAGCCGTCCATCAGTTCCGACAGTTGAACGAGACATTCCTGGCGATCCCCCGCCAGCATCATCCAGATGTCCTGCACCGCCGGGCCCATGCGACAGTCGTCGAGGTCGACGATGTGGAACATTTCGTCGCGGCACATCATGTTGCCGGGGTGGCAATCGCCGTGCATACGGATGTTCTTGTGCGGGGTGGCCTTGTAGACCTCTTCCACGCGCTTGAGCAGGTCGCGGGCCACGGACTCGTAGGCCGGCAGCAGGCTCTTGGGGACGAAATTGCCTTCGAGCAGGGTGGTCAGCGAATCGTGACCAAAGTTCTTCACGCCCAGCGCTTCACGGTGTTCGAACGGCTTGGTGGCGCCGACGGCGTGCAACCTGCCAAGCAACTGACCCAGTCGATACAGCTGATCAAGATTGCCCGGCTCCGGCGCACGGCCACCACGGCGGGGGAACAGGGTGAAACGAAACCCGGCGTGTTCATGCAGGCTGACGCCGTTGTGAATCATCGGCGCCACCACCGGCACGTCGCACTCGGCGAGTTCGAAAGTGAACTGGTGTTCTTCGAGAATCGCTTCGTTGGTCCAGCGTTGTGGGCGGTAGAACTTGGCGATCAGCGGCTCGGAGTCTTCGATGCCGACCTGATAGACGCGGTTTTCGTAGCTGTTGAGCGCCAGGATGCGTGCGTCGCTGAGAAAGCCGATGCTTTCGACGGCATCGAGCACGAGGTCTGGGGTGAGGGTTGCAAACGGGTGGGCCATGCTGACTCCTGCGCGCAGCAGGCTGCCGCGTCCGGCCAAGCATGGTAGCGCAGACGGGGCGTCTTTAGTGTTAAGGCTTGAGATGAGTGGTGTTGCCATCGCTAGCAGGCTAGCTCCCACAGGGGATTTGCGGTGTGTCGCAGATCCCGTGTGGGAGCTAGCCTGCTAGCGATGGGGCCCGATCAGGCGCCGACGATCCCGCCATCTTCACGCGTGATAGCCATCACCGAAGACCGCGGCTTGCCATTCGGCAGATGCTCCGGGAACGTCGAGCCCCCGTTCTCTCCAGGGTGCTGGATCCCGACAAACAACGTCTTCTGATCCGGCGAGAAGCTGATCCCCGTGACCTCGCAGCCAACCGGCCCGACCATGAACCGACGAATCTCCCCGGTCACCGGGTCGGCACACAGCATCTGGTTGTTGCCCATGCCGGCGAAGTCGCCTGCATTACTCGAATCGCCATCGGTGAGAATCCACAACCGCCCGGCCTTGTCGAAGCCCAGGCCATCCGGGCTGTTGAACATGTTCTGTGGCGTGATGTTCGACGAACCGCCCTTCGGCGTGCCAGCGTGGACGCCCGGGTTGCCGGCGACCACAAACAGGTCCCAGGCAAAGCTTTTGGAGCCGTGATCGTCACGATCAGTGCGCCAGCGCAGAATCTGCCCGTAGACGTTCTTCTCGCGCGGGTTCGGCCCGCCTACCGGTTGGCCGTCCTCGCCACGCTTGGCGTTGTTGGTCAACGTGCAATAGACCTGGCCATCCTTGGGGCTGACGACGATCCATTCCGGACGGTCCATGCGCGTGGCCTTCACCACGCTGGCCGCGAGGCGCGCGTGAATCAGCACTTCGGCCTGATCGGCAAAACCGCTGCTGGCGTCGATCCCGTTTTTACCGTGGGTCAGTTCGATCCATTCGCCCTGGCCTTTCGGATGATCGGCGTTGCTGTCGCCCGCATCGAAGCGCGCCACGTACAAGGTGCCGTGGTCCAGCAGGTCGCGGTTGGCCTTGGGGTTCTTGTGGTTGATTTTGTCGCGGCTGACGAACTTGTAGATGAACTCGCCGCGTTCGTCGTCGCCCATGTACACCACGGCGTGACCGTCATGGGTTTCAGCCAGCGCAGCGTTTTCATGTTTGAAGCGGCCCAGCGCAGTTCGTTTGACCGGCGTCGATTGCGGATCGAACGGGTCGATTTCCACGACCCAGCCGTGACGGTTGAGCTCGTTCGGATTTTTCGCCAGGTCGAACCGCTCATCGTGTTGATGCCAGTTGATCTCTTTGCTGGCCGCCACTGCGCCATAACGCTTCTGCGCGGCATCGAACTTCTGCTCGGCATTGCTGCTGCCGAAGCAATCGGTGAAGTTCTCTTCGCAGGTCAGGTATGTGCCCCACGGCGTCATGCCGTTGGCGCAGTTCTGGAAGGTGCCGAGGACATGCTTGCCCTGCGGGTCGGCGCTGGTTTTCACCAGTGCGTGGCCGGCAGCCGGGCCGCTGAGGCTGATCGGTGCGTTGCCGTGAATGCGTCGGTTGTAGCGCGAGCCCTGGACGAACGCCCATTGGCCGTTCTTGCGTTGCACTTCGATCACCGACACGCCTTCGCAGGCCAGTGCCTTGCGCACCTCTTCGGCCGATTGCGGCATGCCGCCGTGCGGGTAGAGGTAGCGATAGTTGGTGTATTCGTTGTTGATTGCCATCAGCGCCCGGTCTTTTTCCCCGGGAAATTCGAACAGGCTCATGCCGTCGTTGTTGTCACCGAACTGGACTTCCTGTTGCTCGGCGGTGCCGTTACCGCTCGGGTCAAATGCCGGACCGTTTTTTTGCAATGGCTGGCCCCAGCTGATCAGTACCGAAGACTTGTAGCCCGGCGGCAGGGTGATTGCGTCGCTGGTGGCGGCGGGGATGCTGTCAAAACCCAACAGTTTGCTGGAGCCTGCGCTGACACTCGCGGCCAATACGCTGCGGCTCAGCAGGTTGCCACCGAGGAACATGGCCGCACCGCAGAGGGCGCCGGCGCTGATGAAACCGCGACGGCTGAGGCCGACCATTTTCTCGAGGTCGGTGGACTGGTTTTCTTCTAATAGGCTCACATCAGGCTCCCTGCTGGTTTTGCAGCCACCTTAAAGAGCAATGATGAAACTTTTGTTTCAGAGCGGTGTGCCGAGCAAGACGTTGGACGGCGCGAACTGCACCCGCACCGGTTTGTCGGTGGCAAGCCCCTGGCTCCTCAGGTGCTGCGGCTCGGCCAGCGCGCAGAGTGTCTGGCCATTGGGCAGGCCGATGCGCACTTCGCTGGGGCCGTCTGGGGCGTCGAGTATTTCTTCGATGATGCCATTCAGAAAGTTGCTACCCGGTGTCGCTTGTTGATCGATGCCCAGTAACTCCAGCCAACCGGCCTTGATCAGGGCCACGACTTCGGTGCCGGTCTCCAGCTCCAGGCGCAAGGTGCTGTCGTGCGTGATCTGCGCATCGAGGGTCAAGCCTTCGGCCAGTTCAAGACGGACCCGATCGTTGTGCCCCTGGTTGTCGATCGCCACGACCTTGCCGTGCAATTGATTGCGCGCGCTGGTTCTGAGCATCAGCCGACCGAGCAGGTCCAGGTCGCTGGCATCTTCGGCGGCTTCCAACACCTGAGCCTGCAAGGCTTGCAGTTTTTGATAAAGGCGCAGCACTCGCTGGCCTTCACTTGAAAGCTTGGCGCCACCACCGCCCTTGCCGCCGACGCTGCGCTCCACGAGCGGTTTTTGCGCTAGGTTGTTTAGCTCATCGATAGCGTCCCACGCCGCCTTGTAACTCAGTCCCGCGCTTTTCGCGGCGCGGGTGATCGAGCCCTGTTCGGCAATATGTTGCAGCAACGCGATGCGCTGCGGGCGACGGACAATGTGCTGGGACAACGAGGTGGGCAAGGACATGGTGAGGCGCTTTGGGCTGTGGCGATGGGGAGGACGTTGGCGGCTGGAAGCCTGGGAGTCAAGTCAGCCCACGTCCTTGTGGGAGCGAGCTTGCTCGCGATGCGGCCATCACAGTCACCATTGATGTGTCTGATACACCGCATCGCGAGCAGGCTCGCTCCCACTGGTTTTGTGCATGGCGTTACGTCAGGCTGCGTCGCCGGGTTTGGGCGTGCGGGCCAGGCAATAAACATCTACCCGAGCCGCGCCCGCGTCCATCAACAGGCGAGCCAGGGCCTGAGCCGTGGCGCCGGTGGTCAGCACGTCGTCCACAATTGCCAGGTGCCGCCCTTTGACCGGCGCATCGGCCGTCAGGGCAAACGCATTGCGCAGGTTCTTTTTGCGAGCGTCGGCATTCAGGTCCTGTTGCGCGCTGGTGTCCTGAATCCTCAGCAGCAGTTGTTCATCGCAAGGGATGTCGAGGCTACTACTGAGCCAGTGGGCGAGCATCGCAGCCTGGTTGAAACCCCGTTGACGCAGGCGTTTTGCAGCCAGCGGAACGGGGACCAGAACGTCGGGCCGATTAAGGTCCTCATCGAAGCGATGTTGCAGGAACTGCGCGAGAAGTTCGCCGAGCAGGCGGCCAAACGGCCACTTGGCGCTGTGCTTGAAGCGCGTGATCAATGTGTCCACCGGAAAGCTGTACGTCCAGGGCGCGGCGACCCGCTCGAAAGCCGGCGGCAGTTTTAAACATGGGCCACACGTCAGGCCTGACGCAGGCAACGGCAGCGCGCAGGTCTGGCAGTGATCGCCCAGCCAGGGCAGGTCGGTTTCACAGGCCATGCAGATCGGCCTGACGTCCTCGGTGGCTTCACTGCAGAGCAAACAGTGTTGGTTATTATTTAACCAGATGTAAACCGGTCCAACGTATCGTGGTTGACAGCGCATCACTCTTCCTTAAATATGCCGAACATCCGTGTCGCGTCTGTGGGTATTCCCTTCCCCAGTCGCTTGCCAAGCATAAACAAGGAAACGCCCATGAGCGCCAGCACCTCTGCCACCCTGCGTCATGACTGGTCTTTGGCCGAAGTCAAAGCACTCTTCGTTCAGCCATTCAACGACCTGTTGTTCCAGGCGCAAACGGTGCACCGCGCGCATTTCGACGCCAACCGCGTCCAGGTTTCCACCCTGCTGTCGATCAAGACCGGCGCCTGCCCGGAAGATTGCAAATATTGTCCGCAGTCCGGTCACTACAACACGGGCCTGGAAAAAGAAAAGCTGATGGAAGTGCAGAAGGTCCTCGAAGAGGCCGCTCGCGCCAAGGCCATCGGTTCGACCCGTTTCTGCATGGGCGCGGCGTGGAAACACCCGTCGGCCAAAGACATGCCTTACGTGCTGGAAATGGTCAAAGGCGTGAAAGCCATGGGCCTGGAAACTTGCATGACCCTGGGTCGCCTGGATCAGGACCAGACCGTTGCGCTGGCCGACGCCGGCCTTGATTACTACAACCACAACCTCGACACCTCGCCGGAGTTCTACGGCAGCATCATCACCACCCGCACTTACAGCGAGCGCCTGCAAACCCTGGCTTACGTGCGTGAATCGGGGATGAAGATCTGCTCCGGCGGCATCCTCGGCATGGGCGAGTCCCTCGATGACCGCGCCAATCTGCTGATCCAGCTGGCCAACCTGCCCGAGCATCCAGAGTCGGTGCCAATCAACATGCTGGTGAAAGTCGCCGGTACGCCGCTGGAAAACGCCGAGGACATCGACCCGTTCGACTTCATCCGCATGCTCGCCGTCGCGCGCATCCTGATGCCGCAATCCCACGTGCGTCTGTCCGCTGGCCGCGAAGCGATGAACGAGCAGATGCAGGCCCTGGCGTTCTTCGCCGGTGCCAACTCGATTTTCTACGGCGAAAAACTGCTGACCACCGCCAACCCGCAGGCCGACAAGGACATGCAACTGTTCTCGCGCCTGGGGATCCTGCCGGAAGCGCGCGAAGAGCACGCGGACGAAGTGCATCAGGCCGCGATCGAACAAGCGTTGGTTGAGCAGAAGAGCAGCGAGCAGTTCTATAACGCGGCTGTTTGACGCTCCACTGATCCTTCTGAAGGAATGCAAAACCCTGTAGGAGCGAGCCTGCTCGCGAAGAGGCATTCACACTCAACATAAATGTTGGTTGTTCGATAGCTTTCGCGAGCAGGCTCGCTCCCACAGGTACTGCGATCGCTACTGAATTCTGATCCACGAGGCCTGCATGTCTTTCGATCTCGCCGCACGCCTTGCTGCCCGTCGTGCCGAAAACCTCTACCGCCAGCGCCCCCTGCTCGAAAGCCCTCAAGGCCCGGAAGTGGTGGTCGACGGTCAGCCATTGCTGGCGTTCTGCAACAACGATTACCTGGGCCTGGCCAATCATCCGCAAGTGATCGAAGCCTGGCGCGCCGGTGCTGCTCGTTGGGGTGTCGGTGGCGGGGCGTCGCATTTGGTCATTGGCCACAGCACGCCGCATCATGAGCTGGAAGAAGCGTTGGCCGACCTGACCGGTCGCCCGCGTGCGCTGCTGTTCACCACCGGTTACATGGCCAACCTCGGCGCGGTCACCGCGTTGATCGGGCAGGGTGATACGGTGCTGGAAGACCGCCTCAATCATGCCTCGTTGCTGGATGCCGGTTTGTTGTCCGGCGCGCGTTTCAATCGCTATCTGCACAACGACGCGGTCAGCCTGGCCAAGCGGCTGGAGAAGGCTACCGGCAATACACTGGTGGTCACCGACGGCGTGTTCAGCATGGACGGCGATATTGCCGACTTGCCGGCGTTGGCCCGGGAAGCCAAGGCTAAGGGCGCGTGGCTGATGGTCGATGACGCCCATGGCTTCGGCCCGCTGGGCGCCAACGGCGGCGGGATTGTCGAGCATTTCGGCCTGAGTCAGGAAGACGTGCCGGTGCTGGTCGGCACCCTCGGCAAGGCATTCGGCACGGCAGGAGCCTTTGTGGCCGGCAGCGAAGAACTGATCGAAAGCCTGATCCAGTTTGCCCGCCCCTATATCTACACCACCAGCCAGCCACCGGCCCTGGCTTGCGCGACGCTGAAAAGCCTTGAGCTGCTGCGCACTGAACATTGGCGACGCGAGCATCTGAAGACGCTGACCCGCCAGTTCCGCCATGGCGCCGAGCAGATCGGCCTGGAGTTGATGGACAGCTTCACGCCTATCCAGCCGATCATGATCGGCGATGCCGGGCGTGCGATGCGACTGTCGCAGATGCTGCGCGAGCGCGGGCTGATGGTCACGGCGATTCGTCCGCCCACCGTGCCCGCCGGCAGCGCCCGTCTGCGCGTGACCCTGACCGCCGCCCACAGCGAAGCGCAGGTGCAGCTATTGTTGAATGGACTGGCCGATTGTTTTCAATTACTGGGACCGGAGCCAAGCCATGCGTGATCGACTGATTCTGCTGCCCGGCTGGGGCCTCGGCATTTCACCGCTGGAGCCTTTAGCGGCCGCCTTGCAGGGGCTGGATGAGCATCTGCGGGTAGAGATCGAGCCGTTGCCGGAACTGGAATCGAGCGATATTGAAGAGTGGCTCGATGAACTGGATTCGACGATCCCGCAAGACACCTGGCTCGGTGGCTGGTCCCTCGGTGGCATGCTTGCGTCTGAGCTGGCGGCGCGTCGTGGTGATCGTTGCTGTGGCTTGCTGACCCTGGCGAGCAATCCTTCTTTTGTCGCCCATGAGCAATGGCCGAGCGCGATGGCTGGCGAAACCTTCGACGCGTTTCTCGCCGGTTGCAAGGCCGATCCGCGAATGACGTTGAAGCGCTTTTCACTCCTTTGCGCCCAAGGCTCGGAAGATCCTCGCGGGCTGTCGCGGTTGTTGCTCGGTGGGGCGCCGCACACCTCTGAAGCAGTGCTGATGAGCGGTCTGGAAGTGCTCGCCCAACTAGATACCCGTCAAGCCTTGCAGGCATTTCGTGGTCCGCAACTGCATTTGTTCGCCGGTCTCGACGGTCTGGTCCCGGCCGAGGCAGCGAGCGAGTTGCTGGCCTTGCTGCCGGATGTCGAAATCGGCCTGATCGAACAGGCCAGCCATGCGTTTCTACTGGAAGACCCCCACGGTGTGGCGGGGGCGATCCAGGCCTTTTTGCACGAGTCCGGTGATGACTGATTTATCTTTCCCCAATCTACCCGGCGGCTTGCCTGACAAGCGCCAGGTGGCGGCCTCCTTCTCCCGCGCGGCGTCGAGCTACGACAGCGTGGCCGAATTGCAGCGCGATGTCGGCAGCCAGTTGTTGAGCCGTTTGCCCGGTGATTTTGTGCCGGGTGTCTGGCTGGATCTGGGCTGCGGTACCGGGCATTTCAGCCGGGCATTGGGCGAGCGCTTTTTTTCGGGCAACGGACTGGCAATGGACATCGCCGAGGGCATGCTCAAACACGCCCGACCATTAGGCGGCGCCACCCATTTCATCGCCGGGGATGCAGAACGGTTGCCGTTGCAGGATTCGACCTGTGATCTGATCTTCTCCAGCCTGGCGGTGCAGTGGTGCGCGGATTTCGAATCGGTGCTCAGTGAGGCGTTTCGGGCACTCAAGCCGGGCGGGGTATTCGCGTTTGCTAGTCTTTGTGTAGGGACGCTGTTTGAGTTGCGTGACAGCTGGCGTCAAGTGGATGGCATGGTGCACGTCAATCGCTTCCGCGAGTTCGGTATTTATCAACAGCTGTGCGCGACCAGTGGCTTGCGGATTGTCAGTCTGGAGACCCGTCCTCATGTGTTGCATTACCCGGACGTGCGCAGCCTGACGCATGAACTCAAGGCGTTGGGCGCACACAACTTGAACCCCGGTCGGCCGGGCGGTTTGACCGGTCGGGCGCGGATCCTTGGCTTGGTCGAGGCTTATGAGCAGTTTCGTCAGGCCGAAGGATTGCCGGCGACTTATCAAGTGGTCTACGCCGTGTTGGAGAAACCCATATGAGCGCTGCTTATTTCATTACCGGCACGGACACTGATGTCGGCAAGACCACCATTGCTGCCGGCCTGTTGCATGCTGCGCGGTCGGCGGGCATGAGTACGGCGGCGGGCAAGCCGGTCGCTTCCGGCTGTGATGTGACGCCCAAGGGTTTGCGTAATTCCGATGCGCTGGCGTTGCTGGCCGAGTGCTCGTTGCCGCTGACTTATGCACAGGTCAACCCGGTGGCGTTCGAACCGCCGATTGCTCCGCACCTGGCCGCGCGGGAGGCGGGCGTGGCGCTCACGGTGCAATCACTGTTGACGCCGATGCTCGCGATTCTCGACATGCAGGCCGATTTCACCTTGATCGAAGGCGCCGGCGGCTGGCGCGTGCCGTTGGCGGATCAGGACAATCTGTCGGATCTGGCAATGGCGCTGGGCCTGCCGGTGATCCTGGTGGTCGGCGTGCGCCTGGGTTGCATCAATCATGCGCTGCTGACCGCCGAGGCGATTGCCCAGGACGGTTTGCAGCTGGCGGGGTGGGTGGCCAATATCATCGATCCGAAGACCTCGCGCCTGGAAGAGAACCTCGCGACCCTCGCCGAGCGCATTCCCGCGCCTTGTCTTGGACGAGTGCCAAAACTCAAATCGGTCACCGCAGAAGCGGTGGCGGAACACCTGCAACTGGATCTGCTGGATTGAGATTTTGCCTATGACAAGGCACTGTGCCATTAGTGTTTTTGTCGGGCCTTTTGCCATCAGGTCTGTTTCAATGGCCGCTGTTGTTCCTATTTAGGACGAGTTCTCCCATGGAAATCTCAGGAAACACCGCTTTTTATGCCGGTCTGAGCACTATTCAGACAGGGCAGAACCGTGTCGATCAGGCTTCCGGCCAGATCGCCAGCAGTACCCTCGAGCGTTCGGTGACAAGCCAGTCTTCCGAGGTTCAGGTAGACCGCCTGCGTTCGGTTGACCGCAGCCAGCAATCGGACCTGGCCAGCAATATGGTCGAGATGGTCCAGGGCAAGTTTCAGGTGGAGGCCGGCGTGAAAGTCGCCAAGGCGTCCGACGAAATGCTTGGAACGTTGATTGATACCTACGCTTGACCCTCGCTGAACCCGTCCTGCCAACGCCGCGACTATTCGCGGCGTTTTTGTGCGTAAGTCCTTCTCCCTCAACTAATCTTTCCTGCATGGCCTGTTGCGTTGTCAACGGCGGCGGCGCGGCTGCGTGCCCGGCATTTGTGCGCGTGATGACGAACGGCAAAAGATCGGCGCTTGACAAGATTTGGGCGTAAACGTATGTTTCAAACAACTGTTTGACCGTCACAACAAATCAACACGGTCGTTCATTCCCGGTTACATCAGCAGAGGTTTATCGCTATGCCTGACTACAAGGCCCCCTTGCGTGATATTCGCTTCGTTCGTGACGAACTGCTCGGCTACGAAGCGCACTATCAGAGCCTTCCGGCTTGCGCAGACGCAACTCCAGACATGGTTAGCGCCATTCTCGAAGAAGGCGCCAAGTTTTGTGAGCAGGTGCTGGCTCCGCTGAACCGCGTGGGTGACACCGAAGGCTGCACCTGGAGCGAGTCCGGCGTTAAAACCCCGACTGGCTTCAAAGAAGCCTACAAGCAATTCGTTGAAGGCGGCTGGCCAAGCCTGGCCCACGACGTAGAGCACGGCGGCCAGGGCCTGCCGGAGTCTCTGGGTCTGGCCGTCAGCGAAATGGTTGGCGAAGCCAACTGGTCGTGGGGCATGTACCCAGGCCTGTCGCACGGCGCGATGAACACCATTTCCGAGCACGGTACGCCTGAGCAGCAAGAGGCTTACCTGACCAAGCTGGTGTCCGGTGAATGGACCGGCACCATGTGCCTGACCGAACCGCACTGCGGCACCGACCTGGGCATGCTGCGCACCAAGGCTGAACCTCAAGCCGACGGTTCCTACAAAGTCTCCGGCACCAAAATCTTCATCTCGGCCGGTGAACACGACATGGCCGACAACATCGTCCACATCGTGCTGGCTCGCCTGCCGGATGCGCCGGCTGGCACCAAAGGCATTTCGCTGTTCATCGTGCCGAAGTTCATGCCGAACGCAGACGGTACGATCGGCGCCCGCAACGCCGTGACCTGTGGTTCCCTGGAACACAAGATGGGTATCCACGGCAACGCCACTTGCGTGATGAACTTCGACGCAGCCACCGGTTACCTGATCGGCCCGGCGAACAAAGGCCTGAACTGCATGTTCACCTTTATGAACACCGCTCGTCTGGGCACCGCGCTGCAAGGCCTGGCCCACGCCGAGATCGGCTTCCAGGGCGGTCTGAAATACGCTCGCGATCGTCTGCAAATGCGCTCGCTGACTGGCCCGAAAGCGCCGGAAAAAGCCGCTGATCCGATCATCGTTCACCCTGATGTACGTCGCATGTTGTTGACCATGAAAGCGTTCGCCGAAGGCAACCGCGCGATGGTTTACTTCACCGCCAAGCAAGTCGACATCGTCAAATACGGCGTAGACGAAGAAGAGAAGAAGAAAGCCGACGCACTGCTGGCGTTCATGACGCCAATCGCCAAAGCCTTCATGACTGAAGTCGGTTTTGAGTCTGCCAACCACGGCGTGCAAATCTACGGTGGCCACGGCTTCATCGCCGAGTGGGGCATGGAGCAGAACGTTCGCGACAGCCGCATTTCGATGCTGTACGAAGGCACCACCGGTATCCAGGCACTCGACCTGCTGGGTCGTAAAGTGCTGATGACTCAAGGCGAAGCCCTCAAAGGCTTCACCAAGATCGTCCACAAGTTCTGCCAGACCAACGAAGGCAACGAAGCGGTCAAAGAGTTCGTCGACCCATTGGCTGCACTGAACAAAGAATGGGGCGAGCTGACCATGAAGGTCGGTATGGCGGCCATGAAGGACCGCGAAGAAGTCGGCGCGGCGTCGGTGGACTACCTGATGTACTCCGGTTACGCCTGCCTGGCCTACTTCTGGGCTGACATGGCGCGTCTGGCTGCCGAGAAACTGGCTGCCGGCACTTCCGAAGAGGCGTTCTACACCGCCAAGCTGCAGACTGCGCGCTTCTACTTCCAGCGCATCTTGCCGCGTACCCGCACTCATGTTGCAACCATGCTGTCGGGTGCCAACAACTTGATGGACATGAAAGAAGAAGACTTCGCACTGGGCTACTAAGCCTCAACGCAGTTCTTCATAAAGCCGCTATCCCTTCCGGGGTAGCGGCTTTTTTGTTCCTGGTGAAAGTAAAAGCTCGCCCGCGATCTTTGATGGGAGCCAGTCACTGCCAATTCGGTCTGCGGCCACTGAAACACTCGCTAAAAAAACCTGACAATCGACTCAGTAAGTCGGCATTTCTGCCGTTACAGTAGGTGGGCACAATGCCATCTATTGTCATGACGGTCGGAGCTTTACCCTTGCCGCGTTCTTCCGCTGTACGTATCAGCCATTTCCTACCGTCGTTACTGCTTTTGCTTGCGGGGCTTGCGGCCGCTTACATCAAGGACCTCAACGTCTTTTTCACTTCGCTGTTCAACGTGTTGCCGACCCTGGTGCTGTTACTCGGTGGTGCGTATTGCGCGGTTTACCGACGTCAGCGCGAACTGTTTCTGATGGTGACGGTGTACATCGCCTACTTTCTGCTCGACACCCAGACCGACTATTACCGCGACAACGGCAAGGTCCGTGAAGATGCAGCAGTGGTGTTCCACCTGTGTTGCCTATTGCTGCCGCTGTTGTTCGGCGTGTTCGCCGCATGGCAGGAACGCACCCACTTGTTTCAGGACATGGTGGCGCGCTTCGCGGTATTGCTCGCTGTTGGCAGTGTCGCGCTCGGGCTGGAGCAAAGTTATCCCCAGGCCTTGTTGATGTGGCTGTCGGAAATCCGCTGGCCAGCGCTGCATGGCGCCTGGATGAGCTTGATCCAGTTGTCCTATCCCGTGTTCATCGCCTCGTTCCTGCTGCTGAGCTGGCAATACTGGCGTAACCCCAGACCCTTGCACGCCGCACAACTGGTGGGGTTGGTCGGGTTGTTCTGGGCGTTGCCGAAAACTTTCATCCTGCCGTTCACCCTGAACATCATGTGCAGTCAGGTGATGCTAATGATTGCCGCCGCGGTCGCCCACGAGGCCTATCAAATGGCCTTCCGCGACGAGCTCACTGGCCTGCCGGGTCGTCGCGCCTTGAACGAGCGGATGCAGCGGCTGGGGCGCAATTACGTGCTGGCCATGAGCGACGTCGATCACTTCAAGAAATTCAACGACACCCATGGTCACGATGTCGGCGATCAGGTCTTGAGACTGGTCGCCAGTAAGCTGTCGAAAATCGGAGGAGGCGGTAGGGCATATCGCTACGGCGGTGAGGAATTTGCCCTGGTGTTCGCGGGCAAGACCCTCGAAGAGTGCATGCCGCACCTGGAAGTCATCCGCGAATCCATCGCCACCTACAACATTCAGTTGCGCAATCAGGACAGCCGTCCTCAGGACGACCAGCAAGGTCGCCAGAAACGTGCAGGTTCGGGCGCTACCAGTGTGTCGGTCACTGTCAGCATCGGCGTGGCCGAACGACAAGAGCAGCGCACCCCCGAAAAAGTACTCAAGTCCGCGGACGAAGCGCTCTACAGCGCCAAGGGCGCCGGGCGAAATTGCGTGGTGGCATTCGGTCAGGCTCGCCGTGGCGCGGTGCGCATGGACGCCGCTGCGGGTTGAGTGATGATGGCGCATTCAGCGTCTGGACTGTGATTGTGAGGCCGGGTGGGCGGCAGTAGGTTTGAACGATCTGCTGACGGAGAAACGACCATGCCCGAATACAAAGCTCCCCTGCGCGACATGCGCTTTCTGATCGACCACGTCTTCGACTTCCACACCACCTACGCCGGGCTGGGCGCCACCGACGCGAGCCCGGACATGGTCAATGCGATCCTCGAAGAAGGCGCGAAATTCTGTGAGAACGTTCTCGCACCGTTGAATCGCAGCGGTGACGAAGAAGGCTGCCATTTCGACAACGGTGTGGTGACAACGCCTACAGGCTTCAAGCAGGCTTTCGCACAGTACGTGGAAGGTGGCTGGCACGGTCTGGCAGCTGATCCGGCGTATGGCGGCCAGGGTTTGCCAAGTTCTCTGGGCCTGGTCATCAGTGAGATGGTTGGCTCCAGCAATACCTCGTGGGGCATGTACCCCGGCCTGACCCACGGGGCGATGTCGGCCATCCACGCCCACGGCACCGAAGATCAGAAGAACACCTACCTGAGCAAACTGACGGCTGGCCAATGGACCGGCACCATGTGCCTGACCGAGGCGCATTGCGGCACTGACCTGGGCATCATCAAAACCCGCGCCGTGCCTTCAGCCGACGGCAGCTACGCGATTTCCGGCAGCAAGATCTTCATCTCGGCCGGCGAACACGACATGAGCGACAACATCATTCATCTGGTGTTGGCGAAACTGCCGGATGCTCCGGCAGGCACCAAGGGTATTTCCCTGTTCATCGTGCCCAAATTCCTACCCGATGCCGAGGGTGAAGCCGGCGAGCGCAACGGCGTCTCCTGCGGCTCGATCGAACACAAAATGGGCATCAAGGCCTCGGCGACCTGCGTGCTGAACTTCGACGAAGCCAAGGGCTTCTTGATCGGCGAGCCGAACAAGGGCCTGAACTGCATGTTCACCATGATGAACCACGCACGGCTCGGCACTGGCATGCAGGGGTTGTGTCTGGGTGAGGCGAGTTTCCAGGGTGCCATCAAGTACGCCAACGATCGCTTGCAAATGCGCGCGCTGACTGGCGCGAAAGCACCGGACAAAGCCGCCGATCCGATCATCGTTCATCCTGACGTGCGCCGGATGTTGCTGACCATGAAAGCCTTCAACGAAGGCAACCGCGCGCTGACCTATTTCACCGCGCAGCTGGTGGACGTCGCACACCTGAGCCCGGATGAAACGGCGCGTCAGGACGCCGAAGACCTGTTGGCCTTCCTGACGCCGATCTGCAAAGCCTTCATGACTGACACCGGTCTGGAGGTCACCAACCACGGTATGCAGGTGTTTGGCGGTCACGGCTTTATCCGTGAATGGGGCATGGAGCAGTTGGTTCGCGACTGCCGGATCGCGCCGATCTACGAAGGCACCAACGGCATTCAGGCGCTGGATTTGCTCGGGCGCAAAGTGCTCGGCAGTCAGGGCAAATTGCTGCGTGGCTTCACCAAAATCGTCCACAAATTCTGCGCGGCGAATGCCGAGCATCCACAACTGGCCAGCTATGTGGCTCAACTCAATGGACTGAATCAACAGTGGGGCGAGTTGACCGCCAAGGTTGGCATGGCCGCAATGAAGAATCCGGACGAAGTCGGTGCGGCGTCGGTGGATTACTTGATGTACAGCGGTTACATCATCCTCGGCTATCTGTGGTTGCGCATGGCGCTGGTGGCCCAGGCGCAACTCGACGCTGGCAGCGGTGATGCGGATTACTGCCGAGGCAAACTGGCAACCAGCGAGTTCTACTTCAAGCGTTTGCTGCCGCGTACTGCCGCTCATCGGGCGGCTATCGAAGCGGGGAGTGATTGTTTGATGAAGTTGCCGGCGGAGTTGTTTGCGCTCTGACGATTGTTAAAAGCTTCGCGGGCAAGCCTCGCTCCTACAGGTCAGTGTCGTTCACGGGATATGCGTGACCCCGACCTGTAGGAGCGAGGCTTGCCCGCGAATGCGTTCTGCCAGACGAGAACTGCTCAGCTGAAATGCTGCTGACTAAAAATTACAAAACGGTCACGGCCTGACCCTATGTGTCGCAAAAGTTGTTGGGTTACACTCGAGCCCAACGAAAACATCATTCCCACGAATCACCTGTTTAGATCTTGCGAGGTTTGCCATGGCTGACTACAAAGCGCCCCTGCGCGATATGCGCTTCGTCCTCAATGAAGTCTTCGAGGTCGCCAAACTCTGGGCGCAGCTGCCTGCGCTGGCCGAAACCGTTGATGCTGAAACCGTCGAAGCCATTCTCGAAGAAGCCGGCAAGGTCACCAGCAAAAGCATCGCGCCCCTGAGCCGTGCAGCTGACGAAGAAGGTTGCCATTGGGCGGACGGTGCCGTCACCACGCCAGCCGGTTTCCCACAGGCTTATCAGACTTACGCTGAAGGCGGTTGGGTCGGTGTCGGTGGCGATCCGACCTACGGCGGCATGGGCATGCCCAAGGCCGTGTCGGCGCAAGTCGAAGAAATGGTCAACTCCGCCAGCCTGTCGTTCGGTCTGTACCCGATGCTGACCGCCGGTGCCTGCCTGTCGATCAACGCCCACGCCAGTGAAGAACTGAAAGCTGCGTATCTGCCGAACATGTATGCCGGCGTCTGGGCCGGTTCCATGTGCCTGACCGAACCGCACGCCGGTACAGACCTGGGGATTATCCGCACCAAGGCCGAGCCTCAGGCCGACGGTTCCTACAAGGTCAGCGGCACCAAGATCTTCATCACCGGTGGCGAGCACGACCTGACCGAGAACATCATTCACCTGGTGCTGGCCAAACTGCCGGACGCCCCGGCGGGGCCGAAAGGCATTTCGCTGTTCCTGGTACCGAAGTTCATGGTCAATGCCGATGGCAGCCTGGGCGCGCGTAACCCGGCGAACTGCGGTTCGATCGAACACAAGATGGGCATCCAGGCCTCCGCGACGTGCGTGATGAACTTCGACGAAGCAGTGGGTTACCTGGTCGGCGAACCGAACAAAGGCTTGGCAGCGATGTTCACCATGATGAACTACGAGCGTCTGGGCGTCGGTATCCAGGGCCTGGCCACCGGCGAACGCTCCTACCAGAACGCCGTCGAATACGCCCGCGACCGTCTGCAAAGCCGTTCGCCGACCGGCGCGCAGAACAAGGACAAGGTCGCTGACCCGATCATCGTCCATCCGGACGTGCGTCGCATGCTGCTGACCATGAAAGCCTCGAACGAAGGCGGTCGTGCGTTCTCCACTTACGTGGCCATGCAACTGGACACGGCCAAGTTCAGCGAAGACGCGACTGTTCGCAAACGCGCGGAAGATCTGGTCGCTCTGCTGACGCCAGTAGCCAAGGCGTTCCTGACCGACCTCGGTCTGGAAACCACCGTGCACGGCCAGCAGGTTTTTGGCGGCCACGGTTACATCCGTGAGTGGGGTCAGGAACAACTGGTTCGCGACGTGCGCATCACCCAGATCTACGAAGGCACCAACGGCATTCAGGCGCTTGACCTCGTAGGACGCAAGATCGTCGGCACGGGCGGGGCGTTCTACAACCTGTTCGCGGATGAGATTCGTCATTTCACCGCCACCGCCAGCGCTGATCTCGCGGAGTTCACCAAGCCGCTGAACGAAGCCGTCACCACCCTCGACGAGCTGACTTTGTGGTTGCTGGACCGGGCGAAAAACAACCCGAACGAAATCGGCGCGGCGTCGGTCGAGTACCTGCAAACCTTCGGTTACGTGGCTTACGCCTACATGTGGGCCCTGATGGCCAAGGCGGCCTTCGGCAAAGAAGCGCAGGATGATTTCTACGCGAGCAAGCTGGGCACGGCGCGGTTCTATTTCGCCCGTCTGCTGCCGCGTATTCACTCGTTGAGTGCGTCGGTGAAGGCGGGGAGCGAGTCGCTGTTCCTGCTGGACGCCGGACAGTTCTGACCCGATAGCGTCATGTAAGCATTCTCTTACATGACGTGCTGCTGTTCTCCCATAGGCGAAGATTGGATCCAGAGCTAATCTACTTCACATGGACGTCGCGCAGGAAGCGCAAAGCAACAACACGGACACGTAGGATTCTGCCAGGACGGCGGAGTGAAATGGATGTCAGGGAAACAGTCTGCAAAGCCCCGCTTCGGCGGGGTTTTCTTTTGCCCGCAGAAAAGTATTCAGCGCGGCCCGTCGAGCGCAGTCGAGCTGTTCAAACGGTCGTCTGGCCCGTTCATCACTTCTTCCAACAGCGTGCGCAATAGGGCCAGCGAGGCTTGTTGCCGCTGCACATCCCGACACACCAATCCGACTTTCAGCGGCACTCGGGGCTCGGTCAGCGGTTTCCAGAGCAATTCATTGTTGCCCAGCGCCTTTTGCGAGCGCCCGGGCAGCACGGTGGCCAGCCGGGTGTGGGGCAGACTGTCGAGAATCCCCGCCATATTGTTCAGTTCCGCCTGCACCTGCGGCCGTCGTCCCAGATTGGCCAGTTGTGTCTGCCAGATCTGCCGCACTTGAAACTCTTCACCCAGCAACAGCATGGGCAACTCGGCGGCCTGACTCATCGAGACTTTCTTGAACTCGCGCAACGGATGGTCCGCCGGGATCACCAGGGTCAGTTCATCTTCGTACAGCATGACGCCGTGCAACCCCGGCTGTCGGGGCGGCAGGTAGCTGATGCCGATGTCGAGGGAACCATTGAGCAGCCGCCGCTCGATTTCCAGGCCAGTCAATTCATAGATCTGCACCACCAGATGCGGTTGCGCCTTGCGCACGCGTTCGAGCATCTGCGGCACCAGACTGGTGTGAACCGTCTGCAACACGCCAATGGCCAAGGTGCGCAGCGCCTGACCCTTGAAGTTGCCCAATGCCTCGCGGGCCCGTTGCAGGCCATCAAGCAAGGGTAGGGCGTGGTTGTACAAAGTATGGGCGGCCAGAGTGGGTAGCAGGCGTTTGCTGCTGCGTTCGAACAGGCTTACATCGAGGTTTTGCTCGAGCTGGCGGATCTGCTGGGACAGCGCCGGCTGGGAGATTGACAGTCGCTCGGCCGCCCGGCCGACGTGGCCTTCTTCATAGACCGCGACGAAATAACGCAGTTGCTTGAAATCCATAAGGTGCGCTTATCGAAAATGCTGGGAAATCGAAATGGCTCAACGCCTTGTCTGGGCCTAGTCTAACCGCATTCACAAGGCTTACAGGGCCAGAGCGCACGATGAATACCGTTTACGTTGATGGTGTTTGCATAGGTAAGGCAAAAAACCTCAAGCGAGGCTTTTGCGGATGAATCTGTTCAACTTGCGTCGCACTCCACCGAGCCTCGACGACTTGGTCGTAGACACTTCCCAAGCGTCCAGACGCGACAACCTTTCCCGCGAGTGCCTGATGCCCAGTGTCGAGCGGCCGAAGCAGATTTTTGTCCGCGGCCAAGGCTCCTGGCTGTGGGACAGCGATGACCGCGCTTACCTGGATTTCTCGCAGGGTGGCGGCGCCAACAGCCTGGGCCACAGCCCTTCGGTGCTGGTCAATGCGATATCAGAACAGGCTCAATCGCTGATCAACCCGGGTTTCGCACTGCATAACCGCGGCATGCTCAACCTTGCCGAGCGGCTCTGCAATAGCACCGGCAGTGATCAGGCGTACCTGCTCAACAGCGGCACCGAAGCCCGTGAGGCCGCGATTCAACTGGCACGTCAATGGGGTCGACTGCATCGCAGCGGGGCCTCACGGATCATCGTGGCCAGCAACGGCTGCCATGGCCGTAGTCCCGGGACGATTTCACCGTCGGACTTTCACCCCGTTCCCTTCAATGATCTGGCGGCGATGCACGCGGCGGTCGATGCCCGGACCGTGGCCATCCTGCTCGAACCGATCCAAAACGAAGCCGGGGTGATTCCGGCCACCGCGCATTACCTCAAGGGTGTCGAACGCCTGTGTCGGGAGCTGGGCATTTTGTTGATCCTCGACGACGTGCACACCGGCCTCGGTCGCTGCGGCACGTTGCTTGCCGAACAGGTCCACGGTGTTCGGGCAGATATCGTCGTCCTCGGCGAAGGGCTTGGCGGTGGTGTGCCATTGGCTGCGTTGTTGGCGCGGGGCAAGGCCTGTTGTTTCGAGGTGGGCGACCTGTCGGGCGCTCATCATGGCAATGCGCTGATGACCGCTGCCGGTCTTGCGGTGTTGAACACGATTCAGGACAAGGCTTTTCTCGATCATGTGGTTGAAACCGGTCAGCACCTGCGCGAAGCCTTGAGTCGTTTGTCCTATCGCTATGGTCACGGCGAGTTGCGCGGGCAAGGGCTGCTCTGGGGACTGACCCTGTCCGACGATTCCGCTGAAGCCGTGGTCAAAGCCGCGTTGTCCGAAGGCTTGGTGCTCAACGCCCCACAACCCGATTGCCTGCGCTTTACCCCGGCGCTCACGGTCAGCAACGCCAACATCGACGAAATGATCCTGCGCCTGTCCCGCGCCTTTTCCCGCGTACGCACCGCACAACTGCAGTGCCGCAAGGGGATTGCGGTCTGATCAGACTTTTCCCGCACGAATTCCAGAACCGTCTCGCGGTAATAACGCATCGCCCCACGTTTGATTCTTTCGCGTGGGGCGTTTTTTTGCCTGCGATTCATGAGGTTTCGCTATTGCGCCAGGTTCCTACTGAACCCTGACGAACGGCGCGTGTCGATTAGCAGTAGGGCTCACACGAGTTCACTTCACATCAGGAGCTGCCCCATGGATTTCATTCGCATCATCATTGCCATTCTGTTGCCACCACTGGGTGTGTTTCTGCAAGTCGGTTTCGCCGGCGCTTTCTGGCTGAATATTTTGCTGACGTTGTGCGGTTACATTCCGGGGATCGTGCATGCGGTGTACATCATCGCCAAGCGCTGAGTTCTGCGGCGTCAGATAGATCGCTTTCGCGGCAAGCCTCGCTCCTACGGGGATAACACCGTATCTGTAGGAGCGAGGCTCGCCCGCGAAGGGCGCGACGCGGTTTCAGCTTGCGAGTTCGATCACCCGCCGATAAAACAACCACTCCTGCTCCAGCGCATGGGCCTGGTTCCCCGCCTTGCGAAAGCCATGACGTTCGTCCGCGTAGTAATGCGCTTCAACCAGAATGCCGTTGTCTTGTAGCGCCTTGACCATGTCGCGGGTCTGTTGCGGCACCACCACGGCGTCCAGTTCGCCCTGAAAGAAAATCATCGGAACACTGATGTTGCTCGCATGCAGCAGCGGAGTGCGCGCGGCGTATCGTTCGGCATCCTCAACCGGATCGCCAATCAGCCAATCCAGATAATCGCCTTCGAACTTGTGGGTCGCGCGGCCCAGTGCCACGGGATCGCTGACACCGTAAAGGCTGGCGCCTGCGCGGAAGACGTTGTGAAAGGCCAACGCACACAGCGTGGTGTAACCGCCAGCACTGCCGCCGCGAATAAACGCTTTGTCGCCGTCGATCAAGCCGCGATCGGCAAGATAAGCGACCACCGCGCAGGCATCTTCGACATCCACGTCACCCCAACTCAAATGCAGCGCCTGGCGATACGCCCGGCCATAGCCACTGCTGCCGCGGTAGTTGAGATCGGCCACGGCGAAGCCGCGTTGCGCCCAGTACTGAATGCGTGGATCAAGCATCGGGTAGCAGGCCGAGGTCGGGCCGCCGTGGATGAACACCACCAGCGGCGGTTTCGCCTCGCCGGTCATTGGCGGATAGAAGAAGCCGTGGGCCTCGCCCGAACCGCTCGGGTAGCGCAAGGTTCGCGGGACGCTGATGCGCTCGGCGGGCAACGGTGCGATCCCGCCGGCGATGATTTTGACCTGGCGGGTATCGCGCTCGATTGCGATCACCGCCGACGAACTGACCGGCGATGCCGCGATGCAATAGATGAATTGCTCATCCAGTGCGAGATGACGAAAACGGCTGTAATCACCGGTGAAATCTTCAGCGGCGTCACCGCAGATTCCCAGTTTGCCGAACCCGCCTTCGGTCCAACTGGCCAAGTAGCTGCTTTCGCCCAGCGGCAACCAGGTGCTGCCCCCCAGCTGCCACGGCGCCGGCCCATGGTCAGCGGCGGCACTCGGCAGCTGGCTCAGGCCGTCTGCGGACTCCGCCCAAGGCTGCCAGTAGCCGCCGCGATCCGTCAGGCAAAACAGGTGGCCGTTGCTGTCGAAACGCGGTTGTTGCAGTGACTCCTGCGCACCATCGCCCGCCACACAACGCGGTTGAGCGAAGCTCCCATCATTCTGGCGCTCGGCAACCATCAAGCGAGTGGCGGTCCATGGCTGATCCGGGCGGCTCCATTCAATCCACGCCAATCTTTGCGAGTCCGGACTCAGCGTCGGCGCGGCATAGAAATCGGCGCCTTCGGCCAGCAGATGACGCTGGCCGTCAGCCACATCAATCGCCACCAGACGATGCCGATCCCGGTTCTCTTCAACCGCCAAAACCTGTCCGTTGGCAAACTGCAGATCGCCGTAACGGCATTCCCCGGAGGTCAGCACCTCAGGCGTCTCGCCCGCCAACGATTGCCGATAGAGTTGCTGGTCTGCTTCGTTGACGAAAACAATCCCATCATCCGTCAGACAAAACGCGCCACCGCCATATTCGTACACCCGACTGCGCACGCTGAAACCCGTTGGCGTCAGGCAACGGGCCTGGCCGTCGCGCCAATGCCAGATCCTGCAGGCGGCATCTTCGGGACGGTATTCGTTCCAGAACAGGCCATGCTGGCCGACTAACAGCTCGGCGAAGTCGATACCGGCCGCGACGGCCCGGGAAGCGCTGAAGGGTTCAGCTTTTAGCGATGAGGCGTGAGTTTCGTTCATTGCGAAAGGCCAGTTGTTCGATGGTCTGGGTCGCGTGTTCGGCTTCTTCGCGGGCCTTGAGAATCACGCCATGATGCTCCGACTTGCTGCACACCGGGTCGGCATTGCTGGCGTCACCCGTGAGCATGAACGCCTGGCAGCGGCAGCCGCCGAAGTCTTTTTCTTTCTCGTCGCAGGAGCGGCATGGCTCGGGCATCCAGTCGTAACCGCGGAAGCGGTTGAAGCCGAACGAGTCGTACCAGATGTGCTGCATGCTGTGATCGCGCACGTTCGGAAACTGCACCGGCATCTGTCGGGCACCGTGACACGGCAGTGCGGTTCCGTCCGGCGTGACTGTAAGAAAGATGCTGCCCCAGCCGTTCATGCAGGCTTTCGGGCGTTCTTCGTAGTAGTCCGGCGTGACGAAAATCAGCTTGCACGGATGACCTTCGGCTTCCAGTTTGGCGCGGTATTCGTTGGTGATGCGTTCGGCGCGAACCAATTGTTCTTTGGTCGGCAACAGGCCGACCCGATTGAGCTGTGCCCAACCGTAAAACTGGCAGGTGGCGAGTTCGACAAAGTCCGCTTCAAGGGCGATGCACAGCTCGATGATCCGGTCGATCTTGTCGATGTTGTGCCGATGGGTCACGAAGTTCAGCACCATCGGGTAGCCGTGGGCTTTCACCGCACGAGCCATTTCCAGCTTCTGCGCGAAGGCCTTTTTCGAACCAGCCAACAAGTTATTCACTTGTTCGTCGCTGGCCTGGAAACTGATCTGGATGTGATCAAGGCCGGCTTTCTTGAAGTCGCTGATTTTCTGCTCGGTGAGGCCAATGCCGGACGTGATGAGGTTGGTGTAGAAACCCAACTTGCGCGCCTCGGCGATCAACTCGGCAAGGTCCTGGCGCACCAGCGGCTCACCGCCGGAAAAGCCCAGCTGTGCGGCACCCATTTCCCGGGCTTCGCGGAACACTTTGATCCACTGCTCGGTGCTCAGTTCTTTGCCTTGTTCGGCGAAGTCCAGCGGGTTGGAGCAGTATGGACATTGCAGCGGACAGCGGTACGTCAGCTCGGCCAGCAGCCACAGCGGCAGGCCGATTTCAGGTTTTGGCGGTAACGTGCCTGACACGGAATCAGGCAAGTTCGATCCAGTGCTGAGCACGGGCAACCTCCATGAACTGCTCGATGTCCTCAGCGAGCTCGGGCACGTCGGGGAACTTCGCGTCCAGTTCGGCGATGATCGCCGCTACGTCACGCTGGCCATCTATCAAACCGCCAATCAGCGCAGCGCTGTCGTTGAGTTTGATCATGCCTTCCGGGTACAGCAGGACGTGGCCTTTCTGCGCCGGTTCGTACTGATAGCGGTAGCCCTGACGCCACGTCGGGGTCTTGCTGCGATCGAAACTCATAGGGTGATTCCTTTATGCCAGACCCGCTGGTCGGTCACGCTGTGATACGGCGGGCGGTTCAGTTCGTAGGCCATGCTCATGGCATCGAGCATGCTCCAAAGGATGTCCAGTTTGAACTGGAGAATTTGCAGCATGCGCTCTTGGCCTTCACGCGTCGTGTAGTGCTGCAAAGTGATCGCCAGACCGTGTTCCACGTCACGGCGCGCCTGGCCGAGACGGGTGCGGAAATACTCGTAGCCCGTCGGGTCGATCCACGGGTAATGCTGCGGCCAGCTGTCGAGGCGCGATTGGTGGATCTGCGGCGCGAACAACTCGGTCAGCGAGCTGCTGGCGGCTTCCTGCCAACTGGCCCGGCGGGCGAAGTTTACGTAGGCGTCCACGGCGAAACGTACGCCGGGCAAGACCAGTTCCTGCGAGCGCAGCTGATTCGGGTCGAGGCCGACGGCCTGGCCCAGACGCAGCCACGCTTCGATGCCGCCGTCTTCGCCGGGGGCGCCGTCATGGTCGAGCAGGCGCTGAATCCACTCGCGACGGATCTCGCGATCCGGGCAGTTGGCGAGGATCGCAGCGTCCTTCAGGGGATGTTCACCTGATAGTAGAAGCGATTGGCGACCCAACCCTGGATCTGCTCGCGGGTCGCCCGGCCTTCATACATCGCCACGTGGTACGGGTGATAGATGTGGTAATAGGCGCCCTTGGCGCGCAAGGCTGCTTCGAATTCGGCGGGGGACATTGGGGTGTCAGTCATTGCGGTTCTCCGGGTATGACCGGTGGATTCTCTGGTGTCTGGTCCGACGCCTTTGCGGGCAAACCTCGCTCCTACAGGGGCACGCGATCATTGTAGGAGCGAGGCTTGCCCGCGAAGAGGCCATCCGCTACAACACAATACTCATGCCGTCATACGCCACTTCAACCTTGCGCCGAGCCAACTCGGCACGCTCCGGCGAATCTTCATCGAGAATCGGATTGGTGTTGTTGATGTGGATAAGCACTTTGCGCTGCTTGGGCAACTGTTCCAGCACTTCGAGCATGCCGCCGGGGCCATTTTGCGCCAGATGGCCCATCTCCCGTCCAGTGCGCGTGCCGACGCCACGGCGCTGCATTTCGTCGTCATCCCACATCGTGCCGTCCACCAGCAGGCAATCGCTGGCGGCCATGATGTCCAGCAGCGGCGCATCGACTTTGCCCAGGCCCGGCGCGTAGAACAGTTTGCCGCCGGTGTTCAGGTCTTCGACGATCAGGCCAATGTTGTCGCCCGGGTGCGGGTCGAAGCGGTGGGGCGAGTAGGGCGGTGCGGCACTGCGCAGGGGCAGCGGGGTGAAGAGCAGGCTTGGGCAGGCCGGGATGGTAAAACTGCGGTCGAGTTCAATGCGGTTCCAGTTCAGCCCGCCATTCCAATGCTTGAGCATGGTGAACAGGGGGAAACCGGTGCTCAAGTCTTCATGGACCATGTCGGTGCACCAGACCTGATGCGGGCAACCTTCGCGCAGGCTGAGCAGACCGGTGGTGTGATCGATCTGGCTGTCCATCAGGATGATTGCGCTGATGCCGGTATCGCGCAGGGCGCGGCCCGGTTGCAGCGGGGTGAAGCCTTGCAGCTGGACGCGGATGTCCGGCGAAGCGTTGCACAGGATCCAGTTCACGCCGTCATCGGAAATCGCGATGGACGACTGGGTACGCGCCTTGGCGTTCAGGCTGCCGTTGC
The DNA here is from genome assembly GCF_013260315.1 of Pseudomonas sp. B14-6. NCBI lineage: Bacteria > Pseudomonadati > Pseudomonadota > Gammaproteobacteria > Pseudomonadales > Pseudomonadaceae > Pseudomonas > Pseudomonas sp. B14-6. The sequence goes on along the minus strand of NZ_CP053929.1, from coordinate 3,954,857 downwards.
GAAAACCGGCGCAGTTCACGCAGTTGCAGTTCCACTGGGGGAAACCGCCGCCGGCGGCGGAACCTAGAATCTGGACAAACATGGGCGCTCCATTTCAACGCTGAAAATAAAAACGCCCCGGTAAACCGAGGCGTTGCACATCATTACAACGGCAGACCTTAGCGGCTTGCAAAGTACATGGTGACTTCAAAGCCGATACGCAGGTCGGTGTAAGCAGGTTTGGACCAGGACATGGGAGCGCTCCTTCAGGTGATGAGACAGTTGAGACCTATACATATAGTCCACCTCCAGTCGGAGATGTTCAGATAGTTAGGTGGCTATGTTACTCAAAATTACAGAGCGATTGGCCGCGAATCTTTGAGAAAGCTAATTGCAGCGTCGGTAATGATCATTTTGCCGCTTGCCAAGGTGCTGTCGCGCAGGCGCTGCTGGCCAGACAGCGCCAGCCACCTTCGGCCTGATTCAGTCGCCGGACTGCTTCTTTCAATGCGTTGCGGTCGATCAGCAGGATCGCTTCAGGCAATCGCTCCAGATAATCCGACGAGTGGCCCGCCAGTTTGCCCTGCCAGAGTAGTTCGGCCGCCTGAGCGTGGGGCAGTGCGGTGGCGTGGAATTGATCGGCCAAGGCCTGGCGCTGGGCAATGAAGGTCGCATCATCGACGCCTTCAATCAGTGCGGGCATTTCGTTCAAGAAACGCTCTATGTGTTCCAGCAGATCCTGAGGGGCAACGCTCGGTGATTGAACGCCGAACAGCAGCCCGGTCTGCCCATGGAACTGACGCAGGCCGCTGAACACGGCATAACCCAATTGCAGTTCAACCCGCAGGCGCTGATAGAACGGCGTCTGGCACAGGTGAGCGAGCAAACGCCACGCGGCTTCGTCGGTGATGTCTTGCGTGGCCGGCGGGCAAAACAGCAATAGCGCGTGTTCGCTGGAACCGGTGTCGAGCGCGCTCCACAGATGCAGCGCGTTTATCGAGGCGGGCGGCGACGGCTGATCGTCCGCAGCACCGGGCACGCGGCTAAGTGCCAGGCCCATCGCTGCTTGCGTCTGCGCCGACAGGCCCATCGCCAGACCTTGCCAGCGTGCGCTCGCCCAGAGCTGCTGCACGTCATCACTTTCAGCGGTGCGCTCAAGTGAATGCTCGGGAAGCATTTTCAGCAGCTGTCTGATCGGTATCAACGGCATGCTTGGCGGTTCTTCCTGTGGGAAACCGACATCGGGTTTTGTCAGCTCTTTCAGCACATGTTCGAGGACGGTCGGCATGGGCTCCTGCAGGCCTGTCATCTTCAGCAGCCATTCATTGCCTGATGCACTGAAGGAAAACTCGACCCCCGCCTGGCGGGCATCTTCACGCAAGGGTTGCAGGCGATTTTCCAGGTTCGATTGAACACGGGGATGAGGTTTGGCCTGCAGTCGCCAGCGCAGATAAATCGCGCCCTCATCCGTGTTGTCCGGCAACGCCTGACTGAACTGCATCGGCGAGTTTTCGCGACGGCTGCGCGAGCGATCCTGGGCAAACGTCCGCAGGCCGCGGTGTTTGCTGGTCTGGCCGCGAATCAATCCGGCATTGGTCGCTGGTGCTTCTGTGCGTAAAAACGGGTTTGGCGCTGGTAATTGCCATTCGCCGGAGAAGTTATCCACAGCGCCGATTTTTTTCAGGATGTCCTTGAGCGCTATGACGCCTTGTCCGGATAAACCGGCTTCAAGCTGCTCACTGTCCAGTCGCGCCAGTTGCAGGGCACCGCTGACGTGTTGCTGACGGTCGAGCAGGGCGGCGTACTCTTGGCGCAACTCGGTCCAGTTCTGGTGAGAGGCAAAAAAGCCCAGCCAATCCACAAGCCGTTCGCGGATCGCGTTCCCCGGTTCAGTTGTGGTGAATTCAATGTGCAGCAAGGCTTGGCCGGCGAACTGATACAGCGGCGCGGCTTTCAGGCTGTCCGCCAGCCCTTGCTCGCGCAATTCAGCCAGCAGACCGCCAGGTTTAGCGGCGTTCAGCCAATGGCACAGGAACGTTAATGCCTCGCGGGATGAGTCGGGCAACGCTTCGAACGCGAACAGTAGATCGAGCCGACGTTCGCCAGCCTGTTGATAACTATTGTCGGAAGAGTCCATAAGCGGTGCAGGTGCTTCTTGCGCAACCTTTTCCCCTACGGCGAGAAGATCGCCAAAGTGCTGAGCCATTGCCCTCAACTCATCGAGACTCTGCGGTCCGGCCAGGCTCAACGTCATCTGCCCGGTCCGATAAAACCGCTGATAGAAATCCCTCAACGCTTGCTGAAACTCCGGCTGCGGCACCGGCAGGCTGTAACGGTTGCCCGCATGAAACGCCCGTAGCGGGTGAGCCGTCGACAGCCCGTCGAACAGCGCGAACTGCTGTTGAGCCGTGGCATCCCGGGACCAGGCGACAAATTCGGCGTGCAGCACTTCCCGTTCCCGCCGCTGATCGTCCGGATTCATACGCGGATGAGCGAGCATGTCTGACAGACGCTCCAGCCCACCGCTAAACGCCTGAGGCGGCAGTTCGAAAAAGAAGTCGGTGGTGCGTTCGCTGGTGCGTGCGTTGACCTGGCCGCCATGACCTTGCACGTAGGCCATCAGCCCTTGCCCTGCGGGAAAGCGCTCCGTCCCCAGAAACAACAAATGCTCAAGAAAGTGCGCGAGGCCGGGCCATGCGAGCGGCACGTCATGACTGCCTGCGAAAACCCGCAACGCCGCGGCGCAGCGCTTCAAATCGGGAGCATGACGCAGCGTCACCCGCAGGCCATTGGCCAGGGTTTCAGTGTGGGGGCGGGGATGATTCAGCGCAGGCATGAGCACTTCCAGGACAGAGAAGCGCTAATGCTAGCGGATTACGATGGATCAGCGCTTGTTAAGGTCGCCGTAAAGCTCAGGACGGCGATCGACCAAGTAGCGATTGGCGGCACGGGATTCGACCATTAACTGACGATCCAGCTCACCGACAATCAGTGCTTCATCCAGGCCCGCCTGGGCGATGCGGCTGCCATCCGGTGCAGCGATGCTGCTCTGGCCGCAATAGTTGATCTCACCTTCCTGCCCGCAATAGTTGGCATATGCCACATAACACTGGTTTTCGAAGGCGCGGGCGCGGACGGTGACATCGGCAACGAAGTCAAAGGGAACCATGTTCGCCGTCGGCACCAGGATCAACTCGGCACCGGCCAAGGCCAGGCGACGGGCGTTTTCCGGGAACTCCAGGTCGTAACAGATCAAAAAGCCGAGCTTCCAGCCGTTGAGTTCCACCAAGGGGAAATCATCCTGCCCGGCGCTGAACATCGAGTGATCGAGGTCGCCGAACAGGTGAGTCTTGCGGTAGTTGCACAGGCGCTCGCCGTTGGCGTCGATCAACTGCACGGCGTTGTAGATCTGCCCGTCCTCGGTGCGCTCGGGATAGCCATACAAAATGGCAATCCCGGCGGTCTTGGCAATGCGCGCGATCTGCTGCGCCGATTCACCGTTGTGCACCTCCGCTAGCACGCTGACGGCATCGATGCCGATGTTGTAGCCGGTCAGGAACATCTCCGGCAGCACCAGCAAGTCAGCGCCCTTGGCCTCCAGCGCCAGTTGATGCAGGCGTTGCAGATTGCCGGCGACATCCAGGGGCTGCGGCGGACATTGGTAAAGGGCTACGCGCATTTGGAACTCCTTTTACTCGGGCAGGGCGATCGGACCGATCTCGTTGAACACATCACCTGGACCCGGGTTCTCGGCGTGAGTTTCACCGCCGAAGTGTTTCATGATGCCCCAGACCGCGTTGAGCGAGGTCTGCACCGCGCCTTCAACCCACGCCGGCGTCCATGAAACGTCGTCGCCTGCGATGAAGATCCCGCGTTGCTCGGCCGGCATGTCGTCCTGCATGAAGTGCGCATACATCCGCTGGTTGTAGCGGTAGTGGCCGGGCAGGGCGCCCTTGAAAGCACCGAGGAAGTGCGGGTCGGCTTCCCATGACACGGTGATCGGATCGCCGATGATGCGCGCGGCAATGTCGACTTTCGGGTAGATCTTTTTCAATGCGTCCAACGCCAGCTTCACGCGTTTTTCCACCGGGTGCGGCAGCATTTTCAGTGCGTCGCTCATCCACGAGTACGACAGGCAAATCACCCCCGGCTTGTCGTCGCCGTTGTCGAAGAGGTAGGTGCCGCGGGTCAGGCGATCGGTGAGGGTCATGCTCATCAGGTCGCGGCCCGTTTCCGGATCCTTGTCCTTCCAGAATGGCCGGTCGACCATCACAAAGGTTTTCGACGATTGCATGTAGCGGGTGCGGTCGAGGGCCATCCACATCTTTTGCGAGAACAGGGTTTCGTCGCATTCGATCTGGGTGGTCAGCAGCCAGCTCTGGCAGGTGGTCAGTACCGCCGCGTATTCGCGGGTGTCGCCGTTGTTATCGGTGACCGCAAAACGGCCGTCCGGGGCGTGAGCGATTTTTTTAACCCCGGAGCGTGGCGCGCCTCTGTGCAGCGACTTGAGGCTGGTGCCTTCGGGCCAGTGCACGCAACGTTCCGGCACATGACGCCAGATGCCTTGCGGCACTTGTTCGACGCCGCCGACGACCAGATGTTGGTGATCGTCGCAGTTGGTCATCACGACGCGGAAGATTTCCAGCATCGAGTTCGGGAAGTCCGAATCCCAGCCGCCGGTACCGAAACCGACCTGGCCGAACACTTCGCGGTGATGGAATGAGAGCTTGGCGAAGGCTTCGGAGGTAGCGACGAAGTCGTAGAAGGTTCGGTCATCCCACAGCGGAACCAGGGTGTTCCACAGCTCTTTGAGGCGTGGCACATCGCGGTCGCGGATCGCTTGCTGGATATCGGCGAACTGCGAGCCAGCCTCCAGTGCATCTGCCCAAGCGTCAGCCACTTCCTGGAATAGTGCAGGAAGATCTGCCAGTTTCTGTGCGTAATGGGTTTTGCCTTCCAGGTCGATCACGGTGCTGCCAGAGGCTGGCGTCAGCGGATTGGGAAAGGGTTTGGTCTCGAGACCGAGCTTGTCGACATAGTGGTAAAACGCCGTGGACGACACCGGAAAGCGCATGCCGCCCAGTTCGGCGACGATGCCATCGGTCCCGTTGAACGCTTGGGAACGCAGACGGCCACCCATTTTCGAAGCTTCGTAGACGACGGGTTTGAGGCCCAGTTTCATCAGCTCATAAGCTGCCACCAGACCGGCGATACCTGCGCCAACAATCGCCACTTCGGCACCATGATTGTGTGCCGGAATGCTGCCCAGGCCGGCCGGGTGTTCGATCCAGTCGTCAAAGCCGAAAGGAAAGTCCGGGCCGAAAATGGTGACTGGTTTTTTACCGTCTGCAGGATGGCGATTGTTCTTGTTCATGACTGACCTTACTGGCGACCCGACGCGGAATGCGCATCTGAGTATAGGAAAAGATGGCAGCCATTCTAGAGAGCGTAGAACACGTTAATAAGACGCAATGTGTCGTCGTTCTGCTAATTTTTTGTCACTATGACGACAAACTACTACACATTGACCAATGTGGAAGCGAGCCTGCTCGCGATGAGGCCCTCGAGACGCTGCAAATCAAACCGGCTGCCCCCGATCAATCTTGCTGCTCAAGATGATCGAAGTCGTCGTCTTCTCCACCCCATCCACACTGCCAATCTGATCCAGCAACTGATCCAGCTGCTCCGGCGATTCCGTGCGAAGCCATGCCACGTAGTCAAACTCGCCACTCACCGCACACAACTGCTGCACCTGGGCCATGGCACTGAGCCGGCGCAGCACCTCCTTGCCCGAGCGCGGTTGCACCGTGATCCCGACATACGCCTGCAAGCCGCCATCCACCACCCGTTGACCCAGACGCACGCCGTAACCGGTGATGACTTTGGCCTTTTCCAGCCGTGCCAGACGTGAAGTCACCGTGGTCCGTGCGACCCCCAACTGGCGAGCGAGCATGGCCACGCTTTCACGGGCGTTGATCTGCAAGGCCGCGATCAGTTGGCGGTCGATTTCGTCAAGAACGGGCGGTCGGGTATCAGGCAAGGGTCGTCTCCGGCAACACAAATCAGTGGCTTGGCATGTTACAGCACGGTTGGTGAAGCGGAGGTCTGAGAACGTCAGATGGCGCGCGGAAGACAGGATGGACACCAGCCGTCAGTCATAGTCGAATGAGAAATCGAAGGATGCGAGGTGATAAAAATGACGAAGAACATGCCTCCCGCTGTCCGGGATCACGCAGTGCAGATTGCCCATCACGAAATGGGTCACTACGTCGTTGCCCGAGCCCTGGGATTTGAAACGGGTGATGTGAGCCTGACAGTGACCATGGATTTGAGGCATCAAGCGGGCGCTTCCATCACCTTGGCGCGTTCGATTACGACGATTGAGGCAATGAAGGAGCATCTGCAAGCCCGGATGATGGTGCTCTTTGCGGGCGCCATGGCGCAGTCATTGGCTTCAAAGCGTTCGCCCGGCAAACGCGTCGATAAGCCGAAAGCGGCCGCCATCCTGAGGGGAGAACTTGGGGCAGAACAGGACTACGCAAAAATCAGGGAGTTACGGCACTTGCTGCGCAACATCACCTACCCCGATACGGATCCGGCTTCGCCTGATCGCGTAACCGCCGAGCTGAAAGAGATTACGGATCGCCTGTGGTTACGGACTCAAACAATCGTTGAGCAGTTGGCCGATACGATTATTGGGTTGGGCGAGGCGTTGGTGGATGGCATGAGTATCGTGGAGCAATGGGGCAGGGCGGCGGATACGTATGAGGGCGTGTTGACGAGGGAGGGGCTTGAGCTGATGGGGGTGGTGCGGGCGATTCCGGCCTTGGGCGTTGAACAGCAGATCGGAGGCTTGTGACAATGCATCAACGATGGGGACGCCGGCGCGGACGTTAAACAACGCCTGATCCGAGCAGTAGATGAGTGGGGTGAAACCGATGGTTTTCAGGTCTGACGGTGCAGACGAATTGGTTTTGCTCATTGTTTCGCTCCTTAAAACGAGGAGCTGCCGCATTCGTTACCACACGAATGGGTGGCAGATGTACGCAGGGTGGTAAACCGGGAGAGCAAAGAAACCGGCAGACCCGAAGGTCTCCCACGCACAGCCGCCATAACTCAGGATTACAGGTGTAAAAACACATGAAACCGTGATGGGAGCACTGCTGCACTTTGTCTAGCCGGGTTACCACACCCGATCACTGCATTTGCAGCGACGTCCGGAGAGTATCCCGTCGAAGAGAACGCCAACAAGGCGGCAAAGTGCCCAAACGCACCCATTACGCAATTCTCGGAGTTTGCCTACAACCTTGGCAGACGTCATCCGATAACCTCACGTCAGCGCAAAATATAACCTAGACGGCAGACAGGAAAAACGCATGTCCCGCCGCGGAGCAGCGCACAGGACGCGACCCGAGCCCCGACAGGATGACTGATGCTACAAAATGACCGCAAAAATCTGGAGCTCGATAAGCTTCAAGTCGAAATCCGGAGATTCATTGCTGAAACCCGCAAGTTTATGGCGGAAGAAAGCAAGCTTAGGCAGGAGGCTTTTTGGTATCCGTTCGCAGTAGGCGCCGGTCTAGTGACCGCCGTTGTCGCCGCCGTCGGATTGTGGTCCAAGCTTTAAAATCCCTAACACACGGAAGCGACCAATGATCGGAGGTGCTTGAGTTTTACCGCTTGGCAGCCCACCTTATCTAACAAGGGTTAGCGCATTAGGCGTGACCCGTGATCCCTGCAGGAAGACGCAGTATGTCCACACCTCCTACGATTCAAGCCAGCATTGAACAGTTACACCGTGACGTGGCCGCCTTGGCCGAAGACATGCGTAGCCCATCCCCCATCGCGACCCGAGCAATCCTACTGCCGTTTGGACTCGGTGCCGCGCTGGCGCTCGTGACTATTGTTGCTGTTGCCTTGGTGGTTCGGCTGGTCTGATCTCTTAGGCCAAACGTTAGTCGCAGAAAAAAAGCCGCGCATTTGCGCGGCTTTCGTGTTTGGTGGGTCCACACGGAGGAATCGTGGACCAAAGGATTATGAGCAGGGCTGTATTGCTAGGGCAGAAACGAAAAAAGACGCCATAGGCGTCTTCTTCGATTTGGTAAAGCAGATCCGGACACCACTTGCGAACCGCGTTGCGCAGTTACGGCTTTCGCCGCTGGGAAGCGCTCAATCTCATCCGGTCAGTCGCTTCGATAGCACTATTGACGTGATTCGTTAAATCAAAAGAAAGCCGCGCATCAGCGCGGCTTTCTTGTTTGGTGGGCCCACACGGATTTGAACCGTGGACCAAAGGATTATGAGTTTCCAACTTAAATTGTGAACCTAGAGAAAGCTAGCAGTTTTTGAGTAAAGATGGCGAAAGGAAATAAAGTTAAAATCCTTCAAATACAGTAATTTAGAGAAATTTAGCGTAAGCAGTCGAAGCTACGCAGTGTACTTTAACTGTACCTGTGCCAAGGGGATTTGCTAGCTTCACGCTCAAGCCATGACCTTGACAGAAGCACGGTCGTAGTCAGTTCGACCGGGAGGAGTATGAGTCATCGAAGCTACCAGCGAAACACCTGTCAAAAGGCGTAGGGCGCAAATCTATCGGAATGCATCAGGGTTTCGTGTTCCTCGTCAGGATGGCCCCGACTTCGGTAAAAATGGAAAAAATAGAGTGAAAATATGAAGGACTCCGTTGCGTTCCAAACAAGGGCTCGGACCATCGACCATTTGGGGCGTGAGCAAATTGCCGATGTCCCTACAGCCGTAAGCGAGCTATGGAAAAATGCTTACGACGCTTACGCTCACGAGGTATCTCTGCACATTCACAGTGCTGAGATACCTATCGCGGTGATTATGGATGATGGTCATGGAATGACCAGGAAGCAATTTCTTGAAAAGTGGTTAGTAGTGGGGACGGAGTCTAAAGCTGGAAATGACTCTGTGCCGAAAGAGCTAAGGCAAGGATTACCAGAGCGGCCTAAGCAAGGTCAGAAAGGGATTGGGCGTTTGTCTGTAGCGGCATTAGGCTCCACTGCTTTAATAGTTTCTAAACAACTAGATAACTCGTTCGTGGCGTGCTTGATAGATTGGCGGCTTTTCGAAAATCCATATTTATTACTACAAGATGTAAAACTACCTATAGTCGAGTTTGATAGCGCCTCTGAGCTCGCAGCCTTAATTCCGGGTATGCAGGCATCAATAATCGAGAATTTGACTGGATCGGAATCTGATGACGAGAGGCGTAAGCGTTTAACGTCTGCCTGGAAAGAGTTTGATAATCTAATTCAGACCAGAGATTTAGTTGATGAGGCCCCTTCTGATCAGATAAGAACTGCAGCTGATATTAAAATAGATACGTCGGTCTATTTGAAAGAATGGGGTGTATGGGCCGAAACAAAACGGTCAGGGACTGCGATAATTATTTCTGAACTTAATTCGGCGCTATCAACGTGGGTTACAGAAGGACCTAATGATATATCGGATGAGTCGACGTCGGTTCGGGCGTCAATGATTAGGACGCTGTCTGGCTTCTCCGATCCTTATAAAAAAGACCAGGAAGTTCTAGACTATAGTGTTGTGGTGCACTCACGGGAGGGCAAAAACGTTGTAGTAGGCAGAGAGGAAGGATTCGGTCTGGAGTATCTGCAAAGTCTAGATCACAGTTTGATCGGTGAGATGGACGAGTATGGAATATTTCGCGGGCGAGTCATGGTTTTCGGAAGGAGCATCGGGAATGTGGAAATCGCTCCTTCCCATCCGATGCCTACAGCTTATAAAGATAAAGTCGGCTCATTTTCATTCTGTTTAGGAGCGTATGAACCGATCGCGCGCTCGAGTTCATTGTCAGAAGCAGTTCATGCCAAAGTTGCAGAACGGGCAGAAAGTCATTCAGGGCTTAACATTTATCGAGACGGCCTCAGAGTCATGCCCTATGGACGGCCTGAAAGTGACTTTTTTAAAATTGAAGAGCGTCGTCAGTTTCACGCTGGACGAGAGTTTTGGGCAAGTCGTAGGATTTTTGGACGTATCGCGATTACTCGTGCGGGAAATCCGAATCTTAGGGATAAAGCAGGCAGAGAGGGACTGATAGATAATGCAGCAAGTAGAGCAATCCAATCCCTTATAGTTGATTTATTAAAGGTAACTGCTCGTCGATATTTTGGTACGGATGCCCCTGTACGCAAAGATCTATTACCCGGAGTAGAAGCAGAGAATGATGCTGCTGCTAATAAGGCAAAGCTCGCTAGAAGCAGCCAGCTCGTAGGCTTTAGGAATTCTGTTAAGAAGCAACTTCCAGAACTTGCTTCGGCGGTTCAAAAGGTCGAAGAGTTAGCAAAAGACTTAGAGTTAATATTCGAGCAGCAAGATATTGATGCTCTGTGGCAGCTTTCGTCGCGTGTTAATGAATTGCAAAGCTTAAGATCGAATTTGAAGTTGCCTCCAAAGCCTAAAAACTTAGGCAAGTTTGAGGAGCGCTATAGAGAATACAGAGATCAGTTCGCGTTAATGGCGATGATCGTTGATGATGTCAAAGTGAAATGGGCGTCAGAAACGGAAAGGTTAAACGCGAAGCCAGCTATTGATGTCGCAAAATCTCGATTGGCAAGCAATCAAAGTGCGTTAAGTGATCAGCTTGCACGTTGGCGTCGGGGAATAACGGAGTTGTTGGTTCTCGAGCAGGCACGCATTAACAATAAAATTCAGGACGATCAAAAAGAATTTTATAAGGAAGTATCTCCACTGCTGTTCGATGTTGAGTCAGGAAGATCGCCGCTCGGATCGGTTTTAGCTGAAATGGATGAAGTTCGTGAAAAATTAACCAATAGGTTCTCCGATGTATACGAGCCCTATCACAGAAGTCTGCTGCAGCTATCAAATGGAATAGATTTAGATGGTGCTTTTGCTTATGCAGGTGCACGAAGTGAAACGCTTGAAAATCGGTTAGAACAGATTCAAAGTTTGGCGCAGGTTGGTATAAGTGTGGAGATATTGAGCCATGAATTACATGTCTTAGATCGTCGGCTCCAGACGAGTCTGGACAGATTTCCAGAAAGTATAAAGGGCACTAAAGAGTTTGCTGAGGCTAATTGGGCCAGGCAAGAGCTAGTAGAGCGTTTGAGATTTTTGTCTCAGATGCAGATATCTGGCAACGATATCCGCCAAAAAATTACTGGCGGGAGTATCGAAGAGTATCTTTTAGTGTTTTTTGGGTCAATATTTTTGGAAAGGAAAATTGAGTTAAAAGTATCTGCATCTTTTAGAGGGGCAGGGTTTTATGAGTTTCCATCAAGGATCTTCCCAGTATTCATAAATCTGATAAATAACTCTCTCTATTGGTTGCCAAACGACGGTGATAAAATAATACAGCTTGATGTTGTCGATGGATCTATAGTCGTAAGTGATACCGGGCCTGGAATTGATTCTGAAGATGTAGGGAATCTGTTTGAGCTTTTTTTTACTAGGCGCATTCGTGGTCGAGGGGTTGGATTGTATTTGTGCCGGCAAACTCTTGCTTCAGGAGGGCATTCGATAAAATACAGCAACGACAAACCTTGGAAGCTGCTACCTGGCGCAAACTTTGTAATTACCTTGCGGAATGGATTCGATGCCTAACATGTCGCCAGAATTATTGAAAGAAGCTTTCATTGATCCAATTCGTTTTGCTCTTGTTTTAGATGATGAATTTCCGACCTATGCCCAAATGTCTACTCAGGAAGGAACAACAAACTATGATTATGCCAAGGCTGGAAGCTTATTTAGTTTTTGCCGAAGTCGAGGATGGCTTTGTGATGTGGATAATGCCGTTGTTGTTGCAGAGACTTTTGAGCGTGATAAACATTTAAATCAGTCGGATTTGTTGGTTTTAGATTTTCATCTGGAGTCTAGTAAGCCGGAAGATCCTACAAAAGCCCTTGGTGTTCTTCAATCTCTTGCGTCCTCTAATCATTTTAATTTGGTGATTGTCTATACAGCGGCCACTCCGGCTGATGTTGCTAGAGATATTGCGTTCAGTCTCGGGGCTGGCTGTGTATTAACAGCTGAAAAAAGAGAGTTGGTAGAGGAGTTTTTTGATGATCTTGAGCCCGGAGACTTAAGGGAGGTTAAAGATGCATGTAACGTCGAGGTTGTTCAGAATTTTTTATGCTCGAAAAAACCTGGAGCGAGCTCGAGTAATCTCACGCGAATTCTATTAGACAAAAATATTGATCGGACGTTACTTCATAGCGCAGTGAATTATTTGTGTGAGGACTATCTGCTTGGTGTGCTTCCTCCGGAGGTATCAGGTGGACGGAGAATCGGTAGCAGGGTGGAGGTTAGCTTTGATGCTGATAGGCCTATGTGGGTGGCTGAGGGTAACTTATTTGCAGTTATAGTTAATAAGGTAGAGCCCGTAACGGTGCTAGTTGATCACTTGCAAAATGCTCTGGTTTCTTGGAATCCTTCACCACTAAGGGTTCTAATGGTACATGCGAGAGCTGCACTGGAAAAAGTTGGAACTAATGCTGATGCTAAAGTGCTAGATACCCCGCGTCGTCAGGCAGGTTGGTTGCTTAGAATTTTGTCGGCAACTAGCGATGAAGCACGAGCGCGTTATACTCAAGAGTTATATGGCAGGCTTTTTGAACGGCTGATCAGGTTGGTAGATGAGAGCGTAGTAGGTTTTGGTGTTCGATTGTTTCCGCCATCGGACGTTGCAGCGGTGCGATTGGCTTCCGACATGGCAGGAGCAGGGGGCACATCTGAAGAGCATATATATCATGCTCTGAATGAACATCTTTGTTCTGATAGTTATACTCAGGGTGTAATTACTACGGGTGTTGTTTTTAGAGCAAGCAAAGGGGATGTCACAAGTTATTGGTTATGTGCTTCGCCTGCTTGCGATTTAGTGCCTGGCCAAAACTCTTTAGGCTGGGATGGGGAGTTGCACCCTTATAGGCCAATAAATGCTGTGAGATTGACGCCAGTAAATGGCTTGCGAAAGCGGTTGGAAACAGCGACTCAGGGGCGAGACATTTTTGTATTTGTTGATGATGCCCCTCTTGTTTTAGAAGTGGCCGATGACGTAACAAGAAAGATGAAAATGGAGACATTGTTTTTGGCGGGCGATGGTGTAATTAACGCCTCAATGTTCTCTGGTTTTGTTATCGGGAAGGGAGAAGATAATAATCCTGCTATGCTTACTATGGATTTTGAATCTATTGCTCTATTGCGATCTGACTACGCCAACAAATTTTTAGCTGAGTCTGGGCATCAGCGATCAAGAATTGGTGTGGATTTTGTCAGCTTTCCAAAGAGGTAAATGGCTGAAGTGAGCTGGTTTTTAATCAGCTCACTCTATGAAATTTTATTATTTTAGTGCTTTAACTATTTTTTTGAGTATCACTTCGGCCAGAAGCACTGGGACTGCGTTTCCAATTTGCTCGCCGCCTGAAATCAAGCCACCACTAAAGACAAAGTTCTCAGGGAAGGTCTGCAATCGTGCAGCCTGTCTCAATGTTATTCCGTGATTGGCGGTAGGATGCACAAAGCGACCTTTCGATGGGTTAATACAAGCTGTCGTCATCGTAGGGCCAGGCTTTAATGGATCTATTCGACCGTAAACATCATTATGTCCCTTATAGCCTTCGTGGCATTTCAAGACTCGTCCAGAGTCAGAGCGACTTCCGCCATTTATAGGGGTTTTTTTGAACAGGTCGATTAATGCTTCGGAATGATTCATGTTGATATCATTCGGATCATTCTCTGGTGCAGGAAAAAATACTTCACTCGCGGGTTTCCACGACGGACGGCCCTTACGTATATCATCCGGTGTTGAGGGAGAAACATGCGTCTCCTTTGGAGGCCATTCAATATCGATGGGTCTTTTCTTGTCGACACCAAGTATGAATACACGTTTTCTATTTTGAGGGACGCCAAAGTCGCAAGCGTTCAGAACTATCGGGGGTATATTTCGTACTTTGCTTTTTTACCCATTTCATAGAACTGCTCTAAGTAGTCTGCATGTCTAGCCCACAATAAGCCTGGAACATTCTCTACTAGGAAAACACGAGGTCTAATTTTTTTTACATAATCAAAGTACCGGCAAAGCAGCATATTGCGAGGGTCGTCCACCCCACTGTCTTTGATTCGATGACTTGAGAAGCCTTGGCATGGCGGCCCCCCAATAATTATGTCACAAGCGCCAGGCTCCAAATTCCAGTGAGCCAGTGCTTCTGCTGGACTGATGGGCAAAATATCGCCATTTATGACAGGGACTGGAGAGCCGTCAGGACGAAAAATATTATTGGAGTATGTAAGCGCTGCTTTTTTATTCAGTTCTAGAGCGCCCGCTATGTCGACTCCTGCTCGGATTGCGCCCAACGAAAAACCACCTGCTCCTGAGAAAAGGTCGATACCTTTGATGGTTGGAGCTGGCAACAACGCTTGCTCGTGGGCACCATTTTCGGTCTGAGCGACGGGGATTCCCCGAGCGTCACTCCCCGGGTCGGCATTGAAGTCCTGCATCTCTATCCTAGGGTTTCAAAATCCGACCATTCTAGAGAACTGCTGGGAACGTGCAACGGATTCGGTGTCTGAGCGGCTAAACGGATGTCTGAAGTCTCGTAAATATGTAATGTTATGTGGTGGTCGTCTTGTGATGCTACCCATGGATCGAGCTTCCTATCCGCGTATGCCGTGCAATTATCTATGCTTGGCCCCACCTGCCACCTGCCTGATAGAGACGTTTTGAGAGGACGCCTATGATTTTCACAGTACACGCCAGAAGGGTTCTCAGTGACGTTGTGGCGGTCCGTGCGAAACTTGAGGATGAAGTCGGTCGGACAGAGTGGCGTCTTTATTGGGTGACAGCTGTGGTGCTGGTGCGAGCTGTCGGCCATGTGTTGACGAAGGTCGATGGTGCGGCAGTGACCGTAGTTCGCGACATAGCGAACGAGCTGCACCGCAGATGGAAAACTGACAATGACAATGACGCCATTTTTCGCGACTTCATTGAACAGGAGCGGAATAGCATCCTTAAGGAATATGAGTTCGGTATGTCGGAAGGGCCGATCCCTGTGTTGGCAAAAATGCAGAACTCAGTCACTGGCGAGTATTTCGAGCAACAAGCTCTGATCGGAGAGAACATTTATCGGCCGATGTGGAGTGGCCCCTATGAAGGGGAGGATGGCAGAACACTGTTAGATGAAGCTATCTCTTGGTGGACGACTCAGCTGGACCGTATCGACAAGGAGTCAGCTCTGAGACTACATGCGACTGGCCAATGTGGAAAAAGTGATTAACATCGCCTTGGAGCAGTTAGCTAGCCTCTTCCTACAGCTACGACATGACTAGACATCGGCTGCTGCGACATCGAATCCCAGCGATAGATCGCCAGTACCGGTGAAAAGCGGTGCCTATCGGTCTTGTTTTACTTGCCTTCGATAAACTCACTTAACCTGCTTGCCAGCATTTCACTGTTCTTTAATTCACATTGCCAGACGGTGAGTACTCTCCAACCGCTGGCCTCGAGCTCTGCGACGTTTTGTATGTCTCTCGCACGGTTCCGCTGGATTTTCTCCTCCCAGAACTCTACCCGCGTTTTTGGAAGCTTCCCCAAACGACACCCAAGATGGCCGTGCCAAAAGCAGCCATTCACGAAGATCACTTTCTTTCTACCAGGGAAGACAAGATCCGGGTGTCCTTGGAGTTTTTTGTCGTGCAGGCGATAACGGTAACCCATGCCAAACACCAAGCGCCTTACAACTAGCTCGGGTCTCGTATGCTTCGATTTCACACGACTCATTACCCAGCTTCGACGTTCGGATGAGAGTCTATCCATCGATCTGCTACCCCGTTAGAGCCCTTACGTCGCTCGAGATCTCAGCTTGTAGAGGCTACTCGAAATGCTTCTAGCGACCTTAATTTCTAGTAGCGACCACTGGGCTTCAATCCGTTACAACCCCGGCCGCTGCCTCGGCTGTCACTACCAGTTAGCCATAACTGGCGACAGAATCGCTGGCGCCGGCGCCGAGATTTGTCGCCAAGGTCGCGGGCTGATTTCGCCGATCGAACTTTCTAGGCTAGCGATGACATCTTGTAGTTGTCACTCAAGATCCCAGCGTTCCAAGCTGGCTCGGATAGCGGTGCTCACGACATGCGTGTGCCTGTCTATTATCGAGCGAAGCCCTTCTATTAATTCTGTCTGAATAGGATCGAGGTCACCTTCATTCAACTTTCTCGCGATCTGATTCAAATTTCGACCTATAGCGAGCAGCTGGTAATTGGATTCGCCCAATGCCTCGATTTCGCTCATACCGAACTGCGGTTCATTTGTCAGTCCAGCCCTAATTGCGTCGATGATCCAACGACGCTGTGAGCATCGTTCGACCTCGGCGCGCTCTGTAAGAGCCGCCTTTTCGGATGGTGTCAGCAGGATCTCAAAGCGCACCTTGGGTTCGGCTGGGGCGGCTTCGTGTTTCTGCTGATAAATCTTCGGCTGCGGGTTTGCGGCGGCCTTCGCCAACTGCTGCTCGATGGCTTCTTTGATAGCCACGCCGGGCTTTTTGCCGAGAGCCTTGCAGTAATCGGCCCATGGCGCTTTGAGCGCGCCCAAGTACACGTCCAGGTATTGGGCCGACTTCGACACCTTCGCTTTCTCCATGCGTGACTAACGCCCCCAAAGAGTGAGGCCCCGGCAGGGGCAATCTAAAACTACCGGGGTAGTTTACCGGCGGTTAGCCTATCCTGCACTAGTGCTCCACTGTCTTTCAAATTTGTTCATGAACAAGGAAATTCGTAGTGATGGCGTTGTGTGATACAGCTTTCCGGTGAAAGCCTATCCTGCGCTAGATCTCCACTCGCTTGAGTTCTTGTTCATGAACAAGCTTTTCTTGATTCGACGTGGAGGGCATCCGCAGGGGGGGAGGCGTCGTTTAGTGGGTTTTGTCTAGCGGGAAGAGCTGTTCTTGCACCAGATTTCCTCTGGTGGGCATGAGGCTCAAGATGTTCAAGCTTCGGTGGCCTGGCGCTGATCTCACTTTGATAGGGCAGAAGCATTCTCTTGCTGCGAGATCGCTAGAAATTCCTCCAGATCAATTTCGCCGCTGATGTAGCGCTCGCCGAGGCGTTTCATACCCTCAGTGACTTCAAGTCCAGACAGATTTACTGAGGCGTTGGCAAAGTCCACGATTTCCTTCCGTTTGCTCTGCTCGGACTCCGATATCTGGTGTTCCTTGCGCTGGTCAATCCCGGCTGAGGGGACAGCGTTGTCTTGCTGTTGAGTGGTTTTATGATTTTCTGAAGTCATGCTTTTTCCTGACGAGTTTTTGAGAAGTCTTGTTCATGAACAAGGAATTCAGGTTTGAAGCATTCCTGGTTGCGCGCAAGCACGCCTTGTAAACCACGAACGTGATGGAGGTACTCGCACATGTGAAAGCGTGCATTGATCAAAGTACCAAGGTTTTTGCTGAATGTGGTGTCAAGGGCGGCACCGGAAGCCGCATGCGGAGCGGAGCCGAAGGCGAGCACCGAACGGGTGAGGATGACGGGCGTAGCCGCACCCTTGACTCCACAGGAAGCGCTCAGCCTATCGCTAGGGGTAGGTCAAGGGCTCTGCCCGCCGTGCCTGCCCCGCAGCCAGTCCGGCAAGTTCGGACACGGGATGCAACCGAAGGGGTTGCCCAAGTGGAGCGCGGAGTTACCAGAGATCGTATTTCACTCGGTTCCATCGCATTGAGCCTTTCGGTGAAAACTCAGGTTTGACGTTTTGCAGCTCTTGGCGAGTCGATTAAGGCAAACGCTGAAATTGTCTTGTTTTTGCAGTTAAACGCTAAAATTCAATAAGTTAACGATTTATTAAAGTTGCCCATCCCCCGCCCTTCCCGCGAGCGGGAAGGGAGCGAGTCGCCCTCTGTCGTCAAGGGTGCAGGGGAGGCCTTCGGCCTTGATCCCCTGCACCCATGACGGAGCATTGGACGCTACTGCCGCGTCAAGGGGCCGAGTCCTCGCTGCTTCGCATCTGCGGGCCGCACCAACCCCTTGACCCGTCATACGCTATAGCCGTTGAAGGTACTCAACAAAAGACCCCGCCGAGCGAGGTCTGATGAGCGGCGCGTCAATGGCTACCGATTTACTTTGCCTCCTGTAGCGTCCCCCCAGTTTTTCCCCATGTTCTGCATGACGTGCTGTCGGTATGCTGGGTTCCAAGCCGTGTTGCCGGCCGCAAGGTGGTTCAAACGTCCAGCAGTGACCATTTGCCCTGACTGCATGTCGCGGCGCGTGGACTGACGGTTAAGCCCTTTGGTGATCGGTGAGGCGGCACCACTTGCGATTCCGCGTAGGGTGAGCCCAGCGCTGGATATGCCCCCTGCAAGACTGCCAGCAACGGCATTGGCTTGCTGCATCATGTAAAGCACGACGACTGTCACAACTAGAAGCTCCAGAAACGTGGATATCGGGTAATCGGCCGGGGTTGCCAAGATGTCAGCAGTTAACGAGGAGAAAAACTTGATCCCGAAGCTTAGGACTGTGACGACCAGCGCGATTTGCATGATGTAAGTGATGACCTGGGCGAACCAGCTATCGAACCACTTGGACGTGAACTGCCCAAACAACAGCATCATGATGAAGACTGGCCCGATTCCAAGCATGATCGACAGCATTCCCTTTGCGACGATGATCATTGCACCTGCTGGAACCGCAATGATGAGTGTCGCTGCGTATACGATCACGGCGTTTAACAAATCAAAAAACATCATTCCGATTTCGTTCCATTGACGAGCTCCCATCCTCGATATCATGTCGGCTCCTATTGCCCAGCCATCGGACATAGCTTTATCAACCACCTGAAAAACAGACGTTGAGGCGGTTGAGTCGCCAGTGGCTGAAAAAGCAGAGGCAACCCCGGTCTCTAGGCCGCGCATTGCCTCAACTACCCACGACATGTACGTCCCGGCATTCATTGCCAATCCGCTAATAAGCAGGAATTTGCCGCACGTCTTTAAAAAATGGGACGCTGGTTGCTCAATCGTACCGGTGATCATCATGTAACCCATCATGGTCAGATACAGCGTTCCGCCGAGCGTTACGGTCAGCGTGAAGTCATCAATGACGTGGCTAGATGTGAGGCGGATGAAGGTTTGGAGGGTTTGATCCATGCTCCCGCCAATCCATTCAAAGATTCCCGTTCTGGTGGTCATCCTATTTTTCCTGCGAAGAAAAATTGATTGGCTCGCGCTGTTTGTAGCCGCGGTTCCCTAAGATTATTGAGTTCGCTGCCGCCGATGCATTGATGCAATTCGGGGTGGCAGAGAACTCGCCGGGGTTGGCTTTGCACCTCTCCAACATCGCCAAGCGCTCTGTTGTGTTGGCCTTGTACCAATCGGCGGTTTGAACGGGTTCTTGTTCGTTGCAGCCAGCAAGGAGCGACGCCGCAATCAGCAGAAAAGTCGATAGGCTTTTCATTTGCGCACCTCGCGTTGGTTGGCGTTGATGATCCGTTCAGCGCTTGCCGCTTTCGCTTCGGTCTGTTGGATGAAGTGCATTGCGTAGGCGAGCTCCGCCGCTTCAATGATTCGTAGTGCTGCGACTGTGCGAAGGGCGCTTTCTCTCGTTCCCGACCAGCTACCTGCCAGGCGATCAAGAGTGTTCTGCAGGATGCCCAAACAGGTGCACACGCAACCAATCGATAGGAGGACGCAAAAGAGGGGAGGGATGGGAGCCGCCTGACGCGGCATTGTTATTTCAAACCAATCCATGACTGCCATCGCAAAAGGCACCATCGCAAATACAGCGGCCAAAATATCGCGCTGGACCAGCGATGGTGCGCGTCGAGACACCTCTTTCATGTGACCCATACGATCAACGCAAACCCAGAATCGGTGCATGAAAATGAGAAGAAAAGAGCAGAAGGCTAGAATCGGAAGGTGGATGTAGGAAATCATTGTGTCGCTCCTTTTAGGTGTAGGGCGAACGCAGGCTGTCTTTCCAGCTTGTCCGGCGACTCTTTTTATCGAGCTACTGTTCCCGCCAGTCAGGGCTTATTTAAGGCCCGTATCCAGTACACCTTGGTGGCGTCCTTGGGATGTGGTCTATCGGCGCGTCTTTCCGCTGCTTGTCTGGTGGCTCTTTCTATCGAGCTACTGTTCCCACCTGTCAGGGACTTTCTTTTCAGTCCCAGCACCCAGTACGCCGAAGCATTCTTAGGGTATTAAATTTACTGCGTTCAATAATCTTGATGAGTCGGCTTCTCCTTTACAGCGTAGAGCTTATGACCAGTATTTGCGGTCTATCATTATTTTGTCTGATATGTAGGGGATATTGGCAAGCTCATCCAGTGCCATCTCGACAGTTCTAAACCAATATGGATGGTTTTGCTCATCCGTTACTGGATGTTCGATTGTGCCGTCCGATACAGTCAGGGCGAAGCCTTTTGCATAATGCGCGAGCAAAATGACCTGGATGCTGCCTGAGTGCTCCAAGCTGTCGCAATAGTTTTCAAGTTCCTTGAATTGTAGCTGCATTGTCGTGACTCCGTTGTTTAATTGATTAGCATCTTTCTTTTTAAAATTGCTATTGCTTCTTGTCCAACTTCGCCGTTTTGCGATCTTTTTGCTGCAATGGTCATTGCGCCACTGCTAGGTTGAAGTTTTCCCTGATGGTAAATTTTTAAAAGTCCGTGAAATAATTGAGTAATGGTTGTTTTTACTTTTTTGGAAGCAATTGCAGCCGCCATCTCGTCTAGCAATTTCTGCGCGTCTGCATTTGAAACCTGTAACAGAGCTTCAGCTATTGATGCCTGCTCCGCCTGAGACATTTCACGAGGGAATATCAGGGTGTTGCCGCTTTGGCTTTGAGAACGGTCTGTTGTTGTAGTGTTATTTTTATAGTTATTGTTAGGGTTATAGTTACCAGCCCCCTAGGTATATGGGATAGATAGGGTATCGGAACCCTATTTTCGTAGCGTTGGTCGTCTGGATTTCCTCGTCGACTAGCCTCGGTTACAGGGCAGTTGGAAGCTGTGGTGTTTTCTCCATTGATCTGAGATGCATAGTCATCCGCTGGTCTGCCTATGGGCCGCCGATGGGGTATCGATACCCCATCGGTAGCGTCAAAGATGGGGCTATCTTCCTTGTCGCCGCTTTGACCCGACGCTTGGAATTCGCGGATTAGCATTTCACGATACTCGTCGGAGTCCTGCAGTCTTTCCACTATGTCGCCCAGGTAGTCAGATATCCAGTGCGCAGGCATTTCTCTGATTTGCTTGATGGACTTTTGACGTAGCGTGGGTGCTAGAGCCATTTTAGGGGAGTTATGCTCCCACCAAATACGAACCCACACAAAGCTGGTTTCCGCGTCGTACTTTATGAATCCGGAGTCACAGAGGCGTTTCAGTACCGGCATGAATTGAGACTCCGTGTCCCACCCCATCTCCGCCGCGGCAATCCTTGGAACGATAGAGTAACTACCAATAATGTTGCTAGACGTGCATGTTAAAAGATAGACGAGAGTTGCTCGGTCCTCTTGAGTGCGCCCAGCCATTTTGGGCGAGTTCCAAAATTTCTTGTCGTTGATCGTTCGTTGCCGACCCATAGTAAATCTCCCTCAGGTCAGTATTATTGAACGTGTTCTTCATCTTTTGGCGCTTCAAGCTGTAGTGCCACATTGACTTGCTGCGTACGGAAGTAGATGCGGCGGCCGATCCGTATCATGGTGGGTTTAAGTTTTCTCGATAGGTCGGTGTCCGAGTAGAGTGAAACCCTAACGCTGTCTGTTGGGCGTCCGAGCAACTCGGCTATATCAGACAGTCGCATTAGTGCGCCAAATTTTTCAACCAAATACGCTTCAGCATTCATCATGGTTTCACCTGTGTTGATGCGGATTGAGTAACGCTCGGTAATCTGCATATGTGTGGAGTAGTTAGACGATTATGAGCGTAAGTTGGTTGCTGTCAAACTTGGTGGTGACACGAATTGTCCAGGATAGATAGCTTTGGTATTCGGTGCGTCACCATATAGCTACCAGCATGGTATATCTTGGTTTTTTGTAATTGCGAAAACTCCCGGTAGATCAAGGGCTTTTAGTTAGTTTCATCTTTTTTAGTAAAAAATGGTTTTTTTTATGCTCACACTGCTCAGAAAGGATCGGAGCAGTGCGGTTTCTTAGTGGCTTGTTTCTGTAAAATCTAAACCGGCAGTGGATCTAGGTCGCGCAGTGGGCCTTCAATAAATCAACCTCCGAAATATGGCACATCACAGGTATCCGCTTTGCTCCGGCAAAATACAGATATCGCGTGCGATGGCGACCGTTTGTGTAAGCGATGTATTTCAGACGGTGAACGACGGCCTTTTTAAAAAAACGCCATTTTCGTTCGTATTGAACGACATCTCGCTCGTTGAATGAGATGACTGGCATTTCGACGGGCTGCTCCCGTGGCCCAGATGGTGCCAAAAAATTAAAAATCCCTTCTCGCTTGCCGGGTTGCCAATCTTCTACTGGTGCGAGTACATAGCCCCGTATGTCCTGGTTGGAGTAGTAGATCAGCTTTTCTGCATCAACCTCTACCACCTCGTAGTTTACGTAGCCAGGCCTGCGGCGGAGGGCGACGCTTTGGTAGTTAGGATGGTCTATGCCCAACTGCACGTGGAATAGTTCGTCGTCTTGCGACATTGTTGTTCCCTTATCTAATTCTGGTTGCAGCAGGGAGTGTGCAAGTGAGCGAAATGGCTGACAAGGTAGAGGTTCTGTCCCTTGAGGTCTCTGATCGGATGATGGGAGCCTCACGGGCGTTGTGCACCATCAAGTTCTCGATGGATATGAGCTCCCGGTATTATTTTGAGCAGGAGTATCAAAACGACTGGATGGACAGTAGTGGTACCTGCGCTTTTTGGGGGCATTCATTTCTACGCATTGTGGTGCCTTTTCTCGACTGGGAGGAATCGCAGTCGGCGCGATTCAAAGCCCTTGTTGATCCTCGCTATGTCCTTGGCGCGAGCATCAAGGGGAAGCCTAAAGACGTTCCTGAAAAGGAGATAGCGGATAGGATTGAGAGCTACTCGACGAACTTTACATGGTCCAACAAGGCTCTTTACACCTGGTACAAGCCCTTGGGCATATTGACCGCGCATGAAGGTAAGCATCGTGTTGCGTTCATGCGTACGCATGGGAATAAACCGATTGCTGCCTGGGTTGATGAGCAGAATTATCCTGCTGCCAAACGAATTCAGCTCATAGAGCCAGCAAGGCGGCAGGATGAGTGGTTAGCTCTGCTAGACGGGCGATACCTGCAAGTACTCCAGCGACCCTATACTTCGGTAGCACTGTTGCGGGAATACGGTGTGGCATCCTTCCGATGGCATCAACTGACGGCCCTTCCGTCTGAAGACTTGGTGAGAGACACCGTTTACCAACGTCGACTGCACAAAATACAGGAAACGATTAGAGAGACTGATCGAACCCTGGATCTAAGTGAGCTTATTGATTTGGTTCCGGCACCTGTACCTGAGAATAAAAGCATCCGTCTCAACCTTTTGATGCTGGATAATCTAAGGTTCGAAGCACTTCGATATGCTCGATGGCCAAGTAGCCTGTTGGCTCTGTGTTTGGCTGCCAAGCTAGTCGACAGTATATTGGAGCTCCCCGGGTTTGCTGATGCTGCAAACGGGTTACTTTGTGCGGTTTTCGCTATGGCATTCGCGCCTATGTTGATGGAGTGGAGGCGACAGAAATCAACTTAGCCAGCTAGCTTTCGGTGACACGATCTGCTGTGACAGAAGTGTGAACTGGTACGGTTCGGAAAAGTTCAGATCAGCGATTTTAGACACAAAAAAAGCCGCCTTTTTATAGGCGGCTCTGCACACATTTTACGTTTACAGTGCGCATCTGCATAGACTTGACCACCCATTTGCATTGCCACTGACCAGTCAATTGCATCCGTGGCGACTAACCGGTTGCATTCGACTTTACCAACACACGCCGCAGCGACGACCGGCAGAGAACGGCCGATTCTGTTGAAAAAGTCGGATTTTCAGATCGCCTGAACTCAGGCACGACCACCACCGGAGAACCGACTCACCACATTGAGTGGTTTTTCGGCCCTTCGGTGACCTTTGCTGCTCTGTTATTGGGTTAATTTGAGGTTTTTTGCTTGGTGCAGGCGCACCTATCCCGTGACTGGTGGCCCTTGAGATGAAAATTTGGCCAGCCGTCGCAGGTTCTGCACCGCAGCGGCCAGCGTGAATTCATCCGTCGCGCCACTCATGCCACGTAGCCGCAGGCGATCCAATTTCAGGATGCGCTTGAGGTGGGCAAACAACATTTCGACCTTTTTACGTTCGTGGCGAGAGCGCTGATATACCGGCGTTGCTGCAATGCGCCGAGCCACATCGCGAGCGGCTTCATGGACGCTGCGAGCGATCTTGCGGAACGCTGTGTTCGGGCAGCACTTGGCTTTCATCGGACACGTAGCGCAGTCGGTCTGCCGGGATCGGAAGATAATGGTGTTGGCTTTGGTGACGTGTGAACGCTCATTCTTGAAGGCTCGCCATTCGCTGCGCAATGGGTTGCCGGCCGGGCAGCGGTATTCCTCAGCCTCTTCATTCCAGTGGAAATCGTTGCTCGAAAAACTGTCGTTCTTGCGCTCGGTTTTGTCCCACACCGGCACATGCGGCTCGATGTCTTTTTCCTCCACCATCCAGGCCAGCATCGGCGCTGTACCGTAAGCAGTATCGCCAATGAGGCGCTCCGGCTTGATGTCGAACTGCGCTTCGACCCGTTCGATCATCGTCTTGGTGCTCTCGACTTCTGCGGTTCGATGAGCCGGTGTGGGTTCCACATCCATGATCACGCCGTGCTCGGTATCGATCAGATAATTCGTGGAGTAAGCGTAGAAAGCTGGGCCTCCTGGAGCAGCGGTCCAGCGGGCTTGAGGATCCGTCAGCGACAGGCGCTTCGGCAGCGTTTCGGCCAAAGCCTCTTCATCAAGTGCCTCAAGGTACTCACGCACGGCGCGGGTGCTCAGAACCGGATCGCTCCAGTTGACCGGTTCACCACCCGGTACGCCGCGCTGCCGACTCGCATCCGCTTTGATAATGCTGGCGTCCACGGCAAAGCCTTCGCCCTTGACCAGACCGGCGTCCATGCAGCGACGCAGCACTTCATTGAACAACCAGCGAAACAGATCACTGTCCCGAAAACGGCCGTGTCGATTTTTGGAAAAGGTCGAGTGGTTGGGGACTTCATCTTCAAGGCTCAACCGGCAGAACCAGCGATACGCCAGGTTCAAATGGGCCTCTTCGCACAACCGCCGTTCGGAGCGGATGCCATAGCAGTAGCCGACGATCAGCATGCGGATCATCAGTTCAGGATCAATCGACGGACGCCCAATCGGGCTATAGAAATCGGCGAGGTAATGGCGCAGGTCGCTCAGATCAAGACACCGATCAATGCTGCGCAGAAGGTGAGTGGCTGGAATGTGATCTTCAAGGTTGAACGAGTAAAACAGCCGCTCCTGCCCACTCGATAACTGTCCCATCATGTTGCGTGCTTCCCTGCTGGCCAATGCGGAGATTTTGCCGGAGGCCAGCCAGGGGAGCTACTTTTTCAACAGAATCGGCCAGAAGCAGTCACTGAGTATTTACAAATTCAGGGGCGGTTCACCTATGTGGCGGCAGTGGCCAAGTATATTTACGATGGTAGCCTGCAAGCAGCCGCCTTCACCCTTTGGTCTGTTCGCCTTGGGTCGATAGGGGGGCGACGATCTCAATTTCCGTCACCGGTACGCCATGATCGGAGCGTAGAGAGGGCAACCACATTCGCTTCCCGTCGATTATGATCGACGGGCGATCATTTTCGACCACCCACTTTTTGTCGAGCAGATGATCATTGAAAATACGGGTATTGGCGACTATAGCAAGCCGCTGCGGGAACTGGCGCACGAACTCTTGGCTGACGAATATGTGGTCGAGCAATTCATGGCGACCATTATAGATGTGGGTGTAGCTGACATCGCGATAGCTGAGGGCCTCCTGCAGGTCGTGCACACTATAGAGCTGAATGTCCCAATCTCTGCGCCTGATCTCCGGCCGAAGAAACTGAGCTGGCTCTTCGCCGGCGACTGTCTGTGTAGTCACGGAGCTCACATCGTCGTTTAGATCACCGAACAGGATGAGTGGCTCGCCTACCTCACCATCCAGGTTGTCGAGGATATTGACGACGATGGCGCGAAGCGCAACCGCTTCCATACTACGCACAATCAGCGAACGAATGCGTCCAAGCGCCTGCACCACTGGATCCGCCGGGTTCTCACCTTCAAGAAACTTCGGCCGCTTGGACTTCAGATGCGCAACGAGAACGGTAGCATTGACGCCACCCGGCAGAGTGACTCGCGCTTTCAAGATTGGTCGCTCGAAACGATGAACGTTTAGCTTCGTCTCCGATTTGACGACCCCATTAAGCTCCAACGGAATCGTGAGATTCACGGTAGCCGGAAAATCAGTGATAGCTTCGGCGGAAAGCACGGGGAATCTGCTCGCCAATGCGAGGTTCGGTCCTGACGCCTCCATCCCGCCAGCTGCGCGCGGCCTAATGTTCTCGCCCGCCTCTATTCCGGGCGCCACGATCATAGCGCCGTTCAGATGACGTGAAGCCGCGACAGCGGACTTAATAGCCTCATAGCTGAATACCTCCTGAAAGCCCACGAGATCGGCGCGCGCTTCGTCTAGAATCGAGCCGATCCATCTGATCTTCTGATCAAACAGCGCGCCGTCATATGGCGCGGAATCATCTCTGCCGGTGTAGTAGACGCCGGGATGCAGGAGATTTTCGACATTGAAGCTTGCGACCCGGTAGCTTTTCATGATCCCCTCCCGATGGGATGATCGCTTTCGTGTTTAGTTTTAGACGGCTTGTAACTGAAGTGCCCGCATACCCAATTGACGCGCGCGCTCATCGAACAGCACCTTTGAATTTGGAACTCGGTCGGTGAGGAACTTCACTATCTCGTCGAGATCTTCGGTGAAAAGAGAGCTGGCCGCGAACTCCTTGTCGCGCTTGCCCAATATAAAAAGCCCCTCCAGCAAAGGCTTCACCGGGAGGGTTTTAGTCCAAAACTCGTTGTGGTTGAAGAAGATCATTGGGCTAAAGCCAGCATCTGGCGCGGGATAGTAATTCTGCGCCGCGTCCTGGAAGATTTCTTGCACCGTACCCGCACGGCCTTCCGCGAAAATGATGCCCTGTGCAGCGAGCAGCAGCAGCACATCCTCTCTTACACTGTTCTGGAAATACTTGGCGGCATGACTGGCCAGCGGCGTCACCGGTTCATGGCCGTAGTGCCAAGTCGGCACCGCCAAACTCTCTCCTGGTTTAGCGATTCTCGCCATCAGTTCGTGTGCAGGCGCGGACCATTTGTGAAGCGCGGCGAGAATGGTTTTGTCAACGGAGATACTCCCATCAGGTAGCACTTTCACAACGTCGCTAGCGTTGAGCGGGAGCGTCGGCTGCGTCATGAGTAATCCAATCGCGTCTTCGACCTCACCTGATTCTTTCCCCGCCATTAGCGCGCCAAGGTGCGTCGCCTCCATGGCGCCAGGGCCGCCGCCGCTGGCCATGAGGAAACCCTCTTCAGTCAGTCGCTTTGCGAGTGCGACCACGGCCCGGTAGACGGATGAGCCGCGTTGTTCGCGGTGACCGCCCATGATTGCCGCGACACGATCTCGCCCCGTCAGGAAGTCGAACATCGATTGCAGGATCGAGTTGTCGTGTAGCGCCTCCATCATGCCGGCGTACGGATCCGATGGCGTCGCGCGGCCTTCTTTGACGAAATAGTTGAAGGTCTGAAAATCCGCCATGCGCATCATGCACTCTGGATCCTTTGGATCAAATCCCTGGGAAAGCTCGGTGGACGTGTAAAGTTCAGAGCGGATTGGCTGAAATGGTAGTTTCTCGCGTTCTCTTTTCATGACTTGCCCCTGCAGTCTGACTTGTAAACGATGTCCACCTGATCGCCGCGCCCGATGATGGCGCAGTCGATTTCTGACACAAAAAGTCCGTGCTCAATAATGCCGGGTATCAGATCTAGCTGATTGGCCAATGCAACTGGCGCCTCGATTTCCCCCAAATCGACATCAAGGATGAGGTTGCCCTGATCGGTCAGGAAAGGCTCACCATTGCCTTGGCGGCGCAATCGCACTTTAGCCCCTATATCGGTGATCGCCCGCGTAACCCATGCATGAGCGAAAGGCAGCACTTCGAGCGGTAACGGAAATCCGCCCAGCAACTCAACCGGCTTGCTCGAATCGACGATGATTATCAGGCGATCTGACGCCGCGCCGACGATTTTCTCGCGCAGCAGCGCTCCGCCACCGCCCTTGATCGCCTCTAGATTCGGATTAATGCGATCTGCACCGTCGATGGTAATGTCGACCCTCGCCACGCCACCGAAATCGAGTGGGGCGAGTCCAGCCTCGCGCGCAAGTTTGTCAGCGGCCGTTGAGGTAGCCACCACGTCTATCTTCAGTCCCGCCTTGACGCGCGCACCCAATTCACGAATGGCGTAGGCGGCAGTCGATCCCGTGCCTAGGCCAATGAGCATGCCGTCACGGACCTCTTCCACCGCTCTCTTGGCGGCGCGTGCCTTTTCCGCCTCCAAGTCAGCCATGTTCGGCAAGCCAAGTTTGGTATTGCGCTGCTAGCGCGTGCTGCCCCTCGCGTTTGGCCGCCTCTATCTCCAGCGGTAGCCGCCGCAATAATGCATGCGCATTCTCCAGCCGGCGTGGTTCCAGCTCTTCGACGTCCTTCGCTGCGGTGTTCTGCCTAGTCGCTAGAACCAGCAAATGCGCGTGCTCGATCATCGATGGCGTTACGGTGTCGTGCGACAGTTTCAGCAGTTGCCAGGGAATGACCTTCCCCTCCTGCTCCAGCAGCTCGAATAGCTTGGCAGCATCGCGCGCGATAACCTTGCCAATAGTTGCATTCTTGATGGCTGGATCCTCAGCAAGCCGCCTTTCAAGATCAGACCAGTTGCCACGCGGTTCGTGGCGGATGCCCAAATGCTCACGCGGAATATGATGCACAACGAAGTTCACGGCCCGCTCCACCCAATGTAGGGGATGTTCCGTACTGCCCTGATGGTGCGCAGCTAGACGGTGTGCGTCCATCGCATTCTGGACACCGCTTTTGTCATCGCCCCATTTGTAAAGGCTGGCGGATATGTGTGGGTTGAAGAACCCAACATTGACCCACGCGCCCTCATCAAGCGAGTTGACATAATCGCGATACCATTGGTCGACGCCCGAGGCGTCAGCGAGCAGCGTCTGAAGATGCTTGGCCAGCACAACTTCGTCGACGTCATGTCCCTTGACATCACGGGGATGACCCAAAGCATCGTGCACGACGACGAGATCGCGCGCATGCGACCACGACAGAATCATGCCGCGGCGCCAGTCGGTCTCACTGATTGGCGGTGTATCCGCCAAACCGCGCGCCGCGAGCAGCTTGCCGGACTCAATTGTCCGCTCAATACGCCGCAGAACGTCCGGCGGAACCGCCGCCTCTATGATGACGTCAAATTCGGCGACCGGCACACTGTCATTGTTCGCGCGGACGTCGAAAATGGGCTGATGATGTTCCGCCAATTTCGTCCCATCGATGGCAGGGTCCACGTGCCTCGGAAAGCTCCAGTGATGCCCTTCCTTATCCGTGCCCTCGTAGACGCCGCGCTTACCAATCTCAGTCATGGCAATGTCTCATAGAGTTGCTGAATGTCTTGCCGGTCAACCAGCTCACGTACGGACTCGACGAATTGCGGCCAGGCTTTGTCACGTTCGCTGCCGACGGTCTGAGTCCGCGAACTCGCCAAAACACGCTTGGCTTGTTCCATGACCGGATGATCATGCCCTGGCTCAACTGGTGACGGTTCACCAACATCGTCAGCAATAGATGCGATCAAAACTTCGTCACGCGCGAGCATGGCTTGGAAGAGGTTTTGCCGCTGCGCTTCGAGGGCGATAGGCAATGTGCCTTCGAAAAACAATCGATCCATGCGGGCCAAGAGTCGCGCGCCCCGGCCCAGGGAGTCGGCAGCTGCCGCGTCGCGCACAGTCAGAACTTCACGCACGCGTTCGGCCTTAAGCTGGCCGCGCAGACCAGAAGCGGGATTGTAGTCATGGAGGCTGGTGCCAATGCCTACGCCATCTACGCCGACATGCACGCACGCCTGCATATGGTGAGGCTGTAAACCGGCGGAGACATAAGTCTCTAGGCCGCGCTCGTGAGCGATGTGGACAAGTTCAAGCAATTGCTCGTAGGGCATCTGCTCGACGATTGGGACACTGGGCTCCAGGTTCGACGATCCATCCCAAGCAACTTTTTCGAACCTGCCCTCGACCGCAAGCTCAATGCCCAAGCGCGCGATCTCTAACCGGTCTGTAATTGTCTTGAGCTGGTCACCCCGATCGTCGATCTGAGGCAGGTTGATATTGAAAGCGCCGGAAAGATATTGGCGTGTCTGATCGCGCACGACATTGCCGGCGACGGCGCGCATGAATGCCACTGCTTCGCTCGCCTTCATCCGCTCGATGCCGATTTTGCAGTCAGCGATGCCATTGGCAAACATCGCGGTACAAGCGCTGGCCGTCATATGCACTGACTTCAGCATGTCGCGCTTGACATCACCGCTCTCGAATACTGGACGCCCTACGTACGCTGTACATGCCGCCGAGGATCCGGCGTGAAGACGAACGCGTGCGGTGTTGATCGAGGCCGGTAATCGATATGGTTCGAGCTTTTCGCGATCTCGCTCGCCATCCCGGTCGATGTGTTCGACATGGATGAAAACACCGTCCAAAAGCTGGGACGAGGCGCACGTCACCGTAATGTGCCCATCACCTGGATTAGCGATTGAGAGATTGGTTTGGTGTTGACGAAAGCCGTAGAGGCCAATGCCGCGGTATGCCGAGGGGACTCGCGCTCCTTTGTCGAGCAGCCGGTATGCGCCAAGCACCGCAGAGTGTTCATCCTGCGATAAGGCTCTTCCCGCGCGACGGCTAGCGGCGATGAGATTGGAGACCCGCGCGACGAAGGTTTGATCGGCACGGTCCGACTCCACTGCCCAGGACGGGGCGCCGTCGGGATCGTCTGCCAATGCTTCTGAAGCCAAAACGATAACGCCATTCCTCGTGTACAGCGAAAACGCGTCCGGTTTGCTGGGCTCATCACTTATCAGTCGATAAGTCGTGAGCAATCTCCTGTACGTGTCAAGCAACACCTCTGCGGAGTCTGCGCGTAGCAGGACTAGTGTGAGACTTTCCGTTTTCTGAACTAGTGCCGTCAGATCGGGAAACTTCTCTGCCGTCTCCTGCGCTAATGCAGTGATGTCGGCAGCGAATTCGTCGAGGGACGACAACTTAAGAATTGGCGGCGGCACTCGGCGCACAAAGCCACCTGCGGCCGCTCGCTCGGCATCTTCGCGCGCTCGCGTGAGCTGACGCTTTGCCTCTTCAAGCGCAATGCGCCGAAATTCGCCGACACTGAACTCACGTTCGATTATTTGCATCGTAAACCTCCAGGCGCAGTTACGATCGAACCTTAATCCAAGCGACTCCTTGCCTGTCCCGGCCAATGCAAAGGGGTGGTAAGTAAGTTCGACTCCGCGAGTATGTCCGAAGCCAGCAAGCAGACCGTGGCATTCGGACTATTTCACCCAACTGTGGTATAGGAGGAACTTCGCCTTTTGGCAAGCAAGAGCTGATACTGCTAGGCTAGGACCCGCTCACTAACCGCCTTGATCGCCTCGCTCTTCAGGCCAAGGCCGAGCTCTTCCAGCGGAGAGAGTCCAGGGTTGTTCAGCATTTGGGGGGTCACTCAACACGGCCTAGGCGCTGTAGGAAGAGCTGGCTCAGCTCGAGCGGGGTCCAGCGTTCGGCCGCAGGCTCATCAGCGGCGAGAGGGCGGTCCGAGGTGAACGGGGCCGCTTTATTGGCGTCGCCACCGTCTGCAATGGGTCGATTTCTGCCGGTCACGACCGGCAGCAATGCGCAGCTCTCCGCCGCTCATGGTCACGAAGCGTGCTGGTCTGCAGTCAGGTGGTCAAGTGGAGTGCAATTTCGCATACAGAAAAGCTCCGGAGGTGAGGGGGGACGTGGCCAAAATCCCCCGTCTTAAATTAGTAAGCTTCAGCGCCAGGTCTCGTTATTTTGTCCAGTTTACTGACGAGGTCTTCGGCTCGCAGGTGTGTGTAACGCTTAAGCATCTGCATCGATTTATGCCCACTGATAGCTGATACCTCCTGGTCGGACAGTCCGCCTTCGACAAGCCGACTCACTGCTTCGTGACGCAGGTCGTGAAATCTGAAGTCAGGTAGATCGAGCTTCTTCTTCAGCTGACCCCAAATTTTGGTGAAGGTATACGGCCGACGCTTCCCGTCCTTTCCAGGCTCACCGAAAAACACCAGATTGCAGTCGATTGGTCGCACCGGGTTATCCATCGCAGCTTTGAATACTTCAGTGGCGCGCTTGCTCAGTGGAACGGTTCGGGAGCCGTCGTTCTTCGTGTCTGAGAGACGTATTACACGCTTTGCCAGATCCACTTGGGGTCGCCGTAGGGATGAGATCTCTGACGAGCGCATACCCGTTTCCAGAGCGATGCAAACAATCCAGCCCAACATAGGGTTGCTATGTCGATTCACGGCCGCGAGCAGAAGGCGTTCTTCCGCCGGCGATAATCTTCGGTCACGACCATCCCCAGGGCTCGGCTTGCGGATGTTCAGCACTGGGTTGAACGTCAGACCCAAACCCCATTCCTGAATCGCTACCGTGTACAGGTGGCTCAATAGCGCAAGTTCGAGACGCACGGTGTTGTTGCTGATGTTCCCATTGCGGCTGGGTTCGTTCAGACGCTTGTCGCGATAGCCAGCGATGATTTCGGCGGAGAGGGCAGCCAATGAGTACTTGCCCAGGTGCTCGATGAGCTTCTTGGCTTTCGAGGTTTCGCCACGCTGAGTGGTGGGCTTCTTGGTGGGGGTAATGTCGCTCAGGTAGCGCTTGAGGGCTGCTTCCAGCGTCGTGCGCTCAGAGCCGCTGCGCTGGATGTACGCACCTCTGACCATTTCGTCTTCGGTGCGCCGAGACCAGTCCTCCGCATCACGCTTGGTGCGGAAGGTTTTGGCGACGGTGGGCCAGCCAGTTTTACGAATCAGAGCCTTCCAGGTGCCGGAAGGAGTTTTGACGAGAGTTGCCATGAGAGGGTGCTCCTAGGCGGCTGGCGAACCAGCACTGTACCTAATCTGTACCCTTGGACCATAGGACTGTATCTGTGGTGGTCCACCCGAAAACGCGAAAGCCGCGCAATGCGCGGCTTTGAGTATGGTGGGCCCACACGGACTTGAACCGTGGACCAAAGGATTATGAGTCCTCTGCTCTAACCAACTGAGCTATAGGCCCTCAGTAGGCCGCGGATTATAGCGATGGTTTCTCGGCTGTGCTATCCGAAAAATCCGATACGGCTATACGAAGAAACGTCGCGGCGAATTCGTCGGGGGGAAGCGGCAGGCTGACGATGTAGCCCTGGATCTGTTCACAGCCTTCTTCGGCGAGGAATTGTTGCTGTGCGAGGGTCTCGACGCCCTCCGCAATGACGGTGAATTGCATGCTGCGCCCCAGGGCAATGATGGCGCGAACAATCGCTGCATCGTGGGGATCGTCAGGCAGGCCGCGGACGAAGGACTGGTCGATCTTGAGGATGTCCAGTGGCAGACGCTTGAGGTAGCTCAGAGACGAGTAGCCGGTCCCGAAGTCGTCGATGGCCAATTGCACGCCCAGGTGTTTGAGTTGGTGCAGCACCGCCAGTGCTTCTTCGGCCTGGCTCATGATGAAGTTTTCGGTAATTTCCAGTTGCAGTAAACCGGGCGCCAGGCCGTTGTCTTTGAGCAGTTGCTCGATCCGTCCGAGCAGGTTCGGCTGACGCAATTGAGCACCTGCGAGATTGACGGAGAGGGGACCGAGGCACTCGTAGACCTGATTCCACTCGTTCATCTGTCGGCAGGCTGTCTCCAGCACCCAGTCGCCGATTTGCAGGATCATGCCGTTTTCTTCCGCCAAGGGAATGAAGTGTTCCGGCGGCACCGAGCCGAAGGTCGGATGTTGCCAGCGGATGAGCGCTTCGGCGCCGACGAGTCGATGGTCGGCGAGGCTGATTTTCGGTTGGTAATAGAGAAACAGCTCATTGCGCTCGATGGCGCGGCGCAATTCATGTTCCAGCGCCACGCGTTCGCTGGCCTGGGCGGTGAGGTCGCGGGTGTAGCTTTCCACCCGGTTGCGGCCCTTGGCCTTGGAGCGATACATCGCCGCATCGGCGTTTTTGACCAGCGTGGCGACATCGCAGCCGTCCTTGGGGTACAGGCTGGTGCCGATGCTGGCGCTGATGAAAAACTCGTGCTCGCCGGCCTGAAAAGGGGCGGCGAAGCAATTGAGCAGTTTGGTGGCAATGTTGTCGGCGTCACTGGATTGTTGCAGGCCGGGCAGCAGGATGATGAATTCGTCGCCCCCCAGGCGCGCGACGGTATCGATGTCGCGCAGCTGCTCTTTGAGGCGCACGGCAATGCCTTTGAGCAGCAGGTCGCCCACCGGATGGCCAAGGCTGTCGTTGATGTGTTTAAAGCGATCCAGGTCGAGGAATAGCACCGCGCCCTGGCCACCGTTTTCCTGTTGGGTATTGAGTGCGGTCAGCAGTCGGCTCTCGAACAGCGTGCGGTTTGGCAGGCCGGTCAGCGGATCGTGGTGCGCTTGGTAGTCGAGTTTGGCCTGCGCGTGTTTGAGGCTGGAAATGTCCGCGAACACCGCCACGAAGTGGGTGATGAATTTTTCCCGGTTACGCACGGCGCTGATGGTCAGCCAGCTCGGGTAGAGCTCGCCATTCTTGCGTCGGTTGGAAATCTCGCCTTGCCAGTGACCTTCGTCCGTCAGCTGATGCCACATCGCCGCATAGAACGCGCTGTCGTGAAGCCCCGAGGCGAGCAAGCGAGGGGTGTGGCCGAGTGCTTCGCTCTCGCTGTAACCGGTGATCTCGGTGAACGCTCGGTTGACCGCGCTGATGTGCTGTTGGGTGTCAGTGATCAACACGCCCTCGGCGGTGCTCTCGAACACTGTGGCGGCCTGTTGCAGTTTCTCCTGCATCAGGTGCCGCTCGGTGATGTCCCGGGCGATGGTCAGCATGCAGTCTTCGTCGCCGATCGGCAGCGGACGGCTTGAAACCTCGCAAAGGCGGATCTGCCCGTCACTGCGGCGGATGTGGCAACTGAAGTCGCGAACGAAGCCATCCCGGTGCAGCAAGTCGAGCATCTGTTTGCGTTCATTGAGATTGACCCAGATCCCCAGCTCCAGGGCTGAGCGATCCACGGACATCGCGCTGTTGAAGCCTGTGATGCGGCTGAAACCCTCATTGACCTCCATTAGCAACCCGTCGCTCTGCCGCGACAGCAACAAGCCGTCCGGTGAGGCGTGGAAGGCCTTGGCGAATTTTTCTTCGGAGGTTTGCAGTTGCTGCTGGGTTTCCTTGAGCTGACTGATATCGCGCACCACGACGACCAGCGCAGGGGTCGTATCGAGGTCGAAGGGCTCGGCGGAAATCAGACCGGTAAACACCTGGCCATTGCTGCGTCGAAAAGGCATCTCCAGGTTGCGGATGCTGCCGGCTTGCAGGCGCTGCAGCAGGCCCGGCCCGACGCCGGGGATGCCCCAGATGTTGAGGTCGGTGGCGGTCTGGCCAATGACATCTTCGGCCTTGAGACCAATTTGTTCTTCGAACGCGTTGTTGACTTCGAGCAGGCAGCCGTCGGACAGCCGCGCAATCACCAGGATGTCCGGGCATTGCTGAAACACGGAGGCGAATTTTTGCTCGGAGAGTCTCAACGCTTCTTCCGTGCGCTTGGCGTCGCTGATGTCGATCATCAATCCGCGCATAACCGGCTCATGGCCATGCTCGATAAGGCTGACGATATCGCGCACCCACAGGCAGCGGCCGTCGGCGGTGATAACGCGGTAATCGACGCTATGATCGCGCCCGGCCAGCACTTCGTGATCGCAGAATGTCTGGGCCCGGGTCAGGTCCGCAGGGTGGATGATGTTGCGCCAGAACCCCGGAATGAGCCAATGGGACAGGGGATAGCCAAGCAGTTCTTCGGCATGCGGAGACACGTAGCTGTAGGTGAAATCGCTGATCCGTGCTTCCCAGGCAATTGCGGAAAGGCTCTCCACCAGCCCGCGGTAATGGTATTCACTGCTGCGCAGCTCTTGTTCGAGGTCGACCCGCCGGGCGATTTCCGAACTCAACCGGCGGTTAATCCGGATGACCACGGCCAGCGTGATCATCAGAAACAGCAATCCGGGCAGGCCGTAAACCAGCAAGTCGGACCAGAAGGTTCGGTGATCCAGTACATTGCCCACCCAGTGTTCCTGAATGGCGCTGATTTCACTTGAAGTCATGTCCGCCAGGACTTTGTCCAGAATCCCGACCAGTATCTTGTTGTCGGGGGCACTGCCATCGCCAATTGATAGCGATAGGGCGTTTCGCCGCTGACATACAGGCCGTCGAGCTTGAGCTGACGCAGGCTCCAGACGCTGGAGGCGAGATCGCCCACGACCGCATCCACTTCATCGGTGGCCAACGCCTGCAAGGCTGAGCTGACATTGGGCATCGCCACCAGATTCAGGTCGGGGTGGTGCGTGCGCAACAGCTCATGGGGCGCATAGTTTTCCACCACAGCGATCTTCAGCCCGTAGAGCTCTTCGAGCTTGCGCGGTTGGGGGCCTCCGACATGGGCGAGGATGACAATCGGAAAGTCCAGGTAGGGACGAGTGAATGACAGGTACGACTGGCGCTCCGGGGTCGACATGATGCCCGGCAAGACGTCCAGCTTGCCTTGCTTGGCCTGCTGCAGGACTTCGGTCCAGCTGATCGGTTCGATGGGCGTCAGTTTGACGGCCAGCCGTTGACGGATCACGTTGATGTAGTCCGCCGCCAGGCCCTGATAGCGGCCCTGGTCGTCACGAAATTCGAACGGCGGCCAGGACGCGTCGACACCCAGGCGCAAGTCCGGGTGAGCCGCCAGCCAGCTACGTTCTTCGTCGGTCAGAGTCAGCGCGCCAGCCGTTGCGGTCCAGGTCATCAGCGACAGCAAAAAAAGCACGGTCGGCAGTCTGGGCATAACGGTCTCGTTATGGCTCGGGGAATGTTTCGAGTGTAGACGGGCAATTCGGCGGGGGGAGGTACGGGGGATTTTATCTGTAGAAAGCAAAACCCCCGGCCTGGGCCGGGGGTTCTGTGATCACTCGTCGAGGAAGGAGCGCAAATGCTCGCTTCTCGTCGGGTGGCGCAGCTTGCGCAGCGCCTTGGCTTCGATCTGACGAATCCGTTCACGGGTCACGTCGAACTGCTTACCAACCTCCTCAAGGGTGTGGTCGGTATTCATGTCGATACCGAAGCGCATGCGCAGAACCTTGGCTTCACGGGCAGTGAGGCCGGACAGCACTTCGCGAGTCGCTTCTTTAAGGCTCTCAACAGTGGCGACATCGATTGGCGACTGCATGGTCGAGTCTTCGATGAAGTCACCCAGATGGGAGTCTTCGTCATCACCGATCGGGGTTTCCATGGAGATCGGCTCTTTAGCGATCTTCAATACCTTGCGGATCTTGTCCTCAGGCATTTCCATGCGTTCGCCCAGCTCTTCCGGGGTCGGTTCGCGACCCATTTCCTGCAACATCTGCCGGGAAATGCGGTTGAGCTTGTTGATCGTCTCGATCATGTGCACCGGAATACGGATGGTGCGGGCCTGGTCGGCGATCGAGCGAGTGATCGCCTGACGGATCCACCAGGTGGCATAAGTCGAGAATTTGTAGCCGCGGCGGTATTCGAACTTGTCTACCGCTTTCATCAAACCGATGTTGCCTTCCTGGATCAGATCGAGGAATTGCAGGCCACGGTTGGTGTATTTCTTGGCGATGGAGATCACCAGACGCAAGTTCGCTTCAACCATCTCTTTCTTCGCGCGGCGGGCCTTGGCCTCACCGATCGACATGCGACGGTTGATGTCCTTGATCTCGGCGATCGTCAAACCGGTTTCGGTTTGCAGCGCGGTCAGCTTTTGCTGGCAACGAATGATGTCCGGTTGCAGGCGGCCAATGGCTTCAGCGTATTTGCTTTTGCCTTTGGCCAGTGCATCGGTCCAGCTTTCGTCAACTTCGTTGCCCGGGAACTGGCGCAGGAAGTCGGCACGCGGCATGCGGGCATCACGAACGCAAAGTTGCATGATCGCGCGCTCTTGCTGACGCAGACGATCCAGGGCACTGCGAACACGCTCGACCAGGCCTTCGAATTGCTTCGGAACCAGTTTGATCGGCATGAACAACTCAGCCAGCAGCACCAGCTCGGCGATTGCCAGCTTGTTGCCACGACCGTGCTTTTTCAGCGCCTTGCGGGTGATTTCCATCTGATCGGAGACAGCGCCAAAACGCTGTGCTGCGATGACCGGATCCGGACCGCTTTCGGCTTCTTCTTCGTCGTCGGTGCTGGCTTCAGCTTCTTCGTCGTCGGTATCGTCGTCCGCTTTAACGGCTTTCGGATCGACAGGCGGCGGCACTTCGGCAGCAGGCGGCGCAATGCCGTCGTCCGGGTCGATATAACCGCTCAGGACGTCGGATAGGCGGCCACCTTCGGTGGTAACGCGAGTGTACTCGGAGAGAATGTGGTCAACCGTACCAGGGAAGTGCGCGATTGCGCCCATCACTTCACGGATACCCTCTTCAATACGTTTGGCGATTTCGATTTCGCCTTCACGAGTGAGGAGCTCTACCGTACCCATTTCGCGCATGTACATGCGCACTGGGTCGGTGGTACGACCAATGTCGGTCTCGACCGCTGCCAACGCTGCTGCTGCCTCTTCGGCCGCGGCTTCGTCAGTATCGGCGTCGGCCAGCATAAGGGAATCCTTATCTGGCGCAACCTCGAATACGTTGATCCCCATGTCGTTAATCATGCGGATGATGTCTTCCACCTGTTCCGGATCTGAAATATCCTCCGGCAGGTGGTCGTTGACCTCCGCGTAAGTCAGGTAACCCTGCTCACGACCAAGTGTGATCAACTCTTTGATACGAGACTGCTGTTGCGCTTTTCCGG
Source organism: Pseudomonas sp. B14-6 (assembly GCF_013260315.1). NCBI lineage: Bacteria > Pseudomonadati > Pseudomonadota > Gammaproteobacteria > Pseudomonadales > Pseudomonadaceae > Pseudomonas > Pseudomonas sp. B14-6. Next base: position 3,915,746 of record NZ_CP053929.1, on the reverse strand, counting down.
ACATAACACCCTATCCACTGAAGGTCTTGGCGGGCAAAAAACAAGCCGAGGATTATACCTGAGCTATGACCTCACGCGCCAGTTGAGGTCGGGGTTGATACAGCCATATTGCGTTTTAATAGGTCGCGCATCTGATTTGCGATCTGATTTGCTTCCTCCGCGGTCAATCCTGGCTGCCTTGCTTTCCTGATAAGTACTTCCAGGCTATCCGTGTGTTGACTTGCCGATAGCCTAGTAATGGTGTCTAAAAACTGTTGTTCAAGGTTATCACCGTCAATCAGCCATTCCTTTTCCGCCAAAGCCTTGAGCAGACGCCCCTGTTCAGTCCCGTGCCAGCGGGCCATCAACTGAATAGAGTTTAGCTTAGGGTTTTTTTGCACGGCCTCGATCAGCGCTACCAGCAACTGGGCGTAGGTATTGCTCTCATTGGCGAAGTGGTTGGCGGTTTCGACCTTGCTAGCCAGATCGGGGTGATGAATGAGCGTGCGAAGTGCGATCAGGGTTGGGGCTTCCACAGCAATCGGTGTGCGCGGGGCGCTCGGTTGATCGCGATCGCCGCCTCGCTTGCCGTTTTTGTCCCAGGGCTTCTTGTCCCACTTCTTGCCGCCCGCTCCGGGTTTCTTCGGCGTCCATTCCTGCTGCGGCACATACATCTCTTGTGCCTGCGGCTGATGGTAGTCGCTGTAATCCGGCATGGCGTCGTAATCGACGCCCGGGTCGTATGCAGGCGGCGCATCTTGAGGTGCGCTTTGAACCAGTTGGCTCACGGCTTCACCGCTGAGGCCGGTAATTTCGGTCAGGCGCTGACGCATCAAGATGCGCAGGTTGGCGCCAGGGACCTTGTCGATCAGCGGCGCGGCGAGGGTGGCCATGTGGGCCTTGCCTTCGAGCGAGCGCGGGTCCGATTCCTCGGTCAGTTGCTGAAAGAAATAATCCGCCAACGGCTGGGCGTGCTGGTTGATTCGCGCGCGGAAAGCGTCAGTGCCTTCGGAGCGGACCAGCGTGTCGGGGTCTTCACCTTCGGGCAGGAACAGAAAGCGCGCGCGCCGCCCGTCTTGCAGGCACGGCAGGGCAGCTTCCAGTGCGCGCCACGCAGCGTTGCGGCCGGCCTGGTCGCCGTCGAAGCAAAAAAGCACGTTCGGCACGACGCGAAACAGCCGCTTCAAGTGTTCTTCGCTGGTGGCGGTGCCCAGGGTCGCGACGGCATTGCGCAAGCCTTGTTGGGCGAGGGCAATGACGTCCATGTAGCCTTCGACGACGATGATTTCGTCGAGGTTGCGGTTGTTCTTGCGTGCTTCATAAAGGCCGTAGAGTTCCTGGCCTTTATGGAATACGGGGGTTTCCGGTGAGTTCAGGTATTTCGGCTTGTCGTCGCCCAATACCCTGCCGCCGAAAGCAATGATGCGTCCGCGGCTGTCGCGGATCGGGAACATCACGCGATCGCGAAAGCGGTCATAGCGTTTGCCGGTTTCGGCGTTCTCGATCAGCAGGCCGGCGTCGACCATGGCTTTTTGTTGCAGGGTGTCGCTGCTCAAGTGCTTGAACAGATTGTCCCAGCCGGGCGGCGCGAAGCCGAGGCCGAAGTCCCGGGCGATTTCGCCGGTCAGCCCGCGACCTTTCAAATAATCCACAGCCGCTTTGCGCGATGGATGGCTTTTCAGGGCTTGCCGGTAGAAGTCGGCGGCTGCAGTCAGCAGCGGGTACAGCGGCGAATCAGTCGGTTGCCGCGGTTTGTGCGGTCGACCGCTTTCTTCGCGGGGGATTTCCATGCCCGCGGCTTTGGCCAGTTCTTCGACAGCCTGGACGAAATCCAGGTTGTCGTGGTCCATCATGAAGCCGAGGGCGTTGCCGCCCGCGCCGCAGCCGAAGCAGTAATAGAACTGCTTGTCGGGGCTGACGCTGAAGGACGGGGTTTTTTCTTTATGAAAAGGGCAGCAGGCGGTGTAGTTTTTACCGGCCTTTTTCATTTGCAGGCGCGAGCTGACCACATCGACGATGTCGGTGCGGTTCAGAAGGTCGTCAATGAAGCTCTGGGGAATTAGCCCGGCCATGGCGTTCTCGTCATCTGCGCTGAAATGGACCCAAAACGATGAGCGGCCGAACGCGGGTCGTTGTTTGAGGCGCGCAAAATGTGCGGCTCGACCGGTGTCGTCTGCGTAATCGCTGTCGGGAAGTGTATCTGCCGAAAATCCACTGACGTTAGTACCAATCAGTATTCGACTATATGAAAGTATTTCGCTGAAATCCGCTGCGGCCAGTCGAGGGCCTCGGATAGCTCATAAGCGGGCACGCAAGAAGGTGCCTTGGGCTGATCGTCGTAAGAGGAATCAGTGGGTGTGCTCGTCAGTAGCCTTGGAAGGCTCGTCAGAAAAGACGTGCACCGCTGGCAAAAGAGCCAGGTCTGACGCTGCGAAGCAGGTTTGTCTCGGTCGCGTCTGCGGCTTTGACGGTGAAGCATCAAGCGTTTTCCGCAAATGCCATTAGCCCGGCTGAGGGCCGGGCTTGGCAGAAGCTTGCTACGAACGTCTGTGTATTAGTACAGACGAACGGCGCGGCGCTGTTCGCGCTGAACTTTCTTCGCGTGACGCTTAACAGCGGCTGCTGCTTTGCGCTTACGCTCAGAAGTAGGCTTCTCGTAGAATTCGCGGCTACGAACTTCAGCCAGTACACCGGCTTTTTCGCAGGAGCGCTTGAAACGACGCAGAGCTACGTCGAAGGGTTCGTTCTCTTTTACTTTGACGGCTGGCATCCAGAGCTACCTTCATTCATTACCGGGGTCAACATCCTCGCGGCAAAAGAGCACTTGAAGACGTCGGTTTTTAAGGGTTGCGGATGTTAACTCCTCATCGACCGGAATGCAAAGCCTCTGATCGAAAACCGCTAGTCGGGGCATCCCATGGCGACTATTATGCGCGCCTTCGAATTCAGCCTAAACAAGGCGCAAACCCATGCTAGTACTGGGATTAGAAACCTCCTGCGACGAAACCGGTGTCGCATTATATGACAGTGAGCGCGGCCTGCTGGCCGACGCGCTGTTCAGTCAGATCGACCTGCACCGCGCCTATGGCGGTGTAGTGCCGGAGCTGGCCTCGCGCGACCACGTCAAGCGCATGCTGCCCTTGATTCGTCAGGTGTTGGCCGAAGCTGACTGTGTGCCGACCGAGATCGATGCCATCGCTTATACCGCGGGTCCTGGCCTGGTCGGCGCCTTGCTGGTGGGCGCCTCTTGCGCTCAGGCGCTGGCCTTTGCCTGGGGCATTCCGGCCTTGGGTGTGCACCACATGGAAGGCCACTTGCTGGCGCCGATGCTGGAGCCGCAGCCGCCACAATTCCCGTTCGTCGCTTTGTTGGTGTCGGGTGGTCATACGCAGCTGGTTCAGGTCGACGGTATCGGTCACTACACGCTCTTGGGCGAGACCCTCGATGACGCCGCCGGTGAAGCATTCGACAAGACCGCGAAGATGATGGGCCTCAATTATCCGGGCGGTCCGGAAATCGCCAAGCTGGCGGAGCGGGGCGTTTCAGGACGTTTCACTTTTCCGCGTCCCATGTGCGACCGCCCGGGCCTGGCGTTCAGCTTCAGTGGCTTGAAAACCTTCGCCCTGAACACTTGGCAGCAGAGCGTCAGCGCCGGGGACGACAGCGAGCAAGCCCGTTGCGACATCTCGCTGGCGTTCCAGCAGGCCGTGGTGGAGACTTTGACCATCAAGTGCAAGCGCGCCCTGAAACAAGCGGGCATGAAGCGTCTGGTGATCGCTGGGGGCGTCAGCGCCAACAAGGCGCTGCGCACCTCCCTGGAAAAGATGCTCGGCGACATGAAGGGCGACGTGTTTTATGCCCGTCCGGAGTTCTGCACCGACAACGGCGCGATGATTGCGTTTGCCGGTTGCCAGCGCTTGCAGGCCGGCCAGCACGAAAGCCTGGCGATCAGCGTGCAGGCGCGCTGGCCGATGGAGCAACTGTCGGCGCTGTGATGAGCGGGGCTCATGTCCAGTATTTAAAAATGCCGTTCGCGCCCGGCAAACAGGTCGCGTAGATTGCCGCGATGACGCCAGACGATCAGCCCCGTGAGTGCGCTCATGGGTAGCAATGCCGCAGGTGCTTGCCAGGCCAGCAGCGGTAGGGTCAGCGGCGTGGCGATCAATGCGGCGAGGGAGCTGGTGCGGGTCAGGTAGAACGTCAGCAACCAGGCGCAAACCGCCAGCAATGCAGCTGGCGGATACAGGCCCAGGAGCATTCCTGCCGCGGTGGCGACACCCTTGCCACCGCGAAAGCGAAAGTACAGCGGGAACAGGTGGCCGATGACGGCACAGACGCCGATCCAGGCCTGTTCTTGCAGCGAAAGACCCGCAACACCGGCGATCAACACCGGCAACAGGCCTTTGCAGAGGTCGCCGATCAGGGTCAGGATGGCGAGTTTCTTGCCGGCCAGGCGCAACATGTTGGTGGCGCCGGCATTGCCCGAGCCACTCATTCGCGGATCGGGGTTACCGGTCAGGCGGCTGAGCAAAATGGCGAAGGACAGAGAGCCGAGCAGGTAGGCGAGGGTCGCCAGTAACCAAAACATGCTAACTATTCCGGGCGAGGACGCCCTGATTCTAACGGCGCATTGCGCCCTTGTCGTGCAGCGGAGAAAAGTGCTTGGACAGAGTGTTTATCGAGGGCCTGGAAGTCGACACCGTGATTGGTGCCTACGACTGGGAACGAGGCATCCGACAGTGCCTGCGACTTGATCTGAGCTTCGCCTGGGACAATCGCCCGGCAGCGGCAGGCGATGACCTGACCCTGGCGCTCGATTACGCGAGCGTTTCGTCGCGCATCCAGGCCTTTGCCGAGCAGGCACAGTTCCAACTGGTCGAGACCTTTGCCGAGCGTCTGGTTGAAGTGTTGATGGGCGAATTCAAGATCACCTGGATGCGCCTCAAACTGACCAAGCCTGGCGCCGTCCCGGCGGCCACTGGTGGTGTGGGCGTGGAGATCGAGCGCGGATGTCGCTGACTCAGGTGTATCTCGGGCTCGGTAGCAATATCGAGCGCGAAACCCATTTGCAGGCGGGCCTGGAAGCCCTGGCAGGCTTCCTGGTGGATATCCGTTGCTCGGCGGTGTTCGAAAGCCAGCCAGTGGGGATCAAGAGCGGCCCGTTCTTCAATTTCGTGGTGTCGGCTTACACCGATTTGCCGCTGATGGAGCTGGACCGTCGATTGAAATTCATCGAGGCGGACAATGGCCGGTACGCGCCCGACCGCAAGGGTTTGCCGCTGGATATCGACGTGCTGCTGTTCGGCGATCTGGTGGGCAATTTCGATGGATTGATCCTGCCGCGGGCAGAGATTCTGAAAAATGCCTTTGTGCTATGGCCGTTGTCCCTGATTGCGCCGGACAGAGTGCATCCGGGGGTAGGCAAAAGCTTTGCGACGTTGTGGCGTGAGGCGCAGATTGATCAGGTGTTGGCGCCGGTGGCGTTTGAGTGGCGCGGTGAACAGCTGACACCTTCGAATTTGTTGTGAGGCGGATGATGCCTTCGCGGGCAAGCCTCGCTCCTGCAAGTTTTGCGTCGTTCGCCCCATCGCAAACGACTTGGATCTTGCAGGCGCGAGGCTTGCCCGCGAAGCTTTTCAGGCAGACGCCGCCTCTTTGTAGGCCTTCAGCGCTTTTAGTCGCTCACGCTTGATCGCCTCACCCAGCTCCGGCCCCTTGAATCCCTTCTCCAGCAACGGCTGTACCGCCACGTTCCGCGCCGCAGTCGCCGCTCCGCGTAAATAATCCGCCTGTGGGTAACTTCTCTGCTCCAGCCCTTTGCGGCCGCGGGCGTCCATCTCGCACGCCGCAATGAACTCTTCAAACCGCTGCGGCCGACGGTAAACGTCAAAACTCTGCAGCAGGTCCAGTAACGTCGAGGGTTTCAGCTCCAGGGCGCGGTGGCCGTGGGTGTGGTACTGACCCACCAGCAATGCCAATTCCTGACAATCTTTCGGTGCCTTGAACCGTTCATTCACCGCTTTGATCAGCTTCAGGCCCGTGTGCTCATGGGCAATGTGGCGTGGCCATTCTTCCACGGGCGTGAGCCCTTTGCCCAGATCATGCAGCAGGCATGCCCAGCGCACGGTCAGCGGCTGTTTGTGCTGCGCCGCTTGCTCAAGGACGCTCAGGGTGTGCACCCCCGTGTCTATCTCAGGGTGATGGGCTGCCGGTTGCGGCACGCCGAACAGAGCATCAACTTCCGGCATTAACACTTTGAGCGCGCCACATTCACGCAGCACCTCAATGAACACCCGTGGCTGATCTTCCATCAGTGCACGGGAAATCTCTTTCCAGCTGCGTTCCGCCGTCAACGCCTTCAGTTCACCTGATTCGCTGAGTTGGCGCATCAGCTCCAAAGTTTCAGGCGCAACGGTGAAGCCCAGTCCTGCGTATCGGGCTGCGAAGCGGGCAACGCGCAGGACACGGAGCGGATCTTCGGCAAACGCGGGGGAAACGTGACGAAGCACTCGGGCTTCGAGATCGTGCTGGCCGTGGTAAGGATCGGTCAGATTCTGCTGATCATCTTCGGCCATGGCGTTGATTGTCAGGTCGCGACGGATCAGGTCTTCTTCGAGGGTGACTTCGGGGCTGGCATGAAAGGTGAAACCGCCGTAACCACGTCCGCTTTTGCGTTCGGTACGGGCGAGGGCGTATTCCTCACCGCTCTTGGGGTGAAGAAATACCGGAAAGTCAGCACCCACGGGGCGATAACCCTGGGCGAGCATTTCTTTAGTGGTGGCACCGACCACGACCCAGTCGATATCGGTGACAGGTTTGCCCAGCAGGCGATCGCGTACCGCGCCGCCGACTTTATAAATCCGCATAAAAAACCTCCGTTAGCTCGACAGAATAACCTTTGCGTCGAAATTCCGGAGGCAGAAACAGGATCAAAGATGAATGACAGCCAAGTCCAGCCGGCCGTAATCCCCCTCGCTGTGCTCGCTTCTGGGCGGCACATGGTGAACTTTCATGACCTGGTCGCCTTGCAGCGTTTCCAGGTGAATGTCGAAGCCCCACAGCCGGTGCAGGTGCTTGAGCACTTCCTCGGTGGACTCGCCCAGCGGTTTGCGGTCGTGCTGCTGGTGACGCAAGGTCAGGGAGCGGTCGCCACGCCGGTCGATGCTGTAGATCTGAATGTTGGGCTCTCGATTACCCAGGTTGTACTGCGCGGCCAGTGTTTCGCGAATGGTGCGGTAGCCACCTTCATCGTGAATGGCCGGGACCAGCAGGTCGTCCTTTTGGTCGTCATCGAGAATGCTGAACAACTTCAGGTCGCGGATCACCTGCGGTGACAGGTACTGCAGGATGAAGCTTTCGTCCTTGAAGCTGCTCATGGCGAACTTGATGCTCGACAGCCAGTCGGTACCGGCTATCTCAGGGAACCAGCGGTAATCTTCCTCGGTAGGGTGTTCACACATGCGGCGGATGTCCCGGTACATGGCAAAACCCAAGGTGTAGGGGTTGATACCGTTGTAGTAGGGGCTGTCGAAGCCGGGTTGGTAGACCACGCTGGTGTGGGACGTCAGAAACTCCATCATGAAGCCGTCGGTAACGAGGCCTTCGTCATACAGGTCGTTCATCAGCGTGTAGTGCCAGAACGTGGCCCAGCCTTCGTTCATGACCTGGGTCTGGCGTTGCGGGTAGAAATATTGGGCGATCTTGCGCACGATGCGCACGATTTCCCGCTGCCAGGGCTCCAGCAGCGGCGCGTGTTTTTCGATGAAGTACAGGATGTTTTCCTGAGGTTCGGCGGGGAAGCGCGCGTTGTCCTTGTCGCTGTACTTGTCGGCCCCTTTTGGAATGGTCCGCCACAAATCGTTGATCTGTTTCTGCAAGTGCTCTTCCCGATCCTTCTGCCGGCGGCGTTCCTCTTCAGCCGAGATCGGATACGGGCGTTTGTAGCGGTCGACCCCGTAGTTCATCAGCGCATGGCAGGAATCCAGCAGGTCCTCCACCGCATCGATGCCGTGGCGTTCTTCGCATTGCATGATGTACTGCTTGGCGAAAACCAGGTAATCGATGATCGAGCTGGCGTCGGTCCAGGTGCGGAACAGGTAATTGCCCTTGAAGAAGCTGTTGTGGCCATAGCAGGCATGAGCGACCACCAGGGCCTGCATACAGATGGTGTTTTCTTCCATCAGATAGGCGATGCATGGGTCTGAGTTAATCACAATCTCGTAGGCCAGCCCCATCTGCCCACGGCTGTAGGACTTCTCGGTGCTGAGGAAGTGTTTGCCATAGGACCAATGGTGATAACCCAGTGGCATGCCGACGGAGGCGTAGGCATCCATCATCTGCTCGGCGGTGATCACTTCGATCTGGTTAGGGTACGTATCCAGGGCATAACGAGCCGCCAGGCGACTGATTTCTTTGTCATAGGCCTGGATCAGCTCGAATGTCCATTCTGAGCCGGTGGAAATGGGTTGGCGCTTCTGCTCTTTGGCGGTCATGTCACTAACCTGCGCTGGAAGAGTTCACGGAAGACCGGGTAGATATCCCCGGCCGAGACCAGTTGCTGCTGGGCAAAAGTGTCAGAGAAGGCTTCAGCGATGCGTTCGTATTCGAACCACAAAGCCTGGTGTTCGCGCGGGGTAATCTCAACGTAAGTGTAGTACTGCACGAACGGCATGATCTGGTTGATCAGAATGTCGCGGCAGATCGGCGAATCGTCGTTCCAGTTGTCACCGTCGGAGGCTTGGGCCGCGTAGATGTTCCACTCATTGCTCGGATAACGCTCGGCCATGATTTCCTGCATCAGTTTCAAGGCGCTGGAGACGATGGTGCCGCCGGTTTCCCGGGAGTAGAAGAACTCTTCCTCATCCACTTCGCGGGCGCTGGTGTGGTGGCGAATGAAGACGACGTCGATCTTGTCGTAGTTACGCTTGAGAAACAGGTACAGCAGGATGAAAAAGCGCTTGGCGATGTCTTTGGTCGCCTGGGTCATTGAGCCGGACACGTCCATCAGGCAGAACATCACCGCCTTGGAGCTGGGGTTCGGCTGCTTGATGAGCAAGTTGTACTTGAGGTCGAAGGTATCGAGAAAGGGAACGCGATGGATGCGCGCACTGAGTTTTTCGATTTCTGCTTCGATCTCCTGAATATCGCCGAAGTTATCCGGTTCATCCCGCTTGAGTCGCAGCAGTTCTTCTTTGGCTTCCCGTAACTTTGCCCGGCTGCTGCCAGACAGGGCGATTCGCCGGGCATGGGCCGAGCGCAGGGTACGGATGATGTTGATTCGCGACGGGTTACCTTCGTTGCTGATACCCGCGCGCACGGTCTTGAAGGTGTCGGTGCCGGTCAGGTTGCGCTTGACCAGGTTCGGCAGTTCGAGGTCCTCGAACATGAATTCGAGGAATTCCTCCTGGGTGATCTGGAAGACAAACTCGTCCATCCCTTCGCCCGAGTTGCCCGCCTTGCCTGGGCCTCTGCCGCCACCACCGCCTGGCGGACGGGCAATGTGTTCGCCGCTGGTGAATTCCTTGTTGCCGGGGTGCACGACGGTCTGCTTGCCACCACGTCCATGGTGAAGCACCGGCTCGTCGATGTCGCGGCCGGGAATGCTGATCTGTTCGCCGTGTTCCATATCGGTAATGGAACGCCGACTGACCGCCTCTTCGACGGCCTTTTTGATGTGATCACGATAACGCCGCAGAAACCGCTGACGGTTCACCGTGCTCTTGTTCTTGCCATTGAGACGTCGGTCGATCACATAGCTCATAGGCCCCTCCGGGCGGCTTCAAGTTGTGAGCTACAAGCTGCAAGTAGAAGCTGCCCGGATATCAGGGCTTAAGCGCTTTTTCTTGCCGCTTGTAGCTTATGGCTTGCCGCTGCGTCATTGCGATTTCCGGACCCGCAGGTACCACTCGGACAGCAGTCGTACCTGTTTGTCGGTGTAGCCCCGCTCGACCATCCGTGTGACGAAGTCGTTGTGCTTCTGCTGGTCCTCTTTGCTGGCCTTGGCATTGAAGCTGATGACAGGCAGGAGGTCCTCGGTGTTGGAGAACATTTTCTTCTCGATGACCACCCGCAGTTTTTCGTAGCTGAGCCAGGTCGGGTTCTTGCCATTGTTGTTGGCCCGGGCGCGCAAGACGAAGTTGACGATTTCGTTGCGGAAATCCTTCGGATTGCTGATGCCGGCCGGTTTTTCTATTTTCTCAAGCTCTTCGTTCAGCGCGACGCGGTTGAGGATTTCGCCGGTTTCCGGATCTCGGTATTCCTGGTCCTGGATCCAGAAGTCTGCGTACAGCACGTAACGATCGAAGATGTTCTGGCCGTACTCGCTGTAAGACTCGAGGTAGGCAGTCTGGATCTCCTTGCCGATGAATTCGATATAACGCGGTGCCAGGTACTCCTTGAGGAAGCGCAGATAGCGTTCACGGGTCTCGGCCTGGAATTGTTCCTGTTCGATCTGTTGCTCCAGCACATAGAGCAAATGCACCGGGTTGGCGGCGATTTCGTGCGGATCAAAGTTGAAGACCTTGGACAGGATCTTGAACGCAAACCGGGTCGACAGACCGTTCATGCCTTCGTCGACACCGGCGTTGTCGCGGTATTCCTGGATCGACTTGGCTTTCGGATCCGTGTCTTTGAGGTTCTCGCCGTCATACACGCGCATCTTGGAATAGATGTTGGAGTTTTCCGGCTCCTTGAGGCGTGAGAGCACGGTGAACTGGGCGAGCATTTTCAGGGTGTCGGGTGCGCAATGCGCCTTGGCCAGAGAGCTGTTGAACAGAAGCTTGTCGTAGATCTTCACCTCGTCGCTGACCCGCAGGCAGTACGGCACTTTGACGATATAGATCCGGTCGATGAAGGCTTCGTTGTTCTTGTTGTTGCGGAAGGTGTGCCATTCCGACTCGTTGGAGTGAGCCAGCAGGATCCCGGTAAACGGAATCGCCCCGAGGCCTTCGGTACTGTTGTAGTTGCCTTCCTGGGTGGCGGTCAGCAATGGGTGCAGCACCTTGATTGGCGCCTTGAACATTTCGACGAATTCCATCAGGCCCTGGTTGGCCCGGCACAGCGCGCCTGAATAGCTGTAGGCATCAGCGTCGTTCTGTGGGTATTCCTCCAGTTTGCGGATGTCGACCTTGCCCACCAGCGCCGAGATGTCCTGGTTGTTTTCATCGCCCGGTTCGGTTTTGGCCACCGCGATCTGGTTGAGGATCGACGGATAGAGTTTCACCACGCGGAACTGGCTGATGTCGCCGCCGAATTCGGCCAGGCGCTTGGTGGCCCATGGAGACATGATGGTATTGAGGTAGCGCCGCGGAATGCCGAAGTCTTCTTCGAGGATCGCACCATCTTCAGTGGCGTTGAACAGACCCAGCGGCGACTCGAATACCGGCGAGCCCTTGATGGCGTAGAAGGGCACTTTCTCGATCAGTTGTTTGAGCTTCTCGGCCAGGGACGATTTACCGCCACCGACGGGGCCGAGCAGATAGAGGATTTGTTTCTTCTCTTCCAGGCCCTGAGCGGCATGGCGGAAATACGACACGATCTGGTCTATGCATTCTTCCATCCCGTGGAAGTCTTCAAAGGCCGGATAGCGGCGGATCACCTTGTTGGAAAAGATTCGCGACAGTCTCGAGTTGGTCGAGGTGTCGAGCAGCTCCGGTTCTCCGATGGCCAGCAATAGACGCTCGGCGGCGGAGGCGTAGGCGCTGCGGTCCTGTTTGCACAGCTCAAGATACTCTTGCAGCGAGAGTTCTTCCTGGCGTGTGGACTCGAAGCGTTGTTGGAAGTGGCTAAAGATACTCATGACGTCACCTCGCTCGATACGTGGAGCCGACGCCGGATCATTCAGTCGATGCTGGCAGCAACCGGATATGCAGTCGCTGTTTACCCCCCAGAACTCTTTCGAAGCTGACGACCTCGAAAGCTACTCCCGATGACCCGCGCGCCGGTGTACCGGCTCTCCCCTGTTTTGGATGGCCTGCGCTTAAGGATAGTTGCTTATTCAGGAGGTAAAGGCGAGATACGTAATTAGTTGTGGCAGACCGTTCGTCTGCCACCGCGCGAGCCCACAGGGGACGGGGCTTGCACGTTACAAAAAAATTATTCGGAAGTGCCTTGCGCCGTTTCCGCAGGATAAGTCGTACGCCACAGCTCAAAACCGCCATCCATGCTGTACACGTCGGAAAAGCCCTGGCTGATCAGGTATGCGGCGGCGCCCTGGCTGGAATTGCCGTGATAGCAGACCACCACGGTCGGTGCGTCCAGATCGGCCGCCTGAATGAAGGCATGCAGGGAATGATTGTCCAGATGCTTCGAGCCGCTGATGTGCAGGGCGGCATAGGTCGCGGGGTCACGGACATCGACCACCACGGCGCCTTGTGCGCGCAGGGCCTGTGCCTGTTCTGGGGGGATACGTTTGAATTCGCTCATGGCGGGCTCCTGTGGCTCGGCTGAAAGCGCAGTCTAGCGCTGGGCGCTGGCTGGCGTTTGTTCGCTAGTTCGTGGGGCGACTGGCGGCGCGGCGGCATGGCCATGCTCGTCGCATTTGCAGGACAGGCGTTCGCCGCTGTCGACGTTCATCATCGTCAGGGCACCGCCCCAGACGCAACCCGTGTCGAGCGCAGAGATGCCCGGTTCGTTGCACTGGCCTTCAAGCGCGGCCCAGTGCCCGAAAATGATTTTCACGCCTTTGGTCTTGCGTTCCTTGTGCTGGAACCAGGGTTTGTAGCCGGGTGGCGCAGTGCCCAGGCCTTCCTTGCTCTTGAGGTCCAGCTTGCCTTCGGCCGTACAGAAACGCATGCGGGTGAAATAGTTGGTGATCACCCGAAGGCGCGTGACGCCTCTGAGGTCGCTGTCCCATTTCGCCGGATCGTTGCCGTACATGCCGTCGAGGTAGGGCGGCAGCAGATTGTCGTCGCGTAGCGCCGTCTCGACCTCGGCGGCGTACTTCAGTGCTTTGCGCAGCGACCATTGCGGGGGAATACCGGCATGCACCAGCGCAACGTTACGTTGTTCGTCGTAATGCATGAGTTTTTGCTGGCGTAGCCATTCCAGCAGCTCGGCGCAATCGGGGGCTTCGATAATTTCGCGTAGGGTATCGGTTTTCTTCAGGCGTTCGATGTTCTTACCGGCGGCCAGCAGGTGCAGGTCATGGTTGCCTAGCACGCACACCAGCGATTCGCGGATGCTGTAGAGAAAACGCAGGGTTTCCAGCGACTGCGGGCCACGGTTGACCAGATCGCCCACCAGCCACAGGCGATCCTTTGCAGGGTCGAAAGCGACTTTTTTGAGCAGGCATTGCAGGGCTTCAAGGCAGCCTTGAAGGTCTCCGACGGCATACGTCGCCATCAGTGCAGGGCTCCGGGCACCGCCAGGCGGAATGGCGCGATAACGGCGTCAAAGTGTTTGCCGTCGTCGGCGATCATTTCATAAGTACCCTGCATCGTACCGACCTTGGAGGTCATGACGGTGCCGCTGCTGTAGGTATGGCTCTTGCCTGGTTCGATCAACGGTTGTTGGCCGACAACGCCCGCACCGCGAACCTCTTCGACATGCCCGTCGCCATCGGTGATGACCCAGTGCCGAGACAGCAGTTTGGCCGGTAGCTTGCCATTGTTGTGCACGGTAATGGTGTAGGCAAAGGCGAAGCGGTTGTGCTCGGGTTGCGATTGTTCTGCCAGATAGCGGGTGACGACGCTGACGTCGACCTGATAACGAGGATCGGACATGCAAGAGGCCTTAAAAGCGAAGCGGGACGCGGGGCGTAGCTGATGGAGCTCAGTCTAGGCCAAGTATCGGGTAGTAAACCAGACATGGGCGCTGGTGTCCTACCCGATAACGCTCGTCGGCTGTCAGTCGACGGCGGGGGTAGCCAGGACTTGTTCGCTGAGCTTGTCGGCAAGGCGCACGAAGGCGGCAAGGTCGAGCTGCTCTGGACGAAGGCTGCCGTCGACACCGGCTGCCGTGATTTCGTCGTTGCTCAGCAGCAACTTGAGGGTATTGCGCAGGGTTTTGCGGCGCTGGTTGAAGGCTTCGCGCACAACACGCTCCAGCAGCTTGTGATCCTTGGCCGGGTGCGGCAGCACCGCGTGAGGCACCAGGCGCACGATGGCCGAATCGACTTTCGGTGGCGGATTGAACGCACCCGGGCCAACGTTGAACAGATGCTCAACCCGGCAGTGATACTGAACCATGATCGACAGACGACCCCAGTCACCGCCACCAGGGCCCGCCGCCATACGCTGGACCACTTCCTTTTGCAGCATGAAGTGCATGTCGCGAATCAGGCTGGCGTTGTGCAGCAAGTGAAAAATCAGCGGCGTAGAGATGTTGTACGGCAGGTTGCCGACGACCCGAAGGCTGCCCGGTGCTGCGTTCAGGCTGTTGAAATCGAACTTCAACGCGTCGCCCTGATGCAGGTTGAAGTTGCTCTTGCCAGCGAACTGCTGATTGAGGATCGGGATCAGGTCTTTGTCCAGTTCCACCACGTCCAGTTGCGCGCCACTGCCCAGCAGGCCTTGGGTCAACGCACCCTGGCCCGGGCCGATTTCCAGCAGGCGGTCTTCAGGCTTGGCGTGGATGGAGCGCAGGATGCGGTCGATAACGCCGGCATCGTGCAGGAAGTTCTGGCCGAAACGCTTGCGCGCCCGGTGTTGGTAATGCTCGGTCATATACGGGTCTCGGCCATCTGGTAGGCGGTTTCCAGGGCGACTTGCAGGCTGCCGGTGTCGATGTTGCCGCTGCCGGCCAGATCCAGGGCAGTGCCGTGGTCGACCGATGTGCGGATGATCGGCAAGCCCAGGGTCACGTTGACTGCCGCGCCGAAGCCTTTGTATTTCAGCACAGGCAGGCCCTGGTCGTGGTACATCGCCAGCACCGCGTCGCAGTGCTCCAGATATTTGGGGGTAAACAGAGTGTCGGCGGGCAGGGGGCCGCGAAGGTCCATGCCCTCGCCGCGCAGGCGCTCTAATGTAGGTTCGATGATGTCGATTTCTTCATGGCCCAGATGTCCGCCTTCACCGGCGTGCGGGTTTAGCCCGCAGACCAGGATGCGTGGCCGGGCGATGCCGAACTTTTGTTGCAGGTCGGAGTACAGAATGCGTGTGACCCGTTCCAGACGCTCCGGGGTGATTGCATCGGCAATCTCCCGAAGGGGCAGGTGAGTGGTGACCAGCGCCACGCGCAAGCCGCGGGTGGCAAGCATCATCACCACTTGTGCGGTATGGGTCAGGTCAGCGAGAAATTCGGTGTGCCCGGAGAAGGCAATGCCCGATTCATTGATCACGCCCTTGTGCACGGGGGCGGTGATCATGCCGGCGAAATGCCCGTCGAGGCAGCCTTGGCCCGCACGGGTCAGGGTTTCCAGAACGAAAGCCGCATTGGCCTTGTCCAGTTGCCCGGCGATGACCGGTGCATTGAGCGGGGTATCCCAGACATACAGGCTGTTGGCGGGTGCCGGGGCATCCGGCCAACTGTCCGGTGTTACCGGCAGCAAATCGACGACCACACCCAGCTGCGCGGCCCGCTCAAGGAGCAGGTCGCGGCTGGTTATGGCAATCAGGGGATGTGGCTGGGCTTGCGAGGCGAGCAGCAGGCACAGGTCAGGACCTATGCCGGCCGGTTCGCCGGGTGTCAGCGCGAAACGCTTGGGTTTCACTGCGCTGCCTGGTCTGCACCAGGGAGTTTGATCTCTACATACGCTTCGTCACGGATCTGACGCAGCCAGGTTTGCAGCTCTTCGTCGTATTTGCGGTTACGCAGTACGGTCATCGCCTGCTGCTCACGGGCCTGGGTCGTGCTGTCGGTGGCGCGGCGGCCAAGGACTTCCAGAACGTGCCAGCCGTATTGAGTCTGGAACGGCTTGGACAGTTGACCTTGCGGGGTCTTGGCCATCACTTCGCGGAACTCGGGCACCAATGCGTTCGGGTCGATCCAGTTCAGGTCGCCACCGTTGAGGGCGGAACCCGGGTCTTCCGAGAAGCTTTTCGCCAGTTCGCCGAAATCTTCGCCTGCTTCGATTCGGGTGTAGAGCGATTCAGCCAGGGCTTTGGTTTTTGCTTCGTCACGAATCGGGCTCGGCTTGACCAGGATGTGACGCACGTGCACTTCGTCACGGGTCTGGGTCTCACCGCCACGCTTGTCGAGGATCTTCAGGATGATGAAGCCCCCCGGCGTGCGCATTGGCTGGGTAATGTCGCCAACGGTCATGGTGCTCAACATGCGATCGAACGGAGGTGGCAGTTGAGCGGCTTTACGCCAGCCCATGTCGCCGCCTTCCAGTGCGGTTTCGCTGGCGGATTTGGCAATTGCCAACTGACCGAAGTCAGCGCCTTGCTTGAGTTGCTGGTAAACCGCGTCCGCTTGCTTGGCTGCATTCTGAATTGCATCGGAGTTGGCGCTTTCCGGCGTAGGAATCAGGATGTTGGCCAGACGGAATTCTTCGGACAGCTGCATTTTGCCGAGGTCGGAAGCGAGGAAGTTCTTCACTTCCTGTTCAGACACTTGAATGCGCTCGGCCACACGACGCTGGCGCACTCGGCTGATGATCATTTCGCGACGAATCTGGTCCCGTGCGTCCTCATAAGAGAGGCCGTCACGAGTCAGGGCAGCACGGAACTGATCAATCGACATGTTATTGCGCTGGGCAATGGTGCCGACAGCCTGGTTCAGTTCTTCATCGGTAATGCGGATGCCGGAACGCTCGCCGATCTGCAATTGCAGGTTTTCGACGATCAGACGCTCAAGCACCTGCTGATCCAGCACGCCGGCCGGCGGAACCGCAGAACCGCGTTTGGCGATGGTTTGCTGAACTTCGTGAACACGCTGGTCCAGTTGGCTTTGCATGACCACGTCGTTGTCGACAATGGCCACCACTTTATCGATGGACTGTACCGCGGCGTTCGCCGCAGTACCCAGGAACAGCGCGCCCAGCACTAGCGGGCGCAGACAATCAGAAAGCTTGGTCTTCACGTTCACGATAACCTTGGATGCCTTTGTCGAGGAAGCTCTCTACTTTGGCGCCGGTGAGGCCGCCGAGACCTTTCAGAACGATTTGTAGGAAGACGCCGTGGTCGCCTTTTTCGTTTTGCGGGGCATCTTGACTGAACTCGTCATAGGAAACCCAGTAACGGTTGATCAGGCGCAGTTTCCAGCAGCAGTTGTCGTACTCGAAACCACCGAAGGCTTCCAGGGTACGGTTGCGGTTGTAGTCATACTGCCAGCGGCTGATGGCGTTCCATTGCGGCACGATTGGCCAGATCACCGAGAAGTCGTGCTGTTGGATTTTGTAGTAGTCCTTCACGTAGCCAGGTTGGCCTGGGGTGCCGTAATCACCACCGCCCACCGACCATTTACCGCTGTTCTGGTCGTAACGGACCTGGTCATTGCGATAGCGATAACCGGCGTTGATGACCTTGTTCGGGTTGTCCTCAGGCTGGTAGTGGAACATCGCGCTGCCCGAGCGAGGGCTGCGGCTGTCCGGGTCCCAGTTGTAATCGGCCGTGGTGCGCCAATCGCGGTTCCAGCGGTATTCGTATTCCAGCGCATAAGGCGACACGTTGGAGTGCGCATCGTCGCGGGTCTTTGCATCGATACCCGGCAACTGAACTTCGCGGTCCTTGAAGTACAAGGCCTGGCCGACACTGATGCGTTGACGTTCGAAGCCGTTGTCTTCGATCCAGCGGCTGGTCACGCCCAACGACAGTTTGTTCTCGTCACCGACGCGGTCGGAGCCGGAGAAACGGTTATCACGGAAGAGCGACGCATAGTTGAAGGTGTATTCGCTGGTATCAAATACCGGAATGTCTTCCTGATCGGTCTCTGGTACGTACAGATAGAACAGGCGCGGTTCGAGAGTCTGACGGTAGTTCTTGCCAAACCATTGCGTATTGCGATCGAAGTAAAGCCCGCTGTCGACACTGGCGATCGGCACGCCACGGTTCTGATTGCTGTCAAACTTTCCGAGTAGCCTGTCCTGTTCTGCGGTCTGGTTGGAAACAAAGGTTTTGCCCCTGTTGTCCAGATCCAGGCTGTATTGGGTGTACTGGTACTTGAGCGTCGGCTTCAGGAAGCCGTAAGTCCAGTTCAGAGGCAGACTGACGGCTGGCGCAAGGTTGAGACGATCACCTGTAGCGCGTGCCAAGCCAACAACGTTCGTGTCTAGGCGCGGAGTCACGTTCCCGTCTTCGTCGGTGAAAGTGCCGTTTTTCAAGTCGCGATCAAACCGTACCAGCTCGGTCTGGTAATCAAAGTTCAGGCCGGCCGGTTGAGTTGGTAGCCGGCCCGCAAACGTAATCTGTGGCAAGCGGTTATACGGTGTAATGTTCGACACCGTTGCAAGCTGATAGGCCTGTGCATTCAGTTGAGCGTAGTAACTATCGCCACGGTAAGTGACGGAGCCTTGCTGGTTAACATAATCGGCGCTTTTTATACCAATCTGATCAGTCTGCAAGTCTTGAAAGTAATACGGATCGCTGATCTTAGTGTAATCAACCTGCGTGAGGACCCGCGAATCCAGACCACCCTTGTGCTGCCAGTTATACATGTAGCGGTTTTTCTGGTAGTCGGTCTGCTTGCTGCGATCGGTATCTTCGTCGTTGAGGTACGCAGCACCGAACTGACCTTCGCTGGACGGGGTCAGGTAGCGGAACTCGCCTTCCATCAACAAGCCGCGCTTGCTCATGTAGCGCGGATACAACGTGGCATCGTAGTTCGGTGCCAGGTTGAAGTAATACGGTGTGACCAGCATGAAGCCGGTATCGCTGCCCGTGCCGATAGTCGGCGGCAGGAAGCCGGACTGGCGACGGTCATCGATCGGGAAATAGATGTACGGCGTGTACAGGACAGGAATGTCCTTGACCCGCAGTGTCACGTTGGTCGCGGTACCGAAGCCGGTCGCCGGGTTCAAGGTGATGTTGTTGCCCTTGAGCTGCCAGGCGTTGCTGTTCGGTTCGCACGTGGTGTACGTACCATCCTTGAGGCGGATGATCGCGTTTTCGGCACGTTTGGCGTACAGCGCGTTACCGCGGATACGGGATTTGTGCATCACGTATTCGGCGTTATCGACCTTGGCTTCACCGGTATCGAGCTGCACGTCGGCGTGGTCGCCCACGATCAGTGCGCCGTTGTCGCGAATGCGCACGTTGCCGCTCAGTTCGCCACGGCTCTCGGCCTGGTAAAGATTCGCTTCGTCGGCTTCAACCTGCATGCTGCCCTGGCGCATGACGACGTCACCGGCCAGGGTCGCGACTTGCTCTTCCTGCTTATAGCGGGAGGCTTTCGCGCCGATAAAGGTTGGAGCGTCACTTTTATTCGTCTTGTCATTCATGCCAGGACGAATCGGTTCGATATAGGAACCAGAGCAGTAAGGACCGGTCTCTGCCAGTTGCGCTGCCGTGAGGTTCTCGCGCGGAACCCAGTCGAGGTGACTGTAGTCTGCACTACGCGACTTCAGGCCGCGGCCTTTGGACTCGGTAACCAGCACAGGCTTGGCGCCAGTGTCTTCACTGGTGCCACTTTCGGACGCAGGTTCGCCGGTGGCGGAAACTGCGCTGCCGTCATGGACGGGACGCGGAGGCAATGCCGCCGCTGGCGCTTTTGGCGCACAGTCCCAGGCACCCGAAGCAGAGACTGAGCAGTCATACTGTTCCGCGGCGACCACGAAAGAAGTGGCTAGGGGTTGCAGGGCCAGCAGACTGCCGGTAACCAACAACGGAAATTTTTTACGAAACGCGGGGGATTTCAATGCCATCTTATTAGTCCGGGCTTCCTGCGTGCCATCTGCCCGCGGTGTGGGCCGCACGCCTCTCGATGGTCTGAAAAAGATGCTGGATAATAAAGCATGACCCGCTTGACGGCTAGCGCCGTCGGAGACCCTTGCAATGCCTGACCAAGATGTACGTTTGCAACACCTGAAAGTTTGGCTCGATGAGCAGTTGGCTATCCTCTTTGCAGAACAGGGCTGGGGCGTCGTACCCCCGGCCACATTGACCGCGGCCAGTAGTGACGCGAGTTTTCGGCGCTATTTCCGGTGGGAAGGCGAAGGCAGAAGTTTCGTCGTGATGGACGCGCCACCGCCCCAGGAAAACTGCAAACCCTTCGTGGATATCGCTTTTTTGTTGGCGAAGTCCGGAATAAATGTGCCGAAAATTTATGCCGAAGACCTCGAACGCGGATTTCTTTTGCTCAATGACCTGGGCAACAAGACTTATCTGGACGTAATTGATAGCGAAAACGCCGACGATTTGTTCAAGGATGCCCTGCAAGCATTGCTGGCTTTCCAGCAATTGCCGATGGTCGCGCCGTTGCCGAGTTACGACGTGGCTTTGCTGCGTCGTGAGCTGGAGCTGTTCCCCGAGTGGTACGTGAAGCGCGAGTTGGGCATCGAATTCGACTCGGCGCAGCAAACGCTCTGGCAGCACGTGACTGAGCTGCTGATCGACAGCGCCCTGGCCCAGCCTAAAGTGCTGGTGCATCGCGACTATATGCCTCGCAACCTGATGCTCAGCGAGCCGAACCCCGGCGTGCTGGATTTCCAGGACGCGGTCTACGGCCCGGTGACCTATGACGTCACTTGCCTGTTCAAGGACGCTTTCCTCAGTTGGCCCGAGGAGCGTGTACAAGCCTGGCTGGAAAATTACTGGCAGCAAGCGGGTGCGCTCGGCATTCCCGTGCAGCCTGATTTTGAAGACTTCCTGCGCGCCAGCGACCTGATGGGCGTGCAGCGTCATCTGAAAGTGATCGGCATTTTCGCCCGCATCTGTCATCGCGACGGCAAGCCGCGCTACCTGGCCGATGTGCCGCGCTTCTTTGCTTATATAGATGCAGTGATCGCCCGCCGTCCTGAGCTGGCCGAGCTGGATGTGTTGCTGCTGAGCCTGCGTGCTGGAGCCCCTGCATGAAGGCGATGATTCTGGCGGCCGGCAAAGGCGAGCGCATGCGCCCGCTGACCCTGACCACACCCAAACCGCTGGTTCGTGCTGGCGGCGTGCCTCTGATCGAGTACCACTTGAAAGCCCTGGCAAACGCCGGGTTTACCGAGATTGTGATCAACCACGCCTGGCTCGGTCAGCAGATCGAAAGCTACTTGGGTGACGGCTCGCAATACGGCCTGCGTATTCAGTACTCACCGGAAGGGGAGCCACTGGAAACCGGCGGCGGTATCTTCCGCGCATTGCCTCTGCTGGGCGATGAAGCATTCCTGGTGGTCAATGGTGACATCTGGACTGACTACGACTTCAGCGTGCTGCATCAACCCATCGCCGGGTTGGCGCACCTGGTGCTGGCGGATAATCCAGCCCATCACCCTACCGGCGATTTCACGCTGGTCGACGGGCAAGTGCGCGACGGTCAGCCTGACGCCGACACCCTGACCTACAGCGGTATTGCCGTGCTGCATCCGCAACTGTTCGACGGTTGCTCGGCCGGCGCCTTCAAACTGGCGCCGTTGCTGCGCAAAGCGATGGCGGATGGACAGGTTACCGGCGAACGCCTGAGCGGATACTGGGTGGATGTCGGCACGCATGAACGCCTGGCTGAAGTTGAAACCCTGATAGAAGCGAGACGCTGAGATGCTGTGGCCAGGGACTCTGATTGGAGCCGGAGCGGGCTTTGCCATAGCCAGCATTCCGGGGGCCATGCTCGGTGCTTTGCTGGGACAGGCGCTGGATCGGCGCTTGCACCTGCAAAGCTGGGGGCATTTGCGTGAAAAGCTCGGCGGTCGTCCGATGCTGCGCAACGATGAACTGTTGTTCGTGTTGCTGGGGCGGTTGGCCAAGAGCGATGGACGCGTGGTGGATGGTCACATCCAGCAGGCTCGCCAGGAAATGCGTGCGCTGGAAATGACCGAATCGGCGCAGCGTCGTGCTATTGCCGCGTTCAATCGCGGCAAGTCGGGCCGTGACCGGTTGCGCGGGTATCTGCGGCGCTTGAGTGCTCAGCCCCACGCCGCGGAAGGCGTATTGCGCGCCTGTTGGCGCATGGTTTGGGCCGATGGGCGTGCGGGGAACAATGAACGTGAATTGCTGGCCCTGTGGGGCAAGTGGCTGGGCTGGACGCCGCAACAAGTACTGGCGCTGGCGGCTGACTACGATCAGCACAAGCGCCCGCAGGTCAGCAGCACCCTGACTTATCAGGATGCCTTGCAGCTGTTGGGGGTGTCGGCGACCAGCGAGCCGGCGCAGATCAAGCGTGCCTATCGACGCCTGCTCAGTCGCCATCATCCGGACAAGATTGCCGGCAGCGGTGCGACGGCGTTGCAGGTGCGTGAGGCGACGGACAAGACTCGCGAACTGCATACGGCTTATACGTTGATTCGTGAGCGGCGGGATTTTCGGTAGCTGGAAAGATTCGTGTCGCCAGGGATACCGTCTTCGCGGGCAAGCCTCGCTCCTACAGGTTTCGCGTCATACAGCACAGAACCTGTAAGAGCTAGGCTTGCTCGCGATGGGGGCGACGCGGTCTTTCAGTCCGCCGCCTTCTGCGGATTCAACCACCCGCGCACCCGGCGCACCAGTTGCTCTTGCTCGGCCTTGGCGTCACCGGGCAACGCCTTGAGCGACACCTGGCTGAACGCTGAAGACTTCAAGCGCTTGCTGGCCTGCATCCGTGCCAGTGCTGCGTTGCGATCCAGCGGCTTATCCATGTAGAAGATATCTGCCGTCGGCAGCTTCAGTGTCGGCGTCAGTTCGACCAGTTCGGGTTTCGCCGCGGCAGGCGTCTGTGCCGCGACCATCACAAATTTTTCCACTTGCGACGGCTGCTTCTCGCTCAAATAACGCGCGGCCCAATAAGCACCTGTGCCATGGCCCAACACCACGATGCTGCGAGCGCTTTGCTGTTCGGCATACGCAATGGCCGCATCAATTCGAGCAAAGATGCGTTCGGCGGCGGCCTTTGACTGTTCCTCAGTGGTTTCGGCGATGGCCTTGTCGGCAACTTCCGCTTCACCACCTGCCGCTTGCTCAATGGGAGCTGCCGTGGTCGAGTCCTTGCTGCCGGTTTCCGGCGCCTTGAGCGTTGGCGGCATTTCCATGACGCGTGGTGCAATGGCGTCGCTTTGCACGTCCGGCAAGGTGATACTCAGGCTGCTCCACTTCGCGTCGGGCAATTTGTTACGCAACGGGCTGATTGCTTGCGGCCAGTCAACGGTTTCACCTGCGCCTGGGATGATAATCACCGCGCCTTTGGGCTCGGCGGTGTTGGCCGGTTTCCACAGCGCAAGAAAGGTGTCGGTGCCGGCTTGCAGCTGTTGCTGTTCCTGCGCGGGGATTTGTCGCTCAAGTGCTGTCGCTTCTTCCTGACTACGCTCAAGCAGTGGCTGGCGTTCGACCGGTTTTTCTTCTGCGGGTTTTTCCGCAGCGGCAGGTGCCGGGTCGGCCGCCTCGACGGAAAAGGCGCAAGGCAGGATCAGCGACAGGCACAATGCTGGCAATGCCAGGCGGTAGACAGGGGGCATCGGATATTCCAGGCCAGAAGTTATTCCGGCAGCCTAATGGGTTGGTCAGTATTTGTCAGTGTGTGAGACTTCGATGATGCGTTTTCGCTGCCTGTGGGTTATCGGCTGTTTGTGGTTTCCCTTGATGAGTTGGGCGGCTTCCGCGCCACCGACGCACGTCGCGCCCCTGTCGCTCCAGCAACAACAGTGGCTGGCAGCGCACGGAGAATTGCGTGTCGGGCTGGTGCTGCAGGCGCCTTACGCGCAATACGATCGCCGCTTGCAGCGCCTGTCGGGGGTCAACGTCGAGTTGATGAAATGGCTGGCCAAAGCGCTCAAGGTCGAGCTGAGCTGGCGTAATTTCCCCGACCTTGCGCAACTGGAAGCCGCCGCGCGCGAGGGTGAAATCGACATCGCTCCCGGGCTGACCCAAACCCCCGCCGGCCTGCGGTTCTGGCAATTCTCCGACCCCTACATGCGGGTGCCGCAACTGGTGGTCAGTGACCAGAAAAGCACCGGTGCCGTGGAGCTGGAAAAACTCGACAGCCAAACCCGCGTCGCTGTGCGCATGCCCAGTGCGACGGCTGATTATCTGCGCGGCAACTATCCCCACCTGAACCTGCAAGGCGTACCGACCGAGCGCCAGGCATTGCAATTGTTGCTGAGTCAGCAGGCCGGTTATGCCGTGGTCGATGAAGCGCAATTGGGGCGGCTGTCCGTCGAGCCTGAATTTGCCGGGCTGGTCGTGGTGGGTGACATCGGCTTGCCGCAATTGCTGCGAGTAGCCACGCGGCGGGATCAACCGGAACTGGCCGGCATCGTCGAAAGCGCGCTGCGGGCGATCCCGGCCAAGGACCTGGAGCAGCTGCACAACCAATGGCTGCAACCCAAATACCCGCGCCTGACCGAGACTCCGGGCTTCTGGCAAAACCTCAGCCTGTTGATGGCGGTGTTGATGTTGAGCAGCATGGCCATCGTGTTCTGGCAGCGCCGCCAGCAGCACAGTCTGGAACAGCGACTATTGGAGGCGCGCGAGGACATCGCCCTGCGCGAGGCCAGCGAAGAGGCGTTGCGCCTCACGCAATTTTCCATCGATCAGAGCACCGTCGGCATCCTCTGGGTCAATTGGGACAGCCACGTGCGCTACGCCAACCGCGCGGCCGAAACCATGCTCGGGTATCCGGTCGGCGGCATCATGGATCGGCCGCTGATCGACTTTGAGCCGGGCCTGCACATGGACCGCTGGCTGAACCTGTGGAAGCGTGCCCGGGCCAGCGAAGAAGGGCCGCAAAGTTTCGAAACCAACTGTGTGCGAGCGGATGGCAGCATCCTGCCGACCGATGTTTCGTTGAGCTTTATGCGCTTTCGTGGTGGTGAATACCTGGTGGTCTACCTCAACGACGTCACCGAACGTCGTCGCGCCCTGGCGGCGTTGCAGGAAAGCGAAGCGCGGTTGCAGGGGATTGCGGCCAACGTTCCGGGATTGGTCTTCCGCCTTGAGCGGGCGCCGGTGACAGGGCAGATCGACTTTGCCTACATCAGCGAAGGCAGCGAGAGCCTGTCGGGTTATTCGCCGGCGACCCTGGCCCACCGTGACAAAGGCCTGCGCAGCCTGGTGCATCCGGACGACAAGGCCAGCTATCACCAGACTCAGGACCATGCGCTGGACACCGACAGTGACTGGTCGTGGCAGGGGCGGATTCTTACTCGTTCGGGCGAGCAGCGCTGGGCCGAGATCAAGGCCATCACTCGTCGGCTCGAAGATGGCGCCTATGTCTGGGACGGGATTGTTTGGGACATCAGCGAGAGCAAGCGCATCGAGCTGGAACTGGCCAGTTCCCGTGAGCAACTGCGTGAGCTGTCGGCTCACCTGGAGAGCGTACGGGAAGAGGAAAAAGCGCGCATCGCCCGGGAAGTTCACGATGAACTGGGTCAGATGCTCACCGTACTGAAGCTGGAAACCTCCATGTGCGAATTGGCCTACGCCCAGCTCGACCCTGGTCTGAACGAGCGCTTGAACAGCATGAAACGCCTGATTGCGCAGCTGTTCCAGCTGGTGCGCGATGTGGCGACCGCGCTGCGACCACCGATTCTCGATGCCGGGATCGCCTCGGCGATCGAGTGGCAGGCCCGGCGCTTCGAGGCGCGCACGCAGATTCCATGTCTGGTGCAGGTGCCGGAGAACCTGCCGGTGCTCAGTGATGCCAAGGCCATTGGGCTGTTCCGAATCCTTCAAGAAGCGCTGACCAATGTCATGCGGCATGCCCAGGCGCATACTGTCGAACTGACATTGACGCTGGAAGGTGACGAGTTGTGTCTGACGGTGAGCGATGATGGCGTAGGATTTGTCCCCGCCACGGGCAGGGCAACGTCCTTCGGTGTGGTCGGCATGCGTGAGCGGGTGTTGATCATGGGCGGGCGGTTGTCGCTGGAGAGTGAGCCGGGCGAGGGCACCACGTTGAGTGTGCGAGTGCCGGTGGATGAGGGCTGAAGTCTTCGTGGTGACTTTGCTTTCGTCATCGCGAGCAGGCTCGCTCCCACAGGGATTCGGGCAGGTGCGCAGATAGCTGATAACCCCGCAGTCCACTTTAGGAGCGAGCTTGCCCGAGAATGATCTTGGCTCTTACATAAAAAGAATGGAGAAGACTGTGATCCGTGTACTGGTAGCCGAAGACCACACCATCGTCCGTGAAGGCATCAAGCAGTTGATTGGCCTGGCCAAGGACTTGCTGGTGGTAGGGGAGGCGAGCAATGGCGAGCAGTTGCTCGAAACCTTGCGGCATGTGCCCTGCGAAGTGGTGTTGCTGGACATCTCCATGCCTGGCGTCAATGGCCTGGAAGCGATTCCAAGGATTCGTGCGTTGAACAATCCGCCGGCCATCCTGGTGTTGTCGATGCACGACGAGGCACAAATGGCTGCCCGGGCATTAAAGGTCGGCGCCGCGGGTTATGCGACCAAGGACAGCGATCCGGCGCTGTTGCTGACAGCGATCCGCAAGGTCGCGGCGGGCGGTCGCTACATTGACCCGGACCTGGCGGACCGCATGGTCTTCGAAGTCGGCCTGACCGATTCGCGGCCGTTGCACTCATTGCTCTCGGAGCGTGAGTTCTCGGTGTTCGAACGCCTGGCCCAGGGCGCCAACGTTAACGATATCGCCCAGCAACTGGCCCTGAGCAGCAAAACCATCAGCACCCATAAGGCGCGGCTGATGCAAAAGCTCAACATCACCTCACTGGCGGAACTGGTGAAGTACGCGATGGAACACAAACTCCTCTAGATCTGAATGCGATCCCCTGTAGGCGCGAGGCTTGCCCGCGAAGCTTTTAGCGCCAGCGCCTTCGCGGGCAAGCCTCGCTCCTACAGGAATCTCGTCGTCATATCCATTTGCGACACACCGCAAACCTGCTTTTGCCCGTCCTTACGGCCCTTAGCTGACCACTTGCCGCTGCGTTTGCCAAAACGCGCCATCCTTGTAGGGCAATCCCTACACCCAACCTTCCATCCCGCTGAGGCGATTCTCTCCTGCGCCCCGATTTGCGCGGTCGGCAGCGTCCACTAGGCTTAGTCCACAGCAGTCATCAACAAAAAAGGTGTGGGTATGAGCCAGGTCGATTCAAACGCAGGGGCCAGTGACATTCTGGTCAGCTTTCGTGGAGTGCAAAAAAGCTACGACGGCGAGAACCTGATCGTCAAAGACCTCAACCTGGAGATTCGCAAAGGCGAGTTCCTCACCTTGCTCGGGCCTTCCGGCTCCGGCAAGACCACCAGCCTGATGATGCTCGCCGGTTTCGAAACACCCACCGCCGGCGAAATCCAGCTGGCCGGACGCTCCATCAACAACGTACCGCCGCACAAGCGGGACATCGGCATGGTGTTCCAGAACTACGCGTTGTTCCCGCACATGACCGTCGCCGAGAACCTGGCGTTCCCGCTGACCGTGCGCGGCTTGAACAAGAGCGATGTCAGTGACCGGGTCAAGCGTGTGCTAAGCATGGTTCAGCTCGACGCCTTCGCCCAGCGCTACCCGGCACAACTGTCCGGCGGTCAGCAACAGCGTGTGGCCCTGGCCCGCGCATTGGTGTTCGAACCGCAACTGGTGCTGATGGACGAACCCCTCGGCGCACTGGACAAACAACTGCGTGAACACATGCAGATGGAAATCAAACACCTGCACCAGCGCCTCGGCGTGACCGTGGTCTACGTGACTCACGACCAGGGCGAAGCCCTGACCATGTCCGACCGCGTGGCGGTGTTCCATCAGGGCGAGATCCAGCAGATCGCCGCGCCGCGCACCCTCTATGAAGAGCCGAAAAACACCTTCGTCGCCAATTTCATCGGCGAGAACAACCGCCTCAACGGCCGCTTGCACAGCCAGACCGGCGACCGCTGCATCGTCGAGCTCGGCCGCGGTGAAAAGGTTGAAGCCCTGGCGGTCAACGTCGGCAAAACCGGCGAACCGGTCACGCTGTCGATTCGCCCGGAACGCGTAAGCCTCAACGGCTCCAGCGAATCCTGCGTCAACCGCTTCTCAGGGCGTGTGGCGGAATTCATCTACCTGGGCGACCACGTCCGGGTTCGCCTGGAAGTCTGCGGCAAGACCGACTTCTTCGTGAAACAACCGATTGCCGAGCTCGATCCCGCGCTGGCTGTCGGCGACGTGGTACCGCTTGGCTGGCAGGTCGAACACGTTCGCGCGCTCGACCCCCTTCTAGAGGCGAACTGATCGCCCCGGCTACACCAACACCAACCCTGCACGTGGAGAGAACAATAAATGTTGAGATCCCTGAAATTCACCGCTTTGGTCATGGGCATGATCGGTGCGGCACACGCGATGGCGGCGGGCCCGGATTTGACCGTGGTGTCCTTTGGCGGGGCGAACAAGGCGGCGCAGGTCAAGGCCTTCTACGCACCGTGGGAAGCGGCAGGCAACGGCAAGATCGTGGCTGGCGAATACAACGGTGAGATGGCCAAGGTCAAAGCCATGGTCGACACCAAGAGCGTGTCCTGGGACCTGGTGGAAGTTGAGTCGCCAGAACTGTCTCGCGGTTGCGACGAAGACATGTTCGAGCAACTTGATCCTGCGCTGTTCGGCAAATCCGAAGATTACGTCAAGGGCGCGATCCAGCCTTGCGGCGTAGGTTTCTTCGTGTGGTCGACCGTGTTGGCCTACAACGCCGACAAACTGGCCTCGGCACCGACCAGCTGGGTGGATTTCTGGGACACCAAGAAATTCCCGGGCAAGCGCGGCCTGCGTAAAGGCGCCAAGTACACCCTGGAATTCGCGCTGATGGCCGACGGCGTTGCGCCGAAAGACGTCTACAAAGTGCTGGCCGGCAAAGACGGTCAGGACCGCGCATTCAAGAAGCTCGATGAGCTCAAGCCAAGCATTCAGTGGTGGGAAGCCGGCGCACAACCGCCGCAATACCTCGCGTCCGGTGACGTGGTCATGAGCTCGGCCTACAACGGCCGGATCGCCGCCGTGCAGAAAGAAAGCAACCTGAAAGTCGTGTGGAACGGCGGTATCTACGACTTCGACGCATGGGCTATCCCGAAAGGTCTGGACGCCAAGCGCGCCGAAGCGGCGAAGAAATTCATCGCGTTCTCGGTGGCGCCGCAGCAGCAGAAGACCTACTCGGAAAACATCGCTTACGGCCCGGCCAACATTCAAGCCGTACCGTTGTTGGCCAAGGATGTCCTGAAAGACATGCCGACCACCCCGGAAAACATCGCCAACCAGGTGCAGATCGACGTCAGCTTCTGGGCTGACAACGGCGAGCAACTGGAGCAGCGCTTCAATTCCTGGGCTGCCAAATAAGCAAGTCACACAGGACGACGGTTCTGCGGATGATCGTTCCCACGCTGTGCGTGGGAATGCCGCCCGGGACGCTCCGCGTCCCTGTGACGCAGAGCGTGGGAACGATCAGTCCCCTGTAGGAGCGAGGCTTGCCCGCGAAGGCGGCGTGTCAGTCAGCATTAATGTTGAATGTGCTGACGTTTTCGCGGGCAAGCCTCGCTCCTACAGGGGTGATATGTAGTTATCAGGAACAGAGGTGGCTTGCCTGCCTCTGCAACGATCAAAGATTTCCGGAGTACGCCATGGCCACCGCCATTCCCCTGAACGCGGGCACTGACCCCACCTTGAAGCAGCGGCTCAAGCACGCCGAGCGGATCAACCGCTGGAAGGCCCAGGCCTTGATCGCGCCCCTGGTGCTGTTTCTGTTGCTGGTGTTCCTGGTGCCGATCGTGGCGCTGCTCTACAAAAGCGTTGGTAACCCAGAAGTGGTCGGCGGCATGCCGCGCACTGTGGCGGCCATCGCCAGTTGGGACGGCCGCGGCCTGCCCGCCGAGCCGGTGTACAAAGCGGTCAGCGAAGACCTCGCTGAAGCGCGCAAGAATCAGACCCTGGGCGACTTGTCCAAGCGCTTGAACATGGAGTTGGCCGGCTACCGCAGCCTGCTGACCAAAACCGCCCGCGCCTTGCCGTTCGCCTCTGAACCGGCCTCTTATAAAGAAGCGCTGGAAGGCCTCGACGAACGCTGGGGCGACCCGGCCTATTGGCAAGCGGTGCGCCGCAATACCAGCAACATCACACCGTACTATTTGCTGGCGGCTGTCGATCATCGCATCGACGACCTCGGCGAAATCGCACCGGCCACGCCTGACCAGGCGATCTACCTCGACATCTTCGCCCGCACGTTCTGGATGGGCCTGATCATCACCGTGATCTGCTTGTTGCTGGCATATCCCTTGGCTTACTTGCTGGCGAACCTGCCGTCACGCCAAAGTAATCTGCTGATGATTCTGGTGTTGTTGCCTTTCTGGACCTCGATCCTGGTCCGGGTGGCCGCGTGGATCGTGTTACTGCAATCGGGTGGCTTGATCAACAGCGGCCTGATGGCGCTGGGCATCATCGATAAACCGCTGGAGTTGGTGTTCAACCGCACAGGCGTTTACATCTCCATGGTGCACATCCTGCTGCCGTTCATGATTCTGCCGATCTACAGCGTGATGAAAGGCATTTCGCCGACCTACATGCGCGCCGCGATTTCCCTCGGCTGCCACCCGTTCGCCAGTTTCTGGCGGGTGTACTTCCCGCAGACCTATGCCGGTGTCGGCGCCGGTTGCCTGTTGGTGTTCATCCTCGCCATCGGCTACTACATCACCCCGGCGTTGCTGGGCAGCCCGAACGATCAGATGGTCAGCTACTTCGTCGCCTTCTACACCAACACCAGCATCAACTGGGGCATGGCGACCGCACTCGGTGGGCTGCTGCTGTTGGCGACCGTGGTGCTTTATCTGATTTACAGCTGGCTGGTGGGCGCCAGTCGCCTGCGCCTGAGCTAAGGGGAGAATGAAATGCTGAGTCCTTATATGTCGCCCATTGAGCGGGTGTGGTTCTACAGCTTGCGGATTCTCTGCGGCTTGATTCTGTTGTTCCTGATTCTGCCGGTGCTGGTGATCATTCCGCTGTCGTTCAACTCGGGCAGTTTCCTGGTCTATCCGCTGCAAGGCTTCTCGCTGCACTGGTACCAGGACTTCTTCGCCTCGGCGGAATGGATGCGGGCATTGAGGAACAGCATCATCGTCGCTCCGGCGGCGACGGTGCTGGCGATGATCTTCGGAACGCTGGCGGCGATTGGCCTGACTCGGGGTGATTTCCCGGGCAAGGCGCTGGTCATGGCCCTGGTGATTTCGCCGATGGTGGTGCCGGTAGTGATCATCGGTGTGGCGAGCTACCTGTTCTTTGCGCCGTTGGGCCTGGGCAACAGCTTCTTCTCGCTGATCGTGGTGCATGCGGTGCTGGGCGTGCCGTTCGTGATCATTACTGTTTCGGCGACCTTGCAGGGGTTCAACCATAACCTGGTGCGCGCCGCTGCCAGTCTGGGAGCTTCGCCGCTGACGGCGTTCCGCCGGGTGACGTTGCCGCTGATTGCGCCGGGTGTGATCTCGGGTGCGCTGTTTGCCTTCGCGACGTCGTTCGATGAAGTGGTGGTGACGCTGTTCCTCGCCGGTCCCGAACAAGCGACGTTGCCTCGGCAGATGTTCAGCGGTATCCGCGAAAACCTCAGCCCGACGATTGCCGCTGCAGCAACCCTGCTGATCGCCTTCTCGGTGATCCTGTTGCTGACCCTCGAGTGGCTGCGTGGCCGCAGCGAAAAACTGCGCACTGCCCAGGTCTAAACCCACACACCATCCCCTGTGGGGGCGAGCCTGCTCGCGATGACGGACTGACATTCAATCTTGATGTCGACTGATACTCCGCTATCGCCAGCAGGCTCGCTCCCACAGGAGTTCAAGGTGTTTCGGGATGTTGGGTCATTCACAACCTGAATAGCAGACAAACCCCAATCCCCAGCTACTATTGTGCCCAGCTCCCCTATTTATAAGAGGCTGCGCACGATGAGTCTTTCCTCTTTCAAGATCGCTCACAAACTGATCACCGGCGCAGGTGCCATTGAGCAGTTGGCCGCCGAACTCACCCGCCTGGATATCGACAACCCGCTGATCGTCACCGACGCGGCGCTGGTCAAGTCCGGCACGGTCGAGCTGGCGCTGGCGCAGTTGGGCGATCGATCCTACGAAATTTTCGACCGTGTGCTGCCAGACCCGGAAATCGCCATCGTCGAAGACTGCATGCGGGTTTACCGCGAGGGCGGGCATGACGGTCTGATTGGCCTCGGCGGCGGCAGCGCCATCGACATCGCCAAAAGCGTCGCGGCCTACGCCGGTTACCACGGTGCGCTGGAGGATCTGTTTGGTGTGGATCAGGTACCGCGCAAAGGTCCGCCGCTGATCGCCATCCCGACCACGGCCGGCACCGGTTCGGAGGTGACCAATGTGGCGATCCTCTCCGACAAGGTCGCGCAATTGAAGAAAGGGATTGTCAGCGACTACCTATTGCCGGACGTGGCGCTGGTCAGTCCGCAAATGACCCTGACCTGCCCACGCAGCGTCACCGCCGCCAGTGGTGTCGACGCGCTGGTGCATGCCATCGAATCCTACCTGTCGGTCAACGCCTCGCCGATCACCGATGCCCTGGCCATCGGCGCCATCAAGCTGATCGCCAAAGCGCTGCCCAAGGCCTACGCCAACCCGTCCAACCTGCAAGCCCGCGAAGACATGGCCACCGCCAGCCTGATGGCCGGCATGGCCTTCGGTAATGCCGGGGTCGGCGCGGTGCATGCGCTGGCGTATCCGCTGGGCGGGCGTTTCAACATCGCTCATGGCGTCAGCAACGCCTTGCTGCTGCCGTATGTCATGACGTGGAACAAGATGGCCTGCGTCGAGCGTATGCAGGATATTGCCGAAGCCATGGGGTGAGGACTGTCCATCTGAGCGCCAACGAAGCAGCGGACAAAGCCGTCGAGGCAATGACCGCATTGTGCGCGGCGGTAGAGATTCCGCCAGGGCTGCGCAGTTTCGGTGTGCCGGAGGATGCGATCCCGGCCATGGCCGTGGAAGCGGCGGGGATCGAGCGCCTGATGCGCAACAATCCACGTAAATTGAGCGCCGTCGATATCGAGAAGATCTACCGAGCGGCGTACTGATCATCGCGGCCACGTCGCGCGCGTCAAAGCATGAGGTATACAATGCGCGCCATCGTGATTCTGCTCAAAAAAGGTGCGTCATGCAGCCCTTCGTCATTGCTCCGTCGATTCTCTCCGCCGACTTCGCCCGCCTGGGTGAAGAAGTGGACAACGTCCTGGCCGCCGGCGCCGACTTCGTGCACTTCGATGTCATGGACAACCACTACGTACCGAACCTGACCATCGGCCCGATGGTTTGCGCCGCGCTGCGCAAATACGGGGTGACCGCGCCGATTGACGCGCACCTGATGGTCAGCCCGGTGGACCGCATTGTCGGTGACTTCATCGAGGCCGGCGCGACCTACATCACCTTCCACCCCGAAGCCACGCAGCACGTCGACCGTTCCCTGCAACTGATCCGCGAGGGCGGCTGCAAGTCCGGCCTGGTGTTCAACCCGGCGACGCCGCTGGACGTACTCAAGTACGTGATGGACAAGGTCGACATGATTCTGCTGATGAGCGTCAACCCGGGCTTTGGCGGGCAGAAGTTCATTCCCGGCACCCTCGACAAGCTGCGTGAAGCACGCGCGCTGATCGATGCCTCCGGCCGTGACATCCGCCTGGAAATCGACGGCGGCGTCAACGTGAACAACATCCGTGAAATCGCTGCGGCTGGCGCGGACACCTTCGTCGCCGGTTCGGCGATCTTCAATGCACCGAACTACCAAGAGGTGATTGAAAAGATGCGTTCCGAACTGGCGTTGGCTCGTCCATGAGTGGCTTTGAGCAGCTGTTTCCGGGGCGTCTGCCACGGCTGGTGATGTTCGATCTGGATGGCACGCTGGTCGACTCGGTCCCGGACCTCGCTGTGGCCGTGGATAACATGCTGCTCAAACTGGGGCGTCAACCCGCCGGCATCGAGTCGGTGCGTGAATGGGTCGGCAATGGCGCGCCGGTGCTGGTCCGCCGTGCGCTGGCCGGCGGCATCGACCATTCGGCGGTCGACGATGGCGAAGCCGAGGGCGCGCTGGATATCTTCATGGAGGCTTACAGCGAGAGCCATGATCTGACCGTGGTCTATCCCGGCGTGCGTGACACCCTGAAATGGCTGCACAAGCAGGGTGTCGAAATGGCGCTGATCACCAATAAGCCGGAGCGCTTCGTCGCGCCACTGCTGGATCAGATGAAAATCGGCCGTTACTTCAAATGGATCATCGGCGGCGACACCTTGCCGCAGAAGAAACCTGACCCGGCCGCGCTGTTTTTCGTGATGAAAATGGCCAACATCCCGGCCTCGCAGTCGCTGTTTGTCGGCGACTCACGCAGCGATGTGCTGGCGGCGAAAGCGGCAGGGGTCAAGTGCGTGGCCCTCAGCTACGGTTACAACCACGGTCGGCCGATTTCGGAAGAGTCGCCGGCGCTGGTGATCGACGATCTGCGCAAGCTAATTCCCGGTTGCCTGGATCCAGCCGCTGAGATAACGTTGCCCGACGTTGCTCAATCCCCTTCTGGAAACGCCATCGTGGTGGTCACTCGCAAACTCTGGATGAAAGTCATCAAGGCCCTGGCCCGCTGGCGTTGGCGCGCCTGACTCGATTCTGGCCGGCTTTCCGGCGCGTTTGCATACCTGACTGTTAGCACCTCAAGCCACGAGGCTACCCCATGATCCGCGAAGAATTCCTGCGTTTGGCCGCTGCCGGCTATAACCGTATCCCGTTGGCCTGCGAAACCCTGGCCGACTTCGACACGCCGCTGTCGATCTACCTGAAACTGGCCGACGAGCCAAATTCCTACCTGCTGGAATCGGTGCAGGGCGGGGAGAAGTGGGGCCGTTATTCGATCATTGGCCTGCCGTGCCGCACCGTGCTGCGGGTTCATGGTCATCACGTCAGCGTGACCCACGACGGCGTCGAGATCGAAAGCCATGAAGCCGAAGATCCGCTGGCCTTCGTCGAAGCATTCAAAGCCCGCTACAACGTGCCAACCATTCCCGGCCTGCCGCGCTTCAATGGCGGTCTGGTGGGTTACTTCGGTTACGACTGCGTGCGCTATGTGGAGAAACGTCTGGGCAAATGCCCGAACCCGGATCCGCTGGGCGTGCCGGACATTCTGCTGATGGTCTCCGACGCGGTGGTGGTGTTCGACAACCTCGCCGGGAAGATGCACGCCATTGTGCTCGCCGATCCGTCGCAGGACGATGCATTCGAGCAAGGCCAGGCGCGACTGGAAGAGCTGCTGGAAAAACTCCGTCAGCCGATCACCCCACGCCGCGGCCTGGATTTCAGCAAGCAACAGTCGGCTGACCCGGTATTCCGTTCGAGTTTCACCCAGGGCGATTACGAAAAAGCCGTCGACACCATCAAGGAATACATCCTGGCCGGTGACTGCATGCAGGTCGTGCCGTCGCAGCGTATGTCGATCGACTTCAAGGCTGCGCCGATCGATCTGTACCGGGCGCTGCGTTGCTTCAACCCGACGCCTTATATGTATTTCTTCAACTTCGGCGACTTCCACGTCGTCGGCAGTTCGCCGGAAGTGCTGGTGCGGGTCGAAGACAACCTGATCACCGTGCGCCCGATTGCCGGCACTCGCCCACGCGGGGCTAACGAAGAGGCCGATCTGGCGCTGGAAAAAGACCTGCTGTCGGACGACAAGGAAATCGCCGAGCACTTGATGCTGATCGACCTGGGCCGCAACGACACCGGCCGGGTCTCGGAAATCGGTTCGGTGAAGCTCACCGAGAAGATGGTCATCGAGCGTTATTCCAACGTGATGCACATCGTCTCCAACGTCACTGGCCAATTGAAAGCCGGGCTGACGGCGATGGACGCGCTGCGGGCGATTTTGCCGGCGGGCACGTTGTCGGGCGCGCCGAAGATTCGGGCGATGGAAATCATCGACGAACTGGAACCGGTCAAGCGTGGCGTCTACGGCGGGGCGGTGGGCTACTTCGCCTGGAACGGCAACATGGACACCGCCATTGCGATCCGCACGGCCGTGATCAAGGACGGCGAGCTGCACGTGCAGGCCGGCGGCGGCATCGTCGCCGATTCGGTGCCGGCGCTGGAATGGGAAGAAACCCTGAACAAGCGCCGCGCGATGTTCCGCGCCGTAGCCCTGGCCGAACAAACCCCGGACGCCTGAGTTCACGCAACATCTGTGGGAGTGAGCCTTTGTGGCGAGGGAGCTTGCTCCCGTTGGCCTGCGAAGCAGGCCCAATCGACGACTGCTTCGCAGCCGAGCGCGAGCAAGATCGCTCGCCACAATAAGTGTTCAGCATAAAAAAACGCGGCGTCTGTGAGGGCGCCGCGTTTTTTTTGCCTGATGTTTAGAAGTCCAGCGCAACGCCTACGTTAATGCCTTGCTGGGTAAAGTCATCATCCTTGCGAATGTCATAACTCGCCCGCAAAGCCAGGTCCTTGGTGAGGTTGTGGCTCACGCCCAGGTTCAGGCGGTTCAGGTTGGTCTGTGGGGTATAGCCGGCCAGGGTGTAGCGGTTGTTCGGCAGGCTGTTGAGGTTCATGGTCACATTCTGGGTATCGTCGTTGTACTCACGCTCGTGAGCCAGTTCGCCGAAGACCTGGGTCTGTGAGGTGATCTGGTACTTACCCTGGAGGCCAAGGCCGAGACGCCGGGAAATGCGCGATTGGTCGTCGAATGTCAGCGCAGTGGAGTCGGCGCCATTCTCCGAGTAACCGTCGACTTCAACTTTGGCGAAATCAGCGCTCACGAATGGCGACAAGTGCCACGGGCTGCTCGCCATCGGCGCGATGTCGTACCCCACGCGACCGCTGAAAGCCACCAGGTAGCCGTCGGTATCGCCTTTCTCCCCGCGTTCATTGACCCCCAGCTGGAATTTGCGTTTGAGGCTGTCGTAATCCAGATGCCCGGCCGTCACGGCCGCGTCACCCCACCAGCGATTCTGCTGGTACTGGGCGAACGCCGTGCCCATGTAGGTATTGAGCTTGTAGTCCGAATCGTTGTCGCCGGCTTCGAGCTTCTGGTTGTAGAAGCCCGCCGCCAAACCTACACGCCACGCGTCATTCAGTCGGTAGCTGCCACCGATGTTGAGGTTGGCGCCATTGCCGTCAGCACTGGCACCACTGCGCTGGCTGTCGAAATCCTGGTGCTGGCCGCCGCCGGCGACAATCGCTCGCCATTGGCCCACGCCTTGCCAGTTTTCCCAATCGGCCAGCCATTGGTTGCGCAACTCATCCTGATGAGAGCGCAGCGTACCCTGGGCCATTTGTGGCAACAGGGTGGCTTCCCATGGCGCGGCCAGCAGCGAGTAAGCGTAATCGGCAATCAGACGCTGCCCGGCTTCGGTCGGGTGCACCGAGTCGTTGTAGATCAGCTTGGTCGGGTCCGGCGTCGCACTGTTGATGCCGTAACGGGCGTTTTCGGTACAGCTGCTGCCGCTGAAACAGGTGGCGCTCAGGTTCTGGTCGGTGGCCAGGCCGAACTGCGCCGGGTTGGAAAACGTCTCTTTGAGCAGCACCGGAATGTTGAGCGGGATGACGTTGGCATTGACGTTTTGCAGTTGGCTCACCAGTTCGGTGTTGAACTGAGAACTGAGCTGGGATGTGAACGCTTGCAACGGGGTGCCGTTGAAGGCCGGGGTAAAGCCGATGTCCGGCAGCAGCCAGACCATGATGTAGCGAGCACCGGCCTGTTGCAGGGTTTGCACGCTGCTGACCAGACGATCGGCGGCAGCGCTGGCCTGGGGCAGGCTGGTCACGCGCCCCTGAAGGAAGTCATTACCACCGCCCGAAATGTAATACAGCGCATTCGGGTCGGCGCGGAAATTGTTCGACGGCAGGTAGCCTGCCCGGGTGCGATCACCCGTGGCGGAGGTGCTGGTGATCGAGTCGAGAATCTGGTCGGTACGATAACCGCCGACGGCCCAGTTGTTGCCATCGGGCTGGCCATTGCTGGCACGTACCGCCGAGGACGATGAGGCGGTCTGATCCGCCGAGAACCCCAGTTTCCCCCCAGGATCTGTGTGGAGTTGAGCGAGCGGACTTCACCGTTGCCATCCAGGTAAACCGGCCCCGTGCGGTTGGTATAGCGCTGGGTCGAGCCGGCAGGCCCGCCCGTGTCGGCAAAGGTCCCGGCATCGTTGAGACTGTCGCCGAAGACGACGAAATTGGAGTAAGGGTTAGGCGCGGCGATCGCCTGGGCGCAGGCTGCGGCGAGCAAGCATCCTGCGAGCGGTACAAACAACGTCTGTTTGATCATGAGCAAGTCCGTTTATTTATTGTTGTAGTGAACGAAACGACAGTACCAAAAACTTCCGGCCTTTTGCCATCGGTCGCGAACCCTTCGATTGTTTCGCAGCCAGTCGCCACGGCCATATTGCACGCTCTGCCCAGCTAAGTTACTGTGCCGAGACGTATGAATGAGACCTTCCCCGTGTTGATCATCAGCAAACTTCTGGATCAAGTCATCAAGGCACACGCCCGCTGGCGTTGGCGCGCCTGAATTCTTTTGCCGGCCCCGCCGGACCTGTACCGCTTTGCCTTCTTCACCCGTATGACATACCGCTTTGCTGGCGCACCCGGCGACTGAAAAAGCGCAGGACGCTGCGGGTAATCATTCGAAGGCTGTATTAAAAGTCAGTGAATTCAAGAGGTTCCAAACGCCATGTTGCTGATGATCGATAACTACGACTCTTTTACCTACAACGTTGTGCAGTACCTCGGTGAGCTCGGCTCCCAGGTCAAAGTCGTGCGCAACGATGAACTCACCATTGCCGACATAGAAGCCCTCAACCCTGAGCGCATCGTCGTGTCCCCCGGTCCTTGCACACCGACCGAAGCCGGCATCTCGCTCGACGTGATCAAGCATTTCGCCGGCAAGCTGCCGATTCTCGGCGTCTGCCTCGGCCACCAGTCCATCGGCCAGGCCTTTGGCGGTGATGTAGTCCGCGCCCGCCAAGTCATGCACGGTAAGACTAGCCCGGTATTCCACGAGGACAAGGGCGTGTTCGAAGGCCTGAATCATCCGCTGACGGTGACGCGTTATCACTCGCTGATCGTCAAGCGCGAAACCCTGCCCGATTGCCTGGAGCTGACCGCCTGGACCCAGCTCGAAGACGGCTCGGTCGACGAGATCATGGGCTTGCGCCACAAGACATTGAACATCGAGGGTGTGCAGTTCCACCCCGAGTCTATCCTCACCGAGCAGGGCCACGAGCTGTTCGCAAACTTCCTCAAACAAACCGGCGGCACGCGCTAAGGACTTTTCATGAATATCAAGACAGCCCTGAGCCGTATCGTCGATCAGCTCGACCTCAGCACCGATGAAATGCGCGATGTGATGCGCGAAATCATGACCGGGCAATGCACGGATGCGCAGATCGGCGCGTTCATGATGGCCATGCGCATGAAGAGCGAAAGCATCGACGAGATCGTCGGCGCGGTCTCTGTCATGCGCGAGTTGGCGGACAAGGTCGAACTCAAGACCCTCGACGGCGTCGTCGATGTGGTCGGCACCGGCGGTGATGGTGCGAACATTTTCAACGTCTCGACGGCTTCCTCCTTCGTAGTCGCTGCAGCCGGTTGCACCGTAGCCAAGCACGGTAACCGTGCGGTGTCGGGCAAAAGCGGCAGCGCCGATCTGCTGGAGGCGGCCGGGATCTACCTGAACCTGACCCCGGTGCAGGTGGCTCGCTGCATCGATAACGTCGGCATCGGTTTCATGTTTGCCCAGACCCATCACAGTGCCATGAAGCACGCCGCCGGCCCGCGCAAGGATCTCGGCCTGCGTACCTTGTTCAACATGCTTGGCCCGCTTACGAATCCGGCCGGCGTGAAACATCAGGTGGTGGGCGTGTTCAGTCAGGCGTTGTGCCGGCCACTGGCCGAAGTCTTGCAACGTCTGGGCAGCAAGCACGTGCTGGTGGTGCACTCGAAGGATGGCCTGGACGAGTTCAGCCTGGCGGCGCCAACCTATGTGGCAGAACTGAAGAATGACCAGATCACCGAATATTGGGTCGAGCCAGAAGACTTGGGCATGAAGAGCCAGAGCCTGCACGGCCTGGCAGTGGAAAGTCCGGCGGCGTCCCTTGAGCTGATTCGCGATGCTTTGGGCAAGCGCAAGACCGAGAGCGGTCAGAAAGCCGCCGAGATGATTGTGCTCAATGCCGGTGCGGCGCTGTACGCCGCCGACCTGGCGACCAGTTTGAAAGAAGGCGTTGCCCTGGCGCACGATGCGCTGCACACAGGCCTCGCACGGGAAAAACTTGAGGAGTTGGGTGCATTTACCGCGGTATTCAAAGTGGAGAATGAGGGATGAGTGTACCGACGGTTCTGGAAAACATTCTGGCCCGCAAAGTCCAGGAAGTCGCCGAGCGTAGCGCCCGTGTGAGTCTGGCGGAGCTGGAAAGTCTGGCCAAGGCGGCCGATGCACCCCGTGGTTTTGCCCAGGCATTGATTGCTCAGGCCAAGTCGAAACAACCGGCCGTCATTGCCGAAATCAAGAAAGCGTCGCCAAGCAAAGGCGTGATCCGCGAGCACTTCGTTCCCGCCGACATCGCCAAAAGCTACGAGAAGGGCGGCGCGACGTGCTTGTCGGTGCTGACCGATATCGATTACTTCCAGGGTGCCGATGCGTATCTGCAGCAGGCGCGGGCAGCGTGCAACCTGCCAGTGATCCGCAAGGATTTCATGATCGACCCGTACCAGATCGTCGAAGCCCGTGCCTTGGGCGCTGACTGCGTGTTGTTGATCGTCTCCGCACTGGACGACGTGAAAATGGCCGAGCTGGCGGCCGTGGCCAAAAGCGTCGGCCTTGATGTGCTGGTAGAAGTCCATGATGGCAACGAGCTGGAGCGGGCCTTGAAAACCCTCGACACGCCACTGGTCGGCGTGAACAACCGCAACCTGCACACCTTCGATGTCAGCCTGGAAACCACGCTCGACCTGTTGCCACGCATCCCGCGTGATCGCCTGGTGATTACTGAGAGCGGCATTCTCAACCGGGCGGATGTGGAACTGATGGAAATCAGCGACGTGTACGCGTTCCTGGTGGGCGAGGCATTCATGCGCGCTGAAAGCCCGGGCACTGAACTGCAGCGCCTGTTCTTTCCTGAGCGCGGCGGTCCGGTCAGCGGTTCGACCCTCGACTGATCAGGCTCCGGCCGAGTCGACCCCATCGCGAGCAAGCTCGCTCCCACATTGGATCTGCGGTGTCAGCAAACTCCTTGTGGGAGCGAGCTTGCTCGCGATGGCGGCATAAGTAGCACCACAGACTTCATGTCCAACGGAATACCTTATGACCTCAATCGTCTCTTTGACTGTCGAAGCCGGCTTACAGGCCGAACAGGATCTGCTGGCGTCAGTCTGTGCCGGTGATGTTGAGTTTGGTCTGCTGTTCTGGCAACCCGGCGACCGCGCACTGGTCATGCCCCGACGCCTGAATCGTCTACCCGGCTTCGAAGCGGCCTGCGAAGTCTCAGCCGCCGCCGGTTGGCCGGTGCTGTTACGTGAAACCGGCGGCGAGCCAGTGCCGCAATCGGCGTCCACCATCAATATTGCCCTTGTCTACGCCCCCCGCGTAGCGAAGGCGATCAAAATCGAATCGAAACCGCTTACCGCCGACTCTGCGACCCGATCTGTCAGTTACTGGATGAGCTGGGCGGCGTTTCGTCCTTGGGCGAAGTCGACGGCGCATTCTGCGATGGCCGTTTCAACGTTAACCTCGACGGCCGCAAGATGGTCGGCACTGCCCAGCGCTGGCGCCAGAGCAAGGGCGGCACGCGTCCGGTCGGGTTGGTACACGGTGCGTTGTTGCTGGATAACGAACGTGAGTCGATGGTCGCCGCAGTCAATCGCTTCAATGAAGCCTGCGGCCTGGAGCAGCGGGTTCGCGCCGAAAGCCACATTGCCCTGCATGAGAAATTTGCCGCACCCGATGCGCTCGGGCGGCTTGATGCGCTTTATCGCCAGTTGCTGGCAGACATGTTCAAGGCTTAGCGTGTACCGAAG
Source organism: Pseudomonas sp. B14-6 (assembly GCF_013260315.1). Lineage (NCBI taxonomy): Bacteria > Pseudomonadati > Pseudomonadota > Gammaproteobacteria > Pseudomonadales > Pseudomonadaceae > Pseudomonas > Pseudomonas sp. B14-6. The sequence continues at coordinate 3,873,827 of NZ_CP053929.1, read as the reverse complement.
ACCACCATGGTCTTGCCTTTGACGTCCACCAGGTTGCGTTCTTCCAGATCCTTGAGCACGCGACCGACCATCTCCCGTGAACAACCGACAATCCGGCCGATTTCCTGGCGGGTCACTTTGATCTGCATGCCGTCCGGGTGGGTCATGGCATCCGGCTGTTTGCACAGTTCCAGCAGACAGCGGGCGACACGACCGGTTACGTCGAAGAAGGCCAGGTCGCCGACCTTGCGCGTGGTATTGCGCAGACGCTGTGCGATTTGTCCGCTGAGCACGTAAAGAATGTCTGGATCTTGCTGGGACAGCTCGCGGAATTTTGCATAGCTGATTTCTGCGACTTCACACTCGATCTTCGCGCGTACCCAAGCGCTGCGTTCCTGCTCAAGCCCCGCTTGTTCAAACAGACCCAACTCACCGAAAAAGTCCCCGGAGTTCAGGTAGGCGATGATCATTTCGCGGCCGTCGTCATCCTCGATCAGGATCGTGACCGAACCCTTGATGATGAAGAACAGCGTTTCCGAGCGATCACCGGCACAAATGATGTTGCTCTTGGCCGCATAACGACGGCGCTGGCAATGCATCAACAGCTTGTCGAGGTTCTTGATTTTGGGGGGTGGGGCAATAGCAACCATGGTTGTATCCCGAAAAGACTTCACGGTGTGTTTGGTTTTTTTATGAGTCGCAGACGACGGCTGCGCAAAGGCTGGCCATGCGCCAGCGAATTGGCGCCAGCTTAACAGACACTTCCTGCAATATTCGAGAATTTACCTACGGTTCAGAAGGTTATGCCCTACAAATGCAAGGCACTGTCAGTCCGGGGCCCTGTGCTAAGCTGGCGACCCTTTTTTATGCAGTGGAGTCTGGCGATGAAGGCACGCATCCAATGGGCTGGCGAAGCCATGTTCCTCGGTGAATCCGGCAGTGGACACGTCGTGGTCATGGACGGTCCGCCCGATGCAGGTGGTCGCAACCTGGGTGTCCGGCCGATGGAAATGCTTCTGCTGGGTGTCGGCGGTTGCAGCAATTTCGATGTGGTCAGCATCCTCAAGAAGTCCCGTCAGGCCGTCGAAAGCTGTGAAGCCTTTCTCGAAGCCGAGCGCGCGACCGAGGATCCGAAAGTCTTCACCAAGATCCACATGCACTTCGTGGTCAAGGGCCGGGGGCTGAAAGAAGCCCAGGTCAAACGCGCCATCGAGCTGTCGGCGGAGAAGTATTGCTCGGCTTCGATCATGCTGGGCGCGGCTGGCGTGGCCATTACCCACGACTACGAAATCATCGAACTCGGTTGAATCGACATTCAACTATCATAAAAGCAGTGCAGACTCTGGCGATCCCAAGCTGACGTCTGCATAATGCGCCACTTTTTTCAGGGTAACGGCCTCGTCATCGACAGGCTGCGAACCCGAACAGACAACCAAAATCGCCATCGCGAAGAGGTGTTAACCGTCCTACGCAGCTGCGTTGTTCGCATCTGACGGGCATGCTTGATCACGCGGCCCGGGCCGCAATACATAGAGAGTTTTTAACGGTGAAAAGCAAACTCAAGCTCCACGGGTTCAATAACCTGACAAAGACCTTGAGCTTCAACATCTATGACATCTGCTACGCGGAAACCCCGCAAGACCAACAGGCTTACGTCGAGTACATCAATAAAGAGTACAACGCGAAACGCCTGACGCAGATCCTCACGGAAGTTGTCGATATCATTGGTGCCAACATCCTGAACATTGCCAGTCAGGACTATGAACCCCAGGGCGCCAGCGTCACGATTCTGATCTCTGAAGAGCCGGTAACCCCGACCGACAGCCAGATCGAAGAATCGCCGGGCCCGTTGCCCGAGATTATCCTGGCCCATCTCGACAAGAGCCACATCACGGTGCACACCTACCCGGAGATCCACCCGGACGACGGCATTGCGACATTCCGTGTGGACATTGACGTGTCGACCTGTGGCGTGATTTCACCGCTTAAAGCGCTCAACTTCCTGATTCACCAGTTCGATTCGGACATCGTGACCGTGGATTATCGCGTGCGCGGCTTCACCCGTGACGTGGAAGGCAAAAAGCACTTCATCGACCACGAGATCAACTCGATCCAGAACTACTTGTCCGAAGACACCCGCGGCGCGTACCAGATGACCGACGTGAACGTGTACCAGGAAAACCTGTTCCACACCAAAATGTTGCTGAAGAACTTCGAACTGGATAACTACCTGTTCGGCGATGCCACCAGCAACCTGTCTTCCGAGCAGCGTGCTCAGGTGACTGACCGTGTGAAACACGAAATGCTGGAAATCTTCTACGCGCGCAACATGCCGAACTAAGATTTCAAGCACAAAAAAGGCGACTTCCTCACGGCAGTCGCCTTTTTCATGTCTGGAATACAGAACCTTGTGGGAGCGAGCCTGCTCGCGAAGAGGCCCTGTCAGGCAACGTATCGATCAGATCCGGTAAGTACTCTTGGTCATTACCTTGGCCAACAGACTCATCCCGAACTTCACCGGCGCCGGAAAACGAAAACCTCCGGCATCCAGCGCACTCTCGGCATGATGTTCTTCATCAATCCGCATCTGCTCGAGAATGGCCCGGGACTTTTCATCTTCCGCCGGCAATTGCTCGAGGTGCTCGTTCAAGTGTTTGCACACCTGATGCTCGGTGGCGGCGACAAAACCCAGGCTGACCTTGTCGCTGATCAATCCGGCCACTGCGCCAATCCCGAACGACATGCCGTAGAACAGCGGGTTGAGAATGCTGGTGTGGCTGCCCAGTTGCTGGATGCGTTGCTCGCACCAGACCAGGTGATCGATTTCTTCTTCGGCAGCATGTTCCATGGCGGCCCGCACGTGCGGCAGCTTGGCGGTCAGGGCCTGACCCTGATACAGCGCCTGGGCGCAGACTTCACCGGTATGGTTGATGCGCATCAAGCCAGCAACGTGGCGGGTGTCTTCGTCACTCATTTGCGCATCCGGCTGCACGATGGCTGGCGACGGACGGTATGGCTGGCCACTGAAAGGCAGCAACGTTCGCATCGCGGCATCGGCTTGCAGCAGAAGACGGTCAATCGGCGAGTAGTGACGCTGGGTAGTCATGCTGACCTCCGGGAGGAATCTCGGCGGCCAGTTTAACCCAATCGGCCGGGGAAGGTTTGCGCTGGGTCATACGGGAGTGGCTGGCCACTCCCTCGAAGCTTTTTGCAATCAGCCCGGCGGCCAGTGCATCTGGCGCTGACCCAGCACATGCATATGAATGTGGTAGACAGTCTGCCCGCCCAGTTCATTGCAGTTCATGACCACACGGAAACCTTCTTCGCAGCCCAGTTCCAGGGCCAGGCGCTGGGCGGTGAACAGAATATGTCCGGCCAAAGCCTTGTCTTCCTCGGTGAGGTCGTTGAGGGTGCGCACCGCTTTTTTCGGAATGACCAGAAAATGCACCGGTGCCTGTGGGGCGATGTCGTGGAAGGCCAGTACCTGGTCGTCCTCGTAAATGATCTTCGCCGGGATTTCCCGGTTGATGATCTTGGTGAACAGAGTATCCACAGCTGTTTTCTCCGTTGTTTGGGCTGGCTTGAGTGTACTCATGGGTTATCCCCGAGCCCAGCCTTTTACCTTGAGGCCGGGTCAGCGCGGGCAGTAGGCCTTGTTGACCATGCCAGCGATTGTCCGATTGAGCCAGCGAGAGCCCAGCCGTGGCAGGAGGGCGCGCCAGCGATTGCCTCGACCGGGAATGATGATCGCTCGATTTTTCTCCAGGGCGCGCACCGTATACAGCGCAACCTCTTCGGGACTCATGAGCATGTTGCTGTCGGCCAGTTTGCCGGTGTCCAGTTGAGCGGTACGGAAGAACCCGGTACGGGTCGGGCCGGGGCACAGCACCGAGACCTTGACCGCACATTTCTTCAGTTCGACGCGCAACCCTTCGGAAAAATGCAGCACATAGGCTTTGCTGGCGTAGTACGTACTCATCCACGGGCCGGGTTGGAATGCCGCCATTGAAGCGACGTTCAGAATTTGTCCGCCCCCCTGCAAGGCCATGCTGTTCCCGATGGCATGGCACAAGCGAGTGAGGGCCAGGATGTTCACTTCGATCAGGTCTTGCTCGGTCATCCAGTCCTGGGCCAGAAAGGGTCCGCAGGTGCCGATGCCGGCGCAGTTGACCAGCAAATCGATTTGCCGGTCACCTTCTTCCAGTTCCAGCAAGAACCCGGACAGCCGTAGCGGTTCGCCGAGGTCACAGGCGCGGAACAGCACTTCCACGCCAAAGCGTTGGGTCAGTTCAATGGCAATACTTTCCAGCTGATCACGTTGTCGGGCCACCAGAATCAGGCTGCGGCCTCGGCGGGCCAGCGCTTCGGCCATCGCCAGGCCGATCCCACTGGAAGCGCCAGTGATCAGAGCGTAACGGGTCATGCAGTTCTCCATCGCAGCAGCTCCGCGCCGGCGACGCGGGTGTCACGGGCGGGGAGCGCTGTTCATTCTTTCGCAGAGTCTACAGGGACCGGGGCTTATTCGGCTTCATCGTCTGCAGAATCGGGTGCCTGCTCAGCCTCTGCGGCCGGCTCGACTTCCACTTCTTCAGTGATCACCGAGCTGCTGTCATAGCTGGTTTCGGCAGCAGTTTCATACTCTTCCTGGATCGCCGTAAGGCCTCCGGCCAGCGCGCCAACCAATACGATGGCGATCAACACCACCCACAACGAAGACAACACTTTGACAGCCGTGGTGTTGGGTGGAGGCGGCGCGCCATAGCGATTGGCGATGTTGGTGCCCGGGGCGATCATGATCACGAACGGGAAGAAGCTGCCTACGAAGGGTACGAGGTTCAGCAACCAGAGCCAGCCGGACCAGCCGATGTCGTGCAGGCGCTGGACACTGATCTGAATGCTCACGACCGCCATGGCAATGAACAGCATGAACGCAACCAGGCCACCGAGTATCAGGCCTGCGGTCGAATCGGCGCTGATTATGGCGAAGGCGAAAATGGCCAATACCGAACCGACGGCCAGGGTGACCAGCGTCAGGACCATCGTCCAGGCGAGATAGCGCAAACGACCGATGCGGCCTTCAACGCTGAATGGCTTGAGTGGAGCATACGCTGGCAGGCTTTCGCCGACAGTGGCTCGGGGTGGTGCGTAAGGGGATGCGGGGTCGGCAAATGCCGGTTGGCTAGCGACAGGCCTGTGCTCGTGGGCTTCGTCCAGGTTCAGCTCAATGGACGATTCGCTTTCGATGCGAGCATCGATGCCGGTTTTCGTCAGCGCCTGAAGGTAGGTTTGCGCGTCGGCGTGCGACAGGTCTTTCTTGAGCGTAACCGTCTTGCCAGTGAATAGCCGTTCGACGGCTGCGACTTGGCTGTTGTAGAGTTTAGCCAGGTTCTCTCTGGCGCTGGCGGCGTCAACGCCTGGCAGCAGAGCGCCGTCGAACACGATCTTGAAACGGTTGTCGCTCATTGCGAGGCATCCTTGTCGCGAGAATTTGTAATAGGGTGTGTTTCAAGCGTGGATTGTAAGGCCAGCCGGGGCGGGCTGGCCAAACTTTCATCTCATCGTGGCCAGCGTTTGGGCAGCTCGGCCGCCAGTTCCAGAGCCTTGCGGTATTCCGCGTCAAGTCGAGCGACCAATTGATCGACGCTCGGCAAATCATCGATTTCCCCGACACCCTGGCCCGCAGACCACACGGTTTTCCAGGCTTTGGCTTCATCGCTGATCGGCTTGAGTTTGGAGCCGAAGTCGACTTCGCCCTTGCCTTGCAGTGCCGCCATGTCGAAACCGGCAGCCTCCAGGCTTTGACGCATGAAACTCGCCGGTACGCCTGACACTGCCGGCGTATGGACGATGTCTGCGGCTCTGGACGTCAGCAGCATCTCTTTGTAGGCGTCAGGCGCATGACTTTCGGTGGTGCCGATAAATCGCGTACCGAAATAGGCCAGATCCGCGCCGAGCAATTGCGCAGCAAGGATCTCGTGGCCGTGGTTAAGGCAGCCTGCCAGCAACAGGGTCTTGTCGAAAAACTGGCGAATCTCGGCAATCAGTGAGAACGGGCTCCAGGTTCCAGCGTGTCCACCGGCACCCGCTGCCACGGCGATCAAGCCGTCCACACCGGCCTCGGCGGCTTTCTCGGCATGGCGCCGCGTCGTCACGTCATGGAACACCAGTCCGCCATAGCTGTGAACGGCATCGACTACTTCTTTCACTGCACCGAGACTGGTAATCACGATCGGTACTTTATGCTCGATGCAGATTGCAAGGTCAGCTTGCAGCCGTGGGTTAGTGTTGTGAACGATCAGGTTGACCGCGTAAGGCGCCGGGTTCTCCAGTGTCGCCAACCCTGCTTCGATCTCTTCCAGCCAGGCCTTGAAGCCGCTGCTCTCGCGCTGGTTCAGCGCAGGAAAGCTGCCGACGACGCCGTTACGGCAGCAGGCGAGCACCAATTGCGGATTGGAAATCAGAAACATCGGCGCTGCCACTACCGGCAGACGCAAGCGTTGTTCGAGCAAAGCGGGCAGCGACATTGGAAGTACCCCGGTGAGTTGTGCTTATTAGAACGGCCGAACGACGACCAGAATTACGATAGCCAGCAATATCAGAACCGGCACTTCATTGAACCAGCGATAAAAGACATGGCTGCGGGTGTTTTCGCCACGGGCAAAACGTTTCAACTGTGCGCCGCACATGTGGTGGTAGCCGATCAGGATCACCACCAGGGTCAGCTTGGCGTGAATCCACGCGCCTTGACTGAAGAGGCTCGGGTTAAGCCAGATCAGTGCAATGCCGAATATCAGGGTAGCGATCATCGCCGGGCCCATGATGCCGCGGTACAGCTTGCGCTCCATGAGGCTGAAGCGTTCCTTGCTGACGGTGTCTTCGCTTTGGGCGTGATAAACGAACAGACGGGGCAGGTAAAACAGGCCGGCAAACCAGCAGACCATGCTGACGATATGAAGCGCTTTGAGCCATAGATAAAGCATTTTTAGTTATTCCCAGGTTCACGGTAGCCCGAATAGTAGAGAAAGTGTCCCGTCTCGGACATAACTGTTCAATTTTGACGGCGTCTTTTGCGGCCAGACTGCGTTGCCGCTCCTCGCCATAGCGAGCTATGACTCGTCGCGGGGCCTTGCCAGGCCACAAAAGCCACTCGCCAAAAGTTGGGCGATATGCCCGAGAAGGGACACATGAGCCGCCACACGTCACCTAAGCGGTTGTCGCAGGGCCGCGCGGCCCCTATTATCGACGGCTTTCCAGTGGGTTCGTTGAGGGCAGGTTTATGGTCAAGGTCGGTATCGTCGGCGGCACGGGTTACACCGGTGTCGAACTGCTGCGTCTGTTGGCACAGCATCCGCAAGCTGAAGTGGTTGTGATCACTTCCCGATCCGAGGCCGGTCTGGCCGTGGCCGACATGTACCCGAACCTGCGAGGCCACTACGACGGCCTGGCCTTTAGTGTTCCGGACATCAAGACGCTGGGCGCTTGCGATGTGGTGTTCTTCGCCACGCCTCATGGTGTTGCTCATGCACTGGCCGGTGAGTTGCTCGCGGCGGGGACCAAGGTCATCGACCTGTCGGCTGACTTCCGTCTGCAAGACGCTGCCGAGTGGGCCAAGTGGTACGGCCAGCCTCACGGCGCGCCGGAGTTGCTGGAGGAGGCGGTCTACGGTTTGCCGGAAGTCAATCGCGAGCAAATCAAGGATGCGCGCCTGATCGCGGTGCCGGGTTGCTATCCAACGGCGACGCAATTGGGTTTCCTGCCATTGCTGGAAGCCGGCCTGGCCGATACCACGCGTTTGATTGCTGACTGCAAGTCCGGTGTCAGCGGTGCCGGTCGTGGCGCTTCGGTCGGTTCGCTGTACGCCGAGACGTCGGAAAGCATGAAAGCCTACTCCGTCAAAGGTCACCGTCACTTGCCGGAAATCCGCCAGGGTCTGCGTCGTGCAGCGGGCAAGGACGTCGGTCTGACCTTCGTTCCGCACCTGACACCAATGATTCGCGGCATTCATTCGACGCTGTATGCGACCGTCGTGGATCGCTCGGTGGATCTGCAGGCGTTGTTTGAAAAGCGCTACGCCAACGAGCCGTTCGTCGACGTGATGCCGGCGGGCAGCCACCCGGAAACCCGCAGTGTTCGCGGTGCCAACGTTTGTCGTATCGCCGTGCATCGTCCGCAGGACGGCGATCTGGTGGTGGTGCTGTCGGTAATCGATAACCTGGTCAAGGGTGCGTCGGGTCAAGCGGTGCAGAACCTGAACATTCTGTTCGGGCTGGATGAGCGCCTGGGCCTGTCCCACGCCGGCATGCTGCCGTAAGGCTTTATCCCGCTCAGCAAAAAGGCCCGTCTGACGGGCCTTTTTGCATTTCGAACCGGCAATCGGTTTTATTGCTATACCATAACAATAGTTGACCGATTTTCTAGGAGAAGCGGATAATGCGCGTCATCACGCATTATGGCGGCGTAACGCCGGGAGATAGTCAGCATGAGCGTCGAATCCTTCACCCCCACCGCTTTGCAATTCACCCACGGTGCCGCGCACAAGGTGAAGAGCCTGGTCGATGAAGAGGGGAATGATCGCTTGAAGCTGCGCGTATTCGTTACGGGCGGCGGTTGTTCAGGTTTTCAGTACGGCTTCACCTTCGATGAAGAAGTGGCCGATGACGACACCATTGTCGAGCGCGAAGGTGTGAGTCTGGTCGTAGACCCGATGAGCTTCCAGTACCTGGCCGGTGCCGAGGTGGATTATCAGGAAGGTCTGGAAGGTTCGCGTTTTGTGATCAAGAACCCGAACGCGAGCACCACGTGTGGTTGCGGCTCTTCGTTCTCGATCTGATCGCGCTTCACCGCAGTATCAAGCGCCGCATGGCTTCAGGGCTTTGCGGCGTTTTGCTGTGCGGCGTTTATGCCGGGTAGATGGCGCCGAGTACGCGCAGGCCGCGGGCGCCGGTGACGCTCGGGCGGTTGGCGGCGATGCCTTCCAGGCAGCAATGAGCCAGCCAAGCGAAGGCCATGGCTTCGACCCAGTCCGGGTCCACACCGTAAGCGGCAGTGCTGCTGACACTCGCGTTCGGCAGCAGGGCGGCCAGACGGCTCATCAGCGTGGCGTTGTGCGCGCCACCACCGCAGACCAGCAGTTCCTGCGTGTCCGATTGGGCGTGCTGCAATGACTCGACGATGGTCAGTGCGGTCAGTTCGAGCAGGGTTGCTTGCACATCTTCCGCGGCGAAGGGCGGGAGCTTCGAGAGATGCTGTGTCAGCCATGGCAGGTTGAACACTTCGCGGCCGGTGCTTTTCGGGCCTTTGGTTACGAAGAATGGATCACTCAGCAATTCATTCAGCAGAACCGGTTCAACCTTGCCACTGGCAGCCCATTGGCCGTCACGATCAAAATTGTCGCCGCGTTGCTGATGAATCCAGGCATCCAGCAGGACGTTGCCCGGGCCGCAGTCGAAACCGGCGACTGGTTTGCCGGGCTCGATCAGGCTGAGGTTGCTGAATCCGCCGACATTCAACACCGCACGATTGCCGGCACGTTCATCAAACAACGCTTCGTGAAAGGCCGGCACCAAAGGCGCGCCTTGCCCGCCAGCGGCCACATCACGGCTGCGGAAGTCGCTGACCACAGTGATGCCGGTCAACTCGGTCAGCAGGGCCGGGTTGCCGATCTGTACCGTGAAGCCGCGCGCCGGTTCGTGGCGAATGGTCTGGCCGTGGCTGCCAATCGCACGAATGTCTTCGGGTTTCAGGTTGTGTTGGCGGAGGAGAGTGTTAATACCCTGAGCCGCCAGTTTCACCCAGTTCTGCTGGGCGATGGCGGAGCGGGCAATCTCGTCCGCGCCGCTGGCGCACAAGCCAAGCAGCTCGGCGCGCAGGGAGTCAGGCATGGGGGTGTAGTGCGTGGCGATCAGGTTGATCGCCGGGGTCAGCTCGATTAGCGCAATGTCCAGGCCATCGAGGCTGGTTCCGGACATCACACCGATATAGAGCGTCATGATTTAGCGCTTCGAAGCCAGCATGGTGGCTTTCTCTTGGTCCATGCGCGCCATCAGCGGCTGACTCTGCGAAAGGAAGCGTGCGCGTTCCCCTTTGGAAATAGGGTCGGCCATCGCAACTTTCTGGCCCAGTGGGTCGACGTGCACGCCATTGACCTGGAACTCATAGTGCAAGTGTGGGCCGGTGGAGAGCCCGGTTGTGCCGATATAACCGATTACCTGGCCTTGCTTGACGCTGCCGCCAGTCTTGATGCCTTTGGCAAAGCCTTGCATATGGCCGTACAGCGTACGGTAGGTGTTGCCGTGCTGGATAATCACGGTATTGCCGTAACCGCCCCGGCGACCGGCCAACAACACTTTGCCGTCACCGGCCGCTTTGATCGGCGTGCCGCGTGGAGCTGCGTAATCGACACCTTTGTGAGCGCGGATCTTGTTCAGGATCGGGTGTTTGCGACCCATGGAGAATTTCGAGCTGATGCGGGCGAAGTCCACTGGCGTGCGGATAAACGCCTTGCGCATGCTGTTGCCGTCGGCGGTGTAGTAGCTGCTGTTGCCTTGCTTGTTGGTGTAACGCACGGCGGTGTAGGTCTTGCCGCGGTTGGTGAAGCGTGCGGACAGGATCGGGCCGTTGCCGACAGCCTTGCCGTTGACGACTTTCTGCTCGTAGATCACATCGAACTCGTCACCCTGGCGGATATCCTGGGCGAAGTCGACGTCATAGCCAAACACGCTGGCCATGTCCATGGTGAGGCTGTGGGACAGCCCGGCACGCGCGGCAGACTGCGATAGCGAGCTGTTGATCACGCCATGAACGTAGGCGGAGCGCACGGTTGGCTTGGCGGTAATGCGTTTGAACGTATAACCCTTGTCATTCTTGGTCAGGGTAATACTTTCGACGTCGCTGAGCTTGCTGTGCAGGTTGCTCAGCTGGCCGTCGGGGGTCAGTTCGAATTCGAGTTTCTGGCCGCGTTTGAGCTGGCTGAATTGCTTGGCCTGCTTGTCACTGGCCATGACTTCATGCACCGAAGTGGCGGGGAGGCCTACTTTCTCGAACAGCGTGGAAAGTGTGTCGCCTTTGGAAACGATCACTTCCCTGTGGTTTGGGGTCTTCTTTTCTTCGGTGACCGGGGCAGGTACAGGCTCGGCCTGGGCGGTTTCCTGTGGCTCTTCAGCGCTGTTTTCGATCTGCGCGAAAGGGGAGGCTGCCGGTTCATTTGTGGCTTGAACGGCTTCAGCAGCGTCTTGATCTTGTGTCAGTTGTTCAGCAGGGCTTTCCAGCTCAAGACTCAGCGTCGTCTTTTTGGCTTCTACATCACTGGAAGGGAATACCAGAAGCGCCAGGCTCAGAAGAGCGGCGATGCCACTTGCTGCGAGCAGGTGGGTCTTCGGGTAAAGCGGTGGCGCTTTAGACGATTCTTTGGTCATAGGTAATTTTTGACTTTGAAATAGATGAATTGGAAAAGATGAATGACATGATGAAGATGAAATAACTGTATAAAATATAACCAAATCATCTCTGAAGCAAGTCCGCGGTCACTCTGCCAGCGGATTGGCGTCATTGCGCCGGCCAAACTTTGTATTTGACGCGTGATCTTGTATGGTTGGTCCCCTTTGAATTCGAGCCTTGCGGGTCTGTTATGAAGTCGGTTGAAGAGCAGCTAGCGCTGATTAAACGTGGTGCGGAAGAACTGTTGGTCGAGTCCGAGCTGATCGAAAAGCTCAAGCGTGGCCAGCCGCTGCGTATTAAGGCAGGCTTCGATCCGACCGCGCCGGATTTGCACCTGGGTCATACCGTGCTTATTAATAAGCTGCGCCAGTTCCAGGAACTGGGTCACCAGGTGATCTTCCTTATAGGTGACTTCACCGGGATGATCGGTGATCCGAGCGGCAAGAGCGCAACGCGTCCTCCGCTCACCCGCGAGCAGGTTCTCGAGAATGCCGAGACCTACAAGACTCAAGTCTTCAAGATTCTTGATCCGGCCAAAACCGAGGTGGCGTTCAACTCCACCTGGATGGACCAGATGGGGCCGGCGGACTTCATTCGTCTGACTTCGCAGTACACCGTGGCTCGCATGCTTGAGCGTGATGACTTCGACAAGCGCTACACGACCAACCAGCCAATCGCTATTCACGAGTTCCTCTATCCGCTGGTTCAAGGGTATGACTCGGTCGCTTTGCGCGCGGATGTCGAGTTGGGCGGTACCGATCAGAAGTTCAATCTGCTGATGGGGCGTGAACTGCAGCGCGGTTATGGTCAGGAGGCTCAATGCATTCTGACGATGCCGCTGCTCGAAGGTCTGGATGGTGTGAAGAAGATGTCCAAGTCCTTGGGCAACTACGTCGGTATCCAGGAAGCGCCGGGTGTCATGTATGGCAAGCTGGTCTCTATTCCGGATGCGCTGATGTGGCGCTACTTCGAATTGCTCAGCTTCCGTTCCATGGATGAAATCAACGCATTCCGTGCTGATGTCGAGGCGGGCGCCAATCCTCGTGACATCAAGATCAAGCTGGCCGAAGAGATCGTTGCGCGTTTCCATGGTGAAGAGGCCGCGGCCAATGCTCACCGTGCAGCGGGCAATCGTATGAAGGATGGCGAGTTGCCGGACGATCTGCCGGAGATCGAGCTGACGGCTACTGAAGACATGCCGATTGCTGCTGTCCTTAATAAGGCAGGGCTGGTGAAGAACTCGGCGGTGGCCCGTGATCTGCTGAATTCCGGCGGTGTGCGTATAGATGGAGAGGTTGTTGATCGCACCTTTATATACGTGCTGGGCGCGACCCATGTTTGCCAGGCCGGAAAGAAGGCATTTGCGCGTATTACGCTCAAATCTGAATAAAGCTTAAGTTAGGGGTTGACGGCAGATTCTGGAAGTCTATAATTCGCCCCACTTCCGGCGCAGTCGAAACGGAAAACTCCTTGGTAAACAAAGAGTTACGCAGTTTTCGACAGCGAGTTGCTTCAGGTCATCGAAGCCCAGAAGGAGTTGATCAAGCGGGGTTGTTTGGCTTGATTGACGGTTCGATCTTCTCGGTCGAAAGCGGAGAAAAAGAGGTGTTGACAGCAGCGAGTAACGCTGTAGAATTCGCCTCCCGCTAACGAGAGATCGGAAGCGCAAGTGGTTGAAGTTGCAAAGGAAACTTTGAAAACTTCTGAAAATAACCGCTTGACAGCAACAGAGGCTGCTGTAGAATGCGCGCCTCGGTTGAGACGAAAGATCTTAACCAACCGCTCTTTAACAACTGAATCAAGCAATTCGTGTGGGTGCTTGTGGAGTCAGACTGATAGTCAACAAGATTATCAGCATCACAAGTTACTCCGCGAGAAATCAAAGATGTAACCAACGATTGCTGAGCCAAGTTTAGGGTTTCTTAAAAACCCAAAGATGTTTGAACTGAAGAGTTTGATCATGGCTCAGATTGAACGCTGGCGGCAGGCCTAACACATGCAAGTCGAGCGGCAGCACGGGTACTTGTACCTGGTGGCGAGCGGCGGACGGGTGAGTAATGCCTAGGAATCTGCCTGGTAGTGGGGGATAACGCTCGGAAACGGACGCTAATACCGCATACGTCCTACGGGAGAAAGCAGGGGACCTTCGGGCCTTGCGCTATCAGATGAGCCTAGGTCGGATTAGCTAGTTGGTGAGGTAATGGCTCACCAAGGCGACGATCCGTAACTGGTCTGAGAGGATGATCAGTCACACTGGAACTGAGACACGGTCCAGACTCCTACGGGAGGCAGCAGTGGGGAATATTGGACAATGGGCGAAAGCCTGATCCAGCCATGCCGCGTGTGTGAAGAAGGTCTTCGGATTGTAAAGCACTTTAAGTTGGGAGGAAGGGCAGTTACCTAATACGTATCTGTTTTGACGTTACCGACAGAATAAGCACCGGCTAACTCTGTGCCAGCAGCCGCGGTAATACAGAGGGTGCAAGCGTTAATCGGAATTACTGGGCGTAAAGCGCGCGTAGGTGGTTTGTTAAGTTGGATGTGAAATCCCCGGGCTCAACCTGGGAACTGCATTCAAAACTGACAAGCTAGAGTATGGTAGAGGGTGGTGGAATTTCCTGTGTAGCGGTGAAATGCGTAGATATAGGAAGGAACACCAGTGGCGAAGGCGACCACCTGGACTGATACTGACACTGAGGTGCGAAAGCGTGGGGAGCAAACAGGATTAGATACCCTGGTAGTCCACGCCGTAAACGATGTCAACTAGCCGTTGGGAGCCTTGAGCTCTTAGTGGCGCAGCTAACGCATTAAGTTGACCGCCTGGGGAGTACGGCCGCAAGGTTAAAACTCAAATGAATTGACGGGGGCCCGCACAAGCGGTGGAGCATGTGGTTTAATTCGAAGCAACGCGAAGAACCTTACCAGGCCTTGACATCCAATGAACTTTCCAGAGATGGATTGGTGCCTTCGGGAACATTGAGACAGGTGCTGCATGGCTGTCGTCAGCTCGTGTCGTGAGATGTTGGGTTAAGTCCCGTAACGAGCGCAACCCTTGTCCTTAGTTACCAGCACGTAATGGTGGGCACTCTAAGGAGACTGCCGGTGACAAACCGGAGGAAGGTGGGGATGACGTCAAGTCATCATGGCCCTTACGGCCTGGGCTACACACGTGCTACAATGGTCGGTACAGAGGGTTGCCAAGCCGCGAGGTGGAGCTAATCCCAGAAAACCGATCGTAGTCCGGATCGCAGTCTGCAACTCGACTGCGTGAAGTCGGAATCGCTAGTAATCGCGAATCAGAATGTCGCGGTGAATACGTTCCCGGGCCTTGTACACACCGCCCGTCACACCATGGGAGTGGGTTGCACCAGAAGTAGCTAGTCTAACCTTCGGGAGGACGGTTACCACGGTGTGATTCATGACTGGGGTGAAGTCGTAACAAGGTAGCCGTAGGGGAACCTGCGGCTGGATCACCTCCTTAATCGACGACATCAGCTGCTCCATAAGTTCCCACACGAATTGCTTGATTCATTGAAGAAGACGATAGAAGCAGCTTTAAGCTCCAAGCTGATAGCTCCAAGCTAACAGTTGCGCGCTCGAAATTGGGTCTGTAGCTCAGTTGGTTAGAGCGCACCCCTGATAAGGGTGAGGTCGGCAGTTCGAATCTGCCCAGACCCACCAATTTTGTTATGGGGCCATAGCTCAGCTGGGAGAGCGCCTGCCTTGCACGCAGGAGGTCAACGGTTCGATCCCGTTTGGCTCCACCATATAACTGCTTCTGCTGTTAGAGTTTAGAAATGAATATTCGGATGAATATTGATTTCTAGTCTTTGATTAGATCGTTCTTTAAAAATTTGGGTATGTGATAGAAAGATAGACTGAACGTTACTTTCACTGGTAACGGATCAGGCTAAGGTAAAATTTGTGAGTTGCTCTTAATTGAGTATTATCGAATTTTCGGCGAATGTCGTCTTCACAGTATAACCAGATTGCTTGGGGTTATATGGTCAAGTGAAGAAGCGCATACGGTGGATGCCTTGGCAGTCAGAGGCGATGAAAGACGTGGTAGCCTGCGAAAAGCTTCGGGGAGTCGGCAAACAGACTTTGATCCGGAGATGTCTGAATGGGGGAACCCAGCCATCATAAGATGGTTATCTTAAGCTGAATACATAGGCTTAAGAGGCGAACCAGGGGAACTGAAACATCTAAGTACCCTGAGGAAAAGAAATCAACCGAGATTCCCTTAGTAGTGGCGAGCGAACGGGGACTAGCCCTTAAGTGGCTTTGAGATTAGCGGAACGCTCTGGAAAGTGCGGCCATAGTGGGTGATAGCCCTGTACGCGAAAATCTCTTAGTCATGAAATCGAGTAGGACGGAGCACGAGAAACTTTGTCTGAATATGGGGGGACCATCCTCCAAGGCTAAATACTACTGACTGACCGATAGTGAACTAGTACCGTGAGGGAAAGGCGAAAAGAACCCCGGAGAGGGGAGTGAAATAGATCCTGAAACCGTATGCGTACAAGCAGTGGGAGCCCACTTTGTTGGGTGACTGCGTACCTTTTGTATAATGGGTCAGCGACTTATTTTCAGTGGCGAGCTTAACCGAATAGGGGAGGCGTAGCGAAAGCGAGTCTTAATAGGGCGTCTAGTCGCTGGGAATAGACCCGAAACCGGGCGATCTATCCATGGGCAGGTTGAAGGTTGGGTAACACTAACTGGAGGACCGAACCGACTACCGTTGAAAAGTTAGCGGATGACCTGTGGATCGGAGTGAAAGGCTAATCAAGCTCGGAGATAGCTGGTTCTCCTCGAAAGCTATTTAGGTAGCGCCTCATGTATCACTGTAGGGGGTAGAGCACTGTTTCGGCTAGGGGGTCATCCCGACTTACCAAACCGATGCAAACTCCGAATACCTACAAGTGCCGAGCATGGGAGACACACGGCGGGTGCTAACGTCCGTCGTGAAAAGGGAAACAACCCAGACCGTCAGCTAAGGTCCCAAAGTTATGGTTAAGTGGGAAACGATGTGGGAAGGCTTAGACAGCTAGGAGGTTGGCTTAGAAGCAGCCACCCTTTAAAGAAAGCGTAATAGCTCACTAGTCGAGTCGGCCTGCGCGGAAGATGTAACGGGGCTCAAACCATACACCGAAGCTACGGGTATCACTTAGGTGATGCGGTAGAGGAGCGTTCTGTAAGCCTGTGAAGGTGAGTTGAGAAGCTTGCTGGAGGTATCAGAAGTGCGAATGCTGACATGAGTAACGACAATGGGTGTGAAAAACACCCACGCCGAAAGACCAAGGTTTCCTGCGCAACGTTAATCGACGCAGGGTTAGTCGGTCCCTAAGGCGAGGCTGAAAAGCGTAGTCGATGGAAAACAGGTTAATATTCCTGTACTTCTGGTTATTGCGATGGAGGGACGGAGAAGGCTAGGCCAGCTTGGCGTTGGTTGTCCAAGTTTAAGGTGGTAGGCTGGAATCTTAGGTAAATCCGGGATTCTAAGGCCGAGAGCTGATGACGAGTGTTCTTTTAGAACACGAAGTGGTTGATGCCATGCTTCCAAGAAAAGCTTCTAAGCTTCAGGTAACCAGGAACCGTACCCCAAACCGACACAGGTGGTTGGGTAGAGAATACCAAGGCGCTTGAGAGAACTCGGGTGAAGGAACTAGGCAAAATGGCACCGTAACTTCGGGAGAAGGTGCGCCGGTGAGGGTGAAGCATTTACTGCGTAAGCCCATGCCGGTCGAAGATACCAGGCCGCTGCGACTGTTTATTAAAAACACAGCACTCTGCAAACACGAAAGTGGACGTATAGGGTGTGACGCCTGCCCGGTGCCGGAAGGTTAATTGATGGGGTTAGCTAACGCGAAGCTCTTGATCGAAGCCCCGGTAAACGGCGGCCGTAACTATAACGGTCCTAAGGTAGCGAAATTCCTTGTCGGGTAAGTTCCGACCTGCACGAATGGCGTAACGATGGCGGCGCTGTCTCCACCCGAGACTCAGTGAAATTGAAATCGCTGTGAAGATGCAGTGTATCCGCGGCTAGACGGAAAGACCCCGTGAACCTTTACTATAGCTTTGCACTGGACTTTGAATTTGCTTGTGTAGGATAGGTGGGAGGCTTTGAAGCGTGGACGCCAGTTCGCGTGGAGCCAACCTTGAAATACCACCCTGGCAACTTTGAGGTTCTAACTCAGGTCCGTTATCCGGATCGAGGACAGTGTATGGTGGGTAGTTTGACTGGGGCGGTCTCCTCCTAAAGAGTAACGGAGGAGTACGAAGGTGCGCTCAGACCGGTCGGAAATCGGTCGTAGAGTATAAAGGCAAAAGCGCGCTTGACTGCGAGACAGACACGTCGAGCAGGTACGAAAGTAGGTCTTAGTGATCCGGTGGTTCTGTATGGAAGGGCCATCGCTCAACGGATAAAAGGTACTCCGGGGATAACAGGCTGATACCGCCCAAGAGTTCATATCGACGGCGGTGTTTGGCACCTCGATGTCGGCTCATCACATCCTGGGGCTGAAGCCGGTCCCAAGGGTATGGCTGTTCGCCATTTAAAGTGGTACGCGAGCTGGGTTTAGAACGTCGTGAGACAGTTCGGTCCCTATCTGCCGTGGACGTTTGAGATTTGAGAGGGGCTGCTCCTAGTACGAGAGGACCGGAGTGGACGAACCTCTGGTGTTCCGGTTGTCACGCCAGTGGCATTGCCGGGTAGCTATGTTCGGAATAGATAACCGCTGAAAGCATCTAAGCGGGAAACTAGCCTCAAGATGAGATCTCACTGGGACCTTGAGTCCCCTGAAGGGCCGTCGAAGACTACGACGTTGATAGGTTGGGTGTGTAAGCGCTGTGAGGCGTTGAGCTAACCAATACTAATTGCCCGTGAGGCTTGACCATATAACACCCAAGCAATTTGCTGACCTGAAAGGGCACCAGATTGCGGTGTGTGAAGACGAAACGAACCGAAAGTTCGATTGTTCACAAACACCGAGATCTATCACATACCCATTCGCTGGAGCGTGTGCCGTAAGGCAAACGACCTGGCTACCGAATTTCTTGACGACCATAGAGCATTGGAACCACCTGATCCCATCCCGAACTCAGCAGTGAAACGATGCATCGCCGATGGTAGTGTGGGGTTTCCCCATGTGAGAGTAGGTCATCGTCAAGATTAAATTCCGAAACCCCTATCTGCGTATGCAGGTAGGGGTTTTGTTTTGTCCGCAGGAAAATCTGGCTCTCCGGGTTTCTATGCAACGGCCCGGGGCATGGCTATCATGCGGGCCTCATTGTGAGGCGAGACTTGCATGCTGACGTTGTTAAAGCTTCTTAAGGATGGCAAGTTCCATTCGGGTCAGGCCCTGGGCGTCGCCTTGGGCATCAGTCGTAGTGCGGTATGGAAGCAGCTACAGCATTTAGAAGCTGAGCTTGGCTTGTCTATCCACAAGGTGCGCGGACGTGGCTATCAATTGGCTACGCCACTGACGCTGCTTGATCCTGCCCGCATAAAAGAACAGGCGCCCTCGTGCGACTGGCCTATTCTGCTCTTCGACTCAATTGACTCCACTAATGCTGAAGCGTTGCGCGCAATACACCGAGGCCAGGCTGCACCATTTTTGGTGCTCTCCGAACGGCAGACTGCGGGTCGCGGCCGACGTGGGCGAAATTGGGCCAGTCCTTTCGCAGAAAACATCTATTACAGCCTCGTATTGCGCATCGAAGGTGGAATGCGTCAGCTTGAAGGGTTGAGTCTTGTGGTCGGGCTTGCTGTCATGCAAACGTTGAGAGATCTCGGTATCCCGGGCGCGGGCTTGAAGTGGCCCAACGATGTTCTGGTTGGTCAGAAAAAGATCGCCGGGATATTGCTCGAGTTGGTGGGTGATCCTGCTGACGTGTGTCACGTGGTGCTGGGTGTTGGAATTAATGTGAACATGCAGGCAACCGATGAGATTGATCAGCAATGGACATCCGTGCGGCTGGAGTCGGGCGGGGTGCTTGATCGCAATCACCTTGTCGCGCAATTAGGGTTGATGCTTCAGAAATATCTGACCCGTCATCAGATTGATGGGTTTTCCGCCATTCAGCGGGAATGGGAGCAGAACCATCTTTGGCAAGGGCGGGCAGTCTCGTTGATTGCTGGTGTCAACCAGATTGATGGTGAGGTGTTGGGTATCGACAGCCAGGGTGCCTTACGCTTGAAGGTAAATGGTGTGGAAAAAGTCTTTAGTGGTGGTGAGCTCAGCCTGAGGTTGCGTGATGATTCTTGAGCTCGACTGCGGAAACAGTTTTATAAAGTGGCGCGTTCTCTATGCGGATGCCAAGCAGGTGTTTGGAGAGGGGGTGGTGGATTCGGATCTCGCGTTGCTGGAAAGCCTGAATCGACTTGAGGGGCTGTCCCTCAAACATTGTCGGTTGGTCAGCGTGAGAACGACCGAAGAGACTGCTGCATTGACTTCTCTACTGGCACAAACGTTCTCAGTGTCCGCGATATGTGCCGCGCCGGCGCGCGAGATGGCTGGCGTTCGAAATGGATACGAAGAGTTCGAGCGGTTGGGACTTGATCGATGGCTTGCGATGCTTGGTGGATTTCATCTTTCCCCAGGAGCCTGTCTGGTGCTCGATTTCGGTACGGCAGTGACTGCTGATTTTATTGCGGGGGACGGAGAGCATCTTGGCGGGTTTATTTGCCCTGGAATGCCTCTGATGCGCAACCAGTTGCGAACTCATACCCGTAAGATTCGCTATGGCGATATCGCAGCCGAGCGTGCGCTGGAAAGCCTCGTGCCTGGTCGCACAACTGTTGAGGCGGTTGAGCGTGGATGTTCGCTGATGTTGAGGGGGTTTGTCCTGACTCAGCTGGAAATGGCGCGTAGTTATTGGGGGGAGGATTTTGCGGTATTCCTCACGGGAGGCGATGCGACGCTCGTCTCTGAAATCGTACCGGATGCCAGGCTGGTTCCAGACCTGGTGTTTGTAGGTCTGGCGATGGCATGCCCTTTGTCTTGAGGTTCTTATGCGTTGGTTGTTCCTGCTGTTGCTGGTTCTCAATGTCTTCTATTACATCTGGCATCAACAAGAGGCCCCGCTGCGTGCGAAAGATGTAACGCCTTTGAGTTTGTATCGAGGATCGCACCAGGATATCCGTTTGCTAAGCGAGGCAGCTGATGCGGGGCGTGAGAAGGTAAAGTTGGCGTCGACCGATAGTGGCTGCCTTTATTTGGGTGGTTTCACCCGTCAGGAGGTCGCCCTGGCAGCTGAGCGCCGACTGGGTAGGATGGATATCAAAGTTCAAGCCTTGCCAAAAGACTCCTCTGATCCGTCTGGCTACTGGCTCCGTGTAGCACCTGAAAGCCGGCGTTTAGTGGATGATCTTCAGTTGCTAAACCTTTCCAAAGAATTCAATGAGTTAAAACATAAAATAATGCCGTGCGAGGGGGTTGCGCCTTCGGAATAGTTTGCATAGAATGGCGCCCGCTTCGCAGTGAAGACCTTTAACGGTCAGCGGTACGAAGCGGTGTCAACGCAGCTAACCTCAGGTTTTTAATGAGAAAATGCTTGACAGAAGGTCGGCATGATATAGAATGCCGGCTCGCTTAGGAGGGGTTCCCGAGCGGCCAAAGGGATCAGACTGTAAATCTGACGTCTACGACTTCGAAGGTTCGAATCCTTCCCCCTCCACCATTTTTAGCGAGAGCTGCAAGCTCCGCGGGTATAGTTTAGTGGTAGAACCTCAGCCTTCCAAGCTGATGATGCGGGTTCGATTCCCGCTACCCGCTCCAAGTTTGCAGGTCCTGCAAAGGCGTTACGCTCTTGTAGCTCAGTTGGTAGAGCACACCCTTGGTAAGGGTGAGGTCAGCGGTTCAAATCCGCTCAAGAGCTCCATATAACAAGGCAGATATGAAAATATCTGCCTTTGTTTTAATGGCTGGTATCACTGTTTAAATCTTCTGCTGGGGGTTGCTTCGATGGCTAAGGAAAAGTTCGAGCGTAATAAGCCGCACGTCAACGTAGGCACCATTGGTCACGTAGACCACGGCAAAACTACCCTGACCGCTGCGCTGACCCGTGTCTGCTCCGAGGTTTTCGGTTCGGCAAAGGTTGACTTCGACAAGATCGATAGCGCCCCAGAAGAAAAAGCACGTGGTATCACCATTAACACAGCTCACGTTGAGTACGATTCGGCTGTGCGTCACTACGCACACGTTGACTGTCCAGGTCATGCCGACTACGTAAAGAACATGATTACCGGTGCTGCTCAGATGGATGGCGCTATTCTGGTTTGCTCGGCCGCTGATGGTCCGATGCCGCAAACCCGTGAGCACATCCTGTTGTCCCGTCAGGTTGGCGTTCCGTACATCGTTGTCTTCCTGAACAAGGCTGACATGGTTGACGATGCTGAGCTGTTGGAGCTGGTTGAGATGGAAGTGCGCGATCTGTTGAGCACTTACGATTTCCCAGGCGACGACACTCCTATCATCATTGGTTCGGCGCTGATGGCGTTGAACGGTCAAGACGACAACGAGATGGGTACCACTGCCGTCAAGAAGTTGGTCGAGACGCTGGATACATATATTCCGCAGCCTGAGCGTGCTATTGATAAGCCGTTCCTGATGCCGATCGAGGATGTGTTCTCGATCTCCGGTCGCGGCACTGTTGTGACTGGTCGTGTTGAGCGTGGCATTGTTCGCATTCAGGAAGAAGTTGAGATTGTTGGTCTTCGTGACACTGTCAAAACTACTTGTACTGGTGTTGAGATGTTCCGCAAGCTGCTCGACGAAGGTCGTGCTGGCGAGAACTGCGGCGTTCTGCTGCGCGGTACCAAGCGTGATGATGTCGAGCGTGGCCAGGTACTGGTCAAGCCGGGCACAGTCAAGCCGCATACCAAGTTCACTGCTGAGGTTTACGTTCTGAGCAAGGAAGAGGGAGGGCGTCATACTCCGTTCTTCAAGGGTTATCGTCCGCAGTTCTACTTCCGTACAACTGATGTGACTGGTAACTGCGAATTGCCAGAAGGCGTTGAAATGGTGATGCCAGGTGACAACATTCAAATGACTGTCACTCTGATCAAAACCATCGCGATGGAAGATGGCTTGCGTTTCGCTATCCGTGAAGGCGGTCGTACCGTCGGCGCTGGTGTCGTAGCCAAAGTTATCGAGTAAATTGTTGTAATGTCTTTTTCGGGCCGGCATAATGGTCGGCCTGATTTTGTTTTAGGTCAGTAGCTCAATTGGCAGAGCGACGGTCTCCAAAACCGTAGGTTGGGGGTTCGATTCCCTCCTGACCTGCCAGATTCACTTGGTGTGTCTGGCTTTCTTTTCACAGGATCTTCATAGATGACTCCTAAAGCTGAAGCTCAAGGCTCTCGCTTCGATCTGCTCAAGTGGCTTGTAGTAGTCGCCTTGGTGGTTGTTGGCGTTGTTGGCAATCAGTATTACTCTGCTTCGCCGATCCTGTACCGCGTACTTGCATTGCTCGCCATTGCTGCCGTAGCTGCCTTTGTAGGCCTGCAGACAGTCAAGGGCAAGTCTTTCTTTGTACTGGTTAAGGAAGCTCGCACCGAAATTCGTAAAGTCGTGTGGCCAACTCGCCAAGAAACCACGCAGACCACGCTGATTGTTGTGGCTGTTGTTCTGGTTATGGCGTTGCTGTTGTGGGGGCTTGATTCCCTGCTCGGCTGGCTTGTTTCCTTGATTGTCGGCTAAGGGTGTCCCGTGGCTAAGCGTTGGTACGTTGTGCATGCTTACTCCGGTTACGAGAAGCATGTCATGCGCTCGTTGGTAGAGCGCGTAAAGCTGGCTGGCATGGAAGATGGCTTTGGCGAGATTCTGGTTCCCACTGAAGAAGTGGTTGAAATGCGTAATGGCCAGAAACGCAAAAGCGAGCGCAAATTCTTCCCAGGTTATGTGCTGGTTCAGATGGACATGAATGAGGGTACTTGGCACTTGGTCAAGGATACTCCTCGGGTGATGGGTTTCATCGGTGGTACAGCTGATAAACCTGCGCCGATCACTGATAAAGAGGCAGAAGCGATTCTGCGTCGTGTTGCTGATGGTAGCGACAAGCCGAAGCCGAAGACGTTGTTCGAGCCGGGCGAGTCGGTACGTGTCAATGACGGGCCGTTTGCTGATTTCACTGGCACGGTCGAAGAAGTTAACTACGAAAAGAGCCGGATCCAAGTGGCAGTGCTCATTTTCGGTCGCTCTACTCCGGTAGAGTTAGAGTTCAGTCAGGTCGAAAAGGTCTAGCTGAGCAAGCATCCCAACCCCGCAGCCCTAGGCTGTGGGGTTTTGTCGTCACTGGGATAAACGCGCAAGTAACCGGGGAGCCTTTCGAGGCGTTCGAACCCGTAATTGGAGTGCCTCATGGCCAAGAAGATTACCGCTTACATCAAGCTGCAAGTGAAGGCCGCTCAGGCTAACCCAAGCCCACCTGTTGGTCCTGCTTTGGGTCAGCACGGCGTGAACATCATGGAATTCTGCAAGGCTTTCAACGCCCGTACTCAGGGTATTGAACCAGGTCTGCCGACTCCAGTGATCATCACTGTCTACAGCGACCGTAGCTTCACTTTCGAAACCAAGTCCACCCCTGCTTCGGTTCTGCTGAAGAAGGCTGCTGGTCTGACTAGCGGTTCCGCTCGTCCGAACACCGTTAAGGTTGGCACCGTGACCCGTGCTCAGCTGGAAGAAATCGCGAAAACCAAAAACGCGGATCTGACTGCAGCTGATATGGACGCAGCCGTGCGTACTATCGCCGGTTCTGCTCGTAGCATGGGCCTTAACGTGGAGGGTGTGTAATGGCTAAGTTGACCAAGCGTCAAAAGGCTATCGCCGGCAAAATCGAAGCGGGCAAGTCCTACAACTTTGTAGATGCTGCCGCCCTGCTGGCTGAGCTGTCGACTGTGAAGTTCAGCGAGTCGTTCGACGTTGCTGTAAACCTGGGTGTTGACCCGCGTAAATCTGACCAGGTTGTTCGTAGCGCTACTGTGCTGCCACACGGCACTGGCAAGACCGTTCGCGTAGCTGTGTTCACCCAGGGTCCAGCTGCTGAGGCCGCTCTGGCTGCCGGCGCTGACCGTGTAGGTATGGACGACCTGGCTGCCGAAATGAAAGGCGGCGACCTGAACTATGACGTAGTTATCGCATCCCCGGATGCCATGCGCGTTGTTGGTCAGTTGGGTCAGATCCTGGGCCCGCGCGGCCTGATGCCTAACCCTAAAGTCGGCACCGTAACGCCAGACGTAGCTACCGCGGTTAAAAACGCCAAGGCTGGTCAGGTTCGTTATCGCACCGACAAAAACGGCATCATTCACACCTCCGTTGGCAAAGTCGGCTTTGATGCCGTCAAGCTGAAGGAAAACGTTGAAGCCCTGATCGCTGATCTGAAGCGTATCAAGCCAGCTTCCTCGAAAGGTATTTACGTCAAGCGCGTTACCCTGAGCACCACCATGGGTCCAGGTCTGGTCATCGACCAAGGCTCGCTCGACGCGTAAGACACAGATTGGCGCAAGCGATTGCGCCAATTGAAAGATTGGGGTCCCTGCCTGGCGGGGGCTATCCAAGACCGTAGGCGACGCAAGTCTTAAACCTCAAGCCTACGCAGATGGTGCTCCCGGTTCCTTACCGAATCAGACACCAAAACGACATCTGGCCTCGGTTGGATGAAACGGTAACAAGCAGGAGTTTTTCCCGTGGCAATTAAACTTGAAGACAAGAAGGCCATCGTCGCTGAAGTCAACAAGGCTGCCCAAGTTGCTCTGTCCGCTGTCGTGGCTGATGCCCGTGGCGTAACAGTAGGCGCTATGACCGGACTCCGTAAAGAGGCTCGTGAAGCTGGCGTTTACGTACGTGTTGTACGTAACACCCTGCTCAAGCGCGCCGTTGCTGGCACTCAATATGACGTGCTCAACGACGTGTTCACTGGCCCGACCTTGATTGCATTCTCCAAAGAACATCCGGGCGCTGCTGCTCGTATCTTCAAAGAGTTCGCAAAAGGTCAGGATAAGTTCGAGATCAAGGCAGCTGCGTTCGAGGGCAAGTTCCTCGCGGCTAATCAGATCGACGTACTGGCAAGCCTGCCGACCCGTGACGAAGCAATTTCTCAGCTGATGAGCGTGATTCAAGGCGCAACCAGCAAATTGGCTCGTACTCTGGCGGCTCTTCGCGACCAGAAAGAAGCCGCTGCAGCCTAAGGCTGAGCGACACCTTTCAGCGTTTATTGTTTATTTCGACGGCCGCGTAGGCTGTCACCCCAATACAGGAATTTATAGTCATGTCTCTGACTAACGACCAAATCATCGAAGCAATCGGCGAAAAATCCGTTCTGGAAATCGTTGAGCTGATCAAGGCCATGGAAGAGAAGTTCGGCGTTTCTGCTGCCGCTGCTTCCGCTGGTCCAGCTGCTGTCGCTGCTGTTGTTGAAGAACAAACTGAATTCAACGTCATGCTGCTGGAAGCTGGCGAGAAGAAAGTTAACGTGATCAAGGCAGTACGTGAACTGACCGGTCTGGGCCTGAAAGAAGCCAAGGCTGTAGTTGACGGCGCTCCTGGCATCGTTCTGGAAGCTGTTTCGAAAGACGCAGCTGACAAAGCCAAAGCCACTCTGGAAGAAGCAGGCGCTAAAGTCGAGCTGAAGTAAGCATCGACTTTGCTCCTCCAGCCCGAGCGTTAAGCGAAAGGCTGATGGCTGGTGGCTCTTGCCACCGGCCTTTTTCCGTTATTGGCAGCCGACTGGGTCGGTGCTGGTAACGAGCTGTAACCACCCGATGCGGTGGCGCAAACCATGGGGTTTGCACGATTTTCTGGCTGCTCCCGTCGGGAGGGGCCAAACAAGCAGGTGACCAAGCTGGGGAACGCTGATGGCTTACTCATATACTGAGAAAAAACGTATCCGCAAGGACTTTAGCAAGTTGCCGGACGTCATGGATGTGCCGTACCTCCTGGCCATCCAGCTGGATTCGTATCGTGAATTCTTGCAAGCGGGAGCGACTAAAGATCAGTTCCGCGACGTGGGCCTGCATGCGGCCTTCAAATCCGTTTTCCCGATCATCAGCTACTCCGGCAATGCTGCGCTGGAGTACGTCGGTTATCGCCTGGGCGAACCGGCATTTGATGTCAAAGAATGCGTATTGCGCGGTGTGACTTACGCCGTACCTTTGCGGGTAAAAGTGCGCCTGATCATTTTCGACAAAGAATCGTCGAACAAAGCGATCAAGGACATTAAAGAGCAAGAAGTCTACATGGGTGAAATCCCCCTGATGACTGAGAACGGTACCTTCGTAATCAACGGTACCGAGCGTGTAATCGTTTCCCAGCTGCACCGTTCCCCGGGCGTGTTCTTCGACCACGACCGTGGCAAGACGCACAGCTCCGGCAAACTGCTGTACTCCGCGCGCATCATTCCTTACCGCGGTTCGTGGCTGGACTTCGAGTTCGACCCGAAAGACTGCGTGTTCGTGCGTATCGACCGTCGTCGCAAGCTGCCTGCATCGGTACTGCTGCGCGCGCTCGGCTATACCACTGAAGAAGTGCTCGACGCGTTCTACACCACCAACGTTTTCCACCTGAGCGGCGAAACCCTCAGTCTGGAACTGATTGCTTCGCGTCTGCGTGGTGAAATCGCTGTTCTTGATATTCAGGATGAGAAGGGCAAGGTCATCGTTGAGGCTGGTCGCCGTATTACTGCGCGCCACATCAACCAGATCGAAAAAGCCGGTCTCAAGACCCTGGAAGTGCCTCTGGACTACGTCCTGGGCCGCACTACCGCCAAGGCCATCGTGCATCCGGCAACCGGCGAAATCCTGGCAGAGTGCAACACCGAGCTGAACACCGAGATCCTGGCAAAAATTGCCAAGGCCCAGGTTGTTCGCATCGAAACTCTGTACACCAACGATATCGACTGCGGTCCGTTTGTCTCCGACACCCTGAAGATCGACTCCACCAGCAACCAATTGGAAGCGCTGGTCGAGATCTATCGCATGATGCGTCCAGGCGAGCCGCCAACCAAAGACGCTGCCGAGACTCTGTTCAACAACCTGTTCTTCAGCCCTGAGCGCTATGACCTGTCTGCGGTCGGCCGGATGAAGTTCAACCGTCGTATCGGTCGTACCGAGATCGAAGGTTCGGGCGTGTTGTGCAAAGAAGACATCGTCGCGGTACTGAAGACTCTGGTCGACATCCGTAACGGTAAAGGCATCGTCGATGACATCGACCACCTGGGTAACCGTCGTGTTCGCTGCGTAGGCGAAATGGCCGAGAACCAGTTCCGCGTTGGCTTGGTACGTGTTGAGCGTGCGGTCAAAGAGCGTCTGTCGATGGCTGAAAGTGAAGGCCTGATGCCGCAAGACCTGATCAACGCCAAGCCAGTGGCTGCGGCGGTGAAAGAGTTCTTCGGTTCCAGCCAGCTTTCCCAGTTCATGGACCAGAACAACCCGCTGTCCGAGATCACCCACAAGCGTCGTGTGTCTGCACTCGGCCCTGGCGGTTTGACTCGTGAGCGTGCTGGCTTTGAAGTTCGTGACGTACACCCGACTCACTATGGTCGTGTATGCCCGATTGAAACGCCGGAAGGTCCGAACATCGGTCTGATCAACTCCCTGGCAGCCTATGCGCGCACCAACCAGTACGGCTTCCTCGAGAGCCCGTACCGTGTGGTGAAAGACGCTCTGGTCACCGACGAGATCGTGTTCCTGTCCGCCATCGAAGAAGCTGATCACGTGATCGCTCAGGCTTCGGCCACGATGAACGACAAGAAAGTCCTGATCGACGAGCTGGTAGCTGTTCGTCACTTGAACGAATTCACCGTCAAGGCGCCGGAAGACGTCACCTTGATGGACGTATCGCCGAAGCAGGTAGTTTCGGTTGCTGCGTCGCTGATCCCGTTCCTCGAGCACGACGACGCCAACCGTGCGTTGATGGGTTCGAACATGCAGCGTCAAGCTGTACCAACTCTGCGCGCTGACAAGCCGCTGGTCGGTACCGGCATGGAGCGTAACGTAGCTCGTGACTCCGGCGTTTGCGTCGTGGCTCGTCGTGGTGGCGTTATCGATTCCGTCGACGCCAGCCGTATCGTGGTTCGAGTTGCTGATGACGAAGTTGAAACCGGCGAAGCTGGTGTCGACATCTACAACCTGACCAAGTACACCCGCTCCAACCAGAACACCTGCATCAACCAGCGTCCGCTGGTGCGTAAAGGTGATCGGGTTCAGCGTAGCGACATCATGGCCGACGGTCCGTCCACCGATATGGGTGAGCTGGCTCTGGGTCAGAACATGCGCATCGCGTTCATGGCATGGAACGGCTTCAACTTCGAAGACTCCATCTGCCTGTCCGAGCGTGTGGTTCAGGAAGATCGCTTCACCACGATCCACATTCAGGAACTGACCTGTGTGGCGCGTGACACCAAGCTTGGGCCAGAGGAAATCACTGCAGACATCCCGAACGTGGGTGAAGCTGCACTGAACAAGCTGGACGAAGCCGGTATCGTTTACGTAGGTGCTGAAGTAGGCGCAGGCGACATCCTGGTTGGTAAGGTCACTCCGAAAGGCGAGACCCAGCTGACTCCGGAAGAAAAACTGCTGCGTGCCATCTTCGGTGAAAAAGCCAGCGACGTTAAAGACACCTCCCTGCGCGTGCCTACCGGCACCAAGGGTACCGTCATCGACGTACAGGTCTTCACCCGCGACGGCGTTGAGCGTGATGCTCGTGCACTGTCGATCGAGAAGACTCAACTCGACGAGATCCGCAAGGACCTGAACGAAGAGTTCCGTATCGTTGAAGGCGCCACTTTCGAACGTCTGCGTTCCGCTCTGGTCGGCCACAAAGCCGAAGGCGGCGCCGGCCTGAAGAAAGGTCAGGACATCACCGACGAAGTTCTCGACGGTCTTGAGCATGGTCAGTGGTTCAAACTGCGCATGGCTGAAGATGCTCTGAACGAGCAGCTTGAGAAGGCTCAGGCCTACATCGTTGATCGTCGCCGTCTGCTGGACGACAAGTTCGAAGACAAGAAGCGCAAACTGCAGCAGGGCGATGACCTGGCTCCAGGCGTGCTGAAAATCGTCAAGGTTTACCTGGCAATCCGTCGCCGCATCCAGCCGGGCGACAAGATGGCCGGTCGTCACGGTAACAAGGGTGTGGTCTCCGTGATCATGCCGGTTGAAGACATGCCGCACGATGCCAATGGCACTCCGGTCGACGTCGTCCTCAACCCGTTGGGCGTACCTTCGCGTATGAACGTTGGTCAGATCCTTGAAACCCACCTGGGCCTCGCGGCCAAAGGTCTGGGCGAGAAGATCAACCGGATGATCGAAGAGCAGCGCAAAGTCGCTGAGCTTCGTAAATTCCTCGACGAGATCTACAACCAGATCGGCGGTCGTAACGAAGATCTGGATAGCTTCTCCGACCAGGAAATTCTGGATCTGGCGAAGAACCTGCGTGGCGGCGTTCCAATGGCCACTCCAGTGTTCGACGGCGCCAAGGAAAGCGAAATCAAGGCCATGCTGAAACTGGCAGACCTGCCAGAAAGCGGCCAGATGCAGCTGACCGACGGCCGTACCGGCAACAAGTTCGAGCGCCCGGTTACTGTTGGCTACATGTACATGCTGAAGCTGAACCACTTGGTAGACGACAAGATGCACGCTCGTTCTACCGGTTCGTACAGCCTGGTTACCCAGCAGCCGCTGGGTGGTAAGGCACAGTTCGGTGGTCAGCGTTTCGGGGAGATGGAGGTCTGGGCACTGGAAGCATACGGTGCTGCTTACACTCTGCAAGAAATGCTCACAGTGAAGTCGGACGATGTGAACGGCCGTACCAAGATGTACAAAAACATCGTGGATGGCGATCACCGTATGGAGCCGGGCATGCCCGAGTCTTTCAACGTGTTGATCAAGGAAATTCGTTCCCTCGGCATCGATATCGATCTGGAAACCGAATAACACGTGACGCGAATCGAGAGCGGGGCAGGATTGCCCGCTCTCTGCTCCGCCAGGAGGAAAGGCCTTGAAAGACCTACTGAATTTGCTGAAAAACCAGGGTCAAGTCGAAGAGTTCGACGCCATCCGTATTGGATTGGCATCGCCTGAGATGATCCGTTCGTGGTCGTTCGGTGAAGTTAAAAAGCCGGAAACCATCAACTACCGTACGTTCAAACCTGAACGTGACGGCCTGTTCTGCGCCAAGATCTTTGGCCCGGTAAAGGATTACGAGTGCCTGTGCGGTAAGTACAAGCGCTTGAAGCACCGTGGCGTGATCTGCGAGAAGTGCGGCGTTGAAGTCGCGCTGGCTAAAGTTCGTCGTGAGCGCATGGCGCACATCGAACTGGCCTCGCCAGTTGCCCACATCTGGTTCTTGAAATCGCTGCCGTCGCGTATCGGCTTGCTGATGGACATGACCCTGCGTGATATCGAACGCGTTCTCTATTTCGAGAGCTATGTCGTTATCGATCCAGGCATGACCACCCTTGAAAAAGGTCAGCTGCTCAACGACGAGCAGTACTTCGAAGCGCTGGAAGAGTTCGGCGACGATTTCGATGCCCGCATGGGTGCCGAAGCTGTCCGTGAACTGCTGCACGCTATCGACCTGGAACACGAGATTGGCCGTCTGCGCGAAGAAATTCCGCAAACCAACTCCGAAACCAAAATCAAGAAGCTGTCCAAGCGTCTGAAGTTGATGGAAGCCTTCCAGGGTTCCGGCAACCTTCCAGAATGGATGGTGCTGACCGTTCTGCCGGTTCTGCCGCCAGATCTGCGTCCACTGGTCCCGCTGGATGGCGGTCGCTTCGCGACTTCCGACCTCAACGATCTGTATCGTCGAGTAATCAACCGTAACAACCGCTTGAAGCGTCTGCTCGATCTGTCCGCTCCGGACATCATCGTGCGCAACGAAAAGCGTATGTTGCAGGAAGCTGTCGATGCACTGCTCGACAACGGTCGTCGTGGCCGCGCTATCACCGGTTCGAACAAGCGTCCTCTGAAATCCCTGGCTGACATGATCAAGGGTAAGCAAGGTCGTTTCCGTCAGAACTTGCTCGGTAAGCGTGTTGACTACTCCGGTCGTTCGGTAATTACCGTAGGTCCGACCCTGCGTCTGCACCAGTGCGGTCTGCCGAAGAAAATGGCCCTCGAGCTGTTCAAGCCGTTCATCTTCGGCAAGCTGGAAATGCGTGGTCTCGCTACCACCATCAAAGCTGCCAAGAAGATGGTCGAGCGCGAGCTGCCAGAGGTTTGGGACGTTCTCGCTGAAGTGATCCGTGAACACCCGGTTCTCCTCAACCGTGCACCGACCCTTCACCGTCTGGGTATCCAGGCGTTTGAACCGGTACTGATCGAAGGTAAGGCTATCCAGCTGCACCCTCTGGTCTGTGCTGCGTACAACGCCGACTTCGACGGCGACCAAATGGCCGTGCACGTACCGCTGACACTGGAAGCCCAGCTGGAAGCGCGTGCGTTGATGATGTCGACCAACAACATTCTGTCGCCAGCCAACGGTGAGCCAATCATCGTTCCGTCGCAGGACGTTGTATTGGGTCTGTACTACATGACTCGTGAAGCGATCAACGCCAAAGGCGAAGGTCGTGTGTTCGCGGATCTGCAAGAAGTTGACCGTGTGTTCCGTGCCGGCGAAGCCGCGCTGCACGCCAAGGTCAAAGTGCGGATCAACGAAACCGTCAACGATCGTGATGGTGGCAGCGTCAAGAACACCCGTATCGTCGACACCACTGTCGGCCGTGCGCTGTTGTTCCAGGTTGTTCCACCTGGCCTGTCATACGACGTCGTCAACCAGCCGATGAAGAAAAAGGCGATCTCCAAGCTGATCAACCAGTGCTACCGCGTGGTTGGTTTGAAAGAGACCGTGATCTTCGCTGACCAGTTGATGTACACCGGTTTTGCTTATTCGACCATCTCCGGCGTTTCCATCGGTGTTAACGACTTCGTTATCCCGGATGAAAAAGCCCGCATCATCGGTGCTGCTACCGACGAAGTGAAAGAGATCGAAAGTCAGTACGCCTCCGGCCTGGTAACCCAGGGCGAGAAGTACAACAAAGTGATCGACCTTTGGTCCAAGGCGAACGACGAAGTTTCCAAGGCGATGATGGCCAACCTCTCGAAAGAGAAAGTCATCGACCGTCATGGCGTCGAAGTCGACCAAGAGTCCTTCAACTCGATGTACATGATGGCCGACTCGGGCGCACGGGGTTCTGCTGCGCAGATCCGTCAGCTCGCCGGTATGCGTGGCCTGATGGCCAAGCCGGACGGTTCCATCATCGAAACGCCGATTACTGCGAACTTCCGTGAAGGTTTGAGCGTACTTCAGTACTTCATCTCCACTCACGGTGCTCGTAAAGGTTTGGCGGATACCGCGTTGAAAACTGCGAACTCCGGTTACCTGACTCGTCGTCTGGTAGACGTGGCGCAGGATCTGGTTGTGACCGAGATCGATTGCGGCACCGAACATGGCCTGGTAATGACTCCGCACATTGAAGGCGGTGACGTTGTCGAGCCGTTGGGTGAGCGCGTATTGGGTCGTGTCATTGCTCGTGACGTGTTCAAGCCAGGTACCGAAGAAATCATCGTTCCTGCCGGCACGCTGGTAGACGAGAAGTGGGTCGAGTTCATCGAGCTGAACAGCATCGATGAAGTGATCGTGCGTTCGCCGATCAGCTGCGAAACCCGCTATGGCATTTGCGCCAAGTGCTACGGCCGTGACTTGGCTCGTGGTCACCAGGTGAACATCGGTGAAGCGGTCGGCGTTATCGCTGCCCAGTCCATCGGTGAGCCGGGTACCCAGCTGACCATGCGTACGTTCCACATCGGTGGTGCGGCAAGCCGGACCTCCGCAGCTGATAGCGTTCAGGTGAAGAATGGCGGTACCGTCCGTCTGCATAACCTGAAACACGTTGAGCGAGTGGATGGTTGCCTGGTTGCTGTGTCCCGTTCCGGTGAGCTGGCGATCGCTGATGACTTCGGTCGTGAGCGCGAGCGTTACAAGCTGCCGTACGGTGCTGTGATTTCGGTTAAAGAAGGTGACAAGGTCGACGCTGGCGCAATCGTGGCCAAGTGGGATCCGCACACTCACCCAATCGTTACCGAAATGAAAGGTACCGTGACCTACGTGGGCATGGAAGAAGGCATCACGATCAAGCGTCAGACTGACGAATTGACCGGTATGACCAACATTGAAGTACTCGACGCCAAAGACCGTCCAGCTGCCGGTAAAGATATCCGTCCTGCTGTGAAGATGGTTGATGACAATGGCAAGGATCTCTTGCTGCCGGGTACCGACGTAATTGCTCAGTACTTCCTGCCTGCTAACGCCCTGGTCGGTGTAGCGGACGGCGCGAAAATCGCGATCGGTGATGTTATCGCTCGTATTCCGCAAGAGACTTCGAAAACCCGTGACATCACCGGTGGTCTGCCGCGTGTTGCCGACTTGTTCGAAGCCCGTCGTCCGAAAGAAGCCTCGATTCTGGCTGAAGTCAGCGGCACCATCGCGTTCGGTAAAGAGACCAAAGGCAAGCGCCGTCTGGTCATTACCCCGAACGACGGTAGCGATCCGTATGAAGAGCTGATTCCGAAGTGGCGTCACCTGAACGTCTTCGAAGGCGAACAGGTAAACCGCGGCGAAGTTATCTCCGACGGCCCAAGCGATCCACACGACATCCTGCGTCTGCTGGGTGTGAGTGCGCTGGCCAAGTACATCGTGAACGAGATCCAGGACGTTTATCGTCTGCAAGGCGTGAAGATCAACGATAAGCACATCGAGACCATCCTGCGTCAGATGCTGCGTAAAGTTGAAATCGCTGAATCCGGCGATTCCAGTTTCATCAAGGGCGACCAGATGGAATTGACTCACGTTCTGGTAGAGAACGAGCGTCTGGCTGGCGACGAGAAATTCGTTTCCAAGTTCACTCGCGTGCTGCTGGGTATCACCAAGGCGTCGTTGTCCACCGAATCGTTCATCTCGGCGGCTTCCTTCCAGGAAACCACTCGCGTACTGACCGAAGCGGCGGTAACCGGCAAGCGCGATTACCTGCGCGGCCTGAAAGAAAACGTAGTCGTGGGTCGTCTGATCCCGGCCGGTACCGGTCTGGCTTATCACAGCGAGCGCAAGCGCCGCCGTGATGCTGACAAACCGTTGCGCGTTAGCGCCAGTGAAGTGGAAGCTGCACTGACCGAAGCACTGAACTCGAGCGGTAACTGAGTTCTGCGGTAAATGAGTGTGGGGCCCCGGTCGTTCCGTTCATCGAATCGAGACAATTTGTCGAGGTTGGATGAGCGGGGAGGTCGGGGCCTTGCCTTGACTGGGGACAAGATCCTCTTTAGACTCTTGTACCCCTAAATTTGGCGGGAATTCGTTCCTGCCATTTTGCTTTTCTTGCAAGACAATAGCGTCGCAAGACAACAGTGGAGCTAGTAGATGGCAACTATCAACCAGCTGGTACGTCAGCCGCGTAAGCGTATCGTCGAGAAATCCGACGTGCCTGCGCTGCAGAACTGCCCGCAACGTCGTGGCGTATGCACCCGTGTGTATACCACCACGCCGAAAAAACCTAACTCGGCACTGCGTAAAGTATGCCGTGTGCGTCTGACCAACGGTTTCGAGGTTTCCTCGTACATCGGCGGTGAAGGCCACAACCTGCAAGAGCACAGCGTGGTACTGATCCGCGGCGGTCGTGTAAAAGACTTGCCAGGTGTTCGTTACCACACCGTACGCGGTTCTTTGGATACTTCCGGCGTTAAAGGTCGTAACCAGGGTCGTTCGAAGTACGGTACCAAGAAGCCTAAGTAGTAGCGGCTTTTTGTAAGAACTGATTTTCTATTTTTCTGAGTCGATAAGAGTAAGGTCGGAGGCGTCCCGAAAGGGCACCGATTCCGAGCGAACCTGAAGACCGTTTGAGGGCTTATCCATGCCAAGAAGACGCGTAGCAGCCAAGCGCGAAGTGCTTGACGATCCAAAATACGGCAGCCAGATCCTGGCCAAGTTCATGAACCACGTAATGGAAAGCGGCAAGAAAGCCGTTGCCGAGCGTATCGTTTATGGCGCGCTGGAAAAGGTTAAAGAACGCAAGAACAGCGATCCCCTGGAAATCTTCGAGAAAGCTCTCGACGCCATCGCTCCGCTGGTCGAAGTAAAGTCGCGCCGTGTAGGCGGTGCTACTTACCAGGTTCCGGTCGAAGTTCGTCCGTCCCGTCGTAACGCTCTGGCAATGCGCTGGTTGGTAGACTTCGCCCGTAAGCGCGGCGAGAAGTCTATGGCTCTGCGTTTGGCTGGCGAACTGTTGGACGCTGCTGAAGGCAAAGGTGCTGCAGTTAAGAAGCGTGAAGACGTGCACCGTATGGCTGAAGCCAACAAGGCTTTCTCGCACTACCGCTTCTAATTTTAGCGTCACTAATTTTGCGAGGGCTTTATGGCTCGTACTACACCGATTAATCGCTACCGTAACATTGGTATCGTTGCTCACGTGGATGCTGGTAAAACCACCACCACCGAGCGCGTCCTTTTTTACACTGGCAAAAGTCACAAAATGGGCGAGGTGCATGACGGCGCCGCGACCACAGACTGGATGGTGCAGGAGCAGGAGCGTGGTATTACCATTACTTCTGCTGCTATTACCGCCTTCTGGCAGGGTTCCGAGAAGCAGCACAAAGACCAGTATCGCTTCAACGTCATCGACACCCCGGGCCACGTTGACTTCACTATTGAAGTTGAGCGTTCCTTGCGTGTTCTCGACGGCGCGGTCGTTGTGTTCTGCGGCACCTCGGGTGTTGAGCCTCAGTCGGAAACCGTATGGCGTCAGGCCAACAAGTACGGCGTTCCACGTCTTGTTTATGTAAACAAGATGGACCGTGCTGGTGCGAACTTCCTGCGCGTGATCGGTCAGATCAAGCAGCGTCTGGGTCACACCCCGGTTCCAATCCAGTTGGCTATCGGTTCCGAAGACAACTTCCAGGGTCAGATCGACCTGATGGCTATGGAAGCTGTTTACTGGAATGATTCTGACAAAGGCATGGTTCCAGTTCGCAAGCCTATCCCTGCAGAACTGCAGGAACTGGCTGACGAATGGCGCGGCAATATGGTTGAAGCTGCGGCTGAAGCCAGCGAAGAGCTGATGAACAAGTACCTC
This sequence comes from Pseudomonas sp. B14-6, assembly GCF_013260315.1. Lineage (NCBI taxonomy): Bacteria > Pseudomonadati > Pseudomonadota > Gammaproteobacteria > Pseudomonadales > Pseudomonadaceae > Pseudomonas > Pseudomonas sp. B14-6. The sequence goes on along the minus strand of NZ_CP053929.1, from coordinate 3,837,296 downwards.
GAAGGTGAAGAACTCACCAACGCGGAAATCAAGGCCGCTCTGCGTCAGCGTACTATCGCTGGTGAGATCGTTCTGGCTGTTTGCGGTTCTTCCTTCAAGAACAAGGGTGTTCCCCTGGTTCTCGACGCCGTGATCGACTACCTGCCTGCTCCTTCCGACATTCCTGCCATCAAGGGTACAGACCCGGATGACGAGACCAAGGAAATGGAGCGTCACGCAGACGACAGCGAGCCGTTCTCGGCTCTGGCGTTCAAGATCGCTACCGACCCATTCGTGGGTACCTTGACCTTCGTTCGAGTTTACTCGGGCGTGTTGGCCTCCGGCGACGGCGTGATCAACTCGGTTAAAGGCAAGAAAGAGCGTGTGGGTCGTATGGTGCAAATGCACGCAAACGCCCGTGAAGAAATCAAGGAAGTACGCGCTGGTGACATCGCGGCCTTGATCGGCATGAAGGACGTCACCACTGGTGAGACTTTGTGCAACGCTGACAAGCCAATCATCCTGGTTCGCATGGACTTCCCGGAGCCGGTTATTTCGGTTGCCGTAGAGCCTAAGACCAAGGATGACCAGGAAAAAATGGGTATCGCTCTGGGCAAGCTCGCTCAGGAAGATCCATCTTTCCGCGTCAAGACTGATGAAGAGACTGGTCAAACGATCATCTCCGGCATGGGCGAGTTGCACCTGGACATCCTGGTTGACCGGATGCGCCGTGAGTTCAACGTCGAAGCCAACATCGGTAAGCCACAAGTTTCGTACCGTGAGCGCATCACGAAGAGCTGCGAAATTGAAGGCAAGTTCGTTCGTCAGTCCGGCGGTCGTGGCCAGTTCGGTCACTGCTGGATTCGTTTTGCTCCTGCTGACGAAGGTCAGGAAGGTCTGCAATTCCTGAACGAAGTAGTGGGTGGTGTGGTTCCTAAGGAATACATCCCGGCTATCCAGAAGGGTATCGAAGAGCAGATGAAGAACGGCGTTGTGGCCGGCTATCCGCTAATCGGCCTGAAGGCTACCGTGTTTGATGGTTCTTACCACGACGTCGACTCCAACGAGATGGCGTTTAAGGTGGCTGCTTCCATGGCAACCAAGCAACTGGCCCAGAAGGGCGGTGGTGAGTTGCTTGAGCCGATCATGGCGGTAGAGGTTGTTACACCTGAAGACTATATGGGTGACGTGATGGGCGACCTTAACCGTCGTCGCGGCATGATCCTGGGTATGGAAGACACGGTCTCCGGCAAAGTAATTCGTGCTGAGGTTCCGCTGGGCGAGATGTTCGGTTATGCAACTGACGTCCGTTCCATGTCCCAAGGTCGCGCAAGCTACTCTATGGAATTCAAAAAATACAATACGGCTCCGTCGCACATCGTCGAAACCGTTACCAAAAAACAAGGCTGATTCAGCCCCTTTAGGCTAGGAGTTAATTGTCGTGGCTAAAGAAAAATTTGACCGTACCCTCCCGCACGTCAACGTTGGCACCATCGGTCACGTCGACCACGGTAAAACCACGCTGACCGCTGCTCTGACTCGCGTCTGCTCCGAAGTTTTCGGTTCGGCCGTTGTTGCTTTCGACAAAATCGACAGCGCTCCGGAAGAAAAGGCTCGTGGTATCACCATCAACACCGCGCACGTTGAATACAACTCGCTGATCCGTCACTACGCTCACGTTGACTGCCCAGGTCACGCTGACTACGTGAAGAACATGATCACCGGTGCTGCTCAGATGGACGGCGCTATCCTGGTTTGCTCGGCCGCTGATGGTCCGATGCCACAAACCCGTGAGCACATCCTGCTGTCCCGTCAGGTTGGCGTTCCGTACATCGTTGTCTTCCTGAACAAGGCTGACATGGTTGACGACGCTGAGCTGCTGGAACTGGTTGAGATGGAAGTGCGCGACCTGCTGAGCACTTACGACTTCCCAGGTGACGACACTCCGATCATCATCGGTTCGGCTCTGATGGCTCTGAACGGCCAAGACGACAACGAAATGGGCACCACTGCCGTTCGTAAGCTGGTTGAGACTCTGGACAGCTACATTCCAGATCCAGTTCGCGTTATCGACAAGCCGTTCCTGATGCCAATCGAAGACGTATTCTCGATCTCCGGTCGCGGTACTGTTGTAACTGGCCGTATCGAGCGCGGTATCGTCAAGGTTCAGGATCCACTGGAAATCGTTGGTCTGCGTGACACTACCGTCACCACCTGCACCGGTGTTGAAATGTTCCGTAAGCTGCTCGACGAAGGTCGTGCTGGCGAGAACTGCGGCGTTCTGCTGCGTGGTACCAAGCGTGACGACGTTGAGCGTGGCCAGGTTCTGGTTAAGCCAGGTTCGGTCAAGCCGCACACCAAGTTCGAAGCTGAAGTCTACGTTCTGAGCAAAGAAGAAGGCGGTCGTCACACTCCGTTCTTCAAAGGCTACCGTCCACAGTTCTACTTCCGTACTACTGACGTGACTGGTAACTGCGAACTGCCGGAAGGCGTTGAAATGGTAATGCCGGGCGACAACATCAAAATGGTTGTCACCCTGATCAAGACCATCGCAATGGAAGACGGTCTGCGTTTCGCTATCCGTGAAGGCGGTCGTACCGTCGGCGCTGGCGTCGTAGCCAAAATCATCGAGTAAGCTCTTTTCGAGTTGGCTTTGATGAATTGAAAAAGCCCCCGCTTAGCGGGGGCTTTTTTATTGGGTTGACACCTATATGGGGCGTCTATAGAATTGCGCCTCCTTTTAACGGGCGTATTGCGCTCGGTGGGAATAGCAGCCGGAGTCTGAAATCCAATGCAAAATCAGCAAATCCGTATCAGGTTGAAGGCTTTTGACCATCGCCTGATCGACCAATCCACCCAGGAAATCGTGGAAACCGCGAAACGTACTGGTGCTCAAGTGCGTGGTCCAATTCCACTGCCTACCCGTAAAGAGCGGTTCACCGTTCTGGTCTCCCCGCACGTCAACAAAGACGCGCGTGACCAGTACGAGATCCGTACTCATAAGCGCGTACTGGACATCGTCCAGCCAACGGATAAAACCGTTGATGCTCTTATGAAGCTTGATCTGGCGGCCGGTGTGGAAGTACAGATCAGCCTCGGCTAAGACTCGGTCTTAGTCGTGTAACGCTCTGAAATGGGCGGCCATAGCGGGTGAAAGCCCCGTACACTCATGAGGTTTACAACATGACTATTGGTGTAGTCGGTCGTAAATGCGGTATGACCCGTATTTTCACCGAAGAAGGTGTCTCCATTCCGGTCACGGTCATTGAGATCGAGCCGAATCGCGTCACCCAGTTCAAAACTGAAGAGACCGATGGCTATCGTGCAGTGCAAGTCACTGTAGGCGAGCGTCGTGCTTCGCGTGTTACAGCTGCTCAAGCTGGCCACTTCGCTAAAGCGAACGTTGCCGCTGGTCGTACCGTAATGGAATTCCGCCTTGAAGAAGGCGAGTACCAGGCCGGCGATCTGATCAACGCTGAAATCTTCGCCGCTGGTCAACTGGTTGATGTAACCGGTCAGTCCAAGGGTAAAGGCTTCCAGGGTACGATCAAGCGTTGGAACTTCCGCGGGCAAGATAATACCCACGGTAACTCCGTGTCCCACCGCGTTCCAGGCTCTATCGGCCAGTGCCAGACTCCTGGTCGTGTATTCAAGGGCAAAAAAATGTCCGGTCATATGGGCGCTGAGCGCGTGACCGTGCAGTCCCTCGAAGTAGTGCGCGTGGACGCTGAACGCAATCTGTTGTTGGTCAAGGGCGCTGTTCCTGGCGCTACTGGCGGCAACTTGGTTGTACGTCCAGCAGCCAAGGCTCGCGGTTAAGGGGAAGCTGACATGCAATTAAATGTAAATGACGCTCAAGCGATCGAAGTTTCCGAACTGACATTTGGCGGCGAATTCAACGAGACGCTGGTTCACCAAGCAGTCGTGGCCTACATGGCCGGCGGCCGTCAAGGTAGCAAGCAGCAAAAGACCCGTTCCGACGTTCGTGGTGGCGGTAAGCGCCCATGGCGTCAGAAAGGTACTGGCCGTGCTCGTGCCGGTACTATCCGTAGCCCAATCTGGCGTGGCGGCGGTACCACTTTCGCAGCTCGTCCTCAGGATCACACCCAGAAGCTGAACAAGAAGATGTATCGCGCAGCAATGCGTTCCATCCTTGCTGAGCTGGTGCGTACTGATCGTCTGGTTGTGGTTCAGGACTTCGCTGTTGATGCACCGAAGACCAAAGATCTGCTGAACAAACTGACCGGCATGGGCCTGACTGACGTCTTGATCGTGTCTGAAGTAGTTGATCAGAACCTGTACCTGGCTGCTCGTAACCTGCCACACGTTGATGTACGTGACGTGCAGGGTTCCGATCCAGTTAGTCTGATCGCATACGACAAGGTGTTGATCACCGTGTCGGCCGTGAAGAAATTCGAGGAGCTGCTGGGATGAACCAGGAACGCGTATTTAAAGTTCTGCTTGGCCCGCACGTTTCCGAGAAGGCTACGGTTCTGGCTGACAAGAAAGGCCAGTTCGTTTTCAAGGTTGCAACTGACGCAACCAAGCTGGAAATCAAGAAGGCCGTCGAAAGCCTGTTCAGCGTGAAAGTAGAGCGTGTTACTACCCTGAATGTTCTGGGTAAGAGCAAGCGCACTGCTCGCGGTCTGGGCAAGCGTAATGACTGGAAGAAGGCAGTTATCTCCCTTCAGCCAGGCCAAGATCTCGATTTCAGCAGCAGTGCTGAGTAAGGAAGGGGTGCATCATGGCAATCGTTAAATGCAAACCGACTTCCCCTGGCCGCCGTTTTGTGGTCAAGGTGGTCAACCAGGAGCTGCATAAAGGCGCTCCTCACGCACCGCTGCTCGAGAAAAAATCGAAGACTGGTGGTCGTAACAACAATGGTCGCATTACCACTCGTCACATCGGTGGTGGCCATAAGCAGCATTATCGTCTGGTCGATTTCCGTCGCAACGACAAAGATGGCATCTCTGCCACTGTCGAGCGTATCGAATACGATCCAAACCGTACTGCTCACATCGCTCTGCTGCTGTACGCAGATGGCGAGCGTCGCTACATCATCGCCCCTAAAGGCGTGAGTGCTGGCGACCAGCTGATCGCAGGTGCTTTGGCGCCGATCAAGCCGGGCAACGCTCTGCAACTGCGTAACATTCCAGTTGGTAGCACCGTACACGGCATCGAATTGAAGCCAGGTAAAGGCGCGCAAATCGCTCGTTCCGCTGGTGCTTCGGCTCAGCTGATCGCTCGTGAAGGTGTCTACGTGACCCTGCGTCTGCGTTCTGGTGAGATGCGTAAAGTGCTGGCTGAATGCCGCGCGACCCTGGGTGAAGTCTCGAACTCCGAGCACAGCCTGCGTTCGCTGGGTAAAGCTGGTGCCAAACGCTGGCGTGGCGTTCGCCCAACCGTTCGTGGTGTTGCCATGAACCCGGTTGACCACCCACATGGTGGTGGTGAAGGTCGTACCTCTGGTGGTCGTCATCCGGTATCGCCATGGGGCTTCCCGACTAAGGGCGCGAAGACTCGTGGTAATAAGCGTACCGACAAAATGATCGTCCGTCGTCGCAAGTAAATAGAGGGATACGACAGTGCCACGTTCTCTGAAAAAAGGTCCTTTTATTGATCTTCACCTACTGAAGAAGATCGAAGTGGCGGCGGAAAAGAACGATCGCAAACCAGTTAAAACCTGGTCGCGTCGTTCGATGATCCTGCCACAAATGGTCGGTCTGACCATTGCAGTTCATAACGGTCGTCAACATGTTCCAGTTCTCGTGAACGAAGACATGGTCGGCCACAAACTAGGCGAGTTTGCCGGTACCCGCACATATCGTGGGCACGTGGCAGACAAGAAAGCCAAGCGTTAAGGGGTAAGGAACGATGGAAGTAGCCGCTAAGTTGTCGGGCGCTCGAATCTCCGCCCAGAAAGCCCGCTTGGTCGCCGACCAGATCCGCGGGAAGAAGGTGGGCGAAGCGCTCAACCTGTTGGCTTTCAGCAGTAAGAAAGCCGCCGAGATCATGAAGAAAGTGCTGGAGTCGGCCGTAGCCAACGCCGAGCATAACGAAGGCGCAGACGTTGATGACCTCAAGGTCAGCACCGTTTTCGTCAACGAAGGGCGTTCGCTGAAGCGAATCATGCCACGTGCCAAAGGCCGTGCTGATCGCATCGTCAAGCGGTCTTGCCATATCACTGTCAAGGTTGCTGACAAGTAACGGAGTCGAAGAGATGGGTCAGAAAGTACATCCCATTGGCATTCGCCTGGGAATCGTCAAGGAACACACCTCCGTCTGGTACGCAGACGGTCGGACTTATGCGGACTATTTGTTCGCTGATCTGAAGGTGCGTGAGTATCTCCAAGACAAACTAAAAAGCGCGTCCGTAAGCCGTATCGATATCCATCGTCCGGCTCAAACTGCACGTATCACCATCCACACCGCTCGTCCAGGTATCGTTATCGGGAAGAAAGGTGAAGATGTTGAGAAACTGCGTCAGGACCTGACCAAACAAATGGGTGTGCCTGTGCACATCAATATCGAAGAAATCCGCAAGCCGGAACTCGACGGTATGTTGGTTGCGCAGAGCGTAGCTCAGCAGCTGGAGCGTCGCGTAATGTTCCGTCGCGCTATGAAGCGCGCTGTACAAAACGCCATGCGCATTGGTGCCAAAGGCATCAAAATCCAAGTGAGCGGTCGTCTCGGCGGTGCTGAAATCGCACGTACTGAATGGTATCGCGAAGGTCGTGTGCCACTGCACACCCTGCGTGCCGACATCGACTATGCCAACTACGAAGCTCACACCACTTACGGTGTGATCGGTGTAAAGGTTTGGATCTTCAAAGGCGAAGTAATTGGTGGTCGCCAAGAAGAACTGAAACCACAAGCACCAGCGCCTCGTAAAAAAGCTGCTAAGTAAGGGGTACGCCAAATGTTGCAACCAAAGCGTACGAAGTTCCGCAAGCAGATGACAGGCCACAACCGTGGTCTGGCTCAGCGCGGTAGCAAAGTCAGCTTCGGCGAGTTCGCGCTGAAGTCTGTAGCTCGTGGTCGTCTCACCGCTCGTCAGATCGAGTCAGCGCGTCGTGCTCTGACCCGTCACGTTAAACGTGGCGGCAAGATCTGGATCCGTGTATTCCCGGACAAGCCTATCTCCAAAAAACCACTCGAAGTTCGGATGGGTAAAGGTAAGGGTAGTGTGGAGTACTGGGTAGCCCAGATTCAGCCAGGCAAAGTCCTGTATGAAATCGAGGGCGTTTCTGAAGAGCTGGCGCGTGAGGCTTTTGCCCTGGCTGCTGCAAAGCTGCCGCTCGCCACCGCTTTTGTTAAACGGACGGTGATGTGATGAAAGCGAATGAACTTCGTGAAAAAGACGCGCCGCAGCTTAACGAGCAACTGCTCGGCCTGCTGCGCGACCAGTTCAATCTGCGCATGCAGAAAGCAACTGGCCAGTTGGGGCAGTCTCACCTGCTCCGGCAAGTTAAGCGTGACATCGCTCGCGTGAAGACTGTGCTCAAACAGCAGGCAGGTAAGTAATCATGGCTGAAGCCGAAAAAACCGTCCGTACGCTGACTGGCCGTGTTGTCAGCGACAAAATGGACAAGACCATCACCGTTCTGATCGAGCGTCGCGTTAAGCACCCGATCTACGGTAAATACGTTAAGCGTTCGACTAAGCTGCACGCGCACGACGAAACCAATCAGTGCCACATCGGCGACAAAGTCACTATTCGTGAAACTCGTCCTTTGGCCAAGACTAAGTCTTGGGCGCTGGTTGATGTTCTCGAACGCGCTGTGGAAGTCTAAGGACTAGGGGTCGGAGAAATTATATGATTCAGACTCAATCCATGCTCGATGTGGCCGATAACTCTGGCGCTCGCCGTGTTATGTGCATCAAGGTGCTGGGTGGCTCCCATCGTCGTTACGCTGGTATCGGTGACATCATCAAAGTTACCGTCAAGGAAGCAATTCCTCGCGGTAAAGTGAAAAAAGGCCAAGTGATGACTGCTGTTGTAGTCCGCACTCGTCACGGCGTACGCCGTGCTGATGGCTCCATTATCCGCTTTGATGGCAACGCTGCTGTTCTTCTGAACAACAAGCAAGAGCCGATCGGCACCCGTATCTTTGGGCCAGTGACCCGTGAACTTCGTACTGAGAAGTTCATGAAGATCGTCTCGCTCGCCCCAGAAGTGCTGTAAGGAGATCCGACATGCAAAAGATTCGTCGTGACGACGAGATCATCGTGATCGCCGGCAAAGACAAAGGTAAGCGCGGTAAGGTGCTTAAGGTTCTCGCTAATAACCGTCTGGTTATTGGTGGTCTGAACCTGGTTAAGCGTCATACCAAGCCTAACCCGATGTCGGGCGTACAAGGCGGTATCGTCGAAAAAGAAGCTCCACTGGACGCTTCTAACGTCGCCATTTTCAACGGCGAAACCAACAAGGCTGACCGCGTTGGTTTCAAAGTAGAAGACGGCAAGAAAATTCGTGTCTTCAAGTCGACCCAAAAAGCGGTTGATGCTTGAACACTGCTAGGTAGAAGACCATGGCACGACTAAAAGAGATTTACTGGAAGGAAATCGCACCGAAGCTTAAGGAAGAACTTAAGCTTTCGAACGTGATGGAAGTTCCACGCGTTACCAAAATCACCCTGAACATGGGTCTGGGCGAAGCTGTCGGTGACAAAAAAGTCATCGAGCACGCTGTTGCCGACCTGGAAAAGATCACCGGTCAGAAAGTCGTTGTGACTTACGCTCGGAAATCCATCGCTGGCTTTAAAGTCCGTGAAGGTTGGCCGATCGGCGTCAAAGTGACTCTGCGCCGTGAGCGTATGTACGAATTCCTGGATCGTCTGCTGTCGATCTCCCTGCCTCGGGTTCGCGACTTCCGCGGCCTGAATGCCAAGTCCTTCGATGGTCGTGGTAACTACAGCATGGGCGTAAAAGAGCAGATCATCTTCCCGGAAATCGACTACGACAAGATCGATGCTCTCCGCGGTCTGGACATTACCCTGACCACCACTGCCAAGAACGATGATGAAGGTCGCGCGCTGCTGCGTGCTTTCAAATTCCCGTTCCGCAACTGATTGGAGTAGGAAAATGGCCAAGATGAGCATGAAAAACCGCGAGCTGAAGCGTCAGCTCACGGTTGCCAAGTACGCCAAAAAGCGTGCAGCACTGAAAGCAATCATCGTTGATCTGAACGCAAGTCCAGAAGCGCGTTGGGAAGCTACAGTTGCTCTGCAGAAGCAGCCACGTGACGCAAGCGCCTCGCGCATGCGTAACCGCTGCCGCCTGACCGGTCGTCCACACGGCGTTTACCGCAAGTTCGGCCTCGGCCGTAACAAACTGCGTGAAGCTGCAATGCGTGGTGACGTACCTGGTCTGGTTAAAGCCAGCTGGTAAGCACTATCAAAGTCTCGGTGTTCGGGATCGCAAGATCCTGACCACCGGTGACCTTGAACTTGAATCAAGCCCCTTTTGGGGCTTGATTCATTTGTGGGGTGTGTCTAGAATACCCGGCTCGCCTGAGCCCGTGCTTTTTCCGCATGGATGAGCTCGGCGACAAGTAGTAGCCGCAAGGCTAATTTTTTTGTATTAGGAGCGTCTAGCCCATGAGTATGCAGGACCCGTTAGCGGACATGCTAACTCGAATCCGTAATGCCCAGATGGCTGAAAAGTCCGTCGTAAGCATGCCATCTTCTACTTTGAAGGTAGCTGTTGCCAAAGTCCTGAAGGACGAAGGTTACATTGCGGGTTATCAGATCAGCAGCGAAATCAAGCCACTGCTGTCCATCGAGCTGAAGTACTTCGAAGGCCGTCCGGTCATCGAGGAAGTGAAGCGCGTTAGCCGTCCAGGCCTGCGTCAGTACAAGTCCGTCGATGATCTGCCAAAAGTTCGTGGCGGTCTCGGTGTGTCTATCGTCTCCACCAACAAAGGTGTGATGACGGATCGTGCTGCGCGCGCTGCCGGTGTCGGCGGCGAAGTTCTTTGCACTGTGTTCTAAGGGGGGATAAGCATGTCACGCGTCGCTAAGAACCCCGTTAAGCTGCCAGCCGGTGTCGAAGTAAAATTCGCAGGCCAACAGCTTTCGGTGAAGGGTGCCAAGGGCACTCTCGAACTGAACATCCATTCGTCCGTTGAGATCGTTGAAGAAGCTGGTGAGCTGCGTTTCGCTGCTCGCAATGGCGATCAACAAACTCGCGCAATGGCTGGTACCACTCGTGCGTTGGTAAACAACATGGTCCAAGGCGTAAGCCAAGGCTTCGAGCGTAAGCTCCAGCTGGTCGGTGTTGGTTACAAAGCGCAAGCAAAAGGCACAGTGCTGAACCTGGCTCTTGGCTTCTCGCACCCAGTGGATTATGAACTGCCGGAAGGCATCACCGCTGAGACTCCTAGCCAGACCGATATCCTGATCAAGGGCATCGATAAGCAGCTGGTAGGTCAAGTGGCCGCCGAGATCCGCGACTTCCGTCCACCAGAGCCGTACAAAGGCAAAGGTGTGCGCTACGCGGACGAAGTCGTCCGTCGTAAAGAAGCCAAGAAGAAGTAGGGCATAGCAAATGACCGACAAAAAAGTTACTCGACTGCGTCGCGCTCGCAAAGCACGCCTGAAAATGCACGAACTCGAAGTCGTGCGTCTCTGCGTGTTCCGCTCGTCGCAGCACATCTACGCCCAGGTCATTTCGGCCGACGGCAACAAAGTCCTGGCATCTGCCTCTACTTTGGATAAAGAACTGCGTGATGGCGCCACTGGCAACATCGACGCGGCCACTAAGGTTGGCCAGCTGGTCGCTACGCGTGCAAAAGCCGCTGGCGTCTCGCAGGTGGCTTTCGACCGCTCTGGCTTCAAGTACCACGGCCGCGTCAAGGCGCTGGCTGATGCTGCTCGTGAAGCTGGGCTGGAGTTCTAAGTTATGTCAAATAACGACCAAAAGCGCGACGAAGGCTACATTGAGAAGCTGGTTCAAGTTAACCGCGTAGCCAAAACCGTTAAAGGCGGCCGTATCTTCACTTTCACCGCGTTGACCGTGGTAGGTGATGGTAAAGGGCGTGTTGGCTTCGGCCGTGGCAAGTCACGTGAAGTGCCTGCTGCGATCCAGAAGGCAATGGAAGCTGCTCGTCGCAACATGATCCAAGTTGATCTGAACGGCACCACTCTGCAGTACGCAATGAAGTCCGGTCACGGCGCTTCGAAGGTGTACATGCAGCCTGCTTCTGAAGGTACCGGTATCATCGCTGGCGGCGCTATGCGTGCTGTCCTCGAAGTTGCTGGCGTTCAGAACGTTCTGGCCAAGTGCTACGGCTCGACTAACCCGGTAAACGTGGTTCACGCCACTTTCAAAGGTTTGAAAGCTATGCAGTCTCCTGAATCCATTGCCGCCAAGCGTGGCAAAAGCGTCAAGGAGATCTTCTGATCATGGCTACCGTTAAAGTTACGCTGATCAAAAGCATGACCGGCCGCATCCCTAACCACAAACTGTGCGTTAAGGGTCTGGGTCTGCGTCGCATCGGTCACACTGTAGAAGTACTTGATACTCCCGAGAATCGCGGGATGATCAACAAGGCTTACTACATGCTGCGTGTCGAGGGTTAATCGATGAAACTCAATGATCTGAGTCCAGCGCCGGGTTCCCGTCGCGAAAAGCATCGTCCGGGCCGTGGTATCGGTAGTGGTTTGGGCAAGACCGGTGGCCGTGGCCACAAAGGTCAGTCCTCCCGCTCCGGTGGCACCATTGCTCCAGGCTTTGAAGGCGGTCAACAGCCGCTGCATCGTCGCCTGCCAAAGTTCGGTTTCGTTTCCCTGAAGGCCATGGACCGCGCAGAAGTGCGTCTGTCCGAGCTGGCTAAAGTGGAAGGCGACATCGTCACTGTGCAGTCCCTGAAAGATGCCAACGTGATCAACGTCAACGTACAGCGTGTGAAAATCATGCTGTCCGGCGAAGTTACTCGCGCTGTTACCATCGGAAAGGGAATCGGCGCCACCAAAGGTGCGCGTTCGGCTATCGAAGCAGCTGGCGGCAAGTTCGAGGAATAAATGGCTAAGCAAGGTGCTCTCTCTGCGCTCGGCAAAGGCGGTATGTCTGAACTCTGGGCTCGTCTGCGTTTTCTGTTCCTGGCGATTATCGTCTACCGAATAGGCGCACACATCCCGGTTCCAGGTATCAACCCGGACCGACTCGCGGACCTGTTTCGACAGAATGAGGGGACCATTCTTAGCTTGTTCAACATGTTTTCCGGCGGCGCGCTGGAGCGGATGAGTATCTTTGCACTGGGGATCATGCCGTACATTTCGGCATCGATCATCATGCAACTGATGACAGCCGTCAGCCCGCAGCTGGAGCAGTTGAAGAAGGAAGGTGAAGCTGGGCGTCGCAAGATTGCCCAGTACACCCGCTACGGCACTGTCGTCCTCGCTCTCGTTCAGGCAATTGGCATGTCCATTGGTCTGGCGGGGCAGGGCGTTGCGTTCACTGGTGACTTTGGCTTCCATTTCGTCGCGGTATCCACGTTTGTGGCTGGTGCGATGTTCATGATGTGGCTGGGTGAGCAGATTACTGAGCGTGGTGTTGGCAACGGTATCTCGATGTTGATTTTCGCAGGTATCGTCGCCGGTCTTCCGAGAGCGATCGGGCAGTCTTTCGAGTCTGCGCGTCAGGGTGATATCAACATTTTTGCCTTGGTTGCCATCGGTTTGCTGGCAGTAGCGATTATCGGTTTTGTGGTGTTCATTGAGCGTGGTCAGCGTCGTATTGCTGTTCATTACGCCAAGCGTCAGCAGGGTCGTAAGGTCTTTGCTGCGCAGACTAGCCACTTGCCGTTGAAGGTGAACATGGCCGGTGTTATTCCGGCCATTTTCGCGAGCAGCATTTTGCTGTTCCCGGCTTCGTTGGGTACCTGGTTCGGTCAGTCTGAAGGTATGGGCTGGCTGCAGGACATCTCGCAGTCGATCGCTCCTGGTCAGCCGTTGAATATTCTGCTGTTTAGTGCAGGGATTATTTTCTTCTGCTTCTTCTATACGGCGTTGATGTTCAATCCGAAAGACGTAGCGGAAAACCTGAAGAAGTCCGGTGCCTTTATTCCGGGCATCCGTCCAGGTGAGCAGTCTGCGCGCTACATTGATGGCGTTCTGACTCGTTTGACCCTGTTCGGTGCTCTATATATGACGGCCGTATGCCTGTTGCCCCAGTTCCTGGTGGTTGCAGCAAACGTTCCGTTCTACCTTGGCGGGACCTCGTTGCTGATCGTCGTCGTGGTTGTGATGGACTTCATGTCCCAAGTACAATCGCACCTCGTTTCGCACCAGTACGAATCCCTGATGAAGAAAGCCAACCTGAAGGGTTACGGCAGCGGCATGTTGCGCTGAGTACCCATAAGGTTCGAGGAGTTGGTGATGAAAGTTCGTGCATCGGTGAAAAAGCTGTGCCGCAACTGCAAGATTATTCGCCGCGAAGGTGTTGTTCGAGTAATTTGCAGCGCGGAACCGCGTCACAAACAGCGCCAAGGCTGAGTGTGATTGTGCTTCAAGCCCGGTAGCTAGTGCGCTACCGGGTTGATTATTTGTTATTACAGCGATATTATCTCGCGCCCTATTTCTTGGCTTCCGGGGCGTAGGTAGCTGTCAATTGGAGTCCCACTGAATGGCCCGTATTGCAGGCGTTAACATTCCAGATAACAAGCATACTGTTATCTCGCTGACCTACATCTATGGTGTTGGTCGCACTACTGCGCAGAAGATCTGTGCAGTGACTGGGGTAAACCCAGCCGCAAAGATCAAGGATCTGAGCGACGAGCAGATTGAACAGCTGCGTGGCGAAGTGGCGAAGTTCACCACTGAAGGTGACCTGCGTCGCGAAATCAACATGAAAATCAAGCGTTTGATGGACCTCGGTTGCTATCGCGGTCTGCGTCATCGTCGTGGTCTTCCAGTGCGCGGTCAGCGTACCAAGACTAACGCGCGTACCCGTAAAGGTCCGCGTAAGCCGATCCGCAAGTAATCGCCCCAGCGAATCGACAGGAAATTAATCATGGCTAAACCTGCTGCTCGTCCTCGTAAAAAAGTTAAAAAGACAGTGGTTGATGGCATCGCCCACATCCATGCATCTTTTAACAACACAATCGTGACCATCACCGACCGTCAAGGCAACGCTCTTTCCTGGGCTACCTCCGGTGGTTCGGGTTTCCGCGGTTCCCGCAAGTCCACCCCGTTTGCTGCTCAAGTAGCTGCTGAACGTGCTGGTCAAGCTGCGCTGGAATACGGTCTGAAAAACCTCGACGTTAACGTCAAAGGTCCAGGCCCAGGTCGTGAATCTGCAGTCCGCGCTTTGAACGGCTGTGGCTACAAGATCGCCAGCATCACCGACGTGACGCCAATCCCGCACAACGGGTGCCGTCCGCCGAAGAAGCGCCGCGTGTAATCCAGGAGATTGTAAAGAATGGCTCGTTACATTGGTCCAAAATGCAAACTCGCTCGTCGCGAAGGCACCGATCTCTTTCTGAAGAGCGGCGTGCGCGCGATCGAATCGAAGTGCAACATCGAAGCAGCACCTGGTATCCACGGCCAACGCCGCGGTCGCCAGTCCGATTACGGCACCCAACTGCGTGAAAAGCAGAAGGTCCGTCGTATCTACGGCGTTCTCGAGCGTCAATTCAGCGGCTACTACAAAGAAGCTGCTGGCAAGAAAGGTGCAACCGGTGAAAACCTGCTGCAACTGCTCGAATGCCGTCTGGACAACGTTGTATACCGTATGGGTTTTGGCTCTACTCGTGCCGAATCCCGTCAGCTGGTATCGCACAAATCCGTCAGCGTTAACGGTCAGACCGTAAACGTACCGTCCTACCAGGTTCGTGCTGGTGACGTGGTCGCGATTCGCGAGAAAGCAAAGAACCAACTTCGCATTGTCCAAGCTCTCGATCTGTGTGCCCAACGTGGCCGCGTAGAATGGGTAGAAGTAGACACTGAGAAGAAGTCGGGCGTTTTCAAGAACGTTCCTGCTCGCAGTGATCTGTCCGCCGACATCAACGAAAGCCTGATTGTCGAGCTCTACTCCAAGTAAGGGCTAGAAAATAGGTGCATCCATGCAGATTTCGGTAAATGAGTTCCTGACACCCCGCCATATTGATGTGCAGGTTGTCAGTCCAACCCGCGCCAAGATCACTCTCGAGCCTCTCGAGCGTGGTTTCGGCCACACCCTGGGCAACGCGCTGCGACGCATCCTGTTGTCCTCAATGCCCGGCTGTGCAGTAGTCGAGGCCGAGATTGACGGTGTGCTCCATGAGTACAGCGCCATCGAAGGCGTACAGGAAGACGTAATTGAAATCCTGTTGAACCTTAAAGGTCTGGCTATCAAGCTGCACGGTCGTGACGAAGTTACGCTGACCTTGTCGAAGAAGGGTTCGGGGGTGGTTACCGCTGCCGATATTCAGCTGGATCATGATGTCGAGATCGTTAACCCCGATCACGTAATCGCTAACCTGGCGTCTAACGGCGCCCTGAACATGAAGCTCACCGTAGCTCGTGGTCGTGGTTATGAACCGGCAGACTCGCGTCAGAGCGATGAAGACGAAAGCCGCAGCATCGGTCGCTTGCAGCTTGACTCTTCGTTCAGCCCGGTTCGCCGTATCGCATACGTGGTGGAAAACGCCCGTGTCGAGCAGCGTACTAACCTGGACAAGCTGGTTATTGATCTGGAAACCAACGGTACCCTGGATCCTGAAGAGGCTATCCGCCGCGCTGCAACCATTCTGCAACAGCAGCTGGCTGCGTTCGTCGACCTCAAAGGTGACAGTGAGCCAGTGGTTATCGAGCAGGAAGACGAGATCGATCCGATCCTGCTTCGCCCGGTTGACGATCTGGAACTGACTGTACGTTCGGCTAACTGCCTTAAGGCGGAAAACATCTACTACATCGGTGACCTGATTCAGCGTACCGAAGTAGAGCTGTTGAAGACTCCGAACCTTGGCAAGAAATCCTTGACTGAAATCAAGGACGTTCTGGCCTCCCGCGGTCTGTCCCTCGGCATGCGCCTCGACAACTGGCCGCCTGCAAGTCTTAAGAAGGACGACAAGGCGACTGCCTGATCGTCGTAATCACCGAACGTTGTGTTTGGTAAGGAATGAACCATGCGTCATCGTAAAAGTGGTCGTCACCTGAGCCGCACCAGCTCGCACCGCAAGGCCATGTTTCAAAACATGGCGGTGTCGCTGTTCGAGCACGAGCTGATCAAAACTACACTGCCAAAAGCTAAAGAACTGCGTCGCGTTGCTGAGCCGCTGATCACTTTGGCCAAGACAGACAGCCTGGCTAACCGCCGTCTGGCTTTCGACCGTACTCGTTCGAAAGCTATCGTTGGTAAGCTCTTCAACGACCTGGGCAAGCGTTACGCTACCCGTGAGGGTGGCTACCTGCGCATCCTCAAGTGCGGTTTCCGCACTGGCGACAACGCGCCTATGGCGTATGTCGAGTTGGTTGATCGTCCTGCCGGTGGTGAAGCTGTATCCGCTGAGTAAGACGTCAGTCTGAAACGAAGAACCGGGCCTAGTGCCCGGTTTTTTGTGCGCGCTCGAAAAGCATTGCCATCAATGCATGAATAGAAAGGTAATTAGTAATTTTCTATCGATAGTCGCAACGCAATGAATTTGTAGCTGTAACGTTCCTGATCAATACTCCCCCTCAGCCGATTAGCCGGCAGTTAAAGACTGACAGAGGAAGAGATCGCATGAGTCAAAATAAAACGCTGACCACCGCCAGTGGCGCTCCTGTCGCCGACAACCAGAATTCCCGTTCCGCCGGCCCTCGTGGCTCGCTGCTGCTCGACGACTTTCACCTGATCGAAAAGCTTGCCCACTTCAATCGCGAGAACATCCCTGAGCGCCGTGTACACGCCAAGGGCTCGGGTGCTTACGGCACGTTTACTGTCACTCGCGACATCACCCCGTACACCAGCGCTAAACTGTTTGAATCGGTCGGCAAGCAAACTCCGACGTTCTTGCGCTTTTCTACGGTTGGCGGCGAACGTGGTTCGGCCGATACCGAGCGCGATCCGCGTGGCTTTGCCCTGAAGTTCTACACCGAGGAAGGTAACTGGGACATCGTCGGCAACAACACGCCCGTGTTCTTCATCCGTGATCCGTTGAAATTTCCGGACTTTATCCACACCCAAAAGCGTCTGCCGCAGAGCAATCTGAAAAGCGCGCAGATGATGTGGGATTTCTGGTCGCACTCGCCTGAGGCGCTGCACCAGGTCACTATTCTGTTCTCCGACCGTGGCATTCCTGACGGCTATCGTCACATGCACGGCTTTGGTAGCCACACCTACAGCTTGATCAACGCCAATGGCGAGCGGCACTGGGTGAAGTGGCACTACAAGACTCAGCAAGGCATCAAAAACCTGGCGCCTGCAGAAGCGGCACGTTTGGCCGGTACCGATCCGGATTACGCGCAGCGTGACCTGTTTGGGGCGATTGAGCGCGGTGACTTCCCGAAATGGCGTGTGTGCATTCAGATCATGACCGAGGCTCAGGCCGCGGCGCACTATGAGAACCCGTTCGATGTGACCAAAACCTGGTCGCAGAAAGAGTTTCCGTTGATCGAAGTCGGCGAGCTGGAGCTCAATCGCAATCCGCAAAACTACTTTGCCGAAGTCGAGCAAGCGGCATTCGGCCCGAGCAACATGGTCCCGGGCGTTGGTCTTTCTCCGGACCGCATGCTCCAGGGCCGCGTGTTCGCTTATGCCGACGCGCACCGCTACCGCATTGGCACCAATCATCAGCAACTACCGGTGAATGCGCCCCGCAGCCCGGTGAATAGCTATCAGCGTGATGGTTCGATGGCATTCGGCAGCAATGGCGGTGAAGCACCTAACTATGAGCCGAACAGCTACGTCGATTCGCCGAAACAAGCGCCTCGCTACGCTGAGCCACCGTTGGCATTGAGCGGTGCCGCTGATCGTTACGATCATCGTGAAGACTCCGACTACTACAGCCATGCCGGTGCTCTGTTCCGACTCATGAGTGACGAGCAGAAAGCGCTGCTGACCAACAACATTGCCGGAGCCATGGCCGGCGTTTCCGGTGATGTGATTGATCGTCAATTGCAGCACTTCTTCAAGGCCGATCCGGCGTATGGAGAAGCAATTGCAAAGGCGTTGGGTGTACAGCTTAACGAAGTCTAAACGAGAAGCAGAACCGCCCTCATTTGGGCGGTTTTTGCGTTATTTGAACCACTTTTCTCAGAATATCTTCGCTTTTATCGCGTAAACGGAGTGACCAAACAGTCGCCTTGGTTCAAACTACAGACTTTCATGCAGGGAGATGTAGGGCGATGCAAGGGCACCCAGACGTAATCGATTACCTCAACACGTTGCTGACCGGCGAACTGGCGGCGCGTGATCAGTATTTCGTCCATTCGCGGATGTATGAGGACTGGGGTTTCACCAAGCTCTACGAACGCATCAACCACGAGATGGAAGAAGAGGCCGGGCACGCTGATGCCCTGATGCGTCGGATTCTGATGCTCGAAGGCACGCCGCGCATGCGTCCCGACGACCTTGATGTTGGCACCACTGTGCCGGACATGCTCGCCGCTGACCTGCGACTTGAATATAAAGTCCGCGCCGCGCTCTGCAAGGGCATCAAACTCTGCGAGCAACACCAGGACTATGTCAGCCGCGAGATGCTGCGGGTTCAATTGCATGACACTGAAGAAGACCACACCTACTGGCTTGAAAAGCAGATGGGTCTGATCAAGTTGATCGGTCTTGAGAACTACCTGCAATCTCACGCCTGATTGCTCCCTATACAAAAAAGCCCCTGTCACCGACAAAGTGACAGGGGCTTTTTCGTGGGCCCGATTCAGGCCTTGTCGCGAGCCAGCAGCGGCTTGAGGTAGAAGCCGGTGTGAGATTGCTTCATCTCGGACACTTCCTCCGGGGTACCAACCGCAATGATCTGGCCGCCCTTGGAGCCGCCTTCCGGCCCCAGGTCCACCAACCAGTCGGCGGTCTTGATCACGTCCAGGTTGTGCTCGATCACCACCACAGTGTTGCCGTGGTCGCGCAGTCGATGCAGTACGTCGAGCAATTGCTGAATATCCGCGAAGTGCAAGCCAGTGGTTGGTTCGTCGAGGATGTACAGCGTCTTGCCGGTATCGCGCTTGGACAGTTCACGGGAGAGCTTCACCCTTTGGGCTTCACCGCCCGACAACGTCGTCGCCGATTGCCCCAGCTTGATGTAGGACAGACCTACGTCCATCAATGTCTGAAGCTTGCGCGCTAGCGCAGGAACGGCGTCAAAGAACACCCGCGCTTCCTCGATGGTCATCTCGAGGGTTTCGTGGATGCTCTTGCCTTTGTACTTGATTTCCAGTGTCTCGCGGTTGTAACGCTTGCTCTTGCAGACGTCGCACGGGACATAGATGTCCGGCAGGAAGTGCATTTCCACCTTGATCAGGCCATCTCCCTGACACGCTTCGCAGCGTCCGCCCTTCACGTTGAAGGAGAAGCGTCCCGGACCATAACCGCGTGAGCGTGATTCCGGTACGCCGGCGAACAGTTCGCGAATCGGCGTGAACAGCCCGGTGTAGGTCGCCGGATTGGAGCGCGGCGTTCGGCCGATAGGGCTCTGGTCGATATCGACGACCTTATCCAGATGCTCCAGTCCCTTGATGCTGTCGTGGGCGGCCGCCTCAAGCGTCGTTGCACCGTTGAGTGCCGTAGCGCTCAAGGGAAACAGCGTATTGTTGATCAGCGTCGATTTGCCCGAGCCGGACACACCGGTCACGCACGTCAACAGACCTATCGGAATGTCCAGGTCGACATTGCGCAAGTTGTTACCGCGAGCGCCCTTGAGCGACAGTGACAACTTCTTGTTGCGCGGTGTGCGTTTGGCTGGAACGGCAATCTTTACTCGGCCCGACAGGTACTTGCCGGTCAACGAATCAGGATGCGCCATCACTTCGGCCGGCGTCCCTTCGGCAACAATATGCCCACCGTGGACCCCCGCGCCCGGCCCGATGTCCACCACGTAGTCGGCCAGGCGAATAGCGTCTTCGTCATGCTCGACCACGATCACCGTGTTGCCGATGTCGCGCAGGTGCTTGAGTGTGCCGAGCAACCGATCGTTATCACGTTGATGCAGACCGATCGACGGCTCATCGAGGATGTACAGAACCCCCACCAGGCCGGCGCCAATCTGGCTGGCCAGGCGAATCCGCTGAGCTTCACCGCCGGACAACGTGTCGGCACTGCGATCCAGCGAAAGATAGTCGAGGCCTACGTTGACCAGGAACTGCAGGCGCTCGCGGATCTCCTTGAGAATCTTGTCGGCAATTTCACCGCGACGGCCCGTGAGCTTCAGTATGCCGAAATACTCGCAAGCATCGCCAATCGGCAGATTGGTCACCGCCGGCAGCGTCTTCTCGCCCACCCAGACGTGCCGCGCCTCACGACGCAAGCGCGTGCCACGGCAATCCGGGCAGGGCTGGGTGCTGAGGAACTTGGCCAGCTCTTCACGCACTGAAGCCGACTCGGTTTCGCGATAGCGGCGTTCCAGGTTCGGCACGATGCCTTCGAACGGGTGCGAGCGTTTGACGATATCGCCGCGGTCGTTCAGGTATTTGAAGTCGACGTTTTGCGAACCGCTGCCATGCAGAATGAATTTCTGCTGATCCGCCGAAAGGTCGTTGAACGGCACTTCCAGGCTGAACTTGTAGTGCGAAGCCAGCGACCCGAGCATCTGGAAGTAATAGACGTTGCGCCTGTCCCAGCCGCGAATAGCGCCCTCGGCCAGCGTCAACTCGCCGTTCACCAGACGCTTGATGTCGAAGAACTGCTTGACCCCCAGACCATCGCAGGTCGGGCAAGCGCCGGCGGGGTTGTTGAAGGAGAACAGCTTGGGTTCCAGCTCGCTGATCGCATGGCCGCAAATCGGGCAGGCGAAGCGCGCGGAGAAGATGATCTCTTCGCCGGGCTCGTCGTCCATCGGCGCGACCAGTGCGATCCCGTCCGCCAGTTTCAGCGCGGTTTCGAACGACTCGGCCAGGCGCTGCTGCAGATCGGCGCGGACCTTGAAGCGGTCGACTATTACATCAATCGAGTGCTTCTTTTGCTTATCCAGCTTCGGCAGCTCATCCAGTTCGCAGATCCTGCCGTTGACCCGGGCCCGGACAAAGCCCTGGGCGCGCAGTTCTTCGAAGACCGAAAGGTGTTCGCCTTTGCGCTCGCGAATCACCGGGGCCAGCAGCATCAGCTTGCTGCCCTCCGGTTGCGCGAGGACCAGGTCGACCATCTGGCTGACGGTTTGCGCTTCCAGCGGAATGTCGTGATCCGGGCAACGTGGAATACCCACGCGTGCGTACAGCAGGCGCAGGTAGTCGTAGATTTCGGTGATGGTGCCGACCGTCGAGCGCGGGTTATGCGAGGTCGATTTCTGTTCGATGGAAATGGCTGGCGACAAACCTTCGATGGTGTCGACGTCAGGCTTTTCCATCATCGACAAAAACTGCCGGGCATAGGCCGACAGTGATTCGACATAGCGGCGTTGGCCTTCGGCATACAGCGTGTCAAACGCCAGGGACGATTTGCCGGATCCGGACAGGCCGGTGATGACGATCAGTTTGTCCCGTGGCAGGGTCAGGTCGATGTTCTTCAGGTTGTGGGTTCGGGCCCCACGAATCAGGATCTTGTCCAAAGTGGCCTCGCTTGGCGGGCGTCGAAAACGTAGGAGTATACGGCCAAATACTGGATGGATGCACACTGTCAAACGAGCGGAGTTGTGTCTTACATGAAGAGTCTGTCAGCGGAGCGCGTCAAAGCGTCGCGATATACCCCGTCAATCGATGGGACTGGTAGAATCGCCGCCGGTTCACATGAGGTTTTTCCATGCACGATCCCCACAGCGAACGCATGAGTGGCAGTGAGACCCGCGCAGCAAGCGGGCTGGCCCTGGTGTTCGCCTTCCGTATGCTTGGCATGTTCATGGTGTTGCCGGTACTGGCGACCTATGGGATGGATCTGGCAGGAGCGACCCCGGCCCTCATCGGACTGGCGATTGGCGCTTACGGCCTGACCCAGGCAATCTTTCAGATTCCTTTCGGCTTCATTTCCGACCGCATCGGCCGTCGTCCGGTGATTTACCTCGGGCTGATCATCTTCGCCCTCGGTAGCGTGCTGGCAGCCAATGCCGATTCGATCTGGGGCGTCATCGCCGGACGCATCCTGCAAGGCGCCGGGGCTATTTCCGCCGCAGTGATGGCGTTGCTTTCAGACCTGACCCGCGAGCAGCACCGGACCAAAGCCATGGCCATGATCGGCATGACGATTGGTCTGTCCTTCGCCGTGGCCATGGTTGTCGGGCCGCTGTTGACCCGCGCCTTCGGCCTGTCGGGGTTGTTCCTCGCCACGGGCGGCATGGCGCTGTTCGGCATCGTGATCGTCATGTTCATGGTGCCGCGTTCCACCGGACCGTTGCAGCACCGTGAGTCCGGCGTCGCCCGTTCGGCGCTGATGCCGACGCTAAAGCACCCGGACCTGCTGCGCCTGGACCTTGGCATTTTTGTGTTGCACGCGATGTTGATGTCGAGCTTCGTTGCATTGCCCCTGGCTCTGGTGCAAAAAGCCGGGCTGCCCAAAGAGCAGCACTGGTGGGTCTACCTCACCGCGCTGCTGATCTCCTTCTTCGCCATGATCCCGTTCATTATCTACGGCGAGAAGAAACGCAAAATGAAACGAGTTTTATTGGGCGCAGTGCTGACGCTGATGCTCACTGAGCTATTCTTCTGGCAGTTCGGCGACAGCCTGCGGGCTCTGGTGATCGGGACGGTGGTGTTCTTTACCGCGTTCAACTTGCTGGAAGCTTCGTTGCCATCGCTGATCAGCAAGGTTTCACCGGCGGGCGGCAAAGGCACGGCGATGGGGGTTTATTCCACCAGCCAGTTCCTCGGTTCGGCGCTGGGGGGGATCCTCGGCGGCTGGATGTTCCAGCACGGCGGTTTGTCGGTTGTATTCCTCGGATGCGCCGGCCTGGCTGCACTTTGGCTGGCCTTTGCTGTTACCATGCGCGAACCTCCCTACGTGACGAGTCTGCGCTTGCCGCTGTCGCCCGAGGCGATCCGCGAAGCGGGGTTGGTTGACCGCCTGAAGGCCGTCGTAGGGGTAACAGATGCGGTAATCGTTGCTGATGAAGCGGCGATTTACATCAAATTGGACACAGAACTATTGGATCGCACCACCCTTGAGCGCCTGGTGAACAACCCGGCCGGGGCAGCGTGCGTAGCCTAGGAGAACGTTATGGCCCGTGGGGTTAACAAAGTCATATTGGTCGGCACTTGCGGCCAGGATCCCGAAGTTCGCTACTTGCCTAACGGTAACGCCGTGACCAACCTGAGTCTGGCGACCAGCGAACAGTGGACCGACAAGCAAACCGGTCAGAAGGTCGAGAAGACTGAATGGCACCGTGTTTCGATGTTCGGCAAGGTGGCCGAGATCGCCGGTGAATACCTGCGTAAAGGTTCGCAGGTCTACATCGAAGGCAAGCTGCAGACCCGCGAGTGGGAAAAAGACGGTATCAAGCGTTACACCACCGAAATCGTGGTCGACATGCAAGGCACCATGCAACTGCTCGGCGGCCGTCCACAGCAGGGCGACCAACAAGGCGGGGGCAATAACTACCAGCAGTCCGCCCCGGCTCCACGCCAGCAGGCTCCGCGCCCGCAGCAGTCAGCACCGCAGCAGTCGCGTCAGGCTCCGCCTCCACAGCAGGCAGCGCCACAACCGGCTCCGGATTTCGACAGCTTTGATGACGATATCCCGTTCTGATCCGCAGTTTTTCAGAACCGTAGACAAAAAAAGCGAAGCCATATGGCTTCGCTTTTTTGTTGCCGCTGTTAACCGGCCAACGTGGTCACATTGGCCCGTGCCGAGTGCAGTTTCTTGTAGCTTTCGATCAACCGCAGGTGCCTGTCGAGCCCCTCCAGTTTGGTGCTGGTCGGCGTCAAACCATGGAAGCGTACACTGCCGTCCACCGAGCCGATCACTGCATCCATCCGTTCGTTACCAAACATCCGACGGAAATTGGCCTCGTAGTCTTCCAGCTCCAGGTCTTCGTCCAGCTTCATCTCCAGCACCGCGTTGACAGCTTGGTAGAACAAGCCGCGCTCAACCGTGTTGTCGTTGTACTGCAGGAACATCTCCACCGCCTCTTTGGCCTCTTCAAATTGCTGCAAGGCGAGATAAATCAGCAGTTTCAACTCCAGGATTGTCAGCTGACCCCAAGCGGTATTGTCGTCAAACTCGATGCCGATCAGGGAGGTGATGTCGGTGTAGTCGTCCAGCTCACTTTCCACCAGACGCTCAGCCAGCGCTTGCAGTTCTTCGTCGTCCAGGCGATGCAGGTTCAGGATATCGGCGCGGAAGAACAGCGCTTTGTTGGTGTTATCCCAAATCAGGTCGTCCACGGGATAGATTTCCGAATAGTCCGGGACCAGGATGCGGCATGCCGTCGCGCCGATATGCTCGTAGACCGCCATGTACACTTCCTTGCCCATGCCTTCGAGAATGCCGAACAAGGTCGCGGCTTCCTCGGCATTCGAGTTTTCACCCTGGCCGGAGAAGTCCCACTCCACGAATTCGTAGTCCGACTTGGAACTGAAGAAGCGCCACGACACCACGCCGCTGGAATCGATGAAGTGCTCGACGAAGTTATTCGGCTCGGTCACCGCATGACCTTCAAACGTCGGCTGGGGCAAGTCGTTGAGGCCTTCGAAGCTTCGGCCCTGGAGCAATTCGGTCAGGCTGCGTTCCAGCGCCACTTCCAGGCTCGGGTGCGCGCCGAACGAGGCGAACACGCCGCCGGTACGCGGGTTCATCAACGTGACGCACATCACCGGGAATTCCCCCCCAGGGACGCATCCTTCACCAATACGGGGAACCCTTGCTCTTCCAGCGCCTGAATACCGGCCTGTATTCCCGGGTACTTCGCCAGCACATCGGCGGGTACATCCGGCAGGGCAAATTCACCTTCGATGATTTCGCGTTTTACCGCGCGCTCGAAGATCTCCGACAGGCACTGCACCTGGGCTTCGGCCAGCGTGTTACCGGCACTCATGCCGTTGCTCAGGAACAGGTTTTCAATCAGGTTGGACGGGAAATACACCACTTCGCCGTCCGATTGGCGCACGTAGGGCAGCGCGCAGATGCCGCGTTCTTCATTGCCCGAGTTGGTGTCGATCAGGTGGGAGCCACGCAACTCGCCGTCGCGGTTGTAAATCTTCAGGCAGTGCGCGTCGAGTATTTCGCTCGGCAGTTCATCTTTACGGCCAGGCTTGAACCAGCGTTCATCCGGGTAATGCACAAACGGCGCGTTGGCGATCTCTTCGCCCCAGAACTGGTCGTTGTAGAAGAAGTTGCAGTTGAGTCGCTCGATAAACTCGCCCAACGCCGACGCCAGCGCGCCTTCCTTGGTTGCGCCCTTGCCGTTGGTAAAACACATCGGCGAGTGCGCATCGCGGATATGCAGCGACCATACGTTGGGCACGATATTGCGCCACGAGGCGATTTCAATCTTCATGCCCAGGTCCGCCAGAATGGCCGACATATTGGCGATGGTCTGCTCCAGCGGCAGATCCTTGCCCGCGATATAGGTGCTCGCCTCTGAGGTAGAAGCAGGCATCAGCAACGCCTGGGCATCGGCGTCGAGGTTTTCCACCTCTTCGATCACAAACTCAGGCCCGGCTTGCACCACTTTTTTCACGGTGCAACGGTCGATGGAACGCAGGATGCCCTGGCGGTCCTTGTCGGAGATGTCCGCGGGCAACTCGACCTGGATCTTGAAAATCTGGTTGTAGCGGTTTTCCGGATCAACAATGTTGTTCTGCGACAGGCGGATGTTTTCGGTGGGAATACTGCGAGTGTCGCAGTACAACTTCACGAAATACGCCGCACATAACGCCGATGACGCCAGGAAATAGTCGAACGGACCCGGCGCCGAGCCATCGCCCTTGTAGCGGATAGGTTGATCGGCCACCACCGTGAAGTCGTCGAACTTGGCTTCAAGTCGAAGGTTGTCGAGAAAGTTGACCTTGATTTCCATGGGGGATTACCAGAATAACGGCTAAACGAATGGCCGCCATTATCCGGCATTTCAGCCATAAGTCTTGCGGGCGTCTGTCGATATGTCCTCACCGGGCCTTTTTAGTGGGCGATGGAGCGGTCAGTCGAGTATCAGATGCGGCAAGAACCGGCTCGAATCCTTGGTGATCAAGCTGTTGTCCTCACGTACACCGATCCCCGCCGCCTGATCGCCGATTACCCAGGAGCCAATCAACGTAAAGCTGTCGCCGAACTGCGGAAGCGGCGCGAACTCCTGAAGGATAAACGGCGCATCGGTGTAGGGGCCGTCCTCTTTCACGATCAGGCCGTCAGCAGTTTGCAGCTCGATATTGGCACCTTCCCGGGAGAAGAACGGCTTGCGCACCCAGCCTTTTGGTACGGCTTTGCCCGGCTCGGTATCCAGGTGCGCCGCGAGCAGGTTTGGATGACCTTTGTTGAATTCCCACAACAGCGGCAGGATGCCTTTGTTGGAGATGATGGATTTCCAGGCCGGTTCGAAAAATTGCGTATCACTCTGGGCAATCGCTGCACCGAAGGGCTCGTGGAAGATGAACTCCCAGGCGTGCAGCTTGAACAGGTGAGGGATCCAGCGATCTTCGAGGTCGACGAAACGTCCGTCACTGGTCAGGCCGATGTCTTCGATATCGATGTGGCGTGATTCGATGCCGACCTTTTCCGCCACCAGCCGCAGGTAGTCGGTAGTGCCCTTGTCTTCGACCGAGTCTTTCATCGAGGCAAAATAGAAGGGTTGCTTGAGCTGCAATTGAGCGAAGGCCTGATGCAGTTTGGTGTCGATGCTGTTGAACTGGTCGGCATGCTTGGGCAGCAAGCCGCGTTCGATGCATTGCTCCAGCCAGCCCCACTGAAACGCCGCCGCCTCATACAGGCTGGTCGGCGTGTCGTAATTGAGTTCCAGCAACTTGGCGGGCCCGGTGCCGTTGTAGGAGAAATCCATGCGCCCGTACAGGTGCGGGTGACCTTCGAGCCATGAGATGCGCACCATGTCGAAGAATGGCGCGGGAATGCTCAGGCGCTCCAGCAACTCCTCGCTCTGAACCACGCGGGCCACCAGGTCCATGCACATCCCATGGATCTCGGTGGTCGGGTCTTCGAGATCGTTCTCGATCTGCTTGAGCGAGAACTGGTAATACGCGCTCTCATCCCAGTAGGGTTCGTTGTCGATGGTGTGGAACAGAAAGCCGAGATTCTCGGCGGTCTGTTTCCAGTCAGGACGCTCTGCGCAATGGATCTTCTTCATGGCCAGGTTTCCTTAACTGCTCGATCCGCCGCCGCCCCAGCCGCTGCGTGCGCTGGCCTTGCTGCCGAAGCCGCCACGGGAGGTGGACGAGGCAACGGAGACCGGCTTGCTTGTAGAAGAGCGAACCGAGTCGGCGTAGTTGCTGCTGCCGTACCTTGCCTGATTGGACTTGGTGAACGTCGAGCCCTTGGCAATCCGCTGGCTGAGCGTCGAGTTCGAGTAGCTGCCGCGGTCATCGCGATAGCGGTAGACCGGCTCGGAGTAGTAACTGTTGCGGTTGCTGCTCAGCATGTTGCCGATCAGCAGGCCGGTCAGCAGGCTGCTGGTGGAGAAACCCGACCCACCCGTGTTCGCCGCTTCCGAGGCGGGTAATTGAGCCTTGGCCGCGTCCACCTGGGATTGCGTCACCTGGCCATCAGCGGTCAGTTCGAAGCCGCCGAGCTTGGGGATGAACTTGCCGGCGGAATCCTGTTGGCACCAGTCGGCGACGAAGTCGGCATCGCAATCGGCCTGGCTGTCGTACACCGGCGCAATGCGGCGATGCTCGGCCATGGCCGTCATGTAGGCGTCCGAGCACACGTCCACCGGGAGCTTTTCATCGGCACACTGCTGAACGGACTGGAAGTTGTACTTCTTCTGCACCGCGTAGGTTTTTTCCGTCGGCCCGCAGCCTGATATCGCCATGGCGACCGACGCTGCCAGCGAAAGCTGAACGTACTTGCTTCGTTTCATCGGGATCTCCGGGCGCAATCAGTTCTGGGAAGGAGTCATGCACGCGGCGTTCAACATGCCGACGCTGATGGCCACGGCTGCCACGTAGATGCCCGCCGCGATTTCACCTTTCTTGATGCGCTCGGAGGTGCCTTTGAGCACCAGGCTGGTCACCAGAAATGCCAGCAATTGAACGAGGGCTGCAATGACCGCCCAGACCACGAAGTCGAGGATGCTGATCGAGTACGCAATCACGTTGCTCGCCGGAATGGCGAAACCGATGATGGCCCCGCCGAGGGCGATCGCAGCGGCTACGTTGCCGGAACGGATCAGTTCGAATTCCTTGTGCGGGGTGATGCGGGTGTAGATGAACTGGAACAGTGCGAACAATACCGCGGCGCCGAGGATGTACGAAACAAACCCGAACACGGCGGCTTTGTTCAAGGAGATAGAGAGTGCTTCTAGCATGGACTGCTTCCTTTTTTAGAACGTATTCAGGTCGGTTGTGTACAGCGAAATGCCCAGCGACGTGCTCAAGCTGATGGTGCCTTCGGCGTCTTCCTCAACGGAAAACAGCAGGAATTCCCGGCGGTCGGTCAGGCCGGTTTCGCGGGCGTACAGCATCGAACGGTGCTCGATGCCGTAGGACTCCTCCGGGTTTTTCAGCTGCTCGCTCAACGCCACCAATTCTGTCTGGCCATCCTCGGTGCCCCATTCGCGGGTGTATTCGACGCCGTTGTGGGTGTAGGTCGGCAGCCCGATCAGGCTTTGCGGACCGGCCAATCGGCGCAACTCCGCTTCACTGCTGATGGTGATGTAGCTGAGGTAATTGAACAGGATCACCGACTCAACCTGCCCGGCGATTTCGCCGGTGGTATGCACCTGCAGCCAGTAGTCTTCCTCGTTCATGTAGTAGCGTGACAGCCAGGTCGACTGCCCGAGATCGACGGTGCCGTTGCTCCAGATCTGCTGCGAGCCCGGGATGGTCACCGTGGTGTTGCCGTCGAGCAACAATTTCAGGGTGGTGTCGAACATCACGCCTTTGCCCAGTGCCAGGTCCAGCGGACCGGTGACGGGCAGGGATTCGCTGGCGGTCCATTTCGACTCTGTCGTCGCGTTCGGGGCCTCAAGCCCCATCAACTGTTTAAACCATCCCATTGGAGATTTCCTTGAGGCGAGTGGAGGCGATGTAGAAGAGCTCGCCGCCCTCAACGCGTGTGGCGCCGGGCGGGTTGATCGACGGTTGTCGGGCGCCTTTGGCGCGATAGCCGATGAGCGTGGCGTTGTGATGTTCTTTCATCCGTGTGTACAGATCGCCAAACGTCGCTTCAAAGGCCTCGGGCAGTTTCATCAGGTATTGAGTGGCGCCCTGGCCCACGCACAGCAGTTCATTGATGACCGCTGACGAGCCCGGATCCTGCGAGGCGCGCACCAACATCTCGATGGCCATGCTGGAAGTGCATTCCAGGCTGGGCGCGTAGGCGCTGGCGAGCGCAGCGATTTCACTGTCATTGAAGTGGGCGACCACATGCCCGACAGGCTGCAGTTGATTGACCGCCAGCACGGTGGCCAGGGTCAGGTCGTCTGAATGGGTTCGCACCAGAACGCGCTCGGCACCGGGAACGCCCGCGCGCAGCAACAAGGCCACGGAGGACAGGCTTTCACCTTTGATGAAGCTCGCTTTGCCCGGCATCGGGTTTTCTTCAAGGGTGCAATCGCAAATGACGATCAGGTTGTCGTTCGAGGTTTCGTCCTGGAGCAACAACTCAATGACCCGTTCGCTGGACGCGCCTTCCCAGCCGATGAGAACCGTATGGCCGACCTTGCCGGTGAAATCGCCTTTGCCCTTCATGCCTTTTCTCCATGCATCGATGACGCTGCTGGTGGTTTTGCCGATGGCTGCCGTCAGCAGCGCAATGCCCCGAGCATGACCCAGGTGGCCACGAATATCCGTCCCGCCGCTGTCTGCGGCGCGAGATCGCCATAACCGACGGTGAGTGTGGTGGTCAGATAGAAGTAAGTAAACGTGGCGGGCGCGGTGAGGTGTTGTTCGCCCAGTAACACCAGGCCCAGATACGCCGTGGTCAGGTGTACGCCCAAGGCAATGACCAGGCCTGCCCAGCCGAAACGGTGGAAGAGGGACGAGGCATACATGCGCAATAAAAGGAAAATCGACATTTCGTCCCTGACTCCGTGGGTACTTGTTCCTGGCGACGTCATCGCCTCGGCGTCTGACTGCGCAAGTGCGTTCAGCCGGCGGCATTAAACCTGTTGCGCGGCGCCGAGAAAAGTACCTTGGCTGCAATAAATCCGGCGAGTGCACCAAACAGATGGCCTTCGAAGGAAACACCCTGGCGAGGCAGGAAGCCAAAAATCAGACCGCCGTAGAGCAGGGCCACGACGCCGGCTGTTATCAGGTTGCCCCAGCTCCTGTGGAACCAGGCGCGGGACAAGAGGTATGCCCACAGTCCGAACACCCAGCCGCTGGCGCCGATGTGTACGCCTGCAAAGCCGAACAGCCAGACCAGCGCGCCGCCCAGCAGAATAATGATCGCGCTGACCGCAATGAACCGGTTGAGTCCTTCGATGATGACCAGGGTACCCAGAATCAAAAAGGCAATCAGGTTCGCGCTCAGGTGCGCAAAAGAGGCGTGCAGGAAAGGCGAGGTGATGATGCCGAGCAGACCGTGCACGGTTCTCGGGATCAAACCGAAGGCCATGAGGCTGTAGCCGGTCGCGACGTTGAACAGTTGCAACGCGACCATGAAGAGCGCCAGGCCTGCGATTGTCTTGAAACCCTTCAGGGCATCCATCCTTGACCTCGACAGTTGAATGTCTGTCAGTTCAGCGCATTCCATGTGGGAGCGAGCCTGCTCGCGAAGGGGGAGTGTCAGTCGACATCAATGTTTTCTGACAAACCGCAATCGCTAGCAGGCTAGTTCCCACAGGTTATGCGTTCGACTCGAGAGTCGGTTATTCGGCCGATTTTTGCTTCAGGCGCTCCAGGATCGCATTGGCGCTGCCTGCGTCCGGGGTGATGCCAGCATCGCGCAGTTTGCGTTCCAGGTCAGTGCCCGTCGACGCATCGGCCAATTGGTCCTGGGCTTCCAGTTCAGCGGCGCGTTGCTGTTGCTTGGCCTGCAAACGGTTCAGCGTACCGACGGCGGTTTCCAGCTTGCCGTTGGCGCCGCCACTGGCAATCGAAGCGCTGACCTGGGCTTTCTGTACGCTTTCGCGCGCCTTGGCCATGTCCACTTGCTGGCGCAGGCTTTTGATGCGGCTTTCAGCCTTGGTGATGTCTTTGCGCATGTTTTCAGCGTAACCACCAAACTCGGTGGCCTGCTTTTGCTCGACGTCCAGCTCGTTGGTCAGGGTCGAAATGGCTTCGGCCACTTCCAGGGCCAGGTCTTCACGGTTGGCCTGGATGGCGGCCAGAGCCTTGGATTCCAGGTCCTTGATCTTGGCGTTGTACTCGCTGACGCGGTCAGCCGACAGTTTGTGCTTGGCCATGATGGTGACGAGCTCACGCTTGGCGTTGGCCAGGGCGCTGTCCGCATCGCGAATTTCCTGATCGAGGATGCGCAGGGCCTGTTGGTCGACGATCGATTCGCCGACTTCGTTGGCACCGCCACGCAGCGCGGTGAACAATTTGCTCCAGATGGACTGAGTCATTGGATATTTCCTGTTCCCGAATAATTAATTGAAGAAACGTTCGAAGGCTTCGCTGGCGCGCTGGACGTTGTCGACCAGGGTTTTGACCTCGGTCACGATGTTCGTCAGGCTGGAGTCGGAGCTCAGAGCGCCGAACATGTTGTAGACAATCTGCCCGTTCGGCATGGACTCGATACCGATCGAGGACAGCGGGAACATCTCCCGGCTGCGCAGCACGGCGTCATTGAAGGCCGGTACGTCATTGATGGACTCGATGTCGACCAGAACGGTGTCGACGATGATCTGTTCGCCCACCACCGCGATGTAAATCGGCAAGCCACCGAAGTCGTTCATTTCCAGCTTGATGCTGGACTCGGAGCCTTGAACGAGAGAAAGCGTGATGTCGTTTGAAACCACTTCGTCCAGGGCTTGAAGGGCGCTGAAGAGGCGGTCGATGTTCCAGTTTGTACCTGCGCTCATGTAATTCTCCGACATGAATGAGCCAGCCAGAATCGGTTGGCGAAGCTGTTTCTCCATCTGCTTGAGCAGGCTTCGGTTTTCGGGAAGCACCCAAGTCTCGTGTTTCACATAACCGGCGGCACCCAGGCCCGCGCGCATCTGCTTCATGTAAAAGCTCGATGGTTTTTTCGCGGACGGTTTGGAGCGCTCTCCCTTGCGGCTTGCCGAATCGGTATCGGGCCCTGTGGGAGGACTCGATGGAGAGCTGCTTTTCATGGGGCTGACCTCGTTGTGAAAAACTCACGCGTGAGAAACACTACAGGCAATTTTTGTCACGCTCAATAGCTCACGCGTGAGATTTTTTGTCATACATTTTCCGCTCCATGAAAAAGGCCCGCAGCGCTAAAACGCGGCGGGCCCTTTTTTGGAATTTGATCAATACGTTATGTGGTTAGTGGTTAGCCGCCAGGAATTCATCAGTGGAAATCACGCTCGCATAGGCGAAACCCAGGGCCGACATGAACGCGGCGTGAACGTGGGAGGCGGGCACCGTAACGCCGTTGAATTCCAGATCGCGTGAGGCGCAGGCGTCGTGGATCACCGTGACGGTGTAGCCAAAGTCCGCGGCTGCGCGGGTGATGCCGTCCACACACATGTGGCTCATGCTGCCAACAACCACCAATTCCTTGATGCCTTGCTCGTCGAGGATCGATTTCAGTTCGGTTTCACGAAACGAGTTGACGAAGTGCTTGAGCACCACCGGCTCCTCGGCACGGTTCAGAACTTTGGGGTGCAGCTTCGCGCCTTCGGAACCCGGGGTGAAGAAGGGGGCTTCTTCGGAGGTGAATTCGTGGCGGATGTGCACCACCGAATCACCCGCGTCGCGAAACGCTTTGAGCAGACGGGCGGCGTTGTCGGCGGCAGCGTCGGCGCCGACCAGCGGCCACTTGCCTTGAGGAAAGTAGTCGTTTTGGATATCAACTACGATGAGTGCTTGCTTGGCCATGCCTGATTCCTCGAAATGTGTGGGTTGGGCGTGGAAAGAAGTATTGTCTGTGGCAGGCCTTCCGAGGATTGGCCGCACCGACAATAGAAGGGGGAAAACTGACAATGGACGCAGAAAGGGCAATCGTCGAACTCGGCGTGCTGATTTATCCCGGCGCGCAGATGGCGGCGGTGCACGGGTTGACGGACCTGTTCGGGGTGGCGAACCGGATTGCCGCCGAGCATCAGGCTGCGCAATTGCCGCTGCTGCGGGTCAGCCATTGGCAAGTTGATGGCGAGCAGGCGCCCGAGCGGGTGTACGACAGTCATCCCGGGCCCGAGCGCGCCTTGGTGGCGGTGTTGATTCCGCCATCGATTGCCGGATTTTCCGAAGGTCAGGCACCGCAGGCGTTGATCCACTGGATGCGTCAGCAACACGCCCGGGGCGCGACCCTCGGCGGCGTCTGCGTGGGCTCGATTCTACTGGCGGAAAGCGGCTTGCTCGACGGCCGCAGCGCCACCACCCACTGGACCTCGGCCAAAACCTTCGCCGAGCGTTACCCGGCCATCAAGCTTAAGGCCGATACCCCTATCGTCGACGACGGCGACCTGATCACCACCGCCGGGTTGATGGCCTGGTCCGAGTTGGGATTGCGCCTGGTCGACCGCCTGCTCGGCCCGAGCATTGCCACCGGCACTGCGCGTTTTCTGGTGGTGGAACACAGCGACAGCGCGAGTGAGTGCGGCAGCAATTTTTCACCGATTCTCAGCCACGGGGATGCTTCGATTCTCAAGGTTCAGCACTGGCTGCAAAGCACCGGGGCCACCGATGTATCGCTGACGGCGATGGCCGAGCGGGCGGGGCTGGAAGAGCGCACGTTCCTGCGCCGTTTCCGTGCAGCGACCGGGTTGAAACCCACCGAGTACTGCCAGCATCTGCGGGTCGGCAAGGCGCGGGAAATGCTTGAATTCACCAACGGCACCATCGATCACATTGCGTGGACCGTGGGTTATCAAGACCCCAGTGCGTTTCGCGCGACCTTCAAGAAAATCACCGGGCTGGCGCCAAGTGATTACCGGGCGCGGTTTGGCGTGACGCCGGGTGCAGCTGTCGCGCGGTAGCCAGATCACCGCCAAGCCAAATGTGGGAGCGAGCCTGCTCGCGAAGGCGCAATGTCAGTGACTTAGATGCAGGCTGACCCACGCCGAATTCTCGAGCAGGCTCTCTCCCGCATTGGCTCAGTGCAAGGCTTGGATCGTGCAAAATGCAGGGGTGGAGAAACCCTTCGTGCAGAATAAAACAGGCTCAGTGCCATCACCTTCGTAGCAACTGCCTGATTTGAAACCCGTTTCTATCCAACCCTCGATGGCTTGATCTCTGCACCCCTTCAACTACATTCATCAAAAGCCGATTGAAGGGGGACGCATGACCCCAACAAACCGCAAGAAACTGGTAGTCGCCCACTCAATCCGCCCCGAGGCGCCCCAGCACGAAGTCGACACCAATCACGCGCTGGCCCGTTGGCTGGCGCACATCCTGGGGCTCAAGTTCGGTGGCAGCTACGACCCCGGACTTCACAAGGCCCGAGATCTTTATCTCTTGCCGACCCAGACCCTGGTCGGCGTCGCTGCCGCCCGGGCATTGGGCGTCACCGGGCCGGAAGATCTGTGGGGCGGTTACGTCGACCACGATTTCATCTGCACCAAAGCCATCAGCCACGGGTTGCGCAATAAACATGCGCACGCCCCGCAAGGCTGGTCTCCGTTGTTTTCCGAACGTGTGCGCAACGTCGTGCTCGATGGCCTCAGCGTGTTCTCGCTCGACGATGCGCGGCCGGCCGCAGAGCATTTGCTTTACACCGGCCCGATCCGCATCAAGCCGATTCATGCCTGCGCCGGACGTGGACAGGAAGTGATCAAAAGCCTCGACCAGTTCGACGAAGTTCTGGCTCGCCCCGATGCCAGGGCACTGTTCAGCGAAGGCGTGGTGCTTGAACAGGATCTCGACAACGTCGTCACCCACAGTGTTGGCCAGAGTTTTATCGGCGATAAGGTGCTGAGTTATTGCGGTGATCAATACTTGACCGAAGACGGTCAGGGCGAGCAGGTTTATGGAGGTTCCAATCTGCTGGTGGTGCAGGGGTATTACGAAGACCTGCTGAAACTGGACCTGCCTGACGATGTGCAACTGGCGATCCGGCAAGCGCAAGTGTTCGACAGCGCCGCGGACGAGGCCTATCCCGGTTTTTACGCCTCGCGCCGCAACTATGACATCGCCCAAGGCCTGGACAGCAGTGGCAAACAGCGCAGCGGCGTGCTCGAACAGTCCTGGCGCATGGGCGGTGCCAGCAGCGCCGAAGTGGCCGCGTTGCAGAGCTTCGTCAACAACCCGGGGATGCGCGCGATTCGCGTGTCTTCAGTGGAAACCTACATCGACCAACCGCTGCCGCCGGACGCCATTGAGGTGTATCGCGGGCCCGCGGAAAACAGTGACTTTCTTCTCAAGTACGTGACGGTCAAATCCTATGACGGCTAGAAGCGAAACCATTCAGATCGACATCGACGATGAACAGATGAGCGGGACCTTTCTGAGCCCCAAATCGAAAGTCCCCGGCGTGTTGTTTGTGCACGGTTGGGGCGGCAGCCAGGAGCGGGACCTGGAGCGGGCCAAAGGCATCGCCGGTCTGGGATGCGTGTGCCTGACGTTCGACTTGCGCGGGCACACCGGCGGCACCGGCATCCCGCTTACTCGCGTAACGCGCGAAGACAACCTGCGCGACCTGCTGGCGGCTTACGACCGCTTGCTCGCCCACCCGGCGCTCGACACCTCCGCCATTGCGGTGGTCGGCACCAGTTATGGCGGTTATCTGGCCTCGATACTGACTTCATTGCGCCCGGTGCGCTGGCTGGCGCTGCGGGTGCCGGCGCTGTATCGCGACGATCAATGGCATACGCCCAAGCGTGAGCTGGATAAGGCTGATTTACGCGATTACCGCAACACGCTGGTACGCGCCGACAGCAATCGTGCGCTGCATGCGTGCTCGCAATTCACCGGGGATGTGCTGCTCGTGGAGTCCGAGACCGACGACTATGTGCCTCACGCGACGATCATGAGCTACCGCGCTGCGTGCCAGCAGACGCATTCGCTGACGCACCGGATCATTGACGGCGCCGACCACGCGTTGAGCGAGCCGGTGTCGCAACAGGCCTACACCTCGATCCTGGTGGACTGGATTACCGAGATGGTCGTGGGTGAGCGGTTGAGCATTATTCAGTCGAAATGAGTGGTGGGTTTGCGGACGCTTTCGAAGGCTTGCCCGCGAAAGCGTCATCCGCCTCCCCAACAATCTCAGGAAGGTTTCTTGGCAATCCGCAGCGACTTCACCTTGGCCTCCACCACCAGATACATCACCAACGTAATCAGCAACGGCAAGATGAAATAGATCGCCCGATAAGCCAGCAACCCCGCCACCAGGCTCCCCCGCGACGCTTCATGTTGCAGCAGTGCCACAAACACCGCCTCCAACACACCCAACCCGGCCGGAATGTGCGTAATCACCCCGGCAATCGCACTGATCAGCAACACGCCCAGCACCAATGGGTAATCCAGCTTGTTAGGCAGCAACGTGAAGATCACCGCCGCCATCAGCGACCAGTTCAGCGCTCCGAGGGCCAGTTGCAGCATCGCCATGCGCAAGGACGGCAGGTTGATTTCCACCCCGCGTATCGCCCATTCCCGACGTTTGGAGAACTGGCACGCCGCCAGATATCCCGCGCTCACCAGGAGTAACAACACGCCCACAACTTGCAAGGCACCGCTGCTCAACTTCCAGCCCGGCGGCATTCTGACCAGTCCGCTGCTGAACACGGCGCCCGCAATCACCATGTAGCCGAACCAGTTGGTCGCCAGGCTCAGCCCGAGGATTTTCGCGATGTTGCTTTTGCTCACCCCTAGCCGCGAATACAGGCGATAACGCATGGCAATCCCGCCGACCCACGCGCTCAGGTTCAGGTTGAAGGCGTAGCTGATGATCCCCACCGGCAGGATCTGTTTCCAGGTCAGGTCCTGGCGGATGTAGGTGCGGCCGATCAGATCAAAACAGGCATACACCAGAAAACTCACCAGCGTCAGGCCGGACGCAATGATCAGCGTGCGCACCTTGAAATTGGCCAGGGTGTGGAACACTTCGTCCCATTCGATGCGCTGGGCAAGCATCGTCAACAGCACGATCAGCGCCAGGAAAAACAGCATCGTCAGCGGTTTTTTCCAGCGGCTCCAGCGTGTCTTCTTTTCCGGGACAGGTGTTGTGCTGCCGTCTTGAGGTGCCGAGTGCGCTTCAACGCGGTTCATGGTGGTCACTCCCGGCCGGATGGGTGAAGGGTTTCAGGCGTGGTTTATGCGCAGGCAGCCAACCGGCCCATGCCGGGAAGTGACGCAGGAAGTGAAACACCAGAAAGCCGACGGTCATGTGCCAGATCCTTCCGCGCGGCGACGTGTCCGCTGACATGGCTTTGCAGTGGTTATTGCTCAGCACCTCAAGCCGTTCGAACAGATCTTGGTTGAAGGCTCGGTCGCGGATCAACACGTTGGCTTCCAGGTTCATCGACAGGCTTAACGGGTCGAGATTGCTTGAGCCGACGGTGCTCCAGTCCTCATCCACCAGCGCGACTTTGCCGTGCAGCGGGCGTTCGCAATATTCGAAGATCTGCACGCCCGACTTGAGCAAATAGTCGTAGGTCATGCGCGCAGCCAGTTTGGCCACCATCATGTCCGGTTGCCCCTGCAGAATCAGGCGCACGTCGACGCCACGACGAGCGGCGTTGCGGATTTCGCGCAGCAAGCGATAGCCCGGAAAGAAATAGGCGTTGGCGATCACGACCCGGCGTTGGGCGCTACGCAGCACCTGAAGGTAAACCTCTTCGATATCCGTCCGGTGGTCACCGTTGTCGCGGTACACCAGGCGAACCTGGCCGTCGTGGTCGCTGAAGGCCAGTTCCGAGCGTCGCTGCCGGCGGCGTTGCCACCAGTATTTGGCGCGGGCCGGGCGGCCACATTGCAGCAGCGCGAAGTGATGGATATCGGCCACCGCCGGGCCTTGCACTTCAACCGAGTAATCCTGCTTGGCCTCGGGGCCGAAATCGGCCAGATGGTCGGCAGAAAAGTTGATCCCGCCGATGAACGCAATCGTGCCGTCCACCACCACGATCTTACGGTGCAGGCGTCGGAACCAGTTGGTGCGGATCCCCAGAAGCTTGGGCGCCGGATCGAATATTTGCAGGCGAACGCCGGCCTCGCTCAACGTTGCGAGATAGCCGTTGCTCAACTCGCCACAGCCAAACCCGTCGAGGCTGACGGTGACCCGTACACCGCGTTGCGCGGCTTCGACCAGCACTTGCTGCAGCTCGTTGCCGACCTTGTCCTCGAACACAATGAAGGTTTCAAGGAGTATTTCAGTCTTGGCCTGGCGCATGGCCTCAAACACCCGCGGGAAATAGGCTTCGCCGTTTTCCAGCATTTCCACGAGGTTGTTGCCCTGCCAGCCGTATTCGACGTCGACCACGCCGGGCTCACGCACCGGCGGGGTAGTCGGCACGTGTTCAACGGTGGCTTTTTCCATCGGGGCGCTGCTCATAGCTCGATCTCCACCGACAGCGGTGCGTGGTCGGAAAGGTGTGACCAGGGACGTGCCGCCAGCACTTGCGGACGGCTGGCCTTGAGGTTGCGCACATAGATGCGGTCCAGGCGTAGCGCTGGGAGTCGCGCTGGAAAACTGCGCGCCGGTTTGCCGTGGTGCTCGGCGAATACCTCGCGCAGGCCACAGGGCTTGAGCAAGGCGTCGGCCCGTAGGCGCCAATCGTTGAAATCACCGGCGACAATCACCGGGGCGTCGACCGGAAGGTCTTCGAGGCGTCGCGCCAGCAACTTCAGTTGTTCCGTGCGGTGGCTCTCACGCAGCCCCAGATGCACGCAGATGGCGTGCACTTCCTGGCCATCGCCCGGCAGGCGCAGCACGCA
The DNA here is from genome assembly GCF_013260315.1 of Pseudomonas sp. B14-6. NCBI lineage: Bacteria > Pseudomonadati > Pseudomonadota > Gammaproteobacteria > Pseudomonadales > Pseudomonadaceae > Pseudomonas > Pseudomonas sp. B14-6. Next base: position 3,798,147 of record NZ_CP053929.1, on the reverse strand, counting down.
ATGCAGGATGCCGCGGTTCTCATGGCCGCTGATCGAGACGTCGAGGTTGTCATGGCGAATGATCTGGAACTTCGACAGCAGCGCATTACCGTGATCACCCGCCGGGTACACCGCGTTGCGGCCATAGGCAAATTGTGGCCACAGGGTGTCGGCGAGGAATTCGTACTGCGGCATCGTCGGCCAGTTGCTGTAGCGCTGCGGATGGTCCTCGTGGGTGCCGTGGACTTCCTGCAAAAACACCACATCGGCAGACACACTGCGCACCGCTTCGCGCAATTCCGGCAGGATGAAACGCCGATTGAGCGCGGTGAACCCCTTGTGGGTGTTGACCGTCAGTACGGTGAAACGGCGCACGGCGGTGATGACGGGTTGCTGTTCGTCGGTACTGCCGACCGGTTCGGAAATACTCATGACAGCACTCCTTCGGCGACCGGTTCACCGGGACGGGTGGCGAGGTCTTTGTCGAGGTGGAAGTGCTCAAGCAAGCGCCGCGCATCGAAAGGCGCGCGGACTTTGATGTCGTTGTCGAAATAGCAGAACACTTCCCGGGACTTGCGTGCTTTCGGCTTTTGCCCAGGTGCAATCAACTGCGGATCGGCCGGTTGCTGGCCATGGTTCCAGACGTCGATCCGTTCGCCCCAGCGTTCCAGCGCCTCAGGGGTGTAGCCGCTGGCGTAGAGTTCTTCGGCACCGTGCAGGCGCAGATAGACGAAATCACTGGTGACGTCTTCGCGGTACGGCCATTTTCCGGCGGTATCGGCGATAACCAAGGCCACGTTGTAGCGCTTGAGCAGGCGCACGAACGCTGGATCAATAAAGCTCTCGTTTCTGATTTCAACGGCGTGGCGCAGGGGCTTTTTCTTGTACGCCTTCATGCTGGCGGGGCCGTGCAGGTGCGAATCGTGCTGGCGGGCAAGGGCGGCTGCTTGCTGGGTGTCGTGGGGTAATTGCTTGAGGAAGCTTTCGAACAACTCGACATCGAATTTGAAGTTGGGCGGAAACTGCCAGAGGATCGGGCCGAGTTTCTCTTTCAGCTCCAGGATCCCGGAGGCAAAGAAATTCGCCAGCGGTGTATGAATGTCCCGCAGACGCTTGATGTGGGTGATGAAACGTGGGGCTTTGACGCTGAACACGAAGTCCGCCGGGGTTTCGGCGTACCACTGGGCGTAACGCTCAGGCCGTTGCAGGGCGTAAAACGATCCATTGATTTCGATGCTGTTGACCGCCCGGGACGCAAATTGCAATTCGCGCTTCTGGGTCAGCCCCTTCGGGTAGAAACCTCCCCGCCAGGGTGTGTAGCGCCAGCCTGAAATGCCAATGTGAATCGCCGCCATGTCGCCTCCCGTCTAATGGTCCTCGGTTGCCTCTGTCTTTTGATGACCGTGGGGCAACCGAGAAAGTTTCGACGGGGCTACGGACGGTGGTTCCGGAAAACCATACCGACCTTCTGTGGGGTTAGTGTCCGGCGACGATGCGGGTCGTGCTTTCGGCGTAGACCGGGCCGAGTCGGTCAAGACGTCCACTCCACGCCGTCAGCGCCAACGCCACCAACACCACCAGCCCGCCAATCCAGGCGGTATGGATCAGGCCCATGTGAGCCACGATCAAGCCGCCACCCCACGCGCCACCGGCAATGCCAAGGTTGAAGGCCGCGATGTTCAGCCCCGACGCCACGTCCACCGCATGTGGGGTGTGATGTTCGGCTTGACGCACCACATAGACTTGCAGCCCCGGCACGTTACCGAACGCGACTGCGCCCCAGACCAGCACGGTAGCCAGCGCCAGCCATGGGTTGCCAGCGGTAAAGGTCAACACGAACAGCACCGCCGCGAGCAAGGCAAAGATGATTTTCAGGGCGCTGATCGGGCCGTGCTTGTCCGCCAGTTTGCCGCCCCAGATGTTGCCGACCGCCACCGAGATGCCGTAGACCAGCAACACCAGGCTGACCGTGCTGGCGCTGAAGCCGGAGATGTCCTGGAGAATCGGCGCCAGGAAGGTAAAAGCGATGAACGAGCCGCCGTAACCGACCGCGGTCATGGCGTACACCAGCAGCAGACGTGGCTGCTTGAGCACCTGCAATTGCTGCAACAGCGAAGCCGGTTTGCTGTGGGCGATGTTTTTCGGCACGTAGAGCAGGCTGCCGATAAAGGCGATCACGCCCAGGGCGGACACGGCGAGGAAGGTTTCACGCCAGCCGAAATGCTGACCGATGAAGGTTCCCAGCGGTACGCCGGTGACCAGCGCCACGGTCAGGCCGGTGAACATGATAGCGATCGCACTGGCGGCTTTTTCCTTTGGCACCAGGCTGGTGGCGATGGTCGAGCCAATCGAGAAAAACACCCCGTGGGCGAGGCCGGTGACGATCCGCGCCAGGATCAGCGATTCGTAGCTGGGGGCTTTCCAGGCCAGCAGGTTGCCAAGGGTGAACAGCACCATCAGCGACAACAGCAGCAATTTGCGCGGGACTTTGCCGGTGAGGGCGGTCAGCACCGGGGCGCCAATGGCGACGCCCAGGGCGTAGAGACTGACCAGCAGGCCGGCGGACGGCAGGCTGACGCCGAGGTCGGCGCCGATGGTGGGTAACAGGCCAACGATGACGAACTCGGTCGTCCCGATGGCGAAGGCGCTGAGGGTCAGCGCGAGCAAGGCAATGGGCATGACTGCAACTCCGGTGGGTTTGATTGATGGAGCGCAGTGTCGGGGTTTGGGTTGTGCGGAAAAATAGAGGGGTGGGCATTTGATATTTGCGTGCAGGTCAAATATCTCGCGGGCAAATGAAACCCTGTGGCGAGGGAGCTTGCTCCCGCTCGGCTGCGCAGCAGTCGCAAATGCCATATCGCACGCTGTATCTGAGGAGCCAGGTTTGCAGGTTTTGGGGGGCGCTTCGCACCCCAGCGGGAGCAAGCTCCCTCGCCACAGGGGAACTTGCTGGCCGTTATCTCGCGGGCAAAACCGAACTTGCCCGCCATTTCCCGATCAGTTCCTTACAGACCCTTCCCAAGGAGCTTCCCGTTTTGCTCAAGTTCAAGACCGCGATACTGCTGGGGGCGTTGCTGTTTCTGGGCAGCAACGAGTTGGAAGCCGTCACGCTGCCGGGTATTCCCGCCGCTGCCGAGGAGCCTGCTACGCCTGAACCGTTGGTCCAGGGCGGCCTGCTCGGGGCCATCAGCTCCAGCATCGACGACGTTCAGGACAAGCTCGACCTCAACGAAGACCTGGTCGATGCCTGGCGCCTGCGGGCGGACCGGGCGGCGAATGAGGTGGACAAACTGGTCAATCGACCTTCTAACCGTTCCGGCTGGAGCGTGATTGGCGACTTCCTGATGCTGTCCGGCGTCTGGCTCGGCAGCTTTGCCTTGCTCACCGTGCTCGGCGGGATACTCGCCAAACGCTTGAATCGGGGCCGCTTTCTGCGAACGCGCCAGCGCAGTCAGGATCTGCTCAATTATGTGTTGCCTTACACGCTACCGGCCCTGATTTGCCTGCCATTGACCCTTTACGTCAGCCATTTCCTGCCTGCCTCGGTGGGCCGTGCGCTGGCGCTGTGTTTCGCCTACGCCACCAGCAGCGGCATTTTTTCGACCTCGATGCTGCTCTGCGTGATTGTCATGTTCAACACCGGCCACAAGCGCACGGCAGTGCAGATCATCCGCGATTTCTGCCCACGACCGCTGTTCCTGATCGGTTTCCTTGCCGCGCTCAGCGATGCGCTGACCAGCCCGCAGATCGCCCGGCAACTGGGCGGCAACATCACCAGCAGCGCTGCCGTGCTCACCGGTTTTTTCGTCTCGATCATCTTCGGCTTATTGGTGATTCGATTGAGGCGCCCGGTGGCGCATCTGATCCGTAACCGGCCCCTGGCCCAGCGCCTCAAACAGCCGTCGCTGCAAGAATCCCTGCGGATCTTTTCCGGGCTCTGGTACTGGCCGATCCTGCTGATGGTGATGGTCTCGGCGATCAACCTGCTCGGCGTCGGCGATGACAATCAGAAGGCGCTGCGCTGTGCGTTGTTCACCACTATCCTGCTGATTGCCACGGTGTTTCTCAGCACGATTTTCCAGCACATGTTCAAGTCGCGTCAGGTTGAAGCGATCCAGCGCAGCAGCGCTTACAAGGAGCGTTTTCTCAGTCTGCTGCATGCGCTGCTACGAATCATCATGGCCGTGGCTTTCATCGAAATCCTTGGGCGGATCTGGGGCGTGTCGCTGTTCGAATTCGCCGAGCAAAACAAGGTAGGGCGGGCGATCAGTGATTCGTTGAGCAGCATGGGGCTGATCTTTCTGGTGACCTGGTTGCTGTGGGTGGTGCTCGATACGGCGATCCAGGAAGCGCTGAAACCGCCGGTCAACAAACGCACGACGCAGCCAAGTACGCGGGTAAAAACCATCCTGCCGCTGCTGCGCAACGCGATCAAAATCATCCTGGTGGTGATCTGCGCAATTACCACCATGGCCAACCTTGGGATCAACGTTGCGCCGTTGCTGGCGGGTGCCGGGGTGGTCGGCCTGGCCATCGGTTTTGGTTCGCAGCAATTGGTGCAGGACGTGATCACCGGGTTGTTCATCATCATCGAAGACACGCTGTCGATCGGCGACTGGGTGGTGCTCGACTCCGGCCATGCCGGGACGGTCGAAGGCCTGACCATCCGCACCTTGCGCCTGCGGGACGGCAAGGGTTTCGTGCACTCGGTGCCGTTCGGGCAGATCAAGGCCGTGACCAACCAATCGCGGCAGTTTGCCTATGCGTTTTTCTCGGTGCAGTTCACCTACGACACCGATGTCGACAAAGCGATCGAACTGATCCGTGAGGCGGGGGATTCGATCCGCGAGGACGCGTTTCTCAAGTACAACCTGCAAGGGCCGCTGGATGTGTTTGGCGTCGACAAAATGGACCTCAACGGCGTGGTGCTGACGGCGCAGTTCCGCACGGTGTCGGGGGGCAATATGCGGTGAGCCGGGCATTTAACCAACGGTTGAAGAAGCTTGTGGATAACAGCCCGTGCGTGCATTTCGCGCAGACTTATCCACAGCAGGTTTTGATGCCGAGGCAGGCGATGGCCGGGCAGGAAGACGACGGGCCGGCGCCGGAGAATTCGCCGGTGTTGTTACCGGATCAGCCGCGTACTCAATAACACCGCAAACCTTGTAGGCGCGAGGCTTGCCCGCGAAGGGCGCACCGCGGTGTATCAGTAGAACCGTGTCTTCGTTCTTCGCGGGCAAGCCTCGCGCCTACAGGGGATTGTGGCGGATCAGCTTGCTGTGTAATTCAGCAGCCGATTGCTGATCCAGCTCGACCCAGAAAACCTGCTTGCCGGCAATCTCGGCCGCCGCCGGCAACCCATCCCGATACACCAGCCGATTACTCGCCAACGCCGGCACCTTCGCTCCGGGCAGTAGCGTCCCGGCAAGGTTCAGCGGATCAACCCCGCACACCGCGATCAAACTCCCGTCATGCGGCCGGCGCCGGACTTCGCGCAGCAATGGAATGGCCTCAGGCAACGCAAATTGCTCGCCAGCCAAACCGCTGACAAACCGTCCACCGCGAATCTCCCCCCTAGCCTCCAGCCGATGGAACGTGCGCAGCAATTCCCGCCAACTCGGCAACCAATCCGCTTCCCGTTCCAGCAAGCGCCAGAACACCACGCCGTAGCGTCTCAGCAACGTCATGGCGATGTGTTCCAGGGTGTCGCTCGGCGTCGGCGTCGGGCGCTTGTTATCCACAACCGGCGCGGCAGGACCACGTCGCAGCAAGGCCCAGCGCCCGGCATCGTCCATCCCGCCGACAAACGCCCCACGCCCACGTCGGCTGCTGCGGTTCTGTCGCTTGCTGGCCGGGGTGATCAGCGCTCGCAGGCCGGCGAAACTGTCGGCGTTCACCAGTCCGGCGCCGACCAGTTCCTGCAAGGCGATTTCTAGCTCGGTGCGCAGCAGGTGCGCCTCGTGAATCAGCTCATCGAAAAACAGCGCGCCATGTTGGCTGAGTGCTTCGTAGACCTTTTGCGTCTTGGGCGACAGTTCGCTGACCGGGGTCTGCTCGGTCAGGCTGCTCCACAACCCGACCTGGCTGCGCGGTAGCAGCAGAATCGGTGTACTGCGCAACGCCGTGCCGGCCGTCTTGTTGCGCGCGGTCAGGCGGGTCCAGACTAGCTTGCCGCTGCGGCACAGGTCGTCCAGCCAACTTGCCGAATAGCCTTTGATCCGCATCGGCAGAATGTCGCTGTCCCAGGCTGAAGCGGCAGCGGGATAGCCTTCGAACTGCGCGACGATGGCCGGCAGCACCGCGTTGCCCTGGCCTTGCGTCGCGGCGGACAAGTGCTGCCAGTCGAACAGAAAGCGCATGAAATCCTGCAACGCCACCGGCTCGATTTCCCGCCGCAGACGCTTGACCGTGTAGCGATGAATCCGCGCCAACAGGTGCCGCTCACACCATTCGTCCTCGATGGCGCCAGGGGTGAATTGACCACGCAGCACATAACCTTCGCGCTCCAGTTGCGCCAGCGCTTGGGTGACTTCAATGGCCGGCAATCCCAAAGGTTCGGCAATCGCTTGCAACGGCAGTGGGCCAAACGCACTGAGCCGCGCGCGAATCACTTCCAGCACGGCTTCGTCCGTTTCCCAGACCTCATCAAATCCCGGTAGCGCCTCCAGCGGAGGCAGCAAATCTGCCTGTGGATAAATCGCCCGCAGGCAGGTCAGACGCTCCAACGCCAACCACAGCGATTGCCCGGCATTGAGCTGCAAACGGCTGGTGCGACCGCTTGCAGCGAGGACGTTGAGCCAGTCGAGCCAATGCGCATTGGCCTGTGCCTCGGCATCGGTGATGCACGCCAGGCTCATCAAGGCTTCGTGCATTTCATCGACGCCCGTCGGGGCTGGCCAGGCTTCGTCGCGCACCGCTTGAATCGCTTCGGCATCCAGCGCACCGAGGTCGTCGGTGGACTGCGGGTCGGTCCAGCGCCGGTTGAGCACCGCTTGGGTGCGGCGTTCTTCCAGCGGCGCATCGTCGAGAAAGGTATAGGGGCGGGCGCTGAGGATTTCTGCTGCCAGCGGCGAGGGCGCCGGCAAATCGCGGCTGATCAGTCGGACATCGCCGCTTTCCATACGCCGCAAGAGTGCCAGCCAGCCTTCGCTGTCCATGGCCTCGTGCAGGCAATCGTCGAGGGTTTGCTCCACCAGCGGATGCTCGGGCACTTCGCGTTCACCGGCGAGGTTTTCCACGCAGGCAATCTGATCGGGAAACACGCTGGCGATCAGGTCTTCGCTTTTCATGCGCTGGATCTGCGGCGCGACTTTGCGCCCTCCGGTGTAACGCGGCAGCGCCAGTGCGACCCCGGCGTTCCAGCGCCAGCGCACGCCGAACAGCGGCGCATCGAGTATCGCCTGGATCAACAGGTGCTCGGCGGTGTTGCTGTGAACGTAGCGCCAAACGTCGTCGAGTTCGAAGCTGTGGCTGGTGGACAGCGACAGCACGATTGCGTCTTCGCTGGCGGCGGCCTGCAATTCGAAGTTGAAGGTGCGGCAGAACCGCTTGCGCAAGGCCAGGCCCCAGGCGCGGTTGATGCGACTGCCGAACGGCGAGTGGATGATCAATTGCGTGCCGCCGGATTCGTCGAAAAACCGTTCCATCAGCAGCGTGTCTTGTGAGGGCAGGGCGCCCAATGTCAGGCGTGCGCGGGCCAGGTAATCCACCAACTGCTCGGCGCTGGCGAGGTTCAGGCCGAGGGTGTCGGTCAGCCAGTCGATGGCCGGTTGCAAGTCGCCCGGAGTGGCGCCGAGCAGGTCATCGAGCTGCGCTTGCAGGCGCGCGACGGCGAATGACAGTTCAGCGCTGCGTCCCGGTGCTTCCCCAAGCCAGAACGGAATGGTCGGCGGCTGGCCCTGAGCATCTTCGACCCGGACCTTGCCGGTTTCGACGCGCAGGATCCGGTACGACGTATTGCCCAACTGGAAGATATCCCCGGCGATGCTTTCCACGGCAAAGTCTTCGTTGACGCTGCCGATGTTCAGCCCCTGAGGCTCCAGCAGCACGCTGTAATCGGCATTGTCCGGAATCGTTCCGCCGCTGGTCACCGCCGTCAGTTTGCTGCCCCGACGACCGCGCAACGTGCGGGTCACGGCGTCGCGGTGCAGGTAGGCGCTGCGAATCCCCTGGCGACCGTTGTAGCCCTCGGCGAGCATGTTCAGCAGCGCCTGGTAATGCTTTTCGTCGAGGTCGGCGTAGGGCGAGGCTTTGCGGAACATCTCCAGTAAGGCCTGCTCCTGCCATTCCTGGCAGCTGACTTCGGCGATGATCTGCTGCGCCAAGACATCCAGCGGCGCCTTGGGAATCTGCAGGGTGTCGAGTTCGCCACGGCGCACGCAGTCGAGCAGGGCGGCGCATTCGATCAAGTCATCTCGGGTGGTGGCGAACAAACGGCCCTTGGGCGTGCCGCCGACCTGGTGCCCGGAGCGGCCGACCCGTTGCAGAAAACCGGCAATCGAGCGCGGAGAGGCGATCTGGCACACCAGGTCGACGTCGCCTATGTCGATCCCCAGTTCCAGCGAGGCCGTGGCGATCAGCACTTGCAGCTCGCCGCGCTTGAGCCGCTGTTCCGCGTCGAGGCGAAACTCCTTGGCCAGGCTGCCGTGGTGAGCGGCGACGGCCTCCTTGCCGAGGCGTTCGCTCAAGTGCCGGCTCAGGCGCTCGGCCAGGCGTCGGGTGTTGACGAAAATCAGCGTGGTGCGGTGTTCGCGGGCAAGGGCGGCGAGGCGGTCGTAGACCCGTTCCCAGACATCGTTGGCCATCACTGCCGAGAGCGGCACTGGCGGCACTTCGATGTCCAGATCCCGTGGGCGGGCGTGGCCGATGTCGATGATTTCGCACTCGCGGTCACGGCCCACAAGGAAGCGCGAGACCGCTTCGATGGGTTTTTGCGTGGCAGACAGGCCTATCCGCATCAGCGGGACCGCGCACAGCGCCTGCAGTCGTTCGAGGCTCAAGGCCAAATGGCTGCCGCGTTTGCTGGCGGCGATGGCGTGGATTTCGTCGACGATCACCGTGCGCGTGGTACCGAGCATCTGCCGGCCGGAATCGGAACCAAGCAGCACGTAAAGGGATTCCGGGGTGGTCACCAGAATGTGCGGTGCCGTTCGGCGCATGGACGAGCGGTCTTTTTGCGGCGTATCGCCAGTGCGCACGGCGGTGTTGATCTGCAATTCGGGCAGGCCCATGACGCGCAATTGCTCGGTGATGCCGGCCAGCGGGTTTTGCAGGTTGATCTGGATGTCGTTGGACAGGGCTTTGAGCGGTGAGACGTAGACCACCAGGGTTTCGTCAGGCAACCCGCCTTCATTTTCCAGGCCGCGATGGACCAAGTCGTCAATGACCGCGAGGAAGGCCGTGAGGGTTTTGCCGGACCCGGTGGGCGCGGCGATCAGGGTCGAGCGGTGCTGACGGATCAACGGCCACGCCCGGGCCTGGGCGGCGGTGACCGTCGGGAAGGTATTGCTGAACCAGGCGCTGACGGCGGGGTGGAAGCCTGCCAGGGCCGCGTCCGTGGGGATGGGCAGATTCATTGGGTAATTTATGCGGGTGGGGGACTGAAGATGCAAGTACCGCTCAAGACCTTCATTGTTTCCAATGGCCTCATCGCGAGCAGGCTCGCTCCCACATTGGATTTGTGTGCGCCGCAGCCCCCTGTGGGAGCGAGCTTGCTCGCGATGGGGTCGGGACAGGCACCACAAATCCCGGGGATCTACACTTTACGGATGACGGTTGCGCACTAAACCCGCAAAATGCAACGATTCCGGCAACTATCAACGACATCGCCCACGGGCGCTGTCGATAAAGCCATCGTTCCAATCAGACTGGGCCTGCTGACTCTATGCGAATGCGCCTTATGTTACTGGGCGGCGGAAATGCCCTTGGGCAGGCGCTGATTCGCCTCGGTGCGGAGGAAGACATCGGTTTCCTCGCCCCCCGCCCACCGCAAGACGGCTGGGATGCCGCGAGCCTGACGCAACTGCTCGACGACACCCGCCCGGACGCGTTGATCAATCTCGCCTACTACTTCGACTGGTTTCAGGCGGAGACGGTTAGCGAACAGCGCCTGGCCGGGCAGGAGCGGGCGATCGAGCGTCTGGCCGAACTGTGCCAGCACCACAACATCGTGCTGCTGCAACCGTCGAGCTATCGCGTGTTCGACGGCTCCCGGGCGACCGCCTACAGCGAAAAAGACGAACCGGTGCCATTGGGCTTGCGCGGCCAGGCCTTGTGGCGGATCGAACAAAGCGTGCGCGCTACCTGCCCGCAACACGTGCTGTTGCGTTTCGGCTGGCTGCTCGATGACAGCCCCGACGGCACTCTCGGGCGCTTCCTCGGTCGCGCCGAACAGCCTGAAGAATTGCTGATGGCCGACGACCGCCGGGGCAACCCGACTCCGGTCGACGACGCGGCGCGGGTGATCATTTCGGTACTCAAGCAGCTCGATTGTGCGGCGCCGCTGTGGGGCACCTATCATTACGCCGGGCATGAGGCGACCACGCCGCTGGCGCTGGGGCAGGCGATCCTGACCGAAGCCCGCAGCCTGCATCCGCTGGCCATCGAAGCGCCGACCGCCCAGGCTCACGCCGCGCGCCCGGACGCCGCCGAAGAGCCGCAACACGCGGTGCTGGCCTGCAAGAAAATACTGCACACCTTCGGAATCAAGCCCCGCGCCTGGCGCGCGGCACTCCCGGGCTTACTGGATAGGTTCTATCGCCATGGCTGACGGCCCTGTTTTAATCACCGGCGGCGCCGGTTTCATCGGCTCGCACCTGACCGATGCCTTGCTTGCCAAAGGCCATTCGGTGCGAATTCTTGATGACTTGTCCACCGGCAAACGCAGCAACCTGCCGCTGGACAATCCCAAGGTCGAACTCGTTGTGGGTGACGTCGCCGATGCTGCGCTGGTGGCCCAGGCCATGCTCGGTTGCAGCGCCGTGGCGCATCTGGCCGCGGTGGCGTCAGTGCAGGCCTCGGTGGACGATCCGGTGAAGACTCACCGCAGCAATTTCATCGGCTCGCTGAATGTCTGCGAAGCCATGCGTGAGGCTGGCGTCAAGCGAGTGCTGTACGCCTCCAGCGCGGCGGTCTACGGCAACAATGGCGAAGGCGAGTCGATCGATGAAGACACGCCCAAGGCGCCATTGACACCGTATGCGTCGGACAAACTGGCCAGCGAGTATTACTTCGATTTCTACCGTCGCCAGCATGGTCTGGAGCCGGTGATTTTCCGCTTCTTCAACATTTTCGGTCCGCGTCAGGATCCATCCTCGCCGTATTCCGGCGTGATCAGTATTTTCAGCGAACGCGCGCAGAAAGGCCTGCCGATCACCGTGTTTGGCGATGGCGAGCAGACACGCGATTTCGTCTACGTTGAAGATTTGGTGGATTTGTTGGTGCAAGCCATCGAGCAACCGCAGGTCGAAGTCGGCGCGGTCAATGTTGGCTGGAACCAGGCAACTTCTCTCAAGCAAATGCTTGAGGCGCTGGAGGTGGTGGTCGGTCAATTGCCCCCGGTGAGTTACGGCCCGGCACGTTCCGGTGACATCCGCCACTCGCGAGCGAACAATCGGCGGTTGCTGGAGCGGTTTACTTACCCTGAGCAGACGCCGATGAATGTTGGCTTGGCGCGGTTGTTGGGACGATAGATCGTTCCCACCACGGAGCGTGGGAACGATCATGAAAAAGGCGCCTTTCGAGGCGCCTTTTTTGGGTGTGTGGGTTTAGAACTTGTAACCCAGGCCAACCATGTAAATGAACGGGTCGACGTCCACATCGACCTTGGCACGAGTACCCGGCGCCACGGCGTTGTTTTCCACGGTCGCCGTGGTGTCGATGTCGATGTAGCGCACCTGGGCGTTGAGCATGATGTTGTCGGTGATCATGTAGTCAGCACCAACCTGAAACGCCATGCCCCAAGAGTTATCCGCCTTGAAATTGCTGAAGCCGTTGGCTTGTGCTTCGCTGCCGACGTGCTCGTCGTAGATCCAGGTGTAGTTGATGCCGGCGCCGACATATGGCTGGAATACAGACTTCGCGTCCAGTGGGTAGTACACAACGCTCAGGGTTGGCGGCAGGTGTTTCAGGGTGCCGAGTTTGCCGTTGGCTGCGCCCAGGGCGGTGCCTTTGAGCTTCACGTCATGCTCGAATGGCGAGGCGGCGAGCAGTTCGATCCCCCAGTGGCTGTCGATCATGTAAGCGAAGTTCAGACCCAGTTGCGTGTCGCTGCTCATGGTCGCCTTGCCACCCAGGTCGGCGCCGGCCAGAGGGCCTTGATCGACCTTGACGCTGGAGCTGTCGGCTTTCGGGTTGACGGTGATTGCACCGGCACGAACCAGGATGTCACCGGCTTCGTGGGCGTAAGCGAGCGGGGCTGCGAGCGCGACGGCAAACAGCGAAGCGCTGAGCAAGGACTTGTGCATAGGAGCTCCAAAGGACGTTAAAAATATTCGATGTCCAATGGTACGGAGGCGTCTGATACGGTCTTTTGACTCAGCTCAATGAAACAGTGATGGCCTTGTTTTTGTTGTGCGGCAGATGGCCTCATCGCGAGCAGGCTCGCTCCCACAGAGATTTGGTGATCCCCTGTGGTAGCAAGCCTGCTCGCGATAGCTATCGATCAAGCAATACAGAATCGCCGGATTCACTCCGGCAATTCATACACGTAAATCTTGTCCGCCTCCATCTGATACCCCGCGTCCGCCAACTCGCTGGTCGACGCTTTGACCTGCAACGCGCCCTCGATCCAGTACGGCTGATACAGCTCATCCAGCTTCACGCCCACTTCGCTTTTCACGTGCACGATCTGGTTCGACGGCGGTGGCGGCACATGGATGCAGGCGCCGAAATACGGCACCAGCAAAAACTCCGTGGTGCGACCTTCCTCGCTCACTTCCAGCGGCACGATGTAACCCGGCAAGCGAATGTTCTGCCCGTCGAGGTTTTTCACCACAGGTGCATTGGGCATGTCTTGTCTGGCGGCGGGCGCCGATTCCAGCGCGCTGCTCATCTGCGACAGGTCGTGCAGCGGTGTCATGTTCGGTACTTCCGGTGCGGCGTCCGGCGGGATCATTTCCGACCAGGTCAGCTCTTTCGGCTCGGCCGCCCACAGCGGCAGGGCGACCAGCATCAACAGCGCAAGCAGAGCGCGGGGCATCATTAACGTCCTCATAGTCGGATCGACAGGCCATCGGCCAGGGATTGGCGATACGCGCGCCACGCCGGCACGCTGCCCATCAGCAACGCGGCGATCAGGATGCCACCGAGCAGCGTCCATTCATACTCGCTGGGCCAGGCGAGTGGCAGGTACAAACCGTAATTGGCTTGCACATAGCCTTGGGCCAGGGCGATGCCCACATACAAAAGCCCCAGCCCGGCCATTACGCCGGCCAGCGCCAAGGCAAACGCCTCCAGCACCAGCAACGTCGCAATGTGCCAGGGCCGGGCGCCGACCGAGCGCAGAATCGCCATCTCGCGCCGTCGTTCGTTGAGGCTGGTGAGAATCGCCGTGAGCATGCCGATCAAACCGGTCAGCACCACAAACAGCGACACCACGAACAAGGCTTTTTCCGCCGTGCTCATCAAACTCCACAGCTCTTGCAGCGCCACACCGGGGAGGATCGCCAACATCGGCTCGCCACGGAATTCGTTGATCTCGCGCTGCACGGCGAACGTCGAAATCTTGCTGTTGAGGCCGAGCATGAAGGCGGTGATCGCTTGTGGCGTCAGGTCCATGTTGCGTGCCTGATCGGCGCTGATCCGGCCTTTGCCCTGGGCCGGCACGCCGTTGTGCCAGTCGACGTGAATCGCTTCCATGCCGCCGAGGCTGATGTGCAGCGTGCGGTCCACCGGGGTGCCGGTGCGTTTGAGAATGCCGACTACGGTGAACGGTTTGTCGTCGTGCTTGACCAGGCTGATCACTGCCACGCCGTGGGCCAGAACCAGTTTGTCGCCGAGTTTGTAATGCAGCGCATCGGCCACTTCGGCGCCGAGCACCACTTCGAACGGATCGCTGGCGAAGGCGCGGCCATCGGCCACTTCGAGGTGCTGTTGATGGCCGTATTGGTAGTGCTCGAAGTACGCCTCGGTGGTGCCCATCACGCGATAACCGCGATGGGAATCGCCGAGGGACATCGGGATCGCCCACTTCACTTTCGGGTTGTTGGCGAAGTGTTCGAAGCTGTCCCAACGAATGTTGTTGGTGGCGTTGCCGATGCGGAACACCGAGTACAGCAACAGGTTCACCGAACCGGAACGCGCGCCGACGATCAGGTCGGTGCCGCTGATGGTGCTGGCGAAACTGGCCTTGGCTTCGGTGCGCACCCGTTCCACGGCCAACAGCAGGCAGACCGACAGGGCAATGGCGAACGCGGTGAGGATCGCGGTAAAGCGGCGGTTAGCCAGGCTGGCCAGGGCTAGACGAAACAAATACATCTCAGACCTCGAACGGGGTGGCGGCGCGATTGAGTTCGGCCAGCGACAGATGGCGATCGAACAGCGGCGCGAGGCTTTGATCGTGGCTGACAAACAACAGGCTCGAGCCGGCTTCACGGCATTCGGCGAACAGCAGGCGAATGAAGTTTTCGCGAGCGTCGTAGTCCAGGGCCGAGGTCGGTTCGTCGGCGATCACCAGCTCCGGCTGACCAATCAACGCGCGCGCGGCGGCGACCCGTTGCTGCTGGCCGATGGACAGCGAATCGGCGCGGCGGCTGAGGAGGCTTGCATCCTTCAGGCCCAAGTGAGCCAGCAAAGTGGCGGCGGCCTGGTCGACGCTGCCGTGGCGCTGTTTCGCCCGCTCGGCGCGCAGTTTGGAAAAGTGGCAGGGCAGCTCGACGTTCTCGCGCACCGAGAGAAACGGCAGCAGGTTGAACTGCTGGAAGATATAGCCGGTGTGATCGACGCGAAAGCGGTCACGCGCGCCGGCGCCGAGTTCGGTCAGCTCCTGGCCCAGCAGGCGGATGCTGCCGCGATCGGGTTTCTGAACGCCCCCAAGCAGGCCAAGCAGGGTGGTCTTGCCACTACCGCTGGGGCCTTTGAGGAACAGGGTTTCGCCGGGCTCCAGGCGAAACGCCGGGATGTCCAGCAGCGGCGGGTGACCGGGCCAGCTGAAGCTCAGGTCGGACAGTTCGATGAGTGCTTGGGTCATAGCGCCGATTTCATGGGTTTTGGGTACTTGTCTCAATGTCACATCCAACACCGATCCCTGTAGGCGCGAGGCTTGCCCGCGAAGAGGCCATCTCATTCAACGAGATGTTGACTATTAGATGCCTTCGCGGGCAAGCCTCGCTCCTACAGGGGCGGTGGTGAATTCAGAACTTGAGAGCGGCAGCCTTGGCCGTCACTTCAACCCCTTGCTGCCCGCTCGGGCTGATCAGCTGTACCTGAATCTTCTGAGTGGCTGGGAAAGTGTTGAAGATATTGGCCAGGTCCAGGGTTTTCAGCGCGCCCGGGGCTGAGCAGGTGAATTGGTAATGGGCGTGGATTTCGCTGTGGTCGTGATGATGTTCGTCTTTGGCATCGTGATCGTCATCAGCATCCGGCTTGTCACCGAACAACGGGCTTTCCAGTTCCTGGGTCGCCACTACGCAACCGGCGGCTTTCGGCAGGTTGAACAGTGCCAACGGTTTCTCAAGCTGCGCACGAGCGGCGGCCACTTTGGCCTTGTCGGCGTCAGTGGTGGCAGCGTGTTCGAAGCCCACCAGGTTCATCGCCGGGCTTTCCAGCTCCAGCTCCAGGGTCTGACCGTCCAGCGCTGCATTCAGGCGAGCGACGCCATGTTCGTGGGCGCTGAGGCTGCCGTGTTCATGGTCATGATCATGTTCTTCAGCCGCGTGGGCGACGGTCAGCGGCAACAGGGCGAACGGCAGAGCGAGCAGCAGACGGCGCATGGCGGGTCTCCGAAAGTAAAATGAAGAGTTTGTTATGTAATCTTATAACGAAAGTGCGGGGAGTTTGACCGTCTGCTTGGCGTTGCGCAAGTCACATGGGAGCATGCTCGTCAGAAATGTGCAGGAGCAGACTTATGTTGCGTATACGCGGAAGCATCGGCGACTGGCCGGTGGATTTGACGCTGGAGATGGACGACGGCGATTGGGCGCGGCTTGGTGCGCAGTTGCAGGTGGTCAAGCCTGAGGCCAGTGACGCCCCGGCCAAGCCGGTGAATCAGGATGATGCGCTGTGGCAAATCGCCAAGGATTTGCTGCGCAAGGCCGGGCAATTGAGCGGGCCGGATCTGCTGGATCAGTTGGAAGGACTGACCGGCAGCGCGGCGTCGGGCAAGCGCATGCTGGTGCGTTTGCGTCATTGCGCGGATGTGAAGGTGTCGAGCGGCGGGGATACGCCGCTCTATAGCTGGATCAACGCAGGTTAATAAAGCGCAGCAAACAACTTGCGGCGGTAGGTGGTCACCAACGGGTGATCATTGCCCAGCAGTTCGAACACCTGCAGCAAGGTCTTGTGCGGCAAGCCTTCGCTGTAGCTGCGATTGCGGACGAACAGCTTCAGCAGCGCATCCAGCGCGGCGTCGTACTGCTGGCGGGCCAGTTGCTGGATCGCGAGTTGATACACCGCTTCATCGTCCTGCGGGTTTTTCGCCAGGCGCGCTTTCAGGTCTGCGGCATCCGGCAAATCCTTGGCCTGGCCAAGGAACTGGATTTGCGCCTTGGCGCCGGCCAGTGCTGCTTTGTGCTCGTCGCTTTTCACTGCGTCGAGCACGGTTTGCGCTTCGCCCAGTTCGCCCCGTTCCGTCAGGCAACGGGCGTAGAGGATCAAGGCGGCAGCGTTGGTGTTGTCTTCGCCCAGCAGCACTTTGAGCGCGGCTTCGGCATCGGCGAAACGGCTGTCGTCGAACAGGGCCTGGGCGTGTTCGAATGGATCGGCCGCTGCGGGTGGCGGCATTTGCACATGAGGCTCAAGCATCGCCCGCACGGCGGACTCGGGCTGCGCACCGGCAAAACCGTCCACTGGCTGACCGTCCTTGAACAACACCACGGTCGGCAGGCTGCGAATGCCGAAGCGGGCGACGATGTCCTGTTCGAGATCGCAGTTGACCTTGGCCAGCAGCAATTCGCCCTGGTAGCTCTCGGCGATGGTTTGCAGCAGCGGCATCAGCGATTTGCACGGCGCACACCATTCGGCCCAGAAATCCACCAGCACCGGTTTGTGGAAAGAGTTCTCGATCACCGACTGGTCGAAATCGGCGGTCGTGGCGTCGAAGATGTACGGCGTTTCCTGACTCATGGGGGATCTCGTAAAAGCGTGAATGGGGCAACTATAAGGCTTGGCAGGGTATCGCTGAAAGTGTGGGCGGTCTGACAGGGCGCTTTCGCGGGCAAGTCGGATCGTCGCACCGCTCGTTCCTACAGGCCCACGCCGATTTGAAGACCGACGCCGAACCTGTAGGAGCGAAGCTTGCTCGCGAAGCTTTTAGCCGCGCCGCGCGTGGTAGAGGCTCACATGCCGAAACTCTTCAGGCTCGGCCAGATCCGGCAGGGTCATCGCTTCCAGCATTTCGATACGTTGATAGAGCGGATGCCTGAAATCTCTCACCCGCGAATCCGCCACCAACGCTTCCTGGCCCCGGCTCAAAAACTCATCAAGCAACGGCAGGTTAGCCCGGTCATACAAAACGTCGGCCACCAGAATCAGATCAAACCGATCCGCTTCGGCGAAAAAATCCGTCGAGTAGTTGAGGTGTACGCCATTGAGTTCGGCATTCGCCCGACACGCGGCAATCGCCAGCGGGTCGAGGTCACAGGCCACCACTTCCAGCGCGCCGGCCTTTACTGCCGCAATCCCCGCCACCCCGGAGCCAGCACCGAAATCCAGCACCCGCTTGCCTTCGACCCATTCAGGGAATGCGGCGAGATAGCGGGCAACCGCCAGGCCGCTGGCCCAGCAGAAACTCCAGTAGGGCGGTTCATGCAGAATCCGCCGGGTTTCTTCCGGGCTGAACGCGCGGTCCATGTTATCGCCGTCGATCAGCCAGAGTTTCAGCTCGGTATCGGGCAACGCAACAGGCACAAGCTGCGCATCACCGAGCAATTCACCCAACGCCCGTTGCAGGTCGAGCGGTGCAATCATGGGGCTTTGACGAATTGCAGCTGACCCAAGGCCTGGGTCGTCGGCTGGGTAATGACCTGCGAAGGCAGGTGCAAAATCAACTGGCCGGACTGGCTGGCGCGACCGCGCAATTCAACGCGAACGCCGGCAGGGAACGATTCCGGGTTGAAGCGCAGGTGAAACGGCAGAAGCTGATTGGTGCCGATCAGGCTCGAACTGGCGAGCAATTGTTGCGGGCGGTCCTGGGCGTCAATCACCAGCAGCGCCAGTTCAACTTCGGCGCCGGCCGGTATGCCTTGCAGGGTGCCGCTCAGTTCACGCTGATAGGCGGGCAACGGGCCGAGGTTGGCGGACTCCTTGGCTTTTTTCTGCGCGGCCTGTGGGGCGGGCCCTGGTGTTGGCGGCTGGGGCTTGGGCGCATCGCTGCTGCAGGCCACCAGCAGGCTGAAAACACTGAGCAATACGAGTGGTCTTAGGGACATTTGCGGCTCCAGCAAGGTGAAATCCATGGATCAAGCTCTATAGCCAGTCTGTATACCGTAAACCCTATGTCTTGTCTTGCCACGGGGATGCGCTACCATGGCCCTCCCTTTTTTTGTTGCCTGCCACCATGCACTGTCCCTTCTGCGGTGCCAACGACACCAAGGTCATCGACTCGCGTCTGGTCGCCGAGGGCGAACAGGTGCGCCGCCGGCGTGAATGCCTGGCCTGCGGCGAGCGTTTCACGACGTTCGAGACCGCCGAACTGGTGTTGCCGCGCCTGATCAAAACCGACGGTAGCCGTCAGCCCTTCGATGAAGAAAAACTTCGCGCGGGCATGCAGCGTGCGCTGGAGAAGCGCCCGGTGAGTGTCGAGCGCCTCGAATCGTCGCTGGTGCATATCAAACACAAACTGCGCGCCACCGGCGAGCGCGAGGTCAAATCCCTCGTGGTCGGTGAACTGGTGATGGCCGAGCTGCAAAAGCTCGACGAAGTCGCCTACATTCGTTTCGCCTCCGTGTATCGGCGCTTCCAGGACCTCAACGAGTTCCGGGAAGAGATCGATCGCCTGGCCCGTGAGCCGGTGAAAGAATGACCACGTCCCCCGAACAAGCCATCCTCGACGCCCATTACATGGCCCGCGCCCTGGAACTGGCGCGCAAAGGCCATTACACGACACACCCCAACCCTCGCGTTGGCTGCGTGATCGTGCGTGACGGGCAGATTGTCGGCGAAGGCTGGCATGTGCGCACCGGCGAGCCCCACGCTGAAGTCCACGCACTGCGTGCCGCAGGCGACAAGGCTCGAGGTGCCACCGCTTACGTGACCCTCGAACCGTGCAGCCACCACGGCCATACGCCGCCTTGCGCCGATGCGCTGGTGAATGCTGGCCTTGCGCGGGTCGTCGCAGCGATGCAAGACCCGAACCCGTCGGTGGCCGGTCGCGGCCTGCAGCGCCTGGCCCAGGCCGGCATCGCCATCGAAAGTGGCGTGCTGGAAGGCGAGGCGCGCAAGCTTAATGAAGGCTTCCTGAAGCGCATGGAACACGGCTTGCCGTTCGTGCGGGTCAAGTTGGCCATGAGCCTGGACGGTCGCACGGCGATGGAAAGCGGCGAGAGCCAATGGATCACCGGCCCGGCCGCACGTTCGGCGGTGCAACGCCTGCGGGCGCAGGCCAGCGTGGTGCTGACCGGCGCCGACACGGTGCTGGCGGACAACGCCCGCTTGACCGTGCGTGCCGATGAGCTGGGCCTGGACGCCGAACAAACGGCCCAGGCCATGAGCCGTCCGCCGCTGCGCGTGCTGATCGACGGCCGTCTGCGAGTGCCGCTGGATGCACCGTTTTTCAAGGCCGGGCCGGCATTGGTCGCCACCTGCATGGCGATTGAAGAGCAGTACGCGAACGGCCCGGAATGCCTGATCGTGGCGGGCGACGATGGTTTGGTTGACCTGCGAAAATTGCTGGTCGAACTCGCTGCACGCGGGGTCAACGAAGTGTTGGTTGAGGCAGGCCCGCGTCTGGCCGGGGCTTTTGCCCAGCAAGGTCTGGTGGACGAATTCCAGATTTTCATCGCCGGCAAGTTCCTCGGCTCCTCGGCTCGGCCGCTGCTGGACTGGCCGATCGCGCAAATGAAGGATGCGCCTGAGCTCAAAATCACCGAAATTCGCGCGGTTGGCGATGACTGGCGAGTCATCGCCATTCCTGCGCCAGCGGCGAGCGTATAATTCCCGGCCTGCGCCACGCGACGGCCCTGTTCTCGAGGAGAACTCCATGTTTACCGGCATCATCGAATCCATCGGCAGTATTCGTGCATTGACCCCCAAAGGCGGTGATGTGCGGGTCCACGTAGAAACCGGCAAGCTCGATTTGAGCGACGTCAAACTGGGCGACAGCATCGCGGTCAACGGCGTGTGCCTGACGGCGGTTGAGCTGCCGGGTAACGGCTTTGCGGCGGACGTCAGTCGCGAAACCCTCGACTGCACCGCCATGAACGACCTGAAAAGCGGCAGCCCGGTGAACCTGGAAAAAGCCCTGACCCCGACCACTCGCCTCGGCGGGCACCTGGTCAGCGGTCACGTCGATGGCGTGGGTGAAGTGGTTTCCCGTACCGAGAATGCGCGCGCCGTGGAATTCCGCATCCGTGCGCCGAAAGACCTGGCCAAGTACATTGCCCATAAAGGTTCGATCACCGTCGACGGCACCAGCCTGACCGTGAACGCGGTCGATGGCGCCGAGTTCATGCTGACGATCATTCCGCACACCCTGAGCGAAACCATCATGGCGTCATACCAGCCAGGTCGCCGGGTAAACCTTGAAGTTGACTTGCTGGCACGTTATCTGGAGCGCCTGTTGCTGGGCGACAAGGCCGCAGAGCCAACCTCCGGAAACATCACCGAAAGCTTTCTGGCCGCCAACGGCTACCTCAAATCCTGACCCAAGGGGGTGCCTTGTGGCGCTCAATAGCATCGAAGAACTGGTTGAAGACATCCGCCAAGGCAAGATGGTCATCCTCATGGATGACGAAGACCGCGAGAACGAAGGCGACCTGATCATGGCCGCCGAGTGCTGCAAGGCCGAACACATCAACTTCATGGCCAAGCACGCCCGTGGCCTGATCTGCATGCCGATGAGCCGCGAGCGTTGCGAGCTGCTCAAGCTGCCCTTGATGGCGCCGCGCAACGGTTCCGGCTTCGGCACCAAGTTCACCGTGTCCATCGAAGCGGCCGAAGGCGTGACCACCGGTATTTCCGCTGCCGACCGCGCACGCACCGTGCAAGCGGCTGCGGCGAAAGACGCCAAGGCTGAAGACATCGTCAGCCCCGGCCACATTTTCCCGCTGATGGCCCAGGCCGGCGGTACCTTGGCCCGCGCTGGCCACACCGAAGCGGCGTGCGACCTGGCGCGCATGGCCGGTTTCGAGCCAAGCGGCGTGATCTGCGAAGTGATGAACGACGACGGCACCATGTCCCGTCGCACCGAGCTCGAAGCCTTCGCGGCCGAACACAACATCAAGATCGGCACCATTGCCGACCTGATTCACTACCGGATGATCCACGAACGTACCGTTCAGCGGATTGCCGAGCAGCCTTTGGACAGCGAACTGGGCCAGTTCAACCTGGTGACCTATCGTGATTCCGTGGAAGGTGACGTGCACATGGCCCTGACCCTGGGCACCGTGTGTGCCGAAGAACCGACCCTGGTTCGCGTGCACAACATGGACCCGCTGCGCGACCTGTTGATGGTCAAGCAACCGGGCCGCTGGAGCCTGCGCGCCGCCATGGCTGCGGTGGCCGAGGCCGGCAGCGGCGTGGTGCTGTTGCTCGGTCACCCGCTCGATGGCGACGTATTGCTGGCGCACATCCGTGAAACTGCGGATCAGGCTATCGTGAAAAAACCGACCACCTACAGCATCGTCGGTGCCGGTTCGCAGATCCTCCGGGACCTGGGCGTGCGCAAAATGCGCTTGATGTCTGCGCCAATGAAATTTAATGCGATATCCGGTTTCGATCTGGAAGTTGTAGAATACGTGCCCTCCGAATAATGACCGGTTGTTTCCAGTCCTTGATTCGCGGCTAACACATCACCGAGGGATGCGTAGAAAACGCGTCCCGGCTCTTTAAGAGATCTAACGAATGACCCTGAAGACCATCGAAGGTACCTTCATCGCCCCTAAAGGCCGCTACGCTCTGGTAGTGGGCCGTTTCAACAGCTTCGTCGTTGAAAGCCTGGTCAGCGGTGCAGTTGATGCCCTGGTTCGCCACGGCGTGAGCGAAACCGACATCACCATCATCCGCGCGCCTGGCGCCTTCGAAATCCCGCTGGTTGCGCAGAAAGTCGCTCAGAAGGGCGAGTACGCGGCAATCATCGCCCTGGGCGCGGTCATTCGTGGCGGTACTCCGCACTTCGAATACGTGGCGGGCGAATGCACCAAGGGCCTGGCCCAGGTGTCCATGGAGTTCGGCGTTCCAGTCGCATTTGGCGTGCTGACCGTTGATTCCATCGAGCAAGCCATCGAACGTTCCGGCACCAAGGCCGGTAACAAAGGCGCCGAAGCTGCCCTGTCCGCTCTGGAAATGGTCAGCCTGCTGGCGCAGTTGGAGGCCAAGTGATTAGCGACGAAAGTGATCGTTTCAACCCGCGCGATCCAAAGCCTGCGGATGCCGGCAAGCCATCGAAAAGCGTCAAGCGTCGCGAAGCCCGTCAGCTCGCGACCCAAGCGCTGTACCAATGGCACATGGCCAAGCAGTCGCTGAACGAGATCGAAGCGCAGTTTCGGGTCGATAACGATTTCAGCGATGTCGATGCCGCGTACTTCCACGACATCCTGCACGGCGTTCCGGCCAACAAGCCTGAAATCGACGCTGCACTGACGCCGTGCCTGGACATCACCATCGAAGAGCTGGACCCGGTTGAACTGGCTGTTCTGCGCCTGTCGACCTGGGAACTGCTCAAGCGCGTCGACGTGCCGTACCGCGTTGTGATCAACGAAGGTATCGAGCTGGCGAAAGTCTTCGGTTCCACCGATGGCCACAAATTCGTCAACGGTGTACTCGACAAGCTGGCCCCGCGTCTGCGTGAAGCTGAAGTGAAGGCGTTCAAGCGCTAATCGGCGCTTGATAGCTGCCACATGGGCGAGTTTGAGCTGATCCGCAATTTCTTCGCCGCCGCGCCTTGTGCGCAAGGCGGCGAAGGCGTTGCCCTCGGGATCGGTGATGACTGCGCCTTGCTCGCTGTTCCCCCCGGGGAGCAGTTGGCCATTTCCACCGACACGCTGGTTACCGGCGTGCATTTCGCAGAGCCTTGCGACCCTTTTCTGCTCGGTCAGCGTTCGCTGGCTGTGGCCGTCAGTGATCTGGCCGCCATGGGCGCCACCCCCGTCGCCTTTACCCTTGCCCTGACCTTGCCGACGGTGACCGCCGATTGGCTGGACGCTTACGCCCGTGGTTTGAACGTCATGGCGCAGCACTGTGGCGTGGCGCTGGTGGGCGGTGATACCACGCGTGGGCCGCTGAGCCTGACCATGACCGTGTTTGGTCGTGTGCCGGCCGGCAAGGCGTTGACCCGCAGCGGTGCGCAGCCCGGCGATTTGCTCTGCGTGGGCGGTGAGTTGGGTAATGCAGCGGGTGCCTTGCCGCTGGTGCTGGGGCAGCGGACGGCTGACGCCGCCATCGCTGATCCATTGCTGGCCCATTACTGGTCGCCGCGGCCGCAGCTGGCGTTGGGCCAGGCGCTACGCGGCAAAGCCACGTCGGCGCTGGATATCTCCGACGGCCTGCTCGCTGACTGCGGGCATATTGCCCTGGCGTCGAAGGTCGGCATTCAAGTTGAACGGGACCGATTGCCGCTGTCGAACGCTTTAGTGGCCTTCCTCGGCCAATCGGGCGCCCAAGCGGCAGCGTTGAGCGGCGGGGACGATTACGTGCTGGCCTTCACCCTACCGTCCGTCGAGTTGCCCGCGTTGCTGGCCGCCGGCTGGCCGATCCATGTGATCGGCAGGGTAGAGGCCGGGCAGGGCGTGGTACTGCTGGACGCCGATGGACAGGACATCACCCCGCAAACCCGGGGCTATCAACATTTTCGGGAGACACCGTGACAGATCATCCCAAACAGGTCCCGGCGGAATTCGTACCGCCTTCGGTCTGGCGCAATCCCTGGCATTTCCTGGCGTTCGGCTTCGGCTCGGGCACCTTGCCAAAGGCACCGGGCACCTGGGGTTCGTTAGTTGCGCTACCCTTTATCCCGTTGTGGCAGATGCTGCCCGACTGGGGTTACTGGCTGATGCTCGGCATCACCATGCTGTTCGGCTTCTGGCTGTGCGGCAAGGTTGCCGACGATTTGCGGGTACACGATCACGAAGGCATCGTCTGGGACGAAATGGTCGGGATGTGGATCACCCTGTGGCTGGTACCGGAAGGCTGGTACTGGTTGCTGGCGGGGTTCCTGGTGTTCCGCTTCTTCGACATTCTCAAGCCCTGGCCGATTCACTGGATCGACCGGCATGTGCACGGTGGCGTCGGGATCATGCTCGATGACGTATTGGCAGGCGTGTTTGCGTGGTTGGCCATGCAAGGGCTGGTGTGGATTTTCGCCTGACGGGCGAAACAGGGGACTAGGGATGGCTCGGCGCTGGTGGGTTGTGATGGTGTTCGCCATGTTTTGCTCGATCGTCCGAGCGGGCGATGCCACGACGACGCCGTCCGTGATTCATCTGGCCAGCGAAGACTGGGAAGACTACACCGCCGCTGACGGTCATGGCCTGGGTTGGGACGTGCTGCGGGAAGTGTTCGAGCCGGCCGGTGTAAAACTGGACATCCGCACCGAGCCTTACACCCGCTCCGTAGGCCTGGCGCAACTCCGCGAAGTGGATGCCTGTGTCGGCTCCTACCGCGACGAAAACAGCGATCTGCTTTATCCGCGCTGGAACTTCGATACCGATCACATCTACGCCCTGGGCCTGGCGAGCAATCCGGCACCGACCCTGGAGACGCTGGGCAACTATCGACTGGCCTGGGTCCGCGGCTACGACTACCAGGATTACCTGCCCAACGTGCAGCGCTATAACGAAGTCATCCGGCGCACCGGGATTCTGTCGATGCTGACCCACAACCGCGCCGACTACTACATCGATGCGCTGACCGAAGTCGACTATGTCCTCAAGTGGGCCAAGGATCCTTCGCAGTTTCGTCGCACCCACATCGCGGAATTGCCGCTGTACCTGTGCTTCGCCGATACGCCCAAGGCTCGGACGTTGATGGCGCTGTTCGATGAGCGCATGGAGTTGCTGGTGAAAAGCGGCCGGTTGAAACCGATCTTCGAACGCTGGAAACAACCCTATCCGTTCGATTCGAAATGAACACAAGTCCCTGTGGCACTGATGATTTCCTGTGGGCGTGAGCCTGCTCGCGATGGCGACTATCTGTTAAAGATCGGTGTTCCGACACACTGCTGTCGCGAGCAGGCTCACTCCCACAGGGTGCTTGGACGGACCTGAGATCTAACTTTTTGATCGTTATGCCCCATAATTCAGCCTAAGCGTCTGTAGGAACCTGCTGTTACAATGCCGCCTCTGCGAAACTCCAGTACTCATTGATCAGGAGCACACCGGTGCCTGTCGTTTTTGTCGCCGCTTCCAAGCTGCCAACGCCTTTTGCGCAATTCACCATGCACGGCTTTCTCGATGAAGAGAACGGACGCGAGCACGTGGTGCTGAGCCTGGGTGAGTTCGCCGACGGTGCCCCGGTACTGGGTCGGTTGCACTCCGAATGCCTGACCGGCGACGCCTTGTTCAGCCAGCGTTGCGACTGCGGCTCGCAGCTTGAGGCCGCCTTGCAGGCCATCGCCCGTGAAGGTCGTGGCGTGTTGCTTTACCTGCGCCAGGAAGGCCGTGGCATCGGCTTGCTGAACAAGATCCGCGCCTATGAGTTGCAGGATGGCGGTGCCGACACCGTTGAAGCCAACGAGCGTCTGGGCTTTGCCGCCGACCAGCGTGACTACGCCATGTGCCTGCCGATGCTGGAACACCTGGGCGTGAAATCCCTGCGCCTGATGACCAACAATCCGCGCAAGGTCAAAGCCTTGACCGACATGGGCATCGTGGTCGCCGAGCGTGTGCCGCTGCACACCGGTCACAACCCGCACAACAAACTCTACCTGGCCACCAAGGCCAGCAAGCTCGACCACATGATGGGCAACGAGCATCAGGGCGAGGCAGACCGGGCGTGACGCGCGGTCAAGTACGGCGGCGATTGTCCTTCAACTGGTGGCAATACCTGGCTCTGGCCCTGCTGCCCCTGTTCGTGATCAATGGCGTGTTCGGCCAGGGCGAGGCGCTCCTGCCGGTGCTGGCGATGCCGTTTTTCATCGCTGGTGTCGCCTCGATGTTTGTCAGCCTGAAGTTTTTTGGTGGCTACAAGCACGCATTGATCTCCACCCAGAAAGCCCTCGACACCCCGGAAGAACCCGCCGCCTGGATTGTCCTGGCCGCCAAGCGCCGCACGGCGTTGCTGGTTGCGAGCCTGCCGGCCTGGATCGGCGCGTTGGCGGTGTTCGTCGGCCTTGAAGCGGTGCCGTTGGTGCTGCTGGCGCTGTCGACCACCGTGCTGTTCTACCTCTACCGTATCCCGCGTCAACTCGGCTGATGTATCGCTTCTGGCTGGCGCTGATGCTGCTGGCCGGCAGCGGCATGGCCTGCGCTGTTGAGCGCGTTGTCAGCCTCGCGCCGTCTCTGTCTGAAATCGTTGTCGAACTGGGCTCCGCGGACCTTCTGGTCGGCGTGCTGGATGCCGGTGAACGTCCTGCCGAACTCAACGGGCTTCCATCGGTTGGCCGCTATGGCCAGTTGGATATGGAGCAGTTGCTCAGCCTGAAACCCGATTTACTTCTGCTCTGGCCCGGCAGCGTTGGCCCGGCCCAGCGTGAACAACTCAAGCGCCTGAACATCCCTACGTATGTCGCCGAACCCCACAACCTCGAACAACTGACTGCGCAGATCGAAGCGATTGCCACGCAACTCGGTCGGCCTGAGCGTGGCGTTTCATTGGCCGCGCAATTACGCCAGCGCCTGGATCTGCTGCGCCAGCGATATCGCCGGGATCAACCGTTGCGGGTGTTTTATCAGGTGTGGGATCGGCCGCTGTACACCGTTGGCGGCGGGCAGATCATCAGTGATGCGCTGGAGGTGTGCGGGGCGCGCAATGTATTCGCCGACCTGACATTGCCGGCGCCGCAGGTCAGCGTCGAGGCGGTGTTGCAGCGTAATCCCGACGTGATTCTGGCCAGTGATCAGGCGCAGCTGGAGGCGTGGAAAGCCTGGCCGCAGGTGGCGGCGGTGGCGCAGGGGCGGTTGCTGTTGGTGACGGACAAGGGGTTGGAGCGGCCGAGTGGGCAGATGATCGAGGCGACGTCCAAACTTTGCCAGGTCATCGCGCCCGACCGCTAAGACCAAGGTGCGTCCTTCGCGGGCAAGCCTCGCTCCTACAGGTCCGGGGTGATCCTTGTAGGAGCGAGGCTTGCCCGCGAAGAGGCCCGCCCGAACACCATACATTCAGAGTCCAGGCGTCCAGGTCACCCCAAACATCCACGCCCGACCTTCCTCGCGATACCCATACTGACTGCCATCATGGGTGTACAACGCCCGGCTATAGCCCTTGTCCAGCAGGTTATCGACTTTCAGCTCAAGCTTGACCTCGCGATTCAATTCCCAGCTGCTGCGCAACCCCAGCAGGGCATAGCCACCCAACGGCTGTTGATTGTTCAAGTCGTCATAGCTGCTGCTCACCGCTTGCCAGCTGGCGCCGAGGCCGAACCGGTCGAACTGACGATCCAGGTCCAGGCTCAAGGTGCGCCGCGCACGACGGGCAAGGGTATGGCCGCTGTCGCGATCCCTTGGGTCGATGATCGCCACGCCGAGGTTGCTCTGCCAGCCGAACAGTTCTTGTTTCAGAGCCGCTTCGAACCCGTTGATCCGAGCCGAAGCCACGTTCTGTGGCCGTGAGTTGCTGCCAAAAATAATCGCGTCTTCAAGGTCCGTGCGATAAAGCGACGTTTCGAGACGACTGGTCTCGGTCAACTGACTGCGCCATTGCAGCTCGTAGCTTTTCGAGGTTTCAGGCTTGAGGTCCGGGTTGCTGAAATCCGGGTAGTACAAGTCATTGAAGGTCGGTGCGCGGAAACCTTCGCTGTAGGTCAGTAATACGTCGTTGTCCGGGTTCAGCGGCAGGGTGAAGGTGCCGCTCCAGCTGTTCTGGCCGCCAAACTGCTGGTTCTGGTCCCGGCGCAGACCCAGTTCCGTGGAGAAACTGTCCGCCTGGTAGCGATGCTGGATAAACGCTGCGCGGTTCCAGCGGCTGTCCTCGTCGAACGGGGTGCTGCTGTTGATCCGGTCTTCGTACCAGTCGGCGCCGAGAATCAGGCTGTTGCGCTCATTGAGCGTCAGGTCGTTCTGCCAGTTCACCGAATCACGGTACGTGTTGAACACGCTGCGTTCATCGCTGAGTTTGTCGAGGGTCTTCTCGCGGTTTTCGCTGTGACCGAATTCGACGCGGGTTTTCCAGATGTCGTTGACCCGGGCATCGACATAGCTGCTGATGCTGCTCACGGCAAAGTCGCTGTAAGGCTGCTGCTGGAGCGATTCGAAGGTCGTCGTGTCGAAGCGCCCGAATGGATTGTCGAACTCGCTTTTGCCGCGGTTATCCAGCAGGTTGGCGCCGATTTCGATGTCGTCGGTGAGGGCATGGCTCAGGCTCAGACTGACCGATTTGTTGCGGTATTCGTCATGATCTCCGTCGCTGGGATAGGACTCGTGGGTGCGGTTGATCCCGGCGGTTTCATCGAGGCTGGCGCCGAGGTTGAAGCGGGTTTTCTCATCGCCACCGGATAATCCGAGGCTGCGCTCCCAGGTCTGATGGCTGCCAAACCCCATGTGCATACGTGGTTGCAGGCCTTGTTCGCCACCACGGCGAGTGAAAATCTGGATCACGCCGCCAATCGCATCACTGCCATAAATCACCGAACGGGAGCCGCGTAGCACTTCCACGCGCTCGACCTGGTCGATGTTGATGTGTTGCAGGTTGCTGTCGCCGGAGGTTGAGTTGCCGATGCGTTGGCCGTCCACCAGCACCAGGCTCTGCGCTGACTGGGTGCCGCGAATGTAGATCCCCGGCAGACTGCCGCGCCCGCCGGTTTGCACGACTTGCACACCGGGTACACGACTCAGCAAGTCCGTGACGCTGCCCGGTTGCAGGCGGTCGATGTCGTCGCGGGTGAAAACGGTGTTGGCGGCGCTGCTGTCGTTACGCGCTTCGACCTGACGGTTGGCGCTGATCAGCACTTCAGGGAGTTTCAGGGCTTGATCGCGTTCGAAGGTGTCGGCCAGGAGTTGGCCGGCCGGCAGCAGGGTCAGCGTCAGGGCGAGGGGGAGAGTTTCATCGGTAATCCGTTGGCGCTTTAAAGCGAACACAAATTTTGAAAGGCACAGAAAACCAATGTGGGAGCGAGCCTGCTCGCGATGAGGGTGTGTCAGTCAAAGAAGAGGTGACTGGCAGACCGCTATCGCGAGCAGGCTCGCTCCCACAAGGGGTTTTGCATTTGTTCAGATGTTGAGTAGTTGCAGGCGCTGGCGAACCGAAGCCTCGATCCCGGCCTCATCCAGCCCGCACTCGGCCAGCATCTGCGCAGGCTTCGCGTGCTCGACGTAACTGTCCGGCAAGCCCAGATGCAGCATCGACTTGAGGATGTTTTCACGTGCCAGGAACTCGCTGACCGCGCCACCGGCGCCGCCCATGATCGCGTTCTCTTCGATCGTCACCAGTAACTCATGGCTGCCGGCAATGTCGCGAACCAGGTCTTCATCCAACGGTTTGACGAAACGCATGTCGACCACGGTTGCATCCAGCGTCTCGGCGACTTTCAGCGCCTCGGCCAGTTGCACGCCGAACACCAGCAGGGCGACTTTGCTGCCCTGGCGACGAACCACGCCTTTGCCGATTTCAATCGGCTGCAAGTCTTTCTCGATCGTTGCATTCGGGCCGGTGCCGCGCGGATAACGCACCGCCGCCGGGCCGTTGAACAGGTGACCGGTGGTGAGCATTTTGCGCAATTCGTTTTCGTCGCTCGGGGTCATCACCAGCATGCCGGGGATGCAACGCAGGAACGACAGGTCGAAGCTGCCCGCATGGGTCGGGCCGTCTTCACCCACCAGCCCTGCGCGGTCGATGGCGAACAGCACGTCGAGGTTTTGTACCGCGACGTCATGGATCAGTTGATCGTAACCGCGTTGCAGGAA
The DNA here is from genome assembly GCF_013260315.1 of Pseudomonas sp. B14-6. Lineage (NCBI taxonomy): Bacteria > Pseudomonadati > Pseudomonadota > Gammaproteobacteria > Pseudomonadales > Pseudomonadaceae > Pseudomonas > Pseudomonas sp. B14-6. The sequence continues at coordinate 3,767,803 of NZ_CP053929.1, read as the reverse complement.
GGTCGAATAAATCGCCACAACAGGTTTTGCGCCTTCGCACGCCATGCCGGCGGCGAGGGTCACGGCGTGTTGCTCGGCAATCGCCACGTCGAAGTAACGCAGCGGGAAACGCTCGCTGAACGCCACCAGGTCGGAGCCTTCTTTCATCGCCGGGGTGATGCCCACCAAGCGCGGATCAGAGGCGGCCATGTCGCATAGCCATTCGCCGAACACACCGGAATACTTCGGCCCACCGGATTTCTTCGGTGCAGCGGCCGGCGCATCAACGGGCTCAAGCTTGGTGATGGCGTGGTAACCGATCGGGTCGATTTCCGCCGGGGCAAAGCCTTTGCCTTTCTTGGTGACGACGTGCAGGAACTGCGGGCCTTTCAGATCGCGCATGTTACGCAGGGTGGCGATCAGGGTCGGCAGGTCGTGGCCATCGATCGGGCCGATGTAGTTCCAGCCCAGCTCTTCGAACAGCGTGCCGGGAACCAGCATGCCTTTGGCGTATTCTTCGGTGCGACGGGCGATTTCCCAAGCGCCGGGCAGGCGCGACAGGACCTTTTTGCTGCCTTCACGCATGCTCGCGTAAGTGCGGCTGGAAAGGATCTTCGCCAGGTAGTTCGACAGCCCGCCGACGTTGCGCGAGATCGACATGTCGTTGTCGTTGAGGATCACCAGCATGTTGGCGTTCACTTCCGGCGCATGGTTCAGCGCCTCGAAGGCCATGCCCGCGGTCAGTGCGCCGTCGCCGATCACGGCAATGGCCTTGCGATCACTGTTCTGCAGGCGGGCGGCAATCGCCATGCCCAGCGCTGCGCTGATCGAAGTGCTGGAGTGGCCGACGCCAAAGGTGTCGTACTCGCTCTCGGAACGACGCGGGAAGGCAGCGACGCCGTCCTTTTGGCGCAGGGTGCCCATGCGCTCGCGACGGCCGGTGAGGATTTTGTGCGGATAGGCCTGATGACCCACGTCCCACACCAGCCGGTCGTCCGGGGTGTCGAAGACGTAATGCAACGCGATGGTCAGCTCGATGACGCCCAGGCCGGCACCGAAATGCCCGCCGGTCTGACCGACCGTGTAGAGCAATTCCAGGCGCAACTCATCGGCCAGGGTTTCCAGCTCGGCTTCGCCTAACCGGCGCAGGCCGTCCGGCGTGTTGGCACGGTCGAGCAGGGGCGTGGTCGGGCGCTTGCGGGGAATCTCATGAAACGTCGTGGGCATCAGGCGAATCGTTATAGGTATAAAAGATGCGGCAGTTTACCTGATGCATCGCCCCCTGCCCACGCGTTGCTTTTAACTTGGCGGATACGCCGTCAGCTGCGCCGCTCGACGATGTAGCGGGCCAGATCGCGCAACGGCTCGGCTGCCGCGTCAAACGGTCGCAGTGCGTGCAGGGCCTGATCGCGCAGTTCCAGGGCGTAGGCCTTGGCCGCGTCGAGGCCGAGCAGGGCCGGGTAGGTCGGTTTGTCGCGCGCGATGTCGGCACCCTGGCGTTTGCCGAGGGTTTCGGTATCGCTTTCGACGTCGAGAATGTCGTCCTGCACCTGGAACGCCAGGCCGATGGCCTGTGCATAAGTCTGCAAGGACTTCAGTTCGTCCTTCTCGGCACGGCCGCTGGCCAGGGCGCCGAGTTTGACGCTGACCTCGATCAGCGCGCCGGTCTTGTGCCGGTGCATGGTTTCGAGGGCTTTTTGGTCAAGTTTCAGACCGACCGAACCAAGGTCGATGGCCTGACCGCCGACCATGCCGGCCGGGCCTGCCGCCAATGCCAGGGCGCTGACCATCTGCAGGCGGAGGTGGTCGGAGGTGAGAGCAGCGTCCGACGTGCTCAGGCGCGGGTCGAGCAGGGCGCTGAACGCCAGGCTCTGAAGGCCGTCACCGGCAAGGATCGCGCAGGCTTCATCGAATTTTTTGTGAGTGGTCGGCTGGCCGCGACGCAGATCGTCGTCGTCCATGGCTGGCAGGTCGTCGTGTACCAGGGAATACGCGTGAATCAGCTCCACCGCGCAGGCCGCGCCGTTGGCTTGCTCAGCCTTGCCACCGAGCGCTTCGCACGCGGCGTAGGCCAGGAGCGGGCGAACCCGTTTGCCACCATTCATCACGCTGTAGCGCATGGCTTCGTACAACCGCGCGAGCTCAGGGCTCGGCGCGTTGAACAGGGTTTCCAGTGCAGCGTTGACGCGGGCCTGGCTGGTCGCCGAATACGCAGCAATCATTCCGGCTGATCCGCGTCGAAGGGTTCCTCGGCCAGCTCGCCATCACGCTCGAGCAGCACTTGAACCTTTTGCTCGGCCTGGGCCAGCGCCGCCTGGCAATCGCGGGTCAGACCGATGCCTTGCTCGAAAGCCGTCAGCGAGTCTTCCAGCGACAATTCGCCGTTCTCCAGTCGCTCCACCAGCGTTTGCAGGTCAGCGAGGGATTGTTCGAAATCCAGTGCAGCTTTTTTGCGGGCCATGGCGGCTATTTCCGGTTGACGTTAAACCGGCGCGACACTAGCAGACATGGGGGGTATGGGCAAATGAGGGCGGGTTTTTGAGCCTTGATCGCAAGTTGAAAACACCCCTTGTGGCGAGGGAGCTTGCTCCCGCTGGGTCGCGCAGCAGCCCCAAAACCATTTACCCAGGGTTTTCAGGAATACCGCATTCAGCCATTTACGACTGCTGCGCAGCCGAGCGGGAGCAAGCTCCCTCGCCACAAAGGAATGTCGCTTCCGTGAGTGATGGGGATTATTCGGCTCATTTCGTGAGCCGAATAAACGCGCTATTCGGCTCACGGACTCAAATGAGCGTGATTCCTACCGCAAATATAGATGTATCCGATTGTTAAAAAACCGCCAAATGGCTAACCTTCGCGCCTTCTACGACCCAATAGTCACGGGTCTTTCTGACGAAACGCAGTTTCAGGATCTGTAACGCGCCGAGGATCGGGTGCAAGGTTTCGTTATGCATGGCAGGAGGCGTCACATGCGTTCATTTCTTCTGGTGCTGATGGCGTTGGTCTGCGCGACCGCTGCCTGGGCCGAGCCGACGGCTGAGTTGTCGGAGCCGGTCGGCGGCTGGCGCTTCAACGGCCTGCTGGACCGCAGCGAATATCCTCAAGTCGCCTATCCGACGCCGCCCATCGACCGGGGCGTGCAGCGCAATCGCACGATGATCCAGGGCCAGCTCAAGGCCATCGGCACGCAACGCGGGCCTCATACGCTGGCCGTCAACGGCAATCCCCTGAATCTGTACACCGACGACCAGGGGCGATTCGCCCAGCCGTATGCGTTCGGCGCCGGTTCCAACAGCGTTGAAGTGCGCAGCTCTGAAGGCAAGTCCCTCAAGCGCGTTCAATTCTATGAAGCCAACAACCTGCGCACCCCGGCGCGGATTCGCGTGGTGCTGGGTTGGGATGACCCGAAAGCCGAACTCGATCTGCACATCATTACCCCCGACGGCCAACACGCGTTCTGGGCTCGCCCAGCGATGAGCAATGGCGGCGGGTTGGATCCGGACGGCGTCGATGGCCCCGGCCCGGAAATGTTCACCATGACCGCGCCGATGCATGGCACCTATCTGGTTTACGTGAACTATTGGGGCAACTTCGGCAGCGGCGGCTATAACTTCGAGGAGACCAGCAACCAGAACGAGGTGATCACCTCGCAGATCAACCTGGTGCTCAACGAAAACACCGTCGACGAAAAACGCGAGACCTTCATCGTGCCCCTGCGGGCCATCGGTGACCTGCTGCTGGTCAAGACTTTCAACTATTAAGCATCCCGCTCCACGGATGACATCGGGTTTTGTGAACATGAGCGATAACACTGTTTCTCCGGCCGCCGAAACGCCAGCTGCCAAAACTCCTCGCCGCTGGCCGGCGCTACTGGTCGGGCTGATCCTGGTGGCTGGCGTCGCGGCCGGCTTGGGCTGGTTCATGCACAAACCCAAGGCGCCACCGGCCGAACTGGCCAGCGACAAGCTGGGCATGAGCCGCCCGGACGGTCTGCTCGAAACCCATTCCCTGAGCCAATTGCCCAAAGACTTGCTGGCGGTGCCGTTCCTCAAGGAAACCCTGACCGAGGATTTCGTCTTCTATTACGAAGCGCATGCGGATCGCCTCGGCCTGATCGGCAGTCTGCGGCGGATCATTTATGAACATGACCTGAAGTTGCAGGACAGTTTGATCGAGCAGCTCTTCGACCAACCGGCGGATGTAGCGTTGTGGCGTGGGGCGGACGGCCGGCTGAAAGACTTTTTGTTGGTGATGGATCGCGGTGGGCTGGCCAAGGTGCTGGAGCCGCTGGCGAAAGTGGCGCTGGATGATTCGCAGCTGACCACCGTCGCCACAGTGAAAGTCGGCACCGACGATGTGACGCTTTATCAACTCACTTACAACGCCAGCAAGGCGCTGCTGTTCGCCTCCCATGGCGACAAACTGGTGGTGCTTTCCAACCCGACCAAACTCTACGATTCAGAAGGCGGAGCTTCGGAAGAACCGGGCAGCGTCTCGACCCAGTCCATCGCCGCGTTGCTCAACGGCGACAAACTGTTCCCCGAAGCCTTCGGCCTGCCACCGCGCGCGCCCGAGGTGAAACAACGCCTGTCGGTCAACGCTAGCGTCCTGGCCATGGGTTACCAGCGTTTCATCCCGAATTTCGCCGGCCTGCGCTTCGACATGGACGACAAGGGCTGGCACAGCTTCCTCGCCATGGACGAACTGGACAACCAGCCGGACTTCGATTTCAAACCGATCTGGCAAGCCATGCCAATGGGCGCCAGCGCTTGCGTGGCCCTGCCGCTCGCCGCCGAACAGCAGAAGCCGCTGCTGGTGAAACTCGGCGCCGAAGAATCCGTCGCCCAGGCGCTGACCGAACACATGGCCGGGGCCGCCGGACTGTGCTGGTACGCCGATTCGCGGTTGTACACGCCGTTGCTGGTGGCCAGCCTGAATGACGACGACAGCGCCAAACTCGACGGTGACTTGGGCAACCTGTTCGGCTCGATGGTTGGCGCCTATGAAGGCAACGTCGAAGAACACGCGTTCCCGGTGGTCGAGAAACAGGAAGGCCAAAGCCATCAGTGGCAGCGCCAGGTCAGCTCCAACTTCGGTCCCTACAAAGCCAAGGACGCCGAGAACCCTGACGCGATCACCGGCAAGGCGTTCATGAAAGTCAGCCTGGCGCGTCACGGTTCGACGTTGCTGTTCTCCCTCGATGACAAGCTCGTGGACAAGGCCCTCGGCACCCTCGACAAACGTTTCCCGCCGATGGCTGATGTGGTGCCGAAAGACCTGCTGATGCCGGTCTACTTCGGCCCGGAATCCATGGCGCAACTGATGCAGCAGGAAACCCTCGACAGCCTGCCGCAGGACATGGAGCCGGTGTTCTACAACGCCGCGCAAACCTACCTGATCCCGAAACTGCGCAAGCTTGGCGGCTATGGCAAGTACGCCCTGACTTTGCCCGAAGGCAGCGAGCCTGACGGCCATTGGCAGTGGCTGCCGCTGGAGTGGAAAGCGCTGTGACCGCACTTATCCGAGGCCTCGGCCTGCTGGCGATGTTGCTGGGCAGTCGCGCGTTTGCGGGAGAAGCCGCAGCGCTGGATCCGCAGCAATCCCAGGTGTTCCGCGCCTGGTTCGTGCGCATCGCCCAGGAGCAGCTGACCCAAGGCCCCAGCCCGCGCTGGTATCAGCAGGACTGCGCCGGACTGGTGCGCTTCGCCGCCAACGAAGCGCTGAAAGTCCATGACGACAAATGGCTGCGCAGCAATGGCCTGAGCAACCGCTACCTGCCGCCGGAACTGCAATTGAGCGAGGCCCAACGCAGCCTCGCCCAGCAGTGGCAGCAGGGCGGCGGAAAGGTCGGGCCCTACGTCAACGCGATCAAGTTGATTCAGTTCAACAGCCATCTGGTCGGTCGCGATCTGGCGCAAGCCCGACCCGGCGACCTGATGTTTTTCGATCAGGGCGACGACCAGCACCTGATGATCTGGATGGGCCGCTTCATTGCCTATCACACCGGCACCACCACCCCCACTGACAACGGCATGCGTTCCGCGAGCCTGCAGCAACTCATGACATGGAAGGACACCCGATGGATACCCGACGCAGCCAACCCCAACTTCATCGGCGTCTATCGACTGAACTTTCTCTCCCAATGATCGGTGCCCGCATGTTGCGTTTCCTGCCTCTGCTGTTGGTTTTGGTGCTGCCGTTTACGGCGGTCAACGCCGAAGACACCGTCGAGCCGAGCGGCTACACGCCGGTGGCCGGTGAAAGCTTTTTCCTGCTGGCGGACAGCAGTTTCGCCAGTGACGAACAGGCGATGGTGCGTCTCGAAGCGCCGGGACGCGATTACCGTCGTTTCCGCATGGAGCCCTATGGCGGCGCCGACATTCGCGTGTACCGCATCGACAAACCGCTGGATTTCCTCAAGCGCCAGAAGAACCTGCACCGCGTGGTCAGCGACGGTCAGTTCAAGGGTGAAGGCCTGTCGAATACGCTCGCGTACCTGTGGGACAACTGGTATCGAAAATCCCGTCGGGTGATGCAGCGGGCGTTTTCCTACGAGTCGCGCAAACAAGTCACCGAGGAAGTGCCGGAACTGAAGATGGGCAGCGCGATTGCCGCACCCACGCCTTACGACGCTCAGCCGCAATTCGCGCTGATTCCGGGTTTGCCGGTGGTCAGCCAGTTCCGTTATCCGCTGTGGCAAGCCAAACCGATCCAGCCGCCAACCGGTGTGAATCTGGCCGGTTCTTCCAGTGAGTTCGTCAGCGTCGCGCCGGGCAACGTTTACATTCCGCTGGGCAATTTGAAACCCGGTCTGTACCTGGTGGAAGCGCTGATCGGCAAGTACCGTGCGACCACCATGGTGTTCGTTTCCAACACTGTGGCCGTGAGCAAGATTGCCGGTGATGAACTGGTGGTCTGGGCTGCTCGCAAGCACGAAGGCAGTTCGGTGCCGAAGGTCAATGTGCTGTGGACCGATGGCCTCGGCGTGATGAGCAGCGGCGCCACCGATGCCGATGGTTTGCTGCGCCTGAAACACGTCAGCCCCGAGCGTTCGTTCGTGATTGGCGAGGACGAAGAGGGTGGGGTGTTTGTCTCCGAGAACTTCTATTACGACAGTGAAATCTACGACACCAAACTCTACGCCTTCACCGACCGGCCGCTGTATCGGCCGGGGGATTGGGTGTCGCTGAAAATCGTCGGTCGCGAGTTCAAGAACGCCCGGGATTCCGTGGCACCGACCGCTGCCGACGTCAACGTGACGGTACTCGATGCCACCGGCACGGCGCTGCAATCGCTGGCGCTGAAGCTTGATTCCAAGGCTGGCACCCAAGGCCGATTCCAGTTGCCGGATAACGCCGTGGCCGGCGGTTATGAACTGCGTTTCAGCTACAAGGACCAGGCCTACAGCAGCGCTTTCCGCGTAGCCGAATACATCAAGCCGCATTTCGAAATCTCGCTGAACCTGGCCAAGCAGGATTACCGCACCGGCGAACCGGTCAAGGGCAGCCTGGTGCTGCTGTACCCGGACGGCAAACCGGTGGCGAACGCAAAATTGAGCCTGAGCCTGCGCGCCCAGCAACTGTCGATGGTCGACAACGAACTGCAATACCTCGGTCAGTTCCCGGTGGAGCTGACCAGCACCGAACTGACCACCGACAGCAAAGGCAACGCGACCCTCGACCTGCCGGCCGCCGAGAAACCGAGCCGTTACATGCTCACCGTGTTTGCCAGCGATGGCGCGGCGTATCGGGTCAAGACCACCAAGGAAATCCTCATCGACCGTGGCGCCGCGAGTTTCCGCTTGAGTGCACCGCAGCGCTTCAGCGCAGTGGGTGACAAGGTTGCGTTCAGCTATTTGAATGAGGGTGGCAGCGAGCAGGCCAAAGCCGTCATGCCGGGCAGCTACAGTTGGGTGCGCCTTGAAGACCAGAGCACTGGCGAAGGCAAACTCGCCGCGACGGATAAAAGCTTCACCTTGGCCTTCGACCGTCCAGGCACCTACAACCTGACGTTGAAGGATGACCATGGCCGGGTCGTCGGCGCCACCGGCCATTCGGTTACCGGCGATGGCGTCAAAGCCGTGCCTGGCACTGTGGAAATCGTCCTCGACAAGCCCGAGTACAAGGCGGGCGACGAAGCCTTGGCGCTGATCACTTTCCCTGAGCCAGTCAGCGATGCATTGCTGTCGCTGGAGCGTGACAAGGTCGAGTCCACGGCGTTGCTGTCCAAGGGCGGCGACTGGCTGAAGATGGAAAAACTCAGCGACACCCAATACCGCGCGCGCATCCCGGTGAAGGACACTTTCGCGCCGAACCTGACCTTCTCGGTGCTGTACACCAAGGGCGGTCAGTACAGCTTCCAGAACGCCGGCATCAAGGTGATCGCGCCGCAGATCGACGTGGCCATTGCCACTGATAAAGAGGCATATCAGCCGGGCGATACCGTGTCGGTGGACCTGACCACCCAGTTCGCCGGCAAGCCGATTCCGGCACACCTGACGGTCAGCGTGGTCGATGAAATGGTCTACGCGCTGCAACCGGAAGTCGCGCCGACCATCGACCAATTCTTCTATCACCCACGCCGCAACAACGTGCGCACCAGCGCCAGCCTGTCGTTCATCAGCTACGACGTTGCGTTGCCGGGCAGCCCTGGCGCACCGGGTAAAGCCAACCGCAGCGAGCGCGGGGTGAAAGTGCTGGAGCGGCCGCGCCGGGAAGACGTCGACACCGCCGCGTGGGAACCTGAGTTGATCACCGACGCCAACGGCAAAACCCGCTTCACCTTCAAGATGCCGGACTCGCTGACCCGCTGGCGCATCACTGCCCGCGCCATCGCCGATGACGGGCAGGTCGGGCAGAAGAAGCAATTCCTGCGCTCGGAGAAACCGCTGTACCTGAAATGGAGCGGCCCGACCCAATTCCGCAATGGCGACAAACCGGATCTCGGTGTGTTCGCCTTCAGTCAGGCGGAAAAAACGGTCAAGGCCGAGTTGGTGATCCATTACGGCGGCGCCGATCAGCGCGTGCCGGTGACCCTGAACAATGGCATCAACTACATCGCACTGCCGGCGTTCGCGTTGACCTCCGGCGAGTGGACCGCCGAACTGGTGCAGGACGGCAAAACCGCCGACGCCCTCGCCGTGCGCCTGACCGCGACCGGCGAAGGCTGGCAGGTCACGCAAAGCCAAAGCCTGGACGTGGCCAGCGGTGACACGCCGTTGACCTTGCCGGTGGACGCGACGGATATTCGCTTGCGTCTGGATGACAGTCCGCAAGCGCTGTTCCGCTCGGCGCTCGATGATCTCCTGAGCTATCCATACGGTGGCGTCGAACAAACCGCGAGTCGTTTGCTGCCATTGAGCATTGCGTACCCGACCTTGTCGTCGAACCCGCAGATCCGCGATCGCTTGCGCCTGATCATGCAAAACAGCCGTCTGCGCCTGGTGCAAATGGCCGGGCCTTCGGCGAGTTTCACCTGGTGGGGCATGGCCGGCGAGCCGGATGCGTTCCTCACTGCCTACGCCTATTACGCCGACTGGCACGCCAGCAAAGCGCTGGAACTGAGCCTGCCGCCGGAGCATTGGCAGCGGGTGCTGGAGGTGTATTCCAAGCAGGCGAAAAACACGCCGTTGCTGCAGCGGGCGCTGATTCTTTCGTTCGCCAAGCAGATGCAATTGCCGGTCAACACCTTGCTCAGTGGGTTGATGGATGACCTGGCGAAAGCAGGCGAGGGCAGCGCGGCGAATCTGATGGAAGATGGCGAGGACAGCCTTGTCATGAGCGATCCTGATTCGGCGCTTGGCTTCGCGGCTGCTCGTACGCTGACTGCCTCGTTGGCGAAGCAATCGAAGGTGACTCTGCCGGACGCATTCAATCGTCAACTGCCGGATGCCCAGCAGCGTTTGGCGGTCAGTTCTCAGCCATTTGCCGAAGCCTTGAACCTGTCGCTACAGCCCTTCGATCAGGCTCGTGCGCAAGCGTTGTTGCAGCGTTTGCTGCCGCAGCAATCGACCCTGGAGCGCGCTTTGGCGCTGACCTGGTTGCAACGCAGCATCGAGCAGGCCTCGCCCACCATCGCACTGGCGCCGGGTGAAGGCTGGAAAAAACAACACGGTGCTACCGGTGAAATGTACTGGACGTGGCAGGGCGCTTCACCCGTACCGGCGGTGTTGTCGCTGACCGGGACGCAAGAACGTCCGTTGCGAGCGGCATTGAGCTTCCAGAGCAAACAACCACCGGTCGATCCGATGGCCGTGACCATCACCCGTCGCCTGTCGCGTCTGGTGCCGGGTGACGAAGCCTTCACCTTCAAACTGGAAGCCGTCGGCCCCCAGCCGTTGTCCAGCGACAGCCTGTACCTGGACGAAGTGATCATCACCAGCAAAGCCGCGAAACCGCTGCGCTACGGCATGCTCGAAGTGCCGCTGCCACCGGGCGCCGATGTCGAACGCACGACGTGGGGCATCAAGTTGATGGGCAAGGCCGGCACGGAAGCTACCGCGTTGGAGAAAGCGCGTTTCGAGCCGGGCCAGATGGCTTATGCGATTCCGGTCGATGCCTTGAGCGGCGAACTGCGCCTGCGTCATCTGGTGCGCTTCTCGCAGAAAGGCCAATTCAACCTGCCGCCGGTGCGTTTCACTCAGGTCTACGCGCCGCAGCATCAAGCCCAGGAACAGAAACCGGCCCTCGGCCAGGCCACGGTCAACTGACATGACCCGACCGCTGGTCTGGTGGCTGCTGTGTTTGATCCCTGCGCTGGCGACAGCGCAGGAGGAGCCGCTGCGTCTGGGCTTCAAGGGTGGGTTGATTTCGTTAAGCCAGACTCAAGTGATTTCACGTGAGCCATTGCCTGCTGATGTGCAGGCACCGCTCGGCAGTTTGTGGAAGTTGTTTGTGTACGGCTGGCTGGTGGACACCGGCGCTCGTGAGCCCGCTTACGAGTGTCGCGGGCAGTCGAAAGAGGAAGTGTATTGCTGCGCTGCTGGCGGCAAGATCGAGCGCGATCAGGCGTTAGTGAAGTCATGTGGCTTGTACTTTGAGCCTGCGCGATTGGGTATTTCTGAGGCTGGCTGGCGGGATTATTGGCAAGCACGGCAGGCGCCGGAATGGTTGCTGAACCTGCCTTCGTTGCAGCCTTCTACGCGAGTTTCCGTGGCTGAATTGCTGAAAGTGCTGGCCGTGATGCCGGCGCAGGACCAGGCGCGGCGGGTGTTGCTCGATGTGGTGCTAAGCGCCGCTGACGGCAATGTCGTCGGCGAACTCGGTGGCCGGTTGCGGGTGAAAACCTGGAGCTGGTTGGGCGATCAGGACCCTGCGTCGCGTCAGGGCGGGTTTGCCGGATGGACGGCGGACGGTACGCCGATCTGGGCGGGCGGCCGGGGGACCAGTCAAATGGTCTTGCGTCACTACGGTGGGGTGTTGGCTTCTGTGTTGCCGGTTGAGTGGCCTTTGGATGCGGGACGTTGCGTCGAAGTCGGTCTGTTTTCTCGTTATCCGATCGAGCGTGTTCTTGCGGGGGATCGGGTTGTTTCTTCCGGGCCTCTGCTGGGCGACTATCGCGTCGAATTCGCCAACGGCAATCAACTCGATATCCACAGCGACGGCGAACTGTTTTTGCTGAAGGGCAAACTCGTCGCTCGACTCGACCGTGAAGAATACGTCGCCCGCGTCCTGCAAAGGGAAGCCAAACCCGAACCCATTGAAGCCGCCAAAGCCCTGGCTGTCGCGATCAGAACCTATCTGCTGCAAAACGCCACCCGCCACGGCGACTGCCTGAGCATCGACGACAGCAGCAACCGCCAACGCGTCGCCCCACGCCCGGCCACCGCCGAGTCACGCCACATCGCCGCCTGGACCAGCGACCTCGTCCTCGCCGGCACCAGCGTCACCTATCACTCCGACCAACCCGGCCCGGACAAACTCTCTTGGCAGCACGCCATCGAACAAGCCAACGCCGGCCAGCGCTACGACGCCATCCTGCTGCACGCCTACCCGCGCGCCAGCCTCAGCCGCTGGGACAACCCCGTCGCCTCCTGCGAAGCGTTGCCCGCCGCGCAAGACTGGCTACTAAAGCAACGCCGCGGCTGGCGTGCGCAGTTGGAAAGCGAGGTCGGCTACAACGACGTCAGCACTTTCGCCGTCTGCCGCCTGGCCTTCGGCCGCCCCTACGTCGACCGCGAACGCCAGCGCATCTACGTGCGCGGCGTGCTGTCACTGCAAGACCGTCTCGACCTGACCCACGAATACCTGCACCTGGCCTTCGAAGCACACCCCAACGGCCAGGATGAAACCTACATCGAAGGGCTCGCCCGCCACCTCTTGCTGGAATAGGCCATGAAACTCCGTTATCCACAGGTCTTCCTGTTCCTTTGTTCTTTTTGTGTATTGCCCGCAGTTTTTGCGGCTGAGAGTGGCGTGAAACTCAATACGCCCGTTGGTGGCTGGCGCACTGGCGCGTCCGAAGGTGAAGGTGAAAACTTTCGTCAAACCGTTAACTATCCAGCCTCCTCGGTGAACACGCCGGTCGGCCAAGCCAATACCGCCCGTATCACCGGGCAGATCAACGCCACGCCAAAGTCCAGAGAACCTGGGCGGTTGATCGTCAACGGCGTCAGCATGCCGCTGAAGATTGATCCGTCTGGGCGTTTTGATCGACCGTTCTCGTTTCCCAATGGCAGCAACAGCGTTGAAGTTCGCAGCCCTGATGGGCTGCAACGGTCTCGGACGCAGTTTCTTAATGTCAGTGGTGGGGCTACGCCGGCCAAGTTGCGCGTGCTGCTGGCGTGGGACAGCGATGGGACGGATCTGGACCTGCACCTCATCACGCCTGATGGCGCCCACATCTGGTACGGCGACCGCGCTGTTCCCAATGGCGCTGCGCTCGATGTCGACGTGACGACGGGATACGGCCCGGAAATCTTCGCCATGCCGGCGCCAATCAAAGGCCAATACCTCGTCTATGTGAATTACTTCGGGGGTGGGTATCGGAGTGATGAACAGGGGCAGGAGGATGCGGTTCAGCCGCTGACCACGGCGCAGGTGACGGTGATTACGGAGGAAGGGACGCCGAATGAGAAGATGGAGACGTTCCTGGTGCCGATGCGGGCGGTGGGGGAGTTGACGTTGGTTAAGGGGTTTAGTTATCCGTGAGGAATTGTGCAGCAGCTTGCTGCACTATTTACTTTTTCCGGGCATTAAAAAGCCGGCTTGTGGCCGGCTTCTCGGGGACTGGCTTGGTTCATTTTTGGTAAACCTCACCAGCCTTCAAAACGTACACCCGGATCTTGCGTCCGGCTGTGGGACTCGGCGAGAAAGTCATCTGCCTTGTCGGTGCGATCAGAGCCGCGGGGCGGGGTGATGCGCAAATGTGGGGCGCAGCATACTGATTTTTTTGGGGAATTCCCAGTGTGGTGTGCGTCTTAGAGCTATCGGAGCTCGGGATTAAGTGCCCCGTCCGGAATTTTAGCGTGAATGTTCCGCCCTCATCGCGAACAGGCTCGCTCCCACATGGATTGCGCAATACCTGTGGGAGCGCTCGCGAGTACGGCGCGGTGCTACAAAAATGGCACCGCCGGCCGCCGTTTGTTCAGGGTCGACCACCAGAACACCCACCCCAACACCCTGATGTTCTGCTTATCAATCTGCTCGGCATTGAAGATTTCATCCGGGTGTTCAGCTTTGTTGTAGCTGCGCAGCCGCAGGGCGTTGCCCGGCATCCGGTGCAGGTATTTGATTCGCAGCATCCCGTCGTGCTCGATGGCATAGATTTCCCCGTCAATCACTTTGGTCAGTCCGCGGTCGATGGCCAGGGTGGAGCCGTCCTCAATGCGCTCGCCCATGCCGTTGCCGATCATGTGGACGCAGAAGACATCCGTGTATTTGATTTCCAGAGAGTCAAGGTGGCTTTTGGGCAGGCGGATGAATTGGCCGGGGTCTTCGGCGACGTGGGTTTTACAGGACCCCGGGGCGATGGGGATTTCCTTGAAGAGGGGCAGTTTGACGTCGGAGGGCTCGACCACCGTGTAGATGCCGCGAATGGCCTGGGCGTCGAAGGTGTTGCCGGCCTCGTCGAGAAGGCGCAGGTGTTTGGAGTCTTGTGGGCCTTCACCTGTTTTGAGCCAGTCACTGTTTACCGAGAGTAATCTGGAGACCTCTTCCATGCGGTAGGCGGGCACACCGCGGGTGTACCAGTTATGGATATTTTGCGGCTCCGTGTCGAAGAAAGCGGCAAAACCTGTCGTCGTTATTTTCGCTTTTTCGAGGAGCGCTTTAAACCGTGGGCCGCTAGTGTTCTTTTTCATAAACACGAGTCTACGGCTGCTGCGCCGGGCTTTGAATAAACGAGCCGTTCAAATTTCGAGGGAAATTTACGACCGGATGTAAGACGTATTTGGAACAAATTAAACAAGAAAAAACGTAGCGTTCTGAAATTAAACGCTGCGTTTAAAAGGCCCTTGATAGACGCCCACAAAAAACCCCGGATCAACCGGGGTTTTTTTCAAGTCGTCACAGGCGCGAGGCCAGTAGCGTCTCAGCCTTTGTAGGCAGCAACCGACTTGGTGATGGCGTCGCGAGCGGCATCTGCACCGGCCCAGCCTTCGATCTTCACCCATTTGCCTTTTTCGAGATCTTTGTAGTTCGCGAAGAAGTGCTCGATCTGCTGAATCAGCAGGGGTGGCAGGTCGGTGTATTCCTTCACGTCGACGTACAGCTGGGACAGCTTGTCGTGTGGGACTGCGATGACTTTGGCATCGCCGCCGCCGTCGTCGGTCATGTTCAGGATGCCGACCGGACGAGCGCGGATCACCGAGCCTGGCGCTACCGGGTAAGGGGTAACGACCAGCACGTCGAGGGGGTCACCGTCGTCGGCCAGGGTGTTCGGGATGTAACCGTAGTTGGCCGGGTAGAACATCGGGGTGGCCATGAAACGGTCAACGAACAGGCAATCGCTGTCTTTGTCGATTTCGTACTTGATCGGCGCGTGGTTGGCCGGGATCTCGATCGCGACGTAGATGTCGTTCGGCAGGTCTTTGCCAGCCGGAATCTTGCTGTAGCTCATTGGGCGGTGCCCCCGTTAGTTGACCAAAAACACTTGGCCGGATTGACCAAAAAGTGGCGGCGATTATAGGCATATTCCGCCACCGTTGCTATGTGCCAGAGGTCGTGTAGACCCGAGTGCCCAGCCTCACCGATACTGTTGCTTTTTGACGGCGTCCGTTGCGGTCATGCTGCGTTGCCGCTCCTCGCCATAGCCAGCTATGACTCGTCGCGGCGCCTTGCCTGACCACAACGACCACTCGTCAAAAGAGCAACGTATCGGTGAGGCTGGGCACTAGTCGTGTGCCTGATAGACCGGGTTCTCGGCCAGAAGTTGCCGTAGCCGGGCCAGCGGGTCCTGGCGGTAAAACAGCTTCAGTTGCTCGTAGACCTGAGGATACGCCTCGTGCAGCAAATCCGGAGCGCTGAAGAAGTATTCGCTGGTGACGGCGAAGAATTCGGCGGGGTTTTCCGCCGCATAGGGATCGATGGCCGTTTCGGCGTCCGGATTGCGGTCAAGGTGCCGATTGAGGTCGTCGTAGGCGTGTTGCATGACCTTGGCCCACTCGCTGACCCGCATGTCGGGGTGCAGCGGCGGCAAGCCGTTGGCGTCGCCGTTGAGCATGTCGAGTTTGTGCGCGAGCTCGTGGATCACCAGGTTGTAGCCTTCCCAGCCGCCGCTGGCCATCACACCGGGCCAGGCAAGGATGATCGGGCCTTGCTGCCAGGCTTCGCCGCTGTGTTCGCCGTCCCACTCGTGTTCGACACCGCTGGCATCGCGATGCCGTTGGGGACTGAGGAAGTCGTCGGGGTAGAGGACGATTTCGTGGAAACCCTGATACCAGTTCAGATCGCCCAGGTGCAGCAGTGGCAGTTGCGCTTGAGCGGCGAGCAACAGGCGTTGTTCCTGATGGAGTTCGACGCCGGGCAGGGCGGTCAGGTGTTTATCTTCCAGGAACAGCACGCAGGCTTCACGCAGCCATTGGTCTTCGGCGGCGCTGATGCCGTCAAGAAAACTCAAGTGATGGCGCACCCGCTGCCACACGTCGTCGGCAATCGGGTGTCTGGCCAGGATGCGCCGGCGACGCCAGGCGCTCAGGGACCACATCGCGGGTCAGCGCGATTGGGTTTTGGACGCGGCGTTGCCGAAACGGCTGCGGACCACGCCGATGATCATCGGTACCAGCGACAGCAGGATGATAGCCACCACCAGCAGCGAAAGGTTTTTCTTGATGAACGGCACGTTGCCGAAGAAATAACCCAGGGTCACCAGACCGCCGACCCACAGAATGGTGCCGAGGACACTGAAGGCAAAGAAACGCGGGTAAGGCATTTTGGCGACGCCGGCGACGAACGGTGCAAAAGTGCGGATGATCGGCAGGAAGCGCGCCAGGGTCACGGTCTTGCCACCGTGCTTGTCATAGAAATCGTGGGTCTGTTGCAGGTAGTCGCGACGGAAGATTTTCGAGTTCGGGTTACTGAACAGGCGTTCGCCCGCTGTTCGGCCGATGACATAGTTGGTGCTGTCTCCGAGGATCGCTGCGAGCATCAGCAAACCGCCCAGCAACACCGGGTCCATGCCGCCGCCGGCCGCAACGGCGCCCGCGATGAACAGCAGGGAATCGCCCGGCAGGAAGGGCATCACCACCAGACCGGTTTCGCAGAAGATCACCAGAAACAGGATGGCGTAGATCCATGGCCCGTAGTTGTTCACCAGCAAATCGAGGTAAACATCGAGATGCAGGATAAGGTCGATCGGGTTGAAATCCATGGAGGGGCACCTGTGGTGACGGCCGGACTCAGCAGGCCTGTGCGGATGACTTCGCGAAAGCCTACAGACGAGTGTAGTTTTTCTTACAAGCCGAAAAGGCCGGCATTATACGGGCTGAGTGGTGAAACGCGCGTCGAGATTGTAGCGGGGGATGTCTATGGCGCGGCCGGAAGTCTGGTGACAATAAATAACCCTTTCTGTGATGAACGAGCGCGCTCCCTCATCACAGAAGTCAGGATCAGAGCTCGTCGCTGATCGGCAATACGTAGTTCTTGAACTCGGTGTCTTCCTTGAACCCGATGGATTCGTAGGTTTTCTGCGCCACTTCGTTGTTGCTGCTGGTGGAAACGCGCATGCGCACGGCATTGGTTTCCTTGGCCATTTTCTTCGCGGTGCGAATCAGGTTGTCGGCCACCAGCTGACGGCGGGCGTCTTCGGCGACATAGATGTCGTTGAGGATCCACACGCGCTTGAGCGAAAGGGACGAAAAGCTCGGGTACAACTGACAGAAACCCATCAGCTTGTCTTTGTCATCGGCCAGCGCCAGATAGATCACCGATTCCTTGCGGCGCAGACGTTTTTCAAGGAATGCCCGGGAGGAGTCTGGATAAGCCAATGAGCCATAAAACTCGCGATATTTGACGAACAATGGGGTCAGCAGGTCCAGGTGTTCGAGGGTCGCTTGAATAATCCGCATCGATAGGTCTCGTCTTCAAGTGGCTGTCTTCACGTGCTCTGACGGCGAACGGTTCTTCACTCGGGCAGCCGTGCATTGATCCTGCCTGAAACCGGAACAGAAACGCAATGCGGAAACGGTTCAGGCATTCGGCGGGCTCAGTAGGAAATTACCTTTCATGTCCGCACCTGCGTCCGACTCCAGCGTCTGAACCTGGGCTTCGTCCTTCAGATTGACCCCCGACAGCTGGCGGCGGCAAGCCTCGCGCATCAGGTACAGCAAGCGGTGTGCCGCCATTGCGTAGCTCAGGCCCTCGAGCCGGACATTGGAGATGCAATTGCGGTAGGCGTCCGTCAGCCCGACCTTTGGATTGTAGGTGAAATATAAACCCAGGCTGTCCGGCGAACTGAGACCCGGGCGTTCACCGATCAGGATCACCACCATTTTTGCGCCGAGCAGTTCGCCAATCTCGTCGGCCACCGCGACCCGCCCTTGCTCCACCAGCACCACCGGTGAAACGGACCAGCCTTCAGCCTCGACTTGCTCCTGCATCCGCGCCAGAAACGGCAAGGTATGGCGATGAACGGCCAGCGCCGACAAGCCATCTGCGACCACGATCACCAGATCCACGCCACCCGGGTTCGCCTGCGCGTATTCGCGCAGGGTCTGCGCCGATTCATCGCTCAACTTTCGCCCAAGATCGGGCCGCTGCAAGTAACTGTCCCGGTTCGTGGCGGCACTGTGCAGCAGCAAACTCTCGCGCCCGACCTCGGCCAGTTGCGAGCTGAGGCCGGCATGATCGAACGGCAAGTGCACCGCGTCCCGGGCTTGTGCGTGGGCGTACTGGAAATCCAGTTGCGCGCTGGTCGGCATGCTGGTGCCGGTGCGGCCCAGGGCAATCCGCGCCGGGGTCAGGCGACGCAGCTCCAGCAACGGATTCTCTGGGTTAACAGATGGTTTATCCATTTCAACGCTCATCCCAATTGCGCCATGGCTTGACGGAAGGCCGGCGGCAGGCTGGCGCCGAAGTGAATCTTGCCATCCGCCTGGGTCAGGATGCCCATTCTCGCCAGCCATTGTTCGAACTCCGGCGCCGGTTTCAGGCCCAGGGTCTGGCGGGCGTAAAGGGCGTCGTGGAACGAGGTGGTCTGGTAGTTGAGCATGATGTCATCGGAGCCGGGGATGCCCATGATGAAGTTGATCCCGGCGACGCCCAGCAGGGTCAGCAACGTGTCCATGTCGTCCTGATCGGCTTCGGCGTGGTTGGTGTAGCAGATGTCGCAGCCCATCGGTACGCCGAGCAGCTTGCCGCAGAAGTGATCTTCAAGGCCGGCGCGGATGATCTGTTTACCGTTGTAGAGGTATTCCGGGCCGATGAATCCTACGACGGTGTTGACCAAAAACGGCTTGAAATGACGCGCCACAGCGTAGGCACGGGTCTCGCAGGTCTGTTGATCGATGCCGTGGTGGGCGTTGGCTGACAGGGCACTGCCCTGGCCAGTCTCGAAATACATCAGGTTCTGGCCCAGGGTGCCGCGATTCAGGCTCAGCCCGGCGTCGTAACCTTCCTGCAGGACATTCAGGTTGATGCCGAAACTGGCGTTGGCCGCTTCGGTGCCGGCGATCGACTGGAACACCAGGTCCAGCGGAACCCCGCGATTGATCGCCTCGATGGAGGTGGTGACGTGGGTCAGCACACAGGCCTGGGTCGGGATTTCGTAGCGCTGAATGATTGCGTCGAGCATTTCCAGCATGGCGCAGATCGACGCGATGCTGTCGGTGGCCGGATTGATGCCGATCATCGCGTCCCCGTTTCCATACAGCAGGCCGTCGAGAATGCTCGCCGCAATGCCGGCCGGTTCGTCGGTGGGGTGGTTGGGTTGCAGGCGCGTGGATAAACGCCCGCGCAAGCCCATCGTGCCGCGGAATTTCGTGACCACGCGAATCTTTTGCGCCACCAGCACCAGATCCTGCACACGCATGATCTTCGAGACAGCGGCGACCATCTCCGGGGTCAGCCCGGGCGCCAGGGCGCGCAGGCTCTGTTCGTCAGCCGCGTCGCTCAGCAGCCAGTCGCGGAAGCCGCCGACGGTGAGGTGGCTGACGGCCATGAACGCATGTTTGTCGTGAGTGTCGATGATCAGTCGGGTGACCTCATCAGCCTCATAGGGAATCAGTACTTCCTGCAGGAAGTGAGTCAGCGGAATGTCAGCCAGGGCCATTTGCGCCGCTACGCGCTCGCCATCGTTGAGGGCGGCGACGCCGGCCAGAAAATCCCCGGAGCGCGCCGGACTGGCCTTGGCCATGACGTCCTTGAGGCTGTCGAAACGGAAGGTCAGGGCGCCGACCGTGTGAGCAAAACTTGCCATACAGATTCTCCGTGACGGCGCAGACAGGGCCTGCGCCGTAATTTCTGGCCGTTAGTGCAGGGCTTTTTCAGCGTTCTGAATGGCCGCGAATTCTTCTTCGGGCGTGCCTGCTACCAAGTGATGCCGACTGTAGAAAGCAAAGTAAGCAATTAACACTCCATAGATGATCGCAGCGCCAATCACTACGCGTGGGTCTACCAGAAAACCCGCTACTACGGCGATGCAAGCCAGCACCAACGCTACACCGGAGGTGAAAATACCGCCGGGCGTGCGATAGGGCCGATCCATTTTGGGGCGTCGAATGCGCAGTGTGATGTGCGCCGCCATCATCAGGACGTAGGAAATGGTCGCACCGAACACCGCTACCAGAATCAGCAAGTCACCCTGACCGGTCAGTGACAAGCCGAATCCGATGATGCCGGGAATAATCAGAGCCAGTACGGGCGCCTTGCTCTTGTTGGTTTCTGACAGTTTGCGCGGCAGGTAGCCGGCGCGGGACAGTGCGAAGATCTGTCGCGAATAGGCGTAGATGATCGAGAAGAAACTGGCAATCAGCCCGGCCAGGCCCACCAGATTGACGAAGTGGCCCATCCAGGTCGAGCCGCCATAGGCCTTGCTCAATGCTTCGACCAACGGATTGCCCGAGGTCAGCAGTGCATTGGCGCCCGCACCGCCCGGGCCGATGACCAGAATCAGCAGGGCAAAGCTCACCAGCACCAGCATGGCGCCGATCAAGCCGCGGGGCAGGTCGCGTTTCGGGTTTTTGGTTTCTTCTGCTGCCAACGGCACGCCTTCGACAGCGAGGAAGAACCAGATCGCGTAAGGAATTGCCGCCCACACGCCGACGTAGCCGAAAGGCAGGAAGCTGCTGGCGCCCTTGGCGTCAGTCACCGGGATGTCGAGGAGATTGGCGACGTCGAAGTGCGGCACCATCGACACCAGGAACACGCCCAATGCCAGCGCGGCGATGGCGGTGATAGCGAACATCAGTTTCAGGGCTTCGCCGACCCCGAAAATGTGAATGGCGATAAAGATGATGTAGAACGCCAGGTAAATCATCCAGCCACCAATGCCGAACAGTGACTCGCAATAGGCGCCGATAAACACCGCGATCGCCGCCGGAGCGATGGCGTATTCGATCAGGATCGCGGTGCCGGTCAGAAAACCGCCCCACGGTCCGAATGCGCTACGGGCAAAACCATAGCCGCCACCCGCGGTAGGGATCATCGACGACAGTTCCGCCAAGGAGAAGCACATGCACAGGTACATGGTCGCCATCAGTAACGTAGCGAGAAACATGCCGCCCCAGCCACCCTGGGCCAGGCCGAAGTTCCAACCCGCGTAATCGCCGGAGATGACGTAGGCCACGCCCAGACCCACCAGCAGGACCCAGCCTGCTGCACCTTTTTTCAGTTCCCGTTGTTGGAAATAGTCGGAGCCGACTTTTTCAAAGTCGACCGAGGAGGTAGCCGGCTGCACGCTGGCTTGATCGCTAGGCATAGGTTTCACCTGTTCTTATTGTTTTTGACCGGCGTGGTTGCCGGGTGGGAGCGAAGGCCCAATGTGCAGGCAAGCCCACTCCCACAAGGAGAGTGGCTTGCCTGCGACAGTCGGTTTAGAAGAAGCCCAACGGATTGATGTCGTAGCTCACCAGCAGGTTTTTGGTCTGCTGATAGTGATCGAGCATCATCTTGTGGGTTTCACGGCCGACGCCGGACTTCTTGTAACCACCGAACGCGGCATGCGCCGGGTACAGGTGGTAGCAGTTGGTCCACACACGACCGGCCTTGATGGCGCGGCCCATGCGATAGGCGCGGTTGATGTCGCGGGTCCAGAGGCCGGCACCCAGGCCGAACTCGGTGTCGTTGGCGATGGCCAGGGCTTCGGCTTCGTCCTTGAAGGTGGTGATGCTCACCACCGGGCCAAAGATTTCTTCCTGGAACACGCGCATTTTGTTGGTGCCCTTGAGCAGGGTCGGCTGGATGTAATACCCGGTCGCCAGGTTGCCCTCGAGTTTTTCCACCTTGCCGCCGGTCAGCAGCTCGGCGCCTTCGCCCTTGGCGATTTCCAGGTACGACAGGATTTTGTCGAATTGCTGCTCGGACGCCTGGGCGCCAACCATGGTGTCGGTGTCCAGCGGGTCGCCACGTTTGATCGACAGCACTTTCTTCATCACCACTTTCATGAAGTCGTCGTAGATCGACTCCTGCACCAGCGCGCGGGAAGGGCAGGTGCAGACTTCGCCCTGGTTGAAGAACGCCAGCACCAGGCCTTCGGCGGCTTTTTCGATGAAGGAAGGTTCGGCCTTCATGATGTCTTCGAAGAAGATGTTCGGCGACTTGCCACCCAGCTCCACGGTGGACGGAATGATGTTTTCGGCGGCGCATTTCATGATGTGCGAGCCGACCGGGGTCGAGCCGGTGAAGGCGATCTTGGCGATGCGTTTGCTGGTGGCCAGGGCTTCGCCGGCTTCTTTGCCAAAGCCTTGAACGACGTTCAGCACGCCGGGCGGCAGCAGGTCGCCGATCAGCTCCATCAGCACAGTAATGCCCAGCGGGGTTTGCTCGGCAGGCTTGAGCACCACGCAGTTACCGGCGGCCAGGGCCGGGGCGAGTTTCCAGGCGGCCATCAGGATCGGGAAGTTCCAGGGGATGATTTGCCCGACCACGCCCAGCGGTTCGTGGATGTGATAGGCCACGGTGTTGCCATCGATCTCGGCGGCGCTGCCTTCCTGGGCGCGGATGCAACCGGCGAAGTAGCGGAAATGGTCGGCGGCCAGCGGGATGTCGGCGTTGAGGGTTTCACGCACGGCTTTGCCGTTGTCCCAGGATTCGGTGATTGCCAGGACTTCCAGGTTCTGTTCAATGCGGTCGGCGATTTTCAGCAGCACCAGCGAGCGCGCCTGGGCGGACGTGGCGCCCCAGGCATCGGCAGCGGCGTGGGCGGCGTCCAGGGCTTTGTCGATGTCTTCGGCCGTGGAGCGCGGGAATTCGGCAATCGGTTGGCCATTCACGGGCGAGGTATTGGTGAAGTACTGACCTTTGACAGGCGCGACGAACTCGCCGCCGATGTAGTTACCGTATTTGCTCTTGAACGAAACGATAGCGCCTTCAGTACCGGGGTGAGCGTAACGCATGGTGATTTCTCCTTGGCTTTTTGTGCTTATAAGGGAGAGCGCATGTGCGCTTGCTATAAGCGTAGAGCAAAGGTCGGGCCACTGCCCTGCAGGTCAGGCAAATCAAGGTCTTGCGCGTTTTTTGTCGGACGGGCGGGCGGCGCCTGTGACGATTCCGGTACAGCCCTCGTGACACTTTGTACCGCTTGTGGCACAGCTTGTGACCGGGCGGTCTTGCCAGCATTGCAATGCGCCGATGGCTGGAGGATGCTGGGCCACAAGATGTGTGTCAGCCCTTGATGGGGTTCAGCACAGCTCTCGGAGAGAACAATAAGAAATGCACGACAACCATTTGAGTCGCCATGCCCAACAAGTCTTGACCGTCACCCAGGGCAAATCCCACCTGCACGGTCCTGGCAGCGACCCGTCCATTGCCCGTTCATGGCTGCGCTGCCTTGAGGATTATCACCTCGACCCGGCCCTGACGATGGCGCCGACGGTGCTGGAACATGGGCGGGTGCTGGAAAGCCGCGAACGCTTGCAGCAAGTGCTGCACATTGCTGGCAGCGAAATGACCAGTCTGCATCAGCAACTTTCCGGCGCCGGCCACGCCGTGCTGCTCACCGACGCCCGTGGGGTGATCCTCAACTGCGTCACCGCACCGGCCGAACGGAAAATCTTCGAGCGCGCCGGCCTGTGGCTTGGCGCCGACTGGAGCGAAGCCTGCGAAGGCACCAACGGCATCGGCACCTGCCTGGTGGAGCGCCAGTCGCTGACCATTCACCAGGATGAACACTTTCGCGGCCGCCACACCGGCCTGACGTGCTCGGCGAGCCCGGTGTTCGACCCTCACGGCGAGCTGCTGGCGGTTCTCGATGTGTCCTCGGCGCGTCACGAAGTCTCACGTCAAAGCCAGTTCCACACCATGGCCCTGGTCAATCTCTCGGCGAAGATGATCGAGAGCTGCTATTTCCTGCGCTACTTCGACAATCAATGGTTGCTGCGCTTTCACCTGCAAGCCGAATCCGTCGGGCTGTTCAGCGAAGGCTTGCTGGCGTTCGACGGGGAAGGGCGGATCAGCGCGGTCAACCAGAGTGCGCTGAACTTGCTGGGGCATATTCGCGGTGGATTGCTGGGCAAGCCGGTGGAGGCGTTTTTCGATTGCTCGCTGGATGACTTGCTCGGCCGCGCCAGTGTCAACGCCAGCGCCAGTTGGCCGTTGCGCACCCGTGATGGGCGGAGTCTGTTTGCCGTGTTGCGCGGGCAGCCGCGCAGCATTCCGGTGCCGGTGGTGCCAGGTCCGACAATTGCCGAGCGTCCGCGCCTGTCGGGCATCTGCCTGGGCGACGCCGCGTTGCAGGAAGATTTCCGAAAATCCTTGAGAGTTTTCGAGCGAGACGTGCCGCTGTTGATCAATGGCGAAACCGGTTCCGGCAAAGAAGCCTTTGCCAAAGCCGTGCATCAGGCCAGCCAGCGGGCCGACAAGGCCTTCGTCGCCCTTAACTGCGCGGCGATCCCTGAAAGCCTGATCGAGAGCGAACTGTTTGGTTATCGCGGCGGCAGCTTTACCGGCGCGCGCAAGGAAGGCATGCGCGGCAAGTTGCAGCAGGCGGACGGCGGCACACTGTTCCTCGATGAAATCGGCGACATGCCGTTGGCGTTGCAAACCCGGCTATTAAGGGTGCTGGAAGATCGTCAGGTGGTGCCGATTGGCGGCGAGCCGGAGTCGGTCAATGTGCGGATCATCAGCGCCACTCACCGCCATTTACTGGAGCGGGTGCAGGACGGCAGCTTCCGCGAGGATTTGTATTACCGGCTCAATGGGCTGGAGATCGCATTGCCGGCGTTGCGTGAGCGAAGTGATAAATCGCAGTTGCTTGATTTTCTGCTGGCCGAGGAAGCGGGCGCGGAGACGGTGCTGATCGATGAGCCGGCCCGGCAAGCCTTGCTGGGTTTCGCCTGGCCGGGGAACGTGCGGCAGTTGCGCAATGTGCTGCGCACCTTGGCGGCGTTGTGTGACAACGGGCGGATCGGGCTGGAGGATTTGCCGGTGATGATTCGTCAGGTTCGACCGGTGCCGGTTGTGGCCGTTGAAGAGACTTCCGAACATCCGCTGGACGATGCCGAGCGGCTGGCGTTGCTGAATGCGCTGGAGCAGACCCGTTGGCACATGACCCATACCGCCGAGCAGCTCGGCGTCAGCCGTAACACCCTCTATCGAAAACTGCGTAAACACGGCATCGCCCGCTAGGCACGCCGTCACACTGCAGGAGCGAGGCTTGCCCGCGAAGAACGATTACGCGGTGTACTGGCGGAATCGTGTTATGGCCTTCGCGGGCAAGCCTCGCTCCTGCGGGTTTTGCGTTGACCCGAAACAAAGGTGCGAATTTTCCCACCCTACGCTAACCTGCGGCCATGTTTTACGAGGTCGACTATGCATATTCATATTCTTGGTATCTGCGGCACTTTCATGGGTTCGATGGCGGTTCTGGCCAAAGAGCTGGGCCATCACGTGACGGGCTCCGATGCCAACGTCTATCCGCCGATGAGCACTCAGCTTGAAGCGCAGGGCATTGAGTTGACCCAAGGCTACGACCCCGCCCAGCTCGATCCGGCGCCGGATCTGGTGGTGATCGGCAACGCCATGTCGCGCGGCAACCCGGCCGTCGAATACGTGTTGAACAAAGGCCTGCCCTACGTCTCCGGCCCGCAATGGCTGGCCGACCACGTGCTGCAAGGTCGCTGGGTCCTGGCCGTCGCCGGCACCCATGGTAAAACCACCACCAGCAGCATGCTTGCCTGGGTCCTGGAGCACGCGGGCATGAGCCCGGGCTTCCTGATCGGCGGCGTGCCGCAGAACTTCTCGGTGTCGGCGCGTCTGGGTGACACACCGTTCTTCGTCATCGAAGCCGACGAGTACGACAGCGCGTTCTTCGACAAGCGCTCCAAGTTCGTTCACTACCGCCCGCGCACGGCCATTCTGAACAACCTGGAATACGATCACGCCGACATCTTCCCGGATTTGCCCGCCATTGAGCGGCAGTTCCACCACTTGGTGCGAACCATCCCGAGCGAAGGCCTGGTGATTCACCCGACCACCGAGCCAGCGTTGCAGCGCGTCATCGAGATGGGCTGCTGGACCCCGGTGCAAACCACCGGTGCCGGCGGTCAGTGGCAGGTCAAGCTGCTGAGCGAAGACGGCTCCAGGTTCGAAGTGATGTTCGAAGGCATTGCCCAAGGCGTCGTCGATTGGGACATGACCGGCCAGCACAACGTCGCCAACGCCCTGGCCACCCTGGCGGCTGCTCGCCACGTCGGCGTTGTACCGTCGATGGGCATCGCTGCATTGAGCGTCTTTAAAAGCGTGAAACGCCGGATGGAGAAAGTCGCCGAGGTTCGCGGCATTACCATCTACGACGACTTCGCTCACCACCCGACGGCCATTGCGACGACCCTCGACGGCCTGCGCAAACGCATCGGTGATGCGCCGTTGATTGCGATCATCGAGCCGCGCTCCAACTCCATGAAGCTCGGCGCTCACCGCGACGGCTTGCCGGAAAGCGTGGTCGATGCCGATCAAGTGATCTGGTATGCCCCTGCCAACCTCGGTTGGGACCTGGGCGCGACCGCCGCGTTGTGCACGGTGCCGTCGATCGTCAGCGACTCCCTGGAAGGCATCATCGAGCGCGTGAAGAGCCAGGCCCAGCCCGGCACCCACGTGGTGATCATGAGCAACGGCGGCTTCGGCGGCCTGCACGGCAAACTCGCCGAGGCGCTGCAATGAACAACGGCCCGGAACGCATCACCCTCGCGATGACGGGTGCTTCGGGCGCCCAGTACGGTTTACGTCTGCTCGACTGCCTGATCCGCGAAGACCGCGAGGTGCATTTCCTGATCTCCAAGGCGGCGCAACTGGTGATGGCTACCGAGACTGACGTCACGCTGCCGGCCAAACCGCAGACGATGCAGGCTTTCCTCACTGAATACACCGGTGCGGCCGCCGGGCAGATCAAGGTGTACGGCAAGGAAGACTGGATGTCGCCAGTGGCCTCGGGGTCTGGTGCGCCCGCGGCGATGGTGGTGGTGCCGTGCTCCACCGGGACGTTGTCGGCGATCGCGACTGGTGCCTGCAACAACCTGATCGAGCGGGCTGCCGACGTGACGTTGAAAGAGCGTCGCCAGCTGATTCTGGTGCCGCGTGAAGCGCCGTATTCGAGCATTCATCTGGAGCACATGCTCAAGCTGTCGAACATGGGCGTGACGATATTGCCGGCGTCGCCGGGCTTTTATCATCAGCCGCAGACGATCGATGACTTGATCGACTTTGTCGTGGCGCGGATTCTCAATCTGCTGAACATCCCGCAAGACATGCTGCCGCGCTGGGGTGAACACCATTTGAGCAGCGATGAATAAGCTGCTGATTGTTCTGCTGGCCCTGCAACTGGGGGCTGCGCCACGGCGCGCACGCTGGACGCGGCCAAGCCTGGGGCGCCAGTGGTGTACGCGGGGACGCGCCTGGATTTGTATGCCATGAATGGCGGTTGCTGCGCCAAGGACCGGTTCGGCGCCGAAGCGCCGAGCTACCCCGGCGTCGACCTGCCGGCCAGCGCGTTGCTCGACACGCTGTTATTGCCGTTGTCATTGCTGACGGTGATCGGGGTGAGTTTCCAGGCGACGGGCGGGTTGTAGCGTTCGGCTTTGAATCGGTGTGCGCCCTTCGCGGGCAAGCCTCGCTCTTACGGGTTCTCCGTTGCCTGTGTAGGAGCGAGGCTTGCCCGCGAAGGCGCCCTCTCAGACACCAAAGGATTATTTGCCTAGCTTGCGCAGTTCATCCGATTCGACAATCCGTACCCCATCCTGCTCTTCCAGCGCCAGTCTCCACATGGCGCGGGCCAGTTGGCAGGCTTCGATGCCGCGGTACTTGCCAGGGATCAAGCGCGACAACGGCCCGACGAGTTGCTCGGCCGTGCGCGGTTCCAGTCGATCGCCCAGCAACAACGAAGGTCGGCAAATGGTCAGCTGCGGCCAGTCCTGCGCGCGCAATGCGTACTCCATCTCGCCTTTGACCCGGTTGTAGAAAATCGAGGATCTGCGATCGGCCCCCAGGGCACTGATCACGATCAGGTGCCGGGCACCCATTTCCCGTGCACGTTTGGCGAACGCCACCACCATGTCCAGGTCGACCGCACGAAAGGCTTGTTCGGAGCCAGCCTGCTTGATTGTGGTGCCGAGGCAGCAGTAGGCGATGTCGACGCGACCGTTCAGTTGCGGCAGAAACGCCGCCGCGT
Source organism: Pseudomonas sp. B14-6 (assembly GCF_013260315.1). Taxonomy (NCBI): domain Bacteria; kingdom Pseudomonadati; phylum Pseudomonadota; class Gammaproteobacteria; order Pseudomonadales; family Pseudomonadaceae; genus Pseudomonas; species Pseudomonas sp. B14-6. The sequence continues at coordinate 3,739,570 of NZ_CP053929.1, read as the reverse complement.
CGCCGACCGGGTTTTCCAGATGGGGATGCTCGGCCAGTGGCCGGCGTGAGGGGGCCAGTACCCTTGAAATCGTTGGCTCATTGAGCAGGCGATCAAGCAGATGTTCGCCGGTCAACCCGGTAGCTCCGGCAAGCAGTACATGCTGAGGCGTCAAGTACATAGTGTTTCCCCCTTGATACTGTTCAGCTTAGTTGCTCTTTGCATCCTTGCTGCTGATAGAGACACTTTGTAGCGCTTTTCGTGCCTGCTGTTTGCGCAAGAGTTGCCAGTGCGAGAGGACCGTTTTCGGCGCCCAGAGCTGCGGTTCAGAGGCCTCGAAGCCGTCAGCGAGTTCACGCTCTGCCACCGTGGCCTTGGCCAGCTTGAAGGCATGCTCCAGGTCGTCGGTCTGGTTCAGCGCCTGGGCGAACAGCGCGTCGCCGAAGTAGGTGAAATTGGCTTCTTCCGAGCAACCGAAGGACACCCGATCAGCGCGCGAGGCGGTCATGATCAGCGTGCGTTCATCCTTGAGCGCGGGGATGAAGCCGCCGGAATAGCAGGACGAAATCACCACGATCTTGTCGCGGTTCTTCAAGGGCGCGAGCACGGCGGCGAGTTCGTCGGCCGGCAGGTCGGCCAGCTCCATGCGCGGCTGGTCGAGCACCAGTTCATGTTCGCTGCTGCCATGGCTGGTCAGGTAGATGAAGATCAAGTCTTCCGGGCCACTGCGTTCGGCCAGGGTCATCGCGGCGCGGCGCAGGTTTTCCCGGGTGGCCATCGGCCGGTCGACGAGGTGATCGCGATGGTTCACCAGGCGGATCTGGCCGAAGGCGCCGAAGCGGCTGCTGAGCATGTTGCTGACGTAATCGGACTCGCGCAGGAACACGCTCTGCTTGCCGTCGCCGCCCAGGGTCAAGGTGTACAGCTCGACCATCGGGGTCGAGGCTGGCACGTTGGACAGAGCGTCATCGAGTAACCGGCCCTGGGCCAGCAAACCGAGCTCCAGGGTGTCGGGCAGCAACTTGCCGTCGGCATCGCGAACACGCTGGCCATTGACCCATGTTCCGCTTTGCACCGTGCCGTCGGTGAGCACCAGGGTGCCGCGCCCCGAGTAGCTGTCATTGTCGAACTGGCCGATGTAGAAGCTGCCGTCGGGCAGGTTCAATCGACCCTGGCCGGTAAAGCGCCAGTCGCTGAACTGGCCGATGTAATGACTGCCGTCAGCGCCGATCAACTCGCCCTTGCCGTTCAGCGAGCCTTCCTTGAACTGGCCCAGCCAGACATCGCCGTCGGCGTTTTCGTAGCGGCCCTTGCCGTGCAGTTGATTGTTCTTGAAGCCGCCGACATAGATGTCGCCGTCGGCGCTGTTGAAGGTTCCGTTGCCTTCCAGCTGACCGTCCTTGAAGTGCCCGGTGAACTGATTGCCACTGGCGTCGCCGCGCTGGCCTTCACCGTTGGGTTTGCCGTTGGCGAACTGGCCCTGGTAGGAACTGCCGTCGTCGAGTTCGAGACGCCCGAGCCCTGAATATTGATCGGCCTTGAATTCACCGCGATAGGTCATCGTGTTTTCTTTTAGCGTGCCTTCACCGTCACGGCGGCCGAGTTTGAATCCGCCGGTGTAGCTGCTGCCGCTGGTGGTCAGTGTGCCCTTGCCGTCAAACAGGCCTTGATTGAATTGGCCCCGATAGACTTCGCCGTTGCTGCCATGCCATTCGCCCTGGCCATGCCATTGCCCCTTGTCGAACTCGCCGGCGTACCAGCTGCCGTTGGGGTAGTCGATGCGGCCCTGGCCTTGCAATAAGCCGTTGACCAGATCACCGCGATAGCGCCCGCCGTCCGGCAAGCGGGCATCCGGGGGCAGCAGCGATTCGCCATCGCCGCAAGCGGTGAGCAACAGGGTCAGGGCGAGGAGTGCAAGTGAGCGCATAGCGGGATCCGGGCAATTATGCGACGGAGTATGCCGCAGCTATGTGTCGCATTTATAGAGACACGGCAGAGACACGGCGCGAAACAGCGTGAGCTGTTTCGCAATCAGGCCTGTGTCAGACGAAACAGAGGGACAGCGGCTCGGCGATATACGCCGGTTTGTCCGAGCCTTCGATTTCAAGCGTGGCGGTGGCTTTGAGCAGCCATTGGCCGGGTTTTTTCTCGATGACTTCGTTCATGTCGACCTTGAGCCGAACCCTGGAGTTGACCTTTACTGGCTGGATGAAGCGCACGCTGTCCAGGCCATAGTTGACCACCATCTTCGCCCCTTGAGGGAGGATCAGGATGTCTTCCATCAGTTTCGGGATCAGCGACAGTGACAGGAATCCGTGTGCAATGGTGCTGCCAAATGGCGTTTGCGCGGCTTTGACCGGGTCGACGTGAATAAACTGATAATCGCCTGTGGCTTCTGCGAACAGGTTGATGCGCTCCTGATCGATGGTGAGCCATTCGGAACGTCCGAGTTCCTTGCCGACATAATCTTTGAGCTCTGCAACGGGAACATAGGGCATTGAGACTCTCCTTGGGTTTCATCGGATTTATAGTTTTTCGAGTGGGGGGATTTGGCCTCCCTGTGAACCACTTTAGATCAACATGGCAAATTGCTCCGGTCAACTGACCATGCTTTTGGCGAATGCCGATCCATAGCGTTGACGTGCTTATAATGCCCGGCCCCTTTTTGGTGGGGCGCGCGTGTGGGAGATGCTGGATGTTGTTACGTGGCCTGACCTGGCTGGTGCTGTTCCAATTGCTGGGCACAGCCATCAACCATTTGTTTTTACCGGTACTGCCCGGGCCGATTGTCGGCCTGCTGCTGTTGCTGGTGTACCTGATTTCGCGCGGGCAAGTCGGCGAGCCGTTGAACCTGGCCGCCAGCAGCCTGCTGCGCTATTTGCCTTTGCTGTTGGTGCCGCCGGCCGTGGGCGTGATGGTTTACGCCAAGGACATCGCCGCAGACTTCTGGGCCATTGCCGGCGCGCTGGTGTTGTCGCTGGTGCTGTCCATGGCGTTTGTCGGGGTGCTGATGCAGCGCATGGTCAAGCGTCATGCCCATCGCGGAGATCGCTCATGATCCTCGATTGGCAGGGTGCGCTGGACTCGGTGATTCATCACCCGTTGTTCGGCCTCGGCATTACGTTGGGCGCTTATCAACTGGTGCTGGCAGCCTTTGAAAAAACCCGCTGGATCTTTCTGCAACCGGTGCTGGTCTCCATGCTGTTGGTGATCGGTGTGCTGACGGTCTGTGGGATCACGTTTGTCGAGTACCGCAAGAGCACTGAGATCCTCAGCATCTTGCTCGGACCTGCGACCGTTGCGCTGGCAGTGCCGCTGTATCTCAATCTGCGACGCATTCGGCAGTTGTTCTGGCCGATTTTTACTACGCTGGTGATAGGCGGCGTGGTTGCCACGGGCATGGGCGTGTTGCTGGGTTGGTGGTTTGGCGCCGAACACATGATCCTGATGACCATGGCGCCGAAGTCAGTGACGTCGCCGATTGCCATGTTGGTGGCTGAGCAGATCGGTGGTGTCGCGGCGTTGGCCGCGGTGTTCGTGTTGATCACCGGCGTGATCGGTGCGATCTTCGGTCCGAGTATGCTGACCCGGCTGGGCGTGCACAGCCCTGAAGCCCGGGGCATGGCGCTGGGCATGACCGCCCATGCGGTCGGCACCTCGGTGGCCTTGCAGGAAAGTGAAGAATGCGGCGCTTTCGCGGCGCTGGCGATGAGTCTGATGGGCGTGGCCACGGCGGTGTTCCTGCCGTTGGCGGTGTCGATGGTGGTTTAAGGATATGTCTATGAGCTTGCCGCTTTTTCCGCTGAACACTGTGCTGTTTCCTGGCTGCATCCTCGACTTGCAGATCTTCGAGGCGCGCTACCTGGACATGATCGGCAGTTGCATGAAAAAGGGCGTCGGCTTCGGCGTTGTGTGCATTCTCGACGGCGAAGAAGTGGGCATCGCACCTGCGGGCTATGCGCTGGTCGGCTGTGAAGCGTTGATCACTGATTTCAAACAACAGGACAATGGCCTGCTGGGCATTCGCGTGCAGGGCGGGCGGCGTTTTCATGTGTTGCGCACCGAGGTACAGCGCGATCAATTGACCGTCGCTGAGGTCGAGTGGCTGGAAGACGAACCTGAGCAGCCGCTGCAGGATGAGGATGCGGACCTGGTCGCCCTGCTCAAGGCATTGGCCGAACACCCGATGGTCGAAGCCTTGAACATGGGCACCGAAGCGACCGGGCAACAGTCGCTGGCCAATCAGCTGGCCTATCTGCTGCCGTTTGCCGAAGTGGACAAGATCGACCTGCTGCAACTCGATGATCCCCAGCAGCGGCTGGATGCGATCCAGGCGCTGCTGGACGAGTTGCAGGGTGAGTTGTTTGCCTAGTTGTACTTTGTATTAAGTTCTCCGGTTCGCCACTATTGTCTTCGTAAAGCTCAGTCAGTAGTTTGCAGTTATTCGCATGGAGCGGATAACGGTTAACTATATGGATGTGGTTATGACGCTATATGAAGATGAATGGATGTTCTGGGATGATATTGCCGGGCGCTATATTTTAAAGCACGCGAGCAACGATCCGAATACGGCTAATATTATTGATGCCGCTGCTTACTATGCCGATTCAATGGTTGTCGCTCGACGTAAGCGCAAGCGCGTAAAACTTCCAGTCTCCGGTACTGCCGTCGATACTTCAAACGCTCCGACGGCTCTTTAGTACACGACTTATAAACTATTCGGCAACGGACTGGGTTTTGCGCGTCTTGCTGAAAAAAATTGAGTGAACAGCATCTTGAGGTGATTGATGTCCCTGGAAAATCAAAGCAGTGCATTTACCGCTAATCTTTACGTCAACGGCACGCCGGTGGTGCTCAACCAGCAGCGCCTGAAGCTTAGGCTGCGTGACCCGCGAATCACCCGGCGCGAACGCCTGGACGTGGAGGTGGCATTGGCGAGTGACGACAGCACGAGTATTCTGACGCTCGCCGATCATGAGGATGACAAGCCTCTATTGTTGAAGTTTGTGCCCAAGGCTGGCAAGTATGAAGTGCTGGCCGTTATTCGAGGCGCCTATGAAGGTGGTCATTTGACGGTTAATGTCGGAACCCGTCATCTATATATGAATAGCGGTTCGGAAGGTGCCAGGTTTTCAATACGCAAGCATGGGGTGGACCAAGCGAGTTTTGATGATTTTGCTGCCGGTCCAGGGTATGTGCAGCTTGTGAGTGAGCTAAATGGTCGGCCGCTCTATCTGGCAAACGACAAGGGGAAAGTGCATTTTAAAGATGTTGATCCTAATGTCTCCAAGCATGATGCGTTCAACAATGATCCCGTCAACTTCGTGATCAAGATTGTTGATAAGCCGGGTGAGGAGCGCAAATAAAAAAACGCCATCAGTTTTGCAAGCTGATGGCGTGTACCTCATCAGGCAACAGCCTAATACGCATATCTCAACATTGCATTCGGCAAATGTCGCAATGCAAAGAACCCGAACAACGCCACCATCGCCGGCAATACCAGCCACCAGATCTTGGGTGGCATGGCATTGAGCGGTGTCTGGCGCTGGCTCAGCCACAAGCTGGCAGCACACACGCACGCCGCCAGCATCGCGCCGGCCAATATATCCGTTGGCCAATGTGCGCCCAGGTACACCCGGGACAGGGCGATTGTCAGGGCCGGCAAACAACCCAGCAGCAACCAGGTCAGGCGCATCCGCGGCGGCTGACCGCGACCGGCCAGCACGGCGAGGGTCAGGAACAACGCGAAGGCGCCCGATGCATGGCCGCTGGGCATGCTGTAGCTGGTCAGCGGATCGCTCAGTACTTCCGGGCGCACGCGGGCGAAAAATTGTTTGGTGAACGTGTTGCCGAGCGCGGTGAAGAGCAGGGTGCCGCCGGCGAAAATCGCCTGGCGCCACTGCCGGGTGAGCAACAGCAAGCCGGTCAGCAGGGCGCTGAACACCAGCATGTTGCGGAATTCGCCGATCAGCGTGAAGGTGACGGCCAGTTCATCGAGCATCGGGCTGCGATGTTCCTGCACCAGGGTCATCACGCCTTGGTCGAGCGCGGTGAGGTGCGGGTAGCCGATAAACAGCCCTGCCAGAATTAACAGGCCGAGGCCGGCTATATAGGCGGTGGCGTGGCGATGGCGGCGCAGGCTGCTGGTTACGCTCAAGCCGATCATTACCGCAATGCTGCCGGCGACGATTCCTGCCTCAGGCCAGAACCCGTCGGGCAATGGCAAGCGAATCGCTGCGCCCGTGGCCCAGCCAGGCAGCAAGTAAGCGACGCTCCAGCCCGCGGCGGCCAACAAACTGACAGCGGCGAAACGCGGGAACGGCATGTCGAACATCCCGGCAACCATCGGCAGCATCGGGCGTAGCGGGCCGATAAAACGTCCGACCAACAGGCTGGCAATACCGTATCGCTGGAAATACGCCTCGGCGCCGGCGATCCATTCCGGATGGTGGCGCAACCCCGGCAGGCGCCGGATATTCTGGTGAAAATGTCGACCGATGAAGTACGAAACGATGTCGCCCAGCACGCCAGCGGTAAACCCCAGCAATAGCGTTTCGCTCAATGACAGCGCCCCGCTGCCGGCCAGTACCGCCACGGCGAACAGCAACACCGTGCCGGGCACAATCAGCCCGGCAATCGCCAGGCACTCCACGAATGCCACGATGAACACCGCCGCGGCCAGCCATTGCGGGTTAGCCGCCAGCCAACCGGTCACGCTATCGAGCCATGGGCCCATAAAAACAACTCCCTCTGATGTTCAATTGGGCTCGAAAGGCGCGCACGCAACCTTCCAGGCACCACAAGTCCCCTGTAGGAGCGAGCCTGCTCGCGATAGCGGACTGACATTCGAAACCGATGTCGCCTGATACTTGCTATCGCGATCAGGCTCGCTCCCACAGGGATTTTCCATCTTCAAGTCAGCAAAAAATAATCGCGACCTTCGACCTGCCCCCGTCGTAGCGGGTTCCGCGTGCAATGTGGCGCGTAAGCCGCATCGACGAAGCGATACATCAAATGTTCGTCGCGTCCGTGGGGAATGCCCAGGCGCGTGGTCTGGATGATCTGAGCAGGCGCCGGGCCGACGTCTTCGACCAGCAACACATCATGGTCAAAACGCTTGGCATCCCAGACGGGCACCTTCAACCCCAGCGACTTGCACAACAATGTCTGCCCGGCGCAGAGCTTTTGCGTCGGGCGAGGACGACCCTGGGCGTCGGGATTGTTCAACAGCATCTGCGCCAGGCTCGCTGGCCCGCTTAGCTCGTCGACCCACGGATAGGCAGATTTGATCAGCACCGCGTTGCCCGGCCCCTGGGCGCTGAAGTTCAGGGAATCACCGCCGCGGGCGTAATACATATAGATGTGCCCGCCATCCAGAAACAAAGCCTTACGCTTTTCTGTGTAGCCGAGGGACGCGTGGCTGCCTTTTTCTTCGCAGTAATAGGCTTCGGTTTCGATAATCCGGGCGCTCAGCCACAGGTCGCCGACCCTATGACGGATGACCTTGCCCAGTAAATCCCGGGCCAGGGTTTGCGCATCGCGGTCAAAAAATGCGTCCGGGAGCCCCATGGGCAGGCGTGCAGCGGACGCTCGAACAGTCAGGTTGGACATGATGAACGGTGTTTATCAAGGCTGATTGAGTCGTGATGATAACAATGTGCAGCTTAATCCCGGCTGAACGTCGGCAAATTGCCCTCCATTTCGACCATCCGCCCGTCACCGCTGTTAGTCCCGGGACGCGACAGCTATAATCTGCCGCTTTACTCTTTACCAAGACCTTAGCAAAGACCCCCACAGACCATGACTGAGTCCGTTCTTGACTATATGACCCGCCTGGGTCGCGCCGCCCGCGAGGCTTCTCGCGTCATTGGCCGTGCCAGCACTGCGCAGAAGAACCGCGCGTTGCAGGCGGCTGCCAATGCGCTGGACGCTGCACGCGCCGAGCTGACGGCTGCCAATGAACTGGATTTGGCCGCAGGCCGCGCCAATGGTCTTGAGCCGGCATTGCTTGACCGTCTGGCGCTGACCTCGGAGCGCATCGACGGCATGATCGTCGGTTTGCGTCAGGTGGCGGCACTTCCGGACCCGGTTGGCGCGATTCGCGACATGAGTTTCCGGCCGTCGGGCATCCAGGTCGGCAAGATGCGCGTGCCGTTGGGCGTGATCGGGATCATCTACGAATCCCGGCCGAACGTAACCATCGACGCCGCGAGCCTTTGCCTGAAGTCGGGCAATGCGACGATCCTGCGTGGCGGTTCCGAGGCAATCAATTCCAATCGCGCCATTGCCGCCTGCATCCAGCGCGGCCTGGCCGAAGCCGAGCTGCCGGCTGCCGTGGTGCAAGTGGTCGAAACCACCGATCGTGCGGCCGTTGGCGCGTTGATCACCATGCCGGAATACGTCGACGTCATCGTGCCCCGTGGTGGCCGTGGCCTGATCGAACGCGTCAGCCGCGATGCCCGCGTGCCGGTGATCAAACACCTGGACGGCATCTGCCACGTCTACGTCAGCGCCCACGCCGATCTGCCGAAAGCCCAGCGCATCGCCTTCAATGCCAAGACTTACCGTTACGGCATCTGCGGTGCGATGGAGACGCTGCTGGTGGATCAAGCCGTTGCCAAGGATTTCCTGCCGTCGATGGCTGCACAGTTCCGCGAAAAAGGCGTCGAACTGCGCGGTTGCGAACGTACCCGGGCGATCATCGATGCCGTGGCGGCCAGCGAAGAAGACTGGAGCACCGAATACCTGGCGCCGATTCTTTCGATCCGCGTCGTTGACGGGCTGGACCAGGCGATCGAACACATCAATCAGTACGGTTCGCATCACACCGACTCGATCGTCAGCGAAAACCTCGCCGACACCCGGCGTTTTGTGGCGGAGGTCGATTCGTCATCGGTGATGATCAACACGCCGACCTGCTTCGCCGATGGCTTTGAATACGGATTGGGTGCCGAGATTGGCATTTCTACTGATAAGCTGCACGCCCGCGGCCCGGTGGGTCTCGAAGGTCTGACCTGCGAGAAGTACATCGTGGTCGGTGATGGCCAGTTGCGCGGCCAGGCGTCGGTCTGACTTGGGCGACCTCAAACCGTCAGCACCGCAAACTGCCAGCGAGCCTGCGCCAAGACGCATTGGCGTGCTGGGCGGGACGTTCGACCCGGTGCATATCGGCCATTTGCGCGGTGCGCTGGAAGTCGCCGAGTCGCTGTCGCTCGATGAGTTACGCCTGACACCCAGTGCCAGGCCGCCGCATCGCGGTACGCCGCAGGTGTCGGCAAAGGACCGTCTGGCGATGGTCGAGTGCGCGGTGGCCGGTGTGGCGCCGTTGGTGGTGGACGCCCGCGAATTGCAGCGGGACAAACCGTCCTACACCATCGACACCCTGGAACTGATGCGCGCCGAACTGGCCGCCTCTGACCAGGTTTTTCTACTTTTGGGCTGGGACGCATTTTGCGGCCTGCCCACTTGGCACCGCTGGGAAGAGTTGCTCCAGCATTGCCACATCCTGGTGCTGCAACGCCCGGATGCCGACAGCGAACCGCCGGATGCCTTGCGCAATCTGTTGGCGGCACGCTCGGTGAGCGACCCGCTGGCCCTCAAAGGGCCGAGCGGACAGATTGCATTCGTCTGGCAGACGCCGCTCGCGGTATCCGCCACCCAGATCCGTCAACTGCTGGCCAGCGGTAAGTCGGTACGTTTCCTGGTGCCCGACGCGGTCCTGGCCTACATCGATGCGCACGGTCTCTACCGTGCGTCGAACTGAAAAGAGGGCACGCTTCCAGGCACGTAATGACGTGTATTGAAGCGCCCGAACATACGAGCAAAACGAGTTTTATATGACGAACAAAGACGTAACTAAAGTAAAGCGCAAAGGCACGTTCAAAAGCGCCCCGCTGCCTGAGCCGGTTCTCACCACTGAACCTCTGAAAGGTGACGAGCTGGTCAAGGTGGCCGTAGCCGCCCTGGAAGACGTGAAGGGCCAGGACATCCAGGTCATCGACGTTCGTGAAAAGCAGAGCATCACTGACTACATGATCATCGCGACCGGTACCTCCAACCGCCAGATCGGCGCGATGCTGGACAAGGTTCGCGAAGCCGTCAAAGCCCTGGGCGTCAAGCCACTGGGTGAAGAAGGCAAGGGCGACAGCGACTGGGTGCTGCTGGATATGGATGATGTCATCGTGCACATGATGACCGCCTCGGCTCGTCAGTTTTACGACCTCGAGCGTCTGTGGTCCGGTGCAGAGCAGAGCCGTGCTCTGAACGCGGCTCACCACAGCCCGGAAAACACCCATGAGCACTTCGTCAAGCTCAACAAAGACCAGCAATAAGGGACCGCTGTGCGACTGCGACTGATCGCCGTCGGCTCCCGCATGCCCAAGTGGGTGGAAGAAGGCTGGCATGAATATGCCAAGCGTCTTCCGTCCGAGCTGGCGCTGGAACTGGTGGAAATACCGCTCAACACCCGTGGCAAGAACGCCGACGTGGCGCGCTTCATCCGTCAGGAAGGCGAAGCCATGCTGGCCAAGGTCGGGCCGAATGAGCGTGTTGTGACCCTGGAAGTCCACGGCAAGCCCTGGAGCACCGAGCAGTTGGCGGTCGAGCTCGATCGCTGGCGGCTGGACTCGCGCACGGTGAACTTCATGGTCGGCGGCCCCGAAGGGCTGGCGCCGGAAGTCTGTGCGCGGGCCGATCAGCGCTGGTCGTTGTCGCCGTTGACGTTGCCGCACCCGCTGGTGCGGATTCTGATCGGTGAACAGCTGTATCGTGCCTGGACAGTTCTGTCCGGCCACCCTTACCACAAGTAGTTCTGCCCTCATGCCCCAGCCGATCCGCATCAAGGACCACGAAAAAGACGCCCGTCTGGTGCGTGGCCGCGTCGTGTTCGGGGCTATTGCGGTGGTGTTGCTGATCTGCGTGCTGATCGCGCGGCTGTATTTCCTCCAGGTGATTCAGTACGAGTACCACTCGACCCTGTCGGAAAACAACCGCGTCCACGTACAGCCGATTCCGCCGACCCGCGGGTTGATCTTCGACCGCAATGGCGTGGTGGTGGCCGATAACCGGCCCAGCTTCAGCCTGAGCATGACCCGCGAACGGTCCGGTGACTGGCAGCAAGTGCTCGACGTGATCGTCGAAGTGCTGGAGCTGACGCCCGAGGACCGGGTGATCTTCGAGAAGCGTATGCGTCAGGGGCGTCGTCCGTTCGAGCCGGTGCCGATCCTGTTCGAGCTGTCAGAGGAGCAGATCGCCCGTATCGCGGTGAATCAGTTCCGTCTGCCGGGCGTGGAAGTGGTCGCGCAGTTGGTGCGTCACTACCCGCAGGGCCCGCACTTTGCGCACTCGGTAGGTTACATGGGGCGGATCAACGAGAAAGAGCTGAAGTCTCTCGATCCGGTCAATTACAGCGGCACGCACCACATCGGCAAAACCGGCATCGAGCGTTTCTACGAGCCGGAGCTGCACGGTCAGGTGGGCTACGAAGAAGTCGAAACCAACGCTCGCGGCCGCGTATTGCGCGTGCTCAAGCGTACCGATCCGATTCCCGGCAAGGACATCGTCCTGAGCCTGGACATCAAATTGCAAGAAGCCGCCGAAGCCGCACTTGGCGGTCGTCGTGGCGCCGTGGTGGCGCTCGATCCGAAAACCGGCGAGGTGCTGGCGATGGTCAGTGCGCCGAGTTTCGATCCGAACCTGTTCGTCACCGGCATCAGCTTCAAGGCCTATGCCGAACTGCGCGATTCCATCGACCGGCCGCTGTTCAACCGCGTGCTGCGCGGTTTGTACCCGCCGGGTTCGACCATCAAGCCGGCGGTGGCGATTGCCGGCCTGGATGCCGGTGTCGTGACTGCATCAAGTCGGGTGTACGACCCCGGCTACTACCAGCTGCCCAACTATGACCACAAATACCGTAACTGGAACCGTACCGGTGACGGCTACGTGGACCTCGACACGGCGATCATGCGGTCCAACGACACCTATTTCTACGATCTGGCTCACAAACTGGGGATCGATCGGCTGTCGGCGTATATGAGCAAGTTCGGCATCGGCCAGAAGGTTTCGCTGGACATGTTCGAGGAGTCGCCGGGGCTGATGCCGACACGTGAGTGGAAGCGTGCAACCCGGCGTCAGGCCTGGTTCCCGGGCGAAACGCTGATTCTCGGGATTGGTCAGGGCTACATGCAATCAACGCCATTGCAATTGGCCCAAGCCACAGCGCTGGTCGCGAGCAAGGGTGTCTGGAACCGTCCGCACCTGGCCAAGACCGTCGAAGGCGAGCGGCCGAAGGATGACAACCCGATGCCGGACATCATCCTGCGCGACCCGTCCGACTGGACCAAGGTCAACCATGGCATGCAGCAGGTGATGCACGGTGCCCGGGGTACGGCGCGCAAAGCGGCGATCGGTGCGCAATACCGCATCGCGGGCAAAAGTGGTACGGCCCAGGTGGTCGCGATCAAGCAGGGTGAGAAGTACGACCGCTCCAAGGTTCAGGAGCGCCATCGTGACCACGCCTTGTTCGTCGGCTTCGCACCGGCTGACAACCCGCAAATCGTGGTGTCGGTGATGGTCGAGAACGGCGAGTCCGGTTCCGGCGTCGCAGCGCCTGTGGTGCGTCAGATCATGGACGCCTGGCTTCTGGACCAGGACGGTCGGTTGAAGGCCGAATACGCCAGCCCTATCAGTGCGGAGGCTACGGCCCGTGAAGAGTAATTTCGATCGCATTCTCTCCAGTGAGGATGTGATGCGTCGCCGTGCGACGCTGTTGCAACGCATGCACATCGACGGCCCGTTGCTGATCCTGTTGCTGACCCTCGCCGCCGGCAGTCTGTTCGTGCTGTATTCGGCCAGTGGCAAGAGCTGGGACCTGCTGGCCAAGCAAGCCACTTCGTTCGGCATCGGCCTGGTGTCGATGATCGTCATCGCCCAGTTCGAGCCGCGATTCATGGCGCGTTGGGTGCCGGTCGGTTACGTGATCGGCGTGTTGTTGCTGGTGGTGGTGGACGTCATGGGCCACAACGCCATGGGCGCCACGCGCTGGATCAACATCCCGGGGGTGATCCGTTTCCAGCCTTCGGAGTTCATGAAGATCCTGATGCCGGCGACCATCGCCTGGTACTTGTCCAAGCGCACGTTGCCGCCGCAGCTCAAGCATGTGGGGGTCAGTCTGTTCCTGATCGGCTTGCCCTTCATCCTGATCGTGCGTCAGCCGGACCTCGGCACTTCGCTGCTGATTCTCGCCGGTGGCGCCTTCGTCTTGTTCATGGGCGGGTTGCGCTGGCGCTGGATTCTCAGCGTGATTGCTGCCGCCGTGCCGGTGTCTGTGGCCATGTGGTACTTCGTGATGCACGACTACCAGAAGCAGCGCGTCCTGACGTTCCTTGATCCCGAGAGCGATCCGCTCGGCACCGGCTGGAACATCATTCAGTCGAAAGCCGCCATCGGTTCCGGCGGCGTGTTCGGCAAAGGCTGGCTGCTCGGCACTCAGTCGCACTTGGACTTCCTGCCGGAAAGCCACACCGACTTCATTATTGCGGTGATGGGCGAAGAATTCGGCCTGGTGGGCATCTGCGCACTGCTGTTGATTTACCTGTTGTTGATCGGTCGTGGGCTGGTGATAACCGCCCAGGCCCAGACATTGTTCGGAAAATTGCTCGCGGGCAGCCTGACCATGACGTTTTTTGTTTACGTTTTCGTCAACATCGGTATGGTCAGTGGCCTGTTGCCGGTCGTGGGGGTGCCGTTGCCGTTCATTAGCTACGGAGGAACTTCGCTGGTGACGCTGCTGTCAGCGTTTGGGGTTTTGATGTCGATCCATACCCATCGTAAGTGGATCGCACAGGTTTGAATAAGGTGAAGATGTCAATGCAAGTAATGCGCGGCTGGGCGACTCGATACGCGCCATGGGTCGGCCTGGTAAGCATCCTTGGCACAACGCAGGACGCGTTGGCCGGCGATTACGAAGGTTCACCCCAGGTGGCCGAATTCGTCGGTGAAATGACCCGCGACTACGGTTTTGCCGGTGAACAGCTGATGGGCGTGTTCCGCGAAGCCGAGCGCAAGCAGTCGATTCTGGACGCGATCTCGAAACCCGCCGAGCGGGTCAAGCAGTGGAACGAATATCGCCCGATGTTCATCACCGACGCGCGCATCGCCCGTGGTGTGGACTTCTGGCGTCAGCACGAAGCGGTACTGGCCCGTGCCGAGCAGGAATATGGCGTGCCGGCTCAGGTTATCGTCTCGATCATCGGGGTTGAGACCTTTTTCGGCCGCAATACCGGCAATTTCCGGGTAATCGACGCTTTATCGACCCTGGGTTTCGACTATCCTCCCCGTGCCGAATTCTTCCGCAAGGAGTTGCGTGAGTTCCTGTTGCTGGCCCGTGAGGAGCAGGTCGATCCGCTGACTCTCAAAGGCTCTTACGCCGGCGCCATGGGTTTGCCGCAGTTCATGCCGAGCAGCTTTCGCGCCTATGCGGTGGACTTCGACGGTGACGGCCACATTAATATCTGGACCAACCCGGACGATGCCATCGGCAGCGTCGCCAGTTATTTCAAGCGTCACGGCTGGGTCGCCGGCGAGCCGGTGGTCAGTCGCGCCGATGTGCGTGGCGAGCAAGTGGATGAAGGTTTGACGACGGGCATCGAGCCGACTAAAACGGTCGGGGAGTTGCGAGCCTTGGGCTGGTCGAGTCATGATGCGCTGCGCGATGATATGCCGGTCACGGCTTTCCGCCTGGAAGGTGACAATGGCCCGGAGTACTGGATGGGCCTGAAGAATTTTTACGCAATCACGCGATATAACCGCAGCGTGATGTACGCCATGGCGGTACATCAACTGTCTGAACAGCTGGTCCAAGCACGGGGCGTCAAGTAATGCGGGCATTGCCTATGAATAAACCCCTGAAGCTGATGGCATTCGCCGCGTTGGCGGTGCTGGTCGCCAGTTGTTCGACCAGCCGCGCGCCGACGCAAAAGCCTTCAACGGCCGTGCGCGCAACGCCTGGCCTGGACATCAACCGGGCGCACAAAGACGGCGCGCCATGGTGGGACGTCGACGTATCGCGCATCCCGGATGCCACGCCGACCCTGCACTCCGGTCCTTACAAAGCCAATCCTTACACCGTGCTGGGCAAGACTTACTTTCCGCTGCAAGAATCCAAGACCTACGTCGCCTCGGGCACGGCGTCCTGGTACGGCACCAAATTCCACGGTCAGAACACCGCCAATGGCGAGGTGTACGACCTGTACGGCATGAGTGCCGCCCACAAGACATTGCCACTGCCAAGTTACGTCCGGGTGACCAACCTGGACAACCACAAGACCGTGATCCTGCGGGTCAACGACCGCGGGCCGTTCTACTCGGACCGCATCATCGACTTGTCCTACGCCGCCGCGAAAAAACTCGGTTACGCCGAAACCGGCACCGCACGGGTGAAAGTCGAGGGTATCGATCCGCAACAGTGGTGGGCACAAAAGGGCCGTCCGGCGCCTTTGATGCTCAACGAACCGCAAGTAGCGCAAAATGCCGCGCCGACGATTACCGCTTCGGCGGGCACCGTCGAGCAATGGACGCCACCGCCGCAGCAACACGCGGCGGCCGTGGTGCCCGTGCAGATTGATGCAAAAAAAAACGCTTCTGTACCAGCCTCTGGCCAGTATCTGCAGGTGGGCGCGTTCGCCAACCCGGACGCTGCAGAACTCCTGAGATCGAAGCTCAGCGGGATGGTGAGCGCTCCGGTGTTCATCAGCTCGATCGTGCGTAATCAACAGACGCTGCATCGGGTGCGTCTGGGGCCGATCGGTTCGCCGGGTGAAATCCAGCAAGTGCAGAACAGTGTGCGCCTGGCCAATCTCGGTTCGCCGAGCGTGGTCACCGCCGAATAATACGTAGTACTTGATTGACGGTTCGCTTGCGGTTTGGGGGGTGGACCTGGTTGTTGGCTCGTTGAAGAACAAAAGCCCGGCAAGGGTTCTGAGTGAGCAACTGAACACGCGATGGCCCGTTAGAAGGCCATCTGATTAGTTTTGCCTTCGGGCAGTTTCCATTAGCGATTTCGAGAGACGGATGAACATCACCACCTTTGCCAAACGCCTGTGTCTGCTAGTCCCGCTGCTCCTCTCGCCTGCCGCGTTCGCGGTCGAGATGATGCCGTCGCCACCACAACTGGCCGCTAAATCCTACGTACTCATGGATGCCAGCAGCGGCAACGTGCTGGTCGAGAACAACGGTGACCAGCGTCTGCCACCGGCCAGCCTGACCAAGCTGATGACCGCGTACATCGCGACCCTGGAAATCCGTCGTGGCCAGATCGGTGAAAACGATCCGGTGACCGTCAGCGAAAACGCCTGGCGTACCGGCGGTTCGCGGATGTTCATCAAGGTGGGTTCGCAAGTCACTGTCAGCGACCTGCTGCACGGCATCATCATCCAGTCGGGTAACGACGCCAGTGTTGCGCTCGCCGAGCACATCGCCGGCAGCGAAGACGCATTCGCCGACATGATGAACAAAACCGTGGCCGATCTGGGCATGACCAACAGCCACTTCATGAACCCGACCGGTCTGCCGAACCCTGAGCACTACTCGTCGGCTCACGACATGGCGGTGCTGGCTCGCGCGATCATCCACGAAGACCCGGCTCACTATGCGATCTACTCGCAGAAAGAGTTCTTCTGGAACGGCATCAAGCAGCCTAACCGCAACCTGCTGCTGTGGCGTGACAAGACTGTCGACGGTCTGAAAACCGGCCACACCGACGAAGCCGGCTACTGCATGGTGTCTTCGGCTGTACGTGATGGCATGCGCCTGATCGCCGTGGTGTTCGGCACCAACAGCGAAGTGGCCCGTGCTTCTGAAACCCAGAAGCTGCTGACCTACGGTTTCCGCTTCTTCGAAACCCAGACCTTCTATCAGAAAGGCGCCGAGCTGGCTCAGGCCCCTGTCTGGAAAGGCAGCACCAATCAAGTCAAGGCCGGCCTGGCTGAAGACCTGACCATGACCCTGCCAAAAGGCCAGCTGAAAAAGCTCGCCGCCAGCATGACCATGAACCCGCAACTGGTTGCGCCTATCGCCAAGGGCGACGTAATCGGTAAAGTCGAAGTGAAACTGGACGACAAAGTGGTGCATAGCGCCGACCTGATCGCCCTGGACGCTGTCGAGGAGGGTGGTATCTTCCGCCGCATGTGGGATAGCATCCGTCTATTCTTCTACGGCTTGTTCAACTGAATTAGTGTGGACTTGCATGGCCCCGTTCCAATCCGGAGCGGGGCCATGTCCGTTGCCACGGCTTACGAGGCCGTTACGCCATGACAGATACCGAAGTAAAGGCGCCAAAGATCGAATTTCCTTCCAATGATTACCCGATCAAAGTGATCGGCGACACCATTGTGGACATCAAGCAAAAGATCATCGATATCGTTAAGAAGCACGCAACGATCAACGATGAAAGGGTGGACGAACGCCAGAGCAGCAACGGCAAGTACACCACCATCCAGTTGCACATCATCGCCACCGGTCAAGACCAGCTGTACGACATCAACAGCGAACTGCGGGCTACCGGTTTCGTGCACATGGTGCTGTGATGTCTGGCACGCTGGGCTTTCGCGAGCTCGGCCAGATGGCTTACGAGCCGGTCTGGCATGCCATGCAACGCTTCACCAACGAACGCGGCAGCAATGCCGCGGACGAGATCTGGCTGGTCGAACACCCGCCGGTGTTCACCCAGGGCCAGGCCGGCAAGGCCGAGCACTTGCTGCTGCCGGGGGATATCCCGGTGGTGCAGGTCGATCGCGGTGGTCAGGTGACTTACCACGGTCCCGGCCAGTTGGTGGCCTACCTGTTGCTCGACGTGCGCAAACTGGGTTTCGGCGTGCGTGACCTGGTCACCCGCATGGAACACTGCCTGATCGAGCTGCTGGCCAGCTATGGCGTGACCGCAGCGGCCAAGCCTGATGCGCCGGGTGTCTATGTCAATGGGGCGAAAATCGCCTCCCTGGGTCTGCGGATCCGCCACGGTTGTTCCTTTCATGGCCTGGCCCTGAACGTGGACATGAACCTGGAACCGTTTCGACGGATTAATCCCTGCGGCTACGCCGGGCTGGCGATGACCCAGCTGAGCGATCACGCAGGATCGATTGAATTTGCCGAGGTAAGTGCCCGGCTGCGCGCGCAGCTCGTCAAACACCTCGACTATGCTGAGCAGACGACCCTAACGGGCGGAATCGACTGATATGACTACTGATGCAGTGCAAACCATGATCCCGACGCTGGATGTTACCGAGCGTCCGGCCCCGCGTGCCAAGGTTGAAGCCGGCGTCAAGCTGCGCGGCGCCGAGAAGGTTGCACGTATCCCGGTAAAGATCATTCCGACCACCGAACTGCCGAAAAAACCTGACTGGATCCGCGTGCGCATCCCGGTTTCGCCGGAAGTCGACCGCATCAAGGCCCTGCTGCGCAAACACAAGCTGCACAGCGTGTGCGAAGAGGCGTCCTGCCCGAACCTCGGCGAGTGCTTCTCCGGCGGCACCGCGACCTTCATGATCATGGGCGACATCTGCACCCGTCGCTGCCCGTTCTGCGACGTTGGCCACGGTCGTCCGAAGCCTCTGGACGTCAATGAGCCGGAAAGCCTGGCCATCGCCATCGCCGACCTGAAACTCAAGTACGTGGTGATCACCTCGGTCGACCGCGACGACCTGCGTGACGGCGGTGCCCAGCACTTTGCCGACTGCATCCGCGAGATCCGCAAACTGTCGCCGAACGTGCAGCTCGAAACTCTGGTCCCGGACTACCGTGGCCGTATGGACGTTGCGCTGGAAATCACCGCCGCCGAGCCACCGGATGTGTTCAACCACAACCTGGAAACCGTGCCGCGCCTGTACAAGGCTGCGCGTCCGGGTTCGGATTACCAGTGGTCGCTGACCCTGCTGCAACGCTTCAAGCAGATGATGCCGCACATTCCGACCAAGTCCGGCCTGATGCTGGGTCTGGGCGAAACCGACGAAGAAGTCATCGAAGTCATGAAGCGCATGCGCGAACACGACATCGACATGCTGACACTGGGCCAGTACCTGCAACCGTCGCGCAGTCACTTGCCGGTGGAGCGTTTTGTGCATCCGGATACCTTCGCCTGGTTCGCCGAGGAAGGCTACAAAATGGGCTTCAAAAACGTCGCTTCCGGCCCGTTGGTGCGTTCCTCGTACCACGCCGACGAGCAGGCGAAGCTGGTCAAAGCTGAACTGATGTCGTCTCTGTAATAAAGCGCCCGCAAGGCTTTTCAGCCTTGCGGGCGTTTTTGTTGGCCGTGCCTACGGCCGCAACCGTCTTTTCCTGCAACCTGCGGGGCGATTGATCCTCTTCTGTTTGTCCCCGTTCCTGACTACTGTGTGCTGAAGCTTTTCACGCAGGGAGATTCATGGATGACTGTTCGACCGACCCACACGCTGTTTCCTCACTCAGCCGTTCCGGCCTTGCCCTCGGAAGGGCTGATTGGCGTGATTGCGCCCGCCGGGCCTGCCGGGCTGGACACCGATAAAGCCGTTGCCTGGATGCGCGCTCGCGGTTATGCGCTGCGGATATTTCCCGGGGTGTACGAACAGGATGGCTACCTGGCCGGCAGCGACGACGTGCGGCTCAATGACTTGCACGCCGCGTTCTCCGACACGGAAGTCGACGCGATCATTTGCCTGCGGGGCGGTTACGGTACGCCGCGTCTGCTCGATCGCATCGATTTCGAATTGCTGCAGAACAACGCCAAGCCGTTTATCGGCTACAGCGACATCACTGCGCTGCACGTGGCGATCAGCCGTTACGCCGGTTTTGTGACCTTTCATGGTCCGCTGCTTAATGCCGATTTGCTGGGCGAGAAGCAAAAACCGACCGAGTCTTCGTTTTTCAACATGCTCAGAGGGCAGGTGAAGGCGGGCAGTGTGCTTTCGCACCCGGTGGCCTGGCCGCTCACCACGATCGAGCCCGGCATCGCTCACGGGCGGTTGCTGGGGGGCAATCTGTCGATGATTGCCGCAACCATGGGCACGCCATTTGAGATGGAGGCTGAAGGCGTCATTCTTTTCATTGAGGACATCAACGAACCGCTGTATCGCATCGACCGCTTGCTGACTCATCTGCGCCTGGCCGGCACGCTGGGCAAGTTGCGCGGCGTGCTGGTGGGCGATGTGGCTGGGGTTGATACGTTTGCGCTGGAGCGGTTGCTCAAGCAGACGCTCGAGCCGTTGCGGATACCGGTGTTGGCCGGGTGGCGCAGCGGGCACTGCGATCCGAACCTGACGTTGCCGATGGGCGCGCTGGTTCGGCTGGATGCGGGGAAGAAGGAATTGGTGTTGGAACAGGATGTGGTCGTCAAGCGGTAGTGCGATAGCGCCTGTCAGTAAGTCTTCGCGGGCAAACCTCTCTCCTGCAGGATGGTGTGATCCCGTAGGAGCGAGGCTTGCCCGCGAAGCTTTTTAGCGGTTACGCAGGCCTTCAAGTAGCTTGTGCGTCGGATACCCATCCGCCGGCCAGCCAAACGACTGTTGTGCACTGCGGATCGCCTTGCGAGTGTTCGCGCCGATGATCCCGTCAGCCGTGCCCGCATCGTAATTCTGCGCACTCAGCAGGCTTTGCAGTTCGATTCGCTCAGTGCGGCTCAACGGCAAGTCATCTTTTGGCCACGTGCCATTGATCAGGCCGCCGCCACTGAAGCGCTCGGACAACAGGCTCACCGCCAATGCATAAGACGACGAGTTGTTGTACTTGAGGATTGCGCGGAAGTTGTCGAGCACCAGGAACGCCGGGCCACGATAACCGGCCGGCAGCAGCAGGGCGGCGGACAGGTGTTCGGAACCTGCCGGAACCTGGGCGCCATTAGGCAGCGAGACCCCCAACTGTTGCCATTCGGCGACGCTCTTGCGAATCGTGCCGTCGGCCAGGACGTAGTTGAAACTGCCTGGTAGCTGCACTTCAAAGCCCCACGGTTGACCTTTCTGCCAGCCGGAGCTTTGCAGATAGTGCGCCGTCGAGGCCAGCGCATCGGCCGGGCTGCCCCAGATGTCGCGGCGGCCGTCACCGTCGAAATCCACGGCGTGGGTGTTGTAGGTGGTCGGGATGAACTGGGTCTGACCCATGGCGCCGGCCCAGGAACCGAGCATTTTCTCCGGTTCGATATCGCCTTGTTGCAGGATTTGCAGGGCGGCGATCAGTTGCGCATGAGCAAAGCCCGGACGCCGGCCTTCGTAGGCCAGGGTCGCCAGGGAGTTGATCACTGACTTGTTGCCCTGGAACTGCCCGAAATTACTCTCCATGCCCCACACCGACACCAAGGCCTGGCGATCAACGCCGTAGCGCTGCTCGATGCTTTGCAGAATGTCAGCGTATTGGCCGACCAGCGCCTGACCTTTGCGTACCCGCAGCGGCGACAGGGCGCCGTCGAGGTATTCCCACACCGGGCGGGAGAACTCGGGTTGGCTGCGATCGGCACGGATCACGCTGGTGTCGAGGCTGACATTGGCGAAGGCGCGGTCGAAGAGATCGGCGCGGATGCCGGCGGTTAGCGCGTCTTTGCGGAAACCCGCCTGCCATTCGGCGAAGGTCTGGGTGGGCTGGAGGTCGAGGTTTTCACCGGTCGGCACCACGGGCGGAATGACCGCAGGGGCTGTCGATACGGGAAGGGTCTGAAGCGGCTGGGCGTCGGCGGCGGTCGGTTTTTCCGCGCAGGCGACAAGCAAAATGAGGCTGGAGGCAGCGATCAGTTGGCGCAGGGGCCAACGACGGGAAATACAAAGGGGCATGCACAGGTCCAGGGAATACGAATCAGGTGCAGACCTTAACATGTTGAGCGATGGCTTGCCTTTCAGGCCGCCAGAAAGTAAGAAGCCTCCCAGCTATTAGACTGGAAGGCTTCGCGGCGGTAGCTGCCTTTGCCCTTGCCGGCTCGTTCCTGACGGCTGCGGAACAGTGGCTGGGCGATGATGGATTTGGCCTTGTTGGGGCCATGCTTGGATGGCTTTTTGCTCATGATCAGATCTCTCGATTGAGTGGGTTTTGCGGGGGAAATAATCTGCTGAAGTTGGGGTTCTGTCTAGTCCCCGTATTGCGTAGGCAATGATATCTGTGGCGAGGGAGCTTGCTCCCGTTGGACTGCGCAGCGGTCCCCTGCTTTCAGGGATAAGCGGGGTCGCTTCGCAACCCAGCGGGAGCAAGCTCCCTCGCCACAAAAAACCTTACTCCGCAGGCAACGTCAGCCGTTGGCCCGCCATCAGCAACGACAACCGA
Organism: Pseudomonas sp. B14-6; assembly: GCF_013260315.1. Lineage (NCBI taxonomy): Bacteria > Pseudomonadati > Pseudomonadota > Gammaproteobacteria > Pseudomonadales > Pseudomonadaceae > Pseudomonas > Pseudomonas sp. B14-6. The sequence goes on along the minus strand of NZ_CP053929.1, from coordinate 3,717,322 downwards.
CTCAAACTCATCCACGGTGACCCGGCAGCCTGACCCTTGATCTGCGCATCAATCCGCTGCGCTTCCAGCAACAACTGCGCCCAGCGTTGCGCCGGATAGCGTTGCAGGGCTTTGCTCATCAGCGGTTTGCGCTTGTCCCAGACCGGCGGTCGAGCCTGGCTGAAGGCTTTGTCCAGCGGCACACCCTGGCTGTATTGCAGCGAAAGGTTGGCCAGCAGACGCAGCTCCCGGGCCAGCGCCCAGAGAATCACCGGTGGCTCGACGCCTTCACCTCGCAACCCTTCGAGGATGCGCAGGGCATGGGCGGCTTCGCCGTTGAGAATCGCGTCGGTCAGGCCAAACACATCGAAGCGCGCACTGTCGGCCACCGCCGCTTGCACGGTTTCGACGGTGATCTGTCCACCTTCGGCCATCAGCTTGAGTTTTTCGATTTCCTGGGCGGCGGCCAGCAGGTTGCCTTCGACCCGCGCGGCAATCAGTTCCACGGCGTCCTGGCTGGCGGAAAGCCCGGCCTGGGATAGCCGTTGACGAATCCAGCTCGGCAACTGGTTGGCATCCACCGGCCAGATCTGCACGAACTGCGTCTGCTGCCCTTCGACCAGCGCCTTGCCCCACTTGGTTTTCTGCGCACTGCCATCCAGTTTGGGCAGGCTGATCAGCAGCACCGTGTCTTCCGCCGGGCGCGAGCAGTACTCGATGAAGGCAGCGGCACCTTTGTCGCCGGGTTTACCGGAGGGCAAGCGCAGCTCCAGCAGGCGCTTTTCAGCGAACAGCGACATGCTTGCACCGGCTTGCAGCAACGTCCCCCAGTCGAAACTGGCGTCGGCGGCGAAAACCTGGCGTTCGTCAAAACCCTGTTGGCGAGCGGCGGCACGAATGGCGTCGGCGGCTTCCTGGCACAGCAGCGGGTCATCGCCGCTGATGACGTAGACCGGCGCGAGGGCACCTTGCAGGTGTTTGGCGAGTTGGGCGGGGGCGAGTTTCATAAGAAAGGGCGAACGGGGCGCCTGGGCGCCCCGTAAGTCTTATTGCTGCGGGATTTCGATAGGCGACTGACGCGGGGTTTCCGCTTCAGCTTTCTGCGCCGCTTCCAGTGCCTGGGCTTCGGCTTTTGCCTTGGCGTCGGCGGTCTGTTGCAACTGATCCAACTGAGTCGGCGTGAGTTGTGACAGGCGCAGCATCATGCGTTGAACCAACTCGCGACGGGTTTCTGTACGAGCCGTATTGGCTTCCTGGTCAGAACCCACCAGGTTGTTGCCGTCGTGGATGAAGATCTTCTGCACTTCGAGCTTGTCGCTCAGCAGCGGCAGGCCTTGCGCACCCCGGATGTCGTAGCTCAGCACGGTGCTCACCTGATACTCGCCAGTACGGCCGGCACCGGCGTAGCTGAGGATGCGCTGGCTTTCCTGCTCATCCGTCAACACAAGCTTGTACGGCGCTCCGGCGTAAACCTTGACGCCGCTGCTTTGCAATACCTGACGCAATTGCGTCACGGTTTCGCCGTAGGCGTTGCGGGCGCTCAGATCGAGCTCCCTGATCGCCATTTCATTGGTGCCGGTGCCGCGCAGCTGGAACCCGCAGGCGCTCAACAGGACCGCGAGGCCCATCACCAGCAAATTGCGTTTGATCATCTTGTTGCTCCCCTTGAAACCATGTGGGCCGATCGTGCGGCCCGAAAGGTTTTACTCGGCGCCAGGCTCACCTGGCGCCTGATCCAATTTTAGCTGGCGACGATATTGACCAGTTTCCCGGGCACTACAATCACTTTACGAATAGTCAGGCCGTCGACGAAGCGCAGCACGTTCTCGTTGACCCGGGCAGCGGCTTCGACTTCTTCGCGAGTCGCGGTCGCCGGCATTTCGATCTGGCCGCGCAGCTTGCCGTTGACCTGGATGACCAACGTCAGGCTGTCCTGCACCAGCGCGGTTTCGTCCACCACCGGCCAACCGGCGTCGATCACCGGGCCAGCGTGACCCAGTTGATGCCACAGCTCGTGGCTGATGTGCGGGGTGATCGGAGCCAGCAGCAACGTCACGGCTTCCAGACCTTCGTGAACCAGTGCGCGATCCTGTTCGGTGCCTTGTGCGGCTTTCTCCAGCACGTTCATCAGCGTCATCACTTGGGCGATGGCGGTGTTGAATTTGTGGTTCTGGCCGACGTCGTGGCTGGCCTGCTTGATGGCCAGGTGGATCGAACGACGAATGGCTTTCTGCTCGTCGTTCAGGCTGGCGACGTCCAGTTTTCCCGGCAAACCCTGAGTGACATGGGCTTGAGCCAGGCGCCAGACGCGCTTGAGGAAACGGTGCGAACCCTCGACGCCAGAGTCGGACCATTCCGCGCTCATGTCAGGGGGCGAGGCGAACATCATGAACAGACGGCAGGTGTCGGCGCCGAACTGGTCGATCATCGACTGTGGGTCGACGCCGTTGTTCTTCGACTTGGCCATCTTCTCGGTGCCGCCGATTTCCACCGGCAGACCGTCTGCAATCAGCTTGGCGCTGATGACCTTGGCCTTGCTGTCGCGTTCGAGTTCGACGTCCGCCGGGTTGAACCAGGTGTAAGCACCGTTGGCTTCACGACGGTAGTAAGTCTCGGCGATCACCATCCCCTGGGTCAGCAGGTTCTTGAACGGCTCGTTGGAGCTCACCAGGCCTTCGTCGCGCATCAACTTGTGGAAGAAGCGCGCGTACAGCAGGTGAAGAATGGCATGTTCGATACCGCCGATGTACTGATCCACCGGCAACCAGTGGTCAGCCGCCGATTTTTCAACCAGACCGCCTTCATAGTGTGGCGAGGCGTAACGGGCGTAATACCACGAGGACTCGACGAAGGTGTCCATGGTGTCGGTTTCACGCTTGGCCGGTGCGCCACATTTCGGGCAAGCGCACTCGTAGAACTCAGGCATGCGCGCCAATGGCGAGCCCGCGCCGTCCGGCACCACGTCTTCCGGCAGTACCACAGGCAATTGATCTTCCGGGACCGGCACATCACCGCAGGTGGTGCAGTGGATGATCGGGATCGGGCAGCCCCAGTAGCGCTGACGGCTGATGCCCCAGTCGCGCAGGCGGAACTGGGTGCGCGAGGCGCCGAGGTTTTTCTTGATCAGCGCAACTTCAATGGCGTCGAACGCGCCAGCGAAGTCGAGGCCGTCGAACTCGCCGGAGTTGATCAGCGTGCCGTGCTCGCCGTAGGCGTCCTGCCATGGAGCCGGGTTGGTATCACCTGCACTTGTGCGCACCACGGACTTGATCGGCAGGTTGTACTTGGTGGCGAACTCGAAATCACGCTCGTCGTGAGCCGGAACCGCCATCACCGCGCCATCGCCGTAGTGCATCAGCACATAGTTGGCGACCCACACCGGGAGCTTCTCACCGGTCAGCGGGTGCTCGACGAACAGCGAGGTCGGCAGGCCTTTTTTCTCTTGGGTGGCGACGTCGGCTTCGGCGACGCTGCCGCCTTTGCATTCAGCGATGAACGCTTGCAGCTCAGGGTTGTTCTGCGCGGCCAGGGTGGCCAGCGGGTGTTCGGCGGCCACGGCGACGTAAGTCGCGCCCATCAGGGTGTCTGGACGGGTGGTGAAGACTTTCAATGCGCCGGTTTCGCCGATGGAATCGACGTGGTACGGGAACTGCACTTCCATGCCGCGGGATTTGCCGATCCAGTTGCGCTGCATGGTCTTGACCTGTTCAGGCCAGCCCGTCAGTTCGTCGAGGCTCTCCAGCAGCTCATCCGCGTAGGCGGTGATCTTGAAGTAGTACATCGGGATTTCGCGCTTTTCGATCAGCGCGCCGGAACGCCAGCCGCGACCGTCGATCACCTGTTCGTTGGCCAGGACGGTCTGGTCGACCGGGTCCCAGTTCACGGTGCCGCTTTTCTTGTAGATCACGCCTTTTTCGAACAGGCGAGTGAACAGCCATTGTTCCCAGCGGTAGTAATCAGGCTTGCAGGTGGTCACTTCGCGGGACCAGTCCACCGCGAGGCCCAGGCTGCGCAGCTGGGTTTTCATGTAGGCGATGTTTTCGTAGGTCCACTTGGCGGGCGCTACGTTGTTCTTCATCGCGGCGTTTTCCGCCGGCATGCCGAAGGCGTCCCAACCCATGGGTTGCAGGACGTTCTTGCCTTGCATGCGCTGGTAGCGGGAGATCACGTCGCCGATGGTGTAGTTGCGCACGTGCCCCATGTGTAGCTTGCCGCTGGGGTAAGGGAACATCGACAGGCAGTAGAACGTCTCCTTGCCTGGCTGTTCACTGACTTCAAAGGACTTTTGCTCGTCCCAGAACGATTGGGCGGCGGCTTCGATTTCACGGGGCTGATATTGTTCGTGCATGGCTACTTTTGAACTGAATAGGGGTGGCCTAATCCTCTTCAATGCAACGCTGGACGGTGACGACGCCAAATCGACGTTTCAGTGCCCGAACGAGCTGGAAGTGGAGTTACAGGAAGCGCCGTAGCATACATGACCGCACTCTACCGAGGGAAACCCTGATTACTGCCGCGCGTCTTGCGAAAACTGCCGCGAGGGCCGTTGGTCGCGGCATCCAGCCGGTTTGTTCATGGAAGCTAAGCTCTAAATGGGGAGCGAGTCTTATCTTCAATGAGGTGAGGGATGGTTGAGTCACAGCAAAAAGTCACGAAACCGCAGCTGTACGAAAGACTGATCGATCGTCTGGGGATGGCTCTGGACGCTGCAAAAACCGCTGACCGGCTACGCGATGAGCGTCCCCTGGAGCTGGAACTGCGTGGTTTGAGCCCCGCAGAGTTTGCACTGGTCAAAGCCTATCTGGATCGCAGTGAACGTGAGACGCACGGATGCTTGTCTGCAGCAGTGAAGCAACTCGACGCACCACGTTCGGCCAAGATCATCTGGCTCAAGGACAAGGCACCTGGCAGGGACGCGGAAAAGGTCCGGTCTCTGCAATTCAAATAACGGCTGCAAGCCATTACCCATGTTTTTTAAAGCATAGTCCTTCCGCATTTGTTGTCGCATTGCGTCAACCCACTTAGGCTTCGGGCATCTTATGGAGATGCTCGATGCCTTTTCGTTATTTCGTGAAACAACTTCTGTTGCCTCCCGGCATTCTTTTGCTGCTGTTGATGCTCGCGTGGTGGTTGCGCCGCTCAAGGCCGCGGCTTGCGGGTGTGTGTTTTGCCTTGGGGTTCGGCGGCTTCCTGTTAATGAGTTTGCCGGTGGTGGTGCAGTGGGGCGCCAAGGCCCTGGAAAGTGAGCCGCCACTGGCGCGCGAGGAATGGGCCACCCTGAGTCAGCGTGCGGATGCGATTGTGGTGTTGGGTTCGGGGCGTGAGCGGGGCGATATTGCCTGGGGGGCTGATCAGCCGACGGGCGTAGGTCTTGAGCGCGAACGGTATGCGGCACGCCTGGCCAAGGCCTCCGGGTTGCCCATTCTTACCAGCGGCGGCCTGCATTACGGTACGCCGCCGACCGAAGCGAAGTTGATGGCGGATTCATTGCTTGATGATTTTGGCGTCACCGTGCGCTGGCAGGAAGGGCGCAGCCGCACGACGTGGGAGAACGCGCAGTTCAGCGCCGAGGTGTTGCTGCCGCAGGGAATCAAACGGGTGGTGGTGGTGACGCAGGCCTGGCACATGCCGCGATCAGTCTGGAGCTTTCAGCAGGCGGGATTTGAAGTGGTGCCGGCACCGGTGGGCTTTTTAGGCGTGGACAACGCCCGGCCACTGGGCGGCTGGATGCCGGAATTCAAGTCGATCTGGCAGAGCGGGCAGTTGCTGAATGAGGCGGTGGGGCAGATCGGGTATTCAATGTTTTACTGATGACCTGTGGCGAGGGAGCTTGCTCCCGCCGGGCTGCGAAGCAGCCCTGAGTCCGGCTAATCCATTTCTGGCTGACAAAGCGCATTAACCGGTATTGCGGCTGCTGCGCAGCCGAGCGGGAGCAATCTCCCTCGCCAGAGTCAGACGGTCTTGGCCATCCGGTTCGCCACCAGTGCCCAGCCAAACAACAACACACAAACGATGATCAGCGGCCACGAGCGCCATTGCAGGTAAGGCGTCAGGTTGTGCATCGGCACGACTTCGCCGTACAGGATGCCGCGTTCGAACTGCGGGATCTGCACCGTGATCTGCCCGAACGGGTTGATCAGGCCGGTGACGCCGTTGTTGGTGGCGCGGATCATCCAGCGGCCCGCCTCCAGTGCGCGCATCTGCGCCATCTGCAAATGTTGCAGTGGGCCGATGGAGGTGCCGAACCAGGTGTCGTTGCTGATGGTCAGCAGCAATTCACTGCGGGCCGCCAGGCTGGCGGCGAATTCCGGGTAGACCACTTCGTAGCAGATGAACGGCGCGATCTGATAACCCTTGGCTTGCAGCATCGCCTGGTCAGCCGGGCCACGGGCAAAGTCGGACATCGGCAGGTCGAAGAACGCGATCAGCCCACGCAGTACTTCCTGCAACGGAACATATTCGCCAAACGGCACCAGCTTCTGCTTGAGATAAGTGCCGTCGCCTTCACCGAGGACGGTGATGCCGTTGAAGAAGCGCTTCTCGTGTCGGACTTCCTGACGGATCGGTACGCCGGTAATCAGCGCAGATTTACGCTCGGCGGCGAAATTCCCCATCATGTTCAGGTAGCCCTCGGCGGACTCCTTGAGCACCGGGACGGCTGTTTCCGGCCAGATCAGCAGGTCGACCCGTTTGGAGTTGAAACTCATGTCGCGGTACAGGGCCAGCTGCGCGTTGAGCTGCGCCGGGTCCCACTTCATGCTTTGTTCGATATTGCCCTGAAGGGCGGCAACGCTCAGCGCCGGGCCCGCCGGGCTGGTCCAGGCGTGTTCCTTCAGCGCCATGCCGGCCACCCAGGGGCCGACCAGCAGCAATACGCCAGCGGCGATGAAACCTTTACGGCCCGTGCGGACCAGACGCATGGCGTTATAGATCAGCGCCGCCGTCAGGGCCAGGGTGAAGGAAATCAGCCACATTCCGCCGACGGGTGCGAGCCCGGCCAATGGGCCGTCGAGCTGGCTGTAACCGGAATAGAGCCATGGGAAACCGGTGAGAAACCAGCCACGAAAAGCTTCCTGGCCAACCCACAGCGCGGCAAACGCCAAGGCATCGGCCAGCGGCGCTTCGTTACGACGCAGCCAGCGCGCCCAGATCCAGGCCGGCAGGGCGAAGAACCAGGCAATCGCGGCCGTGAAGATCAGCATCAGGAAACCGGCCAGCAGCACTGACGCGCCGCCGAAGTGGTGAATGCTGTAATAGATCCAGCTGGTACCAGCGCCAAACAAGCCAAAACCGAAACACCAGCCACGGCCCAGGGCCTGGCGGGGACTCAGTTCGCGCAAGCCGGCATAGAAGAACCCGACCGCCAGCAATGCCAACGGCCAGATATCGAACGGCGCCAGGGCCAGGGTGGTGAGTGCACCGGCCGCCACGGCCAGCAGGTTACCGGGCCAGCCGGGGCGGGTCATACGATGCATTTCAATCCTTGGATTTATCGGGCGATAGGGGTCAGGCGCAGCAAGTGAATCCGACGGCTGTCGGCGTTCAGGATGCGGAAGCGATATGGACCGATTTCAGTGATTTCGTTGCGTTTTGGCAAGTGTCCGAACGCGCTCATCACCAGGCCGCCAACGGTGTCGAACTCGTCGTCGGAGAATTCGCTGTCGAAGAACTCGTTGAAGTTCTCGATCGGCGTCAGGGCCTTGATCAGGAAGTCACCGCTGGGCAGCGGCTTGATGTAGCTGTCTTCTTCGACGTCGTGCTCGTCTTCGATGTCGCCGACGATCTGTTCCAGCACATCTTCAATGGTCACCAGGCCTGCCACACCGCCGTATTCGTCAATGACGATGGCCATGTGATTGTGGTTGGCGCGGAACTCGCGCAGCAGCACATTCAGGCGCTTGGACTCGGGCACGAAGGTCGCCGGACGCAGCAGGTCCCTGATGTTGAAGCTGTCACCGTTCTCCTTGAGGATCAGCGGCAGCAAGTCCTTGGCCAGCAACACGCCCATCACATCATCGTGGCTTTCGCCGATGACCGGGTAGCGGGAGTGGGCCGAGTCGACCACGGCAGGCAGGAACTCGCGAGGTGTCTGGGTCGCCTTGATGCTGATCATCTGCGAGCGCGGGACCATGATGTCCCGTACTTGCAGGTCAGCGACCTGGATGGCGCCTTCGACGATGGCCAGCGCTTCGCTGTCCAACAGTTTGTTCTGGTGTGCGTCGCGCAGCAGCTCCAGCAGCTCCTGGCGGTTCTTCGGCTCGTGGGCAAAAGCCTGGGTGAGCTTACCCAGCCAAGACTTTTGCCCGTTGCTCGATCGATCTTCGCTCATAGCGATTACTCTGAATCCTTTGTTGTAACGATAGGGGTTGTGTCTGTTTCGTCGTCCGCATAGGGGTCGGGAAAGCCCAACTCGGCAAGCAACGTTCGTTCCAGTGCTTCCATTTCTTCGGCTTCGTCATCATCTATATGGTCGTAACCCAGCAGATGCAAGCAGCCATGAATCACCAGATGCGCCCAATGGGCCTTTAGTTCCTTGCCCTGTTCGGCGGCTTCGCGCTCGACCACGGCCACGCAGATCACCAGATCGCCCAGCAGCGGGATGTCGAGAAACTCGTCAGGCACATCGGCCGGAAACGACAGGACGTTGGTGGCGTAATTCTTTTGCCGCCAGGTGTGGTTCAGCTCGCGGGCCTCTTCGTCATCGACCAGGCGAATGGTCATTTCAGAGTCGGCAGTGCGCTGGCGCAGGGCCAGTTCGCACCATTGGCGGAACTCGGCTTCGCTGGGTGCAGGCGCCTCGGTAGCCAGTTGCAGATCAAGCTCAAGCATCGCGGCGACTGTCCTTTGGAGTTTCGTCTGCCGCGCGATTCTCGAAGCGCTCGTAGGCTTCGACGATGCGTTGCACCAATGGATGGCGCACAACGTCCTTGGGCATGAAATGGGTGAAGCTGATACCCGGCACGTCTTTGAGTACTTCAATCACATGGTGCAGCCCGGACTTGGTGCCTTTCGGCAGGTCGACCTGGGTGATGTCACCGGTGATGACGGCCGTGGAGCCGAAGCCGATCCGGGTCAGGAACATCTTCATCTGCTCGACGGTGGTGTTTTGGCTTTCGTCGAGGATGATGAAACTGTTGTTGAGCGTGCGACCGCGCATGTAGGCCAGTGGCGCAACTTCGATCACCTGGCGTTCGATGAGCTTGGCGACGTGTTCGAAGCCGAGCATCTCGTAGAGTGCGTCGTAGAGCGGGCGCAGGTATGGGTCGATCTTTTGCGACAGGTCGCCGGGCAGGAAGCCAAGCTTCTCGCCCGCTTCAACCGCCGGACGCACCAGCAGGATGCGGCGAATCTGCTCGCGTTCCAGCGCGTCTACCGCGCAGGCAACGGCCAGATAAGTCTTGCCGGTACCGGCCGGGCCGATGCCGAAATTGATGTCGTTACCGAGGATTTCCTTCACGTAGCGCAGCTGATTCAAGCCGCGAGGGCGAATCATGCCTTTTTTGGTGCGCAGGGCGACGGAGGGTTCGGACGGGGAGACGTTGTCCAGCTCTTCGACGGCCGATTCCTGCAGGAACAGGTGAACCGTGTCCGGCGACAGCTCTGTACCTTTGGTTTCCCGATACAGACGACGAATCAGATTTTCCGCGGAGGTGGTGTGTTTGGGCTCGCCGATCAGCTCGAACTGGTTTCCGCGGTTGCGGATCTCGATGGTCAGGCGCTGTTCGATCAAGCGCAGATGCTCGTCGAATTGCCCGCACAGATTGGCGAAGCGACGGGCCTCGAAGGGCTCGAGGATAAAACGATGTGGTTCTATGGGTGCGTTCAAGGTCGTATTTAGCCGCCCTGGGGCAATTAAGATGAAATCAAGGATAACGCCAGTGGGCTGGGTGCGAAAGCTCTTAAATAATCCAGCGCCAAACACCGGCCCTGTAGGAGCGAAGCTTGCCCGCGAAGGCGGTATTTCAGACGACTCATGTGGTGAGTGTCAGTCCGCCTTCGCGGGCAAGCCTCGTTCCTACAGGTTTTACGGTGTTACGAAATCAGCGAGCCCCGCAGCGAGTGCGGCTGTGCGGCGTCGATGTGCACGTCGGCGAACTGGCCGATCAGGGTCGGATTGTCGCAGCGGAAGTTGACGATCCGGTTATTCTCGGTCCGGCCTTGCAGCTCGCCGGGGTCTTTTTTCGAATAATCCGTGACCAGAATCCGCTGGATAGAACCGACCATTTGTCGGCTGATCTCGAAACCTTGCTGGTTCAAGCGATGTTGCAGCGCGTTCAACCGTTCTTTCTTCAGTTCTTCCGGCGTCTCGTCGGCCAGATCCGCAGCCGGGGTGCCAGGGCGCTGGCTGTAGACGAACGAGTAGGAGAAGTCGAAACCGACGTCTTCGATCAGCTTCATGGTCTGTTCGAAGTCTTTCTCGGTCTCGCCCGGGAAGCCGACGATGAAGTCCGAACTGATGCAGATCCCTGGGACAGCTGCCCGCAGCTTGCGAAGTTTGGATTTGTATTCCAGCGCGGTGTGGTTGCGTTTCATCGCCGAGAGAATGCGGTCCGAGCCCGATTGCACCGGCAAGTGCAGGTGTTTTACCAGTTCCGGCACGTCGGCGTGGGCCTGGATCAGGCTGTCGGAGAACTCCAGCGGGTGCGAGGTGGTGTAGCGAATCCGGTCGATGCCATCGACGGCGGCCACCACACGAATCAGCTCGGCCAGATCGGCCAAACGTCCGTCGTGCGTGGTCCCGCGATAGCCGTTGACGTTCTGGCCCAGCAGCGTCACTTCGCGCACGCCGTTTTCGGCCAGGTGCATGATCTCGGCAATGACGTCATCAAACGGTCGGCTGACTTCTTCACCGCGGGTATAAGGCACCACGCAGAAGGTGCAGTATTTGCTGCAGCCTTCCATGACCGACACATAAGCGCTCGGGCCATCGATGCGCGGCTCGGGCAAGTGGTCGAATTTTTCGATTTCCGGGAACGAGACGTCAACTTGCGGCAGCTTGGTGGCGCGCGCGGCGTCGATCATTTCCGGCAGGCGGTGCAGGGTCTGCGGGCCGAACACCACGTCCACATACGGCGCGCGATCGCGAATGGCCGCGCCTTCCTGGCTGGCCACACAACCGCCGACGGCGATCACCATGTCCGGGTTGGCCAGTTTCAGTTCGCGCCAGCGGCCGAGCTGGGAGTACACCCGGTCCTGGGCGCGTTCACGAATGGAGCAGGTGTTGAGCAGGATCACGTCGGCGTCTTCAGCGCGAGCGGTCACTTCCAGGGCCTGATGTTCACCCAGCAGATCGACCATGCGCGAGCTGTCGTACTCGTTCATCTGGCAACCGTGGGTTTCGATGTAAAGCTTCTTGGCCATGGACAGTGTCATCACGTGATTCAAAGAACCGCGCATTATAGGGAACATGTCCCAAGGTTCCTACCGCTGTGCGTCCGGCGGCTATGCTATAGTTCGCGCCCTCATTTTTATCCCCTATGTGTTGCCCGCCCACCATGACCAAACGTGAAGCCCCAATCTACAAGGTGATTTTCCTCAACCAGGGCCAGGTGTACGAAATGTATGCCAAGCAGATCTATCAAAGTGATCTGTGGGGCTTCCTGGAAGTGGAAGAGTTCGTCTTTGGCGAGCGCACGCAAGTGGTCGTCGACCCGAGCGAAGAGAAGTTGAAAGCTCAGTTCGAAGGCGTGGTGCGCAGTTTTGTGCCGATGCATTCGATTGTGCGCATCGACGAAGTGGAACGCCTCGGCACACCGAAAATCAGCGAAGCCCGCGGCGCGGTCGGCAATGTCATGCCGTTTCCGATGCCGATGCCTGAGAAGTAAGCAGGAAAGCTTTTGAAATGAACTGGGTTGTTTGTGGCGAGGGAGCTTGCTCCCGCTGGGGCGCGAAGCGGCCCTAAACTCTGCAAACACCGTTTTTCTGATTCACCGCATTGTTTGACGTTACGACGGCTGCGCAGCCGAGCGGGAGCAAGCTCCCTCGCCACAGGGGCCTGCGTCAATCAGGGCAGCGGCGAAAACGGCGTACGCCCATCGGCGCTCTGCAATTCCATCAGGTATTTACGGAAGATTTGCCCAAGCACCTGAGTCGCCATCTCGAGGTCTTCGCGGGGCATCTTCTCGGCCACTTCGTCGGCCGTATCCAGTGCCTCTTCAGCACCGTTGACCGCGGCCATTTTCAGCACGATATACGCCTGAACGTTATTGGCCGGTACGCCTTCGCCGTGAAAGAACATGGTGCCGAGTTTGAATTGCGCCTGGGCGTGGCCTTGCAACGAAGCTTTTTCAAAATAGCCCAGGGCCTTATTGAGGTCGCGCGGGGTGTTTTTGCCGTCGTAGTAGAACTCACCTAACTCGTATTGCGCTTGTGCATCCCCTTCATCCGACGCTTTCTGGCAGGCAGCGAGCGCTTGCGTCAGGTCTTGCGGCTGAGTATTGAGGGTGCAGCGACCCATCGCTGGGATTAACAACGAGTTGCCGCCTGCTTGTGCGAGCGCGAGCAGGGGCTGAAGGAGCAACAGGCAGCCCAGTGCAAGGGCGCGGCCGGTGCGGTTCATGGGAATCGACTTACCTCTGAAGGGCGCGCGGACCCATCGAGGGGATCCAATAAGCGCGCATTATGAAATAAGCAGGGCCAACCTTACAAAGTCTTTACTCGTTTTTCTGCTGCACGGGGAATATATCGCCCGATTGACGGGGGATTATTAGCAGAAGCGTAGGAATAAAGGTGTAAATCCAGGTGAAAGCTGACGCTGGCAATCGCCAACGTCAGCGGGCACAGCGTTATTTCAATGCGGCGAAGGCACGCTCGGCGGCATCCAGCGTCAGTTTCAACTCGGCTTCGCCATGAGCGATCGAGGTGAAGCCGGCTTCGAAAGCGCTTGGGGCCAGGTACACGCCGCCTTCGAGCATCAAGTGGAAGAAACGACCGAACAGCTTGGCGTCGCTGGCCATCACGTCATCGAAAGTCACGATGTCGTCGGCACCGCTGAAGTACAGGCCAAACATACCGCCAGCCTGCGTGGTCACGAACGGAATGCCAGCGGCATCGGCGCGCTGTTGCAGGCCATCGAGCAAGCGGCTGGTGTAGTCGGTCAGCTCGTCGTGGAAACCGGGACGGCTGATCAGGCGCAACGTCGTCAGGCCCGCCGCCATTGCCAATGGGTTACCCGACAAGGTGCCTGCCTGATACACCGGACCCAGTGGCGCGATGTGCGACATGATTTCGCGCTTGCCGCCGAAGCAGCCGACCGGCATGCCGCCACCGATGATCTTGCCAAAGGTGCTCAGGTCCGGCGTCACGCCGAAGTGCGCTTGTGCACCGCCGAGGGCAACTCGGAAACCGGTCATCACTTCGTCGAAAATCAGCACTACGCCGTGTTTGTCGCACAGGGTCCGCAGGCCTTCGAGGAAACCTGGCGCCGGCGGAACGCAGTTCATGTTGCCGGCCACCGGCTCGACGATGATGCAGGCCACGTCCTGGCCGACGTCAGCGAGCATGGCTTCGACCGCGTCGATGTCATTGAACGGCAGAGTCAGGGTGTGCTTGGCGAAATCCGCCGGCACACCGGCCGAGCTCGGCACGCCTTGGGTCAGCGCGCCGGAGCCGGCCTTGACCAGCAGGCTGTCGGAGTGACCGTGATAGCAGCCTTCGAACTTGATGATGTTGTCGCGACCGGTGAAACCACGGGCCAGACGGATGGCACTCATGGTCGCTTCGGTGCCGGAGCTGACCATGCGCACCATTTCCATCGACGGCACGATCGAGCAGACCAGGTCGGCCATCTCGGTTTCCATCGCGGTCGGGGCGCCGTAGGACAAGCCGTGCTCCAGTTGTTTACGCACAGCGTCCAGCACGTCCGGGTGGCTGTGACCGAGAATCATCGGGCCCCAGGAACCGACGTAGTCAACGTAACGCTTGTCGTCTTCGTCGGTGACGTAGGCGCCTTCGGCGTGTTTGAAGAACAGCGGCGTGCCGCCCACACTTTTGAACGCGCGAACAGGCGAGTTCACGCCACCGGGGATGTGTTTCTGGGCGTTGGCAAACAGGGTTTCGGAACGAGACATGATCGGGCTCTCAAATCAGATTTTCAGTAATTCGTTAAAGGCGCGGGCACGGCGTGTCACTTCAGCCGTGCTCTCGGCGCCAAACAGGCCATGCACCACCGCCAGCAAGTCGACCCCGTGGGCCACCAGCGGGGCGGCGTTGTCGAGGGTGATGCCGCCGATCGCGCAGATCGGCAGGTGCAGTTTGCTGCGGGCCTGGTCCAGCAATTCGAGGCTGCAGGTCGGTGCGCCGGGTTTGGTATTGGAATTGAAGAAGCGGCCGAAGGCGACGTAACTGGCGCCTTCCTTGGCTGCTTGCTCGGCGAGTTCGAGTTGCGCGTGACAGGTCGAACCGATGATCGCCTGGCGACCGAGCAGCGCACGGGTCGGCGACAGCGGGCCATCGGTCTGGCCCAGGTGTACGCCGACATTCAGGCGAGCGGCCAGTTCGGCGTCGTCATTGATAATCAGCTGAGTCTTGTAGCGGTCGCACAGATTGCGCAGGGCTTCGGCCTCACGCAAACGTCGGGCCTCGTCGCTGCTTTTGTCGCGGTATTGCAGCAGGGTGACGCCGCCTTCCAGCGCCGCCTCCACGTACGAAAGAAATTTACCGGCCAGCAACTGGCTGTCGGTAATGGCGTACAGGCCACGTAGTTTCATCGGACAAGCCTCACCGCAGTGCGAATAGAAAGTTACGAACAGAAATCCAGCGGCAGGCGACGCGGCACGAACTGGCCTTTGCCCAACTGCTCGGCATCCCGCAGGGTACGCCACGTGTAGTTAAGCGCGGTCTGCACGGCACTGACGAGATTTTCACCCTGGGCCAGACGACCGGCCAGGGCGCTGGCCAAGGTGCAACCGGAGCCGTGATAACTGCCGGGCAAGCGCTGGCAAGTAAAGGTTTCGCGGTGACCATCGCGGCTGTACAGGCGATTGTGGATTTCGTGTTCGTCGCCATGGCCGCCCGTGATCAGCAGGTGCTTGACGAACGGCAGGAGTTTTTCAGCGCACTCGTCCGCGGTGCCTTCGGGCAGTTCGGCGAGGATGCGGGCTTCGGGCAGGTTAGGGGTGGCGATGATGGACAGGGGCAGCAGGCGTTCGCGCATGGCGTAGCCGACTTCATCCTTACCCAGGCGTCCGCCGCCACCGGCGCGCAGCACCGGGTCGCAGACCACCGGCAAGTGCGGGTGTGCCGAGAGCAGTTCGACGACAGTGTCGACCATCTCCAGGGAACCGAGCATGCCCAGTTTCACGGCAGCGACTTCGGAGTCGTTGAGCACGGCGTTGGCCTGGGCCAGCACCCACTCGCGGTCGAGCACGCGAAAGTCAGTGACGTTGACCGTGTCTTGCACGGTCAGGGCGGTGACGGCCGGGGCCGCATGACAACCCTGGGCGAGCAGGGCTTCGATATCTGCCTGCAAGCCGGCGCCACCACTGGGGTCGTGGCCGGAGAGACAGAGGACAACGGGGCGAGAGCTGTAGATATTCATGGTGCGCGAGCTTACCACCAAACATCGATTTTCGGGTGCAGTGGTCGCCAGGTCTGCCGATACATTGTGGTGAGGGGGCTTGCCCCGTTCCGCTGCGAAGCCGTGGTGAATCTGGCGGCGCAATGTTACCGACCGAATGCAAAGGGTGGGGCGCTGCGCACCTCCATGAGAGCAAGCTCCCTCGCCTCAGGTGTTGCATATAGCCATAAGCTGACCGTATAAACAGATTTTCCTGAAGTGTGCCGCTGGAACGCCCGTACTAGAGCCCTTGCAGGAAAAATTTCAATGGTGCTCAATGGCCATCAGCGGCTATGCTAGAGTGGATCCAAACCAATAACAGGTAATACCGGTTTTACGTCTACTCAAAGGGAATGAGGGGCTTCCTGAGATAACCGGACAGGCCACGCTGGGGCTTAAATGCGCTATTTGCTGATGTTGCTGTTGTGCTTGCCCCTCATGGCGAGCGCCGTCGAATTCGATGAATTCACCCAGAGCCTTCCCCTGGGCCGAACCCTGCAGGTCTACGAAGACGCGGGCGGTCAGGCGACCATCGCCGATGTCCGTGCGCAAGCCGCGGCCGGTAACTTCAAGCCCCACGATAAAGCCACCCTCAACGCCGGTTACTCGCGTTCGGTGTTCTGGCTGAAAATCGATCTGCATTACCGTCCGTCGAACCCGGCGGCGCAACGGACCTGGCTGCTGGAACTGGCCTATCCGCCCCTCGATCACCTCGATCTCTACTTGCCCGATGCTGGCGGTGACTTTCGATTGGCCCGGCAAACAGGCGATGCGTTGCCGTTTGCCAGTCGCGAGTTCCGCCAGAACAACTACCTGTTCGATCTCAATTTCCTGCCTGACCAGGCGCAAACCGTGTACTTGCGCCTGCAAAGCGAAGGGTCGATCCAGGCGCCCGTCACCTTGTGGTCGAGCACCGCTTACCTCGAAGAACAGCCGGTCCGCCTTTATGTGCTGGGGCTGATTTATGGCGTGTTGTTGGGGATGCTGGTCTACAACCTGTTCATCTACCTCAGCGTGCGCGACACCAGCTATCTCTATTACATCTTCTACATCGCTTCCTTCGGCCTGTATCAACTGTCAGTGAACGGCGCAGCCGTGGAGTATTTCTGGCCGGACAATCCGTGGTGGGCCAACGCCGCGACGCCATTCTTCATCGGTTGTGCTGGACTGTTCGGCAGCCAGTTCGCCCGCAGCTTCTTGCAGACGGCCAACCACAGTCGCTGGCTCGACCGTTTACTGTTGGCGCTGGTGGCGTTCAGTGCGCTCGTGGTCGGGTTGTCGTTGATGACCAGCTACGCCTTGGCCTTGCGCCTGGCAACAGCCTTGGCGTTGGTTTTCACCGTGGCGATTTTCATCGCCGGGCTATGCGCCTGGCTGGGTGGCTTGCGGGTGGCCCGATATTTCATCATTGCCTGGTCGGCCTTCCTGCTCGGCGGCATCGTCAACACCCTCATGGTGTTGGGATACCTGCCGAACGTGTTCCTGACCATGTATTCCAGCCAGATCGGTTCGGCCATCGAAGTGGCGTTGCTGTCCTTGGCCCTGGCCGACCGCATCAACGCCATGCGCGAGCAGCAAGCGCAGACGCTGTTCGATGCCGGTCAGAAACTCGAGGTGCTGAACCAGCAACTGGCCCACAGTAACAAGCTCAAGGATGAATTCCTCGCCACCCTGACCC
This sequence comes from Pseudomonas sp. B14-6, assembly GCF_013260315.1. Classification (NCBI taxonomy): domain Bacteria; kingdom Pseudomonadati; phylum Pseudomonadota; class Gammaproteobacteria; order Pseudomonadales; family Pseudomonadaceae; genus Pseudomonas; species Pseudomonas sp. B14-6. The sequence goes on along the minus strand of NZ_CP053929.1, from coordinate 3,700,109 downwards.
ACGAATTGCGCACGCCCATGAACGGTGTGATCGGTTCGCTGGAGTTGATGCAAACCGTCGAGATGGACCCGGAACTGGAGCAATACCAGCAAACCGCCGCCGGCTCCGCACGGGACATGATGCGCATGGTCAACGGCATCCTGACCCTCACCGAGTTGCAGGCCGGCAAGCTTAAAGTCATCCCGGCAACGTTCAGTCTGCGTGGCGTGGTCGACACCTTGCGCACCCAATTCGAGGGCAATGCTTCAGGCAAGTCCCTGGACTTCAAAGTCGAAGTGATGCCGGGCCTGCCGGATCGCTTGAACGGTGACAGCGCCAAGTTGGCGCAATGCCTGGAATGCCTGCTGGATAACGCCATCAAATTCACCCGGGTCGGCGGGCTGGCCCTGCGCGTGACGGGTAAACCGGTGGAAAACGGCCGGGTGTCGCTGTCGTTTGCGGTGATCGACACCGGTATCGGTTTTACCGATCTGGGAGAGGCGACGCTGTATCAGCGCTTCTTCCAGCTCGATGGCTCGATGACCCGTGAATACGGCGGCCTGGGCGTAGGCCTGGCGATCTGTCGGCAACTGGTCGAATTGCTCGGCGGACGCCTCACCCATCGATCCGAGCCCGGCAGCGGCAGCCGTTTCCAGTTGGACGTCGAGTTCGAACTGCCTGTGGTCGAGCGGCCGGCAGTGCCCTTGATGACCCGCGAGTTTCCGCGTCTTCGATTGCCACAGGACTGCACGGTGCTGCTGGTGGATGACAACAGCATCAATCAATTGGTGATGCGTGGCATGTTGCTCAAGCTCGGGTTCCGGGTGCGCGCCACCGACAGCGGCGCTGCCGCGCTCGACCTCTTGCAGCGTGAAAGCTTCGATGCTGTCCTGCTCGATGGTCAGTTGCCGACGCTGGATGGCACCGCCTTTTGCTGCCAGATCCGCAGCTTGCCGGGCTGTGCCGACTTGCCGGTGTTCGTGATTGCCGTGAGCGCCGACCGGGAGCGCTGCCCGACGGGAGCCTTGATCGATCACCTGAGCAAACCGGTGAAATTCGAGGATCTGCAAGCGGCGCTCTATCGCCGGGTACTCTGTTCGGGGCAAGGCGAAAGCGCCGACATTTAGGCGGGTATGACACTTTGTTCGGCCAAGAGGCGGTGCTTAACTGAATCCCTTGGCTGACCAAAGGAGCCCCGTCATGAACCTGCATCAGTTCGCCGAAACCCACGAAGTCACCAATCAGCCCCCGTCGCTGGACGGCGCCAACCTCTATCGCATCGACCTGCCTTTGCAAGAATGGTCTCGGCGTTTCGGGGCGGGTTGGGCCGAGTCGCGGATCGACGCTTATGGTGCATTGGCCGGCGGGCCGCTGATGGAAGCAGGGTTCCTGGCCAATCAGAACAAACCGGTGTTCGTCAGCCATGACCGATACGGGCATCGCATCGACCTGGTGGAATTTCACCCGGCGTATCACCAGTTGATGCGCACGGCGGTCGAGCACGGCTTGACCTCATTACCCTGGGCGCATCCGCAACCCGGCGCCCATGTGGCTCGCGCGTCGATGACGTACCTGCACAGCCAGGCCGAAGCCGGCAGCGGTTGCCCGTTGACCATGACCTTCGCCAGCGTCCCGGCGATGCGCCTGCAACCGGACCTGGCCAAGCAATGGCTGCCGAAAATCCTTTCGATCGAATACGACCCGCGCAATGTCGGCATGGCCCACAAGGCCGGTGTCACCATCGGCATGGCGATGACCGAGAAACAGGGCGGCACCGACGTGCGGGCCAACACCACCAAGGCGTACCCGGTCGGCGCCAGTGGCCCGGGCCAGGCTTATGAATTGGTCGGGCACAAGTGGTTCTGTTCCGCGCCGATGTGCGACGCCTTCCTGACGTTGGCGCAGACGGACAAGGGCTTGACCTGTTTCCTGCTGCCACGCCATCGCCCGGACGACACGCGCAATCAGTTCTACATCCAGCGCCTGAAGAACAAACTCGGCAATTGCTCCAATGCTTCCAGCGAAGTGGAGTTTCGTGGCGCGCTGGCGTGGATGGTCGGTGAAGAAGGGCGCGGGGTTCCGACCATCATTGAGATGGTCGCGATGACTCGCTTCGATTGCATGGTCGGTTCCAGCTCGCTGATGCGTCAGGCGCTGACCCAGGCCAGCCATCACTGCGCACATCGCATGGTCGGCGGTAAGTTGCTCAGCGAACAGCCGTTGATGCAAAACGTACTCGCCGATCTGGCGCTGGAAAGCGAAGCGGCCCTGGCCTTGAGCCTGCGCATGGGCAAGGCGCTGGATCATCTGGATGACAGCCACGAAGCCAAATTCGCCCGGTTGGTGACGGCGGTGGGCAAGTACTGGATCTGCAAGCGCGCGCCGGCAATGATCAACGAAGCCGCCGAATGCATGGGCGGTGCGGGCTATGTCGAGGAAAGCATCCTCCCGCGCCTCTACCGTGAGGCACCGGTCAATTCGACGTGGGAAGGTTCCGGCAACGTGCAGTGCCTGGACGTGCTGCGGGCGCTATCGAAGGAGCCAGGTTTGCTTGATGTGTTGTTCAGCGAGTTGGGTGATGGTCACGGTGATAAGCGCCTGGCTGCGCACATCAGCCAGTTGCAGACGGCGTTCAAGGACACCAGCGACATTCAATACCGTGCGCGGCAGCTCACTGAAGACATTGCGCTGGGGCTTCAGGCCAAACTGTTGCTGGAAGCCGGCAACTCGGCAGTCAGCGATGCGTTCATCGCCAGTCGCCTCGGCTCGGCCGGTCGGGTGTATGGCGCGTTGCCGCGTGGGCTGGATGTTGAGGCGATCGTCGCCCGCTCGACTCCGCAGGGTTTTTGACCACGATGGCATGAACCACACAGAACCCCTGTAGGAGTGAGCCTGCTCGCGATAGCGTTGGCACATCCAACATCGATGTGACTGACAAGCCGTTATCGCGAGCAGGCTCACTCCTACAGGGGCTATCAGTGACATATAGCCAACACGCCACTGTTCCCGTGAAGCGACGATGCAGGCAAGATGAAGCTCTGCAAGTCAGAACACAGGATGCTGATCGTGACCGAAGCTTTTATTGTCGTTCAAACCGCCGAGCAAGCCGTGGACCGGCTTGCGCTCTTGCACAATCGTGCAACCACTGCGCTGAACCAGGCGCTCAAGCGTTATCTCAAGGACCGAGTCGAGCCGGACGCTGAACAGCGTGCGATGTTTCGTTATCCCGAACTGCGTCTGACCTACCACTGCCAGGGCGAAGTCCCACAGACCACCCGCGCTTACGCCAAGGTTCAGTTGCCTGGGACCTACAGTGTCACCGTCACCCATCCGGCGGCGTTCCGTAAATACCTGCTGGAACAACTCGTGCCGTTGATGCACGACTTCACCGTGACCGTCGAAGTCGGCATCAGCCAGCAAAATATTCCTTATCCTTACGTGGTCGAGCAGGGCGATGAACTGGCCGGCTCCGGCGTCACCGCCGCCGTGCTGGCGCGGGTGTTCCCGAGCACCGACTTGTCCGCCGCGACCGACGGCATTGCCGATGGCTTGTACGACTGGGAGAACACCGATCCGCTGCCACTGGCCCTGTTCGATGCCGCGCGGGTGGATTTCTCCCTGCGTCGACTGGTGCATTACACCGGCAGCGACTGGCGTCATGTGCAGCCGTGGATTCTGCTGACCAACTACCACCGGTACGTTGACCAATTCATCGTCCATGGTTTGGAGCAGTTGCGCAGTGACCCGCGTTTCGTGCGCATGGTATTGCCCGGCAACGTGATCATCGAAAAGAGCATGGACCACGGCGAAGCCTCGGCGATTGCTGCGGGCGTGGTGTGGCACCGCTATCAGATGCCGGCCTATCACCTGATTGCCAGCGATGGCCATGGCGTGACCCTGGTGAACATCGGCGTCGGCCCGTCCAACGCCAAGAACATCACCGACCACTTGGCGGTGCTGCGCCCACATTGCTGGTTGATGATCGGCCACTGCGGCGGCTTGCGTCAGTCGCAGACCATTGGCGACTACGTGCTGGCGCACGCTTACATGCGTCGCGACGGGATTCTCGACCGGGTGGTGCCGCCGAACATTCCGATCCCGGCCCTGGCCGAAGTGCAGATGGCCTTGCAGCAAGCGGCCGCCAACATTACCGGCGAAAAGGGCGACGAGCTGAAGAAACGCCTGCGCACCGGCACCGTGTTGACCTACGACGACCGTAACTGGGAATTGCGCTGGGCGCAGGAGCGTCCGCTGATCAACTTGTCCCGCGCCGTGGCGGTGGACATGGAAAGCGGCACCATCGCCGCCCAAGGCTATCGCCTGCGGGTGCCCTATGGCACGTTGCTCTGTGTGTCGGACAAACCGCTGCACAGCGAAATCAAGCTGCCGGGTTCGGCCAACGCCTTCTATGAGCGCGCGGTCAGCCAGCACTTGAAGATCGGCATCGAGGCGGTGGATCTGTTGCGCACCGAACTCAACTCGTTGCACTCGCGCAAACTGCGCAGCTTCGACGAGCCGCCGTTCCGCTGATTCGTGATGGTCATTTGACGGTCAGGGCACTAGCATTGGCAGCCCTGACCGTTAGATGCTCCTCTTTCCCATGTCCCGTCCACAACGTCCCGTTTCTCGCCGCCCTGGCGCGAAGCCTGCGCCATCCTCCCCAGCCCCGCGCCGTGTCGCCAAAGCGCCGCCGGCCGAGCCGAAGCTGATCCTGTTCAACAAACCCTTCGATGTGCTGACCCAGTTCAGTGACGAAGGAGGGCGGGCGACGCTCAAGGATTACATCGAGATTCCGGGGATCTATCCGGCAGGACGGCTGGACCGCGACAGCGAAGGATTACTGCTGCTGACCAACGATGGCCAGCTGCAAGCGCGAATTGCCGACCCGAAACACAAATTGGCCAAGACCTATTGGGTGCAGGTGGAGGGTGAGCCGAGCGCTGAGCAGTTGCAGCGTTTGCGTGACGGCGTCGAACTGAATGACGGCATGACCTTGCCGGCCGAGGCGCGGCAATTGGAGGAGCCCGAGCTGTGGCCACGCAACCCGCCGGTGCGCTTTCGCAAAAGCGTGCCGACCAGTTGGCTGGAGTTGGTGATTCGCGAGGGGCGCAACCGTCAGGTGCGGCGCATGACAGCGGCCGTCGGCTTGCCGACGTTGCGCCTGGTACGGGTCAGAATCGGCGACTGGACAATCGAAGGACTCGATCAGGGCCAGTGGAAGGAAGTGCCGGCGCGCTTATAACGTGCCGGTTTCGATCAGGCCGATGACCACGCTTTTGATCACGAACGCAGCCACGCCCAGACCCAGTACGAAGAACAGAATGAACGAGCCAAAACGTCCGGCCTTGGATTTTTTCGCCAGATCCCAGACGATGAAACCCATGAAAATGATCAGGACGCTGACCAGTCCGGTCATCATCCACTCTTCGAGTACGGCAGGATCCATTGAATATCTCCAGCGCGGGCGGGGCTAAAAGGCGCTGGAGTATACGGCATGGGGACGGGCTGGAGGATTGACCTGCGGCAGTGTGTCGCAGTCATTCGTCGCCTGTGCCGGCCTTATCGCGAGCAGGCTCCTACAAGGGATCTTCGGTGTTCAGGAGATCCACTGTAGGAGTGAGCCTGCTCGCGATGGGGACATCAGCTGCGCAGATGAGTTAACGGCAGCTCGGTACTATTGAGCACCTGATTCAACACAAAACTCGAACGAACGCTGGTCACCCCTTCAATCCGGGTCAAATGCCCCAGCAGCAGTTTCTGGTAGTGATCCATGTCTGGCACCACAACCTTGAGTTGATAATCCGCATCCATCCCCGTCACCAAGCTGCATTCCAGCACCTGGGGCAACGTTCGAATCGCGGCTTCAAAGTTCTCGAAACGCTCCGGCGTATGGCGGTCCATGCCGATCAGCACGTAAGCCGTGAGGCTCAAACCGAGCATCTTGCGGTCCAGCAGCGCCACCTGGCGGGTGATGTAGCCGTCGTCTTCCAGTTGCTTGACCCGGCGCGAGCAAGGCGAAGGCGACAGGCCGATGCGTTCGGCCAGCTCCTGGTTGGAGATGCGCGCGTCACGCTGCAATTCCGCCAAAATGCTCAAGTCGTATCGGTCGAGTTTGCTCATCAATCAGGCCTTTGTCATAACTATTGCGGCAGATTATCTATCCAGGGTTAAAAATTGCGCAAGTGATGTTTAATTGAGCAATCTTCGCAATCCTCTGCCGGCACTCGCGGCCTATTCTTATCACCAGAATCACTGCTCGGACAAACAGTCCACAGCCGCTCGCCGAATCAGGCCGGCGGCGGCCGCCACCCCCACAGGGGATGTGCCGGCCTCCGAGCTACACACTGTCCAGAAGACGGCGTGAGGTGAGCCGACGTCATAAGCGTCGAGCACGGACGAAGTTCTCTAAGGGAGGCCGACGGGTCTCCCTTTTCTTTTGCCTTGAATTTGAGAGCGGCCCTCAATAAATAAGTTGCGCGACTGATAACCTGTTGCAGAACCGCCCTGTACTTTCCCAGTCTTACGTACAGGCCCTAACCCGCAGTGAGGAAAAGCATGAAGTCGCGCATCTGGCGTTTGGCCGGTGTTGGTTTGCTGTGTGTGAGTGTCACTGCGCAATCGCTGGCCGATGATCAGCAAAACCGTGGTCCCGATGGCGGGCAACGTGGATCGGACGGCCATCAGGGCAACAATCAGGGGCATGGCGGCAATAATCAGCCGCGCCCGCAGGACAACGACATCATTCGTGGCGACAACAGCCGCCAGTTCGAGCACAACGGCCAGACTCAGAACAACGGCCAGTGGCAGAACCGTCCGCAGCCCGACTACAACAATCCTGTTCGCTCACCGCCGCCGCCACCGCAGCTCCCGGCCAATGACCTGCCGATCCAGGGTCGCCCCGACGCGGTGCGCCAGACCCAGCAGCCACAGCGTGGTTACTATCAGGACAATCCACAGCGCAACAATTACAACCAGCAATGGCAGAACAACGGTCCGCGTCCCGATGATCGTCGGTGGGCGGGTCGTCCGGATGGGCACGGTAATGGCTGGGGCCCCGGCCCGCAATATCGCCCGGGTCATGTGATCGACCGCTTCCCGGACCGTGACTACCGCGTGCCTTACGGTGGTCGGGATTATTTCTATTCCGGCGGCTATTGGTATCGCCCACAAGGCCCGCGTTATGTGGTGGTTCAACCGCCTCGCGGGATTCGAGTCAGTTACTTGCCCGATTACGCGCGTGAGGTGTGGATCGGCGGGGCGCTGCTGTTCCTGGCGGCCGGTTCGTATTACGCCTATCAGGAAAACACTCAGGACTACGTGGTGGTCGAGCCGCCGGTGCAAATGCAGCCGCAGCCGGTCAGCAACAGCTACGACGTGGAGGCCTATCCGGCCAACGGCCAGTCGCCGGAGCAGGTCAACCAGGACGGTTACGAGTGTTATCAATACGCGGTGCAGCAAAGTGGCTTCAATCCGCGGACGGCCACCTACCAGCCAGACCCGTCAGTGGTGCAAGCCTACCGCCAGGCTCAAGGTAACTGCCTGAGCAGTCGCGGCTATCAGGTTTCTTTCTGAGTCTTTGCCGCCAGTACCACTTCCTGCGGGTCGGCGTGCACCAGCACTTCGGCTCGCGGGTAAGCGGCGTGAATCGCATCGGCGGCCTGATCGCTGATGCCGTGGGCGACTGACAGGGTCAGGTCCCCCGGCAATTCCAGGTGCAACTGCACGAACCACTGGTTGCCGGAAATCCGCGTGCGCAGGTCATGCGCGCCCAGCACCCCCGGAACGCCGCAGGCCAGCTCAAGCATGTGCTGGCTCACCTCCGGCGGCAGTTCCTCATCCATCAGCACCGTAAAACTTTCCTTGGCGATCTGAATCGCGCTCCAGAAGATGTACGCAGCGATTGCCAGGCCGAACCAGGGGTCGACCTGATGCCAGCCAAACCCGGCCAACACCAGCGCCAGCAGAATGCTGCCATTGAGCAGCAAGTCCGAGCGGTAGTGCAGGGAGTCGGCGCGCACCGCGTTGGAGCCGGTGGCCTTGACCACCCGATGTTGCAACATCAGCAACGCCACGGTCAGCGCCAGGGAGAACACAATCACGCCGATGCTGATCCACGGCGCGCCCACCGGTTCCGGATGTTTCAGCCGCTCGATCGCCTGCAAAGAAATCAGCACCGCACTGCCGCCAATGAACAACGCTTGAGCCATGCCCGCCAGCGACTCGGCCTTGCCGTGCCCGTAACGGTGATCGTCATCGGCCGGGCGCAACGCGTAATGCACCGCCAGCAGATTGAGCAAGGAGGTGACGCCGTCGAGCGCCGAGTCGGTCAACCCGGCGAGCATGCTCACCGAACCGCTCAACCACCAGGCGATGGCTTTGGCGACGATCAGCGTACACGCCACCGCCACCGAGGCACGAGTCGCCAGCCGCAGCAGGCGGGCGTGTTCGGAGCTGGAAATCATAGGGGCGGCTATTCCTTTACGTGCACGGATTACGCGGCGGGTTGCAGGCCTAACAGGGCCAGTTGCTGGGTGCTGCCTTTGTGTTGAATCAGGCGTGGGTCATCCAGCGGGAAGCTGCGGCCCAACTCGGTTTCGAGAATAGTCTGCAACTTATGGTTATCAACTTTGCCGTCGGCGCCGATCGCTTCCTTGAGTTTTTCCGGGGCCACCTGTGCGGTCTCACCGGGCGCGTAGTAAATCGCGCCAGTGGCGAAGTCCACGGCGAACGCGATCAGGCCGGGGATGATGTAGAACAGCAGGCCCACGGCATCGAGCGCGGCGATGGCCGGGTCGATCTTGCCGTCAATCTGACCACGACGGTCAGGGTAGAAAATCGATCCGCAAGCGGTCACCTGGGTCAGCAACGTCGCGACCAATACACCGCCAATCAAGCGAAAGGGAACACGCATATGAAATCTCCTGGATAATTTCAAAACGAAAGGACGCCTGTATGAATTAGGACCGTCATTAACGCCGAGCAGTTCGCCGTTATACTCGCCGCTCTGTTTTGGAGCCAGCATGATTTCTTTGCCGATTGATGAAGTTTTACCCGCCCTGCGTGAAGCCTTGGCTACACGTCACGAAGCCGTGCTCGAAGCACCGCCCGGCGCCGGTAAAACCACCCGTGTTCCGCTGGCCTTGCTCAACGAGCCGTGGCTGGCCGGGCAGACCATTCTGATGCTTGAGCCGCGCCGTTTGGCGGCGCGGGCGGCGGCGGAGCGCTTGGCCAGTGAGCTGGGCGAGAAGGTCGGTGAAACCGTTGGCTACCGGATCCGGCTGGACAGCAAAGTCGGCCCCAAAACCCGTATTGAAGTGGTCACTGAAGGCATTCTCACCCGACGCTTGCAGGATGACCCCGCACTCGACGGCGTTGGCCTGCTGATTTTCGACGAATTCCACGTTTTGCCATATGCACCAAAATAATTCGAATCTTGTCAAAGCGATTCGCGTCTCCAGAAGCCTTTGGGACGCCCTGAAGACTCAAAGCCTGACCTTTCCAAAAATCAAAAAACTGCTTTGGTTGGGGAGTGGGCAGCGTCAGCCCATTGCTTCACCACACACACCACACCTCACTCCCGCTCAACCTCGGTCACGGCGCTTGGTCGCTCACACCACGCCTGCCTGATCGAGATGATCTTCCCCGGTATACTGCGCATCCTGCCTGGGAGTTCTAATGATTTCTCTACCTATCGATGCTGTATTGCCAGCTCTCCGTCTAGCCCTGACTCAGCGAAATGAAGTAGTGCTCGAAGCTCCTCCCGGTGCAGGCAAGACCACACGTGTGCCGTTAGCATTGCTCCAAGAGTCTTGGCTAGGAGACCAGACAATCCTAATGCTCGAGCCTCGTCGCTTGGCTGCTAGAGCTGCGGCTGAGAGGTTAGCGAGCGAGCTCGGTGAAAAGGTAGGTGAGACAGTTGGCTACCGAATCCGACTCGAAAGTCGAGTAGGCCCACGAACTCGAATTGAGGTAGTGACCGAGGGGATCCTTGCCCGGCGACTTCAAGACGATCCCGCGCTGGATGGTGTAGGGATTGTTATCTTCGACGAGTACCACCTCCGAAGCCTTGATTCAGATCTTGCATTGGCTTTATGTCTCAACGGACGCGAACTGCTCCGTGATGAGATGCCCTTAAAAATCCTACTTATGTCGGCGACGTTAGAGGGGGAGCGTTTGTCCAAGCTTCTGGATGATGCGCCAGTAGTGACGAGCGAAGGCCGCATGTATCCAGTGACGACTGTATGGGGTCGTCCGTATCAGTCCGGTGAGTTTATTGAAACGAGAGTTGTGCAGATGTGCTTGAACGCGCTCGAAGACCAAGCTGGCAGTATCCTCGTATTTTTGCCTGGCCAAGCCGAGATACGTCGTGTGCACCAGCAACTGGCCGAGCAGCTCGAAGGTTATCAGGATGTAATGCTGTGCCCTTTGCATGGGGAGCTAGATCTGAATGCACAGCGGGAAGCCATAAACCCCGCACCTGCGGGTAAACGTAAAGTTGTTTTAGCCACCAATATCGCTGAAACCAGCCTGACAATTGAAGGGGTGAGGGTCGTAGTCGACTCGGGTCTAGAAAGGGTTCCGCGCTTCGATCCTGGGAGCGGCATGACACGGCTGGACACTCAGCGTATTTCCCGAGCGAGCGCTGCCCAACGCGCTGGTCGAGCCGGACGACTTGAGCCGGGTACGTGCTATCGACTCTGGTCAGAGACGCAGCATGATCAACTCGCAGGCTATTCCGATGCTGAGATACTGCAGGCGGATCTATCCAGCCTTGCACTGCAACTGGCCCGATGGGGAGTCGCTCCTGATCAACTGAAGTGGCTAGACATTCCGCCTGCGGCTGCTTTTTCTCGGGCACGAGATCTTTTGGGACGATTGGGCGCACTCCAACCGGACGGACGACTTAATACTCACGGCCAAGCCATGGCAGAGCTCCCAGCTCATCCGCGAATTGCCCATCTGTTGTTGCGCGGCCATGCATTGGGCTTAACCGAGATGGCGTGCGAGATAGCTGCGTTGCTTGGTGAGCGCGACATCTTGCGTGGCGCCGGCGCTGATTTGCATAGCCGTCTTGCAATGCTGGATGGGCAGCAGCGGCTCCAACGCCAATCACAAAGTGCCGTACAGCGGATACGTCAGTTGGTGCGTCAGTACCGGGGATATCTACGCAGTACATCTCAAGCTCCAGTGGCTGATCCAGGAGCTTCCCGCTGGGTTGGCGGCCTGTTGGCTCTTGCTTACCCTGATCGCATCGCCCAGCAGCGGCGTCCAGGCGGTGCCGAGTATCGCTTGGCCAATGGTCGTGCGGCCCTGTTCGCCGAATCCGATGCGTTGATGAAACACTCCTGGTTGGTCATCGCGAACCTGGGAAGTCGACAGGGACAGCGGGAGGAGCGTATCTACTTAGCGAGCGATTTTGACCCTCAACTGTTTGAGACCGTGCTGAGTGATCATGTATCTGTGGTTGACGAGCTGAATTGGGACGACCGTGAAGGTGTCCTGAGAGCCGAACGGCAGCGCAGGGTCGGAGAGCTGATTCTTTCTCGCGAACCTTTGAGTAACCTGGATGACGATACTCGTGGCCGAGCTCTACTCGCGTTCGTCCGCCGTAAAGGTATTGAGCTGTTACCTTGGACGCCAGAGCTTCGACAGTGGCAAGCACGTGTCCGATTGCTCCGCGACCTTGACCTCGAGCGGCACCGAGAAACCCAATGGCCAGACCTCTCAGACGCTGCACTGCTTGAATCATTGGAAACGTGGTTATTGCCTTACTTGGGGAATGTTCGCCGGCTGAGCCATTTTGGCCAGCTCGACCTTTCCTCAATTCTCCACCACATCCTGCCGTGGCCGCTTCCAAAACAATTGGATGAAATGGCCCCCACTCACATAGCGGTGCCCTCGGGATCGTCGATCAAATTGGATTACAGCGAAGTGCCTCCGGTGCTCGCAGTACGTCTTCAGGAGCTGTTCGGTGCTGTAGATACGCCTCGCATTGCGGGTGGGCGCATGCCGCTGATGCTTCATCTACTCTCTCCAGCTCGACGCCCAGTCCAAGTTACGAGGGATTTAGCCAGCTTTTGGAGCAACACCTATTTGGACGTGAAGAAGGATCTGAAGGGGCGTTACCCCAAACATTTTTGGCCAGACGACCCATTGATCGCTGAAGCAACTGCGCGAGTCAAACCGCGAAAATCATAGAACATGCTGTTCAGCGAGTGAGCATTGGGAGGCTAAGTCGAATCGGCGTATGACGGTTCCGGCTGAGCTACCATCCGTGCCCCCCTTAAAGCGCCTATTTTACCCCTATGCTCCGTTTGCCTTGTGCCAATGCCGCCCCACAGTCGATTTAGGCATCCCCAGCATTCGTACTACCTCAGCTTGAGTGTGTCCTTTGCTTTTTAATGCCTGAACAGCCTCCCAACTCCTCTCGGCGTCCACGGTCTGCGGTGGTCGCAGTTTTTTAGGCTCTAGGGGAGGAGCGTTGTCCAAGAGCGCCATGCCCCCCAATTCTTGGAGAGCCAGCATCAATATTTCTCGTGCGGGTCTTTGGTCTTGTGCCGCTTGTACCAGGGTTAAGAACGAAATTGGATGCAGGTTCAGCGCCGAAGCTAGCTCCTGACTGACTTCCAGAGTCGCGGAAGTCTTTAGCGATTCAAGTTGGCTGATGTGAGATTGCGTCACTGTCACAGCTATATCGTGCTGTGATAGTCCCCGGCGTGTTCTAACCAGTTGCAGCACCGCTGCATATGCCATCCGTAGTGACATCTGAACCGTCCTCTGTAAACCAGACGGTATGCCGCGTTTGCTAGTTCCCATTCAAATCTATATATTAATCGTGCTGGGAGTTCTGGTGTGTTTCACGACTGGCGTGGACGCCTTCTGCACCGCGAAGCCTGAGTAGTATCGATGCCAAGTCGGGGTGATCCGAGGCTATCACCTTGAGTCGGACGCCTTACATTAAATATTTTTATATATTGCCAATACGTTTGGGGAAATCAGTGACCAATAGTTCATCTCACAGCGAGCTTCTCAGTGGCTCAGGTGAGCACCGCCAGGGATCGACGGATTCAGACGAGGTTCTCATCGAACTGGTGCGGGCTCTTTATCCGCGCAAACCGTATTGCTTAGTAGAAGACTGGACAATTTTTCGAGCCAAAGTCACCGAAGACGAGCTACAAAAAATCCACGCGGCGGGAAAGCTACCGCTGGTTTTATTTGCTCACAACGTACGTTTTGACAGCGAGCGGCGCTTTGATGTGGGTGATTGGGTGCGCTCCACAATGGCGATGTCATTTCACGAGGGCTTCCTTTTTGAAACGTGGAATACCGTTTATGTATTGACAGGGCCCGGTCATGAAAAATCAGCAAGCCTAGAAACAATCTTTTCTTTCTTTTAGATGGCGCGTTGCCTAGGCAATGATTTCAAACTGAGACAAAAATGTTCAGAACCAAAATCAAAGACATTCAAGGTGAACCAGGTATGTTTGAGGATGGCCTCGCCCACTGGCATGGCATTTCGCGGGCGCTAAACATGCACTGGTATCACGTATGCGTGAAAGAACGGCACGACGGTCGGTTTATAAGTATGACTGAGATGTTGAATGACGAGACAAGACTACTCGAGGTTCTTAAGTTACAGAACGAAGATTTCGTCATTACAGAGATTCAAGGTTTGATTCCGCCCTGGATGACAGGTAGTAAGAGTTGGCGACTGGAAATACTCAATGCGGTCTCCATAGGCTATGACCGAAATGGCGCCGTGATCTGTCTGCTTGAGGTGGAGGGCGGCAAGATCTACGCCGACTCCCATGAGTGCTCATTCGATCCAAAGTTGTTAACCAATGTCAGAAAAATTTACTGATAAAGGCCTGATTTCTGGGCATTTTGGCGAATGTCGAACGTATCACGAATCGGAGAAAATAATGCGCGACCAACACGAAGTCGAACTTCATTCGAAGCGTCTCACGGATTTCCAGCTACGCCGGATCGTTCGTGCAAGCGAACACGTCTATGACGCGCCTATTACCGCATGCTTGAGTGATGTCTTCGTATCAAATGGCGTGGCGGTGGGTGTTGTTTTTGGCCATACCAAGGTGGATCGCTTTGGACGCTTCGCTGACGGACATTTTATGCGCACCTCCAGCATACGTTATGCAAAAAAGGAGGGGAGATTTTGGGTGCTGACTACCTTGAATTCGCGATATCTTGTCGCTTCGTTTAAAAAAGGGGGAGGGCGAGCTACCTTCAGATCTTTTCTTCAACTAGCAAAAAATACATCTCACGTTCCGCCAACTGTGTTCCTGTAAATAATCGGGCCCTTTTGAAAGCTTGGAAAGCAAAAAAAGCTAGGCGCTTGCGCGAAGAAACGATTTATTGCTGCTCAGCGCATAATCTTTACCCGCCTTAATTCTCTGTCCCCTAATTTAATCGTGACTATGAATGACGCTCGCGCTCGCTCGACCGCTACAGTTACCTCCTTCATGGGATGGAGATTTACAATTCCTACCTTAACGTCCGGAGATAGCACACCCCGACTTAGACAGCGCTCGTCCTTCTGCACCGAGTTGCCTCGGCCAGGGCAGCCACGGCAGTTCCTCACCGATTTGACGAAGAAGCGTTTCAGTCAGGCCGATCAAACGGCAGCGATATAGGAAAAAATTACGTCGTCAACTGCAACGAAGTTCCGGATCTGCTATTCCGGAAGTTGATCCACTCTGAGAATCAGAGTTTTCGCTTCCGGGTAACCTACGGTAGTAGACGAATCCATACAAAAATTACGCATCTCCAAAAATTCGTGTTCGATCTCTCTCTCATTTTTGCAATGACCATATACCCGATTATTTTCAGTATTGATGGTTTCAGTCATTAGCTTACTGATCGTGTCATGAGCGCCCAAAGAGGCCAGCTCAACAGTCGTGTCGGCTAAAAGATAATGAATCTGATATCTCATATGATACTCAGTTGTTTGAATGGGCGTTGAATGGTTTTTGGGAATGAGGCAATTGTTTTCCATCAAGAAAAAAAATTCAAGGCGCGCCGAGACAAATATAAAACTTGCAAATTTGGTTTGCTGCAGGTGGAGGGGTGCGTACTGTGCGTATGAGCAGTAAGTTCGTAAAATATTTAAATTTGCAAAATGCCCGACTACGCTTGGCGTGCTACCAATGCGTTACTTAGCATTATAAAAAACTATGAATCGCCCTCCTTATAGATGAGGTGGTTTACAGTTTATTTCGATGAATCGCTGCCGTCCTGCTGCCGAATAAATGCCAACAGCTTTAATGCTGTTTCAGTGCTCATTTCTAAATGCACTTAGACGGCCATTTCATCACTCCATTACATTAGTCGACCCGTTAGAGACGATGCCCCAGGGAGGCTTTGCATGCAAATACGTCGTGATGACTACCGACAGACGAAATTCGCTGATGAGAAAGCAGTGGTGGAAGCCTTGGATTGGCTTCCCTAGCCTCGATTCGAGTACAGGATCGAAGCTCTCCAGGGAGCTGCAATTGCGAACACAGCCAGAGATCGCACTAAGTTATCGAGCTCCGAGCGTTATTAGCAAGAAAAGATCTCACTATTCGTGCTTAGCGCATTAGAATTCGTTTTCTCTATTTCTATAAGTGTTGGTCGTTATAATGCAATGGTTGAAAAGGAAATACAACGCAACACCTGTCCCTTATCGTTTCTATATTTTCTCGATGGCCGTATTTATTTCGGGAGTGCTGCTCTCCCTTGTGTTTGGTAATATAGTTGTAGATGCCGCTACGACCGTATCATCAGCAGCGATCATCGGCGGATTCGTCACGTGGTGCTTACCCGCAGTCCACTGGATGCGTGCTATGTGGGAAAAACCATTTGGCAAAACTCCGGTTGTGCTTCTGCATGTGTTGGTGCTGATAGTGGCAACCGTACTTTCTCGCTTTGTTGTGGCGGAGGCGCTTGGGCTGCCACCGCAAACTTTCGATATGACCGTGGGCTTTCTGGCGCTGGTTTTTTACATACCGGCTTGGATGGTTGTAGCAGCGATAATTTTAACTATCATCGGACTCATAATGTTTTCAGCTTCGATGGCTCTAATGCTAATAGAGCTCCTGTTTCAATACGTTGCAACTTATCTTAAAATAGTTGGCTGCAATTTATCGGCTAGAAAAAATAAAAATCTAACGATCTTTCACTCATTCGGAGCGATCATAGCTGGTATTTTTCTCCTAAGCAGCTACACCTTTTTAACGCAAAAGTATCAGCCTTGGATTCATTCTTCGGTCAGATTTATTGCTGTGTTAAGCGACTTCCAGCCAGCGATAAATTACCCAGGCGTCCTTCCTGGGGAGCGAGTTCACCCGCTTGAAAATGGTTTCATAGCCTTCGCCCGGACTCAGGATGATAAAAGCTTGATAATAGGCATCAGATCACAAAGGCCCGATACGGATGTGCATTTGCTTGCCGATCCGCTACCTTCGATCAAGCAAATGATTTCGCCCTTATTTGAAAGCTTGCGATAATTGTTTCGCTGGTTTTCATAGAATTTTCTGTGTAATCGCAGAACATTGGTCGACCGAAAGAGCAATGTTCGTTCGCCCTTCAGGCGGTACTTATCGCCGCCGAGGCTACGACGTTACCTTGCATTCTACCGACCTACTGATAACCGTAGTTGTTTGGCCTGGCTTTGTGTAAAGGTCTGATGAAGCCGGACATCCATTTTTTGCGACGAGAAATTATAAATGAGCACAGAATTGAGTGAGGAGGAGATGCGCCAGGCGCTATTCGGCTCTTCAAACCAACCCGAGCCAGAGTCAGCACCGAAATGGCTTGAACCGGAGGCTGTTGCAAAGCCGCAGCCAAGTCCAAAGCCTCGCTCGGTAGCAAAACCGCTTTCGCCAAAGCTTAGGGTGGTGCTACACGTCACAAAGGAATTTGAAGGAGACGTTGAAGTGTTCACTTATGACGCGAACACATTGAGCACCCTTGTCGCGGAGCAGGAAGCGAAAAATGAGGCGAAAAAGAAAAGGTTCAGGTATTTCAATGTGATGTCCGTCAAACCTATCCCTTAGCCAATTCTTTGTGAGCAATGGGTGCCGCTGGATCAACAGCGGCCCTGAAGATTCCTGAGCATAGTCAGCTTTGACTACCTGAGGTGAGAGAGTTCAGGTGCAGCAGTGCGGTTGGTCTCATGGGTACAGCCCACCTCAAATCGCGGCATTGTTTTTGTGCGCCAAACTTTTTGGAGTGATTATAGGTGGGCATACCTCGGATGTAGGTTTGACTATCCTCTCTCCCTTTTTCATCCCCTTCAACCGCAAGCTTGTCCGTTGAACAGCGGCCATTTTTCTTGCCGTTTCATACGTTTCCACTTGCGAATGTCGTCCTTGCTCCGTCCACAGCTCACACATAGAACACCACTGAGCTGTCACGTCGAGATACACGGATAGCCCATTAAAACAAGCGCATCGCTGCTTGGCGCTAAAAGGTGGCTTGCTACTCGCTAATTACCGCTTAACTTTCAACGAAAGCGATGATCTGCCTTGCGCTTCACATCGCTCAAAAGTCAGGTTAAAGATTGAGCGATTTTGAGTTTAAGTCAGTTTATTATGGCAGCACGACGACTCCTAGGCTTTATCGGTGATTTAATCCTGCTATGACCTGCCTGCTTTAAGCACATTTGACGACTTGTCCAAATTTTTTGTAATCGGCAGAGCCCGAGCATTGATCACTCTGGCAACATCTTGCTTTAGTAGGTAGAAAGAGACAACCAGCAACACGAGATCCTTCAAAAGGAAGGCCGAAACTATTGTCATGGCTGGAAATCCTCCAGCCTCGGGATGCCAGGCGCCAGGAGCGAATGGCAAGATCGTGAGGGTACCAATGAAGGTAGCGCAAGATCCAAGAGCGCCTAGCACCCCTAACTTCTTATTCCAAAATCCCAGCAGCAGTAACAAACCAAAAGTCCATTCCGAAGCTCCCAAAAGAAAGCTTGTGCCTCGAACACCCAAAACTGGAAGCGTCCAAGAGATTAATGGGCCGTTACTGATTAATGGAATTAAGTCTCTGATTTCAGCCTCAAACCATTTGTCGTATCCGAACCACACAAAAATGATCACCATGGCAGCGCGGAGAAGGTGGTAGTCCAAATCGCGCTTCAGAAGACCTGAACGTCCCAGTATGTTAACGAGATAATTCATGACTTTCTCCAATTTTTAGCCGCGAGTTCTGAGGCATTGGTGCCGATTTGAATGGCTTGGATTTGGATGCGTAACATTGGAAACTCCTTCCATCAGTGATGGCTTTTCGTAAGTGACCCCACTATATGCGCCAGGAGTAATATCAATAAGGTCGAAACGTCTCGATGACATGCCTAAAAGTATCAAATGTAAGGCTTAGGTCTCTACTGAACGGATTGTTAAGCCGGCTCCTTGATCTCTCCAGCAGAATCGCATACACGCCCTACACAGCAGCGAGCTGAGGTAATATCGATGCTGGTAGGTATCAACAGCGAATCTGTGCAAGGTCGGAGTTCGTCATCAATCAGAGTGCTGCTCAAGCCAATCGAATCCAATTGTATTGATTGGTGGCTAGGTCGTGGAGTGTTTTCCGGATGCACCTGGAGATAGCGATTGATCCAATTGCGCTTCACTTTTGGAACTTTGCCTGAAACCCTAGCATATCCTCGGATCACTAAGACTATGACGCTTACCAGGCAATTCGCCTGATATTACATATAAACCTATAGATAAATGGGCAGTTACAGGGAAAGGCGAGATTTAAGTCATGACTCATTTTCTACATGGCTCGATCTTCGCAAATCCCCCGGCGTCATACCCATGCGTTGAGTGAATGCTCGTCGGAATGCAGCGACAGATTGATAACCGACCTTATCTGCAATAACCTCTGTCGACACGGTTGTGGAAGCAAGTTCATTCGCAGCCATGGTCATTCTTACATCAGTCAAAACTGCATTTGCTGATTTACCAACCTTTAGTTGAAATTGGCGAATTAGGGTTGCTCGGGACATGTTGCAGAGTTCAGCTAGTTCAGGCAACGTCCAAGGATGAGCTGGGTCGTTGAAAATAGCGGTAAGTGCAGGAGCAAGCCGGGGATGACCAGCCATTGCCAATAAGCCGATGGGAGTATCGTTAGACTCGCTGGCTAATCTGAGTGTCAGGGTAAACAAAGCTGCGGATAAGGCGTTGAGCATTGCTTTGCCGCCAAGACTTTGGGCACTAGATTCTCCTCTCATCAGGGCAACCAGATTGGTCAACTGCGCGGCGGTATCTGTATTTAATGTTTGATCTGCATTTGAGGTGCTGACAATGAGACGCCCTGGCAAATAATCGCGAATGAAGCGGTCATGAGGTGGCGTGATGACAAAGCGACCACATAGCATGTCCAAACGGTCACCAGTGCCTGCGTTCGCGCTAACCGAAAAATTAAGTTCATCACGCGTATTTGCCGGTAAAGGCGTGAATCCACTCCCGTCATGAAGACGGTGTTGAGATCCATGGAGAAGAAGCACCACGTCGCCTGCCTGCAATAGTCGTGGCGCTCCCATGCCAGGAGTTTCAAGAAACGCTGACCCACGCAGGATAATGTGGTAAGGCATTTCGCCAGGTTCTGAGTCTTCATGGGCCACCTGCCATGGGGCTCCGTATGAGCACCGGATCTCCAACCGACCTTTAACAGTAATCATGTCCAGAAGTCGACTGAGCCAATCCTGTTGCCGGGACGAGGTGGGCATGGGCACATCCGAGGTTCAGACTTTTGAGCACTCTAGTGCGTTCTATCGATCTCTACAAGATCACTGGCGTCGCATAAAGTGGGGCTTTCTACGCGCCGAGTAGGAGCTAAATCATGAGTAACTGTAAGTGCTGCAGACTTTTACTCAGAAGTGAAAAAAACGCCGGCGGTAACGTCCCACACCTGTTTGCTGTCTTGGGTCAACAGGCACCGAATGCACTTTCCGAAGTGCTTAACGTAGAGGGCGTTTTGGCCAAATGGCAACCTGAGCAAACAAGACCTAGAAACCGTCAGCAGTCCTCAGAGTGGCTGAACCAGACTCGCACAGGCGCAGCGACAGGTGATGCTCTGATCAGGTTCGTTTTGCAACTGCAAAAACAGCGGCACTACTGGTGAGGCTGATTTCCCCGCCATTCGCGAGGCTGGCTATAGCGATGCGCACCAGCCGGAGATCGTCGATGACGGTTGCTTTGACCATCCTCACCAGAACCTACAATCGTATCAACGACGCGAACATGCCGCCGGTGAAGTAATGTGTATGGGATAACGAGGGTAACCAAACGTCGTGGTCGCCCCTCGATCAGCCGGTGAACAAGGTAAGGAGACTGATGGTCTCCTTTTTCGTTTGTACAAAGAAATGTATCTTAAATAGTAGATAAATTTCCTCACAGATGCCGACGACACGGCTCCCGCGTTTCATCCTCTTCACATTTTCCTAACTCAAAAGGTCATATCTTCCCTGTTTTCCATAGACGGGCCTTTGTGATGCCCGCCGCCCGTCTCCCGACATAGTCTTCGAGGTTACTTGCACAGCCTTGTTAGCCGGTGCGACATATGCGTTCATCCGCGTATAAATTTCAAGATGTCCGCGTTAATTTCAGCTGCGTTTGTGGTGGGCATACCGTGAGGGAAGCCTGGGTATTTTTTCAGGGTACCGTTCTTCAGAAGCGCCACAGAAAGGGGGGCAGAGTCGTCGTACGGCACGATCTGGTCATCATCACCATGCATAACTAGCGTAGGCACCTGGATTTTTTTGAGATCCTCGGTGAAGTCTGTTTCAGAAAACACTTTGATGCAGTCGTATTGAGCCTTGGCCCCTCCCATCATGCCTTGACGCCACCAGTTCTCAATGGTGCCTTGAGAGATCTTGGCGCCTGGCCGGTTGAAGCCGTAGAACGGGCCCGACGGCAAGTCCGTGTAGAGCTGTGCTCGGTTTTCAAGAAGCGCCTTGCGAAGACCATCGAAGACTTCGATGCTCAGTCCTCCAGGGTTTTTTTCTGATTTGACCATGATTGGCGGTACCGCGCTGATCAGCACTGCCTTTGCAACACGGCCTGACTTGGCGCGGGCGACGTAACGAGCCACTTCGCCGCCACCGGTGGAGTGGCCGATATGAATCGCGCCCTTAAGGTCAAGTGCGTCCGTCAGCTCGATCACGTCAGCGGCATAAGTGTCCATGTCGTTGCCTGTCCACGTCTGGGTCGAGCGTCCATGGCCGCGACGGTCGTGAGCAATAACGCGGTAGCCTTTTTCCAGGAAAAACATCAGCTGGCTGTCCCAGTCATCGGCGCTTAATGGCCAGCCGTGGTGAAACATGATTGGCGTCGCGTCCTTGGGGCCCCAATCTTTGTAGAAGATATCCGTGCCATCTTTTGTTTTCATCGACGTCATGGAACCACTCCGTGCTGTTTGTGGTTGAGCTCTATTTTGCGTTGCTGCCATTACTCCAAAAGGAACGCTCGCGAGTATGGTCACTGCTGTAATGCCCACGAGAAAGTGTCGTCGCGGCAGTGCAACGCCATCACTATCAATCAACGCTTTTCCATCTGAGTTTCGCTGCATCGTTTTATCCTCGCCATAAACTCATTTAATTGTAGTCACAGAACGCAAGGGGCGATTGAACGATGTAACATGATTTTTGTACGTTTGTGCAGACACCAATTTGGCAGTCGGTAACCAAGCCAGAGGCCGATCCTTGCCTTAGGAAGAGCGTCATTTAAGTACGACTGACCCGCTTAGCCTTGGGTAACGACACTGTGTATTTAGGTTGCCCAATGTGAAGGTTGAGGTTAGCAGGGAGAATCAACGTGATTCAGAGGTATGAGCGTTGATTGAGGCCATGCTCAAATATTTTGGCGGATCGGTGTTCTTCTTGAGTAATGCCATGGTCGCTAGTAAAAGCTCTAAGCGGTCGGGTTCGACTGTCAGGAACGCAGTACTTATGGAGAACAGAATGAGCGCGTAGAGGCCAAACTCGAAGTGCGCTGGGCACTAGGTTAGGGCGTGGTTTCAAGCGCCCAAGCCAGGTAAAATCTGAAGGATCCTCCTGAGTGCGCTGTGCGACACCTTTCACTTTCCGATAACGCATCCGCAGAGTTTGTTTGGATTACAGTACCAAGGTGCCTGAAGCGACGGCTTTGGGTGGTAAATCTTGAACTTAATTCAATAGCGATAGCTTTTCAAGGTTGCGTTTTCGCAGATACAACCCGCAAGCGTTCCCTCTCGGAGTCGCCACCTTATCCATCAGTTACACCGTCGACTCGTGAAACGCTGTGCACAAAGCTCTGTTTCGGTGTCGCATCACTTCATCCACTGTCTAGGACTTAATCCCGTCTTGCGTCGGAAAGCGCGCGCAAGGGCTGAAGGACTTTCATAACCCACCTCGTCGGCAATCAATGTAATTGGCCGGCCCTCACGCAGTCGCTTCTGTGCCAAACTAATGCGCCAACTCAAAAGATACTCGGCGGGTGTCTTACCTACCACGTCACGAAAGTGCGCAGCATAGCTAGCTCGTGACATGTTTGACTCACTTGCTAACTCAGCAACTGACCAACTCCGCTGCGGGGCATTGTGCATCTGCACCAGCGAGCGTGCGAGGCGCAAATCGGCTAGTCCTGCCATCATACCGGTGCTAAGTTCTTGATGGTCAAGGAGGTATCGCAACAGTTAGATAATTAGTAATTCAAACAAGCGATCCAGCATTGCTTCCCTACCGCAATGAGCACCTTTAGCCTCTGCGAATAACCATGTCAGCGTATCGGCCAGCATAGGCATTTCATCTAGTGAGAGTACCAGCAAGTCCGGTAGGGACGCAGCTAAAGGATTATCGACACCACCCGCGAACTCCAACGATGCACAAAGAAGTTGCGCCCCTTCTGCCTCGTTGGCTATTAGCTTATGTCTGCTAGGGCGCGGCGAGAAAATAAGGCTTGGCTTAGTGATAAGCAAACCACGCTCGTTGGGCCCGCTGAACGTAAGATCACCGGCCTGCAGCAAGTGAATGTGACCGCGCTGCTCGACGCCATCAAATGACGCCACTCCACAAACCCGCCCGCTATGGAATAGGTTTGCGCGCACGCCGAATTGGGACAGCAACGTTGACAAGCGATCCATGGATTCACCTTTATCAAGCTTGGACGATCTGCATCATATTATCGACGATTTGCATCCAAGAAAATCTATTTTTTCTCCAATATGGCGTTGTACCTAGCGCATTTTGCGCCTGGGCTTTTTAGAAAAATTATGTCCCGCATACCCGCACTTTTAATCGAAAACGCATCTGAAAACATTCGCCCGACATTGGAAAGCGTTCAGAAGGGCTTGGGTTTTTTGCCAAACACTTTTAGGACACTTGCCCACTCACCAGCCGCGCTAAACGGCTTCATGCAATTCAATCAGGCAATGGGTAAAAGCTCGCTCAGCGCGAGCCAGCGGGAAGCAGTAGCGCTCGCCGCGTCTCAAGTAAACGGATGCGATTATTGCTTGGCGGCGCATTCGTTGTTCGCTCAGAAGGCCGGCTTGTCTGCATCGGAAATTCGGGATGCTCGCCATGGTCAACTTAACGAGTTCGCACGTTTTGCTCTCCATGTTACCGAAAGCCGTGGGCAGGTTACGGACGTACAACTCTCGGAGGCCCGTCAGGCGGGACTAAACGATGCCCAAATCGTAGAGATCATTGCACAGGTCGCGCTGCTTACCTTTACGAACTACCTCAACAACGTCGCGGCTACTGACATCGATTGGCCTGCCATCGAAGACTAATATTTTAAATCTGGAGAAGTGAAAATGAACAACGTGACTATGTATACCACCAGTGTTTGCCCATATTGCCGTAACGCGAAAGCGTTGCTAGCAGGCAAGGGCATAAAGGCAAAAGAAATCAATGTTGAAGCAAACCCAGAGCGGTTGCGCGAAATGGTCGCAAAAAGTGGACGGCGCAGTGTGCCGCAAATCTTTATAGGTGGGCGCCACATCGGTGGCTTCGATGATATGGCTGCGCTCGAACGTACTGGTCGTCTTGACGCACTGCTAGGATTGTGAAAAATATGGGCTTGGTCAGACATCTTGAGCTGACCAAGACTATAACTTAACTTAATTAAAGCCAATTATTCGCCACTCCTGGAACATCCAATCGGAAGTGTCATAGTCCGTCATGAAGAGTGCTATGCAATTGCTACAGTTTTTTGTCTGTTTCCGGGTAGTTGTTATTTGTGGGATTTTGACCGCCACCGCTATATCAACCTTAAATAACCTTACATCGCCTGCTTCGGGAATTGGAAAAGGCAGGCCATTGTCATTGTCTTTTTTGCGTAGGGAATCATCTCTCCATTCCCGAGTAAAAATGCATATCTCAATGGATAGCCAACTTCATTGGTAGAATGCTATCCATTTTTTAGATAATGCCTGAACCCACACTTTAAAAATCAGAGATGTAGTATTTGCTCTACCTCCGCTTCCGCCATTAGCCAATCACGCACTGCTTTCACTTGGGGTTGTAAGGTTGCATGATGGGGATACACTACAAAATAGGATGAGTGAGAGGTTTCGTATCCCTCAAAAGGACGCACTAATCGCCCGGAAGCCAAATCTTCTTTTACCAGCTGGCTGCGTGCTAGCGCGACGCCTTGCCCTTCTACCGCTGCCTGGATAGCCAAAGCCGACGCATTTACGTGCATGCCTCGTAAGCCTTGGTTGCGGCTGTAGCCTCGTGATGACAGCCAGGAAGACCACGTTGGGAAATTTGAGTCAAAGCTTATGGTTGCATCATGTATCAGGGTCAAAGAGGCAATGTCGTCGAGACTCAATGAGGTTTTTCCTAGCTTATCTAACAGCTTTTGACTGCAAACCGGGAATACGTACTCTCCCATCATTCGCTCTGCGGTCAAATCGGGATAACGACCGATACCAAAGCGAACTCCGATGTCTACGCCCTCACTGCGAAAATCGACAAGACGGTCAGTGGTGTGCAATCGAATATCCCATTGTGGATAGCGAGCACTGAAGCCTGAAATGCGGGTGAGAAGCCATTTGCTAGCAAAAGCAGGTGTCACCGATAGCGTTACGACGTTAACCGGTAGGGCTGCTCGCAAACGGTGCAGTCCCCCTGCTAGAAGCGCAAAGCCGTCACGAATTTGGGGATAAATAGCAGCGGCCTCCGGCGTTAATGTCACGCCACTCCGAGATCGTTCAAATAGTGAGCGTCCTACGTAATCCTCTAGCGTTTTTATTAGCTGACTGATCGCAGGAGGGGTCACGTGGAGTTCCTCCGCAGCAGCGGAAAACGTTTGCAGCCTTGCTGCTGCCTCGAATGCTCGGAGAGCATTCAAATAGATGGCGATTCGGCGAGCTTCTTCGTTAAGCACAGCTTATTACCCCGGCAAGAAAATCCCAATATTCGGCTGATTCATTAGCTAACATAATTGTAGCCATGCCACGCGGGTAAGTGAGATGGATGACCGCCGACATGATCTCTCTAATTGTTGTAACTGTTTCTTATTAACGGAGTGTTTATGAAAGCGTCTATTTTTCGTGAGTTTGGTGCTCCAAGTGTTTTGCGCTACGAGGATGTCGCTACGCCTAGCGCGCGTCCGGGACACGTGGTCATCCGGGTACTAGCTGCGGGCATAAACCGCCTTGAACTCTACCTGCGTGAAGGTGCCATAACACGTGATCTCGCTCTTCCCCACGTTCTGGGATCAGATGCGGTTGGTGAAGTCGTTGAGCTGGGTGCCGGTGTGACTGACTTCGTTCTGGGCGAGCGTGTTGTTCCAATGCCAGGTTACCCGCTAGATGTCGCTGACTATGCCTTCTCCCCAATGAGCGCAGCTCCCAGCTATGCCATTGCAGGCATCATGAGTTGGGGCGCTTACGCTGAATACATGGAGGTGCCAGCACATTGGTTGCTGCGCGACGATACCGGACTTTCACCTGAGGAGCTCGCCACGCTGCCAATGGTTGTGGTGACCGCAGTACGAGCTGTGAAAGTCGTTGGCGCAGTGAAAGCAGGAGACACCGTTTTGGTTCAAGCGGGCGGTTCGGGCACTGGCTCGATGAGCATCCAAATTGCCAAGGCGCTTGGTGCCAGGGTCGTAACGACAGTTAGTAGCGATGAGAAAGCTGAAGTCGCACGTAAGCTCGGTGCCGATCTGGTCGTCAACAGTAAGCTTGAAGACTTTGTTGCAGTGACTCGTGAATGGACAGGGGGTAAAGGTATCGATGTGACTATCGATAACCTCGGCGGTGAGATTCTGGCGCGCAGTATTGAAGCCACGCGTCCTACTGGCACAGTGGTTACCCTGGGCTTCGTCGCGGGGTCTGAGCTGAATCTTGATATTCGAAGCTTCTTCTTCAGTCAGCGCCGGCTGCTTGGGACGCTTATGGGGGATTTGGATGACTTACGCTTCGGATTGGACTTGATTAAGAAAGGCGCGGTGCGCCCGGTACTGGATCAAGTGATTCCGCTTTCTGAAGCATCTCGTGCTCATGAATTACTTGCTGAAGGTCGTGTGTCGGGCAATCTTGTCTTGAAGCCTTAATCTGGAGCAGCCTATGAAGACGCCTATGTCATTGGAATTATCGTCAGACGCGCGCAATGCCAACGAGATTGCCGAAAGACTACGCTTGCTAGGCATTACGTTACCTCAGGCCCCTAAGCCGGTAGGTTCCTATCGTGCGGTCGTGATTCGCAATGGCATTGGGGCTGTCTCTGGCCAGTTTCCTTTGGTAGGCGGCAAACTTTTGCACCCAGGTGCGGTTGGCTTCCATTTAAGTGAAGCTGATGGCTATGCCGCTGCTAGGGCGGCAGCACTCAATGTCATTTCGCAAATCGAAACGGCCTTAGGCGGGTTTCAACGGTTTGGCGGTTTACTCCGAGTGGAAGGTTATGTTGCGAGTGCGCCGGGTTTCATTGCGCAGCCACATGTGTTGGATGGAGCGTCAGAGCTGTTTGTATCGGTTTTTGGCGAGTCTCTAGGTCGCCATAGCAGAACGGCATTTTCTGTAACACAGTTGCCCCTTGGGGCTTCTGTGGAACTTGCAGTAACCTTTGCAGTTACAGGCGAATACTCAGAAGTTTATTGAAGGCCGCTGCCTGGCCTCTATTAATAAATGAGTCAATCTGTATTTATAGAGTGCTTAACTTTATGAGGCGAGAGAAATTTATGAAACTCAATGTGAAAACTGTGTTGTTTGCCGGATTGGTGGCTGCTTTAGGTTTGCTTTCAAGCGTCACCTC
Organism: Pseudomonas sp. B14-6; assembly: GCF_013260315.1. Lineage (NCBI taxonomy): Bacteria > Pseudomonadati > Pseudomonadota > Gammaproteobacteria > Pseudomonadales > Pseudomonadaceae > Pseudomonas > Pseudomonas sp. B14-6. The sequence goes on along the minus strand of NZ_CP053929.1, from coordinate 3,672,883 downwards.
GGCGAACCCTGCTGCTAACCAAACTCGTCACCTAAGTATAAATATCGACGGAGTAGAAGTCTTTTATCGCGAAGCGGGTGACAAGAGCGCCCCTGCGATTCTGTTGCTGCACGGCTTTGGCGCATCATCTCATATGTTTCGCGATCTAATTCCGAAATTGGCTAAAAAATACTACGTTGTCGCACCGGATTTGCCAGGATTTGGCTTAACAACGGTCAATCCGGAAAGGAAGTTTGTCTACAACTTCGATAATCTAGCAGTAACAATACAAAAATTCACCGAGGCTAAAGCTTTAGATAAATATGTAATGTATGTGTTCGACTACGGTGCGCCTGTAGGCTGGCGTCTGGCGGTAAAAAACCCTGAGAAAATTACAGCTATTATCACTCAAAATGGAAACGCCTACGAGGAGGGGCTTAGTCCTGGTTGGGCTGATATGCGTAAAGCTTGGGCAGATCCCTCCATTGAAAATCGCGAAGCGTTGCGCAAGTTGAATACGCTGGAAATGACTAAATGGCAGTACACCGAAGGAGTCAAGGATCCAGCTCTTATACCGCCCGAAAGTTATTTCTTGGCACAAGCCGCTGTAGAGCGCTTAGGCGTTGACATTCAACTTGATTTGATTATGAATTATGGCGAAAACATTAAGCAGTACGCTGAATTACATAAATACTTTAAATCTAAGCAACCTCCTGTGTTAGCAATCTGGGGTAAAAACGACCCATTCTTCTTGCCCGCTGGCGCCGAGGCATTTAAACGCGACATTCCAAATGCTGAAATCGTACTTCTCGACACCGGGCATTTCGCGATTGAAACTCATGGAGATGTCATCGCTGAGAAAATGCTTAAATTTCTCGGACAGAATTTGAAGTAATCGTCGCGATACTATTAGTTTTTCCATCACCCTAAATCCACCAATGCTGGTTTTATAGCCAGCATTAGAGATCGCCTATACTAAGGCGTAAATATGAACACGAAAGCAGAATCCAGCACTCATTACGAAGGCGCTGCCGTGTTCTCCCATGCAAAAAAAAAGGTATTACTATGAACCGCTTAAATGTTGTTAGCGTCGACGAAGCAACTGGCCACACCGCAGAAGTATTTGCTTCTATCAAACGTGCATTTGGTGCTGTACCGAACGCTTTTTTGGTTGCTGGCACCAATAGTCCCTTAGCTTTGGAAGCTGCACTTGCACTTGACGGCGCCCTACATAAGGGCAGTTTGAGCGTCAAGGAAATCGAGGTCATCAAGCTTGCCGTCAGCCAGACTTCTGGCTGTGACTATTGCCTTGCTGCACACACTGTCATCGGGAAAGGTGCCGGCCTTAAGAACGATGAGATACTGGCGGCTCGCCATAGCACATCTTCTGGAAACATAAAATTTGATGCTTTGTCCAAGTTCGCTAGAACGCTGGTGAGCACTTCGGGAACCATCTCTGCCGATACTGTTAATACCGTTAAGCATGCAGGGTACAGTGATCAGCAGATTATGGATATCTTGCTCGCCGTCACCAGCATTACATTCACTAACCTGATCAACCGAGTAAACGATACGCCACTTGATTTTCCAGCTGTTAGCTGAGTATCCGTCAGTGCCGCATATTTACATGCGGCACTGATGTTGGTATTAGCTCTGGCTCGGTGCGGGCCTACGATAAGAAACTGTTGCACCTGGGCAATTTTTGCGAAAAGATCTAGCGCTTCTCGCGATTTCAAATTTTATCGCTGGTCGTTGGCTTGCAGCACTCGAAGGAAAAAGGTCATCAATATGAAATACCAACCGCTGGATTGTAGTCTCTACGATTTTATTGAGATTGTCTGCATGCGAAATTACGAACTTAAAGTAGAATTGCTCGACGGTGAATGTCTGAAAGCGAGAGCCTTAACTACGAAGATATCAACATCCAAGGAGGAGTATCTTCAATTGGAGTCGCCGGGCCGAATACAAGAGGTTAGGCTGGATATGATTTTGGCAATTACTATACTAGAAGAAAACTCCGGTTATCTGCGAAAAGAGTTTACCAATAATTCCTGTACCATTTGATCAGACATTAACGAATTAGCATAAGGGCCGCCGCTTTGGAAACCCAAGCACAATTTACCGCCTTTTTTGATCCGCCAATACACCATTTCACAAAAATTTCACAATTGAAACGGCATGTTAGTAGGGCTCCTTGTTTTGATTCGGCTCGCATTGCGAGCTTTTTTTTGCCAAAAATTCGACGATTGAAACTCAAAGACGCCCAATCAAAACTTATGGAAAGTCATCGTGTTAAGGTTTTTCACGATGACCTTCTTTTCTCAGCGCCGATGTTTTCCTTTAGATCTGCGCTGAGCCCCCATCCACGAACAATTCACTTCCATTAACGAAGCTGCTCTCATCGGAGGCTAGGAACAAGGCTGCGCTTGCGCACTCCTCAGGGTTCGCCAAACGACCCAGTGGCGTGCTCGACTCCACGAACCGAATCATTTCCTGATTAGTCTCTAAATTCGGGGCTAGATCATGCCATCCAGGAGTTGAAGTTGCGCCTGGAACCAGAACGTTCACGCGGATTTTTCGAGGGGCAAGGTCGAGAATCCAACCCCTTGCGAAGTTACGTATTGCCGCTTTGCTTGCGCAATAGACGCTGAATGCCGGTATACCTGTCGTAGCGCCCGTCGATCCTGTCAGAATTATCGATGATCCATTTTTCAGTAGGGGAAGCGCCTTTTGGACTGTGAACAGTGTTCCTTTGACGTTGGTGGCGAAAATGCTTTCGAAATGTTCCTCAGTAATGTCCGCTAAGGCTGCAAACGTTCCACCGCCGGCATTCGCGAACAACACGTCGATTGCACCGGCTTCATTTTTGATTGTCTCGAACAGTCTATCGAGATCTTCTAATTTGGACACGTCACCTTGGATTCCCCGAGCGTTTTGTCCAACCGCTAAAACCGCTAGATCAAGCTCCTTCTGACGCCGGCCAGTCATAAACACTCGTGCGCCTTCTTCTGCGAATCGCTTCGCGGTGGCTAGGCCGATACCACTGTTTGCACCTGTGACCACCGCGATTTTTCCTTCAAGCTTGCCCATTTCGGAAACCTCAATCAAAAGAAGGACTACTTTGAAGGATTGATTTCAATTAAGGTAGTACCTACTAAAAGGTAAGTATGGTGCTGTGATGGAAAATATTTGTGGGCTGGATGTAGCGTTGCGGGTGGTTGGCGGCAAATGGAAGCCGCTGATTCTTTTTTACCTAAGTGCCGACTCGCGCCGCTTTGGTGAACTGAAAAGGCTTGTGGCAGGCATCAGCGAAAAGGTATTGATCCAACAATTGAGAGGGCTAACGGACGACGGAATTATTGTACGACGTGATTATCAAGAAGTACCACCTCGCGTTGTTTATTCGATAACTGAGTTTGGCAGGACGCTTGCTCAAGCTCTCATGCCACTGTGTGATTGGGGAAATGAAAATAGGCGTCATGTTGAAAGTAATTTTCCAGCTATTTAAAAACTATAGCCATGATCGAAATAGTTAATAAGTGCCTGTGCAAACGGGTACCAATGGTTCTGGAATCAAGCGCAGACTGCATACCGTCTTAGTTTTTAATCGGAAATCCAACAATTTGAAATGGTGAGCCAACATGTCGCCAGAAAACCTTTATCCGTCGCGGGCGATTTAGACGATCTGCACAGTTATTGAGAAATTCGGTATGCTCAGAATCGTCGAGACAAACGAAGATAGCTCCATACCCAACGCAATTCGCGCTGGTCTTGGAGAAAGGTTATGAAACGTTTATCGATAGTTGGCCTCTTGCTTTCCATTTCTCTGTCCGGATTGACGGCGTCCTTTGCATCAGCGTCTACGGATCCCGAGCTTGTACCAGCGATTCCTTACGCTTATGGCATGAGCTTAGATGTCGCCAAGGTGCTTTCAATTGAAAAACCTCACACCAATCATTGCGAAATAATACAATCCAAGATGACTTACCTTGATTATGCAGGACTTCAACACGCCATTACTTACCAGTTGCACTCAGATAATTGCTTTATTGGAAGCTGATTTAATTGTAGCGAGTCCAGTTTTAACAGAGTTCTGTAAGGAGATGTGTTGATATTTTCTGTTGCTCTCATTAGGCGATTGGTGGTTGATGCGCTTGATCGGTCGGCTGCCAGGAGGAGATGATGCATGCTCGAGAGATCAGCCTGCGACGGGAGACCACCACAGCACGCAGCAACTGCAAGGCCGAGAGCTTCGTGAAGACAATCACGCGTGACTACTTGCGCATATACTCACGCCAGATCGAGAAACGGCGCTGCGATACCTGGCTATCACCTTCGAACATTACAACGAGCAGCATCCGCACAGCGCCTTGAAATATCGTTCACTGAGGGAGTTCAGGCGCTTAGCGATAGCATCAATTTAACTGGCAGTTGGTGTCCGGTTTTTGTAGGGGCAAGTCTATGTTCAAAGTTGTTCTTTCTCCGAGTGCTCTTAGATTTAGCGTTGCAATTGAGCCAGTTGGCTCTTCAACAGTGCGACTTCAGCTTCCAGTTCGCGCACTCGCTCGCTAGCCTCAACCTCGACGCTGACGTCCTTCTGGATACCGATGAAGTAGGTGAGTTGATCGGTGTCGTTGAATACTGGAGTAATCGACAGTTCGTTCCAGAAGGCACTCCCGTCCTTGCGGTAGTTGCGAATGATTTGCCGGCAGGGGTGAAGGTTTTTTATCGCCTCTCGGATAACTGAAAGGCCGGCTTGGTCACGGTCATCACCCTGCAGGAAGCGGCAGTCCTGGTACAGGATGTCGTCAACGCTGTACCCCGTCAGGCGCTGAAAGGCGGGGTTGGCATAGATCAGGATGTTTTCGTCGCCTTCCTGCTCTGCTACCACGATGCCATCGTTGGATGCTTCAACCACCAGTTTCAGCAGTTCTGCGTCGATCATTTTCAGAGCCCCAGTGAATGTCAAATCATTCTAGGATAACTTAGGGCTTCTGAACGCTTTCGAGAAAATCACGACCTGTTTTTTTCATGATTTTGCCCTTTTGGACTGGGCGAAGACCCGTACCTGCGAGTCTCCAGTTTAAAAATAACGCTTACCGACAGCAGCAACCACCGCCGTTCCCGCCACAGCCCGAGGTTTTCTTACTCGCTACGCTTTCCACTGTCGCCAGCTGTGCTTGATAGCCCGCGTTCTCCAGGGCTGCAAGCAGCGCATGGCTGTCCGAATCGCCGCTGACCTTCACCCGTCCGGCTTGTAAATCCACCGCTACGTCACTCACGCCTTCAACTGGGCGCAGCGCTTCGGTGACATGTTTGACACATGAACCACAGCTCATGCCTTGGACTTGCAGTTCAACAGTTTTCATTGGTGACTCCTCACAACAAAGTTGATCATGGAAAGACTGACGCATGAGGCTTTTCTGCGGCGTTGGCTTATCCTCAACCTTGCTGCCATGGCAAGGTCAAGCGGTCGTTGTCACTCAATCAATGGACGCCTGGCGCAGACGCAAGGCGTTGAATACTACCGACGCCGAGCTCACGCTCATGGCCAGTGCGGCAATGAGCGGTGACAGAAGGTGACCGGTAAGTGGATAGAACAAGCCGGCAGCCAGTGGGATGCCCATGGCGTTGTAAAGGAAGGCGAAGGTCAGGTTCTGGTGCATATTTCTCACCGTCGCGACTGACAGGCTGCGAGCACGTAGGATACCGAGCAGATCCCCCTTGACCAGGGTGACCTGAGCGCTGTTCATCGCCACGTCAGTGCCAGTGCCCATGGCGATACCTACATCAGCGCGAGCCAGTGCGGGGGCATCATTAATGCCGTCGCCGGCCATCGCCACCCGGTGTCCGGCTTGTTGCAGAGATGCCACCAAGCGCTCTTTATCTTGCGGTTTGACCTCGCCGTGAACCTCCTCGATGCCCAACTGGCGAGCTACCGAGCGAGCAGTCGTAAGGCCGTCGCCAGTGGCCATGATGACCTTGACGCCATCCGCCTGCAGACGCTCGACGGCCAGCTTCGTGGTGGGTTTGATGGGGTCGGCAACAGCCAGCAAACCCGCCAGGGCGCCATCGACTGCCAGGTACATGATGCTCGTACCGTCGCCGCGTAGCTTCTCGGCATGTTCTTGCAAGCTCTCTGTGGAAACGCCGGCCTCCTGCATCAACGCGGTATTGCCTAGCATCAGGCGGCGACCCTCGACCTGACCGCTTACACCAATACCTGAGGCTGACTCGAAGGTTTCAGGTGTCACCAGTTTTAGCCCTGCGGCACGAGCCTGCTCGACGATGGCGTGGGCCAATGGATGCTCACTGCCCTGATCGAGACTTGCGGCCAGGCGCAACACTTCATCCTGAGTAAATCCGGGTACGGCCTCGACGCTATGGAACGCTGGTCGACCTTCAGTGAGGGTGCCAGTTTTGTCGACTATCAAGATGTCTATCTTGCGCAGGTTTTCGATGGCGGCGGCATCGCGAAACAATACGCCGCTGCCAGCAGCCTTCCCGGTGGCGACCATGACTGACATCGGTGTCGCTAGGCCAAGGGCACAGGGACAGGCGATGATCATGACCGCGACAGCGTTGATCAGTCCGAACACCCAACTTGGCTCGGGCCCCCACAGCCCCCAGCCGAGTAGCGTCAGCGCGGCGATAGTAATCACCACAATCACGAAGTAACTGGCAATCACGTCTGCCAGCCGTTGCATCGGCGCTTTTGAGCGTTGTGCCTGCACAACCATCTGCACAATCTGTGCGAGCAGGGTCGCCGACCCTATCTTCTGCGCCTGCATCACCAGACTGCCGTGAATGTTGAGAGTGGCACCGATCAGCGCGTCGCCGGCCCTCTTCATGATCGGTATCGGTTCTCCGGTGAGCATCGACTCATCTACAGCGCTTTCGCCTTGTAACACCTGGCCGTCGACAGGCACTTTTTCGCCCGGTCGCACACGTAACGTATCGCCGCTGTATACGTGTGTCAGAGGGATGTCTTCTTCCGTGCCATCGGCATTGATCCGTCGGGCAGTTTTGGGTGCCAGTCCAAGCAGCGACTTGATGGCAGCCGAGGTTTGCGAGCGAGCCTTGAGCTCAAGCATCTGGCCGAGAAGGGTCAGTGAGATGATCACAGCCGCAGCTTCGAAGTACACACCGATGCGGCCCTCCATCATGAAGTTGCTGGGGAATACATCGGGGGCCAGGGTGGCCACGAAGCTGTAAAGGAAGGCTCCCGCCGTGCCAAGCCCGATCAACGTCCACATGTTCGGACTACGCTGAATCACCGAGCGGACGCCGCGCACATAAAACGGCCATCCAGCCCATAGCACCACGGGCGTGGCCAGTCCCATCTCGATCCAGTTTTGCGTGGGGCCGTGAAACAGCACAAAGGCATGGCCGCCCATGGCCAGAACGGTGACGATTATTGTCAGTGGCAATGTCCACCAGAAGCGCTTGCTGAAGTCCTTGAGTTCTAAGTTCTCTTCTTCCTCCAATTCGGGAATCACCGGCTCTAAGGTCATGCCGCACTTAGGGCAGACGCCGGGGCCGATCTGGCGAATCTCCGGATGCATGGGACATGTGTATTCAGCGGCACCCGTTAACGGTTCTACTGTTGTCTGAGGGATTTGTTCGATTTTCAGTTGAGATATTCGATAACGCTCGGGCGCTGCCCTGAAGGTCGTTTGGCATTTCTGGCTGCAGAACCGGTAGTTTTGCCCCTCATATTCCGTGCTGAACTGGCTGTCGTTACTGACGGTCATGCCACATACCGGGTCATGGGAGCCGGTGGGTTGGGGTTCAGAGTTCTGTATTGGGCCGTGCGCTTGACGAACCTCAGGAGTGTGCATGAGCTAACTCCTGTTCGCATCCTTGGTTGAGACTGAGGTTTCGCCGTGATGACTGTGACCACCGTGGTGGTGCCCGAAAAAATGCATCAGCGGGCACAACAGCAAAATCATATAAGGCAGTAAACCCAGCATATGGCCGTAGTGTTCTCTTGCCAGATAGAACAGCACGATCACCAGCAGCATACCCAGCGCTATGCCGGGTTTACTCCTCCAAAATGTTGGAGAGGTGTTAGCGGAATGTGGCGAATTCATCATGGTTCTGTACTCCTAAGGGAGTGCTGTTTAGTGATACGTCGTAAAGGTGCAACGGGCGGCAGTTTTACCGTTGGCATATTGGCTAAAGTAAAACCGTCGCTGCATTGCCTACAGGCTTGTGCGCGTCACTTGCTCATCGGCATGTTCATCATGCTCGTTTGCTGATCCATCATTTTCATCATCATGTTCATCATTCCCATCTCCATGCCGTCTTTGTTGCCGTCCATGCCCATGCCCTTGCCATGACAGTTCTTATGCATCATGGCCATGCTGTCCTTCATCGTCTTCATGTTCTCCTGCATGGCGGCGTGTCGCTCGGCAGGGGTCTTGGCGGCGGCTGCCTTGTCGTGTGCAGCCTGCATTTTTTGCATTTGCTCGGTCATGACATTGTTTTGCATCGGCGTAGCTGCTTCGCTTGTCTTGGTGGGCGCGGTCTGCCCCTCCGGGTGATGCTCATCGACTGCCGAGGCGATAAGTGGGCTGCTCACGAGCAGGGTGGCGAGGATAAATTTCAATGTGGCATGCATGGCAATCTCCAAAGGGTCAGGACAACTCAGGTAATACCAAGCCGCGCCAGGCTGGCGCAGTCAGACAGTGCGCCGAAGATCGGCGCGCAGAAGGTCGGATTAATCGTTGAAACGGACGAAAATCAGGCGGGCAGGCGGTCTGGCCGGTACAGGGCGCCGTAATGCAAGAAAGGCAAAAGCGGAGGGATTGGCGGGATACAAAATCAGCAACGCTGGGATAAGGAGCAGAAACGTCCAACTGAACAGGTCAAATATATGAAGATGGAGCGAAGGACTTACAGCTATTGACGCATCGGCGCAGTGCTGAAGGCAACCGAGGGCATGGGCGTCGTGGCTATCGTGATCTTGCGCGGTGATCAGCGAGACATGAGTTGTAGCCGGATTGTGGCTGGGCTGTGCCAGACATCCCTGGGTCGCTGCCAGACCAAACGCTAACACCCACAGCACGATGGCGAGGCGTATGAACGTTGGTTGACGATGGCGAAACCAGAACATGGAGAATCTCCGGTACTGATTAGCGGATTTTGATTTTTCAACATACGCCACATTGAAGTGCCACGGTTGATCTACATCAATTTATGCAGCCGGCTGTCGGTTCTGTGGTGCGGTCAAATTTTATGACGCCCGTCGATCTTTCAGATGTTGAGTTTCTCCGCGTGCTGTCAAAAGTGTAATCACCGGCTAAGCGTGCTGACAGGTGCGTCCCCTCATCATCCTCATCGAGCTGACGCTCAAACTCTCTGGTTTCATCGAGAGTCAATTCCTTGAAGGAGATGCACTATGAAAGCTACCTACGTTGTGATTCTTACACTCAGTTTGGCTATATCGTCCCTGGCCTTTGGCGAAGGTGGCGGCGACCGTGCGGTTGAGCGCATGGAACGAGCTCGCGAGACGGCAACGGCCACCACCAAACCCGTCTCACAAGCGCAAGTGCAAGAGGATATTGCACAGGAAAAGCCCACGGCTGAAGAGCAGAAGCATCAATGCTGAGCCGCCCAGCTTACGGAAATGTAATCACCCCGTTTGCTGGCTTATGGCATCTTCGATGTATCAAGCGCACTAGCTATCCAAAGCGTGAACCCTCGGGAACACGCCAACGTGCGTGCACCTGACATCCGACTGACGGGACATGAATCGGTATGCATTTCAAAACTTCTCGGCGCACCTTTGTGAAAGGTCTCACCGCAGGCGGGATTCTCGGTGGCTTAGGCCTCTGGCATACCCCTATATGGGCGGCCCGTAGCTTAGGCGAGACTAATGTCCTGTCAGGTACAGAGTTCGACCTCTTTATCGGAGAAACACCGGTAAATATCACTGGGAATGCCCGGACTGCCATGACAATCAATGGTGGGATTCCGGGGCCTCAGCTGCGCTGGCGTGAGGGCGATACCGTGACCTTGCGGGTCAAGAACCGCCTCAAGGATATGACATCAATCCACTGGCACGGGATTATCCTCCCCGCGAATATGGACGGTGTGCCGGGCCTTAGCTTCCATGGGATCGAGCCTAACGGCATGTATGTCTATCAATTCAAGGTCAAGCAGAACGGAACGTACTGGTATCACAGTCACTCCGGCTTCCAAGAACAGGTAGGTGTATACGGCCCATTGGTAATCGACGCGAAAGAGCCCGAGCCATTTGAGTATGACCGTGACTACGTGGTGATGCTTACTGACTGGACGGATGAAGATCCTGCTTCGCTGATGAAAACATTGAAGAAACAGTCTGACTACTACAACACCCATAAACGCACAGTCAGTGATTTCATACATGACGTAGCTGACAAAGGTTGGTCAGCTACCGTTGCTGACCGCAAGATGTGGGCAGAAATGAAGATGAACCCCACTGACATTGCAGACGTCAGTGGCGCGACATACACCTACTTGATGAACGGCCTCGCGCCGAACTCCAACTGGACGGGCACCTTCAAACTTGGCGAAAAGCTTAGGTTGAGGTTCATCAATGGTTCAGCCATGAGCTACTTCGATGTCCGTATTCCGGGTTTGAAGATGACTGTTGTGGCTGCCGATGGCCAGTATGTTAAGCCCGTAAGCGTGGACGAGTTCAGGATCGCCACAGCTGAGACCTTCGATGTGATCGTCGAACCAACTCAGGACGCCTACACACTGTTTGCGCAGTCGATGGATCGGTCGGGGTACGCAAGAGGCACCTTGGCCGTCCGGTCTGGCTTGGCCGCTCCAGTACCTGAGCTAGACCCACGTCCTCTCGTCACCATGGCTGACATGGGTATGGCCGGTATGGATCACGGCGCGATGGCTGGTATGGGTGATATGCCAGGAATGGATCACAGCAAGATGGCGGGTTCGGGAGACAGCTCAATGGAGGGTATGTCGGGAATGGACGGCGGTGCCATGAAAGGTATGAACCATGGCGCTACGCAGGACATGTCCGGCATGGACAGCATGGCTGGAATGGATCACAGCAAAATGTCTATGGGCGGCATGAGTGGTATGGGAGAAATGCAGTCGCACCCAGCCACGGAGTCCAACAATCCTCTCGTCGACATGCAGGCAATGTCGACGTCGCCAAAGCTTGATGATCCTGGCATGGGGCTTCGTGAGAATGGTCGAAAGGTACTGACGTACTCTGACTTAAAAAGCACGTTTGAAGATCCAGATGGCCGTGAGCCAAGTAGAACTATCGAACTGCACTTGACCGGTCATATGGAAAAATTTTCTTGGTCTTTCAACGGCGTGAAGTTTTCGGACGCCGAGCCTTTAAAACTGAAATACGGCGAGCGAGTCCGGATCGTTCTCGTCAACGACACCATGATGACTCATCCCATCCACTTGCATGGCATGTGGAGCGACCTTGAAGATGAAAACGGGCAATTCCTTGTCCGCAAACACACCATTGATATGCCGCCAGGCTCGAAGCGCAGCTACCGAGTAACAGCCGATGCGCTGGGGCGCTGGGCCTACCACTGCCATCTCCTGTATCACATGGAAATGGGGATGTTCCGCGAAGTGCGTGTAGAGGAATAAGGAGTCGACTATGAGCAATTATTTTTGCGGAACTCGCATGCACTCAGCTGTATTTACCGTCGCTCTAGCCGCTGGTTTTGTCTTGCCGGCAGCCGCTGAAACTAGCCAGGGTACCGAAGACGGGCAGATGCAGACCATGGATCACAGCCAAAAGCCGGGCATGGATCACGGCAAGATGGAAGGTATGGATCACAGCCAGATGCAGGGTATGGATCACGGCAAAATGCAGGGCATGGATCATAGCCAGATGCAGGGCATGGATCACAGCAAAATGGAGGGTATGCAGCCCGCCAAGCAACCACAAACTCAAAGCCGGACTCCGATACCACCGCTAACCGATGCTGACAGAGCTGCAGTCTATAAGTCCCCTGGTGGTCACCAAGTTCATGACACAGCCCTCAACTCATTTTTTATATTTGAGAAATTGGAATGGCAGGATGCTGACGATGGAAGCGCACTGAACTGGGAAGCCCAAGGTTGGATAGGGGGAGATATTGATCGTCTATGGTTGCGCTCCGAAGGCGAGCGCACCAATGGGAAGACTGAGGAGGCAGAGGTTCAAGCTCTTTGGGGCCACGCCATCAGCCCCTGGTGGGATCTAGTCGGCGGCGTTCGTCAAGACTTCAAACCAGGCGAACCCCAAACGTGGGCGGCTTTCGGTATCCAGGGCTTGGCGCTATACAATTTCGAGGCCCAGGCTACTGCTTATTTGGGAGAAGGCGGCCAGACCGCAGCGCGGCTGGAAGGTGATTACGACATTCTCCTAACCAATAAGCTGATTTTGCAACCAACGGCAGAATTCAATTTCTATGGCAAAAACGATCCCAAACGTGGAGTTGGTTCAGGGCTGTCTGAGAGTGAGGTCGGTTTGCGGCTCCGGTACGAAATCCGCCCACAATTCGCACCTTACGTAGGTGTGAGTTGGAATCGGGCGTATGGAAAGACTGCTGACTATGCCCGCGAGGAAGGCGAAGACAATAACGAAGCACGCCTAGTGCTCGGCGTCCGGATGTGGTTCTAAACCACAGTTAGCGGCACCAAATAATTATATAACCTCATTACAACAGCTACGCGCTGTGAGGAGCCTTGCATGTCTGTATTTAAATCCTGTGTTGTGGCCGTCGCTCTTTCATCCAGCCTTCTGCTCAGTGCAATTGCCCAGGCTCACCCCAAACTGGTGTCCTCCACTCCTGCCGAAGGCGAGAGCGGCCCAGCTCCGGCGAAGATTGAGCTGCACTTTTCTGAAAATCTGGTTACCCAGTTTTCCGGAGCTAAGTTGGTCATGACCGAAATGCCTGGCATGTCGTCGCACTCTCCTATGGGTGTGAAAGCCAGCGTGGCCGGCAGTAACGATCCTAAAACCATGGTCTTGACCCCGGCCTCTCCTCTCACAGCGGGCACCTACAAAGTGGAATGGCGAGCGGTTTCCTCCGATACCCATCCGATTACCGGCAGCGTTACTTTCAAAGTGAAATAAGCATGAGCGACCCTTTGAATGTGGTACTGCGCCTCGCCCTTTACCTGGATCTGATGCTCCTGTTCGGTCTCGCTGTCTTTGGGCTGTACAGCCTTCGGGGAAAAGAGCGGGTATCGGGAACTGTGCTACATTTTGGGTCGCTACTGCCTGGCACCGCCGCTATAGGTATGCTTTTGTCCCTAGCAGCTTTCGCAGTTATGACAAAAAATATGAGCGGCGCATCCGACTGGGCGGAACTGCGAACTCACCTGGAAATGATGCTGTACGAGACAGAGATCGGCTACAGCTGGGTGACGCGCATGATCTCGCTAGCAGTGGTGATTTTTGTTGGAAGCCAGAGCAAGCGATGGCCAACGGGCAGTCTCTGGGTTGCTACCTTGGCTGGGAGCATTGCATTAGCGACACTCCCATGGACAGGTCACGGGGCGATGGATGAAGGCGCCCTGCGATTCTGGCACTTTGCCGCTGATATTCTGCACCTACTTGCCGCTGGCGGCTGGATCGGAGCTCTCGCGGCGTTCGGTCTGATGTTGAGTATTAGGGGGGCTAATTCGGAGCAACTGGTACGAGTGCTATCGCGAGCGCTCAAGGGATTCGAAACAGCGGGCGCATTCATTGTTGGTACGATCATAGTTACTGGCGTCGCTAATTATCTCTTCATTGTCGGGCCGACAGTAATCGAAGTCGTAACCAGCACCTATGGCGCTCTCCTACTCGTGAAGATCATACTTTTCGTGGGCATGATCGGGCTAGCTACCCTCAATCGTTTCTACCTGAGCCCTTCACTAGAGCGGTCTGTGGTGGCCGGTGATTTTTCTCTAGCAGCAACTGCTTTGAGAAAAAGTGTGGTGATCGAATCGACCTGTGCTGTCGTCATCGTTTGCTTGGTGGCTTGGCTAGGAACATTGAGCCCCTCAATCGAGATGGCTCAAGGGTGATTCAGGAGCTAGATCCGAGCGGCCCCAAGTGCGCTCAGATCTGAGCAACGACTATCGGTTGATGGGGTAGTCAGCGACCACTTCTTTCGCACCTGCCTTGGTGAGCCCCAGGACTTGGTAAGGTTGATGATTCTGGCCGTAGTCCATGCCAGGAGAACCTGCGGGCATGCCTGGCACTGCAATTCCTGCGAGGTCTGAACGACCATTCAGCTTCTTGATTTCATCGGCTGGGACATGACCCTCCACGAATTTGCCGTCGATTACAGCCGTATGGCATGAAGCGAGTCCCTGTGGCACGCCCAGGTTCTGCTTGATAGCGCTCATATCACTTTCCACGTGGTCGACTACATTGAATCCATTCAATTCAAGGTGCTTTACCCACTCCTTGCAGCACCCGCAGTTCGCGTCACGATGTACGTCAATCGTGAGTGGATCAGCTGCCTGCACAACCCCACAAATCATCAATCCCACAGCAAGCGATAGCTTTCGTTTGAACATGCTATGCACCTCGTCACGTGTCATTGCGCGGTTGCTCTGCATGCCCTTGGCCGTGCGCCACGAGTAGCGCTTCCGCACCGTCAGAAAAGTAGGTTAAGCGCAAAAAGTCAGGTTGCCGATTACATTTTTGTAAGCCGCATCTTCGCTGCCGCCGCTCAATTGCCCCCGAGCCTGTCGTGACTGCGTGCTTTCTGTTTGCTGTTGGGGCAATTACATTTGCGTAAGCTTCCGCACAGTCGTCAGATTGGTAGCACACTAGAACACCGCAAAACCGGAGCCCCTGCATGAGAATCTTGGTTGCAGAAGACGAACCCAAAATTGGAATGTACCTACAGCAAGGCCTCCTGGAAGCTGGCTTCAGTGTCGACCGGGTTGTAACGGGAACAGAGGCGCTGCACCAGGCGCAAAATGAGGCCTACGATCTTCTAATTTTGGACGTAATGATGCCGGGCATTGATGGCTGGGAAGTCATCCGAAATGTCCGCGCAGGCGGAAGTTTAGTCCCTGTGCTGTTTCTGACGGCCAGGGACGGAGTTGATGACCGGGTCAAAGGCTTGGAGTTAGGTGCGGACGATTATCTAGTCAAACCCTTCGCATTTTCCGAGTTGCTTGCTCGCGTCAGAAGCTTGCTTCGCCGTGGTGCTGCCGTACCCAACCAGACATCTATTAAGATTGGGGATCTGGAGGTCGATCTTCTAAAGCGACGGGCCTCGCGCTCAGGTCGACGCATTGACCTTACTGCCAAGGAATTTTCACTGTTAGAACTGCTGATGCGCCGTCGGGGAGAAGTCTTGCCGAAATCACTGATCGCATCGCAGGTTTGGGACATGAACTTCGACAGTGATACCAACGTGATCGAAGTCGCGATTCGTCGGCTCCGGGCCAAAATCGATGACGATTTCGACACCAAGATGATTCAGACCGCGAGGGGAATGGGCTACATGCTAGATGCTCCGGATACAGAATGAAGCGTGCATCTCTTACCCTCCGTTTAAGCATGATGTTTGTCTGCGCCGTGGTCGCCGTGCTGGTAGTTGCAGGCTTTACTTTTGACGGATTCAGCCAACATCACTTCAAGGCCCTCGACCGTCAATCGATGACGGAAAAGCTCGAATCCATTCGGCAAATAATGGATGGCGAAGCTGGCTCCGCAGACCCTTCAGAAGTTGTGTTGCAGCTACAAGCTCTGCTCGGTGCTCACCAGGAACTCTCGGCTTCAATTATCACGAATGGAGGGAAAACGATCTTTGCGACTCCAAATGCAGTTGGACTTCCTCCTTTCTCCTCTGATGTGCTTGGGAAAGATATGTGGGAGTGGACAGCTGGAGGCCATATGTACCGAGGCATGAAAGCCCAAGTTCATTTGGTGAATGAAGCTGAGCCGCTGACCGCGTGGCTGAGTCTAGACGTCACAAGCCATATGCATTTCGTTGAAACTCTGCGCTGGTGGTTGGTGATCGGGCTGGCGATTAGCGCCTTGGTCAGCGCAGGTTTAGGGTGGTTGGTCGCGCTCAGCGGGCTGAAGCCGGTCGCACAAGTAACGAAAGTCGCGGCCTCGATGTCAGCCGGATCGCTGAAAGAGCGTATTCCGATGGATTCTGTGCCTCGCGAGCTTGAGCTCCTTGTCACTTCATTCAACGCTATGCTTGCTCGCCTTGAAGAGTCATTTGCTCGGTTGTCTAACTTTTCAGCCGATATCGCGCACGAGCTACGTACTCCTATCAGCAATCTGCGCACACATACCGAAGTCATCCTCACAAAGAAACGTGCACCAGAGGATTATGAAGAGAATCTTTATTCCAACCTGGAAGATCTGAACCGACTCTCCAGCATTATTGACGGCATGCTTTTCTTAGCAAAGTCGGACAACGGTCTGGTTCTACCTGCCAAAGAGAAAATCGAGTTGCGTTCGGTCGTCGAGAAATTGTTCGAGTATTACCAGCTTCTGGCAGACGACACAGGGGTAAAGCTGGAGGTAGTCGGGCACGGCGCGGTGAATGGTGATGGGACGATGCTGGATAGGATGATCTCGAATTTGCTGTCCAATGCGCTCAGGTATACCGCACTTGACTGTACGATCTCCGTGAAAATCGAGCCCCTTGGCGACATGATCAGCTTGTCAGTGGAAAACCCCGGCGAGGAGATAGCGGTAGAGCATCTGCCCCGGCTGTTTGACCGTTTTTACCGAGTCGATCCCGCACGGAGAGAGGGCGCTACGAACCATGCGGGGTTAGGGTTGGCAATCGTCAAATCACTGGTTGACGCCCATGACGGCACCGTCGGATGTGTCTCCAGAGAAGGCCATACGACCTTTGTGATCAGCCTTCCCGCGTGGCGTGCTGACCAGGAGTGAAAGTAAAGAGATCGGTTGCGTGCCTTACCCTATGACAACAGGATGTGGCGCCTGCTCTGTAAGCGACTAGAAACCTCAAATCTGCCGCTGAACCGTGTGATCGAACTCGGTAAAAGTTGAGATAAGAAAGCAAACAAGGCCGCAAAAGCGGCCCTGTTTCATCCAGCGACCTACTCGTGCGAGTGCCCGTGCTCAGCGCTTTCGGAGGTAGTGCCTTTTTCACCACCGCATGCCGTCATCAGGCCAAGGAAGCAGATCAGGAGCATCGAACGAAGTAGGGTGGTTGGGTTTTTCATGGGAAGACTCTTCAAAAAATGGATGAAATAAATGGTCTGTGTTCAGGATGTGCGCCGCGTTTTCGGCAGTGAACAGCCATCGCTGCTTCGGATTACTGTTTGACGCTCAAGTAATCACCAGTCGTTTTCAGTGAGATGGTCACGTCGTTGTTGCTGCGATTACGCCAGAACCAACCGTGGGTGCCGTCAAAAATGGCGGTGAATTCACCTTTATCACCTTTGACTTGCTTGCCCTTGTTGTAGCTGTGGAAGTAACCCTTCGCACCGTTGTAGGGCTCGCCATGAGTGTCGTAGTTCACAGGCCCACCAGCCGCAGTCCATTCATAGCTGACCGTCTTGTTCTTCAACATTTCCAGTTTGATCTCTGTCCCTTCACCAGGTTTGAGCGTGACGGTCATTTGATCTGTCTTCAAAGCAGGGTCAGGGGTCGCCACCGATTGAGCCACCGGTTTCGCAATAGGTTGAACTTGCGCAACCTGCGGAGCCGGAGTTGGAGCTGAAGCGGCTGGTTGAGGTGGCGCTGCATCCGCCAACGCCTCCTGGGCAAGGGTGATCTTCAGTTCGCCCATCTGGGTCAGACCCAGTGTCCGGCCCACGCCTGTCGGATCAATGGCGTATTCCGAGGGCATGACCACGGTCACCAAAAGGCCAGCTGCGACCAGTATTGCAATGACAGTCGAGCGCACCAGTTTGCGAGTGCTAGGCAATTCATTAGCAGTTGGAAGCGGAGTATTGAACATAGTCAGAATTCCTTACGCGGAGACAAACAGGCCAGTGATCTGGTAACCCATCAGGAGGAAGCCGGCACTCATCATGGCGACGTTGGCGGTATAGGCGTGGCGCCAGAAACTGCCGGTGCGCCGCCAATACCCCATCAGAATGAGAATCGCGCTGAGGGCCAGCAATTGGCCAATCTCAACGCCGACGTTGAAGGCGATCAGGTTCGGAATCAGGCCGTCAGGCGAGATTTCGTACTCCTGAATTTTGGTAGCCAGACCAAAACCGTGGAGCAGGCCGAAGATCAGCGTGGCCACCTTGGTGTCCGGTTGGAAGCCGAACCAGCGCTGAAATGCGCCCAGGTTGTCGAGCGCCTTGTACACCACCGAGAAGCCGATGATGGCGTCGATGATGTACGAGCTGATACTGATCTCGGTCAGTACGCCAAGCAGCAGCGTGACCGAGTGACCTACGGCGAAAAGCGTGACGTAGAGCCCCACGTCTTTCAGGCGGTAGAGGAAGAAGATCACCCCGAACAGAAACAGCAGGTGGTCGTAGCCCGTCATCATGTGCTTGGCGCCCATGTAGATGAAGGGCAACAACATGACGCCGGAGCTTTCCTGGATGAAACCCTTGTCACCTTCGGCGACGGCGTGAGCCATCGCCTCGGGCATTGCGAGGAAAAGTGCCGCGACAAATAAAAACAACAGCAGTAGCAGGCGACGCGAAGGCGCAGTAAATGCGTCAACGCCGCTCATCGAGTGCGAATGCATAGATCTATCCTACGTTGCAGGGATCAAAGGCCGCAGTACGGCCATGGTCAGGATGCGAACGAAGGACGGGGAGGACGCTCGATCAAGAAAATCGGCGGACGAGGAACGGAATAGGATGGGGCTTCGAGTCGCATGGACAGCTTCGGCTGCGCAGACAAAATCAACGCAGAACTGAGCTGTGGCGTTTCGTGCTGGTGGTCAGGGGTCAACGGGGAGTGAAAGTGATCCGAACAGCTCGCACACGAAATCTCGGCTTGTTCTTCATGGGAGTGATGAGCGTCTTGCGCAATCTCCCAGGCTGGCTGTTTCGACATCACTGACAACGTATAGGTATGCCCGGCCCAGGCCACAAACATGGCGAGAGCAAGCGCGATCACCACCGTCGTTGTCAGTGTTCTGCTGAACATAGCGTTCGGGTTTCAACTCGTTTTGTAGGGCTTTGATGCGTTTGACCCATCCTCCTAGGGGGATAGGATGCCAGCGTAATTCATTGAGGCCTGAGGCTCAAGTCATGAGTGAGCACGATCACCAGCACAGCCATCCCCATACCCACCAAAGTCACGAGGCGATCATCAAGCGCCTCAAGCGGGCGGATGGCCATTTACGCGGCATCATCACCATGATCGAAGAGGGTCGTCAGTGCGTGGACATCGCCCAGCAGTTGCATGCTGTTGAAAAAGCGGTGTGCCAAGCCAAGCGCACGCTCATTCAGGATCACATTGATCACTGTCTGGAGGACACCGTCTCGGCGTTGAACAATGGCGAGCGCGCACCACTGGAAGCCTTCAAGCAAATCACCAAGTACCTCTAGGTCTGACATGCCCAACTTCGCTGAACTGTTACAACAAGGCGGGGCTCACGCTTGGCTGTATTTCCCGAGCGCTATCCTGCTTGGCGCCTTGCATGGCCTTGAGCCAGGACATTCAAAAACTATGATGGCAGCCTTCATCGTGGCCATCCGTGGCTCGGTAAAACAGGCTGTTTTGTTGGGTTTGGCCGCGACGCTGTCGCACACCGCTGTGGTGTGGTTGGTCGCCATCGGCGGCATGTACCTGGGCAAACGCCTGGATGCTCAAACCACTGAGCCGTACTTCCAGCTTGCGTCCTCTGCACTGATCATCGTGATTGCGCTTTGGATGCTGTGGCGTACCTGGCGCGGTGAGCAGATGTTCAAGTTCGAGCAAGCTGATGACCGCCACCACGGTTCGCATGACCATGGTCATCATGATGAAACTCATCGAATCGATACCGGCCACGGGCGCATCGAACTGTCGATTTTTGAAGTAGGTATGCCACCGCATTGGCGCCTGAAGACATTGACCGGACATGCCTGGGCTGACTCAGATGTTCGCCTGATGACTACCCGTCCAGACGGCAGCACCCAATCGTTCTCTTTCGTCGAGCGCGGAGGCTTCCTGGAATCGGCAGTCGATATCCCGGAACCTCATGAGTTCAGTGCTCGCTTGAGTCTTGGGCATGCGGGCCACTCCCATGATTATGATCTGGACTACCAGGAGCATGATCACGGGCATGCGCATTCCGAACTGGAAGGTCTGGAGTTGTCGATTGACGGCTATCAGGATGCGCATGAGCGTACCCATGCCAACGATATCCGCAAACGCTTCACCAACCGTGAAGTCACCACGGGCCAGATCATCATATTCGGTTTGACGGGTGGGCTCATTCCTTGCCCAGCGGCTATCACCGTCCTGTTGCTCTGCCTTCAAGTCAAAGAAGTCGCCTTGGGTGGTGTTCTCGTCCTGTGCTTCAGTATTGGTTTGGCGCTCACGTTGGTATCTGTCGGTGCGGCGGCAGCCATCGGTGCCAAGCAGGCTTCCAACCGCTGGCCATGGCTGGGCACCGTTGCTCGACGTGCGCCCTACCTATCCAGCGTGCTGATTATCGCTGTTGGCCTCTACGTTGGCTTCCATGGCTGGATAGGCCTAAACGTATAGTGGACAAAGCGCGACAGTTGGCTGTCTCTGCCGATGTGGGAGTCAGCTTGCTGGTGGTGCTTAACGGGCTTCGATTGCTGAAGAAGTAGCGTTGGAGGTCGACATGAAAGAGGTTTTGCGTAACGCCATAACCGAGGCGTTCCATGAGGCTGGGCTTGCTATGAGGGCCCATGACTTTCAGGCTGCTTACAGCTGGATTGAGCGTGCGCACATCCTTACCCAGCGTATGCCGCTGGCTCATGCGAAATCTCATTGGCTTATGTTGAACCTTGGTTTACTTACCAAGGATTGGCGGGAGGTTGCAGGTCAGCTTCCTCGGATCATTGCCGCATTGTTGTTTTCCAGGATCTGGGTGCCTGTCGGCAACAGGGGAAGAGCGCGCGTCAGTGCTTTTTCCGCCATGCCGCTTTCTGCCGATCTAGAGGAACTGTTGCGCGAAGACTAGCGCACCCCACTGGCTCTTCTTTCCACAACCCTGAAACTCAGGTGCACGGATGTTCCCTGGTCTTCGTGGTGGGTCAAACTGGCTTCTCCACCAAAATTTTCCATGATCTGCTTCACCATGATCAGCCCTATACCGAGCTTGCCTTGCTTGGTGGTGTAGAAGGTCTTGAAAGCCATCATTTCCTGTTGTCGTGACGTTCCATCCCCAGTGTCACCAATGATGAGATGCAGCCACTGATGGGTGTCATCCACGTTCGCCTGGATGGTTAGCTTCCCGCCTCCCGGCATCGCCTCTATTGCATTGGCAATGACGCTATTGAGAATTTGAGAAAGCAAAAGTGGATTGCTGATGATCCGGGGTGTCGGCTCATTGTTGAACTCGACCTGGATTCTTGATTGAGCCAGTTGCGCGCTGTAGCCGGCCAACGTGGCCTGTACCACATTCATCGGCTCCACCAGTTCCGCCTCTCCACGAATCGGTCGCAAGCACAGCAACAGTTCATGCACCCACTGCGACATCCGATCCACTTGGCTGACAATATCGTCGATGTTCTTCTTGGCGGGTTGGCCCTCCGTTTCGTTCGCCAGTTCTGCGCTGGAGCGGATACAGGCCAAGGGGTTGCGCAGACTGTGGGCGACTGCCGTGGACATCTCGACCAAGCCCACGTAAGTCTTGTTGGCGACGAGTTGCGCCTCTTGTGAGGCCAACTGAATCGATGCCCGTCGAACGATCCAATACAGCCCGAAATAAAGCAGTAGACCGCCCAGTGCGGTAGACAGCCAGATGATCCAGTGGCCCCGGTTAAGGCGTTCGATCAAATCGGCTGGTTCCTTATAAATTTCCACCACAGCCAGGGTATTCCCCAGATCATCTAAAAGGGGGATGTAGCTCTCGATGAAGAACATTTTCGGTGCGAGCAAAAACTGCTGTTCGGGACGGCGTTCATCAGCATTGCTGTACTTAGTGGAAACCCTGTCTTTCGAGCTGAATGCCGCTTCAAGTGCTTCGTCGTTGAGAATTTTCTGTCCAATCAGTTGCGGATTGGTTGACCACATCACCGTCCTAAGTGGCGAGTAGATGCTAATCAGGAGTGAATCCGGGAGGTGTGAAAGGTGGTCGAGGAACTCGGAGCGGGCACGGTGCCGATTCAGCGCCATTTCTTCCGACAGCATTCCATATGGGGTGGCTGCCAAAACGTCACCCATCCGCATCCCGGACAACCCGTGGTGACGGATTTCACCCACAGCGATGGTCTGAATAAATTGCGCCGACAGCAGCGCGTCGCGCTCCAGGCTTTCGATGACCAGGAAGCGAGTCGATACTGAACCCAGCCCAAAAGCTATCGCGCTGATCAGGATGAAGCTGATGATCGAAAACCAGCGCAGGAGATTTGGTTGTCTGGTCGAAGCAACTGAGTCATCTGCTACCCGATGTAGGCGCCTAAACAATACTGATATTGCAGGCATGATAGCGTCCTATAGAGAATTCCTAACTACACCTTCAATTTGAATTTCTCAATGAAGCCTAGGTGACATCCAGCATTCTCTATGCCAAGTATCCGCTGCCAAGCAATGATGGGGCGCGCAGCCAGTATCTGAACTGCGCTGCGTTTGAAACAGGCAAATTAAATCCGCGACCGTTCCGACAGTTTAGATAGCCAGACACGAGCATTGGGGAAATACAGCCAACTCCGGGGACAAAATCCCCTTTTGAGGGGGCGCGCGGGGTAGGGATGTTTTATGGTTGAATCGATGGGTTAGATATCTATTTTTGACACGTAATTCTGTCTTAATTGATATCAGGTGTTATTGCCTACGTCACACCTTGATGACGGGTTGTTGATGATACATGACCAATTGTAAGAGACATTTGCAGCGACTACACTCCAGCCCATGAAACGCTATTTGCGGTTTTGCATCATCTTCATGATTAGCTTGGCGCTTCCCCTCAGCGGGATGGCGGGCGTCCAGGCGCCGACAGAACCATGCCCAATGAAGACGATGGGCATGGCGATGATGGACGACATGGGGATGGACTGCTGCAACGATATGAAAAGCCCTTCCGAGCACGGTAAACCTTGTAAGCCGGGCCAGGAATGCAAGACGAGCGGCATGCTGCAAGTCTCGATCTTAAAGCCTCCTGCAACCGTATTCAGCCCCGTCGTGTTTTCATCCTTCAGCAATTCCTTACCTGTAAAGACCTCGTCTGGGGTTTGGCGACCGCCTCGCGTTTGATTCCTGTCCCACATTGAGCCTCATTCCGAATTAGCGGGATGGACTAGCTGCGCGCATGTTTTTTTTCGCGTGCAGTGGATGATCACAGGAATCGCAAACATGACCTTTAGGTGCTATTGCACAGGTTGGCCCCTCGTGGCCGGTCTGGCGGCAAGCGTACTGGCATTGCCGAGCTTCGCTGCCGCATTGACACTCGATGAAGCGTTGCGGCTGGCCGAAAACAATGCGCCGTCGCTAAACGCGCAAGACGCTAAAATTCAGGCTGCCAGCAGTGCAGCTATCCCCGCTGGTGAATTACCCGATCCTAAGTTATTGGTGGGTGTGCAGAACTACCCCATTGGCGGCCCGGATCGCTGGAGCATCGACCAGGACTTCATGACCATGCAAATGGTCGGGGTCAGGCAGGAGATGCCCAACAGCGACAAGCGCAAAGCGCGCATCGAGGTCGCCGATGCGGCTGTTGATCGCGCTGCTGCGGAGCGTAGAGTCGAACGTCTGAAGGTACGCCAGTCCACGGCATTGGCCTGGATCAGTAGCTATGCTGTTGAGCGCAAAGATGCGCTGTTCCAAGACTTCTACAAAGAAAACCGATTATTGACCGATACCGTCCGGGCCCAGATTGCCGGGGGCCGCGCTCAACCCGCCGATGCGGTGACGCCCAAGCAAGAAGCGGCGCAATTGGCGGAGCAGCAGGACGATCTGATTCGCCAGCGCGCACAGGCCCGAGCGGCCCTCAAACGCTGGATTGGCTCCGCCGCCAACGACAAGCCTGTGGGCAGCTTGCCTGAATGGCCCGTCGACACCTCAAGTTACTCCCATAAAGTGCAACACCATCCCGAGTTGGCAGCGTTTGCGCCGATGACCCGCGAAGCGCAAGCCAAGGTTCGTGAAGCCGTGTCGGAGAAGCAGTCAGACTGGAGCTGGGAACTGGATTACCAGCGCCGTGGCCGTGAGTTCGGCGATATGGTCAGCGTGCAATTTTCCTGGGATCTGCCGCTGTTTCCTGACTCTCGCCAAAACCCCAAAATCGCAGCCAAACAGGCGGAACTCAGTCAGCTTGAGGCCGAGCGCGAAGCCCTGTCACGCGAGCATACCCAGCAACTGGAAAACGAACTGGCTGACTATGAGCGCCTGAATCGTGCGGTACGCCGTAACCAGGAAAACCTGTTGACGCTGGCTGAGGAAAAGGTCGAACTCAGCATGGCCAGTTATCGCTCGGGCAAAGGCGATTTAAACGCCGTTGTTGCCGCCCGACGTGAACTCATCGAGGCCCGCCTCAAACAGATCGACGTGGAAGAGCAGCGAGCGCTGACCAGTGCGCGGTTGTATTTTGCTTATGGGGAGTCCAGCCAATGATCCTTAAAAAAGGGAACGGGGCATTGCTGTTAGGCATCTCGCTGGCATTGGGTGTTGCCGGTGGTTACTGGTTGGCGCATCAGCGCTTGAGTGGACTACCAAATACCACACAGGAGCAGAGCCTCAATTCACCGGGCGAACGCAAAGCACTGTATTGGTACGACCCCATGTACCCGCAGCAAAAGTTCGAAAATCCGGGTAAGTCCCCCTTCATGGACATGCAACTGGTTCCTCAGTACGCCGGTGGAGCAGGGGATCGTGCGACCGCCAGTATCGATCCGAGTCTGACCCAGAATCTCGGTCTGCGTTTTGCAACAGTCACCCGTGGAATTTTTGACTCCAGCCTCGATGTGACAGGTGTCTTGGGATTCAACGAACGTGATGTCGCTGTGATTCAGGCACGCACCACGGGCTTTGTGGAGCGGGTTTATGCCCACGCTCCCGGTGATGTGCTCAAAGCCAACGCGTCGTTGGCGGATATCCTGGTGCCGGAATGGGCGGCTGCCCAGACAGAGTTTCTTGCCCTGAAGCGCAGCGGGGATGCTGACCTGTTGGCTGCGGCCCGCCAGCGACTGCGGCTCACAGGGATGCCGGCAGCACTGATTACTCAAGTAGAGCGTGGCGGTAAGGTTCAGCCCTACCTGACCCTCACCAGCCCTATTGGTGGTGTGCTGCAAGAGTTGAATGTACGTGCGGGGATGACCGTGGCGACTGGAGATACTCTGGCACGCGTCAATGGCTTGAGCAGTGTCTGGCTCGCCGTGGCCGTTCCAGAATCGGATGCCGGATCGATCACCGTGGGGCAGGCGGTCGAAGCGCGTCTGCCAGCCTTCCCTGGGACAATGCTCAGTGGCAAGGTCAGTGCGATTTTACCCGAGACCAACCCGGACAGCCGCACTCTTCGCGTGCGTGTGGAACTACCCAATCCCGACGGGCGCCTCAGACCGGGTTTGACGGCGCAGGTACGCCTGAATCGCTCGACCGGGCAAAGTGTGTTGTGGGTGCCGAGCGAGGCCGTCATCCGCACTGGCCGACGTGCCTTAGTGATGCTCGCCGAAGACGCGGGCCGCTACCGTCCAGTGGAAGTGCACCTCGGGCAGGAAAGCGATGGCAAGACGGCGATAGTGAAAGGTCTGGAAGAAGGCCAGAAGGTGGTTACGTCTGGCCAGTTCCTGCTCGACTCAGAGGCCAGTCTTAAGGGAATTGTTGCAAGCTCGGAGGAAGAGTCACTGCCCAGCGCAGCAACCTCCAGTTTTCATGAGGCGGATGGGCAGATCGTTGAGATCAACGACAAAGAAGTCACACTCGCCCATGGCCCCTTCAAGACGCTGGGCATGCCTGGCATGACGATGGCTTTCCCACTCGCCAACCCGGCCCTGATGCAGGGCCTCAAAACGGGTGACAAGGTTCGGGTCGCGGTGAGCCAGACTGACGATGGCTTGCGTGTTGAGCGTCTGGATAAATCGGGGCGCCAGCCATGATTGCTGCCCTCATTCGTTGGTCGGTGGCCAACCGATTCCTGGTACTACTGGCGACACTGTTCGTCACGGCTTGGGGCATTTGGTCGGTGCAGAGCACGCCCATCGATGCGCTGCCGGATCTCTCCGATGTGCAGGTGATCATCCGTACACCTTACGCAGGCCAGGCACCGCAGATTGTCGAAAACCAAGTGACCTATCCGTTGGCGACCACCATGCTCTCGGTGCCAGGCGCAAAGACCGTCCGTGGTTATTCCTTCTTCGGTGACAGCTTCGTCTACGTGCTGTTCGAGGACGGGACTGACCTGTACTGGGCCCGCTCACGGGTGTTGGAGTATCTAAGTCAGATACAAAGTCGGTTGCCAGCCAGCGCCAAGCCCGCGTTGGGGCCGGATGCGACGGGCGTGGGTTGGATCTATCAGTACGCACTGGTGGATCGCAGTGGCGGACACGATCTGGCACAGCTTCGTGCGCTTCAGGATTGGTTTCTAAAGTTCGAACTCAAGACCCTGCCGAACGTTGCGGAGGTGGCCACTGTGGGGGGTATGGTCAAGCAGTACCAGGTGCAGCTTGATCCGCTCAAACTGGCCAGCCTCGGTATCACTCAAGCTGAGGTAACCGAGGCCATCGGCAAGGCCAATCAGGAAACCGGTGGGGCCGTGCTGGAGATGGCTGAGACCGAGTTCATTGTGCGGGCCTCAGGCTACCTAAAAACGCTCAATGACTTTCGTGCTATCCCGTTGAAGCTTGGTGCTGGAGGTGTACCGGTGAGTCTTGGCGATGTCGCCACGATCCAGTTGGGGCCGGAAATGCGGCGTGGCATTACTGAACTTGACGGCGAAGGTGAGACCGTCGGCGGCGTGGTAATTTTGCGCAGTGGCAAGAATGCTCGCGAGACCATTGCGGCGGTCAAGACCAAACTCGACGAGCTGAAAAAAAGTTTGCCAGTCGGGGTGGAAATCGTCACCACCTATGACCGAAGCAAGCTGATCGACCGTGCCGTGGAAAACCTCAGCCACAAGCTAATCGAAGAGTTCATCGTCGTCGCGTTGGTCTGCGGGATCTTTCTCTGGCACTTGCGCTCATCGCTGGTGGCGATCATCTCCCTGCCTGTTGGTGTGTTGATTGCCTTCACCGTCATGCGTTACCAAGGGATCAACGCCAACATCATGTCGTTGGGTGGGATTGCCATCGCCATCGGCGCCATGGTCGATGCCGCCGTGGTGATGATCGAAAACGCCCATAAGAAGATCGAGGCCTGGCATGTAGCCAATCCTGGGGAGGAACTGAAGGGGGAGCGTCATTGGCATGTAATGACCGAAGCGGCGGCAGAAGTAGGCCCAGCACTGTTCTTCTGTTTGTTAATCATCACCCTGTCGTTCATTCCGGTTTTTACCCTGGAAGCACAGGAAGGGCGATTGTTCGGCCCATTAGCTTTCACCAAAACCTACGCCATGGCCGCAGCGGCGGGATTGTCAGTGACCTTAGTGCCAGTGCTGATGGGCTATTGGATTCGGGGTCGAATCCCCACTGAGCAACATAACCCGCTAAACCGTTGGCTGATCCGGATCTACCAGCCCGCTCTGGACGCGGTCTTGCGTCGACCAAGGATCACGCTGCTGGTGGCGCTATTGGTTTTTGTCAGTGCGCTATGGCCAATGTCGCGCTTGGGCGGTGAGTTTCTCCCCCCGTTGGACGAAGGCGATCTGCTCTATATGCCTTCAGCCCTGCCGGGATTGTCGGCGCAGAAAGCGGCGCAATTGCTGCAACAAACCGACCGCCTGATTAAGACTGTTCCAGAGGTCGAACACGTCTTTGGTAAAGCAGGTCGCGCCGAAACCGCTACCGATCCGGCACCGCTGGAAATGTTCGAAACCACGATTCAATTCAAACCTCATCAGCAATGGCGCCCTGGCATGACCCAGGAAAAGTTGGTGGAAGAACTGGATCGAGTGGTACGAGTTCCTGGGTTAACCAATATCTGGATACCACCGATTCGAAACCGCATCGACATGCTGGCCACTGGGATCAAGAGTCCTATCGGCGTGAAAGTTGCCGGCACCAATCTGACGGAGATCGATGCCGCTACTCAGGCGGTCGAGCGGGTGGCCAAGGATGTGCCCGGTGTCAGTTCGGCTCTGGCTGAGCGACTGACCGGTGGCCGCTATATCGACGTGGATATCGACCGCAAGGCCGCCGCCCGCTACGGACTGAATATCGCCGATGTGCAGTCAATTGTGGCCGGCGCTATCGGCGGCGAAAACGTTGGGGAGACCATTGAAGGTCTCGCACGCTTTCCGATTAACGTGCGTTACCCACGTGAGTGGCGTGACTCGGTCGGCAGCCTGGAGCGATTACCGATTTACACTCCGTTAGGCAGCCAGATCACCCTCGGCACTGTGGCGAAGGTCAAGGTCAGCGACGGGCCGCCAATGCTCAAGAGCGAGAACGCACGGCCTTCTGGCTGGGTATACATCGACGTGCGGGGGCGAGACATTGCCTCGGTGGTCGCCGATCTACGCCAGGTCGTCAATGAGCAGGTCAAGTTGCAGCCCGGCATGAGCCTGAGTTACTCAGGACAGTTCGAGTTTCTAGAAAGAGCCAACGCACGCCTCAAACTGGTGGTGCCTGCCACGCTGTTGATCATCTTTGTGCTGCTCTACCTGACGTTTGCCCGCTTCGATGAGGCGTTGCTGATCATGGCCACTCTGCCATTCGCACTGACTGGCGGAGCATGGTTTCTCTATCTGCTGGGATACAACCTGTCGGTCGCCACCGGAGTCGGCTTTATCGCCTTGGCCGGGGTGTCTGCCGAGTTCGGCGTAATCATGCTGCTCTACCTGAAGAACGCCTGGGCCGAGCGTGAAGACCTCGGCGACAACACTGAGCGTGGGCTGGTTGCGGCCATTCGCGAAGGCGCTGTGCAGCGCGTTCGACCCAAGGCCATGACCGTTGCCGTGATCATTGCCGGCCTTTTACCCATTTTGTTAGGCAGCGGTACTGGTAGCGAAGTGATGAGCCGCATCGCCGCGCCTATGGTCGGCGGCATGATCACGGCACCCTTGCTTTCCCTGTTTGTCATTCCGGCAGCCTATCGCCTGATGCGTCGCCGGCACCTCATAGTTGAACCCATCAACCCTCAAGGAAAAGTCGTATGAAACTGACCATGATTGCAGTTGCAAGCACCGTATTTGCGCTTTCGCTTTCTGTCCACGCGGAGGACATGCCGGGCATGAAAATGGACGGTATGGAGGGCATGCAGATGAAGCAGGAGACGAAGTAAGCTCAAGCAAGCAAGCCGGGGGCACGATCAAATCTATCGATAACGGGAAGCTAACGGTGACCATCGCCCATGGCGCTGTGCCGGCCTTGAAATGGCCTCCAATGACCATGGGATTTAAAGCAACAAATGAACAATTGACCGGACTACATGTTGGGGGTCGAGTTAAGTTTGAGTTTCGCGCTGAGGGCGACGCCGCCAGCATCGTATCTATCGAAACTCTGAATTAAACATGCGAGTGGCTGCCTGGCTCGATACTCACACTGTGTTTTCAGGCAACCATCCCGAGCTTTGTTTGGACTTTTGCTGTACGCCCCTGAAGCTCAAGCTGCTAAATAGGCAATTAATATTTTCATAGCTCACGCCTCTCTGCCTTTTAACCAAGATTCAAATTCAATTAGAGGCATAGGTTGGGCATAAAAATATCCCTGCGCTTGATCGCATCCAATACTTTTCAGAAAAGAGCTTTGTTCAGCTGTTTCAACACCCTCTGCGACAATCTTAAAGCCAAGTGCATGCCCCAGCTCTACTATTGCCTTAGTGATGGCCACGTCATTTTTATCGTGGGGCAGATCCGAAACGAAGCTACGATCAATTTTCAAACTATTGATGGGTAATACTTTGAGGTAGGCCAAGGATGAATACCCTGTGCCGAAATCATCTATTGCTGTGGTTATGCCCAGACCCTGAAGCGTGCTCAAGACTTCCCTGGAATGCTCCGGACTAGCCATCATCAGACTTTCTGTAACCTCGACTTCTAAGACACTAGCAGGCAAGTCATAATTATCTAGTGCATCTCGAAGCGTTGCGATGTAGTCGGTTCTATCAATTTGCAGAGCTGCCACGTTTACTGCGATGACCCCATGGGAAATACCGCTATCAGTCCAATAGCGAATATCATGACAGACCATGTCGACAACTTGCGCGCCTATCTGGATTATCAATCCCGTACTTTCTGCGAGAGGAATGAAGTCTACCGGAGAAATCAGGCCATGGATCGGATCCCTCCACCGAACTAACGCTTCAGCCCCCTCGACCCTATCGCTCAAAAGATTGATCTTTGGCTGATACCAAACTTCAAATTCGTGGTTTTTTACTGCGCGTCGAAGCGAACGTTCAAGGATCAGTCTCTCGTGCGCACGTATGGTCATCTCGGGCTGATAAAAGCGATAGTCGTTGCGGCCTCCCTCCTTTGCACCATACATGGCTGTATCAGCTTGACGGAGCAACTGCTCGGGAGTTCCGCTATCCTGAGGGGCTACTGCGATACCAATGCTGGCGGTCAGCAGAGTTGAGTTGCCCTTTAGATCAAAAGGTTCTTGCAGTGAGGCCAGCATTTTTTGGGCGACGACAGTGGCATCGGTTGGTTGGCTTAGGTTGTTCAAGATGAGTGCAAACTCGTCACCGCCTAAACGGGAGACGGTATCCTCCAAGCGTACACACTGCAAAAAGCGAATTCCTGCTTGCTGTAAAAGTAAGTCTCCCATGGAGTGACCGAGACTATCATTCACAGTCTTGAAACCATCCAGATCTACTACAAGCACTGCCAGCGTCTGGTCATAGCTAAACGAAAGATCTAAAGAGTGCTGAAGCCTTTCATGAAAAAGGGCTCGATTGGGCAAGCTCGTCACTGGATCATAATGTGCCATTCGCTGAAGGTCGGACTGAGACTGGTTAATAGCGGATATGTCTGAAAATACTGCTACATAGTTTACCGGGCTACTGAATTCATCGAACACAGCATTGATGGTCAACCACTCAGGATAAAGCGATCCATCTTTCCTACGATTCCAGAGTTCACCTCTCCAAAATCCGGTCATCCTAAGATTTTCAATAATGTCTCGATAGAAATAAATATCCTGTTCTTCTGAAATCAAAACATGCGGCTTAAATCCTATAGACTCATCTGCACTAAATCCGGTGATAGTGGAGAATGCCTTATTGACGGATACGATATAGCCCTGCGCGCAAGTGATAATGACCCCGTCGGCAGTGTTTTCCAAGACAACACCGGCTAGGCGTAATTGCTCAGTGTTCTGTTTGATCTCAGTGATATCGGTAGAAATACCAAGCACGCCTGTAGGCTTGCCATCATTATCATGAAGAACGCATTTTGTTGTAAGATAAAAATGAGTGCTATCATTTTTTTTAATCTGATCTTCAAAGCGCAGAGCATTCCCAGTGGCCAGAACCTTTTCGTCATTTTGACGCTGAGTTTCGGCTTCACCAAGGGGAAGAAAGCTTTCCCGTGGTCTACCTTTCATCTCTGCAAATGATCGGCCTACTGAACGCTCAAACATGAGGTTGCATAGCTGAAGCTTTCCTTCAAGATCGAAGACGTAAATTAAAGACGGTGCATTATCTACGACATCCTGTAACAAAGCCGTTTGAGTTAGCAATGCCTGTTCAGTCTGCTTACGGCCTGATACATCTCGCACTACGGCATACAGCATCGGTTCGTCTGATAAGGTGACACTGGAAAGTGTTACTTCGGCTGGAAATACAGTTCCATCGGCGCGTTTATGGAGCCATTCAAAACGATGAACACCTTTTTCTATTGCCATATTTAACATGGCTTGTGCTTTATTTGTCGTGGACTGACCATCGTTTTGAAATAGCGGCGAAATATCCGTGGCTTTGATTTTATGTAATGTTGTTATGTCCTCATAGCCGAATATCTTGAGTGCCGCTGCGTTTGCATCACTACAAATGCCTCTACGTCCCAGAATCCAGGTCGGATCTGGAGACCGTTCAAAGAGTGCGCGAAAGCGAGCTTCGCTTTGCACTAAAGATTGCTGAGCACTTTTACGCACTTCGACCTCTCGAGCGAGCTCCGCATGACGTTGCCGGACAAGGCGGTGACTTCTGCTAAGTTGAGCTGCGAAGAATGTAAAAAAGCCCGTGCAGGTGAGCGCGAACAGGAACAAGGAGGATCTGAAGAGCGATTCGCTCCGCCAGCCATCCCGAGGAATCGCAGCGAGTTGCCACGTACCGCCAGGCACATCAACAGGCGTTGTAATTGCATCTTCTTGAAAGACTTTAGGATTGCCCCAAATCATCTCGCCATTGTTTCCTAAGCCGTCTCCTCCTCTCAATGCCAGCTCTAGCGTCCCTGTCGCCGTTATGCCGCCCGCCTCAAGCAGAGCGTCTACATCAGCAACCACTGAAGCGCTGCCCCAGTATCGTTCAGTGCTATCTTCTGCGGTAACAAACACTGGGCGACGATGAATAAACCCCCGCCCTCCTTGGAAAAGATCAATAGGGCCCGCTAGCAGGGGGATCTAGATTCGAGAGATCGCAATACCGCAGCATACTGACCAGGCACATTGCGATAATCGACGCCTAGAATTCCTTCATTTCCTTTGAGTGGGTAAACGCTGCGAAGCACATTGCCCGGAGCAAGGGCGATGTGATGGATATGGGGCTGCAGAGCAATTGCCTGCTTGGCCATACCTTCAAAATGCGCTGATGTTATGCCTCCGTCTAACCTCAATAGCTGAGCGATACCTTCAGTCACATCAAACGTTGAATGTATTTGCCCTTCCAAATGAGCTCGAACGCCCGTCAATTTTGCAGTGACCTGCGCTTTATCCTCACTTAATTCCTGCTGGACGTCCAAATGACCTAGGGTCACGGAAAGCAAAACACCCAGCAGCAGAATGCAAATGGGAAACAAAAAGGATCGAAGAGACCAGGTCTGTGGAAAGGGGATGGATGGCTCTATGTCCGAAGTCGCCGTCTGTGATTTTTCCAAGGTTCAGGCCCCAATTATTTGGTCATGGAAAAGTCTGAACGTCTCTGACGTCCACTTCATTTTTCGTTCGTTTAACGATAAAAATGCTCCGCAAAACGCGCTGGATTGATTTGCTCTGCCTGCACTGGAAATCTTTACCACCAGTCGGTTAATTTCCAACGCGGTTGTGGTGGCACTAGGCTTTCGGAACGTTCTAGTAGCTGTGACAGGAGGCCAGTGATGACACAAATAACGGTGTTCGAAATCCGTTACCTCTTCAATGCCAAGCGTAGAAGTTTCTTCATGGAGACAACTCATCTGTGCGACAGCGATGCCTGTCATTTTGCCGCTCTCCATGCCGGGGTTGATGAAGTGCCTGATACCGCCTTCAGACCAATGCGCCAAGCGAAAACACAAACGGAAAAGCTTGGCATTACTGATGTTTGGTGGGGCCTAGCTAGAGAGTTTGAGTCAAAAATTTGAATTAGTAGTCGACTAGCCTTAGCGTGTGTCTGAGAGAAATGACGGTACGACCATCTCGTTTGCAAAGCCCCGCATACCGCGAATTTTCGAAGCCTGAGTACGTGTTTCGAGCTGACAACTATACAACATAAATTCCGCGTACAGCTTTCTTAAAGGTTATGGCACTTAGTCATCAGCTTGGGAGCACTCTACGCGTCTTTCCTATAAAACCTTTGAGGGCAGCGCACTGAAAGGTGCAATTTTTCGAGCGGAATTAGGGAGGTAAAACCCTTACTGCCTCAATCCGAGCATTGCAAAAAATGGCTATGCGGGCGTCGGAATTTCATGGCTCGATGGTGATGATCTCTTTAGATAAGTTAGTCAAGAAGCATATTGGTCTAAAGCCACATTCATATCGTCAACACACTTGATGGATCACCGAGTGTCGTCATCGTGGTGGATATGATCGCGCTGAAGTTTTGATATAGCGCGAACTAAGGCATGGCTACGTAACGTAGGGTGCATAGCCCAAATGTCTCAACCGAACAGTCAGGCACTAAAGGCAATCTCCGCAACAGTGCAAGTCCTTTAGGCTCTAGCAAAGAGTCTACATTTTCAGGCCGGACAGTTAGACTATATCTATCTTAATGAAAAGCTGGATGCCTGGCCCCGCAAAAACTGCGGTATCTAGTTTTGTTCTGCAGCACTGTAAATTTGTAGACGGTTGTCTTATAGACTTATCTTCACGAAGGCTCTGGGCGCAGGCGCTTCTGTTTATCCCCTCGGTACAAGGTTGACTGCATTCTTTAAGTCTTTTCCAGCTTTGAAGGTGGGGGATTTTGCCGCCGCGATGTTTATTTTCCCACCTGTTCTCGGGTTTCGACCTTCACGGGCGGCTCTGGCCTTTACCGTGAACGTTCCAAATCCTACCAGGGTTACATTATCGCCTTGTTGCAAAGCCTCGGAAATTGAGTTGGTGATCGCATTCAGAGCAGACGCTGCAGTTACTTTCGGCACCTGTGCCGCCGCAGAAATGGCGTCAATGAGTTCAGCTTTGTTCATGACGAAACTCCAGAAAATGACAGTGTTTTTTGACGTGCTTTCTACTAACGTTTGGCACGCAGAACACTGAGTAAAGACTATATTTCCTGTCGTTGCCGATGCGAGTGATGCCGTTGATCCTATTGAGTCTGAACTCCGACGTGGTGAAATTTTTTGTCCGGTACCGACGTTATTGATGAGGGCTCAAGGCTGTTGGCACAGCTGCTGGAGATCGAGCTTCGTTCAGTTTGAGCTAGAGCCGACCGTGGGGATGAAGCACCTCACGCACAGTCGATACCAACGAATCTATGGCCCAGGGTTTTTGAAGATATCTAACATTTGAGGGTAAATCGCTCACCTTTAGCTCGTGGCCACTGGTAAGGATCACTGCTATTTCAGGCCATTTTTCTTTGACCATTTTAGCAAGATCGGTACCTAGTATCTGTCCAGGAACGCCGTGATCTGCGATCACCAATGAACAAGCGCGGTGGGATTGAAGTAGGTGAATTAGTGCGTCATCCGCTGTGTCGAACGCTAAGCAGCCTGCGCCGATATCGCTAAGAATTTCCATCATCAGATTACTTAGCAGGTCGTCGTCCTCGACGATTATCACGTCCCCTTCGATGGACAGCTGCAGATCGCGACTCACAATCATGTTTCCCTCCCTTCAAATTCAAATTCAAATTCCAAGATCTACAAGTATTTCACCTTTTTTGAGTTAGATCGACCTGCATCACGGACACCTATCCTAGCTGCATTTATTCTGCTGAAACCCAATCAAAACCGTCAAGAACGACAGTCCAAATAATCACATCTCCAGGCCACGAGCGCTCCCTAAGAAAATTGCTGTGAGGGTCTTTGTTAAAACTTTGCTCGGAGGGCGTTGTAACTTGAAACCACGAGTCGATTACGTATTTCATCGGAAAGGTCTTATTCCGTAGCAGACTCGATGCTAAGCAATGCATTTCGCGGATGCACTCGCCCACCATTCATAGGCCCACGCGGCGCTCTGGCGATGGTGCCCACCTTTTGCCCACGCCGAACCTATGAGTCGAAACACCAGATGAGTGATTTTGAAGATACAGCGCGAGAAGTGCTTTCGTTCTTGCGGCACCGGCTAGGATTCGACTTGTGGATGATTACTCGGGCAGACGGTGATGAATGGACTGTTTTGCATTGCGAAAATCATGGCTATGAAATTCAGCCCGGCAGAGTTCTCCGTTGGAGCGATTCCTTTTGCAGTGAAATGGTGAATGGAAACGGGCCGCGCATAGCGCCGAACTCTCGATTGGTGCCTTGCTATGCGGCTGCACCAATAGGCCAGCAATTAAGAATCCACTCATACATTGGTGTTCCGCTTCTGCTCTCAGATGGCTCCCTCTTTGGCACTCTCTGCGCAATTGATCCTGCTCCTCAACCCGAACAAATCAGAGAGGATCAAGCGCTCATTGAGATGGTTGGTAAGGTGCTGAGTAAGATTTTGCAAATGGAGTTAAGGGCTGATGAGCAGTCCAGCAGAGCGGAGCGATTTGAGGCGCAGGCGCTTTGCGATGGTCTGACGGGACTTTACAACCGTGCCGGCTGGGATCAGCTGGCAGCTTGTCAGGATGGACGTAACCGGCGTTACGGAAAGTCCTCGGCTGTTGTGATCATTGATCTCGATGATTTGAAATTCATCAATGATAGCGAGGGTCACGCTGCGGGTGATGAAGTGATCAAGCAGGCGGCTAGCGCACTCAACCAAGCATCTCGGGCTGACGATGTTGTTGCAAGATTGGGGGGCGATGAGTTTGGAATCATCGGTGTCAATTGCGACAGAGCTGGCGGCGAAGCGCTGCGTGAGAGGGTCTATCAATCACTTCAAGTGTCAGGCGTTAGCGCATCTGTGGGGTTAGCCATGGCAAGCGCTGCCAACAATATAAGCTTGGCGTTGACCCTGGCCGACAAGAAAATGTACGAGCAGAAACGCATGAAAAAAATTGAAGAAAAAGAGCGCATCTAAAGCGCAACCGGTCTGCCAAGCTGATAGATCTTTCAAATGGTCTAATTTTACAGCCATGATGGAAATAGTTCGCCCGTCACCCTGTACGTAAAGGAGCGATTGATTCATGCATATTTATGGTACGAGCGCATTGACCGGTGCGCTAATAAGCTGGCTCTTCTCAGGCTCACCGCCAGGCTTAATCGCGCTGTCACTATTGAGTGTCGTATGGGGTGTTGTTTTAAGCCGAATGAGCAGGTATCCCAAGCAGTGGAGCGGGGGCGTCATTGCTTATTGCACGTCGGTGCTGTTGTTTTCAAGCAGCCTATCGGTGCTCGTTGAAATGATCCAGAAAGGGTTCTATCGAGCAGTTTTGGGTGTGCTTCCGGAGCTGTTTCTGATGGTTCTCGTACTGCCTTTACTGGCCGTTGTTGCGCCACAGCTTTTTCGCTTCATCAACAGAGACTGAGCGAAAGAAATTGTACCGTCGCAGCGCGAGTATGTGAGCAAGCCAGTACCTGCAAGTATGACCAAGGATATTTGCTGCCTTGAGAGTCTGCCATCTTCCGCTAAACCCCACTCCTAAAGGCGGGATCGTTGAGGTGCATTCACCCCGTATAACCTTCAGCGGCCAAAGCACGCATCGTTTCCAGAGGCCACCAGATACTAGGCGTATGCAACAGCACGCTGCGCAGCTAAGGTGAGACTTCTCGACAATGAATTGCTGGCGCCCCCTCGATAGATTTCCACTCAAGGCGTTCAGAGTACTGCCATCGTTATAAGACTCAAGGCAGACTGCACAAAGATCAGCGGCTGGCTGTCACTGATGTGTTGGTCGTGTTTCACCGTTGAGAGCGGAGGGATGCGTGCGACAGTCCTTGCTCTGTCATTTTTCAATTTGCTGTGTCGGGAAAAATGAAAAATACGGTTTGGAGGATATCTTTAGCTTGCACAACGAGGCCTTACCTGGGAGCTGGAAATGAGTACGCGATTTGTAGTAGTGCCAGCCGTCTTAACAGAAACTGAAACTTTTCGTGACGGCGTTCGCTTTTACTCCGTGATGGCGAAAAGCAGTTTCAGCATCTATGACACTCAAAAAAAACGCGATTGGATAGAACCTATTCCTTGCCAGCGGCTGCGCGTGATGAATGCAATCGGCTCAACGGATGTGAATGAGCCATGTCGAACTGTTAGCCTCTCCAATCAGCTCGACTCTGAAGCGACAGTAGGGAACTTCCTTGTGCCGACACGGCACGCTCTTGTTTGAAGGCGTTGCCGAAGTTATCTCGCGGGGCCTGTATGATGAGCGTCAGGCAACTGCCTTTCGATTCGAAGAAATCACGCAGAGACACGTCGGTGGCTGTGGAACGGCCATGTCACCAAATCACCACAGAACAACGCAAGCCAGATCAAGAAGGGTTGAAAAATTAGCCGTGGCGCGTGGTATCCCCAACCCAGTAAAAAACCACCAACAGGTATGTTTTCCAGCGCGTGTTTGATGTTCGCGGGAAACACGCACACGGCATAAACAGCCAACATTATCCCGGCCAGCCTACGAAAACGTGGCGTTAGCAATGCGATAGCCCCCAGAAGTTCGCAGCAACCCGTGAGAATTACCACCACAACGGGATATGGAACCCAGTCCGGGACGATGCTCACGAATCCCGCTGTCGCATAGAGGTGAAAACAACCCGCAGTAAAGTAGAACAGCGCGAGTATCAAACGAAGGAGTCGTCGAAGCCCCTCTCGTTTGCGAACAAAGCGCGGAGGTAAAGGACAGCATGACGAAAGGCTCAATGTCTAACGATAGCATGAAGAACGATGGCATGAAAAAGGACGACATGGACGAGGACGATACAAGTCAATAAATAAGAGATTAACTGATTAAGTGACTACCTTGAATAACCCGCTTCGGCGGGTTTCTGGTTGAGTGACAAGATTTTTTGCAACTTATAGTTTGCAATCAAACTTCTGGTTTTAATGAAGGCCCCTGAGTTAAATTGTCTTGATTTCTTATATGGTGGCGTGTTTTTGAAATTCAATGATTCCATTGAAAGGTTCCGGTTCAACCTAAGCATGAGCAATTAAGTTAAGAGGCTCCTTATAGCTAGCTAGCCCCTGCTTAGCTTCCGTGGTGAGAACTGTATCCCTCGTGTTTTAACGGCTTACTTTTGCTAAAAGTAGGAAGGCACCATGCTCATGAATTGCTGTTCGTAACCACTGCAGCTATAGTCCTATTGCGGCCAGAACGTTTCGCCAAATAAAGTGCGGAATCTGCCTGTGTCATAAGAAACTGGTAATCGGAGCTGTCCGGGACGCATGTATAGACCCCCAAACTAACGGTGACAGATCCGTTCGGATTCTCTTGGTGGGGAATGGATAAGCTCATCACAGCCAGCCTGATTTTCTCGGCCATTTTGTAAGCGCCGCCTGCTTTTGTGTCAGGAAGCAATATTGCAAACTCTTCGCCGCCGTATCGTACCGCCAAGTCAGATGGCCTATTGATAGATTGCCTGGCGGCTTCTCCCACCGAAGTTATGCAATGATCGCCAGCAATGTGACCATATTGGTCATTAAAACTTTTAAAGAAATCAATATCAATCATTATCAAACTGATAGAAGAGCGATGCCGTATAGCGCGAAGCCATTCAAGTTTTAGATTTTTCTCTAAATGACGTCGATTTGAAAGGCCAGTTAGCGCATCTTGTAATACTAACTTTTCTAAGATTGCCTGCGCATCCTTCAAATCGCCCTCTACCGTTAGCCCATGACGGACTTGCTTAATCAGTAATAGGCCAACAAGGAGATTTACTACAAGAACTACTCCAATCATCGCTCCCATCTTGATTGTCCCAGC
This sequence comes from Pseudomonas sp. B14-6, assembly GCF_013260315.1. Taxonomy (NCBI): domain Bacteria; kingdom Pseudomonadati; phylum Pseudomonadota; class Gammaproteobacteria; order Pseudomonadales; family Pseudomonadaceae; genus Pseudomonas; species Pseudomonas sp. B14-6. Next base: position 3,633,402 of record NZ_CP053929.1, on the reverse strand, counting down.
CCACCAAGCGCTCAAAATCGCTTCTCGCGAATTTGCAGCAGCAACAACCAAAGGGTACTTCTGAAGCAAGCTATATCCAAACAGACGATCTACTCCGTCTATTATTGAATTGATCATTACAGTGTTTGCGGGGATTTTGGCAAATGTATGGAAAATATTTCACCTTTAGCCAGAGACGTGCCAATTACCTGTTCAACAAAAGGCCGTCTTGCGATAATCCTCCCGTCAGGAAGTGCTAGAAATATAGCGCCTTTCTTATCTATGGAGAAAGTAGAGAAAAAGTCGTCGAAATATGTCATTTTTATAGTTGCCAACGCGACACCTCTGAAGCTCCCTTCGCTGTCGTTGACTCGTCTCGAAAATGGAATAACCCATTCCCCTGTTGTCCGGCTGCGTATTGCTTGGCCGATTCGGGGGAGAGTGTGACGTTGTGTTTGTGGAATTGAAAGTAATCACGATCAGCGTTATTTGCAGCATCTGGTTTTGAGTCGAACGAAGACAAAATCCAATTACCATCTTTATCATAGAAAAAAAGTCCATGAAGCTGCTCGGTGGTAAATACTCTTCTTTTAAGAAGCCTTTGGGTTTTATCAAGCTCATGGGGGCTTAACAGATTGTCGTGAATCCTTTCGATTAACTCATCTAAAATTAAATTGGCCTCATCGAAAGTATCAGTGGCTTGCTGAGCAATTGAACGTGTTAGATTTCCTGAAACTAATTCTGCTTGTGAAATATCATATGCTTTACTTTGAACGGCCTGGATCCAATAGATACTAATAATTGAAATAGTCACCAGAGCCATGAAAGCGACCGATATCACTGTAGCCGGTAGTCTTCTTGGCCGGAATTCAGGTTGCCGAGCGGTGTCCTCGGGAAGATTATTCACAAGATCTCCTAGCATGAGATTCGGGTGGGTAGTCTTTAGATGTTGTTTGGTGTGAGCAGTTCATCAGTAGGATAAGTATGTTGGATCTTGCCCTTTAGGACTAGAGAATTTGCTGCCTCGCGATCAATCCAAGATTTTTTGAAGAGTAGATTGGGCCTATTTCCCATTATTGGCCGTCATAGGCTAGGTATCGAAACTTATCGATTCGCCTTCCGATGTCGTCGGAACTCCTTTGTTAATGAGAAAAAATCCTGTATCAGTGCAGCGTTGGGCCTACGCTCCAGGCCTATTTTCCTCATTAGGTGGATCTATTTCTTCCGTGCATCTAGCCCAATCGGAATGCACTCCCCCTTCCAAGGCTGAGAAATCAGCCGACTGTCGCACGCTATGAACCCCTGGATCTGCTCAACGCCTAACGCTGTCTAAACCACAAAATAGGAACGCAGCAGGTGTTTCCGACCAGTGCAGCATTAATTGTGCGGATGGCCCTCAATTCTCCGGGCACAGAGAAGAATAGATATCGGAGATTTATCAGTTTATTGGGATTAACAAATCATGCCTAGAATTTTGACTTCCCAAATTGGGGATACCGAACTCAACGAGCATAATACCAAGATATTCGGAGCCCCAAAAGATCGATTAGATTTTTACAGGAGGGAGATTCAGTACGAGACCAGAATCTTGGCAAATCGAACTGATGCTTACTTGGCTGCGCAGTCCTTTTTGGTCATAGCCTTTGCATCGTGCATGTCCAATCTGAACCCTGAGTGGGGAAAGCTGTTCACTCTAGTGGTGCCACCGTTTCTTGCGCTGCTTGGAATGCTGAGTTCGTTGAATGCTTGGCCCGGGATTCGAGCGGCCTATGACATCATTGATCACTGGCATTTCAAGCAAAGTGAGCTTTTAAGCAGCCAACCTTTGATGGGATTGGCTTTTGACGAATCGCCCTTATTTTGTGATAGGGAATCCACTCATAAGGGATATCGTAAGGCTTTGCTGTTTTCAGTTCGTACACCATGGATCTCCGCGATGTTCTGGATATTGCTTGGTTCTTGGTCGGTCTACATCCAAATCACAAATCCAGGTGCCTAAGCCCTCGCGTAAGGGCTTTATCTTCATGTGCACCAGACGCGTTGTTTCTGCTCGCGCTATCCCGTCTCCAACCCACCAAAGAAAAGCTGCAAAAAACTACGTTGTGCGTCCTTAGTACATTTAATATTGCGCGACGTTCACCAATCAGGCTTTTTCATGTCTATCGCTGCAATGCGGCTTATTGGCTTCATCCTAGGTATTTTTCTGATCACACTGGCCGTAAGCATGGCGATCCCCATGATTACGCTGGTGCTTTATGAGCGAAGCGATGAACTCTCTGCCTTTCTCTGGTCTAGCCTGATCACCTTCATCTGTGGGCTGATGCTCATTGTGCGCGGTCGTCCAGAAACCTCGCAGCTTAGGCCAAGAGATATGTATCTGCTGACGACAGCCAGTTGGGTTGTCGTCTGTTCTTTTGCCGCTCTTCCCATGGTGTTCATCCACCATATCAGCTACACCGACGCGTTCTTTGAAACGATGTCCGGCATCACGACCACTGGCTCTACCATTCTCACCGGGTTGGATACCGCTTCTCCTGGTTTGCTGATTTGGCGCTCAATGCTTCACTGGTTGGGGGGATTGGCTTTATCGGTATGGCGGTGGCAATCCTTCCACTGTTGCGGGTGGGCGGCATGCGTCTGTTTCAAACCGAATCTTCAGATTGGTCAGAGAAAGTAACGCCGCGTTCCCATGTTGCTGCCACGTACATCTTATGGCTCTACCTCGGGTTGACTGGTGGATCAGCCTTGGCACTTTGGTTGGCAGGAATGACGCCGTTTGAGGCGATCAATCACGCAATGTCGTTGATTTCTACAGGTGGATACTCGACCTCGGATGCATCGCTAGCTCACTGGCCGCAGCCAGCTATCCATTGGATAGCGGTGGTCATCATGATTTTAGGTAGCCTGCCATTCACCTTGTATGTCGCGACTTTGCGTGGACATAGGATGGCGTTGGTGAAAGATCAACAGGTACGCGGTTTCATCAGCTTTTTGGTCATTACCTGGTTGGTAGTTGGTACATGGCTGAGTCTGAACAGCGACAATAGCTGGTGGGATTCCATTCGTATCGTGGCCGTCAACGTGACCTCCGTCGTGACCACCACAGGCGTTGCATTGGGTGATTACACACTGTGGGGCAGTTTTGCAGTAATGCTTTTTTTCTATCTGACCTTTGTCGGCGGATGTTCGGGCTCGACCGCTGGCGGTCTTAAAATCTTCCGCTTTCAGGTAGCGGTTACTTTGTTATTGAGCAGCCTAAAGCAACTGATTCATCCTCGGGCAGTCATTCAAAAAAAGTACAATGGTCATCCTGTAGACGAGGAGATTGTGCGCTCACTTTTGACTTTTTGTTTTTTCTTCACAGTCACGATTGCAGCAATCGCCTTAGGGCTTGCTCTCATTGGGCTTGACTGGACAACGGCTTTGAGCGGCGCGGCTACTGCCGTGTGTAACGTTGGGCCAGGGTTGGGAAACATCATCGGGCCGGCAGGTAATTTCTCATCACTACCTGATGCTGCAAAATGGCTTCTGACCATTGGGATGCTTTTGGGCCGGTTGGAAATTCTGACCGTACTGGTGCTTGTGACACCAGTCTTTTGGAGATATTGATCTGAGGTGTTCACCCCAGCCACAGACATCAACGTTGCTGCTATTGCAGCAAATGTCAGCGCTCTCAGAAGTCGCTCGCAAGACTCGTCACTAGGTCAATATCGCTAACGTGCCTGCGTTAAATGTCTTGGGCGTCTGGGCAGGAATCTGCTCGCCGAATCCGCTCACCACTGACCAGCTGTACCTTCGCCAATCATAGGGTGCATTCGGTGGATCCAATCTGATAAAGTCAAACTGACATCACTGGTTTATCAAGCAGTCCTAATGCCTATACGCACTGATCAACTACGCAATGCTGCTCCGAGATGGTCGTTTAACGGACGCATCAGAGATGCTGTTCAAGCAAAGCGTCTCGGTATGTCGACTGCATTTCTCTCTCACAGTCACCAAGATAGATTTCTGGCGATTGGGCTAGCGCAGTTGCTGAATGAAGCTGGGTGGAGTGTATACATCGATTGGCAGGATGAAGAAATGCCGGCCACCCCAAATCGGGAGACCGCAACACGCATCCAACGAAAAATTTCAGAGTCTGATTATTTTTTGTTTTTGGCAACGGCAAGTTCGATGTCTTCGAGATGGTGCCCTTGGGAGATAGGATTTGCGGATGGAGTAAAAAACCTAGATCGCATTATTATGATCCCCACGGTAGAAGGCTGGACAACTCACGGCAGCGAGTATCTAGATTTATATAGGCGGATCGATTTTTCAAATCTTGGTGCTCTGGCGGTTTGGGAGCCGGGCACTAACTATGGCGGCGTATCAGTAAGAAGTTTGTAAGTCGGATTTTTTATCGGGAGTTTTTACTTAATACGAGGGAATACAAATGGCACGCAAAGTTTTTTTCAGCTTCCAGTATGAAGATGTGCAACGTGTCATGACCGTAAGAAATAGTAATGTCATCGATGGTGTACAGAAGTCTGGCGTGATCGACAAGGCGGAATTCGAACAGATAGCTCGACAAGGCGATGTCGCCGTCCGCAATTGGATTGATCGACAGCTTGAGGGTACGTCGGTAACCGTGGTACTCGTTGGCCCAACAACCAATCAAAGCAAGTGGGTTCAGTACGAGATTCAAAAAAGTATCGAGCGCGGGAATGGCATTCTGACAATCAATATAAGTCAAATTCCTGGATGGGATGGCCGCCCTACGACGTCCTGTGGACTCCAGGTTAGAGGTTATCCTAACTACAACTGGGTGTCAGATTTTGGATATCGCAATATTGGTATATGGGTAGAGCAAGCGGCACGAAATGCTGGACGATAGTTGTTGGGAAAAGAGGGCCTAGGCCCTCTTTATTAGCGATGGTACAAGAAGATAACTAAGCTAATCGCCACTACAACGGCACCATGGAAAATTAGAAGAGTCTTGGACAGAAAAGACTTCCACCAGTCCTTGGTACCTTCCTTTACGTCGATAGTCATTACAAAATCAACGCTTCCGGGCTCTACAACCCGAACTTTATCGTAGAGCTTTCTGTAATTTCGTTCCAGCGCCAGAAAATACGCATCCAATCCCCAGAATGCTATGGCTGGCACGTAAGCCAAAACAGCAAATCCCTTGTCTGAATCTTTCGCTGAAAGCGCGAAAAGTGCTGAGACTATAACAACAGACCATCCTTTCAGAAGGAAGGAGTTTGTCGATAGTCGATTCACGACTCCTTGTATAAATTCCAGGTGCTTCAGCTTTCTATCCATGCTTTGGAGCTCCCTAGGTCAGTGATTTTCATAAAGTACTTTAATGGCTGCTTTTCCTCGCAATTCAGCAGCTTTAACCATCCAAAGAATCATGTCGTAGTGGCCCAGTGTGGTCAGATGCTTCAGCGGTGCCTCGTGGGCGACGTCCAGTGATTCGTTAACACTGTCCATCATGCGTTTATGCTCGAGGGATGGACGTGATTTTGTTCTGACCATAGAGCTGAACATCAACTCCATGTGAATCCAAGGTGATAAAGTTTTCTCATTCGACACAACTGAATGCTTTGTAGACAACGATTTATCAGTATTTAAGAAAAATAGCGTGTCTGCGCGGTCAATCATCTGTTGCAAAGCAGTTGCCAAAATCATATGAACGTGAGCAGTCGAACGATTTCTGTCACTGTACCGGTAGCTTCCTAAATCAGCATCCCAGCAATGCTTGTCATCTATTTTTTTCAAAAGATCGTCTGCAGAACCCCAGACAGATGAATCAACAAAAGCAATAATTCCTAGCTTTTCCTTTAGGTCAATTGCTAGTTGAGTTGCTAAATTTCTATCTTCATGAGAGTGCGAAATGAAGACATCCACATTTTGATGAGGAAAGATTTTTCTGATCACCGTTTGAGCGTCGATGGTGTCGGCGTCCAATACGTAAGCGGACAAATCCTCTACTTTTCGCTTTTCGTCGCTCTGATATTCTCTAACGGCTGCATCATCAATTTTGTAAAGGTCTCTGTACAGCGAAACATTGAATCCACGATCCACGACTTTTTTCCTATGGTTTTTGATAGGTCAACATTGAGACTAATAGTCAAAGCTTTGAGGCGGTGAGAGGTGTGCATAGCTGTCACGAGGTTCCTCGGTAGAAATATCGAGCTCGTGTATAAATGTGCTTGTGAAATCTATAGGGTTGTAGCTCGCATCATCTACTGAGGCAGTGGTCGAGACGTTCAATATTTTCGCAGCCGCGCCACCTGGCCGCTTGACGACTAATGCCGTCGCTTGAGGGTGATATTCACGAAAGAGGCGATACTCCTCAATTATTCCCTGCTTACCCCCAATGAAAACTCCTGCGCTGAACTCAAAGTCTGAGAACATCGTTTCACGCATTTCTTTTAGACTTGCAGCTTCATCCTTCGACGCGTTGACGAGTACAACATTGGCAAAGTGGTCGTTAGCGCTTGGAAAAACTGATGAAAAATACCTCGATTGATACAGCGTTACTGCCTCGGTGTATTCGATCCCTAAACTTTGACAAGCGACCACTACCATCGGAGTGATGGAAGGGTGTCCTCCCCATACAATGTGGCGTCTACCAAGCGCTAGCGACAGAAAAGCACGGATGGCTGTGTGAACCAGAAAAGGGTCGCATTTGTCTGCGTAAGGGTCTTCAGGGGCAGGAATGCCGGCTGAGAGAAATACGTAATTCATGATCAGCTCCAGTCAGCAAAATCCCAGCCACAGCGGTGAGAGCTCACCAATCTGACAGCGCCACGAACATAGTGGGTTATCCACTCCATATGAGCTTTCCACTCTTGCTCATCGATTCCCGCCTCTTCGTACACAACAGCTACAGGAGAGGGGTGATTATCCAATGTAGCGTTGTGCAAGGTGTGTGAGGTAGGCACGCCCAAAGCTGGATAGACCGCTATCCGAGTACCGTTTGGAGTGGCAACAATAAGGCTACGTCGAAGTGTAACTCCTTCAATTTTGCCACGTCCTTTAGCTACTGAATCCTTTAGCGTCGACAGGAGTCTTTGGTAACGTTCAGCAACGCTTCGCGCTCTGAGGTCTTCAACTTCATTACAGATGTTTAGTACCGCTTCATCGCTTAAATGACTGTTGCCGAAAAAATCAGACTCACTGAGGCCTATAGTCGTGGCCAGTCCTACCCGAGGATTCGCGATCACGCCAGGCCAAGCGGCTCTCAGCAGTGGTATACCGCGCCATTCGGCCCGAGTAAATTCCATGTCTGTCCAACGACTCGAAAAGTAATTAGGGGTATCCAAAAACAGTAGGACGTCGCTGTCACACAATCGTTGCCAGAGAACCTGCTGAAAATGCTGGCCTGGATGAATGTCATGAGTATCCAAAAATACGTCGTAAAGCCGGGCAGACAACGCGGCATACAACTGCAACGCAGCCTCAGTGGACTCACTACGGCGATAGCTCAAAAAAACGCGACGATTGCGTGGCAACAGTGATGCGCACTCCAGCAGCGCATACGTAATGGCTGTGGCCTTGTCTGTTTTCCAGGCCATGCCATTGAGCCGGGATACAAGCGGAGGAAATTCTGAGGGTAGGTTTTCTTTGTAGCTAGCCACAGGGATTACTGGAATTCCCCGGTTCATCAACGACGCCATCGTCATTTCAAACTCATCGCTTATAGGGAAGCAGAGAACTGCCGTGCACCTATCGCCCAGAGCATTGAATTCAGCTGGTGAACCAACGAACAAGCTCACCTCCTCATGCAAGGTGAACCCCAATTCGCTCAGTCGCAAAGAAAGCTCGTTTTCTATTTCCTGGACGGCGCTCTCTGGCGCATTACCAAGAATCGCGAGCTGATAGAACGCTTGCTGTTTCATGCTCAAATACCTATCCACAGACAGGCTCCTCTCAGGGAGAGCCCAATGGCGATAGGCTACTACTTTTTTGGATCCAGCTCAGCTCTACTTCTTGGCTTTAACCTCGGGGAGACCAAGGAGCAACAAAACGCGGGCTCTATTTCAGTGTCCGTCCGCGCGTAGGCACTCAATGGCTCAGCAAAGGTAACGTCACCACAAACTCGCTGCCCTTACCATTACCTTCGCTCGTACCAGTGACGTGTCCACCATGTGCTTCGACTAGCTCACGAACCACCATCAAACCGATCCCCAAACCTGAACCGTTGAAACCTACGGCCTGCAAGTCCTGAACATAGGGGTCAAAAATAAACGGCAGAACTTTGGCGGGGACACCGATTCCATTGTCAGAGATGCTTATTCTGACAACGTCGGATTCAATCGTTACAGATAGATTGATGACGCCGTGAGCCTGTGTGTATTTGACTGCATTGGTCAGAAGATTGTTGAGGATCTGCCCCAGGCGCACTGGGTCACCATTTAGAATAAGTGTGCCCTCGGGGATGTTAGAAATGAAATTCAGTTGGTGGGCGTTCATTGATGGGCGGCACGATCCCGCTGCTTCTCTAATAACCTGCAAAATATCGACTTCGTGACAGTTGATCCGCAGTTTCCCGGTGCTGGCCCGGGAGACGTCCAGTAGATCGTCGACCATCTGCGACATGTGCTGCACTTGGCTTTGAATCAGCGCCTGCATCTTGGGCAATTCTGCACTCGGCATCCGCACCATGCGCTCTGCAATCATACTGATAGGTGTCAAAGGGTTGCGCAGTTCATGGGCCACCATCGCAAGAATGCGCTTTTGCTGACCTAGTGCATGCTCAGCCAGCGCCTGAAGGTGTTGTGCGCTGAGAGCGGCAATGACTAGGTGCTCGTTAGCCTCAACAAGCTCCCCCTGCTGAGGTGCGCCCTCCGTGCCAGAAGTCGTTACGTCGTCCGATTTTGCCAGGATTGCAAGAACCAACTGTTGATTGGCTTCAATCAACTGCTTGACTTGCTCGCTATTGTTCAAACGATTGATCGCGTCGATCAGATCTTGTTGCAGCGCGGCTAAATCGGCGCGCGCTTTTGTAAGTTTTTGGCCCAGCGCGATGAGTTCGCGAGTGGCATCAGCCATCTCATCCTCATTCTTGCCACCGGTTCCGCTCATGAGACCGAGTCAAACATTTTCATCTCCAAGGCACGTGACATTTGAACTCCTTTTTGTCGGTCGCCCGCCAAGCAAGCCCTCTTGGTCTTGCAGCCTTTCGCCGATCTGCAATCCGTTTTCATCGATGTGGTACAGACGCAGCTCATCTGAATGAGCGCTGGCCCGCAACTTGACCACCGCCATGATGCGCAGCAAGCGACTTTCAACTTCAATATAGCGCTGAACGATGATGGCGTCGGTTAGAAAAGCCGTACCATAGGGACTGAAACGCAGGTCGGTGTAGCGGTCTTCGAGTTCCGAGGTCACCAATACACTGACACCAACACTGGTCAATGCAGTGACCATACGTGACAACGACTCACGGAAGTCTTCTTGGAAGGTCGGAGCTATTGCCAGTTCAAAACCTGACAGCGAATCGATGACCACCCGTGTTGCTTTCAATCGCGTGATCTCGCTCAACAGCAGTTGGACGATCTCATCGATGGACAGGTCAGGCGCGCGACTATCGACTAACCCGACCTTTCCTTCCTGGATCAACTGGGTGAGGGTGGCATTTCGCAGGTGATGAGGACGCTGCTCGAAAACTGCGATCACGCCAGTCTCTCCGTTGCGTGCACCTTCAGATAAGAAGGTTGCAGCCAAGATGCTTTTTCCTGAGCCGGAAGGCCCTGCGACCAGCAACGAATAGCCGCGTGGTAGCCCACCTCCAAGCATTTCGTCTAGTCGAGGCACACCCATCTTCAAACGCGCTGGCTGCTTGTTTAGAGAGGGTTCAAAGGTTTTTTCGGGAATTAATGACGCGGGTGGGAAGACTTTGATTCCTGAAGTTGCAATGCGAAAGGTATGCAGCCCCGGCATTGTTGGCTGGCCACGCATCTTCATGATTTCCATTTTTCGCACCATGGAATTTCGCTGGACGCTTTGGCGCAGCCAAATCAATCCGTCTGCCACAGTGAAAATCGGGTTGGTATCAGTTTCAGTGAAGTATTCGCCAACCAGGAAGGTCGTCGCCTGCCAAGTGGTCATCAACATGCCTAACTGCTGAACAAACTGCGGCAGGTTGTTGTTTGGGTTGTTCTCCGTCTGGCTTGCCAGCACCACCGAACGGAACGAGTCGACAAACACCAGTGCCGGCGAATACGTTTCAACTGCGCTGACAATACGTCGCAGCACCTCGTCTAGATCACCCGCTAGCGTGTCATCAGCCAAGTTGATGTAGCGAACAGAATGGTTGATCGCTTCGCTATCGAAGAAGTCGAATTGCTGCTGGTACCGAAGCATCTTGAGTGGCGGCTCGCCAAGTACAGTGAAGAATAGGGCGGGACGCTCAGGCGTCGCCAGGGCAAACATCATCTGATGAGCCAAGGTGGTTTTGCCGCAACCAGGAGGGCCAGCAATGAGGTTGAACGAAAACTCTGGCAGTCCTCCGCCTAGCACCTCATCCAATCCAGGCACTCCCGTGGCCAAACGGTTGATTGTCACTTTCGATTTCATGGCGAGGTTTCCTGCGCAGGTGGGACGCTCAAAGAATTGTCCCAAACGTCACGAACCAATCGTGCGGAGAGCGAGGGCCCAATTAGCGTGGTCAATAGCTCGTAAAAGGTTGTCAGCATGACCCCGCCGAAAAATAGCGCTTCGACTGAGCTTTGCTGAACAATTACAGATTTCAGTTCTGTCAGATTCGTGTCGATCTGAGCACTCTGGTAAGCGTTGGCCAAACGTGGATGCGCGGTGGCACACAGCAGAAGGCTGCGACGAAAAAGCGCGGCAACCCCTTGCTGTCCGATAATGGGCATGAGGGCTGAATCCATATCTTTAAGCGTTGCAATGATCGCATCGGCGACCTGCGCAATGTCAGCGATGTCACCAATCCGGCACGCCAGAGAAGCAACGATCTGGTGACCCTCTTCGCTTTCCATAGGCATGGCTTACTAATATTTTGTGGATGTCTAAGGATGGTACACCCTATGGCGTGTTCTCGATCCTCATTTTGGATGAGCTATGCTTCACCCCCGCATCCACTCAGATTTTATGCATAGGGCATGTTCCGAGTGGCTTTCCATGAGTAATGTGGGAAAGTTACTACGTAACCACGTATAAGAATTTATATAATGATGAGAGGAATAGTGTTGGGGGGAAGATTCTGTGAAGCGGTCGGGTACGAGCAGCCTCTGAAATGTTAAGCATGAAAACACTTGATATTTAACAGACTACAAAAAAATACCAATTACGGCTAACGCCAACCCTAAACCACCGACAGCCCTTCCATTTCCAAATTTGTTGAGGTACATCAAGATTAATCTCACCGGCTTCAATATTAGAAAATTTATGAATGTAATTACGTAAAACAATAGAACATATCGTATACATGTTATTGAGGTAAATACGCTAGCTTTAAATTCATCATACGAAACCGGACTAGGCCCTTTTAGGACTTCCTTTCGTGATCCCTCGGCAACTTTCAGCATAATCTTAAGTTCTTTATTATACAAATCTTGAAACCCTTCAACCTCAACGATATGTTTGCTTATAAGATTCTCTAGCAAAACAGATATTCGCGGCTGCCAAATTTCAATGATGGCTAAAATTAAACCTAGGACACCTATTAATCGAGCGTATGATATTTCCATTTAATCACTTAAGTAGATTTTTATATATTTCAACAGCATCATTTTCTCTTATCTGACCTAGAACGCTTTTGCGAGCTACATAAATGATTACTCGACTATGCTGTATTCACTCAACGGTCAGAGGAAAAAGGTGATAGCCGAGAGGGCCAAATATTGAGCGTTCCCTCTGCAGTCATCCCCCAAAGCTACTATTTCGCCATCTTTCTGTCCATGGAGCGTATCTGCGATTTCCTTTCATTTGGATTGAGTCATCGACAGGATGAAATATGAGCAGCCCATTTTCAGATACCAATGCTGAGCGTCTTCGCATTCCACGCACGATTTGGGCGCTTGGCTTTGTCAGCCTATTCATGGATCTGTCGTCCGAGCTAGTACACAGTTTACTGCCCGTATTTTTGATAACTACGTTGGGTGCGAGCGCATTGACTGTCGGGGTGATTGAAGGAGTCGCCGAGTCGACTGCCATGCTCATCAAGGTATTTTCTGGCGCTATCAGTGACTTTGTCGGTCGGCGCAAAGGATTGCTGTTGCTCGGCTATGGTTTAGCCGCTCTTTCCAAACCACTTTTTCCTCTGGCTCACTCGGTTGAAGTGGTATTTACCGCACGCTTTTTGGATCGCATTGGCAAGGGCATTCGTGGGGCGCCCCGAGATGCTCTGGTCGCAGATGTGTCGCCACCAGAGATCCGTGGTGCCTGCTTTGGACTGCGACAATCGATGGATACCGTGGGGGCTGTTCTTGGCCCAGGTCTCGCCATCGTGCTGATGTTATGGCTCGCAGATATACAGCTGGTGCTGTGGTTTTCGGTGATCCCGGCAGCATTAGCTGTGGCTTTCATTGTCACAGGAGTGAAAGAGCCCACACACGCCCCCAGCGAAGGAAAATTTCGATCTCCAATTCATTGGAGAGTCCTTAACGACTTCTCCTCTGGGTATTGGTGGGTCGTCATTATTGGTGGGGTGTTTACGCTTGCTCGTTTCAGTGAGGCTTTTTTGGTGTTACGAGCGCAACAAATTGGCCTGTCGGTCACCTGGGTTCCGCTGGTGATGGTGGTAATGGCACTTTTCTACACGTTGTCCGCTTACCCTGCCGGTTGGCTATCTGATCGAGTCAGTCGCACGAAGCTACTCTGCGTAGGTATGGGATTACTCATCGTGGCAGATCTGGTACTCGCTCAATCCAGTTCTGTCTTCACTATGATGGTGGGCGTTGCATTGTGGGGACTTCATATGGGTTTCAGCCAAGGCATTCTTGCCTCTCTCGTAGCCGATAAATCTCCCACAGAACTCAAGGGCACCGCCTTTGGCATTTTCAATCTGGTCAGCGGCGTATGCATGCTGATCGCCAGCGTTCTTGCTGGCTGGCTGTGGCAAAGCATTGGGTCAGACAGCACGTTCTTTGCCGGTGCATTGCTTGCCACCTCAGCTCTGTTATTACTGTTGCTTAAGAAGTCCTGAAGGCAAAAGGATTTCCTATTGTCCATGCAGATGGAACGGGGGGATGCCGGAAATACGATCTCGCCGCTGAGCCTACGCTATCCGTGCCTAGGATTTGGCATAGGTGTCATACATTCTTTAAACCTTCTAATAAGGTCAGGTGTCGATAGCTGAAGACCATAAACTTCGTTATATCGAGGAAACGTCCATGATCGGTGTTGTAATACCCGCCCATAACGAAGAAAAACACATCACCGACTGCCTATCATCTGTCGTGCTTGCCACCAAGCATCTAGGCCTCCGTGGTCAGTTGGTCACGATAATTGTCGTCTTGGACAATTGTTCGGACAACACAGGTCAATTGGTTTCGGCGCAGAGCGCAGCGAAACTCGATGTCTCTTTTCAGAATGTAGGAAAGGCCAGAGCGGCTGGCGCGGAGAAATTACTCACCGCCGGAGCGCAGTGGCTTGCGTTCACAGATGCCGATACGGTCGTTCCAGATGATTGGCTTGCTCGCCAGATCGAGTTCAAGGCTGATGCCGTATGTGGAACAGTCGAAGTGAACAGTTGGTATGAACATGGTGAGCTAGTGCGTTCAAAATATTTGGAGCTTTACCAGTTCATAGAAAATCATCGCCACATCCACGGCGCCAATCTCGGGCTAAGTGCCGAAGCCTATCTGAAAGCCGGTGGATTTCAGCATCTTGCCGCACACGAAGACGTACACCTGGTAGCTGACCTTGAGAGGATCGGCGCTCGTATCGTTTGGACGGCGACGAACCCGGTCGTCACGAGCGCACGCAGGGATTACAAATGTCGTGAGGGATTTGGTGAATATCTGTCCTCCCTCGGCTCTTCGCTTGGACTACCCATACCCAACCCGCAGGTGAGTGCTGGAGCCGCTCCTTAAATAAAGGTGAGAAGCGAGGTGAATCTGGAATATTGACTGGTGCGTGACGATGGTGCTCCGCTTGAAGACTGCAAACGCTGCTGACCGTTGCTTGCCATACGTCGTCCATGGTGAACATTGCGTTATAGAACGGCTCAACCGCAACACAGCCCCATGGGAGTCGTTGTCATGTACGAAGATCGGAAAGCGCAGGCGCTCGAGACGTGGCATTCATTGGTGGACAAGGCTGAAAGTCGAATGACCGCTCAAGAGCAATACGAAGAATTACTTCGACTTGCCGAAGAATATCTAAAACAAGGTTTCATCAATCGTGACGAGCGGAAGGATTTGGTAACCGAGGCGACTAAACGATATGCCCAAGCAGTGGAAGGCACACCACGATCACGCTAACTTGTCGTCCACGGTTTCCAAACAACCAGGACATCGCCGTAAAAAAGTTCAAGGTTATCACGTAGCGACCATAGAATCATGGTTGGGCAGGCGATCCTGTGGGCCTCGCGGCGGTCGGCGTAATCGGGAGTACGGTCGATCCTTAGGCCTGCAACGTTTTCTTCGACCAAGCCATGAATGGTCGCCGGATCGTGGATGACCGCTCGTTGTACTTGTGGGTTTCCGCACCCATTGCCTAGGGAGGGCCGCCATACCATCCATCAGGCTCGGCCAGGATAGGTTTACTCCGGTTAACCGAAGAAAAACCAGTGTCTCCACTTCGCCGCGAAACTCGCATCGCAGAGCTCAAGAGCCTCAAGAATCGGCATCCCCCTCCAATGCGTACTAAAACTCTAGTTCTGCTGTCCTTTAAAGTTCTTTTTGAACCCGCGTAGGTTCATAAGGAAAAGGAAAATCTGCAGGACGATAAGAGCATACGCCTCTGCATAGACTCCCCAAATCACCCAGAGCACGTTACTCACACTGAAAAATACAAATCCTACCATTCGTCTCGCCGGCCTTTGAGATCCGATTAGCCACGCGGCAAGCACTGTTACCAACATCGCGGGCCATTGAATCCAATCTAAATAGGTCAAGCTCTTAACCTCTTCACAATTGAAGTTTAAGTGGATGCAAACTAGACGTTGCGTACATATCGGTTAGCTCGTACTCGCGCCTCTATTCAACCTTCATTTCGTTTCAAATGGGCAATTTTGTTCCTCGTTTCCGTTCAAGAAAAAGATGCCAGTGAGAGCAAAAAATTCAGAATTTCCGACGCTACGCTCCTCGGTTAACCACTCGTCAGCCATACCTTCAAATGTTTGAACATATGTACGTTTCTCTCTGACAGATAAGTCAGAGCAGACGAAATTTCTCTTCGTTTTGCTAATGGGAGAACGACATGAAAGCAATCGTTTACAACGGCCCGCGTGACGTAAGCGTGCAAAATGTGCGGGACGCTAAAATTGAAAAACCTACAGATGTTCTCGTTCGAATCACCACGACCAACATCTGTGGTTCAGATCTGCACATGTACGAAGGACGTACATCGATGGAAACAGGACGAGTGTTCGGACACGAGAATCTTGGTGAAGTAATTGAGGTGGGGGCAGGGGTCGACCGAGTGAAGGTCGGTGATCGCGTTTGCCTGCCATTCAACATCGGCTGCGGGTTCTGTGAAAACTGTGAGAAAGGGCTGACCGGTTTTTGTCTGACTGCCAACCCTGGTAATGCAGGCGCTGCTTATGGCTTCGCAGAAATGGGGCCTTATCAAGGAGGGCAGGCTGAACTGCTCCGCGTGCCTTACGCGGACTTTAACTGTTTGGTGCTACCCGAGGATGCGCAAGAGCGCGAAGACGACTACGTCATGCTGTCTGACATCTTTCCTACTGGATGGCACGCTACTGAATTGGCAGGCCTGTTACCTGGCGAAAGTATCGCCATTTATGGCGCCGGCCCGGTCGGTCTGATGGCCGCTCACTCAGCAATGATCAAAGGTGCCTCCCAGGTGTTCGTGGTCGACAATCATCCCGACCGTTTGAAGCTGGCTGCTCAGATGGGTGCTACTCCAATCAACTCGCTTGAGAAGGAAGCCGTAGATCAGATTCTCAACCTGACTCATGGCAAAGGCACTGATCGAGGTTGCGAGTGTGTGGGTTATCAATGCTGCGACCGTCATGGCCATGAAGCCAATCACCTCACCATGAACAACCTTGTCGCTTCGACGAAGGCTACCGGTGGGATCGGTGTCGTCGGCGTATTTGTTCCGGAAGACCCAGGCGCCAAAAATGAGCTCGCGAAGCAAGGCAAGATGGCTTTTGACTTCGGCGCGTTCTGGTTTAAAGGGCAGCAAATTAGAACCGGTCAAGCCAATGTCAAAGTCTACAACCGTCGCTTGGCTGAGCTCATTCATCATGGTCGTGCCAACCCGGGACAGATCATCTCTCATCGATTGAAACTTGCTGAAGGGCCTGACGCGTATAAGCACTTCGATGCACGTGAAAATGGCTGGACAAAGGTCGTGCTCAAACCGGCTGCTTGAGCTAACACCCTTGCCTTCGCCGGCTCTGAAAGGCTCGGCGGTACATCCTAAAAGTGGAGATAAGCAACCGAAAAGTCCTTCCATGGCACTGTTTGTGTCTAAGACGGGCTGTCGGGTGCGAGGGGAAAATAATGATCACGCACCATCGCAAACTGGCCATTACAATGTCCGCCATCAGCGTCATCACTTTGCTAGGTGGGTGTGCTCGCGACCCTGACAAACCTTCTGTTTCTCAGCTTGCTGTGAGTGGCACTAAAAGTCTGTTTCGCACTGATTCGGACATGCAGAAAGTCTTGAATAAATTTGCCAGCTTCGATGGAAAAGCAATAGAGAAAATCACGCCAGCCGAAGCACGCCAACAACCGACAATGGCCGACGCCGTCAAAGGGGTTTTGGCTGACGAAAAGCGTGACAGCACACCCACGGCGCTTGTGCCAGGTGTGACCACCCGCGAGATCCAGGTACTTGGCGCCGTAGGCTCGATGCCTGCGACCGTGTATACGCCAGAAGGTACTGGGCCGTTTCCTGTGGTCTTGTACTTTCACGGAGGAGGCTGGGTCTTCGCCGACCGCAAAGTTTATGACGGAGGCGCGCGAGGTCTAGCTAAGCAAGCTAATGCTGTCGTTGTTTCTGTGGACTATCGACTAGCCCCAGAGAACAAATTCCCTGCCGCACATGACGATGCTCTCGCCGCTTACCGTTGGCTGACAACCAAAGCTTCTTCAGTGAATGGTGATCCTAAACGCCTTGCGCTTGCTGGTGAGAGCGCTGGCGGTAACCTAGCTGTAGCGACAGCAGTGGCAGCTCATAAGGCGGGGCTGACTGCTCCAAAGCATGTGTTGTCGGTTTATCCCGTAGCCCAGTCGAACACCGACACTGAGTCGTACCTGAAGTACGCCGATGCGATTCCACTCAACCGTCCGACGATGCTGTGGTTCATTTCGCAAGTTACTACTAGCCAAGCGGATACAAAAGACCCGCGCATCGACCTCGTGCACGCCAATCTGCAAGGCTTGCCTCCGGTCACATTGATCAACGCAGAGATCGACCCGTTGCGGGATGACGGTGCTCAGTTAGAGCAGGCGCTACGAAGCGCTGGTGTAAGTGTCGAACGCAGGCTCTATCCAGGTGTAACCCATGAGTTTTTTGGGACTGCTGCAGTGGTGGAAAAAGCTCAAGAAGCACAGGCGTATGCCGGGGAACGCTTGAAGGCAGACCTGAAGAACTGACTCCCTAAAAATTGCGAGGTCAATCTGCGCAAAGCTCGCTTTCTACTAGGAGCTTTGCGCTAGGACATAGAGGAAGACATTGAGATCTACTACTGAATCACGCCGGCAGCTCGTGCCTAGAGCCAGAGCAAATGGCAGCTTCCAGCAGCAGATCGTCGCCCAGCTGTGAAAAATATATTTTGGCATCCCCCTTGAATAAAAAAAAGGCGACGGAGCTCTTGTATTTGAGAACAAAAAAAAGCAGAGATTTCCCCTAAGTGCGTTCCTTAAAATTTCTTGATGCGTTGAGCCCTTCGACTCGATTGCTTTGTCGTTGATTTGGCTTCTTTTTCGCCTTTGAAAATTCCCCAATGGATGAAAATTTTCAAGGACGACAGGACTGCCCGCAGGGCATAAGTTGATCGCTTCTTCGCGACGTAAGTCGCGGCTAACTTTTGATCTCAAAGCAATCCAAAAATATTCAAAAAATTCGCACGGTTACGAGCTAGCGATGAGTAACACCATGGTTTGGCGGAGCCTGGCTTGTGTCAAAAAAAACGCGAGATCCAGCATCAAAGGCCGTGGAGCTGCCATCTATTTGGTCTTGGAAGGGAGTTCAAAGTGGCTAAAAAAGCCTATCGCCTTACGTGATGGGCATGTGGCATACTCCGCGCCTGCGCCGCCACGGCCCTTTCTGAATAGAGAAAACGTGGTGAACCCTGCAAAAGGCTGAGGTGCGATAGCTAGGGTGGTACAGGCGAAAAAATCATTCTTCGTCCGTGTTTGCCACAGCCCGCAACGCCAATGCGACCATGCCACACCACCTTCACAGTCGAAATAAATTGAGCCGAACGATGGAGCCATCGGTTTGTCTCATCTACAGTGAACGGTGCTGCTAGCAGGCATGGGGCTAAGCCAGTGGCCTCGCGTCGTAGAGATTCATAATTCAACGCTCTCCAGCATGTGTATCGTTGTTCAACACCGCTCCGAGTGGCAACGTGGTTGCGTATCGGGACTATCCGTAGGCATAGTGGGACTGTAGGCAAAGGGGATTGGAAATGAGCTTAGATCGTCTGTTTGAGGAAGCCCGCAACCGCATGGGCGCGACTCGTGAGGAGCGCCTTGATAACGCGCGCGCACGCACCGTTGCACTCAACAAGCGGCTTGCGCGTCAATTTTCTGCACAAGCGGTGAGTAACGAGCTTCTGGCGAAAACCTGCAGTCTCTAAAGAATTCAATGATCAAAAAGCAGCCTAACGGCTGCTTTTTTTTGCGCGGCCATAATGACCCCATACCTAGTTTCTCAATTTCAGAAGTCCACCCTGAGTGCTTTGATTCGCGAATGTTTCGGGTACGATTTCTCTGATATTTTTGCCAAAGACCAAGTCTCCTACCTGTTCAATTACCTCAAAGCGCTGGGCGCGAAGTCGATTCTTCTCGAGCCCAAGTACATCGACCGTGATTTTTTAGAGGATTACTCGCGCTTTTACGTGAAGCGTTTCGGTAACGATGGCTACGTTTGCGGACGACTGCATTTTTTTAGTTGCGAGGTTGATCACCGCAACCTGGATAAGCTGTTGCTCGACGGCTCGAGTGGCGACCTGACGTCTGAGCTGCTGCAGGATCATTATCTCGGCTTCGTGGTTATCAAACCACTGGCCAGAACCTTCGTAGGCAAAACTTGCCTGCGAGTCAGCGGCGATCTTGGTGACGGGGCTGCCACCAAAAAGAAAATCTCCAAGCGCTACGATGTCAACCTGTTCGGAATCAAGCTCCACGTCTCGTCCATTGCATTTCAAGAGCAAGATAAGGTTGTCGCCGCGTGCGCTACCACAGCTATTTGGACGGCGCTTCACGGATTGCCTTGGAGAGATGTGAAAGACATTCCGTCCTGCAGCGAGATCACCATTGCCGCGCTCAATTATGTAGATGGCTCGAACAATGGGTTCCCTAATAAAGAGCTCAGCAACAAACAAATTCAGCGCTCTCTGGATGTGGAGGGATTGCGCTACCACCCAACCAGTCTCCTGAAAGAAAGCCGACAATGGTTTCTGAACTACGTCACTGCACACATTGACAGTGGCCTCCCTCTCATCCTGTCCGGCACGGTGTATGGCCCCAAAGCTGTCGATGAAGATGACGAGAGTGAAGCGGAAACAGATTCTGCCCGTCAATCTGTGCGACTGAAAGGCGGACACGCTATCACCGTGCTTGGGTATGATTCTCGAAGCGACGCCAATTGGCTGTACGTGCACGATGATCGTTTAGGCCCCTACGCCAGGGCCGAACTTATCGACGCTAGCGACCTACTGGGAGAATCGACACCTGAAGATCTTCTAGGGCGATGGGCGCTGGCGTTCAGCCACAGAAATGAGCACGGTGAATGGGCTGAGCCACACGAGATCCTTGTTCCTGATCTTTCCATCGTTCCCGCCGAAAAGAAGACACGGCTGCCGTTTCAATTCGCACGCGGAACGGCGATGGCGATTGAAGAACAGATCATCCCTTGGATGCAGCGTATCTGTGCTTTCGCTGAAATGGATCTCGAACCTCTCACCTTCTCTATCAGGCTTACCTCCATTTCCCAAGCTAGAGATGGTGTGTTTGACCATACGGTAGGGTATGAGGTCGATGAGAAGCTGACGTTGGGAAAGGTAGAACTCCACGCCACCTCGTCGAAATTGGAACGTTGGAACGGCGACAAACTAAAATTCCTGACAAGCCCTATGGCGCGACTCCAATGGGAAATAGATTTTCGGTGGGGGGCGAAACCAGTATTCAAAGTTCTTCTAGACGCTACCGACATCCCCCTCGGGGATGCTGTCTCAGCTATATACATTCATGATCTTTTGTTAGCCGAGCTGATTCTCGGAGCTTTCGAAGAACAAAAGAGCTGGCCAGGTGATGTCGACGATGAGCAGTTTTACAGCGCGTTCCTGAAAGCTTTGAAACGTAGGGATGACGACTACGTAAGCCATCTCAATCAGGCTTATGGTGCGTTGCGTGCGCCGAAACGCCTGGAGGACAGTGAAGTATCTGCGACCGGTGAGGGCAAGAACCCGACGCTTAAGCATCGCTTCGATCCTCAGGCAGATACTTTGGTCTCCCTCTTCACGGACGTAGTGGCCGACCCTACCTATCGAAACCTTATCTGGGCAATCGGACGCGATGGAAGTCTGTTTGTCGCCGAAGACCTGAAAATCCCAGTGAAACTAGGTCACCCAAGCATGACTGGGTTACAGGCGGCAAGGATAGCAGGTGAGATGTGGCGACGTGGTGAAGGGCTCGAGGCTTCTTGGGGGGTCAACTACATGTCAGGCAGGTACAGTCGCGATTACGCCACTCCAGATACTTACCTTACAAACGCCATCAGGAAGATCGCGTCATTCTTTCCTGACGACAGGTTTCATAAAGAAGACCCACCGCCCGTAGCTATATCACCCGCATCTTTACCAACGGTTGCATAGGCCCTGTAGAGCCTGTGATGTAATTGGAAAAAATAGAAATCAAGCAATTCTCAGCTGGGGCTTTCTCACCGCTTGAGAGTTTCGTATTTTCATCAGTTGCCTTCGCACGGGCATTCGGTACTGCAATTTCGCTCCAGGGTAGATCGAGATGGCGTAGTTGGAGCGCCGCCCCCCGGAGCGGTAACAATCGGCTTTTGCATTACGGGATCAAGCGACGCTAATGTCGAGAGTATTACTAGCGAGAGCTTGCTGGATGTCAGAGATTGAGCCTACCCAGTGTCGGCCATTTTCGTAGGGAGAAAAGCCCATACGTTCACCAAACGCGGCGGCGTTTTTGTTCGCACATTCGATGGCAAGGTATTTGTAGCCAAATTCTGGTGCAAGCTTCAGAAGCCTCTCGATCAAATCCCGCCCATGGCCGACTCGCTGCTGTTTGAACATCAGCCGCGCCAGGACAATGCATTCCCTTGGCCAAAAGCCTTCTGGACGCCCAAACGCACGGAAGTAGAGGTCTTACTTCATCGTAAAAGCTGAAATCGTAGCCCCTGACCGCCATAGCATTCGATTCACGTATCGGGGCTTGTATGAGAATCGATCCATGAGAAAGTCAGCGAGGTGGGGCTTTAAAAGCTTGCAGCTTTGTTGGGCATACTCGTACCACTCATCATCATTCGCACCATGCGCAGGAATGGTTAGCATTTGCATAGCTTTTCCGTGTTGATTGAAGAAAAAAGTGTAGTCCTACGCTGACCAAACTGCTGACGACATTCACCACGAGATGGCGCATCACTAATTTGTTTGTTAGAGCGTCTGAAGCTGCTGGTTTCTTTCCACGAAACCATGCGCATGCGGCTACAGCCGATGACGCTCATGGGAAATAAAACCCATCTCTTGACACTTATTACCGCCTAGCTTCAGGATATGGCCTCGTGGTGACGGCCACCCTCAGTCCTAGATCCTGTAGAGCAATAGCACCGTTGAGTCACGCTTCATCCTCCTTTGCCATTCTTTTAGGTAGCTGGGACTAGGACACTGCTGCCAAAAAAGGAATAGGCCATGAAATCCTCGGTATCTCCGCTCCTCCAGCATATTGCGTACCTTTCCAAGCTTCGTCAGATTGACCCTGATGCGCCGTTGACGCCCGAGGGCCGAGGTCAACTGCGACGTTTCGCTGGACGCCCCCTCAAACACAGCCACTGGCTTCAGATCATCGCCAGGGATCTGGGCTTGGATTACAACCAAGTGTCTCGTGAAAGCAAACTGCTTCAAGCCTATTGCAAATTCAATATTGAAAAGCGCTTTTGGGATACGCCTGTCCGTTTCGCCTATCAACCCGACGTTTACAAGCGACAACTTCAAGCCCTCTTGGACGCTGCTGATGGCAGCCGTACCCTGGCAGAGGCCGCAGAGCAGCACGAGGTATCGTTTGATCACTTTGACTTCAGTAGCTCATTACTTGAATACTTATTTGCCCGCGAAGAGTCTCTTGCCTTTAATTTTTGCGGGGTCAGTGCTAGTAATTCTGTGATCTGGGATGAGTGGATGAGTCATTGCACCTCGTTTGAGCGAGCAGATCTCCAGCATTGCAAATTTGTGCGTTTGTTCTCCGACCCAGTATTGCGCCCAGGCACAAATATCTACCAAGGCAACTTCTCTCACGCCAATCTCGCGGGCTCAGATTTGCGTGAATCGTACCTTCGCGGAGCGGATTTCTTTCGTGCCAACCTTGAGGGGGCTGACCTGCGTAATGCCAACTTATACGAAAGCCGGATGACCGGAGCGAAGGGGCCCTATAAGGCTGGCAAAGTGGACGCAGACTCTTGGCGAATGGAGCAAGAACACGCTTAGTCCATACCATATGGCGACTGTCATCTGGCGTGAAGTGCCTTTGGCGTTCGCAGACCTGCGTTACCAACTGAACCGTAAGTGAGAATTTAAATTGGTCAGGATAAATAGATTCGATCCGTTATTGCCTTGGATTGGTTACAAGGTAGCCAAGAGTTACTTCGAAAGTCTGGCCAA
This sequence comes from Pseudomonas sp. B14-6, assembly GCF_013260315.1. NCBI lineage: Bacteria > Pseudomonadati > Pseudomonadota > Gammaproteobacteria > Pseudomonadales > Pseudomonadaceae > Pseudomonas > Pseudomonas sp. B14-6. The sequence continues at coordinate 3,610,205 of NZ_CP053929.1, read as the reverse complement.
AATTGGCAGCCGGGTGCGAATGGCGGGCGTAGCGCTTTTGTTCGTACCGCTTAGCCAGAGCATGGCCCTAGCTATTGCTGGCGTAATGTTGGGCACGGCTATTTATCTAGGGCGGGACTACCGCTTGTACGTCGAAGAGTTACTAGCACGGACATATATTTTCAAGTTCCTTGCTATGACCGCTCCAGCTTGGCAATTCTTCATCATCTCGACTGTCATGTTAGGAATCGGGCTCGGCCTAAGCGACTGGGAGACCTTCGTTCAAATGAAAGTGCTAATGATAGGAGCCTTGACGTTAGATTCCATTCTATATTTTTTCAGAGTGAAACTAGGAATCACTTTATGGAGTAAAGAGTAAGCAAGGGCGCGGTACTGAGTCTCAGCCGCCCCAGGATATGAGCGCTTCGCTGAACCAAGTTTTCAGCGTTGTGCGACGGACTTTAATAGCGACCTCGGCTGCATATGGACTTACTGATTAACGCTCTTCAAAGTGATCTTAAAGAAAAGCGAAATCTGGTCGATACAGCATTGCGGTTTTTTTATTGTTTCTCAAATCACGTGGTTAAGTAGCTAAATGCCGAGGTGCGGATATGGCAGTAACTGGTGGGGTTTCTGGAAGAGACTATACAGAGCAGGATATTTTCACCGAGCTCTATCCTCGAATGAAGGAGGAGCCGCTGTTCAATCGAGATGACGAACTGGTCGTGCCGGTGAGGAATACAGAAAGGCCTCACTATCGCCGCGTAGGTCGAGCTTCGTTTCTGAGGCGTTTGGGCAGAGCCGAGAACAATCCGACGCACGACGAATGTGTACAGAACTTGTACACAAAGCTTTGCGAAACGCAGCGTCGAATTTCTATTTCGAGCTATATATTTGCAGACGATGGTACTCGCGAAGAACAGTCGCTTTTCGCTACTGGACATACTAGCGATTACCGGTGGTTTCGAGAAGCTGACGCTCGTGTTGCCTTCGATGATGACACCTATATTCAGCCGGATCTTGCGGGAAGGGACGCAAATAGATTTTTTCCGCGTGCTAGTTGTCCCAACATCATCATTGAGGTGATCCGGACGCATGCCCCCGATTTTGAGGCATTTGCGAAGCTCTATGAGTTGTCGCTTGCGAACTCTATGATTGTATTTTACTTCATAGGAGATGGAAGCTTGAGCAGCAAGCTTAACCATATGAAAGAAGAAGAAGGTTGCCTGACTCTCAGAGTTTCTCATTATATGATCGGCGGCCAGCCATACAATAATGGTAAGCCCATCCTGGGCCTACGAGATGGTGAGGAGGTGGAACACTGGCACACATTTCTTTCCAATAGCTATTTTAGGCAGGCCAAGGAAAAGGCGAGTGCATAACGATTTTTAGGTCTTAGAAAGCGGCATCAGATTCTTAAGTGCCACCTTAATGATTTTTGCCGTTTCTTTCTGACGTTGTGTCGCCCCTAACCAATAACCGCGACGCTCCGCCAAGGCAAGAGCGAGAGAAACGTTGTTGTTTTCAATGGCGATCTTCAGCTGGCTCCGAGCGAATTCGCCATGTTCGCTGAATAGCTCTTTTTCAGCGGCGATTATGGCTTCATTTTTTGTTCGATACGTTCCGTAGCCGTAGATACTATCAATCGTAAAACACCAGCCGTGATCATTATTCTTTTGAGATGGGCCATCTTTTTCATGAGAAAAATCCGGGTCTAGATATTTTCCGATTGTAATGAAAGGAAAGCGCGAATGAGGTCTTGGTAGGTGCATGATGTACACTTTTTTATTGTTCTATCAGTATTGTGCGGGGTGAGATTCTAGTTGCGCAATCTTAAAATTCAGTCCGTCACATCGATTGCCGAGGGCTAGGCGGCGTTTCTGAGTGCAGCTGAGGGAGGTGTACGGTTCAAGGCCGGCGAGAGTAGGAAGCGAATTCGGGGCTGGGTCGATGAGTGTCCGACACACTTACAAATTGATGATTTTGAGGGCTTGGATGTGAATGACTGTAAGAAGTGCGGGTGTGATGTAGATGATGGGATAGCTAACGCGCGCTTGAGTGAACGCAAGGACTTGAGTGATCACAGGGAGAAACTTAGACTAAGCGCAATCCGTACTTCCTTGCTTAATACCGCATTCGTTGCCGTCCTTTTCTTGATAGCGTCTTTTGTGAGTGCAGAGTACCATGCAAACACAGCGCTATTTCTCATGGTAATTTTTGTCTTTCTTGGACTATATGTTTTCATCGGTACAATGGAAACAACTATTTTTCGCAATCTAATGGGGCTCAAGGCTTCGCTGGTCGCTTGGGTTGTATTGTTTGCATATTTTGCTTATGTTGCAAAAGCGCAAGCGGTAAGCGACATTAATTCATTATTTCATGTTGATGCATCGTTGTTGCCCATGACAGTTTTTGCAGCCACCGTATTACAGGTTTTAAATATGCTGTACTGGCCTGTGATTGGTATGTCGATCATCATCTTGATTGTTGCATATCTATGGCGGCACGAGTTTGTGGGGTCACATGAAGGCTTCGCGATAGTGCTCACTCTTATCATAAGTGTGGTAGCGCAAGTAGTTTTCACAGTGATGGTTTGGGGGTGGGTCGATACTCCTGACCATCGAAGGTCTATTATTTATAGGATCGCGCACTTCGCCGATTTCAATTCCTCATATCGTTGCTTGGGGTTGGATGAAAGTAAGCTGAGCGTCGTGTTTGTCGATCCCGCAAAGACTAGAGTGCTCATCGCTCCGAAAATTCCTGAGTCATTGTCGATGCCAGGCCCCAAGGCAACATGGCTTCAACCCCTAACTATCCCGAAAGAGTTCCCGCAGAGGCTGTGCACCGCTTACGTTTATGAGCAAGTGCCATGAGAGGCGGAGTGATTAGGCATGACCCGTTACCGAGGGCATCCCAATGGCAAGCTCCATGATGGGCGATTCTCGATTTTGGTTAGAACAAAATATGCTCGTCGGCGGTATGCTAGACACGGCTCACCTTTCGCCAGTCAAATGGCTGCCGCTGGCGTTTTTTCGTTATGTCACACGCGCTAAGCGATAATGCCAGGATCAGAATTCATATAGGATGCTGTTCACGAAGAAAACATACATACTTTGCGTAGACAGGTGTCCGCTAATGACCCTGTGCTTATTTCATCATGTCGAGGGAGATAAAATTTTGGGCATTAAATTGAAGCAAAGCAATTTGCAGGAACACAAATACGCTTATACTTGGGCGCGTGATGATGGGGATGGGAAATACACAGGCCCGCTGGACAGGGCAAAAGTAGACAAGGATGAAGGCTATGAGGTCATGGAGTTTATCGAAAACCTTATGAATGCCTATGGCAAGAAATTTGTTTCCGAAGTGCATGCTGCTGAAGATGCTTTGCATGTACCGAGTTTGAGTCGCGTTGTGTCACGCGCTGAGTTGAATCTCGCGGTTAAGACAGCACTGGGCTGGTGATTTTTACGCATTTGCTCTGACAACAAGCGCCTGCCATTGGCATGGCGTCTTGTTTGAGCAGCTCACTACTCCATTGTGCAATGGTAGCTCCTCCGTACTGATCAAGCGACTCTAATGTCGAGAGTGTTACTAGCAAGAGCTAGCTGGATGTCAGAGACTGAGCCTACTCAATGCCGGCCATCCTCATAAGAAGTGAAGCCCATTCGTTTGCCAAACGCGGCGGCGTTTTTGTTCGCACATTCGATGGCAAGGAATTTGTACCAAAATTCTGGTGCAAGCTTCAGAAGCCTCTCGATCAAATCCCTGCCATGTCCTACTCGCTGCTGTTTAAACATCAGGCGCGCCAAGACAATGCATTCTCTTGGCCAAAAGTCTTGTGGGCGCCCAAACGCACGGAAGTAGAGGTCGTACTTCATTGTAAAAGCTGAAATTGTAGCTCCTGACCGCCATAGCATTCGATTCACATATCGGGGCTTGTATGAGAATCGATCTATGAGAAAGTCAGCGAGATGGGGCTTCAAAAGCTTGCAGCTTAGTTGAGCATACTCGTACCACTCATCATCATTCGCACCGTGCGCAGGAATGGTTAGCATTGCGTAGCTTCTCCGTGTTGATTGAAGGGAAAAGCGTAGACCCGATGCTAAAAACTCGCCTCACGAACCAAAGGAAAACGCGTCAACGCCTAGCGCTTCGAGCTAGTCAGATGTGCTACGGGCGCTTGCGTGAAAAAGTGCATCAATACGACTGCTGACGAGGTCTACCATGAGATCGACGCATGACTTCGCTTGGGAGAGACCTGGTGCGAAAGCCACCTAGGCCTGATGTTTAAAAAAGAAAAATGGCGGGCCGTGAAGCGCTATATGATCAAACGTACAGTTCTCGCCCCATGGGAGGCTCGAAGAAACCCATACCGACTAAAAATGTCTTGCGAACGCTTTAGTGGATATAGGGTCTCTTTGAATCGACTTGTTGGGACAATCGAATAAATTTGAGGTAGTGATGACGCCTTTTGATTTACAGCGAATGTTGATAGACGAATTCCCCTACTCGTTTCTGCTAGAGGTTGCCTTTCGAGCGTTTTTCGCGTTTGTTGCAGTTTTTCTATTTTTAAAATCCAGTGGTCGGCGAGGTATAAGACAGCTATCCCTCTTTGAACTCGTTGTACTTCTAACGCTGGGCTCTGCTGCTGGAGATGTGTCTTTTTACCACGACGTGCCCTTGCTACCTATAGCAGTGGTGTTTCTCACGCTTTTGATGCTATATCGATTTACCGTGCTCGCAATGGCACGTAGTAAAAAATTCGAAGCATGGATGGACGGCCTTCCTATAACTGTTGTTAAAGGCGGTTTGTATGAGCTGAAATCATTAGAACAGTTAAATATCTCGTCTAGCGAGTTATTGATGGAGTTTCGTCAACTAGGGGTTGAGCATCTAGGCCAAGTTAGATTAGCTATAGTAGAGACTGATGGCGACGTAAGTCTTTATTTTTTTGATAAAGACGATGTCCGGCAAGGACTCTCTGTGTTACCACCTGAGCACCGAAATGAGTTTGTTAAAGTGCCCGCTTCAGGGCTTTATTGCTGCGTAAAATGTGGATACGCATACAATATCAACGCAAAAGAAGGAGCGGATTGCTCGCGGTGCAAAAACGATATCTGGTCAGCGGCTCTTAATAGTCAGCGCTGTCGCTGAAAGTTGGGAGATCGACTAATGGCTGGCGTTCTCGGTGGTGCTTTTCTCCTGGAGCTGGATTAATTCGATCCAAAAAGAGAGTCAAGGGGCGAGGGAGAATGGCATGTCCGACGGAGCGGAGTTGGTACCCAGCTCGCAACACTGCAGGAACCTGAAACTCTGAGAGTAAATCAGTCGAGTAGCCGTCCCAGCAGCTGCTCAATTTGCGTCCCCTCGTAACGTGTCTTCAGCTCTTCAAGCTTTGCTGCTCTGCGATCACCAGCAAGCAAACTGAGCCCATGAAGTGAGTTGATGAAGCGCTGAGGCTCTGCGATTTCGTCTCGAAGGCTGAGCCAGGCAGAGTTTGCCTGTTTGACGAGCGCCTCAGCTTCTAGGCTCAAGCCCCGCGACTCAATCAACCTGTTGCCATTTACCTCGGTCTTAAGCTTGCTCAGGACTTCCTCAAGCTTTTGGAGCTGCTCGGTAACGGTCTCGGCGCTATCAAGTGAAACGGATCTGCCTTCGACATAGATCGTATCGTCCTGAATGCAGAAGATCGCCAGCGGGCCTTCGCCTCCTCCCGTGCAATCGAGTGCAAGAAAGTTACCCAAGCGCAGCGGCTGAGGAATCCAGGTATGACCCGTGCAAACGCGCCAGACGCCCGACACACCCTCCCGGTAATGCTTGATGACACGTTCCCGTCCCCACAGAGCCACTTCTTCAATCTGTGCGTTATCGAGACTTCCGACAAACTCTTTCCAAGACAAGCCAGCGGGTACATCTGCGTGAACTACTCCAACCATTCCACGCGCTGATTCGACCTCGATGGCGACTGGAAGACCTTCGAGCTTTTCGATGATCATTTCTTTCGAGTCATCGGCAATCGTCATCCACCATCGAGCACCATGGGATGTGTAAGCGGCGTGAGGGTTAGCCCGGAAGGCATCGATCAGCATCTGCTCATGATTACCTAAGACCGTGTAGAACCAAGGTTCGCCGAGCAGTTTGAGACCATCAAGTACGCCAGGCCCACGGTCTATCAGATCACCAACTCCGATGACTCGATCAACCGCGCTGTCGAAGCCAAGCGCTCGGAGCGCCTTGTGCAGGTCGATGGTTTTAAAGTGGATGTCGCCTACGACGAAGTCACGGCCACCGTCGTTGCGAGGTAGCTTCAAAACTCTCTGCTTCATGCGCCTTTGTACTCCGGAACGTGAGCCGTCGCATCGGCTGCGGTGGCTGTTTTGTCTCCTTTCCTAGCGGGATCCCCAAGCCTAGAAAGTTACGTTCGGCCAAGCAGTGAGGCGCCGTAGAGGACGCCGCCAGAGGTTCCATGGCCTTCCAGAGCCCTATCAGCCTGGGCATGTGTGCGGTGCGAGCAGATCAATGCATCTTTGTCTAAAAGCAATGTAACTGCATGGCCTTGAAATAGTGCCAAAGCGCCACCATGCTTGGTTACCATTACAGCGTTCAACCATCCCTCCTTACACCGGCTCCAGAATTTCGAGCGTGATCACCATGCGCAAGTAGCTTTAAAGCCGAAATGGCCAAGGCTTGGGTTCAAATGAGTAACTGAGGCTAATTCTGCCAGCTAGGCCGGCAGTCCATTTTTCCAGAGAAAGACCTGTGACATCACCGAACAATAGAGACGAGTTCAAGCGCGATGTAATCCGCACCCTACAGGAAAGAGCCGGGAACAAATGTTCTGCACCAGATTGCAGGAGACTGACGTCCGGGCCAAATTTCAATCCTGAGAAAGTCACGCGGATTGGAGTCGGAGCACACATAACAGCAGCTGCCTGCGGTGGGCCTCGCTTTGATGCTTCATTGACACCCGCTGAGCGAAGCTCAATCCGAAATGGCATTTGGCTGTGTCAAAGCTGCGCTCGCATGATAGATGTCGACCCAGAACGTTACACAGTGCTTCGACTTCTCAGTTGGAAGCATGACGCTGAGGGAGAGGCGAATGCTGAAGTTGAAGGTCGCCCAAAACAACTACAGGCACATCCTGAAGAGCAAGAAGAAGGATGGATTTGCCCGTTTTGCAAGTCGTTCGTAGCACTCGATAGCCACGTTTGCCTAGGCTGTAAAGCTGAAGTAATCAGTGGCTCCACGACGAGAGAGCGTGATAACGCGATGAAGATGGGGCTGTTGATTGGCGGACTCCTGGCCTTCTCTATATTTGTGCTCATGCCGCAGTGGTTGGAGGCGACTTTCGGATGGCATGTGCCTAAAGCTTTTGGGCTGGGATTGACCTCTTGGGGTATTGGTGGAGGTCTTTCATTATTGAGCGGTTTGGGATGCATGCTTTTCGATGAGCGACTCCATAAGCGCAAGCCGCCACGCTTTTTCCGGCCCACATTCACCTAATACGGGTACATGGATGTTTACCTACGAATACGCTGAACCAACAGATCAAATGCTCTTGAACGACATTCTGGATCTTGATACCGGAATGCCAGTGGATTTACGAACTTTCCTGACTCGCGACCTCGCTCTGGTTATGCAGGACAGAAACGAGATGGCTGGTCGCTACACTCGGGACGCTCAGCAGCCTTGGCTAGTCTGCCAACTGTGCGGTGGTGCCGTGATGTTGGTACGCACAAAGGATCGACGCTTCCACTTTCGTCACCATACTGCTGAAGAGGGCACTCGAGGATGCCCGATTTCAACACGAGGCTCGTTCAGCGCCGATCAAATCAACAGCATGAAATACAACGCTGCAAAAGAGAGCTCTGCTCACTTGCGGCTGAAGGGGATCATTCGAGATAGCCTCGTCGCGGATCACACATGTGATGAACCCCAAGTGGAAAAGGTATGGCGCGGAATGCCTGTAGGTGAACGTGCGACTTGGCGCAAACCAGATGTGCAGGTTGAGCGAGAAGGTCAACGCGTGGCGTTCGAAGTTCAGCTATCCACTACATTTCTAACTGAAATAGTCGGACGACGTGAGTTCTACAGAGCGAATGGCGGCGCGATCATTTGGGTATTTCAGGGTTTCAATCCGGCAGAAACGCGCACAGCTCACGAGGATATTTTCTACCTCAACAACCTCAACGTTTTCGTCGTTAACGAAGAGACGTTGCGAAGGTCGCAGGAGGCGAACCGCATGGCCTTCGATTGCTGGTATGCGATACCGCATCTAAAGGGACGACTCATCGCAAATGAATGGATCATGGAGCAAGTCTTCCTCGATCAGTTGACCATCGACCCTGTCGAACAGCTCGTTTTCTATCATGACTACCGGTCACGTAGAACGGAGTTATTGGCAACACTCAACTCGGACAGCATGCGGCAAGCTTTCCACGATTTTTGGACGGAGTATGGGGCCAGTGAGGAAGTGGAGGCCAAGGCGGTTTGGACATCTCTGAGAGATCGTATGCGGGTGTTCAACTCAGAGCTCAGGCTACCCAAATCACATTGGGAGGGGCCTTTCCACGGAGCGGTGTCCATCATTTTAAGTGCTCGATACGGTCGTCCAATTGGCTATCGGCTACCGCGCTTGCTCGACGTCACTAATGTGGCGTTCAACTCTTACAAACCGTACCTGATGCCTTTTGGATGGACGCTGAACGCTTTCGAGCAAAATGGTCTTTTGCTGGAGCAAGACAAAAAAGGCACCTGGGCGAAACGTCGTCGTGAAATCCGCGATGCAATCAAGAATGATGAAAATGCCTTTCGGCGGAATCGGGAGTTTGATCGGCTATTCGCGTTCTTGGTACCTGAGATCATCAGTAACCTTGTTTCATGAGAGAAGGCAATTCCGGTTACCCCAATACCCCTTGAGACTCGCGACATCTGGCTCGCCTTCTGCTGTTGAAGTTGGGTCAAATGCAGCGCATCCGCCGCGCAGGTCTACCTGCAGGTACGCAGGCTTAAGCAAGTGTGCCGAAAACTGCGGCCAGACATGAAAACACTAAATCCCGCCGCCACACGAAATTATTCTGGTGTACAATCCCGCCAAACGAAACCAGAGTGCTGCCCATGCCCCCTAGTCGCGCCACCTCCATTCCTGATCTAATCATCGCCAACGTACCCCGCGATCTCATCATGGGCATCGAGGATGCCTTCGGCGCGGGAGCCACGCGAGCGCACACCGCGACGAAAGATCTGGATAAAAAGCATCGCAAGAATGCCCTAGGACAGATGCGTCATTTCCACATGAACGAGCTGTTCAGCGAAGCACTCCAAGTGGCTGGTGCAGAGCACGTCCCGCTCAAAGGCAATGGTGTCGTTGTTGGCCAAGTAGGCATGTTCAAATTTAGCCGCATGAACATGTCATCGACTGCGTGGAACAACCCCAAACGCAGTGTCACGCGCCGTCAGCTTGCGGAAGCAAACCAGGCGATGACACAACTGATTCAGCCATCATTGTTTGCTCCGCAGGAAATCAATACGGGCACGTTCTTTTTCGTCGCATGTTTCAGCGGTTCATTGCATATCCAGCCTGAGAAGCCCCTGGAAATTCATATCGCCGTGCCCGATGCAAAAATGGAGGGCTGGCTTTTTCGCGAGCCACTCAATCAGTTCATAGCCCGTTACGACGAAGTTCAATTGCAAGTCGACATGGCAAAGCCGAAGCTAAAAATTGGCCTACTCGATACGGGACGGCATGCTGCATCATGAGTCGTGGAATAACAGGTTTCGAACCGGGCCGTCTAGTTCAAGCGCTCGCTGCTCGCGCGTTGTCACAAGCCCAGTTGGCCATGATGGTTGGAGTCTCTCCTGCAACCATCAGTAAATGGAAAACGGGGCAGCAGTCCCCAGAAGCGGAAGCGCTTGCCAGCCTTTCACAGGTGATAAATGTAAGCCCAGAGTGGTTTACCAGGCCGCTTCCAGAGAAATGCTCGCTGCCACTCTTTCGAAGCAACGCTTCGGCGCATGCCTGTGCGCGATCAATGTTGGAAGCTCGTCTTGAGTGGGCTCAAGACATCGCTATGGCGCTGTCCGAGTTCGTGGACTTTCCGGATGTAAACCTACCGACAAGGGCCTTCACCGATCCACAGCAGATCACCAACGCTGACATCGAAGAAGCAGCATGCGAATGTCGAGACCTCTGGGGAATCGGACGTCGTGCCATTCCAGATCTTGCTATGGCGGTTGAAGGTGCCGGTGTCATCTTGGTGCGAGAGGAAACTGGTGTTGCAACCATCGAAGGTCTATCTGCATGGAGCCACGCTCTTCAGCGACCTCTGATTTTACTCTCAGCGGATAAGGGAAATGGCTTCCGAAGCCGATTCGACCTCGCGCACGAGCTGGGGCACCTCATACTTCATAAAGGCATTGATAGATCCACTGATCCTGATCGATACAAGCTAATGGAAGACCAGGCCCATCGATTTGCTGGAGCATTTTTACTCCCAGCCGAAACGTTCGCGGACGATGTGAAGACCCCCGTTACGCTCGACAGCCTGTTGCTTCTGAAGCAGCGTTGGGGTGTATCGGTAGCAGCCATGGTCATGCGCCTCTGGGCTCTGCGAATCATTGATAATGACGCGAAAGCCCTGCTCTTTAAACGCCGCTCGGCGAGATGGGGAGTGAAGGCTGAGCCAGGCGATGAAGGGCGTGCGCCGGAACAAGTTCGCCTGCTTAAACGCACCATTGAACTACTAGCCTCTGCTGGAGTGATGCCACTTGATGCGGTATCTGGCTACGTGGGTTTGGCTGCTAACGACGTGGAGAAACTGACCGGGCTGCCAGAGCTTTATTTGTCCGGAAGAACCTCTGTGGTTCACTTAGCTACGTTGAAGGCCACTCTGAATAACAACTCCGCTCGAAAGCCAGAGGAAAGCGCGGTCGTACTTCCATTCAAAAAACGCAAATAATTTGATGATCGGGCTTCTGAATGAAGCCCGTGAATACCCTAGGGACAAATCAGAAACGTAATTGGCCGCAATGCCAACTTGCGTAACTACGCGATCAACGCCTGACGGCGGCCTCCAAGCAGGGTGGAGATTGATTGCGATGACTCATGACGAAGAACTCCGGCAGAGAGAGAGTTAGCTAGGCGAAAAGCTCTCTGGGCGCTTGCCTCCATCTTGCCTGGTGACCCCAAGGCGCTCGATGTCTTAGATGTTCTCGACGATATCGAGCTGCGTGAGGGCAATGACATGTCATCGCTCGCACAAGCACTCAGCATCGTCATTTTCGTGATTCGATACCGACCGAGCCCCACCCGATAGGCTGCCGGATAGTCCGCGAGACAAACATCCCGCAGCCTTGGCGGGAGCGTTTTCTGTGTGCCAGCTTAGGTTCAACACGGGTAGCGGATGGGCTCTACGCTCACGATTGGGAAAAATTTCTTGGTGAGTGGAAGCGTGAAATGCTTCATCTTCAGAAGCACCGAGCCGCACGGGCGGTACGCAAATAGGATGGCTGCATGACTTACTCTGCACAGCATGTAGTCGATTTTATCGGCAACCTAGCCCCACTCTTTCATTCGGAGGAAATCGAGCATCAGCGAGTAGCACGCTCCCTACGCGATGGAACCGTGATCCGAGCTCCCAAGGAGGATGATGCAGAGCCGGAGGATGCATACGACATCGTCTGGTGGCAGGGCGACCCCCGATAGGGCTAGTGAAGTCCCTGCGTACATGATGGCCAGCAATGCGCTGGTCGATTACGTTCGGTTCCACAGCGTCGGTCAAGAGGTTGAGCACGCTGGGAACCTGCTCGAGCATCTGAGCCAGCACTTTGGGCAAAAAACAGGAGCCTCTTTGTACTTGCCATATCGGGAGGAGGAATTCGCAATTCTGGGGAAGGTACTCGAGGCAGCTGAGAAAGGCAGGGCCTAAGCTCGCCTGGGAGATTCTCAAGAAAGGCCTTGGCCTTTAGTTAACCCGCATGTGTTCGAAACGGAAGCTAACGGTAAAGCTTTACTTCCTTGTTCGTGATGTGGATCAAACGGTAAATCCTCCAGCCCAAACTTGGTATGTCGCGCAGTTGGGTTGGCATGGGCAAGCGGAGCGCGCAGGCGTGCAGGATGGGAGCCCGAAGGGCCGAGACGCAGGCTCGGTTCACGACAGCCGATCCCCGAAGGGCACGCACCAACATCAGTCCAACTGTTCTGGGTCACAGGAATTATCCCAGGCATCCATCGCCTCGCTCAAGCTGCTGAACCATTGGAGCTCTGAGCCTCGTAACGCGTTAGCTACTTGTCTGTTTGTATTGGCGTCGACCCAGGGCGGAAGACTCTCCGTGAGGCCTGAGAACAAGCTGGCCGTTGCGACAGCATATCTGCCCCCACTTGTGGACTGGAGGCATACGTAGCGCACGGACGCCCCGGATGCCACGCGACGCCAGATCACGACTTCGACAAAGTCATTCATGCTTGATGTAGGGTCACCCAGAGGGGCAGTCAGAGGAGAGTTCGTAGATTGGTGCGCTTGAGTTGTGCGGTTCGGCGACGGTTGAACAAGATGCTTCAGCTTTTCGCGCCCAGCCATAACGACCTCGCGGAGCTCCTCTGGATCTATGGACAATCCGCCGCGATCAGACACCGAATAATTCTTCAGCTGATTCAACGACGTGATGAATCGACGTTCCTGTGTCTGTTCCCATTCCGACCTTTTGTCCTGAAAGAAAAAGGCCCAGAGCCGTATGTACCACCCCATTTTTCTTCCATCCTGCATTGATCCAGTGGGAGCATCTTCAGTGATGCTAGGGGAAATGTCCTGACATTTTTGGTGGGCACACACCGCATGGCTAGATCTAACGATACGACGCGCCTCCCTGAAGCACCATATGCCCGAGACTGGGAGAGGTTTCTGATCGAATGGAAGAATGAGATGGTGCACTTGGAGAAGCGTAGGGCGGATCAAGGACGAACGTAGATAGATCTAGGTAAAACAAGGAGAGCGAGTTGACCCTGCCGAATATTGCATCTTACGAATCCAGCGACCTCTAGGCTTGAGGGCTACTTGTCGACCTCTGCATACCGCTAGTTATCGCGTGCGCCCCGTCTGTGTGCGATTAAGCTCTCCACGGCCTCGCTGACTGATAAACCTTTGCGCTTACATGCGAGTAGAAACTCGTGGTCAAGCATCGCCTGGTTTTTAGTGATCAGATCGTGGGATGTAGCATCGAGTTTTGCGTGCGAGAGCTCATCAATGCCCCACGAACTGGTAGAGTCGAACAGAGACATATCTCCATTTGCCCGTTCTAAAAGAGTTAACCAAAGCCCATGGGGCACGGTCGTGCGACTCTCATGTCGATAAAGGTATGAGGGTATGCGCAGCAGATCAGGAACGCGGTCAATGACAACTTCGCAAACGACACGCAGAGCCTCAAATGGAGCGGGCGTCATGCCTATGACCGAGCTGTGATGCAGTTTAGGTATAGATTGATAGGACTCTTCAATTTTGACCGGATGTTCGTAAGCTAGCTGCAAAGCCAGTTCACCAAATCGGTTGCTACCTAGAAACGTGGCGAGGCGCTCGATAGCTTCGAGTTCGTGAAGGCTGTTCCGTTTCAAGGCTATCAGATTCCCCACGCTTCCTCCGGTGGTGCAATACGACAGTATTAACTGAGTCGAGCTTCAAGCATTGTATCAAACGGCGAGACGTGTGAGAGATCGCGGTCAAACAGGGGGAGAAGATCACTAGGCATCTCTCCGAGTTATAGGTGATACGGGGTTGGATTCCCATTGAAAGATGGCCATTCGCCCAACCGCACCGCGAGCGCTCGAGACATGGCACAATAGCATCTCTGCCCCTACCGTCCCTTGGCTACGGATTTGTTTTGTCAGAACTGCTCAATCTCAAACCAAATGTATTGGTTCCACACCCCTCCGGATTGGAGAGCTTTGGAACAATCCCAGATATGCCCTCCTTTCAACTGCCTGGTGGAGAGATCTATCTGAGGGTAGGTGTTCATAATGGGGATAATCGAGGCTTCGGGATTCGCCATATCTGGGGAAGCCAATCGTAGCTGTCACGCCGAACGAAAGCGCTACGCCAGCTGTTGAGGTCAAAGCCCAGGACGACGTGCGGCCACCTGTCGAGGTCGAGCTGGAGGCGTAAAAAAAGGCAAAAAAAAGCGCCGTAAAGGCGCTTTTTCAGTGTTTATGAGGAGTAGTCGCAGCGATTCTTTAGCTCCCAGCCTTGCGACCTTGGGTTCAGAATCCGGCAAGCTCGCTTGCCGTCACTACTTCAGAGAAACCAGCTTTCTCTGCTGCCAAAAATGCGGGGGGGGGCATAGCTGGTACCCAAGCCCGACGAATGCGCAGTTGCAGTCCTCAGTAATCATTTTTGATCATTGGTGACACGCGCGTCAACCATTTTAAATGTAAAAGCGTGACCGCACCGTTGTATTTGAGAGCTGAAAGATCGCCGAACGTCAGGTCTCAGGCCCCCGCAGCATGGCTCAGACCATTGATCCAGGCTCTCCTCAATGAGATCGTTCCATATGACCTTTGAGCTTCTCCAAAATATAAACTGCAATCGAGCCAGCCAAATTGTTAGCAAGACGCGCTTCCGCCTGGTACGCGACCTTGTTCCCGCCATGTGCGCTGCTAACGTGGGTGCGCAAAACCCCAACTCCCTGAGCTATTGATTTCACACCGCCGAAAAGCCTAGTTATGTCACCACCATAATCGGTGCCATCTGGAAGCTTGAGTGCGGGGAAATCATTCACCACCTGGCCTATAAGCCTCGTAATAACGAGTTCTGGAGGAAGCGGCAAGCCCCTGGTTTCCAGGTAGTGGCGACAAACAGATTCGATAAAGGCGTTGCTGTGGGAGATCGAGTCGGTGGGATCCGTCAGTATGGCAATACGGGCTTTGTCCCATTGCTTTTCAAGATAATCGCCGTCCATCAATTCCGCGAGGTCGTCGTGAACAGCCTCGCTTTGATTGTTCGAAAACTCCGAAAGCAACTGCGCGGAACTGGCCGCTTCACCCAAAATTTGAGTCAAACAGTTTTCAACCGCGTTCCATATGGAATCAATCGCCGCAGGTGAAGCTAGCTTAGTAAGCTTCTCATCACTTAAATCGCTAATGTTGTTCACGATCATGTGCCCTTCGTAGGGCGTACCATGGGCCATCGCATCATCCACGGTCGATGACGTGAGAATTCTGAGGTGCTGGCCATCGAAAACAAAGCAGCCATACTCCCAATCGTTCTCGTCCATGTACCCGAGATTTACATTCGCGCCTGTTGCGTAGAGATTCAGCTCCCCAACCGCATCTCGCAACTCCTTCTCGACGGCGTCCAATCCCGCACGTATTTCACTGCGTGAATCCCGCACCTGTTTCGCCAATCGGGCCAGTACATCCTTTCTGCTGGTCATAGAACACTCACGATAAAATTTTTGAGAGGGATATGGTGCGTGGTACCGCCTTACGTAGCAGCATATGGTGCCTGCATCGTATCCGAGAGATGCTCTCAAGTAGACCCGTGTAGTTAAACGTTCGCTGGGCAAGAAAGCGATGCAAGCGGAAATCCTTCAAGAGGCCTAAAGATCGCCTCGTCACGGAAATGGATTGCGCATGTTGCCGGGGGACAACCAGTGGCGTTGGCATCGCTCCTTCGAGCCTGCAGGCTCGGCTCATAGGACGCGAATGAAGCGCAAACAGTGATTGAACTCATTGGTCACCAGAGGGGAAAGAGCTGGTCATCGCACGAATCGCTTCAGTGCATGACGAATTTCGATCACTTTCTCACGTATCTCATCTGGATGAATCGACATGCCACCTTCGGGCGTCACATGGAGAGACTTCAGATTGTTGAGAGCGTCTATGAATGCCCGTTCTCTCGTTTGCTCTGAATCCGGCCTTTCGTCTTGCCAAAAAAGGCTAAGCATCGCGCTAACATTTTCATTCCGCGCTCCGTTGCCGTGAACCATCGAGTGCTTTTTCAAGGTTGATGAGGAAAATTTCTTGGCTTTTTCGTGCAGCATCTCGTCAAGCGTGGTCACTTGAATCTAGGCTCCTGCAGTGTGGTTTGACATCGCGGATATGCAGGCCGAGCTCGAGCAGATGCTCTGCGTAGCTGTTGATTTCAACGTCGAAAACGACATGCCAAGCTTCAGCAGTCAGGCGATTTTCATGGTTTGTAACGTGCTTTTCTGCTTTGTAACGCTACTTACGTTACAACGAGAAAGTAACGTTACAGACCGAGTCACAAAGCAAGCGGAGCGCGCAGGCCAAAAGCCGAAGGCGTGCGGATGGATGCCCACAGGGCCGAGACCGGCGTTTACGCCGGGCTTGGTTCACGACAGCCGTTCCCTGAAAGGGGCACGCACAGAACCATCAGCGTCTCCCAAGAAGAATACTGGTAGCAGAACTTAAGTTTCGTCATCCCTCATAACTATTCCCATCTTCCATTGATGATGATTTTTGTAGTGCTAATTGATCATTGACTCACGACGTTGGGCGCATTTAATGTCGTCATCCCTAAGTAGCATCAAAATTTGGACTTCCTTTCGGAAAGTCTTGATATCAACACTTCCATCTTCAAGCTCTTGCATTAAGTTATCCATTTTACCATTAAATATATCAACAGCCCGAATCATATGGACTGAGCTAATGGTTTCGGAATAGTCGGAAAGTCTTGCAAACGCCAAATCAATGTAATGCTCAACCGATGAGGCCTCAATATGACCAGTCCATTGTTGAATCTCCAAAATAAATTTTTTGCTATCTAACAGGGCTTTTCGGAAGTCATCCTTGGTAGACATTTCATGCCTTTTGATCAGTGTAACGAAAAGATTTGTGATAAAAGCGTGCCTGAACATATGGGCGCACACCTGCGTATTAATATTCGCCGCAGTACGCAGTGTTGAGATTTCATTACCTAGAGTGTCGCTAGATAAAGGTCTCCCAGTGGTTTCAGAGATAAAGAGAAATCCGTGGTCTTTACCATCTTTGTAAGCCTTGCGCATTTGCTCACGGCGCGCAATTTGTATAAAGTTTTTTATGTCATGGAGGAGCATTTTAGTAACAGGAATATAGCGTTCAGCGTTATCCCCTTGCTTGAGGGTGTCAAGCCGTAGTAGAGGACTGTCCATACGGTATGCGTTCAAGATGTCATCAACTTTGATGTTGCATACCTCGGTTCTTCTTGCTCCGGTGTCATTGAACAACTCAATCATGCAGCGTCTTCTTAGTTTTACAAAATTTGAGCTCTTTACTTTTTTGATTGCTGACTTTAATTGCATGACCTGTTCCTTCGTTACGGGGCGTCTAGTATTGACGCGGCGGCCTAGGCCAAGTGAATGGTGTGTGAGATAACTTCTCTTTATTTTGGTTCCGCTCTTGGATACGATGGTGTATGTTTCTTCATGTGCTCGTATCGTTCCCTCCGGGGATACAAAATTTTTATCACCATGAAAACGTCCAACGAACCCCAAAAAGTCCAGCCAGACGCGGCCCACCGCTACTACCGAAGCTTCAGTTTTCTGGTCATGTGCAGGATTTCTCTTATTCGGCTCTTTCCTTATTTCTTCTACGTAGTCTGTAAATTTAGAGTCGTTAATTTCGATAGGATTTAGGCCATCTCTGTAGCAGCGTTTTAGTAGTTGGCTAATCTTCGCTGCGTATTCGCCAACCGATCCGCCTTTTCTTCCTTTTAGTGCTAGACCACGCTGACCGCCGCTTCTTCCTTTTGTTAAAAGAGACTGGATATAAAGATTGCCTATTATGCAGGGCGATCCATTTGGCCATATCATAAAAGAAAGATTAGTCGCATCGCGCGTGCTTATGCGATCAACAGAGAAATGACTGAATAAGGAGAATTTTCCAAGTAGCATGAAAAGCTTCCGGCTGGATAGTTCTTTCATAGCCTTAGTTTTTCCTGTACGTACTAATATTTGTCACTTCGGAGGAAACTGCCTTGGTGTCCAGGTCTGGAGGCGGCACATTGAATGGCGGGGTATTCAAGCTCGTAATAGCGACAAGTAATTCAATGGCGTCTCTAGTGCGCTTTTCACGCAATCGCTCATCCTTAGCATCTCTTATACTCGAAAATTGATTGATCGCTGCAGACAACGCACACGTAAGGATCTCATTGGCCTGGCGGTGCATTTCTAAATCGTGTTCCAATATCGCGATTTTTTTCGACAGACCTGTTTTTGTTCTTTTGTTCGGCTTTTCTTGTCGGTTTTGTGAAGCCTCTATTGCTGCTGAGGCTCTTTTTCTTAGCTCGTCGAAAGCTTTATACTTCCCACTTAGCTCGGCATCAGCGTAGGTTTTAAGTGTGTTCAGACTCATAGGAAACGTGTTAGCGATTTCCCCCTCGGGCGTGGTGATCTCGCGGTCGATCTTTGCCAGTGCAGATTGGCTCTTCAGAGCGGTGCGTAACTCCATATCTGAAAGGTAGTGCTGAGGGCGCTTTGCAATATCAGCCAAGAAAGACTGCAGTAACTTCAGCCCATTTATTGTTTTGACGATTTTTGATTCAACCTTACTCATCTTCAGCCACCACTCGAGCTAGTCTTGCCACTACTTTGAATGTTTTGCCTGTATGGTCTGAAATAAATTCTGGTTCGATCTCTACCAGGCCCTCAGTCATAAGATCCAGGATATGATCCTCAAGCAGTGCAGTGTCAATCAACCCAAAATCGTGGACGCCAAAGCGCTGGCTAATTAAGCCCGCCAGATCGGCATAGTCTTCAGTACCCTCGTAATGAATCTGTTCCGCAACGAATTGAGCTCCCACACCCGCAAGTACCGCGCCATCTAAAGTTTCAGTAATGTAATTCCAAACATGCGCTGGGTCTGAGTGTCCGAGCATCCATTGCAGAGTATCGAGCCTGCCGAAACTGCTGCCATAGAAAAACAACATCGCGAAGAAACGACGCAATTGATGCTGGCGAATATAATAACGCTCACCCGCTTGATTTGTAGGGGTTTCAAAATAGTCACAAAACAGGTCTAAGTTTCTATTGAAACTTGTCGACGAGCTTTCTGTTAGGGACGCGGCACCGGTCAGATTGGGCGTTGAGAAAAGCTTTTTAAAATCGCTTATATATCCAATGCGTTTCAAGATCCGTTGCATCCGAATCAGAGACTTGATCATATCAACTGCGATTGGTTCGATTGGTCGGGCCTGTGTCTGGCGTATGCCAAACAGATGACGAGTGCTTTTTGCTGCTTTGAAAATCAGCCATTGCTCGGAATCGTCTAAGCATTTGTCTGCCTGTAGCTCAACAATTTCACTGACCCGCCGAGCCATCAAAAGACCAACGGTCAGTTGGACTGCTCCGACATAAACACAAAGCATTTCAACCAGGCCGGCATTATTGCGCAGTTGCGGATAATATTCTTCGCGCGTCCCTTTTACGTTTCCCTGATATTCGCCATTAGCCGTGCTTTTGATAGATAAACTATACTGCTTGATGCCAAACTCCCGCATCTCCGCACCTACGATTTCCTGTAACTGCGCATTAGTAAGTGTTGATGGCGATATTTTACGTTTCCGGCAAGCGAGTGCAACGCGGCAAAATGCGTTGATGATCTTCTCCCCATGATCAAAATAAAGATCGATACCCTGTTCCAGGGCTTTGAAAACCATCTGGGAGGGTAGGGTGCGAAACCGACCTTTAGTTGAGAGGTCTGGCATGAAAGCTTCTGCTGCTTGCAAAGCTTCCAGTGGAGGAGCAGGGAGTCCTATTTCATGTAGTATGCCAATCTTATACAATGTGAGACGATAAGCGACGTAAGTCTGATCGCGAAGTTTTTCTCTTAGACCTGTGCGAACTGATACGCCAGGATGCTCCCGGGTAAATAAGCTCTTGTCAGTGTTGAACGCCAAGATTGCCGGAGTTGGCTTTGATTGATTCTTTCCCCATAAGCAATTTGTGTAGATCTCTTCAGAAAGGCGTACCGTATTTGGAGCATTTCCATAGTCTTTATGGCTTCGGTAGTAACCTTTTAAGTAAAGGCATGCACGGATTGCCGGCACAATATCTGTCGGAAGATCCAATTCATCATCGTCAGTTTGTTCATTGGTAATAACTTGGATTTCTGGAATTTTATCCAACACTGCGGTGATTTCAGAATGGCTATATTCTTTAAGTACGTTGAGGCAATACGTCCGTAGACTAACCGTCCAGTTATATATCGACTCTGCTGTAGAGGGGTGGGATCCGATTCTTTCTAAAATTTCGATTAAATTACCCTCTGTCAGCCCGGCCAATCCATGCGTGATCAACTCATACCTCTTACTGTTTATCAGTAAAAGGTCAATGATTTGACATGCGCGAATGAAGGACATACGTTGCTGCCCTTTGAGGTTGTTCGTTTCCTCTTGGTACCCGAAACTGTTTCGCGTGCTAGCCGTCAAAAAATACTTCAAACAAGTCAGCAGCTGCGCGTTGATGTTGTCAGTCAGTATGGTTCCATCAGCAATTGGCACTCGCCAATCTAATTCGAAAGGTTCGCCATAGCCGAAATCATATCGCCATACCTCAGCGTCAAATTCGTTAAGTAACCAAACTGCCGCCCTATATGATTCTTCGGGGGGATTAAGAACGGCTCTAAGAAATCAAGTTTAGGATGCAGTGGCATAAATTAACGCCTCCATATGAGATGGTTTGGCATGTAGCCTAGCGGTAGCCAAGTAGTCTTGCAGTTCGGTGTTCCATCCTCTATCAATATCTTTGGCAACTAAGTCGGCGAATTGAGACCAATAGAGGGCTTGAGAGTTAATTTGATCTTTTCGAGTTGAGTTTTCTACCGCCTGGTTGATCGAGATCAGCGCGGTCAATATTCCAGTGTCAACCGAAATCAAGACGCGGTCGGTTTGTCCTGCATCAGCTTTTTTCTGAGTGCTTCGTTGTGACTGTGCCAAATATTCTGGATTTTGTAGGTGCTCTGGTAAATCTCTAAATGCGTGGTTTTCCAAAAAGGTATGAAGTTCTTCCATTGAAGCGAATTTGGCTGCAAGAAGAATGTTAGGACTATTTTTCATGGCTTCGCAAATTATTCCTCGCTGAAACACCCGGATCCACCGCGTTTGGAAAAATGCCAGTATCGCATCAGGAAGGTATTTGCTCAGCAGGTGTGAGTCGTATTTCGAATGTCCTAAAGCTTTTGCCATCTCAGTCAAGCTTTGAGTCTCGAGATATTTAGCAACGCCACATGACGCTCTGAATGTTGTCAATGAGACCCTGACTATAAAGTCACTTAGTTTCTCTTTGCTCCAAGCGCAATGCTGTGAAAATTCAGTGATAAGCGCTTCCAAATGTTTTGGCTTAAGTGTAGTCCTCCAGCGTGGCGGATTACACTTGGAAGGATATGAAACGGCTTTGAAAGAATGCAGGAATAGGTAGCGCCAGTTATCATCCCCGGCAGCTTTCAGCTCATCTCTCAAAGGTTGAGTTATTGCGATTACCTGACGGACGAGCACTGCTTGCCGGGGTGTAAGTTTGATTCGCTGTTGCGATTTGGCGCCGCCTTTACGATCCTTGTACCCTGTAAGTAGGTAACCGTTGTCCTCTTTAATGAAGCCGAACTCTCTGCCGTTTTTATCATATAGCTCGAAGTCCGAAAAAAATGACTCCCCTAGGCATGGGTGTCCCGCTATAAGCTGTAACTGAAATGAAATAAAATCGTTAGGGCGCGGCAGGGCTAAGTGCGTCGCGACCTCTTGCTTTTTTACTCTCTCACCAAATTTACGCTGAAAATCTTTCCGGATGTACGCCAAGCCATGCTCGTCGAATGTCGCGCACAGATCAGCTATCCCAATATCTTCGATGGTTCGTGCACCGGGGCGGTATTGCGTATTGCTTGTTCCAGTTTTAGCAAGCTGATCCCTCTTCAACTGGGCTCGTCGCAGTAGGTAGGTTTTACGCTTTGCCCATTTCAATACCAAGGAAATATCTTCATGGATTCTTTTGAATAAGATCTCAATGGCTTCTGAGTCCTTAATCTGTAGCGGGATTGGGGTGATTAGTTTTTCGTGGACTAACTCGCCGTCCGTGCCTTGGCGTAAATGACTGTGCGTTCCATGAATTCGCTTTGAAGCTGGCTTTGGTAATGTGCCCGCAAAAGGCTTTGCCCACGTTCCTGGAATTAGGAATGCTTCCTCTATTGATAAAATAAAAGTGGCGTAGTTTTTTATTGTGCCTGGAATGTTTAAGTCATTTTCTGCCGCTTTTGTAAAGCGTTTAATCATGAATGCGATGAAGCATTTATTTATCTTGATTGGATTCGTGAACGTTTCGACTGGCCATTGATCCGCCTCATCGCTTATGAAAGCTATAAACGCAATCATTTCGCTAACATTGGGTCGTACTTTTTTCTCGGAGTGCTGCCGGTAGCTCTTGTAGACCTGCTCGGCGAACTCTTGGCCATGCGATAGCCAAATTAAAGAAATGGGCAGATACCTAGTGAATCCTTTTGCGTCCACTATTGACCAACCATTCCAGTAGCGCACAGCAACTGGGTCGAGCTCTAATTTTGCGTGTTCCCATTCCTTGGTGTTGGCTCCTGGCAACCGCTCATCTTTGCCTAGGAGTGGAATGAGCGGTACATGGGTGCGCATAACATCAATGAGATCGTTGAACTCTTTCGCATAGGCCGTGCGCGTCAGCCTGCTGCCAGCGAGGAATGATTCGTCCGCCAGAGCACCAATGAAGCTCTTGATCACCACGCCAAAGGCTGGTGTTGACAGGCTTAAGTAGGTGACAGCAGTTCCCGTCACGTGGCAATAGGCCTCGAAGAGCTTGATCAATGATTGTTTATAGTTTGTGCGTTGGCATTGCTCAAAGCATAGGTGCATCAGCTTCAAGACTTCTGGGGGAAGGAAGGTGAAAGGATAGTTAGCCATAGCATTAGCGTTTTTGATGATTGTCAAACCTTTTTTCCTTCGTTCGCTTCGGTCAAGCCCAGTGAATGCGGTAATGCTGCACGCGTTGACAACCTTAAGCAAGTGGCAAAAACCTGGAGCGCAGCCTCGACGCGGACCTGGCATTGGCCCTGAGCCTGAATGGCCGGGAGCTGTTTCGCGACGACCAGCCGCTGAAAATCCTTTTGATGTCTGCAACGCTTGAAGGCGAACGCCTGGCCGGGTTGCTCGATGACGCGCCGATCCTGCGCAGTGAAGGCCGTATGTACCCGGTGGCGATGCGCTGGGGTCGGCCGTTCCAGCCCGGCGAATTCATCGAGCCGCGCCTGGTGCAGACGATTCTCGAAGCTTTGAATGATGAGACCGGCAGCGTGCTGGTGTTCCTGCCGGGGCAGGCGGAAATCCGTCGCGTGCATCAGCAATTGGCGGATGCGTTGGGCGAGAGCACACAGGTGTTGCTCTGCCCGTTGCACGGTGAGCTGGACCTCGCCGCCCAACGAGCGGCAATCGATCCGGCACCGGCGGGCAAGCGCAAAGTGGTGCTGGCGACCAACATCGCCGAGACCAGCCTGACCATTGACG
The DNA here is from genome assembly GCF_013260315.1 of Pseudomonas sp. B14-6. Classification (NCBI taxonomy): domain Bacteria; kingdom Pseudomonadati; phylum Pseudomonadota; class Gammaproteobacteria; order Pseudomonadales; family Pseudomonadaceae; genus Pseudomonas; species Pseudomonas sp. B14-6. The sequence continues at coordinate 3,586,722 of NZ_CP053929.1, read as the reverse complement.
GCGTGCGTGTGGTGATTGATGCCGGGCTGGCGCGGGTGCCGCGTTTCGATCCCGGCAGCGGCATGACCAGGCTCGATACCCAACGAATTTCAAAAGCCAGTGCCACTCAACGTGCCGGCCGGGCAGGGCGCCTGGAGCCGGGCGTGTGTTATCGGTTGTGGTCGCAGGATCAGCACGAGCAATTGGCAGCCTATGCCAGCGCGGAGATTCTCTCGGCCGACCTTGCCGGTCTGGCCTTGCAGCTCGGGCGCTGGGGCGTGACACCGACGCAATTGGTGTGGCTCGACGTGCCGCCCGCCGCCGCTTATGCACAGGCTCAGGATCTGCTTGATCGTCTGGGCGCATTGGACGGCGACGCGCTGACCCGTCACGGTCAGGCCATGGCCGAATTGCCGGCGCATCCGCGCATCGCCCATTTGTTGTTGCGCGGTCAGGCGCTCGGTTTGGCCGACATGGCCTGCGATGTTGCGGCATTGCTCGGTGAGCGGGACATCTTGCGTGGCGCCGGAGCGGATCTGCACAGCCGATTGGTGCTGTTGTCCGGCGAAGAGCGTGCGGCTCGCGGTGCTCAGGGTGGCGTGCAACGTGCCCGGCAACTGGCGCGGCAGTATCGCGGTTACCTGCGTGGCAAAGCGACGGAACCGGTCAGCGATCCGGATCATCCACGCTGGCTCGGCGCCCTGTTGGCGTTGGCCTATCCAGACCGTGTCGCCCAGCAACGCCGCGCCGGTGGCGCTGAATATCGCCTGGCCAACGGCCGTGCGGCGTTGTTCGCTGAAGCAGACAGTCTGATGAAGCAAGCGTGGTTGGTGATTGCGGATCTGGGCAGTCGTCAGGGGCAGCGCGAGGAACGGATTTATCTGGCGGCGGATTTTGATCCGGCGCTGTTCGATTCCGTACTGGCCGAGCAAGTGCGCGTGGTCGATCAACTGGATTGGGATGAGCGCGAAGGTGTGTTGCGCGCCGAGCGTCAGCGCAAGGTTGGTGAATTGATCCTCAGCCGTGAGCCGCTGACCGGCCTCGACGAAACAGCGCGCAGCCAGGCGCTGGTCAATCTGGTACGCCGCAAGGGGCTGGAGTTGTTGCCGTGGACCCCGGAGCTGCGTCAGTGGCAGGCGCGCGTGGCATTGCTGCGACAGCTGGACCTCGGCAGTAAGGGTGAAAGTGAATGGCCGGATGTCAGCGATACCGCACTGCTCAAAAACCTTGAGCACTGGCTGATGCCGTACCTGGGCAAAGTCTCGCGCCTCAGTCATTTCGCCAATCTGGACCTGTCGAGCATCGTCCATAACTTGCTGCCTTGGCCGCTGCCGCAACGGCTGGATGAACAGGCGCCGCATCACCTGAGTGTGCCGTCGGGTTCTTCGATTCGTCTGGACTACAGCGAACAGCCGCCGATTCTGGCGGTGCGTTTACAGGAGCTGTTCGGCCTGTCCGATACCCCGCGCATTGCCGGGGGCCGGCAAGTGGTGAAGCTGCATCTGCTGTCCCCGGCGCGGCGGCCGGTGCAGGTGACTCAGGACTTGGCGAACTTCTGGCGCAGTACCTACGCCGAGGTGAAGAAGGATTTGAAGGGACGGTATCCGAAGCATTATTGGCCGGATGATCCGTTGGTGGCGGAAGCCACCGCTCGGATCAAACCCCGCAAGTAACTCTTGGGGTAGAACACAAAAACTGTGGCGAGGGAGCTTGCTCCCGTTGGGCCACGAAGCGGCCCCATAATCGGCCGCCGGAATGTGTCAGATACACTGCATGCAATGGAGATGCGACTGCTGCGCACTCGAACGGGAGCAAGCTCCCTCGCCACAGGGTTTCACTTGGCTCATGTGCCTGCCCCGGCCTTGGCAGTGAGTTGCTCCCGGCAATAATCGGCAAACAACTGCGCCGGTTTGGTCAGTTGCCCGCGCTTCAACCATGCCGCCACCAATCCCGAACCAGTGACCTCTTCGACGATATCCACGCACACCACTTTCTTCCCGTCGTAAGTGCATTCCGAATGCGGCCGCGTCACCAGGATCGAGAAGCCGAACCCTTGCCCGACCATCCCCCGCACCATCTCGATCGACGGTGAGCTGAAGGCGATGTTCGGTGACAGGTTCAGTTCTTCGAACAGGCTGACGAAGTAGGTCCGGCTCGGTTGCACGTCCAGCAGAATCATCGGTTCCAGGCACAGATCACGTAGCGACACTTGCTTGAGCTGGGCGAAGCGATGGTCCGCCGGCAGCAACGCATATGGCCGTTGCGCCGGCATCAGCGGTTCGGTCTGAATGGTGGCGTCGAGCTCGTGCTCATACAGGATCGCCAGGTCGAAGGTGCCCGACGTCAGGCCTTGCACCAGCTCTTGCTGCTCGCCGTCGCGGATGCGGATTTTCACCCCCGGATACAGCGCCGAAAACCCGGCAATCAGTTGCGGCAGGTACAGCGGTGCGACCGTTTCGAAGCAGCCGATATCGATTTGCCCGGCCACCACGTCGTTGTCGGCGAGGGCGTTCTGTTCGAACTCCTTGGCCATGCGCAGCAGTTCCTGGGCTTTGCGATAGAAGCGTGCGCCGCTTGGTGTCAGGGACACGCCCTGAGCGTGATGGCGGATCAGCAGTTGCACGCCGAAGCTGTCTTCCAGGCCTTTGATCGCCGTGGAGATCGCCGGTTGGGCGATGTACAGCTTGCGCGAGGCCTCGGCGACGCTGCCGCATTCGACGGTGGTGATGAAGTATTTCAATTGACGCAGGTTGTAGGCAGCCACGGCAAACCTCGGGGTGGATGGACTCGACATCCAGGCAATTTTCGCGCCGACTGCATCCGTTCTGACGACGGTGTTGTTGTGCCTGAACAATAACCACATACCGCGCCACCGGGGAGATTGGCTGCCCAGTTTTTTCATGGTCTGCGAAGACATTTTTACTATTTTTACTGGACTCGGGCCTGGGCCACCATTCAGACACAAGAAAAGCCCATGGAGCATCTGAACGTGTTCGAGCTTGCATATTGGCAAAACAAAGTCGCCGCGCTGCGGTTTCCCGACCAGGCCCTGATCGACGGCAAACCCCGTTCGGCGCAGTCGGGTCAGACCTTCACAGCAATCGACCCCGCCACAGGCCAGCGTCTGGCGAACGTGAGCGCTTGCGGTGATGAAGAGGTGGACGCGGCGGTACGCAATGCGCGGCGGGTATTCGAGGCCGGCACCTGGTCGGCGCGTTCGCCGAGCGAGCGCAAGCATATGTTGCTGCGTCTGGCGGAACTGATCATGACCCACCGCGAAGAACTGGCGCTGCTCGACTCGCTGAACATGGGCAAGCCGGTGATGGACGCCTACAACATCGACGTGCCGGGCGCCGCCGGGGTGTTTCGCTGGTACGCCGAAAGCCTCGACAAACTCTACGACCAGATCGCCCCCAGTGCGCAAAACGTGCTGGCGACCATCACCCGCGAAGCACTGGGTGTGGTCGCTGCGGTGGTGCCGTGGAATTTCCCGCTGGACATGGCCGCGTGGAAACTCGCGCCAGCCTTGGCCGCAGGCAATTCGGTGATCCTCAAGCCCGCCGAGCAATCACCGTTCTCCGCCCTGCGTCTGGCTGAGCTTGCATTGGAAGCCGGTCTACCACCGGGCGTGCTCAACGTGCTGCCGGGCCTCGGCGAGCAGACCGGCAAAGCCCTCGGTCTGCACCCGGATGTCGATTGCCTGGTGTTCACCGGCTCCACCGAAGTCGGCAAGTATTTCATGCAGTATTCGGCGCAATCGAACCTGAAACAGGTGTGGCTGGAGTGCGGCGGCAAGAGCGCCAATCTGGTGTTCGCCGATTGCCAGGACCTGGACCTGGCCGCCGAGAAAGCCGCGTTCGGCATCTTCTTCAATCAGGGTGAAGTCTGCTCGGCCAACTCACGCTTGCTGGTGCAGCGTTCGATTCATGATGCGTTCGTCGAGCGCCTGAAAGTGCAGGCCGAGCGCTGGCAGCCGGGTGATCCGCTGGACCCGTCGAGCAGCGCCGGGGCAATCGTCGACAGCCGTCAGACCGCGCGCATCATGAAGTTCATCCAACAGGCCGAACGCCTGGGCGCGACCAGGGTTTGCGGGGGCAGGCAGTCGATCTTCAACGGCTCCGACAACTTCATTCAGCCGACGATTTTTACCGGCGTGAGCCCGGACATGCCGCTGTTTCGCGAGGAAGTGTTCGGCCCGGTGCTGGCGGTCACGGCGTTCGACGACGAGGCCCACGCCTTGCAACTGGCCAACGACAGCGTCTACGGCCTGGCGGCTTCGCTGTGGACCGACGACCTCAACCGCGCCCACCGTGTGGCGCGGCAATTGCGAGCGGGCACGGTGTCGGTCAACAGCGTCGATGCACTGGACGTGACCGTGCCTTTTGGCGGCGGCAAACAGTCCGGATTCGGTCGCGACCTGTCGCTGCACTCATTCGATAAATACACCCAGTTGAAGACCACCTGGTTTCAGCTGCGCGCATAACAGCCGCTCATAACAAAACGGAGAACTGGCGATGACCACACCACGTGAAACCCGCGACTACCAGGCCGCCGACGCAGCGCACCACATCCACGCATTCGTCGATCAAAAAGCGCTCAATGACGAAGGGCCGCGGGTGATGGTCCGCGGCGAGCGCCTGCACCTGTGGGACAACGATGGTCGGCGTTACCTCGACGGCATGTCCGGGTTGTGGTGCACCAACCTCGGTTACGGCCGCAAGGATCTGGCGGCTGCGGCGACCCGGCAGCTCGAGCAGTTGCCGTACTACAACATGTTTTTCCACACCACCCACCCGCAGGTGATCGAGCTCTCGGAGCTGCTGTTCAGCCTGTTGCCGGGGCACTACAGCCACGCGATCTACACCAACTCCGGTTCCGAAGCCAACGAGGTGCTGATCCGCACTGTGCGGCGTTACTGGACGATCCTCGGCAAGCCCGAGAAGAAAATCATGATCGGTCGCTGGAACGGTTACCACGGCTCGACCCTGGCGGCGACGGCGCTCGGCGGCATGAAGTTCATGCATGAAATGGGCGGCATGATCCCCGATATCGAACACATCGACGAGCCGTACTTTTTCGCTCACGAGGGCAATCTGACCCCGGCCGAATTCGGCGTGCGGGCGGCGCAGCAACTGGAAGCGAAGATTCTCGAGCTGGGCGCCGATAAGGTCGCCGGGTTTATCGCCGAACCGTTCCAGGGCGCCGGCGGGATGATCTTCCCGCCTGAGAGTTACTGGCCGGAAATTCAGCGGATCTGCCGCAAGTATGACGTGCTGTTGTGCGCCGACGAAGTGATCGGCGGCTTCGGTCGTACCGGCGAATGGTTCGCTCACGAGCACTTCGGTTTCGAGCCGGACACGCTGTCGATCGCCAAGGGTTTGACCTCCGGTTACATCCCCATGGGCGGGTTGATTCTGTCGAAGAAAATGGCCCGGGTGTTGGTGGAGCAGGGCGGGGTATTTGCCCACGGTTTGACTTACTCCGGGCACCCGGTGGCGGCGGCGGTGGCGATTGCCAACCTCACGGCGTTGCGCGATGAGGGCGTGGTGACGCGGGTCAAGGATGACATCGGGCCGTACCTGCAACAGTGCCTGCGCGAGGTGTTCGGCAATCACCCGTTGGTGGGCGATATTCAGGGTGTCGGCATGGTCGCGGCGTTGCAATTGGCCGAGGACAAAAGCAGTCGCAAGCGTTTTGCCAATGAGAACGACATTGCCTGGCGTTGCCGCACGATTGGCTTTGAGGAAGGGGTGATTATTCGTTCGACGCTGGGGCGGATGATCATGGCGCCGGCGTTGATTGCCAGCCGGGAGGAGATTGATGAGCTGGTGGGCAAGACCTTGAAAGCAGTCGATCGTACTGCTCAGGAATACGGCCGGCTTTGATCTTGTAGCGCTCTTTTGATCCTCTTCGCGGGCAAGCCTCGCTCCTGCAGGTTATGTGTCGTGCCCAATTCCGCGGCCGACATAAACCCTGCAGGAGCGAGGCTTGCCCGCGAATGCTGTGGTCGATTCAACACTCATTTCATGTTTTGCACCTCCCCCGTGCATCCCCGCCAACCCCGCCCTTTTACGGCGCGCGCTACCCAGTTTTTTCATCACTCCCAACGACATATTTCCTGATTTTCCTTATCCCGCCCCTGGTCCAACATCGACTTCGCCAGTCAGCCGAATGCTGACCATCGAAAGGTCCATCAGAGACCACCGGTGGCAACTGATCCAAGGCCACTGGCCGTACTGCCCATGACAAAACTAAATCAACAGCTTTGGGAGTGCTCCATGATCAAGTCCTTGCTTAACCGCGTCGCTCATCCACTGGCGATCACCGCCATCGCCGCCACGGTCGCCACCAGCGCCCAGGCCGGCACCCTGTCCATCGGCCACACCACGTGGGTCGGCTACGGCACGCTCTACCTGGCCCAGGATCTGGGCTACTTCAAGGAAGGCGGTTTGACCGTCGAATTGCCCGTCGTTGAAGAAGCTTCGATGTACATGGCCGCCCAGGCTTCGGGCGAGTTGTCGGGCTCGGCGTCGACCATCGACGAAGTGCTCAAGTACCGCCCGCAATTCTGCTTCAAGGCCGTCGCCGCACTCGATGACAGCCATGGTGGCGACGGTGTTCTGGTGGGCAAGGACGTCAAGAGTTTGCAGGAGCTCAAAGGCAAGGCAGTGGCGGTGAACGAAGGGTCGACCTCGCAGTTCTGGCTGTCGTACCTGCTGAAAAAACACGGCATGAGCATGAGCGACATCACCGTGCAGAACATGACGGCCGATGACGCTGCCACCGCGTTCATCGCCGGCCGTGTGCCGGCCGCCGTGACCTGGGAGCCGCACCTGTCGATGGTCCGCAACAAGCAACAAGGCAAAGTGCTGATCGACAGCAGCAGCACGCCGGGAGTGATTGTCGACGTGGTCGCGCTCAACTGCACGGTCATCGAGAAGCAACCGGAAGACGTCAAGGCCTTGGTTGCCGGTCTCTACAAAGCGGTGCAGTACACCAAGGACCATCCGAAGGAAGCTTACAAAATCATGGCCAAAGGCGTCGGCGGTTACCTCGCCGATCCGAAGGAACTGGAAGCCGCCGCGCAAGGCGTGCGCTTCTACGATCAGGCCATGAGCGAAAAACTCTTGGGGTCTCCGGGCAAGCCGGGCGACAGCGAGCCACTGATCAAACTGGCCAACGAAACCGCCAGCGAATTGCAGGGCAAGCCCTACAACGTCAGCAATGACGACCTGATCGACAACCGCTTCGTCAGCCCGCTGTAGGAGGTCCGCATGTTCAAGCGCAATTCATGGCTGAGCCGCTGCATCACGCCCAAGACCGGCCTCCCGGTGCAGGTGATCTGGAGCGCGAGCGGGCTGGCCTGGGTGTTGTTGATCGGCCTGTGGGCCGGGTTGTCCTACGGCGGCGTGGTGCCAGGCATGTTCCTGCCGACACCGGGGGCGGTGGCCGAAGCCGCCGTGCGCCTGAGCCGCGACGGCACCCTTGGCCTGCATGTGTGGGCCAGCCTCGAAGTGGTGATGGTCGGCTTCATTGTCTCGTCGCTGGTGGCGGTGCCGTTGGGGTTGCTGATGGGCAGCTTCCGCATCGTCCAGGCGTTCCTTGAGCCGATGGTCAATTTCATCCGCTACCTACCGGTGACCTCGTTCGTGCCGCTGTTCATTCTGTGGATCGGCATCGGTCTGGAACAGCGGGTGTCGGTGATCATCTTCGGCGTGTTTTTCCAGCAACTGGTGATGATCGCCGACGTGTCCAAGGGCATCTCCAAGGACCTGATCAACGCGTCGTACACCTTGGGTTCGACCCGCCGCGATGCGGTACTGCATGTGATTGCCCCGGCGTCGTTGCCGGGTGTGCTCGACACGTTGCGCGTGACCATGGGCTGGGCCTGGACCTATCTGGTGGTCGCCGAGCTGGTCGCCGCGTCCAGTGGCCTGGGTTACTTGAGCCTGAAAGCCATGCGCGGTTTTCAAGTGGACGTGATTTTCCTCGCCATCGCAATCATCGGCCTGCTGGGTCTGGTCACCGATCAACTGTTCCGTTTTCTCCGTCTGAGGATTGCCGCATGGGCTCAGTAAGCGCCGTCAACCCGCGTTTCATCACACCCACGGCCGCCCCGGTGCAAGCCGCACCACGGCTGCAGGTGGACAAGGTCAGCCTGCGTTATCAGAAACCTGATGGCGGCATGTTCACCGCGCTGGAGCAGGTGTCGTTCGAAGTGCCGGATCAACAATTCGCCGTGCTGGTCGGGCCGTCTGGCTGTGGCAAGTCGAGTCTGCTGTACCTCACGGCCGGCCTGAACGAGCCCACGGAAGGCGAGATTTATGTCGGCGGCCAGCAAGTGCAGGGGCCGGGTGCGGATCGGGGTATGGTGTTCCAGAGCTACACGCTGTTCCCGTGGCTGACCGTGCGGCAGAACGTCGAGTTCGGCCTCAAGCGGCGCGGCATGGCGGCCGCTCAGCGCAAGGAGATCGTCGATTACTACGTCAATGAAGTGGGGCTGACCGGGTTCGCCGATAACTACGCCAAGCAGTTGTCCGGCGGCATGATGCAGCGTGTGGCGATTGCCCGGGCCTTGGCCAATGACCCGCAAATCCTCTTGATGGACGAACCCTTCGGCGCGCTCGACAGCCAGACGCGCCTGCAAATGCAGCAGTTGTTATTGCGGGTCTGGGGCAACAGCAAGAAGACCGTGCTGTTCGTGACCCACGATATCGATGAGGCGATTCTGTTGGGGGATCGGGTGTACGTGATGGGCGCCAGGCCCGGGCGGATCAAGCAGATCCTGGACGTGCCGATCGAACGCCCGCGTAACCTGGACATGGTCATGGAGCGCTCGTTCATCGACATGAAACGCAAGATCTTCGGGCTGTTGCATGACGATCTGGAAGAGGTTCATTGAGCCGATTTACCGTCATGCCCAAATCCCCTCTGGGAGCGTTGATCCGGCTCTATGGGGCCGCAGGCAGGAGGAACCGCGCAATCACCGGCAAATGATCGGAGATCCGCAAGGTATCGTCCTGCCTCACCATCGCCTCGACCCGTTTGATCCGCGGGCTGTAGAACAGGTAATCAACCGTCCGGTCCGGGCCATTCAAGCCTGGATCATTCGGGTAGTGGGTCAGCCACCGCGCCCGGTCGATCCCGCTGGCTTCGTTGTTGGTCGGGATCATCGGGTATTTGTCCCACAGCACATGCAAGGCACTGTCGACGGAGTAGGGCGTGCGTTGTTCGTCGGGCAGGCGTCGATACTGACCCAGCGGCAACAGGTTGAAGTCGCCACCGATCAACCACGGGGTGCCATGGCTTTCATATTTGTCGAGCACCTTGGCCACGGCGGTCACTTGGGCCAGCAGGGTTTCATCAGGTTGGATGACGCGGTCCAGATGAGTATTGAGCACCGCAATCTGCCCACCGCCGCCCAATGGCAGGTAAGTCGCCAGCAAGGCGTTTTTCGGTGTGAACTGACGGCTGATGAAGTTGGCCGACGCGACCGGCAATTGCAGGCGTTCGGCGTGTTCGATCTGGTATCGGCTGAGGGTTGCCAGTTGTCGGCCGACACTGCCGAAGATGTGCGGCAGCGGCACAAAGTCAGCTTTCCAGTCGAAGGCATGAGCGCTGCACGGATAAAGGTCGGCGACCCGCTCCTGAAGCAACTTGAACTGGTTTTGATAATCGCTGGCCTTGGCGCCGTCATCCAGCTCCTGCAACAGCACAATGTCCGGTTGCTCGTCACGAATGACCCGTGCCACCTCATCGAGGCTGAAGGCCATGTCTTCGGCGGTGGGGCTCTCGTCGTCGCCTTTGGCCAGGTCATTCCAGAACACGTAGCGCTTGCCCGCCAGGTACTGGACGTTCCAGGTCATGACTTTCAGGGCCTGGCCGGGGACCAGCGTGGGCGCCTGAGCGCTGCAGCCGACCGGTGCTGCTTCTTTGGCACCGGGACGCCAGGTCAGGTTGTAAATCAGCAAGGCAATCAGGCCCGCCGCGATCAGCAGGCCCAGCAGGGTGTAGCGCAGTAGACGGGTCATGGCTCGGCTTATAGCGTTACAAAAGATGAGCCCGAGCATAACCGAGCGTCGGGCTTAAGCCCATGGGTCATAGCGGCCCGTCAATTTTCTCGGGCGCATCGGCAATCAGCATGAACAGGCGGAACAGAACCACGCTGGTGAACAATTGCAGGAAGCTGTGCGCGCTGTCGATCAGCAGCGAAATCACCGGGTTCTGCGGATCCGGGTAAATCGCAAGGGTCGCGCCCTTGAGCACCCACAACGGGCCCATCACACACAGAATGCACACCAGGATGCGCAGGAAATGGCCGCGGGTCAGACGCAGGCTTTCCTTCATCGCCGCCAACGGGGCCAGGCCGCGCAGCACCAACAGATACTCGCCGAACGCCAGGGTCACCATCAGCCAGATGCCCGGCAGGAAATACAGCGACAGGCCGATCAGGATCAGCAAGGTGTTGAGGGCGGTGAGCAGGGCGAAGCGCGGCCACAGATAGGCCGACCTCGACAGCAACTCGCGGGTGCTCGGTGATTCGCCACGGCTGCGGGCATCGAGAAACAGGATCAGTGCGGCGGTGTACAGCGGATAGACCAGCAAGCCGACCATCACGCTGATGCCGGGGAAACTGTCCGGCTCGGTGGAGCGATCCACCACTTGTTGCAGCAGCGCCTCGAAAATCACCAGCGGCAGGCACAGGCGCACGATCTGGCCCAGATTGCGCTTGAAGAAATACAGAGAGTCACGCAGTACATCGAACGAATTCATCAGTCGGTATCGCAGGTTGAAAGCAGTGGCCCACTTTAACCGATGAAGCCCTTTGGGGCGCAAACGTAAACGTTCGGTAAAGGTCATTGAAACAACTTGTTTCAGCCTCCATTAAGGTCGAGCACCTTATCCTCTTTGGTAAAGGTCAACGATTTCTCCGGCAATCTACGAGGTCGCCATGAACAGCGAAGAACAAACCCTGATCGATGGACTGTTTTCCCGGTTGCAACAAGCCGAAACGGACTCAGCCCCGCGTGACGCCCAGGCTGAAGCGCGGATCAAGGAGCACCTGACTCGCCAACCGGCGGCAGGTTATTTCATGACCCAGGCGATTCTGGTTCAGGAAGCGGCCATCAAAAGCCTCGACGCGCAGAACAAGCAACTCGCTCAGCAAGTTCAGCAATTGCAGGCCGAACTGCAATCGGCCAAGGCTCAGCCGTCGGCGCCTGCCAGCGGTGGTTTCCTGTCGAGCATTTTCGGTGGCGGTTCCCGTGATCCGCAGCCTGCACCGACGCAAAGCGCGCCGTCCTCCAATGGTGGATGGCGTGAGCAGGGGCGGCCGTCGTTCAATTCGCAGCCGCCACAGCAACAGAACTTCGGTGCTGCACCGCCACAGCAGAATTACGCGCCGCAGCAGCAAGCCCCCGGGATTGGCAGTGGTTTCCTTGGCGGCGCACTGAAAACCGCCGCCGGTGTGGCCGGTGGCGTGATGCTGGCGCAAGGCATCAGCAGCCTGTTCCACAGCAATCAGCAACCGCAGGAAGTCGTCGAAGTCATCAAGGAAGAACCGGCTCAGGTCAATGATCAGAGCGACAGCGGCAACGGCTGGGGCAACGACGAGCGCGTGGCTGACAACAACGCCAACGATCAGGGAGGCTTCACCGACGCCGACTACAGCGATGACAGCTCATCGTTCTTTGGCGGCGACGACGATTCCTTCGTCTGATTCAACGTTACAGGTGTAACACTGAACCCGTGGTGCGGGAGCTTGCTCCCGCTGGGCTGCGCAGCAGTCCTTCTTTGGGGCCGCTGCGCGACCCAGCGGGAGCAAGCTCCCTCGCCACAGGTTGCCATTCGTCCGAGGCTCCAAGAGGCTTCGGGCCGATTATTCGCGGAACAATCCTTCAGGCTGGCATACTGGGCCACTTTTCGGGCCTGGTGCCTGACCCAGCCTGCGCGCGACTGCGCCAAAGAGGATGCACGGTGAAAAAAATCGCAGTGTTCGCCGACGTTCAAAACCTCTATTACACCGTGCGTCAGGCCTATGGTTGCCACTTCAACTACGCCGCGCTGTGGGCTGATATCAGCAAACAGGGCGAGATCGTCGAGGCCTATGCCTATGCGATCGATCGCGGCGACAGCAAGCAGCAGCAATTCCAGCAGATCCTGCGCAACCTCGGCTTCATCGTGAAGCTCAAGCCCTACATCCAGCGCAGCGACGGCTCGGCCAAAGGCGACTGGGACGTGGGCATCACCCTCGACATCATGGACGCCGCCGATCATGTCGACGAAGTGGTGCTGGCTTCCGGCGACGGTGATTTCGACATGCTGCTGGAGCGCATCATCACCAAGCACGGGGTGCAAGCCGTGGCTTACGGCGTGCCGGGCCTGACGGCCAACTCGCTGATCCGCGCCGCCAGCCGTTACGTGCCGATCGAAGGCGCGTTGCTGCTCAAGAATTGATTTTTACGGAGTTGAAACAGGTTTGGAACGCATAGCAGTCATCGACTTTGAAACCACCGGGATCTCCCCGAGCAGCAGCTGCCGGGCCACGGAAATTGCCGTGGTGATCCTTGAACAGGGGCGCATCGTCGAGCGTTACCAGAGCCTGATGAACGCCGGCGTGCGCGTGCCCGCGTTCATCGAGCAACTGACCGGCATCAGCAACGCCATGCTGCGCACCGCGCCCTCGGCAGAGCAGGTGATGAACGAGGTCAACGAATTCGTCGGGATCACTCCGCTGCTGGCCCACAACGCCGCGTTCGACCAGAAGTTCTGGGACTTCGAACTCAGCCGCATCAAGCGCACCCGCTTGCAGAACTTCGCCTGCTCGCTGCTACTGGCCCGCCGCCTGATGCCCGCCGCGCCGAACCACAAACTCGGCACCCTCACCACCTTCGCCAGCCTGCCCAACACCGGCAAGGCCCACCGGGCCATGGCCGATGCCGAAATGGCAGCCAACCTCACGGCGCACCTGGCGCAAGAGCTGCGGCACAAGCACGGGTTGCGCGAGTTGTCCCATGATTTGCTGGTCAGCTTGCAGAAAGTGCCGGCGGCGAAGATCAACGAACACCTCAAGCGCCATCGCGGGTTCTGAAAGCACTGCAAATCCCCTGTGGGAGCGAGCCTGCTCGCGATAGCGATTTATCATTCAACGTTGATGTCGACTGATACTCCGCTATCGCGAGCAGGCTCGGTCCTACATTGGTTCTGCTGCAGCTCTTTGATTACGCAGGTTTCGCGAAATCTCGGCTACTTACCCTGCTCACGGGCATAAAACCTGTTGTCTTCTTGAAATTCATCGTATGCACGAAGTTCTTCATCGAATCTGATGGATCGATGCTCTGCATATTCAGTCTGAATAGCGTCTCACGCGAGATCGCTACGCTCAGGATTGGTTGTTCTTCCAGATGGCCGGTTGCAGAATTGAGCAATGTATCGATGGCTGTAACGATGACAAGATCGTCCGGCAGAATGCTCAACAACTCCTGTCCGACCCGCAAAACGCAGCTACACACGTAGTCCTGCAGCAGTTCATTGAATTTACTGGTCGGCATTTTTTTAGCGGAAAGCTTGCCGCTCTGTAGTAGTGATTTTATTTCTTGAGGGATTACTTTTTCGCCGTGAACCGAGAGCGTGCATTCAAGAATGCCGTCGCCAGCGATAGAGACGACTATAGCGGTGCCGAGATGCGAAATATCAGTAAAAGGGTCTATCCGCTTGATGGCTTCAATTTTGGACGGGCCGTTACCATTCAGTATTCCTTGAGCAAGCTCGAACTCTTCTTTCCAATCGTTATTTTTTGATTCCCATTCTGTCAACTCTTGGTCCAGCTGCTGTTTGTCTTTGATTACTGCGGTTTGAACGGCCTCTGCCAACTTACGGCGCTTTTTGGTCTCCAGCTTCAACGAGCGAGCGATGAAGCCAGGTTTGTAGCTTGTTTCGTTCTTTCTGGCTTGGTTTTCTAAGGTGTTGAGCGCGACGGGTTTGAGTGGTGCAGGTCGTTGCACGAACTCGTTCCAATCGATGTCCTCTCCAGAGTCCTTATGCATCGATAACAGCAATTCGATGTGATTTTCATAGACTTCAACTTCGTAGGCTGCTTGCTCACGAGCCTCCATCTTTGCGTATTCTTTTTCCTGCACTTGAAGCTCACGTTGACGACGCTTCGAGTTACGCTCAGCCCGTCGAGCTGACGCTTGCATCGAGCGCAGAGTTCCTTTCCATGTCATCTCAGAGATCCTCTCATTCAAATTGCTTTTTGTTTTCGGGGGAGAGCGCCTGGCCGTCACTCAAACGACAGTATCTGTTGCTTTTCCTGGCGTCCATCGTGTGATGGCAGTTTCGCGTTTGAACAGTGAGTTGATGTGTTTAACGACGCCTCCGGTTTGATGATCGGTCCTACCGAATAATAGGGAATGTCTGTCTTGCCCCTCATCTGTGGCATCGATAACCTTTTGACTGTCGCTGCCAATTCAGCGACCGGGTCTGCAAGCCCGCCGACAGTTTGTTATGAGACCACCGGCGCACCTATAATCGCGTCGCTTTAATGAGCGACCATCGATTTATGGTAGCTGTGTGCGGGAGACCTTCGGGTCTGCCGGGGTGGTCTCCTACTCGGTCTTGCAGACCCGCGCATAGCTGCCACCCATCATCTGCAAGTGATGCTGGCAGCTCCGACTTTCTCAGGAGATTCGCCATGATCAAAGTTACCCCCAATCCCCCCGAAGACTCTGCGCAATCAGCTACGAGCGCAGCTCACCTCATCCCCAAAACATTCATCCGTCATCACATCCAGCTGCGAGCCCTGTTGCTGCATGCAGAGGCTTGGTTCTGTGCTCGCGATATCGGGCGGCTGATGGGGGTGGAGCTAAACGGACGGCAAGCGCTCAAGCTTGATTTGGATCAGCGGCAAGTGATGCGACTGTCTGGAAACGATGGCTCGCAAGAGACACTGATGCTTAGCGAGTCCGGCGTGTACGCGATGCTGGTCTATCACTACTGCCCGGAAAACCGCCATTTACGACGTTGGCTGACCCACGACGTGGTGCCGATGTTGCGGGAGGAAGTCGGGTCCATTTCGAATCAAGCGCCGCATATGCGGGCGATGGAATGGGCGGGAGGAACGCTGCGGCTGCTGCATTGGCGCAAAGAACCTTGGGTGCGCCTGCGGGATATGCCGGGCTTGTTGCCTGCAAGTTACTGCGGCATCTGACAGATCGCTTCGCGGGCAAGTCGAATCGTCGCACCGCCGCTCCCACAGGAATCAGGTGACATCCGTGGGGGTGGGGTTGTGGACAGGCTCACCGGGCCATGGCCGATGCTGAAATGGCGGCCAACCTGACGTCGCACCTGGCCTTAAGCGTCATCGCGGGTTCTAAGTACGCTGCAAATCCCCTGTGGGAGTGAGCCTGCTCGCGATAGCGATTT
The DNA here is from genome assembly GCF_013260315.1 of Pseudomonas sp. B14-6. Classification (NCBI taxonomy): domain Bacteria; kingdom Pseudomonadati; phylum Pseudomonadota; class Gammaproteobacteria; order Pseudomonadales; family Pseudomonadaceae; genus Pseudomonas; species Pseudomonas sp. B14-6. The sequence goes on along the minus strand of NZ_CP053929.1, from coordinate 3,571,320 downwards.
ATCATTCAACGTTGATGTCGACTGATACTCCGCTATCGCGAGCAGGCTCGGTCCTACAGGGACTGCGCCGTTTTCAGACTTTGCTGTTGCCTTCCAGTTGCCCCAGCGGCACGCGCTTCTCTATCGCGCTCGACAGCACAATCGAGGTCTTGCTGAACCCGAACTTGGCGATCCGGTTGATCAGCTCTTCCAGCTCCGGCATCGAACCCACCGCAGCCTGCATGATCACGCACGGATCACCCGTGACCCGGTGGCATTCAGTTAGCTGTGGGATTTTGATCAGGTCGTCGTAGGCTTTTTGATTTCCATGCTGGTTCAAACGCAACTCGATCACGCACTGGATCGGCAGCCCAAGCTTGGCCATGTCGACTTTCGCCTGGTAACCGGTAATCACCCCGCTGGCTTCGAGTTTGGCCACGCGCTCGGCCACGGCCGGGGCGGACAGGTTGACCTTGCGCGCCAGGTCGGCGTAGGACGCACGGCCGTTTTCCAGCAGGGCGCTGAGCAGCATGCGGTCGTATTTATCCATCGTCGTATACCTGAAAAATGACTGACTTTCGAAAACACGGCTTATAGCGTCAATCTCCGTGTTTTGAAAAGTGTACCGGCGCTATAAACAGGTTTTGTAACTTATTTTAAGCCGCTGGCCTTTCTAGAATAGCCGTTCACATTGTCCTGTCATCGAGCTGCCCATGCCTGGCTTACGTCGTTTCCCCTTACCGTTGATCGCCGCCTTTTTCGCGTTGTACGTGATTTGGGGCTCGACTTACCTGGTGATCCGCATCGGTGTGGCGTACTGGCCGCCGTTGCTGCTCGCCGGCATCCGTTTCGTGATCGCCGGGAGTTTGATGTACGCCTTCCTGCGCTGGCGCGGGGCACCGGCCCCGACCTGGGCGCAGTGGAAAGCCGCCGGGATCATCGGAATTTTGCTGCTGACGTGCGGTAACGGCGCGGTCAGTGTGGCCGAACACACGGGTGTCGCTTCCGGTGTTGCGGCACTGGCGGTGGCGACGGTGCCGCTGTTTACCTTGCTCTGCGGCTATTTCTGGGGCGCGCGCAATACCCGTCTCGAATGGGCCGGCATTGTGCTCGGGCTGATCGGCATCGCCATGCTCAACCTCGGTTCAAACCTGCAATCGAGCCCGCTGGGTGCGGCGTTGCTGGTGTTTGCGGCCGCGTCCTGGGCGTTCGGCTCGGTCTGGAGCAAACAATTGCCATTGCCTCAGGGCGCCATGGCCAGTGCCGTGGAAATGCTGGTGGGCGGCGTGGCATTGCTGATCGGCAGCGCGCTGAGCGGCGAGCATCTGCAGGCGATGCCGCCGATCGAAGGCTGGGCAGCCCTGGCCTACCTGACCTTCTTCGGTTCGATCATCGCCTTCAACGCTTACATGTACCTGTTGAAAAACGTGCGTCCGGCGGCGGCGACCAGTTATGCCTACGTCAACCCGGCGGTCGCGGTGTTGCTGGGGATCGTATTTGCCGGGGAGACCATTGGTATCGAAGAAGCGCTGGCCATGTTGGTGATTATCAGTGCCGTGGTGTTGATCGGATTGCCGCAGTGGCGTCGGGCACCGGAACGACCTGCTGCTGTGGTGCAGACAGAATCGAGTGTGAATTAGGGTAAACTGCGCGCCATTGCATCTTGTTTTGCACACTTGTTTTGAAAAACCCGCGCTGAATTTTCCTACGGTAATCCCATGACTTTCGCCACCCTTGGCCTGATCGAACCCTTGCTGCGCTCTCTCGAGACGCTCGGCTACCAGACCCCGACGCCGGTTCAGGCGCAAGCCATTCCGGCGGTGCTGGCCGGTCGCGACCTGATGGCCGCCGCCCAGACCGGCACTGGCAAGACCGCCGGCTTCGCGCTGCCGCTCCTGCAATTGTTGGCCATGGAAGGGCCGAAAGTGGCGTCTAACTCGGTGCGCGCACTGATCCTGGTGCCGACCCGCGAACTGGCCGAACAGGTTCACGAAGCCGTGCGTCAGTACGCCGAGAACCTGCCGTTGAGCACTTATGCCGTGTACGGCGGCGTCAGCATCAACCCGCAAATGATGAAGCTGCGCAAGGGTGTTGACGTGCTGGTGGCGACGCCGGGTCGTTTGCTCGATCTGTATCGCCAGAAGGCTCTCAAGTTCAATCAGCTGCAAACCCTGATTCTGGACGAAGCCGATCGCATGCTTGATCTGGGTTTCTCCGAGGAGCTGGGGAATATCTACCGCGTGCTGCCCAAGCAACGTCAGACGCTGCTGTTCTCCGCAACGTTCTCCGACGCGATCCGCTTGCTGGCTGGACAAATGCTCAACGATCCGCTGAGCATCGAAGTCAGCCCGCGCAACGTCGCTGCCAGCACCGTCAAGCAGTGGGTCGTGGTGGTGGACAAGAAGCGCAAGCCTGAACTGTTCGTTCACTTGATGCGCAAGGGCAAGTGGAAGCAGGTGCTGGTGTTCGCCAAGACCCGCAATGGTGTGGACGCGCTGGTGGAAAAACTCCAGGGCCTGGGCATCAATGCCGACGGCATCCACGGCGACAAACCGCAGGCAACCCGTCAGCGTGCGCTGGACCGGTTCAAGGCCAGTGAAGTGCAGATTCTTGTGGCCACCGACGTTGCGGCCCGTGGTCTGGATATCGAAGATTTGCCATTGGTGGTCAACTTCGACCTGCCGATCGTGGCGGAGGACTATATCCACCGGATCGGTCGTACCGGTCGCGCGGGTGCAAGCGGGCAGGCCATTTCGCTGGTGTGTGCCGATGAAGTGAATCTGCTGTCGGCCATCGAGACGTTGACCCGTCAGACATTGCCGCGGCAGATGGAACATGACTTCGAACCTGAGCACCGGGTGCCGGATACCGACGCCAGCGGTCAGGTCGTCAAGAAGCCGAAAAAACCGAAGAAGCCGAAGACCTCCGGTGGCGGTAAACGTAATCTGGGTAAGTGGGTCGAGAGTGGGGATGCTTCGGCGCCGGAGCCTTCGATCAAGCCTGTGCGCAAAGTGCCGGTGTTTAACACTGGGCCGCGTAAGCGTAAGCCTTAAAAAGCTTCGGCGTCTGTCAGGACGCCTTCGCGAGCAGGCTCGCTCCCACAGGGGATTTGTGAACGACACAGATCCAGTGTGGGAGTGAGCCTGCTCGCGATGGGCACGACTCGGTTTCAAGCCTAGCGCTTCAACCACTCCAGCATCCCCAACCCCGCCGCACGCCCACTGGCGAAACACGCGGTCAGCAGATAGCCACCGGTCGGTGCTTCCCAATCGAGCATTTCCCCCGCGCAGAACACCCCAGGCAATTGCTTGAGCATCAGCCGTTCATCCATCGACTCGAACATCACGCCTCCGGCGCTGCTGATGGCCTCGTCCAGTGGACGGGTTTTAACCAGCATCAGGGGCAACGCCTTGATCGCCCTGGCCAGCAACGCCGGATCAGCAAAGCTTTCGGCCGGTGTGAGTTCGCGTAGCAATGCCGCTTTCACCCCATCGATCCCGAGCTGGCTGTGCAGGTGTTTGGACATGGAGCGGGAGCCACGGGGTTTGCTCAGCGCCGCCTGAACTTTATCCACAGGCCGGCCCGGCAACAGGTCAAGATGAACGGTGGCGGAGCCGTGCTGATTGATGGCCTCGCGAATCGGTGCCGAGAGGGCGTAGATCAAGCTGCCTTCGATCCCGGTCGCGGTGATCACGCATTCGCCCAAGCGCGGCACGTCGTCATTGAGGCCGATGGCGATGTTCTTCAGCGGCGCGCCAGCAAATTTGCTGACCATCAACTCGCTCCAGGCTTGCACCTCGAAGCCGCAATTGCTCGGTTGCAACGGCATCAGTCCTACGCCTCGCTGCTCCAATGGCAGCATCCACGCGCCGTCCGAACCGAGGCGTGACCAGCTGCCTCCGCCGAGGGCCAGCAAGGTGGCGTCGGGCTTGATGATGGTTTCGCCATCGGGGCTGTCGATGCGTAACCCACCGTGGTCATCCCAGCCGAGCCAGCGGTGGCGGGTGTGGATAACGACGCCGGCCTCGCGCAGACGCTTGAGCCAGGCGCGCAACAGGGGGGCCGCTTTCATGTCGGTCGGAAACACCCGGCCGGAGCTGCCGACGAAGGTTTCGATGCCCAGGTCATGAATCCACTGGCACAACGCATCAGCGCCGAATGAGCGAAGCAGCGGGGCAATCTGCGGCGCGCGTTCGGCATAGCGCGAGAGAAACGCCGGGTAGGCTTCGGAATGGGTGATGTTCATGCCGCCGACACCGGCCAGCAGGAATTTTCGCCCCACCGACGGCATGCCGTCGTACAGGTCGACCTTGATCCCGGCCTGGCTCAGCACTTCGGCCGCCATCAGACCGGCGGGGCCGCCGCCGATGATGGCGACGTGAGAAGGGGAGGAGGTCGAGGGCTGGGTCATGGAGTGCGCTGCGGTTCGGCGGAATAAGCCGGGCATTCTATCAGCACAGATCCCTGTGGGAGTGAGCCTGCTCGCGATGGCGGTGGGTCAGTCAAAATCGATGTTGGATGTGATGGACTCATCGCGAGCAGGCTCGCTCCCACATCGGTTCCGGGGTGTTCATAAAATAGTGATCAAAAAACAACCAGTGCTCTGCATGCTATATGAAGCATGGCCTGCAGACCCTTTCACTCAGGTTATCCACAGGCAGTTCCACAGGCATTGTGGGTAAAGACTCACACCTCAATGACACCCTGATGACTGCCAGACCCGTTGCGCGCTGTGATGCAGGATGCCGTGGCGGCGCGCCAGGGCCTGGCGGTCCTTGCTGTAGCCGCCGCCAATCACTCCTACCACCGGAATATCCCGACCCAGGCAGTGGCGCATCACGCTTTCATCGCGAGCGGCCACGCCTTCGTCGGTCAGCTTCAGGTAACCGAGGGCGTCGTCCTTGTGCACGTCGACGCCGGCGTCATACAACACCAGATCCGGTTGGTAGAGCGGTAGCAAATAATTCAGCGCGTCATCCACCACCTTCAGGTAATCGGCATCGCCCATGCCTTTTGGCAGCGGGATGTCCCAGTCGCTTTCAGCCTTGCGTGCAGGAAAATTCTTTTCGCAGTGCAGGGAAACAGTCACCGCCTCCGGGGTGTTGTGCAGAATCCGTGCAGTCCCGTCGCCCTGGTGCACGTCGCAATCGAAGATCAGCACCCGATTCACACGGCCGCTTTCCAGCAGGAAATGGCTGATCACCGCCAGGTCATTGAAGATGCAGAAACCCGCCGGATAGTCGTAATGCGCGTGATGGGTGCCTCCGGCCAAATGACAGGCCAGCCCATGTTCCAGCGCCTGTTCTGCCGCAAGCAACGATCCGCCGACCGCCCGCACGGTGCGTCGGGCCAGCGCTTCGCTCCAGGGCAGGCCGAGGCGCCGCTGGTCTTCGCGGGACAACTCGCCGCTCATGTAGCGTTCGATATAGGCAGCGTCATGGGCGAGGGCGAGAATCTCCGGGGGGCAGAGCTCCGGGCGCAGCAGGTCGGCGTCCCGGGTCAGGCCGCTGTCCACCAAGTGATCGCGCAGCAGGCGAAATTTGTCCATGGGGAAGCGGTGATCCGCCGGGAATTCGGGGCTGTAGTCTTCGTGGTAGATCAGCGGCAGCGGCATAACGAATTCAGGTAGGAATGAGTGAAGGATCCTACCAGCGTTGTAGACTTGCGGCATGGAAAGGGGAGGAAAGATGGAGCCGATACTGGAACTCGAGAGCGCACGACTGCTGTTGCGGCAGTGGCGCGATGAGGATTTGCCGGAGTTTGCGGCGATGTGCGCCGATCCACAGGTGATGCGATATTTTCCGGCGCCTTTAAGTCGTCTGGAAAGTGCGTCGCTGATCGGACGGATTCGCGGGCATTTTGCCGAACATGGCTTTGGTCTCTGGGCGCTGGAGCGCAAGGACACCGGGGCATTCATCGGTTTCACCGGCCTCGGTGTGGTTGGTTTCGATGCGCCGTTCACCCCGGCGACCGAAATCGGCTGGCGCCTGGCGCGCGAGCATTGGGGCTTGGGTTATGCCAGTGAGGCGGCGTGGACCGCTCTGCGCTGCGGCTTTGATCGGTTGGCGCTGCAAGAAGTCGTGTCGTTTACCGCCAAAGACAACCTGCCTTCGGAAAAAGTCATGCAGGCGATCGGCATGCACCATGATTCAGCCGATGACTTTGACCATCCCAAGCTCGCGGCCGATCATCCCCTGCGTCACCATGTGCTGTATCGCATCTCCCGTGAACAATGGCTGCAAACCTTGCATGGATAAGCAGTCACGGACGTTTACAATGGCTGCCATGGGCCCTGGCCATAAACTGAATCGACCGCCGCAGCCAAGACTGCGCGGCAAGCTTTGTGTGAGGAGAGTCTGAATGAGCCAAGTGTTGGATGATCTGGTCGATTTGCTGACCCTGGAACCGATCGAAGAAAACCTGTTTCGTGGCCGCAGTCAGGACCTGGGTTTTCGTCAGTTGTTCGGCGGTCAGGTGATCGGTCAGTCGTTGTCGGCGGCCAGTCAGACAGTCGAAGAAGCGCGCCATGTGCATTCGATGCACGGTTATTTCCTGCGCCCGGGCGATTCCGCGTTGCCTGTGGTGTATCAGGTTGACCGGGTGCGTGATGGCGGCAGTTTCAGCACGCGCCGGGTGACGGCGATCCAGAAAGGCAACCCGATCTTTACCTGCAGCGCCTCGTTCCAGTACGACGAAAAAGGCTTCGAGCATCAGGCCGAGATGCCGACCGTGGTCGGCCCGGAAAACCTGCCCTCGGAACTGGAACTCACCCAGCAGCGTGCGCACCTGATCCCTGAGCACATGCGCGAGAAATTTCTGTGCCCCAAGCCGATCGAATTCCGACCGATCACCGAGAAAGATCCCTACAACCCGCAACCGTCAGATCCGGTCAAGTACGTCTGGTTTCGCGCCGACGGTGCTTTGGCCGACTCTCCGGCGTTGCACAAATACCTGCTGGCCTACGCCTCGGACTTCGGTCTGCTGACCACCTCGATGCAGCCCCATGGCAAATCGGTCTGGCAGAAAGACATGCAAGTCGCCAGCCTCGATCACTCGCTGTGGTTCCATGCGGACCTGCGCGCCGATGACTGGTTGCTGTACGCGATGGACAGCCCCTGGGCCGGCAATTCTCGCGGGTTCACCCGTGGCAGCGTGTTCAATCGTGCCGGGCAACTGGTGGCTTCGGTGACTCAGGAAGGTTTGATCCGTCACCGCAAGGATTGGGCATGAGCCTGGCCGAGGTGCGGCACTGGGTGTTCGACATGGACGGCACCCTGACGGTGGCCGTGCATGACTTCGCGGCGATTCGCGTGGCGTTGGCGATTCCCGCCGAAGACGACATCCTGACCCACCTCGCGGCGCTGCCGGCCGATGAAGCGGCCGCCAAGCATGCTTGGCTGCTGGAGCACGAACGGGACTTGGCGCTGGGTTCGAAACCGGCGCCGGGTGCGGTGGAACTGGTGCGGGAGTTGGCCGGGCGCGGTTATCGTCTTGGCATTCTCACGCGCAATGCTCGGGAGCTGGCGCACGTAACCCTGGAGGCGATCGGCCTGGCTGACTGTTTTGCCGTGGAGGATGTGCTGGGGCGTGATGAAGCGCCGCCTAAACCGCATCCCGGTGGTTTATTGAAACTGGCCGAGGCCTGGCACGTGCCGGCGAGCGAGATGGTGATGGTCGGTGATTACCGCTTTGATCTGGATTGCGGCCGAGCGGCGGGGGCGCGGACGGTGTTGGTGAATCTGCCGGATAACCCTTGGCCGGAGCTGACGGATTGGCATGCGGCGGATTGTGCGGTGTTGAGGGAGATGCTTTCGGCTTGAGGGCCCCTCGCTGACAAGCCTCGCTCCTACAGAGGGGCCGCGCTGCCCTTGCAGGAGCGAGGCTTGCCCGCGAAGACGTCAGATCAGGCCATACAAACTCACTGACCAAACAATACCTTCTGCCCCTCCGGTGACGTCAGCATCCCATCCCCGTTATGCCCGACCCCCGGCACTTCAACCAGCCGCTGATTCACCCCTTTCGGATTACGACGCAGCAGGTAATTGAAAAAATTCTTCCCGCGAACCAGACGATAAGCACCTTGGGCTTCGGCCTCGCAACCTTTGTCCAGCGCCGGATGCTGCGGGTCGGTGTCTTGCTGCCCGAGCAGGTAAGTCACGTCCCGTTTGACGTAATTTCCTTCAATCTGTGGTGCCGTTTGCCCACTGGCATATACCGGTAAATCCGTCAGCCCGTATTTCCAGCGATTGAAACCGGGGCACGCCGCATGGTTGAACGCCACTGGCCGCTGCTCATTGAAATACGCATAGGACGAAGGGTTGGCGACCACGTAGCGAAGCTTCACGCCGGCGGCCGTCAAGGCCGGTTGCTCGCGGGCCAGCAACGCATATCGCTGCACCACCTGAGCGCCACCGGAGTGGCCGGCGAGGATGATTTCCTTCACGTCCGGAAACTGTCGATGGTCGCCGACTCGCTCGATGATCTGATCGAGGGCTGCAAAGGAACTCAGCGCAAAAGGAGCGGTGGATAAACCTCCTGCCATCCAGTCATTGCCCTGCCAGCGCAACACCGTGTCTGCCACAGGATGAAGTGCGATGTCGGTTTCGTTGAGGAATTGCGGCGCGATCACCAGGGTGCTTGCACTTTGCCCGGCCAGTTCCGCTGCGCGCTCGGCGCTCTGGCGATAGGTTTCAGCGTTGCGCAGACGACCATGGATGATGATCAGCACGCGTTCGATTTTCGCGGGCGCCGGGCCGAGGCTCACCGCCATCTCACCTTCTTTCAACAACAACCGCCCGGGGCTGAGCTCTTTGGCGCCATGCTCCGCAGCCTGGGTGCTCGCGCAGGTGAACAACAACATCAACAACCACTTATTCATTTAAAGGTTTTTCGCCGCAAAGGTATCGCACTGGCCCACCTGGCCTTGCGCAAATCCGGTTTTGAACCAGCGCACCCTTTGCGCCGATGTGCCATGGGTAAACGAGTCAGGTACCACCCGACCCTGCCCTTGTTGTTGCAAACGGTCATCGCCGATGGCGTTGGCCGCGTTCAAGGCTTCTTCGATGTCACCCGGTTCCAGCCAGTTCAGACGCTGCTGCGCATTGTTGGCCCAGACGCCGGCCAGGCAATCGGCCTGCAACTCCTGACGCACCAACAAGCCGCCATCACCTTCCATCTGCCGGCCTTGCTGGCGAGCTGTCTGAATTTTCGCGGAAACGCCGAGCAATGTCTGAACGTGGTGTCCGACTTCATGAGCGATCACGTAGGCCTGGGCGAAGTCACCGGCCGCGGAAAAGCGTTGCGACATTTCCTGGAAAAAAGCCATGTCCAGGTAGACCTTCTGGTCGGCCGGGCAATAGAACGGTCCGGTCGCCGATGTCGCCAGACCACAGGCCGAATTAACCCGGTTGCTGAACAGCACCAGCGTCGGGTTTTTATACTGCCGACCGGCCTGCTGGAAAATCTGGCCCCAGGTGTCTTCGGTATCGCCGAGGATCGAGCGCACGAATTCGGCGCCTTCATCATTGGCCGGCGGCGCCTTGCGGCTCTGGTTGGTGGCCGGTGCCGATTGCTCGGTCATTTGTCCGGTCAGTTGCCCGAGGATTTGCATCGGGTCCTGGCCGGTGAGCCAGCCGATCCCCACAATCAGGATGATCGCGGTCAGGCTCAGGCCTTTGCCGCCACCAAAACGCATCCCACCGCCACCGCTGCCGACATCATCACCACGGGCGTCGACCACGTTGTCGCTGCGTCGGCCTTTTTTCCATAGCATGTGGGAATCCTCTGATTGTCCGTGGTGATGAGTGTTGCTGGTGTGGGGGGGCGGCGCCAGTCCGGCTGTCCGGCATTTCGTTCACTGGCCGGAAGAATCGCTGACTGTAGGAACATGGATCACCCATTGAATTCCGTCAGGGCGCGGATTTTTATCGAACGGGCGACCCGCGGGTCTGTCGAGTAGCGGGTTCCAGATTTCGCATTACAGGGTTCATCTTCTAGAATCAGGCATTGTAGGTGGAACCTCCCATGGCCGGCAGTCAGATCGAACGTGTCTTCAATGTGCTCGAAAGTCTCACCAGTGACCCTCGCGGTTTGCCGATGCAGATGCTCGCGGAGCAACTGGATATCCCGAAAAGCGCAACTCACCGCCTGCTTGCGGAGCTGATCAGGTTGGGTTATGTGCGGCAGAATCCAGAGAACCTGCGGTATCACTTGTCCACCAAACTGGTGGCGATGGGGTTTCGTTATTTGTCGGGCAGCGGCGCCGATATCGTTCAGCCAGTGCTGGATCGCCTGGCCCAGGACACCGGGGAGTTGGTGCGTCTGGGGGTGATTGAAGGCGAGCGGCAGATCTGGATTGCCAAGTCCCAGGGGGCCCGTTCCGGCCTGCGCTACGACCCGGAAATGGGTCGCGATGCGCCGTTGTTTTATACCGCGTCGGGCCATGCGTGGCTGGCGTGCATGACCGATGCCGAAGCGTTGTCGCTGGTTGAGCGCCAGGGCGGCGAGCAGCCAAAAGACCTCGGGCCGAATGCTCCGCGTTCCAACATTGAACTGCTCGAACGTCTGCGTCTGGCGCGGGAACAGGGCTATGCCTGGGTCGAGGAAAGCTCGGCGGTGGGCACCTCGGCGATCGCGGCGGTGGTGCGGCACCCGAGCGAGGGTCGTGTGATCGGTGTGCTGAGCATCGCCGGACCGAGTGCGCGGATGCCGGGGGCGCGGTTGCATGAATTGGCGCCGCTGTTGTTGAGGTATACCGAGGAATTGGCGGCGGCGAGTCTGGCGTCGGAGTTGTTCAGCTAATTTACGGGGAGCGAGCCTGCTCGCGAAAGTGAACTTTCAAATAGCTAAAATGTTGAATGTCAGTCCGCCATCGCGAGCAGGCTCACTCCCACGGTTGATTTTTATTGATCGTGAAACTGTGCGGTATTCGAACACTTTCGGCTGAAGCTTGTGTTGGAATCTGGAACCAGGTTCTAAATTATTGGAGCTCGCCGCCCGAGACACGTTTCACTTCTCAAGGGAAACCCATGACCGCCAGCACTCCGCTCTCCGGCGTTAACCAGCCCTTCAAAGGGATTTTGCTGATTGTCGTCGCCACTTTCCTGTTTTCCAGCCATGACGCTTTTTCGAAATACCTCTCGGGCTTCTATCCGATCGTGATGGTGGTCTGGGCTCGTTATGTGGTGCACACCTTGTTGATGGCCGGGATTTTTCTGCCGCAGTCCGGGTTGCGCGTCCTACGGACCAAACGACCGATGCTGCAGTTGGTGAGGGCGTTGTGCCTGTTGGGCACCAGTTTGTTTTTTACCACCGGCCTGCAGTACATCCCGTTGGCTGAAGCGACGGCGGTCAACTTTCTTGCGCCGGTTCTGGTGACTGCGCTCTCGGTGCCGCTGCTGGGGGAGCGCGTGACACGTGGCCAATGGATCGCGGTGATTTGCGGATTTATCGGCGTGTTGATCATCGTCCACCCCGGTGGCGATCTGTTCACGCCGGCGGTGTTGCTGCCGCTCTGTTCAGCGCTGTTTTTCTGCTTTTATCAGTTGCTTACTCGCAAGCTCAGCAACATCGACAGCCCGACCACCAGCAACTTCTTCGCCGGCTTGTGCAACACCCTGGTGATGAGCGCGCTGGTGCCGTTCTTCTGGCAAGTGCCGACACTGGGGCATGGTTTCATGATGGTGGCGCTGGGGACCTGCGGGATGACCGCGCATTTGTTTCTGACTCAGGCCTTCCGCCACGCCGCGCCCGCGTTGTTGGCGCCGTTCGGTTACTGCCAGATTGTCTTTGCCGGTTTGCTGGGCTGGCTGCTGTTCTCCCACACACCGACCCTGACCACAGTGATCGGGATCGCGGTGATTTGCTGCAGCGGGTTGGCGGCGGCGTGGCAACAGAGTCGTCGGTAGGAAAATCAAACAGGCAGGCCTGGAACCAGGCCTGCCAAGGGAGGGGACTTTACTCGGTGACAGTAGGAATCTTGCGCGGTGCCATGAAGTACATCCAGGTCAGGGCAATGAAGTACATCGCCGGAATCAGGGTGAACAGCACGGTGTAGTTGTTGTTGGTGACCGTCAGGATGTGGCCGACCAACTGAGTCATGAACATACCGCCGATGGCTGCGCACATGCCGCCGAATCCAAATACCGTACTCATCATGTGTTTAGGCGTGTAGTCCATCACCAGGCTCCAGATGTTGGCGGTCCAGGCCTGGTGCGCACCGATGGCCAGGGAGATGGCGAACACCGCGACCCACAGACTGCTCGAACCCGCCGCCATGATTACGCCGACGATGCAGCAGGCGAACAGGAACATGGACAACAGGCGCGCCTTGATCGGATTCATGCCGCGGCCGATCAGGAGCGAGGACAGGATCCCGCCGCCGACGCTGCCGAAGTCTGCAGTCAGGTAGATGATGATCAGCGGGATACCCATCTGGGTCACGTTGATCCCCAGGTTGTATTGCTGATTGAGAAACGGCGGCAGCCAGTACAGGTAGAACCAGAACACCGGTGCGGTGATGGAGTAGGCGAGGGCGAAGGCCCAGGTGCCACGCATGCGCAGGATTTTCGAGAACGGTACACGGGTCTGCTCCGGCTCGACTTCCTTCTGGATGTAGTCCAGTTCCGATTGTTTGACGCTCGGATGGTCTTCCGGGTTGAAGTACTTCAAACCCCAGAACAGCAACCAGATCCCGCCCAGTGACGCCATGCACAGGAACGCGGCTTGCCAGCCCCACACGTGCAGGATCAGCGGCAGCAGCATCGGCGTGAACATTGCGCCGACATTGGTGCCGGCGTTGAAGATGCCGGTGGCCACGGCGCGCTCGCCGGCCGGGAACCACAAGCGCGTGGTTTTCACGCAAGCCGGGTAGTTGGCGGCTTCGGTCAAACCGAGGATGAACCGGCAGACCATGAAGCCGACCGCCGACGTGGCCAGGCCGTGGGCGCCGGTCGCCAGGCTCCAGAGCAACACTGCGCAGAAGAACACGCGCTTCACACCGACCCGATCGATCAACCGGCCTTGCAGCACGAAACCGATGGCGTAGCCGACCTGGAACCAGAAGTTGATGTTGGCGTAGTCCATCGCCGTCCAGCTCATTTCCTTGGCGAGGATAGGCTGCATGACGCCCAGTGCCGCGCGGTCGATGTAGTTGAGCGTGGTGGCAAAAAACACCAGTGCCAGCATGCCCCAACGGGTCTTGCCGACCGCCATGGCGCCGCGAATCTTGTCGCCGATACCGCCGCTGGCAGGAGTCATGGAGGAACGCTCCACGGGAGAGCTTTGAGAAGGAGTCATGTAGGCCACCGATTATTTTTATGTGGTGTTCTGAGTCTTTGGTCATCGAGACCGATGTGTGTGACCGGGCTCAATGTGTCGTCGATGTTGGGCAGTGGACGAAAAATCGTCAATTCGCCAAGGGCCATTGTGTTCGATAATCGCACGCAAAACTAACTGGGTAGTACACTTTAAATTGCTGTGTTCGACTGCCAAGCCAATAATTCCCCCGAGAGAAACGCGATCCCTGTAGGAGCCAGGCTTGCCGGCGATGGCGTCCTCAAGATCGCCTTCGCGAGCAAGCTTCGCTCCTGCAAAAAGGGTGCGACGCCTTTAATAAGATTGTCTCCACCACCGGGAGCCGAAATATGCAGCGTTCCATTGCCACCGTTTCCTTGAGCGGTACCCTGCCGGAAAAACTCGAAGCCATTGCCGCCGCCGGGTTCGACGGGGTGGAGATCTTCGAAAACGACCTTCTCTACTACGACGGCAGCCCGCGGGAAATCAAGCAGATGTGCGCCGATCTCGGGATCGCGATCACACTGTTTCAACCCTTTCGGGACTTTGAAGGCTGCCGCCGCGACCGTTTGCATCGCAATCTGGAACGGGCCGAGCGCAAGTTCGACCTGATGCAGGAACTGGGCACCGACCTGGTGCTGGTGTGCAGCAACGCGTCCGCCGATTCCATCGGTGATGAAAATATCCTCATCGACGACTTGCGCCTGCTGGCCGAACGCGCCGGCGCACGCGGGTTGCGGATCGGCTACGAAGCGCTGGCCTGGGGCCGGCATGTGAACACCTGGCAACAGGTGTGGAACATCGTCCGTCAGGCCGATCACCCAAGCCTCGGTGTGCTGCTGGACAGCTTTCACACGCTGTCGCTCAAGGGTGATCCGAGTGCCATCGCCGAGATCCCTGGCGATAAAATCTTCTTCGTACAAATGGCCGACGCACCGATTCTGGCGATGGACGTGCTCGAGTGGAGCCGGCATTTCCGCTGCTTCCCGGGTCAGGGCGAATTCGATTTGCCGGGCTTCCTGGCTCCGATCATCAAGAGTGGGTACACCGGGCCGCTGTCGCTGGAAATCTTCAACGACGGTTTCCGTGCCGCGCCGCCTCGGGCCAATGCCGCCGACGGTTTGCGTTCGTTGCTGTATCTGGAGGAGAAAACCCGTCAGCGTCTGGCACAGGAAACGACACCGGCGGTCAGCCTCGACATACTGTTCGAAACGCCCAAGGCCAGCGAATACAACGGCATCGAGTTTCTCGAATTCGCTGTGGACGAAAGCCTTGGCGCCAAGCTTTCCCACTGGCTGGAGCGACTGGGTTTCGTCAAGGCCGGGCAACATCGCTCCAAGAGCGTGAGCCTGCTGCGTCAAGGTGACATCAACCTGATCCTCAATTCCGAGCCTTACTCGTTTGCCCACAGTTTTTTCGAAGCGCACGGTCCGTCGCTGTGCGCCACCGCCGTGCGGGTCAAGGACAGCGCCAGTGCGCTCGCTCGGGCCGTGGCCTACAAGGGGCAACCGTATCGCGGACTGGTCGGCCCCAATGAACTTGAGCTCGCTGCCGTGCGCGCACCGGATGGCAGCCTGATTTATCTGGTGGATCAGGACGCCGATGTCTACGGCACTGATTTCCATCTGCAACCGGCTGCCGTGGCCAGTGGTGGCCTCAAACGCATCGACCACATGGCGATGGCATTGCCGGCCGACAGTCTCGACAGTTGGGTGCTGTTCTATAAGAGCCTGCTGGATTTCGAAGCCGATGACGAAGTGGTGCTGCCCGATCCTTACGGTTTGGTGAAAAGTCGAGCGTTGCGCAGTCGTGACAGTTCGATTCGCCTGCCGCTGAACATTTCCGAAAACCGCAACACCGCGATCTCACACGCGCTGTCGAGTTATCGCGGCTCCGGCGTGCATCACATCGCGTTTGATTGCGATGACATCTTTGCCGAAGTCAGTCGTGCCAAAGAGGCGGGCGTGCCGCTGCTGGATATTCCGCTCAACTATTACGATGACCTCGCTGCACGGTTCGATTTCGACGACGAATTCCTCAGTGAACTGGCGTATTTCAACGTTCTTTATGACCGCGATGCCCAGGGCGGCGAGCTGTTCCATGTGTACACGGAGCCGTTCGAAGGGCGGTTCTTCTTTGAAATCATCCAGCGCAAAAATGGCTACGCCGGTTACGGTGCGGCCAATGTGGCGGTACGCCTGGCGGCCATGGCCAAATCCCGAAGTGGTGCGGTACGTCTGGCAAAGTTGTAGGAAAATCGTAAACACGGCGACAAACCGCTGCCGCGCGGCTTCCTTCACTGGGCGGTGCGGCCCATAATCGCCAGCCTGTGCAGTGATGGCCGTGAGCCCGCAATGACGATAACTTCAGAACTCTCCGCAGTGCCCGCCGAACCGATTGCCGGGCCGCGCAAGAGTCGCAAGAACAACCCGGAAAAGACCCGCGAGAACATCCTTCAAGAGGCGATTGTCGAATTCGTCCAGCAAGGGCTTTCCGGTGCTCGCGTCGATGCCATCGCCGAGCGCATCCACACCTCCAAACGCATGATTTATTACTACTTCGGCAGTAAGGAACAGCTGTACGTCGAGGTGCTGGAGAAACTCTACGGCGACATCCGCAACACGGAAAACCATCTGCACCTGGCCGAACTGGCGCCGGTGGAGGCGATTCGGCGACTGGTGGAATTCACCTTCGACCACCATGACCGCAACGTCGATTTCGTGCGCATCGTCAGCATCGAGAACATTCACAACGCGGAGTACGTGAAGCGTTCCGATGCGATCAAGGCGATGAACAACACCATCCTCGATTCCCTGGGCGTGATTTTGCGTCGCGGGGCTGAAGAGGGCGTGTTCCGTTCAGGGCTTGAGCCGCTGGATGTGCATCTGCTGATCAGCTCGTTTTGCTTTTATCGCGTGTCCAACCGCCATACCTTCGGTGAGATTTTTCAGATCGACTTGCCGGACGAAAGCATCAAGCAGCGTCATCGGGAGATGATCTGCGAGTCGGTCTTGCGATACCTGCAAGCCTGACCTGTGGCGAGGGGGCGTCGGAACACCGCATCGCCCCGTTGGGCTGCGATGCAGCCCTCATACTTTCAACCTTAGCCATTCATGCTCTGAAAATGCGCCAACATCCGCTGCGCATCCGGCACCACGCCACTGAACAACTCAAACGCCTTCACCGCCTGAAACACCGCCATGTTGCCGCCATCCAGCGTTCGGCAACCCAAGGCGCGGGCATTGCGTAGCAACTCGGTTTCCAGCGGAAAATAAACAATCTCCGCCACCCACAACTCAGCCCGAAGCAACTCCACCGGAACCGGCATGCCCGGCAGTTTCTTCATGCCCATGGGCGTGGTGTTCACTAACCCATCCGCCTGTCCCAGCGTGCTCGGCAAATCATGCCCCGCCACGGCCCGGCCAGCGCCGAAGTGTTGATTGAGATTGTCCGCCAAGGACTGCGCACGGCTGATCTCCACATCGAAAATACTCAGCAGCTGTACGCCTTCGCTCAACAGCGCGTGGGCCACTGCCGCCCCGGCCCCGCCAGCGCCCATCTGGACCACACGCTCGCGGGCAACGTCCTTCAAGCCCCGGCGAAAACCCTCGGCAAAACCGAGGCAATCGGTGTTGTGGCCGATGCGCTTGCCGTCCTTCAGCACGACCGTGTTCACCGCCCCGATGCCGCGAGCTTCCGGCGACAATTCGTCGAGCAACGGGATGATCGCCTGCTTGCACGGGAAGGTGATATTCAGGCCGGTGAAGTTCATGCGTTCGGCGGCCATCAACAGATCGGGCAGGGCGCTGCTGTCGAGTTTCAACTGATCGAGGTCGATCAAGCGATACAGATAACGCAAACCCTGGGCATCACCTTCATGCTCGTGCAGTGCCGGAGTACGGGAAGCCTGGATGCCGGCGCCGATCAGCCCGGCCAGTACCGCGTTGTTCTGAGTCACGGCGCTTACCCCTTCAAACGTTGGCTGAAGTAATCCAGCGCCAGGCGATAACCATGGCTGCCGAAACCGGCCATCACCGCTGTGGCAATGGCGGAAACGAAGGAGTGATGCCGGAAGGGTTCGCGGGCGTGAACGTTGGACAGGTGAACTTCGATCACCGGCAATTCGCTGGCGACCAAGGCATCGCGGATCGCGACTGACGTGTGCGTCCAGGCCGCCGGGTTGATGACAATCCCGGCGCAACGGCCACGGGCCGCGTGAATCCAGTCGAGCAATTCGCCTTCATGGTTGGTTTGGCGAAACTCCACTGCCAGGCCGAACTCTTCGGCGGCGCGTCCGCACAGGGCAGAGATATCGGCCAGGGTTTCGTGACCATAAGTCGCCGGTTCGCGGGTGCCAAGCAGGTTCAGATTCGGGCCGTTGAGCACCAGAACGATAGGGGACATCGAAGTCTCTCCACATATTATTTTTGGAATGGGCTGGGGTGATCAGCCTGTGGAGATAAATTGTACTAGCTGGTTAGTTCGGTCAATTGAAGAGCGGTTTCATTGAGGTTTTGTGTGCGGTGATCGGACAGTCGCACGACTTATCGCGGCAGATGCTCGACCAGGAAATCGATAAATGCCCGCAGTCTAAGCGGCATATGACGGGTCTGTGGATAGAGCAGGGTGAAGGGGCGCGAGCGTCCGCCATACGGCTTGAGCACTTCCACCAATGAGCCATCGGCCAGTTCGTTTTCAACGATGAAGCGGTAGGTTTGAAAAAGCCCCGCCCCGTGTTTGGCCAGGGTCACGCCGCCGAGTACGTCGTCAGAACAACTGAGGCTGCCCTCGGCAAGAATCTCCCGCGGGACGCCGTCGTCGTTGAACAGCCAGGCAATGCGCCGACCGCTGCTGGGCAATTCGTATTGAATGCATTCGTGCTGCGCAAGGTCGTCCAGGCTTTGCGGGGTGCCCGCGCGCTTCAGGTAATCGGGGCTGGCAATCATCACCAGGGCGGCGTCCTCAAGGTGCCGGGCGATGAGGCCGGAATCCGGAATCGCCCGCACGCGGATCGCCATGTCATAGCCTTCGCCGACAAAATCGATGTTGCGATTGCTGATGTGCGATTCGACTTTCACGTCTGGAAAACGCGCCCGGAATGCCGGCAACAACGGCAAGATCCGATGGTGCGCATACGTCGTGGGAATACTGATGCGCAGTGTCCCGGACGGTTGCTGTTGCTGGCCCATGACCTCGCGCTGAGCCTCCACCAACTGCGCCAGGGCCTGACGACATTCCTCGTAATAGCGCCGACCGCTGTCGGTCAGCTTGACGCTGCGGGTGGTACGCGCAAACAGCCGCACGCCCAGACGTTCTTCCATGCGCGACACCGATCGACTCACGGCGGCCGGTGTGACACCCGCCACCAACGCGGCCGCCGTAAAGCTGCCGGCCTCGGCGGCGAGGCAAAACAGTTCGATGCTGCCCAGCTGAAGATCGTCGAATACTCGCTGCATGATGGATGACACCGGGGGTCAAAGAGGGACTGGATTTCGCCACTGTAGATGAAATCGGCCCGGCGGTGCTTTACTTGACGGCGTCTTCCTTGATAACCGGCCAGGAGCAGCATCATGCCTTTCGTCAGCGTGCGTATTACCCGTGACGGCGTCACCCGGGAGCAGAAAGCCCAAGTCATCGCCGAGATTACCGACACCTTGGAGCGAGTCCTCGGCAAGGATCCGAAATTGACCCACATCGTGATCGAAGAAGTCGACACCGATAACTGGGGTTATGCCGGCATGACCACCACCGAGTATCGAAAAAACCTGCCGGGATGAGGGTGTTACACGCCCGCAGAGCCGTCCTCGTGACGGCTTTTTTGTGGGCGCGGCGAAAGGATTGCTTACTATTTTGCGCCGTTATCCACCGGTCCAAGGCGAGGCTTGGCGCTAGTCTCAGAGGCGTAAAGGCGATTTGGCGTCGCGCCAATTGTCGGTTTTCCAGGGAATGTCGGGTCTTCGGATTCCTTAACCTAACGGATGGGTTGGTATGCGCTTATTCAGCTACAAAGGGTTTTCAATGGTGATCATGTTGCGTGATGAGCACTGTCCGCCTCACGCACATGTGGACGCCGGAAGCTGGAGCGCACGCTTCAAATTCTGCTTTTGGCACAACAGTGTCGAGCTGTGGGATGTGGTTCCTCATTCAAATCGGCCGCCAGTGGCCGTGCTGGAAGGATTGCGTCACGCACTCGGCCAACCCGCCCACTTGCGCCGCGCCCGTGCCATCTGGTGGGGCGAGTTGCACACGGTCTGTCTTGATCATCAGATTTGGGACTGGCAGGCCAGCGAAGTCGTGGTGATAAAAAGGATTGCGAGTACGACCTGGATGATTGGCTCGGCTTGCTATGAGCCCGAGACGAACAAGACCCTGTTGGCGCTGATCGGCGCTCCTGAGGGTGTGGAGATCCAACTATGAAAACGATACAGGCAGGCATGCTGGTCGATCGGCCTGTCACCGAGGCCGTGCTGGATGAAGCCATCCAGCGCGGGCAAGTGCGCCAGAAGAGCGGATTGCAGGCGACTTCGGTGAGGTTTGTGGAGCCTTGTCTGGCGGTCAGTTTCATTGATGGCAGTGGCGTGCTGCTGCCCGTGCAGCACTATCCGGAATTTGATGATTTTGACGTCGAGGATTTCGCAGACCTCAAAGTCGGCTTTTCCGGAACCGCCCTGTGCCATGAAGGCAAGGATCTGCACGTGTCCATCGCTGGGATGATTTCGGCGAGCAAGCCGTTGATGGACATGGCTGCCTCGGTCATCGCCTCGCGCAATGGTCGCCAAAGCAGCGCCGCCAAAGCCGAGGCCGCGCGGGCCAATGGCCGAAAAGGCGGGCGTCCGCGCAAGACAGATGTCACCGATTGAGCACCCACAAAAAAGCCGTCGTGATGACGGCTGATTTGTCTAAGCGACTGACTTTCAACGACGGGTCAGCAACACCCCGGATTCCATGTGATGTGTCCACGGAAACTGGTCGAACATCGCGCACTGGGTGATGCGATGGGTGTCGTGCAACTGGGCGATGTTGGCGGCCAGGGTTTCCGGGTTGCAGGAGATGTAGAGGATGTTGTCGAAGCGCCGGGTCAGTTCGCAGGTGTCCGGGTCCATGCCGGCGCGAGGCGGGTCGACGAAGACGCTACCGAATTCGTAGCTCTTCAGGTCGATCCCCTGCAGGCGACGGAACGGGCGAACTTCGTTCAGGGCTTCGGTCAGCTCTTCTGCGGACAACCGCACCAGGGTGACGTTATCCACAGCGTTTTCGCTGAGGTTGCTCAGTGCGGCGTTGACCGAAGTCTTGCTGATTTCCGTGGCCAGCACTTTGCGCACACGGGTCGCCAGCGGCAGGGTGAAGTTGCCGTTGCCGCAATACAGCTCCAGCAAATCGTCCGGGCGATCGCCGAGGGCGTCGTAAGCCCAGTTGAGCATCTTCTGGTTCACGATGCCGTTGGGCTGGGTGAATGCACCTTCGGGCTGGCGGTAGCTGAACGTGCGGCCACCGACGTCGAGTTTCTCGACCACGTAATCATGGCCAATCACTTCGCGTTTGCCTTTCGAACGACCGATAACGCTGACGTTCAGGTCGGTGGCCAGTTTTGACGCCGCCGCGTGCCAGTGTTCATCCAGTGGACGGTGATAGCACAAGGTGATCATCGCATCGCCGGCCAGGGTGGTCAGAAACTCCACCTGAAACAGCTTGTGGCTCAGCGCCGCACTTGCCTTCCAGGCCGCCTTGAGCTGCGGCATCAGTTCATTGATGCGCAGGCTGGCGATCGGGAACGCTTCGATCAGGATCGGCGTGCGTTTGTCTTCCTGGGAAAACATCGCGTAATGCCGATCACCGCCTTCGCGCCACAGGCGGAATTCGGCACGCAGGCGGAAATTTTTCAGCGGCGAGTCAAACACCGCAGGTTCCGGTGCATCGAACGGGGCCAGCAGATCGCGCAGGCGCGTGACCTTTTCTTCGAGCTGAATGGCGTAGGCCTGGGAATCAAAAGTCATGCGTTGAACCAACCCAACTTGATCACAAACAGAATCGAAAGAATCACCAGCGCAGGGTTCAGCTCACGGCCGCGGCCGGACAGCAACTTGATCGCGGTCCAGGAGATGAAACCGAAGGCGATGCCGTTGGCGATGGAGTACGTAAACGGCATGGCCAGCGTAGTGACCACGACCGGTGCGGCGACGGTGATGTCATCCCAGTCTATTTCGGCCAGGCCGGATGTCATCAACACCGCGACGAACAGCAGCGCCGGTGCGGTGGCGAACGCCGGAACACTGGCGGCCAACGGCGAGAAGAACAGCGCCAGCAGGAACAGGATCGCCACCACGACGGCCGTGAGGCCGGTACGGCCACCGGCACTCACGCCAGCGGCGGATTCGATGTAGCTGGTGGTGGTCGAGGTGCCCAGCAGCGAACCGGCCATGGCCGCGGTGCTGTCGGCGATCAGGGCGCGGCCCATTTTCGGCATGTGGCCGTCCTTGCCCATCAGGCCGGCGCGCTTGGCGACGCCGATCAGGGTGCCGGAGTTATCGAACAGGTCGACGAACAGGAAAGCGAAAATCACGCTGACCAGACCGATGTCGAGCGCACCTTTGATGTCCAGTTGCAGGAAGGTCGGCGCCAGGGACGGCGGCATCGACATCACGCCGCCGAACGGCGTGAAGCCCAATGCGATGGACGCGATGGTCACGACCAGAATGCCGATTAGCACCGCACCGCGCACGGCGAGCGCTTCGAGGGCAACGATCAGGGCAAAACCGAGGGTCGCGAGGATCGGAGCGGGTTGCTTCAAATCACCGAGGCCGACCATGGTCGCCGGGTTGCTGACGACGATGCCGGCGTTATGCAGGGCGATCAGCGCCAGGAACAGGCCGATACCGGCGGCAATCGCTGAGCGCAGCGGCAGCGGGATGCTGTTGATGATCCATTCGCGGATGCGGAAGATCGACAGCAGGAAGAACAGCACCGCCGAGATGAACACCGCCCCCAGCGCCACTTGCCAGGTGTGGCCCATGTGCAGGACCACGGTGTAGGTAAAGAAGGCGTTCAGGCCCATGCCCGGCGCGAGTGCGATCGGGTAGTTGGCGATCAGGCCCATCACCGTGGAGCCGATGGCTGCTGCCAGACAGGTCGCGACAAACACCGCGCCCTTGTCCATGCCGGTCTCGCCGAGGATGCTCGGGTTGACGAACAGAATGTAGGCCATGGCCAAGAAAGTCGTGACGCCCGCCAGAATCTCGGTCCGCACGTTGGTGTTGTGTGCCTTGAGTTGAAACAGCCTTTCCAGCATGTCTGCTCCCCGTGGCGCGCCGGGCGCCGTGAATGTATCGACCTCAACAGCAAAGCACAGACCGCTGATAGCGCCTGGTAATTTTCTGTGGGCCGGAAAAAGCCGCGCATCATACCAGCAGCGTGGGGCTATGGCTGCTTATGGCTGCGATCGTCGTCGATGTTTTGCCGTAAAGCGAAGTGAGCCATACTGCGCGCTGGTTTTGGGGGGGCGTTATGAAGTGCATTAAAAAGCGTGGGATTGCGGTGGTGGGCGTCGCGATGGCGTTGTGGCTGGGGGCGCAAACTGCTTCGGCGGCGATGGCGGCTCCGTTGAGCCAGGTGAAAGTGATCAAGGTCCAATCGCCGGGCTGTGGTCTTGAAAACATTGTCGAGAAACAGGAGCAGACGAGCTGCGACCACAGTGGTCCGGACATCAAGGTCTACGTTCTGGAAGTTGGATATGGCAGCCTTAGTCCGCACGTCGCGCTGGATGGTTTTAACGTAGACGGCACCCGGACGGCGGTGTGTGCCTATCAAACCGGCAACCTGAAGGAGTGCGCATCCGGAGAAACAACCGTCGGCTATCTGTACATCTTCGATCTGAAGGGCAAGCAGGACGGCATCTTCACCTTCAGCAACACGTCCATCAACGCGCCCCGCAACACGATGTCGACACAGCTTTACATCAAGTAACGGCTGCGTTCGAACAAGGGTCAGGAAAGCTGACTACGCTTTAAAGATCATTCTGTGGACCGCGCCCATGACCTTTAGAGCTTTGATTACCCTCGCCGAGGGCATCGACGACCTGCAAACCGTCACCCTGATCGATGTACTGCGCCGCGCCAAGGTTGAAGTGGTGGCGGCGAGCATCGAGGGGCGACGCATGATCACTTGTGCCCGCGGTACCCGCCTGACCGCCGATGCAATGCTGGTGGACTTGCTGGCCCAGCCGTTCGACCTTCTCGTATTGCCTGGAGGCGAGGTGGGCTCCCAGCACCTCGCCGCGCATCAACCCCTGCAACAGTTGATCAAGGACCAGGCCGCCGCCGGGCGCCTGTTCGCCGGCATTGGTGAGTCCCCGGCGCTGGCGTTGCAAGCCTTTGGCGTCTTGCGTCAGCGGCGCATGACCTGCCTGCCATCGGCCAGCCATCGATTGTCGGGCTGCAATTTTGTCGACCAGCCCGTGGTGGTCGACGGCAACTGCATCACTGCCCAGGGATCGGGGGCGGCGCTGCCGTTTGCGCTGGCGCTGGTGGAGCAACTGTGCGGTAAAGCTGCTCGGGCTGCGGTGGCGGTTGAGTTGGTGGTCTGACTGTTCGTGGTTTCAAGTTGCGCGAACCTTTTAGTAACAGCCAAACGAACACTTCGCCCGCTCCAATACTGGTCTTTCCGCGCCCATCAGTTTCCTTGAACACTCTCGCCACCCCGAAGTCGTACCCCTTATGACGGCGGTTTGCCAAAACGCCGCTTATTACGACTTACCGTGAGGTGTTTATGAGTGCGACCACCCCCGAGGCGGCGCAGCCGTCCTTCGTTCGTCACCCGTTACGCCTGACCCTCAACGGTCAGGAGCGTCAACTGGAGGTCTTGCCCTGGACCACGCTTTTGGACCTGCTGCGCGAGCAATTGGACCTGATCGGCACCAAAAAAGGTTGCGATCATGGCCAGTGTGGCGCCTGCACGGTGTTGCTCAACGGCAAGCGGGTGAACGCCTGCCTGACGCTGGCGGTGATGTGCGACGGCGCAGAGCTGGTCACCATTGAAGGGCTGG
This sequence comes from Pseudomonas sp. B14-6, assembly GCF_013260315.1. NCBI lineage: Bacteria > Pseudomonadati > Pseudomonadota > Gammaproteobacteria > Pseudomonadales > Pseudomonadaceae > Pseudomonas > Pseudomonas sp. B14-6. The sequence continues at coordinate 3,547,010 of NZ_CP053929.1, read as the reverse complement.
CAAACGGCGATGAGTTGCACCCCATGCAGCAAGCCTTCATCAAGCACGATGCCTTTCAGTGCGGCTATTGCACGCCGGGGCAGATCTGTTCGGCGGTCGGTCTGGCGAATGAAGGGCGGGCGCATACCCGCGCGGACATTCAGGAGCTGATGAGCGGAAACCTCTGCCGTTGCGGTGCCTACAACAATATTCGCGATGCCATCGAAGAGGTACTTCCCTCCTGCCGCCAGCCTGGGCAAGGAGGTGGTCAATGAATCCTTTCCACTACAGCAAACCCGATTCGGTGCAGGACGCCGTGCACCTCGCCAGTCCGGCGTCGCGCTTCATCGCCGGCGGTACGAATCTGCTGGATTTGATGAAAGAGAACCTCACTCGCCCCGAACATTTGATTGATATCACCGGTTTGCCACTACGCGAGGTCAAGGAAACGGCCAGCGGCGGCGTGATGATTGGCGCCTTGGTCAGCAATGCCGATCTGGCCTGGCACCCGCTGATTGAGCAGCGTTACCCGCTGTTATCCCAGGCGATCCTGGCAGGTGCTTCGCCGCAATTGCGCAACATGGCCAGCACCGGCGGCAATCTTCTGCAACGCACTCGCTGCTATTACTTCTACGACGCCAGCGTGCCGTGCAATAAGCGGGAGCCCGGCAGTGGTTGCCCTGCACGGGACGGTCTCAACCGGATTCACGCGATCCTCGGCGCCAGTACGCATTGCGTCGCCACCCATCCTTCCGACATGTGTGTGGCGTTGGCGGCGTTGGAGGCAATCGTCCACGTCCAGGGGCGCGACGGTGCCAGAACCATTGCGTTTGCCGACTTCCACCGATTGCCGGGCGATACCCCTGAGCGCGATAACCAACTGGCCGACGATGAACTCATTATCGCGGTCGAGTTGCCCGCCGCCGGTTTTGCCGAGTACAGCCATTATTTGAAGATTCGCGATCGCGCCTCTTACGCCTTCGCCCTGGTGTCGGTCGCCGCAGCGCTGGACCTGTCCGGGCCGGCCATTCGCGAAGCGCGTTTGGTCCTCGGTGGCGTGGCGCATAAACCGTGGCGTGACAATGCCGTCGAGCAATGGCTGGTGGGTAAGGTGGCCAACCATGAAACCTTCGGCGCCACTGCCGACATGCTCCTGCAAAAGGCCGAACCGCTCGAACATAACGCCTTTAAGGTCAAACTGGCGCGAGAGGCAATTGTTCGCGCCTTGAGCGATGCCGCGCGAGGAGGGCAAGCCCGATGAACACATTTACCTTACCCATGGGCCAGCCACTGGACCGGGTCGACGGTCCTCTCAAAGTTACCGGCCAGGCCCGCTACGCCGGTGAGTTTCCTGAGGAAGGCCTGCTCCACGGCAGCGTTGTCTCAAGTTCTATCGCCTGCGGTCGCGTGCTCAGCATTGACGCCTCGGAGGCGCTGGCATTGCCCGGTGTTGTCGCGGTGATCGATCACCTCCAGCGTCCGACAATCGCCAGTTATGACAAGGATTACGAAGACGCCGACTCGGCTGAGGGATCGCCGTTTCGTCCGTTGTACAACGATAAGGTCCTGTACAGCGGCCAGCCGCTGGCGCTCGTCGTTGCGGATAACCTTGAGTTGGCGCGTTATGCCGGTTCGCTGGTAAAGATTGAATACGACACCGAGTCTCATCAGACCGATCTGTTGAGCCTGCAAGGCGAAGCCAAACCGGCACCCGCCAAGCTGCCTGAACCTCGTGGGAACTTCCAGGCCGAATTTGCCGGTGCCGCCCTGAGTCTGGATCTGAACTACAGCACGCCGATCGAACACCACAACCCGATGGAACCGCACGCCAGCACAGTGCTTTATCAGGCCGATGGCAGTCTGCATATCCATGACAAGACTCAGGGTCCGCAGAACTGTCAGTCATACGTGCAAAAGGTGTTCGGGCTTGAGAAAGAGCAGGTCAGAATTTTCGCCGCGTATGTCGGCGGTGCGTTTGGCTCGGGCCTGCGTCCGCAGTACCAGTTGGCGCTGGCCGTGATGGCCGCGCTGCACCTCAAGCGTTCGGTGCGAGTGACATTGACTCGGCAGCAGATGTTCACCTTCGGCTACCGTCCGCGCACTTTGCAACGTTTGCAATTGGGCGCTGCGGCCAATGGACGCTTGTTGGCGGTGGCTCATACCGCCATCGGCCAGACCTCGCGTTTCGAGGATTTCACCGAGCACGTGGTGGAGTGGAGCGGCATGCTCTATCACTGCGACAACGTGCAGTTGACCAACAAACTTGTGCCACTGGACGTGTTCACGCCCCTCGACATGCGAGCGCCAGGCGCGGCGCTGGGGTTGATTGGCCTTGAATGTGCGATGGACGAACTGGCCTGTGCGTTGGCCATCGATCCGGTGCAGCTGCGGTTGATCAATTATTCCGAGCGCAATCAGAACGAAGACAAACCGTACTCCAGCAAAGCCTTGCGCGAATGTTACGCCCAAGGTGCCAAACGCTTTGGCTGGGATCAGCGCGATCCCGAACCGCGCAGCATGCGTCAGGGTCGACAGTTAGTGGGCTGGGGCATGGCCGGCGGTGTCTGGGAAGCGATGCAGCAGAAGGCCAGCGCCAAGGCTTCGCTTGATCACAACGGCAAGCTGACCGTCAGTAGCGCCACCACCGATATCGGCACGGGCACCTACACGGTCATGACGCAAATTGCCGCGCAGGCGTCAGGCGTTTCGGTAGAGGATGTCACTTTTGTCCTTGGCGACTCTTCATTGCCAACCGCGCCATTGCAGGGCGGATCGTTCACGGTGTCGTCGGTCGGCACGGCCGTTCAGCAGGCTTGCGAAGCCTTAAAGGAAAAACTGCTCGCCGTTGCGCGGCAAACCTCACCCGCGTTCAGTGGTGTGACCTCGGAACAAGCGGCTTTTGAAGACGGATATCTGTCATTTGGCGATGCGCGGGTAAAACTGGCCGACCTGGCCCGGGACTGTGGCGAAGACACCCTCGAGGTTCAGGTTGATGCCGAGCCTGACAAGAAGCGTGAAGCCTACGCCACCGCCACCCATTCAGCGGTGTTCGTCGAAGTGCTGGTGGATGAGGACTTGGGCACGGTGAAGGTGAACCGGGTGGTCAGCGCGATTGCGGCGGGTCGAGTGGTCAATCCGAAAATGGCCCGCAGCCAGATTCTCGGTGGCGTGGTGTGGGGCATCGGCATGGCCTTGCACGAGGAGACGCAGACCGACCATGCGCTGGGTCGTCACATGAATCACAGCCTGGCCGAATACCACATTCCGGTAAACGCTGATATCGGCGACATTGACGTGCTGTTTGTCGAAGAACACGACGAGATCGTCAATGCCTTGGGTTCCAAGGGCGTGGGCGAGATCGGCATCGTCGGCGTGGCGGCAGCGGTGGCCAATGCGATCTATCACGCGACTGGCAAACGGGTGAGGGATTTCCCCATCACCCTGGACAAACTGCTCTAGGCCTTGGCTTCTTCGATTGGCACATGCATACGGTCGCGGTTGGCCAGGGTCGGGAACAATTTGATCCACGCCCCGGTCACCACCAGCGTGCCGATACCGCCCATGACCACCGCCGGCACGGTGCCGAACCAATGGGCGGTGAGGCCGGATTCGAACTCGCCCAACTGGTTCGAAGCACCGATGAACAAACCGTTCACGGCGCTGACCCGGCCGCGCATTTCGTCCGGGGTTTCCAGTTGCACGAAGGAGGCGCGGATCACCATGCTGATCATGTCTGCTGCGCCCAACACCACCAGCACGGCCAGGGAAAACCAGAACGAAGTAGAGAGGCCGAACGCGATGGTCGCGACGCCGAACACACCGACGGCCGTGAACATCACCCGCCCGACTTTGCGCTCCACGGCAAATCGCGCCAGGTACAGCGACATCAGCAGCGCACCGACGGCCGGGGCTGAGCGCAACAGACCCAGGCCCCAGGGGCCAGTCAACAAGATGTCTTTGGCGAACACCGGCAGCAGTGCCGTTGCCCCGCCGAGCAATACCGCAAACAGGTCCAGGGAAATCGCCCCGAGAATGTCCGGCCGACTGCGAATGAAGCGGATGCCTGCGAGCAATGAGTCCAGCGTCGCCTTGCCCTTGTTCAGCGGTGTTTGCCGGGCGGGCAGGTTGAGCATCAGCAAGCAGGCAATGAGGTAGAGGATCACGGTCGGGCCATATACCCAGACGCTGCCGAAGGCATAGAGCAAACCGCCAAGGGCCGGGGCGACGATGGTGGCTGATTGTTGAGCCGACTGCGCGGCGGCGACGGCGCGGGGGAACAGCGCGCTGGGCACGATGCTCGGCAGCAGGGCCTGGGTGGTCGGCATCTCGAAGGAGCGTGCGGCGCCGAGCAGGAAGGCGAGGATGAAGATCATCTCGCGGGTGACATGGTCGGTTGCGCTGCCGATGGCCAGGGAGAGGGCAATCATCGCTTGCAGAGATTGGCAGATCGCCGCGACCTTGCGCCGGTCATAGCGGTCCGCAACGTGCCCGGTGTGCAGCATGAACAAAACCCGTGGAGCAAATTCCACCAGCCCTACCAAGCCCAGGTCGAGCACATTGCCGGTCAGTTGATACAGATTCCAGCCGATGGCCACGGTGAGCATCTGAAAACCGCTGGCGGTAAACACCCGAGCCAGCCAGAACGCGATAAAAGGGCGGTGATGGCGTAACAGCAAGGGCGCTTGGCTGGGCATCTGAGGGCAGGTCTTGAGCGAGGTGAGGGTCGAGATTATCACCAAGCTGTAACCAGAAGTTGCAGGCTGGGAAAATTTAGTTAGCTAGACACCGATCTCCAAAAACACCGACATTCCCCTTTGGGAGCGAGCCTGCTCGTGATGATGGAGTATCAGTCGACACCTCTGCTGCCTGACACACTGCTTCGCGAGCCGGCTCGCTCTCACCGGTAATGTGTTTCAGTTCATGAGTAGAGCTATGAGGCAACCTGTCACGCGGCAAAAGACCACACCGTCCATCGTCAAAAATGGGACTACTCTTTTAACCATTGCTTGATCCAGATCAAGACCCTTGTGGAAATGATCCGGTGGCCAGATGGCCAGACTCCCTACGTTGTGACGTTTGTAAAAAAAGAACGAATTCTAATTCGCCACACTCCATATCCGTGGGGGCAGTGGGTGCAGGCCGCAAGCCTTCAGCCGGTATTACCTGACAGAGGAAGACTTATGTTCGGTTTGGAGGCGCTTGATCTCGCCCGAATTCAGTTTGCGTTCACCATCTCGTTCCACATCCTGTTCCCGGCTATCACCATTGGCCTGGCGAGTTACCTGGCGGTACTCGAAGGTTTGTGGCTGAAGACGAACAACGACACTTACCGCGATCTGTACCATTTCTGGTCGAAGATCTTTGCCGTCAACTTCGGCATGGGGGTGGTGTCCGGGTTGGTTATGGCATATCAGTTCGGCACCAACTGGAGCCGCTTCTCGGATTTCGCCGGTTCCGTGACCGGGCCGTTGCTGACGTACGAAGTCCTCACAGCGTTCTTCCTTGAGGCCGGTTTCCTCGGCGTCATGCTGTTCGGCTGGAACAAGGTCGGGCGCAATCTGCACTTCTTCGCCACGGTCATGGTTGCCATCGGCACGCTGATATCGACCTTCTGGATTCTCGCCTCCAACAGTTGGATGCAGACCCCGCAAGGATTCGAAATCATTAATGGCCAGGTCATTCCAACCGACTGGTTCGCCGTGATCTTCAACCCCTCATTCCCCTACCGCCTGATGCACATGGCGACGGCCGCGTTCGTCGCGACTGCCTTCTTCGTCGGCTCTTCCGCGGCCTGGCATTTGCTGCGCGGCAAGGACAACCCGGCGATCCGCACCATGCTCTCGATGGCCATGTGGATGGCATTGATCGTGGCGCCGATTCAGGCGGTCATCGGTGACTTTCACGGGCTCAACACGCTTAAGCACCAGCCGGCGAAAATCGCTGCGATCGAAGGTCACTGGGAAAATCACGGCGATGAGCCGACCCCGCTGATCCTGTTCGGCTGGCCTGACATGAAAGAAGAACGGACCAAATACGCGGTAGAGATTCCCTACCTGGGCAGCCTGATCCTGACCCATTCCCTGGACAAGCAAGTGCCGGCGCTCAAGGACTTCCCGCCTGAAGACCGGCCGAATTCCACCATTGTGTTCTGGTCGTTCCGGATCATGGTGGGTCTGGGCATGCTGATGATCTTCACCGGATTGTGGAGCCTGTGGCTGCGCAAGAGTGACAAGTTGTACACCTCGCGTCCGTTCCTATATCTGGCGTTGTGGATGGGCCCATCCGGCCTGATCGCGATCCTCGCGGGCTGGTTCACCACTGAAATCGGTCGTCAGCCGTGGGTGGTCTATGGGCTGATGCGCACGGCGGACGCGTCCTCCAATCACAGCTTCCTGCAGATGAGCATCACGCTGGTCCTGTTCGTGGTGGTGTATTTCGCGCTGTTCGGTGCCGGTCTGGGCTACATGATGCGCCTGGTGCGCAAAGGGCCGAAGATCGACGAAGGCAAGGAAACGCCCGAAGGTGGTCCAGGCAAGAAGCGCACGCCGGCTCGTCCGCTGTCCGCCGCCGACGATTCCGCCGACGACGACCACGATCCCAGCCTGACCAAGGAGATTTGAGTCATGGGTATTGATCTTCCGCTGATCTGGGCCGTGATCATCATCTTCGGCATCATGATGTACGTGGTCATGGACGGCTTCGACCTGGGGATCGGGATTCTCTTCCCGTTCATCCCGGGCAAGACCGACCGTGACGTGATGATGAACACCGTCGCCCCGGTCTGGGACGGCAACGAAACCTGGCTGGTACTGGGTGGCGCGGCGTTGTTCGGCGCGTTCCCGCTGGCCTATTCGGTGGTGCTCTCGGCGCTGTACCTGCCGCTGATTTTCATGCTGATCGGGCTGATTTTCCGGGGCGTTGCGTTTGAGTTCCGCTTCAAGGCCAAGGACGACAAGCGTCATCTGTGGGACAAGGCGTTTATCGGTGGTTCGATTGCTGCAACCTTCTTCCAGGGGGTGGCCCTGGGGGCATTCATCGATGGGTTGCCGGTGGTCAATCGCCAGTTTGCCGGTGGTTCACTGGACTGGCTGACACCGTTCACCCTGTTCTGCGGCCTCGCGCTGGTGGTGGCTTATGCGCTGCTGGGTTGCACCTGGCTCATCATGAAGACCGAAGGCAAGTTGCAGCAGCAGATGCATGATCTGGCGCGGCCGTTGGCGTTCGTGGTGTTGGCGGTGATCGGTATCGTCAGTATCTGGACCCCGTTGGCCCATGCCGAGATCGCGGCCCGCTGGTTTACCCTGCCGAACCTGTTCTGGTTCCTGCCGGTACCGATCCTGGTGCTGGTGACTATGTACGGTCTGATCCGCGCCGTGGCCCGCAATGCGAACTACACGCCATTCCTGCTGACGTTGGTGCTGATCTTCCTCGGCTACAGCGGTCTGGGCATCAGCCTGTGGCCCAACATCGTACCGCCTTCGATCTCGATCTGGGACGCTGCTGCACCGCCGCAAAGCCAGGGCTTCATGCTGGTCGGTACGCTGTTCATCATCCCGTTCATCCTGGGTTACACCTTCTGGAGCTACTACGTGTTCCGCGGCAAGGTGACCCACGAAGACGGTTATCACTAGCGCACACGACAATGGCGCAGGGCTTGAACCTGCGCCGTTTCAGAGGAGGTCAAGATGATGGCTGGCAAACATTCCCTGGAGGAAATCAAGGCGGCAGAGAAAAAACCGCTTTGGCAGCGGCTCGGTTGGTTGGCCTTGATTTGGGTCGGTAGCGTGGGGGCCCTGTTTATCGTGGCCAGCCTGATGCGCATGTTCATGAACGCCGCAGGTCTGTCCACGCACTGAAACACCCGACATTCCCATCCCCGTTGCCTTGCGGCACGGATTCAAACCCTCCTGTCACGGAGGGTTTTTTTTTACCTGCGATTATTTGCGGGCTTTGAGAATGACGAATTTCGGCGTGGCCGCCACTTGCTCGACGCCACGGAACAGCCGCGCGAGCTTGCTGTGGTAACCCAGGTGACGGTTGCCGACGATGTACAGCGCACCGCCGGTTACCAGAGCTTCGCGCGCTTGCTGGAACATCCGCCAGGCGAGAAAGTCGCCTACGACTTGTTGCTGGTGAAACGGTGGATTGCACAGCACCACGTCCAGCGATTGCGGTTCTTGTCCGGCCAGGCCATCGTCGGCGCGGACGATCACGTCACGATCGCCCAGTGCTGCGCGCCAGTTTTCGGCGGCCGATTGCACCGCCATGAATGACTCGTCCACCAGCGTGTAATGGGCCTCAGGGTTTTGCAGAGCGCTGGCGATTGCCAGTACGCCGTTACCACAACCGAGATCGGCAACGCGGGCTGTCCCGAGGTTCTGTGGCAAGTGTGGAAGAAATGCGCGAGTGCCGATGTCCAGCCCTTCGCGGCAGAACACGTTGGCGTGGTTCAGCAGTTCGATCGCCGGTGTGTCGAGTTGATAGCGTGAAGGGTAGGGCGACACGGCTGGGCTTTTGGCTTCAGGCGTTGCGATCAGCAGCCGGGCTTTTTTCACCGCCAACGAGGCTTGCACCGGGCCGATGTAACGCTCCAGCAGATCACCGGCGGCACGGGGCAGATGCTTGACCATCGCTGCTGCAATCACCTGAGCACCCGGGGCCAGTTGGCTTTGCAGGCGAATCAGTTGCTCTTCCAGCAAGGCCAGGGTTTTCGGCACCCGGATCAACACGCGGTCAAACGGCCCCGAAAAGGCTTCGTTGGCCGGTACGCTCGGCACGGCATCGAAGGCCAGGCCGTTGCGGATCAGATTCTTTTCCAGGCCCTGGAAGGCCAGAAACGAGTCGCCGCTGCTGGTCACCACAACGTGCCCCGCCAGGCTCGCGGCCAACGCGCCGAAGCTATCGTTGAGCACCAGCACTCGGGTGTCCGCGGCCGGTTGCTGCTCGGCCAGATAATTGAGCATGTACTCGTCTGCGGCATCGAAAGCTTGCAGTGGTTCGTTCTGCTGTTCTGGCTGACGGATCAGATCGAGTTGGGCGAAGGGCGTTTCGAGCAGGGGCATGAGGCGGGGCTCTGGGTAGTCAACGGGTGTGGTGTCCCGCTGCCTGAAGCGTTGTAGCGGGCGGGACTGTCCGAGTGGACTGCGACGTAATGGTGCATTCGTCAACACTCTGGAGGAGCCGCAAATGGTACGTTTTTTTCTTTTGGATTGCCCGCAGGTTTTTCCTCCTGGTTATTAGGGGTGTACTGCTCAGATCAAGCACGCCCTGGTGGCTGCGACCACTGCCGCAAGCTTGTTGTTGACGCCCAGTTTCATTATTACTCGGTGAATATGAAAATTTGTGGTGCGTTCAGTGATGCACAGGATGATGCCTATCTCGTAGGCGGTTTTGCCATCGGCTGACAGTTTCAATATCTCGATCTCGCGTGCCGATAAATGCGGTTTGCAGTAATCCTTCACGCGATCAGGCAATTTTTTAGCGACGAGCCCATGCAGGTGGTTGCTGATGAACATCGTGTAGCCCAGTTTTTCATACCATTCATAGGGGGTGATGGGGCAGTCGCTTCTTGCCAGGCTGAGCATGCTGCGCAGCCCGTTGTCGCCATGGAGCGATTGCGACCAGCCATACTGCAAACCGAGTTGTTTCTGTGCTTGCCACAGCGTTGGTGTCTTCGAATAAACCTTCTCTTCCCATAAAATGGGCATTGTTGAATGATTGCAATGAGCTACTACTGGGTCTATTTCTCTGAAGTGATTTTGTTCATATTCCGCGTTCCAGCCACTTGGGTAGTTGTTGAAATTCACTCTATCGAAGTGTGGGCCTCGCAAGTGAGAAGTGATTGAAAATGCACAAAAATTAAAGCCAAGGCTTTTGACGAAATCCAGTGATATCTCATAGGCATCTCCAACGTCTCTCGCTTCAGATATCTGTCTTAAACGTGATTCCTTCCACATTTCCATTGGCGTAACTCCATACGGGGTATCTGGGGGGTGCACATTGGATCCGAAATCCGGCACCTCACGAGTGTAGGAGTATTCCTACGAAGAGGCTGCAATTTTTTTGCTCTTGAAAAGGTTGAAAAGTAAATAACTGGTTCTTAGTCAGGATTAACAAACGTTATATGTTGTACCTAATGCTTCTATTGAATTTTGTGTTGTACCCTTTGGTTAGTGTGACAGGAGGGGCACTTACAATCGCATCAGTAACCCCAGGACATGGGTGGCTCGTCTAAAGCCACTACAAATCACCGGTGTTTACATCACTCGCTTTGCGGGACACTGGGGCATCTGTTGAATGGAGCACCCCATGACCGCCAGCGCAGAAAAATTCACTCGCCAGACCCTGACCGACGTTCAGCCGTTGACCCCCAACCTGTTCACGTTGCGGGCCACCCGAGACCCCGGTTTTCGTTTTCGGGCGGGGCAATTTGCCCGGTTGGGCGTTACCCGGACCGATGGCAGCACGGTATGGCGCGCCTATTCAATGGTCTCCTCGCCCCATGACGAATTTCTCGAGTTCTTTTCCATCGTGGTGCCAGGCGGGGAGTTCACCAGCGAACTGAGTCGGCTGGAGGTCGGCGATACGCTGTTGGTGGACCGTCAGGCCTTCGGCTACCTGACGCTGGATCGTTTCGTCGACGGTCGTGATCTCTGGTTGCTATCCACTGGCACCGGCGTGGCGCCATTTTTGTCGATCCTGCAGGACTTTGAGGTGTGGGAGAAATTCGAGCGGATCATCCTGGTGTACAGCGTAAGGGAAGCCCGCGAGCTGGCTTATCAGGCGCTGATCGCGGGGCTGGCGCTGCGCGACTATCTGGCCGAATACGCGCACAAGTTGCAGTTCATCGCGACCGTCACGCGCGAGGAGCACCCCGGCGCCCTTAACGGGCGAATCACGACGCTGATAGACAACGGAGAACTGGAGCGGGTGGCGGGGGTGGCGCTGACGCCCGAGCACTCGCGGGTCATGCTCTGCGGCAACCCCCAGATGATCGATGACACACGCAAGCTGCTCAAGCAGCGGGACATGCACTTGAGCCTCAGTCGACGACCCGGCCAAGTGGCGGTGGAGAACTTCTGGTAAAAAAAACGGCGCCCCGAAGGCGCCGTTCTTTTGCACGCAACCAGCCTTCAGGGCTGATTGTTCTGGGCCTTGAGCAGGTCACGGATCTCGCTCAACAGCTCTTCTTCCTTGGTTGGAACCGGCGGCAGGGTGGGCGCAACGGCCTCCTCGCGTTTCAGACGGTTGATGGCTTTGACGCCCATAAAGATCGCGAAGGCGACGATGATGAAGTCGATCAGGCTCTGGATGAACTTGCCGTAGGCCAGCACCACCGCCGGGATATCGCCGTTGGCTGCCTTGAGGGTAACCGCCAGGTCACTGAAGTCCACCCCACCGATCAGCAGGCCGATTGGCGGCATCACCACGTCGCCGACAAACGATGAAACGATCTTGCCGAACGCGGCGCCGATGATGATACCGACGGCCATGTCGACCACATTACCTTTGACCGCGAAGGCCTTGAACTCACTTATCACGCCCATAGGTTATTTCCTTGTTACAGATGAGGTTGGTGAACGCAGTGTAAATCAGCAAATCCTGTCCTGCTCGAAACGCCTTCTTACAATGCCCATGTTTATCGACACATTTGCAGGCATTTAGTTTGCAAAGTGCCAGCAATCGCGCGCGAACTACGCGCTAACTGGCTGATTAGCCACACAATTCTCTGAATCATCGCATTACGTTCTTTCTATTTATGTTCTGCGCTCCGGGCCACTAGCCTCTGGGCAGCGCACTTGGAGTGCGCCTTGAAAACAGAGGAACCTGATATGACTTCGACCCTTGGCCTTGGGGCTTTCCCCCATCGGCGTACCCTTGGCGTATTAACCGCCAGCCTGCTGACCTTCTCCGTCCACGCTGCCCCCCTGACCCGCGATAACGGTGCTGCCGTCGGCGACAACCAGAACTCGCAAACCGCCGGTGCCAATGGCCCGGTGCTGCTACAGGACGTGCAACTGATCCAGAAGCTCCAACGCTTTGATCGCGAGCGCATTCCCGAGCGCGTCGTGCATGCCCGCGGCACCGGTGCCCACGGCACCTTTACCGTGACGGACGACCTGAGTGACCTGACCAAGGCCAAGGTATTCGCTGGCGGTCAAAGCACGCCGGTGTTTGTGCGTTTCTCGGCGGTCGTCCACGGCAACCATTCGCCAGAAACCCTTCGTGATCCCCGTGGCTTTGCCACCAAGTTCTATACGGCGGACGGCAACTGGGACCTGGTCGGCAACAATTTTCCGACCTTTTTCATTCGTGATGCCATCAAATTCCCGGACATGGTCCACGCCTTCAAGCCGGACCCACGTACCAACCTGGACGATGATGCCCGCCGCTTCGATTTCTTTTCCCATGTTCCAGAGGCCACTCGCACGCTGACGGAGTTGTATTCCAATTCCGGTACACCCGCCAGTTATCGGGAAATGGACGGTAACGGTGTTCATGCTTACAAGTTAGTTAATGCCAAGGGTGAAGTTCACTACGTGAAGTTTCACTGGAAAAGTCTGCAGGGGATTAATAATCTCGATCCAAAAGCAGTAACCAAAGTTCAAGGTCAAGATTACAGTCATATGACCAATGACTTGGTGTCTCATATTAACAAGGGCAACTTTCCAAAATGGGACTTGTACGTCCAGGTGTTAAATCCTAAAGACTTGTACAAGTTTGATTTCGATCCATTGGACGCAACCAAAATCTGGCCCGGAGTTCCTGAACGAAAAGTTGGACAAATGGTGTTGAACCGAAATCCGGCAAATGTCTTCCAGGAAACAGAACAAGTTGCCATGGCACCGGCCAATCTTGTTCCAGGCATCGAACCTTCCGAAGATCGCTTATTACAAGGACGGGTGTTCTCTTATGCCGATACTCAACTGTATCGCCTGGGCGCCAATGCACTGCAATTGCCAATCAATGCACCCAAGGTCGCCGTGAACAACGGTAATCAGGATGGCGCGATGAACATCGGCCATAGCAGCAGCGGCGTGAATTATCAGCCGAGCCGTTTACTGCCTCGTGACGAGCCGCAAACCGCACGTTACAGCCAGTCGGCCCTGTCGGGCAGCACGCAGCAGGCGAAGATCCAGCGTGAGCAGAACTTCAAGCAGGCCGGCGATCTGTATCGCTCGTTCAGCAAGAAAGAACGCAAGGACCTGATCGAGAGCTTCGGCGGCTCACTGGCCACCACCGATGACGAGAGCAAGCACATCATCCTGTCCTTCCTTTATAAGGCTGACCCGGAATACGGGAGCGGCGTGACCAAGGTGGCCAAGGGTGATCTGGGCCGGGTCAAGGCACTGGCGGCCAAGCTGGCGGACTGATCGCGTTTGCCTGAAAAAGCGGGGCCTCTGACGAGGTCCCGTCAGACCAAGGAGATTGCCATGCGTTTTTGCCTATCGCTGTTTCTGTCGTGCGTGTGTTTCAGCGTATTCGGCGCGCCGGCCGAAGATCCCGTAGCGCTGAAGGTTCAACTGAAAAATTACTACTTCGACGCCGCCCGCCGTGGCGACGTGCCGATGCTCGATACCTTCATAGAGGCCGGTTACGCCCTCGATACCCGCGACAGCAAGGGTTACACCGCGCTGATTCTTGCGGCCTATCATGGCCAGACAGCCGCCGTGGACCGTTTGCTCGCGGCCGGGGCCGACGCCTGCGCGCAGGATCAGCGCGGCAACACCGCCCTGATGGGCGCCATTTTCAAGGGCGAAATCCAGATCGCCAAAACCCTGTTGGCCGCCCATTGCAGCCCCGACCAACGTAACGGCGCTGGCCAGACGGCCGCGATGTACGCGGGACTGTTCAAGCGAGTCGAATTGCTGGATGAGCTCAAGGCCAAGGGCGCCGACCTGAATGCCGAAGATCCGTTGGGCAACAGCGCCGCGCGTCTGGCCAACGGTGAAATCCGCACAGCGGTGCCGCGCTGATCCGCGTCAGCTGAGCTATCATCGCGGTTTTTGCCGGGAGTTCAGATGGCCAAGGCCAAGCGCATGTACGGCTGCACCGAGTGCGGCTCAACCTTCCCCAAGTGGGCCGGCCAGTGCGGCGAGTGCGGGGCCTGGAACACGCTGACCGAAACCATGGTCGAGAGCGGCGGCGCCGCAGCACCCAGCGGTCGCACCGGTTGGACCGGCCAGCAGGCTCAGATCAAGACCCTGGCCGAAGTCAGCGTCGAAGAGATTCCGCGCTTCTCCACCGCGTCCAGTGAACTCGATCGGGTGTTGGGCGGTGGCCTGGTGGATGGTTCGGTGGTGCTGATCGGCGGTGATCCGGGCATCGGCAAGTCGACCATTCTCCTGCAAACCTTGTGCAACCTCGCCAAAGTCATGCCGGCGCTGTACGTCACCGGTGAAGAATCCCAGCAGCAGGTGGCCATGCGCGCCCGACGTCTGGGCCTGCCGCAGGATCAGCTGCGGGTGATGACCGAAACCTGCATCGAAACCATCATTGCCACCGCCCGGGTCGAAAAGCCCAAGGTCATGGTGATCGACTCCATTCAGACCATCTTCACCGAACAACTGCAATCGGCACCGGGCGGCGTGTCGCAGGTGAGGGAAAGTGCCGCGTTGCTGGTGCGGTATGCCAAGCAGAGCGGCACGGCGATTTTCCTGGTCGGCCACGTGACAAAAGAAGGCGCCTTGGCCGGGCCGCGCGTGCTGGAGCACATGGTCGATACGGTGCTGTATTTCGAAGGCGAATCCGATGGACGGCTGCGTCTGTTGCGCGCGGTGAAAAACCGTTTCGGCGCTGTCAACGAGTTGGGCGTTTTCGGCATGACCGACAAGGGCCTGAAAGAAGTCTCCAACCCGTCAGCGATTTTTCTCACTCGTGCGCAGGAAGAAGTGCCGGGCAGCGTGGTCATGGCGACGTGGGAAGGAACGCGGCCGATGCTGGTGGAAGTCCAGGCGCTGGTGGATGACAGCCATTTGGCGAACCCGCGCCGGGTCACGCTGGGGCTGGATCAGAATCGTCTGGCGATGTTGCTGGCGGTACTGCATCGTCACGGCGGAATTCCGACCCACGATCAGGACGTCTTCCTCAACGTGGTCGGTGGGGTGAAGGTGCTGGAAACGGCGTCCGACCTGGCGCTGATGGCGGCGGTCATGTCCAGTTTGCGCAACCGCCCGCTGCCCCATGATTTGCTGGTGTTCGGTGAAGTCGGGCTGTCAGGCGAAGTGCGCCCGGTGCCGAGTGGCCAGGAACGCTTGAAGGAAGCCGCCAAGCACGGCTTCAAACGCGCCATCGTGCCCAAGGGCAATGCGCCCAAGGAAGCGCCGCCGGGGTTGCAGATTATTGCCGTGACCCGTCTGGAGCAGGCCCTCGACGCATTGTTCGAGTAGTCGCAGGCAGCACACAATCCTGTGGGAGCGAGCCTGCTCGCGATAGCGATCTGACATTCAACATTTATGTCGACTGGCATTCCGCTTTCGCGAGCAAGCTCGCTTCACATTGGATCAGTGTTGAGCCTTCAGACTTCTATGAGCGCGCCCAATTCGCGCTCCAGTTCCTTGGGATCCCCCAGGTTGAACTCGATCAACCGCCGCAGGCGTTCAATCGATTCCAGGCTGATGTGTTTGCAGACGAACCCGAGTTGACCATGATCATCGTGGGTCAACATCACATCCATCTTGATCTCGACGTCTTCGTTAAGATGAATATCGACCAGGAAATGCTTGTCCGGATTACCCAGCCACGGCTCGGGCTTCTCGATCAGCAACCCCTTGAGTGACAGGTCGATCAGCTTCACCGGCCAGGTTAATTCCCCTTGGCTCAGCTCTGTTCTGGCATCGAACGCAATACGTTTGAAGCGGCGGCGATCGGCGGCGAGCTCACTCATGGCGCAATCCTCTTGATGTTCGCTGACTATAGACCGCCACGGTCAAAGCCTGCCAGTGAGGACAGTCCTCTAGACCAATGTCGGGGTATGGCCTTTGCCGTCAGGCGAGCTAAACTCGGGGTGGCTGTCTTTCTTGTCCACCCTGGCTGGAATCATAAAATGAAAAATAATAATAGCCTGCTACGCCATCTACCCTGGCTGCTGCTGGCAATCGTGGGAGCGTGCGCCCTTGGTGTCGTGGCATTGCGTCGAGGCGAGGCGATCAACGCCTTGTGGATTGTGGTCGCAGCCGTGGCCATTTATCTGGTTGCCTACCGTTACTACAGTCTGTTCATCGCCAACAATGTGATGCAACTCGACCCGCGACGGGCCACCCCCGCCGTGCTCAACAATGATGGTCTGGACTACGTCCCCACCAACAAACACATTCTTTTTGGTCACCACTTCGCCGCCATCGCTGGCGCGGGGCCGCTGGTCGGTCCGGTATTGGCTGCACAGATGGGCTATTTGCCCGGTACGCTGTGGCTGATTGCCGGCGTGGTGCTGGCCGGTGCGGTTCAGGACTTCATGGTCCTGTTCATGTCCACTCGCCGCAACGGCCGTTCCCTGGGCGACATGGTCCGTGAAGAAATGGGCCGCATCCCCGGGACCATTGCGCTGTTCGGCTGCTTCCTGATCATGATCATCATCCTCGCGGTGCTGGCATTGATCGTCGTGAAAGCTCTGGCCGAAAGTCCTTGGGGCATATTCACGGTGATGGCGACCATCCCGATCGCGATGTTCATGGGCATCTACATGCGCTACATCCGCCCGGGCCGCATCGGCGAAATCTCCGTGGTCGGGGTGCTGTTGCTGCTGGGCTCGATCTGGCTCGGTGGGCAGATTGCCGCCGATCCGGTCTGGGCCAAAGCCTTTACCTTCACTGGCGTACAGATTACGTGGATGCTGGTCGGTTACGGTTTTGTAGCCGCCTCGCTGCCGGTCTGGCTGATTCTGGCGCCGCGCGACTACCTCTCGACCTTCCTGAAAATCGGCACCATCGTGGCCTTGGCGATCGGCATCCTGATCACCATGCCTGAGCTGAAGATGCCGGCGCTGACCCAGTTCATCGACGGTACTGGCCCTGTGTGGAAGGGCGGTCTGTTTCCGTTCCTGTTTATTACCATCGCCTGTGGCGCGGTCTCGGGTTTCCACGCGCTGATCTCCTCCGGCACCACGCCGAAATTGCTGGATAACGAAGTCAACGCCCGTTACATCGGTTACGGCGGCATGCTGATGGAATCCTTCGTCGCCATCATGGCGATGGTGGCGGCTTCGGTGATCGAGCCAGGTGTGTATTTCGCCATGAACAGCCCGGCGGCAGTCGTCGGCAGCGATGTGGTGGCCGTGGCCCAAACTGTCAGCAGCTGGGGCTTTGCAATCACCCCGGAAGCGCTGCAAGCGGTGGCCAAGGACATCGGTGAAACCACGATCCTGGCCCGTGCCGGCGGTGCGCCGACCCTGGCGGTCGGTATCGCGCAGATCCTGCACAGTGTCCTGCCGGGTGAAAACACCATGGCGTTCTGGTACCACTTCGCAATTCTGTTTGAAGCGCTGTTCATCCTGACGGCCGTTGATGCCGGCACCCGTGCCGGGCGTTTCATGCTGCAGGACTTGCTCGGTTCCTTCGTGCCGGCGCTGAAACGCACCGAGTCCTGGACCGCCAACCTGATCGCGACCGCTGGTTGTGTGGCGATGTGGGGCTGGTTGTTGTACCAGGGCGTCATCGATCCACTGGGCGGCATCAACACCTTGTGGCCGTTGTTCGGTATCTCCAACCAGATGCTGGCCGGTATCGCGCTGATGCTCGGCACCGTTGTGCTGATCAAAATGAAACGCCAACGTTACGTCTGGGTCACCATGCTGCCAGCGGTGTGGCTGCTGATCTGCACCACCACCGCCGGTTTCATCAAGCTGTTCGACGCCAACCCGGCGATCGGCTTCCTGTCGCTGGCGAAAAAATACAGCGATGCGCTGGCCAACGGTCAGATCCTCGCCCCGGCCAAGGACATCACTCAGATGCAGCACGTGATCTTCAACGCTTACACCAACGCAACGCTGACGGCGCTGTTCCTGTTCGTGGTCTTCAGCATCCTGTTCTATGCGCTCAAGGTCGGTATCTCCGCCTGGGGCAGCAAAGGACGCACGGATAAAGAAGCACCGTTCCAGGCGGTGCCGGATGCGTAATCGAGGATTGCACCATGTTCAATGACCTGAGTCGCCTCGGTAAATACCTCGGTCAGGCCGCGCGCCTGATGGTCGGCATGCCCGACTACGACAACTACGTCGAGCATATGCAAACCAAACACCCGGACAAACCGATGATGAGCTACGAGATGTTCTTCCGGGAACGCCAAGAGGCTCGTTACGGTGGCAAGGGTGGGCCGAAGTGCTGTTGACCCGGTTGTCGGGTTAACAGCAATCCTTGTGGGAGCTAGCCTGCTAGCGATGGCGGCTGAACATTCAACATCACTGTTGATTGACAGTCCGCCATCGCTGGCAGGCTAGCTCCCACATTTGTTTTGTGTTGCTTTTTAATTTTGTGAAACAGGAGATTCCAGTTGTCCTCTCCCATCCCGGTAACCATCCTCAGCGGCTTCCTCGGCGCCGGTAAAACCACGCTGCTGCGCCACCTGCTCAAAGCCGAGCACGGCCTGAAAATCGCGGTGATCGAGAACGAATTCAGTGACGCCGGTATCGACACCCAGCTGTTGGGCGATGAACCGGTGCAAGTGATGACGCTGTCCAACGGCTGCGTCTGCTGCACCATCCACACCGACCTGACCAAGGCCTTGTACCTGCTGCTCGAACGCCTGGACAGCGGCGAAATCGCCTTTGACCGTCTGGTGATCGAATGCACCGGCCTGGCCGACCCGGCGCCAGTGGCGCAAACCTTTTTCATCGATGAAGAGCTGCGCGAGCGTTACATCCTCGACGGCATCATCACCCTGGTAGACGCGGCGCACGCCGACACTCACCTGACGCAAACCATCGCCCAGGCGCAAATCGGTTTTGCCGACCGCTTGCTGGTGAGCAAGCGCGATCTGGTGGACGAAGCGACGTTTACCGCGTTGAGCGAGCGCCTGACCCGCATCAACCGTCGCGCGCCGATTCGAGTGGTCGAACACGGCAAGATCGACCTGGCCGAATTGCTCGACGTGCGCGGTTTCAACCTGAATGCCGACCTCGGCGGCGTCAGCCTGCGTCCGGTGACCAAGGCACCCTCCATCGACCGGATCTCCAGCCTGGTGCTGCGCACCGACAAGCCGCTGGATATCGACAAGCTCAGCGAGTTCATGAACGAGCTGCTGGAAGACCATGGCAAGCAATTGCTGCGCTACAAAGGTGTATTGAGCATTGTGGGCGAGCCGCGGCGCATGGTGTTTCAGGGCGTGTTGAAGCTTTACGGATTCGACTGGGACACGGATTGGGCAGAGGACGAGGCGCGCGAAAGCGTGATCGTGTTCATTGCCGATGATTTGCCGGAAGAGAAAATCCGTGAGGGGTTTGCGCGGGTAGCGGCGGATTGAAAGAGTGTGTTCATCGGTGATGACGCCTTCGCGGGCAAGCCTCGTTCCTACAGGTTCTGCGTAGCCCTTGTAGGCGCGAGGCTTGCCCGTGAAGGCGATCTAACCGGCAACACGATTTTTGCCAGGGATGGGTACCGGATCTAGCAACATCTGTTCAAGAATATCGAGGTGGCGGTTTAGCAAAGCCTCGGCAGTCACCGCATCCCCACGCTCCAGCGCATTGATAATGTCCTCATGCCACGCGCAAGGGGCCTCCATCTGCGCATCAAACTGCGCAATCGCCAATGAAGTCAGCGGCACCAGGCTGCCAAGAAAATGCGCCAATGGTGCATTTCCCGCCATTTCCGCCAACAGCAAATGAAACTCTCCAGACAACCGGATCGCCGGGCCGCGCTCTGTACAGTGGCGTTCGCGTTCAAGCAGGGCATGCAGGCGGTTCAAGGGTTGCGCACGAGGTTGTCGGCAGGCCAGCCGCACCAAGGTGGTCTCGGTCAGTCGTCGGGCATGCAGCGTCTGCCGAGTCTGTTCTGCATCGAGCGTGGCAACGCGGGGCCGATGGTTCGCCCGAAGGACGATGATTTGCTGATGAGACAGACGCGTCAGCACGCCACGAATGTCACTGCGTCGAACGCTGAACATCCGCGCCAGGCTTTCTTCGGTAAAGCGGCTGGACGCATTGAGGCGCTGTTCGAGAATGGCGTCGAAGATCCGCGAATAGAGATCTTCCGCCCGCGGTGGAAGGGGCAGGGCAGTGAGTGTTTGCGGTGACGCGAAGCTGTTCATGGCCTGTCTCCGGTTCGAAGAAGTTTTAACTGCCGAAGTTGTCGTCTGGAATATTCAGTTCAATGCCCATCCGCTGGCCTTCCCGAAGGATGTGCCGACGCATCTCGGCACTGGCCTGGGCGCTGTTTTTGCTGCGAATCGCGCGCACCACGGCTTCGTTCTCCTCAAGGCGCTCAGCCAGATGCTCGGGGGAGTTGCGCAGCACCTCGGCGCTTTGCTTGAGGGCATTGCTGGTCTGCTGCACCACGCTCTGGAAAATCGGGTTCGAGGTCAGCGTGAACAGTTCTTCGTGGAATGCGATGTAGGCGTTCACCCCGGCCTCGCTGTCGTTGGCCTCCAGCGCTTCGCGCATGTCCATCAAGGTCAGGCGCAGTTGCCCGACCTCCTTGCTGCTGATCGACTGCGCGACCAGGCCGACGATGAACGGCTCGAGGGTGTAGCGCAGTTGCAAGACATCTTCCAGGCTGGCGCCGGCGACCGCGCTGTCGTGGCTTTGGCTGTCGCTGAGATGGGCGTCCAGCACCACCACGCCTTTGCCGGGCATCGAGCGCACCAGGCCAAGGGTTTCCAGCACGATCACCGCTTCACGCAGGCTCGGGCGGCTGATGCCCAGTTGTTCGGCCAGCTCACGCTGCCCAGGCAGCATTTCGCCGGAGCGCCACTGACCACGGGCCAAAGCGGCCCGGAGTTTTTCTACGACTGAGTTCACAACGGTCGACGAGGTAATCACTGTTCGCTCCATGAGCATCCAAAACGGTTGTTGACCGTGCCTGCCCGAAGACAGGCACGGCGTTTATTCAGAATTCCTGCTGATGTGCCGGGGCGACGGGTTTTCTCGGCTGGAAGGTATACCCCACCTGGCCGGAAAGCACTTTGTTCGCCCGTTGAATATCGATGTCCTTCTCCCAGCGGGCGATGGCCACGGTGGCGACGCAGTTGCCGATCAGGTTGGTCAGCGCCCGGCCGATGCCCATGAACCAGTCCACCGCCAGCACCAATACCAGGCCGACCACCGGAATCGCCGGGATCGCCGTGAGTGTCGCTGCCAGAATCACCAGCGCCGAACCGGGAATCCCGTGGGCCCCTTTTGAGGTAATCAGCGAGACCAGCAGAATCGTCAGCAAGTCGGTCATGGCCAGCGGCGTGCCGGTGGCGTTGGCGATGAAGACGATGGCGAGGGTCAGGTAGATCGAGAACCCGTCGAGGTTGAACGAGTAACCCGTCGGAATCACCAACCCCACCGTCGAACTGCCGATGCCCAGGTGCTCAAGCTTGCGCATGATTTGTGGCAGCACGGCGTCGGACGAAGCGGTGCCCATGACGATCAGCAGTTCTTCGCGCAGGTACTTGAGCAACGGCCACATCTTCAGGCCCGAAAGGCGCATCACCAGGCCGAGAATCAATGTCACAAACGCCACGCAGGTCAGGTAAAACAGGCCGACCAGGCTGCCCAGGTGTTGCAGGGAATCCAGGCCATATTTGCTGGTGGTGAAGGCGATGGCGCCGAACACGCCGATCGGCGCCAGGCGCACGATCATGCCCATGATGCGGAAGATCACGTGGCTCAGCTCATTGATCAGCCGGGAAATACCCGACGCTGCTTCGCCCACCAGGTTCAGCGCACTGCCGAACAGCACTGAAAACAGCAGGACTTGCAGGATGTTGTTCTCCGCGAAGGCGCCGATGACCGAGGTGGGGATCAGGTTCATCAAGAACTGGGAGGTGGTTTGCATGTGCTGGCCGCGCTGGGCGATGTCGCCCATGTCGGCAGCGGAAAGCTGATCCAGATGAATGTTCGCGCCGCTGCCGATGCCGGTGGTGAATGCGAACACCAGACCAATCACCAGGGCGATGGTGGTCAGGATTTCGAAGTAGATCACCGATTTCAGGCCGATGCGTCCGACCTTCTTCAAGTCGCCGGCACCGCTGATACCGCTGACCACTACGCAAAACACAATCAGGCCGATGAGCATCTTGATCAGTTTGATGAAGCCATCGCCGAGCGGTTTGAGCTGGGCGGAGTATTCAGGAAGGGTCAGCCCGCAGACGATGCCGAGCACCAGTCCGAGAACCACTTGGAGGAAGATTGAACGCGAGCACCATCTGAGCATGGGAGGAATCCTGGTCGGTGTCCTGGCTGCCGTGCGCTTGAGTGGGCGCATCAGATTCAGGACTTAATTATTTTGGTCTTACCGGTATGTCCAGTGCAGGCGCAGTCTAGGCGCTGTTTTTGGGTGATCGCAAGCGGAAATTGCATAATTGGCATGACCGGTCTGACCAGTGGTGCCGGCTCCTACAAATCCAGGGCGAAAAAAAACCGGCCATCAGGTGGCCGGTTTTTTATGGCTGCGGTTTAGCGCCGCAATTAAGCGCCGTACACCGGCAGCTTCTTGCAGATGGCCTTGACCTTCTCACGAACGGCATCGATCACCGCTTCGTTGTTCAGGTCAGCCAGGATGTCGCAGATCCAGCCGGCCAGTTCTTTGCACTCTGCTTCCTTGAAGCCGCGAGTGGTCACAGCCGGAGTACCGAAGCGCAGGCCGGAGGTGACGAACGGGGAGCGTGGGTCGTTTGGCACGGAGTTCTTGTTCACGGTGATGAACGCTTTGCCCAGAGCGGCGTCGGCGTCTTTACCGGAGATTTCCTGCTTGATCAGCGACAGCAGGAACAGGTGGTTCTTGGTCCCGCCGGAAACCACATCGAAACCACGTTCGATGAACACTTCGGCCATGGCCTGGGCGTTTTTCACCACTTGTTGCTGGTAGGTCTTGAACTCAGGCTGCAGCGCTTCTTTGAAGCAGATCGCTTTGGCGGCGATCACGTGCTCCAGCGGGCCACCCTGGGCGCCCGGGAATACCGCGGAGTTCAGCTTCTTCTCGATGTCGGCGTTGGCGCGAGCCAGGATCAGGCCGCCACGTGGACCGCGCAGGGTCTTGTGCGTGGTGGTGGTCACGACGTCAGCGAACGGAACCGGGTTCGGGTAGACGCCAGCGGCGACCAGACCGGCCACGTGGGCCATGTCGACGAACAGGTAGGCACCGACTTTGTCAGCGATTTCGCGGAAACGCGGGAAGTCGAGGATCTGCGAGTAGGCAGAGAAACCGGCCACGATCATTTTTGGCTTGTGCTCAACCGCCAGACGCTCGACTTCGTCGTAGTCGATCAGGCCGTTGGCGTCGATGCCGTATTGAACGGCGTTGTACAGCTTGCCGGAGGAGGAAACGCTGGCGCCGTGGGTCAGGTGACCGCCGTGGGCCAGGCTCATGCCCAGGATGGTGTCGCCCGCTTGCAGCAGTGCCAGGTACACGGCGCTGTTGGCTTGGGAACCGGCGTGTGGCTGAACGTTGGCGTAATCGGCGCCGAACAGTTCTTTGGCGCGGTCGATGGCCAGTTGCTCAACCACGTCGACGAACTCGCAACCACCGTAGTAGCGCTTGCCCGGGTAGCCTTCGGCGTACTTGTTGGTCAGTACCGAGCCTTGAGCTTCCATCACCGCTGGGCTGGTGTAGTTTTCCGAAGCGATCAGCTCGATGTGTTCTTCCTGGCGCTGAGCTTCTTGCTCCATGGCGGCAAAAAGATCGGCGTCGTACTTGGCAATAGTCAAATCACGGCTGAACATGGCGGTCCTCAAGGATCGGGGCAGAAAAGGGGGGCATTCTAACTCAACCGCTTTTAGATGGCATATGAAAGGACATCATGTCGCAGACGAAAGGAATTCAGCTTCTGGCTGTAAGCCTCAAGCGGCAAGTCAAAAGCGGACCGGCCACTGCTTGAAGCTTGCCACTTGAAGCTTCCAGCTTTCTTCATGTTTGATTGATTGGAGCTGTTGGCTCCAATCAATCAAACATGAAGAGCGCATCATTGCTGAACTGCGCCTCAAACCGGCTTGCCGGCATCGGCCGGCCGAACAGATACCCCTGAACCTCATCGCAACCATGCTCACGCAGGAAATCGAGCTGCTCGTGGGTTTCCACACCTTCGGCGATCACCGCCAGATTCAGGCTGTGGGCCATCGCAATGATCGCCCGGGCAATCTGCGCATCCTGTTCACCCGACGGCAGGCCATCTACGAAGGTGCGGTCGATTTTCAGCACGTCGATCGGGAATTGCTTGAGGTAGTTGAGCGAGGAATACCCGGTGCCGAAGTCATCGACCGCAATACTCAGGCCGAGGTTTTTCAATCCGGCGAGGATCTGCATCGCTTCGCTGACTTCGCGCATCAGGATACTTTCGGTCAGCTCCAGCTCCAGGCACGCCGGCGGCAGGCCGGTCTCCTTGAGGATGGTGGCAATCCGCGTCCCGAGTTGGCCGTCGGAGAATTGCCGGGCCGAAATGTTCACCGACACCTTAGGCACCCGCACCTTGGCCTGATGCCAGGTCTTGAGCTGACGGCAGGCTTCGCTGATCACCCAGTCACCGACATCCACCACTAGCCCGAGCTCTTCGAGCACCGGAATGAAATCCCCCGGCGGCACCAGGCCGCGACGTGGATGACGCCAGCGCAGCAGCGCTTCGGCGCCGGTCAGGCGTTTGCCGTCGCCGCTGAACTGCGGCTGGTAATACAGAACGAATTCGTCTTGTTCCAGGGCATGGCGCAAGTCGCTTTCCAGCTCCAGGCGCTCCAGGGCGCTGGCGTTCATGTCCGCCTGATAGAACTGGAAGTTGTTCTTGCCGCGCTCTTTGGCGTGGTACATCGCGGTGTCGGCGTTTTTCATCAGCTGACTGAGTTCGTTGCCATCCTGCGGGCTCAGCGCGATGCCGATACTGGCGGTGACGAAGAACTCGCGGCCTTCCAGCACGAACGGTTTCACCAGGCTGGCGAGGATCTGCTCGGCGACATGGATCGCCCGGTTCAAGGCGACTTCACGGTTGGCCCGCGGTTGCAGCAACAAGGTGAATTCATCGCCGCCCATGCGCGCCACGGTGTCGTCATCATCGACGCAACCGAGCAGACGCGTGGCCATTTCCTTGAGCATGCGGTCGCCGGCGGCGTGACCGAGGGAGTCGTTGATCGGCTTGAAACGGTCGAGGTCGAGGAACATCAGCACGACCCAGGACTTCTGCCGCTCGGCCGATTGCAGCGCGGTGTGCAGGCGGTCCTGGAACAGCGTGCGGTTGGGCAGGTGGGTCAGGGCGTCGTAGTAGGCGAGGCGGTGAATCCGCTGTTCGCTGGCCTTGCGCTCGCTGATGTCGCTGAAGAAGCACACGTAACTGGCCAGGTCACCTTCATCGTCGAGCACAGCCGTGATGCCGACCCAGGCCGGGTAATGCTCGCCGTTGCGCCGCTTGAGCCAGACTTCGCCTTCCCAGGTGCTGTTCTGATGCAGTTGTTTGAGCACATAACGCAGATGGGCTTCCTGCTGCTCGTCGACGGTCAGCATGTTTGGCAACTGGTCCAGCACCTGCTCCACGGCATAACCGCTGACGCGACTGAACGCTTCGTTGGCCTGGACGATGTAGCCGGCCGGGTCGGTGATCAGGATCGCCGACGTCGAATGTTCGAAAACCGTGGCCGCCATGCGCAGGTCTTTTTCGGCCCGGCGTTGCTGGCTGATATCGCGTCCGACGCCGAGTACGCCTTCGAAGGCCCCGTGTTCGTCCCAGACCAGCACCAGCCGTAGTTCGATCGGAATCTTGCGCCCGTCGGCCCGCAGGCAATCGAACAGGAACAGTTGGGTCTGCACCTGAGTGCGCAGCAGCGCCAGTTGCTCGGGTTTATCCAGCGCTTTGCTGACCCGATCCATCAGGCCGTAAATGCCGGTCAGTTGCTGCGGGTTGGCGATGGTCGATTGCCAGCCGTTCTGGAAGATCCACTCGGCGTCGTAGCCCAGCACGGCATGCACCGACGGGCTGACGTAATTGAGTGCCATTTTGCTGTCGGTGGAGAAAATCACGTCGCTGATGCTTTCGGCGAGCATCCGGTAGCGCTGCTCGCTGTCACGCAGGGATTCACTGGCTTCGATCTGTTCGGTGATGTCCTTGGCCACGCCGATGATCCGCGTGACTTGATCGTGTTTGTCCCGCGCCAGTGCCTGTTCGCGAATGTCGAAACGCCGCCACTTGCCGTCGCGATGACGGAACCGCAACTGGCATTGCAGCAATTGGGTGTAACCCCCGTGGCGCTGGGCCTGGCGCGAGCGGTGGTAGTCATCGGCATCTTCGGGGTGCAGGAGGATTTCCCAGAAGTACTCGCCCATCTGGTGCAACTCGGTACGGTTGTAACCGAGGGTCTGGCCCAGGTGGTGGTTACTGAAAATCATCCGCTGGCTGATCACGTCCTGCACGTACAGGTGGTCCGGCACAGTGCGCACCACATCGGACCAGAACCCTTCGCGTTCCAGCAGCGACAGCTCGATGAGTTTACGGCTGGTAATGTCGGTGATGCTCAGGATCACCGCTTTATAGTCGGCGTAATCTTCCGGCAGGCGCAGCACCAGCCACAGGTGCTGGTCGCGGCCATTGAGGTCCTGGAGTTTGATTTCCAGCTCGAGCTGTCTCTGCTGGTTGAACACCGTTTCGATCACTTGGTGGCCGATGGCGGTGCCGTCCAGCGGGCAGCCGTCAATCAACAGTTTCCAGGCCTGAGCGCAGGAGTTGACGTTGAGCAGTTGCAGGGCGACCTGGTTGACCTCGGTGATGCGCAGTTCCTGGAGCAGTTGCTGGCGTTGCTCCGGTCTGTCGAGCCACGCCTTGAGTTGCTCGCTGCTGTGCAGTTGGGCTTTGTCGAAGAAGGTCTTGAGCCCGGAGACGTCCAGTACGCACAGGGCAACGCCCGTGCCTTCGAAAATATCGTGATAGCGGCGGCGGCCTTCATGCAACTGGCGCTGACGGCGGCGAATGTTCAGCAACACGATGAACGGCAGCAGGGAGAAGGCCAGGCCCAGCAGGCATTTGCCGATGAATGCTGGCAACAGTTGTTCGAGCACTTGCTGGCGATCGAACAGTCCGCGCAGTTGCCAGTCGCTGCTGCTCAGGGGCACTGTCAGCACACTTTTGGCCAGATCGTCGGGGGATAACGCGCTCGGTTTGACCGAAGGCGACGCTTCATCGCGGCTGATGATCTGGTGATTGACCCGGTTTTCCACCAGCCACAGCGGACGGATGCCGGCTTCGTTTTGTTTGGTCAGTGACGAGAAAAACGTCGGTGTCAGGCGCAGGGCCCAGTAGCCACGAGTGCTGCCGCTGGCTTGATGCAACAGCAGATGCACCACTGAACCGTCATCGGCATTGCTGAAATAGTGGGCCTGGGCGCGGCTGCGCCGGACCAGTTCACCCAGGTAATCGGCATCCTGGGCGTCGGCGGCGCTGTCACTGAGGACTTTGCCGGAAGGACTGAGTAGCGCCAGGCTGCGTAGGTCAGGCAGCGATTGTTGCAGTTTGCGCAGTAGCGCCTGCTGTTCGTCGGCACTTTGCGGTTGTTCGACGATCGGTAGCAGGTTCAGTGCAATCTGGGCGTTGAGCGCCATGTTCAGGCTGACTTGCGCGGCCAGATCGGCGGTGTAGTCGATGGTGTATTGCCGCTGGTGCTTCTGTGTTTCGCGCAGCTGATCCAGCAGCTGCCAGAACAGCAAGGCGAGCAACAACAGCACGAGTGTCGCCAGCGCACCCTTCAAGGATCCGCGCAGGGGCGCGCCGGTCGCAGGATGAGGTGCGCTCACGGACGAAGGCGGAGAGACATTGGACAAACTGTAATCCTGCGGTTTGGCTGGACTGGCGCGACGTGCACTATAAGCCGGACGCCCGGAGGGCGGCTAGCATGCCTTGTGTTGTGGCGAAGTGCCAGCCCCTACCGGCTGGACTGCCATCTGTCATTCAGGTAGCTTTGCCGGTTACGCGGGAGCGTTCCAGCTCCTAGACTCAGACTTTTTCAGCGCTCATGCATTGATACATTATCAATCTGACGACGCGCACAGTCTGGCCAGGCATCGCCTGCGCTCCAATCATTCATCTGTCACTGACCCAAGGTTCTCCATGGCTCAATACGTCTTCACCATGCATCGGCTGGGCAAAGTTGTTCCGCCGAAGCGGGAAATCCTGAAAAATATTTCGCTGTCCTTCTTCCCCGGCGCCAAGATCGGCGTGCTCGGCCTCAACGGTTCGGGTAAGTCCACGCTGTTGAAAATCATGGCGGGCGTCGACACCGAGTTCGAGGGCGAAGCGCGTCCGATGCCGGACCTGAACATCGGCTACCTGCCACAAGAGCCGATCCTGGATCCGACTAAAACCGTTCGTGAAGTGGTCGAGGAAGCGGTCAGCGTGATCAAGAACGCCCAGGCTCGCCTGGACGAGGTCTACGCCGCTTACGCTGATGAAGATGCCGACTTCGACAAACTGGCCGCCGAACAGGCCAAGCTCGAAGCCATCCTGCAAGCCAGCGACGGTCACAACCTGGATCGCCAGCTGGAAGTCGCCGCCGATGCGCTGCGTCTGCCGGCCTGGGATGCCAAGATCGAATTCCTCTCCGGTGGTGAGAAGCGTCGCGTGGCCCTGTGCCGCCTGCTGCTGTCTGCTCCGGACATGCTGCTGCTCGACGAACCGACCAACCACCTGGACGCCGATTCCGTCGCCTGGCTGGAGCACTTCCTGCACGACTTCCCGGGCACCGTAGTCGCGATCACGCACGACCGGTACTTCCTGGACAACGTCGCCGGCTGGATCCTCGAGCTCGACCGCGGCGCCGGTATCCCTTACGAGGGCAACTATTCGGGTTGGCTGGAAGCCAAGTCCGACCGTCTGGCTGCCGAATCCAAGCAGCAGTCGGCCCACGAAAAAGCCATGAAGGAAGAACTGGAGTGGGTGCGCAAAGGCGCCAAGGCCCGCCAGTCCAAATCCAAGGCTCGTCTGCAACGCTTCGAAGAAATGCAGTCGCAGGAATTCCAGAAGCGCAGCGAAACCAACGAGATCTACATTCCGGCCGGACCACGCCTGGGTGACAAGGTCATCGAGTTCAAGAACGTTTCCAAGGGTTACGGCGATCGCGTGTTGATCGACAACCTGTCGTTCTCCATGCCAAAAGGCGCCATCGTTGGCGTGATCGGCGGTAACGGTGCCGGTAAGTCGACCCTGTTCCGCATGCTGATGGGCAAGGAAACGCCGGATTCGGGCAGCATCGAAGTCGGCGAAACCGTGCAACTGGCGTGCGTCGATCAGAGCCGCGAAGACCTGGACGGCAGCAAGACGGTGTTCCAGCAAATCTCCGACGGTTCCGATCAGATCCGCATCGGCAACTACGAGATCCCGTCGCGCACCTACGTCGGTCGCTTCAACTTCAAGGGCGGCGACCAGCAGAAGTTCGTCAAGGACCTGTCCGGTGGTGAGCGCGGTCGCTTGCACCTGGCCCTGACCTTGAAAGAGGGCGGCAACGTCCTGCTGCTCGACGAACCGTCCAACGACCTCGACGTTGAAACCCTGCGTTCCCTGGAAGAAGCCCTGCTGGACTTCCCGGGCGCCGCCATTGTGATCTCTCACGATCGGTGGTTCCTTGACCGCGTCGCGACGCACATCCTGGCTTACGAAGACGACTCGCAAGCGGTGTTCTTCGAAGGTAACTACACCGAGTACGAAGCCGATCGCAAGAAGCGCCTCGGCGAAGCGGCTTCCCAGCCGCATCGTGTACGGCACAAGAAGCTGGCCTGATATCGGGCGGGTTGCATGAAAAAACGGAGCCTTCGGGGCTCCGTTTTTTTATGGGTTTCAGTGACACCGCAGCGCGGCCATCGCCAGCAGGCTGGCTCCCACAGGGGATATGTGAGCGGCACAAATCCACTGTGGGAGCTAGCCTGCTAGCGATGACGGCCTGACGATCACTCGATCTCTATGCTCAATACCTCAATCATCAAATCCCCCACCGGCCGCTTCCACACCACTTCATCCCCGACCTGCGCGCCCAACAACGCCCGCCCCAGCGGCGAGCCCCAGTTGATCAGCCCACTCGCCGCATCCGCCTGATCCTCACCCACCAACTGCACGCGCTGTTCGTGGCCCTGTTCATCGGCAAACGTTACCCACGCGCCAATCTGGACTTTATCGGTCGAGGAGGCCGGTACGACTAACTGAGCGCTTTGCAGGCGTTGATTGAAATATCGCCAGTCACGTTCCAGATCGGCCTGGCGCTGTTTGTCCGCGAGTTCGCCTTTCGCACTCTGTCCATTGAGCAGGTTTTGCACTTCGGCGACTTTCGCCTGAAGCTGCGCCAGCCCGGCGGGCGTGACGTAATTGGGCTGTGCGCTGACCTGCCGTTCGACCGGCTGATCGGCTTGCGCGGCGGCGTTATCTTCATTGACGAAAGCGCGACTCATGGTTTTCTCCCGTTATAGGGTTTGGGCCATGGTTGCAGGCTTTTAGTTTCGATGGATGTCTGTCCGCGACTCATTGCGAGCGATAGGCACGGGCGGCGTCCTGGTCCTTTTGTTGCTGCCAGGCTTTGTCGCGGTCGTCCCAGTGGTGGCTGCGATAGTCCTCGCGATCCTCGCTTTCGCGCATGGCCTGGCACTGGCGAAAACCGTCGCTCCAGCCTTCGGCGTACTGCTTGTCCTTGAGATAACGTGGGACGTTCTTGCGAAATTCCCCGGTGATTGCCCCGGCAGCTTGTCGGCCACTGCTGCAACCGTCATCGAAACCATCGGCGAACGCCGGTGGATAACCCTTGGCGATCAAATCCTCGTGGGTCGTCTGGCAACCCGCGATCAACATCAACAATCCCAGCACACCTGCGCAACGCCACATCTCCGACTCCCGGGCCGTTGGACGGCCAATGGGTGAATTCTAGGAGTGGATTCGTGAGGCAGTTGTGAAAGGCGTGTGATTAATCTGTTGGCCACCACACATCCGCTGTGGGATCGAGCCTGCTCGCGATGGCGGTGTGTCAGTCAACACTGATGTCGACTGATACACCGCCATCGCGAGCAGGCTCGCTCCCACAGGGACGGTGGGGTGTCAGGTCAATAGTGATACCACTTCACCTCAAGCATCACTTCGTTCTCGGGCGAGGCGAGGTGGCTGAATTCGCGCTGGGCACTCAGGCGCAGGCCCAGGTTGCGCGACAGTTCCCACTGCTGGTTGAGGCTCACACTGCGGCGCACCTCGCCGTTGGTGAAGAAATCGCCCTTGGTTTCCAGGCTGAAGTTGCCCAGTGGGTTTTTCCACAGCAGACCGCTATTGAAACCTGCCGCCGGTGCGATAAAGCCCGCGAAGTCGTTGTTGTGTTCGACACGCACGGTGCCCAGTGCAAAGCCGAGCATGTCTTCACCCAACTGCCAGGTGCCGCCGCCACCGCCGTTGACGTGGCTGACCAGCGTTTCATCGTCATGCTTGCCTGGCACGCGTTCCAGGCCGCCCGTGACTTGCCACGATAATGGCTTCAACAACTCATTGCGCGGCGTCAGGGAGCGAATGGTCGCCAGGTCCAGTTGCTGGAACTGCCAGTCATTGCCTTCGTACTGGCGCAGTTTCATCTGCAGGATTTCGATTTGCGCACCGAGCGGGAAGCTCTCGGCGTTATCGTTGAGGTCGTGATACGCCATGCGCAGGCCATATTCGCCAAAGGCCTTGTCGCCCCGGGTGCCGATGCCGGCCTGCCAGGTGCGGGATTCATGACCGTCCTCGGGCAGGCCGGGCCTCGGGATGTCCAGCTCAGGGGCGGGGTTCTGGTTGATCGCCCGCAGCAGTTCGAAACTGCGTTGCGCCCTCTCAGGGTCGCGCTCCTGACCGTTGGCGCGATAGCGTTCGAGGCGGTAAGACGCATCGATGATCAGCGCCTGGCGGTCGCGCGGTTGAGCCTTGAACGCCGGTGTCTGCAATTGCTTTTGGTCGGCGCTGACTTTCAGCACCCACTCCTGTTCTTCGTCAGTCAACGGCTCGGCGCGGCTCAGCAGTTCCCGTTCACGGGACGGACGATACTGAATGGATTCCACCAGCCCGGCTTCTTTCACCGCTTTGACGGTATCGGTCGGAATGGCCGTCAGTGGGAACTGTTCGGTCAGGCGCAGGCTTGGCCGCGCCACCTGCAGCAGCTCAAGCAGGCGATAGGAGCAGTTTTCGTCGAAAAAGAAATAGTCGAACTGGATCTGTTTCAACTCCCAGACGTGCTCGACCATGCGCTCGGTTTCTGCCTGCGTCAGGTTCAGCCGGTACTCCCACAGGTCCCGGTTTTCGAGGCTGCGGTATTCCGAGAGTTTTTCCTGATACGGCACCAGCGCGAACAGCCCCGGATAGCCGCCCATCAAGCCTTTCCAGGCGTAGAGGATACTGTTGTCCGAACCTTCGATGTAGGCGCCGAAGTTGATCGCGTAACTGAGCAGCGCGGTGTGATCACTCTGCACATCGGCCTGGTCGATGCGCAGCAAGGTATGGCCGAACATCGATGACGGACTGTTCAGGTAAGCCGCCGGGAAAATCATCACCGCGCTATGGGGCGAGACATCCTTGAACCATTGCTTGAACTCAGTGCAATCGAGCGCCGGCAAATCAGTCAGGTTGAGCTGCGCTTTCAACCAGCGGGTGCGCGCCGGGTACACACATTGGGCATGTTGTTCGCCCGCACTGGCCGGGGCGTACAGCGCCTGCACGGTGGCCGCCAGTTCGCGGTCGGGGTGTTCGTTACCGTCGGGTGCGAGAAAGAACTTTTTGTCGCTGACATAGCTGCGCCAGCCGCCCAGCTTGGCGGTTTCGTAATGGCCCAGGGAAATCCAGAAAGGGTCGTTGGCCAGTTGCTGCAAACGTTGATTGTCGACATGTGGCGCGGCGGACAGCGGGGCGCAGACACAGAGCGCCAGCCAGGCAAGGCGTTTGAGCATAGTGAGCAACTTAAGTCGAAAAAAAATAAAGACCCAAGGGGGACAGGTCCAAAAAATAAAACCCGCCCCCGAAAGGAGCGGGTGGGTCGAGCTTAAGCTTGAGTAGCGTACTTGGCCAGACGTGGATCGTTCTTCAGAACGGCCAGGGTGTTGGTATGCACGTCGTCAGCGGTCACGTCAGCCTTGCTGAAGATCTGCTGGAAGTGCTGGTGAGTCACAGCGGCGAAGTGCGCACGGTCTTCCGGCGCCACGCCCAGTACCACGGCATAGGTCGTCAGCGCTTCGCCGTTACCTTTGGCCATGTCTTCGGACAGCTCGTTCATCATGCCATTCATGGCAAACCAGGATTTGCCGCCATAAGTCAGCGACGCATTAGTCGAGCAACCGTTGGTACCAGAAGTCATACCGAACGTTGCGTTACCGGAAGTGCCGTTGGTGGTGGATGCCAGGAAGTGAGCCGGGGTGCCACGCTGACCTTCGAACAGCATGTTGCCCCAACCGCAATCCGGGCCGCCTGGCGCTTGGGCCATCGCGTTGATGGATACAGCGGTGAAGAGAGTACCGAGAAGAATCCGTTTCATAGCTTTGTTCTCTTTATGTGCATACCAATGGACAAGGGGTCTGGCCCAATCCGGCGCCAGTGGGCCAGTTATTAATCCAGCCGCGCAGTTTGGAGTTTAGGCACGTTCCTGGGGTTCCGTGATTTTTTGCAAAACATTCGTTGAAATCATTGATTTGTCCCCGGCCGGCTTGGAGATGACGGTTTGTCTATGCTTTGGCTGGAGGCGCGCCTTGCAAGTGAGGTATGGGCAGCGCCAGAATGCCGCTATCTGCCCCGCCTGATGTAAGGAAGCCCGATGCCTGATCCTGTTGCTGCCAGCTTGCGTCTAGCGCCTGAAGCGCTGACCCGTCCGTTTTCCGCTGAACAGTTCAGCTTCTCTACCACCAATGATCTGGAGCCCTTTCGCGGTGTGCTTGGCCAGGAACGTGCGGTCGAAGCCTTGCAGTTCGGCGTGGCCATGCCACGCCCCGGTTACAACGTATTTGTCATGGGTGAGCCCGGCACCGGCCGGTTTTCGTTCGTCAAACGCTACCTGAAAGCCGAAGGCAAGCGCCTGCAGACCCCGGCCGACTGGGTCTACGTCAATAATTTCGATGAGCCTCGCGAGCCTCGTGCACTGGAATTGCCATCGGGCACTGCTGGCGCCTTCATCGGTGACATCAACGGCTTGATCGACAACCTGCTGGCGACTTTTCCGGCAGTGTTCGAGCACCCGTCCTACCAGCAGAAAAAAAGCGCCATCGACCGCGCCTTCAACCAGCGCTACGACAAGGCACTGGACGTGATCGAGCGCCTGGCGCTGGAGAAGGAGGTCGCGCTTTACCGCGACGCCAGCAACATCGCGTTCACGCCCATGAGCGAAGGCAAGGCCCTGGACGAAGCGGAATTCGCCCAGTTGCCGGAAGCCGATCGCGAGCGTTTCCACGACGATATTTCCGGTCTGGAGGAGCGACTGAACGAAGAGCTCGCCAGCCTGCCGCAATGGAAGCGCGAGTCGAGCAATCAGCTGCGCCACCTCAACGAAGAAACCATCACGTTGGCCTTGCAGCCGTTGCTGTCGCCGTTGTCGGAGAAATACGCCGAGAACGCCGCCGTTTGCGGTTACCTGCAAGCCATGCAGGTCTACCTGCTCAAGACCGTGGTCGAGCAACTGGTGGACGACAGCAAGACCGACGCCGTCGCCCGCAAATTGCTGGAAGAGCAATACGCCCCGAGCCTGGTGGTCGGTCATTCGTCCAGCGGCGGTGCGCCGGTGGTCTTCGAGCCGCACCCGACTTACGAAAACCTGTTTGGCCGCATTGAATACAGCACCGATCAGGGGGCGATGTACACGACCTATCGGCAACTGCGGCCGGGCGCATTGCACCGGGCCAACGGCGGTTTCCTGATCCTAGAAGCGGAAAAAATGCTCAGCGAGCCGTTCGTGTGGGATGCGCTCAAGCGCGCCCTGCAATCGCGCAAGCTGAAAATGGAATCGCCGCTCGGTGAGCTGGGCCGCCTGGCCACCGTGACCCTGACGCCGCAACACATTCCGTTGCAGGTCAAAGTCGTCATCATCGGTGCGCGTCAGCTGTATTACACGCTGCAAGACCTCGATCCGGACTTCCAGGAGATGTTCCGCGTCCTGGTGGATTTCGACGAAGACATCCCTATGGTCGACGAGAGCCTGGAGCAGTTCGCCCAGTTGCTCAAAACCCGCACCTCGGAAGAAGGCATGGCGCCGCTGACGGCCGATGCCGTGGCGCGCCTGGCGACTTACAGCGCGCGCCTGGCCGAACACCAGGGGCGTTTGTCGGCGCGCATCGGTGATCTGTTCCAACTGGTCAGCGAGGCGGACTTCATTCGTCACCTGGCGGGGGACGAGATGACCGATGCCGGGCATATCGAACGGGCGCTCAAGGCCAAGGCCACCCGTACCGGGCGGGTCTCTGCGCGGATTCTCGATGACATGCTCGCCGGGATCATCCTGATCGACACGGATGGCGCCGCCGTCGGCAAGTGCAACGGGCTGACCGTGCTGGAAGTCGGCGACTCGGCGTTCGGTGTGCCGGCGCGGATTTCCGCCACGGTCTACCCGGGCGGCAGCGGCATCGTCGACATCGAGCGCGAGGTCAACCTCGGCCAGCCGATCCACTCCAAGGGTGTGATGATCCTCACCGGGTATCTGGGCAGTCGTTACGCCCAGGAATTCCCGCTGGCGATTTCCGCGAGTATCGCGCTGGAGCAGTCCTACGGTTACGTCGATGGCGACAGTGCGTCGCTGGGCGAGGCGTGCACGCTGATTTCGGCCCTGTCGAAAACGCCGCTCAAGCAATGCTTTGCGATCACCGGCTCGATCAACCAGTTCGGTGAAGTGCAGGCGGTAGGCGGGGTCAACGAGAAGATCGAAGGCTTCTTCCGACTCTGCGAAGCCCGTGGGCTGACCGGTGAGCAGGGGGCGATCATTCCTCACGCCAACGTCGCCACGCTGATGCTCGACGAGAAGGTGCTCTCGGCGGTGCGTGCGGGGCAGTTCCATGTCTACGCCGTGCGCCAGGCTGACGAGGCGTTGAGCCTGTTGGTCGGAGAGCCGGCCGGTGCGCCGGATGCCGATGGCCAGTTCCCCGAAGGCAGCGTTAACGCACGGGTGGTGGAACGCTTGCGCGTGATCGCGGAAATGATCAGCGAAGAAGACCTCAAGGAAGCCGAGAAAGAAGCGGCGCTGGAAGCCCTGGTGGAAGCCAAACCGGCCTGACCGATCTGAGGATCACCCCGATCCACAGTGGGAGCGAGCCTGCTCGCGATGTGGCACTTTCATCCAACACATGTGTTGGCTGAAAGTTCGCTATCGCGGGCAGGCTCACTCCCACATTTGTGATGTGTCCACTTCAAGAAAGTGCCATCACTCTGACGTCAATATTCACACAATGACCATTCGGCGCCTTCTGGTCTGGCTTGACGTGCTAGTCAGACTTTTCTTCTATTCTCAGCTCAAGGATATCGACAGTAATCACTGGATCGAGACAGCCTTCCCGTGGGGGCTGAACACCGGATCTACCGAGGGTCGCCGCCATGTCGCGCAACCTCTGCCTCACCCGTCAATGCCTGGGCCTTGTGACCCGTATCGAGTGTGCCATCCGTCCGTTGGCGGGGGATACGGGCATGTGGACCTTGCTCTTCGCCGCCGGAATG
Source organism: Pseudomonas sp. B14-6 (assembly GCF_013260315.1). Classification (NCBI taxonomy): domain Bacteria; kingdom Pseudomonadati; phylum Pseudomonadota; class Gammaproteobacteria; order Pseudomonadales; family Pseudomonadaceae; genus Pseudomonas; species Pseudomonas sp. B14-6. The sequence continues at coordinate 3,510,266 of NZ_CP053929.1, read as the reverse complement.
GCCGGCGAACAACCTTCCGCCATCAAGGCGCAGGGACCGTTTCATGGGCCTTTCGTGGCGGAGTCCATCCTCGACACGATTGTTGAAAGCCTGACGCTGCATGGCTACGAACTGGCCGATGACCCACAAATCTGGTGCCTGCACCTGCAAGCCCAGCTGCGGGAAATCAACGGGGGCCGTTGCCGCAACCTCAATGGCTGAGTTCGGCGCGGCCACTGAAACCGGTTATTGATCAAGGTGGCTCAAATCCGCCTTGGCCAGTTTGACCTCGAAACCATATTGCACCGTGGTGAGGTCGGTTCGCTGATAGGTTTCCAGACGTGTTGGCTGGCCATAGAAGTAATGCACGGCAAATAGCGCCGGGCCTTCTGCGCTCGCGTCGTGAGTGACCGAAAGGATTTCTTTCAGATAGTTTCCAGAGTCGTCCTTGGCGAAAAAACGCCACTCCTGGGCAGGAAACAGCTTCAAATCAACCACCAAGGCATTGCCTTTGAGTTCCAGGCCTTTGGGCAACGTATGGGCGTCGAGCGTTTGTTTGGCCACCGTCGCCAGAAACAGCGGCATGGAGCCCACTGCATAGGCCGGTGTTTCCGGAAACAGGTTCAAGTCATAGGTGATGGCGCCACGTAGCGGATCGACCTCGTAAGCCTCAAGCGGCAGCTCGATCGGCCCATCGCGCTTGCCACTGCCATCCTCCGTAAAGAACGTGACCGGGCTATCGCCAGCGCTGAACGATGTACCGAGCATCTCGTCATTGAAGCTTCTGGGGTGGTCGAACTCGATGCGTGCGGCGCTGGGGTCATCCACCGACTGACTGACGATGATGCCCTTCTTCAGCTGTTCCTCACTCAATGTCGCGCCCTTGAGCCAGGTCGGGGCCTGATCGTCATACACCACCACCGGTAGGGTCAGTGGCTGGATGGTTTTTGCCGTGGTGTGTGAGTCAAAGCGGCGCACCGGCAGGTTCAGGTCCTTGTGGGTCACCGTGGCGGCCGAAAAATCCAGAACGCTCACTTCAACGGTTTCGACCGGACCGTTGAAATACACTTTGGTGTAATGATTCTTCTGCTGCGCCTCGAAGGTGCGCTGTTCTTCGTCGATCTGCTTTTCGAAAGTCTCGCTCCAGGCTTTCTGCTGCTGAATTTTCGCCAGTTGTTTTTGATAGAAGGCAATTTGCGCAGCGGTTTCGTTGATCGAACCCGATCGCGAGAGGAATTGCCCGGTGATGTCCCTGGCCTGGACGATCAGCGGATTCAACGGTGTTTCGCTGACTTCAGGAGCCAGTGGTGCGCTGTTGTTGAATTCGATTTCGGCGTAGTTGTTGCCCAGTTTCAGCAAGGTGACGCTGAGGTTGTCGTTGGTGCGGGTCTGGCCAACGTCTTTTTTCGTCAGGTCGAAGGTGTAGAGCCGGCGCGGGGCGATGACCTCGACCTTGCCTTGCAGGCTCACCGGTTGAGGCTGGTTCTTGTTGTCCATGTCCAGACCGTCGATGAACGGATAGGTCACCGTCAGATCATCCGGGTTGGTCAGGTTGGAACTAGAGGGGCTCAGTTGAATGCCGGGATCGGTTTCCGACCATTCCGGCTGGAACGCGATGACGCGCTTGTTGCTCAAGGTCACCGATTGCCATTCCAGGCCATGGGGAAAGAGAAACGCTGCCGGAATGTTGAAGTTGAAAGGGAACACCGGTTGCAGGTCGGTCAGGTAGTCGGAACTGGAATCCTTGTGCAGCACGAACAGGCCGTTGATGTAGGTGTCGACCAAAGCCTGGGGCGTGGGGTAGTGCTTGAGCACGGCGAGAACGTCTTCGCCGTATTCGGTTTCCACGGGTTTGCTGTCGAGCTTGAGTTGCGCACGCTCGAGCAACAGCAGTGAACCGCCGAGTTCGGCAACGGCATCCCTGAGCTTTGGATCCTCAATCGCATCCAGAGACTTCTCGAACTGCGCGGTCTTTTCCTCGAGGCTAGTCTGGCGCTTCTCATCGCTGGGTGAGCAGCCGCCCAGCAGCAGAGCCAGGCAAATGCCGGCACTCGTTATTGGCAATCGCACATCCATTTCCAGTCTTCCTGTCCGATGTCGCTGAGCTGTCAATAGTCTGGACACTAGCAGAAAAACTTTGTGGCACACGCGCAGGTCGCGGATTTGCCGAAGGTTTCTGGCTGCTTCAGGGTATAGACAGGGGGCTGGTATACTTGCGGCCATTTTCAACATCACGTGTGAGATTCAATGGAACGCTTTATCGAAAATGCAATGTATGCCTCCCGCTGGCTGCTGGCACCGATCTACTTCGGTCTGTCCCTTGGGCTACTGGCGCTGGCGCTGAAATTCTTCCAGGAAGTTTTCCACGTCATTCCCAACGTATTCTCGATGGCCGAGTCGGACCTGATCCTGGTGCTGCTGTCGCTGATCGACATGGCACTGGTGGGTGGCTTGCTGGTGATGGTGATGATCTCCGGTTACGAGAACTTCGTTTCCCAGCTGGACATCGACGACAGCAAGGAAAAGCTCAACTGGCTGGGCACCATGGATTCGTCTTCGCTGAAGATGAAAGTGGCGGCCTCCATCGTGGCGATTTCGTCGATCCACCTGCTGCGGATCTTCATGGACGCCAAGAACGTTGATCCCGAGCATTTGAAGTGGTACGTGATTATTCACATGACGTTCGTCGTGTCGGCGTTTGCCATGGGTTATCTGGATAAGCTGACCAAGCACTGACGCTCACAAAGCCCTGTAGGAGCGAGGCTTGCCCGCGAAGGGGCCGTGTCAGTCGATACAGTTGTTGCCCGTCACACCGCCTTCGCGGGCAAGCTTCGCTCCTACAGTCAGGTGCAAACAGACGGGCGGTGTCGTTTGTGGCTTGTACTTTGAGGTGCCGAAGCCTATGCATGTATTGATATTGGCTTGACACCGTATGAGGTGCATTCATGAACCTTGTTGAATTACGTGCATATGCCATCGCAGGGAAAGTCGATGAGCTGAACCTGATTTCTATGGAAGGCGGGATCTACCTGCTGGAGGCGCGCATGCATGGGGCGGCGTATCCGTTAAGTGATGCCCACGACCATATGCTCCACCTGCGTTCGGTGGAGCATGCGCGTCAAGTGCTGCACCGACTCCCCACCTTGCCTTTCAACCTTGTGCACACGTCGGTCCATGATGAAATGTGCGGACTCGGTGCCAATGCAGAAGAGGGCCTGAAGGTGCCGATCGCCTTCAGTTCTCGCTGGTAGCAATGACCCCCTGATCAGCGCAACGGCATCTGTGCTAGTCTGCTGGCCCTTTTGGTTCCGGGCGCTCCGGGACGCGCTGTGCACGCACGGCAAGTTCCCGGGCCGTCCGCACAGCGGAGCAGTGTCATGTCCGAAGTAAATCTGTCCACCGACGAAACCCGCGTCAGCTACGGTATTGGCCGTCAGCTGGGCGACCAACTGCGCGACAACCCGCCACCGGGCGTTAACCTGGACGCGATCCTGGCTGGCCTGACCGACGCGTTCGCCGGTAAGCCTAGCCGTGTCGGTCAGGAAGAAATGTCCGCCAGCTTCAAGGTGATCCGCGAAATCATGCAGGCCGAAGCAGCTGCAAAAGCCGAAGCGGCCGCTGGCGAAGGCCTGGCTTTCCTGGCTGAAAACGCCAAGCGTGACGGCATCACCACCTTGGCCTCGGGCCTGCAATTCGAAGTGCTGACTCAAGGTGAAGGCGCCAAGCCAACCCGTGAAGATCAAGTGCGCACTCACTACCACGGCACCCTGATCGACGGCACTGTGTTCGACAGCTCCTACGATCGTGGCCAGCCTGCAGAATTCCCGGTTGGCGGCGTGATCGCTGGCTGGACCGAAGCCCTGCAACTGATGAATGCCGGTAGCAAATGGCGCCTGTACGTGCCGAGCGAACTGGCTTACGGCGCTCAAGGCGTTGGCAGCATTCCGCCGCACAGCGTTCTGGTATTCGACGTCGAACTGCTCGACGTTCTGTAAGCTTTTGATTCTGTAGGAGTGAAGCTTGCTCGCGAATGCATCACCTCGGTTCAAGTCAGAACCGAGTTGTCAGGTTCGCGGGCAAGCCTCGCTTCTACGGGGTTTGTAGTGCTACTCATACTTCGATCTTGTGGTTCAGATCGCTCGTCGGGCGCAACGCCCGGGCGTAGCAGAACAGAAACAGATTGCGCACCAGTTCCTTGAGCACCACCGGCTCGCAGGAACTCAAGCCATTGACGTCCAGATCACCCTGATCCTGCAGCTCGTTCAAGGCTTCTTCTTCAAGCACTGCACAGACTTCCCCGGTTTCCCGATGCAGGATCCTGAGGTAGGGGTGTGGGCGGTCCAGCCAGGCATCGATCAAATAAGTCATGGGTCTCATCTCCATTGATGGGTTTCAATGAGAATAATTCTTATTCATCAAATAGCAAGGACCTATTGGCGGTTTGTGATTTTTTCCGGGTAAAGATTGCGTAAGGTCAAAACGGCTGGCGTTTGGCTATTGCGAGGATATGTGGGGAGAGGCGGGGCGGGTGAAGCACCATCCCACGCAGGGCGCGGGATGGAAGACAACAGAATCAGACTTTTCTGACGAACTCGGATTTGAGCTTCATCGGGCCGATGCCGTCGATCTTGCAGTCGATGTCGTGATCGCCATCGCACAGGCGGATGTTCTTGACCTTGGTGCCGACCTTGACCACCAGCGACGTGCCTTTGACCTTCAGGTCCTTGATCACGGTGATGGTGTCGCCGTCCTGCAGGACGTTGCCGACCGAATCTTTTTTCACGGTGTCATCGGACGCCGCTTCGGCTTCGCCGCTGGCGGACCACTCGTGGGCGCACTCGGGGCAGATCAGCTGAGCGCCGTCTTCGTAGGTGTATTCGGAATTGCATTTTGGGCAGGGTGGCAACGTGCTCACTAAAGCTCCTTGGATTCAGGATCGCTAAAAAGCGCACATTATATAGGGTTTTAGCTGGGAGGGGGGCGACGCCAAAAACTGTGGGAGCGAGCCTGCTCGCGAAAGCGGTGTGCCAGTCAGCATTTGACTGACAGATTGCTTTCGCGAGCAGGCTTGCTCCCACAGGGTATTACGGTGCAGTTAGTGCGTACGGGCGACCGCAAACTCACTGAGCTCAACCAATGCATCGCGGTATTCGCTGGGGGGCAGCGCGTCGAGGCATTTGATTGCACGGGCTACATAATCGCGGGCCAGTTGCGCGGTGTAATCCAGCGAACCGGACGCTTCCACGGCTTCGCGGATGCTTTCCAGGTCTTCGATACCGCCTTTCTGGATCGCCTTGCGCACCAGTGCAGCCTGCTCCGGCGTGCCTTCGCGCATGGTGTAGATCAGCGGCAGGGTCGGCTTGCCTTCGGCCAGGTCGTCACCGACGTTCTTGCCCAGGGTTTCCGCGTCGCCACGGTAGTCCAGCAGGTCGTCGACGAGTTGGAAGGCCACGCCCAGATGATCGCCGAAGGTACGTAGCGCTTCGCTCTGTTCCGGTGTGGCACCGGCCAGGGCCGCGGCGCTGTGGGTCGAGGCTTCGAAGAGCATCGCGGTTTTGCCGCGGATGACTTCCATGTAGGTTTCTTCGGTGGTGCTGGCATCACGCACTTTGGACAGCTGCAACACTTCGCCTTCGGCGATGATGCGCGTGGCTTGCGAAAGGATCTTCATCACCGGCATGGAGCCCAGTTCGACCATCATTTCGAAGGAACGCGAATACAGGAAGTCGCCCACCAGCACGCTTGGCGCGTTGCCCCACATGGCGTTGGCGGTCGAGCGGCCACGGCGCATGCCGGACATGTCGACCACGTCGTCGTGCAGCAGCGTGGCGGTGTGCAGGAACTCGATGGTCGCGGCCAGCAGGCGCAGGTCATCGCCTTCGCGACCCAGAGCCTTGCCACACAGCAACACTAATAGGGGACGCAGGCGTTTACCGCCAGCCGAGGTAATGTAATCGCCGATTTTCGATACCAGCGGCACTCGGGAAGTCAGCTGCTTCTTGATGATGCCGTCGACGGCGCTAAAATCGTCCGCCACCGCGCGGTAGAAAGCTTGGGGTTGCATCAGCGACAGTTGCTCCAGAAGGGTTGCGCGGCATGCTAGGACCCACGTCGGCGGGTGTCAAGGCACGATGGACGGCCTCTTGCATCGCCCCGGCAGCTTGCGTACAATCGCGCACCCTGAACTTCCTGGGCAGCACCTGCCTTACGCAATTGCAAACAGGCCTTCCAGCCTTATGCAGCCATGCCAGCCAATACCTCTTCTTATAAAGAGCTGGGTGAGCAGGATTATCGGAGAAATACCATGTCGTACGCAGTAATTGTTACTGGTGGCAAGCAATACAAGGTCGCCCCAGGTGAATACCTGAAGATCGAAAAACTGGAAATCGCTACCGGCGAATCCGTTACTTTTGATCGCGTTCTGTTGGTCGCCAATGGCGATGACGTGAACATCGGCGCTCCAGTTGTTGCTGGCGCTACCGTTGTGGCTGAAGTGATCTCCCAAGGTCGTCACGATAAAGTCCGCATCATCAAGTTCCGTCGTCGTAAGCACCACATGAAGCGTATGGGCCACCGCCAGTGGTACACCGAGATCAAAATCACCGGTATTCAGGCTTAATTTCAGCCTAATTCCTCACTAGGAGAATTGACTCATGGCACACAAAAAAGCTGGTGGTAGTACCCGTAACGGTCGCGACTCAGAAGCCAAACGCCTTGGCGTGAAGATGTATGGCGGCCAGGTTATCATTCCGGGCAACATCATCGTGCGTCAGCGCGGCACCCAATTCCACGCCGGTTACGGTGTTGGCATGGGTAAAGATCACACTCTGTTCGCTAAAATCGACGGCGTGATCAAGTTCGAAGTAAAAGGCGCTTTCAACCGCCGTTACGTGAGCATTGTCCCGAAGACTGAAGTCGTCGCGGCATAATTGCGTAGTTGCTGGAAAAGCCCTGTCTCGCGACGGGGCTTTTTCGTTTGTGGGGTGAGTCTCTTGCAAAGCTGTTTGTGATGGGCTCCAGCGCTGGATTTGCGGTCGTTGATTGAGGTCGCTGCGCTCATTTTTGCAAGAGTCTTATGTCTAGATTTTTTCGGCTCGTCCGTATGACGAGAGGCGTTTTGTTATGAAGTTTGTTGACGAAGTATCGATTCGAGTAAAGGCCGGTGACGGCGGCAACGGTTGCATGAGCTTCCGTCGCGAGAAATTCATTGAAAACGGCGGCCCGAACGGCGGTGACGGTGGTGATGGCGGCTCGGTCTACATGATCGCCGACGAAAACCTCAACACCCTGGTGGACTACCGTTACACCCGGCACTTCGATGCCGAGCGCGGTTCCAACGGCGGCAGCACCGACTGCACCGGCAAGAAAGGTGAAGAGCTGGTGCTGCGTGTTCCGGTTGGTACCACCGTCATCGACTCCGCCACTCAGGAAGTGATCGGCGACCTGACCAAGGCTGGCCAGAAACTGCTGGTGGCTCATGGCGGCTGGCACGGTCTGGGTAACACCCGTTTCAAATCCAGTACCAACCGTGCTCCGCGCCAGACCACTCCGGGTAAACCGGGCGAGGCGCGTGATCTCAAGCTGGAAATGAAAGTATTGGCTGACGTCGGTCTGCTGGGTTTGCCGAACGCCGGTAAAAGTACCTTCATTCGCTCCGTATCGGCCGCCAAGCCGAAAGTCGCCGACTACCCGTTCACCACGCTGGTGCCGAACCTGGGTGTGGTCAGCGTCGATCGCTGGAAGAGCTTCGTGGTCGCGGACATTCCGGGCCTGATCGAAGGTGCTTCCGATGGCGCTGGCCTGGGTATTCGCTTCCTCAAGCACTTGTCGCGTACCCGTTTGCTGTTGCACCTCGTGGACATGGCGCCGCTGGATGACGCCAGCGCTCCGGATGCTGCTGAAGTGATCGTCAGCGAACTGACCAAGTTCAGTCCGTCCCTGGCTGAGCGTGATCGCTGGTTGGTGCTGAACAAGTGCGACCAGATCCTTGAAGAAGAGCATGATGCTCGCGTCAAGGAAATCGTTGATCGCCTGGAGTGGACCGGTCCGGTCTATGTGATCTCCGCCATCTCCAAGCTGGGCACCGAGCGTCTGTGCCACGACATCATGCGTTACATGGAAGATCGTGCTGACCGTCTGGCTAACGACCCGGTTTACAAGGAAGAGCTGGCCGAGCTCGATCAGCGCATCGAAGACGAAGCCCGTGCCCAGTTGCAAGCGCTGGATGACCAGCGTGCCCTGCGTCGCAGCGGCGTGAAGTCGGTCCATGACATCGGCGACGATGACTGGGACGAAGAAGATGTGGATGACGAAGACGGTCCGGAAATCATTTACGTGCGTGACTGATTCGTTGCAGTAAACTTAAGCGCCGCTCAATCGAGCGGCGTTTTAGTATCTGGAAATCGGTAGTCACGAATAACGTTACGGGCGGCGCTGGGTCGCGCTGCCCTCAAGCTAAGGTTGAAGATGATGCGGAGCAAGGTGACAGGTGCGCAGCGTTGGGTCGTGAAGATCGGCAGCGCTTTGCTGACGGCTGACGGCAAGGGCCTGGATCGCGCGGCAATGAGTGTCTGGGTCGAGCAGATGGTGGCTTTGCATGAGGCGGGCGTCGAACTGGTGCTGGTGTCCTCCGGGGCCGTAGCGGCGGGGATGAGTCGCCTGGGCTGGACCGTGCGACCCAGTGCAATGCACGAACTGCAGGCCGCTGCCGCTATCGGTCAGATGGGTCTGGTGCAAGCCTGGGAGTCGAGCTTTGCCGAGCATGGCCGGCATACCGCGCAGATTCTCCTGACGCACGATGACTTGTCTGACCGCAAGCGTTACCTGAATGCCCGTAGCACCCTGCGTGCGTTGGTCGAGCTGAAAGTGATCCCGGTGATCAACGAAAACGACACCGTGGTCACCGACGAGATCCGCTTCGGCGACAACGACACCCTGGCGGCGCTGGTGGCCAATCTGGTCGAGGCGGACTTGCTGGTGATCCTTACCGATCGCGACGGCATGTTCGACGCCGATCCGCGCAACAACCCCGACGCCAACCTGATTTACGAGGCGCGCGCCGATGATCCGGCGCTGGATGCCGTCGCTGGCGGTACCGGTGGTGCGTTGGGTCGGGGCGGCATGCAGACCAAATTACGTGCCGCACGTCTGGCGGCGCGTTCCGGTGCGCACACCATCATCGTCGGTGGGCGCATTGAACGTGTGCTGGATCGCCTGAAGGCGGGCGAGCGCATCGGCACCTTGTTGTCACCTGAGCGCGGCATGCTGGCGGCGCGCAAGCAATGGCTGGCCGGTCATCTGCAGACCCGTGGCACCCTGGTGCTGGATGCGGGTGCAGTGACCGCGCTGTCCCAGGGCAACAAAAGTTTGCTGCCGGTTGGCGTCAAACTGGTTCAAGGCAGTTTCCGGCGCGGTGAAATGGTGGTGTGCGTGGCGCCGGACGGTCGTGAAATTGCCCGTGGCCTGGCCAACTACAGCGCGCTGGAAGCACAAAAAATCATCGGTCAGTCGTCTGAGGCGATTGTCGGTCTGTTGGGTTACATGGCGGAGCCGGAACTGGTTCACCGCGATAACCTGATTCTGGTCTGAAGGAATATTTGAATGCGTGTGGCAAAAGGATTGTTGGGTCTGCTGTTGGCAATGCCGCTGCTGGCTTCGGCTGAGGAGATTGGCCAAGTGTCGACGGTGTTCAAGTTCGTCGGCCCGAACGACCGTATCGTCGTCGAGGCGTTTGATGATCCGAAGGTTGAGGGTGTGACTTGCTACCTCTCGCGGGCCAAGACCGGCGGTGTGAAAGGTGGGCTGGGTTTGGCGGAAGATCGCGCTGAAGCGTCTATCGCGTGCCGTCAGGTAGGTCCGATCAGCTTCAAGGGTGAGCTGAAGGATGGCGATGAGGTGTTCAAGGAGCGTACGTCGCTGGTGTTCAAGACCATGCAGGTGGTGCGCTTCCTCGACAAGAAGCGCAATACGCTGGTGTATCTGGTCTACAGCGATCGCTTGATCGAAGGCAGCCCGCAGAATGCGGTGACGGCGATCCCGATCCTGCCGTGGACGCACGCCCAATAAGCTGGCGCAAATCGAAATGTGGGAGTGAGCCTGCTCGCGATAGCGGTGTAACAGTCGGCATCAATGTTGAGTGTTGCACCGCTATCGCGAGCAGGCTCACTCCTACATTTTTTTTGCGCGGCGTTTACCAAATCGCAGGCAATAAAAAACCGACCCTGAGGTCGGTTTTTCAACAAGCTTATCGCTTATGCGGCTACAGCAAGGTTCAGAGCCTTGACGTGACCGTTCAGGCGGCTCTTATGACGAGCTGCCTTGTTCTTGTGGATGATGCCTTTATCGGCCATACGGTCGATAACTGGCACAGCCAGAACGTAAGCTGCTTGAGCTTTTTCAGCGTCTTTTGCGTCGATGGCCTTAACTACATTCTTGATGTAGGTACGAACCATGGAACGCAGGCTGGCGTTGTGGCTGCGACGCTTCTCAGCCTGTTTTGCACGTTTTTTGGCGGAAGGTGTGTTGGCCACCGTCGAGCTCCTCGAAAGACTTTTTAGGAAATAGCAAACAAAATAGGCCGCGAATCATGCCGATGAGTTGATGTCTTGTCAAGGGCGGTTGAGACGTTCCGCTAAGTGGTAGGTATAAAGAGGCGGGATATTTATTTCCGGCGCTTGACCTGTAAACTCGCGAGCTTTGGCTCTGTGCTGCTGCGGCGCGGAGTATCGCATAAGTAGGCGCTTTGTTCGCCTGCTGTTTATCGACAGGCACAAACTCTTTCAATGAATCTGCTCAAATCGTTGGCCGCCGTCAGCTCTATCACGATGCTTTCCCGGATTCTGGGGTTCGTTCGTGACACCCTCATCGCACGTACATTTGGCGCCGGGATGGCGACGGACGCCTTCTTTATCGCCTTCAAACTGCCCAATCTGCTGCGAAGAATCTTCGCCGAGGGTGCCTTTTCCCAGGCATTCGTGCCGATTCTTGCTGAATACAAGAGCCAGAAGGGCGAGGAGGCGACGCGAACGTTCATCGCTTACGTGTCTGGCCTGCTGACGCTGGTACTGGCCCTGGTCACCGCGCTGGGCATACTCGCCGCGCCGTGGGTCATCTGGGCCACCGCGCCGGGTTTTACCGATACCCCGGAAAAATTCGAGCTGACGACCGATCTGTTGCGCGTGACTTTTCCTTATATATTGCTGATCTCCCTGTCTTCATTGGCCGGTGCGGTCCTCAATACGTACAACCGATTCTCGGTGCCGGCTTTCGTGCCGACGTTGCTCAACGTCAGCATGATCGTCTTTTCGGTATTCCTCACGCCATACTTCGACCCTCCCGTCATGGCCTTGGGTTGGGCGGTACTGGTGGGTGGCCTGGCGCAGTTGCTTTATCAGCTACCCCACCTGAAAAAGATCGGCATGCTCGTGCTGCCACGCCTGAATCTGCGTGACAGCGGTGTCTGGCGGGTGATGAAGCAGATGTTACCGGCGATTCTCGGCGTGTCAGTGAGCCAGATTTCCCTGATCATCAACACCATCTTCGCCTCGTTCCTGGTCGCCGGCTCCGTGTCGTGGATGTATTACGCCGACCGTTTGATGGAGTTGCCGTCCGGCGTACTGGGCGTAGCGTTGGGCACCATTCTGCTGCCGACCCTGGCCAAGACCTACGCCAGCAAAGATCGCCACGAATATTCGCGAATCCTCGATTGGGGCCTGCGTCTGTGCTTCGTGCTGGTGTTGCCGTGTTCTCTGGCACTGGGGATTCTGGCCGAGCCGCTGACCGTTTCGCTGTTCCAGTACGGCCAATTCAGCGCGTTTGATGCCTCCATGACACAGCGGGCGTTGATCGCTTATTCAGTCGGTTTACTCGGAATTATCGTGATCAAAGTGCTGGCGCCGGGCTTTTATGCGCAACAAAACATCCGCACTCCGGTAAAAATAGCGATTTTCACCCTGATCGTTACTCAGCTGTTCAACCTCGTGCTCATCGGCCCGCTGGCTCACGCCGGTCTGGCCCTGGCCATCAGCATCGGTGCCTGCATCAACGCCGGGCTATTGTTCTATCAGCTGCGCAAGCAGCAGATGTATCAACCGCAACCGGGTTGGGCCAAATTCGGTCTGAAGCTTGTGATTGCGGTGTTGGTGATGTCTGCTGTGCTGCTGGCCGGGATGCACTTCATGCCGGCCTGGGATCAGGGGCATATGCTGGAGCGGTTCCTGCGCCTGGGCGCGTTGGTCGCTGCCGGGGTGATCAGTTATTTCGGCATGCTGCTGTTGATGGGCTTCCGTTTGCGCGACTTCAATCGCAAGGCGCTGAGCTGAGGCTTGGGCCTCGATAAACATGGGCGAACCGGCAGTTTTGTCGGCTCGATTACTTTGGGTTACGGTGTTGCCTGTCGTCGGCCGCCGGGTGTGGTTATAATCGACCACTTTATGAGCAAGAAGCGCGTTATGCAGCTGGTTCGAGGCCTCCACAACCTGCGCCCCCAGCATCGGGGCTGTGTCGCCACTATTGGCAACTTTGACGGTGTTCACCGTGGCCACCAGGCTATCCTGGCGAGGCTGCGTGAGCGCGCTATCGAGTTGGGCGTGCCCAGCTGCGTGGTGATTTTCGAACCACAGCCGCGAGAGTTCTTCGCCCCGGACACGGCCCCGGCCCGTCTGGCCCGGCTGCGTGACAAACTGCAGCTGCTGGCCGACGAAGGTGTCGACCGGGTTCTGTGCCTGGCCTTCAACCACCGGCTGAGCAAGCTCAGTGCCAGTGAATTCGTCGATGCCATTCTGGTCGACGGTCTCGGCGTCCAGCACCTGGAGGTCGGTGACGACTTCCGGTTCGGCTGTGACCGGGTAGGGGATTTCGATTTCCTGCAGCAGGCTGGCATCGTTCAGGGCTTTACCGTTGAAGCGGCGCAAACCGTCGAGCTGGACGGCATTCGCGTCAGCAGCACGCAGGTCCGCAATGCCTTGGCCGCTGCCGATTTTGCCTTGGCCGAGCGGCTGCTCGGGCGTCCGTTCCAGATCACCGGGCGGGTCTTGCATGGCCAGAAGCTGGCGCGCCAACTGGGTACGCCCACCGCCAACATTCAACTCAAGCGTCGTCGCGTGCCCTTGACCGGGGTGTACCTGGTCAACGTCGACATCGACGGCAAGACCTGGCCCGGCGTCGCCAACATTGGCGTGCGGCCCACGGTACAAGGTGATGGCAAAGCCCACCTCGAAGTGCACCTTTTAGATTTTGCCGGCGATCTGTATGACCGGCGTTTGACGGTGGTTTTCCACCACAAGCTGCGTGAAGAGCAGCGTTTTGCCTCTCTGGAGGCGCTTAAGACGGCGATCAATGCGGATGTTGCCGCCGCCCGTGCCCTGTCGCACCTAGCGCCAATCGCTAATGAAGAGCCTTAAATGACCGACTATAAAGCCACGCTAAACCTTCCGGACACCGCCTTCCCAATGAAGGCCGGCCTGCCTCAGCGCGAACCGCAGATTCTGCAGCGCTGGGACAGCATTGGCCTGTACGGTAAGTTGCGCGAGATTGGCAAGGATCGTCCGAAGTTCGTACTTCATGATGGTCCTCCTTACGCCAACGGCACGATTCACATCGGTCATGCGCTGAACAAGATTCTCAAGGACATGATCATCCGCTCGAAAACCCTGTCGGGTTTCGACGCGCCTTATGTTCCGGGCTGGGATTGCCACGGTCTGCCGATCGAACACAAAGTCGAAGTGACCCACGGCAAAAACCTGGGCGCGGACAAGACCCGCGAACTGTGCCGCGCCTACGCCACCGAGCAGATCGAAGGCCAGAAATCCGAATTCATCCGTCTGGGCGTGTTGGGCGACTTCGCCAACCCGTACAAGACCATGGACTTCAAGAACGAGGCCGGTGAAATCCGCGCGCTCGCCGAAATCGTCAAGGGCGGTTTCGTGTTCAAGGGCCTGAAGCCCGTGAACTGGTGCTTTGACTGCGGTTCAGCCCTGGCTGAAGCGGAAGTCGAGTACGAAAACAAAAAGTCCTCGACCATCGACGTGGCCTTCCCGATTGCCGACGAAGCCAAGCTGGCTGCCGCTTTCGGTCTGGCGTCCCTGGCCAAACCTGCCTCGATCGTGATCTGGACCACCACCCCGTGGACCATCCCGGCCAACCAGGCGCTGAACGTTCACCCGGAATTCAACTACGCCCTGGTCGACGTCGGCGACAAACTGCTGGTGCTGGCTGAAGAACTGGTCGAGTCGTGCCTGGCCCGCTACAGCCTGGAAGGCTCGGTCATCGCGACCACCACCGGTAAAGAACTGGAACTGATCAACTTCCGTCACCCGTTCTACGATCGCCTGTCGCCGGTTTACCTGGCCGATTACGTTGAGCTGGGCGCTGGCACCGGCGTGGTTCACTCCGCCCCGGCCTATGGCGTGGACGACTTCGTGACCTGCAAGAAGTACGGCATGGTCAACGACGACATCCTCAACCCGGTACAGAGCAACGGCGTTTACATGACATCGCTGGAGTTCTTCGGCGGCCAGTTCATCTGGAAAGCCAACCCGGCCATCGTCGACAAACTGACCGAAGTCGGTGCGCTGCTGCACACCACCATCATCGAACACAGCTACATGCACTGCTGGCGTCACAAGACCCCGCTGATCTACCGCGCCACCGCGCAGTGGTTCATCGGCATGGATAAAGAGCCTGTCAGCGGCGACACCCTGCGCAAGCGCGCACTGAAAGCCATCGAAGAGACTCAGTTCGTCCCGGCCTGGGGCCAGGCACGTCTGCACTCGATGATCGCCAACCGTCCAGACTGGTGCATCTCCCGTCAGCGCAACTGGGGCGTGCCGATCCCGTTCTTCCTGAACAAGGAAAGCGGCGAGCTGCACCCGCGCACTGCCGAGCTGATGGAAGAAGTCGCCAAGCGTGTTGAAGTCGAAGGCATCGAAGCGTGGTTCAAGATGGACGCTGCCGAACTGCTGGGTGACGAGGCGCCGCTGTACGACAAGATCAGCGACACCTTGGACGTCTGGTTCGATTCGGGCACCACGCACTGGCACGTCCTGCGCGGTTCGCACCCGATGGGCCACGAGACCGGCCCGCGCGCCGACTTGTACCTGGAAGGTTCGGACCAACACCGTGGCTGGTTCCACTCGTCCTTGCTGACTGGTTGCGCCATCGACAACCATGCGCCGTACCGCGAGCTGCTGACCCACGGTTTCACCGTCGATGAGTCCGGTCGCAAGATGTCCAAGTCGCTGGGCAACGTGATCGCGCCGCAAAAGGTCAACGACACCCTGGGCGCCGACATCATGCGTCTGTGGGTCGCTTCCACCGATTACTCGGGTGAAATGGCGGTGTCCGAGCAGATTCTGCAACGCAGTGCGGACGCCTACCGGCGTATCCGTAACACCGCGCGCTTCCTGCTCTCCAACCTGACCGGGTTCAATCCGGCCACCGACATCCTGCCGGCCGAGGAAATGCTCGCCCTGGACCGTTGGGCCGTGGACCGCACCCTGCTGCTGCAACGCGAGTTGCAAGAGCACTACGGCGAATACCGCTTCTGGAACGTCTACTCCAAGATCCACAACTTCTGCGTGCAAGAGCTGGGTGGTTTCTACCTCGACATCATCAAGGACCGTCAGTACACCACTGGCGCCAACAGCAAGGCGCGCCGTTCGGCGCAAACCGCGCTGTACCACATCTCCGAAGCGCTGGTGCGCTGGATCGCGCCGATCCTCGCCTTCACCGCCGACGAGCTGTGGGAATACCTGCCGGGCGAGCGCAACGAATCGGTGATGCTCAACACCTGGTATGAAGGCCTGACCGAACTGCCGGACAACGTCGAACTGGGCCGTGCCTACTGGGAGCGGATCATGGCGGTGAAGGTCGCGGTCAACAAGGAAATGGAAATCCAGCGCGCGGCCAAGGCCGTCGGTGGCAACCTGCAAGCCGAGGTGACGCTGTTCGCCGAGGAGGCGCTGAGCGCCGACCTGGCCAAGCTGAGCAACGAACTGCGCTTCGTGCTGATCACCTCGACCGCCAGCGTGGCGCCTTTTGTTCAGGCACCTGCGGACGCGGTAGTCACCGAAGTCAGCGGCCTGAAGCTGAAAATCGTCAAGTCGGCCTTCGCCAAGTGCGCCCGTTGCTGGCACTGCCGTGAAGACGTCGGCGTGAACCCGGAGCATCCGGAAATCTGCGGTCGTTGCGTCGACAACATCAGCGGTGCGGGCGAGGTTCGTCATTATGCCTAACGCTGCTGGCCGTTTCGGACGGCTGAGCTGGCTCTGGTTGAGCTTGCTGGTCCTGGTCATCGACCAGGCCAGCAAGTTCTACTTCGAAGGCTCGTTGAAGATGTACCAGCAAATCGTGGTGATTCCCGATTATTTCAGCTGGACCCTGGCCTACAACACCGGCGCGGCATTCAGCTTCCTGGCCGACAGCTCCGGCTGGCAGCGCTGGTTGTTTGCCCTGATCGCCGTGGTGGTCAGTGCGGTGCTGGTGGTGTGGCTCAAGCGTCTGGGGCGCAACGAAACCTGGCTGGCCGTCGCTTTGGCGCTGGTGCTGGGCGGGGCGCTGGGCAATCTGTATGACCGCATCGCCCTGGGCCATGTGATCGACTTCATTCTGGTGCATTGGCAGAACCGCTGGTATTTCCCGGCGTTCAACTTTGCCGACAGCGCCATCAGCGTCGGCGCCGTTATGCTCGCGCTGGACATGTTCAAAAGTAAAAAGACCGGAGAAGCCGTTCATGACTGAACAGGTATTGGCTGAGCAACGCATCCGCCAGAACACGGAAGTCACTTTGCACTTTGCACTGCGCCTGGAGAACGGCGACACCGTCGACAGCACCTTCGACAAAGCCCCGGCGACCTTCCAGGTCGGCGATGGCAACCTGTTGCCAGGTTTCGAAGCAGCGCTGTTCGGCTTCAAGGCAGGCGACAAGCGCACGCTGACGATTCAGCCGGAAAACGCGTTTGGCCAGCCTAACCCGCAAAACGTGCAGATCATCCCGCGTTCGCAGTTCAAGGACATGGAACTGTCGCCGGGTTTGCTGGTGATCTTCAACGATGCGGCCAATACTGAGCTGCCTGGCGTGGTGAAGGAATTCGATGACGAGCAAGTGACCATCGACTTCAACCATCCGCTGGCCGGCAAGACATTGACCTTTGACGTAGAAATCATCAGCGTCAAATCGCTGTAACTGACCGAATGCGGTCCAATGTAGGGGCAGAGCTTGCTCGCGAAGGCGTCATCACATTCACCATCAATGTCGACTGACACACCGCTTTCGCGAGCAAGCTTCGCTGCTACAGGGATGTAATGTTCTAATTTCTTGCGCGCAAGACACGAGGCACAGCATGCAAATCAAACTCGCCAACCCCCGTGGCTTCTGCGCCGGCGTGGACCGGGCGATCGAAATCGTCAACCGCGCCCTGGAAGTCTTCGGGCCGCCTATCTATGTGCGCCACGAAGTGGTCCACAACAAATTCGTCGTCGAGGACCTGCGTGCTCGCGGGGCGATCTTCGTCGAAGAACTGGATCAGGTGCCGGACGATGTCATCGTGATCTTCAGTGCCCACGGGGTTTCCCAGGCTGTGCGTACCGAAGCCGCTGGCCGTGGCCTGAAAGTGTTCGACGCGACCTGCCCGCTGGTGACCAAGGTGCACATCGAAGTCGCGCGTTACAGCCGTGACGGCCGTGAATGCATTCTCATCGGCCACGCCGGTCACCCGGAAGTCGAAGGCACCATGGGCCAGTACGATGGCAGCAACGGTGGTGCCATCTATCTGGTTGAAGACGAGAAAGACGTCGCCGCGCTGCAGGTGGTCAATCCCGACAAACTGGCGTTCGTCACCCAGACCACACTGTCCATGGACGACACCAGCCGCGTGATCGATGCTCTGCGTGCACGCTTCCCGGCGATCGGTGGTCCGCGCAAGGACGACATCTGCTACGCCACGCAAAACCGTCAGGACGCCGTCAAACAACTGGCCGACGAATGTGACGTGGTCTTGGTGGTGGGCAGCCCGAACAGCTCCAACTCCAACCGCTTGCGTGAACTCGCCGAGCGCATGGCCACCCCGGCTTATCTGATCGACGGCGCCGAAGACCTGCAAAAAAGCTGGTTCGACGGTGTCGAGCGTATCGGCATCACCGCTGGCGCCTCCGCACCGGAAGTGTTGGTGCGTGGCGTGATCCAGCAGTTGCAGGCCTGGGGTGCTACCGGGGCCGATGAATTGGCGGGTCGCGAGGAGAACATCACGTTCTCCATGCCTAAAGAGTTGCGCGTGCGCTCCCTGCTTTAACTTTTTTTCCTCCCGGACATAGCGCCTGCTCAGCCTTATCGCTGCGCAGGCTGACGCGACCGGTCGCGGCCAGCACCACCTGAAGCTGGCTAACCGGTTCGCGGACTGTGCAAACGTGCAGCGTCCCCGCTTGAAACGCCCGGCCAGGCATCTGTGGCTCGCCGATACGGCTGAAACGGATGTATCGTCTGACCGGCCAATTGCCAACAATCGACACCCGAGCGCCACTCACGCGCTCAATCAGCAGCGGATTGCTGCTGTCCTCCGGCCCTTTGCCGCTGATATCCAGAATGATGCGCCAGCCCTGACCCCAGTCGTCGTTGATGCCATGAATGACGATGGTCTGATTTCGCGCGAGAGCTTCGCTTCTGGCGCTGCGAATACCACTGGCAAGAGACTTTGCCGCCGCCTCGCGATGATTCGATTCTGTAAGGGCCGCGAACGCCGGACTGACCAACAGCAGAACAATCCCGGCAATTGTCAGTCCCATGAGCAGTTCGATCAGGCTGAAACCTCGCTGATGCATGTCATCTCCCTCCGTGGAGTGCTGCGGCCCGCGCATTCCGTGCGCGAGTAATGGCAAATCAACCGCACGCCGGGCGGTCGAATGTTCTAGCGTGTAGAAGCAGGTATAGCCGACGGCAACGGAGGGCACCGATGGATCATCGTACAAAAGGTTTCACGCTGATCGAGCTGCTGGTCTCGCTCGCGGTCTTTTTGATCCTGATCACCCTGGCCGTACCGGCGTTCACCCGGTCGGTGCAAGGCACCAAGGCAGACACCGAAATCGGCGACCTGCAACGCGGACTCAATTTCGCACGACTCGAGGCCATCGATCGGGGCGTCTCCATTCGGGTTCGTCCGATCGCTGTTGGTGGCGCCTGGACCGGTGACTTGGCGGTATATGACAGTACGAACACCCCGGCCAATGTATTGCGGGTTGTTCCAGCACTGAGCAGCGGCGCGAGTCTGACGCTACCCTCAGGAGTGACCGCCATCGATTTCAACAATCTGGGTGGTTTGTCAGCGCCAGCCACACCCGTGGTGATCAGCTATGTATTGGGGGCGCAAACCAGGACGCTGAATGTGTGTTTGAACGGACGAATTCTATTGGGTGGAAGTTGCGGATGAGGGAACGGGGCAAACATGCACAGGAGGGCATGACGCTGATCGAAGTGCTGGTCGCGTTGGTGATTCTGACCGTGGGGCTGCTGGGCGCGGCGGCGATTCAGCTCAATGCGCTGAAATACACCGACAGCTCGCGGATGACCAGCCAGGCGAGTTTTATCGCCTACGACATGATGGACCGTATCCGCGCCAATTCCGGCGCCGACTACACTGTGACGCCTCCGACGTCGGGCAACCTGAACGTCGCCCGCGATCAGGACCTCTACGACTTCACCACCAATATCGTCAATTTCGGAGGTGCGACGGCCACTGGCACCGTTACGCTGAATCAGCGCGTGTACACCATCACCATCACCTGGGATGACTCGCGCGCCGCCAATATCGCCAACTCGCGCCGCAGCTTTGTCTTGACCAGTCGCGCCACGGTCGACCCGGTGGCAACCCCTTGAGGCGGTCCAGCAGAGGTTTCGGGCTGATCGAGTTGTTGATTGCCCTCGCGTTGAGTTTGATTGTGGTGCTGGGCGTGGCTCAGATCTTCATCGCCGCCAAGAACACCTACATCAGCCAGAACGCCGCCGCCGCCATGCAGGAAGATGCGCGTTTTGTGCTCAGCAAGATGATTCAGGAAATCCGCATGGTCGGCATGTTTGGCTGCCTGGGGACGATCACCGATTCAAGTACAGGGGGGAGCTTCGCTGCCAGTCAGATAACGCCGATCAGCTGGGATAATGCCAACCAGAAATTGACCCTGGTGGCCGCCGATGTGGGAGCGGGTGGCGGGGCGCCAGCCTGGACAGTGGTTTCCGACTGTCGAAATACGGCGACGGCGTATACGAATCCACCGGCGCTGACATCGGGGCAGTTGGCGTTTCCCATACGGCGGCTGATCTACAGCTTCAGCAATAACAAAATCATGATGGGCTCCGGTCCCGGCACGCCGGCCCAGTTCGTACTGGTCGATAACGTCAGTGCCTTCAGCGTGCTCTTCGGCCTCGCCAATTCGGCCACTGATGTAGCCGCTTCCAGCTACAGCGCCAACCCGTCCGACCCCGCGCGAATTCGCAGTGTGCGCCTGACGATGACTCTCTACGACCCGAACAGTCGGGTTAAAAATCAAACCTTCACCGTGGTTGCCGCCTTGCGCAACAGGTTGCCATGAGGGAGGCCTCCATGACGTTTCATGCCCAGCGGGGTATGGCGCTGCTGGTCAGCCTGGTGTTTCTGCTGTTGCTGACCTTGATCGGTCTTTCATCGATGCAGAACGCCACGCTGCAGGAAAAAATGGCCGGCAGCGTGACCTTGCGCAACCAGTCGTTCCAGGGCGCTGAAGCTGCATTACGTGTGGGAGAAAGTGCGGTGCAACTGGACAGCTATTCATTGCCGGTCTGCAGCCAGTGCGCGCCACCGTCGGACGCGTTGACGGTCACTGCCGCCGGCCCCGGTTCGACCCCCGGCGTGACCTGGATCGCCTCGGGCAAGGGCTTTTACGGGGTGCAGAATATCGGCACTACGGTCAACGCCGTGAATGTGCCGAGCAACACCTCGGCGACGCTTTACCGAGTGACCGCCGTCGGCATCGCGGGCAACTCGCGCAGCGTCGTGGAGAGTATTTATGCGAAGTACTGAAGGGCGCCGTGGCGTGTGGCAGCTGTTTTGCGGCGTTGTACTGGGGCTTTACCTGTCCGCACCGGCGTATGCCTTCACGCCGTCGGATTCACCGCTGTTGAGCGGCGCAGCCGTCCCTCCGAACGTCATGCTGCTGATCGATGACTCGGGGAGCATGAACAATATCATTTGGGCGTCGGGGTTCAATCCGGCGGCCAACTATGGGCAGATCGCGATTTGCAGTTCCAACACCTCCTGTTTAAGCGGTCAGAACCTGAACATGAGTGATACCAATATTTTGCTGTCGAGCCTCAATCGCGGCGGTTGCTCGACCAACGGCAACTGGTACGGTTTTTATCGCGGCTTTCTCGGTTTGACACCCATCTGCCTGAAGCTGCCGGATCCGGTGGGCAATGAAAATACGCGCTACACCGCCGACTACCTGGCTTATCTGCTGGGGTTGGCCAACGGTTCGAGCAAGGATTTCACCACGGGCGCCAGCGCGATTCCCAATGAATACCGGATCAGCGTGGCCCAGGATGTCTCCACAAGCCTGGTCTCCAGCAATCGCTCGCTGCGTATAGGTCTTGCGACGTTCAATCCGCCTACAACCAGCAACTCCGGTGGTGGTGGCTTTATCGCCCGATCGATCAGCGATCTCTCTGCGGTGAGCGGCAGCGTCACCCAATCCCAGGCGGATACCAACTACAACAACCTGATCTCTGCCATCAACGGCTTGAGTGCCGTGGCCAATACACCGCTGGCGGAAACCTACTATGAAATAAACCGTTATTTTCGAGGCCTGGCGCCGGTCTACAACTCGACACCGGCGACTTACAGCAGCCCGATCCAGTATCGCTGCCAGAAAAACTATGGCGTGGTGATCACCGATGGCTTGCCGACCTTTGACCGGACTTTTCCGGGCACCGACCCACTGGCGGGCGCTCGCCTTCCAAACTGGGATGGCGTGAATAACGATGGCGACAACCTCAATGGTGATGGTGAAGGCGACACGCTGTATCTGGACGACATCGCCAAGTTTGGCTTCGACATCGACATGCGTTCCACGGGAACCGATCTGGCAGGCAAAAGCTGGAACGCTGGGGATTTTCCCAAGCAGAACATCAACACCTATACCGTGGGCTTCACCGCCGCGAACCAAATGCTGTCGGATGCCGCCAACTACGGACAGGGCAAGTACTACCAGGCGACCGACAGCGCAGGACTCAGCAGTGCGCTGTCCTCGGCGCTGAGCGACATTACCTCCAAGGCCGGTTCCGGTGGCAGCGGCGTCACAAGCGGCACCACCCTGGCCAGCAATTCGAGTTACTTTCAGACCATTTATGACCCCAAGGACTGGCGCGGCACGATCAAGTCCTTTGGCTTCACCTCGGCGGGTATCGTAAATACCTCTGCGACACTCTGGACCACCGACACCACGATCGTCCCAGGTGCCACAGCGCCGACTTACCAGTCCTGGAACACCCTGACCAACGCCGCAGTCACCTTGGCGTATGCCAGTTTTTCCCCGGCACAACAGACCTCCCTCAGCCAAAGCCTGCCCACCGGCATTACCGGCAGCGATCTGGTGGAGTGGAGCAAGGGCACCAACAAAACCGGGCTCAAGGTGCGTAGCGTGCTGCTCGGCGACATCATCAATTCACCCCTCGTGCTGGCGTCACCCACGGACAAGACCGCCTCTGATCTGGTGGGGGACACCACTTACAGCACCTACCTGACCACCAAAGCCTCCACCATGAGTCCCAGCCTGGTGGTGAATGCCAACGACGGGTTTGTGAATGTCATCAACTCGGCCAATGGCACCCGGCGTTATGCCTACATGCCGTCCAGCGTGTTGCCATCACTGCGCTACATCGCCGACCCGACCTACATCAACGGTGTGAGCCACAAGTTTCTGGTCGACGGTCAGGTCGGGGTGTTCGATGCCCAGTTCAGCAGCGTCTGGAAAACCCTGGCCATTGGCGGAACCGGGGCTGGCGGCAGGACTTTTTATGCGTTGCAGCTGTTCGATGCGTCAGCGGGCAACGTGTTCAAGGCGCTGTGGGAAATCAGTGCGCCGGCCACGGCCAATACTGCGAACGCTTTCAATGATCTGGGTTATGCCTATGCACGGCCGGAAGTGGCACGCTTGGCCGACGGTCGCTGGGCCGCGTTCATTTCCAACGGCTATGGCAGTAACTCCGGGGTGGCGGCGTTGTACGTGGTGGACGTTCGTGACGGCTCGTTGATCAAGAAAATCGTGGTCGACAGCGCCGACACCAACAATGGCCTGTCGTCGGTGAAGCTCAGGGTCAACTCGCAGAATGTGGTGCAGGCCGCCTATGGTGGCGACCTGAAAGGGCGGTTATGGAAGTTCGATTTGAGCGCTACCGCCCCCGACTCCTGGGGCGTGGCATTCTCCGGCAAGCCGCTGTTTACCACGGCGGGCGGTGCCACTCAGCCCATTACTGTGCAGCCGTTACTGGCGGACAATTCATTGGGCGGCAAGGAAGTGTTTTTCGGCACCGGCAAATTCAACGAGACTGCCGACAAGACCAACAAGGATTTGCAGGCGTTCTACGCCGTGTGGGATGCGGAGGGCGGCGCGGGTCAGATCACCGTGTCCAGTTTGCAGGCACAAGCGGTGACCGGTGTGTTCTCGGGCAGCACCGGACAGTTCATCACCACCAGCCAAAACGACGTGACCTATCCGGGGGAGAAGGGCTGGTACTTGCCGCTGGTGTACAACAGCGTGTTGACGGGGGAGCGGGTGATCAATCAGGCCAGCCTGGTGCTGGGACGGATCGTCTTTACCACGGCGAGTGTGGACACCACTGACCCGTGTGCCAGCTTTGGTACCGGCAAACTGGTCGAACTGGATGCGTTCAGCGGTAAGATGCTCAATTATGCGGTGCTCGACACCAATAACGACGGGACGGTCGACAGCACGGACACGGTGTCCAGCGGAGTGATTTTTACCGGTGGCATCCCGACCCTGAACGCCATCGTCAACGGCGCGACCCGCAAGGTTGTGAACGACTCCAGTGGCGGCATCAGCACCCTGGTGGAAAAATCCGGCGGCGGCAGCCGTCGCATCATGTGGCGACAAATACAGTAAGTGAGAGTGAAGGAATGCGTAGATCCAACCGAGGTTTCACCCTGATCGAAATCATGATCGTGATTGCGATCATCGGGATCGTCATCACCATTGGTGCCCCGAGCCTCACCGAGTACGTGAAAAAGGGCCGCCGCACCGAAGTGGCCGGGCTGCTCTCCGAGCAGGCACAGATCCTTGAGCGGTTCTACTCGAAGAACAATGTCTATACCGCTGCCACCGGACTGAGCGCCGGCAACGATTTTTACACCATCACCCCGACCCTGACCGATCAAACCTTTTTGTTGACGGCAACGCGCAAGACCGGCGCTGCAATGGCGACTGACAAGTGCGGGGATTTCACCCTCACCAACACCGGCGTCAGAAGCATGGTCAATGCGACGTCCGGGTTGGCGACCAAAGATTGCTGGGGTCGCTGAGTTCCTTTTTCGGGCGACTTTTTTGCGCCCTCTGTCTATTTACCGGTTGGATCAGAACATGAGCAGGCAACAGCAAGTGGTGATTGTCGGCGGCGGCGTGATTGGGCTGCTGACGGCGTTCAATCTCGCATCCGAAGTGCAAAGTGTTGTGTTGCTGGATCGTTCGAGCGTGGGGCAGGAATCGTCATGGGCCGGTGGCGGGATTGTTTCCCCGCTCTATCCATGGCGCTACAGTCCGGCAGTCACCGCGTTGGCGCATTGGTCCCAGGATTTTTATCCGCAGCTCGGTGAGCGACTGTTCGCCGCAACCGGGGTTGATCCCGAAGTGCATACCACCGGCCTTTACTGGCTGGATCTGGATGACGAGGCCGAGGCGTTGGCCTGGGCCGAGCGGGAAAACCGTCCGTTGCGGGCTGTGGATATCTCGGCGGCACACGATGCCGTACCAGTGCTGGGCCCCGGGTTTTCCCGGGCGATCTATATGGCTGATGTGGCCAACGTGCGTAATCCACGGCTGGTAAAGTCCCTGAAGGCTGCATTGTTGGCGCTGCCGAACGTGACGATTCGTGAGCAGTGCGAAGTCAGCGGGTTTATTCGCGAAGGCGACAGGGTTGTCGGCGTGCAGACTTCGGTGGGCTCCATACACGGTGATCAGGTGGTCCTGACGGCTGGCGCCTGGAGTGGTGACTTGCTCAAGAGTCTGGACCTTGAGTTGCCGGTCGAGCCGGTCAAAGGGCAGATGATTCTTTACAAGTGCGCGGCGGACTTCCTGCCGAGCATGGTGCTGGCCAAGGGGCGTTATGCGATTCCCCGGCGCGATGGACACATTCTGATAGGCAGTACGCTGGAGCATGAAGGCTACGACAAGACGCCGACCGACTCGGCGCTGGAGAGTCTGAAGGCATCAGCGGTAGAGTTGATTCCTGCGCTGGCAGAGGCCGAAGTGGTGGGGCATTGGGCTGGATTGCGCCCGGGTTCGCCGGAGGGTATTCCCTACATTGGCCGAGTGCCGGGGTTCGATGGACTTTGGCTCAACTGCGGGCATTACCGTAACGGGCTGGTGCTGGCGCCGGCGTCGTGTCAGTTGTTTGCGGATGTGATGTTGGGCAGGGCGCCGATTATTGATCCTGCGCCGTATGCGCCGACCGGGCGGATCTGACAGCAAGATTCTTTATTGCCTGCCAGATCGCTTTCGCGGGCAAGCCTCGCTCCTACAGGTTTGAGTCGTTCAATACACTTGCGAACGACACACCCCCTGTAGGAGCGAGGCTTGCCCGCGAAGGAGCCCTCAATCCAGACCCAATTTCTTGAGCCGATATCGCATCGATCTGAATGAAAGATTCAACCGCTGAGCCGCCGCCGTGCGGTTCCAGCGGGTTTCCTCCAGTGCCTGGAGGATGAGTTTGCGTTCGACGTTTTCCAGATAATCTTCCAGGTTATCGATTTGCGTCAGGTCCGGCACGCCGCTCTCTGCCGTGCAGTTACCTTCGGCCAGTCGCAGGTCGCTGGCTTCAATCTGTTTGTCCTCACACAGGGTGTAAGCCCGCTCCAGCACGTTCTCCAGCTCCCGTACGTTGCCCGGAAAACGGTAACTTTTCAGCGCATCCAGGGCGAGTGGATGGAGTTTTGCGGCGGGTTGACCGCTGCCGGCCGCCAGGCGCTTGAGCACATGGCTGGCCAGCGGTTCGATGTCGTCGCGGCGCTCGCGCAAAGGGGGGACGCGCAGTTCGATCACGTTCAACCGGTAGTACAAATCCTGGCGAAAGCGTTCGGCGGTGACTTCGGCATCGAGGTCTTTGTGGGTGGCACAAAGGATGCGGACATCAACCACCATTTCTTGCTGACCGCCGACACTGCGAATGGCTTTCTCCTGAATGGCTCGGAGCAGTTTGACCTGCATCGCCAAGGGCAGATCGGCCACTTCGTCGAGAAACAGTGTGCCGCCGTGGGCGGCCTGGAACAGCCCTGGTTTGTCTTCGATGGCGCCGCTGAAACTGCCTTTGCGATGGCCGAAGAATTCACTCTCCATCAACTCTGACGGAATTGCCCCGCAATTGACCGGGACGAACGGTTGATTAGCCCGCGGGCCCTGCTCGTGGATCAGTCGGGCGACCAATTCCTTGCCACTGCCGGATTCGCCGCTGATGTACACCGGGGCCTGACTGCGTGCGAGTTTGTCGATTTGTTTGCGCAGGTTGCGCATGGGCAGTGAATCGCCCAGCAACCGGCGATCGATGGCGGTACTGGCGCCACCCGGTGCCGGCAAGCGCAGGGCGCTGGTGACCAGTTCGCGCAGGCGCGTCAGGTCAACCGGCTTGGTCAGGAAGTCGAAAGCCCCTGCCTTGAGGGCGTTGATCGCTGTTTCGAGGCTGCCGTAAGCGGTGATCATCGCCACCGGCACGTGTGGGTAACGTTGCTGGATGTACTGCACCAACTCAAGGCCGGTGCCGTCGGGCAGGCGCATGTCGGTCAGGCACAGGTCGAATGTCTCGCGCATCAACAAGGCTTGGGCTTCGCCAAGGTTGCGGGCACTGTAGGTATCGAGTTTCATCCGTCCCAGGGTGATTTCCAGTAGTTCGCGGATATCCGGTTCGTCGTCGACGATCAGGACTTTTGGCCGTGGGCTCATGTTCAACTTTGTTTCCGTCCGTGAGCAAAAGTGATGCGAAAGCAGCCGCCGCCTTGGCGTGGTTTGAAGTCTAGGCGGGCCTGGTTGCTTTCGCACAGCTCACGGGACAGATAAAGCCCCAGGCCTGTACCCTGGCTACTGGTGGTGAAGAACGGTTCGAACAAATGCGTCTGTTGGTCCGGCGCCACGCCGGGGCCGTTGTCCCGGACTTCGAGCGTCGGCAACTGGCTGTTGGGCTCGACAAACAACTCGAGCCAGGCCTGCGCCAGGTCGTGATTCAGGGCGCTATGGCGCCAGGCATTGCGCAACAGATTGTCGAGAATCTGAGTCAGCTGATTCGGGTCCATCAGGGTTTTGAAGTCGCCTGGGCCGATGTGCAGGTGAATCAACTGGCGATCGGTCGCGCCTTCACGGGTTTCGGCGACGAAATGCTCCAGCCACGGCTTCAGATCGAGCCGTTGCGGTACGGTTTGTTGGCGGCGGGACAGTTGCAGGACGTTTTCGATAACCCGATTCATTCGCTGAGAGTGGTCTTGAATAATCTGCGTCAGACGCCGATCCGCGCCGTTCAGTTCCTCGGATTCCTGCAATAGCTGCGCGGCATGACTAACGGCGCCCAGTGGATTGCGGATTTCATGGGCGATACCCGCCGTCAGGCGCCCGAGTGCGGCGAGCTTCAGTTGCTGCGCTTGTTGAGCGATCTGGGCGAGGTCCTCCAGAAATACCAGGGTGTGGTGGTTCGGGCTTTGGTCCAACGCAATGAAGCTGGGTTGCAGTTCTATGCCACTGCTGGCGATTTTCAGGCTTTGCGGTCGCAGCGATGGATTGTTGAACCACAGCTGAAGGCGTTCGACCAAGGCCGGCGAATAGTCGTCGATCAGCTGACCATCGAGGTCGTTCTGCCCCAGTAAGGTCAAGGCGCTTTGATTGGCCAGTCGCACCCGCCGCTGGTCGTCCAGCACCAGAATGCCCGTGCGCATGCGGTGCAGGATCAGCGCATTGAGCGCTTCCAGGCCAAGCACTTCACTGGCTCGCTGTTCGGCGAGGTTTTCGCTGACTTCCAGTCGCCTGATCAGACCTTGCACGAGCAACGCCGCGGCAAAACACAGCGCGCCGAGAGTGCCGACTTGCAGGTACTCGCCGGGACTGATCGGGTGACTGAAACTCAGGAGGAAGCCAAGGCCGACGATGCCAAGGGCGGCGACCGCCGCGATCAACAAGCCGATACGCCCGCGCAACAGGGTGTTGCTGATGGCCACCGAGACAATGAGCAGGTTGCCGATGGCGCTGGCCACACCGCCCGCGGCATAGAACAGACCGCACAGCAGAAGGACATCGACCAATGCGAGGCTGAAAAGCTGCGCCGGCCGTCGGGTGTTCTGCCAAAAGACCACCAGCAGGATGTTCAGCACCAGGTACAACCAACTGCCACTGCGCAGCAGGTCATCCTGGGCGAAGGCCAGCAGCTGGTTGTCCATGTTGCTGGAAATCAACAGTACGAGGGTGATGCCGACGCTTAAACGGTAGAGATGGTAAAGACGCAGCAGTCGCTGTGCCTGTTTGCCGCCGGGAGTGGACGTCTCAGCGACCACTTGGGCCCGGGCCTTGCTCAAGGTGAGCCTGGCTGCAATACCACTGTTGTTGAAGGCTCAGCGCGCGATCGCGGGGCAGGTGTACGCCGCAATGCGCGCAGCGGACCATCGGTGCGGCATCCAGCTCGGCGGAGGACCTGGGCGCGGAAGTCGAAGCCTTGAACTTGCGCCAGAACCATACCGCAGCGGCAATCAGGGCGATCCAGAACAGTAAACGAAGCATGGTGAGCTGCTTTATTGGCTAATGAGCAGGCAGTTTAGCCAAGGACCTGACCTGCGCACAGCGCAATAAAAAAGGGAGACTCAAGAGTCTCCCTTTTTGCATAACCCGATGTGTCAGTCGAACACGCCGAAGGTCATGTAGCTGAACCACGAGCGGTCTTCGCTGTTGGCTTCGGACTCGTGTTCCTCTTCTTCGATCACGTCGCCATCTGCATCTTTAGGCTTCAGATCGTTCGGAATCGCGTCCTTGGCATCCTGGAACTGCTTCTGCACGTCCTGGTTGGCGCGGGTTTCGCCCGGCGGCAGAGGAGGACGGGATTCGATCAGGCCCAAGGTGGCCTTGCTCAGCCACGAACGGTTGTCGGCTTCGTCGACCGAAGGCTTGAACTGACCGTCTACCAGGCTTGGGTGGTTCGGGTAGTTGAGCTTCAGGGTTTCAAGGCTGGTGGCTGCCAGGTCGTCCAGGTGCAGACGTTGGTAGGCTTCAGTCATCACCGCCAGGCCGTCACCGACCGAAGGGGTTTCCTGGAAGTTTTCCACTACGTAACGGCCACGGTTCGCAGCGGCGACATAGGCCTGACGGGTCAGGTAATAGTCGGCAACGTGAATCTCGTAGGCCGCCAGCAGGTTGCGCAGGTAGATCATGCGCTGCTTGGCGTCCGGCGAGTAGCGGCTGTTCGGGAAACGGCTGGTCAGCTGGGCGAACTCGTTGTACGAGTCGCGGGCCGCACCCGGGTCACGCTTGGTCATGTCCAGCGGCAGGAAGCGCGACAACAGGCCGACGTCCTGGTCGAAGGAGGTCAGGCCTTTGAGGTAATACGCGTAATCCACGTTCGGATGCTGTGGGTGCAAACGAATGAAACGCTCGGCAGCAGACTTCGCAGCCTCAGGCTCGGCGTTCTTGTAGTTGGCGTAGATCAGCTCGAGTTGAGCCTGATCGGCGTAGCGCCCGAACGGATAACGCGACTCCAGCGCCTTCAGCTTGGCTGTGGCGGCAGTGTAGCTATTGTTGTCCAGGTCGGTCTGAGCCTGCTGGTACAGCTCGACTTCGCTAAGGTTTTCGTCTACGACTTCCTTCGATGAGCAAGCAGCGGTCAATGCGAGGATGGCGATCAGCAGCAGGTGTTTCACTTGCATGGCGGCTTGCGTCCCTATGACGGCCGCTGTCTTGGGCGGGGCCGTCCTGTTATGATGAGCGCCCCGTTGAATAGCCTCGGGGCAAAAGACGCCGTATTTAACCACAAGCGCGCAGCCGAAACCAAAGGCTGTGCCGACGCCTAGTCTGAGCATGTCCGATAAAATTGAACTTCGCGCAGAGGTGCCGTCCGAATTGGGCGGCCAACGCCTCGATCAAGTCGCCGCACAATTATTCGCTGAGCACTCGCGCTCGCGCCTTTCCGCCTGGATCAAAGACGGCCGCCTGACTGTGGATGGGGCGGTTATCCGCCCGCGAGACATCGTTCATGGTGGCGCCATTCTTGAACTGACTGCCGAGCAGGAAGCTCAGGGCGAATGGATCGCTCAAGACATCGAGCTGGACATCGTCTATGAAGACGATGACATCCTGGTGATCAACAAACCTGCGGGCCTGGTGGTGCATCCTGCCGCCGGTCACGCGGATGGCACCTTGCTCAACGCCTTGCTGCACCACGTGCCGGACATTATCAATGTGCCCCGCGCCGGTATCGTGCATCGCCTGGACAAGGACACCACCGGTCTGATGGTGGTGGCCAAGACCATTCAGGCGCAGACACAGCTTGTCACGCAATTGCAGAGCCGTAGCGTAAGCCGGATCTACGAATGCATCGTGATCGGTGTGGTGACGGCCGGCGGCAAGATCAATGCGCCGATCGGTCGTCACGGCCAGCAACGCCAGCGCATGGCCGTGATGGAAGGGGGCAAGCAAGCCGTCAGCCATTACCGCGTACTTGAGCGTTTCCGCTCTCACACGCACGTGCGGGTGAAGCTGGAAACCGGTCGTACACACCAGATTCGCGTGCACATGGCCCACATCAACTACCCGTTGGTCGGAGATCCTGCCTACGGCGGTCGCTTCCGCATTCCACCGGCCGCCAGTGTGACCATGGTCGAATCGTTGAAGGCGTTCCCGCGTCAGGCACTGCATGCGCGGTTCCTGGAGCTGGATCACCCGACCACCGGTAAACGCATGAGCTGGGAATCGCCATTGCCGGATGATTTCGTCTGGTTGCTGACGCTGCTCAAGCAAGACCGCGAGGCGTTCATCGGATGAGTGACTGGCTGATTCCCGACTGGCCTGCGCCTGCCGGGGTGAAAGCCTGCGTTACCACCCGTGCGGGCGGCGTCAGTCTGGCGCCGTTCGACAGCTTCAACCTTGGCGATCACGTCGGCGACAACCCGGAAGCGGTTGCCGAAAATCGCCGACGCCTCACCGATCATTTCTCTATTCAGCCGGCCTGGTTAAAGCAGGTTCACGGCATTGCCGTGGCCCATGCTGACCCCAACATCACGGCAACCGCTGATGCCAGTTGGACGACAACCCCCGGCATTGCCTGCGCGGCAATGACCGCCGATTGCCTGCCAGCGCTATTTTGTGACCGTGCCGGTACTCGCGTCGCGGCGGCCCATGCCGGTTGGCGTGGATTGGCGGCAGGTGTGCTCGAAGCGACGCTCGACAGCCTGGCGGTGCCTCCAGAAGACGTGCTGGTCTGGCTGGGCCCGGCCATTGGCCCGCAAGCCTTTGAAGTCGGCCCGGAAGTGCGCGAGACCTTCGTCCAGCAACTGCCCGAAGCGGCCAAAGCCTTTGTGCTCAGCCAAAACGCTGGCAAGTTCATGGCCGACATCTACGAACTGGCGCGTTTGCGCCTTGCTGTGCGCGGTGTCACTGCTGTTTATGGTGGCGGTTTCTGCACCGTGACCGATCCTCGCTTCTTTTCTTACCGCCGCAATCCACGCACGGGTCGGTTTGCCTCTCTTATCTGGCTGTAGTGCCCTGTCTGGGGTACGAACGCTAGACTTCTCTGATCTACATCAATTCCAAGACGCTTGAATCTCCCAGAATCGACCACATCTAATGAGGTATCTGGCAGGTTTCTTCATTCAGGATGTTTTATAGGTCCGGCCTGCTCAAAAGGAAGGTGACCCATGCGCATAGATCGTTTAACCAGCAAATTGCAGTTAGCTCTATCCGACGCCCAATCGCTGGCCGTCGGCCTTGACCATCCCGGCATCGAGCCGGCGCACTTGATGCAGGCCATGCTTGAACAGCAGGGTGGTTCGATCAAGCCCCTGCTGATGCAGGTCGGTTTTGACGTCAACAGCTTGCGTAAAGAGCTGACCAAAGAGCTCGACCAGCTCCCGAAAATCCAGAACCCGACCGGCGACGTGAACATGTCGCAGGATCTGGCGCGCCTGCTTAACCAGGCCGATCGCCTGGCCCAGCAGAAGGGCGATCAGTTCATTTCCAGTGAACTGGTGTTGCTCGCCGCGATGGACGAGAACAGCAAGCTCGGCAAATTGCTGCTCGGTCAGGGCGTCAGCAAAAAAGCCCTCGAAAACGCGATCACTAACCTGCGTGGTGGCGAAGCGGTCAATGACGCCAATCACGAAGAGTCGCGCCAGGCGCTGGATAAATACACCGTCGACCTGACCAAGCGTGCCGAAGAAGGCAAGCTCGACCCGGTGATCGGCCGTGACGACGAAATTCGCCGGACGATCCAGGTCCTGCAACGTCGCACCAAGAACAACCCGGTGCTGATCGGTGAGCCTGGCGTGGGTAAAACCGCCATTGCCGAAGGCCTGGCCCAGCGCATCATCAACGGTGAAGTGCCGGACGGTCTCAAGGGCAAGCGCCTGCTGTCCCTGGACATGGGGTCGCTGATTGCCGGTGCCAAGTACCGCGGCGAGTTCGAAGAACGCCTGAAATCGCTGCTCAACGAGCTGTCGAAGCAGGAAGGGCAGATCATTCTGTTCATCGACGAACTGCACACCATGGTCGGCGCCGGTAAGGGCGAAGGCTCGATGGACGCGGGCAACATGCTCAAGCCTGCGTTGGCACGCGGCGAATTGCATTGCGTTGGTGCGACCACGCTGAACGAGTACCGCCAATATATAGAGAAGGATGCGGCACTCGAACGGCGCTTCCAGAAAGTCCTGGTGGACGAGCCGAGCGAAGAGGACACCATCGCGATTCTGCGGGGCCTCAAAGAGCGTTATGAGGTTCACCACAAAGTCGCGATCACCGACGGTGCCATCATTGCCGCAGCCAAGCTCAGCCATCGCTACATTACCGACCGTCAATTGCCGGACAAGGCCATCGACCTGATCGACGAAGCGGCCAGCCGTATCCGCATGGAGATCGACTCCAAGCCGGAGGTCCTCGACCGTCTGGAGCGCCGTCTGATTCAGCTGAAGGTGGAATCCCAGGCGCTGAAGAAAGAAAGCGACGACGCGGCGAAGAAACGTCTGGAGAAGTTGCAGGAAGAAATCGTTCGCCTCGAACGTGAGTATTCGGACCTCGAAGAAATCTGGAACTCGGAAAAAGCCGAGGTACAGGGTTCTGCGCAGATCCAGCAGAAAATCGAACAGTCCCGTCAGGAACTGGAAGCCGCGCGCCGTAAAGGTGATCTGAACCGCATGGCCGAGCTGCAATACGGGGTGATCCCGGACCTGGAGCGCAGCCTGCAAATGGTCGACCAGCATGGCAAAAGCGAAAACCAGTTGCTTCGCAGCAAGGTGACTGAAGAAGAAATCGCTGAAGTCGTCTCGAAGTGGACCGGCATTCCGGTGTCGAAAATGCTCGAAGGCGAGCGCGACAAGCTGATGAAGATGGAAAGCCTGTTGCACCAGCGTGTGATTGGTCAGGACGAAGCGGTGATCGCCGTTTCCAACGCTGTGCGGCGTTCCCGGGCCGGGTTGTCCGACCCGAATCGTCCGAGCGGTTCGTTCATGTTCCTCGGCCCGACCGGTGTCGGTAAAACCGAGCTGTGCAAGGCGCTGGCCGAGTTCCTCTTTGATACGGAAGAGGCGATGGTGCGGATCGACATGTCCGAGTTCATGGAGAAACATTCCGTGGCCCGGCTGATCGGTGCGCCACCGGGCTACGTGGGCTATGAAGAGGGCGGTTACCTGACCGAGGCGGTGCGTCGCAAGCCTTACTCGGTGATCCTCCTGGACGAGGTCGAGAAGGCCCACCCGGATGTGTTCAACATCTTGCTGCAAGTGCTGGAAGATGGCCGCTTGACCGACAGCCATGGCCGCACGGTAGATTTCAAGAACACCGTGATCGTCATGACCTCCAACCTGGGCTCGGTGCAGATCCAGGAACTGGTCGGTGATCGAGAGGCGCAACGTGCGGCGGTGATGGATGCGATTTCCACGCACTTCCGGCCGGAGTTCATCAACCGGGTCGACGAAGTGGTGATCTTCGAGCCGTTGGCGCGGGATCAGATCGCGGGCATTACCGAGATCCAGTTGGGTCGTCTGCGCAGTCGCCTGACTGAGCGCGAGTTGAAACTGGAGCTGAGTCCAGAGGCCATGGACAAGCTGATCGCGGTGGGTTACGACCCGGTGTACGGCGCACGACCGCTCAAACGAGCGATTCAGCGCTGGATCGAGAACCCGCTGGCACAGCTGATTTTGTCCGGTCGATTCATGCCTGGCGACACGGCTGTCGGCAAGGTGGAGAACGACGAGATCGTATTTGCCTGACCCGTCACGGCGGTGAAATAAACAAGGCCTCGCATTGCGAGGCCTTTTTTTCGTCAGGTTGTTGAACTGAAAGGAAAAGGCTTGTAAAGTGCGCCCCGCAGTAAGTCGCCCGTAAGGGTTTCTGCTCCCCAAGCAGAAATCTGAAATAAGTTGCAAATCATTAACTTGAATGCAATTTAAGGGGTTGACAGAGGTGCTTAAGATTGTAGAATAGCGCGCCTCAGACACACGAACGCAGCGATGCGAACGGGTCGAAGAGAGTGCAACAAAGCGTCAAACGTTGTAATTGAAATATGTAGTTCCGTGATAGCTCAGTCGGTAGAGCAAATGACTGTTAATCATTGGGTCCCAGGTTCGAGTCCTGGTCACGGAGCCAATTTCAAACCGGGGTATAGCGCAGTCCGGTAGCGCGCCTGCTTTGGGAGCAGGATGTCAGGAGTTCGAATCCCCTTACCCCGACCATTTTTGGGTCGTTAGCTCAGTTGGTAGAGCAGTTGGCTTTTAACCAATTGGTCGTAGGTTCGAATCCCACACGACCCACCATTTTTGAAACCAGTTAACGCTGGGATCAGATCTTAAGATCAGACGCCAAAAGCTCTGTTCGCAGAAGGCGCCTTTAAAAGGTGCCTTTTTTTTACCGGGGTATAGCGCAGTCCGGTAGCGCGCCTGCTTTGGGAGCAGGATGTCAGGAGTTCGAATCCCCTTACCCCGACCATATTAAAAATCCTCGTATCGAAAGATACGGGGATTTTTTTTGTCTGCAAAAAACAGCGCTTCAGTTATCGTATAACTCCAGGGCAGCGCTTCCAGGTGTAAATCGCCAGCCGAAAAAAAACCGCGTTTCTCGAAGGAAAAACGCGGTTTGATTCCTGAAGGCTTAGGCGCCGTCTTGGTCTTTCAAATGTTCGAACAGACCTTTTGGCATTTTCTTGCCATTGGCTTCGAAGTTGGCTTTTACGTTGTCGTAAGCCTCTTGCTCGTCGATGAAGCCGTCATGGTTGGTGTCGATCTTGTCGAAATTGGACTTCGGCGCGACTTTCTGGAATTCGGCGCGGGAGACCTTGCCGTCGCCATCGGTATCGGTCTTCGCCATCGACGCATCGCCACACTTGCCTTCGCCACATTTGCCTTCAGGGGTTTTCACCACCTGTTCGGCCGAGGCCAGCAAATAGCCTTGGGTCAACGGCTGCGCAGCGAATACGGAACCGGACAACATCATGCCGCCGGCTAAAACAGCGCCGAGCAGGCCAATAGTGTTTTTGGTAGTACGGGACATTTCAATACTCCTGGGTTGCACGACACAACCGTTCGATAAAGGACGCCACGTGAGTGCGGCGATAACCGTAGCGGGCGAGTTGCCTTGCTCGGATGTAGCCATTTAAAGGGCGGGGTGTATCGCTACTGTGTCGCGCAAGGGGGAGTTTGTAAGCGAAGGGGAGGAATCGAGGGGGGAGATACAGTGGGACACACAAGTGGACCGAGGTGCCTCATTCGCGGGCAAGCCTAGCTCCTACAGATCGGTGGTGAACTTGTAGGAGCGAAGCGTGCCCGCGAAGAGGCCCTAATGGACGCTGAAGATGTTAATGCAGTTTGAGTCGCGGCTCAGTCCCGCGCCCAATCTTGCTGCCGAGCATCAACATCGCCGTGCGAAACGCGCCATACAGCGCCATCTGGTGCATGCGATACAGCGACACGTAAAACATCCGCGCCAGCCAGCCTTCGAGCATCACGCTACCGGTCAGGTTGCCCATCAAGTTACCCACAGCCGAAAAACGCGACAGTGAGATCAGCGAGCCGTAGTCGGTGTATTTGTACTCCGGCAACGCCTTGCCTTCGATCCGCAGTTTCAGCGATTTTGCCAGTAACGAGGCCTGCTGATGTGCGGCTTGCGCGCGCGGCGGTACGTTACGATCGGTGCCCGGTTGCGGGCAGGCCGCGCAGTCACCGAAGGCGAAGATGTTTTCGTCGCGGGTGGTTTGCAGGGTTGGCAGCACTTGCAGCTGGTTGATGCGGTTGGTTTCCAGGCCATCGATGTCCTTGAGGAAGCCCGGCGCACGAATGCCGGCGGCCCAGACTTTCAGGCTGGCGTTGATCACGTTGCCATCGGCGGTGATCAAGCTATCAGCGGTCACTTCGCTGACGGCGGCGTTGGTCATCACATTGACCCCGAGTTTCTCCAGGGTTTTATGCACAGGCCCGCCGATGCGTTCCGGCAGGGCTGGCAGCACTCGTGGGCCGGCTTCGATCAGGGTGATGTGCATGTTTTCCGGTTTGATCCGGTCCAGGCCATAGGCCGCCAGCTCGTGGGCGGCGTTGTGCAGTTCTGCTGCCAGTTCGACACCGGTGGCACCCGCGCCAACGATGGCGACGCTGATCTGCTCGACCTTGTCGGTCTGCCCGGCATGGGCGCGCAGGTAGTGATTGAGCAGTTGCTGGTGGAAACGCTCGGCCTGTTTGCGGGTGTCGAGAAACAGGCAATGCTGCGCCGCGCCCTGCGTGCCGAAATCGTTGGTGGTACTGCCGACGGCAATCACCAGCGAGTCGTAAGCCACTTCACGCGCCGGTACCAGTTCCAGGCCGGCTTCGTCGTAAGTGGCGGCCAGCTGGATTTTCTTCTGCTCGCGGTCGAGGCCACTCATGCGCCCCAGCTGGAACTCGAAGTGGTTCCATTTCGCCTGGGCAACATAGTTGAGTTCGTCTTCGGAAGAGTTCAGCGATCCGGCCGCCACTTCGTGCAACAACGGCTTCCAGATGTGGGTCAGGTTCGCGTCGACCAGCATCACGCTGGCCGTGCCACGTTTGCCCAGAGTCTTACCCAGACGGGTAGCCAACTCCAGACCGCCGGCGCCGCCGCCAACGATGACAATACGATGAGTCATAGGGATATCTCGCAAGGCTAAAAGAAATCGGTGCAGTCAACCGAGCGAGCGCGAGGCAGCTCATAGCGTCAGGTAACTGATAAATCGGCTCAACAGGCCTAAACCAATGGTCACTGCCAACACCACCACCAGGAGCATCCACGGCCGGAAAGGCCGGCGCTCGACTCGGTGCTGGGACAGGTGCAGGTACTCTTCGACATGCTTCTGGTCGTCGGGGTTCAGGCGGCTGGTCATATTGGGCCTCGTCAGGTAGACGTTGCTGAAGGTGTAGAAGCTACAGGCTGATTAACGAACGTTGAACGGAGCATAGCCGCTGTCGGGAATGGGCTCGACGCTCACCCTGTCGTCCAGGCGAATGATTCCACCTTGTAGCACTCGGGCCGTGATTCCGCCATGTCCGCGCACAGCCTGAAACGTCCCGGGGCCGAGGTTGTTTTGCAGGCGCGCGCAAGGCTGGCACCAGCCGGTGGTTTCGAAAATTGCCTGGCCGATACGGAAGCGACGACCCTTGAGGCTGAACAGGTTGATACCACTGATAACGAGGTTGCGCCGCAAATCTTCAGGCAAGACCGGTTTGTCGTGCGGGCGGCCCATCAGCGAACTGATCACCGCCAGATGCTCCCACTGAATCAACGTCACTTGCCGTGCGTTACGGACTCCCGGGCGGGCTCGATCGCCGGTCAGGCCGGCTTCAAGTCGCGCCTCAACGGCATCCAGTTCGATCATCGGCACGTGAGGTTCCGGGCGCACGCCGATCCAGCGCACGCGGCCGGCTTGCGGGACTTCGGCGATTAATGCCTGCAATGGGCTCACAGGCTGATCCCGACGTCGAAGACGATGCTGCGGCCAAGGTTACTGCGCAGGAAGTCCGGAGCGTCCGGATGTGCAAACAGCACTCGGGCGAAGGTCGGACCGACCAACGACAGTGAGCGCCAGCCCTGGCGCAAATATTCGGTCGGCGGCGGAAAATGGCTGTTGAGGTCCAGTACTTCACGCTTGAGGCTGGCGAACGCAATGATGTCCAGTTCCCCCAGGTCCATGCCGCGTTCTTTGTAGTTGTGGGCTTTTTTACGCAAGGTCGGCGCCAGTCTCAGCAGGAATTCATTGGCGGGAATGCGCCGGGGCTTGGCCTCGCGACGCACCAGTTGGCTCAGGGAAAACGCGCTGCGCCGGCGTTGCAGTTCATCGCGCCATTCGTCGTTGAGGCGCCGGCCTTCGTCGAGGACGAAGAACACCTCGAAACTGGCGTCGCGGAACAGCACGTCCGGCGGCTCCCCGGCAGGCGCGAACTCGTCGGCGCGATAGGGAATGTTCAGGCCTTGCAGCAGGCGCTGACAAACCCAACGCTCACGCTCCCATTTGCGGGCATTGGACAGAAAGGCGTTGGCTTGCTCGGCCGCGATGGTCAGCAGGCGTAAATAATCTGAGTCATCCATAGGCCCAAGCTTAGCGTTCAAATGCGACAAGCAGAAAGCGTTTACCGGTAAAGGAGGTCACTGGGCAGTCGGATCGGGCGGTGTAGACTGATGGCCACTGTGTGTAATTGATCCGACAAGGGGTGAATGTGAAATATTGGCCGGTGTTGCTACTGGGGCTTCTGCCCTTATGGGCCCAGGCGGTGGAGGTGGGCGAGCGACTCGCGCCCTGGACCTTGCTCGATCAATTCGACCAGGCCTATACGCTCGATCACAAGACTCAGACGTTGCTGGTGGCGCGAAGCATGGACGCCGCCAAACTGCTTGACGCTGCGCTGAAAGGCGAGCCCAAGGGTTATCTGGAGGCGCGCCACGTTGTGTTTTTAGCGGACATCCAGCGCATGCCACGGCTGATCGCGAAGATGTTTGCCGTTCCGGCCATGCGTGATTATTCCTATCGGGTCATGCTGGACCGCGAGGGGCGTGTGGCGCCGCGTTATCCCGGGGCTGTGGATAAAGTGCTGTGGCTGCAACTCAAAGATGGCCAATTGGTTGCGCAACACGAATATGCCACGGCCGCGCAGTTGCATGAGGCACTGGAGAAGGCTGGACCATGATCGGTGCCGAGCTGCTGTCCCAGCAAACGCTGACAGTCGGCTGGCTGATTTATGTGTCCGTGCTGCTCTGGGCCCTCTGGCGTGCGCCGTGGGTTGAGCTGTTCACCGACAGCCGCCGTCAGCATTTGCTGTTTGGCACAGTGTTCGCGCTGTTCATGCTGTGGCTGGTGCGACGTGATTTCGATACAGGCGTGTCGTATCACTTCATCGGCATGACGGCTGTGACGTTGCTGCTGGATTGGCCACTGGCGATCGTCGGTGCCTTGGTGGCGCAATGCGGGCTGGTGCTGCTCGGGCGTCAGGACCTGGCGGCCGTCGGGGTCAACGGTGCGCTGCTGATTGTGCTGCCGGTGCTGGTGACCGAATGCTGTGCGATCCTGGTCGAACGCGCGCAGCCACGTAATCCCTTTGTGTATATCTTCGTTTCCGGCTTCTTCGCCGCGGCGTTGTCAGCGTTGCTGTGTCTATTACTGGCGCTGTGGCTGTTGTGGTTCAACGAACGTTTCGAGATGCCGTACTGGCTTGAGGATTTTGTCGGTTATCTGTGGCTGCTGATTTTTCCCGAAGCCTTCATCAACGGCATGATTGTCAGCGCGCTGGTGGTGTTCAGCCCGGAATGGCTGGAGACCTTCAACCGCACGCGCTACCTTTCGGCGCCCTGGAAAGACGACGATCCCAAATCTTGATCCACATCAAATCGATAAAACGCTGACGCTTTCATGCTCCACAAAACCTACAGGAGCATCGATATGAGTGTGTACGAATGGGCAAGGCAGGAACTGCGTCAGAGTCTGGATAGTGCACAGGAAGTGGGGTTTGATCCGGGATTGAGCCTGCGCGCCTTGCTCTGCGCGGTGGTGCAGCAGAGCAAAGCGGTGCGCAGTGCCGAAGACCTGGCCGACGAGTTGCGCTTTCTGGCGGAAAACCTCGATGAAGACCAGGACTACGGCTTTATGCGGCCTTGAGTGTCAGTGACGCGGGTCGAAGTCTTCGCTGAACATCTCGTCTTCGGCGTCCGGGCTGACCGGAATCTTGTGTTCTTCCGACGCCCAGGCGCCCAGGTCGATCAGTTTGCAACGGTCAGAACAGAATGGCCGGAATTTATTTTCGGGACTCCATTCAACAGGGGCTCCGCAGGTTGGGCAATCGACGGTTGGGGTTTGGCTCATGACTGGCCTCCACGCAATGTAAGGTAAAAGTGATGCAGGCGTTCGACCTCGCTGTGCAGCCAGGCGAGGTCGCGGTCGTTGACCACCACATCGTCGGCGTGGCTCAAGCGGTCCTGGCGGCTGGATTGCGCCTTGAGGATCGCCTGGACCTGTTGCTCGCTGGTCTGGTCACGCTGCAAGGTGCGTTCGATCTGTAGCTGTTCCGGGGCATCGATCACCAGGACCCGTTGGGTCATGGCGTACTGCCCGGACTCGATCAGCAACGGCGAAACCAGAATCGCGTAAGGCGATTGTGCCTTGGCCAGGTGATCGGTGATTTCCTTGGCGATCAGCGGATGCAGCAACGCTTCGAGCCAGCGGCGTTCCTCCGGCACCTCAAAGATCAGTTTGCGCAACGCCGCGCGATCCAGTTGTCCGTCGGCTTGCAATACGCCGGGGCCGAAATGTTCAGCGATCTTCGCCAGCGCCGGGCGCCCCGGCTCCACCACCCAACGGGCTGCGTGATCGGCGTCCACCACGTGCACGCCCAGGTCGATGAAGTGCTGGGCAGCCGCGCTTTTGCCGCTGCCGATGCCGCCGGTCAGGCCGAGAATCCAGGGTTTTTCCACAGGGGTATTCATTTCAAACCGACAAACTGCCAATAGAAGCCGGTTATTTGACCACCCCAGAGCAAGGCAATCCAGCCGGCAATTGCCAGAAAGGGTCCGAAGGGGATCGGAGTCGAGGTTTGCGCGTTGCGCAGTCGCAGCAAAATCACCCCGATGATGGCCCCCACGAGCGATGACAGCAGAATGGTCAACGGCAATATCTGCCAACCGCCCCAGGCCCCGAGCAGGGCCAGTAACTTGAAATCGCCGTGGCCGATGCCGTCCTTGCCGGTGAGCAGCTTGAACAGCCAGAACACCGACCACAAGGTCATATAACCGGCCACTGCGCCCCACAATGCCTCATGCAGTGACACGAACAGCCCGAAGCTGTTGACGATCAACCCCAGCCACAGCAGTGGCAGTACCAGCACATCCGGCAACAGTTGATGCTCGGCGTCGATCAGACTCATCGCCAGCAGGCCCCAGGTCAGCACCAGCACCATGCAGGCCTGCCAGCCGAAGCCGAAATGCCAGGCGATAAACCCCGAGAGCAGACCGCAGGCCAGTTCAGTCAGCGGATAACGTTTGCTGATTGGCGCGGCGCAGTTCGAGCATCGACCCCGTAAAAACAGATAACTGAGCAGCGGGATGTTTTCCCAGGCGCGGATTCGATGGTCGCACTGCGGGCAGTGGGAATGAGGCAGCATCAAGTTGTAGGCGGTGCCCGGTGCCTCGGGCGGAAAACCCAACACGTCATGGGCTTGAAGCCGCCATTCGCGTTGGAGCATTTTCGGCAGGCGCCAGACCACCACGTTGAGGAAACTGCCTACCAGCAGGCCGACTGCCAAGGCGATGGCCACGAACACCAGCGGATAGAGGATCAGGACTTCGTTCAAGGGCATGTCAGATCGCTGAGCCGAGTTGGAAGATGGGCAGGTACATCGCAACCACCAGGCCACCGACAATAACACCCAGCACCACCATGATGAACGGCTCCATCAAGCTGGTGAGGTTATCGACCATATTGTCCACTTCGTCCTCGTAGAAGCTCGCGACCTTATCGAGCATGTCGTCCAGAGCGCCGGATTCTTCGCCAATGGCGGTCAGCTGGATCGCCATACTGGGAAAGATGCCTGAGGTGCGCATCGAGAAATTCAGCTGCATGCCGGTCGACACGTCCTGCTTGATGCGCAGCACCGCCCGCTTGAACACGATGTTGCCGGTCGCGCCCGCCACTGAATCCAGGGCTTCGACCAACGGCACGCCGGCGGCGAATGTGGTCGACAGGGTGCGGGCGTAACGGGCCACGGCGGACTTGTACATCAAGGTGCCGATCAGCGGCAGCTTCAGCAGCCAGGTGTCCGTGCGGTCCCGAAAGGCCTCGGATGTTTTAAAGGCGTGGCGCACACCGAAGATCGCGGCGATCAACGCGCCAAGCATCATCCACCACCAGGCCTGCAAGAACTCCGACAAGCCGATGACCATCACAGTGAAGGCCGGCAACTCGGCGCCAAAGCCCTTGAACACCGACTCGAACTGCGGCACCACCTTGATCAGCAGAATCCCGGTGACAATGATCGCCACAAAGACCACGGCCAGCGGGTAGGTCATGGCTTTCTTGATCTTGGCCTTGAGGCTTTCGCTCTTTTCCTTATAGGTCGCCACCCGTTCCAGCAGAGTATCCAGAGCGCCAGCCTGCTCACCTGCGTCGACGAGGTTGCAGTACAGCTCGTCGAAATACTGCGGTTTTTTACGCAAGGACGCGGCGAAGCTGTTACCCGCCGCGACTTCCTGCTTCACCTCGTCCACCAGTTT
The DNA here is from genome assembly GCF_013260315.1 of Pseudomonas sp. B14-6. Classification (NCBI taxonomy): domain Bacteria; kingdom Pseudomonadati; phylum Pseudomonadota; class Gammaproteobacteria; order Pseudomonadales; family Pseudomonadaceae; genus Pseudomonas; species Pseudomonas sp. B14-6. The sequence goes on along the minus strand of NZ_CP053929.1, from coordinate 3,467,120 downwards.
GCGCATGGCCGGGTTGTCGAAGCCTTCACCGATGATGTCGAACGATTGCAGCAGCGGCACGCCGGCTTTCATCATCGTTGCCATTTGCCGGGTAAACAGGGCGATTTCCTGAGCCTTGATCCGATTGCCGAAACTGAAAATCGAGGCGGATTTCTTGCGCACCTTGCCGGGGTTGATCCCCTGCTTGCGCAACTGAGCCTTGATCAAGGCCGGGTTGAGACCGCTCAACTCGCCGGTCATCTTTGATCCTTTCCTGTCCGTGCCTTCCCAGGCGTAGACGCTGATTTTTGCTGCTTTGACCGCCATGTTCAGTCCTTGGTGACCCGGTTGATTTCTTCAAGGCTGGTGACGCCTTGCATGGCCTTGATCAAGCCCGAGGTGCGCAAGTCATTAAAGCCGTCCTTGCGCATCTGAATGTCGATTTCCAGGGAATTGCCTTCGGCCATGATCAGCCGTTGCAGGTCCGGTGTGTTTTTCACCACTTCATAAATCCCCACTCGCCCCTTGTAACCGCCATTGCACTGATCGCAACCGACCGGCTCATAGATCGTGAACGAGCCGATGCGTTCCTCGGGGAAGCCTTCCTTGAGCAACGCCTCGCGGGGAATCTCGATGGGTTTCTTGCAATGGCTGCACAGTTTGCGCGCCAGCCGCTGGGCGATGATCAGGGTGACCGAGGTGGCGATGTTGAAGCCCTGAATGCCCATGTTGTGCAGGCGGGTCAGGGTTTCCGCGGCGCTGTTGGTGTGCAGGGTGGAAAGCACCATGTGCCCGGTCTGGGCAGCCTTGATGGCGATTTCGGCGGTCTCGAGGTCGCGGATCTCACCGACCATGATCACGTCCGGGTCCTGACGCAGGAACGAGCGCAGAGCCTGGGCGAAATCCAGCCCTTGCTTGGGATTGACGTTGACCTGATTGATGCCTTCCATGTTGATCTCCACCGGGTCTTCGGCGGTGGAGATGTTGATGTCCACGGTGTTGAGGATATTCAACCCGGTGTAGAGCGACACGGTCTTGCCCGAACCGGTCGGCCCGGTGACCAGGATCATGCCCTGTGGCTGCTTCAGTGCAGCCATGTACAAGGCTTTCTGTTCAGGCTCGTAGCCGAGGGCGTCGATGCCCATTTGTGCGCTGGACGGGTCGAGGATCCGGATCACCACTTTCTCGCCCCACAGGGTCGGCAGGGTGTTGACCCGGAAGTCGATGGACTTGGTCTTGGACAGGCGCATCTTGATCCGTCCGTCCTGGGGTTTGCGCCGCTCGGAGATGTCGAGGCTGGCCATGACTTTCAGCCGCGCCGCAATGCGGTTGGCCAGTTGGCTCGGCGGCTTGGCGACTTCTCGCAGCATGCCGTCGGTGCGCATCCGCACCCGGTAGGTTTTTTCGTAGGGCTCGAAATGCAGGTCGGAAGAGCCGCTCTTGATCGCATCGAGCAACATCTTGTGGACGAAGCGCACCACCGGCGCGTCATCGGCATCCTGGCCGGCGATGGCGTCCTTTTTGTTGTCGTCGACCGACTCGATGTCCAGCCCGTCAAGGTCAACATCGGCCATGTCTTCCAGGCCGGTTGCTTGGTTGTCGAAGAACTTCTCGATGGCATCGCCGAGCTTATCGTCCTCTACCAGAATGGCTTCGGTGTTCAGACCGGTGCTGAACTGGATGTCATTGATGGCTTGATGATTGGTCGGGTCGGAAACCCCCACGAACAGTTTGTTGCCACGGCGCCAGAGGGGCAGGGCGTGGTGCTGACGGATCAGTTTCTCGCTGACCAACCCTCGAGGCTGGGCTTCCTTGTCCAGGCAATTGAGGTCGAGCAGCGCCATGCCGAAATGCTCCGAGGCAATCTCGGCAACCTGCCGGCTCTTCACCAGCTTGTTCTGCACCAGGTAACTGACCAGGGAGATTTTGCTGCGTTGGGCTTGCAGATACGCCTGTTGCGCGCTTTGGTCAGTGAGCAGTTCGGCCATGACCAGTTGCTTGGCCAGACCGCTTAGGGCGATGTCATTCATGGGGATACCGGACGCAGACAGTTCATGACTTATAGCCTAGTCAAGGCGCTGAGCCAAACCAGCGGCCGTCAGGTGACAAATAGTGTCAGATAGTGCGGATCCTGGGGGTAGGAAAGGTCCCTGACCTGGCTTCACGCCCCGCCAACTGGGGGCGCAGCGCTTGGCACGGGCTGTGCTGAAGTTCATTCAGATCATGAGATTTCGACTCATGCATGGAGCCTGTCTATGAATACTCAAAAAGGTTTTACCCTGATCGAACTGCTGATCGTGGTGGCGATCATCGGGATTCTGGCGACGTTTGCGTTGCCGGCTTATTCGAAGTATCAAGCGCGTGCCAAGGTGACGGCCGGTCTGGCAGAGATCACGGCGTTGAAAGTCCCGTTTGAGGACCTCATGAACTCTGGTACCAATCCGGATCTGACAAAAGTGGGCGGAACCGCCACGACTTCCAATTGCACAACCACGGCAGCGGGTGTCGCGACTGATGGTACCGGCACCATCGGTTGCACGATCCTCAACGCTCCAGGTCCGGTCTTGAGCAAAACCATTACCCTGACGCGCTCTCTGACTGGCTGGGCTTGCACCACCACAGTGGCTCAGGAGTACGCACCTAAAGGCTGCACAGGCGTCTGATACTTGCGGTTAACAAATGCCCCGCCTTTCACGAGGTGGGGCATTTTTTGTCTGTTGAAGGGAAAAACTCGTTAAAGAAAGAAATTCTCGACAATTCATGGCCTTAGGCCCACGTCAAAACCCGCAACTTGCATGTAGAGAATCACCAAGTCATGCATTTTGCATGATTCCGGAAATCAGGTGTTTTTATAAGTCGTTGTTTTATAAGAATTTATTGGCTGTCTCGAAGTTGGCACAGCGTTCGCAATATACCCAGTAACCCTGCTGACAAGACACGCAGCAGACTTTCTAGAAAAACAGGAGTTACTCGTATGAAGAAGTTCGCTATCGCTGCCGCTACTGCTACCGCGCTGACCCTGACCATGGCCAACGCTGCATTCGCTCAAACCCAAGCGACTCAGGCTCCAATGGTCCTGGCCGCCGGTGAAGTGACCCAAGCCAAAGAAGCTACCTCCGATACCTGGATCACCACCAAAGTCAAAGCAGACCTGGTAACCGAAAAAGGCATTCCTGGTACCGACATCAAGGTTGAGACCAACAAAGGTGTTGTTTCCCTGTCGTCCACTGTTGCAGTGACTGAAGCACAGAAAACCACCGCAGTGGCCATCGCCAAGAAAATCAAAGGCGTCCAGGCGGTCTCCGCTGACGGCCTGAAAGCCGAGTAAGGCCAGACTTCTCGCCTGGACTGGGAGAAGGCGCGGCAGGCGGGCCGAGCAATACGCCAGCCGCATCTGGAGAGTTCATGCGAAAGGCCACAAGGATGTGGCCATTACAGGCCTCCGACATTCGTGTCGGGGGCCTGTTCTATTGTGGGCGTCGCACAAACCAATGTGGGAGTGAGCCTGCTCGCGATAGCGGTGTGTCAGCCAACATCAATGCTGCATGACACACCGCTATCGCGAGCAGGCTCGCTCCCACATTTTGTGATGTAACCACTCCGGATCGGAGGTTCAGTTACCGCGCTTGCTGGTGATCTGTTTCAGGCGATTACCTTCAAACCGCAGGTATTGATACATCCCGCCATTGGGCCCGTAGGTCCATTCCTCGACCTGAAACTCTTCCCGTCGGTTGGCGCTGCGCTTGTAGCCCAGCAGATCGCGGCTGACCGGTTCACCGCACTTCTGCAGCACTTCGCTGGACCTGTCCCCGACGCTGACCAACTGACTGCCACAGCGCAGGGTATCGGCCGCCGAGGCCTGACTGGCCGCCAGCGCCAGGGTCAGGCTGATCAACACTTGTCTGAACATCACTCGGCATCCAGGTGCATCGGCGTTACCACCCGACCGTCACTTTCCGCCTCGCCCAGTTGGGCGTCGATGAAGTAGACACGGTCATCGGCCATCTGGGCCTTGTCCACCAGGTAATCCTTGATGCTGCTGGCGCGTTCCTGACCCAGTTGGCGCAGCAACACGTCGCTGGTGCTCCAGAATTTGATCACGTCTGCGCGCATTTTTGCGGTGCGCTCTTCCTTGCCCAGATCCTTCCACTCAGCCGGTGGCTGGGTCTTCAGGCGCGTGCGGTAGATCCCTTCCAGCAGCGGACCTTTCTCGCCGTCCGGCACTTGCAGCAATGAAGCCTGGGCCGGAACCTTGTCACCGCGTCGCTGGAGCATTTTGTAGTAGTTGTACTGGTATTCGCGCTCAAGCCGTTGCTCGGCAATCAGCGGACCGTCGCTGCTGGCGGCTGCGGTGCCTTCGATTTCCAGGCGCAGGGCAGGGCGTTCCTTGAGGGCCTGGGACAGTTTGATCAACGAACCCTCGGCGTCCTTGCTCAGCTCACTGGAGCCCGGCGCAAACGAGACAGTGCCCAAATCTTCTGAACCCCCGCCACTGACCAGCCCACCTATCATTTTGAACGGTGCGGCAGCCGCCTTGACGATCAGGTTGCGCAGGGTCTGCCAGACAATCGGCATGACGCTGAACTGCGGGTTGTTCAGGTCGCCGGTCACCGGCAGCTCAATTGAAATCTTGCCGTCGACGTCCTTGAGCAACGCGATCGCCAGTTTCAGCGGCAGGCTCACGGCGTCCGGGCTGTCGACCTTTTCACCCAGTTGCAGTTGCTCGACCACCACTTTGTTTTCGGCCTTGAGCTGGCCCTTGACGATGATGTAGTGCAGGTCGAGATTGAGCCGGCCCTTGCGGATGCGGTACCCGGCGAACTTGCCGGAATAGGGCGTCAGCGTGGTCAGTTCCACACGTTTGAAACTGGTGGCGATGTCGAGGCTGGCCATCGGGTCGAACGGGTTGACCGAACCCTTGATGGTCACGGGCGCGTAACGGTCGACCTTGCCTTTGATATCGACGCTGGCCGGTTTCGCCTGACGGCTGTCGATGGTGCCGATCTGACCGTTGAGTTGTTGCACCGCCGTGGCGAAGTTCGGGGTCAGGCTGAAGTCGGCGAAGTTCGCCGAACCGTCATTGATGGCAATGCCGCCAATGTGGATGCCCAGCGGTTTGTCCTTGCTGGCGGGTTTGCTGGCGGCTGTCTTGGCAGCTGCGGTGTCGGCCGGTTGCGGGATCAGCAGGTCATCGATGTTGGTGGTGCGGTCATCGTTGATCATGAAACGCACGTAAGGCTGGAAGAGGTTGACCTTGTCGATCGACAGGCTGTCGCCATGCTGATAGTTCAGACCTTCGAGCACCAGCTGCTGCCACTTGAGAAAGTCGCGGGTCTTGAGGGTGTCGAGGGTGTGCAGTTGATCGACCTGCGCTTTACCGGTGACGCTGAATGCCAATGGCTCGGTGCTTTTCAGATCGACCGCCAGATCACTGCCGAGCATGCCGCTGCGCAGCTCCAGGCGAATGAACGGGTTGATGTAGGACTGGGCGACACGCAGGTCGATGTCTTTGGTTTGCACATTCAGTTTGGCGCTGACCGGTGCCAGATTGACCACGCCGTCGGCCATAAGCTTGCCCTGTTTGCCCACGCCGGTGTCGAGCTTGAGGTTGAAAGGCGAGCCGTTGAGGCTGTCGAAATTCTGCAAATCGAGGTTCAGCGGACCGACATCCAGTGCCACGGTCGGTTGTGCCTTGCGGTCGGCCAGATGAACCTGGTAATTGCGCAGTTGCACGTCTTTGAGCAGCACTTGCCACGGCTTGCTCGGTGGCGCGGGTTCGGCTTCAGGCGAATCGGCTGCCGCCGGCGTTTTCGCCGGTTCGGCGTTGGCTTTTACCGCTGCTTTGGATGGTTGGCTGGCGAACAGTTTCTGCCAGTCGAGTTGTCCGTCGGCTTCCAGGGCGGCCCAGGTTTCCAGTTTATTGCTACGGATCTTGCCGACCACCACTTGCTGTTTGGCCAGGTCCACCGTGGTTTCACTGATGTCCAGGCGCTCGAGTTTGGCCAGTGGTCGACCGTCCGGGGCCTTGATGGCAAATGGCGCGACGCTGACGGCGACGTTGCTCAGCAGCAGCTCGGTTTCCTTGGACAAGTTGAGCTTGTAGTCAGTGCTCAGGTTGACGACACCGTCTTCGAGCACCAGGGGCAACGCGTCACGCACATAGGGCCAGAAGGCTTTCATCTTGCCGTCGGTGATCTTGAGCTTACCTTCGGAGGCAATCGGGATCAGGCTGAAGTTACCGGTCCAGTCGAGCTGCCCACCGCCCGGGCCGATGGCCACCAACGTCATGTCGGCACTGTCTTCCGGCAGCGTGCTGAGGTTCTTCAGCTCGAAGTCGAGTTTGTCGTAGAGGAATTCGATGGGTTCGCTGGGGCGCAAATCCTGAAAGTGCACATTGCCGCCCGCCAGTTTGATCCGCTCGATACGCAACGGGAACGGCTTGGCTTCCGGGTCGGCCGGGGTCGGTTCGCTGGCGGGGATCTTGAACAGGCCCAGCAGATTGAGCTTGCCGTCCTTGCCGAAAAGGATTTCGGTCTTGGGTTTGTCCATTTCGATATCGGACAGGTGCAGCGCCTTGGTCCACAGGCTGTCGATTTGCAGGTTGGCGTACAGGCGTTCGAAACCGACCTGTTCTTTGCCCGGCTCGCCGATGACCAGGCCCCAGAGGGTCACTTCCAGGCTGAAGGGGTTGAGCTCGATCCGGGAAATCGTCGCGGGCATCGTGGCGTAATTGGCCAATTGCTGGTTGGCGACCCGCAACGCGATGCCCGGCAAAATCAGAAACCCCAGCAGGCTATAAAGGGCCAGAGCAGTCAACAATGCGCCAATAGCGCGAATCAATCCTTTGGGCATGTGTGGCTTCATCTGTCTGAATCGGAGTGCGTTGGAGTATGGCACGCGATTCCGGTTCCGAAGTGAACGCACTCTTCTGGTTTTTCAGAAATTTGCGTAGGAAATTTCCTGCGTGATCAGAGTTGCAGAATCAACGTCTTCAGCGGCGGCTGTTGATCCATCGACGGGAAATCACCGCCCGGTTTCATCACCGTCCACTCACGCACAGGCCGCCCGGCCTTCTCTGCGCAACGTAAAACCTGCTCGCGCCAATCGTCCATGCTGACCTTTGCCAGGTTGTTGCAGCAGATCAGCACGCCGTTCTCGGCGGTGGTCAGCAGCGCGGGTTTGAGCAGGCTCTGGTAGTCGCGCAGCAGGTCGACCGTGCCGAACGCGCTCTTGGCCCAGGCGGGTGGATCGAGCAGCACCAGGTCGTACTGACGCTGGTCGAGACGCGTGTAACTCGGCAGTTTCTGCCCGCGTCGCTGACTGATCGGCAGCCCCGCCAGTTGGCGGATGGCCGGGAAGTAATCGGACTGGATGAATTCCATGGCCGGCAATTGCGGATTGAGCAGACCGTTCTCGCGGCCGACCGCCAGATTGCCCTCGGCGAAATCCAGGTTGCACACCTCACTTGCCCCGCCGGCCGCAGCACTCAGGCCGACACCACAGGTGTAGGCGAACAGGTTGAGCACGCTTTTGTTTTTGCTGTGCTCCTTGACCCAGCCGCGCGTGTTGCGCAGGTCGAGAAACAGCAGCGGATCCTGGCCGGCATGACGGCCGCGAACCCGGTAGTTCAGGCCCCATTCGTGGCCGATCAAGTCTTGCAGGGCTGCCTCGTCGGCGCGGTAGACGGTGTCTTCGCGGTCGATACGCGAGTTGCCCCTAGAACGGTCGTTGTAGACCAGCAGCGTATCGAGGCCCAGGTGTTGATTGACGGTCTCGTGCAGTTGCAGCAGTGCGTCACGTTCCAGCGCCTGGTGGAAGCTTTGTACCAGCAGTTGCGGGCCGTAGCGGTCGATGGTCAGGCCGCCGGCGCCTTCCTGGCTGCCGTGGAACAGGCGATAGCAATCGGTGCCTTGCTGATGCAGCTCGGCGAGCAGGTCCTGGCGATGATCGAGGGCGGCGCGCAGCGCCTGATTCAAGGAAGACATGCTGTGCGCCTTGCAGGAGGGAATTTGGCGCGGGAGTTTAACAGCATTGACGGGAAGTCGAGGTGTTGCCATCGCGAGCAGGCTCGCTCCCACAGAGCTAATTGTTGGCTGAGCGTTTTGCGTTTTGCACAAAGCCAATGTGGGAGCGAGCCTGCTCGCGATGCTGTCAGGTGCGTTACTGGTTCAGACGTTTGTCGATCAGCCCCTGCACCACGCTTGGATCGGCCAGGGTCGAGGTGTCCCCCAGACTGTCCAGTTCGTTGCACGCGATCTTGCGCAGGATGCGCCGCATGATCTTGCCCGAACGGGTTTTCGGCAAGGCCGGGGCCCATTGGATCAAGTCCGGTTTGGCGAAACTGCCAATCTCCTTGCTGACGTGAGCCAGCAATTCCTTCTTCAGTTCGTCATTGGCCTCGGTGCCGTTCATGGGCGTGACGAAGGCATAGATGCCCTGGCCCTTGAGGTCGTGGGGATAACCGACCACGGCGGCCTCGGCGATGCTGTCGTGCAGCACCAGTGCGCTTTCTACTTCTGCGGTGCCGATGCGGTGCCCGGAGACGTTGATCACGTCGTCGATGCGGCCGGTGATCCAGTAATCGCCATCCTCATCACGCCGCGCGCCGTCGCCGGTGAAGTAGTAGCCGGGGTAGGGCTTGAAGTAGGTGTCGACCATCCGTTGCGGGTCGCCATAGACGCTGCGGATCTGCGCCGGCCAGCTGGATTTGATCGCCAGCACGCCGCTGCCGGCGCCTTTGATTTCCTTGCCCGTTTCATCCAGCAGCACCGGTTGCACGCCGAACATCGGTTGGGTGGCGCAGCCGGGCTTGATCCGTTGCGCGCTGACCAGCGGGCTGAGCATGATGCCGCCGGTTTCGGTCTGCCACCAGGTGTCGACGATCGGACACCGCTGTTCGCCGACGACGTTGAAGTACCAGTCCCACGCCTCCGGGTTGATCGGCTCACCGACGCTGCCGAGTAATCTGAGGCTCTGGCGAGAAGTGTCCTTCAACGGCTCTGGGCCTTCACGCATCAGCGAGCGCAGCGCAGTCGGGGCGGTGTAGAAAATGTTGACGTGGTGTTTGTCGATCACCTGCCAGAAGCGCGAACTGTTCGGGTAACTTGGCACGCCTTCGAAGATCAGCGTGGTCGCGCCGTTGGCCAGCGGGCCATAGACGATGTAACTGTGGCCGGTGACCCAGCCGACGTCGGCGGTGCACCAGAAGACTTCACCATCGCGGTAGTCGAGTACGTACTTGAAGGTCATCGCCGCTTGCAGTAGATAGCCGCCGGTGGTGTGCAGTACGCCTTTGGGTTTGCCGGTGCTGCCGGAGGTGTAGAGGATGAACAGCGGGTCTTCGGCGTCCATGGGCTCTGGCGGGCAATCGTCGCTGACGTCGCGTAGCGCCTGGTGATACCAGAGATCGCGACCTTCAACCCAGTCCACTTTGCCTTGGGTGCGCTCGACGACGATGACGGTGCTGACGTTCGGGCAACTTTGCAGCGCCTCGTCGACCTTCTGCTTGAGCGGCACGAATTTGCCGCCGCGCACGCCTTCATCGGCGGTGATCACCGTGCGGCAGTCGGCGTCGAGAATCCGGTCGCGCACAGAGTCTGGAGAGAAGCCGCCGAACACCACCGAATGCACCGCGCCAATCCGCGTACAGGCGAGCATGGCGTAGGCCGCTTCGGGAATCATCGGCATGTAGATGCACACGCGGTCACCCTTTTTCACGCCACGGCTTTTGAGCACGTTGGCCAGGCGACAGACGTTGTGATGGAGTTTCTTGTAGGTGATCTGCGCGGATTCGGCGGGGTCGTCGCCTTCCCAGAGGATGGCGATCTGATCGCCGCGTTTTTCCAGGTGACGGTCGATGCAGTTGTAACTGACGTTCAACTTGCCACCCGCAAACCAGCTGGCCTCGCCGGTCTTCAGGTTATAGCGCTGGACGGTGTCCCACGGCGTGCTCCAGTCGAGAAAGCGGGTGGCCTGCTCGGCCCAGAACTCACTGGGGTGCTCGATGGATTGACGGTAGAGGCGGTGGTAGTCGTCTTGACTCAAGTGTGCAGCCCGGCGGACGGCATCGGCTTTGGGGAACGTGCTGATATCGAACATGACGGTTCCTTATTCTTGTTTTGCGACAAGTAATAAAGATGCGCCGAGTAGCGAAAGGGTTCAAGCCAGACACAAAACAACGGTAGGAGTGAGCCCGCTCGCGATAGCGGTGGATCAGTCAACATCGATGTTGAATGAAAAACCGCTACCGCGAGCCGGCTCACTCCTACAGGGATTGGTGTTGCCCACAGCATTTGTGTTTGGCACAAACCCTGTGGGCGGGCGTCAGATCAACCGCGGTGACGACCGCGGAAGTAGTTGATCAGGCCTTGGGTGGAAGCATCGTCAGCCGGGGATTCTTCGCTGCCGACCAGGCGGTTGTAGACGCCTTTGCCCAGCTCCTTGCCCAGCTCCACGCCCCACTGGTCGAAGGCATTGATGCCCCAGACCACGCTTTGCACGAAGACTTTGTGTTCGTACATCGCCACCAGCGCACCGAGACGACGGGGGCTGATGCGCTCGACCACGAGGGTGTTGCTCGGACGGTTGCCCGGGATCACCTTGTGCGGCGCGATTTTATGCACGTCTTCTTCGCTCATGCCTTTGTCACGCAGTTCGGCTTCGGCTTCGACAAGGGTCTTGCCGAGCATCAGAGCCTGGCTTTGCGACAGGCAGTTGGCGTACAGCCACTGGTGGTGGTCGGAGACCGGGTTGAAGCTGACAATCGGCACGATGAAGTCGGCCGGAATCAGTTGGGTGCCTTGGTGCAGCAACTGGTGATACGCGTGCTGACCGTTGCAACCCACGCCACCCCAGATCACCGGGCCGGTATCGGTGGACACTGGCGTACCGTCCTGGCGCACGCTCTTGCCGTTGGATTCCATGTCCAGCTGTTGCAAGTGCTTGGTGATGTTGCGCAGGTAGTGGTCGTAAGGCAGGATCGCGTGGCTTTGCGCACCCCAGAAGTTGCCGTACCACACGCCGAGCAACGCCAGCAGCACCGGCATGTTCTGTTCGAATGGCGCGCTCTGGAAATGCTGGTCCATGGTGTAGGCACCGGACAGCAGTTCCTTGAAGTTCGACATGCCGATGGCCAGTGCGATTGGCAAACCGATGGCCGACCACAGCGAGTAACGGCCGCCGACCCAGTCCCACATCGGGAAGATGTTTTCTTCGCGGATACCGAACGCCACGGCCGCCGCGTTGTTGCTGGATACGGCGATGAAGTGACGATACAGCTCGGCTTCCGAACCGCCCTGAGCCAGGTACCAGGCGCGAGCGGCCTGGGCATTTTTCAGGGTTTCGAGGGTGTTGAAGGATTTCGACGACACGATGAACAGCGTGGTTTCAGCGCGCAGCTTCATGGTCAGTTCGTGGAACTCACTGCCATCGATGTTCGCCAGGTAATGGCAACGCACGCCTTTCTGGGCGTAGGACAGCAGCGCTTCAGACACCAGCTCAGGGCCGAGGAACGAGCCACCGATGCCGATGTTCACCACGTCAGTGATCGGCTTTTCGGTGTAGCCACGCCACAGACCGTCATGGATGCGGCCGACGAGGTCGGTGATCTGGTTCAGCACTTTGTGCACTTCTGGCATCACGTTGACGCCATTCACCGACAGCTTGTCGCCAACCGGGCGACGCAGTGCGGTGTGCAGGGCTGGACGACCTTCCGACGAGTTGACGATTTCGCCGTCGAACAGCGATTTGATCGCGCCCTTGAGGTCGACTTCATTGGCCAGGCCCACCAGCAGATTGCGGGTCTCGGCGTTGATCAGATTCTTCGAGTAATCGAGAAACAGGCCGCAGCTGCTGAGGGTGAATTGAGTAAAACGCTGCGGATCGGCATTGAAGGCCTCGCGCATGCTGAAATCCTGCATGGCTTGGCGGTGGTCATTCAACGCTTGCCAGGCGGGCAGAGCGGTCACGTCGTGAGGAGTGCGGTAGTACGCCATCGCTGCGGGTTTCCTTTTTACTTGAACGGCTTTTTTGAACACTGAAAATCCCGGCGCGCCGTAGGCAGGCGTCCGGTCAACTGCGTCGACACGATAATGACACAGGGCGAATACAGTAAACCTCGCGCTGCGATCTGTCTTGACTTTGTCTAACACGTTCCCGGTACTTTTTTATACACAAAGCAGGGAACGGTTCGACAAACGGGAGGGGCGTCGGTTCGATCAGGCGACCTGAACCGGAATGGCATTGCTGGTATGGCTCAGTTCATTGCCCGGTGCCATGTAAAGCATGCGCGGTTTGAAGTTGAGCAGCTCGGCTTCGCTGTAATGGGCGTAGGCGCAGATGATCACACGGTCACCGACCTTGGCCTTGTGCGCGGCAGCACCGTTGACCGAGATCATCCGCGAGCCTTCTTCGCCACGAATCGCGTAGGTGGTGAAGCGTTCGCCGTTGTCGACGTTATAAATCTGGATCTGTTCGTACTCACGGATGCCGGACAAGTCCAGCCATTCGCCGTCGATGGCGCAGGAACCTTCGTAATCGAGTACGGCGTGAGTGACTTCGGCGCGATGCAGCTTGGCTTTGAGCATGATGGCGTGCATGAGTGTTTTCCCAGGTCGGAATCGAACGGCGGGCAGTTTGCCCGAAGGCATAAAAGGCAGCAATAAGGGAGCGAAGCCACGCAATTTTCTGTCGGAGCGAAGCTTGCTCGCGAACGCGGCGTATCAGTCGACACAAATGTCGAGTGTGACAGGCTGTTCGCGAGCAAGCTTCGCTCCTACAGGGGGGCGGTGCTTAGGCGGAGGCGTCGAGGTTCAGGTGCAGGTTGTCGATCAACCGTGTGGTGCCCAGGAACGCCGCAACCAATATCACCAGGTCCCGATCTTCCGGAGTCGCTGGGCGCAAGGTTTGCGCGTGACGAATCTCCAGGTAATCGGGGCGCAACCCGGCTGCTTCAAGCTGCTTGATCTGTGCGTCGATCAGCGCCGGGAAATCCCGCTCGCCCTGTTTGATCGCCTCGGCAATCTGGCACAGGCCGCGATACACCACCGGCGCAACGGCGCGCTGCTCTTCGCTGAGGAAACCATTGCGCGACGACAGCGCCAGGCCATCGGCCGCCCGAACGGTCGGTTCGCCAATGATCTGCACTGGCATGTTCAGGTCATGGACCAGGGATTTGATCACCGCCAGTTGCTGGAAATCTTTCTGGCCGAAGACCGCCAGGTCCGGCTGGACCATGTTGAACAGCTTGCTGACGACCGTCGCGACACCTTCGAAATGCCCGGGACGGCTGGCGCCGCACAGACCTTCGGAGAGTTGCGGGACGCTGACGCGGGTCTGGCCGGCCATGCCGTCGGGGTACATTTCTTCGACGGTGGGCGCGAACAGCAAGTGGCAACCGGCCTGGAGCAGTTTCTCCTGGTCAGCCGCCAGGGTCCGCGGGTACTTGTCGAGGTCTTCGCCGGCGCCGAATTGCAACGGGTTGACGAAAATGCTGGCGACTACGAAATCCGCCCGTTGGGTCGCTTTGGTAATCAGCGCGACATGACCGCTGTGCAGGTTGCCCATGGTCGGCACGAAGCCGATGCGCTTGCCTTCGCTGCGGGCGCGGGCCACGGCGGCCCGGAGTTCGCGTACTGTTTTTACGGTGTTCATGCAGAGAATCCGTGTTCGATCCCAGGGAAAGAGGCGGCTTTGACTTCACTGACGTAGGCGCTCAGAGCTGCGTGAATGCTGGTCTGGCCGTTCATGAAGTTCTTTACGAATTTAGGTACGCGACCGGTAATGGACAGGCCGAGCATGTCGTGCAGGACCAGGACCTGGCCATCGGTGTCACTGCCGGCACCGATACCGATCACCGGAATGCCCACTGCCTGGGTAATTTCCTGGGCCAATTCGCTCGGTACGCACTCAAGCAACAGCATGGCGGCACCGGCCTGTTCCAGCGCGATGGCGTCGGCGCGCATCTGTCGCGCCTGGTTCTCGCTGCGGCCCTGGACTTTGTAACCGCCCAGCATGTTCACCGATTGCGGTGTCAGGCCCATGTGCGCGCACACAGGGATGCCTCGTTCGGCCAGCAGGCGGATCGAGTCGGCGAGCCACAATGCGCCTTCAACCTTGACCATGTGCGCACCGGCCTGCATCAACAGGGCGCTGTTGCTCATGGCTTGTTCGGTGGTGGCGTAGGCCATGAACGGCAGGTCGGCGAGGATCAGCGCATCGGCGTTGCCGCGTTTGACGGCTGCCACGTGGTAAGCCATTTCCGCGGTGGTCACCGGCAGGGTGCTGTCGTGACCTTGCAAAACCATGCCGAGGGAGTCGCCCACCAGCAGCACTTCGACGCCAGCCTGATTGCAGGCGTGGGCGAAGGTCGCGTCATAGCAGGTCAGCATGGTGATTTTTTCACCTTTTTGCTTCAAACCTTGCAGAGTGGTCAGGGTGATGGCTGGCATGAAAAGTTCCTCATTCAGGCGCTTGGAAACTACTGCGAGTAACGCGCGTGATTCTTCGTTAAATACAGGCGCACGCTCTGATGTCGTGCTTTTAAGGCCTGGATTGCGCCCTTCAACGCCGTGTTGGCGGCAGCGGGACGCCTATAGTCGTGAGGAGAACTCGGGAAGTCAATTGCATGTGTTACCGCGTTGTTACGCGGGGGTGTTACCGGGGTAACTGATGCGATTCAGCAGCGGATTCTATGTTCAACACAAAAACCAATGTGGGAGTGAGCCTGCTCGCGATTGCGTCCTGACAGTCAACATCTTCGGTGAATGTTAAGTCGCTATCGCGAGCAGGCTCACTCCCACAGGGGATTTGCATTAATTCGGAGGGAGGCGTTCCAGGCCGACGAACGGACAGGCTGCGAGTAATGCCTTCAGGCTGCGGCCATCGGCCAGACGCAGCTCTGCAGGCGCCAGTTCGGCCAGCGGATACAGAACGAAGGCCCGCTCCTGCATATGGTAGTGCGGCACCTTGAGGCGCGGTTCGTCGATCAGCCGGTCGCCAAACAGCACGATGTCGAGGTCCAGCGTTCGTGGACCCCAACGCTCAAGACGCTCGCGGCCTTGTCCGTTCTCGATGGCTTGCAGCGCATCAAGCAGGTCCAATGGCGGGAGCGTGCTGTCGAGGGCGGCGACCGCGTTGGTGTAACGCGGCTGGCCGGGCAGAAGCGAGTCGCTTTGATAAAACCCGGACACCCCGACCAGTTGGGTCTGCGGCAACTGCGCCAGCGCCTCGACGGCGCTGCGCAATTGTTCGGCGGGGTCAGCCAGATTGCTGCCCATGCCGATGTAGATGCGTTCCATGGATTACTCGCCCGTAGCACTCGGTGCGCCGGCCGCGCGTTTGCGCTTGGCGCCACCGCTGCGACGCCGTTTGCGTGGTGCGCCGGTGCCTTCATCCTTGCCGCTGAGGTCGCGGATCATGTCCCGACGCTCACTGTCATTGGCGTCCTGATAGTCGGTCCACCATTCGCCCAGGCCATCGGTCTGCTCGCCAGCGCTTTCTCGCAGCAGCAGGAAGTCGTAACCGGCACGGAACCGCGGGTTGTCCAGCAACAGGTCGGCACGCTTGCCGCTGCGGCGAGGAAGCCGCTCCTGCATGTCCCAGATCTCGCGGATCGGCATGGTGAAGCGTTTCGGAATCGCGATCCGCTGGCACTGCTCGGCAATCAGCTCGTGAGCGGCTTCCTGCATCGCCGGAATCGGTGGCATGCCACGTTCTTGCAGGCGCAGGACGCGGGCCGGCAGGGCAGGCCACAGCAGGGCTGCAAACAGGAACGCCGGGGTCACCGGTTTGTTCTGTTTGATCCGCAGGTCAGTGTTGATCAACGCTTCGCTGATCAAGGTGTGGGTGTACGTCGGGTTGTATTCCAGAGCCTCGGCACTGGCCGGGAACAGCGGATCGAACAACTGCAGGTCGACCAGCATCTCGAAGGTGTCCGCGGCATGGCCGGAGAGGAACAGCTTGAGCACTTCTTCGAACAGACGGGCTGACGGGATCTCGCGCAGCATCGGCGCCAGGTCGCGGATCGGCAGGGCGCTGTGTTTTTCGATGCCGAAATTCAGCTTGGCGGCGAAACGCACGGCCCGCAGCATCCGTACCGGGTCTTCCTGGTAGCGTTGCTTCGGGTCGCCGATCAGGCGGATCAGGTGATTGCGGATGTCGTGTACGCCATTGGCGTAATCGAGAATGCGCTCGCTGACCGGGTCGTAATACAAGGCGTTGATGGTGAAGTCGCGGCGTTGCGCGTCTTCTTCCAGCGTGCCGTAGACGTTGTCGCGCAGGATGCGCCCGCTCTCGTTACGAGAAGACTGGTTGCTGTCTTCTTCCTCGTCGTTTTGCGGGTGATTGGCGCGGAAGGTCGCGACTTCGATGATTTCGCGGCCAAAGTGGATATGCACCAGCTTGAAGCGGCGACCGATGATCCGCGCGTTGCGGAATTCGGCCCGCACCTGCTCAGGCGTGGCACTGGTGGCGACGTCGAAATCTTTTGGCGTGATGCCAAGGAGCATGTCACGCACACAGCCGCCGACCAGGTAGGCCTGGTAACCGGCGTTCTGCAGGCGTTCGACGATGTTCACCGCGTAACGGCTGAATTGGGCCTTTTGCAGCGAATGTTGGCCGCTGTTGAGGACTTCAGGCGTACTGCGAATGTGTTGCGTATGACGCTTGGGAGAACGGAATGACTGGAACAACTTCTTCAGCATGGGATGCACTGTTTGAAGGAATGTTCGGCCATAACGAAGAATGACCGCATGATGGGCGGGGATTCTAGCATTTAGTCAGGGGATGGTGTAGGACACAGCAGATATGAGCTGTAAGCCGCAGGCTTCAAGCGGAAAACAAAGCCGATTTGGGTAGGTTTTTCGAATCGTAGAAACTACAAGGGGAGCCGAAGCTCCCCAAGAAAGTAGTTGCATGCTCTATTTTTATTTTTGAGTCGGGCTTTTTGTTTTTATTAAGTGCCCTCGCCATGAAGTGTTTCCTTCATGGCCCTCCCAATCGGGAGCCAAGAGCAAACGGATTGCTTTGGTCGCTGTGCTGCAGTGATCTTGCGATCCAACCAGTTCAGGCACTGTCTTGGGACAGTTTTTTATTATTCTCGGCCTGGTCGTGGGGCAAGCCCCAAATACAACGCCTCTCCAAAAGAATCAGTTAGCTGCGCCTCTCGCCGTCTTGTTTTTATTGTGCGTGAGTCGATTCGTCTTATTTTTATTGTCTTGTGCATTGCTTGTTATTGTTCTTGTACTAAACATATAGCAGGGTGCGTGCCAACTTTTGTGAGGCCCAGCAAAACAAGGGGTTAGGCGGGCTGGCAGGGTTTTCGAGGCCGAAAAAAAGCCTGGACTTCGTTACCGTAAGCCCCGGCTTCTGTTACGTGAAAAGACTGAGGTAACAGTTTTTTCACAAAGTCATGTGTTACCCGCACATCAGACAGGCGCGGTTCAGCTCTCGCTGGCAACCCCGGTCTTGCGCCGCGGGATACCCAGGCGCTGACGACGTTCCCACAGGCACTTGCGACTCACCCCGAGTTTGCGGGCCA
Organism: Pseudomonas sp. B14-6; assembly: GCF_013260315.1. NCBI lineage: Bacteria > Pseudomonadati > Pseudomonadota > Gammaproteobacteria > Pseudomonadales > Pseudomonadaceae > Pseudomonas > Pseudomonas sp. B14-6. The sequence continues at coordinate 3,449,605 of NZ_CP053929.1, read as the reverse complement.
GCTCGGTTTCCGTCATGTGGTCCTGATGCTCAAGCACGAAGTGCTGGAAGTAGTCTTCCAGCGACAGGTCTTCGGTCGGCTCATGATTGTTGTTGCTGGCGCCGTTGCCCTGTTGCGGCGGCAGACCAATGAAGTCGTCGTCTTCCAGGTCGCTCAGTTCGATGTCGATCCCCAGCAGCTCGGCGGAAATCTCCGGGCTCTCGCACAGGATGACGGCGCGCTCTACCGCGTTTTCCAGTTCACGAACGTTGCCCGGCCAGGAGTAATGACGGATCGCCTGTTCGGCATCCGCCGCGAATTTCAGGTCGGTGCGGTTGACCCGCGCGCTCTGTCGCGCCAGGAAGGCATTGGCGATCTCGTTGACGTCGGCACCGCGCTCGCGCAGGGCCGGCAATTTCAGGGCGATCACATGGAGGCGGTAATACAAGTCTTCACGGAACTGACCGATCTTCGCCAGGCTCTTGAGGTCCCGGTGAGTCGCGGCGATCAGGCGCACATCGACTTTCTGTGACTGGACCGAACCGACCCGGCGAATTTCGCCTTCCTGCAACACGCGCAGCAAGCGGGCCTGGGCTTCCAGTGGCAGTTCGCCGATTTCGTCGAGGAACAAGGTGCCGCCGTCCGCCGCTTCCACCAGACCGGCACGCCCGGCGCTGGCGCCAGTGAACGCGCCTTTTTCGTGGCCGAACAGTTCGGACTCGATCAGGCTTTCCGGGATGGCTGCACAGTTCACCGAAATCATCGGTGCCTTGGCTCGTTTGGACAGGTTGTGCAGGGCGCGGGCCACCAGTTCTTTGCCGGTACCGGATTCGCCCTGGATCAGGACATTGGAATCGGTCGGCGCAACTTTGCGGATCTTGCTGTACAGGTCCTGCATCGGCGGGCACGAACCGATGATGCCGATTTCGCCGTTGCTGTTATCAACACCCGGTTTCGCCGCGCCATTGGCCGCTTTGCCGGTGGCAGGTTCACCGCCGGCCGGCAGCGATTGGCGGTCACGCAGGATACGGGCGACAGCCTGGAGCATTTCGTCGTGATCGAAAGGCTTGGCGATGTAATCCACCGCGCCCATCTTCATCGAGTCGACGGCCGAACGCAGGCTGGCGTAGCTGGTCATGATCAGCACCGGAGTGCCCTGGCCGAGTTTGATCAACTCGGTGCCCGGAGCGCCCGGAAGACGCAAGTCGCTGACGATCAGGTCGAACGTGGGAATGGTGAAGCGTTCTTGTGCTTCCTGCACTGAACCGGCTTCGCTGACCTGGTACTGGTTACGTTCCAGCAGGCGGCGCAAGGCGGAGCGGATAATTGTTTCGTCTTCGACGATCAAAATGTGCGGCATTGATTCGATACTCTCGACGGTCTCAGTTCACAGCGGACGTCGCTTCGACATGACGCGGCAAGGTCACCCGAATACGGGTGCCGCGTTGGCTTTGTACATCAGCCGGGCTGTCGATGGTGATTTGTCCATAATGCTCTTCAACGATGGAATAGACCAGTGCAAGGCCCAGACCGGTGCCTTCGCCAGGATCCTTGGTGGTGAAGAAAGGTTCGAACAATCGGTCCATGATGTTCTTCGGAATACCGCTGCCTTCGTCTTCCACGATCAGATCGACCGTGTGTTCGCCGGCTTCGCTCTTGACCCGCACCGCACTGCCGGGAGGCGAGGCGTCACGGGCGTTTGAGAGCAGGTTGATCAATACCTGGGCGAGGCGTTGCGGATCGCCTTCGACCCAATGATCGGGGTCGCACAGGTTATAGAACTGCACTTCGAAATTGCGTCGGTTCAGGGCCAGCAAACCGATGGCATCCTGAGCCACTTCAGCCAGACAGACGGGCTCGTCGCTGTGCTGGTGACTGCCGGCGTGGGCGAAGCTCATCAGCGACTGAACGATGCGCGAAACGCGTTTGGTCTGCTCGAGGATCTGACCGCTGATTTCCTTCAGTTCGCCATCGTCTTCGCGTTCTTCGCGCAGGTTCTGCGCCAGGCACGCGATGCCGGTGATCGGGTTGCCGATTTCATGAGCCACACCCGCCGCGAGTCGCCCGATGCTGGCCAGGCGCTCGGAGTGCACCAGTTTGTCTTCGAGCATCTGGGTTTCGGTCAGATCTTCCACCAGCAACACCAGGCCACTGTTACCCGGTGCGAGCGGTTCATCAATGGCCGCTTTGTGCAGGTTCAGCCAGCGGGTCTGGCCATCAAGGGCCAGGTGCTGTTTGTGCAAATGCTCGTCCGGCAGATTGATGAAGCCTTGCAGCAGTTCTTTCCACGGATCGGCGATGGTGCTCAGGCGCGAGCCGACCACACGCTGCGCGGCAATCCCGGTCAGCTCCTCCATGGCTTTGTTCCACATGAGGATTTCCTGATCCTTGGCCAGCGAGCAAACGCCCATCGGCAATTCCTGCAAGGTCTGGCGGTGATAGCGGCGCAGGGCATCGAGTTCGGCGGCAAGGCCGGTGAGGCGCGAGTGGTAGTCCTCGAGACGGCTTTCGATGAAGTGGATGTCTTCGGTGACGTAGTTTTCGCCGCCAGCCTTGTACGGCAGGAAGGTCTCGACCATGTCCTGCGCCACGCTCGGGCCCATCAGGCCGGAGAGGTTGGCTTCGATCCGGTCGCGCAAACGGCGCAAGGCATAAGGCCGGCGCTCGTCGAACGGCAGATAGAGATCACGCAGGGCCTGCTCGACTTCTTTCTGTGCGGCCTTGGCGCCCAGGGGCTTGGCCAGCTGCGTGGCGAACTCCTGAGGCGAGGCGGCGTGCAGTTCGCGGCGCTGCGGGCGACGCACGTTGTCCACGGCGCAGGCTTCGGCGGCGCTGGCCTCTTCGGGGCTGGCGTTGGTGAACAGTGAGATCAGGGTGAACATCAGCACGTTGGCGGCCAGGGACGCGATCGCGGCCATGTGCCAACTGGTGTCGTCCAGCACGTAGATCATGTTCAACAGCGGAATGTAGAAGCCCTGCAGATTGCCGACCAGCGGCAACAACATGGTCACCAGCCACACGAGGATACCCGCCAGCAAACCGGCGATGAAGCCGCGGCGGTTGGCGGTCGGCCAATACAGGACCGACAGGACCCCCGGAAGAAATTGCAGCGTGGCCACAAACGCGACGATGCCGAGGTTGGCCAGGTCCTGTTCGGCGCCCAGCAACAGGTAGAAACCGTAACCGGCCATGATGATCGCAACGATCAGCGCCCGGCGGGTCCACTTCAACCAGCGATAGATGTTGCCTTCGGCCGGCGGTTGGTAGAGCGGCAGCACCAGATGGTTCAGCGCCATCCCGGACAGCGCCAGGGTGGTGACGATGATCAGTCCGCTCGCGGCCGACAACCCGCCGACGTACGCCAACAACGCCAAGGCTTTGCTGTTGGCGGCGATGCCGATGCCCAGGGTGAAATATTCCGGGTTGGTAGTGGCGCCGAGTTTCAGTCCGGCCCAGAGAATCAGCGGCACCGCCAGGCTCATCAACAGCAGGAACAGCGGCAGACCCCAGCTGGCACTGACCAGCGAGCGCGGGTTGAGATTCTCGGTAAAGGTCATGTGGTACATGTGCGGCATCACAATCGCCGAGGCGAAGAACACCAGCAGCAGCGTTCGCCACGGGCCTTCCTGCAAGGGCGTGTGCAAGGCAGCGAGGGCGGTCTGGTTTTGCAGTAGCCACAGTTCCAGCTGTTGCGGGCCGTCGAACACGCCATAAAGGGCATAGAGGCCGACACCGCCAATGGCGATCAGCTTGATCACCGACTCGAAGGCAATCGCGAACACCAGGCCTTCATGTTTCTCGCGGGTGGCGATGTGGCGCGAGCCGAAGAAGATCGTGAACAGGGTAATCAGCGCGCAAAAGCTCAAGGCCACGCGATGCTGCACCGGCTCGCGGGTCAGGATGCCGATGGAGTCGGCCACCGCCTGGATCTGCAACGCCAGCAATGGCAGCACGCCGATCAACATGAAAATCGTGGTCAGCGCCCCGGCCCACGTACTGCGGAAACGGAAAGCAAACAGGTCGGCCAGCGACGACAGTTGATAGGTGCGGGTGATTTTCAGGATCGGGTACAGCAACACCGGCGCCAGCAAAAACGCCCCGGAGACCCCGAGGTAACTGGACAGAAAACCGTAGCCGTACTGATAGGCCAGGCCCACCGTGCCGTAAAACGCCCAGGCACTGGCATACACCCCCAGCGACAGGGTGTAGGTCAGCGGGTGGCGAATGATCGCCCGGGGATCATGCCCCGTTCGCTGATCCAGGCGACGCCGAACAGCACCGCCAGGTACGCGGCGCTGATCAGGATCATCTGGGTCAGGCTAAAGCTCATCGGCATCTTTTTGGCTCTGCAGGATGAAGGTCACGACGATCAGAATCAGCCAGAGCAGATAAGGGCGATACCAGGCGCCAGTGGCGTCGATCCACCAATCCATGATGGCCGGGGAGAACAGGTAAATCCCCACTACCAGGAGCAGGACCAAGCGATAGATGTACATCCCGGCCTCTCTTTTTTATGCGCGTGCCCGAAAACGTGCGGCGATGGTAACGGATGGGCGCGCCACTGCAAGTGTGATCACTGTAGTTGCGCTTCGGGCAGGGTCAGTGTGCGCGGGATTAATAACGCATCCCAGTGGGCGATGCCCCAATCCAGCACTTCGCGGGGGGTGGCGTAAGCCAGTTCAGCACCGGGGTTTTGCCCCAATGCGCGCAACGCACGCAGCAACAAAGGGGTTGCCTGATCTTCGGTCAATGGCGGCGAGCGGTAGGACTTGCCGAGTTTATTGCCATCGGGCTGGGTAATCAGCGGGATGTGCAGATAACGCGGTTGAGGCAGGCCGAGCAGTTCTTGCAGGTAAAGCTGGCGCGGCGTGGAGTCGAGCAGGTCAGCGCCACGGACGATATCGGTGATGCCTTGCCAGGCGTCGTCCAGCACTACCGCCAGTTGATAGGCGTAGAGCCCGTCGCGGCGCCGGATCACGAAATCGCCGACGTCCCGGCCCAGGTGCTGGCGATATTCGCCTTGCACCCTGTCGATGAAGTGGTATTCCAGTTCGGGGACGCGCAAGCGAATCGCGGCATCTTCGGTGCCATGGCCGGCGTTGCGGCACAGGCCCGGGTAAATGCCGTGATACGGCTCCAATTGCTTGCGCGAGCAGGTGCAGGCGTAAGCGAGGCCTTGATTGAACAGGCGATTGAGGACTAAGGCGTAGGCGTCATGCCGATCGCTCTGGCGGACCACTTCCCCGTCCCACTCGAAACCGTAGCTTTCCAGGGCTTTCAAGATGGCTGCCTGGGCGCCGGGTTCTTCCCGTGGCGGATCGAGGTCTTCCATGCGCATCAACCAGCGCCCGCCCACCGCACGCGCGTCGAGGTACGAAGCCAGCGCCGCGACCAGCGAACCGAAATGCAGGTGGCCGCTGGGCGTGGGGGCGAAGCGGCCGATGTAGGTGGGGGAGGCGATGGCGGTCATAAGGCGGTGTCAGGCTGTCCAATCGTTTCGAGCATGGCTTGAAGCCGCCGTCGCGAGCAAGCTTCGTTCCTACAGAAGATCGTGCCAGCCTTTGTAGGCGCGAAGCTTGCTCGCGAAGGCAATGCCGAAGACGCAATAAATATCAGAAACAAAAACGGAGCGTTCGCACGCTCCGTTCTTCGTTCAAGGCGACATTACTTGCCGACTTGCTTTTCCTTGATTTCCGCCAGGGTCTTGCAGTCAACGCACATGTCGGCGGTAGGGCGGGCTTCCAGTCGCTTGACGCCGATCTCGACGCCGCAGGACTCGCACCAGCCATATTCTTCGTCTTCGATCAGCTGCAGCGTCTTGTCGATCTTCTTGATCAACTTGCGCTCGCGGTCGCGGGCACGCAGTTCAAGGCTGAACTCTTCTTCCTGGCTGGCACGGTCGGCCGGGTCAGGGAAGTTGGCCGCTTCGTCTTTCATGTGATCAACCGTGCGGTCGACTTCCTGCATCAAGTCCTGTTTCCACTTATTCAGGATCTTGGTGAAGTGAGCGCGCATGGGCTTGCCCATGTACTCCTCGCCCTTTACTTCTTTGTAGGGTTCGAAGCCGCTGATCGACTGGTTTTGCTGCTTTGCTTGGGTGGGCATGAAATGGACCGCCTCTACTCTTGTAATCCATTGCGCAGGATTGCTCCATCACCGACACCTGCCGGCCCTGCGGCTGCAAGCGGGCGAACTTACCAGATCAAATCGGGCCGCGCTACTCCCGGATGTCGAGGTAGTGGCCCAAAGGGCTTGCAAATGATCGCAAAGCCTTGTCTGGCGGCGATGGAGACCTGATCAATTATTGATTTTAGTCAAACCTGAGGTACACGCTTGAGTCGTTTACGGCCAAGTTATAACGCGTCTGACCGCTTTAGGTTCTCGCTCGTTCCAACGCTTGGGTAGAATCGATTTTTTTCTCCGTTGTAAGGAAGGCTAATGGCTCAGTCCTACAGTGCCCGCAGTCGCGCGATCGAACCTTTCCATGTCATGGCGCTGCTGGCGCGGGCCAATGAACTGCAAGCCGAGGGTCACGATGTGATCCACCTGGAAATCGGCGAGCCGGACTTCACCACCGCCGAGCCGATCATCCAGGCCGGCCAGGCAGCACTGACGGCGGGGAAGACCCGTTACACCGCTGCGCGCGGTATCCCCGAGTTGCGTGAGGCCATTTCGGGCTTTTATCAGCAGCGTTACGGGTTGAACATCGACCCGCAGCGAATCCTCATCACGCCTGGCGGTTCCGGCGCCTTGTTATTGGCCAGCGCCTTGCTCGTCGATCCGGGCAAACATTGGCTGCTGGCGGACCCGGGTTATCCCTGCAACCGGCATTTCCTGCGGTTGGTCGAAGGCGCCGCGCAACTGGTGCCGGTCGGCCCGGACGTTCGCTATCAGCTGACGCCGGACCTGGTGGCGCGCCATTGGGATCAAGACAGCGTCGGCGCCTTGGTGGCCTCACCCGCCAACCCGACCGGGACCATCCTGACCCGTGACGAACTGGCGGGCTTGTCGGTTGCGATCAAGGAGCGACACGGTCATCTGGTGGTGGACGAGATCTATCATGGCCTGACGTATGGCACCGATGCCGCCAGTGTGCTGGAAGTCGATGACAGCGCCTTTGTCCTTAATAGTTTTTCCAAGTATTTCGGCATGACCGGATGGCGGCTGGGATGGCTGGTCGCTCCTGAAGCGGCAGTCGGCGAGCTGGAAAAACTTGCGCAAAACCTCTACATCAGCGCCCCGAGCATGGCCCAGCACGCCGCGCTGGCCTGCTTCGAGCCGGCCACGATCAGCATTCTGGAAGAGCGTCGGGCCGAATTCGGTCGTCGACGGGATTTCCTGTTGCCGGCCCTAAGAGAACTGGGCTTCGGGATCGCAGTCGAGCCGGAAGGCGCGTTTTACTTGTACGCCGATATCAGCAAGTTCGGCGGCGATGCCTTCGCATTCTGCCGACATTTCCTCGAAACCGAGCATGTCGCCATTACCCCGGGCCTGGACTTTGGACGTTATCAGGCCGGGCACCATGTGCGTTTTGCCTACACCCAAAGCCTGCCGCGCCTGGAAGAAGCGGTCGAGCGGATCGCACGTGGATTGCGGAGCTGGCAAGGCTGATGCGTTTTCATCCTCCCCTCGAAGAAGGTCGCCTGATCCGTCGTTACAAGCGTTTTCTCGCCGATATCGAAACCGTTGGCGGCGAATTGCTGACAATTCACTGCCCGAACACCGGCTCGATGCTCAATTGCCAGGTGGAAGGTGGGCAGGTCTGGTTCAGCCGCTCCGACGACCCGAAGCGCAAATTGCCCGGCACTTGGGAAGTCGGCGAAACCCCGCAAGGCCGGTTGTTTTGCGTGAACACCGGGCGCGCCAACGGGTTGATCGAAGAGGCGTTGCGGGCGGGGGTGATTACCGAGCTGAACGGCTTTACCGAATTGAAACGCGAAGTGGCCTACGGACAGGAAAGCAGCCGCATCGATTTCCGTCTCGATTACCCGGGCGGGCCGGCGTATGTAGAGGTCAAAAGCGTGACCCTGGGCTTCGACGGTTCATCGGTGGCGGCATTTCCCGACGCAGTGACGCAACGGGGCGCCAAGCATTTGCGGGAACTGGCTCACTTGGCTCGGGACGGGATTCGCGCGGTGCAGTTGTATTGCGTCAACCTGACCGGCATTGAAGCGGTGCGTCCGGCAGAAGAGATCGATTCGGCCTACGCAGTAGCATTGCGAGAGGCGGTGGCATGCGGCGTCGAGGTAATGGCCTATGGCGTGCGATTGACCCATGAAGAGATGGTGGTCGATCGACGCCTGGAGGTGCTGCTGAACAGTTAAGGGTTGATCCAGATACCTTGTTCGTCTTCGCGGCAGGCAACGGGGGTGAGGGATTGTCCGGCGCACGGGCCGGCGACGCATTCGCCGTCTTCGATCAGGAACAGTGCGCCGTGGGTTGCACACTGGATCAGGCTGTTGCTGGGGTCGAGAAACTGATCGGGTTTCCATTCCAGCCCGACACCCCGGTGCGGGCAGCGATTGATGTAGACGTACACTTGGCCGCCCCGGCGCACAGCAAAAAGTTTCTGACTGTCGATGTCGAATCCGCGACTGCTGTTGTCAGCCAGTTCGGCACCTGTACAAATCAACTTCATGTCTATCCTCAGTGTCGGCGGCTCGTGACCGGATATGTCCGAGCTTGACGTTCAAATGCAAACAATTATCAAATGGCCGCTTCGCCCCGTCGGGTGCAGGTGCCGGATGCCGAGGATACTTGGCCTGTCATCTCGATGCCTGGGAAAACTTAAAAGGAAGCTGTTTATGCGCCTGAGTACCCGCGTTGTTGCGCTGTGTGTCGGACTCCTCGTCAGCCACCACGCCGCAGCGGCCGAGTTGCCACAGCGTTGGGTCAGTGCCGGTGGCGCCTTGTCGGAGTGGGTGAGCGCGCTGGGCGGTGAGTCAAAACTGGTCGGCGTCGATACCACCAGTCAGCATCCGGCCTCGTTGAAGGCGCTGCCGAGCATCGGTTATCAGCGGCAACTGTCGGCGGAGGGCATCTTGAGCTTACGCCCGCAGATCCTGGTCGGCACCGAAGAAATGGGGCCGCCGCCGGTGCTGTCGCAGGTTCGTAGCGCGGGCGTGCAGGTCGAACTGTTCTCGGCCCAGCCTGATCTGCCGACGCTGCAGGGCAATCTGGCGCATCTGGCCAAGTTGCTCGGTGCTGAAGACCGGGCTGCGCAATTGCTCCAGACCTACCAGCAGCAACTCGAACAGCAGAAGGTCCGGGTCACTCGCGCGCAGTTGAAGGAAAAATCGCCGGGCGTGCTGTTGCTGCTGGGCCATGCGGGCGGCAAGCCGCTTATCGCCGGCAAAGACACCGCCGCCGATTGGCTCATCCAAAAGGCCGGCGGGCACAATCTGGCCACGCACACTGGCTACAAACCCTTTTCCGTTGAGTCGCTGGTCAGTCTTGACCCCGACGTGCTGGTGTTTGCTGACCGAGCGATGACCGGCGATGCCGCGCGCGCGGCGTTGTTCAAGGAAAACCCGATTCTGTCCTCGACCCGTGCGGCCAGGGACGGACGCGTCATGGAGCTCGATCCGACCTTGTTGGTAGGTGGATTGGGGCCTCGGTTGCCCGATGCGTTGAAAACGCTGTCTGATGGTTTCTTCCCAGGCAAAACGACCCAATGACCGTTCTGGTTAAACCCCGTGCGTTGTTCATTGGCCTGAGCCTGCTGTGTTTAGTGGCGATCTGGCTGTCCTTGGCGCTGGGGCCGGTCAGCCTGCCTTTATTCGATACCCTACGTGCGGCGTTGCGCATGATCGGCCTGCCCATTGCCCCTGATGGGCTGGAGCAGGCCGAGCTGATCCTCGGGCAAATACGCCTGCCTCGAACCTTGTTGGGCCTGGCGGTGGGCGGCGTACTGGCGTTGTCCGGCGTGGCGATGCAGGGATTGTTTCGTAACCCGCTGGCTGACCCGGGGTTGGTCGGGGTGTCCAGCGGTGCTGCGCTGGGCGCTGCGATCGCGATTGTCGGTGGTTCGGTGTTTGGCGGTCTGCCTGAATCGTTCGGGCCTTATCTGTTGTCAGTGTGCGCATTTCTCGGCGGGTTGGGTGTGACGGCGTTGGTGTATCGGCTGGGTCGCCGCAACGGGCAGACGAACGTCGCGACCATGCTCCTGGCCGGTATTGCGTTAACGGCGCTGGCGGGGTCGGCGGTCGGTTTGTTCACCTATCTGGCCGACGACGCGACCTTGCGCACCCTCACGTTCTGGAACCTCGGCAGCCTGAACGGCGCCAGCTATTCACGGCTCTGGCCGTTGCTGCTGGTGAGCGCCGGTGTTGCGCTCTGGTTGCCGCGTCGTGCCAAGGCCTTGAATGCGTTGCTGCTCGGCGAGTCGGAGGCCGGTCATCTGGGCATTGACGTCGAAGGGCTCAAGCGCGAATTGGTGTTTTGCACCGCGCTGGGGGTTGGCGCGGCCGTGGCGGCAGCAGGGATGATTGGCTTTGTCGGTCTGGTGGTGCCGCATCTGGTGCGCCTGCTGGCCGGTCCTGATCATCGGGTGTTGTTGCCGGCCTCAGTGCTGGCCGGTGCCAGTCTCCTGCTGTTTGCCGACCTGGTCGCACGGCTGGCCTTGGCGCCAGCAGAGTTGCCGATCGGAATTGTCACGGCCTTCATCGGCGCGCCGTTCTTTCTGTATTTACTGCTCAGAGGGCGTGCCTGATGTTGCGAACCCAGAGCCTGCAAATCCGTCGAGGCGCAAAAATCGTTCTGACGGACATCACGCTTGAGCTCAAGCCCGGCGAAGTCCTCGGTGTGTTGGGGCCCAACGGTGCAGGCAAAAGCACCTTGCTCGGCGCCTTGTGCGGCGAGTTGAAGGCTGACCACGGCAGCGTCTGGCTCGATGAGCGCGAATTGAGCCATTGGACCGGCGCGCAGCGAGCCCAGCGACTGGCGGTCTTGCCGCAGGTGTCGACCCTGGACTTCGCCTTCCGTGTGGAGGAAGTGGTCGGCATGGGGCGTTTGCCTTATCAAAGCGGGCGGGTCCGGGATGACGAGATCGTCGCCGCCGCCTTGCACGCTGCCGATGCGGGACACCTGAGTGGCCGCAGCTATCTGGCGCTGTCCGGCGGCGAGCGGCAGCGGGTACACCTGGCGCGGGTACTGGCGCAGCTCTGGCCGGGGGAGGTGGGGCAGACGCTGTTGCTCGATGAACCGACTTCGATGCTCGACCCGCTGCACCAGCACACCACCCTGCAAGCAGTGCGCGAGTTCGCCGATCATGGCGCTGCGGTGCTGGTGATCCTGCATGATCTGAATCTCGCGGCGCGCTATTGTGATCGCCTGTTACTGCTCGAAGGTGGGCGGCCCGTGGCGCTGGACACCCCTGAGCACGTCTTGCGCCCGGAACCACTCAAAGCGGTATTCGGGCTGGAAGTGCTGGTGCAGCGGCATCCGGAGCGTGGTCATCCGCTGATCATCGCCCGCTGAGAAAGACATCGAGGTGAGCATGCGAGGAATTTTGCTACTGGCGGTCGTGTTGTTGAGTGCCTGCCAGCACGTTTCGGCACCGCCTCCGGTCGTCGGTGATATTCAGGACCTGCGCAGTGGCCAGATCCTGACACCCGCGGAGTTGGTCGAACGGTTGGCCGTGCCGTCGCGGCTGATCGTCGGTGAGCAGCACGACAATTCTGATCACCATCAACTGCAATTGTGGTTGCTACAGGCGTTGGGCGAACGTCGACCCCAAGGCAGTCTGTTGCTGGAAATGCTCACGCCGGATCAACAATCGCGCGTCGATGACATTCGCCGTGCCTCGACGCTACCCGCAGATCTTCCCGGCGCGTTGAACTGGCAGTCGGGGTGGGACTGGAATCTGTACGGGCCGATCGTGCGCTTTGTGCTGACTCAACCCTACCCGTTGTTGGCGGCCAATCTGGACACTCTTGAAGTCCGTACTGTTTATGCCAAGCCACCGACATTAAACGGTCGGCTTTCCAATGCTCCGTCGGTCAAGGATGAGTTGCTGGCGCAGATCAACGACTCCCATTGCGGCTTGCTGCCCACCTCGCAGATGCCCGCGATGCTGGCGGTCCAGCAACAACGTGATCGTCGGATGGCCGAGCGCTTGTTGTCGGCACCGACGCCTTCGCTGCTGTTTGCCGGCGCTTACCACGCGCGCAAGGATGTTGGCGTGCCGATCCACGTCCTTGATCTTGGCGAGCCTGAAGCACTGAAGGTGTTGATGCTGGCGGAGGAGGGGGGTGAGGTCACGTCGGCCATGGCTGATTACGTCTGGTACACGCCTGCCACGCCGGCTCAGGATTACTGTGCGCAAATGCGTAAGCAGTTCGGGAAGTAAGCGTAAGCGGTCGACTTTTCCACAGGCAAAAAAAGACCCGGCAAGAGCCGGGTCAAATAACCGTGATTAGCCTGATGAGGAGATATCTGAGAGTCCGAACCAAGGGCTTTTCAAATATCGACCAGTCTCGCGACCAGTTGTGATAATCATAGCGATTCTCATTACCAAGTCAACCGCTGTTTTTTTGATTTCTTTGCATTCCCCTTTTTCCTTGCGCGAAAGCCCGTAATCATTGCGCCTGAGTCGGTAATCCTGAGGCGAATCTGCCTGTTCAGTTCTTGTGACGGGACGAGATGGCTTCCAGTTGTTTGTTCAAGGCTTCTTTGCGATCAGCTGGAATGTCGTTCCAGTGCACGTCCATCAGCGCGCCTTCGATCGCATACAACAACACCTTGGACGCCCGGAACCCGCGCGTACGCACGGCCCGATAAGCATCCACCGCTCCCAGGCGGCGCAAGTCCGACGCGCTGTGGATGCCCACGGCATGCAGCCACTGTGCCGACGTCTTGCCAAGATTCTTCAGGTGTTGCAGTTCATCATTCATCAAGCCTCCTTGCGACGGCCGAACGGTGCGTGGGCGAGCCTCTCAGGAGTGTAGCCATCAGTAGGAAAAGCGTGATTGTTTGGTCGGTTTCGACGCAAAAGCTTCTAAGAGGAAGACTCAGATAGCTGCGTGAAGGTCTGCGGGAGCAGTCGGAGGAAGCGCGGAGGAATCAACTTTCCCGACAAAAAATCCAGCGCCCAGCGCGAAGCGGGGGCGCTGGACTTGTCAGGTAGAACGTCGTTTTTAGCGGGTGCGATAACGCAGGCGAGTACCGAAATTCATCGACATCAGGATCTCGTCAGCACTCAGTTCTGGCGGAAAGTAGGCGCCGGAGATCTGTGCGTGAGCCAGGCTTGCGCCTTCCAGGCAGGAGTTGCGGAAGTCGATACCACGCAAATCAGCGGAGCGGAAGTAGGCATCGGTGAAATCGACGCCATCGGCGTTCAGCTCACGCAGGTCCAGACCACGAAAATCGCCGCCGACCATGTCGACAGAGGCATGACTGGCGCGCTCGGCATTGAAGCCTGCGATGTCGTCTTTGTGCAGCAAGGCATAAAGCGGGGTGTCGAGAAGTTTCGGCTGGCTCATGTCGCATCACCTGATGGTTTTATGACGCCAGTATAGTGCCACTATTTGGCAGCCGTGAAGCCGGCGATGGCTTCACGGCTGAAATAGTTTTTACAGGCCCGGCATGCGCTGGCGAATCTGTGCAACAACGGTGTCGAGCGTCCCGCTTTCATTGGTCTGGACGCGTTTGCTGCACAGAATTTCTGCTGGCGTCAGGGGCTCACGGCTCGCCTGCTGGGCGGCGATAACAGCGAGGTTGGCGTCGGACGGATCCTTTTGGTCTGCCTGACGCAAGGCCAGCCAGCTCTCGATGACTGCTTGTGGTGCATTGCAATCGAGGATCAGGAACGGTGCCCCGGTGGCTTCGGCGATTTTCGCCGCGCCGTCACGCTGAGCGCGCTTGAGGTATGTCGCATCGATGACCACCGGGAAACCGGCGCGCAGGATGACCGCGGCAATTTCATGCAGGCGGCTGTAAGTGGCGGCGCTCGCGTCGGCACTATAAATGCCGGCCTGCGGGTCATTCGGTACGGTTTGCTCGCCGAACAAACGCTTGCGTTCAACATCCGAACGCAGGCGAATGGCGCCCAGCGCTTCCACCAGGCGCATGGCGACGTGGCTTTTGCCGACAGCGGAAACGCCGTGGGTAATCGCCATGAACCGCGAAGGAATGGTGCTGTAGCTTTCTGCCAGGTTGGCGTAGTTGCGGTACTGACGCAGGGTGGTGGCGCGTTGCACCGGGTCGGCTTCGGCCGGCATGCTGAACAGGCTGACCTTGGCGCGAACCAGTGCGCGGTACGCTTTGTAGAAGTTCAGTAGCTCAAGGCCCTGATAGTCGCCGGTCAGTTCCAGGTACTGGCTGATGAAACGACGCGCCAGGCTTTTCAGGCCGCGATCTTCCAGGTCCATGGCCAGGAAACCGGTGTCGGCATAAACGTCGGTGAAGCGGAACGGTTCGTTGAACTCGATGCAGTCGAAGATCACGACCTTGCCATCGATCACGGTGGCGTTGCCCAGGTGGATGTCGCCGTGGCATTCGCGGATGAAGCCTTCAGCCTTGCGCTGGGCGAACAGCGGCTTCAGGCGTTCGAAGCTGCTTTCGGCCCAGGCTTGCAACGCATCAAGTTGCAGCAGATCGGCCTTGTCGCTGAGGAAAGGGCGGATCTGTTCGAAGTTCTGGCGTACCGGTGCCATCACGCTGTTCGGGGTGCCGGCTTCGTGTTCGCCAGGCACTTTCGGTGCAGTGAGGTGGAATTGGGCGATCTGTGCGGCCATCTCGTCGATGTGCGCGGTGGTCAACTCACCATTGGCTTGCAGGGTGCTGAGCAACTGGCTTTGTGGGAATTGACGCATTTTCAGTGCGAAATCGACAACCGGACCTTCGCCGCCCAGTTGTGGCGCAGCTTCGCTGCCGGTGATCGGCAACACTTCCAGGTACAAATCGTGGGTCAGGCGCTGGTTGAGGCGCAGCTCTTCGCCGCAGAAATGCTCGCGAGCGTCGAGGCTGGTGAAGTCGAGGAAGCCGAAATTCACGGGCTTCTTCACTTTATAAGCAAAGGGACCGGTGAGGATGACCCAGGAG
Organism: Pseudomonas sp. B14-6; assembly: GCF_013260315.1. Classification (NCBI taxonomy): domain Bacteria; kingdom Pseudomonadati; phylum Pseudomonadota; class Gammaproteobacteria; order Pseudomonadales; family Pseudomonadaceae; genus Pseudomonas; species Pseudomonas sp. B14-6. Next base: position 3,434,584 of record NZ_CP053929.1, on the reverse strand, counting down.
ATGTGGGTCTCGATGACCTGGAACCCGTCGACAGGATGCGGGTAGAGGGCCGGGTTTTGCAGGGCGGCGATCAGGGACTGGCTCACAGGCGATCCTTCAGAGTCTGGGGAAAATTCACGGCCGCCATTATGGCTGCAAGTCCGTCTGACGCAAACCTCGGAGGGCTCCTGTTGAGTATGAATAAAGTGCGTATAATCCGCCGCCATGACTCGTACTCGATCCCCCCGTACCCCCAAAAAACCACCTTCCCGGGGCTTGAGCCCCTGGCTGGGCTGGGCCCTTAAACTCAGTCTGGTCGGCCTCGTGGTGCTCGCCGGGTTCGCGGTTTACCTCGACGCCGTGGTCCAGGAGAAGTTCTCCGGCAAGCGCTGGACCATCCCGGCCAAGGTGTATGCGCGCCCGCTGGAGCTGTTCACCGGCCAGAAGCTGAGCAAGGAAGACTTCCTCACCGAGCTCGACGCCTTGGGCTATCGCCGCGAAGCCGTGAGCAACGGCCCCGGCGCAGCGGCGGTCAACGGCAACACCGTCGACTTGAATACCCGTGGCTTCCAGTTCTATGAAGGCCTGGAAAAAGCTCAGCCGGTGCGCGTGCGTTTCTCCGGCGATTACGTGGCTGACCTTTCGGCGACCAACGGTTCGAAGCTTTCAGTCGTGCGTCTGGAGCCTCTGCTGATCGGCGGCATTTACCCGAAAAATCTTGAAGACCGCATTCTGATCAAAATCGATCAGGTCCCACCGTACCTGCTGGAAACCCTGGTCGCCGTGGAAGACCGGGATTTCTATAGCCACTGGGGCGTGTCGCCCAAGTCGATTGCCCGCGCCGTGTGGGTCAACACATCCGGCGGCAAGATGACCCAGGGCGGCAGTACGCTGACCCAGCAGTTGGTGAAGAATTTCTACCTGACCAGCGAACGCAGCCTGACCCGCAAACTCACCGAAGCCATGATGGCGATGCTGCTTGAGCTGCATTACGACAAACGGGAAATTCTTGAGGCGTACCTCAATGAAGTGTTCGTCGGTCAGGATGGGCAGCGCGCGGTGCACGGTTTCGGCCTGGCCAGCCAGTTCTTCTTCGGGCAGCCATTGTCCGAGCTGAAACTGCATCAAGTCGCCATGCTGGTGGGGATGGTCAAGGGGCCGTCCTATTACAATCCGCGTCGCAACCCGGAACGGGCGCTGGAGCGGCGCAATCTGGTGCTCGATGTGCTTGAGCAACAAGGCGTCGCCACCGCCGAGCAGGTCGCAGCGGCGAAGAATATGCCACTGGGCGTGACGACGCGCGGCAAGCTGGCGGACAGTTCATTCCCGGGCTTCCTCGACCTGGTTAAACGTCAGCTGCGCGAAGACTATCGCGACGAAGACTTGACCGAAGAAGGCCTGCGGATCTTCACCAGTTTCGACCCGATCCTGCAGATGAAAGCCGAAGCGTCGGTCAACGACACCTTTAAACGCTTGTCCGGACGCAAGGGTTCCGATGAGGTTGAGGCGGCGATGGTCGTGACCAACCCGGAAACCGGTGAAGTCCAGGCCATGATCGGCAGCCGTCAGGCAAGTTTCGCCGGCTTCAACCGGGCGCTGGATGCAGTGCGACCAATCGGTTCGTTGATCAAGCCTGCGGTTTATCTGACAGCCCTTGAGAAGCCGAGCCAGTACACGCTGACCAGTTGGCTGTCGGACGAATCCTTCTCGGTCAAAGGCGCGGACGGTCAGGTCTGGAAACCCCAGAATTACGATCGCCGTTCCCACGGTACGGTTTTCCTGTACCAAGGCCTGGCCCATTCCTACAACCTGTCAACGGCGCGCCTCGGGTTGGCGGTTGGCGTGCCGAATGTCCTGAAGACATTGGCGCGCCTGGGTGTCAGTCGCGAGTTCCCGGCGTTCCCTTCGATGTTGCTGGGGGCCGGTGGTCTGACTCCGATCGAAGTGGCGACCATGTACCAGACGCTGGCCAACGGCGGCTTCAATACGCCGATGCGCGGGATTCGTAGCGTATTGACCGCCGAAGGCGAGCCGCTCAAGCGTTATCCGTTCCAGATCGAGCAGCGTTTCGATCCGGCCTCCATCTACCTGATCCAGAGCGCCATGCAGCGAGTCATGCGTGAAGGTACCGGCAGTTCGGTTTACAACGTGCTGCCGAAAACCCTGACCCTGGCGGGTAAAACCGGTACCAGTAACGACTCGCGAGACAGCTGGTTCGCCGGTTTCAGCCAGGACTTGCTGGCGGTGGTGTGGCTGGGACGCGATGACAACGGCAAGACCCCGTTCACCGGTGCCACCGGTGCATTGCAGGTCTGGACCAGTTTCATGCGCAAGGCCGATCCATTGCCGCTGGACATGCCGCAACCGGACAATGTTGTTCAGGCCTGGGTCGATTCGCGGACCGGGCAAGGTTCCGACGGCAGCTGCCCAGGTGCCGTGCAGATGCCGTATATTCGCGGCAGCGAACCGCCTCCCGGCGCGGCTTGCGGTGGCGACAGTCCCGCATCCGGCGAAACGGTGATGGATTGGGTCAAGGGCTGGATGAATTAAGCAAAGAGGGTTTCAAGTGAACAAGTGGTTGATTCCAGCGGTTACCGCCGTGGCTTTGCTCAGCGGTTGTTCCTCCGTACAACGCGGTTCGATTCCGGTTGTGGACTCTGGCAGTGCTGTCTCCAACAGTGAGCGAGTGTCGGCAAATGGCGGATTCCGCAAGACGACGACTAAACGTCCTGTGCAAGCCCAGACTCAAGCGATTCCGCAAGGTGACACGGGTGTCGTCGTGATGGTGCCAGGTGGCGGCGCAGTGGCGTCGGCCCCGATCAGCACCGGTCCGATTACGCCTGGCCCGATTACCCCAGGGCCGATCGACACCTCGCCGGTACAGTCGGCACCGATCAATCAGGGCAGCTACAGCATGCCGTCGACGCCGAGCGGGATTCCTTCGGCGAGCTCCGGTGGATTGTCTGCCGATGAGCAACTGGACGGTCCGGTGCTGGCGCTGTTGACCACTGCTCAGCAGCAACAGGCCGGCGGCGATCTCAACGGTGCGTCCTCCAGCCTCGAGCGCGCCCAGCGAGTTGCACCGCGTGAGCCGCAAGTGCTTTATCGCCTGGCTCAGGTGCGCATGGCCCAAGGCGATGCGCCACAGGCTGAACAGTTCGCCCGTCGTGGCCTGACGTTCGCCAATGGTCGTCCGGCGCTTCAGGCCAGCCTGTGGGAACTGATCGCCCAGGCGCGTGAGAAACAGGGTGATTCCGCAGGTGCGGCACTGGCCCGTCAGAAGGCCAAGGTTGTGTCGTGATGGACGCACGCTTCCCCAAGATTGCCGAGCAACTGCTGTTGATCGAACGTGAGCTACGGGTTCAGGGTTGGTGGGATGACGTTTCGCCATCCGCTGAAGCGTTATCCAGCGTTGAACCGTTTTCGGTCGATACGCTCGATTTCGAGCAGTGGCTGCAATGGATCTTCCTGCCGAAGATGAAGGTCATCCTCGAACAGGATCTACCGCTGCCCAACGCATCGGGGATTCAGGAGATGGCCGAAATGGTCTTCGCCGCCCGCAATGTCCAAGGCAGGGACCGGCAGCTGCAGGTCTTGCTCAAAGAGTTCGATCTGCTGATCACCGCCTCTCGCTGAATCGGATACTGCCAGTGCCTACTGGCAGTTATCCGCAATCTGTTTCTGTGCTTCGGTAGTGCGCTCCTGACGTTGTTCATCGGTCAGGCGGCGCCTCTCACCGTCCACGTCCTCACGCAATCGCGGATTGTTCTGCAGCTGGGCCAGGTTCGTTCGCGCCTGCTCGCAGAATACCTTTAGCTGGGCTTGCTGCTCGGCAACCTGCTTTTTCACTGTGTTGTCGATGGCCTGTTGATCGCCAATCGCCGTGCTGCGCGTTGGTGCGGCGGGTTTGCCGGCAGGCGGGGAGGGCGTCACCACGGTGGTGGCCTCCTGGCCTTGAGGCGGTTGCGCGTCGAAGTGGGTAACGCCTTGGGCGTCGACCCATTTATAGATCTGAGCGGCCATACACAAAGGGCTGATCAGCAAAGTGACCATTAAGAACGTTCGCATGCCATTTCCTTGCCAGAGTTGCGCAATTGAAGCTAACACAGTTGCGGTTTAGCGGTTTTTTCTTGCTTTCTCATGTGCTTACTTCAATAAAGCACATAGACGGCTTGACTTGCAGAGGACGAAACAGAAGAATCCAAAGTCCGCTGTAGAGGGACTGCCAGAAGCAGACCCACTCAGCAGATCATGAGGCGCACATCCGCGCCGACCTGTTACACCCGCAACGCGTTACCTCGCGCTGGGTGGGAAAGGCCCGCAACACTTGGGACGATCCCAATACTTGCTCAGTCAGTGCTGACGTAGTCGGCGACCACCGTCGCTCATGCTCTGCTGAGAAGTAAACCTATTAAGACCCGTCCCCGTTTATGTGGGCGGTATTCTGGCGTTTTAGAGGTGAGCAACGTGGAGCTTTTATCTGGCGGTGAGATGCTCGTCCGCTTTTTGCGTGACGAAGGCGTTAAATATATCTATGGGTACCCAGGTGGTGCCGCATTGCATATCTACGACGCGCTGTTCAAAGAACCAGCCGTTCAACATATTCTCGTTCGTCATGAGCAGGCTGCCACTCACATGGCTGACGGCTATGCGCGCGCCACCGGCAAGGCAGGCGTTGTACTGGTGACCTCCGGTCCCGGTGCGACCAACGTCATTACCGGCATTGCTACCGCGTACATGGACTCGATTCCGATGGTGATCCTGACCGCCCAGGTGCCTAGCACCATGGTCGGGACCGATGCCTTCCAGGAAACCGATATGATCGGTATCTCCCGGCCGATCGTGAAACACAGTTTCATGATCAAGCATGCTTCGGAAATCCCGGAGATCATGAAAAAGGCTTTCTACCTCGCGCAATCGGGTCGTCCTGGTCCTGTCGTTGTCGACATTCCGAAAGACATGACCAACCCGGCCGAGAAGTTCGAATATATCTTCCCGAAAAAAGCCAAGCTGCGCTCCTACAGCCCAGCGGTTCGTGGCCATTCGGGCCAGATCCGCAAAGCGGTGGAAATGCTGTTGGCGGCCAAGCGGCCGATCATCTATGCCGGCGGCGGCGTCATTCTGGGCAACGGCTCCGCGCCATTGACCGAACTGGCGCAACTGCTGAACGTGCCGGTCACCAATACCTTGATGGGCCTCGGCGCCTATCCGGGCAGCGACCGTCAGTTCCTCGGCATGCTCGGTATGCACGGCAGCTACACCGCCAACCTGGCGATGCACCATGCGGACGTGATCATGGCCGTTGGCGCGCGTTTCGATGACCGTGTTATCAACGGTGCATCGAAGTTCTGCCCAAGCGCCAAGATCATCCACATCGACATCGACCCGGCTTCGATCTCCAAAACCATCAAGGCCGACGTTCCTATCGTAGGCCCGGTGGAAAGCGTACTGACCGAGATGGTCGCTACCTTCAAGGAAATCGGCGAGACCCCGAACAAGGACTCGGTGGCTGCCTGGTGGAAGCAGGTTGAAGAGTGGCGCGGTGATCGCGACATGTTCCCTTACAACAAAGGGGACGGCAGCATCATCAAGCCGCAAACCGTTATCGAAACCCTGCACGAAGTGACCAAGGGCGATGCCTACATTGCGTCCGACGTGGGTCAGCACCAGATGTTCGCGGCGCAATACTACCGCTTCAACAAGCCTAATCGCTGGATCAACTCCGGCGGCCTGGGCACGATGGGCTTCGGTTTCCCGGCAGCAATGGGCGTCAAACTGAGCTTCCCGGAAGCCGATGTGGCTTGCGTGACCGGTGAAGGCAGCATCCAGATGAACATCCAGGAGCTGTCCACTTGCCTGCAACATGACCTGCCGGTGAAGATCATCCTGCTCAACAACGGCGTGCTCGGCATGGTCCGTCAGTGGCAGGACATGAGCTACGGCGCGCGTCACTCGCACTCCTACATGGAATCGTTGCCGGACTTCGTCAAGTTGGCTGAAGCCTACGGTCACGTCGGCATGCGCATCACGGACTTGAAGGATTTGAAGCCGATGATGGAGCAAGCCTTCGCGATGAAGGATCGTCTGGTGTTCATCGACATCAAGGTCGACGCAGCTGAACACGTCTACCCGATGCAGATCAAAGACGGCTCCATGCGCGATATGTGGCTGAGCAAGACGGAGCGTACTTAATCATGCGACATATTATTTCCCTGCTTCTGGAAAACGAACCCGGCGCTTTGTCTCGTGTAGTCGGCCTGTTCTCGCAGCGCAACTACAACATCGAAAGCCTGACCGTGGCCCCTACCGAAGACCCGACCTTGTCGCGTCTGACGCTGACCACTGTCGGCCACGATGAAATCATCGAGCAGATCACCAAAAACCTGAACAAGCTGATCGAAGTGGTCAAACTGGTCGACCTGTCGGAAAGTGCTCACATCGAGCGCGAACTGATGCTGGTCAAGGTCAAGGCTACCGGCGCCCAGCGCGCCGAGATCAAGCGCACCACCGATATTTACCGTGGACAGATCGTCGATGTCAGCGCCAGCGTTTATACCGTTCAATTGACCGGTACCAGCGACAAGCTCGACAGCTTCATTCAGTCCATTGGCACCGCCTCGATCCTGGAAACCGTCCGTAGCGGCGTAACCGGTATCGCTCGCGGCGACAAAGTACTCAGCATCTAAACCAAATTAGCGAACGGCCTGAACGGCCTGGATATATAGGGGAATTTCATGAAAGTTTATTACGAAAAAGACTGCGACCTGTCGATCATCCAGGGCAAGAAAGTTGCCATCATCGGTTACGGTTCCCAGGGCCACGCTCAGGCGTGCAACCTGAAAGACTCCGGCGTTGACGTGACTGTCGGTCTGCGCAAAGGTTCGGCCACTGTTGCCAAAGCCGAAGCTCACGGCCTGAAAGTGACCGACGTTGCTTCCGCTGTTGCAGCTGCCGACCTGGTCATGATCCTGACCCCGGACGAGTTCCAGTCTGCCCTGTACAAAAACGAAATCGAGCCGAACATCAAGAAAGGCGCCACCCTGGCCTTCTCCCACGGCTTCGCGATCCACTACAACCAGGTTGTTCCGCGTGCTGACCTCGACGTGATCATGATCGCGCCGAAAGCACCGGGCCACACCGTGCGTTCCGAGTTCGTCAAAGGCGGCGGTATCCCTGACCTGATCGCTATCTATCAGGATGCTTCGGGCAACGCCAAAAACGTTGCACTGTCCTACGCCGCAGGCGTCGGTGGCGGTCGTACCGGCATCATCGAAACCACCTTCAAGGACGAGACCGAAACCGACCTGTTCGGCGAACAAGCCGTTCTGTGCGGCGGTACCGTTGAGCTGGTCAAAGCCGGTTTCGAAACCCTGGTTGAAGCTGGCTACGCGCCGGAAATGGCCTACTTCGAATGCCTGCACGAACTGAAGCTGATCGTTGACCTCATGTACGAAGGCGGTATCGCCAACATGAACTACTCGATCTCCAACAACGCTGAATACGGCGAGTACGTGACGGGTCCGGAAGTGATCAACGCCGAGTCCCGTCAGGCTATGCGCAACGCCCTGAAACGTATTCAGGACGGCGAATACGCCAAGATGTTCATCAGCGAAGGCGCGACCGGCTATCCTTCGATGACCGCCAAGCGTCGTAACAACGCCGCTCACGGTATCGAAATCATCGGCGAGCAACTGCGCTCCATGATGCCGTGGATCGGTGCCAACAAGATCGTCGACAAAGCTAAAAACTAAGTCGCGCACTTGTACGAAAAACGCGGCTTAGGCCGCGTTTTTTCGTTTGGGCTGAAAGGTTCTGGTATAAAGCTGCATCGTTTGCGGCCGAACCGTCGTCCCAGACACCTGTCGAAACTTTCCACCCCGTTGCAAGGTAATGTCCATGAGCGAACGTCCCGAAGAGCCAAACAAGGCTTCTGACGCCGAAAGCCTGCTGCCCATCGATGAACACATCGAGGAAGGGCATGACGCTGAAGGTCGTAAAGTCCGGCATCGTGGTATCTATCTTCTGCCGAATCTGTTCACCACCGCGAACCTGTTCGCAGGGTTTTATTCCATCATCAGCTCGATGAGCGCCCAGAGTGCGTTGAGTGCCGGTGATTCGATTGGCGCGAGCAAGTATTTTGCGTTTGCCGCGATTGCGATTTTCGTCGCCATGGTGCTCGACGGCCTTGATGGTCGCGTTGCCCGCATGACCAATACCCAGAGTGCCTTCGGCGCCGAGTACGATTCGCTGTCGGACATGGTCGCCTTTGGTGTCGCGCCTGCGTTGCTGGCGTTTGGCTGGGCGTTGGGCGACATGGGCAAGGTCGGCTGGATGGTTGCCTTCATCTATGTCGCGGGTGCAGCGTTGCGCCTGGCACGCTTCAATACGCAAGTCGGCACCGCGGATAAACGCTACTTCATCGGTCTGGCCAGTCCGGCTGCGGCGGGTGTTGTCGCGGGGATTGTCTGGGCGTTCAGTGACTACGGCATTCAGGGTTCCAAGATGTCGTTCCTGGTTGCGCTGATGGTGGCCGCCGCCGGCATGCTGATGGTCAGCAACATCAAGTACAACAGCTTCAAGGAGCTGGACTTGAAGGGGCGAGTGCCCTTTGTCGCGATCCTCGCGGTAGTCCTGGTGTTTGCCGTGGTCTTCAGTGATCCGCCGCGCATTCTACTGTTGGTTTTCCTCGCTTACGCGGCGTCTGGTCCGGTGCAATACCTGTTGCATCTTCGTCGGCACAAAAACGCCGAGTGATGTAATTTCCCTCATACTCCGCAGTCTATTGGTGCATCTGTCCTCCAATGCTGCGGAGTTGCCATGCTGATCAAAGTCCCCAAAGCGTCTGACTGTCACGAGTCGGACGTCACGCCTGAATCCTTCTATCTTTCTCGACGCAATCTACTGGGCGCAGCCGTTGCCGGTCTGGCCGTGAGCAGTCTGCCGCGCTGGGCCAGTGCTGACGAAGCCGCTCGTTACGCAGATGTCGAGCCAGGCAAGGCGCCTTCCTGGTTTGCCGAAAAGCTTCCTGCTACTAAATGGGGGGCAGTCAACGTCAAGGATGAGGCGATCACGCCATTCAAGGATGCGACCCACTACAACAACTTCTACGAGTTCGGCACTGATAAAGGCGACCCTGCCGCCAATGCCGGTTCGCTGAAGACTGAGCCTTGGACCGTGGTGGTGGATGGAGAGGTAGGTAAGCCGGGGCGGTATGCGCTGGAAGACTTCATGAAGCCCTATCAGCTGGAGGAGCGTATTTATCGTCTTCGCTGTGTCGAGGCCTGGTCGATGGTTATTCCCTGGATTGGTTTTCCTCTTTCGGCGTTGCTGAAGCAAGTCGAGCCGACATCGAAGGCCAAGTTCATCCGCTTTGAAACGCTGCAAGATCCCAAGAGCATGCCTGGGCAGCGCTCTGGTTTTGCCTTGATCGAGTGGCCCTATGTAGAGGGTTTGCGCCTGGATGAGGCGATGAATCCGTTGGCCATTCTTGCGGTGGGCATGTATGGGCGTGAACTGCCGAATCAGAACGGGGCGCCTCTGCGTTTGGTGGTGCCCTGGAAGTATGGCTTCAAGAGCGTCAAATCCATCGTGCGGATCAGTCTGGTCAGCGAACAGCCGAAAACCACCTGGCAGAGCATTGCCGCGGATGAATACGGCTTCTACGCCAACGTGAACCCTACAGTTGATCACCCGCGTTGGACTCAGGCTCGTGAGCGTCGTTTGCCGAGCGGCCTGTTCAAGCCCAATGTTCGGGACACACAGATGTTCAACGGCTACTCGGATGAAGTCGCTTCTCTCTATACAGGGCTCGATCTGCGGAAGAACTACTGATGCGTTATCCGTTTTGGCGAATTGGCGTCTTTATAGCGGCGGCGGTCTGGCCGCTGCTTTGGTTGTATCAGGCCTGGCAGGATGTGTTGGGTCCCGATCCGGGCAAGGTCCTGGTTGATCGGCTGGGGCTGGGGACGCTTATCCTGCTGCTAATAACGTTAAGCATGACGCCTCTGCAGAAACTCACCGGTTGGGCGGGGTGGATCGCTGTGCGCCGGCAGCTGGGGTTGTGGTGTTTCGCTTATGTGGTTCTGCATCTGAGCGGCTACACGGCGTTTATTCTTGGATTTGATTGGTCGCAGCTGGGTGTCGAGTTGCGCAAACGGCCGTACATCATTGTCGGGACGTTGGGTTTTCTCTGTTTATTGGCATTGGCGATGACTTCTAATCGTTACAGTCAGCGCCGGCTGGGTGTTCGTTGGAAGAAGCTGCATCGGCTGGTGTATGTCATTCTCGGGCTTGGATTGCTGCATATGTTGTGGATCGTTCGTGCCGATCTCAAGGAATGGGCGATCTATGCTTCTATAGGTGCGCTGTTATTAGTGTTGCGCATTCCGCCTGTGGCCCGTCGAATCCCGCGTTTAATAGCCAAAAAAGCGCCTTCTGCAAGAAAAGCATAAATAGGTGTTGACGGCAGATTCTGGAAGTCTATAATTCGCCCCACTTCCGGCGCAGTCGAAACGGAAAACTCCTTGGTAAACAAAGAGTTACGCAGTTTTCGACAGCGAGTTGCTTCAGGTCATCGAAGCCCAGAAGGAGTTGATCAGGCGGGGTTGTTTGGCTTGGTTGACGGTTCGATCTTCTCGGTCGAAAGCGGAGAAAAAGAGGTGTTGACAGCAGCGAGTAACGCTGTAGAATTCGCCTCCCGCTAACGAGAGATCGGAAGCGCAAGTGGTTGAAGTTGCAAAGGAAACTTTGAAAACTTCTGAAAATAACCGCTTGACAGCAACAGAGGCTGCTGTAGAATGCGCGCCTCGGTTGAGACGAAAGATCTTAACCAACCGCTCTTTAACAACTGAATCAAGCAATTCGTGTGGGTGCTTGTGGAGTCAGACTGATAGTCAACAAGATTATCAGCATCACAAGTTACTCCGCGAGAAATCAAAGATGTAACCAACGATTGCTGAGCCAAGTTTAGGGTTTCTTAAAAACCCAAAGATGTTTGAACTGAAGAGTTTGATCATGGCTCAGATTGAACGCTGGCGGCAGGCCTAACACATGCAAGTCGAGCGGCAGCACGGGTACTTGTACCTGGTGGCGAGCGGCGGACGGGTGAGTAATGCCTAGGAATCTGCCTGGTAGTGGGGGATAACGCTCGGAAACGGACGCTAATACCGCATACGTCCTACGGGAGAAAGCAGGGGACCTTCGGGCCTTGCGCTATCAGATGAGCCTAGGTCGGATTAGCTAGTTGGTGAGGTAATGGCTCACCAAGGCGACGATCCGTAACTGGTCTGAGAGGATGATCAGTCACACTGGAACTGAGACACGGTCCAGACTCCTACGGGAGGCAGCAGTGGGGAATATTGGACAATGGGCGAAAGCCTGATCCAGCCATGCCGCGTGTGTGAAGAAGGTCTTCGGATTGTAAAGCACTTTAAGTTGGGAGGAAGGGCAGTTACCTAATACGTATCTGTTTTGACGTTACCGACAGAATAAGCACCGGCTAACTCTGTGCCAGCAGCCGCGGTAATACAGAGGGTGCAAGCGTTAATCGGAATTACTGGGCGTAAAGCGCGCGTAGGTGGTTTGTTAAGTTGGATGTGAAATCCCCGGGCTCAACCTGGGAACTGCATTCAAAACTGACAAGCTAGAGTATGGTAGAGGGTGGTGGAATTTCCTGTGTAGCGGTGAAATGCGTAGATATAGGAAGGAACACCAGTGGCGAAGGCGACCACCTGGACTGATACTGACACTGAGGTGCGAAAGCGTGGGGAGCAAACAGGATTAGATACCCTGGTAGTCCACGCCGTAAACGATGTCAACTAGCCGTTGGGAGCCTTGAGCTCTTAGTGGCGCAGCTAACGCATTAAGTTGACCGCCTGGGGAGTACGGCCGCAAGGTTAAAACTCAAATGAATTGACGGGGGCCCGCACAAGCGGTGGAGCATGTGGTTTAATTCGAAGCAACGCGAAGAACCTTACCAGGCCTTGACATCCAATGAACTTTCCAGAGATGGATTGGTGCCTTCGGGAACATTGAGACAGGTGCTGCATGGCTGTCGTCAGCTCGTGTCGTGAGATGTTGGGTTAAGTCCCGTAACGAGCGCAACCCTTGTCCTTAGTTACCAGCACGTAATGGTGGGCACTCTAAGGAGACTGCCGGTGACAAACCGGAGGAAGGTGGGGATGACGTCAAGTCATCATGGCCCTTACGGCCTGGGCTACACACGTGCTACAATGGTCGGTACAGAGGGTTGCCAAGCCGCGAGGTGGAGCTAATCCCAGAAAACCGATCGTAGTCCGGATCGCAGTCTGCAACTCGACTGCGTGAAGTCGGAATCGCTAGTAATCGCGAATCAGAATGTCGCGGTGAATACGTTCCCGGGCCTTGTACACACCGCCCGTCACACCATGGGAGTGGGTTGCACCAGAAGTAGCTAGTCTAACCTTCGGGAGGACGGTTACCACGGTGTGATTCATGACTGGGGTGAAGTCGTAACAAGGTAGCCGTAGGGGAACCTGCGGCTGGATCACCTCCTTAATCGACGACATCAGCTGCTCCATAAGTTCCCACACGAATTGCTTGATTCATTGAAGAAGACGATAGAAGCAGCTTTAAGCTCCAAGCTGATAGCTCCAAGCTAACAGTTGCGCGCTCGAAATTGGGTCTGTAGCTCAGTTGGTTAGAGCGCACCCCTGATAAGGGTGAGGTCGGCAGTTCGAATCTGCCCAGACCCACCAATTTTGTTATGGGGCCATAGCTCAGCTGGGAGAGCGCCTGCCTTGCACGCAGGAGGTCAACGGTTCGATCCCGTTTGGCTCCACCATATAACTGCTTCTGCTGTTAGAGTTTAGAAATGAATATTCGGATGAATATTGATTTCTAGTCTTTGATTAGATCGTTCTTTAAAAATTTGGGTATGTGATAGAAAGATAGACTGAACGTTACTTTCACTGGTAACGGATCAGGCTAAGGTAAAATTTGTGAGTTGCTCTTAATTGAGTATTATCGAATTTTCGGCGAATGTCGTCTTCACAGTATAACCAGATTGCTTGGGGTTATATGGTCAAGTGAAGAAGCGCATACGGTGGATGCCTTGGCAGTCAGAGGCGATGAAAGACGTGGTAGCCTGCGAAAAGCTTCGGGGAGTCGGCAAACAGACTTTGATCCGGAGATGTCTGAATGGGGGAACCCAGCCATCATAAGATGGTTATCTTAAGCTGAATACATAGGCTTAAGAGGCGAACCAGGGGAACTGAAACATCTAAGTACCCTGAGGAAAAGAAATCAACCGAGATTCCCTTAGTAGTGGCGAGCGAACGGGGACTAGCCCTTAAGTGGCTTTGAGATTAGCGGAACGCTCTGGAAAGTGCGGCCATAGTGGGTGATAGCCCTGTACGCGAAAATCTCTTAGTCATGAAATCGAGTAGGACGGAGCACGAGAAACTTTGTCTGAATATGGGGGGACCATCCTCCAAGGCTAAATACTACTGACTGACCGATAGTGAACTAGTACCGTGAGGGAAAGGCGAAAAGAACCCCGGAGAGGGGAGTGAAATAGATCCTGAAACCGTATGCGTACAAGCAGTGGGAGCCCACTTTGTTGGGTGACTGCGTACCTTTTGTATAATGGGTCAGCGACTTATTTTCAGTGGCGAGCTTAACCGAATAGGGGAGGCGTAGCGAAAGCGAGTCTTAATAGGGCGTCTAGTCGCTGGGAATAGACCCGAAACCGGGCGATCTATCCATGGGCAGGTTGAAGGTTGGGTAACACTAACTGGAGGACCGAACCGACTACCGTTGAAAAGTTAGCGGATGACCTGTGGATCGGAGTGAAAGGCTAATCAAGCTCGGAGATAGCTGGTTCTCCTCGAAAGCTATTTAGGTAGCGCCTCATGTATCACTGTAGGGGGTAGAGCACTGTTTCGGCTAGGGGGTCATCCCGACTTACCAAACCGATGCAAACTCCGAATACCTACAAGTGCCGAGCATGGGAGACACACGGCGGGTGCTAACGTCCGTCGTGAAAAGGGAAACAACCCAGACCGTCAGCTAAGGTCCCAAAGTTATGGTTAAGTGGGAAACGATGTGGGAAGGCTTAGACAGCTAGGAGGTTGGCTTAGAAGCAGCCACCCTTTAAAGAAAGCGTAATAGCTCACTAGTCGAGTCGGCCTGCGCGGAAGATGTAACGGGGCTCAAACCATACACCGAAGCTACGGGTATCACTTAGGTGATGCGGTAGAGGAGCGTTCTGTAAGCCTGTGAAGGTGAGTTGAGAAGCTTGCTGGAGGTATCAGAAGTGCGAATGCTGACATGAGTAACGACAATGGGTGTGAAAAACACCCACGCCGAAAGACCAAGGTTTCCTGCGCAACGTTAATCGACGCAGGGTTAGTCGGTCCCTAAGGCGAGGCTGAAAAGCGTAGTCGATGGAAAACAGGTTAATATTCCTGTACTTCTGGTTATTGCGATGGAGGGACGGAGAAGGCTAGGCCAGCTTGGCGTTGGTTGTCCAAGTTTAAGGTGGTAGGCTGGAATCTTAGGTAAATCCGGGATTCTAAGGCCGAGAGCTGATGACGAGTGTTCTTTTAGAACACGAAGTGGTTGATGCCATGCTTCCAAGAAAAGCTTCTAAGCTTCAGGTAACCAGGAACCGTACCCCAAACCGACACAGGTGGTTGGGTAGAGAATACCAAGGCGCTTGAGAGAACTCGGGTGAAGGAACTAGGCAAAATGGCACCGTAACTTCGGGAGAAGGTGCGCCGGTGAGGGTGAAGCATTTACTGCGTAAGCCCATGCCGGTCGAAGATACCAGGCCGCTGCGACTGTTTATTAAAAACACAGCACTCTGCAAACACGAAAGTGGACGTATAGGGTGTGACGCCTGCCCGGTGCCGGAAGGTTAATTGATGGGGTTAGCTAACGCGAAGCTCTTGATCGAAGCCCCGGTAAACGGCGGCCGTAACTATAACGGTCCTAAGGTAGCGAAATTCCTTGTCGGGTAAGTTCCGACCTGCACGAATGGCGTAACGATGGCGGCGCTGTCTCCACCCGAGACTCAGTGAAATTGAAATCGCTGTGAAGATGCAGTGTATCCGCGGCTAGACGGAAAGACCCCGTGAACCTTTACTATAGCTTTGCACTGGACTTTGAATTTGCTTGTGTAGGATAGGTGGGAGGCTTTGAATCGTGGACGCCAGTTCGCGTGGAGCCAACCTTGAAATACCACCCTGGCAACTTTGAGGTTCTAACTCAGGTCCGTTATCCGGATCGAGGACAGTGTATGGTGGGTAGTTTGACTGGGGCGGTCTCCTCCTAAAGAGTAACGGAGGAGTACGAAGGTGCGCTCAGACCGGTCGGAAATCGGTCGTAGAGTATAAAGGCAAAAGCGCGCTTGACTGCGAGACAGACACGTCGAGCAGGTACGAAAGTAGGTCTTAGTGATCCGGTGGTTCTGTATGGAAGGGCCATCGCTCAACGGATAAAAGGTACTCCGGGGATAACAGGCTGATACCGCCCAAGAGTTCATATCGACGGCGGTGTTTGGCACCTCGATGTCGGCTCATCACATCCTGGGGCTGAAGCCGGTCCCAAGGGTATGGCTGTTCGCCATTTAAAGTGGTACGCGAGCTGGGTTTAGAACGTCGTGAGACAGTTCGGTCCCTATCTGCCGTGGACGTTTGAGATTTGAGAGGGGCTGCTCCTAGTACGAGAGGACCGGAGTGGACGAACCTCTGGTGTTCCGGTTGTCACGCCAGTGGCATTGCCGGGTAGCTATGTTCGGAATAGATAACCGCTGAAAGCATCTAAGCGGGAAACTAGCCTCAAGATGAGATCTCACTGGGACCTTGAGTCCCCTGAAGGGCCGTCGAAGACTACGACGTTGATAGGTTGGGTGTGTAAGCGCTGTGAGGCGTTGAGCTAACCAATACTAATTGCCCGTGAGGCTTGACCATATAACACCCAAGCAATTTGCTGACCTGAAAGGGCACCAGATTGCGGTGTGTGAAGACGAAACGAACCGAAAGTTCGATTGTTCACAAACACCGAGATCTATCACATACCCATTCGCTGGAGCGTGTGCCGTAAGGCAAACGACCTGGCTACCGAATTTCTTGACGACCATAGAGCATTGGAACCACCTGATCCCATCCCGAACTCAGCAGTGAAACGATGCATCGCCGATGGTAGTGTGGGGTTTCCCCATGTGAGAGTAGGTCATCGTCAAGATTAAATTCCGAAACCCCTATCTGCGTATGCAGGTAGGGGTTTTGTTTTGTCCGCAGGAAAGTTTTCCTCAAGCTACAACACAAATTTGCACAGTTATTTTCGACTCATGACACTAGAATAGGTCCAACTTTTTTCGGAGCCAGAGCCCTTATGCCAGATCCGGTTGACGCCCCCGGGCTGTCAGAATTACCGCTGGACGACTTGGTGGCGTGCCATGAGTGTGACTTGCTGATGCGCAAGCCTGAGCTTGCCCATGGCGAGAAAGCCCTGTGCCCGCGCTGCGGTTACGAACTCTACGCCCATCGGCACAACGTAGTGCAGCGCAGTCTCGCGTTGGTCATCGCCGCGCTGTTGTTGTACATCCCGGCGAACTTTTTACCCATCATGCAGCTCAATCTACTCGGGCAATCGTCGCAAGACACCGTCTGGACCGGCGTTGTCGGTCTGTTCGATACCGGCATGCAAGGCGTCTCGGTGATTGTGTTCCTGTGCAGCATGGGAATCCCGTTGCTCAAGTTGCTCTGCCAATTGGCCGTGCTGTTGAGCATCCGGTTTGATATCGGACGCAGCTACGGTTTGCTGCTCTACCGTATTTATCACCATCTAAGGGACTGGGGGATGCTCGAGGTTTACCTCATGGGCGTACTGGTGGCGATCGTAAAACTGGCAGATATGGCAGCCATTACAGTAGGTCTCGGTTTGGCCTGCTTTATCAGTTTGTTGTTGGTCCAGGTCTGGTTGGAGGTCGTGATGTCGCCTCATCAGATCTGGCAGGCTTTGTCAGGAGAGGATGCCCATGCGGGCGATTGATGCAGGCATTCTGATTTGCGCCGAATGCCATGAATTGAACAAGCAGGAAGCCGACACCGACGAGCAAACCTGCACCCGTTGCGGTGCGCTGGTGCACGCCCGTCGCCCGAACAGTGTCATGCGGACCTGGGCACTGCTGGTCACCGCAGCGATTCTCTACATTCCGGCCAACGTGCTGCCGATCATGACTGTCAGCTCATTAGGGCAGGGCGATCCCAGCACCATCATGTCGGGCGTTATCCAGCTGGTTCAGCACGGCATGATTCCCATCGCCGCCGTGGTTTTTATCGCCAGTATTCTGGTGCCGACGTTCAAGCTGGTGGGCATCGCGCTGCTGCTGTTTTCAGTACAACGTCGCCAGCCCCTCTCGGCACGCCAACGAATCTGGATGTACCGCTTTATCGAGTTCATCGGCCGCTGGTCGATGCTGGACATCTTCGTGATCGCCATCCTGGTGGCGGTCGTGAATTTCGGACGGCTTGCCAGCGTCGAAGCCAATCTTGGTGCCATCGCTTTCGCCAGTGTGGTGATTTTGACGATGCTTGCCGCAGTTACTTTCGATCCCCGACTGATTTGGGATAACACGGAGTCGGACGACGACCATGACTGATTTGCCTACAGCTAAAACCCGACCGGCTTCGAACTGGTCTGCCATCTGGGTGCTGCCCCTGATCGCCCTGATCATCGGCGGCTGGCTCGGCTGGCGTGCCTATAGCGAAACTGGCATCGAGATACAGGTGCGTTTCGAAAGCGGTGAAGGCATTCAGGCCAATAAGACTGAAGTCGTCTATAAGGGCATGCCAGTCGGCAAGGTGAAAACCCTTAAGCTCGATGACGAAGGCAGTTCCAAAGGTGTGATCGCCACCGTCGAGATGAACAAGGACGTGGAGCAATACCTCAAGACCAGCACCCGTTTCTGGCTGGTCAAACCGAGCGTGACCCTGGCTGGTATCACCGGGCTGGAAACGCTGGTGTCCGGCAACTACGTGGCCATCAGCCCCGGCGAGGGCGAGCCTACCCGCAAGTTCAAGGCCCTGGCTGAAGAGCCCCCGCTGTCAGACTCTCAGCCCGGCCTGCACCTCACCATCAAGGCTGATCGTCTCGGTTCACTGAATCGCGGCAGCCCCGTGTTCTACAAGCAGATCAAGGTCGGCCAAGTCAAAAGCTACTTGCTGTCGGAAGATCAAAGCACAGTCGAGCTCAAAGTGTTCATTGAGCCCACCTACGCCAATCTGGTGCGCAAACACACCCGTTTCTGGAACGCCAGCGGCATCAGCATCGACGCCAACCTGTCTGGTGTAAAAGTGCGCAGCGAATCGCTCGCCAGCATCGTCGCCGGCGGTATCGCCTTCGCCACACCGGAGAATCGCAAGGACAGCCCGCCCACCGATCCAAGCCTGCCGTTTCGCCTCTACGAGGACTTCGATGCCGCCGCTGCCGGCATTCGGGTCAAGGTCAAACTCAGCGATTTCGAAGGCCTGCAGGCCGGCCGTACTCCGGTCATGTACAAAGGCATCCAGGTCGGCAACCTGAAAGCACTGAAGGTCGATCCGGATCTGAATGCCGCCACTGCCGAATTGACACTTGATCCACTGGCCGAGGATTACCTGGTCGAAGGCACTCAGTTCTGGGTGGTCAAACCGTCGATTTCCCTTGCGGGCATCACCGGGCTGGAGGCCTTGGTCAAAGGTAACTACATCGCTGTGCGACCGGGCGACAAAGGGGCCGCGCCGCAACGTGAATTTGTGGCCAGACCCAAGGCGCCGCCGTTGGACCTGCGTTCGCCTGGTCTGCACCTGGTGTTGTTCACCGAAAACCTGGGTTCGCTGGAAGTCGGCAGTCCGATTCTCTATAAGCAGGTCAAGGTTGGTTCGGTGCAGAGCTATCAGTTCTCCAAAAAGAAGAAGCAACTGGTGATCGGTGTCCACATCGAGAAGGAATACGAAGGACTGGTCAATGCCTCGACACGCTTCTGGAATGCCAGCGGCATCACGCTCACAGGCGGCCTGACCGGCGGAATCCAGGTCAAAAGTGAGTCGTTGCAAAGCCTGATGGCCGGCGGCATCGCTTTCGAAACCCCCGAAGCCAAGGCGCCGTTGCAAAAACGCATTCCGCGTTTCCGCCTGTTCGCCAGCCATGACGAAGCCAACCAGAAAGGCGCCGTGGTTACGATCAAGGTCGATCGCGCCGATGGCTTGCGCAGTGGCACTCCCGTGAGATTCAAAGGCCTCGATGTCGGCAAGATCGAAGATGTCGACCTCAGTGATGACCTGCAATCGGTGATGCTCACCGCACGAATCACCGAAGTGCCGGAGCGCATTGCCCGGGTCGGCAGTCAGTTCTGGGTGGTCAAGCCTGAGTTGGGCCTGATCAAGACCTCCAACCTGGAAACGCTGGTAACTGGCCAATACATCGAAGTGCAGCCAGCAGCGAAGAATCTGGGGCCGCAGAAGAACTTCGTCGCCCTGGCCACTCCACCGGAATCGGCCAAGCAAGAAGCCGGTTTGAGTCTGGTGTTGAGCGCCGCTCGCCGTGGTTCACTGAAAACCGGTGTGCCGGTAACGTACCGCGAGGTCACCGTGGGCAAGGTGACGGGCTATGAATTGGGTCAGACCGCTGACCGTGTGTTGGTGCACATTCTGATCGAGCCGAAATACGCGCCATTGGTGCGCAGCGGCACGCGTTTCTGGAACACCAGCGGTTTCGGGTTCGACTACGGCTTGTTCAAAGGCGCGACGGTCCGTACCGAATCGTTGGAAACGCTGATTCAGGGCGGTATCGCCTTCGCCACGCCGGAGGGTGATCGCATGGGCAATCCGGCGCGGCCTGAGCAGACGTTCCCGCTGTTCGACAAGTTTGAAGATGAATGGCTGACCTGGGCGCCGAAGATTTCACTCGGTAAATAGACTATTGGTGTCCCTGCTGCCGCCATCGCGAGCAGGCTCGCTCCCACAAAGGATTTGCTGTAACCACGGAATTTGTGATCGACACCAACCCCCTGTGGGAGCGAGCCTGCTCGCGAAGAGGCCCTCAAGTACACTGAATCACTAAAAAGACATGCCCAAAAAAAGGCCGCGATCCATTGGATCGCGGCCTTTTTAATGCCTTCGATAAACGCAAATCAAACCGCGTCCAGCTCCGGCTCATCTGCTTCAACGCTGACCACAGCCTTCACCTCATCATGACGACGAATGTACTTCCAGTCCGCCTCATCGATGTAGATCCCGTTTGGCCCGCTGCCACCTTCCAGGTCAATCGCCACACTGGCACAGACCTGCGGCTTCACACTCGCCAGGATCGGCACAAAGCCCAGTTGCAGGCTGGTTTCCAGCAGCGCAGCCTGGTTCTTCTCGTCGATGTCCGCCGCCTCGTCGAGGTAGTACGGCAGGCGCACGCGACCGGCTTGATCACGGTCCATCAAGTGCAGCAACAAGTACATGTTGGTCAGCGCCTTGATGGTCATCGTGGTGCCGTTGGAGGCCGCGCCATCGATGTCAGTGTGGATAACCGGTTGACCATTGACCTTGGTGATCTCGAACGCCAGTTCGAACAAGTCTTTGAGGCCCAGCTGGTTGTGGTTAGCCGCCACCAGACGGGCCAGGTATTCCTTGGCTTCTTCGTTCTTGTTGTCCTGATCGGCGCTTTGGCTCAGGTCGAAGACCGAAAGGGTTTCGCCTTCCTCGTACTGACCGGCGCTGTGGATGATCTGGTCGATGTGCTTGAGGGCTTCCTTGTTCGGCGCGAGCACGATGCGGAAGCTCTGCAGGTTGGAGACCTGACGTTTGTTGATCTCGCGGTTGAACAGCGCCAGTTGATGCTCAAGGCTGTCGTAGTCGCTGCGGATGTTGCGCAGGGTCCGGGCGATGTCGGTCACCGCCGCACGGCGCGCCTTGCCGAGGGTCAGCGCTTCGTCGGTGCGGTGCGCGTAAGCGTTGATCAGCAGTTGCAGGCGACGCTCCATATCGTCTTCGCTGTCGAACTTGGCCACGCCCTTGAGGCGAACCTGCGCATAAAGCGCCTCGATCTGGCCATCGCTGCGCTGCAAACCCTGCCAGCTGTCCTGATAGTCGTTGAGCAGCGGCAGCAGGTTGTCCATGGAATCATCGATCGGGTCCATGAACGGCGTACCGAACGGCAGGTCTGCGGGCAACAGCTGACGGCGGCGCAGGGCGTCGTCTAGGGTGCGTTGCTTGGCTTCCATGTCGCCGATCTGCCGGCCGACCAGTTGCAGCTTGGCGGACAGTTGCTGGACGCGCTCGGTGAAGGCATCGCTGGAACGCTTCAATTCGTCCTGCGCCGCTTCCATCTGCGCCAGTTGCTCCAGCTTGTCGCCTTCTTCGGCGCTCAGGGTTTGTGCACGGCGGAAATCTTCCAGGGCTTTTTGCGCATCCAGCACTTGCTGGTACAGCGCTTCGGTCTGGGTCTTGCTCGCTGCACGGTCGGCGACCACGGCAGCCTGGGTTTTCAGTTGCTTGAGTTCTTTCTCCAGGCGGTCTTTCTGATCGCGCAATGCCGCGCGGTCGGCCAAGGCTTGCAGGGCTGGCGGCTCAATGTGCGAGATGTCGATGGCCAGGCCTGGTACTTCGAAACGCTCGCCTTTGAAGCCGTCGAGGATCAGCTCCAGGGATTTGACCCACTGACCGTCCTCATCCAGCGTAATGCCATGCTCACCCAGCGGCAGGCTGAACAGCGCGCTGTTGAACAGACGCATCAAACGCTCAACGTCCTGCTGCGAGAACTCTTCGCGCAGACGGGCGTAGCTGTTGTTGTCGGCGTGATCGAGTTGCTGTTTCACCGATTTCAGGCGTTTTTCCAGGTCCCGCAGACGTTCTTCGAGGTCTTCGGCAGAGAACTGCCGCGACTGGGCCAGCGCACCGGCCAGTTCATCGTGCGCGTCCTTGGCCGCGAGCAGTTGCTGCTCCAGCACTTTGACGTCATCGACCAACGCGAAGCGATTCTTCAACGCCGAGAGTTCGCCGAGCCAACGCTGGATGCCGGTTATTTCCCGCTCCAGGCGCATCAACTCCTGAGTGCCGCCACGCTGATCGTTTTGCAGCGCGTCCTGTTCGTTGCGGTAGTGCTCGGCCTGAATCGTCAGCTCTTCCTTGCGCGCACTGGCGTAATCCGACCAAGTGCCGAGCAGCGAGTCGAGCAACGGCGAGATCCGGTGCAACTTGCCGCGCAGAATATTGCGCTGGGTCACGCCAGCGGCGAGGGCTTCAACCAACGGGCCGGCGGTGACCAGCGAGTTGTAGTCCTGCTCCATGCGGCGTACATCGCGGAACGCTTCTTCGCACGCGGCGATGTAATCGACGCTGCCGGAACGCAAGCTGTGTTCAAACGCATCGAGGAACAGTTGCTTGAGCTTGGCCGCGGTGATTTCGCGCATGTGCAGCAGGTTGATGAACAGTGCGCGGAACGTCTTCAGGCTCTGCTCGCTGGTGGAGCGCAGCGGGATCAGGGTCAGGTCCAGCGGGATTGAGGTGTGACCGCCGACCAGCAAGCGACGCAGCTCATCCGGCTTGAGTTCATAAGCTTTCAGGCCCTCACGCTCAAGGTTGGTGAACAGCTCTTTCTGGCGCAGGCAGGTGTCGTTCTTTTGATAGTGCGCGAGGTCCAGTTTGCCGGCGTAGGCAAAGAACTGGTGACCGAAACCACCGCCCGGGCCGCGCCCGACCACGCCGATTACGTGCGGACCATGGGGCAGCGAGACTTCGACCAGGATGTAACTGGTGTCCGAGGCGAAGTAGAAACGACGGGATTGTTCCAGGCTGTACTTGCCGAAACTCATGTCCGACATGCGCGCCAGAATCGGAAACTGCAACGCGTTGATCGAGGCGGATTTACCGAGGTTGTTCGCGCCGTAGACCGACAACGGTTCTTCCAGTGGAAACAGGCCGAGGCTGTAACCGGCGGTGTTCAAAAGTGCAAAGCGGCGAATGCCGTAGCGTTCCTTGCTCATGCGTCGGTCTCCTGTTCTTCTGCAATGGCGCGGGCCATGGCGTCTTCTTCGCTTTCTTCTTCGAAGTCACTCAGATCGAGCGGATCATCGGTTTGCAGCAGTTTTTCGTCGCTGTCGTCATCGATCAGCACCGGAACCGGCAGCGGTAAGACGCTGTGCAGGCTGGCCGCCAGATCGCGGTCTTGTTGAACCGACAGGCAAACGTCGAGGAAACGATGCATCGGCGGCAGGAAGCGGTAGATGCCGTTTTCTTCGCCGGCAAAACCGAGCTGGGTCATGCGGCGCATGATTTTTTCTTCGAGTTCTTCCACGGTCTGCACTTCGGCCTGGATGAACAGGTCGCGGTATTTTTCCAGCAAGGACGGCAATTCATCGCGGCCGAGGCTGCCACCGTCGAGCACGGCGACCGGGTCACGGCCCTGATCCGCCAAGTGCTCGACGAGGATGAAGGTGAACAACGCCAGACGTTGCGCAGTCTTGTTCACCGCTGCCGCCGCAAGGTCCGGCACGAAGTAATAGAAACCACGGGTGTCGCAGACCAACTCATAGCCCAGCGCCCTGAACAGCGTGCGGTACTGGTCCTGGAAGTTCGACAGTTGCGCGTACAACTCCGGGTCGCGGCGGCTGACGTGGTAGCCCTTGAACAGCTCGCGAAAGATCGGCGCCAGTTGGGACAGTTCGGATAGATCAAGATGCATGTGGGGTGCTCGCAGAATCCTCGGCGGCGGTGTCGCGGGCCGAGAGCAGGGCGAAGGAGCGCAGGCTGACCTGATGCTCGTGAGTGTGGTAATCGCGGCGTTCCAGACGCTCGCGTGTGAAGCGTTTTTCCCGCGACAGGCGCGAGAACCAGTAAAGCAATTCGTCGGTGGCGCCGTCCGGCTCCTGCTCCAGCAGCCAGGTCATCAGGTCCGGCATCGGCAGGGCGTTTTCGCAGCGTTCGAGCATTTCCCGAACCGTGCGTGGCGCGCGCGGCGCTTCGCCTTTCTGCGTTTTGTGGGCCTTGGGGAAGCGCGCCGGTTTCGGCTCGAATCGCGCCAGCGCATAAACGTAGGCTTCGACCTGACTGGCGCTGCCGAGGAAGGTGCTTTGCGGGCGGGTGAACATCGGCATCGCCGCTTGCGGCACCGCATCGATGCCTTTGCGACGAATGGCCGACAAGGCCAGCGCAGCGCCTCGGGTCACGGCGTTGTGTCGACGGGCTTCTTCACGCAACGGCAGCAGCAATTCGCGGGCGTGGCGCAGGGTCAGTTGGGCGCTGGTCTGCATTTCGAGAATGCGTGCGTGAGTACGCAGCAGCATGTCGTCGTCGACCAGGTGACCGAGGCGCTGTTGTTCGGTGAGCATGCGCAGCAGGACGTTCTCGACCTTGCGCACGCCTTGCTCGAAGGCGCCGTCGGCGTTCACCAACTGAATCATCGGCTCGACGTATTCGTCCCAGGTCGCCAGTACTTCGGCGTAACGCTGACGCAGCGGGATCTGCCGGTCGCTGGTCTTGGCGCGTTCGGCGACGGCCACCAGGGCCTGTTCGTCGTTGGCGAGTTTCTTCAATACATCGCGTACGCGCATGTCGAGCAAACGCAATTGGCGCGCCAGATCGTGGCCATCGCGAATGTCGAAAGCGTCCTGGATATAACCGGCCAGACGTTCGAGGTGGCGAAGATACGCTTCGATTTCCAGGCACAGGCCCAGACGGTGCTCACGGCGCAGGTAAGCGAGGAAGTCGTGGATCTGCGCATTGAGCTCGAAACGGTTCGGGCTTTTTGCCACGGGAACCAGAATGTCGAGGCGGATCCACACGTCCAGCAGGCTGGTGATGTCCTGCGGCGTACTGTCGAGTTGCTGGGCGGCCAACTGTGAACGCAGTTCGTTGAGGCTCAATGTGCCTTGGTCGAAGTGCTCGCACAGTGGCTCCAGAAGTGCCCAGTGTTCAGCGAGGGCGCGCAAGACGCGCTTGGGTTCGATCATCGGAATGGCCGGCTGGTTGGCGATTAAAAGCCGCGATTGTACTGCATCGGGACCGATGCGATTCACTCTCGGGACGGGCTGTCGCTGTTTCTAAGGGAAAGAGTATCGATCAAGCGCGGGCGATCTTGAGCGAAGGGCGGTAGAATCAGCGCACTTTAGTTATCCACAAGTGGCCGACCTTTGCTAATCGAGTCCCGTCGCCGCGCCTATTTGACTGCCATGCAGGTGGTCAACTGGCTGCCGCGCACTGAATTGCCCTTTGCCGCGCCATCGCGTCCCGAGCTGATGGAGATGCCGGAGCCGTTGGTCGTCGCGCCGGTGGTGCCTGCCTCCGCGCCAGCACCTGCCGCTGCGCCGGTGATGGCACCGACGGAGCGCGTCAAGATTGAGGTGCCGCGGCCATCGCTGGCCAGCACCCGCACGAACGCCAAGGTCGAAGAAGAAGCCGCGCCGGTCGTCGCCAAGTCTGTGCCAGTACCGCCACCGCGTTTTTCCCTGCAATTGCTGCGCGCTGGTCGGTGCCTACTGTTGGTCGAGTTACCCACAGGCGAAACGTTCCAGACCCGCGATCCGGCCTATCTGCTGCTCAAAGACATGCTGCGCGCCGCCGGTCTGCCGGACAGCCCGCAGATCATCGGCGAGCCGGTGCGCTGGCCGCTGTTGGCCCGGGGCACCATGGATCAGGGGCCGGAAGCCGCTCGGGACTTCGTGCAAGGTTTTCTCTCGGCCCGGCTGGAAGACGCTCCGTGCGTTTGCGTGTGGCTGATCGGCCTGCCAGCGGTGCGTTTTGCCGGTGAGGCGAACGCCGAATCCTTCAACCGTGAACTCCAGGTCGAAGGCCTGGGCTCGGTCTGGGCCCTGCCGGGCCTGGAATTATTAATGGAAGAGCCACAGCGTAAGGCTGATGTCTGGCAAGCCATGCGTCGGCTGATGGCGCGCTGGAAAGAATCAAATGAGTGACGCTGTATCGTTCCGCCCGATGACCGAGGCGGACCTGGACGCTGTACTGAAAATCGAATACGCGGCGTACAGCCATCCCTGGACCCGCGGGATTTTTCTGGATGGGCTGGGCAAGTACCAGATCTGGCTGATGTTCGAAGGGCAGCAACAGGTCGGTCACGGCGTGGTGCAGATCATTCTGGATGAAGCGCATCTGCTCAACATCACCGTCAAGCCCGAGAATCAGGGCCGTGGGCTGGGTTTGACGCTGCTGGAGCATTTGATGTCCCGGGCGTATAACGCCAAGGCGCGGGAATGTTTTCTGGAAGTGCGCGACAGCAACCGTGGCGCGTTCAAGTTGTATGAGCGTTATGGGTTTAACGAGATTGGGCGGCGGCGGGATTACTACCCCGCGGTGGGAGGGCGGGAAGATGCCGTGGTCATGGCCTGCACTTTGGTCGACTGAGCCTTTTTGAAGCTTCGCGGGCAAGCCTCGCTCCTACAGGACTGGTGTCTTACCCATCCCGTAGGAGCGAGGCTTGCCCGCGAAGGCGTCCTGACTGACATCTACGATCAACGATTACCGTCCATCGGATCCCGCCGCGCCATCTCCGCCTCATCCAGCCCATTGCCCCCGCCAATATCGTCTTCATCGACAATACTCAAATCCCAATCCGCCTGATTGCCCTCACCGGCCTCATGGGCATCCCGCGCACCGTCTTCACGGATCAACGTTTCCGGGCTCATGTCATCATCTGTAGACTCATGGTCATCGGTCGAGGCCCCCGTCATGCCCGCTTCACGCACACGTTCCCGAGGCATCAGCCGTTCGCGCTCGGTTTCCGGCAGTTCGTCGCCTATTTTCGCGCTGGGTTCTTCCTCGTCGAAATCCAGTTCATGCATCGAACCCATGCGGTCTTCGTTGTCGTCGATGGGCTCGGGCTGCACCGCATCGTACGGACGTCGTGAATCAGTCATGGCAATTCCTCATACTGTGGGCCTTACTAGGGTGGACCCGCTGAACTCCTGAGAATTCCACCCGGCATTACTTGCATCAAGCGCGTGACCCCGACGGGCGGTTGTCTGTCAAACCAGCGCATCATTCTTGAGGCTTTACAGCATGAACGAATTACAAGATCTGATTGATAACAACGAACGCTGGGCCGAGGCGATCAAACAGGAAGATCCGGACTTCTTCTCCAAGCTGGCTCGCCAACAGACGCCGGAATACTTGTGGATTGGCTGTTCCGACGCCCGGGTGCCTGCCAACGAGATCGTCGGCATGCTGCCCGGCGACCTGTTCGTCCACCGCAACGTGGCCAACGTGGTGCTGCACACTGACCTCAACTGCCTGTCGGTGATTCAGTACGCGGTCGACGTGCTCAAGGTCAAACACATCCTCGTCACGGGCCACTACGGCTGCGGCGGTGTGCGCGCTTCGATGCAGGATCGCCAGCTGGGCCTGATCGACGGCTGGCTGCGCTCGATCCGTGATCTCTATTACGAGAAGCGTGAAGAACTGGCCGGGTTGCCGACCGAAGAAGAACGGGTCGACCGTCTCTGCGAGCTCAACGTGATCCAGCAAGTGGCCAACGTCGGCCATACCAGCATTGTGCAAAACGCCTGGCATCGCGGGCAGAACCTGTCGATCCATGGTTGCATCTACGGCATCAAGGATGGCCGGTGGAAAAGCCTGAACACGACCATCAGCGGTTTTGAGCAATTGCCGCCGCAGTACCGACTGCGTCCGGTCGAAACGCTGTAAAACG
The DNA here is from genome assembly GCF_013260315.1 of Pseudomonas sp. B14-6. Lineage (NCBI taxonomy): Bacteria > Pseudomonadati > Pseudomonadota > Gammaproteobacteria > Pseudomonadales > Pseudomonadaceae > Pseudomonas > Pseudomonas sp. B14-6. Next base: position 3,406,936 of record NZ_CP053929.1, on the reverse strand, counting down.
GTTCAACAGAGACTGCGCCGACGCCAGTGGTGGAAATACAACTGGCCGTCGGCGTTCGGCTGTTCATCGTAGCCGCAGATCCAGCCTCGACACTCCGGGGACCCGCACTGACAGGCGAACTGGCGCAGCAGTTTGTCTTCGGTCGTGGCGTAATCCATCGTCAAGTTGTCGCCTTTATTAATATCCGTCAGTGCCCACAACCACATTTCGCTCATGTCGAGAAAGACATTGGGGTCGCAGGAGTGCCTCAGCAGCCCGCTGAAGTGTGGGTCGTAGACGTGGATACCAGGCGCCAGTTGCCGGGTATGTCGATGGCGATAAGGCACGAGATGCCCCGACACGCGGCAGATTCGGCTGATCTGTGGAAATTCGCGCAGGGCTACGATGGCCGCGGCCAATCCACTCGCGTTGTAGATAATCTCGAAATCGACCCGGGAAGGAAATCCAAGGCCTGGCGGTAGCTCCGGGAATGGATAGAATCCATCGGGAGCTTGCGCCAGGGGCCCGTGCAGGGAATGAGGTTTCATAACGATCCTTGTCGGCAGCGCGTTGCGATTTCCCAACTGACGTCCTGTCAGCCCTGCAACACAGGGGGTTACCTCAAGATCTCGCAAATGAAACGACGGGTCTACTGTCAGAACTGACAGAAGGAAAGTGCGCTTTTGCGCGTAAGCCTTCGCTCACACGCAAACGTGCAAGGGCGTTTACAGCGCAGGCGCCGGAGCCGCAGTCACAGGTGCCGGGGCTTGCAGCTGTTTGAGCTCGGACTGGATCGGCGTCGTCGCGCATTTGGCCACGGCTTGTTCAGGCGTCAGGTTACGGATCGAGGTGTAGAACAGCTCGCAGGTTTTTTCTTTCTGGGTCACTTGCCACGTCTGTGTGCAGCCTTTCAGCTGAGCGGTCGGGTCGGTCCCGGGTTTGCTGCCCATACCGGCCTGCCAGCAGGCGGCGCTCAAATCCTGGCCCATGACTTTCAGGCCCGCGGCATCGGCCTTGGCCTGAGCATCGTCGCCGGTGTAGCTCTCTGGGTTGGCGGCGTACCAGATGTAGCTCGGGTGGTTGGAGCCCAGCACCGGCACCTTCACCCCGGCGCTCGGGCTGATCGTGGCCAGACCCAGCACATTCACGGTCGGCCCGTATTGCTGCTTGATCCAGTTACGCACCGGTGCGCCAAACGCGACCATCGGCAACGTGGCACCGCTGGCGTTCTGGCTGACTTCCTTGACCATGGTGGTCTGGTAGTCCTTGAAGTAGTCGTAGACACCTTCCAGATCCTTGCCTGCACTGGCCGGCGCCGCAATCGGCGCGATATCAATGATGGTCTGGTAACCCGGCGTCTGATCGGCGGGGATACCGTTGTCGGTCAGCAGCGTGGCCCAGCGATCCGTGGTGGCGGAGCGCAGGTAATCCTGGGCCTGTGTCAGGGAGTAATCCGGCGGGAAATGCAGCAGCTCGACGCTCTTGCGGTTTTCCAGGGCCATGCCCAGTGGCAGGAACAGATACCAGCTGTAAGCCCACTTGCCATCAACGTTGAGCTTTTTGGCGCCCGTGTAGGCCAGATCACCGGCATTGAGCAGCGCGGACAACGGTTTTTCGTAACCCTTCGGCACGCCGCTGATGTCGGCGTAGAGCTGACCGTTATCGGTTTTGACCCGCACTTTCGCAGTGCTGTAGCCATCGCGCTGTACGCTTTGGGTCAGGTAGTGCTCGACGGTTTGCTCAAGCGTCCAGTTGCGGAAGCAGACGACGTTGCAGTTGTTGGGGTAGGCGAACAGCCGCGTGACGCGTTCGGTGCTGCCCAGTTTCAGATCGACATTGGCGTGGGCGGCGGCGCTCAGGGTAAGGGCCGCGAGGGTAAGTCCTGTCAGTTTGAACATGCTCAGATCCTTTTCAGCGTGGGCCGCGTTGATCGCGGGCGATAGTTACTTAAGCAGATCGGCCGGCAATCGCTCACCTGAACATCAAATGAGTCAGGTGATATTCCGGGAAATACATCCGACACACGAAGATGACGCCGACCATCACCAGCAAAAACACCAACTGCAACGGACTGAAGTGCGCCCAATGCAGCGCCGTCAGCCAGGGACGCCGAGCGGCCAGTTCAGGGTCGAGCTGACCGATACGGCGTTTGTGCAAGAGACCGATCAGCATGAAACCGACATAAGTCGCCATGCCCGGCCAACCCAACAGAAGCCCGAACAGCAACGTGAGGACGGCTTGCGGAACACCGTGTCGCATCACCAGCCAACGGGTATCCGGGTTCCAGTGGCGGGGGACCAGGCCTTCGGTCAGCCACAGGTCCTGGACAACGACATGCGAGATGATCGGCACCCACCAGCTCATGGCGAAACGGAAGAACCAGACCGGCACGCAGGCGAATGCCAACGAGATAAATATCATTGGGATGCTGATGCTGAAGCCTTTGGATTTGTATTCGGTCGGGAAATAAAACAAAAACAGCGCCAGTGCGATGCCCGCCCAGACACGCACCCAGGTTTCGTCGGCGATGGGGCGCGGCAGGAAACGTCGCCAGTGAAAAACATCGGCGTGGGGCAACCGCAAACGCAATTGCGGATAACGCCACTTGAGGGTTTGCGCAAGGTCATGACAGGCCTGCCATTCGTTCTGGCCAAAGCCGTCGATCATTTTCTTTTGTTGGCCAGGCTGCATCGGATTCATCAGCAAGTGCGCGGCTTGAACGTCAGCGGCCCAGGTCCGGTTGTCTTGGGCCTTGGCCTGCAGGCTTGCGTAGAAGATTTCCTGATTGCAGCGCTCAATCAGTGCCTGCCAGAGCGACATCGGTTCAGGATGAATGCCTTTTTTATCGTCCCAGCCAAACACCTGACCGACGCGATCGAACAGTGGCAGGCTCCATTCGGTGTCGTTGAACAATTGCAGGAGGATCCGCTGCCACTCCTGACGTCGATCGAACACCTGCAGCCAGGGTTGCACGGTGTAACTTTTGAGCTGTGTCAGGAATTCCCGCTCCTTGCCGGCTTCGAGCAACTCCTGCAACGCCTGCCGATAATCCTGCAGCAAGCCGCTGGCGAGAGCGTCTCGCTGCCAATCGGTCATTTCGACGTTTTGCCAGGGCGCGAGCCAATCGAGGTGCTGGACCGCCCAGGCGGCAATCGAATTGCGCAAGCCCGGATGATCGAAGCACAACGCCAGCAATCGCTGCTCAAACGCCTTGGCGCAGTGCTGTTGTTGCGCTTGGGCCCAGCGCTCGGACAGATTCTGCTCGGAGAGTCCGTCGAGCAAGGCGCGCGCCGCGAGTTCGTCCGGCGCTGCAACCGGTTCGTGAAGGGGCTGGGGGTTGGACGGTGCAAGGTTCAGTGAGCGCAGAGGGGGCGGACTTTCAAGGTTCAAGGGCCGAAGTGGAGGCGGATTTTGAAGGCTCAACGGACGCACGCCGAGCACATCGGACCCTGCCTGAAGGTCGGTGTGATTGGGCTTCTCGACAACGTCGACCGTTGCGACTTCATGTTCTTCGGCGGCGTATTCGGCTCGCCATTGCGCAACACCCAGCGCCTCCTCATAGGCTTCACGCAAGCGCTGAAAGCCTTCGGGATCTTCATCGGGCCGGAAGGTTTTCAGCAGCCTTGCATAGCTTCGCTTGAGGGTGCGCGCATCAGCGTCTTCCGGCAGTTCCAGCACAGACCAGCAATCCATGTTGCTGCTCCTCAGTGCCAGAGACCGTTGTCCAGCATGCCCAGTTGCTGGGTCAGTTCACTGCGCGCTTCACGGATCCGCCGTTCATCCTGCGAATCAAGCGCGTGCTGAAACTGTTTGGCCCAATGAGCAATCTGTTCACGCATCTGCCCCAGACTTTCCTGATAGAGACGCTCAAGACGTGCGGTCAACACCGTATTGACCTGCTGATCGCGCGGATGAATCTTCAACAGCGCCAGGCCCTCCAGGCGTTGCTGAATCTCTTCGGGTGTGAGCACGCCGGGGTTGTTTTCGATGACCAGAGAATGCTTGTCGCCCGTCAGGGGGATGACCACCTGGGCTTCGAGCAAACCGTTGTTGTCGTAGGTGAAACGCACGTCGAGGGCGACTTCGCCGGCCTTGCGTTTCGGCACTTTGATGTCCAGTTCGCCCAATGCCACGTTGTCTTTGACCAGACGGCTTTCGCCCTGAAAGATCTTCAGCAGCACGTGCTCTTGGTTATCCTGCAATGTGTACACCGTCTTGACCCGGCTCACCGGCACGATGCTGTTGCGCTCGATGATCGGCAAGTAATGCCCGCTTTCGTACTGCTGGCCGATTTGGGTCGAAGTCTCGATGCCCAATGTGTAAGAACAGACGTCGGTCAGCACCACTTCTTCCAGCGCGGCGGAGCGTGCTTTCAAGGCGGCCTGGATCGCCGCACCGTGGGCCACGACTTCGTCCGGATCGAGACTGATCGAAGGGAAACGCCCAAACAGGCCGGCCGCCAGTTTGCGCACCAGCGGCATGCGCGTCGTACCGCCTACCAGCAGGATTTCGTCGAGATCACTGACCCGAATCCGCGCGTCTCTCAGGGCCCGCTCGATCGGTGTGCGCAGGCGTTCGAGCAGCGGCGTGTAGAGCGTGGCCAATTGCGCTTGGGTGATGGTTTGCGTCCATTGCTGGCCGTCGACCCGCAGGCTGAATTCGGCGCTGCTGTCCTGGCCCAGGGCTTTGCGCACGCGCTCGGCCTCGCGACGCAAAGGCTGGATGATGCTGTTGCGGTCAGGAAAGTTGTCGGTGTTGCGATGGTGCTCAAGGAAATGCTCAAGCAGCACGCTGTCGAAATCTTCACCACCCAGGAAGTTGTCGCCCGCGCTGGCGCGCACTTCCATGACCCCGTCGAAGAGCTCCAGGATCGACACGTCGAAGGTGCCGCCGCCGAGGTCGAACACCAGGAACGAAGTTTCCTTGTCCCGTTGATGCAGCCCATATGCCAGCGCCGCAGCGGTTGGCTCGTTGATCAGTTTTTCAACCTTCAGACCCGCCAGCTCACCGGCAATGCGCGTGGCCTTGCGCTGGGCATCGCTGAAGTAGGCCGGCACGCTGATCACCGCTTCATGCACGGTTTCGCCGAAGGCCCGCTCGACGTCTTCCTTCAGGCTCTTGAGCACCAGCGCCGAAAGCTCCTCGGGACGGAATGACCGGTCTCCCAGACGCACTTCCGTAGCGCTGCCCATGTGCCGCTTGAACAGCGAAGCGGTCTGGCGCGGGTGAGTGTGCAAGCGCTCGCGGGCAGCCTGGCCGACCAGAACCCGGCCCTGATCATCGAGACCCACCACGCTGGGAGTGAGGAACTGGCCGAGTGCATTGGGCACCAACTCGCTGGACTCCCCGCGCCAGACGGCAACGAGGCTGTTGGTGGTTCCCAGGTCAATCCCTACGATCATGGCGATGAACTCCCTTTCCGGCCTGCAAAAAGTTGATACAGATAATATTCGCGCAAGGATATTACCGGAGCAGCGGGGCGGTAAAGGAAAGTAGTGGCACTGAGCTATTATTTGCGGCGGGACGTGGTTTGGTCCGGAAGCGTTGGATGTGACAGAGGGTTACAAGAGGTGCAGTGTCTACCGTTCTCGAGCACTGCTAGACTGGCGCAGTATTGGACTTGGCAAAGGTCACCCATGAAACCTTCTACTGCACTGGATCTAAAACGAGCAGCCGTCCGCGAGGTCGTCGGTCGATTTCGTACGTCCAACCCTCGTGTATTTGGTTCCGCGTTACTCGGGACAGATAAAGAAGGGAGTGACCTTGATTTACTGGTGGACGCTCTCCCAGGGGCCACGCTTTTCGATCTCGGAGGGCTTCAAGTCGAGCTCGAAGATTTGCTGGGGGTCAGTGTTGATCTGCTGACGCCGGGAGATCTTCCGTTGAAGTTTCGTCAGCAGGTACTCGAACAGGCTCGTCCCGTATGACTGTTAACCGTCTCGCAGATTACCTTGACCATATGCGGCAAGCCGCAAGCGATGCGCTGATTTTTGTCGAAGGCTTGAGTAAAGAAGAGTTTTCCGAAGACAAACGTACCCAGCAAGCTGTGATCATGAGCCTCATCATTATTGGTGAAGCAGCCACCAAAGTAATGGATGGCTATGCGGATTTTGCGAGCGAAAATTCACAAGTGCCATGGCGCAGCATGCGAGGTATGCGCAACCGCATTGCTCACGGCTATTTCGATATCAATCTCGAAGTGGTGTGGGATACCGTTCAGACGGCCTTGCCTGAGTTGTTGAAGGTTTTACCCTCCGATCAAATCTGATTGCACCTGCTTTGCACAGGTGCAATCAACTTCGTTTACGGCATCACCGGCGGCGTATACGTCAGCGTCGTCCCCAGCGCCCACAGCAAAAATAGCACCAGCGGCGTGTGCACCAGCAATTGCACGAACGAGAAGCCAATCAAGTCCCGCGCCTTCAACCCGAGCACGCCCAGCAGCGGCAGCATGTAGAACGGGTTGATCAGGTTCGGCAGGGCTTCAGCCGCGTTGTAGATTTGCACGGCCCAACCCAGGTGGTAATTCAGGTCGGTGGCCACCTGCATGACATAAGGCGCTTCGATGATCCATTTGCCGCCGCCGGATGGAATGAAGAAACCGAGAATCGCCGAGTAAACGCCCATCAGCAGCGCATAAGTGTCGTGGGATGCAATGCTGACGAAGAAGGTCGAGATGTGGTGGGCCAGGGTCTGGGCGTCAGTGCCTTTGACCGTGGTCATCAGCGCAGCGATCGAGCCGTAGAGCGGAAACTGGATTAGCACGCCGGTGGTGGTCGGCACCGCTCGCGATACGGCATCGAGGAAGCTGCGCGGGCGCCAGTGCAGCAGCGCGCCGAGCATGATGAACAGGAAGTTGTAAGTGTTCAGGCCCGAGATCGCGCTGATCGCCGGTTTAGTCGAAAACTCGTGGAACAACCACCCTGCGGCCAGCAGCACCAGCAAAATCGTCAGCAACGGGCTGTGCTCCAGCCATTCGCCGGGGCGGGTGCGCGGTTGCAGCGGTGGCAGGTTGAAGCTCGGGTCGATGCCGCAGGCTTCGGCGTCGCGGGCTGTTTTCGGCCCCGGCGCGGTGGCGTAGGCGATGATCAGCGAAATCACGATCAGTGCCAGCAGCATGACGCCGGACTGCCAGAGAAAAATGGTCTGGGTGAACGGAATGACGCCGGTGATCGACAGAATCGAGGGTGGCAGGCTGGCCGGGTTGGCCTGTAATTGCGCGGCGGACGACGACAGGCCCAAGGCCCACACGGCGCCAAGGCCCAGATACGCGGCAGCACCGGCGGCGCGGTAATCCATTTTCAGGTCGGTGCGGCGAGCGAGGGCGCGCACCAGCAGACCGCCGAACACCAGCGACAGGCCCCAGTTCAGCAGCGACGCCACCATGGAAATCAACGCGACCCAGGCCACGGCCGAGCGGCCGTTTTTCGGGATCCGGGCCAGGCGGTCGATGAGTTTTACTGCGGGCGGGGAGCTGGCGACCACATAACCGCCGATGACCACGAACGCCATCTGCATGGTGAACGGGATCAGGCTCCAGAACCCATCACCGAAAGCCATGGCCGCGTCAGTGGGTTTGGCGCCCATGAACAGGGTCGCCACGGCCACGATGATCACCGCCAGCGCGGCAAACACCCACGAGTCGGGGAACCAGCGTTCGGCAAAACTTGAACAGCGCAGGGCAAAGCGGGCGGAGCGGGTATCTTCGATATCAGCGGCCACGGGAGTACCTCGAATTTTTATGTTTATTGTGGTCTTTGGGGCGGGAAAGGCCCGTCTGGACAGGTGCCAACAGTAATTCAATCGGTCATTTTTTTGTGACGAAGATTAACCCGTCTGAGACTTTGGTCTAACGGGTTGTCGGTGGACGCGTTTGCGTAGACCATGGGCGCCTTGTTTTTTTGCCCGTGCCAGAGTTCTTTTCATGACTGCCAATACCGATTCGCGCCCGACGCCGTTCAGCCGCTCGGACTACAAGACCCTTGGCCTGGCGGCCCTTGGCGGCGCCCTGGAAATCTACGATTTCATCATTTTCGTCTTTTTCGCGCTGACCCTCAGCCAGCTGTTTTTCCCACCGGAAATGCCCGAGTGGCTGCGCTTGCTGCAAAGCTTCGGGATTTTCGTGACGGGTTATCTGGCGCGCCCATTGGGCGGCATTCTGATGGCGCATTTCGCCGACCGGCTGGGGCGCAAGAAGGTCTTCAGCCTGAGCATCCTGATGATGGCGCTGCCGTGCCTGCTGATCGGCATCATGCCGACCTACGCCCAGATCGGCTATTTCGCACCGCTGCTGCTGTTGGTCCTGCGGGTCCTGCAGGGCGCTGCGGTCGGCGGTGAAGTGCCGAGCGCCTGGGTGTTCGTCGCCGAGCACGCGCCGGCCGGGCATCGCGGTTATGCCCTGGGCTTCTTGCAAGCCGGGCTGACCTTTGGCTACCTGATCGGCGCCCTGACCGCGACCTTTCTGGCGCAGGCGTTCACCCCGACGGAAATCCTCGATTACGCCTGGCGTTACCCGTTCCTGCTGGGCGGCGTGTTTGGGGTGATTGGCGTCTGGCTACGCCGCTGGCTCAGCGAAACCCCGGTGTTCATGGCCATGCAGGCCAAGCGCGAGGCCGCTGTCGAACTGCCGCTACGCACGGTCTTGCGCGAACATCGCCTGGCGATATTGCCAGCGATGCTCCTCACCTGCGTACTGACGTCGGCGGTGGTGGTGTTCGTGGTCATCACCCCGACCATGATGCAGAAAACCTTCGGCATGACCGCCAGCCACACGTTCGCCTTGAGTGCCTTGGGCATTGTGTTCCTGAACATCGGCTGTGTACTCGCCGGGCTGCTCGTCGATCGCATCGGCGCCTGGCGCACGGTCATGCTCTATAGCCTGCTGCTGCCGCTGGGCATCGGCGTGCTTTATACGTGCCTGATCACCGGGGGCCAATGGATCGGCTTGGCCTACGCGATTGCCGGACTCGGTTGCGGGGTCGTCGGCGCGGTGCCGTCGGTGATGATCAGCCTGTTTCCCGCGCGAATTCGCGTCTCGGGGATTTCCTTCACCTACAACATTGCCTACGCAGCGTGGGCGAGTGTCACACCGTTGTTGCTGATCGGTCTGATGCCGTGGAGTCCGTGGATTTGCGTGATCTTCAGTGCGGTGATGGGCGCGGTGGGCGTGAGCAGCGCTGCTTATTTCGGCACACGGATGCCCCGGGTTGAGCATTGCCCGGCCGCTGGCACGGCATGAACGCAAGGTCACGCAGGCGTGCCGCAACTATTTTTGTAGGACAACCCTGAAACGCTCTTCAGAAAATATCCGCAAGGCCGATGGCTAGGCTGCATGCCGCTTTCCATTCCTGTCCATCGGTGCTTTCCATGTTCAACAAACGCTTGAAGCAGGAGCTGTCGGCTCTTCGCGAAGAACTCTCCAGCCTTCAGCAAGTGAAGGACAGTCTGGAAAGCGAGATGCTGGTCCTGACCCTGGATCCTGATGGACGGATTCAATTGGTCAACCAGAACTTCCTCGGCGAGATGCTCTACAAAAGCAGCGACCTGATCGGCCGGCACATTGAAGACATCGTCCCGCCCCATGTGAAATCGGACGAATTCCACCTCCGCTTCAAGGCTGCGCTGACCCGCCGTGAGCACTTTGCCGGCGCCGTGCGTTTGCTGCGGGGCAATGGCAAGGAAGCCTGGTTGCGTTCGATTGTGCAGCCCGTGTTGTCCTCGGAGGGGCGGATCAAGCACTTCTCGATTTATTCCAGCGACCTGACCCGCACCATCGAGGCGTCCCGCGAGCATGAGAACCTGATCGGCGCGCTGGTGCGTTCGACGGCGGTCATCGAGTTCGATCTCAATGGCAACGTGTTGGCGGCCAACGAGCGGTTCCTCAGCGGCATGGGTTACAGCCTGGCGCAAATCAAGGGCAAACATCACCGTACTTTCTGCGAGCCTGAAGAGTACAACAGCGCGGAATACCAGAACTTCTGGCGCCGCCTGAACGCCGGCGAATTCGTGGCAGGCCGCTTCAAGCGTGTGGACAACCACGGTCGTGTGGTCTGGCTGGAGGCGTCCTACAACCCGGTGGTGGATGCCAACAACACGCTCTACAAAGTGGTGAAATTCGCCACGGTGATTACCGATCAGGTCAATCAGGAGCAGGCGGTCGCCGAAGCGGCCAACATCGCCTACAGCACCTCCCAGCAAACCGATCAAAGCGCTCAGCGTGGAACCGCCGTGGTGACTCAGGCGGTGGACGTAATGCGTGACCTGGCCCGGCACATGCAAACCGCCGGCGAAGGCATCGAAGCGTTGAACGAGCAGTCGCTGGTGATTGGCACCATCGTCAAAACCATCAGCGGCATTGCCGAACAGACCAACCTGCTGGCGCTTAACGCGGCCATCGAAGCGGCGCGCGCCGGTGAACAGGGGCGAGGTTTTGCGGTGGTGGCGGATGAAGTCCGGCAGTTGGCGTCCCGTACCAGCCAGGCCACCGATGAAATCGTTGGCGTGGTACGCCAGAACCAGGACATGGCGCGCAATGCCGTGGCCCTGATGACCGACGGCAAACTTCAGGCTGAACAAGGCCTGGCGCTGGCGGCGGAAGCGGGCACGGTGATCGTCGAGATTCAGGACGGCGCGCAGAAAGTGGTGAACGCGGTCGGGCAGTTTGCCAATCAACTGGCGACTTGATACCTGACCTCCTGGTGGAAATCGCTACAATCGGCGTTTTCCCAGGAGCAGCCCTCATGAGCGTTTCTCACCGCCGTCCGGTTCCCTTGTCCAAGGCTTATCGCTTGCTCAATCACGGGCCGACCGTGCTGGTCAGCGCGGCGCATGAAGGCCAGCGCAATATCATGGCCGCGGCCTGGGCCATGCCTTTGGACTTCGAACCGCCGAAAATCGCCTTGGTGCTGGACAAGTCCACCTGGACCCGCCAACTGTTGGAAGCGTCGGGCACCTTCGTGCTGAACGTTCCCTGCGCCGCCCAGGCCGACATCGCCCAGACTGTGGGCTCGACGTCGGGCCTGGAGCTGACTCAGGGCCAGGGCCTGGACAAGTTTCAGGTCTACGGCCTGCAGACGTTCAGTGGCGAGCTGATCGATGCGCCGATGCTTGAAGGTTGCGTCGCCTGGCTGGAGTGCCGACTGCTGCCGGAGCCCAACAACCATCAGCAATACGACCTGTTCCTGGCCGAGGTGATTGCCGCCCAGGCCGATGAACGCGTGTTCAGTGAAGGCCGTTGGCACTTCGCGGGACACGATGCGCTACGCACCCTGCATCATGTGGCGGGCGGGCATTTCCTGACGATCGGCGAGCCGGTGGACGGCAAGACTCTGCAGCCGTAAACCGGCTGCCTTTTACACCCAGACGTCATTCTGCGCCGTGCGTTCGCCGCCTTCGCTGCCTGTATTCAGCACACCCTTGGGCTCGATCAGCAGCAGTTTCACTTCTTGCGCGGCAGAGGGTTTGTGCTCGACACCCTTCGGCACCACATACATTTCGCCCGCGTTCAGCAGGACGTGGCCATCGCGAAAGTCGATGCGCAGCTGCCCCTCGAGCACGATGAAGGTCTCGTCGGTGTCCAGGTGATCGTGCCAGATGAAATCCCCCAGCAGTTTCACCACTTTGAACTGGTAGTCGTTCATCTCGGCGATGACCCGAGGGCTCCAGTGCGAGTCGATCCGGGCGATTTTTTCAGCGAAGTTCAGGCTTTGGTAGGCGTTCATGAAGAAAGCTCTCGTGGTTGATCGTGAAGCCACGATAGTCAGCACGGCAGCGGGCTTCTTGTACGATTGTGCGCGCTCAGCGGCGGTGCATTTTCATCCAGCGGGCCGGTGACAGGCCGTATGCCTTGCTGAATTGCCGGGTCATGTGGCTCTGGTCGGTGAAACCGGCGATCAGTGCGGCACTGACCAGAGACTGGCCCTGGATCAGCAGGGCGCGGACTAGGTCCAGGCGACGCATGGTCAGGTATCGATAAGGGCTGGTGCCAAACAACAGGCGGAAATCCCTCGATAGACTCCAGCGATCCCGACCGCTGTGCTGCGCCAGTTCCTCCAGTGTCACCGTGCGATCCGGAGCGCTGTGGATGAACTCCCGCGCGCGCTCCGCCGCCACGTAGTCGAAGCGCTGGCGTTTACCGGGCGCGCCGGAGACAGTGCTCAATGCCTGCGCCAGATCGAACAGCGCGTCCTGCTCTTCCAATGGATCGAGGGGGCAATCCAGGCTTCGCAGCAGCACGTCGGTGGCGGCGAACAGGCGTGGGTCGGTCGACAATCCGGTCTTGATGAACGGCAGCGGTTGCCCGCCGAGTATCTGCTGGATCAGCGCCGGCTCGATGTACATCATCCGGTACTTGAAGCCGGCCTCGGTGCCAGCCTCGCCATCGTGGACTTCGTCCGGGTGCAGCACCAGGGTCCCGCCGGGCAGACTGTGGCGCCAGCCGCCGCGGTATTGAAAACTCTGCACGCCGGCCAGGGTCCGGCCGATTGCGTAGGTGTCATGGCGGTGAAGGTCGTAGCCGTGGCCGGCAAAAAAAATGCCTCGAAACGCTGAACCCCGCCCACGTCGGGGGCGCGATGGAACCAGTCGATGGGAGGCGTGTGCTTGGCCATGGTGTCGTTGTCTTGAGCGCAATGTCGATCACGGTAACCCAGGGACCGGCCACCTGTCTGCTGGCCGATAAAACCCATGGGGCTGGTAGAAAACCGCATACAAATGTAGCAAGGTATCGAGCATTCTCTGCACCCTGTAAGCCATCGAGGCGCGGGTGCGTTTGATCGTTCGTCGAGGTGTCTGGTATGAGCAAACTGCGGGTAGGGATTATTTTTGGTGGTCGTTCGGCGGAGCACGAAGTGTCGCTGCAATCGGCGAAAAACATCGTCGATGCGCTGGATCGGTCGCGCTTCGAACCGGTGCTGATCGGTATCGACAAGCAAGGCCATTGGCACCTCAATGATCCATCGAACTTCCTGCTCAACCAGGAAAATCCGGCCCTGATCGCCCTCAACCAGTCCAACCGGGAACTGGCCGTGGTGCCGGGCAAGGCCAGCCAGCAATTGGTCGAAACCTCGAGTCAGGAAATGCTGGGCCACGTCGATGTGATCTTCCCGATCGTGCACGGCACGCTGGGTGAAGACGGTTGCCTGCAAGGCCTGTTGCGCATGGCGGATTTACCCTTTGTCGGCTCCGATGTGCTCGGCTCGGCGGTGTGCATGGACAAGGACATCAGCAAGCGGCTGTTGCGTGATGCCGGGATTGCAGTCACGCCCTTCGTGACCCTGACTCGTGCCAGCGCCGCGCGCACCGGGTTCGCCGAGGTCCAGGCCAAACTCGGTCTGCCGCTGTTCGTGAAGCCGGCGAACCAGGGGTCGTCCGTGGGCGTCAGCAAGGTCAGTGACGAAGCCGAGTACACGGCGGCAGTGGAACTGGCCCTGGGTTTCGATGAAAAAGTATTGATCGAATCCGCCGTCAACGGTCGCGAGATCGAGTGCGCGGTGCTGGGCAACGAGGATGCCATCGCCAGCGGTTGTGGCGAGATCGTGGTGCGCAGCGGCTTCTATTCCTACGACAGCAAATACATCGACGCTCAAGCGGCAGAGGTCGTGGTGCCGGCCAACATCAGCAGCGAGGCCAGTGAGCGCATCCGCGCCTTGGCTGTCGAGGCGTTTCAGGTGCTGGGCTGTTCCGGGCTGGCGCGGGTCGATGTGTTCCTGACCGACAGCGGCGAAGTGCTGATCAACGAAATCAACTCACTGCCCGGCTTCACCCGAATCAGCATGTACCCCAAGCTCTGGCAAGCCACCGGCATGACTTACAGCGAGCTGGTCAGCCGCTTGATCGATCTGGCGCTGGAGAAGCACAAGGCACGGCAAGCGCTGAAGATCACCCGATAAGCTACTCGGGACTATTCAAACAAGGATTTATGGATGAGCGATAAAACGGAGTACCTGTTTTCCTACGGCACCTTGCAGGACAAAGTCGTGCAACTGGCCAACTTCGGGCGCGAGCTCAGCGGCAGTGCCGATGCGATGCTGGGGTACGAGCAGTCCTGGGTCGAAATCACCGACCCAGAGGTGTTGGCCACCAGCGGCAAGACTCACCATCCGATTCTTCGTCCGGGAAGCGATAGCAGCGTCCCGATTCCCGGCATGGTGTTCCAGATCACACCCGAGGAACTAGCCGCCGCCGACAGTTATGAGGTATCGGATTACAAGCGTGTCAGCGTAGTCCTTCAATCCGGGATTGAAGCGTGGGTGTACGTGAGCGTGTAGTGTGCCTGCGTGATATCCGATGAGCCGGGGAGGGGAGATTTTCAGCGTCGGCCAGTACGCTTCGACCGACGTTTGATCAAGCTTGTTTCATAGGTTTAATCAGGCTCTCTGCTGGTATTCCGAACAGATCATGTAGTTTCCATATCATCGGGAGCGTCAACGCACGCTTGCCATTAAGCACTTCGTAAACCCGGTTTGTCCGGCCAATGGCAGGCGCAAGGTCCGCTGCGGACAGACCTGATTGTTCCATGCGAAATTTTATCGCATCGATTGGATTGGGCAGATCAACTGGAAACTGCTTCGATTCATAAGCTTCGATCAGTGTGATCATGATGTCGAAATAATCCCCTTCAGGCGTGCCAGGCTCTGGCTCATTGTCGAAAAGGGCAGATACAGTCTTGAGGGCTGCGCGGTAGTCCTCGTCGGTGTGAATCGGACGAATGTTCATTGGTTACTCCATCTCGACGGTATCGGCGTCGATTGCGTCGTACTGCTTGTGAGTGCCGACAAATTTTATGTAAACGGCGCCGAAGCGATAAGCCACAGCGACTACCAGCCGAAAGTCATTACCCTTGATGTTGAACACGACTCTACGGCTCTTGAGAATGCTGGCGGTAGCAAAGTGCGCTTTTATGTTCGCAGGTGTTTTCCACTCGGCATTTCTTGCCTCGTCAATCCAAGCTAGTAAGGATTGTTCTGCGTCCGGGTAGCGCTCCCAAAAACTTTTAAGCTGACTAATGGCGATAATTCTCATGGCGTGATCCTAGTCCCGTGATGGGACTGATGCAAGTCTGTGGAGGTGTGGCCGATGGGAGGTGCGGATTCGACTTTGTACCTAGGTGCTTCGGGTGGCTGAACTGATGCGAAAAATGATCTTTGAACTCTATCGAAGAAGCAGTGGTGTGCAGGTAGGAAAAGTCGGCGCGAGGTAGCCGAACAGGACTCATTACATACAAAAAAGGCCTACCTCCCGGTAAGCCTTTTCCACCCTCTGTAGGAATCAATCCCCCAACGCAGCCCCCTCACGACGAGGATCGGCCCCGCCCGCCAACGAAGCCTTCCCCTGCGCATCCTTCACCCGAACAATCGCCTGGGTGCCGCTGGTCATGTCGATCTCGCTCACGCTGTGCCCTTTGTCCTTCAGCGCCTGAATCAACCCGGCGCTGAACTGACCCTCTTCCAGTTCCGTCGGGCCGTTGCGGCTGCCGAAGTTGGGCAGGCTGATGGCGGCTTGCGGGTCGAGGTTCCAGTCGAGCAGGCCGATGGTGGATTTGGCGACGTATTCGATGATTTGCGAACCGCCCGGCGAGCCGATGGTGGCGAGGAATTCGCCGCTCTGACGGTCGAAAATCAGCGTCGGTGCCATGGACGAGCGGGGGCGTTTGCCGGGTTCGACGCGGTTGGCGACTTTCTGCCCGTTTTCTTCGGGTATGAACGAGAAGTCGGTCATCTGATTGTTGAGCAGAAAACCCTGAACCATCACGTGCGAGCCAAACGCGGATTCGACGGTGGTGGTCATGGACACCGCGCCACCTTCGTCATCGACCGCGACCACTTGCGAGGTCGAGATGCGCAGCGGTGAACGGTCCGGTGCGTAGGCGATCTTGATGCCCGGCGGGGTGCCGGGTTTGGCCGTGCCCATGCTGCGGTCACCGATCAGGGCGGCGCGGCTGGCCAGGTAGCTCGGGTCCACCAGGCCTTTGACAGGGACGGGCACGAAGTCGGCGTCGGCCAGATAGAGCGCGCGGTCGGCGTAGGCCAGGCGCTCGGCTTCGGCAATCAGGTGCACGGCTTCTGGTGTCGGCTCGGTGCCGGCGGGTTTGTCGGTCTTGACCGGTTTCATTGAGGCCAAGGCAAAACGCTGGTCGCGTACTTCCAGCGCCTGGAGTGTGCCGAGGATCTGCGCCACGGCGATCCCGCCCGACGACGGCGGCGGCATGCCGCAGACCTGCCAGCGTTTGTAGTCGGTGCATAGAGGCGCGCGTTCCTTGGCCGTATAGCCTTGGAGATCGTTCAGCGACAGACTGCCAGGGTTGGCGTGGCCCTGAACCTTGGCGACGATTTCTTGCGCAACCGGCCCTTTGTACAACGCATCGGGACCTTCTGTGGCGATGCGTTTGAGCACGGCGGCCAGTGCCGGGTTTTTCAGCTGAGTGCCGGCGGCTTTCGGGCTGCCATCGGCATTCAGGAAGTACGCCATCATGTCAGGCGAGCGACGCATGGAGGAATCTGAAGCGATCAGCTGATGCAAGCGCGGCGAGATGGCGAAACCTTGCTCCGCGAGTCGGATGGCCGGTTCGAACAGTTGCGCCCATGGCAGACGACCGTGTTTCTGATGTGCCAGCTCAAGCGCTCGTAACACACCGGGCGTGCCCACTGAGCGACCCCCAATCTGCGCCTGGGTGAAGGCCATCGGTTTGCCGTCGGCTTGTAGGAAAAGCTTCTCCGTGGCGCCGGCCGGTGCGGTTTCGCGACCGTCGTAAGTGCGCACGTTCTTGCCATCCCACAACACAATGAACGCGCCGCCGCCGATGCCCGAGGATTGAGGCTCCACCAGCGTCAACACCGCTTGCATGGCAATCGCGGCATCCACCGCCGAGCCGCCCTGACGCAGCATCTCGCGCCCGGCCTCGGCCGCCAGAGGGTTGGCTGCCGCCGCCATGTGTTTCGAGGCGTGCCGGGTTTGCAGGTCGGTGCGATAACCCGAGGCGACTTCCGGCGCGATCGGCAATGTCGACGTGGGCGGGGCGTTGCACGCTGCAAGGGTCAGCGCGGTGGCGATCAGCGAAAAGGCTGACAGGCGATAGCGGCTCAAGCGGAAGGCTGAGAACACGTTGGGCACTCCGTCCGTGGGAAAAGATCAGGGGACTTTATCGGCCGACAGGGCGTGGTGCAAACCACGGATGAGAGCCAAGACGCTTTTACCCTTCATGAGTTGACGGATTTTCTGTAGGGTCGAGGGCATCAGACGGGGCAGAAAATCAACATGAGGCAGCCATGCAGACCGAGTTTCCCACCCAGCCGAGTTATCGCACTCAGCGTGAGCAATTCCTCGCCGCAGCGACCGCGGCCGGAGCGACGTTGACTGAATATCCGCATCCCCTCAAAGGACCTTTCGGTGAACCCTTGAGCACCGATGTGGCGGTGTTGGGTGATCCAGGTGCCAAGCGATTGCTGATTGCGTTGAGCGGCACCCATGGGGTGGAAGGTTTCTATGGCTCGGGATGCCAGATCAAGTGGATGCAGGAGTTGGGCAAGCGTTCACTGCCGGCGGATGTCGCGGTGGTGATGATCCACCTGATTAATCCCTGGGGCACCGCATGGCTGCGTCGGGTCAACGAAGACAACATCGATCTGAACCGCAATCACCTGAACTTCGAACGTCCGCTGCCGGACAATCAGGCTTACGCAACGCTGCATGACATCTATGCGTTCACTGAGTTGCGGGGGCCCGAACGTGAGCGCGCCGACGCCTTGCTCGACGGACAGATTCGCGAACACGGCTGGCCAGCGGTGATGTCAATCGTCGAGGGCGGCCAGCACAGTCATCCCGATGGGCTGTTTTATGGCGGCCTGGCGCCGAGCTGGTCGAACCGCACGCTGCACGAAATCCTGCAAACGCATGTTGCCCACGCCGAGGTCGCGATGTGTTTCGATTTGCACACTGGCGCTGGCGAGTACGGTCATCCGATGTTGCTGACCATCACCGAGGCGGCTTATCCGGCGCTACCCGATGCGCAGGCCATTTATGGTCCCTGGCTCTACACGTTGCTGACCGGTGCCGACACCTTGAGTGAAACCGGCGTGGCGGCCACCGCGACGGGCTACACCTCGCAGGCACTGATCAATGCGCTGCCGCAGGTCAAACTGATGCCGTTCGTGATCGAGTGCGGGACGTATCCGGGGCCGGACGTTCATCGTCATTTGCGCGATGACCACTGGCTGCATCTGCACGGTAATCCAAGTAATGCGGTGGGGCGCGAGATCAAACTGAATCTGCTGGAGCAGTTCTATCCCGCCGACAGCGACTGGCAGGCGATGGTCTGGCTGCGGACGTGGCAGATTTGGGAGCGCGCGTTATCGGCGTTGCCGACGGTTCGTTCTTGAAGTGCTGTTCGGGGCACTTTTCGCGAGGCATAAAAAAACGGCCTACCTTTCGGTAAGCCGTTTTTAGTACTTGGTGGCTACACAGGGACTTGAACCCCGGACCCCAGCATTATGAATGCTATGCTCTAACCAACTGAGCTATGTAGCCAAGTGGCGCGCATTATTCACCGGTAATGCAGATGCGTCAAGCGTAAATCCAAAATATTTCTCTACGCTTTCAACCGCTTATCCACCTGAGCCGAATATTCGGGCCGGGTGAGGGCGTCAACTGAGCTGAAATCTCCCGGTATTGGCACTCAAGGCCTTGCTGCCCTGGCTCAAGGTGTCCGCCGCCAGGTTCACCGCCCGCGCGCCTTCGAGCAACCTTACCGCGGCCTGATCGACCTGCTGGATGTTGCCGCTGACTTCATCGGCGGTGCTGGCCTGTTCCTCAACCGCCGTGGCGATCTGCGCCAGGGTGTCGGTAACGCCTTGCACCGCGTGGGCAATTTCCCCGAGGCGTTCGCCCAGGCCGGTGACCGACTGGGCATCACTTTGCGCTTGGCTACAGGCCGCTTCCATCAGGCTGACCGCCTCATTCACCGTGCTGCGCAGACTGTCGACAGTGCCGGCGATCTGCGCGGTGGAGGACTGAGTGCGTTGCGAGAGGCTGCGCACTTCATCCGCCACCACCGCAAAGCCGCGACCCTGTTCGCCCGCGCGAGCCGCCTCGATCGCCGCGTTGAGCGCCAGCAGATTAGTCTGCTCGGCCACGCCGCGAATGGTGTCGACCACCAATTGGATCTGCTGGCCTTGTTCGCTGACCCGGCCGAGTGCCGCCGCCGTGTCGTTCAAGCGCTGGTTGAGCTGCTGAATACTCGCCGTGGTGCGTTGGCTGTCGCGGCTGCTATCGGCCGCAATGCGTTGGGTGTGTTGAGCGCTGCCGGACGCCTGTTCGCAACTCTGGGCGACACCCTGAGAGGTCGCGGCCAACTGCGTGGCCGCAGCGGCGATCTGGCTGATCTGCAATTGCTGCGCTTCAACTTCGCCCAAGGCGCCGCTGGAGTGATGGTTGAGGGTGCGCACCGCGTTGCTCACCTGCAAGGTTTCGTGATCGACCCCCAGCAAACTGTTGCGCAGCTGCACCACGGCGACATTCAGGGCGGTGCTGATGGCCGCCAGCTCGTCGCGCCCCTGCACCGGCACTTGCAGGCTTAGGTTGCCGTCGCGCAATGCTTCGGCCAGCAGGGTGATGCCGCTGGCGCTGCGCCGGATCGAGGCCTGCAAGCAGATGAACAGGTACAGCGCGGCCAGCAGCAGGCAGCCAAAGATCGTCGCCACCAGAATAAACTGGCGGATCGCCGAGCCATGGTAGTAATCCAGGCGTTGATCCAGCGAAACCAATGACTGCTGGCGCAGCGAGGCGAGGTCGGTGAGCAGGCTGTCGAGGCTGCGCTCGAATTCTTCCGGCTTGAGCTTGATGCTGCCGCCGAAGACGCCGTCATCGAGGACTTTCAGTTCAGCGTCGAGATGCTTGAGGCTGTCGTGGTATTGCCCGGCCCAGCTTTGCAACGCGCTGGGCAGGCGTGCTTCCAGCAGGCTGGCGGTTTTCGCCAGCTGTTCCCGGGCATCGCCGATACGACTGCGCAAATCGCGCAATTGCAGACGGCTTTGCAGGGTGAACTGCCCGGACACCACCGATGCCTGACCGACGCTGGCCAGGCGGCCAACCCGCTCAATCAGGTCCGGCGCATGCTGTGTCGAGATTTGCGTCAGCAAGTAGGTTTCCAGCCACGGCGCGAGGGTCAGGCGATTGTCCATGGCGATCTGCTCGCGCAGGGCTTGCAGCGCACTCAAGGCATTGGTGAAACGATCGTAGCCATCCGGCCACCAACCAACGCTGCTCAGGCTTTTCGAGTCGAGGCCGTTGAGGGCGGTTTGCAGGGCCTGATAACGGGTCAGGGTGTCGCCCTCGGCGCCTTCGGTTTTCAGCGCATCACCGAGGTCCGAGGTGGCTTGGGCGACGGCGGGTTGAACCGCATCGAACCCAGCCATCGCGGCAAGGGTTGCAGGCGTTGGCTGGCGATTGGTTTCCGTCGCACGCCAGCGGGCGGCGCGGTCACGTTGGGCGGCGAGCAGGTTATCGAGCGCATCCAGGGCGAGCAGTTGCCGAACACCGGCACGTTCGCCGGAGATCAAGTTAAGTTTGGCGCGATAGTCCTGACCAATCATCACCAGGCTGCCTGCCAGCGGCAGGATAAACAGCAGAAACAACAACTGAAATTTGCGTGCGAAGCCAAAACGCCCCAGCAATCCGATCCCCGGTGATAAAAAAGCCTGCATGCCCCATGACTCCTCTGGACACCACGCACCATTGGCGTGCGTCGGGGTCGTTGCGACCGCGACTTGTGCCCTTTTAAAAGGCCTCGAAAGTTCACCCTTGTCAGCTCTGTAGGCCGACTCTGTAGCGAAACTTCCCATTCTCGGTCCCCTTTGTAAGGGGCCGCGTTGAAGCGGATTAACAAGGCAAGATTCAGACCATGGCGTTGCGCTATCACCTTCTTGGCGATGAGTGTCTAGGTCGTTAGCAGGCTAAGGGGATGGCGCTGTCGCACTGAAAAATGGCACATTGACGCACCTGCCTGCGTGCACCCATCTGCTGTACGGAAATTCTCATGGCTATCAGCAATGTTCAGACCGGCACGACGTCGGCACCCGCGACTTCACAAAGCAGCCCTCTGGTCATGCGCATCATTGGCGCGGTGGCGCTGGCGCATTTGATCAATGACCTGATCCAGTCAGTTCTACCGTCGATTTATCCGATGTTGAAGGCCAACTATGGCCTGACATTTACCCAGGTTGGATTGATCACTTTGACGTTCCAGCTGACGGCTTCGCTGTTGCAGCCATGGGTCGGTTACCACACCGATCGCCATCCCAAGCCCTGGCTGCTACCGGCGGGAACCGTCTGCACGCTGATCGGTATTTTGATGATGTCGGTGGTCAGTACTTTTCCGCTGATTCTGCTGGCGGCGGGGTTGATTGGCATCGGCTCGTCGACCTTTCACCCGGAAGCTTCTCGCGTGGCTCGACTGGCCTCGGGCGGGCGATTCGGTCTGGCGCAATCGACCTTTCAGGTCGGCGGCAATGCCGGCTCGGCCTTCGGCCCGTTGCTGGCAGCGGCGATCATCATTCCCTTCGGCCAGGGCCATGTGGCGTGGTTTGGATTGTTCGCCGTGTTTGCGCTGTTCGTGCTCTATCGGATCAGCCGCTGGTACGCCAACCACTTAAACCTGTTCAAGCTCAAACAAGGTCAGGCGGCAACGCACGGCCTGTCGAAACGCCGGGTGATCAGCGCGCTGGTGGTACTCGGGCTGCTGGTGTTCTCCAAGTATTTCTACATGGCCAGTTTCACCAGCTACTTCACCTTCTACCTGATCGAGAAGTTCGACCTGTCGGTAGCCAGTTCGCAGCTGCATCTGTTCCTGTTCCTGGGCGCCGTGGCGGCGGGGACGTTCTTCGGTGGGCCGATTGGCGACAAGATCGGGCGGAAGGCGGTGATCTGGTTCTCGATCCTTGGCGTGGCGCCATTCACGCTGATCTTGCCTCACGTTGATCTGTTCTGGACCAGCATTCTGAGCGTGCTGATCGGCTTTATCCTCGCGTCAGCCTTTTCGGCCATCGTGGTGTACGCACAGGAGCTGGTGCCGGGCAATGTCGGGATGATTGCCGGGGTGTTCTTCGGATTGATGTTCGGTTTTGGCGGGATTGGCGCGGCGTTGCTCGGGCATCTGGCGGATGTCCACGGCATCGAGTACGTGTACTTTCTGTGCTCGTTCCTGCCATTGTTTGGCGTACTGGCGATCTTGCTGCCAAGAACCAAAAAGGCGTAGCACCGCTCCACCTGTAGGAGCGTGACTTGCCCGCGAAGGCCATTACACCGTTTGCCAGGAACACCGCGTCATCGTTCTTCGCGGGCAAGCCTCGCTCCTGCAGGATTAGGTCTCGCCCGGATTTCAGGCACAAAAAAGCCGCGTATTAAACGCGGCTTTTTCTTGTGCGGCTGCTTTTACACGTTGAAACGGAAGTGCATCACGTCGCCGTCTTTAACGATGTAGTCCTTGCCTTCCAGGCGCCATTTACCGGCTTCTTTAGCGCCGGCTTCGCCTTTGTACTGGATGAAGTCGTCGTAGGCGATGACTTCGGCGCGGATGAAGCCTTTTTCGAAGTCGGTGTGGATCACGCCAGCGGCTTGTGGCGCGGTAGCACCTACGCGGACGGTCCAGGCGCGGACTTCTTCGACACCGGCGGTGAAGTAGGTCTGCAGGTGCAGCATTTCGTAGCCGGCGCGGATCACGCGGTTCAGGCCAGGCTCTTCGAGGCCCAGGGCTTCGAGGAACATGTCTTTCTCTTCGCCGTCTTCGAGTTCGGCGATTTCGGCTTCGATCTTGTTGCAGACCGGAACCACCATGGCGCCTTCTTCTTCGGCGATGGCCTTGACGATGTCCAGCAGCGGGTTGTTCTCGAAACCGTCTTCAGCGACGTTGGCGATGTACATGACCGGCTTGGTGGTCAGCAGGTGGAAGCCACGAATCACCGCTTTATCGTCGGCGCCCATGTTCTTCATCAGCGTGCGCGCTGGCTTGCCGAGGGTGAAGTGAGCGATCAGTTGCTCCAGCAGACCTTTCTGGACCACGGCGTCCTTGTCACCACCCTTGGCGTTACGGGCAACTTTCTGCAGTTGCTTCTCGCAGCTGTCGAGGTCGGCGAAGATCAGTTCCAGGTCGATGATTTCGATGTCGCGTTTCGGGTCGACGCTGTTGGAGACGTGAATCACGTTTTCGTCTTCGAAGCAGCGGACCACGTGAGCGATAGCATCGGTCTCGCGGATGTTGGCGAGGAACTTGTTGCCCAGGCCTTCACCTTTCGAGGCACCGGCCACCAGGCCCGCGATGTCGACGAATTCCATGGTGGTTGGCAAGATGCGCTTTGGATTGACAATGGCCGCCAGGGCTTCCAGGCGTGGATCCGGCATCGGCACGATACCGGTGTTCGGCTCGATGGTGCAGAAGGGGAAGTTCTCGGCCGCGATCCCGGATTTGGTCAGGGCGTTGAATAGGGTGGACTTGCCGACGTTAGGCAGGCCGACGATGCCGCAATTGAATCCCATGGTGTTTTCCCCGAGGAGTGAGTCAGGCCTTCTGGCTGTGCAGGTTTTTCATCGCGCGGTTCCATTCACCGGCGAGGATATCCGGCAGCACGCCGAGGGCAAAGTCGATGCTGGCATCGAGTTTTTCCTGTTCGGCGCGTGGCGCACGACCCAGGACGAAATTTGAAACCATACTGGCAACGCCCGGGTGGCCAATGCCAAGCCGCAAGCGGTAAAAGGTATTCTGATTGCCCAGTTGCGCGATGATGTCGCGCAACCCGTTGTGACCGCCATGGCCGCCGCCCTGTTTGAGCTTGGCAACGCCAGGTGGCAGGTCGAGTTCGTCATGCGCCACCAGGATTTCTTCAGGCGTAATGCGGAAGAAGCCGGCAAGTGCCGCGACGGCTTGGCCGCTGCGGTTCATGTAGGTGGTGGGAATCAGCAGACGAACATCCTGACCCTGATGCGAATAGCGCCCGGTCAGGCCGAAATATTTGCGATCGGCCACAAGGTTGACGCCTTGCGCGTTCGCGATGCGCTCAACAAAAAGGGCCCCTGCGTTATGCCGGGTCTGTTCGTATTCAGCGCCTGGATTTCCCAGGCCAACGATCAGTTTGATGGCAGTCACGATAGGGGCCCTTCTTTGGAGTGGTGGATAACATCGCCGCAATCAGTGTGTGCGGCGAAAGTGGACGAAAAGTGCTCATTTACCATTATGTAAACTCCGCGTTCTCGCCCGCTTTCTCGCTACGTTCCAGTCCGCGATGTTACTTGATCACTCCGGCATGACAGAGTGAATTACTCTGCTTCGCCTTCTTCAGTAGCTTCTGGAGCAACACGTGGAGCGTGGACGTTGGCAACAGCCTTGTCATCGCCGTGTGCCAGAGCAACAAACTCAACGCCTTTAGGGGCTTTGAGGTCGGACAGGTGAATGATCGAACCGATTTCGGCGTTAGCCAGGTCGACTTCGATGAATTCAGGCAGGTCTTTTGGCAGGCAGGTCACTTCGATTTCCGAAACAACGTGCGAAACTTCGCCGCCTTTCTTGATCGGGGCTTCTTCGCCAACAAAGTGTACAGGCACGATAGCGGTCAGTTTCTGGCCAGCTACAACGCGCACGAAGTCAGCGTGCAGTACGTGGCCTTTGGCCGGGTGACGCTGCAGAGCCTTGATGATTACGTTTTGCTTGGTGCCGCCAACGTTCAGCTCGATGATGTGGCTGTAAGCCGCTTCGTTTTCGAGCAGTTTGGCAACTTCTTTAGCCAGCATGCTGATGGATTCAGGGGCTTTTTCGCCACCGTAAACTACAGCTGGAACCAGGCTTGCGAGACGACGCAGGCGGCGGCTCGCACCTTTCCCCAGGTCGGAACGCACTTCAGCATTCAGAGTAAATTCGTTCATTTTGTATCTCCAAAATAACCACATTCGCCCCAGCGGTTGCGACCAGCGCTAAAGGCGATATGGGCAAAAAAGCCCCGCCCCGGCAGGAATGCCGGGGCGGGGCGCTTTTCGTCAGCGAGACAGTCGAGAAGGGCAGGGCCCTTAACGGAACATCGCGCTGATCGATTCTTCATTGCTGATGCGGCGGACCGCCTCGGCAACGACCGGCGCGATATCCAGTTGACGGATACGCGTGCAGGCTTGAGCAGCAGCGGACAACGGGATGGTGTTAGTCACCACCAGTTCGTCCAGCATGGAATTTTCAATGTTTTCGATCGCCCGACCGGACAGCACAGGGTGTGTGCAGTAGGCGAAAACCTTGGCGGCGCCATGCTCTTTCAGGGCCTTGGCCGCGTGGCACAGAGTGCCGGCGGTATCGACCATGTCATCGACCAGAATACAGGTACGCCCTTCGACATCACCGATGATATGCATCACTTCAGAGTGATTGGCTTTCTCACGGCGTTTGTCGATGATCCCGAGATCCACGCCCAGGGATTTGGCAACAGCACGTGCACGCACGACGCCGCCAATGTCCGGGGACACGATCATCAGGTTTTCGAAGCGCTGATCTTCAATGTCATCCACCAGAACCGGGGAGCCGTAGATGTTATCTACCGGAATATCGAAGAAACCCTGGATTTGGTCAGCATGCAGATCAACCGTGAGAACACGGTCGATGCCGACTACGGTAAGCATGTCAGCAACGACTTTCGCGCTGATAGCCACACGTGCGGAACGCGGACGGCGATCCTGACGGGCATAACCAAAGTAAGGAATAACAGCAGTGATACGAGTAGCCGAGGAGCGGCGGAAGGCATCAGCCATCACTACCAGTTCCATCAGGTTATCGTTGGTCGGAGCGCAAGTCGGCTGAATAATGAAAACATCTTTACCGCGGACGTTTTCATTGATCTCGGCAGTAATTTCGCCGTCGGAGAACTTACCGACAGAGATGTCACCGAGAGGGATATGCAGCTGACGTACAACACGCCGAGCCAGATCGGGGTTAGCGTTCCCCGTAAAGACCATCATCTTGGACACGCGCAGTACCTGAAGGCTGAGGGTAACCTGGATGAGTATAGGAAAATGGCAGGGGCGGCTGGATTCGAACCAACGCATGGCAGGATCAAAACCTGCTGCCTTACCGCTTGGCGACGCCCCTGTATCTGTTGCAACGATTACCCAGTAATCGATTCCTTTAGAGCAGATTTTGTAGCTTGCGATGCAACATCGAAACGTTGCTTCCTTTTGCTACAAACCCTGTAAGGGTCTCTGTAAGAAGGGCCGAGACTTTATCAGCTTCAGCTTTGCTTGGGAAGCCCCCAAACACACAACTTCCAGTTCCGGTGAGTTTTGCTTCGGTAAATTTACCTAACAAATTCAATGCGTTACGTACATCTGGATAACGCCTTGCTACCACCGGTAAGCAGTCATTTCGACTGTTTCCCTTGGGAACGGGGCGCACTTTAATGGGAGAAGAGTTACGTGTCAACAACGGATCTGAAAAAATTTCTGCTGTACTTACAGATACTTGCGGCACAAGCACGAGATACCACGGTTCTTCGGGGTCTACAGGGGTGAGTTTCTCCCCTACGCCCTCGGCGAAAGCCGCGTGCCCACGCACGAAAACCGGGACGTCGGCGCCCAGTGTCAGGCCCAGCACAGCCAGTCGATCCTCATCCCAACCCAGTTGCCAGAGATGATTGAGGCCGAGCAAAGTCGTCGCGGCATTTGAACTGCCGCCACCGATTCCACCGCCCATGGGCAGGATTTTTTCGATCCAGATATCGATGCCGAGCGAACAACCGGATTGTTCCTGAAGTTTTTTCGCGGCTTTGACGATCAGGTTGCTGTCGTGAGGAACGCCATCGAATTCGGTGTGCAACCGAATCACACCGTCGTCACGAACGGCAAACGTGATTTCGTCTCCGTAATCGAGAAACTGAAAAATCGTCTGCAACTCGTGATAACCGTCTTCACGGCGGCCGAGAATGTGCAGCATCAGATTGAGTTTGGCCGGGGAGGGCAGCGTCAAGCGCGCAACGGTCATGTTCACTGCCCCAGTTTGCGTGGTTGCCATTCCTTGATCACCAGCGTGACATCAAGGTCGGTGCCGTGCAGTTTGATCCGCTCGGGCAGCCAATAGCCGTTTTGCTCGGCGTAACTGAGGTATTCGACTTGCCAGCC
Organism: Pseudomonas sp. B14-6; assembly: GCF_013260315.1. NCBI lineage: Bacteria > Pseudomonadati > Pseudomonadota > Gammaproteobacteria > Pseudomonadales > Pseudomonadaceae > Pseudomonas > Pseudomonas sp. B14-6. The sequence goes on along the minus strand of NZ_CP053929.1, from coordinate 3,379,825 downwards.
GTCCTGCTCGAGATTGGCCAGCCGACTGTCGGCGTCCAGGGTCAGGCGACTTTTGCTGTCCGGGGCCGGAAGCCCGCGAACCCACCACGCCAGATTGGACACCGGCAGCTTCCAGCCGAGCTGTTCTTCAACCAGTGCTTCGGGGTCGTGGCGTCATAACGGCCCTGATTGGCCACTTCCAGCGAGACTTTGCCCGGACGGCCGGTCAAACGAGCCGCGCCGCGACCCAGCGGGCCAGAGAGGCGAATGTCGTAGTAATCCTGTCGCTGCAGCCAGAACAACGTGCCGCTGCCCGAGTCTTTTGGCGCACGAATACCGATCTTGCCGTTGATCTGCCAGCCATCAAGGCTGGTCAGCTGCTGTTTGTAATCGCGCCATTGGGCCGTGTTGCCTTGGCCCTGGACCGATTCGCGGGCGCCGAAGCCCGCGCAACCGGCGAGCAGGGCGATGAAGCTGAAAACAATAAGGTGGCGCAAAAACATAATCTTAAAGAGTCTCTGATCCGGTCAGGCGCTTGATGGTGCTGCGCAGGATGGGGCTGTCGGGTTGTTCCTTGAGGAACTTGCTCCAGATTTGCCTGGCTTCCCGCTGTTTGCCATTGGCCCACAGGACTTCGCCCAGGTGAGCGGCAACTTCCTGATCGGGAAAGCGATCCAGGGCCTGACGCAGATAGCGCTCGGCTTCATCGAGATTGCCCAGGCGGAAGTGCACCCAGCCTAGGCTGTCGAGTACCGCCGGGTCTTCCGGGTTGATCTGGTGCGCTTGTTCGATCAGGGCCTTGGCTTCGGCGTAACGCGTCGTGCGGTCCGACAGGGTGTAGCCGAGGGCGTTCAACGCCATTGCATTGTCCGGGTCGCGCTTGATGATCAGGCGCAGGTCTTTTTCCATCTGCGCCAGGTCATTGCGTTTTTCCGCCTGCATGGCGCGGGTGTAAAGCAGGTTCAAATCGTCCGGGTACTTCTGCAGCGCGGTTTGCAGAACCTTCCACGCCTTGTCGGGCTGATTGTTGGCAGACAAGGTCTCGGCTTCGATCAGGTACAACTGGATCGCGTAATCAGGTTGCTCGTCGCGTTCCGTAGCCAGACGGCTTTGGGCTTCGGCGGTCTTGCCGTTGTTGATCAGAATGTCGGTCTGGCGCAGTTGCGCAGGCAGATAGTCATTGCCGGGGCCGACCTGGGCGTACTCGATCAGTGCGCCTTGTGGGTCGTTGCGCTCTTCAGCTATACGGCCGAGGTTCAGGTGCGCCGAATCAACGTGGCTTTCCCGGGCGACCAAGTCTTCCAGATAACCCTTGGCCTCGTCCCAGGCCTTGGCTTCCAGGCACACCAGCGCCAGGGAATAACGCAGTTCGTCGTCTTCCGGGTATTGCTGGACCAGGCTTGAGAACTCGACCTTGGCGTCGTCCATGCGGTCCTGTTCAACCAGCATGCGTGCATAGGTCAGGCGCAGGCGTTTGTCGTCCGGGTATTTCTTGATGCTTTTTTGCAGCAGTGGCAAGGCTTCATCGCCACGGTTGAGCACTTGCAACAGGCGCGCGCGCAGCAGGATCGGGGCAATTTCGCCGTCGTCCGGCGGATTGTCTTCAAGCAAGGTCAGCGCGCCTTTGGCGTCACCGTCCTGTTGCAACAGCAAAGCCTTGCCGAAAATCAACTGGTTGTTGTTCGGGTGGCGCTGCAATAAGCGGTCAAAACTTTTCATCAGGCCGTTGCGCGTGTCCTGGTCGGTATCGGCCGCGGACAGGGCAAGAAAGTCGAAATGCGTGTCGCCTTTGCCGAGCAGGACTTTCTCCATATAGACCATGGAGTCGTCATAACGCCCGGCGCGCGCCAGCTGCACGGCAGCCGCGCGTTGCGCCTCGAGATCGTCCGGGGCGTTTTTTGCCCAGATCAGCGCGGTATCCAGGGCAGCCTGATCGGCGCCAAGGTATTCGGCAATGCGGAAGGCTCGCTCGGAGATGCCCGGATCCTGAGTGTTGATAGCCTGGGTGACGTAGTTGTCCAGGGCAATGTCGAAACGATTGCGCTGGCCAGCCAGTTCGGCGCTCAACAGGCTGAAGACGGTTTCTTCACTGAATGAGCTGTAAACCTTGGGCTTTTCAGGGGCCGGAGTGCTGTCTTCGACCGGCGGCGTACCGTCCGACGAAACGGGTGCCAAGACCTGGCAGCCGCTGAGGAAGACAAAAGCGAGGAGCAACGCGGAGGATCTATTCATATAGGAAGAGGACGACTAACCTGCGGTCGGATCATCATGACACAAGCCTTCGGCCAAACATAACCGAGTCTCGATGGATGCCTTTATAGAGGCAGGTCATTGGGACAATAGTCAGCGGTAGTTGTTCTGGCTCTGTCGAAGTAGGACAATTGCCGGCTTCACGTCACCATCAGCGACCTTGAATGGCCTTCCTTGCACTCGGTATCAACCACAAGACTGCTTCAGTAGACGTCCGCGAGCGCGTGGCCTTTACCCCTGAGCAGCTGGTGGAGGCCTTGCAGCAGCTCTGCCGACTTACCGACAGCCGCGAAGCTGCGATCCTCTCCACCTGCAATCGCAGTGAACTCTATATAGAACAGGATCACCTTTCGGCTGACATCATCTTGCGCTGGCTGGCCGATTATCATCATTTGAGCCTCGAAGAGCTGCGTGCGAGCGCTTATGTGCACGAAGATGATGCGGCAGTTCGTCACATGATGCGGGTGGCTTCCGGGCTCGATTCGCTGGTGTTGGGCGAACCGCAGATTCTCGGCCAGATGAAATCGGCCTACGCCGTGGCGCGTGAGGCCGGCACCATCGGTCCGCTGCTCGGGCGCTTGTTTCAAGCGACGTTCAACGCGGCCAAGCAAGTGCGCACCGACACGGCCATCGGCGAGAACCCGGTGTCCGTGGCGTTTGCCGCGGTCAGCCTGGCGAAACAGATTTTCAGCGATTTGCAGCGCAGCCAGGCCTTGCTGATCGGCGCCGGAGAGACCATCACCCTGGTCGCCCGCCACCTGCATGAACTGGGTGTAAAGCGCATTGTGGTCGCCAACCGAACCCTGGAACGCGCGAGCATCCTTGCCGAGCAGTTTGGTGCCCATGCCGTTTTGCTCTCGGACATCCCGGCAGAGCTGGTGCGCAGCGACATCGTGATCAGTTCCACTGCCAGCCAGTTGCCGATCCTTGGCAAAGGCGCCGTGGAAAGCGCGTTGAAACTGCGCAAGCACAAACCGATCTTCATGGTAGACATCGCTGTTCCTCGGGATATCGAGCCGGAAGTCGGCGAGTTGGACGACGTTTACCTCTATAGCGTCGACGATCTCCACGAAGTGGTCGCCGAGAACCTCAAGAGCCGGCAGGGCGCTGCCCAGGCGGCGGAAGATATGGTCTTGGTCGGTGCCGAAGATTTCATGGTCCGCCTGCGTGAACTGGCGGCGGTGGATGTGCTCAAGGCCTATCGCCAACAAAGCGAGCGCATGCGCGACGAAGAATTGCAGAAGGCCCAGCGCATGCTGGCCAATGGCAGCAGCCCCGAAGAGGTGCTGGTGCAATTGGCGCGTGGCCTGACCAACAAACTCTTGCACGCCCCGAGTGTGCAGTTGAAAAAGCTTTCTGCCGAAGGCCGCCTCGATGCGCTGGCCATGGCCCAGGAACTCTTTGCCCTGAATGAGGGCTCATCGGATAGCTTTTCGGATAAGAAACCGCAATGAAAGCGTCACTGCTCAATAAGCTGGACATCCTCCAGGACCGTTTCGAGGAATTGACCGCCCTGCTTGGCGATGGCGAAGTCATTTCCGATCAAAACAAATTCCGCACCTATTCCAAGGAATACGCGGAAGTCGAACCGATTGTCGCCACCTATAAACAGCTGCTCAAAGTGCAAGGCGACCTCGAAGGCGCCCAGGCACTGCTCAAGGACAGCGACCCGGACATGCGCGAAATGGCCGTGGAAGAAGTTCGCGAAGCCAAAGAGCAACTGATCGACATCGAAGCCAGCCTGCAACGCATGCTGCTACCCAAGGACCCGAATGACGGGCGCAACGTGTTCCTCGAAATCCGTGCCGGCACCGGCGGTGACGAAGCGGCGATTTTTTCCGGCGACCTGTTCCGTATGTATTCGCGTTATGCCGAGCGGCGTGGCTGGCGGGTGGAAATTCTCTCGGAGAACATCGGTGAACACGGCGGCTATAAAGAAGTCATCGCCCGTGTTGAAGGCGAAAACGTCTACGGCAAACTGAAGTTCGAATCCGGCGTGCACCGCGTGCAACGGGTTCCGGCCACCGAATCCCAGGGTCGCATCCACACCTCGGCCTGCACCGTGGCGGTGTTGCCTGAGCCGGATGAGCAGGAAACGATCGAGATCAACCCGGCGGACCTGCGGGTCGATACCTATCGTTCCTCCGGGGCCGGCGGCCAGCACGTCAACAAGACGGACTCGGCGATCCGCATCACGCACTTGCCGTCCGGTATCGTCGTCGAATGCCAGGAAGAACGCTCGCAACACAAGAACCGCGCCCGGGCGATGTCCTGGTTGTCGGCCAAGCTCAACGATCAACAAACCAGCGCCGCCGCGAACGCCATCGCCAGCGAGCGTAAGCTGCTGGTCGGTTCGGGGGATCGCTCCGAGCGCATCCGCACCTACAACTTTGCCCAGGGCCGGGTGACCGACCACCGGGTCAACCTGACGCTGTATTCCCTCGACGAAATCCTCGCGGGCGGCGTCGAGGCCGTGATTGAACCGTTACTGGCCGAGTTCCAGGCCGATCAATTGGCAGCGATAGGTGAGTAAATGACGATCATTGCCAGTTTGTTGCGCGCCGCCGATTTGCCCGACTCGCCCACGGCGCGTCTGGATGCCGAATTATTGCTGGCCGCGGCCTTGGGCAAGTCCCGCAGCTTTCTGCACACCTGGCCGGAACGCATTGTGCCGAGCGAAGCCGCGCTGAAGTTTGCCGAGTACCTGCAACGTCGTCGCGGCGGTGAGCCGGTGGCCTACATTCTGGGGCAGCAAGGGTTCTGGAAGCTTGATCTGGAAGTCGCGCCGCACACGCTGATCCCGCGCCCGGATACCGAACTGCTGGTGGAAGCGGCGCTGGAATTGCTGCCAGCCACACCGGCCCAAGTGCTCGATCTTGGCACCGGCAGCGGCGCCATTGCCCTGGCTTTGGCCAGCGAGCGTCCGGCGTGGAAAGTCACTGCGGTGGATCGCATACTCGAGGCCGTGGCGCTGGCCGAACGCAATCGTCAGCGCCTGCACTTGAACAATGCCACGGTGCTGAGCAGCCATTGGTTCAGCGCCCTGGAAGGTCAGCGTTTTCATCTGATCATCAGCAACCCGCCGTACATCGCCTCCGCCGACCCGCATCTGGTAGAAGGCGATGTGCGCTTCGAACCGGCCAGCGCTCTGGTGGCTGGCATCGACGGGCTCGATGATCTGCGCCTGATCGTCGCCCAGGCGCCGGATTATCTGGAAGCGGGTGGCTGGCTGATGCTCGAGCACGGTTACGATCAAGCCGAAGCCGTGCGCGACTTGCTGTTGAGCCGCGGCTTTGAAGCAGTCCACAGCCGCACCGATCTGGGCGGTCACGAACGTATCAGCCTGGGGCGTCTGCCGTGCTGAATGATCAGGAGTTGTTGCGCTATAGCCGGCAGATTCTGTTGCAACACGTCGATATCGACGGCCAGTTGCGGCTGAAAGAAAGCCGCGTATTGATCGTCGGTCTTGGCGGTCTTGGCTCACCGGTGGCGCTGTATCTGGCCGCGGCCGGTGTCGGCGAGCTGCACCTGGCGGATTTCGATACGGTCGACCTGACCAATCTGCAACGCCAGATCGTTCACGACACTGACAGCGTCGGCTCGAGCAAGGTCGATTCAGCGATCCGCCGACTGAGCGCGATCAATCCCGAGATCCAACTGATCGCCCATCGCACCGCACTGGACGAAGATTCCCTGGCGGCCGCCGTGGCGGCGGTGGATCTGGTGCTGGACTGTTCCGATAATTTCTCGACCCGTGAAGCGGTCAACGCGGCCTGCGTTACTGCCAGCAAACCGCTGGTCAGCGGCGCGGCGATTCGCCTCGAAGGGCAGTTGTCGGTGTTTGACCCGCGACGCCCGGAAAGCCCGTGTTACCACTGTCTATACGGTCACGGCAGTGAAGCCGAATTGACCTGCAGTGAGGCCGGCGTTGTCGGTCCACTGGTTGGGCTGGTGGGCAGCCTCCAGGCGCTGGAAGCCCTGAAACTGCTGGTGGGTTTCGGTGAGCCATTGGTGGGGCGCCTGTTGCTGATCGATGCCCTGGGTTCGCGCTTCCGTGAATTGCGGGTCAAGCGCGATCCTGGCTGCAGCGTCTGTGGTTCGACACATGCGTGAAGCGCCAATCGGCGTATTCGACTCCGGCGTCGGTGGGCTTTCGGTATTGGCCGAGATCCAGCGTTTGCTGCCCAACGAGTCGCTGCTGTACGTCGCCGATTGCGGCAATGTTCCCTACGGCGAAAAAACCCCTGAATTCATCCAGCAGCGTTGCAGCGTGATGGCCGAATTTTTTCAGCAGCAGGGCGCGAAGGCCTTGGTGCTGGCCTGCAACACGGCGACCGTCGCCGGTGTTGCGGACTTGCGGCGCGATTTCCCTGCGTGGCCCATCGTCGGCATGGAGCCCGCCGTCAAACCTGCCGCTGCCGCCACCCGCAGTGGTGTGGTCGGTGTGCTCGCGACCACCGGCACGTTGCAGAGCGCCAAGTTTGCAGCCTTGCTCGATCGTTTCGCCACTGATGTACGCGTTATCACTCAGCCGTGCCCCGGCCTGGTGGAGCTGATTGAAAACGGCGATCTGCACAGCGAGGCATTGCGTCAGTTGCTGGCCGGGTACGTCGGGCCGCTGCTCGGCGCCGGGTGCGACACGATAATTCTGGGCTGCACGCATTATCCCTTCCTAAAGCCATTGCTTAAGCAGATGATCCCTGAAGACATCAGCTTGATCGACACCGGTGCCGCTGTTGCGCGGCAACTCCAGCGTTTGTTGGCCGAGCGTGAGTTACTTGCCGAGGGGCCGGCACGTGCTGCGCAGTTCTGGACGAGTGCCGATCCGGAGCATTTCAGGACTATTTTGCCGACGCTGTGGAACAGCGGCGGTGTTGTGCAAAGCTTCGATAGATAACTAAAAAAAAAGTGGGCGAAAACGAATAATTGGGCTGAACTTCTGATTAATCGTCGACTTCTATAGCGGTGAGCAACAAAAAAACCATATGAAATCGTTCGGAAAAGGATGTTTCTAGTGAAGCGACTATTCTGCTTGGCCGCGATTGCGGCCGCACTGATGGGGCACAGTTTTACCGCGCAGGCGGCAGGCGTGGAATTCGCGGTCGGACAGACCAGCGAGTCGACCATGACCTATCGATTGGGCATGCAATTCGATTGGGACAAGAGCTGGTTGCAGAGTGATATCGGTCGTTTGACGGGGTACTGGAGCGGTGCCTACACCTATTGGGAAGGCGACAAGACTTCCAGCAACCACAGCCTGTCGTTCGCGCCGGTGTTGGTTTACGAATTTGCTGGCCAGACCGTCAAGCCTTATGTGGAGTTGGGGGTCGGCGTCGCGGTATTCGCCAATACCGAAGTCGAAAACAATCAACTCGGCAGTGCTTTTCAGTTTGAAGACCGGTTCGGTTTTGGCCTGCGCTTTACCGGTGGACATGAAGTCGGCATTCGTGCGACGCACTATTCCAATGCCGGGCTCAGTAGCCCGAACAACGGTGTAGAAAGTTACGCGCTGCACTACACGATGCCGCTCTGAGACTCGCTCCTTTAAGTGTGGGAGCGAGCCTGCTCGCAATTGCGGTCTGCCATTCAGCAACAGTGTTGACTGACAGGAAGCCATCGAGAGCAGGTTCGCTCCCACACTGGATGTGCGTCGACTTCAAATTCAGCGATACGCCGTGGTAATCCCCTGGCGCTCTTCGAGGCACTCCGGTGCGCCCATCTCGAACTCCCGGCAGATCAGCGGGCGCTTTTCGTAGATGGTGCACATCATGCTGTTGCGATCCAGCGCAGCGCACCAGCCGTCATCCAGACGCAGCATGACTTCCCCGCCCCAATCATCGGTATCGATAAAACGTTCAGGCACGCCCGTGTCGGTGATCAGCATGACTTCGAGCTGGCAGCAACAGGCTGCGCAAGTCGAGCACGTGACGGCCGGTTCGGTGATTTGCGTGTGGGGAATGGTTTTCATGGCGGGCAGTGTAAGGCAGTGCGCCCTGGCTGTGTTAAAGGCCTGACGGACGCTTAGCTGCGGGTGTCCGCCGCCAGCCGTTGCGCCATGAAATGCAGCGTTGGGAACAGCATGGCCCAGAGCAGGCCGATACCCAGCAGCGTGGGCACCTGACCGTAAGGAAACTGCACGCCGGCCAGTTGTCCACCGGCGTAATACGACAACGGCCCACCCACGGCGCCCAGCAGGCTGCCGAGCCACCAAGGTTTGGCGGTCCATTGCAGGCAGTGGCGCAACGTGGTTGCCAGTAACGCCCACAACAGCATCAGCCACAGCGGGATCAAGGGCGCGACGTCGGCGAAATCGAACACACCAAGCCAGCGCAACGAACTGTCGACGGTGGTGCCCAGCAGCACAACGCTGAGAATCAATCGGCCTTCATCCGCCCAGCGACTTATCCACAGCAGATGAATCACCAGTACCGCCAACGCCACCAGCAACCATAAACTGTCGCCGCCCATCACACAGGCAAACCAGCCGAGCTGAAACAGTGCGGCATTGGCCAAGCGCTCACGCATCGAAGCGCCCCAGCAGCGGCGCGGGCATTGCCGAGGGTTTGGCCAGCACCATTTGCGCGGTGCCGATGGTGCGCTCCAGAAATCCCCCTTCGCAGTAGCACAGATAAAATTCCCACAACCGCAGGAAATAATCGTCGTAGCCCAACTCGCTCAAGCGGCCCTGGGCTCGGCGAAAATTCTCATGCCACAGGCGCAGGGTTCGGGCGTAGTGCAGGCCGAAATCCTCCATGTGCAGCAAATTCATGTCGGTGTCGCGGCTGATGACTTCCAGCATCTTCTGCACACAGGGCAGGGCACCGCCAGGAAAAATGTAACGCTGAATGAAATCGACGCTGCCCTTGGCCTGTTCGTAGCGCTGTTCGCGGATGGTGATGGCCTGCAACAGCATCAGGCCGTTGCTTTTGAGCAACTGCGCGCATTGCTTGAAATAGACCGGCAGGAAGCGATGGCCGACCGCTTCGATCATCTCGATCGACACCAATTTGTCGTACTGCCCGGTGAGGTCGCGGTAATCCTTGAGCAGCAGCGTGACCTGGTCTTGCAGGCCGAGGGCTTCAATGCGTTGGGCAGTGAAGGCGTACTGTTCTTTTGAAAGCGTGGTGGTGGTGACCTTGCAGCCGTAATGCTGCGCCGCGTAAAGCGCCATGCTGCCCCAGCCGGTGCCGATTTCCAGCAAGTGATCACTGGGTTTGAGCGCGAGTTTCTGGCAGATCCGTTCCAGCTTGTTCAACTGCGCCTGTTCCAGGCTGTCTTCGTCCGTCAGGAACTGTGCGGCGGAATACATCATGGTGGGGTCGAGAAACTGTTCGAACAGATCGTTGCCCAGATCGTAGTGGGCGGCGATGTTTTTCTGCGAACCCTTGCGCGTGTTGCGATTGAGCCAGTGCAGCGCTTGAACGAAAGGGCGGCCGAGTTTCGCCAGGCCACCTTCCAGCGCATCCAGTACCTCAAGGTTACTGACGAACACGCGAACCACCGCGGTCAAGTCCGGCGAACTCCAATAACCGTGGATAAACGCTTCGCCAGCGCCGATCGAGCCGTTACCCGCCACCAGCCCCCACGCCGCCGCGTCGAGGATATGGATCTCCCCGATCAATGGGCTGCCTGCGGTCCCGAAAACTTGCCGTTCGCCGTTTTCGATGACCACCAGTTGTCCATGTTTGAGCTGCGTGAGTTGCCGCAATACACCACGGCGCAGCAACGATCCGGTCAGGCCGTTGGTGCTGAGCAGATTGACTTTGGCCGAGGCGCTAGAGGATTTCATGACGGTGATCCTTGGGAGGAACGATGGCGGTTTGAACGCTGCCAACGGCAGCCTGATGAGCAAATATCGGTGCGCGCTTGAGCAGCAGGCGCAGGGCCTGCCAATAGATCGCCAGGCAGGTTTTCGCCGTCATCCATGGAAAGCGCCGCAAGTAACGATGCAGGCTGGCACGGTCCAGTGCCTGGCGTTTCAAGCTGAGCGTGGCGTCGAACAACTTCAGCTCGCCCTGCCAGTCCGCCATGTGCACGCCGAGCCGTTTCGCGGCGGGGCTGAAACTCATGCGGTATTCCAGGTCTGGCGGTAGAAACGGCGAAACGTGAAACGCCTTCGCCACGGCAAAATGTTGATGGAAATCGCCGAGATTCTCCGGGGCCTTGGCCGGCAATACATAGTGATAACGCTCGCGCCACGGGGTGTTGGTGACTTCGCAAAGAATCGCCGCCAGTTGCCCATCAGCCTCATGGCAGTAGAAAAAACTCACCGGGTTGAACGACAAACCCCAACTGCGCGGCTGGGTCAGCAGGCAGATCGAACCTTGGGGCGCATGACCGATGGCCTGGCCGACGAGCTGGCGCACCGCGTCAATCAGGCGCATGCCGCTGCCGGTATAGGTTTTGAGGTAATCGCTCTCGCGAAACGAGAACGGTGCGAAGCGACTGTTGCCCGAGAACGGCGACAGGTCGAACACGGCCTCCTGTTCGTCGAGGTCCAGGTACAACAGACCGATCCGGTAACGGAAGGCATGAGGCTTTGGGGCGAACCGCCGATGCGCGATCCAGCCTCTGTAGAGGGCGCTGTTCACAACACTTCACCAAACGAGCGAGCAACGCGCAACGCGCTGACCACGCCGTCTTCATGGAAACCGTTGGCCCAATAGGCGCCGCAATAATAAGTGTGTTGCGCGCCGTCCAGTTCCTCCCAACGGCTTTGCGCAGCAACGGCCGCCAGGCTGAATTGCGGATGGGCGTAAGTGAATCTGGCGAGCACTTTACTCGGGTCGATGCCAGCGCTCTGGTTGAGGCTGACGCAGAACGTGGTGTCGCTCTGGATGCCTTGCAGGATATTCATGTCGTAGGTAACGGCGGCCCGTGTATGGCCCGGGCCACCGAGGCGGTAATTCCAGCTGGCCCACGCAAGTTTTCGAGTAGGCAGCAGGCGTGTGTCGGTGTGCAGCACCACTTCGTTGTCGGCGTAGGGCAGGGCGCTGAGGATCGATTGTTCGGCATCGCTCGGCTTGGCCAGCAGTTTCAGGGCCTGATCGCTGTGGCAGGCGAACACCACTTTGTCGAATCGCTCGCTTCCGGCGGTGCTGTGGATAACGATGCCTTCCTCATCCCGCTCGACCCGGGTCACCGGGCAGCCGAGACGGATTTTCTCTTTGAAGGTCGCCGTCAATGGCTCGATGTAAGCACTCGAGCCACCTTCGATCACCCGCCACTGCGGACGATTGCTGATGGACAGCAGGCCGTGATTCTTGAAAAACCTGACGAAGGATTGCAGCGGGAAACCGAGCATGTCAGCCATGGACATCGACCAGATTGCTGCGCCCATCGGCACGATGTAATGCAGGATGAAGCGTTCGCCATAGCGGCCGTTTTTCAGATAGTCGTCCAGCGTGGTGTCGGCGGCGATCCGACCCTCGGCCAGGTCACGCTGCGCCTCTTTGTTGAAGCGCTGGATGTCGCGCAACATGCCCCAGAAGCCGGGTGACAACAGATTTCGCCGTTGGGCAAACAGGCTATTGAGGTTATTGCCGTTGTATTCCAGGCCCGAGTCCGGATCCTTCACTGAAAAACTCATTTCAGTCGGTTTCGACTCCACGCCGATCTGGCCGAGCAGGCGAATGAAATTCGGGTAGGTCCAGTCGTTGAACACAATGAAACCGGTGTCCACGGCGTAGCGCTGGTCATCCACGGTCACGTCCACGGTATGGGTGTGCCCGCCGATCCAGTCGCTGGCCTCGAACAGGGTGATCTCATGCCTGCGATTGAGCAGACAGGCGCTGGTGAGCCCTGAGATTCCGCTGCCAATGATCGCAATGTTCACGGCACGTCCCTGATCGGTGGGCTGCTGCGCACCATGCGTTTGCCGATGGCCAGTTTCACGCAATTGGGCATTTTCGACAGGGGCCAGAGAGCAGCCATGAACAGTCCCGGAAAAGCGATCTCCAGGGGGCGGTTCTTGAGTTTGGCGAAGATGTGCCGGGCGGCTTTCGCCACTGGCCAACTGAGCGGCATCGGGAAGTCGTTTTTCGCCGTCAGTGGGGTCTCGACAAACCCCGGGCTGACCACTGTGACTTCGATGCCTTCCGGCGCAAGATCGATGCGCAGGGATTCGAACAGATAACGCAGCCCGGCCTTCGACGCGCCATAGGCTTCGGCCCGTGGCAGGGGCAGGTAGGTCACCGAACTGGCGACGCCCACCAGATGCGGCGCGGTGCCCTTGCGCAACAAGGGCAACGCGGCCTCGATGCAATAGGCGCTCGCGAGCAGGTTGGTGCGCACCACGTGTTCGACGATCGAGGAATCGAACTGCTTGACGTCGACGTATTCGCACGTGCCGGCGTTGAGGATCACCGTGTCCAGCGAGCCCCATTCATGGGCGATCTGTTCGCCGATTTCGCGCACCGCCTGACTGCTGGTCAAATCGCCGGGCACGACCAGCACTTGCCCCGGATAACGCTGGGACAAGACTTTCAGCACCGCTGTAGAGCGCGAGCTCACGGCCAGATGAGCACCGGTTTTGAGGATTTCTTCAGCCAGCGAGGCGCCGATGCCGCTGCTGGCACCCGTCAGCCAGTATCGCCGTGGAGGTGTAAGACTCATCCCATTCTCCTTTTCAGCCAGGCAATCGCCCGACCCAATACGGGTAAATGTTCGTAAAGCAGTGCCCCGGCATCGAAGTAATCCCGGTGACGATAAACCTTGTCGCGCCAGAGCAGGTACGAGCAGCCGTCGACACGAATCAACCGGCCGCCGCTCAGGCGCGGATGGCGGAAACTCATGACCCAGCGCAGATACCCTTGGCCTTCGCCGGTCTGGTCGAAACCGTGAAAATCGAAACGCAGTTCGGTGACGTTGGCGTAGAGCTCCGTGAAGTAGCTGCGCAACTGTCCGAGCCCTTGCACTTCATGCAGCGGATCGGTGAAGTGCACGTCTTCGGTGTACAGCTCGCCGAGGCGTTGCAAACTGTTTTTATCCAGCTGCGCGAATTGCCGGGCAAACTGCCGCAGGAAATCACTCATGAGCGCCTCCGGCATCGTGTCGCGAGGGCAAGTTCTTGAACGCTGCCAAGGCTCGCTGGCGCGAAGTGCTCAGGTTGACGATCGGCGACGGATAATCCGCCACGCCGAACAGACCGCCGACGTTCGCCGGGTTGTGCACGTCTTTTTTGTTCAGCCCAGCCAGTTCCGGCAGCCAGTGCTTGATGAACACGCCTTCGGCGTCGAATTTCTCCGATTGGCTCAGCGGATTGAAAATACGGAAATAAGGGGCCGAGTCAGTGCCCGTGGACGAACTCCACTGCCAGCCACCGTTGTTCGCCGCCAGGTCACCGTCGATCAAGTGGCGCATGAAAAAGCGTTCGCCTTCGCGCCAGTCGATCAGCAGGTTCTTGGTCAGGAACATCGCCACCACCATGCGCAAGCGGTTGTGCATCCAGCCGGTTTCGAGCAACTGGCGCATGGCCGCGTCGATGATCGGCAGGCCGGTACGGGCTTGCTGCCAGGCCAGCAGTTCTTCCGGGGCGTCGCGCCAGGCCAGAGCTTCGGTCTCCGGGCGGAAGGCGCGGTGACGCGAGACCCGTGGGTAGCCCACCAGAATGTGTTTGTAGAACTCGCGCCACAGCAACTCGTTGATCCAGGTGACCGCGCCCACCTTGCCGCTTTCGAACTCGCCTTGATTACTGTGCAGGGCGGCGTGCAAACACTGGCGCGGGGAAATCACCCCGGCAGCGAGGTAAGCCGAGAGCTGGCTGGTGCCGGGTTTGGCCGGGAAGTCGCGCTCGCTTTTGTAGTAATCGATTTGTGCGTCGGCGAAGGTGTCGAGACGGCGTTGAGCTTCGGCTTCGCCGGCGGGCCAGAGCTGGCGCAAGCTCTCGCTGGGCATGTCGAACCCTTTAACACTCGATGGAATGTCGTCACTGCTGATGGGCAACGGATCCTGTACGGCCGGTTTGGCCACCCGTCCCGGAAGCGACCGGTGCAGACGTTCGTAACAGACTTTGCGGAACTGGCTGAAGACCTGGAAATAGGTGCCAGTCTTGGTCAACACGGTGCCCGGATTGAACAACAACTGATCGAGGTAGCTGAAGAAGTCGATGCCATGGGCCTTGAGCGTTTCGGCGACTGCCGTATCGCGACGGCTTTCATGAACCCCGTATTCCTCGTTGACGTGCACCGCCTCGGCGTTTAATTGCTGACACAGCTTGAGCAAAACCTGCGGCGCTTCATCCCAGCGAGGGGCGTGGCGAATCAGAAGGGGGATGTTCAGTTCGCCCAGCGCGTCGCTCAGTTCACCCAGATTGCGCAGCCAGAAATCCACTTTGCACGGCGCGTCATCGTGTTCCAGCCATTGCGCCGGGCTCAACAGGTACACGGCCACCGTCGGGCCGCGAGCGGCAGCAGCCGACAGGGCGGTGTTGTCGTGCAGGCGCAAGTCGCTACGCAACCAGATCAAATGCATGGAAGTGTCCATTAAATAAGCCCACGATTGACCAGTTCCTGGTGAGCCGATAGCGGGTCTTCAGCCAGGAACAAATCAACACTCTCGGACGTTTTTGCGGACAGCTCGGCGTGGTGGATGCATACCGTTGGTCCGGCAATCATTTTTGGGCAACTGACGCCATTCAAAAGTTTCGGCAGCTGCGAAATGTTCATGGCTTTGCTGGAATACAGCAGTACGCCGCGGGCTTGCAGGTGATCGACCGCCAGCGCGAGTTCGCCTGGCGGCAGCGGCCAGTCGAAGACTTCCACCGGGCAATCGGCGCTGCTGATCAGCCACGCGGTCAGCCACAGGCAAGGTTCCAGTGGCTGGTCCGAGTGATTGATCAATAGCAACGGCGCGGTGCGTAACTGACGGTTGTTATGGTAGATGCGTGCGCCGAATTTGCTACGCAGCCAGGAAAAGAAAAACACCCGCTCCATCTGCGCGCCGAACTGGCCCTGCCAGCGTTGCTCCAGCTCCGCCAGCAACGGCATCAGCAGTTGTTCGCACAAGGTGCGGGGCGGATACAGCGCCATGGCTTGATTGACGGTGTCATCCAGCGTGCGTTCATTGAGCTGGGTCACCGCTTGCAGCAATGTCTGGCCCAGCACTTGCCAATCGTTTTCGACGGTTTCGGTAAAGGCCTGTGGCGTGTCGAGCAGCTGCTTGACCTGACTGACGGCCACGCCGCGATTGAGCCAGGTGAGGATGGTCAAAATCCGTTGAACGTGTTCGGCAGAAAACAAGCGATGCCCCTTGGGCGTGCGCTGGGGCACGATCAGCCCGTAGCGTCGCTCCCAGGCACGCAGGGTCACGGCGTTCACGCCAGTCTGGCGCGCCACTTCGCGAATCGGCAGCCAGCCTTCGTCCAGGGCTTTCTTGAAGTCGGCGCCAAGGTCTTCGCTGGCGCTGGTGTCGATTGGGCTTTTCATTAGATTGCGTTTCGCAGGCTGAGGTTTTCCGGGTGCGGCTGAAGGTAAACCTGCTGCGCGATGTATGGATCCGGGTGTTGACGGAAATAGTGTTTGAGCAGCGTCAGCGGCACCACCAACGGCACGATGCCGTGCCGGTACTGGCCGATGACGTGCTGCATTTCCTGCTTGTCTTCAGGGCTGATGAATTGCTTGAGATAACCGCTTATGTGCTGCAGGACATTGGTGTGGGTGCGCCGCGTCGCGCATTTTTTCAATGCCGCCATCAGTTCGCTGAAATAGCGCGGGCCCAGTTCCGCAGGATCGGTCTGGCCCATGTTGCCCAGCAGGTTGCCCAGGGTTTTGTATTGCACCGGGTTATGGGCCATCAGCAAGTATTTGTAGCGCGAGTGAAATTCTATGAGGCCGCGTCGTGTCACTCCTTCTCGCAATAGCTGCTGCCAGGCGCTGTAGGCGAACACGCGGGTCAGGAAGTTTTCGCGCAATACCGGGTCGTTGAGGCGGCCATCTTCTTCCACCGGTAAGTCGGGGTGCAGGGCGCAGAACGCCTGGGCGTAGATACCACGTCCACCTCCGTCCACCGGCGACCCGTTGGCCTGGTAGACCTTGACCCGCTCGAGGCCGCAGGAAGGGGATTTCTGCATAAAGATGTAGCCGCAGATATCGTCCAGCTCCGCAGCCATTTTCTGACCGTACTCGGCGAGCGGCCGGGTGACGTTAGTCTCAGGGTTGACGGTGCCAACGGCTTCGGGATTTTCGGGGTCGCCGATCAGGCGGATCGGTTCGCGAGGAATGCCCAAGCCAATGGCGACTTCCGGGCACACCGGTACGAACTCGAAATAGTCGGTGAGGGTTCGGCTGCACAGGCGCGATTCCTTGTGCCCACCGTTGAAACGCACCTCCGCTCCCATCAAGCAGGCGCTGATGGCGATTTTCGGTAGAGTCGCTGGCTGTACATGCATCGGAACACCTCGAATCCAGACCTGTACAGAGCGGTAACTCTGTACAACTTTGTCTTCATCATAGATTCAAAGGTGTACAAGTCAAATTATTTGTATAGGTTTTCGGGAGGGGAGTGCATTCCCTTGTGGGAGAGGGCTTGCTCGCGATAGCGGTGGATCAGGCGACACATGGGTAGCTGACACACCGCATCCGCGGGCAGGATCTATTTCCAGCCGAGTATCCAGTCGTCGCTGGCTTTCAGCGATTGCCATGGGAGACGCTCACTGCGTTGGGTCAGCACCGCCTGCAATTCGACGTCCAGCACCGTGCCTTCCTCATCGCGGAACAGTTCGGTCACCAGAAAATGTTTCTCGCGGTTTCGCGGGTGGGCTGCTGTCCATTTCGACAGCAGCAATTTACTCGGATTGATTCTATTCACTGCAAGTGCTCGTGTAACCGTCGTGCAGCTTCCTGGCCGCTGAGCCAGGCGCCTTCGACACGCCCGGACAGGCACCAGTCGCCGCATACATACAGTCCCAGGTCGGCATCGGCCAAGGCACCCCATTCGTGACTGCTGGCGGGACGCGCGTAAAGCCAGCGGTGCGCGAGGCTAAAGGTCGGGGCGGGCATGGCGCTGTGCAACAGCTCGGCAAATGCACCGTGCAGTTGCTCGATCACCGCCTCCTTGGGCAGGTCGATATGTTGCCGGCTCCAGGCGCTCGTCGCGTGCAGCACCCAGGTGTCGAGGGTGTTGTCGCGCCCGGGTTTGCTGCGGTTGCGCGCCAGCCAGTCGAGCGGGCTGTCCTGCACGAAGCAACCTTCCATGGGGGTATCCAGCGGCGTATCGAATGCCAGCGCCACCGCCCACGTTGGCTCCATTTTCACCCCGGCGGCGGCCCCGGCGAGTTTCGGCGCGGAGGCCAGCAGTGCCGTGGCTTGAGGCGCCGGCGTGGCGATCACCACGTGACTGAACGGACCATGGGTGAAGCCTTCGGCGTCTTGCAGGTGCCAGTGTTCTTCACCGCGATAGACCTCGGTGATCCGGCAGGCGAAATGCACTTCCAGGTCGCCGAGCAAGCCGCGGGTGATGGCGCTCATGCGCGGTGTTCCGACCCAGCGTGTCTGTTCGTCCGGCGACAGGTTGAGCTGCCCGCCGTGGAAGGTGTAGAGCTGCGGCGTCCACTCGGCGACCCAGCCGTTGGATTGCCAACGCTGGACCTCGGTGACGAAGCGCCGGTCGCGGGCAGTGAAATACTGTGCGCCCATGTCCAAGGCACCCGCATCACTGCGCTTGCTCGACATGCGTCCGCCACTGCCGCGGCTTTTATCGAAAAGTTGAACACTGTGCCCGACTTCTGTCAGGGCCTGAGCGGCTGAGAGCCCGGCGATGCCGGTGCCGATGATTGCGATAGGTACAGTCATAGGGGCCTCGTTTACCTTTCTGTACAGACTACGCCGTGGTTTAAACCTGTACAATATTGTTTTTTGGTATAACTTTTAGCGTTCTCGATCTGACAGCTTGGCCTATTGTTAAACACAGACACTGCCCGATACCAAAGATCCCTGCTTATAAAAATAGACTAGTGATCAGGGTAAAACGCCACGCGAGGAAGAAGTCATGCACATATTGCTGACCGGCGGTACTGGTTTGATAGGACGTCAACTCTGCCGACACTGGTTGAGTCAGGGACATCGCCTGACAGTCTTGAGCCGTACGCCGGAAAAAGTCGCGAAAATCTGCGGTGCCCAGGTTCGCGGCGTCGCGTTGTTCGAAGACCTCGGGCAAGAACCGGTGGACGCAATTATCAATTTGGCGGGCGCGCCCATTGCTGATCGGCCATGGACGTCCAGGCGCAAAGCCTTGCTCTGGGCGAGTCGCATCACCCTGACCGAAACCTTGCTGGCCTGGCTCGAGACCCGCGCGCAGAAACCGCAGGTGTTGATCTCGGGTTCTGCCATCGGCTGGTACGGCGACAGTGGCGAGCGCGAACTGACCGAAGCATCTCCGCCGTCCATCGATGATTTCGCCAGTCAGTTGTGCATTGCCTGGGAAGAAACCGGCCAGCGCGCCGAGGCCATGGGTATTCGGGTGATCCTGATTCGAACCGGTTTGGTGCTGTCTGCCGAGGGCGGCTTTTTGTCGCGGCTGTTGCTGCCGTTCAAACTGGGGCTGGGCGGGCCTTTGGGCAGTGGTCGGCAGTGGATGCCCTGGATTCATATCAACGATCAAATCGCCCTGATTGATTTTCTTCTGCATCGCAATGACGCCAGCGGTCCATATAATGCCTGCGCGCCAAAACCGGTGCGCAACCGCGAGTTCGCCAAAACATTGGGCGCCGTGCTGCACCGACCGGCGTTCATGCCGATGCCGGCCTTGGCCTTGAAAGTGTGCCTGGGCGAGTTGTCACTGTTGTTGCTGGGTGGCCAGAAGGCCGTACCGGCGCGCTTGCTGGAAGCGGGTTTCACTTTCCAGTTCACCGATTTGCGCGCGGCCCTGGACGACCTGTCCAGCCGCCTTTGAAATAGGACGTTGCATGACCGATCACGCATTGCTTCTGGTTAACCTGGGTTCACCTGCCTCTACATCGGTGGCGGATGTGCGCAGTTACCTCAATCAATTTCTGATGGACCCCTACGTGATCGACCTGCCATGGCCGGTACGACGCTTGCTGGTGTCGCTGATCCTGATCAAGCGTCCGGAGCAGTCCGCCCACGCCTACGCGTCGATCTGGTGGGAGGAGGGCTCGCCGCTGGTGGTGCTCAGCCGTCGCCTGCGCGAGGCCATGGTTGCGCAATGGCACCATGGGCCGGTTGAGCTGGCGATGCGCTACGGCGAGCCGTCGATTGAGACGAAACTGGTTGAGCTGGCTGCTCAGGGCCACAAAAAAATCACCCTCGCACCGCTTTATCCACAATTCGCCGACAGCACCGTGACCACGGTGATTGAAGAAGCCAAGCGGGTGGTGCGTGAGAAGCGGCTCGATGTGCAGTTTTCGATTCTCCAGCCGTTCTACGATCAGCCGGAATACCTCGACGCATTGGTCGCCAGCGCGAAACCTTATTTGCAGCAGGATTACGATCACCTGTTGCTGAGCTTCCATGGTTTGCCGGAGCGGCACCTGAAGAAGATCGACCCTACCGGTCACCATTGCTTCCAAAGCGATAATTGCTGCCAGAACGCTTCGCCAGAAGTATTGGCGACCTGCTACCGCGCCCAATGCCTGCGCACGGCGTCGGAGTTTGCCAAGCGCATGGGGCTGGCGGATGGCAAGTGGTCGGTGTCGTTCCAGTCGCGTCTGGGTCGGGCCAAGTGGATCGAACCCTACACCGAAGCGCGCCTCGATGAGCTGGCGGGAATGGGCGTGAAGAAGGTGCTAGTGATGTGCCCGGCGTTCGTTGCCGATTGCATCGAGACGCTTGAGGAAATCGGTGATCGCGGGAAGGAATTGTTCCGCGAGGCGGGGGGCGAGGATTTGGTGCTGGTGCCTTGCCTCAACGATGATCCGCAGTGGGCGCGGGCGTTGAGTGCCTTGTGTGAAAGGGCGCCGTTGGCGCTTTAAAAGCTTCGCGGGCAAGCCTCGCTCCTACAGAATTGCGTCGTTGTGTCGAGCGACACACAACTTGTAGGAGCGAGGCTTGCCCGCGAAGGCATTCTCAAGGCTGACTACAACAACGGCTCATCCGCCTTCTTGTGCTTCCAGCTGTCATTGCCCGGCAGCAACAGATTCAGCCCGATCGCCACCACCGCGCACAACGCAATGCCTTTGAGGCCGAAGTCATCGGGGCCGGTGCCAGTGCCGACCAGCACACCGCCAATCCCGAACACCAACGTCACCGACACAATCACCAGATTGCGCGCTTCGCCCAGGTCGATCTTGTGGCGAATCAGCGTGTTCATCCCCACCGCAGCGATCGAGCCAAACAACAGGCACAAAATCCCGCCCATTACCGGCACCGGAATGCTTTGCAGCAGTGCGCCGAACTTGCCGACGAACGCCAGGCTGATGGCAAAGATCGCCGCCCAGGTCATGATTTTCGGGTTGTAGTTCTTGGTCAGCATCACCGCGCCCGTCACTTCGGCGTAGGTGGTGTTGGGCGGGCCGCCGAACAGACCGGCAGCGGTGGTGGCAATGCCATCGCCGAGCAGGGTGCGGTGCAGGCCGGGTTTCTTCAGGTAATCGCGGCCGGTCACGCTGCCGACGGCAATTACCCCGCCGATATGCTCGATGGCTGGCGCCAGGGCTACCGGAACGATGAACAGAATCGCCTGCCAGTTGAACTCCGGCGCGGTGAAGTGCGGAATCGCAAACCACGGTGCGGCGGCAATCTTCGCGGTGTCGACGACGCCGAAATAGAACGCCATGGCAAAACCGACCAGCACGCCGGAAATGATCGGCACCAGGCGGAAGATGCCTTTACCGAACACGGCGACGATCAGCGTGGTGAGCAGCGCCGGCATCGAGATCAGCATGGCGGTCTGATAGGGAATCAGCTCGGTGCCGTCGCCAGCCTTGCCCATCGCCATGTTGGCGGCAATCGGCGCCATGGCCAGGCCGATCGAGATGATCACCGGACCAATCACTACCGGTGGCAGCAGACGGTCGATGAAACCGGTGCCTTTGATCTTCACCGCAAGGCCGAGAAAGGTGTAGACGAAACCCGCCGCCATCACGCCGCCCATGGTCGCCGCGAGGCCGAACTGGCCCTTGGCGAGAATGATCGGGGTGATGAAGGCGAAGCTCGATGCGAGGAATACCGGCACCTGACGCCCGGTGACGATCTGGAACAGAATCGTCCCCAGGCCTGCGGTAAACAGCGCCACGTTAGGGTCGAGGCCGGTAATCAGCGGCATCAACACCAGGGCGCCGAAGGCCACGAACAGCATCTGTGCGCCAGACAGAACCGTGCGCCAGAGCGGATCGTTGAACTCTTGCTGCATGCTCAAGCGTCCTTCTGCTTGGTACCGAAGATCTTGTCACCGGCATCGCCCAAGCCTGGGATGATGTAACCGTGTTCGTTGAGTTTTTCATCAATGGAGGCGGTGTAGATCATCACGTCCGGGTGCGATTTGCCTACAGCGGCGATGCCTTCCGGCGCGGCAACCAGCACCATGGCGCGGATGTCGCGGCAACCGGCCTTTTTCAGCAGGTCGATGGTGGCGACCATGGAGCTGCCGGTGGCGAGCATCGGGTCGATGATCATTGCCAGGCGCTCGTTGATTTCCGGAACCAGTTTTTCCAGGTAGGTGTGGGCCTGCAGGGTTTGTTCGTTGCGGGCCACGCCGACGGCGCTGACCTTGGCACCCGGGATCAGGCTCAGCACGCCTTCGAGCATGCCGATGCCGGCGCGCAGGATTGGCACCACGGTGATTTTCTTGCCGGCGATTTTCTCCACCGACACGGTGCCGCACCAACCTTCGATGTCGTAGGTTTCCAGCGGCAGGTCTTTGGTGGCTTCATAGGTCAGCAGGGCACCGACTTCCTGAGCGAGCTCACGGAAATTCTTCGTGCTAATGTCGGCGCGGCGCATGAGGCCGAGTTTATGACGGATCAGCGGATGGCGGATCTCGAGGATGGGCATGGGAAAGGCTCCGGCGGCGGGCAAAAAAACCGGCCTAGATTAATCTATCCGAGGGTGTTGTCCTATAGACATACAGTACGTTAGTCCACAAACGCTTGATCTGGCCGTGCGGGATGCGTACCTTTGCCCGCTTTTCCCGAATCCGTCCCCCCCTGGAGAGCGCCATGTCCGCTGATCTCGAGCATATCCGTCAAATCATGCGAGAGGCTGACTGCCTGTACACCGAAGCTGAAGTCGAGGCGGCCATCGCCCGCGTCGGTGCACACATCAATGAACAGCTGGCTGACACTAACCCGGTGGTGTTCTGCGTGATGAACGGCGGCCTGATTTTCGCCGGCAAGCTGCTCACCCATCTGCACTTCCCGCTGGAAGCGTCCTACCTGCACGCCACCCGTTATCGCAACGAAACCAGCGGCGGTGACCTGTTCTGGAAAGCCAAGCCGGAAGTTTCGTTCCTCGACCGCGACGTGCTGATCATCGACGACATCCTCGATGAAGGTCACACCCTGGGCGCGATCATCGATTACTGCAAACACGCTGGCGCGCGCAAAGTGCACACCGCCGTGCTGATCGACAAGGACCACGACCGCAAGGCTCGCCCGGACCTGAAAGCCGATTTCGTCGGCCTGCCGTGCATCGACCGTTACATCTTCGGTTACGGCATGGACTACAAAGGTTACTGGCGTAACGCCAACGGGATTTTTGCTGTTAAAGGAATGTAAGAACATGACCGTGCCCAGCTTTCTTGATCAAACGTTGTTCGCCGGATTGGCCGAGAAAGCTGCGGCCAATCCGCGCGGGCGTCAGCATCACAACTTCCATCAGATGGAAGAGGCTTGCCATCGCATGGCGGTGGGGTTGCAGCCAAACACGTATATCCCGCCTCACCGACACTTGGGCGACAACAAGGCAGAAACATTGCTGGTCCTCAAAGGGCGGCTCGGTTTGCTGATCTTTGATGAGTCTGGCGTGGTCGTGACGAAGCAAGTCCTCGTCGCCGGTGGTGATTGTGTCGGCGTGGACCTGCCAACAGGCGTGTTCCATGGCCTGGTCGTGCTGGAAGCCGACAGCCTGATGTTCGAGTGCAAGGCCGGGCCTTATCGCCCGGTGGGTGAAGGTGAGCTTGCGCCGTGGGCACCACGTGAAGGCGAGCCGGGTGTGGCCGAGTATCAGGCGTGGATGCGCGCACAGTTTGATTGAGCCGTGCGCTCAATTTTCCTCGGCCAGCCAGCGTTCGCTTTTGCGACGGGCCTGTTCCAGGTTGTTCACGTAGGCCAGCTGACGCTGTTCCCGATGGATGCCCGCGCGCCTGAGCTTCAGGCGCACCCGTGGAGCGGTCGCCACCAGAATCAGGCCGATGCCGTCCTTGCGGTAATCCCTCAGGATATTGTCGAAGGCGGCCAGCGCCGTCATGTCCAGCATCGGCACGGCGCTCATCTCGACGATCACCACTTTGACCTCCGGGTTGAATTTGCGTAGCACCCCCAGCGCTTTTTCAGCTGCGCCGAAGAACAGCGGCCCGCGTATCGCGTAGCAGCGAACGTGCTCCGGCATGTCCTGCAAGGCCTGATGGAAGCCGCGAGGCAGTTCGGCGGTGTCGGTGAGATCGCTCATGCGCTTGATAAATAACCCGGCGGCCAGCAGCAGGCCGACGGCGACGGCCATCACCATGTCGAACAACACCGTCAGGCTCAGGCAGGTCAGCAAGACCAGCACATCGCTGCGAGGCGCGATGCGCAAGGTATGGAGCACGTGCCGGGCCTCGCTCATGTTCCACGCCACCATGACCAGCAACGCGGCCAGTGCCGCCATCGGCAAGTAGCTGAAAAGCGGTGCCAGGACGAGTATTGCCATCAGCACCACGGCGCTATGAATAATGGCGGCCAGTGGCGAAAAGGCGCCGCTGCGCACGTTGGTGGCACTTCGGGCAATGGCCGCCGTGGCGGTAATGCCACCGAACAACGGGGCGATCAGGTTGCCCAGGCCCTGGCCCAGCAGTTCTGCGTTGGGGTCGTGTTTGCTGCCGGTCATGCCATCCGCCACCACCGCACACAACAAGGATTCGATGGCGCCGAGCATGGCAATGGCGAACGCGGGCGCCAGTAACTGACGGATCAAATCGTAAGACAGGTGCAGCGGCTGGCCGTCGGGGCCGGGTAGATTCCAAGGCCAATCGAAGCTTGGCAGGAACGGCGGAATGCCGGGATGGCTGACGCCGTCGACCATATAGCTGAAGCGCTCACCCAATGTCGCCACCGCCAGCCCGCCGTGCTCCAGCGCCACCCCCAGGAGCGCGCCGATTGTCAGCGCCACCAGATGCCCCGGAATCCTCGGCACCCACCGTGGCCAGACAATCAGAACGGCCAGGCATGTGAGGCCGATGATCCCGTCCCCTAGTCGGGCGCTGGGCAACGCCAGAATCAATACGCCCAGTTGTTCAATGTAGTGTTCTGCCTGGCCGGCGGTGGTCAGGCCCAGCAAATCCTTCAATTGCAGGGTGGCAATGACAATGCCGATCCCGGCGGTAAAGCCCAGGGTGACCGGGTACGGAATGTACTGAATCAACCGCCCGGCTCGAATCAGCCCCAAGGCAATGAGAATGACGCCGGCAAGCATGGTGCAAAGCAGCAGGCCGCCCAGGCCATATTGTTGGGTGATGGGCAACAGAATGACCACGAACGCGGCGGTCGGCCCACTGACATTGAAACGTGAACCTCCCGTCAGGGCGATCAGGGGCGCAGCGATCAGTACCGTATACAACCCTTGCTGGGGCGGTACACCTACGGCAATCGCCAGGGCCATGGCCAACGGGATGGCAATAATCCCTACCGTCACCCCGGCACTGATGTCGCCGCGTAAGCGCCTGAGGGTGTAGCCGGCGCGCCAGGTCTGACGCCAGGCCGCAAACAATGGGGGGACGGAGAACGTCATGCACACTCCCTAGAAGACGATGCACTGTTGAACGACGGCTGAAAGCTCGTCCAGCATGGCCAACCTCGTACTGCGAAGTATTGACCTATATCGCCAATTCGCGCGGTTGATCCTCATGCTAGAGTGCTTGGCCCCGTCTTCGGAGCCCGTCATGAGCCTTTTGATCCGCAGCTGCGCCGTCCTGTTGCTGACCCTCAGCCTGCCTCTGGCGGCCGCCCCGGCGCCGATGCACGCGCAGTTTCTGCCGCCTGACGACCTTACCCTGCGTGACGCGGAGCCCGAGCAGCAACAGTTGTTGCAGGTCACCGAATATTCGGTGGTGGTTGGCAGCCAGCGTCAGTCCAATCAACAACCGATTCCGGTTACGTCTCCGATGATGATCCGCCTCAAGGGCAAATCCTTGAACAAGGGCGCGACCATCAACCAGGTGCTGGTCAATTTCGACGGCGAAAGCAAAAGCCTGAAAAAGCCGATCTATGACGAAAAAAGCAAAACCCTGACGCTGTTTTACCCGATGGCGCAGTACCGGGTGGTGATCGATTTGTTGCGCAATGGCACGGTCTATTGCCAGTTCCTCAGCTACGCCAACGGCCATGTCTGGGCCGATCTGCACACGGGCGCTGTTCGTCCGCGTTGAGCCTTGTGCCCGGGCAGGGGTAAACTGCCCGCCCCGTGAAATGTCTGCGAGCTGGAGTCGGCAATGCGTAAAGATAAGAAACAAGTGATTGGTGACGAGATCGGCGATGAGCAGATCAAGTTGTTTCTCGATTTCGAACCGGTCGACGCCACTTCGCCGTCCCTGCATAAGCTGATCAAGGCCTACCGTGGCCTGCGCATCGATGACTTCGAGCGTTTTCTGACATTCTTCGTCGCAGCCGGCCTGGACCTGGATGGCAAGGATGAGCACGGCAATGACTTCGTCGCCCTGATCAAGGATCAGCGCAATGCGGCCGAGTACATCGAGTTGATTGCCAAGGCGCGCGGCTGATCCCGGACACACCGGAATATGTGGCGAGGGAGCTTGCTCCCGCTTGAGTGCGCAGCGCTCACAAAATCTATGCCGTTCGCAGAGCTTTGGGGCCGCTTCGCAGCCCAGCGGGAGCAAGCTCCCTCGCCACAAAGATAATTTCAGCGTCCTAAAAAAAACGCCCCGCTCTCACTGAGAACGGGGCGTTTTTCATGGGGCCGAATCAAGCGTAGCTTTCGGTCTCGTTACTGGCTTCAACCAGTTCCAGGGCGACGTTGTTGTGCGCATTGATCTTGCGATACAGCGCAGCGTCGGTTTCCAGAACTTTTTCCCGGGCCGGGAAGATTTCCGCCAGTTTGGCAGCCCATTCGCCGGATGCCTTGTTCGGGAAGCATTTTTCAATCAGCTCAAGCATGATCGAAACAGTCACCGAAGCGCCTGGGGAGGCGCCGAGCAGGGCGGCAAGGGAACCGTCCTTGGCCGCGACCAGTTCGGTACCGAACTGCAGAACGCCGCCTTTTTTCGGATCCTTCTTGATGATCTGCACCCGTTGGCCGGCCACTTCCAGGCGCCAGTCTTCGGCTTTCGCCTCAGGGTAGAAGCGACGCAGGGAGTCCAGACGCTGCTCCATCGACTGCATCACTTCGCTGACCAGGTACTTGGTCAGGTCCATGTTGTTTTTCGCCACGGCCAGCATCGGGCCGATGTTGCCGGCGCGAACCGACATCGGCAGGTCCATGAAGGAGCCATGCTTGAGGAACTTGGTGGTGAAACCGGCATAAGGTCCGAACAGCAGCGACTTCTTGCCATCGACCACGCGGGTATCCAGGTGCGGCACCGACATCGGTGGAGAACCCACCGCAGCCTGGCTGTAGACCTTGGCCTGGTGATGCTTGACCACTTCCGGATTGTCGCAACGCAGCCACTGGCCACTGATCGGGAAGCCGCCGAAGCCTTTGCTTTCTTCGATGCCCGAGGCCTGCAACAGCGGCAGTGCCGCGCCGCCCGCACCGAGGAAGACGAATTTGGCGTCGACTTCGCGGGTGTTGCCGCTGTTGACGTCCTTGATGCTGACGGTCCAGCCGCTGCCGTTACGCTTGAGGCCCGTCACGCGCTTGCAGTACTTGACCTGGGCATCGGGTGCGCTGGTCAGGTGCTTGAGCAATTGATTGGTCAGGGCGCCGAAGTTGACGTCGGTGCCGTTCATTACGCGGGTGGCTGCGACGACTTCGTCGGCTGGCCGGCCCGGCATCATCAACGGCATCCAGTCGGCCATGGTGGCCTTGTCTTCGGTGTATTCCATGTCCGAGAAGGCGTGGTGCTTGCTCAGGGTCTTGAAGCGTTCCTTGAGGAAGGAAACGCCATCATTGCCCTGCACGAAGCTGAGGTGCGGCACCGGGCTGATGAACGTCTTGCAGGAGCCGAACGTGCCTTTTTTGGTCAGGTAGGACCAGAACTGCTTCGACACTTCGAACTGAGTGTTGATGTGCACGGCTTTCTTGATGTCGACGCTGCCGTCGGCCGCCTGCGGCGTGTAATTGAGCTCACACAGCCCGGCGTGACCGGTACCGGCGTTGTTCCATGGGTTGGAACTCTCCGCAGCACCGGAATCCATCAGCTCGACGACTTCCAGCTTGATCGCGGGGTCGAGTTCTTTGAGCAGTACGGCAAGGGTGGCACTCATGATGCCGGCCCCAACCAGTACTACGTCGACTGCTTCGTTATGCGCCATTTAACGCGTCTCCAAAATCTGCAGCACCAAATTGTCGGCATGGCTGCCAGGCGTTCCGGGGCGTGTCAGTGATGCCCAGGTACCCGTGGTCAGTGTTGCCATGTCCGAATCTTCGCAATTTTTCGCAACTTCGACGGATGCATGCGGCCGGGCCTAAAGAGTTACATGAACTCATCTCAGCGCGCGGCTGGCAATTCGACTTATGGTCGAGACATCCGTTTGTGCAACCAAATCCGTAGCGGACAGGCTTCAGGCTCCGGTGTTCGAGGAGTACTCGGTCCTGTGTCGTTGGGCTGTTTCAGACGCTAATGGTGCATGTTCAGACGCAAAACTATTCATTTGCTCGCCACACTCTTGTGAAGTTGTGAAAACCCGTTTTTTTCACGCTCTTTTGAAGACGTGAACCTCAAAAAAGGGCTGTCCCAGCCTGGCACCGTGCCCGGATGGATTGCCGTCATGGGGTACATGACAGGCAAAACGGGCAAACAGCTCAGTGACCGAGCGTAATGACAGCTCTGCAGATTCGCGAAAAGTGGGGTTTTTGCTCAAGGAACAGCAAGCGCGCCAGCTTCACTCGATCTGTGTGGGCGGCTCTCTGTGGGCGGTGCGGGGTGCCAATACCGAAGCATTGACGATGCTGCGAGGCCCGATCAGGAGACGTCCTTATAATCGGGGGAGATTGTATCTAAGAAACGCAGGGAAATGGACGTGTTTAATGACTTTTATTAGGCGTCTGGTCAGGTGGTCAACAGATGTTGCACCCGTGCACGTGGCCGGCGCTGGCTGACACGGGCACTCGGGGGCAGGGGATGGTGCAACCAGTTGAGGCGGATTTCTTCGATTTCGACCCAGCCATCGCCCATCGGCTGGAGGCTGCACTGCTTGAACGCCTGGCAATGGCCATTGCGGTCGAGCAGGGCAAAACTGCGGTGCAAGGGGCGTGGCGCGAACAGCGAGATGAGATAACGCATGACAAAGTACCTTGTGGGTGACCTGCCGAGAAGGTTGCCAGCAAGCCGTGACGTGAAAGTGTATGGGCGATGACAGATCTGTGACACGAGGGGGTTTCTGATGGGTTTGTAGGAAATTACTTCAATCATTGCAGCGCCCTAGTTCGCTGCAGTGGCGCACGGCTATACTGCGGGCCTGTTTGTGCCTGATTCTGGAGAGAAGAGCATGTTGCAACGCCTGTTGTTCGGTTTGATCACTGTGACCAGTTTGACCCTCGTCGGCTGCGCCCACAGCCCGCAACAACTGAACCCTGAACCCAAGCTGACAGCTCAGCTGGCGCCGGTCGGCCGCGGTCAGCCGGTGGTGGTGCGTGTGGTGGATGGTCGTCCGTCGCCAACCCTGGGCACCCGTGGTGGCTTGTACCCCGAGACCAGCGCGATCACCGTGCAGGGCGCGCAGATCCTGCCGAAGTTGCAGGCACAGGCCGAGGCGGCCGTGCGGTTGCTGGGCTTCACCCCGACCTCGAATGCGCTGAATGCCCCGCAATTGACCGTGACCCTGGCCGAGTTGAAGTATCAGTCGCCTAAAGAAGGCATGTACGTGACTGAAGCGACCATCGGCGCAACCTTCCGCTCGGATGTGCAGAACGCCAACCGTCGCTACAGCGGCCGTTACGGCGCATCCCTGGACCAGCGTTTCGGTATGGCGCCGAATCAGGAAACCAACACCAAGCTGGTCAGCGACGTGTTGAGCGATGCGTTGACGCGTCTGTTCAAGGACCCGACGATTGGTCAGATTCTCGGCGAGTAACTTTCGCGAGATTCAAAAAAGCCCGGTGCCAGCAATGGCTCCGGGCTTTTTCATGCCTGCTGATTACCGATCACCAGCAGGCGCGAGGCTGGTGGGGTCAGGCCGCTTGTGAATAGAAATCCAGCACGCTCACGCCGGTCAGCAAATCCGTCTCTGGCAAATCCGCATGCTGATGCCCGCCCAGTGCGCAATAAACCAGCCAATGGCGGTCCTGAACGTTAAAGGCGAGGCTTCCTACGAGGTTTTGTTGTTCGTCACTCTGGGCGATGAGGTAGAGGCGGTCCTGGTTTTCGGCGTGCAGCATGACGGTATCCGTGTCGGTTTCGAGGGCCGCCAGACTGGCGTATTCAGATGACGGAGCCGTGACACAGGGCAGCATTTGGTCAGATGGTTCGTTATTTGTCGGAAAGGCAGGGCAGGGGGACAGGCTTTCGGTAGAATTCGCGCCGCGGTCGTCGGTTCGGCGTCTGCCACACCTGTTTTGCCGAGGTCCGTGATGTCGTTGCATTTGATTTCGCTGTTCACCCACCATCCCGCCAAGTTGATCAACCTGCTGGCCTTGCTGTTGGCCTTCCCGGGTAGTTGGCTGCTGCATGCCACGCGTCGCCGTGAACAACGCGCCATGGCGAGCCTTGTCGCCCAACGCCAGAGCCGTCCGAACGAAGAGCCCACCCTGGATTGGGCGACGTTGCGCATGAACCGGTTTTTCTACCGCTTCGGCTTCACGTGCCTGGGGTTGGCGTTGCTGGTGTCGTGGATCAGCACCCGGTTCTGAATCTTTGACGCAGAACCTTGTGGCGAGGGAGCTTGCTCCCGCTGGGCTGCGAAGCGGTCCCAAAACCAGCCATCCTTGTAGCGTCAGGTAAACCGCGAGCACCGATGTTTCGACTGCTGCGCAGTCGGGCGGGAGCAAGCTCCCTCGCCACAGGTACAGAGCCTTGCCCACCTACCGCGTCGAGGCAAATAAAAACGGCGCCTCGAAGGCGCCGTTGTTGTATCCAGTCTATTACAGCGGCAAACCAGCCTTGACCCGATACTGATTACGCACCGGCGTCGCATATTGCAGCACCAGATACGGCCGATGTTCCTCAGGGCAGGCTTCCAGTCGGCGTTGCCATTCTTCCTGGGCCTTGGCCAGTTCGTCGGCCGCAAACACCTCGGCAGCTTTTGGCACCTGCAATTGCGGGTCAGCGTCTTTCCACTGCGCGTAAGCCAGGTAATGCACCGGGAATAACCGGTAGCCGCCGAGAATCTGCCGATCTATTTCGATCGCCAATTGCTTGGTGTCGTCGAACAGTTCGGTGATCGGCGCGGCGAAGTTCACGTGCACCCGGCCCTTGTAGCCGGTGATGCCCTTGGCGATGCTGACGTCGTCCTCGCCCGGGACTTTGGTGTAGCTGCCGGTGGTGGCGCGGATGAACAACTCGCGGGCCTTGGCCTGGTCGCACGGGTCGTATTCGTAGCTGATCGACACCGGGCTGACGTTGAGCGAGCGGATGACTTCGCCGAACGGCTCGTCCTTGCGGCTCATATGGAACATCTTCAGGATCGCCGACTCGGTGCGGTCATCACCGTCCTTGGCCCGGCCCTCGGCCTGGGCGATCCAGATGGAGGCGCAATCGTTGCGGATCGAGTGGTTGATGTAGGCGGACAGCAGCTGATACGCCGCCATCTTCTCGCGACGCCCGGTGATCGAACGGTGCACGATGAAGCTCTTGTTCAGGCGCATCAAATCGCTGACAAAGGGCTTTTGCAGCAAGTTGTCGCCGATCGCGATGCGCGGTGTCGGCAGGCCGGCGTGGTACACGGCGTAGTTGACGAAGGCCGGGTCCATCACGATGTCACGGTGGTTGGCGATGAACAGGTAGGCGCTGCCGGACTTGAACTGCTCGACGCCGGTGTACGTCACACCGTCCGTGGCTCGTTCGATGGTGTGGTCGACATACATCTCGACTTTATCCTGCAACGTCGCCACCGAGGTGACGCTGGCGAACTCACGGCGCAGCCGATGAGCTATAAGAGGTTTGAGCGCCCAGCCAAAGGCACCGGCAAAACGCGGGAAGCGGAAATGGATGAGGATATCTAGAAACGCCTTGTCGCCGAGCAGTCGGTCCAGCACCGCAGGGACTTCGCTGTCATTGTAAGGTCGGATGGCATCGAATTCGCCCATCATGCTCTCTTGTTAGAAACGGCTAGGGTAAGTAAAGGTTTTGATCGAAAACCAACGGGGCACGGTCTGAAAAGTTAGCCAGACAAAAATAGCCCTGCAAATAGACCGGCGATTATACGCACAAGTCACTTGGGAGACCGCGATGCTGGAACCTGCGTTGTACGAATGTCCGTATTGTGGTGAAGAGGTCGAGACGACGGTGGACCTGTCCGGTGGCGATCAGACCTATATCGAGGACTGTCAGGTGTGCTGTCGGCCGATAACGTTTGTGTTGCAGGTAGACGGAGAGGAATGGCATCTCGAAGTGTTCAGCGAAAACGAGTAAGGGGCGTCTATGCAGCGAATCTACGAGCCGGAAAACCTGATGGAAGGGGAGTTGCTGCAAGGCATGCTGGCCAGCGAGGGCATCGAGGCGCATCTGGTGGGCCGCGATTTGATCGGCGGGACCGGTGAACTGCCGATCTACGGCCTGCTGGGTTTGTCGGTGGACAACGACCAGGCCGAATACGCCCGCGAGCTGATCACCGCGTACAATGCCGCGCTGCCACTGCCCGGTGATGAACCGGACAGCTTTCCCGGCACGCTGGTCTGTTAGGCTGGCGTTCGTTTTATTGAGAGTCGTGTTGCCCCATGTGTGGACGTTATGCCCTGTTTCGCTGGAACCCCGCCTTCGCGGCCCTGCCTGGCTTCCCCGCCGATCAGCAGGCCCAGTGGAATATTTCCCCCAATGATTCGGTGCTGATGCTGCGTGCCGGTGCAGACGCTCAGCGTGAGTTGGCGCGGGCGCGTTGGGGGCTGACGCCGCCCTGGCTGACCGATCTTTCCCGCACACCGGCCCATGCCCGGGCCGAAACCGTCGCTGAACAACCGATGTTTCGCCAGGCCCTGCGCGAACGCCGTTGCCTGCTGCCGGCCAACGGTTTCTACGAATGGCGCGGCACGACCCGCAAGCGCCCGTATTGGCTGACGCCGGGAGAAGGCTCGACCTTGTTTTTTGCGGCGATCTGGGAAGCGTATCCGGTGCAGGAGCAAGTGTGGCTGAGCACGGCGGTGATCACCCAGCCGGCCGCGAGTCAGCGTCGGCCATTGATTCTGGATGAGGCAGGGCAGGCGGCGTGGCTTGATCCCGAGACGCCACTGCATGTATTGCAAGGGTTGCTGGCCAGTGAACCCGCGGCGTTGCGCGAGCGGGTATTGGCAAATCTGGTGAATGATCCGAAGCTGAATGGGCCGGAGTGTCTGACCCCTGGTTAAAGGTTGCCTGTGCTGACGCCTTCGCGGGCAAGCCTCGCTCCTACGGACCGCAGTGTTCTGTAGGAGCGAGGCTTGCCCGCGAAGGGTTTTTTGGATCAAACCTTGAACTGATTGATCAACCGCCGCTGCTGCTCAGCCAACTTGGTCAGATCCGCACTCGCCGCACTGGACTCATCCGCCCCGCCGGCCACTTCATTGGCCACTTGCCCGATGTTGATCACGTTACGGTTGATGTCATCCGCCACCGCGCTCTGCTCTTCGGCCGCACTGGCAATCTGGGTGTTCATGTCATTGATCACTGACACCGCCTGAGTAATGGTCTCCAGGGCCTCGGCCGCTTTCGCCGCATGTTGCACGCTTTCGTCTGTGCGGTTCTGGCTGTCCTCCATGACCCGCAC
The DNA here is from genome assembly GCF_013260315.1 of Pseudomonas sp. B14-6. Lineage (NCBI taxonomy): Bacteria > Pseudomonadati > Pseudomonadota > Gammaproteobacteria > Pseudomonadales > Pseudomonadaceae > Pseudomonas > Pseudomonas sp. B14-6. The sequence continues at coordinate 3,346,437 of NZ_CP053929.1, read as the reverse complement.
TACATCGCGGGTGCCTTGTTGCAGTTGCTGGATCATGGTCTGGATTTCTTCAGTGGCTTTCTGAGTCTTCTGCGCCAGGTTGCGCACTTCATCGGCCACCACCGCAAAACCGCGGCCCTGTTCGCCCGCGCGTGCCGCTTCAATGGCCGCATTCAAGGCCAGCAGATTGGTTTGTTCAGCGATCCCGCGAATGGCGGTCAGGATCGCGTTGATGTTCTCGCTGTCCTTGGCCAGGGTTTGCACCACGCCCACAGCCTTGCCGATTTCAATTGCCAGGACGCCAATCGAATTCGACGTATCCCGGACAATTTGCATGCCCTGGGCCGCTGCCTGATCGGCATGGCTGGCGGCTTGCGCGGCCTGGGTGGCGTTGCGTGCCACGTCTTGGGCGGTGGCCGTCATTTCATGCACCGCCGTCGCCACTTGATCGATCTCGGCCATTTGCTTCTGCACACCGATGTTGGTGCGGATGGCAATGTCGGCGGTGTGTTCCGATGAATCGCTGACGCTCTGCACCGAGGTCACGACCTGGGTGATCATCGCCTGTAGCTTGGCGAGGAACGTGTTGAAGCCTTTGGCAATCGAGCCCAGTTCGTCGGCGCGGTCGCTGGTCAGGCGGCGCGTCAGGTCGCCTTCGCCTTTGGCGATATCGTCGAGCATCGCCACCATTTGCTTGAGCGGACGGGCGATGCCGTGGCCCACCAGCCAGATCACCAACAGACCGATACCGGCGATCAACAAACCGACCATGGCCATGCCGAAGGTGTCGGATTTGCGCTGAGCGTCCAGGTCGCCCTGGAGTTTTTGCAGGTCGGCCATCACGGCGTTCAGCGGCAGTTGCAGCATCAAGGTCCAGCGCGCATCGGTCTGGCCGATGCCGAAGGGCAGGTACAACTCGATCCTGCCCTGGGCCTTGTCGACGGTGTAAGTCACTTCGCCGCCCTTGAGGTGGGCCATGTTGGCGATCTGCTTGCTGTCGAGAATGTCGCTGACCTTTTCGCCGAATTTGCTTGGGTCCTTGGTGTAGGCAACGATCCGGCCATTACCGCCGATCAGCGCCATTTCCCCTGCGCCGCTGTACAGTTTCTGATTCGCCCCCAGCAACATTTCCTGGATGAAGTTCACCGACAGGTCGGCACCGACGATGCCCTGGAAGGCGCCGTTGAGCATGATCGGTTCAATAAAGGAGGCGAGCATGACGATCTTGTCCCCGACCTTGTAGGGCGCCGGATCAATCACGCAGGACTTCTTGGTTTCTTTCGAGCACAGGTAGTACTCGCTGGCACGGACCCCGGTGGACAGGGTTTTCTGGTCATCGACGTCCACCAGTTTGTCCAGGCCCAGGGTGCCGTCCTCGTTGCGAAACCACCACGGCAGGAAGCGCCCGTTGCTGGCGTCGATGCCGACTACCTTGGTGTCGACGTAGGCCGCATCGTTGTGATCGAGCGCGTCTTTTTCCCAGCCTATATAGGTGCCGAGAATTTTCGGGTTCTTGGCAACGTTTTCCTTGATCAGGCTGATCAACTGCTCCCGGCTCAGACTCAATGTCGGCTGGCCATCGACCCCCGGCGTACCGATCAGCGCGTTGACCCGCACCAGGCCGCCAGCGATCAGCAGCGGCGCTTCGAGTTCGCGCTGGATCTGGCTGACCTGGGTTTGCGCCAGAGAGGTCAGGCGCTGCTCGATGACTTGCTCGAATTGCGCCTGGGTCCGCTCCTGGACCATGTCTTGCGTCCGGGCGCCGGAGAACAGTGCGTACAGCACCAGCGCGGCGACTACGCTAAGAACGATGGCGCCGGCGAGGGCGGCCACGGAAAACTGGATCGACTTGAATTTCATGGGTGCTCCGCACGCAAGAGGACGTCTGCGGTGGTGTATCGGCAGGGAGCTGGAGGGCCATGAGCGAGGCAGCGCGAAATGGCTGTTTTGGAGTGGTTGATGTCGTAAATGAATCATTGCCGGGCGTTGGCGGCCGTGGCGAGCGCCGTTATGTGAATTTTTTCCTACGGCAATGAGAGCTTTATCTGAAATGAGCGTCTACACGTCAGTTGTATCTGGTGCGGATACAGTTACCCGCCTAGGATACCCGGCATGTTTTCAGGGAGTTTTTTGATGAACAAGACATTGGTTGTGTGTGCGCTGAGCGCAGGTTTGTTGCTTGCCGGTTGTCAGTCGGTCAATACCACCAGCGGTGGGGCTGTTGGCGTAGAGCGTAAGCAGTACATGTTCAGCATGTTGTCCACCGACGAAGTCAACCAGATGTACGCGCAGTCTTATCAGAAGACTGTCGGAGAGGCGAGCACCAAGGGTGTGCTGGACAAGACCAGTAACGACGCCAAACGCGTCCAGCTGATTGCCGACCGGCTGATTGCCCAGGCGCCGGTGTTTCGTCCGGATTCGGCCCAGTGGAAATGGGAAGTCAACCTGATCAAGAGCGACGAGCTCAATGCCAACTGCGGGCCTGGCGGCAAGATCTTTTTCTACACGGGGCTGATCGACAAACTGCAACTCACCGACGATGAAATCGCCGCGATCATGGGCCATGAAATCGCCCATGCCCTGCGCGAGCATGGTCGTGAAGCGATGTCCAAGGCATACGGCGTCGAAATGGCCAAGCAAGGCGCAGGCGCGTTGCTCGGTCTGGGTCAGGACAGCCTGGCCCTGGCGGACACCGTGGCGAAATACGGCATGACCTTGCCCAACAGCCGTGGCAATGAAAACGAGGCGGACCTGATCGGCCTCGAGCTGGCGGCCCGCGCCGGTTACAACCCGAATGCGGCGATCACGTTGTGGAACAAAATGAGCAAAGCCTCGGAAGGCGCTCCACCTGAGTTCTTGAGTACGCACCCGGCTTCGTCCAGCCGGATTGCTTCGTTGCAGGCGGCGATTCCGAAGGTGATGCCGTTGTACGAGAAAGCGCCGAAATCCTGATGGTCAGGCGGTGATGCCGCTGACGCCTTCGCGGGTTAGCCTCACTCCTACAGGTTTTCGGTCGATTACGACACAAAATCTGTAGGCGCGAGACTTGCCCGCGAGGAACGATAACGCGGTCTATCAACCTACGGCGTCAAACCCACCCGCTGCTCTGCATCGCCTTGTACACCGCCACAATCGCCAGGACAAAGAACGCCGACGCCGCCAGGCGACGGATCAGGGTGAGCGGCAATTTATCCGCCGCAAAGTTACCCGCCAATACCACCGGCACGTTGGCAATCAACATCCCGGCGGTGGTGCCGATGATCACCAGCCACAAATCCGGGTATTGCGCGGCGAGCATCACCGTGGCGACCTGGGTTTTGTCGCCCATTTCTGCCAGGAAAAACGCGATCAGCGTGGTCAGGAACGGCCCGAACTTGCGGGCGGTGCTGGCTTCATCGTCGTCCATCTTGTCCGGCACCAGGGTCCACAGTGCGGTCGCGGCGAAGCTCGCCGCCAGGATCCAGTGCAACACCGCATTCGAGAAGAAACTGCCGAACCAGGCGCCGACCGCACCGGCCGCCGCATGGTTGGCCAGGGTCGCGGCGACGATGCCGGCGATGATCGGCCAGGGTTTGCGAAAGCGGGCAGCGAGAATGAGCGCGAGCAGTTGCGTCTTGTCGCCGATTTCGGCCAAGGCAACGATTGCGGTGGGAACGAGCAAAGAGTCCAGCATCAGGGATTTTCCTAAGGGGCGGGTCGACACGGCTATGACACGTACAGCCTTCCCGCCCCGGGTAAGGTGTTCGTGTCATAGGTCTTGTCAAACCCTGCGATCCGTCTGATGCGGACGCTTGGGTCGCATACGCCATGGTCTGTTGACCAAGTATGTTGACGTATGCCGGACGAGCATGGCGCTCGTGGGAGACTACTCCCCTAGGACGGAGCGGATTCTGCCTAGGCAAAACCCGTTAGGCAAGCACTTATTTTTCAGCCTCGTTTGGCCCGATAAATTCTGAAGCCCTGTCCTTCGGCCTTGATCGCGCACACGCCCAAGTGCTCTTCGATCAGCGGCTGATACTTCAGGAAGCTGTTTGCAACCAAGCGTAGTTCGCCGCCGTTTTTCAGATGTTTAGCCGCTTTTCGCAGCAAGTTCTCGGTGGCGAAGTAGTCGGTATGCACGCCGACATGGAACGGTGGATTGCTCAGAATTGCACTTAAACCCATCGGTGCCGCGTCGATGCCGTCACCGGTAATCACGTCCGCTTCCAGGCCATTGGCAGCCAGCGTCATACGGCTGCTGGCGGCAGCGAATGCGTCCACGTCAAGCAACGTCACCTGATTGTGCGGATAACGACGTTTCACCGCCGCACCCAGTACACCGGCACCGCAACCGAAGTCGAGCAAGTGGCCGCTCGGCAACTTGTCCAAGTGTTCCAGCAGCAATGCGCTACCGCGATCCAGCCGGCCGTGGCTGAACACGCCCGGCAGGCTGATGACTTTCAGCGGACCTTCGGCCAGCGGCAATTCATAGGTCTGGGCCAGGCTTTCCAGCGACTTGGCTTCTGGCGCGTTGGCCACGGTGACCAGCCAAAGCTGGCAATGCCGCGCGCTGTCGAGCTTGCGTGGCTTGCCGAACGGGTTCAGTTGCTTGGCCGCGCCTTCGATGCCGCTGCGTTTTTCACCCACCAGGTACAACTCGCGACCGGCCAGGCGAGAGGCGAGGGCGTTGAGAATGTAATCGGTCAGGTCCTTGGACTTGGGTAAAAACACCACCGCCGTCTCGAACTCACGCTCGGGTGCGGTCACACCAAAATGGCTGCGCTCGGCAAAACGCGCCTCCAGCGCCGCTTGATCACCGGCATGCCAGCACCAGCCATGGGCGTCGGGCAGACGGCCGAGCAAGTCGTCGGCGGGCAAACCGGCCAGCAGCACCGAACCCTGAAATAAGTCGGCCTGACGAAGCAGTACTTCACTGCGCGGATCCATAACTGCTCCTGTGAAAAAAAGTGCCGCAGTCTATCAACTGACGACCCGCAGCGCTTTACCGCTGAAGTATCCCTGCGCGTTTTCGGTCAACTGACCGACGATCCTTTGCCGCGCCTCGCGACTGCCCCAGGCGTTGTGCGGCGTGACGATCAGCCGTGGAATATCGTGGGCCAGCAACGGATTGCCGGCGGTCGGTGGTTCGACGCTCAGCACATCGGTCGCCGCGCCGCCCAGATGACCGTTGCGCAAGGCATCGGCCAGTGCCTGTTCATCGATCAAGCCACCGCGTGCGGTGTTGACCACGAACGCGCCGGGTTTCATCGAGGCCAGTTCGCGGGCACCAATGAAGTGGCGGGTGTGTTCGTTGAGCGGGCAGTGCAGGGTAAGCGCATCGATTTGCGGCAGCAGTTCATCCAGCGGTAAGCGATCCGGCCGGGCAGGGCGCCCCGGAATCTGCCCCAGCAACACACGCATGCCGAAGGCTTCGGCCAGCCGTGCGACGGCGCCGCCCAGTTCGCCATGGCCGAGCAGGCCGAGGGTTTTGCCCTCGAGTTCGACAATCGGGTAATCCAGCAGGCAGAACTGTTTCGCTTGCTGCCAGCGGCCTTCACCCACGGCTTTCTGATAGTCCGCCAGGCGCGTGGCCAGGTTGAGCAGCAACATGATCGTGTGCTGCGCCACCGACGGTGTGCCGTAGCCCTGGCAGTTGCAGACCGTGATGCCGTGGGCACGAGCGGCCGCGAGGTCGACGTTGTTGGTGCCGGTAGCGGTGATCAGGATCAGCTTCAGATCAGGGCTGGCGGCGATGGCGTTGGCGTCGATCAGAATCTTGTTGCTGATGGCCACGGTGGCGCCCTTGAGACGTTCGATCACCTGCTCCGGCGTGGTCTGTGCGAACAGCTGCAAGTCGTCAAAGCAGTCGCGCAACGGGCTGAGATCGAGGTCGCCCAGGTCCAGGGAAGGGTGGTCGAGGAAAACGGCGCGGCGAGAGTTCGTCATCAACTGTACCTTTTGTGCGGTGAACTGAAGGCGTAATCTGCCGAGCCTACCAGATGAAACATATAGTTACGCATTGCAGGCCAGGTGCGAAACCTGTGGGAGCGAGCCTGCTCGCGATGGGGCATTAACATTCAACACCTTTGTTGAATGTCAGATCGCATCGCGAGCAGGCTCGCTCCCACAAGGGTTGGCGTTGACCTGTGAATTTCATTTTGATCGATCTACCCCAAAGGAGCCCCCATGTACTGGACAGAGTTCTTGACCGTTGCCCTGATTCACTTGCTCGCCGTCGCCAGCCCCGGCCCGGATTTCGCCGTGGTGGTGCGTGAAAGCGTGACTCATGGCCGTCGCGCCGGGACCTGGACAGCGCTGGGCGTCGGTACGGCGATTTTCCTGCACGTCGGCTATTCATTGCTCGGCATCGGCCTGATCGTGTCGCAGTCGATCGTGCTGTTCAACGCCTTGAAATGGGCGGCTGCCGCGTATCTGCTGTACATCGGCTACAAGGCCTTGCGCGCGCAACCGGCTAAAGCCGTCACCGACGACTTGCACAAGGAAGCCGGCGAGCGCACACCCCGCGGTGCCTTCACCTCAGGTTTCGTGACCAACGGCCTGAACCCCAAAGCCACGCTGTTCTTTTTGTCGCTGTTCACCGTGGTGATCAACCCGCACACGCCGTTGGCGGTACAGGCAGGCTACGGGCTCTATCTCGCGGCGGCGACGGCCGTGTGGTTCTGCCTGGTGGCGCGGCTGTTCAGCCAGCAGCGCGTGCGCGCCGGTTTTGCGCGGATGGGCCATTGGTTCGACCGGACCATGGGTGTGGTGCTGATCGCCATCGGCGTCAAACTCGCTTTTACCGAGATGCATTGATCGCGCAGCGCCCTGTATAACGAACTCCCGCAAATGCTGGCGCAAAGCTAGCATTTGTACGGCTCTGCAAATCATTCCTTTGGCTGATTTGGCCGGCGTATAAGGGTTCTAGAGTGGTTGCCTCTTGAAGCCAACACCGTGCAGTCAGAAAAGGGATTCTTATGTTGCAGACTCGCGTTATCCCCCCAGCCGAAGGCGCTTACCAGTATCCGCTGCTGATCAAACGGCTGCTGATGTCCGGCGCTCGTTACGAGAAAACCCGCGAGATCATTTACCGCGACCAGTTGCGCTACAGCTATCCGACCCTGATCGAGCGGGTCGCGCGGCTGGCCAACGTGCTCACGGCGGCCGGGGTCAAGGCCGGCGATACCGTGGCGGTGATGGACTGGGATAGCCATCGGTATCTGGAATGCATGTTTGCCATCCCGATGATCGGCGCGGTGATTCACACCATCAACGTGCGCCTGTCACCGGAACAGATCCTCTACACCATGAACCACGCCGAGGACCGCTTCGTACTGGTCAACAGCGAATTCGTCGGGCTGTACCAGGCGATTGCCGGGCACCTGACCACGGTCGAGAAAACCCTGCTTCTGACAGACCTGCCGGAAAAAACCGCCGACTTGCCGAACCTGGTAGGCGAGTACGAGCAGTTGCTGGCGGCCGCGAGCACGCAGTACGACTTCCAGGATTTCGACGAAAACTCGGTCGCGACCACGTTCTACACCACCGGTACCACCGGCAACCCTAAAGGCGTGTACTTCACCCACCGGCAACTGGTGCTGCACACCATGGGCGTGTCGACCATCATGGGCGCCATCGACAGCGTGCGGCTGCTGGGCACCAACGACGTGTACATGCCGATCACGCCGATGTTCCACGTGCATGCCTGGGGCTTGCCGTATGTGGCGACCATGCTCGGGCTCAAGCAGGTTTATCCCGGCCGTTACGACCCGGAGTACCTGGTGGAGCTGTGGCGCAAGGAGAAGGTCACCTTTTCCCACTGCGTGCCGACCATCCTGCAGATGGTCCTCAATTCCAAGGCGGCGCAGAGCACCGATTTCGGCGGCTGGAAAATCGTCATCGGCGGCAGTGCGCTGAACCGTGCACTGTACGAAGCGGCCAAGGCCAAGGGCATTCAGCTGACCGCCGCTTATGGCATGTCGGAAACCGGGCCGTTGGTGTCCTGTGCCCACCTCAACGATGAGCTGATGGCCGGCACCGAAGACGAACGCACCACGTATCGCATCAAGGCCGGCGTGCCGGGGCCACTGGTGGAGGCGGCGATCGTCGACACCGACGGCAACTTCCTGCCCGCCGATGGCGAGACTCAGGGCGAACTGGTGCTACGTGCGCCGTGGCTCACCGAAGGCTACTTCAACGAACCGCAAAAGGGTGCCGAGCTCTGGGCCGGGGGCTGGCTGCACACCGGCGACGTGGCGACGCTGGACAGCATGGGCGTGATCGACATTCGTGATCGCATCAAAGACGTGATCAAGACCGGCGGCGAGTGGATCTCGTCCCTGGACCTCGAAGATCTGATCAGCCGTCACGTGGCGGTACGCGAAGTAGCAGTGGTAGGCATCGCCGATCCACAGTGGGGCGAGCGCCCGTTTGCGCTGCTGGTGATCCGCGAAGGGCATGAGATCGGGGCTAAAGAGCTCAAGGAACACCTCAAGCCATTCGTAGAGTTGGGCCACCTGAGCAAGTGGGCGATCCCGAGCCAGATCGCCCTTGTTACTGAAATTCCCAAGACCAGTGTCGGCAAACTCGACAAGAAGCGCATCCGCCTAGACATCACTGAATGGCAGGCCAACAACAGCACCTTCCTCTCGACGCTTTAAGCGCCTTCTGGTGTGCCCGAAAGGGCACGCCAGCCCCACCAAGCAAGCGCTTGGCTTGTGAAATCCGAATTTTCAGCCATCCTTGGCATGCCGACATGTGTCGGACTGGCGAAAGGACTGTTCCAGAGTGGCCGGCAGCTGCAAATCACACTTTAGAGGGATCAAGCTCTACTACCTGCTGGCTATAGTCCGCTCAAGGATTTTTAAGAACGGAGCGCACGCACAAAACGGGGCGATGCAATTTGGAGTGACTTCGGGACGCCTTGGCTCCCCGTCATCCACAACGTTTTTAGAAGTGCTAACTGCCATAACAATAATGCACATGGAGTAGCGTCGATGACATCAGTAAACACGTTCTGGCGCCGGGCGAAATTGCCCCTGGCGGTCAGTCTCGCCTCTTCGCTCGCCGGGCCTGCATTCGGCGTCAGTTTCAACGTTGGTGAAATCGAAGGTCAGTTCGATTCTTCCCTCTCGATCGGTTCCAGCTGGTCTACCGAGAGTCCCAACAAGAACCTCATTGGCGTGAACAACGGTGGCAGCGGCCTGTCCCAGACCTCTGATGACGGTCACCTGAACTTCGAAAGCGGGAAAACCTTCTCGAAGATCTTCAAGGGCATCCATGACCTTGAATTGAAATATGGCGACACTGGCGTTTTCGTCCGTGGCAAATACTGGTACGACTTTGAACTGAAGGACGAAAGCCGTCCGTTCAAGGACATCAGCGACAACAACCGCAAGGAAGGCGCCAAGTCCTCCGGCGGGCAAATCCTCGACGCCTTCGTCTACCACAACTACTCCGTTGCCGATCAGCCGGGTTCCGTGCGTCTGGGCAAGCAGGTAGTGAGCTGGGGTGAAAGTACTTTCATCGGCGGCGGCATCAACTCGATCAACCCGATCGACGTGTCTGCGTTCCGTCGTCCGGGTGCCGAGATCAAGGAAGGCCTGATCCCGGTCAACATGTTCTATGTGTCCCAGAGCCTGACCGAAAACCTTTCGGCAGAAGCCTTCTACCAGCTGGAATGGGACCAGACCGTTGTCGATAACTGCGGCACGTTCTTCTCGCAGCCGGACATCGTTGCCGATGGTTGCACCGATAACCTTCGCGTGCTGAACAAGCGTTCGCAGATTCCAGCCGTGGCGTTGGGTCCATTGGCCGCCAACGGCGTCAATGTCAACGAGGAAGGTGTGCTGGTCCAGCGTGGCGGCGATCGTGATGCTCGCGACAGCGGCCAGTGGGGCGCGTCCCTCAAGTACATGTTCGAGCCGCTGGACACCGAGTTCGGTGCCTACTTCATGAACTACCACAGCCGTGCGCCGATCTTCAGCGCCACGGGTGCGCCGCAGTCGGTCTATAACACCGCGGCTTCTCTGCCAGGACCGTTCGCCGCACTCGCGCCGCTGCTGGTGGCAGGTAACTCGAAATACTTCATCGAATACCCTGAAGACATTCGCCTCTACGGCCTGAGCTTCTCTACCACCCTGCCTACCGGTACGGCGTGGAGCGGTGAACTGAGCTACCGTCCGAACGCACCGGTGCAGCTCAACTCCACCGACATTCTGTTCGCCGGTGTACGACCTCTGGGCGGTGCCCTGGGTAACGCTTCGCTGCTCTCTGCCGGCCCGGGTCAAGACCTGCACGGCTATCGTCGTAAAGAAATCACCCAATTCCAGACCACCCTGACGCACTTCTTTGACCAGGTCATGGGCGCAAGCCGTCTGACCCTGGTGGGCGAAGTGGGCGTGACTCACGTCGGCGGCCTGGAAAGCACTTCCGACCTCCGTTATGGCCGCGATCCGGTCTACGGTCCGGGTGCATTGCCAGCCACTGGCGGGGCGAATACGTGTGTGGCCCTCAACACCAGCACCATCAACGGTGCCGGCCCAGGCACTCCAACCAACAACCGCAGCCGCAACTGCAACAGTGACGGCTTCACCACGTCGACTTCGTGGGGCTACCGTGGTCGCGCCATCTGGGAATACAACGACGTGTTCGCCGGTGTGAACCTCAAGCCGAACGTGGCTTGGTCCCACGACGTGGACGGTTACTCGCCAGGCCCTGGCGGCAACTTCGAAGAAGGTCGCAAAGCGGTGAGCCTGGGTGTCGATGCCGAATACCAGAACACCTACACCGCGAGCCTGGCCTACACCAACTTCTTTGATGGCAAGTACACCACCGTCGATGACCGCGACTTCGTTGCGCTCAGCTTCGGCGTGAACTTCTAAGCACTGTTTTTTCAGGACGAACACACATATGAAAATAACAAAGAGTCTGTTCCACGCTGGAGTTCTGGGGCTTTCGCTGCTGGCGACCAGCGTCATGGCGGCAGTGCCTGCTGCCGAAGCGGACAAACTGGGCAAGAGCCTGACGCCGATGGGCGCCGAGATGGCGGGCAACGCTGACGGTTCGATCCCGGCCTGGAAACCGATGGCGAAAAACGCCGGCACCGTCGACGGCAAAGGCTTCCTGTCTGACCCATTCGCCAGTGAAAAACCGCTGTTCACCATCACTGCGCAGAACGTCGACCAATACAAAGACAAGCTCGCTCCGGGCCAGTACGCGATGTTCAAGCGCTACCCGGAAACCTTCAAGATGCCGGTTTACCCGTCCCATCGTGGCGCGACCGTGCCGGATGCCGTGTTCGCCTCCATCAAGAAAAACGCCACCAACACCAACCTCGTGTCTGGCGGCAACGGCCTGGAAAACTTCGAAACCGCCGTACCGTTCCCGATTCCAAAGACCGGCGTTGAAGTCATCTGGAACCACATCACCCGTTATCGCGGAGGCAGCGTGACCCGCCTGGTGACCCAGGCGACGCCGCAACCTAACGGTTCGTACAGCCTGGTGTACTTCCAGGATCAGTTCGTGTTCCGCGACAAGATGAAGGACTACGATCCGGCGAATCCGGGCAACATCCTGTTCTACTTCAAGCAGAAAGTGACTGCGCCGGCACGTCTGGCCGGTGGTGTGCTGCTGGTGCACGAAACCCTCGATCAGGTTAAAGAGCCACGTTCGGCGTGGGTCTACAACGCCGGTCAACGTCGCGTGCGTCGTGCGCCACAAGTGTCCTATGACGGGCCGGGTACTGCGGCTGACGGCCTGCGGACCTCCGACAACCTGGACATGTACAACGGTGCGCCGGATCGCTACGACTGGAAACTCGAAGGCAAGAAAGAGATGTACATTGCCTCCGACAGCTACAAGCTCGATTCACCGCAACTGAAGTACGACGACATCATCAAGGCCGGTCACATCAACCAGGACCTGGCTCGCTACGAGCTGCGCCGGGTCTGGCATGTGGTGGCTACCTTGAAGGAAGGTCAGCGTCACATCTACGCCAAGCGCGACTTCTACATCGACGAAGACACCTGGCAAGCCGCGGTGATCGACCATTACGACGGCCGTAATCAACTGTGGCGAGTGGCGGAAGCTCACGCCGAGAACTACTACGACAAGCAAGTGCCGTGGTACGCCCTGGAAACCTTGTACGACCTGCAATCGGGCCGTTACCTGGCACTGGGCATGAAGAACGAAGAGAAGTCGGCATATGACTTCGGCTTCACCGCGACCACCAGCGATTTCACCCCCGCTGCGCTGCGTCAGGACGGGGTTCGTTAACCTGCACTGAACAGAGGCCGCATCCTCGAAAAACGCCCCGACTGGTTCGGGGCGTTTTTTTTTGCCCGGATTTCTCACTGTGAATCTTCAGTGTCGATGACGGCCTATCGCGAGCAAGCTCACTCCCACAGGTAACGCGCTCTTCCATGAGAGCGCCGTCAACTGTGGGAGCGAGCCTGCTCGCGATGGACGCGACACGGTCTGTCAGGAAAACGCCATCTCAAGCCCCGCAACTTCTGCTTGTATTCTTTTTGTAGCCATTTGTAGCAATAACCTTCATTCCCTCTTCGTTTACCGATAGTCTGCGGACATCTGCAACGCCGCCACCCGCAATTCAAACAAGAGCCGGCCATGACTGATCTGTCCCCACTCCCGGGCCCTGCAAGCGTTGCCGTCGCGGCACTGGACGGGCGCTTTTTTCGGCCCCCGTTGCCCGACGGCCATGTGCTGCGGCCTCGCCTGTGCGAGCGCCTGAGTGCTGGCCTCGGTGGCAGGCTGTTGCTGGTCAGTGCACCCGCCGGGTTCGGCAAGAGCTCACTGGCGGTGGAGTTCTGCCAGGGGCTGCCGGCCCATTGGCACAGCCTGTGGTTGGGGTTGAGTCCTCGAGACAGCGATCCGGGGCGTTTCCTCGAGCGGTTGCTCGAAGGTCTTCAGGATTACTTTCCGAAGCTCGGCAGCCAGGCCCTGGGTCTGTTGAAAATGCGCCAGCGCCATCAGCCCTTCGCCTTCGAAGAATGGCTGGACGGGTTGCTCGATGAACTGGCCATCCACCTTTCGCCGATGACACCTTTGCTGCTGGTGCTGGATGACTATCACCTGGCGCAGGGGCCTGTGCTGGATCGTTGCTTGCAGTTTTTCCTCAATCATTTGCCCGATGGCTTGCTGGTCATGGTGACCAGCCGACAGCGTCCGGACTGGCATCTGGCGCGTTTGCGCTTGTCGCGGCAATTGCTTGAGTTGCATGAGCAGGACCTACGACTGACCCACGATGAAGCCCTCACGTTGCTCGATCGACACAGCAGTTCATTGCGTGGCGAGGCACTGGAAAACCTGATCCAGCGCAGTGAAGGCTGGGTCGCCGGCCTGCGTTTCTGGTTGCTGGCGGCGTCCGAAGCCGGTACCGACGGAGCATTGCCGCAGTCGTTGCACGGCGGAGAAGGTCTGATTCGCGATTACCTGCTCGAAGAAGTCATCGATTGCCTGCCCGCCGAAGTGCAGTCGTTCCTGTACGACACCGCGCCTCAGGAACGTTTTTGCAGCGAGCTCTGCGACGCGGTCCGCGAGGCCCATGACAGTGCCGAAATCCTGCGTTTCCTTCAGGCGCACCAAGTGTTTCTGGTGCCGCTGGACGAACACGGGCACTGGTATCGCTATCACCATTTGTTTTCCGACCTGCTGCGTACCCGGCCCGCCGCCCAGTCAATCGTGCCGGCCGCCAGCCTGCATCTGCGCGCCTGTCGCTGGTTCAATGCGCAGGGGTTGCTCGACGAAGCGGTGGAGCAGGCACTGCGCGCCGGACACCTGGACGTTGCAGCGAACCTGGTGCAAAACCTCTCTGAAGAACAACTGCTCGCCGAACAGAATGTCGGCATGCTGCTGCGCTGGAAGATGGACTTGCCCGACAGCCTGCTGATCAGCACGCCGCGCCTGATTGTGCTCTACAGCTGGGCGTTGGGACTGGCCTGTCAGCTGGACGCTGCCGAGGAGCTGGCGGCGCACTTGAGTCGTTTCCTGCCAGCCCCGTCGGCCACTGCGCAGAAGTCCATGCTGGCGCAATGGCTGGCCCTGAGTGGCATCATCGCCCGGGGGCGCGGCAATCGCGCGCTCACGCAACTTTACTGCACCGAAGCGCTGGATAGTCTGCCGGCCAAGCGCTACGGGCAACGGCTGATGTGTCTTTCGACGCTGTCCAACCTGGCGATCGCCGACGGCGACCTGTGGCGTGCACGCAGCTTGAACCGCGAATCGCTGGAATTGGCGCAACGGGTCGGCAACCCACTGTTCGAAGCGCTGGCCCATTACGACCGCGCGCGTGTGCTGCAAGCGCGCGGGGAAATTCTGCGCTCGTTACAGGAGGTCCGTCAGGGGCTGCAACGCCTGCAAGGGTTATCCCCGCAACGGCTTTATGCCGTGCGTGCGCGCCTGACCTTGTACGAGGGCTTTTTACTTGCCGTGCGCTTGCAGCCGCAAGCCGCGCGGGTGCGTCTACAAGCCGGTTTGAATGAAGCCCGAGCCTGTCGCGATATCAGCGTGTTGATCGGCCACTGCGTGATCGCCCGGCTCGAGGGCAGCAGCGGCGAGTTCGCCAAAGCCTTCGCCGAACTCGCCGAAGCCGAACGCCTGATGCACATCTGGGACGTGCCGCCGATCTACTACCTGGCGATGATCACCCTGGTCAAATGCGAGCTCTGGCTGGCCCAGGGCCGTACCGATCTGGCCGAAGCCTGGCTGGCGCGATTGGGACAGACCTACAACGGCGACCACGCGGCAGCGCCGCCGGAATTTCATCCACAACTGCCGCTGCATATCGAATTGCAGCAAGCCTTGCTGGAGGTGATCCAGGGGCAGCCGATGCTGGCCGAAGGGCGTTTGAACGCGCTGCTTGAGCATGGACAGAAATCGGGACGGCAAATGCTCAGCGTGATGGCGCTGACGCAGAAAATCACCCTGTTGCTTTCGGTCGGGCGTGAGCCCGAGGCGCGCAAGGCGTTTGCCCAGGCACTGGAAGCGGCAGCCGGTGGCGTCCTGCAACCGTTCGACCGATTGCTGGCCGAACACCCGGACTGGCTGCGCGGGCAACTGCAACTATGCGCTCCTACAGTCGTTTCGCAGGAACTGACCGAAAAACTACCAGCCATGGCCGCTCGCCCGACACTGGAAGCATCCCCCGCAACGGAACAGCTCAGCACCCGTGAGCTGGCCGTCCTGCGCCTGATCGCCCAAGGGTGCTCGAACCAGGAAATCAGCGATCAGCTGTTCATCTCGCTGCACACGGTGAAGACCCACGCCAGTCACATCAACAGCAAACTTGGGGTTGAGCGGCGCACGCAGGCGGTGGCGCGGGCTAAAGAGTTAAGGGTGCTGGAGTAGCGCATTTTCAAGATCTACCGGGTCCGCTAAATGACGGAATACGGTTTTGTGCCAAAATTGCCCATCCCTGTTTTCCGAGCATGCCCCGATGTCCCAGCAGCCCACCCTGATCCGCGAAACCTTCCCCGTCGGCCCGTTGCAGTGCAACTGCACGATCATTGGCGACCCGATCACCAAAAAAGCCATCGTCGTCGACCCAGGCGGTAACCACGAACTGATCCTCGCGCGGCTCGATGCCTTGGGCCTGAAGGTGGTGAGCATCATCCACACCCATGCGCACCTGGATCACTTTCTGGCCTCCGGTCAGCTCAAGGAGAAAACCGGCGCGACCCTGCATCTGCACAAAGAAGATCAGTTCCTTTGGGACAATCTGGAGATGCAGTGCCAGATGTTCGGTGTGCCTTACACGCCGGTGCCGTCGCCGGATCGCTGGTTGGCCGACGATGAAGAGCTGGCTTGCGGGTGCGGCGTGGCGTTGCATACGCCGGGTCACACGCCGGGTTCCATGAGCTTTTGGTTTTCCGAGGCCAAGCTGCTGATTGCCGGTGACACGTTGTTTCGTCGCGGGGTAGGGCGTACGGATTTGTGGGGCGGCGATCAAGCGACCATCGTGCGGTCGATCAAGCAGCGACTCTATACGCTCGACGAAGAAGCAACGGTCGTGACCGGGCATGGTCCGGACACGCGCTTGGGCGATGAAATGCGCGAGAACCCGTTTGTGCGGGCTTGAAGGCAATCGACGGAATTTTCGTCGGCCAAAACGATCCAACACCCGCAAAGGTCCATTGCCTTTGTCCGTTGCACCCCAGAATGCAAAAAGTAGGAGCTCTTCATGTTCACCAAGCAGCGTTTGATTATCGTCGCTACGGCTGTGGCCTTGCTGTCTGGCTGCGCCTCGCCTAACCCTTATGACAACCAGGGCCAGGCTGACAGTGGCTCCACGGGCATGAGCAAAACCGCTAAATACGGTGGCCTCGGCGCTCTGGCTGGCGCCTTGGCTGGCGCCGCCATCGGTCATGATAACCGTGGCAAGGGCGCGCTGATTGGCGCTGCCGTGGTGGGTGCTTCCGCTGCCGGTTACGGTTACTACGCTGACCAGCAAGAGAAAAAGCTGCGGGCCAGCATGGCCAACACCGGTGTCGAGGTGCAGCGTCAGGGTGACCAGATCAAACTGATCATGCCGGGCAACATCACGTTTGCCACCGATTCGGCAAATATCGCCTCCAGCTTCTATCAGCCGCTGAACAATCTGGCCGGCTCGCTGAAGGAGTTCAGCCAGAACCAGATCGAAATCGTCGGCTACACCGATAGCACCGGCAGCCGCCAGCACAACATGGACCTGTCGCAACGTCGTGCGCAGAGCGTGGCGACCTACCTGACCTCGCAAGGTGTCAGCGGCGCCAACCTGTCGGCGCGCGGTGCCGGGCCGGATAACCCGATTGCCAGCAACGGCGACGTCAATGGCCGGGCGCAGAACCGCCGCGTTGAAGTCAACCTGAAGGCGATTCCGGGTCAGCAGTACGGTGGTCAGCAGCAGCCGGGTACTGTTCAGCAGTATCCGTAATTGTCTGATTGAACCCCAGGCGTAAAAAAGCCCGCCCGATTCTCAGTAGATCGGGCGGTTTTTTTTTGTCGCCAGTTCCGGCCCTTCGCGAGCAAGCCCGCTCCCACAGTGTTCTGTGTCGATCACAACAATGTGGCAAAGCACAAATCCCCTGTGGGTGCGGGCTTGCTCGCGAAGGGGACAGAACAGGCGATGAAAACTTCAAAATTAAAAAAGCCCCGGACAATCACTCATCCGGGGGCTTTTTCATGACGCGCGAGACCTGATTACTTCTTCAGGCCGTAATGCTCATCGAGCATGCCCGGCGCGTTCGGAGCTTTGGGGGCGTAGTCGCGAGGCGGCTCCTGATTGCGCGGTGGCGTCAGGCGTTCCCGTGGAGCCTGTGCCGAATCGGCGTGCAGGGCGGCCAGCAATCGTTGACGAGTCTGCTCGTCCAGGGCCAGGCGGTTGGCACCCTCGGCGAGGTGATCCTGCACTTCCTGATAGCTCGCCGTCAGCTTCTTGACCAGGTTTGCAGTGCTGTTGAAGTGGGTGACCACCTCGTTCTGATAACTGTCGAAACGTTCCTGAATGTCATCCAGCTGACGTTGGGTGCTGCTAGGCGCGGCATTCGGCACCAAACGAGCGATCAGGAAACCAATGGCGACACCCACAACCAGGGCAAGAGTCGGCAACAACCAAACTAAGAGCGAGTGTTCCACGAGTCCTTCCTCTATAAACGGCTTTGCTTTACGTTAACGGCTCGAACCTGCGCTGTATACCGCGATTCACTCGCAATAGATTGGCACAGACAATTTGCTAGACGAGTCGACCCGATTCGAGGTCACGGAGTTCCTTCCTTGCTTATGCGCGAAACCCCTGTAGTGATTGATGGCCCGGTCGGCCAACTGGAAGCCCTTTATCTTGATAATGAGCAGCCGCGCGGCATCGCGCTGATCTGCCACCCGAACCCGGTGCAGGGCGGCACCATGCTCAATAAAGTCGTCTCGACCCTGCAGCGCACCGCGCGCGACGCCGGTTTGATTACTTTGCGCTTCAACTACCGTGGCGTCGGTGCCAGCGAAGGCACCCACGACATGGGCACCGGCGAAGTCGACGACGCCCAAGCCGTTGCCGAATGGCTACGGGCCAAACACCCCGAGTTGCCGCTGACCCTGTTCGGTTTCTCCTTTGGTGGTTTTGTTGCAGCAAGTCTCGGCGGACGCCTGGAAGCCAAGGGCGAACAGCTCAAGCATCTGTTTATGGTCGCGCCGGCTGTCATGCGCCTGGGCGATCAGGATCAACTGCCGCAGCAGGGTGAACTGACCCTGATCCAGCCGGAAACCGACGAAGTGATCGATCCGCCACTTGTTTACGAATGGTCCGACAAGCTCGAACGCCCCCATGAGCTGCTGAAAGTGGCAGAATGCGGACACTTTTTTCATGGCAAGCTGACCGATCTCAAGGATCTGATCCTGCCGCGCCTTTCGAATTGATTGCAGTCTGACAAGCGATTACCCATGACGACTCGTACCCGTATCCTCACCGGCATCACCACTACCGGCACGCCGCACCTGGGCAACTACGCCGGCGCCATCCGCCCGGCGATCCTGGCCAGCCGTGACAGCAATGCCGATTCGTTCTACTTCCTGGCCGACTACCACGCCCTGATCAAATGCGACGACCCGCTGCGCATCCAGCGCTCGCGTCTGGAAATCGCCGCGACCTGGCTGGCCGGTGGCCTGGATGTGGATCGTGTGACGTTCTATCGCCAGTCCGACATCCCGGAAATCCCCGAGCTGACCTGGCTGCTGACTTGCGTTGCCGCCAAGGGCCTGCTCAACCGCGCCCATGCCTATAAGGCCTCGGTGGACAAGAATGTCGAGACCGGCGAAGACCCGGATGCGGGCATCACCATGGGCTTGTACAGCTATCCGGTGCTGATGGCCGCGGACATCCTGATGTTCAACGCCCACAAGGTGCCGGTCGGTCGTGACCAGATCCAGCATGTGGAAATGGCCCGCGACATCGGCCAGCGCTTCAACCACCTGTTCGGCCAGGGCAAAGAGTTCTTCACCATGCCGGAGGCGCTGATCGAAGAAAGCGTCGCCACGCTGCCAGGCCTCGACGGTCGCAAGATGTCGAAAAGCTACGACAACACCATTCCGTTGTTCAGCAGCGCCAAGGAAATGAAGGACGCGATCTCGCGGATCGTCACCGACTCCCGCGCGCCGGGCGAAGCCAAGGATCCGGACAACTCGCACCTGTTCACCCTGTTCCAGGCGTTTGCCACGCCGGCACAGTCCGATGAATTCCGCAGCGAACTGTTGCAGGGCCTGGGTTGGGGCGAGGCGAAGAATCGCCTGTTCCAACTGCTCGATAGCGAGCTGGGCGAGTCCCGCGAGCGTTATCACCAACTGATCGAACGCCCGGCGGACCTGGAAGACATGCTGCAACTCGGCGCGAAAAAAGCCCGTTCGGTGGCTACACCGTTCCTCCACGAACTGCGCGAAGCGGTCGGCCTGCGCTCTTTCGTCGCCCAGACTCAGGTCGCTGCCACCACCAAGAAGAAAGCTGCGAAAGCCGCGCGTTTTGTCAGCTTCCGCGAAGAAGACAGCAGTTTCCGCTTCCGTCTGCTGGCGGCCGATGGCGAGCAACTGCTGTTGTCGCGCAACTTCGCCGACGGCAAAACCGCTGGTCAAGTGACCAAGCAGCTGCAATCGGGCCAGCCGTTGGATGTGCGCAGTGAAGAGCAGAGCTTCAGCGTCTGGCTGGAAGGTGAGTGCGTGGCCGACAGCCCGACCTTTGCTGACAACGCCGCTCGCGACGTCGCCATTGACGCCCTGCGGGTTGCGCTGACACCGGTTCAGGAATAAATCAACGGCTCGACCCGACCAAGGGCCGATTGCCATTCCCACGGGCCGTCGCTACAGTGACGGCCCGTTTTTGTTGCCTTGCTAACGAATTATGACGCCCCTAGAACGATATCAAGCTGATCTGAAACGCCCGGAATTCTTCCATGACGCCGCGCAGGAAACCGCCGTGCGTCATTTGCAGCGCCTGTACGACGATCTGGTCGCTGCGTCGAACACCAAGCCGGGCCTGCTCGGCAAACTGTTTGGCAAGAAAGATCAGGCACCGGTCAAGGGCCTGTATTTCTGGGGTGGCGTGGGTCGCGGCAAGACTTACCTGGTCGACACCTTCTTCGAAGCGTTGCCGTTCAAGGAAAAGGTCCGCACTCACTTCCACCGCTTCATGAAGCGCGTGCACGAAGAGATGAAGACCCTCGGCGGCGAGAAGAACCCGCTGACCATCATCGCCAAGCGCTTCTCTGATGAAGCCCGGGTGATCTGTTTCGATGAGTTCTTCGTGTCCGACATCACCGACGCGATGATCCTCGGCACGCTGATGGAAGAGCTGTTCAAGAATGGCGTGACCCTGGTCGCGACCTCGAACATCGTGCCGGACGGTCTGTACAAGGATGGCCTGCAACGTGCGCGCTTCCTGCCGGCCATTGCGCTGATCAAACAGAACACCGACATCGTCAACGTCGACAGCGGCGTCGACTATCGTCTGCGCCACCTCGAGCAAGCCGAGCTGTTCCACTTCCCGCTGGACGAAGCCGCTCAGGAAAGCCTGCGCAAAAGCTTCCGCGCCCTGACTCCGGAATGCACGGCCGCCATCGAGAATGACGTGCTGATGATCGAGAACCGCGAAATTCGCGCCGTGCGCACCTGCGATGACGTGGCCTGGTTCGACTTCCGCGAACTGTGCGACGGCCCGCGCAGCCAGAACGATTACATCGAGCTGGGCAAGATCTTCCACGCCGTGTTGCTCAGCGGTGTCGAGCAGATGAGCGTCACCACCGACGACATCGCCCGACGCTTTATCAACATGGTCGACGAGTTCTACGACCGTAACGTCAAGCTGATCATCTCGGCTGAAGTCGAGCTCAAGGACCTCTACACCGGCGGTCGCCTGAACTTCGAATTCCAGCGCACGCTCAGCCGTCTGCTGGAAATGCAGTCGCACGAATTCCTGTCCCGGGCGCACAAGCCGTAGGACGATTCGGACAATAAAAAAAGGGCCTGCACATGCAGGCCCTTTTTTGTTCACCGCAGATTTCCTGTGGGAGCGAGCCTGCTCACGAAGGCGGCGGATCCAGCATTGATGTGACTGATTTATCGCTTTCGCGAGCAGGCTCGCTCCCACATCGGACGGGTGTTGGGTTCAGCTTAGGCGGCTTGCTGAAATTGCTGCCGATACTGATTCGGCGACAACTCGGTGTGCTGGCGGAACAGCCGCGCAAAGAAGCTCGCATCGTCATAACCGACTTCATAGCTGATGGTCTTGATGCTCTTGCGGCTGCCCGACAGCAAACCCTTGGCGGTTTCGATGCGCAGGCGTTGCAGGTAATGCAGGGGCTTGTCGCCGGTGGCGGTCTGGAAGCGCCGCATGAAGTTGCGGATGCTCATGCCGTGTTCGCGGGCGACGTCTTCGAAGCGGAATTTGTCGGCGAAGTGTTCTTCGAGCCAGTGCTGGATCTGCAGGATGATCACGTCCTGGTGCAATTTCTGTCCGCCGAAGCCGATGCGTCCTGGCGAATAGCTGCGCTGCACTTCGTAGAGAATGTCCCGGGCCACGGCCTGGGAGACGTTGGCGCCGCAGAAACGTTCGATCAGGTAGATGTAGAGGTCGCATGCCGAGGTGGTGCCGCCTGCGCAATACAGGTTGTCGGCGTCCGTCAGGTGCTTGTCCTGATTGAGATAAACCTGTGGGAAACGCTCGGCGAAGGCATTGAAGAAGCGCCAATAGGTGGTCGCCTCCTTGCCGTTGAGCAGGCCGGCCTCGGCAAGCCAGAACACCCCGGTGGCCTCACCGCAAAGCACGGCGCCGCGAGCGTGTTGCTGACGCAACCAGGGCAGGACCTGTGGATAACGTTGGCAAAGGGTATCGAAATCGTCCCAGAAGGCCGGGAGGATAATGACGTCGGCATTTTCCAGGCCGCCGTCCACCGGCATGATCACATCGCTGAAGCTGTTCACCGGTTTGCCGTCGGGGCTGACCAGCCGGGTTTCGAACGCCGGTGTCAGGCCCTGGCCCAGTTGTTTGCCGTATCGCAGGCTGGCCAGATGAAAGAAATCCTTGGCTTGCATGAGGGTGGAAGCGAAAACCCGGTCGATAGCCAGGATGCTGACGCGCCGCAAGGGCGTGGAGACTTGGTTAGACATAATTCAACTTTATTCTTATAGGGGAAAGTGGTCACCAGACGGCTGGATCGTCTTATTTTTTGTCTGATGTGTCCAGTGTCCTGTATCGGATGCGGGGCTTAGTCTCTGAAGGTCAACTTCTTCCAACAATTAATGACAGGTGCCGCATGATCCCCAGAACCTTGTTCAGTTCCGAGCACGAATTGTTTCGCGACAGCGTGCGAACGTTCCTCGAAAAGGAGGCCGTGCCGTTCCACGGGCAATGGGAAAAACAAGGCTACATCGACCGTAAACTCTGGAACAAGGCGGGGGAGGCGGGGATGCTTTGTTCGCACCTGCCGGAGGAATACGGTGGGCTGGGGGCGGACTTTCTCTACAGCGCTGTCGTGATCGAAGAGGTCGGTCGTCTCGGCCTGACTGGCATCGGTTTTTCTCTGCATTCGGACATTGTGGCGCCGTACATCCTGCATTACGGCAGTGAAGCGCTGAAGCACAAATACCTGCCGAAACTGGTGTCCGGCGAAATGGTTACCGCGATTGCCATGACCGAACCGGGCGCCGGTTCCGACTTGCAAGGGGTGAAAACCACCGCCGTGCTGGATGGCGACGAGTACGTGATCAACGGCTCCAAGACCTTTATAACCAATGGCTTTCTGGCCGACTTGGTGATTGTCGTGGCCAAGACCGATCCGAAGGCTG
This sequence comes from Pseudomonas sp. B14-6, assembly GCF_013260315.1. Classification (NCBI taxonomy): domain Bacteria; kingdom Pseudomonadati; phylum Pseudomonadota; class Gammaproteobacteria; order Pseudomonadales; family Pseudomonadaceae; genus Pseudomonas; species Pseudomonas sp. B14-6. Next base: position 3,323,661 of record NZ_CP053929.1, on the reverse strand, counting down.
GCGCGAAGGGCACCAGTCTGTTTCTGGTCGAGGCCAACACCCCGGGCTTCGACAAGGGCAAGCGCCTGGAAAAGGTCGGCATGAAGGCTCAGGACACGTCGGAGTTGTTCTTCCAGGACGTGCGGGTCCCCAAGGAGAATCTGTTGGGGCAGGCGGGCATGGGCTTCGCTTACCTGATGCAGGAGTTGCCGCAGGAGCGCCTCACCGTCGCCATTGGCGGGTTGGCGTCGGCCGAAGCTGCGTTGAAATGGACGCTCGATTACACCCGTGAACGCAAGGCGTTCGGCAAGGCGATTGCCGATTTCCAGAACACGCGCTTCAAGCTGGCGGAGATGGCGACTGAAATCCAGATCGGCCGGGTCTTCGTTGATCGCTGCCTCGAGTTGCACCTGCAAGGCAAGCTGGATGTGCCTACCGCCGCGATGGCCAAGTATTGGGGGACTGACCTGCAATGCAAGGTGCTCGACGAATGCGTGCAGTTGCATGGCGGTTACGGATTCATGTGGGAATATCCGATCGCCCGAGCGTGGGCCGATGCGCGGGTGCAACGGATTTATGCGGGGACCAATGAAATCATGAAGGAGATTATTGCGCGGTCGCTTTGATTTTGCGGTGACTGTCAGGCCCTCATCGCGATCAGGCTCACTCCTGCAGGGATTGTGCAAAACCTGTGGGAGTGAGCTTTTCGCGATGGGGACTATGAGTCGATCAAGGCGCCGGGTTCGGGTGATCCTTGTGAATCGCCTCAATCCCCGCCAGCACTTCATCGGAAAGTTTCAGCTCGAAACTGGCGATGTTGCTCTCCAGTTGCTCCAGGGTTGTGGCGCCGATGATGTTGCTGGTCACAAACGGCTGCTGATTGACAAACGCCAACGCCATTTGCGCCGGGTCCAGGCCGTGTTCCCGGGCCAGCGCGACATAACGGCTGCACGCTGCTTCCGATTGCGGGTTGAAATAGCGGCTGAAGCGGCTGTAGAGGCTCAGGCGGCCTTTTGGTGGGCGTGCGCCACCTTCGTACTTGCCCGACAGGAAACCGAACGCCAGCGGCGAATAGGCGAGCAGGCCGCACTGTTCGCGGATGGCGATTTCCGCCAGGCCGACTTCGAAGCTGCGGTTGAGCAGGTTGTACGGGTTCTGGATAGACACCGCGCGCGGCCAGCCACGGGCTTCGGCCAGGGCGAGGAAGCGCATGGTGCCCCATGGCGTTTCGTTGGACAGGCCGATGTGGCGGATTTTGCCGGCCTTGACCTGCTCGTCCAGCGCTTCGAGGGTGTCCTCCAGCGGCGTGAGGTTGGCTTCGGTCTGGTGTTTGTAACCGAGCTGGCCGAAGAAGTTGGTGCTGCGTTCCGGCCAGTGCAGCTGATAGAGGTCGATGTAGTCGGTTTGCAGGCGCTTGAGGCTGGCGTCCACGGCTTCAGTGATGTGCTGGCGGTTGTGTCGCAGGTTTTTATCGCGGATGTAATCGATGGTGTTGCCGGGGCCGGCGATTTTGCTGGCGAGGATCCAGTCGGAGCGATCGCCGCGACTTTTGAAGTAATTGCCGATGTAGCGTTCGGTAGTGGCGTAGGTTTCGGCCTTCGGCGGCACCGGGTACATTTCGGCGGTGTCGATGAAATTGATCCCGGCGTTCTTGGCCCGTTCGATCTGGGCGAAGGCTTCAGCTTCAGTGTTTTGCTCGCCCCAGGTCATGGTTCCGAGGCAGATGGCACTCACGTTCAGATTGGTTCGGCCTAGCTGGCGATAGTCCATCGGGTGCTCCTTGGGCAAAACAATCATAAAAGCAGGTTGAATTATTTTTCGCAATCTGCATAATTGCGCACCTCTTTCTGCAGTGGAAGTGATGCGCCGCCGCCGAAGAATCTTGCCGTTGAACGGACGCGCCGACCCGAGCCCCCGAAAGCGTCTGTATCCGGCTGCCTTTGACTTGTCAAAGTACGCACTATTCAGTAAGATCCGCCGTCTAATTTACAGGGCGGCCCCTGAGGCTATAAAGAATGAAAACTTTTACTGCTAAACCGGAAACAGTACAGCGCGACTGGTTTGTCGTCGACGCTGCAGGTCAGACCCTGGGTCGTCTGGCCACCGAAATCGCGAGCCGTCTGCGTGGCAAGCATAAAGCTGAGTACACTCCTCACGTTGACACCGGCGATTACATCGTCGTTATCAATGCCGAGCAGATTCGTGTAACCGGTGCTAAAACCACCGACAAGATCTACTACTCCCACTCCGGTTTCCCGGGCGGCATCAAGTCGATCAACTTTGAAAAGCTGATCGCCAAAGCCCCTGAGCGCGTGATCGAGACCGCGGTCAAAGGCATGCTGCCTAAGAACCCGCTGGGTCGCGACATGTATCGTAAGCTGAAAGTCTATGCGGGCGCTGTACACCCTCATACTGCTCAGCAGCCCCAAGAACTGAAGTTTTAACGGAATAGTTCATTATGTCGGCGACTCAAAATTACGGCACTGGCCGTCGCAAGACCGCAACCGCACGCGTTTTCCTGCGTCCGGGTACTGGTAACATCTCGATCAACAACCGCTCCCTGGATAATTTCTTCGGTCGCGAAACTGCCCGCATGGTAGTTCGTCAGCCGCTGGAATTGACCGAGACAGTTGAAAAGTTCGACATCTACGTCACCGTTATCGGTGGCGGTGTAAGTGGTCAAGCTGGCGCAATCCGCCACGGTATCACTCGCGCTCTGATGCAGTACGACGAAACCCTGCGTGGCGCTCTGCGCAAAGCTGGCTTCGTTACTCGCGATGCTCGTGAAGTTGAACGTAAGAAAGTTGGTCTGCGTAAAGCGCGTAAGCGTCCGCAGTACTCGAAGCGTTAATTCGCTTTCGCGTTCAAAAAGAACGCCCAGTTTCCTCGCGAAGCTGGGCGTTTTTTTATGGGCGCGATTTATCAAAGAATTGCGCTGTGACAACTTGCCACAGCCGTAGAAGCCCTATACTGCAAGGCTTGGCAGTGAAGCCCCTCGGTAATTACCTTGTCAGAATTGGGGCTTTTCATTACCATTCGGCAAAATTTTTATAAGTTCAGATTTTTACTTAGTAGACGCCTGATTTAACAGGCCACAAAGCTGATGGGAGAGGACTGAATGAGCAATGACGGCGTGAATGCAGGCCGGCGTCGCTTCTTGGTAGCAGCCACATCCGTGGTGGGTGCTGCAGGAGCGGTGGGGGCTGCGGTCCCGTTCGTGGGGTCATGGTTTCCCAGTGCCAAGGCGAAAGCCGCAGGTGCACCGGTGAAAGTGAATGTCAGCAAAATCGAACCAGGTCAGCAGATGATTGCTGAGTGGCGCGGTCAGCCGGTGTTCATTGTCCGCCGTACCGAGGAAATCCTGGGGAATCTGAAAAAGATCGAGGGCCAGCTGTCTGACCCGACCTCCAAGAACTCGACACAACCGACCTATGTCGACCCGGAAACGCGTTCGATCAAGCCAGAAGTTCTGCTGCTGATCGGTATCTGCACGCACCTGGGTTGCTCGCCGACCTTCCGTCCAGAAGTGGCACCTGCGGATCTGGGCAAGGACTGGGTAGGTGGTTATTTCTGCCCTTGCCACGGTTCCCACTACGATCTGGCTGGCCGCGTCTACAAGTCGCAACCTGCGCCTTTGAACCTGCCAGTTCCCCCGCATTCCTATGAGACCGATGACATCATTGTCATTGGCGTCGATACGGAGAAAGCGTGATGAGCAAGTTCATGGATTGGGTTGATGCACGCTTTCCCGCGACCAAAATGTGGGAAGACCATCTCAGCAAGTACTACGCCCCGAAGAACTTCAACTTCTTCTATTTCTTTGGCTCCCTGGCGCTGCTCGTTCTGGTCAACCAGATCGTTACCGGTGTCTGGTTGACCATGAGCTACACGCCATCGGCGGAAGAAGCGTTTGCTTCCGTTGAATACATCATGCGCGACGTCGAGTACGGCTCGATCCTGCGTATGTTGCACGCCGTCGGCGCTTCGATGTTCTTTATCGTGGTTTATCTGCACATGTTCCGTGGCTTGCTCTACGGTTCGTACCAGAAGCCGCGTGAGCTGGTGTGGGTCTTCGGCATGCTGATTTACCTGGCGCTGATGGCTGAGGCCTTCATGGGCTACCTGCTGCCGTGGGGCCAGATGTCCTACTGGGGCGCCCAGGTGATTATCTCGCTGTTCGGTGCGATCCCGGTCATCGGTAACGACCTGACCCAGTGGATCCGTGGTGACTACCTGATTTCCGGTATTACCCTGAACCGCTTCTTCGCCCTGCACGTTGTTGCCCTGCCGATCGTGATTCTCGGTCTGGTGGTGCTGCACGTCCTGGCGCTGCACGAAGTCGGTTCGAACAACCCGGACGGTGTGGACATCAAGAAACACAAAGACGAAAACGGCGTACCGCTGGATGGCATTGCCTTCCACCCGTATTACACCGTGAAAGATATCGTCGGCGTGGTGGTGTTCCTGTTCATCTTCTGCTCGATCGTGTTCTTCTTCCCGGAAATGGGCGGCTACTTCCTGGAGAAGCCGAACTTTGAGCCGGCGAACGCCTTCAAGACCCCTGCACACATTGCTCCGGTCTGGTACTTCACACCGTTCTACGCGATTCTGCGGGCGGTTCCGGACAAGCTCCTGGGCGTTATCGCCATGGGCGCGGCCATCGCTGTGCTGTTCGTCCTGCCTTGGCTGGATCGCAGCCCCGTCAAGTCGATGCGCTACAAAGGCTGGTTGAGCAAAATCTGGCTGGTGGTGTTCTGCGTCTCGTTCGTGATCCTCGGCGTTCTGGGTGTTCTGGCTCCGACGCCGGGTCGTACGCTGCTGTCGCAGGTATGTACCTTCCTGTACTTCGCCTACTTCATTCTGATGCCGTTCTACACCAGGCTCGAGAAGACCAAACCGGTTCCGGAAAGGGTGACTGGCTGATGAAAAAGTTATTTGCAGTTTTGATTCTCGCTGTGCTTCCTGCGGTTACTTTTGCAAACGCTCTCGAGCCTGAGCTTGAAAAGGTTGAGATTGACGTTGCTGACAAAGTCGCCTTGCAAGATGGTGCGCGTACTTTTGCCAACTATTGCATGGGTTGCCACAGCGCGAAGTACCAGCGGTATGAGCGTGTTGCCAATGATCTGGATATCCCTACGGATCTGATGCAAAGCCATTTGATATTCACAGGCGCCAAGATTGGCGACCACATGAGCATCGGCATGCAGCCGGCTGACGCCAAGACCTGGTTTGGCGCCGCACCGCCTGACCTGACTCTGGTAGCGCGTGTTCGTGGTACGGACTGGCTTTATGGTTACCTGAAGTCCTTCTACGAAGATCCGTCGCGTCCTTGGGGTGTGAACAACAAGGTTTTCCCGAACGTGGGTATGCCTAACGTCCTGGTTGGCCTGCAAGGTCGTCAGGTTGTCGGTTGCAAGCAGGTTCCGATCGTCGAAGACGGCAAGAAGCAATATGATCCGCTGACCGGTAACGCGCTGACACATGAAGCGTGCGATCAGCTGACCATCGTGCCGAAGAGCGGTGCTCTGACCGAACAGCAGTTCGATGAGAAGGTCAAGAATCTGGTAACCTTCCTGGCTTACTCGGCTAACCCGGTTAAGCTGGAGCATCAGCGCATCGGTACCTATGTGTTGCTGTACCTGGCGTTCTTCTTCGTATTCGCTTACTTGCTCAAGCGTGAATACTGGAAAGACGTCCATTGATAAAGCTGTAAGCAATTGCTGTTAATCGCACGCGCCCAGGGGCGTCTCTGAAGGTGTAACGAGTCTGGCAAGCCAGACGTTACGGGAGGCGTCCTCTGGGCGCGTGCGTTTTTCCGCTTCCGATAATTTCAACAAGCGAGGAGGACCGCCATGGGCGTGACCAATCGGTTGGCCTGTTACTCCGACCCCGCCGACCACTATTCCCACCGAGTGCGCATCGTACTTGCAGAGAAGGGTGTCAGCGCAGAGATCATTTACGTGGAAGCTGGTCGCCAGCCGCCTAAACTGATTGAAGTGAACCCTTACGGAAGTCTGCCCACCCTGGTCGATCGTGACCTGGCGTTGTGGGAGTCGACCGTGGTGATGGAATATCTGGATGAGCGTTACCCGCACCCGCCCTTGCTGCCGGTTTATCCTGTGGCGCGTGCCAACAGCCGTCTGCTGATCCATCGTATTCAGCGTGACTGGTGTGGTCTGGTGGATCTGATCCTGGATTCGCGGACCAAGGAAGCCGCCCGCGTCGTGGCTCGTAAAGAGTTGCGTGAAAGCCTGACTGGCGTGTCGCCGTTGTTTGCCGACAAGCCGTTTTTCCTCAGCGAGGAACAAAGTCTGGTGGATTGCTGCCTATTGCCAATACTCTGGCGTTTGCCGATTCTGGGTATTGAACTGCCGCGGCCTGCCAAGCCGTTGCTTGATTACATGGAGCGCTCGTTTGCGCGTGAGGCTTTCCAGGCGAGTCTGTCTGGTGTCGAACGCGATATGCGCTAAGGCTTAAGGAGCCGCTATGAACTCCAGTCGACCTTATCTGGTCCGCGCGCTCTATGAGTGGATTGTGGACAACGATTGCACCCCGCACATGCTGGTCAATTCCGAGTATCCATCGGTGCAGGTGCCTCAGGGTTTTGCCAGTGACGGACAGATTGTCCTGAACGTATCGCCGGCTGCCGTGCGTCATCTGCACATGGACAACGAAGCGGTCAGCTTCGAAGGGCGCTTCGGTGGGGTGCCGCACACTCTGTACGTGCCTATCGCATCGATCCTGGGCATTTACGCCCGGGAGAATGGCCAGGGTATGGTGTTCGATCTGGAATCGCCTATGGAAGACGTGGAAGATATCGAGCCGGATGATGACATTCCGCCGCCCGACAGCGAACCACCGCGTCCCAGCGGTCGACCCAGTTTGAAAGTGGTGAAATAAAAAAAGGGTGATCCGCAAGGATCACCCTTTTTTACTTCATGTAGGCGCCAGGCTTGCCGGCGAAGGCGTCTTTAAGAGCACCATCGCCGATAAGCCATATCAGTCAATGTACTCAAACAACTTCACAATCTTCTGCACGCCTGAAACGCTTTGCACCAGATTGGTAGCCTGCGCCGCTTCCTGCTTGGTCAGCAGGCCCAGCAGATAAACGATACCGTTCTCGGTGACGACCTTGATGCGCGAACCCGGGATGTTCGGGTCGGTGAGCATCTGGGTTTTGATCTTGGAGGTCAGCCAGGTGTCGTTCTGACGGGCAAGGAAACCGGAGGGCGGCAGGACCTGCAGTTCGTTATGCACCTTCTTCACGCGCTGGACCGCGGCGGCAGCCTGTTCGGCCTTGGCCTTGAGCTCGGCAGTCGGTGTTTGCCCGGCGAGCAGCACGACGCCGTTGAAACTGGTGACGACGATGTGCGAATCGTTGTCCAGGGCAGGATCGGCCTTGGCGACGTTCACGCCGACCTTGGTGTCGATCAGGGAGTCATCGATCTTGCTGCCGAAGGTGCGCGTACCGCGGTCATCTTCAATGGGGGCTTCACGGCTGGCTTTAACCACCGAAGTGCAGCCGCTGATGCCGAGGCAGAGGGTCAAGGCCAGAAGGCCTAGGCGATTAGGGGTCATTCTTCACTCCCGAACAGTTGGCTGTCGATCAAATCGCAAAGGCAATGGATCGCCAGCAGGTGGACTTCCTGAATACGTGCGGTGACGTTGGCCGGTACGCGAATCTCGACGTCCTCGGGTAATAGCAACGACGCCATGCCGCCGCCATCGCGACCAGTCAATGCTACGACAATCATTTCGCGATCATGTGCGGCCTGGATCGCTTGAATAATGTTCGCCGAGTTACCGCTGGTGGAAATCGCCAGCAATACGTCACCCGGTTGGCCCAGTGCACGGATCTGTTTGGAGAAAATTTCGTTGTAGCTGTAGTCATTGGCGATCGAGGTGATCGTCGAGCTGTCGGTGGTCAGCGCAATGGCGGGCAGGCTCGGACGTTCGCGCTCGAAGCGGTTGAGCAGCTCGGACGAAAAGTGCTGGGCATCACCGGCGGAGCCACCGTTGCCGCAGGAAAGCATTTTGCCCTCATTGAGCAGGGCGTTGACCATTACCTGGCTGGCTTGCTCGATGTGCGGTGCAAGTACGTCCATCGCCATTTGCTTGGTGTCGATACTGGCCTGAAAAAGCTGGCGAATTCGGGATTGCATGTCCATCTGTGTGACCTTAATTAGCGCGGCTACTCGGCACATGAATGTGCAGCCCGCAAAGCAAAGAGCAAAAGTGTTGGGTAAAGGTGTGCGCTTCGGGGCGCAGGCGATCAGCTATCGAAGGCATTCTGCAACCAGTTCAACTGATCGAGGTTGCTGTCGATGGCAACCACGTCGAAGCGGCAGGGGGAATTGGCCCAACGCGACTCGCGCTGAAGAAAATACTGCGCGGCGAAAATCAGTTTCTGCCGTTTGCGCCCATCGATGCTGTCGAGCGCTCCACCCCACTGGGTGTTTTTTCTATAGCGGACTTCAACGAATACTACTGTATCGCCATCAAGCATGACCAGATCAAGCTCGCCGCGTTTACACAACCAGTTCTGCGCCAGCAGGCGCAGACCTTGCTGTTGAAGATGCTCGAGCGCATGGCGCTCGGCATCTTTACCGCTTTGCTGGCGTGACCTGTCAGGCATCAGCGTGAGGTATCCGGCAGGCGTTGAACCTGACCGCTGACGAACTGTGCCCAAGGCAACTGGCGCACCACGCGCTGGTTTTGAGTCATGCCCAGGCTGCCCGACTGACCTTCAATACGGCTGTCCGGCAGTGCCTTGAGTTGCCCCAGTCGCGGTGCCAGGCGATAGGCGTCAACGCCCATTGCGTAGAGGCGGCCGAGGCTGCCGGCGGCTTGCGGCCATTGTGCGGTGACCTGTTTGCGCAGCGGATCATTGGCGTCCAGCAACCACGGGGTTTCGCAGAAGCGGATGCCGTTCATGTCGTTGTACTGGTTCACGTCGCCGCTGGCACTGAACACGTGGGAGGTGGCGTAAACCGGCACATCGCCCGCGTACTGGAAGTTCAAGGTCGGTTTGATCTGCTGGGCCTGTTGCGGAGTGGCAGCCAGGAAGATGAACTCGATGTCCTGGCGGCGCGAAGGCTGGGCTGCTATCTGCGAGCCGACGGTGCTTTGCAGGCTCTTGGCGCGACCTTCGCTCTGGCGCAGCTGGAACATGTCGGCAATCTGCTGGGCCAGTTGAACCGGTTGGTCAACGCGCTCGGTCGCGACAATGCTGCCGCCGTTGGCTTGCCAGTCCTGGCTGAATGCGCGCAACACGCGATCGCCCCATTCGCCTTTCGGCACCATGATGGCGGCGCGATGCAGGCCGTCGGCGCGAGCACGACGAGACACTTCACGGGCTTCGTCTTCAGCGGCCAGACCAAACTGGAACAGTTGGGCCGGACCTTGTTCACCTTCGCTGTAGTTCAGCGCCAGGGTGGTGATCGGCAGCTGCGGGCGAGCACTAAGCTGTTTGACCAGTGGTTTTTCCAGCGGACCGACCACCAATTGCACGCCATCGGCCTGGGCCTTGCGATAGAACTCGTCCATCGAAGTCAGTTTCGAGCTGTCATAGAACTCAATGGCAGGCGGCTTCTGCCCGGCTTGTTGAGCCTGGTAGTGAGCAGCCATGAAACCTTCGCGCAGTGCTTTGCCGACCGACGCCAGCGGGCCGTCTTGCGGCAGCAGCAGGGCGATCTTGCTCAGGGGCTGGCTGGCCAGTTCCTTGAGCTTGGTCAGTGGCAGAGGCAACTGAATGGCAGCCGGGTGCTTAGGGTTCTGGGCGCGCCAGTTGTCAATCGCGGCTTGCTGCTGTTCCAGGGTTCCGGCGGTTTTCACCGCCAGTGCCAGGCCCATCCAGCCGCCGAGGTCATCATTGGTGGTGGGCTGCAGTTGATCGGTTGGCAGCGAGGCGATCAGGGTCCAGATCGCTTCGTGGTTTTTGGCGGCGGCTTCACCTTCGAGCATGGGTGCGATGAAAATGCGCTCCCGTGCGGCGGCCAGCGTCTGTCCGTCGGCCTCAAGGGCGCGAGCATGGACAGTGCCGGTGCGAACCTGTTGCTCGACCGGCAACTCGCTCAGGCGTTGCAGGCTCGGATGGCTCAAGGCAGTCAACGCTGCCTTGGGCTGATTGCGCGCCATGGCCAGTTCAGCCGCCAGGGTGCTGGCGAAGACCTGTTGGCCTGGCTTGAGTTGTTCCACCGGAACCTGTTGCAGGATTTGCGCGGACTGGCCGGCATTGCCCTGACGATAGGCCAGGTCGGCCGCGCTCAGGCGCAGCAACGCAGCTTTTTCCGGGTCCTTGCTTTGAGCGGCCTGTTCGAGCAGCTGCTCGATACTGGCGTCAGGGGTCCGTGGAAGTTCGCCAAGGCTGGAGGAGGGCGAGCTGGCGCAAGCCGCCAGCAAGGCAGCGAGGCAGAGGGCAGTGAACAGCCGCAGGCAAGCGATCATGTAGTGTTCCTGATACTCGATCAAATTAGCGTGGAATTGTACCCAAGCACTGGCCGGGGCGCGATGTTACTGGCGTGAATCGATCAATTTAGCTCGTACAAATGTTGCAGCGCTGCACAAACGCCTGAAAAACCCGAGGAGGGCGGGGCGATCGCAAGCGCCGCTACGCGCTACAATGTCGCCTTTTACCGATCATGAGGTGTGCGCTTTGACTGCTCCAGGTGCTTTGAATTCCGCTGCTGGCTCGCTTTATGTGGTGGCGACGCCCATCGGCAACCTGGACGACATCAGTGCGCGTGCGCTGAAGATCCTGCGCGACGTCGCGTTGATTGCCGCCGAAGACACCCGTCACTCACAGCGCCTGATGCAGCATTTCGGCATTCCCACGCCGCTGGCCGCGTGCCATGAGCACAACGAGCGCGACGAGGGTAGCCGCTTTATCACGCGATTGCTGGCGGGGGATGATGTGGCGCTGATCTCCGATGCTGGCACGCCGCTGATTTCCGATCCGGGTTATCACCTGGTGCGTCAGGCTCGTGCCGCCGGGATCAATGTGGTGCCGGTTCCGGGTGCCTGTGCATTGATCGCGGCATTGTCGGCGGCGGGGCTGCCGTCGGACCGTTTCATTTTCGAAGGCTTCCTGCCGGCCAAGGCCGTTGGTCGTCGTGCTCGTCTTGAACTGGTCAAGGAAGAGCCGCGCACACTGATTTTCTATGAGGCGCCGCATCGCATCCTTGAGTGCCTGCAAGACATGGAGCTGGTGTTCGGTCCTGAACGTCCGGCGTTGTTGGCCCGTGAAATCACCAAAACCTTCGAAACCCTCAAAGGCCTGCCGCTGGCCGAGCTGCGTGAGTTCGTCGAGTCGGACAGCAATCAGCAGCGTGGCGAGTGTGTGGTGTTGGTGGCGGGCTGGTCTGTGCCCGAGACCGAGGACGCGGTCAGCAGTGAGGCCATGCGCATCCTCAATCTGTTGCTTGAAGAGATGCCGCTCAAACGTGCTGCGGCATTGGCGGCGCAAATTACCGGTGAGCGCAAGAATGTGCTCTATCAGGTGGCGCTGGATAAACAGAAGGGCGAGTAAAAACCCGACGCGCAGGAGCAGCCGAAGGCGTTTAGCGCTTGTTCTTCGGCCGCTCTGCCGTTAACCTTCGCGGCGGAGAGTCGATTGGACAGTCGCTGCCCTCTATGAAAATTAGGGGGGGAGGAAAGTCCGGGCTCCATAGGGCGAAGTGCCAGGTAATGCCTGGGAGGCGTGAGCCTACGGAAAGTGCCACAGAAAATAACCGCCTAAGCGCTTCGGCGCCGGTAAGGGTGAAAAGGTGCGGTAAGAGCGCACCGCACGTCTGGCAACAGTTCGTGGCTAGGTAAACCCCACTTGGAGCAAGACCAAATAGGGTCCCAAGGCGTGGCCCGCGCTGGGACCGGGTAGGTTGCTAAAGATGTCCAGTGATGGCCATCGTAGACGAATGACTGTTCAAGACAGAACCCGGCTTACAGATCGACTCTCCACCTTTTTCTCCTCCCTGCTTTAATCATTTAAGCAGGGCGCTGGTAGTAGCATTTTCCCTCCTTCCAGAATCGTTGCCAGAACACTTTCGTAATACCGAAAAAATCTTACTCTTAACAAACTACTTTAACTTTCGAACGCAGCCTTCTGTGCTGATTCAAGTTATTGGGCAAATTCAGCCGTCAGATTGTCGTTACCCCTCCGTTTACCCTCCTAAATCTCAGTTCTGTAAGGCTTTTCCTTTAAACCGCGCCTTGACGGTGCGGTGGCCGCATTCCTATAGTGTGCGCAAGTGGCGGAAAGTGGCATGAAGTGGGTTTTTTGAGCGTAAAACGCTAATATTTGGAGAAACGCTGACGTGTTTCGCGGAGCTAACGCTATCAGTCTCGACGCAAAGGGCCGTCTCGCTATGCCGAGCCGGTACCGTGACGAGCTCGTTTCGCGTAGTTCCGGTCAACTGATCGTCACAATTGATGCCGTTGATCCGTGTTTGTGTGTTTACCCCTCGATGAGTGGGAAATTATCGAAACCAAACTGCGCGCACTGCCTTCGCTTCGCGAAGAGAACCGCCGCCTGCAACGTTTGCTGATTGGTAATGCCGTCGACCTCGAGCTCGATGGCAGTGGTCGTTTTCTGGTTCCGCCGCGTCTTCGTGAATATGCCAGGTTGGATAAGCGCGCGATGTTGGTAGGCCAACTGAACAAGTTCCAATTGTGGGACGAGGATGCCTGGGATGCGGTTTCTGCCGCTGACCTGGCTGCTATTCAACAACCGGGCGCCATGCCTGATGAACTGCGTGATTTGATCCTGTGACTATTGATAGCGGCTTTAACCACATCACCGTACTGCTTGACGAAGCCGTGGAGGCTCTCGCCGTACGTCCTGATGGCTGCTATCTGGACGGTACGTTCGGGCGCGGCGGGCACAGTCGGTTGATCCTCAGCCAGCTCGGCCCCGATGGTCGGGTGCTCGGATTCGACAAAGATCCTCAAGCGATTGCCACCGGGCAAACGCTAGCGGCCGAAGACGGCCGCTTTGTCGTTGTGCAACGCAGCTTTGCCGAGCTGGGTTCGGAAGTGGCCGAACGTGGCCTGCACGGCAAGGTCAGCGGCGTGTTGCTCGACCTGGGCGTGTCTTCGCCACAGCTCGACGACCCTGAGCGCGGCTTCAGTTTCCTCAATGATGGCCCGCTGGACATGCGCATGGACCCGTCCCGCGGGATCAGCGCTGCCGAATTCGTCAACACCGCACCGGTGGAAGAGATCGCCCGCGTATTCAAGGAATACGGCGAAGAGCGTTTCTCCGGCCGCATGGCCCGTGCCGTGGCCGAGCGTCGCGACATCAAGCCGTTCGAGCGCACGGCCGACCTGGCTGAAGTCCTGAAAGTCGCCAACCCGGCATGGGAAAAGGGCAAGAACCCTGCCACCCGTGCGTTCCAGGGCCTGCGTATTCACGTCAACAACGAACTGGGCGACCTGGAAGCCGGCCTCGAAGCCGCGCTGGACTGCCTGGAGATCGGCGGCCGTCTGGTCGTCATCAGCTTCCACTCGCTGGAAGACCGCATCGTCAAACTGTTCATGCGCAAGCTGGTAAAAGGCGAAGCCGACAACCTGCCGCGCAACCTGCCGGTCCGTCACGTCGCGTTCGAACCGATCATCAAAATCCATGGCAAAGCGCAGTCCGCCTCCGAGGCCGAACTCAAAGCCAACCCACGTTCCCGGAGCGCTGTCATGCGCGTCGCGGAGAAGCTGCGGTGAGCAAGCTTTTCGCCAAGCCTCTTCCCGGCGGAAGCTTTTTCATGCTGCTGCTGTTTATTGGCGTGCTCGTGTCGGCCATCGGCGTGTCGTACAGCGCCCACTGGAACCGTCAGTTGCTGAACTCGCTGTACGCCGAGTTGAGCGTGCGCGACAAGGCGCAGGCGGAGTGGGGCCGGTTGATTCTCGAGCAGAGCACCTGGACTGCGCACAGCCGTATCGAAGTGCTGGCCACCGAGCAACTGAAGATGCGCATTCCCGGCGCCGCTGAAGTGCAGATGGTGGCGCCATGATGAAACTCGAAGGCGCACTGTTCCCATGGCGTTTCCGCCTGGTGCTGGGCTTGCTCGGCATCATGGTCGCGGCGATTTGCTGGCGCATCATCGACCTGCAAGTCGTCGACCGTGCCTTCCTTAAAGGTCAGGGCGATGCGCGCAGCGTTCGTCACATTCCGATTCCGGCTCACCGTGGTCTGATCACCGACCGTAACGGCGAGCCATTGGCCGTGAGTACCCCGGTCACCACACTGTGGGCGAACGCCAAGGAAATGCAGCTGGCCAAAGAGAAATGGCCAGCCCTGGCGGCCGCGCTGGGCCAAGACCCTAAAGCCCTGGCCGAACGTCTCGAAGCCCAGGCCAACAAAGAATTCATCTACCTGGTGCGCGGGCTGACTCCCGAGCAAGGCCAGTCCGTGCTCGACCTGAAAGTGCCGGGTGTCTACGGCATCGAAGAGTTCCGGCGTTTCTACCCGGCCGGTGAAGTCACCGCACACATGGTCGGCTTTACCGACATCGATGACCACGGTCGTGAAGGGGTCGAACTGGCCTACGACGAATGGCTGGCCGGCGTCCCCGGCAAGCGACAGGTCATCAAGGATCGGCGTGGCCGACTTATCAAGGATGTCCAGGTCACCAAAAACGCCAAGGCCGGCAAGCCCTTGGCGTTGTCCATTGACCTGCGTCTGCAATACCTGGCCAACCGCGAGCTGCGTAACGCGATCATCGAGAACGGTGCCAAGGCCGGCAGCCTGGTGATCATGGACGTGAAGACCGGTGAGATCCTCGCCATGGTCAACCAGCCGACCTACAACCCGAACAACCGTCGCAACCTGCAACCGGCGATGATGCGCAACCGCGCCATGATCGACGTGTTCGAACCGGGTTCGACCATGAAAGCTATTTCCATGAGTGCCGCGATCGAAACCGGGCGCTGGAAACCGAGCGACACCGTCGAGGTGTACCCGGGCACTTTGCAGATTGGTAAATACACCATCAAGGACGTCTCCAAGTCCGAAGGCCCGGTGCTTGACCTGACCGGCATCCTGATCAACTCCAGTAACGTCGGCATGAGTAAGGTCGCGTTCGATATCGGCGGCGAAACCATCTTCCGCCTCGCGCAGAAAGTCGGCCTCGGCCAGGACACCGGTCTCGGCTTCCCGGGCGAACGCGTCGGCAACCTGCCGAACTACCGCGAATGGCGCAAGGCTGAAACCGCCACGCTGTCCTACGGCTACGGTATTTCCGTGACCGCGATCCAGCTGGTCCACGCCTTCTCGGCCCTGGCCAACAACGGTCGTCTCGCACCGCTGACCCTGATCAAAACCGACAAACCAGCGCAAACCACGCAAGTGCTGCCGGAAGCCGTCGCGAAAACCATGCAGACCATGCTGACCCAGGTGATCGAAGCCCCGCGCGGTGTATTCCGTGCGCAAGTGCCGGCGTATCACGTGGGCGGCAAGTCGGGTACTGCGCGCAAGACGTCGGTGGGCACCAAAGGCTACGCCGAGAATTCCTACCGCTCGCTGTTCGCCGGCTTCGGCCCGATGAGCGATCCGCGCTATGCAATCGTGGTGGTGATCGATGAACCGACCAAAGCCGGTTACTACGGTGGTCTGGTATCGGCCCCGGTGTTCAGCAAAGTGATGTCCGGGACGCTGCGCCTGATGAACATCACTCCGGACAACCTGCCACCGACGCAAACCGCTAACGCCACACCGGTCGTTCCACTGAAAGCCAATGGAGGGCGCGGCTAATGTCTTTGAGCCTGAACAAGATTTTCGCCCACGCCGGCCGCGATCTGTTGATCCGCGAGCTGACCCTGGACAGCCGTAACGTGCGGGCTGGCGATCTGTTTCTCGCTGTTCCTGGCGGCAAGCTCGACGGGCGCGCGCACATCGCCGATGCCTTGCAACGCGGTGCTGCTGCCGTGGCTTACGAAGTCGAAGGCGCTACCGTTTTGCCGATCACCGACGTGCCGCTGATTCCGGTCAAAGGCCTGGCGGCGCAGCTGTCGGACATCGCCGGTCGCTTTTATGGCGACCCGAGCCGGCACCTGAACCTGGTCGGCGTGACCGGCACCAACGGCAAAACCAGCGTCACGCAATTGGTTGCACAAGCCCTGGATTTGCTCGGCCAGCATTGCGGCATTGTCGGCACCCTGGGTACCGGCTTCTACGGTGCACTGGAAAGTGGCCTGCACACCACGCCGAACCCGATCGCCGTGCAAGCGACCATGGCTGACCTGAAAAAGGCCGGCGCCAAAGCCGTCGCCATGGAAGTGTCTTCCCACGGCCTGGACCAAGGCCGCGTGACCGCGCTGGCATTCGATGTGGCGGTGATGACCAACCTGTCCCGCGATCACCTCGATTACCACGGCACCATGCAAGCCTACGGCGAAGCCAAGGCCAAGCTGTTTGCCTGGAACGATTTGAAGTGCCGGGTGATCAATCTCGACGACGAGTTCGGCCGCCAACTGGCTGCGGACAAACGTGAGTCGCGCCTGATTACCTACAGCCTGGAAGATGCCAGCGCTTACCTGTATTGCCGTGAAGCGCAGTTCGATGACGAAGGCGTGCGCGCCACGCTGGTCACGCCGCAGGGCGAACACCATTTGCGCAGCACCTTGCTCGGTCGTTTCAACCTGAGCAACGTGCTGGCTGCCGTCGGCGCCTTGCTCGGCCTGGACTACGCGCTGGACGAAATCCTCAAGGTCCTGCCGAAACTCGAAGGCCCGGCCGGTCGCATGCAGCGCTTGGGCGGCGGCACTCAGCCGCTGGTGGTGGTCGATTACGCCCACACCCCGGACGCGTTGGAAAAGGTCTTGATGGCCCTGCGTCCACACGCCAAAGGCCGTTTGTTGTGCCTGTTTGGCTGTGGCGGCGATCGCGATCGCGGCAAGCGTCCGCTGATGGCCGAAGTGGTCGAACGTCTGGCCGACGGCGTGCTGGTCACCGATGACAACCCTCGCACCGAAGATCCTTCGTTGATTTTCGATGACATCCGCGCCGGTTTCACCGCTGTGGATAAAGTCACCTTTGTCGCTGGCCGTGGGCAGGCGATTGCCCAGTTGATCGCCAGTGCTTCGGCGGATGACGTGATTGTCCTGGCCGGTAAAGGCCACGAGGACTATCAGGAAATCAACGGCGAGCGTCACGCTTTCTCCGATCTGGTCGAGGCCGATCACGCCCTGACCGCATGGGAGGTGGCTCATGCTTAAAGCGTTGAAACTGAGTGAGCTGACTGGCGCACTGAATGCACGATTGATCGCGGCTGATGCCACGTTCGATGGCGTCAGCATCGACAGCCGCGCGATCAAACCGGGCCAACTGTTTATTGCCCTGACCGGTCCGCGCTTCGACGGTCATGACTATTTGAACGACGTCGCCAGCAAAGGCGCGGTTGCCGCTCTGGTCGAGCGCGAAGTCGCCGACAGCGCGCTGCCGCAATTGCTGGTCAAGGACACCCGCCAGGCGTTGGGCCAACTGGGCGCGATGAACCGTGCCGCGTTTACTAACCCGGTCGCGGCGATCACCGGTTCCAGCGGCAAAACCACGGTCAAGGAAATGCTCGCCAGCATCCTGCGCACGCGCGGTCCGGTCCTGGCGACCCGTGGCAACCTGAACAACGACCTCGGCGTTCCGCTGACCCTGCTCGAACTCGCGCCGGAACATACCTCGGCCGTCATCGAACTCGGTGCTTCGCGTCTTGGCGAAATTGCCTACACCGTCGGCATGACCAAGCCGCACGTGGCCGTGCTCAACAACGCCGGGACCGCCCACGTCGGCGAGTTTGGCGGGCCGGAAAAAATCGTTGAAGCCAAGGGCGAGATCATTGAAGGGCTGGAGGCCGATGGCGTCGCGGTGCTCAATCTTGACGACAAGGCGTTCGGCATCTGGAAGGCCCGTGCGGCCGGTCGCAAAGTCCTGACGTTCGCCCTGAACAACCCAAGCGCCGACTTCTATGCCAGCGACCTGGATCGCGATGCGCGCGGTTGCCCGGCCTTCAACCTGCACAGTCCTGAAGGTGTGGAGCGCGTTCAACTGAACCTGCTCGGCACTCATAACGTTACCAATGCCATGGCCGCCGCCGCTGCCGCACACGCCTTGGGCGTGTCGCTGTTCGGCATCGCCACCGGCCTCGGCGCGGTGCAACCGGTCAAGGGCCGCACCGTCGCGCAACTGGCCAGCAATGGCATGCGCGTGATCGATGACACGTACAACGCGAACCCCACCTCCATGTGCGCCGCCGTTGATATACTCGCCGGCTTTTCCGGCCGCACCGTTCTGGTGCTCGGAGATATTGGCGAACTGGGCGATTGGGCAGAGCAGGGGCACCGCGATGTGGGCGAGTACGCCCGCGGCAAGGTATCCGCGCTTTACGCCGTTGGGCCACTGATGGCTCACGCCGTGAACGCTTTCGGTCCACAGGCCTTTCACTTCAGCACTCAGGCTGAGCTGATCAAGGCCCTGGGCGCCGAGCAAGACACAAACACCACCATTTTGATCAAGGGCTCGCGCAGCGCTGCGATGGAAAACATCGTCGCCGCTTTGTGCGGGTCCAGTCCGGAGAAACATTAATGCTGCTGCTGCTAGCGGAGTATCTGCAACAGTTCTACAAAGGCTTCGCGGTCTTTCAGTACCTGACCCTGCGCGGGATCCTCGGTGTGCTGACCGCGCTGGTTTTGTCCCTGTGCTATGGCCCGTGGATGATCCGCACTTTGCAGAACCGTCAGATCGGTCAATCCGTTCGCCACGACGGTCCACAATCGCACTTGTCCAAGTCGGGCACCCCGACGATGGGCGGTGCACTGATCCTGTCGTCCATCGGCGTCAGCACCTTGCTCTGGGCTGACCTGAGCAACCGTTATGTCTGGACCGTGTTGCTGGTGACGTTGCTGTTCGGCGCTATCGGCTGGGTCGATGACTATCGCAAAGTGATCGAGAAAAACTCCAAAGGCCTTCCGAGCCGCTGGAAATATTTCTGGCAGTCCGTGTTCGGCCTGGGCGCGGCGATCTTCCTTTATATGACCGCTGCGACGCCGGTGGAAACGACCCTGATCCTGCCGATGCTCAAGGACTACAGCATTCCGCTGGGCATAGGCTTCGTCGTTCTGACCTATTTCGTGATTGTCGGCTCGAGCAACGCGGTCAACCTGACCGACGGCCTCGACGGTCTGGCGATCATGCCGACGGTGATGGTCGGCGGCGGTCTTGGCATCTTCTGCTACCTGTCCGGTAACGTGAAATTCGCTGAATACCTGCTGATTCCGTATGTGCCGGGCGCCGGTGAGTTGATCGTGTTCTGCGGTGCCTTGATCGGTGCGGGCCTCGGTTTCCTCTGGTTCAACACCTATCCGGCGCAGGTCTTCATGGGCGACGTCGGCGCGCTGGCGCTGGGCGCGGCCCTGGGCACCATCGCGGTGATCGTCCGTCAGGAAATCGTCCTGTTCATCATGGGCGGCGTGTTCGTGATGGAAACCCTGTCCGTGGTTATCCAGGTTGCTTCTTTCAAGCTGACCGGTCGCCGTGTGTTTCGCATGGCACCCATTCACCACCATTTTGAACTCAAGGGCTGGCCCGAGCCGCGTGTGATCGTCCGTTTCTGGATCATCACCGTGATTCTCGTACTGGTCGGCCTTGCCACCCTGAAGCTGAGGTAGAACGAGTGTCTCTGATCGCTTCTGACCACTTCCGCATCGTTGTCGGCCTCGGCAAGAGCGGCATGTCCCTGGTTCGCTTCCTGGCGAACCGGGGCACGTCGTTTGCTGTGGCCGATACGCGGGAAAATCCACCGGAACTGGCCACGCTCAAGCGTGACTATCCGCACGTGGAAGTGCGTTGTGGCGAGCTGGACGTCGAGTTCCTGTGCCGTGCCGACGAACTCTACGTGAGCCCCGGCCTGGCGCTGGCGACTCCGGCCCTGCAGGCTGCCGCCGCCCGTGGCGTGAAATTGTCCGGTGACATCGAGCTGTTCGCGCGTAACGCGAAGGCGCCGATTGTCGCCATCAGCGGTTCCAACGCGAAAAGCACTGTCACCACCCTGGTCGGCGAGATGGCCGTGGCGGCGGGCAAGCGTGTCGCTGTCGGTGGCAACCTCGGTACGCCGGCGCTGGATTTGCTCAGCGACGACGTCGAGTTGTACGTGATGGAGTTGTCGAGCTTCCAGCTCGAAACCACCGATCAACTCAACGCCGAAGTGGCGACCGTGCTCAACGTCAGCGAAGACCACATGGACCGCTACAGCGGTCTGCCGGCCTATCACCTGGCCAAGCACCGGATCTTCCGTGGCGCGAAACAGTTTGTGGTCAACCGTCAGGACGCCCTGAGCCGTCCGCTGATGGGCGAGGGCCAGCCTTGCTGGACCTTCGGTTTGAGCAAGCCCGATTTCAAGGCTTTCGGTATCCGCGAAGAAGACGGCGAGAAGTACCTGGCCTTCGAATTCCAGAACCTGATGCCGGTGCGCGAGTTGAAAATTCGTGGCGCCCACAACCAGTCCAACGCGTTGGCAGCATTGGCCCTGGGCCATGCCGTCGGCCTGCCGTTCGACGCCATGCTCTCGAGCCTGCGCACCTTCGCCGGGTTGGAACATCGTTGCCAGTGGGTTCGTGAGCTGGACGGCGTG
This sequence comes from Pseudomonas sp. B14-6, assembly GCF_013260315.1. NCBI lineage: Bacteria > Pseudomonadati > Pseudomonadota > Gammaproteobacteria > Pseudomonadales > Pseudomonadaceae > Pseudomonas > Pseudomonas sp. B14-6. The sequence continues at coordinate 3,303,076 of NZ_CP053929.1, read as the reverse complement.
AGCTATTACAACGATTCCAAAGCCACCAACGTCGGCGCCGCACTGGCGGCCATCGAAGGCCTGGGTGCGGACATCGACGGCAAACTCGTGCTGATCGCCGGTGGCGATGGCAAGGGTGCCGAATTCAAGGATCTGCGGGATCCGGTGGCAGCCAATTGCCGCGCCGTGGTCCTGATGGGCCGTGACAGCGACTTGATCGGCCAGGCCATCGGCGATGCCGTGCCGCTGATTCGCGTCGGTTCGCTGGATGAAGCGGTTGCCCAATGCCGCGCCATCGCCGAACCGGGTGACGCCGTGCTGCTGTCGCCCGCCTGCGCCAGTTTCGACATGTTCAAGAATTACGAAGACCGTGGTCACCAGTTCGTCCGCGCCGTGGAGGATCTGGTATGAGCCTGATGAACATCATCAAGCCTTATCCGTCGCCGATCATCACCGGACGCGGGATCGACCTCGACTTCCCGATGCTCGCCGGTTGCCTGGCCTTGATCGGTCTCGGGCTGGTGATGATTGCCTCGGCGTCGACCGAAGTGGCGGCCGTGCAGTCGGGCAGTGCCCTGTACTACATGATTCGCCACTTGATCTACATCGTGCTGGGCCTGGGTGCCTGCGTCGTCACCATGATGATTCCGATCGCCACCTGGCAGCGCCTGGGCTGGCTGATGCTGCTCGGCGCATTCGGTTTGCTGGTGATGGTGATCATCCCGGGGATCGGCCGTGAAGTGAACGGTTCCATGCGCTGGATCGGTTTCAGTTTCTTCAACGTCCAGCCATCCGAGATCGCCAAGGTGTTCGTGGTGATCTACCTCGCCGGTTATCTGGTGCGTCGCCAGAAAGAAGTGCGGGAAAGCTGGATGGGCTTCTTCAAGCCGTTCATCGTGCTGCTGCCCATGGCCGGTCTGTTGCTGATGGAACCGGACTTCGGCGCCACCGTTGTCATGATGGGCGCGGCGGCGGCGATGCTGTTCCTCGGCGGGGTCGGACTGTTCCGTTTCTCCTTGATGGTGGTCCTGGCGGTCGGGGCGGTGGTGCTGTTGATTCAAGTTCAGCCGTATCGAATGGCGCGTCTGACCAACTTTGCCGATCCATGGGCCGACCAGTTCGGTGCCGGCTATCAGTTGTCGCAGGCGTTGATCGCGTTTGGTCGCGGCGAATGGCTGGGCGTTGGCCTGGGCAACAGCGTACAGAAACAGTTCTACCTGCCGGAAGCCCACACCGACTTCGTGTTCTCAGTCCTTGCCGAAGAGCTGGGTGCCGTGGGTTCCTTGTGCACGGTGGCGTTGTTCGTCTTTGTTTGCGTGCGTGGCATGTACATCGGCTATTGGGCCGAGAAGGCCAAGCAATTCTTCGCCGCCTACATCGCTTATGGCCTGTCGTTCCTGTGGATCGGCCAGTTCCTGATCAACATCGGGGTGAACGTCGGCCTGTTGCCGACCAAAGGCCTGACCCTGCCGTTCCTCAGTTATGGCGGCAGTTCGTTGGTGATTTGCGGTGCCTGTCTCGGCTTGTTGTTACGCATCGAGTGGGAGAGTCGAACCCACTTGGGCAGCGAAGAGATGGAGTTCCATGAGAGCGACTTCGCCGAGGAGCCGACCCATGGGCGCTAACGTCTTGATCATGGCGGGCGGTACCGGTGGCCACGTGTTCCCGGCGCTGGCGTGCGCCCGCGAATTCCAGGCCCGCGGTTACACCGTGCACTGGCTCGGAACACCGCGCGGGATCGAGAACGACCTGGTGCCGATGGCCGGTATCGAGCTGCATCGGATCAACGCCACCGGTCTGCGCGGCAAGGGCAAGTTGTCCCTGCTCAAGGCGCCGTTCATGGTGCTCAAATCCGTCTGGCAGGCGCGGGCGATCATTCGTCAGCTGCGGCCAGTGTGTGTGGTCGGCTTCGGTGGTTATGTGACCGGCCCCGGTGGCGTTGCAGCCAAACTGGCCGGCGTGCCGGTGATCGTTCATGAACAGAACGCCGTGGCCGGTACCGCCAATCGGTTGCTGGTGCCGTTGGCCGCCCGAGTCTGTGAAGCGTTCCCCGACACCTTTACCCTGTCGGACAGCCGTCGGACCACCGGTAACCCGGTGCGCACCGAGCTGTTCCTCGAAACACAGCGCCCCGCCCTGGCGGGTCGCAAGGCGCGTTTGCTGATTCTGGGCGGAAGCCTGGGCGCAGAGCCGTTGAACAAGTTGCTGCCTGAAGCCCTGTCGCAAGTCGCCCCCGACCTGCGCCCGGAAGTGTTTCATCAGGCCGGCAAAAACCACGATGAAGTGACTGCAGAGCGCTATCGCGCGGCTGGCGTCGAGGCGCAAGTGCAGCCTTTCATCAAAGACATGGCCCAAGCCTATGGCTGGGCCGACCTGGTGGTGTGCCGCGCAGGCGCATTGACCATCAGTGAGCTGGCTGCCGCCGGTCTGCCCTCGATGCTGGTGCCATTGCCCCACGCGATCGACGATCACCAGACCCGCAACGCCGATTATTTGGCCCGTGAAGGCGCTGCCTTCCTGATGCCGCAAAGAACGACTGGCGCAGCGGATCTTGCCGCACGCCTGACAGAGGTCCTGATGCAACCACAACGACTCAACGACATGGCCACTGCGGCACGCCGCCTGGCCAAACCCGATGCCACCCGTAACGTGGTCGATACCTGCCTGGAGGTGGCCCATGGTTGAGAAACAGAAAGCCATGCCGCAACCGGAAATGCGCCGCATCCGTCGCATCCACTTCGTCGGCATCGGCGGCGTGGGCATGTGCGGCATCGCCGAAGTGTTGTTGAACCTGGGCTATGAAGTGTCCGGTTCCGACCTGAAAGCTTCGCCCGTCACCGAGCGTCTCGAGTCTTTTGGCGCGCACATCTTTATCGGTCACCGTGCTGAAAACGCCGCTGCCGCTGACGTGCTGGTGGTATCCAGCGCCGTGAACACGTCCAACCCGGAAGTCGCCACCGCGCTGGAACGTCGCATCCCTGTGGTGCCACGCGCAGAAATGCTGGCCGAGCTGATGCGCTATCGCCACGGCATCGCCGTCGCCGGTACGCACGGCAAAACCACCACCACCAGCCTGATCGCTTCGGTGTTCGCGGCCGGTGGCCTGGACCCCACGTTCGTCATCGGTGGCCGCCTGAATGCCGCGGGCACCAATGCCCAGCTTGGCACCAGCCGCTACCTGATCGCCGAAGCCGACGAAAGCGACGCCAGTTTCCTGCACTTGCAGCCGCTGGTGGCCGTGGTCACCAACATCGACGCCGACCACATGGCGACCTATGACGGTGACTTCAACAAACTGAAGAAAACCTTCGTCGAGTTCCTCCACAACCTGCCGTTCTACGGTCTGGCGGTGGTGTGCCTGGACGATCCGGTGGTGCGTGAAATCCTGCCGCTGGTGAAACGCCCGACGGTCACCTATGGCTTCGGCGATGACTGCGACGTGCGCGCCATCAATGTGCGCCAGCAAGGCATGCAGACTTTCTTTACCGTACTGCGCCCTGATCGCGAGCCGCTGGATGTCTCGGTGAACATGCCGGGTAACCACAACGTGCTGAACGCGCTGGCCACCATCTGCATCGCCACCGACGAGGGCGTCAGCGATGAAGCCATCGTCCAGGGCCTGTCCGGCTTCCAGGGTGTCGGTCGACGCTTCCAGGTCTACGGCGAACTGCCGGTCGATGGCGGCAACGTCATGCTGGTCGATGATTACGGTCACCACCCGACCGAAGTCGCGGCCGTGATCCAGGCCGTCCGCGGTGGCTGGCCGGAGCGTCGTCTGGTGATGGTTTACCAGCCGCACCGTTACAGCCGTACCCGCGACCTGTACGACGATTTCGTCAATGTACTGGCCGATGCCAACGTCTTGCTGCTGATGGAAGTCTACCCGGCCGGTGAAGAACCGATTCCGGGGGCCGACAGCCGCAAGCTGTGCAACAGCATTCGTCAGCGCGGTCAGCTCGACCCGATCTACATCGAGCGCGGAGTCGACCTCGCGCCACTGGTCAAGCCGCTGCTGCGTGCCGGCGACATACTGCTGTGCCAGGGCGCCGGTGATATCGGTGGTCTCGCCCCGAAACTGTTGGCCAGTCCGCTATTTGCGGGTGCTGTTGCCGCGCCGACTGTGGGGAAGTTGAAATGACTGCTGCCTACGCCAACCTCGTCTCCACGGTCGCGCCGAAAGACTTCGGCCGCGTCGCCGTGCTGTTCGGCGGCAAGAGTGCCGAGCGTGAGGTGTCCCTGAAGTCGGGCAACGCGGTACTCGACGCGCTGCTGAGCGCCGGTGTGGATGCGTTCGGCCTCGATGTGGGCGATGACCTTCTGCAGCGTTTGCTGAACGAAAAGATCGACCGCGCCTTTGTCATCCTCCACGGTCGTGGCGGTGAAGACGGCAGCATGCAGGGCCTGCTCGAATGCTTGGGTATTCCCTACACCGGCAGCGGCATCCTGGCTTCGGCACTGGCCATGGACAAGCTGCGGACCAAACAGGTCTGGCACAGCCTCGGCATCCCGACGCCACGTCACGCGGTACTGAGCTCAGAGGCTGATTGTATTTCGGCAGCGACGGAACTGGGCTTCCCTTTGATCGTCAAACCGGCCCATGAAGGTTCAAGTATCGGGATGGCCAAAGTGACGTCCGCGTCGGAATTGATCGACGCCTGGAAAGCGGCCAGTACCTACGATTCGCAAGTGTTGGTCGAGCAATGGATTCAAGGTCCGGAGTTCACCATCGCCACCCTGCGTGACCAGGTGTTGCCACCGATTGCCCTGGGCACCACGCACAGCTTCTACGACTACGACGCCAAGTACGTGGCTTCCGATACTCAGTACCGGATCCCGTGTGGCCTGGACAGCACCAAGGAAAAAGAATTGATGGACCTCACGGCGAAAGCCTGTGAGGCGCTGGGTATCGCCGGTTGGGGCAGGGCAGACGTGATGCAGGACGCCGACGGGCAGTTCTGGTTCCTCGAAGTCAACACCGCACCGGGCATGACCGATCACAGCCTGGTGCCGATGGCGGCCCGTGCCGCCGGTCTGGATTTCCAGCAACTGGTTCTGGCGATTCTGGCCGCAAGTATCGAGGCGCGGGGTTAAGACCATGCAAGGCGCACAGCTGAGACATCAGCCCCCTCCAGCACCCGGCCGCAAGCCGGTGCCACGGGGTGCGAGCCGAATGGTGGCCAAAGAGCCGATGTCTGCGCGCCTGCCGAAAGCCAATTTTGGTTTTCTGAAAAGCCTGTTCTGGCCGGTGATGTTGGTTGCGCTGGGGTTCGGCACTTACGAAGGCGCGCAGCGTTTGCTGCCCTACGCCGACCGGCCGATCACCAAAGTCGCTGTGCAGGGTGACTTGAGTTACATCAGCCAGCAGGCGGTGCAGCAGCGAATCGCCCCTTATGTGGCGTCGAGCTTCTTCACCATCGATCTTGCGAGCATGCGCACCGAACTTGAAACGATGCCATGGATTGCTCACGCCGAAGTGCGTCGGGTGTGGCCGGATCAAGTAGTGATCCGCCTGGAAGAACAACTGCCGATAGCCCGTTGGGGCGATGAATCGCTGTTGAACAACCAGGGCCAGGCGTTCACCCCGCGTGAGCTGGCCAATTACGAACATTTGCCACAGCTGTTCGGCCCACAACGGGCGCAACAGCAAGTGATGCAGCAATACCAGGTGCTGAGCCAGATGCTCAGGCCGATGGGCTTCTCGATTGCACGCCTGGAGTTGCGTGAACGAGGCAGCTGGTTCCTGACCACCGGCGCCGGCAGCGCGGGCCCGGGGATCGAACTGCTGCTGGGACGCGGCAAGCTGGTGGAAAAGATGCGCCGCTTCATTGCCATCTACGACAAGACGCTTAAAGAACAGATTACGAACATTGCGCGCATCGATCTGCGCTACGCCAACGGCCTTGCTGTTGGCTGGCGGGAACCTGTAGCGCCCACGACAGCCCAACCCGCTGTCGCGAAGAATTAAGAAGAGGCAGGACCCATGGCAAACGTGCAAAGCGGCAAAATGATCGTCGGTCTCGATATCGGCACCTCCAAGGTGGTGGCGCTGGTCGGCGAGGTCTCGGACGACGGCACGCTCGAAATCGTCGGGATCGGCACTCATCCGTCCCGTGGCCTGAAGAAAGGCGTGGTGGTGAACATCGAGTCCACCGTGCAATCGATCCAGCGCGCGATCGAAGAAGCGCAGCTGATGGCCGGTTGCCGGATTCACTCGGCGTTCGTCGGCGTGGCCGGCAATCACATCCGCAGCCTGAACTCCCACGGCATCGTGGCGATTCGTGATCGCGAAGTCAGCTCCGCCGACCTTGAGCGTGTCCTCGACGCCGCCCAGGCCGTGGCGATCCCGGCTGACCAGCGCGTACTGCACACCTTGCCGCAGGATTACGTGATCGATAACCAGGAAGGCGTTCGTGAGCCGCTGGGCATGTCGGGCGTGCGTCTGGAAGCCAAGGTCCATGTGGTGACCTGCGCCGTCAATGCCGCACAGAACATTGAAAAATGCGTGCGTCGCTGCGGTCTGGAAATCGACGACATCATTCTCGAGCAACTGGCGTCGGCCTATTCGGTCCTGACCGACGACGAGAAAGAGCTGGGCGTGTGCCTGGTGGACATCGGCGGCGGCACCACCGACATCGCGATCTTCACCGAAGGCGCGATCCGTCACACCGCGGTGATCCCGATTGCGGGCGATCAGGTGACCAACGACATCGCCATGGCGTTGCGCACCCCGACCCAGTACGCCGAAGAAATCAAGATTCGCTACGCCTGCGCCCTGGCCAAGCTGGCCGGTGCCGGTGAAACCATCAAGGTGCCAAGTGTTGGCGACCGTCCACCGCGCGAGCTGTCCCGCCAGGCCCTGGCCGAAGTGGTCGAGCCGCGTTACGACGAACTGTTCACGCTGATCCAGGCCGAACTGCGCCGCAGTGGCTACGAAGACCTGATCCCGGCCGGCATCGTGCTGACCGGCGGTACCTCGAAAATGGAAGGCGCGGTCGAACTGGCCGAAGAGATCTTCCACATGCCGGTCCGCCTGGGCGTGCCCCATGGCGTCAAGGGCCTGGACGACGTGGTCCGCAACCCGATTTATTCCACCGGCGTAGGCCTGTTGATGTACGGCCTGCAGAAGCAGTCCGACGGGATTTCGTTCTCGGGCATCAGCAGCCGCGACAGCTACAGCAATGAAGAACCGAAAGCCGCCTTGCTCGATCGCATCAAGAGCTGGGTACAAGGCAACTTCTGACGAAGCAGATTCAAGCGGCAAGCTACAAGCCGCAAGAGCAAGCAGTAAAAGCGACAAGCAGTAAAAGCAGTAGGCGAAAAAACTAGAGAACGTAAAGGAGAGGGAAAATGTTCGAACTCGTAGACAACATCCCCGCAAGCCCGGTTATTAAAGTTATCGGTGTTGGCGGAGGCGGCGGCAACGCCGTCAACCACATGGTCAAGAGCAACATTGAAGGCGTTGAATTCATCTGCGCCAACACTGATGCCCAGGCGCTGAAATCCATCGGCGCGCGGACCATCCTGCAATTGGGTACCGGCGTTACCAAAGGTCTGGGCGCCGGCGCCAACCCTGAAGTAGGTCGTCAGGCCGCTCTCGAAGACCGTGAGCGCATTGCCGAAGTCCTGCAGGGCACCAATATGGTGTTCATCACCACCGGCATGGGCGGTGGTACCGGTACCGGTGCTGCGCCGATCATTGCTGAAGTGGCCAAGGAAATGGGGATTCTCACCGTTGCGGTGGTGACTCGTCCGTTCCCGTTCGAAGGCCGCAAGCGTATGCAGATCGCCGACGAAGGTATCCGTCTGCTGTCTGAAAGCGTCGACTCGTTGATCACCATTCCCAACGAGAAGCTGCTGACCATCCTCGGTAAAGACGCCAGCCTGCTGTCGGCTTTCGCCAAGGCCGACGATGTACTGGCCGGTGCCGTTCGCGGTATCTCCGACATCATCAAGCGTCCGGGCATGATCAACGTCGACTTTGCCGACGTACGGACTGTAATGAGCGAAATGGGCATGGCGATGATGGGCACTGGCTGTGCCAGCGGTCCGAACCGTGCACGTGAGGCCACTGAAGCGGCCATTCGCAACCCGTTGCTCGAAGACGTGAACCTGCAAGGTGCACGCGGCATCCTGGTGAACATCACCGCCGGTCCTGACCTGTCCCTGGGTGAGTACTCCGACGTGGGTAGCATCATCGAAGCCTTCGCTTCCGAGCACGCGATGGTCAAGGTCGGTACCGTTATCGATCCGGACATGCGCGACGAACTGCACGTGACTGTGGTTGCCACCGGTCTGGGCGCGAAAATCGAGAAGCCTGTGAAGGTCATCGACAACACCGTTCACACCTCCATGGCCTCCCAGCCGCAACAATCGGCGCCCGCTCGTCAGGAACAACCGGCGGTAAATTACCGTGACCTGGACCGTCCGACCGTCATGCGCAACCAGGCTCAGGCCGGTGCTGCGACTGCCGCGAAGATGAATCCGCAAGATGATCTGGATTACCTGGACATCCCGGCTTTCCTGCGTCGTCAGGCTGATTGATGGAATGTATCAGGGCTATGAAGGTGATTGGTGTTCAGCAAAGGTCTGGTCTGCTATTATCGCCAGCCTTTGTTGATACCAGTTCGCAATTTGCGCTGAAGCGGCCCAAGCCATGATTAAACAACGCACACTGAAAAATATTATCCGTGCTACAGGTGTAGGCCTGCACTCCGGGGAGAAGGTTTACCTGACCCTCAAGCCTGCACCTATCGACACCGGCATTGTGTTTGTTCGTGCCGACCTCGACCCTGTGGTGCAGATTCCTGCCCGCGCGGAAAACGTTGGTGAAACCACGATGTCGACCACATTGGTCAGTGGCGACACCAAAGTGGATACGGTGGAGCACTTGCTCTCGGCCATGGCTGGCCTGGGCATCGATAACGCCTACGTCGAGCTCTCCGCGTCCGAAGTCCCGATCATGGATGGTAGCGCTGGACCTTTCGTATTCCTGATTCAATCGGCCGGCCTGGAAGAACAGGACGCACCGAAGAAGTTCATCCGGATCCTGCGGGAAGTGACAGTGGAAGACGGCGACAAGCGCGCCACTTTCGTCCCTTTCGAAGGCTTCAAGGTGAGTTTCGAGATCGATTTCGATCACCCGGTTTTCCGTAACCGCACACAAAGTGCAAGCGTGGATTTTTCCAGCACTTCGTTCGTAAAAGAAGTCAGCCGCGCCCGTACCTTTGGTTTCATGAGTGACATCGAGTACTTGCGCAAGCACAACCTCGCACTCGGCGGCAGCGTTGAAAACGCTATTGTGGTCGACGCGGATGGTGTACTGAACGAAGACGGCCTTCGCTATGAAGACGAATTCGTGAAGCACAAGATCCTCGATGCAATTGGTGACCTCTACCTGCTGGGCAATAGCCTGATTGGTGAGTTCAAGGGCTTCAAGTCCGGACATGCATTGAACAACCAGCTGCTGCGCAAGTTGATTGAGCAGACAGATGCTTGGGAAGTCGTGACTTTCGAAGACGCCAGCACTGCACCGATCTCTTACATGCGTCCCGTAGCGGCCGTGTAAGTCAAAAACCTCTCTAGTTTTTAAAGGCTGCCTTCGGGTGGCCTTTTTTTATGCCCGCGGGAAAGAGGTAGACCGAGCGCCATTGTAGGCGCGGGCGGTGCGGCGATCCGACGTGCCCGCAAAGAGGCCAGTAGCGACACCGCAGATTTCAAGCCGTGTCGACCACCCGATTCCGTCCGTTTTCCTTGGCCTGATACAACGCCTTGTCCGCCGCAAACAGCAAACTCTCCAGGCTGATATCCGTCGCTGTCGTCCAGGTGCTGATCCCGATACTGACAGTCATCGGCCCATCAGCTCCCTCAACCAGCGGCAACTGCTCAACGGCCTTGCGGATATTTTCGGCAATCTGCCGCGCACCGGCGCTATCGGTTTCCGCCAGGATCACCGAAAACTCCTCGCCGCCATAACGGGCAGCCAGGTCCGCCGGTCGTCGCACGTGGGCGCTGATAACGTTGGCCAGCGAGCGCAGCGCTTCGTCGCCGGCCTGATGGCCATGGCGGTCGTTGAACGCTTTGAAATGGTCGGCATCAATCATCATCAGTGACAAAGGCATGCCGGAACGTTGAGCGCGAAACCATTCATGGCGCAGGGCCTGATCCAGCGTTCGGCGGTTGGCCAGCCCCGTCAACGCATCGGTGGCGGCCAGTTGCGCCAGTTCGTGTTCGGCATTGTGACGCCGGCGCAATTCCCGGCGCAGCACCCACGTCAGCCACAGCAGGCTCACGCACAAGGCTGCGGTTGCAGAGCTGACCACCACCGCAGTGCGTTTCCAGGCCGAAAAGACTTCATCACTGGACAGTGCAACGATGACGATCAACGGCAAATTTCCGACCTTGGAGAAGGTGTACAGGCGCTTGTCACGGTATAGATCGGACATGCTGGTGAAGCTGCCGTTGCCTTCTTTGACGATGCGCTGGAAATTGGGGCGGTTACTGAAATCCTTGCCGATCAGCTCTTCGGCCAGGCGTGGTTGCTGGGCCAGGAGAATCCCGTTCTTGCTGATCAGATTGACTGTGCTGTCGCGGCCGATGCTCAAACTGTTGAACAACTGATCGAAGTAACTCAAGCGCATGGCGGCTTCGGCAACCCCCAGAAACTCACCCTGGGAGCCGCTCACCCGTCGACTGAAACTGATACGCCAATCGTGTTCGGCCGACCTGGCCCGGAAGGGCGGGCTGATGAACATGCCCGGGGCCGGGTTGTTCACGTGCGACTGGAAGTATTCGCGATCAGCGTAGTTGCCTTGCCTGGGTTCCACCGACGCCGAGTCGGCGATCACGTCGCCCTTGTTGTCGAGCAACAAAATGTCGCCCTTGTACGGCGCGGCGGTGGCGCGGTCGAAATAGGCCAGATGGCGAATGGTGGGAGAAACGCTCTTGAGATCTTCTCGCCGGGAGGCAGCGATCAAACCCAGCAGGGAAATATCATAGAGTTCGACATTGCGCAGCACATCGGCGTCGATCAATTGCACGATGTTGTTGGCGGCGCGAGCGGCGGACAACTCGGCGTTGGCGCGTTCACGGATCAGCAGGAAGGTCACAATGCTGAATATCGCAATCACCAACAGCACACTGCCGAGAGTCAGAAGTTGCTCCGATCGTGTCGAGCTGATCGGATGTTGAGATTTCTCATTGCTCACACTCATGGTTCTGACTTCTGCAAATAAGGCGTTATAAAAGTTTTTTACAAGAATCGGGCAGAGTTCCAGAAACCGGTCGCGTCCAGAGCGCTTGTATAAATGCCGGATAAAAAAAAGGCCAGCAAAAAAATGCTGGCCTTTTGCTTAGTGAAGCTTAGAAGACATTGAGCGGGTAGTCGACGATCACCCGGTATTCATCGGTGTCCTGATCCAGCGCGCCATAGCCATTGCCGCCGCGGTTGGTGGCCCATTGCATGCGCACCGCCAGATCCTTGGCCTTGCCGCCCTGGATCACATACTTGAGATCGATGTCGCGCTCCCAGTGCCTGGCGTTTTTGCCGTCGGCGCTGTACCACGAGGCGTAGCCGCGGCTGTCCGGATCGACTTTGGTCAGGTCCAGTTCGCCTCGGGAGTAGGACAGCGCCGAGGTCAGGCCGGGCAGGCCGAGACCGGCAAAGTCGTAGGCGTACTTGAGTTTCCACGAGCGCTCGTTCGGGCCGTTGAAGTCAGAATACTGCTGGGAGTTGTCGAGGAAGACGCTGTCGCCCTGGCTGATGTAGTCGAACGGCGTGTTGCCGTTGACTCGCTGATACGCCGCCGTAACGCTGTGAAAGCCCACGCCGACGGTGAAATGCAGGCTGTAGGCGTTGTTGTCGATGTGACCCAGCAGCGCATCGCCGGTGTCTTGCGTGTGATAGAAATGCAGGCCCGGGTTGAGGCTGACCAGGTCGTTCAGCGCGTAGGTGTAATCCAGGTCGTAGTAGTACTGGTTCCAGATGTCCTTGAGTTCGGAGGCGTACAGGCTGCTGGTCAACCCCGGCAGACCGCTCCACGCCACACCGGCCCAGTTCAGGTGCTGACTGTCGTCACCGTCTGCCAGGCTGCCGTAGGAGGTGCCGATGCGGGTGTGACCGCTCTGGTTGTACGGCTTGGTGAAGCTCGCCTGGCCACCTTCGATCAGGAAGCCGTCGAAGCTGTGGTTGGTCAGGCTGACCCCACGAAAGGTCTGCGGCAACATGCGGGTTTCGCCGCCGGCAATCACCGGGTTGGCGAGGAACAGGTCGCCGGCCTTCAACTCGGTATCAAAAGCACGCATTTTCAGCGTGCCACCCGCCGTTGAGAACGACCCAGGCGCTTTGCCGTTGCCATCGCTGATCGGCAGGATGCTCGAACCATCCGTGCCGCCACCGCCGTCGAGCTTGAGCCCCAGCATGGCGTGGGCATCAACGCCGAACCCGACGGTGCCCTGGGTGAAACCCGATTCAAAGAGACCGAGGAAACCCTGACCCCACTCTATGTTGTCGTCCGCCTGCTGCAGGCGGTTGCGGTTCATGTAGTAGTTACGGACATTAAGGTTGAGGCTCGAACCTTCGACAAAACCTTCCTGACTGGATTCGTCGGCGGCGTAGGCGGCGGGGGTCATCGTTGCAGCGATTGCAATGAACAACGGGTTGAAACGGAGAGGGAAACGCACTTGCGGTAAAGCTCCTTGGTCAACTAAACACTTCATACTCTTGAAGTGCAAAATGTTTCTTGTCAGTGAAGACGAACTGGACGGCGTTTAAACCACAACGAAAAAAAGCCGCTGATAGCAGCGGCTTTGAAGACAACTTTTCAAAGGGAAGAGCCGATGAAAAGTGTCGAGGGAAAAGGAGCAAACGGGTCGGATCAGCTGTCTTTCTCAACCCGTGGTTGGCTTGAAGACATTGATGCTTGAGGGGTTTGCGCAGCCTCTTTAGCCTTGGCTGTCATTTCGCCCTGATGCTCTTCATACGAAGCGGCGCGTGCGGCATTGTGCGCGACGAAGGCCGGCGATTCTTCAGCCACGGCGAACGGAGACAGGAACAAAGAGGACAAAACGAAAGCGCTGGCAATACCCATAGTGTTGGACATCTTTAAAACCTTCTTGCTTGGCAAGTGCTGTTTGGTGCGGCAAAGATAAGGGGGATTGGACAGGGGAAAAAGAGCGGATTCATGAAAGGACTGTTGCGCTAAAAGCAACAGTAGCCAGCGGCGGGAAATGGCTTTTGTGGCGAGGGAGCTTGCTCGCGCTCGACTGCGCAGCAGTCGCAAACAACCCCCCGATTTTCCTGAGGAACCTGAGTGGCTGATTGGGGGGCTGCTACGCAGCCCAGCGCGAGCAAGCTCGCTCGCCACAGGGAAGGGTCTAGACCGGGAGGTGGATGCCGAAGGTGTTCATGCCGTGATCACTGCGCACAAACACATCACCGCCATGCATCAGCGCAATCGCCTTGACGATCGCCAACCCCAGCCCGTGGTTATTCCCGCTGTTGCTGCGCGATGCGTCGACGCGATAAAAACGCTCGAACAATCGAGGCAAATGCTCGCTGGCAATCGGCGACCCGGGGTTGGCCACGCCGATGCTCACCTGGTGCTCCTCGACCTCTATCCGCACCTCAATCACCTGCCCGGGCCCGGTGTGTTGCACCGCGTTACTCAGCAAATTGATCAACGCCCGGCGCAGATGCGCAATCTCGATCCGCACCTGCGCATCTCCACTGACCTGCACCTGAACCTGCGCATCCTCAAGAATGAAATCCAGGTATTCCAGAGTCGTGGCCACTTCGTCGGCCAGCGAGGTGGAAGTCAGTTTGGTCGCCTTGCTGCCCTGATCCGCGCTGGCAAGAAATAGCATGTCATTGATGATCGAACGCAGCCGTTCCAGCTCTTCGAGGTTCGATTGCAGCACTTCGAAGTAGTGTTCCGCCGAGCGTCCACGGGTCAGCGCGACCTGGGTCTGGCCGATCAGGTTGGTCAGCGGCGAGCGCAGTTCGTGGGCGACGTCGGCGTTGAACGACTCAAGCCGCGAATAGGCCTGCTCGACTCGCTCCAGTGTGGAGTTGAACGAATTGACGAACTGATTGAGCTCCGGCGGCAGCGGCGATAAGCGCAAACGCCCGGAACGCAACGGCGGTGCCAGGCGTTGGGCTTCCTGCGACAACTTGATCAAGGGTTTGAGGCCAATTCGCGCCACCCAATAACCCAGCGCCGAGGCCAGCAACACGCCAATAATTGCCAGGCTGATCAGCGCGATCAGCAGATGATGCTGGGTCTGGAAAAACGTCTCGGTGTCGATACCGATCATGAAACGCAGCGGCGGCCGTTGATCCTTGGCCGGGAACTGGCTGACCAGCACTTTCAGCGGATAAGGCTGGTCTGGCAACGTCATGTCGCGCATCCCCAGGGGCCCTTCGGCAAAGGCGCGGATCTGCGGTGTCAGGTTGCCGTATTCGTAGTGAGGGTCGCCGCTGATGATCCAGAAACTAATGCGCTTGTCTTCTTCGCCGAGCAACTTGAGCTTGTTGTTGATCTTCACCCAATGCTCCGGCGTGCCATATCGCCCGACGGTGGATTCGAGCACGCTGTAACGCGCGTCCAGCTCCGCCTCGGGCAGCAAACCCAGGCCTTTGTCGACCTGCTGGTACAAGGCCCAGCCGATCAACAGGAACACCAGCAGCGCCACCAGCGTGAACATCCCGCTCAGGCGCAGGGCAATCGAATTACTGGACACCGCGGCTCTCCAGCACATAACCCATGCCCCGGATCGTGTGCAGCAGTTTTTCGTCGAACGGCCCGTCGAGCTTGGCCCGCAGGCGTTTGATCGCGACTTCTACGACGTTGGCGTCGCTGTCGAAATTGATGTCCCAGACCATCTCGGCAATCGCCGTTTTAGAGAGGATTTCACCTTGCCGGCGGGCCAAAACGCTGAGCAGCGAGAACTCCTTGGCGGTCAGGTCCAGGCGGGTGCCAGCGCGGGTGGCCTTGCGGCTGATCAAATCGATCCACAGGTCGGCGATGCTCACTTGCACGGGTTCGTGGCCGCCGCTGCGCCGGGTCAGCGCTTGCAGGCGCGCCACCAGTTCGAGGAAGGAAAACGGCTTGCCGAGGTAATCGTCGGCCCCGTCGCGCAAGCCTTTGATGCGGTCTTCGACCCGCTCGCGGGCGGTGAGCATGATCACCGGGGTTTGCTTGCGCGCACGCAGCGCGCGCAATACACCGAAGCCGTCGAGGCCCGGCAGCATGACGTCGAGGACGATCACCGCGTAGTCGCTTTCCAGCGCCAGGTGCAGGCCTTCGACGCCGTCGCGCGCCAGGTCCACGGTGTAACCCTGTTCCGTCAGGCCGCGGTGCAGATAGTCCGCGGTTTTTTCTTCGTCTTCGATAATCAGAACGCGCATGACCCCGCCTCAGTCTGTGGTTGCCAGCGCCGGCATCGGTGCGGGTTTGGGCTTATGGAAAAGCCGCTCAAGCCACAAGTATATGACCGGAGTGGTAAACAGCGTCAGCGCCTGGCTCACCAGCAAGCCGCCGACCACCGCGATGCCCAATGGCTGGCGCAGTTCGGCGCCGGTGCCGTACCCGAGCATCAACGGCAGGGCGCCGAGCAGGGCGGCGAGGGTGGTCATGATGATCGGCCGGAACCGCGTGATACAGGCCTGGTAAATCGCCTCTTCCGGCGGCAAGCCACGATTGCGCTGGGCATCGAGAGCGAAGTCGATCATCAGGATGCCGTTTTTCTTGACGATGCCGATCAGCAACACCAGCCCGATCAGCGCCATGATCGAAAAGTCCTGGCCGCAGATCCACAGCATGATCACCGCGCCAAGCCCCGCCGATGGCAGCGTTGAAATAATGGTCAACGGATGGACGAAGCTCTCGTAGAGCACGCCGAGAATGATGTACACCGCCACCAGCGCCGCCAGGATCAACCACGGCTGGCTGGCCAGCGAACTCTGGAACGCTTGCGCCGCGCCCTGGAAGTTGCCGCTCATGGCGGCCGGCATGCCGATGTCGGCCTTGGCCTGATTGAGCATGATCACCGCATCGCCCAACGCCACGCCGGGCGCCAGGTTGAACGACAAGTTGGCGGCCGGGAACATGCCGTCGTGGGCAATAGACAACGGGCCAACCGTTGGCGCATCGAATGTCGCCAGGGCCGACAGCGGCACCATTTCCCCGCTCAGCGGCGAGCGCAGGTAGAAATAATTGAGGCTTGCGGCCTTGCCGCGTTGCTGGGTGTCCAGTTCCAGGATCACGTTGTATTGGTTGATCTGGGTCTGGAATTCATTGATCTGCCGTTGGCCGAACGCATCGTACAGCGCTTCATCGACATCACTGGCGGTCAGGCCGAAACGCGCGGCGGCGCTGCGGTCAATGCTGATGTGGGTGATGCTGCCGCCCAGTTGCAGGTCGTTGGAAATATCGCGGAACGCCGGGTTGGCGCGCAGTTTTTCGGTCAGGCGTTGGGTCCAGGTGCTGAGCGTTGCGCCGTCGTTGCTCTTGAGCACGTATTGATACTGGGCGCGACTCGGGCCGGAGCTGAGGTTGATGTCCTGGCCGGCGCGCAGATAGAGCACGATGCCCGGGACTTTCATCAGTTTCGGACGGATCCGGTCGATGAACTGGCTGGCCGAGACGTCGCGGTCGCCGCGTTTTTTCAGGGAAATCCAGAAGCGGCCATTGGCGATGGTCTGGTTACTGCCCGAGACCCCGACCGAGTGGGAAAACGCCGCCACCGCTGGGTCTGCGGCGACGATTTCGGCCATCGCCAGGTGTTTTTTCACCATGTCGCCGTAGGAAATATCGGCGGCGGCTTCGGTGGTGCCGAGGACAAAACCGGTGTCCTGCACCGGGAAGAACCCTTTGGGAATAAAGATGTAACCGGCCACCGCCAGGCCCAGTGACAGAAAGAAAACCCCGATCATCAGTTTCTGGTGGGCGAGGGCACGGCGCAGCAGTTTTTCATAACCTGTCAGCAAGCGTTCGCCAAACGTGGGTTTGCTGTGGGCGTGATGCACCGGGGCGCGCATGAACAGCGCGGCCAGGGTCGGCGCCAGCGTCAGCGACACCACCACCGAAATCATGATGGTCGAAGTGGCGGTCAGGGCGAATTCCTTGAACAGCCGCCCGACCACGCCACCCATGAACAGCAACGGAATGAACGCCGCCACCAGCGAGAAGCTGATCGAAACCACGGTAAAACCGATCTCGCCGGCACCCTTGATCGCCGCCTCGCGCATGCCGTCGCCGGCCTCCAGGTGGCGGTGAATGTTCTCCACCACCACAATCGCATCGTCGACCACAAACCCCACGGCCACCACGATTGCCACCAGCGTCAGGTTGTTCAGGCTGAAACCCATGATGTACATCAGGGCGAAACTGGCGACCAGCGATACGCCCAGTACGGCGGACACAATCAGGGTCGCCGACCATTGGCGCAGGAACAGCGCCATCACCGCCACCACCAGCATGATCGCGATCAGCAGGGTAATTTCCACTTCATGCAGGGAGGCGCGGATGGTCTGGGTGCGGTCGACCAGCACCTTGACCTGCACCGAGGCCGGCAGCATGGCTTCGAGGCCGGGCAGGGCGGCCTGGATGCGATCAACGGTTTCGACGATGTTGGCGCCCGGCTGCCGGGAAATCACCAGGTTCACCCCGGGTTGATCACCGGCCCACGCCTGGACGTAGGCATTTTCTGAACCGTTGACGACTTTAGCGACATCCTTGAGGTGAACCGGGGCACCGTCCTTGTAGGAAACGATCAGCTGGTTGTATTCCTCGGGGTGGAACAATTGGTCGTTGGTCGACAGTGTCGAGATACTCGACTCACCGTACAACGCACCTTTGGCCAGGTTGAGGCTGGTTTGCTGGATCGCCAGCCGAATGTCCGCCAGGGTCAGGCCGATGGCCGCGAGTTTGTCGGCCGAGACTTGAACACGGATTGCCGGACGTTGCTGGCCGGTGATGTTGATTTGGCCTACGCCGTCGATCTGACTGATCTGACGCGAGAGCAGGGTTTCCACCAAGTCACTGAGTTCGGTGCCGGGCATCAAGGTTGAGTTGATGCTGAGAATCAGCACCGGGCTGTCGGCCGGGTTGACCTTGCGCCACGTCGGCAGGTTCGGCATGTCCTTGGGCAGCTTGCCGGCGGCGGTGTTGATTGCGGCCTGCACTTCCTGGGCGGCGGTGTCGATGCTTTTGTCGAGGGTGAATTGCAGGGTCAGGTTGGTCGAGCCCAAGGCGCTGCTCGAGGTCATCTGGGTCACGCCGGGGATGGCGCTGAATTGCACTTCAAGCGGCGTGGCCACCGACGACGCCATGGTTTCGGGGCTGGCGCCGGGCAATTGTGCGGCGACTTGAATGGTCGGGAATTCGGCTTCCGGCAGCGGCGCAATCGGCAGGCGCGGGAAGGCGATGACGCCGAGCAACACCAGGGCAAAGGTCAGCAGGATCGTCGCCACCGGATGATCGATACACCAGGCTGAGACAGAACCGTGGCCCTTCATGGCTTCGACTCCGATTGCACCACTTGCGGCGGCTCGGTCATTACCTGCACGGTCGAGCCGGGTTTGAGCCGCGACTGGCCGTCGCTGACCAGCACGTCACCCGGTTTTACGCCTTTGATGATGTCCTGGCCGCTGCCTTGGTAGACCATTTGTACGGTGACGGTTTCGACCTTGTCGCCGTTGACGCGGTACACGAAATGTTGATCGAGGCCACGCTGTACGACAGTGGGCGGGACCACCAGCGCATCTTTATCCAGGGCTGTCTGAATTTTTACCGTCACCAGCAGGCCAGGCCAGAGCTTCTGCCCGGGATTGTTGAATTCCGCCTTGGCGCGGATGGTCCCGGTGTTGGCGTTGATCTGGTTGTCGATCAGGGTCAGGTGCCCTTCGCCCAGCAGGTTGCCGGTTTCGCCGTCGGTGTCGGCGCCGATATAGGCCTTCACTTGTGCGCGCTCGGGGTCGCCGATCAGGCCTTGCAGGGTAGGCAGCATTTGTTGCGGCAGGGAAAACTCGACGGCGATCGGGTCAATCTGGGTCACGGTGAACAGGCCCAGGGTGTCGGTCATGCGCAGGAAGTTGCCTTCGTCCACCGTGCGAATACCGACGCGGCCGGTGACCGGGGAGCGAATCTGTGTGTAGGAAAGCTGCACCTGAGCGGCGTCGATTGACGCCTGATTGCCTTGGGCGGTGGCTTTGAGCTGGTTGACCAGGGCTTGTTGCTGGTCGTAGGTCTGCTTGGATACGCCGTCGTCGACGCTGAGCAGTTTGTAGCGCTTGAGGTTGACCAGCGCGACTTGCAGTTGCGCCTGGCTTTCGCCGAGTTGTGCCCGAGCCTGGTCGAGGCTGGCGCGGATCGAGCGGTCGTCGATGGTGGCGAGCAGGTCGCCTTGTTTCACCAATTGGCCTTCTTTGACCAGGATTTTGGTGAGGATGCCGTCGATTTGCGGGCGGACTACGACGCTGTGCAGGGACAGGACCGAGCCGATGCCGGTGACGTAGCGGGGGACGTCTTTTTCGGTGACGCTGACGACTCGAACCGGGATCGCTGTGGGCGCGGCGAGTTTGGCGGTGGCGGGTTTGGTGGCGTACCACGCGCCACTCGCTGCCAGGGCGATCAGCAGGCCTGCGATCAAGGCGGTTTTTTTCTGGGTTCGCATGCGAGTGGGGGCGCCGGGCTAGGTGGTCGGGAGTCGGGTCGGGTTTATACCTTCCTTTATAAACCTGTTCGGCGGTCAGGAAGGTGACTGCTAACTGACGGCGCTGTCAGTTTGGGCTTGGCGGCCTGGTAGCCGACCATGCTGCTGTTGATGGCGTACATATCCATTCCTGCGGTAACGGTTGCTGGCGGTTTCGCTCTTACAGCGAGTCCCTTTTGCAAACGCCCAAAAGGAACCAAAACGCTTCGCCCCAGCGTCCGGCCCCTCGCCTGGGCTCGGCGTTCCTTCGCTCCGGCATTCATCTGGGGGCATCGCCTCCGGTCGGCTTCGCTTCGACCTCCTCTCGATGTGTGCGGCTTCGCCGCACGGCGCTACGCGCCCACCCCCAGATGAACGCCTCCACTCAGCCTCCCGAAGGGGCGGGCAGATCAAGATCAAAAGCAGGCGAGCTAACGCTCGGCCTAATGAGTGGTGAAAAGCGAAGCGTGTACACCGAACCCCTTGTAGGAGCGAGGCTTGCCCGCGAAGGCGGCCTGACAGCCGACCAATTTCTTGCAGACGTGCATCGTTCCACTGTAGGAGCGAGGCTTGCCCGCGAAGGCGGCCTGCCAGCCGACCAATTTCTTGCAGACGTGCATCGTTCCACTGTAGGAGCGAGGCCTGCCCGCGAAGGCGGCCTGACAGCCGACCAATTTCTTGCAGACGTGCATCGTTCCACTGTAGGAGCGAGGCTTGCCCGCGAAGGCGGCCTGCCAGCCGACCAATTTCTTGCAGACGTGCATCGTTCCACTGTAGGAGCGAGGCTTGCCCGCGAAGGCGGCCTGCCAGCCGACCAATTTCTTGCAGACGTGCATCGTTCCACTGTAGGAGCGAGGCCTGCCAGCGAAGGCGGCCTGACAGCCGACCAATCACTTGCAGACGTGCATCGTTCCACTGTAGGAGTGAGCCTGCTCGCGATGGCGGCCCGACAGCCGACCAATTTCTCTCTACTGCCCCCGATTGATCGTTCCCTACGCTCCGCGTGGGAATGCCGCCCGGGACGCTCCGCGTTCCATTTTTGTGTGTTGAAAGATGTGTAAAAAACACAGCGTTTTCCCACGCATTTTTCAGGTTGCCGGGTAGGAAGCGTGTTCTCTAACCTTTGGCTGTCGCTGAAAACTCAGCGACCGGGAGTGAGATTCCGGCTGAACAATTGGAAACCAGCGCAAGGCCCCCAAGTTTTTTATGGCGGCTGTGTGCGGGCAGACTTCGGTCTGGCCGGGTTCCTTTTGCCGGTAATCTCACACCGCACATAGCTGCCACCTCTGCTCCGAGTGAGATCGGAAATTGATGGCTCCAACATCAAAAGGAAATTTGCATGGATAAGTTAATCCCCGATCCACCCATCAACACCACCACACCCCGCGACGAAACCACCCAGGCCGAATCGCTCATCAAAGACCACGAAGCCATGAAGCGCGCGCTCGATTACTACCTCGATCCCCCGAGCGCTACATCGAAAAACCGCGCCGGCCGAGCACGATGTTTGTGGTCGATCCTGATGTTGATTCTGAAAGTCTGTTGGCTCATGCCTGTGAGTCGTTGGCGTCGGCGAGTGTGATGAGCAGTGATTTTGCGACGAGTCTGGAGGGGCCGCAGCGGCATACGCTGATGGCGATTCAGCAGGTCATCATGCTGGCGGAGTTGGCGGTGAATCGGGTGTTGGATAGGGTTGAGGTTCCCCGGTAGATAGCGTTCGGTCTGGTTTACCGCGTGATCGTTCTTCGCGGGCAAGCCTCGCTCCCACAGGTGCGGGGGTTGCTCGCGATTGGCACAAAACCCGACGGACTCGCTTGCGGCGTGAAGCTTGCGGCTCTGGACACAGGTATACTGCCGCTCTTTCGCGGCTCGCTGACCGGGCCCGACTTTTTGCATCACCCCGGAGCTTTCATGACTTCCCCGACACAACCGCCGGTTGCCGACGCTTTGAGCGACGACCCGGCAGACCTGCCAGACAGCGTCGACTCCAGCGCAGACAGCGAAACCAAAGCCGCGATCCCGGCGTTCAAGTTCCCGTTCAAACCGGGTGATTTGGCCGCTGCGAAGAATGCCAGCCAGCCTTGGTACAAGAATGGCGCGAAGAATGGCCATACCAAGACGCCAGGGGCTGCGCCTCCAGGGACTCGTCGGTCGATGGGTAAGCGCTGAGTTTCAAACGCTGCGGTGCCTGATCAATCGCCTTCGCGAGCAGGCTCGCTCCCACAGTAGATCTCAACAGAACACAGATTTTGTGTACGACGCAGATCAATGGTGGGAGCGAGCCTGCTCGCGAAGGGGCCATAACAGGTTGAACAGCCCTGGAATCAAGCCACCCGCAACGAAATAAACGCATAGTTCACCGGCACTTCCGTCGCCACCATCGCCCCGGCCGCCTGCACTTGCCCGGCGATGTCTTCCCCTGACACATGAAACTGCCAATCACTGCCTGAGCCCGCCAGCGGCTGCGCGGCAACCTGGTCGATGACGGTGGCAAACGCCTTCATATCCGGCAGATAAGCCGTAAATCCATCCCCCTTCAACGCTGTCGTCCGAATCCCCAGCAGCCCGCAAATCGCATCCTTGGTCTGAATGTCATCGCGATCCGCCTGACGCGAACGCTGGATCAATCCCGCGAGCTCCTGATCCACCAACTTACCCCCGATGATCAAGTCCGGTCCCTGTTCCCACGATTCGGGCGGGCATTCTTTCACTGCGGTGTTCAGCGCAATGTGCGGATTGATTTCCATCGGGTAGATGCGGCACACCAGCGGGCGGCGTTCGTAGATTCGGCAGAGGTTGTCTTCGTCAAGATTCCGGCAGGGACCGACGTTGTACGCGGCGAAGGTGATCGCCACATAAGCCTCGGACGTGCCGCTTCGAACCACTGCTGAGCGACGTTCGGCGTGTTCGCGTTGCTGCACGGGAAGGCCCAGGCCGTTGCCGAGGAAACCTTCCACCAACACGATCACCTGACCGCCGTCGGCCGCCCACATGCGGGCTTCGGCCAGGGTCAGGGGCACGTGGTGGTCGTTGCAGCATTTGCCGCAACCTACGCAGGAAAATGTCGTATTCATTGAGCGGCCGGTCGCTTCCGAGGGCATGGAACGGCGCCAGAAAGACACCGCGAAGGCTCGGGTCGAAGCAAGTTATGCGCCAGTCACTGGGTTTTGGCGGTGGGGCGGATGGAGTCCCATTCGGTCACGTAGGCGGTTTTGCTCTTTTTGTTGTAGAGGCACAGTTCGGTGCCTTGCTGGCCTTTCATGTGTTTTTGCGGGTATTGGCCTTGCATCAGGAGCGCGGTGTAGTCGACCCGGTCGTCGAACTGCGCGGCGGTGCCGACGGGTTTGGCGTTTTTCAGGCCGCTGGCTTTGGTGCAGCTGGCGAGCACGGCTTTGTCGTAGGCGGCCCAGGCGTCGGGACTGGAGGCGTGGGCTTGGGGGCGAGGGCGGTAAGGCAGAGCAAGGTCAGGGTGGCGGTTTTCATGGGTCAGGCATCCTTGGGCATTGAGTTGGCCGAGGGGGAGTATGCCTGATGGTATTGGGTTGAATGTGTCGGCCCCATCGCGAGCAGGCTCGCTCCCACAGTAGATCTTCACCAGACACCGATGTTGTGTACGACAAAAAACATTGTGGGAGCGAGCCTGCTCGCGATGGCGGTGTATCAGACTGGGACCAATTCTCGGCGGACTACATACATCCCGGCGCTTTCATACAGCCGCTGCGCCCGAAGGTTGTCTTC
Organism: Pseudomonas sp. B14-6; assembly: GCF_013260315.1. Lineage (NCBI taxonomy): Bacteria > Pseudomonadati > Pseudomonadota > Gammaproteobacteria > Pseudomonadales > Pseudomonadaceae > Pseudomonas > Pseudomonas sp. B14-6. The sequence goes on along the minus strand of NZ_CP053929.1, from coordinate 3,279,670 downwards.
CAGTACTTTCAAATCCACATAACCTTCCCGGCGGTCCTGAAACACCTGGAACGCGTGGAGCAGTAATGCGCGACCAAGCCCGCGTCGCTGTGCCCGTGGGTGCACCATCAACTTCTTGATGTAGGCGCTGGTCCAGCACTGCGCCACGCCGACGATCCCTTCGGCATCTTGAGCGATGAAGCAGAGCGTGGGGTCGTATTCAGGATCGGTTTCAAAACGTCGCTGCCAGATCGCCAATTCCGGCACACGACCACCGCCTTCCAGGTGACCCAGTTCCATCACGTGATGGACGGCTTGGGCGACTTCGGGACGGTACTCGATCAATTCAATGCCGACCGGCCACGTGATTGCGGGCACCGCCTCGGCAAGGTTGCGCCGCATCAGCACGCAAAAGCCTTCAGCCATGACTCAGTGACCTTGTTCGGCGACGGCCTTGGCCGCTTCGATCAGGCACCGGGTCAGTTCTGGTGAGGAGAACTTGGTCAGCACCGCGTTGGCCCCGGCCAGACGCGCTTTCTCACTGTTCATCGCGCTGTCCAGCGATGTGTGCAGCAGCACATAAAGGTGCGAGAAGTCCGGCGTCTCGCGCAGGGTGCGGGTGAAGGCGTAGCCGTCCATCTCCGACATTTCGATGTCCGAGACGATCAGGTTGATCTGCTGCGCCGTGCCTTGCAGGTCCAGCAGGCAGTCGATGGCTTCCTTGGCGCTGCGGGCGGTGTGGCATTGCAGGCCGAGGTTGCGCAAGGTGTGAACCGATTGCTGCAGCGCGACCTGGCTGTCGTCGACCACCAGGATCCGAGCGTTACCCAGCACTTCGGCGTCTTCCATGCTCAGTTCGGTCGGGGCCATTTCGATCTGCGCCGGGGCGATGCCGTGGATGACCTTTTCGATGTCCAGCACTTGCACCAGGGTGCCGTCGACCGAGGTCACGCCGGTGATGTATGAGCGCACACCGCCGGAGCCGAAGGGCGGCGGACGGATGTCTGTGGTCAGGCAGTGGACGATCTTGCTCACGGCCTGAACGTGCAGGCCCTGTTTGGAGCGGCTGACGTCGGTGACGATCAGGCAGCCACCATTCGGGTCTTCCAGTGGCCGCTCGCCGATGGCGCGGCTGAGGTCGATCACCGACAACGAGGCGCCGCGCAGGGTGGCAATGCCTTTGACGTGTGGGTGCGACTCCGGCAGCTTGGTCAGCGGCGGGCAGGGGATGATTTCGCTGACTTTCAGCAGGTTGATTGCCATCAGCTTGCCGCTGCGCAAGGTAAACAGCAGAAGCGAAAGTGAGTCTGCGCGGGCTTTGGTGGTGGACATAAAAACCTTCTGTGGAAAAAGGTGATGGGCGAGTAAAAAGTCGCCAAAAACTATTGATGCCGGGTTATCGACTTGTTGGGGGCAGGCTTTAGGCTAAATACCCATTCCCGGCCCAACGGCGAACCCTGTGGCGAGGGAGCTTGCTCCCGCTGGAGTGCGAAGCACTCCCGATCAGGTGATGTGTGTTATCAGACTATCCGCATTTTCAGGTTTTGCGGCTGCTTCGCAGCCGAGCGGGAGCAAGCTCCCTCGCCACAGTGGGGGGCTTATTTCATCCCTAGGCGCTTGGCCATCCGCCCGAGGTTCGCCCGATCCAGGCCCAACTCGCGCGCCGCGCTTGCCCAGTTGTCGTGATGCCGCTCCAGGCAAGCGCTGATCAATTGGCGCTGATAATTTTCGGTAGCCTCTCGCAAATCCCCCGACACCAATGCCATTGGGGCCGCCGCCGGTTGCTCGGCGACCACTTCGATGCTGCCATTGGGCAAATCCAGATCCGCCGCACTCAAACTCAGAATCTTCGGCCGTACCTTGCAGTTACCCAGCGCTTTCAAGGCACTGCGACCAATCAAATGCTCCAGCTCCCGGACATTCCCCGGCCAGTCGTATGCCAGCAATGCCACCTGCGCGTCGCTGTTCAGGCGCAGGCTGTTAAGGCCCATCCGCGAGCGGTTCTGTTCCAGGAAATAACCGCTGAGCAGCAACACATCGCGCCCGCGATCGCGCAGGGCCGGTACCAGCAGCGGGTATACGCTCAAGCGGTGATAGAAGTCGGCACGGTAGCGGCCGCTGCGCACTTCTTCGGCCAGGTCGCGGTTGGTCGCTGCGATCAGGCGCACGTCCACCTGATGTTCTTTATCCGACCCCAGGCGCTGCAATTGACCGCTTTGCAGCACCCGCAACAACTTGGCCTGCACGGTCAGCGACAGTTCGCCGACTTCATCGAGAAACAGTGTGCCGCCATTGGCCAGTTCGAACTTGCCGCGCCGATCGCTGGTGGCGCCGGTGAAGGCGCCGCGCACATGGCCGAACAATTCGCTCTCCACCAGGGTGTCCGGCAGGGCGGCGCAGTTGAGGCTGATGATCGGTTTGTCCGCCCTTGGCGAAGCGGCGTGAATCGCCTGCGCGACCAATTCCTTGCCGACCCCGGTTTCGCCGGTGATCAGCACGGTCAGGTCGCTGCCGCCCACCAGGCTGATCTCTTCCACCAGGCGTTTATGCGTCTTGCTCTGGCCGATCATCTCGCGGTTTTGCTGGCCGCTGGCCTGGCGGTAGACCTCGGCGCGCTGATGCTCGTCTTCGGCTCGATTGGCCAGGCGTTCGATGCGTTCGGCGGCGTTGACGGTGGCCGCCGCGAGGCTGGCGAAGGCTTGCAGGGCGTCCAGTTCGATGGGTTCAAATTTTTCCGGGTCGAGGGCGTCGAGGGTCAGCAAGCCCCAGGGACGCTCGTCGATGAACAACGGGCAGCCCATGCAGTCGTGAACTTCCAGATGCTCGTCGAGGCCGTCGACCAGACCGTCGTAAGGGTCCGGCAAGTCGCTGTCGGCGGCGAACCGCGTCGGGCCGTGGCTGCTGAGCAACGCTTCGAAACGCGGGTGCTCGCTGACTTTGAAACGGCGGCCCAGGGTGTCGGTGCTCAACCCATCGACGGCCAGCGGCACCAGCCATTCGCCATCAAGGCGCAGCAGGGCGGCGGCATCGCAGGGGAGCAGGGCGCGCATGGCTTCGAGCAGGCGTCGATAACGCTCGCCTTCGGGCAGTTCGCGGGACAGGTCGGAGACCAGCGGTAGCAGGGCGGTAAGCAAGGATTTTGCAGTCATAGTGACTCCGTGTAGTCGGGATGACTATAAGCCAGCGTGTGTCGATATGACTACTGTGTTTATAAGTTATTGTTTTTAAAGGGTTAAATAGTTGGCATGGAAAGTGATAACCCTAGGGTCATCAGTTAGCAATCCAAAGTAGCCCAGGAGTCACTTTATGCTTAGCGTTCAAGACCGTGCCATCGTCAAATCCACCGTGCCGTTGCTGGAAAGCGGTGGCGAAGCGCTGATCACTCACTTCTACCGCATGATGCTCTCGGAATACCCCGAAGTCCGCCCGTTGTTCAACCAGGCTCACCAGGCCAGCGGTGATCAGCCGCGCGCCCTGGCCAACGGTGTTCTGATGTACGCGCGCCACATCGACCAGCTCGATCAGTTGGGCGACCTCGTCGCCAAGATCATCAACAAGCACGTGGCCCTGCAAATCCTGCCGGAGCACTACCCGATTGTCGGCACTTGCCTGCTGCGTGCGATCTCCGAAGTGCTGGGCGAAGAAATTGCCACCCCTGAGGTGATGAGTGCCTGGGGCGCGGCCTACGGTCAGTTGGCCGACATCCTGATCGGCGCCGAAACCAGCATCTACGATCAAAAGGAACAGGCACCCGGTGGCTGGCGCGGGGCGCGGGAATTCATCGTGGCGGCCAAGGTCGAGGAAAGCGCGGAAATCACCTCGTTCTACTTCGAACCTGCCGACAAAGGCGCGATTTTGGCAGCGGAACCGGGCCAGTACATCGGCATGAAACTGATCCTCGATGGCGAAGAGATCCGTCGTAACTACTCGCTGTCGGCGTTGGCCAACAAGGGCCAGTACCGCATCAGCGTCAAGCGTGAAACCGGTGGCCGCGCCTCCAACCACTTGCACGATCAGTTGCACGTTGGTTCGAGCATCCAGCTGTTCCCGCCATCGGGCGAGTTCACCCTGACCGCCAGTGACAAACCGCTGGTGCTGATCAGCGGTGGTGTCGGCATCACCCCAACGCTGGCGATGCTGGAAGCGGCGCTGGCCACCGAACGGCCGGTTCACTTTATCCACTGTGCGCGTAACGGCAGCGTTCATGCATTCCGTGACTGGATCGATGGCTTGGCCGAGCGTCACCCGCAACTCAAACGCTTCTATTGCTACGCCGAAGATGATGGCGTGAGCCCGGCGGCAGACACGGTCGGGCTGTTGAGCCGCGAGCAACTGGGCGAGTGGCTGCCGGAGCAGCGCGATCTGGATGCTTACTTCCTGGGGCCGAAAGGGTTCATGGCGGCAATCAAGCGTCACCTCAAGGCGTTGGGTGTGCCGGAGAAGCAGAGCCGTTACGAGTTCTTTGGGCCGGCTTCGGCATTGGAGTAACTGTTTGCGGCGACTCGGGAGACCGAGTCGCCTGCTTCGCGGGCAAGCCCCGCTCCTACAGGTTTTGTGCCGTTGCGCAATCGCGCGAACAACACAAAATCTGTAGGAGCGGGGCTTGCCCGCGATAGACGCGCCGCGGTCCCGATTCGTAAAAATCCCTTAAAAGTTAATCCGTTCTTAACCGGTTTATCGTTTATTCCCCGATGCTGATGATAGGCGCTCGTTCGTTTACATGATCAGGATCGCCCCATGACTCACTTCACCTTCTCCCGTCTCGTTCTATCGGCTGCGTTACTGGCCAGCCCTTTCGCGTTCGCCGAATCCGCCTTGCTCCAGCCGCAGACCTTGATCGTTGATCAGAGCCTGCCCAAGGCGCAGCGTGATGCGATGGAATTGGCAGCTCGTCGTTACGGTAGTTTCTGGAACAGCGGGGAGGAGGCGTTGGCCAAGGCGGCCTTGTCGGAGCAGTTCATCGACATGACCCCGCCTGAAGGCCGGGTCCAGGGGCCGACCGGGCCGCTGCTGGCGTCGAAGTTTTTCCGCACGGCGGTGCCGGACCTGAGCTGCGAGATCGAGCAAATGATCATTGCTGGCGACCGGGTGGTAGTGCATTTGCACTTTCGCGGTCACTTCACTGGTCCGTTCAAGGCTCTCAAAGGTCAGGGTCAGCGTGTAGACTTCCGGGCAACCGATATCTATCAGATCAAAAACGGTCGCATCGCGGCCAATTGGCATATCGAAGACAACATCAGCCTGATGCAGCAGCTGCAAGCGCAGCCGCCGGCGAGCTGATCCACGAGCATAAAAGGGAAACGCGATGAGCGAGGAAACAATGCGGTTGGGACGTGAACGGCGCTACCTGGTGTTGCTGGGCATCATCTGCCTGGCGCTGATCGGTGGCGCGCTGTACATGCAAGTTGTGCTGGGCGAGGCGCCGTGCCCGCTGTGCATCCTGCAACGTTACGCGCTGTTGCTGATTGCGCTGTTTGCCTTCATTGGCGCGGCGATGCGCACCCGCCGCAGCATCACGGTGTTTGAAACCCTGGTGGTGATTTTCGCACTGGCCGGCGTCGCGGTGGCCGGGCATCACGTCTACACCCAGTTCTACCCGGCGGTCAGCTGTGGCATCGATGTGCTGCAACCGATTGTCGATGGCCTGCCGCTGGCGAAGATTTTCCCGCTGGGCTTTCAGGTCGATGGTTTCTGCTCCACGCCATACCCGCCGATCCTCGGTTTGTCGCTGGCGCAGTGGGCGCTGGTGGCGTTCGTGCTGATCGTGGTGCTGGTGCCGCTGCTCACTTCGCGTAACCGCAAAGCGCTGCGCTGAGGTCATCCGCCACTCGTGCGGATAACGTGAAAAAACGCCCCGGTCCTCATCAAGAGGGCCGGGGCGTTTTGCATTTCAGGGGACAAATAAAAAGTCCGTGATGTGCGACAAGAAAGGGTGCGACACGTGTGCGACATGTTGTCACAGCGTGACTGTCGCAAGGCATTTCAACGGGCAGAATCGGTGTATGGCCTGGCAACAAAATTGGCCTGCTCAGGCGTCTGCCGATTTATTGGCCATCGCACGCAAACAGACAGTTTTAACAGCGGCTGGCAAATCGCCAGAGCCCTTGTCTTGTAGGGGCTAGCGCATCGTCGAAGTGTCTGCGTCAGCCCCGATAGCTGTCTGAACTGCGCCCTGTAGACCTACAAATTTTGGTGTTTTTGTTGAGAATTAATTTCGATAAGATGCCGCACTTTTGCAAAATCCGTTAATGATTGTTGCTGGAATGGATAAAAATTATTTCGGGATGAGACATGGTTTATGAGTCGCTACGTATCTACAATCGCCCGCACTGAATTCCGGCACTGCTCACCTTGAGCAGGAAAACAGGGCGTCGAGGGGCTTGAACGCTTCGTGCGACTCCCAGGTGTCGGAGCCTTCCAACTATCCGCACCAAATGGAATTGGTCTGTAACAAGGCCTTTGACCACGAATTCGAATAAGAACTTACCGCTAGCCCAGGATTTGTCGAACAGCGTCTGACGCGCGACGGGCAGCCCTTATTCAATCCAAGAAAAATGCCAACCCTTGGCAGGGTGAAGTGTTGGCGATCAAAACCCAACTGCATTGCGCAAGCTGCTTTAGAGGTCGTGAGATGAGTAAAAACAGGTACCCCAGACTACTAGGCTTATTGCCGCTGCTCGGCACGTTGTTGCTGTCAGGCTGCAACATGACCTTGCTCAATCCCACGGGCCAGGTCGGCCTGGAACAGCGAAACCTGATCATCACCGCCACGCTGCTGATGCTGTTGGTCGTGGTGCCGGTTATCGTCATGACCTTCCTGTTCGCCTGGAAGTACCGTGCCTCTAACAAGGACGCCATTTACACCCCGAAATGGTCTCACTCGACCAAAATCGAAGTGGCCGTCTGGACCATCCCGGTCCTGATCATCGTTGCCCTGGGTTACATCACCTACATTTCGACCCACGAATTGGACCCGTACCGTCCGATTCAATCCGACGTCAAGCCTGTGACCATCGAAGTGGTCGCGCTGGACTGGAAGTGGCTGTTCATCTACCCGGAACAAGGCATTGCCACGGTCAACAAGATCGTGTTCCCGGCGCACACGCCAATCAACTTCAAGATCACCTCCGACGCCGTGATGAACTCGTTCTTCATCCCGGGCCTGGGCGGCCAGATCTACGCGATGGCGGGCATGCAGACCAAGCTGCACTTGATCGCTGACCGTAACGCTGAAATGGACGGTATCTCCGCCAACTACAGCGGCGCGGGTTTCACCGGTATGAAATTCAAAGCGATCGCAACTTCCCAGGAAGATTTCGACGCCTGGGTAAGTGAAGTCAAAAAGTCACCCAAGCAGCTTGAACAAGTTGAGTACGCAGCCCTTGCCAAGCAGAGCCAGAACAACCCAGTCGAGCTCTACTCCTCGGTGACGCCGAACCTGTTCCAGACCATCGTCGACAAGTACGAAGGCATGAAACCGGGTCCTAAGGTGAAGCACGAGAAGAAAGAGAAAGAAGTGGCCGCTACGCAAGGAATGGACATGAACTCGCATTCAGCTGCCGGGGCAGAGGAGTAAACGATGTTTGGTAAATTAAGTTGGGAAGCGGTCCCGTTCCACGAACCGATCGTGATGATAACCATCGCCATGATCGCGCTCGGTGGTCTGGCACTGTTCGCTGCAATCACCTACTTCAAGAAGTGGACCTACTTGTGGACCGAGTGGCTGACGTCGGTCGACCACAAGAAAATCGGCGTGATGTACATCATCGTCGCCATGGTCATGCTGCTGCGCGGTTTTGCCGACGCCATCATGATGCGTACCCAGCTGGCCATGGCCACCGAGGGTTCGCCTGGCTACCTGCCGCCTGAACACTATGACCAGATCTTCACCGCCCACGGTGTGATCATGATCATCTTCATGGCGATGCCATTCTTCACCGGCCTGATGAACCTTGCAGTGCCGCTGCAGATCGGCGCGCGTGACGTTGCCTTCCCGTTCCTGAACTCCCTGAGCTTCTGGCTGCTGGTGTCCGGCGTGGTGCTGATCAACCTGTCCCTGGGCGTCGGCGAATTCGCCAAGACCGGTTGGGTTGCCTATCCGCCGCTGTCGGGCCTGCAATACAGTCCGGGCGTGGGGATGGATTACTACATCTGGGCGCTACAGCTATCGGGTCTGGGGACAACGCTGACGGGGGTCAACTTCCTGGCCACCGTGCTGAAAATGCGTACCCCTGGCATGAAACTGATGGACATGCCGATCTTCACCTGGACCTGCACCTGGGCCAACGTCCTGATCGTGGCTTCGTTCCCGATCCTGACCGCTACCCTGGCACTGCTGACGCTTGACCGTTACATGGATTTCCACATTTTCACCAATGAACTTGGTGGCAATCCAATGATGTACGTCAACCTGTTCTGGGCGTGGGGTCACCCTGAGGTGTACATCCTGATCCTGCCGGCATTCGGCATTTTCTCGGAAGTCATCTCGGCCTTCACCGGCAAGAAACTGTTTGGCCACCACTCGATGATCTACGCTTCCGGCGCGATCTCGGTACTGGGCTTCATGGTTTGGCTGCACCACTTCTTCACCATGGGTTCGGGTGCCAACGTCAACGCCTTCTTCGGCCTGGCGACGATGCTGATTTCGATCCCGACGGGGGTGAAGCTATTCAACTGGCTGTTCACCATTTACCAGGGCCGTCTGCGCTTCACCAGCCAGGTTCTGTGGACCCTGGGCTTCATGGTGACCTTCGCCATCGGCGGCATGACCGGCGTATTGCTGGCCATCCCGGGTGCTGACTTCGTACTGCACAACAGCCTGTTCGTGATCGCGCACTTCCATAACGTGATCATCGGCGGCGCGGTATTCGGCTACATCGCCGGTTTCGCCTTCTACTTCCCGAAAGCGTTCGGCTTCAAGCTGCACGAAGGCTGGGGCAAGGCAGCGTTCTGGTTCTGGATCAGCGGCTTCTTCGTCGCGTTCATGCCGCTCTATGCACTGGGCTTCATGGGCATGACCCGTCGTCTGAACGCCACCACCAACCCTGAGTGGGTGCCGTACCTGTATGTCGCCATGTTCGGTGCGGTGATGATCGCTGTCGGCATCGCCTGCCAACTGATCCAGCTGTACGTCAGTGTGCGTGACCGCAACAAGCCAGAGAACATGTGCGAACACGGTGATCCGTGGAATGCCCACACGCTGGAATGGTCGACCTCGTCGCCACCACCGTTCTACAACTTTGCCGTGCTGCCGAAAGCCGACTGCATCGACCCGTTCACCGAAGCCAAGGAAAACGGTACTGCGTACCGCGCTCCGGCCAAGTACGAGCCGATCCACATGCCGAACAACACCGCCACTGGCGTGGTGATGGGCGCGCTGTTGACCGTGTTCGGTTTCGCGATGATCTGGCACATCTGGTGGCTGGCAATCGCGAGCCTGGCTGGCACTGTCATCTACTTCGTGATCCACGCTGCACGTGACGATCAAGGCTACATGGTGCCGGTCGATGTGATCGAACGCATCGAAGCCGAGCAGCACAAGCGTCTGGTCGCGGCAGGGAAAATCCCGGCCACCGCCACCCGTGTTGAAACCTCGTTGGAACAGGCTTAAACCATGTCGAACTTAGTGACCAATGCTGGACACACCCATGTCGATGGACATGGGCACGATGACCATCACCACGACTCGGGCGAGATGACCGTATACGGTTTCTGGCTCTACCTGATGACCGACTGCATTCTGTTTGCGTCGATCTTCGCGGTGTACGCGGTACTGGTTAACAACGTCGCCGGTGGCCCGTCGGGCCACGACATCTTCGAACTGCCTTACGTGCTGGGCGAAACCGCTCTGCTGTTGTTCAGTTCGATCACCTACGGCTTCGCCATGCTGGCGTTCTACCGGGGTAACAAGAAGCAGGTCCTGGGCTGGTTGGCCATGACCTTCCTGTTCGGTGCCGGCTTCATCGGCATGGAGATCAACGAGTTCCACGTGTTGATCGCCGAAGGCTACGGCCCTAGCCGCAGCGGCTTCCTGTCCGGGTTCTTCACCCTGGTCGGTACCCACGGTCTGCACGTGACCAGCGGTCTGATCTGGATGGCGATCATGATGTATCAGGTCAACAAGCATGGCCTGACGTCGACCAACAAGACCCGCCTGAGCTGCCTGAGCCTGTTCTGGCACTTCCTGGACGTCGTGTGGATCTGCGTATTCACCGTTGTTTACCTGATGGGGACTATGTAAATGGCTAACACACACGCCCATGACAGCCACGACGCCGGCCACGGCAGCGTCAAGTCCTACGCGATCGGCTTCATCCTGTCGGTGATCCTGACCGTCATCCCGTTTGCGCTGGTGATGTACCCGACGCTGCCGAAGTCGATCACCCTGATGATCGTCCTGGCATTCGCCGTGATCCAGGTGCTGGTGCACCTGGTGTACTTCCTGCACCTGGACCGTTCGGCCGCGCAGCGTAACAACGTGATTGCATTTGTTTTCGCCGCGATCGTGATTGTCCTGCTGGTGGGCCTGTCGCTGTGGATCATGTTCAGCATCCACACGTTCATGATGGCGAAGTGAGGTAAGTCCGGATGTCCTTTAAGCACTTTATCCAAATCACCAAACCGGGGATCATTTTCGGTAACGTGCTTTCAGTGGCAGGCGGATTTTTCCTGGCCTCTCAAGGGCATGTCGATCTGGCCATCTTCCTGGCGGCAATGATCGGCACCTCCCTGGTGGTGGCTTCCGGTTGCGTGTTCAACAACTGCATCGACCGCGACATCGACCTGAAGATGGAGCGCACCAAGAACCGCGTACTGGTCCAGGGCCTGATCTCCCTGAAACTGGCGCTGATCTTCGCGACCGTCCTCGGTGTGGCCGGCGTTGCATTGTTGTACAAGGTGGCGAACCCGTTGGCCGCGCTGTTCGCGGTGATCGGTTTCGTCATCTACGTCGGCTTCTACAGCCTGTACCTCAAGCGCAAGTCGGTTCACGGCACGCTGGTGGGCAGTCTGTCGGGTGCGATGCCGCCGGTGATTGGCTACGTAGCCGTGACCAACAACTTCGACATGGCCGCACTGACGTTGCTGGTGATGTTCAGCCTGTGGCAGATGCCGCATTCCTACGCCATCGCGATCTTCCGCTTCAACGATTACCGGGCCGCATCGATTCCGGTGTTGCCCGTGAAGCGCGGGATTCAAGTGGCCAAGCGGCACATCCTGCTCTACATCCTGGCGTTCCTCGTGGCGACCTTGATGTTGACCTTCAGCGGCTACGCCGGCATGAGCTACCTCGCCGTCGCCGCGGCCATGGGCATGTATTGGTTGTACATGGCCTGGACCGGCTACAAGGCAGTCGATGACACGGTCTGGGCACGCAAGCTGTTCGTGTTCTCGATCTTCACCATCACCGCGTTGAGCGTGATGATGTCGCTGGACTTCAAAGTGCCGAGTGAGTTGTTGCTGACTTACGCGCCTTAAGCGCCGGCTGCTGTAAAGAAAAGCCCCGTCTTCGAGAGAAGATCGGGGCTTTTTGTTGGGTGCGATTCAGTCGTTCGGCACACCAAGTCTCGTAGGCGCGCAACTAATGCGAGGCCCAGTGCTCCTGCTTACCCATGTGGAAGAATCTTCCTACAAACCTTTCAGGTTGTCGGTCGGAAGTCGTCTTTCTAACCTCGGACTTTGCCAAATCAGCTGCAGCAGCTGCCTGGCGTTTTGTCGCTAGAGGTTCGAATATGGATTTGCCGGACGTAATCAATCCCCGTGTTAATACGAGCACGGCGTTAGGGCAGGCTTTGATTTCAATGTTCAAATCTGTCGAAGCTGAGTTGGTGCTTGAGTCTGCAGACACTGGGGCGGTCAAAATTATTGTGTTCGGTGGGTGTGCGGTTCACCTCTATACAAATCACCGTGTTTCCACGGATGTCGATGCCGAAATTTACGAGGCTAATGTCCCAAAAGGTCTCCACCTTCAAACCATGCTCGCAGAGGTTCCGGAAGAGTTTGTCGATGAACGATCCGGTCGATTGATGGAACTGAACTACGACCTTCAATACAACACAAGCTTTGGGCCTGTTCACGAGGATTACTGGGAGCGAAGCCTTCCACTTGCCGAGTTTCCGAATGAGTCTCCTCTGCATGTTCACATTGCATCGCCTATCGACATTGCCATTTCTAAATTGGGCAGAGCTACGGATCAGGACATTGGCGATATCATGGCGCTGCTCAGAAGTGGTTTCATACTCACCACTGAGCTCCGCCGACTGGCGTTGCAGGCTATTGATGTATATGTTGGCAATAAAGAATCACCAACCTCTGTTCTCGAAAATATTCTGCAAAACTATCTGGAGAATACAGATGACGAAGCCCCTTAGCGGCCACGTCCTCTCATCCGCTTTGGACACTCTGGTCAAAAGTCCTTTGAATCAAGCAGATGACGTTGCGCTTGTGAGCGCTGCCAAAGCTGTTTGGTACTCAAGCTCGAACCTCTCAAGTGAAGTCACGGCTTTTTTGAGTCGGCATTCTGATGAGGTCGAGGTTCGTCGCGCAGGCTACCTGCTCGAACGCTTTACACGTTTTTCATGCGTGTCTGATAGCCGAGTGCTGGAAACCTTTAATGCCCTTGAGCTTTTTGCCTACTCGACTATCAAGCAAGGCGTGAAGCCAGAACCAGCCGCGCCGCTTCGCCGTCGCCGTGATGAACTGGCAGCCTCCTGGGGGTTGAGTGAAGGCCTTGGCCTAAAGGCTCAAACCCTCATGCCTTTTCAGACTCGACATTACGAGGCGGAGCAACGCGCAACATTTTCTTGAGCCTGAGTTGCAAAACAAGAACCCGATGCAGCTCCGGTTGAAAGCCCCGCCTTCGAGAGAAGAGCGGGGCTTTTTGTTGGAACAGCAAAATGGCATCAGAAAAACTCAGCGATCGAGCAGCCGGAAAAACTGCTCACGCACCTGCAGGCTATCGCTATGCGCAACATTGAAACGCAGGAAGCTGCTGGCATCGGCGGCCTTGCTCAACAGGGTGCCGGGCGCCAGCACCAGGTCGTGTTCGAGGCCTTTGCCGGCCAGGGTTTCGGCGTGCAGTCCTTCGGGCAACCGAGTCCAGATGAACAGCCCTTCACCCGCTATCGATGACACCGAACATCCCGCCTCTACCAGCCATCTCGTCACGCGACTGCTCGATTCATACAGGCGATCCACCGTGCGCCGGGTGTGTTTGGCGTAGCTGCCGTTACTGAGCATGGTGCAGGTGATCTGCTCCGCCAGTTCCGAGGTCACGCCGCCGCAGGCCATTTTCAAGGTGATTATGCGTGCGGCCAGTTGCGGCGATAGCGCGGTGTAGCTGACCCGGCTGTTGGCGGTCAGGGTCTTGGAGAAACCGGACACGTAACTGACATTATCCAGACCGCTCGCGGCCAGGCGCGGGGTGCGTCTTTGCTGGAGGTCGCCATACAAGTCATCTTCGAGGATGTGGACGCCGTAACGGTGACTCAGCTCCAGCAAGCGATAAACCTGGGCGGCGGAGAACGAGTGTCCGGTCGGGTTGTGCAGCGTGCTGTTGGTCATATACAGCACTGGGCGATGGGCGATCAGTAATTGCTCGAACGCTTCCAGGTCCAGCCCGTCGCAATCGCGGGCGATGGTGATGACCTTGGCGCCGTGCAGCGCCAAGTTGGTGTGCATGTTGAAGTAGCAGGGATCGTCGAGCAGCACGGTGTCGCCGGGTTTTATCAACAGGCGCATCAGCAGGTCGATGGCCTGCACGGTATTGGCGGTGGTGATGATCTGCTCCACCGGCACCTCGATGCCGACGGTCGACAGCTTCACGCGCAACGCCTCGCGCAACGGGAGGTAACCACCGACCTCACCGTACTCGCCCATGCGCAGCGCGGTCGCACGAAGGGTGCTGCGCACGGCTTTGAGCAATTCGTCGGCGGGCAGCCACGAAGCGGGCAGAAATCCGCAGCCGGGGCGCAGCGCGCCGTTGTTCAGCAGCAAGGCGCGGCGGACCCGGCTGAGTGTGTCTTGGGGATGCAGGTCCGGGCCAGTTGCATGCTGGGATTGGATGCTTGGGCGGTGAATGTAATGCCCCGAACCCTGGCGTGAAACCACCAACCCCTTGGCCCGCAACCGGTCGAGAGCATCGACCACCGTGGACTTGCCGACGTTCATCAACTCGGACAGCTCGCGAATCGGTGGCAACTTGGCCCCGTTCGGCAGGCCACCCTGGTTAATGGCCAAAGACAGCTGATCGACGATCTGCTGCACCAGCGGCACTCCCGGCTGGAACTCGATGGCGGCGATGACGGCGCGCTGCATTTTACTGGTCTCCCTGGCAGTAAAGTTTGTTGGATCTTATACGAAGTTGCCCTGATCAAGACACGCATCTCTCTCTACCATCATCTGCGCGTATGCATGATTGATTAAGAGGGGGTCGGTTAATGAGTAATCAAATGAGTCGCGACGAACGCTTCCTCGCGATGGCGAAAGAACTTGGCTTTGATATCTACGACGAGAATTCTGCCGGCGGGCATTACGCCCCGGTGGTCCGGCACGATGATGAACTGTACGTCAGTGGGCTGGTGCCGCGAATGAACGGCAAAATCCAATACCCCGGCCGAGTGGGACTGGAACTCAACCTGGCCGATGCCCAAGAGGCTGCCGGTATCAGCGCGATACGCGGGCTTGCCCTGATCCGTGAGGCCATCGGCTCACTGGATAACCTCAAGGCATTGCTGCGCATCACGGTCTACGTGAAATCCACGTTCGATTTTGTGGACCTCAGTGAGGTTGCCAATGGAGCGTCTGACGTCTTCACGCATGTATTGGGTGAGGCCGGTAAACACACCCGAACGACCGTCGGTGTTTACCAGCTGCCGAAAAATGCGCCGATTGAAGTGGACATGATCGCGGCCCTGCATCCGTCAGCGCGATAATTCTTTCGGGCATACCTGCTTTTGTGGCGAGGGAGCTTGCTCCCGCTTGAGTGGGTAGCACTCACAAGAGTCGGCATTGTTGCCACATTTTTTGGGGCCGCTACGCAGCCCGGCGGGAGCAAGCTCCCTCGCCACAGGTTCCTTGCTGACTGAAAGCTTTCAGGTTGATCGGTTACTGCGCAGCGATGCTGTAACCGTCGAACGCGGTTTGTTGTTGAATAGCAGTAATGATGTTCTTGCGGTTGACCGCTTGTTCGGCCCCGGTATTGTCCAGGAACGTTTCGTTTTCAATGGCCGCGTCTTCACCTTCGCCGACGAAAGTGAAACCGAGGAACTCCAGCGCTTTGCGATCAACGTTCAGGCTCGCACGTGGAGTGCGTAGCGGTAGCGTAACGCTCACGCCATCCTTGCTGATGGTGAACACTTCGAGGTCTTTCTTGGCGCGAGCCACTTTGCTCTTGCCGGTGCTTGGGTTGCTGATGGCCTGGTGAGTCTGGTTCAGCACCTTCAACGCCAGGCCATAGACGATTTCCTGAAACGCCGGGTCTTCCTTGAAGCTGGAAAGAATACGGCTGATCGGGAATTTGCTGCTCAGGTCTTCCAGCGCGGCAATGTCGGACGCTTCAGCGTCTTTCAGTTGTTTGAGTTCGCCCATCAGTTCATAGGCTTTATCGTCGTCGAAGCTGTCGTGCGCCTGGCGAATCGCGGCGCGCAGCTCGCGGATCTGGTCGCTTTCCCGGGTGGATTGAAAAGCGTCCAGGACCATCTCGCTGATGGTCTTGGCCTGTGGCACATGCTGTGAAAGATTGATGGAGTTTTCGTATTCCGCTTTGGACGACAAGGTGACTACGGATTCAGCGGTATTGGAATCGGACATTGAAATTTCACTACTTCTTTTAACTTGGGTTTAGGCGAGAAAGCACAGGGCTTTTTCAGGCCGCCTAATCTATTGGACCTGACCCGAGTTGTCACGGATGAACAGGCGGTTGGTCATCATTTTTGGCGCTGGGATGTCATTCGCTGAAGCTCCAGCGCATTGGCGGTCGCCGCACCACTGGCGGTGTTGTCGAAGATGCACCAGGTGGGAACGCCGTCGGCTTGGGGGTGTAGCGTTCGAGCCAGGTCTTCAAGCCATGGTTTCTCGTAGTTTGAATAGTAGATTCGCGGCGACCCGTGCAATCGGTAGTAGCGGATGCCCGGCCAGGCACCGGGTACATCGCCATTGGGCAGTGGCGAAGGATCGGCTGCCACTTGGCCTATTCGATGCTCCATCAGCAGCGCCTGCGCCTCGGCTGTTTGCCAGCTGACGTGCCTGGGTTCAAACACGGCGAAGCCTGTGTAGCGCGAACGAAAGGTGGCGAAAAAGGTTTCGGCCGTGTTGACGTCGAAGGGCAAGGAGGGCGGAAGCTGGATCAGCAGGCAGCCAAGCTTCTGGCCCAGGTGGATGCATTGCTCAATAAAGTCATCGATCAACTGTTCACCATTCACCAAGCGAGCCTCGTGGGTGATCTGCTTGGGGACTTTGACTGAAAACCTGAAATTCTCCGGCACGCTTTCAGCCCATCGCGCATAGGTTGCCGGGCGGTGTGGTCGATAAAACGAGCTGTTGATTTCCGCGCACATCAGCTGTGCCGCGTACCGTTGCAGGTGAGTGCCTTCGTCGGGAAAAGCACTCCATTGCTCACGGGGCAGGCTCCATCCGGCGCAGCCGATATACAAGGGCGTCGTGGCCGTCATCAACGTTTTCTCGCCTCAGCATCGGGTATCGGGTTCAAAGCTGTGACCGCTGAAACCGGGCTATTTCCCCATCGAATTCAGGTTCATCGAGCGAACGGCCCATTTTTCGGCCGTTTGCTCATCCACCGGCAAGGAGAAACGGAAAGTCGCCCCCCGTCCCGGAACGTCGATCAACTGAATCTCGCGACCGTGCAGTTGCAGGATCCGATGCACGATGCGCAGCCCCAGCCCGCCATCGCGCCGGGCACCGCCAATGTTGAACGGACGCAGAAACAAACCTTCGCGCAACTCGGGGGCGATGCCGGGGCCGGTGTCGCTGATGGTGACTTCGATAAAGGGCCCTTGAGGTCGCAGGCTCAGTTCGATTTCTCCACCTTGCGGGGTATCGCGCAGGGCATTGTCGAACAGGTTGGTCAGCACACGTTCGATCAGCCCCAGGTCGGCGCAGACGGCCGAGACGTTGGGCGCGAAGTTGGCCTTGAGTTCAATCTGGCGCGCTTCGGCGGTGAGTTCGAACTTCTGGAAGATGTCCTGCACAAGATCGGTCAGGGAGAAACGCTCCAGCACCGGTTGCACGAAACCGTGTTCCAGCCGCACCAGTTCCAGCAGCGATTGCGCCAGGCCGCCAACCTTGCGGCTTTGATCCAGGGCGATGCCCAGATAGCGACGGCGGTCGGCGGGGGACAGCGTGGCGTCTTTGAGCGACAGGGTTTCCAGATAACCGTGCAGCGAGGCCAGCGGTGTGCGCAGGTCATGGGAGATGTTCGCTACCAATTCGCGGCGTTCCTGATCCTGGCGAGTCAGCGAGCGCCATTGTTCGCCGAGACGGGTTTGCATCTGGCGGAAAGCGGCGTCGAGTACGGCTATTTCATCGTGGCTCGATGCTTTTTCTACCGGGTCCGATGCGGGCGGTGTGGAGGGGACTCCGTCGATGTCGAACTGGCTGACTCGATCGGTCAATCGACGCAACGGTCGGGTGATCAGGGCAAATGCGGCGAGGCCGGCGATCAGGCACAACGACGCCACCAGACCGATAGACAGCAGCGCCGTATTGAGCGCGGCGCTGGTGGCACCGCGTTCGGCGAAGCGGTCGTGTTCTTCACTGAGCAACACCACATAGAGGTAACCTTCCGGCTTGCCGTTGACCTGCAACGGCGCTGCGCTGAACACCTTGCGTCCGTCGACGCTGCGCGGGTCGTCGCCGAGAATCGGCAGCGCCTCACCCTTGAGCAAGCGCTGGATCGGTGCCAGATCGACCCGATCCCGACGCATCCGGCCTTCGGGGGCGGCGCTGCCGACAATGAGCCCCTCGTTATCAAGCAGATAGACCTCGACACTCGGATTGACCAGCATGAGTTTGCTGAACAATTCGCGCACGGCATTGGGCATCAGGCCATTGGTGTCCATCAGCACAGTGTCGCGGGCGATGTGCTGGGCGAGATCACGCGACAGCCCTTGAACCACCTCCAGTTCGTGCATTTTGTTGGAGCGCACTTGCATCCAGGCCGAGGTGCCACAGCACACCAGCAACAGAATGGCGAACACCAGGGACAGGCGCTGTGTCAGGGTCAGCCTCATGGCTGCTCCTCCTTGGCCGCGAATTTATAGCCTCGACCCCATACCGTGAGGATGCGCGCAGGTTGTGCCGGATCGGCTTCGATCTTGGCCCGCAGACGATTGATGTGGGTGTTGACCGTGTGTTCGTAGCCTTCGTGGCTGTAGCCCCAGACTGCGTTGAGCAGGTCCATCCTCGAGAACACCTTGCCAGGCTGGCGGACGAAGAAATACAGCAGGTCGAACTCTCGCGGGGTCAGGTCCAGGCGACGACCGTCGAGGGACACGTCGCGGGTGATCGGGTCGATGGACAGGCCGTTGGTGATCAGGCTGCCGGCGTCCATTTTCAGGTTGCGGGCCATGGCGTCGACACGTCGCAGCAGGGCTTTGACCCGGGCGACCAGCTCAAGCATTGAAAAAGGCTTGGCCAGGTAATCGTCGGCCCCGAGTTCCAGCCCCAGGATCCGGTGCATTTCACTGGAGCGGGCGCTGGTGATGATGATCGGTGTGTAGCGGGCCATGGCCCGCGCCCGACGGCAGATTTCCAGGCCGTCGACGCCGGGCAACATCAGGTCGAGGATCAGTGCGTCCCAGCTTCCTTGCTGCAGCAGTCGCATACCCTCATCACCGTCGGCGCAGTGCACCACCTCGAACTGCTCATCGCGCAGATGCAGGCAGATAAGGTCGGCGATGTGCAGGTCGTCCTCGACCACCAGGACACGTTTGGTCTGTTCCATAAAGCTCAATCCTTTGTAGCGCAATGGGCACATTGTGCGGGTTTTCCCCGGGGCGAGTTATCACGAATTGTTTAACTGTCCGTGAGGATTTGGCGATCAACCCAAGCCTAGGCTGTGTTCCCTATCAGGCACTTGGAATTTTGGAGATGGCCATGTTTTCACGGCGACAATTTCTTGTAGCGAGCGGCGGGCTGGGCGCTGCAGCCCTGGTGATCGGTGTGTTGCCAAAATTTGCCGCCCATTCGGCGCTGGTCAGCGAGGCCAGTGCGTCGGAGGTGTTCGAGGTGACTCACAGTGACAGCGAATGGCGCGCGATGCTCAGTGCCGAGCAGTACGAAATCCTGCGCGAAGAAGGCACCGAACGGGCCTACAGCAGCCCGTTGAACAACGAGCATCGCGAGGGAATTTTCGCCTGTGCCGGGTGTGATTTGCCGCTGTTCTCATCCGACACGAAGTTTGACAGCCGCACCGGTTGGCCCAGCTTTTGGGCGCCACTGGACAAGGCGGTGGCGACCCGTCAGGACCGTTCCTTCGGCGTACTGCGCGAAGCAGTCCACTGCCGGCGTTGCGGGGGGCATCTGGGCCACGTCTTCGACGACGGGCCCAAGCCGACCGGCCTGCGTTACTGCATGAACGGTCTGGCGATGACCTTCGAGCCCGGGGCGGCGTGACCCATGGGCACTTCCTTTCACTCATTTATTGCAGGTCGATGCTATGTGGCTTCTGGTTCTCGCGTATCTCGGTGGTGTGCTGACGATTGTCAGCCCGTGCATTCTGCCGGTATTGCCCTTTGTCTTCGCTCGCACCGGGCAGCCGTTTATGAAAAGTGGCTTGCCACTGTTGGCGGGGATGGCGGTGACCTTCGCGCTCGTCGCCTCATTGGCGGCGGTGGGCGGCGGCTGGGTGGTGCAAGTCAATCAGTACGGTCGCTGGCTCGCGTTGCTGTTCGTGGCACTGTTCGGGCTGACGCTGCTGCTGCCTCGATTGGCCGAGCGCCTGACGCGCCCACTGGTGGCGGCCGGCAGCCGACTGTCGGAAGCCGCGGGCGCCGATGCTCGTCCGCGTCCCGGCGCTTCGTTCCTGATCGGCGTCGCCACGGGCCTGCTCTGGGCACCGTGTGCCGGGCCGATTCTCGGCCTGTTGCTGACCGGGGCGGCGCTGCAAGGGGCAAGCATCGCCACCACGTTGCTGTTGCTGGCTTACGCCGCGGGTGCCGCCACTTCCCTCGCCGTGGCGTTGTTGCTGGGCGGTAAAGTCTTCGCGGCGATGAAGCGCTCGATCGGCGCGGGTGAATGGGTCCGTCGAGGTTTGGGCGCGGCGATGTTGGCCGGTGTGGCGGCGATTGCCCTAGGGCTGGACACTGGCATCCTGGCGCGGGTTTCGACGGCTTCCACCGGTGGCCTCGAGCAGGCGTTGGTGGGCCGTTTGGCCGGCAAATCACCGAACAACAGCGGGGCGATGATGGCCGCTGGCGGGGCGATGAAAATGTCAGCAAAAGCGCCAGGCGCATTGCCGATTGAAGGCAACCTCCCGCCGCTGGATGGCGCCGTGCAATGGCTCAATTCGCCTCCACTGACCGCACAGGCATTGAAGGGCAAGGTCGTGCTGGTGGATTTCTGGACTTACTCCTGCATCAACTGCCTGCGCACCTTGCCGTATGTCAAAGCCTGGGCCGAGAAGTACCGCGATCAGGGGCTGGTGGTGATCGGTGTTCATGCGCCCGAATTCGCGTTCGAGCGGGATGTGGGCAATGTCACCAAAGCCATGAAAGACCTGGGCATCAACTACCCGGTGGCGATCGACAATGACTACAAGATCTGGCGTGCCTTCAACAACGAATACTGGCCGGTTCACTATTTTGCCGACGCGCAGGGGCGCATTCGTTATCACCACTTCGGTGAAGGCGAATACGCCGAATCGGAACGCGTCATCCAGCAGCTGCTGCGTGAAGCGGGCGCCTCAAAAGTCGCCGATGGGCTGATCACAGCCGATGCCACCGGGGTTCAACTGGCCCCGGACATGAATGAAGTCCAGTCGCCGGAAACCTATGTGGGCTACCAGCGTGCGGAGCACTTCGTGCCGCAAACCGGTCTGGTGCCGGACAAGGTGTCGGCGTACAGCACGCCAGCGCAATTGGCACTCAACGATTGGGGCCTGGACGGTCAATGGAACGTCGGTTCGGAACGCGCGATTTCAAGCGCGCCGGCCAGCCGAATCGTCTACCGCTTCCACGCGCGCGATTTGCACCTGGTACTGGGCCCCGGCGCAGACGGCAAACCGGTGCGCTTCAAAGTGCTGATCGACGGAAAAGCCCCCGGCGATGCCCACGGCACCGACGTCGCCCCCGATGGCAGCGGCAGCGTTACCGAGCAACGGTTGTATCAATTGGTGCGCCAGAACGGCGGCGTGACGGACCGCACTTTCAGCATCGAGTTTCTCGATCCGGGTGTGTCGGCGTATGCGTTTACGTTCGGTTGATCGCCCTATCATTTGTTCAGGAGTCAGACTCATGAAAAACCCGGTTACCTGGCGCCGTACCTTGTTGGGTTTGGCGGCTGCAGGCGTCATTGGCCAATGCTCGGCGTTTTCTTTCGGCGCTGCTGAAGAGGCAGTCATTATCCCGCCGCCTGCCCTGGATGAAACCACCCAGGCCCACAGCGAAACCGCAGTCTTCGCCGGCGGTTGCTTCTGGGGCGTCCAAGGGGTGTTCCAGCATGTCAAAGGCGTGAAAAAAGCCGTCTCCGGTTACGCTGGCGGTGAAGCCAGCACCGCCCGGTATGAGCGTGTCAGCGACGGCGATACCGGTCATGCGGAATCGGTCGAAGTCACTTTCGATCCGTCGCAGGTCAGCTACGGCACCTTGCTGCAAATCTATTTCTCAGTGGCGCACAACCCCACCGAGTTGAACCGCCAGGGCCCCGACAGCGGCACGCAGTACCGGTCGGCAATTTTCCCGGCGAACACGGAACAGCAGCGCGTCGCCCAGGCCTACATCGCCCAGCTCGACGCCGCCCATTCGTTCACCAAACCCATTGTCACCAAGCTGGAAACCTACAACGGTTTCTACCCGGCGGAAGAGGAACATCAGGACTTTCTGACCGAGCACCCGACGTATCCATACATCGTGATCAACGACCTGCCGAAAGTCGCGCAGCTGAAGCAGCTGTACCCGGATCGGTATCAGGAGAAACCGGTGCTGGTGAAGGCGGGGATGTGAAGGGCGTTTTGGCTATCGACTGCGGGGGCGCTCCATCGCGATGCTCGATGGTTCAAAACCCAGGCGCGAGAAGAACTCCGAAGCGCCTTCACGGCCTGCGCGCAGAACCCAGGTGATGTCGGTGTTCTCGCCCATGACATGCTCGACCAGCGCCCGGCCAACGCCTTCACGTCGATGCTGCCCGGACACGACAACCATAGACAGATAACCATTGGATAGGCTGTCGGTGATGCCACGGGCAAACCCGACGATCTGGGCATCTTTCACGGCAAGCGCGGTACGTTGGGAGCTGGCGATCAACTGCGCAAAATGTTCAGTTGATCCCAAGCGGTGGGCCCATCCGTTCTGCTCAAGAAACAGCCGCACGGATTCCGCTTCCGAGGGCAGTACATCGCGGACATGCAGGACGGCGCTCACCCGGAAATCACATTCTTGCCCGCCACTTTCGACCGATACAGCGCCTGATCGGCCCTGGCCAGAAGGCCGGTCTGTTGCTCTTCTTCAAAGCGCTGGACCACCCCGAAACTCATGGTTACCTGGAACTCACCCACAGGCGGCATGCTTGAGAGGCCTTGGCGGATTTTTTCGGCGAAGGATCGGGCGTCGGCCAGCGAGGTATTGGGCAGGATGAGGATGAACTCGTCACCGCCCCAGCGTGCCAGTAGATCGCCGTAGCGCACGCAGCGTTTCACGGTCTTGACGACCTGCACCAATGCCGCGTCTCCCAGGGCATGGCCGTAGTGATCGTTGATGTTCTTGAAGTCATCGATGTCCATGGCGATCAATGACAGCGGCTGGCGAAAGCGCTGGGCACGCTCGCATTCCTGAGGCAGGGTTTTTTCCAGGCGATAGCGATTGGCGATCGATGTCAGCGCATCGGTTTCCGCCAGTTTGCGATTTTCTTCCAGTTGAATTTGCAGCTGCTGATTGACCCGCGACAACTCCCGGGTGCGTTCTTCGACGATGGCTTCAAGGGATTGATTGCGCCGTTCCATCTCCTCGAAGAGGCGTTTCTTGTCTTCGATGCTGCGGTGCGCACCGACCATCCGCGCGACCGATCCGTCGGCATTGCGTGCCAGCACGTAGCCGCGATCTTCGATCCAGATATAACTGCCGTCCTGCTTGCGGCAGCGATACTCGGCTTGATAGCCCGCCGCGCGTTGATTCAGGTACGCATCAAACAACGCCATCACCCGCGGGTAATCGTCGGGGTGCATCACGTTTTCCCAGGTAAACACGGTGTTGTCCAGGGAGTGCGGAGCATAGCCGAGCATCACGTACCACCCGGGATTGCGGTAGACGAACCCGGTGTTGGCATTCCAGTCCCAAATGCCGTCACTGACCAGTTCCAGAATGGTGTGCAGCATGTCCTCGTTCAAATCCGACACATTGAATTTCAACGGCTCGATATTTGATGCCTCACCCATCACCGCTCTCCTTGCACTGATATCAAAGTGACCCGTCAGCCGGGAGATTAGTGCATGGTGTATTGCCCCGGCTAGTGTTTGGCCCACATCTGCATGGCGAAGTCGACGAAGCGACGCAATTTCGGCAAGCGGTAGCGATCCTGGGCGTACACCAGGTGCATCGGCCGGCTGGGCAGTCGATAGTCTTGCATCAGCGCGACCAGGTTTCCGCTCAGCAGATCCTGCTCGACCAGCGCATCGGGCAACATCACGATGCCCATCCCGGTTCGAGCAGCCTGGTGCAGCCCGGCCGAGCTGTTGATCAGCATCGGTCCTCTGACGGCCACCATGACTTCGCCTTCCGGCCCGCTCAGCCGCCATTGCTTTTCCACGGATTGCCAGTCATCGCCGACCGGGTAGGCAAAGGACAAGCAGTCGTGCTGTTGCAAGTCTTCGGGTTTTTCCGGTGTGCCCCGGCGTGCCAGATAAGACTTCGAGGCGCACATGGTCAGCGTGTAGTCGATGAGCGGGCGGGCGATCAGGTTGGACGGTTCGATTGCGCCCAGGCGAAACGCCACGTCGAGGCCGTTTTCGAGAAGGTCGGGCCGCCCGTTGGTGAGCACCACGTCCAGCTTGACTTGCGGGTAACGCAGGGTGAACTCGCTGAGTGCCGGCGCAAGCTTTTCAGTGCCGAAGGTCAGCGGGGCCGTGATGCGCAAGGTCCCGCTCGGGGTGTCCTGACTTTGTTCGGCCAGCCGCTCGGAATCCTCCACCAATCCCAACACCTCCAGACAGCGCTGGTAATAGGCGGAGCCGAACTCCGTCAAACGCTGGCGCCGCGTCGTCCGGTTCAACAAACGCACACCCAGACGTTGCTCCAGCGCGCGGAGGTGATTGCCGACCATGGTGGTGGACATTTCGCACTGCTGTGCGGCGGCCGTCATGCTCCCGGCTTCGACCACTTTGACGTAAACCGTCATTGCCTGGAATAAATCCATTATCAAGCTCAGCTTTAAGATGATTGAAGTGTTGCAGCGTTTATCCAGCTCAGGTGGCTAACCATACTGCAAAAACACCGACAATTGATGGAGCTTGATGTCATGACCGCCGCTTGCCTGATGACCACTTACCAACCCCTGGCCCTGAGTTTCAGCAAAGGCCTGGGCACTCGACTTTGGGATCAGGCGGGACGTGAGTATCTGGATGCGGTGGCGGGTGTGGCGGTGACCAATGTCGGCCACTCTCATCCCAAAATCGTGTCGGCGATCAGCGAGCAGGCCGGGCTGCTGTTGCATACCTCCAATCTCTACAGCATTGACTGGCAGCAGCGGTTGGCGCAGAAACTGACGAAGTTGTCGGGCATGGAGCGGGCGTTCTTCAACAATTCCGGGGCCGAAGCCAATGAAACCGCGTTGAAACTCGCACGGCTTTATGGCTGGCATAAAGGTGTCGAGCAGCCGCTGGTGGTGGTGATGGAAAACGCCTTCCATGGCCGGACGCTGGGCACCTTATCCGCCAGCGACGGCCCGGCCGTGCGCCTGGGGTTCAACGAGTTGCCCGGCGACTTCGTCAAAGTGCCCTTCGGCGACCTCAACGCGCTGGACAACGTGCGGCAAGCCCATGGCTCGCGCATCGTGGCGATTCTGATGGAACCGATTCAAGGTGAAAGCGGCGTCCAGCTGGCGCCTGCCGGTTACCTGAAAGCCGTGCGCGAGCTGTGCAACCGGCGCGGCTGGCTGATGATGCTCGACGAAATCCAGACCGGCATCGGTCGTACCGGCCAGTGGTTCGCCTTCCAACACGAAGGCATCGTCCCGGACGTCATGACCCTGGCCAAGGGCCTCGGCAACGGTATCCCCATTGGCGCCTGCCTGGCCCGGGGCAAAGCCGCCGAGCTGTTCACCCCCGGCAGCCATGGCAGCACTTTCGGCGGTAATCCGCTGGCGTGTCGTGTCGGTTGCACGGTGTTGGACATCATCGAAGAACAAGGTCTGCTGGAAAACGCCACGCTTCAGGGGGAACGCCTGCTGGCAAGACTGCGCGCCGAACTGGCCGACGACCCGAACGTCCTGGCGATTCGTGGCCAAGGCTTGATGATCGGCATCGAGCTCAAGCAACCGATCCGCGACCTGACCCTGATCGCCGCACGCGACCACGGCTTGCTGATCAACGTGACACGGGGCAAGACCATCCGCCTGCTGCCACCGCTGACGATTGATGAGCGGGAAGTGGAGATGATTGTCAGAGGGGTTTGTCGGGCGTTAATCACCGCTTAGTGGAAGGATCATCGTTCCCACGCGGAGCGTGGGAATGATCTTGCTCGGGGTTTTGGTTGTTGTGACCTCAACAGCCGGACAAACACACCCGCTCCCCCAAACTCTCCACCAACCGAACCAGATACCCATCCGGGTCCTGAACCAGAAATTCACGTTGCCCGACCTCCACCGCATCGGCGCGATACCAGACATCGGCGCAGGGACGAAACAGCGGCCATTCAACTTCGGCCAATCGTTGGAGTATCGGCTCGACGAGATCAACAGTGATCTGAAAGTTGATGCCCCGGCCAAACGGCGCTTCTAATGCTCCGGTCATCCACTGGCCTTCGTCTGGAGCGAATTGCTCCAGCATGATTTGCACGCCGTTGTTATCGAGGTAGGCGAAGCCCGCTTCAGGCCGCTCGTAGGCAATCTTGAAACCGATTAGCGAGGTCCAGAAATGCAGGCTTTTCTTGATGTCGGTGACCATCAGTTCGGGGACTAACTTGCTCCGTGCAAACATACCAATCCTTTTTCAAACGCTGTGAGATGAGTCGGGAAGAGTGTTCACGAAGGCCGCGATTTCACTCCGATCCATGAGCCTGATTTTTGAACCGCTGAACCCTTCGAACAGCTGCCGGTGTGCGGAAAACCCGCTGGAGTCTTTGCGAACACGATAACTGCCGGCCCATTCCAGCAACGCGATCAGCAATTCGTCGTTGTCCTGCCGGTTTTCTCGCTGACGAATATTGGCGACGCAGGTTTCGTCGTCAACACACAGCCAGACCAGCGCTGTTGCACGGTTGATCAGTTCGCTGACGATCCAGCCGTAAACACCCTCAATCACCCAGCGCTCTTCATCGGCCAGCACGCGCGCCATGCCCAATGCTTCGGAGCGAGAGCGGGCGATGCTGCTTTCATCCGACACCCAGTGAACCCGATCAAGATCGATCCACGGCGCATGAAGATGTTCGGCCAGTCGTTTAGCCAGCCAGCTTTTGCCCGCGCCAGAGTTGCCGATGATCAGGGTTCGAGTGAGATTCATGGTGGCTCACACGTTCAGTCGTCTGTGTCGGGCGCAATCATCCGCGTCTTCGGTGCACCGTTTGAATTGTGCTGAAAGATTTCCTGCGGCTGTCCCTTTTCATTGAAGAACACTTGGCCGATCCCTGCCGAATTCCACAGCCGTTCACCCGCTTCGGCATGTTCAGGGATGTGCGGGATGATGCGCATGCGACGGCGTTTGGTCAGCCAATTGAGCGGCGAGCGCGGCGAGTAGAGCCAGCGGTTGAGGCGGTCGAACCATTCGAGCAGCGTGGGCGGGAATTCGTTTTTGATGCCGCTGCTGGTGATCTGCCAGATCCTCGGACCGGCCTGGCGGTGTCGGATCAGGACTTCGTAGACGAAGGAATAATGCACATCGCCCGACAGCACCACGTAGTTACCCGGTGTGCGCGAGTGTCGGAAAATGTTCAGGATCACCTGGGCCGCGCCCCGATGGGCCATCCAGTTTTCAGCGTCGACCAGTAGCGGATAACCGCACCAGCTGAAGACGCGTTGCACGGTTTCGATCAGTTTGACGCCGAAGATCGGCGCTGGCGAAACAATGATCGCCGACGGGTGATCGAGCAGTTCCTGTTGCAGTTCGCTGAGCGCTTCCCAGTCCAGCAGACCCGAGGGTTGCTTGAGATTCATCTCGCTGCGCCAGCGTCGGGTGCGGGTGTCGATGACAACCAGCGCCGGAGTGGTCGGCAGCACGTAATGCCAGTGTTGAAAGCCGAGCAGCTCATCGATCAGAGCGTCCTGGACGTCGCTGTCGAGATAATCGTCGTGCCCCGTGGCACTCAATAATCGGGCTTTTTCCAGCACGTCGCCGAACGCATCCGGGTTGTTGCCCCAGCCCTGGCACAGCATGTAGGCGAGCAGCGCGTTGCCGATGATGCGCTTGGAGAACGGATGGCCGTAGGCCGTTTCCTCCCATTTCGCGGACAGATTCCAGTCATCGGTAATGTCATGGTCGTCGAAAATCATCAGGCACGGCAGATGCGCCATGGCCCGCGCGACATCCCCCAGGCCCCCTTGAAGTCATCGATACGCGTCTGTTCAAGGGCATAACGCTTGCGTCTTTCGGGCGTCAGCGCTGGCGGTTGTGGCGCGATCAGCGTCCAGGGAGTCGGCGACCAGACCAGCAGGTACATGGCCATGACTTCAGCGAATGTCACCAGGTGATTGTCGGCACTGCTGCTGGTGAAAATCGGCTTGCGCGCTCCGCCGAAAAATCGCTCGCGCAAGGTTTTGTTGCTCTCAAGCGCCGGCAACAAATCCGCACGATGGTAATAACTGGCAGGGTGTTCGTAGAGTTTGGCGCTGTCGCTGACCACCGCACCTTCGAGGCGTTCTTCGAACAGCCCCAGTTGAGTGATCAGCGCATGGATCGCCCGCAACATCGGACCGGCGACATCGTCGGCGTACACCTGATCGCCGCTCATCATCAGCAGGGCCGGGCGCTCCGTCGCGGCATGTTCTGTCGCCAGAAAACGATCGACGCACAGCAAACCGTCGGCTGCCGGGTGGTGAGGTTTACGGCAGGAACCGTGCATCAACTGATCAATGCGCGAACGCAAGACGAAATTCGGGCAACGGGCTTCGCCGTACAGCAGATGAGGCGCCCAGTCGGCAATACCGGTCGCCGCGTCATCTATCAGCAGGTCATAGTCGATCAGGGTGTCGCAGGGCAGGGCGGTCGCCAGTGGTACATCGATCAGGTGGACGAAGGCATGCTTGCCCACCGGAATGACCGTGCATTGCCCGGCATCGAGGCGAATGTCACCGACACCTTGCAGGCGCAAGGTCAGCGACAATGCCCGGGTTCCTACCAGCCAGAGCACCAGGCGCGTGGGGTCCAGACGCCGCAACAGCGGGCCGGCGAGGACCGGTGGCAGAGAGCGATGGCTGTCGGGGAATGGCGAAGACATGGGCATGCAGGTTCAAGACTCTTGGTGCACAGAGCGCGCGATGATAGCGCAGGCAGCGCCCGGGATTATCTGATGGCTACTGGCTTGCTGCTGAAATTGTAAAGCCGAGCCGGGCAGTGCTCATTTGCCATCAATGATCACTGCGCATATCACAAACGTCAGGAATGCCGTCACCAGGCTGCAAGCTCCGGCTATCAAATGGCGCCCGACCGGATACTCATCCTGCTTGAACCTGGCGACTGTGAAGAGCCATGTTCCGAAGAAGACGCCAAAGGTCGCCATGATCGTATAGAGAAAGTAAGCGGGTCGTGTTTTTGTCTCATCGGGGCTCATGAACATCAGCACGATCGTCGCGACAATCAAACTGGCCAGAGCACCTGCCAGGTTGGCGAACCACAGATACAAGCTGCCACGGTTCCTCACTATCCAGAACCACATCCCCGCTGACGCAGCCAAGAACACCAATATTGCGACGAGAACCATTCATTCTTCCTTGGTAACAATGGCGTCCATTGTTCTTTGAGGTGGGGCGATGGCGTGCACGATAGCAAATCAGTGGCGTGGTGTTGAAGTGAGACGGGCGATTCATCAAGGCAGCGAAAGGCTGTCCCCCCTCATGACACTGGTTTCCCCATTGGCCACCAGCCAGCGAAACAGCTCGCTCAGCGATACCGTATGACTGCGCTCGATCCAGCGCACCACCGCCGGGCCGTAGTGTTCGGTGTAGCGGCTGAGCACCAGTTGGCGGCAGTCCGGTGACAGGCGCAGGGTGATTTCCCGGCAGTGCACATTAACCGCGTCGTGCCGGGTCACTCGCTGTTGCAGCGTTAAGTGATTGCTTTCAGAAACCATCGGTCGGTACTCCTTCGCATTGAGGTTGGGTTGTTTGCGCTGAGCCTTGTTTGCCATCCTCCACATAAGCGGCTCGATGCTCGGCGACCACGTTGCGCAAGGCGCTGTAGTAATCCGGCAATTTTTGCAGGCTGTCGGTCAGCGGTAATGCTTCGGCTCGACCATCGACGATGCCGCCGACCGTGTTGATCGTGGACAGCGTGTCCACGGTATCGCTGTTGCTGCCGAACGGATCGACCACAAAACTCAGCACTCGCCCGGCTGCATCGCGGCTGTTCGAGGTGCCGAACAAGGGCAGCTCGACGATCGGACCGTTGCCGATGCCCCACACGCCGAAGGTCTGGCCGAAATCTGCTTTGTGACGCGGGATGCCGGCCATGCCGGACACATCGATCAAGCCCACCACGCCCACGGTGGTATTGAGCGCGAAACGTCCCAACGTATTGACCGAGCGCATCGGGTTGCCTTGCAGCAGGTCGTTGATAAAGACCTTGGGCTCGCCAAAGTTCGCGACAAAGTTGTGCACACCGGTCTGGAAAAAGTCCGGCAAGTACCGATAGCCACGGGCGACCGGTGCCAGGGCATAGTCATCGGCCACCCGATTGAAGGCAAAGACACCGCGGTTGAACGGTTCCGCCGGGTCGTACACCGAATAGCTGATTTCGGCACACGTCACGGTGGCGGACGCCGGCGGTTGGCTGCTGCAACCCGCCAGCCCGGCGGCCAGCACGGCCATCGACGTGTTGCGGACCAGCCAGGGAGCACATTTGAAAGGCAACATGGACGCAAGTCTCGGGAGGAATTCGCCGAGATGCTGAGCCCCAGGCCTTGCACAAAGATGTCTGGTTTATTGCGGTGCTGACGCTTTATTGCAGGATTGAAATATATGACGCGCTGCCGTGAATGGTTTTAGATGGCGGCTCCATTCGCCCCTTAAGTGACCTTCGGTGAACAGCCTTTTAATTGTGGACGACGACCTTGAAGTCCTCGATCTGCTGAAAAAATTCTTCGTGCAGCACGGCTACAGCGTCGAGGTCGCCACCGACGGCGCGTCGCTGTGGGCGGCCATCGAGCGCCAGCCGCCGGACCTGATCATTCTTGACGTGATGTTGCCGGGGGACAGCGGATTGATCCTGTGTCAGCAACTGCGGATTCGCTACGCCATGCCGGTGATCATGCTGACCGCCATGGGCGAACTCAGCGACCGGGTCGTCGGCCTCGAACTCGGCGCCGATGATTACCTGACCAAACCTTTCGACGCCCGCGAGCTGCTGGCCCGGGTGCGCGCCGTGCTGCGGCGCGTGGACGAACGCCGGCCGGTCGTGACGGAGCGCCCACGGCCGCTGATCGACTTCGCCGACTGGCACCTCGACGTCACCCGCCGTGAACTGCGCTCGCCGGACAACGTGATGATCCCGCTGTCGGCCGGTGAGTTCGACTTGCTGCTGGTCTTCGTCGAACACCCTCAACGCATCCTCACCCGCGAGCAGTTGCTGGACCTGGCGCGGGGGCATTGCCATGACGCGTTTGATCGCAGCATCGATGTGCAAGTCAGCCGCCTGCGACGCAAGCTCGAATCCGACACCAAACGCCCGGCGATGATTCGCACGGTGCGCAATGGCGGTTATCTGTTCACCCCCAGCGTGACCCGGCGATGAGCTGGTTGAAGCGGATTCGCCGGGACACGGTGGCGCGCTGGATCGCCTTGACCATCATTCTGGCGATGCTGATTTCATTGGCGCTCAACGGGCTGTTTATCCAACTGGCGGGTGTGTGGGCGCGCCCACCGCTGACCGAAACCGGGTTGCTGGACAAAATGGCCGCCATCACCCGCATCATCCAGGCCGCCCCGGCGCCGCTGCGCAGCCAACTGGCGCACGCCGTCAGCGATGAGGGCTTCATCGTCAGTTGGCACCTTGATCGACGTGAGCTCAATCTGCCGACGGTGGAGGACCTGGATTCCCAAATCGGCTCGACCATCCTGCATCCGTTGCTTAAGTTTTCCGCACGAATCCAGACCTACGAGCCGGCCGACTGGACGGAACCCTCGGCGGACGCCCGTTACGCGCTGCTGATCCAGCTGCCGGACGCGACCTGGGTCATGTTCTCCGCCCCTTCGCGCAGCTGGGGCCTGGACGAAGCGCCGCGTTACCTGATCGTCATCCTGCTGGTGCTGATCTCCACCGCCCTGGTCGCGCTGATCGCCACCCGCCGCCTCGCCACACCTTTGCAACACTTCGCCGAAGGCGCCCGACGCTTCGGCGTGGACTTCCGCGCCCCGCCGATCGAACCGCTAGGCCCTCAGGAAATCCGCCAGGCGATCCTCGCGTTCAACGCCATGCAGGCCCAACTGCAACACTTCATTCGCGACCGCACCCAAATGCTCGCCGCCATCTCCCACGACCTGCGCGCGCCCTTGACGCGGATGCGTTTGCGCGGGGAATTCATCGAAGACAGCGAGCAACAGCAGCGGCTGTTTCGTGATGTGGATGAAATGCAGGCGATGATCAACTCGGCGCTGGAATTCTTCCGGGATGATGCGCGGCTTGAACCGGCGACCCAGTTTGATCTGGCCGAGTTGCTGCAAACGTTGCTGGATGATTACCGGGATCAGGGGGTTGAGATCGCCTACGTCGGGCCGACGCGGTGGGTGTATTTCGGGCGGCCGCTGGGGCTTAAGCGGGTGATGACCAATCTGCTGGATAACGCGATCAAGTACGGCAGTGAGCCGGCAATTGAGTTGATTGCTGATGCTGGGGAGGTGCGGATCAAAGTACTGGATCGCGGGCCGGGTATTCCGGAGGCCAGCCTTGAACAAGTGTTTGTGCCGTTCTTTCGCATGGAAGGATCACGCAACAAAAGCACCGGCGGTGTGGGCTTGGGATTATCGGCGGCGCGGGCGATAGTGTTGGAGCATGGCGGGGAATTGAAACTGCGAAATCGGTCGAAGGGCGGGCTGGAGGCGTTGGTGGTGTTGCCCGTGTAACCGAGTACCGGGTTCTGACTACAGTGAATTATCCAGAGGCGCGGAAAGGCGCTGATCGAAGGAGAGAACTGATGAACAAAATCATCCTGCCAACACTGGCCCTATTGATGCTGGTGCAATTCCCCGCCCACGCGATCAATGACAAATACCGCAAACAACTCGAGCAATCCGGTTGCACCCAAGTGAGCGAACTTCAGGGCTGCGATATCCACAAGAGCAAAGCGGAAAACGCCAAGGCCGGGTTTACCAACCCAGCGGCGGACAGCGCAAGCACCCAGACACCTTATGCCGGGCAATGGGTCGCGAAGAGCGAGGCCGGCGCGACTGTTGCCACGATTCGTATCGATGCCAAGGAACAGGTCTGGGTGGACGGCAAGCGGGTCAACGCGAAGCGCACCGATGGCGCGCTGCAATTCAAGCAGGGAAAGATCACCTTCACGATTCAAGGTGATCGACGGCTGACGGGGGAGGATTACTGGATGGACAGTGATGCCGGGACTAGAGGGCCGATTGAGATCGAGTAGCCCCTGACGCGATAACGCCGCACCCAGTCGATCAAAATACTGTGGCGAGGGAGCTTGCTCCCGCTGGACTGCGCAGCAGTCCCCTTCTTTTCATGGATAAGGGGGCCGCTTCGCGGCCCAGCGGGAGCAAGCTCCCTCGCCACAGGTGTTAGTGTCAGCCAGCAGGCCGGGGCAATCTCACGGGATCGTGTGAGCCTAAGCCTCCCACCCCGCGCCACTGACCGCCGCCTGCGCCAACGGATGCAAATCCGCCCCGTGATGTTCTGTCTGCCAGGCCAGCAATTCCTTGCGCATGCCCGGCGTCCAGTACATCTGCAGGTGATTACGCACACCGAGCACGGCCGCTTGCTGGTCCGGTTCGGTGGCGAAGTACAGGGCGATCTGGTTGACCATCTTGATCAGGTTCTCCGTACTCATCGGCGCACCTCCGCTTTAGCGCCACGGGCATGCCGGCGTTCCTTGAGCAGACGGTCCTGTTCGTCACTGAAGGCCTGATAGCGTTTTTGCCACTCGGAAGGGTGGTAGACGCGGCTGACTTCCACGGCCGTGACCTTGTACTCCGGACAGTTGGTAGCCCAGTCGGAGTTGTCGGTGGTGATGACGTTGGCCCCCGATTCCGGGAAGTGGAACGTCGTGTACACCACGCCCGGCGCGACCCGCTCGGTAACCCGCGCACGCAGTACGGTCTGACCGGCGCGGCTGCCGATGCCGACCCAGTCGCCTTCGTTGATGCCTCGGCTCTCGGCGTCGGTCGGGTGGATTTCCAGGCGGTCTTCATCGTGCCAGGCGACGTTTTCGGTTCGCCGTGTCTGAGCGCCGACGTTGTACTGACTGAGGATGCGCCCGGTGGTCAGCAGCAGGGGATAACGATTGTTGACCTTCTCCTCGGTGGGCACGTACCCGGTGAGCATGAAGCGCCCTTTGCCGCGCACGAACTGATCGATGTGCATGGTCGGCGTGCCGTCCGGCGCCTCGGCGTTGCACGGCCATTGCAGGCTGCCGTGGCTGTCGAGTGCGGCGTAACTGACGTTGGTGAACGCCGGCGTCAGGCTGGCGATTTCATCCATGATTTGCGACGGATGCGTGTAGTTCATCGGGTAGCCCAAGGCGTTGGCCAGCGCCACTGTGCCTTCCCAGTCAGCCTTGCCGCCCAGCGGCTCCATGACCTTGCGCACCCGCGAGATACGCCGCTCGGCGTTGGTGAAGGTGCCGTCCTTTTCCAGGAACGAACTGCCCGGCAGGAACACATGGGCGAACCTGGCGGTTTCGTTGAGGAAAATGTCCTGCACCACGATGCATTCCATGGCCGACAGGGCTGCGGTGACGTGTTGGGTGTTCGGGTCGCTCTGGGCGATGTCTTCGCCTTGGCAATACAGGCCTTTGAAACTGCCGGCCAGCGCCGACTCGAACATATTCGGGATACGCAGCCCCGGGTCGGGTTGCAAGGTGACGTTCCAGGCCTGTTCGAACTGCGCCCGTACCACTTCGTTGGAGATGTGCCGGTAA
The DNA here is from genome assembly GCF_013260315.1 of Pseudomonas sp. B14-6. Taxonomy (NCBI): domain Bacteria; kingdom Pseudomonadati; phylum Pseudomonadota; class Gammaproteobacteria; order Pseudomonadales; family Pseudomonadaceae; genus Pseudomonas; species Pseudomonas sp. B14-6. Next base: position 3,245,012 of record NZ_CP053929.1, on the reverse strand, counting down.
CCGGGCAATTCGTGGGGGAACGAACCCATGTCGCAGGAGCCCTGAACGTTGTTCTGCCCACGCAGCGGGTTCACGCCCACGCCTTCGCGGCCGATGTTGCCGGTGGCCATGGCGAGGTTGGCGATGCCCATGACCGCAGTGCTGCCCTGGCTGTGTTCGGTGATGCCCAGGCCGTAGTAGATCGCCGCATTGTCGGCACCGGCATACAGGCGAGCGGCGGCGCGGATATCGGCAGCGGCGACGCCGCAGACCGGGCCGAGAACTTCCGGCGAGTGTTCCGCGCGGCTGACGAACTCGCTCCAGCGAGCGAAATCGCTACCCTCGCAACGGGCGTCGATAAAGGCCTGATCGAGCAAGCCTTCGGTGACGATGACGTGGGCCAACGCATTGAGCATGGCGACGTTGGTGCCCGGGCGCAGGGCAAGGTGCAGTTCGGCGCGGGCATGCACCGCGTCCACCAGATCAATGCGCCGTGGGTCGATGACGATCAGGCGTGCGCCTTCACGCAGGCGGCGTTTGAGTTGGGAGGCGAACACCGGGTGGGCGTCGCTGGGGTTGGCGCCCATCACCAGGATCACGTCGGCCTGCATCACCGAGTCGAAACTCTGGGTGCCGGCGGATTCGCCCAAGGTTTGTTTCAGCCCATAACCGGTCGGCGAGTGGCAAACCCGCGCACAGGTGTCGACGTTGTTGTTGCCGAAGGCGGCGCGCACCAGTTTCTGCACCAGGTAGGTTTCTTCGTTGGTGCAACGGCTGGAGGTAATGCCACCAATGGAGTCGCGGCCGTACTTTTGCTGCAACCGACGGAATTCGCTGGCGGCGTAAGTCACCGCTTCATCCCAGCTGACTTCCTGCCACGGGTCGTTGATGTGTTTGCGGATCATCGGTTTGGTGATGCGATCCGGGTGGGTGGCGTAGCCCCAGGCGAAGCGCCCTTTGACGCACGAGTGACCATGGTTGGCCTGGCCATTCTTGTCCGGAACCATGCGCACCAACTGGTCGCCTTTCATCTCGGCGCGGAACGAGCAGCCCACGCCGCAATAGGCGCAGGTGGTGATCACGCTGTGCTCCGGCTGACCCAGTTCGACCACGCTTTTTTCCATCAGCGTCGCAGTAGGGCAAGCCTGCACACAGGCGCCGCAGGACACGCATTCGGAGTCGAGGAAGTTATCGCCACCGGCCGCCGCCACCCGGGATTCAAAACCGCGTCCGGTAATCGTCAGGGCAAAGGTGCCCTGGGTTTCTTCGCAGGCACGCACGCAGCGGTTGCAGACGATGCACTTGCTCGGGTCGTAATCGAAGTAAGGGTTGGAAGTGTCCTTCACGTCGGCCAGATGGTTGTCACCTTCATAGCCGTAACGCACTTCCCGCAGGCCAACCTGACCGGCGACGGTTTGCAGCTCGCAGTTGCCGTTGGCCGAGCAGGTCAGGCAGTCCAGCGGGTGATCGGAGATGTACAACTCCATGACATTGCGACGCAGGGTCGCGAGCTTCGGCGTCTGGGTGTGCACGGTCATGCCTTCGGTGACCGGCGTGGTGCAAGACGCGGGATAGCCGCGCATGCCGTCGATCTCCACCAGGCACATGCGGCAGGAGCCGAAGGCTTCCAGGCTGTCGGTGGCACACAGTTTCGGAATGGTCGTGCCCATCAATGCGGCGGCGCGCATCACCGAAGTGCCTTCCGGCACGCTGATGCTGCGCCCGTCGATGCTCAGGGTTATCTGCACGTCGCTGTCGCGGGCCGGGGTGCCCAGATCAATGTCGGTTTTCGGGTCGAAGAGGGTAATCATTGGTCGGCCTCCGAAGATTGCAGACCGAAGTCGGCGGGGAAGTACTTGAGGGCGCTGACCACCGGAAAGGGGGCCATGCCGCCCAAGGCGCACAGCGAACCGTATTGCATCGTGTCGCACAGGTCCTTGAGGATGATGACCTGCTCATCGCGACCACGCTGGTCCGGCGCGGCCAGCAGACGGTCGATCACCTCCACGCCCCGGGTCGAGCCGATGCGGCAGGGCGTGCATTTGCCGCAGGATTCCTCGGCGCAGAATTGCAGGGCGAAACGCGCCATTTGCGCCATGTCCAGGCTGTCGTCCGCGACCACCACGCCGCCGTGACCGAGCATCGCGCCGATGCCCGCGAAGGCTTCGTAATCCAGCGGCGTGTCGAATTGCGACGGCGGCACCCAGGCGCCGAGCGGGCCGCCGACCTGCGCGGCTTTCAGCGGTCGGCCACTGGCGGTGCCGCCGCCGTAGTCTTCCACCAGTTCGCGCAGCGTCAGGCCAAAGGCTCGTTCTACCAGACCGCCACGACGAATATTGCCCGCCAACTGGAAGGGCATCGTGCCCAGGGAACGGCCCATGCCGTAATCGCGATAGAACTGCGCACCCTTGGCCAGAATCAGCGGCACCGAGGCCAGGGTCAGCACGTTATGCACCAGCGTCGGCAGGCCGAACAGGCCTTTCAACGCGGGAATCGGTGGCTTGGCGCGGACGACCCCGCGTTTGCCTTCGAGCGAATCCAGCAACGCGGTTTCCTCACCGCAGATGTAAGCGCCGGCCCCGACACGCACTTCCATATCAAAAGCCAGGCCGCTGCCGCCGACATTGGCCCCGAGGTAACCGTTGGACCGGGCAATCTCCAGCGCCTCGTTCAGCGTGGTGATGGCCTGTGGGTATTCCGAGCGCACATAGATGTAGCCGTAGCTAGCGCCGACGGTGATGCCGGCAATGGCCATGCCTTCGATCAGCAGGAAGGGGTCGCCTTCCATCAACATGCGGTCGGCGAAAGTGCCGGAGTCGCCTTCGTCGGCGTTGCACACAATGTATTTCTGCGCCGCCTGGGTGACACGCACCGTGCGCCATTTGATCCCGGCAGGGAACGCTGCGCCGCCACGGCCACGCAGGCCTGAATCGAACACTTCCGTTGCGGTTTGATCACCGCCAACGGTCACGGCTCTCGTTAAACCTTCGAAACCGCCATGGGCCCGGTAATCGTCCAGCGACAACGGCCGGGTGATGCCGGCGCGAGCGAACAACAGGCGTTGTTGAGATTTCAGATAGGGCAATTCTTCCACCAGGCCCAAGGCCAGTGGGTGCGAGGACGGCTCACCTTGCAGCGCATCGAGCACCGACGGCACATCGCTAGCGGTCAGCGGGCCGAAGCCGATACGGCCTTGCGGGGTGTCCACTTCCAGCAGCGGCTCAAGCCAGTAAAGACCACGGGAACTGGTGCGTTGCAGGTCCTGACCGGCAAGGGCCGACGCCACCGCATCGGCACCCACGGCACGGGCAAGAGAATCACAGGGGAGATAGAGGCTCATGCGTCCTCCCGGCAAGCGTCGAGCAAAGCATCGAGACGCTCGGCGCTGAGCCGCGCATGCACCTGACCATCCAATTCCAGAGCGGGTGAGCAGGCGCAGGCACCGAGGCAATACACCGGACGCAAACTGATGCTGCCATCGGCGCTGCTGCCGTGATCATCCAGTTGCAGACGATCACGCAACTGCGCGGCGAGCTGCTCGGCGCCACGACTCTTGCACGACTCAGCCCGACACAACCGCAGGATATGCCGGGCCGGCGGCGCGGTACGGAAGTCATGGTAAAAGCTGATCACCCCGCGAACCTCGGCCTGACTCTGGTTGAGCGCGTGGGCAATCTCGGGAATGGCGGCATCGGGGATGTAACCGATACCGGCCTGAATCTCATGAAGGATGGGCAACAGCGCACCCGCAGAGCCCTTGTGGCGCTCCAGCACGCTATTGACCATAGGCAATTGCAACATCTCATCAGGCATACAGCATTCCTCACGGTCACGGACAAACCAGGCGGTTGTCGGTCGTCCGAAAGTGTCGGCTGCGGCATTCACACCACGTCACGGTATCGTGGCATTGTCAGGCCGTTGGCCAGGGCACCCTGAGCGGGCATCTTGTTGTGCCCGATACGGTCTTCGCCGCACCTCTATTGGGCATAAAGGGCAGCTTGCCACGCTGCTATTGATCGAACTGCACCAAAGCGACGTGTTCGGTTCTGCCTACGACTCTCCAGTAAGTCTAGAAGAGCACAAAGCCAAGCGTTTGCTTACCGAATATCTTTCAGATACGCCTTGAGTACGATGAGCGGGCGATCCACCTCGCTTGTGCCAAGCTGAAGGGTGTTGAAGCGCCGAGCATTCAATTGCCGGTCAGGCAAACCCCCAAAGGGCCCATAACATGAACATCGCTCATGCAGCACACGTCCGTCGAGAATTCTATAAAGCCGTCAGGTTCTACTTTCACGTTGTCTGGCCGATTTTTTCCATCCTGCTGTTTTTGATCGTGCTGTTCGGTCTGATCATCAGCTATCTGGAAGGATGGGGTCCTTTTGACGGTATCTACTTCGCGTTCGTGACCGGCCTGACCATCGGTTATGGCGATCTCGTCCCGAAACTGGCCGTCTCACGGGTGCTGGCGGTTTTGCTGGGGTTTAACGGGGTGCTGATGACGGCAATATTTGCGGCGATCAGCATTCGGGCGATTGAAAATGCGGTGCGGGCGACAGACCACCTGGAGTAGGGGACGTGGCGGCGTAGTGGGAAATGCGCTATGAAGCCCTGCTAGCGATGTTCATTTGAAAACAGGGAAAGACTGATGATTGATTTCAACAACAAAGGATTCTTCAAGCTCAAGCAAAACGACGAATACGCCGCACGCGTTTCCGACCTCTTGATCGACGGCGAACACGTCATCGACGCTTATAAGTCCATGCGCGACGGCGTGGTGTTCACCAACAAACGCATCATCGCCGTCAACGTCCAGGGCCTCACCGGCAGCAAAAAAGACTTCACCTCATTACCCTACAAAAACATCGTGGCGTACTCGGTGGAAACCTCCGGCACCTTCGACCTGGATTCAGAGCTGGAGATCTACTTTTCGTCGCTGGGAAAAGTGAAATTCGAATTCACCGGCAGGACATCCATGGTCGAAATCTCAAAACTGATCTCCCAGCACTTGCTCTGACCCCAACACGAAAAAGCCCCGAAACCTCGGGGCTAACTGACTAAACACACATCCAAAGTGGGAGCGAGCCTGCTCGCGAAAGCGCCAGACCAGCCACCATCAACGCTTAAAGCTAGCCACTACTTCCCAGCCTCAGCCCCCACCCGCTTAGGTGTCGGCAAAAAACCAGTGTTTTATGTGGCGTCGGCGTAGACATGATGATCAGGCTCCGACAGCATCAATCCCAATCGCGCCCGATCCTCTGGTGCTGGCTCAGTCCAGCATTACGTTCGGGCCTTCTTGTTTCTGGAACATGGAAATTGGCTTAACCGCCCTCCTGTGGGAGCGAGCCTGCTCGCGAAAAACTCAAGGCAACCACCACTCCCGCTGAATGCCCCACCCCGCGACCAAACCCGTCCCCACATGCGTTATGCCTGACGTCTAAAAAACAGAAGCTACCCTTCAGCCTCCGCTGCCTGCTTCGACATCGGCGCGACCTTCCGATCCCGCGTCAGTACCTTCACCGCATCATCAACCACCGCCTTACTCATCGCCGTCAAATAATGCGCGGCCCAAGCGTGGCGGTCGGTGTCTGTGGCGTAGGCGGCATCTTCGTTCAGCTTCTTGGCGAGAAACAGAAAGTCAGAAGCCATGGCTAATGCATCGCCTAGGGGAACGCCGCGAGTGACGTGGAAAAGTGGTTGATCGGCGCAGTAAATGGCGGGGTTAGGCCGATGGTTTTTAGCTCTGATTGATCGGTCATTTGCCACCTCCAGTGAGGGAGAGGCGGTGGGCGAGGGTGGATGGTGGGGCGATACGCAACTGGGAGTCGCGTTGAGGGAAAAGCCAAATTTTGTACGTATCCATACAGCGCATTGTGAAGCTCCTTAATTTTTAAGAGCCGCCACAATTCGTTACCAAGCGAATGGGGTGGCAGCTGTGCGCAGGTTGGTAAACCGGGAAATCAAGGAAACCGGCACGTCCGAAGACGTCCCACGCACAGCCGCCATAACGCAGATCGCAGGCGAAAAAAAAGCGCCTGCGAACGCATAGCACTGTTGCGCAGTGATTTACCTCGGGTTACCAAGCCCGGTCGCTGAATTGGCAGCGACGCAAAAAGGGTATCTCTCCGATTACTTTTCTGCAACCTCGTCCGTAAACTCCCGGAAGAGGAATTCGGGTGATTGAAATGGTGGCGCTGGTAGCAGGGTAGGGAATTTAGCGGAAGCCGATGACGTGGTCGGTCGTTTTTGAGCATGGCTTAGCTCATGAGTGCAATTGATCGAGCAACGGGATGGCGATGGTTTTATTTGACAGGCTCAGGGAGGCGTGGCGGAAGAACCCCTTTTCACATCAAAGGAGCTATTACCAGCGAGCTTTTTGTGCCCTTTTGTCAGGTTTTTAGCAGTAAAAACTTGACTGTCGGCTTTTTAGAAGCTTAGGCTTCTCAAAAGCTGAATCACTGAGTGTGGAGGATACGTCGTGAGGATCAGTGCTTGCGTTGAAGACACCATCGCTAAAATTGAGCCAGGAACAATTTTTGAATGTAACGACTTAAATGTTTATAACCAGTACCCAGACGCTGTCTTGAAAGCACTGAGCCGGATGGTGGCTATCAATCGACTTGGTAGAATCAGTAAGGGAAAATATTATGTCCCGAAAAAAGGAATTTTGGGGAATATGAAGCCAAGTGATTCAGAGTTGCTAAAGTCATGTTTATATAGCAAGGGGCAGCGCACAGGTTACATAACTGGAGCGGCTTTGTATAATAAGCTTGGTCTTTCGACTCAGCAGCCCAAGACTATAGAAATAGCGACAACTTGTAGTAGGCAGGAGAAAAACTTCGGTACTATAAAAATTAGATTGGTTAACTCTTCTGCACCTGTGTCTGACAAAAATGTTCGGTTGCTTGAGTTGTTAGATGTATTGAAGGATGTAAAGTGTATCTCTGATGCTCCTCCGGCTGAAGTTGTTAGATTGTTGGCTTTGACGATTTCAAAGCTTGAGGATGCTTCCGTTAAGGAGCTTCAAAATATTGCCGTGAAGTACTACTCGCCCTCGACAAAAGCTTTGCTTGGTCTGATTGTTTCTTATATTGGTTTTCGGCCGATTCCCGAGTTGAAAAGAAGTCTGAATCCGACTACAAAATATAATATAGGTATTGATGAAGATGAGTGGCCAAATGCAAAGGAGTGGTCGATTCGATGAGGTTGCATCTTAATAAAGCATTATTTTTAGAATTGGCACAGGCCGCAGCTCAACATTTGCAGGTTCCCGAGGCATATGTAGAAAAGGACTATTGGGTAACGCGGGCGCTTAAATATTTAAGCGAGTCTCCAAGCGCGAATGTAGTGGTTTTCAAAGGTGGTACCGCATTATCAAAAGCTTATAAATTGATCAATAGATTTTCTGAAGATATAGATCTTGCGATTTGTTTCAATGGCCATTCTGGTGGTCAGATAAAGACCATGATAAAGGCTGCGGAAAAAGTCACGGCTACGGGGCTAGTACGGGTCGAGGGCGATCCAAGGGAAAGCAAGTTTGGTCAGTTCAGAAAGGCTATATATCAATATCCTGGATTATACCCTGATGCAGAGTTAGGTCAGGTGGCTCCCCATATATTGATTGAAACCAACGCGTTCACAACACCTGAACCTTCCGAATTTCGCCCTATAAGTTCGCTTATTGCTGAGGTTCTCAATGATCTTGGTCAGAGTGAACTGATTGTTGAGTATGAGCTTGAAGTCTTTGATGTAAAAGTTCTTTGTGTTCAACGTACGTTAGTTGAAAAAGTGTTTAGCCTTGTTAGGGCGTGTCGAGAGCCAGACCCGTCCACATCCTTGCGCGAAAAAATTCGACATATTTACGATATTTGTATGATTCTTAGAGTTGATGAATATCGTAAATATTTACTATCGGACGAATTTTGTGAAATGGTGGAGGTGGTTGCAAACACTGATAGACAGCAATTTAAGGCAGGTTGCACATGGTTGGATCATCCTACGAGTGAAGCGTGTTTGTTCTCAGACCCCGAAGCAACGTGGGCACTTATTTCTGAAGAGTTTTCTGGAAATTTCAAAGATATGTTGTATGACGATGATCTTCCTGCGGATTCAGAGGTACTGGAAGTATTTGCACTGATTTATCAACAGCTTAAAGCTTCGTGTGCCATGAAACTAGCAGCAAGCTCGTAGCTACGAACATTTCATTGGAAATGAGGAAAAAAAGCGGGATAGATTTGTTATTGAATAACCGGAAAAGGTGACGGATTTATTTTTGGTTAAACTATGCGGCGGCATTCGAAACGAAGATAGGTGTAAGTGCAGCTACCACATCGGCACATCATTTACCGGCGCGGAAGGGAGCGCGTGTGCTGGCACACGGTCTCCCACTGCCCAAGCCGGAAACGGTCATACTGGCGAACCAGAACAACTTTTCCATCTTTCATGGCATTTTCTCCATCTGATCTCAGCGGGCCGCTGACAGCCTTTGCACTTCATGAGCAAAGCGAGCCAATGAGCGCGGGCGAGAGGGAGAGTGCTTCGGTGGTAGCTGCGGCGGTAATGCTATCAAGGGTTTCCGAGCTTGACTAGGGTAATCCTTCACATCAGGTTGCGACCCGAGAAAGGGTTGAAAAACTGTCTTAAACCACGAAATCCGTACACGAAAAAAACGCCCGGAGAGCAAGCGCCTCCGGGCGTCGCTGGTTACCAGTCAACTCATCATTTTGTCGAAATGCGATTCAAATTTGGTTTTCACAAACACATCCCTGAATCGGGCGATGTATTGCGCGGGGTCGATCTCGCCAAAATCGGTCAAATTGATAGCATCAGAGTGTGATTCACGATTGATGTATCTGAACAGCGCTCGGAACTCTGGATTTTCGTCGGCTAGGTCCGTCAGTGCCCTTCTGAGTGAGTCCTGTCGGTGCACGAACGTGAAGTAATACTCCAGAATGTTTCTCATCATGTTTGGAATCACGTTGGTGGACGTTCGCCCGGCCAGTGCATCCTTGATGGTCTGCCAAAACGACTGGTAATCGTTCTGCACTTCTTTTTCCTGCATCGTGGCTACCGAGCTGAATTGCGCCTTGGTGATCCTGAACAACGCAAGGGTCTTCTCCTCTTTGTCTTCCTGCATCAGCTTGATCATTTCGTGGAAGAAAAACAGGTTGTGCGTAAGGATGAAGACTTGTTTGAACTTCGTTTTGGGGCTCAAAACCTGTCGCCTGATCAGCGAGGCAATGTCGTAGATGTAGTTGTGGGACAAGCTGGAGATCGGGTCATCGATCACAATAATCCGATTACTTTTCAGCTTGCTGGTTTTGTCATCCAGGTCGCCATTGCAAACTTCCAGGAAATACAAAAACGAAATCAGCGTTTTCTCGCCTTCACTCAGCGTCTTGAATACATCGTCCTTTTTGTCAGGTCGATGCAGCCGATACTGAGGAACCTCGCCCTCCTCCCTCAACAGCACAAATCCTTGAAGACCCAGCACCCCGAGCCACCCATTGATGCTCAAGACCGCTTGGTCGATGTTTGTGATCTTGGCGCGACTCTCTACGATCGTTTCCTCCTGCGCTTTGATCTGGTCTCGTATCAGCCTTACTGCATCCCTTTTTGCAGTCAGTTTGTCATCGTACTCACGATGCTCTTTGGTAGTTTTAATGACCATGGCGTCACAGCTGCCACGGAAGCAGTTCCAGAAACGCTCCTTGATTTGCTCAAGGTGAGTTTTTTTGTCCTTGATCTTCAGGTTTATGGCATTGATCTTATCCTGCTCAACCTGGATGGCAGCGTTCAGATTAGCAATCAATGTGGAGGTCGCGGTCAGGCTAACTGGAGCCGAGGGGCTAGCCATCTTGGCTTGGATACGCTGAATATTCTGTTGTAGTGCAGACTTCAAAGTCACCACATGCGCGAGAAACGACTTGGCTTGGTATTGAGGTTTATCAAGCAGAAGAAGCAGTTCATCAACACCTTTTTTGTAGCGGGTTTCCAGCGCGGTCAGCTCCGAAATGCGAAGCTCGTAAGTCTTATCGAATACCTTTTCAAGCTGCACATAGAAATCATTCGGCAGTGCTTGCTGGCAGAAAGGGCAGTGCTCGTCGTTTTTGTCGACAAACTTGAAGGATTGTTTGATCCAGTCCGAGTTACCCAATTGCTGAATCAGAGCCGACAGATAAGAGTCTCCGGAGCCGGCAATGGCTTCTTGGAAAATAGGCTTCGTTTCTATGTCGTCAGCATAGAACGAAAAAGAAGCGATGCCATCCAGCTCTGTATCACTGGCGGACTGCAGCTCAGAGGCTTCTGATGCCAATGATTCAAAGGTGTCGACCGTAGCCATGAACTTCAGCGGCACGACCCTTTCCAGCAACCGCTCCTTGGTATTGATTCCGCCAAAACAATAGTTAAGTGAACCGCTGTCAAACGGCTTTTTCAGCAGCCAAACTTTGTCTTTGAGTGTCACCGAGAGCGCTTCCTGAGCTGCTTTCAGTTCCTTCCCGTCAGCTGTTTCCGTTTGCTCATTGTCGCTAAGAACCTTGATAGCGTCTTCCGCTGCCTTCAATGCGGCTTCTGCCTCAATGTTGCCTTCATTCAATGTAAAAACACCCGGCTGCACGCTGGCGTGGAAGTTTTTCTCCGTGAATGCATGGTTGTAGACCAGCACCTCACGTTCGGCCTCAGCAGGATCTGCACGGCACGATTTATGGGCCAGCTCATTCGGGGCCTGCAAAAAGTTGCTAATGGTGGTTTTGCCAGTCCCATTCTGCCCGTAGAAAATGTTAACTCGTGTCAACGGACCGATGATCGAATCGACATTGGGCGCGTAGCTTGAAACGTTGCGCAGAACAATATTCTTGATCATTGTGCTGTCCCTGCGGGTGGATTTAGTTACGAAGCATCATGCTAATTTGGGTTTTCCGCTTTGAATAGCGCCGACGATGAGAATGTGCCGTCACGGCGCGCCCGAATACTTGCAATGGAACTTTGTATCGAAGGCCGTTGTGCACAAACACAGACGAACGGCTTAGCGGCTTAAGTAATTCAGGGGGCAAAAATGAAAAAAGTACGGATGGTTCCACACAACCACCAACCACCAACCACCAACCACCAACCACCAACGATCTGTCGACTTAGGCGAGAGGTCAGCTTGATCATCGAAGGAGGGCGGGGGGCAGATTTATTATCGGATTAGACGACCAGCGTAAGTCCGGCTATCGAGCGCTACCGTTTTTTGTCGCCTTCCTTCTTTTATTGAATGTCTTTCAGGTATCCCTTGAGCGCGATGAGCGGGGCTTCAAGCTGATCCATCTTCTTTGCCGTGCTGAAGTCAGCCGACAACCTGTGCAGTTCCCGCCCCAGTGGCGTATCAACACCCTTTAAAGCTTCTATCGCCAAACCCACGCAGTGCGACACTCTAAACTGGATCGAGTCAACATCCCCCTGCGCACGAGCAAGCCAAAAACCTCCCGCTCATAATCACTCATGATCGGATCATCCCGAAGAATCGGACTCGAATCCTCCGTCTCATAAGCAAGCTTGAGGCAGAACAGGGCGACGGTTTCCAGCAACAGTTCCATGGGGTGAATCCTTGAGAGGGGTCGTACCGACCGAGGATGCGAGAAATCAAAAGCATCGCCAGCAAGCCGGCTCCTACAGGTCGGCGGGGTGTCAGCCACTTTATCGCAGGCGAAAAAAAAGGCCTTGCTAAGCAAGACCTTTCTTAATTTTGGTGCCCGAGGGAGACTCGTGCGTTCTATAAAGGCCGTGACTTGTAGCGTGATTGTACAGTTGGGGATACAGACAGGGATACATGGTTGCGGGTGCTGACTACATTTTTATCCTCTTGATGTAGTTTGCTGTTGCGCAACGCAGTCGTCCGGATAGGTAATGGAGCTTATTCGAAATGGCAGACAGAGGGAAATGAGATGGACGTGGTGAAGGTTCAGCAGCAACTGCGCGACTTTGCAAAGGAACGAGATTGGGAGCAGTTCCATACCCCCAAGAACCTGGCTACGGCTCTAGCAGTGGAGGCGGCCGAGCTACTTGAGAATTTTCAGTGGTTAACTGATGAACAGGCGCGTTCGGTCAAAGACGATGCGGACCGCATGCGCAGGATTGAGGAGGAAATTGCCGACGTAACCCTGTATCTATTGCGCCTTGCTGACGTTCTTTCTTTGGACTTGCAGGATGCAGTTGATCGGAAACTGAGAGTCAACGCTGATAAATACCCGGCTGATAAAGCTCGCGGGAATGCCAAAAAATACAACGAGCTCTAAGGACATAAATTAGGTATGGACATCACTTCTCGGATTCTTGAGGAAATTTCAAAGGGTGAAGCTCGGAAGGCCAATGGCCCGATTGAGCATTGGCTGACTACCTTGGCCACTGGTTTTTGGGGTTTTGATGCCGGTAACGAGAATGCCTGGAGTGAGCTTAAAAAGGGGGATGTCTTGGTTTTTCAGTCGATCCCGCCGAACAAGAATTTCGTAAAAAATCACAGTTCAAAAACGAAGACCTCTGGCTTTATTGGTGCTGGGATAGTTGATCGTATTTCGAAAAAAACAGAACCTCGCTGGCTCTCCGAAGTCATCGAAAACCAAAGCATGAACGTCTCATCCCCCATGATGTGGCCGAATTTAGTGCACTTTTCTGATGTGCTTTGGTTGGGAGATGTGAACCAGATTCCAGCGCAAGTTGTGCAGGACATGATTGAGGGATGCAAGGACGATAAGCTCGATCTAGGTGTTCAAATTGCGCATTTGGCCAGCAATCACCTGTCCCTTAATGCCATGAAGAGTGGTGGCTTTACATATGCCCCAATGGGCACCGGAAAGCGCCTTCAGAAAAATGCCGATAAGCTTGCAGAGCTTTTCCGGGTTCAAGCGCAATTGGCAACTCACATCGCTTACGGGGAAGTTGATCAGCCAAATATTGGCTTTGATTCGTCAAAGTCCGCCTATGGGGGCACACGAGGCCCGGCCAAGCCTAAAGCGAAGCCCGCAGCTACTGGTGAGGTCAAAGGCACTTACTCGCGTAAAAGGGACTACCTCCAGGAGGCTGCGAATAATCAGAGCCTTGGCCTCGCCGGTGAGTTGCTAGTGTTTGAGCGAGAAAGGCTGCGCGTGCATGCCGAACATGGTGAGGAGTACGTCAGTCAGGTTGTGCATGTATCACTAACAGAAGGTGATGGTGCAGGTTATGACATCCGCTCTGTGCGTGACACCGGCGCAGGAATCACCCCGTATTACCTGGAGGTCAAAACCACCTCGGGTGATGCCAATACGGCTTTCTACATCTCTGAAAATGAGGTGAATTTTGCGGCTGCCAACCCACAGAGCTTTGAGCTTGTGCGGGTTCATTCTCTGGGTAATGGAAAGAGCAAACATTACGACTATAGGCTGTCTGGTTATGAGCTATTGGGCATGCCCAGAACCCCGGTGAGCTACCGAGTGAATGTCGGTATAGAGCCTGATCAGTGTGAGTGAGCATGTGAGAGTGCGTGCTTACTGAAACACCTGATAGGTTGCGAGTCAGTTGAGGACAGCCACCTCAAGAGTTCATCCTCGATGCTTCGAAACTGCCGGGGGACCCTGAGGATTTGTTGAGCACACGGGGTCGGAAACCCGCGGGGCTTTGGTAGTGGAAGGTGCCCCAGCTTACTGAAATTTCAATGTTGAAATTGAAAGGATCTTGAAGGAAAAAGGGCATCGTTACCGTATCGGTAATGGTGACCTCAGATCGGTTGTTTCGTAGGGCAAATGCACAGGTGAACAGGCAGTTCACCGGGTTCACCTGTTCACTAAGCTGGGAGTTCTCCCGCTAACAAGGTCCGGCGGGTTTCCGACCCCGTGTCTCAATGAAAACATCAGGGGCCCCCGGCAGACCGCGGGAGATGCATCTGAAGTTCGCTGGAGGGATTGACGCTACCGGGGAGCGGGGATCGTATCTGTTCAAAATGCGGTGTAACTCGTGTAATTGGTGTAACAAGAATCTATAAGTTATTGTATTTATTGAGTTTTATTGAGTTTTATTGAGTTACACCGATCTGGCACACCAATTTTCAAGCGTGTAACTGAGTCAAGTCGTGTAACAGTTTCAGATGAAGGTAGGGCACTCCAACTGGTTGACCGCGCGTTAGTAATGGTTAGCCGTCGGAAATCATCTGGCACCAGGCCGTCAGTTGTGTCAGCAATTGCAGGCAGTCGCGAAAGATTGCTTTCGGCCAGAAGCTGACCTCCACCCTCCTAAAGGGAAGGGGCTGGCAGTTCGAACCTGCCCAGGGACACCATACTTTCCAATGCTTCCGGACTAGCAAGGTTGCATTCGGTTCAGGTCGTGACAACGAGCTCTCGCGCCGTTTTACCCATCTCTGCGCCTTAGCTGTGATTTTCTTGCCTATATTGCATCTCGTAGATCCTGAGCACGCGGAAAATAGAATCCACCCTTCGGAGCCAAGTCGGATCGAAATGCATGCGTCGATACTCGGCGTGACTGGCAGTTATCACAATACGAAACGGGTACGAACTTCTCTGAGTGATTGCAAAAAGCCTCTATTGGTCTAGAGTTCATAGATTGAGGAAAAATGCGATTTTCTAATGAGGGGTCACGATTGCCGAAAATTCGTTCACGAAGCTCTTGGACGTTATGCCTAGCTCGGGGAACACGCTGAGAAAAATAAATCACTAAAATATAGTTATTTAGATTGTTCAGTAATCATTAAACCCTCTAGCATTGATCAGTGTTTTATTGGTGGATTAAAGGATTTATGAAATTATCAAAGCGCTTCAGTCTTTCGAAAACTCAGTTTGAACTCGACTTTGTCGATATTGATACGGACGCTGACACTCGATTATTTGTTGATCCATATTTATTAGGGTTGAGGCCTGATCGCTGGTCAACGAAAGCATCTAGCTCTGTGAGATCCTTTTTCTCACACTTTTTAGATCTTGTTCGCCAAGGAAAGGATGACGATGCTTTTGAGCTTTTTTCGCATCTTCATGAACCAAATGAAACATGTCTGGGGCTCTCGTCCGGTAAGCCGCGAGGCAATGGTATCGGAAGTGAAGACGCGAAAAAACTGTTCGAAAGTATCATGGGCAGCAAGGCGATAAAGTCCGGAAAAATCACCGATTTAGAAGACTTCAGGTTGTTCATTCCAGGCATTGGGAAGGACAAAGTATCCGATATGACTACCAATCTTATAAGAGGGAGTCTCATTGCTTACACTCAAGCTCAGTGCAACCTGCACGGAATTGCTTTGACCCCGGGAGTTTCTGCAGGGCCTATCTGGGATGTTTCCCGAAA
The DNA here is from genome assembly GCF_013260315.1 of Pseudomonas sp. B14-6. Lineage (NCBI taxonomy): Bacteria > Pseudomonadati > Pseudomonadota > Gammaproteobacteria > Pseudomonadales > Pseudomonadaceae > Pseudomonas > Pseudomonas sp. B14-6. The sequence continues at coordinate 3,229,730 of NZ_CP053929.1, read as the reverse complement.
AAAATGGACTTTTTCTCATGAGGAGACATTACTGGTCGAAGGTAAAAAAATCCTTTTGACGCCCAAAGGTATCGTTTCCTATAGCAAAGCATATGCGCCTGAGAACTACTATAATAAGCATGTTCTAGAGTATCTTCAGCATGAACACATAAGGTCAGGTAGTATATGGGTAGAGCATCGCAAGGATGGCACACCTTTTGTCTCCAAGAAGAGTTTGAAAGAGAACGTTGTCAAGGAGTTTAGTAAAGAGTGGCTGTTTGAGTTTACCGAGAAGCATCCGTTGGTTTTCCAGTCATTCAGAGATCAACAAGCGGAACAGGTAAGACCTCTATCTTCCGATTCAATTGATTCGGAGTTAAATCTTAATGTTGTAGTTGATCACTTGATAGCTAGGCTGAAAGCGATTAAGCAAGGTACGGCAGCGGCAACGGAATATCACAAAACTATAGTTGGTATCCTGGAGATGCTACTTTATCCGAATGCATCTTCGCCAGTACTCGAGGCTGAAATAAATCAGGGTAGGAAAAGAATAGATATCTACTTCGAGAACTCTGCCAAAGAAGGTTTTTTCTATAATCTCCACATGATTCATAAGATTCCATGTCCATATGTGATTGTAGAGTGTAAGAACTATTCTAAAGATATACAGAATCCTGAACTCGATCAGATGATTGGGCGGTTGACTGTTAATCGGGGCATGCTTGGCGTCATAACTTGTAGAGAGATTTCTAACAAGGATCTGTTCGTTGAAAGGTGCAGGGACTCATTCAAGAACGGCCATGGCTTAATAATACCTTTAACAGATGCAGATTTGATTTCCGCACTTGAAGGCCTAAAAATTGAAAAGAGAACTCCTCTTGAAGATATATTAAGCGATATAAAAAATCGAATAATAATGTCTTGAGTGTAGAAGGTCCGTGGATTCCGACATTTATTCCCCGGCCCCGCCAACAGCCAATTGTGCACAAAGTGAATTATGGGGCTGACCTGAATTACACTTTTTAGCCGACGGCCACTGTCCGCTGAGGGCAGCGCTGGCTCGAGACAAGCGCCTTGAAGCGGCGGCTTTTGGCCGTTAGCCGCCACTCTCGGCCGGCTGCAATCGGCCAAATGCGGACGATGGTCAGTTCGATCCCCCTTTGATTCAATGAGGCTATCCGACTTTCGCAATGTCATAATCTCATTGTTCGGCATTGTCCGAGTCTGATAGGGTTTTATTGTATTTCATTGGTAGGTTGGAGGAATATGGACATCACATACAAATTGCCACACCCGGTGAGAATTACCTGTTCCAAATATACTGAGATGTGCACCCAGGCGATGGATCAAGTGTACGACGAAGTCTTCACCGGGCTGGATATTGAAACTAGTTCAATAGACTACTTGACACAGACGATGATGAGTCTGCGGCCTGATATATTTTCTTTGCATCGCTCTGAAAACCTAACCGATCATATGGCGGGAATCGCGCTTAGTACAACGCTTCACTCTTATAAATTCAGGCGTCAGGATGGTAATATCTTGACGACATCAGATTTTCTTGATGAGATTTTGGAACAAACAGAGATTGGCGATGACGTTCCGGTAGATTACCTCCGTCCACCGTTTAAAGCTTGTTACATCGAATTCACAGAGAGCCGAAGCTCTTCACTCAAAGTCTATAACGAACTTACGCACGAGCACATACTAGAAGGCGTATATATAAGCGAGACCCAAATTAATCCGGGCTCAACGGAGATGAAGCGTTATAACGATAGCGCAATGGTGGATATAAACAAGCCGCTGAGGATTCTGGACCTGATGTTTACCGGCTCGCCATTGGGTAAAGCACATGTGGAAGATGACACACTGCGAGTGCAAGGATTTTACATACAGGATGGGATGCGAACAATAAAGCAGGAGCTCAGTCGAGTCGAAGAAAAGTACGGTCAGGATGATGACTTTACAGGCGATATGACTTATTTGTCTGAAACATTAAATCACATGGCCAAAGTTCTGTTATTCATTAACTGCAAGCAATACCGCGACACTGCCTTCAATGAGCGCAAAGAACTGAGAAAAAAAATAACTTCCTTGAAGGGCATAGGCAAAATTCGTAAATTTGAAGATAAGCTTCGGAAGACCTATGACAGGGTTGTGATTAGCCCAGTGGATAATGTGGTCTATGAATCTGATGCGGGATTTAATCACGCGAGAAATGTAAAGGAAAAGCGTACACATTGGAGGAAGGGTCATTTTCGAATGCAGCCCTACGGCCCTGGAGCTAGCAAGAGAAAGATTTTATTTATAGAGCCTACAGTCGTTGGTGGCGTCTTTGCGAAGAAAAAAAACTATGACGTGAAGGAGAAGACTGCGTCGCCTTGAGGTTCGTAGACGCTTCTATGGCCATAACCGAGAGTAGCCCGGGGGATGGCTTCCCTACTGCTTGAAAGGCACCATTCAACATCGGTTTTGGGCTGATTTATGCCGGTGTTCAACGGCTGCAATGGGTCTAAAGACTCCCCCCCCCGAGCGGCAACTGTCGGCCAGAAGCAGCCACTTACTGGCAGTAGAGTCAGCTTCGGACTGCTCCGTCTGCATCAATATCGTGGTCTGTCCCCGATTACGCGGCAAGCAATACGATGCGGGTGCGTGTGGGGACGTGTAGAAACAAGAAAGCCCGCACGGGTCGGGCTTTTTAGGGGTGTTTCCGGCCATGTGGGAGCTTGTATTTGGTGGGCCGGGGGGTTGAGCCCACCTGGACAGATTCGCAATGTCCAGCATAGCCCTGCTTGGTTGGGTACCGCCTTGGCAGGGTGGAGCATTGAGCTGCAAAGCTCTGCTTCCTGTGTGAGACTTTTGGGGCGCTATCGTGGGCGGACTCTGCTTATCAAGGTTACCTAGGGTGGCGTTCTGCAACCTTGCTGTGATGGTGGCATTAGGACGCTCTTGGTTGCAGGGTGGCTGATCGTAGTGCCGGGCTTTAGGTCGGATTTTGGTTTTTTTCAATAAAATCAGCTGCTTATATTTCGTTGGTAAATGTGTCAGTTTTTTGATGTGCGGTGTCTGTTGCTCACTAGTGAAATGGGGGAGGGGCTGTTGTATGATGGTCCGTTATGATTTTCTTGGCTGTCGATGGGATGGCTTAAGCTTGGTTTCTATGAATAATCGCCGTATGAGGCTTCTGAAATGACCCAGTTAAGTTCTGAATGCTTGGATTTGAAAAAGACCGGGCAGCTTGTCTATTTCTTTCTGAAAAAGGCGTCAGAGCGGCAAATGCATGTCACCAAACTCCGCCTTATCAAGTGGATATATCTTGCGGAGAGGGAGTCGTACAAAGAGTTTGGCGAGCCATTGATTAATGACAAGTTGTGCTCTTTGAAACATGGTCCTGTTCCGTCTGGCACCTTATCCATTATTGAGGGTAAGAAAGAGAATGTATGGAAAGATATATTCTCAGTGGCTCGTGATGGCAGTCGGCATCAATATCTTCAGTTGGTCGAGAACTGTGTTTATTCTAGTTCCGATGATCTGGATAGATTTAGCGATGCTGAAATTCAACTGGTCGAGTCTGTTTGGGCGGGATATGGCGTTTGGTCATCTAAAAGGCTGGAAACTCATCTGCACGATGCTTCTGCGTTTCCAGAGTGGAATTGGAAGCAAGGAGACAAAACAAATTGGATTGAGTTGGAAACTCTTCTGTCTTCTGTTGGTTTCTCAGATGATCAGATTCCTCAGGTCGTATCAAACATCGTAGCGTTTAGCTCTCCTCAAGCCCGTTGCTCTGGTTTTTAATATGACTGGTATGCAGGCTGTCGCTGTTGCGCCTTGTATCCAGGTCGGTATGGGTATATTCATTCCCAGCGGCCCGTCTGGAGAGCACCTATTTGTTGTGATTGCGGGTATACAAGTAATTGACGGGAAGGATAAGGTTCTGTTGGCTCCCATTGAGAGTCATCATAACAAAGCCGATTCGTCGTGTTTGCTCGGTGTTGGCGATCATGAGTTCATTCGACATCCATCTTTCGTAGGTTATCATCACTGCAGGATTGATGATGTGGAGACGTTGGAGGCGTTCTTGAGTTCCAGATACTATCGAGCTGCAGATACTGCTGTTTCTACCCCTGTTCTAGAGAGGATTAAGTTAGGGTATAAGGCATCATCTCGAATCCCGCGATATATAAAGAATGAGTGGGGTTCTCTTTAGGTCGCTGAGTTTTACCTGGAAGAGCGTGTAGTGTTGTCTTAAGTGCGGAAAAGGGAACCGATTTATTTAATGGTCACCGTCCGCTTCTGGCCGATAGAGGACGTTCGTGAAGGGCAGTTATCAGCCGTACTGTGCTTCGGGTCAAACTCCAGGTTACGCCAGTCACGCGGAGGGCGTCGCCAAGGCTGCAACGGTTGTGAAATACGGAGGCTGGATCGGCGCAGCCTTAGGAGGGGGCGCATCCTATACGAAGGTTCAAAAAGTCTGGGCAGCAGGCAACATAGAAGCCCCGTGAAAAGATCAAATACGCCGAGGGCGGTAGCTTCATTGGTGGAGTGTCCGGAGGTACTGCGTCAGGTGTGGTTATGCAGCGGAGCGCCATAGTGCTGCTTTCCAGCACGACCGTGCTTGATGACGTAGGTAAATCAGGAATTCTAAATTACAAAAAGGGCCCATCTGGGCCCTTTTTCAGCTGCAGCGATCTTACTTTTTCAGCCAGCTTTCAACCACGTCAGCACCGTGTTGTGTTTTCCACTCTTTTAGGATCTTGTGATTGCCACCTTTGGTTTCAACCACTTCACCATTGTGCGGGTTCTTATACGTCTTCAGCACTCTAGGTTTACGCGTGCCTGGCGTTTGAACAGGCGCTTGGCCGCGTGCGCTGCTCTGTGGGTCTAATAGGTTGACGATGTGCTTGAGGCTGAAGCCGTACTGGGCGAGCAATTCACGGAGCTTGGTTTCAAACTCGATCTCTTTCTTCAGTGCTCCGTCGTTCTTCAGTGCTTCCAACGCCTGGAGCTGTTCGGCCAAGTGCTTTTCCAGCTGACGGTATTCGGCAAGTTTTGACATTATTGCTTCCTAATTTATTTCCGAAGATATCTATCTGAATAGCATTGCAGCATAGAGTTCAGGTTACTTTCGACCTTTTAACTGGCTTTCGATGAGGCACATTTCGTTCTTGATCAAGTTGACCGTTAGTGCCTGAACCTTAGAGGTCTTTCCGGTATTGATATCCACAACTTTCATCAGCGCGGTCAAATGGCTTTTGCGCGCCTTTAGAGTGTCAGTCCAGCTGGCGCTGCTTTGTATTGGAGTGATCATGATTTTTTCATCCTTTGGAATTCTAAACAGCCCGCATTGACGGGCTATTTCGGATTCACGCTGCCAGCAAATCTTCCAATGAAATATCACGGGCTGCAGCGGCCAGTTCTGAGTTACTAAGGTCCGAATGAAAAGGGCCGAATCGAGGTACATCCAGCTTGGAGAAACCGTATCCCGAGCTCCCCTTTTGGTAGCTCACGGCAAGTATCCGTGCGCCTATAGCTATGAGTTGATCTGTAACGGCATTCCACTCTTCGTCTAACGTAAGCCTTACTGCGTTCAGGGCCGCATTTTTGGCGTCATCTGCTCGCTGCTTGGCTTTTGAAATTTGCATTTCGAGGGACTCGAGTTCCGCCTGTAAAGCCACGAGGATGAGTTCCTGCCTTCTTACGTGCTCATCTGTGGTTGCTAGTTGCTTGGCTGCCTTCTGAATTTCGCCGTTGGCAGCTTTCTCGCCTTCGCTGTCTCCACTGGCGAGACTTCTGGCATACAGACTTGCAGCGTCTCTTTCTGCTTGCTGCGCTTTTTCAAGGGATTGCTCCGCATCCGTCTTAATCGTCAGAAGGCGTTCATTCAAGTGCAACTGGGTCCGTTCCAGCGCTTCGACTTCAGCAGCAGTTTCGGACATGGCTTGGATCGACTTCGTTTTGATTTCGTCAACCTGCTCCATGCGTTCCAAATACGCGATCTTTGTTTCAATGCGTTCAAGCTCATATGGGATAGCTCGCAAGCGGCTGTTGGCAGATGATAGCCGCTCCATAGCTTCACGCCCCTCAGGGCTTCCTATCAAGTTGCCGTTCGGGCTGTAGTTGCTGGGGGCGTTGCGCCACTCGGCCTCCATAATAGGAAGACTGTTTTCGATGGTTTCGCGCTCAGCGACAAGAGCGGCTCGTTGCTGTTTCAATTCATTCATTTTCATGTTCATGGTCCTTGATGAGTTTTGATTACATTGATTTGGCTGGCGAGGCCGGGAGTGAGCCGGCGTTACCTCGATCAGATGAGGTGCCCTCAGGCAGCCCGAGCCTCGCTGTCATCCGTTCCCGGAATTGCTTTCACGATGTAGCAGCGCTGTTGGCCTAAGCCGGGCAATCGCACGAGGCTTGATGCCTTGCCGTCGCTGCTCGGCTCCAGCACACCGCGTTGCAAGAGTTCCTTGTTTACTGCGGTAAGGTTCATGCCCCGGAAGATCTCCGAGCGCCAAGCCTCGGTCAGCACGTAGTAGGTATTTGTGGTGTGCAGGGTGTCGCCCATGCCGTGCTCCAGCGTCTTGCGAAAGCCGAGGCGGTCGATCGTGCGCGGGCCGTGTTCGTCGATCTTGGCTGCAGTCGATTCCCAGCGGGTGAAGCGGCTTTCGCCGAAGCGCTCGATGAACTGTCGCAGCCTCGCCGATATCGCATCGCCCTCGAAATTACCGGCGCCGCCACGTTCGTTTAGCCAAGCACTCAGGCACACGCGAGCGGCCGTGGTGGCGGTCCCGTCCGGCCAGCCGGTGATACCCATCGCGGTGGCCAGCTCGCCTGCGGCTGCCGCGAGACCGAAACGAGCGGCAGCACGGTGCGCCTGCCCACTCGCGGATGCAGGAAGCGATTTAGCGATAAAGCCTTCCAGCGTGCGGCGCAGGATCCCCGCCCAGCCATGGCGTTTGCCGGGTTCGCACAGCGCCGTCAGAAATGCAGTGAGCGGGGTGCCGTAGTATTTCGCTACGCGGGCTTTGAGCGCATCGGAGAGCGCTGCCGCATCCTCGAAACCGTTGAGCGTGTCGAACATGCCGAGGCCTTTGCTGGCATCGGCCGGAACGGCGAGCATGCGCACCTCCATGCCCGCTTTCAGTTCCTTGTTGGCTTCGGCCATGTGCTGGGCCAAGGTCTTCTCTCCAGTGGAGAGGAACAGCAGGCGCCACTCTTGTACCTGTCGGCCTGCTTGGCCTCGGTCATTGGCGCGAGCCTTCCCGGTGCCGTTGCCGAGCATGTAGACCGTTTCGCCAATGATGCGCGGATCGCACATGCCGATTTCATCCAGTACCAGGAGGCCATCAGAATGCGCGGCAGCGATGGACTCCAGCGCGTTGTCAGTCGAGCGCCACGAACGCACCAAGCGCGGTCCGCCATAGATCGAGGTGGCAACTTGCAGGTGAGTGGTCTTACCGCCGGAGCTGTCGCCGTACAGGTGGAAGCCGCCCGACTCATGGCCAAGCATGTGTAGTAGCGGACCCGCGAAGGCCACCCCGACGACAAACGCTAGGCGATGATTGCCAACGCACAGTGAGCCGATCTGCTGTTGCCATTGTTCGAGCGTGCCCGCTTCGCTGATCGGTGGAAGCTGTGCACCGGCGTCATAGAAATGCAGATGTTCGCTGTGCGTGCCAACCTGCTGCTCGGGCAACAGAAAGGCGTTGTCGTGCCACCCCAAGCGGGTTACCAGACGTGCCCGTTCCGCGCTGTCAAATCCGCCGAGATAACTCTGCAAGTCATTGCGTGCGTTGCGTCCCGAACGGCTACCGGCGAGGCGCAGCCCCATGTCTACCAGCGGCCCAAGCACGTCCTTGCCGAAGTCGCCAGTCATCGTGCGTGCCGGAATGTTCCAACGTTTTTTGGTGCCGTCTGGATCGTCGAACTCGACCAGCAGACCCCAGTTCTGTCCCTTGTCATCGCGCGTCCGAGCGAGGATCGCCAGAGGCGAACATACCGGACGCGCCTCGCCGTCGTCACCGGCATAAAACACGCCTTCGGACGTCAGGCGAAAGCCTCCCGGCATTAGGTCGTTTTTCGATTTGGTTGGGCGCTTGGGCGCTGCTTTAGGCTTCTCTTCGGGTTCTGGTTCAACGTGTGCAACAACCGCTTTTTCCTCAATCACCGCGAACAGTTCACCGCTGCTTTCCAGCTCGACGAGGTGGGCGACGGTCCACCCTTTGGCGATCGCATCGGCGGCATCGTCGCCGTCGTTCCATTGCCCACCTTTGGCAAACGCGGCACGTTCGTTCTTCCGGATCGGCTTGCGTTTGAACACATCCAATGCGATGAGTCGGACCGAGGCAGCGCCGATTTCACGCAGCTTCTCGGCAACGACTTCCATGCAGCCTTTGCCGCTGTCGTCGTTGTCCGGCCACAACAACACGTCCCGACCTTTGAGGGTTGTCAGGTCGGCTTTGTGCCAAGAGTTGGAACCGTTCGGCCAGCAGGTGGCCACGTGGTTGGGCAGCAGTTCGGCGGCGGCATCGGCAGCTTTCTCGCCTTCGCACAGAACCACCGGTGCGTCACTGCGCTGGGCCAGTTCATCAAGGCGAAGCAACGGACGCGGATCTGGCAGACCCTGCCAGCGCCATTGTTTGGTTTGATTGTCCGCGCGCTGACACCACGTCAGTGGCGCGAAGACCTTCTTCGGCTTGCCGTCTTCATCGGGGCCGAGATCGAAGCGGTAGAGCGCCATGAGAGGCTGACCCTTTGCGTCGCGGTAGACCCAAACCTTGGACGGCACACCATGATTGCGATGTTTGGCGGGGCACTTGTTCATGGCCTCTGCTGGGATCGGTTGAATGGCAATCCACCCAGGGGCTATCGTCTTGGCAGGAGCGTTTTTCGCCTGGGCGGTGCCGGCCGTAACATTAAGCAGGTCTGCCAATTTGTTGCAGGCCTCGACGTCGGTGCTTCCGTCTAGATAGCGCACCAGATCAATCAGGTCGCCGCCCTTGTCGCCGGTGGCAAAGTCGGACCAAGTGCCTTTGCTCAAGCTGATCTTGAGTGAACCGGGGCGCTTATCGCTGCGGGTCGGATTTGGAGCGGTGTATTCCTTGCCGCCATCCACGCGCTTACCGTTGGGCAGCCAGTGCGACAGGACACGATCAATGTCTTTCAGCGCGGCGATTTTCACGTCGGCGAAGCTTGGACGTTTTGTGGTGATGTTTGGGCGCTGGCTCATGTGTCAGCCCTCGGCAGAAACAGCGCGTCGTTGATGTCATCGATCAGCGCTTTGGCCATCTCGCCAAGGTACAGGGCAGGCCAACTGAAACGCTCACCGCTGTCGCTCATGGCGGCGTCGAAGTTGAGTTGGTTAGCGAGATGCTGGAGTAGAGAAACCATCTCCAGTGCATCCTCGACCGGGACACCGGCATTGACCCGAAATAATTTTAAATCGGTGGCATTCACGCGAGTAAAAGTGGCGTGGCCGAGCGTGGTGGAAGCGGTCATAGCGCACCGCCTTTCTGCATGGCAGGCGTCGACGTGTTATCGCCGTGCATGGCCAGTGTTTTGATCAGGCCGAGGGTGCCCCGTACATCCCAAAGGACGGCTGCGATAACGTGATTGGCGAGGCGCGAGGATTCATTTTCGAAGTGATCCTCGAGCAATGTCAGCACTGAATCGGCACGGTCAATCGCGCAGGTAATAGCGTCGATGGGCACACCGGCTTCTGCGGTCGGATTCACGCAAAGCAGGTCTTCAGGCAGAGAGAAACTCAGGGCGTTATTCATTGGGCGCCGCCTGCGGTTTCTAGTGCGCGGGCTTTGGCCATGTGAGCGTTGTAACGGGACAGGCGTGTAGCGAGGCTGGAGTTGGCGTGTAAAGCGGCGAGAGCCATTGCACGGTGTGCAGCGGCGCGAATTTTGGACGGATTGAGGGCGTATTGCATTTGTGAAGGCTCCTTGTACTGAGGAACCGTCACCGTCTGCCGCCAAGCAGATTAGGGTGACGGATTGCGCAGGATTGGCGGACCGGCGTACAAGGAGACCGGCGCACCCGAGGGTGCTCCTACGCAACCCGCCATAACACAGGAATGCGGGCACAAAAAAAGCGCCTGCAATCGTAATGGGGGCGCTGTTGCGCCTTGTACAGTTTGGGCCGCCAAGCCCAATCGCTGAGTTTGCAGCGACAATCAGAGAGTAACGCCCGCTTTTCGAAAGTGCAACCGTGCGTATAGCTTGCGGAATATTCTGGTGCAGCATAAATTGTTTGTGCATGTAGATTTACCTCAACGCCTCCGGATCGCTCCCGGGGGCGTTTTCATTTCAGGCATGAACTTCCCAGCGCAGGGAAAGCAGGGGCAGGAAGTCACCATCGATCATGGCGCGAGCATCTTCGTAGGCGGCTGCTTGCTGGCCTTCGTCGACAGTCACTGCATTGAATTTTTCGGTGTGGAAGGTAATGGCGCACCAGGTGCCGTCAGGCCAACTGAGCACACCAACGACGCGACTTTGTTTTTCCTGCCGGCTGCGATAACGCTCAAGGCGTTGCATGTAACGCGGCGAAAAACCGACTTGGCGCAGAATTGAGAAGGGTTGCAACACTGCCGTAGTGATAGGTCTTTTTCTCATGCTGCCACCCGATCACGTGCAGCGATGCGCGCGCGAGTCCATGCTTGAATCTCTCCGAGCACCCACGCGACTGGCGCACTTCGGGCGTTACTGTTACTTAGCTTCACTGGGAGTGGAAATCCACTCTCAGGTTGGCGCATGAGCTTGTAGATGGTCGGGCGGGCAAGCCCAACGATTGATACCACCTCGGGCATACGGATGAGAGTTGTGGCGGGGTCGTGTGAAGCAAGGTGTTTTATTGCGGTAGTCATAGCGATCCAAACCTGCGTTTATTGAGACGACAGGCCATACGCTACGGAGAGGGAAGGGAACGGACTGTGTCCGTTCCCTTTTTTATTTGAGTGGTCGAAGACCTAGCGCGGTCAAATGATCGCGGATGGTTTTCTTGGTGCCGTGAACGGCCTGGTCGAACAGCAGGTTGGTTAGCTCTGCATCTGTCAGGTTTCGTTTCTCGATTCGCCGGCCTGCAATAATTTGCTCTGCGGCTGCCTTTATGTTTGAGCGCCGATCCATCGTTTCTATTTGTGTTTTAGAGTCTGCCTCTTGATTACCTTTGCCAGCCTCTTGCCCGCGTTTAGATGCCTTCGCTGAGAAGGCTTCGTCAAGTAGTCGAAGCATCAGACTCGATGTGTTGAAGCCATTTTTGGATACATCGATGCTCTCCACCTGGCGATAGAGGCTTGCCATCATCAATGTCTGATTAGCCTCACCTTTCAAGACTGCAAACTGCTCTCTCGCTTCTATTTCAAAGCCGGCGCGGCGATCTCGTTCTTTGTCGATAAGAGCCGAGTACTGGCGGGGTGAGTCCTTTCTTAGCCCCTCTATCAGATCCGCATCTATATCGTAGGTAGCGACCTCGAGCTCGAAGAGCCAATTTGAAAGTATTTCCACAGCTTGTACGCCGAGTACCAGGGCAAAAGCTGCAGCGAGTTGTGAATCTGTAGCTGGATGATCGACCCCGAGAAAGCCTCGAATGACGTTAGGCAGTGAAGCTGCTTCCGCAGAGCTTGCACGTTCACCGATGGCATCCCGGAGTCGAAACAAGGTGCTTGTGACTGATTCTGCACTGGTCGCGTAGGAGCCATCCTCAAGCCAGAACGAAGTTGCCACGCCGATGAGGTCGAAAGCTTCTCGGAAATGCTCGTGGAAATGGGGATACAACGCTAACTCACGCACTGCTAGTTCGGCGTCATCCATGTCCCAAATCAGACACTTCACGTCGGTCCCTGCGATTTCTAGTTCTTCAGGTTCAATACCTAGCTCGATATCCATTTAGGCCGCCCCTCGCCCCAAGACAGGCGCGCTGTTCCAGCGTCGTGGATTGGATAAAGCCGCTGCCGACAGGACGGATTCGGGGATATTTCTGTTACACGACTTCGTGTCGTTACACTTGAGGCATTCGAGGTGAAAACAACGTGTAACCGATAAATAATTCATTATTATCAATGAGTTATATGGCTTCGTTACACCTGTAACACGCGTTACACCGATTTTTGAGGGGGGGCGATTACGTGCGCTCATACCGCCTTCCCAAACTGTCCCTGCACCACATTACCCGCTGCCATTTGCTCAAGGTGGTCGGCATACCACTGCATCATCACTACACGCTGTTCTAGGTACTGAGCCTTGTTATATACCCCTGAAATACCTTCCTCTTTGTGGGCAAGCTGCGCCTCAACGTGTTCTTTAGGCCAGCCATGTTCTCGAAGCAATGTGCTCGCTGTGTGGCGAGTCCCGTGTCCAACGAGACGACCTTTGTAGCCTATGGTGGCGAAGACCTTGTTGATTGTGTTTTCACTGATGGTCGGATTTTTTGCTCCCACTCCTGGGAAGAGCCAGCGGCTGCGACCGGTTAAGCAATACAGCTCTTTCAGTGCCGCAACGGCTTGGTGGGGAAGGGGGCAAACAAAATCCCGGCGCATCTTCATCTTGGCAGCAGGTGTAGTCCAAATGGATTTTTCAAGGTCGAATTCTTTCCATTCAGCCAATCGAACCATGCCGGGTCGTGATGCTGTCCAGACACAAAGCCATGCAGCAGTGCGGGCTGTCAGTCTGCTCGGTGTGTTTCTGAGCGCTTGGAGGAATTCAGCCAGCTCAGGCTCCAGCAAATGTGGATGCTGCTGAGTCTTAGGAGCTTGTGCTGCAATGTCACGCAGGCGGCTGCCTGGATCGTTTTCGGTGAGCCCTAGGCCGATGGCTCGACCGAAGATCTGATTGATCCACGTGCGGCACTTTTCCGCCACGTTGTGTGCGTTTCGAGCCTCGAGGGATGCCTGGAGTTCTGCGCAGTCGGTACGGGTAATTTCGTCGAGGGGCTTATCTCCCAATGCCGGGAGGATGTCTTTGTTGAGGTAAGTGCGGATTTTGTTAAGAGTGGAGGGAGCGAGGCCCTTTTCTTCTTTGGCCCTGAGCCAAGCTTCAGCAGCAGCTCGGAAGGTCCGAGTCCTGGCAGCGTCAATGGCAGCTTTGGCGGAGCGTTTCTGTTCGAGAGGATCGGCGCCGCTGCTAACTACCTTGCGTAGTTCAGCAGCTTTGTCCCGTGCCAATGCACCGCTTACTTCCGGGTAACCCCCGAGCCCCATCCAGGCCCAATTGCCCGCCGGACGTTTGTAGCGGAGCTGCCAGGATTTTCCACCATCAGGTTTGACCCTGAAGTAGAGGCCGTTTCCGTCCAGCTCCCTGTATTCCTTTGATTCTGGCTCCAGCCCCGCAAGCGTCGTGTCTGCTAGAGGGCGGCGCTTGATATCTGCGCGCTTCATCCTTGTATCCCAAAGTTCGGCATTTTTCTCAGGATACAAGCAGGGGTACAGGGATACAACGGATAAGGGGATACAGAGGTAGATAGCCAGACACAAAAAAACCGGCTCGAGTGGCCGGTTTCTCTGGGTCTGAGAGTCTGGTAGAGACTTTCAGATACTGCTATATGGTGCCCCGAGGGAGACTCGAACTCCCACTCCTTTCGAAAACGGATTTTGAATCCGCCGCGTCTACCAATTCCGCCATCAGGGCTCAATGGCGGCGAAGTATAGAGATGAGATTACCGTCGGTCAATCAGGTACATAGAGAATTTTCACTATTTCGGCTAGACTTCCGGCCCCTGCTAGACGAACCCCATCATGCGCGTTGCTGACTTTACTTTCGAACTCCCAGATTCGCTGATTGCTCGCCACCCTTTGGCCGAGCGTCGCAACAGTCGCCTGTTGACCCTTGATGGGGTCAGCGGCGCCCTGGCACACCGTCAATTCACCGATTTGCTCGAGCATTTGCGCCCGGGCGATTTGATGGTGTTCAACAATACCCGGGTGATTCCGGCGCGGCTGTTTGGCCAGAAGGCTTCCGGCGGCAAGCTGGAAATTCTGGTGGAGCGGGTGCTCGACAGTCATCGCGTGCTGGCGCATGTGCGGTCCAGCAAGTCGCCGAAGCCGGGTTCGAAGATCCTGATCGATGGCGGTGGCGAGGCCGAGATGCTGGCGCGGCACGATGCGTTGTTCGAGCTGGGGTTTGCCGAAGAGGTGTTGCCGCTGCTGGATCGCGTCGGGCACATGCCGCTGCCTCCTTATATAGACCGCCCGGATGAAGGCTCGGACCGCGAGCGTTATCAGACGGTGTACGCCGAGCGCCTGGGCGCGGTGGCGGCGCCGACGGCGGGGCTGCATTTCGATCAGCCGCTGATGGAGGCGATTGCCGCCAAGGGCGTCGAGACGGCGTTCGTGACCTTGCACGTCGGCGCGGGCACGTTCCAGCCGGTGCGCGTCGAGAAGATCGAAGATCACCACATGCACAGCGAATGGCTGGAAGTCGGCCAGGACGTGGTGGATGCCGTGGCGGCCTGTCGCGCTCGCGGTGGTCGTGTGGTGGCGGTGGGGACCACCAGCGTGCGTTCCCTGGAAAGCGCCGCGCGCGATGGTGTGCTCAAGCCGTTCAGTGGTGACACCGATATCTTTATCTACCCGGGCCGGCCGTTTCATGTGGTCGACGCCCTGGTCACCAACTTTCATTTGCCCGAATCCACGCTGTTGATGCTGGTTTCGGCGTTCGCCGGTTATCCCGAAGCGATGGCCGCTTATAAAGCGGCTGTTGAGCATGAATACCGCTTTTTCAGCTACGGTGATGCGATGTTTATCACCCGTAACCCCGCACCACGTGGCCCTGAGGACAAAGAATGAGTCGCCAAAGTCGTATGTCGTTTGAGTTGCTTGCTACCGACGGCAAGGCTCGTCGCGGTCGTTTGACCTTCCCGCGCGGTACCGTCGAGACCCCGGCGTTCATGCCGGTGGGCACGTATGGCACCGTCAAGGGCATGCTGCCGCGGGATATCGTCGCGACCGGCGCGGAGATCATTCTGGGCAACACCTTCCACTTGTGGCTGCGTCCTGGCACCGAAGTGATCAAGAAGCACGGCGACCTGCACGATTTCATGCAGTGGAAAGGCCCGATTCTGACCGACTCCGGTGGTTTCCAGGTGTTCAGCCTCGGTGCGATGCGCAAGATCAAGGAGGAGGGCGTGACCTTCGCTTCTCCGGTCGACGGCGCCAAAGTGTTCATGGGCCCGGAAGAGTCGATGCAGGTTCAGCGTGACCTGGGCTCGGACATCGTGATGATTTTCGACGAATGCACCCCGTACCCGGCCGACGAAGACGTCGCACGGATTTCCATGGAGCTGTCGTTGCGTTGGGCCAAGCGTTCGAAAGAAGCCCATGGCGACAACACGGCGGCGCTGTTCGGCATCGTTCAGGGCGGCATGCACCAGGATCTGCGCATGCGCTCCCTGGAAGGCCTCGACAAGATCGGCTTCGATGGCCTGGCCATTGGCGGTCTGTCGGTGGGCGAGCCCAAGCACGAGATGATCAAGGTGCTGGATTACCTGCCGGGGCAAATGCCGGCTGACAAACCTCGTTACCTTATGGGCGTTGGCAAACCGGAAGATCTGGTTGAGGGTGTGCGCCGCGGTGTGGACATGTTCGATTGCGTGATGCCAACCCGTAATGCCCGCAATGGGCATCTGTTCATTGATACAGGCGTGCTGAAGATCCGAAACGCGTTCCATCGCCATGATGATTCGCCGCTCGATCCGACCTGCGATTGCTATACCTGCCAGAACTTCTCCCGCGCTTATCTGCATCACCTGGACAAGTGCGGCGAAATGCTGGGGAGCATGCTCAATACCATCCATAACTTGCGTCATTATCAAGTGCTTATGGCTGGTTTGCGCGAGGCTATTCAACAGGGTACATTGGCCGCCTTTGTCGATGCCTTCTACGCCAAACGCGGGCTTCCTGTTCCGCCTTTGGACTGAGTTTTCTGACCCCAAGATTCAACATTTGCAACTGGAGTGCTAAATGAGCTTTTTTATCTCTAATGCCATGGCTGACGCTGCTGCACCGGCAGCTGCCGGCCCAATGGGTGGCGGTTTCGAGTGGATTTTCCTGGTCGGTTTCCTGGTCATCTTCTACCTGATGATCTGGCGTCCACAGGCCAAGCGCGCCAAAGAGCAGAAGAACCTGCTGAGCAGCCTGCAGAAAGGCGACGAAGTTGTGACCACCGGCGGTATTGCCGGCAAGATCACTAAAGTGGCTGATGATTTCGTGGTTCTGGAAGTTTCCGACACCGTCGAAATGAAGTTCCAGAAAGGCGCCATTGCCGCCACGCTGCCAAAAGGCACGCTAAAAGCGATCTAAGTTTCAACTTCTACTCAATCGACGGGGCGCGCAAGGCGCCCCGCGTCATAAGCGGGCGGCGTGATGCTGAACAAATACCCTCTGTGGAAATACATTCTGATCCTGGCGGTGCTGGCGGTCGGTCTGATTTATTCCGCTCCCAATTTATATCCTGATGACCCGGCCATTCAGGTCAGCGGCGCAAGCACTGCGCTGCAAGTCAATCAGGCTGATCTGGATCGTGTGAGCGCTGCGCTCAAGGAATCCGGGATCAACGTCAAGGCAGCCACGCTGGCGGCCAATGGCAAGGGCGGTCTGATTCGTCTGACCAAGGCTGAAGATCAGCTGCCGGCCAAAGACGTCGTGCGCAAGGCACTGGGTGATGACTACGTCGTCGCGCTGAACCTGGCACAAACCACCCCGCAATGGCTGCGCAGCCTGGGCGCGCACCCGATGAAGCTGGGTCTGGACTTGTCCGGTGGTGTGCACTTCCTGCTGGAAGTGGACATGGACAAAGCCCTCGACGCACGCTTGAAAGTGTACGAAGGCGATGTAAAGAGCCTGTTGCGTAAAGAGAAACTGCGCTATCGCAGCCTGCCGCAACTCAACGGTGCCATTCAGCTGGGTTTCAGTGATGAAGCGTCCCGCGAGCAGGCCCGCGCACTGATCCGCAAGAACTTCAACGATTTCGACATTGTTCCGGCCGACCTCAATGGTCAGGCGGTGCTGCGTCTGGCGATGACCCCGGCCAAGCTGGCGGAAATCCGCGAATACTCCATCAAGCAGAACTTGACCACGGTACGTAACCGCGTCAACGAGCTGGGTGTTGCCGAACCGATCGTTCAGCGTCAGGGCGCCAACCGCATCGTGGTTGAGCTGCCGGGCGTGCAGGACACCGCAGAAGCCAAGCGTATCCTCGGCAAGACGGCCAACCTTGAGTTCCGTCTGGCGGCTGAGCCGGGCGCTTCGAAAGCCACTTCCGAAAGCTTCGAATTCCGTGAAGGCAATCGTCCACCGGCACAGATCGAGCGTGGCCTGATCATCACCGGTGACCAGGTGACTGACGCCAAGGCTGGCTTCGGCGAGCACGGCACGCCAGAAGTGAACATCCGTCTGGATGGCCACGGTGGCGAGCTGATGAGTCGTGCGACTCGCAGCAACGTCGGTCGCAGCATGGCGGTGATCTTCATCGAACAGCGCCCGGTCACCACGTACACCAAGCAAATGGTCAACGGCGTCGAGAAAGACGTTGCGGTCCAGACGTTTAAAGAAGAGAAGAAGATCATCAGCCTGGCGACCATCCAGTCGCCGCTGGGTGCTCAATTCCGCATCACTGGCCTGAACGGTCAGGGCGAGTCGTCCGAACTGGCGCTGCTGTTGCGTGCCGGTGGTCTGGCTGCACCGATGTACTTCGCTGAAGAGCGCACCATTGGCCCGAGCCTGGGTGCCGACAACATCACCAAAGGTATCGATGCATCGCTGTGGGGCATGCTGTTTGTCTCGCTGTTCATCATCGCCATCTACCGCTTCTTCGGCATCATCGCCACCGTCGCACTGTCGGTGAACATGGTGCTGCTGCTGGCCTTGATGTCGCTGCTGGGTGCAACGCTGACCCTGCCGGGTATCGCCGGTATCGTATTGACCATGGGTATGGCGGTCGACGCCAACGTTCTGATCTTCTCGCGGATTCGTGAAGAGATCGCGGCGGGCATGACCGTACAACGGGCAATCAACGAAGGCTTCGGCCGGGCTTTTACTGCGATTCTCGACGCCAACCTGACAACGTTGCTGGTCGGCGGGATTCTCTTTGCGATGGGCACAGGTCCAGTCAAAGGCTTCGCAGTGACCATGTCCCTCGGGATCTTTACCTCGATGTTCACGGCCATCATGGTGACCCGCGCGATGGTCAACCTGATCTTCGGCGGTCGTGACTTCAAGAAGTTGTGGATTTAAGGGGCTGCCATGTTACGTACAATCAACTTCATGGGCGTTCGCAACGTTGCGTTCGGCGTCACATTGTTCCTTACCGTGCTGGCTTTGTTCAGCGTCGCCACCAAGGGCATGAACTGGGGCCTGGACTTCACCGGCGGTACGCTCATCGAGCTGACCTACGAGCGTCCGGCCGATGTCACCAAGGTGCGTGAGCAGCTGGTCACTTCGGGTTATCACGAGGCAATCGTGCAGAGCTTCGGTGCGACTACCGATTTGCTGGTGCGTATGCCGGGTGAAGACCCGCAGCTGGGCCATCAAGTGGCAGAAGCGCTGCTGAAAGTCGGCGGCGACAACCCGGCGACGGTCAAACGCGTCGAGTTCGTCGGCCCGCAGGTGGGTGAAGAACTGCGCGACCAGGGCGGCCTCGGCATGCTGATGGCGCTGGGCGGTATCCTGATCTACCTGGCTTTCCGCTTTCAGTGGAAGTTCGCGGTCGGTGCCATCGTTTCGCTGATCCACGACGTGATCGTGACCATCGGTATCCTGTCGTTCTTCCAGATCACCTTCGACCTGACGGTGCTGGCGGCGGTACTGGCGATCATTGGTTACTCGCTCAACGACACCATCGTGGTATTCGACCGGGTTCGTGAGAACTTCCGTGTACTGCGCAAGGCCAGCCTGATCGAGAACATCAACATCTCGACCACGCAAACCCTGCTGCGCACCATGGCAACGTCGATCTCCACCTTGCTGGCGATCGCGGCCCTGCTGTTCTTTGGTGGCGACAACCTGTTCGGCTTCTCCATTGCCCTGTTTATCGGTGTTCTGGCGGGTACTTACTCGTCGATCTACATCGCGAACGTGGTGCTGATCTGGCTGAACCTGAGCAGCGAGGACCTGATTCCTCCTGCGGCCACTGACAAGGAAGTCGACGACCGTCCATAACGGCCATCGCTCCTCCAGCTGTCAGCCCAAAAAGGCGCGAGTTGAACTCGCGCCTTTTTTTATGCTCCAAGGCTGGGAGAAGCGCGGGCTTTGCCCGCATGTGATGGTCAGGAGGTTCATGTGAACAAGTCGTTGCTGGTTGGTGCGGTATTGGGTGCTGTCGGTGTAACAGCCGGGGGTGCTGTTGCCACCTACAGCCTGGTTAAAAGCGGCCCTGAGTATGCGCAAGTGCTAGCCGTTGAACCGGTCAAGACACAAATCAAGACGCCACGTGAAGTGTGCAAGGATGTAGCAGTAACCCGGCAAGCGCCGGTGAAAGATCAACACCAGATCGCCGGTACGGTGGTCGGTGCATTAGCCGGTGGTTTGCTGGGTAACCAGATCGGCGGCGGCACCGGCAAGAAGATTGCCACGGTCGCAGGCGCTGTCGGTGGTGGTTATGCGGGCAACAAGGTTCAGGAAGGCATGCAAGAGCGTGACACCTACACCACGACTCAGACTCGCTGTAACACGGTGAATGACATCAGCGACAAGGTTGTAGGCTACGACGTTCGTTATTCGCTGGATGGCAAGGAAGGCAAGGTGCGGATGGATCGTGATCCGGGTAACCAGATTCCGGTCGACAAGGAAGGCAAGCTGGTCCTGTCGCAGAACGAACAGGCTCACTAAAAAACTGCAATTCAGATTCAAAAAGAAGCACCCGGATGGGTGCTTTTTTTGTGCCCACGATTTAAGCGACACAGCAAAACCCTTGTAGGAGTGAGCCTGCTCGCGATTGCAATCTATCAGTCAAAACAGGCGGAGACTGATACATCGCTATCGCGAGCAGGCTCACTCCTACATGGGGTCCGTGATGCGGCAGGTAAAAATTCCAGGCATAAAAAAAGCACCCCGAAGGGTGCTTTTTTGAGGGCGTTCGCTTAGCGTTTCAGCGAGGCCGGCAGGTGCGGCTGGATCGCCGTCAATACTGCCTTGAAGCACTTGGTGTTGCCTGCAACGACATGGCCTTTCTCAAGGAAGTCGTGGCCACCGGTGAAGTCGCTCACCAAGCCGCCGGCTTCCTGGATCAGCAGGGCGCCTGCCGCCATGTCCCACTCGGACAGGCCCGACTCCCAGAAGGCGTCAAAACGACCGGCAGCCACGTAGGCCAGGTCCAGGCTCGCCGAACCTGCGCGGCGGATGCCGGCGGTCTGGCCTACCAGGGCGCGGAACATGCCCAGGTAGTTGTCGAGGTTGTCCATCTGGTCGTCACGGAACGGGAAGCCGGTACCCAACAGGGCGCCGTCCAGGCTGGTGCGACCGCTGACGCGCAGGCGACGACCGTTCAGTTGAGCGCCGCGACCACGGCTGGCGGTGAATTCTTCCTGGCGAACCGGGTCCAGAACAACAGCGTGCTCCAGGCGACCGCGGTATTTGCAGGCGATGCTGACAGCGAAGTGAGGAATGCCGCGCAGGAAGTTGGTGGTGCCGTCCAGCGGATCGATGATCCACAGGTATTCTTCGCCTTCGATCCCGGTGCCGGCGTGCATGCCGGTTTCTTCACCCAGGATCGAGTGATTCGGGTAGGCCTTGCGCAGCGCGTCGATGATTTTCTGTTCGGCGGCGCGATCCACCTCGGATACATAATCCTTGGCGTCTTTTTCGTCGACCTTGATGGTATCCAGGCGCTCGATGGAGCGGAAGATCAATTCACTGGCGCTGCGGGCGGCGCGCAGCGCGATATTCAGCATGGGCTGCATGGATGTGTCACCTAAGGTTGTTAAAGAAAGCCGGGCATTCTATCAGAACTTTTCTACAGGTGAAGGTTGGTGTTCGCTTTCATAGCTTAACGGTAGGATCAACTGTAAGATTCTGCTCCCAAATTTGTGTTCGAGAACGCCTCCCGTGCTGCATAACATTCGTGTCGTCCTGGTCAATACCAGCCACCCCGGCAACATCGGTGGGGCTGCGCGTGCCATGAAGAACATGGGCCTGTCGCGGCTGGTGCTGGTCGAACCGCGGTTGTTCCCGCATCACGAGGCCGATGCCCGTGCTTCCGGCGCCGGGGATATCCTTGAAAACGCGCAAGTCGTCGCCACCTTGGAAGATGCCTTGGTCGGCTGCAATCTGGTGCTTGGCACCAGCGCCCGTGACCGTCGCATCCCCTGGCCGTTGCTCGATCCCCGCGAATGCGGTGTGAAGGTGGTCGAGGAAGCGGCATCGGGAGCCGAGATTGCCTTGGTCTTTGGTCGTGAAGATTCCGGCCTGACCAATGAAGAGCTGCAGCGATGTCATTATCACGTGCACATTCCATCAGACCCTGAGTTCAGTTCGCTGAACCTTGGGGCAGCGGTGCAGGTGTTGAGTTATGAAGTGCGCATGTCCTGGCTCGCGGCCCAAGGCCAGCCGAGCAAGGTCGAGAAGGATGAGGTGGCGTCCACCAAAAGTGGTGAGCTGGCGACCATGGATGAGCTGGAGCGATTCTATGAGCACCTGGAGCAAACCCTGGTGGCCATCGAATTCCTCGATCCGGAAAAACCACGGCACTTGATGGCGCGCCTGCGCCGGTTGTACGGTCGCAGCTCGGTGAGCCGGGCGGAAATGAATATATTGCGTGGCATCCTCACGGAAACCCAGAAAGCGGCCCGTGGCGAGCTTCTAAAGCGGAAGGATTAAAAATGTTCGAGCGTTTGCGTGAAGATATCCAGAGTGTTTTCCATCGTGACCCGGCAGCGCGCAACGCCTTTGAAGTCCTGACCTGCTACCCCGGCATGCACGCCATCTGGATCCATCGCCTGTCATCGGCCCTGTGGGGTATGGGCTGGAAGTGGCTGGCGCGGGTTGTCTCTAACTTCGGTCGCTGGCTGACCGGGATCGAGATTCATCCCGGCGCCAAGGTCGGTCGTCGCTTCTTTATTGACCATGGCATGGGCATCGTCATTGGCGAGACCGCCGAGATCGGCAACGATGTCACCCTTTATCAGGGCGTGACGTTGGGTGGCACCAGCTGGAACAAGGGCAAGCGTCACCCGACGCTGGAAGATGGCGTGGTGGTCGGGGCGGGCGCCAAGGTGCTCGGTCCGTTCACGGTGGGCGCGGGTGCCAAGGTCGGTTCCAACGCCGTCGTGACCAAGGCGGTTCCGGCCGGGGCCACGGTGGTCGGGATTCCGGGGCGGATCATCGTCAAGTCCGATGAAGAGCAGGACGCCAAGCGCAAGGCCATGGCCGAGAAGATCGGTTTCGATGCCTACGGTGTTGGCGAAGACATGCCTGACCCGGTGGCGCGGGCTATTAACCAATTGCTCGATCACCTGCAGGCAGTCGATGGCCGTCTGGAGGGGATGTGCGGAGCGTTGAAGGACCTGGGCAGTAATTACTGTGCGAAAGATCTGCCTGAGCTGCGCGAAGAAGACTTTGCCTGTGTGAAGGACAAGGATCAGAGCCAGGCCAGTTAAACCGCGCCGACCCCTTCGCGGGCAAGCCTTGGCGCGACCCCTGTAGGAGCGAGGCTTGCCCGCGAAGAACGATAACGCGGTACTGCTGGCTGTACGCGGCCAGCCTTTGCTATGATGCGCGCGCTCTTTTGCGGGTAATCCTGACTAAAGTACTAGGTCTTATAGTTGACTTAAATACTCGGGAATTGCATACTCGCCCCATTCCGAACTCCGTGGTAATTGTCCATGCGACTGACTACAAAAGGCCGATACGCCGTAACCGCCATGCTCGACCTGGCGTTGCACGCGCAGCACGGGCCGGTGTCCCTGGCCGATATCTCCGAGCGCCAAGGCATCTCCCTGTCCTACCTCGAACAGCTTTTCGCCAAATTGCGCCGCAGCAATCTGGTTTCCAGCGTTCGTGGCCCGGGCGGTGGCTACCAACTGTCCCGCGACATGCAGGGCATCCAGGTCGCCCAGGTGATCGATGCGGTGAACGAATCGGTCGATGCAACCAAATGCCAGGGCCAGGGTGATTGCCATCAAGGCGACACCTGCCTGACCCACCACTTGTGGTGCGATCTGAGCCTGCAGATTCACGAATTTCTGAGCGGTATCAGCTTGGCTGACCTTGTAACTCGCCGTGAGGTGCAAGAAGTAGCCCAGCGTCAGGACCAGCGCCGTTGCAACAGCAAGGCGCCACGCCTGGACAAGATTGAAGCGTCCGCCGTCGAATGACAGCCAGAGAGCAAAGCGGTACGCCAGCCAGCCTGATTAGGAGATAGTCCATGAAATTGCCGATTTACCTTGATTACTCTGCGACCACCCCGGTTGATCCGCGTGTTGCGCAAAAGATGAGTGAATGCCTGCTGGTCGACGGAAACTTCGGTAACCCGGCGTCCCGTTCCCACGTGTTCGGCTGGAAAGCTGAAGAGTCCGTCGAAAACGCTCGTCGTCAGGTCGCTGACCTGGTTAACGCCGACCCGCGTGAAATCGTCTGGACCTCCGGTGCCACCGAGTCCGACAACCTGGCAATCAAGGGTGCGGCGCATTTCTATGCGACCAAAGGCAAACACCTGATCACCACCAAGATTGAGCACAAGGCTGTCCTCGACACCATGCGCCAACTGGAGCGTGAAGGTTTCGAAGTGACCTACCTCGAGCCTCAGACTGACGGCCTGGTTACGCCAGCGATGATCGAAGCCGCCCTGCGCGACGACACCATCCTGGTCTCGGTCATGCACGTGAACAACGAAATCGGCACCATCAACGACATCGCAGCCATCGGCGAACTGACCCGCTCCAAGGGTATTCTGTTCCACGTCGACGCCGCTCAGTCCACTGGCAAGGTCGAGATTGACTTGCAGAAGCTGAAAGTCGACCTGATGTCGTTCTCTGCCCACAAAACCTACGGCCCTAAAGGCATCGGCGCGCTGTACGTCAGCCGCAAGCCGCGTGTTCGCATCGAAGCGACCATGCACGGCGGCGGTCACGAGCGTGGCATGCGTTCCGGCACCCTGGCGACCCACCAGATCGTCGGCATGGGTGAAGCGTTCCGCGTAGCCAAGGAAGACATGGCGGCCGAGAACATCCGTATCAAAGCCCTGAGCGACCGTTTCTTCAAGCAGGTCGAAGGCCTGGAAGAGCTGTACATCAACGGCAGCATGACCGCCCGCGTACCGCACAACCTGAACCTGAGCTTCAACTACGTTGAAGGCGAGTCGCTGATCATGGCGCTCAAGGATCTGGCGGTTTCGTCCGGTTCGGCCTGCACCTCGGCATCGCTTGAGCCTTCGTATGTACTGCGCGCCCTGGGCCGCAACGACGAACTGGCCCATAGCTCGATCCGTTTCACCTTCGGCCGTTTCACCACCGAAGAAGAAATCGACTACGCCGCGCAGAAAGTCTGCGAGGCCGTTACCAAGCTGCGCACCCTGTCGCCGCTGTGGGACATGTACAAAGACGGTGTCGACATTTCGAAAATCGAGTGGGCGGCACACTGATTTCAAGTCGCCGCAAACCGGCCCTGCAAAACCAAGGTTTTCAGGGCTCAAGAGCGACTCTCTGATGAGTGAGGATTAAGAATCATGGCTTACAGCGAAAAGGTCATCGACCACTACGAAAACCCGCGCAACGTCGGCAAGATGGACGCGGAAGACCCTGATGTCGGCACCGGCATGGTCGGCGCTCCGGCGTGCGGCGATGTGATGCGTCTGCAGATCAAGGTCAACGAGCAAGGCATCATCGAAGACGCCAAGTTCAAGACCTATGGTTGCGGTTCGGCGATCGCCTCCAGCTCCCTGGCGACCGAGTGGATGAAAGGCAAGACTCTGGATGAAGCAGAGACCATCAAGAACACTCAGCTGGCCGAAGAACTGGCACTGCCGCCGGTAAAAATTCACTGCTCCGTACTCGCTGAAGACGCTATCAAAGCGGCCGTTCGCGACTACAAGCAGAAGAAAGGCTTGATCTAAGCATTAAGCGACGAGTAAGGAGTCAACGATGGCTATCAGCATGACAGAAGCGGCTGCTCAACACGTGCGACGCTCCCTTAACGGGCGCGGCAAAGGTGAGGGGATTCGCCTGGGTGTTCGCACCACAGGTTGTTCCGGCCTTGCCTACGTGCTGGAGTTTGTCGACGAGGTGGTTGCAGAGGATCAGGTGTTCGAAAGTCACGGCGAGAAAGTGATCATCGACCCGAAAAGCCTTGCCTACCTGGACGGCACCGAACTCGATTTCGTCAAGGAAGGGTTGAACGAAGGCTTCAAGTTCAACAACCCCAACGTGCGCGGTGAATGTGGCTGCGGCGAAAGCTTCAACATCTGAGGCTGCTCGTGGGTACTCCTTGTCATTTCGCTTTATTTGAACTGCAGCCGAGCTTCCGTCTGGATCTCGATCAGTTGGCCACGCGCTATCGTGAGTTGGCGCGCGGTGTTCATCCGGACCGCTTTGCAGACGCTTCCGAGCGCGAGCAGCGGCTGGCGCTGGAGCAATCCGCGAGCCTCAACGAGGCCTATCAGACGCTCAAAAGTCCCCCAAAGCGCGCGCGATACCTGCTCGCTTTGAATGGAGGCGAGCTGCCGCTGGAGGTCACGGTGCATGATCCGGAATTCCTTCTGCAGCAGATGGAATTGCGTGAAGAGCTCGAAGACCTGCAAGACAGCGCCGACCTGGCGGGTGTTGCAGTGTTCAAGCGTCGCCTGAAGACGGCTCAGGATGAACTGAACGAAAGCTTCGCAGCCTGTTGGGATGATGCAGCGCAACGTGAACAGGCCGAACGCCTGATGCGGCGCATGCAGTTCCTCGACAAGCTCACCTACGAAGTGCGCCAGTTAGAAGAGCGCCTCGACGATTAACCCAGTGCCGCTCCGGTCGCACGCCTGATATACAGATAAGTCCTGATAACGATGGCCCTACTGCAGATCGCCGAACCCGGCCAAAGTCCTCAACCGCACCAGCGTCGTCTGGCTGTGGGGATCGACTTGGGCACTACCAATTCGCTGGTCGCTGCGTTGCGCAGTGGTCTTTCCGAGCCTCTGGCCGACGCCGAAGGGCAGGTCATCCTGCCGTCCGCCGTGCGCTACCACGCCGATCGCGTCGAAGTCGGCGAGTCCGCCAAGCTGGCGGCTGCTACCGATCCTTTGAACACCGTGCTGTCGGTCAAGCGCTTGATGGGTCGTGGTCTGTCCGACGTCAAGCAATTGGGCGACCAACTGCCGTACCGCTTTGTCGGTGGCGAGTCGCACATGCCGTTCATCGACACGATTCAGGGGCCGAAAAGCCCGGTCGAAGTCTCCGCCGATATCCTCAAGGTGCTGCGTCAGCGTGCTGAAGCGGCATTGGGCGGCGAGTTGGTGGGCGCGGTGATCACCGTTCCGGCCTATTTCGATGATGCTCAGCGTCAAGCGACCAAGGATGCGGCCAAGCTGGCCGGTCTGAACGTGCTGCGTTTGCTCAATGAACCGACCGCAGCCGCAGTGGCTTACGGTCTGGATCAGCATGCCGAAGGCCTGGTCGCGATTTACGACCTGGGTGGCGGTACGTTTGATATTTCGATCCTGCGCCTGACGGGCGGTGTATTCGAAGTCCTCGCTACCGGTGGCGATAGCGCCTTGGGTGGCGATGACTTTGACCACGCCATCGCTGGCTGGATCATCGAGAGCGCCGGCTTGTCCGCCGACCTCGACCCGGGTGCTCAGCGCCATCTGCTGCAAACCGCTTGTGCGGCCAAAGAAGCCCTGACCAATGCCTCGACGGTTGAAGTCGCTTACGGCGACTGGAAAGCGCAACTGACCCGCGAAGCCTTCGATGCGCTGATCGAGCCAATGGTCGCCCGCAGCCTGAAAGCCTGCCGCCGCGCGGTGCGTGATTCCGGCATCGAGCTGGACGAAGTGCACGCTGTGGTCATGGTCGGCGGCTCGACGCGCGTGCCTCGCGTTCGTGAAGCCGTCGCTGAAGCCTTTGGTCGCCAGCCGCTGACTGAAATCGATCCGGATCAAGTGGTGGCCATTGGGGCTGCGATCCAGGCCGATACGTTGGCTGGCAACAAGCGCGATGGCGGCGAATTGCTCTTGCTCGACGTCATTCCGTTGTCCCTGGGGCTGGAAACCATGGGCGGCCTGATGGAGAAGGTGATCCCACGCAACACCACCATCCCCGTTGCCCGCGCCCAGGACTTCACGACTTACAAAGACGGCCAGTCGGCCATGGCGATTCACGTGCTGCAGGGCGAGCGTGAGCTGATCAGCGACTGCCGTTCCCTGGCGCGCTTCGAATTGCGCGGCATTCCGGCCATGGTCGCCGGTGCTGCGAAAATCCGCGTGACGTTCCAGGTCGATGCCGACGGTCTGCTCAGTGTCTCCGCTCGCGAGTTGGGTTCAGGCGTCGAGGCCAGCATTCAGGTCAAGCCGTCCTACGGTCTGACCGACGGCGAAATCGCCAAAATGCTCAAGGAATCGTTCCAGCACGCCAACGACGACAAGGTCGCCCGTGTGTTGCGTGAGCAGCAGGTCGACGCCCAGCGCCTGATCGAAGCGGTGCAGGCTGCCCTTGATGTCGACGGTGAGCGCTTGCTCGACGCCGAAGAGCGCATGGTCATCGAGTTGCAGATGCAGGAACTGACCGAACTGATGAAAGGTACCGATGGTTTCGCCATCGAGCAGCAGACCAAGCGTCTGTCGCAAGTGACCGACGCTTTTGCTGCCCGCCGCCTGGACTCAACGGTGAAAGCCGCGCTGGCGGGGCGCAACTTGAATGAGATTGAGGAATAACGATGCCGCAGGTCATTTTTCTGCCACACGAGAAGTTTTGCCCGGACGGCATGGTTGTGGAGGCTGAACCCGGCATCTCCATCCTCGAACTGGCTCACGAACACCATATCGAGATGGAAAGCGCTTGCGGCGGCGTCTGCGCCTGCACCACCTGCCATTGCCTGATTCGCGAGGGCTTTGACTCGCTGGAAGAGGCCGATGAGCTGGAAGAAGACTATCTTGATAAGGCTTGGGGGCTGGAGCCCCACTCACGCTTGGCCTGTCAGGCAAAAGTCGGGACTGAAGACCTGACCGTCGAAATTCCGAAGTACTCGCTCAACCATGCGGCCGAAGCGCCGCACTGATTCAAGGAAACGTCATGAGTCTGAAATGGGTTGATGTGCTGGAAATCGCGATCCAGCTGGCTGAATCCCGGCCGGAAGTGGATCCGCGTTATGTGAACTTCGTCGATCTGCACAAATGGGTGCTGGCATTGCCGGAGTTCCGTGATGATCCGACCCGCGGTGGCGAGAAGGTACTTGAAGCCATTCAGGCCGCCTGGATCGAAGAAGCAGACTGAGTCTGCGCCGTATGCAGTTAGGCAATACCAAAGAACCCGCGTATAATTCGCGGGTTTAATTTTTCGCAAATTACCGTTTCTGGAGTTACACCATGGCTGTTCAACGTACTTTCTCCATCATCAAGCCTGACGCTGTTGCAAAAAACGTCATCGGCGAGATCACCACTCGTTTCGAAAAAGCCGGCCTGAAGGTTGTAGCTTCGAAAATGAAGCAACTGTCCAAAGCCGAAGCTGAAGGCTTCTACGCTGAGCACAGCGCTCGTGGTTTCTTCGGCGACCTGGTTGCTTTCATGATCTCCGGTCCAGTTGTCGTTCAGGTTCTGGAAGGCGAAAACGCTATCGCTCTGAACCGTGAGCTGATGGGCGCTACCAACCCTAAAGAAGCTGCTGCCGGCACCATCCGTGCTGACTTCGCTGACTCCATCGATGCCAACGCTGTACACGGTTCGGACTCCGAAGCCGCTGCTGCTCGCGAAATCTCGTACTTCTTCGCAGCTACTGAAGTAACCACTCGCTAAGCATTGGCTTATGAGTGAAGGTGAATCCATGACTACATCGACTGTAAAAACCAACCTGCTGGGTCTGACTCAGCTGGAAATGGAAAAATTCTTCGACTCAATCGGGGAGAAGCGTTTCCGTGCCGGTCAGGTAATGAAATGGATTCACCACCTTGGCGTCGATGATTTCGACGCCATGACGAACGTCAGCAAGGCCTTGCGCGACAAGCTCAAGGCTATTGCCGAAGTTCGCGGTCCTGAAGTCGTCAGCGAGGACATCTCCACCGACGGTACCCGTAAATGGGTAGTGCGCGTGGCGTCCGGCAGCTGCGTCGAGACCGTTTACATTCCCCAGGGCAAGCGCGGCACTTTGTGCGTTTCGTCCCAGGCAGGCTGTGCCCTGGATTGCAGTTTCTGCTCCACCGGCAAGCAAGGTTTCAACAGCAACCTCACCGCCGCTGAAGTCATCGGCCAGGTGTGGATTGCCAATAAATCGTTCGGCAGCATCCCGGCGACCGCCGACCGTGCCATCACCAACGTGGTGATGATGGGCATGGGTGAGCCGCTGCTGAACTTCGACAACGTCGTGGCCGCCATGCATCTGATGATGGATGACCTGGGCTACGGGATCTCCAAGCGCCGCGTGACCCTGTCCACTTCGGGCGTGGTGCCGATGATCGATGAGCTGTCCAAGCACATTGACGTCTCCCTGGCGTTGTCGCTGCACGCACCAAACGACGCATTGCGTAACCAATTGGTGCCGATCAACAAGAAATATCCGCTTAAGATGCTGCTCGAGTCGTGCCAGCGCTACATGTCGTCCCTGGGCGAAAAGCGCGTGCTGACCATCGAGTACACTTTGCTCAAGGACATCAACGACAAGGTTGAACATGCCGTTGAGATGATCGAGTTGCTCAAGAACATCCCGTGCAAGATCAACCTGATTCCGTTTAACCCGTTCCCGCATTCCGGTTACGAGCGCCCGAGCAACAACGCGATTCGCCGTTTCCAGGATCAGCTTCACCATGCCGGCTTCAATGTCACCGTGCGCACCACCCGCGGTGAAGACATCGATGCCGCGTGTGGCCAATTGGTAGGGCAGGTGCTGGATCGCACCCGTCGCAGCGAACGTTATATCGCCGTGCGTGAGTTGAACGCCGAGAACGATATGGCTCAAAACGCTGCGGAATAAATCAAGAGAGGATCTCTATGTCCCTGCGCTTTGCGCTGCTTTTGCTGTTGGCCAGCCTGTGTGCTGGTTGCGTCCTGTCGGGCGATTTCAACCCGATGAAAACCAGCAAAGGTCGCGATGAAGCGCGTGCTGCCTATGTGCAACTGGGCTTGGGGTACTTGCAGCAAGGCATGACCGAACGGGCGAAAGTGCCGTTGAAGAAAGCCTTGGATCTGGATGACTCGGACCCGGATGCCAATGCGGCGCTTGGGTTGGTGTTTCAGGCTGAAATGGAACCTGAACTGGCAGACCAGCACTTTCGCAAGGCGCTGTCTTCCCGCCCCGACGATGCTCGAATCCTGAACAACTACGGCAGCTTTCTTTTCGAAGAAAAACGTTACAAAGAGGCTTACGAGCGCTTTGAACAGGCCGCCGCCGATACCCTGTATCCTGAGCGTTCGCGGGTGTTCGAGAACCTGGGCATGACCGCTTCGAAGCTGGGTCAGCGTGATCTGGCCCAGCAGCAACTGGAAAAAGCCCTGCGTTTGAACCGCCAACAACCGCGTGCATTGCTGGAAATGGCTGAGTTGTCCTTCGAAGACAGGCATTATGTGCCCGCGCGTGACTATTACGATCGTTTTAGCCTGCTCACCGAGCAAAATGCACGTAGTCTATTGCTCGGCGTTCGGCTGGCAAAAGTGTTTGAAGATCGCGACAAGGCCGCCAGTTTTGGCCTGCAACTAAAACGACTCTATCCCGGTACGCCGGAATATCAGCAATACCTGTCGGAGCAATGATGAAAGCGGCGCATCCCGAAGTTGTAGCAGCGAATCGCGTTAACCCCGGTGAGACTTTGCGCCAGGCCCGCGAAAGCAATGGCTGGTCGCTGGCTGAAGTGGCCCTCAAGCTCAACCTCACCGTTAATTCCTTGAGTAATCTGGAAGCTGGCGCTTTCGACAAGCTGCCGGGGCACACCTTTGCTCGCGGTTATATTCGCGCGTATGCCAAATTGTTGGGCATGGACCAGACCGTTCTGGTCCAGCAGTTCGACCAATCCACCGGCACCGACTCCCAGGGCAGCAACGTCCACAGCCTGGGGCGTATCGAAGAACCGGTTCGGGTTTCCCACACTATTTTGCGCATTGTCAGCCTGCTGTTGCTGATCGCAGTGATTGGCGGTGGTTTTGTCTGGTGGCAGGATCAAACCTCCCAGCGCACCAAGGACCTGATCACCCCGAGCCCGGAACACGTCGAAGTCGAAGGTGCTGATGGCACCACCCAGATCCATCCGCTGGACGAGCCGGAAGACCAGGCCGTCGCGGAAAGTCAGGTTGACGGGGCAACCGCGCTGGCGTTGCCGCAAGCCGAAAATGCCACTGAAGCACCGGCCGGGACTGAAGCCACTGCGCCTGCCGCCGCGCCGACTGCGCCCGTTGTCCCAGCGCCTGCTGCACCGGCGCACAGCAGCGCTCCGGTTGTCGCGACTCCCGTAGCGCCGGCTCCGACGGCTCCTGTTGTATCAACTCCGCCTGCAAGCGCTTCGGTGACGCCGACCATCCCCGCTCCAGCACCAGCAGCTCCGGTTGCCGGCCAAGGTCAGGTTCAACTGCAGTTCACCGCCGATTGCTGGACGCAAGTGACCGATGGCACCGGCAAAGTGCTGTTGAGCGGTCTGAAGCGTAAAGGCGAAAGTGTTTCCGTCAGCGGCAAGCCACCGTTTGCCGTGCGTCTGGGCTTCGCCCGTGGCGCGCAGGTCAGCTACAACGGGCAGGCGGTTGATGTCGCTCCGTTCACCAGTGGCGAGACTGCTCGCCTGAAGTTGGGTCAATAAGTCATGCACGGCGAATCTCCAATCAAACGTCGCGAATCCCGCAAGATCTGGGTCGGTAACGTGCCCGTCGGCGGCGATGCGCCCATCGCTGTTCAGAGCATGACGAACAGCGACACCAATGACGTGGCCGCCACCGTGGCCCAGATCAATCGTCTGGAAGCCGCTGGCGTCGATATCGTGCGGATTTCCGTGCCGGACATGGATGCCGCCGAAGCCTTCGGCAAGATCAAGCAATTGGTCAAGGTGCCGTTGGTTGCCGACATCCACTTCGACTACAAGATTGCGCTGCGCGTCGCCGAACTGGGCGTTGATTGCCTGCGGATCAACCCGGGCAACATCGGTCGTGAAGACCGCGTGCGTGCGGTGGTCGATGCCGCCCGTGATCGCGGGATCCCGATCCGCATCGGCGTCAACGCCGGTTCCCTGGAAAAAGACCTGCAAAAGAAATACGGCGAGCCGACCCCGGCGGCGCTGGTCGAGTCTGCCCTGCGTCACGTCGAGCACCTTGAACGCCTGAATTTCCAGGACTTCAAGGTTAGCGTGAAGGCCTCCGACGTGTTCATGGCCGTCGCCGCCTACCGCCTGCTGGCCAAGGAAATCGTCCAGCCGCTGCACCTGGGCATCACCGAAGCCGGTGGTTTGCGCTCAGGCACGGTGAAATCCGCCGTGGGCCTCGGTATGCTGCTCGCCGAAGGGATTGGCGATACTATTCGCATCTCGTTGGCGGCCGACCCGGTCGAGGAAGTGAAAGTCGGCTACGACATTCTCAAATCCCTGCACCTGCGTTCCCGTGGCATCAACTTCATCGCCTGCCCGAGCTGCTCGCGGCAGAATTTCGATGTGGTCAAAACCATGAACGAGCTGGAAGGGCGCCTCGAAGATCTGCTGGTGCCGCTGGATGTCGCGGTCATCGGTTGCGTGGTCAACGGGCCGGGTGAAGCCAAGGAAGCCCATATCGGCTTGACCGGCGGCACGCCAAACCTGATTTACATCGACGGCAAGCCGTCGCAGAAACTGACGAATGACAATCTGGTGGATGAGCTTGAACGCTTGATCCGCCAGAAAGCGGCCGAAAAGGTCGAAGCCGACGCGGCAGTCATCGCCCGCGGCTGATCGAACGAATTGAAGGATTTATAGTGAGCAAGTCTCTGCAAGCCATACGTGGCATGAACGACATCCTGCCCGAACAGACCCCGCTGTGGCGTCATTTCGAGGGTACCGTCTCGCGTCTGCTGGATAACTACGGTTACAAGCAGATCCGCATGCCGATCGTCGAGTTCACCGAGCTGTTCAAGCGCTCCATTGGTGAAGTGACCGACATCGTCGAAAAAGAGATGTACACCTTCGACGACCGCAACGGCGATTCCCTGACCCTGCGCCCTGAAGGCACGGCGGCCTGCGTGCGTGCTGTGCTCGAGCACGGCATCACCGGCGGTGGTCAGGTGCAGAAACTTTGGTACATCGGCCCGATGTTCCGTCACGAACGTCCTCAAAAAGGCCGTTATCGCCAGTTCCATCAGATCGGTTGCGAGGTCTTCAACCTCGACGGTCCGGACATCGACGCCGAGCTGATCGTGCTGACCTGGCGCCTGTGGGGCGAGCTGGGCATCCGTGATGCGGTCAAGCTTGAGCTCAACAGCCTGGGCACCGCCGAGTCCCGTGCTCGTTATCGCGAAGCGCTGGTCGAGTTCCTCTCGTCCCGCCTGGACAAGCTGGACGAAGACAGCCAGCGCCGTCTGAAAACCAACCCTTTGCGGGTGCTCGATACCAAGAACGCAGACACGCAAGCCGTGCTGGTCGATGCGCCGAAAATGGCCGACTACCTGGACGAAGAGTCCCGTGTGCACTTCGAGGGCCTGAAGGCTCGTCTGGACACCGCCGGCATTCCTTACGTGATCAACCCGAAGCTGGTTCGCGGGCTGGATTACTACAGCAAGACCGTTTTCGAATGGGTCACCGACAAGTTGGGCGCCCAGGGCACCGTGTGTGCCGGTGGTCGTTACGACGGTCTGGTGGAGCAGATGGGTGGCAAGCCAACCCCGGGCGTCGGTTTCGCCATGGGTATCGAGCGCCTGGTGCTGTTGCTTGAAACCCTGGAGCAGATTCCGGAAGAGATCTCCCGTCAGGTCGACGTTTACCTCTGCGCCTTCGGAGAAGCCGCCGAGCTGGCCGGTCTGGCCCTGAGTGAACGTGTACGTGATCAATTGCCCAACCTGCGCCTGCAAGTCAATGCCGGCGCGGGCAGCTTCAAAAGCCAGTTCAAGAAGGCCGACAAGAGCGGCGCGCTGTATGCGCTGATCCTCGGTGACGACGAAATGGCCCAGCAAGTGGTAGGTTTCAAACCCCTGCGTGGCCAGGGCGAACAACAAAGCATTGCCTGGGATGCGCTTGCTGCACACCTGGCCACCTGCGTCGTGCAGGGTTGAAGCTGTCATAAACAGCCGATTTAGCGATTAAGGAGTATTGGGGTGTCGAGTACCGAAGACGAAAACCTGGCAGATTTGAAGGACTGGTGGACACGCAACGGCAAGCCCCTGGTCACTGGCGGCCTGTTGGCGCTGGTCATCGTGTTCGGCTGGCAGGCCTTTCAGAAGTATCAGAGCAATCAGTCGCAAGGCGCCTCGATTCTCTATCAGCAATTGCTCGAAACCACGCTGACGCCTGACGGCAAGCCTGATGCCGCCCGTGTTTCGGACCTGGCCGGCAAGCTCAACAGCGAGTTCGGCGGTAGCGCCTATGCACAGTACGGCAGCTTGTTCGTGGCGAAAGTCGCGGTCGACAGCGGCAAGCTGGACGACGCGGCCACCGAGCTGAAAGCCATCGTGGCAAAACCGGCCAACCCGGCGCTGGGCGAAATCGCCCGTCAGCGTCTGGCGCAGGTACTGGCGGCGCAGAACAAGGTCGATGAGGCCCTGAAGCTGCTCGAAGGCGATGCTGACAAGGCATTCCTGGCCACGCGCGAAGAACTCAAAGGCGACCTGCTGGTGCAGTTGGGTCGTACCGACGAAGCAAACACGGCGTATCAAAAAGCCAAGGCGGCACTGTCGGATGAAGCGGCGGTCGGTGGCCTACAAATCAAGCTGGACGACCTGGCCAAAGGGGATGCGTGACGTGATCCGTTGGAAACATGCAGCATTGCTGGCTCTGGCCATTTTGGCCGCGGGTTGCAGCAGCAACAGCAAAAAAGAATTGCCACCGGCCGAGTTGACCGACTTCAAAGAAGAAGTGGTTCTGCAAAAGCAGTGGAGTCGTTCGATCGGTGACGGTCAGGGCGAAACCTACAACATGCTGGTTCCGGCGATCGAAGGCGATACCATCTATGCTGCCGACGTCACCGGTGTGGTGATGGCGCTGGATCGCAGCAACGGCGACGTCAAATGGAAGAAGGACCTTGAACTGCCTGTTTCCGGCGCCGTTGGCGTGGGTTACGGTCTGGTCATGTTCGGCACCATCAAGGGCGAAATCGTTGCTCTGGATGCGATCAATGGTGAAGAGAAATGGCGCGCTCGCGTGTCCAGCGAAGTACTCGCACCGCCGGCCAACAACGGTGACGTGGTTGTGGTTCAGACTCAGGACGACCGTCTGATTGGTCTGGATGCCGCCACCGGCACCCAGCGCTGGTTGTATGACAGCACGCCTGCGGTCCTGACCTTGCGCGGCACCAGCGCACCGATCGTCACCAACCGCCTCGCGGTGGCTGGCCTGTCGACCGGTAAAGTGGTCGCTCTCGATATTTCCAACGGCGTGCCGGTGTGGGAACAACGGGTCGCGATTCCACAAGGTCGTTCGGAACTGGAGCGTGTGGTCGATATCGACGGTGGCCTGCTGCTGTCCGGCGAAACGCTATACGTCGCCAGCTACCAGGGTCGCGTTGCGGCACTGGACCTGCAAAGCGGTCGTCAGCTCTGGCAGCGTGATGCTTCCAGCTATGCCGGCGTCGCGCAGGGTTTTGGCAGCGTTTACGTGAGCCTGTCTTCGGGCACTGTTGAAGGCGTCGACGAACGTTCCACCACAGCCTTGTGGAGCAACGATTCGCTGGCTCGTCGTCAACTGTCAGCTCCGGAAGTGTTCTCCAGCTACGTTGCAGTCGGCGATATGGAAGGCTACCTGCACCTGCTGAGCCAGGTGGACGGTCGTTTCGTCGGCCGCGAGCGCATCGACAGCGACGGCCTGCGTGCCCGTCCGCTGGTGGTGGGTGACACGATTTATGTGTATGGCAACAGTGGCAAACTGGAAGCCCTGACCATTAAGTAAAGGTTTGACTATGCTTGGGGTTAAACCCCAGGCAGCCCCGTAACCACGGGGTTCGCAGCGCCCTCAAGCGCTGCCCCGAGCACCAGCCGCTGCCTCGCAGCGGCTTTTGTATTTTCTGAAATAACGAAGTGGAGAGCCGCATGGTTCCCGTAATCGCCCTGGTGGGCCGACCGAACGTCGGCAAGTCCACCTTGTTCAACCGCCTGACCAGGACTCGCGACGCCATCGTCGGCGACTTGTCCGGTCTGACCCGTGATCGCCAATACGGTGAGGCCAAGTGGCAAGGGCGTTCCTACATTCTGGTCGACACCGGCGGTATCTCCGGTGACGAGCACGGTATGGACGAAAAAATGGCCGAGCAGTCGTTGCTGGCCATTGAAGAAGCGGATGTCGTTCTGTTCCTGGTAGATGCCAAGGCCGGTTTTACCGCCGCCGACCAGATGATCGCCGAGCATTTGCGCAAACGTAACAAGCGTTCCTACGTGGTTGCCAACAAGGTCGACAACATCGACCCTGAAATGGCCCGCGCCGAGTTCGCCCCGTTGGGCATGGGCCACGCGATTCCGATCGCCGGCGCCCACGGTCGTGGCATCACCCAGATGCTGGAAATCGCCCTGAGCGACTTCCCGAAAGACGATGACGAACAGGAAGAAGGCGAGGAAGAGATCGTTGCCGAAGGCGAGGAAGCCAAGCGCATTCCTGGCCCTAGCGAAAAAGACGGGATCAAGATCGCCATCATCGGCCGCCCGAACGTCGGCAAGTCGACCCTGGTCAATCGCATGCTCGGTGAAGACCGGGTTATCGTCTATGACGAGCCTGGTACCACTCGTGACAGCATCTACATCCCGTTCGAGCGTAACGACGAGAAGTACACGCTGATCGACACCGCCGGTGTGCGCAAGCGCGGCAAGATCCACGAAGAAGTCGAAAAGTTCTCCGTGGTCAAAACCCTGCAAGCGATCAAAGACGCCAACGTGGTGATCTTTGTGATGGACGCCCGCGAGGGCGTGGTCGATCACGATCTCAACCTGCTGGGCTTCGCCATTGAGTCGGGTCGTGCGCTGGTGATCGCGATCAACAAGTGGGACGGCATGACGCCGAGCGAGCGTGACTTCGTGAAGGTCGAGCTGCAACGTCGACTGTTCTTCGTCGACTACGCCGACATCCACTTCATCTCGGCCCTGCACGGTACGGGCGTGGGCAACCTCTATGCCTCCGTACAGAACTCGTTCAAGTCTGCGGTTACCCGCTGGCCAACCAACCGCCTGACCACGATCCTGGAAGATGCGGTCAGCGAGCACGCGCCGCCGATGGTCAACAACCGCCGGATCAAGCTGCGTTATGCCCACTTGGGTGGTGCGAACCCGCCGATCATCGTGATCCACGGTAACCAGATCGAGAAGGTGCCGAAGTCTTACGTCCGTTATCTGGAAAACACTTACCGTCGTGTCTTGAAGCTGGTCGGTACGCCGATCCGCATCGAGTTCAAGGGCGGCGAGAACCCGTTCGAAGGCAAAAAGACCACGCTGACCGACCGTCAGGTCAACAAGAAGCGTCGCATGATGTCGCACCACAAAAAGGCCGACAAAAAGCGCCGCGATAAGAAATAGAAGCAGCTTTAAGTATCAAGCTGCAAGCTTCAACTCACTGCAGAAAAGGGCTCAAGTCAGAGCCCTTTTTTGTGTCTGATGGTTTGTTGCTTGACCACTTGCAGCTTGCAGCTTGAAACTTGCAGCTCACCTGCAAGGGGCTACCGATGATCACCAGTAAGCTGCCGAATGTCGGCATCACTATCTTCACTCAGATGTCTCAGCTCGCGGCGCAAACCGGGGCGATCAACCTGTCCCAGGGGTTTCCTGATTTCGATGCGCCGCAAGCCCTGTGCGATGCGGTCGGTCGGCACATTGCCAATGGCCACAACCAATATTCACCGATGACCGGCCTGCCGGCGCTGCGTCAGCAGATTTCGGCGAAGATCGCCCGCACCTACGGCGTCAGCGTGGATGCCGACCATGAAGTGACGGTCACTCCCGGTGCCACCCAAGCGATCTTCTGTGCGATTCAAGCGGTTATCCACAGCGGCGATGAAGTGATCGTGTTCGATCCGTGCTACGACAGCTACGAGCCGTCGGTGGAGCTGGCCGGTGGGCGATGCGTGCATGTGCAACTGGGTCTGAATGATTTTTCCATCGACTTCGAGAAACTCGCCGAAGCGATTACGCCGCGCACGCGGATGATCGTGCTGAACGCTCCGCATAACCCGAGTGGCGCGCTGATCAGCCGTGCCGAGCTGGACCAGTTGGCAGCGTTGATTCGGGATCGCGACATCTACATCGTCAGTGACGAAGTCTACGAACACCTGGTCTTCGACGGCGTGCCTCACGTCAGCGTGCTGAATCACGAAGAGCTGTATCAGCGCGCCTTCGTGGTCAGTTCTTTCGGCAAGACCTATCACGTCACCGGGTGGAAAACCGGCTACGTGGTCGCACCGCCGGCGCTCACCGCCGAGCTGCGCAAGGTTCACCAGTACGTCAGTTTCTGCGGCGTGACCCCGCTGCAATACGCCTTGGCCGACTTCATGGCCGAACATCCTGAACACGTCGAAGAACTGCCGGGTTTCTACCAGGCCAAGCGCGATCTGTTCTGCGATCTGCTGGCATCGTCGCGTTTCAGCTTCAAGCGCGTGACCGGCACGTATTTTCAGTTGGTCGATTATTCGCAGATCCGCCCGGACCTCAATGACGTCGAAATGGCGCTGTGGATGACCCGTGAACATGGCGTGGCGAGCATCCCGATCTCGGTGTTCTACCAGACACCACCTGAAGGCCAGCGCCTGGTGCGCTTGTGCTTCGCCAAACGCGAGGAGACGTTGCGTGAAGCAGCGGCAAAACTATGCGTGATCTGAGTGCACTGCCCAATCTGAACGTCGCGCTGATCCAGACCACCCTGGCCTGGCACGACCGTCAGGCCAACCTGGAGCATTTCGAGCCATTGCTTGAGCAGGCTCGCGGGGCGGATCTGATCATTCTGCCGGAGATGTTCACCACCGGTTTTTCCATGGAATCGCAGACCCTCGCCGAAGCGGAAAACGGTCCGACCAGCAAATGGCTACGCGTCCAGGCGGCGAAACTTGATGCGGTGATCACCGGCAGCGTCATCGTCCAGGCCGCTGATGGCAGCCACCGCAATCGATTGTTGTGGGCGCGGCCGGACGGGGAAGTCTGGCACTACGACAAGCGTCACCTGTTCCGCATGGCCGGTGAGCACAACCACTACACACCGGGCGAGCGCCAGGTGCAGTTCGAGCTCAAGGGCTGGCGTGTGCGGCCGCTGATTTGCTACGACTTGCGATTCCCGGTCTGGAGTCGCGATGCACAAGACACTGACTTGCTGCTCTACACCGCCAACTGGCCCGGCGCGCGTCGTCAGCATTGGAACCGTTTGCTGCCAGCGCGGGCGATTGAAAACCTGTGCTACGTGGCGGCGGTCAATCGCATCGGTACCGACGGCAAAGGCTTTGCTTACACCGGTGATAGCCAGGTGCTGGATTTCCAGGGTGAGACATTGCTCAGTGCCGGCGAAGCCGATGGTGTGTTTCAGGTAGTACTGAATGCGGCGGATCTGCAAGCCTATCGCACACGGTTTCCGGCGAATCTCGATGCAGATACGTTCGAGTTCACCTGATATCTCGGCAGCCTGAGCCGGCCTTATCGCGAGCAGGCTCACTCCCACAGTGGATCGCGTGAATAGAGATTTTGTGTGCACCCGAAGCCTCCTGTGGGAGTGAGCCTGCTCGCGAAGAGGCCATGACAGGCACCCTAAAAATGCCAGGCAAACAAAAAGGCCCCGAGGTTTTCACCTCGGGGCCTTTTGCATTGCCGCGAACGCTTACGCCGCTTTCGCTTCCGGCTGGCTCAGGGAGCGGTTCAGCGCGCTGAACAGGGCCTTGAAGCTCGCGGTGGTGATGTTTTCATCGATACCGACGCCATGCACCGCACGTTCACCGTTCACACGCAGTTCGATGTAAGCCGCTGCCTTGGCATTGGTGCCCGCGCCGATTGCGTGTTCGTTGTAGTCCATGATTTCCACCGGGATCGGCAGGCCGGCCACCAAGGCTTCCAGCGCGCCGTTGCCCTTGCCGCGCCAGTGCAGGTTGGTTTCGCCCTGGCCTTTGCCCGAGACTTCCACTTCCACGGCACTGTGACCGTTTTCTTCCTGCAGGCGATGGCTGACCAGCGCATACGGGGTGTTGGCCTGCAAATACTCGCTGTGCAGCAACGCGTGGATCTGTTGGGCGGTCATCTCCAGGCCGAGGCGATCGGTTTCACGCTGTACCACCTGGCTGAACTCGATCTGCATGCGACGCGGCAAGCTGATGCCGTATTCCTGTTCCAGCAAGTAGGCGATACCGCCCTTGCCCGACTGGCTGTTGACGCGGATCACCGCCTCGTAGCTGCGGCCGATGTCGGCCGGGTCGATCGGCAAGTACGGCACTTCCCACAAGGCGTCCGGTTTCTGCTGGGCAAAGCCCTTGCGGATCGCATCCTGGTGGGAGCCGGAGAACGCGGTGTGAACCAGGTCGCCGACGTAGGGGTGGCGTGGGTGCACCTGGATCTGGTTGCATTCTTCAACGACTTTGCGCACGCCGTCGATGTCGGAGAAGTCCAGCTCAGGGTGAATGCCCTGGGTGTAGAGGTTCAGTGCCACGGTCACGAGATCAACGTTACCGGTACGCTCGCCGTTACCGAACAGGCAGCCTTCGACACGGTCAGCACCGGCCATAAGGCCCAGTTCGGTGGCCGCCACGCCCGTACCACGGTCGTTGTGGGTGTGCAGGCTGATGATCACGCTGTCACGACGGTTGATGTGACGGCCGAACCATTCGATCTGGTCGGCATAGATGTTCGGGGTCGCGCATTCGACGGTGGCCGGCAGGTTGAGGATCACCTTGTGCTCAGGCGTCGGGTTCCAGACTTCGATGACCGCGTCACAGACTTCCTTGGCGAACTCCAATTCGGTCGCGCTGAAGGTTTCCGGCGAGTATTCGAAGGTCCACTGGGTGTCCGGTTGCTGGGCGGCATATTTGACGAACAGCTTGGCGGCGTTCACGGCGATGGCCTTGACACCTTCCTTGTCCTGGTTGAAGACAATGCGGCGGAAGGACGGGGAGGTCGCGTTGTACAAGTGAACGATGGCTTTCTTCGCCCCGCGCAGGGATTCGAAAGTGCGCTCGATCAGGTCTTCACGGCCCTGGGTCAGCACCTGGATGGTGGTGTCGTCCGGGATGTGGTTGCCTTCGATCAGGGTACGCACGAAGTCGAAGTCGGTTTGCGACGCGGCCGGGAACGACGCTTCGATCTCTTTCACACCGACTTGCACCAACGTCTTCCAGAAACGCAGCTTCTTGACTGCGTCCATTGGTTCGATCAGCGACTGGTTGCCGTCACGAAGGTCGGAACTGCACCAGATCGGCGCTGCGGTGATGGTCTTCGATGGCCAGGTACGGTCCGGGATGTCGATGGTCGGGAACGCGCGGTATTTCGAAGACGGGTCTTTGAGCATGCTCATCGGGAAATCCTTATTGTGTGGGCCGAAAAAAGGCGGCCTGCCGGTGGATCAATGTTCTTGGGGAAAAGCGTGGGGCGAGGCACCGCGATTCAGCCTGGCAGTCGTGCACTGACGAGGCACAGGCTGCGGTGCTGACGAAGCTGAATGAGGGTGTGAGAGGTTTTCATGCCTTCAACCCTAACCGCCGTGATTGAGGATGGCAAGCAGTCGAAAAAAATTGAGAGGAATACTCGAATAGTCGGGATTATCGAGATTTTATTGCGGTCAGACCGGGTGATTGTGTTGATGTTTGCGCGAGGTTTGAAGGGTGCGCAATTGAAAGTTGGCAGCCTTGTCTTGGTGACGGCAGCTATTCTTAAAGCCTCAACCAGACGACTGGAATGCAGGAGTCAGCGATGAACGAGTCGGATTGGAAGCTTTACAGTGCGTTGCGCCCGTTGGCCCATGAGCGGATGTGTAACCGGATCATGGACGAAGTCGAGCGCACGGTGCTGGATAGAAGCCAAGCGCCTTATGATCGAATTGAAGCGAGCGAAGAGCTGCTCAAAGCCGGGCAAAAGGAGCTGTATTGGGCATTTGGCGCTTTCAGGTTCTCACGCAATGACGCCAGCTCTCACTTGCTGGCGTTGTGTGCCCGCGAGTTGATCACGGCTGAAGAATTGG
This sequence comes from Pseudomonas sp. B14-6, assembly GCF_013260315.1. Lineage (NCBI taxonomy): Bacteria > Pseudomonadati > Pseudomonadota > Gammaproteobacteria > Pseudomonadales > Pseudomonadaceae > Pseudomonas > Pseudomonas sp. B14-6. The sequence continues at coordinate 3,187,378 of NZ_CP053929.1, read as the reverse complement.
CTGGCTTCTCACAAGACACTCAAACATGGATCAGCAATTGTCTGGCGAACCGGGAGGTCCATGGTATTGAGGATCTGGACGCTGAATAAGCGGCGGCAGTGAAGGCCCTATCGCGAGCCTGATTGCGAATGGGCCAGTCGCCTCAAAGAAGATTCAGGGCTGGAAAGCACCAATAAAAATCGCCGGATCCACCCGCGCATCATTCAGGCTGACATTCCAGTGCATGTGCGGCCCGGTCGCCCGCCCGGTGGCGCCGACTTTCCCGACTACACCGCCGCGCGCCAGTTGCTGCCCCACCTTCACGTCAATCTTCGACATATGGCAGAACATGCTGATAAAGCCCTGCCCATGGTCGACGAACACCGTATTGCCATTAAAGAAGTAGTTGCCGATCAGGATCACCTTGCCCGCCGCCGGAGTCTTGATCGGTGTACCGGCGCCCACGGCGAAATCCAGGCCCGAGTGGGGATTGCGCTCTTCGCCATTAAAGAACCGGCGAACGCCGAACTTGCTCGACAGCGGCCCGTTGACTGGTTTGTCCAGTAGCAGGTTGCTCGGGGTATTCGGACTGAACGTGCGGTAGGCGGCGATTTGCTCGGCCAGTTCACCTTCGATGCGCTTAAGGTTCTCCGGGTTCGGATTGACCTGCTGCGTGTTCTTCAGGGTGATGTGCTGTTCCGGATACTTCTTGTTGCCGACCGTGAAACTCAGCGTGCGACCGCCGCTGCTGACCTGCTGCGTGCCCGGTTTAACCGTCAACGGCACGCCGACAATCGCCAGCCAATTGTTCTGTTCCTTGACCACCAGCACCGACTTGCCTTGGTAGCTGGCTTTTGGCGCCTGTGCAGAAGCACCCAGGTCCACCACGGCCACGCCCCCCGGCACCGGTTTATTCAACAGGCGGGTGATGTAGCTGTCGGCGTGGGCATTGAAGGTCAGGCATAGCAACAGCAGCGGAGCTAAAAAACGCGGCATGGATCAATCCAGTAAAGAAAGGGTGACAGGCGTCAGGTGATTGTCTTCGACCCGGACGTGCAGCTCGCCTTCGCCCAGTTTGGCTTTCAGGCGCTGACCGGTATGGGTTTGCTCGGCGCTGCGAATCGCGTTGCCGCGTTCATCCAGCAGAATGCTGTAGCCACGGGCCAGGGTCGCCAGCGGGCTGACCACTTGCAGCGTCTGCACCTGACTTTGCAATTGCAGGCGACGGGACTTGAGCCCTTCGCGCATGGCTCGCGGCAGGCGCTCGGCGAAGCTGTCGAGGCGCTGACGAAGCATTGCCGATTGCCGTCCCGGGTGTTGCCCGGCGAGGCGGGTTTCCAGACGGATCAAGCGTTCGCGACGGGTATTGAGGCTGCGTTCGAACGCGCGGCGCATGCGCATGTCCAGGTCGTCCAGACGTTGTGCTTGTTGGCGCAGACGTTCGCCAGGGTGACGCAGGCGGCGGGACATGCCTTCCAGGCGCAGCCGATCGCGCATCAAGCGGTCGCGGATGCGCATCACCAGGCGCCGGTGCAGGCTTTCGACCCGGCGCACCAGGTCGCTGGAATCCGGCGCGAGCAATTCGGCGGCGGCGGAGGGCGTCGGGGCGCGGACGTCGGCGACGAAGTCACTGATCGATACATCGGTTTCATGGCCGACGGCGCTGACAATCGGCGTCACGCACGCATCCACGGCGCGGGCCACGGCTTCTTCGTTGAAACACCAGAGGTCTTCCAGCGAACCGCCGCCACGGGCGAGGATCAGCGCATCAAAACCGCGAGCGTCCGCCAGTTTCAGCGCGCGGACGATTTGCGCAGTCGCTTCGCGTCCCTGTACGGCGGTCGGGATCAGAGTCAGTTGAACCTGCGGTGCGCGGCGGCGAAAGACGCTGATGATGTCGCGAATCACCGCGCCAGTCGGCGAACTGATAATGCCGATGCGCTGCGGATGCGCCGGCAACGGCACTTTGCGCTCGGCGCTGAACAGGCCTTCGGCGCTGAGTTTTTCCTTCAGTGCATCGAACGCCAGACGCAGCGCACCGTCACCGGCCGGCTCCACGGTGTCGAGGATCAGCTGATAGTCGCCACGCCCCTCGAACAGCGAAACCTTGCCGCGCACCTTGACCGCCAGGCCGTCCTTCAGCGCCTGGCGAACTCGTGCTGCGTTCTGCCGAAACAGCGCGCAACGAACCTGGGCGCCGCTGTCCTTGAGGGTGAAATACACGTGGCCGGACGCCGGCCGGGCGAGGTTGGAGATTTCGCCTTCGACCCAGATGTTGCTGAACACGTCTTCGAGCAACACCCGCGCGCGGCCGTTGAGCTGGCTGACAGTCAGGACTTCACGGTCCAGGCCGAGTCTTGCAAAGGGATCTTTAATCATGGGGCGCATGATAAAGGCATTCGTCGAACAATCTCCATGAGTGCGCACAAATCCCTTGTGAGAGCGGGCCTGCGCGCTCCCATAAGGAGTAAAGTCAGCCCCGGGATTCAGGGAAGACGAGGGAATGAGTGTGCTTGAGCTGTTGACCCCATGGCCATTCGGCGCCACGGATTGGCTGGTGATCGGGCTGGGCATTGCCCTGGCCTATATCGTGTTTGGTATCGCCGGATTTGGCACTGCGCTGGTGGCGGGGCCGATTCTGATTCTGTTCATGCCGCTGTCGAAGATCGTGCCGTTGCTGGTGCTGCTGGATTTTGTCGCAGCGTTTGGCAATCTGCTGCCTTCGCGGCGGGATGTGGCGAAACCCGAGTTGCTGCGGCTGCTGCCCTGCATGGCGGTGGGCTGCACGTTGGGGGTGATCTTTCTGCTGAACCTCAAATCCGATGTGTTATTGCTGTTGATGGGTCTGTTCATCAGCGCCTATGCGATTTACAGCCTGTGGGTCAAAACCCGGCCGACGCAATTGTCCGCCGGTTGGGCCGTACCGATGGGCACTGTGGGTGGGCTGTTCGGCGCGCTGTTTGGCAGTGGCGGCTTCTTATATGCGATCTATTTGAACAGCCGGTTGCCGAAAGAGGCGGCACGGGCGACCCAGAGTGCGCTGATCAGTTGCAGCACCGTGGTGCGCTTGAGCCTGTTTGCCGTCGCAGGTGCCTATGCCGAGCTACCCTTATTGATATTGGCCCTGTGTCTATTGCCGGCCATGGCCGTGGGGCTGTGGGTCGGGCGGCGATTGACCCTGAGATTGTCCCGCGAGGCGTTCGTGCGGCTGGTGACCTGGTTGGTGCTGGCGAGCGGGATTGCCTTGATCGGGCGTTATTTGAGTACTTGACCGGATTTCGTCAGGGATTAAGCTGCCGGCCGTTCCGATGCCTTCGCGGGCAAGCCTCGCTCCTACAGTCGTTCGCAAACTTTTCCGGTAGGAGCGAGGCTTGCCCGCGAAGGCGTCAGTAAGAACACCGCAGAAACATCCAATTGACGCAGTAGGCTTGCACAATGAATTCGCAAAGCATCATCGTCCCGAAAATCTCCACACTGCCGGTACACGAACCCCGGGCCCGGGCGGTCGTGCGCTGGCTGGTGCGCAAGAACATCATCAAGGAAGAGCTGACCACGTGTGGCCGTACCGGTAACCGCATGGGCCACGCCATCGCCGACGGTGCCCGCGCCGTGGTGTTGCACCCACAAGCGCTGCCGTTCGGCGAGCCGATCAATGGCCTGGAGATCATCACCAAGCGCTGCATCTACACGCCGGCCAAGGGTTTCCTGGAAGAGGCGGGTTGCGCCGAGTGCCGCAAGGAAGTCGGCGAAGCGCTGTTCGAAAGCCTGGAAGACTGGATGCCGGGGCGCACCGATAACTTCACCTGCCCGGAATGCGGGCATGAAGACGACATCAACGGCTTTCTTTTCCTGCAGGAATGCGGCTTTTCCAACCTGGGGTTCATTTTCAACAACTGGGCCGAAGCCGGGTTCAAGCAGAGCTTTATCGATGAGTTTGCCGATTGGCTGGATCAGCCCGTCAGTTGGGTGAAAGTCGAGTTGTAGGAAGCGACAATCCCCGTATATCAGTAATGCTAATAATAGAAAGAGTTTTACATTGAACACGAGGGGGTGTCTGACTATAATGGCGCGCTTCCATTTTCCCGCTCGGGAGCCCCCGCGATGCTGCGTATCAGCCAAGAAGCTCTGACATTCGACGACATTCTCCTAGTGCCCGGTTATTCCGAGGTGCTTCCTAACGAAGTCAGTCTCAAGACCCGCCTTACCCGTGGCATCGAGCTGAATATTCCTCTGGTTTCTGCCGCCATGGACACCGTCACTGAAGCCCGTCTGGCAATCGCCATGGCTCAGGAAGGTGGCATCGGTATCATCCACAAGAACATGACCATCGAGCAGCAAGCTGCCGAAGTGCGCAAGGTCAAGCGTTACGAGGCCGGCGTGGTCAAGGACCCGATCACCATCGAGGCTGAAGCCACGGTGCGTGAACTGTTCGAACTGACCCGTCTGCACAACATCTCCGGCGTTCCGGTTTTGCACAATGGCGACCTGGTCGGCATCGTCACTTCCCGTGACGTGCGTTTCGAAAATCGTCTGGAAGCCACGGTCCGCGAAGTGATGACGCCCAAAGAGCGTCTGGTCACGGTCAAGGAAGGCGCCGACAAGAACGACGTTCGCGAGCTGTTGCACAAACACCGCATCGAACGCGTGCTGATCGTCGACGACAAATTTGCCCTCAAAGGCATGATGACCGTCAACGACATCGAAAAAGCCAAGGCGTACCCGCTGGCCAGCAAGGACGATCAAGGTCGTCTGCGTGTTGGCGCAGCAGTCGGTACCGGTAAAGACACCGGTGACCGCGTCGCTGCCCTGGTCAATGCCGGCGTTGACGTGGTGGTGGTCGACACCGCACACGGTCACTCCAAAGGCGTGATCGACCGCGTTCGCTGGGTCAAACAGAATTTCCCTGAAGTGCAGGTCATCGGCGGCAACATCGCCACCGGCGCTGCTGCCAAGGCCCTGGCCGAAGCCGGCGCTGATGCGGTCAAGGTCGGTATCGGCCCTGGCTCGATCTGCACCACCCGTATCGTCGCCGGTGTCGGCGTCCCGCAAATCAGTGCCATCGCCAACGTCGCCGCTGCCCTTGAAGGCACTGGCGTTCCGTTGATCGCCGACGGCGGCATCCGTTTCTCCGGTGACCTGTCCAAGGCCATCGTAGCCGGTGCTTCCTGCGTGATGATGGGCTCGATGTTCGCCGGTACTGAAGAAGCCCCGGGCGAGATCGAACTGTTCCAGGGTCGTTCGTACAAGGCTTACCGCGGCATGGGTTCGCTGGGCGCCATGTCCCAGGCCCAGGGTTCCTCCGACCGTTACTTCCAGGACTCCTCCGCGGGTGCCGAGAAGCTGGTTCCGGAAGGCATCGAAGGGCGTGTTCCTTACAAGGGCAGCCTGAGCGCCATCATCCATCAACTGATGGGCGGCCTGCGTTCCTCGATGGGTTACACCGGCAGTGCCGACATCGAAGAAATGCGCACCAAGCCTGAGTTCGTGCGGATCACCGGCGCTGGCATGGCCGAGTCCCACGTCCACGACGTACAGATCACCAAAGAAGCGCCAAACTACCGCGTAGGTTGAGGCTTCAAGCAAAACGTTAAGTAACCGGGGCTGTTTTATTCAGCCCCGAGTTGTTTCTGAATCACGACTGTTTCTGAATTACTAGACGAGACTGAATCATGGCCCTCGACATTCACGCTCACCGCATCCTGATCCTCGATTTCGGTTCCCAGTACACCCAGCTGATTGCCCGCCGCGTGCGCGAAATCGGCGTGTACTGCGAACTGCATCCGTTCGATATGGATGAAGACGCGATTCGCGAATTCGCTCCAAAAGGCGTCATTCTCGCCGGCGGCCCCGAGTCCGTGCACGAAGCCGACAGCCCCCGCTGCCCGCAGGCGGTGTTCGACCTGGGCGTTCCGGTCTTCGGTATCTGCTACGGCATGCAGACCATGGCTGAACAGCTGGGTGGCAAGGTGGAAGGTTCCGAACTGCGTGAGTTCGGTTATGCCCGTGTCGACGTGGTCGGCAAGAGCCGCCTGCTCGACGGCATCGAAGACCACATCGACGCTGACGGCCTGTTCGGTCTCGACGTGTGGATGAGCCATGGTGACAAGGTCACCAAGATGCCGCAGGAATTCCACATCCTGGCCAGCACCCCGAGCTGCCCGATTGCCGGCATGTTCGACGATGCTCGTGGCTACTACGGCGTGCAGTTCCACCCGGAAGTGACCCACACCAAGCAGGGCGGTCGCATCCTGTCGCGCTTCATCCTCGACATCTGCGGCTGCGAAGCCCTGTGGACGCCGTCGAAGATTGCGGAAGACGCCATCGCCAATATCCGCGCCCAGGTCGGCACTGACAACGTGCTGCTCGGCCTGTCCGGCGGCGTTGACTCCTCGGTGGTTGCCGCGCTGCTGCACAAAGCCATCGGCGACCAGCTGACCTGCGTCTTCGTCGACAACGGCCTGCTGCGTCTGCACGAAGGTGAGCAAGTGATGGCCATGTTCGCCGAGAACATGGGCGTCAAGGTGATCCGCGCCAACGCTGAAGACCAGTTCCTGAACAACCTGGCCGGCGAGTCCGACCCGGAGAAGAAGCGCAAGATCATCGGCCGTACCTTCATCGACGTCTTCGATGCCCAGTCCAACAAACTGGACAACATCAAGTACCTCGCTCAAGGCACCATCTACCCGGACGTGATCGAGTCGGCTGGCGCCAAAAGCGGCAAGGCCCACGTGATCAAGTCGCACCACAACGTGGGTGGCTTGCCGGAAGAAATGAACCTCAAGCTGGTTGAACCCCTGCGCGAGCTGTTCAAGGACGAAGTCCGTCGTCTGGGCCTGGAACTCGGCCTGCCGTACGACATGGTCTACCGTCACCCGTTCCCGGGCCCGGGCCTGGGCGTGCGCATTCTCGGTGAAGTGAAGAAGGAATACGCCGACCTGCTGCGTCGCGCGGACCACATCTTCATCGAAGAACTGCGCAAAGCCGACTGGTACCACAAAGTCAGCCAGGCCTTCGTGGTGTTCCAGCCGGTGAAATCGGTTGGCGTGGTCGGTGATGGCCGTCGTTACGCCTGGGTTGTGGCCCTGCGTGCAGTGGAAACCATCGACTTCATGACCGCGCGTTGGGCTCACCTGCCTTACGAACTGCTGGAAACCGTCAGCGGCCGGATCATCAATGAAATCGAAGGCATCTCCCGCGTGACTTACGACGTGTCGAGCAAGCCGCCAGCGACGATCGAGTGGGAATGATTGGGCGTCCGGCATTGACCGGCACCATGTAGCAAGAAATACCCTGAAGCCCGCGTAATTGCGGGCTTTCGGCTTTTTGAGTCTGGCAAAATCCGGCAGTTTTGCGCATCGCCAAGCACCGTGTTTATGTGGCATGGTATGGGGCATTGACTGAGCCCAATGCCATGCTCGGTGTTTAATACCATGCCGACTACGTAGGGATGAGCATGGTATCGAATCTCATCATTCGCCCGGTTTTATTGGGTTTCCTTGCGATGTTGAGGTGATTTCTGAGCATGGTATTTTTTGAACGGAATCCGCGAGCGCCATGCTGACCGATACCAAGCTGCGTAATCTCAAACCGAAAGAAAAACTCTACAAAGTGAACGACCGCGATGGACTCTATGTGGCTGTCACAGCTGCGGGATCAATCTCGTTTCGCTACTACTACTCCATCAACGGCCGACAGGAGACCGTCACGTTCGGTCGCTACGGGGTAGGTGGTATAACGCTTGCGGAAGCCCGGGAGCGCTTGGGTGAGGCCAAGAAACTGGTTTCGGCTGGCAAGTCACCTGCCAAGGAGAAAGCCCGCGACAAGGCTCGTATCAAGGGTGCGGAGACGTTTGATGCGTGGGCCGAGAAATGGTTACGCGGGTATCAGATGGCCGATTCAACTCGTGACATGCGCCGCTCGGTTTACGAGCGTGAGCTCAAGCCGAAATTTGGTAATCAGAAACTAATAGAGATCACTCATGAGGATCTGCGTACGCTTACCGAAGCAATCGTAGAGCGAGGCGCCCCAGCAACGGCGGTGCATTCCCGTGAGATTATGCTACAGGTCTTCCGCTGGGCTATTGAGCGTGGCCAGAAGGTTGAGAACCCGGCCGATCTGGTGCGTCCTGCAAGCATTGCTAGGTTCGAGCCACGCGACCGGGCTTTGACCCCCGACGAAATCGCCTTGATGTATCAGTACATGGATCGCATAGGAACTGCATCATCGGTGCGAGCTGCGGCGAAGCTGTTGTTGCTCACTTTGGTGCGGAAAAGTGAGTTGACCAATGCGACCTGGGGCGAGATCAATTTCAGCGAAGCCCTATGGACCATTCCCAAAGAGCGTATGAAGCGGCGAAATCCCCATTTGGTGTTCTTGTCTAGGCAAGCGCTGGATATCTTCATTGCGCTGAAGACCTTTGCTGGTGGATCAGACTACGTGTTGCCCTCACGCTACGACTCAGATTTGCCCATGAGTGCAGCCACGATCAACCAAGTGCTTACTCTCACTTATCGACTTGCGCAGAAAGAAGGGAAGCCTTTGAGCAAGTTCGGGCCACATGATCTGAGGCGGACAGCAAGCACGCTGCTGCATGAAGCGGGTTACAACTCTGACTGGATTGAGAAATGCCTCGCGCATGAACAGAAGGGCGTGCGGGCCGTCTACAACAAGGCTGAATATCGCGATCAGCGCAGTGCAATGCTGCAGGATTGGGCTGACATGATTGACGAATGGACGACCAAAAAATCCCGTACAAGCGGCTGATTTTTAACTTCGTGATGCACCAAGCGCACGGGAAGCTGTAATTTTTCGTAGCGAAACGCCCACTCCGGTGGGTTTTTTTTCGTCCCGAATATCCCGTTTGCCGGACACATTTATTCTCGAAAATAGGTCGAGTGAAGCTCCTGTAAACACATCTGATTGAGAGTATTTTTTTGTCCGGAACTAGACGTTTTACGGACATTAAGTATCTGAATTGTATGATAAAAATCGATTTTTAAATGCTGGAAGGTACCGGTAATTGGGGGTAATAATCGAACTTCGATATGTGATTGATAGAGGTTTTTCGGGTGGAAAAGGAATCGGAAAAAAAGAAAACAGTCCTCATCAGTAAGAGGCAATTGTTGGCAATCATCCCGTTGTGCGAGCGCACGATCTACAACTTTGAAAAGCAGGGAAAATTTCCTCGCCGGATCGCACTCAGCAGCCGCAAGGTCGTGTGGGATTTGGCCGAAGTCGAGGAATGGATTAATTCTTGTAGGGAGTCTGGATCAGCCTCACGTCCGGGAAATGGGGGCATGAGTTATGGCAATTGATTTACTAGCAGCGTTCGAGAATGAGCCACCGGTGCTGGACTTCATATGGCCCGGATTCTTGGCGGGAACCGTTGGAGCGTTGGTAGCTCCCGGAGCTACAGGGAAGAGCTTTTGGGCGTTGGAGGCTGCAATGTCTGTTGCTTGCGGTGCGACTGTCGAAAGTAGAGCCGTGGGTGGAGACTTAGTAGGACTTGCTCCGGCGCAAGCTGGCCGGGTGATCTATCTCGCTGGAGAGGACCCAGAGCCCGCGTTGGTGGGGCGTATTCATGCCATTGGTAAACACCTGGGCCAGCAAGCACGTGAGGTCATCGCAGAGAACCTGACCATTGAGACGATCATGGGTAAACGTCTGAACGTCATGGATGATCGGCACCTTACGCGAATCATTGAGTTCAGTGGTGGTGCACGGCTTATCGTGCTGGATACTTTGAGCCGGATTCATAGCCTCGATGAAAACAGCAATGGTGATATGGCGAGGCTTGTTGCCACGCTTGAACACGTCTCGGCTAGCACTGGAGCGTCAGTTCTTTACCTGCACCATGTGAGTAAGGGTAGTGCCCGCGAAGGTCACACCGATCAGCAGCAGGCGGCCCGAGGCGCCTCTGCGCTGATCGACAACGCCCGCTGGTGTGGTTTTGTCGCCAAGATGACGGAGAAAGAAGCTGAGGGCCTAACCGACCGTGCGTTCGACAGGCGATCTATCGGCACGGAGCGTCGCCACTTCTTTGTGCGTTTTGGCGTGTCCAAACAGAACTATGCGACTGCGCAGGTTGATCGTTGGTACATGCAGCAAGGCGGTGGCGTGCTTTTGCCGGTAGAGCTGCTGGATGCCAAGGAGGATTGCGGAAAGGTGAAGCATCGTGCGCAAGCATGACTTGACGCACGCCCGACATGATCCAGCGCATTGTCTGGCCCCTGGCCTGTTCCGCAGTCTCAAACGAGGTGAGCGTAAGCGTGGCAAGCTTGACGTAGTGTATGACTACGGTGACGGCAAGCGAATCGAGTTCAGCGGCCCGGAGCCGTTGGGCGTGGACGACCTTCGCATCCTGCAAGGATTGGTGGCATTGGCCGGGCCGTCTGGTCTTGTGCTGTCACCTGAGCCCCAAACAGAAGCTGGTCGGCAACTCCGGCTTTTCCTCGAACCTAAGTGGGAGGCTGTCCAGCAAGATGCGATGGTAGTCAAGGGAAGCTACCGGGCGCTGGCCCGCGAAGTCGGCTATGCCAACATTGATGACACCAGACCAATACGTGACTGCATCGAGCGACTTTGGAAGGTATCCATCATTGTGCAGAACGGAAGGAAGCGACAGGGCTTTCGTTTGCTATCGGAGTACACCAGCGACGAGCAGGACGGCAAACTGTATGTAGCCCTAAATCCTTTGATTACTCGTGCTGTCATGGGCGGACAGCACATTCGTATAGATATGGCAGAAGTTAGGTCACTACAGACTGATCCCGCTCGCCTACTTCATCAACGACTCTGCGGCTGGGTCGACTCCGGCAAGTCGGGGCGGATAGCTCTGGATACTCTTTGTCGCTATGTCTGGCCGGAAGAAGTAATTAATGTCAACGCGATTAAAAAGCGCCGCCAGACAGCACGTAAGGCACTCGGCGAGCTTGCCGCTGTGGGCTGGAAGCTATGCGAATATTCCAAAGGCAAATGGGAGATCGGACGACCTAAGGCATTGGATAAAGGCACGCCACCCACGTTAACGGCACCCGACTCCCACGTTTTCAGCACCCAAGCCCCACGTTAATGGCATCCAGCCGATTCTTAAAGGCCCAGTAAAGGCGAGGCTCTCCGAGCAGTTTTCTAATTCCATCCAAGATTCTCTAAGAATCTCCATCCTGCGCACGAAGTGCCGCGCCTTCAGGGCGCAGCCCATCGCTTGCTGTCTTGATCGGCCTACGGCCGTCGAGCACCAAAGGGAAGGGCGGTTGGTAAGGATTTTCGTTGGCGCGAGCAAAAGGCCCGCAGAGGACGTAAAAAAGGTTTCTAGGTGTTGGCAAATGCCCAAGGCGCTCACAGCTCCGAAAATAGCTCAAAGCGCGGGCCATCGTCTCGTATTGCCCCGTCGCCGAGCCGTCCTTAAGGCTTATAGGTGACAGTTGGGTTGAGTGGGATGCCTTTCCTTTTGGTGTCATTCATCGGTGTGAAGCAACAAGGCAGTCACTCAATGCGACTTAATGCGAATTAACGCGAATTAACGCGATTCAATGCGATGGAACAAAAAACTAATGCGATTTTATGCGAATTAGTGCGACGGAGGCCTGATCAATTGGTACTGATGTTTTCGTCGCATAAAGTCGCGTAGAACTGGACGGCAAGATGTGTGTTGTACGGGTACGGGCAGGCCCGCACCCGTACAACACCGGCCTCTTATTCGCCTTCGGCTCAACGACATTTTCCTCTGTGAGGCACACATTCGCTGCCGCGTCTAAGGGCAAAAGCACAGTAATAACAGGAGCACCCATGACAGACGGCACCAAAGAAAAAGCAACGGCTCGCCGACGCGGGAAGCCCGTAGAGGTTTGGGTGACCGATGAAGAAAAGGCCACAATTACTGCTCGGGCTAAAGAGGCTGGTATGGCACGCTCGGCCTATCTACGCGCTCTCGGTTTGAATACGCCTGTAAAGTCAGTCGTTGACCTGGGCGCGGTTTCTGAATTGGCGAAGGTGAGTGGCGACCTCGGACGGGTTGCTGGTCTTTTGAAACTTTGGCTCGCACAGAAGCGTGGAGAAGGCGCGAACGCCATTGATGTTGAGAGCATAATGGTGGAGTTTCGGAGATTGCAAGTGGACATAGGAATGAAGATGGGAGCGATTGTTAAAGCTCACAAGTAAACTCATAGCTCTGAAAAGCTTTAAGATTGAGCGATCCAAAACGCCGATGTCCGGTTGGTTGCTGTCCCTTTGACTGTCTTGAGCTTGATGCCATCACCCTATTTTTCAATATATGCTATAGGTCGGGTTTAGCTCATGTGTCTCTGAGGGAGAGGGGAGGACCGAATGAGAGACCGACCACACAGTGAAGCAATGTCTGAGCAGCTACGTGCAGACCCTGCATATGCAGCTGAATTACTCAATGACGTATTGTGCGAAGGCAGCCCAGCAGAACTGGTTATTTTGTTACAGCAACTAGCCCTCGCGTTTGGTGCGCACGACCACACCCGGCATGCCCAGAGCGGTGAAGAATAGGTGGCGCTCCTGCGCCACCCAGCCTTACCATTAGGCAGCGCTTTCCCACCAAACTTTGAATTTAGACGGCATTCTTTCAGTAATTACAGGATCGTTTATTGTGTCTAAGTTCATGATGAAAATTAGGTTGGACATGCTAATAGGCATATATGGTCTTGAGGAAATACATTCGAGTAGCCGAATTCGGTCGAATCTATAAATTTTTTTTATTAGATTTTGGTTTGATTCAATGTATGCTATTAATTCTTTGTCCAGAGAAGACTCTTTGAGTCTTAACCTGAATTTGTTGTTAAGCATCGCAGAAACATTTCCGCTTTTGTAATGTTTGTACGCTAGTTCTTCAAAAAGCTTCAGCAGCGTCCACTCACTGGTTTCAAGCGTTGCGTATACTCCGTTCAAAGCTCGATTTTCTCGGTCAAATCCTATCCAGTCATCTTTGCGTTTATATCGTAAGTCATGATCGATTTCGTGCCAGCCCTCTGAAAGAATTGTGCGAATTTGAACTTCGAAAGTGTTGTCTACCAATGCTACATGATCTTCATCCAAACTATTGGAAAAGTCGAAATGTTCCGGCAGTTTGAATATTAGGTTGCAGCGTACTGCTTTGAATGTTTCGGATTTCGGTTCGTCAACTTCGGAGTCGATGGATACGTAGTGGAAGCGTTCTTCTAGAGCTTTTCTAGCAACTGCGATGTCATCTACAAAATACAATGCAATTCTAACGCCGATCAAATCCTGGATCTTTTTTTCGGCGCCATATTTGCCAGGTTCTTTTTCCAGTTTTTTTACTAGGGAGCTTTTGGTTTTTTCTCGATAGAAAATCCTGAACATGATTCCGAGTTTGGAGATGCAGTTTTCTATATCTTTGACTAGGTTGGTTGTTTGACTGCCTTCCATGTTAGCGCCCCAATATTTCCTTAATAGTAACGAAGTGATTTGCTGTTAAGTCCAATCCTACCCAGTTCTTACGTTTCGCCGGTACTATGATCCCATCGCGTCGCAGCTCTTCAAGGGCGGTAGTCACGGCGATGGCTGGATGCGCCCCTCCTCGATAGAAAATGAACATCGGACGGTGCGCGAACGCGACCGTATCTTTTCCGACGGGCCAGAACTTTTCAAGAATGTATTTCTTAATTTCATCCGCCTCGACTGTAACTCCAACCGGTACGACTTGCTCAGCAGGAATAATCAGTGCTTGTCCAGAGGCTTCGTCCATATGCGGTGATATGAACTCATTGTTTTCTGGTCCGCCGATTGAACGGCATCCATAGAAATAGCAAGATATGAATGTGCAGTTGGATATACGGGAGAAATCAAACGTGCAGTTTTTGAACGTGCATTCGTTGAAGTAGCAGCTAGTAACATTGCCTTCGTCAAAAAAAGAGTTAGTGTCGAACACGATTTCGTTAAATTGACTGTCCTTAAAGGTACCACTTACTTGGTCTAGTAGACTTAGCTCTAGTCGGACACGTTCATCGTCCGTTGCATATTGTAGCGAGTCAGTTAGTCGCGTCCAGGCGAGGGTCCGTTGGTCAACCGTGCGGGAAGAATACGCGTTAACAGCAGCCTCTAGAAATATGCTGTCAGCGAGCCATTCTCCTGATGTTTCCATTAAGTCCCTAGCGACAAAATGGCCAAGCACAAAGTTGTTCACGAATCCGATTTTTTCATCGATGCTAGACCTGTCTAGTAGTGCATGGTTAGAAAGTTTCTCGAGCATCTCCTCAAATGTAGGTCTTGCCTCAGGGCGATAGCGGGATCTGCATAGCTCAATTAGGCTAACTTCGCTTTCTGCAAAGTATTTTACAATACTTTCCTTGGAATCGCGGGTAAAGTTGCGATGGATCATATATTGAGCTAGTCGCTTCATGAAATCGGATTGCTCAGCTACAGAAAGTTCCAGCGTCTGACGCTCAATTTCGCGGTTTAATAATAGCAGAAAATATTTATCTACTATGGTGTTTGGGTTCGCTAGAACGTCTGCGAACTCTTCGTCACTAATGAACCTTAGAAACGTCAAAAGTACTGGGTTGGACAGATGTTTAATATTTACGCGAGATTCTTCTAGTCGCGCGTGGCGCTCGTAGCTTAGCCAGCTGCGTATTGACGGCGGTTTTAAGCTATAGCGAGTGAATGCGAAATCTTCTGAATGCCCGCTTACCCATTCGTCAAAGTCGTCACCTTGGAGAATTGCAGTTTTGCGTGTTGTCAAAACAACCTTTGCATCTTGCTCGAGGATCTTTCCAATAGTTTCGAGCATTGCTTGTGATTTCTCGAATTGGTATCGCTCGTCTTCCCGCTCATTCAGTAGTTCATCGAAGCCGTCGAGTATTACGATGATTTTCCCGTTTTTTATTTCTCTAATTACTAGGTCTGGAGATACTGCGGGGAATGATCTCGCCACTTCCTTATACAGTACGTGATTGAAGATCTTCGCTTGCCGGTCGCGGGATAGCTCTGCGAATAGAACTATGTGATCGTCATTTTGATCCGAAATAAGCTTTCCTACTTCATACGCAGTACAGGTTTTTCCAAATCCTGCTGCAGCCTCCACTAGGATTAGCTTGGGTCCATTGCTCGAAAGTTCCGTATGAATATCACTGAGGATATCGTCTTCATCGCCAAAAGAGTAAGAGTTTTTTAGAAAAGGAGATTTTATATAGTCATAGGAAGCGCCGTCAGCAGGGAACGACTTTATAATATTGGTAATGTGCGAGTCGTAGTCTTTTTTAAATCCGGCTTTGGTTTTTTTTACCGAGAAGAAACCTGCGAAAAGAGATTCCTCTGTTTTTAAAATTGATGAAAATGTTTCTTTTTTTACATGAAAACCTAGCTCGGATAGCTCCGACTCAAGATCTTCTACAGAGGTCCCCGCTGTCATGGAAAGAATTATAGCGTTATCAAACACGCCTTGCGTGATAGTGAAAACAAACGAGTCTGGTTCTGATAGGTCTGGCCGATATTCGAAGCCGTAGCTACCGTATATTTCTGTAATTTTTTCAATGTCATTGGTCATCGTAAACTCCTTTTATGTCTGGAAGGCTTGCGCAAATGGTTTCAGTGGCGCCTTCATTCCTGATTAAAACTGTATTTACTTAGCGTTCTTTCGGTGGTCATAGGTGTTCCAGTTCTATGACATGCTTCAGTGTAGTGCTGCGAGCTATTTTGCTCGTTCTTCAGGGGAGTAAAAAGTTAGATCAAAAACTTTCTGGTCACTACCTTGAACAATGCATCGAGCCTCCAGTAGATGCGAGGCAGGCTGATGCTCTTGGAATACTTTCAGGAAATGTTGCGCTACTGCAAATGATGTCCGAGCAGTAACTTTGGTTCCTGCAATATTGATATTTATATTGTTTTGGCGGTCAAAATCTTCAGCTGGTTCTCGGAATTTAAATTTTATATCGAACACGATTTTAGCTCCGGCCTGCATTGCATGCTCATAGTGGCGTTTTTCCAAGTCCAGCTCGAAAATTGGATCAGCGGCCTTCATCGAAATGCGCGTTGCGATAGCTGCCGCTAGGTGAGCCAGCGACTCCGCTGCGCCTTGTTCGTCTGGCCTCCAAGCGTCCTTCCGTTTAACGTTGCCGTGAAAGTAAAAACCACGCTTCTCAATAAGATGATCAATTACCTCATCCGCTGTCGGTTTTGCTGCAAGCATTGTTGTGGTATCCGAGCTCCGATCGTCCTTTGTGGGGATTACATCTTTGATCGCAAACTCGACGATACTTCTAAACTCTTTGCTTGCTTTTAGAGCTATTTGTAAGCTTGCTTTCTTGAACTGCCCATCTCCGAAGAGTGATTCTATAAGCAGGAACGAGTAGCGGAATGAATTGATAAACTCTTGTCTTGCAAGCGCCTTACGAGCGCTTCCAACAAGGGTTGCCTCGAACCGAGGGCCGTCATGGTGTTCAGCGGCCATTAGTGCGCGCGTGATCATGTCGAAGGAAAGTGGCAGCGTTTGGCTTGATCGCCCGAAGGACGAACCTTTTATCACAATCTTGGCATCTTCCTCTGGGGTCTCGCCTTCGTATGAGACCTCCATTTCATCAGTCATCAGCTCGACGTCATGGAAGCACTCCAGAAATGTTATTGCATTGTCGAGTTGGTGCTTTACCGATGTCATGCGGTGATCGCGCCCGGTGATTGTCGCTACAATTTCACCCTCGGTGTGTTTCCTGACGGATGGGGCGTACTCGATGGGTTGATGTTCGAAGATGATTTCTAGCGCTTCGGCGTGGTGGTTTTTTTCGATGACGCGCAGCTTGCCACCCTGCATGGGTATATCCCAGTGGTCGTCAATGAGGATTTTGCGCTTGAACGGGACCCTATAGCGAATTCTCATGGATTCTCAGCTTAAAAGGCATTTGGCCGAGCAACGAAGGGGACGAGCCGAGGGCCGTTTGCCCTTTTCCTCGCGTCCGGACGTCATTGCAAAGTGCTATCGCGATCATCTTTCTTCATGTTTGTCTATTCGGTCAAGCGTCTTAATGCGCTTCCCATGATGCTGACCACAGAAGACTGCAAGAGCCTTGATGTTTGCGGCTTGGTGGATGCTGTCCCGTCGCAGGATTCAAGAGCGTCGACTCCTTGGCATCGGTAGGTAAGCTTGATCTTCTGGGCCTCGTAGCCTTTTAAGTCTAACGATGACCTTACCCAATACGAAAAGCGATAATCATGGTCTTTTTTATGGTATCAATATGGAGGTATCGCTTACGGGTCAAGCCAAGCAAGGCGCATAGACAGTTGTTTATAATAGAGTGGGAATGATCCCGGTCTGACTGATCGCCCGTAACACCTGAAAGGCCCCGTGAGCGTGAGTTCACGGGGCCTTTTTGCGATCAGGCCGCTACAGTGGGCAGGCGCCCTTCAAGCATCAGGCCCATGCGATTGAGCGCGTGGACAAGGCTGATCAGATTCGCGTAAGTGACCTGATGCACGGCGGCCCAGGCAGGGCGGTTGATCAGAAAGCCCCCATTCGCCGTTCGCTCAATCATCGTTCGCACAATCTGATTCGACCGACTGCGATGGATCAGCGTCAACGCGTCGTCCGACCTTTCAATGGTGAACATGCCCTGGCGGAACAGCAGCTGATTGATTTGCTCAGACGATCGTTGAATGACCGGAGTCGGCATCTGCAAGCTGATGTCGGCATACAGGGTGTCGAAATCACCGCGCATTTGAGCGCCGGCCTCCGAAACATCACGGCCGACTTCGATGCCATGGTCGATGCCCAGGTGCATAGGCTGGTCTGGGCCCACTTCTTCGATGCGTAGTCCGATACCTCCCTCCGTTTCGCTGATGCCGGCCATCCCCCTGAATGTGTTTGTACTCTCCTGGTCGGTGAGCGCCAGCCATTTTCCGCCGCCATTGCGGGCTTGAGTGGCCTGCATGATGGTATGGGTGAGGTAGGTCTTGACGGATTGTCGTGAGATGGCACGGAAGTTTGAATCTGTGTAGCGATAACTCGCCAGGCAATCGGTGGCCTGGATTCGAATGCCGTTCTGCTGGGCCGCTTTGACGACTTCAAGGGGGGTGTACTGTCCGGCAGGATCACCTGGCAGTTTCTGCAGGTATTTCTCCAGCATCCCATGCATGTCCCCGGTTTCGGCGAACTCGTTCAGGTCGACCTGATTGAAGTCGTTGAGCAGGCGATGCATGTAGATCGTCTTGACGCCTTGTTTCGCCAGGGTCTGCATGTTCTCGATCAGGAACCGCATGCTGGCAATTCGATCCTGACTTTCACCGACGACAAGGCCGGGCGCAGTGTTGAAAATGTTCTCGATGAGTTCCGTCACGGTGGTGGAGGGTGTGATCACGGGCTGCACCGGCCGGGCGGGCAACGAGGCAAAAAAGTCCTCCGGGGTCTGGAATACGATCGCATCCCTGATCAGCACCGCTCGACGCCCAGCGACATACTCTTCGTAGGGGGAGACTCCTCTGATGAACCCGTTAGGCATGGCCACGACTTTTATATGGGTTTCCGGCTTTCCCAGGGCCAGGAAGTTCAGCGAACGTCCATTGGGTGCATCGTATCGCGTCAAATGACTGAAAAAATCAGACCTTGGCCGGGCGTGAGTCGTCGGCCTGGAAGGACCGGGAACGGGCGCAGGCTTGCTGAGGCCTTTGCCGCCGCCTTTCAATCCGGCTGTGGGTGCCAGCTCCCATTCGCCGTCGTCATTCAGGCGCACGGGAATCGATCCCGTGGACGCCTGCGGATGACTGGGGTCGATGATCGCCCACGTACCGCCACCGTTGATGTCGGCTTCGTAGCGCACGTAATAAGCCTGATCGTTCATCATGATGGCGGTGGAAGGGTTTGAGTCCAGCGTATAGATACCCTGGAATTTCCCGCTCGTGGCCATCGGGTAGTTTTCGAGGATTTCATTGCTTTGGTAGTGCTCCGGCACTTCAAAAGCTTCGGCGGTTTCCTCGGGCAGGGTCGGCAACACACCCGGTTGCACAGACCCTTCCTCTGACTCTCCGGGCGCCAGAGGGTCTTGCGTGACGACGCTTTCTTCCGGATTGAGGGTCTTGTTCAAATCCGCCATCTCGGTCGCTTCAGCCGCCTCGGCCGCAGCCCCGACGTCTTCCAATACGTTGACTTCCTTGAGTAGCGGAATATTGAACAGCGCATTGATGCCATCGAGCACCGCGCCAATGACGCCGGCCTTGCGCTGCGCCGCCGTTTTGCCATTCACCGCCTTGTCGATGTTCAAGCCCATCGCGGCGAGGCTGGCACCGATCACCGGCAGCGCGATTGGCCAGCCCATCACCGCCAAGGGACCAAAAACATGCAGACCGGCACTCAGGTAACCCAGCCAGAGCTGTTTGCGCATTTGTCCGTGGGTCACCAGCGTCAGGTCCGCCTCTTCCAGCATCGTGCTCTGGACTGCCCGGCTCTGCCAGGTGAAGGCATCGCCACTGATGGTGATGTTTTTCTGATTGATCAGGTGATGGTCGTATTTTCCCCAGGTACCGACCAGCTGGTTCATCAGCGGAGTGATGTTGTCATGGACTGCTTTGCGAACCGACAGCGGGAAATGGGTCATGAACTCGGTGCGCGGCTGCGCCTCATTCATTTGCAGCAACATCCACCAGTGCATGTCCGTTTGTGTGGGATGCACGTGGAAGGCCTGTGCGGCGCCGGGAACATAAGTGATCTGTCGGCCGTTGCGGTCAACGATGCGCAGAATATCGGTGGCGACGTGCCCTGCGACATCCAGGGCGCAGACACGAAGATCCGCAGGCGCCGTGGTTTGGGATTGCAGCGTCGCCAGGGTAATCGGCCAGGCTGCGTCAGCGACAACGGCCCTTACGACGGTCTGGAAATCGTCCTCTTCCAGCTGACCGTTTTGCCGCGCCTCGACCGCTTTGCTGAGGTAGCTGGATTTGGCCAGGCTCCGGAAGTCATCGAAATGCGTGGTCCAGAAAGCGTTCAGCTTATTCAGGTAGCGTTCACTGAGGTTCATCTCCCACAGGTCTGTGAGGACCTTGCTGGGGTACATCCGCACCTCGTTGGTTTCATTGAAAATGCTGGCGTTTGCGTCTTCAGTGTAAAACCCGCCGTTACTGTTCAGTTCGAGGGCGTCGTCTTGATCGGTCACGCGATATCCCTGGATCACCAGTTGCGTCAGGGTCAGTGATTCACAGGGTTTGGGGGCGTGTTCCCAACTCAGAAAGGCCTTGGTGCTGCTGGCCGAGACGTTATCGAACCGATGCCACCAGACCTGGTCAGGGTCCTTGTCGGTGATGCCGTGTTTTTTCAGGATTTCACTGGCGACCGCGTGGGCTTCTTCCTTCAACCCCGGACAGGCTGTGACAACGACGGGGGCAATCGTTTTCAGCTGCTCCCTGTCGGCAGCATTGGGTAACGCTTCAGTACTTTGATCGGCAGGCATGATCTCGCTCCTTGAGAAATGGGCCGTGAGGATGACCCGTTTGCTCAAGGCAAGTGCACTACATAGTTATGCCCACATGCCTTTCGTGACCGTGTAGGGTCAGCGCCGTGCCACATCCGAAAAGTAGAACTTGTCGAGGGTATGCCGTGATTCGGTGTATTCGAATTGGCGACCGTCCTGCAGGAACGTCTGGTTGCTGACCACGATCACATGACTCTGGCCGTCGAGGTCCAGGTGGTGTTGGTCGTCCTTGCTTCGAGGGACCGCTTCGATGGTGCGCTGGGCGTAGGCGATTTGCAGCTGCAGGGTCTGTTCGATGAAGGCGTAGATCGACTGCTCGGCGATGTCGCGGTTCAGGCCGGGAATCACGTCGCTGACGAAATGGTTGATGTCGAGGATCACGCGTTTGCCGTCAATCCGCCGCACGCGCTTGATCCGCGTGATCAGGCTGCCTTCTTCAGCCTTGATGTGGTCGAGCAGCGGGCCTTCGAGGGGGATTTGGGTGAATTCGACCACCTCGGTGCTGACGTCATTGCCCAGTCGCGGATAGGTCTCCTGGAAGCTGACGATGCCGCCCAACTGGAATTCGATCGGGTTGGTCGACAACACGAAAGTGCCTTTACCGTGGACTTTCTGGGCGAAACCGCGCTCCTGCAATTGCTCGATGGCCTTGCGCACGGTGCCGCGGCTGGCCTGATAGGTGTCCATCAATTCGGTTTCGGAAGGCAACCGGGCGCCGCGTTCCAGACGTTCGGTCGTGATGCTGGCAAGCAGATCGCTGTAGATCTGGTTGTATTTACTCATGGGGATGGCTCTGTGCCGCGATGTACTCAAGGTTTCGAACCTTAAGGGCAGGGTAGGGGTTTGTCCATGCGGCTTTGGGTTTCATCGTTTCGGGAGGTAGGAAAAGTCGCCGATTGACGGGGTCGTAGTAAACAAAATCAAACTCGTCTGTACGAGTTGTTGCTTTAACTCGTACAGACGAGTACTTTTCGCTTCGGCGTGCTGCCAAAAACAAAAAACTACAGCGGAAGAAAAGCATGAGCCACGACTATCCGAACATCGCCAGCGAGCTGCTGCAAAGCCTCGGCGGCAGCGACAACCTCGAGCAGGCCGCGCACTGCGTCACACGCCTGCGCCTGGCCCTCAAGGACCCGAGCCTGGTCGACAGCGCCACGCTGAATCAGATTGACCTGGTGAAAGGCTCATTCTTCACCGGCGGCCTGTTCCAGGTGGTCATCGGCCCCGGCGAGGTTGAAAAGGTGTACGCCGAACTGCGCCGTCAAACCGGTCTCGCCGCCTCAACCATCGCCGACGTTAAACAAAAAAGCGCCGACAAGATAAACGCGATGCAGCGTCTTGTGCGGGTGTTTTCCGACGTGTTCATGCCGATCCTGCCGGCGTTGATCATTGCGGGGCTGTTGATGGGCATCAACAACCTGATCGGCGCCAAGGGGATGTTCCTCGAAGGCCAGACCCTGCTGGATGCCTACCCGAAACTCGACGGGCTCTGGAGCCTGATCAACCTGATGGCCAACACCTCGTTTGTGTTCTTGCCGGCACTGGTGGGCTGGTCGGCGGCCAAGCGGTTTGGTGGCAGCGAAATTCTCGGCATCGTGCTCGGCCTGATGCTGGTTCACCCGGACCTGCTCAACGCCTGGAACTACGGCAAAGCGGTGGCCGGGCTGGACGGGCAAAGCCTGCCGTACTTCGACATCCTCGGGCTGTTCCAGATCGAGAAGGTCGGTTACCAGGGCCAAATCCTGCCGATCCTGCTGGCGGCCTATGTCATGAGCGTCATCGAAAAATGGCTGCGGGCGCGGGTGCCGAACGCCGTGCAATTGCTGGTGGTGCCGATTACCACCATCGTGGTCACCGGTGTATTGGCACTGGCCGTGATCGGCCCGGTGACCCGGCATCTTGGGATTCTCATCACCGAAGGCGTGGTCATGCTGTTTGACCTCGCGCCGATGGTCGGCGGGGCGATTTTCGGGCTGCTCTACGCGCCGCTGGTGATCACCGGCATGCACCACATGTTCCTCGCGGTCGACTTGCAACTGATCTCCACCCAGGGCGGCACGTTCATCTGGCCGATGATCGTCATGTCCAACCTCGCCCAGGGCAGCGCGGCACTGGCGGTGTTCTACATGACCCGCAGTGTCCGCGACAAAAGCATGGCCTCGACCTCGGCGATTTCCGCCTATTTCGGCATCACCGAACCGGCCATGTTCGGGGTCAACCTGCGCTACAAGTTTCCGTTCTATGCGGCCCTTTGCGGCTCGGCCCTGGGTTGCATCTTCCTGTCGCTGAACAAGGTCCAGGCCTCGGCCATCGGTGTGGGTGGCTTGCCCGGTTTCATCTCGATCATTCCGCAGTTCATTCCGATGTTTGTGATTGGAATGGTGATTGCGATGGTCGTGCCGTTTGTTCTGACCTGTGGGTTGAGCATGAAGATTATCCGGCCAGGGTATCGGGTTGCCTGACAGACCGGATTCGCGAGCAAGGCCTGGACAAAATTATTGAAGGAATAGCGCCATGCAAGACTGGCAACGTTCGGTGATCTATCAGATCTACCCGAAGAGTTTTCACAGCCACGCCGGCAACCCCACGGGGGATTTGCTCGGCGTCGTGGCCAAGCTCGATTACCTGCACTGGCTGGGTGTCGACTGCCTGTGGATCACGCCGTTCCTGCGTTCGCCCCAGCGCGACAACGGTTACGACATCAGCGATTACTACGCCATCGACCCGAGCTACGGGACCATGGCCGATTGTGAGTTGCTGATTGCCGAGGCGGGCAAGCGCGGGATCAAGCTGATGCTCGATATCGTGGTCAACCACACCTCGATCGAACACGCCTGGTTCCAGCAGGCCCGTAGCAGCCTCGACAACCCGTACCGCGACTTTTACATCTGGCGCGATCAGCCCAACAACTGGGAATCCAAGTTCGGTGGTTCGGCCTGGGAATACGAAGCGCAGACCGGTCAGTACTTCCTGCACCTGTTCGATCACACCCAGGCCGACCTGAATTGGGACAACCCGAACGTACGCGCCGAAGTCTTCAAGATGATGCGTTTCTGGCGCGATAAAGGCGTGGGCGGTTTCCGTTTGGATGTGATCAACCTGATCTCCAAACCTTCGGACTTTCCAGAAGACAACACCGACGGTCGACGCTTCTACACCGACGGCCCGAACGTGCATGAATACTTGCAGCAAATGCACCGCGAAGTCTTCGAAGGTCACGACCTGATCAACGTCGGCGAGATGTCGTCCACCAGCCTGGAACACTGCATTCGCTACTCGAAGCCAGAGTCGAAAGAACTGTCGATGACGTTCAACTTTCATCACCTGAAGGTCGATTACCCGAACCTGCAGAAGTGGATTCGCGCCGACTTCGACTTCCTCGAACTCAAGCGCATTCTCTCGGACTGGCAAACCGGCATGCAGGCGGGCGGTGGCTGGAACGCGTTGTTCTGGTGTAACCACGACCAGCCACGGGTGGTGTCGCGTTTCGGCAACGACGGCGAGTTTCGGGTGATCTCGGCGAAGATGCTCGGCACCGCGCTGCACTTCCTTCAGGGCACACCATTTGTGTATCAGGGCGAAGAACTGGGCATGACCAATCCGGGGTTTGATCACATCGATCAGTACCGCGATGTCGAGACGCTCAACATCTTTCGCCTCAAGCGGGAGGCTGGTGCAAGTGATGCCGACAACATGGCGGCGATCATGCAGAAATCCCGGGACAACGGCCGTACGCCGATGCACTGGAACACCGAGCCGAACGCAGGATTCAGCGCCGCAGAACCCTGGATTGGCGTGCCGGCCAACGCGACGCAGATCAACGTCGCCACCCAGCTCGAAGACCCGGACTCCGTGCTGCATCACTACCGTCAGTTGATTGCCCTGCGCCGTAGCGAAGCGCTGATTTCCGATGGCGTCTATCGGCAATTGTTGCCGGAGCACCCGCAAATCTGGGCGTATGTGCGTGAAGGTCAAGGCGAGCGTTTGCTGGTACTGAACAACTTCTATGGCACGCCGTGCGACGTCGAGCTGCCCGATGACGTGATCAGCGAAGCCATGACTCAACGCCTGGTCATCAGCAATTACCCGAACTGTCCGCCGCGAAACCGGCAGATTTCTTTAAGGCCCTATGAGTCGTTCGTTTTGCACCTGACCGACTGATCGACCACTAAAAACACCGACTTTAAAAAACACGCAGAGCGCTGCGCGGGGGAGTTTTGCGCGCCGAATTTGCGGAACAACACAATAAAAATAATGGGGTGGTTCTTGAAAACAACACTAAATTGCAGCCTTGCTGCCGCGAGCTTATGCCTGGCGTTGCCGTTATCAGCGCAGGCCCTGGAGTTCGGCGGCTACGTGCGCAGCGGCGTCGGGACATCGGTCAACAGTGGAAAACAACAGTGTTTCCAACTGCCCGGCGCGCAGACCAAATACCGCTTGGGCAACGAGTGTGAGCAGTACGGTGAGCTTGAACTTCGCCAGGACCTGTACACCCTAGACGATGGTTCGGTGCTGAGCGTCGACGGCATGGCTTCTCTGTATAACCAGTACGACAAGGACCTGACGTTCAATGGCGACAATGGCTCGGTGCGCATGCCGCAGTTGTACGCGCAGTGGTCGAACATGCCGAGCCTCAACGGCGGTTCGCTGTGGGCCGGTCGGCGTTACTACAAGCGAAACGACATCCACATCTCCGACTTCTACTACTGGAACCAGAGCGCCACGGGCGGTGGTATCGAGGATGTGCTGATCGGCGATCTGAAATACAGCTATGCCTTCTCGCGCAAGGACAACCTGTATCAGAAGGACTACATCAACCGTCACGATTTCAACGTCGCCGGTTTCCGCACCAACCCCGGTGGTGAACTGGAACTCGGACTGAGCTACATCGACAAACCCGACAGCCGCGACGCACACCGCGGCTGGGCAATCACCGCACAGCATGTGCAAAAAGGTTTTCTGGGCGGCAAGAACAAACTGGCCTTCCAGTACGGCGAAGGCCCCGGCACCGGGCTGGGCTATACCGGCAACGTAAAGCTGGACGACAGCAACAAAAGCTACCGGGTGGTGGAGTTCTTCGACTGGCAAGTGACGCCACGGTTTGGCGGACAAGTCGAGGCGGTTTACCAGAAGGACATTCGCCCGGACGGGGCCGATCAGAACTGGATTTCCCTGGGAATTCGTCCGGCGTACGCGATCACCGAGCAGTTCAAACTGGTGACCGAACTGGGCCACGATCAGGTCGAAGCTGCGGGCGGCACGCGCAAGCTGAGCAAGTTCACCTTCGCCCCGACATGGTCGCCCAAAGGTCCGGAATTCTGGGCGCGGCCCGAAGTGCGTCTGTATTACACCTATGCCAGCTGGAACGAGGCGGCCAAACGGGCAGCCAATGAACTGGCGGCGGGCTCGGCATTGTCCGATACCGGCGCCTTCGGCACGGCGCGGCACGGTGCGAATGTCGGATTGCAGGTCGAGTATTGGTGGAAATAAGCGATGCTGTCGGAGCCTCGCGCTCCATCGGCACTTCAAAGAACAAAACAGCAGGTGACGTCATGGCCACACCCCAACAATTGCAACTGCACGCCCCCCTGTCAGGCGTATTGGTGCCGCTGGACCTCGTGCCCGACCCGGTGTTTTCCAGCCGGGTCATCGGCGACGGGCTGTGCATCGACCCGACTTCAACGACCTTGTGCGCGCCGCTGGCCGGGGTTGTCAGCAATGTGCAGGCCAGTGGGCATGCCGTCAGCATTACTGACGAAAAGGGTGTGCAGGTGTTGATGCACATCGGCCTCGACACGGTGAACCTGGCCGGAAACGGGTTTACGCGGCTGGTGGAGGAAGGTCAGCAGGTTGACGTTGGGCAGGCGCTGATCGAATTCGATGCCGATTTTGTTGCATTGAATGCCCGCAGCCTGCTGACGTTGATGCTGGTAGTCAGTGGAGAACCGTTCACCTGGCTGGCGCCGGAAACGGGTCTGGTAGACAGTGGCCAGCCGCTGCTGAGCCTGAACCTTGTCGAGCAGACAAGCGATACGCCGCTAACCGACGCGGCCGAAGCGCTGTTTTCAAAACCGGTGACGCTGGCCAACCTCAACGGCTTGCACGCCCGTCCAGCCGCGGTATTCGCCCAGGCGGCAAAAGCTTTTTCGGCGAGCATCTACCTGCATAAAAAGCAGGAGACTGCGAACGCGAAATCCCTGGTGGCGATCATGGCGTTGCAGACGGCGCACGGTGATGTCATGCAAGTCAGCGCGGCCGGTCCGGATGCGGAAGCGGCGATCAAGACGCTGGCCGAACTGCTGCTGACTGGATGCGGTGAAGTGGTCGCGGGTCCGATGCAGGTTGAGGTGAATGCGGTCGAGGCTTCATCGCTGACGGTGCTGCGCGGGGTTTGTGCATCACCCGGGTCGGCGTTTGGCCAAGTGGTACAGATCGCCGAACAAAACCTGGAAGTGAATGAACTCGGCTCAACACCGCAGGTGGAACGCGATCATCTGTCCCGCGCCCTGGCCGAAGCACTGGTGGCCCTGCAACAGCTGCGTGACAACGCCAAGAGCGACGCGCAGGCCGACATTTTCAAGGCGCATCAGGAGCTGCTCGAAGACCCTGGTTTGCTGGAAGTGGCTCACGTGCTGATCGATGAAGGCAAAAGCGCCGGGTTTGCGTGGCGCTCGGCCACCGAGTCAGCAGCCACCTTGTTCAAGAGCCTGGGTAACGCCCTGCTCGCGGAGCGGGCTGCGGACCTCGCCGATGTGAGCCAGCGGGTGCTCAAGCAGATCCTCGGCGTACGGGATCAGGTGATGGAGCTGCCTGAAGGGGCGATCCTGATCGCCGAACAACTGACGCCGTCGCAGACCGCCGGGCTCGATACCCGCAAGGTACTGGGTTTCGCCACGGTGGGTGGCGGTGCCACCAGCCACGTCGCGATCCTCGCCCGGGCGTTCGGTTTGCCGGCGATCTGCGGACTGCCGGTACAAGTGATGGCGCTGGTCAATGGAACCCAGGTGTTGCTCGATGCCGACAAGGGCGAATTGCAGCTGGATCCGGATCTGCAGGCCATCGAACAGCTGCAAGCCAAGCGCCAGCTTCAACAGCAACGCCGGCAGCATGAGTTGGCGCACGCAACACTGGCCGCCTGCACCCGCGACGGTCACCATTTTGAAGTGACGGCCAACATCGCTTCGCTGGCCGAAGCCGAGCAGGCCATGGCACTGGGAGGCGAGGGCGTCGGTTTGCTCCGTTCGGAGTTTCTCTATCTGGATCGCAACCATGCGCCGAGCCATGACGAGCAGGCGTCTACTTACAACGCCATCGCCAAAGTACTCGGGCCGACGCGCAATCTGGTGGTGCGCACCCTGGACGTCGGCGGTGACAAACCGCTGGCCTACGTGCCGATGGACAGCGAAACCAACCCCTTCCTCGGCATGCGCGGGATTCGTTTGTGCCTGGAGCGCCCGCAGCTGTTGCGCGATCAGTTCAAGGCCATCCTTGGCAGTGCCGGGCTCGCTCGCCTGCACATCATGCTGCCGATGGTTACGCAGCTGTCGGAGTTGCGCCTGGCTCGGCAACTGCTCGAAGAAGAGGCGCTGGTTTTGGGCCTCACGGAACTGCCCAAGCTGGGCATCATGATCGAAGTGCCGGCGGCGGCACTGATGGCGGACCTGTTTGCACCCGAGGTGGATTTCTTTTCCATTGGCACCAACGACCTCACGCAATACACCCTGGCCATGGACCGCGATCACCCGCGGCTGGCCAGTCAGGCCGACAGCTTTCATCCGGCGGTGCTGCGCTTGATTGCCAGCACCGTAAAGGCTGCGCACGCCCACGGCAAATGGGTCGGTGTGTGTGGCGCGATGGCCTCCGAGACGCTGGCCGTTCCGCTGTTGCTGGGGCTGGGGGTGGATGAACTGTCGGTGAGTGTGCCGTTGATTCCGTCGATCAAGGCAGCGGTTCGTGAGCTGGACCTGATGGACTGTCAGGCCATCGCCCAGCAAGTGCTGGGCCTGGAAAGTGCCGGACAGGTACGCGAGGCATTGCGCCTGTATCACGAGGCGACGGTCGATACTTCACTGGTTCTGGAGAACTGAACATGTTCGAGAAAATGCAGCGGGCGTTCTGGAAAGCGTTGACGCCGGATCTGGTGGCGGAGGAGCCGAAGGCAGTTGTTCAGCCGGTGTCCGGGTTGCCAGCGAATGTCGTGGACGCACTGGGTGGTGTGGATAACCTCAAGTCTCAGCAGCCTGTAGCGTTGACCCGGGTCCGGGTGGCGTTGCGGGATGTGGCGCGGATGGATCGGCAGGCATTGAGTGTGGCAGGTGTGCCGGGCGTCATGATGCTGGATGACGGGGTGGTGCATCTGATTACCGGCCTGCAGCCATAACCGATTCCCTTCCGGGGGATGTGCGGCCCTCGGTCGCCCTTACTGTTTCTCATCCGCAGGTGTATCGTATTCGCCTTTTACAGGCCCTCGGGCCTGTCGCTGATACGTGAGGTAGTTGAGTTCATGTCCTTTACCCGTCGCCAAATCCTCGGTGGCCTGGCCGGTCTTGTTGTCGTTGGTGTCGGAGCGGGGGGCGCGTCGCGGTACTGGCTGGGCAAGATGGCTGATGCTGACGCCGGTCATGACTATGAGCTGATCGCCGCACCGCTGGACGTCGAACTGGTCGCCGGGCACAAGACCGAAGCCTGGGCGTTCGGCCCTTCGGCACCGGGCACCGAGTTGCGGGTTCGTCAGGGTGAATGGTTGCGGGTGCGTTTCATCAACCATCTGCCGGTGGCGACCACCATTCACTGGCACGGCATCCGCCTGCCGCTGGAAATGGACGGTGTCCCGTACGTTTCGCAATTGCCGGTGCTGCCTGGGGAGTACTTCGACTACAAATTCCGTGTGCCAGACGCGGGCAGTTACTGGTATCACCCGCATGTGAACAGCAGCGAAGAGCTCGGCCGCGGCCTCGTCGGCCCTCTGATCGTCGAAGAGCGTGAGCCCACCGGTTTCAAATACGAGAAAACCCTGAGCCTCAAGAGCTGGCACGTCGATGAAGAGGGGGCTTTCGTGGCCTTCAGCATTCCTCGCGAAGCCGCCCGGGGTGGCACGGCGGGACGGCTGTCGACCATCAACGGTGTCTCGCAAGCGGTGATCGACTTGCCCGCCGGGCAAATCACCCGCGTGCGCCTGCTCAACCTCGATAACACCCTGACCTATCGCCTCAATATTCCTGGCGTCGAAGCGCAGATCTACGCGCTGGATGGCAATCCGGTTGAGCCGCGGCCCATGGGCAAGGAGTACTGGCTCGGCCCGGGCATGCGTATCTGCCTGGCGATCAAGGCGCCGCCCGCCGGTGAAGAACTGTCCCTGCGCAACGGCCCGGTTCGCCTGGGCACGTTGCGCTCGGTGGCCAACACCGATGCACCCACCGAATGGCCCGCTGCCCTGCCGGCCAACCCGGTGGCCGAGCCCGACCTGGCCAATGCCGAGAAACTCAACTTCAATTTCGAATGGGTGGGCTCGGTGTCGGTCAACGTCGACAACGGCAAGCCGCCGAGCCTGTGGCAGATTAACGGCAAGGCCTGGGACATCACGGACAAGACCTGCGCCGACCGCCCGATTGCAAAGCTTGAAAAGGGCAAGAGCTACATTTTCGAATTGAAGAACATGACTCAGTATCAGCACCCGATTCACCTGCACGGCATGAGCTTCAAGGTCATCGCCTCGAACCGGCACAAGGTGATCCCGTACTTCACCGACACCTACCTGTTGGGCAAGAACGAGCGTGCACGAGTGGCGCTGGTGGCGGATAACCCCGGCGTGTGGATGTTCCATTGCCATGTGATCGATCACATGGAAACCGGCCTGATGGCCGCTATCGAGGTGGCCTGATGCGTCAGATACGTCCCGCTGCGATCATCGACCGCAGCCGTGACCGCGACTTCATGCGCGAAGCCCTGGCCTTGGCCGCACAAGGCGCGGCGCTGGGTGAGGTTCCCGTGGGCGCCGTGTTGGTGCAGAACGGCGAGATCATCGGTCGCGGCTTCAATTGCCCGATCAGCGGCAACGACCCGAGTGCCCACGCCGAAATGGTCGCAATCCGCGCCGCAGCCTTGGCCGCCAGCAACTATCGCCTGCCGGGCAGCACGCTGTACGTAACCCTTGAACCGTGCAGCATGTGCGCAGGGCTGATCGTGCATTCACGGATTGCGCGGGTGGTGTATGGCGCGCTGGAGCCCAAGGCCGGGATTGTGCAGAGTCAGGGGCAGTTTTTTACCCAGGGCTTCTTGAACCACCGGGTGTTGTTTGAAGGCGGGGTGTTGGCGGAGGAATGCGGGGCGGTACTCAGCGAGTTTTTCAAGGCTAGACGCGCAAAGCCCACGGAATAAACACCGGTCCTTGTGGGAGCGAGCCTGCTCGCGAAAGCGGTATGTCAGTCACATCAATGCTGGATGTGCCGCCGTCTTCGCGAGCAGGCTCGCTCCCACAGTTGATCTCCATTGGTGGTGAGATCGCGGGGGGGTTACTTACGGGCCACGATGACGGCACGCATCGGCGCCGGCAGTCCTTCAATCGTTTTGCTGTGATCGTCCGGATCCAGGAAGTCACTCAGCGACTGATACTTCATCCACTCCGTCCCGCGCTGTTCCTCGACCGTGGTCACGCTCACGTCGACGCAGCGAACATCCGTAAACCCGGCACGTCGCAACCACAACTCCAGCGCCGGCACCGACGGCAGGAACCACACGTTGCGCATCTGCGCATATCGGTCTTCCGGCACCAGCACCTGCTGTTGATCGCCTTCGATCACCAACGTCTCCAGCACCAACTCGCCGCCCTTGACCAGGCAATCCTTCAGCGCCAGCAAATGCTCGATCGGCGAACGGCGGTGGTAGAACACGCCCATGGAAAATACCGTGTCGAAGCCTTCCATGTTCGGTGGCAGGTCTTCGAAAGGGAACGGCAGGTGCCAGGCATTGGGTTCTGACAAGTAACGCTGCACCGCCTGGAACTGGCAGAAGAACAGCCAGTTCGGGTCGACACCGATCACACTGTCGGCGCCAGCACCAAGCATGCGCCACATGTAATAACCATTGCCGCACCCCACATCCAGGATGCGTTTGCCCTTGAGGTCCAGGTGCGGCGCGACCCGAGACCATTTCCAGTCCGAACGCCATTCCGTGTCGACGTGCACACCAAACAGATCAAACGGTCCTTTGCGCCATGGCGACAACCCCATCAACGCGGTGCGCATTTGCGCGCGGGTCTCAGGGTCGCAATCGGTGTCCAGTGTCAGACCGTTCAACAAGTCGACTTCACTCGGCTGAATCTTCGGCAACGCATCCAGCGCACTTTGCCAGCGCTCCAGGTCGCCGTGGCCCTTTTCCATTTTCTTGTCGAGTTGCGCTTGCAGGGTGTTGGCCCATTCGGCCAGCGGCGTGCCGGCCAGACGGCGGGCGAGGGGGGACAGATCAATCATGGCAAGGCAATCAACGAGGCAAAGTTAAGACACTGGAACCACGGCACGACTTTCGAGAACCCGGCCGCCAACAGGCGCTCGCGGTGTTCTTCGAGGCTGTCGGGCTTCATGACGTTTTCGATGGCGCTGCGCTTCTGGGCGATTTCCAGTTCGCTGTAGCCGTTGGCGCGTTTGAACGCGACGTGCAAATCAGTGAGCAACGCATGTTCTTCGAGGTCGTTGAAGCGCAGCTTCTCCGAGAGGATCAACGCACCGCCAGGCAGCAGCGATTGGCGGATGCGCGAAAGCAACGCGGTGCGCTGGTCCGGGGCGATGAATTGCAGGGTGAAGTTCAGTGCCACCACAGAGGCGGGCTGGAATTCGAGGGCAAGGATGTCACCTTCGATCACTTCCACGGGCAGCAACTCCTGGAACATCGAGTCTTGACCGTTGAGGTATTCACGGCAGCGCTCGACCATCGCGGCGGAGTTATCCACAGCGATCACGCGGCAACCGTCGGTGCGCACGTGGCGGCGCAATGCTTGAGTCACGGCGCCCAGGGATGAGCCGAGGTCGTAGAGCACGCTGTTGGGCTGGGCGAATTGCGCGGCGAGCACGCCGAGGTTCTCGACGATGGTCGGATAACCCGGCACCGAGCGCTTGATCATGTCCGGGAACACCCGCACCACGTCCTCGTTAAAGGCGAAGTCGGGCACCTGGGCCAAAGGCTGGGCGAAAAGGCGATCGGGTTCTTTGCTCACGGCGGTTCCAGCGGCGTAGGTGGAAAAGGCCGGCATTTTAGCCAAATTGACGGGGGGATGCGCGGGTTGTCTGACGAATTCAACGCGGTTTCGGTCCAAACGCAGACGCCGCAATCCCCCATTGCCCCAGCCAGTAACTGAGAATGATCACGTAGGGCGCCGCATTGAATGGCACCGCAAAGCGACTGATGCCAATCACGCTATCGGAAAACACAAACGCCACCGCACCCGCCGCCGCCAGCAGCGCCGATCGTTTCGGCACGTCGGTCCCGAGCCGGGCCAGCGCCCGCCAGAGCATCGCACTGATGGCCAAACCGTAGACGATCACCGGAATCAACAGTGGGCCCAGTCCGTGGGAAATCAAAATCCCCAGCAGCACCGCGCCAACCCCCAAGGCAATCACCAAGGGCAACAACGCCAACCGCCGGCAATCGCTCAAGTAAGCCTTCAGATACGCCAAGTGGGCGACCAGAAATGCCCCAAGGCCAAACACAAACAAATCCCCCGGCCACGCCAGCAACACATCGCCGAGCAGGGAGAAAATCAATCCAAGGCTGATCCAGCGCCGATACTCAGTGGGCGGTGCGTCGTGCAGCCAACCGAGCAGCGCCAAGACCGGCAACGGTTTGACCAGCAGGCACAGCAGCGCAGCGTGCACGCTCAAGCCATACAGAAAGGTCACTGCGCCCATCAGCGCCAGAATCAGCCAGCCCACGATCAGTTGACCGCAATCGCGCAATCGAAGGTTTTCACGGCCGGCACTTCCGGGGCCCATGGCTGTGAATAGGTCAGGCGCAAGCGGCCTGTACCGGTGGCAAATGCCTGGAAGCGCCAGGTCGAAATCCCGGCGCTGCCGACGATCCCGGCGTCTTCAGGGTTGCTGTACACCTCGGGGCTGAGCGCATGCAGCACGCCACCAGCCGAATCCTGGATCGACCAGCGATAACCCGTGGTCGGGTTGCTTGGCAGGGTCAGGATGAGGTTTTGTCCATTGCGCATTTGCACCGGGCATTCGCCTTGTTTTTCCACGGTCACGTTCTGTTTCGGTTGCGTGGCGCAAGCGGCCAGCAAGGTGAGGGCGAGGGGGACAAACAGGCGAGTGGGGGACATAAGTTCAGTGGCTCCGGCATTCACGACGAACGGCGAGCATAACTGAAGATGAGACAAATTGTGACGGAAGGGACTACGGGCGCGATCTTCTGGTACCTGTTCAGCGCCCGTAGAGGTGCAGTCAGGCCTATTTCGCCGTGGTGTAAGTCATGTGGCTTTGAAATTCTCCGGAAAGATCAATGCTTTTACCGGTAGTCGACGATTCCAGAGTTAGATTGAAACCAGTGACAATATGACTGGTTTGATCAGGCGAGCTGTCCAAAAGAACCAGGTTTACCGTGCCTTTGGTTGCTTTGTAATGCTCGGGGGATTGCATGCCCAGTTGATTGTTAAGCACTTCATGGAAATTCGCCGCGAGGAAGGGGCCCGCTTGCGCAAGTTCGTGAGTGCCACTTTTAATGTCTTTGCTGAAAGTAAACGACAGGTGCTTTTCGGCAGGACGGTTCCGGTTCTGATAAAAACCAATCGTCGTTTCGTTCAGGATTAAAAGTCGAATCTCCAGATCAGTCGATCTGAACTCAAGCCGACCGGGCCCCATGAACCTCATGTTGCCATCCAAGGCGAACAGTTCTTCGGTAGAGGGGCTGATTTTATCTGTCATGTGCTAATTCCTTTTGATGATGAGCCATTCTCGAGTGGGAAGTTTGGCGAGCAATTCAATAGGAGGTAACTGTCATGTCTGACAGTTACTTAGCTTTATTAGGAATAAGAGTGGTTCGCCAGCACACCTGCAGTGCAGGCATGATGGCGAACATTCATTCAGAACAAAATCTTCGCCACATCCGCAAAGCGCTTGGCAAAGTGCACGGTAATCCCTTCCTTCAGATAGTCCGGCAGTTCGTCAAAGCTGCCACGGTTCGGCTCCGGCAGGATCAATTCGAAGATTTTCTGGCGCCGCGCCGCAATCACCTTCTCACGCACCCCGCCAATCGGTAGTACATGCCCGGTCAGCGTGAGTTCGCCGGTCATGGCGATGCCTTTTTTCGGCGCCTGGTTTCGGGCGAGCGAGAGCAGGGCGCTGGCCATGGTCACGCCGGCGCTCGGGCCGTCTTTCGGGGTGGCGCCTTCCGGGACGTGCAGGTGGACGAAGGCTTCGTCGAAGAATTTCGGATCACCGCCAAACGACTTCAGATTCGAGCTGACATAGCTGTAGGCGATTTCCGCCGACTCTTTCATCACGTCGCCCAGTTGCCCGGTGAGTTTGAAGCCACGGTTGAGCGTGTGGATGCGCGTGGCTTCGATCGGCAATGTTGCGCCGCCCATGCTGGTCCAGGCCAGCCCGGTGATCACGCCGGTGCCGGACAGCACTTGCTCGTTGCGGAACACCGGATGGCCGAGCGAGGCTTCCAGGTCTTTCGGCCCGATTTTGATCACCGCTTTCGGCTCGTCGATCAACTTCACCACGGCTTTGCGCACCAGTTTGCCCAGCTGTTTTTCCAAGTGGCGCACCCCGGCTTCACGGGCATAACCGTCGATCAGGGCTTTGAGCGCGCTGTCGCTGATGCTCAAGCTGCCTTTGGACACGCCGGCCTTTTCCAGCTGCTTGGGCCACAGGTGACGCTTGGCGATGGCGATTTTTTCTTCGGTGATGTAACCCGACAGGCGAATCACTTCCATCCGGTCCAGCAATGGGCCGGGAATCGAATCCAGGGTGTTGGCGGTGCAGATGAACAGCACTTTCGACAGGTCCATCCGCAGGTCGAGATAGTGGTCGAGAAATTCGACGTTCTGTTCCGGGTCCAGCGTTTCCAGCAGCGCCGAGGCCGGGTCGCCCTGGTAGCTTTGGCCCATCTTGTCGATTTCGTCGAGCATGATCACCGGGTTCATCACTTCGACGTCTTTCAACGCTTGCACGAGTTTGCCCGGTTGTGCGCCGATGTAGGTGCGTCGGTGGCCCTTGATCTCGGCTTCGTCGCGCATGCCGCCGAGGCTGAAGCGGTAGAACGGCCGGCCGAGGGATTCGGCGATGGATTTGCCGACACTGGTTTTACCCACGCCCGGCGGGCCGACCAGCAAGACGATGGAACCGCTGATCTCGCCTTTATAAGCACCGACCGCAAGGAATTCGAGGATGCGGTCCTTGATGTCGTCGAGGCCGGCGTGGTGTTTGTCCAGCACCTTGCGCGCGTGCTTGAGGTCGAGTTTGTCCTCGCCGTACACGCCCCACGGCACCGAAGTCGCCCAGTCGAGGTAGTTGCGGGTGACGGCGTATTCCGGCGAACCGGTCTCAAGGATCGACAGCTTGTTCATTTCCTCTTCGATGCGTTTCTGTGCCTGGCTCGACAGCACCTTGCCTTCCAGACGCTGCTCGAACTGTTCGATGTCGGCGCTGCGGTCGTCCTTGGTCAGCCCCAGTTCTTGCTGGATGACCTTGAGTTGTTCCTTGAGGAAAAACTCGCGCTGATGCTCGCCGATCTTGCGGTTAACTTCGGCGGAAATCTCTTTCTGCAGTCGCGCAACTTCGACTTCCTTGCGCAGCATCGGCAGGACTTTTTCCATGCGCTTGAGCATAGGCACGCAGTCGAGCACTTCTTGCAGCTCGCTGCCGGTGGCCGAGGTCAGGGCGGCGGCGAAGTCGGTCAGCGGCGACGGATCGTTGGGGCTGAAGCGGTTGAGGTAGTTTTTCAGTTCTTCGCTGTACAGCGGGTTGAGTGGCAGCAGTTCCTTGATCGCATTGATCAGCGCCATGCCGTAGGCCTTGACCTCGTCGGTCGGCTCGGTGGGCTGGTGCGGGTATTCGACTTCCACCAGATACGGCGGGCGATGGTGTTTGAGCCAGGTGCGGATGCGCACGCGGGTCAGGCCTTGGGCGACGAATTGCAGTTTGCCGTTTTCGCGACTGGCGTGGTGCACCTTGACCAGAGTGCCGTACAGCGGCAGGGCCGAGGTGTCGAAATGGCGCGGATCTTCCTGGGGCGTGTCCATGTAGAACAGGGCCAGGGAGTGGTGATCGGATTTACTCACAAGATCCAGCGTTTCAGCCCACGGTTCTTCATTGACGATGACCGGCAGCACTTGGGCCGGGAAGAACGGGCGGTTGTGGATCGGGATGATGTAGACCTTGTCCGGCAGGTTCTGGCCGGGCAGGGCGAGGCCTTTGCCGGTGGAATGGTGTTCGGCGTTCTCTGGGTCGGCGTATTCGCTCGGGTCTTCAGGGAATTCTTGCTGGTCGCTCATGGGGCACCTGCGCAATGGGGTATGGGTCTTAGATGGGGCAGGTGGGGGGTGGTTTCAATGGGGCAGGATATTTCTGGGTGTGTGTTCAGGGTTTGGACAGGTGCTTTTGACTTGGCGGCCTTTGGGCCGACCATGTTCTTGGGGGTTGGGTTCATATCCGTTTCTGCGGCAACGGCCACTTATGGTTTCGCCCTTACGGCGAGTCCCTTTTGTCAAACGCCACAAAAGGAACCAAAAAGTCTCGCCCCAAGCGTCCGGCCCCTCGCTAAGGCTCGGCGTACCTTCGCTCCGGTATCCATCCGGGGACACTGCCCTCCGGTCTGCTTCGCGACGACCTACATGCAGCGTGTTCGACTGCGTCGAACGGCGCTACGCGCCACTCCCCGGATGAACACCTCCACTCAGCCTCCCGAAGGGGCGGGTGGATCAAGATCAAGAGCTGCAGGCGAGCTAACGCTCGGCCTGATGAGTGGTGAGAATCAAAAGCTGTACGCTGAATTCTTGTAGGAGCGAGGCTTGCCCGCGAAGGCGGCCTGACAGCCGACCAATCTCTGACAGATGTACGCAATCCAAATGTGGGAGCGAGCCTGCTCGCGAAGGCGGCCTGACAGCCGACCAATCTCTTGCAGATACCCACATTCCACTGTAGGAGTGAGCCTGCTCGCGATGGCGGAGTGTCAGACGACATTGATGTTGAATGACACACCGCCATCGCGGGCAAGCCTCGCTCCTACAGGGGATCAGCAGTGTGGCGCAGGTTTTGTGATGGCGACGTTATCGAGCATCCGGTTCGCCGCCAGTTCGGCCAGCATCACGATCTGCTGAATCGCCATTGCCTTGTGCCGATGCGGGCCTTCCAGATAGTCCGTGAAGTCGCTCGCCATCACGCTGGCTTGGGCCAATGACTCGCAGGTGTGGGCGAGCAGGTCTTCGTCCTTGATATCCGGAGCAATCAAAAACATCGTGCTGGGTTTGCGGGTAGCAGGGGATTTGAGGGCTGCTGGGTTGAGGTAGTGATCCAATGCGCGCTCGGCGGCATCGTGGAGTTTTTTGGAGTCGAGGGATTCGTAGGGGGAAACGTCGTCGGTTGGCGGCGGATTCGGGGTTTCTTTGAACATGGTGAAGCTCCAAGTAAGTAATGGAGCCGCCACTGATCGCCGCGACGCGATGGTAGGTGGCAGCTGTACGCAGGTTCGCGGACCGAGCTACTTGGAAACCCGGCATACCCGAGGGTATCCCGCGCACAGCCACCATAAGACCAAACGACACGCACAGAAGGCTGGTCGGTTGAGGCGGGTGATTATGCACCAAGTAAGCTGATTCAGGCCGCGACGCCTGGTCGTTGATGTGCAGCGACTCCGAAAGCCTATCCCCCTGGCTTCCGACAAGACAACCGCCAGAACTTGTCGGAATCATCCTCCATAAAAGTCACGGCTGTAGGACGCTGGCAAAAAAATTCAGGCCTGACGCGGCCCAATGTGGGAGCGAGCCTGCTCGCGAAGGCGGAGTGTCAGACGACATTGAAGTCGTCTGACTCACCGCTTTCGCGAGCAGGCTCGCTCCCACAGGGAAACAGTTCACACCGGGGGATCAGCAGTGTGGCGCAGATTTTGTGATGGCGACGTTATCGAGCATCCGGTTTGCGGCCAGTTCAGCCAGCATGACGATCTGTTGAATGGCCATTGCCTTGTGCCGATGCGGGCCTTCCAGATAGTCCGCGAAGTCACTCGCCATCACGCTGGCCTGGGCCAATGACTCGCAGGTGTGGGCGAGCAGCTCTTCGTCCTTGATATCCGGAGCAATCAAAAACATCGTGCTGGGTTTGCGGGTAGAAGGGGATTTGAGGGCTGCTGGGTTGAGGTAGTGATCCAACGCGCGCTCGGCGGCATCGTGGAGTTTTTTGGAATCGAGGGATTCGTAGGGGGAAACGTCGTCGTTTTGCGGGGGATTCGGGGTTTCTTTGAGCATGGTGAAGCTCCATTCGGGGACTGGAAGTTCGCCACGACTGCGACCAAGCAGTTGGGTGGCGAACCATACGCAGGTTGGTCGACCAGGGAATGGAACCCGGCAGGGCCGGAGCCCTCCCACGCACAGCTCGCCATGAAGCAAGCACGAAAAGTGCGCCATTCTAAACCCGGGCGACCAAACCCGGCCGCTGAATTTGCAGCGACCCCGAAAGCCTATCGAACGGGCTTCTGACACAACAACCGATAGAACTTGTCGGAATTCTCCGCCAGAACAGCAACGGCTGTAGGACGCTGGAAAAAATATTCAGGCCCGACACGACCCAATGTGGGAGCGAGCCTGCTCGCGATAGCTGTTTAACATTCAACATCCTGGGTGGCTGACAGTCCGCTATCGCGAGCAGGCTCACTCCTACATTTTGATGTGCAGCGATGCAAAAAAAGGCGACCCCCTCGCAGGAGTCGCCTTTCCTTTAACCGCCGCTAAACCTTATTCGGACAGTTTGTACGCAATCACATAGTCACCTTGCTTGGTGCCCAGCGACCCATGACCGCCCGCAACGACGAGCACGTATTGCTTGCCGTCCTTGCCGGTGTAGGTCATTGGCGTGGTTTGAGCGCCGGCAGGCAGGCGGCCTTCCCACAGTTGCTTGCCGTTTTTCACGTCGTAGGCGCGCAGGTACTGGTCGAGGGTGCCGCTCAGGAAGCCGACGCCGCCAGCGGTGGTGAAGGTGCCGCCCAGGCTAGGCACGCCCATGCTCAGCGGGATCGGAACCGGTGAGCTGTCGCGCACGGTGCCGTTTTTGTGTTTCCAGATGGTTTTTTGGGTGGTCAGGTCGACCGCGGCCACATAACCCCAGGCCGGCGCCTGGCACGGCAGGCCCATTGGCGAGAGCAGGGCTTCGAGGACGACGCCGTAAGGCGCGCCTTTGTTCGGCTGCACGCCTTCGGTTTCGCTTTTACGCGGGCCTTGGGCGGCGATTTCGGCAGCCGGGATCATTTTCGATTTGAACGCCATGTAGCTCGGGTTCACGAAAGCGATCTGACGCACCGGGTCAACCGCGATGCCGCCCCAGTCGAACACGCCGAAGTTGCCGGGATAAACGATCGAACCCTGCAGCGATGGCGGCGTGAACGGGCCGTCGTAGCGCATGGATTTGAAGTCGATCCGGCAGATCAGTTGGTCGAACGGGGTCACGCCCCACATGTCGCGCTCTTGCAGCGGCGGCGGCATCAGGTTGAGGTCGGATTTGGGTTGGGTCGGCGAGGTGTGATCACCAGCGACAGCGCCTTGGGGCACCGGCACTTCGTTGATCGGCACAATCGGCTTGCCGGTGCTGCGGTCCAGCACGTAAATGCTGCCTTGCTTGGTCGAAGCGAGTACCGCTGGCTTCACGCCGTCAGCGGTTTTCAGGTCCATCAGGGTAGGCTGGCCACCGACGTCCATGTCCCACAGGTCATGGTGGGTGAACTGCATGTGCCAGCGCACCTGGCCGGTCGCGATGTCGAGGGCGGTCAGGCCCGCAGCGTGCAGTTCCGACTCAGGGGTGCGATCGCCACCGAACTGGTCCGGGGTCTGGTTGCCCATCGGCAGGTAAAGCATGCCGAGCTTTTCGTCGACGGCGAACATGGACCACATGTTCGGCGAGTTGCGCGTGTAGACCTGGCCTTCGGCAATCGGCGTGGTGTCGTCCGGGTTGCCGCTGTCCCAGTTCCACACCAGTTTGCCGGTGTGCACGTCGAACGCGCGGATGACGCCGCTGGGCTCGTCGGTAGAAACGTTGTCGGTGACGTGGCCGCCGATCACCACCAGGTCTTTAGTGACCGCTGGAGGCGAGGTGGAGTAGTAACCGCCGGCATTGAAGCCGCCGATGTTGGCAGTCAAGTCGACCTGGCCTTTGTCGCCGAAGTCTTCGCACATCTTGCCGGTGTCGGCGTCGAGGGCGATCAGGCGGGTGTCGGCGGTCGGCAGGAAGATCCGGCGTGGGCAGACGGTGCTGACCGGCGCAGGGCTGGCGGTGCCGGTCGGGCTTTGCTCGGACGCGTAGACGGCGTCATCGTGATAGGTCACGCCACGGCATGTCATGTGCGCCCAACCCTTGAAGTTCGCCGCGTTTTGCGTGGAGAGCTTCGGATCGAAACGCCAGATTTCCTTGCCGGTGTCGGGATCCAGCGCGATCACCTGGCTGTGCGGCGTGCACACGTA
Organism: Pseudomonas sp. B14-6; assembly: GCF_013260315.1. Classification (NCBI taxonomy): domain Bacteria; kingdom Pseudomonadati; phylum Pseudomonadota; class Gammaproteobacteria; order Pseudomonadales; family Pseudomonadaceae; genus Pseudomonas; species Pseudomonas sp. B14-6. Next base: position 3,146,302 of record NZ_CP053929.1, on the reverse strand, counting down.
GAGCATGCCGTTGACTTTCAGCGGGGTGTTTTCGGCGGTGGTTTCACCCGGATCGTTCGGCCCCGGCAGGTCGCCGGTGCGATAGGTCCAGGCGGGAACGAGCTTGTTCACGTTCTGCGGGGTGATCTGCGCCAGTGGAGAGTAACGATCACCATGAGCGCTACGACCGTAGGAATTCCAGTCACCGTCGGGCATGGCCGGGGCGGTGTTGGTCATGCCGGGCACGCTGTCGCGGTCCAGTTCGCCTTTGATTTCACCCGGGTTGGTGAACTGGCTGGCCAGTGCGGCAACGCCCGCGAGTACCACTGCCACGCTCAGTGCGCCAGTGCCCATCGGCGCAGGGCCGGTGATCAGCAACGGACGGCGGAACCACGGCAGCAACATGACGAGGCCCAGCGCAAACAGCATCGCCAGACGCGGCACCAGTTGCCACCAATCGAGGCCGACTTCCCACAAGGCCCACACGGTACTGGCGAACAGCACCAGTGCGTAGAGGCCCAGTGCAGCGCGGCGGGCCAGGATCAGCAGCACGCCGGTCAGCGTCAGGCCGATACCGGCCAGCAGGTAATACAACGAGCCGCCGAGCAGGCTCAGCTTGATCCCGCCGGCCAGCATGGCCAGGCCCATTAGTAGAAGCAGAATGCCGAGCAGGGTCGGCAGTAGACGGCTTCGACTCAAAGCACCATCAGTGCTCATAGTGTGGTTCTCCGTGACGTTTCAAGTAGTCCCGCGCAAGTTCACTGTAGATGACGATCCTGTGCGGGCATGGTTCAGATAAAAAAGGTTCGGTTGGTGCGTTCCCTGCAGGAGCGAGCCTGCTCGCGAAAGCGATGGGACAGTCGGCATTGATGTTCAGGCTGACGGCCCTTCGCGAGCAGGTTTTGTGTGTGTCTTAAAAGGACGAGGTGATTTTTATCCCGCCGATCAGCGCGTCATCGACCTTGTCCACGCCACCGGGGTGGCGGATGTATTGCAGGTTCGGGCGCACGGTCAGCCAGTTCGTGACGTGCACGCCGTAATAGAGTTCGGCGCTGTATTCGGTGTCCTGGGGCGGAAGGAACGAGGGATCGTCGTAGTCATAGACGACGCGGGCCTGGTTGGTCGCTTCGGCGTTCTTGCGATAGGCCGGGTTGACGTGAACCCGGGCGAGGGCAAAGCCGATGTCGTCCTTGGCGCGCGCATCGAACAGGCCTTTGTAGACGACGCCGGCCTGGACATAGTTGTCGATGGCGTTGGTCTTCTTGTCGTGCATCGTGCCGTTGGCGAACACGCTCAGGCCGCGCGAATTGTCGCTGGCGCGGCTGGTGATCTGCTGCTGCACGCCCAGCCACACGCCGTGCTTGCTCGATGCGCTGCGGTAAGCCTCGCCGCTCAGGGCTGCCGGCTGACCATTGCTGTCCTTGTAGGCATCCGTGGCCTTGGCGTTGCTGTAGTAATAACCGGCGCGGTATTCGCCCGGCAGGCCGTTGAGTGTTGGTGACCACACCAGTTCGACCGGCAGAATCGCGCCCTGGGTGCCGCTGCCGCTGAGCTTGAAGCCGTTGCCGCGATCAAGGTTCGACGGGTTTTGCTCATACGCACCGATTTGCGCGTAGAGCTCCGGCGTCAGGTGATATTTCACCCGCATTGCCCACTGGCTAACGGGCCAGTTGTACCAGATGCCGCCGACCCAGTTACCGACCTGCGAGCCGCAAAACGCCAGGTTCTGGAAGTCGCATGGGAAGCTGTTGAAGTCTTCGCCTTCGCCGAAACGGCCGACTTTGATGTCGAGTTTCTGGTCGAAAAATTTCTGCTGGTACCACATCTGCGTCAGGCGCCAGGTTTGCCCACGGCCCCAGACTTCCTGCGCCGAAGTGAAACCGCCGACACGCGGATCGTTGATCCGGTCGTTGCTGATGTTGTTGCCATTGCGCTCGGTGACGGTCAGCTGAAATTCAGCGTCGTCCCAGCCGAGGATTTTCTGCAAGTCCAGGTGCGTGCCGAAACCGAACTGGTCGCTGTAGCGTGCGGTGCGATCGTGGTCGTAGCCGCCGTGCAGATTGCTGCCCATTTCGCCGGTGTAATCGACTTTGAAGTCGTAGCCTTTTTCCGAAAGTTCGGTGCGCGTGCCATTCCAGTCACCGAGCATCCAGGGCGATTCGCTATCGAAGGCGGGCGCGGCCTGGGTGCAGGTAGCCAGGCCAAAAGCAGTGAAACCACCGATCAGGTTCAGGGCTTTTCGACTGGCAATAGCGATGCAGACAGCGCTGTCTCGCGGAGTTGGGAAATCAGGCATAGAGAAGGAATTCTTGATCTTTTCTGGGGGGTGAACTGAAAGCGGCACTATGTCGCGCCTGGATGAAGCGTTTCAGCTTGACGGGCGCAAGGATAATGTTCTGTTACAAATAGAGAAAGCGCTTTTCGTGACATGAATTATTTCGTATTCGGTAACAGTGCCGGACAGCGATCGGTTCAAGTTCACCTACATTTACCAGAGAGCGCACAGAGCGCTTCCACCCGGCGACACCCTCGGCTAAGGTGCGCGGCTTCCAATCCCCTTCATCGCTCAAAGGCCCGGCATGACCGAACAGAACAACAACCCGCTGCACGGCGTGACGCTGGAGCAAATCCTCAACGCCCTGGTGGAACATTACGAATGGTCGGGGCTGGCCGAGCGCATTGATATCCGCTGTTTCAAGAGTGACCCGAGCATCAAGTCGAGCCTGACCTTCCTGCGTAAAACCCCATGGGCGCGGGAGAAGGTTGAACGCTTGTACGTGAAGCTGATGCGCACCAAGCGCCCGCTCTGAACATGGGCTTTCTGTCGACGCCAGGTTCTGCCGCGAGGCGTCGTTTTGTGGCGGTGGCCGCTGTGCTGGGCTGGGCCGGACTGGCCATTCAGCTGTACCTGATTCTGTACTCGCGCTGGACACTGGAAGCGAGCTTGATCGGTGGGCTGCTGAGCTTTTTCAGCTATTTCACCGTGCTGACCAATACGTTGGTGGCGGTGGTGCTGACATGTGAGTGGACCTCTCGCGAGTCGGCGGCGCGACGCTGGTTTTTGCAGCCGTGGGTCAGTAGCGCCATTGCAGTGAGCATCGTGGTCGTCGGTCTGGCGTACAGCCTGTTGTTGCGCCATTTGTGGCATCCCGAAGGCTGGCAGTTTCTGGCCGATGAGTTGATGCACGACGTCATGCCGCTGCTGTTCCTGGCGTATTGGTGGTGGTGCGTGCCCAAGGGCACGTTGCGCCTGCGGCATCTCGGGTTGTGGGTGATCTATCCGCTGGTGTATTTCGCCTATTCATTGCTGAGGGGGCATGAGTTGGCGGTTTATCCCTATCCGTTCATTGACGTCGGCACCTTGGGTTATCCACAGGTGTTTTTGAATGCGGGTGGATTGTTGGCGGGGTTTGTGGTGATTGCTCTAATAATGATCGCATTGGACCGGTGGCGCGGTCGGTGAATACTGAGGGTGATGTGAAGGGCTTTTGTGGCGAGGGAGCTTGCTCCCGCTGCGCTGCGCAGCAGTGCTTAAACCTGCAACCGGGTTTTAACTGAGTCACCACGCAGGCTGATTTTACGACTGCTTCGCAGCCGAACGGGAGCAAGCTCCCTCGCCACACTATCGAGTTGCAGTTATTCCTCGTCGCTGCCCTCCGCCCGCCAGTACCCCACGGCCTTGACGAATTGTTCATTCAAACCGTGCTCATCAAGCAGCACACGACGAATCTGCCGTGACACCTTGGTCTCGGTCGCCACCCACGCATACAGGTTGCCGCTCGGCACTTGCAGCTGCTTCACGGTGGTCAGCAAGTTGTCTTTGCCACCCTCGCGCAAGACCCAGATCACATTGACCTGCGCGGCGCTTTCCAGGCGTTGCTGCTCGGCGCCGTTCTCCACTTCCACAATTACCAGCGCACGACGATTGGCCGCCAGACCTTCGAGCCGGCGGGCGATGGCGGGCAGGGCAGTTCCGTCACCGATCAGCAAATAGCTGTCGAACATGTCCGGCACGATCATCGAGCCACGCGGCCCGCCGATGTGCAGGAACTGGCCGGGCGTGGCCTGCTCGGCCCAGGTCGAGGCGGGGCCGTCGCCATGCAGGACAAAATCGATGTCCAGTTCCAGGGTGTCGAGGTCGTAGCGACGCGGCGTGTAGTCGCGCATTGCCGGCATCGGCCCGTTGTCTTTGCCGGCACCGAGTACCAGGGTTTCCAGCGCGGCGTGTTCGGCCGCTTTTTGCGGGAACAGCAGTTTGACGTGGTCGTCCGTGCCCAAGCTGACGAAGCCGGCCAGCTCCGGGCCGCCCAGGGTGATCCGACGCATCCGCGGGGTCAGGTCAACCACCCGCAGCACTTGCAGACGACGGCGTTTGATCTCGTGCATGACACGGTGAATGGTGTGCACAACTTCAGTCATTCGGCTTTCTCCTGGACGGGTTGAACGGCAGGGCCATCGACGATGGCTTTGGCGGTGTTGTTGAGCAGGTCGCGAACCCGCAGGATTTCTTCCGGGCTCCAGCGGCCGTGATGCATTTGCAGGGCGTGACGCAAGTTGTGCACCGCCTCGTGGATCTCGGCGGGGCGATCATGGCCGCGCAATGAGCGCTTGCTGACCTCGATGCGCATTCGCACGCCGTCCAGCGCAATAGCCTGTTCGGTCAATGACAGACGTCCGGCGTCGGTGATGGTGTAGCGTTTTTTGCCGCCCTCGGCATCGCCCAGGATCATTTCGCTTTCTTCGAGAAAGGTCAGGGTCGGGTAGATCACACCGGGGCTGGGGCAGTAGGCGCCGTCGAACATGCTTTCGATCTGGCGGATCAGGTCATAGCCGTGGCAGGGCTGCTCCGCGATCAACGCCAACAGCAGCAGTTTCAGGTCGCCGGGGGCGAACACCCGGGGGCCGCGGCCGCCGCGTTCACGGCCGGGGCCTGGGCGTTTCTCGAAGCCGTCTCGGCTGTCGCTATGGTCGCGATGGGAATGATGGTCTCTCATTTCTGCGTCTTCTCTCGTCGTGTTTAGATACAACTTAAGATATATCTTTAGACAGACGCAAGCGTTCTGGACCAACGGTCGTTCTCGGCCACCGCTGGAGGTCCAGAAGCGATCAGCGATGAGGAATGCGGTATCGGTTGCTCTTTTAGAGCAATTGAACTAATCATGAAAGTTCATCGATTGATAATTATTCCACTGTCGCAAGATAAGTAGTCTTCGTCTGACGGAATTCAACTAGTTCGTATCTGTGTGCTTTTTCAATTAGAACTGTGTGTAGTCTTTCTCTGAGGGTAAAACAATCGAGTTGGCGTTTTTTCAATGTTTTTCCTATTGTTCGAACGCCATTGTTACTACACGTTCTTGGGAAGTTGCGTACTTACTTTTTCAAGGGATTGAACGATCATTCTTCGGCGTCGAAAGTTAAGTGAAATCGCCATCACCGTATGGAGAGATGTCGGCTTTCCAGACTTTCCTCGGCCCAATCCTTTGAAAAAATACAGGTACTCAATAATGTTCAAGACGTTTGCAATCGCCGTTCCCATGACCCTCCTGGCCCTGAGCACTTCGATGGCGTTCGCGGCGGAAGAATCGCGCACCTCCATCAACATTACCGCTGATATTCCGAGCAAGGTCTTCCACGCTCAGCCTGTAGACAAAGACTTCGGGAAAGACGAGAAAATGCAGTATCTCGTCGGCTCCGGCACCCTGACGGAAGTCCGTGGCACCTATGATATTCAACACACCAACGGCTCGGTCGGCGCTTATGTCGTGGGCGGTCCTACTCCGCTGTTCAACGGTAATCCAGCCTTGAACATTCCTCTGACCTATACCTTCAATGGCACGGAGTTGACCGCTGATTCTCAGGAAGTGGTCGGCGACACCGAGTCCAACGGCGGCATGCGCGCCGACCTGGTGATTACGGCAGAGAAGCCGGGCAACAGTCAGGTGGGGATCTACACCGCCAACCCGGTCGTCATCTTTGATGCCATTCCGCGCATCTGAAGCAAACGCGTGCTGTAAGTAAGTTCTGTCTTACTTGGCAACGTTCACCGATCGCCAGGGAGGTTGTGCCTGTCGATCGGGTTTCAACGAATTTATCTTCAGAGTATTTCGTTCATGTTCCCGATGACTCCCATCGCGACGGCGCTTGCCCTATGTTTTTGTGCGACTGCCCTGGCTGCGCCAGCGGACAACGGCCACACACCCCGAAGTCTGCTTGCGCAAGCCAAGGGATTACCGAGCGAGTTCGAAGAGCACTTCTTTGATGTGCCGCTGGCGGTGCGCGTGGAACTTGATCAGCAGTTTCTCGGTGAGGCGATGGTTGTGCTGACCCGCGACGATCGCATCACCCTCGTTGAATTCACCGATGTCAGCAATAGCACGATCAAAGCCAGCGAGCGCGACATCTGGGCCAACTACCTCAAACATGGCGTGGTGCTGGGCGCCTGCCAGGCCAATTGCCCCGAACAACTGCTGGCCGTGCACTACAGCCTGGAAAACTCGCTGGTGTCGATCCTCACGGAAAACGCCGAGCACGATGATCAGGTGCAGCGCTATTACAACCAGCCCGAAGACGGCAGCACCGGGTTGATCGTGCGCAACCAGCTGAACCTCAATGGCGGCCAGAACCAGGACCTCGGTGGTCGATACGGTCTGGAAGCGAGCAGCAGCCTGGGCAACTGGACCCAGGCGGTGAACATGCAGTTGTCCCGCCTGGGCGGTGTGGACAATCAGCTCTATCACGCCGTGCATGAGCTCTTTACCCAGCGCGAACTGGAAGGCAACTTCCTGCGCCTGGGCTTGTTCACGCCCACCTCGGAAGGCCTGACGCGCCAGCCGCGCTCCTTCGGCGCCAGCCCTGACACCGCGCTCGGCGTCATGTACGGCAGCTCCGACAGCCTGGCCATCAATAACCCGAAACCGGCGGTCTACCCGATCTACGTCACGGCCAATCGCCAGGGCTCGGTGGAAATCTATCGCGACGGATTGCTGATCAATACCCAGGCGATACCGGCTGGTTTGCAGACCCTCGATACGCGGCCATTGCCCGGCGGCATCTATGAAGTGGAAGTGCGGCTGATCGAAGACGGCCAGATCACCTCCAGCACGCAGGAGCTGGTCTACAAACCCAACAACTGGCGCAATCATGACGAGCGCTGGCGCTACAACCTGTTTGCCGGGCGTGAATCGAAAATGCTCAGCAACTGGGATGAGCAGGCCGATGGCGACATGACCGCTGGCGCCGCCTTCAACTTCCTGCTGCACCCGCGGGTGATCCTCGGCCTGTCGGGTCGGCAAGTGAAAGACACCCTGCAATACGGCACGTCGGTCGATTGGGCCATCGTCAACAACGCCAGCGTCTTCGCCAACGTCTACAAGACTCAGGACTACGGCACCGGTTTCGACGTGCAGGGGCTTTATTCCTACGGCAGCGGCAGCCTCGTCGCCAGCCATAACCGCAGCTGGCTCGACACCACGCGGCTCTACGACACCTTGCCCGACGGCACGCGCGTGCGGCAGCGCAATGTATTTATCGGCCAGACCAGCAACTCGTCCTTGTCACTCAATCATCGCCTCACCAGCAAAAGTTCGGTCAATGCCCGGGTGTCCCACAGCGAAGGCAACACCGAAGGGGTCGGCGTGGATCTGGGCTGGACTCAACGCACGCAACTGTTCGGCAGCGACGCCAATTGGCGCCTGTCGCTGTTCGACAGGCCGGGCAGCTTCAGTTCGGGCAATGATCGAAATCGCGGCCTTGACCTGAGCGTTAGCGTGGCGCTGGGTGGCCCGGGAGAGCAGCTCTCCGGCAGCATCGGCACCCGCACCGATCGCGATGGCGGGCGTGATAACAATGCCTCGATCACTTACCGCAAAGACTTGCAGGACCACCTGCTGCAAAGCGTTTCCGCCACGGCCATCACCGACACCTATGGCCTCGGTTTGAATGCGCTGGCGACGATGCAATCGGACCGGGTCAACGGCGACGGATTTATCCAGCGCTCGTCCTACAACAACGACCTCACCGGCGGCCTCAACCTCGACAGCACCGTGGCGGTCGGCGGGCAAAAGATGATCGTGACCAGCCAATACCACCGCAATGGCGCGGGCATGATCATCGATGTCGAGTCGGACATCGACGACATCACATTGCGCGCAGACGATCTGAGCGGTGGCAGCGCAGTTCTCAAGCCCGGACGCAATTTTGTGCCGATCACGGCTTACAAAAGCAGCTCCGTCAGTTTCGATTTCGAAGGCAATCACGTGCCTGCCGCGACCATCCAGCCGGCCCGTTCCAGTTATCACCTGAACAAGGGCGGCGTGGACTATCGCCAGATTCGCGTGATGCGAACCCTCACTGTCCTCGGTCGCCTGATCGACCCCCAGGGCAACCCGCTCAAGGGCCATCACATCATCAACCACGCCAGTCGCGGGGTCAGTGAGGTGGACGGCTTCTTCTCCATGGAAATGAACGCCGGTTCACCGACCCTGGAAGTGCGCCACGGCAACCAGTTGCTGTGCCAGTTCCGCCTCGACCCGAGCCGTGGCCACACGGAAAACAACGTGCTGATGATTGGTGATTTGCGTTGCACGCCGGACACGCTGGCGGACCTGACGCTTGAGACGCCGACGGCAGGCTGATGCCCGGCACCCCGCATTTTTTTATGAGGTAAATGACGATGAAACGTCGGTTGGCACTGATTGGTTTTTGTTTGTTCACCCAGACGGCACACGCCGGGCCGAACATCAATATCGGCACGGTCTACGACTACCTGGACGGCGACAAAAGTACCTTTTTGAAACGCGTCTATAACGGCGGCGACAGCACCGCTTTCGTCAAGGTCAACATCCTTGAAATTCTCTACGACGCCGATGGCAAGTCGCGGGAGGTGCCGCTCAAATCCAATGCCGAGGGCAATTCCCGGGATGGCTTGATGGCCAGCCCGGCGCGACTGATCGTGCCCGCCAGTGGCATGCAGGGCACGCGGTTGCTGTACATGGGCGAGCGCGACAAAGAGCGCTATTTTCGTGTGCGTTTCATACCGGTGGTGCCCGAGAAGGAAGACGAATTCGCCGTCTCCGGCGAGGAGCGTGAGCAGTACAGGAAAGCCCTGTCCGCCGGGGTCACGGTGCTGGCCGGGTATGGCGCGGTGTTTTTCGTTCGCCCCAAGGACCCGCGTTACGCCAGCGTGATCGAAAACGAGGCGGCCAGGTACCGGATTCGCAATACCGGCAACACCGTGGTGGTGATCGATGAGTTCAAGGATTGCTCGGTCAAGAACGACCAGGACTGCCAGCCGACCACCAAGCATCATGTTCTGGCCGGCCGCCATTTCGAGTTCGAGAAACAGGCTGGCCGCGAGTACCGCTTCACCCTGGTTGAAGGCGAAAGCCGCAAGAAACTCGATGTGAAGGGCTGATGACTATGTTCAGACAACTGACGGTCCTGATGGTGTCGGCGATGGCCTGCCATGGTGCGTTCGCGGCCCGCGAAGTGCAGCACTTTGAAGTATTCGTGACGATCCCGAGCCAGGCGTTCTACGTCATTCCCGCAGACCCCGGCTGGATTCACCGCGAACAGTCATTGCCATGGAATCTGACGACCTCGACCCTGGGCGGCTTGCGCAAGTATTTCGATGTGAAGAGCGAAGCCGGTTCCATCGAAGCCCGCCTTGAGGGCCGGCCTTACTTGTCTAACGGGACGCAGGCCCATGACATTGGATTGCGCGTGCTGTTCAACGAAAAGTTGTTGAGCGAGGGGGAAAGCCGCGAGGTGGTTTCGCTGGTCGACGCCGCGCAGGGCAAGCGGGTTTTACTGGAAGTGCTGCCTGTGCCACCCGCCGATGGGGTTTACAAACCCGGCAACTATTTTGGAAGCGTCAACATGGTCTTCAACGCGGTGTTGCCCAAATGATGAATTTATTGAATAAGCGATCAGCCCGGACGTTGAAGGGTGCTGCATCGGCCAGCCTGCTGTGTGCGGTGTTTGCCCTGCCCATACAGGCCGCTGTGATGGACATCGAAGCGGTATTCGAGCCGGATTCCTCGAATCCGAATAATAACGTGTTCGTCAACATGACCCCGTCCGAAGGTTTTTGCCGGCAGATTCCACAGGCCTGTGCGCCCTATAAGCTGTTCAGCCTTATTGCGCCTATTTCCTTCACGGCGAATGCGCCAATCCTGGCCAACCATGCGGACCCGCGGCAAGGAGGAATGGCCCGCGTTCCCTCGGACTGGAGAGAGGTGGTGGTCACCCACGAGTCGGGTGATACCGAGGTGCTTTCCATTCGTATCGGCGGGATCGGGCACGAAGCCGCAATTCCCCGCCCTGTCACTGAACTGACCGGAGGAGGTTGGTGGGATGACTTGTGGGTAGGTGGCGGTTGGGCCTATGCGCCTATACCCTGTTCAAGTGTGGGTTGGCACTCGGCAGGGCCCTCGGGCTACAACAGTTTCTGGCGAGTCGCCAGAGGAGTGGGCGTGTGCAGCAAGACGGCGAGGTTCGATATTCCGCTTTCCTTTCGCTACCTGTACTTCGTGTTCGCTTATGAGCTGCGCACGCCTAACCCCCTGACCATGAAGACGGGCAAATACACCGGCACCATGCCGTACACCGTCGGTCCGCGTCAGGACTTCGACATGGGCGATGTCATGATCCCCAGTGACAACCAACTGACCCTCAACTTCTCTCTGGATGTTCGGCACACCCTCAAGGTCGAGATTCCACCCGGTGGCAATCGCGTTGAACTGGTTCCGCAGGGCGGCTGGCAAGCCTGGCTGACCCAAGGGCGCAAGCCCACACGGCTGTTTCGTGATCAGACGTTCAATGTGTCTTCATCGAGTCGCTTCAAGATGAACCTGGACTGCCAGTACAGCACCGATGGCAACCGCTGCTCGGTGCGCGACCCGGCTTCAGGCCATGTCGTGCCGCTCGACGTCAGCGTGACCCTGCCCAATGGCTTGGTGGATGCCACCGATCAACCGGTCAGCCGTCGGCTGTTACGGCGCGACGGCAGTGGTACCGAGCTGTTCCAGCCGCGCTTTTATGTCGATCGCAAACCGGGCACGTTGCACTTCGAGATTGCGCAGGATGAGGTCGAGGAAATGATCAAGCCCGGTGTCGCCAGAACGTACTCGGGCACTGTCACGGTGGTTTGGGATTCGGAAGTGGGTTAAGCGTGACCCCTGATACATCACCCGATGCATCAGGGGTTGCCGATTACGGCTGTGCGTCTTTTTGCAGCGCTGCGCGGGTGAGTTTTCTGCTCAGCTCTTTTTCTTCGTAACCCATGTCGTGCAGCAATTGGCCGTAGACCTCATCGGTCATGTCCTGGTCCGTCAACACCACACTGTCATCGATATTCAGGCGCCGGGCGAGGTCTTGCAGACGCTGTTTGAGGGCGCGTCGTTGTGCAATTTGCTGGCCCTTGGAACTGGCCCAGGTGTGTTGGACTTCGCGTAACTCATCGAGCAAGTCGCTCTTGGTTTCGTAAAACCGGGTATTGCGCCGGAATTCGTTCGGATAAGTGTCCTGCAGGTATTTCTGCCAGAACGGCTGTTCGATCATGTCGTTGACCAACCCATCGCCGGCCTCCATCGACATCACCGTCTCGAAGGCGGTGTCGATGGTTTTGGTGTTCACACCGGCGATGGTGCGAAACAGCATCGTCTCCGATTGCCACGGTAAACCGAGGCGTTGAGCCAGGCCGGTTTCGTAGGCAAGGTACACCTCGACCTCATCCGGATTGCCCGGGCGGCTGCCGAAATCGGCACGGGCAATGTCATCCACGCGCGCGAGGCGAGCGGCACCTCTGGCCAGGTTCACCAGTTTGCTTTCAAGCACGGCGTTGGACGTCGACAAGGCATAGGCTTCGGAGGCGAGCACCTTGATACCCATGTGGTTGAACACCTGGGCCCCGGCATCGGCACAGGTGGTAGGCGCCCTGGCCATTTCGAACAGATCCTTGCGCAGCTCGGTGTCCAGGTCGATGGCTTCAATCATGCGCCATACCCGGCTGCTGAGTTGTTGGCGCAATTCACCACCGGCCTTGTAATCGGCCGAGCGGGTCTGCTTCTGGATCAATGCAAAGAAATCCTTGGCGCCGGGCTCGGTCATCAATTCGTGCCAGGCTTCCTCGCGGAAGGTCCCCAGCCCTGAGACCTCGGCACTCCACCAGACCGAATCGTCTTGCATCGGCCACAGTTCTATCGCGTCACGCGCCGCATCGATGTAGACCTGCTCGGGCGCGAGGCCGACTGACCGTCGATACGCCTTGAAGGTGATCAGGTTGGCGTCCGAGAGCTGCTCTTCGTACAAGCGGGTCCGGGCCAGGAGGAAGGCATCTTCCGAGCCGGGCACGACTTTCGGAATGACCTTGATCGGGTTCTCCTGCAAATCCAGAAAGAAGCCGCGCGGTCGACGTTTGTTGGAGGGCCCGAACAGGCCGTCGGGCCAGGTGGTGGCGCCCGTGTTGCTCAAGCTCAGGATTCTCAGCCTGGGCATGCGTCCGACGTCCGGGAGCAGGCCCAGCTTCGCGTTGTCATCGAGTCTGAGGGTTTCCAGGCGGGTCAGATTTCGCAGTTGCTCGACAGCGGAGGGGGTCAACGTGATGTCGTTGTTCATCAGTCGCAACGTGCGCAGGTGGTGCATCTTGCCGATGGTGTCGGGAAGTCGCGTCAGGCCGCAGCTACGGGCGCTCAGTTGTCGCAGATGAGGGAAGGCGCCCAAGAGGCCGGAGGTGGTTTCGGAAAAGGTCGTGCGGTCCAGATTCAAGGTGCTGATCTGATCGAGGTAGTGTTTGATATCCGGCAGTTCCTTCCACCAGCGTTCGAGGTCGAGCACCTGAAACTCTGTGGACAGGTCCAGCGCATACCCGCCGTCGGCCGTGATGCTGCGTTCACCAAAAACCGTGGGCTTGCGTTTGAAACAGTCGATAAAGCGGTCGGCAATGTGCAACCCGCCACTGTTGACGAACCCGCGCTGATCCGGCCCCCAGTTATCCGGCTGCTGGTAGCGCCAGCGATTCAACAGCACTCGCAGGTCGTCCAGTTCGCGGTCCAGTCGGGTCAGTGTCTGGTGCCCTTGCTCCTGCGAACCGAGGGATCGAACGAAGGTATTGACCTCGCGGTCGTTGAAGTGAGGGTAAATGTCCTGCACCCGTTGGGTGAGCGTGGGGGCGACGGTGGAGAAGCCGGGACCGCGCAACAGGATCATGTCTTCATGGTCAGCCAGCGGACGGATCGGCGGGGCGGCGAGCGCCGTGCGGCGCTGCGCCGGTGTCTCGGTCTTGGCCATCACCCATTGCTTGAAGAAGTCCCCCTGGCCTGGCCGATAACCCAACTGCGCCAGTTTGTTTTTCGGCAGGGCGTTGAGAACGGCTTCGTAAAAGTCAGTGGCGTCGTGCAGTTTTCGGTTGTCACCGTCCCAGACTTCGAACCGGTTGCCATCGTCCTTGACCAGCACCCGGACCATCGACGCGTCTTCGGCCCCTACACGGCTACGCAAGGGACCGGCATCGTTGCCTTCACGAACCTCGATGCGCAATTGCGCGAACGTGTCGGTATGAATCCTCAAGGCGTTCAGCACCAGGCTTTCGGTTTGCGCCACCCACTGCGCGCCGTCCTGGAAGCCTTCATAGGCGTGGTTGGTCCGGGCTTCGAAGGCCGCCTCACGGGCGCGGCTCTTGAGGCTCAAGGGCAGTCGTTGCGTTTGGGTCATGCGCTTGAGGTCGGCAGCGTCGGTGGTGTTCAGCAGCGTCGCGGCGGCACGGGACGGCAACTCGGGAAAGGTGTGGCGCATGAGTCGCAGCGGCGGATCGTCGAACGCCTGGGCCCCTTGGTAAAGCTGATTGATGATGTCTGGGGTCAGCCGATCGGCTTCGTCCGCCAGTCGATTGCGCAAGGCTTGCACCCGTTCACGTTGGGCGGTGGACCGACCGAGCACGGCGTGCAGTTCTTCTTCGTTGAGAAACTCGACAAGGTCTGGCGCAAATTGCTCGCTCATGAGGTTGGACAAACTGGTGGAGAGAGTCTGTTCGGCCGTCGCATCGGCATTGCCGTACTGGCGGAACCGGCCGCTCATGTCGGCGTTTTCGTAGACCTTCAGGGCTTTGTCCGCGGGCCAGCCGTCCAGGTAAGTCGCCAGCGGTTCAAACCAGTAGGAGGAGGGATCCAGAGGCTGGCCTGAACGAATTCGCTCGATGGCCTGGCGGGTCTGGCGCTGGATGTTCAAGCGGGTGAGGCTGTCGTCGAGTAACGGTGGCGGGGCCGTGTTGTCGACGTACATCCGGCGCAGCGCACCGTCGTCGGTACCGCTGGCGATGCGAACGGCTTCGAGTTCCGCGTCGCTGAAGCCCTCCACGGTGTGGCCGAGACGGCGCATCAACGTCGGACGATCCCAGGCTCGCGGGTTCTCGGCTTCATGGGTCCAGGCGCCGAGGCCGTTGTGTTTCAACTCGGGCAGGTAAGCATTGTCGCGATGCGGGTGTTTGACCCGGTAGTTGCCGGTTTGCGGATCCTTTTGCACGGCGTAGTGCTTGTCATCCAGCGGCAGAACCGCCTCGCCCTCGTGAGCGTGCAGCCCCAGCGCGTCAGGTCTGGAGCCCGGCGATAACTGCACATCCGGCCATTCATAAGGTTTGAGGTCGGGGTGCCACAACCGGGATTCGCCATCGGGCAGGGTGACCGGTTTCATGCCTTCGATCAGCGGCGACAGTTTCAGGCGTGCCAGCGCACCGATCTGCGCACCGGCGGCGAACGCTTCCAGCTGAAGAACATCGGTGACCAGGCCGACAATGTGTTCGGTGGCTTCAGTCCACAGTCCCAGGGTCATGTCGACGAGGCCTTCGATGGCGTCGCTGGCCATCTGATAAGCCATGTAGCCCATCATCAGCTGACCCAGTCCGGGCACGAACGGCGTGACGACCATCAGGGCGATGTTGAAGATGTCCGAGACGATTTTCTTGAAGTTCTCCCACCAGGCCCATCGTGCATGGGTATCGGCATCGGCGGTGGACACGGCGATGTGACGGGCGTCATTGAGGACCTTGTTGAGCTTTTGCTCGAACAGGTACTGCCACAGTTCGCCGCTGATCGGTGCGGTGTTGAACTGCAGACGAGGGGCAGTGATAGCCTCTTCGCGCCAGCTCGGCCTCGGGTCAAGCGGCTCTTTGCGATGCCATTTCACTTGGAACAGGCGTTGTTGCAACCCGCCGAAAAAATGCCCCCGATCGGATTGATCGACGAACCGGCTGAAGAATTGCTGGTAGGTCATGCCGGTGGAGGAGATGACAGCGTTGTCGCGCAGCTGACGCGTCAGCTCTTTCATCAGCGCGAGGGTCGAGGGGTACTCTTTCAGCGGGTGCTCGGGGTCTTGTGGGACATACGCGAAGATCGGCACTACCTTATGGACCCGGTTCAGATCCGGCGTAATCAAGACGATGCCGGTCAGCAGGCTGTCGAGCATGGACAGTTTGGCGAACTGCATGATTCGGCCTTTGCGGGTGAGGTTGCGCTGGCCATCGAGCATCATCAGGATCAGGTCACCGGCATCGGCGTCGATGTCGCCCTTCAGGACGGCCAGCCTGGCGGCGGCTTTAAACGCGGCTTTCTCGTTCTCGATGATCTTGTGTTTCAAAACCACTTGGGCGAGGCCATCCCTGGGCCGCAATTGTTCTTCGAGGTATTTCGTGTAGCGCGCGCCAATGTCCAGCGTGCGACACAGGGTCTGGAACTGGGCGATGGACATTTTGCGTTTGATCGCCAGGGTGTCGAAATGCCCGCGGGCATCGGGCTGGCTGATGAAGTTCGAGTCCGCCTCGCAGGTTTCGCGGCTCGCGAAGTTATGCAAGGCCGCGTCCAGCAGCGAAACGGTGCGGGTCACCACGCCGTTGAGATTGCTGGCATACCAGGGGAGCTGTTTGGGTAGATAAAGGTGCAGGTAAGTGGTCTTTACATCGACGTCGACACCGAATTGTTCCAGCAACGCCCTGGTCAGCAACGGCTCGGCGAATTCGTAAATACCTTGGACCTTGTCCATGACCCGGTCGACAGTGTTTTGAGCGGACCAGAGTTCGAGGTTGGCGTGTTGTAGCGGGGAGTGATCGAAACCCTTGGTGTTCTGTACCCAATACCCTGAAGCCGTTTGCGTGAGGCTCAGTTCCCGGATCCGTCGCAGTGACGCGTCCTTGAACGTGGGGTGGATACGGCTTTTGATGAAATCGTAGTGGCGACCTTTATTGTCATCCGCCCCCCGTGTAGGTCGCGCTGATATACGTCCGTGTAAGTCAGTCATGCTTTTAATAAACCTTGAGCGTTAAGTGGAATGACCAGCCTAACGCCCGAGGCTCAAAGTAAAAGCCTGAATTACCGCTGCTTAATCAGTGTCAGCCGCCCATAAACATTGGAATTACCAATGCCGAAAATAGGTAATTACCGCCTTTTTTCAGCGCCGTGCGACCTCCACCGGCAGGCATTGTGTATGCGCACCCGGTTGCAGATAGGGCGTGAGAATCGGTGCCATGCCTTTGAGCACTTGCACGGGCAGCGCCGAGGTGAACTTGAAGGCTTCGGCGGTGCGCCCGGGCACGAAGGCGGTCAACGTACCGAAGTGGCTATCACCGATATAGAACACGAAAGTGGCGGTGCGGTTGATCGACTTCGAACTCAGGATCCGCCCGCCGGAACCAATGGCTTCGATGCGGTTGTCCCCGGTCCCGGTCTTGCCGCCCATCGCCAGGGGTTTGCCATCGGGGGTGATGAAACTGCCGGACACCCGTTTGGCCGTACCGGCATCCACAACCTGCGACAACGCCTCACGCATGGCCGTGGCCACTTCGGACGGCATCACTCGTTTGCCGGCGTCTGGGTCATTGATCAGTTTGGTTTCATACGGGGTGTTCGCCGCGAAGTGCAGGGTGTCGATGCGCAATGTCGGCATGCGCACACCATCGTTGAGGATGGTGCCGATCAACTCGCCCAAGGCGGCCGGGCGATCGCCGGAACTGCCGATGGCGGTGGCCAGCGACGGTACCAGGTGATCGAACGGGTAACCGACTTTCTGCCAGCGCTGATGAATGTCCAGGAACGCTTCGATTTCCAGCATGGTGCGAATACGGCTGTCGCGGGCGCCCTTGTGACGACTCTTGAACAGCCAGCTGTAGACTTCCTGACGCTCGAACTGGCTGGCTTTGACGATCTGGCTCCACTTGGCATCCGGGTTGTTCAGCAGGTAGCCCATGAGCCACAGGTCCAGCGGGTGAACCTTGGCGATGAAACCCTGATCCGGCAAGTCGTAGGCGCCGGGGCTGTAATTTTCGTAGAGCCGTTGCAGGCGTTCGTCGGTGAGTTTTTCGGTGAGCTTGGCGCCTTTGAGGTGCGCGCGCACGAAGGCATTGAAGCTTTCCTGGCTGGCCTGGGGCAGCAAATAGCGGTGCACCGCCGCCAGGCGAATCGGCGTCGGACGCATGCTGTCCAGGAAGGTGTCGAGCCGCGCCTGGGTGTCCTTGTTTTTGTATTTCTTCCAGAACTTGAGCAGGAACGAAGTCCCTTCGCGGTCGGCGAAACTGGCCAGGTATTCCTGACGCCGCGGGTCGCGATCGTCCTTGAGCAATTCGGCGCTGTTGTTGGGGCCGGAGTACGTGGTGTAGCGCACCAGGTCACGCATCAGGCGAATGAACGGCAGGTTGATCGACTCACGCAACGCATCACGCAGGGTCGGAATGCGACCGTTGTCTTCCTTGCGGAAGTTGACGAAGGTGTGCAGCCCGCCGCCGGTGAAAAACGCTTCGCCGGGGCTGGCCGAATATTTACGATCCAGCGCGGCACCGAGCATGGCCGGCAGGTTGCGGTCCTTGTTCTCAATCAGGTAGTCGATGGCCCAGCGACTCAGGCGATCCTGATCCGGGATGTCGACTTTCTTCAGTTCCGGGACGGTCATTTCGGCATATTTATCGTGCAGCTCGGCCATGATTTGCAGGTAGGTGGTGAGCACGCGCATTTTCGCGGTAGAGCCCAGTTCCAGCTTGCTGCCTTCATTGATGTCGAACGGCTGGTCGGTGCTGTCGGTCTGTACCCGCACGCGAGCGCCGTCCGGTGTCAGCTCGAACAACGTGAAGCTGTAGCGCACCTGAGTGGTGCTGGTGGGGGTGAGCAAGCGTTCGCCCATCAGCCCGATTTGTGTGGCGAACGCCGGGTCGGCCAGGCGCTTGAGATACTCGGTAGCCTGGCTTTGCAATTCACCTTGCAGGGTGCTGGTGGCGGAAAGGTCGAGGCGGTCGAGATCGTACAGCGGACGATTGAGCAACCCGCCCAGACGGCTGCGCGCCACGCTGATGCCTTTGTTGGTTTCAATCGGCTGGATGGTCGGCTGGGTCTGCCAGTCGCGGTAGGTCACCTGGCTGGCCAGGGCGGCGGCGGCGAAGGGCGCGTCGATCACGCCATTCGCCGCCAGCAGGCGGATGTGGCTGTCGGTGAGGTCGGCCAGTTCATCATGACCCTTGGTCAGGTAATGAGAAGGGCGGCGCTGGGCGATCATCAGCGAGAGCATTTCACGCAGCGCCAGGCCTTTTTCGGCCATGCTCTTGGGGTCCGTGTCGGTGCTGGCCAGCCGTTCGTTGGCCTTGTTGAAGTCGGCGCCGTACCAGACGCGCAACCCTTCGGCCATGCCATGCACTTCACCGTGTCCCGGTACCGCCGACAGCGGCACGCTATTGAGGTAATCGCGCACCACATTTTGCCGGACCTGCAAGGTTTCCGGCCCCGCTTGATAAGCACGCACGGTGGCGGAAATCATCTGCCGGATCTTTTCCGCGCCTGACACCGTCAGGCCATCGGGCGAGTGCCGGTATTTCTCCAGTTGCGTCGCCAGCGTACTGCCGCCCGCCGACTGCCCTGGTATATGCAGCAGCTTGGCAACCTGGGACCAGATCGCCATGCCGAACCGTGGCCAGTCCACGGCGGGGTTGGCCAGGGGCTGACGAGGATCGAGCAAAAAGCGGTTTTCAATAAACAGCAGGCTGCTGACCACCACGGGCGGAATCGACTCAAAGCTTGAATACAGTTGTTGGGGGTATTTGTACTGGTACAGCGGCGCCGCACGGCAATCGGTGATCGACAGTCCAGCCTGTATTTTCTCCGCGTAAGGCACGAAAAAGCCCTTGTCGGTGTAGTTCATCAGCTTTTCAGAGAAGCGGGTTTGCGACGCAATGACGTAGTCACGCTTGAGCAATCGCGGCAGAAACTCACCCAGCGAGCTGTAGCCCAGACGCAAGTCGAAAGGGCCTGCGCCTGGATAACGAATCGCGTCGCTGGGGCCGGGTTTCATTTCGTAACTCAGGGAGGCGGCGAATTTGCTGACCTCGCGGGATTGAAACTTCGAGGTACGCATTTCCTTGGCAGCGGCAAGCCCCAAGACAATCAGGATAATAATCAGCAACAACCAAAACGCCCCCCAGCCATGCTTTGTGCGACTGCCAGGGGGTTTTTCAGGAATAGGCGCTTCATCCACACGTTCAGTCGGGACCACAGTTTTACTCGTATCGGTTTGCCATAACGCGCCCATAGTCGACTGATCCATTCACGCAGATTGATCTGACTTGTCTGAAGCTTAGTCGGTGGTTGGCGATGGTGAAGAAATTGTGGACGCACAGATCTCAAATATTCCCCATTCCCTGTGGCGAGGGAGCTTGCTCCCGCTGGGCTGCGAAGCAGACCCGAATTTGCCAACTCGGTCCTTTAGTAGAACCGCGATCACAGGTTTTGCGACTGCTGCGCAGCCGAGCGGGAGCAAGCTCCCTCGCCACAGGTAGTGCCTGCCTGAAATGCCCTTCCTAGACACGTCGAATAGCAAATAAGGCCCGGCCAGGGGCATGACGATGCACCAATGCTGTGCAATACTCGGCGGCGTTTCAGTTGGTGAAAGATCCTACAAAAGTCAGGTAATGCCCCTCCGCTAACCGGGCTTTTCCCGAGATTTCTGGCTGAATGTTGTGGTTTATAGAGTGAAAAACCCTGTACGAAGCTTTTTATACTGCACGCCCCGCTGATCTTGCCGGTGTTGTCCTGCAAGACGGGTTTGCTCACGAAGCAGGCCCGGTTTCTCAGAAGCAATGGCTTACCGGTCAGCGCTTTGTTACTCGGTGGTCATATCCAATAACAAGACGAGGTTGTACCCCTATGCCAGTCGGCAATCATCTGCCCCATGGCGAGACCGCTCAGGGCGGCCCGCTTAAACGCGAACTCGGCGAACGGCATATCCGCTTGATGGCGCTCGGAGCGTGTATCGGCGTCGGTCTGTTCCTCGGTTCGGCCAAGGCCATCGAAATGGCCGGCCCCGCCATCATGCTGTCCTACATCATCGGCGGTCTGGCGATCCTGGTGATCATGCGCGCTCTCGGTGAGATGGCCGTGCACAACCCGGTCGCCGGCTCCTTCAGCCGTTACGCTCAAGACTACCTCGGCCCCTTGGCGGGCTTCCTGACAGGCTGGAATTACTGGTTCCTGTGGCTGGTGACCTGTGTCGCGGAAATCACCGCCGTGGCGGTGTACATGGGCGTCTGGTTCCCTGATGTGCCGCGCTGGATCTGGGCACTCGCCGCGTTGATCAGCATGGGTTCGATCAACCTGATCGCGGTGAAAGCCTTCGGTGAATTCGAGTTCTGGTTCGCCCTGATCAAGATCGTCACCATCATTGCGATGGTGATCGGCGGTATCGGCGTGATCGCGTTCGGTTTCGGCAATGACGGCGTGGCGCTGGGGATTTCCAATCTCTGGGCCCACGGCGGCTTCATGCCCAACGGCGTGCAAGGCGTATTGATGTCGCTGCAGATGGTGATGTTCGCCTACCTCGGTGTCGAGATGATCGGCCTGACCGCCGGTGAAGCGAAGAACCCGCAGAAGACCATTCCCAACGCGATCGGCTCGGTGTTCTGGCGGATTCTGCTGTTCTACGTCGGTGCGTTGTTCGTGATCCTGTCGATCTACCCGTGGAACGAAATCGGCACCCAGGGCAGTCCGTTCGTGATGACGTTCGAACGACTGGGGATCAAGACCGCGGCCGGCATCATCAACTTCGTGGTAATCACCGCGGCGCTGTCGTCCTGCAATGGTGGCATCTTCAGCACCGGGCGCATGCTTTACAGCCTGGCGCAGAATGGCCAGGCCCCGGCCGGTTTTGCCACCACGTCGAGCAACGGCGTGCCCCGTCGCGCGTTGCTGTTGTCGATCTTCGTGCTGTTGCTGGGCGTGCTGCTCAACTACATGGTCCCGGAAAAAGTCTTCGTCTGGGTGACGGCGATTGCCACTTTCGGCGCGATCTGGACCTGGGTGATGATCCTGCTGGCCCAGCTCAAGTTCCGCAAAGGCCTGAGTGCCAGCGAACGTGCCGGTCTGAAATACAAGATGTGGCTGTACCCGGTCAGCTCGTACCTGGCGCTGGCGTTCCTGGTGTTGGTGGTCGGCCTGATGGCTTACTTCCCGGAAACCCGCGTGGCGCTGTACGTCGGCCCGGCGTTCCTGGTGCTGCTGACGGTGTTGTTCTACGTGTTCAAGCTGCAACCGACCAATGTGTCGCAAGGTGCGGTGCGTTCGCCTGCGTAAGTCGTAACGCCTGAAACGCAAAAGCCCCGGTCCATTGGCCGGGGCTTTTTATTGGCTGACGAAATCTCCGGTGGCGAGCGAGCTGGCTCGCCACAAAGGCGCGGAGTTTCTTAATGGACGGCGACCGGTTGAATCGGTGCGGTCAGGCGCTTGTTGAAATCCAGCCAAACCCCCAACAACCCCATCAATCCTGCACCCACCAGCGCGGTGAAGATTTGCATGGCAAACGCATCGTCGGTCAGGGCATTGATCATGTCTGCCAGCGGCGCGAGCAACACCCCGAGGCAGAACACTTCCAGCGAATAACGGCCCATGCGACTGCATTGCCGGGCCAGCCAGTTCTGCGTCCAGCCAGTGTCCGGCAACAGTTTCGCCGTGACATACGCCAGCGCCAGGAAGTGCAGCAGTCGCACCGGCGACAGGTCGGTCTTGCTGATCGGGTACAACAGATTGCTCAGTCTGGTTGGTACCATCGCATCATGCAGTTGCGGCCACCGCCACAATACGGTCAGTACACCGGCGACGCCTGCGTATAACGCCGCACTCACAAACAATGGCTGGCGCAGCAACGGGCGCCTGTCGGGCAAGCGTGGGCGCTGCGTGTGAATCGCAGCGGCACCGCCGAGTACGAACAACAGTTGCCAGGCGACGGGGTTGAAGTACCACACGCCGTCCTTGATGGCCGCCAGATTCCAGCCGAACAACGGCACCGTCAGGTACACCGCAAACGACATCGCCACCACCACCCATGGTTTGCGCACAAATATCGGCAGCACCAGCGGCAAACCGGCCAGCAGCACGATGTAGAGCGGTAATGGGTCCATCAGGTTCGGTTTGAAGCGCAACAGCAACTCATCGATCAAGGCTTGCTGCGGATTGCTGATGAAGTGGTGCATGCCCATCTCCTCCACCAGATCTCGGGTCTCCACATGGCTGTTGGCGAAGAACACGATGCCCATCAGCATCGCCAGCAGGAAAATATGCACCACATACAGCACCCAGGCGCGGCGCAGGATTTTCACGCAGGCAATCAGGTAACCGTCGCGGGCCAGGATCTTGCCGTAGGCCAGGACCGCCGCGTAACCGGCGAGAAACACGAAGACTTCGGCGGCATCGCTGAAGCCGACGTTACGCAGAGTGATTTGACCCAGCGGGTTGTGGGGCACGTGATCCCAGAAAATGAAGATCAGCGCCAGGCCTCGGAAAAAGTCGATCCGGTGATCGCGTTCAGTCGTCATGGCTGCGGGCTCTGGAACGGGGTTTGAAGTAGGAGCGCCGGCGACACAAAAGGTTGCGCGCTGCACATTGGCGGCGCGCAGGGTGCAGGGATTCGGCGGCAATTGCAAAGTGCGGATATTACGGAGTGTCTCTGTGCATCGCCGAGGCGACAACCGCCTGTCTAAAAGACACGCAGGTCGGCGATCTCTGACGACCGTCGAGGTTCAAAGCTTTATTGATTGAAGGCGGAATTCCCTTGAGGCGCCGGCATGCAGATCAGCGAATGGCTCGACAAAGAACTCACCGGCCGTCAAGTCTGGTTGTTGTTTCTTTTCGCGACGCTGGTGTACATCCTGCCGCTGATCCTCGCGGATTATCCCTACATCGATGACAACTGGCGTGCCCTGGCCGCGGGTACCGGCTGGGCGGAGGACGGCCGGCTGTTCGCGCAGTGGTTCTACAACCTGCTGACCTTCAGCGGCGCCGCGCCGAACATCTTCCCGCTGCCGCTGTTGATCGCCACGCTGGCGATGAGCTGGGCCCTGACCCGGCTGACGTTTCACTATTTCCCCGAACCGACGTTCGCCCATTGCCTGGTGGTGCTGCCGCTTTGGTACAACCCGTTCTTCCTGCAAAACCTGTCGTACCAATACGACGGACCGAGCATGGCGCTCAGCCTGGTGGCGGTGATCTACGCGATCACCTTCCAAAGCCCTTCTCGCGTTCAGCACCTGCTGATACCGGCCGCGCTGATCGCCTTGGCCATCGGGCTTTATCAGGTCAGCTTTAATGTGTTTCTCGGTCTGTGTTGTATGGAGTTGCTGCGGCGCACGGACGACCCATTGGCATGGCCTGCTTGGTGGCGATTGATCGGCTGCAAAGTTGTACAGGTGGGTCTGGCAGGGTTGATCTATTACGCCACCGCCTATTCCTTCATGACTCAGAAGCGCACCTCATTGTTGAACGGGGCAGCAGCGCCGTTGCAGCAAATTGAAACCAGCGCGGGCTGGGTGCTGGAAAAAATCGTGCTGCTGTTCCATGGCGGCTTTGCCTGGGTATTCGCCGCGCTGTTGCTGTGCGCCCTGTTCGGTGCCGTGCGCGTGGGACAGCGCGTGCTGGAGCGTGCCGGTACTGGGCTGAACAAAACCGTGATCGGCCTGCTGTGCCTGTTGATCTTGCCCGTCCTGATGGTGCTGGTGCCGGGCGTCTCATTGTTTTTCCGCGACTTCAATGAAGGCGCCCGCACCTTGATGGGCTTTGCTGTCGTGCTCGTATTGCTGTTCTACCTGAGCCATCTGGCGCTGGCGTCGGTGCACGGAAAGCTGCCGCTGCTGTTGCTGGTTCCATTGTTGGCGATGCTTTCGCTTTCCTTCGCGTATGGACGGGTGCTGACATTACAAAAAACCTTCGCGACGAATGCGCTGTACGCCTTGAGTGCCGACATTGCTTCGCGCCCGGCGTTGCGCGAAGCCAAGCGCATTTATATGTCGGTGACGTACTCCGATCACTGGCTGTTGGGGGCGGCCGGGTCGTTCAAGCAGATGCCGGTTTTGCATTACTTGTTGAACATCGATTTCTACATGCTCGCTGAAAATCTGCCGAAAACAGGTATCACTAATGTGGTCAGGGAAAAGGAACGGCGTAACGCGACGCTGGTGGGTTATCAGGGGTATCCACCGCTGGTGGACAGTCTGTTTTATCGGATTTATCTGCTGGGGGACTACGGCTTTATTGTCATGAAAGAACCCGCCCGGGTCCGCTCTCTCCAGTGGTGAACCCCGTGACCATTGGTCTGGAATGTCGCGCTACCTGTTAGTTCTTACAGTAGACGCGCACCTGTCCTCGACTTTAGGTTTGAGCCGCACCTGAAACAACGACAGTTCAAGGACCGAACATGAAAGCCTTATGGAAAGAGTTCTCCACGTATGCGGTTGTTGGCGTAGCCAATACGTTGATCCATTGGCAGATATTTTACGTACTCACCATCGCGGCCGACCTGAGTCAGGCCGCCAGTAATTTTTCGGCGTTTTGTGTGGCCGCGACGTTCTCATTCTATGTGCATGCGCTCTACACGTTTGAGGCCGGGGCGTCGGTACTTCGTTATCTGCTGTATGTGTTTTTCATGGGGGCATGAGTTTCGTTGTCGGACATTACGCTGATGTCTGGAAAATCCACGGGCTGGTGACCGTAGGGTCGTTCTCGCTGTTGAGTCTGGTTGGCGGGTTTTTCTTCTCGAGATTTGTCCTGTATGGCGAGCGCGAAGCGTGAACGTGTCGCTGATGCCAGCCTGTCCGTAAGGCTGGCATGCAGAGCGATCTTTACGCAGCAACCACCTCGTTAGGCTCAAAGCTATCCGCCCGCGCCATCTGCCACATCCGCGAGTAAAACTCGCCATTCACTTCACCGGTGAGCAATTCCCCGGCTTCAAGAACACATGCAACTGCGAGAACAACTTGATCTCGGTCGCCGACATGCGCCGTACCAGATGCTTGGCCGACAGTTGTGACGGATGATCGAGGCCGGCGGCCGCGAGCATTTCGGCCAGGGCCTTGAGTGTGTTGCGGTGAAAGTTGAAGACCCGCTGGGCCTTGTCCGGAACCACCAGCGCACGCTGGCGCAGGGTGTCTTGAGTGGCGACGCCGGTCGGGCATTTGTTGGTGTGGCAGCTTTGCGACTGGATGCAGCCGATGGCAAACATGAAGCCGCGCGCCGAGTTGGCCCAGTCGGCGCCGATGGCCAGGACGCTGGCGATGTCGAAGGCACTGACGATCTTGCCGCTGGCACCGAGTTTGATTTTGTCCCGCAGGTTCAGGCCCACCAGCGTGTTGTGCACGAACAGCAGGCCCTCGCGCATCGGCACGCCGATGTGGTCGGTGAACTCTACGGGCGCGGCGCCGGTGCCGCCTTCTTTGCCGTCGACCACGATGAAGTCCGGGAGGATGCCGGTTTCCAGCATGGCCTTGGCGATACCCATGAATTCCCAAGGGTGACCGAGGCAGAACTTGAAGCCCACCGGTTTGCCGCCGGACAGTTCACGCAACTGCTGGATGAACTGCATCAGTTCGATCGGCGTGGAAAATGCGCTGTGCCGAGACGGCGAGATGCAGTCTTCGCCCATCAGGATGCCGCGGGTTTCGGCGATTTCCTTGGTGACTTTGTGCTTGGGCAGGATGCCGCCATGCCCGGGTTTAGCCCCTTGCGACATCTTGATTTCGATCATCCGCACTTGCGGCGTTTGCGCCTGGGCGGCGAAGCGTTCCGGGTCGAAGCGGCCATCGGCAGTGCGACAGCCGAAGTAGCCGCTGCCCAGTTCCCAGGTCAGGTCGCCGCCGTTTTCCCGGTGATACGCGCTGATGCTGCCTTCGCCGGTGTCATGGGCGAAGTTGCCGAGTTTGGCGCCTTGGTTTAATGCACGGATGGCGTTGGCGCTGAGCGAGCCGAAGCTCATGGCCGAGATGTTGAACACCGAGGCCGAGTACGGCTGGGTGCACTGTGGGCCGCCGACGATGACGCGGAAATTGCTCGGGTCGCTCAACGGCGCCGGGCGCATCGAGTGGCCGATGAATTCGAAACCCGATTGGTACACATCGATCAGCGTGCCGAAGGGTTTGTCAGCGCTTTCATTCTTGGCCCGGGAATAGACCAGCGAGCGCTGGGCCCGGGAGAAGGGCAGGGCGTCGCTGTCGGATTCGAGCAGGTACTGGCGGATCTCCGGGCGAATGCCCTCCACCAGGTAGCGAATATTGCCCAGGATCGGGTAGTTGCGCCGCACCGCGTGAGGGCTTTGCAGCAGATCGAACAGGCCCACCAGACTCAGGACGCCCGTCACGGCGGTGATTGGCCAGAGCCAGTCGTGTTCCAGGAAAGGCAGGCTGGCGAGGGTGAAAATCACACAGGCAGCAAAGAAGGCGTAGCGGCTCAGGAGTGACAGGCTCATACGGGTTCCTTGGTTCGGACTCAATAATTTCAACGCAGCAGGTGCATGGATACACACAGATCCCTGTGGGAGTGAGCCTGCTCGCGATTACGGTGGTTCAGTCGATATCAATGCTGAATGAAAGACCGCAATCGCGAGCAGGCTCGCTCCCACAGTAAAAAGCACTCCGCGTTGCAATCAGGCATTTTGCGCCTGGAGAAATATCGAAAACAGCTCGGACTGGGATTTGATCCCCAGCTTGCTGTACATGTGTTTCTTGTGGACTTTCACGGTTTCAACAGAGATTTCCAGCTTACGGGCGATTTCTTTACTGGAGCAACCGCTGAGCATCAAGCGCCCGACATCCAGTTCCCGGGCGGTCAGTTGCGCGCCCTTGAGTTGTTGCACCGAGGCTTCCAGCTGCACGCGCCAATCGCCCTGGATCGGTGCTGGCGCGAGGGCCACGGCCTCGTTGATTTCGTAGGGCAGGCGCTGGCGCAACAGGCCGAGCACCCAAGGCTGGATCAGCGACAGCAAGGCAATCTGCTGGCCGCTGAAACGCTGCTTGCTGCCCAATGACAGGCACAGCGTGCGGTCCCCTTCGAGCTGGCAATTGAACTGGATTTCGTCGGCCACCACATTCAGACGAAAGTATCGTTGGTAATACTCGGTCAGCTCGAAGTGCTCCGGCGCCACTTCCGACAGACGATAGAGGCCGGTGCGCGATTGTTCGCGGCAGGCGATGTAGAACGGATCAAGCAGATAGAGCCCGCGCAGGTAATCCTGAAACAGCTGATCAGGGCTGCCGTCCTCGCCCGGGCATTCGGCGAACACCTGCGGGTGCTGGTCCGCGCTGAAAAGCAGCGCCACCCAGCTGTCGAAGGTCACGTACTGATCCAGCAGGCGCACCAGCTGCGTCCAGAAGTTGGGCTTGTCGAGGGCGTCGATCAGTTGCCCGACCGAGCGGTGCCACGCGATGTCGTCTAACGAAAGTGTCATGCCTCTACCCCTATCGGGTTACCCCAGCGGCGTGATTCCCCGGCCGGTGGCTTGCTGCGCATACTGGCGCACAGACACAGACCGGGCAATCTTTCTGCCGCTCGGCCCAAAACAAGGAATACCCATGAAAGTCGAACTCGCCCAGTTGGCGGGCCGTGACAACGGCACAGCGTACAACCTCGAACGCGCCTTGGCGGCCATCGCTGCCTGCCACGCGGATACGCAACTGATCGTCTTCCCGGAAACCCACCTGATGGGCTTTCCGACTGCCGACACCGTGGCCAAGACCGCCGAACCGCTGGACGGGCCGACGGTCAGCGCCGTCGTGGCGGCTGCCCGCGAACGCAACATCGCCGTGGTGATCGGCATGGCCGAGAACGACAACGGCCGCTTCTACAACACCACGCTGCTGATTACCCCCGAAGGCATCGCCCTGAAATACCGCAAGACGCACCTGTGGGCGTCGGATCGCGGCGTGTTCGAGGCGGGCGACCGTTACGCCACTTGCGAGTGGAACGGCGTGCGGGTCGGTCTGCTGATCTGCTACGACATCGAATTCCCGGAAACTGCCCGCGCCCTGGCACAACTGGGCGCCGAATTACTGATCGTCACCAACGGCAACATGGACCCTTACGGCCCCACTCATCGCACCGCGATCATGGCCCGGGCCCAGGAAAACCAGGCCTTTGCGCTGATGGTCAATCGGGTCAAAGAGAGTGATGACGGATTGGTGTTTGCCGGTGGCAGTGCGCTGGTGGATCCGCTCGGCACCCTGTTGTTCGAGGCCGGACGCGATGAAGGGCAGTTTGCGGTTGAGCTGGATTTCAGCCGGCTGGAGGCGGCACGCAAGGATTACCGGTATCTGGATGACCAGCGGCTGAAGTTGCCGGGTGAGATTGTCGAGCAGGCTTCTGGTGTGCGGGAGTTGCTGATTCCTTCGCGCTGATCCGGATGTTGCATTGCTCCGAGTGGCCCTTTCGCGAGCAGGCTCGCTCCCACATTGAGTTTGTGTCCACTGCAGATCCCCTGTGGGAGCGAGCCTGCTCGCGAAGAGGTCCTGACAGACAACACACCTGTTTGACCGATCACCCAAAACAACAACGAAACACCCGAAATTTAGCGCCGAACTCGGCTCTGCCATAAATCTAATAAATTCGGAGTAGTCGCTCATGGCTCGTTTGCAACGCACCCTGTCATTGGGTTCGGTGGTGCTGTTCGGCATCGCCTACATGACGCCGATCATTGTGCTCGGCACCTTTGGCATCCTCGCTCAATCCACCGCCGGCATGGTCCCGGCCGCGTATCTGGCGGCGTTAGTGGCGATGTTTTTCACCGCGATGAGCTACGGCCGAATGGCCTCGGCATTCCCCGTCGCCGGTTCCGCCTACAGCTATGTCCGCAAGGCCATCAGCCCGAAGCTGGGGTTCATCGCCGGTTGGGCGGTGCTGCTCGACTATCTGTTCCTGCCGATGGCGATCTGGCTGATCGGCGCGGCCTACCTCAATTCCGCGTTCCCGGCCGTGCCGCAGTGGATCTGGGTGCTGGCATTCATCGGCATCACCAGCGCGATCAACATCGTCGGCCTGAAACTGGCCAACGGCATCAATGCCTTGCTGATGCTGGTGCAGTTCCTGGTGCTGATCGCCTTCGTCGCGCTGTGCATCCACTACGTCGGGGGCGATGCGAGCACGCCGTTGTGGTCGATCAAGCCGTTCTTCAACGGCGACATGCAGATGCCGCTGATCATGAGTGGCGCGGCCATCGCCTGTTACTCGTTCCTCGGGTTCGACGCGGTCAGCACCCTGACCGAAGAAACCCGCGACCCTCGTCGTACCATTCCGCGGGCGATCATGTTGATTACCCTGATCGGCGGCCTGATCTTCGTCAGCGTCTCGTACTTCGTGCAGATCGCCCATCCCTCGTTCCAGTTCGACAGCGTCGACTCGGCCGCTTATGAAATCGCCCGCAACATCGGTGGCGACCTGTTCGTGACGATCTTCCTGATCGGCCTGATCGTCGGCCAGTTCGCCTCAGGCCTGTCGGCTCAGGCCAGTGGTTCGCGTCTGTTGTTCGCCATGGGCCGCGACGGCGTGCTGCCTAAATCATTTTTCGGCAGCTTGCATGAGCGCTTTGGCACACCGGTCAACAGCATCCTGCTGTGCGCCGTGGTCGCGTTGCTGGCGCTGAAACTGGACGTCACCACCTCGACCTCGTTCATCAACTTCGGCGCGTTCCTGGCGTTCAGTCTGGTGAATTTGTCGGTGATCTTTCATTACTGGATAGGAGGGGAAAAGAAAGGGCTGCGCGAGTTCGTGCTGTTCCTGTTATTCCCGTTCATTGGCCTGGCGGCAGATTTGTGGCTGATGGTCAGCCTCGATCACCTGGCAATCTACCTGGGCCTGAGCTGGCTGGCGATTGGCGTGGTGTACCTGGCGGTGCTGACCGGTGGTTTCCGCCGCCAGCCACCGGAGATGGATTTCCAGGAGGCCACCTGACCTCGGACGCTGCAAAACCCCCTGTAGGAGTGAGCCTGCTCGCGATAGGGCCATGTCAGTCAACATCAAGGGCGACTGACATACCGCCATCGCGAGCAGGCTCACTCCTGCATTTATTACGGAGTTCAGGTGGCTGAGTGTGTCTGGTGCACGGGCAGTTCGACTCGGAACGTGCTGCCCACGCCCACTTCACTGCGCACCGAAATATCCCCCCGGTGCTTCTTAACGATGCCATAGGACAAGGACAACCCAAGCCCTGTCCCCTGGCCCACCGGTTTGGTGGTGAAGAACGGATCAAAGATTTTCTGCAGGCTGTCCGGCGCGATACCGGAGCCGGTGTCGGCCACCTCAATCCACACCCGTTCACCCTCAAACCCGGTGCGCAGGGTGATGGTGCCCCGCTGTGGGCCCATCGCCTGGGACGCGTTGACGATCAGGTTCATGATCACCTGGTTGATTTGCGATGGCAGGCACTCGATGTCGGGCAATGGCTGATACTCCTTCAGCACATCGGCCTTGTACTTGAGTTCATTGGCGACGATGTTCAAGGTCGATTCGATGCCCTGTTGCAGATTGGTCCACTGCCATTCCTGGTTGGAGTCCACCCGGGAGAAGTCCTTCAGGTCCTTGACGATCTGCCCCACCCGGTTGATGCCCTCCTTGGATTCCTTGATCAGCAATGGAATGTCCTCGCGCAGAAATTCCAGTTCGATGCGTTCCCGTAACTGACCAAGCCGCTCGATCACCTCATTTGAAGCAATCGCCTCTTCGGCCTCGCGATAGGCATCGAGCATGTCCTGCAGTTGCTTGAAGTAGCCATCAAGACTGCCAAGGTTGGAAGAAATGAAGCCGATGGGGTTGTTGATTTCATGGGCAACGCCGGCCGCCAATTGCCCCAGGGACGCGAGTTTTTCCGATTGCACCAGTTGCGATTCAAGCTGTTTGCGCTCGTCGATTTCCCGCTGCAACGCCTCGCTGGCCTGTTTGAACTGCGTGGTGCGCTGGTCCACCAGATGCTCCAGATGGCTCATCTGCACGGAGGCGCGTTCGGTCATCTCCCATTTGGTCAGCAGGGTGTTGGCCATCTGCTGGACTTCGATGTTGTCGAACGGTTTTTTCAGGATCAGCAACCGATCATGGGCTTGCAGTCGGTCCAACAGCTCATCCCAGGAATAGTCGGAATACGCGGTACACACCACCACTTGCAGGTGCGGATCTTCCTGCCACAGATGTTCGATGGTTTGCGCGCCGTCCCAGCCTTCAGGCATGCGCATGTCGACGAACGCGAGGGCGTAGGGCCGGCTTTCCTGCAAGGCCTGAGTGAGTTTGCCCAGGCCTTCCTGGCCGCCATACGCCGAATCCAGTTCGAACAGGGCCGTGGTGGTTTTGATTTCACGGCCAAACAGCGTGGCTTCCATCTCGTCCAGTTCCAGGTGCTCCACCGGAACCGGGGTGAGGATCTTGCGAAAGTCGTCATGAATCGACGGTGTGTCGTCGATCAACAGAATGCGTCGGTTCGAATGCTCACTCATGCCTCCTCCGGGACGGTTTTCAGCGGAATCTGCAAGGTGAACTGCGCGCCCTTGCCGGGCCCGTCACTGTGGGCGCTGAGATGGCCGTTCATTTCTATCGCCGCGAGTGCGCAGCTGTGCAGACCAAAACCGTGGCCTTCCTTGCGGGTGGTAAAACCGTGGGCAAAGATGCGCGTCATGTTCTCCGGCGCGATGCCTTCGCCATCATCCTTGACGCTGATTTGCAGGGTGGAGTCTTCGACGATTTTCACCCCCAGGGTCATTTGTCGCGGACGATTGCTGAGGTCGGACATGGCGTATTTGGCATTGCTGATGAGGTTGATCAGGATCAGCAGCAATCGGTGTTTGTCGCCCATGACCTGCGGCACCTCGTTGTACTCCTTGACCACGGTGACGTGGTGCCGGGTCAGGGCACCGGAGTTCATGCGCAGGGCGTCTTCCAGCAGTTCACTGATGTGCAGCGGTTCCATCAGGCTGTTGGCGCCGGCGTAGGACTGCTGGGTGGCGACGATGTCCTTGATGTGGTCGACGCTTTTGGTCAGTTGGGCGAGTTCGTCGGTCATGCTTTGTTGTTCGAGCGCGATGGCGTCGACCAGTTGATTCAGATAGCCGGGCAGCAATTTGCCTTTCGCGTCCTGGGTCAGAAAGGCCCCGAGGTCGCCTTGATGCTCGTTAATCAGCTGCATCGCCTTGCCCAGCCCCTGGGCCTTGCTGCTGCGCAGTTTGCGGCTGACCAGGTCGGCGGAGATGTTCACGCTGTTGAGTACGTTGCCGACGTTGTGCAACACATTGGTGGCGATTTCCGCCATGCCGGCCTGGCGCGCGGTGTCCAGCAGTTCGCTCTGGGTATCCTTGAGTTCGCGGGTGCGTTCTTCGACCCGTTTTTCGAGGTCATCATTGGCGGTTTTCAGGGCCTTGTTGACGCGATTGATCACGGTGAAACTGCGCATCAAGTGAATCGCCAGGTACACCAGCAACAGCACCAGCAGCACCGAAAACACCAGCATGTAAAAGTGATAACGCTGGTCGACCGCATCGGTGCGCTGCTGATCGTTGTTCAGCAGATCGGTGATGCCGTCGAGCCGCTCGGCCACGGGAATCGCCTCGATGTTTTCCAGCAAGCGGTTGACCACCGGTTGCTCACGCAGAATGAGCTCAATGTGGTTATTGAGCACATCCAGCGGACTGTGAAACTCCTCCGGCAGTCGCAGTTTGTTCACTTTCAGTTTGCTCAATCCCACCAGGATTTCGGCGGCCTTGTCGTCAGAGGTAACCATGGCGAACTCCATGGTGCTGAGTACCAGGTCATAGGTGTCGTTGGCGATGTTCTGCAGTTGCAGTTTGTCGCCGTCCTGCAACTGGGCGAGGGGTTCCTGAATGTCGTCTTCGGCGGTCGGCAGAAACGCCAGTGAGTTGCGCAACACAGCATTGTGAGACTTGAACTGCTCAACCAGCCGGATCTTTTCCTCGAAGGCGCTCAGGTACGCATCATGGCTGGTCAACCAGACGGGCGAGGTGTTGCGGCTGTGATTCGACGACATTGTGTCGAACCGTTCCCACAGGAGCGTCATCTCGGTCAGCGGTGTGACCAGCGGATCGTAGTTGTGGTTGATCGCAATCCTGGCCTTGAGGATTTCCGTTTCCCACTGCGCATTCAGCTGTTTCATCCGGGAAATCAGATCCCGGGATTCGGTGTAGGTCGACGTCTGATTGGAGTTGGATTTGAGGTACAGAAACAGCAGTGTCGAGGCCAGTATCAGGGCCATGATACCGAGGAGTGCCACACTGCGTCGGCGGGATATTTTCATAATGGTTTGCCCTCCCATTCACCGGTCAGGGTCTTGAGGAATTTGATGATCAGCACCTTGTCCTCGACAGAGGGGATGCGTCCCAGTTGAAATGAGAACATCACCTCCACGGCGTCTTCGAGGGTTTTGGCCGAGCCGTCGTGAAAGTACGGCGCGGTCACGGCGACGTTCCTCAGGCTCGGGACCTTGAACACGTAGCGGTCCTCTTCGTCCTTGGTCAGCAGGTAGCGGCCCAGGTCGGTGTCGGTCGGGTTGCCTCGTGTCTTGAAGTAATCGCCCATCACCCCGAATTTCTGGAACATGTTGCCGCCGATATTGATTCCCTGATGGCAGGCGATACAGCCGTAATCCTTGAAGCGTTGGTAACCGTATTTCTCCTCGCGGGTGAGAATGTCGGTGTCGCCCAGCAGGTATTGGTCGAAACGCGAGTTGGCACTGATCAACGTGCGCTCGTAGGTTGCCAGGGCGTTTTGCACATTGATCATGGTCACGCCATCCGGGTAGGCGTTGCCGAACGCGGTTCGATAAGCGGCGTCGGCGGACAGCGTCTGCACCACGTATTCCCAGTTGCTGCCCATCTCACTGGGGCTTTGCACCACGGCGTGGACCTGGGTTTCAAGGGTGTCGGCGCGGCCGTTCCAGAATTGCCGGAAGTTCAGGCTGGCGTTAAACACGCTCGGAGTATTGACTGCCACTGGCTGGCCGTTGAAACCGATGGAAAACGCCTTGTTATCGGCGCCACCGCTTTCCAGGCGATGGCAACTGGCACACGAGAGGCTGCCGTTGACCGATAAACGTGGCTCGTTGAACAACTGGCGACCGAGTTCGACACGCAGAGGGTTTTGCTGCGGCACGGCCGGCAGCGGTTTGAGTGGTTCGTCCAGTGGCGCGCCGCTGGCCGTCAGACAGACTCCGAGCAGAGGCATCAAGAGCAAGCGGTAGAGAAATGGCGACATCCTGTAATTCCTTGGCGGATAGCCCGTGTGTCGCTGCTTATCGGTCATGTGGCGGCAGGGGGAGGGGATTTCACCGACGTCAGGTAGTGCACGAAGTCATCCGGCGCCACGGCTTTGCTGAAGTAGTAGCCCTGGCCTTCCTCGCACTGATGGGCCTTGAGGAAATCCAGTTGTTCGAGGGTTTCCACCCCTTCGGCGATGATGGTCAGTTTCAGGCTCTTGCCCAGGCTGATGATGGCGCTGACCAGCGCTGCGTCGTTGATGTCACGGCTCAGGCCACGAATGAACGACTGATCGATTTTCAGCACATCGATGGGAAAACGCCGCAGGTAACTCAGGCTGGAATAACCGGTGCCGAAGTCGTCGATGGCCAGCCGCACCCCCATGGCCTTGATCCGGTTCAGGGCGGTGACCGTGGCATCGACGTTCTGCATCAGCACGCCTTCGGTGATTTCCAGCTCCAGCAATGACGGGTCCAGACCGGTTTGTTTCAGAACCTGTTCAATGCCTTCGACAAAGCCTCGTTGGCGAAAGTCGATGGCCGACACATTCACCGACATGCACAGCCTCGGCAGCCCCGCCGCCTGCCAGGCGCAGGCTTGCCGACAGGCCTGGGCCAGCACCCATTTGCTCAACGGTACGATCAAGCCGCTGTCTTCGGCCACGCCAATGAAGTCCGACGGGTAGACCCAGCCATGCCCCGGTTTCTGCCAGCGAATCAAGGCCTCTGCGCCGACTACCTCACCGGTGCCCAGGTCGAGCTTGGGCTGGTAATGCAGGACAAATTCGTCCCGCTCCAATGCCAGGCGAATGCCCGACTCGATGGTCTGCTGGTCCCGGGCGCGCTGGTTCATTTCTTCAATGAAAAAGCGGAAGTCGTTGGGGCCGCTTTCCTTGACGTGACGCATCGCGGTTTCGGCTTTCTTGATCAGCGCGATCGCATCGAAGCCATCATCGGGGTAGATGCTGATGCCCAGGCTGGCGGTTACGCTCAGGTCATGGCCGGCGATGTGCTGGGTCGTGCCAATGGCGTTCAAGAGTTTTTCGGCGATGCCTTTGGTCTGCTGGGGATGGCGGATGTCAGCGAGGATCACCACGAACTCATCAGCGCCGTAGCGAAACACCGAATCGGATTCGCGCACCGTGGACACCAGGTTTTGCCCGACCCGTTTGAGCATCTCGTCACCGGCCGGATGGCCCAGGGCATTGTTGATGCGCTTGAAGCGATCAAGACCCAGGAACATCACCGCCAGCTGCTTGTCATGGCGGCGCGACAACGCCAGGGACTGGTTCAGTCGATCTCCGAGCAACGTGCTGTTGGGCAGCTCGGTCAGTACGTCGTATTGCAACAGGTGGGACACCTTGAGCAGTTCGTGGACCCGCGCCTCGATGGTTTGCTCCAGGCTTTGCACTTTTGTCTCCGCGTCCTGGGTCATCTGCCATTTCCAGGTCAGGGCGCTGGCCATCTGGCGGATTTCCAGACTGTCGAAGGGTTTTTTCAACACCAGTAACTGGTCGCCGAACTCCAGCCGTTCAGCCATGTCCTCCCAGCTGTAATCCGAATAGGCGGTGCACAGCGCGATTTGCAGGTGCGGGTCGATCTTCCAGAGCTGTTCGATGGTTTCCAGCCCGTCCCAACCCGGCGGCATGCGCATGTCGGTGAACGCCATGGCGTAGGGGCGACCTTCGGCCTGGGCCCGCTGGACCAGCTCAAGGGCTTCCTGGCCCTGGTAGGCGGAATCGAGCTGGAAGGTCAGCCGAGCCGGCTGTTGCGTGCCGAACAGCGCTTCTTCCGTGCCGGCCAGGGTCTGCTCATCTTCAGAGTCAGGGCCGAGGATCTTGCGAAAATCCTCATGAATCGAAGGCGTGTCGTCGATGATCAGGATGCGCCGGTTGGTCCGGACGGACGACGTTTTCATCACTTGTCCTCCGTGGCGTGCGGGTTGTCCAGGATCGGCCCGTGGCTTGCGGGCACGATGCTGCCGGCTTTGAGCAACTGGGCGGCTTGTTGGCTGCTGACCGCTTTACTGAAAAAGTAACCCTGTGCGTTCATTGGCGAGCCTGTGGCCATCAGCGAACTACGCTGTTCCTGGGTTTCGACACCTTCGGCGATGATTCCGATCCCTACTTCTCGAGCGAAATTGATGATTGCGCGCAACGTGTTGGCACTTGCCGGGTCGCGGGCAGCGGTGTCGATGAAAGCCTGGGCGAGTTTCAGGTGATTGACCTGGTAGGTCTTGAGGTAGTCGAACGAGGAGTATTCGGTGCCGAAGTCGTCGATGGCGATCTTCACCCCCAGCTCGCGCAGGCGTGGCAGCACGTCGTTGTGGGTCCATTTGGTCTGGGCCAGGGTGGCTTCGGTGACATCGAAGCGCAGGTCCCAGGCGCACAATTCCCAGCGCGCGGTGGTGCGCAGTACGTCATAGATCAGTTCGGGCCCGCTTTTCAGTTGGGCCAGGGACAGTTTGATGGCAATCACCGGGGGCGCCATGCCTTCGTCGCGCCACAGACGCATTTGCTGGCAGGCGCGATCCAGCACCCAGTGCCCGAGGGGGATGATGGCGCCGGTTTTTTCCGCGGCCGGCAGGAACGCCGATGCTTCCAGCAAGCCGCGCTCGGGGTGGTTCCAGCAGACCTGGGCTTCCATGCCGAGGATCTTGCCGCTGCTCAGGTCGACTTCCGGCCAGTATCTGAGTTCGAGTTCTTCATGGTCGATGGCCGTGCGCAGTTCGCTGGCGATGGTCATGCGCTCGACCACCTCCTGATTGATCTCCTCGGAGTGGAAGTGATACTGATTGCGGCCCTTTTCCTTGGAGCGATACAGCGCCATGTCAGCCTGGCTGAGCAAGCCGTCGGCGCTGGTGATGCGCGGCGAATAGCTGCTGATGCCGATGCTGACCGACACCCGCACGTCATTGCCGTCCAGGGAGTAGGGCAGCACCAGTGCATCGCGGACCTTAGCCGCCAGGGACGCGGACTGGGTCGGGTCGCTGACGTCCAGTTGCAGGATGGCAAACTCGTCGCCGCCGAGGCGGGCGACCACGTCGTTTTCGCGCACACAGGCTTTGATGCGCCGGGCCACTTCCTGCAGCAACAGATCGCCCACCGGATGACCGAGGGTATCGTTGATGCGTTTGAAGTGGTCAAGGTCCAGGTAGAACATCGCGAACGGTGTTGCACCCCGGCGCGCAGCGGCGAAGGCCTGATGCAGGCGCTCGATCAAGGTGGCACGGTTGGCCAGCCCCGTCAGCCCGTCGGTGCGGGCCAGCAGGGCGATTTTCTCCTCGGCGACCTTGCGTTCAGTGACGTCGATGATGATGCCTTCGACTTCCAGTAAACGTCCTTCGGCGTCTCGCACCGGAATATAGCGGTTTTCGACCCAGCGCCAGGCACCGTCGCCGGTGCGCATCCGAAACTCGATGGACGCGCCGCCCGCATGGCGATCCAGCACTCGGGCCATGGCCGTGTCGACTTTCGGCTGGTCGTCGGGATGGATCAACTCCCGGGCCCAGTTGGCCGAGGCGACCAGATTCGCCGCGACATGACCGTACTTGGTGATGTTGTGGGAGATGTACATCAGCGGAAACGACGGTTCGCCCCGCAGGCGATACAGAATGGTCGGGCTGTTCTGCACGATGATGTTGGCGTCGGACAGCTCCCGGGTGCGTTCTTCCACGGCCTGTTCCAGCAACGACATCTTCAGTTCGGCGTCTTCGGTCATTTGCCATTTGGCGGTCAGGGCGCTGGCCAGCTGACGGATTTCGATGGCATCAAACGGTTTTTTCAGGATCAGCAGGCGATCGCCCAGTTCCAGGCGTTCATCGATGTCTTCCCAGGAATAGTCGGAATAAGCGGTGCACAGCGCCACTTGCAGCTTGGGATCGACCTGCCACAGCCGTTCGATGGTTTCCAGGCCGTCCCAGCCCGGCGGCATGCGCATGTCGATGAAAGCCATCGCATAGGGCAGGTCGTTGGCCAGCGCTCGTTCAACCTTGTCCAGTGCTTCCAGCCCCTGAAACGCCGAATCGAGCATGAAACTTTGCAGGGTTGCCGTCGCCTGCGTCCCGAACAGGGCTTTTTCGGCGCTGATCAGGTCGTCGTCTTCGGGCGATGGCGGGCTGAGGATCTTGATGAAGTCCGCATGAATAGACGCGGTGTCGTCGACGATAAGTATCCGACGGTTGGTTCGTGCCAGCAGCGTATTCATAGGCATACGCCGGGAGCGGTGGCAATGTGGTGGTGCGGTGTGCTCATAGGGGCATCCTTTCCCTGATCACGTGGCCAAGCGCAGAAAGTGGATCCGAGTGAACTGAGCATAGTCGCCTGTGCAGCACTTCGCCCGGTCGCCTGAAACGAATCATTTCCAGGGGCGTCGCTGGAAATCATCTAGCCTGTAGCTCAGGCAGCGCCAGAAACGGAATGTTCTGGCTGATGATTGACGCGACGACGCCCGTTTTGCTTGAGGTAATGCCATGGAAGAGCAACTCCCCACTACTTTTGCCGATAAACCCACGATTCTGCTGGTCGACGACGAGGAGTCTATCCTCAACAGTCTGCGCCGGCTCTTGCGCGGCCAGCCCTACGAAGTATTGCTGGCCACCAGCGGGGAGCAAGCCCTGGATATCATGGCGAAACAGCCCGTCGACCTGGTGATGAGCGATGCGCGCATGCCTAACATGGACGGCGCCACGCTGCTGGCGCACATTCACCAGCGCCATCCCGACACGCTGCGCATTTTGCTGACCGGTTATGCCGACCTGACGATGATCGTCAAAGCAATCAACGACGGGCAGATTGACCGATACATCAGCAAACCCTGGCACGATGAGGAATTGCTGCTGACGTTGCGACAATCCCTCGCCTACCAGCGTTCCGAGCGCGAACGCCTGCATCTGGTGCAGGAGACCTGGGAGCAAAACGAAGAATTGAGGTTGCTCAACGCGACCCTGGAGAAACACGTTGCGTCCCGCACCGCCGAGCTGCAGCAGACCGCCGACATGCTCGACCTGGCCTACGAAGAGCTCAAACACAGCTATGTCACCGGCACCGAGGTGTTCTCGCTGCTGGCCAACCTGCGTTTGCCACCGGCCAAGCAGACGAACCGGCAGATCATCGAACTGGTGCGGGTGTACTGCAAACTCCATGGCGTGGACGAGGGCAGTACCCGCGACCTGACCATGGCCGCGGCGCTTTACAACATCGGCAAGCTGAGCTGGACCGACAGCATGATGACCGCGCCTGCGGATTTGCTGCACCACAACGATCAGGAACGCTATCGCGGTTATCCGAAGCAGAGCGAATCGTTGCTGATGACCCTCGATCCGATGAAGGATGCGGCGCGCCTGATCCTTCACCATCAGGAGCGCTGGGATGGCACCGGTTTCCCCGACCGGCTCAAGGGCGAGGCGATTCCGCTCGGGTCGCGGTGGCTGAAACTGGCGGTGGATTTCATCGAGTTGCAGCGTGGGCTGATCCTTGAGCGCCAGATGAACAGCGATGAAGCCCTGGTCTATATCCGCCAGTACGCCGGTCGTCTCTACGATCCTGATCTGGTGGAGGACTTCATTCAGGTCTGCGCCGCCTACCAGAGCGATGTGTCACTGGCCGATCCGACGGTCAAGGTACTGACCACCCGGGACCTGGCGACCGGCATGATTCTGGCGCGCAACCTCAATGCCGATAACGGCATGCTGTTGCTCAATGCGGGGAAGGTGCTGAGCGGGCCGCTGGTGGAGAAACTGATCGCGTTCGAAGCGATGGAAGGGGCGAAATACAGCGTTTTTGTGAAAGTGCCGGAGGAAGTGGAAGCCGCAATCCTCGAAGCGCCGCTGGTGGTTCAAGCTCAGCCCTGATCCGCCTTTGGAAGACTCAACACTGACCCCTGTGGGAGCGAGCCTGCTCGCGAAGACGGCCTGACATTCACCATGGATGTCGACTGAAAGACCGCTATCGCGAGCAGGCTCGCTCCCACAAAGGGCTAGACCGCTATTTTCCCCCGTGACGCCGGCGCGACACCCATGTGATCCTTTGCGCCTTTCACTCAAGGCACACTCAGATCCATGACGCTTTCATCCGCCCCTTCCCCCCGCACCATCCGCATCGCCGCCGCCCTGCTGATCGGCCCTGACGGTCGCACGCTGTTGGTCCGCAAACGCGGCACCGAAGCCTTCATGCAACCCGGCGGCAAGATTGAGGCCCATGAACAACCGGTTCACGCCCTGGCCCGTGAGCTGGAAGAAGAGCTTGGACTGGTCATCGACCCCGCGCACGCCACCTACCTGGGCCGCTTCTCGGCACCGGCGGCCAACGAGCCGGGTTTTGTCGTCCAGGCTGAACTCTTTCTGCTGACCATCGATTCAGACGTCTCGCCCGCCGCGGAGATTGAAGAGGTGCGCTGGATTGATCCGGCCACCGACGGCGATCTCTCGTTGGCGCCATTGACACGGGACCTGATCCTGCCGTTTTATCGAGCTTCGCTGACTGCAATCGCCTGATCATCCACGGACTAGGACTGCCCCATGATCCCACTTCAAGACTTGCTGATTTTCGCCGCTGCCGCGTTGCTGATGGTGCTGACGCCGGGGCCGAACATGATCTACCTGATCTCCCGTTCGATCTGCCAGGGGCGCAAGGCCGGCGTGACTTCGTTGCTCGGCGTGGTGGCGGGATTCTTCGTGCACTTGTTCGCCGCTGCGGCCGGTTTGACCGCTGTCTTTCTGGCCGTGCCGATGGCCTACGAAGTGTTGAAATGGGCCGGCGCGCTGTATCTGTTGTGGCTGGCGTGGCAGGCGGTCAAACCCGGCGCACGTTCACCCTTCGAAGCGCAGCAGTTGCCGCCGGACTCGTCGCGCAAACTGATCACCATGGGGTTTCTCACCAGCGCGCTGAACCCGAAGATCGCGGTGTTTTACCTGTCGGTGTTTCCACAGTTCATCACGCCTGAGCATGGCTCGGTGTTCACCCAGAGCATCGTGCTGGGCCTGACCCAGATCAGCGTCAGTTTCTGCGTCAACCTGCTGATCGCGATCTTCGCGGCAGGCATCGCGTCGTGGTTCGTCAACAACCCGACCTGGCTGGCGCTGCAGCGTTATTTCATGGGGTTTGTCCTGTCCGCGCTGGCGGTACGGCTGATGCTTGAGCAACGACGGACGGCCTGATCATGTGGATTGAACGACTGGATGCCAGCCATGCGCTGGACTATCGGGCGCTGATGCTGGAAGCCTACGACCTGCACCCGCAGGCCTTCACTTCGAGTGTGCGCGAGCGCGCAACAATGCCGCTGAGTTGGTGGGAGTCGCGCCTGACCAGCAAGCTGGATGTGGTGTTCGGGGCGTTCGAGGACGGCGCGTTGTCAGGCATCGTCGGCCTTGCCTTCGAACCCCGGGAAAAGGCCCGGCACAAGGCGACGCTGTTTGGCATGTATGTGTCCGGCAAAGTCCGGCAGCGCGGGTTGGGTCAGCAACTGGTGCAAGCCGCGCTGGATGAAGCGCAGAACCATAAAGGCCTGCGGCTGATCCAGCTGACCGTCACCGCCGGCAATGAGGCGGCGTTCAACCTGTACCAGCGTTGCGGCTTCGTACAGTTCGGCCTCGAACCCATGGCGGTGCGCGTCGGCGAAGACTACTTCGACAAAATCCATATGTGGCGCGAGCTCTAAACCCACCACAGACCCCTGTAGGAGCGAGGCTTGCCCGC
Source organism: Pseudomonas sp. B14-6 (assembly GCF_013260315.1). Classification (NCBI taxonomy): domain Bacteria; kingdom Pseudomonadati; phylum Pseudomonadota; class Gammaproteobacteria; order Pseudomonadales; family Pseudomonadaceae; genus Pseudomonas; species Pseudomonas sp. B14-6. Next base: position 3,104,117 of record NZ_CP053929.1, on the reverse strand, counting down.
GAAGGCGTCGTGACAGTCGATATCTACTTGGCTGATACACCGCTTTCGCGGGCAAGCCTCGCTCCTACAGCGGTTGCGGTGTGTCAGCGGACTGCGCTGACGCCGTCGAGTGTCGAGAACGATGTGTCCTTGGCCGTCAGCAAGAAGTCGCGCATGTACGGCGCATCCAGCATGTCCGCACGAATCCCCGCATACAGCGTCGCAAACAATCCTTTCTCGCCCAGCCGCTTGGCCTTCACGTAACCCCGCGAGCTGTATTCATGCAGCGCCCAATGGGGCATGCCGCAGACGCCGCGTCCGCTGGCGACCAACTGCATCATCATCACCGTCAGTTCCGAGGTGCGGACCTGCGCCGGTTCAATGTCGGCCGGTTCCAGGAAACGGGTGAAGATGTCCAGCCGGTCGCGTTCCACCGGGTAGGTGATCAGCGTTTCCGTGAGCAGGTCTTCCGGCACGATGTAGGCCTTGTTCGCCAAACGGTGCTGATTGGCCACCGCGAGCATCGCTTCATAGGTGAACAACGGCACGTAGGTGATCCCGGCCAGTTCCAGCGGATCGGAGGTCACCACCAAATCCAGATCGCCACGGGCCAGGGCCGGCAGCGGCGCGAATGAGAAGCCCGAAGCCAGGTCCAGCTCGACTTCCGGCCAGGCATCGCGGAACTGATCGATGGTCGGCATCAGCCACTGGAAGCAACTGTGGCACTCGATTGCCATGTGCAAACGGCCCGCGGTGCCGCCCGCCAACCGCGCGATATCGCGTTCGGCACCGCGCAGCAGCGGCAGGGTGGCGTCGGCCAGTTGCAGCAGGCGCAACCCGGCGCTGGTGAACCGCACCGGTTTGGTCTTGCGCACGAACAACGGCATGCCCATGCGCTCCTCCAGTTCCTTGAACTGGTGGGACAGGGCCGATTGGGTCAGGTGCAGACGGTCGGCGGCATCGACCAGGCTGTCGGCTTCGCGCAAGGCGTGCAGGGTCTTCAGGTGGCGGATTTCAAGCACCGGGGGGCTCCATGAGGAAAACTTGTGATCAACACGAAAAGGTTGAGTTTGTCTCATGTTGGGTTGGCTGTCGACAATAGCGCCATCTTTTACAGGGAGAAATTCACCATGGCTCTGGCCCACACACTTGGTTTTCCGCGCATCGGCGCTGACCGCGAACTGAAAAAAGCCCTCGAATCCTACTGGAAGGGCGACCTCGATCAGGACGCGCTGAAAAGCGTCGGCCGCCAACTGCGCGCCACCCACTGGCAGTTGCAGAAAGACGCCGGCATCGACCTGCTGCCCGTCGGCGACTTCGCCTGGTACGACCAGGTGCTGACCCATTCCCTGACCTTCGGCGTGATCCCCGAGCGTTTCGACAGCGCCAAGGATGCGCGCGGCCTGCCGACCCTCGACACCCTGTTCGCCATGGCCCGAGGCGCCACGGCGGCCTGCTGCGGTGGCGAACACACCCAGGCCCAATATGCCCAGGAGCTGACCAAGTGGTTCGACACCAACTACCACTACCTGGTCCCGGAATTCACAGCTGACCAACAGTTCAAACTGAGCTGGGAACAGTTGTTCGACGAGGTCGACGAAGCCAAGGCCCTCGGCCACAACGTCAAACCCGTCATCATCGGCCCGCTGACTTACCTGTGGCTGGGCAAGGCCAAAGGCAACGACTTCGACAAGCTCGACCTGCTCGAACGCCTGCTGCCGATCTACGGTGAAATCCTCGGCCGCCTCGCCGCCCAAGGCGTGGAATGGGTGCAGATCGACGAACCGATCCTGACCCTCGACCTGCCACAAGCCTGGAAAAACGCCTTCGAGCGCGCTTATCACATCCTTCAATACTCGCCGCTGAAAAAGCTCGTGGCGACCTACTTCAGTGGCCTGGAAGACAACCTCGGCCTGGCAGTCGGCCTGCCGGTGCAAGGCCTGCACATCGACGCGGTGCGGGCGCCGGATCAACTCGGTCAGGTGCTGGACCGTCTGCCGACCTACAAGATTCTTTCGGTGGGTCTGGTCAACGGTCGCAACGTCTGGCGTTGCGAACTGGAGCAAGTGCTCGCGCAACTGCAACCGGCGCAAGAGCGCTTTGGCGACAACCTGTGGGTCAGCAGTTCCTGCTCGCTGCTGCACAGCCCGGTGGACCTGAAACGGGAAGACAAACTCGATCCTGAACTGAAAAGCTGGCTGGCCTTCGCCGTGCAGAAGTGCGGTGAAATCGCCGTGTTGCGCGATGCCCTGAACGACCCGCAATCGCCCAAAGTACAAGCGGCTCTGGCCCAGAGCCGAGTGATTCAGACGAGCCGCGCCGAGTCGCCGCGTATCCATAAAGCCCACGTGCAGGCACGCATCAATGCGATCAGCGCAGCGGACAGCCAACGTCACTCGCCGTTCGCCAAACGCATCGAGCAGCAACGCGCTCGGCTGAAACTGCCGGCATTCCCGACCACCACCATCGGCTCGTTTCCGCAGACCGGTTCGATCCGTCTGGCCCGCCAGGCGTTCAAGCAAGGCAAGCTGTCGGCCAACGATTACACCGATGCCATGCACAGCGAAATCCGTCACGCGGTGCAAGTCCAGGAACGCCTGGGCCTGGACGTGCTGGTGCACGGTGAAGCCGAGCGCAACGACATGGTCGAGTACTTCGCCGAGCAACTGGACGGCTACCTGTTCACCCGTTTCGGCTGGGTGCAGAGCTACGGTTCGCGCTGCGTCAAACCGGCGATCATCTACGGCGACCTGAGCCGTCCGAACGCCATGACCGTCGACTGGATCACCTATGCGCAAAGCCTGACCGACAAGGTCATGAAAGGCATGCTCACCGGTCCCGTGACCATGCTGATGTGGTCGTTCCCGCGCGAAGACGTCTCGCGCAAAATCCAGGCGCAGCAGTTGGCGTTGGCCCTGCGTGATGAAGTGGTCGACCTGGAAAGTGCCGGCATCAAGATCGTGCAGATCGACGAAGCCGCGTTCCGCGAAGGCTTGCCGCTGCGTCGGGCGCAATGGCAGGAATACCTGGACTGGGCGGTGGAAGCCTTCCGCTTGAGCGCTTCCGGTGTGCGCGACGAAACCCAGATCCACACCCACATGTGCTACAGCGAATTCAACGACGTGATCGAGTCCATCGCGGCGATGGATGCCGACGTGATCACCATCGAAACCTCGCGATCGGACATGGAATTGCTCGAGGCCTTCGAAGCGTTCGACTACCCGAACGACATCGGGCCGGGCGTCTACGACATCCACTCGCCACGGGTGCCGGACACGGCTGAGATGGTCAAGTTGATGAGCAAAGCCGTGAAGCGCATTCCGGCCGAGCGGTTGTGGGTGAACCCGGATTGCGGGCTGAAGACCCGGGCGTGGCCGGAGACCGAGGCGGCGTTGGTGAACATGGTGGCGGCGGCGCGGCAGTTGCGCAGTCAGTTGGCTTAGCCGATGTAGCGTCTGTTCGGACGCCATCGCGAGCAGGCTCGCTCCCACATTGGATCTAGGTCGATCACAAATATTGTGTACGACATCGATCCTGTGGGAGTGAGCCTGCTCGCGATGAACGATAACGCGGTCCCGAAAATGACCGCTCGGCAATCTTCATCAAACTGTCACGTAACTGTGGCAGCGCGCTTGATCAAACTTCATCAGACTCGCGCTCTACTGGGGTTCTGCGTTTCGGTGTTTTTTCATGCGTGCATTCATTTTTCTGGCCTTGCTGTTGTTTGGCCTGCCGTCTTTGGCGGCGTCTCGTTGCGATGTCAATGTTCCCACCCAACAGGCCGATCTGGCGCAGGTGAGCCTGGCGTACCAGAGCATTGGCCGTGCGTCCGACCCGGCGTTGTTGCTGGTGATGGGCCTGGGCGGGCAGTTGATTCACTGGCCTGACGAGGTGGTGGTCGCGCTGTGTCAGCAGGGTTTTAGGGTGATTCGTTATGACAATCGCGACGTCGGCCTCTCGACCTGGCGGCAAACGCCCGCCGACGCCAACCTGACGTTTGAAGTGCTGCGCTACAAACTCGGTCTGCCGGTGGCGGCGCCGTACACCCTGACCGACATGGCGGACGACGCCTTTGGCCTGATGGATGCGTTGAAGGTTGAGCAGTTTCACGTCCTGGGCGCGAGCATGGGCGGGATGATTGCCCAGCACATGGCGGCGATGGCGCCGCAACGGGTCGAGAGCCTGACCCTGATCATGACCAGTTCCGGGGCCGAAGGCTTGCCGGCGCCGAGTGCGGCGTTGGTGCAGTTGTTGTCGCGGCGTAGCGCGCCGAATCGCGAAGTGGCGCTGGAACAGCAGGCCGATTTGCTGGCAGCGCTGGGCAGCCCGACCGTCAGTGATGATCGGCAAGCGTTGCTGCATCAAGCGGCGTTGTCCTATGACCGGGCGTTCAACCCGGAGGGCGTGAAGCGCCAGATCATGGCGATCCTCGCCGAGCGCAGTCGTGTGGCGCTGCTTAACCAGTTGCGCGTGCCGACGCTGGTGGTTCACGGCACGGCGGATCCGCTGTTGCCGGTGATGCATGGCGTCCATCTGGCGGCGCATATTCGTGGCAGTCAGTTGAAGCTGATTCCGGGGTTGGCGCATCGGTTCCAGGAGGCGTTCAAGGCGCCGTTGCTGGCGGCGGTGTTGCCGTATTTGCAGGCCCACCGCGAAGACACTTCGCATTGGGCACAGATCGATCCGGTGCCCACTCCGAACCTCCTGTAACCCCCAAATCCAACTGTGGGACAAAACCCTGTGGCGAGGGACCTTGCTCCCGCTGGGCTGCGAAGCGGCCCCAATCCTGCGCATGCGGTGTATAAGGCAAACCACATTGGCCGGTTTTACGACTGCTGTGCAGCCGAGCGGGAGCAAGCTCCCTCGCCACAAAAGCGCCTCACTCCAGTCGAGTTATGTCGATGGAACGAAGTTATCCAGCATCCGGTTCACCGCCAGTTCACCCAGCATGACGGACTGCTGAATGCCGAGCACAGTGTTGCGCTGCGGGCCTTCCAGCAACCCGGCGAAATCACTCAGCATCACGCTCGCTGACGCCAGGGATTCGCAGGCGTTGGCCAGCAGGGTTTCTTGATCGATGTCGGGGGCGATGGTGTAGATGGTGCTGGGTTTGCGTGGGGTGTCTTTGGGAATGACCGGTTTGAGGTAGAAATCGAGGGCGCGGTCGGCGGCTTCGTTGAGTTTTTTGGAGTCCGGGGTTTCGTAGGGGGAGACGTCGTCGGTTTCCGGTGGGTTCGGAGTAATTTTGAACATGGGGTATTTTTCCTAATAGTAGAGCCGCAACCTGTCTCGCTACTAAACGGAGGGGTGGCAGCTGTGCGCAAGTTAGTAGACCGGTAAAATACGCCCAAAACCCGGCGCGCCCGAGGGCGCCATGCGCACAGCTACCATCAAGTGCAGGTGAAAACCTGACGGGATGACACTTGTGCAACCGTAAGCGTATTAGCCGGGCTACTAAACCCGATCACTGGGAATCAGTGACACGAACCAAGTTACCGACGGCCACCCAGGCGCACAAGCCAGCGGATTCTGACGTTGTTGTAGGCGACGGCGCAAGGCGCTGTAGCTTTCAGGAAGTAACCTTAAACAGAACTAAACACACGTCCAAAAACACCGAAAATCCCCTGTGGGAGCGAGCCTGCTCGCGAAGGCGGTGTATCAGTCAAGCAGATGGCGACTGACACGACGCCATCGCGAGCAGGCTCGCTCCCACAGGGGGACGGGGAATGGCTGCCACCTCGGTCTTTCAGGTGTATCGTTCAAACTTTCCGGCGCGATCCAAGCCTGCGAGGTGAATGATGAGTACCCCCATGAAAATCGATTTCGTCAGCGACGTGTCCTGCCCATGGTGCGTGGTCGGTCTGTATGGCCTGACCCGGGCCCTGGATTTGCTGGGCGATGAGGTCCAGGCCGAGATCCGTTTCCAGCCGTTCGAACTGAACCCGAAAATGGGGCCGGAAGGGCAGAACATCACCGAACACATCACTGAAAAGTACGGCTCGACCCCGGAGCAGTCGCAGAAGAACCGCGAGATGATCCGCGCCCGTGGCGCCGAGGTCGGGTTCGCGTTTCGCACTGATGGCAACAGCCGCATCTACAACACCTTTGATGCGCATCGGTTGTTGTTTTGGGCGGGGTTGGAAGGGTTGCAGTTCAATCTGAAGGAAGCGCTGTTCAAGGCGTATTTCACTGAGGGCGGCAATCCGTCGGATCACAAGCAGTTGGCGCTGATGGCTGAAAGCGTGGGGCTGGATCGGCAGCGGGCGGAGGCGATTCTGGCGTCCGATGAATTCGCCACAGAGGTGCTCAAAGAAGAGAAGTTGTGGCTGGCGCGCGGGGTGAGTTCGGTGCCGACGGTGGTGTTCAACGGGCAGTACGCGGTGACGGGCGGGCAGCCGGTCGAAACCTTTGTCGGGGCGATTCGGCAGATCATGAGCGAATCGAAGGGCGGGACCGTGAGCTAATTACCGGGAGTGTTTCTGTGGCGAGGGAGCTTGCTCCCGCTGGGCTGCGAAGCGGCCCCAATGTCAGCACCGTTGTAGCCAGGCAGACCGCATTCGCTGGATTTACGACTGCTGCGCAGCCGAGCGGGAGCAAGCTCCCTCGCCACAGGGGGGAGCGGTTACCTGACGATTTTGTCGACGTGGATGCCCAGTTTCTTCAGGCGATACCAGAAGCTGCGCTCGGAGATCCCGATCAACTGCGCCGCCGCAGCCTGTACACCATTGCTCTGCGCCAGCGCCGCCAGAATGTAAGCCTTCTCGACCTCCGCCAACGCCGCTTCCAGATCCGCCGGCACGCTGCCTTCGGTGACCAGCGCACCGCTGGTGCCGGCATTTGAGGCAAACAGATACGCCGGCAAATCTTCCTCTTCAATCACCGCCCCCGACGCGACAATCGTCGCTCGTTCCACGCAGTTCTGCAGCTCACGAATATTCCCTGGCCACGAATAATGAGCCATGGCCTGCAAGGCTTCCGCGCTGAATCCGGTAAAACGCTTGCCTGCCGTGGCGCCCAGGGTGTGAGCAAAATGCCGGGCCAGCGGCGCGATGTCTTCCACACGTTCGCGCAGGGCCGGCAAGGGAATCGGGAACACATTGAGGCGGTAATAAAGGTCCTCGCGAAACTCCTTGTTGGCCACCGCGTCCAGCAGGTTCTTGTTGGTCGCGGCAATCACCCGCACATCGACCTTGCGCTCGCGCGGATCGCCCACCGGCTCGATCACCCGTTCCTGCAAGGCCCGGAGGATTTTCGCCTGCAAGGCCAGCGGCATTTCGCCGATTTCATCAAGGAACAACGTGCCTTTGTCAGCCTGCATGAAGCGCCCGACGCGATCCGCCACGGCGCCGGTAAACGCGCCTTTGCGGTGACCGAACATTTCGCTTTCCAGCAACCCTTCCGGGATCGCCGCACAGTTCACCGCCACAAACGGTTTGTCAGCGCGGTTACCGTGTTTGTGGATCGCCCGGGCGACCATTTCCTTGCCGGTGCCGCTTTCGCCGGTCAGCAGAATCGTCGCGTTGCTTTCGCGCACGGAATCGATGGCGTGCAGCACCCGGCGAAAACTCGGGCTGTCGCCGATCAGGCTGTCAATCTGCTGATGCTCATCGAGCTCGGCGCGCATGCGCTGGTTGTCTTTGAGGATGTCGCGAAATTGCAGGGCCTTGCTGACGGTGATGTCCAGTTCGTCGATGTCGAACGGCTTGGCGATGTAGTCGAAGGCGCCGTTGCGCATCGACTGCACGGCGTTTTTCACCGTGCTGTAGGCGGTCATGACGATCACCGGCAGCTGCGGAAAACGGCTTTTGATTTCCGCCAGCAACTGCGGGCCGTCCATGCCGGGCATGCGCCAGTCGCTGATCACCAGGTCGATGTCCTCGCACTCCAGCACCTTGAGCGCGTGCAAGCCGTTGCCGGCGGTGAACACCTGGATGCCGTTCTGACCCAGGGCCGATGCCAGCAAGTCGCAGAGCTTGGGCTCGTCGTCCACCACCAGTACGTTATGTGTCATCGCTGCCCTCGTCGAAGTCTTCACCGTTGGCCGGAATGTACAGCGTGAAGGTGGTCCCGGCATCTTTTTCACTGACGCATTCGATGCGCCCGTCATGACCTTCCATGATCGAGAACACCTTCGCCAGCCCCAGGCCGGTACCCGAAGCCTTGGTGGTGACGAACGGCGTGAAGATCCGTTCGAGCATATCCGGTTCGATGCCCTGGCCGGTGTCGCTGATGCTGATTACGGTGTACGGCGATTCGCTGCTGATCGCCACGGTCAGCCGTCCACCGTCGGGCATGGCGTCGATGGCGTTGACGATCAGGTTCAGGCCGGCCTGCTTGAGTTGCCGCGCGTCGACATGAAGGGTCGCGCCGGGGGCCTGATCGTCGATGTGCACATCGATGTTATGGCTGGCCAGCTCCGGGGCGCAGAAGCCGACCAGGTCATCCACCAGCGGCCGCGCCGCCTGGGTCGAACGCATCGGCGCGCTGGGCTTGGCGAAGTCGAGGAAATCGGTGATCAGGTCGTTGATGCGGCTGACTTCGCTGACCACGTATTCCAGGTGACGCTTGTCGGTCTCGGGCAAATCGGCGCGCCGGTGCAGCAGTTGCGTGGCGGTCTTGATGATGCCCAGCGGGTTGCGGATTTCATGGGCCAGGCCCATGGCGACTTCACCCAGGGCATGCAGACGGTCGCGGCGGCGCAGTTGCGATTCCAGGTGCTGCAACTCGCCGAGGCGTTCGCTCATGTGGTTGAAGGTGCTGCTCAATTCCGCCAGTTCGTCGCCGCCGGTGACCGCCAGGCGTTGGCGGTAATCCCCGGCAATCACCGCTTGCACGCCTTTGGACAACCCGCGCAACGGCTTGGTCAGGCGTTGCGAAACAATCCAGCCGACCGCCAGGGACGCCGCCGAGCTGAGCAGGAAAATCAGGATGAACAGGTTGCTCTGGTTCACCAGCCCGACCAGGCTGGTGTGGCGCAGCAGACCGCTGAAAATCACGCCTTGCAGCTCACCGCTTTCATTGAGGATCGGCCGGTAGATGCCGCTGTAGCGATTGGTGAATTGTTCAATCGGCTGCTTGGTGTTGCGCAGGGTCTGTTCGATTTTTTCCGGTACCGCCGCCGGGTGATCTTCGAAGCGCTGGGTGGAAAAGATCTCCGAGAAGTCATCTGCCTTGGCCAGGTACAGGCGCAGGTCGAGGGAGTGCACATCGGCGACGCTGGTGAGGAAACTGCTGTCCAGATAGGTGGCGATCACCAGTTTGTAGTCGACGCCGTCCTGATCGGTCTCGAAGGTCGAGACCACCGTGCCGGTGGGGATGCCGCCGACTTGCAGGGTCTGCAACAACGCCTTGGACTCGGTGCTGATTTGCCGGACGATGTCATCGGCGGCGGTGCTGAACACCACTTTGTGATCGCTGTTGCGCACCAGCGCCACCACGTCGATACCCATGGAATCGGCGATGTCGGTGGTCAGTTTGTCGTGCTTGCTCGATAACCGGTCCGTCGGCGGGCGGGTGTAGCGCAGGAACAACTGCGCGGCCCGGGCGTTATCCCGGCGGATCTCGGTGATCTCGTCCTCGACGATCTGGGTCGATTCCTGCAGCCAGATCCGCACGTTGCTGTCGAAAATCTGCGACAGGGTGGTGGCCGCCAGTTCTGCGGCGATCATGGTCGGAATCACGCTGACCAGCCAGAACGCCAACACCAGTTTGCGCTGCAGGCTCCAGCCGGAGAGGGCGAAAGGTCGGGCGGTGGCGGGGCGGTTTTTGATCATGAAGTTTCGCTTAATGCAGCAGCCATGGCAGGGTCGGAGCGGTCCGGTCGAATGAACATTTTCACCAGTCGCAACAGACCGTCGAGCACTCGGTTGCGATGGCGGAAAAACACGGTGTTGCCGGTGAACGAGCAACCCAGGCGCAGCTTACTGGCATAGCCGGCCTGACCGCACGCATAGATCGGGATGCCGTGTTCAATACAGTAGTCGACATTGGCCAGCCAGCTGCGCACGTACAGATTGTGCTCGCGGGTCCGGGTCAGGTCATGGGCGAAGAATTTGTCGACCAGGCGTTGCTCGTCCAGCAGCACGAGGTTGAACGCTACCAGCTCATCGCCGACCCAGTACAGCACGCACGCGGCGCGTTCATCGAGGTATTCGAGGACTTGGCGGAAGTAGTCCGATGGCAAGCGTTCAAAGGTCAGGTCGCTGCGTGAAAGGGTGGCTTCGTAAAGCGCCATCATGTGTGGGAGCAGGTCTTCCACAGTGCGCCGCCATTCGATGCGCGGACCTTGCCCGCGCAACGTGCGGCGCAGGTCTTTACGGGTGGATTTGCCGAGCGTGCCGAGGTAAGCGTCCACGGAGCCAAAACGGATCGGCAGTTCGGCGCTGGGCAGGCCGGGCATGCTTTGCAGACCGGCCGCCTGACACACCTGCAACCACTGTGGATCGCGATGGGACGCGTCCTTGACCGCCAGCAGACCGATTCCGGCCTGGTCGGCGTCGTTGCGCGCCAGGATTAACAATTGCTCAAGCAAGGCCGGACGCCGTGCGGGGTCGATCTGGCGTGTGGTCCCCACATGGCATTGCTCGGCCACCGGCGAACCGAGGGCGTACAAGCGGACGTCCAACAGCCCCGGCCACCAGCGGCGCAACTGCTCGGTGACGCGTTTACCCGGTCCCTGAACCGTGGTGTCCAGCGAATACGCGGTGGTGAATGCCACTGCCGCCGCGACCAACACCTCGTCTTCGTACAGCGCCAGATAGCGCCACCGGAAATCCGCAATGCCTGCCTGTTCAACGGCCCGGTAATAATCCCAGTCCTCCAGTTCGCCGGGGAAACAGGCATTCCAGGCACTGCGGTCGATGGCTTCGATGGTTGAATAGGCAAGGGCAGTGATCACATCGTTTCCTTGTAGGAGCGGGCCTGCTCGCGATGGTCGTTAACGATAACGTGGGGTTACAGAAGAAACGCGGCGCTCTTGAGTGCATCGCGAGCAGGCTCGCTCCTACAGGGGTTGGGGGACGGCTGCCATGGTGGGTAACAGGGTGGGCATGCGTAGCTTCTTCAAATGTGTTCAGGCCAGTTGCCGATAGTCCTGGCGCATGGGTTGCGGGGCGGTGACTTGTTGCATGAACCGGTGCTGGATAAAGTCCGCACTCAGCTCCACGACCCGGCGGTATTGCAGGTCGACGGTGATCATGTGATAGCAATCGTCGAGCAGGACTTTCACTACCGGGCCGCCGAGTTTGCGTTCGACATAGTCGGCGTTCCAGCGGCTGGTGATGTCGTCTTCCCGTGAGTGCAGCACCAGCGCCTGGGTGGTGATCTGCGGCATGCGCTTTTTCACCGCGGCCACCAATCGATGCAGTTCCCGGACACTCACGCCGGACATGGTCAGCAATCCGGCATTGGCGCTTTCACCGGCCTTCATCTGCCGTTCGACAATGGCGCGCAAGCGTTCGTCCTTGATGCCGAACGGTGATTTTTCGTTGAAGCGGCACAGGTGCACGCCAAACGGAATCGACATCACCAGGCTGCTCAGTTTGGCGACCCAAGGCATGTTCCAGCCGTCGTAGCGCAGGGTGGTCGAATACAGCAGCAAGCCTTCGATCTGCCCCGGATGCTCGGCCGCCAGGTACATCGCCAGCACCGCGCCCATCGACAAGCCACCGACGAACACATGCTCATGCTTGCGTCGCACACCAACAAAAGTGTTGCGCGCGCTCTCGTACCAGTCGTGCCAACCGGTGGCTTGCAGGTCGGCGTTGTCCCCGCAGTGGCCGGCCAGGGTCGGCACATAGACCGTGCAGCCGGCCTTGGCCAGGCCCATCGCGACCCGTCGCAATTCGGTCGGCGTGCCGGTGAGGCCGTGGATCAACAACACCGCGACCTCGCCGTTGCCGAGAACGAAACCGGCGCTGCCTTCGCCCATGTCGATCTCGTCTGCCCTTGAAAAAGAGGGGGTCATCGTTTCATCGCCCGATCAAGCAGACGGTCGAGCAGCGCGATGCCGAGGTCGATCTCCGGGTAGCTGATTTCCAGCGACGGCGCGAGGGTGATCACGTTCTTGTAGTAACCGCCCACATCGAGGATCAGGCCCAAGCGTTTGCCGTCAATTTCGATGTCACCTTTCATGCCTTCTTCGACCATGAAGTCGAGCGTTGCCTTGTCTGGCGTAAAGCCGTCCGGACCGCAGATTTCACAACGCAGTGCCAGGCCCAGGCCATCGACGTCGCCGATGATCGGGTAGCGTTTCTGCAAGTCTTTCAAGCCTTCGAGGAAGTATTTGCCCTTGTTCATGACCCTCTTGCCGTAATCGACTTCGCTGGTCATCTTGAACATTTCCAGGCCGACCGCCGTGCCCAGCGGATTGGAGGCGAAGGTCGAGTGGGTCGAGCCTGGCGGGAAGATTTTCGGGTTGATCAGCTCTTCCCTGGCCCAGATGCCGCCCAATGGGTTGAGACCGTTGGTCAAGGCTTTACCGAAGACGATGACGTCCGGTTTGACATCGAAGTGCTCAATCGACCACAGCTTGCCGGTGCGCCAGAAGCCCATCTGGATTTCATCGACCACCATTAAAATGCCGTGCTGGTCCAGCACATGCTTGAGTTCGCTGTAGAAATTCATCGGCGGAATCACGTAGCCGCCGGTGCCCTGGACCGGCTCGACGTAGAACGCGGCGTATTCGCTCTGGCCGACTTTCGGGTCCCAGACGCCGTTGTATTCGGTCTCGAACAGGCGGGCGAATTGCTGCACGCAATGGCTGCCGTACTCTTCCTTGGTCATGCCTTTCGGGCCCCGGAAGTGATACGGGAACGGGATGAAATTGGCGCGCTCGCCGAAGTGGCCGTAGCGGCGGCGATAGCGGTAGCTGGAGGTGATCGACGACGCACCGAGGGTGCGACCGTGGTAACCGCCCTCGAAGGCGAACATCAGGCTTTTGCCATTGGTGGCGTTACGCACGACTTTCAGCGAGTCCTCGATGGACTGCGAACCGCCGACGTTGAAGTGCACCCGGCCGTCGAGGCCGAACTTCTTTTTCGCGTCCACGGCGATCATTTCCGAGAGCTCGATCTTGCCCTTGTGCAGGTACTGGCTGGCAATCTGCGGCAGGGTGTCTATCTGCTGTTTTAGCGCATTGTTCAGGCGCGGGTTGGCATAACCGAAGTTGACCGCCGAGTACCACATTTGCAGGTCGAGGTAGGCCTGGTCTTCGGTGTCCCAGACGTAGGAGCCTTCGCAGCGGCTGAAAATGCGCGGCGGATCGATGTAGTGAACGGTGTCGCCGTAGGAGCAGTACTTGGCTTCTTTATCCAGAAGAACCTGGTCTTCAGGTGTGGCGATTCGAATATCAGACATGGTGGAAGCGTTCCTGTGTTTCTACGTTGAAAGAGGTGGCGTTGGCGGCGCTGGCGCTTGGCAGCAGGGCGAGCAACGCAGGCAGATCGGCGAAGCTGTCGAAGCGGGCGTAGGCGATGCCGTTGCGCTCGCAGTGCTCGGCCAGGCGATCCTTGGCGAATACGAAATCGGCGGTGGCGGCCACGCACATGTCGGACTGACCGTCGCCGATCACCAGCACCCGTTTGGCGCTGGGGGTGGATTTGCATTTACAGTTGCCGGACGCGGCGCGGCAGGCATCGCTTGCGTGAGGGAAGTCGATGCGCCAGCTCTGGTGGTCGAGCTGCCGCAGGCGGTTGGCGAGGATCGGCAAAAGGCTGACGTAGTGGCGCGCCAGGATCCGTGCAATGCCTTGCTCGATGCCGTCGCTGACCACTTCAAGGGAAGCGCCGAGGCCGATGACGTGGTCGACGAAGTCAGGGAAGTCCGGGTCGATCTCGATGGTGTCGAAGAACCCGAGCAGTTCGCCCGGTGTGGCCTTGACCAGCGAGAGCTGGCGGCTGAGGCATTCACGGGAACCGATGTCACCCGCCAGCCACTCGTTTTCGATCGCTTCCCAGCTCGGGTCGGCGAACCGTTGGAGGATGCTGTCGATCACGTCGGTGCGGGTGATGGTCCCGTCGAAATCACACACGATATGCCAGTCAATCATCTGTTGTACCTATCTTGGCAGGAGGCGCTGTTTGCGCTTGCCAAGGGGGTAGAGCAGGGACTGTGCCAACCGGGTTTGGCCCAGCGGGGCTGGGGTTCAGGCGGGTGTGGATGGCGGTGAAGCTACAATTTTTGTAGGTGGCTACAAACAACATGAGTGCTTGCGCGAGAGGGGCGATTCGGGGATTGATGCGCGCACATCCAGTTCAAGGAATGGCCTCATGTCGAGGATTACTGTTGTTCTATTTGCCGCGCTGACGTGCCTTTCGGGCAGCGTTTCAGCGGACGGCATCACCGGTGAGGCGGGGGCTGGCCTCAGCTATCAGCCCCACGATCCGACCGGTAGCCGCTACGAAACCCGGCCGGTGCCTTACCTCGATCTGGATTGGGGCAATGTCAGCCTCAGTACGGACGACGGGCTGACCTGGGACGCGTTGAACACCAAGGGTTTCAGCGCCGGACCGTTCGTGAATTACCTGCCGGGGCGCACGTCCAACGGCGAACTGCAGGGGTTGCGCGATGTGCCGGACATGGGCGAGGTGGGCGGTTTTGTGCAGTACGCGCCGGCTGATTTCTGGCGGGTGTTTGCCTCGGTCGGGCAAGCGGTTGGAGGGCGCGGCGGCCAGGGCGGGGTGTTGGGGCGTGTTGGCGGGGAGGTGGGTTATCCACTGGGTGGCGGGGTGATTGGCAGCTCCGGTCTGACCGCGCATTTTGCGGATGCGCGGCAGAGTCAGACGTTCTTCGGCGTCAGTGCCAATGAATCACAAGCCTCGGGGATTCGGCCGTACAACGCGGGCGGTGGTTTGCAGAATGTGACGTTGACTCAGAGTTTCGAGTTTCCGCTGGCGCCGCAGTGGTCGTTGTTGACCAGCGCGAGCTGGATTCACCTGACGGGTTCTGCGGCGGACAGCAGCCTTGTCAAAGAGCTCGGTGAGACCAACCAAGGGGAAGTGCAGGCGGCACTGGCCTACAAGTTCAACTAAGCACTTGTGGCGAGGGAGCTTGCTCCCGCCGGGTCGCGAAGCGGCCCCCAAACTTGGCAAGTCATTCTTCCAGAAATACCTCGCCAGCCTGTTTTACGACTGCTGCGCAGCCGAACGGGAGCAAGCTCCCTCGCCACAGGAATTGCGGTGATTTTCAGGTTTCTTCGCCTTCGGCCAGCAACGCAATCCCCCCATGATCACCGCCACCCCACCCAGTGCAGCACGCTGATCTGCTCGCCCAGCCCCAGCCACGAACCGAGCAACACCCCGACAAACACCAGCGAACTCAGCGGGAACGCCAGGGACAGACTGCTGCGCCGCAAGATCAGCATCCACACGAAAAACGCGCCGATGTAGCAGGCAATCGCAAACCACACCCCGGGATTGACCGCCACAGCCAGCAGCCATTGCAGGTTGAAATCCATCTGCCCCAGCTGATCTCCACCGACCTTGGTGGCGATCTGGCCGGCGCTTTCAAACCCGATCAACAACGCCCACAGCACCACCGTACCGAGGCGTTCATGCAGCCAGTCGGTCTTGTTCCTGATCATCGCTTGAGCCTCATGCATGGGTGACACACACGAGCATCACGCCCGCCGTAATCACTAAAGTGCCGAGCCAGCGCCGCCGGCTGACGGTCTCGCCGAGGATCAGTTTGCCGGCCAGCACCACGCCGCAGTACGCCAGCGCCGCCGCTGGAAACAACAGGCTCAGCGGCGCCCGGGACAGGGCTTCGAGCCAGACGAAAAATTCGATTACGTAGGCGCCGATCCCGCACCACAGCAGCGGCGCGTTGAATACCTGGCCCCAGAACGCATTCAGGCGAAACCCGCCTTCGAGCGCCGGTAAACGATCCAGGCCAAGCTTGAAACAGAGCTGGCCGATGACGTCCAGCACAATGGAAAACGCCACCAGCACAATCACGGTGAAGGTCATGGAAACAACTCCTCGAACAGATCGATCAACGCCTGGTTGGTCGTCGCGTTGCGCAGCAGATCCGCTTCGCTCCAGCGTTCGGCCGGGGGCTGGTCCGATTTGGCTTCCCAGCGCTTGAGGGCGTTGCTGAAGGCGGGTCGGGCGTACTCGCCGCAGATGTCGATGCCGAGGATTCGCTTGCTGGCCGCCAAGGCTTTGATGGCTTGCAGCAAGTGGCTCAAGCGCATGCCGCCCTGGTCCCAATTGGTCGCCGCGTCTTCGCAGGCCAACACGTCTTTGTCGAGGGTGATCCACACTGCGCGGGTGGGCAGGCTGGCGATCATTTGTTCGAGAAACACCGGCCAGTCGAGCTCCGCCAGATTGCGCCAGTGCAGCAGGTTTTCCTGCTGTCGATGGCCAGCGCCGTCACCGACCCGGCCCCACACTTTCGAGGGCGGGCGCTGCCACGGAAACAGCTGCAACACGCCGCGTTTGAGCGCCCGGACATTGCCGCCCTTGAGCTGTGGATTCTGCAGGTCGTCGCTGCACGGGCCGAGGGTGACGATGCGCTGGATGTTCGGCAGTTTCAGTGCCTGATTGACCCACGAACCGCAATGCCGACGGGGGGCGAAGCGGACCCAGTCGGGGTGGTTGTCGAAGTGGATCAGGCTTGCCGGCTCCGGCAAATCGGTCAGAAATGCCGGGGTCAAATGGTGGTAATCACCGGAACCGACGAAGAAAATTTCCGGTTGCGGGCCGCTGTGCCGGGGCCGTTGCTGCAAGCGTTCGGCGAACCGCCGCCAGGTCCGTTCGCTGGACCACAGCCGCAGTTTCGGGCCGAGGTCGAGCAAGTCGAGGCGTTTGGCACGGCCGCTTTCCAGCAGCCGCGAGATGGGCGCCTGGGCCGTCAGGCTGTGGTCGAGATCTAAAATGTTCAAGGTCGCAATTCACCCTTGGCAGACCCTCCCAGACACCGGCTTCATCCATCATGAAAGCCGGCCGAGGGGGCTTTTGGGGGTAAATGCAAGGGGCGGGCCAGCCGTCTGCTGCACTGAAATTCATTGTGGCGAGGGAGCAAGCTCCCTCGCCACAGGGTGGGATGGTCAAGCGTGGAGGCGAACCCAGACGGTGACGAGGACGGTGGCCGCCATCAGCCACGCCACTGCCGCGATGGCGAGCGACGCTTCAAGCCGCATCCGGTCGACCATCACGTACAACGTCGCCAGGTAAACGAAGTACGGAATGATCGACCACATCCCGAACACGATGGTGGTCTTTAAATCCTCCAGCGAACGCCCCTTGCCGACGATGTAATGCGCAATCAGCGCAAAAGTCGGAAACAGCGGCACCAGGCCTGCGATGTAATAGTTTCGGGTCTTGGCCAGTGCGGCGAGGATGACGACCACCGCCGCCCCCAGCGCTGCTTTGAGGATCAGGTCCATCAGTGGCTCAGCCCGTATTTTTTCACTTTGTCGAACAGCGTGGTCTTGGCCATTCCCAGTTCCAGGCTGGCCTGGGTCAGGTTGCCGCCGCTGCGTTGCAAGGCGTCGCTGAGCAGGTTGCGTTCGAACGCTTCCACTGCTTCGGCGAAGGCCAGACCCTGATTGCTGCCACTGGTGCCGGATTTCTTGAAGGCCGGCAGGCCAAGGGCAAAACGCTCGGCGACGTTGCGCAGTTCGCGCACGTTGCCCGGCCAGTCGTGGCTCATCAGGTTCGACAGGGTCTGGTTGTCCAGTTCCGGCACGGCGCGGTCGAAGCGCAGGGACGACTGCTGCAGGAAGTGTTCGAACAGTTGCAGGATGTCTTCGCGACGTTCGCGCAACGGCGGCAATTCGAGGGTCACCACGTTCAAGCGGTAATACAGGTCGCTACGAAACTCGCCGGCCTTGCTCGACTCGTCGAGGTCGGACTTGGTCGCGGCAATCACCCGGCAATCCACGGCCACGCTCTGGTTCGAACCCAGGCGTTCGAGGGTGCGCTCCTGCAACACCCGCAGCAGTTTGATCTGCAAGGGCAGGGGCATGCTTTCGACTTCATCCAGGAACAGCGTGCCGCCGTCGGCGTGTTCGATCTTGCCGATCCGTCGTTTACCGGCGCCGGTGAACGCGTTGGCTTCATGGCCGAAGATCTCGCTTTCGAACAGGTTCTCCGGCAGGCCGCCGCAGTTCAGCGCGACGAATTGCTTGGTGTGGCGGCGACTGAAGTCGTGCAGGCAGCGCGCAACCAATTCCTTGCCGGTGCCGGTTTCGCCTTCGATCAGCACGTTGGCCGAGGTATCGGCGACGTTGGCGATCAGTTCGCGCAGGTTCTGCATGGCCGGTGAGCGGCCGATGATCCGACCTTCGAGGGAATCGCGCTCCGCCAGTTGTCGGCGCAACGAAGACACTTCCCGGGCCAGGCTGCGTTGCTCCAGCGCGCGGCGGGCGACGTCCACCAGGCGTTCCGGGGAGAAAGGTTTCTCCATGAAGTCATAGGCGCCTTTCTGCATTGCGCCGACGGCCATGGAGATGTCGCCGTGGCCGGTGATCAGCACCACCGGCAAGCTACTATCGCGCGCCTTGAGCCGGGTCAGCAGTTCCAGGCCGTCGATGCCCGGCAGACGGATGTCGCTGATGACGATGCCGGCAAAATTGTCGCCAACCCGCTCCAGCGCTTCTTCGGCGCTGCCCACGCCCACGCAGGGAATGTCTTCCAGGGTCAGCGCCTGTTGGCAGCCGAGCAGCACATGGGGGTCGTCTTCGACGATCAGCACACTAAGTTCGTTGTTCATATTGGCTCGGCGTGAGTGGGGCTTACCAACGGTAAACTGAGGACGAAGGTGGTGCCACCGCTGGCCGGGTGTTCGACACCCAGGTGCCCGCCGGTGGCGGCGGCCAGGCTGGCGGAAAGTGTCAGGCCCAGGCCCAGGCCTTGTTCGCCGGGTTTGGTGGTGAAGAACGGTTCGAACAAATGCTTGCGTGCTTCGGCGTCGATACCGTGGCCGTTGTCGCGCACGCGCAGGCGATATTTGCCATCAAATGCTTCGCCTTCCAGCCACAGCTCGGGCAGCGGTTGCGCCTGCATGGCATCGAGGGCATTGCCGATCAGGTTGACCAGGATCTGCTCGAGGCGGGTCTGGTCGATCTGCACCTGCACGTCTTTGAAGTCACGATGCAGTTGCAGATGGACACTTTCCACGCGACCTCCCAGCAGTTGCAACGCGGCATCTACCGCTTTGCCAAGGCACGCCTGGCCCTTGTCGTCACCGCGACGGGCGAAGGAGCGCAGGCTGGCGGTGATCCGGCCCATGCGGTCGATCAATTCGTTGATGGTCTTCAGGTTGGTGCTGGCCACGTCCAGTTGACCGCGCTCGAGAAAGCGCACGGTATTGCCGGACAAGGTGCGCAGCGCCGCCAGCGGCTGGTTCAGTTCGTGGGCGATGCTGGTCGACATCTGGCCGATAGCGGCGAGTTTTCCGGCCTGCACCAGCTCATCCTGGGCGCGGCGCAACGTCTCTTCAGCCTGACGCCGTTCGCGGATCTGCCCCTTGAGGCGTTCGTTGCTGGCGCGCAGATCCGTGGTGCGTTCGGTAATCCGACGCTCCAGTTGATTGTTGGCTTGCTGCAGGGCTTCACGGGCGGCGAGGCGGGTGGCGATCACCTTGCGCCGCTCGTTCCAGGCAATCAGCAGGAACGCCACCAGGGCAAACGCCACTGCCACCAGAATCCCTTGATTGATCGCTTCACGGCGCAAATCCTGGAGCGGCGTGAGCAGAGTGAAGTTCCACGGGGTGTCGCTCAGGGGGCGGGTCTGCGAGAGGTAGCTGATGTCCTCTTCGTCTGACTCCACTTCACTGTTGGCGGGGAAGGTCAGTTTTTCTTCACCTTCGGCCAGTTTTTCCCGGGCCAGTGGCTGCAATTCGTTCAGCGGGAACCAGTAGTACTGCAGGCTGCGGGCCAGCTTTTCCTTGGTTTCTTCGCTCAACGGAACCACCGATTTGAGCCGTCGTGCCGGATCGCTGGACAGAATGATGATGCCGTTCTCGTCGCTGACAAAGGCTTCGAGGCGCGCACGCTGCCAGCGTTCTTCCATGGCTTCCAGGCGGACTTTGACCACCGCGACGCCGATGATCTTGCCGTGTTCTTCCAGGCCGTGGGCCAGGTAGTAACCGGGTTCGCCGTTGGTGCTGCCGATCCCGTAGAAGCGCCCCGGTTGACCGCGCACGGCGTTCTGGAAATAGGCGCGAAAGGACAGGTCTTCGCCCAGGTAACTGTCGACATCGCGCCAGTTGCTGGTGGCCATGACGCGGCCGGTGGTGTCCATCACGTAGATGGCCCGACTGCGGCTGCGCCGGTTCAGGCCTTCGAGGTAATCATTGACCGTTTGCCGGTGTTCCGGTGACGGGTCGGCCAGCAGTTTTGAAACACTGGATTCAAGTTCCAGCAGGCTGGGCAGGTAGGTGTACTTGCTGATCTCGCTCTCGACGGCGCGGGCGTGCAGTTCGAGCTGACGCTGGCCGTTCTCGCTAAGGCTGCGAATCCCGTAGTGTTCACTGACCCAGAAGCCGAGGTAACCCAATCCGATCATCAGGGCGATGACCAGGGGGGCAGGAACAGATGGCGAATCAGACGGGGTTTCACGGCGAGTGATGGCGGCGCAGCGCGATAGAGAGTGGGGTCGCATTTCATCACAGATGCCTTGGGTCAACCACAACACTTACTTGTAAATCGCCGCGGACCCTTGTGGGAGCGAGCCTGCTCGCGAAGGCGGTGGATCAGCCAATGTCGATGTTGACTGTTAAGCCGTCTTCGCGAGCAGGCTCGCTCCCACAGGGGGGCGGTGGTAGAACTTAGTGCTGCAGAATCTTGTTAAGGAAGTGCTGTGTACGCTCGGCGCGGTGGGTGATATCGCCGAAGAAGTCCTCTTTCTTGCAGTCTTCGATGATTTTGCCCTGGTCCATGAAAATCACGCGATCCGCCACTTTGCGGGCAAAGCCCATTTCGTGGGTCACGCACATCATGGTCATGCCTTCGTGGGCCAGTTGCACCATCACGTCGAGCACTTCGTTGACCATTTCAGGGTCCAGCGCCGAGGTCGGTTCGTCGAACAGCATGACGATCGGGTCCATCGCCAGCGCACGGGCAATTGCCACACGCTGTTGCTGGCCACCGGAGAGCTGGCCCGGGTGCTTGTGGGCGTGAGCCGAGAGGCCAACGCGCTCAAGCAGTTGCAGGCCTTTCTTGGTGGCTTCTTCCTTGCTGCGGCCCAACACCTTGATCTGCGCAATGGTCAGGTTTTCGGTGATGGTCAGGTGCGGGAACAGTTCGAAATGCTGGAACACCATGCCGACGCGCGAACGCAGTTTCGGCAGGTCGGTCTTCGGGTCGGCGATGGACGTGCCATCGACCACCACGTCGCCTTTCTGGAACGGTTCCAGGGCGTTGACGCATTTGATCAGGGTGGATTTGCCGGAACCGGACGGCCCGCACACCACGATCACTTCGCCTTTTTTGACCTCGGTGCTGCAATCAGTCAGTACCTGGAAGTCGCCATACCACTTGTTGACTTGCTTGATAGAGATCATACGGCAAACCTTTTTTGCAGACGCTTGACCAGCAGCGAGGCGGCAAAGCTGATTGTGAAGTACGTGAGACCTGCAAAGATCAGGAACTCATTGGAGCGACCGATGATGTCGCCACTGGCACGGGAAGCATTGAGGAAGTCCACCAGGCCGACCGCGTAGACCAGCGAAGTGTCCTGGAACAGGATGATGCTCTGTTGCAGCAGCAGCGGGGTCATCTTGCGGAACGCTTGCGGCAGGATGATCAAACGCATCATCTGGCCATACGTCATGCCCAAAGCCTGGGCAGCACCCATCTGGCCCTTGGGAATCGACTGCACGCCGGCCCGGACGATTTCGCAGAAGTACGCCGCTTCGAACATCATGAAGGCCACGATGCAGGAGGCGAACGCGCCGATCGGGGTGTCTTCGCCGGTGATCCAGCGCAGCACGAACGGCACCGCCAGGTAGAACCAGGTGATGACCAGCAGCAGCGGGATCGAACGGAAATAGTTGACGTAGGCGCCAGCCAGGTTCGACAGCAGTTTGCTGTGGGACAGACGGCACAGCGCAAGGATGGTGCCGAGGATGATCCCGCCGACGACGCCCAGCGCCATCAGTTGCAGGGTCATGACCATGCCGTTCCACAAGCCCGGCAGGGACGGAACGATACCCGAGAAGTCGAATTCCATCATTTACCCCCTACGGAGATCAGGCCCGGTACGGCGACTTTCTTCTCGACCCCACGCATCAGCAGCATCAGGCTCATGTTCAGGGTGAAGTAGATCAGGGTGGCCAGGGTGAAGGCTTCGAACAGGTTGGCGGAGAACTCGGCGGTCTGTTTGGTCTGCGCGAGCAACTCCATCAGGCCGATCAGCGACGCCACGGAGGAGTTCTTGAACACGTTCAGGAATTCCGAGGTCAGCGGCGGAATGATGATCCGGTAGGCCTGGGGCAGCAGCACGTTCCAGTAGATCTGCGGCAGTTTGAAACCCATGGCGCGAGCGGCGGCTTCCTGGCCACGAGGCAGCGCCTGGATGCCGGTACGCACTTGTTCGCATACACGAGCAGCGGTGAACAGGCCCAGGCAAACGACGACGCTGAGGAAAGCCGAGGTGGTCGGGTTCAGGTCCTGTTTGTACCAGTCCTGCAGGTTTTGCGGCAGCAGATCGGGCACCAGGAAGTACCAGATGAACAGCTGAACCAGCAGCGGCACATTTCGGAAGAGTTCGACGTAGCAGGTCGCGATGCCCGATACGATGCGATTCGGCACGGTGCGCATGACACCCAGAATCGAGCCCAACAGCAGCGCGATGATCCAGGCGGCGACGGCGATGGCAATGGTCCAGCCCAAACCGGAGAGGTACCAGTCGAGATAAATCTCACTGCCCACGCCGGTGGACTTGAAGAACACGCTCCAGTCCCAGTTGTAATTCATTAGGGTCTCCCCTCAGATCGTTCGATGTACAAGTGCCCGCCTGGGGAAGCTCCGTTCCCGCCCGACTCTGGTGGTCAGGCACACACGAACGGCTCGACAACCACCGGTTCGAGTGTTTCCAAAAATGCCAGCAGGGAGTGACTATCCCTGAAAGGGCAGTGGCCCTCTCAGGAGATAAGGTTAGTCAGAATTCAGGACTTTTTTTCTACAGGCTTGTCGTCAGCCGCTTTATCGGTCGGATTGGCGATCAGGGCCTTGAGCTCGTCGCTCATCGGGAAGTTCAGGTTCAGGCCTTTAGGCGGGATTGGCTGCATGAACCATTTTTCGTAGATCTTGTTGATCTCGCCCGAAGCGTAGGTCGCCTTGATGGCGTCATCCACCGCCTTCTTGAACGGCTCGTCGCCTTTGCGAACCATGCAGCCGTAGATCTCGTAGGACTGTGGAGTACCGGTCACGGCCCAGTCATCCGCCTTCTTGGCTTTGGCTGCTTCACCGGCCAGCAAGGCGTCGTCCATCATGAAAGCCACGGCGCGGCCGGTTTCCAGCATCTGGAAGGATTCGCCATGGTCTTTGGCGGAGATGACGTTCATGCCCATCTGCTTGTCGGCGTTCATCGACTTGAGGATGCGCTCGGACGTGGTGCCCGCGGTAGTCACGACGTTTTTGCCTTTCAGGTCGCCGAAGTCCTTGTACGCGGAGTCTTTCTTGGAGAGAAGACGCGTACCGATTTCGAAAATGCCGACGGAGAAGGCAACTTGCTGCTGACGTTCCACGTTGTTGGTGGTGGAACCGCACTCGACGTCCACGGTGCCGTTCTGCACCAGCGGGATACGGGTTTGCGAGGTCACGAGGTTGTATTTGACCTGGAGGTTGGGCATGTCCAGGTCTTTCTTGATGGCTTCGACGATTTTCAGCTGGATATCGTGGGAGTAGCCGACCGGTTTGCCGGAAGCATCAGCGATATAGGAAAACGGGATGGAAGCGTCACGATGCCCGAGGGTGATCACACCGGACTCTTTGATCTTCTTCAGTGTGCCGGTGAGTTCGGCAGCGAAAACTGGAGTGCTAATCAGAGCGGCAGCAATGGCTGCGCCCAGGATATGGGGAACGATGCGCATCAAATTTTCCTCGACATTGTTTTTTTTATGGAGCCAGTTCATCGGCCCTTTTGTGCTTCGAATGCCTGACGGCTCCTGAAGTGGGTGCACAAGAGACATTCGTCCAAGAGTGTAGAGCATGACTCGTGCCAGGCCAGGCGAGTCAAATCAAGTTATTGATTTATAAAGGGATTAAATATTTATGGCGTTCTTTTTTTGTGAAAGATAATCCGGTTAACCGAATCGACCGACAGGTCGTGTTCGGAAAACCGAATGGTGTTTGGGGCTGCCAGCTGATTATCGAAAATCAGCTTTCCTGGCTTAGCGGCGTTTCATGCAGGTAGATCCACTGGGCGTTGCGGTGATGCAGGTCAATGATCGCCACCGAAACCCTTGAGCTTTCGCGCTGGTCGAGGCGATGGGTTTCCTTGTAGCGGATCGCCACGCTGTGGCCTTCCTGCCAGACCGTTTGCAGGTCGCTGATGATGATCTCCAGACCTGGCTTGGCGCCGATTGCACCCTTGAACATCTGTTCGACCGTCGCCCGGCTGACGATGGCGGCCGAGGTGGTGACCATGCTGAAGTCCTCGTCGAATGCCGACATCAGCGGCTCGAGCATGGACTGTCCCTGACCGTTTGCATCGGAGAGCAGGGTTTGAATCAACTCGTGCACGTGATGAACGCTGTGGTGCGCCTGTTCAACTATTTTGTTGTGCATGACAGTCCCTTTTGAGTGTTCAACTGACTCAGTTGAAAGAGTGGAAACAGGCCCACCAGCGCGGCGATGGCGAAGGTCGCGTGATAGGCCTGGGTGGTATCGAAGTGCTTCAAGAGCAGGTTGAAAACCATCAGGAACAGGGCGGCACCGATGCTGAATGACATCTGTCGGTTGATGTTCCAGATGACACTGGCCTTGTGCGTGTCATTGCCCTCGAAGTCCATCAGCGATGTGGTTTGTGCGGTGTTGGCACCGATGCCACCGCCAATCCCCATCAAGCTGTAGGCGATGACTATTACCCAGAGGTCCGAGGGATCGTTGACCAATAACAGGGTGGCGATGCCGGCGCTGTGCAACAGCATGCCGAGGGCAAACAACCGCTTGGCGCCCATCCGGTTGTAGGTCCGGCCACAGATCAGCATCGCGATGAACGCGCCGATGGCGTAGAGGATCATGAACATCCCTGTCAGTCGGGCGCTGAAGTGCAGGGTGTTTTGCAGGAAGAGGATGCTCATCAGGTTGACCCCCGTGAACACACCGGGAATCGCGTAATAGATAAAGATGGAGGTGCTGAGTTTTTTGCTTTTGAGCAGGCTCAGTTCAATGATCGGGTTTTTGCAGCGGCGGTAGTGCAGCCCGTACAGGAGGACAAACGTAACGCCGGCCGTGACGAAGAGGGCGGCCACCCAGGCCGGAGCGTCGCCGCCATACAACGACATGCCCATCAACAGGCTGCCGAGTGCGGCGCTGACCAGCAGCAAACCCTTGATGTCGGGCCGGGGCAAACTTGTCTGCCGCGCTTCATTGATCCAGAACCAGGACAGCAAAGCCGCGATCAGCGAGAACGGGATGTTGCTGTAGAACACCCAGCGCCAGGAACTGCTGTCGACGATGATGCCGCCGATGGTCGGTGAAATGGCGGGCGCTATCAGGGCAACAGCCATGACCAACGTGGATATTTTCGCCCGCTGCTCACCCTTGAACAGGTTGAATGTCAGTGCCTGGCCGACTGGAATCAACAGACCGCCGCCCATCCCCTGGACGAAGCGCCAGATCACCAGCTCGTTGAAACTGTCGGCCAGCCCGCACATCCACACGGAGGCTGTGAACACGATCATCGAGGCGGTGAGGATTTCCCGACTGCCAAAACGACCGGCCAGCCAAGTGCTGACCGGGATGATCAGTGTCAGCCCCAGAATATAAGCGTTAGCCACCCAGGCAACGTCTGAAGTACTAACGTGCAGCGCCGCCGATAGAGTCGGTAGTGCGACCGCCGATATAAAGATGTTAATGCAGTCTATAAAAAATCCGATGAGAAATATCAGTGCAACTTTGTAGCGATAGGTCATGTTGTTTCCCCTTTGTCGCAAAGCATAGGGGCGATGGACTTGAACTGTCGATACGACTATCCTTGAAACAATGTTTGACGGGATTAAACAGTGAGCTCTATTGCTATGCACACTCATCTTAATCGGGTACAGACATTTCTGGCGGTGGTCGATTTTGGTTCTTACACCAAGGCCGCCAATTACCTGAATATCAGCAAGGCCATGGCCAGCCTGCATGTCAAGGCGCTGGAGGATGTGCTGTCCGCGACGTTGTTGATTCGAAATACCCGAAATATCTCCCTCACGGAAATAGGTCAGGATTTTTATGAATCGTTCAAAGGTATTGTCGCGGACATCGATAGTGCCTTCGATAATGTATTGAAAGGTCATAATCGTGTCACCGGCAAGTTGCGGTTCAGTTCCACCATAGAATACGGCGAGGCTTATATCCTTCCGTTGATACCGCAATTTATAGAGCGCTATCCGGAAATAAAACTTTGCTATGACTTTAACTCTTCACTCAATGATCTGGTGGCGGAAAAGTTAGACCTGGTTATTCGTCTGGGCAACTTGGCAGACTCGGCTTTCAAGAGCCGTAAGCTGGCGGATTATGAAATTGTCCTGGTGGCTACGCAGACGTTTCTTGCCCGTCACCCGGTGCAAACGCCTCAGGACCTGAACTCGGTGCCGTGGATCGCCAACAGCAACCTGCAGGCACCGACCCAGTGGACGTTGCGTCATCCGCAATCAGGGGCTGTCGAGATCAGCGGGATCAATCAGTTTGAATCCAACTCTTCCACGGCCATTCGCTCCATGACGTTGTCGTCGCTGGGCGTCTCGGTGCTGCCCGCCTGGGTGGTCAAGGACGACATCGCCAGCGAGCGGCTGATTCGCCTGTTGCCCGACTATTCGCTGCCCTCGCAGTCCGTCAACGTGGTGTTTCCCAACAGCCCGCATTTGCCCCACAAAACGAGGGCGTTCATTGATTTCCTGTTGCTGCATCTGGCGCAATGAGCGCCTGCAAAAAAGCCCCTGAATCGTCGGATTCAGGGGCTTTCATTTAAACGGATGGCGATCAGGCCGCTTCGATCTTGCTGCGGTTCTGCTCGACCTTGCTCAGGTAATCCACCAGTTTCTGCTGTTCCGCCGGGGTAGTGAACAAGCCCAATTTGCTGCGGCGCCACAGAATGTCATGGGCGGTGGTTGCCCACTCTTCGCTGCACAGGTAATCGACTTCGCGGGTGTAGAGACCGCCGCCAATGTGGTCGCCCAGGTCGTTGAGGTTCTGCACGCCTTCCATCATGCGCCAGGTGCGGCTGCCATAGGTGGTTGCCCAGCGGCGTGAGATTTCAGTCGGAACCCAGTCGAACTTGTCGCGAATCAGCGAGCTCAGCGCCTGCGGGGTGGTCATGTCTTCGCCGCCCGGCAGGGTGGCGCTGGCAGTCCAGCTTGGCTTGATGTGCGTGAAGTACGGCGCCAATTGTGCCAGCGCCGACTCGGCCAGTTTGCGGTAGGTGGTCAGCTTGCCGCCGAACACCGACAGCAACGGCGCTTCTTCGCCAGTGCCCGAGAGCGCCAGGGTGTAGTCGCGGGTGACGGCTGACGGGTTGTCGGATTCGTCGTTGCACAGCGGACGGACGCCGGAATAGCTGTGCAGGATATCGTCGCGGCTGATCTGCTTCTTGAAGTGGGCGTTGACCACTTTCAGCATGTAATCGGTTTCGCCTTCGGTGATCGCCACTTTGGCCGGATCGCCGGTGTACTCGCGGTCGGTGGTGCCGATCAGGGTGAAGTGATTGAGGTACGGAATGGTGAAGACGATGCGCTGATCTTCGTTTTGCAGAATGTGCGCGTGTTCGCCTTCATACAGTTTCGGCACGATCAGGTGGCTGCCCTGAATCAGGCGAATGCCGTAGGGCGATTCCATCTTCAGGTCATCACGAATGAACTTGGCGACCCAAGGGCCGGCGGCGTTCACCAGCGCTTTGGCGCGGATCGAAAACAGGCTGCCGTCGGCGCGCTCCAGGTGCAGATGCCACAGGCCCTTGGTACGACGGGCACTGACGCAGCGGGTCTGGGTGTGAACGTGGGCGCCTTTCTCGCGGGCGGCCATGGCGTTCAGCACCACCAGGCGCGCATCGTCGACCCAGCAATCGGAGTATTCGAAGCCTTTGGTGATTTCGCTTTTCAGCGGGCTATCCGGACCGAACTTCAGGCTTTTCGAGCCTTCGAGTTTTTCCCGCTTGCCGAGGTTGTCATACAGGAACAGGCCGGCGCGGATCATCCAGGCTGGACGCAGGTGCGGACGGTGCGGCAACACGAAGCGCATCTGCTTGACGATGTGCGGCGCCTTGGCCAGCAGCACTTCGCGTTCGGCGAGGGCTTCGCGTACCAGGCGGAATTCGTAATGTTCGAGGTAGCGCAAGCCGCCGTGGATCAGCTTGCTGCTGGCCGACGAAGTGTGGCTGGCCAGGTCATCTTTTTCGCAAAGGAACACCGAAAGGCCGCGACCGGCGGCATCCGCTGCGATCCCAACGCCATTGATCCCACCACCGATGACGGCGATGTCGTAGACCTCAGCGAGAGGGGGCGTAGGCAAGGTAGAAGTGGGCATCGGCTGGCCTCGGGCTCTTTTGATTTTCTGTATTGGAATTCGAACATTAATGTTCATTTGCGAAAATGGTAGCCCATAAAGCCGCCCACAGCCAGTCAACTTCGATTGAAAATACTGATCGAAGGACCGAGAAAGGAAAATATACGAACATTAAATGAGGGGGGTGGAGGCTTTTGTGGCGAGGGAGCTTGCTCAGCAGACGCAAATCAGACGACACGCTCTTCCGGAAATACAACGATTACCGGTTTCAGGGCTGCTTCGCAGCCCAGCGGGAGCAAGCTCCCTCGCCACAAGGGAGCGCGCTGTTTGGAAAGGGTTATACGACTTCCAGCCGAATTTTGTGCTGACTCAGCAGCTGCGCGAGCGCCGGCGAAGGTTGTTGGTCGGTGACCAGGCAATCAATCAGGCTGATCGGCCCCAGGCGAATCATGGCGTTGCGCCCGAATTTGCTGGAGTCGGCCGCCAGAATGACCTTCCGGGCGTTGGCGATGATCGCCTGGGATACCCGCACTTCCTGATAATCGAAGTCCAGCAGGCTGCCGTCTTCATCGATACCGCTGATGCCGACCAAGGCAAAGTCGACTTTGAACTGGTTGATGAAATCGACACTCGCCTGGCCGACCACGCCACCGTCGCGCCGCACATTGCCGCCCGTCAGCAGAACGTCGAAGTCGTCCTTGGCGCTGAGCATCGAGGCCACGTGCAGGTTGTTGGTGATGATTTTCAAGTGGTTGTGGTTGAGCAGCGCCCGGGCAATCGATTCGGTGGTAGTCCCGATATTGATGAACAGCGAGGCGTGATCCGGGATCTGAGCCGCAATGGCTTCACCGATACGCTGCTTCTCATCGCGCATCTGGTCGGCGCGCATGGCGTAGGCGGTGTTCTCGACACTGGAATCGTAGGCTGCGCCGCCATGGTAGCGACGCAACAAATTGGCTTCCGCGAGCTGATTGATATCGCGGCGGATGGTTTGCGGTGTAACGACGAACAGCGTAGCCATTTCCTCGATGCTGACATAGCCGCGTTCGCGGACCAGTTCGAGGATTTGCTGCTGACGGGGAGGCAGATTCATGGGGCTTCCTTTGGCTGCCGTGCAAAATTTGCCCATGATGCCGCAGGAATCTGCTCCCTACCAGTTACATACCGATACGAGTACTCAGGTTGGCTTATTCAGCGCCTTCATGTGGTTCCCAGTCGCGGGTGCGGCTGACGGCTTTTTTCCAGCCGGCGTAGAGTTTTTCCTTGGCGGTTTCGTCCAGGGTCGGTTCGAATTCGCGTTCGATCACCGCCTTGCCGCGCAGCTCATCCAGGCTGCCCCAGAAGCCACACGCCAGGCCGGCCAGGTAAGCGGCGCCCAGTGCGGTGGTTTCGCGCATTTGCGGACGCTCGACCTGAGTGCCGAGGATGTCGGCCTGGAACTGCATCAGGAAGTTGTTCGCAACCGCGCCGCCGTCCACGCGCAGGGATTTCAGACGTTCGCCGGAATCCTGTTGCATGGCGTCCAGCACGTCGCGGGTCTGGTAGGCAATCGACTCCAGGGCTGCACGAATAATGTGATCCACACGCACGCCGCGGGTCAGGCCGAACAGGGCGCCACGGGCATACGGGTCCCAGTAAGGCGCGCCGAGGCCGGTGAAGGCTGGCACCAGGTACACGCCGTTGCTGTCCTTGACCTTGTTGGCGAAGTATTCGGTGTCGTGGGCGTCGTTGATGATCTTCAGTTCGTCACGCAGCCACTGAACGGTCGAACCACCGTTGAACACTGCGCCTTCGAGCGCGTAAGCCACTTCGCCACGTGGGCCGCAGGCGATGGTGGTGAGCATGCCGTGCTTGGACTTCACGGCTTTGTCGCCCGTGTTCATCAGCAGGAAGCAGCCGGTGCCGTAGGTGTTTTTCGCCTGGCCCGGCTCGACGCACATCTGGCCGAACAGGGCGGCCTGCTGGTCGCCAGCGATGCCGCCGATGGCGATGCCGCTTTTGGTGTGGCCGTAGATTTCGGACGAAGATTTAACTTCCGGCAGCATCTCGCGCGGAATATCCAGTATCTCCAGCATCTTCGTGTCCCACTCAAGCGTGTGGATGTTGAAGAGCATGGTGCGCGAGGCGTTGGTGTAGTCGGTGACGTGGACCTTGCCGCCGGTAAATTTCCAGATCAGCCAGCTGTCGACGGTGCCGAACAGCAGTTCGCCGTTGCGCGCACGCTCGCGGCTGCCTTCGACGTTGTCGAGGATCCACTTGAGCTTGGTGCCGGAGAAGTACGGGTCGGTGACCAGGCCGGTGGTCTCGCTGATGTATTGCTCGTGGCCGTCGCGTTTGAGCTGCTGGCAAATCTCGGTGCTGCGGCGGCACTGCCAGACGATCGCGTTGTAGATCGGGCGGCCGGTGGTCTTGTCCCAGACCACGGTGGTTTCGCGCTGGTTGGTGATGCCGATGGCCGCGACCTGGTCGTGATGCAGGCCGGCTTGAGCCAGGGCTTCGACCATCACGGCGCTTTGGGTGGCGAAGATTTCCATCGGGTCGTGTTCGACCCAACCGGCTTGCGGGTAATGCTGGACGAATTCGCGCTGGGCGGTGCAGACCACGTTCGCGTCGCGGTCGAAAATGATCGCGCGGGAGCTGGTCGTACCCTGATCGAGGGCAATGATGTAGTTCTTATTCTGAATGTCGGTCATGTCGATTGCCTTGGACGAAAAAAGGAAGAGAGGTCCGGCGCGTGATCTTATGGGCAGGATCACGCGCCTACGGTATCAAGAAGTTCTTGGTTTGCCGTCAATGGCCGGTGTTGCGTCCTGTGTAGCAGGTGTGGCGCTGGGCAGATGACGGGCAATCAGCCCGCGATACGCGGCAGCGCCGAGGCAGGCACCGACAATCGGTGCAAAAATCGGAATCAGGAAATACGGGATATCGCGGCCGCCGGTGAGGGAAATTTCACCCCAGCCGGTGAAGAAAGTCATCAGCTTCGGACCGAAATCACGCGCCGGGTTCATCGCGAAACCGGTCAGCGGGCCCATCGAGCTGCCAATCACGGCGATCAGCAAGCCAATCAGCAGCGGTGCCAGCGGCCCTTTTGGCAGGCCATTGTTGTCATCGGTCAGGGACATGATCACGCCCATCAGGATGGCGGTGATGATGACTTCAACCAGGAAAGCCTGGGCGGTGGACAGGGCCGGGTTGGGGAAGGTGGAGAACACCGACGCCAATTCGAGGCTCGCCTGGGTGCCACGGACCATATGGTGAGTTTGTTCGAAATCGAAGAATAGATTGCTGTACAGCGTGTAGACCAAAAATGCGCCGCAGAACGCGCCAGCAATTTGAGCAAGGATATAGAACGGCAGTTTGCGTTTTTCGAAGTCGGCGAAAATGCTCAGTGCGATGCTCACGGCGGGATTGAGGTGAGCTCCGGAAACCCCGGCGGTCAGGTAGATCGCCATGCTCACGCCGACGCCCCAGATGATGCTGATTTCCCACAGGCCAAAGCTGGCACCCGCGACCTTGAGAGCGGCAACACAACCGGTGCCGAAAAAGATAAGCAGTGCAGTGCCCAGAAACTCGGCCATGCATTGGCTTGAGAGCGACGGTTGTTGTAAAGCAGTTGTCATTGAAAACCTCGTTTTTGTTGTTGTCTGGCGCTTCTTTCATCATGGCCAAAGCGCGTTTTCCACCGAGGCAGAATCCCCATCCTGTTCTCGGCCTGCTACAGGGGTGCTGCGATGACACATTCGTACAGTATTCAGATTCGAAAAAATATAGACAAGAAACGCTGCTGTCAAAGGTCGAAAGTGAACTGTCGGTCATAATTCAACTATTAGTCATGTGAATGATCGTATTGTTCACGCGACCGGCCTGGCACGGACGAACGGTAGCCTGTGCCGTCAAGCCGCTGAAACAGTGGCGCAATAGAGCCTTTTGCCGACCAATGTCCTAGAATCCAGCGCAGGATTTTTCTACTGCCGCCCACTCTGGAGCTGCCATGACCCCCGCATTGGATTTGTTGAAAAAAGTTCGAGCCGAACATCGCGTGCACAGTTATGAACATGATCCAAAGGCTGCGTCCTATGGGCTGGAGGCCGCGGAGAAACTGGGGCTGAACCCGGCGCAAGTGTTCAAGACGCTGCTGGCCGCCAGTGAGAAAGGTGAGTTGCTGGTAGCGGTGGTGCCGGTCGTCGGAACTTTGGACTTGAAGCATCTGGCTCACGCGGCGGGCGTGAAAAAAGCCGAAATGGCCGATCCTGCCGCTGCGCAGCGCGCGACGGGTTATCTGTTGGGCGGGATCAGTCCGTTAGGGCAGAAGAAGCGCTTGCGCACGTTTATCGATAACTCCGCTCAGCCCTTTGCGACCATCTTCGTCAGCGCCGGCCGGCGCGGTCTTGAGGTTGAATTGGCGCCGGCGGTGCTGGCCGAACACACTCAGGCCAAGTTTGCCGATATCGGCCGCGCCTGAATCAGGGAGAAGGTTATGCAGCTTGAATTTCATCAAGTCGATGCGTTCAGTGATCGTCCGTTCAGTGGTAACCCGGCCATGGTGTATCGGCTCGAGGCGTGGCTAGCCGATGAGTTGATGCAGAAGATTGCCGCCGAACATAACCTCGCCGAAACCGCCTTCGTGGTGCGTGAAGGGCAGGGTTGGCACATTCGCTGGTTTACCCCGACGACCGAAGTGCCATTGTGCGGCCATGCGACCCTGGCCAGCGCGCATGTGTTGTTTGACATCTATAAGGAGCCGGTCGAGCGCCTGGACTTCATCTGCAAGTCCGGCCCGTTGAGCGTAAGCCGCGAGGACGGGCGCTTGTGGCTGGATTTTCCGGCCGTCGTGCCATCTGAAGTGGGCGTGACCCTGGATGTCGAGCGCGCCTTGGGCGTCGAAGCGGTCGATGTTCTGGGTCCCAACGAGTTGTTCGTGGTGTTGGAGTCCGAGCAGGCCGTGCTCAACTGCCAGCCAGACATGATCGCCCTGGCCAAGCTGCCGTGGCCGGGTGCAATCGTCACCGCCAAGGGGAGTCAGCATGATTTCGTGTCCCGGTACTTTGCCCCGGCAATCGGCATCAATGAAGACCCGGTGACCGGTTCGACCCATTGCAGCTTGATTCCATATTGGTCGAAGCGGTTGGGCAAGACGAGTCTCAGCGCTTATCAGTGCTCGAAGCGAGGCGGGGCGTTGTTCTGCCGACTGGAAGGGGACCGGGTGAAGATTGGCGGGAATGCGACGCTGGTTGCGAGCGGAACACTCATTCTCGGTTAACCCAAATTTGATGTGGGAGTGAGCAGCCACGCTCCCACATTTTTTGTCCGTGTGTATTAGCTGGCGGTGCTGTAGCGCCGGACACCGGACTCTACCACCGGAATCTGCGCAGCCGTGCTGCCCGATGCCTGGAACAGCACCAGGTGTTCAGCCGCGACTCGAATACCCACTTCGGCACCGACTTGATGATCGGCATGGCTCGGGAAAATCGACTCCAGTTGCGCCCCGGTCGGCAGCTGCAAACGGTACAACGTCGAGGCCCCCTGGAACGACTTGCCGACAATCCGCGCCTTTAAGCCGCTGTCGGGTGCATAAACGATATCGTCCGGACGCAGCAACACATCCACCGCACCGCCCACGGGCCAGGTGTAGGCCCGATTGCCGCGCAACTCACCCAATTCGGTCTGCACCGACTCGGGGCTGCTCAGCTGGCCGCGAATGAAATAACCCTGGCCAATGAAGCTGGCCACAAACGGCGTCAGTGGCTCGTGGTACAGGTTGTAGGGCGTGTCCCATTGTTCCAGCCGACCTTCCTTGAACACCCCGACATGATCGCTCACCGCGAAGGCTTCTTCCTGGTCGTGGGTCACCAGAATCGCGCTGGTGCCACGGGCCTTGAGAATGTCGCGCACCTCATGGCTGAGCTTGCGTCGCAGTTCGCCATCGAGGTTGGAGAATGGTTCGTCGAGCAACAGCAATTGCGGTTCCGGTGCCAGTGCGCGGGCCAGCGCGACACGCTGCTGCTGACCACCGGACAACTCGTGCGGAAAGCGCTTGCCGAGGTTTTTCAGGTTGACCAGCTCCAGCAACTCTTCGGTGACACGATCCTTTTGCGGGTGCTTGCGGATCCCGAAGGCGATGTTCTCGGCCACGCTCAAATGCGGAAACAGCGCGTAGTCCTGGAACACCATGCCGATCCGGCGTTTCTCCGGGGCAAGGGTGAAACCGGCGCGGGAGATGGTCTCGCCTGCGAGGGTGATTTCACCTTCCTGCACCGGTTCGAAACCGGCAATCGCCCGTAGCGTGGTGGTCTTGCCGCAGCCCGAGGAGCCCAACAGGCAACCGATGTCACCGGCATTCAAATGCAAGTTGAGGTTCTGCACGACGCGCTGGTCTTGATAGCCGCAGGCGAGGTTGCGCAGGTTAAGCAGTAATGGAGGGCTCATGCGTGGTGATACGCCGGCTCGACGAGGAACTCGAGCAGGGCCTTTTGTGCGTGAAGGCGGTTTTCCGCCTGGTCCCAGGCGACCGAGCGCTTGTCATCAAGCACGTCGAGGCTGATTTCCTCGCCACGGTGGGCCGGCAGGCAGTGCATGAACAGCACATCCTCGGCCGCCAGGTCGAGCAGGGCGCGAGTCACCTGGAACGGCGCGAACAGCTTCAGGCGCTTGGCGGTTTCTTCTTCCTGGCCCATGGAGGTCCAGACATCGGTGCTCACCAGGTGGGCGCCGCGCACGGCATCCTTCGGATCGCGGACGATGGTCACGCGATCGCCGGCCATGGCCACGAACTGCGGGTTGGGTTCAAACCCTTCAGGGCAGGCGATGCGCAACTGGAAGTCGAACTGGATCGCCGCTTCTATATAGCTGTTGCACATGTTGTTGCCGTCGCCGATCCAGGCCACGGTCTTACCCTGAATCGAGCCGCGATGTTCGAGGAACGTCTGCATGTCGGCCAGCAACTGGCACGGATGCAGGTCATCGGACAGGCCGTTGATCACGGGAACGCGGGAATTGGCGGCGAATTCGGTCAGGGTGCTGTGGGCAAAGGTGCGGATCATCACGGCGTCGAGCATGCTCGACATCACGATGGCGCAGTCGCCGATCGGCTCGCCACGGCCCAGTTGCGTGTCGCGCGGCGACAGGAAGATGGCCTGGCCGCCGAGCTGGATCATGCCGGCTTCGAACGAAATACGGGTACGGGTCGAGGACTTCTCGAAAATCATCCCGAGTACGCGGTTTTTCAGAGGCTCGAACAGTACGCCGCGGTTACGCAGGTCTTTGAGCTCAACGCCTCGACGGATCACGCTGACCAGCTCTTCGGGCGTGCAATCCATCAGGGAGAGAAAGTGCCTTGCGCTCATCATTGACTACCTTTTTGCAACAGACCGCAGATACTCAAAGCCTTGTTTAACTGAAAAACGGGCGAGACCTGCGGCGTAAGCCGCACGGGGCGACGAAATAGGGGGAGGCGCGATATTGACATTAAATGTCGCGTTTTTCCAATAGGAGGCTTTTTTTACGGTTTCCAACATGTTTCAAGCGATACAACGCGATCCGCGTTGCGAGTTTGTGAGCAGCATTTGTACACGGTGCCGAAGCTCGATTGCAATAACTGCCGTGATCTGGCTCGATATCCGGCGAAGAATGGAAGACCCGCTGAACAGCGCCCTCCGGGCCCCTTACAAGCTCGCGGAGTTGTTTGCTGTTACGTTTTCAGGTGCCGGGTTTCGGATTGCGCTCAGGTATTATCCGCCTCATTGCGGATTCTCGACTGCGTAAAGTCAAACACTCCCAGGGAGGGAGCGCTGTATGGCGATCAATAAACCCGGACACACTGGTCTGACGCGCCTTCGTCGTGTTTCGCCGGCCTTCGATATGGCTGTCATTTCTACGGTCATGGGCTTCGCGATTATCGCAAGCACGATTTATCCGGGCGTTCCGAGCGCAGTGGTGGGCGCCATCGTCGGCGCTTTTATCGGCGTGAAGAATTTCAGGGATGACGCGATTGCAGATTGATTCGACCCAGTTTTTGGTAGTGGGAGGATTGGTCGCAATTGGAATCTACCTGGGAGCTTCGCTACTCGCGCGATCGACGCCGGACCTGAAGCATGGAGCTGCCCTGGTGGTCGCGTGGTTCACAGTGGTGAGCGTCATTGA
This sequence comes from Pseudomonas sp. B14-6, assembly GCF_013260315.1. Classification (NCBI taxonomy): domain Bacteria; kingdom Pseudomonadati; phylum Pseudomonadota; class Gammaproteobacteria; order Pseudomonadales; family Pseudomonadaceae; genus Pseudomonas; species Pseudomonas sp. B14-6. The sequence goes on along the minus strand of NZ_CP053929.1, from coordinate 3,067,342 downwards.
TATCGCGTTGCAGGTCTATCAAGCCGAGCCTCATCAGTTGGGCATCCTGGCAAACCAGAAAGCTATCATCCTGATCGGGTCCGGCGTGATGCTTTGGCTGGCGGTCGGCGGTATCTGGACGGCCTTGGCCTCACCGCTCAAAAAGAAGGCGTCGAAGATTTCTCAGCCTCAGTGAGCCTGTCTGTGTGGTCGAACGCAGGTTTTGACGAGGTCGTTTCGTGTCTTGTCTGTTGTTCAAGGCGCCGGTTGTCACCGTGTTCTGGATGAAACGTTTGCTAATACAAAGTGCTGGGTTATAACTAACTCACGAGTGACGCAGGAAGCCTTCGGAATGGAATCGAAAGAACAGCTTTTAATGGATTTACTCGGCCTCACGGCCCGCTCCTTGACCCACCTCACCGCTTCCATGACGTCGATGTCCTTCGAATTGATGCGCAGTGAAGACGAAGTGACCAAAGCGGCCGGTCGACGCATGATCGATCGCATGGCAACCATTAGTACCGGGCTCGACGAACACTGGCGACTGATCGGCGAGCTCACCGGCGTACATATCGCCCAGGAACAGATCGAAACCATTCAAGAGATCCAGTTGCAGGCGCCGCCGCCCAGGTTGCCGCCGAATTGATCGTGCACGGCCATCGGCTAGCCTGATGGTCGTCGATTCACAAGACGAACGTCGCTGGCGCAGTCGCGGGTCAGGCGCCATAGTTTTGTTCCCGCGGCTGATATTGCCCGCCCAGAACAAAACAGAGACTGGCCATGACCAAGACTCTCCATCACCGTGCCTGCCACCTGTGTGAAGCCATCTGCGGCCTGACCATCGAGACCTCCGAGGTCGAAGGCAATGGCGTGCAGATCACCTCAATCAAGGGTGACCCGCTGGATACGTTCAGTCGTGGGCACATCTGCCCCAAGGCGGTTGCCTTGCAAGACATCCAGAACGATCCGGATCGCCTGCGTCAGCCGATGTTGCGAGTGGGCAGCGAATGGCAGCCTATCGAGTGGGAAGACGCTTTCAGCCTGGTCGCCGAACGCCTGGCTGCGATTCAGGAGCATCACGGGCAGAATGCGGTGGCGGTTTATCAAGGCAACCCCAGCGTGCACAACTATGGCTTGATGACCCACAGCAATTATTTCCTGGGCCTGCTGAAAACCCGCAACCGGTTTTCCGCGACCTCGGTCGATCAGTTGCCTCATCACTTGACCAGCCATTTGATGTACGGCCACGGCTTGCTGCTGCCGATTCCGGACATCGACCACACCGATTTCATGTTGATCCTCGGGGGCAATCCCCTGGCCTCCAACGGCAGCATCATGACCGTGCCCGATGTGGAGAAGCGCCTGAAGGCGATTCAGGCCAGGGGCGGCAAAGTGGTGGTGGTCGATCCGCGCCGCAGCGAAACGGCAGCGATAGCCGATCAGCATCTGTTCGTGCGCCCCGGTGGCGATGCGGCGCTGTTGTTCGGGTTGCTCAATACCTTGTTCGCAGAAGGTCTGACCCGCGACAGCCATTTGCCGGTCGACGGTCTGGATGAAGTCCGTCAGGCGATCAGCACATTCACTGCCGACACGATGAGCCCCTTGTGCGCGGTGCCGGCAGAACAGATTCGTCAGTTGGCCCGGGATTTCGCGGCGGCGCCGACAGCGGTCTGCTATGGCCGGATGGGCGTCTCGACCCAAGCCTTCGGCACGCTGTGTCATTGGCTGGTGCAACTGATCAACCTGGTCACCGGTAACCTCGACCGCGTCGGCGGTGCCTTGTGCACTGAACCTGCGGTGGATCTGGTGGCTTCGACGTCGGGTGGGCATTTCAATCTGTGGCAGAGCCGGGTGTCCGGGCGTCCCGAGTACGGCGGTGAGTTGCCGGTGTCGGCCCTGGCGGAAGAGATGCTGACGGGCGGGGAAGGGCAGGTTCGTGCGCTGATCACCGTGGCCGGCAATCCGGTGCTGTCCACACCCAATGGCCGGCAACTGGAACAGGCGCTGGACGGTCTGGAGTTCATGGTCAGCATCGACCTGTACATCAATGAAACCACGCGCTATGCCGACCTGATCCTGCCGTCGACTTCGGCACTGGAAAACGACCACTACGACACCACGTTCAACATGTTCGCGGTGCGCAACGTCACCCGTTTCAACCGGGCGATCCTGGGCAAGCCCGAAGGTGCATTGCATGACTGGGAGATCTTTGTCGGCCTGGCCCAGGCTTTTGCTGCGAAGACCGGCAAGGAGCTGAAACCGACCATTGCACCGGCGCAGATGATCGATCGTGGGCTGCGGATGGGGCTTTATGGCGATGCCTCGGCGCACAAGCTTTCGTTGGCGACGCTGTTCGATCACCCGCACGGCGTCGATCTGGGCGCGCTCAAATCGAACCTGGCGCCACGCCTGAAAACCGCCAACCAGCGAGTCCAGGCCGCGCCGGCTGCGATTCTCGCTGACCTTGCCCGTTTCGCCGCGCTGCAAGCACCGGCTGCCGACGAATTGCTGATGATTGGTCGTCGCCATGTGCGCAGCAACAACTCGTGGATGCACAACTATCACCGTCTGGTGAAGGGCAAGCCGCGCCATCAATTGTTGATGCACCCGGATGACCTGGCCAGTCGTGGACTCGGTGACGGGCAGCGCGTGCGGGTCAGTTCACGGGTTGGTGTGATCGAAGTGGAAGTGCTCGCCAGCCTGGACATGATGAAAGGTGTGGTCAGCCTTCCTCACGGTTGGGGGCATGCACGGCCCGGCGTGCAGATGACGATCGCCAGTAGTCAACCGGGCTCCAGCGCCAACGACCTGACCGATGAATGTCAGCTCGACGAGTTGTCGGGGAATGCTGCGTTGAACGGTGTTCCGGTGACAGTGGCGGCGGCTTGATTGTGTCTGTCGGGGAGACCGAGCATGGCGCTCGGGTTTCCGTTACAATGCGCCACCGTGCCGACCTCTGAGTCGGAAAGTTCAGCCGAGGTGCTCCATGGATATCATCGAAACGATTAAAGAGCAGATTGCTAACAACACCATTCTGCTTTACATGAAAGGTTCGCCCAATGCCCCGCAGTGTGGCTTCTCCGCGAAAGCCGCGCAGGCCGTGATGGCATGTGGTGAAAAGTTTGCTTACGTGGACATCCTGCAGAACCCGGAAATCCGCGCCAACCTGCCAAAATACGCCAACTGGCCAACCTTCCCGCAACTGTGGGTCGGTGGTGAGCTGGTCGGCGGTAGCGACATCATGACTGAAATGTCGGCTGATGGTTCGCTGCAGGCCACGATCAAGGCTGCCGTTGAAGCGGCTGCTGCGAACAAGACCGAAGCCTGACCCGGTACCTGTAGGCGCGAAGCTTGCTCGCGAAAGCGGTACAACATTCAGCACATAAGTTGACTGGACTACCGCTTTCGCGAGCAAGCTTCGCTCCTGCAGATGTTTCGTCCTGAAACAGGTGCAAACCTTGTTCAGGACGAGACAAAGGGCATTAAAAAGCCCCGCCTCTATAAAAGAGTGCGGGGCTTTTTATTGTCTCGAGTTTAGCGGGCGCTAACTTACTCTTCGCCCATCTGCGATTGCAGATAGTTCTCAAGACCGATTTTATCGATCAGGCCCAGTTGAGTTTCCAGCCAGTCGATGTGTTCTTCTTCGGACTCAAGGATATCTTCGAGCAATTCACGGCTACCGAAGTCACCCACGGTTTCGCAATGAGCGATGGCAACCTTGAGGTCGGCATGACCAGTTTTCTCAATACGCAGGTCGCATTCGAGCATCTCCTGGGTGTGTTCGCCGATCTGCAGCTTGCCCAGGTCCTGGACGTTCGGCAGGCCTTCGAGGAACAGGATGCGCTTGATCAGCTTGTCCGCGTGTTTCATCTCGTCGATGGATTCGTGGTATTCGTGCTTGCCGAGCTTGTTCAGACCCCAATCTTCGTACATGCGCGCATGCAGAAAATATTGATTGATCGCGACCAGCTCATTGGCAAGGATCTTGTTGAGATGCTGGATGACTGTAATGTCGCCTTTCATGATGGGGTCCTGCCCTGTATTAGCTGTCAATAAGGCGGAGTTTGAGCCGCACAACTAAGAGTGTCAAACCTAAGTTATTGAAACTTAAATGAAAATTAATCGGAATAAGAATGTTTGTGTTCCGCGTCTAGAGCGTAAGCAGTTGATTTTCAGACATAAAAAAACCGGACATCAAGTCCGGTTCTTTGGAATAGGGTAGTTACGCGGCAGTAAATTCTACAGGGAAAGGAATCGCAGCCTGGGCCGATTGCAATTTGGTCAGGGTTTCACGCACCACTTCCTTGGCAAGGCAGGCGCATTTACCGCATTGGCTGGCTACGCCAGTGGCCTGGCGGACTTCTTTGTAGCTGCAGCAACCTTCATAGATTGCATCGCGGATTTGACCGTCGGTGACGCCAGTGCAGAGGCAGACATACATAAGCTAAGAACCGTCGCTGGTGGTGACTCAGTTGCGATGGATCTTAATGTTAACGAGAATGATTGTCAAAGTGCTTTCTGAAAGCTTCGCGTTATAAGCGAGTATGACTGACGAACGGTTTTCATCCGGGCTTCTGCCATCACCTGTCGCGACGACCAATTTGACGCGCGGTTGAAAAACCGTTGAGAACAGCCCAAAAACGCCGTGTATGATGGTCGGTCCTTGCGAAGGGGGGCGTGTCACAGGGCTGTCGCCTGAGGGTGGCAGGCTGACACGAACCCAGTTCTTCACGATATATAGACCAGGAGATATTCAATGAGCGTACTCGTAGGCAAACAAGCCCCGGACTTCACCGTACCTGCCGTCCTCGGCAATGGCGAAATCGTTGACAGCTACACCTTGTCCTCGGCCATCAAAGGCAAATACGGCCTGGTGTTCTTCTACCCACTGGACTTCACCTTCGTTTGCCCGTCCGAGCTGATCGCTCTGGACAACCGCATGGCTGACTTCAAGGCGCGCAACGTTGAAGTGGTCGCGGTGTCGATCGATTCGCACTTCACCCACAACGCATGGCGCAACACCCCGGTGAACAATGGCGGTATTGGCCAGGTTCGTTACACCATGGCTGCCGACATGAAGCACGAAATCGCCAAGGCCTACGACGTTGAGTCCGAAGGCGGCGTTGCTTTCCGTGGCGCGTTCCTGATCGACGACAAAGGCGTTGTCCGTTCGCAGATCATCAACGACCTGCCGCTGGGCCGTAACATGGAAGAGCTGATCCGTCTGGTCGACGCGCTGCAATTCCACGAAGAGCACGGCGAAGTCTGCCCTGCCAACTGGAAAAAAGGCGACAAAGGCATGACTGCTTCGACCGAAGGCGTCGCGGCTTACCTGACCGAGAACGCTGCTGCGCTGTAAGGCACGTTCGAGGCATAAAAAAACCGGCCACTGAGGCCGGTTTTTTTATGGTCGGGAGAAATTCAGCGACCGGGATCAGTCGTTGAAGTCTTCCCAGCCGCCCATTTGTTTCCAGCGATTGACGATGCCGCAGAACAGCTCGGCCGTCTTCTCGGTGTCGTAGCGCGCCGAGTGAGCCTCACGACCGTCGAAGTCGATGTCCGCCGCCTGGCAAGCCTTGGCCAGTACGGTTTGACCGTAAGCCAGGCCAGCGAGGGTCGCGGTATCGAAACTGGAGAATGGGTGAAACGGGTTACGTTTCATGTCCAGGCGTGCGACAGCGGCGTTGAGGAAACCCAGGTCAAAGCTGCTGTTGTGCCCAACCAGAATTGCCCGTTTGCAGCCGTTGGCTTTCAGGGCCTTGCGGATACCACGGAAGATATCGGTCAGGGCCGTTTCTTCGCTCACCGCCATACGCAGCGGGTGATCGAGTTTGATCCCGGTGAATTCCAGCGCCGCGGCTTCAATGTTCGCCCCTTCAAAAGGTTCGACGCGGAAGAAATAGGTGTGATCGGGATACACAAAGCCTTTTTCATCCATGGCGATCGTGGTCGCGGCGATTTCCAGCAGGGCGTCAGTGGCAGAGTTGAAACCACCGGTTTCAACGTCGACAACAACTGGCAGGTATCCACGGAAGCGCTCAGCCATGGGGTGGCGCGAACCACCTCCGCCGCCTTGACCGTCCTGTTCGTCGTCGAAATGGTCTTCACTCACGCGTGTTCCTCCAGCAGGCGCCAGCGCAGTTTTTCACCGGCGCGCAGCGGGATTACGGTCAGCTCGCCAAATGGCAGGCTGGTTGGGGCGGTCCACTCATCGCGGACCAGGGTGATGCGATCGGTGTTCACCGGCAGGCCATAGAAGCGCGGGCCGTTGAGGCTGGCGAAGGCTTCAAGCTTGTCCAGCGCGTTGCGTTGTTCAAAGGCTTCGGCGTACATCTCGATCGCCGCATAAGCGGTGTAGCAACCGGCACAGCCGCAGGCCGCTTCTTTGGCGTGCTGGGCGTGAGGCGCCGAGTCGGTGCCGAGGAAGAACTTGTTGCTGCCGCTGGTGGCAGCGTCGAGCAGGGCTTCCTGGTGGGTGTTGCGCTTGAGGATCGGCAGGCAATAGAAGTGCGGCCTAATCCCCCCACCAGCATGTGATTGCGGTTGTACAGCAGGTGATGCACGGTGATGGTCGCGCCAACGTTGGCCGAAGCCTCGTTGACGAACTGCACGGCGTCCGCGGTGGTGATGTGTTCAAACACCACTTTGAGCGTCGGGAAACGCTCGACCACACGACGCATATGCTCATCGATGAAGATTTTTTCGCGGTCGAACACATCGACATCGCCGCGGGTGACTTCACCGTGAATCAGCAAGGGCATCCCGACGTCGGCCATGGCCTCAAGTGCAGGGAAGATCTTGTCGATACTGGTGACACCCGAGTCCGAGTTGGTGGTCGCGCCGGCCGGGTACAGCTTGGCGGCGTAAACGAAACCGCTGGCCTTGGCCTCGCGAATTTCGTCGGGCTGGGTGCGGTCGGTCAGGTACAGCACCATCAACGGTTCGAAACGACTGCCGGCCGGACGTGCAGCGAGAATCCGCTGGCGATAGCCGTCGGCTTCAGCGGCGTTACGCACCGGAGGTACCAGGTTGGGCATGATGATGGCGCGACCAAAGGTGCGCGCGACATCCGCAACGGTATTGGTCAACACAGCACCATCGCGAAGATGAATATGCCAGTCGTCGGGACGCAGCAGGGTCAGGCGGTCGGACATGAGGGGATTCCAGGCGGGTCAAACTCTGGGGAATGCTACCGGAAAAGACTCTCTCAGGCACTCGCTATCAAGTTTTGCAGGAAGCTTCCGATATCCAACAGGTATGCCGTAAATATGTGTGTCGGTCTTTTTGTTGTAGAAGCCAGTGGAGCCTCCCGTGCGCCAGCGTTATTTAGCCTTGCTCAGTGTGTTTGCCAGCCTCCCTGCGATGGCGCTCACTTTCCAGACACGTCTGGAGAGCATCGAGTGGACGGTCGAAGGTGACAAGTTCGAATGCCGCCTGACTCAGCCGATTACCGATTTCGGTTCGGGTGAATTCGTGCGCCGCGCCGGCGAGCAGGCGACGTTTCGTCTGAAAGCCTACAACGCGATGATCGGTGGCGGTTCAGCAACCCTGCTGGCGGCCGCTGCGCCGTGGCAACCGGGACGTGGCGACATCAATCTGGGATCGGTGAGAATCGGCAGCGGCAACGTGTTGTTCAACAGTTCGCAAGTTCAGGCCGATCGCCTGATCAGCGGGTTGATGGACGGCCGCAGTCCGGTCATCCGGCATTCCTCTGGTGATGGCCGCGTCTCTGAAGTGCGCCTGTTGCCGGTCAAGTTCAGCAAGGCCTTCAACGACTACCAGGGTTGCGTGGCGAAACTGCTGCCGAAGAATTTCGAGCAGGTCAAACAGTCCGAGATCGGTTTCCCGGGTGAAGGCGTTGATCTTGATTCGCAAGCCAAGGCGCAGTTGCAGGTGATGCTGGAGTTCATGAAAGCGGATCCGACGGTCAATCACATCGAACTCGACGGGCACTCCGACAACAGCGGCAATCGCCTGACCAACCGCGAGCTGTCACGCCGCCGGGCGTTGGCGGTGATGGACTATTTCAAGGCCAATGGCGTCCAGGAATCGCAGATCACCCTGCGTTTCCACGGTGAGCGCTACCCTGTGGCGCCGAACACCAGCGCCACCAACCGCGCGAAGAATCGCCGGGTCGCGGTGCGCCTGGAGCGGGTGGCACCGACCGAGAAAGTCGCGCCTCAAACCACGACGCCGGGAAGCTCTTCGGCGACATCCTGAGTTTGCTGAATTCGTCGCTCGCTCGACAGAATCTGTCGCTTCGTCGTCATAAGCTGTCGCGCCTCTGTAAATTATTCCGTATGACCGGTAGACTTCACGGCTTTCCGTAGAACCCCGTGGAGTGATGGCATGGCGGACGTAAACAAGGTCGTTCTGGCGTATTCCGGCGGCCTGGACACTTCGGTGATCCTCAAGTGGCTGCAGGATACTTATAACTGTGAAGTGGTGACCTTTACCGCTGACCTGGGTCAGGGCGAAGAGGTTGAACCTGCACGCGCCAAGGCTCAGGCCATGGGCGTGAAAGAGATCTACATCGACGATCTGCGCGAAGAATTCGTGCGCGATTTCGTTTTCCCGATGTTCCGCGCCAACACCGTTTACGAAGGCGAGTACCTGCTGGGTACTTCCATCGCTCGCCCGTTGATCGCCAAACGCCTGATCGAAATCGCCAACGAAACCGGCGCTGACGCCATTTCCCACGGCGCCACCGGCAAGGGTAACGACCAGGTTCGTTTCGAACTGGGCGCCTACGCACTGAAGCCTGGCGTGAAAGTGATCGCCCCTTGGCGCGAATGGGACCTGCTCTCCCGTGAAAAGCTGATGGATTATGCTGAAAAGCACAATATCCCGATCGAGCGTCACGGCAAGAAAAAGTCCCCGTACTCGATGGATGCCAACCTTCTGCACATTTCCTATGAAGGCGGCGTGCTGGAAGACACCTGGACCGAGCACGAAGAAGACATGTGGAAATGGACCGTCTCCCCGGAGAAGGCTCCAGACAAGGCGCAGTACCTGGAACTGACCTACCGCAACGGCGACATCGTGGCACTGGACGGCGTCGAAATGACCCCGGCCACCGTGCTGGCGACCCTGAACCGTATCGGTGGCGAACACGGTATCGGCCGTCTCGACATCGTCGAGAACCGTTACGTGGGCATGAAGTCCCGTGGTTGCTACGAAACTCCTGGCGGCACCATCATGCTGCGCGCTCACCGTGCGATCGAATCGATCACTCTGGACCGCGAAGTGGCTCACCTCAAAGACGAGCTGATGCCTAAATACGCCAGCCTGATCTACACCGGTTACTGGTGGAGCCCTGAGCGTCTGATGCTGCAGCAGATGATCGATGCGTCCCAGGCACACGTGAACGGCGTTGTGCGCCTGAAGCTGTACAAGGGCAATGTGATCGTCACCGGTCGCAAGTCCGACGAATCGTTGTTCGATGCCAACATCGCGACCTTCGAAGAAGACGGCGGCGCCTATAACCAGGCCGACGCAGCGGGCTTCATCAAGCTCAACGCCTTGCGCATGCGCATTGCTGCGAACAAAGGCCGGAAGCTTTTCTGAGATCTTTGAAGCTGCAACGACGGTAATGGAAATGTGGCCTTGTCAGTGACAAGGCCACATTTCTGAAAGAGGGATTTTTCCTGCCGGGTATCATGTATCAACTTTCTTGTTGTTGTTACAAATAAGCTTTCGTCTGCTTTACTCTCCGACTGCCCGTCGCAATCGGTCTTCTGCTATTGGCGCTCAAGCCATCGTCGTCATGCCATGTGAGCTCAAATTGTAGGCAACCCAGAACGTAGTGCTGTTGCGTTTCTTTGTTTGTTTCGAATGCTTGTGTGCGCCTTCCTTCAGTAACGCCTCTGAATCAGTACAGGTTAGGAACACGATCACGCGCGCAGGGTTTTCCTGTGGTTGCTGGATCTTTTCCATCAAAGTGTTGAAGTCCATTTTGTTGCTCATCCATCGTGCATCGACGATGTGCAGATCCTTTAGCAACACCGATGAGCGTAAGGGGTGCTCAATCAAATGCTCGGGTGTATTGACTTGCGCGTGATCGGCATCGGTCATGGCCTTGATGAAATGCTTGCCTTTCTCAAAATCAGAGGGCGCGTAAAGCGATCGATAGTTGAAGTTGAGTGTGGCGAAGAATAGGAAGAGCAAATAAAAGGGAAAGCTGATAAGGAACCAGATATAGATCTCTCGTTCCTTATTGTCGAGAAATGGAAGAGAGATAGCAGCCGAAGTTTCAGACAGTGTTGCAAATATTGCAATGATTGTCATGGGGTTGGAAATTCTTATTTTGAGTTTGTTCATGTTGTTTGCTCATGGAAGATTGTCTGTTCTCGATCAATTTATGGAGAGGTTTCGGGTGTTGGTAAGTTGTCGGAGTCGGGAAGGCGGTCTGCTGTTTTGGTGGTGTCCTTTTAGTGGGTTTGTTAACGGGAGTCATAGTAGCTGTATTATTTGCGCGTCGGGTATTTTTGTTATTGTTGTTTTGGTAAGTGTGGCGTTTATTGCTGTTTCTGAAGTGTTGCCTGGTGTAAGGGTTGTTGTAAGTTGATTAGTGGTCACGTCTTGATTTTTAACGAGCGAGTGTGAATGTTCGCCTGAAAATATCGGTTGTTTTTTAGCGTAGCTCAATCGTCAGCGTCTGTCGGATCCTTCGGTCAACCTCTGGTTTCTTTGATTTCCTGATGTAAATCGATACAAAAACACTTTTGAAAGCACCGTGCCGCCGGGGCGATAAAATTTAAGACACACAGTATTCGTCTGATTTTTGTAAGACATGTCCTGCTTGTTTGTAGGGAATGTCTTTCGCTGCGGGTGGCCGAGGGGGGCGGCATGCCACGGATGAAACGACTAGGCTATTGTGCGGGCTCTAAAAATTCGAACAGCGAAATTGGACTTGCCCATGAATAAAGTGCTGATCGTGGATGATCACCCCGTCATTCGTCTTGCGGTACGTATGCTGATGGAACGTCATGGCTACGAAGTCATTGCAGAAACAGATAACGGTGTGGATGCGTTACAACTTGCCCGCGAACTTATGCCGGATATTGTCATTCTGGATATTGGGATACCGAAGCTGGACGGGCTGGAAGTCATTGCGCGTCTGACCACAACAGCGATGCCTCTTAAAGTGCTGATCCTGACCTCTCAGGCCCCCGGACATTTTTCCATGCGTTGCATGCAGTCGGGGGCCGCGGGGTATGTCTGCAAACAACAGGATCTCACTGAATTGCTCAGTGCGATAAAGGCCGTGCTTTCGGGCTACAGCTACTTTCCGAATCAAGCGCTGCATACCGTTCGCTCCAGTCTCGGGAATGCCAGTGAAGCCGATATGGTGGATCGTCTATCCGGGCGCGAAATGATGGTGTTGCAACAGTTGGCTCGAGGAAAGACAAACAAGGAGATTGCCGATGGCATGTTCCTCAGCAATAAAACGGTCAGTACTTACAAGACACGCCTGTTGTTGAAGCTCAATGCTCGCTCATTGGTTGATCTGATCGAACTCGCTCAACGTAATGGACTGGTATGAGCGCACTGGCGATTGACGAGGCGTGATGAAAGGGCGTTCATCGGGGGGCGGGCAGCACCCAGTAAAAAGCCTCCGTTTCGGGAGGCTTTCAGGTGTCAAAGGTCAAAATCGTAATCGGCCAACTGCTTTTGCAGTCGACGCTCCTCCAGCAGATTGTCAATGGTGCGGCGTTTGCTCAGGTTGGTCTTCGCCACTTCAACCACCGGTTCAGCGTCATCGGTCTCAACAGGTGTGAAGTCGTCTTCTACGTCCAATTGCTCTTTGCCAGTGCTCATAAGGTTAACTCCAGGCTAAGACTGCCTTTGGCGCTCCTTATATCGACAAACTCCCGGCGGGTAAAAAAGATTTTTTCAATCGATGAATCAATAAAACTAATACTGCCTCAATCGTCCGAGGTCTTTTGCTTGTATTCGCACAGGTCTTCGATCCGGCAGCTCCCGCAACGAGGCTTGCGGGCCAGGCAAACGTAGCGTCCATGAAGGATCAGCCAATGGTGTGAATCGAGCAGGTATTGCTTGGGGACAAACTTCATCAGCTTCATCTCCACCTCGACCACGTTTTTGCCCGGAGCAATGCCCGTGCGGTTGCTGACTCGGAAAATGTGGGTATCCACGGCCATAGTCAGTTGCCGGAAAGCGGTATTGAGCACCACGTTGGCGGTCTTGCGGCCGACGCCAGGCAGCGCCTCCAGTTCCTCTCGGGTTTGCGGAACCTCGCCACCATGGCGCTCAACCAGCAAACGACAGGTTTCGATCACGTTTTTCGCTTTGCTGTTGAACAGGCCGATGGTCTTGATGTATTCCGACAGCCCTTCGACGCCCAAGGCATAGATCGCCGCCGGCGTGTTGGCCACCGGATAGAGTCTGGCGGTGGCTTTGTTCACACCGACATCGGTCGACTGGGCGGACAGAATGACTGCAATCAGCAACTCGAACGGCGAGGAATAGGCCAGTTCGGTCTTCGGTTCCGGGTTGTCTTCGTGAAACCTGCGGAAAATTTCCAGACGTTTTGCGGCATTCATGGACAGTGCGTTTCCTCGAAGTCGGTCAGTGTGAGGGAGTCGGTCGGTGCCAGGCCTGCCAGGCGGCGATCAGCAGTCCCAAGAGAATGAATCCGCCAGGGACCAGCGTGGCCAGGTGCAGACCGCCGTTACCGATAACCTCGCGCAGCAGGCCTAGCCCCACCAATAGCGAGCCAAACAGGCCACACAAACGCAGGCGATCAAGCCGCGGTTCCTGGAAAAAACCATTGTGCTCCAGCACCACACATTGCAAGGCGATCAATCCTGCATAGATCCCCGCGTGCTGATGCCATTGAAGTGACCCGACCTGCCCGGCCAGTTCCGCGCAACTGGTCAACGTGGCGGCCAACAGGATGCTGGCAAGCAAGCGGGTGGACGGGATCAGCCGTGATCGCAAGGCGGCCATGCTGAGGTCATATGCATTGATCACTACGAAGAACATCAGCCACAGGCCGAGAGCGGTCGGCCAGGCCTGCGTAGCGCCGATCAGAGGCGCAAGCATCAGAGAGTTGCGCAGTGTCGATGTCTTATTCATGCGCACTGCTCCCGATTAGCTGTTGCGGGTGTTCGTCGAAGAAACGCAACGCGTCATGAACGGCGCTGATCACCGCCCGTGAAGTAATGGTCGCGCCCGCTATCTGATCGAATTGACCCTGGTCCTTTCTCAAGGCCCAGCCGGTGTCGCCGGGGTCGTTTCGCGACTTGCCAGTAAACACCTGAAGCCAGGTATTGGGCCAGTCGGCGATCTTGCCGCCCAGGGCAGGGGTTTCCGATTGCTTGAGGGTCTTGACCCCCAGCAACTTGCCGTTGGCGCCGATGGCGATCAGCAGCTCGATGGAGCCCTCGTAGCCCAAGGTCTGGCTGCGAAGCAACACCGCGCTCGGTTGGCTGGCCTTGGTCGCCAAATAGCCGCCCAGCAGCGTGCTGTTGGACAGCCGGATGTTTTCAAGGGCGAGTGGCTGGTCCAACGGCTGATTGTCGTAGCTGTCTGGCGGTAGCAGGTCCAGCAGGTTGCGGCTGTCGATCAAGCGCTGTTGCGCACTGATGCGCGGTTCGCTGACGTGCTGCACGACGTACGTCACGCCAATTCCCAACCCGGCCAGCAACACCAGCATCACAACGCTCGTCGCTCGGTTCATGGGGCCATCTGCTCCTGCCTGGACGCGACTAACCGCTCCAGCGCCGGGACGCCAAGGTTCATCAACAACACGGCAAACGCTACACCGTCGGGGTATCCGCCCCAGGTACGAATCAGGTAAGTAAGTATTCCCACGCCGGCACCGAACAACAGTCGGGCACCGGGGCTCTTCGCGCCGGACACCGGCTCGGTGGCAATAAAAAACGCGCCCAGCATGGTCGCGCCGGTGAGCAGGTGAAACAGCGGCGAGCCATGGGAGTCGGAGCCCGAACCGTTCCAGCACAGCAGGCTGATGATGAACAGACTGGCAAGCATGCCGACCGGTGCGTGCCAGGTGAACACCCGCCGTTGCAGAAGAAACGCGCCGCCAGCGAGAAAGGCCAGGTTGACCCATTCCACACCACGTCCGCCGAAATGGCCGAACGCCGGGTTGCTCGCGAAGAGTTCATCCATGGTCAGGCTTTTGTTGATTCGCAGGCTGTCCAGCGCCGTGGCCTGGGCCCAGGCATCTGGCGCCTGACCGAAGCCGAAGACCTGTTGCAAGCCACCGAGCAGACTCATGCCGTGGGCCGATGGCCAGAGGGTCATCTGTTGGGGAAAGGTCACCAGCACCAGGGCAAAACCAAGCATCGCCGGGTTGAACGGATTTTTGCCAACCCCGCCATAAAGGTGTTTACCGAGCAGGGCGAATGCCGCCGCACTGACCGTCAGCCACCACGGGCAATAAGGCGGCAAGGCCAAGGCCAGCAACGTCGCGCTGACGAGCGCGCTGCCGTCGCTCAGCGTTGGCTTGATCGATTGCTTGCGCAGGTGCAGCACCGCAGCTTCAACCGCCAATGCGGTAACAGCCGTCAAAATCAGGTTGATCAACACGCCCCAGCCATACAACCAGAACAACGCCAGCATGCCCGGCACCGTGGCCAGCAACACCAGCTTCATGGCCTGCTGAAGGCGTTCGTCCACCGATTCAAGGGGCGACATAGGCATCCACCTGACGCTCGGCGTCCATCACAGCGCGTTCCAGCGCTGCAATCTGTTCAGCTGCGGCTTCGCCGGTTCGCGCCTTGTTGAGTTCGGCGCGGCGCATGGCCAGCTGGATCTTCGCCCGTTTCAGCTCGGCATCCTTCGCTGGCGCGGCGGGTGCCGGTGCGGGGATGGGCGGCGCGCTGCTTTCCAGCTTGGCCAAGGCTTGCTCTGCCATCTCGAATTGCTGTTGCAGCACGATCAATTGCGACTGCTGCTCGAAGGTCGGCGGATGCCCGAATGCCTTGAGCGACTTGTTCAGTTGCGCACGACTCATCGCCAGGTCGATCTTGGCTTTTTTCAACGCCGCATCGGCGTTTTCCGCTTTCTGCGCACGCACCCGCTCAAGCGCAGCCTGAACCGGGTCGAGCGTCGGCACTTCGTTTTGCGGCGTGGCGCGTTGAGCGCGGGCCTGACGTTCGGCGAGTTTCTGCTCTTCCTCGCGGCGCAAACGGGCGTTGCGCTGTTCGAAGCGACGCCGCGCATGATTGCGTTTGGCGGTGCGCGCCCGTTGTTCCTCAAGGCTGAACGCCAGGCCACCAACAATCGGCAGCACCGTGGCCAAAGGCAGTGGCCGCATTTCGATGCAATCCACCGGGCACGGCGCGACACACAGGTCGCAACCGGTGCATTCGTCGATGATCACCGTGTGCATCAATTTGGCAGCACCGACGATGGCATCCACCGGACACGCCTGGATGCATTTGGTGCAACCGATGCATTCGGCTTCGCGGATGTAAGCGATCTGCGCCGGTGCCGAGCCGCGGCTGACGTCCAGTTCCAGCACCGGCACTTGCAGCAACTCGGCCAGCGCCGAGATGGTTTCGCTGCCCCCTGGCGGGCACTTGTTGATCGGCTCGCCGCTGGCGATGCCTTCGGCGTAAGGCTTGCATCCGGGGTGGCCGCACTTGCCGCATTGGGTCTGCGGCAAGAGGGCGTCGATGCGTTGAATCAGACTCATGTTTTGATCAGCCCGCTGAATCCGAGAAAAGCCACTGCGATCAGTCCGGCGCCGATCAGTTCGATCGGCAGGCCGCGAAAGGGCAGGGGAATATCATTTTCGATTGTGCGCTGGCGCAAGTCGCTGAACAGGCTGAGCACCAGCCAGAACCCCAGTCCTGCACCGAGGCACAGGGCGGTGGCGTGGAAGAATCCTTTGTCGTCCTGAGCGTTGAGCAATGCCAGCCCCAGCACACCCGCGTTGCCCAGCAGCAACGGCCAGAGGCCATCAAACGCAAGCTTTGGAAGTAACCGGGAAAGCGCTTTCAGCAGCGGGCCGATCAGCAATACGCTCAAGGGCAGGAACACGAAAAGACGCAGCGAAGTCAGTTCCAGCGGCACCAGCAGCCAGTGATAAGCCGGGTAGCCCAGTATGCCGACCATCAGCATCAGACACGTCGTCGCAATACCCAATGCATGAACCTGATCGCGCTCGCTGCCCAGCAGCGGATCGACGCCCAGCGGCCAGTGCAACACGAGGTTGTTGATCAGGGCGGCGCTGATAAGTGTAAGCAGCATCTCGGTCATGATTGTGCCGGTAGAAAGAGGGCTTTTTAACAGAGCGTTCTAAAAAGCTTAGGCATTATCCGGGAAGGACGGAGGGTGGGGCCTGATATGAAAATCCCACAGTCGCGCCAGGCACGACTGTGGGATCGATTTAGCGCAGAAACTTACTTGATGCGCTGACCCGGCTTGGCGCCGCTGTCGGGGCTGAGCAGGTAGATTTCTTCTCCACCAGGGCCGGCTGCCATCACCATGCCTTCGGAGATGCCGAACTTCATTTTCCGTGGCTTGAGGTTGGCGATCATCATGGTCAGACGGCCATTGAGCTTGGACGGATCCGGGTAAGCGCTCTTGATCCCGGAGAACACGTTGCGTTGCTCGTCACCGATGTCCAGGGTCAGGCGCAGCAGCTTGTCGGCACCTTCCACGTGTTCGGCCTTGACGATCAAGGCAACGCGCAGGTCGATCGCGGCGAAGGCGTCGAAATCGATTTCGGGCGACAGCGGATCCTTGGCCAGTTCGCCATTGCCGGCAGGCGCGGCATTGCCGGTGTCGGTTGCGCTGGCGGTCAGGTCTTCTTTCGAGGCGTCGCTCATGGCTTGGACTTTTACCGGGTCGATACGGGTCATCAACGGCTTGAACTCGTTCAGTTGATGGTTGCTGAGCAAGGTCGCGTGGTCATTCCAGGTCAGCGGCGCGACGTTGAGGAACGCCTCGGCGTCGGCGGCCAGCAGCGGCAGCACCGGTTTGAGGAAGATCACCAGTTGGCGGAACAGGTTCACGCCCAGGGCGCAGATGGCCTGGACTTCGTCCTGCTTGCCTTCCTGTTTGTTCAGCGACCACGGTGCCTTGTCGGCGATCCAGGCGTTGGCACGGTCGGCCAGGCCCATGATCTCGCGCATGGCACGGGCGAAGTCGCGCGCCTCGTAGGCCTCGGCAATGCTTGGCGCTGCGGCCAGGAACGCTTCGGTCAGTTCCGGTGCGGCGTTGCCGGCCACCAGCACACCGCCGTTGCCCTTGTGGATAAACCCGGCGCAACGGCTGGCGATGTTGACGACTTTGCCGACCAGATCGGAGTTGACCTTCTGCACGAAGTCTTCGAGGTTCAGGTCCAGGTCATCGACGCCACGGCTCAGCTTCGCCGCGTAGTAGTAGCGCAGGTATTCCGGCGACAGGTGGTCCAGGTAAGTCCGGGCTTTGATAAAAGTGCCGCGGGACTTGGACATTTTCTGACCGTTGACGGTCAGGTAGCCGTGCACGTTGATGCCGGTCGGCTTGCGGAAACCGGCGCCTTCGAGCATCGCTGGCCAGAACAGAGCGTGGAAGTTGACGATGTCCTTGCCGATGAAGTGGTACAGCTCGGCGGTGGAGTCCTTGCCCCAGAACGCGTCGAAATCCAGTTCCGGACGGCGGGCGCACAGGTTCTTGAAGCTGGCCATATAGCCGATCGGCGCGTCCAGCCAGACGTAGAAGTATTTGCCTGGCTCGTCGGGGATCTCGAAGCCGAAGTACGGCGCATCGCGGGAGATGTCCCATTGTTGCAGGCCGGCATCCAGCCATTCGGCGATCTTGTTCGCCACGGCTTCTTGCAGGGTGCCGCTGCGGGTCCAGGCTTGCAGCATTTCCTGGAAGTCCGGCAGCTTGAAGAAGAAGTGCTGGGAATCCTTGAGCACCGGAGTGGCACCAGAGATCGCCGACTTCGGATCCTTCAGGTCGGTGGGTGCGTAGGTTGCACCGCATTTTTCGCAGTTGTCGCCGTACTGGTCTTCAGTGCCGCATTTCGGGCAGGTGCCCTTGATGAAGCGGTCGGCCAGGAACATTTTCTTTTCCGGGTCGAAGTACTGAGTGATCGAGCGCTGGGCGATGTGCCCGGCGTCGCGCAGCTTCAGGTAGATCTGGCTCGACAGCTCACGGTTTTCTTCGGCGTGAGTGGAGTGGAAGTTGTCGAAGTCCACCAGGAACTCGGCAAAGTCGGCGCTGTGTTCAGCCTGGACGTTGGCGATCAGTTGTTCCGGGGTGATGCCTTCCTTTTCCGCGCGCAGCATGATGGCCGAACCATGGGCGTCGTCGGCGCAGACATAAATGCATTGGTTGCCGCGGTGCTTCTGGAAGCGCACCCACATATCGGTCTGGATGTATTCCAGCATGTGGCCAAGATGGATCGAACCATTGGCATAGGGCAGGGCGCTGGTGACGAGGATCTTGCGTGGCTCGGACATGGGGCTCGGCTACTTGATGAAACGGAGGTCGGCCACTATAAAGCGCTGGCGCATATTTTTCACCCCGTCAGCCTGTTTCCGGTTGCATCGAATGCCCAAACCTTTGCACCGGCAGTATGAGCGTGAAAATGCTTCTGTGGCGAGGGAGCTTGCTCCCGCTGGCTGGCGAAGCCGCCCCAAACCCTCCAACCCGTTTTCGGCGCAAGGAGTGCGTCTGCCTGATTGCGACTGCTTCGCAGCCGAGCGGGAGCAAGCTCCCTCGCCACAAATGTATGTCCGGCGTAGGATACCCCCCTGATTTTCCAGTCTTGCTATCGGAGTTGCCCATGAGCGCCGTCAATCGCGCAGCGGTGGAAGCCGTCCTTCGCCAATACACCGACCCTTATCTGAACCAGGACCCGGTCAGCGCCGGGTGTGTGCGCAGCATCGACATCCAGGGCGATCGCGTCAGCGTGCAACTGGAACTGGGCTACGCCGCCGGTCTGTTCAAGAGTGGCTGGTCGCAAATGTTGCAAATGGCGATCGAAGGCCTCGACGGCGTGACGAGCGCGCGCGTTGACATCACCAGCGTGATCGCCGCGCACAAGGCCCAGGCGCAAATCCCGGGCCTGGCCAACGTCAAGAACGTGGTCGCCGTGGCGTCCGGCAAGGGCGGCGTGGGCAAGTCCACCACCGCCGCCAACCTCGCGCTGGCCCTGGCCCGTGAAGGCGCCAAGGTCGGGATTCTCGACGCGGACATCTACGGTCCGAGCCAGGGCATCATGTTCGGCATCCCCGAAGGCACCCGACCGAAGGTCAAGGATCAGAAATGGTTCGTGCCGATTGAATCCCATGGCGTTGAAGTGATGTCGATGGCGTTCCTGACCGACGACAACACGCCGATGGTCTGGCGTGGGCCGATGGTTTCCGGCGCATTGTTGCAACTGGTCACGCAAACCGCCTGGGGCGATCTGGATTACCTGGTCATCGACATGCCACCAGGCACCGGTGATATCCAGCTGACTCTGGCGCAGAAAGTCCCGGTGGCTGGCGCGGTGATCGTTACCACGCCGCAAGATCTGGCATTGCTGGACGCACGCAAGGGCGTGGAGATGTTCCGCAAGGTCAACATCCCGGTGCTCGGTGTGGTGGAAAACATGGCCGTGCACATCTGCTCCAACTGCGGGCATGCCGAGCATCTGTTTGGTGAGGGCGGAGGGGTGAAGCTGGCCAACCAGTATGGCGTCGAACTGCTGGCGTCGTTGCCGCTGGCAATGGCTATCCGTGAACAGGCCGATGGCGGCAAGCCAACGGTGATCGCCGAACCTGACAGCCCGATTGCCCTGGTGTACCAGGAACTCGCCCGCCACGTCGGCGCGCGGATTGTGTTGCAGGAAGCGGTGTCGCCGGCGATGCCGAACATCACCATCAGCGACGATTGATGGCCTGAAACACAACTAACTGTGGGAGCTAGCCTGCTAGCGATAGCGGATTCACATTCAACAAATAAGTTGACTGAACCCGCTCAATCGCTAGCAGGCTAGCGCCCACATTGATCTATGAGGCCTTAGATCCGCAGCCCGCCATCCATTTCCAGAATCCGGCCGGTGTAGTAGTCGTTCTCGAAAATGTACGCCGCCGAATGGGCGATCTCTTCCGGTTTGCCCATGCGCTTGAGCGGAATCCCGGCCGTCATCTTCTCCAGCGCTTCAGGCTTCATGCCCAACGTCATCTCGGTTTCGATAAAGCCCGGTGCAATGCCAGCCACGCGAATGCCATAACGCGCCAGTTCCTTGGCCCAGGTCACAGTTGCCGCGGCCACGCCAGCCTTGGCGGCGGAGTAGTTGGTCTGGCCGACGTTGCCGGCGCGGGAGATCGAGGAGATATTGATGATCGCGCCGCTGTTGTTCAGCTCGACCATTTTTGCCGCGACTTCACGGGTGCACAGGAACACGCCGGTCAGGTTGACGTCGATGACCGCCTGCCATTGGGCCAGGCTCATCTTGGTCATTTCGCCATCCTTGACCTTCAGCAGCAGGCCGTCGCGCAGGATGCCGGCGTTGTTGATCAATCCATGAATCGCGCCGAAATCTTCGGCCACCTGGGCGACCATATGCGTCACTTGCTCTTCGTTGGCAACGTTGCACAGGTAAGCCCGAGCTTCTACGCCCTTGGCTTTGCACGCCGCGACGGTGTCGTCGAGCTTTTCCTGGTTCAGGTCCACCAGCGCCAGCTTCGCGCCTTTACCCGCGAAATACTCGGCCATGGAACGGCCTAAACCCTGGCAACCGCCAGTGATAATGATTACTTTGTCAGTGAGTTGCATTCGCATGCCCCAATAGCAGGTTCAGAGTGGTTTCCTTCCTAGAGGGCCTCTCGATCTGCACCTGATGTGGCCTGGTTGCACATGAGAACTGCCCCGATGGCGTACTGGAACTTATCCCCAGGCGCCTGTCCGTTTTTTCGACGGATTCTATATAAGGAGTCATAAATTGAGCGTTGAAGCGGCCAAGAATGCCCGAGAATTGCTTCTCAAGGAATACCGCGGGGTGCTGTCGACGCACTCCAAGTCGATGCCCGGTTTCCCATTTGGATCCGTGGTTCCGTATTGCCTGGACGAGCAGGGCCGGCCGCTGATCCTTATCAGCCGCATCGCCCAGCACACCCATAACCTGCAGAAAGATCCGAAATGCTCGCTTTTTGTGGGCGAACGTGAGGCCGACGATGTGCAAGCCGTTGGTCGCCTGACTTATCTCGCCGAAGCAGAAAAGCTCCAAGACGAGGCCGCGATCGAAGCGGCCGCCGAGCGTTACTACCGCTATTTCCCGGAGTCGCAGAGCTACCACAAGGCCCACGATTTCGATTTCTGGGTGCTCAAGCCTGTGCGTCACCGTTACATCGGCGGTTTCGGTGCGATTCACTGGGTCGACCAACTGACCCTGGCCAATCCGTTCGCCGGCAAAGCCGAACTGAGCATGGTCGAGCACATGAACGCCGATCACGCCAAAGCCATCGCCCACTACGTCGATTTGGCGGGGCTGCCGAAAACCGAGCCGGCGCAACTGGCGGGTATCGACAGCGAAGGCATGCACCTACGCATTGGCCAGGCCCTGTACTGGCTGCCGTTCCAGGCAACTTGTAATACGCCGACACAAGTGCGCGAAGCCTTGGTTTTCCTGGCTCACGCCGAGCATTGGCCGAAAAATGAAGTGGCTGACGCTTGAATTCACGAAACGGCGACGTCATCTAGGGAAGACTGGCAAGGCATTCTTGCGTTGAGGAACCATTTGATGCGCCCTTTTTTATTGCTCTTTGTACTGTTTCCGGTGTTGGAGCTGTTCGTATTCGTCAAGGTCAGCGGGGCCATCGGGTTTTTCCCGGCCCTGCTGCTGATCATTCTCGGCTCGATGCTCGGCGTGTTCGTGCTGCGCATCGCCGGTCTGGCCACTGCGTTGCGTGCGCGTGAAAGCCTGAACCGCGGCGAGTTGCCGGCCCAGACCATGCTTGAAGGCTTGATGCTGGCCCTGGCGGGCGGTCTGTTGATTCTGCCGGGCTTCGTCACGGACGTGCTGGGTCTGATCATGCTGCTGCCGATCTCCCGTCGACTGCTGGCCAATAAAATGCGCCAGCGCGCTGAAGAGGCAGCGATCCGCCAGCGGGCGTTTGCCGATGATCTTCAACCACGTGGCGGTCCTGTTCCGCAGCAGCCGCTGGGCCGCGAGCCGAACGTAATCGAAGGCGAGTTCGAACACCGCGATTCCAAGTAAAGCGTTTCAGCTGCACGGCACCTTCGGGTGCCGTGTTCGTTTTCGGGGCCTTGATGCAAAAAAATTTCGATCCCCGCCCTTGTAATAAGCTTATGCGCCCTTATGTAACGGTCACCGCAAGGTTTCTGGCGATCACGCCAGACAGACTTCCGCGGTTCGCTTGACGAACCGCACCCGGCACCGCCGGATTTGTTAAACCCGCCGGGAATACACCGGCCGATGAAAACCACAATTAGGAGAGATCGACAATGAAGCTTCGTCCTCTGCATGACCGCGTCGTCGTCCGTCGCAGCGAAGAAGAAAAGAAAACCGCTGGCGGTATCGTCCTGCCAGGTTCGGCTGCTGAAAAGCCAAACCAGGGCGAAGTCCTCGCTGTAGGCCCGGGCAAAGTCCTGGACAACGGTGAAGTGCGTGCGCTGTCCGTGAAAGTGGGTGACAAGGTTGTGTTCGGCCCTTACTCCGGCAGCAACACTGTGAAAGTTGACGGCGAAGACCTGCTGGTCATCGGCGAGAGCGAAATCCTCGCTGTTGTCGAAGGCTGATTCCCCGCTCATTTTCCCGTTACTACAAAGTATTTAAGGAATATCGATCATGGCTGCTAAAGAAGTTAAATTCGGCGATTCCGCCCGCAAGAAAATGCTCGCCGGTGTCAACGTCCTGGCTGACGCAGTAAAAGCGACCCTGGGCCCTAAAGGCCGTAACGTGATCATCGAGAAGAGCTTCGGCGCTCCGACCATCACCAAGGACGGCGTGTCCGTTGCCAAAGAAATCGAGCTGAAAGATCGCTTCGAAAACATGGGCGCGCAGCTGGTCAAAGACGTTGCCTCCCGTGCCAACGATGACGCAGGCGACGGCACCACCACCGCTACCGTTCTGGCTCAGTCGATCGTCAACGAAGGCCTGAAAGCCGTCGCTGCCGGCATGAACCCGATGGACCTGAAACGCGGCATCGACAAAGCGACCATCGCTATCGTCAAAGAGCTGAAAGCCCTGTCCAAGCCTTGCGCTGACACCAAGGCCATCGCTCAGGTCGGCACCATCTCGGCCAACTCCGACAGCTCCATCGGCGACATCATTGCCGAAGCCATGGAAAAAGTCGGTAAAGAAGGCGTGATCACCGTTGAAGAAGGCTCGGGCCTGGAAAACGAACTGTCGGTTGTTGAAGGCATGCAGTTCGACCGTGGCTACCTGTCCCCGTACTTCGTCAACAAGCCAGAGACCATGACTGCCGAGCTGGACGGTCCGCTGATCCTGCTGGTCGACAAAAAGATCTCGAACATCCGCGAAATGCTGCCAGTCCTGGAAGCCGTTGCCAAAGCCGGCCGTCCACTGCTGATCGTGGCCGAAGACGTTGAAGGCGAAGCCCTGGCGACTCTGGTTGTAAACAACATGCGTGGCATCGTCAAAGTCGCAGCCGTCAAGGCTCCAGGCTTCGGCGACCGTCGCAAGGCCATGCTGCAGGACATCGCTGTTTTGACTGGCGGTACCGTTATCTCCGAAGAGATCGGCCTGAGCCTGGAAAGCACTACCCTGGAACACCTGGGTAATGCCAAGCGCGTGATCCTGTCCAAAGAAAACACCACCGTGATCGACGGCGCCGGCGTTGAAGCTGACATCCAGGCTCGCGTACTGCAGATCCGTCAGCAAGTGGCTGACACTTCGTCCGACTACGACCGTGAAAAACTGCAAGAGCGTCTGGCCAAGCTGTCCGGCGGCGTTGCAGTGATCAAGGTTGGCGCTGGTTCCGAAGTTGAAATGAAAGAGAAGAAAGCCCGCGTTGAAGACGCCCTGCACGCTACCCGTGCAGCCGTTGAAGAAGGCGTGGTACCTGGCGGCGGCGTGGCACTGGTTCGCGCTCTGCAGGCAATCTCCGAGCTCAAAGGCGACAACGATGACCAGAACGTTGGCATCCAGTTGCTGCGTCGCGCTGTAGAAGCGCCACTGCGCCAGATCGTTGCCAACTCCGGCGACGAGCCAAGCGTTGTGGTCGACAAGGTCAAGCAAGGTTCGGGTAACTACGGTTACAACGCTGCGACCGGCGAATACGGCGACATGATCGAAATGGGTATCCTGGACCCGGCTAAAGTGACTCGTTCGGCTCTGCAAGCGGCTTCGTCGATTGCCAGCCTGATGATCACTACCGAAGCCATGATCGCCGAGATCAAGGAAGACGGCCCAGCGGGTGGCGGCATGCCAGACATGGGCGGTATGGGCGGCATGGGCGGCATGATGTAAGCCAGCCTTACCCCGTACATGAAAACCCCGCCGGTGATGAACCGGCGGGGTTTTTTATTGCCCGGCATAAAGTTGTGTGGTTTTTAAGGGGCTCTTCGCGGGCAAGCCTCGCTCCTACAGTTCCAGCGAAATCCCTGTAGGAGCGAGGCTTGCCCGCGAAGGCGTCAGTTCATACGCTAACCGGTTGTGCTTCGGACGCTTTCTCAGCCTTGGACGCCGTTCGATACAGGATGTAGTAGTAAGACCCCAGACAGATCAGCCAGCAGAAAATCGCCGTCCACACGTTATGCGAAAAGAAGTG
Source organism: Pseudomonas sp. B14-6 (assembly GCF_013260315.1). Classification (NCBI taxonomy): domain Bacteria; kingdom Pseudomonadati; phylum Pseudomonadota; class Gammaproteobacteria; order Pseudomonadales; family Pseudomonadaceae; genus Pseudomonas; species Pseudomonas sp. B14-6. The sequence continues at coordinate 3,042,632 of NZ_CP053929.1, read as the reverse complement.
CGCCCCCTGCATCATCCGGCTCACGGAAAACACCGTCCCCAGTGCAAACGCAAACACAAAGGCCTGGCGCGCCAGACGCGGGCGACGGTCACGCAACACAAAAAACAGCGCGAACAAGGTAAACCCCGTCGCCGCATGACCCCCAGGCCAGCAACGCCCAGGCTTGTCGGTTTGCGGACGCGGGCTGAGCAGTTCGCTGTAGGTTTCGTGGCCGCCAAATTGCTCGAGGCTCCACGGGCATTGCACGGCCGTCACCGCTTTCACTGGGGTCACGAACGAGGTCGCCAGCGCCAGCGACATCACCAGGCAACCCAGTTCGCGTTTGAACGGCTTGAGCCTGGCGATGAAAAACGAGCCGATAAAACCGATGATCGCAAACACCGAAAAGGCGATGACCAATTGCTTGGCTCGGTCATGCAGGATGTCTTCAAGGAAGTAACTGTGGCGTCCGATGAATTCCCCGGCGACCGGGTCGTAGAACAGTTTGGCCAGGTTCATGTCCAGAGACGTCAGCTCAAGCAGCACCAAACTGATCGCTGTGATAGCGGGCACACCCAGACACACCCAAAAGTTGAGCGGTCTGGAAGCGGGGCGGGCAGCGGTCGAAGCCATGGCAGTTCCTTGGTCGGTGAAGGGGTATGAAGTGCGCATCCGCGCGGAGTCTGAGCCCGGCGCTGTCATTGGCGTGTGAATCGATAGTGAAAAACTTGTTAAGCCTTCATCGGTTTTTCTATCGGATTGACAACTGCACGCAGTCCTAGCCCTGAGCCACACTTGGCCTTAAGCTGCGCGGGCCATGACGGCCGTTACTGTGTGCGGAGGAGGTGCCCATGCGAATTCTATTGGTTGAAGACAACCGCGATATCCTGGCCAATCTGGCCGATTACCTGGGGCTCAAAGGCTACACCGTGGATTGCGCGCAGGACGGTTTGTCAGGCCTGCACCTGGCGGCCACCGAGCACTATGACTTGATCGTGCTCGACATCATGTTGCCCGGCATTGACGGCTATACGCTGTGCAAACGCCTGCGCGAAGACGCCCGCCGCGACACGCCGGTGATCATGCTCACCGCGCGCGATCAGCTGGATGACCGGCTGCAAGGCTTCAAGTCCGGTGCCGATGACTACCTGATCAAACCCTTCGCCCTGTCCGAACTGGCTGCACGCATCGAAGCGGTCATGCGCCGTGCCCAGGGTGGCGGTCGACGCGCCTTGCAGGTGGGTGATCTGAGCTACGACCTCGATACCCTGGAGGTGACCCGCGAAGGTCGCCTGCTCAAGCTCAACCCGGTCGGCCTCAAGTTGCTGGCGGTGCTGATGCAGAAAAGCCCGCATGTTCTGCGCCGCGAAATTCTCGAAGAAGCCCTCTGGGGTGATGACTGCCCGGACAGCGACAGCCTGCGCAGCCACGTCCATCAACTGCGCCAGGTGATCGACAAGCCCTTCGCCAAGCCCTTGCTGCAAACCGTGCACGGTGTGGGTTATCGCTTGGCCGAGAGTCGCGATGGAGTTTAAGCAGAGCCTCGCTCAACGGATCATCATCGCCTTTGCGCTGATGAGTGCATTGGTGGCAGGCGCCTTCGCCATGGGCATTGTGGCGACCGTGCACCTGGTGGAAGAAAAGCTGATTTCAGCCGGGCTGGGTGGCGATCTTCAACGGCTCCTGCTGATGGACAGCGTCTCTGACTGGAGCCATCGCCCCGAGCCGGACCAGATGTTCTATTTCAGTGGTGGGCCGGGGGACTTCGAGTTGCCCAAGGATTTACGGCATCTGGAGCCCGGTTTCCACGAGGTCTTTCGCGAGCAGCTGTCGTATCACGCGATGGTTGAAGTGGTCGATGGCCGGCGTTACGTACTGCTGCAGGATCAAAGCGATTTCGAAGAACGTGAGCGAGTGCTGTTTGCCGTGGTGCTGGTGGGCTTCGTACTGAGCCTGGCGCTGGCAGTCTTTCTCGGTTGGGTCCTGGCGCGCAAAGTGATGGCGCCGGTGGTGCGACTCGCCCGCCAGGTGCGTCACCGCGATCAATTGCTGGGGCTGGCGCCACCCCTGGCACCGGATTATGCCGCTGACGAAGTGGGCGAGCTGGCGGTTGCCTTCGACGCCACCCTTGGTCGGCTGCGCCAGGCATTGACCCGTGAGCGATTGTTTACCAGTGACGTCAGCCACGAACTGCGCACGCCTTTGATGGTACTTGCCAGTTCCTGTGAGCTGCTGTTGGAAAACCCCGGTATCGACCAGCGCGGCCATGCCCAGGTCGAGCGAATTGCCCGCGCGTGCGCCGAGATGCGCGAGCTGGTGCAAACGTTCCTGATGTTGGCCCGGGCCCAGCGAGAAGACGCGAGCATGTCGCCGCAGCAGACGTTGAGCCAGGTCGCCGACGGGCTGCTCAACCAGTGGCGCGAGCCGATTGAAGCCAAGGGGCTGAGCCTGATCTTCGAACCGGGTAATCCACTGGACACCTGTTACAACGCAACCCTCTTGCACGCCGTCATGGGCAACCTGTTGCGTAACGCGCTGCATTACACCGAGCGCGGGTTCATCCGTTTGACCCTCACGGCCACAGGTTTCACGGTCGAGGACAGCGGTGTGGGCATTCCCGAGGAAAAACGCGAGGCAATGTTCGAACCTTTCGTGCGCGGCAGTGAAAAGCGCGGCGAGGGCCTGGGACTGGGGTTGTCGCTGGTGCAGCGGATTTGCGAGAACCAGGGCTGGAGCGTCAGCTTGACCAATATGGAACCTAATGGCTGTCGTTTTCAGGTGCAATTGAGCCAAAGCTAGCGGTTGCTTGAGCAGTCGGGGCTCCGAGCCATGGTGGTCAACTTGAAAAATCTTGTAATGATTCAACATTTCCTTAACAATTTTTTCACAAAGGTATGACCTGACACCGACACTACGCTACCTAAGGTGGGCGTCATCAGAAGTTCAGGAGACCTTAATGATGGACGGCCCGATCAAACTCGATTTTTCCGAGAAGTACGACGATCAACACGCTCAAAGGTATTTGCAGAAGCACCAGGATGGTCTTGGTCGTAAGCTATCCCACTGGCGTGACGTGCAGTTGGCGCGAAAGGCGCTGAAGCTGGTCGGTGAGCCAGGGCTGGTCCTCGATTTGCCGTGCGGGGCAGGGCGTTTTTGGCCAATGCTGGCGGAGAAAGCCAATCGAGCGATCATCGGGGCCGACAACTCCGAGTCAATGTTGAAGATTGCAACCCAGGCGCAACCGGCTGACGTGGTGAAACGGGTACAACCCTTGCACACTTCCGCATTCGACATTGCTTTGCCCGACAACGCTGTCGACAGCATTTTCTGCATGCGTTTGCTGCATCACATCGGTGAAGCCGAGCATCGACTGGCCATTCTGCGCGAATTTGAACGAGTCACGCGTGACAGCGTGATCCTTTCGTTGTGGGTGGACGGCAATTTCAAGGCCTGGAAACGCAAGCGCTCAGAGAAACGGCGTGGGCAGGAAGGTTACCAAAACCGGTTTGTGTTACCGGCGGCCACGGTCGAAAAAGAGTTTGAACAAGCGGGGTTCCGTATTCAGGAACGATTGGACTTTTTACCGCTCTATGCCATGTGGCGAGTTTACGTATTACGCAAGAGGTAACAGGATGGCAGTGCAATGTGCAGCAGAGACGGACGTCGCCTCTCAGGACCGCTTCGACTATTTCTGGAATCAGCGCGGTGAATGGGTAGAAGAACCCAACGTCCGTCGCGGTGGAGAAAGTGGCGTGCAGCGGGTCATGGGCAACGATGGTCAGCTGCTCTACGCCAAGCGACAGACCGGGCATATCTATCGCAGCTGGTTGCACCCCTTCGGTCGTCCGACCGTGTTGCGCGAGCGTGATGCGCTCATTGGCCTGCGCGCGCTTGGGGTGGGAGTTCCGGAAATCGTTTTCTGCGGCGCACAGCGCGACCCCGTGCACAAATGGCGCGCATTGCTGGTGACCAAGTCGCTGGACGGCTTCGAGGAAATCGAACACTGGTACGCCGGCGGCGGTCGCGAGCGTCACGGCGAGGCGGTGCATGACCGAGTCTTGAAGGACCTGGCCGAAAACCTGGCCCGCATGCACAAGGGCCGTTGGCAGCACAGCTGCATCTATATCAAGCACGTTTTCGTGCGGGTGACCGGTGAAGGCGAGTCGGCCAAGGTCGAAATCGCCTTGATCGACCTGGAGAAATGCCGGCAGCGCTTGACCGCCTATCGGGCGGCGGCTCACGACATGAAGCAGCTTCGTCGCCACTCGTCGTTCAGCACGGCGGACTGGCGCAAACTCGTCTACTTTTATGAGACGGCGTTTGGCAGCGCTATCAAAGGTTTATAGCAATGAAACTAGAAATTGCACGAGGTGTGTTTCTGATAGGAGCCTTGGCAGTTGCTTCATTGGCGGTGGCGGCGTGGGAGCAGCCCCGCACGCAAGTTCTCAGTTCAGTGAACGGTGACGCGCATTGTCCGTTGCCACGGGTTGCCAAGGCATCTGTGGCATCTCAACCCGATCATGATTTATTGCTGTTCATGTTCGGACTTTCTCAAGGAATGAGGCCGCAGAGTTGAACAGATTGAAGCCAAAATAAAAGGCCTCGCCAATGCGAGGCCTTTTTTTGTGCCGAATTTCAAGCCGTGCATGGCCCAAGGTGGGATGGAGCCTGCTCGCGATGACGGCGGCATAGTCAACATTGAGGTGCCTGACACACCGCCATCGCGAGCAGGCTCGCTCCCAAATGGATTATGAGTGTTCTTTTGCGTCGGGTTTGGCCAGCAGGGTGTAGATGCACGGCAACACGAACAGCGTAAATAACGTCCCGATCGACATTCCGGTTGCGATCACCATGCCGATATCAAACCGGCTGACCGCGCCCGCGCCCGTGGCGATGATCAATGGCACCATGCCGAATACCATCGCCGCCGTGGTCATCAACACCGGGCGCAGCCGGATTGCAGCAGCTTCTTCCACAGCTTCGCGAGGTGTCAGGCCTTTCTCTCTGCGCAGCTGGTTGGCGAACTCGACGATCAGGATCCCGTGCTTGGTGATCAGGCCGATCAAGGTCACCAGGCCCACTTGGGTATAAATGTTCATGCTCGACCAACCCAGGAACAGTGGAATCAACGCGCCACAGATCGACAGCGGCACTGTCACCAGAATCACCAGCGGGTCACGGAAGCTCTCGAACTGGGCCGCGAGGACCAGGAAAATGATCGCCAGCGCCAGGGCGAAGGTCACCCACAGCGCGCTGCCTTCCTGGACATATTGGCGCGAGGCGCCGGCGTAATCCATGGCAAAACCGGCCGGCGCTTCTTCCAGCGTAATCTGGCGCACGACATCGATGGCTTCACCCATGCTGACCAGCGGCACACCTGACAGGATGGCCGAGTTGAGCTGCTGGAACTGGTTCAACTGCCGTGGACGCGCCCGATCGCTGACGGTGATCAGGGTCGACAGGGCCAGCAGTTGGCCTTGGTTGTTTTTCACGTAGTAGTTGTTCAACCAGTCCGGGTTGTCGCGGAACGGTCGTTCGACCTGAGCGATGACCTTGTAGCTACGACCCTCAATGGTGAAACGGTTGATTTCCGCCTGTCCCAGCAATGTGGCCAGTGTTCCGCCCAGGTCCTGCATGGACACGCCCATCTGCGCGGCCTTGGCGCGATCGATGTCCACGACGACTTCGGGTTTGTCGAAGGCCAGGTCGACATCGACAAAGGCGAACTTGCCGGACTCCATCGCCCGTTTTTTCACCCGGTCCATCACTTGCAGCAGCGCTTCGTAATCGTTGGCCGTGTTGATGACGAACTGAAACGGCAACCCTTCACCCGTGCCGGGCAACGAGGGCAGGTTGAAGCCGAAGACCTGCAGTCCGGCAATGCCCTCCAGTTTGCGCTGGACCTCGGGCAGGATGGCCATCTGCGTGCGGTCGCGCTCGTTCCACGGTTTGAGCAGGAAACCGCCAATCCCCGATTGCACGCCGTTGAATCCATTGATCTGGAACGAAGAGTAGTACTCGGGAAACTCCTTGAAGATCGTGATGAATTCGTCAGTGTAAGTGTTCAGGTAATCGAGGTTGGCCGGTTGCGGGGCGTTGGCCAGCATGAAAATGATGCCCTGATCTTCGTCGGGCGCCAGTTCCGACTTGGTGAACTTGAGCAGCACCGGAATCAGGCACAGCACAATCACCGCAAACACCAGGACCACCGGCCGGGTGTTGAGGGTGCCGTGGAGCATGCTTTGGTATCGGCGCTTGAGGCCTTCAAAAATCAGGTCCAGGCGGTGCGCGAGGCCGCTGGGATTTTCGTCGTGGCGCAGGAGCAAGGCACACATCATCGGCGACAGGGTCAACGCGACCACGCCGGAAATCACCACCGCACCGGCCAGCGTCAGGGCGAACTCCTTGAACAGCGCCCCCGTGAGCCCGGTCAGAAAACCGATGGGCGCATACACTGCCGCCAGGGTGATGGTCATCGAAACCACCGGCATGGCGATTTCCCGGGCACCTTCGATGGCCGCATCCAGCGGCTTCTTGCCTTCCTCGATGTGTCGGTGAATGTTCTCCACCACCACAATGGCATCATCCACCACCAGCCCGATCGCCAGCACCATCGCCAGCAGTGTCAGCAGGTTGATCGAGTAGCCCATCATCTGCATGAAGAACATCACGCCGATCATCGACAGCGGAATGGTGACCACCGGGATCACCACCGAACGCAGCGCCCCGAGAAACAGAAACACCACCACGATCACGATCAGCACGGCTTCGAAGAGGGTTTTCACCACTTCATCGATTGAGGCCTGGATGAACAGCGTGGCGTCGTAGGCGATTTCCCCCTTGAGGTTCGGCGGCAACTGGGCTTCCAGCTCCGGCATGATCTTGCGCACTTCCTTGATCACGTCCAGCGGGTTGGCGCCCGGCGTGGCCTTGATGCCGATGTACACCGAAGGAGTGCCACCGAACGAACTGATCGAGTCGTAGTTTTCCGCGCCCATCTCAACCCGCGCCACATCGCTGAGCAGCACCCGGCTGTCACCCTCGACCTTGAGCGGAATCGCAGCGAACGCTTCAGCGGACTTGAGTTCGGTGTTGGCATTGATGCTGGTGACGACGTACTCGCCTTTCACTTCACCGGCCGCAGAGAGGAAGTTGTACTGGCGCACCGCGTTGGTCACGTCGCTGGCGGCCAGGCCGAAACCGGCCAGCTTTACCGGGTCCAGCCACAGGCGCATGGCGAACACCTGGTTGCCGAGAATCTCGGCTTCGGCCATGCCCGGCAGGGTCGCCAGTTTTGGCTGGATGACCCGCGACAGGTAATCGGTAATCTGCGGGTTGCTCAGCTCCTTGCTGAAGAAACTGATGTACATGAGGGCCGAGGCGTCGGCGGCTTCCTTGCTCAGCACCGGGTCTTCGGCGTCCTGAGGCAGCCGGTTCTTCACCTCGTTGGCCTTGGCCAGCAGCTCGGTGAACAGGCGGTCGCTGTTGGAGCCGATGCGCGCGTAGATCGAGATCACCGAGAAGTTCTGGCGACTGACCGAGGTCATGTAGTCGATGCCCTCGGCGCTGGCCAGGCTTTGCTGCATCGGTTGGGTGATGTAGCCCTGGATGGTTTCGGCGTTGGCCCCGGGGTACGCCGTGGTGACCGTGATCAGGGCGTTTTCCATTTGCGGGTATTGGCGCAGCGGCAGCTTGCTCCAGGCCTGGAAGCCCAGCAGCACAATCAACAGGCTGACCACGGTGGCGAGCACCGGGCGGCGGATGAACGGATCGGTAAAAGCCATGAGGATTCCTTGATCAGTCAGTACGTGGCTGACTGTTCTTATCGGTCAGGGTCTTGTCGTCGCTGATGGCAATGTGTGCGCCGTTGTCCAGTTTGATCTGACCGGCCGTGACCACTTTTTCGCCGTTCTGCAAGCCTTTGGTAATCACCACCAGCCCGTCGCGGCGCTCGCCGGTTTCGATGAAACGCCGTTCGGCGATCAGGATCGGCTGGCCCTTGTCGTCTTTTTCGAGGCTGCCGTCTTCGGCTTTTTTCTGCGCGACGACGTAGAGCGAGTTGCCGTACAGCGTGTACGTGATCGCGCTTTGCGGCACGACGATGCGCGGCTGCGGGTCGGGCAGCATCACCTGCAGGCTGGCGTACATGCCCGGCAGCAGATTGCCGTCGGGGTTGGCCAAGGTCGCGCGGACCTGAACATTGCGGGTGCTGTTTTCGACTTTCGGGTTGATCGCGCTGATGGTGCCGGGGAAGGTCTGTGTCGGGTAGGCCGAGACAATGATCTGCACCGACTGGCCGACGCCGATCTTCGGCACCGACTGCTCGGGCACGAAAAAGTCGACGTAGAGGCTACTGAGGTCTTGCAGGGTGGCGATCATGGTGCCGCTGGCGAGATAGTCACCGATGTCCACCTGACGAATACCGATGGTCCCGCTGAACGGTGCGAGCAAGCGTTTTTTGGCCAGCGCCGCCTTGAGCTGATTCACCGTGGCCCGGCTCTTTTTCAATATCGCCGAGAGCCGGTCAAACTCGCCTTTGGAAATGGCCTGGCTGCCCACCAATTGGCTGCCGCGACCGTAATCGAGCTGCGCCAACCCCAGGTCGGCTTGAGCGGTTTCGAGCAGGGCGGTTTCTACCACGCTATCAAGCAGAAGCAGCGGTTGGCCGGCCTTGACCTTCTGGCCTGACTCGAACTGCAAATCGATGACGGTGCCGTCGGTCTCCAGGCTCAGGTCCACGCCTTGCAGCGCCTTGAGGGTGCCGACGCTTGGCAGGCGAGCTTGCCACGGACGTTCCACGGCAGTGGTCGCGGCGACACTGATCGGCGGTTTCGGCGCGGAAAAGCCTTGAATCATCGTGTAGATGGAGAAGGCTTTATAACCGGCCAGGATCAGCACGATCAGCAGAACAACACCCAACATGATCAGCATGCGGCGACGCAGCATATTTCCACTTCCTTGGAGAAAATCAGGTGAGACAGTGGGGCACATTATCTGAGTCGCAGGGTGATTCCAACTGGAAGAAATTACAGGCGAGGCCTTCGAGCGCCTGTCACTCAAGGGGACTAACGAACGATGAATAACCTGTGGCGAGGGAGCTTGCTCCCGCTGGACTGCGCAGCAGTCCCATTTTGGGGCCGCTTCGCAGCCCAGCGGGAGCAAGCTCCCTCGCCACAGGAAACGGGCTCAGATGAGGTGAAGGTGGTTATCCCAAAGCCCCGCCGGAAGCTCCAATGGTTTTGCAACCAGCGTTGTCTGACGGCAATCGTAATACCGGCAGCGGCCCTGACCCGAGGTCACGACAAACCCGTCAGCCACGGCGCCAACCCCGGCGCAATCGGGAAGCGGCGCATCCAGGCGCACTTCACCGCTGTCCAGGTCCCAGATGAAAAAGCGGTTGCCGCGCGGCGCAGTCAACGCGACCAATCGCAAGTCACTGTGGACCGCCACGCTGGCGGTGTAATGCCCCATCGCCTGCAACTGATGTTCAGGCACCGCAAACGCCACGAACGGTTGGCCCGGACGCTTGATCGCCAGCAACTCTGAGGACTCGTGGGACGGCCCCATGAATTGCTGGCCGGCGACGATGGTGCCATCGCTGGCGATCCCCAGGTGACGCACGCTGTTCATCGGCTGGGCGAGGGTTTCCTTGCTCAGCAGGGTACCGTCGCGTTGCATCAATACCAGGCTCGGCTCCATGGCGTTGAGGTTCATCTCGACCCGGCTTTCAGCCTCGGTGCGAATGCCGCCGTTGGCCACCACCAACGTCTCGCCGTCCGGCATCCACGACACCTGATGGGGGCCGATGCCATGGGTGGAAATCTCGCCGCTGTGCACCAGCCGTTCACCTTCGAACTTATACACACCCAACAGTCCGCGACCCGGATCGGAGGTGTCGTTTTCGGTGGCGTACAGCCAGTCGCCGCTCTTGTGAATCACCGCGTGCCCGTAGAAGTGCCGGTTGGGCAGCGAGGCCACGGTTTGCAGCAGCGCGCCGTCGCGCAGGTCGATCAGATAGCTTTCGGTGCCCGGACGTCGTGCGACGAACAGCGCAATCGGCAGCGTCGGGTGGTTGATGATGTCGTGGCAACGCTGCCCGACCTGGGTGGCGAACACCCGGGTGCCGTCCAGCCGATAACCGACGGCGTAATGCTTGCCGTCGCCATCGTCCCGCGCCGAAAGCAGCAGTGGGCTCTTGTCCTTTTGTTTGAACAGCGTCCAGCCGCCCAGTGTCACTGCTCCCAGCAGCAAACTACCTAAAGTCAGAGCCTGACGTCGCAGCATGGCACTCGCCCTCATCAGTCACCGTCGTTGGCGTTGAAGCCCAGTTGGATGCCCAGCGCCTTGGCCAGTTCGCCTTCGTGCAGGCGATGGACGACGTTGAGGCTGTCGTAGAGATCGTTGAGTTGCTGGCGGCCGGCATCGTCGTTGAGCATCTCGGTCAGCGAACGCTGGTTGCTGGCGAACAGTTTCAGGGACGCGGCGTAAGCGGCGTCGATCTTGTCGGCCAACGGTTTTTGCTCACTCGGCAACAGGCCGCGCAGGCCTTTGTTGTCGACGCCTTCCCACACGGTTTTGGCGGCGGCGAGACTGGCTTCAAGGCCGGCCAGGGACGACTGGCTGCGCCAGGCATCGGCCTGGAACGGTTGCGGCACGCCCTTGCTCTGGCGGCCCATCGGTGTACCGAGTTTTTTCTTCAAGGTGTCGAGGGCGGTGACCTGGACGCGCAGCAGGTCGGCGATGGCTTCGTGGGAGTCGGCGTAGCGCTGGTTCGGGAACTTGCTCATCTGCGCGAGCATGCCGTCGGTGTTGTTCCAGCTTTGCAGAATCTCTTCGGCCAGCAGTTTCTGACGCTCGCCAATCGCCTTCAACAGTGGGCAGTACTTGGCTTTTTGCGCGTCGTTGGCCACGTCCGGCTTGCTGTCGAACAGGATGTATTCATAGGCCGAGAGGCCTTGAACCACGACGCTGGACTTGGCCAGGGCGGCGGCATCGATCTGCGGCTGCGCGGTGACCAATTGCTCGACCTGACGGCCGACCAGGTTTTTCTTGTCCGGCCAGAACTGCACCTGCCAGGCGCGATTGCCTTCGGCCAGCGGCCCGATCAGCAGCGGTTGCAGCTCGGCCCAGGCTTTCTGCGCGTGCAGGAAGTCGGCGCGGGCGGTGTCGAGGTTTTCCTTGCCTTCGCAGTAGGCGAGGGCGCTGACGGCCAATTGGCGGTCGGCTTCAACCCAGCGGGTGTACGTTGGCAGGATCACCGATTTGGCGATGGCGGCCGAGGTGACGGCTTGCGGGTCCTGTGGCGAGCAAGCGCCGAGGGCGAGTGCTGCGAGGCTGGTGAACAACAATTTGGGACGGAACATGTCGGGCTCCCGCTATGGAATACGTATTAAAGGGAATTCAAAAACGCCAGCAACGCAGCGCGCTGCTCGGCATTGAAAGACAAAACCTGTTGCTGGGCCGCTTTCGCTTCGCCGCCATGCCAGAGCACGGCTTCGAGCAGATTGCGCGCGCGGCCGTCATGCAAGAACTGGGTGTGGCCACTGACCGCTTGCGTCAGGCCGATGCCCCACAACGGCGGGGTGCGCCAGTCGCGGCCACTGGCCTGGAATTCGCTGCGGTTGTCGGCCAGGCCGTCGCCCATGTCGTGCAGCAGCAGATCGCTGTAAGGGCGAATCACCTGATTGGCCAGTTCAGGTTCGGCGGCGTTGGCGGCGGTGGTGTATTTCGGTGTGTGACAGGACTGGCATCCGGCCTGGAAAAACAGGTTCTTGCCGGCCAGCACTTCGGGCGCATTGACGTCGCGACGAGCCGGTACAGCCAGGTTGCGGCTGTAGAACAGCACCAGGCGCAGGATGTTATCGCTGACTTCCGGCTCGCCATTCGGGCCGTTGCCGGTCGGCGCCTGTTTGCAGGCTGTTTGCGCCTCGGTGCAGTCGTCGAAGGGGCGCAGGCTGGTGGTCAGGCCCATGTCACCGGAGAACGCGTGAACGTTCTGTTGATTGAGGTTCGGTTGCCCGGCCTTCCAGCCAAAGCGGCCGAGGACGGTCTTCTGCTGCACGTCGTCCCAGACCCGGTTCGGTCGCCCGGCGATGCCGTTTTTGTCCTTGGCCTGAGCCTCGGCGTTGGCCAGGATCGCTTCGTCGGGGATGGCTTCGAGCAAGCCCAGGCCAATCATTGGCGGGGCAACGCGTGCCGAGAAACGGGTGTCGGGGTGCATCGGGCCGTAACCCAGTTGGGTGATGTTCAGGCTGGGCTTGCGCAACTCGATTTCGGTGCCGTCCTTGAAGCGGACCGGAACGGGGGTGTAATCGACCCGCACTTTGCCCTCCGGGGTCACGCCGGGTATGGCCATGTCCTGGAACTGGCCGCCGTAGACCGGCTCCGGGACCACGCCGAGCTGCTCGATGACGTTGGCATAGGCCGGTGCATTCGGGATCGACAGGCGCACCAGCATCGATACCGCGTTCGCCGCACCGGGCGTCGGCGGATGACCGCGACCGTCCTTGATGTGACAGCCCTGACAGGCGTTGGTATTGAACAGCGGGCCGAGGCCGTCCCGGGCGGTGGTGGTCGAAGGGGCGATCACCCAAGGGTTGCGGAAGAAACTGTTGCCGACGCTGAAATCCACGCGCCGTGACGGCGACAGGTTCGCGGAGGGCAGTGAGAACGCATTTTGATCGGTCTTGCGCACAGTCGCCGCGCCACCGGACCGGGCTTCACCGGGTTCGGCCTTGGTAAAACGCGGGGCGTCATCGCAGGCACTCAGGCCCAGGGCCAGAAACAGTGCGGACAAGCGAAGAAGCAGCGAGGGCATCAGACATCCTGCAAGACGAGCAAAACAAGGGCGCAAAGTCTAACAGGGCAAGGGAGTTTGAATAAGAGGAATTATCGTTTGGTTTATGTGGGGCAGGTTTTCACAGGGGACCGAGGCGCCGCCATCGCAATCAGCCTCGCTCCCACGGGTTCAGCGCAGCCCCTGTAGGAGCGAGGCTTGCCCGCGAAGGCGGTATTGAATTCAACATGGAGGGAGACTGACACGGCGCCTTCGCGAGCAGGCTCGCTCCCACGGGGTCAGCGTAGACCCTGTAGGAGCGAGGCTTGCCCGCGAAGACGGTATTGAATTCAACATGGAGGGTGACTGACACGGCGCCTTCGCAAGCAGGCTCGCTCCCACGGGTCCAGCGCAGCCCCTGTAGGAGCGAGGCTTGCCCGCGAAGGCGGTATTGAATTCAACATGGAGGGTGACTGACACGCCGCCTTCGCGAGCAGGCTCGCTCCCACGGGTTTAGCGCAGCCCCTGTAGGAGCGAGGCTTGCCGCGAAGGCGGTATTGAATTCAACATTGATGGTGACTGACACGGCGCCATCGCAAGCAGGCTTGCTCCTACAGTGGTCCGTGTCTGGCAGGCATGAAAAAGGCGACCCGAAGGTCGCCTCTTTAGTCACTCAGCCAGCGTTGATCAGAATTCGTGATCAGCGTTGTCCGGGTTCAGGTCGCTGATACCCAGTTTGCCAGCGGCGGCTTCGATCGAACCGGTCTGCTTGACCAGGGCGGCGATTGCGTCGCGCACGATCTGGTTGCCAGCGGTGTTACCGGCGGCGATCAGCTGGTCGTAGTGCTCACCCTTGTTGTCGTGATCGACGATGACCTGCATCTTGGCTTCGGTTGCAGCCAGGTCGGCTTTCAGCGCGGTGTCGGCTGCCGGGTCGGCTTTGGCCACCAGGGACGACAGGCTGGCGCCGGTCATTTTGGTGCCGTCTGCGCGGGTGTATTCGCCCAGGTACACGTTGCGGATACCCTTGGCATCGTAGAACTGCGAGTTATGGGTGTTGTCGCTGAAGCAATCGTGTTCGTCTTCAGGGGAGTTGGCTTCCAGGGAAACCTTCATGCGCTCGCCCGCCAGTTCGCCCAGGGACAGGCTGCCCATGCCGAACAGCATTTTGCGCAGGCCCGAATCAACCGGTTCCGCTTCCAGGGTGGCGCGGTAGTTGTCGGCCACGTTCGGCTTCCAGTTACCGACCATTTCTTCCAGGTCGCTGACCAGCAGCTGGGTCACGGACTTCAGGTAAGCGCGGCGACGATCGTTGTGACCGCCGGTGGCGCCTTTGCCTTCCAGGTAGTCGGAGGCTGGACGGTTGCCGGCGCCAGGGCCGGTGCCGTTCAGGTCCTGGCCCCAAAGCAGGAATTCGATGGCGTGGTAGCCGGTGGCGACGTTGGCCTCGGAACCGCCCAGTTCGTTCAGGCTGGCGAGTTTTTCCGGGGTGATGTCTTTGACGTCGATCTTGTCTTCGCCGACCTGCACCTGAGTGTTGGCGATGATGTTGGCTGTGGCGCCCGGGTTACCCAGTGCGTGTTCGTAGGATTTGTCGACGTAGTCGATCAGGCCTTCGTCCAGTGGCCAGGCGTTCACCTGACCTTCCCAATCGTCGATGATGGTGTTGCCGAAGCGGAACACTTCGCTCTGCAGATAAGGAACGCGGGCAGCCACCCAGGCAGCCTTGGCGGCTTTCAGGGTGTCGGCGTTCGGCTTGGCGAGGAAGGCGTCGACGGCGGTTTGCAGGGTTTTCGCGGTGGATTCGGCATCGCTGTAAACGGCGTAGACGATGTCGGCGTAGTGCGCGACAACGGCTTTGGCGGCGGCTTCGTCGACTTTGCTGGTAGCGGCCGGGGCGGCAGCTGGAGCCGCAGCGGTGCTGGCGGCCGGCGTCGGCGTAGCGGCGTTCTTGTCTTTGCCTTCGCCACAACCGGCGAGGGAAATAGCGATGGCCAACAGACTGGCGGTAGCCAGAGGCATACGAATCATGGCGAACATCCTGCTTCGAGAGGGGGGTATGGCGCAGCGGGTGCGCAAAACTGCGACATAATGCAAATCTTTCGCATTATCTGTAAAGGGTTGTAGCTGGAAATATTTCTTATTCGTACAAGCGTTGTGTCGTGGATCAAAAAACATCGCAGCCCCGTTTCACTCGACAGCGGCTACAAGCACACGGACCCGTAGCAGCTGTTGAGTGGAACGAGGCTGTGATTGTTTGATCTCTACAAAATGGCTGCGTTACTGCGCTGCGCCTGTTTCAGGTAGGCGCTCAATTCCCGTGCCGGCAGCGGTTTGCTGTAGTGGTAGCCCTGACCTTCGTGGCAGCCTTCGGAGATGATGTAGGCCTCTTGCTCGGCGGTTTCCACGCCTTCGGCAATCACCTGCATGCCCAGGCTCTTGCCCAGCTGGATGATCGCCCGAACGATGGTGGCATCGTCGTCGTCATCGAGCAGGTCCTGCACGAAGCTCTTGTCGATCTTGATCTTGTCCAGCGGCAGGCTTTTCAGGTAGCTCAAGGACGAATAACCCGTGCCGAAATCGTCGATCGCAATCAATGCGCCGGAGCGGCGCAGGCTCAACAGATGCTGGGCGGCGGTGCTGATGTCTTCCATCAGGCCGGTTTCGGTGACTTCCAGCTCCAGGCTGCGAGGGGGAAGGCGGTACATCTGCAGCAGGTTGTTGACCACTCGCGGCAATTCGGCGTGGTGCAGTTGCACGGTCGACAGGTTCACCGCCATGCGCAGATCCGGGAAACCCTGATCGTGCCATTCGCGCAATTGCTTGCAGGCTTGATCCAGTACCCATTCGCCAATGGCGATGATGGTGCCGTTCTGCTCGGCGAGCGGGATGAACAGGTCCGGCGGCACCAGACCGTGTTCGGGATGCTGCCAGCGAATCAGTGCCTCGACACCCACCACCCGGTGATCGCGGTAGCTGATCTGCGGTTGATAGACGAGGTAGAACTGGTCCCGCCGCAGGGCGTCGCGCAGGTCTTTTTCCAGTTCCCGACGGCGACGCATCTCGGTGTCGACGCTGGCGATGTAGAATTGATAACGGTTGCGCGAGCGGGTTTTCGCCAGCGTCATGGTCTGCTCGGCTTTTTGCAGCAGTTTCTCGGTGCTGTCGCCATCCTCGGGAAACAGGGTGATGCCGATGGTCGCGCGCAGGCGGATTTCCTGATGATCGAGGGCAAACGCCGCTTCCAGATCATCGAGAATGCTTTGCGCCAGTTCGGCGGCTTCGTAAGGTTGTTCGATATCGGCCTGGACCAGGGCGAACTGGTCACCACCGAGACGGGCGAGGGCGCCGAGGCGACCGCTGTGAGCGCGCAGACGATCGGCCAGGGCCAGCAGCAATTGGTCGCCGGTCTGATAGCTGAACTGTTCGTTGATGCCTTTGAAGTCGTCCAGGCCCACCACCAGCACCGCAACCCGACGTTGCAACTTGCCGGCGTCAACCAGGATCTTGTCCAGTTGTTGCTGCAATTGCTGACGGTTCGGCAGACCGGTTAGGAAGTCGTACTGGGCCATGCGCAGCAGGCTGTTTTCCGCTTCGTGGCGCAGGTGGGTGTTGCGTTCGATGGATTCGAGCAACTGGTTGGCGGTGTTGATCCAGATCCCCAGTTCGTTCTTTTCGTGACCCTTGAGCAGTGGGATCTTGTGTTCGCTGGGGCGGTCCGGATTGATTTCGGTCAGGTGTTCGATGATGCGCGACAGAGGTTTGGTCAGCAGCCAGTGGTAGACCAGGTACAACACCAGGCCCATGGCGAGGGCGCGCAATACGCCGGAAATGAAGATGATCACCGAGTTGACGATGAAACCCTGCCCGTAGGTGGCGGTGTCGAGGGTGATGCTCAGATCGCCGTAATACTCGCTGTAGGGGCCGCGGCCGACCAGTTGGGTGGTGAAGGTGCGTTCCTTGCCAAGAATGAGATCGGTCAGCCAGCGGCTGTTTGAATGGTGCAACTCACGAGATTTTTGCGCGAGCATGGCTTCGCTGGGATGGCCGATGGAGGCCTGGCGCACGGCTTCGTCCTGGAACAGGCCTTCGATGACCTGCATGCCCATTTCCCGATCCAGGCTGTAGACGGCCTGGGTGGAGGGGTCGCGGAACATGTCGAGGATGCGTTGTGCATCGTTGGCCACGGCCTGGCGTGTTTTATAGGCATCGAAAACGATCTGCGCGCAGCTCAAGACTACGCCGACGATCAATGCCGACAGGAGCACGACCCGGAGCAACTTCACCGACAAGCTGTTCTTGAGTTCCAGCTTCAAAGGGTTATTCCTTGTTCCGTGCGGGTAGCATCAAGTTGCCATGAGTATTGGCAATCCCGTGATGGCAGTCAAAGGGACATTCAATCTCATGGTTTTTTGCCTGCAGCTTGGCAGAAATGCTGTTGTTTTGAGTATTTGCCCTATTAGTACTGTGTCGGTAGTTGGGTCCTTCAACTTGAGGGGGATTGGGACTATTTTTCCTTTTGTTGATGTTAGCCTGCTGTGGCGGGGGGCAAGGGGCTGAATGCTGGTTTCATTGTCGGAGATTGGCTTGGGTTCTGCGGGTGTCCGCATTTCAACTGTGGGAGTGAGGCTGCTCGCGATGGCGGCCTTCGGGCCGACCATGTTGTGGTTGACCGGGTACATATCCGTTTCTGCGGTAACGGCGGCTGGCGGTTTCGCCCTTACGGCGAGTCCCTTTTGTCAAACGCCACAAAAGGAACCAAAAAGTCTCGCCCCAAGCGTCCGGCCCCTCGCTAAGGCTCGGCGTACCTTCGCTCCGGTATCCATCCGGGGACACTGCCCTCCGGTCTGCTTCGCGACGACCTACATGCAGCGTGTTCGACTGCGTCGAACGGCGCTGCGCGCCACTCCCCGGATGAACACCTCCACTCAGCCTCCCGAAAGGGGCGGGTAGATCAAGATCAAGAGCTGAAGGCGAGCTAACGCTCGGCCTGATGAGTGGTGAGAATCAAAGGCTGTACGCTGAGTTCTTGTAGGAGCGAGGCTTGCCCGCGAAGGCGGCCTGACAGCCGACCAATCTCTTGCAGGTACACCCATTCCACTGTAGGAGCGAGCCTGCTCGCGAAGGCGGCCTGACAGCCAACCAATCTCTTCCTGATGCCTCCCGATTGATCGTTCCCATGCTCCGCGTGGGAATGTCGCCCGGGACGCTCCGCGTTCCATTTTTGTGTGTTGAACAATGTGTAAAAAACTCAGCGTTTTCCCACGCATTTTTCAGGTTGCCGGGTAGGAAGCGTGTTCTCTAACCTCTGGCTGTCGCTGAAAACTCAGCGACCGGGTGTGAGAGCCCGTAGAGGTTTTAATACAGCGCCAGTACCACCATAATTGCCGCCAGCTTATCCGCTGCCAGCAAGTTTTTTATGGCGGCTGTGTGCGGGCAGACTTCGGTCTGGCCGGGTCTATTCCTCTACCGGTTTCTCACTCCGCACATAGCTGCCTCCCCTCCGTCGCGTGAGAAACGACGGGTGATGGCACCCGTTTGATTAGAGGAATTTCAGTTTGGATAAGTTAATCCCCGACCCACCCGTCAACATCGCTCCCACCACCGAAGCCGAAACGCTCCTCAAAGACCACGAAGCCATAAAACGCGCCCTCGACTACTACCTCGACCCGCCAAACCAATACCTCGAAAAACCCCGGCGCCCCAGCACGATGTTCATGATCGCCCCCGACATGGACACTGAAAGCCTCCTGGCCCAAGCCTGCGAGTCCCTGGCTTCGGCCAGCGTCATGGCCAGCGATTTCGCCTCGAACCTGATCGGCCCGCAGCGCAACACCGTGCTGGCAATCCAGCAGATCATCATGCTGGCAGAACTGGCCGTGAACCGGGCGCTTGATAACGTCGATCCGGCATAGCATTCCAGAGACCGCGTCATCGTTCTTCGCGAGCAGGCTCGCTCCCAGAGGAGATCGAGCGGGTTTTATAAAGGGTGTGTTCACTGTGGGAGCGAGCCTGCTCGCAAAGGCGGCCGGGTAGTTGATTCGATGTTTAGAGCGACACACGGCAGTGAATACTTCCAAAGCCCATAAAAAAACCCGGCATAAAAGCCGGGTTTCTTGTCTGGCGTCGAGCTTAAGCCTTGAAGGTTTTGCCTTCAAATTGCTCAGCCACGAATTTCCAGTTGACCAGGTTCCAGAACGCTTCGACGTATTTCGGACGAACGTTGCGGTAGTCGATGTAGTAAGCGTGTTCCCAGACGTCGCAGGTCAGCAGCGGGGTGTCGCCGCTGGTCAGCGGGTTGCCGGCGCCGATGGTGCTGGCCAGGGCCAGGGAACCGTCAGCTTTTTTCACCAGCCAGCCCCAACCGGAACCGAAGGTGCCGATGGAGGTTTTGCTGAATTCTTCTTTGAACTTGTCGAACGAACCGAAGGAAGCGTTGATGGCTTCAGCCAGTGCGCCGGTTGGTTGACCGCCGGCGTTTGGCGCCAGGCAGTTCCAGTAGAAAGTGTGGTTCCAGACTTGAGCGGCGTTGTTGAAGATGCCGCCCGAGGAAGACTTGACGATTTCTTCCAGGGTCTTGCCTTCGAACTCGGTGCCTGGCACCAGGTTGTTCAGGTTCACGACGTAGGTGTTGTGGTGCTTGTCGTGGTGGTATTCCAGAGTTTCCTTGGAAATGTGCGGCTGCAGGGCATCGTGTGCGTAAGGCAGCGGCGGCAATTCGAAAGCCATGATGATTCTCCTAATCAGGTCAGTTGCGGTGAGCGCAAGGCCGATCACGGGCGGCCAGACAAGCGCCGGGGAGTTTGTACTCTTTGCGGCGCATCGGATCGGATCATAGCACCGGGGGTGCGGCATAACCACGCAACAACTGTGTGGGATAGAGGTTCCAGAGCCTTTTGGAATAATCAGCTGGCGACGATTAATTGAAACGCCACGGCAAACATCATCACCGCCACCAGCAGATCGAGAATCCGCCAGGTGCTGGGCCGTGCCAGCCAGGGTGCCAACCATGCCGCGCCGAGTGCCAGGGTGAAAAACCACAACAACGACGCGCTGGCCGCCCCCACGACATAAGCGCCGGGCTCGGTTTGCTGCGCGCCGAGGGAGCCGATCAACAACACGGTATCCAGATAAACGTGCGGGTTGAGCAAGGTGACGGCCAACGCGCTGAGCATCACCGCACGTAGCGAGCGCACCGTCTGGTTTTCACCTTGTTGCAGGCTTTGTTTCGAGCACGCCCGACGCAGCGCCTGACTGCCATACCAAATCAGAAATACCGCGCCACCCCAGCGGGCGACCGCCAACAAGGTCGGGTTTTGCGCCAGCACCGTCGCCAGCCCGAATACCCCGGCGGCCACCAGCAAGGCGTCGCAGGTGACGCACAGCGCCGCCACCGGCAGGTGATGTTCACGTCGAAGGCTCTGCGCCAGCACAAACGCGTTCTGAGTGCCGATCGCCATGATCAGCCCGGCGGCCACCAGCAGGCCATTCACATAGCTTTGCCACATAAGGGTTTACTCCGCGTTGGCTGCCAGGTCGCGCAACACGTGCATTGCGCGTTGGGCATCGGCCTGACCGACGAATAAATGGTCGTGGTAGTAACCGGCAATCACGTTGCAACTGATACCGGCCTTACCCAATGCCGTGGCGAAGGCGGCGGTGAGGCCGACGGCTTCGAGGGCTGAGTGCACGTTCAAGGTGATCCAGGCTGCGACGTAGTCGAAGCTGAAACCGGCCTGCTCGGCGAGGGAGCGTTCGAGAATGACGGTCAGCCCCTCCTGCTCGCGAAAGCTGCCGACGATCGCGAGGCCGGCGGGCAATTGGCCGTCGCGCAGGGTGCAAAATACATATTCGCCCTCGTTGAGGTGCGGGCTCATGCTGCGCAGCAGGGTTGCCAATGAAGTTTCGCCAGCCATGTCGGTGATCCTGTTCAAGAGTGCTTGCTGGCTATTCTCCGGTGCAACGCGGTATAAGAAAAACCAATCATGCTGATCGCTCATTAGGAAAACTGATGTTCGACTATAAATTGCTGTCCGCCCTGGCCGCCGTGGTCGAGCAGGCCGGGTTTGAACGTGCGGCGCAGGTGCTGGGCTTGTCGCAATCGGCGATCTCCCAGCGCATCAAGCTCCTGGAAGCGCGGGTCGGCCAGCCGGTGTTGGTGCGGGTCACGCCGCCGGCGCCTACCGAGATTGGTCGGCGGCTGCTCAACCACGTCCAGCAGGTGCGTTTGCTGGAACGGGATCTACAGACGCTGGTACCGGCGCTGGACGAAGAAGGTCTGCCGGAACGTCTGCGCATCGCCCTGAACGCCGACAGCCTGGCGACTTGGTGGGCCGCAGCCGTCAGTGATTTCTGCGCCGAGCAACACCTGCTGCTGGACCTGGTCGTCGAAGACCAGACCGTCGGCCTCAAACGCATGCGCGCTGGCGAAGTGGCCGCGTGCATTTGCGCCAGCGAGCGCCCGGTGGCTGGCGCACGTAGCGTGTTATTGGGTGCCATGCGTTATCGAGCGTTGGCCAGCCCGGCGTTTATCGCCCGGCATTTTCCTGAAGGCGTGCGTGCTGACCTGCTGGCGAAAACCCCGGCGCTGGTCTTCGGCCCGGACGATTTCCTGCAGCATCGCTACCTCGCGTCCCTCGGTGTCGATGGCGGTTTCGAACACCATTTATGCCCATCGTCTGAAGGCTTTATCCGCCTGACCGAAGCCGGACTTGGCTGGGGCCTGGTGCCCGAATTGCAGGTGCGCGAGCAGCTGGAGCGCGGTGTCTTGCAGGAGCTTTTGCCAGATAAGCCCATCGATGTGCCGCTGTACTGGCATCATTGGCGCAATGGCGGTCAGCTGCTGGGGTTGCTGACCGATCAATTGGTGCGTTCGTCGAAGCAATGGCTGGTGCCCTGGAAGCAGCCATAAGCGTCAAGCTGCAAGCCGCAAGTGAAGCGCTTGCGGACCGTTTTTAACTTGCTGCGTGTAGCTTGATGCTCACCGCTGCATTTGTTGGAGCTCTACATGAAAATTCTGGTTACCGGCGCAAGCGGCTTCATTGGCGGACGCTTTGCGCGTTTCGCCCTGGAGCAGGGCCTGGACGTGCGGGTCAATGGTCGCCGGGCCGAAAGCGTCGAACACCTGGTGCGCCGTGGCGCCGAGTTTATCCCGGGCGACTTGAGCGACCCGGAACTGGCGCGCGAGCTGTGTTCCGATGTCGAGGCCGTGGTGCATTGCGCCGGCGCGGTCGGTTTGTGGGGACGTTATCAGGACTTTCATCAAGGCAACGTGCAGGTCACTGAAAACGTGGTCGAGGCCTGCCTGAAACAGCGGGTCCGGCGCCTGGTGCATTTGTCGTCACCGTCGATCTACTTCGATGGCCGTGATCATCTGGGGCTGACCGAAGAACAAGTACCTAAACGTTTCAAGCATCCCTACGCCGCCACCAAATTCCTCGCCGAGCAAAAGGTCTTTGGCGCACAGGAGTTCGGTCTCGAAACCCTGGCCCTGCGCCCGCGTTTCGTCACCGGGGCGGGTGATATGAGTATCTTCCCGCGGCTCCTGAACATGCAGCGCAAGGGACGCCTGGCGATCATCGGCAACGGCCTGAACAAGGTCGACTTCACCAGTGTGCAAAACCTCAATGAAGCATTGCTCAGCAGCTTGCTGGCCAGCGACTCGGCCTTGGGCAAGGCCTACAACATCAGCAACGGCACGCCTGTGCCGCTGTGGGACGTGGTCAATTACGTAATGCGCAAGATGGAAGTCCCACAAGTGACGCGCTACCGTTCCTACGGCCTGGCCTACAGCGTTGCCGCGCTCAACGAAGGGGTGTGCAAATTGTGGCCGGGCCGTCCCGAGCCGACGTTGTCGCGACTGGGCATGCAGGTGATGAACAAAAATTTCACCCTGGACATCAGCCGCGCCCGGCATTATCTGGACTACGATCCGAAAGTCAGTCTCTGGACGGCCCTCGATGAATTCTGCGGCTGGTGGAAAGCCCAGGACATTCGCTGACTTTTGCAGTGACAAACCTGCCAGCACTGAACCGAGTTTGGCGTTGAGGGTCAATCGCTGCGGCCGTGGGGTTTATACTCGCTGCCTATAGCCATCACCGCGTTCCACAAAGGTTGACTCAATGTCCATGCGTAACGATGCCAACGACGACTTCGATGATGTTCCAAGCCTGCGCGCCGACGTCCCCGATGACGATGATTTTCCGACCTCGAAACGCACCTCCGTGCATTCGCGCACGGCGCCGGTGGTCAAGGTCAAAAGCGCCAGCACCGGGCCTCTGTGGGCATTGGTCGGCGCTTTGTTCTTCGCATTCGCCGGCCTTGCCTGGTGGAGCTTTCAGCAGATTTCGCTGATGGAACAGCAACTGGTGGCCACCCAGGAAAGTTTCGCGCGGATCAGTGAGGATGCGGCGGGACGCTTGCAGGACATTTCCGGCAAGGTGGTCGCCAGCCAGACCAACGTCACTAGCGACAGCGAAGCCCTGAAGTTGCAAATCAAGCAGCTGGAAAACCAGTTGCAGGACCAAAGCAAGCAGCAGCAAGGTGTGGTCGGTCAGACCAGCGACCTGGACAAGCGTCTGGCACAAATGACCGCGCAAACCACCGACCTGGACAAGCGCCTGGCGCAGATGACTGCCCAGAGCACCGAACACCAGGCCGCCAACACGCAATTGCAGGCGCAGGTCAAAGCCTTGAGCACCGAGTTGGCTGCGCTGAAAAGCGCCCCGGACGACACCAGCAAATTCGACGCCCAGCTCAAAAGCCTCGGCGCCGACATCGTCGCGCTGAAAAAACAGGGCAACCCGAGCGCCGCCATCGAGCGACTGGAACAAGACATGATCGTGCTCAAAAGCCAGCAGGACAACCGCCCGGCATCAGCGCAAGGCGTCACCAATACCGCCGAGTTCGATGCCTTCCGCGGCCAGACCACCCGCAACATCAACACCCTTCAGGCGCAGATCCAGAATCTGCAGCAGCAACTCCGCGCAAGGCAGTAAGCCTTCGACAGCTGCTACAGGGGCCTGAAAATTCGTACATATCCCATAGCCGTCTACGCTCTTGAAACACCGACAAGAACGAGGGGATGCGCTATGGGGGTTCTGCACAAGTGGGCCGTGCTGGGGTGGATGCTGTTGTTGTGTCTGGGGCAGGTTCAGGCGGCTACGGCGGAAAAGGATGACAGCCAGGCGGCCAAAGCCTTGCTGGAAAAAGCCCTGGCCTACTACCACGACAACGGCGACAAGGCGTTCGCGGCGTTCAGCCGTCAGGGCGAGTTTGTCGACAAGGATCGTTACGTCTTCGTGGTCGATACCAAGGGCGTGATGCTTGCCAGTGGCGGGCCGTCTTCGGCCTTGATCGGGCGTGATGTGACCGAAACCCTGGGACCGGATTTGCAGAAGGCCTTCAAGGACGCCTTGAAAGTGCCGGAGGGCAATGGCATCCAGCAGGCCGAATATCGCTGGCAGAACTGGTCCGACGGCAAGGTCGAGCGCAAGCATGTGTTCTATCAGCGCGTTGGCCAGCGGATTCTGGCCGTGGGTTACTACCTGCCACGGGCGTCGGCGGAACAGGCGATGGCCTTGCTGAACAAAGCGGCGACGGATCTGGCCAAAGACGAGAAGGGCACGCTGACTGCGATCAACTCCCTCAAGGGCGGCTACTTGCAGGATGACCTGTACGTGTTCGTCGTTGACCTCAACACCCAGCGTTACGTGGCCCACGGTACCAACCTGCGGTTGATCAATACCGACTTCGGCAAGATCAAGGACCCGGAAGGCAAACCGGTGGGCGAGCCGATCCTGGCGTTGATTGCCAAGCAGGATTACGGCGAATACGAATACCGCTGGAAAAACCCGGTCACCAGCAAGGTTGAAGACAAGCATGCCTACCTGAAAAAGGTCGGGCACTTTCTGGTGGCGGTCGGGTATTACAGCCCTTGATTCATCGGTGTCTGTGAGGACGCCTTCGCGAGCGGGCTCGCTCCCACAGTAGATCTCCAGTGTTCACAGCATTTGTGGACGACAAAGATCCATTGTGGGAGCGAGCCTGCTCGCGATGGCGGGCGACTCGGTCTATCTATCGGACTTTATCCTCACGCCCCCGCAACACCCTGTTCGGCATCGCAACCGCCGCCGCCAACCCCAGCAACGACACCGCCGCACTGACCATCAGCAAATGCCTGAACGTCAGCGCCAACTCGGCGCGCAAGGCGTTCTGCGCCTCCCCCGGTGCAGCGTTCAAACCGTCCAGCAACACATTCCCTGAACGGCCCTCGGCAATCATCGACGAACCGGCCAGGTGGGCGAAGCTCGAATCCTGCAGCAGCGCCAGCAACAGCGCCGACATCAATGCCACCCCCACCGCGCCGCCCAGCGAGCGGAACAGGTTGGTGGTGCTGGTGGCGACGCCGATGTCCCGCTGTTCCACCGAGTTCTGCGTCCCGACCAATGACGTCGGGAATTGCATGCCGCTGGCAATGCCGCTGAGCAACATAAACAGACTGCTGAGCAAGAACGCCTGGGGCGGACTGAAAGCCATGCCGAGAATCGAGATCGGCATCAGCACCGCCCCTGCCAGGATCATCGGTTTGTAGCGCCCGGTCACCGAGGTGCGGCGTCCGGCGAAATAAGCCCCGATCGGCAAGCCCATGGCCAGCGGCAACAGGTGCAGCGCGGCGCTGTCGGCCCCGGCGCCGGTGACGCTCTGGAAGCGCAGCGGCATCAGCACGATCAGCGAGATGGCCTGGAAACTGGTGAAGAAAATCGTGCACCAGCACAGGATCGCATTGCGGTTGGCAAACAGGTGCATCGGCAGCAATGGCTCCCGCGCCCGGCGCTCATGCCAGACGAACAGCGCCAGCACCAGCACCGCGCACCCGAGCAGGCCCAGCACTTCGGCGCTGCGCCATGAGTGGCCCTGACCAACTTGCGTGATGCCCAGCAGCAAGGCGGTCAAACCGATAATCATCAGCAACGTGCCGAGGTAATCGATGATCGGTTGGCGTTGTGGCACGGGCAAACCCACCAGTGTGCGATTGGCCACCAGCCAGGCTCCGATGCCCAGCGGCAGGTTGATCAGAAATACCCAGCGCCACGACAGGTATTCGGTCATGTAACCGCCGAGCACCGGGCCGGCCACACTCGCCACGGCGTACATGCTGCTGAAATAACCCTGATAGCGACCGCGCTCCCGGGGCGGGACGATATCCCCGATGATCGCCTGGCTGACCGAAATCATTCCGCCCGCACCGATGCCCTGGATGATTCGCGCCAGCACCAGTTGTTCCATGCTTTGGGCCATGCCGCAGAACAGCGAGGCGAGGGTGAACAGCCCCATTCCGAACAGCATCAACTTGCGTCGGCCTTACAGGTCGCCGAGCTTGCCGTAGATCGGCACCGCCACGGTCATCGCCACCATGTAGCCGGAAATCACCCAGGCCAGCAGGCTGACGTCCTTGAATTGCGCGGAGATGGCCGGCATGGAAACGGCGACGATGGTCTGGTCCAGTGCGCCGAGAAAGATCGCCAGCATCAGGGCGATCAACACGCTGCGAATAGCCGGTTTAGGCGTTTCAGGCTGGTTGAGATTGGTCACGGTGGAACCTGCGGGCAGTGAGTGTCCCGCACGAGGCAATGGCGAGCGGGGATGCTCGCCAGTGTAAGTCGGTAGGAGGCTATTCGATAGCCTCATAAGGAAGCCCGACGTAATTTTCTGCAATGGTTTTTCGACCAGCCTCGGAGTGTACGAAGTAATCCAATTCCGACTCGCAGATGCGCTGGCTGAAGGCGTCGTGATCATCGAAGCGGTGCAGCATCGACGTCATCCACCAGGAAAACCGTTCGGCTTTCCAGACCCGGCGCAGGCAGATCTCAGAGTATTTCTCCAGCAGATCGAGGCGTCCCTCGGTGTACACCTTTTGCAAAATGGTGAACAAGGTGCTGACGTCGCTGGCCGCCAGGTTCAGGCCTTTGGCGCCAGTGGGCGGGACGATGTGCGCCGCGTCGCCGACCAGGAACATCCGCCCGTACTGCATCGGTTCGACCACAAAACTGCGCAGGGGCGCGATGCTTTTTTCGATGGACGGCCCGGTCACAAGAGTATTGGCCAGCGCCGCAGGCAGGCGCGATTTAAGCTCCTCCCAAAAACGCTCATCCGACCAGGCCTCGACCTTCTCGTCGGCCGGCACCTGAAGGTAGTAACGCGTGCGGGTTGCCGAACGCATGCTGCACAAGGCAAAACCGCGTTCGTGGCGGGCGTAGACCAGTTCGTCATGGACCGGCGGCGTATCAGCGAGAATCCCGAGCCAGCCGAATGGATAGACCCGCTCGAAGACCTTCAGGCACTCGGCAGGAATCGACTGTCGCGCCACGCCATGGAAACCGTCGCACCCGGCGATGTAGTCGCAATCAAGGCGCCAGGTCTCGCCATCCTTCTCAAACGTCACGAACGGTTCTGCGGTTTTCATTGCGTGCGGTACGACGTTGCCGGCCTGGTAAATCGTCTGCGCGCCAGCCTCCCGACGAGCGGCCATCAGGTCCCGGGTGACTTCGGTCTGACCGTAGATCATCACGGTTTTGCCACCGCTCAGGGCTTGCAGATCAATGTGTACGCGGCGTCCGTCGAGGGCCAACTCGAAACCGCCATGGACCAGCCCTTCGGCATCCATGCGCTGACCCACCCCGGCCTGACGCAAAAGCTCTACCATGCCTTGTTCGAGGACACCGGCGCGGATTCGGCCGAGCACATAGTCGGGGGGCTGTCGTTCAAGGATCAGGGTGTCGATTCCGGCGTTATGCAGCAATTGGCCGAGCAGCAAACCGGAGGGGCCGGCGCCAATGATGGCGATTTGGGTTTTCAGCGTTTTCATTGTTTTTATGACTCGCAAGCTTCACGCGACCACGGCCGGTGAATGATTTTTATGGATCGAGTGCTTGCATTTTTCCCTTGCGGGTCTGTCAATTGAAGGTGAAAACTGAGCCGATACCTGTACATTCTGCCAATCGGTGCGATTATCGCCCGTAACCCTCTGAGGCCTGGATTGAAGTGATGAACAAGCCTGACCTACCTTCGATTCCAGTGTTCAAGCTCTACGGTGAAAGCCTGGACTGGCCGACCCCCGACTTGCTGCACTGTGAAACCATTTCCAAACGCAGCCGCGAACATCAATGGGAAATCAAACCCCATCGTCACGCTGATTTGTGCCAGTTGCTCTTCGTATTCAAAGGTCAGGCAGAGCTTGAAATCGAAGGCAAACACACGGAGCTGACCGAACCGACGATCCTGATCCTGCCGCCGTTATCGGTGCATGGTTACCGGTTTTCCGAGGACGTCGAAGGGTTCGTCGTGACCCTGGCCGCGCCATTGATTGCCCATCTTCAGGCGCAACTGGGCAACTCGGTGAACGCGTTGGCCCAAGCCGAAAGTTACCCGGCGGGCAAGGACAGCGATTACCTCAACAGCCTGTTTTCAGCGCTGCAAGAGGAATACACCGGGCACCAGCCTGCGCGTGAAATGCTCATGCATTCGCTGGTCAGCGTGATCATGGTGTGGGTCAGCCGCCAGGTGATTTCGCGCCGCGCTGCCAGTCAGCGTCCGCACCGTGCCCGGGAGTACCTCAACGGTTTTATCCAGCTGGTCGAAGAGACCTACCGTCAGCACGTCAAGGTCGAGGACCTGGCGCATCGGCTGGGGATCTCCGTGTCGCACCTCAACGGCACCTGTCGTGAGCTGGCGGGGCAACCGGCGTTGCAGATCATGCACGAGCGACAGTTGCTGGAAGCCAAGCGCTTGCTGACCTACACCAGCATGACCATTTACGAAATGTCCGACGTGTTGGGGTTTTCCGATCCGACCAACTTCACACGCCTGTTCCGGCGTCGGGTAGGGATCTCGCCCAAGGCTTTTCGCGACCGCTTGAAGGCCGATCAGGACAACGAGGCCTGACCGCCTTCGTTACCGAAGGGCGTTGAGGGTCGCGTTGTGGGGAATGCAGCGCTCGAAGTTACAACTCGCGTAGTCGCGGGGCAGTTGTCGCAACTGCTCGACACGCCAGGCGGCGGTGCCATACAGCGCCAGCGTCGCCGCGCAGGTGACGAAAATGGCGAGGTATCTTCTTGTTTTGGTGTTCATGGCGTTGACCTCTGAACGAATACCCTCCGGTATTACTTTGAGCATAGGTCAGCGGGAGTGAGTTGCCAGTGACAGGGCTTTTGTATGTACCCCGACATTCAGAACACTGATACCCCCCTGTGGGAGCGAGCCTGCTCGCGATAGCGGAGTGCCAGGCAACAGAGATGTTGAATGTCAGACCGTCATCGCGAGCAGGCTCGCTCCCACAAGGGGAGTGGAGTCGAGCGCAAAGGCTGCGGTATCACCAATCAAACTGTGGGAGCGAGCCTGCTCGCGATAGCGGAGTGTCAGGCAACAAAGATGTCAGATTTCAGACCGTCATCGCGAGCAGGCTCGCTCCCACAAGGGGAGTGGAGTCGAGCGCAAAGGCTGCGGTATCACCAATCAAACTGTGGGAGCGAGCCTGCTCGCGAAAGCGGAGTGCCAGGCAACAAAGATGTTGAATGTCAGACCGACATCGCGAGCAGGCTCGCTCCCACACGGGGAGTGGAGTCGAGCGCAAAGGCTGCGGTATCACCAATCAAACTGTGGGAGCGAGCCTGCTCGCGATAGCGGAGTGCCAGGCAACAAAGATGTTGAATGTCAGACCGACATCGCGAGCAGGCTCGCTCCCACAAGGGGAATTGAGTCGAGCGCAAAGGCTGCGGTATCACCAATCAAACTGTGGGAGCGAGCCTGCTCGCGATAGCGGAGTGTCAGGCAACAAAGATGTCAGATTTCAGACCGTCATCGCGAGCAGGCTCGCTCCCACGAGGGGAGTGGAGTCGAGCGCAAAGGCTGCGGTATCACCAATCAAACTGTGGGAGCGAGCCTGCTCGCGATAGCGGAGTGTCAGGCAACAAAGATGTCAGATTTCAGATCGACATCGCGAGCCTGCTCGCTCCCACAAGGGGAGTGGAGTCGAGCGCAAAGGCTGCGGTATCACCAATCAAACTGTGGGAGCGAGCCTGCTCGCGATAGCGGAGTGCCAGGCAACAGAGATGTTGAATGTCAGACCGTCATCGCGAGCAGGCTCACTCCCACAAGGGGAGTGGAGTCGAGGGCAAAGACTGCGGTATCACCAATCAAACTGTGGGAGCGAGCCTGCTCGCGATAGCGGAGTGTCAGGCAACAAAGATGTTGAATGTCGGACCGTCATCGCGAGCAGGCTCGCTCCCACAAGGGGAGTGGAGTCGAGCGCAAAGGCTGCGGTATCACCAATCAAACTGTGGGAGCGAGCCTGCTCGCGAAAGCGGAGTGTCAGGCAACAAAGATGTCAGATTTCAGACCGTCATCGCGAGCAGGCTCGCTCCTACAAGGGGATTCGGTTACAGGCCGATATCCCATGCCGGCTCTTCGGGAAACCTGAGCACCAGAAAATCCAGCATGCTGCGCAGCGCCGCCGGCATGTGCTTGCGTGAGGCGTATACCGCGTACACGTTCATCTGCCGGGGCTCGGCGTGTGGCAGCAGGCGGATCAGCTCGCCGCTGTGGATATGCACACCCGCCTGATAACTGGGCAGCATTGCCACCCCCGCACCCGCCATGGTTGCGCGCAGCAATGTGCTGGCTTCGTTGGCGCTGATGTTGCCCTGCACGGGCACCGACACCGGCTCGCCGTTCTCCTCGAAATGCCAGAGGCTTTTGCCGAAGTAGGAGTGGGTCAGGCAGTTGTGCTGGCTCAAGTCCTCGACCCGCTGCGGTGTCGGGTGTTCGCTCAGGTAAGCAGGGGAGGCGCAGATCACCGAGCGGCAGACGGTCAGCCGCCGGGCGATCAGGTTCGGGTCAAGGTCGTTGCTGGTGCGGATCGCCAGGTCGATGCGTTCATCCACCAGGTTCACCGTGCGGTCGAGCATCTGCATGTCGATGCTGACACCGGGGTACCTTTTGACGTAAGCCGCCATGGCATCCGCCAATTGCGCCTGGCCGAACGAGGTGCTGACGCTGATGCGCAGCAGGCCACGTGGCGCCTCGTCCGGCTCGCTGACAGCGGCTTGCATGTCGGTGGACAGGTCGAGCATCTGCCGACACCGGGGCAGAATCTCGCTGCCGGCGGCGGTCAGGCTCAATTTGCGCGTGGTGCGGTGCATCAAACGCGCGCCGACCCAATCTTCCAGCTCGGCCAGATAACGCGATACCACCGGCCGCGACATGTCCAGATGATCGGCGGCGGCCGACTGGCTGCCGAGGTCGACCACTGACACGAACACTCGCATTGCTTGTAGACGATCCATGATTTGCCCGCTTTCAGAAACAAACTATGTTCAAGCATCGCATTTTTTGTACTGAGTCATGCAACTAAGCTCTGTCCCCATCGCCAGACACGGCATTTGGACAACGGAGCAACAGATGATCGGCTTCACCTCTCTCAAGCGCTTTTTGCTGGCCACCGCCACCCTCGGCTTCGCGGCCCACGCGGCTGCGGCATCGACCCTGACCCTGAACGTGTACAACCCGGGCGACAAGGCAATCTTCCCGGTGACCTCGGTTCTGGTCAGCGGTGAGAAAGAAGCGATTCTGGTCGACGCGCAATTCGGCAAGTCCCAGGCCGAACAGGTGGTCGAGAAAATCCGCGCCAGCGGCAAGCAACTGACCACCATCTACATCAGCCACGGTGACCCGGATTACTACTTCGGCCTCGACACCCTGACCGCCGCCTTCCCGAACGCCAAAGTGCTGGCCTCGCAGCCGACCGTGGATCACATCAAGCACACCGTCGACGGCAAACTGGCGTTCTGGGGCCCGAAAATGGGCGCCGACGTGCCGGCCAAAACCATCGTGCCGGGCGTACTCAAGGGTGACAGCCTGATGCTTGAAGGGCAGAAGTTGCAGGTGGTGGGCCTGGACGGCAAGCAGCCGGACCGGACCTTTGTGTGGATCCCGTCGATCAAGGCCGTGGTCGGTGGCGTGGTCGTCGCCGAAAACATCCACGTGTGGATGGCCGACACCCAGACTGCGCAATCCCACACCGATTGGTTGGCTACGCTACATGCCATCGAAACCTTGAAACCGAAAACCATCGTGCCGGGGCATTACCTCGGTGAGAGCGCCCGTTCGCTGGCCGCCGTGCAGTTTACTGCCGATTACATCAAGGCCTTCGACGAAGAAACCCCAAGGGCCAAAGACGCCGCTGCGCTGATCGCCGCCATGAAAAAACGCTTCCCGACTTTGGGCGAAGAAAGCTCGCTGGAGCTGAGCGCGAAAGTCGCCAAGGGCGAGATGAAGTGGGGTGAATGAGTTTATGTGGCGAGTGGATTAACTGTGGCGAGGGAGCTTGCTCCCGCTGGACCGGGCTGGCGCTCCTGTGCGAAGCGCTCGCCCGCAGTGTTTGAGCCACAGCGCACTCTCAGGTTTTACGACTGCTGCGCAGCCGAACGGGAGCAAGCTCCCTCGCCACAATGTTGGATGCCAAACGAATACGCGTGTACTCAAGCCAACTGGAGAACGTCATGAGCAAAATCGCAATCATCGGTGCCACCGGCCGTGCTGGCAGCCAACTGCTGGAAGAAGCCCTGCGTCGGGGTCATAGCGTCACGGCCATTGCCCGCGACACCTCGAAGATCGCCCCGCGTGCCGGGGTGATCACCAAGGATGTCGATGCCCTTGATGCCCACGCGTTGCAAGCGTCCGTCGAAGGTCATGACGTGGTCATCAGCGCGGCACACTTCGCGACCCTTCCCGCCAGCGCGGTGATCGGGCCGGTGAAAAAGGCCGGGGTAAAACGACTTTTGGTGGTGGGCGGTGCAGGTTCATTGTTGCTGCCGGACGGCACTCGAGTGATCGACAGCAAGGGCTTTCCTGAGGAGTACAAGGCTGAGGCGAGCGCCGGGGCTTTGTTTCTGGAAAACCTGCGTCAGGAACAGGATCTGGACTGGACCTTTCTGTCACCGTCGGCGGAGTTCGTCGAAGGTGAGCGTACGGGGGCGTTTCGGGTGGGCAAGGATGATTTGCTGGTGAGCAGCGAAGGGCGGAGCTGGATTTCGTTCGCCGATTACGCGATTGCGCTGATCGATGAAGTGGAAGCGCCGAAGCATTCGCGGCAGCGGTTCACCGTCGGTTATTGAGTCACTGAAAAACCTGTGGGAGCGAGCCTGCTCGCGATAGCGGTGGGTCATTCAACAAATATGCCGACTGACTCACCGCTATCGCGAGCAGGCTCGCTCCCACAGGGTTATGCGCCAAGTCTTCGGGGCTCAGCGTGACTGAGCCTGCTCCACCAACCACCCCAACAACTCGCGCAACTTCGGCGAAGGCCCGGGTTTTTCCGGGAACACCAGGTAATACGCCAACCCTGTCTTCACCTTCAATTCAAACGGCATGACCAGTCGCCCAGCGCTCAGGTCGTCGTCAATCAACGACCAGTCCCCAATCGCCACGCCAGTCCCTTGGGACGCCATCGACATCGCCAGGTCCAGGGTTTCGAAATGCTGGCCCTTGCCGACATTGCTCAAGCGAATATCGGCGCTGGCCAGCCAGGCTTTCCAGTCGCGCTCATCGCGGGTCGGGTGCAACAGCATGTGTTGTTCCAGATCCTCCGGCGCTTGCAGCGGCACCGGCCCCTCAAGGTACGGCCGGGAGCAGACTGGCGTCAGTTGCTCATCGAACAGCCGATGGGACGCCAGTGATGTCTCCGGCGGTACGCCATAGATCACCGCCGCATCGAACTGCTCGCGATGAAAATCCACGCCGTGTTTCACCGTGGTGGTCAGTTCGACCGGTACATCCGGGCGCTCCCTTTGCCACTGCACCAGGCGCGGCAGCAGCCAGCGCATCACGCACGTCGGGGCCTTGAGTTGCAGGGTTTCGCGCTTCTCGCCGATCTGTTCCACCGCCTCGTCGATCAAGCCGAAAATCTGCTGCACCCGTGGCAGCCACTCGCGTCCTTCAGCGGTCAGGCTCAAGCCCCGGGCCTGGCGGATAAACAACTCATAACCCAGATGTTCTTCCAGCCCGGCGATCTGCCGGCTCACCGCGCCTTGGGTGATGTAGAGCTGTTCGGCGGCCCGAGTGAAGTTGCAGCACTGCGCGGTAATCAGAAAAGTGTGCAGCGCCGGCAGGGGAGGCAATCGTTTCATTTGGATCCAAGGTATGACGTGAGGACATGGCTAGTATGACTTTTTATCCATTGTTGCGGCTACGTGTCGCCCGTTCCAATGAGGCCATCCCTGGACCTGCCCACGCATCATAAACACTGCGCAGGCCCGGCGTCTCAAACGAACAAAAAGGGCAAAGACATGGCGACGTGCGGCGAAGTATTGGTCAAGTTACTCGAAGATTACGGGGTCGAGCAGGTGTTCGGCATTCCTGGGGTTCATACCGTGGAGCTGTATCGCGGGCTGGCCCGTTCGAGCATCAACCACGTCACGCCGCGTCACGAACAGGGCGCCGGTTTCATGGCCGACGGTTATGCGCGCACCAGTGGCAAACCGGGTGTGTGCTTCATCATTACCGGCCCTGGCATGACCAACATCACCACCGCCATGGGCCAGGCCTACGCCGATTCGATCCCGATGCTGGTGATTTCCAGCGTGCAATCGCGCAGCCAGTTGGGCGGTGGTCGCGGCAAGCTCCACGAGCTGCCGAACCAGAGCGCCTTGGTCGGCGGCGTGGCGGCGTTCTCCCACACTCTGATGTCGGCGGCTGAATTGCCGGGCGTATTGGCCCGCGCCTTTGCTCTGTTCCAGGC
Organism: Pseudomonas sp. B14-6; assembly: GCF_013260315.1. Lineage (NCBI taxonomy): Bacteria > Pseudomonadati > Pseudomonadota > Gammaproteobacteria > Pseudomonadales > Pseudomonadaceae > Pseudomonas > Pseudomonas sp. B14-6. Next base: position 3,008,085 of record NZ_CP053929.1, on the reverse strand, counting down.
CGGCCGTCCACGCCCGGTTCACATCGAAATTCCGCTGGACGTGCTGGTCGAAGAAGCCGATGACCTGCTCGCCAGTCTCCCGGTGAACATCGACCGTGCCGGCGCCTCGCCAAGCGCCATCAGCCGCATGACCGCGCTGCTGGCCGGCGCCAAGCGCCCACTGATTCTCGCGGGTGGCGGTGCCATTGATGCCGCCGCCGAGTTGACCGAGTTGGCCGAACGGCTGGACGCACCCGTGGCCCTGACCATCAATGCCAAAGGCATGCTCGAATCCAGTCACCCGCTGCTGATCGGTTCGACCCAGAGCCTGGTTGCGACCCGTGCCTTGGTCGCCGAGGCCGACGTAGTGCTGGCCATCGGCACCGAACTGGCCGAGACCGATTACGACGTCACGTTTGCCGGCGGTTTCGAGATTCCCGGCGTGCTGCTGCGCGTGGACATCGACCCCGACCAGACCGTGCGCAATTACCCGCCGAAAGTCGCCCTGGTGGCGGACTCGCGTAACGCCGCGCAAGCCTTGCTCAGTGAACTGTCCAAGCACTCGCTGGCCGAGCGTCGCAACGATTGGGGACAAGTCCGCGCTGCCCGTCTGCGTGACGACCTCGCCGCCACCTGGGACGCCCCGACCCTGGCCCAGACCCGCTTCCTCGAAACCGTGTTGCACGAATTGCCGGACGCAGTGTTCGTCGGCGATTCGACCCAACCGGTGTACACCGGCAACCTGACCTTCAACCCGGAACGCCCGCGTCGCTGGTTCAATTCGTCCACCGGTTACGGCACCCTCGGTTACGCCTTGCCGGCGGCAATCGGCGCCTGGCTCGGTGGCAGCCTTGAAAACGGCGCGCGTCCTCCGGTGGTGTGCCTGATCGGTGACGGCGGCCTGCAATTCACCCTGCCGGAACTGGCCAGCGCCGTTGAAGCGCGCACCCCGGTGATCGTCCTGCTGTGGAATAACCAGGGCTACGAAGAGATCAAGAAATACATGGTCAACCGCGCCATCGAACCGGTGGGCGTGGACATCTACACCCCGGACTTCATCGGTGTGGCCAAGGCGCTGGGCTGTGCGGCGGAAGCGGTCAACGGTGTTGAACAACTGCGCAGCGCCTTGCGCAGCGCCGCCGACCGTCAGGGCCCGACCCTGATTGAAATCGATCAGACCCAGTGGATGAAGGCGGTATCGAAATGAGTTTCCCTACCACTCTGGACGGCCTGTACATCAACGGCCAATGGTCGGCTGGCAACGAACATCTGCGTGTGATCAACCCGGCGACCGAAGCCCTGTTGACCACCGTGAATGGCGGCGATGAAAAAGCCGTCGATCAAGCGGTCACCGCCGCCACCCAGGCGTTCGGCGAATGGTCGAAAACCACCGGTGCCGAACGCGGCGCGATCCTGCGCAGAATCGCCGCTGGCGTGCAGGCCGGGCGCGACCACTTGATGACGTTGCAGTCGAGCAACAACGGCAAGCCGCTGTTCGAAGCCGCCATCGACGTCGATGACGTGATCGCGACGTTCGAGTATTACGCCGGTCTCGCCGAAGGCCTCGATGCCAGACAAGACAGCAACGTCGAACTGCCCACCGACGATTTCAGCGCTCGCTTGCGCCGTGAACCGTGCGGCGTGGTCGGCCTGATCGTGCCGTGGAATTTCCCGATGGTCACCACGGCCTGGAAACTCGCCCCAGCCCTGGCGGCCGGTTGCTGCGTGGTGCTCAAACCGTCCGAAGTCACGCCGTTGCCCGAGCTGGAACTGGCGGCGATCGTCGCTGAAGCCGGCTTGCCGGATGGCGTGTTCAACCTGGTCTGCGGCACGGGCCTGGCCGTCGGCGCGCCGCTGTCGGCCGACCCGCGCATCGCCAAAATTTCCTTCACCGGCAGCAATGCGGTCGGTGTGCAGGTCATGCAACGTGCGGCGGAAACCGTCAAAGGCGTGAGCCTGGAACTGGGCGGCAAATCTTCGCTGCTGGTGCTCGCTGACGCCGACATCGAACTGGCGGTGGAAGTGGCCTGTGGCGGCGGTTTCTTCAACGCCGGGCAAATGTGCTCCGCCACCAGCCGCGTGCTGGTCGCTGATGAATTGGCAGATGAGTTCCTCATCCGATTGAAGGCCCGCGCCGAAGCCATTCGCGTCGCCGACCCGTTCGACCCGAACGTGGAAATGGGCGCGCTGGTCAATCAGGCGCAATACCAGCGTGTGCTGGGCCACATCGATCGCGGTTTGAGCGCCGGGGCCAAGCTGGTTAGCGGCGGTAATCGCCCTGCAGACCTGCCCCGCGGCTATTTTTTGCAGCCGACGATTTTCACCGAAGTGCCCCAGGGCAGTGCGTTGTGGTGTGAAGAGATTTTCGGCCCGGTGATCTGCGTGCGCAGTTTCGCCACCGAAGCCGAAGCGATTGCCGTGGCCAACGACAGCCAGTTTGGTTTGGTGGCCAGCGTGGTAACTCGCGACAACGAAGCCGCGGATCGGGTCGCCAACGCCTTGCAGGCGGGACTGGTGTGGATCAACGCGCCGCAAGTGATCTTCCCGCAGACCGCTTGGGGTGGCTACAAACAGAGCAGCATCGGCCGCGAATTGGGGCCGTGGGGCTTGCAGGCTTTCCAGGAAATCAAACACGTGATTCGCGCCGTCTGAAGGCACGAAACAGGTGAGTGCATGCCTCGTATCGAGGCATGCACTGGTGTCATGGCTTCGATGAGTTTTTATCGATAGTCAGGTGTTTTGCACGACCTCAGGATGAACTCACTGGTTCAGCCAAACCCCCGAAAATACGAGGGAAAACGCTGATCCGGCTGCGCGGATGCAACAGTTTCGACCTGCCTTATACCTACAAAAACAAAGGGAGTCCGTAATGGGCGAACATGATCTGAACAGACGTCAATTCATCAAAACCGTGGGCGTGGCGTCCGTAGCTGCGGCGGCCATGAGTTTGCCCTTCGTCAAGGCCAATGCCAGCGACACGCGCTTCCAGGGCAAGACCCTGCGCCTGTTGACCTGGTCCGACGACACCGGCCTGGCTGCACTGCGTAACATCGCGGCCACCTTCGAAGACAAATATGGTTGCAAGGTCATCGCTGACCGCACCGGCAGCACCTCGGAAATGGTCGCCAAACTCAAGGCCGCCGGCGATCGTCCGCAGTACGACATCATCACCCTGGCCGGCGTCGGCGCCGAAGGTCTGGCAGCAGCCAATCTGCTGGAAAAACCAGACCTCAACCGCATTCCCAACCTGGTCGACGTACCGGAGAAATACCGTACCGGCGCTAACGGTCACGGCATCGGTTACCTGCTGTGGTGCAACAGCCTCGTCTACAGCACCCGCACCATCAAGGAAGCACCGGACAGTTACGCCGCCCTGTGGGACGCCGAGCTGTCGCCGAACATCTTCCTGCCGCCGCCGAACTGGACCGAAGCGATGGACCTGATCATCATCGCCGCCAAACTGGCCGGGGGTGACGAGCACAACATCGAGCCGGGCTTCAAGAAACTCGCCGAGCTGAAAGACCGTGTGGTCACCCTGGGTGAAAACCCGAACCAGATCGCCGAATTGTTCCGCACCGGTTCCCTGGACATGGGCGGCCTGTACGCACCGGCGTTCTTCCCGAAACAGATCCGCGATCCGGCCTATGGCCTGGGCGCTACGTTCGGGATGAAGGAAGGTTTCTACACCGACCTGATGCTCTCGGTGATGCCGAAGAACCGTCCGGGCGATACCGACCTGACCTACGCCTTCATCAACCACTCTCTGGACCCGCTGGTGCAGGGCAAGATGGCCGAGGACATCTACAACGGCCCGGTCAACGCCAAGGCGATCATCTCCGCCGAAGCGCGCAAGAGCCCTTACATCCTCACGCCGGAGCAGATTGCCGAGAAGGCGATCATGCACGACAACGCCTTCCTGGCCTCCGTGCATGACCAATGGATTCGTCGTTACACGGAAATCTTTTCTTCCTGATTGAGTGGCGAACACAAGATCTTCAACCAATGAAGATCCCCTGTGGGAGCGAGCCTGCTCGCGAATGCGGACCGACATCCAACGATTGTGTCGGCTGATAGACCGCCATCGCGAGCAGGCTCACTCCTACAAGGGGGCGGAGTGGTCTGAGGTCCTGTGTTTGTCAGCTGCTTTCCATTGACGAGACCTTTGCTATGGAACACCAACCTCTGACTCATCCGGTCGCCGCCGCTCCCGTGCGTGCCAATCGGGGTGTTTCGCCGACGGCGCGTGCGTGGTTTTTCCTCTCGCCCTCGATGCTGTTTCTGGGCGTGCTGATTGCCGCCAGCCTGCTGGTACTGCGCATGAGCGTGGGCACCAAAGGCGCAGAGTGGACCGGGTTCAGCCTGGCCAGTTATGCCCAATTGCTCGAACCCTATTACCTCAAATCCTTGCTGCTGACCCTGCGTCTGGCGCTGATCAGCGCGGTGATCGCGGTGTTGCTGGCGATTCCGGTGGCCTACACCATGTCGCGCCTGACCTCGCCGTTCGTGCGACGGATCTTCCTCGCGGCGGTGCTGCTGCCGTTGCTGGTCAACCTGCTGCTGCAAAGCTACGGCTGGCTGGTGATTCTCGGCCCTGGCGGCATGCTCAATCAGGCACTGATGGGCCTGGGCCTGATCAAGCGACCGATCATGCTGCTCTACAACCAGAACGGCGTGTTGATGGGCCTGGTGCAAACCGCGTTCCCGTTGGCCGTGCTGCCGATTGCCAGCGCCATGCGCGGCGTCGCCCGCACTTACGAAGAAGCCGCCGCCACCCTAGGGGCAAGTCGCTTCCAGGTGTTCCGCCAGGTGGTGCTGCCGATGAGCATGCCGGGGATCATCACCGGCGCGACGTTGGTGTTTGCCTACAACGCCAGCAGTTTTGTGGTGCCGTTGCTGCTCGGCGGTCGGCGCGTGCCGATGCTGGCGGTGATGGTGCATGACCAGATCGCCCCGCTGATGAACTGGCCCGCCGCGTCCGCTGCCGGAGTGGTGCTGATTGTCACCACGCTGGCGATCATGACCTTGTCCGAATTCATCACTGGCCGTCGTCGGCGCATGCTGGAGGCTTCCCAATGAGCACGTTGACCAAGAAACGTTATGGGCTGCTGCCCGGTGAGACCGGCAAGTTTGCCGGCATTCTCTCGGGCTTCATCCTGCTGCTGGCGGTGTTGCCGATCCTGACCATGATCGTCATGTCGTTCAGCGGCGCATCGAACCTCGACTTCCCGCCGAGCAGTTACAGCCTGCAATGGTACAAGGCGGCCTGGCACACCTTTGTGTCGCCCGATGCCAGCGATGTGCTGAGCCTGGGCAAAGCCATGACCACCAGCCTGATGGTGGCGTGCCTGACCATGGTCTTCGCCACCATTGTGGCGGTGCCGGCGGCTTACGCGCTGACCCGTTGCGAGTTCCGTGGCAAGGCCGTGGCGCTGCAACTGATGTCGCTGCCGCTGGTGTTTCCGATGGTGGTGTTGGGCCTGGCATTGCTGCTGGTGTTCGACAGCCTGCCGTTCCAGATGACCACCTCGCGGCTGGTGATTGCCCACGTGATCCTGGCCCTGCCGTTCGTGGTGAAGAACTGCACCGCCGCGATGCTCTCCATCGGCAGCGAAGTCGAAGAGGCCGCGCAAATGCTTGGCGCTTCACCGCTGCGGGCGATTATCGATGTGGTGGTGCCGTTGATGAAGTCGGGGATTCTGGCGGGCATGCTGCTGGCGTTCATCGTTTCGTTCAACGAATTCACCGTGACCTATTTCCTCTACACCATCGATGTGATGACCGTGCCGATCTGGATGTACAGCCGCACCGTGTCGTCGCTCGACCCCACCGTATTTTCGTTTGCCGTGCTGATCGTGCTGATCGACTTCGTCCTGATCTGGGCGCTGGAGAAGCTGGTCGGTGAAGGTGGCGTTTCGTTCTGATTCTTGAGGTGATTTATGTCTGGTCTGATTCTGGAAAACGTCGAGAAACATTACGGCTCGGCCTGCGCGGTAAAGGATGTAAACCTGCATTTGCCGGAAGGCAAACTGGTATGTTTCCTCGGCCCGTCGGGCTGCGGTAAAACCACCCTGCTGCGGATGATCGCCGGGCTTGAGACCCTGAGCGGCGGCGAAATTCGCCTGGACGGTGAAGACATCGGCCACACCCCGGCGCATCAGCGCAACTTCGGCATGGTGTTCCAGTCCCTGGCGCTGTTCCCGCACATGACGGTGGGGGAGAACATCGCCTATCCGCTGAAACTGCGCGGGGTCAGCAAGGCTGACCAGCAGGCGCGGGTGGTGGAGTTGCTGGAATTGATTCAGCTGAGCGAGATGATTGATCGCCCGGTGGCCAAACTCTCCGGCGGTCAACGCCAGCGCGTGGCGATTGCCCGGGCGATTGCCAACCACCCGAAAATCCTCCTGCTGGATGAACCGCTGTCGGCGCTCGACGCCAAGCTGCGCGAATCGATGCAGGTGGAAATTCGTCAGCTGCAACAGCGCCTGAACATCACCACGATCATGGTGACCCACGACCAGCGTGAAGCCATGACCATGGCCGATATCGTGGTGGTGCTGGGTGAACATCGGGTGCAGCAGGTGGGGTCGCCAATTGAAATCTACCGGCACCCGGCCAACGAATTTGTCGCCGACTTTATCGGCTCGGGCAACATCTTCCCCGCCACGGCGCTGGGCAACGGCAAGGTCGGGTTGCCGGGGGGCGCCGCGCTGGAAGTGCCGATTTGCAGCAGCATTGTGGTGGGGGAGAAGGTGAAGATGCTGATTCGTCCTGAAGACCTGCAACTGTCGCACCCGCAGGCCACGGCGGGAAATCGGTTGCTCGGTACGGTGACGTTCGTGCGCGATATCGGCGCGACGATTGAAACGACGGTGGAGTGTTCCGGGGTTTCATTTACGGCGCTGAGCACGCCGTGTCAGGGGTTTGGGTTGAGCATTGGCAACCCGGTGTCGGTGACCTTGCCGGCTGAGGCGTGCCGCGTACTCGGCGCCTGACTGACTGGCCCCATCGCGAGCAGGCTCACTCCTACAGTGGGTCGGTGTACACCGGCCTATGTAGGAGTGAGCCTGCTCGCGATAGGGCCGGCAAAACCAGCACAAAAATCAGATCAAACGGACAACCGCAACCGCGCCAGATCCCTTAACGGCGGTGCCCCAAACAACCGGCTGTATTCCCGGCTGAATTGCGACGGGCTTTCATACCCCACCCGATACCCCGCCGCCGAAGCCTCCAGCCCTTCGGCCAGCATCAACCGCCGCGCTTCCTGCAAGCGCAGTTGCTTCTGATACTGCAGCGGACTCATCGCCGTCATCGCCTTGAACCGGTGATGCAACGTCGAGACGCTCAGGTTCACTTCCTTCGCCAGATCATCGATGCGCAGCGGTTGCTCATAGTTGCCGTTAAGCCACTTGATCGCCTGGCTGATGCGGTGGCTCTGGCTATTGGCAATCGCAATCTCATACAGCCGATGGCCCTGCTGACTGCGCAACAACCGATAAAGAATCTCCCGGCGAATCAGCGGTGCGAGCATGGCGATGTCTTTCGGGGTATCGAGCAAACGCGCCAGACGCAACACCGCGTCGAGCATCGCCGTATCGATCCGTTCGACATATAAGCCGCGTCCGGTGGGACGGGTCGGTACGCCCAAAGGGCCGGCGTCGGCAATCAGCGCGGTGATTTCAGCCGGATCAATATCCAGTCGCACCGCGAGAATCGGTTCTTGCGACGTGACGTTCACCACCCGCCCGCTCAACGGCATCGAAACCGACACCACCAGGTAATTCAGCGGGTCGTAATTAAAGTATTCGTCGGCCAGCCTGACCTCTTTTCGCCCCTGCGCCATGATGCACAGCGCGGGTTGCGCCAGCACCGGGGCAAATTCATGGGACTTGCAGTGTTTGGACATGAACAGCGAGCCGACGGCAGTGGCATAAGTGCCATCGTCCGTGGTGTTGCGCCGGATGATAGTGGCCAGTTCAGCGCGCTGTTTCTCCATGTCGGCATCCAGCGGGGCTTGAAAGTGATCGAACGACGACATGCCGGGCATCCTCGTTGAGGCGTTGGTAATGAGGCCAGCTTAAGTTTGTGCAAGACAGAGCGGTAGACACATCCTGCCTCAGGCTTGCCTGATTCTGCATCGAGTGGATCAGCGGTGCCTCTATGGCTGCTGCAACTCAGGGAAACTTGCTTGAAAGCCGAGTTTTGTTGGTACGAACGCTTTTACAGGTTGTTACAGGTTTATCGAAACGCCGCGCAGGATTGTGCAACAAGCCGGCAGGAATCGACTAACCGCGCTTCCCCCTGCGCGCTTAACCTTTGATCCTGTCGCAGCCCGTCCCCCGGCTGCCACTCGACTCCCTGGGAGGGTTGAACATGTCTACGCAGATCCCCGTCAGTCACATGGCTTTTGTTCGTGCCCGCGCCGGGCGTTCGGCAGAACTCGGTGCGCGCCTGAGCGCCTTGATCGAGCCGTCCCGCAGCGCGCCGGGTTGCCTGAGTTTTTCCCTGCAGCATTCGCAATGCGATCCGGAGTTGTGGCTTGTGTCCGGTTTCTGGACGAACCAGCAAGCGATGACGGCCTATTTCGGCACCCCGGCGATGGAGATTTTCGCCGAGCTGGTGCAGGAGTTGGTGGTCAACAGCCTGGATTTTCATACCTTCAAGGACGTGTCGGCCGACCAGGCGCGGGGGCAGTCCGGGTCGTGGGTACACAAAATGGCGGGTTGAGGGTTTAATGGCTGCATTCTCAATCAGCCAGGATCCGCGACATGGCACGTAAAGCCTTTGAAACCTTCGAAGCTGTATCCGCTGTAATGCCCCGTGAGGGTGGCGGTTATTTCGCGGCGATAGCCACCAAAGCCATCGGCGGTTCCGGTGCGCCGCGCTTCAACAAACTATTGGAAGACCAGACATTCACCACCGCTACCTCGGCGGACGAAGCCGCCGCGATGCAGTTGACTCACCTCAAGGGCGTCGACGAAGAGGGCGGGCTGCTCTGGTAATCACTTGACCGCCCCCGGGCGCCACATTTTGAACAATGCCTCTGGCCCCAGCTGAAAGTAATCCGCTGGCCCGCCGCCGCGCAGAATCGGTTCTGCCGCGGCGGTGTCGTACACCCCGTCTTTCAACAGCCACTTGGCGATATGCACGGCGACCACTTCGCCCAGAATCAGCCAGCTCGGCACCACGTTCCCGTCCGCCCGCTGCAACTGAATGATCTGCGTGACCTTGCACTCGAAGGACACCGGGCTTTCGGCGACCCGTGGCACTTGAATGACTTTCGAGGCGACCGGGGTCAGGCCAGACAGCTCGAACTCGTTGACCTCGGGCGGGACCATGGCGCAGCTCTGGTTCATCTGCTCGGCCAGTGGCCGGGTGGCCAGGTTCCAGGCGAACTCGCCGGTCTGCTCGATGTTGTTCAGGCTGTCTTTACGGCCGACGCTGGAAAACCCGATGATCGGCGGAATGTAATTGAAGGCGTTGAAGAAGCTGTAAGGCGCCAGGTTCAAGCGGCCGTTGGCGTCTTGGGAGGAAATCCAGCCGATAGGGCGCGGGCCGACGATGGCGTTGAACGGGTCATGCGGCAGGCCGTGGCCGTTGGCGGGTTCGTAGAAGTGGATGTCGTCGGGCATGGCATATATTCCGGGAGGCTCGGGAGGCAGTCATGGTGCAAGGACGAACGGATAATTTCCAGCGATGAGATTCAAATATGGGAGCGAGCCTGCTCGCGGTAGCGGTGTGTCAGTCAGCCAATGTGTAGCTGATACGCCGCTATCGCGAGCAGGCTCGCTCCCACAGGGTTTTGTGTGTCGGTTGCAAACAAAAGGGGCAGACCCGTTAAGGTCTGCCCCTTTTTTTATTGCGCGGGCTGACTCAGTCCGTCTCGATCCGCGAATGCTTGCGGGTGTCTTTCATGGTGATGTACACCAGCAACGACACGGCAATACACGCCGTCACGTACCAGTAGTAACCGGTTTCCATGCCGATGCTCTTGAACCACAGTGCGATGTATTCAGCGGTGCCGCCGAAGATTGATACGGTCAGCGCATACGGCAGGCCGACGCCCAGTGCACGGATTTCGGTCGGGAACAGTTCGGCTTTCACCACCGCGTTGATCGAGGTGTAGCCGCTGACGATGATCAGCGCCGCCATGATCAGGAAGAACGCGCCCCACCAGGATTGAATGGTGTGCAGGGTGGTCAGGATCGGCACGGTGAACAGCGTCCCGAGCACGCCGAAGGCGATCAGGATCGGACGACGACCGACCTTATCCGACAAGCCGCCGATGATCGGTTGCAGGCACATGAACAGGAACAGCGTGGCGGCGGAAATGGTGGTGGAGTCGGAGATGCTCATGCCGACGGTGTTCACCAGGTATTTCTGCATGTACGTGGTGTAGGTGTAGAACGCCAGGGTGCCGCCCATGGTCAGGCCGACCACGGTCATCAGTTCCTTGGGGTGGCGCATCAAGGTGCGCATTGCGCTTTCCTTGGCCTTTTCTTTCTTGGTGAACGACTCGGTTTCTTCCATGCCACGACGCAGGTACAGCGCGACCACGGCACACAGCGCGCCGATGGCGAACGGGATGCGCCAGCCCCAGGCGTACAGCTCTTCGGTGGTCAGGACTTGTTGCAGCACGATCAACACCGCCAAGGCGATGAGCTGACCCGAAATCAGGGTCACGTACTGGAAGCTGGAGTAGAAGCCGCGACGATCCTTGGTCGCCATCTCGCTGAGGTAGGTGGCCGAGGTGCCGTACTCGCCACCGACCGACAGGCCTTGCAGCAGGCGGGCGAAAATCAGCAGGATCGGTGCGCCGATGCCGATGGTTTCATAACCGGGGCTCAGGGCAATCAGCAGCGAGCCGAAACACATCAGGTACACCGAAGCCATCAAAGCTTTCTTGCGACCGGCCTTGTCGGCGTACAGGCCCATCAGCCAGCCACCGATCGGGCGCATCAGGAAGCCCACGGCGAAGATCGCGGCGGTGTTGAGCAGTTGTGCGGTGGTGTCGCCTTTTGGAAAAAAGGCCTTGGCGAAATACAGGGAGAAGGCAGCGTAGACGTACCAGTCGTACCACTCGACCATGTTGCCGACAGAGCCGCTGAAGATCGACTTGATGCGACTGGCGGTGGTTCTTTCTTTGGCGGGCACGGCAGCCGACCCAAGGGGCAGGGCGTTGGAGTTATCCATTGAAGGATCCTTCGTTTAATTGTTTTTGTGGAGCGCGTTGAAACGCAGCCTGCATGGGCTATAGCAGGAGGTGTGCCAGATCAAGGAGGGCTGGTTTAGAGGGGTTGCGGGGATTGGGTGAGCGGAAATCCGCTTATGCCGGGCTGGGCGTGAGCGGAAAATTGCTTATCAGGCTCGTGGATGTGCGTTGTTTGCATTGGCCTTTTCGCGGGCAAGCCTCGCTCCTACGGTATTTGTGTCGCTCGACAATATTGCAAACGACGCAAACCCTGTAGGAGCGAGGCTTGCCCGCGAAGAGGCCCGTTCAGGCACTACGAGAACATCTCCCGAGTCAGCCCATGCCGCTGCATCTTTTCATTGAAGGTCCGGCGCGGCAGTTGCAGTTCTTCAAGTACCGCTTTCACGTCGCCCTTGTGCCGGGTCAGCGCCGCGCGCAGGCAATGCGCTTCGAACGCTTCGGCCTGCGCCGCCAGCGACTGGCCGGGATCGATGCCGGCCGGTTCCGGCTCGCCCTTGCATTGGCCTTTTCGCGGGCAAGCCTCGCTCCTACGGTATTTGTGTTGCTCGACAATATTGCAAACGACGCAAACCCTGTAGGAGCGAGGCTTGCCCGCGAAGGGGGCCGTTCAGGCACTACGAGAACATCTCCCGAGTCAGCCCATGCCGCTGCATCTTTTCATTGAAGGTCCGGCGCGGCAGTTGCAGTTCTTCAAGTACCGCTTTCACGTCGCCCTTGTGCCGGTTCAACGCCGCGCGCAGGCAATGCGCTTCGAACGCTTCGGCCTACGCCGCCAGCGACTGGCCGGGATCGATGCCGACCGGTTCCGGCTCGCCCTTGCATTGGCCTCTTCGCGGGCAAGCCTCGCTCCTACGGTATTTGTGTCGCTCGACAATATTGCAAACGACGCAAACCCTGTAGGAGCGAGGCTTGTCCGCGAAGGAGGCCGTTCAGGCACTACGAGAACATTTCCCGAGTCAGCCCATGCCGCTGCATCTTTTCATTGAAGGTCCGGCGCGGCAGTTGCAGTTCTTCAAGTACTGCTTTCACGTCGCCCTTGTGCCGGGTCAGCGCCGCGCGCAGGCAATGCGCTTCGAACGCTTCGGCCTGCGCCGCCAGCGACTGGCCGGGATCGATGCCGGCCGGTTCCGGCTCGCCCTTGCATTGGCCTCTTCGCGGGCAAGCCTCGCTCCTACGGTATTTGTGTCGCTCGACAATATTGCAAACGACGCAAACCCTGTAGGAGCGAGGCTTGCCCGCGAAGGGGGCCGTTCAGGCACTACGAGAACATCTCCCGACTCAGCCCATGCCGCTGCATCTTTTCATTGAAGGTCCGGCGCGGCAGTTGCAGTTCTTCAAGTACTGCTTTCACGTCGCCCTTGTGCCGGGTCAGCGCCGCGCGCAGGCAATGCGCTTCGAACGCTTCGGCCTGCGCCGCCAGCGACTGGCCGGGATCGATGCCGACCGGTTCCGGCTCGCCCAGCCCCAGCACCTGACGTTCGGCCACGTTTGCCAGTTCGCGCACATTGCCCGGCCAGTCGTGGCTCAGCAGATGGCTCAACTGCGGGCCGCTCAACGGTGGAAACGTGCGGCCCAAACGTTCGGCGGCCTTCTGCGCAAACGATTCGAACAACAACGGAATGTCTTCACGCCGCTCGCGCAAGGGCGGCAGGCGCAACTCAGCGACGTTCAAGCGATACGCCAGGTCCTCGCGAAAACGCCCGGCCCGTGCCTCGTCCAGCAGATCAGGCTTGGTCGCGGCGATGATCCGCAGATCCACGCGAATGCTCTGATTGGAGCCCAGTCGCTCAAGCTTCTGCTCCTGCAACACCCGCAGCAATTTCACCTGCTGGGCCAGGGGCATGCTTTCGATTTCATCGAGAAACAGCGTGCCGCCATCGGCGTATTCAAGCTTGCCGATACGTTTACCCGAGGCGCCGGTGAACGCGCCGCTCTCATGGCCGAACAATTCCGCCTCGAACAGCTGCTCGGGAATCGCCGCGCAATTGAGCGCCACGAACGGTTTGTCCGCGCGCGGCCCGAAGTCGTGCAGGCAGCGGGCGACCAACTCTTTGCCGCTGCCGGTTTCACCACGAATCAATACGTTGACCGGCAGCGTCGCCAGATCCAGCACCTGTCGGCGCAACGTCTGCAAACCACGGGACACGCCCAGCAGCGTCGCGTCGAGTTTGGCGCGGTTGTCCGCCAACTCATGCAAGGCGCGGTTTTCCAGCACCAGCCGGCGCTTGTCCAGCGCCCTGCGCAAGCTGCTCAGCAGGGTTTCCGGGCTAAAGGGTTTTTCCAGAAAGTCGTAGGCGCCATCGCGCATGGCGTCGACCGCCATCGGCACATCGCCGTGGCCGGTCAGCAGAATCACCGGCAAGTCGACATCGCGGCGCTGAACTTCGGCCAGCAGCTCCAGGCCGGTCATGCCGGGCATGCGCACGTCGCTGAGGATCACCCCGGGAAAGTGAGTGGGCAATTGCGCCAGGCACTCATCGGCGCGGCTGAACAGTTGCACCTCGAAACCCGACAGGCTCAGCCATTGCTCGACGGCGCTGCGAATGCTGCTTTCGTCGTCGACCACCATCACGGAATTCAGCATGGACTGTGGGCCTCCAGGTCGATGGGTAAAGTCACGGTGAACACGGCGCCGTTGGCATGATTGTCGGCGCTCAGGCGACCGCCCGATTCGTGCACGATGGCAAACGATACCGCCAAGCCAAGACCCAGGCCATCACCCACCGGTTTGGTGGTGAAGAACGGATCGAACACGTTCGGCAGATGCTCTTCGGCGATGCCGCCGCCATTGTCGGTGACGGTCAGGCGCCAGAGTTGCTCGTCGGCTTCGAGGCGGATTTCCAGGCGTTTGCAGGGTTTGTCCTGCATCGCGTCCAAGGCATTGCGCAGCAGATTGATCAACACCTGTTCCAGACGGATCGCATCGCCGCGCCCCCACGCCGGGCGCGTCAGGTGCAGCACGGTGCTGACCTGCTCATCACGCAGGCGCGCGTCGAGCAATTGCAGCGATTGGTCCACCACCGCCGCCAGGTCCAGACGTTCGCGCAAGCCGCTGGGGCTTTTGCGGGCGAAGGTTTTCAGGTGGCCGGTGAGGGCGGCCATGCGCGTCAGCATGTCGTCCACCGGTTTCAACGCCTTGTAGGCATCGTCGACCCGACCGTGATCGAGCAGCAGACGCAAGGTGGCCAGTTGCATGCGCTGGGCGGTCAGTGGCTGATTGATTTCATGGGCGAGGGCGGCGGACATCTGGCCGAGGGCCGCGAGTTTGGCCGATTGCACCAGACCGTCCTGAGCGGTGCGCAGGTCGCGGGTGCGCTCTTCGACCAATTGTTCGAGTTCTTCACGGCTGCGCTGGCGCATTTTCGCCAGGCGCCAGCGCTGGTTGAGGAACAGCAACAGAAACACCAGCGCCAGCCACAGCCCGGCAGCGGCGAGTGCGGCATTGCGGCTGTCTTCGAAGGCGACGTGCGGGCGGCGCAGCAGGTGCAGGGTCCAGCCTTCCGTGCTCAGCGGCAGTGATTCCCAGAGGTAATTGGCCGTGCCATCAGGACCGACGACCCGCGCCAGATCGCTGTTGTCGTCGAAGCGCTGCAGCGATTGATAGTCCAGTGGGGTCAGCGGTTGTTTGTCGTATTGGCGGGTGGCCTTGAGCTCGGCGTGATCGCTGTCGCTCAAGGGTTTCAACGAGCGGTAGCGCCAGCCCGGCTGATTGGCGATGAAGATAATGCCGCGTGCATCGCTGACCAGCAGCGTGTCGCTGCCCTGACGCCATTCGCGCTCCAGTTCCGGAAACTCAAGCTTCACCACCATCGCGCCGAGGAACTCGCCGCTGTCGCTGGTGACCGCGCTGGACAGGAAATAGCCCGGAATGCCGCTGGTCACCCCCACCGCGTAAAAGCGCCCGGTGCCCTGAGTGCGGGTCTGGCTGAAGTAGGGGCGAAAACCGTAGTTGTGACCGACGTAACTGCTGGGCAAGCGCCAATTGCTGGCCGCCACGGCGAGGCCGGTGCGGTCGAGCAGTTCCAGGGTCGAGGACTGCGCGGCGCCGTTGATTTTTTCCAGTTTGCGGTTCAACGCGTCCTGTTGTTCCGCCGTGACCTGACCGTTGAGCGCAGCGCGCAACTCCGGGTCCAGCGCCAGCACGGCGGGCAGGGCGCGGTAGCGATCAATCAGGGTGTGCAGGGAATTGGCGTAGAGCGCCAGTTGCTGATTGGCCCGCGCAGCGTCCTCGACCAGCGCTTGGCGTTCGGTGTGACGCAGGGCAATTCCGGCCGCCAGTGCGGCACCGGCAACGATCAGCAAGGTGTACAGCGTCAGGCGTAACGTGCGAGAAGTCGGCAGCATGCGGTAGGAAACAGGAAGAGGTACGGGCGCGCACCATAGCATGCCGCCCGGTTTCCTGGCTTTTGCCACAGTGGCCGCTCATTGAGGGGCGACTCTGGACGGCTGCGCGTGCAGTAGTTTCTGGGTATTGCGCAGTTCATTGATGGCGCTGTCGGTCATCCGGGTCAGGCTCTCAACCGTATCGCCGGACGCCTTGTGAAATTTGCTCGGAATGTAGCTGAATGTATTGATCGCCTCGATGCCGTGGGCTGCGAACATTGCTGCAACGTTGTTCATACTGTCTTGCAATACGCCAATCAGACCATTGATGTTCGCGTCCAGCTTTGCAATCTTCTCGGGCGTCAGTTCCCCTGCCGCCCCCATGACCTCATGAAAGATCTCAGGTAACCCCAGGAGCACCGACAGTCCGCCACTCATTTCACTGGCCATCGGCGCGCCCGCCACTTTCAGACCTACGGAAACGGCCAGGCTCCCACCTTCCTTGCCGCCTTTTAACAGGCCTTTTCTGTTCATATCCATGACGCCTTTCACGACGCCTTTGAGTTTGCCGCTGGCATAGGGAACCAGGTCCATGGTCTTGTATTCACCTTTGCTGATGATTCGCTGAGGGTCCAGCTTCCCTGATTTCAGTTTGACCGAGGTACTCAGACCTGCTCGCTCCGATGCCCAGTCGACACCGAAACTCACCGCTTTTTTTGCCGCAATGCCTGTCGCCAGACCTGCTGCAACGCCCACCGGCCCCGCGGCGACCCCTAACGCCGCCGTCCCGATTCCGATCCCGATTCCAACCCCATAGGAAAAAACCTGGCCTGCAACATGTGCCCCGACTCTGATCGCGGTAGAGGAACCCAGGGCCGCCGCCGAACCGTGGTTGAGAATCTGACGTTGTGCGTCCCGGGCTCTATGTGCCGAGAGTTTGACAATCTGGGTGTGTTTGTAAGCCGCCTGATTCAAAGCGGATCGGGCGGCCCTCGCTCTTTGTCTCTCCTCGCTCCTGGTTTTTCTAACGGCCCGTTCCTCCGGGGTTTCCCGCATACGGCCATCGGAATCGGTAAAGACAATCGGGTTGTTGTTCACCATCGCATACAGATTCAGCCCGTCCACATCGCCTGCCGGGTCGGGACTGATCCAGCGCCACAACCACGGCGCGTAATACCGGGCGCCATAGTAATAAAGTCCGCTGCAATCCATTTCCTTGCCGGAGTACCGAATGGTTTTGTAATCGGCTTCCACCTCTGAACGGGCGGCCCACCACGCCGTGCCGCCAAACGCGTAATAGAACTCAAGACTGATCAAGGCGCCATGGCGATCCAGTTCCAGCGTGCAGGAGCCCAGATGGTCGTCGAGGCTGTAACGCAGCTGATCAGGTTCCAGATCTCCCGGCCCCCCGCTGGCCCAGTGCAGGCATCGAACGCTGCCGAAGGCCAGTGGCAGGGTAATGACGTGCAACACCCGACCGTCGTCGCGGGTGTGAATGTCCAGCCCTGGCAGGTAAAGGACCTCGCGGCTGTGAGTCATTGACCGGGTGTGGGTGACGTGGCGTTTGCAAACCCTTTCACCCTGGCTGTAGAGGTAGCTTTCCCCATCATCCGCCAGGCCGTTGCTGTGGGTGAGCAAGGTCACTTTCTCCAATTGATCCCAGGCGTTCCAGATCAGGGCTTGCGCGCCGTCTTGCAGAGATGACTGATTGCCATGCGGGTCAAACAGGGTCTTGAAATCCGGCTCCGGGTCACCTGTTTTCCAGCGCACGCCACGGTTGCTCTCAGGGTCGATGCGCATGCGCAGGGTGAAATTATTACCCTCACGCTGATGGCGCAGTTCGATCAGATTGTTGCCATCGTCGTAGGTGAAGTCTTCGACGTAGCCATAGCGGCGACCGGGGTCGACCGGCTTGATCAGCTCCGGCAAACCGGACTCCAGATTAGGGACTTCGCCCTCGAAACCCCGGGTGCAGGTCACTCGGTACAACGAGTCGTAGATAAACTCCCGATGGCCATCGACGCGCTGGTTGGCGAAGTACACCGGGGCGAGGGTGTGGTCTTCGATACGCAGGATGTTGTCCATCCGATCGTAGAAATAGTGGAGATTTTGCTGCAAGGCTTCGTCGGGTTTCCCCGACTTGAGAGTGGTGAGGCGCCCGTCGGCCGGGCAATAGGTCCATCGGCTGATCACACCATTACCGGCCGTTTGCATCGTGATCTGGCCGGCGGCGTTGTACTGCGCATCCTGCAGGACGGTTTGCGATTCGCCGGCGCTGAGTTGCAGAACAACCTGCTTGAGCTGCCCGGCGATGTCGTAGTGCAAGCGCTGCCGATGGCCTCCCGAGTCGGTTTGAATCAGCAGGTCGCCCAGAGGGCTGTAGCGCCGATTGCTACTGAAAATGCCGGCACCCGCAATCGTTCGGCTTTCACTCAGCGGCGATCCCTGGAGGCTGAAACTTCCCGGTTCGAGTGTGCCTGATTGATCGACTTGCTTGATCATCTGACCACGCAAGTTGAAGGCGGGATTGGCCGATGGGTCGGCATAGGTGAAGGTTTCGACATTCTCCTGGTCGTTTTCGTCGATGGCAACAGCGCGCAATTGATCGTCGTACCGGGTGCGCCAATGATTGCCGCGTGCGTCCCAGCGACGGAGTTCTTCGCCCGCCAGCCCCGGCAGGATCAAGCGTTTGCCGGCGTCCACGCTGTGAGTCTGGATGGCGTCGCCGGAGAGGCGATGGACGTTGCTTAAAGACGGGATGGAGAGCCGCGGATCCCATTGCTCGATCAGGTGGCCGGCGAGGTTATGAACGCCCCGCGAGATGAGTGATTGCGCGACGTCACCGGCGTTCTTGCGCAGATAAGCCACCTGGCGAATCGGCAGGCTTCTAGCATCAGTGGCTTGAAGATTGGCGGTGCCCCTATGGATAGCGGTGTTCACGGGCAGCAGCTCCCGATTTCAATGTCATAGGGCGGCGCGCAACGTGTTGCTGGTCGCTCAGGCCGGCGCATGGTGACGACTCGCAGTGCGTGCTTGCCTTGCCAGGAATTGGTTGTCTGTCGTGCCCATTTCCCTGTATCGCGCCATACCCGCTTTGCTTCGGCGAATAAGATCTTGTGTCTTGTGATGAGCGCGTTGCACATCGATACGGTGTATGGCTTCAGGGGCCGAGCCACTGACATTGAGGGTTGTACGCTGCGGGTAGAGGGTATCGACACCGGCGGCGTCAAACGCTTTTTCGAATTGGGCGAAGCGTTCATTGTCGACGCTTTCCCACTCATCCAGCATCCGCTCTATTTTGAGGATCTTGACGGGGTCCAGTCGATTATTGATGTCTTCAGCTTCCTGAACCCTGGACCCCATGGCGAGGATGGCGCCGACCCCGGGTACCACCGAGCCGACGACATTGTTCAGGGCAATACTGATCCCGGTTCCCAGCCAGTCATGCGAATCATCAGCCACATGGACGCCGACTTGACGATCAATTTCCTTGATGGACATCGTGGATGTCTGCGGGATGAGAGGCCTGATCAGGCCGGAGGTCGGCAAAATAGCCCCACCCGCGGAGCCAGCCAGCTCACCGCCCAGATTGCCACCGGTCAGACCTTCTGAAAAAGGCGGTTTGCTTTGCTTGGTGAGGAATGCAATGTGTGGCTTGTCCGGCAACACGATGCCGACCTCTCCAGCCCCGTAATACCCGCCAGCAAAACCGATGGCTGCATTTATCGATTCCCCAGCCAGGTTTTTCGCCAGGTCTTTGGCGATGTTGGTTTTATTGATTATGTTGTCGATTTGCTCGAGCGTTTGAGTGGCGTAAGCGACCAGAACAGAAATGAAATTTGAATAGTTGCGAATGACCGCTTCGCCGCTTGCCTCGCCGTCGTTATCGACATAGCGCAACGGATTATTCCTTACAAATCCGTAGAGATTCAGCCCATCCACTTCCCCCGCCGGATCGGCACTCACCCAACGCTGCAACCATGGCGCGTAGTATCGAGCGCCGTAGTAATAAAGCCCGCATTCATCCATTTCCTTGCCCGAATAACGGATGGTTTTGTAGCCGACTTCCAGCAGGGACGCCGCCGCCAGCCAGGCCGTGCCGCCGAACGGGTAATAGCCTTCGTGGCTGATCAGCCGGGCGGCCTGGTCCAGTTCCATGAGGCATGAACCCAACTCGTCGTCGAGGGTGTAGCGCAACTGATCCTGTTCGATGCCGTCCGGTTTGTTGCTGACCCAATGCAGGCAACGCACGCTGCCACGGCCCCCCGGCACGGTGATGACGTGCAGCGTTTCGCCATTGTCGCGGGTGCGGATTTCCAGCCCTGGCAAGTACAGCACTTGTTGAAAGTGGGTGAAGGTCGCGGCTTGCCATTCATGGCGCTTGAACACCCGCACGCCCTGGCTGTAGCGAAAGACTTCGGTATCGTGGCGGCCGTCGTCACGTTCAACCAGCACCGCTCGGGCCAGTTCATCGCGGCTGTTCCAGTCCAGGGGCCTTCCGGGGGCCGAGGCGTGTAGGTTGCCGTGGGCGTCGAACACGGTGTCGAACACCGGCTCGGGGTCCCCGGTGTCCAGCGCACCCCGCGGTTGCTGGTCGGGTCGATGCGCATCTGTTGGGTGTAATTGCCCACGGCACGTTCATGGACCTGCTTGATCAGATTGTTGCCTTCGTCGTACTCGTATTTCTGTGTGTAGTTGAGAAGGTGGTCGGGATCGGTCGGCGAAGGGCGGCCAGGCAGGCCGGTGCTCGGGGCGGCGTCACGGCCGTTGGCGCAAATCAATCGTTCTAGCGTGTCGTAGATGAATCCGCGGTGGCCGTCGATGATCTGATTGGCGAAGTACACCGGTTTGAAGGTGAGATCGTCGATGCACAGCACGTTACCGACACGGTCATAGGCGTACTGAAAATGCTGGAGCAGGCCCTGTCCGGGCACACCCGCCTTCAACGTGGTGAGACGGCCATCGGCGTCATCGTAAGCCCAGGTGCTGAGCACCTTGTTGCCGGCATGCTGCTCGATGATCTGGCCGGCGGCGTTGTAGCGCGCGTCTTCCAGCACAGACTGCCAGGCCTCGGCGGGAGTGAGCCGCAACTGCACCTGTTGCAGTTGTCCGGCGCGGTCGTAAACCATCCGTTGCCGGTGATCGCCGGCATCGGTCTGGGTCAGCAGCGCACCGAGCGGGCTGTAGGTCCGGTGGCTTGGGAACGTGCCGGCACCGGTGATCGTCCGGCTGTCATTCAGCGCTTGGCCCTGCAGGCCGAAGCTGAGCCATTCCACGGTGCCCGAGGGGTCGACCTGGCTGATCAACTGGCCGCAGAGGTTAAAGGCTTTATCGGCGCCGGCATCGGCATAGCTGAAGATTTCGACGTTCGGTTGGTCGTTTTCATCGATGGCAACGGGGCGCAACTGCTCGTCGTACACGGTGCGCCAATGGCTGCCGCGTGCGTCCCAGCGCTGGAGGATTTCTCCGGCCAGCCCCGGCAGGCTGATCCGCCAGCCGGTATCAACGCTGTCGACCATGACGGGTTGCCCGGCAAGTCCATAAACCGTGGCCAGGTTGGGCTTGAGCGCATCGGCCAGGCGCGGGTCCCGTTGCTCCACCAGTTGGCCGATAACGTCATGGCGTTGCCGGGTGATCAGCGGTTCAAGCGCGTCCTCTGGCGTCTTGCGCAGGTAGGCGATATGGCGCGCTGCCAATCCACGCGCATCATTTGACTCTATTGCGGCGGTGTTCCAGTGGGCGGAGTTGCTCATTGCATGTCCACCTTGCTCGCGTTCGAAGCAGGCTCACTGTAGGTGTCATTAAAGTCCAGGACAGTTTTGTACCAGGGGTGGAGGAGGGTGTAGGCGACATCGTCCTTGGCGTTGATGACCTTGATCAGGCGACCCAGCACATCGTAGAAACTTTTATCGTGATGGCCGTATTCCTTGAAGCAATCGTCATCAATGTAGCCGTAAGCGTTGGCGAAATAGGGGCGATAGGTGCGTACCGGCAGTCCCTTGTTGTTGTATTCAACGCGTGCGCTGATGCGCCAGCGCTGGTCGGCGTGTGCCACCTTGGGCTTGCCGTCTTCGATCACCAGTTTGCCGTTTTCCACGACATAGGCATCACCGGGCTCAACCCGTTGCTGGGTTTGCAGGGGGCGTCCGAAACCGTCGATCAACGACAGGATGATCTGGAAGTTCGCGGGTTGGTCATCATCCGGGTACCGGTCAGCGGAAATGACGACGCTGTGCAGCGGCATGCGCGGGACGCTGAGCAGCAGGTCCCACAGCGCCTGCTCCGCCGTTGTCCGGGACTTGAGGCGGCCCAGGAGCAGGCGCGCACTGGCGCGGATGTGCAGGCTTGGCAACACGTAACCTTTGGCGATCCCCTCAGCCAGCCAGTCGGGTGTCTGCTCGACGGGATGGGTGAGCTGACCCATCCAGCTGAGCAGGTCTTTGCGAAAGGTACTGGCGGCTTTTTGTAGCGCGTCCTCGGGGGATTCGATGGCTGTGACCGGGCTGGCGTCAACGGGCCGGACATAGTCGGCGATGGCGTCAAAGCCGGCACGCACAGCGTTTTCTGTTCCATAGAAGGTGACCGTGTGCGGACCGGACGGATCGTTGAGGACTTCTTCAACGTTGTCGTTGGCATCGGTGGTGCGCAACGTTGTCAACGCGTGATAGTCATGCTCGGCGAGTGTGGTGCAGCCATCCGGCAGCTCGAAGCGGTTGATCAGCAGGCAGTAACTGTCGTATTGAACCTTGGTGATGCCGTGGCTTAGCGTTTCGTTGACCCCCTCGACCTTGTAGAAGTGATCGAGGTCTGCATATCGGGCAAAGTTGTGGAGGGCGGACCAAAGATTTCTCTGTTGATCCTCTTCTTCGTCGGCCTCTGCGTCCGTGCCCAGAAACAGCTTCATGCACAGATAACCGATACGCTCCAGTTCTGCCCGGATATCGAACGACGGATCTGGCACATCGCCGTAGACCGCCAGCGCTGCCTTGTTCAGTTGTGCGATTTCCATCGGCCCCACCAGGGCTTCGAACCCGGCCGTGCCCTCCGGCAATGTTTCATTCGCTGTAGAGACGTAGCGCTGCACCGATTGCGACGTCAATTCCCGCCGGGCCGCCCATTCGGGTGAGGCGAACAACTCAAGGAACTGCTCATAAGAAATCACGCCGGGATCAAGCCCTTCAGCGGCTGGCTTCTTGGGCAATACCAAGGCGTTGCCCCGTTGCCGATAGGGCAGGCCGAGCCTCCAGCCTTGCGGATCGACCTGGTGAATAAACCCGGCGCGGGTTTCGCTCAAGTAGTAGGACTGCTGCGCCGGATCATGGGCGTCCTTCCACCATTGCCGTTCATCGATATCGGTAAATGGCGGTTCGTCTTGCTCTGTCAGGCGCCGTGCGTAGCTGACCGTGATGCTGTGAGTGGTGAGCCCAAACTCGTCCCGGCTCAAGTTGATGACATGGCGGCACAGGGGGTCTTCGACGAAACGCTCATAGTGATAGTGGATTTCTTCCAGCAGCGACGTCATCAACACCGTGTCGGGGTTGTGGTCGCCACGCTCACGCACGTTACGGACGATGTATCGATTCTGGACCGCCAGAAAAGGCGTCTCCGGGAGCTGGTCAGTCGCCGCAAAGGTTTCCACCCTGAGTACGACACCCGACAGGCTGCGGGCGATTTCGTGAACGGTGACTTCATCCCCGGGCGCAATGATTTCTTCGTACTCGTCGCCCGGGTGATATCGACAAAACAGCATGTCGCCCAACGGATGTGCCTGATCATCTCGATTGAAATAACCGTCGCGAGGCATATTGATCTGCATGCCGGTATGAAACCAGGTGCGGACCAATGCCGGGGCGGTGAAGCTTTCGTCTTCATCCGAACCGGTTTCGCTGTCGGTTTGGTCCAGCCTTCCGAAGCCACGGAACTCCCGGTCCTGATGGTCATACCAGGCCTCGAAATACCGGAAAAACTGATTCAGGCAATTACCGGTGATTTCATCCCGCTGGGTTTGTTGACTCACGACCTGCACAGCAAAAGGCAGGTAACAGACGGGAGGGCGCTCAAG
Organism: Pseudomonas sp. B14-6; assembly: GCF_013260315.1. Taxonomy (NCBI): domain Bacteria; kingdom Pseudomonadati; phylum Pseudomonadota; class Gammaproteobacteria; order Pseudomonadales; family Pseudomonadaceae; genus Pseudomonas; species Pseudomonas sp. B14-6. The sequence continues at coordinate 2,984,512 of NZ_CP053929.1, read as the reverse complement.
CTGGAGAAGCTGCTGTTTTTCGTCCAGCCAGAACTGCGCAGAACTTCGATGCACCACCTGCGTGCTGCACCCCATGTTGTTGTTGCTGGCGATCATCAAGTACGGCTTGGCGCCGACAAAGTCGTAGCGCCAGTGTCGGGGCTTCATGTGCGGCACGGTCAGGATCAGGCTGGCGCAGCCGAGCCCTTGCAGGTCGGCGAAAGTGACCTGACACAGGTTGTCGTAACGCACGCCCTCGGGCCAGGGGACCGTGATGGGCGTTTGTGCAAAACCATTGCCGCCGTGGTTGAGGTAAATGTCAAAGCCAGCGGAATTCAGATAAATGAGCGCCGGGGCACCGGAGCCATTCAGATCGGCGATTCGCACCCGCGCGGCATCGAACGCGGCGTACTCGAAACTCGGGCCGCTGATGACAAAACCGCTGCCGAATTGTCCGTGCCCCAGATTTGGCCAGCATTTGATTTCGTTGTGCCGAATGCGGCACAACTCGGTCATGTCGCTGCCCAGCAGATTGCCCAACAGCACCAGTTCGCTGCTTGAGTTGCTGAAGATGGGCAAACGGTCGGGGTCATGCAGGACATCTTCGGCCCTGGCAAAACCGTCTTCACGCTGATTGGCGTAGAAGCGCACGGCGTTGGGGCCGATCAGCGCCAGCGAGCTGAGCCCGTCGCCGGTCAAATCGCACAGCTGCGAAAGGGTGTTGAAAAACTCCACCGGGAAGGCCGAAAAGGGGATGAAGGTTGACCAGCTCCGATCCGGGTTCAGCGTGTAAAAACCACACATGCCGGGTTGGGCGACAATCCAGTCCAGACGCCCGTCGCCGGTCATGTCCATCAGGGCTTGATGCGCAGGTCTATTGCGGTCGGCCACCGGGATTTTCGTCAGCGCTGTCCACGGGCCGTAGTCAATGTGGTCAGGGCCCGTGGTGGCACGCAAGGGCTCGCGGTAGTACCAGCATTGGTCATGGCGACACAGAAAGCCCGGCAGGCCTTCGCCGAACAGGTCGACGCATTGATAGAGTCCGCTGTCTTCAAGGCCCGGCATGTTCTCGAACGGGAAGAAGGCAACCGGCTCTTTATTGAGTTCAAACGCCGAATAGTCGAACTCCACCGGGGGCATGTTTTCCACGGTGCCGTCGGCGTCATACGCCTGATAATGCGCCGCCGCGATCTGGCTGTAAGACCAGGGGGTTGTGTTGGCCGCGTACTCCAGCAGCAAGCGCCGGACCAGCACGGGTTCGCTGCCCAATTCCGGAAAACTGTGAAACATCAGCACTTGCTGGCAAAGGCGGCGAGTGCCCACTTCAAAGCCCTGTCGATAGGACGAAAAGGGGTCTTCACGAGTCAGCCAGGGCTCGAGCGTCGGGCCGTCATACACCGGTTTTTCAGTCAGCTCCCGGGTGCGCTCGCCGTAGTCGAACACCAAGTGGAAATGCCATGCAGGCGTCGGTGTCTGCGGCAAGTCCCAGCCGTACAACTGGTCATACGCGGCAACGTTGCCATACAACGCGCGATGGACGTAGCGTTGTGCGCGGTAGTCATGCGGGACGGTTTCTTCTCCAGGGGCCTGGTCTTTCAGGTATTCGTAGCGGATATGCTCGCCCCAGGCATTCATGCTCTCCTGCAACAACCAGGCAACAATTCGCTTCGAGTCCAGCGGGTCTGCCTTGCGCGTACTTTCGATCTTACCGAACAGGTGCAGGCTGCCATCAGCTCCGTGCACCAGCCAGAACCCTTCCGGGTTCGAATCGGAATACCAGAATTCGATCAAATCGAACGTGCTTTCGACCCGTGGCCGATAGCGCAGCACAGCGTGCTTGCCGACAGACAGGCCACGGTATTCAGAGACTTCACGTTCCTCGATCTCACCGCTGGCGTTGCGCTCGGCCATCAACTGCTCACCCAGAGGGCTGATGAACACATCATCGCCGGTATAGCGCGGCACACCTTTACTGGTCTGGCGAGTGATGGCGCCGAGGTTCAACTGCCAGCCGATGCCGAACGGTCCGTTCGCCGACTGGCTGCTGTAACTCAACGAGAGTTGGGGGTCGCAGCCGCGTCCCGCTGAAATCGGCAGCGACAGCGCGAAAGACGCGCCTCCCGTCCAACCGACTTTAGCCCAATCATTACCGATGCTGGCGATCGAAGTGCTCTTGGCAATCGCGGGTGCGACGATATTCAGGGACGCTTGGTCTTCCATGGGGCTGATCCTGTTTTGGCCTGGCGTTCGCCCGTGGCAACGGTGTCGCTTGATGGATCAGACGCTAACAAGATGGGAGTCTTGCGTAACCTGTCAGATCTGACAGATCAGGAGGGGGTTCTAGATCAAATAGCTGTAAGCGGATCGCTTTTAATGCCATCGGCATTATTCGCAAGCAAAAAAAACGGCCGGGTCGTCCATTCAGACGAGCCGGCCGTTTTGGCAAAGTCGCAGTGCTTATTGCACTTCGACCGCCAGGCTTTCACTGATCTTTTTCTGCCAGATGGCAGGACCGGTGATGTGTACCGACTCGCCCTTGCTGTCTACTGCAACAGTCACCGGCATGTCTTTGACGTCGAACTCGTAGATCGCTTCCATGCCCAGTTCGGCGAATGCCACGACACGGGATTTCTTGATCGCTTGCGCCACCAGGTAAGCTGCGCCGCCCACTGCCATCAGGTAAACGGCTTTGTGGTCCTTGATCGCTTCGATCGCGGTCGGGCCGCGCTCGGATTTGCCGATCATGCCCAGCAGGCCGGTTTGCTCGAGGATCTGACGGGTGAACTTGTCCATCCGCGTGGCGGTGGTCGGACCGGCAGGGCCCACCACTTCTTCGCGCACCGGATCAACCGGGCCGACGTAGTAGATGAAGCGACCTTTCAGATCGACCGGCAGGGTTTCACCTTTGTTCAGCATCTCGACCATGCGCTTGTGCGCGGCGTCGCGACCGGTGAGCATCTTGCCGTTGAGCAGGACGGTTTCGCCCGGCTTCCAGCTCTGCACGTCTTCCGGGGTCAGGGTGTCGAGGTTGACGCGACGGGCCGACGGGCCGGCTTCCCAGACGATTTCCGGGTAGGCGTCCAGCGGTGGCGCTTCCAGGGTCGCCGGGCCGGAGCCATCCAATACGAAGTGCGCGTGACGGGTGGCGGCGCAGTTCGGGATCATGCACACCGGCAGCGAAGCGGCGTGGGTCGGGTAATCCATGATCTTCACGTCGAGTACGGTGGTCAGGCCACCGAGGCCCTGGGCGCCGATGCCCAGTTGGTTGACCTTCTCGAACAGTTCCAGGCGCATCTCTTCGATGCGATTGGACGGGCCGCGCTTTTTCAGCTCGTGAATGTCGATGGATTCCATCAACACTTCCTTGGCCATCACGGCGGCTTTCTCGGCGGTGCCGCCGATGCCGATGCCGAGCATGCCCGGTGGGCACCAGCCGGCGCCCATTTCCGGAACGGTCTTCAATACCCAGTCGACGATCGAGTCGGACGGGTTGAGCATGGCCATTTTCGACTTGTTCTCGGAGCCGCCGCCCTTGGCTGCCACGTCCACTTCCACGGTGTTACCCGGAACGATGGAGTAGTGGATAACGGCCGGGGTGTTGTCCTTGGTGTTTTTACGAGCGCCCGCCGGGTCGGCGAGGATCGAGGCACGCAGGACGTTTTCCGGCAGGTTGTAAGCCCGGCGCACGCCTTCGTTGATCATGTCGTCCAGGCCCATGGTGGCGCCATCCCAACGCACGTCCATGCCCACGCGGACGAAGACGGTGACGATGCCGGTGTCCTGGCAGATCGGGCGGTGGCCGGTGGCACACATGCGCGAGTTGATCAGGATTTGCGCCATCGAATCACGAGCTGCCGGCGATTCTTCGCGCAGGTAGGCCTCGTGCATCGCCTGGATGAAGTCAACGGGGTGGTAATAGGAAATGAACTGCAGGGCGTCGGCAACGCTCTGAATCAGGTCGTCTTGCTTGATCACGGTCATGAGTCGCGCTCCTCTAAAAGACGGGAACATTCAATAGCTCTTCGAGCCAGCTTCAAGCTTTGAGCTACAAGCGGCAAGTAAGAGCAGTGTGTGTACTGCTTTGAGCTTGCTGCTTGGAGCTTGCAACTTGAAGCTGGCTCGAAGAGTCAGGGCACGCCGGGGCTGCTGGCGCGACGCTAAAAAGGCGCGGCAGTATACCGCGCCTCGGTTCCGGGCACACCCGCCGAAAGTCAATCTTGCGGCAGGCGGATTTATCTGCGGTGTGGGGATTTAGCGAAACGTCGCCCCGCCCCGTTGGGTGGCGAAGCCGCCCCCGATAGCTACACCTCGGTGAGACAGGTATACCCCGTGTGTCGGATGGGCGATTGCTTCGCAGTCGAACGGGGATAAATCCCCTCGCCACAGGCAAGCTCCCTCACCGCAGGTTTTGTGTCATTCAGGGACATGCTTTTGACGCCAGTTTTCTGCCCCGAAAATTGAATGGTCATTTATCAGACACCCCACTAAAGTGGCATTCGGTCTGTAGAGTAGGACACTCGATCAGCCTCCTTTCGCACGGTGAGTCAACGATTGACCCATAACGCCATCCAACGGCTTTTGCTCAAACGCTTCGCCCTCGCAGCCGGCACCTACGCCCTGGCTTTGGTATTGCTGTGGATGGCGTTTTTCACCGGGCATTACGATGAGCCGCTGACCAGCGTGGCCATCGGCAGCGCGCTGGTGGTGATCACCCAGGGGACGTTGTTCGCGGTGTTTTACAGCGGCTGCAACCTGCGCTTTTCCGACCCGAGCCTGACCGAAGCACAAGTATTGATGGGCCTGGGGTGGCAGACATGGCTGGTTGCCAATCTGGATGAGGCGCGCGGCGCGTTCCTGGTGTTCTACCTGCTGATCATGTTGTTCGGGCTGTTCCATCTTTCGCGCCGTGCGTTTGTGCGCTGTGCCCTGTTGGTGTTTTTCAGTTTCAGTGCGATCACGCTATGGGAGGGCTACCACTTCCAGTTGCACGACCCGGCGCTGGCCGCGTTGCAGGTGTGCGTGCTGTTTATCGTGTTGGTGTGGCTGGAGCTTTATGCCCGTTACGTCCAGGCCTCGCGTCAACGTATGCGCCAACGACGGTTTGCCTTGCAGGCGCACCAGGACACCCTGCGCGGGATGATGCGCCAGCTCGAAGACCTGGTCGCCACCGACGAACTGACCGGGCTGTTCAACCGCCGGCATTTCCTGCGCCTGGCTTCTCGCGAGCTGAACGCGATGGAGGCGGGCGTGGTGCATGGCCTGGCGTTGATCGACCTCGACCACTTCAAACGCATCAATGACGTTCATGGCCACGCTGCTGGCGATCAGGTGCTGCAAGCCTTTGCCGGCGTGGCCACCGCCTGCCTGCGAGAGGGCGATGTGCTGGCCCGTTATGGTGGCGAGGAGTTCGTGGTGTTGCTGCCCGACTGCAACGCCGAACGCCTGACCTCTTGTTGCGAGCGGCTGCGCATCGCCTTTACCGATGTCGAGTTGATCGGACTCAACGTCGCCCACCTCAGTTTGTCCGCCGGCATGACGTTGCTGGAGTTGGGCGATGATCTCGACGACGCCTTGCAGCGCGCCGACCAGGCGCTTTACCGCGCCAAGCGTGACGGGCGCAATCGCTGCGCGGCGGCATGGGAGAACGTCGATGCCTGAGTTGCGCGTCGGCGAGCGCCATTGGTCCGTGGCCCCGGGCAGCAACCTGCTCGATGCCCTGAATCAGAACGGCGTGGCCGTGCCCTACAGTTGTCGCGCCGGCAGTTGCCATGCGTGCCTGGTGCAATGCGTTCAAGGCTTGCCCAGCGACAGCCGTCCCGATGCCTTGAGCGCTGAACAGCGTCAGCAAGGTTGGCGTCTGGCGTGTCAGTGCCAGGTGGTCGAGGACTTGCAGGTGCATGCCTTCGATCCACACGTCGACGGCCGCCCCGCGCAAGTCGTCGCCGTTGATTGGTTGAGCGCCAGCGTATTGCGGTTGCGCCTGACCACCGAGCGACCGTTACGCTACAGCGCCGGGCAGCATCTGGTGTTGTGGGCGGGCAACGTGGCACGGCCCTACTCCTTGGCGAGTCTGCCGGAAGAGGACCGCTTTTTGGAGTTCCACCTCGATTGTCGACAGCGGGGTGAATTCAGCGACGCGGCCCGTCAGCTGAAAATCGGCGACCCGATCCGCCTCGGCGAACTGCGTGGCGGAGCGTTGCAATATGACCCGGACTGGAGCACTCGACCACTGTGGCTGATGGCGGCCGGTACGGGACTGGGGCCGTTGTTCGGTGTGTTGCGCGAAGCGTTGCGTCAGGATCACCAAGGCGCCATCCGCGTCATTCACCTCGCCCATGACGCCAGCGAGCATTACCTGGCCAAGCCCCTGCAAGCCATGGCCGATGTGCGTGAAAACCTCAGCATTGAATGCTGGACCCCGGCCGAGTTGCCGCAAGCGTTGGCGCAACTGCGGCTTGTTTCCCGGCAAACCCTGGCCTTAGTCTGCGGAGCCCCCGACAGTGTCGACGCCTTTGCCCGGCGTTTGTACCTGGCCGGACTGCCGCGCAACCAACTGCTGGCGGATGTCTTTGTTCCCCGTGGTTGAGCGCTGATCGTTTAACGACGCGAGACTCGCCATGACCGATGCCATCCAGCTTGAACGCGAACGCGGCCTGCTGACCCTGCGCCTGAACCGCCCCGACAAGAAAAACGCCCTGACCCGCGCCATGTACAGCCACTTGGCCGACGCGCTGAAACAGGCCGACATCGACCCCGACATCAACGCCGTGCTGATCACCGGCAGCGCCGAGTGCTTCACTGCCGGCAACGACATCGCCGATTTCATCCAGCAACCGCCGAGCAACCTCGACAGCCCGGTGTTCCACTTCATGCTCAACTTGCTGGAATGCCGCAAACCGGTGATCGCCGCCGTGGCGGGCGCGGCGGTGGGGATCGGCACGACGCTGTTGCTGCATTGCGATCTGGTGTATGTCAGCCGTGATGCGCGGTTGCGCATGCCGTTCGTGAACCTCGGGTTGTGCCCGGAGTTTGGTTCGAGCCTGATCCTGCCGCGATTGCTCGGGCATGCCAAAGCAGCGGAGCTGTTGCTGTTGGGTGAAGGGTTTAGCGGTGAGCAGGCTGCGGCGTGGGGCATTGCCACCGAAGCGTTGGGCAGTGGCGAAGCGGCGTTGGCCAAGGCGCGGGAGATGGCGTTGCGGTTTGAGTCATTGCCACCGGAAGCGGTGCGGATCAGCAAGCAATTGATGAAAGCGCCGGACCGGGAGCAGCTGCGCACAGTGATCGAAGAAGAGGGCGCGTTGTTCACCCAAAGGTTGCGTTCGCCGGAAGCGTTGGCGGCATTGTCGGCTTTTATCAGCCGACACTGACATCGATCGTTCCCACGCAGATCGTGGGAGCGATCAACAAAAAGCCCCGCCATTCACATGGCGGGGCTTTTGCTTTTCAGCAGCCGATCACTCAGACCATCGGATCGCCAACGTGCAGGATTTTCATCCCGTTGGTGCCGCCGATGGTGTGGTAGCTGTCGCCCTTGGTCAGGATGACCCAGTCGCCTTTCTCGACAACGCCGCGCTTGAGCAACTCGTCGATCGCGGCCTGGCTGACTTGCTCAGGCGGCAGCGATGCCGGGTCGAACGGAACGGTGTAGACGCCACGGAACATCGCCGCGCGGGCCTGGGTTTCGCGGTGCGGGGAGAACGCGTAGATCGGCACCGAAGAACGGATGCGCGACATGATCAACGGCGTGTAGCCACTTTCGGTCAGGGCGATGATCGCCTTCACGCCCGGGAAGTGGTTGGCGGTGTACATGGCCGCCAGGGCGATGGACTGGTCGCAGCTTTCGAACACTTTGCCGATGCGGTGGCTGGAGGTCTTGCTGGTCGGATGCTTTTCCGCGCCGATGCAGATGCGCGCCATCGCTTGCACGGCTTCCAGCGGGTACAGGCCGGCAGCACTTTCCGCCGAGAGCATCACGGCGTCGGTGTAGTCGAGCACGGCGTTGGCTACGTCGGACACTTCGGCGCGGGTCGGCATCGGGTTCTGGATCATCGACTCCATCATCTGGGTCGCCACGATCACAGCCTTGTTGTGGCGGCGTGCGTGCAGAATGATTTTCTTCTGAATGCCCACCAGCTCGGCGTCGCCGATTTCCACACCCAAATCACCACGGGCAACCATGACCGCGTCGGACGCCTGGATCAGCGCGTCGAGGGTTTCGTCGTCGGCCACGGCTTCGGCGCGTTCGATCTTCGCCACCAGCCAGGCAGTACCGCCGGCCTCGTCGCGCAGTTGACGGGCGTATTCCATGTCGGCGGCGTCGCGCGGGAAGGACACGGCGAGGTAGTCGACTTCCATTTCGGCGGCGAGCTTGATGTCGGCCTTGTCTTTCTCGGTCAGGGCCGGCGCCGTCAGGCCACCGCCGCGACGGTTGATGCCTTTATGGTCGGACAGCGGGCCGCCGATCAGTACGGTGCAGTTCAGTTCGGTGGCGGTGGCGGTATCGACGCGCATCACCACGCGGCCGTCGTCGAGCAGCAGCTCGTCGCCCACGCCGCAATCCTTGACCAGATCCGGGTAGTCGATGCCGACCACTTGCTGGTTGCCTTCGGTCAGAGGATGGCTGGTGGAGAAGGTGAATTGATCACCGATCTTCAGCTCGATCTTCTTGTTGGCGAATTTGGCGATCCGGATTTTCGGGCCTTGCAGGTCACCCAGCAGGGCCACGAAACGACCGTGCTTGGCCGCGAGGTCACGCACCAGCTTCGCGCGAGCCTTGTGCTCGTCGGGGGTGCCGTGGGAGAAGTTCAGGCGGGCGACGTCCAGGCCAGCCAGAATCAGCTGTTCGAGAACTTCCGGCGAGTTACTGGCCGGGCCAAGGGTAGCGACGATTTTGGTACGACGGACGGACATGCAAAGACTCCTGAGTTCAAGCGCTGAGTGAGGCTACTATGGTCAGCGGGTGTAGTCATTGTTCGTTTGCACTACTTTTTCGTTTGTTTCTTTAACCGAACATTCCTGAAGATTTCTGCTCACGGGTCGATACAGAGCTCAAGACAGGAGATCCCCCATGCGATTCGTGCTCATTGCCGCCCTTGCCCTCAGTGTGACGGGTTGCGCCCGTTGGTCCATGAACCATCATTTGAATAATGCCTACAGCGCTTACGATCGCGGCAATTGCGAGCAGGTGATGCTCGAATTGTCCAAAGTCGAACGCTCCAGCCGTGCGCGGCCTTATGTGTGGCCGGAAGTGTCGATGATGCGTGGCCAGTGCCTGGAACGGCAGAAGCTGTTCATCGATGCGGCGCAGACTTATCAGTTCATCATGGCGTCCTACCCGCAAAGCGAATACGCCTACCGCGCCCGCGCCCGTCTGGAAACCTTGCAGAGCCTGGGACATTACCCGACTCGCAGCGCCGCGGCCGCCGTGCGCCCGACGCGGTTCTGATTGCCGTTGTCGTGCAAAGGCTGGCCGCCCGGCGGTGGTGAGCTATAGTCGAATGGATCGGTTTTAGAGCCATGTCTCTAGACCGAGGTCATACCTGTGACCGGCAGCCGTAAGCGTCAGCGGATTCATGGACTGACGCACCGGGAGCGGGGAGAGCGCGCCAGGCTTTTTCAACAAAAGCAAAAACGGCACGTTCCGAAGCATTAGTGCGGCCCTGCTTAAGGGCCTTGCTGGGCCAACTGCGCATGTTTACCGACCGCCGGATCGAGCGGCATCAACTGCCGTATTTTCTGAAAGTATTCAACAGCGTCACCGACAAACCCATCGGCTTTTTGGGCAACGTGTCCGCCGACGGGCTGATGCTCATCAGCCAGTTGCCCATGATGGTGGGCGTCGACTTTGACCTGCGTTTGAAAATCCCCGCCAGCGACGGTTGCCAACAGGTCATTGACCTGACGGCCTGTTGTTTGTGGTGCCACGAAGACGAAACCCCCCACCATTACGACGCCGGGTTCAGCCTGCAACGGGCACCGCCGGAGTATGGGCAATTGGTGGAGGCGTTGACGCAGTACTTCAGTTTTCAGCCGATGCCGGCGTCTGCCTGAGTGTTGTGATGCATCAGCAATGGCCATCGCGAGCAGACTCGCTCCCACAGGGGTATCGGCTGTCCACACATATTGTGGTCCCCGAAAATCCTCTGTAGGAGCGAGCCTGCTCGCGATGACGTCAGCTCAGGCGCCTGATAATCAAGCTCAGGTCGTCTTGATCGCCTTTTCGTTATCCAGCGACCGCTCCACCAGCATCAACCCCAACTCACTCATCCGGTAAATCGCCATCGCCAGATGCCGCGGCTTGTCCTCCAGACTTTCCGCCAGGTCGAGTAGCAGAATGCTGACCGTCGAGAATGTTTCGTAGGTCTCGATGGTCAAGGCTTCGGGGTTGGCATCAGGGACAACGGTGAACATCTTCATGGCGCGTTCCTCGGTGGTGCGTTCGTTAGCAAAGCACGATTTGGTTTTTTTTTGAGCGAGATGGTGGTTCAGCGCTTTTTGGGCGGCGGTATGAAGTTTTTTTGGATCGAAAGTGGCATAGGCTGAGCACGTAGGCTCGGAAGGGGCAGGTGTAGCCTTCGACATGGGGTTAACTCCTTATTGGATCGCTGATAAGTAGCGATAGGAGAACCTTAATCGGGGTGACTCTCGCCCGAAGTCAGTCGGGGGCACCGCAGGTTGTAGGCAGAAGCAACTGATTATGTAGCCGTTGTACGGCTTCTTGTATATACGTGTAGGACCAGGGTGAATGCAGGCTTGGCCAATGGTCATGACCATTGGCCACAGCAAAGCGAGTCTCTCCACTCCGTCACTCTTCGCTTCGGGTAAAGGGACTATAAAGCGGGGATACCTATTCTCCTTTGAAGTCAGTTGACACAGAGAGAAGAGCCAACGAGATGGACTTGCCCCTACCAAACCGGACACCAACTCCCCGTTAAATTGATGTTCCCGCTAAGCGCCTGAACTCCCTCGGTGAACGATATTTCAAGGCGCTGTGCGGATGCTGCTCGTTGTAATGCTCGAAGGCAATTGCCAGGTTGCGCAGCGCCGTTTCTCGATCCGGCTTGGGCATGTGCGCCACATAATCACGTTTGAGCGTCTTCACGAAGCTCTCGGCCATGCCGTTGCTCTGCGGGCTGCGAACTGGGGTGGTCACCGGCTGCAAACCGATCTGTCGAGCAAACAGGCGTGTCTGTTCGGCGGTGTACGCCGAGCCGTTGTCGCTTAGCCATTGCACCGGCGTAGCGGGCAGTTGATCACCAAAGCGCTTCTCCACGCTTTCCAGCATCAAGTCGCGGATATCATCGCCGCTGTACCCGGTCGGGCTCGCGACCCAGCCGATGGCTTCGCGATCACAGCAATCGAGGGCGAAGGTCACGCTCAGTTTGGCGCCGTCCTCACAACGGAACTCAAAGCCGTCCGAGCACCAACGCGTATCACTGGTTTCCACCGCAATACGGCCTTCGTGCCGACGCGGCACGCCGGGCTGTTTGATCCGGCGTTCAAGCAAAAGGTTGTGGTCACGCATCACCCGGTAAACCCGTTTCACGTTGACCGCCGGCAGCGACCGCTTTTCACGTGCACGACGCAGCAGTCCCCAGACGCGACGGTATCCATAGCTGGGCAGTTCGCTGACCTCTTGCTGGATTTCAGCGACCAGCTCAGCATCGTTCACAGGCCTGCTTCGCCGCACTTTGGGCGATACCGATTGCTTGATTCGAACCGTTAATTGCGAGCGCGCCACACCGAGACATTCGCTGACCAGCTTCACTGGTCGTCCCCCGGCAACAAGGGTGAGTGCGCAATCCATTTTCGCGACCGGGCGATCTCCACGGCCTCTTTGAGGATTTCGGCTTCCATCGTTTTCTTGCCCAGCATCCGTTGCAGTTCACGGATCTGCTTGAGCGCATCGCTCAGCTCGGAGGCAGGCACCACGGCTTCGCCAGCACTGACCGCCGACAGGCTGCCGTCCTGATACAGCTTGCGCCACAAGAACAACTGATTGGCATTGATGCCGTTGCGCCGAGCGACGACCGACACACTTTGTCCTGGCTCAAGGCTCTCGCGAACCATGGCCAGCTTTTGCTCTGGACTCCAGCGGCGCCGCCGCTCCTGGCCCAAAAGCTCCCCACTCTTGTCGTTGCTATTAGTCATAAACATAACCGTTTGCCTATCCCTTATCGTAAGGGGGAAACGGTGTCCTGTCTTTCATGGGGCTCGTTCACGAGATAAACTCTTGATTTTGATCCAGCGTTTCTAGTGCATCTCTTATGTGGCCAGCGACATCGCTCGCACCTTGCTTCTCAGCCCAGATAGTGAGCTCATCCATAGCCGCACCCAACGCTAGTTGGTTCTGGTTGATCTTGATTAGCACTGACGCGAATAGATATTTATCGTCCATGATTTATTCCTTGCTAGCTATTTGGTATTTCGGATTGTCATTGAAATTATTAACTTCAGCTTTGCTGCATTGCTGAGACCGGACATCGCCACCTTTTTTATCGCTATTACATAGCACCTTCTTTCTTCCACCCCAAATACCGCGTCACCAACCCGGCCCCCAACTCTGAGGGCCGGGCATCCACCACCGGCACTCCATGAGCACTCAACTGCTCATGGAGTTGCGCCCGGTCATTCAGGTAATCCACCGTCCCGCAATAGGCCAGCGCCTCCGGCAAGGTTTGCACTGGCGCGTGCCGCAAATCGTCGAGCACGTCTTCGCGCAGACTCGCCACCAGCACCCGATGCAGTTTGCTCAGGCGTTTGACGGCGGTGAGCAGTTCGTCGTCTTCGTCACGCAGGTTGGTGACCAGCACCACCAGCGCCCGGCGTTTCTGGCGGGCCAGTAGCTGGGTGGCGGCAGCCTGGTAGTCGGCGGGGCGTTGGGTGCTGTCGAGGTCGTAGACGGTGTTGAGCAACACATTGAGCTGCCCCGTGCCTTTGACCGGGGCGAGGTAGTGCGCGCGATCACTGGCGAACGTGCTCAGACCCACGGCATCACCCTGGCGCAGGGCGATGTAGCTGAGCAACAGGCAGGCATTGAGTGCGTGATCGAAATGGGCGAGTTCGCCGTCCTGGCTGCGCATCCGGCGGCCGCAATCGAGCATGAAGATGATTTGCTGGTCGCGCTCGTCCTGGTACTCACGGGCGATCGGTGTACGTTGGCGGGCGGTGGCTTTCCAGTCGATCTGGCGCAGGCTGTCGCCTTCACGGAATTCGCGCAGTTGATGGAATTCCAGGCCCAGGCCGCGACGCTGGCGCTGGCGCACGCCGAGCTGGCTGAGCCAGTTGTCCACCGCCAGCAGCTCACCGCCATAGAGACGGGCGAAGTCGGGGTAGACGCGGGTGATGTCGGTCACGTTCAGCAGGCGTTTGCCGGACCACAGGCCCATTGGACTCGGCAGGTTGATTTCGCAGTGTTCGAAGGTGAAGTGGCCGCGCTTGAGGGGACGCAATCGATAGCCCACAAGGCTCTGTTGACCGGGTTGCAGTGCTGCCAGCAGCGGGAGGTTTTCGAAGCTCAGGCCTTCCGGAACATGGTCGAAGATCTGGATGTTCAGTGGTTGATCAAAGTCATGCTCGACCTCCAGCCGCACTTCGCTCCAACGGCCGAGTGCAAGGCTGCCGGGCATTTGGCGTTGGAGGCGTGGCGAGGGCAAACGCTTGAGGCGAACGGCGTCGAGAACGGCCAGGGCCAGCAGCGCCAGCAACAATCCCCAGTTGATCGACAACAGGGTTGAGGGCATGTCGATGTCCAGTGCCCGCAACATGCCCAGCACGATGCCGATGGCGAGCAAGATGGCGAGCCAGATCAGCAACAGGCGCGACGGTTTCACAGACGCGGCGCCGGCACTTGATCGAGCAACTGCTTGAGCACCTGATCGACATCCAGCCCCTCGATGTCGAACTCGGGGGCGATCCGGACGCGATGGCGCAGCACCGACAAGGCGCAACCCTTGATGTCATCCGGGATCACGAAGTCGCCGCCACGCAGCAGCGCGCGGGCTCGGGCGCAACGCACCAGGGCAATGGAAGCGCGTGGCCCGGCGCCGAGGGTCAGGCCTGGCCAGGTGCGAGTAGTGCGGGCCAGGCGCACGGCGTAATCGAGGACCTGATCGTCCAGCGGCAGGTCGCTGGCGATGCGCTGCAAGGCCATCACATCCTTGGCTTGCAGCACGGTGCGCAGCGGTTGCACGTCGAGCATGTCGGCGCGGGTCGAGCGGCTGACCTGGCGGACCATGTTCAGCTCTTGATCGGCGTCGGGATAATCCATGCGCACCTTGAGCATGAAGCGGTCGAGTTCAGCTTCGGGCAGTGGATACGTACCTTCCTGTTCGATCGGGTTTTGCGTGGCGAGCACCATGAACGGTTGCACGATGGCCAAGGCGCGTCCTTCCAGAGTGACCTGGCGTTCCTGCATGGCCTCAAGTAACGCGGCCTGGGTTTTCGCCGGCGCACGGTTGATCTCGTCAGCCAGCAGCAAGTTAGTGAATATCGGACCCTTGCGCAGTTTGAACTGCTCGGTGTTCAGGTCGTAGACCGCGTGCCCGGTGACGTCGCTGGGCATCAGGTCCGGGGTGAACTGGATGCGCGCAAACTCGCCGCCGAAGCAGCGGGCGAGGGCACGCACCAGCAATGTTTTGCCCAACCCCGGCACACCTTCGAGCAACACGTGGCCGCCGGCGATCAGTGCAGTGAGCACGTCGTCAATCACGCTGTTCTGTCCGATCACGGCTTTTTGCAACTCATTGCGCACGGCCTGGGCCAACTGACTGGCGCGCTGGCGTTGCTGGGCGGCGTGGGTCGCGCTGCCGGGCTCGATCTGTTGACTCATAGCGTGTTCCTCAAGGTTTGCAGGTGGGCGACCTGTCGACTGAACTCAGCGCTGGACAGCCGCTGTTTCGGTCGCGGGCTCATCGCCTGGCTGATGGCGCGTGTGGGCTGGCCGGTCAGGCGCGCGAGCACCAGCCATTGTTCGGCGACGCCGAGTTGTTCAAAGCCGGGGTGTCGGTGGCGGACACGGCGCAGGATGTCTTGCTGCAAGGCTTGCAACAGGCTGTGCTGACCGCTGCGGCGCAGCATGAAATCGGCGCTGGCGCGCAGGTGTTCCTGAAGTTGCCGGCGACCTTTCGACGCCGGTGCCAGCAGCGGACCCTGGCGTACCCCGACATGCCAGAGCGCAAGACCGATCAGGGCGATGAGGGCGACCAACGCCTGAGGGAAGTTGCGCAGCAGCAAGGTCAGCAGACTGTCGTGGTCGGTATTGAATAGCAGGGTCACGCGCGTGTCGGCGGTCAGGTACCAGAGCAGCCAGGCATTGTCGTATTGGGCAATGGCCGGGGTTTTCCACAGGTCGGCGTCGGTGACGACGATGATCGAGCCGAGCCCGTGTTTCAACTGCATCATGTGCGTGGCCTTGCCACTGTTGGCCCAGGCTTGCGCGAGGTTATTCGGGTCTTCAAGATGGAACGCCGTATCGAAACTGGCGTAGGCCGGCGCGTTCTCGTCTTCCAGGTACAGCTTGGTCAGTTTGGGGAACGGGTCGTCAAGGATGTCCGGTGGAGGCTCCTTGAGGTCTTTGCTCAGCGACTGATGCACCTGCACGCGATCGAGCAGCAGGTCATTGCTCTGGCCGGTCTTTTCATCCCACAGCGACTGGGCGACAAACAACAGGCGCCCGCCGGCCCGGGTCCAGTTCATCACTTGATCAATCTGGCGTGGGGTCATGTTGTAGCGATCACCGAGCAACAACAGGCTGTGCTGATGCGGATCGAGGCTGGGCAGAACGTCGAGACTGTTGGCATGGCCGACGGTCAGACCCTGTTTGCGCAGGAAATGCTCGGCGGCCAGATAGGGATTGGCCTGGGCTTCGGGCGTGGGGCCGTGATCGATTTCGGCCTGATACGGCGTGGCTTTCAGGTACAGATAAACACTCAGCGCGCCCACCAGTACAGTGATGAACACGCCGATCGAAAGCCACCAGCGCCGGTTCAACGGACGGCTCCCGGGCCGAACAAGGTTCGCCAGCCGTCACACAGTTCCTGTTGCAAATGCGCGGGTGGCAATCGATGCCCGTAGGCCATGTTTTGCCAGTGCCCGGTCAAGGTTTTGCTGAAAGCGAGCAAGGCCGGTTGGTGCAGTTGTTCGACGCGTTGTAGCACCTCGCCTTCGGTGTCGGCGGGTTTCAGTGCCATGTTGTGGTCGTGCAACAAATGGCTGAGCAGTGCGCGATAGAGCAACCCGAGGGCCGCGCGCGGGTTGGTTTGCCAGAGACTTTCAGCGCTGGCGGCAATGTCGGCGGGCAGGGTTTCGCGGCTCAGGTCCAGGCCGAATGCTTGCTGCGGTAACGGACGCGCGGCTCGTCGGTTCAACACCGGCCGACGACTGACGAATGCCTGCAACCAGTCGCGGTAACGCCAGATCAACACGCCGATGGCGCTCATTACGGCGGCCCAGAGCAGAACTTCAATCAGGTTGGCAATAAAGCCGAAACGCTGGCTGTCGAGCAGACTGGCCAAAGCCTTCAGCCATTCGGGTGTTTTCCCGTCCTCCGGGGTTTTGGTGTCAGGTTTGTCTTCGCCAAATCGATAGCGGGTCACCGTTTCCTTGTTCGTGAACGGGGGCTGATCGAGGATTGTTTTGATGGTGTCCCTAGAGGCCTGGCTGGTCAGTGGTTGGTCCAGCAGACGTGGGCTGTCCGGGGTAATGACCGGCTCGGCGGCCCAGACGTTTTGCGTGGTCGGAACCAGCATTATCGCTGCCAGCAGCAGAGTGACCGCCGTGGTGTTGAGGCGTTGGCGCAATCGGCGGAACACCAGTTCGATGTCCCAGGCTTCCAGCACCGTGCGTCGATTCAGATAAAGGCTGAAACCGCAGGCCACGTAGATCGGTTCCCAGACAATCAGCACCAGCACGTAAAAGAAATTCGTCAGGTGTTCCAGCCAGCGCCAGTCCTGGCTGGCCACGTCGATCAAGGACTGCCAGCTCCAGTCGAGTTCAACCTGCTGTGGCAGGAACATATAGAACAGCACCATCAGGCCAATCCACAGCGCGCTTTCCAGGTGCACGCCAATGATCGTCAACCACTGCGCTGCACCGGCGTTGCGCTGCAGCAACACCCGCAAGCGCTGCTGTCGTTCATCACCCGCCAGGCCTTCGAGTTGCACCACCGGCATCAGAAAGCTGCGGCTCAGGCTCAGGCGTCGCCAGGTCAGGCTGGCCAACAGTTGTGGCTTGAGCAGGTTTGGCCATTGGCGCAGCGCCTGTTTCAAGGTGGGCGTTTCGCCGAACATGGCTTTGGACAGGATATACAGCGGCAAGCGCTCGAATGCCGGTTTCAACCACCAAAAGATAAACACGGCGAGGGAGGGTGAATCCCACAGGAAAAAGCTGAGCAGCGCGAAGATCGGCAAGGTGATGATGGCCCAACTGGTCATCAGCAACCGTCGATGGCGCTGGCTCAGCAGCACGCCCAGGTCCATGGCTTCCCAGGAGTTGCGCGGGCGGATGACGACCGTGGCATCACTCAGGCGCATGGCGGGTCCGTCCGGCAAACAGCAAGTAAGTCGCCACCAACAACCAGAGCGCGGCGCCGACCAGGTATTTGGTCATGGGGGCCGGCGCGGTCATCGACGACCAGTAGGCTTCGATAAACGCGGCAATCAGCAGAAACAGCATGACGCCGCAGATCAGCAACACGCTTTTGCGCGCTGCCAGTCGCAACGCTTCGGCGCGGGGCAGGCGTCCCGGCGCGATCAACGCCCAGCCCAGTTGC
This sequence comes from Pseudomonas sp. B14-6, assembly GCF_013260315.1. Lineage (NCBI taxonomy): Bacteria > Pseudomonadati > Pseudomonadota > Gammaproteobacteria > Pseudomonadales > Pseudomonadaceae > Pseudomonas > Pseudomonas sp. B14-6. The sequence goes on along the minus strand of NZ_CP053929.1, from coordinate 2,966,763 downwards.
AGGCCGGCGGCACCGGCCAGGGCGATGGCGCTCAGTTCGAACGCGCCGTGACCAATCACGAAGGACCAGAAGGTTTGCCCGAAACCGATGTGCGTCAAGTGTCCCGCCACCGCACCGATCATCAAGCCATTGAACAGCAGGAAAAATGCGCTGCCCAGACCAAACAGCAACCCGCTGGCGAAGGTCTGAAAGGCGATGCCGATGTTGTGCATGATGTAGTAACCGAACATCACCCAGTCTTCGCTGGCGGCGCGTTCCGCCGAGCGGCCCAAATGGCCGGCGACCGGGTCGTACATGCTTTGCATCTCACTGACCTGCTCGGCCGGGATCAGGCTGTAGACCAGGTCCGGGAACAGATACACCAGCAGCGCAAAGCCGATCAGACTGCCAAAAAACATCAGGCTGGCGGCGAGCACAAAGCGCCATTGTTCGCGCACCAGCCGCGGGAAGCCGGCAAGGATAAAGCTCAGTATGTTGGCGCCCAGTCGACTGCGATGCCGGTAAAGCTGTTGATGCCCGCGCAGCACTTGTTGCTGCAACGAGTCGATCAGGAAACTGCTGTAGCCCCGTTCCTGAGCCAGTGCCAGTTGTTGGCAGAGCCGTCGATAGTCTTTCGGGAAACTGGCGATACCGGAAGCGTCCTTGCCGCGCTCCAGTTGTTCGAGCACCAGGGAAAACCGCGCCCATTCGGCCTTGTGGCGATTTTCGAAAAGGCTTTGTTTCATGCGGGCCCCAACAAACCACGAGCGATGGCGTTAAGTTCCGCCACGGCGCGTGGCGCGGGAACCTGCAAGGGTTGGGCAAGGATGGACGCGAGTTCATGGCTGCGCGCCTCGGAAAGTTCGCCCTGGCGCTCGGCAAACCCGAGGACGGCACGTTGCTCGGGTAGCGTCAGGGCAAAGGCCGGGCGCCGAGGCTGGACGTCGGGCAGTTGCGGTCGGGTCAATGGCTGTTCGCGGTAGATCACCAGCGTGCCGGCGGCCAGGTCACCGAGGCGTTTGAAGGAGGGGTGTTGCAGGCAACTGATGGCGCCGAGGAAGTAGCCAAACGGCAACAGGTCGACGAATCGCAACACGTTACGCAACAGCGAGGCGGACCATCCGATCGGGGTGCCGTCGTCATGTACCACGCGCAACCCCATCCATTGTTTGCCCGGCGAACGGCCCTGATTGAGGACCTCGAACAGCACCATGTACCACCAGCTGACCCCGAACAGCAGGATCGAGCCCAGCCCGGCACCGAGTTTTCCCAGAAACGCCAACACGATAAACAGCACGCCGAGTATCAGCCCGCGCAACCCGAGGTCGATGGAGAACGCCAGCGCACGAACCATCAACCCGGCCGGGCGCAGTGGCAAGTCGATGCCTTCGGGCGTTTCGACTTGATACCGCGTGTCCAGTGGTGGGGGCAGCGTCGCATTCCTTGGCAGTGCTGTGGTCTCGAGCATGGGCAACCTTGATGTGGCCTGTTCGGGATTCGATGTCTGTCCGATGCTAGCAGCCTCTCGGGGGAAAACGACATAACTATGTATTGCACGTTGCGAAACCAGAAGTGATTGAATGACAAGTTACTGGCCGGGGCGGGATGTGAACGCCTAGACTTTGCCGATCTTCAGTTCAGGAACAGCCCGTGACCTCGATCTTCTGGTACGACTACGAAACCACCGGCATCAATCCCCGATGCGACCGCCCGCTCCAGGTGGCGGGGATTCGCACCGACTTCGATCTCAATGAAATAGACGAGCCGGTCAACCTCTTCTGTCAGCCCAGCGACGACATCCTGCCGCATCCAGCAGCCTGCGCGATCACCGGTATTACGCCCAGTCAGCTGGCCGAACACGGTTTGAGCGAAGCCGACTTCATGACCCGGGTGCACGCTCAACTGGCGGCACCGGGGACCTGCGGCGCGGGTTACAACACGTTGCGCTTCGATGACGAGATGACCCGTTACAGCCTGTACCGAAACTTTTTCGACCCTTATGCGCGCGAGTGGCAGGGCGGCAACAGCCGCTGGGACCTGATTGATGTGGTACGTGCGGCCTACGCCTTGCGCCCCGATGGCCTTGTCTGGCCAACCGATGATGAAGGGCGGGTGACGCTTAAACTCGAACGGCTGACCGCCGCCAATTGCATTGACCACGGCAATGCCCACGAGGCGCTGTCGGACGTTCGCGCCACCATCGCCCTGGCTCGGCTTATTCGCGAGAAGCAGCCGAAGTTGTATGACTGGTTGTTCCAGTTGCGCGGTAAACAAAAGGTGATGGATCAGATTCGGCTGTTACAGCCGATGGTGCACATTTCCGGACGATTCTCGGCGGCTCGCAGTTATGTCGGTGTGGTGTTGCCACTGGCCTGGCATCCGCGCAACAAGAACGCCCTGATTGTCTGTGACCTGCATCTGGATCCCCAGGGGTTGCTTGATCTGGACGCAGAAACCTTGCGTCAGCGCCTGTATACCCGCCGTGATGACCTGGCCGACGGCGAATTGCCGGTGCCGCTCAAGCTTATTCATATCAACAAGTGCCCGGTGGTGGCGCCGCTGTCGGTACTTCGTCCTGACGATCAGCAACGCCTGGGGCTGGACATGGCGCTTTATCAGGATCGCGTACTGCGGCTAAGTGACGCACAACAAGTTTGGCGAGATAAAGTGTTGGCTATTTATGCCAGCGAAGATTTCACTCCGAGCCGGGACCCCGAACAACAGTTATACGATGGTTTTATCGGTGATCGGGATCGTCGTCTATGTGAGCAAGTCAGGGCCGCCGACCCAGCCCAATTATCACAACAGCAATGGCCTTTCGATGACGAACGTTTACCTGAATTATTGTTTCGTTATCGCGCACGCAACTTCCCCGATACGTTGAATTCCGAGGAGCAAGAGCGCTGGCAAACATTCTGTCAGCAACGTTTGTCGACCCCGGAGTGGGGGGCGCCCAATACGCTTGAAAGTTTCGTAGAAGCCGCAGCCCAATTGAGCGTTACTGCTACAACGTTTCAGCGAGAGGTACTGAGTGAATGGCAGAATTATGTCCAGGAATTACGCAAACGTTTGAATCTTTGAAAACGAAAAATGCCCGGGCTGTATTCCGGGCATAAAAAAACGCCAGCATCAGCTGGCGTTATTTTTTGTCACGGATAAGTCTTTGACAACCTATTGGGCTTAGCCCAGCAGGGTAGCCCAGCCTTCAACCACGTCACCGCCCCACTTGGCTTTCCACTCTTTCAGAGTCTTGTGGTTGCCACCTTTGGTTTCGATGACTTCGCCGTTGTGCGGGTTTTTGTATTGTTTAACTTTGCGAGCACGCTTGGTGCCAGTAGTTTTTACTGCGCCGCCACGTGGTGCTTTGGTCTTGGACTCTGGGTCCAGCAACGCGATGATGTCACGCAGGGACTTGGAGTATTCGCCCATCAGGGTGCGCAGTTTGCCTTCGAATTCCAGCTCGGTTTGCAGTTTGTCGTCTTGGGACAGGTTCTTCAAACGGGCTTGCAGCTCTTTGATAGCTTCTTCGGTGGCGCGATATTCGTTGATCAAGGACATGAGGACTACCTTATGTTGGGCGCTGGATGGCAGGGTGACAGTGCCGCAATAATAGTCAGGGTGTTTCATCAAGTAAACATTTAACCGGCTTTTTATTTAAATTAGTTGCGATGAATAGGGCGTCAATTCAACGCAGAGTTAAAAGTGTGATGCAGTCATCACAGATATTCACAATTGAGCGCTTGAAGATTGACTACAAGAACACCATCGCGCGGGTGGTGAGGGGTTGCCGGAATCTGTTCCACTGACCCGCGTGCAGGTCAATGTGTCATCGATACTGCAGTTTTGCTGCGCAATCGCTAGAATGGCGGCCTTTGCGAAGTTCTGGAGTTTCCCCCTCATGCGCACTTTTCGGCTGGTGATTGCTTGCCCGGACCGCGTCGGCATCGTTGCTAAAGTCAGTAACTTTCTGGCGTCACATAACGGCTGGATCACTGAAGCGAGCCATCACTCGGACAATCAGAATGGCTGGTTCTTCATGCGTCACGAAATACGTGCCGACTCGCTGCCTTTCGGTATTGAGGCCTTTCGCGAAGCGTTTGCACCCATTGCCGAAGAGTTCTCGATGAACTGGCGCATTACCGACACCGCGCAGAAAAAGCGCGTTGTGTTGATGGCCAGCCGTGAGTCCCACTGTCTGGCCGACTTGCTGCACCGCTGGCACAGTGATGAACTGGATTGCGAAATTTCCTGTGTGATTTCCAACCACGACGACTTGCGCAGCATGGTCGAGTGGCACGGCATTCCTTATTACCACGTGCCGGTCAATCCACAGGACAAAGAGCCGGCCTTCGCCGAAGTCTCGCGCCTGGTCAAACAGCACGATGCCGAAGTGGTGGTACTTGCCCGTTACATGCAAATCCTGCCGCCCGCGTTGTGCAGGGAATATGCGCACAAGGTCATCAACATTCACCACAGCTTCCTGCCGTCGTTCGTCGGCGCCAAGCCGTATCACCAGGCCTCGATGCGTGGCGTGAAGTTGATTGGTGCGACGTGTCACTACGTGACCGAAGAGCTGGATGCCGGTCCGATCATCGAGCAGGACGTGGTGCGCGTCAGCCACAGCGACAGCATTGAAGACATGGTGCGTTTCGGCCGTGACGTCGAGAAAATGGTGCTGGCCCGTGGTCTGCGTTATCACCTGGAAGACCGGGTGCTGGTGCATGGCAACAAGACCGTAGTGTTCTGATCGCCGCACATCACGGTTGAAATTCGAAGGGCCTGGGCGTTCAATCGCTTCAGGCCCTTCGCCGTTTCTGCACTGAGGACATGACCATGGCCGATCCACTCGACAAAGCCACTTCCAAGGCCCCCGCCACGTTGGGGGAGGGCTGTTTGAGTCGCTACGACCCGGATGAGATGAGCCCTGAAGACGGCACGGAGTTTCCCGGTGCCGCCGAGTTGTGGGAGCAGTTGCAGCAGCAACCCGAAGACAAGCCTAAGCCTGCTTGAACTTCATCAGTTTCTTCAGCAGCGGCCGCCCCAGCATCAGCAGAAACACCGGGCCGCCCACTACCAGGTAGAAGTAATACGTCACCGTCCGCCAGATCAGAATCGCCGCCGCGGCGGTGGATTTCCCCACCATGGGCGCCAACAGCGCCGCTGAAGTCAACTCCGCCGCACCCGCACCGCCCGGCAGCAGACTGAATTGCCCTGCACTCAGCGACAGCATCTGGATCAGAAAGCACCAGGCCCACTGCAAGTCGGCCCCGAGCCCGCGCAACGCCAGATACAGCACGCTATACCGCAGGAGCCAATGCACGCAGGTCAGGGCAAACACCTTGATCAACGTCAGAACGGGCAACTTCAGCGTGTCAGTGAACGCCGCCAGGAAGTGCAGGAGCTTGCGTGCCCAGCGCAGGCGCGTGGTGCCTTTGACGTTGAGGCGAACGAGCAGTCGCCCGCTCAGGCGAATCAGCAGTCGATGGTAGCGCGCCACCACCACGCAACTGAGCAACCCGCCAAACATGGAGACGGCGCTGACGATCAGCAGCCATTCCAGGCGTTCGCTGAGGTGCTGGAACAACGCATAGATCAGAATCCCGCTCAGCGCGCAGAGGAAAAACAGCAGATCGCTGAGTTGGTCCATGGCGAACACCGCGCTGCCCCGTGCCGGGCGCACGCCATTGCGCGCCAGTAGCGCCATGATGGTCAGCGGGCCGCCGCTGCCGCCTGGGGTGGCGCAGTAGGCGAACTCGGCGGCCATCACTACGCCAAGACTCTTGACCCGGCCGACCTTGTCGCACTGATCGCCCAGCAACAGGCGCAAGCGCAGGGTGTTCACCACCCAGCACAGCAAGATCATGCCGAACATGATCAGCAATTCATTCAAGGGGAAATTTTGCAGCCGCGACCACGTCTCGTTGCCGCCCAGCAGCAATGGAATCAGCACCGCGGCGAGCAGGGCGATAAACAGCAGAATGCCCCGGCTCATGCGGCGCGACCGAGACGATCACTGTGAAAAGAGAGCCACTGGGCCTTGGTCATTGGCACTCGCCCCTCATCGAGCAAGCGCTTGAGGGTTTGCAGCCAATAGTTGCGCGAAAATCCATGACGCATGTCCACCGGGTGCAGTCCAAGGCGAATCACCGGCGCGTGCCGCCAGCGCTGTTCACGCTGGTCGCTGATGATTTTCGACAGCCCCCGGCGCCAGGCACTGCGCGCACTCCAGACCAGTCCCGGCGCATCGATGGCCTTGAAGTCCGGCAGCCGATAGAGATGCTGTGAATCGCTGGTGTAGCTCAGCGGTAACTGGCGTAACGCCTGCCGAGTGCCTTCGCTCATCAACCATGCCGGGGCGACGAAGCCTTCCAGTGGCCAGTGATAACGATGGAACACTTCGATTCCGGCACGCAGGCGGGCGAGGGCGGCGGCTTGCGACAAGCTGTAAAACTCGCCTTCGTGGGTATAGATCCGGCGCATGAACCAGTCTCTGGGATTGCTGGGAGGAGGGCTTTCGTCGCAATGAAAGTAGCCGTGCAATGCCAGTTCGTCACCTCGGGCAACTCGGCTGGTCAGCCATCGGCGAAATCCCGGATGCTCGTCCAGGTCGTTGTGCTTGTGGAAGTTGGGCACCACCAGCCAGGTCATCGGCACTTCGCCCAGGGCATCGACAGCCTCGACAAAAGGCTGGTAATCGGCCCAGGTCTGCGGCGCAACGTCATGCAGCACGAGTACCAGGCTGGGCAGGTTCATGGGCTCAACCATTGGCGGTCAGCGGCCATTGGCTGCCGAGCACTGCGTGATAGTGCCCCAGCAGGCTGTCGACCACGGTGTCCCAGGCGTAATGCTGTTCGACATGGTTGCGGGCGCGCTTGCCCAGGGCGGCGCTGTCGTGGCTGAACAGCTCGCGAACAGCATTGGCCATCGCCAGGGGATTGTTCGGCGCGCAGAGCAAGCCGCATTGATCGGTGACGATTTCCTGAAAGGCCCCGGCGGCTACCGCCACCACCGGAATACCGCTGGCCATGGCTTCGAGGATCACCAGGCCGAAGGTTTCCTGATCGCCGGCATGCAGCAACGCGTCAGCGCTGGCCATCAAGCGCGCGACTTGCGTGGCCGGGCAGAACTCATCGACGACAGTCACGTTGTCCGGCACCACAGCGGGCATGGAAGAACCGACTAGCAACAAATGATAACGAGGCCCCAGACGTTTCATGCAACCGAGCAAGACCGGCAGGTTTTTTTCCTTGGAGCCACGGCCGGCAAAAATCAGCAGATGGGTGTTTTCATCAATGCCTAACTCGGCCCGCAAGCCGCTGTCCCTTGCTTGGGGATTGAACGTTTGCAGGTCGACCCCCAACGGCTGGACAAACACATTCTTCACGCCAAGACCGATCAACTTGTCGGCCATGACCTGACTCGGTGCCAGCACACGGTCGAAGTTGCCATACAGCTTGCGGACATAGGCCTCGACATTCGGGGTCACCCAATTGCCCATTCGATTGCTGACCAGCAGTGGCAGGTCCGAGTGATAAAAGCCGATCACCGGCACATCCAGTTGCCGCCGCGCATCCAGAGCTGCCCATGCGGTGAGGTAAGGGTCGCCGACTTCGATCAGGTCAGGCTGCAAATCATGCAGGACATTTCGCCATGGCGCCAAGCGGAGAGGAAAACGATAACCCTTGCCGAAAGGTAGGGCCGGGGCTGGAACTGAGTAGACGCCGTCATGCTCACTCAGGTGTGCCCCTGGAATCAGCAAACTGTGGCGAATGCCTGGCTTGATGCTCAGGCGACGGTGCTTGGCATCCAGATACGTGCGCACGCCACCGCTGGCCGGGGCGTAGAACATGGTGATGTCCGCGATATGCACAGTGAGCATCCCTCCGGTCCGTTGTTCTCCCTTGGTTGACCTTTATGAAGGATAGATGTTCGGTCGGGGTTTTGTGGCGCGCAGATCAGCGAGGTTTTTGCGGTGTATTTCAGACCGCCTTCGCGGGCAAGCCTCGCTCCTACAAATTAACGCTAACCCGTGTAGGAGCGAGGCTTGCCCGCAAAGAGGACCTCAATGCCGCATCAAATACGGAAACTGCCCACCAACTGCTTAAGACGCGCTGCCTGCTGCTCCAGGTCCGAACACGCCCGCAACGTCGATTGCAGGTTCTCCACGCCTTCCTGATTCAGCGTGTTGATCTCGGTAATGTCGACGTTGATCGACTCCACCACCGCCGTCTGTTCCTCGGTCGCGGTCGCCACCGACTGGTTCATCCCGTCAATCTCACCAATACGCAACGTCACGCTGTTCAAGCGCTCGCCCGCCAGGTTGGCGATTTCCACGCTGTCCTGGCTGTGGCGCTGGCTGTCGCTCATGGTGCTGACGGATTCACGGGCGCCGACTTGCAGCTCTTCGATCATGGTCTGCACCTGTTGCGCCGATTCCTGTGTGCGGTGCGCCAGGTTGCGTACTTCGTCAGCCACCACGGCAAAACCACGCCCGGCTTCACCGGCGCGGGCCGCTTCGATGGCAGCGTTGAGCGCCAGCAGGTTGGTTTGCTGGGAGATGCTGGTGATCACTTCGAGAATCTGCCCGATGTTCACGGTTTTGCTGTTCAGCGATTCGATGTTGGTGCTCGAAGCGCTGAGCATGCTCGACAGCTGATTCATCGCTTTGATGCTGCGATCCACCACTTGCTGGCCATCTTCGGCGAGGCTGCGGGCATCGCTGGCCTGGCTGGACGCCTGTGCAGCGTTGCGGGCGATTTCCTGAGCGGCGGCGCCGAGCTGGTTGATCGCGGCGGCCACGCTGCTGGTGCGCGAGGCTTGCTGGTCGGAGTTGAACATCGACGAATTCGACGCGGCGACCACACGCAGCGCGACTTCGTTGACCTGGCCGGTGGCCGAGGACACTTCACGGATCGAACCGTGAATACGTTCGACAAAACGGTTGAACGCTGTGCCTAGAACGCCGAATTCGTCGTTATTGACGATGGTCAGACGTTTGGTCAGGTCGCCTTCACCGTCGGCGATGTCTTCCATGGCGCGGGTCATGACATGCAGCGGCTGGATCAGGATGCGGATCAACATGCCGAGCAACGCGATGATGATCGCCACGGCAATGATCGTCGCGACGACCGCCGAGGCGCGGAATTCGCTGAGCATCGAGAAAGCTTTGTCTTTATCGACCGACAGGCCGATGTACCAGTGGACCGATGGCAGGCCTTTAATCGCCGTGAAGGTGACGATGCGAGTCTTGCCGTCCACTTCGACTTCACTGAAGTCGCTGCTGATGCGCGGGGTATTGTTCGGGTACGCCTCGCTCAGGGACTTCATCACCAGGGCTTTGTCCGGGTGCACCAGGATCTTGCCGTCGGCGCTGACCAGGAAGGCGTAACCCATGCCGTCGAAATCACGGGCGCTGAGGGTGTCGATCAGGGTTTGCAGGCTCAAGTCGCCGCCCACCACACCCACGCTTTGCCCGGCCTTTTTCGAGGCGGTGGCGATGGAGATGATGGTCTGGCCGGTGGCCGCATCGATGTAAGGTTCGGTCACGGTGGCCGTGCTGCTGCTTTCGGCGCCTTTGTACCAAGGACGTACCCGCGGATCGAAACCGGCAGGCATTTTGGCGTCGGGACGAATCGTGAAGCTGCCGGTGGAGTCGCCCAGGTAGGACGCCATGAAAGTCGACGTCAGGGCTTTCTGCTCAAGCAGACTCGCGACGTTGGCCTGTTCAGGATTGACGGCTATGTTTTGAGCGAGGTTGTCGATCAGCAGGATACGGCCAGTCAGCCAGGTCTGGATGTTGCTGGCGGTGACGTCTCCCATCTCGTTGAGGTAATTGTCCAGGTCTTCGCGAATGGCGTTGCGCTGCAGGTAGTCGTTGTACAGTGTGAACGAGGCGAAGGCGGCAATGACGATGAGGGCGGCGGCAAGCAAGATTTTATGGCTGAAACGCAGGTTTTTGTTCATGGCTTGGGGTTCCGCTAAGGTCTTAATGTCCTGAGCGTGCTTTTATAAAGGCACTCAAAATGGGCAATGTTGAAAAAAAGCTGATATTTCCATCCTCTCCTTAGGGAATTACCGACGCTATTTTCGGATTGGTCTCACAACTATTTGTATCGGCCGTGCAGGATCAAAGATTAACCATGGGTGACAAAATGCCTGACTCATCGCAACTCGTTATCGGCGCTGACCTTGCCGGCCAGCCTATCTCCCAGGCCATGCGCCTGGCGAACCGTCACGGCCTGGTTGCGGGCGCTACCGGGACCGGTAAAACCGTCACGTTGCAGCGACTGGCCGAAGCCTTCAGCGACGCGGGCGTGGCGGTGTTCGCGGCAGACATCAAGGGCGACCTGTGTGGCCTGGGTGCCGCCGGCAACCCTCAAGGCAAAATCGCCGAGCGGATCGCCGGGATGCCGTGGCTCAACCACAAGCCTGCGGCTTACCCGGTCACCCTGTGGGACATTCACGGTGAGTCCGGTCATCCATTGCGCACCACCTTGAGCGAAATGGGGCCGTTGCTGATCGGCAGCCTGCTGGAGTTGACCGACAGCCAGCAGTCGGCGCTGTATGCCGCGTTCAAGGTCGCGGACCGCGAAGGGTTGTTGCTGCTGGACCTCAAGGATCTGAAGGCGCTGCTCAATCACCTGCGTGACAACCCTGAGTTGCTGGGGGACGACGCGGCGTTGATGACCACCGGTTCCAGTCAGGCGCTGTTGCGGCGTCTGGCGACCCTGGAGCAACAAGGTGCCGAAGCGCTGTTCGGTGAACCGGCGCTGCAACTCGAAGACATTCTGCAACCGACGGCTGACGGCCGTGGGCGCATTCATTTGCTGGATGCCAGTCGTCTGGTCCACGAAGCGCCGAAGGTGTATGCGACATTCCTGCTGTGGTTGCTGGCCGAGTTGTTCGAGCAACTGCCGGAGCGTGGCGATTCGGACAAACCGCTGCTGGCACTGTTTTTCGACGAAGCGCATTTATTGTTCGCCGACACGCCCAAGGCTTTGCAGGATCGCCTGGAGCAGGTGGTGCGGCTGATTCGTTCCAAAGGCGTGGGCGTGTATTTCGTCACGCAATCACCGGGCGACTTGCCGGATGACGTGCTGGCTCAGCTCGGCCTGCGTATCCAGCATGGTTTGCGCGCCTTCACCGCCAAGGAGCAGAAATCCCTGCGAGCGGTGGCGGAGGGCTTCCGGCCGAACCCGGCGTTTGATGCCCTGTCGGTGTTGACCGAACTGGGGATCGGCGAGGCGCTGGTCGGCACCTTGCAGGACAAGGGCACGCCGGAGATGGTTCAGCGTGTCTTGGTCGCCCCACCGCAATCGCGGATCGGGCCGTTGACCGAAACCGAGCGCACGATGCTGATCGCCGGGTCGCCGTTCAAGGGGCGGTATGACAAGCCGGTTGATCGGGAATCGGCGTATGAAATATTGATGGGTCGTAAAGGGTTGGCGCCGGAGCCTGAGGCCGTTCCGGGTAAACCGGCCGCCGAAGAGCCGAGTTTCACCGACAAGGCCGGGGAATTCCTCGGAACGGCGGCGGGGCAGGCGCTGAAATCGGCGATGCGCCAGGCGGCCAATCAATTGGGCCGGCAGCTGGTACGCGGACTGATGGGCTCGCTGCTCGGTGGCAGTAAACGCCGCTGACAACCACTGGCCGGACACAACCCTGTAGGAGCGAGCGGTGCGGCGATCCTACAGGTGAAACATCAATTTCAGGTTTTGGGTTTGGCGTGGGCCGCAAGGCGTTCCAGCGCCGCTCGCAGATTCGGATCGCTGATGCCATCGGCCGTGGCCTGAATGGTTGCGCCGGCATCCGTCGACAAACTGATGGTATGCCCCGCCGCCCCTTGCTGAACGGTGGGGGGCTGCACTTTGAACAGAATCCGCGTCAGGCTGGCGAACTCGTCGAACATCTGTAACTGGCGTTGCAGGCGTTTTTGCTGGTAACGCAGGCGGGTGGCCCAATGACCGTCAGTGACGATCAGCAGTAAACTGCCTTCGCGCCACGAGGCCACATGGCAATGCTCGCGCGCAGCAGGCTGCAACTGGCTTTCGAGCAGACGTTGCAGATGACCCAGGCGTTGAGCATGGCCAAAAATGGCTTTCAGCGGCTTGGCTTCGCGAAGCAGAACGGCGGGTGCTCTGGCCGTGAGAGGGCGAAATGCCATGATCAGACACCTGAAGTAACAGAGCCGCCATGGTAGCAGAAAGCATCACATGCGCCCGACCCATTGCTTTGCGAGCGCTTTACCCATTAAATCAACAAGTAACTTCTGCCGCGAATGGCTTGAAGTTGCGCAAAAAGCCCTTATTTTAAGTGAGCCCCGTCACAGCGCAGTGCATGCATCGTGGAACAACGCCACTTTCCTCACCATCGTTTCCGGGTAGAATGCTCGTTCGCATGCGGCCATGAGGGCTGCACGGGCGACTCACGGGGCCGCCCTCCATCCCTTTAGTGTGGAAGATCCTGCCGATATGTTTGCGCCTTTGTTAAAGAAACTTTTTGGAAGCAAGAACGAGCGTGAAGTCAAACGCATGCTCAAGACGGTGCAACTCGTCAATGCCTTCGAAGAGCAAATGGTGGCCCTTTCGGACGATCAGTTGCGTGCCAAGACAGACGAGTTCAAGGCCCGCATCGCCAAAGGGGAAACCCTCGACAAGCTGCTGCCAGAAGCCTTTGCGGTCGCCCGCGAAGCCGGTAAGCGTGTCATGGGTATGCGCCACTTCGATGTCCAGCTGATTGGCGGCATGACCTTGCATGAAGGCCAGATCGCGGAAATGCGTACCGGTGAAGGCAAGACCCTGGTGGCAACACTGGGCGTTTACCTCAACGCGCTGTCCGGCAAGGGCGTGCACGTTGTGACGGTGAACGACTACCTGGCCCGTCGTGACGCCAACTGGATGCGTCCGCTCTACGAATTCCTCGGTATGACGGTCGGTGTGGTCACCCCATTCCAGCCGCCGGAAGAGAAGCGCGCTGCTTACGCCGCCGACATCACCTACGGCACCAACAACGAATTCGGTTTCGACTACCTGCGCGACAACATGGCGTTCAGCATGGAAGAAAAATTCCAGCGTGAACTCAATTTTGCCGTGATCGACGAAGTCGACTCCATCCTCATCGACGAAGCCCGTACCCCGCTGATCATTTCCGGTCAGGCCGAGGACAGCTCCAAGCTGTACATCGAGATCAACAAACTGATCCCGCAGCTGGAATTGCACGTCGAAGAAGTGGAAGGCGAAGTCACCAAGGCTGGCCACTACACCGTTGACGAGAAGACCCGTCAGGTCGAGCTCAACGAAGCCGGTCACCAGTTCATCGAAGACATGCTGACCCGCGTCGGCCTGCTGGCTGAAGGCGAGAGCCTGTATTCGGCGCACAACCTGGGCCTGCTGACCCACGTTTATGCCGGTCTGCGCGCTCATAAGCTGTTCAATCGCAACATCGAATACATCGTGCAGGATGGCCAGGTCGTCCTGGTCGACGAACACACCGGCCGCACCATGCCGGGTCGCCGTTTGTCCGAAGGCCTGCACCAGGCCATCGAAGCCAAGGAAAACCTGAACATCCAGGCCGAAAGCCAGACCCTGGCCTCGACCACGTTCCAGAACTACTTCCGTCTGTACAACAAGCTGTCCGGCATGACCGGTACTGCGGACACCGAAGCGTTCGAATTCCACCAGATCTACGGTCTGTCGGTGATGGTCATTCCACCGAACAAACCGCTGGCGCGTAAAGATTACAACGACCTGGTGTTCCTGACCGCCGAAGAGAAATACGCGGCGATCATCAACGACATCAAGGAATGCATGACCCTGGGCCGTCCGGTGCTGGTGGGGACTGCAACCATCGAAACGTCCGAGCACATGTCTGCGTTGCTGCAGAAGGAAGGCATCGAACACAAGGTCCTGAACGCCAAGTTCCACGAAAAAGAAGCCGAGATCATTGCCCAGGCCGGTCGCCCGGGTGCGCTGACCATCGCCACCAACATGGCCGGTCGCGGTACCGACATTCTGTTGGGCGGCAACTGGGAAGTGGAAGTTGCGACCCTGGAAAATCCGACCCCTGAGCAGATTGCCCAGATCAAGGCCGACTGGCAGAAACGTCACCAGCAAGTGCTGGAGTCGGGTGGCTTGCAGGTGATCGCTTCCGAGCGTCACGAATCGCGCCGTATCGACAACCAGCTGCGTGGTCGTGCCGGTCGTCAGGGTGACGCCGGTTCCAGCCGTTTCTACCTGTCGCTGGAAGACAGCCTGATGCGCATCTTCGCCTCTGACCGGGTGAAGAACTTCATGAAAGCCTTGGGCATGCAGTCCGGTGAAGCGATCGAGCACCGTATGGTGACCAACGCCATCGAGAAGGCTCAGCGCAAGGTTGAAGGTCGTAACTTCGACATTCGCAAGCAACTGCTCGAGTTCGACGACGTCAACAACGAACAGCGTAAAGTGATCTATCACATGCGTAACACGTTGCTGGCCGCCGACAACATCGGTGAAACCATCGCCGACTTCCGTCAGGACGTGCTCAACGCGACCATCAGTGCGCACATTCCACCGCAATCGCTGCCAGAGCAGTGGGACGTGGCCGGTCTGGAAGCTGCGTTGCAGAGCGACTTCGGTGTGGCGCTGCCGATCCAGAAATGGCTCGACGAAGACGATCACCTGTACGAAGAAACCCTGCGCGAGAAGCTGATGCAGGAGCTCATCGCTGCCTACAACGAGAAAGAAGATCAGGCCGGTGCCGATGCACTGCGCACCTTCGAGAAGCAAATCGTACTGCGCGTGCTCGACGACCTGTGGAAAGACCACCTGTCGACCATGGATCACCTGCGTCACGGCATCCACTTGCGTGGTTATGCACAGAAGAACCCGAAGCAAGAGTACAAGCGCGAGTCGTACACGCTGTTCTCCGAGCTGCTGGATTCGATCAAGCGCGACTCGATCCGTGTGCTGTCGCACGTTCAGGTTCGCCGCGAAGATCCGGAAGCAGAAGAGCAACGCCTGCGTCAGGAAGCCGAGGCATTGGCGGCGCGCATGCAGTTCCTGCACGACGAAGCGCCAGGTCTTGAGCAACCGGAACTGCTCGGTGAAGAGGTCGATGTCGCCCTCGCCACTGCACCGGTTCGCAACGAACAGAAGCTGGGCCGTAACGAACTGTGCTACTGCGGTTCGGGCAAGAAATTCAAGCATTGCCACGGGCAGATCCAGTAAACCCGTTTCATACGCTGAAATACCCGCGCCGCGACCGGCATCAGCCGTCGCGGCGTTTTGCCATTTACACCACCGTTCTTCCTGAGAGCGGTGCTGACATCATTTATTAAGGAGCGCATTCATGGCTGTTGGTCTTGGTCCTTTGCCAACGTTGCACCCGGTTGCCGGTTTTGAACTCGGTATCGCCTCGGCCGGCATCAAGCGCCCGGGGCGCAAGGATGTTGTGGTCATGCGCTGCGCCGAAGGCTCCACGGTCGCGGGCGTGTTCACCCTGAACGCCTTTTGCGCCGCTCCGGTGATTCTGGCCAAGCAACGAGTGCAAGGCCCGGTACGTTATCTGCTGACCAACACCGGCAATGCCAACGCCGGCACGGGCGAACCTGGCCTCGCCGCCGCCGAGCGCACCTGCGCGAAACTGGCTGAATTGACCGGCGTTGACGCCAGCCTGGTGCTGCCGTATTCCACCGGCGTGATCGGTGAGCCGCTGCCGGTCGAGAAAATCGAAGGTGCGCTGCAAGCCGCCCTTGACGACCTGTCAGTGAATAACTGGGAAGCCGCCGCCACCGGCATCATGACCACCGACACCTTGCCCAAAGGTGCCAGCCGCCAGTTCCAGCATGACGGCGTGACTATTACCGTTACCGGCATCAGCAAAGGCGCGGGCATGATCCGTCCGAACATGGCGACCATGCTCGGCTACATCGCCACCGACGCCAAAGTTTCCCGCGACGTGTTGCAGAATCTGCTGCTGGACGGTGCCAACAAGTCGTTCAACCGCATCACCATCGACGGCGACACCTCGACCAACGACTGCTGCATGCTGATCGCCACCGGTCAGGCCGCGCTGCCGGAAATCACCCGCGCCGAAGGCGAGTTGTTTGCCAAGCTGAAACAAGCCGTGTTCGAAGTGTGCATGGACGTGGCCCAGGCCATCGTGCGTGACGGCGAAGGCGCGACCAAATTTGTGACCGTTGAAGTCAACGGCGGCGGCAATCATCAGGAATGCCTGGACGTCGGTTACACCGTGGCGCACTCGCCGCTGATCAAGACCGCGCTGTTCGCGTCCGACCCGAACTGGGGCCGCATCCTTGCTGCCGTTGGCCGTGCCGGCGTGCCGAACCTGGACGTCAGTAAGATCGACGTGTTCCTCGGCGAAGTCTGCATCGCCAGCCGTGGTGCCCGCGCCGCGACCTACACCGAAGCCCAGGGCGCGGCGGTGATGCAGCAGGAAGAAATCACCATCCGTATCGAACTGGGTCGCGGCGATTGCAGCGAAACCATCTGGACCACCGACCTGTCCCACGAATACGTGAAGATCAACGCCGAATACCGCACATAAGATAGATCGCTTTCGCGGGCACGTCGGATCGCCCGCGAAGACGGCCGACCAGACACTGCAAATGCTGGCCCGCTTCCCTTCTCAAAAGGTCCCGAACATGAGCCTCCACCTGATCATCGGCGACAAACTGCTTTCCTCCTGGTCCCTGCGCGGCGCACTGGCCCTTGACCTCACTGGCGCCCCGTACACCGAAGAACTGATCAAGCTGGGCCAGCCGGACACCCGCGAACGCCTGCTCAAGCATTCGCCGACCGGCAAAGTCCCGCTGCTGAAATCCGTGCACGGCACCATCGCCGATTCTCTGGCGATTGCCGAATACCTGGCCGAGCAATTCCCCGACGCTGGCCTCTGGCCCAAAGACACCGCCGCCCGCGCCCAGGCCCGTTCGGCCTGTGCGCAGATGCACGCCGGGTTCTTTGCCATGCGCGGCAACATGCCGTTCGACCTGAGCCGTGACGCACCGCTATCGCCGACGCCTCCTGAGGTTCAGGCAGACATCGAGCGCATGCTGGCGTTGTGGGCTGAATGCCGTGCGGTCGCCACTGAAACCGGTCCGTTCCTGTTCGGTGGCGCGACCCTCGCCGATGCCTTCTTCGCCCCGATTGCCGTGCGCCTGCGCACCTATCAGGTGAAATTGCCGGCGGTGGACGAAGCCTACGTTGAAACCGTCTATCAATGGCCGTCGTTCAAGGCCTGGCAGAAGGCTGGCCTGGAGGAGATTGGGCAGTGAAACGAGTACACGTAGCCGCCGCCGTTATCCGCGACAGCAGCGGCAAGATCCTTATCGCACGCCGTGCCGACACCCAGCACCAGGGCGGCTTGTGGGAATTCCCCGGGGGCAAGGTCGAGGATGACGAATCCGTCGAAAGCGCATTGGCTCGCGAACTCCAGGAAGAGTTGGGCATTGTGGTCAGCGCTGCGCGACCGTTGATCAAAGTCCGCCACGATTACCCGGACAAGCAAGTGTTGCTGGACGTTTGGGAAGTTTCGTCCTTTACCGGCGAGCCCCATGGCGCCGAAGGCCAGCCTTTGGAATGGGTGGGCCAACGTGATCTGCTGAGCTATGAGTTCCCGGCAGCCAACCAGCCGATCGTGGCGGCTGCACGTTTGCCTGCGCAGTATTTGATTACGCCTGAAGACCTGGAAACCCCGGCCTTGCTACGTGGAATCCAGAAAGCCATCGCTGGCGGCATCAAGCTGATCCAGCTGCGGGCACCCAACGGCTACGATCCGAAATACCGCGATCTGGCGGTGGATGCGGCGGGGCTGTGTGCTGGCAAGGCGCAGTTGATGATCAAGGGCCCGTTCGAGTGGCTGGGTGACTTCCCGTCCGCCGGCTGGCACATCACGTCAGCGCAGTTGCGCAAATATGCAGCGGCGGGTCGACCGTTACCGGCGTCGCGCTGGTTGGCGGCGTCTTGCCACAACGCTGAAGAGCTGGCGCTGGCCGAGCAGATGGGCGTGGATTTTGTGACCTTGTCACCGGTGCAGCCGACCCAGACTCATCCGGATGCGCTGCCGTTGGGCTGGGAGCAGGTGGCGGCGTTGATCGACGGTTTCAGCAAACCGGTGTTCTTGCTCGGTGGTGTTGGCCCGGCGGAACAGCAAAAGGCTTGGGAGGCGGGGGCGCAGGGAGTGGCGGGGATTCGGGCGTTTTGGCCTGATTCTGTGATGTAGCCACCGGCCTCATCGCGAGCAGGCTCGCTCCCACCTTTGATCGCATTCCTTCTGGAGGAACTCGGTCAACTGTGGGAGCGAGCCTGCTCGCGATAGCGTCCTCGAATACGCCAATTATTCCTGAGGTTTAGCAGCCGCCTGCCAAAGAATCTCGGCAACCCCCTGCCGCTTGGCAATCACCCTCGCCACCACAAACAACACATCCGACAGCCGATTGATGTACGCCAAGCCAACCCCGGCCAACGGTTCAATCGCATTCAACTGCTGACACCGCCGCTCCGCGCTACGCGCCAGGCTTCTGCACACATGGGCCTGGGCAATCAGCGCTGAACCTCCCGGCAGAATGAAGTTCTCCAGCGGCCCCAACTCCTCATTCCACAGATCGATCGCCGTTTCCAGCCGTTCGATTTCCGCTGCATTCAACGCCTGATACTCCGGCATCGCCAACTCGCCGCCGAGGTCGAACAACCGATGCTGGCAAGGCGCCAAAACCTCAATCACCTCGTTCAAACCCGGATTCGCAGCACTTTCTGCGGCCAATCCGGCCAGCAGCACGCCCACTTGGCTGTTCAGCGTATCGACTTCGCCAATGGCCTCGATCCGCGGGTGGTCCTTGGGCACGCGGCGACCATCGCCGAGTCCGGTTTCGCCTTTGTCGCCGGTGCGGGTGTAAATCTTCGACAAGCGAAAGCCCATGGGTTACCTCGATAGCTGATTGAGTTCTTGAGAGATGACGGGGGAGCCCGCCAGCGGCAGACGCAAAGTGAAACAGGTGCCTTGGCCCGGCGTCGATTGCACCTCCATCTGCCCCTTGTGGTTATTGGTGATGATGAAATACGAGACCGACAAGCCAAGGCCTGTGCCCTGACCGATTTCCTTGGTGGTGAAGAACGGCTCGAAGGTGCGTTTGCGCACGTTCTCGCTCATGCCGATGCCGTTGTCCTCGACCTGGATTTCGGCCCAAGGCGGATTCAGCCGGGTGCGCAGAATGATTCGCCCGGGTTCACTGTCGTCTTCACGTTGGTGAATGGCCTGGGCGGCGTTTTTCAACAAATTGAGCAGCACTTGTTCCAGTTCGTTGGCCGTGCCGGGCACCGGGCCCAGCGCCGGGTCGAACTGACGGATGATCGCCTGGCCCTTGAAGTCGAAACCGATGGCCAGGTCGAAGTCGTTACCGGCGATTTCCACCGCCTGATCGATCAGCGCCGGCAGGTCGCACGGGGCCATTTGCCGGGTGCTGCGGCGGCTGAAGCTGAGCATGTGCGTGACAATTTTCGCGGCCCGGGCGCCAGCCTGTTGAATGCCATCAAGCAACTGCGGTACTTCGCGCAATTGCAGGTATTTGTTGACCGTGTCCAGGGAAATACCGGCTAGCTCAGCCTGTTCGAGGTTCTTCGGCAAGTCAGGTGACAGGCGCCGCCGAATGTTCTGTACGTTGTGCAGGATCGCGCCCAACGGATTGTTGATCTCGTGGGCCATGCCCGCGGCGAGGCCACCGACCGAGAGCATTTTTTCTGACTGCACCATCATCTCTTCCAGCGACAGACGCTGGGTGATGTCATCGATCCGGATCACCACGCCGCGCCCGGCGCCGCCCATCAGCGGGTAGAAGGTCAGGGCGTAATGCTTGGGTTCATCGTCCTTGAACCAGGTCACGCGCTCGATCTTCGCCACGGTGTGCTGCTCGACGGTTTGCTTGAGCTGCGGCAGAAATGGCTTCAAGGGTTCGAAGGCGAGGAAGATCGGCTGGTTCAAGGCTTCGTCCAGACGTGTGCCGGACAGCGCACTGGCTTCCTGATTCCACTGGGTCACGTAGAGCTGCTCATCAAGGGCGATCAGGGCCGACGGCATGGAGTCGATGATGCTGTTGAGGTAGTTCTGGAAACCGGTAAGTTTTTTCTCGATCTTGCTGCGCACCTGGACTTCGAGTTCCAGCTTGCGATTGGTGTGGCGGGTTTCTTCGGCCAGGCCTTGCGCCTGATCGTAAGCCGCCTGGGAATCGTCCCGGGCCCGTTTGAGCTGCTGCTCCCGGGCTTCGATCCGCGAGAGCATGGTGTTGAAGGCCTCGGCGAGGCTGCCGATTTCGTCGTGGTTGCCACGGGAGGCGCGCAGGGCGTAGTTTTCTTCGCGGGTCACTTGCCGGGACAGCTCTTCGAGCTGATGGATCGGCCGGGTAATCAGGCGCTTGATCTGCCGGGCGATCACCAGCCACAACAGTACACTGAAGATCAGAATGCCGAGACTGGCGGTCAGGGTCCCGGTGTAGAACGCCATTGGCAGTTCACTGCTGGCCACCAACAACAGGTGGCCCGGCGCGGTGCCAGGGCGGGGCAGGGTGATGATCTGATTGCTGCGAAACTCGGTGGCCTGCCAGGCTTCGATATGCCGATAGCGTTCTGGCAGTTGCAGCTTCTCGCCATGTTGCAATTGCGCCAATCGCTCACCCTTGCCGTCATACAAGGCCGCCGCCCGCAGCGGTGAATAGCTGTTGAGTTCGTTGAGCAGGCGTTCCGCGCTTTGCGGCGACTTCAAGGCGTCGGCCACCAGGCTCGGGTTGGACACCAGTCGGCCGATGGTCTGCAAGGCCTGGGGCGCCATGCTTTCCTGGGAGATGTAATACGCGGCGCTGATAAAGGTCAGGTTGGCGACCAGCAGGATGGTGATCAACAGCACGAGCAGGGCGGCCAGCAGTTTCTGGCCGACCGGAAGGTTTTCGAGACGCTGGCGCAATGGCATCAGGTTCATCGCTGAAAAGGAACAAGTGGCCAGCGTAGCCGCTGCTCAGTCGCTGGGCAATCCAAGGCTTTGAAGATGGGCAATCAGCCGCTGCTGTAATTGATTGAGGTGGGGCAGGTTCAACTGGTGCCGCGAGGCCACTTTGCAGACATAGCCCAGCAGATAGCTGATTTCGGTTCGGCGCTGGCTTGCGACGTCCTGGTGCATCGAGGAGTAATTGGCCGCGGTGGCATGGATCACCCGTTCGACTTCCTGTTGCAGGTCCTCGGCGGCTGCCGGCTGACCGCAGCGTTCCAGCAAGTCGGTCAGTTCGACGCAAAGGGTGGCGACTTCGCAATGGTGTTCCTGCAAGCCGCCGTTGCGGCAATCGTGCAGCACGGTCAGCGGATTGATCGCACAGTTGAGCGCCAGTTTGCGCCACAGCCTCGTGAGAATGTCGGTGCTCCATTCGTGAGGAATACCGGCGGCAGTCAAGTCGTCCAGCCAGATCGGCGCGACCGGGTGACCGGCATCCCCAGCCAGGTGTAGCCGTGACCGGCGAACACCACACGCCAGTCGCCATCGCGAAACGCGCCTTCGGTGCTTGAGGCGCATACACAACGCGCTTGGGGAGCCTGCGCGGCGACGGCGTCCTGGCTGCCGAGGCCGTTCTGCAACAGGATCAGTTCGGCATCAGGCGCCAGGCGCGGCGCCAGTTGCGCCACGGCCTTTTCGGCATCGTAGGCTTTGCACGCCACCAGCAGACGGTGGATCGGCTCGTTGCCGTGGGGTGTTTCACCGGGGATGTCATAGGTGCTGGCTTCGCCGTGTTCCACCAGCGTCAGCCCTCCGGCCGCCTGATAAGCCTGCAAGCGTTGCTCATCGCGCAGGATCAACCGGACCGGCACCCCGGCCCGCGCCAGGCGGGTGGCCCACAAGGTGCCGAGGCTGCCGGCGCCCAATACATGCCAGGTGGTGGACATCAGCTTTTTGCTCGGTTTGGCACAGGCATGTGAGGCTCGCAGTATCGGTTGGAAAAGACCCGTTATAATGAGCCCGATTTTAACCGCAAGCCAAGCGCGCGCCATCGCTATCGAGCGCGCCTTTTATTGGAGAGATTACATGCCGTCGTTCGACGTGGTATCCGAACTGGACAAACACGAAGTCACCAACGCGGTCGAGAACGCCGTCAAGGAACTCGATCGCCGTTATGACCTGAAAGGCAAGGGCACCTTTGAATTCAAGGAAAAGGACCTGACCGTCAACCTGACCGCCGAGGCTGA
Organism: Pseudomonas sp. B14-6; assembly: GCF_013260315.1. Lineage (NCBI taxonomy): Bacteria > Pseudomonadati > Pseudomonadota > Gammaproteobacteria > Pseudomonadales > Pseudomonadaceae > Pseudomonas > Pseudomonas sp. B14-6. The sequence continues at coordinate 2,944,564 of NZ_CP053929.1, read as the reverse complement.
CTTCCAGCTCGAGGCGATGATCGAGATCCTCAAGCTGGCCCTGGTCAAGCGCAAGATCGACGTGCAGTGCCTTGAAGTCAAGGATGCCTACGCGTCGGGCAAGCTGATGAAACAGGAAGCCGTCCTCAAGGAGGGCATCGACAAAGAGCTGGCGAAGAAAATCGTCGCTCACGTCAAGGACGCCAAGCTCAAGGTTCAGGCCGCCATTCAGGGCGAGCAAGTGCGCATCACCGGTAAGAAACGTGATGATTTGCAGGAGGCGATTGCAGCTCTGCGCGCCAAGACTTTCGATATGCCGCTGCAGTTCAACAACTTCCGCGACTGACCTAGCAATGCGGGAACCCTGTGGGAGCGAGCCTGCTCGCGAAAGCGGTGGGTCATTTCATTAGTGATGTCGACTGATCTGCCCTCTTCGCGAGCAGGTCGGATCGCCGCACCGTCGCTCCCACCCGGATTGTGCTTAACCCAGGAGAAAGTAGATGGATTTGAATACCGAAGTGGACAACCTGGTCAAGGCATCCCAAGCCTGGATCCCGATGATCATGGAGTACGGCAGCCGCGTGCTACTGGCAGTCATCACGCTGGCAGTCGGATGGTGGTTGATCAGCAAGGTGGCGCAAAAACTTGGCGGCCTGCTGGCGTTGCGTAATGCCGACCTCGCGCTGCAAGGTTTCATCAGCAGCCTGGCGAACATTATTCTCAAGGTTTTGCTGGTAGTCAGCGTGGCATCAATGATCGGCGTGGAAACCACTTCGTTCGTGGCGGCCATTGGTGCGGCGGGTCTGGCCATCGGTCTGGCCTTGCAGGGCAGCCTGGCAAACTTCGCTGGCGGCGTGCTGATTCTGTTGTTCCGTCCGTTCCGCATCGGTGACTGGATCGAAGCCCAAGGCGTTGCCGGTACGGTCGACAGTATCCAGATTTTCCACACCGTACTGCGCACTGGCGATAACAAGACCATCATTGTGCCTAACGGCAACTTGTCGAACGGTATCATTACCAATACAAATCGTCAGCCAACCCGCAAAGTTGTATTTGATGTGGGCGTGGACTACGAAGCGGACTTGCAGAAGGCCCGTGAAGTGTTGCTGGATTTGGCCAAAGATGAACGCATCCTGGCAGAACCTGCACCACAAGCCGTTATTTCGACCCTGGGAGACAGTTCGATTACTGTTTCGCTGCGTGTTTGGGTGAAGACCGCGGATTACTGGGATGTGATGTTCATGTTCAATGAACAGTCCCGTGATCGTTTGAAAGCGGCGGGTATCGATATTCCGTTTCCACAGCGGGTTATTCGTGTGGTTCAGGAGACTGTGCCGCAATAACGTCTTCGTTGTCACTTGGAGGTTGTCAGTATTGTACTGTTAGGTTGCTATCGAACTGGCAACAATCAAAAGACGGTATGGAAACCAGGCACAAAAAAACGCTCACCTGATTCAGGTGAGCGTTTTTTTTGTTGCCGTGCTGTGTAGCTGTCGAATTAGCGCTGAATTACAAGATGCTCAGCGGATATTCAATGATCAGACGGGTGTCAACTTTGTCGCTATCGTATGCGGAGTTTGCACGATAGACCGCGTTACGTACGCGGAAAGACAGGTCCTTGGCTGGGCCGCTTTGCAGAACATACTTGGTCTCGAAGTCCCATTCGTGTTCTTTGGACTCAGTGTCACCGGTGGTGATGTTGTCGCCACGGATGTAACGAGTCATGAAGCTCAAGCCAGGAACGCCGTAGCTCTTCATGTTCAGGTCATAGCGAGCCTGCCAGGAGCGCTCGTCTTGACCGTTGAAGTCGGAGTATTGAACGGAGTTGGAGAGGAAGATAGTACCGCCGCCGTCAACGCCGTAAACATAACCGGTGTCACCGGTCGAACGCTGGTGAGCCAAGGTGAATTTATGTGCGCCAAGGCTATAGGCCGCTGCGAGGGACCAGATGCGGTTGTCAACGTCACCGCTCAGCTCTTGACCCTGGCTCTTGGAGCGATAGCCGTTGAAGTCGAAGTTCAGGGACTGATCTTCGTTGATCGGCAGGGTGTAGTTGGCGTTGATGTATTGCTTCTTGAAATGGTCGTCAACATCGGAAGCAGCCACGCCGGCAACAAAATTGTCGGTGAACTGGTAGGTTGCACCGGCAATATCTGCGGCTTTCAGACCAAGGCTATCGCGCCCCATTTGGTTCTGCGCCCGCATCGCGGTGAAATGACCAGCACTCAATTCAAGGCCTTTGATTTCTTTGCTGGTGATCAAAGTACCGGTAGCAACTTCTGGCAGCAAACGGCTGTCGTCAGTAGAGAAGACAGGGCTGGCAACGTATTGGTTACCGTATTTCAGAACAGTGTCGGACAAGCGGAATTTAACTGCGCCGCCAGCGTTGGATTGGGTGTCTTCTGGCGTGCCATCACTGTCCTTGCCGAACATGCCGTTACCGGTGCGGCCTGGACCGCTGTCCAGTTTGATCATGCCATTGGCCAAGGCGTCTAAACCGAAACCAACAGTACCTTGGGTGAAGCCCGACTCATAAACAGCTTGGACGCCCAGGCCGGTTTCTTCGCGGTAGCCTGTGATACGTTGTTTATTTGCGGTGCTTTGGTTGTTGGAGGCACCGTTCTTGAAATCGCGGTTCATGTACAGCATGCGACTTTTGACATTCAGGCTCTGATCTTCAAAAAAGCCCTTGGATTCCTCTTGAGAAGACGCCATTGCGAACTGCGAGGTACTAGCCGAAACAGCCAGTGCGATCATGCTCCACTTCATCACGCGCATCGTGATTTGCTCCTTTGGTTTTTAGAAGAGTACTGCCGTCCCACCTGTTTTATTATCTGGGCGGCTCTTTCTTTTTGTGTCGGCGCAAACTTATATCACGCCGACCATGTTGGCGATACTTGCGTATCTAACCTTTCAGCTTCTTTACGACCCTGTCGCAAACAGCTTGGTAGATGTCGCAAATTTACTGCCTCGACGCAAGCGGATTGGCAACTTTAACGTTGTTTTCCAAGGCTTGTGCATCGCTAAAAAGAGTCCCTGGTGAAACGTTTGAATCTCCATTGGGCAACCCTGCCGCTGTTTTTATTGGCCTTGAGGCTTCCACTTCCAGCGGAGGCTTCCAAAGCTATGTGGGTGTGAATGCAACAAGCGTGCACAAACCAGAATTCTGTAGCTGTTTTTTTCTGGAAACCTGCCTGTCGCTATAAAAACCTCATGAAACCGGGGGCTTCAAGCGTGTTTTTTGTACGCTTGACGCCGTGCATTGCATGGTGTTGCACCTCTGAAACGGAAAGCGTGACAACGAAAAATGTTACCGGTTCACCCCTCGTTGAGTAATTCTCGGATGCTGACGCACTCAGCGTAGACGCACTGTGCGGTTTTGGTGCAAAAAAATCTTAAACACTGTGCTGATTTCAAACAGTGCGGTAACGGACTCATCTGGAACTTTTCATTGGTTATCAGTCATTTCAGCATTTTTGGCGTGGTCTGCGGTTCTGTAATGGTGCGCCGTGAGCAAAAAAGGCCCATTTAGGGGCGCTCGTGCGGCGTGAAGGCAGTGGCGTTCACGGGTATGCTGGCGTCCTGTCGCTTGGTGCGCAGCCTGTCAGGATGGGCGCTAAGCTGAAAATGATGACCTGGCGGGAGTGCGCGCGGTGTTCGCTTTAGATCCACGACTTCAACAAGACACGCTACCGATTGGCGATTTCCCGCTTTGCCGGTTGCTGTTATCCAATGATTCGAACTACCCCTGGTTCATCCTGGTGCCACGCCGTGAAGATATCAGTGAGATATTTCAGTTAGGTGTCGCAGATCAACAGCAGCTGTGGCAGGAAACGACCGCGCTGGCGGAACTGCTCAAGGATTCGTTCGACGCCGACAAGCTGAATGTCGCGGCGCTGGGTAATGTCGTCAGTCAGTTGCACATGCATGTCATTGTGCGCAAGCGTGAGGACGCCGCCTGGCCAGCCCCGGTCTGGGGCAAACACCCGGCCGTGCCTTACAGCGCAGCGCAAATTGCGGCCATTCGCGAGCGCCTGCGTCTGCTGTTAACCGAACATTTCACGTTTCTGGAGGGTTGAATCATGAGCCTGGAAGATCGCGTTACCGATCTGGAGAGCCAACTGGCGTTTCAGGATGACACCATCCAGTCATTGAGTGATGTGCTGGCAACGCAGCAGCGCGCCGTTGAACGCCTGCAATTGCAGATGGCTGCATTGCTCAAGCGCCAGGAAGAAATGGCCGGGCAGTTCGAAACCTTCGAAGAAGAAGCACCTCCGCCTCATTATTGAAACCGCAGGCAATAAAAAACCGCGAACAGCTCAGCTGCTCGCGGTTTTTTTTAGCCTTGAATCAGCGACGCGGCAATGCAGCGATCACATCTTCGGCTTGCAGCCCTTTGTCACGATTCATGACAGAGAACTCCACGCGCTGGCCTTCAACCAGAACACGGTGACCTTCGCCACGAATGGCCCGGAAATGCACGAAAATATCATCGCCGGAATCACGGGAAATAAAGCCGAAGCCTTTGGAGGTGTTGAACCACTTGACGGTGCCGGTATCGCGGTTGCTCATGTCGTAGCTTGGCGAGGCGGCGGCCGGCGAGGATTTGTAGAAGCTGATAGCCAGGTGCAGGAGAACGGCGATCAGTGCAGCCACCAGGCTGAACAGGACGGCAGGTTGACCGGCGATGACAGGCATCGGCGCGAGCAACGTCAGGGTTTGCAGGACGACGGCCAGGACCAGCAGGGCGCTGACCAGGTTTTGCAGTTGGTGACGAGGACCTTTGTTCCAGTAAGGGATAACCGGAGCGAGGGTCAGGTTAAGCAGGCCGAAAAAGGCCAGGTACAGCGCAGCGGGTTGTTGCAGGTAAGGAGCAGCTTCGGGTTGCAGGCTAGGGATGAAGGACAGCAGCAAAGCTGCTGCGCCCATTAGCAGGTGGACGATTTTCAACATTTTGATTAACTCACGTTAAGACGGATCACAAGGAAGAGCTGATGGAGCACGGTTCGCTTCAGAACAATAAGAGGCGTTGGACACGTACCCGGTACCAGCCTATGCGCAGCCCCCGAAAAATAGGCGGTCGCGACACACGGTCTATTTAACAGCAAAGCCTGCAGCTACTCAAATCAGGCAGTCCAGCGGTGCTTCGCGGGGCGATTTGTCGCAGGTTATTGTGCAATCCCGGGCGGCGAGGGGTGGCAGGCTTGCTAGAGTGGTCCTGCACCTGTTGGATGAACTCATCACCTTTAGGGGAAAAACATGGCAATCGATATCGGTATCAGTGAAGAGGACCGCAAGTCCATCGTTGACGGGCTTTCGCGTCTGCTGTCGGACACTTATGTGCTGTATTTGAAAACTCATAACTTTCATTGGAACGTCACCGGTCCCATGTTTCGGACCCTGCACCTGATGTTCGAGGAGCAATACAACGAGTTGGCCCTGGCCGTCGATTCGATTGCCGAGCGCATTCGCGCCCTCGGGTTTCCTGCCCCCGGCGCCTATTCGATTTATGAGCGGCTGTCTTCTATTAAAGAAGAAGCCGGTGTGCCGAGCGCTGAAGACATGATCAAGCAGCTTGTCGATGGGCAAGAGGCGGTCACCCGTACCGCCCGCGGAATCTTTCCGCTGCTGGAAAAAGTCAGCGACGAGCCGACGGCTGACCTGCTGACCCAGCGCATGCAAGTCCACGAAAAAACCGCATGGATGCTGCGGTCTCTGCTGGATCAGTAATATCGTCACTACGCGAATGACGCCCGTCGGGTGTTATTCGCGGTCTTTTGCCTTCTTCAAATCGCTTTTAAGCTCGTTAAAAATCGTCTGGCGGCGTAGGAAAATAGCCGGCCTAGGACGCTCTCCATGATCGCCCTTCAGTTGTTGGCTTATCCTACGTCGATGGTCATAAAGTCATCTGGATATACCTTTGCGCCTGCGCTTTTATAGGGCCACGGAGAGTGCTCTTACAGAAGGCAAGGATGACAAAGGAGTGTCAACGATATGGATTACGAAGACAGGCGAAGCGAGGGGAGGGTCAGTCCGGTCAAGGAGGTAAGGATTGATCCATTTGTCAGCGAATTTGATATGGGGCTGGCCCGGCCCTTATCCCGGTCGGTGCGGTTGAACGGCTTTGCCACCTGCTTGCGGCTTGAGCAGGTGTACTGGGATATTCTGGGCGATATGGCCAAGGTCAATTGTTGTACGGTCAGTGCGCTGCTGTCCCATGTGGATCGCGAAGTGCACTTGCGTCATGGCGGGGTCAAGAACTTTACCGGGCTGGTGCGGGTTGTCTGCGTCGTGCACAGCCTGAAAGAAGGGGGCAGCGTCGCAATGCCCTAGCCATGCAGGTGATCGGGCAGAGTGTCAGTCTGTGCAGTCTTACGGCTGCACAGGCTGCATTTAATGGATATAATCCCGCTCTTTGCCGCAAAACCCAGCGTGTGCGGTAGCAATCTGATCGCCGAGACAACCCCCATGCCGATGTACGACTATCAATGTGCTTCCTGTGGTCATCAGTTGGAAGCCATTCAAAAGATCAGCGCAGCACCGCTGGTCGACTGCCCTGCCTGCCAGGCGCCAGAGCTTAAAAAGATGCTGTCCATGCCGGGCTTCCGCCTGAGCGGCACCGGCTGGTACGAAACCGATTTCAAGACCGGTTCCAAGAAGAATCTGGCCGGCGGCGACAAAGCTGACTAAGGTCTGGAACCTGAGTTGAACGACACGCGCGAGCTCTTGCAACACCTGCAAGGCCTCCAACCGAATTTCGATTACGAGAAGTGAAACCACTACCATGATGCGCAGCCATTATTGCGGCCAACTGAACGAAGCCCTGGAAGGCCAGGAAATTACCCTTTGCGGATGGGTGCACCGTCGCCGTGACCACGGTGGGGTGATTTTCCTCGATATTCGTGATCGTGATGGTCTGGCCCAGGTGGTTTTCGACCCGGACCGCGCCGAGAGCTTCGCCGCCGCCGATCGCGTGCGCAGCGAATACGTCGTGAAGATCACCGGCAAGGTTCGCCTGCGTCCGGCAGGTGCCACCAACGCCAACATGGCGTCGGGCATGATCGAAGTGCTGGGCTATGAACTGGAAGTGCTGAACGAGTCTGAAACCCCGCCGTTCCCGCTGAACGAGTTCTCCGACGTCGGTGAAGAAACCCGCCTGCGCTATCGCTTCCTCGACCTGCGTCGCCCGGAAATGCTCGAGAAGCTGCGTCTGCGTTCGCGCATGACCACCAGCATCCGTCGCTTCCTCGACGAAAACGGCTTCCTTGACGTCGAGACGCCGATCCTGACCCGTGCCACGCCAGAAGGCGCTCGCGACTACCTGGTGCCGAGCCGTACCCACGCCGGTAGCTTCTTCGCCTTGCCGCAATCGCCGCAGCTGTTCAAACAACTGTTGATGGTCGCCGGCTTCGACCGTTACTACCAGATTGCCAAGTGCTTCCGCGACGAAGACCTGCGCGCCGACCGTCAGCCGGAATTCACCCAGATCGACATCGAGACCAGCTTCCTCGATGAAAAAGAGATCATGGCCATCACCGAACAAATGATCCGCAACCTGTTCAAGGAAGTGCTGGACCTGGAGTTCGGCGACTTCCCGCACATGACCTTCGAAGAAGCCATGCGTCGTTACGGTTCCGACAAGCCTGACCTGCGCAACCCGCTGGAACTGGTTGACGTTGAAGACCAGCTGAAAGACGTCGACTTCAAGGTGTTCAGCGGCCCGGCCAACGACCCGAAGTGCCGTATTGCCGCCCTGCGCGTTCCAGGCGCTGCGAGCATGCCGCGCAAGCAGATCGACGACTACACCAAGTTCGTCGGCATCTACGGTGCCAAGGGCCTGGCGTACATCAAGGTCAACGAGCGCGCCAAAGGTGTTGAAGGCCTGCAGTCGCCAATCGTCAAGAACATCCCTGAAGCCAACCTCAACGTGATCCTCGATCGTGTTGGCGCGGTCGATGGCGACATCGTGTTCTTCGGCGCCGACAAAGCCAAGATCGTCAGCGAAGCCCTGGGCGCGCTGCGGATCAAGGTCGGCAACGACCTGGACCTGCTGACCTGCAAGTGGGCGCCGATGTGGGTTGTCGACTTCCCGATGTTCGAAGAGAACGACGACGGCAGCTTCACCGCCTTGCACCACCCGTTCACCGCGCCGAAGTGCACCCCGGAAGAACTGGAAGCCAACCCGGCGATCGCTCTGTCCCGTGCCTACGACATGGTTCTGAACGGCACCGAGCTGGGTGGCGGTTCGATCCGTATCCACCGCAAGGAAATGCAGCAGACCGTGTTCCGCCTGTTGGGTATCAATGAAGCGGAACAGGAAGAGAAGTTCGGCTTCCTGCTCGACGCCCTGAAATACGGCGCGCCGCCGCACGGTGGCCTGGCTTTCGGCCTGGACCGTCTGGTCATGCTGATGACCGGCGCCCAGTCGATTCGTGAAGTGATCGCTTTCCCGAAAACCCAGAGCGCGGCTGACGTCATGACTCAGGCACCGGGTGCTGTAGATGCCAAGGCATTGCGCGAACTGCACATTCGTCTGCGCGAAACACCAAAGGCTGAGTAAAGCTGACCGCAAAGGCGCATCCTTCCGGGATGCGCCTTTTCTTTAGGTCGAGATTTTTTGTTGCTGGCCGACACAACGTGCGCGGCGGGCGATGTTTCAAAGAGAAATTCGGAGCGAGATATGGCGGGTCATTCCAAGTGGGCGAACATCAAGCACCGCAAAGAACGTCAGGATGCCAAGAAGGGCAAGATTTTCACCAAGTGGATTCGTGAGCTGACCGTTGCGGCCCGTCAGGGCGGCGGTGATCCGGGTTCCAACCCGCGCCTGCGCCTGGCGCTGGACAAGGCGCTTGGTGCGAACATGAGTCGCGACATCATTGATCGCGCAGTCGCCCGCGGTGCCGGTGCAGCCGATACCGACGACATGGTCGAACTGACCTACGAAGGCTATGGCCCGGGTGGCGTGGCGGTAATGGTCGAGTGCATGACCGATAACCGTAACCGCACCGCAGCTGCTGTTCGCCATGCGTTCAGCAAGTGCGGTGGCAACCTGGGGACTGACGGTTCGGTGGCTTATCTGTTTGAGCGCAAGGGGCAGATTTCCTTCGCGCCAGGTGTCGATGAAGACGCGCTGATGGAAGCGGCCATGGAAGCTGACGCCGATGACGTGGTCACCCACGAAGACGGTTCGATTGACGTGTTCACCTCGTTCGCCGGCTTCTACTCCGTGCGTAACGCGCTGGAAGCGGCAGGTTTCAAAGGTGATGATGCGGAAATCGTGATGCTGCCGACCACCAGCGCTGAACTGGACCTGGAAGGCGCCGAGAAGGTGCTCAAGCTGATCGACATGCTTGAAGACCTGGATGACGTGCAGAACGTCTACTCCAACGCGGATATTCCAGAGTCTGTGGCCGCACAGCTGGGTTGATTGATCTGCAATACTCTTGAAGCCGGAAGTGCAGGCGGTGATGTTTTACCGCCAGGCATGTCCGGCTTCTGCCTTTACGCCGAGCAAGCAATTGCCGGCAGGCATCATTTTTGAGCTGCAGGCGTTATGACTTTAATTCTTGGTATCGACCCCGGTTCGCGCATCACCGGTTATGGCGTGGTACGCGATACCGGGCGTGGTTGCGTGTATGTGGCGTCGGGCTGCATTCGCACCGGGTCCGGCGAACTGCATGAGCGTCTGCAAATCGTCTATCGCGGTGTGCGTGAAGTCATCCAGACCTACGGCCCGGTGACCATGGGCATCGAAAAAGTCTTTATGGCGCGCAATGCCGACTCTGCCCTCAAGCTTGGTCAGGCCCGGGGCGCCGCGATCGTGGCGGGTGCCGAAGAAAGCCTGGAAATCGCTGAGTACACCGCAACCCAGGTCAAACAAGCAGTGACCGGCACCGGTGCCGCCAATAAAGAGCAAGTGCAGATGATGGTCATGCACATGCTGAAATTGACCAGCAAGCCGCAAATCGATGCTTCGGATGCCCTGGCCATTGCCATTTGCCACGCGCATACCCGTTCCAGCCTGTTGCCCCATGGCCTGGGAACGGCACGCAGTCGTGGCGGGCGCCTGCGTCTCTGATAGCATCAGCAATCATTTTTAGCGAATGAGGGTTTTGCGCCTGTGTTGTCGGCGCAAACCCCTTGTTCTGTCAGCCGCCAGTCATTGATCTGGCCAACGCTCAAGGATCTGAAACGTGATTGGACGCTTGCGCGGCACACTGGCTGAGAAACAGCCGCCGCACCTGATTCTGGATGTAAACGGTCTGGGGTATGAGCTGGAAGTGCCCATGACCACGCTCTATCGCTTGCCGTCGGTCGGTGAACCACTGACCTTGCACACCCATTTGGTCGTACGTGAAGACGCGCAGTTACTCTATGGCTTCTTCGGCAAGCGTGAGCGAGACTTTTTTCGCGAGTTGATCCGTCTCAATGGTGTGGGGCCGAAATTGGCCCTGGCATTGATGTCGAGCCTGGAAGTGGATGAGCTGGTCCGTTGCGTGCAATCCCAGGACACCTCGGCGCTGACCAAGGTGCCGGGCGTGGGCAAAAAGACGGCCGAGCGTTTACTGGTGGAACTCAAGGACCGCTTCAAGGCTTGGGAAACCGTGCCGGCGATGTTCGCCCTGGTGCCGAACCAGCCGGGCGGGCCTGATGTGGCGCCGGTTGCCACCGCCGAAAATGACGCGGTCAGCGCGCTGATATCCCTGGGCTACAAGCCGCAGGAAGCCAGCAAGGCGATTTCCGCGATCAAGGAGAAAGGTTTGAGCAGTGAAGACATGATTCGTCGTGCCCTGAAGGGAATGATCTAAGTGATTGAAGCTGATCGTCTGATTGCCGCCACGCCCGGCCCTCGCGACCGCGAGGAAGTCCAGGACCGGGCGATTCGCCCCGTCAGCCTGGCCGAGTACATTGGCCAGCCGACCGTTCGCGAGCAAATGGAGTTGTTCATCCAGGCCGCACGCGGGCGTAACGAATCCCTGGACCACACGCTGATTTTCGGCCCGCCGGGTCTGGGTAAAACCACCCTGGCCAATATCATCGCCCAGGAAATGGGCGTGTCGATCAAGAGCACTTCGGGCCCGGTGCTTGAGCGCCCGGGTGATCTGGCGGCGCTGTTGACCAACCTTGAACCCCACGACGTGCTGTTTATCGATGAAATCCATCGGCTCTCACCGATCGTCGAGGAAGTGCTGTACCCGGCCATGGAAGATTTCCAGCTCGACATCATGATTGGTGAAGGGCCGGCTGCGCGCTCGATCAAACTGGATCTGCCGCCGTTCACCCTGGTGGGGGCGACGACGCGGGCCGGCATGCTGACCAACCCGTTACGCGACCGCTTTGGCATCGTCCAGCGCCTGGAGTTCTACAACACCGCCGACCTGGCGACGATTGTCAGTCGTTCGGCGAACATCCTCGGCTTGCCGCTGGACCCGGAGGGCGCCTTTGAGATCGCCCGTCGTGCCCGTGGCACGCCGCGGATCGCCAACCGTTTGTTGCGCAGGGTTCGGGATTTCGCCGAAGTGCGTGCCAAGGGGCACATCACCAAACCGATCGCCGACCTGGCCTTGAACCTGCTGGACGTCGACGAGCGTGGCTTCGATCACCAGGACCGGCGCCTGCTGTTGACCATGATCGAGAAGTTCGACGGTGGGCCGGTGGGTGTGGACAGTCTGGCCGCGGCGATCAGCGAAGAGCGTCACACCATTGAAGACGTGCTGGAGCCATATTTGATCCAGCAGGGCTACATCATGCGCACGCCGCGGGGGCGAGTGGTCACTCGGCACGCGTATCTGCACTTCGGTTTAAACATTCCGTCACGATTGGGCGAGATGCCCGTTGTAGACGAGTTCCTCGATGCGGTAGACGATTAATCACCTTTCGGGCCGATTTATTCGGGATTTGCGCGGTCCTAGGACCGTGCTTTTGCCAGAAAGCCGCGAATCAATGAAAAACAGTTGCCTGGCCGGATTGGCAACCTGAGGAGTAAGCACTAGAGTATGCGCGCGCAAAACGGGCTTGAGCCTTTCGCACTTCGTTGTCGCGTTTATTACGAGGACACCGATGCGGGCGGCATCGTGTATTACGTCAATTACCTCAAGTTTATGGAACGGGCTCGAACCGAGCGGCTCCGGGATCTGGGCTTTGCCCAGTCCCAGCTGGCAGGAGAGGACCTGTTGTTTGTCGTGCATTCCAGCGAAGCGCGTTATCACGCGCCGGCGCGACTGGACGACGAACTTCTGGTAAGCGCTGAAGTAATCGAATTGAACCGTGTCAGCCTGCGCTTCAAACAGCAGGTCAGGCGAGCCACGGATAATGCGCTGCTCTGCGAAGGGCAGTTTCTGGTGGCCTGTGTGCGCACTGAAAGTTTAAAACCCCGGGCCATTCCCGAAGCTCTACGTGCGGCCTTTGCCGACGTGAGCGGCGCGGGTACACACTCAAAGCAGGAGATAAAGCGTGGAAGCTAACGTCGTCGACCATTCCTCCATGTGGAGCCTGGTCAGCAATGCCAGTATCGTGGTGCAACTGGTAATGCTGATCCTGGTAGCCGCATCGGTGACCTCATGGATCATGATCTTTCAGCGCAGCAACCTGCTGCGCGCCGGTCGACGTGCCCTGGAGAGCTTTGAAGAGCGCTTCTGGTCCGGCATCGACCTGTCCAAACTCTACCGTCAGGCCGGTAGCAACCCGGACCCGGATTCGGGCGTCGAGCAGATCTTCCGTGCCGGTTTCAAGGAATTCTCCCGTCTGCGTCAGCAGCCAGGCGTTGACCCGGAAGCGGTCATGGAAGGCGTGGCCCGTGCTATGCGCGTCGCCATTTCCCGCGAAGAAGAAAAGCTCGAACAGAGCCTGCCGTTCCTCGCTACCGTCGGTTCCGTCAGCCCGTACATCGGTCTGTTCGGTACGGTCTGGGGGATCATGAACTCCTTCCGTGGCCTGGCCACTGCCCAGCAAGCGACCCTGGCCACCGTGGCTCCGGGTATCGCCGAAGCACTGATTGCTACCGCGATCGGCCTGTTCGCAGCCATCCCGGCCGTTATCGCTTACAACCGTTTCGCTGCTCGCAGTGAAACCCTGCTGGGCCGTTACTACACCTTCGCCGATGAATTCCAGGCGATCCTGCACCGCAAAGTGCACACCAGCGAAGAATAAGCAGGTAATTTCCAATGGCTTTAATCGCTCGAGCTCGCAAAAAGCGCAAGCCGGTTGCCGAGATGAACGTGGTGCCTTACATCGACGTGATGCTGGTGCTGCTGGTCATCTTCATGGTGACCGCTCCGATGCTCAATCAGGGCGTGAAAGTTGATCTGCCCAAGGTTTCCAGCGAAGCCTTGCCGCAGGACAACAACACCCAGGTCCTGACCATTTCGATCAAGGCTGACAAGACCTACTACTGGAACCTTGGCAGCGAAGTCGACACTGAAAAGCAACAGGACAAGGCCATGACCTTGCCGCAGATGACTGACGCGGTGACCAAGATCATTCGCGCCGGTACTGAAGGCGGCAAGCGCACCCAGGTGTTCATCCGCGGTGACAAGACCGTCGATTACGGTTCCGTGATGGGCGCCATGGGCGGGTTGCAGAAAGCCGGGGTCGGTAATGTTGGCTTGATTACCGAGGCACCCTGATGCAGCAAATGCGAGAGCCGTCCGCCTCGGAAAGCTACTTCTGGCCTAGTGTCCTGGCGATTGTCTTGCACGTGCTGGTGTTCGGCATGCTGTTCGTCAGTTTCGCCTTCACACCGGAGTTGCCGCCGGCCAAGCCGATTGTCCAGGCGACCTTGTACCAACTGAAATCGAAAAGTCAGGCGACCACCCAGACCAATCAGAAGATTGCGGGTGAGGCGAAGAAATCCGCCGCGCGTCAGACCGAAGTCGAACAGATGGAACAGAAAAAGATCGAACAGGAAGCGATCAAGGCCGCGGAACAAAAGAAGGAAGATGCGGCTCAAAAAGCCGAAGAATCCAAGAAGGCCGACGAGACCAAGAAAGCGGAAGAGGCAAAAAAGGCTGATGAAGCCAAGAAAGCCGATGAAGCGAAGAAGACCGCCGAAGCCAAAAAGGCCGAAGAGAAACAATTGGCTGATATAGCCAAGAAGAAATCTGAAGAAGAAGCCAAGAAAGCGGCTGAAGAAGAGGCCAAGAAAGCGGCCGCTGAAGAAGCCAAGAAAAAGATTGTCGAAGACGCGAAGAAGAAAGCCGCGGAAGACGCCAAGAAGAAATCCGAAGCTGAAGAGGCGAAGAAGAAAGTCGCCGAAGACGCGAAGAAGAAAGCTGCTGCCGATGCTGCGAAGAAAAAATCGCAGGAAGCGGCGCGTAAATCCGTCGATGAGAAAAAAGCTCAGGCCCTGGCCGATCTGCTTTCCGACACGACGGAGCGTCAGCAGGCCTTGGCGGATGAAACGGGTGATGAAGTCGCGGGTAACTTCGACGATTTGATTCGCTCGCGTGCTTCCGAAGGTTGGGCGCAGCCACCGTCGGCCCGCAAGGGCATGAAAGTGATTCTGCAAATCAACATGCTGCCTGATGGAACAATCTCCGGCGTATCGGTTGCCAAGTCCAGCGGTGATGTACCGTTCGACAGTTCAGCGGTAGCGGCGGTAAAAAATATTGGTCGATTGACCGAAATGCAGGGTCTGAAGCCAGCTGATTTCGCACCCTATCGTTCATTCAAGATGACATTCACACCTGAGGATCTAGCCTTGTGAGAAACCTTCTTCGAGGACTGCTTGTCGTCATGTTCTGCTTTGCAGGACTGGCCACCGCAGATGAAAAAAATATCCTGGTCAGCAGTGGTAGCTCCCAGGCAACTCCAATTGCCGTAGTGCCATTCGGTTTCCAGGGCGGCACCGTGCTGCCGGATGACATGGCCGAAATCATCGGCAACGACCTGCGCAACTCGGGTTACTACGCGCCGATTCCAAAGCAGAACATGATCAGCCAGCCGAGCCAGGCCAGCGAAATCATTTTCCGTGACTGGAAGGCGATCAACGCTCAGTACATTATGGTCGGCAGCATCGTTCCAGCGGGCGGTCGCCTGCAGGTTCAATACGCTCTGTTCAACGTCGCCACCGAACAGCAAGTGCTGACCGGCAGCGTGTCGGGCAGTGTCGATCAACTGCGTGACATGGCGCACTACATCGCCGATCAGTCGTTCGAAAAACTCACCGGTATCAAAGGTGCGTTCTCGACACGCCTGCTGTACGTGACGGCCGAACGTTTCTCCGAGAAGAACACGCGCTACACGCTGCAACGCTCGGACTATGACGGTGCCCGCGCCGTGACTCTGCTGCAATCGCGCGAGCCGATCCTGTCGCCGCGTTTCGCACCGGACGGCAAGCGCATCGCTTACGTTTCGTTCGAGCAGAAGCGTCCGCGTATCTTCATGCAGAACATCGACACCGGTCGCCGTGAGCAGATCACCAACTTCGAAGGCCTCAATGGCGCGCCTGCCTGGTCGCCGGATGGCAATCGCCTGGCATTCGTACTGTCGAAAGACGGTAACCCGGACATCTACGTGATGAACCTGGGCTCGCGTCAGATCTCTCGCGTCACCAATGGTCCCGGTATCAACACCGAACCGTTCTGGGGCAAGGATGGTTCGACCATCTACTTCACCTCCGACCGTGGCGGCAAGCCACAGATCTACAAAACCAGCGTCGGTGGTGGCGGTGCGGAACGCGTGACCTTTATTGGTAACTACAACGCCAACCCTAAACTTTCGGCTGATGAAAAGACCCTGGTGATGATTCACCGCCAGGATGGCTTCACTAATTTCAAGGTGGCGGCCCAGGATTTGCAGCGCGGTAGTGTAAAGATCCTCACTGATAGCACTCTGGACGAGTCGCCTACTGTTGCGCCCAACGGCACCATGGTAATCTACGCCACCCGCCAGCAGGGCCGGGGAGTCTTGATGCTCGTGTCCATTAATGGACGCGTAAGGCTCCCGCTTCCTACCGCACAAGGCGAAGTCAGAGAACCTTCCTGGTCCCCTTACCTGAACTGACGCGGCGCTACACGTTTTACTTAACACACTGGGGTTCATTAGGAGTTTCACGATGGAAATGCTGAAGTTTGGTAAATTTGCTGCGCTGGCTCTGGCCATGGCTGTAGCTGTAGGTTGCTCGTCCAAAGGCGGCGACAATGCCGGTGAAGGCGCTGTTGATCCAAACGCTGGTTACGGCGCTAACACTGGTGCCGTTGATGGCTCCCTGAGCGAAGAAGCTGCTCTGCGCGCAATCACTACCTTCTACTTCGAATACGACAGCTCGGACCTGAAGCCAGAAGCCATGCGCGCTCTGGACGTTCACGCCAAAGACCTGAAAGCAAACGGCGCTCGCGTTGTTCTGGAAGGCAACACCGACGAACGTGGTACTCGTGAGTACAACATGGCACTGGGCGAGCGTCGTGCGAAAGCCGTTCAGCGTTACCTGGTACTGCAAGGTGTTTCCCCAGCTCAGCTGGAACTGGTTTCCTACGGCGAAGAGCGTCCAGTTGCTACCGGCAACGACGAGCAGTCCTGGGCTCAAAACCGTCGCGTCGAACTGCGTAAGTAATTCGTCATGCGAACGTGCCGTCGTGCTGTAACTGTTTTGGCTCTCAGCCTCGCACCGCTTGCGGTGTGGGCTGCGGTTCCTGTGGTCGATAACGACTCCGGCTATAACAATAGCGGGAGTAGCAATCCGCCTGCGGGTTACGGTACGAACGGCGCCTATGCCGGGGGAGGGGTTTCGACCCCTGTCTCGGCACAGGGCGAGCTGTTCAACCAATTGCAATCCATGCAGGAGCAGATTTCACGCCAACAGGGTGTGATCGAAGTTCTGCAGAATGATGTAGCGCGCATGAAGCAAGAGAGCCTGGAGCGATATCAGGATCTTGATCGGCGCATAGGAACCGGCGTTGCACCAGCCGCGACTCCTGATAATTCTTCCACCGGTGGCAGTTTGAATGCCCCCGGTGCCGCCGCTGGCGCAGGTGCAGGAGCGGCCGCCGCTCAAGCACCTGCTGCGGGTAGCGAACCGGCTGATCCGGCGAAGGAAAAACTGTATTACGATGCAGCCTTCGACCTGATCAAAGCCAAGGACTTCGACAAGGCCAGTCAGGCTTTTGCCGCATTCTTGCGCAAGTACCCGAACAGCCAGTACGCGGGCAATGCCCAATACTGGTTGGGCGAAGTCAATTTGGCCAAAGGCGATCTGCAAGGTGCAGGTCAGGCATTTGCCAAGGTTTCGCAGCTATACCCCAAGCACCCCAAAGTGCCTGATTCGCTGTACAAGCTGGCTGATGTAGAACGCCGCCTCGGTCACACCGACAAGGTCAAAGGCATTCTGCAACAGGTTGTGTCCCAGTATCCGGGCACTTCCGCTGCGCAGCTGGCCCAGCGTGATCTGCAAAAAATGTAAGGGCTGCTTGACCCGTTTTGAAGAAACCCGCGCCTGTCGCGGGTTTTTTCGTTAGAATTCACGCCCTTTTTCTGAAACACGCTTTTTGGGATCTGCGCGTTGGCGGGGTTCCTTGAAGTGCCTGACGGAGGCGGACAGCCTGTTTAGCTGTTATGCCCGTGGCGACTATGCAAGACACATTGAGAATCACCGAAGTTTTCTACTCGTTGCAGGGTGAAACGCGGACTGCCGGGCTGCCCACAGTTTTTGTGCGCCTGACCGGTTGCCCATTGCGTTGCCAATACTGTGACAGCGCCTACGCGTTCACCGGCGGCACCATTCGCCCCCTCGACGACATCCTCGAGCAAGTGGCCGGTTTCCGTCCGCGTTACGTCTGTGTCACCGGTGGCGAGCCGCTGGCGCAACCCAATGCCATCCCATTGCTCAAGCAGTTGTGTGACGCCGGTTACGAAGTGTCGCTGGAAACCAGCGGCGCGCTCGACATCTCGGCGGTCGATCCGCGGGTCAGTCGAGTCGTCGACCTGAAAACCCCGGGTTCGAAAGAAGCACACCGCAACCGCTACGAGAACATCGAACTGCTCACACCCAATGACCAGGTGAAGTTTGTCATCTGCTCGCGGGAAGACTACGACTGGGCGGTGTCCAAGCTGATTCAGTACGGCCTGGACACGCGTGCGGGCGAAGTGCTGTTTTCGCCAAGCCACCATGACCTGAATGCGCGGGACCTGGCTGACTGGGTGGTGGCGGACAACCTGCCAGTGCGTCTGCAATTGCAGCTGCATAAATATCTTTGGAATGACGAGCCGGGGCGCTGAGATGACTGAACAACTGAACACTGCTGAAAAACGTGCGGTCATCCTGCTGTCCGGCGGTCTCGACTCCGCGACGGTCGTGGCCATGGCCCGTGCTGAAGGCTACAGCTGCTACACCATGAGCTTCGATTACGGTCAGCGGTCTCAAGCAGAGTTGCACGCCGCAGAACGAGTCGCCCGCGACCTGGGCGTGGTCGAGCACAAGGTGATCGGCCTCAATTTGAACGGTATGGGCGGCTCGGCACTGACCGACAGCAGCATCGACATTCCTGAAGAGCTGGGAGAAGGCATTCCAGTCACTTATGTGCCGGCGCGCAACACGGTGTTTCTGTCTCTGGCGCTGGGTTGGGCTGAAGTGCTCGGCGCGCGCGACATCTTCATCGGCGTGAACGCGGTGGATTACTCCGGTTACCCGGATTGCCGTCCCGAGTTCATCGAGTCCTTCGAGCGCATGGCCAATCTGGCGACAAAGGCCGGTGTAGAGGGCAATGGCTTCCGCATCCAGGCGCCACTGCAGAACCTCAGCAAGGCACAGATCGTCCAGGCAGGCGTGAAGCTGGGGGTCGATTATGGACTGACCGTTTCCTGCTATCAGGCGGACGATAATGGTCGTGCGTGCGGCAAATGCGACAGCTGCCGACTGCGTGCAGAAGGCTTTGCAGCGGCCGGCGTGAGCGACCCAACACCTTATTTTTGATTTATTTCAAATTAGGTGTTGAATAGTCCTTAAAAATCAGTATTATACGCGCCACCACACAGCGGGTCGTTAGCTCAGTTGGTAGAGCAGTTGGCTTTTAACCAATTGGTCGTAGGTTCGAATCCCACACGACCCACCATTTTTGTAGCAGTTTTAAAAGTCTGGAAGGCCCACGCAAGTGAGGATTTCCGGATTTTTTTTTGTCCGCGATTTGACCTCGGCTCAACGCGGGGTTGCACCGCGTGACGCAGGTCAGAATCATCTTTTGCATCCACGGGATATTCTGTAGCCTTGCGCAGCCTCACCGATGTCCGTGCCTGATGATACTCACTCTCCCGGCGGTACCCTGAAGGGTCCGGAGCCGGGTGTATACTCGACTTTCGCGCGAAAGCGCCTGCAGGTCTTGCGAACATGACGCAAATTTCCGAACGCCTTCTGGTTCAAGCCCACCTCGACGCCAAGCAGCCCAAGCCGCTGACCGTTGAGGAGGAAGCTTTTTACCGTGCCGCCATCGCTGCCGAGCTCAAGGCTCAGGACGCAGTGCTGGTTGCTCACTTCTATTGCGATCCGGTGATTCAGGCCCTGGCCGAAGAAACCGGTGGTTGCGTCTCCGACTCACTGGAGATGGCGCGCTTCGGCAGTGCTCACCCGGCCAAGACTGTGCTGGTCGCCGGTGTGAAGTTCATGGGCGAAACCGCGAAAATCCTCAATCCTGAAAAACGCATTCTCATGCCAACCCTGGAAGCGACCTGCTCGCTGGACCTGGGTTGCCCGGTGGATGAGTTTTCGGCGTTCTGCGATCAGCATCCGGAACGCACGGTGGTGGTGTATGCCAACACCTCGGCGGCGGTCAAAGCCCGGGCGGATTGGGTGGTAACGTCCAGCTGCGCGCTGGAGATCGTCGAAAGCCTGATGGATAACGGCGAAACCATCATCTGGGGCCCGGACAAGCATCTGGGCACTTATATCCAGCGCCAGACCGGTGCGGACATGCTGCTGTGGGACGGTGCCTGCATCGTTCACGAAGAGTTCAAGTCCAAGCAGCTCGAAGACATGAAGGCGCTGTACCCGGACGCCGCGATTCTGGTGCACCCGGAGTCGCCGACCTCGGTGATCGAGCTGGCGGACGCCGTTGGTTCCA
Organism: Pseudomonas sp. B14-6; assembly: GCF_013260315.1. Lineage (NCBI taxonomy): Bacteria > Pseudomonadati > Pseudomonadota > Gammaproteobacteria > Pseudomonadales > Pseudomonadaceae > Pseudomonas > Pseudomonas sp. B14-6. The sequence continues at coordinate 2,924,537 of NZ_CP053929.1, read as the reverse complement.
CCAGTCAGTTGATTGCGGCGGCACAGAGCCTGCCGAACAAGACCCTGATCGTCGCCACCGATCGCGGCATCTTCTACAAGATGCAGCAGCTGTGCCCGGACAAGGTCTTCATCGAAGCCCCAACGGCTGGTAACGGCGCAGCGTGCCGCAGTTGCGCACATTGCCCGTGGATGGCGATGAACACCCTTGAGCGCACGCTGAAGTGCTTGAAGGAGGGGACGAACGAGATCTTTGTGGATCCGGCGTTGATTCCGCAGGCGATTCGGCCGTTGAAGCGGATGCTCGACTTCACCCAAGCTGCTCGGATGAAACAGGCTGGTAACGCTTAAGTACTCGCAAAAACTGTGGGATAAAAACTGTGGGAGCGAGCCTGCTCGCGATGGCGGTCCGTCAGTCACATGTATGTTGACTGAGGCACCGCCATCGCGAGCAGGCTCGCTCCCACAGTGGTTTTTGCTTCCCGCAGCTACTTGTTCTTCTTCGGAATGCGCACGAGCTGCGTGTTCGAGTACATGTCATGCCAGCTGCGTTTCTGTTTATCGAACAGCGACCAGAAGAACCCAAGGCCAACGCACAACAGCGATGCGATCGACACGACAAACCGCAGCAGCGCCTGCCACAGGCTGATGGACGAACCATCCGCGTTCTGCACGCGAATGCACCACACCTGCATACCCAGCGTCTGACCGGACCAGGTCCAGAACTTGGCAAAAAACCCAAACAACACAAACAGCAACACCGTCGATAGCAGCGGATCACCGTCCAGCGCGCCGGATTCGGTCAATGTGCGCATTTTGTCTTCGCCGATGATCGCCATCTGGATCATCTTGTAAATGCCGCTGGTGACGATCAGCAGGGCGGTGCACAAGAGGAAGTCATAGAACATCGCTGCCAGGCGACGGCCCAGGGGGCGGCGGGAAAGTCGCCCTGGGGGTTGAGCAGGTGTTTCGACATGACAGCCTCTGGACGGAAAAAAAAGCCATTTTACGGATTTACGCGCACAAAAAAGCCCCTGATGTCAGCATCAGGGGCTTTTTCGTTACAGAAGATTAGGCTTCTGCTTGTACTTCGTCAGCCTGCATGCCTTTCTGGCCTTGCACAGCAACGAAAGTCACTTTCTGGCCTTCTTTCAGGCTTTTGAAGCCGTTGCCCTGAATAGCGCGGAAATGCACGAACAGATCCGGACCGCTTTCTGGAGTGATAAAACCAAAACCTTTCTCGTCGTTAAACCACTTGACGGTACCGCTCTGACGTTGGGACATTTCTTATTTCCTTTGACGCAAAAATTAATGACAGTCTCCTTCTCATGAAAGAGTACTGGGGCTGGTTGCAGGAGAGTAAGAAGACGTCGAACGGGATGTAGCTAACTTGTAGGCTACTGCCCAGGTCACGATTCCAAGCGACCCATGCAAACACAGTGAACAAACTCTACGCCAACTACGTGAGAAAAAACAAGCCCTGTGAGAGGCCCGGTTTTGCTCAGGTTGATGGCAGTAGCGTGTCCACTAGTGCGGGCTTATTCGATCGGGTTGTTCAATTGTTTTCGAACGTTATAAGCAACGTTCATAAACGAAGCTTAGAGCCAAAGACATGCACTGTTTTATGGCGGTTGCGTTACACATTAGTGCACTGTTAACGCAACCGCGTTACTTATAGAAACAGTCAATCAGCCGCGATAGTAGCGTTGTGGAACAAATGGCATTTTGCTTACAAGCAAAGGCACCTTTTTCCCACGAACAATCGCCCATACGGGTGTATCGATAGCGATATAAGCGCTGTCGAGGTAGCCCATGGCTAAAGGTCCGCCCAGAGTCGGGCCGAAACCACCACTGCACACAGCGCCGATGATGTCGCCTGCTTCGTTGACGATTTCCGCGCCTTCACGCACCGGTGTGCGTTCCTGAGGCAACAGGCCCACACGCTTGCGGTTGACGCCGGCTTGTTGTTGCGCGAACACAGTCTCTGCGCCAGGGAAGCCGCCGGCCCGTGCGCCATCGGCGCGACGTGGCTTGGAGATGGCCCACAGCAGGCTGGCCTCGATCGGAGTGGTCTCGGTGTTCATGTCGTGGCCGTAGAGGCACAGGCCGGCTTCCAGGCGCAGGGAGTCGCGAGCGCCGAGGCCGATGGCCGCCACTTCAGGCTCAGCCAGCAGCGCGCGCGCCAAGGCTTCAGCGTTGGCGGCCGGTACGGAGATTTCGAAGCCGTCTTCACCGGTGTAGCCCGAACGGCTGACAAAGCATTCGACACCCAGCAGTTTCACTCGGGTGAACTGCATGAAAGTCATCTTCGCGACTTCAGGCGCCAGACGAGCGAGCACGGTCACGGCAGCCGGGCCTTGCAGGGCCAGCAGCGCGCGTTCTTCGAACAGCGGTTCGATTGTGCACTGGTCGCCAATGTGCTTTTGCAGATGCGCAAGGTCCTGATCCTTGCAGGCGGCGTTGACCACCAGGAACAGTTCGTCGTTACCCAGGTTGGCGACCATCAGGTCGTCGAGGATTCCGCCGGTTTCATTGGTGAACATCGCGTAGCGCTGCATGCCCACCGGCAGGTCGATGATGTCCACCGGCACCAGGGTTTCCAGGGCCTTGGCGGCATTGGCGCCGGTCAGGCGGATCTGGCCCATGTGCGAGACATCGAACAGCCCGGCCTGATCACGGGTGTGCTGGTGTTCTTTCATCACGCCCAACGGGTATTGCACCGGCATGTCGTAGCCGGCGAACGGCACCATGCGCGCGCCGAGTTCGATGTGCAGTGCATGCAGCGGGGTTTTCAGCAATTGTTCGGTGGACATATTCAGCTCCTGAAAAAGTGTGCGGATGCGCGTGGGCCTCAGCACTCGATAATGTTGACCGCCAAACCGCCACGGGCGGTTTCCTTGTATTTGCTTTTCATGTCGGCGCCGGTCTGGCGCATGGTGCGGATGACCTTGTCGAGGGAGACGAAGTGCTGACCGTCGCCGCGCAGGGCCATGCGCACGGCATTGATGGCTTTCACCGAACCCATGGCGTTGCGCTCGATGCAAGGCACTTGCACCAGCCCGCCAATCGGGTCGCAGGTCAGGCCCAAGTTGTGTTCCATGCCGATTTCCGCTGCGTTTTCCACTTGCTGCACCGTGCCGCCAAGCACTTCGCACAGCGCGCCGGCCGCCATGGAACAGGCGACGCCGACTTCACCCTGACAACCGACTTCGGCGCCAGAGATCGAGGCGTTTTCTTTATAGAGAATGCCGATGGCGGCGGCGGTCAGCAGAAAGCGCACGACGCCGTCTTCGTTGGCGCCGGGAATGAAGCGCATGTAGTAATGCAGCACCGCCGGGACGATGCCCGCTGCTCCGTTGGTGGGCGCGGTGACGACGCGCCCGCCGTTGGCGTTTTCTTCGTTGACCGCTAAAGCGTAGAGGTTGACCCAGTCCAGCACCGACAGCGGATCACGTAGCGCCGATTCCGGGTTCTTGCACAGTTGCCGATGCAGCGCAGCGGCCCGACGTTTGACCTTCAAGCCACCGGGCAGAATTCCTTCATTGCGGCAACCGGCAGCGACGCAATCCTGCATCACTTGCCAGATGTTCAGGAGGCCGGCGCGGGTTTCCGCTTCCGGGCGCCAGGCACTTTCGTTGGTCAGCATCAACTGGCTGATGGACAAGCCGTACGTGGCGCAATGACTGAGCAGGTCCTTGGCGCTTTTGAACGGGAAGGTCAGCGGCGTGGCGTCTTCGACAATGCGGTCGGCGCCAGCGGCGTCTTCATCGACCACGAATCCGCCGCCGACCGAGTAGTACTCGCGGCTGCGGACCTGTAGGCCCGCCGCGTCGAACGCACGAAAAATCATGCCGTTGGGGTGATAGGGCAACGGTTTGCGGATCATCGCCAGGTGTTCTTTCTCGTTGAACGCAATGCTGTGTTCGCCGAGCAGGTTCAAGCGACCATTGCCGCGAATATCTTGCAGACGGGCGGCGACGGTTTCGGTGTTCACGGTGTCCGGGTGTTCGCCTTCCAGGCCGAGCAACACGGCCTTGTCGCTGCCGTGGCCTTTACCGGTGGCGCCGAGCGAGCCGTAGAGCTCGACTTTGACGCAGGCGGTGGCAGTCAGCAGCCCTTCACGGCGCAAGCCTTCGGCAAAACGCGCAGCAGCGCGCATCGGACCGACGGTGTGGGAGCTGGAAGGGCCGATGCCAATCTTGAACAGGTCGAACACGCTTAACGACATGGTTGGGCTCCGGGGTCGCAGTTGTCAGCAGCAAGCTACAAGCTGCAAGTAAGAGCCCGCAGGCTTTTAACTTGTAGCTTGAAGCTTAGAGCTTGCAGCTGCTTTAGGCATAAAGCTCGATTGACGGGCAAGCGCAAACCAGGTTGCGATCGCCAAACACGTTGTCGACGCGACCGACCGGTGGCCAGTACTTGCCTTCGATCAGCGACGCAACCGGGTATACCGCTTGCTCACGGCTGTACGGATGCGTCCACTCGCCAACGATTTCCGCGGCGGTGTGCGGGGCGTTTTTCAGCGGGTTGTCGTCCTTGTCCAGCGTACCGTTTTCCACCGCGCGGATTTCTTCGCGGATGCGGATCATGGCGTCGCAGAAGCGGTCCAGTTCTTCCTTGGATTCGCTTTCGGTCGGCTCGATCATCAGCGTGCCGGCGACCGGGAAGGACATGGTCGGAGCGTGGAAACCGAAGTCGATCAGGCGCTTGGCGACGTCATCGACGCTGATGCCGCTGCTGTCTTTCAGCGGACGCAAATCGAGGATGCATTCGTGCGCCACCAGACCGTTGCTGCCGGTGTACAGCACTGGGTAGTGCTCTTCGAGGCGACGGGAAATGTAGTTGGCATTGAGGATCGCCAGCTGCGAAGCGCGCTTGAGGCCGGCGCCGCCCATCATCCGAATGTACATCCAGGTGATTGGCAGAATGCTCGCGCTGCCGAACGGTGCCGCGCAGACCGCGCCTTCTTTACGCTCCATGGTGCCGTGACCCGGCAGGAACGGGGTCAGGTGCGATTTCACGCCAATCGGGCCAACGCCCGGGCCGCCACCACCGTGGGGAATGCAGAAGGTTTTGTGCAGGTTCAGGTGGGACACGTCGCCGCCGAACTTGCCCGGGGCGCAGAGGCCGACCATCGCGTTCATGTTGGCGCCGTCGATGTACACCTGGCCGCCGTGGTCATGAATGATGCCGCAGATTTCACGGATGCCTTCTTCGAACACGCCGTGGGTCGACGGGTAAGTGATCATCAATGCCGCGAGATGTTCGCGGTGCTCGATGGCCTTGGCGCGCAGGTCTTCGATGTCGACGTTGCCGCGGGCATCGCACGCGGTGACGACTACGCGCATGCCGGCCATGTTGGCGGTGGCCGGGTTGGTGCCGTGGGCGGACGAGGGGATCAGGCAGATGTCGCGACGGTCTTCGCCACGGCTCTGGTGATAGGCGCGAATTGCCAGCAGGCCGGCGTATTCACCCTGGGAACCGGCGTTCGGTTGCAGCGAGATCGCGTCGTAGCCGGTCGCGGCGCAGAGCATCGCTTCCAGTTCGTCGGTCAGCTGTTGGTAACCGGCGCTTTGCTCGGCCGGGGCGAACGGGTGCAGGGCACCGAACTCGGCCCAGGTGACCGGGATCATTTCGCTGGCGGCGTTGAGTTTCATGGTGCACGAACCCAGCGGGATCATGGTGCGATCCAGGGCCAGGTCTTTGTCGGCCAGCTTGCGCAGGTAGCGCATCAGCTCGGTTTCCGAGTGATAACGGTTGAACACCGGGTGGCTGAGGATCGGAGATTGGCGAACCAGCGCGGCCGGGAGGGTGCTGACCACGGAAGCGGCGAGGGCGGCGAAGTCTGGCAGCGCCTTAGCGTCGGCGAACAGGGCCCACAGGGTTTCCACGTCGGCTTGCGAAGTGGTTTCGTCGAGGGACAGGCCCAGACGCTCGGCATCCACGACGCGCAGGTTGATCTGCTGGGCGCGAGCCTTGTCGTGCAACGCGCCAGTGTTGGCGCCGGTTTTAATGGTCAACGTGTCGAAGAAGCTTTCTTGCTCGACCGTCAGGCCCAGTGCGCTCAAGCCCTTGGCCAGAATCGCGGTCAGGTGATGAATGCGGTTGGCGATCTGCGTCAGGCCTTTCGGGCCGTGGTACACGGCGTACATGCTGGCGATGTTGGCCAACAAAACCTGCGCGGTGCAGATGTTCGACGTGGCCTTCTCGCGGCGGATGTGCTGCTCGCGGGTTTGCATCGCCAGGCGCAGGGCCGGTTTGCCGAAACGGTCCACGGAGACACCGACCAGACGGCCCGGCATGTCGCGCTTGAACGCATCTTTCGTCGAGAAGTAAGCCGCGTGCGGGCCACCGAAGCCCAGCGGCACGCCGAAGCGTTGCGCGCTGCCGATGGCCACGTCGGCGCCGAACTCACCCGGAGGGGTCAGCACGGTCAGGGCCAACAGGTCGGCGGCGACGGCGACCAGCGCGTTGGCGGCGTGGAAGCGTTCGGTCAGTTCGCGGTAATCGAAGACGTCACCGTTGCTCGCCGGGTATTGCAGCAAGGCGCCGAAGAACGGCGTCACGTCAGTCAGTGCCTGCTCGTCACCAACGACCACGTCGATACCCAGCGGCTCGGCACGGGTGCGCAGCACGTCGAGGGTTTGCGGGTGGCAATGCACGGACGCGAAGAAGGCGTGGCTGCCCTTGTTCTTGCTCAGGCGTTTGCAAAAGGTCATCGCTTCGGCGGCGGCGGTGGCTTCGTCGAGCAAGGATGCGTTGGCGATCGGCAGGCCGGTCAGGTCGCTGATCAGGGTCTGGAAGTTCAGCAGCGCTTCGAGACGACCCTGGGAGATTTCTGGCTGGTACGGGGTGTACGCGGTGTACCACGCCGGGTTTTCCAGCAGGTTGCGCAGGATCGGCGACGGCGTGTGGGTGCCGTAGTAACCCTGGCCGATGAAGGTCTTGAACAGCTGGTTTTTGCCGGCGATGGACTTGATCAAGGCCAGGGCATCGGCTTCGCTCAGGCCGTCTTCGAGACCGAGGACGCTGGTGCCTTTGATGCTTTCCGGGATGACGCTGGCGCTCAGGGCTTCCAGGGAGTCAAAACCGAGGCTGTTGAGCATGGCTTGCTCGTCGCCGGAACGCGGGCCGATGTGGCGGGCGATGAATTCGTTGGCGGTCGTCAGGTTGACTTGAGTCATGTCAGCGCTCCTCAGGCTTCGGCGTTGGCTTTGATCAGACGGTCGTAAGCGTCCTGATCCAGCAGTTTGGCGACAGCCGAGGCGTCGGTTGGCTTAAAGCGGAAGAACCAGCCTTCGCCCAGCGGATCTTCGTTGACCAGTTCAGGGCTGCTCTCGAGGGCCGGGTTGGTCTCGACCACTTCACCGTCCAAAGGCATGTACACGCCGCTGGCGGCTTTTACCGATTCCACGGTGGCGGCTTCGGCGCCTTTGTCGTAGGACTGCAGCTCAGGCAGTTGTACGAAAACCACGTCGCCCAAGGCGTTCTGTGCGAAGGCGGTGATGCCGACAGTGACGCTGCCGTCAGCTTCGGTGCGCAGCCATTCGTGATCTTCAGTAAAACGCAACTCGCTCATGGAAACTCCTAAGGGGGCCAGACTTGTCTGGTAGACGCGATGGAATGCTTGGGCTAAAGCCCTGCTTTATGGCGGGTTACTAAGCAATTTCGCGGCCAATGTTTTTTTATCGTTATAAATCAATGGCTTAGTTGATATTGCGATGCGCGATAGATTGATGACTGTAGCGAAATCGCTACAGCAAGAGGCGAAGAAAAAAGCCTAGGTGGATCAAAGCCTTGCACAGCGGTGATCAGGGGAGGGTGTAGCGATATCGTTCCGCTGTAGCGCTTTCAGTACAGATGGAGGTCGTTTTTAAACAGGTCTTCAGGCCAGACACAAACCCTGTAGGAGTGAGCCTGCTCGCGATAGCGGTGTGTCAGTCAACACATGCAGCAACTGACACACCGCTATCGCGAGCAGGCTCACTCCTACAGTTGTTTTGTGCCGGTTGGGAGATTGTATATCCGGCCTCACGGCTTATTGGGAATGCCGTACTTGCGCAGTCGATGGGCTATCGCCGTGTGGGAAGTTTGCAGGCGGCTGGCCAGTTGCCGGGTAGAGGGGTAGCTGACGTAGAGTTTTTCCAGCAGCGTCTTTTCGAACTCTTCCATCGCCTGCTCCAGGCTATCGACATCGCTGTCACTCTGGCGCGCCACCGAGGTGCCGGCGATGTCGAGGTCGCCGATGTCCACCAGGCTGCTTTCGCAAATCGCCGCCGCACGGAAGATCACGTTCTGCAATTGCCGCACGTTGCCCGGCCAGCGGTTACCCAGCAGTGCAGGATAAGTCCCGGGCGCCAGACGACAGACCGGGCGCTGGATCTGTGCGCAGGCCTGCTGCATGAAATAGCGCGCCAGCAGCAGGATGTCCTGACCGCGTTCGCGCAGGGGCGGGACTTCGACATTCAGGACGTTGAGGCGATAGAACAAGTCTTCGCGGAACGAACCTTCGCTGACCATTTTTTCCAGGTTGCGGTGAGTTGCGCTGAGGATTCGCACATTGACCTTTACCTCGCGATCACCCCCGACTCGCCGGAAGCTGCCGTCGTTGAGGAACCTCAGCAACTTCGCCTGCAGGTACGGCGACATTTCACCGATTTCATCGAGAAATACCGTGCCCTGGTTGGCCAGTTCCATCAGCCCCGGTTTGCCGCCCCGTTGCGCACCGGTAAAGGCGCCAGGGGCGTAGCCGAACAGTTCGCTTTCGGCGAGGTTCTCCGGCAATGCGGCGCAGTTCAGCGCCAGGAACGGCGAACCGTGCCGGGCGCTGATGGCGTGGCAGGCCCGCGCCACCAGTTCTTTGCCGGTTCCGGTTTCGCCCTGGATCAGCAACGGCGCATCCAGTGCTGCCACGCGCTGGGCGCGTGCCTTGAGGGTACGGATCGCCGGGGACTCGCCCAGCAACGCGTCGAAACCTTCGGCATGGTCGTGGTGCAGCGCCGAGAGGCGTTCGCCGATGCGGTTCGGTTGATACAAGGTCAGCAGGGCGCCGGCGTCGGTGATCGGGGTGGCGTCGAGCAGCAGGGTCTGGCCGTTGACGGTGATCTCGCGCAGCGGCAGGCGGAAGCCGTTTTCGAGCAATACGCCAAGCAGCGCCGGGTCGGCAAACAGATCGGCGACGCTTTCACCGGCCGGTTCGCGACCATACAACGCGATCAGCGCCGGGTTGGCCAGCAGCACTTTGCCGTCACTGTCCAGGGCCAGCACCGGGTCGGTCATGGCGGCGAGCAGCGCATCGAGCTGCAAGTGCCGCCGTTGCCCCGGAAGGATGTCGACCACCGTCATCGCTTGCACGCCACGCACGCTGAGCAACGCATCGCGCAGCTCTTCGAGCACGTCCGGGCTCAGGGTCGGAGCGTCGATGTACACGTTGGGCGGGACCATTTCCACCGCATCCAGATTGAGATTGCGCCCACCGAGCAGGGCCAGGACTTCCTGGGTAATGCCGACGCGGTCGATGAAGCTGACGTGGATACGCATGGGGCGGTTTTCAATCTGGCAAGCGGAGGGGGCAAGTATGCCTTGGGGCGGGTCTCAGGTGAAATGCACGTGTTCAACCTGTAGGAACGAGGCTTGCCCGCGAAGAGGCCATCAAGACCGCTAAAAGCTTCGCGGGCAAGCCTCGCTCCTACAGGTCGTGGGGCCGCAGTCTTTCAGTCGGCATCCATAGCGAATGAAAGTCCGTCATCGCGAGCAGGCCCGCTCCCACAAGGGGACGCAGGCTACTCAAAGTTTTTGAGATCTACCGGGTCGCCGGATTTCATATCCAGCTTCTTCCGAATGTCTTCAAATACCTCGTCGTAATTTTTGTGAACCGAGCCGATCTGGCTGTGTGTCCTTGGAATACCGTACTTCTCGGCGATATTCGTTATGTTGTTGGCGAAGTTGTAGGCCTCAACCTTGGGTAGAAAGAAGGTTTCGCTCATATCCTTTCCCTGAATGCTGCCATGCATGGTGAACTGGATGCCTTTTTCCCCTTTGTCGTTATTGCTGACCTCATAGTCGAAGTGCAGGTTGTAGCTGACATCATCCGAGGTCAGCGCGTGGCGCTCGATGTGCAAGTGACCGGGGGCGAACGTTGCCATTGACGTTTCTCCTTATAAATAAGTAATGCCAGGTGTCGCCGTGCTGATGCGCGTGCCGGCCTTGCCCTGGACGATTGCTTCGATGTCCGAGAGTGAACCGATCACCGCGGTTTTTCCAGTATGGCGGGCAAACTCGCAGGCGGCCTGCACCTTCGGTCCCATGGAGCCGGCCGCGAAGCCGAGTTTTTCCATTTCGTCAGGGTGGGCTCGGGCGATGGCTTTCTGGGTCGGTTTGCCGAAGTCGATGCAGGCGGCGTTGACGTCGGTGGCGATCACCAGCAGATCGCTTTCCAGCTGTTCGGCCAGCAGCGCCGAGCACAGATCTTTGTCGATCACTGCTTCCACGCCTTGCAGTTTGCCGCTGGCGCCGTACATCGTCGGGATGCCGCCACCGCCCGCGCAGATCACGATGCTGCCTTTTTCCAGCAACCATTTGATCGGGCGGATTTCGAAGATGCGTTTCGGTCTCGGGCTGGCCACCACGCGACGGTATTTGTCGCCGTCCGGGGCAATCGCCCAGCCTTTTTCGGCGGCAAGTTTTTCCGCTTCGGCCTTGGCGTAGACCGGGCCGATGGGTTTGGTGGGGTTCTGGAACGCCGGGTCGTTGGCGTCGACTTCGACCTGGGTCAGCAAGGTGGCGAAGGGCACTTCGAAGTCCAGCAGGTTGCCCAGCTCCTGTTCGATGATGTAGCCGATCATGCCTTCGGTTTCGGCGCCGAGTACGTCCAGCGGATAAGGCGAAACCGAGGTGTAAGCGGCGGCCTGCAAAGACAGCAACCCGACTTGCGGGCCATTGCCGTGAGCGATCACCAGTTCGTTGCCAGCATAAATCTTGGCGATCTGTTCAGTGGCGATCCGGATGTTGGCGCGTTGATTGTCCGCGGTCATGGGTTCACCACGGCGGAGCAGGGCGTTACCGCCCAGAGCAACGACGATACGCATAATGCAGTCCTTCTAGATGAGGTGACTCGGTCTCCCTGGTGAAACCCGATCAGTGTGGGAGTGAGCGTGCTCGCGATGACTATTTAACACTCAACAGAGACGTTGACTGTTACTCCGCTATCGCGAGCAGGCTCGCTCCCACAGGGGCTTTGTTCCAGCCGGGAGAGCCGGGTGGGCCGTTAGATATCCGCCAACGCCGACACCAGGATCGCCTTGATGGTGTGCATGCGGTTTTCCGCTTGCTCGAAGGCGATGTTGGCCGGCGATTCGAAGACTTCTTCAGTCACCTCCACGCCGTTGGCCAGGTGCGGATAGCGTGCGGCGATGTCCTTGCCGACCTTGGTTTCGCTGTTGTGGAACGCCGGCAGGCAGTGCATGAATTTCACCCGCGGGTTGCCGGAAGCTTTCATCATCGCGGCGTTGACCTGGTACGGCAGCAGTTGCTCGATGCGCTCGTCCCACGCTTCTACCGGCTCACCCATCGACACCCAGATGTCGGTGTGGATGAAGTCCACGCCCTTGACCGCTTCTTTCGGGTCTTCGGTGATGGTGATGCGTGCGCCGCTTTCCTCAGCGAAGGCTTTGCACTGGGCGATGAAATCAGCGTGCGGCCACAAGGCTTTGGGCGCGGCGATGCGCACGTCCATGCCGAGTTTGGCGCCGATCATCAGCAGCGAGTTGCCCATGTTGTAACGGGCGTCGCCAAGGTAGGCGTAGCTGATGTCGTGCAGCGGCTTGTCGCTGTGCTCACGCATGGTCAGGGTGTCGGCGATCATTTGTGTCGGGTGGAATTCAGCGGTCAGGCCGTTGAACACCGGTACGCCGGCGAACTTGGCCAGCTCTTCGACGATTTCCTGTTCGAAGCCCCGGTACTCGATGGCGTCGAACATCCGCCCCAGCACGCGGGCGGTGTCTTTCATGCTTTCCTTGTGGCCGATCTGCGACGACACCGGGTCGATGTAGGTGACGTGGGCGCCTTGGTCATGGGCCGCGACTTCGAAGGCGCAACGGGTGCGGGTCGAGGTTTTTTCGAAGATCAGCGCGATGTTCTTGCCTTGCAGGTGCGGACGCTCGGTGCCGGTATATTTGGCGCGCTTGAGGTCGCGGGACAGGTCCAGCAGGTAGTTGAGCTCGCGAGTGGTGTGGTGCATCAGCGAGAGCAGGCTGCGGTTGCGCATATTGAAAGCCATTTTGGATCTCCTTGGGTTTCGGTTATCCGCCTGCTTCGCGCTTTATGAGCGCGAAGCAGGGCATAAAAATTAATAGTCGATAGGGTCGCGAATGATCGGGCAGGTCATGCAGTGGCCGCCGCCACGGCCGCGCCCCAGTTCGCCAGCGCTGATGGTGATGACTTCCACACCGGCCTTGCGCAGCAGGGTGTTGGTGTAGGTGTTGCGGTCATAGCCGATCACCACGCCGGGCTCCACGGCCACCACGTTGTTGCCGTCGTCCCATTGCTCGCGTTCGGCGGCGAAGCTGTTGCCGCCGGTTTCCACCACGCGCAGCGCCTTGAGGTTGAGGGCCTTGGCGACGGTGTCGAGGAAGTTGGTTTCCTCGCGGCGGATGTCGATGCCGCCCGGCTTGCTGTCGTCAGGGCGCAGGGTGAAGGCGACGATCTGGTTTACCACTTCCGGGAAAATCGTCACCAGGTCGCGGTCGCAGAAGCTGAACACAGTGTCCAGGTGCATCGCTGCGCGGGACTTCGGCAGGCCGGCGACGATGACTTTCTCCACGGCGTTGTGCTTGAACAGGTTCACCGCCAGTTGGCCGATGGCCTGTCGGGACGAACGTTCGCCCATGCCGATCAACACCACACCGTTGCCGATGGGCATCACGTCGCCGCCTTCCAGGGTGGCGCTGCCGTGATCCTGGTCCGGGTCGCCGTACCAGATTTCAAAATCGGCGTTGGTGAACTGTGGGTGGAATTTGTAAATGGCGGTGGTCAGCAGGGTTTCCTGACGTCGCGCCGGCCAGTACATCGGGTTCAGCGTCACGCCACCGTAGATCCAGCACGTGGTGTCGCGGGTGAACTGGGTGTTGGGCAGCGGCGGCAGAATGAAGCTGGAGTGGCCGAGGAAGTCGCGGAACATCTGGATGGTCTTGCCGCCGAAGCTGTCCGGCAGGTCATCGGCGGAGACACCGCCAATCAGGAACTCGGCGATATGCCGCGGTTCCAGGCTACGCAGCCACGAACCCACTTCGTTGATCAGGCCGAGGCCGACCGAGTTGGCGGTGACCTTGCGTTCCAGAATCCAGTCGAGGGCTTCAGGGATGGCGACGATGTCGGTCAGCAGGTTGTGCATTTCCAGCACTTCGACGTTGCGTTCGCGCATCTTGGTGACGAAGTCGAAATGGTCACGCTTGGCCTGGGCCACCCACAGCACATCATCGAAAAGCAGTTCGTCACAGTTGTTCGGAGTCAGCCGCTGGTGGGCCAGGCCTGGGGAGCAAACCATGACTTTGCGCAGTTTGCCGGCTTCGGAATGGACGCCGTACTTAACTTTTTCGGTGGTCATTACAGTGATCCTCCAGATGACAAATGAGTCGAGTGTTACAGGGTCAGGAAGCCGTCATACAGGCCGTAGGCCGCCACCAGGGCGCCAGCGACAACAGCGGCGAAAATCAGCTTCTCGATGTTGGTGAAAACCGGTTTGTTGAGCTCCATCTTGGCCTTGGCGAACAGGATCGCGCCGGGGGCATAGAGCAGGGCAGAGAGCAGCAGGTATTTGACGCCGCCGGCATAGATCAGCCAGACCGCGTAAATCAACGCGACGGCACCGATGAACAGGTCTTTGCGACGTTCAGCCGCAGCGTTTTCATAGCTCTCGCCACGCACCGCCAGCAGCAGGGCATAAGCCGCGGACCACAGATACGGCACCAGAATCATCGAGGTGGCAAGGTAGATCAGCGACAGGTAAGTGCTGGCCGAAAACAGGGTGATGACCAGGAACAGCTGCACCATTGCGTTGGTCAGCCACAAGGCGTTGACCGGCACCTGTTTGGCGTTTTCCTTGCGCAGGAACGCCGGCATGGTGTGGTCCTTGGCGGCGGCAAACATGATCTCCGCACACAACAGCACCCACGACAGCAGCGCCCCGAGCAGCGAGATGATCAGGCCGACGCTGATCAGCACGGCGCCCCATGGACCGACGACGTGTTCCAGCACCGCGGCCATCGACGGGTTCTGCAGTTTGGCCAGTTCCGGTTGGGTCATGATGCCCAGCGACAGCACGTTCACCAGCACCAGAAACAGCAACACGGTGATAAAACCGATCACGGTGGCCTTGCCGACGTCGCTGCGTTTTTCTGCCCGGGCCGAGAAAATGCTCGCGCCTTCAATGCCGATGAACACCCACACGGTGACCAGCATCATGTTGCGCACCTGGTTCATCACACTGCCCAGGTCCGGGTTTTTCAGGCCCCAGATGTCGGCGGTGAAGATGTCCAGTTTGAAGGCGAAAATCGCGATCAGCACAAACAGCACCAGTGGCACGACCTTGGCGACGGTGGTCACCAGATTGATGAACGCCGCTTCCTTGATCCCGCGCAACACGAGGAAATGCACGCCCCAGAGCAGCACCGACGCGCCGATCACCGCAGCGACGGTGTTGCCTTCGCCGAAGATCGGGAAGAAATAGCCGAGGGTGCTGAACAGCAACACGAAATAACCGACGTTGCCCAGCCACGCACTGATCCAGTAACCCCAGGCAGACGAGAAACCCATGTAGTCGCCGAAACCGGCCTTGGCGTAGGCGTAGACACCGCCGTCCAGGTCAGGCTTGCGGTTGGCGAGGGTCTGGAACACGAAGGCCAGGGTCAGCATGCCGACCGCGGTAATCGCCCAACCGATCAGCACGGCACCGACATCGGCACTGGCGGCCATGTTTTGCGGTAAAGAGAAGATCCCGCCACCAATCATTGAGCCGACAACCAGCGCCACAAGTGCGCCGAGTTTCAGTTTACCGGGGGATTCAGACATTGCATGACCTCCAATGCAGGAGAAAAGAGACAGCAGATTAATGCTGTTAGCTATTCAGACATCTGACATAGATCAGTACATCGACACATTCCATTGTTAATGAAAGACTTATGAAACTTTTACGGGCATAAGGATATCGCTGGAAAAGCCCTTTCCAGAGGCTTCGGCCAGTTCAGGCGTGAATGATGCATAGCACTTTTGAATTTTGACCTTAGTCCGGTTTTGGCTTTCTGCCAATTTTGTCATCTGTTTTCGGTGTGGAAGGGATTTATCAAAATTGACATACAAAACTGTTACACACCGATCCCATAGAATTATCGGCTATAAATAGAAGGCGTTATTTTCCGTTAGTTAATAAACGCTTAAACCCGTTATCCATTTAGTTAAAGTTATGCCTCAATGGCCATGCCGTAAAAAAGGGACGCAAGATGGTGCAAACGACGCAAAAGCTTCGCCTCAGTGCGCTGATCGCCCTGGTCGTCGGATCGATGATCGGCGGCGGGATTTTTTCCTTGCCGCAAAACATGGCGGCGCGTGCCGATGCCGGGGCGATATTGATTGGTTGGGCGATCACTGCGGTCGGCATGCTGACCCTGGCCTTCGTGTTCCAGACCCTGGCCAATCGCAAACCCGAACTGGATTCCGGGGTGTACGCCTACGCCAAGGCCGGGTTCGGCGATTACATGGGGTTTTCATCCGCCTGGGGTTACTGGATCAGCGCCTGGCTGGGCAACGTCGGTTATTTCGTGTTGCTATTCAGCACCCTCGGTTATTTCTTTCCGGTGTTTGGCCAGGGCAACACGCCGATCGCCATCGGTTGCGCCTCGGTGCTGCTGTGGGCCGTGCATTTTCTGGTGCTGCGCGGGATCAAGGAGGCGACGTTCATCAACCAGCTGACCACCGTGGCCAAGATCGTGCCGCTGATCATGTTCATCGTCATCGCCGCCGTGGCCTTCAAGGCGGACGTCTTCACCCGCGATATCTGGGGACGCAGCAACCCGAATTTCGGCGGTGTCATGGAGCAGGTGCGCAACATGATGCTGGTCACCGTGTTCGTGTTCATTGGCATTGAAGGCGCCAGTGTGTACTCGGCCAGGGCGGAGAAACGCTCGGACGTCGGCCGGGCAACGGTGATCGGTTTTCTCGGCGTGTTGGCGTTATTGGTGCTGGTGAACGTGTTATCCCTGGGGATCATGAGCCAGCCGGAATTGGCCACCCTGCAAAACCCGTCACTGGCGGCGGTGCTGGAGCACATTGTCGGTCCTTGGGGGGCGCTGCTGATCAGCATCGGCCTGGCGATTTCGCTGTTGGGTGCATTGTTGTCCTGGGCGCTGCTTTGCGCCGAAATCCTTTTCGCCACGGCTAAAGACAAGACCATGCCGGCCTTTCTGACCAAGGAAAACGCCAACCATGTACCGGTCAATGCGCTGTGGCTGACCAACGTGATGATCCAGATTTTTCTGCTGATCACGCTGTTTTCGGCAGGCACTTACACCAGCCTGATCTACCTCGCGTCGTCGATGATCCTTGTGCCGTATCTGTGGTCGGCGGCGTATGCGGTGCTGTTGAGCGGACGCGGCGAAACCTACGAACACGCGTCGGCCGAGCGGACCAAGGACCTGATGATCGGCGGCATCGCCCTGGGTTACGCGGTGTGGTTGTTGTATGCGGGCGGGGTGAAATATCTGCTGCTGTCGGCGTTGTTGTATGCGCCGGGGGTGATCTTGTTTGCCAAGGCCAAGCGAGAGCAAGGCGAGCCGCTGTTTACCCATATCGAGAAAGGCATTTTCACCTGCGTCATCAGCGGGGCGGGGCTGGCGGCGTATGGGTTGTACAGCGGGTTGCTGTCGTTGTGAGGTGGCGGCTGGCACCGGTTTTGTATTGAGTGTTCTGGCCCCATCGCGAGCAAGCTCGCTCCCACAGGTTTTGTGTTCGACGCAGATCCAATGTGGGAGCGAGCCTGCTCGCGATAGCTATCTGACGGTCACCACCACTGCGCGCGATGGGCACCCAATTCCGAAGCCGGAAGTGTCCACTGCAACGGTGTGCCGGTGATTTTCAAAGGCACATGAAGCCGATGCGCCGGCCCCCAAGGCGTTTGCTCGATCAACATCCCCTGATCATTTTCATTTTCATCTTCAGCTCGTAGCGCCTCATCCGTCCCTGCACCGTTTTCAATCAACAATTTCGCCGTTCGCGCCAACGACAACCTGGCCGACCCACCCCGTCCCAATAACGTGATCGCCGCAGCCGCCATCAAATACCCGGTCGCATGATCCAGCGCCTGAACGGGCAGCGGCGTCGGTTTGTCCGCTTTCTTCCACTGCCGGCCCGCGTCGGCAATGCCGCTGCTCATCTGCACCAGGCTGTCGAAGCCACGGCGGTTACGCCACGGGCCGCTCCAACCGTAGGCGTTGAGGCACACATCAATCAGGCCTGGCGCCAGTTTTTCCCGCTCGGCGACACCGTAACCCAACTTTTCCAGTGCGTCGGCGCGGTAGCCGTGGAGCACGATATCGGCGTCCTTGAGCAGGCTTTCGAACACCGCTCGATCGTCGTTGTTGTGCAGGTCCAGCCGTGCGCAGCGTTTGCCCAACGTGACTTCGGGCACCACGCCGGGTTCGTTCCAGGTCGGTGGGTCGATGCGCAATACATCGGCGCCGAGGCCGGCGAGAAAACGACTGGCGACGGGGCCGGCCAACACGCGGGTCAAGTCCAGCACCTTGATGCCTGCCAACGGTTGCGCCACAGAACCTTTCCAGGGTTTCGCGTGTTGACCGCTGCCGGCGCTGAACTGAATCAACGGCTCGGCGTTCACCGCCAGGCCTTGGGGATGCGCCTGCCATTGTGCCCAGCTACGCATCTCGGCGGCGCAACCACCGGCATCGACCACGGCCTGTTCCAGATCGGTTTTCGCCCATTGCGCAACCTTGCTCGCCATCGCCGCACGGTCGGCACAAGTGCCGAGCACGCTTTCGGCGGCGGCGCGGTGATGCGGCGCGTTGGTGTGCAAGCGGATCCAGCCGTCCTGGGTCGCGTAGTCCCCGGCCACCGGGTCCCACAGCGGCGGAACGCTCCAGCCCACGGGGCGGATCGAGGTGGCGAACCAGAAAGAGGCCAGGCGGCGGTCGACTTCAAGGCTGGGCAAGCGACCGGTGTGTTGTTGCAGTAATTCGCTGACTGCCTGGCCGGCGGCGGCGATGCTGGCACAGGCCAGATCAGTGACGGCAAACGCCGAGGGCAGGGCGCCGCTCGACGTAAAGGGAATTGGCGTGTGAGACAAGCCAAGCGCGGCTTGAATGGACGTGAGTAAACCAGTCATCGAAGGCCCTCCGGAACGAGAGCCCGAGCATAGATCAAACAGGTGATAAAGCGGATGAAACCTGTAGGAGCGAGGCTTGCCCGCGAAGAACGATAATGCGGTCTATCTGAAAACCGCAGCGCTCCCTTCGCGGGCAAGCCTCGCTCCTACAGGGCTGTGGCTGTTACACCCGGAACTGATCCATCAATTTCATCTGGTGGGTGGTCAGCGAGTTGAGCTGGCTGCTGATCTGCGCCGATTCGGTGGCTTGGCCGGTCAGGGTTTCGGTGACGGTGCGGATCGCCGAGACGTTACGGTTGACCTCTTCGGCCACCGCGCTCTGCTGTTCGGCGGCGCTGGCGATTTGCAGGTTCATGTCGCTGATCACGGTGACCGCGTCGCTGATTTTGCCCAAGGCCTGGACCGCTTGCTGGATCTGTCCGGCGTTGCTGTGGGCCTGGGTCTGGCTCGAATGCATGGTGGCCACCACGCCGCGTGTGCCGGTCTGGATGCGCTCGATCACGACGCGGATTTCTTCCACCGAGTCCTGGGTGCGTTTGGCCAGGTTGCGCACTTCGTCGGCCACCACGGCAAACCCACGACCGCTTTCGCCGGCACGGGCCGCTTCGATCGCCGCGTTGAGGGCGAGCAAGTTGGTTTGTTCGGCAATGCTGCGGATCACTTCCAGCACCGAACCGATCTGCTCGCTGTTCACCGCCAGCGCCTCGACTTCGGTCACAGCCTTGCTGACTTCGTCGGCCAGTTGATTGATGTCGCGGGTGCTGCGCTCGATGATCGACATGCCATCGCGCGCCGATTGATCCGCACCTTTAGCCGCATTGGCCGCGTTCGACGCACTGTTGGCGACTTCGTGGGCGGTGGCGCTCATTTCGTTTGACGCTGTGGCGACCTGGTCGATTTCGCGGAACTGCACCTGCATGCCTTCGCTGGTCTGACGGGCGATTTCCGAGGATTGGTCGGCGGTGCCACGAGCGTCGGTGATGCTTTGTTTGATCTGCGCGATGGTCGGTTGCAGCTTGTCGAGGAAGCGGTTGAACCAGCTGACCAGTTCGCCCAGTTCATCTTTTTTGCTGTAGTGCAGGCGTTGGGTCAGGTCGCCGTCGCCGCTGGCAATCGCCTTGAGCATCTCGGCGACGCTGTTGATCGGCCGGGTCACGCCGGACGCGGTGAGCCAGATCAGCAACAGACCGAACAGGCCTGCCGCGACAGCCACCAGCACCGCTTTGATCGTGCCGCTTTGCTGGGCGTCATCGAGCACCGCTTGCAGCTTGACCGAATCGGCCAGCAGCACTTGCTTGGGCAGGTCAATCACCACGCCCCAGGCTTTGGAGTCGCTGATCGGGCTGACCGGGTACACCGCACGAATCACTTCGCCTTGTTCGAGGATCTTCGGCGTGCCTCCGCTGAGCAGTTGCAGGATGTCCTTGCCGTCAGCGCCGAGGGTCGCATCAATGCCTTTGCCGACCTTGCTCGCATCGACGCTGTAACCAGCCAATACACCGCTGCCGGAGACAATCAGCATGTGCCCGGCGCTGTTGAACAGGTCACGCTGGGAATCGACCGCGGCCGCTTGCAGGGCGTCGAGGGCGATGTCGATACCGACCACGCCGATGGATTTGCCGTCCACCAGCAGCGGGACGGAAATGGTGGTCATCAGCATTTCCTTGCCGCCGACGGTGTCGGCATACGGGTCCAGCAAGCAGGTGCGTTTGCTGTCGCGAGGGCAGGTGTACCAGCTGTTGTACGGCGTGCCGCTGAGGCTCAGGGTGGTTTTGGTCATGTCGTCTTCGACCATGATCGTGTTGATCCCGGCCCCACCGGCACGGCTCCAGTAACTGGCAAAACGCCCGGATTCGTTGGACTGGCGGGCCGCATCGTTGGCGAACTCGCTGTCCTTGCCGTCCAGACCGTTGGGCTCGAACGCCAGCCAGATCCCCAGCACTTTGCTGTTGCGCTCAAACGCGGTTTTCAGGCTCTGGTTCAACTCCTCACGCAGGGCCCCGGCCTCAAGCGAACGCTTGGCGGCCATGGCGCGCATGTCATTGATCTGATCGGCCAGGGCAGTCACCACCAACAGGCTTTCACCAAATGTCTTCTGCACCCGCACCGCTTGCTCGGCGGCCTTGGCCTGGAGCAGGTCCTGCACGCTGGTGGTGAGCATCTTGCGGCTGGAGGCGCTGACCAGCTCATCGTTCTGGTTGGTCTGGTAGAAGTTCATACCGACGATCAACGCGACCACGCCAAGCAGGCACAGGCCGGACAGCAAGACGATTTTCAGACGGATAGAGAGAGAGTCGAACATAGGGCGAACTCGCGAAGGGATGAATTGTTGGCTGTGGGCCGATGTCGACCCGGTTCGCCAAGTCCATTCAGCGCCATTCAATGCACATCGGCGTGGGACGAGGATGCATGATGGTGGCCCCGACGAACGGTAGGGGTTGAACGTTTGCGCGGAAAAATCTGCCGAAAACAGGGCTTAAAACGGGGGAAATCGCGGGGAGATTCTGAGGCTGGCGTACCTGATCCTTCTTGAACGGACGATGATGTCCATTATCCGTTCAAGGGGGTCAGTGATGGATCCGAAAGCGGTTCAGGCGCGACCCAACAGATAGGTCGCGTAATCGGGGATGCGGTGGGCGTGAGCCTGCTCCATCATCGGGCTGCTGAGCAGGTAGTCGGCGCTGCATTCGTTGCACGCCACCGGAATGTTCCAGACCGCCGCGACCCGCAGCAACGCCTTGATGTCCGGGTCATGGGGTTGCGGTTCGAACGGGTCCCAGAAAAACACCAGCATGTCGACCCGCTGCTCGGCAATGCGCGCACCGAGTTGCTGGTCGCCGCCCAAGGGGCCGCTGATCATGCTTTCCACCGGTAGCTCCAGGCGTTGTTGCAACAACAGCCCGGTGGTGCCGGTGGCGACCAGTTCATGTTGCGCAAGCTTGTCCTTCTGCCGCTCGGCCCAGTCCAGCAAAAATACCTTGCAGTGGTCATGGGCGACCAAGGCGATACGCTTGCGCGCCGCCATGGTCTTTTGCGTGAAGCTGATACCGATCATCGGTTTAGCTCCCCGTTACTCAGCGTTGCACAGCGCCAGGCAGTTATCGAGCATGCGGTTGGAGAAGCCCCATTCGTTGTCGTACCAGGCCAGTACCTTGAGCAGCTTGCCGCTGGACTTGGTGTGGTTGGCGTCGAAGATCGACGACAGCGGGTTGTGATTGAAGTCGCTGGAGACCAGCGGCAGGGTGTTGTAGCCGAGAATCTTCGAGTGCTGGGCGGCTTCTTTGAGCAGTGCATTCACTTCATCGGCCGATGCTTCACGCTTGAGCTGCACGGTCAGGTCCACCAGCGACACGTTGATCACCGGAACACGTACCGCCATGCCGGTCAGTTTACCCGCCAGTTCCGGAAGCACCAGGCCGACCGCTTCAGCGGCGCCGGTCTTGCTCGGGATCATGTTCTGGGTGGCCGAACGGGCGCGGTACGGGTCCGTGTGGTAGACGTCGGTCAGATTCTGGTCGTTGGTGTAGGCGTGGATCGTGGTCATCAGACCGCTTTCGATGCCCAGTTCGCGGTGCAGCACCTGCGCCACCGGGGCCAGGCAGTTGGTGGTGCACGATGCGTTGGAAATGATCTGGTGCGATTGGCGCAGAATGTCGTGGTTGACCCCATAGACAACGGTGGCGTCGGCGCCTTTGGCCGGGGCCGAGATAATCACTTTGCGCGCGCCGGCCGTAATATGCGCGGCGGCTTTGGCACGGTCGGTGAACAGACCGGTGCACTCGAACACCACATCAATTTTTTCCGCGGCCCAAGGCAACTCGGCCGGGTTGCGAATGGCACTGACGGCAATACGGTCACCGTTGACGGTCAGGCTTTCCTGATCGTGCTGGACATCGGCGTCGAACGTGCCGTGAACGGTGTCGTACTTGAGCAGATGAGCGTTCATCGCGCTGTCGCCAAGGTCATTGATGGCAACGATCTGCAGATCCTGGCGATAGCCTTGGGTATACAGTGCGCGCAGGACGTTGCGGCCAATTCGGCCAAAACCATTGATTGCGATTCGAAGAGTCATTTAACAGGGCCGCCGTCGTTTTGTTGTTGGAATTACAAGATTATTCGCATAAAAATAGAAAACAAGCCTTTTTAATGGCAATATTTTGTTCAATCTACAACGAGTGACCTGAATCAACTGGTCCGACCGATCAAGAAAACCGTCTGTCATCCCATCGACACCGGCTCTTGCTCAGCATAGACAATCAGGTCGCCACATCCGTTAGCCTGGAGTTCTACACATGCATCCCCGCGTCCTTGAGGTCACCGAACGGCTTATCGCCCGTAGCCGCGCAACCCGTGAGGCTTACCTTGCGCTTATTCGCGATGCAGCCAGCGACGGTCCGATGCGCGGCAAGCTGCAATGCGCCAACTTCGCCCACGGCGTGGCCGGTTGCGGCACTGAAGACAAGCACAGTCTGCGGATGATGAACTCCGCCAACATTGCGATTGTTTCGTCATATAACGACATGCTCTCGGCGCATCAGCCTTACGAAGTCTTTCCTGAACAGATCAAAAAAGCCCTGCGCGAGATCGGCTCCGTCGGCCAGTTCGCCGGCGGCACCCCGGCCATGTGCGATGGCGTGACCCAAGGTGAGCCGGGCATGGAGCTGAGCCTGCCGAGCCGTGAGGTGATTGCGCTGTCCACCGCCGTGGCGCTGTCCCACAACATGTTCGATGGCGCGCTGATGCTCGGCATCTGCGACAAGATCGTCCCGGGCCTGATGATGGGCGCACTGCGTTTTGGTCATCTGCCGACGATCTTCGTCCCGGGCGGGCCGATGGTCTCGGGCATTTCCAACAAGCAGAAAGCCGACGTGCGTCAGCGTTATGCCGAAGGCAAGGCCAGTCGCGAAGAGCTGCTGGAATCGGAAATGAAGTCCTACCACAGCCCGGGTACCTGCACTTTTTACGGCACCGCCAACACCAACCAGTTGCTGATGGAAGTCATGGGCCTGCACTTGCCGGGCGCCTCGTTCGTCAACCCGAACACCCCGTTGCGCGATGCCCTGACCCGCGAAGCGGCGCATCAGGTGACGCGTCTGACCAAGCAGAACGGTGACTTTATGCCGATCGGCGAAATCGTCGACGAGCGTTCGCTGGTCAACTCCATCGTGGCGCTGCACGCCACCGGCGGATCGACCAACCACACCTTGCACATGCCCGCTATCGCCATGGCGGCCGGCATTCAACTGACCTGGCAGGACATGGCCGACCTCTCCGAAGTCGTGCCGACCCTGAGCCACGTCTACCCGAACGGCAAAGCCGACATCAACCATTTCCAGGCGGCGGGCGGCATGTCATTCCTGATCCGCGAACTGCTGGAAGCCGGGCTGCTGCACGAAAACGTCAACACGGTGCTGGGCCACGGCTTGAGCCGTTACACCATGGAGCCGTTCCTCGAAAACGGCGAACTGGTCTGGCGCGAAGGCCCGATCGAAAGCCTCGACGAAACCATTCTTCGCCCGGTCGCGCGTGCGTTCTCGCCTGAGGGCGGCTTGCGGGTGATGGAAGGCAACCTCGGACGTGGCGTGATGAAAGTCTCCGCCGTTGCCTTGGAAAACCAGATCGTCGAAGCGCCAGCCATGGTGTTCCAGGATCAGCAGGACCTGGCCGACGCGTTCAAGGCCGGTTTGCTGGAGAAGGATTTTGTCGCGGTGATGCGCTTCCAGGGCCCGCGCTCCAATGGCATGCCGGAGCTGCACAAAATGACGCCGTTCCTCGGCGTGCTGCAGGATCGCGGCTTCAAAGTCGCGCTGGTGACCGACGGGCGCATGTCCGGCGCGTCGGGGAAAATCCCGGCGGCGATTCATGTCAGTCCCGAAGCTTATGTCGGCGGCGCTCTTGCGCGGGTGCAAGAGGGCGATATCATCCGCGTCGATGGCGTCAAAGGCACCCTGGAGCTTAAGGTGGACGCCGAAGAATTTGCAGCGCGCACCCCGGCCAAGGGCCTGTTGGGCAACAATATTGGCAGCGGTCGCGAACTGTTTGGTTTCATGCGCATGGCCTTCAGCTCCGCAGAGCAGGGCGCCAGCGCCTTTACTTCTGCCCTGGAGACGCTTAATTGAAACTGGCTTTGGTCGGTGACATCGGTGGGACCAACGCACGTTTCGCGTTGTGGAAAAACCAGCAACTGGAAGCGATCCAGGTGCTGGCAACGGCCGACCACGCCAGCCCGGAAGAGGCGATTGCCCTCTATCTGGGCGGGCTTGGCCTGGCGCCGGGTTCGATCGGCTCGGTATGCCTGTCGGTGGCTGGCCCGGTGAGCGGTGATGAATTCAAGTTCACCAATAATCACTGGCGGCTCAGTCGCAAAGATTTTTGCAAGGCATTGCAGGTCGATCAGTTGTTGCTGGTCAATGATTTTTCGGCGATGGCGCTGGGCATGACCCGTTTGCAGCCGGGTGAGTTTCGGGTGGTCTGCGAAGGCACGCCTGAGCCGCTGCGGCCTGCCGTGGTGATCGGTCCGGGCACGGGGCTGGGTGTCGGCACCTTGCTGGACCTGGGTGAAGGCCGTTTTGCCGCCTTGCCAGGGGAGGGCGGTCACGTCGATCTGCCCTTGAGCAGTCTGCGTGAAACCCAACTATGGCAACACATCTTCAATGAGATCGGGCATGTCAGCGCTGAAACGGCGTTGAGCGGCAGCGGTTTGCCGCGGGTCTACCGGGCGATTTGTGCGGTGGACGGTCATGAGCCGGTGCTCGATACTCCGGAATCGATAACCGCTGCCGGTCTGGCGGGTGACCCGATTGCGCTGGAAGTGCTGGAGCAGTTCTGCTGCTGGCTCGGCCGTGTCGCCGGCAACAACGTGCTGACCACGGGGGCTCGCGGTGGCGTGTATATCGTCGGCGGAGTGATTCCGCGGTTTGCCGATTTCTTCGTTGAAAGCGGCTTTGCCCGGTGCTTCGCCGACAAGGGTTGCATGAGCGATTACTTCAAAGGCATCCCTGTGTGGCTGGTGACGGCGCCGTATTCCGGGTTGATGGGTGCGGGTGTGGCGCTCGATCAGGCCTAAGACCGAGTCGCGCCCTTCGCGGGCAAGCCTCGCTCCTACAGGTTTTATGTCGTTCACGGAATTCGCGAACGGCTCTGACCTTGTAGGAGCGAGGCTTGCCCGCGAAGGCGTCCGTACAGACACCAACGATTTACCCGCGATCAGGCATAATCCGCCCAATTCAAACAACAAGGACGCCGCCCCGTGAGCTCAGTCAACAAGTCGATTTTGTTGGTCGATGATGATCAAGAGATACGCGAGTTGCTGGACACCTACCTGACCCGCGCCGGTTTCCAGGTCCGCACCACGCCCGATGGCGCGGGCTTTCGCCAAGCGATGAACGAAGCGCCGAGCGATCTGGTGATCCTCGACGTGATGCTGCCCGACGAAGACGGTTTCAGCCTTTGTCGCTGGATCCGCCAACACCCGCGTCAGGCGCAGGTGCCGATCATCATGCTCACCGCCAGCTCCGACGAGGCCGACCGCGTCATTGGCCTGGAACTGGGCGCCGACGACTACCTCGGTAAACCGTTCAGCCCCCGTGAATTGCAGGCGCGCATCAAGGCCTTGTTGCGCCGCGCGCAGTTCGGTCAGGAGCGTTCCGGCGGTGAAGTGCTGGCGTTCGACGACTGGCGGCTGGACATGGTCAGCCACCGGCTGTTCCACATCGACGGCGAAGAAGTGATTCTCTCCGGCGCCGATTTTGCGCTGCTGAAACTGTTCCTCGATCATCCGCAGGAAATCCTCGACCGCGACACCATCGGCAACGCCACCCGTGGCCGCGATCTGATGCCGCTGGATCGCATCGTCGACATGGCGGTCAGCCGTTTGCGTCAGCGCCTGCGTGATACCGAAAAACCGCCGCGATTGATCCGTACCGTGCGTGGCAGCGGCTACCAACTGGCCGCCAATGTGGTTGCCAGCAATGGCCACTGAGTGGTTGCGCAAGCTCGCCGCCCGCGTGCCGATGCCGCGTTCGCTGCTCGGGCGCATGTTGCTGCTGACCCTGTTGGCGGTGCTGTTCGCGCAGACCTTGTCGAGCGTGATCTGGGTGTCGCAACTGCGTGCCACCCAACTTGAAGGCCTGGTCACCAGTGCCCGCAGCCTGGCCCATTCGATGACGGCCAGCGTCAGTTATTTTCGTTCGCTGCCGGTGGCGTTTCGTCCCTTGGTGCTCGACCAATTGCGCAGCATGGGCGGCACCCGTTTCGTGGTGACCCTCAACGACAAGCCGCTGGGCATGGAAGTGTTGCCGATCACCCCGCGCAAGGAAGCCGTGCTCAAGGCCGTGGATCAGGTATTGCGCGAGTCCCTCGGCCAAGACACGGATATCTCGGTGACCTTCGTCAGCCCCGAAGACCTGCGGATCTTCAACAGCGGGCTGAAACTCGATGAGTTGCCGCGCTCATGGGCGCATTACGCGCTGACGCTGGAGCCGGTGAACCCGCCGGTGCTGGTCACGCAAATCCAGATGGCGCCGGGCGAGTGGTTGTACATCGCCTCGCTGTTGCCCGAGCCCTACACCAGCCTTGAAGAACAGGGCCTGCCGGCGCAGCAGGTCTGGTTCATCGTGCTCACCAGTGGCTTTTTGCTGTTGTTCATCGGCCTGTTGGTGCACTGGCAGAGTCGTCCGCTCAAACGCCTGGCGCGGGCGGCGCGGGACATGTCCCTCGGTGCCGAAGTCGAACCGGTGGCCGAAGGCGGCGGCAGTGAAGTGGTCGAAGTGGGCCGCGCTTTCAATGCGATGCGCGAGCGCATCAGCCGTTACCTGACCGAGCGCAGCCAGTTGTTCAGCGCAATTTCCCACGATCTGCGCACGCCGATTACCCGGTTAAGGCTGCGGGTCGAATTGCTTGAAGATGAACAGCTGCAAGCCAAGTTCGGCCGCGATCTGGATGAGCTGGAATTGCTGGTCAAGGGCGCGCTGCAATGCGTGAAAGACACCGATATTCACGAAAACATCGAGCCGGTGGATCTGAACCATGTGCTCGATTGTCTGGTGGAACCGTACCTGGCGCCCAACGGTAATGGTCGCGTCACCCAGCAGGGCCGGGCGCTGGCGGCGTACCCGGGCAAACCGCTGGCGCTCAAGCGCTGCATCGGCAACCTGATCGACAACGCATTGAAGTATGGGCAGAACGCGCATTTGCATATCGATGACGACGAGAGCGCCTTCATCCTGCATGTCGATGACGAAGGGCCAGGCGTGCCGGAGCAACGGATGGAGCAGGTGTTCGAACCGCACTTCCGGTTGGCCGGGCAGCAGCAGGGATATGGCTTGGGGTTGGGGATTGCGCGCAACATTGCCCATAGCCATGGCGGTGAAGTCAGCCTGCAAAACCTGCGTGAAGGCGGGTTGCGGGTGACGTTGCAGTTGCCTCGTTCGATCGATTGACGCGGACCCTGTGGCGAGGGAGCTTGCTCCCGCTGGACTGCGCAGCAGTCCTTCTTTTGGGGCCGCTTCGCGCCCCGGCGGGAGCAAGCTCCCTCGCCACAAATAATCATCCACCACAAAATCTGTATGTCACAGTTTGGTGACATAACTCGCCCCCTTCGTTACAAGCCCGCCCCCGCCCGTTGTTTAGACTGCCCTCAGTCAAAACAACAAAAAAAGGCACCCCATGGACACCTTCCAACCTGCATTCAGCAGTTGGCTCAACGCACCTGCCCATCAGCAATGGCTCGCGGCCGAAGGCTTGCGCCTGTTGGCATTTGCCAAGGCTTCAAAGCTTGCCGAAGGCTTCGGCAATCTCGATGAAAAGGGCCGTCTCCCGGCCAACGCCCACGCCGAAACCATGAACACCGCCCGCATGACCCACAGCTTCGCCATGGCGCACATTCAGGGGTTGCCGGGGTTTGCCGAGCTGGTCGATCACGGCATCCAGGCGCTCAGCGGCCCGTTGCGTGATGCCGAACACGGCGGCTGGTTTGCCGCTGCCCATCATCACGATGACAACACCGGCAAGGCCGCTTACCTGCATGCCTTCGTGGCCCTCGCGGCCAGTTCGGCGGTCGTCGCCCAGCGCCCCGGTGCACAGGCGTTGCTCGACGATGCGATCAACATAATCGACACGCATTTCTGGAGCGAGGAGGAGGGCGCAATGCGCGAATCCTTCGAGCGCGACTGGAGCGGTGAAGAAGCCTACCGCGGCGCCAACAGCAACATGCACGCCACCGAAGCCTTTCTCGTCCTGGCCGATGTCACCGACGACCACCGCTGGCTGGTCCGCGCTCAGCGCATCGTCGAGCGCGTCATTCATGGTCACGCCGCTGCCAACGACTACCTGGTGGTCGAGCATTTCGATCGCGACTGGCAGCCGCTGCGCGAGTACAACCACGACAACCCGGCCGACGGTTTCCGCCCTTACGGCACCACCCCGGGCCACGGTTTCGAATGGGCGCGGCTGTTGCTGCACCTCGAAGCGGCACGCGTGCAAGCCGGCATGCTCACGCCGGGTTGGCTGGCCACCGACGCGCAAAAACTCTTCGATCACAACTGCCGTCACGGCTGGGATGTCGACGGGCTGCCCGGGATTGTCTACACCCTCGACTGGGACAATCGCGCGGTGGTTCGCCATCGCTTGCACTGGACCCATTGCGAAGCCAGTGCCGCCGCCAGCGCGTTGCTTAAACGCACTGGGGATACGCAATACGAAACCTGGTACCGGCTGTTCTGGGAATTCTGTGACAGTCATTTCATCGACCGCTGCGATGGCAGTTGGCACCATGAGCTCGACCCGCAAAACCGTCCAAGTGCCGATATCTGGGCCGGTAAACCGGATCTGTATCACGCCTGGCAAGCCGTCCTGATCCCGCGCCTGCCACTGGCGCCGAGCATGGCCACGGCCTTGGGGCAGTTGTCCCAGAGCGCTCCTGTGTAACCATGTGGTGACATTCAAGCGTCCCTTCGTTACCTGCGAGGGGATAACTCCTGTTTAAAATCCTATGCAGCGCAAGCACCAGACTTGCATGCATAACAACAAGAAAGGTAATTCTAGATGAATGCGATTTCTCGCCTCGCTACTGTCATTTCTCTTGCCTCATTGCTCCCTATCTCTGCATTCCCTGTCAGTGCGCTTGCCGCCGATTCCAAAGGTTCGGTAGAAGTCGTTCACTGGTGGACCTCCGGTGGCGAAAAAGCGGCCGTTGATGTCCTCAAGGCCCAAGTCGAAAAAGACGGTTTCACCTGGAAGGACGGCGCCGTTGCCGGTGGTGGCGGTGCGACCGCCATGACCGTGCTGAAGAGCCGCGCCGTTGCAGGCAACCCACCGGGCGTCGCACAGATCAAAGGCCCGGACATCCAGGAATGGGCGTCTACCGGTCTGCTCGACACCGACGTCTTGAAAGACGCGGCCAAAACCGAGAAGTGGGACAGTCTGCTCGACAAGAAAGTCTCCGATACCGTGAAGTACGAAGGTGACTACGTGGCCGTGCCGGTGAACATTCACCGCGTCAACTGGCTGTGGATCAACCCGGAAGTCTTCAAGAAAGCCGGCATCGAAAAAGCGCCAACCACCCTTCAGGAATTCTACGCCGCCGGTGACAAGCTCAAGGCAGCGGGCTTCATTGCGCTTGCTCACGGCGGCCAGCCTTGGCAGGACAGCACCGTGTTCGAAGCGGTGGTCCTGTCGGTCATGGGCGTCGACGGCTACAAGAAAGCCCTGGTCGACCTGGACAACGCAGCACTGACCGGTCCTGAAATGGTCAAGGCGCTGACCGAGCTGAAGAAAGTCGCGACCTACATGGACGCCGACGGCAAAGGCCAGGACTGGAACCTGGAAGCGGCCAAGGTCATCAACGGCAAGGCCGGTATGCAGATCATGGGCGACTGGGCCAAGAGCGAGTGGACAGCCGCCAAGAAAGTCGCCGGCAAGGACTACGAGTGCGTAGCGTTCCCGGGTACCGACAAGGCGTTCACCTACAACATCGACTCCCTGGCCGTGTTCAAGCAGAAAGACAAAGGCACTGCTGCTGCTCAACAGGACATTGCCAAGGTCGTGCTGGGTGAGAACTTCCAGAAAGTCTTCAGCATCAACAAGGGCTCGATCCCGGTTCGAATCGACATGCTGAACGACATGGGCAAGTACGGTTTCGACTCCTGCGCCCAGACCGCTGCCAAGGACTTCCTGGTGGACGCCAAGTCCGGCGGCCTGCAGCCGAGCATGGCGCACAACATGGCGACCACGCTGGCGGTCCAGGGCGCGTTCTTTGATGTGGTGACCAACTTCATCAACGACCCGAAAGCCGATCCGGCGACTGCCGCCAAGCAATTGGGCACGGCCGTCAAAGCTGCCAAGTAATGCTTGGCCCCTGTAGGAGCGAGTCTGCTCGCGTTAGCGGTGTATCAGTTGATACATCCAGAGTCTGACACTCAGCTATCGCAAGCAGTCTCACGCCTGCAAGGGTCAGCATTTCCAACGTAAATTTTCTCTCGTACGGGATCTTCCCATGAGTTCTGTTGCTGTGTTCAGCAAGGCCTCGCCGTTCGATGCACTGCAGCGCTGGCTACCGAAACTGGTGCTGGCGCCGAGCATGTTCATCGTCCTGGTGGGCTTCTATGGCTATATCCTGTGGACGTTCATCCTGTCGTTCACCACATCGACCTTCCTGCCGACTTACAAATGGGCGGGCCTGGCGCAGTACCAGCGGCTGTTCGACAACGACCGTTGGTGGGTAGCGAGCAAAAACCTGGCGGTGTTCGGCGGCATGTTCATCGGCATCACCTTGGTGATCGGTGTGCTGCTGGCGGTGTTTCTTGACCAGCGGATTCGTCGCGAAGGTTTCATTCGCACCATTTACCTGTACCCGATGGCGCTCTCGATGATCGTCACCGGTACCGCCTGGAAGTGGCTGCTCAACCCGGGCATGGGCCTGGACAAATTGCTGCGTGACTGGGGTTGGGAAGGCTTTCGCCTGGACTGGCTGATCGACCCGGATCGCGTCGTGTATTGCCTGGTGATCGCGGCGGTCTGGCAAGCCTCGGGCTTCATCATGGCGATGTTCCTCGCCGGCCTGCGTGGCGTGGATCAATCGATCATCCGTGCTGCCCAGATCGATGGCGCGAGCATGCCGCGCATTTACCTGAAAGTGGTGTTGCCGAGCCTGCGCCCGGTGTTCTTCAGCGCGGTCATGATCCTGGCCCACATCGCGATCAAGAGTTTCGACCTGGTGGCGGCAATGACTGCCGGTGGCCCGGGTTATTCCTCTGACCTGCCTGCGATGTTCATGTATTCCTTCACCTTCAGTCGCGGCCAGATGGGCATGGGCTCGGCCAGTGCGATTCTGATGCTCGGTGCGATTCTCGCAATCATCGTGCCTTACCTGTACTCCGAGCTGAGGACCAAGCGTCATGACTAATTTCGCTGCCAAACCATCCATCAGCCTGAGTCGCATCGCCATCTACAGCGTGCTGATCCTGGCGGTATTCCTTTACCTGATACCGCTGGTGGTCATGCTGTTGACCAGTTTCAAGACGCCGGAAGACATCAACTCCGGCAACCTGCTGAGCTGGCCGACCGTGGTCAGCGGCATTGGCTGGGTCAAGGCCTGGGGCACGGTTGACGGGTACTTCTGGAACTCGATCAAGATCACCGTTCCGGCGGTGCTGATCTCCACCGCCATCGGTGCACTGAACGGCTATGTGCTGTCGATGTGGCGCTTTCGTGGCTCGCAACTGTTCTTCGGTCTGCTGCTGTTCGGTTGCTTCCTGCCGTTCCAGACCGTCCTGCTGCCGGCCTCGTTCACCCTCGGCAAGATGGGCCTGGCCAGCACCACCACCGGCCTGGTGTTTGTGCACGTGGTCTACGGCCTGGCGTTCACCACGCTGTTCTTCCGTAACTACTACGTCAGCGTTCCCGATGCGCTGGTGAAGGCGGCGCGGCTCGATGGCGCGGGTTTCTTCACCATCTTCCGCTTGATCATCCTGCCGATGTCCACCCCGATCATCATGGTCTGCCTGATCTGGCAGTTCACCCAGATCTGGAACGACTTCCTGTTCGGCGTGGTGTTCTCCAGCGGTGATTCGCAACCCATTACGGTGGCGTTGAACAACTTGGTCAACACCAGTACCGGGGCCAAGGAATACAACGTTGATATGGCGGCGGCGATGATCGCCGGGCTGCCGACCCTGCTGGTCTATGTGGTCGCAGGCAAGTATTTCGTGCGCGGGCTGACGGCCGGCGCAGTCAAGGGGTAATCATGGCTACGCTCGAACTTCGCAATGTAAACAAGACCTATGGTCCCGGCCTGCCGGACACCCTCAAGAACATCGAACTGTCGATCAAGGACGGTGAGTTCCTGATCCTGGTCGGACCTTCGGGTTGCGGTAAATCGACCCTGATGAATTGCATCGCCGGCCTGGAAACCATCACCGGCGGCGCGATCATGATCGGTGATCAGGACGTCAGCGGCATGAGCCCGAAAGACCGCGACATCGCCATGGTGTTCCAGTCCTACGCGCTGTACCCGACCATGAGCGTGCGCGAGAACATCGCTTTCGGCTTGAAGATCCGCAAAATGCCTGCCGCCGACATCGAAGCGGAAGTGGCGCGGGTATCCAAGCTGTTGCAGATCGAACACTTGCTCAACCGCAAGCCCGGTCAACTCTCCGGTGGTCAGCAACAGCGCGTGGCGATGGGCCGTGCCCTGGCGCGTCGGCCGAAGATTTATCTGTTCGACGAACCGCTGTCCAACCTCGACGCCAAGCTGCGCGTCGAGATGCGCACTGAAATGAAACTGATGCACCAGCGCCTGAAAACCACCACGGTCTACGTGACCCACGACCAGATCGAAGCGATGACCCTGGGCGACAAGGTTGCGGTGATGAAGGACGGGATCATTCAGCAGTTCGGTACGCCAAAGGACATCTACAACAACCCGGCCAACCTGTTCGTGGCGAGCTTCATCGGCTCGCCGCCGATGAACTTCATTCCGCTGCGTTTGCAGCGCAAGGACGGTCGTCTGGTGGCGCTGCTCGACAGCGGCCAGGCGCGTTGCGAATTGCCGATGGGCATGCAGGACGCCGGTCTGGAAGACCGTGAAGTGATCCTCGGCCTGCGCCCGGAGCAGATCGTTCTGGCGGGCAGCGAGCCGAACGGTTTGCCGACCATTCGCGCCGAAGTCCAGGTCACCGAACCGACCGGTCCCGACACCCTGGTGTTCGTCAATCTCAACGACACCAAAGTCTGCTGCCGCCTGGCGCCGGACGTCGCGCCGAACGTGGGCGAGACCCTGACCCTGCAATTCGATCCATCGAAAGTGCTGTTGTTCGATGCCAAGACCGGGGAGCGCCTGGGGGTGGCCGGTCAACCAAAAGCCGAGAGCCACGGCGCCAACGTCGCCCAATTCAAAGGCCGCTGAAGATTAAAACTGTAGGAACCAGGCTTGCGGACGAAGGCGATTTCAGGGTCGCCTTCGCCGGCAAAACTGGCTCCTGCAGGGGGATATGCGGTGAGCGGCCTGTCGCTCTCCGCACCTGATGTAACCGCGTTAAATAAAAACAGTTAATAACAATAAAACGAGGATGTAGGGATGAAGAAGAACAACAACGCTCAGCTTATCTGCCAGTTGTCCGCGGTTGCGGCCATGATGCTGGCCGGTAGTGTGCACGCGGCTGACGCGTTCAGCGCCGATTCCGAATGGATGACCGGCGATTGGGGTGGCGAGCGGACCAAGCTGATCGAGCGGGGCATCGACATCAAGATGGACTACGTCGGTGAAGTCGGTGGCAACCTTCACGGTGGCTACAACAACGACAAGACCGCGCGTTACGCCGACCAGTTTGGCCTGGGCGTGGCGCTGGACCTGCAAAAACTGTGGGGCTGGGATAACACCCAGGCCAAGGTCCAGCTCACCAACCGTAACGGTGAGAACATCTCCAATGACCGTGTCGGCGATCCGCGTGCCGGCACCTTGAGTTCCTCCCAGGAAGTCTACGGCCGTGGCCACATGGTTCGCCTGACCCAACTGTGGATCAAGCACCAGTTCCTCGATGGCAAACTGGACGTCAAGGCCGGTTACTTCGGCGAAGGCGAAGACTTCAACACCTTCCCGTGCGAGTTCCAGAACCTGGCGTTCTGCGGTTCCCAAGCGGGTAACTGGGCGACCAACATCTGGTACAACTGGCCGGTCATGCAGGCTGCGGTTCGCGTGAAGTACAACATCTCGCCTGAGTGGTATGCGCAGATCGGCGCGTACAACCAGAACCCGTCGCAACTGGAGCACGGTAACGGCTTCAAACTCAGCGGCAGTGGTACCAAGGGCACCGTGTTGCCGGTCGAACTGGTCTGGTTGCCTAACCCTGGCAACCTGCCGGGCGAATACCGTGTCGGTTACTACAAAAGCACGGCCAAGGCCGATGACGTTCGTGAAGACGACAACGGTAATGACGCCGCAACCAGCGGTAACGCCTATCGCAGCCACAGCAGCAAGTCCGGCTACTGGTTCGTGGCGCAGCAACAACTCACCACCCACAACGGTGACGCTTCCCGCGGTCTGAACATTGCTGCCAACGCTACCTTCCACGACAAGGACACCAACTTCGTCGATAACTACCAGTCGCTGATGCTGGTGTACAAAGGCCCGTTCGATGCACGGCCGAAGGATGACTTCGGTATCGGTGCCGCCCGTATCCATGTCAACGATGACGTTAAGAAAAACTCAGAGTTGGTCAACGCCTCCAACAATGTCACTGACTATCAGGACCCGCTGTTCGCGCCGCTGCGTAACACTGAGTACAACTACGAGATCAACTACGGTTTCCACGTCACCAACTGGCTGACCGTGCGTCCTAACCTGCAATACATCACTCACCCGGGCGGTGTGGATGAAGTCGACAACGCGCTGGTGGCCGGCCTGAAAATTCAGTCGGTGTTCTAACGCTGTTGCGATAAGCTCCTCTCTATGTGCGCATTTTTGCGGACAGCCTTGGCTGTCCGCTTTTTTTTGGGGCGGCGCACCCCGGATGATTTTCAGGACCGTGGCACATGCATGAGCATCCGCTACAACGCTTCTTCAAATCCTTGCGCGAACGTCCGGTGTTTGCGTGGGAGCGCTATCAGAAGCGCGATGTGCTGGTGATCGATCACCCGCTGTGTCAGGCGGTGTTCAGCCGGCAGGGCGCGCAGTTGCTGCACTTCCAGCCAAAGGGCCAGAAGCCCTGGCTCTGGTGCGCGGCGAAGTGGCCACAAGTCGGCGCGATTCGTGGCGGTGTGCCGGTATGCTGGCCGTGGTATGGCCGTCATCCAAGCGAAAACGCCTGGCCTTCTCATGGCTGGGCACGGTTGATCGACTGGAAACTGCTCGACAGCAGCCATGACGACGATGGCGTGCGCCTGCATTGGCAACTTCAGCTGTGTGACTGGCAAGTGGACCTGCACGCACACTTGGGCGAACGCATGGATCTGCGCCTGAGCACCGAGCATCAGGACAGCCTGCCGTGCCAATTGAGCCAGGCGTTGCATGCCTATTGGCGTATTGGTGATGTCGGTGAGATAGCGCTGTCCGGACTCGATGGCGCCCACGGTTACGACCAGTTGAACCGCCAGGTTTGCCAGCAGGAAGGCGAGTTGAGAGTCGACGGTGGGTGTCAGCGGGTGTTCCAGCATGACGGTGAATTGCAGCTCAAGGACCACGCCTGGCAGCGCGAGTTGTGCATCGACACCGGTGACCATGCGGACACGGTGGTCTGGCATCCGGGGGCGCGACCGTTGCTGGGGGTGAGCTGGAACGAGATTTCAGAATTTGTGTGTGTCGAGGCGGCGAGTGGCGGGACCGACAGTTTGAGCCTGGCGCCGGGGCAGAAAGCGCATTTGAGTTTGCAGGCGCGGGTGGGGGTTTAGTTCCAGAATCTTTGCGCCTGGGCTGGCCCTTTCGCGAGCAG
Source organism: Pseudomonas sp. B14-6 (assembly GCF_013260315.1). Lineage (NCBI taxonomy): Bacteria > Pseudomonadati > Pseudomonadota > Gammaproteobacteria > Pseudomonadales > Pseudomonadaceae > Pseudomonas > Pseudomonas sp. B14-6. The sequence goes on along the minus strand of NZ_CP053929.1, from coordinate 2,888,247 downwards.
GCTCGCTTCCACAGTGGACCTGCTTTGAATACAAATACAGTGTCCACCGAAGATCTAATGTGAGAGCGAGCCTGCTCGCGATGAGGCCAGGACAGGCAATGAAGATATTGACCTAGTTAAACTCATCCCCAACCGGATACCGACTGGCATTCAGGCTCTCTTTGATCTTGCGCAAATGCGGCTGGAAGTCCACGCCACGGCGCAAGGTCATGCCGGTGGCCAGCACATCCAGCACGGTCAGCTGGATGATCCGCGACGTCATCGGCATATAGATGTCGGTGTCTTCCGGCAACGGAATGTTCAGGCTCAAGGTGCTGGCCTTGGCCAAAGGCGACCCCTCGGCCGTCAGCCCCAGCACTGAAGCGCCGTTCTCCCGGGCGATACGCGCCACTTCCACCAGTTCGCGGGTGCGGCCGGTGTAGGAAATGATCACGAACAACTCGCCGGTATGCGCCACTGACGCAATCATGCGCTGCATCAGCACGTCGGCATGGGCGGTGACCGCCAGGTTGAAGCGGAAGAACTTGTGCTGCGCGTCCAGCGCCACCGGGGCCGAGGCGCCAAGGCCGAAGAAGTGGATCTGCCGGGCCTGGATCAACAGGTCGACGGCGCGGCTGATCAGGTTCGGGTCCAGTGCCTGCAAGGCGCTGTCCAGCGACGCAATGGCGCTGCCGAAAATCTTCTTGGTGTACGCCTCGGGATTGTCATCGGCCTCGACTGCACGGCTGACATACGCCGCGCCGCTGGCCAGGCTTTGGGCCAGTTGAAGCTTGAGCTCCGGGTAGCCACTGACGCCGAACGAACGGCAGAAACGGTTGACCGTCGGCTCGCTGACCTTCGAGGCCTGGGCGAGCGCGGCAATGCTGAACCGGGTGGCCAGCTCAGGGTTGAGCAGGATCACTTCGGCGACTTTGCGTTCCGCCTTGTTCAGGTCTTCAAGGCGATTCTGGATCTGTTCCAGTAAATTTCGCACGCGGTCCATATATGTTCCTTAGCTCCGCAAACAAGAGAGCAATGCAAATAAGGGCCCCGGCTATGCAAATTGGGACTTTGATCGGGCCCGTCACGGTGGCCTATCCTACTGATGGCTCCGACCGACCACCACTCGGAATCTGTATTTTGCGAAAATGTTGTGGTTATTACTACATTTTCCCTTGAGTGATGCCTTGAAAAAAGGTATTTGTAGCTTAACTTGATAAAAGAACAAACATCATGCCTTCGATTACGGTTGAACCGTGCACCTTTGCCTTGTTCGGCGCCCTCGGTGACTTGGCCCTGCGCAAACTGTTTCCTGCCCTTTATCAACTCGATGGCGCAGGCCTGCTGCACGAGGAAACGCGGATTATCGCGCTGGCCCGTGAGCCAGGCAGCGAACAGGAACACCTGGCGTTCATCGCCTCCGAACTGCGCCGTTATGTAGGTGCCAAAGAGCTGGACGAAGCTGTGGTCGAACGCTTCCTGGCCCGTTTGAGCTACCTGCATGTCGACTTCCTCAAGGCCGACGATTACGTCGCCCTGGCCGAAATGGCCGGCAGCGCCCAGCGTGTGATTGCCTACTTCGCCACGCCGGCCGCCGTTTACGGTGCGATCTGCGAGAACCTGTCGAAGGTCGGCCTGACTGAAAACACCCGCGTGGTGCTGGAAAAGCCCATCGGTTCGGACCTGGAATCCTCGCGCAAGGTCAACGACGCCGTGGCGCAGTTCTTCCCGGAGAACCGCACCTACCGCATCGATCACTACCTGGGCAAAGAGACCGTCCAGAACCTGATCGCCCTGCGTTTCGCCAACAGCCTGTTCGAAACCCAGTGGAACCAGAATTATATCTCCCACGTGGAAATCACCGTGGCCGAGAAGGTCGGCATCGAAGGCCGCTGGGGTTACTTCGACAAGGCTGGTCAGCTGCGGGACATGATTCAGAATCACCTGCTGCAACTGCTCTGCCTGATCGCCATGGACCCGCCGGCCGACCTGTCCGCCGACAGCATCCGTGACGAGAAAGTCAAAGTGCTCAAGGCCCTGGCGCCTATCAGCCCGGAAGGCCTGACTACACAAGTGGTGCGCGGCCAGTACATCGCCGGGTACAGCGAAGGCAAACCGGTTCCGGGGTATCTGGAAGAACCGAATTCGAACACCCAGAGCGACACCGAAACCTTCGTCGCCCTGCGTGCGGACATCCGCAACTGGCGCTGGGCCGGCGTGCCGTTTTACCTGCGCACCGGCAAGCGCATGCCGCAGAAGCTGTCGCAGATCGTCATCCACTTCAAGGAACCGTCGCACTACATCTTCGCCCCCGAGCAGCGCCTGCAAATCAGCAACAAGCTGATTATCCGCCTGCAACCGGATGAAGGCATTTCCTTGCGTGTGATGACCAAAGAACAAGGCCTGGACAAGGGTATGCAGTTGCGCAGCGGTCCGTTGCAGCTGAATTTTTCCGACACTTATCGCAGCGCACGGATTCCCGATGCCTACGAGCGGTTGTTGCTGGAAGTGATGCGCGGCAATCAGAACCTGTTTGTCCGTAAAGATGAAATCGAAGCCGCGTGGAAGTGGTGTGACCAGTTGATCGCCGGGTGGAAAAAATCCGGTGATGCGCCCAAGCCGTATGCGGCCGGGTCCTGGGGACCGATGAGCTCCATTGCTCTGATCACGCGGGATGGGAGGTCGTGGTATGGCGATATCTGAATTGAAACTGCCTCAGGGCGTCAGCGCCCATGAGTTCAAAAGCCCGGTGTTGCTGGCCGATGGTCTGGCGCTGATTGTGGCCAAGCAACTGAGTGATGCCATCGACGCTCGCGGCAGCGCGACGCTGGTGGTGTCCGGTGGCCGCAGCCCGGTGGCGTTCTTCCAGAACCTGGCGAAGCAGAAACTCGACTGGTCCAAGGTGGTCGTCACCCTGGCCGACGAGCGTTGGGTGCCGGTCGAGCATGCCGACAGCAATGCCGGTCTGCTCAAGCGTTACCTGTTGCAAGGCCCGGCAGCCAAGGCTCAGTTTCTGAGCCTCTACAGCGCCACCGCGAACCTTGAACTGGCGGCCGAGCAGGCCGACCGTTTGCTCGCCGAATTGCCGCCGATCGATGTGTTGATCCTCGGCATGGGCGATGACGGTCACACCGCTTCGTTGTTCCCCAACAGCCCGAACCTGATCGATGCCTTGAAAGTCGACGGCACCCGTCGGTGCTATCCGATGCTGGCGCCGACCGTGCCGCATCAGCGACTGACCATGAGCCGCGCGCTGCTGGCCTCGGCCAAGACCACCGTTCTATCGATTTCCGGTCAGTCCAAACTGACCACTTTGAGTGCCGCATTGGCCGGTGACGATGTCGCCGCCATGCCGATTCGCGCGTTTCTGCAACCTACGTTAGAGATTTACTGGTGCCCATGAGCCAAGGATCAGCCGCTATGACAATCACATCCCCGACCGTTTCCATGGCGGACAAAATTGCCCTGATCGACAGCCTCTGCGCCAAGGCGCGGATCCTGCCGGTGATCACCATCGCCCGCGAACAGGACGTCCTGCCGCTGGCCGATGCCCTGGCCGCCGGTGGCCTGACTGCCCTGGAAGTGACCCTGCGTTCGCAGTTCGGCCTCAAGGCCATCCAGATTCTGCGTGAGCAGCGTCCGGAGCTGGTGACCGGTGCGGGTACTGTGCTGGATCGCACGATGCTCGCCGCTGCCGAAGCGGCCGGCTCGCAGTTCATCGTCACCCCGGGTATCACCCGTGACCTGCTCGAAGCCAGCGTCGATAGCCCGATCCCGCTGTTGCCAGGCATCAGCAACGCTTCCGGCATCATGGAAGGCTATGGTCTGGGTTATCGCCGCTTCAAGCTGTTCCCGGCGGAAGTCAGCGGTGGCGTTGCCGCCATCAAGGCCCTTGGCGGCCCGTTCGGTGAAGTGAAATTCTGCCCGACCGGCGGCGTCAGCCCGGCCAACATCAAGAGCTACATGGCGTTGAAAAACGTGATGTGCGTGGGCGGTAGCTGGATGCTGGATCCCGAGTGGATCAAGAACGGCGACTGGGCCCGCATTCAGGAATGCACCGCCGAGGCCTTGGCGCTGCTGGACTGATCGGCTTTTACCAAACACTTCGTTGTGTGTTCTACGGCTTTACGGTGCGCTTGGTCGGTGCACCGTTTTTTTTTGCCTGATGAAATACCGCTCCTGCAAGGGAAATGATGCGATACATAGTTACCGCCTCTCGCCGCCCATCCAGCGTTAACCTGCGTTCATCTTATGGAAGAGAGAACGTCATGGACGACACCACCTCCGCAACACCCGCACCCTCCGTTTACCTGCTGTCTCCCGAGCAAATTGCCGGCCCGTATTTCCGCAATCCGAAACTGATCAGGCGCAACATCAGCGAGAGCGCCGATGGCATTCCCCTGGTGCTGCGACTGTCGATTGTCGATGCCATGACGGGGGAGCCGGTGACCGGAGCCCTGGTCGATATCTGGCATTGCAATGCGCGCGGTGCGTATTCGGGCTGGAGCAAGGTCAATCCGGACCAGGAAGTCGATGTCGGGGACATCGGCTCCATCCCGCGCACCGACGACGACACCTATCTGCGTGGCGGACAATTCACCGACAAAAAGGGCATTGTGCGGTTTACCACCATCTACCCGGGGTTCTATGCCGGCCGCACTTTGCACATTCATGTCGCCGTGCGCATCACGTCCGGCAACAATTACCTCGACGAACGACACGTCGCCTGGGTCGGTCAGCTCTACTTCCCCGAACCCGCTTCACGTTCGGTGCTAAACGCCCGGGACTACAGCGGCCGATCGGTCTCGCCGTTGAGCAACAATGAAGACACTTATTACCGCGAGCAGGCTGGCGAGGCTTCGACATTGACGGTCCACACCCTCGGTCGAGACTCGAACGAGGATGGCTTTTTCGGGCATACGACCATCGGTATCGACACGTTCGCCGCTTCGACGCAAATCAAGCCGGAGGACTTCGACAAATACACGGTCTGACGTCAGCGCAACTCGCTCAGCGCCCTGGCCAGCAGATCCATGTCGGCAGCGGTGGTGGTGAGCCCTGGTGTAATGCGAATGCAGGGCCCGCTCGCCGCGCCACTGCGGACCACGGTGAACAGGTTGTAATCGCTGAGCAGCCGCTCGACCATCGCCTGTTGATCGGTATGCTGGGTAAAGCGCATCGAGGTAATGCCGCAATACAGTCGCGGGTCATCGGGTGTCATGATCTCGATCCCCGGTAACTCGCGAACTGCTTTGACCCAACGGTTGCGCAGGTAATTGAGCCGTGTGCTCTTGGCAGCGGCCCCGCCCATGGCGAGATGCTCCTCGAACACCAGCGGCAGCGTCAGCAGGGCCGGGATGTTCGGTGTGCTGTAGGGCGTGCGGGCGCGGATATCGGTGACCGGGAAGTGCATCTCGCCCATGTCCGGGTCGATGTCGGCCAAACGCTCGGGGTCTATATAGATAAAGCCCAGCGTCAGGGGCGCGCCAATCCACTTGTGCAGGTTGAAGCCGGCGAAAGAAACGCCCAGTTCATCCAGATTGAACTCGATCTGGCCGAGGGCGTGCGCGCCGTCAAGGATCACGTCGATGCCGTATTCTTTCGCGGCAGCAGCAATGGCCTGCACGGGCATGACCAATCCGGTGCGATGGGTGACATGGGTCAGGGCCATCAATTTGAGCTTTGGATAACGCGCGAAAGCGTCGCGATAAGTCGCCAGCAAGCTGTCAAACGTTGCGGGGTGCGCGTGGTCGATTTCGATCACTTCCACGCCGCGATGCCGTGCCAGCCAACGCATCGCGCCTTTGACCGTGTCGTACTCCAGATCGCAAATCAGCACCTGATCGCCCGGCTGAAGGCGATTGTAATTGCGGATCAACGATTGCAGGCCGTCCGACGCGTTACGGGTGAGGGCCACGGTGTCGACTGGAACGTCGATCAGGCGGGCGAGCTGCGCCCGGATCTCGAGACTTTCGATCTGTTCGAAACGCTGGCGTACATGCACCGAGTTGCTGCGGTTGATCAGCTCGATATTGCGCTCGTACTCCTCGACCACGGTGCGCGACATCCGTCCGAAGTAACCGTTTTCAAGGTTGATGGGCCCGGGTTCGACCGAGTAGCGGTCGGCAAAGGTTTTCCAGAAATGTTCATCACGGGCGCGACGGGTGTTATCGGGCATGAGCTACTCGGCTTTTTTGATGACGATGTCAGTGGCGCGGGGCAGGTTTGCCGTGTTTGGCGCGCAGCGGTTCGAGCAGGTCCGACAGACCGTTGTGGTCGATCTCCTGCATCAGGGCCAGCAATCCGCCCAGCTCACCGTGCGGGAATCCTTCACGGGCGAACCAGTTCAGGTATTGGCCGGGCAGGTCTGCAATGATGCGACCCTTGTATTTGCCGAAGGGCATTTCACGGGTGATCAACAGTTCGAGCTTTTCAGGGTTCATCTATCGGTCGTCTTGATTCATCAGGCTGGAAAATACAGGCATTCTGCATGCAGGCCAATTGACAGTTCATGCAAAAAAAGCGGATACAGATTTGGTCGCTATAACTAACTTGTTGAAATATAACGCATAAATTCTCGGTTCGAAGCTGGCATGCAGGGTGCAATAGCTATTGCATCTTTCATCAACCCGCAAGGAATTGAAAAATGACCGACATGAATAAAGAAGCGATCTCTGTACTCAACGACCTGATTGAAACCAGCAAAGACGGTCAGGAAGGGTTCAAGACTTGCGCTGAAGACATCAAACACCCTGAACTCAAAACCCTGTTCGTGCAACGCTCCGCCGACTGCGCCACCGCCGCTGCCGAACTTCAGAGTGCCGTGCGTTCGATGGGTGGTGATCCGGAAACGTCCACCAGCGTCAGCGGTGATCTGCACCGTCGTTGGGTCGACGTCAAAGCGATGTTCACCGGCAAGGATGAAGAAGCCGTGCTGAACGAAGCCGAACGCGGTGAAGACCATGCACTGAAGGCTTACAAAGAAGCCCTCGAAAAAATCAACAAGCACAATCTGGTGGGCATTCGTGACCTGGTTGAACGTCAGTACCACGGCGTGCAACGCAATCACGACCAGGTAAAAGCCCTGCGCAACCAGGCTCGCGCACGCTCTTAAGCGTTCGTAGCCTGTCAAAAACGCCAGCCAGTCTGGCGTTTTTTTGTGTCTGGGATTTAACGCTGGACGGAATATAGATAGCTCGCTAATAATTTGTTTTTCAAGTGACTTCAGTGAACCCGACTATCGTTAAAAACGTCCTTTCAAGAGTCTTTTACGTGCCTATCACTTTGCAGGCTTTGTTTGCGCCTGACCGCCGCGCCCTACAGTTCGCAATCAAAACCTTGATCGGTGGCGGTCTGGCCCTGTGGCTGGCATTGCGCTGGGGGCTTGAGCAACCCGCCTGGGCATTGATGACGGCGTTCATCGTCGCTCAGCCATTGTCTGGAATGGTGGTGCAGAAGGGGCTGGCACGGCTGCTGGGCACGCTGGTCGGCACGATTATGTCGGTGGTATTCATGGGCTTGTTCGCCCAGACGCCTTGGCTGTTTTTGCTGGCCTTGGCGTTGTGGCTGGGGCTGTGTACGGCGAGTTCAACGTTGCTGCGCAGTGCCTGGTCCTATTCATTTGTGCTGGCCGGTTACACGGTGGCGATCATCGCGTTGCCGGCCATTACCCATCCGCTGACGGTGTTCGACCAGGCCGTGGCGCGCTGCACGGAAATCTGTCTGGGCATCCTGTGCGCCACGGCGGCCAGCGCGTTGCTGTGGCCAATGCGCGTCGAGCGACAACTGGCGGATCAGGCGCGAGCCGCCTGGAACAGCGGGATGAATGCTGCGCGTGCAACGCTGGCCGGCGATGCTCAGGCCCGTAAGGGGTTGCTGGAAATCCTCGGGCGAATCGTCGCGGTCGATGCCCAGCGCGAACATGCCTGGTTTGAAGGTGGCCTGGGTCGGCAGCGGGCACGAGCCATCAGCGGCTTGAGCCAGAAGCTCTTGATGCTGCTGCGCATTGCCCGTTCGGTGCGCCGTCAGTGGAAGCAACTGGAACCACAGGAAGCCGAGCAACTGTCGCCGTGGATGACCGAGGTTCAGGTTGCGCTCAGCGGCGACGATACGGCGACCCTGCAAGCGTTGCGGCCGAGGTTGCTCGATGCGTCCCATGACCCGCACATCAGCTCGGCGCAGAGTTATTGCCTGGCCCGTTTCACCTTGTTGCTCGATACCGCGATGGCGGCCACTGCGGCGATGAAAGCGGTGGAGGAGGGGCGCGAAACGGTCGATCCGCCACGCACCCTGGCGCCGCACCGCGACCTGTCATTGGCGCTGGTGTTTGGCGCGCGTAGTGCCCTGGCGTTTCTGGTGGTGTCGTGCTTCTGGCTGGCGACGGCCTGGCCCGCCGCGTCGGGCGCCCTGGTGCTGACGTGCGTGGTGTGCAGCCTGTTCGCCAGTCGAGAGAACGGTGCGCAGATCGGCATGAGTTTTATGCGTGGCATTTTCCTGGCGATTCCCGCGGCGTTTTTCGTCGGGCAGATTCTGCTGCCGCAATGGAGCGGATTTGCCTTGCTCTGCATGGGCATGGGCGTGCCGTTGTTTTTCGGTGCGCTGGGCATGGCCAAGCCGCAGATTGGGGCCACGGCGACTTCGTTCTGTCTGCATTTCATCGTGCTGGTGTCGCCGCTGAACGCGATGAAATTCGACGTCGCCACGTTCTTCAACAGCGCCCAGGCGATGGTGGTCGGTGTCGGCGCGGCGGTGCTGGCGTTTCATTTGCTGATCCTGCGTAACCCGGCGTGGCATGGCCGCCGCTTGCTGGCAGCGACGCTCGACGATCTGGTGCGGCTGACCCGACGTAACCTGCGGGGTGCCGAAAGCTGGTTTGGCGGACGCATGGCCGACCGCTTGCTGCAACTGGCGCGGCACTATCCCGAGTTGCCGGAACCGGCGCGCAGTCGCTGGGATGACGGCTTGCTCGGCCTCGATATCGGCGATGAATTGTTGCATCTGCGGTTGAGCCTGGCGGTGGCGCAAGTGCCGGTCAGCGCACCGCAGCGGCGTTATCTCGAGCAGTTGGAAAAAGTCCTTGAGCAGGGCCCTGCGGGCAACTGCGCCGATGCGCTCGAACGACCCAGCGCAGATTTCTTGAAGACCTTGTACGCGTTGCCACCCAGCGACGCGGTGAAACTGGCTCAGGGCGCGGTGCTGCAACTGCAGAGCAGTTGGCGCGCCTGGTGCCGTCAGCAGGAGCAAAGCCATGGGCTTGCGTGAGTGGTCGGTGGGCGGCGTGCTGCTCAGTCCGTTTTTGATTTACGTGCTGCTGGCACTGCTGGTCACCGGAGCCTTGCGCATGCTGTTGCGCCTGACACCGGTCGGCCGCTGGATCTGGCACGAAGCACTGTTTGATTGCGCCTTGTACGTCTGTGTATTGACCTTGATCACCGTCGTCCTCGGACCTTTATAAGGAGTTGAACATGCGTACCCCCGTACGTGTCGCGGTAACCTTGAGCCTGGTGGCGGTGGCGATCTTTGCCGGCTTCCATTTGTGGCAGTACTACATGCTCACGCCCTGGACCCGGGATGCGCGGATCCGCGCCGACGTGGTGGTCATCGCCCCGGACGTCTCGGGGTGGGTGCGTGAGCTCAAGGCGTTCGATAACCAGCCGGTCAAGGCGGGCGACCTGTTGCTGAGCATCGATCGTGACCGGTTCGAAGCGGCGCTGGAGAAGGCCCAGGCGGTGGTGCAGACCCGCCAGCAACAACTCAATCTGCGCGAACGCGAAGCCAGTCGCCGCGCCAGCCTCGGGCCGCAAGCCATCAGTGCCGAACTGCGCGAGAACGCGCAAATCAACGCCGGTATCGCCCGGGGTGAATTGCGTGAAGCTCAGGCGGAAGCCAAGGTTGCCGAACTCAATCTGGCGCGCAGTCAGGTCCATGCGCCTCGCAGCGGCCACATCACCAACCTGCGCCTGGCCCAAGGCAATTATGTGAACGCCGGGCAACCAGTGATGGCGTTGATCGATGATTCGACCTTCTATGTGCAGGCGTATTTCGAGGAAACCAAGTTGTCGCGGATTCGGGTGGGCGATCCGGTGAAGATCTGGTTGATGAGCGCGGGAGAAGCGCTGGACGGGCATGTGGAAAGCATCAGCCGCGGGATTACCGATCGCAATACCACGCCAGATGGGCAGTTGTTGGCGGAGGTAGAACCGACGTTTAACTGGGTGAGGCTGGCACAGCGGATTCCAGTGCGGATCAAGATTGATAAATTGCCGGAGGGCATGAATCTGAGTTCGGGGATGACGGCGAGTGTGCAGGTAAGCGAACGCTAAATACGCTGCGCCGCAATCATTGTGGCGAGGGAGCTTGTCGGAACGCTGCACCGTCCCGCTCGGCTGCGAAGCAGTTGTAAAAACTAACGCCGCGGTTGATCAGATCAAACGCGACGCCTGATTTGGGGGTGCTGCGCACCCCAACGGGACGGTGCGGTGTTCCGACAAGCTCCCTCGCCACAGGTGAGAGGTGAATCAGCCGATGCTGATCGCCGGCAGGGTCGGCAGCGTCACCGTCTGCTGCTTGCGCGGCGCCAGAATCTCGGCCTCGCCATCCACTACCAATTCATCGCGCTGGTTAAACACCCGCGTGGCGATCCGCACACGAAACTTCGGCAGTTTCTCGAGGATTTCCAGGCGCACGGTCAGGGTGTCGCCAATCTTCACCGGCTTCTGAAAGCTCATCTGCTGACCGATATAAATAGTCCCCGGCCCAGGCAACTCGCAAGCCACGGCCGCGCTGATCAGCGCACCGCTGAACATGCCGTGAGCGATGCGCTCCTTGAACATGGTGCCGGCGGCGAATTCCGCGTCCAGGTGCACCGGGTTGTGATCACCCGACATCGCGGCGAACAACTGAATGTCGCGCTCTTCGACCGTCTTGCTGTAGCTGGCGGTCTGGCCGACTTCGAGGGCTTCGTATGGGGTGTTGGTAACCTGGGTCATCTGTTTCAATTCCTGTGACGAATAAAAAATCCACAAAAAAACTATTCCGATCTGGGTGGCCGGCGGTGGCTCAGCGCCTGGGCGATCCAGTTCAACACGTCATTGATCACTTCATCGCGGTTGCTCTCGTTGAACAGTTCATGCCGTGCCTGCGGGTAAATAGTCAGTTGCAGGTTCTGGCTGCCGGCCGCGCGTAGTGCATCGGCCAGATCCTTCAGACGTTTGCCTTCGCTCACCGGATCACATTCACCGCCAATCACCAGCAACGGCAGGCCCGGATCAATCTGAGCGAGATTGGACGCTTTGCTGATTTGCTGCAACCCACCGAGCAAATCGATCCACAGCTGATTGGTGCAACGAAAGCCGCAGAGCGGGTCGTTGGCGTACCGATCGACTTCCGCCGGATCGCGGCTGAGCCAGTCGAAACGCGTGCGCACCGGTTTGAATTTTTTGTTGAACGAGCCAAACGACAGCCACTCGATCAGCGCACTGCGGCCCTTGGGCCCCTGACGCAATTTTTCGACACGGGCAATCTGACGTGCCGCACGATAGAGAGCGATGGGCTGGAAGTTCGAACCGCTGAGCACCGCACCGTGCAGGCTGGCGCTGTGATGCAGCAGGTAGGCCTGGGCGATGTAGCTGCCCATGCTGTGGCCGAGTAGCACGATCGGCACGCCAGGATGTTGCTGGCCGATGTGCTGGTTGAGGCTCGCCAGATCGCCAACCACTTTGCACCAGCCATCGTCATCGGCGAAATGGCCGAGTGTCCCGTTTTCGGCAGTTTTGCCATGTCCACGCAGGTCCGGCGCGTAGACACCGTAACCCTGCGCGCAGAGTTTTTCCGCCAGGCGGGCGTAGCGACCGCTGTGTTCCGCCATGCCATGGGCCAGCAGAATCACGGCTTTCAAAGGCGGATCGGGCAGCCACTGGTTGACGAAGAGGCGGCTGCGGTCACTCGCGGTCAGCCAGAAAGTGTCGTGGATCATGGCGATTCCTTTGCATGGGGCTGCCGGGTATGAAAATAGCCTCGATGCATTGTATAGCGCATCCAGCGCTTGCCGTCTGATCAGGCCACGCCGCTGCAGCAAGATTCACGCGGTCAATGACGCCCATTGGCATATTTGCCTGATTCGCCATAGCTGCTAGTGTCCGTGAAGCCCCGCTTTTACAAAAGTGACAGAAAAGCGGCCCGGATAGGCTCAGGTAAAGAGGACAAGAACAATGCAACCTGATTTCTGGAATGACAAACGCCCGGCCGGCGTGCCCCTGGACATTGACCTTGGGGCCTATAAGTCGGTGCTTGAGGTGTTCGAGCGTTCCTGCAAGAAATTCGCTGATCGCCCCGCCTTCAGCAACATGGGCGTGACCCTGACCTACGCCGAACTGGAACGCTACAGCCTGGCGTTCGCCGGTTACCTGCAAGCCCACACCGACTTGGTGCCGGGGGATCGCATCGCGGTGCAGATGCCCAACGTTTTGCATTACCCGATTGCCGTGTTCGGTGCCTTGCGCGCCGGGCTGATCGTGGTCAACACCAACCCGCTGTACACCGCGCGGGAGATGCGTCATCAGTTCAAGGACTCCGGTGCCCGGGCGTTGGTGTACCTGAACATGTTCGGGGCCAAGGTCCAGGAAGTGCTGCCCGACACCGACATCCAGTACCTGATCGAAGCGAAGATGGGCGACCTGATGCCTGCCGCCAAGGGTTGGCTGGTCAACACGATGGTGAGCAAGGTCAAGAAAATGGTCCCGGACTATTCCTTGCCCCAGGCGATTTCCTTCAAGAGCGCGCTGCGTCTGGGCCGGGGCCTGGGCATCAAGCCGCTGAACGTCAGCCTCGACGACATCGCGGTGTTGCAATACACCGGCGGCACCACCGGCCTGGCCAAGGGCGCGATGCTGACCCACGGCAACCTGGTGGCGAACATGCAACAGGCGCGGGCATGCCTCGGACAGTTCGGCAGCGACGGTCAGCCATTGCTGCGCGAAGGTCAGGAAGTGATGATCGCGCCGCTGCCGCTGTACCACATCTATGCCTTCACGGCGAACTGCATGTGCATGATGGTGACCGGCAACCACAACGTGCTGATCACCAATCCACGCGACATCGGCGCCTTCATCAAGGAGCTGAAGAACTGGCGGTTCTCGGCACTGCTGGGGCTTAACACGCTGTTCGTTGCATTGATGGATCACCCCGACTTCAAGACCCTGGATTTCTCCAGCCTCAAGCTGACCAACTCCGGCGGCACCGCGCTGGTCAAGGCCACCGCCGAGCGCTGGGAACAGCTCACCGGCTGCCGCATCACCGAGGGTTATGGCCTGACCGAAACCTCACCGGTGGCCTGCACCAACCCCTACGGCGACAAATCGCGTATCGGCACGGTCGGCCTGCCGGTGCCGGGCACCACCCTGAAAGTGATCAACGATGAAGGCGTCGAGCAGCCGCTGGGCGAGCGAGGCGAACTGTGCATCAAGGGCCCGCAGATCATGAAGGGCTACTGGCAGAAACCGGAAGCCACCGCCGAGGTGCTGGATGCCGAAGGCTGGTTCAAGTCCGGCGATATCGCGGTGATCGACCCGGACGGTTTTGTGCGCATCGTCGATCGCAAGAAAGACATGATCATCGTCTCGGGCTTCAACGTGTACCCGAACGAGATCGAAGACATCGTGATGGCTCACCCGAAAGTCGCCAACTGTGCGGTGATCGGCGTGCCGGACGAGCGTTCGGGGGAGGCGGTGAAGCTGTTTGTGGTGGCCCGCGAATCAGGGGTCAGCCTTGAAGAGCTGAAGGCGTACTGCAAGGAAAACTTCACGGCGTACAAAGTGCCCAAGCACATTGTGTTGCGGGAGTCGTTGCCGATGACGCCGGTGGGCAAGATCCTGCGGCGGGAGTTGCGGGATATCGCGTAGTTGGTGAATGGCCGCGCTTCGCGCGTTCGCGGGCAAGCCTCGCTCCTGCAGGTTCGTGTCGTTCATTAAGTCAGCGAACGATGCGAGCCTGCAGGAACGAGGCTTGCCCGCGAAGCTTTTAAACATCTGAAGCCCCCGGTTTCACAGGCTTTTCAGGGATGTATAGAATTTTTGCTCTAAAATGACCGCTAGCAATTCTTGAGTCACAATTGTGACCGTAGAGGCCGCTTTTGGCTCTAGTCGACCCTTGGCAAAGCTGCTACTCTCGGCGCGCTTTGTGACGTCTCGGGCTTATGAAAGCGCTAGATTCACCGACAAACACACACCAATAATAATCGCATCAAATGCGGTGCTGAATTCGCGTTGCTGAGGAGTGGGCTTCCATGAACGAAGACTTTTGGAAGGATAAGTACCCTGCCGGGATTGCTGCCGAGATCAATCCAGACGAGTATCCGAATATTCAGGCAGTGTTGAAACGTTCCTGCCAGCGCTTCGCCGACAAACCGGCATTCAGCAACCTGGGCAAGACAATCACCTACGGTGAACTGTACGAATTGTCCGGTGCCTTTGCCGCTTACCTGCAACAGCATACCGACTTGCAGCCGGGCGATCGAATCGCCGTGCAACTGCCCAACGTGTTGCAGTACCCGGTCGCCGTATTCGGTGCCATTCGCGCCGGGCTGATCGTGGTCAACACCAACCCGCTGTACACCGCGCGGGAAATGGAACACCAATTCAACGATTCCGGTGCCAAAGCCCTGGTCTGCCTGGCCAACATGGCGCATCTGGCCGAAATCGTCGTGCCGAAAACCGGCGTCAAGCACGTGATCGTCACCGAAGTGGCCGACCTGCTGCCACCGCTCAAGCGCCTGCTGGTCAACAGCGTCATCAAGTACGTGAAGAAGATGGTCCCGGCGTATCACTTGCCCAAGGCAATCAAGTTCAACGACGTGCTGAGCAAGGGCCACGGCCAGCCAGTGGCTGAAGCCAACCCGGCCAGCAGCGACGTTGCCGTCCTGCAATACACTGGCGGCACCACCGGCGTAGCCAAGGGCGCGATGCTGACCCATCGCAACCTCGTGGCGAACATGTTGCAGTGCAAGGCGCTGATGGGTTCCAACCTCAACGAAGGCTGCGAGATCCTGATCACGCCGCTGCCGCTGTACCACATCTATGCCTTCACCTTTCATTGCATGGCGATGATGCTGATCGGCAACCACAACATCCTGATCAGCAACCCGCGCGATTTGACGGCGATGGTCAAAGAACTGTCGAAGTGGAAGTTCAGCGGCTTCGTCGGCCTCAACACCCTGTTCGTGGCGCTGTGCAACAACGAAGCGTTCCGCAAGCTGGACTTCTCGGCGCTGAAAGTCACCCTGTCCGGCGGCATGGCCCTGCAACTGGCGGCAGCCGAGCGCTGGAAAGCGGTCACCGGTTGCGCCATCTGCGAAGGTTACGGGATGACCGAAACCAGCCCGGTCGCCACCGTGAACCCGATCCAGCACATCCAGATCGGCACCATCGGTATTCCGGTTCCATCGACCGTGTGCAAGGTCATCGACGATGCCGGCGTTGAACAGCCGCTGGGCGAAATCGGTGAACTGTGTGTGAAAGGTCCGCAAGTGATGAAGGGCTACTGGCAGCGTCAGGACGCCACCGATGAAATGCTCGACAGCGAAGGCTGGTTGAAGACCGGTGACATCGCGCTGATCCAGCCGGACGGCTACATGCGAATTGTCGATCGCAAGAAAGACATGATTCTGGTCTCCGGTTTCAACGTTTACCCGAACGAGCTGGAAGATGTGCTGGCGACCCTGCCGGGCGTGCTGCAATGCGCGGCCATCGGCGTGCCGGACGAGAAGTCGGGCGAGGCGATCAAGATCTTCATCGTCGCCAAACCGGGCGTGACGTTGACCAAGGAGCAGGTGATGGAGCACATGCGTGCGAACGTCACCGGTTACAAGGTCCCACGCGCCGTGGAGTTCCGCGATGCGCTGCCGACCACCAACGTCGGCAAGATCCTGCGCCGCGAATTGCGCGACGAAGAGCTGAAGAAGCTCAACGCCAGGAAAGTCGGCGCGTAACAAACAAAAAGCCCCGCAGATGCGGGGCTTTTTTTTTAAACGCTATCAGGACCGCTTTTGTGGCGAGGGAGCTTGCTCCCGCTCGACTGCGAAGCAGTCGCAAACCCGGCGTATGCGGTGCATCTGACGAAACGGGGTTGCAGGTTTCAGGGCCGTTTCGCAGCCCAGCGGGAGCAAGCTCCCTTCGCCACAGGGGGCTCGTTATTTACAGGCGAAACGGCGCGAAATTGACGTTGGTGCCCGCCGGACGCATGTCCTGGAGGTACGAGTCCTTGTCGGCGCTCAGTTCCAGGCTCAAGGCGGCCTTGCGCTTGCCTTCGTTGCGCACCACCAGGCCCTCAAGCTTCTCGCGCAGGAACACCGTCGGCACTTTCAAGTGCAGCAGTTCGTCGGTTTCCGGCGTGTGCATCAACAGGTGAACCCATTCGTACTGACCAATGGCCAGGCGCGCCACCGGGATATCGAACCACCAGATGTTGCGGTTGCGGTTCAGTTCGGTGAAATGGCAGTTGTTGACGCCAAGCACAGCACCGCCGAGTTCCTGGTTTCTGCGGGCAATGGCCTGCTTTTTATCGAGTTTCATAACATTCCTACGGGATTGGATCTTCAGCGCCATGGCCTGAATACGTTGCGCATTCTCGGGGGTTGGTCGGCAAACATAAAGCCCAACCTGCATTGAACGATGAAATGTCGCCGTGAAATAAATGAAACTCCACGCAAATGCCCCCGGTCAATCTTTGTGTAACGACTTTTTCCGTTGAATTGTTCACAGGAGAAACACCATGAGCAGCACTGGCGATAAAGTAAAAGGCATGGCCAACGAAGCCGCCGGCAACGTCAAGCAAGGCGTCGGCAAGGCCACCGGTAATGACAAAATGCGCGCAGAAGGCGTCGTGCAGGAAAGAAAAGGCGAGGCCCAGCAAGCGGTCGGCAAAGCCAAGGACGCGATTAAGAAAGGCGTCGACAAGGCTTGATTCGGCCTTTGATGAACAACATGAACGGCCATCCACGGATGGCCGTTTTTGTGTCAGCCTGAACTTGCGCACGGAAATTGTTTCAAAGTCGCCAAGTAGGCTACTTTGATGTAGAAAACGGCCCCTGAGTCGCCTCGACTTCAACCCAACCTGCGGCGAAAGGAGACGCTAATGTTTTTCCCCCACATGAAAGGCCTGCGCCTGCACCGTGTGATGATGCGCACGGTCACCGAGTTCGTCGACGATGAGATGTCGACCTATGCCTCGGCGCTGGCCTATCAAATGCTGTTTTCGCTATTTCCCTTCATCCTGTTCCTGATCGCTCTGATCGGTTTCCTGCACCTGCCGGACTTCTTCTCCTGGCTGCGTCTGCAATCGGAACTGGTCCTGCCGCCCCAGGCGCTGGAACAGGTGAACCCGGTGATCGACCAACTCCAGCAGTCCAAGGGTGGCTTGCTGTCGATTGGTATCGTGATTGCCCTGTGGACCGCATCCGCTGGCGTGCGGCTGATGATGAGCGCGATGAACGCCGCCTACGACGTGGTCGAAGGCCGGCCCGCGTGGAAGCGTTTTCCGCTGTCGATCATCTACACCGTTGGCATCGCCGGCATGCTGCTGATCGCCGCCGCGTTGATGGTGCTCGGGCCGCAACTGATGGGCTGGATTGCCGCGCAAGTCGGCATGGAAGACTTCATCGTGACCCTGTGGACCATCGTGCGCTGGCCCGTGGTGGTGATTTTGCTGATGGTGGCCGTGGCGCTGATTTATTACGTCATGCCCGACGTTAAACAGGAGTTTCGTTTTATCACCCCAGGTTCGGTGCTGGCGGTGGTGGTGTGGATCCTTGCCTCCGTGGGCTTTGGCCTGTACGTCAAGGAGTTCGCCAACTACAACGCCATGTATGGCAGTATCGGCGCGATCATCGTGTTGCTGCTCTATTTTTATATTTCCGCCGCGGTGCTGTTGCTGGGCGCGGAGATGAATGCAGTGATCGAGCACATGTCGACCGAAGGCAAGAATGACGGTGAAAAAGTCCCCGGTGAGCTCGATCACGAACCCAAACACCACGTTTCCGGACTGGGTCGGGATCACTCGATCAAGCCGCACACTGACGAAACCATAAAATGATCCGTGAAATCCTGAAAATGGGCGATGAACGCCTGCTGCGCATTGCTCCGCCGGTGCCGGCCGAGATGTTCGACAGCCCTGAATTGTGGCAACTGATCGACGACATGTTCCAGACCATGGAAAGCGTCGGTGGCGTCGGCCTGGCTGCGCCGCAGATCGGCGTCGATCTGCAACTGGTGATCTTTGGGTTCGAACACAGCGAACGCTACCCGGACGCTGAAGCGGTGCCGCAGACCATTCTGATCAACCCGCTGATCACACCTTTGAACTCGCTGATGGAAGAGGGCTTTGAAGGTTGCCTGTCAGTGCCCGGCCTGCGCGGCGCGGTAGACCGTTGTCAGCAGATTCGCTACGAAGGCTTCGATCCCAAGGGCCAGCCTATCTTGCGGATCGCCGAGGGATTCCATGCGCGGGTGGTGCAGCATGAATGCGATCACCTGATCGGCCGGTTGTACCCGTCACGGATTACCGACTTCAGCCAATTCGGGTTCACCGAAGTGATGTTCCCGGACCTCGACCCTGACGCCGACGACTGAGCCGAAAACACCACAAACCACGGTGGGAGCGAGCCTGCGCGCGAAGGCGGCGGGTCATTCACCGATGATGTCGAATGACACGCCGCCTTCGCGAGCAGGCTCGCTCCTACATGTCGAACTCACAGACGGTTCCAGGCCCATGGCAATCATCGGTTTGCTGCGGGCATAACGGCTCAGGCGTTCGGTCATGGCGTAGGGCATTGGCGGATCGAAGGAAAACCCTCGGCGTTCATAAAAGCCCCGCAAGTCCGGGTGGCAGAACAGCCAGACCGGTTGGTCGAGACCGCGCACCGCTTCGGCGATCAACGCCGCCGCGATGCCCTGTTCGCGACAGGCCGGATCGACGAACAACCCCGTCAACCAATGCCCCCCGAGACCGGCCGCAAACACAGCGCGCCAATGATCTCCTCGCGTCTGGCGACCCACAGCTGAGCGTCGCGAACCGCTTTCATCGACGATTGGTGGGCGCGATAAAACTTGTTCATCAGCGGCCATAACGGCTCGGCGAGCAGGGTGTACTGGGTGTCGGGCATGGGTTCGATCTGTCGGTGCGCAAAGCGGGTGATTATAAAAGAACGCGCGGCCGGCGATAGGTGTATACCTGATCTCACATCCCGTATGAGTGGAGTACGTATCATGGCCAAAGGCATGGATTCAAAAAAAGCGGCAAAGAAGAAACCGGCGAAAACCGCCGATGAAAAGCGCGCAGACAAGAAGGCCAAGAAGGTGGATGTGTTCGGTCATTGATCTCGCCACAAGGGAGCCCGGTCTTCGGGCTCCTGCTGCATGCCTAAAGAAATAACCCAATAATCTGCAAGATTTCCCTGCGCCATTGCACAGAGGGGGACGGGTCCCCGATCTGAGCAACGCCATGCCCCATTACTTCGATGCCGCCCACGGGCAGACATTGCGAGTTCGTTTGATGCGCTGCAGCGCTACAGGCATTCCTGATTTTCCTCGCTGAACCGATTTTGTCCTCAATACTGGCCGACTAGTGGCCTTGCGCCCCTCTATCGACTGTCTACGCTGACTTCTAACTACCCATGTCGCTCGCCCTATGAAAGATGGCGCAGCAAGAGTGCCCAACCCAAGGCGCCGACAGGGAGTAACAAGGAGCTGGCCGGTAAAGGGAATTACTTATGAAACCGTTAGGGCTGGCCCGGTCCCGGGCTATCAAGAGAAGGATGTCTTGATGAGTGCGTTGCTGCATGGACACTCCGATTGAACATCATTGATCACCTGACACTTCCTCCCGTGGAGGAACGCGTGTGCCTGTTCCATAGAACGTTGTGGTGGATCCGTTGAAAGACCAAAGACCTTTCATCAATCAAAAGAACGCGCTGAAGGTGATACGACCATGTTTAACCTACATCACAAGGCTGACCTGCTGGAAATCGAGCGCTATAGCTGCGCGTTGAGCGAAGCCAACGCCAAGTTGGCGGCGGTCAGTCGATCAATGGCGATGATCGAGTTCACGCCGGACGGCATCGTGCTGGATGCCAACGACAACTTTTGCAGTGTCATGGGGTACAGCGCCGACGAAGTGCGCGGCAAACATCATCGGATCTTTTGCGAGGAAGCTTTTTATCGCAGCGAGGCTTACGCGAAGTTGTGGCGCGACCTGGCCCGTGGCGAACCGGTGGGCGGGAGCTTCTTGCGCTTGAACAAGCGCGGCAAGGAGGTCTGGCTCGAAGCCAGTTACATGCCGGTGTTCGGTCCCGACCGTCAGGTTAAAAGCGTGATTAAAGTTGCCACTGACATCTCCGCCAGGGTTTACAAGGAACACGAAGAAGAAAGCATGCTCGCCGCCATAGGTCGTTCCATGGCGGTGATCGAGTTCACCCCCGAGGGCAACGTCATCACGGCCAACGATAACTTTCTGAAGACGATGCATTACTCGCTCAACGAAGTGGTGGGGAAACACCACAGCCTGTTTTGCCACCGCGCCGAATCCGAGTCGTCGGCTTACAAAGCGTTCTGGGCATCACTCAATCGCGGCGAGTATCACTCTCATCGTTTTGAACGCAAAGATAAACACGGCCATACCGTGTTTCTCGAAGCGTCCTACAACCCTTTGTTCGACGCCAAGGGCCGGCTCTACAAAGTGGTGAAGTTTGCCAGCGACATCACCCGGCAAATCGCCACGTTGCAAACCGCTGCGGAGTCGGCGCACAGCACGTCGGTGCAAAACGACGCTTGTGCACAGAAAGGTTCTCAGGTGGTGCAGCAAACGGTGCAGATCATCCAGGACATTTCCCGGGATTTGAACGAAGCCGCGCTCAGTATTGATGCCGTCAGCAAACAGTCCGACATCATCGGCACCATCGTGCAGACGATTCGCGGCATTGCCGACCAGACCAACTTGCTGGCGCTCAATGCAGCCATTGAAGCGGCCCGGGCCGGCGAGCATGGGCGGGGTTTTGCGGTGGTCGCCGATGAAGTACGCAGCCTCGCGGCACGCACGAGTCAGGCGACGCTGGAGATCGTCGACGTGGTGCGCAAGAACCATGACCTGTCGTTGAGCGCGGTGACCAGCATGCAGTCGAGCTTGAGCCGAACCGGACTTGGGGTGGAACTGGCGAACGAGGCGGGGGAGGTGATCCTGGAGATTCAGCAAGGGTCGCGGCATGTAGTAGATGCAATCAGTCAGTTCAACGAAACGTTGCAGTTGAACTGACTGATTGCGTCGCGTCTCTTGTAGCAGCCGGCTGTGCCGGTTGCTGCATGAAGTGCAGGGTTCCCTGCCGTTAAAGCGAAGCGAGGAACTTGTCGACCACCCGGCTACTGCCTTTCTCACTGTTGGCGTTTTCTTTCTCGACCTGCGCCAGTTTGACCTTGTCCTCCGTGCGCTCGGCGATCTCTTTGGCGATCGCCTGTTGTTTCTCCGGTGGCATGGCTTGTACTTCTTCTTCAGTCAGCCCCATCTCTTGCAGAATGTTGTCGCGCAGGCGCTGCTCCGGCGTTTTGCTCATGTAGTCCTTGAAGTCGCTCATGGCGGCGCTGTCCGTGACCCTGGCTTTAACATCGGCCGGCAGTTGGAAAGACTCGAGCGCTTGCAATTGCACGCGGGTTTTGGCGAACGCTTCATCCACGTTGTCGCTGATTTTGCTCGCCTCGCTGACTTGCCGGGTGGCATCCCGGGTGGCGGAAGTCTGCACCTGCGCGGTTTGCGCCTGAACGTTGCTTTGCAACGTTTGCAGCATCGCCCCCTGAAGGCCGGCAGCGGCTTCAGCCGCAGGATCATCGCCGGGCTTCTTGGAGAGCGGGATCATTAACGTTTGTTGTTTGGCACTGACCAACATGATGAATAGACCTTGCAGGTAGTTGTGGTGCGGTGCTTTGAGCAAATAGTATGCCTATAGGCAAAAACCACTATAAATCAACCAGTTAGTGAGTGCTGGCCGAGGGGGTGACGTGGGTTCTGCGGTTAGCCTTTGCCGCTTGGCGGCAAACAAGGCAGGGCATCAAGGCAGGCCATTGCAGCCGAACTTGAGGAACCCCGGACGTTGTGCCAGTCGCTGAAAATACTCGTCGATGGCCGGGTAATCGGGCCGCTCCATCGGGGTCATCAGCCAGCGGTTGACGGACAGCCCGATGACAATGTCGGCGAGGGTGAAGCGTGGCCCGGCGACGTAAGCTTTGGTCGCCGCGAGCTGGTGTTCGAGGATGCCCATCTTCTGGTTCCAGCCACGTACACCGGCAGCAATGTGATGCGGGTCCTGGAACTCCGGATCTTTACGCACCAATGCCGTGAACGCATAGCTCCATGAGGCATTGAGTTCAGTGGCTTGCCAATCCATCCATTGCTCGACCCGAGCGCGCGCGGCCGGTTCGTGGGGGAGCAGATCGGTGTTCTGGTGTTTGCCGGCCAGATAACGGCAGATGGTGTTGGACTCCCACAGCACTCCAGCGTCGTCGATGATCACCGGCACCAGCGCGTTGGGATTGAGCCGCAGAAACTCCGGTGTGTGGGTTGAGGCATAACCGCTACCCCAATCCTCGCGTTCGTAGGCAACGCCCAGTTCTTCACAGGTCCACAGGACCTTTCTGACATTGATGGACGACGCCTTACCCAAAATCTTCAGTGCATGTTCCATTGAGCTACTCCGTTAGCGATTCGACGCTTCAGGAATCTGACAGACATTGCGCGGTTTTCAAACCGGATCCGGCAACGCCGAGGCGGGCAAACCAAACGTGCGATCAAACAGCCAGTTGAACGCGAAGGTGTAGCACGGGATGAAAATGATCAGCGCCAGGTCCAGCAGGAAAGCCTGCACCAGGCTGATGTTCATCCACCAGGCGATCAGCGGGATGAGAAACACTATCAAGGTTAGTTGAAATCCCACGGCATGGGCGATGCGCCGTTTAACGGTGCGGGTGCGCGATGGCTGACGACGTTCCCAGCGCTCGAACACTGTGGTGTAGATGAAATTCCAGGTCACTGCGATGGTGGTGATGATGACGGCCAACGGCCCGGTGCTGCCAGGCGAGGTGCCGGACAGCAATGCCAGGCCCAGCGTCGAGAAGGTCATGCCAAAGACTTCGAACAGCGACACGTAGACCAGTTTTCGTTTAACGCCTTGCATGGAGTTTTGCCTCTTTCTCGCGAACTTGAAGCCAGCAGCACTGGCGAAGGCGACGAAAGATAGCTTCAATAGTACTGACAGAAAAAGTCAGAAGCTTTCAGTTTTATTGATAGGACGAGGAATGAATTTTAACAGCGACAGCATCGAGTTGTTCCTGGCCGTGATCGAGCGCGGTTCGTTTTCGGCGGCGGCGCGTGTGCTGGGCAAAGTGCCGTCGGCGGTGAGCATGGGCATTGCCAACCTGGAAGCCGAGCTCGGATATCCGCTGTTCGATCGCAGCCATCGCGAACCGGTGCCGACGGCGATGGCCAGTGCGTTGGTGCCGCACGCGCGGTTGATCGCCGAACAGCTCAAGCAGCTGCAGGTGCATGCGATCGAGCTGTCGCTGGGGCTGGAAAGCAAGTTGTCCATTGGCGTCGTGGCGGACCTCGACAAGCGCCATTTGCTGGCCGCGATCAAGGTCATCGCCCAGCGTCATCCGCTCCTGGAGATAGAACTGCTCAGCGCGCCCCAGGACGATGTGCTGGCGATGCTCCACAGCAGTCGCGTCAGCGTTTGCCTGGCCTTCGCGGGGTTGAGCATGAACGTACTGGAGCGATTCCAGTTCGTCGGCACCGAGCGCGTGATCGCCACGCTGGCAGCGGACAATCCGCTGTTTCAGGGCGAGGATTTGTTTCTGGAGGATCTGGTTCACGTGCGGCAAATCATCGTTGCCAGTCGCGACCTGCCGATCAGCGAAACCCGGCCTTTGGTGGGCGAATCCTATTGGCGCACCGACACCCTCGCCATGGCGCTGGAAATGGTCGAAGCCGGATTGGGCTGGGGCAATTTTCCGTTGTCGGTGGTCCAACCGTTACTCGATGCCGGAAGACTCAAGCGCCTGAGTTTCCGCAACATCGAGAACGGTCTGGTGCTGCCGGTGCACGCGGTATGGCTCAAGAGCCAGCCGTTGCAGAAAGGCGCGATGGCGTTTGTTGAACTGATGGGTCGCTGAGCACGCAGTGAACTGATCGTTCCCACGCGGAGCGTGGGAACGATCAGATGCCGTGTCAGGTACTTTCGCGCACCTTCAACTCAAACCCCATGTCCTGCACCGGTTTCGCCACGGCGTTGCCCGCCAGCAAGGTCAACATCAACTCCGCCGAACGTCGGCCAATCGCCTCGCGCGGGGTACTGATGCTGCTCAGGCGCGGGACCATGTGCGCCGAGGCGGGCAGGTCGTTGAAACCGAGGATCGCCACTTGTTCGGGGATTTTGATCCCGCAACGCATCGCTTCAAGCAGGGCGCCCTGGGCCAGGTCGTCGTTGCCGAAGAAAATGGCATCGACATCAGGATGATTGGCGAGCAGTTGCAGGAACAGTTCGCCCCCCAGGCCGACGGAGGAGGCGCGCGGCGTCAGCACTTCCAGGTCCGGGTCATACAAACCGGCCTTTTGCAGGGCTTTGCGGAAACCTTCGCCGCGCAGCAAGGTGCGTTGATCCAGCTGCGCGCCGATGTAGGCCAGGCGCTTGCGCCCACGTGACAGCAAATGGTGCGCCGCCGTTTCACCCGCCGCGAGTTGCGAGAAACCCACGCAATTGAGCCCGGCGGCGCTGTCCAGTTCCATCATGTACACGCACGGAATGTTGCTCGCCTCGATCATCCGTCGCGAACTTTCGGTGCGGTCGAAACCGGTCAGCAGCAAACCGCGAGGCTGATACGCCATGTAATTGCGCAGCAGGTTTTCTTCTTCATCGCGCGAATAATGGAAGTTGCCGATGAGCACTTCGAAGCCCTTGGGGCGCAAAACCTGATGAATGGCTTCCAGCGTATCGATGAACAGCAGGTTGGACAGCGAAGGCACCAAAACCACCACCGAATGGCTCTGGGCCGAGGCTAAGGCGCGGGCGGCAGGGTTGACCACGTAGTTGAGTTCAAGGGCCGCTTTCTGCACTTTTTCCACCAGTTCGGTGGCCACCGTGCTGACGCCGCGCAAGGCGCGGGAGGCGGTGATCGGGCTGACACCGGCCAGGCGTGCCACTTCGTTCAGGGTAGGGCGGCCAGTGGTGCGCGTATTCTTATCGTTTTTAGTGGAGATCATCGGACGGCTTGCCAAACAAAATTCGAGGCACTAAGGTAGCGCTGTCTCGATGCAGCTGCAAATGCGTGAGCGGGGTTTGCCTGATCCCCGCTTTTTGGCATTGGGAACGAACATGCTGCAACCCACAAAAATGACAAGAAGGCGTCGGCAACTTCTGCTTTTGCTCAAGCGTCATAACTGGCAAAGGTAGCGCTGTCTGCGCGCTGAGGTGTTACATGAATCATTCCATCACCGCCCTGGTCATCATGGGCGTTGCCGGTTGCGGCAAGACTTGCGTCAGCGAGGCCTTGTGCCAACTCAGCGGCGCGACCGCCATTGAAGGCGACACTTTCCACCCTGCCGCCAATATCGAAAAGATGAGCGCGGGCATCCCCCTGAACGACGAAGACCGTGCCGGCTGGCTCGACAGCCTGTGCGATGAATTGCGCCGCGTCGACGCTCAGGGCCAGCGCCCGGTGCTGACCTGCTCGGCCCTCAAACACAGTTACCGCGAACGTCTGCGCAGCGCCTTGCCGGGCCTGGGCTTCGTGTTCCTTGAGCTGACCCCTGAAGTCGCCGCTGATCGTGTCTCCCACCGGCCGGGCCACTTCATGCCTTCGACCCTGATCGACAGTCAGTTCGCCACCCTTGAATCCCCCGTTGGCGAGCCCTTGACCCTGGCGCTGGACGCTTCGAACCACAGCGTCGAGCAACTGGCGAAGCAAGCGCATGTCTGGTGGCAGGCCCATGGCCTGAAACAGGCCGTATGAGTTTTTTTCGAAGAGATAGCGCTGTCCTGATGGCGTGCGAGTTACCCGCTTTAATAACAACAACAACCAGGAGACACCCCTAATGTTTGGCATGTCCCACGAGACGTTCCTGCTGCTCGATGCAGTGGTCACGGTGATCGGGCTTATCGTCCTGATCACCAAGTTCAAGTTCCACCCGTTCATTGCCCTGATCATCGCCGCAGCCTTTCTCGGGCTGACCTCCGGCATGCCGATCGGCACCATCATCAAGGCGTTCCAGGACGGCTTCGGTGGGGTGCTCGGTTTTGTCGGGATCATCCTCGCGCTGGGCACGATGCTCGGCAAAATGATGGCCGAGTCGGGCGGGGCGGATCAGATTGCCCAAACCCTGATTCGTGCATTCGGCAAGGACAAGGTGCAGTGGGCGATGATGTTCGCCGCGTTCCTGGTCGGCATTCCGCTGTTCTTCGAAATCGGCTTCGTGCTGCTGATCCCGCTGGTGTTCATCGTCGCCCGACGTACCGGCGTGTCGATCATCAAGATCGGTATCCCGCTGCTGGCCGGTCTGTCCGCCGTGCACGGCCTCGTTCCGCCGCACCCGGGTCCGTTGCTGGCCATCGGCGTGTTTGGCGCTGACATCGGTAAAACCATTCTTTACGGTCTGATCGTTGCGCTGCCGACGGCCATCATTGCCGGTCCGATCTACGGCACGTTCATCGCCAAATACATCCCCGGCCATCCTAACCAGGAACTGGTGGATCAACTGGCACGTGAAAACGAATCTGCCGATCTTCCGAGTTTCTCCATCACCTTGATCACCGTGCTGTCGCCGGTTTTCCTGATGTTGCTCAAAACCTTTGCCGATGTGGTGCTGCCGGACGGTAACTTCTTCCGCACCTTCATGGACCTGATCGGTCACCCTATCTCGGCTCTCCTGCTGGCGTTGCTGCTGTCGCTGTACACCTTCGGTTACAAGCAGGGCATTGGCTCCAACCAGATGCTCAAATGGCTGGATGCCAGCCTTGCGCCAACCGCCGCGATCATTCTGATCATCGGTGCCGGTGGTGGCTTCAAGCAGATGCTGGTCACCAGCGGTGTGGGTGACGTGATCGGCCACATGGCGGTGGAAGCGCAGATCTCGCCGATCCTGCTGGCCTGGCTGGTGGCGGCGGTGATTCGTGTGGCAACCGGTTCTGCAACCGTGGCGACCATTACTGGCGCAGGCATCGTGGTGCCGGTGGTGGGTATGATTCCGGGTGTGAACCGTGAGCTGCTGGTGCTGGCCACTGGTGCCGGTTCGTTGATCCTGTCTCACGTCAACGACGCGGGTTTCTGGCTGGTGAAGCAGTATTTCAATATGACCGTGGCGGAAACCTTCAAGACCTGGACCGCGATGGAAACCATCCTGTCCATCGTTGCGCTGGGCTTTATCCTGTTGCTGTCGATGTTCGTTTAAGCGGCTCTTTGTTTAAGCAAGGCGCAGGTACAAAAAAACCGCAGCAATGCGGTTTTTTTGTGGGTGATGATTTCATGGCTCAACACATCACCCTTGTAGGAGTGAGCCTGCTCGCGATAGCGGTGGGGCAGTTGACACTTCAATTGGATGTGATGGCCTCATCGCGAGCAGGCTCACTCCTACAGGTTAAGTGTTAGCCGGCGGATTTCGGGGCCAGGCCATCCGCCCGAAACATCCCGCGAATCCCACGCACGGCCTGACGAATCCGGTCCTGGTTTTCGATCAGCGCAAAGCGCACATGATCATCCCCATACTCACCAAACCCGACGCCTGGCGAGACGCAGACCTTGGCCTCGGCGAGCAATTTCTTGGCGAACTCCAGCGAGCCCAAGTGCGCATAGGCTTCGGGGATCTTGGCCCAGACATACATCGACGCTTTCGGATTCTCGACCATCCAGCCCAGTTCGTGCAGGCCTTTGACCAGCACGTTGCGACGCTGCCGATACTGCTCGGCGATGTCCTTGACGCACTGCTGATCGCCTTCCAGCGCCGCAATCGCCGCGACCTGCAGCGGGGTGAAGGTGCCGTAGTCGTGGTAACTCTTGATCCGCGCCAGGGCGTTGACCAGTTCAGCGTTGCCGACCATGAAGCCGATGCGCCAGCCCGCCATGTTGTAGCTCTTGGACAGGGTGAAAAATTCCACCGCGATGTCCTTGGCGCCCGGCACCTGCATGATCGACGGGGCTTTCCAGCCGTCATAGACGATGTCGGCGTAAGCCAGGTCGTGCACCACCAAAACGTCATACTGCTTGGCGAGGGCGATCACCCGCTCGAAGAAATCCAGTTCCACGCATTGGGCGGTGGGGTTCGACGGGAAGCCGAGAATCATCATTTTCGGTTTCGGGATCGAGCCGCGAATCGCGCTTTCCAGTTCAGCGAAGAAGTCCACGCCCGGGATCAGCGGCACCGAACGCACCTGGGCGCCGGCAATCACGGCACCGTAGATGTGAATCGGATAACTGGGGTTCGGCACCAGCACGGTGTCGCCCTGGTCGAGGGTGGCCAGCATCAGATGCGCCAGGCCTTCCTTGGAGCCGATGGTGACAATGGCTTCGGTTTCCGGGTCGATATCGACCTCGTAGCGATCCTTGTACCAATTGGAAATGGCCCGGCGCAGACGCGGGATGCCCTTGGACGTCGAGTAGCCGTGGGTGTCTTCGCGCTGGGCGACGGTGACCAGTTTTTCGACGATGTGTGGCGGAGTAGGGCCATCAGGGTTGCCCATGCTGAAGTCGATGATGTCTTCGCCACGACGACGGGCGGCCATCTTCAGCTCGGCAGTGATGTTGAATACGTAAGGGGGGAGTCGATCTATGCGCGCAAAGCGGCGCGGCGAACCTGGGTTAGCCATTGTTGCCTCGGTAACGTGAGCGCCCGGAACCGTCCGAGCGACGCTGGCCACTGCGGTGGCCTGTGGCGGAATGTAAGGGCTGTTGTGGCACACTGTCCAGCGACTCTGTAAACAAATTTGTCCGAAGGAACCCGGTTGATGGAATTTACCAGCGGCTTTCTGCTGAGCCTTTCGCTGTGCCTGGATATCGGCGTGGCCAACATCGCGATGATCACCCTGGCCATGCAGCGCGGCTATTTTCAAGGCTTTGCCCTGGGCTTGGGCACTTGCGTCGGTGACCTGATTTACGCGGTGCTGGCGTTGGCGGGCATGACCGTTTTGCTGCAATACGAAACCGTGCGTTGGGTGCTGTGGATCGGCGGTTCAGCGTTGCTGGTGTATTTCGCGGCGAAGATGATCTATTCGGCGATTCACCATGAAGCGGTGTTGGCGCAGTCCGCCGAGGTGGGGCAGAACTCTCACCGCAAGGAGTTTTTCCGCGGGATTTTCCTGGCCATGTCGTCACCCAGCGCCATTCTCTGGTTTGCGGCCGTGGGCGGCACGCTGATCGCGCGCTCCGGTGGCGGTGACGCCGTCAGCTCGGCGCTGTTTCTCGGCGGTTTTCTGTGCGCCGGAGTGTTCTGGTGCGTCGCGTTGTGCTTCGCCGCGAGCCACGGCGGCAAATTGCTGGGCGACAAACTGCTGCGTTACTCCTACATGGCATCGGCGGCGATCTTCTGCTATTTCGCGGTGTACGTGATTCTATCGGGTTATAACGAGTTCATTGGTGCGGGCGCCGTCGAGCAGTTGCACGCCCTGTAATTAGGCGAATCGGGTTTGGCTTCTATACTCCCAGCCGAACCCATTTTTTTTGCAGCAAGGAGTTGAGTCATGGATGAGCAAACAGGCGTGAAACCGGCCGAGCCACGCTTCGAACATGGGCATTTTCTGCTCATTGCAGGGCTGGGTGGTCGATTTACCCAGCAGACCACACAAGGCATTCCCGAACTCTGGGAAAAATTCATTCCCGAGATGGGCAAGATACCCGGCCAAAAAGGTGAAGTGACCTACGGTATTTGCTGCAATCCCGATGGCAAAGGCGGGTTTGAGTACATCGCCGGCGTCGAAATCGCCAAACTCGACGACCTGCCCGAGAAGTACCGCTGGGTCGAGGTTCTACCCCAGCATTACGCGGTGTTCGAGCACAAAGGCACACTGGACCAGTTGCCCGCGACCTTTCAGTACATCTGGAAAACCTGGCTGCCGCAGTCCGGCCATCAGGCGGCGGACGCGCCAGAGTTCGAACGCTACAGCGAAGACTTCAACCCGAAGCTCAACACCGGCGTGCTGGAAATCTGGCTGCCGCTAAAAGACAAATGACCGCATCAAGAGGCGGACCCACGTCCGCCTCTTGATCGTTACTTGCTCCGCTTCATCCGCCGCGACCGCATCACGTCAATCGACAACGTCACAAAGCCAAACGTGCTGATGCCCAACAGCAAGAGAAGTCCGATCTGAACGCTGCTCATGGTGTGTTCCCCCTATCGATGATCAGAGACAGGCAACACCAATAATCCGATCCGATCGGCAATGAAAGCGCCTATACGCAGGCTTTACGACATCAGCAGTGATCGATATGAACACCTTATTAATTTATGATCCCCAGCCTTTCCCACGCTGAATCCGAGCTGCCATGAACACCGTCATCCGCCACGTCACTCCCGCCGACCTGGACCGCTGCTTCGCCATCGAAACCGTTGCCTACGAAGGCGACGAAGCCGCCACCCGGGAAAAAATCGCCACGCGCATCGCCACCTGGCCCGAGGGTTTCATCGTCGCCGAAGTAGACGGCGTTGTAGCCGGTTTCATCAATTCCGGTGCGGCGTTTCAGGTGGAAATGTCAGACGAAGCGTTCAAGGAGCTGATTGGCCACGACCCGGCCGGGCCGCACGTCGTGATCATGTCGGTGGTGGTGCACCCGGATTTTCAGGGGCAGGGGCTGGCGAAGCGTTTGATGGGCGAATTCATCGAGCGCATGCGGGCGATGGGCAAGACCCACATCCATCTGATGTGCAAGGAACGGCATATTCCGCTGTACGCCGGATTCGGCTTTGCCTACATCAAGCCGTCGGCCTCCGACCACGGCGGAATGGCGTGGCATGAGATGGTTCTGGCGCTGTAACCAACGTATATCAAGCACCGAAGATCCCCTGTGGGAGTGAGCCTGCTCGCGATGACGGCATAACATTCAACAGAAGTGTCGACTGTCAGACCGCCATCGCGAGCAGGCTCGCTCCCACATTGGTTAGGGGGCGTGTCAGTAAAGACTGTCCCGCACCCGCGCCGGCGCTTCCCGGTCATACGTTTCGGCATCGAACTGCCCGTCATTCAAGCGCTTGTGAAAAGCTCCTGCCGTTGGCAGTGCCGAGCGCTCCAGATGCTTCTCGGGGTTCCACAAATCCGAACGCACAATCGCTTTCGAGCAATGGAAGTACGCCGCGTCCACGGTCACCAGCATCACTGTGCGCGCCGGTTTGCCGTTCACCGCAAAGCTCTCCAGCAACGTCGGTTCCGCGCTGATCTGCGCCGTGCCGTTGACCCGTAACGTCTCGCCGATGCCGGGGATGATGAACAGCAGCGACACCCGCGAATCGAGCACCACATTGCGCAGCGTGTCGATGCGGTTGTTGCCCGGACGGTCCGGGATCGCCAGGGTCTTCGGGTCGATGATCCGCACGAATCCCGGCGTGTCGCCACGAGGCGAACCGTCCAGGCCATCAGGACCAGCCGAGCTGATGATGACCAGCGGCGAGGCGCGGACCATGGCCTGATAGTCCTCGTTCAGAAAGGCAATCTGTTTGCGCACGGCGCGGTCGTGGGGTTGGCCGTAGATCGCTTCCAGTGCTTCGATGCTGTTGAGCATAACCACCTCAGAAAACCAGACTCATGCGCCGTTCATAACCGATCCGGCCCTTGTACGCCTCGCCGCTGTCGACCCAGCCAAATTTTGCATAGAGCGCAATGGCGGCCTCATTGTCCGCGTCCACCGAGAGTTCCAGCGCTTTGATTTCCGGAAACGCCAGCCGGGCCACGTCGGGCAAAGCTTGCAGGCAAGCCTTCCCATAACCTTTGCCTTGAGCGCGGTGATCGACTTGCAACGCATGCAAGGTCGCACTGTGTTCATCGGCCCAGGCCGGCAACACGGGCGGGCGTTTGAGCAGCAGGAAGGCCACGGGAATCTCCTCGGCCAGTAGCGCAAATCCCTTGACGCCGGGGCCGGGTTTGGACAGCAAGGTGTGCAATGCACCGTGGATGTCGCCGGAGAATTTAATCTGCTCTTTATGCACTTCGATGGCCTCGATCTGCTGGCGCTGGCGCGCGTTCAGGCTTTCGTAAGGCACGAGTCGGGTTGTCACTGGAGTGTCCTTTTTCCAACAAAATAGGCGTTGGATTCTAACGAGTTTGCATTCATGGATTATTTTTATTTCGACTGTCGATTTGGCGGTGCGCCAGACGACTAAGGGTGTCTTCACAACAAAAACCACGGAGAACCACCATGAACGCAACCCAAGAAATCCAGGCCCTGATCGACACCTATCGTGAGGCGGTCATCGCCAAGGACGTCAAAGAACTCATGCAGCTGTATGCCGACGACATCGTCTCCTACGACGCGGTCAAGGCCTTGCAGTTTCGCGGCAAGGCGGCTTACCGCGCGCATTGGGAAGAGTGCATGGAAATGTGCCAGGGCGCGCACACGTTCGACTTCGCCCACTTGAACATCGTCGCGGACGAGCACATCGCCTTCGCTCACTGGCTGGCCCATTGCGGCGGCACCAACGAACAAGGTGAAACCCAGGCCTGCTGGATGCGTGTGACCGCCTGCTATCGGCGCGATGCCGGGCAATGGCGCATCGTCCATGAACACTGGTCGGCCCCGTTCGACATGACCAGCGGCACGGCGCTGTTCAACCTTGAACCCTGATCACCGAACTGTTTATCGGGAAGCAGCGCCAAAACGCCAATCAGCAGCCATAGTTGATCAGTTCGATCCGGGAGAGCCCACATGAAGTACCTATGCCTGGTCTACAGCAACGAACAGGAGTTGCACTCGCTGCCCGACAGTCCCCATGACGCCGAGTGCATGGCCTACGCCGAGGCGATCCAGGGCAGCGGCCGGATGATCGCGGCCGAGGCGCTGGAATCGGTGCAGACCGCGACCACCGTGCGCATGCGCAACGGCAAGATGTCGATCACCGATGGCCCGTTCGCCGAAACCAAGGAGCAGTTGGCCGGCTTCTACCTGATCGATGCCAAAGACCTCAATGAAGCGATCCAGGTCGCCGGCAACATCCCGGCGGCCCGGGTCGGCAGCGTCGAGGTGCGGCCCGTTCGCCAATTGAATCCCTGAATAACAAGCACAAGACAGGAGATCCCCATGAGTCCACAACCGTATAAGCATCAGCCTGCCGAATTCGAGCTGTCCATCAGTCGTCTGATCGACGCGCCGCGTCGCAAGCTCTTCCGCGCCTGGACCGAGCCGGCCTTGCTCACTCAATGGTGGGGACCGCATGGCATGACCACGCCGGAGTGCGAAATGGATCTGTGGGTCGGCGGCCAGTTTCGCACCCTGATGCGCGCACCGGACGGGACTGAGTATCCGACCATGGGAGTCTTCCTGGAAATCGTCGCGCCTGAACGCCTGGTGTTCACCGACGCGTTCACTCCCGGGTGGATTCCTTCGGGCAAACCCTTCATGTCGGCCGAAGTGACCCTCGAAGACAAGGACGGCAAAACCCTCTACACCGCCCGGGCCATGCACTGGTCCGAAGAAGATCGCCAGGCCCATGAGGCCATGGGGTTTTACGATGGCTGGGGACAAAGCCTCGATCGCTTGGTGATGCTGGTGACTGAAGGCATGCCAGACTGATGACTGACGCTTCGGTCACGGCTCGGGTCGAGCAGGTCTACCGCGAAGACTCGCGGCGGATTCTGGCTACGCTGATCCGCTTGCTTGGCGATTTCGACCTCGCCGAAGAGGCCCTGCACGAGGCATTTTTCGTCGCGGTCGAGCGTTGGCAGCGTGACGGCGTGCCGGATAACCCGCGCACGTGGCTGGTGTCCACCGGGCGCTTCAAGGCCATTGATGTGTTGCGTCGGCGCGCACGTTTTGCCGCGTCCCGGCCGATGTTGATTGCTCAACTGGAGGAGCTGGAACAGGCCGACTGGAGTGATGAGGACGTGGAAGACGATCGTTTGCGGTTGATCTTCACCTGTTGTCACCCGGCCCTCGCGTCGGATGCCCAGGTGCCGTTGACCCTGCGCGAAGTGTGCGACCTGACCACGGAGGAAATTGCCCGCGCCTTTCTCTCGGCACCGGCGACCATCGCCCAGCGCATCGTGCGCGCCAAAGCGAAAATCCGTGACGCGAAAATCCCTTATCAAGTGCCGACACTGGCGGAACTGCCCGAGCGTCTCGACAGTGTGCTGAGGGTGATTTACCTGGTGTTCAACGAAGGTTACTCGGCGTCTGTCGGCGCCGAACTGACCCGCGAGGACCTGACCCGCGAAGCGATCCGGCTCGGGCGGCTGTTGATGGAGTTGCTGCCGGAATCGGAAGTGATAGGGCTGCTGGCGTTGATGCTGTTGCATGAATCACGACGCCCGGCCCGCACGTCGGCGAGCGGTGAACTGATTGTGCTGGATGAACAGGACCGCTCGTTGTGGGATGCCGGGATGATTGCCGAGGGTTGCGCGCTGGTGGAGGCGGCGCTGACCACCGGACGGTTCGGGCCTTATTGCCTGCAAGCGGCGATTGCGGCGGTGCACGCCGAAGCGCCCACGGCGGGGGAGACGGACTGGCAGCAGATTGTGGGTTTGTATGACGTGCTGCTGGCGGCGGTGCCTTCACCGGTGATTGAGTTGAACCGCGCAGCGGCGATCTCCAGGCGAGACGGACCGTTGGCGGGGCTGGTGTTGGTGGACGGGATTCTGGGTCGGGGTGATCTGCTGGATTACCACTTGGCACATTCGGCGCGGGCGGAGTTTTGTCGACAGTTGGGGAGGCGTGAAGAGGCGAGGGCGGCGTATGAACGGGCGCTGGAATTGACGCAGCAGGTGCCGGAGCGGCGGTTTATCGAGGCGCGGATCAAGGCGCTGAGGTGATGTGAACTGACGGGCCCCATCGCGAGCAGGCTCGCTCCTACGGGGGGCGTACACAGATTTTGTGATCACCGCGATCCACTGTGGGAGCGAGCCAGCTCGCGATAAGGTCCGCAGGACCTTCATTCCAGCAGCTTGCCGAGCAACCAGCTCCCTGCCGGCCCCGGCGGATGCAGCCGCGACCACAAGGCATCGACAAACACCGGTTTCGGCCAGCCCCGCACGTCCAGCTCCTGCAATGTCCCCGGGCCAAACCGCTCCACCAACCATCGCGGCAACGGTGCCCAGCCAAACCCGCCCTGGGCCATTTCCAGCAGCATCAGGTAACTCGGCGCCGACCAGACACGTCCCTTCGCACGGCTTTCATACGGATTGACGATCGTCGCCAGTCGCAACTCCCGATGCTTTTGCAACACGTCTTGATCGACGAGGCCCAGCGCTGCCAATGGATGCTCGCGGGACACGAACAGGGCAATTTCCGTGCGTTCATCCACGGTCGAGCTGACCAGGTCCGGTGGGTAACTGTCCTGCTTTTCGGCAAAGGCCACATGCGCCCGACCGCTTTGCACCAAGGCCACCAGGTCATCGCATTCAGCGATCAGGCATTCGAGTTCAAGGTCCGGATAACGCTGATCGAACGCGCTCAACGCCGCTTCGAAACGGTCGGATTGATAAGTGTCGGAAATCGCCACCGTCAACTTCGGCTCAACCCCTTGGGACAGCAGACTGGCGGTCATTGCCAGGCGGCTGGTGGCGGCCAGGATCTCCTCGGCCCGCTGCAGCATCACGTGCCCGGCCGGGGTCAGGCTCGGCTTGCGGCTGCTGCGGTCGAACAGGACCAGGTTCAGATCGATTTCAAGGCTGGCAACCGCTGCACTGATGGTCGACTGGCTGCGGCCGAGTTTGCGTGCTGCCGCAGAAAACGAACCTTGCGTCGCCGCCTGGACAAACGCTTGCAACACTTCCTGAGACGCCATGAACTATCGCCTTTGTCGATGGTTATTGGTTAGGAAGTATCGACGCAGGGCTGGATGATGGCAACCACAGTCACTCAGAGATTCCTGATCATGAGCGTCAACAAATCCATCACTGAACGTATTTTCCAGGCCATCGCTTTCGAAGTGCTGGCCATCCTGATCTGTACGCCGCTCCTGGCGTGGATCATGGACAAACCGATGCTCGAGATGGGCATCGTCACGTTGGTCATCGCCGCCCTGGCGCTGGCCTGGAACGTGGTCTTCAACGGGCTGTTCGACCGTTTGCTCAAACGCTACGGCATCGTGCACAACGCCTGGGTACGGGTTGTCCATGCGCTGTTGTTCGAAGGCGGGCTGGTGGCGATGGGGGTGCCGCTGATTGCGTGGTGGCTGAACGTCAGCCTGTGGCAGGCGTTCCTGCTGGATATCGGCGTGTTGCTGTTTTTCCTGCCATACACCTACGTGTATCACTGGGCGTATGACGTGGTGCGTGAGCGCATGTTGATGGTGTCCACTGCTCGTTAATCCAGAGTGAACCGTTTTTGTGGCGAGGGAGCTTGGCGGATCGCCGCACCGTCCCGCTCGAGTGCGAAGCGCTCGCAAAATCTTCGGCAGGTACCGAGATTTTGGGGCTGCTTCGCAACCCAGCGGGAGCGAGCTCCCTCGCCACAGGTTCAGGGGTTACAGGAACATCCCGCCGGACGCTTCAACGCGCTGGCCGTTGATCCACTGGCTGCCCGGCGCCAGCAGTAAAGCAATCGCAGCGCCGATGTCATCCGGCTGATCCACCCGACCCAACGCGGTATTGCCGGCAATGTAGCTGTTCACGTCGCTGTTATCGCGCACGGTGCCACCGCCGAAATCGGTTTCGATGGCGCCCGGTGCCAGGGTGTTCACGGAAATGCCGCGGGCACCGAGTTCCTTCGCCTGATAGCGAGTCAGCACTTCCATCGCGCCTTTCATCGCGGCGTAAGCACCGTAACCCGGCAAACTGAAACGGGTCAGACCGCTGGATACGTTGAGGATGCGCCCACCGTCCGCTATCAGCGGCAGCAGGTTCTGGGTGAGGAAGAACGGCCCTTTCAGGTGGATGTTCATCAGCAGATCGAACTGGGCGACGGTGGTGTCGACGAAGTTCGCGGTCAGGCCAATGCCGGCGTTATTGAGCAAGAAGTCGAAGTGCTGGCGATCAAAACGGCTGTGCAACACATCGGCGACCTGGGTGGCGAAGGCTTCGAAGCGTTCGCTTTGGCTCACATCGAGTTGCAGCATCACCGCCCGAGCGCCGAGGCGTTCGATGTCGGCGACCAGTTCTTGCGCCTCATCGGCCTTGCTGTTGTAGGTGCCGATTATGTCGACGCCTTGGGCGGCCAGATGCAGGGCTGCGTTTTTGCCGAGGCCGCGGCTGGCGCCAGTGATCAGTGCGATTTTACGGTTCATGGGACTTCCTCAAGGGTGGTGAGTGACGGTGTGGAGGAAGTTTATTTATCCGCTCTGAAGTGATAAACAGTATGAAATCGGAATCACTGGTCGGTTAATCCGAACAATACAGGGGCGGCTCATGAACAAGCTGGAACTGCTGCGCACCTTCGTTCGCGTCAGCGAAATGTCGAGTTTTACTCTGGCGGGGGAGAGCCTGGGTCTGCCTCGGTCCACGGTGTCCGATCACGTTCAAACGCTGGAAACGCTGCTGGGGACACGCTTGCTTCAACGCACTACGCGCCGGGTCCAGGCGACTCAGGACGGGCTGGTGCTGTACGAACGCAGCAAGGATTTGTTGTCGCACATGGACGACATCGAGGGCCTGTTTCGCCAGGACCCGGCCTCGTTGGTCGGGCGGATTCGCATCGACATGCCGAACTTTCTGGCCCGCCAGGTGGTGATGCCGCAACTGCCGGAATTCATGGCGCGCCACCCCCACCTGGAACTGGAAATCAGCACCACTGACCGGCGAGTCGATCTGCTTCGGGAGGGTTTTGATTGCGTGTTGCGCGTGGGGTCGCAGCCGGACCAGTCGGTGGTCGCTCGTCGCGTGTGTGATTTCGCCATGGTCAACTGCGCGAGCCCGGCGTACTTGGCGCGCTACGGGATTCCCGAAACACTCGAAGACCTGGCGCAGCACCGGATGGTGCATTACGTCGGCGTATTGGGTTCGCGGTCGGACGGGTTTCTGTACGAGGTGGAAGGCAAGCCCCGGCAACTGCCGATGGCGGGCAGCGTGACGGTCAACAGTACCGATGCTTATGAGCTGGCGTGCGTGGGGGGATTCGGATTGATTCAGGCGCCGGTCAAGGGCATGCAATCGCACTTGAGCAGTGGTGATCTGGTGGCGGTGCTGCCGCAGTTCAGCGCACCCTCGATGGAGGTCTCGCTGCTCTACGCCCGGCAACGGCATTTGCCGCTGCGGGTGAGGGCGTTCATGGACTGGCTGGCCAATGTCATCCAGTCCACAACCTAACCGCCCCCTGTAGGAGCGAGGCTTGCCCGCGAAGAACGATAACGCGGTCTGACCGAATGACCGGGTTATCGTTCTTCGCGGGCAAGTCGGATTTTCGCACCACTCGCGCCTACAGGGTTATGTGTTGGGGCTAGAAGATTTGGGTGAACAACCAATACAGGCTGCCTGACAGCACAATCGCCGCCGGCAAGGTCAGCACCCACGCCATCAGCAGGTTGCGGATGGTCTTCATCTGCAAGCCACCGCCGTTGGCGACCATGCTCCCGGCCACGCCCGAGGACAACACGTGAGTGGTCGACACCGGCAAGCCGAACATGTCCGCTGCGCCGATGGTCAGCATGGCCACGGTTTCCGCCGAGGCGCCTTGCGCGTAGGTCAGGTGGGTCTTGCCGATCTTTTCGCCGACCGTCACCACGATGCGCTTCCAGCCGACCATGGTGCCCAGCCCGAGCGCAATCGCCACCGCGATCTTCACCCACAGCGGAATAAAGCGCGTCGAGTTGTCGATCTGTTGCTTGAACAGTTGCAGCTTGCCGGTGGTGTCGGCGTCGAAGTGGCCGACTTTATTCTTGTCCATCAGGCGAATGGTTTCGCTGGTCAGGTACATGTCGTTACGCACGTTGCCCACGGCTTCGGCCGGTACTTTGGACAGCGAGCCATAACCCTTGACCTCTGCGCCGATACTGCCCGTAAGGGCGGCGAGGGCCGGGATCAGTTGCGGTGTGGCTTCCTTGCTGCGCACGTATTCAGAGAGGATCGGGCGCGGATCGGCGGGGGCCGGCATCGGCACGCTTTTGACCAGCGCTTGCTGGGTGACTTCGGCAACGGCGGCGAACTGCAGCGCCTGATCGGCCGGCATGGTGCGGTTCAGCGCATAGGCCATCGGCAGCGTGCCGACCAGAATCAGCATAATCAGACCCATGCCTTTTTGGCCGTCGTTGGAACCGTGGGCGAACGAGACCCCGGTGCAGGTCACAATCAACATGCCGCGAATCCACCACGGCGGTGGCGTGTTGCCGACGGGCGCCTTGTACAGCGCGCGGTTCTTGACGAACGCACGCAAGGCCAGCAACAACAGCGCGGCAAAACCGAAGCCGACCAGCGGCGACAACAGTAACGCATAGCCGATCTTGGTCGCTTGAGCCCAGTCCACGCCGCTGGTGCCGTCGTGGCCGTGCATCAGGGCGTTGGCCACGCCGACGCCGATGATCGAACCGATCAAGGTGTGCGACGACGAGGCCGGCAAGCCCAGCCACCACGTGCCGAGGTTCCACAGGATCGCCGCGATCAACAGGGCGAAGATCATCGCGAAACCGGCGGAGGACCCGACTTGCAGAATCAGTTCCACGGGCAGCAGGGCGATGATGCCGAACGCCACCGCGCCACTCGACAGCAGCACCCCGAGGAAGTTGAAGAACCCGGACCAGGCCACCGCGAAATTCGGCGGCATCGAGTTGGTGTAAATCACCGTGGCCACGGCGTTGGCGGTGTCGTGGAAACCGTTGACGAACTCAAAGCCCAGGGCGATCAGCAGCGCCACGCCCAACAGCAGAAACGGCGTCCAGGTGGTGACCTCCGTGCCGAGTTCGCTCATGTCGTGCATCAGGCTGTAGGCGGTGAACAACAACCCGCTGGCCAGCACTCCGAAAAACACCACGAGGGTGAGCAGGCTGGGTTTTTTATCGAGTTGAGGCCTGGCACTGCGGGCGGGAGCCTGGGTTTGGGCGGTGTAGGAGGGCGTAGCCATGACAGACAATCCTGAGGAAGGAAGGAGTGTCTGTCATGATCGTTGCCAAATGTTACAGAGAAACTGCCCTAGATCAGGGTTTGGTTTTTTTGCTGATCCGTTAATCAGAAATCTCCCGGTCCCTGTAGGCGCGAGGCTTGCTCGCGAAAGCTATGTATCAGGTAAAACGCCTTCGCGGGCAAGCCTCGCTCCTACAGGGGATGGGGCAAAGGCTCAATAATCCTGGCGCTTGCGAAACGCCCAACGCCCCGCAATCACGGTAAACGTCGCCACCAGTGCCACCAGAATCCAGAACCCCTCCGGATCCCCCGACAACGGCACCCCACCCACATTCATGCCAAAAAAACCGGCAATGATGTTGATCGGCAGCGCCAGCACCGTCACCACGGTCAGGGTGAACAGCGTGCGGTTGCTCTGCTCGTTCAGGTTGGCCGCGATCTCTTCCTGCAACAGCTTGATCCGCTCACCCAGCGCCGTGAGGTCGTTGATGATCAGCGCAAACTCCTCGGTGGACTTGCGCAACTCCTTCACGTCTTCCTTCTGCAACCAGTGCGGCGGCCGGTTGAGCAACCGCAACAACGAACCGGGCTCCAGCGCCAGCAGCCGTTGCAGGCGCACCAGCACCCGGCGATTGGCACCCAGTTCCGCACGGTTGGTCGACAGCCGCGAGGACAGCAATTCATCTTCGATCTGATCGACACTGAGGCTGGTCTTGCGCACGATCTGGGTCAGTACCTCGCCCTGATCGCGCAGCAAATGCACCAGCAATTCCAGCGGTGAACGAAAGCACTCGCCGGCCTTCACCGACGAGCGCAACTTGTCCACCGAGTGCAGCGGTTGCAGGCGGGCGCTGATGATCAGCCGGCTGCGGGCGCACACCCACAGCGTCGACACATCCGACGACACCATGCTGCTGAGGTTGAACACCACATCGTTGACCACCGCCAGCAACGCCGAATCCACATGCTCGATGCGCGTGGATCGAGACCCTTCGTGCAAGGCTTCGAAAAACTCGTCCGGCAATGCCAGATGGCTTTTCATCCAGCGCTCGCACGCGGCATGCGCCAGGTTCAGGTGCAGCCACAGGAATTCATCGCTCTCGTCCGGCTGTTGCAGGTATTGCAGCGCTTTCGCCGAATCAATCTCCCGACCCCGCTCACCGGGGCGAAAACTGAAACCGTAGAGCAGACCGAACAGGTCCGGGTCGCGATGGCTTTGGTCGATGCTGTGGTTCATTGGGGCTCGCAAGGGGAGGCGCCTGTCGCAGGTTTTACAGGTTCACTTGAGCCGCATCATCGCAACTGTGGATGACGTTTTTGTGACGAAAAAATAACCGCAAACGATTGCATTGCCGGTGGTCGGAATAGATTCAAGAACCGCTCTGGCACGCCGATCTTGCTTAAGTTACCTTGCGCGGCTTCGGCCATGAGCCAAGTTTCAGACAGGGATGTCCGGACACCTTTCACGCTGTGTTTGCCGCGTGTCTCACCCCCTGTCATGAGTATCACTCGATGCTGCAAAAATCCCTGAGAGCACAAATTCTCGCCCTGTTGAGCGGCAGCCTGTTGGCGGTACTGTTGATCGCCCTGGCTTGCTTTCACTTTCTGTCCAGCGGCGTTCAGAGCTACGCCAACCTGATCGAAGGCCCGCTGCACACCTCGCAGTTGATCGATGAAGCCAACCTGCAATTCAAGGTGCAGGTTCAGGAATGGAAAAACGTCCTGCTGCGTGGCAAGCAACCGGCCGACCTGGACAAGTATTGGAAACAGTTCGAAGACCGTCAGCGCGATGTGCAGAGCATTCTCGGTGAGCTGGCCGTGCAAAAAGGTATCGATCCGCAACTGAAAACCCGCATCGAACGTCTGCGTGACGAACACCGTTTGCTGGGCGCTGCCTATCAGAAGGGCCGTGATGCCTACGTGGCGGCGGGCGCCGACCCGACGGCAGGCGACGCGGCGGTCAAAGGTGTCGACCGTGCGACCAGCGAACAGATGACCGAGTTGGTCAGCGAATTGCGCAAGCAGGGTGTCGAGCAGTCGAAGCAAATCAGCGCCGAAGCCGATCGCACCGTGTTGCTGGGGCTCATTGTGATGCTCGTCTCGGGGCTGTTGATCGGGCTCTTGAGCCTGTGGCTGGTCAACCGCAACCTGATTGAACCGATTCGCAAACTGATCGAGTACGTCGCGCAACTCAGCCAGGGCAAGTTTGCCGACCGCGTGGCCAGCACCCGTCAGGATGAGCTGGGTAAATTGGCGGTTGCGGCCAACACTTTGCGTGATTTTCTCGCCGAAACGTTCAGCCGTTTGCAGCGCAGCGCCAAGGACCTGGACAGCGCCAGCAGTGAGCTGAACTCGATCGCCAGCCTCATGACCAGCGGCACCAATGAGCAGTTCAACCGCACCGATCAGGTGGCCACGGCGATGAACGAAATGTCGGCCACCGCACAGGAAGTCGCCCGTCACGCCGCCGATGCCGCACGCGCCGCCGACGATGCCGACCAGTCCGCCCAACACGGCGAAAAAGTCATGCAGGGCACCATTCACACCATCACCCGGATGCGCGGCGAAATCGCCAACACCGCCACGGTCATCCGCCAACTGGAAACGGACAGCGGACGCATCGGCAAGGTGCTCGAAGTGATTCGCGGTATCGCCGAACAAACCAATCTGCTGGCGCTCAACGCGGCCATCGAAGCGGCCCGTGCCGGTGAAGCCGGACGCGGTTTTGCGGTGGTGGCCGATGAAGTGCGCAGCCTGGCCCAGCGCACGGCGGCATCGATCATCGAGATCAACCAGATCATTCAAACCGTGCAAACCGGTGCGGTGGACGCGGCTCAGGCGATTGAAAGCGGCCAGTCGCGCA
Organism: Pseudomonas sp. B14-6; assembly: GCF_013260315.1. Classification (NCBI taxonomy): domain Bacteria; kingdom Pseudomonadati; phylum Pseudomonadota; class Gammaproteobacteria; order Pseudomonadales; family Pseudomonadaceae; genus Pseudomonas; species Pseudomonas sp. B14-6. The sequence continues at coordinate 2,845,204 of NZ_CP053929.1, read as the reverse complement.
GTGAGGAAAGCGTCGAGCAAGTGACCCAGGCCGGCGCCATGCTGGAGCGGATCACCCATGCCGTGGAAGCCATCCGCGACATGAACCGCCAGATCGCCACCGCCGCCGAAGAACAGACCTCGGTGGCCGAGGACATTTCACGCAACCTCACTGAAATCACCAGCATCGCCAGCACCAACCTGGACAACGTGCAGCGCACCGAAGCGGCTGGCCGTCATTTGCATGGGTTGTCGGGGCAGTTGAATGAAGTGACGGCGCGTCTGAGCGCGTAACGGAAACGGCGGCGTATCAGGTCGGTTACCGAGTCGGTACGCCCGTCGCTCTCGGATCCATAAGGGTTACGCCGCTGGTCGGGCGCCTGGCATTTTGGTTCGGTTTTACGGTGCACCTGTTAGTTCTGACAGTAGACGATTGCCGTGCACGAGCGTTTGATAGCGCTGTCAGCGCAGTGGCGCTGCTGTATTTACAAGGAGCGTTTTTATGTCTATGGATCTGCAATTAAGTCGTTTGAAAGTAGAAGGGGTTGACGATGGCGAGCTCACCGAACCTGTAGGCGAAAACGGTTTGCGGGCGCTAGTCGAAGGCAACCAGAACTACAACAAAGGGGACAAGCTCGAAGTGTTCTGGAATGACGTGTCGGTGTTCACGCATACAATCACGGGGGTTGAAGAGGTGGCAGGTGTGCACTTTTACATTGAAAAACAGTTCATTAAGCTTGGTCCCGTGCAGGCGAATTACTCGCTAGCCGATGACTCTGGAAATATCGCTGTATCGCCCGTTTCTAACTTCAACGTCATTGCTGCGACTTAAGCTTTTCCCGGAACTGTCTGCACCGGAAAGCTGAAAACAAACTGCGTGCCTTCCTTCGTTGTCGAGCGCACTTCCAGCTTTCCACCATGGGACTGCGCAATCTGACTGGCGATGTACAACCCCAACCCGAGGCCGGTCTGCGGTGTTCCGCGGGCCGGTCGCGCGTAGGGGCGAAACAGATGGGGCAACGCGTCCTCGGCGATGAGCCCCTGATTCGTCACGCTCAGCACGAACTGCCCGTCGTGGATCTGCGCGCTCACGTCTACCGAGCCCTCGGGGTCGCCGTGGGCAACGGCGTTCGCCACCAGATTGGAAAGCAACTGCGCGACCCGCTCGCGATCGCACTGAATACCGTGCAGCTCGCCAATGGACATGCGAAGGGTGCGTTGGGGATAGATGTTCTGGACTTCTGAAATCACGTGCCGCAAGGCGTCGCCCAGGTCCGGGCACGGTGCGATGTCCACCGGAATGCCACTGCCCAACGAACCACGAGCGAAATCCAGCACATCATCGACCAGTCGGGTCGCGCGCCGGGCACTGGTCAGAATGTGCCGGGCCCGTTGCTGATTCGCCGGGTCGGGAAGCTTGCGCAAGAGCATTTCGGCGCCGGCGCTGATCGCGAACAACGGGTTGCGCAGGTCATGGCCGAGCACGGCGATGAACTGTTCGCGCAACGCGGTGTTTTTGCGTTCCGCCATCAATGCCGCTTCGGTTTTTTGCAGGTTCTCTTCCGCCTCGATCTGCAACGCCAGCATTCGCGCAAAGGATTCCATGGTGCTCTGGATCGTGCTGGATTTGAGCGATGCAGGATTGGGATCAAGGGCGCAGATGGTGCCGAAAAAGCGTCCGTCGGGGCGAAAGATCGGCACCGAAATATAGCTTTCGAATTGATAGAGGCGAGGCGTGTGGTGATCGCGGTAAAGCGGGTCTTCACTGGCCTTGTCGATCACCACCGACTGATGCGCCTGGCGAATTTCGTGGCACAAGGTGGTGACCACTTCCAGCTCGCCGCCGACCTGCAAGCCGAAGTCCAGCTGATCGAGTACGGCGCAAGCGGTCCATGAGTCTTCAGTGACACGCGCCACCGCAGCGAAGCGCAGCCCCGTCAATTCACGGATCACCTGGAGAATCGCCGGCACCGCGCTGATCCGGCCGATCGTGGCGATGTCTGCTGCCGCTGTTTGCCCCATCTCAATCCATCTCTGTGTAATCACCGTTGAGGGATTCTAGCGGGCTACCGCCGAGTTGGCGCGTGTTGATTATGCGAATCCGGCATGCAAAAAAGCCGCACGATCCGAAGATCGTGCGGCTTTGTTTTATACGGGTATCAGGTGTCTTGTTTGTCGCTCAGGACCTTGCCGGTGGTGGCATCGAAGTCCACGTCGAATTCTTTGCCGTCAGCGGTTTTCAGTTCCACTTCGTACTCGTAGTTGTTGAAGTGGTTGTCCAGATCCGTGTCGGTGATGATCGCGCCTGGGTGCCGTTTCAGTGCCTCCTGGTTCATTTCTTCCAGTGGCTTGATCTTGCCGCTCTTGACCAGCTCAGGGATCTGGTCGACACGAACGTCAGCCTGAGCCAGGCCAGCGGTGAGGGTCAGGGCAGCAGCGGTGAACAGGGCAGTCAGGGTTTTCATGGGTTCATTCCTTGGGGTGATCTGTTTAAGTGAGTCCAGATTAACTGTGGCAACTTAATTCACCCTTAATTCCAATCACCGTGTCGTTTGGAAGATTTCGCGGGCAAGTCGGCTTGCCGCATCACTCGCTCCTACGGGATTTGGGGCGGTCGCATTATTTGTGATCGACTCAGAACCCGTAGGAGCGAGGCTTGCCCGCGAAGAAGACGACGCGGTGTCGTGTCAGCTAGCGATCAGTACCCGTTGTTCTGCAGCAACTGCGCCACCGTCCCGGCCGCCGGGCGCTTGTAGAACTTCAGCAATTCACTGGCGCGGTTGGTGAAGATGCCATCGACGCCAGCGTCCATGACTTTCTGGTAATCAACTGCTTCGTCGATGGTGTAGGCGTGCACCAGCAGGCCTTGATCGTGGGTGTACTGGTTCATCCACGGTTTCACCAGGTCCGAATAGCTCTGATCGCCACCCTTGGTCAACGCGGCCGAAGGACCGGTGCCGATCGCACCCTGGGCCTTGGCGTACTCGACCCATTGCTGGAATTCGGCTTTGTCTTTCGGTTCCTGTTTGGCGTAGTAGGTGGCCTTGTCCTTGTCGCCGGACTCGGCAAACGTCACTTTGGACTTAGGCTCGATACTGCCTTCGCCGACCCACAGCAGCAGGATCTTCGGCACTTGCGGCATTTCCTTCTCAAGCAGTTCGAGGCTGCTCTTCTCGAAGGTTTGCAGCACGACTTTGCCCTTGCCCTGGCCGACCGCCAGATTGCTTTTCGCCAGTTTGGAACCGGCCGGGCTCAGCCAGCCGCGATCCTGCAATTTGTCCTTGAGGTCGCGTTCGAGGCCGGGGAATTGCTTTGGTTCTTTGGTTTCGATGTACAGGCCGGGTTTGTGCAGCGGATTGCCCTGGGCGATGTCGATGATTTCGTCGAGGGTCAGGATCTTCAGGCCGACGAAGGACGGACGTGCGCGATCCGGGTACGCGGCGTTGAACCAGCTACCGGCATCCAAGGTTTTCAGTTCGGCGAGGGTGAACGCGTTGGCCGGGCTGTCCTTGCGATCGGGGAATTTGGTGGCAACGTCGGTGGTGCGTTGCAGGTTGTTGTCGTGCAGGGCGAACAGCACGCCGTCCTTGCTGCGTTGCAGGTCCAGTTCCAGGTAATCGGCGCCCAGATCACGGGCCAGTCTGTAAGACGCCGCCGTGGATTCCGGTGCATCGTAGGATGCGCCGCGGTGGGCGATCACCGCCGGGTGCGGGATGCCCAAACGGGTGGCCAGTGCAGTCGGGCTGGGCTCGTTGGCGGCCTGTGCCTGGCCGAAGCCCAGCAGCATGCTCAGCAGCAGGGCGCTTTTGGTGAAGGTAACAGGCATGGTCGAGGTCCTTTCGCGTTGAATTTTCAAAGACGTCTCTTTTAACAACTGAGCGCCGCCAGCGCTATCGCCAGACCGACATAAACGTGTTTAAAGCAGATTTTTTCAGCGCTTTTGTGCGGTTCTTTGCAGTACTCTTGGCCCCGGCGTTTCCCCGGCAGAGGGAAATCCGAATGCCTGTTCTTGCGTGTAAACCATCGTTCACCGGTCGTTAACGACCTTTTGTGAGGTTTATATGCGCATCACTTCCGAGCTTATCTGCCAGGCCGCTGACCAACTCAAGGGCTTCGTCGGCCTCAATCGCAAGACCGGCCACTACATTGTGCGTTTCAGCGAAGACTCGTTTGGTATGGACGTGGCCGATGACGGGATCATTCCCACCAGTGAATTTGTCTGGGCGCCGGGGCCTGGGCAGGCCATGACGCTCAAGCGTGAGTTGATTCAATTGTTGCTGGATCAGAATATTGATGACCGGATCAATGTGACCGAGCCGTTGCGGGTGTACATGAATCGGCGGGAAGTGCCGGAGATTTCGGCGGTGCGGAGTCTGGTTCGGGGCTGAAGTTTTGCTGTGTCTGGACTGGCCTCTTCGCGGGCAAGCCTCGCTCCTACAGGTTGTCGGTGCCCTATGTAGGAGCGAGGCTTGCCCGCGAAGGCGGCCAGAAGAACACCGCATCATTTTACGGCCTTGAACCCATACGCCCGCTCAACCTTGCACACCCGCGTATGACACGCCGAATACCACGTCGACCGCCCCCGCTCACGGATCGCACGGTGCTCAGGATGATGTTTCCACGCCAGAATCGCCGCCTCGCTGGCCCAGTACGACACCGTAATCCCCAACCCATCCTCACCCCGAGCCGACTCAACACCGAGAAACCCCGGCTGCTCACGGGCCAGTTCCAGCATGCGTTCGGCGGCCTCGGCGTAGCCTTGATCACCGTCGGTGCGCAGCGAGGTAAAAATCACCGCGTAGTACGGCGCTGATGGCGTATCGGCCATCATGGCTGTTGCCTTTTGCAGGCTTCGACCAACGCCCGGGCCAGCGGCGGTAGCGTGCCGTTGAGCGCGGCGCGATCGGGCTGGAACAGGGTGGCGACGAAAAACGGATGACCCTGGAGCTCCACCGCCCGCAGGTCGCCGGTCGAGTCATGGCCAACGGCGCACAACTGTTGGCTCAATAACTCACGCTCGAACGCCGGGTTCACGCCATAGCGGCAGCGATATCCCTCAACGATCTCGGCGCTTTCGTACACGTTGGCGATCAACGAGCCTTCAACCAGGCGAATGCTGTCCGTTGCTTCCACCAATGAGCAGGTCAGCGGCGTGAGTAATGCGCGTGCTGCACCGGGATGGGTTTCGCCGTGCTCGGCGTCTTCCCAACCCAATACGTTCCGAGCGAACTCAAGCACCGCGTGTTGAAAACCGCCGCAGGTGCCGAGGAACGGTCGCTGCTGCTCACGGGCAAAACGGATCGCCCGCAACGCGCCGTCCATGTCGCGGTAAGGGCTGGCGGGCACGCACCAGAAACCGTCGAAGTGGTGTAACGGGGTGGCGGCGTTTATGTGATCGGTGGCCAGCCACTGAAATTGCACATCCACGTTCAGTTGTTCGGCAGCCATGCCGAGCGCCACGGGAATGGCTTGGTGGGCGGTGACCTGTGGGTCGTAATCACCGATCAGGGCGATGCGCAGGGCGGTGTTTTCCATGAGTGATCTCGACGCTTGTTGATTCCTGGCACCCACTATAGATTGGCGCTCACGCATTCAATATTGGCGTTATCCCAAGTGATCAATGCAGCGACGCACTATCGACTCGACTATCCAGACCTGGCGCTGATCCTCGCCTTGGTGCGCGGCGGCTCTCTGGCCCGGGCATCGGCGTTATTGAAGGTCGACGTGTCGACGGTGTTTCGCGCGGTTCGCCGACTGGAAGCCGCGCTGGGCCAGCAACTGTTCGAAAAAAGCCGCGCCGGTTACCTGCCGACCACACTCGCCCAGACCCTGGCCGAGCAAGCCGAGCGCGCGGAACAAGCGCTGGACGCGGCGCGCATTGGCGTGGAGCAGGGCGGTGAAGTCATCAGCGGCACGGTGCGGCTGACCTGCACCGATTCTGTCCTGCAAGGGTTGCTGCTGCCGGCGCTGGCGCAGTTCATGCCGTCCTACCCGGCGCTGACCCTCGAACTGAGCACCTCCAACGACTTCGCCAACCTCAGCCGTCGGGATGCCGATATCGCCTTGCGCCTGACTCGCGCACCGCCCGAGCATCTGGTTGGTCGACGTCTGGCGGATATTTCCTATCGGGTCTGTGCCAGTGCGGCGTACCTGAAATCAGTCGATCCTGAAGACCTGGCCTCGCTGACCTGGATCGCGCCGGATGACTTTCTTCCCGACCACCCCACCGTGGCATGGCGGCGCCAGCAATTGCCCGGCGTCACACCGGCTTATCGCTGCAACAGCATGCTGTCGGTGACCGAGTTGGTGCGTGCCGGGCTGGGCGTTGCGGCGTTACCGGACTTTTTGATCGGTGATGAACTGCAACCACTGACTGGCCCGCTGCACGGTTACGACACCGCGCTCTGGTTGCTGACCCGTCCGGACTGCCGCGCGTTGCGCTCGGTGGTGACGTTGTTCGATGAGCTGGGGCGGGCGCTTCGACTGCCGTGACCGGGTGCTAATCCTTCGAATGATCATTCACTAAATGCTGATGCATTTCCGAGGTCAGGCTTTCAATGCGTTCGGTCAGGTTCTTGGTCATTTCCGTAAGCCGGGTGTTCAGTTCAAGCAGTTCGAGCAGTTGCGCGGTGTTCTGCGCCGCTTGTGCCTGGCGTTCGCTGTTGGCCACGGCGATGGATTCGCGGTGCAGGGCATCGGCATCGGTCTGGGCTTTGTCCCGCGCCGCCTGACGGGTCTGGGCCAACAGGATCAGGGGAGCGGCATACGCCGCCTGCAGGCTGAACGCCAGGTTGAGCAGGATGAACGGATAAACGTCGAACTGGGTCACGCCCGAGACGTTAAGGCAGATCCAGATCGCCACGATCAGCGTCTGGGCGCCCAGGAAGGTCGGCGTGCCGAAGAACCGTGCAAAGGCCTCGGCGCGCAGGGCGAACTTGTCGTTGCCGAACGTTGGCTCCAAGTGAGCATGGGGGCGGTGAAAGCGCAGATGGTCGACGGCAGCGGCGGGTTTGGTTTCGTGGGTCGGCGTGGTCATGATGATCTCTGCGTGGCGCTGGGACTGACGTTCACTATAGCCCCAGCGCCATTTTCATTTTGAAACACATTGCCGCGTTTTATTCAGCGCGCCCTGTGATCGGTGTTTCGGCAGAGATTGTCATTTATGGCAGCTCGATTCAGCGCTGATAACAGGCCAGGAACATGTCCAGTGCTGACTCCACCACGGTGCGTTGCATCTCATCTGACAGCGGGGGCAGCCCCATGGAAATCTGCGGCCAGAACGCAAAGGATTTAAGCATCCCCTGGATCTGCTGCGCGGCAAATTCGGGGGCGACCGGCTTCAATCGACCGTCCGCCTGGGCGGCGCGGATCCACACAGTCAGGCCTTCTTCACGCTCGCCCATCCGGGCCACCATGTTCTGCGCGCGCTCGGGAGAATGGATGGTGGCGGCGATCGCCACCCGCGCCAGGTCGAGAAAGTTTTCATCGCCCAGCATCTGCAATTTCGCCTGCAACATCTGGCGCATTTGCTCGCGCAGGGGCAGGTCAGGGCGGTAGGACGTTTCCTGTTCGGCGGTCACCCGCGCCCACAGTTGATTGAGGATTTCGGCGAACAATTCTTCCTTGCTGGGGAAGTGGTTGTACACCGTGCGCTTCGACACCCCAGCGGTGGCGGCGATCTTGTCCATGCTGGTGATGTCGAAACCGTTGGCACGGAATTCGGCAATCGCCGCCTGAATGATGGCTTCGCGTTTTCGGTCGGTGAGGCGCTGTGGAGCTGTCATAAGTACGCTTCGGCAGTCGGCAGAGAAGAATTACACTCGGCAGTTTACTTGTGATCCGCTTTGATGCAACCTAGAAACTACACTGTGCAGTGTAATGTTTCGTTAATCCTGTGCAGTGAATACTAGAATCTCCGGCTGATGCGTGCGTGCTTTGGCCAATTATCGTCCCACCGTGAAATCCGCACTTTGCGGTTTTTCTGGAGTTACTCAGACATGGCCGACTCAATTTCCCCTGCGGACAATGCCTCCACACCCGAAGCTTCCCGTCAGGCACAAGGGCTGTTCCAGAATCATGTGCCTGTGCAACGTGAAGGCGTCAGAAAAATGCTGCGCATCATGTGGAACATGATTTTCAACAAACCGCGCGACACTCGCCCAACTGCGCCCGTCCCGGTGCAATCCCTGAGCCACGCCGCGTTGATTGCCGCGCCCAACCACAGCGTCTATCGCCTCGGCCACTCCACCGTACTGCTCAAATTGCGGGACAAATTCTGGATCACCGACCCGGTCTTCGCCGAGCGCGCCTCCCCGGTGCAATGGGCCGGCCCCAAGCGTTTCCACCAGCCACCGATCAGCCTCGATGACTTGCCGCCGATAGAGGCGGTGATCCTGTCACATGACCACTACGACCACCTCGATTATCAAACGGTGCTCACACTGGCGGACAAGGCCAACTACTTCCTGACCCCACTTGGCGTCGGCGACACCCTGGTCAAATGGGGCGTCGATGCCAGCAAAGTGCGCCAACTCGATTGGTGGCAGGGCACGGAAGTCGATGGCATCCAGTTCATCGCCACACCGTCGCAGCACTTTTCCGGGCGCGGCCTGTTCGATGGCAACAGCACGCTCTGGGCCTCGTGGGTGATGATCGATGGCGACACGCGGATCTTCTTCAGCGGCGACAGCGGTTATTTCGATGGCTTCAAACGCATCGGCGAACAGCACGGCCCGTTTGACCTGACCCTCATGGAAACCGGCGCCTACAACGTCGAGTGGCCGCACATTCACATGCAGCCGGAAGAAACCCTGCAAGCGCACATCGACCTCAAGGGCCGCTGGTTACTGCCCATCCACAACGGCACTTTCGATTTGTCGATGCACGCCTGGTTCGAGCCCTTCGACCGGATCCTCGCCTTGGCCTGGGAACGCAATGTGTCGATCACCACGCCGCAAATGGGCGAGGCGTTCAACGTCATGTACCCACAGCGAGGGGCCGCATGGTGGTCGGAAATGGAAAGTACAGTGAAGGAAGAAGGGCGTTTGGCTTGTAGCGGCTACAAGTCTGGATGATGTTTCCTACATTGACAGCTCCTTGTGACTGACAGCCGTTTCCTACGGTTTCGGTAGGCTGTGCGGCGGGTGAAATGACTCACCCGCGATTAGCCATATCAAGGATGCTGTAAATGAAGGACGTTTTAAAAAGCCGCATGACGGCACTGGCGCAGATCATTCTGCTATCGGTCACCGGACCTGCATTCGCAGACAGCAACACCTCCGTCACTGCCCAGTCGCTCGAATATACGAGCGTCAGCGAGCTTACCGAGCGGATGGCGCGCAACGAACTCACCTCAGTCACACTGGTGGAGTATTTGCAAGCGCGCATCCACACGCTGGACAAGCAAGGGCCGACGATCAACGCGATTATCGAGCTCAACCCACAGGCCATCGACATTGCCACCGCTTTGGACCAGGAGCGTCAGGACGGAAAAGTGCGTGGTCCGCTGCACGGCATTCCTGTTCTGCTCAAGGACAACATCGACACAGCGGACCAGATGCAAACAAGCGCGGGTTCTTTGGCCATGGTCGGCCAGCCTGCTGCGAACGACGCGTTTGTGGTCCAACAGCTGCGTGACGCAGGTGCCGTCATCCTCGGCAAAACCAACATGAGCGAATGGGCTTACGTCCGGGAAATGGGCTTGCCCCACGGTTGGAGTGGCCGAGGTGGCCAGGGTAAAAACCCCCACGTGTTAAATGGTGAAATCTGTGGTTCCAGCTCGGGTTCAGCCGCCGGTGTTGCCGCTGGTTTCGCACCGTTGGCCATGGGGACCGAAACCAACGGTTCCATCGCGTGCCCTGCTTCGGCCAATGGCGTGGTGGGCGTCAAGCCTACGCTGGGTCTGTTCAGCCGATCGGGCATCATTCCCATCACCCGTCTGCAAGATACGCCGGGTACCCTGACGCGCACCGTTCGTGACGCCGCGCTGATGTTCAACGCCCTGCAAGGCGTTGACGCCCGTGACCCTGTCACCAGCGATGCGCCAGTGGGCGTTGACTACACCGCGCTGCTCAACACGGATGCACTGCAAGGCAAAAGAATCGGTTACCCGACCGAGTACGTCGGCACCAACGGCACTGTGCTTCGACCCGGTTTTGAATTCCTGATGGCATTGGCCACACTGGAAGAGCAAGGCGCGACCCTGGTGCCGTTGAGCGTCCGACTGCCGGATATCGATGGCTACTTCAACACCCTCATGGCAGGCATGAAACATGAACTGCCCGAGTACCTGGCCAGCCGCTCAGGGTTACCGATTCAGACGCTTCAACAGTTGATCGATTTCAACGAGCTGAATCCGGGTGCCGAAGGTTACGGGCAGCAAATGCTGAACGACATCAACCAACTGGACATGACCCACTCACAGGCAACCGAGATGTTCGGCGTGCTCAGTGCCAGCTTCAAGGCTGCCATTGATGAGCAAATGGCTGAACATAATCTGGATGCAATGTTCGCCGATGCCGATGGCTACTCGCAATTTAGTGCCGCAGTCGCTGGCTACCCAGCCATTACCGTCCCGTCGGGCATGAACAGCGATGAACTGCCAACGTCTGTGTTCTTTTTCGGCCAGCGCTGGAGTGAACCCCAACTGCTGGCGCTGGCTTACAGCTATGAACAAGCGTCGTTAGAGCGTCAGAATCCGGCGTTTCGGGAGCAGTAAGGTCCAAGACCAAGGCAGGTGATGGTGGGCGTTAAAGGCCGTGGCTGCTCGACCAGCGAGGCAAGCCATGAGCCTTCCTGAAAGGGCGATCCAGTCACGCCTCAGAACGCCTGATCTTCTGCCGTCGGGCCGCTCGCCATGGAGCGGCCCGCGATCTTCGCCACCGTCAGGTCGCAAACATTCCCGTCGAGAATTTCATCCATTTCCCCCGCTGACAGTCCAAGCCTCTGCGCCGCTTCCAGCTTGCCCAACTGACCGGTGTCGAGCAGCATGCCGATCTTCATCAGGTATTCGGCCTTGGCCCTCATTTCCCCCGCATCGGCAGCACCCGAAGACGGATGACCAAGCCTGTCGCATTCATCGATTCCATTCATCTGCTGACTCCTCACTCAACCATCGCGTAGTCCGCCCGACCCACCGGATCAGGCGTCGACCCTCTCACATTCATCCCCCGACCCGGCGCAAATCCGGGGAAGAACACCAGGCCTTCCGATTCAAACCGATACGCCAACGCCAGCCGGGTGACATCCAGCACATCGCGTTCGGCCTCGAATCGCACAATGGCGTCCACGGAGACACCGGATTCCTCCGAGAGCTCTTCCACGCTCCAACCCAGCATCGCTCGGGCCTGGGCACAGTGGGCCGGGGTGAATTGGAAAAGGGCGATACGTTCCAGGGTGATTTTCATCGCAAGAGAGGCCATGGTGTTCTCCGGGCTCGAGAGTGCTAATCCAAAAAGTACTGTTGTTTTGTACAGTTGTTTTGCGCCCGGATCAAACTCATTTTTTGATTTTTTCTATGTCGCCCCCTCCATCCAGACGGACGGTGCCTGCCCCAATACGCGGCGAAACATGGTCGAGAATGCCGCCGGGCTGTCATAACCGAAATCCAGCGCAATGCGCGTCACCGGCGTCCCCGCCGCCAACCGCGCCAGGGCCAGCACCACGCAGGCCCGCTGGCGCCATTGGCTGAAACTCAGCCCTGTCTGCTGACGGAACAGCCGATTGAACGTGCGCAAGCTGATGTGCAATTGATCGGCCCATTGCTGCGGCGATTGATGCGCGTCGGGCCGCTGCAAAAAGCCTTGGCACAACCCCAGCAACCGCGCATCGACCGGTAACGGAATGTGCAACGGCAAGTGAGCACTGCGCGCCAGTTCATGCAACAGCAAGTCGATCAGCGCGCCATCGCGCCCGGCCTCGTCGTACGCCAGCGGGATCTCCACCGCCTCCATCAACAAGTGCCGCATCAACGGCGACACACTGATCACCTGGCAACGATCCCCCAAATCAACCGCATCAGGTTCGATGTACAAACTGCGCGTGCTCACCCCCAGCATCAGCACCTCATGCGCCACCCCCGCCGGAATCCACCGCCCGCTGCGGCGGCACCACCCAATTGCCATCGTGCGTGCTGACCTGCATCACCCCCGTCGCGCCGTACAGCAGTTGTGCCCGCCGATGCGTATGACGGGGCAACACATGACCGTGGGAATAATCCGTACCGACCGCCACCACCGAGCGCGGTGTGTCATCCAGCAGATTGATCGAAACATTGCGCATTGAGCGTTTTCCAACAATTGGCGTAAACGCGAACATTATTGGCTGACTTGCTGAAGCAGGCCAAGGCTCATCGCTCTATTGTCGACCGCTCTCAACCAACGGACGACACGCAATGTTTTATCTCCTGCTGGCATTTTTCGGGTGCGTGACTGGCGTCACTGCGGTGTTGTTCGGCTTTGGCGGCGGCTTCGTTGTGGTGCCATTGCTTTATCGCATGCTCATGGCTAGCCATGGTGCCGATGACCCCGTCAGCCAATCGGCAATGCACATTGCCGTGGCGACTTCGACCTGCGTGATGATCGTTAACGCATTGATCGCCACCGGCAAACACCGCCGCGCCGGTAATCTCATTCGTCATTATCTGTGGCCGCTGGGCGGGTTCATCGGCCTGGGCGCAATCCTCGGAGCGCTCGCCGCGATGTGGGTGAGTGGTGAGGTGATTCGTTATGCCTTCATCGCGTACCTGGGCGTGACCATTGTGGATTGCCTGTTCCGACGTGGTTTTCTGACAGCGTCCGACACCGCAATCCCACGACGATTGGGCAGGGCGGAAGTGTCCGGCGGCGGTGTAGGAATCGGCGTGATCGCAACGTTTCTCGGCGTAGGCGGCAGCGTCATGACCGTGCCGTTGTTGCGACGGTGCGGGTTGAGCATGAGTCAGGCGACGTCCATGGCTAATCCGTTAAGCCTGCCGGTGGCGTTGGCCGGGACGCTGACTTACATGGCGATGGCGGGGTTCACCGAGTTTGATCTGGGACCGTGGTTTATTGGCTATGTGGATCTGCTGGCGTTTGCGGTGTTGACGATGGGATCGCTGGTGGGGATTCGGCTGGCTACGCCTTGGATTGGGCGGATACCGGATCGGGTGCATGCGCGGGTCTATGTGGGGTTGCTGGTGTTGGTGATGGTCAGCATGTGCCTGAGCTGATCGTTATCTAGTCAGCTTTTTATCGATTCTCGAACATGGGTTCGCCATAATCCGCCGCTCTTTCTTGCGAGCCAATACTCGCTGCATTCAAGGATGATTTGATGTTTAAAGGACTGTTTCGTCTTGCTGGCATTGTCGTATTGGTGTGCTCCACGTTTTCTACGATGTTGTGGGCCGACAGCGGCAAGCAGGTCTATACCGGGACTCTGGGAAAAATGCCGATTGTGCTGGAGGTGAGCGCCGATGGCAGTGAGGGTCGTTACTTTTACCAAAAGTACCGCAAGGACTTGGTGCTTAGTGGCTCAAAGGAAGGAAAAACACTTGTGCTGGAAGAGGGTGACCAGCGATATGGAGAGCACAAACCTTTTCCGACAATTCGCCTACAACCAAAGTCCAGCGGCTGGTCCGGAGAATGGACTAGTCCTAAAGGCAAAGTCTTGAAGATTGATCTGCAGCCAACGAACCTTCCTCAGATTCCCGCTGATACCTTGCCCTATCTCGCCAGACTTCACGACAAGGCGCCTTATGAATACCTGCGCTTGCAGGGTATGAAGCTTACACAAGGCAAGACTGAAACCTTCATGGGTTACACGCTGCAATGGTGGCGCGACCCACAATCCAAAGCCGAGCTGTTTGAAGTGGTTTCGGGCTACAGCGCTGAGGAGCGTAAGCGTATCAATCAGCAATTGATGGGCCGTTTGTGGCAGGAGGTTGTGGGGTATTACGGATGCTTCGCTAACTACGCTGACGCCTACTACGCACAGACGAGTCAGCCTCTGTGGATGACGCCGAACGTCATGAGCGTCCGTGTCTCAACCGAGTACTTCTGTGGCGGTGCTTACCCGGATCAGGTCAATGACTCACTCAACCTCGATGCTAAAACGGGCCAATCTCTGACGCTTGATGACGTGCTGTGGGTGGGACAGGGAAAGCCGCTGCACTACGAGGAAAACTACGACGCCTACATTTCTTCGTCTGAGTCATTCAGTGCCTATTCTGATTACCGCGGCAAAGAGCTGGCGCCGTGGCTGGTGGCGCAATTGCTTAATCTCTATCCCAATCAAATGACGGTCACGCCAGAAGGGGATGACGACTGCGACTACGATGACGAGGACCGCTGGAGTTTTCCTTCCTGGTATTTCACCGAGCAGGGGATCAAGTTAGATCCGTCCTTTCCTCACGTGGCCGCTGTGTGTGGAAATGTGGGCTGGGGTGTCCTGCCGTATAGCCTGATCAAGCAACACCCCGGCGGCGTTGCGCTACAGCTGCCCTGATTGCGTACCCGATAACCCCGGCGCCTCACGAATAATAAAGTGATCCAGGTTCTCGATATTCGCACTGAACACCCCGAACGTCTGCTCGGGGTTTTTCTTGCTTGGCACCTGCTTCAACTCCGGCGTCACGCCATAAAAGAAGCAATACAACTCCGCTTCGCTGTCGATGGCGTGCTTGATCTCTTCCAGAAACGCTTTGCGCTTGCGGTAGTTCTCGATCAACTTCTTGCTCAGGTAAACGTTGACTGAATACGGCTTCTTCTTCGCCTCGTCCGCCTGCTTGAACCAGACCTTCTGCTCGAAATCGATGCGAAAGCTCTGCGTGTAATCCTTGATCTCCTTGATCTTGCCCCAGTAAATCAGCCCCTTGTTGTCCGTCAGGTATTCGATCTTCTTGAAGAACGACCCATAAGGCGCCGTGTGCTCGCCAATCTTCAGCGGCATGCGCTTGAGCAGGTCCTTGTCTTCGAAGTTCGACACAAAACACTCCACCGGATGGGCGAAGACACTGGTCTTGTCCGGTGCCGATTCACGGCTTGGGTGTTCTGTGTTGCTAGCCTCAGTGGTTGGCGTCGGATCGTCCCGCACCACATCCGCCGCCACCGCCGGGTTCGACGGCTTACGCACATACTCACGCCGAGTCAGCAACAACTCCGACGGGAAATGCTCCTCGCGACTGTCATCCGTTTCCGCACCGTCCGCATCCACACCTGACGCCGACGCCTTGAGACTGGCATAAGGACAATCCGCCACATGCCGGGTGCTGGGCGTGTTCTTGAAGTGCGGGGTGCGAACGTAATTCACGTTTTTGGCGTTGAACGTCGTCAGTACATTTGCCGCATCGAAGGCCGAGCGACAGGCGTCGT
Organism: Pseudomonas sp. B14-6; assembly: GCF_013260315.1. NCBI lineage: Bacteria > Pseudomonadati > Pseudomonadota > Gammaproteobacteria > Pseudomonadales > Pseudomonadaceae > Pseudomonas > Pseudomonas sp. B14-6. The sequence continues at coordinate 2,829,879 of NZ_CP053929.1, read as the reverse complement.
TGGGGCATTGGAAGTGTTCTTTGGCGGAATCGAAATCCATGGTTTCGTCGAAATTGAGATCGCGCACGTCATAGATCGACAGCTTGTCGTCGAGGCTGAGGCAGTAAGCGAGGTCGAATTTCATGGTGGGCTCGGGTCCTTGAGGGGGGAAGGGTATTAATAGCGGGAGGCGGGGCGGGTTGCACTGAATGTTTTCAACACGCCGCAAAATCTGGGGCAACCCACCAAACCTTGTAGGGGTGAGCCTGCTCGCGATTCGAAACATCAACTCAGTCTATCTACCTAGCGCTGACTCAATAGCAACACACTAACTGTGGCGAGGGAGCTTGCTCCCGCTGGGCTGCGCAGCAGACCCAAACCTGGCAAGCGCGGTGCATCAGACAGATGAAGTTGTTTGCTGGGCGACTGCTTCGCAGTCGAGCGGGAGCAAGCTCCCTCGCCACGAATCTCATTTAGCCCAATTCTTCACGTCTCAACCGCTTGACTCTGTCATAAAGCGAAGCAGTGAACTCATCCCGGTCACCCGAATGGTGACAACGGCGATGACAGTTTGGGCACAGCGCCACAGCATTGCTCGGACGATCCGAACCTTCCTGCGCTAAGTGCTTAACGTGATGAACCTCAAGAAACGGTCTGCCATCCTTTTCAAACGGAGCAGGCTCGCCACAGCCTTCGCATCGACCTTCAGCCTGCTGGCGAACCCAAGCTCTCACTTCAGGATCGCGAACATAAGACTTTCCGTTGGACTGAGTCTGTTCTGGCCTCTCAATCCCTTTCGGCACGTCTTTAATCGGTTGTTTCTCAAGTTTGGCAGATCGCTGTTCCAGCGTTGCCTCGTCCGCCGTCGGAGCAAAATCCTCAGGTGTCAAAGCACTTGGAGCGTTGAGCGCGTCTCGAATGCTTCGCGCAACATTCGCGCCGACATTCTTAGCGGGTTTGTAGCCCGCAATGCGAGCTCGACCCAACTCCACCAGAACGGTAGAGATGTTCTGCATCCGAAACTCAACCGACCCTTTGGTCCGACCGGCTAAGGCACCCTCACGCAGGATGCGGTTCTCCTCAGTCTTAACGACTTTCAGACCACTCTGCTCGCGGGACAGCATGCTGAGATAGGCGTCTACCGCTGCCTGAATCTCAATGTCAGTCCAATCGCTGTTGCTCTTTTCCGTGTCCATACAATCGCCGAGGGCTGAATACCCTCGGACGATACTGAGTGGCCATCACGACTGTCTACGAAAATTCCTACAGAAAAGACCGACGCTTCTTTCAGTTAATCCTACAAAGGCTAGCCAACCGAATGCTTCGATGACTGAAGCGCCTCCAAAACCTTCCGCCACCAAGGCTTAACCACCGGCACCCGCCGCCGTGTGCGATTGAGCAACAGATAAGGCATGTCCCGCAGCCGAATCCAGCCTTCATCCTGCCAATGCAACAGACTCAACGACATCTCCGGCCAATCCAACAAACTCAACATCGGTCGATCCGCATTCTTCGACTGCCCCGCGTCGCGCAACGCCGGGACCACTTGATGTGTCAGCCACTCTCGCAACAATCGATTCCCCGGTGCGTAGTGATAGACCAGCAGCGCATAGACGCCGGACTCGCTGAGCATCAACCGTTTTTCCGGTTGCCCGTGGTAGTCGATCAGCAACGTGTGCCGCTGATCTTCATCCAGTTTGCTGACTACGCGATCGTTAAGGTGGAAACCCATCAAGCGACCCAGATCTCGGGCACAAAACCATGGCTGGTTTTCCAGGAGGAGGGCGTGAAGTTCGAGGTTTTGGCGAATAAATACTGTGGGAATGTAAGGATCAGACATGATCGGCCTCCTGGAGCGGAAGCAGATTTTTTACGGTGCAAATGTAGGTCATTTCCTTCAATAGGAAGGGAAAACGCTTAGGCATATCCATTACCTCTACTTGATAGCTTTCTTAGGGCTAAGGCGCCGGGAGTTAAGAAACCCCAAGTAGAAGGCCGGACATATTCCCCTTACGGGTCTTGTATTAGCCCACTCCCGACATAGCAGAGGTTTTTTCACGCCCACGAGAAATCCGTAGGCACAAAAAAGCCGCATCTTTCGGGAGCGGTCAGGCCGCTACTTGAGGCGTTTCTTAGGCGCCGGAAAGAGGAGATTATGATGTTCAAACTATCCAGTCAAGATTCAATTTTTCTCCCGTAACTGATGAGCACCGGAAAAGTAGGCGTGGGTGTAAACCTGTCAGAATATATTTTTTAATGTCGAGTGCATTATGATTTTTCGAGGTAATGCTAGATATTGATCTGTATTGGCACTCCATCTTAAGCTACTGAACCCAGACATAAGTCTGTGTCCTATCCATCGAGTATCGATAATTTGATCTTCATGCGGATGTGATACTAGAAGTAATCGTCCCATAAAATCGATCCACTCTGAATTGCTTATGATTTTCAGACTGTAAGCATGGCAAGAGCGACCGGAATTATAAAAAACAAGTTCGTTAAATATGCTTTTTGGAATGACTTTCTCTAGAGAGCTAATTGACTCTCTTATTTTGTTTTCAGGTGCCTGAAAGTCAATCATTGGAATATGATATTTTTTTTTGTTGTGGCGAAGTATAGAGTGGAATGCTAATTCCTTGTTTGGTGCGAGATTGTCTATTTTGTTTTCAATAGCTTCTTGAGTGAAGTCTGCTGCCCTTATTTTGAATATTTCTCTTGTGTCGAGTATAGATTGAGGTTCGTACTCGTAGATACTAAGTTCAAACAATAGTTCATCGGCTAGCCAATTGGCTAGCTCTTTGATGATTTCAGAAGGGTGGCTTGAATCTAATTTCATGTAGTTCTAATGCCAGCTAATTTTTGGTACATTTCTAGTGCGAAGTCGTCCGTCATGCCTGAGATGTAATCAACTAGTAGGTGGGTACGATAAATCCATTCGTACTCTGGTGTTGTAGCTGAGTCGGCGCGGTATGATTTTTTACATTGTTCAGGAAGCAAGTTTAATAATCTGGCCTCTATTTGAAGTCCATTCAGCTTTACATTCTTGACATCTTTATTTAGGATGAACTCGAATTCAGGGAAGCTCAGCTCAAGAAGTGGTGCTAATTTGTCTAAGATTCCGGTGATTATACTGTTTCCAGAAAGCTCGATGATTTCTGCTTCTGGTGATGTATAAACATTACGAGCTACAAAGTCTCTAACAACTTTAAGTACTCTGTGCTCATAAGAGTCCTCTGGTATGAGCGATGACGTAAAGCTCCCAGATAATATATCTTCCTGGTTTGATAGAAAAGTGGATTTTGCCAGTTCCGTTGATTTGTTGATCAAGTTGGTTCTGATTGATATGAACTTGCTTACATGGTCGCTGTTTCGGTTGGCATTAGAAATTATATCGTGCCAAAAATCTAAGATATCGCCACTAAGCTTGCTTGAAATTGCTATGATTAGTTGGTCGTAAGTAATAATTTCTTTTTCTATACCGTCTTCAATGTCGCTGAGGCAGTATGCGATATCATCCGCTGCTTCCATGATGAAAGTTAGAGGGCTGCGAGTATTGTCGGGTATTTCAAGTTTGTTCCAGACTTCTTTTAAGGAGTCTTCTTCGGTCAAAAAGAAACCTGGTTTTTTATGGAAGTCATTAATGTTTTTGTCTCTGGAGTGTTCTGGGTGCGTATATTTTAGATAAGCTGCTATTGTTGAGCAGGTTAAATTTAGACCAAATTGATCCTCTCCCTGCAGCTTGGTCATAATTCGCAAACCTTGAGCATTCCCATCGAAATTTTCAAAGTCTATATAGTGGTTTTCGTGTGCTGACCTTTCTGATTCGAATATAGAGTTTTGTATTTTTGCCTTTTTCTTAAACCAATTCGATATTGCTGCTTCGCCAAAATGACCGAAAGGAGGGTTTCCAATGTCATGCAAAAGACAAGCAGATTCTACAATGTTGACGAAAGCCTCTTTCGATTCGATTTTTGATTCGCTTGCTAGTACTTTGGAGATTTTTTGCGCAATTTGCCTTCCGACAGTCGCAACTTCTAGTGTGTGAGTTAAACGACTTCGTACTGCAGCGTTAGACTCTAAAGGAAATACCTGCGCCTTTTTTTGAAGACGTCTAAATGGTGCCGAAAATAATATACGAGCTTTGTCGCTTTCGGTCTCGGCTTCTAAATTGTGTTCTCGAATAGCAGTGCTCGAGCGAAGCCTGCTGCCACTAATAATTTTTGAGTATTCCATTACTTCTCCGTTTGTAAAAAAGGCCCTGAGTTTTTCAGAGCCTTTCATTTCTGTTCCTTACGTTTTAGTTGGCTGAAATCAATCCCAGCTCAACGCCCCGCCAGTCTGATACTCAATTACCCGCGTCTCAAAGAAATTCTTCTCTTTCTTCAAGTCCATAATCTCGCTCATCCAAGGGAACGGGTTAGTCGTCCCTGGATACTCTTCCTTCAAACCAATCTGGCTCAAACGACGGTTAGCGATGAACTTCAGGTAGTCCTCCATCATCGCCGCGTTCATGCCCAACACGCCGCGAGGCATGGTGTCGCGAGCGTATTCGATCTCCAGCTGAGTGCCCTGCAGAATCATCTGCGAAGCCTCTTCCTTCATCTCGGCATCCCACAGGTGTGGGTTTTCGATTTTGATCTGGTTGATCACGTCGATGCCGAAGTTCAGGTGCATGGATTCGTCGCGCAGGATGTACTGGAACTGCTCGGCGACGCCGGTCATTTTGTTGCGGCGGCCCATGGAGAGGATCTGGGTGAAGCCGCAATAGAAGAAGATGCCTTCCAGAACGCAGTAGTAGGCGATCAGGTTGCGCAGCAGTTCTTTGTCGGTTTCGACGGTGCCGGTTTCGAACTTCGGATCGGAGATCGAACGGGTGTATTTGAGGCCCCAAGTGGCTTTTTTCGCGACCGATGGGATCTCGTGGTACATGTTGAAGATCTCGCCTTCATCCATGGCCAACGATTCGATGCAGTACTGGTAGGCGTGGGTGTGGATCGCTTCCTCGAAAGCCTGGCGCAGGATGTACTGGCGGCATTCCGGGTTGGTGATCAGGCGGTACACGGCCAGGACCAGGTTGTTGGCAACCAGGGAGTCGGCGGTGGAGAAGAAGCCGAGGTTGCGCATCACGATGCGGCGCTCGTCGTCGGTCAGGCCTTCCGGGTCTTTCCAGAGGGCGATGTCGGCGGTCATGTTGACTTCTTGCGGCATCCAGTGGTTTGCGCAGCCGTCCAGGTATTTCTGCCAGGCCCAGTCGTACTTGAACGGTACGAGTTGGTTGAGGTCGGCGCGGCAGTTGATCATGCGCTTTTCGTCGACGGCGACACGGGCGGAGGCGCCTTCGAGTTCGGCGAGGCCTTCGGCGATGTCGAGGTTGTCCAGGGCTGCTTTGGCACGGGCGATGGCGGCAGAGTCGTTCGCGGTTACGGCGCGAGCTTCTTGAGCGGCGACACCACCAGCGGTGTCGAGTCGGTCCATGTTGGCTTCAGTCGCGTGGCCGGCGTTGGCGCCTTTTACCACGGTCTCGCCGCTGTCTTCTTTGTCGAATTCGTCCCAGCTCAGCATGACGTGTCGTCTCCTGCGTGAGGGCCAGATGCCCGTGTGAAAACTGATTGGTTATTTTTCACACGGCCGTACTGGCCGCGTTGGATAGCGTTTTTTGCAGCGGTACACGCAGGCAAATAAACATAAATTTTTACGGGGTTCCGAGAGCCTCTGAGGGGCGCAGAAATCGGTGAGGACGTCGGCGTGGGCTTCAGACTGGCTGTTATCCCTGTAAGGGAATATTGCAGGCCCGTTTAAGCCGGCATTATAGGGAAATTTTTGCGGCCGTGGTGGGGCGAATCCGCGCATGGAGCGGTCGAGAAGGCGGGTTTTTCGGTCGGAGCGAGGGTTTACAGGGCTTTGGCTGGAGATCGCGGGTTAAGATTTTTTTTCATAAATTTTGATGCGCTACTTTTTTGTTCAAAAAATAGGCAAAAAAACCGGTTTTTCACTACATGTTGTGTTTTGAATCGGTTTTCGGTGGTTCAAGACACAACTAAGCCCGACCGAAGCCGGGCTGTAAAGTCACGCTCGATGATCAGCTCAGGCGTGCCGCACCGACGTGATCGGCGCCATCGGCAGCGAGTTTGGCCGCACCGGTGTGATCGAAGCCGTCAGCGGCGACTTTGGCGGCACCGGTGTGATCAAAGCCATCCGAAGCCAGTTTGGCTGCACCGACGTGATCGGCACCATCGGCGGCAAAGGAAGCCGTACCGGTACGGTCGTAGCCGTCAGAAGCGACAGTGCGGTCGAAACCGTCAGCAGCGAAGGTGTTAGCGGCCAGAACAGAAAGGGTCAGGGCGAGGATCAGTTTGGTTTTCATGGTAGTGCTCCAGGTTCGTTGGCGTTTTGTGCCTTGGGTATGGAGTGAATGCTACGTCAACTAATTTGATTAAAAAGCGCAAATAAATGCTTAAAATAATCGTATTAATCGATATATACGGTTCGGCGCTGCATCAGCCTTGAAAGGGCGGGGCGGATGGGTCGAACCGTTATGAGGCGGGCGGGTGATCAGCCGTTAGTGCAGCCGTTGCCCATGATGCTGTAGCGCAGGATGTGGCGTTGACCTTGGGAGTCGTCGTATTCCATTTTCACCGGAACAACTTCGCACACATTAGGAACTTCACTCATGGAGATAACTTTGGCGATGTCCAGGTGAGTCGAGTAAGTGTATTCCTCGATGGCGGGTTTCTGCTGTGCGACATCAGTCGGGACCTCGTCTGCCATGGCGGTTGCGCACAGGCTGCTGAGGGCCAGAACTAATAAAGCTTTCATTTCAGATTTACCTTTTAGAGGTCGAATGGGGTCACGCAACCTTTTTGGGGTTGCGTGTGGAGCTTGATTAAAGAGTCTTGGATTAACGGCCTTCGTGGGGGCTGCAACTTGGTTAATCACGTTGCCTTGTTGGCGGGCTGATTTTAGGCGTGGGGGGGCATTCATATAGGTGGGGTTTTGATAAACACCTTTGACAGATTTCGTAACAATCACCGATTAAGGTGGTAGAAACCGAACAATTGGCGATCTCGGTGATGTGGTTTTCAGGTGGGCCGCGTTATCGTTCTTCGCGGGCAAGCCTCGCTCCCACAGGGGTTTGGTGTGCTTTTAGCGGCGCATTCCAGGCTTATCACGGTAATTTGTAGGGGCTTGTTACTACCATCGTCGAATGGTTCTATAGGCCCGGCCCGGCTACAACTGGGGCCATACAAAAACAACTATTCCACCGAGGTAAGAAAGATGAGTGCGGCTTCTCTGTATCCCGTTCGTCCCGAGGTTCTGGCCAATACGCTGACTGACGAGGCAACCTACAAAGCCATGTACCAGCAGTCGGTCGTCAACCCGGACGGCTTCTGGCGCGAGCAAGCCAAGCGCCTCGACTGGATCAAGCCTTTCACCACGGTGAAGCAGACCTCCTTCGACGATCACCATGTCGACATCAAATGGTTCGCCGACGGCACCCTCAACGTTTCCTACAACTGCCTCGACCGTCATCTGGCCGAGCGCGGCGATCAAGTCGCGATCATTTGGGAAGGGGATGACCCGGCCGAAAGCCGCAACATCACCTACCGCGAGCTGCACGAACAAGTCTGCAAGTTCGCCAACGCCTTGCGCGGCCAGGATGTGCACCGCGGCGACGTGGTGACTATCTATATGCCGATGATCCCCGAAGCCGTGGTCGCCATGCTGGCCTGCACCCGGATCGGTGCGATTCACTCGGTGGTGTTCGGTGGTTTCTCGCCGGAAGCCCTGGCCGGTCGCATTATCGACTGCAAATCCAAAGTGGTCATCACCGCTGACGAAGGCATTCGTGCCGGCAAGAAGATCCCGCTCAAGACCAACGTCGATGACGCGCTGACCAACCCGGAAACCAGCAGCATCCAGAAGGTCATCGTGTGCAAGCGCACCGGTGGCAACATCAAGTGGAACCAGCATCGCGACATCTGGTACGAAGACCTGATGAAAGTGGCGGGCAGTGTCTGCGCGCCGAAAGAGATGGGCGCTGAAGAAGCGCTGTTCATCCTTTACACCTCCGGTTCGACTGGCAAGCCGAAGGGTGTGCAGCACACCACCGGCGGTTACCTGCTGTACGCCGCCATGACCCACGAGCGCGTGTTCGACTACCGCCCGGGCGAAATCTACTGGTGCACCGCCGACGTCGGCTGGGTCACTGGCCACAGCTATATCGTCTACGGCCCGCTGGCCAACGGCGCGACCACGCTGCTGTTCGAAGGCGTGCCGAACTACCCGGACATCACCCGGGTGGCGAAGATCGTCGACAAGCACAAGGTCAACATCCTCTACACAGCACCGACCGCGATCCGCGCGATGATGGCGTCGGGTCAAGCTGCTGTTGAAGGTGCTGATGGCAGCAGTTTGCGCCTGCTCGGTTCGGTGGGTGAGCCGATCAACCCGGAAGCCTGGGACTGGTACTACAAGAATGTGGGCAAGTCCCGCTGCCCGATCGTCGACACCTGGTGGCAGACCGAAACCGGCGGCAACATGATGAGCCCGCTGCCGGGCGCTCACGCCCTCAAGCCGGGTTCGGCGGCACGTCCGTTCTTCGGCGTGGTGCCAGCGTTGGTCGACAACCTGGGCAACATCATCGAAGGCGTGGCCGAGGGCAACCTGGTGATTCTCGATTCGTGGCCAGGCCAGGCGCGCACGCTGTACGGCGACCATGACCGCTTCGTCGACACCTACTTCAAGACCTTCCGTGGCATGTACTTCACCGGTGACGGCGCACGTCGCGATGAAGACGGTTACTACTGGATCACCGGGCGTGTGGACGACGTGCTCAACGTGTCCGGCCACCGCATGGGGACCGCCGAAATCGAAAGCGCGATGGTTGCGCACCCGAAAGTTGCCGAAGCGGCCGTGGTCGGTGTGCCGCACGACATCAAGGGGCAGGGCATTTATGTCTACGTCACGTTGATCGCGGGTGAAGAGCCGAGCGAGCAACTGCGTCTGGAACTGAAAAACTGGGTGCGTAAAGAGATCGGTCCGATTGCTTCGCCGGACGTGATCCAGTGGGCACCGGGGCTGCCGAAAACCCGTTCGGGCAAGATCATGCGCCGGATCCTGCGCAAGATTGCGACCGCCGAATACGATGGGTTGGGTGATATCTCCACCCTGGCGGATCCGGGGGTGGTGCAGCATTTGATTGATGAGCACAAGATCATGAATGTCGCTTAACCGACATCTCTGAGTCAGTAAAAGCCCCATCCGGTGTTGTGCCGGATGGGGCTTTTTTTGTCTGAGGTTTTTGTGTTGGCCGGTCGGGCCTCATCGCTAGCAGGCTAGCTCCCACAGAGGGAACTGCGCTCGTTTCAAATTGCGAATCCCCTGGAGATCCCTGTGGGAGCTAGCCTGCTAGCGATGGCGATCTGTCAGGCACTCTATAAACAACGCCCAATAATTATCGGCTTCACTTGTAGGCGCTTTCCCACTGTTACCCTCCACCCTTCAAGTAACTGAATGTGTAACCGCGCGCTCCGATGCGGGGCATTGGGAAACGCCAACCCCCATTCCCGGGCCTCTCCAGCCCAGCTAAAAAATAAGACACAACGCTGCGCTTGCCGGATTAGAAGGGTTTGCCAATAATAGGCCCGCAATTTGCAGCAGTGATCGGTTCACTGTCTTTTGCTCTTGCATGAATTTGCAGGGCTGTCAACGCGCTCAAGCGGCTTTCTCGGTGCATCTGTAATTAGTTGTCGCATTGAAGAAATATCGGCTTCGGGCCTGTCGTTAGAATGCCGATCACTCGCTCGTTGTGGCTCGCGTTGAAAAAAGCGCGCGGTTCCTACGACGCAGCACCGCTTTGCGGTTCCACTCATTCGCATATTGGGCTGTCGCTCACTCTGCCGTTTTAGCCCTTTACCGATGGAGTCCCAAGATGAAGAAACTCGTGCTGCTTGGCGCCCTGGCACTGTCCGTGCTGTCCCTGCCGACTTTCGCTGATGAAAAGCCTCTGAAAATCGGTATCGAAGCGGCTTACCCTCCGTTTGCTTCCAAAGCACCGGACGGCAGCATTGTTGGTTTTGACTACGACATCGGCAACGCTCTGTGCGAAGAGATGAAGGTCAAGTGCACTTGGGTCGAGCAAGAGTTCGACGGTCTGATCCCGGCGCTCAAAGTGCGCAAGATCGACGCGATCCTGTCGTCCATGTCGATCACTGAAGACCGCAAGAAATCCGTGGACTTCACCAACAAGTATTACAACACCCCGGCGCGCCTGGTCATGAAGGCCGGCACTCAAGTCAGCGAAGGCCTGACTGAGCTCAAGGGCAAAAACATCGGCGTGCAACGTGGTTCGATCCACGAGCGTTTCGCCCGCGAAGTCCTGGCCCCGCTGGGTGCCGAGATCAAGCCTTACGGTTCGCAGAACGAAATCTATCTCGACGTGGCCGCTGGCCGCCTCGACGGCACCGTGGCAGACGCTACGCTGCTCGATGACGGTTTCCTGAAAACCGACGCTGGCAAAGGTTTCGCCTTCGTTGGCCCGGCCTTCACCGACGTCAAATACTTCGGCGACGGCGTGGGTATCGCGGTTCGCAAGGGCGACGCGCTGAAAGACAAGATCAACACCGCTATCGCTGCCATTCGCGAGAACGGCAAGTACAAGCAAATCCAGGACAAATACTTCGCCTTCGACATCTACGGCAAGTAACACGTCCCGGCGACAAGTCCGAAATGGCGCAAGCAACAGGATCTCTGAGGTTTGCGCCATTTTTTCATCCCAACATTCGAGGACCTGAATCATGTTGAAAGGCTACGGGGCTGTCATCCTCGATGGCGCATGGCTGACGCTTCAGCTCGCCTTGTCCTCCATGGTCCTGGCCATTTTTCTGGGCCTGATCGGCGTTGCATTGCGTCTGTCGCCGGTTCGCTGGCTGGCCTGGCTGGGCGACCTGTATTCCACGGTGATCCGCGGTATTCCCGATCTGGTACTGATCCTGCTGATTTTCTACGGTGGTCAGGACCTGCTCAACCGCGTGGCGCCGATGCTCGGCTTTGACGACTACATCGACCTGAACCCGCTGGCCGCCGGTATCGGCACCTTGGGCTTCATCTTCGGTGCGTACCTGTCGGAAACCTTCCGCGGTGCCTTCATGGCGATCCCCAAGGGTCAGGCAGAAGCCGGCATGGCCTACGGCATGAGCAGTTTCCAGGTGTTCTTCCGGGTTTTGGTGCCGCAGATGATCCGTCTGGCCATTCCGGGCTTCACCAACAACTGGCTGGTACTGACCAAGGCCACCGCGCTGATTTCGGTGGTGGGTCTGCAAGACATGATGTTCAAGGCCAAGCAGGCGGCAGACGCCACCCGCGAGCCTTTCACCTTCTTCCTCGCAGTGGCGGCGATGTACCTGGTGATTACCAGTGTCTCGTTGCTGGCATTGCGTCACCTTGAGAAGCGCTACTCGGTAGGCGTAAGGGCGGCTGATCTATGATCTTCGACTACAACGTCATTTGGGAGGCCTTGCCGCTGTACTTCGGCGGCCTGGTGACCACCCTCAAATTGCTCGCGCTGTCGCTGTTTTTCGGCCTGCTGTGTGCGTTGCCGCTGGGCTTGATGCGCGTCTCCAAGAACGCCGTCGTCAACATGACGGCCTGGCTCTACACCTACGTGATCCGCGGCACGCCGATGCTGGTGCAGCTGTTCTTGATCTACTACGGTCTGGCGCAGTTCGAAGCGGTACGTGAAAGCTTCTTGTGGCCGTGGCTGTCCAGTGCAACGTTCTGTGCGTGCCTGGCCTTTGCGATCAATACCAGCGCCTACACCGCCGAAATCATCGCCGGCAGCCTGCGCGCCACGCCGAACGGCGAGATCGAAGCGGCCAAGGCCATGGGCATGTCGCGCTACAAAATGTACAAGCGCATCCTGCTGCCATCGGCTCTGCGCCGGGCGCTGCCGCAGTACAGCAACGAAGTGATCATGATGCTGCAGACCACCAGTCTGGCGTCCATCGTGACCCTGATCGACATCACCGGTGCCGCGCGCACGGTCAACGCTCAGTACTACTTGCCGTTCGAAGCGTACATCACCGCCGGCGTGTTCTATCTGTGCCTGACCTTCATTCTGGTGAAGCTGTTCAAACTGGCCGAGCGCCGCTGGCTGGGCTATCTGGCCCCGCGGAAGCACTGATATGGAACGCATCGATCACGTATTGCCGTGGAACCACCTGGGCAGCGAGCGCCAGATCTCGGTGTTCCGCTTCGGCAGTGGCGAGCGCAAGGCCTACATCCAGGCCAGCCTCCACGCCGATGAACTGCCGGGAATGCGCACGGCCTGGGAGCTGAAAAAGCGCCTGGCCGAACTCGAAGCCCAAGGCCTGCTCAACGGTGTGATCGAGCTGGTGCCGGTGGCCAATTCACTGGGCCTCGGTCAACTGTTGCAAGGCAACCATCAAGGTCGTTTCGAAGCGGGCAGCGGCAAGAATTTCAACCGCGATTTCGTCGAGCTGAGCGCGCCAGTGGCCGCTGAGCTGGACGGGCACCTGGGCGATGATCCGCACGCCAATATCCGCTTGATCCGCCAAGCAATGAGTGACGCACTGGCGGCATTGCCGCCGGCCGCAAGCCAGCTGCAAGGCATGCAGCGCATCTTGCTCAGCCACGCGTGCACCGCTGATGTCGTGCTGGATTTGCATTGCGATGCCGAAGCGGCGCTGCACATGTACGCCTTGCCGCAACACTGGCCGCAATGGCGTTCGCTGGCCGCGCACCTGAATGTGAAAGTGGGGCTGCTGGCGGAAGATTCCGGCGGCAGTTCCTTTGACGAGGCGTGCTCGCTGCCGTGGCTGCGTTTGTCGCGTCAGTTCCCGGATGCGCAGATTCCGCTGGCCTGTCTGGCGACGACCATCGAACTGGGTGGTCAGGCTGATACCGGTCGCGCGGACGCCGAGGCTTATGCCGAAGGCATTCTGGCGTTCCTCGCCGAGCAAGGCTTGATCAGCGGCGAATGGCCCAAGCCTGCGCATGAGGCGTGCGAAGGCATGCCGTTCGAGGGCACCGAGTTGCTGTTCGCGCCGCACCCGGGTGTGATCAGCTTTTTGCGTAAACCCGGTGAGTGGATCGAAGCCGGTGACGAGATTTTCGAAGTGATCGATCCGTTATCGGATCGGGTCAGCACGGTGTGTGCTGGTACGTCCGGGGTGCTGTTTGCCATTGAACGGCTGCGTTATGCCCAACCCGGTTTCTGGCTGGCCAAGGTGGCGGGGCGCGAAGCGCTGCGTCACGGGCGCTTGCTCAACGACTGACTGACTGTTTTTGTGAGAACCGACCGCATGTACAAACTTGAAGTCCAAGACCTGCATAAACGCTATGGCAGTCACGAAGTGCTCAAGGGCGTGTCCCTGAAAGCGGCGGCTGGTGATGTGATCAGCATCATCGGCTCCAGTGGCTCTGGCAAAAGTACTTTTCTGCGCTGCATCAACCTGCTCGAGCAGCCGCACGCGGGCAAGATTCTGCTCAACAACGAAGAGCTGAAACTGGTGGCAAACAAGGACGGCGCGCTGAAAGCGGCCGACCCGAAACAGCTGCAACGCATGCGCTCACGCCTGTCGATGGTGTTCCAGCATTTCAACCTGTGGTCGCACATGACCGCGCTGGAAAACATCATGGAAGCGCCGGTTCACGTGCTGGGCATGTCCAAGGCCGAGGCCCGCGAAAAAGCCGAGCACTACCTGAACAAGGTCGGCGTGGCCCATCGTAAAGACGCTTACCCGGGCCACATGTCCGGCGGCGAGCAGCAGCGCGTGGCGATTGCCCGTGCGCTGGCGATGGAGCCTGAGGTGATGCTGTTCGACGAACCGACCTCGGCCCTCGACCCGGAACTGGTCGGCGACGTACTGAAAGTGATGCAGGCCCTGGCGCTGGAAGGCCGGACCATGGTCGTGGTGACGCACGAAATGGGCTTCGCCCGTGAAGTGTCGAATCAGCTGGTGTTCCTGCACAAAGGTATCGTTGAAGAAAGCGGCAACCCGCGTGAAGTGCTGGTCAATCCACAGTCTGAACGCTTGCAGCAATTCCTGTCGGGCAGCCTGAAGTAAACCGAACTCCCGTTGCGCACCGGGATAGTGCATGCTTCGCAACCTAAAGGCTGGTCCCAATCCCTGCAGGAGCGGGGCTTGCCCGCGAATGCGGTGGTTCAGACAGCAATCATGTTGACTGAACCACCGTTCTCGCGGGCAAGCCTCGCTCCAACAGGGGAATGCTGCAGGTTTCGAGATTTGCGTTCATTTACGGGCTAGCATTGGCCCATGCCTTCATCACTGTTTTCGTTTCGGATTGCCCGCCATGACTGCCCATCGAATTGGTTTCCTGATTTGGCCCAGCACTAAAGCACTGACGCTTGCGCTGGCTGAGGAGGCCTTGCGTGTTGCCCAGCGTGTGCATCCGGATGTTGTCTACGAATTGTCGTTTTTGCAGGCCGAACCACCGACCGAAGGCGCCTGGCAACTGCCGGGTGAGCCGTGGGCCGGCAAGCTCGAAAACTTCCAGAAGCTGTTTCTGCTCGCCGATGAGCCGCCGACCACCCTCGCGCCAGCGCTCAGCAGTTCGCTGAAACAACTGGTGCGTGCCGGTTGCGTGATTGGTGGTTTGTCTGCCGGTGTCTACCCGTTGGCGCAATTGGGTTTGCTCGACGGTTACCGCGCTGCCGTGCATTGGCGCTGGCAGGACGATTTCGCCGAACGCTTCCCTAAAGTGATCGCCACCAGCCATCTGTTCGATTGGGATCGTGATCGACTGACCGCGTGTGGCGGCTTGTCGGTGCTCGATCTGTTGCTGGCCGTGCTGGCCCGTGATCACGGCGCCGAACTGGCCGGCGCTGTGTCGGAAGAACTGGTAGTCGAGCGTATCCGCGAGGGCGGCGAACGCCAGCGCATCCCGCTGCAGAACCGCCTCGGTTCCAGCCATCCGAAGCTCACCCAAGCGGTGTTGCTGATGGAAGCCAACATCGAAGAGCCGCTGACCACCGACGAAATCGCCCAGCACGTGTGCGTGTCCCGTCGACAACTGGAGCGGATCTTCAAGCAATACCTCAACCGCGTGCCGAGCCAGTACTACCTGGAACTGCGCCTGAACAAGGCCCGGCAGATGTTGATGCAAACCAGCAAGTCGATCATTCAGATCGGCCTGTCATGTGGCTTCTCATCGGGGCCGCATTTCTCCAGCGCCTACCGCAACTTCTTTGGTGCCACGCCGCGGGAAGATCGCAACCAGCGGCGCAGCAGCAGTCCATTCGAGTTGTCGTCGGTGCCGTCCGAGCGCGGCTGATGTTACTCGTCGATCTCGGAACCCTCTGAGGTCGACACCTGTATTTCCCCTCGGTTGATAACCTCCTCCACGCCAAAATCCGCACGGGTCAGTTCAAAGAAGCGGACCAGTCGCGCGAGGCTTTCCTGGGAAAACGGATTGCCTCTCAAGGTGATGTTTTCAGCAATTTCCACCGGCAATTCCAGCAGGTCGCTGGGCACCTCGGTTATTGCATTCATGCTCAGGTCAGCCCAGTCGAGATCCGCCAGCTGAAGCAGGCCGTCGGGTATGTCAGTGATGCCGGTGTCGTTGAGCAGCACGGTCGACAAGTCGGGCATTTGGCTTAGATCCGGCGTGCGCCCCAACGGGTTAAAGCTCAGGTCGAGGTAATCAAGCTGCTCCATTCCCGCCAATGCACTTGCCGACTCCGCTGAAAGGCTGACCCGGCAATCGGGGAGCGACAGCGAGCGCAGACGTCCCATCTTGAACACCGAATCGGGAATGTCACCCAGGTCACACTCGCGTAGCCGCAGGCTTTTGAGGTTGAGAAAGGACTCAAGGAAACGCCCCAGGCGTGTTGCGCCCTCGGCACTGTCAACCTCGAGCGCGGAAACGTGGCTGAAGTCCGCACTCAAGGTCGGCAGTTCTCCATTGATGACCGGACGGACCCTGAGTTCGAACGTCGGCTCAAGTGCTTCGTTGAACTCATCCAGTTCCGACTCGCGCTGCCAGCACTTCTCGAGCGCTCGCTTGAATTCGTCGCGGTTCGTTTGCTCGGCAACGAGTTGCTCGTCACTGAACGGTTCGCCCGTCACCGGGTGCTGCTGCGGAACATCGGCGGTCCACGCGGACAAATCGTTTTTCAGCTGGGTGAGCTCTTGTTCAAGGCGCGTCAAATAGCTGCGGCCATCCTCCAGAGTCCCCGGCAATTCGTAGACGAACTCGCTCGCCTGCTCGATTTCCATGCTGGGGTACAGCGCCTTGACCCGATCGATGTCGGCTTCGGGTGCATAGACGCCCATGTCGTAGGCGGTTTCGAAGTGGTGTTGCTTGATCAATTCTCGCGCGCTGTTCGACAGTGGGTTGTCGGTGAGGTGCAGGCCGCGCTTGTCGTAAAGCGAACTCTCGAATAACCCGGCAGGCAACTCGCTGATGTGGTTGTTCATCAGCAGGAGGGTTTGAAGCTTCGGGTGTTGCAGAAGGCTGGCCGCAATCCCTGTCTGGCGGGTGTCGCTCAGGTCCAGGTGCGCCAGCTCGCTCATCGTGTCGATATGCGGCAAGGTTTCAAACGGATTTTTGTACAGGTCGAGCATGGCCAGTTGCTTCATTGACGCCAGCTTCGACCACGTGGCGGCGTCGACCCGGATGCCGCAATCGCTCAAGACCAAGGCGTGAAGGTCGGGCATTTGGCTGATGGCGTCGGGGAGGGTGTTCAGGGAAAAGCGGCGCAATTCCAGGCGGCGCAGCCCACTGAAACCTCGTAGAAACGCGGGAATGGCCTGTGCGCTGCGCGTGCCTTCCAGGGACAGCTGCGACACATGACTGAAATCGGCAGTCAACGACGGCAAGTCGCCGAGGATCGGCTCTGCAAACCTGAGCACATATTGGGTCACCCCCTCCGGTGTGTCGAAATCCCGGTCGGACTGTCGACGCCAGCTGCGCTGGATTTCCTGGGCCAGCAACCGTCGGTTGTTTCGCTCGGCTTGTTGATCAAGCTCACTGAGCGGGCTTCCGGTTTCAGGATGAGTTGTTGGGGAATCACTGACCCAGGCGCGCAGGTCCTGATGCAGTCGGGCCAACTCCCTCCTCAAGCGTGAAAGTTCTACGCGAGCACCATCGGGATGAAGTTGCAGTGTCTGGACAATGGACTGCATTTCTTCCTGAGGCAGGTTGGGGTAAACCTCGCGAACCCGGTCGTTGAGCGTCGGTGTCTCGCGGGCGATTCGACTGTAGCCCTCGGTACCACCGGGCAGGCGCATGGTGGTCGGGTCATAGAACGGTTTCCGATGGGGATTTTTTGCAAACAGCCTGCGTAAGGCCGGTTGCTCCAGTGCGTGTTCGGCGATGCGTTGTTTAAGGACCTGGGCATCTGTGATCGAAGGGTTCAACTTGTTGCGTTGCGCATCCGGCAGCGCCCGGAACAAGGCCTGATAAAAATCCTCCGGCGACGAATCCGAGTCTTGGTGTACGTGGTAAGTCCCGTCTTCAGCGCGAACCAGTATTTTTTGTAGGGGCGCATCGGGTTGGCCAATGCTGTCGCGCAAAGCCCCCTCGGCCGAGTAGTCCCGCACTTCGATACGCAACCCGGCTGGTAAATCGGGCAGTGAGTTCAGGCTTTGCAAGGCCAGTCGGTGGGTGTCGGTGGTGTCCAGCGCTTCGGAATAAAAACCTTCAGAGGCTCGGATGGCACGCACGGCCTCCATGGCTTTGAGCGCGGCGTCCTTGAGACGCTGGGGCGTGCGGCCGTTGTGCAGCTGTTTCAGTTCCGTGCCGGACGCATTGCTCACCAGTTCCTCGGCGATATCGGTAGGTAACCCCCGCACATCATCGATCAGCCGCTGAACCCGCAGGTCATCGGTTTTTTCCAACGCGCGATAACGCAGATCGAACAGCGATTTGCGGTAATCCCGGGCCAGTTCTGCGGTCCGTTGTCTGAAGGCTGATGTTTGGGCTTGCGCTGTCGGCATTGGCGTGTCGACAGGCCAGCCGTCGTAGCCACTCAGCAGTTGATGTTGCAGGGTCGAATCAGCCTTTCGATAGTGCTCGGGTTGATCACTGCCGATCTGCTCGATAAAGGTGTCGATGTCCCGGTTGATCTTGAAACGCTTGATCGTGTCGGTCAGCAGCGAAGGCGGGCGGTAATGTTCGACATGCATTTCGCGCACGGCGTTGTCGTGGAAACCGCTGACCCGCAGGATCTGCTCGCGCTCGGCGTTGCTGAACGACTCGACACCCTGGCCGATTCGACGCATGACCGTTTCCCGATCCCACTCCAGCGGTTGTTCCAGCTCGGTGTGCCAGGCGCCGTGGTGATTGTGCAGTAAAGACGGCTGATAAGCATCGGCGCGGGTCGGGTGCTCAATCTGAAACGCGTTGGAGGTGCCGTCGGGTTTCACGGCATACAGTTTTCCTTCCAGAGGCAGCAGCGTCTTGCCCCCGTGGCGATAGAGGCCAAGCTGATCGGGTTTGGCGCCTTCGGGCAAACGCTGTGCCTGTTCGTAAGGGGTCAGATCCGGCTTCCAGTAGCGGGTTTTTCCTTTCGGCGTTGCGACGGGTTTGAGCGGGTCGACCAGCGCGACCGCTTCGCGCGAAAGCAAACGGCTGAAGGCGCCGGCAGCGATCGCACCACCCACCGCGAATGTGCCCACCTCAACCACTGTTTCAGCGAGTGTAATCAAATGCCCGACCGCCTCTGTTTTCAGTCCTTCGGCCAGGTCTACGATGCCTTCGAATGTTTCGTCGAGTAACTGGTAAGCCATATAACCCAGCATTATTTCGCCAAGAAACGGGACGAACGGCAATGCCACGAATGTTGCGATTTCAAGCAGCGTCGAAGCTACTTTGCTGACGGCATCCCACAAAGCCCAGCGCGCGTTTCGGTCGGCGGAGGCGGTGGAGACGGCCAGCGTGCTGGCGTCGTTGAGGATCTTGTTCAGTTGTCGCTGATAGAGATGGTTCCACAGGTCCGCGCTGAACGGCGTCATTGAAAACCGCAGGTTGGGCCTGTCGATGGGCGTTTCGCGCCAGCTCGGCAGTGGGTCGCCACGCTTGTGTTGATGCCAGGTCACGCGCTGGAGGCGGCGGTTGAGATCAGCAAAAAAAGGGCCCCTTTCCTTATGCTCGACGAAGCGGCTGAAGAACGTCTGGTAGGCCGGGGCGCGTAGCTTGCGGGTCAGTTCGGTCATGAACGCCAGGGTATTCGGGTACTCCTTGAGCGGGTGCTCGGGATCGTCGGGAATGTAGGCAATGATCCGTGTTCCCTTGCGTGCGCGCTCCAGGCTCGGCGCGAAAACGACAATCCCGGTCAGGGAGGAGGACATGAGGGTCAGGTCATGACCGTACAGCGGCTGGCCATTGAGTCGCGCCCCGGAACGACCTTCCACAAGGCGCAGGATCGAGTGATAGGCATCCTCTGGAATATCCTTGCGGATTTGAGCCATTTGCAGCGCGGCTTTGAGTGCCGTTTTATGCGAGCTGATCACCTTCGCTTTCAACACCGCGCCGGCCACCGGGTTGGTCAGCCCAAGATTGTCTTTGAGGTACGTGGTGTAGCGGGCGCCGATGTCCAGTTCCCGGCACAGCCTCACAAAGGCAGCGATGGTCAGTTTCTGATTGACCGCCGGCAGCGTATCGAACTGCCCTGCGGGCGATGGTTCGGTAATGAACGTCGAGGCGGGCTCGTAAGCATCCGCCGCCATTTCCGATGCCTGAAAGTTATGCAGGGCGGCGTCGAGCAGCGACACGGTCCAGGTGCGTGCAGCCCCCGTCTTGATCCCGAACCAGGGCACGGCTTGTGGAATGTACAGGCGCAGGAAGGTGGTTTTAACGTCCACTTCCAGATCAAACCGGGTTTTCAAGGCCGCGCTTAGCAACGCTTCGGCGAAGGCGCGTGCGCTTTGCAGCCTCGACAGCGTTGAGTCCAGACGATTTCGCTGGGTCCAATGTTCCTGGCTGAGCTTTTTCAGCGACTGGTGTTGCAGGGATGTCGCGGTGCCGTGCCAGTGCGGCGCGGCAAGCGAGGCGGTTTTGAGGGCATCGCGTGTCGCGGGCGAGGCTTCCAATACCCAGGCCGGCAGGTTGTTGAACAGATGATGGTAGTGATCGTCCGGTTGCGTGGCGGATTCATTGCCACCGACATTTGAAGGGCGATCGTTTTCGTGTCGACTCATGCGCTATTCCCTTAGCGTTTGGATGAGTCGCCAGCAAAACAGACGATGGCGGGGCGGGTGCGGTACATATTTACCGCACCGCTCGACAAGCCTGCCTATAACCTGTGCCGGCGGTTTAAACTGCGCCTTTGCGACCCTATATGTCGCATTGCCGTAAACCCGGCTGAAACCGGGGTTTGCGCTATAAGAAGTTGTCGCTTGGCGGCAAGGCCGGGCTGAAAACTGTCCTTACAATCCCCCCATCGCTCGCCAGTTTCCGGCGAGTGTTCCTCTTCAGGAGACTCCGATGTCCGTTGAGCACGCTGCGGTAGAACGCGCCGATTTCGACCAGGTAATGGTTCCCAACTACGCGCCTGCCGCATTCATTCCAGTGCGTGGTGCCGGTTCCCATGTCTGGGACCAGTCTGGCCGCGAGCTGATCGACTTCGCTGGCGGGATTGCCGTTAACGTATTGGGCCATGCGCACCCGGCGCTGGTCAGTGCCTTGACCGAGCAGGCGAACAAGCTGTGGCACGTGTCCAACGTGTTCACCAATGAGCCGGCCTTGCGCCTGGCGCATAAGCTGGTCAACGCCACCTTTGCCGAGCGTGCTTTCTTCTGCAACTCCGGCGCCGAAGCCAACGAGGCCGCCTTCAAGCTGGCCCGTCGCGTCGGTTTTGATCGGTTCGGCAGCGAGAAGTACGAAATCATCGCCGCGCTCAACAGCTTCCACGGCCGTACCCTGTTCACCGTGAACGTCGGTGGCCAGTCCAAGTATTCCGATGGTTTCGGTCCGAAGATCACCGGTATCACCCACGTGCCGTACAACGATCTGGCGGCGCTGAAAGCCGCCATTTCCGACAAGACCTGCGCCGTGGTTCTGGAACCGATCCAGGGCGAGAGCGGTGTGATCCCGGCTGAGCTTGAGTACCTGCAAGGCGCCCGCGATCTGTGCACCGCGCACAACGCGCTGCTGATCTTCGACGAAGTGCAGACCGGCATGGGTCGCACCGGCCACCTGTTCGCCTATCAGCATTACGGCGTGGTCCCGGACATCCTGACCAGCGCCAAGAGCCTGGGCGGCGGTTTCCCGATCGCGGCGATGCTGACCACCGAAGACCTGGCCAAGCATTTGGTCGTCGGCACCCACGGCACCACTTACGGCGGCAACCCGCTGGCGTGCGCGGTCGGGGAAGCGGTGATCGACGTGGTCAACACCCCTGAAGTGCTGGCCGGCGTCAAGGCCAAGCATGCCAAGTTCAAGGCGCGCCTTGAGCAGATCGGTGAAAAGTACGGCATTTTCACCAAGGTCCGCGGCATGGGCCTGCTGATCGGTTGTGTACTGAGCGACGCCTGGAAAGGCAAGGCCAAAGACGTCTTCAACGCCGCCGAGCGTGAAGGCCTGATGATTCTGCAAGCCGGCCCCGACGTGGTGCGTTTTGCCCCAAGCCTGGTGGTTGAAGACGCAGACATCGACGAGGGCCTGGACCGCTTCGAACGCGCTGTGGCCAAGTTGACGCAAGCCTGATAGACCCTTCGGCGCCTGACATTTCAGGCGTCGAACCCAATTTTTATGCCGGACCCGCTCTTCTGTAGGAGCAAGGCTTGCCCGCGAAAGCGGCGTGTCAGACCCCTTGTTATTGGCTGACACACCGCTTTCGCGGGCATGCCTCGCTCCTGCAAGGGTTCGGCTTATTTTCCCCAAAAGAGTTACGAGAAAGGAGTGACACCATGCTGGTGATGCGCCCCGCGCAAATGGCTGATCTGGGCGAGGTACAGCGTCTGGCTGCGGACAGCCCGATTGGTGTCACTTCCTTGCCGGATGACGTTGAACGCCTGAGCGACAAGATCGCCGCAAGCGAAGCCTCGTTTTCCGCGGAAGTCAGCTTCAACGGCGAAGAAAGCTATTTCTTCGTCCTCGAAGACTCGACCACCGGCAAATTGGTCGGTTGCTCTGCAATCGTTGCCTCCGCCGGTTACTCCGAGCCGTTCTACAGCTTTCGCAATGAAACCTTCGTGCACGCCTCCCGCGAGCTGAAGATTCATAACAAGATTCACGTGCTCTCGCAGTGCCACGACCTGACCGGCAACAGCTTGCTGACCAGTTTCTACGTGCAGCGCGAGTTGGTGGGTTCGCCTTGGGCCGAGCTCAACTCCCGTGGTCGTCTGCTGTTCGTTGCCAGCCATCCGGAGCGCTTTGCCGATTCCGTGGTGACCGAGATCGTCGGTTACAGCGACGAAAATGGCGATTCGCCGTTCTGGGACGCCATCGGTCGCAACTTCTTCGACCTCAACTACGCCGAAGCCGAGCGTCTGTGCGGCCTGAAGAGCCGGACCTTCCTCGCCGAACTGATGCCGCATTACCCGATCTACGTGCCTTTGCTGCCGGACACCGCTCAAGAAGCGATGGGCCAGGTGCATCCGCGAGCCCAGATCACCTTCGACATCCTGATGCGCGAAGGCTTCGAGACCGATCACTACATCGACATTTTCGACGGCGGCCCGACGTTGCATGCCCGCGTCTCCGGGATCCGTTCGATCGCGCAGAGCCGTGTGGTGCCGGTGAAAATCGGCGAGGCGGTCAAAGGTGTCGGTCGTCAGTACCTGGTGGCCAACGCCCAGTTGCAGGATTACCGCGCTGTATTGCTCGAGCTCGATTACGCGCCGGGCAAACCCGTGACCCTGGATCTGGAAGCGGCCGAAGCCCTGGGCGTCGGTGAGGGTGCGAGCGTGCGCCTGGTGGCGGTTTAACGACTGCTTGAGTGTTTAGAAAGCAGCGAAGTTTCGCGGGTGGCGCAAGCGGCCCGTTTGAGGAGATAGCATGATCGTTCGTCCTGTACGCAGCAGCGATTTACCCGCTCTGATCGACCTGGCCCGCAGCACCGGCACCGGCCTGACCACCTTGCCGGCCAACGAAGAACGTCTGGCCCATCGGGTCGGCTGGGCCGAGAAGACCTTTCGCGGTGAAGCCGGGCGGGGCGATGCAGACTACCTGTTCGTGCTCGAAGACGATGATGGCCGCGTGGTGGGCATTTCCGCCATCGCCGGCGCTGTCGGCCTGCGTGAGCCTTGGTACAACTTCCGGGTCGGCCTGACGGTCAGCGCTTCGCAAGAGCTGAACATCTATCGCGAGATCCCGACGCTGTTCCTGGCCAACGACCTGACCGGCAACTCTGAGTTGTGCTCGCTGTTCCTCCACGCCGATTACCGCACGGGCCTCAACGGCCGCATGCTGGCCAAGGCGCGGATGCTGTTCATCGCCGAGTTCCCGCAGCTGTTTGGCAACAAGATCATTGCCGAGATGCGCGGCGTGTCCGACGAAGCCGGGCGCTCGCCATTCTGGGAAAGCCTGGGCCGTCACTTCTTCAAGATGGAATTCAGCCAGGCCGATTACCTGACTGGCGTGGGCAACAAGGCGTTCATCGCCGAACTGATGCCGAAATTTCCGCTGTACACCTGCTTTCTGTCGCCAGACGCGCGCAACGTCATCGGTCAGGTTCACCCTGACACCGAGCCGGCGCTGGCCATGCTCAAGAGCGAAGGTTTCAGCTACCAAGGTTACGTCGACATCTTCGACGCCGGCCCTGCGGTCGAGTGCGAAACCGGCAAGATCCGCGCCGTGCGCGATAGCCAGGCACTGGTGTTGGCCATCGGCACGCCGGGTGATGACGCTACTCCGTTCCTGATTCACAACCGCAAGCGCGAAGACTGCCGCATCACTGCCGCGCCAGCACGCTTCGCCGCCGGTACGTTGGTCGTTGATCCGCTGACCGCCAAACGTCTTCAACTCAACGCCGGTGATCAAGTGCGCGCCGTTCCGTTGTCTGCTGCCAGGGAGTCGAAATAATGAATTCGCTATACATCGCAGGTGAATGGCTGGCCGGTCAGGGCGAAGCCTTCCAGTCGCTGAACCCGGTGACCCAGCAAGTGCTGTGGACCGGCGAAGGCGCGACCGCCGCTCAGGTTGAGTCGGCCGTGCAGGCTGCTCGTCAGGCGTTTCCGGGCTGGGCCCGTCGCACCCTGGACGAGCGCATTACCGTGCTTGAAGCCTTTGCCGCCGCGCTGAAAAACCACGCTGACGAACTGGCCCGCACCATTGGTGAGGAAACCGGCAAGCCGTTGTGGGAAGCCGCAACGGAAGTGACCAGCATGGTCAACAAGATTGCGATCTCGGTGCAGAGCTACCGCGAGCGTACCGGCGAGAAGAGCGGTCCGCTGGGCGACGCCACCGCCGTGTTGCGCCACAAGCCACACGGTGTGGTGGCGGTGTTCGGGCCTTACAACTTCCCGGGGCATTTGCCGAACGGTCACATCGTGCCGGCACTGCTGGCCGGTAACAGTGTGCTGTTCAAGCCCAGCGAACTGACGCCGAAAGTCGCCGAACTGACGGTTAAATGCTGGATCGAAGCCGGTCTGCCAGCGGGTGTGTTGAACCTGCTGCAAGGCGCTCGCGAAACCGGTATCGCCCTGGCGGCGAACCCGGGCATCGACGGTCTGTTCTTCACCGGTTCGAGCCGCACCGGCAATCACCTGCATCAGCAATTCGCCGGCCGTCCGGACAAGATCCTCGCGCTGGAGATGGGCGGTAACAACCCGCTGGTGGTGGATCAGGTCGCAGACCTCGATGCTGCCGTTTACACCATCATCCAGTCGGCATTCATTTCCGCCGGCCAACGTTGCACCTGTGCCCGCCGCTTGCTGGTGCCGCAAGGTGCCTGGGGCGACACGTTGCTGGCGCGTCTGGTGGCGGTCAGCTCGACGATTGAAGTCGGTGCGTTTGACCAGCAACCGGCGCCGTTCATGGGCTCGGTGATTTCCCTCGGCGCGGCGAAAGCGCTGATGGATGCGCAAGAGCATCTGCTGGCCAATGGCGCCGTGGCGCTGCTGGAAATGACTCAGCCTCAGGCGCAAGCCGCGTTGCTGACACCGGGCATCCTGGACGTGACGGCTGTCGCCGATCGTCCTGACGAGGAGCTGTTCGGCCCGTTGCTGCAAGTGATCCGCTACGCTGATTTTGAAGCGGCGATTGCTGAAGCCAACGACACGGACTATGGGCTGGCGGCTGGTTTGCTGTCGGATTCCGAAGCGCGTTATCAGCAGTTCTGGCTGGAAAGCCGTGCCGGTATCGTCAACTGGAACAAGCAGCTGACCGGCGCCGCGAGCAGCGCGCCATTCGGCGGCGTCGGCGCTTCGGGCAACCACCGCGCCAGCGCCTACTACGCCGCAGATTACTGCGCGTACCCGGTGGCCTCGCTGGAAACGCCGAACCTGGTGTTGCCTGCATCGCTTACACCTGGCGTGAAGATGGCGTGATGCCCATCGCCAGCAGGCTGGCTCCCACAGGTTCGGTGGTGTTCACACATTTTGTGTACGACCCCATCACTGTGGGAGCCAGCTTGCTGGCGATGGCCGCGACGCGGTCTTACTGAATAGTTACTGAAGCCATAACAACAGATTCTCGTGGAGCCTCGCTGATGAAATCCTATGAAGTCAATTTTGACGGTCTAGTGGGGCCGACCCATAACTACGGCGGTTTGTCCTACGGCAACGTCGCGTCCCAGAGCAACAGCCAGCAGTCTTCGAACCCGAAGGAAGCCGCGCTGCAAGGCCTGGCGAAAATGAAAGCGCTGATGGAAATGGGCTTTCAGCAAGGCGTTCTGGCCCCTCAGGAACGTCCTGACGTTGCGGCCCTGCGCCGTCTGGGCTTCAGCGGCACCGACGCGCAAGTGATCGAGAAAGCCGCCAAAGATGCGATGCCCTTGCTGGTCGCCAGTTGCTCGGCGTCGAGCATGTGGGTGGCCAACGCCGCCACGGTCAGCCCGAGTGCCGATACTGCGGATGGCCGCGTGCATTTCACCGCTGCCAACCTCAACTGCAAATACCACCGCAGCATCGAACACCCGACCACCAGCCGCGTGCTGGGGGCGATGTTCGCTGACCAGAAACACTTTGCTCACCACGCCGCCTTGCCGGCGGTGGCGCAGTTCGGCGACGAAGGCGCGGCCAACCACACCCGTTTCTGCCGTGAATACGGTGAAGCCGGCGTCGAGTTCTTCGTGTTCGGTCGCAGCGCATTCGACACCCGCTACCCGGCTCCCCAGAAGTACCCGGCGCGCCAGACGCTTGAAGCCTCGCAAGCCGTTGCTCGCCTGCACGGCTTGAGCGATGACGGCGTGGTCTTCGCCCAGCAGAACCCATCGGTGATTGATCAGGGCGTGTTCCACAACGACGTGATCGCGGTAGGTAACGGCGAGGTGCTGTTCTATCACGAGGACGCGTTCCTCGACACCGAGCAGATGCTCGCTGAACTGCAGGGCAAACTCGCAAAAGTCGGTGGGAAATTCCAGTCAATTTGCGTCCCGCGTTCTGCCGTTACCGTTGAAGACGCCGTTCGTTCCTACCTGTTCAATAGCCAACTGCTGACCCGCCCTGACGGTTCTATGCTGTTGATCGTGCCGGAAGAGTGCCGTGGCAATGAACGCGTCTGGCAGTATCTGCAAGGTTTGACCAGCTCCGGCGGCCTGATCCGCGAAGTGAAGGTTTTCGATCTGAAACAAAGTATGCAGAACGGCGGTGGCCCGGCTTGCCTGCGGTTGCGTGTCGCACTGAATGAAACCGAACTGGCGGCGGTCAACCCAGGGGTTATCATGACGGCACCGTTGTACGGCACGCTGACCGAATGGGTCGACAAGCACTACCGTGACCGCATGGCCGAAACCGACCTGGCGGACCCGCAATTGCTGCTTGAGTGCCGGACGGCACTGGATGAACTGACGCAAATCCTTAGACTGGGCGCGGTTTATCCTTTCCAGATCAATTGAACGTCGAGAGCGTAAAAAACATGAGCGATACCCTGCAGCTGATCCTTGAAGACACCGACGGCACGCAACTGGAAACGTCCTGCACCCGCGTCGCGGTCCTGTGGCAAGGCAAAGAGCTGTGGATCCAGCAGGACGGCCGCGGCCAGCTGCTGATCGGCGTGGACGTTGAGGAAGGTGATGCCGAATACGCAAACCTGCTGCTGCGCCCATTAGCGACTAATCTGGTAAGTCTGCAACTGGAAATGGAACCGGCTGAAGTCGGCGACGAAGACCACGTGCACGGCCCGGATTGCGCACACGACCACTAAGGAAATCGCTCTATGCTCGCCCTCGGCAAACTGCTTGAACTGACCCTCGCCGGCCGCGAACCGGCGGAGAAGACTCAACTGACTGTCGAAGGCGTGCGCATGCGCTGGTTGAGCGAAGGTGCGCTGGAAGTCCGGCCGCCTGAGGCGCGCGACAATGGCCTGGACCTGCTGCTGTCAGCGGGTATCCATGGCAACGAAACAGCGCCGATCGAGTTGCTCGATCGCCTGTTGCATGACATCGCGCGTGGCGACTTGAAGCCGCGCGCACGCATTCTGTTCCTGTTCGGCAACCCGGAAGCGATTCGCAAAGGCGAGCGCTTCGTCGAGCAGGACGTCAATCGGCTGTTCAACGGCCGTCACGAACAAACCAGCGGCTCCGAAGCCCTGCGCGCCTGTGAACTGGAGCGGCTGGCGGCGAGTTTCTTCAGCCTGCCGGATCGCAGCCGCCTGCATTACGACCTGCACACTGCGATTCGTGGTTCGAAAATCGAGCAGTTCGCGTTGTATCCCTGGAAAGAGGGGCGCCAGCATTCACGTCTCGAGCTGGCCCGTTTGCGTGCTGCCGGTATGGAAGCGGTGCTGTTGCAGAACAAGCCGTCGATTGTGTTCAGCTCTTACACCTACGACAAGCTCGCTGCCGAGTCTTTCACCCTTGAGCTGGGCAAGGCGCGGCCGTTTGGGCAGAACGACGGTGTGAACGTCTCGCTGCTTGAAACCCGCCTCCAGCAGATTATCGAAGGCACCGAGCCTGCGGTGACCGACGAAGGCCTGGACGGTTTGCAGTTGTTCAGCGTGGCGCGGGAAATCATCAAGCACAGCGATAGCTTCCGCCTGAACCTGCCGGCGGACATCGAGAACTTTTCGGAGTTGGACGTGGGTTACGTACTGGCCGAAGACATCGCCCAGACCCGCTGGATCATCGAAGAAAAGGGCGCCCGGATCATTTTCCCGAACCCCAAGGTCAAGAACGGCCTGCGTGCCGGCATCCTGATCGTGCCCGCCACCGACGAAAACCTGGCATAACAGACACAGTAGTCCCCTGTAGGAGCGAGGCTTGCCCGCGAAAGCGATTTCATAATCAACATTGATGTTGAATTTAAAATCGCTTTCGCGGGCAAGCCTCGCTCCTACGGGGGCTGGCTCGGGGTTTAGACGGCTACCGCGCGAGGCTCGCTGCGACGCAACGCACGCATCTTGTGCAGCGTATCGGCACAGGTCTTCGCCGCTTCCTGGCCTTTATGCACGAAATGCTCGAAGAAGAACTTCTGATGCTCTTCGCCGGCATGGAAGTGGTGCGGGGTTAAAACCACCGAGAACACCGGCACTTCAGTCTCCAGCTGAACCTGCATCAGGCCGCTGATCACCGACTGGGCGACGAATTCGTGACGGTAGATGCCGCCGTCGACCACCAGGCCCGCCGCGACGATGCCGGCATAACGGCCGGACTTGGCCAGCAGCTTGGCGTGCAGTGGAATTTCAAAGGCGCCGCCGACTTCGAAGAAATCGATGTCCGATTCCTGATAACCCTGGGCAATCATTTCGGCAACGAAGCCCTTACGGCTCTGGTCGACGATTTCCTTGTGCCAGCAGGCCTGGATGAACGCAACGCGCTCGCCCTGATGGTTTTTGCTTTTGCTATCGATTGCGGTGGGTTGCATGTTCTGACTCCTGTTTATGTAAAAAACAGGGCATATGAATCGAATGGGATTTAAGGGTACGCACGCTCGCACGAATGCCTGCGGACGGCCCTTTGGCGCCAATCCCGTTCTCTCTTCATCCGGACTATGACCGTCGGCCCCGGGATCACACCGGGTCTGCTGACCTTGCCGCCAGACACCACCGAAGCCGTGTCTGTCACCAAGCGCTCGCGGGCTATGCGCATTGCGCGCAATTACCGCCGGTGGGGAGTTGCACCCCGCCCTGAGAACGTTTTGCCGCCAGATTGTTTGGCGGCGCAGCTTTTTTAACACATATTTCCTGCCTGTGCATTGCTGCTATCTGATGATTGCTATCGACTTTTTCGCTCACTTGACGGGTCTTTTCCTTCGCTTGGGGTTGATTAATCGTTGTCATGACCGCAGTAATTCCTACCTGAAAGGGATTTTCCCCTGCTTACCGAGGCCAGATTCATGAGCGTTATCGATCTTCGCAGCGACACCGTTACCCAACCGACCGCCGGAATGCTCGACGCGATGGCCAGTGCGCCCACCGGTGACGACGTCTATGGCGAAGATCCGACGGTCAACCGCCTGGAAGCGGAACTGGCAAAACGGTTGGGGTTTGCCGCTGCGTTGTTCGTGCCGACGGGCACCATGAGCAATCTGCTGGGCCTGATGGCTCATTGCGAACGGGGTGACGAATACATCGTCGGCCAGCAGGCACACACGTATAAGTACGAAGGTGGCGGCGCGGCGGTGCTTGGCTCGATCCAGCCGCAGCCGCTGGAAGTGCAGGCTGACGGCTCGTTGGACCTGGCGAACGTCGTCGCCGCGATCAAACCGGACGACTTCCATTTCGCTCGTACACGGTTGCTGGCGCTGGAAAACACCATGCAGGGCAAAGTCCTGCCGCTGGAGTATCTCGCCCGGGCACGCAGTCTTACCCGTGAACATGGGTTGCAGCTGCACCTGGACGGCGCTCGGCTTTACAACGCGGCCGTCAAGTTGGGTGTTGATGCCCGCGAGATCACACAGCACTTCGATTCGGTTTCGGTCTGCCTGTCCAAGGGCCTGGGCGCGCCGATCGGGTCGGTGTTGTGCGGTTCGGCAGAGTTGATCGGCAAGGCGCGTCGCCTGCGCAAGATGGTCGGTGGTGGCATGCGCCAGGCCGGTCTTTTGGCCGCGGCGGGGCTTTATGCGCTGGATAACAACGTTCAGCGTCTGGCCGACGATCACGCCAATGCGCAATTTCTGGCCGACGGACTGCAAAAGGCCGGTTACGAAGTCGAGCCGGTGCAGACCAACATGGTTTACGTGAACATGGGCGACAAGGCCGAGGCGATCAAGGCCTTTGCCGCCGAGCGTGGCATCAAGCTGAGCGCTGCCGGACGCCTGCGGATGGTCACGCACATGGACGTTGACCGCGCTCAAATCGAGCAGGTCGTCGCGACATTCGTCGAGTTTTCTCGCAACTGATCGCCTTGGCGGTCCAATTGACCGTTTCTATCGTATAAACACGCTGTACCCCGCGCGCTGGGCCGATATAATGCGGCCCTTTGCCGTCGCTTCGTCTGTTGACGTTTCGTACAGGCCTTTGGCCGCAGCCTCCGTGGAAGAACCTAATGAAAAGCGCAGAAATCCGTGAAGCCTTCCTTCGCTTCTTCGAAGAGCAAGGCCACACCCGTGTAGCCTCCAGCTCTTTGATTCCGGGCAACGACCCAACCCTGCTGTTCACTAACGCGGGGATGAACCAGTTCAAGGACTGCTTCCTGGGCCAGGAAAAGCGCGCGTACACCCGCGCTGTCTCCAGCCAGAAATGCGTGCGCGCCGGCGGCAAGCACAACGACCTGGAAAACGTCGGTTATACCGCCCGTCACCACACCTTCTTCGAAATGCTGGGTAACTTCAGCTTCGGTGATTACTTCAAGCGCGACGCGATCACCTACGCCTGGAACTTCCTGACCTCCGAGCAGTGGCTGAACCTGCCGAAGGAAAAGCTCTGGGTCACCGTCTACGCCAGCGATGACGAGGCCTATGACATCTGGACCAAGGAGATCGGTGTTCCGGCCGAGCGCATGGTCCGCATCGGCGACAACAAGGGCGCGCCATACGCTTCCGATAACTTCTGGACCATGGGCGATACCGGCCCGTGCGGTCCTTGCACCGAGATTTTCTACGATCACGGCGCCGACATCTGGGGCGGCCCGCCGGGCTCGCCGGAAGAAGATGGCGACCGTTACATCGAGATTTGGAACAACGTGTTCATGCAGTTCAACCGCACCGCCGATGGCGTGTTGCACCCGCTGCCAGCGCCGTCGGTCGACACCGGCATGGGCCTGGAGCGGATCAGTGCCGTGCTGCAGCACGTTCACTCGAACTATGAAATCGACCTGTTCCAGAGTCTGCTGAGCGCATCGGCCAAGGCTATCGGCTGCACCAACGACGCTCAGGCTTCCCTGAAAGTCGTGGCTGACCACATTCGTTCGTGCGGTTTCCTGATTGCCGACGGCGTGCTGCCGTCCAACGAAGGCCGGGGTTATGTGCTGCGCCGGATCGTCCGTCGCGCCTGCCGTCACGGCAACAAACTGGGCGCCAAGGGCAGCTTCTTCTACCAGATCGTAGCGGCCCTGGTTGCCGAGATGGGCGAAGCCTTCCCTGAGCTGAAAGCTCAACAGGCACATATCGAACGCGTCCTGAAAGCCGAAGAAGAGCAGTTCGCCAAGACCCTGGAGCAGGGCCTGAAAATCCTTGAGCAGGATCTGGCCGAACTCAAAGGCGACGTGGTGCCGGGCGATGTGGTGTTCAAGCTCTACGACACCTACGGCTTCCCGATGGACCTGACGGGCGACATCGCTCGCGAGCGCAACTTGACCATCGACGAAGCAGGCTTCGAACGCGAAATGGAAGCCCAGCGCGTCCGTGCCCGTTCCGCCAGTTCCTTCGGCATGGACTACAACAGCCTGGTCAAGGTTGATGTGGCCACCGAATTCACCGGTTACAAAGCCACCAGCGGTTCGGCGAAAGTTGTTGGCCTCTATAAAGAAGGCCAGGCGGTCGACGTACTGAGTGAAGGCGAAGAAGGCGTGGTCGTTCTCAATCAGACCCCGTTCTACGCTGAGTCCGGCGGCCAGATCGGCGATTGCGGTTATCTGCAATCGAGCGGTGGCCGCTTCGACGTGCGTGACACCACCAAGACCGGCGGCGCATTTCTGCACCACGGTGTGTTGGCATCGGGCAGCCTGATCATCGGTTCGCCGGTTGAAACCCACGTTGAAGCCGAGGTGCGCCACGCCACTTCGCTGAATCACTCGGCCACTCACTTGCTGCATGCGGCGTTGCGTAAAGTGCTGGGCGATCACGTTCAGCAGAAAGGCTCGTTGGTCGACAGTCAGCGCCTGCGCTTTGACTTCAGCCACTTCGAAGCCATCAAGCCTGAGCAACTGAAGGCCCTGGAAGACATCGTCAACGCCGAGATTCGCAAGAACTCCGCCGTTGAAACCGAAGAAACCGACATCGAAACCGCCAAGAAAAAAGGCGCCATGGCGCTGTTTGGCGAGAAGTACGGCGACAACGTGCGCGTGCTGAGCATGGGCGGTGATTTCTCCGTCGAGCTGTGCGGTGGCATCCACGCCAACCGTACCGGTGACATCGGCCTGCTGAAAATCATCAGCGAAGGCGGTGTTGCGTCGGGCGTGCGTCGTATCGAGGCAGTCACCGGTGCTGCGGCACTGGCTTACTTGAACGCTGCAGAAGAACAACTCAAGGAAGCGGCCAACCTGGTCAAGGGCAGCCGCGACAACCTGATCGACAAGCTGTCGGCTGTGCTGGAGCGCAACCGTCTGCTGGAGAAGCAACTCGAGCAGTTGCAGGCCAAGGCGGCCAGCGCGGCGGGCGACGATCTGTCGGCTTCTGCCCTGGACGTCAAAGGCGTGAAAGTGCTGGCCGTGCGTCTGGACGGTCAGGACGCCAAGGCGCTGCTGGCGCTCGTCGATCAGCTGAAAAACAAACTCGGCCGCGCAGTGATCCTGCTCGGCAGTGTCCATGAGGAAAAGGTCGTTCTGGTTGCAGGCGTAACCAAAGACCTGACTGGCCAACTCAAAGCCGGTGATTTGATGAAGCAAGCCGCTGCGGCAGTGGGCGGGAAGGGCGGTGGTCGTCCAGACATGGCGCAAGGCGGTGGTACTGACGCTGGCGCACTGGACGCGGCACTGGCCCTGACGGTTCCATTTGTAGAGCAGGGTTTATAAGGCAGGGTGTCCGGCCCGTCGTCTAGTGGCGGGCGGGAACGCTGTTTGAGTGATTATTTGGGCGCCCTTCATGGGCAGAGGCGGCTTTGAAATGGCTTTGATCGTACAGAAATTTGGAGGCACCTCAGTCGGCACTGTCGAGAGAATCGAGCAGGTCGCCGACAAGGTTAAGAAATTCCGCGATGCCGGCGATGACCTGGTGGTTGTCTTGTCGGCAATGAGCGGCGAAACCAACCGTCTGATCGATCTGGCCAAGCAAATCAGTGGTGATGGCCAACCGGTTCCGCGTGAGCTGGATGTGATCGTTTCCACGGGCGAGCAGGTGACGATTGCACTGTTGGCCATGGCGCTGATCAAGCGCGGCGTGCCTGCGGTGTCTTACACCGGCAACCAGGTGCGGATTCTGACGGACAGTGCGCACAATAAAGCGCGTATCTTGCAGATTGATGACCAGAAGATTCGCGGTGATCTGAAGGCAGGTCGTGTGGTGGTTGTCGCCGGTTTCCAGGGCGTCGACGAGCATGGCAACATCACCACCCTCGGTCGTGGCGGTTCCGACACCACCGGCGTGGCGCTGGCGGCGGCCTTGAAGGCCGACGAATGCCAGATCTACACCGATGTCGATGGCGTCTACACCACCGACCCGCGTGTGGTGTCCGTGGCCCAGCGCCTGGACAAGATTACCTTCGAAGAGATGCTGGAAATGGCCAGCCTCGGTTCCAAGGTGTTGCAGATCCGTGCGGTGGAATTCGCCGGCAAGTACAACGTTCCGCTGCGCGTACTGCACAGCTTCAAGGAGGGTCCGGGCACCCTCATTACTATTGATGAAGAGGAAACCATGGAACAGCCGATCATTTCCGGCATCGCTTTCAATCGCGATGAAGCCAAGCTGACCATCCGTGGCGTGCCAGACACCCCGGGCGTTGCATTCAAGATTCTCGGCCCGATCAGTGCCGCGAACATCGAAGTCGACATGATCGTGCAGAACGTTGCGCACGATAACACCACCGACTTCACCTTCACCGTGCACCGCAATGACTTCCAGGCCGCACAAACCGTGCTGGAAAACACCGCTCGCGAGATCGGTGCCCGTGAAGTGGTCGGTGACATCAAGATCGCCAAGGTCTCGATCGTCGGCGTCGGCATGCGTTCTCACGCAGGCGTGGCCAGCCGCATGTTCGAATCCCTGGCGAAAGAAAGCATCAACATCCAGATGATCTCGACGTCGGAAATCAAAGTCTCCGTTGTGATCGAAGAGAAGTATCTGGAACTGGCTGTGCGCGCTCTGCACACAGCTTTCGAACTGGACGCACCGGCCCGAACGGGCGAGTGATGGGTTTTCCAAAGGGCGCGGTCT
Source organism: Pseudomonas sp. B14-6 (assembly GCF_013260315.1). Taxonomy (NCBI): domain Bacteria; kingdom Pseudomonadati; phylum Pseudomonadota; class Gammaproteobacteria; order Pseudomonadales; family Pseudomonadaceae; genus Pseudomonas; species Pseudomonas sp. B14-6. The sequence goes on along the minus strand of NZ_CP053929.1, from coordinate 2,795,347 downwards.
GACCGCGCCCTTTGTCTTTTTTGAATGGCGCGACCCAGGAACTGTTCTTTTGCTCGCGCTGGTCAATACTCAGGCATGTAGGGCTGCGATCGTTTTCCGGTTGTAGGTCGAGTGCCTTTTTTTTGCAGACTGTTGTCCCTGAAATGAAATGCGTGAGGAGAAAGGTATGCTGATTCTGACTCGTCGGTGCGCAGAAAGCCTGATTATTGGTGATGGCGAAATCACCGTGACCGTGCTCGGCGTCAAAGGAAATCAAGTGCGTATTGGCGTTAACGCACCTAAAGAGGTTGCGGTTCACCGTGAGGAAATCTACTTGCGGATCAAGAAAGAGAAGGACGACGAACCAAGCCATTAATTTTTATCGTTTTTTATGTTTGCAAACGGGGAAGAAGCTGGTTAATATACGCCCCGTGTTGCGGAGAGCTGGCCGAGTGGCCGAAGGCGCTCCCCTGCTAAGGGAGTACACCTCAAAAGGGTGTCGGGGGTTCGAATCCCCCGTTCTCCGCCATTATTTGCGTAGTACGTTGTAATCTGGCTTTTTCGGTAAGTGTTTGAAATTACTAGAAAAAGTGCTTTACATAGAGATTAGACGGCCTATAATGCGCGGCAACAAATGCACTCGTAGCTCAGCTGGATAGAGTACTCGGCTACGAACCGAGCGGTCACAGGTTCGAATCCTGTCGAGTGCACCATTTAAGAGTTGTTTGCAGCAATGCAAATGACTTGGCTCCAACCAGTTGTGATCTGGTATAAAAACACAAATGCACTCGTAGCTCAGCTGGATAGAGTACTCGGCTACGAACCGAGCGGTCACAGGTTCGAATCCTGTCGAGTGCACCAAACACCAAAAAGCCCGCGTTTAACGCGGGCTTTTTGCCGTCCGGGATTTGGCTTTTCCCTTTGTACATCCTTTCTCGTCGAACTCCACATGTGCGCTGCGACCTCGCTTGAGTTCGTAGCGGTAGCTTGTTGCGGAATTCCTGATACTGATCTTGTCCGGCTTGCCCAAGGCGCTCTCGACGTCCTGTTGTGTCATGCCCGCGACTATCCGTTGATTGATGATTGCTTCGCGACGTTCCTTGGCGGTTATCAGGTTTGCGCACTTGTCCTCAGTCTGGCCGACAATGGTTGGCTCCTTCCTTCCGGTTTTCGTCGAGGGTGTCTCCCGAGCGTCAGCCTCAGGCATGAGCGCTATCGCGTTGCCGGGCGTGAAAGTGCGCACCTCTTGCTGCGAGAAGCTTTCACCCTCCGCGCAACTCAGGGTTGTGAAGGTGAGGCGACCGTCGGGTGCTTCGCAACGGTGAAGGATGGTTGCCTGCAACCGGGGTGAAAGGCAGAGCAGGGCAAGCAGTAAAAAATAAAAGGCAATTGATGGCATTAAACGTCCTCCATGACGGTCCATGTCAGGGTAGCCGCTACATTTTTCGATGAGGGTGTGTTTTCTTTTCAGAATGAGTCGTCGCAGTTGGAGAGATCAGGACTGCACTCAGCTTTGTCTTGCAACCGCTTGTTTCAGCCATGATTTTTTGACGTTTAAAACCGTCGGGCGGTGTATCATTGCGCCCGTCAGCCCCGCCGGGGCTTGTGGAATACCTCCATGGACTTACCCAGTAGTTACTCAGTATCCCGTTTTTCCAATCATGAATTGACTGATTGATCCTTCCGGCGTGCCCCGCTGCTGGGAGTGGAGTTCGCCTATGTCTGAAGTAGAAGTAAAGAAAACGCAGGAAAGCTTGCAGGACCGCCTCGCTCAAGTCGTTGAGCTGCTGCAGCGCCAGCGGGTGGTCGAAGACCTGACTCATCGCCAGGAAGGTCCGCATCACGACCGGGTCGAGAACCTGGTACACCGGCAAAACCTCGTCGAGCTGCAACGCAAGCTCGATGATCTGCACTCCGCCGACGTTGCCTACATCCTTGAAGCCTTGCCGCTGGACGATCGTCTGACGCTTTGGCAATTGGTCAAGGCGGATCGCGACGGCGACATTCTCCTCGAAGTATCCGACTCGGTTCGTGAAACCCTGATCGCCGACATGGACGATCACGAGCTCCTGGCTGCGGCCAAGGACATGGACGCCGACGAACTTGCTGACCTGGCTTCCGAGCTGCCGCGAGACGTTGTCCACGAGCTGATGGAAACCCTCGATGGTCAACAGCGTGAGCGCGTCCGCTCCGCGTTGTCCTATGACGAGGAGCAAGTCGGTGCGCTGATGGACTTCGAGATGGTGACCATCCGTGAGGATGTCAGTCTCGAAGTCGTGCTGCGTTACCTGCGGCGTCTCAAGGAGCTGCCGGGCCACACCGACAAACTGTTTGTGGTCGACTACGACGGCGTGCTCAAGGGCGTGCTGCCGATCAAGCGTTTGCTGGTCAACGATCCGGAAAAGCAGGTTTCGGAAGTCATGGCCAGCGACCCGGTGAGTTTTCACCCGGACGAAGATGCCTACGACGCCGCTCAAGCGTTCGAACGTTACGACTTGATCTCGGCGCCTGTGGTCGACAAGAACGGCAAGCTGATCGGTCGTCTGACCATCGATGAAATGGTCGACCTGATCCGTGAAGAGAGCGAAAACGAAGTGCTCAACATGGCGGGTCTGCGCGAAGAAGAAGATATCTTCGCTTCGGTCTGGAAATCCCTGCGCAACCGTTGGGCCTGGCTGGCGGTCAACCTGATCACCGCGTTTATCGCATCCCGGGTGATCGGCCTGTTTGAGGGCTCCATCGAAAAACTGGTGGCACTGGCGGCATTGATGCCGATCGTGGCCGGTATCGGTGGCAACTCGGGCAATCAAACTATCACCATGATCGTTCGAGCCATGGCGCTGGACCAGGTGAGCACCGGCAATACCTCGCGATTGATGCGCAAGGAGCTGGCCGTCGGTTTGATCAATGGCCTGGTCTGGGGTGGCGTGATTGGCGTTGTGGCCTATCTGCTTTATGGCAGTTGGTCCCTCGGGGTGGTGATGACCGCCGCCATGACGCTTAACTTGTTGCTGGCGGCGTTGATGGGGGTCTTGATCCCGATGACTCTGGCGCGGCTTGGGCGCGATCCGGCGATGGGTGCCAGCGTTATGATCACTGCCATGACTGACAGCGGCGGGTTCTTCATCTTCCTCGGGCTGGCAACGATTTTCCTGCTCTGACTGACCTGCTTTAAGAAACCCGCCAATTCGGCGGGTTTTTTATGGCCGAATTTCAGGCAAAAAAAAGCCAGCGATTATGCTGGCTTGGCTTTCGGGTCGAATCAGGAAGCGTCTGCGGCCATTTCGGCGTCATGGGCAATCAGCGAAACAAGAGCATTTTGCTGGCGGTGGGAGAGTTGGCGGAAGCGTTGCAGCAGTTCACGTTCGTGCAATGACAGCTCCGGGCTGTCCAGGCGCATGCTCAACTCTTCGCCCAGTGCACCTTCCTGAATAAGACTCTGCTCAAGGCGCGCAATGATTTCGGAGTTCATGCTGCGATGATGATTGCGAGCCACCTCGGCAATGCGTTCACGCATTCCGTCTGGCAGACGTACGACGAACTTGTCAGCCGTACGGCTGGAATAAATTGCCTGTTTCAATGGGCGCATATATTTAACCGGTTAGTTCAGGGGAGCGGTTCTCGGGATTGGCCGCAGGATGTCTGATAGGACAAGCTCTCTGGCCAAATGTTCAACCTGAATTGATAGAGGCTCGCATCATGCCTCAAAGCAGCCAGATCATTGGCGTCAATTCTGTGACAAATATTGAGCTGGGTAAAGGCGTTATGCCAGCACCTTTATCGAAAATGTGGACTGGTTAGAAAACTTTGGTCCCTGCCCGTATCGCTGACCGCGTGCTCTTCCCGTCAGGTGATGCCCGAAGGCGCCTGAAGGTGCATGCTACGCGGATTCGATCCTTGGTCCTTACCTTATACAGGATAGTGGCAAATGGCCGATTTACTAGTGGCAGACCCGCACAGGGGGGGATTCAGGATGGATGGCAGGCTGATTTACTTGATGGGGCCTTCCGGATCCGGCAAAGACAGCCTCATCGAAGCGGCTCGACAACCTTTACGCTCGATAAACGGCGAAGTGGTACGACGGGTCATTACGCGTTCGGCTGAATCCGTAGGCGAAGATGCCATCGGAGTCTCTCGCGAGGAGTTCGAACAACGCCGCGACAAGGGTGACTTTGCGCTGTCGTGGCACGCCCATGGCCTGGATTACGGCATTCCGGTCCAGATCGACCATTGGCTGGAAGAAGGTCGTCATGTCTTGGTCAATGGCTCTCGTGGCCACCTGGCCGAGGCACTGCAACGCTACCCGACATTGTTGCCGGTGCTGTTGACGGTCCAGGATGAGGTATTACGCGAGCGACTGATGAAGCGAGGCCGTGAGAGCCTTGCAGAAATTGAAGCCAGATTGCGCCGCAACAGGTTATTTACAGCGAAGGATCCTCTCGTTGATTCTCATATCTATCGACTCGACAACTCAGGCGAGATTGCCGTCACCGTCGCCAATCTTCTGAAATTGCTGAACGTCAGCGCAGAACCGGATCGAATTTGATTTTGCGTCCGATAATCAGCGCCAGCACGAACAACGCGCCGAAAACGCCGCAGGCGATCAGGGGTACGGTGGCAACCGTGTCCGGGACCAATGACAGATGAAGAATGCCGCTCAGTAAGGCAAGGATCAAAAATCCTGCGGCTGATTTGGACATTGCTGTGCTCCTGATAGGGTGATTCAAAATACCAAGCGTTCCGAAGTCTGAGACACCGGAAGATAATTTTGCTGGCTTACGTCCTGGCCAACAAAGCCGCGCTGATCGTTCATGACCGCCAATTGCGGGGCTTTTTGCAGCTGGAGGTAATGCGGCATCCGATGCGCGACCTGCTCAGCGCCGCTCTCGGCGGCAAAATGACCACCCAGCAGGACGGTAAGAGCGATTGCATTCGAGAGTAAAAGGACGCTGTTCATGAGGCTAACCTCGGTTGTTCGTAAGAACAGCTAAAGCAGCCCGCGTGCCAAGAGTCTAACGGCAATTAAATCCTTTAAAAACAAAGAATTAACTTATTACTTAAAGAGGCCGTCGTTGCAAATTGCAATGATGGCATTTTGAGAGGATGCAATTTGCACGGTAAATTAAGCCACGATGACAAGGGGCGGCTGCCTACACTTAAAAAGCCCTACGGACGACATGACAAAAGCAGGCCTGGCCGTTAACATGCTCGCCGTCTATCGCACCGCATCCCAGCGGGGCGATCTGTGTCTCAGTAGCTCAATTGGATAGAGCATCCCCCTCCTAAGGGGAAGGTTGGCAGTTCGAACCTGCCCTGGGACACCATATATTTAGCGCCTCTCCGGCCATTCTCGTGTTGAACGGTTTTTATCGTGACAGCAGGGTGACAGCAGGAGGAATCTAAAAGCCTCGCTACGGTTTACCTAGCGGGGCTTTTTTGTGCGAAAAGGAAGGTTACTTTCAGGGGGGTATGGTGAGAAAGCACGCATCGTTTACTGAGCGCAACTTTGAGACGGCGGAAGATCTATGGCTGGCTCTATCACCGACAGCTAAGCTTACCGATGGGCCAGAGAACTTCATTTATCGAGGTCAGGCTGACGCGAGTTGGTCACTGATTCCCTCCATCCTGCGCCCTCGCAACCAGCCACCCATTACGTCCTATGACGATATGGTTGATGCCAGTGAGATGGTTTTTTTTGAACTGATCATCTTGAGCAGCTTTGCGGATCACTGTGATGCTATCGGTATTTCCATCCCCAATGACTCTCAAGGCTTCCGCGAGTTTGCGATCAATACGCAGACGGCTGATAGGTACTACAAAGATCCGTCACTCTGGCCGAATCCTCACGTGCTGGATTTGATGGCAATGGCCCAGCACCATGGAGTGCCAACGCGCCTACTTGATTGGACGACTAAACCGTTCACGGCCCTTTACTTTGCGGCAAGCTCTGCGATCGCCGACTATGCAAATTGGTCTGATACGAAGCGCTTAGCTATCTGGGCGATGAACCGTGATCAGCTTGGGCTTCATCCCAAAATTACTCTACACAACTCGCCGGGCGCAATTAGTAGGCATCTTGCCGCGCAGGGTGGTTTGTTCACTGTTCATCCTCACTCGGGATTCCGCGCTGGCCAGTTCACAGTGCAAGGGCTAGAACAATATTTTGCCGATATCCCTGGCCCGATGATTAAGTTCACCCTGCCAGTTTACGAGTCCGTCAAATTACTTCAGCTGTGTCGCAAGGCGGGATTCAGCGGAGCGAATGTCTACCCCACAGCTGACGGCGCGGGTAGAGCCGTTATGGATGACCTTAACAGTGAAGGGGCACGTAGATTCTGGAATCGTACGGAAATTTTAGTTAGGTAACGATGATTCACCGTCCCTGAACGGCGCACAGCTGTAGTCGAACAATTTGCATGAAATGCCGTTGCTCGGATGCCACTACCTGTAACACGGTTTGAGGGTGCGTCCCCTTGCCCCTATAGCAACGCCTCCTCCAGCGAGGGAAGAAGTCTTATTGGTTGGCGGCATCGGATGCCTTTCAGATGTCATCACCCGGCTTTGCTCGGGTGTAACACCTATCAGTGATGTAACACCACCTTTCGATCACACAGTGCGAACGTGTAACGCATGAAAAGTCCTTTAATTACAATCTGTTAGTGTTTTTCGTAACGCGTGTAACACCGGTAACACGGTTTGAGGGGGCACCCCTTGCCCTCTGTGGCTACGTCTCCTCCAGCGACGGAGAAGTCCTCGCCGGGCAGGGCGCCGATTTTTACGGGGCCTCCCCGAGGGCCGCCCACTACACAGGTTATCGAACTCGCGGAATCTCTCTAGCTGAAACCTTTGCAGGGATGTCCGTCTTCCCAAGTGGAAGACGGGCCTCATCACTGATAACGATCACGTATGTGCTGGTTGTAGTAGGCGCCCTTGGATACAGCGGATATCAACCCGTTGTGTATAGCCATGGGGACGTTGTAGAAGTCGTAGGAATGTCCCTGTTGAAAACGGATCCGCATCTGTTTGGTGCCTGGATCATAACCAACAGCGGTCATTGCACTGGAGTACACGGCAATCATTTCCATGACATCTATCCCGCTGATTGATCGTCAACAGATACTAGTCGAGTTGCCGGGTACTGCCGTCCCGTGCGCCAAAAGGCGCCGGGGACCCTGAGGACTTTCAAAGGACACGGGGTCGGAAACCCGCGGGATCTTGTTAGTGGAAGCTGTTCCAGCTTACTGAAATTTCAACGTTGAAATTGAAAGGATCTTGAAGAAAAAGGGACATCGTTACCGTATCGGTAATGGTGATCAAAGATCGGTCGTTTCGTAGGGCAAATGCACAGGTGAACCGGCAGTTCACCGGGTTCACCTGTTCACTAAGCTGGGAGTACTCCCGCTAACAAGCTCTGGCGGGTTTCCGACCCCGTGTGTGTCTCAATGCCTCAGGGGCCCCGGCTCTTGCTGGAATCTCCTCGCTGGTGGAACTAAATGCTAATGGGGAGCGGGGACAGACACCTGTTAAAAAGCGTGTTACGCCAGTTACAGGTGTTACAAATTGATTTAACTGGCTGAATTTAAAGAGGAAAAATATCGTAACACCTGCTTGGAGCTTCCCCCGTGTTTGGTGTAACACTGCGGAAAGGTGTTACGCATGTAGTCAATCGGCAGGAGCCAAGGAAACCCGGCAGTTAAGGTTCGCTGTCGGCCAAAAAAGGGCGGTCGAGGGGCTAAACTCAGACTTTTCCTACAGACTCGTTCCAATCGGTGCGGTAACCTCGCGGAGCCTACAACACGCTTTTTGGCCTCCGCACGGAGGCTTTTTTATTGCACGACAAGGATGACGAATGACTCCCTCCGCTCGATTGGGTGACAAGCATGTCTGCCCAATGCCCGGTCACGGCACTACCCCGATTGCTTCCGCCAGTGGCGACGTAAACATCAACTTTATGGGATCTGCTCGTGTTGGCGATACCTGTGGCTGTGGAGCCGTAATCACCACAGGGTTCCCCTCTATTCAAGTGAACGGGCGTCCTATGGCCCATTTAGGCAGCCCAACCAGTCACGGCGGAACGATCATTACCGGGTCAGGCGATGTTGGTGGCGGTTTTGTCATGGGCGATGCTGGTGGCGCAACCATCATCAACTTCATGGCACTCGGTGCGTTCCGTCCAGATGGCACTGTGGATGACGAGAAAATGGCCACACTGCTCGCTGACCCAAAGTTGAAAGAGAAGGCAGTTGCCGCAAACGCTCTGGTAGCCCCCGAAGCCGCTCCGAAAAAGCCAGAGGCAAAGCCTGAATCAAAAGCCCCCGTCACGTGCAAAGACCCTGACATGATGGAACAGGTGGCCAGCTATATCGCCGGGGAAATGAACCGCAACATCACACACCCATCCGTACTGAAAATGAAAAAGCTAATCAGCTTTGACGCAGCAGCGGAAAATGCAAAGTTTCAAAAGCTCCCTTGGTATGCACGCCTTTCACCACCTAATTTCCAAGCAATGGAGCTTGGTAACACTACTGCTGCGATGGCCCTTTGGACTGAGCGGGTTGGTCAGAATCGGCCATGGGATCACAAGGTGACGATTGGGCAACAGTTCGGCGGGACTTGGCTGAAGCAAGGTCAGGTGGACTACTTCTATGACATCTGGTCGAACATCCACTATGGCTACATAGGACGCGCTGGTGGCCTTTCTGAAAGCGTTCTTCTGGACGGCGCTGGGTTTGAGCAGATTGCATCAGACTCTATTCGAAAAGTTCAGAAGTGGGACGAGCGAAAAGGACCTCACCGCTCAGCAGACATTGAAGGAATGCGGGCTTGGGACGATATAGGCGACCGAGTCTCTATCAGCATTGGAGTCGAACTGTACAAGCAGCACCCAGGCGGTGGGATTACGGCAAAGATGCTCATGGATGAAGTTTTAGCACTACCACGTTCAAGCTGGGGAGATGGCACACGTGACCACGTCTGCAAATAAACCGAAACGACATTACTGGCGCTGGGTAGTGGCGCTACTACTCGCCCCCATCGTCTTTTGGTATGTCGCCACACCCCAAGTGAGCTTCCATTTCTCTGACAAGGGGCAGGGGCGGCTCGGTTACATTTTGAATGTTCAGCACGACATCTCAAAGGGCGAGATCTACCCAGGCGAAGCCACTGGTGGGGCAGGGCACATCTTCCCGAACAACCAATTTTTTATGGAGTTCGATTGGAACAACGGTGGAAAATCGCGCTGCATCAGGGTTAAACCGAAGTGGCCGAACACTGATGTGTACATCGGGGCAGATGGTGCGATCGATAGCCGCACCGATGGCAGACTTATTGAAGCGTGTGGTGCACTACCAAAATAGAAAACTCCGAGAGGCTGGCCCTTTGTTTGACGTGATGGCACAGGGCTAGGGGAGACCGCTTCCGGCCAGAAGGGGCCAAACCTACGTGACTCACCCCCTCTCACCGCTTTTAAGGTCAATCACCTTTTTTGTGTTTATGTACTTCCAGATCAGGATGTTTGGGTTTGTTTTCTTCAGTAACACGACGGCGTTGGTCCTTTTTGCCGGTGGATTCAGCGATCGGTTTGGGGCCGGGTTTAATACTCATGTGTTCAACTCCTTCGATTGATAACGGGTCTGTAAGTAAAGCCGTACGCATGGACAGTGAAGCTACGGGGCGACCAACTCGGCAAGCTTGGCCGCGATATCTGCAAACGTATCTTCAGCAGTGCTCAGGCCGCTTCTCGAACCGAGTAGAGGACTGACTTCGCGCAGCGATTCGTATGTGGTGTCGTGAATGATGGGAACCAGCAGATCCCTTGCGAGGAGCGCGGAAAGCTCTTTGTCGGCGATGCCTTCGGCTGCTAGGCGACGCAGCAAAGCAGGGGTCACCAGCACAATTCCTACTCGAGACTTCGCCAATCCCTTATCAATTTCACGCAGTAACGAAGAGCCTAGAAGGACATCTTTCTCGCTGAACCAAACGGAAACACCGAGCGAATCGAGTACATCATGCAGCTCCTTCGCGGATCCTTTCCGGTCGTCCCAGGCGTGACAAAGAAAGACGTCACGTAGATCAGGTACTGTCGCACGCCTCTCGACATTTTCGCGTACCGGTGTGAGCGTTCTTACCTCGGCGGAGGTGTAGGCCACAGAGGATCCGGGTTTCGACCAGCGCGGCTTTGCGCTGCTGGATGAACCGCCGCTACTGCGACCACCCCCGCCATGAGACGGGGACGAATAGGATGGTGCGTAGGACGAGGATGAATACGATCGCGATCCGTACCCGCTATATCCGCTGCCACATGCGGGACACGCTGCTCTTGCGCTTGCCGAACGATGACCATGTACCGGTGCTGTACATCTAGACATGTCGTAAACCTTCCGTTTGTAGCTGCTCGCCCAAGAGATGATTAAGCAGCGGCTGTACCGAGCCATCAGCTTTTGAAAACACCGCAGCCCATCCTTATTGGCTCGAAATCAACCTGCGCTTCAGATCGTGATTCCAATATGCTGGCACAAACAATAGCCCATAGCGCGCATTCCGCTAGCAGGCTTAGCGTGAATGTTCGCTAGCGGCTTCCGATACAAATGCCTCCATGGTCTAGAGCTATCTATCATAGCGGGTAGCTCTCGACCCAGGTTTCAGGCCCTTGACGTTCAACGGCCCCGCCATCGATGCCGTTGTTCAATCGACGAACGTCGCTTATGGGTCGGATACTGCCTTTCTGCGACAGGCAGCAATCGGCCAATAGCGCTCGTTCTTCCCGAGGGCTGCTTATGACCAAAGCGGTCGCTCTCCACCCGCATAATCGTGTTGTTGGCGAGGCCAATTGCCATTAATCTCGGATAACCGCCAGCTGCCTTCCGCACCTGGTGATCGGACAGGCACATTTAACAAGGGAAGGAACATGGCGATATCAAATTTGACAAAGTATCAGGTTGATCTCGACAAGCTGTTAGATGAGGCGACACGGGTTCAGCAAGCCTTCCTTCACCAGGCCTACGGTAAAGAGTACTACCAGAGCCTCCTCGACGGCTTGGAGGGCAATAAGAAAAAAACCGAAGCCATCATTGCCAAGATAAAGCCCTTCAGAACAGCTTACCAACAGTGGTATTCAGAAGCCTTACCGCTTGTGAAACAACTGCTGCCTGATCGACTCTCGGATTTTGTGCGGCTGTATGAAAAGCCCAAAACACGAAAAGCGATCGATTTCGAGAGCTATCGAATTGAAGATGCCTGTCAGGGATTGCAGACCACGCAGTATGGAGAAGTTAAGGCCAGCATGAAGTCCGCTACGTCATTGTTGGAACAGCAGATTGCCATCGTAGGGGCCATTAAACGGCGCTTCGAAAGCTCACTTTTCGACATCAAGCAGTTGGTCCAAGCGGACCTGTTTGACTCCGAACTTGATACCGCCAGGGGACTGCTCAAAGCTGGGTTCGCCCGCGCTTCAGGAGCAATCGCAGGTGTTGTGCTTGAAGGTCACTTGAAGCAGGTATGTGACAATCGCAGCATTCCTAAGAAATCTGGCACGATCGCAGTTCTCAATGACGGCCTAAAAGCTGCTAACGTCATCGAACTCTCTCAGCATCGTCACATCCAGTTCCTTGGCGACATCCGCAACAAATGCGGACACAAGAACACCACAGACCCTACGACTGACGAGGTCGACGACCTCATTAATGGCGTTGATAAAGTCATTAAGACTATCTTCTGAGTTAATGGGGCCGCAGCCGGCCCCTAACTCCACTTTTCCGCATGGGTCGGCCCGCCGATCGGCGCGCGCATTTGATCGCCGGGACTGTCCGCTATTTGGTCGATTGGAGCCTTTCGCGACAGGCAGGAATCGGGCAAAAGCGGACACTCACGCCTGAGTGAAATCGACGCTTAAGCGTATGACACCGCTCCAACGAAATGCCGCCAGCACTTTTCTGCTCAAAGAGAGCGTCAAATTACAGTTAAGCATCAGAACACTGCGCTAACAGCGTTCGAATAGTTTTCTCGTCATCCGGTCTCACCGCTGCAAGCTTAGCAAGTCGTCTTTCGAAAAAACCCAATAGCTGCTCGTCTACTATCAATTTTGTATCGATAAAGTTTATCTGCAGAGATTCTTTTATCTGATCAACAAAGTCATCGATATCGTAATCACTTCCGGACAAAAGCGCAGCATCTAGACCTTGCAAGCAGCTTATTAAAAAGTTGGCTGGTATTTTTTTAACCTCCCAAATCAATGATTCAGCTCTACGCAACTCAGTGGTTATATTGACGACATTTTCATTTAGTTCTTTAACCGCTGCGCCAGAGCTCGTAGTGGTTTTCAGCACCTCATCAAACTTGCTTTCGAGCGATACCCTAACCGTTTCAAAGTGCGATCTTACTTGCAACGTCTGATCTAGCATCCTATCCAGATCCTGCTGGCTTCTAACTTCTTGCGCTGCTGCTACGTCCCGACTCGCGACGGCGAGACTGGTTTCTATCTCTGATTGAAAAATTTTTATTTTCGCATCGTAATCTTCTTTGACTCTCTGGAGATCTTTGTCATGTAACTTAAAGTTAGTGAATAAACTTGCACCAACTAACAGAAGCACGGTGCTCACAATGGCGCTAAGCGACCATATGATAATTGATAGCATAGAGTTCTGAAATTCAGAGATCAGGAGATTTTTTTCTTTGAGGATTTTCAGCTCGGACTCGTCTGACGCTCTCATTTTTGAAGTGGCGCTGATTTTTGGCACATCTGGCAGCGCAATGGGTTGAGCGTCAGAAGCCTTGGCTGCTACTTCACCTACAGTGGCCACCTGAGCAGTAGCTGTTGCAGTTTGACAGAATAAAAATGCAGGTGAGATTAAGGCTAGAGAAATTAATAATGAAAGAATTATTTTTTCATGCTTGTATCCGAATTAGAGTAGAGACAAATTTTCTAATGGGCTGATTATGCAGCAAGTTCGACGATCAGGACGAAGTCCAACTGCAACGAATAGCGCCACTACGTCAAACGATGTTTCCGTTTAATATCTAGTGACCTGAAGATGTACGTATCTGACCGTTTTCTGCCTCGCTCCACCTTCAGTCCTATCTCGAGCAGTCCTTCACGATGTCAGCAATCGGCAGGAGCTGATCTCGAATAATAATAAATCGATAAAATTTCACGCAACCTAAACTGTTCTACTTCACAACTTCAGTTAATTTCGTTTGTAGCTTTGTCGCGTTCATCAATGACGTATTCCGTCCCCTGCCTCCGAGCACCTATCTAAAAATAAGTAAAACCACCAATATCAATTCGCTACCTGGGTCTTTTCAAAGATGCGAACTGCTTCAGCGCGTCAAACATTTTTTGCTCATATACACCTGGAGAAAAAGGCACTGAGTTAGATACATACACTTCGCCAGCCACATCTGATACGAAAATTCTGGCAGGGGATGCATTGCCTAAAAACGCTTTAAATCGATCTCGATCGGCAGCAGTCATGGACTGAATCTCATCCGATTCAAATTTGATAACTTTATAAGATTGACTTTGTAGAGTCGCAGCGTCTGGCGAGCTATCATAATCGCTCATCTTCATAGGGAAATCGAGATAATTACCCTCTCCCAGATTTGCCCTGAAGAGCGCCTGTGGTTTCAATGAAGTAGCTCCGCTTCCTTGATTCCCTATAGCGCATGTAATCACCAACTTGGCTCTACTCGGCATAACATTTGTTTTAAAATCCAGCCACTGCTTGTTTGCTTCCTTATACTTCAAACTAAGACCATCTCTGTACTTTCTCTTATTCTCAAGTTTTTGATTAACGCTAAGGCGGAGCGCTTCAATTTTCTTCTCGATACTAGAATCCTCATCAATAACTGGCGAACGCTGAAGCTGCATAGCAAGAAAATAATTAATGCCACGGCCACTTAATAAATCATCATCCAAGTTATTTAAGGTATCTAATATATATTTTTGATCAGCCCCAGACATTGCAGAGCCAAGTCGCTTTTCAGACTTATCAATATCATAGGTCATTGAATTGATATTGTTTTTATGGCCAAGTAAAATACGGTCTATTTCTTCCGGCGAGTAATCGCGATCTGCAGATTGGGCATATGGCCGTTCGTCACTAACTATAAGAGACTTTAAGGAAGACAGCTCGGGAAATCTTACCAGATCAACTGGCTGCGAAGTTGTCGCTTTAACTGATGTGACCTCTAAAATTACATCAGGAGACTTGAGGTCATGAAATTGACTAAGGAAAACAACAAATACCACCACCACGCTTGCAAAAAACTGCCATGTTTTAACGAAAAATGCTTTCACACCTAAAAATTTCGTAGAGCCCACTTTTAAATTCCTTTTAATAATTTTCCCAACGATATCACAATGATATCCCCCGCCGTAAGATGAACCCTGAAACTGTTCCTTGCTCCGCATTTTCCTACCTGGATTGGCCGTCTTCACCTCCGTGTAACCTGCCCAAATTCGCACCAAAATAGGCCTCCAGTTCCATGGCTGTCTCATGGGCCCATTTTTTGAACGCCAAAAACCACAAAATCCCGACTTTCTCTAGGAAAAACGAGGGTTTGCGTTTTATCAATTTGGCGGTTAGGTAGAGATTCGAACCCTTATCACTTCAGGCGTCCACAGCCTCCAAGTCAGCGCTTAAGCAATGTCCGCTATTGGCCGAAAGCGGTCTTTGATCTTTGCAGTGGAAAGCTACGAATATGGGAGATTCGTCAGGAGGCTGTGAACTGACGACGAAATTATTCACTTTGAGTCAAACGTCGTTAATAAAAAGGGCCCGTCTGGGCCCTTTTTCAGGTGATATTGTTTTACTTCTTCAACCATCCTTCGACGACGTCGGCACCGTGCTCTGCTTTCCATTCTTTCAATGCTTTGTGATTCCCACCCTTGGTTTCGATCACTTCCCCGGTATTCGGGTTTTTGTAGACCTTGAGTTCGCGTGGCTTGCGTGTGCTGGCGGCCGGTGTCGCAGATTGGCGTCGGGCAGTGGTTTGCGGATCGAGCAGGTTGATGATGTGCTTCAGGTTGAAGCCGTATTGATCGAGCAGCTTGCGCAGCTTCGTTTCGAACTCGATTTCTTTCTTCAGACCGTCATCACCTTTCAGTGCTTCCAATGCCTGGAGTTGCTCGGCCAGATGTTTTTCCAACTGACGGTATTCTGCGAGTTTTGACATGTGATTTCCCTTGTTCGGTGAGGTCATGCGTGCTTGTTTGGATAGTAGTGCGGGCTACAAGTTCAAGCACTATTTCCGGCGATTCAGTTGGCTTTCAATATGCACCATTTCCGCTTTAATCGCGTTGATGGTTAGAGTTTGTATCGGACTGGTTTTGCCCGGCCCTGTGTTGATGGTCTTCAGCAAGGAATTCAGATGGGCCTTCCGAGTTTTGAGCGTGTCAGACCAACTGGCGCTGTTCTGTATCGGCTTGTTCATTAAGTTCATCCTTACGTTGTTTCAGATTGCTCATATCTTTGGGCTGCTGCTGTACCGGCAGGCTGTCGAGCTGGATTAAGTCCCGCGCGCGGTATTGGCGCGAGCGATCCGATAGCTCTTGCCACGTCCACTTCCCAAAGTTCTCACCTTGCTCTGGAACGGCAAGCTTCATAAGCCCAATCTGATCACGGTCCAGCAGGTTGTAATTCGCCCACAACTTACCGCCCGCCTCGAACAACGCTTTAGCGGCCTCGTTCCATTTCTCCTCGAGCACCGTCTGCGAAAGCAACAGGGCAGTGCGCTCTATCCCTTTATGCTTTACCTGTGCTTCTGCGATGTATTTATCTACGGTGACCAGCTCCTGCTCCAGCGCGGCCATGATCAAGTGTTGCCGACGATTATGTTCGGCGGCCGCTGTGAGGTTCTTCGCGGCCTTTTGTGCGTCGGCGTTGGCGGTCTTTTCGCCTTCGGTGTCGCCCCACGCAACGGCCTGCGCGTATGCAGTGGCGGCGTCTGTTTCGGCCTGACGGGCTTTGGCCATGTCCTCTTCCGCCTGTTGTTGGATCTGTTCCAGGCGGCTGCTAAGGCTCTGGCGCTTTTCGTTGAGCTCCTGCTCATCAGCCTTCCAGTTATCCATTGCCTCGATGTAACCCGCCATCAGGGAATCGCAGTTGGCGAGGTTCTCACGGCGACTGATCTTCCTATCCAAAAGGTCGGCATTGTTTTTGCGCGAATCGAAATTCCGTTTCAGCTCGTTGTACTTGTCGCGCAATTCGCGTTCCTGAGTCGGCTCGATGGTTTCCTCACTTTCCAGCACCGCCTCAAGGGGCAGCAGTTGGGTATGCAGTTGATCGGCCTCGCTCAGCAGTTGGTCGCGGCGGTCTTTCAGGTCTTGAATCTCGTTCATGTATTTAGTCTCTGTTCAATTCGATTGGGTTGGTTGAGCGGCTGGCGAGGCCGGGAATGAGCCGGCGCTACCTCGATCAGCGGAGATGCACTCAGGCAGCACTAGCCTCGCTCTCATCCATTCCCGGAATCGTCTTCACGATGTAGCAGCGTTGCGGACCGAGGCCGGGCAAACGTACCAAGCTATATGCCTTGCCATCGCTGCCAGGCTCTAAAGCGCCGCGCTGTAGCAGCACCTTGTTCACTGCATTGATGTTCATGCCCCGGAAGATCTCCGAGCGCCATGACTCGGGCAGCACGTAGTAGGTATTGGTGGTGTGAAGGGAGTCGCCCAGTCCGTGTTCCAGCGTCTTGCGAAATCCGAGGCGATCGATCGTACGCGGGCCGTGTTCGTCGATCTTTGCCGCCGCCGATTCCCAACGTGTGAAACGACTTTCGCCGAAGCGCTCAATGACTTGGCGCAGCCGCGCCAAGATGGCATCCCCCTCGAAGTTACCGGCACCGCCCCGTTCGTTCATCCAGGCGTTGAGGCACACGCGAGCGGCGGTGGTGGCAGTCCCATCGGGCCAGCCTGTAATCCCCATCGCGGTGGCCAGCTCACCCGCTGCGGCCGCGAGCCCAAAGCGAGCGGCTGCCCGGTGTGCTTGCCCGCTGGCCGACGCCGGTAGCGACTGGGCGATAAAGCCTTCAAGCGTGTGTCGCAGAATGGCGGACCAACCGTGGCGTTTGCCCGGTTCGCACAGCTCCGTCAGGAAAGCGGTGAGTGGAGTGCCGTAGTACTTCGTTACCCGTGCCTTGAGCGCGTCGGCCAGTGACGCCGCATCCTCAAAGCCGTTAAGTGCGTCGAACATGCCGAGGCCTTTGCTCGCATCGGCCGGGACCGCGAGCATGCGTACCTCCATGCCCGCTTTCAGCTCCTTGTTGGCCTCAGCCATGTGCTGGGCCAGCGTCTTCTCGCCGGTGGAGAGAAACAGCAGACGCCACTCCTGTACCTGACGGCCTGCTTGCCCCCGGTCATTGGCGCGGGCCTTTCCGGTGCCGTTGCCGAGCATGTACACCGTCTCGCCGATGATGCGCGGATCGCACATACCAATTTCATCCAGCACCAGTAGCCCATCGGAGTGCGCAGCGGCGATGGATTCCAGCGCGTTATCGGTGGAGCGCCACGAACGTACCAGACGCGGCCCGCCGTAGATCGAGGCGGCAACTTGCAGGTGCGTGGTCTTGCCACCTGAACTGTCGCCGTACAAGTGGAAACCGCCCGACTCGTGGCCGAGCATGTGCAGCAGTGGGCCAGCAAAGGCCACGCCGACGACGAACGCCAAGCGATGGTTTCCGACGCATAACGCGCCGATCTGCTCTTGCCATTGCTCAAGCGTGCCTGCTTCGCTGATCGGCGGAAGCTGAGAACCAGCCTCGTAGAAGTGCAGGTGTTCGCTGTGCGGGCCGACCTGTTGCTCGGGTAGGAGAAAGGCGCTGTCGTGCCAGCCCAGCCGGGTAACCAGTCGTGCCCGTTGCGCGCTGTCAAAGCCGCCGAGGTAACTTTGCAGGCCGTTGCGTGCGTTACGTCCCGAGCGACTACCGGCGAGGCGCAGCCCCATGTCCACCAGTGGTCCTAGCACGTCTTTACCGAAGTCGCCGGTCATGGTGCGTGCTGGGATGTTCCAGCGTTTCTTGGCGCCGTCGGGATCGTCGAACTCGACCAGCAGGCCCCAGTTCTGCCCTTTGTCGTCGCGAGTGCGGGCTAGAATTTCCAGAGGCGAACACACCGGGCGCGCTTCGCCGTCGTCGCCCGCATAAAAGACACCTTCGGACGTGAGGCGAAAGCCGCCGGGCATTAGGTCATTTTTCGATTTCGCCGGACGCTTGGCCGGTGCTTTTGTTTTTGGTTCAGGCTTGGCTTCGGTCGGTTGTGTCGCCGACTTCTTCACAGCCAAACCGAACAGTTCACCAGTGCTTTCCAGCTCGGCGATATGAGCGGCTGTCCAACCTTTGGCGAGCGCATCGGCCGCATCGTCGCCGTCATCCCATTGACCACCTTTGGCGAAGGCGGGGCGCTCGCTCTTCAGCGTAGGCTTGCGTTTGAACACATCCAGCGCGATGACTCGGACCGAGGCGGCGCCGATCTCGCGCAGCTTGTCGACGACGGTTTCCATACAGGCTTTGCCGCTGGCATCGTTGTCCGGCCATAGCAACACGTCGCGACCTTTGAGCGGTGTCAGATCGGCTTTGTGCCAGGAGTTAGAGCCGTTCGGCCAGCAGGTAGCCACGTAACCTGACAGCAGTTCAGCGGCGGCATCAGCGGCTTTTTCGCCTTCGCAGAGAACAACCGGTGCGTCAACGCGTTGGGCCAGTTCATCAAGGCGCAGCAGCGGACGCGGATCGGGCAGACCCTGCCAGCGCCATTGCGTGGTTTGGCCATCGGCGCGCTGACACCATGTCAGTGGTGCAAAGACCTTCTTCGGCTTTCCGTCTGCATCGGGGGCGAGGTCGAAGCGGTAGAGCGCCATGAGCGGCTGGCCCTGCACATCGCGGTAGATCCACATCTTGGATGGCGCACCGTGTTGCCGATGCTTGGCTGGGCACTTGTTCATGACCTCGGGCGGGACTGGCTGAATGGCAATCCACTCAGGTGCTTTTGTCTTGGTAGGCGCTGGCTTCGCCTGAGCGGCGCCGGGTGATACGTTGAGCAGGTCTGCAAGTTTGTTGCAGGCCTCGACGTCGGTGCCACCGTCCAGGTAGCGCACCAGATCGATCAGGTCGCCGCCCTTGTCGCCGGTGGCAAAGTCGGACCAAGTGCCTTTGCTCAAACTGATCTTGAGCGAACCGGCGCGCTTATCGCTGCGGGTTGGATTCGGAGCGGTGTATTCCTTGCCGCCATCGACGCGCTTGCCGTTAGGCAGCCAGTGCGACAGGACACGATCAATGTCTTTCAGCGCGGCGGCTTTCACGTCGGCGAAGCTCGGACGTTTTGTGTTGCTGTTCGGGTGTTGGGTCATGTGTCGACCCTTGACGCGAATAGCGCCTCGTTTATGTCATCGATCAGGGCCTTGGCCATTTCACCAAGATACAGGGCGGGCCAACTGAAGCGCTCGCCTTGGTCGCTCATGGCAGCTTCAAAAGAGAGCTGATTGGCGTGCTGCTGGAATTGCGAAGCCATCTCCAGCGCATCTTCGACCGGTATATCGGCGTTGACTCGAAACAGCTTCTGATTAGTAGCGTTCACGCGTGTAAACGCAGTTCGGCCTAGTGTGGTGGGTGGCGTCATAGCGCACCGCCTTTCTGCTCCATAGGAACAGAGGAGGCGTCACCATGCAGCGTGAGGGTTTTGATTAGGCCCAAGGTGCCGCGCACGTCCCAAATAACCGCTGCCAGTACGTGATTGGCTAAGCGAGGTCTGTCGCCTTCGCTTTCAAAGTGGTCTTCGAGTAGGGTCAGCACCGAGTCAGCGCGAGCAATTGCGCAGGTGATAGCGTCGATCGGCACACCGGCTTCGACTCCTTTGTCTACGCAGAGCAGATCTTCGGGCAGGGTGAAACTCAGGGCGTTGTTCATTGACGCTCCCCTGCGATTCCAAAGTCTTCATTTTTGTTTTTCTGAGCGCTGTAGCCTGCCCCTTCAGCGGGGTACATATCTTGCTTAGTGGGGATAGTACGCGGTACTTCCACTCTAGAGACGCCACGACAGCGGAGTGCCTCAAGGTCAATCAAACGTGTCGTTTTCGACAAGCTGTGCCTATCAAGGATCGCGCCCTTATGGTCTATCAAATGGATGGTGATATGCTTTGGCGGTTGCATTGCGGTCTGCTCAGATTTGCTGTGCGACAGTCGAGTCAGTGGTACGAACACTGGCTCGACACTTCTTTCTACTAAAGCCAGTCCTAGGGCCGGTCTTCTAGGGAACATCCCAGCCAATTTTGCTCCCTCGACCGCTACCGCGTTCACCGGGCGCCTGCCTTTGCTGCGCGTTCAATCCAAGCCTTGAGCTCAGTCATCAAAATCAGACGTCGCCGTCCGAGTTTGAAAGCCTTAAGGTCGCCAGAAGCGATGAGCTCATAAACTCCTGACCTTGAATAGCCAACCACGCGGGCAGCGTCTTCCACGCTAACTGCAAGAGGTGCGATGTGTTCGGGGTTGTTCATTAGCTTGTCCTTGATCGGTGGGGCGGACTGTACGATACTGGTCCGGACGTAAACATCCTATTTGTAAGTAACATCATCTGCAAGCAAAAAGTTTGTAGACATCGCGAGGCGAGTAAATGGCAAATCGTTCGAAGAAGGTTGTTCTATCGGCGAGGGTCGACCCCTACCTTAAAGCTGCGCTTGAACTGCTGGCGGCATCTAGCAACGAGAAAATCGTGAAGATCCTAGAGTTATGCCTTGAGAATGGGATGAATGACCGAACCATCACGAACCCGTTTAAAGCTCCGCAAAAGGATCTGGGAAAAATAAGTTTCATGGTCGCATTCACTGCGATCTGGTCGGAGAATGAAACTCTCTACAAGCTCCGCGCAGGAACGCTCGGGCCTGATTTCGCCGGAGAGGAGTTATCGAAGGTCGCTATGTTTATCAATGGCGATAACTATTTCGATGGGGAGTTCGATGTTTTCGGGGATTTGAACGGTTCGACAGAGAAGTTTGGGTTCAAGCCGCGAATGCAGCCTCGGGTGAACCTTGCCCTGGTAGAGAAGGAGTGGCCAATTGTTGAGGAATATGTGAGGTTTCTGGCAAACAACAAGCCGCTTCAGCCGGACTATGCCGATTACAAAAGTATGCGGGCTCAATCTCTGGCTAAATGAGTTCAACCGCCGCGGCTTTTGTTTCTGGCGCCAAGTGGGCATACCGGAGCGTCATCTTGATATCGGCGTGCCCCAGCAGATCCCGTACCGTGTTGAGCGGTACGCCGGCCATCACCAGGCGTGACGCGAAGTCATGGCGCATATCGTGCCAGCGGAAGCCCTCGATCTTGGCGCGCGCCAGCAGATTGAGCCAGGCACTTTTAACATCTTCCAGACGGCCACCGGCCTGACTCGGGAAAACGTATCGAGACTTTCCTACCTGCTTTTTCCAATTATCCAGCACGCCGAAGGTTTCCTTGTTCATCGGGATATGCCGCGTGTCGCTCGTTTTGGTGGTGGAGCCGGCAACGGTGATCGTCTTAGTGGGGAAGTTCACCTCTGACCATTTCAGGTCGAATAACTCGCCGCGCCTCATTCCGGTATTCAGAGACACCAGCACCATGGGCTTCAGGTGATCGGTGAAGGGCAATTCCAGCAAGCTCGGCATCAATTCTTTGTCACGGTCTGCCCGCCACTTGTTCGCAGTCTCGCGCTCGGCCCGCGCTTCGTCTTGGCGTGCGTCCAGCGCTTCGCGCAGGCGCTTAGTCTCATCGGCATCCAGATAGCGGACCAGCCCCATGGAGTCGACCTTGAGCTGTTTCAGCTTGGCCAGCGGATGCGCGGAGATGTACTCCCATTCAACGGCCCGGCTGAACACGCCGCTGATCGAGCCCATTTTGCGGTTGACCGTTGATGGCTTATTGCCTGACAGCATCCATCCTGTGCGGATCTGCTCAAGATCGCGACCAGTGATAGAGTCGAGACGCTGAGGCATGATCGCCTCGAAGTTGTTGTCGAGCGTGTGCAGGGTTTTCTCATGCCCTTTGTGGTGCGTTTTGAACCAAGGTATATAAGTGTCGTCGATGAACTGGCGCAAGGAGGGCAGGGCGGCACCTTTCCGCCCCTGAGCGATGGCCAACGGCTCGCCATGGGCGTGCGCATCGGCAAGATACTGGGCGGCTTCGGTGCGCGCCTGATCGAGCGTCACCACTCCTACGCGGCCGAGGGTGGCATTCTTGTTGCGGCCCCAGGTGATCATGTACGATTTATGCCCACTCGGCAGCACGCGTATGAATAAGCCGGGCTGTACAGTGTCATGCACTCGGTAAGCCTTCGGCTCAGTGGCCAAGCTGTTGATAAGTTTCTGGGTGATCTTCGTTTTCAAGCAATACAGCTCCGTGACAGCACCGTGGCAGCAAAAAGAACTATACGGCGCCGTTTTTACGGACGCAACCGGACGAAAAGCCCCGTAGTGGCTGTGCTGTCTCAAGCCTGCTAGGTTATTAATTGACCCTCCTAAGGGGAAGGTTGGCAGTTCGAACCTGCCCTGGGACACCACCTGATTTACAGCCCTGCGCTGTGATAAAAAGCCCCGCCGGAGAATCCTCCAGCGGGGCTTTTTTATGCCCGTCGACCCGACGACCTACATGGCAAGTCCATCGTTGCTGTGCCTTACTCCTCGTACCATGCAAGGAGTGACGCGATGCGACACAGAGGTGCACATTTCTGGTTATGGACCAACAGCCGGCTACCTCACCACATCCATGAAGAAGTGCTCAGCGATGGTGTGCAGGTCGAGGTGCAGGCACGGGTCGGTAATGGGGGCGTCACTCAGGTGTTCATCGGTATATACGCTGACGGTGGCGGGGCGATTTGCGAGGAGTTTCATGACCGGGCGGTGGGTGAATATTATTGTTCCGCATTGAAGTGGGGCGCTCAGCGGGCAAGAGAGCTGGTGGCGGACAGCCAAGCGTTTGTCGCGCCGCATCGGGTGCAATTGACGTTGGCCCCGGTGATTACCGATGAACCGACACTGGCGCTGCGGCGCATGGAAATGACCGAACGTGAGCGTTTGAAAATCCGCTCCGAAGACGCCTGGTCGGAGTACCTGGCTGCCAAAGCCGCGATGCTTGAGCTGATGCGCGCCACCAAAGTCGACCCCGGGGTGTGGGCGGACCACAAGGATCGCCTGCGGCAGGCGATTGATCGGCGCATCAGTGTGCAACGCGCCTATCTGCGATGAGTCATTTGCCGATCGACAGGCTCGAGGAGCGTCGCAGTTCCTCGATGGTCTCGATCAGTTCATCGTAGGACACCGGTTTGCCGATGTGCTGGTCGAAGCCCGATTGCCGGGATTTCTGAATATCGCTGTGGGCACCGTAGCCCGTCAGCGCAATGGCCGGCACATCCCTGAGCAGCGGGAGTTGCCGCAAAGCGCTCATCAGTTCGTGACCGTTCATGACTGGCATACCCAGGTCCGAAATGATCAGGTCGAAGTGCGTGCCTTTTGCGGCGTCCAGCGCGGCCACCGGACGGTCGAAGGCAATCACTTGCGCGTCCTCCATTTCCAGCAGCATCTTCAAGGTTTCCAGCACTTCGGCAGAGTCGTCGACCAGCAGAATGGTCAAGCCGCTCAGCCGTCCGGCCCCCTCGTCGACCTGCGTAGCGGTTTGAGCGTCATGATCAGTCTTGGCCATCGGCAAGTAGACACTGAACGTGCACCCTGCACCCAACCCGGGTGAGCTCACTTCAACCGAGCCGTGTTGTGCTTCTGCCAGTTGGCGGACCAGCGACAGGCCGATCCCCAGCCCTTCACGGTTGTGCGTGGCATGTTGCTTCTCTGCCTGCCCGAACAGATCGAACACGTGCTCAAGGTTCTCGGCGGCAATGCCGGTGCCGTTGTCTTTGACGTCCAGCCGCACCCTGTTCCCGTCCTGGCTGGCGATCAGTTGCACGTGGCCATTGGGCGGGGTGAATTTCAGCGCGTTGTTCACGAGGTTCCAGATAATCTGTTCCAGGCGTGTCGGATCGGCATGCACCATCAACGGCTCTGAAGGCACATGCAACTCGACCGTGGTTTCGTGCCGTTCGTTGACCACGACGCTGTGGATATCACGCAGCACGCTGACCAGGTCGGTGGCGACCGGTTGCAGCTTGAGTTTGCCGGTACGGACACGGGCGACATCCAGCAGATCATCGATGATCCGGGCCTGGCTATTGACGGCATCGCAGATCGTATTGACGGCCTTGGCGGCCGGAGCCACGGACTTGGTCACCGGCAGGCGACGCAGCAGCTCAGCGTTGAGCTGGATCAGGTTCAGCGGGTGCTTGAGCTCATGGGACATGACCGCGAAGAACTCGTCCTTGAGGTAATTGGTGTTGCGGGTCTCGGCCAGCGCCAGGCTTTGCGCTTCGTGCTGACGTTTGTGGCCGGTCAGGTCCCGGGCAATCTTCACGTAGCCTCGTAGGTTGTCACCGCTGAGCAAAGTCGCCTCACCACTGCAAAAGAACCGACTGCCATCCTTGCGCAAGTGCCAGCGTTCGTCCTCGCTGCGCCCATGGTCGCGCACCGTCTGCAGTTCTTTCTCGGGCACGCCGCTGGCGCGGTCCTCTTCAGAGAAAATAAAGTCGTAATAAGCGCCCTCTGCTTCGCTCTTGCTATAACCGAAGATCAACTCGGCACCTTTGTTCCAGCTGGTGATCACCCTTGTTCATCCAGCGTGATGATCGCGTAATCGCGGGTGCTTTCAGCCACCAGACGCATGCGTTCTTCGCCCAGGCGCAGTTCTTCTTCGGCGGCGCGGCGTTTGGTGATGTCGATGAAGGTCAGCACCGTCCCGTCGATATGGTCTTCGCTGGAGCGGTAGGGCAGCAGGCGGGCGATGTACCAGCGCTTGTCGGTGCTGCTGACTTCACGCTCGATCATGTTCAATGACTCGAAGACCAGCGCTGCATCACGGGCCAGGTCGTCGTAGTGCAGTCGGTGGGTGATGTCGAGCAAGGAGCGTCCGGTATCCACCGGCAACATGCTGAAGATGTCCGTGGCGCGCGGAGTGAACCATTTGATCCGCATGTTGCGGTCAACGAACACCGTGGCGATGTCGGTGGAGGCGATCAGGTTGGTCAGGTAGTCGTTGATCTTGTCGGTTTCTTCAACTTTGGTTTTCAGCTCGAAGTTGACCGTCAGCAACTCTTCGTTGATTGATTGCAGTTCTTCCTTGCTGGTTTCCAGCTCTTCGGTTGCCGAGCGCAGCTCTTCGTTGATTGCCTGCATTTCTTCGTTGGAGGCCTTCAGCTCCTCGCTGGAGACTTCCGATTGTTCGATGGTGTCCTGCAAGTGCAACTTGGTGCGTTGCAGTTCACGTTCAAGGTTGGACAGCACCTGGCTTTCGGTTTGCGTCAGGGTCGAGGCGGCCTGTTCCGAGGGATCGACTTCGGCCTCTTCGAAAATCACCAGGACAAACTCGCCGTCCGACTCTTCGTCCTTATAAGGCTGCGCCACCAGGTCGACCTTGTAGCGCCGGTTTTCACGGGAAATCGGCACCGCGCGGGATTTGACCACCAGGCCACTCTGCTGGACCTGAAACAGCGTGGTGCGAATCTCCAGACGCAACTCGGGAAGGATCAGCGTCAGCAAGTTGCGCGACAACTCACCGCCCACATGGCGCAGGAAACGCCCGGCGCTTTCGCTCATGTGCAGGATGTCTGCGTTGGCATCGACGATCATGCTCGGTGGCGCGGCGTGTTCGAGGGCGCGCTGATGAATGTCGGCGAAGGACAATTTGCGCTGCACCGCGCTTTGCGGTGTCTCGCGGGTAACACTGGTACGCACGTAACCGCCACGGGGCATGGTCGGGGTACGTCGGCTATTGGCCGTGCCGGTCTTGGCGCGGAAGATCCGGTTGCGCTTGTCCACCGGAGCGAACAGTTCGTGGCAAGCGTCTGCGCTCTCGGAAGAGCCCAGGAACAGGAAACCGCCCGGACGCAGTGCGAAGTGAAACATTTGCAGAATTTCACGCTGCACTTCGCGATCCAGGTAGATCAGCAGGTTGCGGCAAACGATCAGGTCAATCTGCGAAAAGGGCGGATCGGACAACAGGCTGTGTTTGGCAAACAGGACCTTTTCGCGAATTTCCTTGCGAATCCGGTAGTGGTCATCTTCCTTGACGAAGTAATGCCGCAGGCGCGTCGGCGGCACATCGGTCACGATCGCTTGCGGATACAGACCGGCCCGGCCGATGCTGATGGCGCGCTCGTCAATGTCGGTGGCGAACAGTTGCAGCGAGGCTTTGCTGGCGTCCAGTTGCAGTTGATCGTTGAGCAGCATCGCCAGGCTGTAGGCTTCTTCGCCCGTTGAACAACCGGCGGACCAGACACGGATTTCTTCTTTCTCGGGCTGCGCCGACACGGCGGCACTGACCAGTTGCGGCAGTACGTCCCGCTCCAGGGCTTCGAACGCCTCGCGATCACGGAAGAAGTTGGTCACGCCAATCAACATATCGCCCAGCAGGGCTTTGGTTTCTTCGGGATTGTTTTGCAGGAAGCGGAAATAGGCACCCAGGTCGGGTTGGGCCGTGACCTGCATCCGGCGCTCGATCCGCCGCAACACGGTCGCGCGCTTGTAGTGCTTGAAATCATGGCCGGTGCCGGTGCGCAGCTGGATCAGGATGTCATGGAGCAGCTGTTCGGCGAGCGCCGCGTCACGCTCGGACACGGAGGCGAACGTTTGCAGGTCCGGGTCGTTGGCGGTGGGCAGGCTGATTTCCTGTGAGTTTCGCCACAGCTCCAGCAGCTTTTGCGGCATTTCCACCACCGGCAACACCAGATCGACATTGCCGGTTTCGATGGCAGCGCGAGGCATGCCGTCAAACTCGGCATCTTCCGGTGCCTGGGCCATGGTGATGCCACCGTGTTCCTTGATGCGCGACAGCCCGACCGCACCATCGGAGCCACTGCCTGACAGCACCAGGCAGAAAGCGCGCTCGCGGTGGACTTCGGCCAGGTCGCGGAAAAACAGATCAATCGAGGCGTGCCGAGACCCGTGCGGGTCGTTGCTGGCGACTTCAAGCACCCCGTCATTCATCGTCAGCCGCTGAGCCGGCGAGATGACGTAAACGTGGTTTTTCTCGATCGGCACCGTTTTGGTGACTTGCAGGACTGGCATCCGGGTCGATTCCTGGATGATCTTGTCCGCGATGCTCTGGTGATCGGGCGACAGGTGAAGAATGATCACGAACGCCATGCCGTTGTCATGCGGCATGTTCTCGAAAAACAGTTTGATGGCTTGCAGCCCGCCCGCCGACGCTCCAACGCCTACCACTGGAAAATCCAGGGTGCTGGGCTTCAGGGCCTTACGCTCAGGAGCCGGGGCCGAGTGCTGGGGGGGCTGGTCATTTCTTCTGCCTTAGTCGGCGACTGCGGTCTATTGATATCTTCGGTTATAAAAAGCGCGTCAATAAAGCAGCATAATCCCGTTTTTCAATAACACCTTCAAATATTTAGAGACACTTGATTGGCTGGAGTTCTCAAGGGAACGGCACTCCTGGCCGATAACCCGAACGGTCATTGTCTTCTTCTCAAATTGCCTGGAAATCTTCGATGCTGTCGTATCACCAAAAGAGTTTTCTGATCGTCGATGATTTCTCGGATTTCCGCAGTTCCGTCAGGTCCATGCTGCGTGAACTGGGGGTCAAGGACGTCGACACCGCAGACACCGGGGAGCAGGCGCTGCGCATGTGTTCGCAGAAGGCCTACGATTTCATCCTGCAGGATTTTCACCTCGGCGACGGCAAGAAGAACGGCCAGCAAGTCCTCGAAGACTTGATGATCGAAAAACTGATCAGCCATGAAAGCGTGTTCGTCATGGTCACTGCCGAAACCAGCCAGGCCATGGTTCTCAGCGCGCTGGAACACGAACCCGACGCTTACCTGACCAAGCCGTTCAACCGTTCCGGCCTGGCCCAGCGCCTGGAGCGTCTGGAACAGCGCAAGAACCTGCTCAAGCCGATCCTGCAAGCGCTCGATCGTGGCAAACCGCTCGAAGTGCTCAATGCCTGCATCGAGCTGTGCAAGAAGGACATCCGTTATTCGCCGCTGTGCCTGCGTTACCGCGCGGACGCCTTGCGCGACCTGAATCAAAACGAAGCGCTGGAACGTCTCTACGACAGCATCATTGCCGATCGGCCGTTGCCGTGGGCGTTTGCCGGGTTGGGCAAGTTGCTGTTCAAGCGTGGCCAGGTCAGCCAGGCTAAAGGCGTCTACGAAAAAGCCCTGAAAGTGTTTCCGATGATGCCGGCGCTGTATGACGGCATGGCTGATGTGCTGGTGGCCGAAGGGGATACCAAGGGCGCGCAGAAAGTATTGGAAGAAGCCATTCGCCTGTCGCCGCTGGCGGTGCGCCGGCAAGCACTGCTGGGCAAACTGGCGATGGCCAACGAAGATTTCGATACGGCCTCAAAGGCTTATCGCCAGGCCGTGTCCCAAGGCGCGCAGTCACGCTTCAAGGATGCCGAAAGCAACCTCGGCCTGGCCCATGCCTTGATCAGCAAAGGCAGCGAGAAAGGCCTGGATACCCGCACCCGACTGGAGATCAATACGACCCTCAGTCTGGTGGCCAAGGAAAACCCGTCTGATCCTGGCCTGCAGATTCGTGCGCGCCTGATGAAAGCCACCAGCCTGTTGCTCAACGACGCCGAAACCGCCGAGAAGCTCACCGAGCAGGCGATGATGCGCCTCGATGGCATGGAGCAGTTCATGAGCGCCGAAGCCGCGCTGCTGGTGGCCAAGCAGCTGCAAATGCTCGGCCAGGCGAGCGCCGGCGCGACGATGTTGAAAAACTGTGCGGAAATCTACGGTGACGATCCAGTGGTGATGCAAGGGATCGCCAAACTGACCGACGACCCGACGATCCTCAGCCAGAGCAACGCGGCCTCCGACCTCAACCGGCAGGGTGTGCAGGTGTACAAGACCGGCAACCTGGTCGAAGCCCGGGCAATCTTTCGCAAAGCGCTGGCGCTGCAACCGAAGAACATCAGTATCGCCCTTAACATGGCGCAATCGCTGCTGCACGGCACCGATACCAGCGTAGCGTCGGCCGAGCTCGATGAATGCCGGGCTTGCCTGAAACTGGTGGGCATGATGCCCGACACCGACGCGCGGTATCCGCGCTTTCAGAAACTGAAAATCAAGGCGTTCAGCGGATGAGCCAAGACAACTCTGCACTGGATTTTTCGACGGTGATTGCCTCCACCGTGCACGACATGAAGAACTCGTTGACCCTGCTGATGCAGGCCCACAGCCAATGGCTGGCCCGCTTGCCCGATCCCGAGCGGCACAGCCCGGAGCAGGGCGTCATCGAGTACGAGTTCGCTCACCTCAACGGCATGCTGGTGCAGTTGCTGGGGCTGTACAAACTGGGCGTCAATCAGATGCCGTTGCAGCCGGCCTACCATGAGCTGGATGATTTCATCGAAGCGCAACTGGCCGCTCATCAGGAAGTGTTCGCCAGTCGCGGCATTGTCGCGACTTATGAAGTCGACCCGTTGAGCCCCTTGGGTTTCTTCGATCGCGAGCTGGTGGCCTCGGTGCTGGCCAACTGCATCAACAACGCCATTCGTTACGCCCGCCAGTCATTGCTGATCAGTGTCGGCGACGAGGCCGGCGAACTGGTGCTGTCCATCAACGATGATGGCGACGGTTATCCGGTCGAGATGATCGAGCGTCAGGCCGATTATGTGCAGGGCATCAACCACAGCAGCGGCAGCACAGGCCTGGGCTTGTATTTCGCCGGACGGATCGCCGCCTTGCATCAGCGCAATGGCGTGGAAGGACGCACCCGGATCAGCAACGGCGGGCCGTTGGGTGGTGGGGTGTTCAGCCTCTGTTTGCCCTGACGTTTCTTTTTGTGTGGCGCTGCTTGATATTCCGAACAGGCGGAGCCTATTTTGTACGGGTCGCCGTTCGCGGCTCGCACAATTACAAAGGATTGCGTCATGACAACCGATGGCCAGCGTTCACTCGCACAGCGATTGACGGGCATTGATGAGATTGAATGTGTCACGCCGGATTTGAACGGCGTGCCTCGGGGCAAGGTAATGACCGCCGAGGGGTTTCTCGAAGGAAGGCGTTTGCAGATGGCGCGGGGTGTGCTGCTGCAATGCATCATGGGCGGATATCCGCCCGCACGCTTTTATGGCAGCGATGATGGCGACCTGGCGCTGGTGCCTGACCCGGCACACATCCACCGATTGCCCTGGAGCCAGCAACCGCGGGCACTGGCCATTTGCGACGCCGATGAACTGACCGGCGAAAGCTCGAAGCTGTCGACCCGTGGCCAACTCAAGGCGGTGATCGCCCGTTACGCGGCGCTGGGCCTGGCGCCGGTGGTGGCGACCGAGCTGGAATTCTTCGTGTTCGCGCCCAATCCCGACCCGACGCAACCGTTCCAGCCGCCGTTGGGCCTGGACGGTCGGCGCGAGGAAGGTCATTCGGCGTTCAGTGTCAGTTCCAATAACGGTCTGCGGCCATTCTTCAGCGAAGTCTACCAATGCATGGCGGCCCTGGGTTTGCCGCGCGACACCTTCATGCATGAGATGGGCGTCAGCCAGTTCGAGATCAACTTGCTGCACGGCGATCCGTTGCTGCTGGCCGACCAGACGTTCCTGTTCAAGCACCTGCTCAAGGAAGTCGCGCTCAAGCACGGCCTGAGCGTGGTGTGCATGGCCAAGCCGCTGGCGCACACGCCGGGCAGTTCGATGCACATTCACCAGAGCATCGTCGAGATCGGCAACGGACGAAATGTGTTCAGCGATGCGGCAGGCCAACCGACAGTGACCTTCCGTCACTTCATTGGTGGCCAACAGGCCGGCATGGCGGATTTCACCGCGTTGTTTGCGCCGAACGTGAATTCCTATCAGCGCTTGTGCCATCCGTATGCTTCGCCGAACAATGCCTGCTGGTCCCACGACAACCGGGCCGCCGGATTGCGCATTCCGGCCAGTTCACCGGCCGCCCGTCGGGTCGAAAACCGCTTGCCGGGGGCTGACGCGAATCCGTATCTGGCGATCGCCGCCAGTCTTGCCGCCGGTTTGTATGGCATCGAGAACGAACTGGAGCCGAGCGAGGCGATCCAGGGCGAATTCGAAGTCCCGGATAATCTTTCGTTGCCGTGTACCTTGCATGCCGCTCTTGAACGTCTGAAACGTAGCCAATTGGCGAAGGAACTGTTCGGCAAGGAGTTCATCGAAGGCTACGTCGCTTCGAAGACCATGGAGTTGACCAGCTTCTTTGATGAAATTACCCCCTGGGAGCGCCGTGTTCTGGCCACCCAGGCCTGACGACCTGTCGTCTTCGGGCTATCTTTTCGGATAGCCCGTTTCTTACCGCAAGGAGCCGCTCGGAACGCCGATGCGCCAAATCTGGAAACCTTTTCGAGCGCTTTATTTTGCCTCGCTGATGATGTTGATCGGCTCAGGCTTGCTGAGTACCTACCTGGGCTTGCGTCTGGCGGCGGATAACGTCGACAGCTTGTGGGTGGGTGCGTTGATGGCCGCCAACTATTTCGGCCTGGTGCTGGGTGGCAAGATCGGTCACCGACTGATCGCCCGGGTCGGGCATATTCGCGCCTATTCGGCCTGCGCCGGGATTGTCGGCGCGGCGGTGCTCGGCCACGGCCTGGTCGACTGGTTGCCGGCGTGGATATTCCTGCGGGTGATCGTCGGTCTCGGCATGATGTGCCAGTACATGGTGATCGAAAGCTGGCTCAATGAGCAGGCTGAAGCGTCCCAGCGTGGCACGGTGTTCAGCGGCTACATGATCGCGTCCTACCTGGGGCTGGTGCTGGGCCAACTGATTCTGGTCATGCACCCGGCCCTGGGCCTGGAACTGCTGATGCTGGTCGCCTTGTGCTTCGCGCTGTGTCTGGTGCCGGTGGCCTTGACCCGGCGGATTCACCCGGCGCCATTGCATCCGGCGCCGATGGAGCCGCGGTTCTTCATCAAGCGCGTGCCGCAGTCATTGAGCACGGTGCTGGGCGCGGGGCTGATCATTGGCTCCTTCTACGGTCTGGCGCCGCTGTATGCCTCGCAGCAAGGATTGTCCACCGAGCAGGTCGGTCTGTTTATGGGTAGCTGCATTTTTGCCGGGCTGCTGGTGCAGTGGCCATTGGGCTGGCTCTCTGACCGTTATGACCGGGCGTTGTTGATCCGCTGTTTTGCGGTGGTCCTGGCCCTGACCGCGTTGCCGCTGGCGATCATGCAGCAGGTGCCGCTGGAGGTTCTGTTCGTCGCCGGGTTCTTCTGTTCGCTGGTGATGTTCTGCCTGTATCCGCTGGCGGTGGCCTTCTCCAATGACCACGTCGAAGGTGATCGTCGCGTGTCCCTGACAGCGATGTTGCTGGTGACTTACGGCGTGGGCGCCAGCATCGGGCCGTTGGTGGCCGGGGTCCTGATGAAGCTGTTCGGCAGCCACATGCTGTATGCCTTCTTCAGCTTCTTCGCGTTGGTGCTGGTGTGGCGGATTCGCCCGAAAGCGGTCACCAACCTGCATCAGGTCGAAGATGCGCCGTTGCATCACGTGGCTATGCCGGACAGCATGTCGAGTTCGCCACTGGTGGCATGCCTTGACCCGCGGGTCGATGAGCAGGTGGTGCAGGATCAGATGCAAAATCCGATCAGCCCGGAACCTGCGCCTGAACCAGAGCCGGATCCCGAGACTGAGACCGATCCACCATCAGAAGACCCGGATGCGGGTCGTGAGCAAAGCTTCACCGAAGCCAGGCCCTAAAAACCTGCGCATAAAAAAACGGGCAGTCACCGCAAGGGACTGCCCGTTTTTTGTTGAAGCACCGTATTACATGTCGTCTTTGTCGAAACGGCGTGCTTCACGCTGTAGCTGATAGACGAACCGTTCGACTTGCCGCTGCACCAGACCGCTCATGTTATGAAAGCGAACACCGGCGAAGGTGGTGGAGATCCTCTCTTCGAAGTGCAGGTAACGCAATTCGACCGGTGCGGTCATGTTGCCGAAGGGCAGGGCGGCGACAAAGCGGTCATAGACCTGGCCCAGTTGCAGGCTGCCGGTGATGTCACCTTCAAAACGCAGTTTGCAGCCGGTGGCCGAGATGTCCAGCAGCTTGCCGCCCAAGGTCGATTTGAGTTTCTCACCGCCCAGTTCGACGTTGACCAGTTGCGCCAGTTTCAACGCCGCACGGAACGCATTACGGCGCTGGTGATAGATCACTTCAGCGGGCAGTGGGCCACGATAGCAGCGAGCATCGCCGGACTCATCGATGGTCAGCGTACCGTTACTTTCCCAGGCGATGCGCACGCCGTCATGAAAGCCTTCAACCTTGAATGGTTCTCCGGCCAGCAGAAAACGTTCCCCGTCACGCGGGATCATTTCATCCAGGGCGATCGAATTGCTGTCGCGATCAACGTTCACCAGATAGCTCTGGAAGCGTTGGGTGCGCTCATGGAACGTGATGATCAGCGGATCATGGCTTTCTTGCAGCTGCCGCAGGT
Source organism: Pseudomonas sp. B14-6 (assembly GCF_013260315.1). Lineage (NCBI taxonomy): Bacteria > Pseudomonadati > Pseudomonadota > Gammaproteobacteria > Pseudomonadales > Pseudomonadaceae > Pseudomonas > Pseudomonas sp. B14-6. Next base: position 2,761,898 of record NZ_CP053929.1, on the reverse strand, counting down.
TACCGGCGATTTCCATCGGCGTGGATAGCACCTTGGGTGGCTGCGGAGCATCGTCCGCGTTTAAGGCATTGAACACGGTTCATCATTCTCCAGGCAAAATTTGACTGCGACTTGCTAGCATACTGCCAGCATGTGAGGCGTCTTGATAGAGCGTGCTCATCAACAGGCTCAAGCCTGACTAAGCGGGCGCGGCTTTGCGAGCTTGGAGGTTGATCCGCGGGCATCGTAAAGCGCTGGCGGTTCGCCGCCGGTGAGGATTTTCAGCTGATTGGCCGTGGCGGCCTGCTGGACCAGGATCGACTGGCCATTATTGACGTTGGCTGCCTGGCATTGAGCCAGTAGATCGGTCAGTTTCTCGCTCTGTTCCAGCAATTGATCGCCGATGCTCGACTGGCTGGCAAGTTGCTCCAGGCCACTGCGATCGGCCGGCAGATTGAGGCTGACGAGGATTTCACTGCGCTTGCGGCCATGCTGTTCAAGCAGAATGATCATTGCCTGCTTCTGCGCCAGAATATCTTCGAGCAGCGGCATGTCGCGACCGTGCAAGGCGAGGGACTCGGTTTGCAGTAACTCCAGCAAGCGTTGCGCTGGAGCAAAGTCGTCGGTGATCAGTTGCAGTAAATTAGTGTCGTGCATGGCTGGCCTTGGGGTTTAAGCGTCCAAAAGCCTGGCGCAGGCCGTGGCCTAGCGCTGGGCTTCGAAGTTGAGCAGTTTGCTGGCTACACGGTTGCTGTCGACTTTATAGCTGCCATCGGCAATCGCTGCTTTCAACTCGGCCACGCGGGCGTTGTCGACGGCAGGCTGATCGCGCAGCTTGTCAGTGACCTTCTGCAACTGTTGAGCCTCATTGCTGAGGTGTACCGATTCCCCGCTTTTGACGGTACTGGCCTGTTCGGCCGGGGTATTCAGCGGCGCGGATGTGCCGGTTTCGGCGGTTTCCTTCGCGGTGCTGGTACGCGTACTACCGGTAAGTGACGAGGAACTGTTCAAACGGCTGAAATCGATGACCATGGTAAAAAACCTCTGGGTATTTGGACGCTTGCCATGTTTTCGGCTCTCCCTGCGAAAACTTTAGGCCCATTTATCAATGAGCTTGCATGCGCCAGCGCTTGTCCTGCCTGCGGCACAGTTTAGGGAACAGCCGGGCGGCGCGCCATCTTTCACCAGCAGATTGTTCTACATGGCAACTTCCACCTGGCCCGGCGCGATGACTTGCGCCTTGATGACCCGCTGGGAGTTGAGGTTTTTCACACGAATCTGTTCACGCAGGCCGCCGTTGGACAGGGCTTCACCCGGCATACGCACACTGAGCGTACCACTGCGGGCGGTAATCACCACTTGGTCGCCCTTGCTGATGACTTCCGCCTGTTCGAGATGGACCAGCGTCAGGACCTGATTGGCGACCGTTGGTCGGGTAAGTTTCTGCCCCACGGCTTGTTCCAGGGAGGTGAAATAACCCTGGTTGATCAGGCTGATGTCTCGCTCGCGCAACATGACATCGCCGGGCTCGATGACCCCGGCGCGTTTGAGCGGCCGGGTGGTGGTGACAACGTCCCGAAACAGGCGGACTTGAGCGGGCACGAAGACTGTCCAGGGGGATGTGCTGTCGCAGCGGACCTTGACCGTGACCCGTCCGATCGGGGTCGCCGGGCTCTCCAGGGTGGCTGTCAATTCCTTGTCGCACATGGGCATGCGCAGTCGCGGATCGAGCTGGTTGACTTCGATTTCGTAGCGTCCTTCCGTTTGACTGGTAGCCAAATAGTCTTCTACGGTGAATTCAAGAAAGCCCTGAGTGACGCCGATAAGCATGTCAGGCAAGGTAACCGCGTCAGCAAGGGCAGGGCTACCAGCGTTGAACAGGCAGACGGCCGACATTGCGCAAAGCAATTTGCGGGTAATTGATGTCAGGCGTCGGAAAAATGTCGGTTCTGTGTTCATAAGAGTTAAAAAGCAAGCGCCGTGCCGTTTAGCAATAAATGTGCGTCGCAACACACTTAAGCGTTGGTGTAGGAGTCAGTGCATGGCTGGTGTAATGGATTCAGTAAACCAGCGCACGCAACTGGTTGGGCAGAATCGCCTTGAGCTGTTGTTGTTCCGTCTCGACGGCCAGCAGCTATATGGGATCAACGTGTTCAAGGTTCGGGAAGTGCTGCAATGCCCCAAACTGACCCTGATGCCCAAGTCCAGTCCTGTCGTGTGCGGTGTGGCAAATATCCGGGGGGCGACCATTCCGATTCTTGATCTGGCGATGGCGACCGGCTCCGGCGCACTTAAAGATCAAAGCAATCCCTTCGTGATCATCACGGAGTACAACACCAAGACCCAGGGATTCCTGGTGCGATCGGTGGAGCGCATCGTCAACATGAACTGGGAGGAGATTCATCCGCCACCCAAGGGCACGGGACGCGATCATTACCTGACGGCTGTGACTCGGGTCGACAATCAGTTAGTCGAAATCATAGACGTCGAGAAAGTGCTGGCGGAAGTGGCGCCGACACCGGAAGCGATTTCGGTCGGCGTGGTGGATGTCGAAACCCAGCACAAGGCGCTGTCCTTGCGGGTATTGACGGTCGATGACTCGTCGGTGGCGCGCAAGCAGGTGACCCGTTGCCTGCAAACGGTCGGCGTTGAAGTGGTGGCATTGAACGACGGCAGGCAAGCGCTGGATTACTTGCGCAAGCTGGTCGATGAGGGCAAGAAGCCGGAAGAAGAGTTCCTGATGATGATTTCCGACATCGAGATGCCGGAAATGGACGGGTACACCCTGACGGCCGAGATCCGCAACGACCCGCGCATGCAAAAGCTACATATCATCCTGCATACTTCGTTGTCGGGTGTATTCAATCAGGCAATGGTCAAGAAGGTCGGCGCGGACGACTTCCTGGCAAAATTCCGTCCTGATGACCTGGCATCCCGGGTAGTCGACCGGATCAAAGCAGCAGATATCAGCTAGGGGCCTTCTGCCCCTGGCGGTTAACACGATTTAAGAGGCGGCATCTTTGTCTACGGGTAATTTGGATTTCGAACAGTTCCGGGTATTCCTGGAAAAAGCCTGTGGCATTTTGCTCGGTGAAAACAAGCAGTACCTGGTCTCGAGCCGTCTCAACAAGCTGATGGAGCAGCAAGGCATCAAATCCCTGGGTGAGCTGGTTCAGCGCATCCAGACCCAGCCGCGCAGCGGTTTGCGCGAGATGGTGGTGGATGCCATGACCACCAACGAAACCCTGTGGTTTCGTGACACCTATCCGTTTGAAGTCTTGAAGAACAAGGTGTTGCCCGAAGCGATCAAGGCGGCCCCCGGCCAGCGCTTGCGGATCTGGTCGGCGGCGTGCTCGTCGGGTCAGGAACCGTATTCGCTGTCGATGTCGATCGATGAGTTCGAGCGCGTCAACATGGGCCAGTTGAAGATGGGCGCGCAAATCGTCGCGACCGACTTGTCCGGCACCATGCTGACCAACTGCAAGACCGGCGAGTACGACAGCCTGGCCATCGGCCGTGGTCTGTCGCCCGAGCGTCTTCAGCGTTACTTCGACCCCAAAGGGCCGGGGCGCTGGGCGATCAAGGCGCCGATCAAGAGTCGCGTGGAGTTTCGCTCGTTCAACCTGCTGGACAGCTACGCGGCCCTGGGCAAGTTCGACATCGTGTTCTGCCGCAACGTGCTGATCTACTTCTCCGCCGAGGTGAAGAAAGACATCCTGTTGCGTATTCACAGCACGCTCAAGCCAGGCGGTTATCTGTTCCTCGGCGCCTCCGAAGCGCTGAACGGTTTGCCGGATCATTACCAGATGGTCCAGTGCAGCCCGGGGATCATTTACCAGGCGAAGTGATTCGTTGGCCGCATCAAAAAACGGGAGTCCTCAGGGGCTCCCGTTTTTTTTGCCCGATGATTGCCCTGACATCACCACGATCCCCCTGTGGGAGCAAGCCTGCTCGCGATGGCGTCGTGTCAGCCAACATCAATGTTTCTGTTACACCGCTATCGCGAGCAGGCTCGCTCCCACAGGGGAGGGTGGTGTTCTTTAGAGGGTGATAAGCGGCAGAAAAGCGGCAGGCGGCGGAAATCGGTTGCCGCTTTTCTGGCATTGCCGCCTTGCCACTGCCGGCAAAGCCCCGGTTTCCGGGGTTTTTTGAATTGGCACGCCACTTGCTATGTCTCTGTTACGAAAAATCAGGTCACCCGAAGGTTTCCCGACATGAGCATCAGCTTCGATAAAGCGCTCGGTATCCACGAACAAGCCCTGGGCTTCCGCGCGCAGCGTGCCGAGGTCCTGGCCAACAACATCGCCAACGCCGATACCCCGAACTACAAGGCTCGGGACCTGGAATTCTCCAAAGTGCTCGCCGCACAGAACGAGAAAACCAAGGGCGGCACGTTTGCCTTGAACATGACCAACAACCGCCATATCGAGGCCGAAGGCCTGGGCAATGGCGACGAGTCGCTGATGTATCGCACGCCGATGCAGCCGTCGATCGACCAGAACACCGTGGACGCCCAACTGGAACAGTCGAACTACGCGGAAAACGCCGTCGGCTTCCAGGCCAGCTTCACCCTGCTCAACAGCAAATTCAAAGGGCTGATGTCAGCCCTGCGCGGAGAGTAAGTCATGTCCCTATCCAGTGTTTTCAACATTGCCGGTAGCGGCATGAGTGCGCAGACCACGCGCTTGAACACCGTGGCCTCGAACATCGCCAACGCCGAAACCGTCTCGTCGAGCATCGACCAGACCTATCGCGCCCGTCACCCGGTGTTCGCCACCATGTTCCAGGGCGGCCAGAGCGGCGGCAGCGATTCGCTGTTCCAGAACCAGGACGCCGCCGGCCAAGGCGTGCAAGTGCTGGGCGTGGTCGAAGACCAAAGCAACCTTGACGCGCGTTACGAGCCGAACCATCCGGCCGCCGATGCCAAGGGCTACGTCTACTACCCGAACGTCAATGTCGTCGAAGAAATGGCCGACATGATTTCCGCCAGTCGCTCGTTCCAGACCAACGCTGAAATGATGAACACCGCCAAAACCATGATGCAGAAGGTCCTGACCCTCGGTCAGTGATAAGGGGCGACTCAGATGAGTGTTACCGATACAACCAGCGGCGTGAACATCAAGGACGTCTTGGCCAACTCTTCGGTCAAGGCCAATAACACCAGCAGCGACGGCCTGGCCTCGGCCACCAACAGCGCCACCGGCAAGAAGGCGTTGGGCAAGGACGCGTTCCTGCAATTGCTGGTTACCCAGCTGAAGAACCAGAACCCGCTCGAGCCGCAAGACAACGGTGACTTCGTGGCTCAGCTGGCACAGTTCAGTAGCCTGGAAGGCATCACCACGCTGAACGATACGGTCAGCGGCATTGCCGGCAACTACAACTCGTCGCAAGCGCTGCAAGCATCTTCGCTGGTGGGCCGCTCGGTGGTCGCGCAGACCGACACAGCGGTGGTCGATACCTCCAAGAGCTTCAACGGCACGGCCGTGGTTCCGGCATCGGTGGATCCGGTGACGATCAAGATCACCGACGCCGATGGCAAAGTGATTCGCACCATCGACATGGGCAGCCAGCAGGCCGGCAACGCCAGCTTCATCTGGGACGGCAAAAACGATGCGGGCGAAGTGGCCAAGGCCGGCACGTACAAATTCGCCGCCACCGCGACTTACGACAGCAAGGCGACCGCGCTGGTGACTTACCTGCCAGCCACCGTCAACAGCGTGACCATCAGCCAGACCGGCGGTGAGTTGATGCTGAACCTCGCAGGCCTGGGCAGTATCGCCCTGTCCAAAGTACAGACCATTGGTATATAGAGCCGACTAACACGGCACAAAGGAGTGGAATATGTCTTTCAATATCGGCCTTAGCGGTCTCTATGCAGCCAACAAACAACTGGACGTGACCGGCAACAACATCGCCAACGTCGCGACCACCGGTTTCAAATCGTCCCGTGCAGAATTCGAAGACGTGTACTCGGCCACTCGCCTGGGTACCGGCAGCAAGACCGTCGGCAACGGCGTGCGTCTGGCCAACGTTTCCCAGCAGTTCGGCCAGGGCGACGTGAACAACACCGGCAACGTGCTGGACATGGGCATCCAGGGCAACGGTTTCTTCATCCTCAGCGACAACGGTTCCCTGAGCTACACCCGTGCCGGTGCGTTCAAGACTGACGCCGAAAACTACGTGGTCGACAACAACGGCAACCGCCTGCAAGGTTACGGCGTTGATGACAACGGCAAGATCATCAATGGCGTGCTGACCGACCTGAAAATCGACACCTCGAGCCTGTCGCCCAAGGCCACCACTCGCGTCGACCAGACGATTAACCTGAACTCCTCGGAAACCCTGCCGACCGTTACACCGTTCAACCCGGCCGAGCCATTGAGCTACAACAAGCCGATCTCCACGCATATCTATGACAGCCAGGGTAACCAGCACAACCTGGACCAGTACTACGTGAAAACCGGTACCAACGCGTGGACCGTGTACACCTACGTCGACGGTCGTTCGCCGTCCAACCCGGCCGCCGAGCCACCGGTGCCAGTGACGGCCAACGTGACCTTCAACTCTGACGGTACCGTCAACACCATGACCGGCAGTCCTGGCTTTGCTGTGACCGGTAAAGTCTTCCAGTTGACCGGTTGGGTGCCGGGCGTGGTCACCAATGCCAACGTGACGCCAAAAGTCTGGGGGCCTAACGGTTCGGTTGCGGCCACTGGCGGCCTGTCCTTCGACATGACCAAGACCACCTCTTACAATTCGCCGACTGCCCGTACCCAGCAGTTTCAGGACGGCTACGCCACTGGCCAGATTTCCAGCCTGACCATCGACGAAACCGGTGTCATGACCGCTAACTTCAGCAACCAGCAAACCAAGGCCATCGGCCAGGTGGCGGTCGCGAGCTTCGCCAACGAGCAAGGCCTGCAGCCCATCGGTGGTACGCGCTGGAAAGAAACCTTCGCCTCGGGCGAGGCGGGTGTCGATGCTCCGAAAACCGGTACGCTGGGTGCGGTGGTGTCCAACTCCCTGGAAGAGTCCAACGTCAACCTGACCAACGAACTGGTCGATTTGATCAAGGCGCAGAGCAACTACCAGGCGAACGCCAAGACCATCTCCACTCAGAGCACCATCATGCAGACCATCATTCAGATGACCTGATGCTGGTTCGCGCTGAATAAAGAGCCCCTCGTGAGAGGGGCTTTTTTTATGAGCGGGATTTGTCTCGAGTGCCGAATTTTGCGTTGTCAGTGATGGCCCCTTCGCGAGCGGGCTCGCTCCTACAAAGGATCTTCAGTGCGGCGCCTGTCCAGTTCAGGAGCAAGCCTGCTCGCGAAGGCGTCAGCCCGGTCACCACTTTCCTTGGGGCAAAAGAAAACCCCCGACAATCCAGAGGACTGATCGGGGGTTATCCAGACGAGCGCCTTGCGGCGCTCACCGGCTCAGCTTATTGGCAAGCTTCGCAATCCGGCTCGTCGATGGCGCAAGCCTTCGGCACTGGAGCAGGGCCGGCTGGCGCTGCCAGGACCGAATCTTCACCGTGGTTGCCGCCGCTGGAAACAGCGTTCAGCTTGCCGGTGTTGATGGTCGACTTCTCGGTGCTGGTTGCGGCCAGGGCACGGAGGTAGTAAGTGGTTTTCAGACCACGGTACCAGGCCATGCGGTAGGTCACGTCCAGCTTCTTGCCCGATGCGCCAGCGATGTACAGGTTCAGCGACTGAGCCTGGTCGATCCACTTCTGACGACGGCTTGCCGCGTCAACGATCCACTTGGTGTCCACTTCGAACGCGGTCGCGTAGAGCTCTTTGAGTTCTTGCGGGATGCGCTCGATCTGTTGCACCGAACCGTCGTAGTACTTCAGGTCGTTGATCATGACCGAGTCCCACAGACCGCGAGCCTTCAGGTCGCGAACCAGGTACGGGTTGATCACGGTGAATTCGCCCGACAGGTTCGATTTCACGTAGAGGTTCTGGTAGGTCGGTTCGATCGACTGCGATACGCCGGTGATGTTGGCGATGGTCGCGGTCGGTGCGATGGCCATGATGTTGGAGTTACGAATGCCTTTCTGCACACGGGCACGAACCGGTGCCCAGTCCAGGGATTCGTTCAGGTCAACGTCGATGTACTTCTGGCCACGTTGCTCGATCAGGATCTGTTGCGAATCCAGCGGCAGGATGCCTTTGGACCACAGCGAACCCTGGAACGTCTCGTAGGCGCCGCGCTCGTCGGCCAGGTCGCAGGAAGCCTGGATCGCGTAGTAGCTGACCGCTTCCATCGACTTGTCGGCGAATTCGACGGCCGCGTCGGAACCGTAAGGAATGTGCTGCAGGTACAAAGCGTCCTGGAAGCCCATGATGCCCAGGCCGACCGGACGGTGCTTGAAGTTGGAGTTCTTCGCTTGTGGCACCGAGTAGTAGTTGATGTCGATTACGTTATCGAGCATGCGAACGGCGGTGTTCACGGTGCGTTCCAGCTTGGCGGTGTCCAGCTTGCCGTTGACGATGTGGTTCGGCAGGTTGATCGAGCCCAGGTTGCAAACGGCGATCTCGTCCTTGTTGGTGTTCAAGGTGATCTCGGTGCACAGGTTCGAGCTATGGACCACGCCGACGTGCTGCTGCGGGCTGCGCAGATTGCACGGGTCTTTGAAGGTCAGCCATGGGTGGCCGGTTTCAAACAGCATGGACAGCATTTTGCGCCACAGGTCTTTGGCCTGGATGGTCTTGAACAGCTTGACCTTGCCCGGGTACTCGGTCAGGGCTTCGTAGTACTCGTAACGCTCTTCGAAAGCCTTGCCGGTCAGGTCGTGCAGGTCCGGTACTTCGGACGGCGAGAACAGGGTCCACTTGCCGTCATCGAAGACGCGCTTCATGAACAGGTCAGGGATCCAGTTGGCGGTGTTCATGTCGTGGGTACGACGACGATCATCACCGGTGTTCTTGCGCAGCTCGATGAACTCTTCGATGTCCATGTGCCAGGTTTCCAGGTAGGCACAGACAGCGCCTTTGCGCTTGCCACCCTGGTTAACGGCGACGGCAGTGTCGTTCACCACTTTCAGGAACGGGACAACGCCCTGGGATTTGCCGTTGGTGCCCTTGATGTACGAGCCCAATGCACGAACCGGCGTCCAGTCGTTGCCCAGGCCGCCTGCGAATTTCGACAACATGGCGTTGTCGTGGATCGCGTGGTAGATGCCCGACAGGTCATCCGGCACGGTGGTCAGGTAGCAGCTGGACAGCTGTGGACGCAGGGTACCGGCGTTGAACAGGGTCGGGGTCGACGACATGTAGTCGAAGGACGACAGCAGGTTGTAGAACTCGATGGCACGGTCTTCTTTCTGCTTCTCTTCAATCGCCAGGCCCATGGCCACGCGCATGAAGAAGATTTGCGGCAGTTCGAAGCGGATACCGTCCTTGTGGATGAAGTAACGGTCGTACAGGGTTTGCAGGCCCAGGTAAGTGAACTGCTGATCGCGCTCGTGGTTGATCGCCTTGCCGAGTTTTTCCAGGTCAAAGGTGGCCAGGACCGGGTTCAGCAATTCGAATTCGATACCCTTGGCGATGTACGCAGGCAAGGCCTTGGCGTACAGGTCGACCATCTCGTGGTGGGTCGCGCTTTCGGCGACTTCCAGGAAGCTCAGGCCTTCGGCACGCAGGGTGTCCATCAGCAGGCGAGCGGTCACGAACGAGTAGTTCGGCTCACGCTCGACCAGGGTACGGGCGGTCATCACCAGGGCGGTGTTGACGTCGGTCAGGGCCACGCCGTCGTACAGGTTCTTCAGGGTTTCGCGCTGGATCAGGTCGCCGTCGACTTCTTCCAGGCCTTCGCACGCTTCGGTGACGATGGTGTTCAGGCGGCCCATGTCCAGAGGCGCAAATGAGCCATCGGCGCGGGTGATGCGGATCGACGGGTGAGCGTTGACCGCTTCTTCGGCCGGTGCGTGGGCAGCGCGTTCTTTCGAACGACCGTCACGGTAGATCACGTAGTCGCGGGCCACTTTCTGCTCGCCGGCACGCATCAGGGCCAGTTCGACCTGGTCCTGGATTTCTTCGATGTGGATGGTGCCGCCCGAAGGCATGCGACGCTTGAAGGTCGCGGTGACTTGTTCGGTCAGGCGCGCAACGGTGTCATGGATTCGCGACGAGGCGGCAGCGGTGCCGCCCTCAACTGCGAGAAACGCTTTGGTGATCGCGACGGTGATCTTGTCATCGGTATAAGGAACGACAGTGCCGTTACGCTTGATCACGCGCAGTTGGCCAGGCGCGGTGGCGGACAGATCCGAAGTCGAATCAGCGGCCTGCGGCAAGGTGCCCTGCGGGTTCTCGCGAGTTGTGTCGGTTTGCATGGGGGAGTGTCTCCACATTCTCTATGTTTGTTTGAGCACCTTCATGGTGCCCACCGTTCTGTCCTGAAGCACTACAACCGAGGGGCCTCGGGCATAACAACTTCGGGACAGTAGGAAAAGGCTAATGATGCCGCTTCCTTGCCGAAGTCTTTGGTCTCGAGCCAGGGCCCGAAACCGGATTCCATTGAGGGTGACAGTAATGACTGCAACACCCGTACCGTTCCGGCTGTTCTGGCCTCAAAAAACGGTGCCATCCGCAGGTGCGGTTTGGGCTTTCAAATTCACGCTTGGTTCAACCGGAAACAGCAATAAAGCGCTTGAGTTTCTGGTCTGAAATGTGGTTAGGCTTTTTAAGCAAAAACCCTACATGTAGGGTTTTTTTGGCGCCGTGCTACAAGATAATGCGTTTTGGAGGGTGTTGCAACGTGCTGCCTGTGGATAAACCTGTGCGTAAATTGTGTGTGAAAGAAGGAACAGGCGTGTAGGCCGCGACCTAGCGGGAGCGAACCGTTTTTCACTGATTTTCAGCGATTGAAAACAGTCATTCGGATTTTTAAGGGCGCGAACCCTATCACAAAAATCCGGGTTGTCCGAACGCATTTGCCGGCTTGTGTTCTCGGCGTTCGGCGTTTATACAATCGGCCAGTGTGTATGCATTCTTATCCTCCCCAATCATTACAAAAAGACGGGCGGATCCTTCCTTATAAGTGTTGTTGGCAAGCAGAGGTCACCGTGGAGCAAGAAGCCTGGCAGATATTGATTGTGGAGGACGACCAGCGTCTGGCCGAACTGACCCGCGATTACCTGGAAGCCAATGGCCTGCGCGTATCGATCGAGGGCAATGGCGCCCTGGCCGCGGCCCGCATCATTAATGAAAAGCCGGACCTGGTGATCCTCGACCTGATGCTGCCGGGCGAAGATGGCCTGAGCATCTGCCGCAAGGTCCGCAATAAATATGACGGCCCGATCCTGATGCTCACCGCCCGCACCGACGATACCGATCAGATTCTTGGCCTGGACCTGGGGGCCGACGATTACGTGTGCAAGCCAGTGCGTCCGCGCCTGCTGCTGGCGCGCATCCAGGCGCTGTTGCGCCGCAGTGAAGCCCCTGAGGTGGCCCCGGAAAAACAACGACGCCTGCAGTTTGGCCCGCTGGTGGTGGACAACGCATTGCGCGAGGCCTGGCTGAATGACAACGGCATCGAACTGACCAGCGCCGAATTCGATCTGCTGTGGCTGCTGGTGGCCAACGCCGGGCGCATCCTGTCCCGGGAAGAAATTTTCACCGCCCTGCGCGGCATCGGCTATGACGGCCAGGATCGCTCCATCGACGTGCGCATCTCGCGCATCCGTCCCAAAATCGGCGACGATCCGGAGCATCCACGACTGATCAAGACCATCCGCAGCAAAGGGTATCTGTTCGTTCCGGAAGCCTGCACCCTGTGAACTCGATCTTCCTGCGCATCTACGGCGGCATGTGCGCGGCGCTGATTCTGGTCGCGGTGCTCGGCGTACTGGCCTTGCACCTGCTCAACCAGGTGCGCAGTGAGCAATACCGCGAACGCCTGGCCCACGGCACCTTCTCGCTGATGGCCGACAACCTGCAACCGATGAACGAAACCGAACGCCACCGGGCCTTGCTGGTGTGGGAGCGTTTGCTGGGGATTCCGTTGGCGCTGAAGACCTTCGCCCAGACCGACCTCGACCTGACGCAGCGTACCCGCGTGCTGCGCGGCCAGGCGCTGGTGGAACAGACCGGCCCGCATGCAGCGAAGGTGTATCGGCTGGTCAGCGACAAGGAGCAGTTGGTTTTGACGGGAGAAGTCCAGCAGATCAGCGAGCAACTGGCGCGAGCGACTATCTATCTGCTGGCCGACGAACTGGTGCGCGTGCCGGTGGCTGAGCAGCCCAAGCGCCTGGCGCAATTGAAACAAGACAAAGGCTTCGGTTTCGACTTGCGCCTGGTCACCGTCGACCAGGCGGACATGGACGAGGACCAGAGCCGCCGGATCTCCGAAGGCGACACGGTGATGGCATTGGGCAAGGGCGGTGACTCGATCCGGGTGTTTGCCGGCATGGTCGGCACGCCGTGGGTCCTGGAAATTGGCCCGCTGTACCAGATGAATCCTTATCCGCCCGAATGGTTGGTGCTGATCGCGGCCCTTGGTTTGAGCCTGATCGGTTTGATCGTCTATCTCTTGGTGCGACAACTTGAGCGTCGCTTGCGTGGTCTCGAAGCCGCTGCCACGCGTATTGCCAAGGGCAGCCTGGAAACCCGCGTGCCGGCGCGCGGCGCGGATTCGGTGGGGCGGCTGGCCTCGGCGTTCAATGGCATGGCCGAGCACTTGCAACAGTTGTTGGCGATCCAGCGTGAACTGGTGCGCGCGGTGTCCCACGAATTGCGCACCCCGGTGGCGCGCCTGCGTTTTGGCCTGGAGATGATCGGCTCGGCCACCACGCCACAGGCCCTGGAGAAATACCGCGAAGGCATGGACCACGACATCGAGGACCTCGACAAGCTGGTGGACGAAATGCTGACCTACGCGCGTTTGGAGCAGGGCTCGCCCGCGCTGAATTTCCAGCGGATCGATCTGGATGCGTTGGTCAATCAAGTGATCGAGGAATTGGCACCGCTACGCGCCGACGTCACCGTGCAGCGCGGGTTGTGCCTGTCCGCCGCCGATTGTGACGATGCCTGGGTCGAGGCCGAGCCGCGCTATTTACACCGGGCGATCCAGAACCTGGTGAGCAATGCCATGCGCCATGCCTCGTCGCGGGTGACGGTCAGTTATCAGGTGGGGCAGCAGCGTTGCCGGGTGGACATCGAAGATGACGGGCCGGGCGTGCCAGAGTCGGCGTGGGAAAAAATCTTCACGCCGTTCCTGCGCCTTGATGACAGCCGTACCCGGGCGTCGGGCGGGCATGGCTTGGGACTGTCCATTGTGCGGCGGATTATCCATTGGCATGACGGGCGGGCGTTGATCAGCAAGAGCAAGAGCCTGGGCGGGGCGTGCTTCAGCCTGAGTTGGCCGAGGAATCAGGAGAAGCGGTGAGATTTGCGGCGTCTGTACTGGCCTCATCGTCGGAACGCCGCCCGGAGCAGGCTCACTCCTGCAGGGAATCTTCGGTGTTGCACAGATCCATTGTAGGAGTGAGCCTGCTCGCGATGAGGCCCTTCAATACACCGCAAATCCTCAGGCCTTGATACTGACCAGACTCAACAACTGCCCATCCACCACCCCAAACTGCGCATCCAGCTCCGTGCCATTGCGCCACTCGCTGGACAGATCTGTCAGCAATCGCAGCCGCACCTCACCGCTCTCGCTCCAATCCAGCACTTCCGCATGTTCAAAATAAAACCGCTGCCGAACAATCGGATACAGCGCCTTGAACAGACTCTCCTTCACCGAAAACGTCAGCGTGACCAGCATCGCCAACTGATCACGATGACCTGCGGCCATGCGCTGCAATTCCGCCGGGGTGAGGATTTCCCCGGCCAGGCGTTCGGCACGTTCAGGGTTTAGCAGATTTTCCAGGTCCATCCCCAATCCACGCCAGTGGGTCTTGTTCGCGACAATCGCCGCGGCCCGGCCGGTGCTGTGGGTGATTGAGCCGCTGATATGCGCAGGCCAGACCGGCGCCCGGTCTTCACCGATGGCCGGGCTGAAACTCAGCCCTTCCAGCTTCTGCAGCGCCGCCCGGGCACAGACCCGACCGGCCAGAAACTCGGCCTGACGCTTGGCGACCGAGCGCTGGATGCTCGCTGGCGGCTCGATGGCGCTGCGCCTGAAATCATCGAGGGCCAGTTGCGAGGTATCGAAGTGCGTGCTCAACAGCACCGTATCAGGCAGCACAAGCGGCAGCGGCCAATGGGCGTCGAGCGGGGTGCAGCAGACGGGCAGGGCGGGGGTGGAATTCATGTCGCGCATTTTGCCGGGTTGCCTTCGGGCTGGGTAGCCCTGACGTAGACCGCGTTATCGTTCTTCGCGGGCAAGCCTCGCTCCTACAGGTTTGAGCCGATCACGAAATGGCGGAACGACACAAGCCCTGTAGGCGCGAGGCTTGCCCGCGAAGGCCACGCCTCGGTCTTCTGCTTAACCGAAGATTTTTTTGAAGAACGCCTGCATATCCGCCCAGGATTTTTCATCCGCCGCCTTGCTGTACCCGATATCCGGCCCACCATGATCGCCATGGCCCAACCGATCCGCATCTGGATTGCTGAACCCATGCTTGGCGCCCTCAAGGCTGACGAATTGATAGTCGGCCCCGGCCTTGTCCATCTCAGCCTTGAACGCCGCGACGTTGTCCGCCGTCACCATGCTGTCCAGCGCACCATGCTCCACCAGGATTTTCGCTTTCACGCTGCCCGGTGTTGCGGGCGTTTTGGTCGCCAGCGCGCCGTGGAAACTCACCACGCCCGCCAGCGGAACGCCTTGACGCGCTGCATTCAGCACCACGGCACCGCCGAAGCAGTAACCGATGGCAGCGATTTTATCCGGATGGGTCTGTGGCTGTTTCTTCAGCAAATCGAGCCCGGCCTGGAAGCGGGCGCTGGACGCGGCACTGTCTTTCAACGCCGCTTGCATGAAGGCCATGGCGTCCTTGGGATGCTCGGTGTTCTTGCCATCGCCATACATATCAATGGCCAGCGCGCTGTAACCCATTCCGGCCAAATCACGGGCGCGGCGCTTGGTGTAATCGTTGAGGCCCCACCATTCATGCACCACCACCACGCCCGGACGTTGACCTTTAATAGCATCGTCGTAAGCGTAATAGCCGATCAGCTTCGTGCCATCGGGGCTCTGATAGGGAATCTCCTGAGTCTTGATCTCGGCGTGGCTGAGCCCGCTCAAGGCCAGTAATACGAGGGCGAGGAACACGCGCATGGTCGGATCTCCTGCATAAAAGTCATCAAAACAGCCGGGTGGAGTTGATTCAGCTTAGGTTCAGAGTGCGTTCAGGGGGAGTTCAGGGGTGGGTGCGTAACCTTGCCCCGTACCCAAAAAGCAAATAGCGCATGAGGAAATTCCCCAATGACTCACTTCAAAAAACTGCTTCTGGCTTTCACCGTCATGGGCGCAAGCACCGCGGCTTTCGCTTCCAACGATAATTTCGCCAGCCTTACTCTTGGACAGACCAGCGACAAAGTCAAAAAGTCCCACGCCCTGAACGACAACCTCAACCACCCGAACGCCGACGGCGTGATCGGCAAGGACACCACCTGGGGTGTGCGTCTGGGCCAGCAAAACAGCGAGGGCCGCTACTACGCCACTTACGACAACGTGTCGGGTTCGCACAATGGCATTAAACTGCGTCAGGAAAACCTGTTGGGCAGCTACGATCTGTTCTACCCGGTAGGCGCCAGCACCAAATTGTTCGGCGGTGCCACGGCCGGCCTGACCAAAATGACCCAGGAGTCCCCAGGGTTCAGCCGCGACAGCAACATCGGCTACGCCATTGGCGGCCAGGTTGGCGTATTGCAGCAAGTGTCGCAAAACACCTCGGTCGAACTGGGTTACCGTTACCTGCGCAGCAACGCCAGCACCGAGATGAGCGAGCGCGGTGGCAGCAAGCAGGGTTCGCTGGACCTGACCAGCAGCGCCCAGACCTACCTGTCGGCGAACTACGCTTTCTGATAAGTGCAATCCCTGTAAGGGTGAGCCTGCTCGCGATAGCGGCGTGTCAGTCGACATCAATGTCGAATGTGCTGGCGCCATCGCGAGCAGGCTCGCTCCTACAGGGTTCTGCGGTGTGACTGAGAACTGTGCTGCTGGAGATAACGATTTGCCTAGGAGAGCGTTATGAAACTGCTGGTCGTCGAAGATGAAGCGCTGTTGCGCCATCACCTGCAAACCCGCCTGACGGACAGCGGCCACGTGGTCGAGTCCGTGGCCAACGCCGAGGAGGCGTTGTACCAGACCGAGCAGTTCAACCACGACCTGGCGGTGATCGACCTCGGCCTGCCGGGCATGAGCGGGCTCGACCTGATCCGTCATCTGCGCTCGCGTGGCAAGGCCTTCCCGATCCTGATCCTCACGGCGCGTGGCAACTGGCAAGACAAGGTCGAAGGCCTCGCCGCCGGCGCCGACGATTACGTGGTCAAGCCGTTCCAGTTCGAAGAGCTCGATGCGCGCCTGAATGCCTTGCTGCGCCGCTCCAGCGGTTTCACCCAGTCGACCATCGTCGCCGGGCCGCTGCTGCTCGACCTCAATCGCAAACAAGCGTCCCTCGATGAACAACCGCTGGCGCTGACCGCCTACGAGTATCGAATCCTCGAGTACCTGATGCGCCATCACCAGCAAGTGGTGGCCAAGGACCGCTTGATGGAGCAGCTCTATCCGGATGACGACGAGCGCGATCCGAACGTCATCGAAGTGCTGGTCGGCCGTCTGCGCCGCAAACTCGAAGGCCCGGCCGGTTTCAAACCTATCGACACTGTGCGCGGCCTCGGCTACCTGTTCAATGAGCGCTGCACTTGATTCGCTCCCTTCGTGTCCGTTTGATGCTGGCCGCCGCCACCCTGGCGGTGCTGTTCATGCTGGCGTTGCTGCCAGCGATGCAGGGCGCGTTCAGCCTGGCGTTGCAGGATTCCATTGAGCAACGCCTGGCGTCGGACGTAAACACCTTGATTTCCGCCGCGCGGGTGGAAAACAACGCCCTGCAGATGCCGGCGCAGTTGCCCGATGAGCGCTTCAACCTGACTGACAGCCGCTTGCTCGGTTACATCTATGACCGCGAAGGTCATTTGGTCTGGCGCTCGAAGGCCACCGGCGAAGAGAAGATCAACTACAAACCGCGTTACGACGGACGCGGCAACGAATTCGCGCGCATTCGCGAGGCCGATGGTCAGGAATTCTTCGTCTACGACGTCGAAGTCAAACTGCTCAGCGGCAAAAGCGCGGCATTCAGCATCGTCGCCCTGCAACCGGTGCACGAGTACGAAGTCACCCTCGAAGGCCTGCGCGAAAACCTCTACCTCGGTTTCGGTGCCGCGTTGCTGGTGCTGCTGGCGCTGCTGTGGATCGGTCTGACCTGGGGCTTGCAGGCCTTGCGTCGGCTCAGTCAGGAGCTGGACGAAATCGAAAGCGGCGCCCGCGAAAGCCTCAGCGAACAACACCCGCGTGAGCTGCTGCGCCTGACCGGCTCCCTCAACCGCTTGCTGCACAGCGAACGCGAGCAGCGCAGCCGCTACCGCGATTCCCTCGACGACCTGGCCCACAGCCTGAAAACCCCGCTGACCGTGCTGCAAGGCGTCAGCGAAGACATGGCCCAGCGCCCGGAAAACCGAGATCAGGCCTGGTTGCTGCAAACCCAGATCGAGCGCATGAGCCAGCAGATCGGCTATCAACTGCAACGCGCCAGCCTGCGTAAAAGTGGGCTGGTACGCCACCAGGTGCGCCTGCAGCCGGTGCTGCAAAGTCTGTGCGACACGCTGGACAAGGTCTATCGCGACAAGCGCGTGCGCGTTGCTTTCAACCTGCCGGAGCCGTGTTACGTGCCGATCGAACAGGGCGCGCTGCTGGAGATGATGGGCAACCTGCTGGAAAACGCCTATCGCCTGTGCCTGAGCGAAGTGCGCATCAGCGTGCGCGAAACCCTGAGCGGGGTCGAGTTGTGCGTTGAAGACGACGGGCCGGGCGTGCCGCCGGATCAGCGGGCGCGGATTCTGCAACGGGGCGAGCGGCTGGATCGCCAGCACCCGGGGCAGGGGATCGGGTTGGCGGTGGTCAAGGACATTATCGAGAGCTACAACGCGAAGCTGACGCTGGGGGATTCGCCGATGGGCGGGGCGGCGTTCCGGATTCATTTTCCGGTGGTTTGATCGAGGGGTTGGCGGTGTTTTTTCGGGCCTCATCGCGAGCAGGCTCGCTCCTACAATTGAATCTGCGGCGCTCGCGAAAAGTGCATGCTCCGCAGATCCCCTGTAGGAGCGAGCCTGCTCGCGATGGGGCCAGTCAACGCAACCCAAAAATCAGTTGCGGATACTGGACAGGCTTGATCCGCCGTAGACGTTCAGTCAGGCAGACCGCGTCATCGTTCATCGCGAGCAGGCTCGCTCCCACAGGAGATCTTCAGTGAATGCATAATCTGCGTTCACACCGATCACCTGTAGGAGCGAGCCTGCTCGCGATGAGGCCGGTCAACTCAACCCAAAAATCAGTTGCGGATGCTGGACAGGCTTGATCCGCCGTAGTCGTTCAGTCAAGTAAACCGCATCATCGTTCATCGCGAGCAGGCTCGCTCCCACAGGAGATCTTCAGTGAATGCATAATCTGCGTTCACACCGATCCCCTGTAGGAGCGAGCCTGCTCGCGATGAGGCCAGTCAACTCAACCCAAAAATCAGTTTCGGATGCTGGACAGGCTTGATCCGCCGTAGACGTTCAGTCAGGCAGACCGCGTCATCGTTCATCGCGAGCAGGCTCGCTCCCACAGGAGATCTTCAGTGAATGCATAATTTGCGTTCACACCGATCACCTGTAGGAGCGAGCCTGCTCGCGATGAGGCCGGTCAATTCAACCCAAAAATCAGTTGCGGATGCTGGACAGGCTTGATTCGCCGTAGACGTTCAGTCAGGCAGACCGCGTCATCGTTCATCGCGAGCAGGCTCGCTCCCACAGGAGATCTTCAGTGAATACATCATTTGCGTTCACACCGATCACCTGTAGGAGCGAGCCTGCTCGCGATGAGGCCGGTCAATTCAACCCAAAAATCAGTTTCGGATGCTGGACAGGCTTGATCCGCCGTAGACGTTCAGTCAGGTAGACCGCGTCATCGTTCATCGCGAGCAGGCTCGCTCCCACAGGAGATCTTCAGTGAATACATAATGTGCGTTCACACCGATCACCTGTGGGAGCGAGCCTGCTCGCGATGAGGCCGGCCAATTCAACGCAGATTCAGTTCTCTTGCGCGCGATAGGCGCCCGGCGTCAATCCGGTCCATTTCTTGAACGCCCGATGAAACGCCGAAGGCTCGGAAAACCCCAATTGCTCGGCAATCTGCTGTAACGACAGATCCGCTCGCCCCAGGTGATAAATCGCAATGTCCCGGCGCAACTGATCCTTCAATTCCTGAAAACTCGACCCTTCTTCGCGCAAGTGCCGACGCAACGTCTGCGGGCTGATGTGCAGGTGCGCAGCCACCGCTTCCAGGTCCGGCCAGCGTGCACTGTCGCGGCTGAGCAAGCGGCGCAACTGGCTGCTCAGACTGTCGCCGTCATCCGGGCGCGAGAGCAGGTCGGCGGGAGAATGTTGGAGGAAATGCTTGAGTGTGCGTTCGTCCTGCAACAACGGCATGTGCAGGTAGCGGCTGTGAAACAGCAAACTGCTCTGCTCCGTGGAAAACTCCATGGGGCAGGGGAACAGAAAATCGTATTCGGCGCCGTGTTCGGGCTTTGGATAACTGAACGTCGCCTGCTCCAGCCGAATGCGCTGGCCGATCAGCCAACTGCCAAGCCGGTGCCAGACCATCAGTTGGCTTTCGGTGAGGAAATGATCAGGGTCTTGGAACTTTGAATCGTCGAGGCTCAGGCGGACCCATTCGTCTTCGCGGGTCAGGGTCAGGCGCGGACCGTCAGGGAATAGGCTGTAAAACAATAAACCGCGATGCAGCGCCTTATCGAGGTTGCGGCAGTGGATCACGGCGTGACACATCATTGCGAAGGTCCCGGTTTTACTGGGCGTCGGCCCGAAACCGAGGTATTCGTCGTCGAGGGCCAGCCACAACGCCTGGATCAATCGCGTGAACTGCTCCGGCGCAATTCGCGCCCGTGGCTCATCCAGCAACTCGGGGCTGATGCCGAGTTGTTGCAGCAGATTTGAATAGTCATAACCCAACCGACGCGCGCCACCTAATGCGGCACGGGCGAAATGACTGGCGATGGTGCGTTCACGCATGGCAAGCAGGTCCGACCCAATGAACGACGGATGGTAGCTGTCGACCCTCGTTATGAACAGGCGGATATCCGCCAAATTGTAGGACGAGACCTGGTCGATGGGCGGAAATCCGCCACATTGTGGTAACCCGTCAGTGGCAAGGCTGGACCTGTAACCCTTGATGTCAAAAGGCATGCAGGCATTTTTTTAAAGGTGGCACGGGCCTTGCGATACAACAAGCAGATGCCTGCCGTTGCGCAGCTCGACAAAACAAATCCCTCCAGTGCAGGAGGGTTCGCAATTGAAGTGTCTTGGGCAACAGACGGATGTTGTCACGGGGCACTCTTGAGGAACTTTGCAATGACGACTCGTCAGCCACTGTATAAATCCCTGTATTTCCAGGTGATCGTTGCTATCGCCATCGGCATCCTGCTCGGTCACTTCTATCCGCAGACCGGTGTGGCCCTCAAGCCACTGGGTGACGGGTTCATCAAACTGATCAAAATGGTCATCGCGCCAATCATCTTCTGTACGGTCGTCAGCGGTATCGCCGGCATGCAGAACATGAAGTCGGTCGGCAAGACCGGTGGCTATGCGCTGCTGTACTTCGAAATCGTCTCCACCATTGCCTTGCTGATCGGTCTGGTCGTGGTCAACGTCGTGCAACCGGGCGCCGGCATGCACATCGATGTGACGACTCTGGACACCAGCAAAATCGCTGGCTTCATCTCGGCCGGTAAAGACCAGAGCATCGTTGCCTTTATCCTCAATGTGATCCCGAACACCATCGTCGGCGCCTTCGCCAACGGCGACATCCTGCAAGTGCTGATGTTCTCGGTGATCTTCGGTTTCGCCCTGCATCGCCTGGGTGCCTACGGCAAGCCGGTTCTGGACTTCATCGATCGCTTTGCCCACGTGATGTTCAACATCATCAACATGATCATGAAGCTCGCTCCAGTCGGCGCGTTCGGTGCGATGGCCTTCACCATCGGTGCCTACGGTGTCGGTTCGCTGGTGCAACTCGGTCAGCTGATGATCTGCTTCTACATCACCTGTATCCTGTTTGTGCTCGTGGTACTGGGCGGCATCTGCCGCGCGCACGGCTTCAGCGTAATCAAATTGATTCGCTACATCCGTGAAGAACTGCTGATCGTGCTGGGCACTTCCTCTTCGGAATCCGCTCTGCCTCGCATGCTGATCAAAATGGAACGCCTGGGTGCACAGAAGTCCGTTGTCGGCCTCGTAATCCCGACTGGCTACTCGTTCAACCTCGACGGTACTTCTATCTACCTGACCATGGCGGCTGTGTTTATCGCTCAGGCGACTGATACCCCGATGGACCTGACTCACCAGATCACCTTGCTGCTGGTGCTGCTGTTGTCCTCCAAAGGTGCAGCGGGTGTGACTGGTAGTGGCTTTATCGTCTTGGCGGCTACCCTGTCGGCTGTAGGTACTCTGCCGGTGGCCGGCCTGGCGCTGATCCTCGGTATTGATCGCTTCATGTCCGAAGCCCGCGCCCTGACCAACCTCGTTGGTAACGCTGTTGCGACCCTGGTCGTGGCCAAGTGGGTGAAAGAGCTGGACGAAGACAAGCTGCAAGTCGAGCTGGCTTCCGGTGGTCGCGGTATCTCCGACACCCGTGAAGAAGACGACCTGGGCGTGGCCGAAGGCCCAACCCCAAGCAGCGTCAAGTAAGACTGGCAGCACTGAAAAACCCGCTTCGGCGGGTTTTTTCTTGCCCGGGATTTGAGCGCAACGGTCACAGCTGCTGACACTTCAGGTGATTGCTGCAATGCGTTTGCCTGCCTAGGCTGGAGGCATCGTTCACGGAGGTCGCTCATGCCCGGTCCACTGGCATCACTCAAAGTTCTGGATTTCTCGACGCTGCTGCCGGGGCCGTTTGCCTCGTTGTTGCTGGCGGACATGGGCGCGCAAGTCCTGCGCATCGAATCGCCGACCCGTATGGATTTGCTCCGGGTGTTGCCGCCGCACGATCACGGGGTGTCGGCCAGCCACGCCTACCTCAACCGCAACAAGCGCAGCCTGGCGCTGGACCTCAAGCAGCCCGAGGCGCTGGAGGTGATCAAGCAATTGCTGGCGGACCACGACATCGTGCTGGAACAGTTCCGCCCCGGTGTGATGGAACGCCTGGGCCTGGGTTATGACGCGTTGAAGGCGATCAATCCGCGGCTGATCTACGTGTCGATTACCGGTTATGGCCAGAGCGGCCCCTACAAGGACCGCGCCGGTCACGACATCAACTACCTGGCGCTGGCGGGGCTGGCGAGCTACACCGGCCGCACCGAGAGCGGGCCGCTGCCATTGGGCATGCAGGTGGCAGATGTCGCCGGCGGCTCGTTGCACGGAGTGATCGGGTTGCTGGCGGCGGTGATCGCTCGCCAGCACAGCGGGGTGGGGCAGCATCTGGATGTCAGCATGACCGACTGCGCCTTCAGCCTCAACGCCATGGCCGGCGCCGGGTACCTGGCCTGTGGTGTGGAGCCGGGCAGGGAGGATCAGATGCTCAATGGCGGCAGCTTCTACGACTACTACCGTTCGCGGGACGGGCGCTGGTTATCGGTGGGCAGTCTGGAACCGGCCTTCATGCAGCAACTGTGCAGCGCGCTGGGGCGGCCGGAGCTGGCGGCCAAGGGCCTGTCGCCCAAACCCGCCGAGCAACAGGTACTGAAGAACGAGTTGAAAGCCGAATTCGAGAAACATGACTTTGCGCAACTGTGCGAGTTGTTTGCCGGGGTCGATGCGTGTGTCGAGCCGGTGCTGAGTTTGGCTGAGGCGGTGCAGCATCCGCAGTTGCAGGCGCGGGAGTTGGTGACGCAGGTGCCGCGGGGGGACGGTTCTGTGCAGGCGCAGATGGCGTGCCCGTTGAAATTCTCAGAGGGATTGCCGGCGCCGCGGCATATCGGCGCGGTGTTGGGACAGCATACGGATCAGGTGTTGGGGGAGTTGGGGATGAGTGCTGAGCGGATTGCAGAATTGCGCCGTGCCAAGGTGATTCTCTAGCGTCTGTACCGGCCTCTTCGCGGGCAAGCCTCGCTCCCACAGGATCTGTGTCGTTCACAAAGCTTGTGCTCGAAATCAATACCTGTGGGAGCGGGCTTGCCCGCGATGAGGCCAGACCAGCCCCCACAAATCTGACTACTCGACCCGCATTTCCCCACTGAACACCAACGTGCTGCGGCACCGCCGGCACAAATACCGCCGCCCTTGCCGTACCAGGCCATGGCGCTGGGCCGAAAACGGGAAATCGCTGTCGACGCACGGGCATTTGTAGATGTAGCGCGTCACGCTGCGGCGTTTGACGTCGTAGGTGTGGCAGCGATTGGGCGGCAGTTCGTACACGCCGCGCATGATCAATTGCCACTCTTCACCGTGCGGCTGAATGCGGTCGCCGAACAGTTGATGGGCGATCAGGTGCGCGACTTCGTGGGCCACGGTCTGCTTGAGGAAGTCTTCAGTGTTTTCCCGGTACAGCTGCGGATTGAAGCGCAGCAGGTTCTCGTGCAAATGCGCGACACCGGCTTTTTGACCGCGCAGCTTGAGGCTCACCACGGGGCGTTTGAAAGTTCGTTTGAAAAAGGATTCGGCCAGCTGATAACAGTCTTCGACGCGGGTATTGAGTTGCTCGGGCATGCTTGATGGATCTCCAGAGACGTCGAGTATGCCGCAACCCCGGGGCCTTGCGAATCGCCGAGGCGCCGAATGGTCGTTACCCCTCACACATTAGAAGGCCGCCTTGCGGCGGCCTGTGTTGGCAGATCTTGTTTTTGGGTGGTGAGTTGCTAATTGGTGTAGACCGGCCCCACGCCGAGTCCCCAGACAATCACTGTAAACGCCATGATGGCGACCAGCACCACCAGGCCTACGGCAAGTACCGAACTGGAAAACAGGAAGCCCTCGTCTGATGGAATGTTCATGAAAGTGGGTAGCCCCACATACAGCAAGTACACCGTGTAGCAGATGGCCGCCGTTCCGACGATCATCCCCAGCCACATATGTGGGTACAGCGCCGCCAGACCGCCGATGAACAGCGGGGTCGCGGTATAGGTCGCAAATGCAACGCAGCGTGCCAGGCTTGGATTGGCGTCATAGGTACGGGCCATCCAGTGGATGAATGCGCCCATGACCGCGACGCCGCCGAGCATCGCCAGGTACGACATGATCGTCATCCATAGCGCGCTTTCCTGGGTCAACATGACCGGCGCTCGATTGCCGATGACCCAGCCGACCTGAGTGGTGCCGATAAACGCCGACACAGCGGGAATTGCCGCCAGAATCAGCGTGTGAGTCAGGTACATGTGGCTGATGCTTTCCTCTTGGTCGCCACGGATTTCTTTCCATTCCTGGTCGGGGTGGGTGAAGAGCCCCACTACGTGATGGATCATGCCAGTCACTCCTCTTGTTTTTACCGTCGCCCCCCAGTGGAGCGCCTACAGGCCAAAGTGGCCAAGTAAGTAAAAGGTCTGGATATGTATGCGACCTTATGTCGCAGTATAGAAAGGTCTTCACGGCGCAGGTTGTAGGGCGTTAGAGCAAATTGCGCTGTAAACCCTGCTGTTAATCGCCGTAGGGTCTTGCGCGACCTATGTGGCGAGGGAACTTGCTCCCGTTCGGCTGCGCAGCCGTCGCAAAAACGGCCGACGGGGTTTGACTGACCCGATGGTGCAGGATGGTTTTGGGGCCGCTGCGCGACCCGGCGGGAGCAAGCTCCCTCGCCACAGGGGTATGCTCAGCTCAGATAAAGTGCAGTCGCCAGGCACTTCGCCGACGGTGGGTTTTTGCGTAAAATGCCGGCCTTTCGTCACACCTTACGGATCTCGCGTCATGGGCACTCTCACGGTCAACCAGAACAAACTGCAAAAGCGCCTTCGCCGTCAGGCGGGTGAGGCTGTTGCCGATTTCAACATGATTGAAGACGGCGACAAGGTCATGGTCTGCCTGTCCGGTGGCAAGGACAGCTACACCATGCTCGACGTGCTCTTGCACTTGCAGAAGGTCGCTCCGATCAAGTTCGAGATCGTGGCCGTGAACATGGACCAGAAACAGCCAGGCTTCCCTGAACACGTGTTGCCGGCCTATCTGAAAACGCTGGGCATCGAGTACCACATTGTCGAGAAAGACACTTACTCGGTAGTCAAGGAGCTGATCCCGGAAGGCAAGACCACCTGCTCGTTGTGCTCGCGCCTGCGTCGCGGCACGCTCTACACCTTTGCCGACGAAATCGGCGCGACCAAAATGGCCCTCGGTCACCACCGCGACGACATCGTCGAGACGTTCTTCCTTAATATGTTCTTCAACGGTTCGCTCAAGGCCATGCCGCCGAAGCTGCGCGCCGACGACGGCCGCAATGTGGTGATCCGGCCACTGGCCTACTGCAACGAAAAAGACATTCAGGCCTACTCGGACTTCAAGCAATTCCCGATCATCCCGTGCAACCTCTGCGGCTCCCAGGAAAACCTGCAACGTCAGGTGGTCAAGGACATGCTGCAAGAGTGGGAACGCAAGACCCCGGGCCGCACCGAAAGCATTTTCCGCAGCTTGCAGAACGTACAACCGTCGCAACTGGCGGACCGTAACCTGTTCGACTTCACCAGCCTCAAGATCGACGAAACCGCCGCTTCGCGGTTCGTCAACGTGGTCAACCTCTAATCAGAAACTGTAGGAGTGAGCCTGCTCGCGATTGCGTCGTGTCAGTCGACATCAACGTTGAATGACACACCGCTATCGCGAGCAGGCTCACTCCTGCAATTGTTTTTTGTTTCAACCTCCAGGAGAGGGCATGCGCGATTACAAGTGGCTGCACGAATACTGTCTGAATCGCTTCGGTTCAGCAGCTGAACTGGAAGCCCATCTGCCCGTTCCCAAGACCCCGGCGCAACTGCGCAAGATCAGCGACGATCGTTATCTCTCGACCATGGCCCTGCGCGTGTTTCGCGCCGGCCTCAAACACAGCCTTGTGGACGCCAAGTGGCCGTCGTTCGAAGAAGTGTTCTTCAAGTTCGACCCGGAAAAGGTGGTGCTGATGAGCGCCGAACACCTTGAGCGCCTGATGCAGGACGCGCGGATCATCCGTCACCTGGGCAAGCTCAAGAGCGTGCCGCGCAATGCGCAGTTCGTACTGGACGTGGCGCATGAGAAGGGCAGCTTCGGCGCATTGATCGCCGATTGGCCGGTGACGGACATCGTCGGGCTGTGGACGTACCTGAAAAAGCGCGGCCATCAATTGGGCGGGTTGTCGGCGCCGCGTTTCTTGCGCATGGTCGGCAAGGATACGTTTGTGCCGAGCTATGACGTGGTGGCGGGGCTGAACGCGCAGAAGATCGTCGACAAGGTGCCGACCAGCCAGCGGGACCTGGCGTTGGTGCAGGATGTGTTCAACCAGTGGCATGAACAGAGTGGCGGCCGGCCGATGAGCCAGATTTCGATGATGCTGGCGTACACCGTCAATCATTAAGGCCGAGTCGTGGCCTTCGCGAGCAAGCTTTGCTCCTACAGGTGCGGTGCAGTCCTTGTAGGAGCGAAGCTTGCCCGCGAAGGCGTCAGATCAGGCGGCGGAGATCTCGCCTTCACCCGCCAACTTGCGATTCAACTGAAACCGCCACCGCACATACAACAGCGCCGAGCAAAACACCGCCAGGCTCGCGCCCATTTCCAGCAAGCCAAACAGCTGCCGATTGGGGTCATACGCGGCCAGTGCGCCCTTGATGAAATACAGATTCACCACAAAACACATCCACGAATGCCCGCGTGCGCTGCCGATGATCATCCCCGGTGCGAGCAATAGCAGGGGCACCAGTTCGATCAGCAAAATCACCCACGGCCGGGCGCCGTGCAGGTCGGCAAATACCAGATAATAGGCGCACAGCAGCCCCACCAGCCCGAAAAAGCACAGCAGGCTGATCGCGCGCATCGCCCGGACCCGCGGTTCGAGCCATTCGATCGAGGGCAGAATCTTCGGCTTTTTCGCCACGTCAGTTCCCCAGTTTCTGCGCAGTCTTCGCCAGACGCAGGCCCAAGGCCCGGCACAGCGCGACTTCATGTTCGTTCAAACCGCTTTTGCCATCCGCCCCGGCGTGATGACTGGCGCCATACGGCGTGCCGCCGCCACGGGTTTCCAGCAGGGCCGATTCGCTATACGGCAGGCCGGTAATCAGCATGCCGTGGTGCAGCAACGGCAACATCATCGACAGCAGCGTGGTTTCCTGACCACCGTGCAGGCTTGCGGTGGAGGTGAATACCCCGGCCGGTTTGCCCACCAGCGCCCCCGTCAGCCAAAGATTGCTGGTGCCGTCGAGGAAGTACTTGAGCGGCGCGGCCATGTTGCCGAACCGGGTCGGACTGCCCATGGCCAGGCCCGCGCAGTGCTTCAGGTCGTCGAGACTGGCGTACAGCGCGCCCTCGTCGGGGATGTCCGGCGACACGGCTTCGCATTCGGTGGAGATCGGCGGCACCGTGCGCAGGCGCGCTTCCATCCCGGCCTGCTCGACACCACGGGCAATTTGCCGGGCCATTTCATTGGTCGAGCCGCTGCGGCTGTAATACAGAACCAGAATGTACGGCGCGCTCACGGCAGCAACTCCAGCACATTCTCCGGCGGACGGCCGATGATGGCTTTGTCGCCGACTTCCAGAATCGGTCGCTCCATGAGTTTCGGGTTGGCGGCGATGGCGCCGATCAATTGCTCCTCGCTCAAACTGCTGTCGGCCAGGTTGAGAGTCTTGTATTCGTCCTCGCCGGTGCGCAGCAGTTGCCGGGCGCTGATGCCGAGTTTGGTCAGCAGGCTCTGGATTTGCGCGGCGTCCAGCGGCGTTTCCAGGTAGCGGATCACGGTCGGGGTCAGGCCACGGGCTTCCAGCAGTTCGAGCGCACCGCGGGATTTCGAGCAGCGCGGGTTGTGATAAAGCGTCAGATCGGTCATGTGCGGGTCGCATCTTGCGTAAGGTGGCGGCTATTCTAACTGTGCAGCGCGTAATCCAGAACCTCGGGAGGCGATGGGTCGCAGGCGCATTCAATTTTGAACAAGGATTACGACATGACAAGACGACTGGCAGCAGCATTGGCGATCATCGGTGCGTTGATGCTGGGGGCTGTGGCAACGACTATGGCATCGACCAGAACGGCCAGAAAGTCGCCGCCGAACGTCTGGACAACCAATGGGTGGTGCTCAACTACTGGGCGGAATGGTGTGGCCCGTGCCGTACCGAAATCCCGGAGTTGAATGAGCTGGCCGTTCAGTTGAAGGACAAGAAGATTGGTGTGTTCGGGGTCAATTTCGACAATGTGCAGGGGGAAGAGCTGAAAAGCGCCAGCGAGAAACTGGGGATCAAGTTCACCGTGCTGGCGTCGGACCCGGCGGATCTTTTCGAGTTGCCGCGCAGCGAAGCGTTGCCGGTGACCTACATCATCGACAACAAAGGCAAGGTGCGCGAGCAATTGATGGGCGAGCAGACGGCGGCGGGAGTGATGGCCAAGCTTGAGGCGTTGCAAGCGGTCAAGTGACTGCGCATGGATCTTGTGGCGAGGGAGCTTGCTCCCGCTCAACTGCGCAGCAGTCGCAAAACCGGTACAAACGGTGTTCCTGATGAACCGAGGTGACGGGTTTTAGGGCTGCTGCGCAGCCCAGCGGGAGCAAGCTCCCTCGCCACAGGTATTCACTTGGCCACAGCTCGGGGTTATCAACCCTCTTCAAGCCACCAACGCAACGGCTTGCCTTCGGCCGGCCAGAAGCGCATCTGTTCGATCGGCGAAACATCCCAGCGCTGCACATTTTCCAGGGCCTGCATGAAGCGCTTTTCCTGCTCCATCACGGCTGGCGCGCACATTTTGCGGGTGCTGCCGATTTTGCCGAAGCTCAGCTTGTCACCTTCGAGCGTGTACGGTGCAAACCAGTGGTTGCAGCCGCCATTGCCGTAAGCCCGACCGTCTTCACCGAGGGTGATGGTCAGGTGGCTGTAATCCATCAGTGGACGTTCGCCGATCCATTCCAGGATGTAGCTGCGGTTTTGTTGCAATTTCACCGGCTCGGCGGCGCAGCCCAGCAGGCTGGCACCAACCAGGGCGGTCAGGGCGAGGCGTTTCATCACGCGGGCTCCTGGCAGGTCGGGCACAGGTGCTTCTCGCCAACGGTGGTCCAGCCCAGCTCGGCAATCCGCGCAGTGGCGGCAGGTTTTTCTGCCTTGTTGCCCAGTTTGGCATCGACCGCAAACTCAAAGCTCAGCTCTTTGGCGCAGCTGTCGCAGTTGACTTTCCAGGTGTGGATCGCCAATTCGCCGAACACCGGACCACTGGCCACTGCGACCCATTGGCCGGGCGGGTTGATCAAGTGGCGAACCGTTTCCACGGTCAGGCGCATGGACAGGTCCTTGGCACCTTTGAGGGTCACGATCAGCACGTCGTTATTACGAATCGAGCCGCCGTTGCCGGTGACTTGATAACGCCCCGGCACAAGGGCGCGGCATTCGGTGAGGGTGTGTTGCGGGTTCATCAGGCTATAGCGGAAATCGTGTTCGACCATGGGTCCTCCAAATATGCGCGGTATGCTATCACGGGCCTGCTCGCAGCATGGCGCGCGCAGATGACCTTCGATCTGGTTCAAATCACCGGTCGACTCATGGCACACTGCCGCTTTTGCATTTCTAAGGAACGGACATGGCGTTAATCGAATGTTATGAGTGCAAGCAACGTATCAGCTCCACGGCGCCTGCTTGCATTCATTGCGGTGCACCGGCGGGAACGGTGCAAGCGGCCACTTCGACGGCAGCGCCTGTGCAGGCACCCCTTTCTTTCGGGCGTTTACCGGAGGATGAGAAAGTGGCCAGGGTGACCCCGGCCGCATTCGGGCGTAAACGCAAAACCGAAGCCCCAATCGAGATGGCGGCGCCGATGCCCGCCTCCAACGGCGTGCGTCCGGTGGAACTGTGGCTGAAGCTGATGATTTTTTTCCTGCCGCCGTTTTTTGTCTGGTTCCTGCTGCGTCGCGGGCATTCCGTGGGGCAACGCTTGCTGGGTTTCGGCTGGCTGGGCCTGATGATTCTCTTGTCCAAGGCCTGACCGGCTCAGCCCTCGACCTGATTCTGCGGCGTGCCAGCGGCCCATGCTGCGATGTTCTGCAGGGTGGTCGTGGCAATTGCGTCCAGCGCTTCGCGCGTCAGGAAGGCCTGGTGCGCGGTGATGATCACGTTCGGAAAGGTCAGCAGCCGCGCCAGCACATCGTCCTGCAGCGGCAGGTCGGAACGGTCCTCGAAGAACAGCTGCGCTTCCTCTTCATAGACATCCAGCCCCAGATACCCCAATTGGCCGTCCTTCAGTGCATCAATCAGCGCCGGCGTGTCCACCAGGCCGCCGCGTCCGGTGTTGATCAACATCGCGCCGGGCTGCAAGTGCGCCAGTGATTCACGGTTGATCAAGTGTTTGCTCTGCTCATTGAGCGGGCAGTGCAGGCTGATGATCTGCGACTCGGCCAGCAATTGCGGCAAGCTCAGGTAGCGGGCGCCGAGGGCTTCGACCTGCGGATTGGGGTAGGGGTCGTAGGCCAGCAACCGGCAACCGAAACCGTTCATGATTTTCGCGAAGGTTGCGCCGATCTGCCCGGTGCCGACCACGCCGACCGTCTTGCCCACCAAATCGAAACCGGTCAGGCCGTGCAGGCTGAAATCCCCTTCGCGGGTACGGTTGTAGGCACGGTGCAGGCGGCGGTTGAGCGCCAGGATCAGCGCCACCGCGTGCTCGGCCACCGCGTGCGGCGAGTATGCCGGGACCCGCACAATTGACAGCCCTAAACGCTTCGCCGCCGCGAGATCGACATGGTTGTAACCGGCCGAGCGCAGGGCGATCAAGCGTGTGCCGCCCGCTGCCAGACGTTCCAGCACCGGCGCGCTCAAGTCATCATTGATGAACGCGCAAACCACCTCGTGATGCTCCGCCAGCGCCACCGTATCGAGGCTCAGCCGCGCCGATTGAAAGTGCAGCTCGATACCGGCAGGGAGCTCGGTGCCGAGAAAACTGTCACGGTCGTAGGTCTGGCTGCTGAAAAGAATCGTGCGCATACGGTCCTCCTGATATTTTTCGAGTCCTGTGTGGCCGCGCACCGTTCCATTGTGCGAACGGCTGTGGCGAGGGGGCTCCAACACCTGGAATGGTGCCGCGACGAACAGAACCCGGTGAGCTTAGCGCCGATGCTGGCCGGTGCCATTGCGCTGTATCAAGCGTTTATCCGGGCATGGGCGGCCAGGCGGTTGATCGCACGGTCGAGTTCTTCCAGGGCGCCGGGGGCTTTGGGGTCCTGTTGCTTGAGCAGGGTTTCGCTGCGCTGGCAGGCGGCACGCAGTTGCGGGACGCCGCAATAACGAGTCGCGCCGTGCAGGCGGTGGACACGCTCGATCAAGGCGTTGTTGTCATTGGTTTCCCGGGCCAGGCGAATGGCCTCGCGATCAGCTTCCAGGGAGGCCAGCAACATCGCCAGCATGTCCGCGGCCAGATCGGCCTTGCCGGCGGCCAGGCGCAAGCCTTCGTCGTGGTCGAGCACCTGCAATTCATGGGCGCCGCCATGGCTGTCGCTGGAACGCTCCGGCCCGTGATTGCGCAACGCCAGGCCTGTCCACTTCAATACCACCTGGGCCAGTTGCCGTTCGCTGATCGGTTTGGTCAGGTAGTCGTCCATGCCGCTTTGCAGCAGCGCGCGTTTTTCGTTGGCCATGGCGTGGGCGGTGAGGGCGACGATCGGCAGCGGCGTGCAATGCCGCTCGCTTTCCCACTGACGAATCGCCTCGGTGCTTTGACGTCCGTCCATGCCGGGCATTTGCACGTCCATCAACACCAGGTCAAAAGTCTCGCTTTGCACTGCTTTGACTGCCGCGTAACCGCTTTCGACCGCGAGCACCTTGGCACCCATGTCTTCGAGCAGGGTTTGCACCAGCAACAAGTTGGCCGGGTTGTCGTCGACGCACAGCACCTTCGGTGCGCGGCTCGATACCGGTTCGCCGGGCTCGCTGCGCTGCTGGCGCGGGTTGACCAGATCGGACAATGCCCGACGCAACTTGCGGGTGCAGGCCGGTTTGGCCTGAAGCTGACTGTGCGGGTTGGGCACCGAGAGGTGGAACAGCGTCTGTTCGGTGGTCGGGCACAGCACCAACACTTTGCAGCCCAGGTGTTCGAGGTCCCAGATGTGCTGGTTGAGGCGCTCCGGTGGCATGTCGTTGCTGGTGATGCCGAGCACCGCCAGATCGATCGCCTGATCGGTCTGATGCGCGCCGGTCACGCCATTGGTCAGGCTTTCCAGGGTATTGAACGGCGTGACGGCCAGGCCGCAATCTTCCAGCTGATGCTGCAAGGCCTGACGGGCCAGTTCATGGTTTTCCAGCACCGCGACGCGGCGCCCGAGCAGCGGCGGGCCGGGCAGGTCTTCGGCGTCGTCGCGGGTCTTGGGCAGGCTGAGGCTGATCCAGAATTCCGAACCTTCGCCCGGCGTACTGTCGACACCGATCTCGCCGCCCATCTGTTCGATCAGGCGCTTGGAAATCACCAGACCCAGGCCCGTGCCTCCTGGCTGTCGGGACAGCGAATTGTCAGCCTGGCTGAACGCCTGGAACAGCGCGCGCACATCCTGGTTCGACAGGCCGATGCCGGTGTCCTGAATGCTGATGCGCAGTTGCACGCTGTCTTCGTGTTCTTCTTCGAGCATGGCCCGGGCGACGATGGTGCCTTCGCGAGTGAACTTGATCGCGTTGCTCACCAGGTTGGTGAGGATCTGCTTGAGCCGAAGCGGATCGCCCACCAGCGACAACGGCGTGTCGCGATACACCAGGCTCACCAACTCAAGCTGTTTGGCATGGGCGGCCGGGGCGAGGATGGTCAGGGTGTCCTGCAGCAGGTCGCGCAGGTTGAACGGAATATTGTCGAGCACCAGTTTGCCGGCCTCGATTTTCGAGAAGTCGAGGATCTCGTTGATGATCCCCAGCAGGCTGTCGGCGGACTTTTCGATGGTGCCCAGGTAGTCGAGCTGACGCGGGGTCAGCTCGCTTTTTTGCAGCAGGTGCGTAAAGCCGAGAATGCCATTGAGCGGGGTGCGGATTTCATGGCTCATGTTGGCCAGGAACTCGGATTTGATCCGGCTCGCTTCCAGGGCTTCCTTGCGCGCCAGGTCCAGTTCGATGTTCTGGATCTCGATGGTTTCCAGGTTCTGGCGCACGTCTTCGGTGGCCTGATCGACACTGTTCTGCAACTCTTCCTGCGCGTTTTGCAACGTGCCGGCCATGCGGTTGATGCCGGACGCGAGCTCATCCAGTTCCTGACTGCCAAGGGGTGGCAGACGGGTTTCCAGATGGCCGTCCTTGAGTTGCGCTACCGCCAGTTTGATCTGGCTGATCGGCCGGTTGATGGTCCGGCCCATGCGCAAGGCGAGCAGCGCTGCGCCGGCCAGGCCCGCGCCGATCAGCAGCAGGCTGGCGAACAGGCTGCGGTAACCGCGCAGCAGCATGCCGCTGTGGGACAGTTCGAGTTCGACCCAGCCCAACAGTCGGTCGGCTTCATCCGGTATCAGGTCGCCGGCAAGGTTGCGGTGCTTGCCAAAGACCGGCAGCAGATAGCGTGTCGCATCGTTGCCACTGTGGCGCAGCATCTTTGAGCCATTGCCCAACGGCGCCGGGTTGAGCATGGTCGGGCCGGCGTGGGCTACGGGCGTACGGTCGGCGGCGAGGAAGGTCACGGCGCGCACGTCCGGTGTTTCCAGCGACTGGGTGGCGATACGCTCCAGCAGCTCGTTGTCTTTGCGGCCCATGGCCGGGGCCACCAAGGGCGCGAGCTGTTCGGCGATCATCTCACCGCGCTGCATCAGTTGGGTTTGCAGGTCGGATTGCTGCATCCAGGTGAAATAGCCACCCAGGATCAGCGCCATCAGGCTGGTCGGCAACAGGGTCAGCAACAGCACGCGGCCTTTAATTCCCAGTTTCTTGAGCACGCATCTCTCCTGCATCCAGCTATTGATTGACCTGCACGTGCGTCCGGCACGTGCCATCGGGCCAGTGTAGCGATTTGCAGGCAGGCAATCTTCGTAAAATTGATGTCGTCATTCGTCGGCCGGACCGGCGCTTTCGCCCCACGGGCAAACCTTGGGTTGCCCAACGTCAGGCAATCTTGAATAATCGCCAACTGAGAATTATTTGCAGATACTCATGACTCCCATCTCTGTTGGCCATCCCCGCATCCTGTCCATTGAAGACGATCTCGTGCTCGGCGCTTATGTGCACGAGCATCTGGGCCGGTGCGGTTTTCAGGTGACCTGGTGCCAGAACGGCCAGGAAGGCCTGGACATTGCCCGCCAGCAACCCTTCGACGTGGTGCTGATGGACATTTTGCTGCCAGGGCTGAACGGGTTGAACGTGCTGACGCAACTGCGCCAGAGCCATTCGACCCCGGTGGTGCTGATGTCGGCGCTGGGCGCCGAGGCGGATCGCATCAGCGGTTTTCGCCTGGGGGCCGATGATTACCTGCCAAAGCCTTTCAGCATGGCCGAGTTGCGTGTGCGCATCGAAGCCATCCTGCGCCGGGTGGCGCTCGACCGTCGGCCGGAGCCGGCAGCGGCGACGTCCTCGGTCGACAGCCTGCGTTTCGATGACGAACTCTGTGACGTTTCCTATGGCGAACTCGCCGCCGGCCTGACCCGCAGCGAGTATCGATTGCTGGACACCTTGAATCGCAATGGCGATGAAGTGCTGAGCAAAGCCTTCCTTTATCAGCACGTGCTGCAACGCGGTTTTGCCGCCCATGACCGCAGCCTCGACATGCACATCAGTCAGATCCGCCGCAAACTCAAAGGCATCGGCTACACCGAGCGGGAAGTGCGTACGGTCTGGGGCAAGGGTTACGTGTTGAGTGCCGGCGATGAAATGGTCTGACTTGCCGGGCCGACACTCGCTGTTCTGGAAACTGGCATGTCTGTTGGTGGCGTTCTGTCTGCTGATGATCTGGCTGAGCTGGTCCTGGGGTCGCTACATGGAGCAGCGAAACCAGTTTCTGTCGGATCAGGCCCGAGTCACTCTGACGGGGTATGCCGCCGAGGCCGAGCAGGCGTGGCGTTCGGAGCAGAGCGCGGGCGTCGATGCCTGGCTGCAAGGCATGAAACAGCGTGAAACAGGCTGGGTTGGCGTCATCAGCGGTGATTTGCAGTCCCTAAGCAGCCAGCCGCTCACTGACCAGGAAATCGAGCGACTGACTTTCCTGCGCGGCCTGGATTGGCCCATTCACAAGAAACGCCTGCCGTGGCTGCGCGTGCCGTTTCCCGGCGATTCGACGGCTGGCAGCCTGGTCATCGAACTGCCCCAGCGCTTCATGCCCGGCCAATACAGGCTGTTCTGGCGCGTGATCACCAACGGCATCATCCCGGGATTGTTCACGCTGTTGCTGTGCGTCGGCCTGTATCGGCTGCTGGTCGTACCGTTGAATCAATTGCGCGAGCAGGCCAATGCCTGGCGCGCCGACCAGTTGAATGTGCGTCTGTCGAGCAGCACCACCAAACGTTCGGATGAACTCGGAGAGCTGGGTCGGGCCTTCGACCACATGGCCGAGCGATTGCAAAGCACTGTGGCCCTGCAGCAGCAATTGCTGCGCGACTTGTCCCACGAACTGCGCACGCCGCTGAGCCGTCTGCGGGTCGCCAGCGAAAGCGAGCAGGGGCTGGCGCAATTGCGCGAGCGCATCGGGCGGGAAGTCGATGGCATGCAGCGGCTGGTAGAAGACACTCTGCAACTGGCCTGGCTCGACACCGAGCGCGCACCGTTGCCCGACGAAGCGATCCAGGTCCAGGCGCTGTGGGAAATGCTCACGGAAAACGCTTGTTATGAAAGTGCCTGGCCGGCGAGCCAGTTGCAGTGCGCGGTGGATTCGTCCTGTTGGGTTCGGGGCAATCTCAACACCTTGGCGCAGGCGCTGGAGAACATTCTGCGCAATGCCATTCGTCATTCGCCGAGTGGCGGTATCGTTCGTTTCAGCGGGCAACGTGACGGCGACTTCTGGCATTTGTGGCTGGAAGATGAGGGCGGCGGGGTGGCTGAGGCGGATCTGGAGCGGATCTTCTGTCCGTTCATTCGACTCGACGGCTCGCGGCCGGGGGATGGCGGGTTCGGCTTGGGGTTGAGCATTGCGAGGAATGCGGTGAAGCGGCAGGGCGGGAGTCTTTGGGCACAGAACACTGGGCGTGGGCTGCGGCTAAATATTCGGTTAGTGGCTGAGAGTGATGGCGTCAGTGACGACGCCATCGCGAGCAGGCTCGCTCCCACAGTGGATCTTTGCCGACCACAAATCGTCTGATCAACCCCGCACCCTGTGGGGGCGTAACGCTGAAACAGCCCCTTATTCCCATAAGCCATAAGCACCGCACTTTGCGTGATATGGCCTGCTCGCGTTTGCCGGTATGATAGGCGCCCCCGCAGTCTGGATTGCGAATACGCCATGACCTTGCAGTACCCAACCATCGCCGATTGCGTCGGCAACACCCCGCTGGTCCGTTTGCAGCGCCTGCCTGGCGCCACCAGCAATACCCTTTTGCTCAAGCTCGAAGGGAATAACCCGGCGGGTTCGGTCAAGGACCGGCCGGCGCTGTCGATGATTACCCGCGCTGAATTGCGTGGGCAGATCCACGCCGGCGATACGCTGATCGAAGCGACTTCGGGTAACACCGGTATCGCGCTGGCCATGGCTGCCGCGATCAAGGGTTACAAGATGATCCTGATCATGCCGGACAACTCCAGCGCCGAACGTAAGGCCGCGATGACGGCCTATGGCGCCGAGCTGATCCTGGTCACCCAGGAAGAAGGCATGGAAGGCGCGCGCGACCTCGCTCAGCGAATGGAAGCCGAAGGCCGTGGCAAGGTGCTCGATCAGTTCGCCAACGGCGATAACCCCGAAGCGCACTACACCACCACCGGCCCGGAAATCTGGCGCCAGACCGAGGGCACCATCACTCATTTCGTCAGTTCGATGGGCACCACCGGCACCATCATGGGTGTCTCGCGCTACTTGAAAGAGCAGAACGACAACGTGCAGATCATCGGCCTGCAACCGATGGAAGGCTCGGCGATTCCGGGTATCCGTCGCTGGCCGCAGGAATACCTGCCGAAGATTTATCAAGCCGATCGTGTCGACCGCATTGTCGACATGGCGCAAAGCGAAGCTGAAGACGTGACCCGTCGTCTGGCCCGCGAAGAAGGCATCTTCTGCGGCGTGTCCTCGGGCGGTGCGGTGGCAGCGATGCTGCGCCTGTCCCGGGAAGTTGAAAACGCGGTGATCGTCGCGATCATTTGCGACCGTGGCGACCGTTACTTGTCGACCGGCATTTTCGACGCGCCCAACTGATGGCCAAGCAAGAGAGAGGCCTGCGCTTCCAACCCACTGGCGGCAGCAAGACCCCGCAAATTCCGACCGGCAAAAAGCAGCGCTTGAGCATCGAGCGCCTGGCCAATGACGGTCGCGGTATCGCGTTTTTCGAAGGTCGCACCTGGTTCGTCCTCGGCGCGCTGGCGGGCGAAGACGTCGAGGCGCGCGTGTTGGGTGCCCACGGCAAAGTGGTCGAGGCGCGCACCGAACGGGTGTTCCAGGCCAGCGAGTTGCGTCGTCCGGCGCCGTGCCCGCATGCCGGCCGCTGTGGCGGTTGCAGCGTGCAACATCTGCCGCACACTGAACAACTTGCCCTGAAACAGCGCATGCTCGCCGAACAACTGTCCAAGGTCGCCGGTGTCAAACCCCAAGAGTGGGCAGCGCCGTTGAGCGGTCCGGAATTCGGTTACCGCCGTCGCGCTCGAGTGGCGGTGCGTTGGGACATGAAAGCGAAGAAGCTCGAAGTCGGTTTCCGCGCGGCGGGCAGTCAGGACATCGTGGCCATCAACGAATGCCCGGTGTTGGTCCAGCCCTTGCAACCGATCATAACCCGTTTGCCGGAAATGCTTCGACGCTTGAGCAAACCTCAGGCGCTGGGGCATGTGGAATTGTTCAGCGGTTCGTCGTTGGCGGTGTTGCTGCGGCACATGGCGCCGCTGTCCGACGCCGACATGACGATCCTCAAGGATTTCTGCGCGTTCCATGAAGCCCAACTGTGGCTGCACGGAGACGGTGAACCGCAACCAGTCGAGACTGACCAGTCGTTGGGTTATCGACTTGAACAGTGGGACTTGAATCTGGCGTACCGACCGGGAGATTTCATCCAGGTCAACGCCGGGGTCAATGAAGCGATGATCGCCCAGGCGTTGGAGTGGCTGAAGCCGACAGCGGAGGAACGGGTTCTCGATCTATTCTGTGGGTTGGGTAACTTTGCCTTGCCGCTGGCCAAGGTCGTTCGCGAAGTGGTGGCAGTGGAAGGTGTGCAGGCGATGGTCGAGCGAGCAGCCGCGAATGCAGCTAGCAACAATCTTCATAATGCGACTTTTTTTCAGGCCGATTTATCCCAGCCTTTGACCGATGCCGAATGGGCGCGCGAAGGCTTTTGTGCGGTACTCTTGGACCCACCGCGTGACGGT
The DNA here is from genome assembly GCF_013260315.1 of Pseudomonas sp. B14-6. Taxonomy (NCBI): domain Bacteria; kingdom Pseudomonadati; phylum Pseudomonadota; class Gammaproteobacteria; order Pseudomonadales; family Pseudomonadaceae; genus Pseudomonas; species Pseudomonas sp. B14-6. The sequence goes on along the minus strand of NZ_CP053929.1, from coordinate 2,723,188 downwards.
GCTTTCGAGGTCGTGCGCAAGCTGGCGTCCCTGGGCGCCAAACGGTTGGTGTACGTATCGTGCAACCCGGCAACGCTGGCGCGCGATACGGTCGAATTGATCAAGCAGGGCTACCGGTTAAAACGTGCCGGGATTCTCGATATGTTTCCTCAGACGGCACATGTCGAGGCCATGGCGTTATTTGAAGCGAGCTAGGACGGCTCGTCTGGTCCGACTGGCCGCCCGTGCCGCTCTTGCAGTAGCCCCGTGAGGGCAATCGGGCAATGAAGGTCAGCGAATTGACGCATTGAATCTGCGTCGTAGGGAAGGTAAGCAAGATGGTACAGGTGAGAGCACACCAGCCGATCAACACTGACGGCAGTATCAATCTCGAGGCTTGGCTCGATCATGCGGTCAGTGTCGATCTGGCACTGGATCGCGAAGCCTTGAAGGAAGCGTGCGAGTTCGCTCGCGTGTCTGAACAACAGGCCAATGCGGCGAAGAATCTATGGTCCGAAGGGACCTCGAGTTTCCGCACCGGCCTTGAGATCGCCGAGATTCTCGCCGACCTCAAACTCGATCAGGATTCGTTGGTCGCGGCGGTCCTGTACCGCGGCGTGCGCGAAGGCCAGATCGAACTGCCGGCGGTCAGCCAGCGCTTCGGTCCGGTCGTCGCCAAACTCATCGACGGCGTGTTGCGTATGGCGGCGATCAGCGCCAGCCTGAGCCCCCGTCAATCGTTGGTGCTGGGCACCCAGGGCCAGGTCGAAAACCTGCGCAAAATGCTGGTGGCCATGGTCGACGACGTGCGCGTCGCGCTGATCAAACTGGCCGAGCGCACCTGCGCGATCCGTGCGGTGAAAACCGCCGACGACGAAAAGCGTAATCGCGTTGCCCGTGAAGTCTTCGACATCTACGCGCCGCTGGCTCACCGTCTCGGTATCGGTCATATCAAATGGGAACTGGAGGATTTGTCCTTCCGTTACCTTGAGCCCGATCAGTACAAGCAGATCGCCAAGTTGCTGCACGAGCGGCGTCTGGATCGCGAGCGTTTCATTGCCGATGTGATGAACCAGCTGAAAGTCGAGTTGCAGGCCACCGGCGTCGACGCCGACATCAGCGGCCGGGCCAAACACATCTATTCGATCTGGCGCAAAATGCAGCGCAAGGGGCTGGAGTTCAGCCAGATCTACGACGTGCGCGCCGTTCGTGTGCTGGTGCCGGAAATGCGCGACTGCTACACCGCGCTCGGCATCGTCCATACGTTGTGGCGGCACATTCCGAAGGAATTCGACGACTACATTGCCAACCCGAAAGAGAACGGCTACCGCTCGCTGCACACCGCGGTGATCGGCCCCGAGGGCAAGGTGCTGGAAGTGCAGATCCGCACCCACGCCATGCACGAAGAAGCCGAGCTGGGCGTTTGCGCGCACTGGCGCTACAAGGGCACCGACGTCAAATCCGGCTCCAACCACTACGAAGAGAAAATTTCCTGGCTGCGCCAGGTCCTCGAGTGGCATGAAGAGTTGGGTGACATCGGCGGTCTGGCTGAGCAGTTGCGGGTCGATATCGAGCCGGACCGGGTCTACATCTTCACCCCGGACGGTCATGCCATCGACCTGCCGAAGGGCGCGACCCCGCTGGACTTCGCCTACCGCGTGCACACCGAAATCGGTCACAACTGCCGTGGCGCGAAGATCAACGGGCGCATCGTACCGCTCAACTACAGCCTGCAAACCGGTGAACAGGTCGAGATCATCACCAGCAAGCACGGCACTCCGAGCCGTGACTGGCTGAACCCGAACCTGGGTTACATCACCACCTCGCGGGCACGGGCAAAGATCGTTCACTGGTTCAAGTTGCAGGCGCGTGATCAGAACGTCGCGGCCGGTAAAACCCTGCTCGAACGTGAGCTCAGTCGTCTCGGCTTGCCAGCGGTGGACTTCGACAAGCTGGCCGACAAGGCCAACATGAAGACCGCCGAAGACATGTACGCCGCGTTGGGCGCGGGCGATCTGCGCCTGGCGCAACTGGTGAACCTGGCGCAACAACTGGTCGAGCCGGAACGCGGCAATGAGCAGCTGGAACTGATCCCGCGCAAAGCCACCGGCTACAAACCGGGCAAGCGCGGCGACATTCAGATTCAGGGTGTCGGCAACCTGATGACGCAAATGGCCGGCTGCTGCCAGCCGTTGCCGGGTGATGCCATTGTCGGTTACATCACCCAGGGCCGTGGCGTGAGCATTCACCGTCAGGACTGTGCCTCGGTGCTGCAACTGGGCGGGCGCGAGCCGGAGCGGATCATTCAGGTCAGCTGGGGCCCGGTGCCGGTACTCACCTACCCGGTGGACATCATCATCCGCGCCTACGACCGTTCCGGTTTGCTGCGTGACGTGTCGCAGGTATTGCTCAACGAGCGGATCAACGTGCTGGCGGTCAACACCCGCTCGAACAAGGAGGACAACACCGCGCTGATGTCCCTGACCATCGAGATTCCGGGGCTGGATGCATTGGGGCGGTTGCTGGGACGGATTTCCCAGTTGCCGAACATCATCGAAACCCGGCGTAACCGTACACCGTGATGATGATCCCTGTAGGAGCGAGGCTTGCCCGCGAAGGCGTCATACCTGACACACCGCCTTCGCGGGCAAGCCTCGCTCCTACAAGGTTACGGTTGGGCCGACATACCGCATTGCAGATGTAGAGATTGATTGATGTATTCACTTGAAGACTTGCTGCACCTGATGAACCGTCTGCGCGACCCGCAGTTCGGTTGCCCGTGGGACATCAAGCAAACCTACGCCACCATCGTCCCGCACACCCTTGAGGAAGCCTACGAAGTCGCTGACGCCATCGAGCGCGGTGACTTCGATCACTTGCAGGGCGAGTTGGGTGATTTGCTGTTCCAGGTGGTTTATTACAGCCAGCTGGCCAGGGAAGAAGGGCGCTTCGAATTCGCCGGTGTGATCGACAGCATCACCCGCAAGCTGATCCGTCGCCATCCTCACGTATTTCCAACCGGTGATCTGTACGCGCCGCTGGATATTCCGCGTCTGAGTGAAGACCAAGTCAAGCAGCGCTGGGAAGAGATCAAGGCGGAGGAGCGCGCCGAGAAATCATCCGCGCCCGAACAGCTGTCCTTGCTCGACGATGTGCCTGCCGCGCTGCCTGCATTGTCCCGCTCGGCGAAGTTGCAGAAGCGCGCGGGGCAGGTCGGTTTCGACTGGCCGGACGCCTTGCCGGTGCTGGACAAGGTCCGCGAAGAACTCGATGAAGTGCTCGAAGCCATGGCCGACAATGACTCGGCAGCGATTGCCGATGAGGTGGGGGATTTGCTGTTTTCCGTGGTCAATCTGGCGCGTCATTTGAAAGTCGACCCGGAAACTGCACTGCGTGGCGCCAACAGCAAGTTTGAAAGACGCTTCCGTTTTATCGAACAGGCATTGCGCGATACCCACCGTCCCATGGAAGATTGCACCCTCGAAGAGTTGGACGCCTTGTGGGGCGAAGCCAAACGTCAGGAAAAGAATTTGCCCAGCTGCGGTTGAGCAGTGGCCTAAGTGAGAAATAAGCACCATGAGCATTTCCCTTCGCGACCAGTTGCTCAAAGCAGGGCTGGTCAACCAAAAGCAGGCCAAACAGGTCGGCAAAGAGAAGCAGAAGCAGCAACGCCTGGCCCATAAAGGCCAGATTGAACTCGATGACTCGCAGCAGCGTGCCGCCCAGGAAGCCATGGCCGAGAAGGTCAAGCGCGACCAGGAGCTGAACCGTCAGCAACAGGAGAAAGTCGAGGCCAAGGCTCGCGCGGCGCAGATCAAACAATTGATCGAAGTCTCGCGCCTGCCGAAGCTGACGACCGAGGACTACTACAACTTCGTTGACGACAAGAAGGTCAAGCGTATCTCCGTCAACACGCTGATGCGCAACCAGTTGAGCAATGGCTTCCTGGCGATCGTGCACCATGCCGGCGGCTACGAAGTGATCCCGCGTGAGGCGGCCCTGAAGATTCAGGAGCGCGATCCTCGGCGCATCGTGCAGCTGAACGTCAAGACTGAAGAAGTCGCTGCCGAAGATGATCCATACGCGGCCTATCAGATCCCTGATGATCTGATGTGGTAAGCCTTTAACGGCTTCAACAACGACAAACCCCGCTCATGGCGGGGTTTGTCGTTTTCAATGCTGTCATTGCTTATGCAGATCGGAGCGCTCGTTGCTGCTCCTGTTTTTCCAGTTCAGCCTTGTAGCTGTGGGCGTCGGTTTCGGAATGAAACATCCCCACCAGCATGTCTTGTTGATGTACATCCCAGATACGGATACCGGCGGCTATGCCTTCATGGGATTTATGTGAATCGTCGCGTTCAGTTACTTTTACAGTCATCTGCTAGCTCCAATCTCTGTTATCTGCAGCAAGGCGTGTGCAGGACTCTGTTATATGTTTGGTTAGCCTGCTAAGTAAACGACTGAGTTCGGTAACGAATTTTTGCGAAACCGACAATAGTCCTGCAGCCCGCCAAACACGTGGCATTCGGTCGCAGGGCATTGAGTTTCATGACAAAAGCTTCATGTTCGCCGTGAATATCTCGCTGGTAGAACACGGTATCTGTAGGAGCCAGGCTTGCCGGCGAAAGCGTCCTTCAGTGCGCCTTCGCCGGCATGCCTGGCTCCTACAAAAAGCATCGCAGTGCACATTTTTTCAGGCATAAAAAAACGCCCCGAACCAGTCGGGGCGTTTTTGTGTGCTGCGAGACGGCGGAGTATTACTTGCCGGTCCAGCGCTTCAGTACCAGGGTGGCGTTGGTGCCACCGAAGCCGAAGCTGTTGCTCATCACGGTGTTGATGGTGGCGTCTTCGCGAGTCTTGGTCAGGATCGGCATGTCTGCCACTTCCGGGTCCAATTCTTCGATGTTGGCGGAGCCCGCCATGAAGTTGCCTTCCATCATCAGCATGCAGTAGATCGCTTCGTGAACGCCGGCGGCGCCCAGGGAGTGACCCGACAGGCTCTTGGTGGAGCTGATGGCCGGGGCCTTGTCGCCGAACACTTCACGCACACCTTTCATTTCCGCGACGTCGCCGACCGGAGTCGAGGTGCCGTGGGTGTTCAGGTAGTCGATCGGAGTATCGACGGTGGACATGGCCATCTGCATGCAGCGGATGGCGCCTTCGCCGCTTGGGGCGACCATGTCGTAGCCATCGGAGGTCGCGCCGTAGCCAACGATTTCCGCGTAGATCTTCGCGCCGCGGGCCAGAGCGTGTTCCAGCTCTTCGACCACGACCATGCCGCCACCGCCGGCGATGACGAAACCGTCACGCTTGGCGTCGTAGGCACGGGAAGCTTTTTCCGGGGTTTCGTTGTACTGGCTGGACAGTGCGCCCATGGCGTCGAACAGGAACGATTGGCTCCAATGCTCTTCTTCACCGCCGCCGGCGAACACGACGTCCTGCTTGCCCATCTGGATCTGTTCCATGGCGTTGCCGATGCAGTGAGCACTGGTGGCGCAGGCAGAAGCGATGGAGTAATTCAGGCCCTTGATCTTGAACGGTGTGGCCAGGCAAGCGGAAACGGTGCTGCTCATGGTCCGCGTGACGCGGTATGGGCCAACGCGCTTCACGCCTTTCTCGCGCAGGATGTCCAGCGCTTCCATCTGGTTCAGCGTGGAGGCGCCACCGGAACCGGCGATCAGGCCGGTACGCGGGTTGGAGACTTGCTCATCGGTCAGGCCGGAGTCTGCGATGGCGTCTTTCATGGCCAGGTAGGCGTACGCCGCCGCGTGGCCGACGAAGCGATAGATCTTGCGATCGATCAGCTCTTCGAGGGGAAGGTCAATGGAGCCGGAAACCTGGCTACGCAGACCCATTTCGGCATATTCCGGGTTGAACCGGATGCCAGGGCGGCTTGCACGCAGGTTAGCGGAGACGGTCTCTTTGTCATTGCCCAGGCACGATACGATGCCCAGACCAGTGATAACGACGCGGCGCATGCGGATAACCCTTAGAAGTTGTCAGTGGAGGTGAAAACGCCGACCCGAAGGCCTTCGGCGGTGTAGATCTCGCGGCCGTCGACACTGACCGAACCATCGGCGATGGCCAGGTTCAGCTTGCCCTTCAGCACGCGCTTGATCTGAATGTTATAGGTGACTTTCTTGGCGGTCGGCAGGACCTGGCCAAAGAATTTCACTTCGCCCGAACCCAGCGCACGGCCACGGCCCGGCAGACCTTGCCAGCCGAGGAAGAAACCGACCAGTTGCCACATGGCGTCGAGGCCCAAGCAGCCTGGCATCACCGGATCACCTTCGAAGTGGCAGGCGAAAAACCACAGGTCAGGAGTGATATCCAGCTCGGCGACCAATTCACCTTTGCCGTACTTGCCACCCTCGGCACTGATATGGGTGATGCGATCCACCATCAGCATGTTCGGCGCGGGCAGTTGTGCGTTACCCGGGCCGAACAGCTCACCGCGACTGCAGCGCAGCAGGTCTTCCCGAGTAAAGGCGTTTTGTTGGGTCATGCGAGCTCCTCAATAGTCCCATGCGGCAGGGTGGGGCAAATCTTCCCGGCCGACCGAGGCGTTCATGCCTCGAGTCAGCAGCCTACTCATAGACTATTGCGTTGTGGTGAAAGTCACAGCACCAAGGACATGAATGTACACTTGTGCACTGAAATTATTATTCAAGCCCCTTTTCGGGCCTGTTCGGGTGCCTAAGACTGCCGCACTTTCGCCTTTCACGCCAGTCGCAGATGGTCGAAAGGCCTGTACTACTGCACCCAGCGCTGCAAAATTTGCTGCAGATCAGTGCGTTTGAAGGGCTTGGCCAGGTAATCGTTCATTCCAGCTGATAAACACGCTTCACGGTCGCCCTGCAAGGCATTGGCGGTCAGGGCGATGATCGGCAAGTCTGCGCAGCCGGGGAGCAGGCGGATCTGGCGGGTCGCTTCGTAGCCGTCGATGATAGGCAGTCGGCAATCCATCAGAATCGCTTCAAATATCAGGCTTTTGGCGCTTTGCACCGCCTGCGCGCCATCGGTCGCGACGCTGACAGTAAAGCCCAGACTGCGCAACATTGCTTCGATCACCGTCTGGTTGACCGGGTTGTCCTCCACCAGCAGCACATTGCGTCCTTCACCATGGCCGTCGCCGCTTTGTGTCCGTGGTTTCAACTCCGGCAGTGACTGCTTATAAAGGGCCAACGGAATTTCCAGGGTAAACACCGAGCCCAGGCCTTCTTCGCTCTGGGCGCGCAAGGTGCCGCCCATCCGTTCGGCCAGGGTGCGGGCAATCGGCAATCCCAACCCGGTGCCGCCGTAACGCCTTGAAATAGAACTGTCGGCCTGCTGGAACGCGTTGAACATCAACTCCAGGCTTTCGGCCGAGATGCCAATGCCGCTGTCGCGCACGGTGCAGGTGAACCACAGCAGTTCGTGATCCAGTGACTGCCATTGCGGTTCGATACTGACGCGGCCTTGCTCGGTGAACTTCAGCGCATTGCCCACCAGGTTGACCAGAATCTGCCGGATCCGCGTCGGGTCGCCTTGAACCTGCAAGGCGCGCATGTCCTCGGGAATCGCCAGGGCCAGATCGAGCCCGCGTTGCGCCGCGCTGTGCTGGAACGACTGGGCGCAGCTGCCGATCAGGTCAGCGAGGTTGAACGGAATGTGTTCCAGCTCCAGTTCTGAACGCTCGATGCGCGAGAAGTCGAGAATGTCGTTGATGACTTTGAGCAGGTGTTCGGTCGACTCCGAAGCCAGCGCCGCATACTCGATCTGCTCCTCGGTCATGTCGGTGGTTTCCAGCAGTTGCAGCATGCCCAGCACGCCATTCATTGGGGTGCGCAGTTCGTGGCTCATCATCGCCAGGAAGTCGGATTTGGCGTTGTTGGCCTTTTCCGCTTCTTCGCGGGTCTGGATCAATTGCGCCATGGCCTGCTGCTGCTCACGGCTGGCCTGCTCGAGGCCTTGCGCGAGGTTATTGATGTGCTGCGACAACGCGCCCAACTCAGTGTCATCGACGATCGGCAGCGGCGTTTTGTAATCACCCTCCTGAATCGCCTTCACGGCGTGGCCGATGTCGCGGATCGGCTGCGACAGGCTGCCGGCCAGGCGTCGGGCCACCAGAAAGGTAAACAGCAGCGCGAACAAGGCGAGAATCCCGGCCTTGAACAGGATTTCCTGCTGACGCTGGCTGAAGGCGTCATTGGACAAGCCGACGATCACCCGGCCCAGATAGTCCTCGGGCGGGGCCGTGTTGGCGACGTTGCTGCCCTGGAAGAAATCATTGTTCAGCGCGATCCGTTGCAGCCGCACCGGCGCCTGGAACACTTCGACCTGATGCGAGCGGGCATGGGTTTCCGACGGTTGCTCGACGTACACCAGAATCCGGTTGGCGCTGTCCTGGACTTCGAGAAAGCGCACGTTGGGCGTGGCCAGCGTCGCCTTGAGCAAACTTTCGAGTACCTCGTTGTTGCCCGAGATCACCCCGTATTCCGTGGCGGGGGCCAGTTGGTTGGCGATCAGCTGGCCGGTGTGGTTGAGCTCCTGGCGCAGGTCCTGGATCCGCACGAAGGTGAAGAAACTGATCAGCAGCAACGTCAGCAACAGGGCGGGGCCGAGGCTGATGATCTGCGTGCGGGTGTTGATATCCCAACCGCGACGGAAGGTCATGGGCGGCTTTCTCCTTCGGCCAACTGTGCTGCGACAAATGCTTCAGTCACCTGTTCAATACCCAATGAACGAGCCACCTGCGGATTACTTAACACTTTGAAGTGTTTTGGATACAACGCACGGGGCCAGCCTGTCTGCGGCCGATCGAGCAATTCGTCGAGCACTTCCAGCCAATCGTTCTGATCGCTGTAGGTGCTGGCCAGGCTACCAGCCTTGACGAACGCAGCGTTCGGGCCGACCAGCGCCAGTTGTCGCGAATAGCTGCTCAACAGCAGGTTTTTTGCGGTTTTCGGGTTGTACAGATCGGCGTCGTCGAGGCCCAGCAGCACGTCGCAGTTCTTCAGCAAATTCTGTAAAGGGCGGCTGTCGTTGGTGTTGTCCCATCGCTCGGCGATCACTTCAAGGCCCAACGCTTGTGCCGACAGCCGCAATTCCTTGAGCAGGAATTCGCTGTGACTGTCGTACAGCACGCCGATGCGTCGGGCCTCGGGCAGGATGAGCCGGGTCAGGCGCAATTGCCGATCCAGCGGCGGATCGCTCCAGAGCAGGCTGAGGTGCGATGGAAAGTCAGCGCCGAAACGATGATGGGCTTGCAGGCGACTGATGCGCAGTACCAGCGTCGGCGGGCCTTGTGTCTCTTGCAGGCGCCAATCGAGGCTCGGCAGATCGAGCAGGATCAAACGGGTATCGCCGGGCAGTGCGCCCGGCCTCGGCAAGCTGTCCAGTACTTGGAAGCGAACGCTGTCGGCCGGGCGCATGCCGCTCAGCGCCTGCACAAAGGATTGCACGCCCGGGCTGTCTTCGGCACCGGTCAGCAGAATGTCGGCGGCCTGAATCGTCAGGCTGCCAAGCAGGCCGGCAAACACCAGACACACCCCTGCCAGCAGGCGGCCAAGGGTTGGCGACTTTCGCGACAGGCGATGCAGCATTTAAAACGTCAGCTCCGCGCTGAAGTAGAGCACCCGACGCTCGTCATAGTTGTTGTCGACGAAGGTGGTGGGTTGATGGTCGAGGCGCTGCTGGAGCACGCCGGCCAGTTCCAGATTGGCCTTGCCCAGGCCGATGCGTTTGGCGATGCGCGTGTCGACGCGTTCGAAGCGGTAACCGTTGAGGGCGTCGTCCCCGTAATAGAAGAGGGCGCTGTTCCAGCCGTGGCCCCAGTTGCGCAGCCAACCGGCGGAACCGCTGTTGCGCGCCGTCAGTCGCTCATCCTGCGGATTGCTCGCCTCGGCGTCGACGTAGGCGTAAGTCAGGCGCAGCCGGTCGGCGCTGCTCAGGCGCCAGTCCAGCTGGGTTTCCGTGCCCTTGAAGCGCGAGCTGTTGGAATTGCTGGCGATGTACTGATTGTTGCGCAGGGGTTCGCTGATCATGCCGCTGATTTCGTCGTAGAACAGTTTCACATCGACCGTCAGCCCAAGCTCCGCGAAGTAGCCGTTGTAGCCCAGCTCGCGCGAGCGCATGCGTTCTTGTTCGAGGTCGCCGGGGCCGCGGGTCTTGACGAAATACCGGGCGCTGGTCTGGCCGTAGGCACTGGGCCGCAGGTTGGTCACCTGGTAACTCCAGTTGACGTTGTTCTCGAACATGTCCGGTGAGCGGATGGCTTCCGAATACACCGCGCGCAAGCCGTGACGCGGGTTGATCAGGTAATTGACCGCTACCCGCGGGGTCAGCGAGCTGCCGGTCAATTGCGTGTCTTCGAACATGGCGCCGCCCTGCAGCAACCAGTGCTCGGTGGCGCGCCACTCGAGTTGGCCGAATGCGCGCCAAGTGGTGTCGTCGAGCGTTCCATTGAAGTAGGTCTCGGAATTTGCCCGGTCGTAACGATAGTTCATGCCGCTGACCAGTCGCAGACTGTCGGACAGGCTGAGGGTGTCTTGCAGTTCCAGGTCGTAGCGCGTTTCCCGGGCGCTCTGGTCGATGTCGCCACAGAGGGTTTGCCGGGCACCGTTACGCCATTGCGCCAGCACTTGATTGCCTAGCGCTTGTTCCGCCGCCGTGCCGGCCGGCGCGCCGGGACCGGTGAAGCGCTCGATGTTGCGCGCCAGGCGTTCGGTGTAGTTCGGGTTGAGCTGCCAGAGTTCGGTCAGTTGCGGGCTGAACGAAACTTCCGCATCACAGGCGCGCCAGGTCTGCTGACGGTCCCAGTGCTGAGCCGAACCCTGGATATAAAGGCTGTGATCAGGATTGATGTCCAGGTTCCAGCGCAACGAACCGGCGTAGTCCTTGGCAACGACGTCGGAATTGTTCCCGGCTGCGGTAATACCGGAGAACACCGGGCGGTAGGTATAAGGCCGCTGGTTGGTTCCGTCCTTGGCGTTCAACTGCCAGTCGATGCTCTGGTTTTCACTCAGCGTCTGGCTGACGGCAAGGTTGAAGCGGTTCAAGCGGCGACTGTCGCGATAATCAGCGCCGTTGCTGTCGGTGTCGAAGCCGTCGTCCTGCTGGCCGGACAGTGACAGACGCAGGTCGCCGCCGTCCCAGCCCACACCCTGGCTGGCGTAAAAATCATCGATGCCGCGCTGGCCACGGGTGACTTTCATCCGCGTGCCGTGGCTGTCGGCCGGGTTGCGGGTGATGATGTTGACCACCGCCATCAACGCATTGGCGCCGTAGCTGACCGTGTTGGGGCCGCGGAAAACCTCGATACGCTCGATGTCTTCCATGGCCACCGGGATATCACTCCAGTCCACCGTGGCCAGGCCAGCGCGGTACACCGAGCGGCCGTCGATCAGCACCTGCATGCGCCGCGCTTCCGTGGCGTTGGTGCCGTGGTAATTCACCGCCGCCTGATTACCGCTGATATTGCCGACCATCATGCCCGGCACCAGGCGCAGCAATTCGCTGATGTCCCGTGCACCGCTGGCATTGATCAGTTCGCTGTCGATCACCGTCATGCTTCCCGGGACTGCGGCCGGCGACTGCTTCAGGCGGGTGGCCGTGAGCACTTGCGGCAGCGATTCGTTGTCGAGGAACAAGTCGTCGGCCAGCAATGGCGAGCTGAAAAGCAATGCCAGAACCAGCGGAGAGGAGGGTGAAGGAGAGCCAAACGACACGAAACGTCCTTGATAACGATGAGATGGCGCGCATGTTAACCGAGCTGTTCGACTTTTCCATTCACGATGCCGGCATTTTCCTAGGATTTATTGGTCTTCTTCCTACAAGTGCCGGTAATTGATACGGGGGCTGGCCGCCACTGGGACGCTCCGTATAATGCCGACATCGCCACTGGTATGGATTAACGGATTGCATATGACTGAACAGCGCCCAATTGCGGTCCTGGGAGGCGGAAGTTTTGGTACCGCCGTGGCTAATCTGTTGGCCGAGAACGGGCATCAGGTCCGGCAGTGGATGCGTGACCCCGAGCAGGCTGAGTCCATGCGGGTCAATCGCGAAAACCCGCGTTACCTCAAAGGCATCAAGATTCTTCCCCTGGTAGAACCGGTGACTGATTTGCAAGCGACCCTGGACGCTTGCGACCTGTGCTTTGTTGCGCTGCCGTCCAGCGCGCTGCGTTCGGTACTGGTCCCGCACGCCGAACGGTTGAGCGGCAAATTGCTGGTCAGCCTGACCAAAGGCATCGAAGCCCACACGTTCAAGCTGATGAGCGAGATCCTTGAAGAAATCGCCCCGCAAGCGCGCATCGGCGTGCTGTCCGGGCCGAACCTGGCCCGTGAAATCGCCGAGCACGCACTGACCGCCACCGTGGTCGCCAGCGAAGACGAAGAACTCTGCCAGCGGGTCCAGGAGGCGTTGCATGGCCGGACCTTTCGCGTGTACGCCAGCGCCGACCGCTTCGGCGTGGAGTTGGGCGGGGCGCTGAAAAATGTGTACGCGATCATCGCCGGCATGGCGGTGGCGCTGGGCATGGGTGAAAACACCAAGAGCATGCTGATCACCCGGGCGTTGGCGGAAATGACCCGCTTCGCGGTGAATCAGGGCGCCAACCCGATGACCTTCCTTGGGTTGGCGGGCGTGGGCGACTTGATCGTCACGTGTTCGTCGCCGAAAAGCCGCAATTACCAGGTCGGGTTTGCCCTCGGCCAGGGGTTGAGCCTGGAAGAGGCGGTGACCCGCCTGGGCGAAGTCGCCGAAGGCGTGAACACGCTGAAGGTGCTCAAGGCCAAGGCTCAGGAAGTGGGCGTCTATATGCCGCTGGTCGCCGGGTTGCACGCGATTCTGTTCGAAGGGCGCACGCTCAATCAAGTGATTGAACTGTTGATGCGCGGCGAACCCAAAACCGATGTGGACTTCATTTCCACCAGCGGTTTCAACTGATCACGCTTTCGAGATAAAGCAGGGAGTTGCACATGAACGATCCGAAAACAGAGGCCACCTACGAGTCCATTCTGCTGCGGGTGTTATGGATGATCGTCTTCTTGCTGGTCTGGCAAGTGGCGCAGTTCATCCTGGGGGCGGTGGTGCTGGTGCAACTGATCTATCGTTTGATTTATGGCGCCCCGAGCGCCAGCCTGATGAACTTCGGCGACAGCCTGAGCCAGTTCCTGGCGCAGATCGGTCGTTTCGGCACCTTCCACAGCGACCAGAAACCCTGGCCGTTCGCCGACTGGCCGACGCCGCGTACACCGGAAGGCGAAGCGCCGCACGCCGTGCCGCCAGCGCCACATCCGGCCCGAGATGAGGAGCCGAAACTATGAAACTCTGGGTATTGCGTCATGGTGAAGCCGAGCCACACGGTTCCAAACCACACGATTCGGAGCGCGCACTGACGGAACATGGTCGTTCAGAGGTGCTGAGCATCGCTGCTGAACTGATCGGTCAGCCGATTACAGCCATCTATGCCAGCCCGTTTCTGCGAGCTCATGAGACCGCGCAGCTGGTGCGCGAGGCGCTGGGTTTCGAACCGGAGATTCGCACTGTCGAGTGGCTGACCCCGGACACTGATCCAGACAAGGTGGCCGAGCAACTCGTGTCGGTGAGTGACGTCCTTCTGGTCAGTCACAACCCGTTGGTGGGGAACTTGTTGAGTTACTTGCAGCATGGTGCCGGCTATCCACCAGAGAGGGTCAGCACCGCTGGCCTAGCCGAGCTCGAGAGCGCTGAACTGCTGATAGGTTCGATGAAGCTCAACAGCATCAAACACCCGTAACCGCATTTGCTTTGGCTTTTTGCAGGCGCGAGGCTTGTCCGCGAAGCTGTTGCCGTCGTTGAAAGCCCTTCGCGTGCAAGCCTCGCTCCTACAGGGGGCGGCGGTGTTCCGGGATTTTGTGTGAAATAGTCAACCAAGCAACCGCTTGGTTGACTACGCTTGCTCCAGACCAAAAATAAAGGAGCGAGTCGCATGTCTGCTGCTTTTCGTTTGCCGCTGGACGTCTTTTACGAGCGTGAAGCCCGTCATCCCCGCCAGCGTTTTCTGGTCCAACCTACCGGCGGCGGACACGTCGAGACCCTGACCTGGGCCGACGTCGGCCATCAGGCTCGCTGCGCCGCGCATTGGCTGCGCGCACGCGAACTGCCCCAAGGCAGCCACATCGCCCTGATTTCGAAAAACTGCGCGCACTGGATCATCGCCGACCTGGCAATCTGGATGGCCGGGCACGTTTCGGTGCCGTTGTACCCCAACCTCACCGCCGAGTCGGTGGCGCAAGTGCTCGAACACTCGGAAGCGGCGCTGGCGTTCATCGGCAAGCTCGATGACTGGCCAGGCATGTCTCGCGGGGTCAGTGCCGATCTGCCGACCATCAGCCTGCCGTTGCATCCGCCGGGTACTTTCGACTACAGCTGGGCCGATCTGCAAAAGAGCTCACCGATCCAGGACGATCCCAAGCCGTCCGCCGACCAGTTGGCGACCATCATTTACACCTCCGGCACCACCGGGGTGCCCAAAGGCGTGATGCATAGCTTCGGCAATCTGGGCTTTGCCACCACGCGCGGCACTCAGCTGTTCGGTCTCAACGAGTCGGATCGACTGCTGTCTTACCTGCCGCTGTGCCATGTCGCCGAGCGGATGTTCGTCGAGCTGGCGTCGATCTACACCGGGCAAACCGTGTTCTTTGCCGAAAGCCTCGACACCTTTCTCACCGATTTGCAGCGCGCGCGGCCGACCGCGTTGTTCGGCGTCCCGCGGATCTGGACCAAGTTCCAGATGGGCGTGTACAGCAAGATTGCGGCAAAACGCCTCGACTTCCTGCTCGGCCTGCCCTTTATCGGCAAACGGGTCGGGCACAAAGTGCTCGTCGGGTTGGGGCTGGATGCGTTGCGCGTGGCGTTGTCCGGCGCCGCGCCTGTGCCGCAGACCTTGCTGTTGTGGTACCGCAAGCTGGGACTGGATGTGCTGGAGGTCTACGGCATGACCGAAAGCTGCGGTTACTCCCACATCGGCCGGCCCGGCGAGAACAAACCCGGCTGGATCGGCAAGCCTTGCCCGGAGGTTGAAGTGCGGATCGCCGATTCGGGCGAAGTCATGGTGCGCAGCGGTGCGACCATGCTTGGCTATTTCAAGGAGCCCGAGAAAACCGCAGAAACCATCACCGAGGACGGCTTCCTGCGCACCGGCGACAAGGGCGAACAAGATGCCGAAGGCAACCTGCGCCTGACCGGGCGACTGAAGGAGATCTTCAAGACCAGCAAAGGCAAATACGTCGCGCCGGCGCCGATCGAAAATCGGCTGGCGGTGCATTCGCGGATCGAACAGGTGTGCGTGGTCGGTGATGGCTTGAGTGCGCCGCTGGGGTTGTGCGTGCTCTCGGCGGTCGGTCAGCAGGACGCAGGGGGAACGGCGCGGGCAGGGTTGCATGCAAGCCTGGAAAAGCTGCTGGAGGAGGTCAATGGCGGCCTCGACAAACACGAACGCTTGCGCCAGTTGGTGGTGGTCAAGGACAGTTGGGCGGTGGAAAACGGCTTCCTGACACCGACCCTGAAGATCAAGCGCAACGTGATCGAAGCGTCTTACGGCGCTCGGTTCGAAGAATGGAGCGAGCGCAGCGAGACGGTGCTGTGGCAGGATTGAGCCACGAATAAAACCAACAAAGGAAAGCAAGATGAGTCTGTGGCGTACCATTCCCGACGTCGAGCAGTTGAACGCAATCCAGAAAAACACCATTGGCGAAGTGCTGGATATTCGCTTCGAAGCCTTTGATGACGAGTCCCTGACCGCGAGCATGGTCATCGACCACCGCACCCACCAGCCTTACGGTTTGCTGCACGGCGGCGCGTCGGTGGTGCTGGCCGAGACGGTCGGTTCCATGGCCAGTTACTTGTGCATCGATGCCAGCAAATTCTATTGTGTGGGTCTGGAAATCAACGCCAATCACTTGCGCGGATTGCGCAGCGGGCGAGTGACGGCAGTGGCCAAGCCGATTCACATTGGGCGCACGACTCATGTCTGGGATATCCGTTTGAGCAGTGACGAGGGCAAGGCCAGTTGCGTGTCGCGGTTGACCATGGCGGTCGTGCCGTTGGGCGAGAATCCACCGGCCCGCTGATTGTCGAGCGAACCACCTCTTCCGGCCCGATGATTACCTGTGGCGAGGGAGCTTGCTCCCGTTGGCTGCGACAGCAGCCCTTGCCGGCACGCCTCTCGCGGCGTGCACCGGTTTTGCGCCTGCTGCGCAGCCGAACGCGAGCAAGCTCGCTCGCCACAGGGTTCGGCGATGTCTGAATGCTCATGCCCCTGACCGGACTGTCATCATTCCTGGCACTTACAGTCATTGCCGCCGCCTCGCGTCTTACGGACAATCAACCCTTGTTTTCGCTCATGGATTTGCCGGTATGTCGCAACAGATATTTTTCGCCCACGCCAATGGCTTTCCTTCGGGCACCTACGGCAAGTTGTTCGCGGCGCTGGCGCCCGAGTACCAGGTGACGCATCTGGAACAGCACGCCCACGATCCGCGTTTTCCGGCGGACGACAATTGGCGCAACCTGGTGGATGAGCTGATCCATCACCTCAAAGAGCAACCGGAGCCGGTCTGGGGCGTCGGCCATTCCTTCGGCGGCGTGCTGCACCTGCACGCGGCGTTGCGTTGCCCTGAACTGTATCGGGGCGTGGTGATGCTCGATTCGCCGGTGCTGACCCGCGCCGATCAATGGGTGATCCGTGCGGCCAAGCGTTTCGGTTTCATCGACCGCCTGACCCCCGCCGGCCGTACATTGGGGCGCCGGGAAGAGTTCGCCGACCTGGACGCGGCACGGCTCTATTTCGCCGGCAAAACCCTGTTCCGCAGCTTTGATCCCGAGTGCTTCGACGCTTACCTGCAACACGGTTTGCAAAAAGTCGGCGACAAGCTGCGCCTGCGTTTCGACCCGGCCACGGAGATCAGCATCTACCGTGGCGTCCCGCACACCAGTCCAGGCCAGGCACGCCAGTTGAAAGTGCCGCTGGCGGTGGTGCGCGGGCACAAGAGCCGGGTGGTGATGCGTCACCATGCAAGCTCCGTCGGGCGTATGCCGCTGGGTGAGTCCCTGACCATGCCCGGTGGCCACATGTTCCCCCTCGAACGTCCGCAAGACACCGCCACGCTGCTGAAAAACCTGTTCAGCCGCTGGGAAGGTCGTCGCCAACAGGATTGCGCATGAGCCACGTTGTCGAAGAAGTTCGCCTGAGCCTGCCGCACATCGAGCTGGCCGCGCACCTGTTCGGTCCCGAAGACGGCCTGCCGGTGATCGCCCTGCACGGCTGGCTGGACAACGCCAACAGCTTCGCCCGGCTGGCACCGAAGCTCAAAGGCCTGCGCATCATCGCCCTGGACATGGCCGGTCACGGACATTCCGGGCATCGCCCGACCGGCGCCGGTTACGCGATGTGGGACTACGCTCACGACGTGCTGCAAGTCGCCGAGCAGTTGGGCCTGAAGCGTTTTGCACTGATGGGGCACTCGATGGGGGCGATCGCTTCGTTGATTATTGCCGGGTCGATGCCGGAACGTGTCACGCATCTGGCGTTGATCGACGGCATCATTCCTCCGACAGACAAAGGCGAAAATGCCGCCGAACGCATGGGCATGGCCCTGCAAGCCCAGCTGGATCTGCGGGAAAAGCGCAAACCGGTCTACAACACCCTGGATCGAGCCATCGAGGCACGCATGAAAGGCCTGGTGGCGGTCAGTCGCGAAGCCGCCGAGCTGTTGGCCCAGCGTGGACTCATGCCGGTACCGGGCGGTTACACCTGGCGCACTGACAACCGACTCACACTGCCATCGCCCCTGCGTCTGACAACCGAACAGGCGATGGCCTTCGTCCAGCGGGTCAGTTGCCCTGCGTTATTAGTGGTAGCAGCTGACGGCATGCTCGCCAAACATCCCGAGCTGCTGGAGCGTCTACCCTTTAGCCGTGAACAGCTGCCTGGCGGCCATCATTTGCACCTGAATGACGAACCCGGCGCCGACCTTGTCGCAGACTGTTTCAATCGGTTCTTCGCCGTTCCTTGACTTGCGCCGGGCAACTGTCGAGGCTGGGCGGGTTGAAATGGGAGACAACCATGATAGATCTCTACACCGCTGCGACCCCGAATGGCCACAAGGTCTCTATCGTGCTCGAGGAACTCGGCCTGCCCTACACGGTGCACGCCTTGAGTTTCGACAAAAAGGAACAGAAGTCACCGGACTTCCTCAAGATCAATCCCAATGGCCGGATTCCGGCCATTGTCGACCGCGCCAACGGCGATTTTGCCGTGTTCGAATCCGGCGCCATCCTGATTTACCTCGCTGAGCTGGGCGGCAAACTGCTGCCCCAGGACCCGAAGGGGCACTCGGTCGTCCTGCAGTGGCTGATGTTCCAGATGGGTGGAATCGGGCCGATGCAGGGGCAGGCCAACGTGTTTTTCCGTTACTTTCCAGAAAAACTCCAGGGCGCCATCGACCGCTATCAACATGAAACACGTCGCCTCTATGAGGTGCTCGATACACGCCTGCAAGCCGTGGAGTTTCTCGCGGGCGAGTACAGCATTGCCGACATTGCCACCTATCCGTGGGTGCGTGGCCATGAGTGGTCGGGCGTCGAGGTTGACGGTTTGCCGGCCTTGCAGCGCTGGATGGCATCCATGGAAGCGCGTCCGGCGGTCCAGCGTGGTTTGCTGGTGCCCGAGCGCTTCGATGATGCCAGTGTCGTCAAGGGTGCCCAGGCCATGCTGATCCGATGAGTCTATCCATGCGTTCATTCAGTGTGCTGGTGCTGTGTTGTTTCAGTCCCTTGTTATTTGCCGCCGATGTCCCGGGCAGTCAGGACTTGCCGATCGTGCCGCGCATGGCCGACGCGCAGATCGTCGACTATCGCCCCGGCGTTGAGCTTGAGCGGATTTATCCGCTGGGTTCGATCCGTAAGATCAGCGGCCAGTTGCGCTTCGATGGTCAGGTCAGCGCCCGGGGAACGGCGACATCGGTGACCTATGAGTTGCCGCCGGAGCATTCGTCAACCGACGCCTTCACTGCCGCGCGTGAAGCATTGCAAGAGCAGGGTGCCGGCTTGCTGTTCTGGTGTCAGGCACGTGATTGCGGTGAAAGCAGCCTCTGGGCCAATGAGGTCTTCGGTAACGCCAAGTTGTACGGTGCCGACGATCAACAGGCGTACTTGCTCTTGCGTCTCGCGGCGCCCCGGGACAATACGTTGGTGGCGCTTTACAGCATCACTCGCGGCAATCGCAAAGCCTACCTGCACGTCGAGCAGTTCGACGCTGCCGCGCCGCTGGGTGATTTGCTGCCGACGTCGGCGACCTTGCTGCGAGAGCTGAAAAGTACGGGCGAACTCGATTTCCCCACATTGAGCGCCGATCCTGATGCCACCTGGCTGCGCCTCATTTCTCGCGGCTTGAACCTCGACACCACCTTGCGGGTCAGTGTTTCCGGGCCAAACGCCGAAGCGTGGCGCCAGGCGCTGATCGTGCAGGGCGTGCGGGCGGCGCGAATGGAAGCCGGCAGCGCCAAAAGCCCTGGCCTGCACATCGAACTGTTGCGATAAGCTTCATCAGGTAAACGCGGCTGGCGCGTTTGCCTGCTCTTTGTTGACTGATTTTTTCGAGAACCTACATGCTCAATAACGATCGGCTGTTGGTGCAGATCCTGCTCCTGGTGCTGTTTGGCGCGAGCCTCTGGGTGATGGCGCCGTTCTGGTCGGCCTTGTTCTGGGGCGCGGTGCTGGCGTTCGCCAGTTGGCCGCTGATGCGGTTGTTGACCCGCTGGCTCAACGGCCGGGAATCCCTGGCCGCGCTGGTGCTGACACTGGGCTGGATGTTGCTGGTGGCGGTGCCGCTGGTCTGGCTCGGGTTCAACCTGGCGGATCACGTGCGTGATGCCACTGCGTTCATCAAGGATGTGCAGATGGACGGTTTGCCCGAAGCTCCGACCTGGCTGGGCGGCGTTCCTTTGGTGGGCGAGCGGTTGATGGTGATCTGGAACAGCATCGATGAGCAAGGCGCGGCGATGATGGTGGCGGTCAAACCGTATCTGGGTCAGGTCGGCAACTGGCTGCTGGCACGCAGTGCGCAGATTGGCGGCGGGATTCTCGAGCTGACATTGAGCATTGTGTTCGTGTTCTTTTTCTACCGTGACGGGCCGCGGCTGGCGGCGTTTGTCCATGGGCTGCTGGAGCGCCTGATCGGTGATCGCGCCGGGTACTACATCGAACTCGTGGCCGGGACGGTGCAGCGGGTGGTGAACGGGGTGATCGGCACAGCGGCGGCGCAGGCGGTCCTGGCATTGATCGGGTTCCTGATTGCCGGGGTGCCCGGGGCGTTGGTGCTGGGCATCGTGACGTTCATGCTCAGTCTGATTCCGATGGGGCCACCGTTGGTGTGGATTCCGGCCACCGCGTGGCTGGCCTGGAAGGGTGAGTACGGGATGGCGGTGTTCCTCGGCTGCTGGGGCACGTTCATCATCAGCGGCGTCGACAACGTGCTGAAGCCGTACCTGATCAGCCGGGGCGGGAATCTGCCATTGGTGATCGTGTTGCTCGGCGTGTTTGGCGGGTTGATTGCGTTCGGGTTCATCGGGCTGTTCATCGGGCCTACGTTGCTGGCGGTTGCGTACAGTCTGTTGACGGACTGGAGCAAGAGTCATGCGCGGGTAGACGATCGCCGGCCCTGAGATTTTCGGCGGGGCTGAGGGCCTCATCGCGAGCAGGCTCGCTCCCACAGGGGATTTGTGAAGGGCGCAGCTCTACTGTGGGAACGGGCTTGCTCGCGAAGCTTTTGACTCAGGTCGATACGTTCAAGTATTTGCCCACGCTCGCCACGTTATCGAGCGAATACTGCTTGCTCAGGTTGGCGATCATTTTGTTCAGCGCTTCATTGACGTTGAATTGAGCGGTGGAGTTGTCGCTGGTTTTCTCGCGACCTGCTTGCAGCGCCGCGTTCAGTTCATCGCTGCTGACCTCACCGCTGCCGTCACTGTCCAACTCCTTGAGCAACGCAGCGCTGGTGTCGGTGCTGGTCGATGAGGTGCTGTCGCTGGCCTGCAGCACGCTGCTCAGTTCGGTGGCGGTCACGCTGCCATCGCTGTCCGTATCCAGCTGGCTGAACAATTCTTCGCTGGACACCTGCTGCTGCGGTGGCGGTGGCGGCGGGGTCAGGCTAGCGGCGAGTTCGTCCTTGCTGACGGTGCCGTCCTGGTTCTTGTCCAGGGCCGAGAAGATTTCTGTACTGTCGGCACTGCTGCCAGCGTTGTTCAGACCGTTGCTCAATTCGTCGCTGCTGATGGCGCCGTCACCGTCGGCGTCCAGGGCGCTGACGAGCGCGTCGGCCAGTTCGGTGTTGGGTGCCTGATCATGCGGCGGTGGCGGCGGCGGTGCCATTGCCGCCATTTCCTCGCTGCTCAAGCTGCCGCTGTCGTCACTGTCCAGATCACCAAAGTTTTTGCTCAGGCTGACCAGCAGGCCGTCATCGGTTTTCTGCGACAGGGCACTTTCAAGTTCGCCCTGATCCACCGCGCCGTCGCTGTTGCTGTCGAGCTTGGCGAACAGTTCTTTCTGGAATTGCTGGCTGCGGGCGCTGTTGGTCGAGGTGCTGCTGGTGCTGGTATAGCTCGTGTAGTTGCTGACACTACCAATCATTGGACTCACTCCCTGGAATGGAAAACCGGTGGGTGCACCGGCTTATGCAGCGTCAAGGGGCAAGGTGTCGTGGGTGTGTGAGGTTTGTACCGATTGGTACACACAAGTCTCAGGCCAGGCTCGGATCATGTAGGCGTGAGCCTGCAGGGATTGGTGTGTGGTTCAGGCGCGGGGCAGGCGGATGACGGCGGTGAGACCGCCGCCGGGTGTTTCTTCCAGGCTCAACTGCCCACCCAGTCGTTCCGCCGCCTCGCGAGCGATGGTCATACCGAGCCCGACGCCGCCCGAATTGCGATTACGCGAACCTTCCAGCCGAAAGAACGGCTCGAACACCGCTTCACGTTTGTCCGCCGCAATACCCGGGCCGTGGTCGATGACGCGGATCACCAGTTGCTCACGGTTGTCTTCGAGCGTGATCCGCGCGTGCCCGGCATAGCGCAGGGCGTTGTCCAGCAGATTATTGATGCACGAGCGCAACGCCATCGGCTGCACTTGCAGCGGCGCGCAGTGGCCGCTGGCCTGAACATCTGCCCCCTGGTCCTGGGCGTTTTCGCTCAAGGATTCCACCAGCGCCTGCACGTCCATCCATTGCCCGGCTTCGCTGGTGCGCTGCTCGTGCAAATAGGTGAGGGTGGCATCGAGCATGCTGATCATGTCGTCCAAGTCCTGGCGCATCTGGCCCTGCAGCTTGTGGTCTTCGATCTGCTCCAGCCGCAGCTTGAGGCGAGAGAGCGGCGTGCGCAGGTCGTGGGACACCGCGCCGAGCATCCGTGAGCGCTGCTGCACCTGTTCGATAATGCGTTTCTGCATCAAATTGAAGGTGTAGGCCGCTTGCCGGGCTTCCCGTGGGCCGGATTCATCCAGCGGCGGGCTGTCGAGGTTTTCGCTCAAGCGTTCGGCGGCGTCGCTCAGCCGCTGGATCGGCCGGCTGAGCAGTTTGGCGCCGTACCAGGCGGCAATGATCAGCGTGACAAACTGGAACGTCAGCGGCACCAAGGGGCCGCCGAACCAAGGCCGCGGTGGCCGGTTTTCAAAGCGCGGGTCCATCGGCGGGCGCTGTCCGCCCATGCCTTCGGAAAATCCCGGCGGCGGTGGAGGCGGGGGAGGACCGTAATGGTGAAACCAGGCAAACGCCAACAGGTGCGCCAGGATGATCGCCAGCAGCAGCACGCCAAACAGGCGGCCGAACAGCGTATCGAAGCGCGCCCGCATCAGCCGATGTCTCGTGCGTCGAACAGATAACCCTCACCGCGAACGGTCTTGATCAACTGCGGGGCTTTCGGGTCATCACCCAGTTTCTGGCGCAGGCGCGAGACCAGCAAGTCGATGCTGCGATCAAACGCTTCGATGGAACGACCACGGGCAGCGTCCAGCAGTTGTTCACGGCTGAGCACCCGGCGCGGACGCTCAATGAACACCCACAGCAGGCGGAATTCGGCGTTGGACAGCGGCACCACCAAACCGTCGGCGGCGATCAATTGCCGCAGCACGCTGTTCAGGCGCCAGTTGTCGAAGCGAATATTCGCACGCTGTTCGGTGCGATCGTCGCGCACCCGACGCAGAATGGTCTGAATCCGCGCGACCAGTTCCCTTGGTTCGAAGGGCTTGGCCATGTAGTCGTCGGCGCCCAGTTCCAGGCCGATGATCCGGTCGGTGGGTTCGCAGCGTGCGGTGAGCATCAGGATCGGAATGTCCGATTCGGCGCGCAGCCAGCGGCACAGGGACAACCCGTCTTCACCGGGCAGCATCAGGTCGAGCACCACCACGTCGAAATGCTCCGCTTGCAACGCCAGGCGCATGGCAGCGCCATCGGTGACGCCGCTGGCGTGAATGTTGAACCGGGCCAGGTAGTCGATCATCAGTTCGCGGATCGGGACGTCATCGTCGACGATCAGGGCGCGAATGCTCCAGCGTTTGTCGTCAGCGGGTGCTTTTTGATCGTCGTTCAGAGGTGCTGGGGTGCTGTGCATGCGTGCGTTCATCTGCCAGGTAGGCTGCCAACCACAAAGATGGGCTGCGAGGTTGTGGTTCCAGCATAGGCGTCCGGCCCGGAGGCGGGAAGTGCTGTAAGGACGTGTTGCGGCTGCCGAGGGTAGCGAGGAAGGGTGTAGTGGGCGTGTCGTGTGTGTATCGAACTCGACACAATCGGCGCAGGGACTAGTCTTGCTGGAGTCTTCGGGACGATTTACCGATCATCGGGTCCCGCAGTGGCGCTGGTTCCGCTACAATGCGCGCCGATTTCGTCCTGCCTGAGAGCCCGCACATGTCCGTCTGCCAGACTCCTATCATCGTCGCCCTGGATTTCCCCACCCGTGACGCCGCACTGAAGCTGGCCGACCAGTTGGACCCTAAACTGTGCCGGGTCAAAGTCGGTAAGGAGCTGTTCACCAGCTGCGCCTCGGAAATCGTCGGCACCTTGCGTGACAAGGGCTTTGAAGTGTTCCTGGACCTCAAGTTCCACGACATCCCGAACACCACCGCGATGGCGGTTAAAGCCGCGGCGGAAATGGGCGTGTGGATGGTCAACGTTCATTGCTCCGGCGGTCTGCGCATGATGGCCGCCTGCCGTGAAGTGCTGGATCAGCGTACCGGCCCCAAACCGCTGTTGATCGGCGTGACCGTGCTGACCAGCATGGAACGTGAGGATCTGGCGGGTATCGGCCTGGACATCGAGCCGCAGGAACAGGTGCTGCGTCTGGCGGCACTGGCAGAAAAAGCCGGAATGGACGGTCTGGTGTGCTCGGCCCTGGAAGCCCGTGCCCTGAAATCGGCGCACCCGACGCTGCAACTGGTGACCCCAGGGATTCGCCCGGCGGGCAGCGCCCAGGACGATCAGCGCCGTATCCTGACCCCGCGTCAGGCGCTGGATGCCGGTTCCGATTACCTGGTCATTGGCCGTCCGATCAGCCAGGCGGCAGATCCAGCGAAGGCGTTGGCCGAAGTTGTAGCCGAAATCGCCTGATCAAACACCGAAGATCAAAAATGTGGGAGTGAGCAGGCTCGCTCCCACATTAGTTTTGGGGTGAATCAACTGTTGGGTTAAACCTTCAACACCAACTTCCCGAAATTCTCGCCGATGAACAACTTCATCAGCGTCTCCGGGAAGGTCTCCAGTCCTTCAACAATGTCTTCCTTGCTCTTGAGCTGCCCCTTGGCCATCCAGCCGGCCATTTCCTGCCCGGCGGCGGCGAACTGAGCAGCGTAGTCCATCACCACGAAGCCTTCCATTCGCGCGCGGTTGACCAGCAACGACAGGTAGTTGGCCGGGCCCTTGACCGCTTCCTTGTTGTTGTACTGGCTGATGGCGCCACAAATCACCACGCGCGCTTTCATGGCCAGGCGACCCAGCACCGCGTCGAGAATATCGCCGCCGACGTTATCGAAATACACGTCGACACCTTTTGGACATTCACGCTTAAGGCCGGCATGCACGTCTTCGTTCTTGTAGTCGATGACGCCGTCAAACCCCAGTTCGTCGATCAGGAATTTGCACTTGTCCGCGCCGCCCGCGATGCCGATCACGCGGCAGCCTTTGATCTTGGCGATCTGCCCGGCAATGCTGCCCACCGCACCGGCCGCGCCGGAGAGCACCACGGTGTCACCTTCCTTCGGTGCGCCGACATCAAGCAACGCGAAGTAGGCGGTCATCCCGGTCATGCCCAGCGCGGACAGGTAACGGGGCAGCGGTGCCAGTTTCGGATCGACTTTGTAGAAACCTCGTGGCTCGCCGAGGAAATAATCCTGTACGCCCAAGGCTCCGTTGACGTAGTCCCCGACCGCAAAACCAGGATTGTTCGAGGCAACGACTTTGCCTACACCCAATGCGCGCATGACTTCGCCGATACCGACCGGCGGAATGTAGGACTTGCCCTCGTTCATCCAGCCACGCATGGCCGGGTCCAGGGACAGGTATTCGTTTTTGACCAGGATCTGACCCGCAGCCGGTTCACCGACTGGCACTTCTTGATAGGTAAAGGTCTCGCGGGTAGCCGCGCCCACCGGACGTTTGGCGAGCAGGAACTGGCGATTGGTCTGGGTAGTCATGACAGGCACTCAAGATGAATGAAGCCTTGTTGATAGACCTTCATGATCGATGCCGCAAGTTTGGCTGATGCGGCGAATGGACGTCGATCCAGTGCAGTGATAGTCGGTGCCGCAGTTCTATCACTGCCACTCATGGTCACTCAACCGGGCTTCTGATAGTGCTGCCGTGTCCCATGCCCCTGTGGCTAGACTGGAAACACACGATCCCCCGCATTCTTCTCTTTGAGGGCATAACAATGAGCATGACGTTTTCCGGCCAGGTCGCCGTGGTGACCGGCGCTGCCAACGGTATTGGCCGCGCGACCGCCCAGGCATTCGCCGCTGAAGGGTTGAAAGTGGTGGTGGCCGACATGGACACGGCCGGGGGCGAAGGCACTGTGGCACTGATTCGTACAGCGGGCGGCGAAGCGACCTTCGTGCGTTGCAACGTCACGCTGGAAAGCGATGTAAAAAATCTGATGGACGAAGTGGTGAATACTTACGGCCGTCTGGACTACGCCTTCAACAATGCCGGCATCGAGATCGAAAAAGGCAAACTGGCTGAAGGCACCCTTGATGAGTTCGACGCGATCATGGGCGTCAACGTCAAAGGCGTCTGGCTGTGCATGAAGTACCAGTTGCCGTTGCTGCTGGCCCAGGGCGGCGGCGCGATCGTCAACACCGCTTCGGTGGCGGGCCTTGGTGCGGCGCCGAAGATGAGCATTTACGCGGCGTCGAAACACGCGGTGATCGGCCTGACCAAGTCGGCGGCGATCGAATACGCCAAGAAAAAGATTCGCGTAAACGCGGTATGCCCGGCGGTGATCGACACCGACATGTTCCGTCGCGCCTATGAAGCGGACCCGAAGAAGGGCGAGTTCGCCAACGCCATGCACCCGGTCGGCCGCATCGGCAAGGTCGAGGAAATCGCCAGTGCCGTGCTGTATCTGTGCAGCGACGGCGCGGCGTTCACCACCGGTCACTCGCTGGCAGTGGACGGTGGAGTCACGGCGTTCTGACCCATCAAGACCTGCCTCGTAGGAAAAGGCCCGCACACGTGCGGGCTTTTTCATGGTGTCGCGAAGGGCGGCGGACAATGTGTTTCAAATGGTTAGAACCGAGGGTTTTGGCGGCGTTGTCGCACATCCGATCCTGCGCACCTGTGATTAACTGCTCCCCGCAAATGGACAGGAGTTTGCTTGCTCATGGAATTGAGAATCGATCGACAGGCATTGGTGCCGGTCGTACAGCAAATCGTCGATGGGTTGGCCGTCTGGCTCCGTCAGAGCGAGGTGCAGCCAGGGACGCGTTTACCTTCTGCGCGGCACATCGCGCGGGTCAATCTGCTCAGTCAGTCCAGCGTCGTCGAAGCCTGTGAGCGGCTGGTGACTCAAGGTGTGCTGACGCCGCGTCATGGCGCCGGTTTCATTGTCGCCACGCCAACGCTGGTCGCCCAGGGGCAACAGGATTGCCTCTGGTTCGAAGGGGCGGAACTGAAACAGGGCGGCTGCTCGGGCGAACTTAAGCTGGGCTGTGGCGGGTTGCCGGAGAGCTGGCGCGAAACTGACGACCTGAGCTACGCGATTCGTCAGGTCAGCCGTACCGACATGGCCGGGTTGTTCAACTACAGCACTTCACGAGGCCTGCCTGCCTTGCGTCTGCAAATTCTCAAACGCCTTGGACGGCTCGGTATCGAAGTGGATGAAAACCGTATCCTGACCACCGCAGGTGCCAGTCAGGGGCTCGACCTGATCGTGCGCACCTTGCTCAAGCCGGGAGATTGCGTGGTGGTGGAAAGTCCGGGGTATCCACTGTTGTTTGACCTGCTCAGGCTGCACGGCGTGACGATGATCGAGGTGCCTCGTACCCCGCGCGGGCCCGACACGGAGCAACTGCAATTACTATTGTTAAAGCACCGGCCCCGCGCGCTATTCATCAACAGTTTCTACCACAACCCGACGGGCAGTTGCCTGACGCCTGCGATGGCACAGCAGGTTTTGCAATTGACCAAGACCCATGGCGTGCTGGTGATTGAAGATGACGTCTATGCGGATTTGCACTATGGCCCCGGCACGCGCCTCGCTGCATTGGGGGGGGATGACAACGTGATCTACGTTGGCAGTTACTCTAAAACCCTCAGCAGTTCATTGCGGGTCGGCTTTGTCGTGGCCAGCGAAGGGGTCATATCGCGATTGGCCGAGGTCAAGATGATCAGCAGCATGGGCGCCTCAAGGTTCTGCGAATCGGTGCTGACTTGCCTGTTGGCCAGCGGCGCGTACCGCAAACTGGTACAGCGTCAGCGCCAGCGTTTGAATACGGACAGAGAGGCGGCCTTGCAAGTGCTCGAAGACGCCGAGTGGGAAGTTTTCGGCAAGCCGGCTGGTGGCCTGTTTATCTGGGCGCGATCGCGGATGTCCGACTACGCTCAGGTGCGCAAACAGGCCCGGCGCTGCGGTGTGCTGCTGTCTTCTGCCACGGCCTTCAGTCCTGACGGCCAGGCGAAAGATTGGCAGCGCATCAACGTCGCTTATGCCTGTGATTCTCGTGCCCGGGCTTTTTTTCAGGCGACCGCTGCGAATCGACCTAAAGCGTTCTGAAAACGACGTGGACGTAGCTTTTTGCCATTATTCCGACGCCAGAGACTTGTGCTGGCCCATGCCCATTGCGAATCTGCGTCAACAGACTATGTCAGGGGACTAAGTGCAATGATTTCGGCCGTGCAAGGACGTTTTGCCAACCTCGGTATGGCAAAAAAAATGGGTGTCGGGTTTGTCTTGGTGCTGCTGTTGACGGCCCTGGTGGCAGCCATCGGCGTTTGGTCCCTGCAAACCATCAGTCAACGCTTCGACGGGCTCAAGCAGATGTCGTCGCTCAACAGCGGTTTGCTCAAGGTGCGACTGCTTGAGCAGGAATACGCCTTGCACGGCAACCCGAAAACTGCGGATGCCCTGCGCCAGGGGGTTGATGGCCTGATCGCCTTGGCGACGCAGCTCAAGGCTGCTTCAGCGGCCAACGTGCCAGTGATGAATGACGTCGAGCAGTCCCTGGCGGCTTATCGCAAGGCCTTCGACGAATTCGTCTCGCTGAGTCAGGCCAAGGACCTGGCCCTGGAAATGGCCAGTTGGTCGGTGTCCAGCGTGGCCAATAATCTGGATGTCCTGCAAGCCGGGCTTGCCGACGATGGCGCCTATACCTTGAAGGAGTCCGAAGGCAAGGACGGTGGGCAGTTCATCGAGCAAGCCAATCAGGTCAGCCAGGTGTCGCGGTTGATGCTGCAGGCCATGAACGAAGCACGTGTGCGTCTGGATCAGAGCCGCAAGGGCGATGACAGCGCAGCTCAGGGCAAGATCGAGCAGGCCGATCAGGCGCAGGTTCAGGCCGAGCAGTTGAAAACCACAGTCAAGGATGAGGGCTATCAGACTGTCCTCAATGAAGTGGCGGGTCACATCACCAGTTTCAGCGAGAAACTGACCGAATACACCGGTCTGTTAGCCCAGGAAAAAACCGTCTATGAGCAACTGCACCAGCGTGCTGCGCAGGTGGTGGAGCGGGTCGATCAGGCGTATGTCGCCGAAGACCAGTCGATGCAGGCCGAATTGAAAAAGAACTCGATGCTGATCATCGGCTCCTCGGCCCTGGCGTTGCTGGTCGGATTGATCGCGGCGTGGGTCATTACCCGATTGATCGTGGCGCCGCTGCGCAGTGTGATTCGTGTTGCGCAGCAGATCGCCGCGGGTGATTTGAGTGCGACAGTTGAAGTGACGCGCCGTGACGAAATCGGCCAGTTGATGCAGGCCATGCAACAGATGGGGGCGGGGCTGAGCACCATCGTCAGCGGTTTGCAGGCCGGTATCGAGCAGTTGGCGAGCTCGGCGCAATCCTTGTCGGCGGTGACCGAGCAGACCAACCTGGAGGTCAGCAGCCAGAAGGAAGAAACCGAGCAGGTCGCCACGGCGATGAATCAGATGACGGCGACGGTGCACGATGTGGCGCGTAACGCGGAGGAAGCCGCTCAGGCTGCGCAAACGGCGGACGGTAAGGTGGAAAGTGGCCAGCAGGTGGTGCGTCAAAGCATGGCGCGGATCGAGCAGCTGGCGGATTCGGCGACGTCGGCCAGTTCGAGCATCGAAAGCCTGAGTGCAGAAATCCAGAACATCGGCACGGTGCTCAGTGTGATCAAGAGTGTCGCCGAGCAAACCAACCTGTTGGCGCTCAATGCGGCGATCGAGGCAGCACGGGCCGGCGAGCAGGGCAGGGGGTTTGCGGTTGTGGCGGATGAGGTTCGGGCGTTGGCCAAGCGCACTCAGCAATCGACCGAGGAGATTGAGCGTCTGGTGAGCGCCTTGCGTTCGGCGGCGCAGTCGTCGGTGCAGCAGATTCAGAACAGTGGTGAGCTGGTGAAGCTGGCGGTGAGTGACGCGTTGCAGACTGAGAGTGCGCTGGGGAGTATTGCGGCGGCGGTGTCGTTGATTCAGCAGATGAACCAGCAGATTGCGGCGGCCGCCGAGGAGCAGAGTTCGGTGGCAGAGGAGATTAATCGCAGTGTGACGAGTATTCGTGCGAGTGCGGATCAGTCTTCGTTGGCGATGCGGGGGAATGCGGCGTCGAGCATTGAATTGGCGCAGTTGGGGGTTGAGTTGAAGGGGATGGTCGGACACTTCCGGCTCTGATTTGTCTCCCTGCGTATGTGCACAGATCTAATGTGGGAGTGAGCCTGCTCGCGATGGCGGCCTGATAGCCGACCATGCTGCTGTTGACCGGGTGTATATCCATTCCTGCGGTAACGGCCACTTATGGTTTCGCCCTTACGGCGAGTCCCTTTTGTCAAACGCCCGGAGTGCCGGCCCAGCCAAAAGGAACCAAAAAGTCTCGCCCCAAGCGTCCGGCCCCTCGCTAAGGCTCGGCGTTCCTTCGCTCCGGTATCCATCCGGGGACACTGCCCTCCGGTCTGCTTCGCGACGACCTACATGCAGCGTGTTCGACTGCGTCGAACGGCGCTGCGCGCCACTCCCCGGATGAACACCTCCACTCAGCCTCCGAAAGGGGCGGGTAGATCAAGATCAAGAGCTGCAGGCGAGCTAACGCTCGGCCTGATGAGTGGTGAAGAGCGAAGCGTGTACAGCGAACCCCTTGTAGGAGCGAGGCTTGCCCGCGAAGGCGGCCTGACAGCCGACCAATGACTTGCAGGTGGACACCTAACCCTGTGGGGACTGGCTTGCCAGCGATGACGGCCAAGCTGCAGGCGAGCTAACGCTCGGCCTGATGAGTGGTGAAAATCAAAAGCTGTACGCCGAACTCTTGTAGGAGCGAGGCTTGCCCGCGAAGGCAGCCTGACAGCCGACCAATGACTTGCAGGTGAACACCTAACCCTGTAGGAACTGGCTTGCCAGCGATGACGGCCAAGCTGCAGGCGAGCTAACGCTCGGCCTGATGAGTGGTGAAGAGCGAAGCGTGTACAGCGACCCCCTTGTAGGAGCGAGGCTTGCCCGCGAAGGCGGCCTGACAGCCGACCAATGAGTTGCAGGTGAACACCTAACCCTGTAGGAGCTGGCCTGCCAGCGATGACGGCCTCGCCGCCAATCCATCTTGACCGGCAGTACTCACCCGCCAAACCCAGTCCAAAAAAAAGCCACCTCGCGGTGGCTTCCTTGATTCTTCCGATCAGTCGTAGATCACTTTTTTCTTCCAGTCCGCATCCGCTTCAACTTCTTTGAGGCCGGCGTTCAACTGGTTGGTCTCGCTTTCAACGGCCGCGATGTTGTCCATCACCATGGCGTTGGCCCGCGCCAGGAGTTTTTCCAGGTATTCGAGCTGTTCGGCGTAGATCTGTGGTTCCTGCTGTTTACGCAGGTATTGCACACCGCGCTCGAAGGCGAGGCGGGCCTGGCCTGGCTGGTTTTGTTGCAGGCATTGCTGGCCCAGGTTATTGAAGAACTCGATGTGCAGCAGGACCAGAATGTGGCGCACTTCGCGGATCCAGCGCTTGGCTTCGTTGGTCGGCAGGAAGCCATCCTGTGCGGCGCGGGTGATTTGGCCGTGCAGGGCTTCGAGCAGGAAACGCACGTCCTTGGCCTTGGCCTCGGTCTGGATCGGTGCCGGCGGGTTGTTGACCGGGATCGATTCGCCTTGCGCGACCAGGGCTTCGAGTTCGGTAATCCGGGCCTTGAGGTTGGAACTGGTTTTTTCCAGGTTGAGCAAACGCTTGCAGACATTGAGTTCCAGGCGGGTCAGCAGCAGCTTGAGGCCAGGTGTCATCAGCTGACCGGGGAAGGTCTCGGTGATTTCGCCGCAGCGACGCAGGCGGTCGTTGAGTTCAACCTTGGTACGGGCCTTTTCCAGCTTGTTGTTTTCCACCACATGGTTCATGTAGCCAATGGCGATCAATAGTGCGATCCCGGCTACGACTAGCAGGGTGATCATGAGTGGTGTCACCGGTAAGACCTCTTTATAGGGTTCGCGATCGAGTGTAGTGGCTTGGCATTTGGGCGCATAGGACCGCTCGACGAGTTGAATCGGTTGTGGCTATCTTTATATCGGCCGGGGTTCGACTTATATAAATACTGGCAATCGTGGTTCAGATTGCCATCATCTTCAGCGACGGACTATAACGTCTTGGTGGTTATCAGAATATAGCCGCCAAAGGTCAGCAGGCGCAAAAGCCGGAATCCCGGCTGAAAGCGGGGCGAAGTCATTGATTTAAATAAATTTATATCTGGGGGTTGACGACCCCTCAATCCATCCATAGAATGCGCGCCACTTACAGCGTAAAGCACAGAGCGAAACGCGGTAGGGAGTGAATGTTGTACGTGTGTCCCCTTCGTCTAGTGGCCTAGGACACCGCCCTTTCACGGCGGTAACAGGGGTTCGAGTCCCCTAGGGGACGCCATATGCGGGAATAGCTCAGTTGGTAGAGCACGACCTTGCCAAGGTCGGGGTCGCGAGTTCGAGTCTCGTTTCCCGCTCCAATTTTAAGCAGCGTTGCTTTCGGGCAGGGCTGAGTGAAGCCAGAGCCGACATCTTAGGATGCGGATTTGGGCACTGAAATACACACCATGTGTTTCAGTTAGCGTGTCCCCTTCGTCTAGTGGCCTAGGACACCGCCCTTTCACGGCGGTAACAGGGGTTCGAGTCCCCTAGGGGACGCCATTTGCGGGAATAGCTCAGTTGGTAGAGCACGACCTTGCCAAGGTCGGGGTCGCGAGTTCGAGTCTCGTTTCCCGCTCCATATTCAACAAAAACGCCGCTCAGCAATGAGCGGCGTTTTTGTTTGTGTGTCATTTATAAAAAGGACCGACGGTCCTTTTTTGTCGGTGCCGGCATCAAGATGATCAACGCGTCGGACCCGCCACAACAGCGGGTCCGAAAAGGCGATCAGAGTTTCGGCAACTGCCCGATCCGCCCCATCATTTCCGTCACGATCTGCAGGTCCAGCAGGAACTGGTCGACCGTCTTGAACTCGTTGTCGGTGTGGCCGGTGTACTTGACCTCGGGCCTGGCCAGGCCGAATTGCACGCCATTGGGCAGTTCATGGACCGAAGTGGCGCCCGCAGAGGTGCCGTACTTGTGTTCCATGCCCAGGTTTTCGCTGGCCACGGCGAGCAAGGCCTTGACCCATTCACCTTCAGGGTTGCGGTACATCGGCTCGGCGATCGAGTAGTCGAAGGCCACCGCGACGTGGGTCTTTTTGCTCCAGGCATCAAGCTTATCGGCGATTTCAGACTTGAGCGTTTCCGGCGACTTGCCCTTCGGCACTCGCAGGTTGACCGCGAGCTTGAAGGCTTTATCGTCCATCCCGACATAGGTCAGCGAAGCGGTCAACGGTCCCATGAAAGCATCGGAAAAACCGACCCCCAATTTGCCTCCCAGGTAATCCAGCCCCCAGTTGTCGGCAGCGTAGCGGGCGGCGTCGGTGATGTGGTTGTGCTTGAGCGCAACCTTGCCGTCGAGGCTATTGATGAAACCCAGCATTCTCGACACCGGGTTGATGCCGGATTCGGGCTCGGAGGAGTGGGCGGAAACGCCGGTGACCGTCAATTTGACATCCTTGCCATCAACTTTGGCGGTGACGTCGAAGTTGCCGCCATTGCTTTTGGCATATTCGGCGCCGGCCTTCTGCAGGCTGGCGGCCAACTCGACAGGCTTCTCACTCAAAAGGGTGACGACCGATGTCGACGGGATCTGGTTGGTGGCCATGCCGCCGGTCATCGAGATGATCTCGGCGCCCTTGCCCTCAGCCTTGCGTTTGGCAAAGTTCGCCATCACGGTGCCGTAGCCTTTCTCCGCAATCACTACCGGGTAGCCGCCATCCAGCGCCAGGTTGTAGTTGGGTGTCGGGTTGTGTTCGAAGTAATAAGGGATGGCGTCGCCGGTGGTTTCTTCGGTGGTATCGACCAGCAGCTTGAAATTGCGCGCCAGCGGCAGCTTCTCTTCCTTGATGACCTTCATCGCATAAAGCGCTACCACGATACCGTTCTTGTCATCTTCGGTGCCCCGGCCATACATGCGGTCGCCGATCAGGGTGACCTTGAACGGATCAAGTTTGGTGCCGTCTTTCAGAACCCAGTTCTCCGGCGTTACGGGCACCACATCGGCATGCGCATGAATGCCCACGACTTCGTCGCCGCTGCCCTCAAGGGATATTTCATAGACGCGGTTGTCAATGTTGCGGAAGTTCAGGTTGAACGCCTGGGCGAGGCCCTTGATCTTGTCGGCGATCTTGATGAATTCGGGATTGTCGTGTTGATCAACGCCCTCGACGCGGAAGGTCGGGATAGCCACCAGCTCGCGCAGGGTCTCGGTGGCGGCGGCACCGTATTTCACCCGTGCGTAGAGACCAAGCAGGCGATGGATTTCGTTCTGCTGGTCTGGAGTGAGGGTCTTGTTGTCGAGGAAGGCGCTGATGGCGGGGCCGAGATTGTCGGTTTTGCCGAGGTCGCTCTTGGCCAGGCCTCCCAGGAATTGCCTGAAATCCGTTACGGAGGTGTCACTGAACGTCTTGAGGATCGCCGCACTCTGTTGCGGGGTGATGTTGGCCTGCGCTGTCAGGGTGAACGACGAAAGGCTGGCCAGTATCAGGGTTGACGCAGCCAAGTGCTTGAGTGAGAAATTCATTGCTGTTGGCATTCCTTTGCAGGCAGTGGAGTGAGAAGTTTCTGATCGATGAGACAGAAACGGTTCCAAGCTAACACTGTAACGGAGTGTTACGGGAGTCCCTGATGTGGGATCTGTCGCACAGAAATGCAAAAGCGGCGCAGAAACGAAAAAGGCCCGTCAGTCAGACTGAGCGGGCCTTTTGCGTTTGAGGCGCTCTTACATCGAGAGAATCAAACGCCCGGCGAACAGGATCAGAATCACCCCCATGGTGCGTTCGAACCAATGCCCCATGCGCATGAACAGCAATCGCACCCGGGCGCTGGAAAAGAACAGCGCGACGATCACGAACCACAGCGCGTTCACAAAACACATCCAGGCCCCATACAGCGCCTGGATCTTCAAGGGTGTCGTAGCGCTGATGAGCGTGGTGAAAATTGCCAGGAAAAACAGCGTTGCCTTGGGGTTGGTCGCGTTGGTCAAAAAGCCGGTGGTGAACGCCTTCAACAGTGTTTGTTCGACGACGGGCTCGTTGGCGACTTTGTCCCCCTCAAGCGCGGATTTGGGTTTACTGCGTAGCAGGCTGACACCGAGGTACAAAATGTAAACGCCGCCCACCACCTTGGCCACCGTCAGTAACCAGGGCGTCGTATGCATCAACGCGCCGACCCCGAGCAGGGTGTAGAGCACGTGCACGGAAATCCCCGCACCGATGCCCAGGGCCGTGCAGATCCCGACCAACCGGCCGAAACGCACACTTTGACGGATGGTGACAGCGAAGTCCGGTCCAGGTGCGACCACAGCCAGAAAGTGAATAGTCGCCAGCGCAAGGAACTCGCCCAGGTAATTCGAAAGCATTTCAACTCCAGAAAGTAAGGGGTGAAGCATTGCCGCGATAGCCGACAAAGAACGAAAGGCTCAATCGCGGATCCGCCACGCCGGGTGTTACCGAGTGCATGCAGCGCGAATTGAACATGATGAAATCACCCGGCTCAGGACGAATCTCCAGGGCCGGCGTGCCGAGCAAGGCCGGGTCGATGCCGTAGCTGTCGCCACGCATCTCGTCGAATTGATCCGGAGAAATATCGTGGTCCCACATCTGCAAGGCGCCACCCTCGGAGGGCATGTTCAGGTAAACGTTGCAGGCGAACTGCGCTTCCAGGCTTCTGGCCTGGTAACTGTCGGGGGCATCCTTGGCGAAAATGTCGTGATGGGCCAGGAAGCACACCCCTGGTTTCACCACGCGGGACAGGCCGACATACATCTTGCGGCCGTAGAGATTTTCCAGGTGCGCACCCGCCGGCCAGGACTCATCGAGCATGCAGCGCAAGGTGTCGACCGGGGACGAGTAGGGCGCGCAACGTTTGCGTAATTCCGCGATGTTGCGCGAGGCATGCTCGAAATAATCTTCGATCAGCAGCGGCTGGTTTTCCGCCTCATAAAACGCCATGCCGATGCGACCGATGCTCGGCGCATTGATATAGCCTTCGAAACCCGGGGCGAGGATCTTGTCGCCAATCTGAATCGCCAGCGGCTGGGGCAGCAGGCCTTTGACGCGGATGGCGAGGACTTCTTCATTGGCCAGTTTTTTTATGCACGTCTCATCGAGACGCTCGACGTCAAGCATCATGTCTTAGGTCCATCTATTAGATAGTCAACAGAACCCGCGAATGCGGGCTCCCCCGGGCGTCGGGCGATGCCGGGGACGACATCGCCGAAAGCTCAATCCACGCTGTAGTGGACTGACAGCATTCCCTTTTTCAGTGAAAGGGAAGCGATCGTGACCGTGCCCAAATCCTTCAGGCTACGTACATGGGTGCCGCCGCAGCCGTAGGCGGGCAGCTCACCGAAACCAATTTCCCGGGCGCCTTCGCGCATCGATGTCAGGCGCGGCAGGTCATGGGCGACCCATTGCTCGATGCCGTGCTGAATCATCTCGGCATCCATCTCTTTTGCCGACTCCAACGGTTTGAATTGCACGCGTCCTTCGCCCGGCCAGTGATGAGCCTTGACCGGCATCCAGCCCAGTGCCTGGACAAAATGGCCGATCAGGTGGCCGGCCGAATGCATGCGCGAATTGAACCGGCGGCGTTGCTCGTCAATCCTGATCTGAGTCATGCCGGGTTTTATTGGCCGGTCGACAAAATGAATGATTCGGTCCGGGTCCTGGACCACGCGCAGCACCTGGCTTTCGCCGATCCAGCCGGTATCGAAAGGCTGGCCGCCACCCTGGGGGTGAAACAACGTGGCGCGCAGCACCACCGCAAACTCGTTTTCCTGGGGCGTGCAATCCAGGACTTCCACATTGGCCTTGAGGTCATCACTATGGAAAAAGAGGCGAAGCGTCATATTCCATGTCCTCATTAAAGTTTCTCTTTTTATTATATGAATCGTGGAATTGCGTGATAATCCGTTCAAACATCAAAGGACTGTTGCGCTGTGAGCATAAATCTTCCACTGCCGTTACTGGGTGAAATGGCGATTTTCGTCAAGGTTGTCGAGACCGGCAGCTTTTCCGAAGCGGCTCGTCAGATGGGTTCTTCACCCTCGGCGGTGAGTCGCAGTATTTCGCGTCTGGAAAAAGCGTTGGCCACGCGTCTGCTGCAGCGAACCACGCGCAAGCTGCGCTTGAGCGACGGTGGCGAAGAGGTGTTCAAGCGTTGCCAGGAAATGGTCAGTGCGGCCAAGTCCGTGATGGAAATCAGCGGGCAGTTCACCCATGAAGCGGAAGGGCTGGTTCGGGTCAGCGTGCCCAAGGCGGTCGGTCGATTTGTGATTCACCCGCATATGCCGGAATTTCTGCGCCGTTATCCCAAAGTGGATGTGGAGTTGTTGCTTGAGGATAGGCAGGTGGATCTGATCGACGACAACGTTGATCTGGCGATTCGGATTACCGATCGACCGCCCGCAGGGTTGGTCGGGCGGCAATTGCTCACCATCGACCATTTGCTCTGCGCTACACCGCAATACCTCGCCGAACATGGCACGCCGACGCATCCCCACGACTTGCTCAACCACAGCTGTATCTACCTGGGTGAAACCCCGAGCGATGCGCGCTGGAAATTCAAGAAAGGCAGCAAGGCTGTGACGGTCGGTGTGCGCGGTCGGTATGCGGCGAATCACACAGGCGTGCGGCTGGGGGCGGTGTTGCAGCACATCGGGATTGGCAGTCTGCCGTATTTCACGGCGCGTTATGCGCTGGAGCAAGGGTTGATTGTGCAGGTGCTGCCGGACTGGACCTTCCTCGCGTCCTACCATGGCGGCGCCTGGTTGCTGCATTCGCCGACGCGCTATTTGCCGCCGAAATTGCGGGTGCTTATTGATTATCTGGTGGAGTGCCTGGAGAAGGAGCCGACCCTGAGCAAGCCGGGGAGGGCTGGGAAGGTTGCGGCAGAGTATGAGTTGCCCGAGAGTGATGGATTGCTCTGACTGGCCCCTTCGCGAGCAGGCTCGCTCCCACTCTGGTGAGGTTGCAGACCTCTCGCCGCTGACGCGGCCGGGCGCAACTTCAGCGATTGGTTTGTTGGAAGGGGCAGCACCAAACAAATGTGAGAACGAGCCTGCTCGCGAAGAGGGAGTCTCAGTCGACATCTATGTCGCCTGACACACCGCTTTCGCAAGCATGTCGGATCGCCGCACCGCCGCTCCCACAGGTGGGAATGTGCAGGGTTGAGGTTACTTGCAGACTTCGGCGATGGCCTCGGCCAGCAGATCGAGGCGGGTTGCATCGATCCCAGCCATGTTCGCACGGCCGGTGCCGACCATGTACACGCTGTGATGATCACGAAGCTGTTTCACTTGCTCCGGCGACAAGCCTGTGTAGGAAAACATCCCGCGTTGCACACCGATATGCGCAAAACGCTCACGCAAACCATGGGGTTCAAGCGCTTCCATCAGGCCGCTGCGCAATTGGGCGATGCGCAAACGCATGGCTTCCACTTCGTCGGCCCAGAGGCTTTTCAACTCGGGATCGCCAAGAATCGTCGCGACCACGGCAGCGCCATGATCCGGCGGCGTCGACCACAGATTGCGGGCGATGTTTGCCAGTTGGCTGCGGATATCCACCAGCTTCTCAGCGGTTTTCGCACAGACAATCAGCGCACCCGTGCGATCGCGGTACAGCCCGAAGTTTTTCGAGCAGGAACTGGTGATCAGCACCTCCGGCAACTCGGCCGCGAACAGCCGGGTCGACCACGCATCCTGTTCCAGGCCATCGCCGAAGCCCTGGTAGGCGAAATCAATCAACGGCACCAGATCGCGGCTGCGCACCACGTCCAGCACGCGGCGCCAATCGTCATGGGACAGATCGAAACCGGTCGGGTTGTGGCAGCAGGCGTGCAGCAACACCACATCGCCCTTCGGCGCGTCTTTAAGCACTGCCAGCATGGCTTCAACGTCGAGACGGTTGTCGCTGCCGACGTAGGGGTAATGACTGACCTTGACCCCGGCCGCCGCGAAGATGGTTTCGTGGATCGGCCAGG
The DNA here is from genome assembly GCF_013260315.1 of Pseudomonas sp. B14-6. Taxonomy (NCBI): domain Bacteria; kingdom Pseudomonadati; phylum Pseudomonadota; class Gammaproteobacteria; order Pseudomonadales; family Pseudomonadaceae; genus Pseudomonas; species Pseudomonas sp. B14-6. The sequence goes on along the minus strand of NZ_CP053929.1, from coordinate 2,683,961 downwards.
TCGGGTTGCTCAGCCACACGCCACGGCCCGGCAGGCACTGGGCGATGAAGTCTGCGCTCAGGCGCAGCGCGCCGGTGCCGCCCGGTGTCTGGGTGGCGCCGGCCCGTTGTTCGGCGATCAGCGGGGAGTCGGCGCCAAGTACCAGCTCGTTGATCGCCTTGCCGAACGCCGGTTCGCCGTGACCACCGATGTAGGTTTTGGTGGTCTGGCGATCCACCAGGCGCTGCTCGGCCAGCTTCACGGACTGGGGAATCGGCGTCAGGCCCTGAGCATCTTTATAGACGCCCACGCCAAGGTCGAATTTGTGCGGGTTCGGGTCCTGCGCATAGGCTTCCATCAAGCCGAGAATCGGATCGCCGGGTACTCGACCGATGGCGTCGAAATGCATTATTTGCGGCCCTCGGCGTTCTTGGCCACTTCATCAGTGCGAGCGGCCATGATGAAGTCGTTGCGGTGCAGACCCTTGATGGAGTGGCTCCACCAGGTCACGGTGACTTTGCCCCACTCGGTGAGCAGGCCAGGGTGGTGGCCTTCGGCCTCGGAGATTTCACCGACTGCGTTGGTGAATGCAAGGGCGTGCTTGAAATTCTTGAACAGGAACACTTTTTCCAGTTGCATCACGCTGTCGCGCACTTCGATGTTCCAGTCCGGGATCTGCTTGATCAGGATCGGCAATTCTTCGTCGCTGACCTGAGGGGCATCGGCGCGGCAGGCTTCGCAATGGGCTTGATTCAATGTGGACATGATGGGTTCCTGAAATCGAATGATTGGAAATCGGCCGTCAGTTTCACCACGCTATAGCAAAGCGTCGTGTCCTGACAGGCTCACTTGATTCTAAAAGCTGCGGATCACGCGGCTTTTTTGGGTGGAAATTTAGGCGCGTGCAAACCGAGCTGCATGCCTTGCTTGACCATGGCCATGATGTCTTCATGAGCCACATCAAACAGACGCTTGAGGTTCGGCAGGACAAAGTACAGCGGCTGCAGGATGTCGATGCGGTAAGGCGTGCGCATGCATTCCAGCGGATCAAACGCCTGATGCTCAGGTTCGTCCGACAGGCAGTAAACGGTTTCTTTCGGCGAGGAGAGAATGCCGCCGCCGTAAATGCGCAGGCCTTCTGGTGTATCGACCAGGCCGAACTCGATGGTCATCCAGTAGAGACGCGCGAGGTACACGCGTTCTTCCTTGGTGGCCTGTAGGCCAAGCTTGCCGTAGGTGTGGGTGAATTCCGCGAACCAAGGGTTGGTCAGCAGCGGACAGTGGCCGAAGATCTCGTGGAAAATATCCGGCTCTTGCAGGTAATCCAGCTCTTCGCGGGTCCGAATAAAGGTCGCCACCGGAAACTGCTTGTTGGCCAGCAATTCGAAAAAGGTCTGGAAGGGGATCAGCGCCGGCACTCGGGCTACTTGCCAACCGGTGGTTTCACCGAGGACTTTGTTGATTTCACCGAGTTGCGGAATGCGGTCGTGGGGCAGACCGAGTTTTTCGATACCGTCCAGGTATTCCTGGCACGCACGCCCCTCGATCACTTTTAGTTGGCGAGTAATCAGCGTGTTCCACACCGCATGTTCTTCAGCGGGGTAGTCGATAAAACCTTGCGCATCGGGCTCGCGAGCCACGTACTGCGTCTGCTTCATGCTGCTCTCCTGCTAGGGGATTTCATTCTTGTTATGTACTGCTATGGACTTAGAAATACTCCAAGGCGTGCCGCGTTGCAGTAGGTGAATCGTGCCGTGCGTAGGAAAGTTCTCCAGTTTTCGTAAAGTTTTCGTTACGAATGGATCGCGGTGGCGCAGGTATTGAGTTTTTCGGGTTTGAAAAGCGTTGCGCCTGTCACATAATCTTGACGGCTATCTGAGCGTGCCAGCAAAAAAATACCCTGTGGGAGCGAGCCTGCTCGCGAAAGCGTTCTGCCTGACACATCAATGCCGAATGCACCGACGCATTCGCGAGCAGGCTCGCTCCCACAGGGTTGTACCTCGGGCATCCAACCTATTGACCGTTTTTCTTGGGCCTTTATATGCGTATCAAAGTCCACTGCCAGAACCGCATCGGCATCCTGCGCGACATTCTCAACTTGTTGGTCGAGTACGGAATCAACGTCGCTCGCGGCGAGGTCGGCGGTGAGCATGGCAATGCGATCTACCTGCACTGCCCGAACCTGATCAATATTCAGTTCCAGGCGTTGCGTCCGAAATTCGAGTCGATTGCCGGGGTATTTGGCGTCAAGCGTGTAGGGCTGATGCCCAGCGAGCGTCGGCACATGGAGCTCAATGCCTTGCTCGGCGCCCTGGAGTTTCCGGTGTTGTCGATCGACATGGGCGGCTCCATCGTGGCGGCCAACCGTGCAGCGGCGCAGTTGCTCGGGGTGCGGGTGGATGAGGTGCCGGGGATTCCGCTATCGCGTTACGCCGAGGATTTTGATTTGCCGGAACTGGTGCGTGCCAACAAGTCGCGGATCAACGGGCTGCGGGTCAAGGTCAAGGGCGATGTGTTCCTCGCCGACATCGCGCCGCTGCAATCCGAGCATGACGACAGCGAAGCCATGGCCGGTGCAGTCCTGACGCTGCACCGCGCTGATCGGGTGGGGGAGCGCATCTATAACGTGCGCAAGCAGGAACTGCGCGGGTTCGACAGCATCTTCCAAAGCTCGAAGGTCATGGCCGCGGTGGTCCGCGAAGCGCGGCGCATGGCGCCACTGGATGCACCGCTCTTGATAGAAGGCGAAACCGGCACCGGTAAGGAATTATTGGCGCGTGCCTGTCACCTGGCGAGTCCGCGCGGCCAGTCACCTTTGATGGCGCTCAACTGCGCCGGCCTGCCGGAATCGATGGCCGAGACCGAATTGTTCGGCTACGGCCCCGGCGCCTTCGAAGGCGCGCGTGCCGAAGGCAAGCTTGGGCTGCTGGAGCTGACGGCGGGCGGTACGTTGTTTCTCGATGGCGTCGGGGAAATGAGCCCGCGCTTGCAGGTGAAATTGCTGCGCTTCTTGCAGGACGGTTGCTTCCGTCGTGTGGGCAGTGATGAAGAGGTCTATCTGGATGTGCGGGTGATCTGCGCGACGCAGGTGGACTTGTCCGAGTTATGCGCGCGGGGCGAGTTTCGCCAGGATTTGTATCACCGCTTGAACGTGCTCTCACTGCACATTCCGCCGCTGCGTGAATGCCTCGATGGTTTGACGCCGTTGGTGGAGCACTTCCTCGACCAGGCCAGTCGTCAGATCGGTTGCCCGCTGCCGAAGCTGGCGCCAGCGGCGATGGAGCGGCTCAGTCATTACCATTGGCCGGGCAATGTCCGGCAATTGGAAAACGTGTTGTTCCAGGCGGTTTCGTTGTGCGAAGGCGGGACCGTGAAGGCCGAGCACATTCGCTTGCCGGATTACGGCGTGCGTCAGCCGCTTGGCGATTTCTCCCTCGAAGGCGGGCTGGATGCGATCGTCGGGCGCTTTGAGAAAGCGGTGCTGGAGCGGTTGTATTCCGAGCATCCGAGCAGTCGGCAGTTGGGCAAGCGGTTGGGGGTTTCGCATACGACCATTGCCAACAAGTTGCGTGAGTATGAAGTCGGCAAAGACCCCGACGCTTAAGCTGAAGCAATGACAACTTTGTGGCGAGGGAGCAAGCTCCCTCGCCACAGGGGATCCTGTTGGCTGCAAAGGCCAGCACTTGCCACCAACCGGCATAACACCGCCGGTTTTTCGTCTCCGATACATTTCCCCAATCCCCGCAAAACCCCTCAAGTCCTTTGTTTGCCGGGCCTCGCACCGCCAGAAAAAAGTTGGTCTGTAAATTGCTTATCGCTCAACAGTACAGCGGTGGGCGGCAAACGTCCGGCATGCAGAGGAAAGAGTGTGGACAAGTACCTTTATGTGGCAATGACCGGCGCCAGCCAGAATGCACTGGCGCAGAAGGCTCATGCCAACAACCTGGCAAACATCTCTACCAACGGTTTTCAGAAGGACCTGGAACAGGCCCGTTCGATGCCGGTGTTTGGTGACAGCTTTCCGGCGCGTGCGTTTGCCATGACCGAGCGTCCGGCCACCGACTTCTCACCAGGTTCGCTGGTTGAAACCGGTCGCGACCTCGATGTCGCGGTGCAAGGCAACGGTTGGATCGCCGTGCAGACCCCCGATGGCGCTGAAAGCTACGTGCGCACCGGCAGCCTGAACGTGGACGCCCTGGGCGTGCTGCGTGCCGGCAACGGTATGCCGGTGATGGGCAATGGCGGACCGATCGCCGTGCCGCCCGAGCAGCAAATCGAAGTGGGCGAAGACGGCACCATCAGCATCCGTGCGATGGGCGAAGGCCCGCGTGTGATGGCTGAAGTCGACCGTATCAAATTGGTCAACCCTGACCTGAAGAACATGACCAAAGGCCTGGATGGTTCGATCCACACCAAGGACGGCAAGCCGGCGCAAGCCGATGCAGGCGTCAAACTGGTGTCCGGGTTCCTTGAGTCGAGCAACGTCAACGCCGTGGAAGAGATGACCTCGGTGCTGGCTTTGTCGAAGCAGTTCGAGCTGCACATCAAGATGATGAACACCGCCAAAGACGATGACCAGGCCATGGCTCGGGTCTTGCAGATCAGCTAATTATCAGAACGTCGCGCCGTAAAACAGGCGCACGAGGAGAATCGAATGCTTCCGGCTCTATGGGTTGCCAAAACAGGTCTGTCCGCCCAGGACACCAACCTGACGACCATTTCCAACAACCTGGCCAACGTGTCGACCACGGGTTTCAAACGTGACCGTGCCGAGTTCCAGGACTTGCTCTATCAGATCAAGCGCCAGCCAGGCGCCCAGTCGACCCAGGACAGCGAACTGCCGTCGGGTCTGCAAGTGGGTACCGGTGTGCGCATCGTCGGCACCCAGAAAAACTTCACCGCCGGCAGCCTGCAAACCACTGAGCAGCCGCTGGACCTGGCCGTCGATGGTCGCGGTTTCTTCCAGATCCTGCAGCCGGACGGCACCACGTCCTACACCCGTGACGGCACGTTCCACCTCGATTCCAACGGCCAGATCGTCAATGCCAGTGGCTTCGCCCTGGAGCCGGCCATCGTCATTCCGAACGACGCGCAGACCTTCACGGTCGGTCGCGACGGCACCGTGTCGGTCACCGTTCCGGGTAACCCGGCCAGCCAGGTGATCGGCAACCTGCAAACCGCCGATTTCATCAACCCGGCCGGCCTGCAAGCCGTGGGTAACAACCTGTTCCTGGAAACCGCTGCCAGCGGCGCGCCGCAAGTCGGCACCCCGGGCCTGAACGGTTTCGGTACCACGCTGCAGAACACCCTGGAAACGTCCAACGTCAGCACCGTTGAAGAGATGGTCAACATGATCACCACTCAGCGCGCTTACGAGATGAACTCCAAGGTGATCTCCACCGCCGACCAGATGCTCTCGTTCGTAACGCAGAATCTGTAATCAGTCTATGAGGCGGCCATGAGGTCGTCTGCAACACCGTGAGGTAGGGTCATGAATCGCTTTGTATCTGTTCTGGCACTGAGTGGGGTCGTCGTGCTCGCGGGCTGCGTCGCTCCGCCACCCAAGCCCAATGACCCTTACTACGCCCCGGTGTTGCCGCGCACGCCGTTGCCGGCTGCCGCCAATAACGGCTCGATCTATCAGGCCGGCTTTGAACAGAACCTGTACAGCGACCGCAAGGCGTTCCGGGTCGGTGACATCATCACCATCACCCTGAACGAACGGACCCAGGCCAGCAAGAACGCCAACTCGCAAATCGGCAAGAACAGCAAGACCGACATCGGCCTGAGCTCGTTCTTTGGCGGTGGCCTGAGCACCAGCGACCCTGTGGGCAGCGGTAGCCTGAGCCTGGACGTTGGCTACGAAGGTGATCGCGCGACCAAGGGCGACAGCAAGTCCGGGCAGAGCAACAGCCTGACCGGCTCGATCACGGTGACCGTCGCTGACGTGCTGCCCAACGGCATCATCGCCGTGCGCGGCGAGAAGTGGCTGACGCTCAACACCGGCGATGAGCTGGTGCGGATTGCCGGCATGGTGCGCGCCGATGACATCTCCACCGACAACACCGTGTCGTCGACCCGCGTCGCCGATGCACGCATCACCTACTCGGGCACCGGTGCGTTTGCCGATGCGAGTCAGCCAGGCTGGTTCGACCGTTTCTTCCTCAGCCCGCTGTTCCCTTTCTAGGTGGCCACGTTGAATCTTAAACACCTGATGGTGGCTGCCCTGATGCTCTCGGCTGCGTTCAACGCGCAAGCCGAGCGGCTGAAGGATATCGCCAGTATTTCCGGCGTGCGCTCCAACCAATTGATCGGCTACGGCCTGGTGGTCGGGCTTAACGGCACCGGCGACCAGACGACGCAAACCCCGTTCACTCTGCAGACCTTCAACAACATGCTCTCGCAGTTCGGCATCAAGGTGCCGCCGGGTTCGGGCAACGTGCAGTTGAAGAACGTCGCCGCCGTGTCGATCAGTGCTGATCTGCCGGCGTTCGCCAAGCCGGGTCAGCAGGTCGACATCACCGTTTCCTCCATCGGTAACTCCAAGAGCCTGCGCGGCGGCACCTTGCTGCTGACACCCCTCAAGGGTATCGACGGCAACGTCTACGCAATCGCCCAAGGCAACCTGGTGGTCGGCGGTTTTGATGCCGAAGGCCGCGACGGTTCGAAGATTACCGTCAACGTTCCGTCGGCCGGTCGTATCCCGGGCGGTGCCTCGGTGGAGCGTTCGGTGCCAAGCGGTTTCAACCAGGGCAACAGCCTGACCCTGAACCTCAACCGTTCGGACTTCACCACCGCCAAGCGCATCGTCGACAAGATCAACGACATGCTCGGCCCTGGCGTTGCCCAGGCCATCGACGGCGGTTCGATTCGGGTCAGCGCGCCGCTCGATCCAAGTCAGCGCGTCGACTATCTGTCGATCATCGAAAACCTTGAAGTCGACCCGGGTCAGGCGGTGGCGAAAGTCATCATCAACTCGCGCACCGGCACCATCGTGATCGGCCAGAACGTCAAGGTTTCACCGGCCGCCGTGACTCACGGCAGCCTGACGGTGACCATCACCGAAGACCCGATTGTCAGCCAGCCCGGCCCTCTGTCCAATGGCCAGACCGCCGTTGTGCCGCGCTCGCGGGTCAACGCTCAGCAAGAAGCCAAGCCGATGTTCAAGTTCGGCCCGGGCACCACCCTCGACGAAATTGTGCGTGCGGTGAACCAGGTCGGCGCGGCACCGGGTGACTTGATGGCGATCCTCGAAGCATTGAAACAGGCTGGCGCGTTGCAAGCCGACCTGATTGTGATCTGAGGACAGCGACCATGGATATGCGCAAGGGCGGCCTGGGTGTCAGCAGCAACGATTCGGGCTCCTATTCGGACTTGAATCGTTTGAACCAGCTCAAGGTCGGCGACAAGGACAGTGACGCGAACATGCGCAAAGTGGCGCAGGAATTCGAGTCGCTGTTCCTCGGTGAAATGCTCAAGTCGATGCGCTCGGCCACCGATGCGCTGGGCAAGGACAATCCGCTCAACACTCCAGCGGCCAAGCAATACCAGGAAATGTACGACCAGCAGTTGGCCGTTTCCATGTCCCGCGAGGGCGGCGGTATCGGTCTGGCGGACGTGCTGATGCGCCAGATGTCGAAGAACAAACCGCTGGCGCCGGGCGAGGCCGCAGCCGCGTCCGCCGCCAAGCAGGAAGCGGCGAAAGCGGCCGTGCCAACACCGGTTGCCGCAGGCACTGCGGCCTCAGACGGTCCGCTGTCGCGGCTCAATGGTCAGCGTCCGTTGTGGGCCTCGCGTTCGGTGAAAGCGCCAACAGGCGAGGGCACGCATCACAATGACATGGCGCTGATCAATCAGCGCCGTCTGGCTTTGCCGCCGAAACTGGCCGACCGCTTGCTCGCCGGCCTGGTGCCTTCGGCAACGACTGCCGCTACAACCCCGAACAAAGCCTTGCTGCCTGAGCGCGCCGCGACTCCGGTCGTGACCGGTGCCGGCCCGCTGTTCAATGGCGACTGGCTGCCCTCGCCAACCGATAACAAGTCGAGCGGACGTCTGCAGGTTTACGGCCGTGCGATGGCGCAGATTCCGCTGGCACCACCGAAGAAAGCCTTCAGTTCCGCCGACGAATTCGTCAACACCATGCTGCCGATGGCCAAGGAAGCCGCCGACCGTATCGGCGTCGATCCGCGTTACCTGGTGGCCCAGGCGGCCCTGGAAACCGGTTGGGGCAAATCGGTCATGCGTGCCCAGGATGGCAGCAGCAGTCACAACCTGTTTGGCATCAAGGCCAGCAGCAGTTGGAAGGGTGAATCGGCGCGAGCGATCACCAGCGAATTCAGGAATGGCGAGATGGTCAAGGAGACGGCAGAGTTCCGCTCCTACGATTCGTACAAAGACAGCTTCCATGACCTGGTGACTTTGCTGCAAACCAATAATCGCTATCAAGATGTTCTGAAGTCTGCCGATAACCCAGAACAGTTTGTACGCGAGCTGCAGAAAGCCGGGTATGCGACAGACCCGGCCTACGCAAGCAAGATTTCGCAGATAGCCAAGCAGATGACGAGTTACCAAAACTACGCTGCGGCGGGCGCTTCTACTACGCCTCTATAGGCACAAGGCATAAGGTCTGAACCATGAGTTTGCTCAATATCGGGATGTCGGGTCTGGCTGCTAGCCAATCCTCGTTGATGACTACCGGCAATAACATTGCCAACGCCGACACCGCCGGTTATTCACGCCAGCAAACCGTGCAGGGCACCAAAGCCTCGAATCAGTTCGGCAATGTCTACATCGGCACCGGTACGACCCTGGCCGATGTGCGTCGCGTCTACAACAGCTACCTCGATGCACAACTGCAGACCACCACCTCGCTCAACAGCGATGCGGCTGCGTATGCCGGGCAGATCAGCCCGCTCGACGCCTTGCTCTCGGACAGCGGCACCGGCCTCAACGGCGCCCTGACCAAGTTCTTCGCCTCGGTGCAGAACGTCAACGCCAAGCCGGGTGATGACGCGTCGCGCCAGCTTCTGCTCAGCGATGCCCAGGCCTTGAGCAATCGTTTCAACTCGATCTCCAGCCAGTTGACGCAGCAGAACGCCAACGTCAACGGCAACCTGGCGAACATGGCCGATCAGGTCAACAAACTGGCCGCCACCGTGGCGCAGTTGAACCAGAAGATTTCCGAGATTTCCAAATCCGGCGGCATGCCGAACGAGCTGCTCGATGCGCGTAACGAAACCGTGCGTCAGCTCTCCACCTTCACCGGTGCGCAGGTCATCGAGCGCGACGGTAACCTCGACGTTTATCTGGGCAGCGGCCAGCCGCTGGTCATCGGCGGCACCGCCAGCACCCTGTCTGTTGCGTCGAGCCTGAACGACCCTTCGCGCATGGGCATTCAGCTCAATCGCGCCGGCAGCACCGTTGACATCACGTCGGTGATGACCGGTGGTGAAATGGGTGGTTTGCTGCGTTATCGCAGCACCGTGCTGGACCCGGCCATGAACGAACTGGGCCGCGTGGCGCTGGTTGTCGCCGATCAGATGAACAGCCTCCAGGCTCAGGGCATCGACAAAAACGGTGCGTTCGGCTCGAACCTGTTCAACAGCATCAACAGTGCCGCGCAGATGGCCAGCCGCAGTGTTGCCACCGTCGGCAACAGTGCCGGCTCGGGTAACTTTGATGTGAGTATCGAAGACAGCGGCAAGCTGACCATCAACGACTACAAGGTCACCTTCACCAGCGGCACCAACTACACCGTGTCGCGTCTGCCAGATGGCACGTCCATGGGCGCTTTCAGCACCCTGACCACGCCGCCGCCGGTAATCGACGGTTTCTCGCTGAAGCTTTCCGGCGGCACCGCCGCGGCGGGCGACACGTTCAAGATCACGCCGACCCGCAACGCGGCGGCGAACATCAAGACCGAGATGACCGACAGCAAGCGTCTGGCCATCGCGGCACCGTTGAGCGCGTCCATCGCACCGGGCGGTAGCGGCACCTTGACGATCCCGGCCAGTGGTCAACCGACCCTGACTACGCAGTTTGATATTTATGACTCGGCGACCACTCTGGCCATTCAGAACGGGCTGCAGAATTCGACTCCGGTCAAAGTGGTTTTCGGTGCCGGCGGTGGCACCACCCAGACTTACCAATTGCTCGATGCCAAAGGCAATGCACTCAGCAGCGGCACCATTGTGCCGGGCCAGAACAATACGCTCAGCCTGAGCATTCCACTGGTCGACGCCAGCGGCGCCGCGATCATGGATCCGGGGCCACCCGCCGTGCAGCGTACGGCGACCTTTGATATGACCGTGGCCGGTTCGCCAGGTCAAGGCAGTGCAATTAACGTCACGCTCAGTCAACCGGGTACGCTGGACAACCGTAACGGTACCGCACTGGCCGGCTTGCAGACCAAGCAGACCGTGGATACCGGTTCGGCCAGTAAAGGCATTTCCCTGACCGACGCCTACGGCAAACTGGTCGAGGGCGTCGGCGCCAAGGCCGCGCAAGGCAAGCTCGACAGTGCCGCGACCACCGCTATCCTGGCCAACGCCAAGGGCGCTCGCGATTCGCTGTCGGGTGTCGACCTCGATGAGGAAACCGGCAACCTGGTCAAATATCAGCAGTACTACACCGCGTCTTCGCAGATCATCAAGGCTGCGCAGGAAATCTTCAGCACACTGATCAACAGTCTTTAAGGAGTCGTAGCCCATGCGCATTTCTACCGCCCAGTTTTACGAGTCCTCTGCTGCGAACTACCAGAAAAATTTCGCCAACGTAGTCAAAAGCAGCGAAGAGGCCAGCAGCCTGGTTCGCGTCAACACCGCCGCCGATGATCCGGTTGGCGCCTCGCGTCTGCTGCAGTTGGGTCAACAGGCGTCGATGCTTGATCAGTACAAGGCCAATACCACGACCATCAAGGCGACCCTGGGCACGACCGAAGCGGTGATGACCAGCATCAATAGCGTGCTGCAGCGCGCCAAGGAATTGGCTGTGGGCGCCGGCAACGCCGGTTACACCGATGCCGATCGCCAGGCCAACGCATCGGAGTTGGGGCAGATCGAAGAGCAGTTGCTGAGCCTGATGAATAGCAAGGACGAGAACGGCAAATACATCTTCGCCGGTTCCAAGGGCGATACAATTCCGTTCACGCGTAACAACGATGGCACCTACAGCTACAACGGCGACCAGGTGACGCTTGACCTGGCGATCGGCGACACCATGTCGATGGCCACCAACAGCACCGGTTGGGAAGCGTTCCAGCAGGCGATCAACACCAGCCGTAGCGAGGTCACCCGGACCGCGCCGGTCGTGGATGACGGCCGCGTGACCCTGTCCAACGGCCAGGTGTCGTCGAACGTCACCTACAACGCCAAATTCCGCAGCGGCGAGCCGTATACCGTGGACTTCGTCAGCGGCACCCAGCTGAAAATCACCGACTCGGGCGGTAATGACGTGACTGCCGAAGCCAGTCAGGGCGGTGCGTTCGACCCTGCCAGCAAGAACGGCCAGGCCGTCACTTTCCGTGGCGTCGAGCTGACCCTGAACATCAACCTGAGTGCCGGCGATACGGCGGCGACCGTGCTGCCTGGCCACACGTTTACCCTGGCGGCCAAGCCGGACACCTTCAGTGCAACCGGCAGCCCGGGCAACGCTTCGGCGGCGCAGGTCACCACCAGCAGCATCACCAACCCGGCGGATTACCACGCCAGTTTCCCTACCGGTTCGGCGATCCTCAAGTTCACCAGCGCCACCGCCTTCGACCTGTATGCGGCGCCTTTGACGGCCAGCAGTAAGCCTGTGTCTAGCGGAACCATGGCCGGCAGCGTCGCCACTGCATCGGGTGTGAGTTTCACGTTGAGCGGTGCGCCGGCTGCCAACGATCAGTTCAGCATCGCGGTCAACACTCACGAAACCCAGAACATCCTGGACACCGTGAGCCAACTGAAAACCGCTCTGAATACACCAACCAATGGTGACCCGATCGCTACTCAAAAGCTGCAAGCGTCACTGGCTTCCGGTATTGCCAACCTGGCCAGCGGCACCGATCAGCTGTCCAGCGCCTTGAGTTCGGTGGGTGGTCGCGGTGCTGCTCTGGAGACCCAGAACGATACCAACCAGAGCCTGACGCTGGCCAATGCCCAGACCCAATCGTCAATCCGCGATTCCGATCCGGCTGAAGTGATGACCCGTCTGACCTTGCAACAAACCATGTTGCAGGCCTCGCAACTGGCCTTCAGCAAGATCGCTCAGTTGGGCCTGTTCAACAAGGTCTGAGCCAGCGCCTGCCGAGCTGCCAACCGTCTTTTTGTAAGCGGTTCCGGGGCCTCTGCCTGAAAGGGTAGAGGCCCGCCGCTCGAGAGTTTCCTGCCGTGAATCAACGCCCCCTCGTCAGTATCGTCATCCCAGCCTTCAACCCGCGCTTCTTCAGTCAGGCATTGGAAAGTGCGCTCGCCCAGACCTACGAGCACATCGAGATCGTCATTTGTGACGATTCGTCCGGCGACGATATCCGCGACATTGTCGAGGCCTTCATCGAGCCGGCTCACCCGGTTCGCTACTTGCGTAATCCGCAGCGTCTGGGCTTGCAGAAGAACGTATTGCGTTGCGTCGAAGAAGCCCGTGGCGAATTCATCAAAGTGCTGTGCGATGACGACCGTCTGTTTTCACCCAGCGTAGCCTTGCAGGCGCAGGTGTTGATCGACCACGCGGACGTTAATGTGGTCTTTGCCCTGCGGATGCTCAGCGACGCCGGCAATTTCATCCTGCCGCCACGGGTCGACAATTGCCGGTTCTCACCGAACGACGCCTTGCTCAAGGGCGATGACATGCTGGCGATCTTCGAAGGTACGCCGAAGAATTTCCTCGGCAACTTCAGTTCGACCCTGATGCGTCGCGTCGATGTACTGGAGCTGTTGCCGGCGCTGATTCAGGAAGGCGCCGGTTTCGTCGCCATGCTCGATTTCGCCTTGTTCGTGTGCTTGATGCGTCGCGGCAATCTGGTGTCGCTGAGCACTGTGCTGAGTACCGAACGTTTGTACCCGGAGCGTCTGAGCAAAACCCCGGAAATGGTCAAGGCCGCAGCGGTGGAGTGGAGCTGGCTTTCGCAGATGCTCGCGGCACGCAGCGGTGAATCGGCACCGGCATCGGGTTGGGTGCGCTACATCGAGCTGACTAAAATCACCGACCAGCCCCACGCCTGGGAAGAATTGTGCGTGGTGCGCATTTTGGGCAACCGCAACACAGTGGTGAATGGTCGGGTGGGCGGGGAGAGCGAAAGCTACGCCGATTTCTATCGCGAATGGCTGGCGATCCGCAGGTTCTCCGATGTCGAGCAGCAGCTCATGCCGCAACGCCTCGACAGCTGGGCATTCCGTCCGCAGATCGTGCCGATTGTGATCGACAGCGGCGCTGACAGTGCAGCGCTGAACACTACGCTGCAAAGCATCAGCCGACAGCTTTACACGCCGCAGGCGGTGGTGGTGCTTTCTGATGCCTTGTGCGCGACCGACGATCGTGTGGTGCAGTTGCCGTTCCAGGCGGATTGGGCGCAACAACTCAATGCGGTGGTGCCGCAGCTGGAAGGCGCTCACTGGTTTTATCTGCTGCATGCTGGCGACACTTTGCGCGAGTCGGCCCTGCTGATCCTGGCTGAACGCATTGCGGGTTCGGCGGGCATTCTCTGTGCCTACAGCGATGAGGGCGCGCTGGTCGATGGCGAGTCGATCGACCCGGTGTTCAAACCCGATTTCAATCTCGATCTGATGCGTGCTTATCCCTACGTCGGCCGAACCCTGGCCTTCGAGCGGCAGCGCTTCATGACGCTGGGCGGCTTCGATTCGGCTCACGGTGAGCTGGCGCCGCACGATTTGTTATGGCGTCTGGTGGAAGAGGCCGGGCCGCAAACCATTGAGCACATCGCCGAAATCCAGATTGAGTCGAGTCAGTCTTTCGCCGCCTGGCTGTCGTTGCCGGAGGTGATCGAGAACAACGCCGGGATGGTCAGCGCACACCTGGAACGTATTGGTGTGGCGCACTCGATCCGGCAGGAAGAGTTGCCGTTGATCAACCGCATCGACTACCTCCATGGGGCGCGCCCTTTGGTGTCGATCATCATCCAGACCGGCGATTCGCTGTACGCGTTGCAGCGGTGCATCGAAGGCCTGATCGAGCGCACGGCTTACGGCCAATACGAAATCCTGATCGTCGACAGCGGCACGGACGACCCGGCGATGCTCGACTGGCTGGAGGCGATGGCGCAGCTGGGCGCCGCAATGCTGCGAGTATTGCGTTACGCCGGTGATGCCAACGACGCGGCGATCCGTAACTTTGCCGCGAGCCTGGCGCATGGCGAATATTTGCTGCTGCTCAGCGCGCAGACAGTGATCTGCGACAGCGACTGGCTGGATGAAATGCTCAATCACGCCCAGCGCCCCGAAGTGGGTGTGGTCGGTGCTCGTATCCTCAGCCCCGAGGGCTCGATCGTCAGTGCCGGGTTGATTCTTGGCCTGGCCGGGCCGGTCGGTTCGCCATTTTATGGCGAAGCGGCCGGTTCTCGCGGCTACATGCAGCGATTACACGTAACCCAGAACTGGAGTGCGGTGAGCAATCTCTGCCTGATGGTGCGCAAGCAAGTGTTTGATGAACTCGAGCAATTCGATGAGGTGACTTTCACCCAGGGCCTCAGCGACGTCGACTTGTGTTTGCGGGCAGGCAACGATGGTTATCTGGTGGTCTGGACGCCTTACGCCAGCGTGGTATGGGTGCAGCAAGAGGTGTCGCCGGCAGGGCTTTCGACACTGGCACTGCGCGAGCGTGAACAGGAGGATTTCTATCGCAAATGGCTGCCGAAGATCGCCAAGGATCCGGCCTACAGCCCGGCGCTGAGCCTTGGGATTTCCAGCTTCAGTCTGGAGCCGTCACTGCGCAATAACTGGAACCCGTTCTGCACCCGTGCCTTGCCGTTGATTCTCGGTCTGCCGGTTAACAGCACCGCCGTTGGCCATTACCGGGTAACCGCGCCACTGGCTGAGCTCGAAGCAGCCGGTCGGGTGATCGCGCGGGTGGCCTATGAGTCGCCGTCGACCGTGGAGATCGAGCGTCTGTCACCAGACACGATCATTCTGCAAGGGCGTTACAGCGAAGGCGCTGCGGGTGACATTCTGCGGATGAAAAAGTACTCCAGTGCGCTACGAATTTTCGAACTCGACGACTACATCGTCAGTGCGCCGAAGAAAAACACCCACGCCCGCAACAAACCGGTCAATACCGAGCAGCTGTTGCGCGAAGGCATTGGCCTGTGCGATCGCGTAGTGGTCACCACTCAGCCGCTGGCCGATGCCTTGTCGAGCATGCACAGCGAAATCCGCGTAGTACCGAACATGCTATCGCCGGCCCCATGGGCGACGCTGACCAGCCATCGGCGCACCTCCAGCAAGCCGCGAGTCGGTTGGGGCGGCGGCACCAGCCACACCGGTGACCTGGAGATCATTGCCGAGGTTGTGCGCGAACTGGCGGACCAAGTCGAGTGGGTGTTCTTCGGCATGTGCCCTGATGCCTTGCGTCCGTATGTCCACGAGTTTCACTCCACCATCGGCTTGCAGAGCTACCCGTTCAAACTGGCCAGCCTGAACCTCGACCTGGCGCTGGCACCGCTGGAATTCCATATCTTCAACGACTGCAAAAGCAACCTGCGCTTGCTGGAGTACGGCGCCTGTGGATACCCGGTGATCTGCACCGACACCGAGGCCTATCGCGGCCATCTGCCGTGTACCAGGGTCTATAGCAACAGCACGGACGAATGGCTGCAGGCGATCCGCATGCACCTGGTCGACCCGGACGCCAGCTACCGTATGGGCGATGAATTGCGTGAAGCGGTTCACCGCGATTTCATGCTGCGGGGCGACAACCTCAATCACTGGTTGTGGGGTTGGTTGCCTGACTGATCCCGTGATTACCCTCTAAACGTCAAAAGATCGCAGCCTTGGGCCGCTACAGGGATGTATTGATACCTGCAGCAGTTGTCCAAGGCTGCGATCTTTTTTGTCCTGCGCAATTGGCTCACTTCCTGCAAGTCCCCCGTATATCGCCATAAAACCTTCACCCCAATGGGTGTGAACGGCTCAATGGCTGCGGGTAAATGATGTGCATCTGACGGTCCGCCCACCCTCGCGAGGGTGCCCAGGCCGCGCGAAGAGCAAGAGGACAGCGATGAAGGCAGTAATTCTGGCAGGTGGTCTCGGTACGCGGATCAGCGAAGAGTCGCACCTCAAGCCAAAGCCGATGATCGAGATCGGCGGCAAGCCAATTCTTTGGCACATCATGAAACAGTACTCCGCCCACGGAATTCATGACTTCGTGATCTGCCTTGGCTACAAGGGCTATGCGATCAAGGACTTCTTCGCCAACTACTTCTTGCACACTTCCGACGTCACTTTCGACATGCGCAACAACCGCATGGACGTGCACCAGAACTACAGCGAGCCGTGGAGCGTCACCCTCATCGACACCGGTGAAGAAACCATGACTGGTGGCCGCTTGCTGCGCGCCGGCCGTTACCTCAAGGATGAAGAAGCCTTCTGCTTTACCTACGGCGACGGCGTCTCCGATATCAATATCCGTCAACTGGTGGACTACCACAGCGCCCACGGTCGCCTGGCGACCGTCACTGCCGTACAACCGCCGGGCCGTTACGGTGCCCTGGAGCGTCACGGCGATCAGGTGCTCGGTTTCACCGAGAAGCCCCGTGGCGACGGTGGCTGGATCAATGGCGGCTTCTTTGTGCTTTCACCGAAAGTGCTGTCGTACATCGGCGGTGACGAGACCACCTGGGAAGCCGAGCCCTTGGCCCGTCTGGCCCAGGATGAACAGTTGAAGGCCTTCGAGCACGAAGGTTTCTGGCATCCGATGGACACCCTGCGTGACAAGAACCACCTCGAAGCGTTGTGGCAGAGCGGGGAGGCCCCATGGAAACAATGGGACTGAGTCCGGAGTTCTGGCGCGGCAAGCGGGTCCTGCTGACCGGCCACACCGGTTTCAAAGGCAGTTGGCTGACGTTGTGGCTGCAAAGCCTGGGGGCCGAGGTCAGCGGTTTTTCGCTGGACCCGTCGACCGAGCCGAGCCTGTTCGAGCTGGCGCGGGTGCACGAAGGCATCAACGATCAGCGCGGCGACCTGCGTGACCTCGGCGCGCTGCTGGAGCTGATCGCCGAAACCCAACCGGAAATCGTCCTGCACCTGGCAGCCCAGCCGCTGGTGCGCGAGGGTTATCGCGACCCGCTGGGGACATACTCCAGCAACGTCATGGGCACCCTCAATTTGCTCGAAGCGATCCGCCAGGTCGGCGGCGTGCGCGCCTGTGTGCTGGTGACGACCGACAAGGTCTACGCCAATCAGGAATGGCTGTGGCCGTACCGCGAAAACGAAGCCCTCGGCGGACACGATCCCTACAGCAGCAGCAAAGCCTGCTGCGAGTTGCTGGCGCAGTCTTACGCGGCGTCGTTCTTCCCGGCCGACAAACATGCCGAACACGGTCTGGCCCTGGCCACTGCGCGTGCCGGCAATGTGTTGGGCGGTGGTGATTTTGCACCAGAGCGTTTGATCCCCGATGTGCTTAAAGCCTGGTCCGCCGACGAACCGGTGACCCTGCGTTACCCACAAGCCGTACGCCCGTGGCAGCACGCGCTGGAGCCGTTGGCCGGTTACCTGCAACTGGCCGCCGGGCTCTATGAAAAAGGCCCGGCATTTGCCGGTGCCTGGAACTTCGGCCCAAGCGAAGCTGATATGTGCAGCGTCGGCGAAGTTGTCGAACTGCTCGCCAGCCGCTGGCCGCAAGCCCGTGGCCTGCGCATCGAACCAAGTGATTTGCATGAGGCCGGTCTGCTGCGTCTGGACAGCAGCCGCGCCCGTCAACTCTTGGCGTGGCAGCCACGCTGGTCATTGCAGCAGTGCCTGACCCAGACCCTCGACTGGCACCTGGCGTGGCGGAACGGTGACGACATGCGCGCCATCACGCTGAGCCAGTTGAACCTGTACCGAGGCGCGCTGTGAGCGAGTTTCTGTTGCAGCCATTGCCGCTCGCCGGACTGTTTAGCGTTCAGCACAAACGCTTCGAAGATGAGCGCGGGCACTTTGCACGGCTGTTTTGTGAAGGCAGCCTGAGTGCATTCGGTGAGCCGTTTCATATCCGCCAGATCAACCATTCCTGCAACCGCGAACGCGGCAGTGTGCGCGGTCTGCATTACCAGAACGCCAGCGCGCCGGAAGCCAAAATGATCACTTGCCTGCGCGGTGAAGTCTGGGACGTCGCGGTGGATCTTCGCCCCGACTCCGACACCTTTCTGCACTGGCACGCCGAACACCTGCGGGCTGGCGACGGTCGCAGCCTGTTGATCCCGGCCGGGTTCGCCCATGGCTTCCAGACCCTGACCGACGACGCTGAATTGCTCTACCTGCACAGCGCGGATTACACGCCGGTGCACGAGGGTGGTTTGAGCGTGAACGATCCACGGCTGGCGATTGCCTGGCCGTTGCCTGTCAATAATCTGTCGGCACGGGATTCCAGCCATCCTTTGCTTGATGAACACTTCGCTGGAGTACGTGTATGAACTGCCGTGGTTGCGGGACTTCTCTGGCCTTGCCGCTGATCGATCTCGGCACCTCGCCGCCGTCCAACGCGTATGTGCGCGCCGATCAGCTGGAACAAGCCGAGCAATGGGTACCGCTGAAAGTGGCGGTGTGTCAGCAATGCTGGCTGGTGCAGACCGAGGATTACACCAGCGCCGACAGCCTGTTCGACGCCGAGTATGCGTATTTCAGTTCGTTCTCCAGCACCTGGCTGGCCCATGCCGACAAATACGTCGCCGAAATGGTCGAGCGTTTCGGCCTCACCGCCGACAGCCGCGTGGTGGAAATTGCGGCCAATGACGGTTACCTGTTGCAGTACGTGGCCGGGCGCGGCATCCCATGCCTGGGCGTCGAGCCGACCCGCAGCACCGCACAAGCGGCGCGGGAAAAAGGTCTGGAGATCCGAGAGCTGTTCTTCGGCCGCGACACGGCATCACAACTGATCGCCGACGGTTGGTCCGCCGACCTGATGGCGGCCAATAACGTGCTGGCCCACGTGCCCGACATCAATGATTTCCTCGGCGGTTTCGCGACATTGCTCAAGCCGACCGGCGTGGCGACGTTCGAGTTTCCGCAGTTGCTGACCCTGATGGCCGGGCAGCAGTTCGATACGCTGTATCACGAGCACTATTCCTATCTGTCGCTGACCGCTGTCCAGACCCTGTGCGCGCGCAACGGTCTGGAAGTGTTCGACGTCAGCCAGCTGTCGACCCATGGCGGATCGCTGCGGGTCTTTGTCCAGCGCGCCGATGGTGTGCGCCGCGAGGTGCAGCCAGCGGTGGCTCAGCAGCTGCAAGCCGAACTCGCCGCCGGGGTGAAAACGCCCGAGTACTACGCGACCCTCGCGCCCGCTGCCGAACGCATCAAGCACGAACTGCTGCGTTTCCTGTTGCAGGCCAAGGCCGATGGCAAGCGCGTGGTCGGTTACGGCGCGGCGGCCAAGGGCAACACCTTGCTCAACTACGCCGGGGTCAAGCCGGACCTGCTGGCCTGGGTGGCCGACGCCAATCCTCACAAACAGGGCAAGTACCTGCCGGGCAGTCGCATTCCGATTGTTTCGCCCGCGCAGATCGATCTGGAAAAGCCGGATTACGTCCTGGTGCTGCCGTGGAACTTGCTGCACGAAGTCAGTCAGCAACTGGCCCAGGTGCGCGAGTGGGATGGCCGCTTCGTCATCGCCGTGCCTGAGTTGACCGTCCTGTGAAAGTCCTGGTCACCGGGGCGACCGGGTTCGTCGGCAGGCATCTGGTCGAGGCCTTGCTCGCCCGTGGCTGCGAAGTCCGCGCCGTGGCGCGTAACGCCGAGACCGCCGCGAACTTGCCGTGGATCAAGGCCGTGGAATTCGTTGCGGCGGATATTCACGCCGCCGACCTCGACATTGCCGCGCTGACCGATGGCATCGATGCCTTGGCGCACCTGGCCTGGCCAGGGTTGCCGAACTATCAGGCGCTGTTTCACTTCGAGCACAACCTGATGGCCGACTATCGGTTCATCAAGGGCGCGGTGGAGGCGGGCGTCTCGCAAGTGCTGGTCACCGGCACCTGTTTTGAATACGGCCTGCAGAGCGGACCGCTCAGCGAGCAGACCGCGCCTCTGCCGAGTAATCCTTACGGCCTGGCCAAGAACACCTTGCGCCTGTTCCTTGAGAATCTGCAGCGGGTTCAACCGTTCACCCTGCAATGGGCGCGGCTGTTTTACCTGTACGGCGAGGGGCAAAACCCGAACAGTTTGCTGGCGGCGCTGGACCGGGCCATCGATGCCGGCGATGCCAGTTTCAACATGTCGGCCGGCGAGCAGCTGCGCGATTACCTGGCCATCGACACGGCCGCCGGCTACCTCGCCGCCATCGTGCAACAGCGTGAATTCGACGGCGTGATCAATTGTTCCAGCGGCCAACCGGTTTCGGTTCGGGCGCTGGTCGAGCAGCGCCTGCGCGAGCGTGGCGCGGCGATCCGCCTGAACCTCGGTCACTACCCATACCCGACCCACGAACCGATGGCGTTCTGGGGCGTGGCGGACCGTTTGCAACAGCTACTGGGAGCAGAGCATGAGGCATGAGTTGTATCGGGTCGCCGACCTGCCGGTGTTGCAGAACCGCACCTTTGCCGACCCTGCGTCGGCGAAAGCGTCGGCGTGCGCCGACATGGTCTTGGTGCAGGACGAAAAGAGCGGGTTGATCTTCAACCAGGCCTTCAATGCCGACAAGCTCAGCTACGACGCTGACTACCAGAACGAACAGGCGCACTCGGGCCAGTTCCAGAAGCACTTGAGCGATGTCGAAGGCATCATTGCCCGTCACTTCAAGGGTCAGGAACTGATCGAAGTCGGCTGCGGCAAAGGCTACTTTCTCGAGTTGCTGAAAAGCCTGGGCTACGCCATCACCGGCATTGACCCGGCCTACGAAGGCAACAACGCTGACGTGATCAAGGCGCCGTTCACCCGCGGCCTGGGGCTGGCGGCGGACGCCATTGTGCTGCGCCATGTGCTGGAACACATTCAGGACCCGGTGAGTTTCCTCGCCGAAATGGCCGACGCCAATCAGGGCGGGCAGATCTACATCGAAGTGCCGTGCTTCGACTGGATCCTCGAGCACCGTGCCTGGTTCGACCTGTTCTACGAGCACGTCAATTATTTCCGCCTCGACGACCTGCGCCGGATGTTCGGCACGGTGCACGAGGCCGGTCACCTGTTCGGTGGCCAATACCTGTACATCGTCGCCGACCTGTCGACGTTGCGCCTGACCCCGGATCAACCGGTGTCGCGCCTGACGCTGCCCGAAGATTTCACCACCAGCCTCGACCGAGCCGTGCAGATCATTCAGGCCGCGCCCGAGCAGGGTTCGGCGATCTGGGGCGCGTCGTCCAAAGGCGTGATCTATTCGCTGTTCCTGCAACGGGCCGGCGTGGCGGTGGATCGTGTGGTGGATATCAACCCGGCCAAACAAGGCCGATATCTGCCCCTGAGTGGCGTGCGGGTGTCCTCGCCACAAGAGGCCATGGATGCGTTGCCCGAAGGCGCCAACCTGTTTGTGATGAACTCCAACTACCTCGAAGAAATCAAGCGGATGACCGATGGACGCTACGTCTATCACGCCGTCGACAGCGCTTCGTTCCAGTGACCATTGAGAATTTTGAAATGACCGACAACAGCATCAATAAAGCCTTCGAAGCCGAATGCCGGGAACAGATCGCCCAGCAAGGTGATGACCAGAAACTCACCGGCCTGGCCCGGGACTTCTTCAACGAATCGGCCAAGCACAAATACAGCTACCACTTCTCGTGGATGGGCCGTCCGATCATCCAGCTGCCGCAAGACATGATGGCCATGCAAGAGATCATCTGGCAGGTCAAACCGGATCTGGTCATCGAGTGCGGCATCGCCCATGGCGGTTCGATCATCTACTACGCATCGTTGCTTGAGCTGCAAGGCCACGGCGAAGTGCTGGGTATTGACCTCGACATCCGTCCGCACAACCGCGAAGCCATCGAAAGCCACCCGATGAGCAAGCGCATCAAGATGATCGAAGGTTCGAGCATTGATCCTGCAATCGCTGCACAAGTGCGCGCCGCGGCCGAAGGCAAGAAAGTCATTCTGGTGCTGGACTCTAACCACACTCACGATCACGTGCTCGAAGAGCTGCGTCTTTACGCGCCGTTGGTCTCGGTGGACAGCTACTGCGTGGTGATGGACACCGTAGTTGAAGACATGCCGGCGGACTTCTTCCCGGATCGTCCTTGGGGCCCGGGCGATAACCCGAAAACCGCAGTGTGGAAGTACCTGGAAGAAAACAAGGACTTCGAGATCGACCAGCAGATGCAAAACAAACTGCTGATCACCGTGGCGCCAGACGGCTATCTGCGTCGCGTTCGTTAATCAAAAGTGGTTTCAGGTTCTTGGCGATTGGCCGGTTGTGGGGATAGGAAGATGCAGGTTCAAAACAGTGCTCAAAACAACGTTGCACCGCTGAACGAGCGGTTTACGGTGGTGGTGATTTCTCACAACCGGAACGCGTTCCTGCGGCGCACTTTGCAGTACTACAGCAGCTATCCCTGCACGGTTCTGGTTCTGGACTCCTCTGCTGAGGGTGACGAGAACATGGCCCGGGACTTCCCGTCGGTCGACTATCGCCACTTGCCGCAATACACCTACAAGGGGCTGCAGGAAAAACTCACCTACGGCGTCAATCAGGTCACCACGCCTTACATGGTGTTTGCTGCCGATGACGACTTCCTGCTGCACCGCGCACTGACCGAGTCGGTGGAGTTTCTCGAAGCCAACCCCGACTACGGCCTGTGCCACGGCTACGGGATCATGTACCTGACCCGCGCCACTGAAGTGAACTACTTCCGCCGCGACCGCAAGGTTCATGAGGATTACAACTCGGAGCAGGCTGAAGACCGTGTCGTGCGGTTCATGGATAATTTCCTGCCGCCGTTCTATGCGGTCACCCGTACCGATCTGCTGCAACAGTGGTACAGCCTGCTGCCACCGGGCACCGGTTTCGAATGGCAGGAGATCGGCCACACCTTCTACCTGCTGGCCTGTGCGAAGGCACGGATCCTGCCGATTCCGTTCGCCGTGCGGGAAATGAACTATGGCGCCTCGGACCACAACACCAACGTGTTGACGGTGCTGACCTTCAAAGACGCCAAAAGCGTTGCCGAGCGCGAGCAGTTTGCCGAATTCCTGGCCTCGATCCCGACGCCACTCAGCGCCAAGGGGGCGGTCCAGGCCAAGCAGATCGCCCTGGACAGTTTTACCGCCATGGCCGATTGCCTGATCGAAGGTCGCTCGCTCAAAGGCACCATGATTATTCGCTCGGCCTGGCGCGAGGCGGGGGAAGAGCCGATTCGTTCGTTCGGCCCCGAGCAATTCGTCGAAATGCCGTTCTACAATAAACCGGTGTTCGACCTGCTGACCGAGTTCGAATTCCTGCTGCATGCCATGCCTGCCGGACGCCTGCAACTTCAGGAACTGGAAGGCATCCTGCTCAAGCAGCATGAGTTGATGCAAATTCACCCCAATGACACTGACCGCACTGTGCGTAGCCGGTTGTGGGAGGCCTTGAGCCTGAACGTGTTCAACCGGGCGGTGGTCGAGCGCCTGGCGGAGTCGTTAAAGGACAGCGAAGAGCCGGAAGAAGGCCTCAAGCTGCAAGCCTGGGCCGAGCGACTGAACGCTTTACCGGGTCAGCAAGACCGCCGATTGTTCGAGAACATGCCGTCCGGCCGGTTGCTGAACTGGCTCGAAGCGCGTAACCCGGATGCCGCGCAGCTCAAGGCAATCGCCGCACAGTTGACCAGGCACAATGGCGGTCCTCAGTTCGGCATTCTGTTGCTGGATCTGGACGCCGACATGGTCAAGTTGCAGGCGACCTTCGATAGCTTGGTCGCTGGTCACTGCAGGGCGTTCAACCTGGTGGTGTTCACCACCGGTGATTTACCGGCGACCACGACCGTGCGCGACACCGTGCACTTCGTCAAAGTCAGCACAACCAATTATGTGGAGCGCATCAACCAGATCGTCGCCCAGTCCACCGCCGATTGGCTGTTGCTGGCCGAGGCCGGAGATCAGTTCACTGCCAGCGGTTTGCTGCGCGCCAGCCTTGAGCTGGCCGGTGCCGAGGGTGTGCGTGCGGTGGCGATGGATGAGCTTCAGCGTCAGGCCAACGGCGCTCTGGCGGATGTATTCCGTCCCGGGGTCAACCTCGACCTGCTGCAAACCGTGCCGTCGTTGATGGCGCGCCACTGGTTGATCCAGCGTGATGTGTTGGCTCAGGCCAAAGGTTTCTCGACCGAGTCCCCCAGGCTCTGGAGTTCGATCTGTTGCTGCGCCTGATCGAGGACGGTGGCCTGGCAGGGCTGGCGCATCTGGCCGAACCCTTGCTGATTTGCAATGCCCCGGTAGAAGAATCCAGCGCTCAGGAACGTCAGGTGCTGACCCGCTCTCTGGCGGCGCGCGGTTATCGCGCTCAGGTCAGCTCGGCACTGCCGCTGACGTACCAGATCGACTATCAACACGCTGAACGGCCGCTGGTGTCGATCATCCTCCAGAGCCAGGACAACCTTGAGTCGCTGCAGCGGGCGCTGGTCAGTGTGCTGCAACGTACCCGTTATCAGCGTCACGAAGTGCTGATTGCTGACAACCACAGCCAATCCGAAGAACTCGCAACCTGGCTGGGCAGCCTGGAAGGCAAGGGCGATCGCCTTCGTGTACTGCGCAGCGGTCAGCGCCTGAGCGCCTCGGCGCTGAACAATTTTGCCTGTGGCGAGGCCAAGGGGAACTACCTGGTATTGCTGTCGGCAGAATCCGAAGTGGTCAATGCCAATTGGCTCGACGCCATGCTCAACCAGGCCCAGCGTCCGGAAGTCGGCATCGTTGGCGCCAAACTGATGGACATTCGTGGCGTCACCACGCAGGCCGGTCTGGTCCTGGGTTTGAATGGCGATATCGGCTCGGTCTTTGTCGATGAACGTAAGGACGCCAAGGGCTACATGAACGGCCATCAGGTCGAGCAGAACTACTCGGCAGTGTCCGGTGCCTGTCTGATGATTCGCAAGGACGTGTTCGAAGCGGTAGGTGGTCTGGACGAGGAGCATTTCGACGAAGCGTTTGGCGATATCGACCTGTGCCTGAAAGTCGCCGATGCCGGTTACCTGACTGTCTGGACACCACAAGCGCAACTGTTGCATCCGGGCGTGCTGCCTGAGGCAACCCAGGCTCGCGCCGCTCTGCGCGACAAGTGGCAATCGCGCTTCGAACAGGATTCAGCCTACAACCAGAACCTGGCCTTGACCGGCAAGGGCTTTACCCTCGGCGATGCTTCCAGCGTGAATTGGACGCAGTTGCTCGCATAAGCTACCTGATCAGCAAAAGGACTCAGCACATGTGCAACGGCAAAATGAAGTTCAAGGACGCTTGTGGCCGCCTGCTGGTTGGGCAGTGTGTTGAGTCACGGTCATGATGCCGTACCGGATTCCCTACGGCCGACAAAACATTGATCAGTCAGACATCGACGCTGTCATTGAGGTACTCAACTCGCCCTGGCTGACTCAGGGGCCGACGATCGAGCGCTTTGAAAAAGCCCTGGCCGAACACTGCCAGGCTGAATATGCGGTAGCCGTGTGCAATGCCACGGCGGCGTTGCACATTGCCTGTCGGGTCGCAGGGCTTGGTCCGGGCGATTACCTCTGGACCAGTCCCAACACGTTTGTCGCTTCGGCCAACTGCGGTCGATACTGCGGCGCCGACGTCGATTTCGTCGACATCGACCCGCACACCTTGAACCTGGATGCACGGTTACTCGCAGAGAAACTGGAGATCGCCGAAGCGGCCGGGAAGTTGCCCAAAGTGGTGGTGGCGGTCGCGTTCGCGGGGCAGAGTTGCGATATGCGCGCGATCTCGCAGTTGTCCGAACGCTATGGCTTCACCTTGATCGAGGATGCTTCCCATGCGGTGGGCGCTTCGTATCTGGGGCGGCCGGTGGGGTGTGGCCAATACGCGGCGATGACAATTTTCAGCTTTCACCCGGTGAAGATCATCACCAGCGCCGAAGGTGGCATGGTGCTGACCAATCGCCCGGAATTCGCCGACCGTTTGCGCCGTTTGCGCAGTCACGGTATTACCGGTGATCCGGCTCAGATGAGCGTGCCGGACACAGGGTTGTGGTACTACCAGCAATTGGAGCTTGGCTTCAATTACCGCATGACCGACTTGCATGCCGCCTTGGGCCTGTCGCAAATGGCGCGGCTTGATGCGTTTGTCGCCCGACGTCGTCAATTGGCCGCGCGTTATGAAACACTGCTGGCGGGTATTGCGGTGACATTGCCGGCCGTTCAGTCAGGTGCCGAATCGGCCTGGCACCTGTACGTTGTCCGGTTGCAGCTGGAACAGATCAAACTCAGCCAGACTCAGGTGTTCGAAGCGTTACGGGCTGCCGGGCTGGGGGTGAACCTGCATTACATTCCAGTGCATTTGCAGCCGTATTACCGTGAGCAGGGTTTCAAGGACGGCGACTTCCCTGAGGCCGAACGTTATTTTTCCGAAGCCATCAGCTTGCCGTTGTACCCGGATCTGACGGATGAGGAGCAGGATGAAGTGGTGGGGCATTTGAGGCGAATTCTGGGTTGAACATCATGATGTATCGTCGGGCGGCGGGGGCTGGTTGTGAGCTGCGTAGCCATCATTCCGGCCCGGGGCGGCAGCAAGCGAATCCCGCGCAAGAACCTCAAACCGTTCGACGGCGTGCCGATGATCGTCCGCTCAATCTGTACGGCGCTGGATTCGCAGCTGTTCGATCAGGTGGTCGTCAGCACCGACGATGAAGAAATCGCCGAGGTCGCGCGGGTGCACGGTGCTCAGGTGCCGTTCATGCGTCCGGCGTCGTTGGCCGACGATTTCACCGGCACGGCGGCGGTGATGGTGCATGCCTTGAATGAGCTTGCGGCGTTCGACTATGCCTGTTGTATCTACGCGACCGCACCCCTCTTGCAGGCACGGTTTCTGCGTCAGGGCTTTGAATTGCTGGAGCAGAACCCGGATAAATCCTTCGCGTTTTCCGTGGCCGGTTTCGGCTTTCCCGTGCAGCGTGCCTTGACCCTCGACGAACACGGCGCGTTGACGTCGTTGTACCCGGAATTTCGCAACACCCGCTCGCAGGACCTGGCCGAAGCCTTTCAAGATGCGGGGCAGTTCTACTGGGGGCGCAGCGAGGCCTGGTTGCGCGGCGATGTATTGTTTTCCCCGGCGAGCCTGCCGGTGATTCTGCCGCGGCATCTGGTGCAGGACATCGATACCCTCGAAGACTGGAAACGCGCTGAATACCTTTACGCCGCGTTGAAGGCTGGAGGCGAACTGCAATGAGGGTGCTGATTCGCTCCGACGCATCGCCGACCATTGGCAGCGGGCATATCGCTCGCTTGTTGCCCCTGGCCAGAACCTTGCGCAAGCAGGGTTCACATGTTGCCTTTGCCTGTCGCCTGCTGCCGGGGCATCGGTTGGACAGTCTGGCGGCCGAAGGTTTTGAAACCTTCGCGCTGCCGGGGCGTTATCCCGATGAAGACCCGCAGCAAGGCATCGAATCCATGCTGCCGTGGCAGGCGGACATCGACGCGTTGGCGCAGGCATTGGAAAACCATCCGCCGTTCGACTGGATCATCGTCGATCACTACGGCCTCGACCATCACTGGCAAACGGCGGCCCGGCGCTGGGCGCTACGGATCGCTGCGGTGGATGATCTTGCCACTCGCCAGTACGCCGTCGACCTGCTGCTCAACCAGAACCTGTCGGGCACACCAGCGGCCTATGACTCACTGCTCACGCCTGGCTGCCATACGTTGTTCGGCCCACGTTTCGCGATGCTGCGCGATGAGTTCCGTTGCCCGGCGATCCCGATCAAACCGCAGGCCGAGCGGGTGTTGGTGAATTTCGGCGGCTTCGATGCGGCGATGCAGACTCATCACGCGATGCTGGCCATGGCGGATTTCGATGCGCTGGAAGTCGATTTCGTTGCCGGAGCCGACAACCCGGCCTGGGACGATATGCAGGCCATGGCGGCGACTCGGCCGAACTGGCGCTTGCACAGTTTTGTCAGCGACTTCTACCGGCTGATGACCGAGGCCGACCTGTTTGTCGGTGCCGGTGGCGGGACAAGTTGGGAGCGGGCGGCCATGGGGCTGCCGACGATTTGCATTGCGGTCTCGAACAATCAGCAGGCCAATGGCGAGGTCATGGCCGCCTCGGGTGCCCATGTCTACCTGGGCCCTCGTGAACAGGTGAGCGTTGAACAACTGCGCCAGGCCATCGGTTTTGTCGCTGGCAATCAGGGGATACGCCAGAGCCTGGCCGATCATTCGCGGCAATTGGTGGATGGTCGGGGGGCGCAGCGGGTGGCGGCAGCGTTGGCCGGTGCGGTGTTGCAGATCCGTCTCGCGACCGCAGACGATGCACGGCTTCTGTTCCACGGACGCAACGCCGAGGCGGTTCGGCGCTGGTCGCTGGACGCCGGGGCGATTGAATGGTCGTCGCATCAACATTGGCTGGCCGCCAGTTTGAATAATGCGCGGCGCTTGCTATTGATCGCCGAAACCGATGACGGTCCGGTGGGGGTGTTGCGTTATGACGTGCGCGGCTTTGAAGCCGAAGTCTCGATTTATCTGTTTGAAGATCGCATCGGCCTGGGCTGGGGCAGGGCGCTGCTGGTCCGCGGCGAGACGTTCGTGACGGCCCACTGGCCGCAACTGACGGCCATCACCGCCCAGGTGTTGCCGGACAACCAGCCTTCGCTGAAGGTGTTTCGCGAAGCCGGTTTTACTCAGAGTGCTTGCGCGTTCACGCGCGTATTAAAGGAACGCAGCAATGACTAGCTTCAAGATCGGCAACCGCTCCATCGGTGCCGACGCGCCGCCGTTCATCATCGCCGAGATGAGCGGCAACCATAACCAGTCGCTGGACATGGCGCTGCAAATCGTCGAAGCGGCGGCCAAGGCCGGCGCGCATGCCTTGAAGCTGCAAACCTACACCGCGGACACCATGACCCTGGACCTGGCCGAAGGTGAGTTCTTCATCAAGGACCCAAAGAGTCTGTGGGCCGGAACCTCGTTATATGCGTTGTACGAGAAAGCGCATACGCCGTGGGAATGGCACGCGCCGATTTTCGCCCGGGCCAAGGAACTGGGCATGCTGGCGTTCTCCACGCCGTTTGATGACAGCGCCGTCGACTTCCTCGAAAGCCTCGATGTGCCGGCGTACAAGATCGCCAGTTTTGAAAACACCGACCTGCCGCTGATTCGTCGGGTCGCGGCCACCGGCAAGCCATTGATTATCTCCACCGGCATGGCCAGTATCGCCGAGCTCGACGAAACCGTGCGCGCTGCCCGTGAGGCGGGATGCAAGGACCTGGTGCTGCTCAAATGCACCAGCACGTACCCGGCAACACCGGCCAATAGCAATGTGCGCACGATTCCACATTTGCGTGAATTGTTTGGCTGCGAGATCGGCCTGTCCGATCACTCCATGGGCGTCGGCGTGTCTGTGGCCGCCGTGGCGCTGGGAGCGACTGTGATCGAAAAGCACTTCACCCTCGATCGTGCGGCCGGAGGGGTGGACGCCAGTTTCTCCCTGGAGCCGGCCGAACTGGAAAGCCTGGTGATCGAAACCGAGCGTGCCTGGCAGGCTATGGGCCAGGTGCATTACGGCGTGACCGAGGCCGAGCGCAAGTCCCTGGTGTACCGACGCTCGCTCTATGTCACGCAAGATATGGCGGCCGGAGAGCCGTTTACCGTCGCCAATCTGCGTGCCATCCGTCCTGGCCTGGGGCTGGCGCCCAAACACGCTGAAACCCTTCTGGGCCGCCGCGCCCGCCACGCCATCCAGCGTGGAACCGCGCTGGACTGGTCGTTGGTCGAATAACGCCTTGTCGGTCTGTTTCGGCAAAATAGCGTGACCTGCGAGTCATAACGCGCATCTTCACTGTATTGTATAAATCGGGGAGGTGGCGCCTGGTCTCTGTTTGGCCCAGTGATAGCCTTTTATTCTTCCCGTTGTCGCCTCCATGGGGCGACGTTTTTCTCTGTTTGTCGGCGCCCCTCGAATCATTACGAGCGGTGGTATTGGGCTGTTTATTATTGGGAAGCCGTAATGATTGGCATAAAAAGCATTGCGAGCTACGTTCCTGTAGCCGGCGTGGACAATTACGCACAAGGTGCAAAATTCGAAAAGGATGAAGAGTTCATCCTGGGCAAAATCGGCTCGGCCTTCCTGCCGCGTAAAGACGCCGGGCAGGAAACGTCGGACCTGTGTGTCGAAGCAGCCAACGCGTTGTTCGCCAACAACCCTGACTTGAAGCGTGAATCCGTCGATGTGCTGATCGTCGTCACCCAGAACGGCGACGAAGAAGGTTTGCCACACACGGCCGCCATCGTTCAGGACAAGCTGGGCCTGCCGACTACCGTGGCGGCGTTTGATATTTCCCTGGGCTGCTCCGGCTACGTCTACGGCATCTACGCGATCAAGGGCTTCATGGAAGCCGCTGGCCTGAAGAATGGCTTGCTGATCACCGCCGACCCTTATTCGAAGATCGTCGACCCGGAAGACCGCAACACCACCATGCTCTTCGGCGACGCCGCCACCGCGACCTGGATGGGCGAAAACGCGCCCTGGCAGCTGGGCAAAGCCAAGTTCGGCACCGACGGTTCCGGTGCGCCGCACTTGAAAGTCACCGACGGCGTGTTCTACATGAACGGTCGCCAGGTGTTCAACTTTGCACTGCTCAAAGTCCCGGCGCACTTGCATGAGCTGCTGGCTGACTCGCAACTGACCGCTGATGACATCGACGCCTTCTGCATTCACCAAGGCAGCGCCGCGATTGTCGACGCTGTGGCGCGTCGCTTCGAAGGCGAGCCGGAGAAGTTCATCAAGGACATGGTCGAGACCGGCAACACCGTGTCGTCGAGCATTCCGCTGCTGTTGGAAAAACACGTGCTGGACTCCGACTGGAAGCGCGTTGCGCTCAGCGGTTTCGGCGTTGGCCTGTCCTGGGGCTCGGCGATCCTCTACCGCCCTTGAACAAGGCGTCTTAGTCAAAGAAAGCCAGACACAAAAAAAGCGCTCAAGGTGTAATCTTGAGCGCTATTTTTTTGCCCGAACACAATGCGAGGCGCCATGAGCGAGTTCTTTGAGCACAACGTCGACGTCATCCAGCAACGCTGGCCGGCGTTGGCTGTGCGCTTGCTGGTCGAAGACACGAGCCTGCTACAGGCTGATCTGGTGGAAGGCCTGGGCTCGACGCTGAGCATCAATGGCATTCAGCTGACCAGCCGCCATGATCGCAGTCGCGAGGCCGTGCTTCAGGCCGACAGTTTGCCGCTCGACAGTCCGGTGGCGCACGTCTACGGCACCGGGCTCGGCGATCTGCAAATGGAGTTGCTGCAACGCGCCGGTCTTGAGCATTTGTACGTGCACATCCTCAACGGCGCCGTGTTTGCCTTGGTGCTGCAACTGCTCGATCAACAGCCGTGGCTCAGCGATCCCAGGGTCGAGCTGTTGTATGCCGGCGATCTGGGAGAAATCCAGCTGCCGTTTTTTGCCTTGCCCTCCGAGCTGGTACTGGCCGACGATTTCAGCGCGAAGATCCGTGATCGCCTGATCAGTGAAACCCATCTGACCTTCAACAATCGTGAGTTCGATCCGCAGTCGCCTGAAATCGTGGAGCGCTTGCAGGTCAGTCTCAAATGGTTGCTGGGCGATCGCGACGTGGCCGAGTTGTTCGGTTCACAGCCGGGGCGGGAGGTGTTTGTCATCGCCACCGGGCCAAGCCTGGAACAGCACTTTGCGACCTTGCGCGCTATTCGCAATGAAGCCGAGCGACCGTTGTTCATCTGCGTCGACACGGCCTATCGTCCGCTGCTCAAGCACGGCATTCGTCCTGACATTGTCGTCAGCATCGACCAGCGCATTTCGCAGCGGCACCTGCCGTCTGAAGGCACGGCCGACATCACGCTGGTGTTCATGCCCATGCTTGATCCGGCAGTGATCCAGGCCTGGCAGGGGCCGCGTTATGCCGGTTATTCCGCGAGCCCGATCTACCAGCAGCTGCGTCGGCAATTGCCCAGGGGCGAGCTGTATGTTGGCGGCAGCGTGATTCACCCGGCGGTCGACCTGGCGGTGAAAATGGGCGCTGTGCAAATCACGCTGTTCGGCGCCGACTTTGCCTTCCCGGGTGACAAGACCCACGCAGGGTGGAGCGATGGTGATCTGGGGCCGCAGATGGGGGCTGCCAAGCACTGGGTGCTGGATGGCCACGGCCAGCGCATCAAGACTCAACTCAACTTCCGCAGCTATCTGTGTGAGCTGGAGCGTTTTATTGCGGGCCACCCACAGGTGCGTTTCCATAACAGCAGTCGGGCAGGGGCGATGATCGCCGGTACGGTTTTTCATCCGGAGTTTGCGTCATGAGCGCGCTTGAAACCTTCGTTGCCGATGCGCAGCACTGTGCAGCCTTGTTCCGTCTGGGGCGTGATGTCGAAGCCAGCCTGGTAATGATCGAGCTGGTCGGTGAAGTGCATCCGGCATTTGACTCCACGCCGCAGGCATCGCAACAGCAATGGGCATTTTTGCTCAGCAAAATGTTCGCGTGTCAGGAGGCGCAGAACTGGCTCGCATTGGCCGATTACCTGGAATATGAACTGGTCGAGTTGCTGACCGAAAGCCTGTCTGTTTAAGCAATATCCCTTCTGTCGGTGCCGGCGAGTCCTCGCCAACCTGTCGCCGACATTTCCCTGGCGTCATTTTTTCGCTGCCGGATCATCGCCAACCCCTTGATTTACGGGGGTGGCAACGTGATGGCAAATAATTTTGAAAATCCCCTAAAGCAAGTTGCATTGGCGACGATAACTATTACGAAGGTTCTCTAGGCCATACCCGGCGGTTGCCAGGGCCGGAAGCCGCAGTACCCAACCAACGAGGAATTCGTCATGGCTTTAACAGTAAACACCAACGTCACATCGTTGAACGTTCAGAAAAACCTGAACCGCGCTTCCGACGCTCTGTCGACATCGATGACTCGCCTGTCTTCCGGCCTGAAAATCAACAGCGCTAAAGACGACGCCGCCGGCCTGCAAATCGCTACCCGTATGACTTCGCAGATCCGCGGTCAGACCATGGCTATCAAAAACGCCAACGACGGTATCTCGATCGCTCAGACCGCTGAAGGCGCGATGCAAGAATCGACCAACATTCTGCAGCGTATGCGTGAACTGGCTGTTCAATCCCGAAACGACTCGAATGGCACCGCTGACCGCGCTGCTCTGAACAAAGAATTCGCTTCGATGTCGGACGAACTGACTCGTATCGCCAAGTCGACCAACCTGAACGGCAAGAACCTGATCGACGGCACCGCTGGCACCATGACCTTCCAGGTTGGTTCCAACACTGGCGCTACCAACCAGATCACCCTGACCCTGGACAGCGGCTTCGACGCAGCTACCCTGTCGGTTGACTCGGCTACCGTTCAGATCACTGGTAACAACTCGGCAACCGCCGAAGCTTCGATGAACAACGCGCTGACCAAAATCGACGCCGCTCTGGCCAAGATCAACTCCAGCCGTGCTGACCTCGGTGCTGCACAAAACCGTCTGTCCAGCACCATTTCCAACCTGCAAAACATCAACGAAAACGCCAGTGCTGCACTGGGTCGCGTACAAGATACCGACTTCGCTGCTGAAACTGCACAGCTGACCAAGCAACAAACTCTGCAACAAGCTTCCACCGCAGTTCTGGCTCAGGCCAACCAACTGCCATCCGCTGTACTGAAACTGCTTCAGTAATAGCTGAGTGAGTTTTGGCGGGGGAGTGTGCATGTCGCGCTCTCTCGCTTTTTTGGTTTAAGAGGTGATGGACATGGATATGAGCGTGAAGCTGAACTTGTCTTATCCTGCGGCCCCAAAGGCGACGGCTGTTGCCGAGAAGCCTGCGGAAAAGCCTCAAGCGGTCGCTGCGTCAGTGGTTGCTGTCAAGGATGAAGGTAAAAGCGGCTTAACCGAGCAGGAAAAACTGAAGATGGCCGTTCAGGAAATCGAAAAGTTCGTTCAGTCGGTCAAGCGTAATCTGGAGTTCTCGATTGACGAGCCTTCAGGCAAGGTTGTGGTAAAAGTGATTGCCAGCGACTCTGGTGAGGTGATCCGTCAGATCCCCAACGAAGAGGTCTTGAAACTGGCCAATAGTTTGAATGATGCAAGCAGCCTGTTGTTCAGCGCTAAAGCCTGACAACTGGCACGAATTTTGTTGCTATGTTCTTTTGGGCGTTGTAGTGGTCAAAAGGCCGGCGACACACTGAAGGGAGTTTCACATGGCAAGTCCAATTCTACCGGGCACAGGTTTAGGTTCCGGCCTTGATACTGGTGCTATCGTCAAAGCCTTGGTGAACGCTGACAAAGCGGCCAAGCAAGGTCAGATCGATCGTGGAACCGCCACTAACTCGGCGAGTATTTCCGGGATTGGTACCTTGAAGTCGCTGTTGGCCACGTTCCAGAAAGCGCTTACCGATCTGGGTAGTACGACAACCCCTCAGTTCACGGGTTTTGCCGCGACGTCGTCCGATGTAAAAGTGCTGACCGCTACGTCCAGTAACGCGGCTGTCGCCGGTAACTACGTGGTCGACATCACTAGCCTGGCCACCTCATCGAAAGTGGCTTCCGCTGCATTTGCCGGTGGTACAACCAGTGCGATCCCTGCTGGCACGCTGACCATCACCCAAAATGGCAAAAGCTATCCGGTAACTGTGGGTGCAGGCGCCACGTTGCAATCGGTGCGTGATTCGATCAACAGCCAATACCAGTCCAGTGGCTTGAGCGCCAACATTGTGACCGACAGTTTCGGCTCGCGTCTGGTGTTGGGTTCCACGACGACTGGTGCGGGTTCCGACATTTCCGCCAGCGGTATTGCCGGTCTGGAAATCGATGGGACCGCCCCGATGGTCACCCCGCCGACGGCCACTTCTTCGGGGGCTATTGGTGCTCCGGCCCAGGATGCGGTGTTTAGCGTCGACGGTCTGGCGATGACCAGCAAGTCCAACACCATCGACAAGACGATCTCCGGGTTGAGCCTGAATTTGCTCACCACCGGCAAGTCGACCGTCACCGTTGCGCCCAACAATGATGGTCTGAAGGCGTCGATCCAGAAATTCGTCGATGCTTACAACGCCGTCGCCAACGCTGTGACTTCGTTGACCAAGCCGTCCCTGGATGACGATGGCAAGCTGACCGTTTCCGCGGCGCTGACCGGTGACCCGCTGCCACGTTCGATTCTGGATTCCTTGCGGGGCCCGCTGTCGCAGACCGGTGCGGGCGACAAGCTGACTGTGCTTTCCCAGTTGGGTATCACCACCAACCAGAAGACCGGCGCACTGGACTTTGACAGCACCAAGTTCAACACTGCAATGAACGACAAGAAGCTGGGCGGTGAGGTTCAGACACTGTTCACGGGTACCAACGGTCTGATTGAGCGTATGAACAACGCGATCAAGCCTTACACCGAAGGTAAAACCGTCAATGGCAAAGCAGTCGACTCTATCCTGGACGCGCGCGCCAAGAGTCTGGATTCAACCAAGAAAAAGCTGTCCAATGACCAGGCGGCCCTGGATCGCCGAATCGAGACCCTGACGGCGGTGCTGACCAAAAAGTACAACGACATGGATACTCTGGTCGGCAAGCTGAAAGCGACAGCCAGTAACATCACCTCGATGTTTGAGGCGATGACAGCGCAGCAGAAGAACTCGTAACACTCGAACCGCCAAAAGCCCGGCAGCGTTTTAGAGCGCTCCGGGCTTTTTGTTTTTGGATCTAAAGTTTTTTGACGCGTCGTCGATACACTGGTTATACGAACCACAGATTTCTGATGAGGTACAACATGAATCCAATGTTAGCCCTTCGCCAATACCAGAAGATTGGCGCTCAGGCGCAGACTTCCGAAGCCAGCCCGCATCGTCTGGTTCAGATGCTTATGGAAGGCGGACTGGATCGCATAGCCCAAGCCAGGGGCGCGATGGAACGCAAAGACATTCCGAACAAGGGCGTTCTGATCGGCAAGGCCATCGGCATCATCGGCGGTCTGCGTGAAGGTCTGGATCTGGAAAATCAGGCTGAATCGGTAGGCGAGCTGGATAATCTCTATACCTACATGATGAAGCGTCTGGCTGAAGCCAATATCAAGACCGATCCAAAAATCCTCGACGAAGTCGCCGACCTGCTTCGCACGGTCAAAGACGGTTGGGATGCCATTGCCGCGCCGGGTCCGCAGTTTTAAGGAGATCACCATGAGTCTTGTCTTGCAGCGAATCGAACTAACCCGCGATGCCCTCGTCGGTGCATTGGCCGAGCGCAACTGGGAGGCCATTAGTGAATTGGACCTGGCTTGCCGTTGCTGCATGGAAGACGTCTTGAGTGAAGCTTCGGTGGATGAGGTCGCGTTGCGCGACAACCTTGAGGAGTTGCTGGGCGTGTATAAACAGCTTCTGGAGGCGGCGACAGGGGAGCGCCAGGCGATAGTCGACGAGATGTCGCAGATCCATCAAGCACAGAGCGCGGCAAAGGTTTACCATCTGTTTGGTTAATTAACCCTCAGTTAATCCAAACATAGTGCGCCATAAATTTGACTGTGCACGGTTTTTTGACTTAACTAGTGGCTGGTACCAGATTTCAGTCGTCTACAGGCATAACGTGTCTGCAAGCGTCTAGCTTGCCCCCTCATTTTGGGCATTGAGTTGACTAGGGAAGTTGCTATTGCATGTGGCGTGAAACCAAAATTCTGCTGATTGACGACGATAGCGTCCGCCGCCGCGATTTGGCGGTGATTTTAAATTTTCTTGGCGAAGAAAATTTACCCTGCGGTAGCCATGACTGGCAGCAGGCTGTCGGCTCTTTGTCCTCAAGTCGTGAAGTGATCTGTGTCCTCATCGGGACGGTCAATGCTCCTGGCGCACTTCCGGGCCTGTTAAAGACACTCGCAACCTGGGATGAGTTCCTTCCGGTTTTGTTAATGGGCGATAATTCTTCCATTGACTTGCCTGAAGACCAGCGTCGCCGAGTGCTTTCGACCCTCGAAATGCCACCCAGCTACAGCAAATTGCTCGACTCGCTGCACCGTGCGCAGGTCTATCGCGAGATGTACGACCAGGCCCGCGAGCGCGGTCGTCATCGCGAACCCAACCTTTTCCGTAGTCTTGTCGGCACCAGCCGGGCGATTCAGCACGTCCGTCAGATGATGCAGCAAGTGGCCGATACCGACGCCAGTGTGCTGATCCTTGGCGAGTCCGGCACCGGCAAGGAAGTGGTCGCGCGCAACCTGCACTACCACTCCAAGCGTCGTGACGCGCCGTTCGTTCCGGTCAACTGCGGGGCGATCCCGGCCGAGTTGCTGGAAAGCGAATTGTTCGGCCACGAGAAAGGCGCTTTCACTGGGGCGATCACCAGCCGCGCCGGGCGT
This sequence comes from Pseudomonas sp. B14-6, assembly GCF_013260315.1. Taxonomy (NCBI): domain Bacteria; kingdom Pseudomonadati; phylum Pseudomonadota; class Gammaproteobacteria; order Pseudomonadales; family Pseudomonadaceae; genus Pseudomonas; species Pseudomonas sp. B14-6. The sequence continues at coordinate 2,646,384 of NZ_CP053929.1, read as the reverse complement.
TTTGAGTTGGCCAATGGCGGCACCCTGTTCCTCGACGAAATTGGCGACATGCCGTTGCCGATGCAGGTCAAGTTACTGCGCGTGTTGCAGGAGCGCACCTTCGAGCGCGTGGGCAGCAACAAGACCCAGAGTGTCGACGTGCGCATCATTGCGGCGACTCACAAGAATCTCGAAAGCATGATCGAGATCGGCACGTTCCGCGAAGACTTGTACTACCGCCTGAACGTGTTCCCGATCGAGATGGCGCCGCTGCGCGAACGTGTCGAAGACATCCCGTTGCTGATGAACGAGTTGATCTCGCGCATGGAGCACGAGAAGCGCGGTTCGATCCGCTTCAACTCGGCGGCGATCATGTCGCTGTGCCGTCACGGTTGGCCGGGCAACGTTCGCGAACTCGCCAACCTGGTGGAACGCATGGCGATCATGCACCCCTACGGGGTGATCGGCGTGGTCGAGCTGCCGAAGAAATTCCGCTACGTCGATGATGAAGACGAGCAACTGGTCGACAGCCTGCGCAGTGATCTTGAAGAGCGGGTGGCCATCAACGGTCATACCCCGGACTTCACCGCCAACGCCATGCTGCCGCCGGAAGGTCTGGACCTCAAAGACTACCTCGGTGGTCTGGAGCAGGGCTTGATTCAGCAGGCGCTGGATGATGCCAATGGGATCGTGGCGCGTGCCGCAGAACGCCTGCGTATTCGTCGTACCACGCTGGTGGAGAAGATGCGCAAGTACGGCATGAGCCGTCGTGACGGTGATGAACAGGCGGATGATTGACGCCTGTTTTTCAAGTCGTTCATTTGTAGGCGATTTTTTTTAGGCACGGGTATTGCTACATCCCTCGCAACGTTCCGTTTAACTGACGGTCAGCCTAGCGAGAGAGCACGATGCCCCAAGCCGCCCAGATGTCTCCTGTCCCTGATGCTTCGGGGCAACCGTCGTCCGTAGAGCAGGCAAGCCGGCTTGGCCTTGAGCAGGCGTTCTCGCTGTTCAACCAGATGTCGAGCCAGCTGACTGATTCCTACAGCATGCTGGAAGCCCGGGTCACCGAGCTCAAGGGTGAGCTGGCGGTGGTCAGCGCTCAGCGCATGCAAGAGCTGGCGGAAAAGGAACGTCTGGCCAACCGTCTGCAAAACCTCCTCGATCTGTTGCCTGGCGGCGTCATCGTCATCGATGCCCAGGGCATTGTGCGTGAAGCCAACCCGGCGGCCTGCGAGTTGCTCGGCCTGCCCCTCGAAGGCGAGCTCTGGCGCCATGTCATTGCCCGTTGCTTTGCTCCTCGCGAAGACGACGGTCACGAAATCTCTCTGAAGGACGGTCGACGTCTGTCGATCGCCACTCGTTCGCTGGATGCCGAGCCCGGGCAGTTGGTGTTGCTCAACGACCTGACCGAAACCCGTCATCTGCAAGATCAACTGGCTCGCCACGAACGCCTGTCGTCTCTCGGCCGAATGGTCGCCTCGCTGGCCCATCAGATTCGGACGCCGTTGTCCGCCGCGTTGCTCTACGCCAGTCATTTGACTGAGCAGGAATTGCCGGTCGCCACGCAGCAACGTTTTGCCGGGCGCCTGAAAGAGCGGTTGCATGAGCTGGAACATCAGGTTCGCGACATGCTGGTGTTCGCGCGCGGCGAGCTGCCGTTGACCGACCGCGTCACGCCCAAGCAATTGATGCAGTCGCTGCAATCGGCGGCATTGACTCATGTTCAGGATTTGCCGATTCGCTGGCAGTGCGACAGTCATGCCGGTGAACTGCTGTGCAACCGCGACACCTTGGTCGGCGCAATCCTTAATCTGATCGAGAACGCCGTTCAGGCCAGTGCCGGTGATGTCCGCTTGAAAGTGCATTTCTATGCCAGGGGAAACAACCTGCGGGTGTGCATCAGTGACAACGGCAGCGGCATCGACGGCAAAGTACTGGCGCGCTTGGGTGAGCCGTTTTTCACCACTAAAACCACCGGGACTGGCCTGGGCCTGACCGTGGTCAAGGCCGTGGCCCGTGCTCATCAGGGAGAATTGCAGTTGCGCTCGCGGCCGGGTCGCGGCACCTGCGCGCAGGTCATCCTGCCGCTTTTTTCCGGTGAACAGCCTAACGCTCAGGGAGCGGAGTGAAGGACATGGCAATCAAGGTTTTACTGGTCGAGGACGACCGCGCGCTACGCGAAGCACTGGCCGATACGCTGCTGCTCGCGGGGCACGATTACACGGCCGTCGGTTCGGCGGAAGAGGCGCTCGCGACGGTCGGCAATGAGGCCTTCAGCCTGGTGATCAGCGACGTCAATATGCCAGGCATGGACGGCCATCAACTGCTCGGTTTGCTGCGAACGCGTCAGCCGCAATTGCCGGTGTTGCTGATGACCGCTCATGGTGCGGTCGAGCGGGCCGTCGATGCGATGCGACAGGGCGCGGCGGATTATCTGGTCAAGCCGTTCGAGCCCAAAGCCTTGCTCGACCTCGTGGCGCGGCACGCACTGGGCACGCTCGGTGCGACCGAGAGCGAAGGGCCGATCGCCTTCGAGCCGGCCAGTGTGCAATTGCTGGAACTGGCCGCGCGGGTCGCGCGCAGCGATTCGACGGTATTGATTTCCGGCGAGTCCGGGACCGGTAAAGAAGTGTTGGCGCGTTATATCCATCAGCATTCCCATCGCGCCAGTCAGCCGTTCATTGCGATCAACTGCGCGGCGATCCCCGACAACATGCTCGAAGCCACTTTGTTCGGTCACGAAAAAGGTTCATTCACCGGCGCCATCGCGGCGCAGGCCGGCAAGTTCGAGCAGGCCGATGGCGGAACGATCCTGCTCGACGAAATTTCTGAAATGCCCCTCGGGCTCCAGGCCAAATTGCTGCGGGTGTTGCAGGAGCGTGAAGTCGAACGGGTCGGCGCACGCAAGCCGATCTCCCTGGATATACGGGTCGTGGCGACCACCAACCGTGACCTGTCCGGTGAGGTGTCGGCGGGGCGGTTCCGTGAAGATCTCTTCTATCGATTGTCGGTATTTCCGCTGGCCTGGCGTCCGCTGCGCGAGCGTACCGCCGACATCCTGCCGCTGGCCGAGCGTCTGCTGGCCAAACACGTCAATAAAATGAAGCATGCCGCGGCGAAACTGTCGCCCGAGGCGCAGGCGTGCCTGATCGGTTATCCGTGGCCGGGCAACGTGCGTGAACTGGATAACGCGATCCAGCGCGCCTTGATTCTGCAGCAGGGTGGTTTGATCCAGCCCCAGGATTTCTGCCTGTCCGGACCGGTGGCTTGCGCGCCGTTGCCGGCGTTGGCGCCGGTGCGGGTCGTGGAGGTCGAGGCTGAATCGGCCGGGGCGTTGGGTGATGACCTGCGTCGCCGTGAATTCCAGATGATCATCGACACCTTGCGTTCCGAGCGCGGCCGTCGCAAAGAAGCGGCTGAGCGATTGGGCATCAGCCCACGCACCTTGCGCTACAAGCTGGCGCAGATGCGCGATGCCGGGATGGATGTGGAAGCTTATTTGTTCGCGACTTGATTCGTTCGCCAACAAAGCCCGGGAAACGCTTTTGTTCAGAGCAGCCACGGAGCTGGCACCCTTGTTGCTAACACCTCACTACCCGCCGAGTGAGTGTCAAAAAATTGCGGGTCGCCAACGAGAGTAGACCATGAGCCAAGGTATTGAATTTAATCGGTTGATGCTGGACATGCGCTCCATGCAAATGGATGCCATGTCTGCGCCTAAATCGACTGCCGCAGTCCCTGAACTGGGTGGCAGCAGCTTTTCCGACATGCTCGGTCAGGCTGTCAATAAAGTGAACGACACCCAGCAAGCGTCCAGTCAGTTGGCCAGTGCCTTCGAGATCGGCAAAAGTGGCGTCGACCTGACGGATGTCATGATTTCCTCGCAGAAGGCCAGCGTGTCTTTTCAAGCGTTGACCCAAGTGCGAAACAAGCTGGTTCAGGCATACCAAGACATCATGCAGATGCCGGTTTAAGGACGAATTGAGTCATGGCAGAAGCAGTCGCCGATAACGTTCCGGCCAAGGCCACCCCAGTAGACGGCAAACCGCCGCTGTTCGGGTTGTCCTTCCTGGAAAACCTCTCCGAGATGACCATGTTGCGTCAGGTGGGCCTGTTGGTCGGCCTGGCTGCGAGCGTGGCGATTGGTTTTGCCGTGGTGCTGTGGTCGCAGCAGCCGGACTACCGGCCTCTGTACGGCAGCCTCGCCGGTATGGACGCCAAGCAGGTCATGGATACCCTGGCCGCCGCCGATATTCCCTACACTGTTGAACCCAACTCCGGTGCCTTGCTGGTCAAGGCCGAAGACCTGTCCCGTGCACGGCTCAAGCTCGCGGGCGCTGGTGTCACTCCCAGCGATGGCAACATCGGTTTTGAAATCCTCGACAAGGACCAGGGCCTGGGGACCAGCCAGTTCATGGAAGCGACCCGTTATCGTCGCGGCCTCGAAGGCGAACTGGCGCGGACCATTTCCAGCCTGAACAACGTCAAGGGCGCTCGCGTGCACCTGGCGATTCCGAAAAGCTCGGTGTTCGTGCGTGACGAACGCAAGCCAAGCGCTTCGGTGCTGGTTGAACTGTATTCCGGCCGCTCGCTGGAGCCGGGTCAGGTGGTGGCGATCATCAATCTGGTCGCGACCAGCGTTCCCGAACTCAGCAAATCCCAGATCACCGTGGTCGACCAGAAGGGCAACCTGCTGTCGGATCAGGCGGAAAATTCCGAACTGACCATGGCCGGTAAGCAATTTGACTACAGCCGTCGCATGGAAAGCATGCTGACCCAGCGCGTGCACAATATCCTGCAACCGGTGCTGGGCAACGACCGCTACAAAGCCGAAGTCTCGGCCGACGTGGACTTCAGCGCTGTCGAGTCGACCTCCGAGCAGTTCAACCCGGATCAACCGGCGTTGCGCAGCGAGCAGTCGGTCAACGAACAACGCACTGCCAGCAATGGCCCGCAAGGTGTGCCGGGTGCCCTGAGCAACCAGCCGCCATCGCCAGCTTCCGCGCCGCAGACCACCGGTGGCAGCACCGCGGCAGCCGGTATGGTTCAGCCAGGCCAGCCGTTGATCGATGCCAACGGTCAGCAAATCATGGACCCGGCCACCGGCCAGCCGATGCTGGCACCGTATCCGGCGGACAAGCGTCAACAATCCACCAAGAACTTCGAACTCGACCGTTCGATCAGCCACACCAAACAACAGCAGGGCCGTTTGAATCGCCTGTCGGTGTCGGTGGTGGTGGATGATCAGGTCAAGATCAACGCCGCCAATGGCGAGACCACCCGTGCGCCGTGGAGCGCCGATGAATTGGCGCGCTTCACTCGCCTGGTGCAGGACGCCGTCGGTTTCGACGCGAGCCGGGGTGACAGCGTCAGCGTGATCAACATGCCATTCTCCGCCGAGCGCGGTGAAGTGATTGCCGATATTCCGTTCTACTCCCAGCCTTGGTTCTGGGACATCGTCAAGCAAGTGCTGGGTGTCTTGTTCATCCTGGTGCTGGTGTTCGGTGTGCTGCGTCCGGTGCTCAACAACATCACCGGTGGCGGCAAAGGCAAGCAACTGGCCGGCATTGGCAGCGACGTGGAACTCGGTGGCATGGGCGGCCTGGACGGCGAACTGGGCAACGACCGCGTCAGCCTCGGTGGTCCGCAAAGCATCCTGCTGCCGAGCCCGAGCGAAGGCTATGACGCACAGTTGAATGCAATCAAGAGTCTGGTGGCAGAAGATCCGGGTCGCGTGGCCCAGGTCGTGAAAGAGTGGATTAACGCAGATGAGTGATAACCGAGCCGTTGCCGCCAAACTGACCAAGGTCGACAAAGCCGCGATTCTGCTGCTGTCCCTGGGTTCGACCGATGCTGCCCAGGTGTTGCGCCACATGGGGCCCAAAGAGGTCCAGCGCGTCGGCGTGGCCATGGCGCAGATGGGCAACGTCCATCGCGAGCAGGTCGAACAGGTCATGAGCGAGTTCGTCGACATCGTCGGCGACCAGACCAGCCTGGGCGTCGGCTCCGACGACTACGTGCGCAAAATGCTCACCCAGGCACTGGGCGAAGACAAGGCCAACGGCCTGATCGACCGCATCCTGCTGGGCGGCAACACCAGCGGCCTCGACAGCCTGAAGTGGATGGAACCGCGCGCCGTCGCCGATGTGATCCGTTACGAGCACCCGCAGATCCAGGCGATCGTCGTGGCCTACCTCGACCCGGATCAGGCTGGTGAAGTGCTTGGCAACTTCGACCACAAGGTGCGTCTGGACATCATTCTGCGGGTCTCCTCGCTGAACACCGTGCAGCCAGCGGCCCTGAAAGAACTCAACCAGATTCTCGAGAAGCAGTTCTCCGGCAACTCGAATGCCTCGCGCACCACCCTGGGTGGCATCAAGCGTGCGGCCGACATCATGAACTTCCTCGACAGCTCGATCGAAGGCCAGCTGATGGACTCGATCCGCGAAGTCGACGAAGACCTGTCCGGTCAGATCGAAGACCTCATGTTCGTGTTCAACAACCTGTCCGATGTCGACGACCGCGGGATTCAGGCGTTGCTGCGTGAAGTGTCCTCCGACGTGCTGGTGCTGGCCCTCAAGGGTTCGGACGAAGGCGTCAAGGAAAAGATCTTCAAGAACATGTCCAAACGAGCGGCCGAACTGTTGCGCGACGACCTCGAGGCCAAGGGCCCGGTGCGCGTCAGCGACGTGGAAACCGCGCAGAAAGAAATCCTCACCATTGCCCGCCGTATGGCCGAAGCCGGAGAAATCGTTCTCGGCGGGAAGGGCGGCGAAGAGATGATCTAAGGTCACTATGTCGTCCAAACATGATGAGTCCCAGACCGACCTGATCCGAGGCAAGGCCGTCGCCGGTTTCGATGTCTGGGCGTTGCCCAGTTTCGATCCGTTTGTGCCGGAGCCCGAGCCGGAACCCGAGCCCGAACCGCCGGAAATGGAAGAAGTGCCGCTGGATGAAGTCCAGCCACTGACCCTCGAAGAACTCGAAAGCATCCGTCAGGAGGCTTACAACGAAGGCTTCGCCATCGGCGAGAAAGAAGGCTTCCACAGCACCACACTCAAGGTCCGTCAGGAAGCTGAAGCCGTCCTGGCGCCGAAGGTTGCCGGCCTGGAACAGCTGATGGCCAACCTGTTCGAGCCCATTGCCGAGCAGGACACCCAGATCGAGAAATCCCTGGTCGACCTCGTGCAGCACATCACCAAACAGGTGATTCAGCGCGAACTGGCCATCGATTCGACGCAAATCGAACACGTCATGCGCGAAGCCCTCAAGCTCTTGCCGCTGGGCGTGGGTAACGTGCGGCTGCACATCAATCCGCAGGACTTCGAACAGGTCAAAGCCCTGCGCGAGCGCCATGAAGAAACCTGGCGCATCGTCGAAGACGAATCCCTGCTGCCCGGCGGTTGCCGGGTCGAGACCGAACACAGTCGCATTGACGCCACCGTTGAAACCCGCGTCGCCCAAGTCATGGCCAAGCTGTTCGATCAGTTGCATGACCAGGCCTTGCACCCGGCCGCTCCGGATCTGAGCCTGGAACTGCCGGTCGACGAAAAACCTGCGGTCGAGCCGACGCTGGACGAACCAGATGCGCCTTGACCGCACCAGCTTCGCCAAGCGCCTGGGCAGTTACGCCGAGGTCACTACGCTGGCGGGGGCGCCGATCCTCGAAGGCCGTCTGCTGCGCATGGTGGGCCTGACCCTCGAAGCCGAAGGTTTGCGCGCAGCAATGGGCAGCCGCTGCATGGTCATCAACGACGACAGTTATCAACCGGTGCAGGTCGAAGCCGAAGTCATGGGTTTCTCCGGCAGCAAGGTGTTCCTGATGCCGGTCGGCAGCGTCGCCGGCATTGCGCCCGGTGCCCGTGTGGTGCCTATGGCAGACACTGGCCGCTTGCCGATGGGCATGAGCATGCTCGGGCGGGTGCTGGACGGCGCCGGCCGTGCGCTGGATGGCAAGGGCGGCATGAAAGCCGAAGATTGGGTGCCGATGGACGGCCCGACCATTAACCCGCTCAAGCGTGAACCGATCAGTGAACCGCTCGATGTGGGCATTCGCACCATCAACGGTTTGTTGACGGTCGGTCGCGGTCAGCGTCTCGGTCTGTTCGCCGGTACCGGGGTCGGTAAATCCGTGCTGCTGGGCATGATGACCCGCTTTACCGAGGCCGACATTATCGTGGTCGGGCTGATCGGTGAGCGGGGTCGTGAAGTTAAAGAATTCATCGAGCACATCCTCGGTGAAGAAGGGCTCAAGCGTTCGGTGGTCGTCGCCTCGCCGGCGGACGATGCACCGCTGATGCGTCTGCGCGCCGCGATGTACTGCACGCGAATCGCCGAGTATTTCCGCGACAAGGGCAAGAACGTCCTGTTGCTCATGGACTCGCTGACCCGTTTCGCCCAGGCCCAGCGGGAAATCGCCCTGGCCATTGGCGAGCCGCCCGCGACCAAAGGCTATCCGCCGTCGGTGTTCGCCAAGTTGCCGAAACTGGTGGAGCGGGCCGGTAACGCCGAGAAGGGTGGCGGTTCAATCACCGCGTTCTACACCGTGTTGTCCGAAGGCGATGACCAGCAGGACCCGATTGCCGACTCGGCGCGAGGCGTGCTCGACGGGCACATCGTGCTGTCCCGGCGCCTGGCCGAAGAAGGTCATTACCCGGCCATCGATATCGAAGCCTCCATCAGCCGGGTCATGCCGTCGGTGGTCAGCCCCGAGCACATGGCCCGGGCGCAGATGTTCAAACAGTACTGGTCGCGCTATCAGCAGAGCCGCGACTTGATCAGCGTCGGTGCCTACGTGCCGGGCGGTGATCGTGAAACCGACGTCGCGATTTCCTTGCAGCCCGCCATGACCACTTATCTGCGTCAGGGCTTGAACGACAACATCGGCATGGGCGCCAGCGAAAACCACCTCGCCTCGATCTTCGCTCCGGCAGCGGGCGGCTAACCGGCCATGGCCCTGAGCCGCGCGGCACGTCTGGCACCCGTGGTGGAAATGGCCGAAAAGGCCGAAAAAACCGCGGTCATGCGCCTCGGGCACTTCCAGGGCCAGGTTCGTGTGGCGGAAAGCAAGCTCGCCGACCTCGAAAACTTCCGCCTCGAATACCAGGAACAATGGATTGTGCGCGGTAGCACTGGCGTTTCCGGCCAGTGGTTGCTTGGCTATCAGGGATTTCTTGCGCAATTGGGCACCGCCATCGATCAGCAGCGCCAAAGCCTGAACTGGCACCAGAACAACCTGAACAAGGCGCGCGAGTCCTGGCAGCAGGCGTTTGCCCGGGTCGAAGGTTTGCGCAAACTTGTACAACGCTACATGGACGAGGCGCGCAAGCTCGAAGACAAGCGCGAGCAGAAGCTGCTGGACGAATTGTCCCAGCGGTTGCCGCGGCATGATCCGTATTGAATCAGTGGGATCGCGTTACCGTTCTTCGCGGGCCAACCACGCTCTACAGGTTTTGTGTCGTTTGCGAGTAATGTGGACGCATAACCCGTAGGAGCGAGGCTTGCCCGCGAAGGCGGTCTGACAGGCGTGACAACTTCCCGCCTTGCTCCCATCTCCGCCAAGTGCTAAACCTTGTACACGTACGTTTACCCATGACAAGGAAGCCGATAAATGTCAGTTGTTACAGATGTATCTCCGGATGGGAAAAAGCTGACGATTTCGATCGAGGGACGATTCGATTTTGGTCGGCATCAGGAGTTTCGCGAGTCTTACGAGAAACTCGAAAAAAAACCGGAATCTGTTGTGGTGGACTTAAGGAGGGCCACGTATCTCGATAGCTCGGCGCTGGGGATGCTGCTTCTGCTCCGTGATCACGCCGGTGGCGACAGTTCCGATATTCGCGTCGTTAACAGCAATTCAGATGTGCGCAAGATCCTCGCCATCTCCAATTTCGACAAGCTGTTCGACATCACTTGACCGCCATGCAGCCGTCGCTTGAACCGCTGACCATCCTCATCGCCGAAGACAGCGCGGCCGATCGCATGCTGCTGTCGAGCATTGTCCGTCGTCAGGGCCACCAGGTATTGACGGCCGCCAACGGTGCCGAAGCCGTCGAAGCGTTTCGCCAGCAGCGGCCGCACCTGGTTCTGATGGACGCCATGATGCCGGTCATGGACGGTTTCGAAGCGGCCAGACAGATCAAGGCGCTGGCCGGGGAAACCCTGGTGCCGATCATCTTCCTGACCTCGCTGACCGAAAGCGAGGCCCTGGCCCGGTGTCTGGAGGCCGGTGGTGACGACTTTCTGGCAAAGCCCTACAACCAGGTGATCCTCGCCGCCAAGATCAAGGCCATGGATCGCTTGCGCCGGTTGCAGGCCACGGTGCTACAGCAGCGTGACCTGATCGCCAAACATCATGACTACTTGCTCAACGAGCAGCGAGTGGCCAAGGCCGTATTCGACAAGGTGGCGCATTCGGGCTGCCTGAGTGCGCCAAACATCCGCTACTTGCAATCGCCTTATGCGCTGTTCAACGGCGATCTGCTGCTGGCGGCGTTCACCCCGGCCGGCGACATGCATGTGCTACTGGGTGATTTCACCGGTCACGGGCTGCCGGCCGCGGTGGGCGCCATGCCCTTGGCTGAAGTCTTCTATGGCATGACTGCCAAAGGGTATGGCCTGGCTGAAACCCTGCGTGAGATGAACGCCAAGCTCAAGCGCATCCTGCCGGTGGACATGTTCTGCTGTGCCACCTTGCTGTGCCTGAGCTTTCAGCGACGCTCGGTGGAAGTCTGGAACGGCGGGATGCCGGACGGTTATCTGCACAACATCGTCAGCGGTGAGCGCACGCCGTTGACGGCGCGGCATTTGCCGTTGGGCATACTGAGCCCGCAAACCTTCAATGACCGCACCGAAGTGTTTCCGATGGCCGTTGGTGATCGGGTGTTTCTACTCTCCGACGGGGTCATCGATACCTGCGATGCCAACGATCAGTTGTTCGGTGTAGAGCGCTTGCATCAGGTGTTTGCGGCCAATCGTCAGCCAGACGCGCTGTTCGAGGACATCGAGCTGGCACTGCGGGATTTTCGTGGCGAGGCCCGCGATGATGTGAGCATGGTCGAGATCAGTCTGCTGGAGGCCGAGCAATTGAGCCCTCCGGCGCCGGTGTATTCCGACAGCGGCCAGTCGTGTCCGCTGGACTGGTCGGTGAGTTTCGAGTTTCGCGCCGCGACACTCAAACGTTTCAATCCGCTGCCGTACCTGTTGCAATTGTTGCTTGAGGTCCATGGTCTGCGGGCTCAGAGTGGGGCGCTCCACAGCGTGTTGGCAGAACTGTATTCCAACGCCCTTGAGCACGGCGTGCTGGGGCTGGATTCAAGCCTCAAGCGCGATGCTTCGGGTTTTGCGCGCTATTATCAAACGCGCAATGAGCGGCTGGAGGCGTTGCAGGACGGCTTTGTGCGGGTGCATTTGCAGATCGTGCCGACGGGCAAGGGCGGCAGCCTGATTGTGCGGGTCGAAGACAGTGGCAAAGGTTTCGATGTGGCGCGGGTAATGGAGCGTCCCGTCGACGGTGGCCGTCTGTCGGGGCGCGGCGTCAGTCTGATCCGCCAATTGAGCCGTAGCGCGAGCTGGTCCGACGATGGTCGTAGTGCTCGCGTAGAGTTTTTCTGGGAGGCTCTGGCATAATTCACCCATTCTTGATCAAGGAGTGAGCAAGTGGCTGACACACATCTGGACCGTGCCGTGCTGAGCGCGCTGCAAGAAGTCATGGAGGGTGATTATCCGATGTTGCTGGATACTTTCATTGCCGATTCCGAAAAGCGCTTGTGCGTGTTGCGAGAGGCTGAAGATGCCGCGCAACTCATGAGCACCGCCCATAGTTTCAAGGGCAGCAGCAGCAATATGGGGGCCGTTCGTCTCGCTGAGCTGTGCAATGAGCTTGAGCAACGCGCCAAGCAAAAAAGCCTCGCCGGTATTGAAAAGCTGGTCGGGGAAATCGACGGCGAATTCGCCATTATCCGACCGCTGTATGAGGCGGAGCGACAGCGCTCTCTTGCTGACTGACGCAACCGTCCGGCGCTTTTAACCTTTGTCGAGCCGAACTGGCTCGACCTTTGCAATCAACTCACTCAACTGTACCTACGATCCCAGTGCAGCGGAGACCGTTTTATGCCCGTTACCCCCCATTCGCTTCTTCAGGCCGCCGCGACGGCCAAGACTCAAGTCGCCTCCGCCAATACCCCGGCGCTGGCCGCTGAGCCAGGGGGCAAGGCGTCCAGCTTCGCTGATGTTTACGCCGATCAAGCCCGGAACAAGCCTTCTGTGGTCGCCGATAAAGCGGCTAAACCGGCTACCGAAAATGCCTCGAAAACCCACGGCAAACCGGATGTCAGCACTGACAAGCCTGCCGCCCCGGAACGGGCGGTTGCCGATAGCGGCAATTCCTTGCCCGCCGATAAACCGGCGCCGACCGATGACACAGCTGCCAGCGACAACCAACCCGAGACGGCTGAAACGCCGGTCGCCGATACGGCGCCTGTCGATCCGAGCCTCGACCCGGCCCTTGATCCTGCGTTGATGCAGGCAGTACAGCCGTCGGTAACCGTACCGGCCGCGCAAACAGCTGCGCCAGTTGTCACGACCGCACAGCCGCAGGCTGAAGCGCCGGTTGCCGCCGCCGTTGTTGCCGCGTCTGTGCCAGTGGAGGCGGCCACTGACGGCGATTTTGATCCCGAAGCTGATCCGCTCGACGCATTGCCCGCCGTGCGCATGGCCATGGAGCAGAGCGGCCACGTATCTGCCAGCAGCCAGGCCCAGTCCAAAGCCACGGCTGCCCAGACCCAGGCTGACGGTGAGCTGACGGCGGCGCAGAACTTTGCCGCCGGCATGGCCAGCATGCTCGACGTGCAAGCCGACAAGGACAGCACCAGTCAGGGCGGCGAGAAAGCCTTCAGCGGTCTGATTGATAGCGGCCTCAAGGATTTGACGTCCGCCAGCAGCGATACCCGTGTCGATGACTTCGCCAACCGTCTGGCGGCACTGACCCAGGCGGCCACCCCGAAAACCGCCAATGCCTTGCCGGTCAACCAACCGATCGCCATGCATCAGAGCGGCTGGACCGAGGAAGTGGTCAACCGCGTCATGTACCTTTCCAGCGCCAACCTCAAGGCGGCCGACATCCAGTTGCAACCGGCTGAACTGGGGCGTCTCGATATCCGGGTGAACATGGTTCCCGACCAGCAGACCCAGGTTACCTTCATGAGCGCCCATCCAAGCGTTCGTGAAGCGCTGGACAGTCAGATGCAACGCCTGCGTGACATGTTCGCGCAACAGGGCATGGGCCAGGTCGACGTCAATGTGTCCGATCAATCCCGTGGCTGGCAAGGCCAGGGCCAGGATCAGGCTCAGCAGGGGCAGGGCGGTCGGACCAGCGCCAATGGAGGTCGTCTTGACTCCATGGATGAAGAGGTCGCAACCGCCGTCGCCGAAGTGGCGGCAACCGCTACCAGCGTGATCGGCTCCAGCGCGGTCGACTACTACGCCTGATCACACCTCTCCTGTAGGAGCGAGGCTTGCCCGCGAAGAATGATGACGCGGTATGGCTGATAAACCGCGGCGCCTGTTTCGCGGGCAGCCTCGCTCCTACAATTGATTGCGTTTCGCTGTCTCCCATACCTCCTCGACACTTCTGGCATAACACTTGCTCTTGCCTTGCCGTGCGACTGTGAAAACCCGAATAGTGACGGATTATTGGCATGGCGAAGAGCGACGCAGTAGTAAAAGAACCCGCAACCAAAGGCAAGGTCAAGCTGATCATTGCGATCGTGGTGGCCCTGTTGCTGGCGGTCGGCATGTCCGTGGGGGCGACCTGGTTCTTCATGCACAGTGCCCAGAGCAAGCCTGTCGCCGCCGAAACCGCTGTGGTCGGCAAGCAGCCAGCGATTTTCGAGCCCATGGCCCCGGCTTTCGTGGCCAACTACAACGTGAACGGTCGCCAGCGCTACATGCAGGTGAGCATCACCCTGCAAGGCCGTAATCAGGTTGATCTGGAAGCGCTCAAAGTGCACATGCCGGTGATCCGCAACAACCTGGTCATGCTGTTCTCCGGCCAGGACTTCGCCACGCTGGCGACCCCGGTTGGCCAGGAGATGTTGCGTCAGAAGGCCACGGCCAGCGTCCAGGAAGTGGCGCAGAAAGAACTCGGCAAAGTGGTTATCGAACAGCTGCTTTTTACTAATTTCGTACTGCAGTAGGAACACGACATGGCCGTGCAGGACCTGCTGTCCCAGGATGAGATCGATGCGCTGTTGCATGGCGTCGACGATGGTCTGGTACAGACCGATAACGCTGCCGAACCCGGCAGCGTCAAAAGCTACGACCTGACCAGCCAGGATCGCATCGTCCGTGGACGCATGCCGACCCTGGAAATGATCAACGAGCGTTTCGCCCGCTACACCCGCATCAGCATGTTCAACATGCTGCGCCGCTCGGCGGACGTTGCCGTCGGTGGTGTGCAGGTGATGAAGTTCGGCGAATACGTGCACTCGCTGTACGTGCCGACCAGCCTCAACCTGGTCAAGATCAAGCCGTTGCGCGGCACCGCGTTGTTCATCCTCGACGCCAAACTGGTGTTCAAGCTGGTGGACAACTTCTTCGGCGGCGACGGCCGTCACGCGAAGATCGAAGGGCGTGAATTCACCCCCACCGAGCTGCGTGTGGTGCGCATGGTGCTGGAGCAGGCCTTCGTCGATTTGAAGGAAGCCTGGCAGGCGATCATGGAAGTGAACTTCGAGTACATCAACTCGGAAGTGAACCCGGCCATGGCCAATATCGTCGGCCCGAGCGAAGCGGTGGTGGTGTCCACTTTCCACATCGAACTCGATGGGGGTGGCGGCGACCTGCACGTGACCATGCCGTACTCGATGATCGAGCCGGTGCGCGAAATGCTCGACGCCGGTTTCCAGTCGGATCTGGACGATCAGGACGAGCGCTGGGTCAACGCCCTGCGCCAGGACGTCCTGGACGTCGACGTGCCGATCGGTGCCACAGTTGCCCGTCGCCAGTTGCGTTTGCGCGACATCCTGCACATGCAGCCGGGTGACGTGATCCCGGTCGAGATGCCGGAAGAGATGATCATGCGCGCCAACGGCGTGCCGGCCTTCAAGGTCAAGATGGGCTCGCATAAAGGCAACCTTGCGTTGCAGGTGATCGAGCCGATCGAGCGCCGCTGATTGGCGCTCCAACCCCCTATTAATTGGCTGCTCTTGATTGAGCAGTTGCCCGCCGAGGACAAATGATGAACGACGATATGAACGCCCAGGACGACCAGGCACTGGCTGACGAATGGGCTGCCGCCCTGGAAGAAACCGGTGATGCCGGCCAGGCCGATATCGACGCCTTGCTGGCCGCTGACGTCGGCAGCTCGTCGTCTAACCGTCTGCCGATGGAAGAGTTCGGCAGCGTGCCGAAGAACCACGACCCGGTCACCCTGGACGGTCCGAACCTCGACGTGATCCTCGACATTCCGGTGTCGATTTCCATGGAAGTGGGCAGCACTGACATCAACATCCGCAACCTGCTGCAACTCAACCAGGGTTCGGTGATCGAGCTGGACCGACTGGCCGGTGAGCCGCTGGACGTGCTGGTCAACGGCACGCTGATCGCCCACGGCGAAGTGGTTGTGGTCAACGAGAAGTTTGGCATCCGCCTGACCGACGTGATCAGCCCAAGCGAACGTATCAAGAAGCTGCGCTAAGTGAAGAGGGTTCTGGGGTTTTTATTGGCGTTGCCGTTCAGCGTTCTGGCCACCGAGCCGGTTGCGACGGCGGCGGCCGCGCCGGCAGTCAGTAGCGGTGTGGCCGGGCAACTGACGCAGTTGGTCTTCGGTTTGCTGTTGGTGCTGGGGTTGATCTTCTTCCTCGCCTGGCTGCTGCGCCGGGTCCAGCAGGCCGGGCCGGCCGGTAAGGGGCAGGTGATCGAGATTGTCGGTTCCCGTGCCTTGGGCCCCCGCGACCGTTTGATGCTGGTGCAAGTCGGCAATGAGCAGATCTTGCTTGGCCTGAGCCCCGGCACGATCACTGCACTGCATGTGCTTAAAGAGTCGATTGAAGTGCCGACCACCACCGAGAAAGCGACCCCGGAGTTTGCCCAGCATCTGTTGAAGATACTCGGCAAGGATCAGAAGGATAAGAAGTAATGGGTGCGTTACGCATCGTCTTGACGCTGGCCCTGATGCTGGTCGCGCCGCTGGCGTTCGCCGCCGATCCGTTGTCGATCCCGGCGATCACCCTGGGTACCAACGCCAATGGCGCTCAGGAATACTCGGTCAGCCTGCAAATTTTGCTGATCATGACCGCGCTGAGTTTCATCCCGGCGTTCGTCATGCTGATGACCAGTTTCACCCGGATCATCATTGTGTTCTCGATCCTGCGTCAGGCCCTGGGCCTGCAGCAGACGCCGTCGAACCAGATCCTCACCGGCATGGCGCTGTTCCTGACCCTGTTTATCATGGCGCCGGTGTTTGACCGGGTGAATCAGGACGCCTTGCAACCGTACCTGGCGGAGAAACTCACCGCTCAGGATGCCGTGGCCAAGGCCCAGGTGCCGATCAAGGACTTCATGCTGGCGCAGACGCGCAGCAGCGATCTCGAGCTGTTCATGCGCCTGTCCAAGCGCACCGACATCGCTTCGCCGGATCAGGCACCGCTGACCATTCTGGTGCCGGCCTTCGTCACCTCCGAGCTTAAAACCGCGTTCCAGATCGGCTTCATGATCTTCATTCCGTTCCTGATCATCGACCTGGTCGTGGCCAGTGTGTTGATGGCCATGGGTATGATGATGCTCTCGCCGCTGATCATTTCCCTGCCGTTCAAGATCATGCTGTTCGTGCTGGTGGATGGCTGGGCGTTGATCATCGGCACCCTGGCAAGCAGCTTCGGCGGTGTGTCGCCATGACGCCGGAAGTGGCGGTAGACATTTTTCGCGAAGCGCTGTGGCTGACCACCATGATGGTGGCTGTGCTGGTGATTCCGAGTCTGCTGGTGGGCCTGCTGGTGGCAATGTTCCAGGCCGCCACGCAGATCAACGAACAAACCCTGAGCTTCCTGCCGCGCTTGCTGGTCATGCTGGTCACGCTGATCGTCGCCGGCCCGTGGCTGGTGCAGACGTTCATGGAATACATCCTGCAGCTGTACGGCAATATTCCTCAGGTCATCGGCTAAACCATGCCGTCGCTGCTGCAGCTGACCGATACCCAGATCAGTACCTGGGTGGCGACGTTCATGTTGCCGCTGTTTCGCATCGGCGCCTTGCTGATGGTCATGCCGGTGTTCGGCACAACCCTGGTGCCCACTCGCGTGCGCCTGTATTTCGCCCTGGCGATCACAGTGGTGATTGCGCCGGGCCTTCCGCCGATGCCGCCGATCAATGCGCTGGATCTGAGTGCGCTGCTGCTAATAGCCGAGCAGATCCTCATCGGTGCGTTGCTGGGTTTCTCCTTGCAGCTGTTCTTCCAGGCGTTCGTGGTGGCGGGGCAGATCGTCTCCATTCAGATGGGCATGGGCTTCGCGTCGATGATCGACCCCACCAACGGCGTCTCGGTGGCGGTGATCGGGCAGTTCTTCACCATGCTGGTGACGCTGTTGTTCCTGTCCATGAATGGCCATCTGGTGGTCTTCGAAGTCCTGACCGAAAGCTTCACCACGATGCCGGTGGGCAGTGGCTTGATGGTCAATCATTTCTGGGAGCTGGCCGGTAAGCTGGGCTGGGTTCTGGGTGCTGCACTGTTGCTGGTACTGCCGGCGATCACCGCGTTGCTGGTGGTCAACATTGCGTTCGGCGTAATGACCCGGGCCGCGCCGCAACTGAACATTTTTTCCATCGGTTTCCCGCTGACCCTGGTGCTCGGGCTGTTCATCGTCTGGGTCGGGTTGGCGGACATCATCAATCAGTATCAACCGCTGGCCTCCGAGGCCTTGCAGTTGTTACGCGAACTGGCACGGGCGCGCTGAGTCATGGCTGAGAGCGAAAGCGGTCAGGACAAAACAGAAGACCCCACGGAGAAACGTAAAAAGGACTCCCGGGAAAAGGGCGAGATTGCGCGCTCCAAGGAGCTCAACACCCTGGCTGTCATGCTCGCCGGCGCTGGCGGGCTGCTGATTTTCGGTGGAGCCCTGGCGCAGGACATGATGGAGCTGATGCGCATGAACTTCACGCTGTCGCGGGAGGTGATTCTGGATCAGCGCAACATGGGCGCCTTCCTGCTGCACTCGGGGCAGATCGCCCTGCTGGCGATTCAGCCGGTGATGATCACCTTGTTGCTGGCCGCGTTGATCGGCCCGATTTCCCTCGGTGGCTGGCTGTTCGCGGCAGGCTCCCTGGCACCGAAATTCAGTCGCATGAACCCCGGTGCGGGGCTCAAGCGAATGTTCTCGGCCAAGGCGCTGGTCGAACTGCTCAAGGCCCTGGCGAAGTTTTTCATCGTGCTGTTCGTGGCGCTGGCGGTGTTGTCTGCCGACATCGACGATCTGATGCGCATTGCTCATGAGCCGTTGGACATGGCGATCATTCACAGCCTGCAAGTGGTCGGCTGGAGCACTTTGTGGATGGCTTGCGGGCTGATCATCATCGCTGCCGTCGACGTGCCGGTGCAGCTGTGGGAAAGCCACAAGAAACTGCTGATGACCAAGCAGGAAGTGCGTGACGAACACAAGGATCAGGAAGGGCGGCCGGAGGTCAAACAGCGCATTCGCCAGTTGCAGCGCGAGATGTCGCAGCGGCGGATGATGGCGGCCATCCCTGAGGCCGACGTGGTGATTACCAACCCGACTCACTACGCCGTCGCCCTCAAGTACGATCCCGACAAGGGCAGCGCGCCGGTGCTGCTGGCCAAGGGCAGTGACTTTCTGGCCTTGAAAATTCGTGAAATCGCCGTGGCCAACAATGTGCTGCTGCTCGAATCGCCGGCCCTGGCGCGTTCGATCTACTACTCCACGGAACTGGAGCAGGAAATCCCCGGTGGGTTGTACCTGGCGGTCGCTCAGGTGCTGGCCTACGTTTACCAGATCCGCCAGTACCGCGCGGGCAAGGGCAAGCGCCCGGATCCGCTGAAGGACAACTTGCCGATCCCACCGGATCTGCGGCGTGATTCCTGATCCCGTTCATCTGAAAACTCTGCAACCCTGTTAGTTCTGACAGTAGACGGTCAGCACCCGCTTGCGCTGTCATACCCGTGGGAATTCTCCCGATCAACGTCCTTGCAGTGGTGTTCTGATCATTCGACTGGAGCGCCAAGGATTGGTGTTTGCGTCTGTTCTAGAGGGAATAATCATGACCGAGCGTCTCTATCGAAAACTGCAGGGTATGGAGTTGAAGTTTGTTTCGGGTGTTCTGAAGGATAAGCCGACAGAAAGCGCTATCGGTTATTCGGTCACATTCAGAATGTCGCTGGATTTCGCGTGTTTTGTGCAGATGGCCAATGCTCATATACCTGGATATTTAAACTTTCCAAAAAATGCCATCAGGCCCTCGTTGGAAGGGTTCGCCAGCCATGACAGCTTCAACTATTTAGAAGATTCGGCCGGAAAAATCGGTAGCACAGAGGAGTTGTGCCGCCTTTTTACGGATCCAGAAAACTACAACGATCAGTGGTCCGCCGGGGTCTTGCAGCGACGCCCTCACAAACCTGAATTCTCATTTGTCGATGGGCAACTGCAAGTGGTCGCCACAGTAGATTATCGCCATTCGAAAAAACGCCCGATTCTGGTGAGTGATTTGCCGGTCATTAAATTTCAATGGGCATTAGACCTGTTGCTGGGGCACAACATGGCGGGTGATTCCCTTGCGCCGGGGACAGTCGTCATACTTGGCTATGCCTTGGAGGAGTTGGTGGAGGCGGAGGGATTGCAGATGAATAAAGGTACACGGTACATGGTTGGCAGAACGCTTGATTTCGGTGCCATCCGTGAGGCGCAGATTCTGACGGCGGGATGATTGAGCGCTGGTGTGTGATGTTTTTGTGCCTGACGACCGCTGACGTGAGCCCTTCTGTTTCGAACCTCCCTGCGCAAAAGTTGCGAAGGGAGACCTGCAGTTGGAAAACTGCAGGTGAGTAGGCTTTTATCCTGGGGTTCTAATAGAAATAAAGCACAAAGATGCCGTTGTCAGGCCGCGCAAGCACCTCTCTCAGGTTGTTCTTTCCTGTATCGATTTTCTGGATAACCTCCAGGCTTACAGCATCCAGAACCCAGATGAACGCGGAGGTAAACGTAACGACATAGAGGTGCTTGCCGTCGGCGCTCACCGACACATGTCTCGGCGATTTTTCGCTCCAGGCAACATTGATGATTTTGTTGGTAGCCGTATCAATTACCGCAATTTCGCTAGCACTGATATCGGCCACATAAAGGCGAGTACTGTCCTGGTTCAGGGCCATCGAGTAGGCAGATCCAGTGATCGGTATTCTTGCGACAGTTTTCAATTTTTCAGTGTCAATGACGTCAATAGCGGTTGGATCGGAGTCCGACTCCGCGTCGCCCCCGTGGGCAAGGTACACACGCGAACCGCTGGAATTGATAGCGAGGCCAAAAGGCCACGGATTGATCGGCAGCGACAGGACAATGGACTGAGTGCTTGTATCGACTGCTTTCAAGTACCCATTGATTCCCAGTGTGTTACAGGCATAGAGACGTTCGCTGCTTGAACTCACCACCATATAAGGTGAGCCGGATTCGAGGTCGGCGCCTTTCTTGATGTCGTGAGTTTTAGTGTCGATCTCCCAAATGTAATTCGAGTAACGACTGTTGACGTAAGCATGGTCACCGTTCGGGCTTAAGCCACCTAACGTTTCGCCTCCCGTTTCAGGTGAGTAGCTGTGAACGATTGTCTGAGTACGGGTATCCATTGCGCGGACATAACTGACGCTGCCATCCGGGGATTGAACGAAATACAGCCGTGAAGCATCCCGGTTGAGGGTGAGGCCGTGGATGCCCTGGACCATCTGTATATTGTCGTTCGCCCGCGTCGCCAGGGGGCAGCGTGCGGGTAGCTTATCTGGATCTGCGCAAATGGGCCGTGGTGACGGGAGGTCACCTTTTCCAGGCGCAGGTCTGTCAGAGACCTGAGTGCAACGTGAATCTCTGCGCGTTGCTCGCATGTTTGAAATGGCTGGTTGTTGATTTTTACTCGATAGCTCAGTTCATGTCGGCCTTCGGTGAGGTCCTCGGGTTTCACATGGATCATCAAAGGCGATCCGGCATCCGCAGTTGTGATGATGTGTCGAGCAATGACTTTGTCGTCGAGCAGTAGCTCCAGTTCGTTGTCTGAGGCTAAACACGGGTCGGCAATGGTTACGTTCACCCCATTGTAGGGAAAGAAGTCTTCGCGGGAGGCAAGCCTGATTCCGGTGTCTTTCCAGTCGAGAGTGTCGAGATTAACTTTCACCGACGGTGCAGTCAGTGACGTGCGTGTGTTGTTCATGGGGCAATTCCTGTCGCTGCGATTGGTCTTTCATTGAAGGTCAATGCGCGGCACACGGCTACTGTCAGAACTAACAGGTACGAATGCTTTTTGGATCAGTGGTCACAAAGGTTGCGCCTGCAATCCACTACGTATTCCCCGCTCCGGCAAAAGTTGGAAGGCTTCTTGCAGTAGCCGCTCTGCGCCTGCTTCAGGCGTCAAAAGTTTGCTTTAAAGGAACGGGGAAAACCGGTGGATCGCTCTCAGTTACTCAGCACCGCACGCACAAACGTTGCCGACTTAAGTCGGGGCAACCTGGGTGTGCCGTTGTTGCTGCTGGTCATGTTGGCAATGATGATGTTGCCGATCCCGCCGTTCCTGCTGGACGTGTTTTTCACGTTCAACATCGCGTTGTCGATTGTCGTCTTGCTGGTTTGCGTCTACGCCTTGCGGCCGCTGGATTTTGCAGTGTTCCCAACCATTCTGCTGGTGGCAACGTTGTTGCGACTGGCGCTGAACGTGGCCTCCACCCGAGTGGTGATGCTCCACGGACAGGACGGTCATGCTTCCGCCGGTAAGGTGATCCAGGCCTTCGGCGAGGTGGTGATCGGCGGTAACTACGTGGTTGGTATCGTAGTTTTCGCGATCTTGATGATCATCAACTTCGTCGTGGTGACCAAGGGCGCCGGGCGGATTTCCGAGGTGAGCGCACGTTTCACCCTCGATGCGATGCCCGGCAAACAAATGGCAATCGACGCCGACTTGAACGCCGGCCTGATCGACCAGAACCAGGCCAAACTGCGCCGGATGGAAGTCGCCCAGGAAGCCGAGTTCTACGGTTCGATGGACGGTGCCAGCAAATTCGTGCGCGGTGACGCCATCGCCGGCCTGCTGATTCTGTTCATCAACCTGATCGGCGGCATGGCGGTCGGTATCTTCCAGCACGGCATGACCTTTGGTGATGCCGGCCGGGTTTACGCCTTGTTGACCATCGGTGACG
Organism: Pseudomonas sp. B14-6; assembly: GCF_013260315.1. NCBI lineage: Bacteria > Pseudomonadati > Pseudomonadota > Gammaproteobacteria > Pseudomonadales > Pseudomonadaceae > Pseudomonas > Pseudomonas sp. B14-6. The sequence continues at coordinate 2,624,006 of NZ_CP053929.1, read as the reverse complement.
GTTTGGTGGCGCAATTGCCATCACTGCTGTTGTCGACAGCGGCGGCAATCATGGTGACCCGTGCTTCCGGTTCGGAAGACATGGGCAAACAAATCAATCGGCAGATGTTCGCCTCGCCGAAAGCGTTGGCCGTGGCGGCGGGTTTGATGGCAGTGATGGGCCTGGTGCCCGGCATGCCGCACTTCTCCTTTCTCAGCATGGCGGCCCTGGCTGCTGGCGGCGCGTACCTGTTCTGGAAGAAGCAGAACGTGGTCAAGGTTCAGGCCCTGCAAGAGGTCAAGCGTCAACAGGAGCTGCTGCCATCGCCGGCTCGCGCGATGGAAACCAAGGAACTGGGTTGGGACGACGTGACACCGATCGACATGATCGGGCTGGAAGTCGGCTATCGCCTGATTCCTCTGGTGGATCGCAATCAGGGTGGTCAGTTGTTGGCGCGGATCAAGGGCGTGCGCAAGAAGCTGTCCCAGGACCTGGGCTTCCTGATGCCGACTGTGCACATTCGTGACAACCTCGACCTGGCCCCGAGTGCTTACCGCCTGACCCTGATGGGCGTGATCCTGGCAGAAGCCGAGATTTACCCGGATCGCGAACTGGCGATCAACCCGGGGCAGGTCTACGGCACGCTCAACGGCATAACCGCCAAAGATCCGGCTTTTGGCCTGGAAGCGGTCTGGATCGAAATCAGCCAGCGTGCCCAGGCGCAATCGCTGGGTTACACCGTGGTGGACGCCAGTACGGTCGTGGCGACGCACTTGAACCAGATTCTGTACAAGCACTCCAGCGAACTGATCGGTCACGAAGAAGTCCAGCAACTCATGCAATTGCTGGCCAAAAGCTCGCCGAAGCTGGCCGAAGAGCTGGTGCCGGGTGTGGTCTCGCTGTCGCAGTTGCTCAAGGTGCTTCAAGCGTTGTTGGCCGAACAGGTGCCGGTGCGGGACATTCGCAGCATCGCCGAGGCCATCGCCAACAATGCTGCCAAGAGTCAAGATACTGCCGCTTTGGTGGCCGCGGTGCGCGTCGGCGTATCCCGCGCAATCGTCCAAAGCATTGTAGGGACTGACTCCGAGCTACCAGTTATCACGCTGGAGCCAAGGTTGGAACAGATATTGCTCAATAGTCTTCAGAAGGCAGGACAAGGCTCGGAAGAGGGTGTTCTGCTGGAGCCAAGCATGGCTGAGAAACTGCAACGTTCGTTGATCGATGCGGCGCAGCGTCAGGAAATGCAAGGTCAACCGGTGATTCTGCTGGTAGCCGGTCCGGTTCGCGCGATGCTGTCGCGATTCGGCCGACTGGCAGTGCCGGGTTTGCATGTGTTGGCTTACCAGGAAATTCCTGACAACAAGCAAGTGACCATCGTTGCGACAGTAGGGCCCAACGGCTGAGGTAGTGGTTTATGCAAGTTAAGCGTTTTTTCGCCGCCGATATGCGTCAGGCCATGAAACTGGTTCGTGATGAGCTGGGCGCTGATGCCGCCATTATTGGCAATCGCCGGATCGCCGGTGGTGTCGAGCTGACGGCTGCCCTGGATTACAAATTGTCGGCGCTGGCCCCGCGTGTTCCGAACATGGAACTCGAGGATGAGCTGCGCAAGACCCAGTCGCGGATCGTCACCGCCCAGGCCGAATTGAGCCTGCGTGGCGAAGGCGAAACCGAAGGCGACAAGACCACCAATCGCCAGTTGTTCGCCGGCCTGCCGTTGACCGCCGCCGAGCCGCTGATCGAGCCGACGTATGCCGAACCTCGTCGCTCGGCACCAACCCCGGCACCTGCCGCTGGCGGCGTCGATCCGCGGGCGTTCGATTCGATGCGTTTCGAACTCAACAGCCTGCGCGAATTGATGGAAGTACAACTCGGCTCCCTGGCCTGGAATCAGCTGCAAGGCAGCCGTCCAGCCCAGGCCAATCTTTGGCGTCGCCTGCAACGCATCGGCCTGTCCGGCCCGTTGTCCCGCGACTTGCTGGCGATGATTACCGACATCGACGAACCCCGTCAGGCCTGGCGCATGTTACTGGCGCACCTGGCACGGATGATTGCCACACCGGAAGTCGAACCACTGGAAGAGGGCGGCGTGATTGCCATGGTCGGCCCTGCCGGCATGGGCAAGACCACCACCCTGGCCAAGCTCGCGGCCCGCTACGTGCTCAAATACGGCGCGCAAAACATCGCGCTGGTGAGCATGGACAGCTACCGTATCGGTGCTCAGGAACAATTGAAGACCCTGGGCCGGATTCTCAACGTGTCGGTAACCCACGTCGATCCGGGCCAATCTCTGGTGCAGGCGCTGGACCCCTTGCTGCGCAAGCGCGTGGTGCTGATCGATACCGCCGGCCTCCAGGCCAGCGATCCAGCCCTGCGCATGCAGCTCGAAAGCCTGGCCGGACGGGGCATCAAGTCAAAAAATTATCTGGTTCTGGCAACCACCAGCCAGAAACAGGTTCTAACGGCCGCTTATCACAGTTACAAGCGCTGCGGGCTCGCTGGCTGCATCCTGACTAAACTGGATGAAACGGCAAGTCTGGGCGAGGTGTTGAGCCTGGCGATCAGTCATGAATTGCCGGTGGCTTACCTGACCGATGGCCCGCGTATTCCGGATGATTTGCATCTGCCGCGTCGTCATCAGTTGGTCAGTCGTGCCGTCAGCGTGCAAATGCAAGAAGAACCCAGCGAAGAAGCCATGGCTGACATGTTCGCTGATATTTACCACAGCCCGACCAAGCAGGTTGGCTGAGGTGCTAATGAACCGTTTTTGTACCTACATCGATGGTCTGCCATGCATTGTTCAGTTATTGAGCGCGCAGCCAGTAATGTGGCCTCCGTCTATGCAAGACAAGGTAAAGAAATAACATGGGCAGCATGCATCCCGTACAGGTGATCGCGGTGACCGGCGGCAAAGGTGGCGTCGGGAAGACTAACGTGTCAGTGAACTTGTCCCTGGCTCTAGCTGAGCTCGGCCGGCGCGTCATGCTGCTGGACGCCGATCTGGGGCTGGCGAACGTCGACGTCCTCTTGGGGCTGACACCCAAACGTACCCTGGCCGACGTGATCGAAGGCCGCTGTGAGCTGCGCGACGTTCTGTTGCAGGGCCCCGGCGGTATTCGCATTGTCCCGGCCGCGTCCGGCACACAGAGCATGGTTCATCTGAGCCCGGCTCAACACGCCGGCCTGATCCAGGCCTTCAGCGATATCGGCGACAACCTCGATGTCTTGGTGATCGACACCGCTGCAGGTATTGGTGACTCGGTAGTCAGTTTCGTCCGCGCAGCGCAAGAGGTCTTGCTGGTGGTGTGCGACGAGCCGACCTCGATCACCGACGCCTACGCGCTGATCAAACTGCTGAACCGCGATTACGGCATGAACCGCTTCCGCGTCCTGGCCAACATGGCCCAGAGCCCGCAGGAAGGTCGCAACCTGTTCGCCAAGTTGACCAAGGTCACGGACCGCTTCCTTGACGTCGCCTTACAATACGTCGGCGCGGTGCCTTACGACGAAAGCGTGCGCAAGGCCGTGCAGAAACAGCGTGCCGTCTACGAAGCCTTCCCGCGTTCCAAGTGCGCCCTGGCGTTCAAGGCCATCGCGCAGAAGGTCGACACCTGGCCGCTGCCTGCCAACCCGCGTGGGCACCTAGAGTTTTTCGTCGAGCGCCTCGTGCAACAGACCGCAGGACCCGTCCTATGACAGCCAGTGGCTACAACCTCTACAAGAAGTCGGCACGTGACGCGCAGTACGAGCTGATCGAGCGTTACGCGCCACTGGTCAAACGCATTGCTTACCACTTGCTGGCGCGTCTGCCGGCCAGTGTTCAGGTTGAAGACCTGATCCAGGCCGGGATGATCGGCCTGCTGGAAGTATCGACCAAATATGACGCCAGCAAAGGCGCGAGTTTCGAGACGTACGCGGGCATTCGAATCCGCGGCGCGATGCTCGATGAAGTGCGCAAGGGTGACTGGGCGCCACGCTCGGTTCACCGCAATACCCGCATGGTTAGTGACGCAATTCGCTCGATTGAAGCTAAAACCGGTCGAGACGCTAAAGATCATGAAGTTGCGGCCGAACTCCAATTGAGTCTCGACGATTATTACGGGATTTTGAACGACACCCTGGGCAGCCGGTTATTCAGTTTCGACGATCTGTTGCAGGACGGCGAACACGAAGGGCTGCACGAGGATGGCGCGAGTGCACATCTGGAGCCGTCACGCGATCTGGAAGATGAACGCTTCCAGGCCGCGCTGGCGGACGCGATTGCCAATTTGCCGGAGCGTGAGCGACTGGTGTTGGCGCTGTACTACGACGAAGAGCTGAACCTCAAGGAAATCGGTGAGGTCCTGGGGGTCAGCGAATCGCGGGTCAGCCAGTTACATAGCCAGTGCGCGGCCCGTTTGCGGGGGCGTTTGGGGGAGTGGCGAGCGCGCTGAAGGCAGTGTGGGGGCACTGCGAACGAGGCCGGTGGGGTGTTGAACTGCACCGGTCGCGATCTGTTGTGCTCCAGACAGTCATCGAGTGCATTGCCGGATTGATTGAAATGGCGCGTCCAGGTGCTGGGCGCGTTTAAGACTGCTTGGAGGTCGAATTGGACAAGAACATGAAAATCCTCATCGTTGATGACTTCTCAACGATGCGGCGGATCATAAAAAACCTGTTGCGTGACCTTGGGTTCACCAACACGGTCGAGGCCGACGATGGCACTACTGCCATTCCGGTTCTCAACAGCGGGAGCATCGACTTTCTGGTAACGGACTGGAACATGCCTGGCATGACCGGTATCGATCTGCTGCGTCACGTGCGCGCCGATGAAAAGCTCAAGCACCTGCCGGTGCTGATGGTGACCGCCGAAGCCAAGCGCGAGCAGATTATCGAAGCAGCCCAGGCCGGTGTTAACGGCTATGTGGTCAAACCCTTTACGGCCCAGGCGTTGAAAGAAAAAATCGAGAAGATTTTCGAACGCATCGGTTGATCCACTGCGCCACGGGGGAGCTATGGAGCATAACGAATCTTCACTGGGCGATTTTGAATCGACCCTGAAAAAACACGCGGTCGAACTGGTCGAAAGCCTTGAAAAGGGCAGGTTCGGCGACGCTGTGCAACTGATCCATGAGCTCAATCAGACCCGTGACCGCGGCCTGTACCAGGAAGTGGGCAAGCTCACTCGCGAGCTGCATAGCGCGATCGTCAATTTCCAGATTGACCCGAACATGCCGCAAGCCGAGGAAGTGTCGCAGATCACGGACGCCACCGAGCGCCTGGGGTATGTGGTCAAGCTGACCGAGGCTGCGGCCAACCGCACCATGGACCTGGTGGAAAACGCCACGCCGCTGGTCAATGGCCTGAGCACTGAAGCTCAGGCATTGAGCACCGACTGGGGGCGCTTCATGCGTCGCGAAGTCGGGGCTGAAGAGTTTCGCGAACTGGCCCGGCGAGTCGACGGTTTCCTGACACGCAGCAGCGAAGACAATCGCACGGTGTCGAGCAACCTCAACGACATATTGCTGGCCCAGGATTACCAGGACCTCACCGGTCAGGTGATCAAACGCGTGACCCAATTGGTCACCGAAGTTGAAAGCAACCTGCTCAAGCTTGTGCTCATGGCCAGTCAGGTAGACCGCTTTGCGGGTATCGAACATGACCGTGAAGCGATGCTCGCTGAAAAAGATCCGCAAAAACATCTCTCTCAGGGTGAAGGTCCGCAGATTCATGCCGATAAAAGAGAAGACGTTGTGTCCGGTCAGGACGATGTGGACGATTTGTTATCCAGCCTAGGATTTTAGAGTTTTAGCATTTTAGGTTTTTTAGGTTTTTAGACCTCAGGAGCACCCCCTTAATGAGCTTCGGCGCCGATGAAGAGATCCTTCAGGATTTCCTGGTTGAGGCCGGCGAGATTCTAGAGCAACTGTCCGAACAGCTGGTCGAGCTTGAAAGCCGACCGGATGATGCGGACTTGCTCAATGCAATTTTTCGCGGTTTTCACACTGTAAAAGGGGGCGCCGGCTTCCTCCAGCTCAACGAGCTGGTGGAGTGCTGTCACATCGCCGAGAACGTGTTCGACATCCTGCGCAAGGGTGAGCGTCGCGTCGACTCGGAACTGATGGACGTGGTTCTCGAAGCGCTGGATGCGGTGAACAGCATGTTCACCGAGGTCCGCGAACGCAGCCCGATTACGGCTGCCACGCCTGAATTGCTCGCGGCACTGGCCCGTCTGGCCGAGCCGCAAACGGCTGATGAATCCGCACCGGTTGCTGAAGTGGTCGAAGCACCTGCTGCTGAAGAATCGGGCGACATCACTGATAACGAATTCGAGCAATTGCTGGACTCGCTGAACGCCGTCAAGGCTCAAGCCGAAGCGCCGGCGGTTGCTCCAGTGGCGGCTACCGATTCGGCGGCCGGCGACGAAATCACCGATGCCGAGTTCGAGTCGTTGCTCGATCAACTGCATGGCAAAGGCCAGTTCGCCGTCGACGCGGTGGCACCGTCCACTGCACCGGCTGCTCCGAAAGCGGCCGGCGACAGCTCTGATATTACCGACGACGAATTCGAAGCACTGCTCGACCAGTTGCACGGCAAGGGCAACTTTGCGGTGGACGCGCTGGAGTCGGCCATTGCCGCCGTACCCGCCTCGGCTGCGCCAACCGCGAAAGCGGCCGGTGGTGATCTGATCTCCGATCACGAGTTCGAGTCGCTGCTCGACGAATTGCATGGCAAAGGCAAATTCACTGAAGTCGGCACAGGTGCTGCGGTGGCTGCTCCAGCCGCCAAGGCTGCTGCACCGAAACCGGTTGCCAAGACTCCCGAGCCGAAAGGCGAAGCGCCGAAACCGGCGGCTGCCGCTGCACCGGCTCCAGCCCGCGCACCGTCCGCGCCGCCACCGGAAAAACCGGCCAGTGAAGCCGAGACCACCGTGCGGGTTGATACCGCGCGTCTCGACGAAATCATGAACATGGTCGGCGAACTGGTATTGGTGCGTAACCGCTTGGTCCGTCTGGGCCTCAACAGCGGCGACGAAGCCATGTCCAAGGCTGTGTCGAACCTCGACGTGGTCACGGCCGACCTGCAGACCGCGGTCATGAAGACCCGGATGCAACCGATCAAGAAAGTCTTCGGGCGCTTCCCGCGCCTGGTTCGCGACCTGGCTCGCCAGCTCAAGAAAGAGATCAACCTGGAGCTGGTCGGCGAAGAAACCGACCTCGACAAGAACCTCGTCGAGGCCCTGGCCGATCCGCTGGTCCACTTGGTGCGCAACTCGGTCGACCACGGCATTGAAGAGCCGGCCGAGCGCGAAGCGATGGGCAAACCTCGCAGCGGCAAGGTGATCCTGTCGGCAGAACAGGAAGGCGACCACATCCTGCTGTCCATCTCCGATGACGGCAAGGGCATGGACGCCGATGTTCTGCGCGGCATTGCCGTGAAGAAAGGGTTGATGGACAAGGATGCCGCGGATCGCCTCAGCGAGTCCGACTGCTTCAACCTGATCTTTGCGCCGGGTTTTTCGACCAAGACCGAAATTTCCGATGTCTCCGGACGCGGCGTGGGCATGGACGTGGTGAAAACCAAAATCGCCCAGCTCAACGGCACCATCAATATTTATTCGACCAAGGGCAAAGGCTCGAAGATCGTCATCAAGGTCCCGTTGACCCTGGCGATCATGCCGACGCTGATGGTCATGCTCGGCAACCAGGCGTTCGCGTTCCCGCTGGTGAACGTCAACGAAATCTTCCACCTCGACCTGTCGCGCACCAACGTGGTGGACGGCCAGGAAGTGGTGATCGTGCGGGACAAGGCTCTGCCATTGTTCTACCTCAAGCGCTGGCTGGTCAGCTCCGCCGCTCACGAAGAGCAGCGCGAAGGCCACGTGGTGATCCTTTCGGTGGGTACTCAGCGGATCGGCTTCGTCGTCGACCAGCTGGTGGGCCAGGAAGAAGTGGTCATCAAGCCATTGGGCAAAATGCTCCAGGGAACCCCGGGCATGTCGGGCGCCACCATTACCGGTGACGGTCGCATCGCGCTGATTCTCGATGTTCCGAGCATGCTCAAGCGTTACGCCGCACGGCGTATTTGATTCTGGTGGAGCGGGGCGACTAAGCCTCGCTCCGTCCTAACGGAGTGTTTATGGCAGTCAAAGTCCTGGTGGTGGACGATTCGGGGTTTTTCCGCCGCCGCGTCTCGGAAATTCTTTCAGCGGATCCGAATATCCAGGTCGTCGGTACTGCGACCAACGGAAAAGAGGCGATTGATCAGGCGCTGGCCCTCAAGCCAGACGTGATCACCATGGACTACGAGATGCCGATGATGGATGGCATCACGGCAGTGCGGCACATCATGCAGCGTTGCCCGACCCCGGTGTTGATGTTCTCCTCGCTGACCCACGAAGGCGCTCGGGTAACCCTCGATGCGCTGGACGCCGGCGCGGTGGATTTCCTGCCGAAGAATTTCGAAGACATCTCCCGTAACCCGGAGAAGGTCAAGCAACTGCTGTGCGAGAAAATTCTCAGCATCTCGCGCAGTAACCGTCGTGCCAGCACCTACAGCGCACCGGCCCCGGTCGCCGCGCCAGCCCCGACGCCTGCGCCTTCGAGCGTCAGCAGTTACGGCAGCAGCACGCCTGCGCGTCCGGCTCCGGCACCGATGCCGGCGCGTAGCTACGCCCCGGCATCGGCCCCGGCATCGTCCGGACAGTCGTCGCCCGCACCAAAACGCAAAGCCTACAAACTGGTGGCTATCGGTACGTCCACGGGCGGTCCGGTTGCCCTGCAACGGGTGTTGACCCAGTTGCCGGCCAACTTCCCGGCCCCGATCGTGTTGATCCAGCACATGCCGGCCGCCTTCACCAAGGCCTTCGCCGAACGTCTGGACAAGCTCTGCCGCATCAGCGTCAAGGAAGCGGAGGATGGCGACATTCTGCGTCCGGGCCTGGCGCTGCTGGCGCCGGGTGGCAAGCAAATGATGATCGACGGCCGTGGCGCGGTGAAAATCCTGCCGGGCGACGAGCGTCTGAACTACAAACCGTGCGTGGACATCACCTTCGGTTCGGCAGCCAAGTCCTACGGCGACAAAGTTCTGGCGGTCGTACTGACCGGCATGGGCGCCGACGGTCGTGAAGGCGCGCGCCTGCTCAAGCAGGGCGGCAGCGCGATCTGGGCTCAGGATGAAGCCAGCTGCGTGATCTACGGCATGCCGATGGCCATCGTCAAAGCCGACCTCGCCGACGCGATCTACGGTCTGGACGATATTGGCAGGCACTTGGTCGAGGCGTGTATCTGATGGATGTTCTAAGCCTTATCGGGATCATCTTGGCGTTTGTCGCCATCATTGGCGGCAACTACCTTGAAGGCGGTCATCTCGGCGCATTGGCCAACGGCCCGGCGGCGCTGATCGTACTCGGTGGGACTATCGGCGCGGCATTGCTGCAATCACCGATGAGCGCCTTCAAGCGTGCCATGCAAATCATTGGCTGGATTCTGTTTCCGCCTCGCGTTGACCTGGCCGGTGGCGTCGACCGCGTCGTCAACTGGAGCCTGACCGCGCGCAAGGAAGGCCTGCTCGGTCTGGAAGGGGTGGCCGATGCCGAACCTGACAGTTACTCGCGCAAAGGTCTGCAACTGCTGGTCGACGGCGCCGAGCCGGAAGCGATTCGCAGCATTCTGGAAGTGGATTTCTACACCCAGGAAGCCCGCGACATCGAAGCGGCCAAAGTCTTTGAAAGCATGGGCGGCTACGCGCCGACCATTGGCATCATCGGTGCGGTGATGGGCCTGATCCATGTCATGGGCAACCTGGCCGATCCGACGCAACTGGGCAGCGGCATCGCCGTCGCCTTCGTCGCCACCATCTACGGTGTGGCCAGTGCCAACCTGGTGTTGCTGCCGATTGCCGCCAAGCTCAAGTCCGTTGCCTTGCGCCAGTCGCGTTATCGCGAAATGTTGCTGGAAGGAATCCTGTCGATCGCCGAAGGTGAAAACCCTCGCTCTATTGAGTTGAAGCTTCAGGGCTTCATGGATTGATGGGAGTAACGGACTATGGCTCGTCGTCGGCAACCTGAAGAACACGTCAATCACGAACGCTGGCTCGTTTCCTACGCCGACTTCATCACGTTGCTGTTCGCATTCTTCGTGGTCATGTACTCGATCTCGTCGATCAACGAGGGCAAGTACAAAGTCATTTCCGAGGCGCTGATCGGGGTGTTTACCGACAGCGATCGCGCCCTCAAGCCGATCCCGATCGGTGAAGAGCGGCCGAAGACCGTGACCCCGGCCAAGCCCCTGGTCAAGGACAGCGAGCAGGTCGATGCCGGTGTGGCCGGTGCCAGTGATCCATTGAAAAGCATTGCCGATGACATCAGCGCGGCATTCGGCGACTTGATCAAGTCCAATCAGATGACCGTGCGCGGCAACGAGTTGTGGGTCGAGATCGAACTCAATTCCAGCCTGTTGTTCGGCAGCGGCGATGCGATGCCCAGTGACATGGCGTTCAATATCATCGACAAGGTGGCCGCAATCCTCAAGCCGTTCGACAACCCGATCCACGTCGAAGGCTTCACCGACGATCAGCCGATCCGCACCGCGCAATACCCGACCAACTGGGAGCTGTCTTCGGCCCGTTCGGCGAGCATCGTGCGCATGCTGGCGATGCAGGGCGTAAACCCTGGCCGCCTGGCGTCGGTGGGTTACGGCGAGTTCCAGCCGGTGGCCAACAACGCCACCGCTGAGGGCAGGGCGCGTAACCGTCGCGTGGTGCTGGTCGTGTCGCGAAATCTTGATGTACGTCGCAGCCTCACCGGCACCGGGACCGCCCATGCGCAACCGGATGCCGCGTTGAAGCGTGCTGGCACACAAACTGCACCGACCCCGGTCAAGTCGCCGGTACGAGAGAGCGCCGTCAATTCTCCGTCACCTGCATTAACACGTTGAGCTATTTCTCGGTCGAGCATATCGACCGGGAGGAACAATCCGAATGAGAGTCTGGGCCGTTGCCAATCAAAAGGGTGGTGTTGGTAAAACCACTTCCTCTATCGCTTTAGCCGGCTTGCTGGCCGAGGCGGGCAAGCGTGTGGTCGTGGTCGATCTCGATCCGCACGGCTCGATGACCAGCTACTTCGGCTACGATCCCGACAGCCTGGAGCACAGCAGCTACGACCTGTTCCTGCACAAGGGCAGCGTGCCGCAAGGCTTGCCCGGGCAGTTGCTGTTGCCGACCAGCGACGAACGCATCTCGTTGTTGCCGTCGAGCACCGCTCTGGCCACGCTTGAACGTCAGTCGCCGGGCCAGAGTGGTTTGGGCCTGGTGATTGCCAAGAGCCTGGCGCAACTGTGGCAGGACTTCGATTACGCCGTGATCGACAGCCCGCCGTTGCTCGGCGTACTGATGGTCAATGCCTTGGCGGCGAGCCAGCAATTAGTGATTCCGGTGCAGACCGAGCACCTGGCCGTCAAAGGTCTGGAGCGCATGGTCAATACACTGGCGATGATCAACCGCTCACGCAAAGTGGCCTTGCCGTTCTCCATCATTCCAACCTTGTTCGACCGCCGCACCCAAGCGTCCCTCGGGACCCTTCGCGTGCTGCGCGACAAATACCCGGAAGAAATCTGGCAAGGCTACATCCCGATCGACACGCGCCTGCGGGATGCGAGCCGGGCCGGGCTGACGCCTTCGCAATTCGACGGCAAGAGCCGTGGGGTTCTCGCTTATCGCGCCTTGCTCAAGCATTTGCTGGCGGCACAACTTGTCCCGCAGGTGGCCTGAGATGAATCGGCCGGTGAAAATCACCTCGCGTCCGCAACTGGCGCTCCAGTCTTATCTGGACAGCCTGCTGATGGAAGCGACTGAAGAGTTGCCGCTGGAAGTGGAAGCGGTGGCTGAAGTCATCGAGGTTGTTGAAGCGGTAGAGGTTGAGGCTGCGCTGGACGAGTTCCAGGCAGCCGTGCTTGAAGAGCAGGCGCGTGATGCGCAGAAGTCCGTTGTGGCAGCTGCGCCTGTCGTCGCGCCAGTGGTCGCTGCGGTCGCAAAAGCCCCGGTGGTGATCGAAGATGCGCCGGCACCGATTCTGGCGCCGGTCTCGACCCTCGCACCGTTGCTGCAAACCCTGGTGCCGCCGCTGGTCGAAGTCCATCTGCCGCCGAGCAACACGCCGCCACCGGTGGAAACCGACGGTCGCCCGGCGTGGGCCGCCGAGCCGTTCGAATGCCTGCTGTTCGATGTCGCCGGGTTGACCCTGGCGGTGCCGCTGGTGTGCCTGGGCTCGATTTATTCGCTGGCCGGTCACGAGCTGACGCCGCTGTTTGGCCAGCCCGAATGGTTCCTCGGGATCCTACCGAGTCAGGCCGGCAACCTGAAAGTCCTGGACACCGCGCGGTGGGTCATGCCCGACCGCTACCGCGACGATTTCCGCCAAGGGCTGCAATACGTTATTTCGGTTCAGGGCTACGAGTGGGGGCTGGCGGTGCATCAGGTCAGCCGCTCGTTGCGCCTGGACCCGAACGAAATCAAATGGAGAAGTCATCGAGGTCAGCGGCCATGGCTCGCCGGCACGGTGATTGAGCACATGTGTGCGCTGCTGGACGTTTCCGCCCTGGCCGAGTTGATCGCCAGCGGTGGGGCAAAGCACATGGGCGGCAGCAAGCCGCTACACAAACCGACATAGCTGCCGACATAACAAGTATGCGACGGCATTGTTGAATGCCGCCACACAGAACACACACCGCCAGAAGCGGTTTTTCGAGGGGTCAGGGTATGAGTAGTCAAGCGACGAATGCAAAAGGTTCCGAAGATCCGATCCTGCAATGGGTAACCTTCAAACTGGACAATGAAACCTACGGCATCAACGTGATGCGCGTTCAGGAAGTCCTGCGTTACACCGAAATCGCCCCGGTCCCGGGTGCCCCGAGCTACGTGCTGGGCATTATCAACCTGCGCGGCAACGTGGTCACCGTCATCGACACTCGTCAGCGCTTCGGCCTGATGAATGCCGAGATCAGCGACAACACCCGTATCGTCATCATCGAAGCCGACAAGCAAGTGGTCGGGATCATGGTCGATAGCGTGGCCGAAGTGGTTTACCTGCGTCAGTCGGAAATCGAAACCGCGCCAAACGTCGGTAACGAAGAGTCCGCCAAGTTCATTCAAGGCGTGTGCAACAAGAACAATGAACTGCTGATCCTGGTCGAACTGGACAAGATGATGAGCGAAGAAGAATGGTCGGACCTGGAGAACATCTGATTGATTCTTGAGGTAGCGGTCATTGTCCTGTTCCTTTTCTGGGCAGGCACGCTGGCAATGTTTCTGGCGTACATTCGCGCTCAACGGCAAATTGCCGCGCAACAGGCCCAGGGTGATGCGCTGCGCGATCAGCGCATCAAGGACCTGGCCAAACGCGTCGACGACTATCAAAGCGGCAACGTGCGCATGGGTGAAGACCTGCACGAACTGCGCGCCGTCGTCAGTCCCTTGCCGGACAAACTGGCCCAACTGGAACAGCGCGATCCGTCGAGCCTGTCGTTTGCCCAGGCGGCGCGCCTGGTCGGCATGGGGGCTACCGTTGATGAACTGACTCAGTCCTGCGGGTTGACCCAGGCTGAGGCGGAGTTGATGCGCAAGCTTCACAAGAACTGACGCCTGCCAGAGATCGTTCCCCGCGTGGGAACGATCTCTGGGGACGCTCCGCATTCCGCTGTTGAATGTGACGCAGAGCGTCACGGGCTGCATTCCCACTTAGAGCGTGGGAACGATCAGTAGTCGTCACCGCGATCAGTGATGTCCTTCTCAACCATGGTCGCCTCCGGATCATGCCCCGCCGGAAACTTGCCCTTCAAATTCCACGCGAACGCAATAATCTCGGCAATCGTGCGGTACAACTCTTCCGGAATACTTTCCCCCAGTTCCATCCGCGCCAGCAGCTTCACCAGCTCGGCGTTTTCGTAGATGGGCACTTCATAATCACGGGCAAGCTTCAGAATGGCTTCGGCCAGTGCTTCGTCGCCTTTGGCCGTGAGGGTAGGGGCGTGGGTGCCGTCGTATTTGAGGGCGATGGCCTGGCGTGGGGTGTTGGGGTTTCTCATGCGGTTTCGTCGACCCAGCGTTGTTCGAGGCGGGTTTGTGGGCCTTGTGGCGGTGTACCGAGGTGGCAATCCAGATCGCCGACGTTCAGCCCGGAGTCCAGCAAGCGCTGGCGCAGTGCAGCCAGATTGCTTTCGATCAGGCTGGCGGTGTACGGCCGTTCAGCCCAGAGCTGGCTGGACAGGCTGCCCTTGATCAGCTGCGCCTGAATCTGCATCGGGCCCAACGGTTCCATGTCGAACGCCAGGTCCACGCGCCACAGTTGCTGCTTCGGTTCGCGTTCGTCCCGGCGTTCATGGGGTTGTTCTTTCTCCGGCGCTTCTTCGCGCTGGAACTTGACCTGCAGCGGCACGATGTCCTGCAGGTTGCGCATGGGGATTTCCAGCTGCCAGGTGCTGAGCAGGCGGCCATCATCAGTGACGCCAGTCTGCTCAAGACTCGACAACTGATGGCTTTGCAGGCGCGAGACCGCCGCCGCAGCCAGACGCAGCAAATGCTCCAGATCGTTTTCACCGTCCTGGCTTTGCAGCAGCCGTTCGGGCAGCGGGAAACTGGTCGGCAACGGCTTGGCGCTGACCTGGCCGAGCATGCCGAGGGCGCTGCGCACGAAACTCGGCATGGACTGGACCAGCGTGTTGGCGGCAATGATCGCATTGAGATTGGTGTTGGCCGGCAGCCCTGGCGTCAATTGCGCAATCAGCTTGAGCAGATCGCCTTTCATGTCGGGCGCCAGTGTCGGATTTTGCCCGGTCAGCAATTTCGCTTCGAGGAATAGCCCGCTATTGGCCAGCGCCTGAGCGAGGCCTTTTGACGTACTCAGTTGCTGAACGTCCGGTAAACCGGCCAGCAGTTTTTCCACCGCGGCCCGCAGGTCGCTGGAGGTCTGATCCGATGGAGGCAGGTTTTGCAGCAGCTTGATCAAACCATCCAGCGAGCCTTGGCGGCTCTGCTGACTGACCAATTGCTGGGTGATCGCCAGTTGCTCCTGACGGTTGCTCAACGGCACGAACTTCAGCGTTTGCGTGTCCTGCACCAAGGCACTCAACAGCGTGCCGATGCGCAGCGGCGTCGGACTGTCGATGCTCAGCGTGCTGCCGCTCAACGCGGTGTTGAGCAGGCTCACCATCGAACGAAACACCGTCGGCTGGCCCGGCACCTGCGGCAGCACTTGCGAGGTCAGCACTTTGCCCTGCAACAACGTCCCGACCGGCAATTGCGCGGTGTCGATGCGGGTGAGGGTGGCGACGCTGGAAGCAATGGCCTGTTGCACCGTGATCGCCAGATTGCCCGCTGACGGTTGGGTGATCGCCAGACTGGTGCCTTGGGGCAGCGGCTGGGTGCTGGTGGCCTGGACCGTGGTCTGGCGGCCGCTGTCGAGGGTGACTTTAAGCAACAGTTGAAAGGTCTGATCGGCCTGCTTGAGCGACAGCACTTCAGCCTTGGCGGTCTGGCCGGGGGTGATCAGGCCCTCCATCGGCGACAGCAGCTTGAGCAGATCGCCGCTCACTACCAGCGGCCGCGAAGTCGCGGGCGTGGTCTGCGGTACCGGGAGGATGTTCATTTCGCCTGTCATACGCGGTCACAACCTGAGGAAAATGCACTCTTTAGAGTAGGGTATGGCATGTATAATGCCGCCCGTCCTTCGGGGAGTGGCGAAAACATTGCATTTGTTTGACGCAGCTCTCTAGAACAGGCCGCCAATGCATCTATGCTGCATCTCTTTAGCGGCCGCTCCGCCGCCGACTTGAACCGCAAAAGGCCCGTGATCTCTTGACCAGTCCTGTCCTGCAAACCGTTGCCCTTGCTTGTGAGCGAGACCTTCGGCTGCTCTTCGAAAATCTCGAATTGAGACTGGCCAGTGGCGAAATGGTGCAAATCAGTGGCCCCAACGGCAGCGGCAAGACCAGCCTCTTGCGTCTGTTATCCGGCCTGATGCAGCCGACCGCCGGTCAAGTGCTGCTCAACGGTAAGCCGCTGAACGATCAGCGCCTTGAACTGGCGCGCAACCTGCTGTGGATCGGCCATGCCGCCGGGATCAAGGACTTGCTGACGCCGGAGGAGAACCTGATCTGGCTCTGCGCCCTGCATCAACCGGCTCCCCACGAGGCGATCTGGCAAGCGCTGGCCGATGTCGGATTGCGCGGTTTCGAGGATGTTCCCTGCCATACGTTGTCCGCCGGGCAGAAACGCCGTGTGGCATTGGCGCGCCTGTACCTCGACAGTCCGCCGCTGTGGATCCTCGACGAGCCGTTCACCGCGCTCGATAAACAAGGCGTGGCGCAACTCGAAGAACACCTGGCCGCCCACTGTGAGCGCGGCGGCATGGTGGTGCTGACCACTCACCACACGCTGAGCCGGATGCCGGCCAGCTATCGCGATATCGACCTGGGGAAGTGGGCCGTATGAGTGTTTTCGGCCTGCTGGTCGCCCGTGAGTCCCGTCTGCTGTTCCGTCGTCCGGCTGAACTGGCCAATCCGCTGGTTTTTTTCGCGATCGTCGTTTCGCTGTTCCCGTTGGCGGTCGGTCCCGAGTCTCAATTGTTGCAAACCTTGTCTCCGGGACTGGTGTGGGTCGCGGCACTTTTATCGGTCCTGCTCTCGCTGGACGGGCTCTTCCGCAGTGATTTCGAGGACGGATCGCTGGAACAGTGGGTCCTTTCGTCGCACCCCCTGCCTCTTCTGGTTTTGGCCAAGGTACTGGCACACTGGGCCTTCTCTGGCCTGGCACTGGTTTTGCTCGCTCCACTGCTGGCATTGATGCTCGGTTTGCCAACCGCCTGTCTGCCGGTGTTGCTGCTTTCTTTATTGCTGGGTACACCGGTGCTGAGCCTGCTCGGTGCGGTGGGCGCAGCCCTGACGGTGGGATTGAAGCGAGGCGGCCTGTTGCTGGCGCTGCTGATTCTGCCGCTGTACATCCCGGTGTTGATTCTCGGCAGTGGCGCCTTGCAGGCGGCCCTGCAGGGCATGCCGGCGACCGGTTATCTCTTGTGGCTTGGTAGCCTGACCGCCCTGGCGATAACCCTGACACCGTTTGCAATAGCTGCTGGCCTGAAGATCAGCGTCGGCGAATAATGAGGTCTGGTCATTTTTTGATCAGTAAAGACCCTTTGGCTCTTCATAGCGAAGAGCAACCGTGATGGAAACAGTAATGAACTGGACCTGGTTTCATAAGCTCGGCTCGCCCAAATGGTTTTACGGCATCAGTGGCAAATTGCTGCCGTGGCTGAGCATTGCCGCAGTGCTGCTGATCGGCGTCGGTGTCGTTTGGGGCCTGGCCTTCGCGCCGCCTGACTACCAGCAAGGCAACAGCTTTCGCATCATTTATATCCACGTTCCGGCCGCCATGCTGGCGCAGTCCGTCTACGTCATGCTGGCAGTGTGCGGCATCGTCGGGCTGGTCTGGAAAATGAAACTGGCCGATGTCGCCCTGCAATGCGCGGCGCCCATCGGTGCCTGGATGACCGCCGTGGCGCTGGTCACCGGCGCGATCTGGGGCAAGCCGACGTGGGGCTCGTGGTGGGTCTGGGATGCGCGACTTACGTCCATGCTTATTCTGCTGTTCCTGTACTTCGGTCTCATTGCGCTGGGCAACGCGATCAGCAATCGTGACAGTGCGGCCAAGGCCTGCGCGGTGCTGGCGATTGTCGGCGTGATCAACATCCCGATCATCAAATACTCGGTGGAGTGGTGGAACACCCTGCACCAGGGTGCGACCTTCACCCTCACCGAAAAACCGGCGATGCCCGCCGAGATGTGGCTGCCATTGTTGCTGACGGTGCTGGGTTTCTACTGTTTCTTCGGCGCGGTGCTGTTGCTGCGCATGCGCCTTGAAGTGCTCAAGCGCGAAGCCCGGGCCAGTTGGGTGAAAGCTGAAGTGCAGAACAGTCTGGAGGCCGTTCGATGAGTTTTGCTTCATTCGGCGACTTCCTCGCCATGGGCCATCACGCCCTGTATGTCTGGTCAGCCTATGGCATCTGCCTGGCGGTGCTGATCCTCAACGTGGCGGCGCCGATCCTGGCCCGCAAGCGGTATCTGCAACAAGAGGCGCGTCGTTTGCGCCGGGAGAACGGCAAGTGAATCCGCTGCGCAAAAAGCGTCTTATCATCATTCTCGCGATCCTGGTGGGTGTCGGCGCTGCCGTCGGCCTGGCCCTGAGCGCCCTGCAGCAGAACATCAATCTGTTTTACACCCCGACACAGATCGCCAACGGCGAAGCCCCGCAAGACACGCGCATCCGTGCCGGTGGTATGGTCGAGAAGGGCTCGCTGCAACGTTCCGGCGATTCGCTGGACGTGAAATTCATCGTCACCGACTTCAACAAGTCCGTGACCATTAGCTACCGCGGCATCCTCCCGGACCTGTTCCGTGAAGGGCAGGGTATCGTGGCGCTGGGCAAACTGAACGCCGACGGCGTGGTGGTGGCCGACGAAGTGCTGGCCAAGCACGATGAAAAGTACATGCCGCCGGAAGTGACCAAGGCTTTGAAAGACAGCGGTCAATCTGCTCCAACGCCCGTGAAGGAGGGTTGATCGATGACATCCGCACTGTTTATCCCTGAACTCGGCCACCTGGCCATGATCCTGGCGCTGTGTTTCGCGCTGGTCCAGGCCATCGTGCCGTTGCTCGGCGCCTGGCGCGGTGATCGTTTGTGGATGAGCCTCGCGCAACCAGCGGCCTGGGGCCAGTTCGCCTTTTTGCTATTCGCCTTCGGTTGCCTGACCTACGCGTTCATGGCTGATGACTTTTCCGTCGCCTACGTGGCCAGCAACTCCAACAGCGCCTTGCCGTGGTACTACAAGTTCAGCGCGGTGTGGGGCGCTCACGAAGGTTCGCTGCTGCTCTGGGCCTTGATCCTCGGCGGCTGGACCTTTGCGGTGTCGGTATTCTCCCGGCAGTTGCCGCAAGTGATGCTGGCCCGGGTGTTGGCGGTGATGGGCATGATCAGCACCGGTTTCCTGCTGTTCCTGATCCTCACGTCCAACCCGTTCAAGCGCATCCTGCCGCAAGTGCCCAGCGATGGCGCCGACCTCAATCCGTTGCTGCAAGACATCGGCCTGATCGTTCACCCACCGATGCTGTACATGGGTTACGTCGGTTTCTCCGTGGCCTTCGCCTTCGCCATCGCGGCGCTGATGGGCGGTCGTCTTGATGCGGCGTGGGCGCGCTGGTCGCGTCCATGGACCATCGTTGCCTGGGCTTTCCTCGGGATCGGCATCACCCTGGGTTCGTGGTGGGCCTACTACGAACTCGGCTGGGGCGGCTGGTGGTTCTGGGACCCGGTGGAAAACGCCTCGTTTATGCCTTGGCTGGTCGGTACGGCGCTGATTCACTCGTTGGCGGTCACGGAAAAACGTGGCGTGTTCAAAAGCTGGACCGTATTGCTGGCCATTGCCGCGTTCTCGTTGAGCTTGCTCGGTACGTTCCTGGTACGTTCCGGCGTGCTGACCTCGGTTCACGCCTTTGCCTCCGACCCGGAGCGCGGTGTGTTCATCCTGATTTTCCTGCTGTTCGTGGTCGGCGGTTCGCTGACGCTGTTCGCCCTGCGCGCCCCGGTGGTGAAAAGCCACGTCGGCTTCAACCTGTGGTCCCGGGAAACCCTGCTGCTGGGCAACAACCTGGTGCTGGTGGTGGCGGCGTCGATGATTCTGCTGGGCACCTTGTATCCGCTGATCCTTGATGCGATGACCGGCGCCAAGCTGTCCGTCGGCCCGCCATACTTCAACGCGCTGTTCATTCCGTTGATGGCGTTGCTGATGATGGTGATGGCCGTCGGCATGCTGGTGCGCTGGAAAGACACCCCGGTCAAATGGCTGATGAGCATGCTCACCCCGGTGTTGCTTGGCAGTGCCGCGTTGGCCGTGGTGGCCGGCGTCGCTTATGGCGATTTCAACTGGGCGGTGCTCGCCACGTTCATGCTCGCGGCCTGGGTGCTGTTGGCCGGTGTGCGCGACATCCTCGACAAGACCCGCCACAAAGGCCTGATCAAAGGCCTGCCGACCCTGACCCGCAGCTACTGGGGCATGCAGATCGCGCACTTGGGCATCGCCGTGTGCGCCCTTGGCGTCGTGCTGTCGAGCCAGAACAGTGCCGAACGCGATTTGCGCCTGGCGCCGGGCGAGTCCATGGACCTGGCCGGTTATCACTTCGTGTTCGAAGGCGCCAAGCACTACGAAGGCCCGAACTTCACCTCCGACAAGGGCACCGTCCGGGTGATCAAGGGCGGCAAGGAAGTCAGCGTGTTGCACCCGGAAAAACGCCTGTACACCGTGCAGAACTCGGTGATGACCGAAGCCGGGATCGACGCCGGTTTCACCCGTGACATTTACGTCGCCCTTGGCGAACCGCTGGGCGATGGCGCCTGGGCCGTGCGCGTGCACGTCAAGCCGTTTGTGCGCTGGATCTGGTTCGGCGGGCTGCTGACAGGTTTCGGTGGGTTGCTGGCGGCGCTGGATCGCCGTTATCGGGTCAAGGTAAAAAGCCGCGTGCGGGAAGCACTCGGTATGTCGGGAGCCACTGCATGAGACGTTGGTTAATGCTGTTGCCACTGGCGATTTTTCTGGTGGTGGCTGTTTTCCTGTATCGCGGGTTGTACCTGGACCCGGCCGAGTTGCCTTCGGCGATGATCGGCAAGCCGTTCCCGGCGTTTTCCCTGCCGACCGTGGAAGGCGACAAGACCCTGACCAAGGCCGACATTCTCGGTAAACCGGCGCTGGTCAACGTCTGGGCCACCTGGTGCATCGCCTGCAAGGTCGAGCATCCGGTATTGAACAAGCTGGCCCAGCAGGGCGTAACGATTTATGGCATCAACTACAAGGACGTCAACGCCGACGCTAAGAAGTGGCTGGTGGAGTTCCACAACCCGTACCAGTTGGGGATCAGTGACGCGGACGGCTCGCTGGGCCTGAACCTCGGTGTCTACGGCGCCCCGGAAACCTTTTTCATCGACGCCAAAGGCATCATCCGCGACAAGTTCGTCGGGGTGATCGACGAACAGGTCTGGCGCGAAAAACTGGCGGCCCGGTATCAGGCGCTGGTCGATGAGGCCAAACCATGAAGCGCTGGATAGCCGCCCTTGTATTGGGTTTGAGCATGGCCGGTGTTGCCCACGCCGCCATTGACACCTACGAGTTCGCCAAAGAAGGCGATCGCGAGCGTTTTCGCGAGCTGACCAAAGAGCTGCGTTGCCCCAAGTGCCAGAACCAGGACATCGCCGATTCCAACGCACCGATCGCCGCCGACTTGCGCAAAGAGATTTTCCGCATGTTGGGCGAGGGCAAGGACAATCAGCAGATCATCGACTTCATGGTTGATCGCTACGGTGATTTCGTCCGCTACAAACCCGCTCTGAACGCCAAGACCGCTCTGCTCTGGTTCGGCCCCGCCGGCCTGTTGCTGGGCGGTTTTGTGATCATCGCCGTGATCGTCCGCCGTCGTCGCGTGCAGCGCGCTGACACCAAGGATGAGCTCTCTGCCGAGGAGCGTGAGCGCCTCGACCACCTGTTGGATAAAACCAAGAATGATTGATTTCTGGCTCGCTGCAGGTCTGCTGCTTCTGGTTGCCCTGAGTTTTCTGCTGATCCCCGTTTTGCGTGGCCGTCGTGCACAGCTTGAAGAGGATCGTACTGCCCTGAACGTTGCGCTGTATCAGGAGCGCGTGGCTGAGTTGCAAACCGAGCAGGAGGAGGGCGTGCTCAACGCGGCGCAACTGGAAACCGGTCGCGCCGAAGCTGCCCGTGAGTTGCTCGCCGACACCGAAGGCGTCGAGGCACCGCGCGTGGCACGCCTGGGCAAACCGTTGCCCTTGCTGGCGGCGATTCTGGTGCCGGTCCTTGGGCTTGGCTTGTACCTGCATTACGGTGCCAGCGACAAGGTTGAACTGACTCGCGAATTCGCCCAGGCGCCGCAGTCGATGGAAGAGATGACCCAGCGTCTGGAGCGCGCGGTCGCGGCACAGCCGGATTCGGCTGAAGGCTTGTACTTCCTCGGTCGCACCTACATGGCTCAGGACCGTCCGGGAGACGCGGCGAAGATCTTCGAGCGCACGGTGAACCTGGCCGGTCGTCAGCCGGAACTGCTCGGCCAATGGGCCCAGGCCCAGTACTTCGCCGATGGCAAAAAGTGGTCGGACAAGATTCAGGCGTTGACTGACGAAGCACTGAAAGCCGATCCGAAAGAAGTCACCAGCCTTGGCCTGCTGGGCATCGCGGCGTTTGAAAGCCAGCGGTATCAGGACGCCATCGACTACTGGAATCGCCTGTTGGCGCAACTGCCGCCGGAGGACAGTTCCCGTGCCGCGCTGCAAGGCGGGATCACGCGAGCCACCGAGAAACTCGAAGCCAGCGGCGGCAAAGTCGCCCAGGCTCCAGTGGCCAAAGCGGCAGCGAAGCTTAAGGTCACCGTCGATCTGGCACCTGAGCTCAAAGCCAAGGTCCAGCCCGGCGACAGCGTGTTCATCTTCGCCCGCGCCACCTCGGGTCCACCGGCCCCGTTGGCCGCCAAACGCCTGACCGTGGCCGATCTGCCGGCCACCGTCGAACTGGGCGATGCCGACGCAATGATGCCGCAGTTGAAACTGTCGAACTTCCCTGAAGTCCAACTGGTTGCGCGCGTCTCCCGCGCCGGCCAACCGACTGCCGGCGAATGGATCGGTCGCAGCCAGCCCCTGGCCAGCAGCACCACCGCAGCGCAAAAACTGACCATCGACAGCCCGGATAAATGACAGGAAACGCCACTATGACCACCATCGCTCGTATCACCCTGCTCAGTATGGTTTTGGGGTTAAGCGCTTGTGTGGTCCAACCGCAGCCGCCTGAACGGCTGCCACCGATCCCGCCGTCGCAGCCGCGTCCGACGCCGTCCCCCACACCGACACCGAGCAAGCCGAGCATTCCGGCCAAGCCCGCCAAACCTTTGCCACGCACCTCCGCCAGCTTCGCGCCGCCACCGGGTGGCAACAGCCATTGGGATGCCAAGCTTGGCGTGTACGTGCTTGATGACCAGCCCAACACCTTCTACCGCCAGCGCACCTACTACCGCTGGAACAACGGCTGGAGCCGGTCGATCAGCCCGGACGGGCCATGGGAAGAGACCAATATCCATGGTGTGCCGGGTGGGTTGGGGCGGCAATTCGGGGAATAAACAGAAACGGCGATCTTCGGATCGCCGTTTTGCTGTCTGGGGTTTGCAAGGATCCCCGGTGATTCAGGTCTCCTTGGCCATCAACCCCTGCACAAACTCCACAAACGCCCGAGCCTTCGCGCTGGCCATTCTGCCGGTGGGAAATACCGCCCACAGGTCCTGATTCGGCAGGGCCCACTCCTTCATCACTTCCCTGACCGCACCGTTGGTCAGTTCCGGCGCAAACATCCATTCCGACGCCAGGGTCAGCCCTTGATGAGCGAGCACGGCTGCACGCAGGCCTTCGGCGGCGTTGACGCGGATTCGCCCGCTGATGATGACTGACTGCTCATCTGTTCCGTTGCTGAACTGCCAGTTGCCACCGCCACCCAAGGTGTAGGCGATTGCCTGGTGGTTGCTCAGGTCGGTCGGGCAAGTGGGCTCACCGTGTTTTTCGAAATAGGCGGGGGTGCCCAGCACGACGCGCCGGCATTCGGCAATTTTACGAGCGGTGAGGCCGGAGTCGCTCAGGGTGCCCATGCGCAGGGCGATGTCGATGCCTTCCTCGACCAGATTGACGTTGCGGTCATCGAGCATCAGGTCGATGTTCAGGTCCGGGTTCTGATCGAGAAACGGTCCGAGGTGCGGAACGATGTGCAGTCGGCCGAAGGTCACGGCAGCACAGATCCGCAGGTTGCCGGTCAGACCGCTGGCGGCGCCGCGTGCTGCGTTGTCGGCCTCATTGGCTTCTTCGATGGCGCGCTTGGCGCGTTCGAAGAAGGCCAGCCCGGCTTCGGTGGGCGTCAGGCCGCGAGTCGAGCGCAACAGCAGTCGAACCGCGAGACGCGACTCCAGTTGCGCAATGGTTTTCGACACGGCGGGCTGGCCGATATTCAGGCGCCGGGCGGCGGCGGAAAACGAGCCGGTTTCCACCACGTAGACGAAGGTTTCCATTGCGCCGAGGCGGTCCATCTCAAGTCCTTTTTGCGATTCTAAATACTGTCGAGACCCCAGTGGGGGCGAGTCAGAACGCGGCTTTGCCTATGGAGGAGCCGCCGTCGACAAACAAGGTCTGCCCGGTGATAAACCCGCTTTGCTCGGACAACAAAAACGCAATGGCCGCCGCGATCTCTTGTGGCTGCCCCAGTCGTCCCATCGGCACACCCGCCAGATACCGAGCTTCACCTTCGCTGCCCGGCGGGTTGTTGGCGCGAAATAGCTCGGTCTCGGTCGGCCCCGGCGCCACGGCATTTACGGTCACGCCGGTTTGCGCCAGTTCCAGCGCCCAGGAGCGGGTGAAGCTGATCAACGCCGCCTTGGCCGCCGCGTAGGCCGTGCGCTGGGTGATGCCGAGTACAGTCAGACTGGAAATATTGACCACTCGACCCCAGCCCTTGGCGCGCATATTTGGCAGCAACGCCTGAGTGGCCTGCAACGCCGAATGCAGGTTGACCCGCATCACGTCATCAAAGGTGTCGAGGTCGATTTCGCCCAACACTTGCGGGCGAACCAGGCCGACGTTGTTGACCAGCCCATCAAATTCATACGTCCTGGACAGATCCGCCAGCACTTCCTGGGTCAGCGCCCTGTCGCTCAAATCCAACTGAAACAGAATGCCGGGGAACGACAGGTCCGGGGTCCGGGCAATCCCGACCACCCGATGCCCCGCACGGTCCAGATGTTCGGCCACTGCCCGACCGATGCCTTTGCTGGCACCGGTAATGAGAAAGGTACGTCGAGTCATTGCACACTCCTTGAAAGCACAGGCCGCCGGGGCGGGCGGCCGTTGAACGGGTCAGCCGCGAATCGCATCCAGCATCGCTTCAGGCTTTGGACGCTGAGTGTAATCCGGGTTGGCCTTGGCGGTAACGAATCAGGTGAGATCCATCCTGACCGCAGGGGCGAAATGCGCTCAGGTGAAGTTATAGGATTCGTGCTTGGGGGAATGAGGGTCGAGTGGGTATTCAAATACCGATATCCCGGGTGCTGTGGCTGCCGGGGATACGTTCGAGGAGGCATACGACGCAGCTGTCGAAATCGTGCAGATACTTCTGCAACAAATGGAAGCAGGGGCTGGATCTTCCGGTGCCGCCATAGGTGAACAAGATTTGAAGTGCGGAACATCAGTCGCACATCAGTCACGAGCAAGCCAGATTCCTGTGGGCGCGTGGCTTGCCCGCGATGCTTTTTGACCTTATGCAGCCGCCAACGCAGCCTTCGGCGAAACACTCAAAAACCGCAACAACGCCAACAGCGGGAACGCGCTGCCCACGATCACGATCCACAGCCAGCCGCCATGCTCATACACTGCGCTGGCCACCGAGGAACCGAACGCGCCGCCGATGAAGATGCTGGTCATGTACAACGCATTCAAGCGGCTGCGGCTTTTGGCGTCGAGGGCGTAGACCGCGCGTTGGCCGAGGACCATGTTCATTTGCACGCAGAAGTCGAGGACCACGCCCGTGACCGCGAGACCGATGACGCTGTAGACCGGATGGATGAACGCTGGCAGGAAGCTCAGGCTGGCGAACAGCAGGGCCAGCAAGGAGGCGATGCGGGTGTGGCCGGCATCGGCCAGTCGACCGGCAATCGGCGCGGCGATCGCACCGATGGCGCCGACCAGGGCGAAGATCGCGATCTGGGTTTGCGACAGGCCGTGATTGCGCGCCAGCTCCAGCGGCACGGCGGTCCAGAACAGGCTGAACGTGGCGAACATGCAACCCTGGTAGAACGCGCGCTGACGCAACACCGGTTGCTGGCGCAGCAGCGTCCATAGCGAACCGAGCAACTGGCCATAAGAGGCGCTGTGATCCGGCTGACGCTTGGGAATGGTCAACGCCAGCACGATGCTGATCGCCGCCATCAACGCCGCCGCGATCACAAACATCGCGCGCCAGCCGAAGTGGTCCGCCACGACGCTGGACACCGGCCGCGCCAACAGAATCCCAGCAGCAAACCGCCCATGATCCCGCCGACGACCCGACCGCGTGACTCTTCCGGCGCGAGGTGCGCCGCCAGCGGAATCAGGATCTGCACCGACACCGAACTGAAACCCACCAGCAACGAGATCAGCAAAAACACATTCGGCTGATCGGTAAACGCCGCGCCCAACAGGCTGGCAATCGCCACCACGGTGGTGATGATCATCAGTCGACGGTTTTCCAGCAGATCGCCCAGCGGCACCAGGAAGAACAAGCCAAGTGCGTAACCAATCTGGGTCAGCGAAACAATCAGGCTGGCCATGGTGCTGGTCAGGCCGATGTCCGGCGCGATCAGGCCGATGATCGGCTGGGCGTAGTAGATGTTGGCCACAATCGCGCCGCAGCAGAAGGCGAACAGCAGCACCATGCCTTTGGTCATTGTCGCGGTGCCGTGGGGCACCTGAGTCGCTGGGTTCATAACGTGTCTCGCTGAACAGAAAGGAATGCGCGCAGGCTAAAGAGGTATCGGATCCGGCAGAAGAGGGATTGGAGTGATAGCAATCATTCCTTTGCGGAATGAGTGACGGACAGGAGTGACGGACAGGAGTGCTGTCCATCGATAAACCTTGCGTCAAAATATCGAGCTCCGATGATACATTCACTTACATCCTGTTCGATAGCGTGCTTATGTTCTCCTTCACGATTCATAACCGGAAGGCACTTCCATGAATGCGATGTTTCGTCACCTTGTACGCGGTGCTTCAGTGGTCACCTTGGTCGGCCTGGTCACGGCAGGTCTGGCCCAGGCCGCCGACGCGCCGGGCCTGCGCATTGGCGTGCGCGGCGAGATCACCGGGGTCAGCCCCGACGTCTTGAAAGTCCACGTCAACACTGGCGAAAACGTGGTAATCAACCTGACCAACGACACCAAAGTCCGCGCCGTTACCCTGGCCAATATCGAAGACATCAAACCCGGCAGCTACGTTGGATCGGCGGCCATTCCGCAAGACGATGGCACCTTGAAGGCGCTGGAAGTCCACGTCTTTCCACCGGAACTGGCGGGCAGCGGCGACGGGCATCGGCCGTTCGATCTGGTCAAGGGCAGCAGCATGACCAATGGCAGCGTGGGCGATCTGGTGGTCAGCAATGGCCGGATGTTGACCGTCAACTACAAGGGCGGGCAGCAGAAGATCCTGGTGCCGGAGGATGTGCCGATCGTGAATTTGATGCCGGGGGACAGGAGTTTGCTGAAGGTGGGGGTGAAGATCGTGACATTCGTCACCCAAAGTGCAGACGGGACACTGACTGCGCAATCGATCTCGGCGGGCAAGGATGGCGTTACCCCACCGATGTGAAGGCAGGGCAAAAACCCTGTAGGAGTGAGCCTGCTCGCGATAGCGGAATGTCAGTTGATATCAATGTTGAATGACACTTCGCTATCGCGAGCAGGCTCACTCCTACAGAGGATCTTCAGTGAACTTGGGTTTTGTGTTCGACCACGAGAAAGGCGACCTTCTCAGGTCGCCTTTCTCGTTGGGCTCAGGAATTACTGTCCGCTGTAGATCTGATCAAAGACCCCGCCATCATTGAAGTGGGTCT
The DNA here is from genome assembly GCF_013260315.1 of Pseudomonas sp. B14-6. Taxonomy (NCBI): domain Bacteria; kingdom Pseudomonadati; phylum Pseudomonadota; class Gammaproteobacteria; order Pseudomonadales; family Pseudomonadaceae; genus Pseudomonas; species Pseudomonas sp. B14-6. The sequence continues at coordinate 2,596,333 of NZ_CP053929.1, read as the reverse complement.
TCTGTACGGTGCGCCAGTCACCAAAGGTCTTCTCCACCGACAGGAAGTCCACTTTCGGGAAGCGATCGGTGTACTTGGCCAGCACCGCCGGGTCACGCGGACGCAGGTAGTTGGCCGCTGCAATTTCCTGACCTTCCGGGGACCACAGGTACTTCAGGTATTCCTCGGCCGCGGCGCGGGTGCCTTTTTTGTCGACGGTTTTGTCGACCACCGACACCGGCGGCTCGGCTTCAGCGGAGACGCTTGGGTAGATCACTTCAAACTGGTCACGACCAAACTCACGGGCGATCATTTCCGCTTCGTTTTCGAAGGTCACCAGCACGTCACCGAGCTGGTTGGTCATGAACGTGGTCGTCGCGGCACGGCCGCCGGTATCGAGCACCGGCGCTTGCTTGAACAGCTTGCCGACGAAATCCTTGGCCTTGTTCTCGTCACCGCCGTTTTTCAGCACATACCCCCAGGCAGACAGGTAGGTGTAGCGACCGTTACCCGAGGTCTTCGGGTTCGGCACGATCACTTGCACGCCGTCCTTGAGCAGGTCGGGCCAGTCTTTCAGGGCTTTCGGGTTGCCTTTGCGGACGATGAACACGGTGGCCGAGGTGAACGGTGCGCTGTTGTTCGGCAGGCGGGTGACCCAGTTTTCCGGGATCAGTTTGCCGTTGTCCGCCAGGGCGTTGATGTCAGTGGCCATGTTCATGGTGATGACGTCAGCCGGCAGGCCATCGATCACCGAACGCGCCTGTTTGCTGGAGCCGCCGAAGGACATTTGCAGGGTGATGTTCTCGTTGTGCTCGGCTTGCCAGTGTTTCTGGAACGCAGTGTTGTAGTCCTTGTAGAAATCGCGCATCACGTCGTAGGAAACGTTGAGCAGGGTCGGTGCGGCCTGAGCCACGCTGGTCAATGCCAGGCCAGCGGCCAGAAGTGAAGCGCCAAAGAGTTTTTTCACTGCGCAGTCCTTGTTCTGATTTAAAAGTGAGGCAATTTGCCAGCGACTATAGCCGGGCTCGCATAGACCCTTAAAGATTAAAAAGCTCTTTGCTTATTCCCGTTTCTTAAACAGAGCGTTGCCGCACCGTGAGCAGAATGCCGCACCGTGTTCGTGACTGGTTTTCTTGCACACCGGGCAGTCGTGTTGCAGCTGTTCACCACGCATGGCATTGGCCAGTTCGGCGGTGAAAATACCGGTCGGCACGGCGATGATCGAGTAACCGGTGATCATTACCAGCGATGAAATCACCTGGCCCAGTGGCGTCTTGGGCACGATGTCGCCGAAGCCCACCGTGGTCAGCGTGACGATCGCCCAGTAGATGCCTTTGGGAATGCTGGTGAAGCCGTGTTCCGGGCCTTCGATCACGTACATCAACGTGCCGAACACCGTCACCAGCGTGCAGACGCTGACCAGAAACACCACGATCTTCTGTTTGCTGCCGCGCAGCGCCGACATCAAATAGTTGGCTTGCTTGAGGTAGGGGCTGAGCTTGAGCACGCGGAAAATCCGCAGCATCCGAATGATCCGGATGATCAGCAGGTACTGCGCATCGGCGTAATACAGCGCCAGGATACCGGGCACGATCGCCAGCAGATCCACCAGCCCGTAAAAGCTAAACGCATAGCGCAACGGCTTGGGCGAGCAGTACAGGCGCAAGCCATATTCGATGGCGAAGATGACGGTGAAGCCCCACTCGATGTACGCCAGCACGTCGGCGTAGTTCTTGTGGACCGTGTCGATGCTGTCGAGCATCACAATCACGATGCTGGCAAGGATGATCAACAGCAGGATGCCGTCGAAGCGCCGCCCCGCCTTGGTGTCGCTCTGGAAAACCATGACGTAAAGCTCTTCACGCCAGTTTTTGCTGCTGTCCATGGATACCGCCTGAACCAATGATCAGCGAAGCCTAGGTTGATTCTCCTCAATAGTGCAAGGCGCACGGGTGACAGCGGTGATGCCGAGCAGTTGAACAACCGTGCGGACCAGCCAGCAGGCGAGGATGAACGGCGCGGTCAGCGTCGGCAGGCCGATGGCGGAAAACACCGGCGTCAGCAACAACGCTGATGCGATGCCAGCCAGCGGCAGCCACGGCTGCTGGCGCAGCGAGCTCAAGGCGAGGGCGGTGAGGACGGCGTTATAGCCGCCGAGGCCGATCAATGCGGTATAGAAATCGTGATGCAACAGGCTCCAGCCCATGCCCGCGACAGACGCCAATAACGCCCAGCAAAAGGCGCGACGATCAGCGATCAGCAAACCCACGGCAATCATCGCCCCGGCCAGCGGATGACCGAGGAACATCACCTGGCCGAAGCCTTTCAGCGGTGCGGCGAGCATGTTCAGCGTGTTGATTTCGATCAGATGCGCTTTTGTCGAGGGAGTGGCGAAGCACAGAAGCATCCAGCCCAATCCAACGAAGGGCGCCGTATAGGCAGGCAGGTAATGGCTGAGCCGGACGCGTTTGAGCCATTGCTGAGTCAGCATCGCACTCAGTCCGCCCGCAGCAATGATCAGCGGCGGCAACAGTGCTGACCAAGGGAAATACAGGCTCAGCAAAAGACCGAGCAAGACACCGTTGTAACTGAACAGTCCGGCCTGACGATCGGCCTTGGCGTAACCGCGTCGTTGCGCGGTGAGCAACCCGGCGACGCCGCCCAGCAGCGCACCGCCGAGCAGGGTAGGTGCGGTGAAAAGAATCGCCAACAGGCACAGCAGACCAAACAGCGGATGGCGCTGGAGGAAGATCTGGCTGAAACCATTGAGCAGGGCAGTCGCCCAATCGGGGCAGTGGGTGTTGAAGTGGTTGGCAGGCATTTTTTTGTGAGTCAGGAGGAGCGAGTAATCGTTCTTCGCGGGCAAGCCTCGCTCCTACAGGGTTTGCATCGTGCCAAATATCGGGATCACGCAAATCCTGTAGGAGCGAGGCTTGCCCGCGAAAAGGCCGGTAAGGACGCTAAATCAAGGTCTCGATACGCAACGAGTTAGTCGACCCCGGTTGCCCAAACGGCACACCGGCCGTGATCAACAAGGTATCCCCGCGTTGCGCCATGCCTTGGGCCTGCGCGATCTCCAGCGCCGTCGAACACACTTCATCCACTTGCCGCAGCCTGTCATTGACCACCGAGTGCACGCCCCACGCCACGGTCAAGCGGCGTGCGGTCTGCAGGTTCGGCGTCAGGTTCAGGATCGGCACCGTCGGCCGTTCCCGCGCCGCACGCAGGCTCGACGTCCCGGACTCGCTGTAGTTCACCAGCACCGCCACCGGCAGCACGTTGCTGATGCGACGAATCGCACAGCTGATCGCATCGGAAACCGTCGCCTCGGCCTTCGGCCGGCTCACGTCCAGTTGCGCCTGATAATCCGGGCCGTTTTCCACTTGGCGAATGATCTTGCTCATCATTTGCACGGCTTCCAGCGGGTACTCGCCCGAGGCGGTTTCCGCCGACAGCATCACCGCATCGGCCCCTTCAGCCACGGCGTTGGCCACATCCGTGACTTCGGCGCGGGTCGGGGCCGGGGAGAAGCGCATCGATTCGAGCATCTGCGTCGCCACCACCACCGGTTTGCCGAGTTCGCGGCAGAGGCTGATGATGTTTTTCTGAATCTGCGGCACGCTTTCCGCCGGCACTTCCACGCCCAGGTCACCGCGAGCGACCATGATCGCATCGCTCAACTCGGCGATTTCCCGCAGCTGAGTCACCGCCGATGGCTTCTCGATCTTGGCCATCAAGAACGCCTTGTCGCCGATCAGTTCGCGGGCTTCGCGGATGTCTTCAGGACGCTGCACGAACGACAGCGCAACCCAGTCCACACCCAGCTCCAGACCGAAGCTCAAATCGCGGCGATCCTTGGCGGTCAGCGGGCTCAGTTCCAGCACCGCTTGGGGCACATTCACGCCTTTGCGGTCCGAGAGTTCGCCGCCGTTGAGCACCGTGGTGTCAATGGCGTCGGCGTATTTGGTGACCACGCGCAGACGCAGCTTGCCGTCGTCCAGCAGCAGGTCCATGCCGGGCTCGAGTGCGGCGATGATTTCCGGATGCGGCAGGTTGACCCGGCGCTGATCGCCCGGCGTCGGGTCGAGGTCCAGGCGCAGGGCCTGGCCGCGATGCAGTTGCACCTTGCCCTCGGCGAATTTGCCGACCCGCAGCTTCGGGCCTTGCAGGTCCATCAGAATGCCCAAGGGGTAATTGAGCTGGCGCTCGACTTCACGAATCCACTGGTATCGCTGCGCGTGGTCAGCGTGATCGCCGTGGCTGAAGTTCAGGCGAAAGATGTTGACCCCGGCCTGCACCAGCTCACGGATGTCATCGATCCCGTCGGTGGCTGGGCCAAGGGTGGCGAGGATTTTGACCTTTTTATCAGGCGTCATTGTTAGGGCTCTCGAGGATCAGGATGGCGCGGAAGTCGTTGACGTTGGTGCGGGTCGGCTCGGTGACGATCAATGCGTCCAGCGCCTCGAAATAGCCGTAGCCATTGTTGTTGTCCAACTCGTCGCTGGCGCTCAGGCCGAGGGCGGCGGCGCGGGCGTAGCTGTCCGGGGTCATGATCGCGCCGGCGTTGTCTTCGGAACCGTCGATGCCGTCGGTGTCACCGGCCAGGGCGTAGACACCGGGCAGGCCTTTGAGGCTGTCGGTCAGGCTCAGCAGGAACTCGGCGTTGCGCCCGCCACGGCCATTGCCGCGCACGGTGACGGTGGTTTCGCCGCCCGACAAAATCACGCAGGGCGCCGCCAATGGTTGGCCATGCAAGACCACTTGGCGGGCGATGCCGGCGTGAACCTTGGCCACTTCGCGGGATTCGCCTTCCAGGTCGCCGAGGATCAGCGGGCTGAAACCGGCCTGGCGCGCTTTCACGGCCGCCGCTTCAAGCGATTGCTGGGGGCGGGCGATCAACTGGAAGTGACTGCGCGCCAGGCTCGGATCGCCGGGCTTGACCGTCTCCGATTCCGGGCTCTGCAGCCAGGTTCGGACCGAGGCAGGGACGTCGATGCCGTAGCGTTTGAGGATCGCCAGGGCTTCGGCCGACGTGCTTGGATCGGCCACGGTGGGGCCGGAGGCGATGACCGTGGCGAGGTCGCCCGGCACATCGGAAATCGCATAGGTATAAACAGTGGCCGGCCAGCAGGCCTTGCCGAGGCGGCCGCCCTTGATCGCCGAGAGGTGCTTGCGCACGCAATTCATCTCGCCGATGGTCGCGCCAGATTTGAGCAGAGCTTTGTTGATCGACTGCTTGTCGGCGAGGGTGATGCCGGCGGCCGGCAAGGCCAGCAGGGCAGAACCGCCGCCCGAGAGCAGGAAGATCACGCGGTCGTCTTCGCTCAGGTTACTGACCAGTTCAAACACGCGCTTGGCGACGGCTTGACCGGCTGCGTCCGGCACCGGGTGAGCAGCTTCGACGACTTCGATTTTTTCGCACGGGGCGCCGTGGCCGTAACGGGTGACCACCAGACCGCTGACTTCACCCTGCCAGCAACGCTCGACCACCTGCGCCATGGCGGCCGCGGCTTTGCCGGCGCCAATGACAATCACCCGACCGCTGCGATCTGTGGGCAAATGGGCTTCGAGGACTTGCTGCGGATGGGCGGCGTCGATGGCTGTGGCGAACAGCTCGCGCAGGAATTGTTGCGGATCGACCGACATGGCGGGCTCCCGGAATTCTTGTTATTTGAAGGTGCAACTCAGATCCCTGTGGGGGCTAGCCTGCTAGCGAATGCGGTGTGTCAGCCAACATAGATGTTGAATGTGAAACCGCTTTCGCGAGCAGGCTCGCTCCCACAGGGTTTTGGGCAGGGCTTACTTATCGCGAATCGAGAAGTTCGCCATGTGTTCCAGGCCCTTGATCAGCGCCGAGTGGTCCCAGTTGCTGCCGCCGATGGCTGCGCAGGTGCTGAACACTTGCTGGGCGTTGGCGGTGTTCGGCAGGTTGATGTTCAGCTCTTTGGCGCCTTGCAGGGCCAGGTTCAGGTCCTTCTGGTGCAGGCTGATGCGGAAGCCCGGGTCGAAGGTGCCTTTGATCATGCGCTCGCCGTGCACTTCGAGGATCTTCGAGGAGGCGAAACCACCCATCAGCGCTTCACGGACCTTGGCGGGATCGGCACCGTTTTTCGCGGCGAACAGCAGTGCTTCGGCCACGGCCTGAATGTTCAGCGCGACGATGATCTGGTTCGCCACTTTCGCGGTCTGACCGTCGCCGTTACCACCGACCAGGGTGATGTTCTTGCCCATGGCCTGGAACAGCGGCAGCGCGCGTTCGAAGGCATCGGCATCACCGCCGACCATGATGCTCAGGGTCGCGGCCTTGGCGCCGACTTCACCGCCGGACACTGGCGCGTCGAGGTATTGAGCGCCTTTTTCGTTGACCTTGGCCGCGAAGGCCTTGGTAGCCGTCGGCGAAATCGAGCTCATGTCGATAACGATTTTGCCTTTGCCCACGCCGGCCGCAACGCCATCGGCGCGGAACAGCACGTCGTCGACCTGCGGGGTATCCGGCACCATGATGATGATGACTTCAGCTTCCTGGGCGACTTCTTTCGGGTTCGCCAGGGCGACGGCGCCACCGGCAATCAGGTCGGCCGGGGCGGCGTCGTGGTGCGCCGACAGGAACAGGCTGTGACCGGCTTTCTGCAGGTTCAACGCCATTGGGTGGCCCATGATGCCGGTGCCGATAAATCCGATTTTAGCCATGAGAAATTCCTCTTGTTTTTATTGCTCTGTTCGCAAAATTCTTGGGTGTCGGCGAGGACGCCTTCGCGGGCGAGCCTCGCTCCTACGGGTACGTGTCTGTCGCCCTGTTGCGTATCAACCTGATCCTGTAGGAACGAGGCTTGCCCGCGAAGAACGATGACGCGGTATCAGGTCAGATCGCGTTGTGGGTTTTCAGCCAGCCCAGGCCCGCTTCAGTGGTGGTCAGCGGTTTGTATTCACAACCAACCCAACCCTGATAACCGATGCGGTCCAAGTGTTCGAACAGGAAGCGGTAGTTGATTTCACCGGTGCCCGGTTCGTTGCGCCCCGGGTTGTCGGCCAACTGGATGTGGTTGATCTCGCCCAGGTGCGCAGCCATGGTGCGGGCCAGGTCGCCCTCCATGATTTGCATGTGATAGATGTCGTATTGCAGGAACAGATTGGCGCTGCCGACCTGTTCGCGAATCGACAGGGCTTGCGCCGTGTTGTTCAGGTAGAAACCCGGGATGTCGCGGGTGTTGATCGCTTCCATCACCAGTTTGATGCCCGCCGCTTGCAGCTTGTCGGCGGCGTACTTGAGGTTGGCGACGAAGGTTTTTTCCACGGTGGCATCGTCGACACCTTGTGGACGAATACCCGCCAGGCAGTTGACCTGGGTGTTGCCCAACACTTTTGCGTAAGCGATTGCCAGATCGACTCCGGCGCGGAACTCTTCAACCCGGTCTGGCAGGCACGCGATACCGCGTTCGCCCTTTGCCCAGTCACCGGCCGGCAGGTTGAACAGCACTTGGGTCAGGCCGTTGGCGTCGAGCTTGGCCTTGATCTCGGCAGAGCTGAAGTCGTAGGGGAACAGGTACTCGACACCACTGAAGCCGGCCTTGGCGGCCGCTTCGAAACGGGCAAGAAAATCCTGCTCAGTGAACAGCATGGACAGGTTGGCTGCGAAACGCGGCATGGTGGTCTCCCGTAAATTTGTGCAGTCCCCTGTGGGTGCGAGCCTGTGTGGCGAGGGAGCTTGCTCCCGCTCGGCTGCGAAGCAGTTGCAAAGCTTTTGGGGCCGCTTCGCGACCCAGCGGGAGCAAGCTCCCTCGCCACACAGGCGCGCTCCCACAGTGGGAACGATCAGCAGTTAATCGAGCAGCGAAATCGCCGTTGGCGCGTCGTTGCCGACCAGCGCCAGGTCTTCGAATTCATTGACGGCGTTGATCTCGGTGCCCATGGAAATGTTGGTCACGCGCTCCAGAATAATCTCGACGATCACCGGCACCTTGAACTCTTCGATCAGCTCTTGAGCCTTGCGCAGGGCAGGCTGGATCTGACCCGGTTCGAACACCCGCAGCGCCTTGCAACCGAGGCCCTCGGCCACCGCGACGTGGTCGACACCGTAACCGTTGAGTTCCGGGGCGTTCAGGTTATCGAAGGACAGCTGTACGCAGTAGTCCATGTCGAAACCGCGCTGGGCCTGACGAATCAGCCCCAGGTACGAATTGTTGACCACAACGTGGATGTACGGCAGCTTGAACTGCGCGCCCACCGCCAATTCCTCGATCATGAACTGGAAATCATAGTCGCCCGACAGCGCCACGACCTTACGGGTCGGATCGGCCTTGACCACGCCCAGTGCTGCCGGAATGGTCCAGCCCAACGGGCCGGCCTGGCCGCAGTTGATCCAGTGACGAGGCTTGTAGACGTGCAGGAACTGCGCGCCGGCAATCTGCGACAGGCCGATGGTGCTGACGTAACAGGTGTCTTTGCCGAACACCTGGTTCATCTCTTCGTAAACCCGTTGCGGCTTGACCGGCACGTTGTCGAAGTGAGTCTTGCGCTGCAGGCTGGCTTTGCGCTGCTGGCAGTCTTGCAGCCAGGCGCTGCGGTTTTTCAGCTTGCCGGCGGCTTGCCATTCGCGAGCGACTTCGATGAACACGGTCAACGCGGCCGCGGCGTCGGAGACGATGCCCAGGTCCGGGTTGAATACGCGGCCGATTTGCGTCGGCTCGATGTCGACGTGAATGAACTTGCGGCCTTCGGTGTACACATCGATCGAACCGGTGTGGCGGTTGGCCCAACGGTTACCGACGCCCAACACCACGTCGGACTTGAGCAGGGTGGCGTTGCCGTAACGGTGCGACGTCTGCAAACCGACCATGCCGACCATCAGCGGGTGATCGTCCGGGATGGTGCCCCAGCCCATCAGGGTCGGGATCACCGGGATACCGGTCAGCTCGGCGAATTCCACCAGCAACTCGCTGGCATCGGCATTGATGATGCCGCCACCGGCCACCAGCAATGGACGCTCGGCCTGATCGAGCATGGCCAGGGCCTTCTCGATTTGCACACGGTTAGCGGTTGGCTTGGCCAGCGGCAGTGGTTGGTAGGCATCGATGTCGAATTCGATTTCAGCCATCTGCACGTCGAACGGCAAGTCGATCAGCACCGGGCCTGGACGGCCGGAGCGCATTTCATAGAAGGCTTTCTGAAACGCGTAAGGCACCTGGCCCGGTTCCATGACGGTGGTTGCCCACTTGGTCACTGGTTTGACGATCGCGGTGATGTCGACAGCCTGGAAGTCTTCCTTGTGCATACGGGCGCGGGGGCCTGGCCGGTAATGCAAAGAATCGGGATCGAGTCGGCCGAGGCGCTGTAGAGCCCGGTGACCATGTCGGTGCCGGCCGGGCCGGAGGTGCCGATGCACACGCCGATGTTGCCGGCCTTGGTGCGGGTGTAGCCCTCGGCCATGTGCGAGGCACCTTCAACGTGGCGCGCGAGGACGTGATCGATGCCACCAACCTTCTGCAAGGCGGAGTACAGCGGGTTGATCGCGGCGCCCGGGATGCCAAAAGCGGTATCAACCCCTTCACGGCGCATCACCAGAACGGCGGCTTCGATTGCTCTCATTTTGCTCATGGTTTTGTGCCTCTTACGTTTTGTAATTGTATACAAGTGGCTTTGCGCAGAGTGTATTCACGGCGGACGGCGCAGGTCAATCCATTTTCTCAAGCGACTGTTTCATTCGTCGGAAGCCCGTTCTACTGTGGCTTTTCGTCGCATGTGGCGCTTTTCGATAATTATTGTATACAAAAAAATAACTCATTGTGTTCTATTTGTTGCATCGGACTGCGACGCAAGCGCGCAGTCCACTGGCTTTCCCTATAACAAAATGAGGACGGCACCATGAGCGCTTTAACCTTGAAAGTTGCAGTCAACCTGATCGATCAGGCCATCACCGCTGGGCGTGCTATCTCCGCGGCTCCACTGACCATCGCGGTGCTGGATGCCGGCGGGCACTTGATTACCTTGCAGCGCGAAGACGGCGCCAGCCTGCTGCGCCCGCAAGTCGCCATCGGCAAAGCCTGGGGCGCCATCGCCCTCGGCAAAGGCTCACGCCTGCTGGCGCTGGACGCCCAACAACGACCGGCATTCTTTGCCGCGCTGAACAGCCTGGGGCAAGGCAGCGTCGTGCCGGCACCGGGCGGCGTGTTGATTCGGGATCAGGACGGGAATGTGCTGGGGGCGGTGGGGATCAGCGGGGATCTGTCGGATGTTGACGAGCAGTGCGCGATCAGTGCGATCGAGGCGGTGGGGTTGAGGGCGGATGCGGGGGTTACGGCATGATTTGGGGTGACTGATTAATCGCTATCGCGAGCAGGCTCACTCCTACAAGGATCGGGGTTGGACACAAAATGTCTGAACATCACAAATCCCCTGTAGGAGTGAGCCTGCTCGCGATAGCTATCTACCTGACACATCCAGCCAAAAGTTTGTCCCGTCTTCCTTAATCCACAGGACTAGCCTTCTCCTGACCTGATCATGGGAGGCAAGGAATGCCGGATTTACCTGCTGCACACCGATTGCGAGTCGGGCGCTATGCCGAAGCCAGCCGGATTTATTTGTTAACCAGCAATACACTTCACAGGATCCCGGTTTTCAAGGATTTTGCCTTGGGCAGGCTGGTCGTCGATCAATTTCGAAATGCGCAGAATCTAGGCTTGGCGAACTCACTGGCGTGGGTAGTCATGCCCGATCATTTTCATTGGTTGATTGAATTACAGCAGGGCTCTTTGAGCGAGTTGATGCAAAAGACCAAGTCGATGAGTACCAAAGCGGTGAAGCAGCGTACCGGTCGAAATATTAGCCTCTGGCAGAGAGGATTCCATGATCGGGCACTTCGGCGGGAGGAGGATTTGGTGAAGTTGGCGAGGTATGTCGTGGCCAACCCGTTGCGGGCTGGACTGGTGGAGAAACTGGGCGATTATCCGTTGTGGGATGCGATTTGGGTTTGAGTTGGGACCGTATCGCCTCGATCGCGAGCAGGCTCACTCCTACAGGGGAATGCATTCCAAATGCAGGAGTGAGACTGCTGACGATAAGCCGCAGCGCAGTCTCACTGATCCGGCTCACACCCCTTCAGCACCAGCCGAATTATCGTCTGCGCCGCCGCTTCATAGTCCTCTTCATCCAGCTTGGCCTTGCCAGTAATGGCCGTGATCTGCCAGTCAAAGTCAGCATAGGTCTGCGTCGCGGCCCAGATGCTGAACATCAGGTGGTTAGGGTCGATCGGGGCGATCTGGCCGCGGTCGATCCAGGTCTGGATGCAGTCGATGTTGTGCTTGGCCTGGCCGTTGAGCTGTTCGACCAGGTCGGCACTGAGGTGCGGGGCGCCGTGCATGATTTCGCTGGCGAATACCTTGGAGGCGAAAGGCAAGTCGCGGGAGATGCGGATTTTCGAGCGAATGTAGCCACTCAGCACTTCGCTGGGCACACCGTCGGCGTTGAACGGCGTCGACGCCTGCAGAATCGGCTCGATGATGCTTTCCAGGACCTCGCGGTAGAGGTTTTCCTTGGATTTGAAGTAGTAATAGACGTTGGGCTTGGGCAATCCCGCCTTGGCTGCGATATCACTGGTTTTGGTCGCTGCGAAGCCCTTGTCGGCAAATTCTTCACTGGCGGCACGCAGGATCAGTTCTTTGTTGCGCTCGCGGATAGTGCTCATAAACCAGGGGGTTCCTTGCCTGTTCTGGCGGTTGCGCATGGTATCACCGGCCTCGCGCGGCGCTCAAGAATGCCCCGTGTGGCGCTCGGTCGCGCTATGCTGCGCGGCATTCATTCAAGAAGGAAACCTGATTTATGGCAGGAAGCAGTTTGCTGATGCTGATCGACGACATCGCCGCCGTTCTCGACGATGTGGCGTTGATGACCAAAATGGCCGCCAAGAAGACCGCCGGCGTGCTCGGTGACGATCTGGCGCTCAATGCCCAGCAGGTCAGCGGCGTGCGTGCCGAACGGGAAATACCGGTCGTTTGGGCCGTGGCCAAGGGCTCGTTTCTCAACAAACTGATCCTGGTACCGTCGGCGCTGGCGATCAGCGTGTTCATCCCGTGGCTGGTCACCCCACTGTTGATGGTCGGTGGCGCCTACCTGTGTTTCGAAGGTTTCGAGAAACTCGCCCACAAATTCCTGCACAGCAAGGCTGAAGATCAGGCCGAACATGCCGAGCTGGTCGAAGCCGTGGCCGATCCGGCCGTTGATCTGGTGGCGTTCGAGAAAGACAAGATCAAGGGCGCTATCCGCACCGACTTCATCCTGTCGGCGGAAATCATCGCCATCACCCTCGGCACCGTGGCAGATGCGTCGTTGACTCAGCAGGTTATCGTGCTGTCGGGTATTGCCATCGTCATGACTATCGGTGTCTATGGCCTGGTGGCGGGTATCGTCAAGCTTGATGATCTCGGCCTGTGGCTGACCCAGAAGCCCGGGCAGATGGCCAAAAGCATCGGCGGCGGGATTCTGCGCGCAGCGCCGTACATGATGAAAGGCCTGTCGGTGATCGGCACGGCAGCAATGTTCCTGGTGGGCGGCGGGATTCTGACCCATGGGGTGCCGGTGGTTCATCACTGGATTGAAAGCGTCAGTGCAGGGGCGGGCGGTGCCGGGTTTATCGTGCCGACGTTGCTGAATGCGGTGGCGGGGATTGTGGCCGGAGCTGTGGTGCTGGCGGGTGTGATGGTCGCCAGCAAAATCTGGAAAACACTGAAAGGCTAGAAGCTGGGCACTTTCCAAGTGTGGGAGCGAGCCTGCTCGCGATAGCGGTGTTTCAGTCAGCATAGATGTTGACTGTGCTGGCCCCATCGCGAGCAGGCTCGCTCCCACATTGGTTTTTTGGTGTTTGAGAGACCTCATAAAAAAGGCCATTCGACGCGAATCGAATGGCCTTTTTTGTTGCCGATGAAATTACTCGGCGATCTGCAACTTGCGTGACTCGGTGTACACGTAGCGCACCTTCTCATACTCGAACGGCGAGTTCAGCTGGCCGTAGCGGAAGCTGTTCTGGTAGCGCTTGTCGACGCCGCGCAGGGCCCAGACCTCAGGATGGTTGGAGCTGACTTCCGAGACGTTCAGGAAATTGATCGCCGATTCGGCGCTGAAGTCCACCACCAGGCCGCCGGTGTCGCGGATGTTCGACGGGCCGAGGATCGGCAACACGAAATAAGCGCCGCCCGGTACACCGTAGAAGCCCAGGGTCTGGCCGAAGTCTTCGCTCTGGCGCGGCAGGCCCATGGCCGTGGCCGGGTCCCACAGGCCGGCGATGCCGATGGTGGTGTTGAGCAACAGGCGTGCGGTGGTTTCCATCGAACGCTTGCCCTTGAACTGCAGCAGGCTGTTCATCAGGTTCGGCACATCGCCGATGTTATTGAAGAAGTTGCTCACGCCGGTGCGCAGGAAACTCGGGGTGATGTAGCGATAACCGTCGACTACCGGCAGGAACACCCATTGGTCGAAGCGGTAGTTGAAGTGATAAACCCGGCGGTTCCACTCTTCCAGCGGGTCGTAGACGTTCAGCGCATTGAGCGTGGAACGTTCGAACTCGCGCTGATCCAGCCCCGGGTTGAACTTGAGTTTGCTCAGCGGTTCCTTGAAACCGTCACTGTCGACCACGACAGGTGCGTTGGCTTTGCTGTTGTCGGCATTGGCGACGCCTGCACAGAGTAACGCAGCGATAAGCAGGAGGTATTTAGCCACGGAAGAACTCCAGCATAGCGTCGCTGTTGACGCGGTAATTTAGGTTGCCGCAATGGCCGCCCAGTGGATAAACGGTCAAACGGTCGCCAAAGGTCTTGCGCAGGAAACCGAGGTCGCCAGGGCCGAGGATCACGTCGTCGGCGTTGTGCATGACGGCGATTTTCGGGCTGTCGTGCAGGTAATCCTTGAGCGCATACAGGCTGACCTGGTCGATCAGTTGCAGCAGGCTGCCGCCGTCGGTGCGGGCGCGCCACATCGGGATCACTTGTTCGGTGATGTAGCAGTCGAAGTCGCATTGCAGCGCACGCTTGAGGAACGGCGTGAGGCTGGTGCCTTCGGTGATCGGGTATTTCGGCGGGGTGATCAGGCCGCGACGGTTGATCAGGTCCGAGGTGAAGGCAATGTCGGCCGCCGAAAAGCGGAACGAAGTGCCTATCAGCATGGCCATCTGCTCGTTGGTCAGGTGCTGCTTGGACTGCTGGAAGTCGTAGAGCAGGGCATCGTTGAGGTCGATGTAGCCTTTTTGCTGGAAGTAGCGAGTCAGTTTGTTCAGCACCAGTTCATAAAACGTGGTGCTGTTGTTGATGCCCTTGACCTCGGTCTGGACCAGCTTGTCCAGGTTGGTGATCGAGGTGTAGAGGTTGACCGGCGGGTTGAGCAGCAAGACTTTCTTGAAGTTGAAGCTGCGACGGGTTTCGTCCAGGTGCGCGACGAAGGCCGCGTCCAGCGCGCCCAGGCTGTAACCGGTCAGGTAGTAATCGGTGACGGCAACGTGCGGGTTTTGCGCCCGGACGGCCTGCATCACCCGGTACATGTCTTCGGCGTCTTCCTTGGTGATACCCGGTGTGGCAAAGCGTGAGGCCGCGCTCATAAAGTCGAAACTGGTGGGCGACGACAGTTGCACCACGTGATAACCGGCCTTGTAGTAGAGCTTTTTCAGGTATTCATTGAGGCTGCTGTCATAACGCGCACCGGTGCCGGCGATCAGGAAGATCAGCGGCGCAGCCTTGTCCTGGGTGGCAATACGATAGGTCAGCTTTTTGACCGGCCAGAAATTGTCTGGCAGTTCGAATGCACGCTCCGGGCGCAGAGTCACGCTGCGAGTCTGCTGATCGATGTCGTCGTCCAGCGGTAACTCCGGGCGCAGGTCCGGCGGAGTCGTGGCAATGGTCGCCTCGAACGGGTTGGTCAAGGGGTAGCCATAACTGGCGGCGTCGATATCGACCGCCAGTGCGGACGCACTCAAAATAAGGCCGCCAAACAGGGCGGCGAAGCGCAAGGAACGGAGCATGACTAGATCCCTTAGAGGAAGGTGCCGAATGAAGTTCGCAGGCTATGACCACGGGGTTTGCGCCAAAGTGCCATGCTGCGGCACCAATCTGGGCGAATTTCGGATCAATAGTAGCTGGACGATACACTTTGCAGCTATTTCGTGACTAATTATCTGTTACGCGCGTTTGCTTAGCGCTGCCGGAGGATTAAGCTGGCCGCCGTTTTCGTTTATTGGAGTGCTTCATGTCCCGCCGTCTGCCCGTGATTCTGCTACTCGTTCTGCTGCCATTATGGCTGGCCGCCAGTTATGGCGCGCGTTATGGCTTTATGGAGGATGCGCAGTGGGTTGGCATCTGCGTGGACGAGGCGAGCCGCTGGGAATGCCAGATTCGTTCGAACCTGGGCTTGATGATTCACTTCAAGGTGTTGGGCTTTGCTGCACTGGCTGCTGCGATCATCGGGTTTGTGGTGCCGGGCCGGGCAGGGTGGTGGCTGGCAGTGCTGGCGCTGGTGTTCGGGTTTCCGGCGCTGGCGTTGTACAACACGACCTTGGCCGTTTTTGCGGTAGTGATTGCGGGGTTGCGGCTGGTCCGGGCCTCCCGTAGCGCCTGATAGTCCGTCTTCGCGGGCAAGCCTCGCTCCTGCAGGATCTTCGTCGTACACAACATCTGTATTCGCCGAACCTGTGGGAGCGTGGCTTGCGCGCGAAGAGGCCACCTAGCTGCGCTGAAGATTACGCCTTGCGAACCCGCAAGCAGCGCCACAACATCGCCACCATTAAAACACTCACCAGCGCCCAACCCCAGGCTTGCTGGTTCTGCAACCCTTCACGGAACAGCTGCGGTGCAATGCCGGTGCCAATGATGAAGGTCAGCAGGGCGATTTCACGGCGCGCCGCGCTCACTGGGCGGCACAGGTAAACCAGCGCAGGCAGTATGAAGGCGACACTTGGAAAGCTGCGATAACGCGGGTCGATCACCAGCTCAAGCATCATCACCGCCGCCGCAAAACCTGCTCCGGCGACCAGCCAGCCTGCTCGACGCTCCAGTGCATTGAACGCCCGCTCACGCCAACCGGTACGAGCGCTCAGCGTCAATGCAGCATGCGCCAGCACCAACAGATTCAACCCCGTCAGCAACGCCACCCACAACCATTCACTGGCAAAGCGCGTCGTGACCCGCGCCAGATCACCCCAGGCGCCAATCGAGCACGCCGCCAGTGCGCCGAGCAGCGGCAGCACCAGTGCAGCGCGGGTGGTGCGTACACGCCCGCCAAGGATCAGCGTGCCAAGAAAAATCAAACCGCCAACGGCCAGCCACTGCGACCAGTACGGCACGTTCGACACGGGACCGGCCAGCACGCCCTTGTCCTGGCGATCGGCATCGAACAGCCCCCAGTAACCACCGACCGCACCTTCGCTGGCGCGCTTCCAGGGCTGGTCGAAAGCTTCGATCAGGTTGTAATGCCAGCCTTGCTGCTCGGCCATGATGACAAAACCGCGAATGAACTTGGCTTCGTTAACCCGGCTCGGCAGGGCGGTTTCGCGCTGACGGCCTTCGCTCGGCCAGCCGGTTTCGCCAATCACCACGTCCTTGGGCGCGAATTTGTTGCCGAACACCTGACGCACTTCGGCCACATGCTGCAGCGCGGCATCGATGTTCGAGGGATCATCTTCCCAGTACGGCAGCAAATGGATGGTCAGGAAATCCACTGCCGGGGCGATTTCCGGGTGCTTGAGCCAAAACTCCCAGACATCGGCGTAAGTCACCGGTTGCTTGACCTGGCTTTTGACTTTATTGATCAGCTTTGCCAGCTGCGCACCCGTGACTTCCTTGCGCAGCAGGGTTTCGTTGCCGACGATCACCGAGGTCACCACGTCCGCGTTGGCGTTGGCCGAGGCGATCAGCAGGTCGACTTCTTTCTCGGTGTCCACCGGGTTGCTGTTGACCCAGGCGCCAATCATCAGTTTCAGACCATGCTTGCGCGCCAGGTCGGGCAACGCCTCTAGGCCAGTCATGGAATAGGTGCGGATGCACTCGAAGCTTTTGGCCAGCAGCGCGAGGTCGGCGTCCATGCGCTCGGGGCGCAACTTGAACGGCACGTCGAACGGCGACTGGTCCTTGTCGAACGGGGTGTAGGAGGCGCATTGCAGCTTGTGCGTCGCGCTGGCCACGTCCGGCAGAATCACCGGTTTGCCAAGGCCGTACCAAAAGCCGCCAAGGGCAAACAGCCCCAGCAGACAAGCGAAGAGATAAGCCAGAAAAGGAAAGCGGGAGGTCGCGGGCATGGTCAGGCCGTCTGGGAGCAAAGCCGCGCATGTTACCTTCATTTGCCCCGCGCTAGGGGGCTTGCATGATTTTGACATGCAAAGTTCGGGCGGATTGGTCGGCGCACTCCAGGCGCTCGTGATTAATGGCGTTCTGATGTCGTTTCTCGATGCCTTGAGGTCGCTGACAGCACAGGTTCCGGTTGTCGTCAGGTTGATTATCGAGGCATCAGTGCTCCCATGGAAAATCACGCTGATGTTCGAACGAGTTTGCGGTGGGCGTGATGGGGGCGCTGTGCACCATAACAATACGTTGACGCGACTCGGCACCCGTCGAGCGCAGCACTTTCGGGGAAGTAACGATGAAGATGCGACGACTTTTAGGCGCAGGTGCCGCTCTGGTGCTCGCGATTGGCTCCACAATGGCCAATGCCGAGAGCAAAACCCTGAGCATCGGTTACGTTGACGGTTGGTCCGACAGCGTCGCGACCACGCATGTGGCCGCCGAAGTGATCAAGCAAAAGCTGGGTTATGACGTGAAACTGCAAGCCGTCGCCACCGGGATCATGTGGCAGGGTGTGGCCACCGGCAAACTCGACGCCATGTTGTCCGCCTGGCTGCCGGTGACTCACGGCGAATACTGGACCAAGAACAAGGATCAAGTCGTCGATTACGGTCCGAACTTCAAGGATGCAAAAATCGGCTTGATCGTGCCGGAGTACGTCAAGGCTAAAACCATCGATGACCTGAAAACTGACGACACCTTCAAAAAACGCATCGTCGGCATCGACGCCGGTTCGGGCGTGATGCTTAAAACCGAGCAGGCGATCAAGGATTACGATCTGACCGGGTATCAACTCAAGGCCAGTTCCGGCGCCGGCATGATTGCCGAGCTGACCCGTGCCGAGAAGAAAAACGAATCCATCGCTGTGACCGGTTGGGTACCGCACTGGATGTTCGCCAAGTGGAAACTGCGCTTCCTGGACGACCCGAAAGGCGTTTATGGCGCGGCTGAAACCGTGAACAACATCGGCAGCAAAGAACTGGCCACGAAGGCGCCGGAAGTTGCCAAGTTCCTGAAGAACTTCCAGTGGGCCTCGAAAGACGAAATCGGCGAAGTCATGTTGGCGATTCAAGACGGCGCCAAGCCTGACGCCGCGGCGAAAGATTGGGTGGCAAAACACCCTGAGCGCGTTGCAGACTGGATCAAGTGATTTGAGCTGACGGCTCTAGTCAGCACCTCTCAAGGCCCCTTGGCATATTGCCAACGGGCCTTTTGTTTTTTTTTGTAGGAGCCAGGCTTGCCGGCGAAAGCGATCGTGAGGACGCCTTCGCCGGCAAGCCTGGCTCCTACAAAAGTTGCGTCACACCAGAAAATGGCGATTCTGTCATGTCGTTCTAATACTAAGGTCGTCTGGAACCTGCCCCGCAGCCGCATAGAGTGGATAACGTTCCAACTTTAATCTGTGCTGCGAGGATAAAAACAATGAACGACAGCATTTACCTCTCGATTCAAAACAGCCCGCGCTTCAAGGAGCTGGTTAGTAAGCGAGAAAGGTTCGCCTGGATTCTTTCGGCGATCATGCTTGGGCTTTACTCCGGATTCATCCTTTTGATTGCTTACGGGCCGCATATTCTGGGAGCGAAAATCAGCCCCGATTCTTCGATTACCTGGGGCATACCGATTGGTGTCGGGCTGATTCTCTCGGCCTTTATCCTGACAGCGATCTATGTACGACGCGCCAATGGCGAATTCGACGACCTGAACAATCTGATTCTCAAGGAGGCTCAGCAATGATCCGGCGTCTATTGGCTCTATTGAGCGTTGCAGCATTCGCACCGGGTGCCTGGGCGGCTGAAGCCCTGACCGGCGCGGTTCAGAAACAACCGCTGAACGTCGCCGCGATCCTGATGTTCGTGGCGTTCGTCGGCGCGACTTTGTATATCACCTACTGGGCCTCCAAGAAAAATAACTCGGCGGCCGACTACTATGCGGCCGGCGGCAAGATCACCGGTTTCCAGAATGGTCTGGCGATTGCCGGTGACTACATGTCGGCGGCGTCCTTCCTGGGTATTTCCGCCCTGGTGTTCACTTCCGGCTACGATGGCCTGATCTACTCGATCGGCTTCCTGGTGGGCTGGCCGATCATTCTGTTTCTGATCGCCGAGCGCCTGCGTAACCTGGGTAAGTACACCTTTGCCGATGTGGCGTCCTACCGCCTTGGGCAAACCCAGATTCGCTCGCTGTCCGCTTGCGGTTCGCTGGTGGTGGTTGCGTTCTACCTGATCGCGCAAATGGTCGGGGCCGGCAAGCTGATCCAGTTGCTGTTCGGTCTGGATTACCACGTAGCAGTGATCCTGGTCGGCGTCCTGATGTGCATGTACGTGCTGTTCGGCGGCATGCTGGCGACCACTTGGGTGCAGATCATCAAGGCTGTGCTGTTGCTGTCCGGTGCCTCGTTCATGGCGCTGATGGTGATGAAGCACGTCAACTTTGACTTCAGCACACTGTTCTCCGAGGCGATCAAGGTTCACGCCAAAGGCGAAGCGATCATGAGCCCCGGCGGTCTGGTGAAAGACCCGGTCTCGGCGTTCTCCCTTGGCCTGGCATTGATGTTCGGTACCGCTGGCCTGCCGCACATCCTGATGCGCTTCTTCACCGTGAGTGACGCAAAAGAAGCTCGCAAGAGCGTGCTGTATGCAACCGGCTTCATTGGCTACTTCTACATCCTGACTTTCATCATCGGCTTCGGCGCGATCCTGCTGGTCAGCACCAACCCGGCCTTTAAAGATGCTGCTGGCGCGCTGTTGGGCGGCAACAACATGGCGGCGGTGCACCTGGCCAACGCGGTGGGTGGCAGTATTTTCCTGGGCTTTATCTCGGCGGTAGCGTTTGCGACCATTCTGGCGGTGGTTGCCGGTTTGACCCTGGCCGGTGCTTCGGCGGTGTCTCACGACCTGTATGCCAGCGTGATCAAGAAAGGCAAGGCCAACGAGAAGGACGAGATCCGTGTCTCGAAAATCACCACCATCGCTTTGGCAGTGCTGGCGATCGGCTTGGGCATTCTGTTCGAAAGCCAGAACATCGCGTTCATGGTGGGCCTGGCGTTCTCCATCGCAGCGAGCTGTAACTTCCCGGTGCTGCTGCTTTCCATGTACTGGAAGAAGCTGACCACTCGCGGTGCAATGATCGGCGGTTGGTTGGGTCTGGTGAGTGCGGTTGGTTTGATGGTGCTGGGTCCAACCATCTGGGTGCAGATCCTGCATCACGAGAAGGCTATCTTCCCGTATGAGTACCCGGCGCTGTTCTCGATGGCCATTGCGTTTATCGGGATCTGGTTCTTCTCGATCACTGACAAGTCGGCGGCTGGCGTTAATGAGCGTGCGCTGTTCTTCCCGCAGTTTGTTCGTTCGCAGACCGGTTTGGGGGCGAGTGGGGCTGTTTCTCACTAAGGCTTCGGGTTTGTCTGTGTAAGTTGCGTTAAACGAAAAATGCCCTGGTCGAGAGATCGGGGCATTTTTTTTGTTGGCGATGGTATTTGGTGTAGGAGCGAGGCTTGCCCGCGAAGGCGGCCTGTCTCTCTCGGGTGTACATATCCATTCCTGCGGTAACGGCCACTTATGGTTTCGCCCTTACGGCGAGTCCCTTTTGTCAAACGCCACAAAAGGAACCAAAAAGTCTCGCCCCAAGCGTCCGGCCCCTCGCCAAGGCTCGGCGTTCCTTCGCTCCGGTATCCATCCGGGGACACTGCCCTCCGGTCTGCTTCGCGACGACCTACATGCAGCGTGTTCGACTGCGTCGAACGGCGCTGCGCGCCACTCCCCGGATGAACACCTCCACTCAGCCTCCCGAAAGGGGCGGGTAGATCAAGATCAAGAGCTGCAGGCGAGCTAACGCTCGGCCTGATGAGTGGTGAGAATCAAAGGCTGTACGCTGAGTTCTTGTAGGAGCGAGGCTTGCCCGCGAAGGCGGCCTGACAGCCGACCAATCTCTTGCAGATGTACCTCAATCCTCTGGGAGCTGGCTTGCCTTCGAGGCGGCTTGTACCCGACCTGTTCTTGCGGATGTACGCAAGCTTTCCAAAAGCAGTGATCCTTTTGGCTTTGGCTTTGGCTTTGGCTTTGGCTTTTGACGTTGATCTTGATCTTGATCTCTCGCCCCTTCGGCAGACCTTAGGCGATGCCCCCTGATGGACGCCGTAGCGAGGGATCGCGGAGCCTCAGCGAGGCGCCGTACGCCGGGGCGAAGCCTTTTGGTTCCCTTTTGGCGTTTGAAAAAGGGACTCGCGGTATGAGCGAAACCATAAGTAGCCGTTACCGCAGAAACGGATATGTACACAACCAAAATACCAGTCGGCCCCTAGGCCGCTGAGACCGCACAAACAAAAACGGCCTCTATATAAATAGAGGCCGTTCCCGGTACAGCTTAAGACGTTATCGCAAGACAGGTCTTATTTGCGGTCTTCCAGCTTGGTGATGTCACGCGACTCGTAGCCGGTGTACAGCTGGCGAGGACGGCCAATCTTGTACGGGCTGGAGAGCATTTCTTTCCAGTGGGAGATCCAGCCGACAGTCCGCGCCAGGGCGAAGATCACGGTGAACATGCTGGTTGGAATGCCGATCGCCTTGAGGATGATCCCCGAGTAGAAGTCGACGTTCGGGTACAGCGAGCGTTCGATGAAGTACGGGTCGGTCAGCGCGATCTCTTCCAGGCGCATGGCCAGTTCGAGTTGCTTGTCGTGCTTGATACCCAGTTCCTTCAGCACTTCGTCGCAAGTCTGCTTCATGACGGTAGCGCGTGGGTCGCGGTTTTTGTAGACCCGGTGACCGAAGCCCATCAGTTTGAACGGATCGTTCTTGTCCTTGGCCTTGGCAATGTACTTGTCGATGTTCGACACATCGCCAATTTCATCGAGCATGGTCAGAACAGCTTCGTTCGCGCCGCCGTGGGCAGGGCCCCACAGTGCAGCGATGCCGGCGGCGATACAGGCGAACGGGTTGGCACCCGAAGAACCGGCCAGACGTACGGTGGAAGTCGATGCGTTCTGCTCGTGGTCGGCATGGAGGATGAAGATCCGGTCCATGGCCTTGGCGAGTACCGGGCTGATCGGTTTGATCTCGCACGGGGTGTTGAACATCATGTGCAGGAAGTTTTCCGCGTACGTCAGGTCGTTGCGCGGGTACATCATGGGTTGGCCCATGGAGTACTTGTAAACCATCGCTGCCAGGGTCGGCATCTTGGCAACCAGGCGGATCGCGGAAATTTCGCGATGCTGCGGGTTATTGATGTCGAGGGAGTCGTGGTAGAAGGCCGAGAGGGCGCCGACTACGCCGCACATGACGGCCATTGGGTGAGCGTCGCGACGGAAGCCGTTGAAGAAGGTCTTCAGCTGCTCGTGAACCATGGTGTGGTTCTTCACGGTGCTGACGAACTGGGCCTTCTGTTCTGCGGTCGGCAATTCGCCGTTGAGCAGCAGATAGCAGGTTTCCAGGTAGTCCGATTTTTCAGCGAGCTGTTCGATCGGGTAACCGCGGTGCAGCAGAATGCCGTTGTCGCCGTCGATATAGGTGATCTTCGACTCGCAGGAAGCTGTCGACATGAAACCAGGGTCAAAGGTGAAACGGCCCGTGGCCGTCAGGCCCCGAACGTCGATAACATCGGGACCAACGGTGCCGGTTAAAATGGGCAGCTCGACGGGGGCTGCGCCCTCGATGATCAACTGCGCTTTTTTGTCAGCCATGTGGCCTCCTATTTATGCTTGAAATCATCAGACAGACCCCCCACGCAGGGCCCGCACCACTATAGTGAGATAAATTCGAATGTCAATTTGCCTAAAGTCTTGCTCCAGAAGGCTTTAACCGGACTTTTTCCTCGAAATTGACTGCCATTTACGCCTTTTATCCAACTTGTGCAATGAGCTATTAGGGGAAGGTGAACGCGTTGTCATTAGTAGCCTAACTGTCTATACTCGGCCTCCGACCGCCAGGGGCTTTTGGGCCTGCTTTACTGGGGGTCGCACTCCCTGGGTGGTGGGTACCTGACCAGTGCACTCCCCAACAACTTTGCCCTGATTGTTAGGGGCTCTTCAGTGTGAAAAAAAGCCGTGAATAGCCAACGACCTGTAAACCTAGACCTAAGGACCATCAAACTCCCAGTCACTGCTTACACGTCCATTCTTCACCGAATCTCCGGAATCATCCTCTTTGTCAGCCTGGCCATCATGCTTTATGCATTGGACAAGTCGCTCGACTCGGAAGAAGGCTTCGGTCAGGTGAAAGCGTGTCTGACCAGTCCGCTAGCCAAGCTAGTGATTTGGGGCATCCTGTCCGCCTTGCTGTATCACCTGGTTGCCGGTGTGCGCCATTTGATCATGGACATGGGCATCGGCGAGTCGCTTGAAGGCGGCAAACTGGGCTCGAAAATCGTTATCGCCGTTTCCGTGGTGGTAATCGTTCTGGCAGGAGTTTGGATATGGTAACTAACGTCACGAACCTGTCCCGTTCGGGCCTCTATGACTGGATGGCACAACGTGTGTCTGCGGTCGTTCTCGCGGCTTATTTCATTTTCCTGATCGGATACGTCGTCGCCAACCCTGGCATCGGCTACGCCCAATGGCATGAACTGTTCGCAAGCAACTGGATGCGTATTTTCAGTCTCCTGGCCCTCGTTGCCCTCGGCGCTCACGCCTGGGTCGGCATGTGGACCATCGCGACCGACTACCTGACGCCAATGGCGTTCGGCAAGTCCGCAACTGCAATACGTTTCCTTTTTCAGGCGGTATGCGGCGTTGCGATGTTCGCTTACTTCGTCTGGGGTGTGCAGATTCTCTGGGGTATCTGATTCATGTCTACTACAGTTAATACGCTTTCGTTCGACGCCATCATCATTGGCGGCGGCGGTGCTGGCATGCGCGCTGCGCTGCAACTGGCACAAGGTGGTCACAAGACTGCCGTAGTTACCAAGGTTTTCCCGACTCGTTCGCACACTGTATCCGCCCAGGGTGGCATCACCTGCGCCATCGCCTCGGCAGATCCGAACGATGACTGGCGCTGGCACATGTACGATACCGTCAAGGGTTCCGACTACATCGGTGACCAGGACGCTATCGAATACATGTGTTCCGTAGGCCCGGAAGCCGTTTTCGAACTCGAGCACATGGGTTTGCCGTTCTCCCGTACCGAACAGGGCCGCATTTATCAGCGTCCGTTCGGCGGTCAGTCGAAAGACTTCGGTAAAGGTGGCCAGGCTGCACGTACATGCGCCGCTGCCGACCGTACCGGTCACGCACTGCTGCACACCCTGTACCAGGCCAACCTCAAGGCTGGCACCGTATTCCTCAACGAATACTACGGTGTGGATCTGGTGAAGAACGAAGACGGTGCCTTTGTCGGCATGATCGTCATCTGCATCGAAACCGGCGAAACTTCCTACGTACGCGCTAACGCCACCGTATTGGCGACTGGCGGTGCAGGTCGTATCTACTCGTCCACCACCAATGCCCTGATCAACACCGGTGACGGCGTCGGCATGGCTCTGCGTGCTGGCGTGCCGGTACAAGACATTGAGATGTGGCAGTTCCACCCGACCGGCATCGCCGGCGCCGGTGTGTTGGTGACTGAAGGTTGCCGCGGTGAAGGCGGTTACCTGATCAACAAGCACGGCGAGCGTTTCATGGAGCGTTATGCTCCGAACGCCAAAGACCTTGCAGGTCGTGACGTTGTTGCCCGTTCGATGGTTAAAGAAATCATCGCCGGCAACGGTTGCGGTCCGGATGGCGACCACGTAATGCTGAAACTCGATCACCTCGGTGAAGAAGTTCTGCACAGTCGTCTGCCAGGTATCATGGAACTGTCCAAGACTTTCGCCCACGTCGATCCAGCCGTGGCGCCGATTCCGGTCGTTCCAACCTGCCACTATATGATGGGCGGCGTTGCCACCAACATTCATGGCCAGGCAATCACCCAGGACGCCGACGGCGTCGACCAGATCATTCCTGGTTTGTTCGCAGTGGGCGAAGTGGCCTGCGTATCGGTTCACGGTGCCAACCGTCTGGGTGGCAACTCGCTGCTCGACCTGGTGGTATTCGGCCGTGCGGCCGGTCTGTTCCTGGAGCAGACCCTGAAGGAAGGCGTTGATTACGCCCGTCCTCGCCAGTCCGACATCGACGCAGCCCTGGCTCGTCTCGATGGCCTGAACTCGCGTACAGAAGGCGAAGACGTCGCCACTCTGCGTAAAGAACTGCAAAGCTGCATGCAGAACTACTTCGGTGTATTCCGTACCGGTGAATACATGCAGAAGGGTATCGCCCAGCTGGCTGATCTGCGTGGCCGTATCGCCAACGTCAAGATCAACGACAAGAGCCAGGCGTTCAACACCGCTCGAATCGAAGCCCTGGAACTGCAAAACCTGCTGGAAGTGGCCGAAGCCACCGCCATCGCTGCAGAGATCCGCAAAGAGTCCCGCGGCGCTCACGCCCGTGAAGACTATGAAGATCGCGACGACGAAAACTGGCTGTGCCACACCCTGTACTTCCCGGGTGACAAGCGCGTGACCAAGCGTGCCGTGAACTTCTCGCCGAAAACTGTTCCGACTTTTGAACCTAAGATTCGGACTTATTAAGGGTGGCCGCCATGTTGCAAGTCAGTGTTTATCGCTACAACCCTGATCAGGACGCTGCGCCGTTCATGCAGGAATTCCAGGTCGACACCGGTGGTAAAGACCTGATGGTGCTGGACGTGCTGGCCCTGATCAAAGAGCAGGACGAAGGTTTCTCCTATCGTCGCTCTTGCCGTGAAGGTGTTTGCGGTTCCGACGGCATGAACATCAACGGCAAAAACGGCCTGGCCTGCGTCACGCCGCTGTCTTCTGTCGTAAAAGGTAACAAGCTGATTGTTCGTCCGCTGCCAGGTTTGCCGGTTATCCGTGACCTGGTCGTCGATATGAGCATCTTCTACAAGCAATACGAGAAGGTTAAGCCATACCTGCAGAACGACACGCCGGCTCCGGCCATCGAACGTCTGCAGACCCCGGAAGAGCGTGAAAAGCTCGACGGTCTGTACGAGTGCATCCTGTGCGCTTGCTGCTCGACCTCTTGCCCGTCCTTCTGGTGGAACCCGGACAAGTTCCTGGGCCCGGCTGCACTGCTGCAAGCGTACCGCTTCCTGGCAGACAGCCGCGACACCAAGACTGCCGAGCGTCTGGCTTCGCTGGATGACCCGTTCAGCGTATTCCGCTGCCGCGGGATCATGAACTGCGTCAACGTCTGTCCGAAAGGCCTGAACCCGACTAAGGCCATCGGTCACGTGCGTAACATGCTGCTGCAAAGCGGCGTGTGATTCAGCTGTAACTGCAAGACCGCTGTACCCGTAGATGCTACGGCGCAGGCTTCAACCGGCGCCGTAGTTTTAACCTGGGCAGCAGCTTACAAGGCTGCGGCTCTTATTTTGAAGAAATGAGACAAGCAGGGGCATCCGGGCTGGTACCCGGACTATCAGCGTGATCCTAAGTGGCTTGTTTTGGTCGCTGCATTCGGACTTCTGCAAGTTTGCTCGGTGTCGACGCCGGTGGTGTTCCCCTAACCGAGGGTGACCAAGCATGCAAGAAAGCGTGATGCAGCGCATGTGGAACAGCGCCTACCTTTCAGGTGGAAACGCTGCCTATGTGGAAGAGCTTTATGAGCTCTACCTGCACGACCCTAACGCTGTGCCAGAAGAGTGGCGCACCTACTTTCAGAAGCTGCCTATTGACGGCAGCTCTGCCACCGATGTTTCGCACTCCACAATTCGCGATCATTTCGTCTTGCTGGCAAAGAACCAGCGCCGCGCCCAACCGGTTTCCGCCGGCAGCGTGAGCAGTGAGCACGAGAAGAAGCAAGTTGAAGTGCTGCGATTGATCCAGGCCTACCGTATGCGTGGCCACCAGGCAGCCCAGCTTGACCCGCTGGGGCTGTGGCAGCGTCCTGCACCTGCAGACCTGTCGATCAATCATTACGGCTTGACCAATGCCGATCTTGATACGACCTTCCGTGCCGGCGACCTGTTCATCGGCAAAGAGGAGGCGAGCCTACGCGAAATTCACGAAGCGTTGCAGCAGACATATTGCCGCACCATCGGCGCTGAATTTACGCATATCACCGATTCCGAGCAGCGCCAGTGGTTCCAGCAGCGTCTGGAAAGCGTGCGTGGTCGTCCGACGTACTCCGCCGACATCAAGAGCCACCTGCTCGAGCGCGTCACCGCCGGCGAAGGCCTGGAAAAATACCTGGGCACCAAATACCCGGGTACCAAGCGTTTCGGCCTGGAAGGCGGCGAGAGCCTGATTCCGATGCTCGACGAGTTGATCCAGCGTTCCGGTTCCTACGGCACCAAGGAAATCGTTATCGGCATGGCCCACCGTGGCCGTCTGAACGTGCTGGTCAACACCTTCGGCAAGAACCCGCGCGAGCTGTTCGACGAGTTCGAAGGCAAGAAGAAGGTCGAGCTGGGTTCCGGTGACGTTAAGTATCACCAGGGCTTCTCGTCCAACGTCATGACCACCGGCGGTGAAGTTCACCTGGCGATGGCCTTCAACCCGTCCCACCTGGAAATCGTATCTCCAGTGGTCGAAGGTTCGGTTCGCGCCCGTCAGGATCGTCGTAACGACCCTACCGGCGAGAAGGTTCTGCCGATCTCCATCCACGGTGACGCGGCATTCGCCGGTCAGGGCGTGGTGATGGAAACCTTCCAGATGTCGCAGACCCGCGGTTTCAAGACCGGCGGCACCGTGCACATCGTGATCAACAACCAGGTCGGTTTCACCATCAGCAACCCGCTGGACTCGCGTTCCACCGAGTACGCGACCGACGTTGCGAAAATGATCCAGGCGCCGATCCTCCATGTGAATGGTGATGATCCGGAAGCCGTATTGTTCGTGACCCAGTTGGCCATCGACTACCGCATGCAGTTCAAGCGTGACGTGGTAATCGACCTGGTCTGCTACCGTCGTCGTGGCCACAACGAGGCCGACGAGCCAAGTGGCACCCAGCCGATCATGTATCAGCAGATCACCAAGCAGCGCACCACCCGTGAGCTGTACGCCGATCGTCTGACCCAGGGCGGTGTACTCGACGCAGAGCGTGTTCAGGCGAAAGTCGACGAATACCGCAACGCGCTGGACAACGGCCTGCATGTTGTAAAAAGCCTGGTCAAAGAGCCGAACAAAGAGTTGTTCGTGGACTGGCGTCCGTATCTGGGCCACGCCTGGACCGCGCGTCACGACACGCGTTTCGATCTGAAAACCTTGCAGGAACTGTCCGCCAAGCTGCTGGAAATCCCGGAAGGCTTCGTGGTTCAGCGCCAGGTCTCGAAAATCTACGAAGACCGTCAGAAGATGCAAGCCGGCGGCCTGCCGATCAACTGGGGTTACGCCGAAACCATGGCGTACGCGACCCTGGCGTTCGAAGGTCACCCGATTCGCATGACGGGTCAGGACATCGGTCGCGGCACGTTCTCGCACCGTCACGCTGTCTTGCACAACCAGAAAGACGCGGGGACCTACGTCCCGCTGCAAAACCTCTACAAGGGCCAGCCACGTTTCGACCTGTACGATTCGTTCCTGTCCGAAGAAGCCGTGCTGGCGTTCGAATACGGTTACTCGACCACCACGCCTGAGGCGCTGGTGATCTGGGAAGCCCAGTTCGGTGACTTCGCCAACGGTGCCCAGGTGGTTATCGACCAGTTCATCACCAGTGGCGAGCACAAGTGGGGCCGTCTTTGCGGTCTGACCATGCTGCTGCCGCACGGTTATGAAGGTCAGGGGCCGGAGCACTCGTCGGCGCGTCTGGAGCGTTACCTGCAACTGTGCGCCGAGCACAACATTCAGGTAGCCGTACCGACCACTCCGGCCCAGATCTACCACTTGCTGCGTCGTCAGGTGATTCGCCCGCTGCGCAAGCCATTGATCGTTCTGACTCCGAAGTCGCTGCTGCGTCACAAACTGGCCATATCGACCCTGGAGGATCTGGCCGAAGGTTCGTTCCAGACCGTGATCCCGGAAATCGATGCCCAAGACCCGAAAAAGGTCGAGCGCATTGTTCTGTGTAGCGGCAAGGTCTACTACGACCTGCTGGAAAAACGCCGTGCCGAAGGTCGTGATGACATCGCCATCGTGCGTATCGAGCAGCTGTACCCGTTCCCTGAGGACGACTTGAATGAAGTCCTGGCTCCGTACACCAACCTCAAACATATCGTTTGGTGTCAGGAAGAGCCGATGAACCAGGGTGCCTGGTACTGCAGCCAGCACCACATGCGCCGCATCGTGGGCAATCACAACAAGGCACTCGTTCTCGAGTACGCCGGCCGTGATGCTTCTGCTGCACCTGCTTGTGGTTATGCATCGATGCACGCTGAGCAGCAGGAAAAACTGCTGCAAGACGCCTTTACTGTTTAACGCCTTCGCGCACCTGAAACCGAATTTAAGGACCCACAGATAATGGCTATCGAAATCAAAGCCCCCACTTTCCCGGAATCGGTTGCCGATGGCACCGTTGCCACCTGGCATAAAAAACCGGGCGACGCTGTAAAGCGTGACGACCTGATCGTCGACATCGAAACCGACAAGGTTGTGCTGGAAGTGTTGGCTACCGCTGACGGCGTGCTGGGCGCTATCGTCAAGAACGAAGGCGACACCGTTCTGTCCGACGAAGTGCTGGGCTCCATCGAAGCGGGCGGCGCTGCTGCCGCTCCAGCTGCTGCCGCGGCTCCGGCTGCTGCACAAGCTGCTGCGCCAGCCGCCGAAGGCGAAGACGATCCTGTTGCTGCACCGGCTGCTCGCAAGCTGGCTGAAGAAAACGGCATCAACATCGCTTCCGTTGCCGGCACTGGCAAAGGCGGTCGTGTGACCAAGGAAGACGTGGTTGCAGCCGTTGCTGCCAAGAAAGCCGCTCCGGCTGCCGCGCCTGCCAAGGCTGCTGCTCCGGCTGCCGCTGCTCCTGTGTTCGCCGCTGGCGACCGCATCGAGAAGCGCGTTCCGATGACCCGCGTTCGCGCTACCGTGGCCAAGCGCCTGGTAGAAGCCCAGTCGAACATGGCGATGCTGACCACCTTCAACGAAGTCGACATGACTGAAGTCATGGCCCTGCGTTCGAAGTACAAAGACCTGTTCGAGAAGTCCCACAACGGCGTGCGCCTGGGCTTCATGTCGTTCTTCGTCAAGGCTGCCACTGAAGCGCTGAAACGCTTCCCGGCTGTCAACGCGTCGATCGACGGTGCCGACATCGTTTACCACGGTTATGCCGACGTCGGCGTGGCTGTTTCCAGCGACCGCGGCCTGGTTGTACCGGTTCTGCGTAACGCCGAACTGATGAGCCTGGCTGAAATCGAAGGCGGCATCGCCACCTTCGGCAAGAAGGCTCGCGACGGCAAACTGTCGATGGACGAAATGACCGGCGGTACGTTCACCATCACCAACGGTGGTACTTTCGGTTCGATGATGTCGACTCCGATCGTCAACCCGCCGCAAGCGGCCATCCTGGGCATGCACAACATTCTGCAGCGTCCTATGGCGATCAACGGTCAGGTCGTGATCCGTCCGATGATGTACCTCGCTCTGTCCTACGATCACCGTCTGATCGATGGCAAAGAAGCTGTGACCTTCCTGGTTACCATCAAGAACCTGCTGGAAGACCCGGCTCGTTTGCTGCTGGATATCTAAAAAGCAGCTGCAAGCTGCAAGCTGCAAGCCTCAAGCGCAAAACATGCGAATGGGCTTCAACTTGCAGCTCGCGGCTTGAAGCTTGCTGCTAAAAGGGAACCTTTTTTATGACTCAGAAATTCGACGTGGTAGTGATTGGCGCGGGCCCTGGCGGCTACGTGGCTGCCATTAAAGCAGCGCAACTGGGCCTCTCCACTGCCTGCATCGAGAAATACACCGACAAGGAAGGCAAACTGGCCCTCGGCGGTACTTGCCTGAACGTCGGCTGCATTCCATCCAAGGCGCTGCTGGACAGCTCCTGGAAGTACAAGGAAGCCAAAGAAGGCTTCGCGATCCACGGCATCAATCACGCTGGCGTGACCATGGACGTGGCGGCAATGGTTGGCCGTAAAGCCAATATCGTCAAAGGCCTGACCTCTGGCGTTGCCACCCTGTTCAAGGCGAACGGCGTCACTTCCCTGCAAGGCCACGGCAAGCTGCTGGCTGGCAAGAAAGTCGAGCTGACCAAGCCAGACGGCACCGTTGAAATCATCGAAGCCGAGAACGTGATTCTGGCTTCGGGCTCGCGTCCGATCGACATTCCACCGGCTCCGGTTGACCAGAACGTCATCGTCGATTCGACCGGCGCGCTGGAATTCCAATCCGTTCCCAAGCGTCTGGGCGTGATCGGCGCTGGCGTCATCGGTCTGGAACTGGGTTCTGTCTGGTCGCGTCTGGGTTCGCAAGTGGTTGTCCTGGAAGCGCTGGAAAAGTTCCTGCCAGCCGCTGACGAAGCCGTTTCCAAAGAAGCCTTCAAGACCCTGACCAAACAAGGTCTGGACATCAAACTGGGCGCTCGCGTTACCGGTTCCAAAGTGAACGGCGACGAAGTCGTGGTGAACTACACCGATGCCAACGGCGAACAGAACATCACCTTCGACAAGCTGATCGTTGCCGTTGGTCGCCGTCCAGTGACCACCGAACTGTTGGCTGCCGACAGCGGTGTGAACATCGACGAGCGCGGTTTCGTATTCGTTGACGACCAGTGCGCCACCAGCGTACCGGGCGTTTACGCGATCGGTGACGTGGTTCGCGGCATGATGCTGGCGCACAAGGCGTCCGAAGAAGGCATCATGGTGGTTGAGCGCATCAAGGGCCACAAAGCCCAAATCAACTATGACCTGATCCCGTCTGTTATTTATACTCACCCGGAAATCGCGTGGGTCGGCAAGACCGAGCAGGTATTGAAGGCTGAAGGCGTTGAAGTTAACGTTGGCACCTTCCCGTTCGCAGCCAGTGGCCGTGCCATGGCAGCCAACGACACCGGCGGTTTCGTGAAAGTCATTGCTGATGCCAAGACTGACCGCGTATTGGGCGTCCACGTGATTGGCCCGAGCGCTGCAGAACTGGTTCAGCAGGGCGCGATCGGCATGGAGTTCGGCACCAGCGCTGAAGACCTGGGCATGATGGTTTTCTCCCATCCGACCCTGTCTGAAGCCTTGCACGAAGCTGCTCTGGCTGTGAATGGCGGCGCCATCCACATCGCCAACCGCAAGAAGCGTTAAGACAATAAGAAACCACGGCGGTATGGCCCGTCGTGAGCCTTGCATGCAAGACTCACCGCGGAATATCCGCTGGACGCAGTCTTGCGTAGCTGCACCGGTTGTCCGGAAAGGCTACGCAAGCAGCAGTCACAGGTGGTGCGGCACTTGAACAAGTGCAGCACCGAATGCGCAGTACCTAACGAAGACGGTAATAAGCATGAATCTTCACGAGTATCAGGGTAAGCAGCTGTTCGCTGAGTACGGCCTGCCAGTATCCCAGGGTTTCGCAGTAGACACCCCGGAAGCAGCAGCAGAAGCTTGCGACAAAATCGGCGGCACCGAGTGGGTTGTCAAAGCCCAGGTCCACGCTGGTGGTCGCGGTAAAGCGGGCGGCGTAAAGCTGGTTCGCAGCAAAGAAGACGCCAAGGCATTCGCACAGCAGTGGCTGGGCAAGCGCCTGGTGACTTACCAGACTGACGCCAATGGCCAGCCAGTCACCAAGATCCTGGTTGAATCGTGCACTGATATCGCTAAAGAGCTGTACCTGGGCGCTGTCGTTGACCGTTCGAGCCGTCGCATCGTGTTCATGGCTTCCACCGAAGGTGGCGTGGACATCGAGAAAATCGCTCACGACACTCCAGAAAAAATTCTGAAAGCCACGATCGATCCACTGGTTGGCGCCCAGCCATTCCAGGGTCGCGAGCTGGCATTCCAGCTGGGTCTGGAAGGCAAGCAAGTTGCTCAGTTCGCCAAGATCTTCGTAGGTCTGGCCAAGCTGTTCAAGGATCACGACCTGGCGCTGCTGGAAGTGAACCCGCTGGTGATCAAGGCTGACGGCGATCTGCATTGCCTCGACGCCAAGATCAACATCGACGCCAACGCCATGTACCGTCAGCCTAAGCTGAAGACTTTCCACGATCCGTCGCAAGACGATCCGCGCGAAGCGCACGCTGCCAAGTTCGAACTGAACTACGTAGCGCTGGAAGGCAACATCGGTTGCATGGTCAACGGTGCTGGCCTGGCCATGGGTACCATGGACATCGTCAACCTGCATGGCGGCAAACCAGCCAACTTCCTCGACGTGGGCGGCGGAGCTACCAAAGAACGCGTTACCGAAGCGTTCAAGATCATCCTGTCCGACACTAACGTCGCTGCAGTATTGGTCAACATCTTCGGCGGCATCGTTCGTTGCGACATGATTGCCGAAGGCATCATCGGCGCTGTGAAAGAAGTCGGCGTGAAAATCCCGGTTGTTGTTCGCCTTGAAGGCAACAACGCTGAGCTGGGCGCTAAAGTACTGGCAGAAAGCGGTTTGAACATCATCGCTGCTACCAGCCTGACCGACGCTGCTCAACAAGTCGTTAAAGCTGCGGAGGGCAAATAATGAGCGTCCTGATCAATAAAGACACCAAAGTTATCTGCCAGGGTATTACCGGTTCGCAAGGTAGTTTCCACACCCAGCAAGCCATCGAATACGGCACCAAGATGGTTGGCGGCGTAACTCCAGGCAAAGGCGGCACCGAGCACTTGGGCCTGCCAGTGTTCAACACCGTGAAAGACGCTGTAGCTGCCACTGGCGCTACCGCCAGCGTGATCTACGTTCCGGCTCCTTTCTGCAAGGATTCGATCCTGGAAGCTGCTTTCGGCGGCATCAAGCTGATCGTCTGCATCACCGAAGGCATTCCTACCCTG
Source organism: Pseudomonas sp. B14-6 (assembly GCF_013260315.1). Taxonomy (NCBI): domain Bacteria; kingdom Pseudomonadati; phylum Pseudomonadota; class Gammaproteobacteria; order Pseudomonadales; family Pseudomonadaceae; genus Pseudomonas; species Pseudomonas sp. B14-6. The sequence goes on along the minus strand of NZ_CP053929.1, from coordinate 2,562,204 downwards.
GACATGCTGGACGCTAAAGTTAAGTGCGACGAGCTGGGCGTAGTCCTGATCGGTCCTAACTGCCCAGGCGTGATCACTCCAGGCGAATGCAAGATCGGCATCATGCCAGGTCACATTCACTTGCCAGGCAAGGTCGGTATCGTTTCCCGTTCCGGCACCCTGACCTACGAAGCTGTGAAGCAAACTACTGACGCCGGTTTCGGTCAGTCGACTTGCGTCGGCATCGGTGGTGACCCGATCCCGGGCTCGAACTTCATCGACATCCTGAAGCTGTTCCAGGAAGACCCGAAGACCGAAGCGATCGTCATGATCGGTGAGATCGGCGGTTCGGCTGAAGAAGAAGCGGCTGCCTACATCAAGGCACACGTGACCAAGCCGGTTGTTTCCTACATCGCTGGTGTGACTGCCCCTGCGGGCAAGCGCATGGGCCATGCTGGCGCAATCATCTCTGGCGGCAAAGGCACTGCAGACGAGAAGTTTGCTGCCCTGGAAGACGCAGGCGTTAAAACCGTGCGTTCGCTGGCAGACATCGGCAAGGCATTGTCCGAGCTGACCGGTTGGGCGATCAAATAAGCCTCGCGCTTAGCTGACGCTTCACCAAACAAAGGCCACCTTCGGGTGGCCTTTGTCGTTTCTGGTGTTTAGATATTTGCAGTGCTTTTTGTGGCGAGGGCGCTTGCTCCCGCTGGGCTTCGAAGCGGCCCCAAAACAGGCCGTCGAAGGTTGTCTGGTACGCCGCATGCAATGGATTTACGACTGCTGCGCAGCCGAGCGGGAGCAAGTTCCCTCGCCACGGGGCTCTTCTTAGGTAAATTAGATATGTAAACGCGACACGGAAATGTCGCGTATCGGATAGATCGCCCCTTAACAGTGCGTTTGTCGGGCAAATTCGTTAGGCTAGCCGCCATTTTTGCGTTTGCGTCCCACAAGGAAGCGTCGCGCTAAACGGGTCAGTCCTATACGGACCGACAGCATTTCCCTCACCCCTCAGGGAAATCCCTCTCTAAATTCCGATTCAGTAGTGTGGTATTTCCTTAATGAAAGTCTTGAAAGGTCAGGACATCCTGGCACTTGGTTTTATGACGTTTGCCCTGTTTGTCGGGGCTGGCAACATCATCTTCCCGCCTATCGTCGGTTTGCAGTCCGGGCCCAATGTCTGGATGGCGGCGCTAGGCTTCTTGATCACGGCAGTCGGTTTGCCGGTGATCACCGTGGTTGCGTTGGCCAAGGTCGGTGGTGCGATGGATGCCTTGAGCAGCCCGATCGGCAAAATCGCCGGCGGCCTGCTGGCCGCTGCGTGCTACCTCGCGGTCGGCCCGCTGTTCGCCACGCCGCGTACCGCGACCGTATCGTTCGAAGTGGGTCTGGCGCCGCTGACCGGCGAGAGCCCGCTGGCGCTGTTCCTCTACAGCTCGGTGTACTTCCTGCTGGTGTTCTTCATTTCGCTCTATCCGGGCCGTTTGCTGGATACCGTAGGACGTTTCCTCGCCCCCCTGAAGATCATCGCCCTGGCCGCACTCGGCATCGCCGCATTCGCGCTGCCTGCCGGTGACATCGGCGTGGCGACGCCTGAGTATGTCGCGGCGCCGTTCTCCCAAGGGTTCATCAACGGTTACCTGACCATGGATACCCTTGGCGCGCTGGTGTTCGGCATCGTCATCGTCAACGCGATCCGCTCCCGTGGCGTCGAGTCACCAGCGCTGATCACCCGCTACGCGATCATTGCCGGGCTGATTGCCGGCGTGGGCCTGGCGCTGGTGTATGTCAGCCTGTTTCGTCTCGGTTCCGGCAGCCATGAAGTGGCGGCTGGTGCAGCCAACGGTGCCGCGGTGTTGCACGCCTATGTTCAGCACACCTTTGGTTCTTTGGGCAGCGGTTTCCTGGCGGTGCTGATCTCCCTGGCCTGTCTGGTCACGGCGGTCGGTCTGACGTGTGCATGCGCCGAATACTTCAGCCGTGTGCTGCCACTGTCCTACAAGACATTGGTCATCATCCTCGCCGTGTTCTCCCTGTTTGTGTCCAACCTGGGCCTCACCAAGCTGATTGCGTTCTCGATCCCGGTACTGACGGCGATTTACCCGCCCTGCATCGCCCTGGTCGCGCTGAGCTTCTGCAAAGACTTCTGGCATGAACAGGGCCGTATCGTTGGCCCTGTGATGTTGGTGTCGTTCATCTTCGGCATGATCGATGCGCTCAAGGGGGCGGGTCTGGCGGACTGGATGCCAGCTCAGCTGTCCCACCTGCCGCTGAGCGAGCAAGGTCTGGCGTGGCTGGTGCCGTCGGTGATGACCTTGGTGGTTGCGGTGGTTTGCGATCGTCTGCTGGGCAAGCGCGAAGAAGTGCTGGCTTAAGTTGCTTCATGGCCCGCCACAAGCGGGTCTTGAGTCTCTATAGAAATGCCCCGTATCAATCGATACGGGGCATTTTTTTATCAGCAGTTACTACTCTCTGTTGGCTAGAAACCGCGCAACAGTCGCCCTGTCAAAAAAATACCGGCAATCACCCGAAGCAATGATTTTTTGATCGGGTTGCACAACCACCGACTTCCAGAACTCGTAATCTTTTCCAAAGCGGGTATTCAGAAAGCCTTCGTCGCCGAACGTGATGTCGAGTTTTCCCGTAGCCTCATAACGGGCGATCAGCGTACTCTCCCTGCTTCTCGCGCCTGACAGGCCAACGACGACAATTCCATGTGCAGGGTCTCCGCCAATGTCAGACCATGCGTTGGCTGCGCTTGATGGCAACTCGGACACCACCGCTTTGCCACCGTTGAAAACAAGATTCGGCCAACCATTTCCATTAAACGCTGCAAGCACTCCCCGGCGGCCGTTGCCCCAAACATCGTTCGGGGTTCGGTCCAACGAGCCAGTCACGAACGTACTGCCATCTTCGCGCAGTAACAGGCCTGAAAATACTGTATCGGCTTCGTCGATGCGGATTTTCGTGATGCCGCTCGTCCCAAAGGAATTGTCTGGAGTTCCATCAGCTTTGAAGCGGGCGACGATACCTTCGTTCTGAGGGCTAAAGCCTACGGAGCTGGATCCGACGACAGTAATGGCGCCATCAGCGGACGCGCCGACTGCATGGATGACGAAATCGACATTGATGCTGCCGCTTCCGTTAAATGACAGATCAAGTTTGCCGTCTGGGTCGTATCGAAAGATGCTCATCCAACCCGCCATTATGATCTCGCCATTTGGACCGATTGCAGTGTTGGAGGTTGGTTGAGTCATTGAAAGATGGGGTCTGGTTGAAACGGCCAGGTTACTCCAGTGGGTTGGGTAGGGATTCAGTACCAGACCTTCATCGCCAAACGTGTAATCAGGTTTGCCGTTTTCGAGAAAACGCGCGAAAGCAAGATACTCAATATCGTCGCGGTGTGTACCAATGACCAGGATCTTCCCATCTTTGTAAAGTTGGGCGCCGTGTAGAGAGGCCCGAGATCCAACCTTAAACCCGCCCTTGAGTATTCCGTCATCCGCAAAATCAGGATCCCGGCTGCCATCTTCCAGCAGTTGTACAAGCTGGAAGTCTTGATGACCTTCCCAGTAGACGCCGCCTGCCAGAAGTAACTTCTCGTCGGGTCTTCTGGAAACAATTTGCAGTGGGTCACTTCCTGCAGAAAATTGATAGGCTACGCCAGCCTGCCCAAAAGACGGATCAAGCCATTGTTCATCAGGAGCCGCGGCTGATTTTTTTTGGGGGCTGAGCATAGGAATTCTCCAGGTGCCGATTGATAAAGTTCAAGAGGCTACAAGCGATACCTTGGAGGCTAACCGGTAAAAATAAGACTGAATCGCTGTCAAATATGACAGCTATTGATGATGTTCAATCGATAGAATTTAATGAAGTGCGCCCTTTTTCGACTTTGCATTGAACAAGCGCTTATGTAACGTTGAACGCGAGAGGTAGTGGTTGCCTTGCACAGCCAATTCGTATTGAAAACTCAGCTTCAGCCCACGTTTAAGGACCTGCATGTCGTTCATCCACGCCAATATCATCCACATCGTTGCCGCGCTGTGGTTTGTCATCTGCTGGGGCGGTTACACCCGCTATGCCTCATGGAAGGGCCGCGACACCGCATGCCTGGCCAGTGTGCTGCACCTGTACCGTGAAGACTGGATGCGCCGCATGCTCTTGCGCGACAACCGCATCGCCGACGCCAGCGTGGTCGGCAACCTGGAGCGTAACGCCTCGTTCTTTGCCTCCAGCACGCTGATTATCCTGGCTGGCATTCTCACTGTACTCGGTGCGTCGGAACGGGCCGTGTCGTTGCTGGCGGATATTCCGATGGTGCAACAGGCGTCGCAGGGGATGTCCGAGATCAAGTTACTGTGCCTGGCGCTGGTGTTTGTCTATGCGTTCTTCACCTTCAGCTGGTGCATGCGCCAGTACAACTTCGCCGCCATTTTGATTGGGTCGGCGCCGATGATTGGCGAACGTCACGTGTCCGAACAAGAGCGCAAAGCCTTCGCCGCCCGAGCCGCCCGGGTAATTTCCATGGCGGCCAACCAGTTCAACTTTGGCCTGCGTTCTTACTACTTTGGCATGACCATGCTGGCTTGGTTCGTCAGCCCATGGCTGTTCATGTTGATGAGTGCTGGCGTGGTGCTGGTGTTGTATCGCCGGGAGTTTCATTCCGACGTTCTCGATGTGATGGTCTATACCCCTACAGAGGCGCCATTGCCCGAAGCCAATAAAGAGGCCGCTTGATGAGTATTCCGTTCTGGTGCGTGTTTATCAGCGCCTTGCTGATCTACGTGGCCCGCATGCCCGTGACCAAGGCCATGAAAGAGCAGGGCGGTTACAACAATCACCTGCCGCGTCAGCAACAGGCGCAACTCACAGGTTTCGGCGCCCGTGCAGTGGCGGCGCATCAAAACAGCTTCGAGGCGTTCATATTGTTTGCGGTGGGGGTGTTGATGGCGCACACCACGCAGACGGCGGGGTGGCTGATCGATTCGCTGGCCATCATCTTTGTGATTTCCCGAATCATTTATTTACTGTGCTATTGGGCGGATCTTGCCTGGCAGCGCAGCCTGGTATGGATCGTCGGACTAGTGTGTTCGTTGCTGTTGATGATTAGTCCGACTTTTAGAACTGTTTTGCTCTAAAGGTTCGAATGACAGACAAAAGAAAACCCGCACTTGGCGGGTTTTCTTTTATCACGCTAAAAACTGTTTTAGTTTTTAGGTGCTTCAGCAGGAGCGGCTGGAGCCGACTCTTGAACAGCGGCTTTGTTCGATTCGGCCTGAGCTTTGGCAGCTTCGGCGTTTTCTTTCGCAGCTTCGTTCACTTTATCCTGAGCTTCGCCCATTTTTTCCTGAGCTTGCTCAGCATGTTGGTTAGCATCTTGAGCTTTGTCCTCGGATTTTTTATCGCAAGCAGCGAGACCGAGGGAAGCGGTCAACATCAAGGCAATAGCTAAAGTCTTACGCATGGGGTGTATCTCCTTATGGAAAATATCTACTGGCCTTTCGAGCACAGCCCACAGGGTTAAGTTCCTCAATTCGTTCAGATATATAAGAATATTCCTGCGGGAACTTTTACGAATACGCCGAATACGATTTCCGACTATTAAGAAGAGTGTTTATCACATGGCCGAAAACCCCGTTTTTGAGCGCGCGACGCGATTTCTTTCGGCACTCAGGCATTGTCAGGTGTTGGGTTTGCGGGTTCACAGCGCCAGCAACGAAGGGCTGACGGTCATCCTGCCGTACAGCCCGCAAATCGTCGGCAACCCGCAGACCGGTGTGATCCATGGCGGGGCTTTGACCTCGCTGATGGACACCGCGTGTGGCATGTCGACCCTCTGCGTCCTGCCCGAATTTGAAGTCTGCCCGACCCTCGATTTGCGCATCGACTACATGCACGCCGCCGAGCCGCATAAGGACGTCTACGGTTTCGCCCAATGCTACCGGGTGACAACCGACGTGATCTTCGCCCGAGGCTTTGCCTACCAGGACGATCCCGAGCAGCCCATCGCCCACGTCGTCGGCACGTTCATGCGTATGGGCAAAGCCGTCAAAGGCGCCAAGGGTTTTGGCGGTGCAATCGCCGGAGGTGCGAAATGACTGACTCTTTCAAGGAGAAACTCCAGCAAGCCCACGCGCAGGGGGACTATGCCTCGCTGCTGCACCTGCTGCCTTACGCCAAACTGATCGGCATCGAGTGTTCCCGTGTCGGGGATGAGCTGCTGTTTCGCTTGCCGGCCAACAAGGACAACATTGGTAACCCTTTACTGCCGGCCATCCATGGCGGGGTGATCGCCGGGTTCATGGAGCTGTCCGCAGCGCTGCACCTGCTGATTTTCACCGGCTCGCCCGGTGTACCGAAGATCATCGATTTCTCCCTCGACTACCTGCGAGCCGGGCAGTTTCGCGATACCTGGGCCAAATGTCAGGTTTGCCGCCAGGGCCGACGCGTGGCAAACGTGGCGATTACAGCCTGGCAAACCACCGAAGCCGAGCCGATTGCCACCGCCCGCGGCCATTTCAAAATTGAAGAGCCCTTGAAATCCTGAACTCAGCCCCAAACTCTGATGACAACCCGCCGCCGACCCTTCAGGTCGCGGCCACTGCCATCTGATTGGAGTTTGATGACCATGAGTGTGGAAACTCAAAAGGAAACCCTGGGCTTCCAGACCGAGGTGAAGCAACTGCTGCACCTCATGATCCATTCGCTGTATTCCAACAAGGAAATTTTCCTTCGCGAATTGATCTCGAACGCCTCTGACGCTGTCGACAAATTACGTTTCGAAGCCCTGTCCAAGCCTGAGCTGCTGGAAGGTGGCTCCGAACTGAAAATCCGTGTGAGCTTCGACAAGGACGCCAAGACCGTCACCCTCGAAGACAACGGCATCGGCATGAGCCGTGAAGACGCGATTACCCACCTGGGGACCATCGCCAAATCCGGCACTGCTGATTTCATGAAACACCTGTCTGGCGATCAGAAGAAAGACTCGCACCTGATCGGTCAGTTTGGTGTCGGTTTCTACTCGGCCTTCATCGTCGCTGACAAAGTTGACGTGTTCAGCCGTCGTGCCGGTTCTGCTGCCAGCGAAGGCGTGCATTGGTCGTCCAAAGGTGAAGGCGATTTTGAAGTTGCCACCGTTGAGAAAGCCGAGCGCGGCACCCGTATCGTCCTGCACCTGAAGTCCGGTGAAGACGAATTCGCCGATGGCTGGCGTCTGCGCAACATCATCAAGAAGTACTCCGACCACATCGCTCTGCCGATCGAGTTGCCGAAAGAAGTGGCAGCTGTCGAAGGTGAAGAGAAGCCTGCAGTTGAATGGGAAACCGTCAACCGCGCCAGCGCCCTGTGGACTCGTCCTCGCACCGAGATCAAGGACGAGGAATACCAGGAGTTCTACAAGCACATCGCTCATGACTTCGAAAATCCGCTGAGCTGGAGCCATAACAAGGTCGAAGGCAAGCTCGAATACAGCTCGCTGCTGTACGTGCCGACCCGTGCTCCGTTCGACCTGTACCAGCGTGAAGCGCCGAAAGGCCTGAAGCTGTATGTACAGCGCGTATTCGTGATGGACCAGGCCGAGTCGTTCCTGCCGCTGTACCTGCGCTTCATCAAAGGCGTGGTCGATTCCAACGACCTGTCGCTGAACGTGTCGCGGGAAATCCTGCAGAAAGACCCGATCATCGACTCCATGAAGTCGGCCCTGACCAAGCGCGTTCTGGACATGCTGGAAAAACTGGCGAAGAACGAGCCTGAGCAATACAAAGGCTTCTGGAAGAACTTCGGCCAGGTCATGAAAGAAGGCCCGGCAGAAGACTTCGCCAACAAAGAGAAAATCGCTGGCCTGCTGCGTTTCGCCTCCACTCAGGGTGAAGAAGGCGAGCAGGTTGTGGGGCTGGCCGAGTACCTGGCGCGTGCCAAGGAAGGTCAGGACAAGATCTACTACCTGACCGGCGAAACCTACGCGCAAGTCAAAAACAGCCCGCACCTGGAAGTCTTCCGCAAGAAAGGCATCGAAGTTCTGCTGCTGACCGACCGCATTGATGAGTGGCTGATGAGCTACCTCAGCGACTTCGACGGCAAGAGCTTTGTCGACGTGGCGCGCGGTGACCTGGACCTGGGCAACCTGGACTCGGAAGAGGACAAGAAAGCCGCGGAAGAAGTCGCCAAGTCCAAAGAGGGCCTGGTTGAGCGTCTGAAAACTGCACTGGGCGAATCCGTCGCCGAAGTACGGGTTTCCCACCGTCTGACCGATTCCCCGGCGATCCTGGCCATCGGCGAGCAGGACCTGGGCATGCAGATGCGTCAGATCCTCGAAGCCAGCGGTCAGAAGGTTCCGGATTCGAAGCCGATCTTCGAATTCAACCCGGCTCACCCGCTGATCGAGAAACTCGACAACGAGCAGAGCGACGAGCGCTTCGGCGACCTGTCGCACATTCTCTTCGATCAGGCGGCACTGGCAGCCGGCGACAGCTTGAAAGACCCGGCCGCGTATGTGCGCCGCCTCAACAAGCTGCTGGTTGAACTGTCGGTTTAACCGAGTTGTAAAAAAACCCGCTTCGGCGGGTTTTTTCATTCTGGTGTCTTTTACTGGGAGTTAGTCATGAGCCAAATCACTGTTCGTTCCGTCACTTATCAGCTTGATGGCCAGTCGTATGAAAGCCGTCTGGCGTTCGATGCTGACCACAAAGGCCCGCGCCCCGGTCTGTTGATGGCGCCGAACTGGATGGGGGTCAGCGCCGGTGCCGAGGAGATCGCCAAATCGGTGGCGGCCAAGGGTTATGTGGTGTTGATCGCCGACCTGTACGGCCAGTCGGTGCGTCCACAGAATGGCGACGAGGCGGGTGCAGCGATGATGCCGCTCAAGAACGACCGCGCCTTGCTGCGCAAGCGCATGCAAGCGGCGTTCGAACAGTTGCAAGGGCAGGGCGAGGCGGCGGTTGATACCTCGAAACTGGCGACCTTCGGTTTCTGCTTCGGCGGTTGCTGCGCACTGGAACTGGCCCGCACGGGGGCGCCGGTAAAAGCGGCGGTTTCGTTCCATGGCACGCTGGATACGCCGAACGTCAACGATGCTAAAACCATCAAGGGCTCGGTGCTGGTGTTGCACGGTGCATCCGACCCGCTGGTGCCGAAAGAGCAATTGCCGGCGTTTGAAGAGGAAATGAATGCGGCGGGCGTGGATTGGCAACTGCTGAGTTACGGCGGCGCGGTGCATTCGTTTACTGACCCGCATGCGAATGTGCCGGGCAAGATGATGTATGACGCGAAGACGGCGGCTCGGGCGTTTACGTCGATGCACAATCTGCTGGATGAAGTTTTTAAAGACTGATAGCTGATTCCGCCCTGACACTTTCGGTGTCAGGGCCGACCTCATCGCGAGCAGGCTCACTCCTACAATTGGAATGCATTCTCCCTTGTAGGAGTGAGCCTGCTCGCGATGGCGGTGTTACTGCTACCGACGATGCTAAGGCAGCTCGATCCGCTCGCTTTCCCCCGGCACCGTCGGCCAATCCCCAGCCGCCCAGCGTCGTCGCGCTTCATCGATCGCCGCCGGATCGCTCGCCACAAAATTCCAGTTGATTCGCCGCGGCCCGTCCAGCGGTGCCCCGCCAAACAGCACGGCATGACAGTCGCTCTCGGCGAACAACGTCATTTCCTCTCCGGCAGGCAGCACCACCAGCGCATGCGGCTCCAGCAGCTCGCCATCAAGCTGTGCGTCGCCGCTGAGCACGTACAGTGCCCGCTCTTCATGCTCGGTCGGGATCAGCAAGGTGGTCGCCGTTTGCAGGTTCAATTCCGCATACAGCGTAGGAGAAAGCACCGGCACCGGCGATTCCAGGCAAAAGCCTGACCCGGCAATCATGCGGATCTTCACGCCAAGGTTATCGCTGACCGGCAACGTCGCCGCCGGATGATGGCTGTAGTGGCCGGGCCCCTGTTCCTGCGTCTTGGGGGAGGCGAGCCAAACCTGCAAACCGTGCATCGTGAAGCCGCTTTCCTTCAAGGTTTCAGGCGTGCGTTCAACGTGAGCAATTGCACTGCCCGCCGTCATCCAGCTGACATCGCCGGCATCGACCACCTGATCGGAGCCGAGGCTGTCCTTGTGCTGGATTTTTCCTTCGAACAAATACGTGAGGGTGGACAGGCCAATGTGCGGGTGCTGACGGATGTTCATGCCTGTTCCCGCCGCATAACGGGTTTCGAGCATGTGGTCGAAAAAGACGAATGGCCCGACGCTGCGGCATTTGGCTGACGGCAGCGGGCGCAGAATCGGTTGGCCCTCGACATCTTCGGCGCGAGGGCGGATCACGAGTGGCGTGTTCATGGTGCATTCCAGGCTGAGCGGGTGACGCGTGGAGCATAACCCGCTTGCGCAGCCCTTGCCGCTATTGGCTGAAGGCACCTTCGGAGAGATGGGTTTCGATGCTCACCTCGGTGCTGGTCATCAGCTTGTGTACCGGGCAGCGGTCGGCCACGCGGTGCAACTCGTCGCGCTGGGCGTCGGTGAGCACGCCCTTGAGGGTCAGTTTGACGTGCAGGGCATATTTGCCTTTCTGCTCTTCGCTGTTGTCACGTTTGACTTCAACCGTGACGCCGGTCAGCGGAATGTCTTTCTTCTTTGCGTACAGCTTCAGTGTCAGGGCCTTGCAGGCACCCAGGGCCGCGTCGAAGTAGTCGTGTGGCTCAGGGGCCGAGCCTTCGCCGCCAGACGTGGTCGGCACATCGGCAAAAAGCTCGTGGTCATCGATCTGGACGCTGTGGCGAAAACCTTCGGCGGAAACGGTATTGACGGTAACGGTCATTGGGAGCCTCCCAGGCTAAAAAGTCATTCGATCAAAACAGACCTCGAAGTTATAGAGCATTCCTGACGATGCGCGTTCCACTTTCTTACCGGCTGAACCGTCTTGAGTGTGCAAAGGTCTACGTCTTTCCTGCCCCCGGAGAATGCCCGTGCCCCTGTTCCGTTTGAGCCTTGCCTGTTTGCTGGCGCTATCCAGTGCTTACGTCAATGCACGCGAATACGCCTACAGCGATGCGCACCTGCATTACGTGGACTTTTTTCAGGAAACCGCCGGCATGCCGACATTGCTCAAGGCCATGGACGACAATGCCATTGATCATGTGATGATTTCCGGGATCCCGGTGGCGAAGAAATGGCACGAAGACGAACCGAAGCGCCCGCGCTATTACGCCGGTGATGACGCCGATGCCTATTGGTACAGCGCGACGGATGTGATCGTCGCGGCAGCGGTAAACAAATTGACCCCCGAGCAGCGTCAGCGCTTTCACCCGTTCCTGTCCGGTTTCAACCCCAACGACAAAAACTCCGCAGCGCACATCAAGCGAATGCTCGATCTCAATCCGGGGCTGTGGCAGGGGATCGGCGAAGTGTTTACCCGGCACGATGACCTGACAGCGCTGACCGCTGGCGACACGCCACGGGCCAACAACGAAGCGATGACGCGGATCTATCACCTCGCGGCGGAGAACGACTTGCCGGTGATGCTGCACTCCAACATCACCTCCAAGCGTGAGAAAAATCCGCTGTACCTGTCGGAAGTCGAGGAGCCGTTGCGTAATCATCCGCATACACGATTCATTTGGGCGCACGCAGGCACCAGCGCCGAGGTCCATCGGCATCAAACCCGACTGGATTTTCTGTTGCCGACCCTGAGCCGAATGCTCGAGGCCTACCCCAATCTGTACATCGACCTGTCCTGGAGCATGCTGACGCCTTACCTGCTGGATGAGCAGGGCAAGCCTTCTGAAGCCTGGCTGGGACTGGTGGAGCGCTTCCCGGATCGCTTCATGCTCGGCTCTGATGTGGTGGGACGTTTCAACAAGCTGGGTAAGGAAATGCGCAGCTTCGACCCGTTTCTCGACGCCTTGCCTGAGCAGGTGGCGAGAAAAGTCGCGCGGGACAATTTTCTGTCGATTCTGCCGCGCAACCGTTAAGGCTGCGACGCTACCGGTTGGCTGCGCACGGTTGCGGATAGCGCATTCCCTGCCTATGTTCCTTGCGAGGCATTACTGGTGACTGGCGCACGAAGACCCGATGCCGGTTGCTGTCCATCCAGTGCGGATTCTCGCAGCGAGGTAACGACATGCCAAACGACTCCCGCCCTGCCGTGCTTGAACTGATCGGCAATACGCCGCTGGTGCGCGTCAGCCGTTTCGATACCGGCCCGTGTACGCTGTTTCTCAAACTCGAATCACAGAACCCCGGCGGTTCGATCAAGGACCGCATCGGTCTGGCGATGATCGATGCCGCCGAACGCGATGGCCGTCTGCAACCCGGCGGCACCATCGTTGAAGCCACCGCCGGCAACACCGGCCTCGGCCTGGCCCTGGTCGGCCGTGCCAAAGGCTATCGAGTGGTGCTGGTGGTGCCGGACAAAATGTCCACCGAGAAGGTGTTGCACCTCAAGGCCATGGGCGCCGAGGTGCACATCACCCGCTCCGATGTCGGTAAGGGCCATCCCGATTACTATCAGGACGTGGCGGCGCGGCTGGCGCAGGAGATACCCGATGCGTTCTTCGCCGACCAGTTCAACAACCCGGCCAATCCGCTGGCCCACGAATGCAGCACCGCGCCGGAGATCTGGGCACAGACCCAGCATGATCTGGATGCCATTGTCGTCGGCGTCGGTTCGGCCGGCACCCTGACCGGGCTGACGCGCTTCTTTCAACGTGTGCAACCGAACCTGGAAATGGTGCTGGCCGATCCGGTCGGTTCGGTGATGGCCGAGTACAGCCGCAGCGGCACCCTTGGCAAGGCCGGTTCATGGGCGGTGGAAGGCATCGGCGAAGACTTCATTCCATCGATTGCCGACCTTTCCAGCGTGCGCCACGCCTATTCGATCAGCGACGAGGAAAGCTTCGATCACGCCCGTCAACTGCTGCGCGCCGAAGGCATTCTCGGCGGTTCCTCGACTGGCACTTTGCTGGCGGCGGCGTTGCGTTACTGTCGCGAGCAGACCGAGCCGAAACGGGTGGTCAGCTTCGTCTGCGACACCGGCACCCGTTACCTGTCGAAGGTCTACAACGACCAGTGGATGAACGATCAGGGCCTGCTGCAATACAAGCGCTACGGCGATCTGCGCGACCTGATCGCGCGGCGTTTCGAGGATGGCCGCGTCATCAGCGTCGGCCCCGACGACACGCTGCTCACCGCCTTCCAGCGCATGCGCCTGGCGGATGTATCGCAATTGCCGGTGCTGGCGGACGGCAAGCGGCTGGTCGGCGTGATCGACGAATCCGATATTCTGCTGGGCGTGCACGAAGACGCTTCGCACTTGCGCATGCCCGTAGCCAGCGCCATGACTGACAAGTTACAAACCCTGCCGGCAAACGCCAGTCTGGCCGAACTGCAGGCGGAGCTCGATCGTGGGCTGGTGGCGATCATCGCCGACGACTCGGGCTTCCATGGCCTGATTACGCGAGTCGACCTGCTTAATCACTTACGGAGATCGCTTACATGAGTCAGCACGATGAATCCGGCGCGCTCCGCGCCTTCGGCACCCGTGTGATCCATGCCGGACAGACGCCGGATCCTTCCACCGGGGCGCTGATGCCGCCGATCTACGCCAACTCCACTTACTTGCAGCAAAGCCCCGGCGTGCATAAGGGCCTCGACTATGGCCGCTCGCACAATCCGACGCGCTTTGCGCTGGAGCGTTGCGTGGCGGACCTCGAGGGCGGCACCCGGGCCTTCGCCTTTGCCTCCGGGCTGGCGGCGATTTCCACGGTGCTCGAACTGCTCGATGCCAACGCGCACATCGTCTCCGGCAACGACCTGTACGGCGGAACGTTTCGTCTGTTCGACAAAGTCCGTCAGCGCAGCGCCGGGCATCGCTTCAGCTACGTCGACCTGACCGACCTGTCCGCCTTCGAAGCGGCGTTGCAGGACGACACGCGGATGGTCTGTGTCGAGACGCCGAGCAATCCTTTGCTGCGCCTTTCTGATCTCGCCGCCATTGCGCGTATCTGCCGCGAGCGCGGCATCCTCTGTGTCGCCGACAACACCTTCGCCAGCCCATGGATCCAGCGCCCGCTGGAGTTGGGTTTCGATATCGTGGTGCACTCGACGACCAAGTACCTGAACGGCCACTCCGACGTGATCGGCGGCATTGCGGTGGTCGGGCAGAACTCCGAACTGGCCGAGCGCCTGGGCTTTTTGCAGAACGCGGTAGGAGCCATCGCCGGGCCGTTTGACGCGTTCCTCACCCTGCGCGGCGTGAAGACCCTGGCGTTGCGCATGGAGCGTCATTGCAGTAACGCGCTGGAGCTTGCGCAATGGCTGGAGCGTCAGCCGCAAGTGGCACGAGTTTACTATCCGGGCTTGCCGTCGCACCCGCAGCACGAATTGGCTCGACAGCAGATGCGTGGATTTGGCGGGATGATTTCCCTCGACCTGAACAGCGACCTGGCTGGCGCCAGACGCTTCCTTGAAAATGTGCAGATATTTGCCCTGGCCGAGAGCCTGGGCGGGGTGGAAAGCCTGATCGAGCATCCGGCAATCATGACGCATGCCACCATCCCCGCAGACACCCGTGCACAACTCGGGATCGGCGATGCGCTGGTGCGTTTGTCCGTGGGGGTCGAGGATGTCGAGGATCTGCGCGCTGACCTGGCTCAGGCGCTGGCGCGGATTTGACGTTCGGCAGGCATAAAAAAATCCGGAATCCCTGAGGGATTCCGGATTTTTGTTCAGGCCCGGATCAGCTGCCTTTGACAGCCTTGCCGTTGACCGTACCGTCGAGGAGCATGATGTTGTACTCCTTGCCATCGGTTTCGACCTGTTGCAGGCGAACCAGCAGGTAATCCCAATCCTTGGCGAACCACAGGACGGTGATGCGCTTGCTTTGCGTCGGGTCGCGCACGCGCTCGACCTTGATCGCATCGATCTGGCCGGCCTTGGTGTCGACTTTCTCCGAACCCAGCACGCGGAAGTCATACGTATCGACTTCGCCATCATCGACGACCTGATAGCTCATGCTTTTTTTGCCGGCGGCCACATCGTGTTGCAGGGCCAGCTGATAGGTGGATTTGTCGACCATGCCACGGTTCAGCGGGATCTTGACCGCATCACCGCGATCGGTGCCAGTGACCATTTTGTTGGTCCAGTCGAAGTCCAGGTCGGCTTTCTTGGCTTTACCCAGACCACCGCGTTCGAAGTGGTAGGACTGGGGCAGCAACGTGTCCTTGTCCAGGGTCAGGGTGCTTTCTTCTGTCAGGCTGGCGATCATCATCGAGGCCTTGAAGCTGAGCTTCCAGACACCGTTGGCACCCTGGGTCAGGCTGCGTTCAGCCGTGCCACTCATGGGCAGCTGCTTCCAGTCGGCGGTGTAGCTGGCGGAGAAAGGTTGAAGGTCTGCAGCCTGCGCGAAAGGCAGGGCAAACAGAGCGCAAGCGAAGAGCAGGGCGCGACGCATAAAATCTCCTAGTTTCGAATCAAGTGGCCGCTGGCCGCGAGTAACTTTCCATCCAGTAAAGCACCTTGCTCACCGAGCGATAAACGGCCTTCGGCAAACCAGCGTACAGCCATCGGGTAGATCAGGTGTTCCTGAACATGGACTCGCTGCGCCAGACTCTGCGGCGAATCGTGCAACTCTACCGGTATTACTGCCTGTACGACCAGTGGTCCGCCATCGAGTTCCTCGGTGACGAAGTGCACGGAGCAGCCATGTTCCGTGTCGCCGGCTTCCAGCGCGCGCTGATGAGTGTGTAACCCTTTGTATTTGGGTAGCAGCGAGGGATGGATGTTGAGCAGGCGACCCGCGTAGTGGCGCACGAAGTCAGCGCTGAGAATGCGCATGAAACCGGCCAGTACCACGAGTTTGGGGTTGAAGGCGTCGATCAGTTCGATCAGCGCGGCATCGAAGGCTTCGCGGCCTTCGAAAGCCTTGTGATCCAGGGAGCGGGTGTCGATACCCGCGTCCCTGGCGCGTTGCAGGCCGTAAGCGTCGGCGCGGTTGGAAATCACCGCGGCGATGCGGACCGGGCTGTCGCCGGTCCGCGTGCTGTCGATCAAGGCCTGCAAGTTACTGCCGGTGCCGGACAACAGCACCACCACATCACAGGTCTGGGACATCAATGAGCCTTGAGGTTCTTCAGTTCAACCTGGGCTGCGCCTTCGGCAGCGGTGGCGATCTGACCGATAACCCATGGCTGCTCGCCGGCTTCACGCAGGACGTTCAGGGCAGTTTCAACGTGCTCTTGAGCCACGCAGATGACCATGCCCACGCCGCAGTTCAGCACGCGGTGCATTTCGTTTTCGTCGACGTTGCCTTTCTCTTGCAGCCAGTCGAACACGGCAGGGCGGGTCCAGCTTGCGACGTCAACCACGGCTTGGGCGCCTTTTGGCAGTACGCGCGGGATGTTGTCCAGCAGGCCGCCACCGGTGATGTGGGCCATGGCTTTGACCGCGCCGGTGTCCTTGATCAGCTTGAGCAGCGGTTTCACGTAGATGCGGGTCGGGGCCATCAGCAGGTCGGTCAGCGGTTTGCCGTCGAGCTGGATGTTTTCGATATCGGCACCGGAGACTTCGATGATCTTGCGGATCAGCGAGTAGCCGTTGGAGTGCGGGCCGGAAGACGGCAGGGCGAGCAGGGCATCGCCGGCAGCGACTTTCGAACCGTCGATGATTTCGGATTTTTCCACGACGCCGACGCAGAAGCCGGCCAGGTCGTAGTCTTCGCCTTCGTACATGCCAGGCATTTCAGCGGTTTCGCCGCCGACCAGGGAGCAGCCGGACAGTTCACAGCCAGCGCCGATGCCGGTCACGACCTGGGTCGCGGTTTCGACGTTCAGCTTGCCGGTGGCGTAGTAGTCGAGGAAGAACAGCGGCTCGGCGCCGCAGACCACCAGGTCGTTCACGCACATGGCCACCAGGTCGATGCCGATGCTGTCGTGCTTGTTCAGGTTCAACGCCAGGCGCAGCTTGGTGCCCACGCCGTCGGTGCCGGAAACCAGTACGGGCTGCTTGTAGCCGGCCGGGATTTCGCAGAGGGCGCCGAAACCGCCCAGGCCGCCCATGACTTCCGGGCGCGCAGTGCGCTTGGCGACGCTCTTGATGCGTTCGACCAATGCTTCACCGGCGTCGATGTCTACACCGGCGTCCTTGTAGCTCAGGGAGGGTTGCTTGCTCATGATCCAGGCCTTTAGGGGGATTCAGGGGTAACGACCGAGTCCAGTGGGACCGCTGAAATAAACGAAGGCGAGCGCCTTGCACGAATTTCAGGGTGCCCGGCTGTTGCCGGTCTGCGAAGGCGCGCGATTTTATCAGGCTTGAAGGGCAGCGGCCATCCTCACGCCGACGGCAGGGGCATATCGGCTGAAAAAAACCTTTATTGCCCGTGTTGGTCGCCGCCTCGATGGCTGTATAAGGTATCGCGATTAACCGTCTATCGTTATGACAGTGCGAAAAACTTAGTCAGATCGTGGTGAATGTTTTGCGCAGGGATGTGGTCACAGCCTTGCTCGATCATCTTCATGCGGTCTGTTCCAGCCGCTCTCGTCGTCAGGAATCTCCCATGCGTTTTTTTTCCAGATTTTTATTTGCAGGCTGTTTTTCACTGGTCAGCCTGGCGAGTCATGCCGAAACCGTCAAAGGCCTGTATCAAGTGCGCGAGCCTGTCAGCAGTCAATCGTCTGAGGAGCGCGACCAGGCGACCCAGCGCGCGCTGGACACCCTGGTGCTGCGCCTGACCGGTGATCCCAAGGCTGCGCAAAGTCCGGGGTTGGCGGCGCTGCGCAAAGACCCGCAACAGATCATCAGTCAATACGGTTTCGACGCCGGTCCGCCGGAAGTGCTGAAAGTCGATTTCGACCCGGCCAGCACCGAACAAGCCTTGCGCCGCGCCGGGTTGTCTTTGTGGGGGACGAATCGGCCGTCGATCCTGAGTTGGTGGTTGAACGACTCCGCCGAGGGATCGAGCCTGGTGGGCGATGGCCAGTCCAGCGCCGCGCCGTTGCGTCGCGCAGCCCAGCATCGTGGTCTGCCGTTGCGATTGCCGTTGGCGGACCTGAGTGAGCAACTGGTGGCTACGGCACCCAACCTTGAAGGGGCAGATGCAACGCCGTTGCGCGCTGCCTCGGACCGTTACAACGCCGATGCCTTGCTCGCGGTGCATGCCCGGGAAGAGGGTGGCCAGTGGCAGGCCAAATGGAACATGTGGCTGGGCGACAAGAAAGAGGCGGGCAGCGTACAAGGGGCGGATCAGGCTGCTGTAGCCGATGCAGTGATGCTGGCGGTCAGTGAACGCCTGGCACCGCGGTTTGTCGTCAAGCCGGGCGCTTCGGGCGAACAATTGCTGGAAGTGCAGGGCATGAACCTGGAACGCTACGCCGCCCTTGGACGCTTGCTGGAGCCTTTTAGGGCGCGCCTGCAAACGGTTGATGGCGAGCGCATTCTCTATCGGGTCAATGGCAGCGCCGAGCAGTTACGTTCGCAGCTGTCCCTCGCGAAGTTGCAGGAAGTTCCAGCCGGTGAGGCGCCTGCACCGGCAGCGCCTGCGCAGCCAGCCGAGGGTGCGGCGCCGGTCGTTGCACCAACCCCGGCACCGGTGCCACAGCTGAGATTCCGTTGGTAAGGTTTTCTTTCTTTATATAGATGCATATGGAGTGGTACATGGCGGATACGCGGCGTTGGTTCTGGTTGGGTGGGGTGGTTCTGCTCTGCGTGTTTGTCTGGTTGTTGCATCCGATCCTGACGCCCTTTCTGGTCGCGTTGCTGCTGGCCTATCTGTTCGATCCGTTGGTGGATCGGCTGGAAAAGGCCGGTCTGTCACGCACCTGGGGCGTGGTGGCGGTGTTTGCGCTGATCACCTTGATCTTCACCACATTGCTGCTGGTGCTGGTGCCGATGCTCGCCAAGCAGTTGTTTCGCTTGTATGAACTGGCGCCGCAGATGCTTGACTGGCTGCAGCACACTGCACTGCCGTGGGCGCAATCAAAATTCGGACTGTCGGATAACTTCTGGAAGTTCGACAAGCTCAAGGCCGCGATCAGCGAACACATGGGTCAGACCACCGACATCGTCGGGGTGGTGCTGAGTCAGGCGACGGCGTCCGGGCTGGCGTTGATCGGTTGGCTGGCGAATCTGGTGCTGATCCCTGTAGTGAGTTTCTACCTGCTGCGGGACTGGGATCTGATGATGGCCAAGATCCGCAGCCTGCTTCCCCGTGATCGTGAAGAACGCGTCGTGACCCTGGCGGGCGAATGCCATGAGGTGTTGGGGGCATTTGTGCGCGGGCAGTTGCTGGTGATGCTGGCGCTGGGCGTGATCTACGCTGCGGGCTTGATGCTGGTGGGGCTGGAACTGGGGTTGTTGATCGGTCTGATCGCAGGCCTGGCGGCCATTGTGCCGTACATGGGGTTTGTCATCGGGATCGGCGCGGCGTTGATCGCCGGCCTGTTCCAGTTCGGTGGCGATCTGTATCCCATGATCGGCATCGTTGCGGTGTTCATGGTCGGGCAGGCACTGGAAGGCATGGTGCTGACGCCGTTGCTGGTGGGCGATCGTATCGGTCTGCACCCGGTGGCGGTGATCTTCGCGATTCTGGCGGGGGGCGAACTGTTCGGCTTTACCGGCGTGTTGCTGGCGTTGCCGGTGGCGGCGGTGATCATGGTGCTGGTGCGCCATGTGCATGATTTGTATAAGGATTCTGATATCTACAGTGGTGTCGACGAACCGGAGCTGTAAGAGTCGTTGAAGTCCTGTGGCGGGCGGCCTGGTTCCATGCCAGGTCGGCCCGTATCCCTCGCGCGGCTGTCACATGCGCCGCCAAAGAAACTGTCATGAAACCAGGGCGTTAACGCAAACCTTTGATTTTGCTTGTGGTCTGTCGCATTGTGCGACCCGCCTCACGGGTATAAACTTCGCAAACTTTACACAGAGGCCACTAACGGTTCCTTTGGAACTGTTCAGTCAGCATGAAACCGATTCAGCTGCCCCTAGGTGTGCGTCTGCGTGATGACGCTACCTTTATCAATTACTACCCAGGCGCCAATGCCGCTGCACTCGGCTATGTCGAGCGGCTATGCGAAGCCGACGCCGGCTGGACAGAAAGCCTGATTTATCTCTGGGGCAAGGACGGGGTAGGGCGCACGCACTTGTTGCAGGCCGCCTGCCTGCGCTTCGAACAACTGGGGGAGCCGGCGGTGTATCTGCCGCTGGCCGAGCTGCTGGACCGCGGCATCTCGATCCTCGACAACCTCGAACAATACGAACTGGTCTGCCTGGATGATTTGCAGGCCGTGGCTGGCCGGGCGGATTGGGAAGAGGCGTTGTTCCATCTGTTCAATCGTCTGCGCGACAGCGGTCGGCGTCTGTTGATTGCTGCATCAACCTCGCCGCGCGAACTGCCGGTGAAACTGGCTGACCTGAAATCGCGCCTGACCCTGGCACTGATCTTCCAGATGCGTCCGCTCTCTGACGAAGACAAATTGCGCGCCTTGCAACTGCGTGCATCCCGTCGCGGCCTGCACCTGACCGATGAAGTCGGGCATTTTATTTTGACTCGCGGTACCCGCAGCATGAGCGCGCTTTTCGAGCTGCTTGAGCGTCTCGATCAGGCCTCCCTTCAAGCTCAGCGCAAGCTGACGATTCCGTTCCTGAAAGAAACCCTAGGCTGGTAAAACCTAAGCTTGGCGGGGGTTTTTGGCATATTTCAGGCGCCAGAAAATCCGCTTTCCTGCAGGGTGCAGGCTGCGCGAGTGTCTAAATGGGGCTTAAGCGCTTAGATGTAATCGCGAAACCGGGAAGTCACATAAAGTTCGATTGAATTTGCAAATGAGGATGATAGCGGGCATAGTCTCGGCTTCTTTACAACTATCAGCCACGGTCGTGCCCATGCTAAAGCGCTTCGCACCCCTCGTGCCTCTCGCACTCGTCACCCTGTTGTTCGGTTGCGCTGCCCACTCCCCAGTGACTCAGCAAGAGCAACAACAGCAGGTCAAGAATTCAGTTACTGCGCAGTCTTCTTCCGTTCTTTTCCAGGAAGAGCTAGCCACCGATAAAGAACTGGCAAACTTCGCCGATGGCAAGTCGTACCAGCTTCCGGTTCTGGCTGACAGCATCCTCGAGCGTGGCATGTCCCTGATCGGTACCCGTTACCGTTTCGGCGGCACCTCCGAGGCTGGCTTCGATTGCAGCGGTTTCATCGGTTATCTGTTTCGTGAAGAAGCCGGCATGAACCTGCCGCGCTCCACTCGCGAAATGATCAACGTCGACGCTCCGCTGGTAGCTCGCAGCGCGCTGAAGCCGGGTGATCTGCTGTTCTTCGCCACCAATGGTCGTCGTGGTCGTGTCAGTCACGCCGGGATCTACCTGGGTGACAACCAGTTCATCCATTCCAGCAGCCGCAAAAGCGGTGGTGTCCGGGTCGATAGCCTGGGCGACAGCTACTGGAGCAAGACCTTCATCGAAGCCAAACGCGCCCTCGCGATGGCTCCGACCGTGGTCACTGCACGCAAATAAGGCTTAACCTGTCGCCACGTGGGTGGCGACAACTACCTCTTCGCAACGAAGTAGGCGGACACTTTGTAAGGCGAACTTAAAGTCTTACTTGAAGTTTGGCCCATAGCCGCTAGAATCCAGATCTATTATTGATGGCAAACCGCCTGCGTCCTGCGCAGGCGGTTTTCTTTTCTGCCTTCCCGGCAGAAAAAGCCGCAGCCAGATCAGGATGTTCTGCTTATGACGATGTCGGCCCGCCTCGCAATCATGTTCTTCGCAGCGCTGCTCAGCGCCTGCGCCAGTCGCACACCGCCGCCTGCGCCGGTGGTTCGTGCACCCATTGTTTTCGGTAACCCACAACCCTTTTCCCCCGTGGCAGAAGACGTGCTGTTCCGCGCGCTGGGCCTGGTGGGCACGCCGTATCGTTGGGGGGGCAACACGCCGGATTCGGGCTTCGATTGCAGCGGCCTGATCGGTTACGTCTACCATGACGTCACCGGTATTTCCCTGCCGCGTACCACCCGAGAAATGATCAGCATGCAGGCGGCCAACGTCGGCAAGGAAGGCCTGCAAACCGGTGACTTGATCTTCTTCGCCACCAATGGCGGATCCCAGGTCAGTCATGCCGGTATCTACGTCGGTGAAGGTCGCTTCGTTCATGCGCCGGCCACTGGCGGCACGGTGAAGCTCGACAGCCTGTCCAAGGCTTACTGGCAGAAGGCTTATCTGAGCGCCAAGCGCGTTCTGCAGCCTGAACACCTGGCGCGCAATCCGTAGCGTCCTGTCCGAAGAGGTTGTCATGACCGCTCGCACTCTCAATCTCGACGATGCCCTGTATCAATACCTGCTCGACGTTTCCCTGAGGGAAACGCCGCTGCTCAAGCGCTTGCGCGACGAAACCCAGGCGATGCCAATGGCGCGCTGGCAGGTAGCGCCGGAGCAGGGGCAGTTCCTCGCGTTATTGGTCAAACTCATTGGTGCCAAGCGCTTGCTGGAAGTCGGTACGTTTACCGGTTACAGCGCCCTGTGCATGGCCGCTGCATTGCCGCAGGGCGGTTCGCTGATTTGCTGCGACATTCCCGGCGACTACAACGCTATCGCACGCCGTTATTGGCAGGAAGCGGGGCTGGCCGAGCGAATTGACCTGCGGCTGGCCCCTGCACTGGAAACGCTCGCTATGCTGGATCAGCCGGAGGCGTTCGACCTGATCTTCATTGATGCCGACAAGTCCAACTATCCGAACTATCTGGAGCATGCACTGCGTCTGCTGCGCGTCGGCGGGCTGGCGGTGTTCGATAACACGCTGTGGAGTGGGCGGGTGCTTGAGGAGAATCCCGAGAGTGCAGACACCCGAGCCATCCAGGCGCTCAATCGCGCCTTGAAGAATGACGTGCGTGTGGATCTGTCGTTGTTGCCGTTGGGTGATGGGCTCACGCTCTGTCGTAAACGCTGATCCTTGTAGGAGCGAGGCTTGCCCGCGAAGGCGTCGGCACATCCAACATTGATGTTGCCTGTCCTACAGCCTTCGCGGGCAAGCCTCGCTCCTACACGGTGGCTATTTAGCGGCCGAAACGCGCCACACCTTGTTTCCCACATCATCGGCCACCAGCAAAGCGCCCTGCTGATCAATCACCACGCCTACGGGCCGACCCATGGCTTTTTCATCTTCGTTGAGGAAGCCTGTCAGTACATCAACCGGTTGACCGGTCGGCTTGCCACCCGCGAACGGGACGAAAATCACTTTATAGCCACTGTGCGGCTTGCGATTCCAGGAGCCGTGCTGGCCGATGAAGGCGCCTTCCTTGAATTGCGCGGGAAGTGTGTTGCCCTCGGCAAACGACAGGCCCAGCGATGCGGTATGTGGGCCGACCGCATAATCCGGAGCAATGGCCTTGGCCACCAGATCTGGGTTTTGCGGCTCGACGCGGATATCGACGTGCTGGCCGTAGTAGCTGAAGGGCCAGCCGTAGAACCCGCCGTCTTTCACCGACGTGATGTAGTCCGGCACCAGGTCGCTGCCGATTTCGTCGCGCTCATTGACCGCCGTCCACAGGGCGCCGGTCTGAGGTTCCCAGGCCAAGCCGTTCGGATTACGAATCCCCGAGGCGAAGATCCGGTGATTGCCGGTGGCGCGATCCACTTCCCAGATCGCCGCACGACCTTCCTCCTGATCCAGGCCGTTTTCGCCGACGTTGCTGTTGGAGCCGACGGTGACGTACAGCTTGCTCCCGTCCTTGCTGGCGATGACGTTTTTGGTCCAGTGGTGATTCAACGTGCCGCCCGGCAGATCGACCACCTTGATCGGCTGCGACTTGATTGCGGTGTCGCCATTTTCATAATGAAAGCGCAGCAAGCGGTCGGTATCGGCGACATACAGGTCATTGCCGACCAGGGTCATGCCGAAGGGCGAATTGAGGTTTTCCAGGAACACCGTGCGGGTTTCGGCGATGCCGTCGTGGTCCTTGTCCCGCAGCAGCGTGATGCGGTTGGGGCTAGGGACGCCGGCGCCGGCGCGGCCCATGACTTTGCCCATCACCCAGCCGCGAATGCCTTTGCCGTCATCGGGTTTGGGAGGGGCATTGGTTTCCGCCACCAATACATCGCCGTTGGGCAGCACGTAGAGCCAGCGCGGGTGATCGAGCCCTTCGGCAAATGCCGCTACCTGAGTGCCTGCCGCAGCGGTGGGTTTTGCACCCTCCGGCCAGCCGATCGCCGGGGCGATATTCACCGTCGGGATCAGGGTCTTGTTCGGCTCGGGCAGCTTGGGTGACGGGCCGGTGCCGTCGGAGACTTGCAGGCTGGAGGTTTCACCACAGGCGGCGAGCCCTCCGGCGAGCGCGATGACGAGAACGAGCTGGGGCTTGCGCATGCTGGACTTCCCTATGAATGCATTGACTTAGTCATAGAGAAGCTTAGACGCGCGATGGTTCAACCGGTCAGCCGCGGGCTTCCTTGAGCAGCACGGCGATGCCGGGGTGATAGTGACCGGCTTCGTTGCGCAACTTGCGATAGGCGTACGGGAAATACCAGGCCACGGCGCAGCTGTGTTCCTTTTGCAGGTCGTCGACCATGTCCTGGAGTTCTTCCGGGGTCGCGCTCTGTTGGGCCTTTTGTGGCGCAACGAACAGGCAGCCGAGTTTCAGGTCGCTGGCGTAGCTGATGCGTTTGGCGTCGCTGGTGATGTCCTGCAGCGCCTGGCTCAGGTTCAGGCTGTTGACCTTCGGCCAGCGTTGAGTGGCCTGAAGGTAGGCGCGTTCTTCGGCGGTGGCGATAAACAGGTCGGCGCGGCTGTTGCGTTCGCCTTCTTCGTTCTGTTTACGGGTCGGCGTTTGTTGCAGCGTGACCATTTCCGCCATCCAGGCCGCGGCGCAGAGCAGGCCAAGGTTGGCTTTCTCGTCGTACCAATAAGGCGTGTCGTTATCGCCGCGCACGGCGTTAAAGCGGTCGATACAGTCAAACCAGCGTTCCAGCACCGGTCGCAGGAATTCCAGCTTCGGATTACTGATGATCATGCCTTGCATGTCGCTCACCCTTGTAATTGTGTTGTTGGGTTTATGGCGCTTTGATATCACTGCTGGCAGTATGGCGCAAGATTGACGTCAGGTTATTGATGGGCGGCAGTCTATCGAGAATCCGTGCCCTGTCTTCAATTGACGCTCCCCCCCCAACCCTCTAACCTTCGCGGCTTGTTTCAGGTGCTCTGTGGCGAAGCCGACAGAGTGAAACAGGGAAGCCGGTGAGTGACTCTCTTCAAGCGACGAAGAGTCATGATCCCGGCGCTGCCCCCGCAACGGTAAATGAGTAAAGACTGCGTCTTGAGCCACTGTGTCGACTGTCGATATGGGAAGGCGCGCAGTCCGGCGCAAGCCGCTCATGAGCCCGGAGACCGGCCTGATTCATCCAACGGCATCACGGTGGGCGATGCCAGGCTTGTTGCCGTCTATTCTTGTGCCTGCCCGCCGTTATCCAGCCTCAACGGAGAGCTCCCCATGACTGATTCCCCTGATCGTGACGAACGCCACCTGGCGCGCATGCAGCGCAAAAAAGCGGTGATCGACGAACGCATCGCCAACTCCCCGAACGAGTGCGGCCTGCTGCTGGTGCTGACCGGCAACGGCAAAGGCAAGAGCAGCTCGGCCTTCGGCATGCTCGCCCGGTCCATGGGCCACGGCATGCAGTGCGGCGTGGTGCAGTTCATCAAGGGCCGTAACAGCACCGGCGAAGAGCTGTTCTTCCGCCGCTTCCCGGAGCAGGTGCGTTTTCATGTGATGGGCGAGGGCTTCACTTGGGAAACCCAGGACCGCCAGCGTGACATCGCCGCCGCCGAGGCCGCATGGGCGGTGTCCCAGGAACTGCTGCGTGACCCGTCGATCGGTCTGGTGGTGCTGGATGAGTTGAACATCGCCCTCAAGCACGGCTACCTCGACCTCGATCAGGTTCTCAGTGATTTACAGGCGCGTCCGCCGATGCAGCACGTGGTGGTCACCGGTCGCGGCGCCAAGCCAGAGATGATCGAACTGGCCGACACAGTCACCGACATGGGCGTGATCAAGCACGCGTTCCAGGCCGGCATCAAAGCGCAAAAAGGCGTCGAGTTGTGAGCCGCACTTTATGAATAGTCATCGTCATTGCCCGGCGGTATTGATTGCCGCGCCGGCCTCCGGTCAGGGCAAGACCACCGTCACCGCCGCGCTGGCCCGTTTGCACCGCAATCAGGGGCGCAAGGTCCGCGTGTTCAAATGTGGCCCGGACTTTCTCGACCCGATGATTCTCGAACGCGCCAGCGGTGCGCCGGTGTATCAACTGGACATGTGGATGGTCGGCGAGCAGGAAAGTCGTCGTCTGTTATGGGAAGCGGCCGGGGAAGCCGACCTGATCCTGATAGAAGGCGTCATGGGCCTGTTCGACGGCACGCCGTCCAGCGCCGACCTGGCGCGGCACTTCGGTGTGCCGGTGCTCGGCGTGATCGACGGCACGGCCATGGCGCAGACCTTTGGTGCGTTGGCGTTGGGGCTGGCGAAGTATCAGCCGGACTTGCCGTTTGCCGGTGTACTGGCCAACCGCGTGGGCACGCTGCGTCATGCGCAATTGCTCGAAGGCAGCCTGACGGAAGGCTTGCGCTGGTACGGCGCCTTGTCGCGGGAAACCGGGATCGAATTGCCGAGTCGGCACCTCGGTCTGGTCCAGGCCAGCGAGTTGAACGATCTCGACCTGCGCCTCGATGCGGCGGCCGAATCGCTGGCCAGCAGTTGCGATGTGACGCTGCCGCCTGCCGTGGAGTTCGCCGGGCCCGACGTGATCGCCGCCGAGCCTTTGCTTAAAGGCATCCGAATTGCCGTGGCCCGTGATGAAGCGTTTGCCTTCACCTACGGCGCGAGCCTGGACTTGCTGCGGGCCATGGGCGCCGAGTTGCTGTTCTTCTCGCCGATCCGCGATGCTGATCTACCGGAAGCTGACAGCCTTTATCTGCCGGGCGGTTATCCGGAACTGCACCATGTGGCGCTGTCACAGAACACCTCGATGCTCGACGCGATCCGCGCCCATCATGCTGCCGGCAAACCGTTGCTGGCCGAGTGCGGCGGGATGTTGTACCTGCTCGATTCGTTGACTGATGTCGAGGGAACTCGCGCCGAACTGGTGGGCTTGCTCAAAGGTGATGCGGTGATGCAAAAGCGTCTGGCCGCGCTGGCGTTGCAAGCGGTTGAGTTGCCGGAAGGTTCACTGCGTGGGCACACCTATCACCATTCGTTGACCAGCACCGAACTTGAGCCGATTGCCCGTGGACTCAGTCCGAACGGCGGGCGTGGGGCGGAGGCGGTTTACCGTGAGGGGCGGATGACCGCCTCTTATGTGCATTTTTATTTTCCGTCCAATCCCACCGCAGTCGCCGCGCTTTTTGCGCCTGACCTTGATGCCGCCTTCGCGAGCAGGCCGAATCGTCGCACCGTCGCTCCTACAATGGATCACCTAACCCCTGTAGGAGCGAGCCTGCTCGCGAAGAGGCCATGACCGACAACGCATTCTCCGAAGCCGAACGCGAAGCGGTCTACCGAGCCATCGCCGAACGTCGCGACATGCGCCACTTCAGCGGCGGCACCGTCGAGCCCGAGTTGTTGCGGCGTCTGCTCGAAGCCGCCCACCAGGCCCCGAGCGTCGGCCTGATGCAGCCCTGGCGCTTCATCCGCATCAGCGACCGGGCCCTGCGAGGCAACATCCAGCGACTGGTGGAGGAAGAACGCATCCGCACCGCCGAAGCCCTCGGCGAGCGCACTGACGAATTCATGAAGCTCAAGGTCGAAGGCATCAACGACTGCGCCGAGGTGTTGGTCGCCGCGCTCATGGATGATCGCGAGCGCCACATCTTCGGTCGTCGCACCTTGCCGGAAATGGACATGGCCTCGCTGTCCTGCGCGATCCAGAACTTCTGGCTGGCCTCCCGCGCCGAAGGTCTGGGCATGGGCTGGGTGTCACTGTTCGAACCGCAAGCGCTGGCGGACCTGCTGGGTTTGCCACCCGGGGCCAAGCCGTTGGCGGTTCTTTGCCTCGGCCCGGTCAAGGAATTCTATGCGGCGCCGATGCTGGTACTCGAAGGGTGGGCGCAGGCGCGTCCGCTCAGTGAGTTGCTGTATGAAAATTATTGGGGAGTGAGTCAATGAGTGTGGCGTTATTGAGCGTCGCCGCGGTTGCGCTGGACGCGCTGCTGGGTGAACCCAAACGCTGGCATCCGCTGGTGGCGTTCGGCCGTTTTGCCGACCGCATCGAGCAACGTTTCAACGGTGAGGGACGTGGCTGGCGCAGCCATGGCGTCACCGCGTGGGTAATCGCGGTCGTGCCGCTGACCTTGCTCGCCACGGCTTTTTCCTGGGCACCATATGTGGGCTGGATTGTCGAGATTCTCGCGCTCTATTGCGCCCTCGGCATGCGTAGCCTTGGTGAGCACGTCGAGCCGGTGGCCAAGGCTTTGCGCAGCGATGATCTGGACGAAGCCCGCAAGCGCGTGGGTTATTTGGTCAGCCGTCAGACCAGTGAACTGGATCAAACCGAAGTGGCCCGTGCCGCCACTGAATCTGTCCTGGAGAACGGCAGCGATGCGGTATTTGCTGCGCTGTTCTGGTTTGCCGTGGCCGGTGCGCCCGGTGTGGTGCTCTATCGCTTGAGTAACACCCTCGATGCCATGTGGGGTTACCGCAACGAACGCTTCGAACGTTTCGGTTGGGCGGCGGCGAAGATCGACGATGTCCTCAACTACATGCCTGCACGCCTGGTGGCGTTGACCTACGCGCTGCTGGGCAAAACCCGACTGGCCTTGAAATGCTGGCGCACCCAGGGCCCGACCTGGGACAGCCCCAACGCCGGGCCCGTCATGGCGGCCGGTGCCGGTGCGCTCGGCGTCGAGTTGGGCGGGGCGGCGATCTATCACGGTGAATTGCATCAGCGCCCGCAACTGGGCGAAGGCGTGCCGGCGGATGCCGATTCCATCGACCGTGGCTGGCAATTGGTTCAGCGCGGGGTATGGTTATGGCTGCTGATTCTCTGCGTGGGAGCTGAATTCTATGCTTGAGCACGGTGGTCGCTTGCGCAAGGCCGCGCTCGAATATGGCATTGCCGAAGCTGACTGGCTGGACCTGTCCAGCGGTCTCGCGCCGTGGCCATTCCCGATCCCGGACATTCCGTTGCGCGCCTGGGCGCGCTTGCCGGAAACCGATGATGGTCTGGAGCAGGCTGCTTGCGATTATTACGGCACCGGACAGGTGCTGCCGGTGGCCGGTTCGCAAATGGCCATCCAGTTACTGCCGCGTTTGCGTCGGGCCGGTAAGGTCGGCGTGCTGTCGCCGTGTTACGCCGAACACGCGCACGCATGGCGCAGCAATGGTTACATCGTGCGCGAGGTGCTGGAGCAGGAAGTCGACTTCTATATCGACAGCCTCGACGTGCTGGTGGTGGTCAACCCGAACAACCCGACAGGCTTGAGCCTGAGCCCGAGTCGCTTGCTCGACTGGCATGCCCGACTGGCCTCGCGCGGCGGCTGGCTGGTGGTGGACGAAGCGTTCATGGACAACACGCCGGCGTTGAGCCTCGCGCCGTTTGCCCATCAGGTCGGCCTGATCGTGCTACGTTCCTTCGGCAAGTTTTTTGGCTTGGCCGGTGTGCGGTTGGGCTTTGTGCTGGCTGAGCGCAAGTTGCTCAAGTTGCTCGCCGAGCAGGTGGGCCCGTGGGCGGTCAGCGGGCCGACACGGGTGTTGGGCCAAGCCTGTTTGCTGGACACCGAAGGCCATGCAAGGCAGCGCGCGCGCAGCGAAGAGGCCGGCAAACGCCTGGCACTTTTACTTGGGCAGTATGGTTTGCAGCCGCAGGGTGGCTGCGCCTTGTTTCAATGGCTGATGACCGAGCATGCCGAAGCGCTTCACGAGTTCATGGCCAGGCGCGGCATCTTGCTGCGGCTGTTCGCCCACAACAGCAGCGTGCGTTTCGGCTTGCCGGCGGATGAAGCCGATTGGCTGCGTCTTGAGCAAGCCCTTCAAGCCTTCGTAAAGGAAGCCCAATGACAACATTGATGGTGCAGGGCACCACCTCCGACGCCGGTAAAAGCACGCTGGTGACGGCGTTGTGTCGCTGGGTCACGCGTCAGGGCGTGCGCGTCGTGCCGTTCAAACCGCAGAACATGGCCCTCAACAGTGCCGTGACCGCCGACGGCGGCGAGATCGGCCGCGCCCAGGCGGTGCAGGCCCAGGCGGCCAACCTGGAACCGCACACTGACATGAATCCGGTGCTGCTCAAGCCCAACAGCGACACCGGCGCCCAAGTCATCATCCATGGTCGCGCGGTCACGACCATGAACGCCGTCGCCTATCACGACTACAAAGCCATCGCCATGCAAGCCGTGCTGGCTTCCCATGAACGATTGAGCGCGGCGTATCCGGTGGTCATGGTCGAAGGCGCGGGCTCGCCGGCCGAGATCAATCTGCGTGCCGGCGACATTGCCAACATGGGCTTTGCCGAAGCGGTGGATTGTCCGGTGGTGTTGATCGCCGACATCAATCGCGGCGGGGTGTTCGCGCATCTGGTGGGCACGCTGGAACTGCTGTCGCCGACCGAGCAGGCCCGGGTCAAAGGCTTCATCATCAACCGTTTTCGCGGTGACCTCGCCTTGCTGCAACCCGGCCTCGATTGGCTGGAAGCGCGCACCGGCAAGCCGGTGATCGGCGTGCTGCCGTATGTGATGGATTTGCACCTGGAAGCCGAGGACGGCATCGATCAGCGCCAGACCGACAAGGCTGAACGCGTGCTCAAAGTGCTGGTGCCGGTGCTGCCGCGCATCAGCAATCACACCGATTTCGATCCGTTGCGCCTGCATCCGCAAGTCGACCTGCAATTCATCGGCCCCGGCCAGGCAATCCCGCCGGCTGATCTGATCATTCTTCCCGGCTCGAAAAGTGTGCGCAGTGATCTTGCGTGCCTGCGGGCCAATGGTTGGGACGCGGCCATCAATCGCCATCTGCGCTATGGCGGAAAAGTGCTGGGGATTTGCGGCGGTCTGCAGATGCTCGGTGAGCAGGTGCACGATCCGCTGGGCCTCGAAGGCGCGCCAGGTTCCAGTGCTGGCCTGGGCTTGCTGGCGTTCGAAACACAGCTCGAAGAAGAGAAGCAATTGCGCAATGTGCGCGGTCGTCTGGCGCTGGAGGATGCGCAGGTCAGTGGCTATGAAATCCATGCCGGGGTGACCACCGGGCCAGCGCTGGAAAACGCTGCGGTGCAGCTGGACGATGGTCGCTGCGATGGCGCGCAAAGTGTTGACGGGCAGATTTTCGGCACCTACCTGCACGGCCTGTTTGAATCCCCGGCGGCGTGCAGCGCGCTGCTGCGCTGGGCGGGTTTGCAGGAGGTGCAGGACGTGGATTACCACGGGTTGCGCGAGCGGGATATCGAGCGGTTGGCGGATCTGGTGGAGAAGCATTTGGATACCGCGTTGTTGCGTGAGCTCTGCGGTTTTTGAGAGGACGCTTTCGCGGGCAAGCCTCGCTCCTACAAGGTCAAGAGCGGCTCAGCCCCGAAGGAGCGAGGCTTGCCCGCGAATAGGCCGGCAGCTACACCGCATATTTAAGGAATGAACCATGCTGCAACTGATCCTCGGCGGCGCCCGCTCCGGCAAAAGCCGACTGGCTGAAAAGCTTGCGTTAGACAGTCACCTCCAAGTGACTTACATCGCCACCAGCCAACCGCTGGACGGTGAAATGAACGAACGGGTCGCCCATCATCGGGCCCGTCGTCCAGCCGAATGGGCGTTGATCGAAGAGCCAATCGAACTCGCCCGCGTATTGCGCGAAAGCGCCCGCGCCGAGCGTTGCCTGCTGGTGGATTGCCTGACCCTGTGGATGACCAATCTGCTGATGCTCGACGATGCCGAACGTCTCAACGTCGAACGTGAAGCCTTGCTGGACTGCCTGGCCTCCTTGCCGGGTGAAATCATTTTTGTCAGCAACGAGACCGGAATGGGTGTCGTGCCGCTGGGCGAATTGACTCGCCGCTATGTCGATGAAGCCGGTTGGCTGCATCAAGCCCTGGCCGAGCGCTGCCAACGAGTCGTCCTGACCGTCGCCGGCCTGCCCCTGACTTTGAAAGGAACCGCGTTATGACTCAATCCTGGTGGCTGAACCCGTGCAAGCCGATCGACGCGCAAGCCGTCGAGCAGGCGCAGGCACGTCAACAGCAACTGACCAAACCCGCTGGCTCCCTTGGCCGACTGGAATCGGTGGCCGTGCAAATGGCGGGGCTGCAAGGGCAGGTCAAACCGAGTCTCGATCAGCTGTGGATTGCCATTTTTGCCGGCGATCATGGTGTGGTTGCAGAAGGCGTGTCGGCGTTCCCTCAGGAAGTCACCGGGCAAATGCTGCACAACTTCGTCAGCGGCGGTGCAGCGATCAGCGTGTTGGCGCGCCAGCTCGGGGCTTCCCTCGAAGTGGTCGACCTCGGCACGGTAACGCCGTCGTTGAATCTGCCAGGCGTGCGTCACCTCAATATCGGCGCGGGCACCGCCAATTTCGTCGAAAGCCCGGCCATGACGGCTACTCAGGGCGAACTCGCCTTGCAGGCTGGTCGCGACAGCGTGCAACGTGCGGTCGCCAATGGCGCGCAGCTGTTCATCGGCGGCGAGATGGGCATCGGCAACACCACGGCGGCCAGCGCGCTGGCCTGTGCCTTGCTCGATTGCCCGGTGGTGCATCTGGCCGGGCCGGGCACCGGTTTGAACGCGGCGGGGGTCAGCCACAAAGCCCAAGTCATCGAGCGTGCCCTGGCATTACACGGTGCTCAGCGCGGTGATGCGTTGCAAACCCTGTTCAATATCGGCGGTTTTGAGATTGCGGCGCTGGTCGGCGCGTATCTGGCGTGCGCCCAGGAGGGCGTTGCGGTGCTGGTGGACGGCTTTATCTGCAGCGTCGCCGCGTTGGTGGCGGTGCGCTTGAACCCTGGCTGCCGCGAATGGCTGTTGTTCGGCCATCGCGGTGCCGAGCCGGGTCATCGTCATGTGCTGGAAACCCTCAATGCCGAGCCGCTGTTGGATCTGGGGCTGCGTCTGGGCGAGGGCAGTGGCGCCGCGTTGGCCGTGCCGTTGCTGCGTCTGGCCTGCGATCTTCACGGGCAGATGGCAACCTTCGCCGAAGCGGCGGTGGCGGATCGTCCCGCATGACGTTGCGACTGGATCTTCTGCGCCACGGGGAAACCGAACTTGGCGGCGGTTTGCGCGGCAGCCTCGACGATGCGCTGACCGACAAGGGCTGGGCGCAGATGCGCGCGGCGGTGGTCGAGCAAGGGCCATGGGATCGGTTGATCAGTTCGCCGCTGCAACGATGTGCGCGGTTTGCGCATGAGCTCGGTGCGCAGTTGGAACTGCCTGTGCACCTGGACAAGGATCTGCAGGAGCTGCATTTCGGTGCCTGGGAAGGGCAGAGCGCGGCGGCGCTGATGGAGACTGACGCCGAGGGGTTGGGGCTGTTCTGGGCCGATCCGTATGCCTTTACGCCGCCGGAAGGTGAGCCGGTCGAGGATTTCTCAGCGCGGGTGCTGGCGGCGGTAGCGCGTCTGCACGCGGCGTATGCGGGTGAACGGATCTTGCTGATCAGTCATGGCGGTGTCATGCGTTTGTTGCTGGCTCAGGCACGTGGTTTGCCCCGTGAGCAGTTGCTGAATGTCGAGGTCGGGCATGGCTCGCTGTTTTCGTTGAGCGTCGAGTCAGGCGTCCTCCTCAAGGAAGCGATCTGACCATGCTGCCCTTCTGGATCGCCCTGCAATTTCTCAGCAGTTTGCCGATTCGTCTGCCGGGCATGCCGGCGCCTCAGGAACTGGGTCGGTCGCTGCTGTTTTATCCGCTGGTGGGGCTGCTGTTCGGCGCGCTGTTATGGGCACTGAACTGGCTGCTACTGGGCACGCCTTTGTTGCTTCACGCAGCGCTTCTGCTGAGCGCTTGGGTATTGCTCAGCGGCGCGTTGCACCTGGACGGTCTGGCCGATAGCGCCGATGCGTGGCTCGGGGGCTTCGGCGACCGCGAGCGCACGCTGACCATCATGAAAGACCCGCGCAGCGGACCGATTGCGGTGGTGACGCTGGTGTTGGTGTTGCTGCTCAAATTCGCCGCGTTGCTGGCATTGATCGAGCGGCAGCACAGTCTTTTTCTGATGATCGTTCCGCTGATTGGCCGCAGCGCGATGCTGGGATTGTTCCTGACCACGCCGTATGTGCGTGCCGGCGGGTTGGGGCAGGCGCTGGCGGATCATTTGCCGCGTTTGGCGGGTAGGCGGGTGTTGGCGGCCAGTGCGTTGGCGTGTGTACTGATCGCAGGGTTCAGTGGTGTCTGGGCGATTGTGCTGGCGGGGGGGATGTTCGTTTGGTTGCGGCAGGTGATGCTGCGGCGATTGGGCGGCACGACGGGGGATACGGCCGGGGCGATGCTGGAATTGCTGGAGATGGTGGTGCTGGTGGGATGGGCGTTGGTCTGATGGTTTGTGGGCAGGATGTGCCGGTCTCATCGCGAGCAGACTCGCTCCCACGTTGATGGCGTCTTGCATAAATTTAACGTCCACTGAAGATCCACTGTGGGAGCGAGCCTGCTCGCGAAGGCGGTCGACCAAGCACCTCGAATATTTATCAATGAACTCATCTGTAACTTGATTTAACACACTCGCGGGTATATACACGCACCATGCTCGATTCCCAATGTTTATGCATCAACCTGCGTCGCGCCGCCCGTGGCGTCAGCAGGCATTACGACGGCGCTCTCGATGGCTTCGGGATCAACGTTGCCCAGTATTCTTTGCTGTGCAATCTGCAGCGTCTGAATGAACCGAGTATTTCCACCCTGGCCGAAGCCATGGGGCTGGACCGCAGCACCCTGGGGCGCAATCTTCGGGTGCTGGAAGGTGAGGGCCTGGTGGCGCTGGTCGAGGGTGAGGACATGCGTAATCGTATTGTCCGGCTGACCGAGGCGGGCGCAGCTCGCCTGGCCGCGGCCTTGCCTGCATGGGAGGCGGCGCAGCAGCGGCTGGTCGATCGTCTGGGCGCCGAAAAACGCGAAACCTTGTTGCGACTGCTGGACGAACTGGCGTGATGCCGGTTTTTCCGATCTTAAGCGGGTATATACCCGCTACCGGAGAATAAGAATGACCTTGATGTGGCGTACATGCGGTTGGGTGTTGGTGGGGAGTGCGCTGATCCTGGCATTGTCGTTGGGCGTGCGACACGGCTTCGGGCTGTTCCTGGCACCGATGAGTGCCGAATTCGGCTGGGGGCGTGAGACGTTCGCTTTTGCCATCGCCCTGCAAAACCTGATCTGGGGTCTGGCGCAGCCGTTCACCGGCGCGCTGGCCGACCGCTTTGGCGCGGCGAAAGTGGTGTTGGTCGGCGGTGTGCTGTACGCGTTGGGCCTGGTGTTCATGGGCTTGTCCGACTCGGCGGTGACGTTGTCCCTGAGTGCGGGCCTGTTGATCGGCATCGGCCTGTCGGGCACTTCGTTCTCGGTGATCCTTGGCGTGGTCGGTCGCGCCGTGCCCCCGGAGAAACGCAGCATGGGCATGGGCCTCGCCAGCGCTGCCGGCTCTTTCGGTCAGTTCGCCATGTTGCCCGGTACGCTGGGGCTGATCGGCTGGCTGGGCTGGTCCGCGGCATTGCTGGTCCTGGGCTTGCTGGTGGCGCTGATTATCCCGCTGGTGAGCATGCTCAAGGACAAACCGCTGCCAGTGCTCGGCCATGAACAAACCCTCTCTGAAGCGCTGCGGGAAGCCTGCTCCCATTCGGGGTTCTGGCTGTTGGCGTTCGGCTTTTTTGTCTGCGGTTTCCAGGTGGTGTTCATCGGCGTGCATTTGCCGGCCTATCTGGTGGATCAGCACCTTCCGGCCACAGTGGGCACCACGGTGCTGGCGCTGATCGGGCTGTTCAATATCTTCGGCACCTACACCGCAGGATGGCTCGGCGGTCGCATGTCCAAGCCGCGCTTGCTCACCGGTCTGTACCTGCTGCGGGCGGTGGTGATTGCGCTGTTTCTGTGGGCGCCGGTGACCACGACCACCGCGTACCTGTTCGGCATGGCGATGGGCTTCCTGTGGTTGTCGACCGTGCCATTGACCAACGGCACCGTGGCGACCTTGTTTGGCGTGCGAAACCTGTCCATGCTCGGCGGGATTGTTTTCCTCTTCCACCAGCTCGGTTCGTTCCTCGGCGGCTGGTTGGGTGGCGTGGTGTATGACCGAACCGGGAGCTATGACTTGATCTGGCAAGTAGCGATTCTCTTGAGTCTGTTGGCCGCCGCCCTGAACTGGCCGGTGCGTGAGCAGCCGGTGGCGCGTCTGCAAACCCGGTTGAGTGCGATATGAACCGTCTCTGGCCGCGAGTGGCGGTGGTCGCTGTCGGTGCCTTGCTGCTGGCCTTGGCCTGGTGGGGCTGGCATCAGGGCGGATTGGCGCTGATGCAGTTGGGCATGGGCGCTTGCTAGGAACAGGCGAGGGCGAGTAACTTCGTTTGTGACCATTAATCAAGGATGCACCGACATGCTGATGCGCTGGATTGCAGTCCCCGCGTTGCTGGTGGCGTTTACCGGATTGGCACAAGCGGCCGAGTGCCCGGAGCTGTTGCAGGGCTCGTTGCCCAAGCTGCGCGCCAAGGAATCCATCGACCTGTGCCAGCGGTTTGAGGGTAAGCCGCTGGTGGTGGTCAATACCGCAAGCTTCTGTGGCTTTGCCCCACAGTTCAAAAGCCTTGAGGCTCTGAATCAGCGTTACAAGGATCAGGGGCTGGAGGTGATCGGCGTTCCGTCCAATGACTTCAAGCAGGAGTCCAAGGACGGCGCTGAGACCGCCAAGGTCTGCTACGTGAACTATGGGGTGACGTTCACCATGACCGAGCCGCAGAAAGTCCGCGGCGATGACGCGACTCACCTGTTCAAGGTCCTCGCCAAACAGACCAGCGCGCCGAAGTGGAATTTCTACAAATACGTGGTCGATCGCAAAGGCAAGGTGATCGCCAATTTCTCCAGCCTGACCAAACCCGACGATCCCGAGTTCATTGCCGCGGTGGAAAAAGCCCTCGCCTCGCAACCCTGATTGAACGCCCATGAAAAAGCCCCGCCTCTGTACAAGAGAGCGGGGCTTTTTTGATTCAGGCGGCGAGCGTTTCAGGCTCGCCGGGCTTCATCAGAAGCGGTAGGTCGCGCCTACGCCGAAACCATTCGCATAGTTTTCATACTTGGCGTTGTAGTTCTGGCCACGGTCGTTGCTGTTGGTGACCTTGACCGACTCTTCACGCAGGTACGAATACGCTACGTCGATGGTCAGGTCGTCGGTCGGGCTCCAGCCGGCGCCCACGCTGAAAATCTTGCGATCGCCCGTCGGGATGCGTGGGGAACGGTCGACGTTGTTGGTCGGCGCCTGGTCGAAGGACAGACCGGTACGCAATACCCATTGCTTGTTCAACTGGTAGGACGCGCCGATGGCGTGAGCCCAGGTGTCGTGCCAGTTCTGATCTTCGGTGATGGTCCCGAACTGACCGTTCAGGATGGCCGGAACACCTTTGTTATCGACGGTGATTTCTTTCAGGCGGCTCCAGCGCGTCCAGGTGCTGCCTGCGTACAGTGTCCACTGGTCGTCCAGCTTATGAGTCACCGAGAAGTCCACCGATTCAGGCGTAGTCAGGTCCAGCGAGGCGTCGTACTTCTGGCTTGGGTTCTGGCCGACCAGGCCCAGGACGTTGTAGTTGACCTTGGTGTCACCCTCGAGCTTGTACTTCACTTTCGAGTGGTAGGTCAGGCCGACGCGAGTGCTGTCGGTGGCTTGCACCAGAACACCGATGTTGTAGCCCAGTGCGGTGTCGTCACCTTTGATCTTGACCTTGCCGTCCGGTGCGGCCTGGGTGATCGACAGGTTCGATTCCAGGGTGCCGTCGATGCGGTTGATGGTCGGGCCGAAACCGATGGAGACCTTGTCGTTGAAGGCGTAGCTGACAGTCGGTTGCAGGGTGACGATCTTGACTTCGCTTTTGCTGCCGAAGTAACGGCCGGCGAAGCCGTTCTCGTAGTCGGTCACCAGGCCGAATGGCGCGTACATGCCGATACCGAAAGCCCAGTGGTCGTCGATTGGCTTGACGTAGTAGCCCATAGGCACGGCGATGAACGGAACCATGTCGCCGTCGTTGCTGCCGCTGTTCGGGCTGGAACTGGCGTGGCTGATGTCAGTGTGTGCGTCGAGAAATGCAGCACCGCCGGTGACTTGTTCGCGCTTGAGGCGGGACATGCCGGCAGGGTTGCCAAAAATTGTGCTTGCGTCATCGGCAGAGGAAGATCGCCCGGCAAAACCTGTACCCATCCCGCTGATGCTCTGTTCGTTGATGGCAAAGCCACTTGCGAAAATCTGGGTGGATGCCAAGGTAACAGCGAGGCTAAGTGTGGTTTTGAGCATTACTTTTTTCATTATTAGAACTCCTGGTGATCACCGGGGCGAAAATTACCAACATTTTCGTCCCAGCGCTATAGGCTGTATGGCTTGAGTTAGAGCGGTTTTGTAGGACAATCCGACCAGATTCGCGTCCCGTTGCGGGATCTTTGGAAATCGGTGGATCAGCAGGCAACCTGATTCAGGGGTGAAACACAGGTTTGCCAGGCGTAGGTGAAATCGCGCAGGCGTCCTTGAGGCTGAAAAGTCTGGCGCCAGATTCGGGCCATTCCCAGCAAGTCATCTGCGGCGGGGAGGGGAGTGTTCTGTTCTTCTACCAGCAGCCAGGCGATGGCAGTGGCGTAACGCAGGTTGACGATCAACTCCAGGTGAGGCCCGCTGAGAAAGGCATGCTGACTGGCGAGGCCGCGCACGAGGCTCGCGCGCTCAGGGTCCAATGCCAGGTAGTGATCCCAGAGGGCCTGGTGGCGGGGTTCGGCAATTCGGTACAGGCCGTGTCCACGGCGGTCATGCAGGGCGGAACCAAGGGCTGACTGGCTGGCGGCAATGCCCAGCAGAAGGGATTCGGCAGTTGCGCTATGGCGCCCGAGGTAAATCAATGTCGGACGGATCACATAACGGCACAGTTCGCTGGCAGCGATACCCATAAAGCCCTCGAAACATCAAATGGGCGGCGATACCTGAAGGGAGCGTTGGCAGCAGGTGGATCGACTCAGGCTCGCCGGAAGCGGATCAAGCCGCTTGAGTTGAAGTGTAGTGTCATATTCGCGCTGTAAAGGCCTGTTTTTAAAATATTTCCGGCTTCGAGTTATAACCGTTATATCGTTTGGAACTTAGTCGAAGGCTGCGCAATGAGAAATATCGGGCAATAAAAAGCCCCGCTTTTTGAGCAGGGCTTTTGAGGTTTTCAGTCTTTCTGGCGTATCAGGCAACCAGTGCCTGACGGGTACGCTCGATCACGGCCTGCAGCGGTTCTGCGCTGGAGTATTGATCGGGGTACAGGCGTTCGCTGTGACGAGCGATGCCGTGTTCGTTGACCAGGGTGAAGCTGAAGCAGCCTTTGCGAGCGGCCATGATCAGGCAGTTCATTGGAGCAAAAGCGTTGGTTAGGGTGCGGATTGCATCCTGAGTGTGGATTTGAGTAGTCATGATTGGGTGTTCCTACAAGCGACACGGATAAGAGCCGTGCAAAATTAAAACGTTCCAGTGACGACGACCACCATTGGTCGAACGAAGAACCCGACTGGAACAAAGCAGCCAGTTTGAAGCGCTGATAATTGGCGCGCTTGGGCTGGCAGGTAGGTACTTAGGAGGGCAGGCAACACATCAAGGGCAAAGGTTCTGGGCCCGGGGTGAAGATCCTGATCAATTTGCAGGCTGGTTCGGTCAGAGTAAGTGAGCTTCGCAACACCCTTTGCATTCGATTCAAAGGCAGTGTTGGCGCAAGGTTTACCTGGAAACCATCGAGGTGGTCGATCCCGCTTGTTCGGTAGAGGCTTCCGTTGGGAAGGCTGACCGGGAGGATTTGTTCGACCAGAATTGACTTTCAGCTTGGTACTAACGCCGCGGATAGTAACGAATTGAATGGGCGAAGGGAAGCGTTAAAGCAAAATAATTGCCACGCCCTGCTGACACGCTGGGTAATGGGCCCATTTCCGACCATTGGTCGTCGCTCGGGCAAACGCCTGGGACAAGGGTTTGCCAAGGTTATCCCCAGAAAATGCCTACAAAACGCTCCGAAAAAACGCATCGATATAACTGCCGCGAAGGTACTTGTGCACATAAGTTGCGCAGACTGTAACCGGACTGTCATCCACGCCACGACCCCAGTGGGTGCCTGTATTGAAAATTTAAGTCAATGAAAAACATCGCTTTTTTTTACTGGTGAAAAAATCGTCAGTTTGACTGCGAGCCCCATTCCACAGGGCTTTGCGCGAGTTCAAGGGCGGTTGTCCACTGAGTTATCCACAGCTTCTGTGGATTGTCCCGAGCGCTTGCTCTAGGACGGGCGTGCCGGGTTTTTTTAGGCTTTACCTGTAAGAAAAAAAGAGTAGAGTGGCGCGCCTTCCGATCTGCCCCACAGTGCTTTATGAAGTTTCGCTCCGTATCAGTTTCTGCTACCTCAACACCTCCCAGTGTTACCCCTCCCAAACGCTTTTCGATGCGCGTGGCGGAGTGGCTGCTCGATAGCCCGCGCCTGGGTGAAAATACCAACGTCAAACATTTCGCCGGACGCTTGCTCAAACAGCCTGCCCGTGAAGGCGTGGTGGCCGCGCAAAGTCGTCTCGGCCAGCTGATGTGCCGCGAATGCGGCAATGCCCGCGATCGCCGCATTGGCCAGGATCTGTTGCGCCAGGCGGCGCGGGCAGGGGACCGGCGTGCTCAACAGGAACTGGGCCTGGTCGAAGACTGAGCTGTCCAAGTCCTGACGCCTTGGTTACCCTTCAAGCTTTATCTCATCGGCAGGAGTCGCTATGGCTATGGACTTGACCAGCATTTTGCTGGGTCTGGCGGGTGCCGCACTGCCCTTGCTGGTACTGGCCTGGCAAATCCAGCGTCGGGCGAGCGTGGGGCAAGCCGAGGTGGCTTTGCTGGAAGAGCGTCTGGCCATGTCGCTACTGGCGCAGGACGGCTTGAACGCTCAGCTCGAAGCCTGCCGCGATGAAATCGGTGATCTTGGCCAGGCCAACGCCGCCAAGCAGGCAGAGCTGGCCGCCATGCGCCGCGAAATCGAACTGCTACAGATAGAGCGCGACGATGCCCGCGATGCGGCTCACGCCTGGAACATCGAGCGCGCCGGCAAAGAAGCCGAACTGCGGCGTCTGGACTCTCAAGCGGCCTCGCTCCAGGCCGAGCTGCGTGAGCAGCAGGACAGCCATCAACAACGCCTCAACGACCTGCAAGGCTCGCGTGACGAGCTGCGAGCGCAATTCGCCGAACTGGCGGGCAAGATCTTCGACGAGCGCGAGCAGCGTTTCGCCGAAACCAGCCAGCAGCGCCTGGGCCAGTTGCTCGATCCTTTGAAAGAACGCATTCAGTCTTTCGAAAAGCGCGTTGAGGAAAGCTATCAGGCCGAGGCCCGTGAACGGTTTTCCCTGGCCAAAGAGCTGGAACGCCTGCAGCAACTGAACCTGCGCCTGAGCGACGAAGCCACCAACCTCACTCGTGCGTTGAAAGGGCAGAAAACCCAAGGCAACTGGGGCGAGTTGATTCTTGAGCGCGTGCTTGAACACGCCGGGCTGGAAAAGGGTCGTGAGTACCAGACTCAGGTCACTCTCAAGGGGCCGGACGGTGAGCGTTTCCAGCCGGACGTGATCATTTATCTTCCGGGCGACAAGCAGGTGGTGGTCGATTCCAAGGTCAGCCTCACGGCCTATCAGCAATACGTGTCGGCCGACGACGATGCCATCGGCCAGATCGCCATCAAGCAGCACGTGCTGTCGCTGCGCAATCACGTCAAAGGCCTGTCAGGTAAGGATTACAAGCGACTCGACGGCTTGCACAGCCTGGATTTCGTCTTGCTTTTCGTGCCGATCGAAGCGGCGTTCTCCGCTGCGTTGCAGGCTGAGCCGACGCTGTTCCAGGAAGCCTTCGACCGCAACATCGTCATCGTCAGTCCGACCACGTTGCTGGCGACCCTGCGGGTCATCGACAGCCTGTGGAAGCAAGAGCGCCAGAGCCAGAACGCCCGGGAAATTGCCGAGCGCGCCGGGTGGCTGTACGACAAGTTCGTGTTGTTCATCCAGGACCTGGATGAAGTCGGCAATCGCTTGCAGCAACTGGACAAGGCCTACAGCTCTGCGCGCAACAAGCTGACAGAAGGGCGCGGCAACCTGGTCAGTCGCAGTGAGCAGTTGAAGCTGCTGGGAGCGCGCGCCAGCAAGAGCTTGCCGGCTGATCTGCTGGAGCGAGCGATGACCGACGTCGATGGCTTGGCCGAGTTGCCTGAATAGCTGAAAGCATCGCAAGCAGGCTCGCCCCCACAGGGTTTTGTATGTTCACTCGATGTAGGCAACAACACCGATCCACCGTGGGAGCGAGCCTGCTCGCGAAGGCGTCGGTTCAATCACTACGGGATTAAAACCCGCCCTTACAACGGCAAATGCCGGCTCAACAACGCCCGCAACGCCGCCGGTTTCACCGGTTTGGCCAAGTACTCCAGGCCCGCCGCATGCACCTGGGCCACCGTCTCCGGCCGGCCATCGGCACTGATCACCACTCCCGGCACCGGCTCACCCAGTTGGGTGCGCAACCACGCCATCAACTCGGTCCCGGTCTCGC
This sequence comes from Pseudomonas sp. B14-6, assembly GCF_013260315.1. Classification (NCBI taxonomy): domain Bacteria; kingdom Pseudomonadati; phylum Pseudomonadota; class Gammaproteobacteria; order Pseudomonadales; family Pseudomonadaceae; genus Pseudomonas; species Pseudomonas sp. B14-6. The sequence continues at coordinate 2,519,556 of NZ_CP053929.1, read as the reverse complement.
CATGGTCCAGGTGGTAATCCACCAGCGCCAATTGCGGGCGTACACCGTCCTTCAGCAGCGCTGCACATTCGTCGCGGTTGCGTGCGGTCCAGACCTGGCAACCCCAGCGTGTCAGCAGGCTGTTCATGCCGATCAGGATGCTGTCTTCGTTATCGATACACAGCACCTGCGCGCCGCTCAGCACATGGCCATTGAGCTCGCTGACCTGGGTTGGCGCGACGACTTGAGCCCGCGCCAGCGGTACGCTGACGCTGAACACGCTGCCGCGCCCCGGCCAGGACCTTACGCGCAAAGTGTGACCCAAAACGCGACACAGCCCGTCGGCAATCGCCAGCCCCAGTCCCAGGCCTTTCTCGGCGCGCGTCTGGTGGCTGTCGAGGCGTTTGAATTCTTCGAAAATCACTAGCTGCTTGTCTTCAGGGATTCCCGGTCCACGGTCCCACACCTCCAGGCACAACTCGCCCTTGCGCCGCCGGACGCCGAGCAGCACGGGCCCCTTGGCGTAGCGGAACGCGTTGGTCAGGAAATTCTGCAGGATCCGACGCAGCAGTTTGATGTCGCTGTCGATCCGTAATGTGCTGCCCCGAACACGGAATTTCAGCCCTTGTTCCTGAGCCAGTGCCTTGAACTCGGCACCGAGCGCATCGAACAACTCGTTGAGCACGAAGGGTTTGGGGTCCGGGTTGATCTTGCCGTTCTCCAAGCGGGAAATGTCCAGAAGATCGCTGATCAGGTCCTCGGCCGAGCGCAACGAGCTGTCGAGGTGATGCACCAGTTTCTGCGCCTCGCTGGACAGACCGTCCTCTTGATGGGAAAGGGCGGCGGAGAACAGGCGTGCGGCATTCAGCGGTTGCATCAAGTCATGGCTGACCGCCGCCAGAAAGCGGGTTTTCGACTGGTTGGCCGATTCGGCGGTGCCCTTGGCTTCGGTCAAGGCCACGTTCAGTTGGGACAGTTCGTGGGTCCGCGCGGTGACCCGCTGCTCCAGGCCTTCGTTGGCTTCGGTCAGCGCCTGCTCGGCCTCACGGAACGCGGTGATGTCCGTGAAACTCATGACGAAACCGCCGCCGGGCATCGGGTTGCCGATCAGCTCGATCACACGTCCGTTGGGAAACAGTCTTTCAGAGGTGTGGGCGCGGCCCTGACGCATCCAGTGCAGGCGGCGGGCGACGTGCACTTCGGCTTCACCGGGGCCGCACAGTCCGCGCTCGGCGTTGTAGCGAATGATGTCGGCAATCGGGCGGCCAAGCCTGATCAGCCCGTCGGGGTAATTGAACAGTTCCAGATAACGCCGGTTCCAGGCCACCAGTTTCAGCGACTGGTCGACCACGCTGATGCCTTGGGTGATGTTTTCGATGGCGCCTTGCAACAGGGCGCGGTTGAACTGCAACACTTCCGAGGCTTCGTCGGCGATCCGCACGACATCCTCCAGTTGCATTTCACGACCTTCGATGGCGGCCTTGACTACCGCACGCGTCGAAGAAGCGCCGAGTACACCCGCCAGCAAGCGTTCGGTGTGGGCGATCCATTCACCGTCGGCGTTCTGGTTCGGGTTGAAGCCTTTGCCTTGGCGGTAGGCAAAACGGATGAAGCTCTGCCGCGCCCGTTCTTCACCGACGAAGCGTGCGGCCAGTTGCAGCAAGTCGTCGATCTGCACTGCGAGCATCGAGCGGGCGCTGGGGCGCGCGCTGATTTCCTGACCGATGAAACGACCGGCCTGCCAGTGCTCCGACACCCTCGTGCGTGACAGCACCGACACCCAGGCGAACAGCGTGAAGTTGGCCGCCAGCGACAGTACGACGCCTTGGGTCAGCGGGGTGAGCGGCAGGTTCAGCGGGTTGCTGTGCAACCAGGCCAGCCCCGGGAAACTGTTCAAGGACAAACCGAGGCTATGGGCCGCGATCGGCAGAATCAGGGTGTAGAACCAGAGGAATGTCCCGGCGGCGAGACCGGCGAACACGCCCCGGCGGTTAGCCTGTTTCCAGTACAGCGCGCCGAGCATGGCCGGGGCCAGTTGGGTCACGGCAGCGAAGGCGATCTGGCCGATGGTCGCCAGGCTCGCTGTGGAGCCGAGCAGGCGATAACTGACGTAAGCCAGCAAAAGAATCACCACGATGCTGACCCGGCGCACCGACAGCATCCACTGGCGGAACACTTCGAACGGTCGCTCGGCGTTGTTTCGGCGCAGCAGCCACGGCAGCAACATGTCGTTGGAAACCATGGTCGACAGCGCCACGCTGGCGACAATCACCATGCCGGTCGCCGCCGAGGCGCCACCGATAAAGGCCAGCATCGCCAGAGCCGGATGGGCTTGGGCCAGTGGCAGGCTGATGACGAAAGAGTCCGGGAGGACCGAGCTGGGCAGCAGCATCTGGCCGGCGAGGGCGATAGGCACGACAAACAGCGCTGCCAGCGCCAGGTAGGCAGGGAACACCCATTTCGCCAGGCGCAAATCCTGAGGGTCGATGTTTTCCACCACCGTCACGTGGAACTGCCGGGGCAGGCAGATGATCGCCATCATGGCCACGCCGGTCTGCACCACCATCGACGGCCAGTTGATGGTTTCCTTCCAGTACGCCTCCAGGCGCGGGGCGAGCATGGCCTGGTTGAACAGGTCGTCGAATCCGTCGTACAGGCCATAAGTCACGAACGCGCCGACCGCGAGAAACGCGAACAGCTTGACCAGCGATTCAAAGGCAATCGCCAGCACCATGCCACGGTGGTGTTCCGTGGCGTCGAGGTTGCGGGTACCGAAGACAATGGTGAACAGCGCCAGCACCAGCGACACGATCAGCGCCGTGTCCTGGGCGCGGGTGCCCATGGCGTCGGCACCGGCGCCGATCAGCAGGTTCACCCCGAGGACGATGCCCTTGAGTTGCAGTGCAATGTAGGGCAACACGCCCACCAGGCAGATCAGCGCCACCACCACCGCCAGCGATTGGGATTTGCCATAGCGGGCGGCAATGAAGTCGGCGATGGAGGTGATGTTCTCCTGCTTGCTGATCATCACCATTTTTTGCAGGACCCACGGCGCGCAGACCAGCAGCAGGATCGGCCCGAGGTAGATTGGCAGGAATGACCAGAGTTGCTCGGCGGCCTGGCCGACGGCGCCAAAGAAGGTCCAGCTGGTGCAATAGACCGCCAGCGACAGGCTGTATACCCAGGCGCGCACTCGCGGCGGCAACGGTGTGCTGCGACGGTCGCCGTAAAAGGCGATGGCGAACATGATGGCCATATAGGCCAGGGCGACGGCGGCGATCAGCCCGCTGGACAGCGACATGGGAACTCCCGACAAAAGACACCCGGGACTCCCGCCCGGTCAGACAGTCTCGCACGATGGCCGGGGATAGTCAGTGTCGACCAAGGTCGTGGCGTGGTGGGGTGTCGCAGGGTGTTTGTCAGTTGGATTTTTAGTGTTTGTGCTGGCCTCTTCGCGGGCAGCCTCGCTCCTACAGGTTATGTGTCGTTTACATAATCTGCGAACGACAAAAAAGCCTGTAGGAGCGTGAGATGCGGCGAACCGATTTGCCCGCGAAAGCGGCCTCACTGATTCAAAGCAATCTCGATCAACTGATGCAACTCCTCAACCTCCAGCGCCGCCGCTGAAAACAGGATACGAAACACCGTCGGTGCCGCCACCAGGTTGATCAATCGATCAACACTCGGCTTCGGCTGATTCGGGTAACGATCCAGAATCGTCTGCAACTGCCCGCCAATGATCGTCGTGCAATAGACCGGTGTGAGGCTGCATTGCACGTCGCGAAGCATGTTGCGGCCAGGCTCGGAACTCATCTCGTCCAGGTATTGCTCGGCCCAGGCTCGCACGTCACCGCGCAGACTGCCGGTATTGGCGGGTTCGCTGTCGGGTTGCGTGCGCGCCAGCGCGACGTCTGCCAGCAACACCGACAAATCGCCCCAGCGCCGATAAATGGTCGACGGCGTCACTCCCGCGCGCGCAGCAATTTGCGGGACGGTCACGGTCGAGCGGTCCTGCTCTTCAAGCAGAGCGCGGACAGCCGAATGAATCGACTCTTGCACCCGGGCGCTTCGACCGCCCGGGCGTAAACCTTCTTTAATAGCCATACGGCGGACCTTAACACAAAGAATTTGCTTTAAGCGCGGGCCAGTAGCACACTCCGCAAAAGCAACAAATTAGCTTTTGCGGAGTGTGCGCATGTCCAGCTCGATATCAAACCGTTCCAGCCTGTGGTTCCTGGCGATCACTTTACTGAGTTTTCTCGCCGCTTCCACTGCACCAACGCCCCTGTACCACTTGTATCAGGAACACCTGCAATTTTCGGCGGCGACCCTGACCCTGATCTTCGGCGTCTACGCCATCAGCTTGCTCGCTGCGCTGCTCACCGTCGGTTCGCTCTCGGATTACCTGGGACGCAAACCGGTGATTTTCACCGCTGTGGCGCTGAACATGCTGGCCATGCTGCTTTTTATCAATGCCGACAGCGTCGCCTGGTTGATCAGTGCCCGGGTGCTTCAGGGTTTTGCTACCGGGATGGCCACGGCTGCGTTGGGCGCCGCGCTGCTCGACACGGATCGCCAGCAAGGTCCGCTGATCAATAGCGTCGCGCCGCTGCTCGGTATGGCGTTAGGTGCCATGGGTTGTGGTTTGTTGGCCGAGTTTGCGCCGCTGCCACTGCAATTGACTTTCTGGGTGCTGCTCGCGATGTTCGGGTTGCAGGCGCTGTACGTCTGGCGTCTGCCGGAAAGCGTCAGTGCGCAACGTGGCGCGTTGGCGTCGCTGCGCCCGACCCTGCATGTGCCCATCCAGGCAAGGCGTGCGTTGTGGCTGGTGTTGCCGATCAACACCGCCGCCTGGGCGCTCGGCGGTTTTTACGCGTCCCTCGCTCCATCCCTTGTGCGGACGGCCACCGGATCGACTTCCAATCTGATTGGCGGTGCGACAGTCGCCGTGCTGACCGTCACCGGCGCGCTGATGATCTACACCTTGCGCAGTCGCCCGGCCGACAAAGTCTTGCGGGTCGGCGCGAGCATTCTGCCCGTCGGTGTGGCGCTGATTTTACTGGCGGTTCACAGCGCCAGCCTGCCGTTGTTTTTCATCGGGACGCTGGTCGCCGGTTGCGGTTTTGGCGCGAGTTTCCTCGGCGCGTTGCGCAGTGTCGTGCCGCTAGCCTTGCCTCATGAACGGGCCGGGTTGATGTCGGCGTTTTATGTGCTCAGTTATCTGGCGTTCTGCCTGCCGTCGTTGCTGGCGGGGAATCTGACGCGGGCTTTTGGGCTGGTGACCACGACTGATGGTTATGGCGCGGTGCTGATTATCCTGGCGGTCAGTGCTCTGCCCGCGTTGATGCGTCAACAGCCTGCCAAAGTCTGTGGCGCCGATGCTCGATGACCGCTAGCCTTGGCGTCGCCACCCATTTCAACGGACCACCCGATGAAGATCATCCGCAGCAAATCCTTCACTGCTGACCGCGCCTGGGGCGCCTTGGATATCGCCAACATGAACGGCATCACCACCCGTTTGCACTGGACCGATCAGCCGTATAAATGGCACGTCAACGATGGGCAGGAAGTGTTCGTCGTGCTCGATGGCCAAGTGCAGATGCGCTATCGCGAAGACGGCGTTGAAAAGGACACGCTGCTCGACATCGGCGACATTTTCTACGCCTCGGTGGGCACCGAACACGTTGCCCATCCACAAGGTGCGGCGCGGATCCTGGTGATCGAGACGGAAGGTAGCGTCTGACGCATATCTACAAAACAGATAACTGTTAGAGATATTACCCGTTATATAGATATTCGATTCGGATCTACCATGGATTCCACCTCACAAGAGGAGAGGAATTCACCATGACATGCCCCAACAGCAGCACCCTCGGTTCAAGACCGTTCAGCCATTTGCAGCATCCGCTTGAGGCGATTCGCCAATTCACGCCCAACTGGTTCGCCGCGACCATGGGCACGGGCGTGCTGGCATTGGCACTGGCGCAATTGCCCGTCGCCATTCCTGGACTGAACGCGGTGGCCGAAGGTCTCTGGCTGCTCAATATCTGCTTGTTCGTATTATTCACCGCCGCGTACACGGCACGCTGGGTGCTGTTCTTCGATGAGGCTCGGCGGATCTTCGGTCACTCCACGGTCTCGATGTTCTTCGGCACCATCCCCATGGGGTTGGCGACCATCATCAATGGCTTCCTGGTGTTCGGCTTGCCGCGCTGGGGCGATGGAGTGATTCATGTCGCCGAGGTGCTGTGGTGGCTTGATGTGGTCATGTCGCTGGCCTGCGGTGTGCTGATTCCCTACATGATGTTCACCCGTCAGGAGCACAGCATCGACCAGATGACAGCGGTCTGGCTGTTGCCTGTGGTCGCGGCGGAAGTGGCGGCCGCCAGTGGGGGCCTGTTGGCACCGCACTTGACCGATGTCCATTCGCAACTGGTGGTGCTGACAACCAGCTACGTGCTGTGGGCCTTTTCCCTGCCGGTGGCGTTCAGCATTCTGACGATTCTGTTGCTGCGCATGGCGCTGCATAAACTGCCGCACGAAAACATGGCCGCCTCCAGCTGGCTGGCGCTGGGGCCGATCGGCACCGGGGCGTTGGGCATGTTGCTGCTGGGCGCCGATGCGCCGGCCATCTTTGCGGCCAACGGCCTGCCGGGCATCGGTGAAATTGCAGCCGGGTTGGGCCTGGTGGCCGGGATCACGCTGTGGGGCTTCGGCTTCTGGTGGATGCTGATGGCGGTGCTGATCACCGTGCGTTACCTGCGCGACGGTATCCCGTTCAACCTGGGCTGGTGGGGCTTCACCTTCCCGCTGGGCGTCTATTCTCTGACGACGTTGAAACTGGGCAGCACCTTGAACCTGGCGTTTTTCAATGTCTTTGGCTGCGTGCTGGTGGCGATGCTGGCGGTGATGTGGCTGATTGTCTCCAAACGCACAGTGCAGGGCGCGTGGCGGGGTGAGTTGTTTGTCTCGCCGTGCATTGCAGGATTAAAGAAATAAGCCGCAAAGATTAGGTAATGTGTGGCCTGGATCGACGTTCGACATTCCAATAGCAAATCGCCAAGCCACTCTTTACCCAATCTCAGGGACCCATGGAAGATGAGCCACCCCTCACAGTTCACCTTGCTTCGCACCCGGCGCTTCCTGCCGTTCTTTGTCACGCAGTCCCTCGGGGCGTTCAACGACAACATCTTCAAGCAGTCGTTGATCCTCGCCATTCTGTACAAGCTGACCATCGACGGTGACCGTTCGATCTGGGTCAACCTGTGCGCGTTGCTGTTTATCCTGCCGTTCTTTCTGTTCTCGGCGCTGGCCGGCCAGTTCGGGGAAAAGTTCGCCAAGGACGCGCTGATTCGACTGATCAAGCTCGGGGAAATCGCCATCATGGCGGTCGGCGCCGTGGGTTTCCTGTTCGATCACCTGTCGCTGATGCTGGTGGCGCTGTTTGCCATGGGCACGCACTCGGCGCTGTTCGGGCCGGTGAAATATTCGATCCTGCCCCAGGCCCTGCGTGAAGAAGAGTTGGTGGGCGGCAACGGGCTGGTGGAAATGGGCACGTTCCTGGCGATCCTCGCCGGGACTATCGGCGCCGGGATCATGATGTCGTCCAGTCATTACGCGCCCATCGTGTCCACCGCGATCATCGCTGTCGCGGTGCTCGGCTACCTGGCCAGTCGCAGCATTCCCCGGGCAGCGGCCTCGTCGCCGCAAATGCGCCTGAACTGGAACATCTTCAGCCAATCCTGGGCCACCTTGAAACTGGGCCTGGGGCAGACGCCTGCGGTATCGCGTTCCATCGTCGGCAACTCGTGGTTCTGGTTTGTCGGGGCGATTTATCTGACGCAGATCCCGGCCTATGCCAAGGAATGGATGCACGGCGACGAGACCGTGGTGACGCTGATTCTGACGGTGTTCTCGGTGGGCATCGCCCTCGGTTCGATGCTCTGCGAGAAGCTCTCCGGACGCAAAGTCGAGATTGGCCTGGTGCCGTTCGGCTCGTTTGGCCTGACGGTCTTTGGCTTGCTGCTGTGGTGGCATTCCGGCGGTATCCCAGACAGCGTTGCCGGCCACGGCTGGATCGAAATCCTTGGTTTTGGTCACGCCTGGCTGGTGCTGATCGACATTCTGGGCCTGGGGATTTTCGGCGGTTTCTACATTGTGCCGCTGTATGCGCTGATTCAGTCGCGCACCCCCGAAAACGAGCGGGCGCGGGTGATTGCCGCCAACAACATTCTCAACGCACTGTTCATGGTGGTGTCGGCGATTGTCTCGATCGTGCTCCTGAGCATGGTCGAGCTGTCGATTCCGCAGCTGTTTCTGGTGGTGTCGCTGCTGAACATCGGCGTCAACGCCTACATCTTCAGCATCGTGCCTGAGTTCACCATGCGTTTCCTGATCTGGCTGCTCAGCCATTCGATGTACCGCGTGGAGCATCGAAATCTCGATTTGATCCCGGATGAAGGCGCGGCATTACTGGTCTGCAACCATGTTTCGTTTGTGGATGCGTTGCTGATTGGCGGTGCGGTGCGTCGGCCGATTCGCTTTGTCATGTACTACAAGATCTACAACCTGCCGGTGCTGAACTTTATCTTTCGCACGGCGGGGACGATTCCGATTGCGGGGCGCCAGGAAGACATTCAAATCTACGAAAAAGCCTTCACGCGTATCGCTCAATACCTGAAGGACGGTGAACTGGTGTGCATCTTCCCGGAAGGCAAGTTGACCGCTGACGGGGAGATGAGTGAGTTCAAGGGCGGGCTGGTGCGCATTCTCGAAGAGACGCCGGTGCCGGTGATTCCACTGGCGTTGCAAGGGTTGTGGGGGAGTTTCTTCAGCCGCGACCCGGGCAAGGGCTTGTTTCGTCGGTTGTGGTCGCGGGTGACGTTGGTGGCGGGGCCGGCGGTGGCGGTTGAGGCGGCGGAGCCGGCGACGTTGCAGGCGATGGTCGGGGATTTGCGTGGGGCCGTTAGATAGTCGGTGACTGTGAGGGCCTCTTCGCGGGCAAGCCTCGCTCCTGCGGGGTTTGCGGCATATCCATCATTCGGGATGCGCCAGAAACCCTGCAGGAAAGAGGCTCGCCCGCGAAGGCGATCTAAAGGTCAGGCGCTGACCTTCAGCCCAATCAACCCGGCAATAATCAACGCCACACTGGCCAGCCTGAACAGCGCCATGGATTCACCAAACAAAATGATCCCGGCGATCACCGTGCCCACCGCACCCACACCGGTCCAGATCGCATAGGCCGTGCCCAGCGGCAATTCCTTCATGGCAAGGCCCAGCAAGCCAAGGCTGATCGCCATGGCGGCAACGGTCAATGCGGTGGGGAGAGGGCGGCTGAAACCGTCGGTGTATTTCAGGCCGACGGCCCAGCCGACTTCGAACAGGCCGGCGAAAAACAGAATGATCCAGGACATGAAAGACCTCCATCGATTGACGGGGTCGTCCCCAGATTAATGACTCGATCGAGCCGCGAGGTCGTCCTCGCGTTGCGCCATAGAGTGCCCATCATTAACCCAGGGATCAAGTTTTCGGATTACTCGGCCGCTTGCTGAACCGCGGTTTCCCGGTCTTGTTTTTCGCTCATGCGACGGAAATACGTCGAGAGCAACGCCCCCGAAATGTTGTGCCAGACGCTGAACAACGCACTAGGCACCGCCGCCAGTGGCGAGAAGTGCGCACTGGCCAACGCAGCACCGAGGCCGGAGTTCTGCATGCCGACTTCCAGTGCCAGGGATTTGCGTTGGGCCAGCGGCAACTTGAACAGGCGCCCGGTGAAGTAACCCAGCAGATAACCGAAGCTGTTGTGCAACATCACCACGGCCATGATCAGCAGGCCGGACTCGGCAATCTTCGCCTGGCTGGCGGCCACCACGGCGGTGACGATGATCACGATGCTCACCACCGAAATCAGCGGCAATACTTCCACCGCATGACGCACCCGGCTGCCTAGCAAACGCTGGGCAACCACACCCAGCACGATCGGCAACAGCACCACTTGCAGGATCGACCAGAACAGCTCCATGAAGGACACCGGCAGCCACGCCGAGGCCAGCAGCCAGATCAGCGCCGGCGTCAGCAGCGGAGCGAGGAGGGTGGTGACGGCGGCGATGGCCACCGACAGTGCCAGGTCACCGCGTGCCAGCCAGGTCATCACGTTCGACGAGGTGCCGCTTGGGCAGCAGCCGACCAGGATCACGCCGACGGCGATTTCCGGTGGCAGGTGAAACGCCTGGCAGAGCAACCACGCCACGCCGGGCATGATCACGAAATGTGCAACCACGCCCAGCGCCACGCGCCACGGATGGCGAGCGACTTCGGCGAAGTCTTCGAGTTTGAGTGTCAGGCCCATGCCGAACATCACCAGGCCCAGCAGCGGCACGATCGCGCCTTTCAGGCCGATAAACCACGTCGGCTGCAAGAACGCCACGACCGCGAAAATCAGTACCCAGTAAGCGAAGGTGTTGCCGACAAAACGACTCAATGCAGCGAGGGCGCGCATGGCCTGATCCTTATTATTAAGTAACACCACAAAAACCAATGTGGGAGCGAGCCTGCTCGCGAATGCGGTGTATCAGTCGACATAAATGCCGACTGTCACAACGCCTTCGCGAGCAGGCTCGCTCCCACAGTGATATCACACGCTTTTAGATCCCTTGCGGAAGCTCTTCACCGCCCAACGCTTCAACCAGCGCCGGCAGGAAGTCGCCGAACGTCAGCATCATCAAGGTGAAGCTGGCGTCCAGCTGGCCGAGGGCTTCTTCGCCGCCGTCCTGCTCTGCCTGATCTTGCAGCAGGTCTTCGAACTTCAGGCGCTTGACCACCATCTTGTCGTCGAGGACGAAAGACAGCTTGTCTTGCCAGGCCAGTGACAGCTGAGTCACCACTTTGCCGGTGCTCAAGTGCAACTGGATTTCTTCGCTAGTCAGGTCCTGACGCTTGCAACGCACGATGCCGCCGTCTTCGTGGGTGTCGCGCAATTCGCACTCGTCCAGCACAAAGAAGTCGTCCGCGGCTTTCTGGGTGGTGACCCATTCGGTCATGGTCGCAGTTGGCGACATTTTAACGGTCAGCGGACGTACCGGCAGTGTGCCGATCACTTCGCGCAGAGTGGACAGCAGGTCTTCGGCGCGTTTCGGGCTGGCCGAGTTCACCAGGATCAGGCCCTGTTTCGGCGCGATGGCGGCGAAGGTCGACGAGCGACGGATAAAGGCACGCGGCAGGAACGCCTGGATGATTTCATCCTTGATCTGGTCGCGTTCCTTTTTATAGACCTTGCGCATTTGTTCGGCTTCGATCTCTTCGACCTTTTCCTTCACAGCGTCACGCACGACGCTGCCCGGCAAGATGCGCTCTTCCTTACGGGCGGAGATCAGCAGGAAGTCGCCGCTGACGTGCACCAGGGGGGCATCTTCGCCTTTGCCGAAGGGCGCGACGAAACCATAGGTGGTCAACTCCTGGCTTGCACATGAACGCGCCAGTTTGGTGGCCAGTGCAGTTTCCAACGCCTCGGCATCAAAAGGCAGATCTTGGGTCAGGCGATAGATAAGCAGGTTTTTGAACCACATGGGGCGAGTCTCTCCTTTATACAAAGGGGGGCATTATTCTCTTAGCGAAGCCATAGGCCAACCCTTCTCTAAGCCTTTGGAAGGCCTGCAAAAATTATTGTAAAAAGTGCTTGCCAGAGGTTGGGTCGCTCCGTAGAATGCGCGCCACACCGAAAGTGAAGGGTGATTAGCTCAGCTGGGAGAGCGTCTGCCTTACAAGCAGAATGTCGGCGGTTCGATCCCGTCATCACCCACCATTCGCTTTAGTGTTACGCGCAGCGGTAGTTCAGTCGGTTAGAATACCGGCCTGTCACGCCGGGGGTCGCGGGTTCGAGTCCCGTCCGCTGCGCCATATTCGGTAACCTGGAACGCTGAACGCCAGGTCACCACGGAAAAGCCCGCTCAATGCGGGTTTTTTTCTGTCTGTTGTTCCTGCGGAATGTGTTGTTTCACCGGTTTTCAGATTTTTTTGAAGATTTATTCAATTAAATCAACACTTTAGGAAAATCTGTGGCACAATGCGCCCCGCAACGAAGGTAAAGGGTGATTAGCTCAGCTGGGAGAGCGTCTGCCTTACAAGCAGAATGTCGGCGGTTCGATCCCGTCATCACCCACCACTTACTTTCAACGCTACGCGCAGCGGTAGTTCAGTCGGTTAGAATACCGGCCTGTCACGCCGGGGGTCGCGGGTTCGAGTCCCGTCCGCTGCGCCATATTCGGTAATCTGGAACGCTGAACGCCAGGTCACCACACAGAAAGCCCGCTTTATGCGGGCTTTTTGCTGTCCGGGATTTGGCTTTATTGCTCGGCGTTGCGGCTGTGGCGGTAATCGCTGACCGCTTCGTACACCGCCTTGCGCAGACGGTTGATCCCGCCAATCGGGCGATGAGCCTCAAGCCCGAACCACGGGTTGAACGATTGGTTATCGCATTGCACGTTTAGCGCTGGCGTGTCGAAGTCCTGGGCGGGCAGCCTGATCCGTGCCACGGTTTGGAACGGCGCATCCTTTTCCTTCCATTGGATACTCGTGTCCTCGATCGGCATGTACTTGCCCGGATCCTGGCGCTGGATCTGCAAGACAAAGCACGCGGGCACCCGATCCGTCGACAACTGCTGATTCAGCGCATTGCGTAAAAAATTCGGCAGCTTCTGGTTCTGCGCCGGCAACGTGTAGGCCGGGCAACTGTCAGGGTCGGGCGTCACCCGAAACTTCGCATTGGCGTTACCGAACTTGTAGGGCGAGACCGAAAAGTACGTCGTCTGCGTCGGACTTTCCGGCGCAGGGGAGAGTGTCGCCAAAGCGATAAACAGATGACGGACCTGCCACGTGCGCGGATCCCATCCGGGGAAAAACGCCATCAGCTTCTTGCCATCGGCCTGGGCGGCCACATTCTGACGGTATTCGGCGACATCGCTGACGAAGAAATTCGGGTGGCTGAACATCACAAAGTCCTGTTCGCCACGGCTTTGTTGATCGGTGAGCAGTTGTTTGCCGGGCACGTCGTGCAACTTGATCGCCATGCCCCGGGCATCGCGGATACTGTCGAACTGCGGATAGGCATTGCCGTTGGACAGCCGCATCGTCGCTTGCCAGGTTTTGCCGGGTTCGCTGAATACGCCCTGACGCAGCGCTTGCGTCAGATCCGGCAGGACCTGGACTTCGGCCTTCACGCAGCCATGTGCCTTGGCGTGCGCATCACGCAGGTAGCGGGTGCTTTCCCGGTGCTGATCGACGATGCGCACGGCCGTCTGGATGATGTCCTGAGTCATCGCCGCTTCGCCATTCGGGATCAGTTCTTCAGCGGATACCGGTCCACTGTGCTGCCAGGCAAACCACGCCGTGGCCAGCGCCCAGCCGAGCACTCCCAGGCCCAGTACCCACAACAGGGTTTTGCCGAGAAAGGCGCCCAACCACATCCACAGTCTGCTCATGGCAATTGTGCCTCCAACGGGCCGCCCAACACTTTCAGATACTCCAGCAGCGCCCAGCGCTCCTGCGGTTGCAGCAGGCGACCGATGACGCCGTTACCCAACTTGCCAGCACGGAATTCGTGGCCACTGTTGTGATTGCCGGTGATGCGCGTGTCGAACTTGAAGCCATTGGTAAAGGCCTCGGTGCGATAGCCCAGGTGCCTGGGGTCGTACTCGAACGTGCCTTTGAAGAAGGTCGTTGCGCGTTCATCCTGGGGCGAGAGCAGTTGATAGAGGCTTGGCACCGAACCGTTGTGCAGAAACGGCGCCGTTGCCCAGGCGCCGGCCAACGGACGGGCCTTGTAGGCGCGCAATTCACGCACGCCAATCGGCAGGCCGAAGCCATCCATCTCCGGACGCTCGGCCTCGGGGATTTTCGCCTCGCGATAAGCACGGTTTCCTACGAAAGCGGTGACGTAGGCCAGGCCTTTGGCTGACGAGAGTTTTCTCATGTCCAGCGGTTCGGCGGGCGGCGGCTGCAACTGCACATCCAGTTTCGCCAGCTCCGCCGGGTCCCATTGCAAGGCGCTGAGGTCGAAACGATGGTCGGCGATGTTATTGGCCGCGCCCGGGTCTGTGCCGATGTAATCCACCGGCAGCATTTTCAGGTGTTGCACCCAACGCCCGTTGGTCTGGACCGATCGAGGCACGTGGCAACCGGCGCAGTTTTCGCTGAACAATTCGCGACCTTTGACGGCCAGAGGCTTATCGACAGCGCCGAGCAGCGCTTCGGGCCAGGCCGGTGGTTTGAGCCGTTGCAGGGTTTGTTCGATCTGGTGCAAGTCGCGCAAGCGGACACTCGACGGATAGCGCTCGTCACCTTTGAGCGGCTGGCCATTGGCATCGAAGAAATCCAGGGTGGCACCGACGCCCAGCGCTTCGCCGATGTTGCGGGCCATCGGTTGCTGCGCCGAACCGTTCCATTGCACCCAGTCGAAGGTCCACATGTCCCACAGTTGCGGGTAGTCCACCGGCGCATTCGCCACGCGGTAATTATCAGGTGAAATCGCATCGCCGAAGCTGGCATTGGCAATGCGCCCGAAAGCGTCGGTGCGGCCGGGGCCTTCCTCGGTCGGATAGAGCCCGCGATGGGTATCGTTCCAGGCCACTTTCACGAACATATTGAGGGAGGCTTTGAAGTCTTGGCGCAACTGTTGGCGGCGGGTGTCGTAGTCCTCGCCCAGCACGTTGCGGGCGAAACGTTCGAATTTCCACGGGTTGTAATAAGTCGAGACCAGACTGGCGACAAGTGCTTGTCCGAAACTGCCACCGCGTAGTGTAGGAACACTGGAAGGCAGGACATGCTGCGCCGAACCGCCGTCGATCCGCACGGCCTGGCCATTGAAACGCAGTTCACCGGTGTGGCAGGCGGCGCAGGTGATGTCGAGGAACTCGTTCTGGCTGCCGGGATTTTGATGGCGGGCAAACCCCACGGGCAAGTTGGCAGGGTTGTTCGGTGTGGCTTTCTGCTCGGGGTCGATCAGGAAACCAAAGCGTGCGAGGTATTCCGGGGCGGCGAAGCGATGTTCCGAGAAGGGCAGTTCGAGTTCCTTGAACCAGTCATAGCGCAAGCCTTTGACCTGAGTGCCCTGTGGGGTGAAGTAGTAAGTCTGGCGGTCGGCGGCGCTCCACTGTTCCAGGTAATGCACCTGTTGTGCGGGGGACCAGGTCGGCAATTTCGGGTTGGCGACGTAGTACAGCACCACGGCGAGGCCCAGCCCCAGCAGCACAGCGAACAACGCCAGCAGGCGGAATAAGAGGCGCAAGATAAACATCCTTGTCGATTTTGTAGCTCTCTTATGCCTCAGTGCTTGAGGTGCGGCAAGTGGCCATTACGCCAGATGCTGTGGGATCCGGTATTCGTCTCTGTGGGGCCCAAGATGACAGAAGCTTCATCGCTGCAATCCCGAAATGCGTTAAAACACCTGAACTTATCAGAAGTTTCCTGCTCTCATGCCGGTAGCCATTGGTCGTGGCCGCCTGATAAGCTCGCGGCTTTACTCGATTGCCCTTTAGGCGCATGAACAAGGAAATAGCATGAAACAGCATCGGTTGGCGGCGGCGGTGGCCCTGGTTAGCCTGGTACTTGCGGGTTGTGACTCGCAGACCAGCGTAGAGCTGAAAACCCCGGCGCAAAAAGCTTCCTACGGGATTGGCCTGAACATGGGCAAGAGCCTGGCTCAGGAAGGCATGGATGACCTGGACTCCAAAGCCGTAGCCCAAGGCATCGAAGACGCCGTCGGCAAGAAAGAACAGAAGCTGAAGGATGAAGAACTGGTCGAAGCCTTCGCAGCACTGCAGAAGCGTGCTGAAGAGCGTATGGCCAAAATGAGCGAAGAGTCGGCAGCCGCCGGCAAGAAATTCCTCGAAGAAAACGCCAAGAAAGCGGGTGTCACCACCACTGCTTCGGGCCTGCAATACGAAGTGGTCAAGAAAGCTGATGGCGCACAGCCAAAGCCGACCGACGTAGTGACTGTTCACTACACCGGCAAGCTGACCGACGGCACTACCTTTGACAGCTCCGTCGACCGTGGCAGCCCGATCGATCTGCCGGTCAGCGGCGTGATTCCGGGTTGGGTCGAAGGCCTGCAACTGATGCACGTTGGCGAGAAGTACAAGCTGTACATTCCTAGCGAGCTGGCCTACGGCGCCCAAAGCCCAAGCCCGGCGATTCCAGCCAACTCGGTGCTGGTATTCGACCTGGAACTGCTGGCGATCAAGGATCCAGCAAAAGAAGACGCCGCCAAGTAATCAGCGTCTGCTTTAAAAACAACGCCTCGCTTTATGCGGGGCGTTGTTGCATCTGGCGTTCAGCGAGGGTAAACAAAGCGAACGGATGCTGTACGGTGCAGTCATAGCCATTGAGGACGCCGTGCTAGCCGCGCCGGCGCGCCAAGTCAATGAAATCTTGGGTTTTTTTATGTGAGTAAAAAACGCCCGATCTGAGTTGAGCCCTTATAAAACGGGGCTTTCAGCCGTGAAATATAGCTCTGTTCACAAGGTTATCCACAATTTGTGTGGATAACATTTCAGCGGGAGGAATGATGAAAGCACCTTGGAATTTTGCTCGTTTCCTGCCACTCGCCGGACGCCTGCTTGCCCGTGGACGTTTGCCGACCCTGCTGTTCGCCGTCGCCAGCAAAGGGGCCAGTCAGGGCAACCGATTGGGCAAACTCAAAGACGATCTGCGCCTGATGCAGGCACTGTGCCTGGCCTACTGGCGTGGGGAGTACCGCGCCATCAGCCCGAAGGCGCTGATCTCGGTGGTGGCCGGCCTGATGTACTTCCTCAGTCCGGTGGATGCGATCCCCGACTTCATCCCGGTATTCGGCATGCTGGATGACATTGCCGTGCTGGCCTGGTTGATGAAAGTCCTCGACGATGAACTCAATGCGTTCCGTGCCTGGCGCAAACGTCAGTTGCCGGAGAAGCTTGCGGTGGTGGAGCGGCTCCCCGATACACCTGAGCAACTTCAGCTTCAAGGCCCGAAAAAAACCTGATTCGATTGAGGATCGTCCTTATATTCATACCCCCCGCGACCGTGGCCGCTGTTAGGATTACACTTCTAGGGAAAAGTGCCGACTCGCTAAGTGTCGTTGTCCTACGGGGAAGTCATGGATATTCAGATAATCACACGCGAAGGCGAGCCCGAATACGCGGTTTTACCGTGGGCTCAGTACCAGGCTCTACTGAAAGCAGCAGGCATCAACCAACAACCGGCGCCCGACACGCCGGCGCGTCAAGCCACATCATCAGACCCGATTCTTCCAGGTCTGGATCAACTACGCAGTTTGCGCGAAGGGAAGGGCATCGCCATTGAGGCGCTGGCCCGCACGGTAGGCGTCAGCCCGTCTTATCTGGCCCTGATCGAAAGTGGCGAGCGTCTACCCGACGCTGCGATTCGCCGCAGTCTGGCCTGGGAACTGACGGTGCCAGGGTGGAGGGATGAATCGTGAGCGTCCGCATCAGTCGTCAACATTGGGACGGGTTGTTGGGTGAGCTGGATCAGGCCCGCCGCCAACGGCATCTGCTGACTTATCGAGCCTTGCTGGAACGTTTGCAGTTGCCCACGCCGGCCATGCAAACCCTCACCGCTGCGCTGGAGCATCTGGCTGCGCTGGACGCCAAGGCCGAGCAGCCGCTGCGCAGCTCGCTGGTGATCAGCCAGGGCGCCAGCCGCCTTCCACGCACCGGTTTCTTCGAATGCGTCGAGCGTCTGGGGCGTTTCTCGGGACCGTCCGACGGTGTCGCCGCCGCCTCATGGCACGCTTCGGAAGTGGTGCGCGTGTTCGAATACGAATACCCGGAATCGGCGGAGGCCTGAGTGTTTTTACGCCTCAAGGCACGGGCCAGTTACTGGCTGGCCCGCCGATTGTTTCACTGGTCGTGGTTCGTGCGACAGCCCCGCGGCTGGAGCTGGCTCGAAGGCCAGTTCGCACGGATGGCCAATCTGGGTGATGTCGGCGCGCAAAGCTTCTATGGCCACATCCTGACCTTTCGTGGCGTTGGCCTTGGGGCTCGCGAGGAGGGTGTGCGATTGCTGCGCCTGGCGGCTTTGGCGGGGGATGGCAAAGCGGCGTATCAGGTGGGAGTGATCAGTTTGGCGGGGACGCCGAGCAAGGCGCCGGATCCGGTGGAAGCGGCGAGATTCTGGGAGATGGCGGCGAAGGCGGGGCATCCGTTGGCTGAGATGAAGCTTAAAGAGCTGGCGTCTCGGGAGGACGCGAAGTAGGCGTGGGTGGTTTTTGTAGCCAGTCATGGCTGATCAGGGATTTACCCTACGCAGTTCTCAGCTTCTCCTGACTTCTTTCCTGATTATTCCCCCGCAAAGTGCTGCGCGTTTAATGCTGTGGAAAACCATCGGAGATTTCCTTCGAGTTGTGGCGGCTTTCATGAACTGGTGCGAAGGAAGTTCACCCGATAGCCTTTGATGGTCACTGAACACTCAGTGGTGGGGTGTAGGAACCCTTTCGGCATCGGTATTGCGTAAGCGTCGAAACCTGATTTGCGGCCGTTAATGTGCGTCCGTAACATCTATTGCGGCGGCTGTGCGTGGGCACGCTTCGGCGTGGTCGAGTCTCCGATGCTCGGTATTCCTACCCCGCGTATAGCTGCCACCCAAGCCTGTAGGAAGGTTTTTGGCAGCTCCCATTGTCATCGGAAGGTCTCAAATGCCAACACTTCATCCTGATCCACCCTACGAAAAGCCAGTTTCCCATCCGAAAAACCGCTTCATGGCGCTGACAAGCAACTGCAGCGACATGCCCACCTTGTTCGTCGACACCCATGCGCCACTCGATATTCTGACCGACGCCGCCCGCTACCGAATCCGAGCCGTCACCCAAGTGCTGGAGAACCTC
Organism: Pseudomonas sp. B14-6; assembly: GCF_013260315.1. Taxonomy (NCBI): domain Bacteria; kingdom Pseudomonadati; phylum Pseudomonadota; class Gammaproteobacteria; order Pseudomonadales; family Pseudomonadaceae; genus Pseudomonas; species Pseudomonas sp. B14-6. The sequence continues at coordinate 2,500,703 of NZ_CP053929.1, read as the reverse complement.
TCCATGCGCGGTTCAGTTGAATGCGATTCCATGATCCTCAGCGACTTCGCGTTGCTCTGCGCCATTCCGTTGCGCGATGGCTGTGATGTGCTGGATGTGGTTGGGCGGCGGCTGGGCGCGATGTCGTCGGAGTAGCGTCCAGCGCTGATTTGTGGCGAGGGAGCTTGCTCCCGCTGGGCTGCGCAGCGGCCCCAAAAACCTGTAATCCGGATTTTTCAGGTGCGCCTGGGTGAATGGTTTGCGGGGCGGTCCGACAAGTCCCTCGCCACAGGATCTGGGATTGCAGTTAGGTTTTGGGTCTGCTGCGCAGCCCAGCGGGAGCAAGCTCCCTCGCCACAAAAGCGAAGGCGTCCGTTCAATCACCGCTGCCCGATGATCAAATCCTCGTTTTGCACCGGCACCACCAAACTATCAATCACATACACGCTATACCCCGCCACATTCTTCGCGTGATGCTTGGCCTGCGAAGCCATCTCTGCCAACTGGCTCGCATCGAGTTGTCCACAGGCCTGTGGGTGTAAATGCACGACGCCGATCGACAATGACAGCAGTGGAAACTCCTGGCGCATGCCCTGGCGATTCGGTGCGATAAAGCAGCCGGCTTCCAGGTGTTCGCTGCGGTAGAAGCGTCGGCACTGGCTGTGGAAGTCGTCCAGCAACTGGTTCAGACGTTTGCGCCAGTCTTCCGGGCCGAGCACCAGCAGGAAGTCATCCCCGCCGATATGGCCAACGAAGTCGCGGGCCGGGTCCACCCGATCGTTCAGGCATTGCGCCAGACACAGCAGGACTTCGTCCCCACGGCCGTAGCCATAGATGTCGTTGAAGGGTTTGAAACTGTCGATGTCGACGTAACAGATCACCGATTCCCGCTCCTGTTGCAGCAGCCGCGTCAGGCATTGCTGGATGGGCACGTTGCCTGGCAACAAGGTCAGCGGGTTGGCGTAGCGGGCCTGCTGGATTTTCAGTTCGGTAATCAGCTTGAGCACATCGATCACCCGGCCCAGGCCCAGATAGCCGCCGTTGAGGGTGATGATGAAGTCCTCCTCGATGCGCTGGCGCGCGCGGCTGGTGATCAAGCGACTGACTTGTTGCAGTGACTGGCTCATCTCGACGGCGAGGAAGTCGTCGTTCATCAAGCGGCTGATGGGCTTGCGTGCGAACAGGTCGGTAGCAAAGGGCTTGAGCAGTGCGTCCGAGAGCGAATGCCGATGGACGATGCCGCAGGGATGGCCTTGCTCGTCAAGCACCGCCAGTGAGTTCAGGTTGGCCTGGCGGCGGAAAGCTTCCAGCACCGTGGCCGTCGGTGTGTCCCGGGCCACGGCCGGTTGGTCGTTGAGCAAGGCGCTGAGGTCACTGGCGTCATCATTCAAAGCCACTGCTGTGCTTTCCCGTTTTGGCATCAAGACTCGGGCGTCGCGAGGTGGATGCTCTTGAGGCCGACACAGCAAGTAGCCTTGCACCAGATCGACGCCCATCTCGGTCAACACCGCGAGCTCTTCCGGCAATTCGATGCCTTCGGCGATCACTTGTGCCCGTGAGGCTTTGGCGATTTGCAGGATCGAGCCGACGAATTCACGTTTGAGGGCATCCTGGTGAATGCCGTCGATAAAGTGCCGGTCGATTTTCACGTAATCCGGCCGCAGCTCGGACCAGAGCCGCAAACTCGAATAACCGGCCCCCAGATCATCGAGCGCAATGGAAAAACCCATCGCCCGGTAGTGATGCAGGGCATTTTGCAGCAACTGGAAGTCGTCGGTCGGGGTTTGTTCGGTGAGTTCGATCACCACCTGGCTCGGCGGGATGCCGAAGTCCTGCAGCAATTGCAGGGTGCGACCCGGTTGGTGAGCGGCTTCCAACAGGGATTCCGGAGAGACGTTGAGAAACAGTTTGCCCGGCAGCTGTTGTTCATTGAAGCGTCGGCAGGCACTTTCACGGCAGGCGATTTCCAGCTCGCTCAAGCGACCGGCCTGGCGGGCAACCGCGAACAATGCGATGGGGGAGTGCAGCGGACTGTTCGAGGGGCCGCGAGTGAGGGCTTCGAAGCCGACAATGCGTCGCTCAGAGACGGAAATGATCGGCTGGAACAGGCTGTGCAAACCGCTTTGAGCCAGAATGGAACTCAATGCACTCAGCTGTTCAGTGGTGGTCATGGCGATCTCTGGCGATAAAAAAAGGACTGGGAGCCATGAGCTCCCAGTCCTTTATTTCACGACAGAATGATGACTGTTTGATGACGCTCCGGGGAGCGTCAGCATTAAATTGCCATCATTTTAGTGCTTGGCGACCGCGGTGTTGAGTTTCAGGTAGTCCAACAGAATCCGCCCGGTCTCGCTCAAGTAGGCATCGTCTTCTGGCTTGGTCTTGTCCGGCTCGGCCGCGATGGCGTCTTCGTCTTCTTTCTTCAGCTCTTTGAGCGGCTCTTCGCCCTTGGCCTTGCGACGGATGTTTTCCATCACCAGTTGCTTGGCTTCGATATCGGCGTGTTGCGCACGGCGATCGGCTTCATTGAGGCTGACGGTTTTCTCTGTCATCAGCTTCTGGGCCAGGGCCAGCTTGTCACGAATGAACACGAATTCGGCGTCTTTGGCCGTGCGCACGTCATGCTCGGATTTGAGCTGCGTGATGTACGGTTTGAAAGGGTCGGCCGCCGGCTTGATGGCCGCGCGGATGGTGTCCCACGGCATGGCTTCCGGCAGGGCGCTTTCGCCGATTTCCTTGGTGTCGATGATCGACGGGTAATCGATGTCCGGCAGTACGCCCTGATGCTGGGTGCTCTGGCCGGAAACCCGGTAGAACTTGGCCAGGGTCAGTTTCAGCTCGCCATGGTTCAACGGCTGAATGGTCTGCACGGTGCCTTTACCGAAGGTCTGGCCACCGATAATCAGTGCACGGTGGTAGTCCTGCATGGCGCCGGCAAAAATCTCCGAAGCCGAGGCGGACAAGCGGTTGACCAGTAACGCCATCGGGCCTTTGTAGAATGCGCCCGGGTTTTCATCTTCCAGCACATCGACACGGCCGTCGGCATTACGCACCAGCACGGTCGGACCTTTGTCGATGAACAGACTGGTCAGCTCGGTGGCTTCCTGCAGAGAGCCGCCGCCGTTGTTGCGCAAGTCGATGACCACGCCGTCGACTTTCTCTTTCTGCAGCTCGGTCAGCAGTTTCTTGACGTCGCGAGTGGTGCTCTTGTAATCCGGATCGCCGGCACGGAACGCCTTGAAGTCGAGGTAGAAGGCCGGGATCTCGATGACGCCGAGCTTGTAGTCCTTGCCATCCTGTTTCAGGTTGAGCACCGACTTCTTCACTGCCTGGTCTTCAAGCTTCACCGCTTCGCGGGTGATCGGCACGATCTTGCTGGTCTGGTCGTTTGGCGCATTGCTGGCCGGAATCACTTCCAGGCGCACCACGGTGCCTTTCGGACCACGGATCAGCTTGACCACTTCGTCCAGGCGCCAGCCGACCACGTCGACCATCTCTTTGTTGCCTTGGGCAACGCCGATGATCTTGTCGGCCGGTGCAACCTGTTTGGTCTTGTCGGCCGGGCCGGCAGGTACCAGGCGCACGACTTTCACCTGGTCGTTATCGCTCTGCAACACGGCGCCGATGCCCTCGAGGGACAGGCTCATGTTGATGTCGAAGTTTTCCGCGTTATCCGGCGACAGATAGTTGGTGTGCGGGTCGTAGGACATGGCGAAGGTGTTGATGTACGCCTGGAAGATATCTTCCGCACGGGTCTGGTCCAGGCGCGCCAACTGGTTTTTGTAGCGCTTGGTCAAGGTTTCCTGAATCTGCTTGGAATCCTTGCCCGCGATCTTCTGCCGCAAGACTTCGTCCTTGACGCGTTTGCGCCACAGGTCGTCGAGTTCTGCGGTGGACTTGAGCCAAGGGGCGTCCTTGCGATCGATCAGCAAGGTTTCCTTGGTATTGAAGTCGATTTTGTCGACGCCCTTGTTCAGCTCGGCAAGGGCAAAGTCCAGACGCGCTTTGACGCGGTCCAGGTAGCGCTTGTAGATGGTGAACCCGGCGTTGAGATCGCCGCTTTTCAGGAAGTCGTCGAACTGGGTCTTCCACTTGTCGAATTCGGCAATGTCGCTGGCCATGAAGTAGCTGCGCGACGGATCCAGCAGCTTGAGGTAGCTGTCATAGATGATCACGGAGCGCGCGTCATCGAGCGGCGGCTTGCTGTAGTGATGGCGCTTGAGCAGTTCGACGACGTTCAGGCTGGCTATCACTTCGTCACGATCAGGCTGAAGCTTGTCCCAGCTATTGGCTGCGAATGTATTGCTCGACATCGGCAACAGGCCGATACCAATGAATAGGGCTAGGGCGGTGCTGGGGAAAAAATGCTTCATGCTGATTCGACGCGGAGACAATTGATCACGCATATTAGGCCGTCTTTGAAGTCGCCGGTTCCACAAAGGGCCGGTCACATAATGCAAGAAAGCCCGGCGCTACAGCTACGGGCTCAGTCCAGACTCACTATGGAGGCACTGTGAAAGCATTGCAAGGCGTGGAAGGTCAAGTGGAGTGGGTTGAAGAGCCCAGTCCTACATGCGATGTAGGACAAGTTCGGATTCGAGTGGCGGCAGCAGGCCTCAATCGCGCCGATTTGTTACAGAAAGCAGGGCTTTATCCGCCACCGCCGGGAGCCAGTCAGGTACTGGGTCTTGAGTGTTCGGGGGTGATCAGCGAAGTCGGCCCGGGCTCGTCCTGGCAAGTCGGCGATCGGGTCTGCGCCTTGCTGGCCGGGGCGGGATGGCCGAAGAGGTAGTTGTCGACGGACGGCATGTGCTGCCGGTCCCCGAAGGTTTGTCCCTGGCCGAGGCGGCGGCGTTGCCGGAGGTGTACGCGACCGTCTGGCTGAATTTGTTTCAACTCGCTGCGCTCAAACCGGGTGAGAAAGTTCTTCTGCACGCCGGAGCAAGTGGAATCGGTTCAGCGGCCATTCAGCTATGCAAGGCCTTTGGCAACCCGTGCTGGGTCAGCGTCGGTTCCGCCGAGCGTCTGGCTTATTGCGAAGCGCTGGGTGCGCAGGGGGGGTGGTGCGCACGGGCGACCTGGACAGCTTGCGCGACCTGGGACCGTTCGATGTGATTCTCGATCCGGTCGGCGGCAACTACGCCGCGCTGAACCTGAAAATGCTGGCTCTGGATGGTCGCTGGGTGCTGATCGGCTTGATGGGCGGTCGTGATGCGAACCTGGATCTGGCGCAGGTTCTGGCCAAGCGCGTGCAACTGCTGGGCTCGACGTTGCGCAGTCGCGATGAGCAGTTCAAGGCGGATTTGTTCAGTGATTTGAGCCAGCATGTGTGGCCGTTGTTTGCTGAAGGGCGGTTGAGTCCCCAGTTGGCGAAGACCTACCCGATCAAGGACGCCGAAGCGGCGTTTGCGGAGTTGGCGAGTAATAAGGTGGCGGGGAAGCTGGTCCTGATAATCGACCCAAGCCTGACCTGAAGGACACACTGAACCTGTAGGAGCGAGCGGGCGGCGCTCCTACAGGGGTATCGGTTACTTCCAGATATGGATTGGCCAGCCGGCTTTTTCGGCGTGCTCAAGCAACACCGGATCCGGGTTCACCACGTGTGGGAAATCCACCTTCAACAGCAGCGGTAAATCGTTACGCGAGTCGGAATAGAAACTCGCACCTTCCAGATTCTCCTCTTCCGCATCCAGCCACTCCAGCAACCGGACGATCTTGCCTTCGCGGTAGGTCAGGGTGCCGACGGTCTGACCGCTGTAAACGCCATGCGTCACTTCCAGTTCGATGGCGAGAATCTCGTCGATGCCCAGACGGTCGGCAATCGGCTTGACCAAGTGCGTGCCCGAGGCCGAGATCACCAGAATCCGGTCACCGGCCTTGCGATGGGCGGCGATGGCTTTGGTGGCGTCACTGAAGATGATCGGCTCGATGAAGTCTTCCACCCAAGGCCCGACCAAATGCTCGACCTCTTCCGGTGTGCGCCCGATCATCGGCTCCAGGCTGAAGGTCATATACTCCTCCATGCGCAGTTTGCCGTGGCTGTAAGCGTCCATCAGTTCGTTGTTCTGACGCATGAACGACTCGGGATCGACCCAGCCCAGGCGGCCCATTTGCGCGCTCCAGAGGGTGGCGCAGTCGCCGTGGATCAGGGTTTCGTCCAGATCAAAAATTGCCAAGGCCATTAGTGCGGTTCTCTCCGAGAACAGCTTCAAGCGGCAAGTTTCAAGCCGCAAGAAGTGATTGAGGTGGTGAGCAGTTTACAACTTGTCGCTCGCAGCTTGCAGCTTGCAGCTGTTTTCAAGCTACTTCACACAGGGCAGTCGGATCGATGGAAAGTGCCAGGCGCTGACCATCGGGGTGCAGATCGGCCGCCGAGCGGTTCAGCACATCCACCACCAATTCCACGCCCCGGGCTTCGACCCGATAGCGAATCACGTTGCCCAGCAAACTGTGGCTGCGTACTTGCGCATCAAGCTCGCCATTGAGGCTCAGCTCGATGGCTTCCGGGCGAATCGCGATGCGGTGGTTGATCGGCCGTTGCAGCAGTTTCGAGGCGCTGTCGGCGTCCAGCAGGTTGTAGTTGCCGATGAAACCGGCGGCAAACACATCCACGGGCGCGGTGTAGAGGGTTTCGGCGTCGCCGCTCTGTACGATCTTTCCCTGATTCATCAGGAAAATCCGGTCAGACATGGTCAGGGCTTCTTCCTGATCGTGTGTGACGAAGATCGTGGTCAGACCGAGTTCACGCTGGATCTGACGGATCTGTTCGCGCAGGTGCTTGCGAATCCGCGCATCGAGGGCCGACAGCGGTTCGTCCAGCAACAACAGCCGCGGACGGGTAACCAATGAGCGGGCGAGGGCCACGCGCTGGCACTGGCCGCCCGACAATTGATGCGGGTAGCGCGCGGCGAAGTCATTGAGCTCCACCAGTTTCAGCACTTCGGCGACACGCTTCTGGCTGTCGTCGGCGTTGACCTTTTGCATGCGCAGACCGAAGGCGATGTTCTGCTCCACGGTCATGTTGGGGAACAGTGCATAACTCTGGAACACCATGCCAATCCCGCGTTTCTGTGGGCTCATCGGAACCAGATCGACGCCCTCCAGCAGAATCTTGCCGCCATCCACCGGCGTCAGGCCGGCGATGCAACGCAACAGCGTGGACTTGCCGCAACCGGACGGGCCGAGGAGGGTGACGAACTCACCTTTCTGGATTTCGCAGTTGATGTCGCTGAAGACGGTGGTGCCCGCGTAATTTTTTTGAAGATGTTGGACGCTGACATAGCTCATTCGCTTTTGTCCTTGTTCAAGATATTGGCCGCCCAGGTCAGAATTAGCACAAAGAAGAAGTAGGAAATCACCAGCGCACTGGTGAAGTGGCCGCTGCTGTTACGCATGTTGTTGAGGTAGACCTGCAAGGTTTCGTAGCGGGTGCCGACCAGGATGTTGGCGAACACGAATTCACCGAACAGGAACGAGAACGACAGCAGCAATGCCACCATCAACCCCTTGCGCAGGTTCGGCAGCACCACCAGGAACGCGGCTTGCCAGGTGCTGGCACCGAGCAGTTGTGCGGCGTCCATCAGGTCGCGCAGGTTGATCGCTTGCAGGTTGTTGGTGATCGCCCGGTACATGAACGGCAGCGCGATGGTGAAGTAGCAGCCGATCAGAATCCACGGCGTACCAACCATCGCAAACGGCCCGGAACCGTAGAGCTGCAACAGCCCCACCGAGGACACTACTGGCGGTACCGCGAAGGGCAGCAGGATCAGGATGTTCATCAGCGCATCGAGTTTGGGGAAGTGGTAATGCACCACGAACAGCAGCGGCAGAATCAGCACCACTGACAGAATCAACGCGCCGACGCAGACGAGTAGCGACTGACCGAAGGCATGCAGAAAGCGCGGATCGCTCCACAGCTGGATGTACCACTTGAAGGTAAAGCCGCTCGGCAGAATGGTCGCCGACCAGCTGCTGGCGATGGAGTAGATCAACGTCCCGGCCAGCGGCAACAACAGAATGGCAAACAGCACGTACACCACCACCCGGTGATAGACACCGGCGGGGCCCAGTTCAGCGCGAGACATGGTAGCTCCTCTTCAACAGCAGCTGATGCACGATGGTCACCAGGGTCATCAACGCCACGAGTACCACGGCCAGCGCGCTGGCCAGGTTCGGATCCAGGGAAATGTCGCCGGACACCATCGCCGCGATGCGGATCGGCAGTACGTTGAAGTTGCCGGTGGTCAGCGCGTAAACCGTGGCGTAGGCGCCAAGCGCGTTGGCCAGCAAAATCACGAAAGTGCCGAGCAGCGCAGGGGTCAGCACCGGCAAACCGATGTGGCGCCAGAACTGCCAGCCGTTGGCGCCGAGCAGTTCGGCGGACTCACGCCAGTCTTCGCGCAAGGCATCGAACGCCGGATAAAGCAGCAGCACGCCCAATGGAATCTGGAAGTAGGTGTAGAGAATGATCAGCCCGGTTTTCGAATACAGGTTGAAGTCCTGAATGATCCCGGCCTGCTTGAGCATGATGGTGAAGCTGCCGTTGAACCCCAGCAAAATGATGAAGGCAAAGGCCAGGGGCACGCCGGCGAAGTTGCTGGTCATGTTGGCGAAAGCATTCACGAAGTTACGCAGTTTCGAGTCGACCCGGCGCAGGGAATAGGCGCCGAGCACCGCGATGATGATCCCGAATACGCTGGACCAGAAACTGATCTCGAGGCTGTACTGGATCGCTTGCAGATAGAACTTCGAATTGAAGATCTTGGTGAAGTTGGCCAAGCCCCAGCCGAACTCTTCCGATTGCAGGCTGTTGATCATTACCCAGACCAGCGGCGCGATCTCGAACACAATAAAAAACAGAGCGAAAGGCACCAGGCACAACGCTGCCAGCCATTTACCACGGGTCATGGCATTCACTTGAGCAGCTCCCGGCAGACAGGTTTGTCGTGGGCCACGCCCAGCAGTTCGCAGACCGTGCCGCAAATGTCAGTCTGTTTGGGCGCGGCGCTGGCGTTGAAGCTGAAGGCATCGCCCAGGACAAACAGCGGCACTTCCCGTTCTTCCGCCAGCAGGCCGTTGTGCGAGCGGTCGTTGTTCATGCCGTGGTCGGCGGTCACCAGCACTTGGTAGCCGGCGTCGAGCCAGGTTTGCAGGTAGTCGGCCAGGATAATGTCCACCGAGCGGGCACTGTTGCGGTATTGCGGGGTGTCGAGGCCGTGCTTGTGCCCGGCGTCGTCGATGTTCATGGGGTGGATCAACAAAAAGTTGGGCGCGTGGCGCAGACGCAGGTTTTCAGCGTCGGCGAACAGGTGCGAATCCGGGTAGTGATCGTTCCAGTAGAAGTGACCGTGCTGGATCGGCAGGTCGGGGTTGTCGGTGTGACGATCCCGGGCGGCCTCGAACGGCGAGCGGTTATACAACTCGCTGACCCAGTGATAGGCCGCGGCGGCGGTAGTCAGGCCGGCATCCGTGGCGTAGTGATAAATGCTGCGCTGGTTGGACAGGCGCGCGACGTTGTTTTGGACGATGCCGCTCTCGATGGGCGGGACGCCGGTGAGGATGCATTCGTAAAGCGGTCGGGACAGGGCCGGCAGTTCGCACTCCAGTTTGTAGAGTGCCGCGCGTCCTGCGCCGACGTAAGCCTGCAGGTGCCCCAAGGCGTGGCGCGCGACTTCATAGTTGAGGCCGTCGAGCACGACAAGGATGACGTTGTGCTTCATAGGGGCAAAAACTCCGCGAAACAGACATTCATAAAACTTGAATTCACCACGGTCCATTGTGGGAGCGAGCCTGCTCGCGAAGGCGCCGGGTCAGTCAACACAGGTGTTGAATGTCAGTCCGCTTTTCGCGAGCAGGCTCGCTCCTGCATTTGGATCTCCATCAGCCCGACAGAAGTCGGGCTACAGGGTTATTTCATTTCGACGAGGACTTCTTCGTTCCACTTCTGCGGCAAAGCCTTGGAAGTCTTTTCCCACGCATCCGCGTCTTTGATCGGCGTGACCTTTTTGTACTGCTCGTTTGGCAGCAGCTTGGCCTGGACGTCAGCCGGCAGCTTGATGTGCTCGGCGCGGATTGGACGGGCATTACCTTTCGCCAGGTTGATCTGACCGGCATCGCTGAAGATGTATTCGCGGGTCAGCTTGGCGGCGTTCGGGTTCTTCGCGTATTTGTTGATGATGGTGGTGTAGCCGGAAATCACCGAACCGTCGGAAGGGATCAGCACCACGTAGTCATCGGGGTTCGCCATCTTGGCCTTGTAGCTCAGGCCGTTGAAATCCCAGACCACGCCGACTTCGATTTCACCCTTTTCCATCGTGGCGATGGTCGGGTTGGCCATGGACAGGCGGCCCTGCTTGGCGATATCTGCGAACAGCAACAACGCTGGCTGCAGGTTCTTTTCGTCGCCACCGTTGGCCAGTGCGGCGGCCAGTACACCGTTGGCGGCCTGGGCGGCGGTGCTCACGTCACCGATCGATACCTTGTATTTACCGGTTTTCAGATCCGCCCACTTGGTCGGAGCTTCGGAACCGTGCAGCAGCTTCTTGTTGATGATGAACGCGATGGTGCCGGTGTACGCCAGTGCCCAGTTGCCGTCCTTGTCCTTGGCCCAGTCCGGGATCTGGTCCCAGGTGCTTGGCTTGTAGGGTTGCACCACGCCTTGTTTGACCGCGATCGGGCCGAAGGCTGCGCCGACGTCGCCGATGTCGGCACTGGCGTTGTCTTTCTCGGCGGCGAACTTGGCGATTTCCTGCGCCGAACTCATGTCGGTGTCGATGTGTTTCAAGCCGTATTTCGTGGCCAGGTCTGCCCAGGTGCCTTTCCAGTTGGCCCAGTCATCGGGCATGCCGACGCTATTGACCGCACCTTCCGCTTTCGCAGCGGCTTCCAGGGTTTTCATATCATCAGCGGCCATGGCGGCGCTGCACATGGCAATGGTCGAGCCTAACAGTGATGCCAGGAAAAGCTTTTTCATCCGAAGCTCCTTTGGGCGTTTTCAACGCTGCGATTGCGGTTGTGTTGGTCTAGGTCAGCAATACCTGAGCCAATTTAGGCGCCGCTGATGACATTTTGATGTCGACGATCGGTCGGCCTATATTTTTCGAGCGGTGATGCTCAGGCTTGCGAGTAAGCGTAGACCATGGCTAAAGGGCTGATACAAAAGGACTTGGCCGTGAATTTGCAGGTGTCTGGCGCAACCGTTCGGCGGCTTTGTCATCTGCCAGTCACAAGCAGTGCCTAGGCTTGCAGGGAGTTGATGGAGCCAGTTTGAATCACGGTTCTGCCCCGAAACAGTGCTGGTCTAGTCCAGATAGGTAACGTTGATGCGCATCGAGACAACCAAAGCGGTGACAGCCATCGGGCAGGTTCTGCAAGAACAGCTCGACCATGGCCTGTTGGCGCCCGGGAGCAAACTGCCGGCCGAGCGCAAGCTCAGTGAGTTGTTCGGCACCACGCGTATCACCGTGCGTGAAGCCTTGTTGCAACTGGAAGCCCAAGGGCAGATTTATCGGGAGGAACGCCGTGGCTGGTTCGTGTCGCCACCGCGCCTGGCTTACAACTTGATGCAGCGCAGTCACTTTCACGCGATGGTCAGTGCGCAGGGGCGGGTGCCGTCCACCGAGGTGATTTCGGCGCGGTTGCAACCGGCGTCGGCGGCGGTGTGTGCGTGGTTGCAGTTGCCGGCGTTGTCCAGCGTGATTCAGATCTGCCGGGCGCGGCGCATTGATGAGCGGCTGGTGCTCTATGTGGAGCACTACCTGAATCCGCAGTACTTTCCGGGGATTCTGGATTTCGATCTGAATCAGTCGATCACCGAGTTGTACGCCAGGCATTACGACTTGCACTACGGTCGGGTGCGTTTCGAGATCGTGCCGACGGCGTTGTCGGTCGATGCGGCGGCAGCGTTACGGGTGTCGGTGGGGAGCCCGGGGTTGCGGATTGCTCGGGTCAACTACGATCAGCACGAGCGGTTGATCGATTGCGACCTGGAGTTTTGGCGCCATGATGCGATTCATGTCGGGGTGGATGTGGTTTAGCCAGGGAGACCGCGTCGCTCCCATCGCGAGCAGGCTCACTCCTACATTGGAATGCATTTCAAATGTAGGAGTGAGCCTGCTCGCGATGGCGTCCTCACAGCCACCCTATCAATCAAGTAGCAGATACATCCTTCTGCGGCCCACCACCGGCCGTAATCACCTGCACACTCATTCGCGGCATCGCCAGGTCCATCCCGGCCTCATCCAGATGCCGCTTCAGCGACAGATTGAACGCCCGTGAAACCTCCCACTGCTTGATCGGTGCAGTCTTGAACCGCGCCCGAAGAATCGCGTTGCCCGACTCGAAACTTTCGACACCCTGAATCTCCAGTGGCGACCAGATATTGCGCCGTTGCAGCGGGTCGGCGCGCATTTTCTGGCCGACTTCGCGCATCAGCTTGATCGCCTCGTCGATGTCCATGCTGGCGGGCACCGCCACCCGGAAGATCGCGTAGCCGAATTCCCGGGAGTAGTTCTTGATGCTTTTGATTTCGCTGAACGGAATGGTATGGACGATGCCGTCGATGTCCCGCAGGCGAACGGTGCGGATGGTCAGGCCTTCGACAGTGCCGAGGTGGCCGCCGACATCCACGTAGTCATCGATAGCCAGGGAATCTTCGATGATGATGAACAGGCCGGTGATCAAATCCGCGACCAGCGATTGCGCACCGAAACCGATGGCCAGGCCGATCACGCCGGCACCGGCCAGCAGTGGCGTGACGTTCATGCCCATGTTCGCCAGCGCGACGATCAGCGCAATGATGAAAATCGCCACGAACAGCACGTTGCGGATCAGCGGCATCATTGTCTGCGCGCGGGCGTTGGCCAGGCCTTTGCGCGAGCGGGTGAGGGCGTGGTGCACCGCGGTGTCGCTGAGGATCCAGATCAGCCAGGCAAAAATCAGCGTACCGGCGAGGCTGAACAGTTTGACGCTGACTTCATGGCCTTCGCCTTCGGTGAAGGCAATCAGCGACATGCCCCAGACTCGCAGGCCCAGTTCGATGAACACCAGCCAGACCACGAGATGGGCGAGGGTGTAGAAGAAACTTTTCAGGCGCTCTGAATACAGCGCATGACGCTTCACACCCTTTTGCGGTTTAAGCGAATGACGACGAACCAGGCCGTTGATGACCATGCACAACACCAGCAGCACGGTGCAGATCAGCGCCTGGCGCAATGCGGTGCTGGTGTCGCCGGCCGAGACGAAGGTGGCGAACAGCGAGATGCCCACCAGCACCAGCGCGGGCACGTACCAGAAGGTGCCGAGAATCTCGATGGTGTCGCTGAGCGCGCGGCGCGTCAGACGTCGGGACAACGGCTGGTTGCGGATCAGGTGGGCGATGGGGCGGCGGAAACGCAGGATGAACAGCCCGGTGGACAGCGCCGCCAGGACGTTGGCGACGGTGGCGGCGGAGTGGGCCAGGTGACTGCCCAGGCTGGCGACCAGGCGCGGATCGCTCAGTGCTTCACCGAATGCGGCGAAACTGCCGATCAGCCACAACGGTCGAAAGGCTTGATGGCGCAGGATGTACAAGGCCCGGTGACGATGCGGGCCGTCGAGCAAGGAAAACGCGATCACGCAGATCGCCGAAAAGCAGGTGCCGACCACCAGCGCGTAGGCCAGCACCATGGCCAGGCTTTTGCCCAAGGATGAGGGCAGGGCATAGCTCATGTAGACCGTGATGACCAAGGCAATCAGCCACGGCCCGAGTTTGCGCAGGGCGAAGCGCAACATGTCCAGGGCCTTGGGGTGTTGCGGCAGTTCTTCGGTGAGGCCGAAGCGCATGCGCACCCGGTGACTGACCCAGATCAGCGCAGCGGCCAGCAGGCTCCAGACCATCAGAATCATGGCGAAGGCAAAGATGATCGGCAGCCACTCGTTGGCCGGCAGCATCAGCGCGGTCAGTTCGTCTTTGGCCAGGTCAAATTCTTCGGACCAGCGCGTGAGCGGGCTGTCGGCACCGGAAAACTGTTTTTCGAAGGTGGCCAGTGTGCCGCCGATCAGGCCGAGTACGCCTTCTTCGGCGGCCGGCTGAGCCTTTTTGGTGACATCTCGCAGCTTTTTCAGGTCCGCCAGCAGTTTGCTCCGCTGCTGATCGTTCTCCAGCGACTTGATGACTTCGTCCAGTGATTGGCCCAGCGGTTCTTGCGCTTCTGGCTGGGCCTTGGCCGAACTGTTGAGCAAGCCCGGCAAACCGACCGCCTGGGCAGGCGCCATCGGCAGCAGCGTCATCAGGCAGACAAGGAAGAAACACGGCAGGGCGAAAAGACGAGCGAACACTAGGCGGTCAACCTCGGGGGGACGGATCGGCCGAGTGTACGAGCCCGTCAAAATCAATGCGAGCCAAGGGGGAGGATTTATTCGTTGAGTTTGGCGAGGATCTTGAACACCACGGTGGCAAGGATCGTCAGCATGCCGATCCACATGGCGAACACGCCGGCGTTTTTGTCGCGGAAGTTGAAGCCGATTGCCAGCAAGATCATCCCGGCGAGAATGGGGATCAGCATGGCATGGAATGAAGACATCGAGATCATGGGTGACTGCCTTGTCGAAGGGGATAGCTTAAGTCTAGGTGGCTTTTGGGCGACCGGTGGTCAGAGATCAATCATGAATGCGGCGCGATCATTGTGGCGAGGCAGCTTGCTCCCGCTGGGTTGCGAAGCAACCCCAGCTATCGCGATCTATCAGACAGCACGCATTCACCGGGGGTTGCGACTGCTGCGCAGTCGAGCGGGAGCAAGCTCCCTCGCCACAGATAGCATTCCGGACATTCATTGGCGCGAAATTACGGCAATTCCTGGCAGGCGTAGAACGCGCTCAGCACTTTGACCAGGTGGGCCAGGTCGTGGCTGCCGCACAGTTCACGGATCGAGTGCATGGCGAACGTCGGCAGGCCGATGTCCACGGTGCGCACGCCCAGGTGGCTGGCGGTGATCGGGCCGATAGTCGAGCCGCAGCCCATGTCGCTGCGTACCACGAAGCTTTGCACCGGCACCTCTTCGGCCATGCACAGATGGCGGAAGAACCCGGCGGTTTCGCTGTTGGTGGCGTAGCGCTGGTTGCTGTTGACCTTGATCACCGGGCCGGCGTTGAGTTTCGGGCCGTGGTTGGCGTCGTGCTTTTCCGCATAGTTGGGGTGCACGCCGTGGGCATTGTCGGCCGAGACCAGCAAGGATTTCTGAATGGTGCGCACGAATTCGTCACCTTCAGGCAGCAGGCGACGCAAGGTTTGCTCGAGCATCGGACCATCGGCCCCGCACGCCGAGCAGGAACCGACTTCTTCGTGGTCGTTGCACACCAGCACGCAGGTTTCTTCGGTTTCCGCGGTCAGCAAGGCTTGCAGGCCGGCATAGCACGACAGCAAGTTGTCCAGGCGCGCGCCCGCGATGAAGTCGCCATGCAAACCGATAATGGCGGCGCTCTGAGTGTCGTAGAAGCTCAGCTCGTAGTCGAGCACCACGTCGGCATTCAGGCCATGTTCCAGCGCTAGCTGATTGGTGAGCACGGCGCGGAAGTCCACACGCTCGTCACCGGCAAATTGCGCGAGGATCGGGGGCAGTTCGGTCTGGGCGTTGATGGCCCAACCCATATTGGCTTCACGATTGAGGTGGATCGCCAGGTTCGGGATGGTGGCGATCGGCGCCTTGAAGTCGATCAGTTGGCTCTCGACCTTGCCGTCGCGGCGGAACGTCACGCGGCCGGCCAGGGACAAGTCGCGGTCAAACCACGGCGCCAGCAGCGCACCGCCGTAGACTTCGACGCCCAGTTGCCAGAAACCCTGGCGCTGCAATTCCGGCTGGGGTTTGACCCGCAGGCACGGGCTGTCGGTGTGGGCGCCGACCAGGCGAATGCCGCCATGCAGCGGTGAATGCCGTCCCATCTTGATCGCGACGATCGACGAGTCATTGCGGGTGACGTAGTAACGACCTTTGGCTTCAGTGGTCCAGGGCTCGCGCTCGTCAAGGCGCACAAAACCCGCCGCTTCCAGACGCTGAACGAGGCTGGCAGTGGCATGGAACGGGGTAGGGGAGGCCTTGAGGAAGTCGATCAGGCCTTGGTTCAACTCTTCGCGCATAAGAAGCTCCAGACAGCAGTGGGCGGGAGTTTAACGTATTGGCCGAGGCCTTTGGGCATGACGTGAACCGGTCACGTCAGCTGGCAGCCTCTACCCGCTTTTTCAGGTACTTCATGATAATCCGCTCATCTTCTGGCTTTTCTGGCTTGGGCAATTGCGGGGGCCAGGCGTTCTGATGAGTCTCCAGCAGCTTTTTCTGTTGAGCCTTGTCCCAGCGAAGGATCTCCCGCGAGGCACATTCCCACCATTCGTGGCGGCAGGCCGTGTAGTACGGATGATCGGGTGCCGCGCTGCCGTAAAGCAGATCGCGGCCGACTTTGCGTAGGGCGCCACTCTGGTTACGCAGCTTCCATTTGATTTTCAGGCGCTGCCAGGCCGATGGGAAGGGTTTGACCCGCGGCACGTCCTGGCACAGTTCGACCAGCTCCTGGCTGAACCGCTCGCCATGCTGAGAAAAGAAATACGCTTGCATCGCATGGAAAAAGCGTTTTTCCGCGAAGTAGTGATAGATGTATTTTTTCGCTTCATGAACCGGTTTGTCGCGCATGGCGAACGACAGGGCGATCTGCTCGATGGTGTGGATGTCGAAGCCGTCCCGGGTCCATTCGTCGATGAGCGTGATCGACTCTTCGAACAAGGCGCCATCTCCGTCGGTCACGCCGCACAATCCGCTGTTGTACAGCTTGAAACCATTGTCCGCGCTGACGCCGTGAGCCTGCAGGCAACCGCCGAGCTTCACATAGTCGGGACGTTCACACACGTCCTGCCAGTCGTACTCGAAGCGATCCATCAAGTAGTGCTGCGGCTGAATCTGGTTCAAGATCAGGTTCGGGTCGCTGGTGAACAGCGTGTCGGTGTCGACGAACAGGGTTTTTTCAGCAAGCTGCAGGCCGGCGGCAATCGCGCAGGCCTTGCGACGATGGTGATAGCCGTTTTCGCCTTGCCACAGGGTCAGGGTTTCCTGGGTCAGCATGACCGTTTCGACCGGCCAGCCGGCGTAATCCTGAGGACGATCCGTGAGGACTCGAATGCTCGGGAGCTTGCCGCTTTTCGCGTGGGACAGCGCAGTCAAAATACTGAATTTGGCTTCGCGTCGGTAAACGTCCTGGTTGCCGTAGATCAGGTACAGCAGTTGGTGTCGGGTTTTCTTGACCGGTGTTGCCGGGAATTCGGTAAAGCTCATCGGGATGGGGATCCTTTTGCTAAAGCAGGCGACTGCGTGTCAGGCAGTGCTTAAAACGGTGCGGGGCATTCGAAGCGCAAGCGTTCACCGGTTTGCGGATGGGTGAAGCTGAGCATGCTGGCGTGCAGGCACAGACGCGGCCACGCGGCCAGTGCTTGCTCGTGGGCATAAAGCCCGTCACCCAATAGCGGGTGGCCGATGGAAAGCATGTGTACGCGTAGCTGGTGGGAACGGCCGGTGATCGGCGTCAGTTCGACGCGGCACCAGTCGCCACAACGTTCCAGCACTCGCCAGAAGGTCAGGGCGTGTTTGCCGAACTCGTGGTCCACCACGTGGCGAGGCTTGGTCGGCGGATCGTAGCGCAAGGGCAGGTCGATGCTGCCGCTGTCCAGTTCCGGTTGTCCCCAGCACAGGGCGGTGTAGGCTTTTTCGGTTTCGCGGTCGTGAAATTGCCGAGACAACTCGCGATGAGTGTCCGGGTCACGGGCCAACAGGATGATGCCGGACGTTTCCCAGTCCAGGCGATGTACGATTCGCGCTTCCGGGTAGCCGTTTTCTTGCAGGCGGGTGATCAGGCAGTCCTTGTTGTCATCGGCCCGGCCAGGGACAGAGAGCAGCAGGGTCGGTTTATCCACCACCAGTACGGCGGCGTCCTGATGAATGATGCGGATGTTGGACAACGGCATTAAAACAGCCTCGTAACAAACGCCAACGGCGACTCAGGTCCCCGCATCCGTAGGAGCGAAGCTTGCTCGCGAACACATCATCTCGGTCTATCAGATACACCGAGTTGCCTGCTTCGCGAGCAAGTTCCGCTCCTACAAAAGCGTAAGGGCCTGAGCCGCCGTGGCTCCCGCTGGACCGACTAGCGATCCGGCAGGGTGATATTGAGTTCCAGGATCGAGCAGCTGCCCTGGTTTTCCAGCGCGACATGCACGTCGTCGGACCCGATATTGACGTACTTGCGGATCACTTCCACCAGTTCCTTCTGCAAGGCTGGCAAGTAGTCCGGCGTACTGCGTTGGCCGCGTTCATGCGCCACGATGATCTGTAGACGCTCTTTCGCTACCGACGCGGTGCTGACCTTTTTGCTGGCACGAAAGAAGTCAAAAAGATTCATTATCTACCTCCAAACAGGCGCTCGAAGAAGCCCTTCTTCGTGATATCGATAAATCGATGCGGCTTTTCCTTGCCCAGCAGACGATCGACTGCATCGCTGTACGCCTGACCGGCGTCGCTCTGGTCGTCGAGAATCACGGGCACGCCCGAGTTGGAAGCCTTGAGTACCGCTTGGGATTCCGGGATGACACCCAGCAGGGCAACCGCAAGGATTTCCTTGACGTCTTCGACACCCAGCATTTCGCCGTCACTGACGCGCTGCGGGTTGTAGCGGGTCAGCAGCAAGTGTTCCTTGATCGGGTCTTCGCCGTTTTCGGCGCGACGGGATTTGCTGGCCAACAGGCCTAGCATGCGATCCGAGTCACGTACCGAGGACACTTCCGGGTTGGTCACGATAATCGCTTCATCAGCGAAGTACATGGCCAGGTGGGCGCCTTTCTCGATGCCGGCCGGAGAGTCGCAGACCACGTATTCGAAGTCTTCTTTCAACGCCATCAGGACTTTTTCCACGCCTTCCACGGTCAGCGCGTCTTTGTCGCGGGTCTGACTGGCGGCCAGGACGTAGAGGTTTTCCAGGCGTTTGTCTTTGATCAGGGCTTGTTGCAGGTTGGCTTCGCCGTTCACAACGTTGACGAAGTCATACACCACGCGGCGCTCGCAACCCATGATCAGGTCGAGGTTACGCAAACCGACGTCGAAGTCGACGATCACTGTTTTGTGGCCGCGCAGTGCGAGGCCGGTACCGATAGCGGCGCTGGTGGTGGTCTTACCCACACCACCCTTGCCGGATGTAACCACTAGAATCTTGGCCAAGGTGTTTCACCCCTAAGGAAAAAGGACTTTTAGCCCCTGAAAAACATCTCTTGAAAAACTACTGCAGTCGGACAGCCTTGGCTGGAATCCGGTCCAGAACAGCGATAAACACTGCGTTTGGCCTTTTTCCTACTTCGTTTGAGCCGTTTTCGCTACGTTTTAGAGATGCTTGGAAAATGCGGCAGTATCCGTTAAAGCCGAATGATGTTCAACACGTCGCCTGACAGGCTGACTTGCACGCCCGCGCCCCACAAAGGGTCACGGCGCAAATCCTCGGAAACCTTGTAGTGGCCGGCGATGGAGACCAGTTCAGCGCTCATCTGCTGACAGAAAATCCTGGCTTTCGTGTCGCCTTTGACCCCGGCCAGCACGCGACCGCGCATCGGACCGTATACATGGATGTTCCCATCGGCGAGAAGTTCCGCACCCGGGCTGACCGAGGAGATCACCACCAGGTCGCAGCCCTGGGCATAAATCTGCTGGCCACCACGTACTGGCGACGTGATGATTTTCGTCGGTTTGATGGTCGGCTCGGGCGGTTTTTCCGGCTTTTTCTTCACCTGGCCTTCGAGCGGGTCGAGGGGACGCTCACGGGCGCCGGATGGCGGCAGCACCGGCAAATCCACCGCGATGGCGGCGGCGATGTCTTCGATGCGGCTGGCACGGATCGCCAGGGTGCGCAGACCATGCTGGCGGCACACGCGCATCAGGCCCGGCAGATCGACCGCGCCTTCGCTGGCCGGGAGTTTGTCCAGGGCCAGCACCAGCGGCGCATTGCTGAAGAAATTAGGCGCCTGGGCGACCTTGGCGGCCAGTTGCCGATCAAGGTTCTCGAGGTCGTTGCGGGCCAGTTCCAGCACCGTAATGGCGAGCATGCTGCCCTTCAACTGGAACACGGGATCCTGGTCTTGCGGTTCGGTTTGGCTCATGGTCGGCATACAACGGCTTGTCACTAAAAGTGCCGAGACTTATAACGAGAACGCCCGCAAGCCGCAAGCCGGGTCGAACGATGTAGAATGCGCGGCCATTGTCTTTCCGGAACCTTTAATGGATCGCCCGCGTTTTCGAAAAACATTTCTTATGCCGCGTTTCTGGCCACTGTGGTGTGGCTTGGGGCTGTTGTGGCTGATTGTTCAGTTGCCATATCCGGCGCTGCTGTTCATCGGTCGCTTGTTGGGCGCCTTGATGTATCGGCTGGCCGGCGACCGACGGCGCATTGCCAAACGCAATCTGGAACTGTGTTTCCCTGAAAAGTCCGCCGACGAGCGCAAGCGCCTGCTCAAGGAAAACTTCGCCTCCACCGGCATCGCCTTCTTTGAAATGGCCATGAGCTGGTGGTGGTCGCGTCAGCGTCTGGCGAAGCTGGCCCATGTCGAAGGCCTGGAGCATCTGAAAAAGGCCCAGCGCGAAGGCAAGGGCGTGATCCTGATGGCGGTGCATTTCACCACGCTGGAAATCGGCGCGGCGCTGTTGGGGCAGCAGCACACCATCGACGGCATGTACCGCGAACACAAGAATCCTTTGTTCGACTACATCCAGCGCCGGGGCCGCGAGCGGCACAATCTCGATTCGCTGGCCGTGGAGCGCGACGACGTGCGCGGCATGCTCAAATTGCTGCGGGCCGGTCGGGCGATCTGGTACGCACCGGATCAGGACTACGGCGCCAAGCAGAGCATCTTTGTGCCGCTGTTCGGGATTCAGGCCGCGACGGTCACGGCCACCAGCAAATTCGCCCGGCTGGGCAAGGCGCTGGTGGTTCCGTTCACCCAGGAGCGTCTGGCGGACGGCAGCGGCTATCGGTTGATGATCCACCCACCGCTCGAAGGTTTCCCTGGCGAGACCGAAGAGGCCGATTGCCTGCGCATCAATCAGTGGGTCGAAGGCGCTCTGCGTGAGTGCCCCGAGCAATACCTCTGGGCCCATCGGCGCTTCAAGAGCCGTCCACCGGGCGAGCCGAAGCTGTACAAGAAACGCGGCTGATCCCTTTTTTGCACCATGGAGTGTTGCGATGAGTCCTGCTGAACCGGTTACAGGGTTGATTCTTTCCGGCGGCGGGGCTCGGGCGGCGTATCAGGTGGGCGTGCTGGCGGCGATTGCGGAGTTGCTGCCAGTGGGCGCGGCGAATCCGTTTCCGGTGATTGTCGGTACCTCGGCCGGGGCGATCAATGCAGTGAGCCTGGCCAGCGGGGCGATGGACTTTCGTGGCGCGATCGAGCGCCTGACTGCGTTCTGGCAGGGTTTTCGCAGTCACTTGGTGCTGCGCAGCGACTGGCCGGGCGTGATCCATCAGGCCAGCCGCTTCGTCAGCCACAGTTTGCTCGGCATCGGCGCTCAGGTTCCGGTGGCCTTGCTCAACAGTTCGCCGCTGCGCGGGTTGCTCAACGACAAATTGCACATGAACGGCATCGCCGAGGCCATCGCCCAGAAGCAGTTGCAGGCGGTGGCGGTCACGGCGTTCGGTTACGAGTCCGGGCAGGCCGTCACGTTCTATCAGGGCGGCGGCACCATCGATGCCTGGTTGCGCCATCGGCGGATCGGCGTGCCCACGCAATTGACCGTCGATCACTTGCTGGCCAGTTCAGCGATTCCCTTGTTGTTCGCACCGGTAAAAATCGGCGAAGAGTATTTCGGCGATGGCGCGGTGCGCCAATCGGCACCGATCAGCCCGGCCCTGCACCTGGGCGCCAGCCGCGTGCTGGTGGTGGGCGTCAGCGGCAACCCGCGCGGGGTCGACCCGGAGCAACCGCTGCAACGCGCCTACACCGGTCAGCAGCCGACCCTCGCGCAGATCGGCGGGCACATGCTCAACAGCACGTTCATTGACAGTCTGGAAAGTGACATCGAGTTGCTGCAGCGTCTGAATCAGTTCAGTCATTTGCTGCCCGATGGCACGCCGATGCGCGCGTTGGGCGTGGCGCCAGTGGACGTGTTGGTGATTTCGCCGAGTCAGCCGATCGATGAAATTGCCGCGCGGCATCGGCAGGAATTGCCGGCGGCGTTGCGCCTGTTTCTGCGCGGGCCGGGGGCGACCAAGACGAGCGGGGCGGGGGTGTTGAGTTATCTGCTGTTCGAGGCGGGGTATTGCAGCGAGCTGATTGATCTGGGGCGACGGGATGCGTTGGCCAAGCGCGGGGAGTTGTGCCGGTTTCTCGGGTTGGCGGAGCCTGTGGTTACGGCCTGAGATCGGCGGTGTTGCTATCGCTAGCAGGCTAGCTCCCACAGGGGATCTTCAGCGCGACGAAGATCAACTGTGGGAGCTAGCCTGCTAGCGATGGCGTCCTTAGAGACGCCGCCGGATCAGAAGTGAACCTTGACCAGGAAACTGGTCACGCTCTGATCAGTCTTGAAACCCTTGCTGTCTTCGATGCCGTACTTGTTTTTCCAGTAGTCATACTCGACGCCGACGTACAACTGCTTTTCGCCCAGGTTCAGTGCCTTGCCCAGGTCGTATTTGACCTGCGGATTGAAGTGCAGGTTGGCGTGATATTCGCCTTTTTTGTTGACGTCGTTGTCGACCACCCAGTCCATGAAACCATCGATCAGGATGTTCGAGTCGCCGACCGGTATGGTGTAGGACCAGACCGGGGTGACCTGCCAGATGTTGTCACCCGGACGGTCGCCTTCGGTATGGCGGTTGTAGAAGTTCAGCTGGAAGTAGTCGAACCCAGGGATCGCCAGGTCGAAACCGGGACCGATCAGGTAGGACTCGGTATCGTTTTCCCCGAACTCGTAAGTCATGGCCAGCAGCACGTCTTTGACCGGGCCAAACGTGAGCTTCTGGTCGAAGATCTTGTTGAACGACAGACGCGGGCTGAATTCGCCGTAGTAGGTGTTCTCACCGGCGAAGGCGTCTTCCTTGCCGTTGTAGAAGATCTTGTCGATGAAGAAGAAGTTGTCGCCATATTTCCAGCCGTCGGCGTGTTCGAAGGTCACCGTCTGCTGAATGCGCGGGTTGACCTGGAAGTCCTTGCCATACAGATAAGTCAGGCTGTTGTCCTGCCATTGCAGCAAGTCGCCGGCCATGGCCTGGCCCCCGGCCAGTAACGATCCCGCGAGCATCAGGCTGGTGCACGTACGTTTCATTCGGTTGCTCCCAAAAAGTAGGTGGTTCCACGTTATTTTTCTAAGGTCGACGCTCTGGTGTGGCGCCTTTTTCTGTAGCGGTAAAAAATCATCCAGTCGGTCAGCTTCAGTGCTGATAGCAAGAGCTGAGCCAAGGCGTTCGAAAAGCCAAAAAACTCCCGCTCGGCTGCTCAAGAGCAGTCGATTGAGAGGGGTTTTGGAATGCCTTGGAACCGTGCAGAGCCGGGATAAGTTGGCTTTCTGGTCAGGAATTAAATCCGGGCTTTTTTTTAAAGCGGATTCAGGCGGCCGCGGAGAATACTGACTCCTTGGCCAGGTCTCAAGTGCCCCGCAACAGCGCACCGACGACAGGTTTGGAGCACGGTTGCGGGCCATCTTAAAAGTGCACCTTCAGCAGCAGGCTGGTGGTGTTTTCATTGGTGTCGAAGTTGCCGTTGTTTTCGATGCCGTACTTGTCTTTCCAATAGCTGTACTCGACGCCGACGTACACCTGTTTCTCCCGCCAGCCCAGGGCCTTGCCCAGGTCGTACTTGATCTGCGGGTTGACGTGCAAGTTGGCGTGGTAGGTGCCCTGTGAGTTCTGGTCGTTATCCACCACCCAGTCGATGTAGCCGTCGATCAACAGGTTCGAGTTGCCCAATGGCAGGGTGTAAGACCAGGCCGGCGTGATCTGCCAGACATCGTCGCCAGGGCGCGAGCCTTCGGTCTGGCGATAGTAGAAGTTCAAGGTGAAAAAGTTGAAGCCGGGAACCGCGAGGTCGAAACCGGGGCCGATCAGGTAGGCCTCGGTGTCGTCTTCGCCATTCTCGTAGGTCATGGCCAGCAACACGTCCTTGATCGGGCCGAACTCGAAACGGCGGTCGAGGATTTTGCCGAAGGAGAGGCGCGGGCTGAACTCGCCGTAATAGGCGTGAACGCCTTTGTTCCGGTCTTTCTCGCCGTTGTAGTAAGTGCTGTCGACGAACAGAAAGTTGTCGCCGTATTTCCAGCGGTCGGCATGCTCAAAGGTTATCGTCTGCTGGATCGACGGGTTGACCGCAAAATCCTTGCCGTACAAATAGCTCAGACTGTTGGTCTGCCACAGCAGTAAATCGCCAGCCATGGCCTGGCTTGCGGCCAGAAGGCCACCGCCCAACAGCAGTTTTTTCTGTGTCCGAATCATCTGTTGCTCCCTCTTGTTTTTATTTTTGCAAGGCGCAGGCAGTCCCCGACCTTGTAGGAGTTGGCTTGCTGGCGATGAGGTCAGAACATCCAATTTTGATGTCGTCTGACACGCCGCCTTCGCCAGCAAGCGGGCTCCTACAGGGTTCGTGCGTTGCTGACTTAATGCGAGTGGGCGTGACAGTCGTTGATCGCGGCGCGTTCTTTGCCGCCAAGAATGTTGAACAGCAGGTTCAGCGACAGCGCACTCAACGTCGCCATCGCAATGCCGCTGTGGGTGATCGGACTCATCCACAACGGCAAGTGCGCGAAGAACTCCGGACGCACCACGGGAATCAGTCCCATGCCGATGCTCACCGCCACC
This sequence comes from Pseudomonas sp. B14-6, assembly GCF_013260315.1. Taxonomy (NCBI): domain Bacteria; kingdom Pseudomonadati; phylum Pseudomonadota; class Gammaproteobacteria; order Pseudomonadales; family Pseudomonadaceae; genus Pseudomonas; species Pseudomonas sp. B14-6. The sequence goes on along the minus strand of NZ_CP053929.1, from coordinate 2,475,890 downwards.
AGCAACTGGTTGCGACGGTCACCGATGTCGGCTTCCTGAAGAATCTTGATCCCGGTGGCGGCCACCATGCCGAACATCGCAATCGCTGCGCCGCCCAGTACCGCCGGTGGAATCGAGGCCACCAGAAACGCCGCTTTCGGCAACAGGCTCAGCACCACCAGCAAACCGCCGGCAACGATGGTCACCGAGCGGCAACGCACACCGGTCATCTGCACCAGGCCGATGTTTTGCGCGAACGAAGAGTGGGTGAAGGTGTTGAAGAAACCTGCGAAGAACGAGGCGCCGGCATCACACAGCAAGCCGCGGCGCAGCATCCGTGGGCAGACTTCCTGGCCGGTGATTTTGCCCAGCGCGAGGAACATCCCGGTGGACTCGACGAAGATGATCACCACCACCAGGCACATGGACAGGATGGGTGCGAGTTCAAACGTGGGCATGCCGAAGTGCAGCGGGGTGACAATCTGCACCCAGGGCGCATCCGCCATGCCGCTGAGGTCGACCATGCCGATCAGCCCGCAGATTACGTAGCCCAGGCACATGCCGATCAACACGGAAATGTTGACCCAGAACCCGCGCATGAAGCGGTGGACCAGCAGAATGGTGGCCAGCACCAGCGCGGCAATGGCCAGGTAAATCGGTGAGCCGAATTGAGTGGCGCCGGCACCGCCGCCCGCCCAATTGACGGCCACGGGGAACAGCGACAAACCGATCGAGGTGATGACCGTGCCGGTCACCAGCGGCGGGAAGAAGCGCACGACCTTGGACATGAACGGCGCGATGATCATGCCGAAGAAACCGGCGGCGATGGTTGCACCGAAGATCCCTTGCAGGCCGATCCCGGGCATGCCGGCCATGGCGACCATGCTGCCGACGGCGGCGAAACTGGCGCCCATCATCACCGGCATACGGATGCCCATCGGGCCGATGCCCAGCGATTGCACGATGGTCGCGATCCCGGCCACCAGCAGGTCGGCGTTGATCAGGAAGGCGATTTCTTCACGACTCAGGCCGGCGGCCTGCCCGATGATCAGCGGCACCGCGATGGCGCCGCCGTACATCAGCAGAACGTGTTGCAAGCCGACCAGGATCAGTTGCAAAAGGGGCAAACGCTGAATTGCGGGTGCGTCGGGGATGCGTGCTTCGGATAGCTCGGACATGCAACACCTCGGATCTTTTTTATTCTTGTGATTTTGTGCATCAGGATTGACCGCGGCGCGGCCATTCGCGGGCAAGTCGGATCGCCGCACCGCTCGCTCCTACAGGGACACTGCATATCCGTAGGAGCGAGCGGTGCGGCGATCCGACTTGCCCGCGAAGCTTTTCAACGGTTAGTTGGTCGGAGCGCCCTGAACAATCCACGCACCGATCAGGTCACGTTCCTGCTGGGTCATCTGGGTGATGTTGCCCAGTGGCATGATCTGGCTGGTAACGGCCTGAGCCTGGATGCGCGCGGCGTTCTGGCGGATCTGCTCGGGGGTGTCGAACATCACACCGGCCGGAGCCGCGCTGAACAATGGGCTGGTCGGTTTGGCCGAATGGCACACCGAGCAACGTTCCTGGATCACGCTGTGCACCTTGTCGAAACTCGGGCCGGCGTTGGACGCCTGGACCGGTGCTTCTGCAGGCTTCGCAGCGGCAGGTTTGGCACCACCACCGATGGCGGTTTCCGGCAGCGGCTGGTACTCGATGGTGCCAGGCGCCTTGGCCACTTCAGGTGCGCTCGGCATTTGCGCCGGGCCGGTGACGTAAGCCAGGCAGATCATGCCAACAGCCGCGACAGGCAGGGTCCAGGCAAACTTGTGGCTGTCATGACGGGTGTTGAAGTAGTGACGCACCAACACCGCCAGCACCGCGATCCCGGCCAGGATCAGCCAGTTGTATTGGCTGCCGTAGGTGCTCGGGAAGTGGTTGCTGATCATGATGAACAGCACCGGCAAGGTGAAGTAGTTGTTGTGACGCGAACGCAGCAAGCCTTTGGCCGGCAGTGCCGGGTCCGGCGTGCGGTTTTCGGCAATCGCCGCCACCAATGCTCGTTGCGCCGGCATGATGATGCGGAACACGTTGCCGACCATGATGGTGCCGATGATCGCGCCGACGTGCAGGTACGCACCACGACCGCTGAACACTTTGCTGAAGCCGTAAGCGGCGCCAATGATCAGCACGAACAGGATGAAGCCTAGCAGGGCAGGGCGTTTGCCCAGGGCCGAGTCGCAGAGGAAGGAGTAGATGAACCAGCCGACGAACAACGAGGCGATGCCCAGTGCGACCCCTTCAGGGCCGGTCAGGCTGCTGCCCGGTGCCAGCAGGTACAGCGTTGGGTTGGAGTAGAACACCACGCACAGCAGCGCGATCCCCGACAACCAGGTGAAGTAGGCTTCCCATTTGAACCAGTGCAGGTTGTCCGGCATGGTCGGCGGGGCCAATTTGTATTTTTCCAGGTGGTAGATACCGCCGCCGTGGATCGCCCACAGATCGCCCGCAAGACCACTTTTCGGGTTGACCCGATTGAGGTTGTTTTCCAGCCAGACGAAATAGAACGACGCACCGATCCAGGCCACGCCAGTAATCATGTGAACCCAGCGCACGCTCAGGTTCAGCCATTCCAACAGATGTGCTTCCACAGTCTTTACCTCTCGCCTGTCACTCTGTTGTCGAGTGATCAGACCTTCTCTTATTGGTGGGGGGCAAGGATCAAACGCTCATCCTCTTTGAAAAAATGCTCATCGCAGTTATTGCCTGTGCCACTGCGATCAACCACCAGGAAGTCATCCCGCTTTTCGATCGTCAGCACCGGATGGTGCCAAACGCCGCGATGGTAATTAATGCCCTGCCTGCCGTTGGTGACGAAGGCGCGGACCAAGCCTGATACAGGTTCATCGCCAAGTGGCGCGACCACGATCAGAAAGGGGTTGCCGAGCAGCGGAATGAACGCCTGACTGCCCAGCGGGTGACGCTCCAGCATGCTGACGGTCAGCGGCATGTCCTGCGCGTCGGCGCGGAAAATGCTGATGATCGCGTTGTCCTCTGGCGTGGCGGTTTGCACCGTCGCCAGTTTGTGAAAGCGCATGGTCGAACCGTTGTTGATCATGAAGTGATCGCTGCCGTCGGTTTCGATCACGTCACCGAAAGGGGCGAAGGCTTCTTTGGTCAGCGGTTCAATCGTCAATGTGCGCATGCTGGTCTTCTTTTCCGAATTCAATGTTGTTTGTTCTGGCGTCTTCGCGGGCAAGCCTCGCTCCTACGGTCGGTGATGCCTGTAGGCGCGAGGCTTGCCCGCGAAGGGCGCGCCGCTTATTTAGCGACCTTGCCCAATACCCGCAGGCGGCTCACGCCCCCATCCGGGAACACGTTCAGGCGGATGTGGGTGATCGGGCCCAGCGCCTTGATCTGCTCGGCGAAGGTGTGTTCGGCGTGCATTTCCAGTTTCTGCGCCGGCAGCAGTTCACGCCAGAACAGCGATTGGGTTTCGATCTGGCTGTCGGTGCCGCCCTTCACGAACGCGCCCTGGATCGAGCACGTGTCCGGGTAGTTGCCCTTGAAGTGCAGAGTGTCGACGATGACTTTTTCGATCTCGCCGGCATGACCCAGCGCGACGATGACCCAGTCGTTACCCGGCGTGCGACGACGTGCGGTTTCCCAGCCGTCGCCCATGTTGATGCCACGGCCCGGGTTGAGGATGTTGCTCATGCGGCCGAAGTGTTCGTCGGAGCAGGCGAGGGCGCGGCCACCGTTGAGGGCTGCTGCCAGGTCAACCTGTTCGTTGTCGCCGACAGCGGACCAGTCGCGGAACGGAATACCGTAGACACGCAGACGGGCCACGCCACCATCCGGGTAGATGTTGAAACGCAGGTGGCTGAAGGCCTGGTCATTGCTGATTTCGTGGTAATGGTGGCTGTTGCCTTGCAGCTCGACGGCGGACAGCACTTCAGTCCACTGGGTGTTGTCGTCCGGCTCGCCCGAGGCCAGGAAGCAGGCTTCCAGGGAGGCCGACGGCGGGAAGTTGCCGGTGAAGAATGAAGTGTCGATGTCCACACCTTTAATCGATCCCGGAACGCCCAGGCGGATGACGGCGCTGTCGTAGCCTTCAAAGCGCTTGCGGCGCGACTCCCAGCCGTCCATCCACTTGCCGTTGTCATCGAACACGCCCTCCTTCCATACGGCCGGGGTCGGTTGGAACAGACGGTTGGCGTCTGCGAACCAGTCATCGGTGACCGAGATGATTTTGGTGCCCAGGCGGGCGTCGGCCAGGTTGACGAACTTCTCGAAAGGTACGGCGTAAGCTTTCATTCTTCTTGTCTGCCTTTAATAAGTTGGCTTGGGATGCTTGCAGGGCCCTGGGAAACGCAAGCGTTCTAGAGGTTTCTCGGGCCAAGCTTGCTAGAGAGTCAGTAAACGGAACAGGGCGATCTTGTTAATCTCCGCCAGCGCGCATTTGAATTCGGTATCCGCCGAATTGTGGATGCGCGTTTCGAACGCCGCGAGGATCTGATGCCGGTTGCTGCCTTTTACCGCCATGATGAAGGGAAACTTGAACTTGGCCTTGTAGGCGTCGTTCAGCTCGGTGAAGCGTTGAAACTCTTCGGCCGTGCATTGGTGAATCCCCGCGCCCGACTGTTCTTCAGTACTGGCCGCGGTAAGCTGGCCCTGGACAGCGGCTTTGCCGGCCAGGTCCGGGTGAGCGTTGATCAGGGCCAGTTGGCTTTGATGATCGGCGCTCAACAGGATGTCGCTCATGCGCTGGTGCAGGGTTTCGATCTCATCGATCGAGGCGTCCTGCCCCAGGTCAAAGGCCTTCTCGGCCACCCATGGCGAATGTTCGTAGATATCGGCGAACGCGGCGACAAACGCGTCGCGGCTCAGGCTCGAAGGTTTGACGGTCTGGAAGGTGCTCATTGGGCAGCCCCTTGGTACGGGTGGGTTTCGTGCCAGTGGCGAGCGATGTCGACGCGACGGCTGAACCACACCTGTTCATGACTTTTAGCGTACTCGATAAAGCGCTTGAGCGAGGCCAGGCGCGCCGGGCGGCCGATCAGGCGGCAGTGCAGGCCGATCGACAACATCTTCGGTGCTTCGGCGCCTTCGGCATACAGCACGTCGAACGCGTCTTTGAGGTATTCAAAGAAATCGTCGCCCTTGTTGAAACCCTGGACCTGGGTGAAACGCATGTCGTTGGTGTCCAGGGTGTACGGAATCACCAGGTGCGGCTTGCCGGTCGGGTTGTTCGGTTCCCAGTAGGGCAGGTCGTCGTCGTAGGTGTCGCAGTCGTAGAGGAAACCGCCTTCTTCCATCACCAGGCGACGGGTGTTCGGGCCGGTGCGGCCGGTGTACCAGCCCAGCGGGCGTTCGCCAGTGATTTCGGTGAGGACGCGGATCGCTTCGAGCATGTGCTCGCGTTCCTGCGCCTCATCCATGTACTGATAGTCGATCCAGCGGTAGCCGTGGCTGCAGATCTCGTGGCCGGCATCGACCATCGCGCGAATCACGTCCGGGTGACGCTGGGCGGCCATGGCCACGGCGAAGATGGTCAGCGGAATGTCGAATTCCTTGAACAGTTTCAGAATCCGCCAGACGCCGGCGCGGCTGCCATACTCGTAAAGGGATTCCATGCTCATGTTGCGCGCGCCTTGCAGCGGCTGCGCCGAGACCATTTCCGAGAGGAAGGCTTCGGATTCTTTATCGCCGTGCAGGATATTGCGCTCGCCACCTTCCTCGTAATTGAGCACGAACGACAGGGCGATGCGGGCATTGCCGGGCCAGTGTGGGTGAGGAGGGTTACTGCCGTAACCGATCAGGTCGCGTGGGTAGTCAGCGCTCACTGCAGTCTTCCTTCTTGTTCGTTGACAGGTTGTGTGGCGGCCTGGCGGTGAGATGACAGGCTGGCGTCACAGCGATGGACTGATTGTATACAACTTTATGTTCACTTTGTAAGCCTGATTTTTTGCATTTTTGATGAGCTGTCATCTTTGCATGTTATTGCAAGAAACCTGCCCGAATGGTCAGCTAATGGATGGAAGGACCTTTTAGCGCATGGTTTGGCGTCAGATTTGTTATGAAATCCTGGATGGCGGCACTGGTTGGAAAAATGTCGTTTTTATTGTGTACAATTTTTTTGAAAAGTGTCTTAATCAGTCGCTCGCCGCAGCGTTTCGTGCTCCGAACCGGTGCGGTCTCCTTTCAACTGACTTCGGGAGGCGCGAGGTCTGACTGCTCCATGCAGGCAGGCGCGCAGAATCAATGGGACGTTTGACTACACACGTTTTGGACGCTGCACACGGTTGCCCGGGCAGCTCGATCAAGGTCGAGCTGTACCGCGTTGAAGGCTCGCAGCTGGAATTGGTCGCCAGCGCGATCACCAACAGCGACGGCCGTGTCGACGCACCGCTGCTGCAAGGCGATGACTACCGTTCCGGGGTCTATCAGGTTCAGTTTCATGCGGGCGATTACTACCGCGCCCGGGGTGTTCAGTTGCCGGAACCGGCGTTCCTGGACGTGGTGGTGCTGCGGTTCGGCATCTCTGCGGAACAGGATCACTATCACGTGCCATTGCTGATTTCGCCTTACAGCTATTCCACGTACCGCGGCAGCTGATCCCCCAAGCAGCTGCCTCAACCTGGAAGCGACTGCGCATATAGCTTCTTTGGTCTTTCGCCCGCTCACACTGCGGGCTTTTTTTTGCCTTGTGTTTGACACGGATACCTTGGGTTGCACCCCGCTGATGGACGGCGAGGTGCGCACGTTTCGCTATCAGCGTTCCTTGATGATGAACACCGAAGGGCTTCCTGCGAGCAGGTGCTGGACGCCGCCCATCAGCCATACCACATCACCCTTCGCATCGGCGGCAACCAGTGACTGGTGCGCTTCGTCGCCGATTCGCGTCTTCAGATGAGGGTCGTCAAGCTCTGCCATGGACGGCGGCAGAATTTCAATCGCATCGGTCTCCACACGTCCCACTTTCAAAAAGTACACCTTGTCGTGATTGGGCCTTTTAAATACCAGCGTTGGAGGCGTGAGCTGAACATTCTCTACGTTTGCGGGAAGGAAGACCTTGTAACCGCTGTGGCCCAGTATCGACGCGAGCAACAACGAAAGTCGTCCCGGCGCGTTGGGCAACTCGGCGTAGAACTGCCAGGCATGAGTGCTCTCGGGGTTGAAGTTCAACTGCTGTAAGGGCGTCACGGAATCCGGAGCGTGTAATTCGACGATTCGTCGGGCGCCATCATTACTGGACGCAATAGGCAACATGTCCAATGGGTCGCCGAGCCGTGGCACGCCCAGGTTCGATTTGCCCTCCCAGTAGCGAAAGGTTTGCTTCATTCGGGCCAAACCGCTGCCGTTGAACTCCGCCGACTCGTTGGATAGCTCAAATAGTCGCTTGGCGACGGCGCGGGATGTCGGCTCGGTGAAACCCTTGTAAACATCCGCGACCTGTTGCGTCAGTGTTTTCTCAAAGAGTCGAGCAGCGCCGTCGACTTTCCGGGTATTTGTTGCGGCGTGGTGGCTGGTGGCGACGGGTTGCAACGAAGGTGCCTCTTGCAACATGCGCTCGAAGGCCTCGAAGCGAGAGGGCGCAAATTCCGGGTGTTGAATGAACACGAGGGGGAGCTGATCGGCCATTGGCCCCTTTGGCACGATCGGATAATGGAGTTGGCCGATCATGATGGATTCCACCGAATCAGGCTTGGTTATTTTCCCCCAGGAGGCCCATAAATAAGGGTTGTCATTCAGGGTGGCAGCAGGAGGGTTGTTATCGGCCACGGGGTTGGCCGCCTCGACCTGTTCGTCCAGACGAGGGCGCTTGCCTGGGGTGGGTCCTGAATCTTCAGCGTCTGAGGCCGGTGTGTTGGTTGCCTTGCGTTGCCAAAGTGTCATCCCTTCAATGTTTTCGAGTAACGGGCCCGAAGGGATCAATTCGCTCGTCGAGGAGGCCTGATAGTGGCCGTCCGTATTTTTGCGGACCATGACCGTGCCTTCTTCCGTCACGTCGACATAGGTTCTCTTCAGCTTGTCGTAACGAAGACCGTTGGCATCGGGTGACGTCAGTTTGTCGGCCAGGTGCCGAGGAATGATCTCCAGCGTTTCCGGCCTCACGGGAACGCTTGCGATGGGAAGGACCATGCCCTCGCGAGTGATTTTCCACTGCGCCTGGCCAGGCACCTTCGTGAGGATCGGCCCGGGTTGGCCCGGGGCAAACGGAAGAGGCACCTGGTAGTCGCCTCTCGCGTTTGCCCTGATCAGAAAAATGCCTTCCTCTCCAATATCGGCGTAAAGCTGCTGCTGGCGGCTCATGAAAAGCCCGGTGTCGGCGATGCTGAATAGTTCGTCGACCTTGTTCCGAGGCCAGGAAATCATGCGGGTAGCCATCTCGGCATCGCTTGTAGGGTTAGCCGACATGTCGCTAACGACGACAGGCTGACGAGGCAAGGTACTTTGCGATGAACCTGGCACATTGGCGTCTGAAACGGGATTGGCGTCTCCCCGCGATGTGCCAACCGTTGCGGCCTGATGGCCGCCTCGTACCCGGCTGTCTTCTGACGAAGACCTTGGAAGTGTTGTCGAGGTATCAGGTGTATTGGAAGTTGAAACTCTTTTTGGTGGTTTGGCCATCGGTCGTATTCCTGGATGTTTATATAAGTGGGTAATGTTTAAACAATAAGTATCTGAGGCCCGATAAGGGGCGTTTAATGATGTGCGGCTATCACTGAAGAAAGGCGGTATCAGCGCTCTCTGATAATAAAAACAGACTGCCATCCAGACGGCGTTGTTTGAACGCCGCCTAATAACCAGACAATGTTGTTTTGTTGGTTGGCGGTAATGAGAGCTTGCCGGGCTTCATTACCCACCTGTGAAGCTAACGCCTGGTAGGCAAGTTCGGGCGCAAGAGACGGTTTTAGTCCAATCGCATTTTTCTCGACGATACCGAGTTTCAGGAAGTAAACCTTGTCATGACCCTCGCGCTTGAAAATCAACTTGGGATTGCGATGTTCATTCAATAAAGGAAACACGTCATACCCGTTGCGGATCAATGCGGTGCTGACTAACCGTTTGAGGTTGTAGTCAGAGCGATCCGCGACAAAGCTGTCCCATTCCATCTGGAAATGCCTGGGGAGGAAGTCCAGCCTGCGCAAGGGTTCGCCAAATTCCGGAGGCACCATGGAAATGATTGTCCCCTCATCATCCATGCGTGAAGCGACAGGCAATAAATCAATCGGATTTTCGAACTTTGCATCAAAGATGCCCGCCCGTTCCTTCCAGTGATCCAGCGTCAATATGGTGGTGTACAAGCCGTCGCGGGCGATTACCTCGGATCCCCCCGAATATTCGAATAGTCGCTTTGCGACAGCGCGCGAGGTGACCGGTGAAAAGTCCGGGAAGGTAGTTGAAACAGACTCTGTCATCGGTTTTTCAAACAATCGGCGGGTGCTATTCACAATCCACTTGCCATCGCTGTTCAGGACTACCGGTACGGGCTGCAACCAGGGTTTCGCGTGCAACATCTGTTCAAACAAGTCGAAACGAGAAGGCTGGAATTGGGGATGCTGGAGGTAATTCAAGACTTTTGGTACGTTTTTGACCTTGGGTACCGTTTCATAATGCAGTTCACCGATCTGTATGGATTCCGTTGAATGCGGCTTGTTGACCTTTCCCCAGGATGCCCACAGGTGGGGGGTTTCATTGGTCGGGTGGGCGGGGTAGAGAGGAATAACCTGTTGCTCGGGTCCAATGGGGCCTGGCTGCTGTTCATGTTCCTCAAGGCGCTGGCGCTTGCTCGGACCGGCTTCTTCGACGGTGGAGGACGGTTGACGAGCCGTCAGTTGATCAGTGGTTTGCGTTGGAGCTTTACGTCGCCAGAATCGTGTCAGTCCAACCCTCTCGAGTACGGGGCCGGAAGGTGTCCATTCCTGGCCGAAGGTCGCCTGATAATCGCCATTCGCGTTTCTGACGACTTGAACAATGCCTTCGTCGAGCAACTCGACATAACTTCTCAGGTTGTGCCAGCGAATTCCAAGCCTGTCAGCGGCGGGTAGTTTTCTGATCACCAGTGGATTGTTGATCAGATGGACGGGGGCCGCGAAGGTCGAAGCGGTCACGCGCGAACCCACTTTTTGTTCGCCTGGAGTTGACGGAAAAATGGACCACAGCGGCTTGCCTTCAACCTTCTTCAGCACCGGTCCGGCATGGTCAGGGGCGAAAGGGAAATAGACTTGGTAGTCTCCGTTGGCGTTCGGTTCCACTCTGCCAATGCCTGCGTATTCAATGTGGGCATATAACCTTTGCTCTTTGCTCATGAAGAGCCCGGTGTCACCGATGCGTATCAGTTGATCAACCTGCTCAAGAGGCCAGGACACCCTGTTCTCCGGTTGCAAAAAGGGGTGAGGAGTGCGAGCAGGCATGTGGGTGACAACCACGGGCTGTTGCTGGGAAGTGTCGCCTGGCAACGTATTTGAGGCAGGGACAAGGGGAGTGAGTTCTCCCTGCACGGGCGCGTCATTACGGCCGGACGGGCCGACCCTGGGCACGTCATCCTCAGAAGAGAGTCTGGTGGAGGATGATGAAGTGCCAGGCGTATTGGGGTTTGGAATTTTCTTGGGTGGTTTAGCCATGGCCGTAGATCCGATAATAATCTGGTGAAGGTCTGAATCAGAACTGGCCGCTGATACAGACGAAAAATTAGTTGGGTGAAAAGCAGGGCTCGTGAAGAAGCACGGCCCTGGAAAACACGGTGGTTAGTTTTGATTGGATCAACCGTCGAGAGGCTATAAATATGTATAGGGTGTGGTGGTATTTGCTACAAAAGACGTCTGCCTGATCCTGAGGTTTGAAGTCTTGCGTAGGCGCTATAGAAGTTTGCAGGTGTCTAAAAGTATCCGCAGATCGGCGGCGCTTACCGGAGGGGTGGAGCGAGTGCCAAACGCCATCAACTCATAACAGTGTTCGAGTTGGTGGGCGCACCGGTGTAAAGGCACCAGGTCGGCGTAAAGGACAGTGCGGGACGTGTCTGTATCAAGTATCCAACGACGGTCCGACAGGTTGTAAGACAGACTGCCGACAGTACCGTCTCTCAGGGCTATGTTTCGAACGGCGAGGTCCTCCATTTCCAAGGCTCTCAGTTCTGCCAATAGGGCGCCCTCGTTCAGAACATCGCCTTTGAAATACCGGCCATCCAGTGAGTCAATATAGACTTCGTCGAAATCCAGATCGACTTTATAGACAACGCCGTCTGGCGTGATGACCCGTATCTGATCGATCAAATCTTGTGGGTCGTCGTAGTGCGGAAGGTGAATGACGGTATGTCCGATCAGCAGACAGTCGTCCACCCGTTTGATTCTGGTGTAGGCGAGGCTCGTTGCATCGAATTCCCAGGTAGACGCCGATGGCGATTTGAGTAGGGCGTTCGCTCGAGCGCCTGGCGTTGAAATGCCTAGCGTCATTTCGGAGCTGAGGTGGACAAGGTACGTCGAGCCGTCACCCTCCAGATGTTCGATGGTTGTTTGTTCAGGGTAAGCGACCAGTTGGACACACTTCTCCCGGTTGCCCAGGTGAAGGGCCTCGTTGTCCAAGGGCTGACAAAAAACAGACGCTCCATCTCTGGCCGCGAGTGGCAGCGGCACTTGGCGGGTGCGCTCCATTGGACCGTTTATTTCGAACTGATCGTTGGAGAAAGCTGAATCGGGCAAAGAGGGTGGATCGACTCTATAAGAAACACCGTCATTCATGATCAGAAGAACAGCTTGGTTCAACACGTTGGTGGGGCGCGTCAGTCGGCTTGTGATTCTCTGGTCGCCGCTCCAGATAGAGCTGGCCAGGTTGTTGATAGTCAATCGCTGACTGTCAAAGTGAAAGGTCAGACCACATTCTTTGTACATGATGCGATCAAAGTCACGTTGGCGCATCAGGTCTACCTTGAAGTAAGCCTCGACCCGCGTCAGTTCATGGCTGGCATATTCCAGATAAAGGGTTGCCAGCGTGTTTGTGCTTCGTTGTTTTACTGTAAGGATCGTATGTTTATTGAGTCGCGAAACAAAATAACTCGTGTTTTTGTCGTGTGCGATCGTGTATTCACGGTTGTAAAGGATGACCGGGTTTTGGGTTTTTCCCTGTTGAGTAACGACTGTTTTAATCTCGAGGGAGCCGGCAGTCTCTATGGTTTCAGGAAGTTCAGGCATCAAATGAAACCCGTCCTTTGTAACGAAAGTCAGTTTCCTGTTCTGCAGTTGCCGTCGATCGTTGGCTGTTTTATAGACGCCCTTGATGTAGACATCCCGCTCTTTAAGATCGTCGAGATCAAAGCCTGAGGTGATGACCAGTTCGTGATTGTCGATTTTCCAGCTCTTTATCAGGTCCATTCTCCAGTCAAGTGCAATGACGCTCTCTTCCACGCCATCTTCAGTAATGAATACGTTGCCGGGTTTATGGGCCACCGCGTAGTGATCCTTTCCGGGACCTCCGGCGGCTGTACCTTCATTGTTCAGGAGATAGATTTTGTCATCCCCGGCGCCCGCCTCAATGGTGTCGCGACCGCGCGACTTGATGACATTCGGGCCGCCCGTACCGATGACCTTGTTTTGCGCACCGGCCAGGGTTTCGACGTTCTCAATGCTCTCCAGAAGCGTGTGCCGATAGTTGAAACGGCCCTCATTGGTCTGGTCACGGGTGATGATGGACAGTCGTCCTTCGTTCAGATCGATGAAATACCCGAATCTTTGGCGGTTGCCCTCAGGATAGCTCCCGGTAACCACTAGCGTATCGCTGCCCAAACCACCTTTCAGAAGAGTGGGTAGAGGGTCTTTTGGACCGTTTTTGAGAAGTTCGGCGGCGCCTTCGAAGATGAATTCATCGTCTTTCTCTCCCCCGGTCAGATGCTTGATACCTGCGCCGTAATAGAATCTGTTTGGCTTTTTTTCAACACCCACGATGGTGTCGTCGCCGCCACCCATAAACCACACCGCACCTTTGTTCTCTCCTGGCGTTCCGAACTCCGCGCCGGGCATGTCGTCAGTTACACCGTCCCGAGCATCAATCGTGTCGTTACTATCAATGACGTGCGGTTTTTGTATGGTTTTATATAGGTACTGTTGCGCCTCCCAATCGAAGCTAGGCACCTGTGTCGGCTTTAGCTCGACCTTGAACTTGCCGTTTACAATGACTTCTGTACTGTCTTTTAATTTTCCTTCCAGTAATTTTCGGGCGGTCGCTTGTAACAGTCTCGAATGTTCAACCGTTGATTTGGCAATCGCGTGGCGGGTTTGTATGTCGTCGTCGGGGAGAATTCCCCAAAAGGCGAACCAGCCCGTGCGCAGGCGCTCATGGGTAGTGAGTTCGATGTAATCATCGATATCGTCGACAACGCGTACCGCCGCATAGACCTGAGAACCTGCCACCAGCAGAAGTCCGGCCGTCAGCCCCACCGGGCCGATAAAGGAGAAACCTGCCAGTGCGGCGGCACCCAGAATCAACGTCATGGCCGCGCTGGTCACACTCAAGCCAGCAGCGACATAGTGATCCGTGGCTTCTTTGCCTGTGGTTGCCGCTGCGCTATTAAAGGATTTGACGGCGGTCATGACATCGAAGGGCAACGTCAGTGCGCTCGCGATCAGCCCCGCGCCACGCCCCAGTCGAACGCCGAAGCTGGTTTTGGCAAAATCCCCGTAGGCTTTTTGCCCGGCTTCGATCATGTATTTTGCTTGCTTGGTGACCGCCACTTCGACGGCTAATGAAGTGACTTCCGCTGAAGTGCTGAGGCTGTTGAATACAACTTCGCCATGATCTTTTCTTGCAATGGCGTCTTGCAGGCCGCGCAGCCCGCTGTAAATACCGAAGGCCTGAAGCCCGGTCCCCATGCTGACCATGCTGCTACTTTTGACCCGATTCACCCAGGGAGGTGTGGTTTTGGACAAGTGCGCGTGGCGTATATCAAGCCTCTGCGCCGCGTTCAGCAATTTGTCCAGTTTGTGGCGGTACTGTTCAGGATCGGCAGCGGGATCAGGTAATTCTCTTAGCAGGGGCGGAGCCGTTAATGGGCGTTGCGACGCCATTTCAAACAGCAAGGAAGGCAGTGCGTAATCATCCCGGGTGCCGGTGAATCGCATACGCGCTTCAATAAATAAAGGGTCAAATTGCAAGGCGTTGATAAAAGACCGCTTGGGGTGTCGAAAGAACGTGTTTTGAGCGTTCAATCCCTGACCATTTGATGTCGCGCCCAGTGCATCCAGTGCACACCGGGTAATCGAGTGGGTGCCTATTTTCATAGGGCCGAACAGCTCATCAATAACGCGTAGCTGGCTTTTATTGGCATTTGTTTGTTGCGGGGCGGAGGCGATGCTTTCTTTATCGAAATCAATAGTGGTTGGGGAGTACTCATTGGCTTGCAGTTCAATATCCGTCACTTCGACGGCATTGTAGTGATCGGGATCTGGGGTTTGGAAAACCATTGCCATAGGAACTTCCTTTTCCTGGCGTCGTGTGCAAAATCGCAGCGCCATGGTAGGGGGGTTCTGAAAAGACAACTATATATATTTATATCGCGTGTTGCGGTTTGTTGCGGGGCGGGGTTGAAGTGATGCCATCCTTGGCAAACACTTCTTAGTGCGTTGGCGTTGATAACATCTAATGAAACCAAGTGTTCAAGTAATAGGGCAATACGATCAGTGGTTGCTTAGTAAGGAGGCTGCGCCCGCTCCACTGAAGAGTCCTGCGCTCACCCGGTTAAACCAACTTTGTCCTTTGCCACTGCGTAAATACCTGGCCGCACCATGAGCGCCCAGCCCATAAGCTAATTTGCACAGCAGATCCAGCACAGTCCAGGTCGCAATCATCATCAGCAACTGCGGCAGGAACGGTTGTTCGGCGCTCAGAAACTGCGGCAGGAAAGCAGCAAAGAACAAAATATCCTTCGGATTGCTCGCGCCCAACACGAATGCGCGTCCGAAGAGGGCACGAAAACGTGGCACCGGTGCAGCCTGGGGCACTTCAGCGCCAACCGATGGCTGGCGCGATTGCTGCCAGCTCTGCCAGGCGAGGTAGAACAGGTACAGCGCACCAACGATTTTCAGCGCGCTAAACAACTGTTCCGATGCCAGCAACAGGGCGCCCAGGCCCAGCGCCGAGGCACTGAGCAGGCAGATCGAGGCAATAACGCCCCCCAGGAACGCCGGGTAAGAGCGGCGCAAACCGTAATTCAGACTGTTGCTGATCATCAGCAAAGACAGGGGCCCCGGGATCAGGATCACCACCAGCGCAGCGCCGCTGAACAGCAGCCAGGTTTCCAGACTCATCACTTTCCTCCATTTGTGCAAAAGCCCCACCCGACGGGGTGAGGCTGATTTGAAACACTGACGCCGTAACGCTTACAAGAAAATAAACTTGGCGATGAAGATCGCGCACAACACCCACAGACTGACGGAAATTTCCTTGTGCTTGCCGGTGAAGGCTTTCAGGACCACGTAGGTGATAAAGCCCAGCGCGATGCCATCGGCAACCGAGAACGTCAGCGGCATCATGATCGCAGTGACGATCGCGGGAATGCTGTCGGTCGCTTCGTCCCATTCGATGTGCGCCATGCCGCCCATCATCAGCATCGCCACATAAATCAGCGCACCCGCTGTTGCATAAGCAGGGATCATGCCCGCCAGTGGAGCGAAGAACATGGCTGCAACAAATAACACACCCACGGTCACGGCGGTAAGACCAGTCCGACCACCCGCCGCTACGCCAGCGGCACTTTCCACATAGCTTGTGACGGGTGGGACGCCGACTACAGCGCCAAACACGCTGGAAGCACTGTCAGCTTTCATGGCGCGAGAAAGGTTTTCGATCCGGCCGTCCGCGTTCACCAGGTTGGCGCGCTGGGCGACGCCCATCAGGGTGCCGGCGGTGTCGAACATGTGCACGAAGAGGAAGGCCAGCACCACGCTGATCATGCTGACGTTGAACACGCCGGCAACATTCATGGCCATCCAGGTGGGCGCCAGGCTTGGCGGGGCAGACATGATGCCTTCGTAGTGGACGAGGCCCAGGCCCCAGCCCGCGAGTGTCACGGTGATGATGCTGATGAGGATCGCACCGAACACTTTGTGGTAGCTGAGCACGGCGATCATCAGGAAGCAGATGGCGGCCAGCAACGGGCCGGGCTCGCGCAGGGAGCCGAGCTTGATCAGGGTGGCCGGGCTATCAACGACAATGCCGGCGGTTTTCAGGCCGATCAACCCAAGAAACAGCCCCACGCCGGCGCCCATGGCGTAGCGCAGACTCACAGGAATGCTGTTGAGCAACCATTCGCGAATCCGCGAAAAGGTCAGGAACATGAACAACACACCGGAAACAAACACCGCGCCAAGGGCGGTTTCCCAGTTGTAGCCCATGGTGCCGACCACGGTGTAAGTGAAGAAGGCGTTCAGCCCCATGCCCGGTGCCAGGCCGACCGGCCAGTTGGCATACAGGCCCATTAACAGGCAACCGAGCGCAGCAGCGATACAGGTCGCGACGAACGCGGCACCGTGATCGATCCCGGCGTCGGCCATGATGTTGGGGTTGACGAAGATGATGTAGGCCATGGTGATGAAGGTTGTCAGACCGGCAATCAGCTCGGTCTTCACCGTGGTGCCGTGCAAGCTGAGTTTGAAAATGCGCTCAAGCAAGCCATTGCGTAACGGCGGCGAGAGTTCCAGCGTCGGGGCTTCGGATTTGCGGCTTTCCACAGCGAATACTCCTCAAGAGTTTTATTGTTATTTCCAGGGCCGGACCCATGAGGGTGGCAGCGGCCCTTTGAGGCACTTGCGAATTTGTTGACCGGCTGGTCAGAAACTCGCACGAAGTGGATTATGCTTTTGTATACAAATAAAGCAAATAATGTTTTTGATTTTGTAGACGAAAAGTTTGGCAATAGGGATATATCGCCGGGAGGGAGGCCTTCGTCGTACCGCTGACCGAGCCCGGCTCGCATCACAAGCAAGCGGGGAAACGACTGGGGGGAGGGTAGAAACGAATAAACCGGCCAATGGGCCGGTTTATTTTTGTTCGAGATCCGCCGTGTCAGGCAGCTGCGAACCGCTTATCCAGATAATCAATAATCACCTTGGACTCATACATCCAGGTGGTCTGCCCATTTTCTTCAATGCGCAGGCACGGCACCTTGATCTTGCCGCCTTGCTCCAGCAGGGTCTGGCGATCCTGTTCGTTGTTCTTCGCATCGCGCAACGTTACCGGCACATTCAGACGACGCAGGGTGCGACGGGTTTTCACACAGAACGGGCAGGCGTGGAACTGATACAGCGTCAGGTCCTTGGCCGCTGTTTCGACCTGAGCCTGAGCGGCGGCGGGGCGCTGCTTCTTGCCTGGGCGGGTAATGAAATCGATGAAGATGATCAGTTGGCCAAGGCCGACACGAAGCGCTTTTACGAACACGGAATAAGCCTCACAGGGCGAACGGAAGGCGCGCAGCTTACCTGATTTTTCACGGGCGAAAAAAAACCGGCGATGAATGCCGGTTTTCTTCGTGTAACGAATTACTTGATCAGGCTGAGAAACTCGCTGCGTGTCGCGGCGTTTTCGCGGAACTCACCCAGCATCACCGACGTGATCATCGACGAATTCTGCTTCTCCACACCGCGCATCATCATGCACATGTGCTTGGCCTCGATCACCACCGCAACGCCCAGGGCACCGGTGACTTGCTGGACCGCATCGGCGATCTGGCGGCTGAGGTTTTCCTGGATCTGCAGGCGGCGAGCGTACATATCGACGATCCGCGCGACTTTCGACAGGCCCAATACTTTGCCGCTGGGGATGTAGGCGACGTGAGCCTTGCCGATGAACGGCAACAGGTGGTGTTCGCACAACGAGTAAAGCTCGATGTCCTTGACCAGCACCATTTCGCTGTTGTCAGAGCTGAACAAGGCACCGTTGGTGACTTCTTCCAGTGTCTGTTCATAGCCGCGGCAAAGGTACTGCATGGCTTTGGCGGCACGCTTTGGCGTGTCGAGCAGGCCCTCGCGGGAGACGTCCTCGCCCAGTTGGCCGAGAATCGCGGTGTAATTCTGTTCCAATGTCACAGAGCTTTATTCCGTATGGGTTCTAGAGGGGTACGGTTTCTGTCTGTACCAATTTTGTACCAGTCAGGCTTTGTTCCAGCTTCCTGGGTTCGCGCCAGTCTTCACTGGGGGATGCACCGAGCGGAGGTCGACAATAGCATTTGCACGCTATCTCCGAACTGATGCGCAATGAACCCGAGGTTCATGCCTGCCACTGGGCACATAGTAGCGTAGGTATGCCGGCAGTTGTATTGCCACCCGGCCCTGATCTCAAATTCGACCCGTGCTGCATCGAAGTGATCGGCGGTGCCGTTGGCCTGCGTTATTGAATGGATACCTCATAAGTTTGCGTGCAGCGAACGACCCGCTTGCCCGGCGTGTAGAGGTTTTCGAGCAAGGATCCATTGTCGGCTATCGGCTGATAATATTGGGTGTAGGTAAATTGACGGGGCTGATGATGGGTAGATGATCGAATCAGCCAAGTACGAGTCAGGTAGTCAATGGATACTTGTTGGCGGTCGAAAGCACAGTCCGTACTGTCGATCTCTCCGCGCCTGAACCTTAAGGTGTACCCGAAATAGACCCTGTCGGATTTATGATAGGGGAGACGCTCGCCGTTCTCATTGAAATAAGGAAGGAGTGTATTTGACTCGACGTCAGTCAGAGTGAACCAGTTTTCGGACATTCGAAGGTCGGTTTTATTGAAAACATTTATGGGGGCTATGCCATAAAAATGAGCAGCACTTGTGCCAGCACTACTTGATCCAGTGATTCCAATATAGGGTGCTGGTATAGAGAAAAAATAAATGGTGCCTAGCAGCATTACATGTGCAACGACAGCAATTGAGAGGCGAGACGGTCGATTGACAGGAGTAGACTGGATGTCGTGATTGACTTTGGGCCTTGCCAGCGTGCAAACACCAAATAGCTTTCGCCGTCTTACTGCAATGATTCGGTAGATACCTGCACCGGTGCCGAATAACCGGCCGAGCCAAAGCAGCGGGCTGACAGGCCACAGCAGAACCAGGTGAATGGCTAGTTTGCAGTAAAGATCATAACCGCCGAACGTTTTCCCGGTTTCTTCATTGACTCCATAAAGATCCGTCAAGGCTTCTTCATTGCTTATATTGTATTTTAGAAGCTGGTCGGCACTCTTTGATACGGGCATAAGACGTATACGGTTGAAGACGTCCAGATAAGTGAGGACTTGAACCGTTTTGTCGCACATGTTGCACTTGTCATCATAGAACAGCAAAAGTTTTGGTTTTGAACTAACGCCAAGCGATGGCCAGAAAATGGCTGCCCACAATACAAATTCGATTTCTCCTAGCGATCCAAGGTTCAGGACGAACATCGACAGGGAAAAGAACATCAATGCCCAGACAATTACATACTTACGCCACAGGCCGCCCAGTAGCGTAAACGGCAGGATGGTGGCATACCAGGCCATCATGAGCCAAAGTGTATATTTGGCGATCAAGTTCGCTAAGTTATGGGACACGAAAATTGCTTCGAACCCGGCATGCCATTGAGACATGAAATTATTGCTCAACAACAACGGACCGGCGATTCCGGTCGTCCAAGCGGGTTCGTTAATGTGCATGGAAAGCGAATACACACACACCAGCCAGTAGGAGAATAAGGCGGCGAATTTTGCCAGTGCAATGGTAATCTTGTCTGGTGGTGCCTTGGTGTAAAGCAGCACCGCTGGGCTCACATTCCAGCGTTTTATAATCAGTGCATCCACTGAGAGATACTTGCCGGCGCTGGTTAGTAATAAAAGAACACTCAGGATTGCAGCAATATCATTGCCCAGTGTGCTGGTGCCGAGGACGCTTTCTCCGACTTGCCACATTACAAATATGGAAAATGCCAACGCAACCTGGGTGAACAGTCCAACCATCAACATGAAAGAGGCAATGATGTCTAGTGCACTAAACAGGCCAATCAAGCCTAAGCGTTCTTCAGGCAGCAGCAGTAATTGTATGTTAGTTGCTCTGAGTAGCAGGATCAGTCCAAACAGCGCCCGCAAAATTGAAAATTTGTAATGTTCGTTGTCGGATACAGGCGGGAATGCCTTGATCAGCAGTTTCTTCCCCCATTGCTCCGCGATGACTGGGGCTGCAGGTATGAAGCGCAAAATCGCATAAACAGCTGCGAAACTAAACAAGTAGAACACGCACATCTGTGTGTAAAAAGGTAAAGTCATTTCGCTCTCGTCATTTTTTAATCTTTGTATTGTCAGCTGTGCGGCGATCTAATCGGTACCGCAGCTGCCAGCGGCCCGTGCAGTGAGCCGAATATTCCAAAGTATCCCCGGTGTCGTTGAGCAGCCCCCAGGGCTTTATTCGTCGCGACCTTCCATCATGGTCCGTTTGAGCATCACATACACCGCGCCGGCACCGCCATGTTTCGGTTGGCAAGAGGTGAAGCCGAGTACTTGGGAATGCTGACGCAACCACGTGTTGACGTGGCTTTTGATCATCGGCCGCTTGCCGTCCAGACGCACGGCTTTGCCGTGGGTGACACGCACACAGCGGATTTCGAATTTGGTTGCTTCAGCCAGGAACGCCCAGAGGGTTTCCCGGGCTTTTTCCACCGTCATGCCGTGCAGGTCGAGGCTGCCTTCGAACGGAATCTGTCCGATCTTGAGCTTGCGTATCTGGCTTTCCTGAACGCCGTCACGGGCCCACATCAACTCGTCTTCCGGGCCGACGTCGATCACGAACTGATCGGACAGACCATCAACGGTGGTGGCATCGGTGCGAACGGTCGCGGCCTGACGCAACTTGGCGATTTGCGCGCGGTCGGCCTTGGGTTTGCCGGTTTCGGCGCGATCGTGCTTGATCGGCTTGACGCCTTGGATCGCACTTTTGAACAGGGAAAAATCGTCGTCTTGCATGTCAGCCTCCGCGAAGGGCGGCCAGTTTACCCAAGTCGAGGCACTATCCATAACAATTGAGGCCCGCCTAAAAGCCGGGCCTTCGATTCAATCGTGTTTTTTCATCAGGTGCGGGGACATGTTCAGCTCTCGCGATTGGCGCGAACGACGCCGGCATCGACGCCACAGCCACACACCGATATAAAGCACAAACAGGCCAACCGCCAGAATGATCGCCGAGCCCAGCGGGCTGGCATTCAATTCGCCCAGGGCCGGAGGGCGGCCGAGCAGGCTGGCGGCGCCGGCCATTGCCAGCAACACACCGCACGTCGCCAGCAAGGCAGCAAAGGCTGCGCCGAATCGAAAACGCCAGTTGCGTTGGCCCTTGGGCCGCAAGCGGCGTGCGTCAAAACCATCGGATAACTTCATTCCGACCTTCCTCAATGGGTATCGGCCCTTCGACCGGGAGTTGTCCGGGTTGTTCCTGAGGCTAAGTCAATTGCAGCAAATGAGAGGCTTTTGCGGATGAGCGGCGGTATTGACCGCTCTTCGAGGCCGATCAGATCAGTTCATGAGTGAGCGCGAGGGTGGCGAAGTTGTCCGCCATGATCGCCATTTCGGTGTGCTGAACATGCTCGGCTGTGAGTACGCCACCTTTGTAGGGCAGATCGCGAGTCGCGCAGGCGTCTTCAACCAGGGTGCAGCGAAAGCCCAGGTTCTTTGCGGCACGCACGGTGGTGCTGACGCTGGAGTGACTCATGAAGCCGCACACGATCAGGTCCAGAGAGCCGAGTTCTTGCAGTCGATCGTACAATGGGGTGCCGTGAAACGCACTCGGCAGCAGTTTGCCGATAATGGTTTCGTCCGCCAGCGGCTCCAGGCCCGGGATAAACTCACCGCGCTCGCCCTGTGGATCGAACAGCCCGCCCACGGTGCCGAGATGGCGCACATGCACGATCGGACGACCGGCGGCACGGGCAGCGGCCACCAGTTGCTTGATGTTCGCGACGGCAGCATCCATGCCGGTCAGGGCCAGCGGGCCGCTGAGGTATTCTTTCTGGGCATCGATGATGACAAGGGTCGCATGACCCAGATTGGCTGCTGCGTAACCGCGGCCGCTGAGTTGAAACATCGTTTTTGGAACGGACATTCTGGGGCTCCTTGGAGTGGGGCTTTTGCGACATTGTCCTCTGGCTGAGCGGTTCTGTGAATCGCTACTATCGCAGGCGCCGTCGTTGCTGGCGTGCAGCCTTGTCAAGATGCAGGTTTTGTTCAATAGCCAACAGTGAAAATGGACATGTCCTACATCTGATCTGCTGTTTTCCCGCGTCGTCGTGGCGCGTTTTGGCTGTTAGAATCGCCAGTCGTTTTTTCTGGAGTTTACCCCCGTGATCACTTCCCGCCTTCGTACCCTGCGTGACCATATCCGTTGGGCCGTCAGCCGCTTCCATGGGGAGGATCTGTTTTTCGGCCATGGGACCGACAACGCCTGGGACGAAGCCCGTCAACTGGTGTTGGGTGCCTTGCACTTGCCGTGGGAAATCGCCGACAGCTACCTCGACTGCGCCCTGGAAGATGACGAACTGGTCAATCTGCAACGCTTGCTCAAACGCCGCATCGAAGACCGCATTCCGACCGCCTACCTGCTGGGCGAAGCGTGGTTTTGCGGGATGTCGTTCATTGTCGACGAACGTGTGCTGATCCCGCGCTCGCCGATTGGCGAGCTGATCGAAAAGCGTTTCGAGCCGTGGCTGGGTGCCGAGCCGGCGCGGATTCTCGACCTGTGCACCGGTTCCGGTTGCATCGGTATCGCCTGCGCCTACGAATTCCAGAACGCCGAAGTCGTGCTGGCCGATCTGTCGTTCGAAGCGCTGGAAGTGGCCAACCAGAACATCGAGCGCCATGGCGTTGATGAGCGGGTGTACACCGTTCAGGGTGATGGGTTTGACGGCTTGCCGGGTCAGCGTTTCGACCTGATCGTGTCGAACCCGCCTTACGTTGACGCGGAAGATTTCGCCGACATGCCGGACGAATATCAGCATGAACCTGAACTGGGCCTGGCCTGCGGTGATGATGGTTTGAACCTGGTGCGACGGATGCTCGCTGAAGCAGCGGATCATTTGACCGAGAAGGGCTTGCTGATAGTTGAAGTGGGCAACAGCCAGGTTCACGTTGAGGCGCTGTACCCGGAAGTCGACTTCGCCTGGCTCGATTTCGAGCGCGGTGGGCATGGTGTGTTTATGTTGAGTGCGGAGCAGTGCCGCGATCATCAGGCCCTGTTCGCTTCCCGCGTCTGACTTTAGGGCGCTTTCGCAGGCAGGCCTCGCTCCTACAGGTCTTGTGTGTGCCGCATCATTTGGGCACGACGCAAAATCGGTGAGAGCGTGGCTTGCCCGCGAAGACCGCGCCGCGGTCTCGGATCGTTACCGGTGCGTAGCAATCCAGATCAGTAACCCCGCCTGAAACACCGCAAACGCCACCAGGCACGTAATGGTAAAGCGCAGACCGGCGTCTTCACGCTTGTACTTGCTGACCTTCTCTTCGTGTTTCTTCAGCTTCACTTCCTGCTCGGCCAGATTCTGCTCGGCCTGTTGAAGCATCTGCGCGGCTTCGAGTATTTCCACCACTTGCAGCTTTTCGCTGTTCCAGTCACCCAGCAGGTCTTCGACCTTTACTTCTTTGACGCTGCCTTTCAAATGCTGGGCGTCGGCGTAGACCACTTCAAAACCATGGGCCTTGAGAAAGTGATCGCGGCGCAGGCGCGTGTCTTCGTTCAACGCATCTTTATTGTTCAGATCCGTGCCGTCGACGGTGTAGCCGGGCCAACGCTTCTTCGCCCAAGTGATGCCCTGGGCGGCCATGAACCGGCCGATGCCACGGTTCATCGGTTCAATCTGCAAACCGCTTTCAGGCTCGAAATGCACACGCTTGGCGGTGTGATCGACCCACACGTCCAGATGGTTCTGCTCTTTGCGCACGCGCTGGCTGGGCAGCTTGATGCTCATGCGCATCAGGCTGTGGTCCTTGCTGTGGCGGTCGGCGTAACCGAATTCGACAAAGCGCAATGGCCGCCCACCGGTATTGCGGTCGGTTTGCAGCGGCGCCAGGCGGAGCATCTTGTGGTGCTCGACGTGAACGTCCGCCCACGGCAGCTCGACCGCTGGCGGTGTGTCTTTTTCAGCGGTCGTGTCGGGTGAAGTCTGGGTATCAGTCATAACGGCGAGATCCTGTCCAAGCTCTGCTTGTCGTCAGTCATAGCGCTGGCGACAAAGGCTTATCGGCCGTTTTTTTCAGGACTGGAGGGTGAGTAGTGGCTAACTGGTGCGAAGTCCGTCAATAAACTCGAGGATTCGCGCGCCGAGTTCGGCGGCCAACGGCAATTGCGGGTCCTTGTAAGAGGCCATTTGCCGTTTCACGTCGTTGGGCACGATGCGCATGACGTGGTTCATGCCTTCGATCAGCGCCAGTTCGGCGTCCGGTTTGGCCGCCTTGAGCATCCTGGCGTCACCGACGCCGACCTGAATGTCGTTGCTGCCCTGGATGATCAACGCCGGCATTTTCAATTTGGCGAACGCTGCCTCCGGGTCCTGACGGAACAGCGAAATCAGATACGGCTGCACGCTCGGGCGGAAAATCACCTGTAACTGCGGCGGCACGTTGTCGTCGGTTTTGCCGGCCTTGAGGCTGTCGAGCAGCTCATTGCTGCGCAGCATCAACGGCGGTGGCAGGCGATTGCTCAATTGCTGACGCAACACCTGGTCGATCGGCCGGGCGCTGCCCGACATGGAGATGACCGCGGCGGCATCGACGCTGGGCGCCGCAAGGCTGGCGATCAAGGCGCCTTCGCTGTGGCCCAGCAGAATCAGCTGGCCAAAGCGCGGGTCGGTTTTGAGCTTGCGGCCCCAGGCCTCGGCGTCGGCGACATAAGCTTCCACCGACAGATTGCGCTCGTCCGGCGTCGCTGCGAGGCTCGCCGCCACGCCGCGCTTGTCGTAACGCACGCTGGCGATGTTGTGTTTGGCCAGCACCCAGGCCAGCCGCTTGAGGCTGTCGTTACGGCCGCCGTCGGGGTTGTTTCCGTCACGATCCGTAGGACCGGAGCCGGAAATGATCAGGACAACGGGCACGGGGGTGTCGGATTTAGGCAGCAACAGCGAGCCGAAAAGCTCCCCGGTGCCGGTATCCAAAGTGATCGGGCGTTGCAGGACAGTGGCCTGGGCAAAGCCGGTAAACAGGGTAAGGCTCAAGGCTAGAACTCGCAGCATCATCACGCCATCATTCACAAAGGTGCCGGTTGGACTCGCGGGCACCCATAAGGTTCGAGGATGAACTACTTGGGTAGCCTGCGTATACTGGCGCGCATTACGTATTCAGGTTCATTTCACGGAGCGTCCTGCATGTCCGGCAATACCTACGGCAAGCTGTTCACTGTCACCACCGCGGGCGAAAGCCATGGTCCGGCGTTGGTCGCCATTGTCGACGGCTGCCCGCCGGGGCTGGAGATTTCCGTTGAGGATCTGCAGCGCGATCTGGATCGCCGCAAACCCGGTACCAGCCGCCACACCACGCAGCGCCAGGAAGCCGACGAAGTCGAAATCCTCTCCGGCGTGTTCGAAGGTCGCACCACCGGTTGCGCCATCGGCCTGTTGATCCGCAATACCGACCAGAAGTCCAAGGACTACTCGGCGATCAAGGATCTGTTCCGCCCGGCCCACGCCGACTACACCTATCACCACAAATACGGCGAGCGCGATTACCGCGGTGGCGGACGCAGTTCCGCCCGCGAAACCGCCATGCGTGTAGCCGCTGGTGCGATTGCCAAGAAATACCTGGCCAGCCAGGGCATCGTCATTCGCGGCTACATGAGCCAGCTCGGCCCGATCGAGATCCCGTTCAAGACCTGGGATTCGGTGGAAGAGAACGCGTTCTTCAGCCCTGACCCGGACAAGGTGCCGGAGCTGGAAGCCTACATGGACCAGCTGCGCCGCGATCAGGATTCGGTCGGCGCCAAGATCACCGTCGTCGCCGAAGGCGTGATGCCAGGCCTCGGCGAGCCGATCTTCGACCGCCTCGACGCCGAACTGGCCCATGCGCTGATGAGCATCAACGCCGTGAAAGGCGTGGAAATCGGTGCCGGTTTCGCCAGCGTCGCCCAGCGCGGTACTGAACACCGCGACGAAATGACTCCGGAAGGCTTCCTCAGCAACAATGCGGGCGGCATTTTGGGCGGTATCTCCTCCGGTCAGCCGATCGTTGCGCACCTGGCCCTCAAGCCGACCTCGAGCATCACCACGCCGGGCCGCTCGATCGACGTTCATGGCAACCCGGTGGACGTCATCACCAAGGGCCGACATGACCCCTGCGTCGGCATCCGCGCCACGCCGATCGCCGAAGCGATGATGGCCATCGTGCTGATGGATCACCTGTTGCGTCATCGCGGGCAAAATGCCGACGTGCGCGTGAGCACGCCGGTGCTGGGTCAGCTTTAATGGCTGACCTCAACGCCGCTGCGGTCTGACGACGTGGCGGCGCTCCCATACTGGCGGCTCTCCAGTTTCTATCTGTTCTATTTCGCCTTGCTCGGTTCGACAGCGCCGTTTCTGGCGCTGTACTTCGATCACCTGGGCTTTTCCAGCGCGCGCATCGGCGAACTGGTGGCGATCCCGATGCTGATGCGTTGCGTGGCACCAAACATCTGGGGCTGGCTGGGTGACTACACCGGCCGGCGCCTGGCCATCGTGCGCTTTGGCGCCGTCTGCACCCTGCTGACGTTTTCGCTGATTTTCGTCAGCCAGACCTACGCCTGGCTGGCGATGGTCATGGCGTTGCATGCGTTCTTCTGGCACGCAGTGTTGCCGCAGTTCGAAGTCATCACCCTGGCGCACTTGAAAGGGCAGACGTCGCGCTACAGTCAGATCCGCCTCTGGGGGTCCATCGGTTTCATCATCACCGTGGTCGCGCTCGGCCGGATGTTCGAATGGCTGAGCCTCGACATTTACCCGGTGGCGCTGGTGCTGATCATGGCCGGCATCGTCGTCAGCAGCCTGTGGGTGCCCAACGCTCAACCGGTTCAGGGCGAACGCATTGCCGGAGACGGTTTTCTCAGGCAATTGCGCAATCCCGGCGTGTTGGCGTTTTACGCTTGCGTGGCGCTGATGCAGGTGAGCCACGGGCCTTATTACACCTTTTTGACGCTGCACCTGGAACGGCTCGGTTACAGTCGAGGCGTGATCGGCATGCTCTGGGCGGTCGGCGTGGTCGCCGAAGTCCTGATGTTTCTGGCCATGAGCAAAATCCTCGCGCGCTTCTCGGTGCGTCGGGTGCTGCTGGTGAGTTTCCTGCTGGCGGCCGTGCGCTGGTTGCTGCTGGGCTCGCTGGCCGAATTCCTTTGGGTGCTGCTGTTTGCCCAGGTGCTGCACGCTGCAACATTCGGCAGCTTTCACGCCGCTGCCATCCAGTTCGTGCAACGTAGCTTCGGTGCGCGTCAGCAAGGTCAGGGCCAGGCGCTTTACGCCGCGCTCGCCGGCACTGGCGGCGCATTGGGCGCGTTGTATTCCGGCTACAGCTGGAACGCCCTCGGGGCCACGTTCACCTTTAGTATTGCCAGTCTCGCAGCCTTCGCCGCTGCCGTTATCATTGCCACACGCATGCAAGAGGACAGGCCATGAGCCTTACCCGTGAACACCTCGCCCAGGAAATCATCGACGCCGGGCGTTTTCTGTACGGTCGCGGCTGGTCGCCGGCCACCAGCAGCAACTATTCGACCCGCCTGTCGCCGACCGAAGCGCTGCTGACCGTGTCCGGCAAGCACAAAGGCCAGCTGGGTGTGGATGATGTGCTGGTCACCGACCTGTCGGGCAACAGCCTGGAACCGGGCAAAAAACCGTCCGCCGAAACCCTGCTGCACACCCAGCTCTACAGCTGGCGCCCGGAGATCGGCGCGGTGCTGCACACCCATTCGGTGAACGCCACGGTGCTGTCGCGCCTGACGCCAGGAGACTTCATCGAGTTCGAAGATTACGAACTGCAAAAAGCTTTCAGCGGCGTCTCGACCCACGAGTCCCGGGTGCGCGTGCCGATTTTCGACAACGACCAGGACATTGCGCGCCTCGCCGCCAAGGTGCAGCCTTGGCTAGAAGCCCATCCCGATTGCGTCGGCTACCTGATTCGCGGCCACGGCCTCTACACCTGGGGCGCGCGCATGAGCGACGCCCTGCGGCAGATCGAAGCGTTTGAATTTTTGTTCGAATGCGAGTTGAAGATGCGCGCGGTTTTGAACCGTCAAGCATGAACCGCAACGCATGAACCGTTAAGGAGTTGCCCTGATGAGCAGCCTGTCCGTTTACCACGTCTCAAACCCTGATCTTCCGAACAAGGTGCTGACCCATTTCGAAGACATCGCCTCGACCCTGGCCGAGCAGGGCGTGCGTTTCGACCGCTGGCAAGCTACCGCGAAAATCCAGCCGGGCGCCAGTCAGGAAGAAGTGATCGCGGCGTACCAGGAACAGATCGACAAACTGATGACCGAGCGCGGTTACGTCACCGTCGACGTGATCAGCCTGAACAGCGATCACCCGCAAAAAGCCGAACTGCGCGCCAAGTTCCTCGACGAACACCGCCATGGCGAAGACGAAGTCCGATTTTTCGTCGCCGGCCGTGGGCTGTTCACCCTGCACATCGACGATTACGTTTACGCGGTGCTCTGCGAGAAGAACGACCTGATCTCCGTACCGGCCGGCACGCCGCACTGGTTCGACATGGGCGAGCATCCGCACTTCGTCGCGATCCGACTGTTCAACAACCCTGAAGGCTGGGTTGCCAACTTCACCGGCGAAGACATCGCCAGCCGCTTCCCGCGTCTTGAGGACTGAGCCGATGCCGATCAAAGCGATTCTCACCGACATCGAAGGCACCACCAGCGCGGTGAGTTTTGTGTTCGACGTGCTGTTTCCGTATGCCGCCAAACACCTGCCGGAATTTGTTCGCCAGCACGCCGGGCGCGCAGATGTGGCCGAGCAACTGGCCGCCGTGCGCCGTGACAGCAACGAACCGGACGCCGACGTTGAGCGGGTGATCGAAATCCTGCTGGGCTGGATTGCCGAAGACCGCAAGGCCACGCCGCTGAAAGCATTGCAAGGCATGGTCTGGGAGCAGGGCTATCAGGCCGGACAGTTGAAAGGTCACGTTTACCCGGACGCCGTTGAAGCGCTCAAGCGCTGGCATCAGGACGGTTTTAAACTGTTTGTGTATTCCTCGGGCTCGATCCAGGCACAGAAGCTGATCTTCGGTTGCTCGGAGGCGGGGGACTTGTCGCCCTTGTTCAGCGGCTATTTCGACACCACGTCGGGGCCCAAGCGTGAAGCACACTCTTACGAGCGCATCACCCAGGCGATCGGGCTGGAGGCTGCGCAGATTGTGTTTCTGTCCGATATCGTCGAGGAACTGGACGCGGCGCGCGCCGCTGGCATGGCCACTTGCGGACTGGCCCGGGAAGGCGGGGCGCTGGCAGGGCATGTCACCGTCGACAGTTTTGCCCGGATTGATCTTTCCACCTTTTAACGTCGAAACGACTTACCTGTAGGAGCGAAGCTTGCTCGCGAAGGCGGCGTGTCCGTCAACATTATTGACATCTGCTCCATCGCCTTCGCGAGCAAGCTTCGCTCCTACAAAGGCTCAGTGCAGCTTCAAAAACAAAACAGGCCGTGGAGCGAAAGCTCTCCCGGCCTGTTTTTTTACAGCGTGTTTATTTACTCAACCGCAAGGTTCACGCCGAGTGATAGGTCGGCAGGGCAAACCGCTGCTGGCTCTGCAGCATGGAGATCTGCGGCAGTTCGCTGGCCTGTTCGGCCAGGTCACGGCGAATTGCACTGATCACCCACGACAACTGATCGCCGGCATGCAATTGCTGGTACGAAATCGAACGCTTGAACACTTTGCCTTCGGTGCTGCGCAGGGTCAGCAGAATGCCACCATCCGGACGTGGTTGGGTGTTCACTTCGAAGTTGGAGAACAGGGAGGTAAATTTTTCTTGGATCAGGCTCATGTCTATCAGCTCCGTTAGCACTTGATTGGCAAGCATGGAGAGGTAGTTGCAGTGATTGTGCCAGCACCTGATATTTTTAAAATCGTTATAAATCAATGATTTATATTTTTGGTGGATTTTCGCTTTCGTGCAATCTGCATGAATGGCCATCGTGCATCCTGCATTTTGCGGGGTCGGCCTCGATTGGATGGAACCAATCACCCGCGCTGAGGTTCGCGATCTCGAACGCTCGGGGCGCGGATACAAAACATTTCAAAAACCGCGTGTACAGCTCAAGAACCGCTGACGTATTTTCGGACTCATAGACCGCCGCCCGACAATAAAAAGATCGAACGGGAGCAAGCATGAGCGACACGATTACCTGGAGCATGATGCTCCGCAAACTGCCTTCCATTGCCAAAGCCATTCCTCGGGTGGTGAAGGGCATGAAGGTTGCCAACGTCAAGGACCCGACCCAAGCGTGTGGCCTCGGCTGGACGTTCGAGCAAGCGACCTTGCGCAATCCCGATGGGCCCGCGTTGCTGCAAGGCGACGTGACGCTGAGTTATGCACAGGTCAATCAGTGGGCCAATCGCATCGCCCATCACCTGATTACCCAAGGCATCCGCAAGGGTGATGTGGTGGCGGTTTTTCTCGAGAACCGTCCAGAACTGCTGGTGACGATTCTGGCAGTGGCCAAGGTCGGCGCGATCAGTGCCTTGCTCAATACCTCGCAAACCCGCGACACCCTGGCCCACAGCCTGAACCTCGTGGCGCCTGCGGCGATCATTGTGGGCGAAGAACTGGTCCCAGCTTTCAGTGCCGTCCGCGAGCGGGTGTCGATCGAGCCGACGCGCACCTGGTTCGTTGCCGATCAAGACACCTATCGACATCCCGGCCATGCGCCCGACGGTTTCATCAATCTGATGAGCGCCAGCGCCCAGGCGTCCAGTGAAAATCCGGCCAGCAGCCAGCAGGTTTTCTTCGACGATCCTTGTTTCTATATCTACACCTCAGGCACCACCGGGTTGCCCAAGGCGGGCGTGTTCAAACACGGTCGCTGGATGCGCAGCTCGGCGAGCTTCGGTCAGATCGCCCTGAATATGCAGCCCGAGGATGTCGTGTATTGCACCTTGCCGCTGTATCACGCCACCGGGCTCTGCGTGTGTTGGGGGGCGGCGATCAGCGGCGCCGCAGGATTTGCCATCCGCCGCAAATTCAGCGCCAGCCAGTTCTGGAACGACGTGCGCAAATACCAGGCGACCACCCTTGGTTACGTCGGCGAATTATGCCGCTACCTGGTGGATCAACCACCCACGGCCGAGGACAGCAAACACCGCGTGAGCAAGATGATCGGCAATGGCCTGCGGCCCGGCGCCTGGCGCGAGTTCAAGACGCGCTTTGCGGTTGAGCACATTTGTGAGCTATACGCCGCCAGCGACGGCAATATCGGCTTCACCAACATCCTCAACTTCGACAACACCATCGGTTTTTCCCTGATGGCTTGGGAGCTGGTGGCCTACGACCACGACAGCGGCCAGCCGATTCGTGACGCCAAGGGCTTCATGCGCAAAGTTGCCAAAGGCGAGCAGGGTCTGTTGTTGGCGAGAATCGACGACAAGGCGCCGCTGGACGGTTACACCGATCCGCAGAAGACTGAAAAAGTCGTGCTCCACGACGTGTTCACCCGGGGCGACCGTTACTTCAATACGGGCGATCTGCTGCGCAATATCGGTTTTGGCCATGCGCAGTTTGTTGATCGGTTGGGGGACACCTATCGCTGGAAGGGTGAGAACGTCTCGACGACCGAGGTCGAGAACATCTTGCTGCAACACCCGAATATTTCAGAAGCCGTGGCGTATGGCGTGGAAATCCTGAACACCAACGGACGTGCCGGCATGGCCGCGATCACGCCTGCCGAATCCTTGGCAACCCTGGATTTCAGCGAGTTGTTGGCGTTTGCCCGCCAGCAGATGCCCGCGTATGCGGTGCCGCTTTTCCTGCGGGTGAAAGTGAAAATGGAAACCACCGGGACCTTCAAATACCAGAAAACCCGGCTCAAGGACGAAGCCTTCGACCCCGGCAAAACCGGCGATGACCCGATCTACGCCTGGCTGCCCGGCACCCAGACTTACGTGCAAGTCACCGACCAGATCCTGGCGGATATTCGCGGCGGCAAGTACCGCTATTGAATGTGGCTATGGCGGCTCTTGAGAAAAAAGAAGTGACAGCCTTGGGGCTGCTCGGGAAACTGTCGGCTTTCCGAATGACAGACAGTGGAGTCCCCGATGTCAGACCAAAGCCGCCAGATGACCCCCGAAGAAGCCGCTGAATTTGCCGAACAGGTATTCAACAAGGCACGCGAGGGCGATGCGGCCATGATGGCTGCGTTGCTGACCAAAGGCCTGCCGCCGAACCTGCGCAACCACAAGGGCGACACCTTGCTGATGCTCGCCGCCTACCACGGCCACGTGGAGACGGTGAAAGTGCTGCTGGAACACAAGGCCGACCCGGAAATCCGCAACGACAATGGCCAGAGCCCGATTGCCGGCGCCGCGTTCAAGGGCGACCTGGCGGTGGTCAAGGCGTTGGTCGAGGGGGGCGCACAAGTGGAAGGCTCATCCTTCGACGGCCGCACCGCGCTGATGATGGCGGCGATGTTCAACCGCGTTGAAATCGTCGATTACCTGATCAGCAAAGGCGCCGATCCGAAAGCCAAGGATGCCAATGGCGTCACCGCGCTGGACGCCGCGAAAACCATGGGCGCGGTCGATACCACCGCGCAGTTGCAAAAATTGCTGGCCTGAATACGCACGCTCCCCTGTGGTATCGAGGCTTTTATGGCGAGGGAGCTTGCTCCCGCTGGGCTGCGAAGCGGCCCCAAAACCATTCACCGCAGTAGATCAGGTCGACCGCTTTCACCTGATTGACGACTGCTTTGCAGCCGAGCGGGAGCAAGCTCCCTCGCCACGCAGTTTTGGTCTGCTCGGTAACTCTCTCCGAATGCGCTATCCTTCGCGCCCTCAAAATTCACTCGCTACAGGATCCGCCCCATGAAAGCCGCACTCGTCGAACTCATCACTAAAATCAGCTCCGGGTGCATGAGCGATGACGAAATCCTGAAAGTCGCTGACGAAGCGGCTCAGGCCTACGCCGATCCCGAGGCTTTTCTGACGGCCAATCAGGATATCAACTACGACGATTCCTTCCCGATTCCACTGGGCGAGTGGGTTGTAGTGGGCAGCCTGCCGGAAACCGTGCTGTTCCAGGCCGACACCTACGTCGACCTGTTCGCCCAGATCGTCGCCTCGTTCGGCCCCGGCGTTGATTTCAACATCAAGCCCAAGCAACTGGCCAAGACCGAAGCCCTGACAGCGCTCAACCGCATTCAGGTGCAGATGGGCAGCATGAACAAGGAAAACGGCGGTTACACGCTGATGAACTTCAGCCAGTTGCTCGACGACGAACTGCAAGTGGTGCTGGTCTACGGCAACGACGTACCGCGCGTGCTCGAGTTGTGCGCGCAAGTGGGTATCACCGCCGCGCCATCGCTCGAAGCCCTGAAAATAGCGGTCCACGTTTAAAAAACGGAACCCTCGCAAGGCCCGGCTATCCTAAGAGTGCACACCACTCTTAGGGAGCGACACCATGGGTTCCACGTTCAATGGCCTGATCGGCCTGATTATTCTTGTCCTGGATATTTGGGCAATCATCAACGTGCTCAAAAGTGGCGCTGACACAGGGATGAAAATCATCTGGGTGCTGCTGATTCTGCTGCTGCCTGTCCTGGGCCTGATCATCTGGGCTATCGCCGGGCCCCGGGGCAATGTGCGGATCTGACCCCAACACCGCCCCCTGTAGGAGCGAGGCTTGCCCGCGAAAAACGATTAAACGGTTTAACAGAGAGACCGAGTTATCGTTCTTCGCGGGCAAGCCTCGCTCCTACAGGTATGTGGGCGTCAGAAGGTTCGACCTGTCATCTTCCGCAACGTAGAATGCGCGCCTTTCCCGGTTAATCGAGCCGATCGATTGGCCATCATGGGCGGGTAACCGTCCGTTGCCACCGCATTCATCGGAGCACTTCCCATGAGCAACACCACCACCAGCGAATACCTGGAAACCCTCTACGAAGGCTACGGCCAGCGTTTTCGCATGGAAAAACTGCTGCACGAAGTGCGCACCGAACACCAGCACCTGGTGATTTTCGAAAACCCGCGCATGGGCCGGGTCATGGCGCTGGACGGCGTGATCCAGACCACCGAGGCCGACGAATTCATCTACCACGAGATGCTCACCCACGTGCCGATCCTGGCGCATGGCGCCGCCAGACGTGTACTGATTATCGGTGGTGGCGACGGCGGCATGCTGCGTGAAGTGGCCAAGCACCGCAGCATCGAGCACATCACCATGGTCGAGATCGACGGCACCGTGGTCGACATGTGCAAGGAATTCCTGCCGAACCACTCCAAGGGTGCGTTCGATGATCCCCGCCTGAATCTGGTAATCGATGACGGCATGCGTTTCGTCGCCACCACCACCGAAAAATTCGACGTGATCATTTCCGATTCCACTGACCCGATCGGTCCGGGTGAAGTGCTGTTCTCCGAAAACTTCTACCAGGCCTGCCGTCGCTGCCTGAACGAGGGCGGCATCCTGGTCACGCAGAACGGCACACCGTTCATGCAGATCGAAGAAGTCAAAACCACCGCGGGTCGCCTGCGCAGTCTGTTTCCGGACTGGCACTTCTATCAGGCCGCGGTGCCGACCTACATCGGCGGCTCGATGACCTTTGCCTGGGGTGCGACCAACACCGCCTATCGCAAGTTGTCCCGCGAAACCCTGCAACAGCGTTTCGCCGGCAGCGGCATCATCACCCGCTACTACAACCCGGAAATCCACATCGGCGCCTTCGCCTTGCCGCAATACGTGCTGCAAGCGATCAACAAGCCAAGCAACGACTAAACTGAAGATGTACGCATAACCCCCTTGCAGGAGCGAAGCTTGCTCGCGAAAGCTTCGCTCCTGCAGGTTCCTGTATGTTTTTCATACCTGCATGCGGTAATCCGTTTGAACGATCACTCAGGCCAAACGTCCAGATGGATGTAAGCCCATTTGCGGGTTTGTTCGAGGAGGCACTGATGCAAAAGTGGAAAATCACTTTCGTGGATGATCACGGTGAAACAGTCGATGAAGTCTTTGAGTGCGACGAGTGCCCGGATAACGAGCAAGCCGCGAAACTCATCAAAGGCCGGCTCCTTCCTGTCGCCGCTGAACTGGATCTGAATGATCTGGAAGGGCGCACCGCTGATGCCAGCGTAAAAAATCTCAAAGCGCAGAACAGCATTCAAATCCTCGGCATCACGCCAATCTGAACAACACCTGTCTCATTCTTATCCAGGCCTTGGCAGCGCCTCCGTCTTGGGGCTACTCTGCAATCGAGATCAGCGAACGGATCGCTAAGGTCTGGACTTGTCAGCTACATGCTTGCTTCCCACCGGCGACCTGGTTGCCGCATCGCTCGCACCAATCGGTTGCGCGTGCCGGGAATACGGAAAGTCTATCCATCATGATTGAGGGGGACGTTTCATGAGCACAGCCTATCAAGAAGACATCAGCAGCAGCGTGTTGCGCCGCATGAAAGAAGGCGGTTTCGATTTTTCACGGTTCCATCCCATCGAGTTCTACGCCATTTTCCCGGACGAGGAGCGGGCACGCAGGGCGGCAGGGCAATACAAAGGTGAATCCTTGAACGCGCAAATCAGTGTGCGCGATGACGGCGCATGGGCGCTCGAACTGAGCAAAGTCATGTACGCCACCTACGATGACATCGGCGATTTCGAACAGGGTTTCGAGGCGGTGGTTGAGCCTCTGGGCGGCATCCTCGAAGGGTGGGGCGTCAAGCAGGAAATACGAGGGCGTCTCGCATAACGTTATGAACAGTGACAACGCTCAGCAACGGCTGACCTTCGGGTTGGCCGTTTTCGTTTGTGGCATCCGCCCCTTGGCAAAACCCTGAAACAAGAATCCCGAGGCAAAAAAAACCGCCTGAGCAGGCGGCTAAAGGGAAGTTCGGTCAGGTTTTGCAGCGGATGCGCGGATTATCCGCACCGCCGGCCGGGCAGTGAAATCAACTCTGACTATGCTGGTGATAGGTGACAACGTCGCCTTGCAATGAAGCGGGGGCGATCAGCGTGGGGCGTTTGCTGCACAGGATTGGTGCGGTGCAAACGGCGTGATTCTCCAACTGATTGATAACAAAGCGTTTCTGCCGATGGCACGGGCCTTGCGATGCCTAGATGTCCGGGTGACAAGGAGTACGGCATGATCCGCACCTATTTTGATGAGATGTACGATGCCGGCGGCCAGGTCCGCCCGCATTATCGGGAGTTTGCCCGTTGGCTGGCCGAGACGCCTGACGAGCTCTTGGCACAACGGCGACGCGAGGCCGATCTGTTATTTCATCGCGCCGGGATTACCTTCACGCTCTACGGTGATGAGCAGGGGACAGAGCGCCTGATTCCCTTCGATACCATCCCGCGCAGCATCCCCGCCAGTGAATGGCGGATCGTCGAGCGCGGCTGTATCCAGCGGGTCAAGGCGTTGAACATGTTCCTCGCCGACCTCTACCACGAGCAGCGCATCATCAAGGCCGGCATCATTCCGGCCGAGCAGGTGCTGGCCAACGAGCAATACCAGCTGGCGATGCAAGGGCTCGATCTGCACCGCGATATCTATTCGCACATTTCCGGTGTCGATCTGGTACGCGATGGCGACGGCACGTACTACGTGCTCGAAGACAACCTGCGTACACCCAGCGGCGTGAGCTACATGCTCGAAGACCGCAAGATGATGATGCGACTGTTTCCCGAGTTGTTCTCGGCCCAGCGCATCGCGCCAATCGACCATTATCCGAACCTGCTGCTCGACACTCTGAAAAGCTCCAGCCCGATCGATAATCCGAGCGTGGTGGTGCTGACGCCGGGTCGCTTCAACAGCGCGTTTTTCGAGCACGCCTTTTTGGCGCGAGAGATGGGCGTGGAGCTGGTGGAAGGCGCGGACCTGTTCGTGCGCGACGACAAGGTGTTCATGCGCACCACGGACGGGCCGAAGGCGGTCGACGTGATTTACCGTCGCCTCGACGATGCATTCCTCGACCCACTGGCGTTCAACCCGGACTCGATGCTCGGCGTTCCAGGGCTGCTGTCGTCCTACCGAACCGGCAACGTGGTGCTGGCGAATGCCATCGGCACCGGGGTCGCGGACGACAAATCGGTGTATCCGTTTGTCACGGACATGATCCGTTTCTACCTGGACGAAGAGCCGATCCTGAAGAACGTGCCGACGTTCCAGTGTCGCAATCCTTCTGAACTGTCCCACGTGCTGGCCAATCTTCCAGACCTGGTGGTCAAGGAAACCCAGGGCTCCGGCGGTTACGGAATGCTGGTGGGGCCGGCGGCGACCGCAGCGGAAATCGAGTCGTTCCGCGCGCGGATCAAAGCCAAGCCCCACGCGTATATCGCGCAACCGACGTTGTCCCTGTCGACCTGTCCGACCTTTGTCGAAAACGGCATTGCGCCACGCCATATCGACCTGCGTCCGTTTGTATTGTCTGGCCGCGAAACCCGGGTTGTGCCCGGCGGTTTGACCCGTGTCGCCCTGCGTGAAGGCTCTCTGGTGGTGAATTCTTCCCAGGGCGGCGGAACCAAGGACACCTGGGTGGTCGAGGATTGAAGGAAGCCTGCCATGTTAAGTAGAACTGCCTCGGATTTGTATTGGATGTCGCGTTACCTGGAGCGGGCGGAAAACCTCGCACGGATGCTCGACATCAGTTATTCGCTGTCGCTGATGCCGCAGGACGGTCGCGGTGACGGTCTGCACGAACTGGCCATGCCGCTGCTGATTACCGGCACCCTGGACGATTACCTGGAGCGCCACGGTGATTTGCACGCCGAGCGGCTGCTGCATTTCTTCGCACTGGACGCGGCCAACCCGGCGAGCATCTACAGCTGCCTGGGCGCGGCGCGGGCCAGTGCCCATGCGGTGCGTGGGCGAATCACCGCCGACATGTGGGAAAACATCAACGCCACCTGGCTGGAAATTCGCGGGATCGCCGAGCAAGGCCTGAGTCGCTACGGCATGAGCCGTTTTTGCGAGTGGATCAAGGAACGTTCCCACCTGTTCCGTGGCGCGTCCTACGGCACGATCATGCGTAACGATGCGTTCCGCTTCATTCGCCTGGGGACGTTTATCGAACGGGCCGACAACACGTTGCGCCTGCTCGACGCCCGCTACGAAATGGCCGGCGATCAGGCCGAAGCGGTCAGCGACGGCACTGCTCACGCGTATTACCAGTGGAGCGCGTTGTTGCGGGCGTTGTCGTCGTTCGAGGCCTACACCGAGATCTATCGCGATGCACCCGGTGCCCGGCATGTGGCCGAGTTGCTGTTGCTGCGCGCCGATGTGCCACGTTCCCTGCGTGCCTGCACCGAAGAAATCGACCAGATCCTTGCCCAGTTGCCGGGGGCCAATGGCCGTCCCGCGCAACGTCTGGCGGCGGAGATGGACGCGCGCCTGCGCTACACCGGCATCAACGAAATTCTCGACGAAGGCCTGCACGCCTGGCTGACCGAATTCATCCCGCTGGTGCGCCAGTTGGGTAACGCCATTCACAGTTCCTACCTGGAGGCTGCATGAGACTTTCCATTAGCCACGAAACCACCTATCACTACGAAGATCAGGTGCGGGCGAGCATCCAGTACCTGCGACTGACACCCCACGACAGCGAGCGTCAGCATGTGCTCAGCTGGCAACTCGACCTGCCGCGCCCGGTACGCGCGCAACTCGATCCGTTCGGCAACATCCTGCATGTGCTGACAATGGACGAACCCCACGAGGCGATCATCATCGGCGCCCGTGGCCAGGTGGACATCGACGAGCTGCGCGAAGCCGAACATGAAAGCCAGTCGGCACTGCCGTTCCTGCGCTTCACGCGCCTGACCGAAGCCGACGAAGCCCTGCGTGCGTTCGCGGAAAAGGAATGCAAAAAACGCCGGGATCGCACGGCGTTGATCGACTTGATGCATGGCCTGAATTCGCACATGACCTACACGCCGGGCTCCACCGAAGTGGACACCAGCGCCGCCCAGGCCTTCGCCGGGCGTTCCGGTGTCTGTCAGGACCACACGCACGCGTTTCTCGCGTGCGCCCGCAGCCTGGGCATTCCGTCACGTTATGTGTCTGGGTATTTGTACAGCGAGAATAGCGAACACCTGGCCAGTCACGCCTGGGCCGAAGCCTGGCTTGATGACGCTTGGTACAGCTTCGATGTGACCAATGAATTGGCCCGGCCGGAACGGCATTTGAAACTGGCGGTGGGCTTGGATTACCTGGATGCCTGCCCTGTACGCGGGATGCGCCGGGGCGGTGGGTGTGAGCAAATGCACGCGAAGGTGTTTGTTTCGCCGACGCCGATGCCAGCGCCGATTATCTCCGTTCAGCAGCAATAACCGAAACACCATGGCCCCTTGCAGGAGCGAGGCTTGCCCGCGAAGGCGTACTGTCATTCACATTGATGTCGACTGACACTACGCCTTCGCGGGCAAGCCTCGCTCCTCCAGGGAATGGATCAGGGCTTAGCTTTGCGCCCAGCCATATGCTTCAAATACCCCACCAGCATTTCCAGATCCCCCTCCGGCAACACCGTCGGCGCAAAACCCGGCATCTTCGCCTGAGGCCACTGGCGCAAACTCTGCGGATCTCGAATGTAGCGCTTCAGAAAATCCGCCCCGAAGTACTCGGTCGGGCTAAACGGAATATTCAGATCCGGCCCGAACTGCGCATCCCCTGCACCGTTCAATCGATGACACGCCAGGCAATTCTTCTGAAACAGCGCAAAGCCTTTGTTCACCGGATCATCCGCCTTCAAGGCCGGATCCGGCAGCAGCGCAGGAAAGCGCTCGGCCACGGGCGCCATGCGCTTGATACTCGCCACTTGAAACGGCCATTGCTCCGGGCTGATGTTGCCGGCTTGCGGATCGACCCACACCAGATAAAACGGCCCGGCACCCGGTTTCCCTTCAGATAACGCCGGCCACGGTTTCGCCGGGTCTTCAATCGCCAGCCACGCGCGCGCGCCCTTGGCGTTCAGCAACGGTGCCGCCGACAGTTCAGCGGCAAATCCGTCCAGCGCCACGGCTTGCAGATGGTCTTCAGGCTTGATGCCGGTCAACAACGCCGCCAACGGAACTGCGCGATAACTCATG
This sequence comes from Pseudomonas sp. B14-6, assembly GCF_013260315.1. Lineage (NCBI taxonomy): Bacteria > Pseudomonadati > Pseudomonadota > Gammaproteobacteria > Pseudomonadales > Pseudomonadaceae > Pseudomonas > Pseudomonas sp. B14-6. Next base: position 2,435,699 of record NZ_CP053929.1, on the reverse strand, counting down.
TCCCGCTTGTAGGAAACGTCGTCGCTGATAGTGATGGTCTGGACCTGAGGATGCTTGAGCAATTCCTCGGTCTGCCAGGTGCGACTGCTCGCGCCCAGCTCAAGGTTCAGCTGTGCGGCATACGAGGGCGTGCTGAGCAGCAAGGCCCCAAAGAGAATGAGCGTTTTCAAATGATCGCCGTCCATGTCGTGGAAGTGCCGCAAAGGTTGGCACACCCACGCTGGCCCGGGTAGCGAGCCAGTCACATTTTTAAGAGGGCGATGTAAAAACCTGGCGCCGTATTATTTGAAGACCGCTTAACCGATCACCTTGGTCAAGTTCGGCAAAATCAACAACAGCGTAGTGGCGAAAAGAATGAGCCCGGCTTGACGTACTTTCGAATGCTTGAACATGGCTTGACCGCCTTTTTTGTTATTTCCTGATGCCTGCCTGCATATCTCCATGACGGCAGAGCGCTGAACTTCCTGTAAGACGAGTGCCTCGGCAAAACCCGACGACAACTTCGTACATGTTCACCTTAGAGCCCGCGTCACGCTTGGTTTAGATCCATTTCGTATGGTTTGCTTACTTAAAGCTTTTAAAAAGGCATGAGGCCTATTGCCAGCTTCTTGGGCGCCCGTTTGCTAGACAGCTTGGTGACGTTAATCGGTTAATCCGCACCCGAGTGACCGTCCGTCTGAGCGTGTCCGTCAACGCCAGTGAGCATTGCGGTCATTGAATCCATGGCGGCTCGGCCTAAGGTGGAAGCTCAGTATTTACTCACCGCCCAGGTTCGAGGACGTCATGACCCAAGCTTTGATTTTCGACGCGTTACGCACGCCCCGTGGCAAAGGCAAGGCAGATGGCGCTTTGCACAGCGTCAAACCAGTAAATCTGGTGGCCGGGTTGCTCACGGCGTTGCAGCAGCGCACGTCGCTGGACACCAGCCAGGTCGATGATGTGGTGCTCGGTTGCGTCACGCCAATTGGCGATCAGGGCTCCGATATCGCCAAGACGGCGGCACAAGTCGCCGATTGGGACGTCAGCGTGTCTGGCGTGCAGATCAATCGCTTCTGCGCCTCGGGGCTTGAAGCCGTGAACCTGGGTGCGATGAAGGTCCGTTCCGGTTTCGAAGACCTGGTGGTGGTCGGCGGCGTCGAATCCATGTCCCGTGTGCCCATGGGCAGCGACGGCGGCGCTTGGGCGCTGGACCCGGAAACCAATCTGCACAGCCATTTCACCCCGCAAGGCGTCGGTGCCGACCTGATCGCCACGATTGAAGGTTTCAGCCGCCAGGACGTCGATGCCTACGCGCTGCATTCCCAGCAAAAGGCAGCGCGGGCGCGGGCCAACGGTTCGTTCAACAAATCACTGGTGCCGGTGCAGGATCAGAACGGCATCATCCTGCTCGATCACGATGAGTTCATCCGCGCCGAATCCACCCTGGAAGGACTGGGCAAACTCAAGCCCAGCTTCGAGATGATGGGGCTGATGGGCTTTGACGCCACCGCGCTGCGCGTTTACAGCCAGGTGGAGCGGATCAACCACGTTCACACACCGGGCAACAGCTCCGGGATCGTCGATGGCGCCGCCCTGATGCTGATTGGCTCCGAGGCCAAGGGCCGTGCGCTGGGTCTGCAGCCTCGGGCGCGGATTGTCGCCACCGCAGTCACCAGCACCGACCCGACCATCATGCTCACCGGCCCGGCGCCGGCCACCCGCAAAGCACTGGCCAAGGCCGGGCTGCGGGTTGAAGACATCGATCTGTTCGAGGTCAACGAAGCCTTCGCCTCGGTGGTACTGAAATTCATCAAGGAGATGGCCATCGACCCGGACAAGGTCAACGTCAACGGCGGTTCCATCGCCATGGGCCATCCGCTGGGCGCCACTGGCTGCGCCATTCTCGGCACGCTGCTCGATGAACTGGAAACCCGGCGTCTGCGCTATGGCCTCGCGACCCTGTGTGTCGGCGGCGGCATGGGCATTGCCACCATCATCGAACGCCTCTGAGCCCCGACCTTAAGGAACAAGTGACATGACTGAAGCCATTCGTTACGAAAAAGGTCAGGACCAGATCGTCGTCCTGACCATCGACATGCCGGGCCAGAGCGCCAACACCATGAACGCGGTCTATCGCGAGGCCATGGCCGCCTGCGTCGCCCGCCTGGTGGCCGAAAAGGACAGCATTGCCGGGGTCATCATCACCTCGGGCAAGAAAACCTTCTTTGCCGGCGGTGACCTCAATGAATTGATCAAGGTCGGCAAACCCGAGGCCAAGGCCTTTTACGACATGGTCCTGACGCTCAAAGGCCAGTTGCGTACCCTGGAAACCCTTGGCAAACCGGTGGTGGCCGCGATCAATGGCGCGGCGTTGGGCGGTGGCTGGGAAATCTGCCTCGCCTGCCATCACCGCGTCGCGCTGGACAATCCATCCGTGCAACTCGGCCTGCCGGAAGTCACCCTTGGCTTGCTGCCGGGCGGTGGCGGGGTAGTCCGTATGGTGCGCATGCTGGGCATTGAAAAAGCCTTGCCGTACCTGCTCGAAGGCAAGAAAGTCCGGCCGCAACAGGCCTTGCAAGCGGGTTTGATCGATGAACTGGCCGCAGATCGCGATGAATTGCTGAGCAAGGCGCGCGCCTGGATTATTGCCAATCCGGCCGCCGCACAGCGGTGGGACGTGAAGGGTTATCAGATACCCGGCGGCACGCCGTCGAACCCGAAAGTCGCGCAGATGCTCGCCATCGCACCGTCGATCCTGCGCAGCAAAACCCAGGGCTGCATGCCTGCGCCGGAGAAGATTCTCTGTGCCGCTGTCGAAGGCGCTCAAGTGGATTTCGACACCGCGCACCTGATCGAAACCCGCTATTTCACGGAACTGACCACCGGGCAAATTTCGAAAAACCTGATCGGCACCTTCTGGTTCCAGCTCAACGAGATCAACGCCGGCGGCTCGCGGCCCAAGGGGTTTGCACCTTGTGTCACGCAAAAAGTCGGCGTGCTGGGCGCCGGGATGATGGGCGCGGGCATCGCCTTTGTCAGCGCTTCGGCCGGCATTGAAGTGGTGCTCAAGGACATCAACCTCGCAGCAGCGGAGAAAGGCAAGGCCCACTCGGCGGCGCTGCTGGACAAGAAAGTCGCACGCGCCCAGATGCTCCCGCAACAGCGAGAGGCGATCCTGGCGCGGATCCACACCACCGAAAACGATGCCGACCTGGCCGGTTGCGACCTGATCATTGAAGCGGTATTCGAAGATCGCGAGCTGAAAGCCAAAGTCTCCTCGGCGGCACAAAAGGTCGTCGGCCCGGCCGCGGTGATCGCCTCCAACACCTCGACCTTGCCGATCAGCGGCCTGGCCACCGCCGTGCCGGATCAAACGAAGTTCATCGGTCTGCATTTCTTCAGCCCGGTGGAGAAAATGCCGCTGGTGGAAATCATCAAGGGCGCCAACACCAGCGACGAAACCCTGGCGCGCGGGTTCGATTTCGTCCTGCAAATCAAGAAGACGCCGATTGTGGTCAACGACAGCCGTGGTTTCTTCACTTCCCGGGTGTTTGGCACCTTCACCAACGAAGGCATCGCCATGCTCGGCGAAGGCGTGAGTGCACCGATGATCGAGACGGAAGCACGCAAGGCCGGTATGCCTGTCGGGCCTCTGGCGATCTCCGACGAAGTTTCCCTCAGCCTCATGAGTCATATCCGCCAGCAGACCGCCAAAGACCTGCAAGCAGAAGGGAAACCGCTGATTGAGCACCCCGCATTCGCCGTGATTGACTTGCTGCTCAACGAATACAAACGGCCCGGTAAAGCCGCAGGAGGCGGGTTCTACGAGTACCCGGTCGGTGGCCAGAAACATCTTTGGCCTGAGCTGAAAAGCCGTTTCGAGAAAGCCGACGGGCAGATTTCGCCAAAGGATGTGCGCGATCGCCTGCTGTTCGTGCAAGCCATCGAAACCGTGCGTTGTGTGGAGGAGGGTGTGCTGACCTCGACGGCGGACGCCAACGTCGGCTCGATCTTCGGTATCGGCTTCGCGGCCTGGACCGGTGGCGCGCTGCAGTTCATCAACCAGTACGGGGTGAAAGACTTCGTCGCCCGCGCCCAGTACCTGGCCCAGCAGTATGGCGAGCGTTTCGCGCCGCCTGCGTTATTGCTGGAGAAAGCGGCCAAAGGGGAGGCGTTCTAAGGGACGTATGACGCCTTCCGGGGCTTGCCTTGTCACCGTGTTTCGAGGCAGGCTCTGGGGTGTGCATTATTCCCATCACGTGTCAGGTATTTTTTATGTCGTTACGCATCTGCATTCTGGAAACCGACATCCTGCGTCCGGAACTGGTCGATCAATATCAGGGTTACGGGCAGATGTTCCAGAATCTGTTTTCGCAGCAACCCATCGCTGCCGAGTTCACCGTATACAACGTGATGCAGGGCGAGTACCCCAGTGACGATCTGACCTTCGATGCCTACCTCGTCACCGGCAGCAAGGCCGATTCCTTCGGCACCGATCCGTGGATCGAAACCCTGCGGGCCTACTTGCTGAAGCGTTATGAACGCGGCGACAAGTTGCTGGGCGTGTGCTTCGGCCATCAGTTGTTGGCGCTGCTGCTGGGCGGCAAGAGCGAACGAGCGACCCAAGGTTGGGGCGTCGGCACTCACAAATACAAACTCGCTGCCAAGGCGCCATGGATGAGTCCGGTGCGTGAAGAACTGACCTTGTTGATCAGCCACCAGGACCAGGTGACGTCGCTACCGGAAAACGCCACGGTTATCGCCTCGAGCGATTTCTGTCCGTTCGCCGCGTACCACATCAACGATCAGGTGCTGTGCTTCCAGGGGCACCCGGAGTTCATTCACGATTATTCCCGTGCGCTGTTGGAGATTCGACAGGAGGCACTGGGTCAGCAGGTTTATACGAAAGGTGTGGCGAGCCTTGAGCAAGAGCATCACGGCACGACCGTTGCGGAGTGGATGATGCGGTTTGTGGCGCATAAGCCAGAAGCTAAAGCGGTTTAAAACATTGCAGTGAATGTGTGGCGAGGGAGCAGGCGCCCTCGCCACACAAGCGTTTCAAAGCCACCCGGACTTTTTGAAACTTGCCCACAAACTCACACATCCCACCGCAATAAACCCCAGCACCGCGAAATACCCGTAATGCCAGGTCAACTCCGGCATGTTCTGGAAGTTCATCCCGTAAATCCCCGCCACCGCCGTCGGAAACGCCAGGATCGCCGCCCACGCCGCAAACTTGCGCTGCACAACGCTCTGCCGTGACGCCTCCAGCAACACACCGACCTCGATGGTCTGGCTGGCAATGTCCGCCAGGGTCGTCAGGTCTTCCATCTGCCGTGTGACGTGAATCTGCACATCGCGAAAGTACGGGCGCATGTTCTTGTCGATAAACGGAAAGCTCAGCTTCTGCAGTTCCTCACCGATCTCCACCATCGGCGCCGCATAACGCCGCAAGCGCAAGACGTCCCGGCGCAGGCCGTGCAGCTTCTGGATGTCATGTTCATTCAGCGCGCTGCACAACACATTGCGCTCCAGCTCATCGATCTCGGCATGGATCGCTTCGCCCACCGGCTGGTAGTTTTCAATCACGAAATCGAGGATGGCATAGAGGACGAAATCTTCCCCGTGCTCCAACAACAGCGGACGCGCCTCACAACGTTGGCGGACAAGGGCGTAGGACGCCGAATGACCGTTGCGCGCGGTAATGATGTAACCGTTGCCGGCAAAGATATGAGTCTCGATGAACTCCAGTTTGCCTTCATGCCGGACCGGTGAATACGTGACGATAAACAAGGCATCGCCGAAGGTTTCGAGCTTCGGTCGACTGTGTTTTTCCAAGGCGTCTTCGATGGCCAGCTCGTGCAGGTTGAACTGGCGTTGCAGGTTGGCCAGTTCCTGCGCGTTCGGCTCTTCAAGGCCGATCCAGACAAAGTGGCCAGGCTTTGCTGCCCAGGCCGCGCCTTCGTCGAGGGTGATATTGGTGACTTTTTTACCGGCGCTATAAACCGCAGCAGCAACAACTCTACCCATGATTTTGGTTCACTTCTTATTAGCGCTTTTGATTAACAAAGACCCAGTGGCGAGCCGTGCTCAGCTTAGCCTTGTCTGCTGCTTGAGAGTCAATGAAATCTGCCGAGTTCGCCGGCAGAAGTTCACAGGCGAAAAAAACCCGCACTAGGCGGGTTTATTGTCAAACGGCTTGGAGTTGCCGGTCCATCGACTCGATGCATTCGCGCATCTGCTCGCGGCACTGTGCCATCAGCCGGGGCATGTCATCCAGGCTCAATCCCGCCGTAGGAATTGCCGGCAGCGAGCGGATCAGAATTTTCCCACTGCGCCAGCGGTTCAATCGCATGTGTTTGACGTAACTGCTGACACACACCGGCACGATCGGCACGCCCGCGGCGATCGCCATCTGGAACGCGCCTTTCTTGAACGGCAACAACTCTTCCCCGAGGTTGCGCGTACCTTCGGGGAAGACCCAGATCGATGTGTCTTGATGCTGCAAGGTGTGCGTGGTGGTCAACATCGACTGGCGCGCCTTGTGCGCATTGCCGCGGTCGATCAACACATTGCCGGCCAGCCAGAACAACTGCCCGAACAGCGGCACCCACTTCAGGCTCTTTTTGCCGATGCATACGGTGCGGCGGGGCACCACGTTGCCGAACACAAACAGATCGTAGTTGGACTGGTGGTTGGCGATGATCACGCAGCTGTCGGGCTTATCCATCAACGGCCCGACATCGGCCTTCACCCGCAAACGCAAAATACACATCGCCGGCCACGCATACAGGCGCGCGCACAACCGGCTGTTGTCCGGGTTGAACGGGCGGCACAGGCCCAGAATCACCCCAAGCACACCGGCCAAAATAAAGTGCAGGCCCATCAATAACATACGAAACGCAAACAGCATTTACAGGCCCCACCGGGACAAAAGGTGGCGCAGTGTACGGATGTGCACTGTTTTCGGCAATTGCCGCTATAGAGGAAGGAGATAGGCGATGTTTGTACGCATGTTTCCGACTTGTGGGTCAGACGCGTGCTAGAGCGGTTGTGGATTTTTCAACAGCGTGCGTATGAAAAAGCCCGACACGACGGTCGGGCTTTTCTGTGCAGACTGTCCGGGCTTAACCCATGTGTTCCTGATCCAGGATGATCGCGTTGTCCAGCGTATCCAGCAGCGCCTTGCGCACTTTCAGCTTGGTGTTTTTGTGCGCGGTCATGTTGATCTTCTTCAACTGACGCGCCGCCGCCAGCGCAGCACTTTGCAGCTCTTCGGCCGACACCACCAGATCGAGGAAGCCGGCATCCACGGCGCTCTGTGGATTAAACATCTCACCGTTGATGACGGAGCGGTGGAACGCCGACTTGCGCAGACGATCACGCGCGATCTCGATACCGGCATGGTGCATGGTCATGCCGATCTGCACTTCGTTCAGGCCAATGCTGAACGGGCCGTCGACACCAATGCGGTAGTCCGCCGACAACAGCAGGAACGCGCCCTTGGCCACCGCATGCCCAGGGCACGCCACAATCACCGGGAATGGATGCGACAACAGACGACGGGCCAGCGTCGAGCCGGCCGTCACCAGCGCGACCGCTTCTTTCGGGCCGGACGTCATCACCTTCAAGTCATAACCGCCGGACAGAATCCCCGGCGTACCGGTAATGATCACCACTGCACGATCAGTCACCGCCTGATCCAGCGCAGCATTAAACGCAGCAATCACGTCCGGGGAAATGGCATTGACCTTGCCATTGCTCAAAGTCAGGGTCGCGATACCGTCTTCGAGATGGTAGGAAATCAACTCACTCATGACGCTATTCCTTGTATGAAAGTTGGGCAGACGTTACCCACCGCCGCAGGCCAGGTAAAGCGCCGTGACTGACCCGCCAGTCACCCTTTCCCCGCCGGGCAAGCGTAGCTCGCCGCTCACGCCGTGCATTCCTCTGCTTATAGAAGAGGGCGCGAAGCCGGAGATTGGCAGGTTTGCCATCGCCCGGAACCGACAGGAACGACTGAAACGCTAAGCGCATGAAAATTCTGCAAAAAAAGTTTGCCATCAGAAAAGCTTTCGACTACATTAGCGCGCCTCGACAGACAGAACATGTTTGAAGAGATACGGTGAAGTGTCCGAGTGGCTTAAGGAGCACGCCTGGAAAGTGTGTATACAAGAAATTGTATCGAGAGTTCGAATCTCTCCTTCACCGCCAAATTCGATGTAACCAGAACCCCTGATTTCGAGAGAAATCAGGGGTTTTGTGGTTTCTGGCGTTAGTATTTGAATCATGGCACCGTTGTTGGCTCAAGCGAATAAGCGAAGTCGCTTCTGAAAATGGTGTAGGAATAGTGAAAGGCGTGTGGGAAGTAACGCAGGAGCGCCAGGCGGATGGGGGCTTCCGACGGCAAGCTTCTTTGACTCTGTAAATATGCCTGAAGAACTGTGATACCTGATTATCGAAGCCCAGCCGTTGCTGGGCTTTTTGTTTCCAACGATTGGCCGCAGAGGAATAATGCGCGCCTCTATGAAGAAGGAATCCCCATGATCACCACCACAACCCACGCCATCGAAGGCCGCCAAATCACCGCCTATCTGGACATCGTCAGCGCCGAGTCGGTGCAGGGCGTCAACGTTATTCGCGACGTGTTCGCCGGCATGCGGGATTTCTTCGGTGGGCGTTCCCAGACGCTGGAGCGGGCGTTGAAGGAAGCGCGGATTCAGGCGACCGACGAGATCAAGGAGCGGGCGCGGGCGCTTCAGGCGGATGCGGTGGTGGGGCTCGATTTTGAGATCAGCATGCCGGCCGGCAAGGGTGGGATGGTCGTGGTGTTTGTAACCGGGACGGCGGTCAAGTTGAGGTGAGTGACGGAATGAATCTGTTTGATCGCCAGCTGATTTTGTAGGAAACGGCGGGGTCCATTCGTCGGGCATGCGGAGATCTGAACTACAAGTCCGGTAATGACCGGCTAGTCTCAAAAGCCTTGGTGGTCGATATTTTTCAGGCAATAGGGCTTGCCGGTATCGATCCCGCTTTGAGAGGGGAAGCGCTATGACTGATCCGTATATCGAAGACGACGGGGCAGAATTTCCAATCAACAATTGCGTGCAGTGTGGCCAGACGGAGTATGTGGCGAGCTTCGGTGAAGATCAGGTCGAGACCAGCAAAGTCAGATCCGCGGCGACCAAGGTGCTCAGGTCGAAGTTTTTGCCAAAACGAGTGACATCCAGGAAGTAATGGTCAAACGGACAAACCCCGCCAATGAGTGGGGTTTTTTTATTTTTAGAGGGGCTCGACACCCCAAAAAATGGTCGACCGACAAGCGAGAATTTTCTGTTGATGTTTTTTCACAAAGTTTTCACACCCAAGTACGTAGTCTCAGCTCATCCGTTAGAAAGCAGTACCCTAGCCCGTTCCCCAGCGGGCTTTTTTTTGCCTGTCATAAAACCTTTTCCATAAAAGCTGTCCAAACGTCGCCAATTGCGAGGAGCGGCGGCTTTTGTGTGGACGTTTCCTCCTCGAAAGCATTCAATCCCCGGCTTTTCGGTATTCCCTATTTTTGAGGTTTTTCGTCATGCGTTTAACACTGCCTGCTCTGGTTCTGGGACTTCTGGTGACTCAAGGTGCGATGGCTGCCGGTGATGGCACTGCTGCGATCGGTGGTGGTCTGGGTGGTGCGTTGGGTAACGTAGTCGGCCAGAGCATGGGCGGCAGCACCGGCGCGGCAATCGGCGCGGGTGTTGCGGGCGCAGCCGGCAGTGCCGTGGCAGCACGTAAAGGCAGCCGCACCAAAGCGGCCATTGGTGGCGGCGTCGGTGCGGCCGGTGGTTCGGTAATCGGCAACAGCCTGGGCGGCAAGACTGGTTCGACCATTGGTGCAGGCTTGGGCGGCGCATTGGGCGGCGGCGTGGGCAGCAATCTGGCCAAAGGTCACAAGCGTCACTGATCCTGAGCGATAACCTCGAAAAGCCCGGCTAAATGCCGGGCTTTTCGTATCTGGATGTTTCGTTTTTCACAGACTTTGAATTTGCAGATGTCCAACCTTCATCGCTGGCCGGATTCAGTGAGTGCAGGTGCTAGACTCACGCCCATCCGCAATGCGTACTCTTACCCCCGATGCGGAATTTGAGGTTCATATCATGCGTTTGACATTGTCCACGTTGTTTCTGGGACTTTTGGTCGCTCAAGGTGCAATGGCTGCCGGTGATGGCACTGCTGCAGTTGGTGGCGGTCTTGGCGGCGCACTGGGTAACGTAGTGGGTCAGCAAATGGGCGGCAGCACAGGCGCAGCGATTGGCGCCGGCGTTGGCGGTGCTGCGGGCAGCGCTGTTGGCGCGAACAAGGGCAGTCGCACAGAGGCCGCGATTGGTGGTGGGTTAGGCTCGGCAGGCGGTTCCGTGATCGGCAACAGCCTCGGCGGTTCTACCGGTTCGACCATTGGCGCAGGCCTGGGTGGCGCAGCGGGTGGTGCGGTCGGTAACAACCTCGGCAACGACAACGGCGGCTCCCATTCCGGAGGCGGTCATAAGAATAAGCACAAAAACAAGCACAAGAATAAACATCACTGATTCGACATCGAGTGATATCAGAAACCCGGCCCAGGCCGGGTTTTTTCGTATCTGCCTGGTAGTCCCCGGAACGTTTGGTCGCAAGCCGCCTCGAACGTCATACACCCCCAACGTCGCGAGGACTGCCATGACTCCTGAAACCGAAGGCAAGGAAGAAAAAGGCCCAAGTGGGCTTCCGTTCATTAATGACCCCGGCAACGAAGATCCGGGTTCTTTGATGGATGATGCAACGGTCCCGCTCAACGACTCCGATGACGCTGGGGATGTGGGAAACGTCGAGTACGAAGAAGAGGAAGAAGACGACGATTGACCGGCGTTGATGTGCTATCGACCGATCGTCTCACTGATCGAACGCAAGCATTGTCCAGCCCTCGAAATTTCAGGGCCTGCTTTTCAGGCCCTTCGAGAGGTGCTTTATGAATGCTGATCCGAAAGTCGACGATGACGACGACACCCCTGAATACCCGCTGCCTTCGCCCACCGATTCCCTGAGTCGCGATCAACGTCCGCCGGACGACGACACTGCGGTCGAGCAAGTGCCGACTGATGCTGTGAAACGTGGCGATGTTGAGGCCACCCCCGAAGACCCGGATATTGCCGGTAACGATGGCTCCGGTGAGCCCAGCTGAAAAACCATTCGTCGATTGAGCGGCACCTTTAAAAAGCCAACGCTGCCAGAAATCAGGTACGCACCTTTTTAGAGGAGATGCACCATGATCAGGTCAACATTGATGGTCCTGACGGTGAGCAGCGTGTTGTCGATCAGTTCAATGGCGGCGTTTGCTCAGTCTTCCGGCAACGATGCACCGGTCGATAAGGGCGGGATGCCGCCGTCTACTGAAATGAACGCGGGTTCTGGAGACGGGAAGGCGTTACCGCCTGGCTCCATTGGTGGTGGGAATGCGGGTGATGCGAGCGGGAGTAGCACCAGCCCGGGGGCGGGAAGCGGGTCGATGAGTGGTGGAAGTTCGATGGGGAGTGGTTCTGGGAGTGGGTCTGGAGGATCCGGTAGCTCTGGTTGTTCAGGGATGAGCGGTGGTGGGAGTGGTGGGAGTTCGGGAAATGCGGGAGGAGGGACGGGTGGTGCTAGTGGGGGGACGAGTGGTTCCGGCGGTTAATCCAGGTTGTTCTTGGAGGATAAGCCCAGTCCGAACTGGGCTTTTTTGCTAATAAAGTGCTTTGGCTAAATATGATTTTTAACCTTCGTGGTTAGTGCGTGAACTGTTGCAGCCAACGGTTATAGAAGTCCCTTTGTTGTTGAATATCAGTTGTGATGTCTTTGTCTTCAAAATCGAAGATATTAACCACGTCTTCAGTTTCAGTTGCGCGTCCCATATGGAGCTCATACGCCACTATGCCGCCGGCCATTTGCGAGGCCATACGCGAGGGATATACGTTGAGTTTGGCGCCTTTGCATAGAAAATTCATTTCCTGAAAATCGGCTCGCAACAGCCCAAAGCATTCGTAAAGATCAAAAGCCGTGTAAGTTTTTCTCAAGCCATTTTTTGTTGTGAAAACCAATGTCAGATTTTTTCGGTCGCATTCGATTGAAATTTTCTCGGTGACTCCGCAGGAGTTTATGGATATTTCTATTGTTTTGTTCACGATCACTTCCTGCGTGGGTTGGGAGTTGAGTAGCCCTTGGAGCTGCCATCCGTCCTAAATAAATCTGTCCCCTGAGCCCGTCCCCTTAAACCGATCGGGAATGGGGCTGGGAGTGGGAATGGAGGATCCGGTAGTTCCGGTGGTTCAGGGATGAGTCGCGGTGGGAGTTTGGGGAGTGCGGAAGGAGGTGGTGGTTCGGATGGTTAATTCGAGTATTCCAGAAGATGAGCCCAGTACAAACTGGGCTCTTCAGGCGCTTTTTTAAATAACAGAGATGTTTAGGGGGCTGTGTTTTTTATTAAAAAATCGCTGCTCTGTATGCGCTCTAGTGTTTAATTTTTTTTATGGACTCTAACCAGCGATGAAAGAATTCGGTCTGTAGTCTTGGTTCGTTGATTATTTCTTTGTCATCAAAATCGAAGATGTTGACGATATCTTTTCTTGTGGCGCGGACGCCTATTTTGTGCTCGTACGCCATTATTCCGGATGTCATCTGCGACGACATGCTAGATGGTCTAACGTTTATCTTCGCTCCTTTACAAAGAAATTTAATTTCAGGGAGTGATTTAATTATTTTTCCCAGACACTCATAGATGTCTAAGCCTTTGAATTCTTCGCTCCAACCATTTTCAAGTGTCAAGCGGATCACAGGTACCCGCTCGTCATAATCCAAGGTCGCAGTTTCGGGTTTTCCACCCACCACTATAGGTATTTTCTTAATTGTCATTTTTCAGATTCCTTGATGGATTCGGAATGGAATACCCAACATAACTACCATCTTTTTTCAGGGGCGTGGCACCGAGAATATTTTTGCTTTCTATTCCGTTAGGTATTGCAATTTCAGACTCATAACTATAAGGAATGTCGTCAGGATGTAATTCTTTGTTCACGTCGTGGCCATAGATTTTTTTCAGGGTGTACAAGTAACCCTTGGTAGTTCTGTACCTTGTGCCGAAATCGATGCCTACTTCCCGATCAGTCGATGTACTTACGAAATTGCTTGGTGGATTTCGGTTGTCCCATATATGGAGCAATAGATCGGTACTTTTGCCTAAGCTTAAAAAACCAGTGTCAAAGATTTCATCGGGACGACGAAGATCACCACGGTAAAGATAATCGATTTCTGCTTTCGGAGTCGGAAGAGTAGCCTCCCCCTCATCAACCTTCACCTTCCCCGCCGGATCCTCATCCCCAAACGAAGGCCTCTTGCACCCGTCCCCTCCAGGGCAATCATTCAACCCCAACGGATCAACCCACCCCGTTGGATTGCGCGTGTACTGATATCCGTTTAACCCACCCGCCAACTTACTCGGATCCGGCGTCAGATACCGTCCCAGATCAGGGTTGTAGTACCGGTGCCGGTTGTAATGCAGTCCCGTCTCCGCATCGTAATACTGCCCCTGGAACCTCAATGGCTGATCCAGAACCTGATGGGTATCGCGGTTCAGGCGTGTCAGGCGGCCATAGGCTGTGTATTGGGCGGCCCAGATAATGTCGCCGCTGTAGTCGGTGAGTTCTTGTGGTGTGCCGAGGTGGTCGAGTTGGTAGTAGAACGGGCAGGCCTGGTGCGGGCCTTTGCCGTCGAGCATGGCCAGTGGGCGGAAGGTGCCGGGTTCGTAGACGTAGCTGCGGTAATGTTCGCGGCCACTTTCGGCAACGAGGTTGTCGCCCTGCCAGAAGTACTCGGTGATGTGGTCGTCGACGGTTTTACAGATGCGGCGGCCGAAGGCATCGTAGCGGTAGCTGGCGGTGTTGCCGCTCGGCAGGGTGACGCCGATTAATCGATGCTGGCAGTCGTAGCGGTATTCGGTGACGAGTTTTTGGGCGGCGCCGCGGCGCTCGCGGATCAGGTTGCCGAAGGGGTCGTAGACGAAATGGCGATCGCCCTGCATCAGCAGGCGATTGCCTTTGAGGGTGGCTGGGCCTGGACGGTCCTGCATCAACAGGTTGCCGGCGGGGTCATGGGCGAAACTTTCGGGCTGCTGGTCGCGGGAGTGGCGGACGCGGATCAGGCGGTCAAGCGGATCGTATTGATAGCTGCGTTGGCCATGACGGGTGTCGGCGATGTGTTCGAGATTGCCGTTGGCGCTGTAGGTATAGTCGCGCCGATACAGCGGATGCTGGGGTTGGCTGATAGCGTGAGCTTTCAGGCGACCCTGTTCATCGTAGTCGTACCGGCTCGACAACATGCCTTGCTGACGTTGCAGTTCGCGGTCGGCTTTATACGTGTGGCTTGTAAGTCGTGTGCCGTTAAGGTCGATGGCTGTCAGCGCACCGCCCTTGGCGTGGTGATAGTCGAGTTGGCTGTTGTCCGGCAGACGCAGATGGTTGAGCTTGCCGCAAGCGTCGTAGCCGTAGCGCAGCGTGCCCCAACCTTGATGTTCGGTGATCAGGCGGTTTTGCTTGTCGTACGCGAACTCCAGCGGATGGTCTTGGCCGTCATCGACGCTGACCAATCGGCCTAGGCTGTCATAGCGATATTCGACGTTGACGCCATCGGGCAGGTTTTTGACCAGCAGGCGTCCGGCCGTATCCCGTTGGTAACTCGTAAACAGCTGCGAGCCGTCATCACCGAATTCGGTTTTTTCCAGCAGATGGCCGTTGAGGTCGTAGGCATACGCTGTGCGACGGCCGTCAAAGCCGGTTTCCTGTCGGATCAGTCCGCCAGGTGTGTAGTCCAGTCGATAGCGTTCGCCGGATTCGTTTTCGATTTCCGTCAGTAGCAGCCGGGCGTTGTCGTAGCGATAACGCAGCTGCGTGCCGTCGGGATTGATTCGGCGGCTGACCAGATGCAGGTCATCGTCGTATTCAAAACGGGTGACGCGCCCCAGTTCATCGCGTTCGGCGGTGATTTTGCCGTAGGCGTTGTAACTGAAGGCGCGGCTGGCGCCTGTGGGAAGAACCGTCTGGATCAGTCGGCCAACGGCGTCCCATTGGTATTGAGTGACGGCACCATGTTCGTCCTGACGGGCAATCTGACGACCCGATACATCGTAGGAAAACCGCCGCTGACTGCCGTCTGGCAACGTCTCTTCGACCAGTTGCCCGATGGCATCCCACACGAACACATGACGGCTGGTGTCCGGGTAACGGATAGACAGCAGCCGGCCTTGAGCATCGTAGTGGTAGTGAGTGATGTGGCCGTCGGGATCGATGGCCTCGGTGACATCCCCCTGAGCATTGCGCCGGTATTTCCACACCGCTTTACCGCGATATCGCGCATGCAGGAAACCGTAGCGATATTCGTAGGACGTTGGCTCGTCTTCCGGTGGAATCAGCGCGATCAGCCGCCCGATCTCGTCGTAGCGATACTGGGTGATCGCCCCTGATGGACTGCGCTCGGTTGTCAATCGGCCGTGGTCGTCGTAGGTGTTGAGATGCTCTCCGCCATCCGGCTCAACCCGGCGCACCAATCGCGCCTTATCGTCATGGACGTAAACTTCTTCGCTGCCATCGGCGTTTTTAACCAGCACTGCGCCGTCGTCATCCCAGGCATAACGCGTATCCATCTGCGAAAAAGTCGCCCAGTGCCTGACACATCTGGCCGCTTTGCCAGACCTTTCCCACTCCCAGAAGAAACTGGCCCCACCGGCCAGTTGTCGCTGGAGAATCACGTGTTGGTCGTCGTAGTCGTATCGCTCGCTTTCGCCGGCAGCATTGGTCGCTTCGATCAGGCGGTGACGGGCGTCGTAGCGGTAGGCAATCAGCGTTTGCTCTGTACGCCAGGCGTCCACCAACCCGTCGGCGGGGTGAAACGACTGATACTCGACCGTAACGATGTGCCGGCGCTCGTAACGCAACAGCAGTGAACGTCCCGCGCCGTTATCGACGCGTTGAATGCGATCCTGACGGTCGCGGGTGATATGCAGCCGGTTGTTGTAGGCATCACTGATGGACGTCAGGCGACCATTCTCAAAGTGATAGAACCGTGGAGACTCACCCGCCAGAGCAACAATCAGCTCCTCGGGTTTGTTTCCGAGATAAATGGCCGAGCGGGACAGGCTGTTATGAATCGCCGGACGCAAAATGCTGGGCAGTGGAAACGTCGTGCGACGGTTTTCATGGTCGGTCCAGACGACTTGTTCTGCGTCCAGCTCCAGGCGATGCGCCAGCGAATGACTCCAGCCCCAACCCAGCCCGCAATCCATTTCCACGGCGCTGGTTCGGTACAACCGGGTAAACGCGAAAGGCAGCAAGCCGTTAAGCGATCCATCGTCCAGTGTCAGCAATTCTTCGCCGGTGACCATCGACACCGGGCAACCGTTGGTGCAGGTCAGCGGCCCGCAATCGGCACTATCGCCGTTGGGATTTTTCGCTTGATCGGGAACGTCGTCACGGTGCTCCTGCCGACCCAATCGGGTCATGGCTGCGGATTTGTCGCGAGCAATGGCGACTGGATTCTGCACTGTCAAAACCGGCGCAGTGCCCAGGTTGATCTGCAACGGCACGGCGGGTGCGGGGTTTAGCGGAGCATTTCGGACATTGACCGCAAGGGGTTTGAGTACGCCCGCGTGGGTCGTCAGGTCGGACTGGGTGCCGAGCTCGGCCAACCTCAGGCTCGCGGCAGCCAGCCATTTGCGCGCGCGCTCGGATTTGACCTTGTCCAGCACCTTGGCGCTGATGCCGAGCTTCAACCCGGCAGGGCCTGTGAGGCGCGCCAGCAGGAAGCCGATCAATATGCCTGTGCGAATCTCTGCCACGACTTCGGCGATGAACTGCGGCGGCAACATCCTCAGCCAACTGGTGATCGCCGCCAGATGAATGAACATCAGCGGCTCATCACTCAACACCAGCAGCAGGTTGGCGATGGATTCCGCTGAAGCCTCCAGCAGCGTTTCAAGTTCGGTTTCGGTCAGGTACTCAAGGAGTTTTTCACTGTTGGCTTGCAGGTCCGCGATGAGCGCGTAGATCTGCTTCACGTCATCCCACAACCCGTTCAGCGAATTCTCGAAACCGCGCCAGTCGGCCTGTTGCAGCTGGCCGTAACGCTTGATGAAACCGGCCTCGGCGAACTCGGCCCATGAGGGTTCGAATTCGGTCGTCCACTCGTTACGCAGCCAGCCTTCCAGACCGCTGATGACGCCTTGATAGGAGGCATAAAGCGCTTTGACATGCTCAGCGGAAACATTCGGGAAGAAGGTGATGCGATAACGCAGGCTGCGTTCGCACTCGCGGATTTCGAGGATGCCGCTAGGGCCGATCTCGTCATAAACCGGTTTGCCGAACGTACCGTCAGCGTTCAAAGGCTCAAGCATCACCGGGGTGTTGCCGATCGGCACGAACCGCGCAGCGTCGAACATGTGCACGAGGGTCAGGGGACCCGCTGCCGGGCATGCGGCGACGGTCGAGCTGACAGGGGTGGTGGAGTTTTTCGGCGCGACCAGGCGAACGTCGTGCCCCACCTTGAACACCTGCTCGATATCCAGCGCCTTGCCGGTCCAGAAACTTTCGGCCCAGGCGTCGTAGTCATTGAGGCAAAGCCGGAAGTCAGCGAACAGCGCTTCGACATCCGGCCGCTCGGGGTCCATGGCGGCAACCACCAGCAGGCCGATGGCGTTATTCAAGGCCAGTACCTTGTCAGGTACGAACATTCGCAGTCCCTCGCGCAGATCAAGTTTGAGCGCGGGACTTTGCTTGGGATCAACGGGTAAAGAAGTCGGGAAAGGAGGCGTTTTATGTAGGGAAAATCGCTAAATGACGACGAGCACTTTTTGTATCTGTCAGGGATTGCCCGTTGCTCGATGGCCGCCGCGCTCGCTATGCTGCTGAATCCTTTAATCGATCACGGACCCGGCCGCACCTGAGCCGCCTCTGGGATGTCATTAGAAAACGGATCAGATGCGATGAATGCACCGCTGAATGAATACGGCCCGATCAAGGCCGTAATTTTTGATATGGACGGCTTGCTGCTGGACACCGAGGGCATTTATACCGAGGTCACGTCCATGATTGCCGAGCGCTACGGTCGGGTCTTCGACTGGAGCATCAAACAGAACATCATCGGCCGTGGCGCGGGTGATCTGGCGCGGTACGTGGTCGAGGCTCTCGACCTGCCGATCACCGCCGAAGAGTTTCTGGTGATCCGCGAACCGCTGATGCGCGAGCGTTTTCCGCAAGCGCTGGCGATGCCTGGCGCCGAGGAACTGGTCAGGCACTTGAAAGCCAACAACATTCCGATCGCGGTCGGCACCAGTTCTTCGCGTCAGTCGTTCGGCCAGAAAACCACCTTGCACCGCGATTGGTTTGCGCTGTTCGACTTTGTCGTGACGGCCGATGACCCTGAAGTGGGCGCGGCCAAACCGGCGCCGGACATCTTCCTCACGGCGGCGCGGCGCCTGGGCGTTGCGCCCGAAGACTGCCTGGTGTTCGAAGACTCGCCGTTCGGTGTCACGGCGGCGAAAGCGGCGGGGATGACGGCGATTGCGATTCCCGACGCGGCGATGGCTGACGAAAAGTATGCGCATGCCGATGGCATTCTTCGTTCGTTGAAGGCGTTCAAGCCGAGTGCTTGTGGTTTGCCAGCCCTCGAATGGGCTTGAAGTAAAAAGTGTGGGAGCGAGCCTGCTCGCGAAAGCGGAAGGTCAGACGACATCAATGTCGCCTGACGCACCGTCTTCGCGAGCAGGCTCGCCCCCACATTGTGATTGCGTCTAGCGCATCAGGCGCCAAAACCACCGTCGATGGTCAGGCTCGCCCCTGTGATGTAACCGGCTTCCGGCCCGACCAGATAGGCCACAAAGCTGGCGATTTCCTCGGAAGTGCCGTAACGGCCCACCGCCATCAGCGGGATCAGGCTGTCAGCGAAGTCACCGTCGGCCGGGTTCATGTCGGTGTCGACCGGGCCCGGTTGCACGTTGTTGATGGTGATGCCGCGCGGGCCGAGGTCGCGGGCCAGGCCTTTGGTCAGACCTACCAGCGCTGATTTGCTCATGACGTAAGGGCCGCCACCGGCGAAGGGCATGCGGTCGGCGTTGGTGCTGCCGATGTTGATGATGCGACCGCCTTCAGTCATGTGTTTGGCGGCGGCCTGGGTGGCGATGAACACGCTGCGCACGTTGATGGCCAGGGTCTGGTCGAAATCTTCGAGTTTGAAATCCTCCAGTGGCGCAACGGCCAGCACGCCGGCGTTGTTGACGAGGATGTCGAGGCGACCAAAGGTGTCTACGGTGGTGGTCACGGCGCGGCGAATGGCCTCGGCGTCAGCGCTGTCGGCCTTGATGGCGAGGGCTTTGCCGCCATTGCCGGTGATGCTGTCTTGCAAGGCTTCGGCTTTGGCCGTGGAGCTGACATAGGTGAAGGCAACGGTTGCGCCTTCAGCGGCCAGGCGTTTGACAATGGCGGCGCCGATGCCGCGGGACCCGCCTTGAATCAAAGCCACTTTGCCGCTGAGGTTCTGAGTAGTCATAACGATCTCCGAAGTCCCGAGGCGAGATGCCTCGGTTGATGGAGCCTAGTATTGATTGCGGATTACACGCTGTGTAGACGGCAATTACGATAGTCTGTGTAAACCAGAAGTTTATAGTGGCGCCTATGGAAACCTTCAGCAGTATCGAATGCTTCGTGCGCAGCGCCGAGGTTGGCAGCTTCGCCGAAGCCGCGCGACGCTTGAGCCTGACCCCGGCGGCGGTCGGCAAAAGTGTTGCCAAGCTTGAGGCCCGGCTGGGTGTGCGGCTGTTCCAGCGCAGCACGCGAAGCCTGACGCTGACCGAGGCAGGTCACCTGTTTCTCGGCGAAGTCAGTTCCAGCCTTCACACGATCCAGAATGCGGTGGCCAACCTCGCCAGCGCTGAGGGTCGGCCAGCGGGAACACTGAAAGTCAGCATGGGCACGGTGTTCGGGCGTTTATATGTGGTGCCCTTACTGGGCGAGTTTCTGCGGCGATTTCCGGCGATCAACCCGGATTGGCATTTCGACAACCGGCAGGTCGATCTGATCGCTCAGGGCTTCGATGCGGCGATTGGTGGGGGATTTGAGCTGCCGCAAGGCGTGGTGGCGCGCAAGCTGACGCCGGCGCATCGGGTGCTGGTGGCGTCGGCGGAGTATCTGGCGGCGCGGCCTGTGATCGTCGATCCCGATCAACTCAAGGACCACGACGGCATCCTGATCCGCTCCCCACAGACCGGTCGGGTGCGTTCCTGGCAATTGACCAGTCGTACTCAGCAACACAACCCGCTGGCGCTGAAGGCGCGCATGACCATGAGCGATTCGGAAGCGGCGTGTGCGACGGCGGCGCAGGGGTTGGGCATTGCGTTGGTAAGCATGCCGTTTGCTGTGGGGTATCTGGAAGCCGGGACGTTACAACGGGTGTTGCCGGACTGGTATGTCGACGACGGCAACATGTCTATCTATTACGCGGAACACAAACTGCTGCCGGGCAAGACCCGGGCGTTTGTGGATTTCATTATTGAGCAGTTTGCGGAGCGGGGGTGGGTGCAGCGGTTCAGTGCGGTTTGAGTCTGGCTTGAGACCGAGTCGCTGCTTTCGCGAGCAGGGGATTTGTGAATGACACAGATCCAATGCGAGCCTGCTCGCGATGAACGATAACGCGGTCTACCGCCCGAACCGCCCCGGCCAACCAATAATGTTCTTCGGCCGTGGCGTCGCATACGTCCGCACCTTGGAAGTGGACAACCCTAATCGCACCAGCGATTCGGCAATGGTCACCGCCGCCGTCACGCCATCCACCACCGGAACCCCGGTGCGCTGGCGAATCTGTTCATCCAGCCCGGCCATGCCGCCGCAGCCCAGGCAAATCACTTCGGCCTTGTCTTCCTGCACCGCCAGTTCCGCCTGACGGACAATCGCCTCCAGCGCCCGTTGCGGATCGGATTCCAGTTCCAGCACCGCCAGACCACTGGCCCGCACCGACGCGCAGCGGTCCCACAGCCCCGACAGTTTTAGCCGGTCCTCGATCAGGGGCACGGTGCGGTCCAGGGTGGTGACCACCGAATAGGCATGGCCGAGGAACATCGCCGTACTGGCCGCTGCATCGGTGATGTCCACCACCGGCACGTTGAGCAATTCCTGCAAGCCTTCGCGACCGTGTTCGCCGTAGCCGGCCTGGATCACCGCATCGAAGGGCTGGTCGTAGGCCATGACCCGGTCCATTACGGCGATGGCGGCCAGGTAACTTTCGAAATTGCCTTCGATGGAGTCGGCGCCGAAGTAGGGCGTCAGGCCGACGATTTCCGTTCCCGGCGCGGCCACCGCCTGGGCGGATCGGGCGATGGCCTGAGTGATGGATTCGGTGGTGTTGACGTTAACCACGAGAATTCGCATGAGTAGTCCTTATTGCAGGGCGGTTCTGCGGCCCGGCGCTGGCGGGCCGCGAGTGGATTAGTGGCAGACGTTGTCGACTGCGATGCTTTCACCGCTGACGTCGGCGTAATGGGGCTGTCGCTTGGCGATGATCAGGTAGAGCATTGCGCCAATCCCGGCGCCGATCAGCCACGAGAACGGTGAAACGAGGTGGAAGCCCGGCACCAGCGCCAGGACGATGGCAATCAATGCGGCAGGAATGAACGCCGCTACGGCGCGTAAATTGACCCCGCGGCTGTAGTAATAAGCGCCGTTGGGGTCTTCGCTGTACAACTGCGGCACGTTGACCTGGCCTTTTCGTACAAGCCAGTAGTCGACCATGATCACGCCGTACAACGGGCCTAGCAGGGCGCCGAGGCCGGACAGGAAATACACGATCACCAGTGGGCTGTTGTAGAGATTCCACGGCAGGATCAGCACCGCGATGGTTGCGCTGATCAGCCCGGCGCGGCGGAAGGTCAGGTATTTAGGCGCCAGGTTACTGAGCACGAACGCCGGGGCGACGAAGTTGGCCATGATGTTCACCGCTACGGTGACGATCAGGAACGCCAGGCAGCCGAGCACCAGGAAGAAGGTGTTGGGGATCGAGGCGATGATTTCAGTCGGGCTTTCGATGATCCGGCCATTGATCTGAAATTGCGCACCACAAAGCAGGACGGTGATGGCCGCGAACACCAGAATATTCACCGGCAAGCCCCAGAAATTTCCGACCTTGATGGTTTTGCGGCACGGCGATGAACGGGCGAAGTCGCAGAAGTTGAGGATCAACGTCCCGTAGATCGCCAGCCACAATGCGCCGCCGGCAAAAATATTGCGCCACATCTCGCCACCGGTCAGCGGCTCGCGGATCGACCAGGCGATGGTTGCGTCGGCTTGGGTGTACATCCAGGCGGCGAGCGCGGCGACGGTCAGCAGAATCACCGGCCCGGCGAACGCTTCATAGCGCCGTACCATTTCCATGCCGTAGGCGAGGATGCCCAGTTGCACCAGCCAGATCGCCACGAAACATACCCAGCCCAGGCTCGACAGACCAAGGATCGAGTTGTGGTCGTAGTCGGCGAAGCCGGGATGCACCGCCGTCAGCAGCACGCGAAACACTACGGACGCCAGGTACGTCTGAATGCCGAACCAGGCGATGGCGATAATGGCGCGGATCAACGCAGGAATTTGCGCCCCGTGAATACCGAAACTGATCCGGCTGATGACAGGAAACGGCACGCCGGTCTTTTGCCCCATGTAGCCGGAAAGGTTCATGAAGCCATACACCAGCGCCGCGCCGATCCCCAGGGACAACAGAATCTGCCAGCCACCCAGACCCAGCGCATACAGGCCAATGGCGAAGGAATAGTTGGCGATGTTGTGAACGTCGTTGGTCCACAGGGCGAAGATGCTGTAGCGGCCCCAGCGTCGGCCTTCGGCCTTGGTCGGCGCCAGGTCCTTGTTGTGCAGGCGCGGGCTGAGCACCACGGGTTCTTGAACAGTTTGATCTTGAGCGGTGGGTGGAAAGGAGGGCAGATCCAGTGCGATGTTGTTATTGGAGAGGCTAGTACGCATTCCGGCAGGCTCCGAGCTTGGCGTCGCGATGACTGTGCATGAGCGTGAGCTCGACAAATCTTCGTCGCGGGCAATAAGCATCATTGGTTACGGGGCATCTGCAGCCTGTACGGGATAGGGCGCTTCAGGCTTGCGGATCTAAGTGTGTGTATGTTTTGTATTGATTGTATACAAAACATGTATGCACTTAAGCCAGATCCATGCCATCTGCTGATCTATAAAAATAGGTTCTCATTTCGTTTTGTTGATGAATCACGATAAGTGACTGAAAAAAAGGCGATATAAATTGACCGGTTGAACAGGTATTTATTTTTCGTCGGAGGAGGTGGGAAAACTCGACTGGGGAAGTCAGGAAAAAAGGGTGTAACTTTTTGGGGCGCAGAAAACAAAAGTGCACACATAAATGGCACCTATGGTGACATTCGTGTGTACACATTTATAAAACAGAACACTAATCCTGCGGGAGTGAGACCGGCTTGCCGGGGCATTCAACAGTATTGTTGACTGTTACACCGCTATCGCGAGCAGGCTCGCTCCCACAGGGGAATTCACCCGGCTCGGGCTCAGGCCTTGGACTTGCTGATGATATTCCCCGCATGCAGCCCGCATTCTTTCTGCGTCGCCTCTTCCCACCACCAACGGCCTTCACGTTCATGCTGGTTCGGCAGCACCGGGCGGGTGCAGGGTTCGCAGCCAATGCTGATGAAGCCGCGTTCGTGCAGGCTGTTGTACGGCAGTTCGAGCATGCGGATGTAACCCCAGATCTCTTCGCTGGTCATCTGCGCCAGCGGGTTGAATTTGTAGAGGGTGCGATCCGGGGTGGAAAACGCGGTGTCGATTTCCATCACCGCGACGGCGCTGCGGGTACCCGGGCTCTGGTCCCGACGCTGGCCGGTGGCCCAGGCGCTCACGCCCGACAGTTTGCGACGCAGCGGTTCGATCTTGCGGATGCCGCAGCACTCGCCATGGCCGTCCTTGTAGAAACTGAACAGGCCTTTTTCCTTCACGAACGGCTCCAGTTTCGTGTAGTCCGGGGACACCAGCTCAATGTCGATCTTGTAGTGCTCGCGCACCTGATCGATGAAGCGGTAGGTCTCCGGGTGCAAGCGGCCGGTGTCGAGGCTGAACACTTTGACGTTCTTGTTCAGCTTCCAGGCCATGTCCACGAGCACCACGTCTTCGGCGCCGCTGAAAGATATCCACAGGTCATCGCCAAACTCGGCAAACGCGAGTTTCAGGATGTCCTGGGCGGATTTGTTGGCATAGGTCGTGGCGAGTTCCACAACATCGAACGATGGGCTCATCAGGGCGGCTTCCTACAGGTCGGTGGCGCTGGGCGCTCTATATGGGGCTGATGGTAACAAAATCCTGCGGCGGCGGGCGCGCCCTGTGCGTTGCGCGGGGCAGCCTGAGTCGCTAGAGTTCGGCAGTCTTTTACTCGCTCGACTCAATAATCAATACAAATGGGAGTGTCTTGTGGAAATTGCCTGTCTGGATCTCGAAGGTGTGCTGGTCCCGGAAATCTGGATCGCGTTCGCTGAAAAAACCGGTATTGAATCCCTGAGGGCGACCACCCGGGACATTCCCGACTACGACGTGCTGATGAAGCAGCGCCTGCGGATTCTCGACGAGCACGGCTTGAAACTCACTGACATCCAGGAAGTGATCGCCACGCTGAAGCCGCTGGACGGCGCCATCGAGTTCGTCAACTGGCTGCGTGAGCGGTTTCAGGTGGTGATTCTGTCGGACACGTTCTACGAGTTTTCCCAGCCGCTGATGCGTCAACTGGGCTTCCCGACCTTGCTGTGCCATCGCTTGATCACCGACGATTCGGGACGGGTGACGAGCTATCAGTTACGTCAGAAAGATCCGAAGCGGCAGTCGGTTCTGTCGTTCAAGAGTCTTTACTATCGGGTCATTGCGGCAGGGGATTCCTACAACGACACCACCATGCTCGGTGAGGCGGATGCGGGGATTCTGTTTCATGCGCCGGATAATGTGATTCGCGAGTTTCCGCAGTTCCCGGCGGTGCATACCTTTGAGGACTTGAAGCAGGAGTTCATCAAGGCTTCGAATCGGGCCTTAAGTCTGTAAACCCTACCTGTGGCGAGGGAGCAAGCTCCCTTGCCACAAAAGCCCGGAATCAAAGGTTTTGCAGGGTGTCGAGCAGAACCTTCACCTTGGTAATTGATTCCTGATACTCCGCCTGCCATTCCGAGTCCGCGACAATCCCGCCACCGCCCAGCAGCACACCTGCCCATCCTTGACCAGCAAGCTGCGAATAGCGATAGAGCTGTCCATCTCGCCGCGCACGTCCAGGTACAGCAACGAGCCGCAGTACAACCCACGTCGGGTCGGCTCCAGCTCGTCGATGATCTGCATGGCACGAATCTTCGGCGCACCGGTAATCGATCCGCCCGGAAAACTGCCAGCGATCAGATCCAGCGCATCCCGGTCATCCGCCAGTTCGCCGGTCACGCTGCTCACCAGGTGATGCACATTCGGATAGCTTTCCAGACTGAACAACTCCGGCACCCGCACCGAGCCGATTCGGCAAGTGCGACCGAGGTCGTTGCGCAGCAGGTCGACGATCATCAGGTTCTCGGCACGGTCCTTGGGACTGGCCAGCAGTTCGGCAGCGTTCGCGGCGTCTTCGGCAGCCGTCAGGCCACGCGGACGGGTACCTTTGATCGGGCGGGTTTCCACATGACGTTCACTGACTTTGACGAAGCGCTCAGGCGACAGACTCAACACCGCGCCGCCGTCGGGCAGGCTCTGGAAACCGGAAAACGGTGTCGGGCACGCGGCCCGCAGCGCGACATACGCGGCCCACGGATCACCCGCACATTGCGCACGAAAGCGCTGGGCGAAGTTCACCTGATAACAATCGCCCGCCTGGATGTACTGCTGAATGCGCTCAAGTGCGTGGCGATACTCGTCAGCGCTCAGGTCGGCCTTCATCGGGGCTTTCAAACTGAACGGCTCGATCGGCTCAACCGCAGGCTGACTGAACAAGGCGATCAAGCGCTGGCGCTCGCTGTCGATCAGTGTCGGGTGGAACACCAGTTGACTGGTAGCCAAATGGTGATCGCTGATCAATGCCCAGTCGTACAGCCCGAAACGCGCATCCGGCAATTGCAGGTCGTCCTGCGCCTGGCTCGGCAGGTGTTCAAGATGCCGTCCGAAGTCATAACTCAGATAACCGATCAGCCCGCCGGCGAATGGCAGTTCATCGGAGACTGCCGCTTCACCCAGTCGTGCCAGATGGTCGCGAAGGCGTTGCAGGAAATCGCTGCCACTTTCGTCAGGCAATACTGCTATTTGCTGCAGCGGCCAGGCGCTGAGCAGGTCATAACGCCCGCGATCAGCGGTGGGCCGGCCGCTGTCGAGCAGCACGGCACCGGGGGCATGACGAATCGCCGCGAAGTACTCGGCGGGGTTGGCGCGATAGGGCAGCGGGTGTACGGAACAGGTCAACATGGGCGGGGCAGATCAGCCATCGAGGCGGGGGTGCGATTGTAGTCCTCTGCAGGATTTGCTCCTAGAGGGGATGTCGGGGATTGGCAGATTGGGGACAGGGTTGCGAGGTTTGGTGACTGTTAGTCAGTCTTCGCGGGCAAGCCTCGCTCCTACGGGTTTGTGCCGTTCGCCGAGAATGTGAACGACGCTAGATCTGTAGGAGCGAGGCTTGCCCGCGAAGGCAGCGACTCGGTTTCGGATCAGCCTTCGACGGCAGGAATATGTCCAAACATCTCCTGAACAAACTCGACCCGCTCCTGAACCGACTCAACAACCCCGCGCGCTTTCAGCTCTTCCAGCCGCGCTTCAACCGCATGGGTGCGCAGCGTCAGGCCGCAATCGTTGGCAATCTGGATGTTCAACCCGGGCCGGGCATTGAGCTCAAGAATCAGCGGGCCTTTTTCCTGGTCGAGCACCATGTCGACACCGATGTAGCCCAGCCCGCACAGCTCATAACAGCCGGCAGCGAGTTTCATGAAACCGTCCCAGTAGGGCAGTTGCACGCCGTCCACCGCGTTGGTGGTGTCCGGATGTTTGGTGATGATGTTGTTCAGCCAGGTGCCGCGCAGCGTCTGCCCGGTTGCGAGGTCGACGCCGACGCCGATAGCGCCCTGGTGCAGGTTGGCCTTGCCGCCGGACTGGCGCGTCGGCAGGCGCAACATCGCCATCACCGGATAGCCCATCAACACGATGATGCGAATGTCCGGGACGCCTTCGTAGCTGATGCTTTTGAAGATCTGGTCCGGGATCACGCGGTATTCGATCAGTGCGCGGTCACGGTGACCGCCCAGGGAATACAGGCCGGTGAGGATGCTGGAGACATGGTGCTCGATCTCCTCATGACTGATGATCTTGCCGGACACCGTGCGATAGCGGCCCTCGAAACGGTCGGCAACCACAATGATGCCGTCGCCGCCCGCGCCCTGGGCCGGTTTGATCACGAAGTCGGTGCGCCCGCCGATGATCTTGTCGAGGTTATCGATTTCCTTCTCGGTGGAGATCACGCCGTACAGTTCCGGCACATGAATACCGGCGGCGATCGCGCGTTCCTTGGTGATGATCTTGTCATCGACAATCGGGTACAGGCTGCGCTTGTTGTACTTGAGCACGTAGTCCGCGTTACGCCGATTGATCCCCATGATGCCCCGGGCTTCCAGGGCCTTCCAGGTCTTCCAGAAGCCGAACATCAAGAGTCAGCCTTCTTGAGGAAAGCCTTGAAGCGCACCAGTTCGGTCAGGCGGTAACCGCGATAACGCCCCATCGCCAGCATGAAACCCACCAGGATCAGCAGGATCGCCGGGAAGGTGAACACGAAGTACACCAGCTCCGGCACGCTCATGATCAGGTGCGCCAGGGAGGCGGCAAACAGCGTACCGATCGCCACTTTCATCGCATGCCCGGAACCGCGTTCTTCCCAGGTAATCGACAGGCGTTCGATGGTCATGGTCAGAATCACCATCGGGAACAGCGCCACCGACAGCCCGCGTTCCAGGCCGAGTTTATGGCTGAACAGGCTGATCGCCGCGATCAGCACCACCACGAAGGTCAGCACCACCGACAGCCTCGGCAGCATCTGCAACTTCAAGTGTTCAAGGTAGGAGCGCAGTGACAGCCCGAGCGCCGTGATGACCGTAAACAGCACGATGCCGAAGCCAAGCTGGGTTTCGCGGAAGGCGAGGGCGATCAGCACCGGGGTAAAGGTGCCGAGGGTCTGCAGGCCGATCAGGTTACGCAGGATCAGGATCACCAGCACGCCGATCGGGATCATCACCATGATCATGAAGGTCTGCTGGGTTTGCAGGGGCAAACCGTACAGCGAGTATTCGAGGAAGTTGGCGTCGGTGTTTTCGTCGGTCAGCTTGGCCAGTCGAATCGCGTTCATTTCGCTGTTGTTCAGGCTGAACGTCACGTTGGCTTTCTTGCCGCCATCGACGGTGATCAGGTTTTCGTCGCCGGTCCACCACAGCAGGCGGTCGGACGGCAGGCCTTGTTCGCCGGTTTCCGGGTTGAAGTACAGCCAGTCGGTGCCGTTGAAGCTGCGCAGCCAGAGTTCCGGCGTTTGCGGCTGATCGGCCACCAGACGGATGGTGTGGACCTTTTCCACCGGCACGTGGGCGATGGACAGGACCAGCTCGACGATTTTCGCCTTGTGCCCGGGGGACGGATCGCCGCCTAGCAGCAGCTTCACGTTGTCATCGTTGAGATTGTTGACACGCTTGATGGCTTCGCCGATGAAGGTTTCGACGTCGGCCGAGTGTTGGCGGATCGGCGCGAGCAGGGCTTCGGCGGCGATTTTTTCCGCACCTTCGACGGCGATGCTGTCGCGGAAGGTCGGGCCCTTGACCTTGGATTTTTCGCCGGTGTAGCGCTTGGTCAGCACCAGGCGGTAATAAAGGGTCTGGTTGCCCTTGGCCCGGCGCGCCGACCAGGTCACCTTGCGGTTGCCGTCGACACGGTTTACGGCCACGCCGTAGTTATTGGAAATGAAACTCTCGTTGAGGCTGACGTAGTCGCGGCTCAGCGGCGGCACGAACATCTGGATCTTGACCGGGTCTTTGGCACTGGCGACGAACTCGACCTTGGCGTCGATATTCCACAAGTCGTCGGTGGCGTCCTCGGTCACGGGAATGCCGAGCACGAAAATCTGATAGGCCGTAACTGAAATGCCCAGCACCACCAGGATGGCGATCAGCAGTTTCAGATGGAGGGTAAGAGCGCGCATTGGAATTACTCTGCGGTATGTGCGTCGGTGGCGCAGGCGGGTTTGCCAGCAGCGTATTTAAGACTGGGGTCGACCAGCGCGTCGAAGCGTTTCAGCGCTTCGGAGCCGATCAAGAGCGGGTATTGGAAGGCGCTACGGTCGGTTAGGTTCACTTCGATACTGCGTAAAGCCGAACCCATGCAGATATCCAGCTCGATCACCGGACGGGCGGTGTACTTCTTGCCCTCTTCCGGGTCGTAGTCGCCGGCACGACGCTTGATCTTGCTGACGCGGGCCAGTGGCCGTTCGATGGGGTGCGAATGCGCTGCGTCGATGGCCAGATAGAAGCGCACCCAGGACTCGCCATTGCGTTTGAAACGTTTGATGTCGCGGGCACTCAGGGACGCTGTTTTCGCCCCGGTGTCGAGTTTGGCGGCGACTTCCAGGTTGATGCCGTCCAGGGAAGCATACTCGTTGAGGCCGTACACGGTCTTTTCCCCCGCCACGGCGAAACCGGGCAGGCAAAGAAGATAAAGGAATGTCGGGAGGGGCTTGAGTCTCATAAATCCTGGTGCGCAGCGGTCCGTACTTCAATTCAAGGCCCTGGCATCGCTGCGCAAGCTCCCTCGTATGCCTATCAACTATTTATGACAAGCCGTGCAGATGTCACAGACAAATGCGGGCGGCATTCTAGCACGGTGGGTTTATGGCGCCAGCGCTGGCGGGGGCTATAAACAGAAGGGCTGCTTTGTTGTGGTGCAGTCGGTTATTAGACGATTGTCGACAATACCTATTTATCCTTTGACTGTTGCGGCTGTTTTCGCTAGTTTTTGCGGCATTGGCTTTCAAGGTGTCGACAATATGCTGGATCAACTCGATCCCCCGGTGGTTACGCAAGACGAGTCGGAGACGCTTTCCGAAAACGTCTTCCGCCGCATTCAGGCGGCCATCGTCAAAGGCGAGATCGCCCCGGGCAGCAAGATCTCCGAGCCGGAGCTGGCACGCACCTACGGCATCAGCCGCGGGCCGTTGCGCGAGGCGATCCATCGACTGGAAGGCCAGCGCCTGCTGGTCCGCGTACCGCACGTCGGGGCGCGGGTGGTTTCGCTGAGCCATGCCGAGCTGCTGGAGCTCTACGAGATTCGCGAATCCCTCGAAGGTATGGCCTGTCGGCTGGCGGCCGAACGCATGACCGTCGAAGAAATCGACGAACTGCGCCGGGTCCTCGAAACCCACGAGCGCGATGAGGCGTTTCAGGCCGGCGTTGGCTATTACCAGCAGGAAGGCGACTTCGATTTCCACTACCGGATCATCCAGGGCAGCGGCAACCGCACCCTGACGCAGATGCTGTGCGGCGAGCTCTACCAACTGGTGCGCATGTACCGCATCCAGTTTTCCACCACGCCCAATCGCCCGCACCAGGCCTTTGCCGAGCACCACCGAATTCTCGACGCCATCGCCGACCGTGACGGTGAGCTCGCCGAGTTGTTGATGCGCCGTCACATCGGCGCCTCCAAACGCAATATCGCCCGTCACTACCAGGACGGCGCTAACCAGACAGCCACTGAACGAGGTGAGTCATGAGTTCCAACAAGAGCACTCCAGGCCAGCGTTTCCGCGATGCGGTCGCCAGCGAACATCCGCTGCAAGTGGTCGGCGCGATCAACGCCAACCACGCGCTGCTGGCCAAGCGCGCCGGTTTCAAGGCGATTTACCTGTCGGGTGGCGGGGTGGCTGCCGGCTCCCTCGGCGTGCCGGACCTGGGCATCACCGGCCTGGATGACGTGCTGACCGACGTGCGTCGCATTACCGACGTGTGCGACCTGCCGCTGCTGGTGGACGTGGACACCGGTTTCGGTTCCTCGGCGTTCAACGTCGCGCGCACCGTCAAGTCGATGATCAAGTTCGGCGCGGCGGCGATTCATATTGAAGACCAGGTCGGCGCCAAGCGCTGCGGTCACCGTCCGAATAAAGAGATCGTGTCGCTGCAGGAAATGGTCGACCGGATCAAGGCCGCCGTCGATGCGCGCACCGATGACAGCTTCGTGATCATGGCTCGCACCGACGCCCTGGCAGTGGAAGGTCTGGAATCCGCGCTGGATCGCGCCGCCGCCTGCATCGAAGCCGGCGCCGACATGATCTTCCCGGAAGCCATTACCGAACTGGACATGTACAAGCTGTTCGCCAACCGCGTGAAAGCGCCGATCCTGGCTAACATCACCGAATTCGGCGCGACGCCGCTGTACACCACCGAGCAACTCGCCGCTGCCGATGTGTCGCTGGTGCTGTACCCGCTGTCCGCTTTCCGCGCGATGAACAAGGCGGCGGAAAACGTCTACACCGCAATCCGTCGCGACGGCACGCAACAGAACGTGATCGACACCATGCAGACCCGCATGGAGCTTTACGATCGCATCGACTACCACACCTTCGAGCAGAAGCTCGATGCGTTGTTTGCCGCGAAGAAGTAACGAAAGCCCTGTAGGAGCGAAGCTTGCTCTGGGCGGCGATCCGACGAAGACGCACTGACATTCAACATTAATGTCGTCTGATACAGCGCTTTCGCGAGCAAGCATCGCTCCTACAAGTTTCCCTGACAAATTCAAGAAAAACTGGAGACAGCAATGGCCGAAGCAAAAGTACTCAGTGGCGCCGGGCTCCGTGGCCAGGTTGCCGGGCAAACCGCTCTGTCCACCGTGGGCCAATCGGGCGCCGGCCTGACCTATCGCGGCTACGACGTTCGCGAACTGGCGGCCGACGCGCAATTCGAAGAAGTGGCTTATCTGCTGCTTTACGGTGAATTGCCGACCAAGGCACAACTCGCCGCTTACATCAGCAAACTGGGCAAGCTGCGCGACCTGCCGCAAGCGCTCAAAGAAGTGCTGGAACGCATCCCTGCCGACGCCCACCCGATGGACGTGATGCGTACCGGTTGCTCGTTCCTGGGCAACATCGAGCCGGAGAAAGACTTCTCCGAACAACACGACGTGACCGACCGCCTGCTGGCCGCGTTCCCGGCGATCATGTGCTACTGGTATCGCTTCAGCCACGACGGCAAGCGCATCAGCTGCGTGAGCGACGAACAATCCATCGGCGGCCACTTCCTGCACTTGCTGCACGGCAAGAAACCGAGCGATTTGCACGTCAAAGTGATGAACGTTTCGCTGATCCTCTACGCGGAACACGAGTTCAACGCCTCGACGTTCACCGCACGGGTGTGCGCCTCGACGCTGTCGGACATGTATTCCTGCGTCACCGCGGCCATCGGTTCGTTGCGCGGCCCTCTGCACGGCGGCGCCAACGAAGCGGCGATGGAAATGATCGAGCGCTTCTCGTCGCCTGAAGAGGCCGTCGAGGGCACCCTCGGCATGCTGGCGCGCAAGGACAAGATCATGGGCTTCGGCCACGCGATCTATAAAGACAACGATCCGCGTAACGAAGTGATCAAGGGCTGGTCGAAAAAACTCGCTGAAGAAGTGGGCGACACCGTGCTGTTCCCGGTTTCCGAAGCCATCGACGCGACCATGTGGGAACAGAAGAAACTGTTCCCGAACGCCGACTTCTACCATGCGTCGACGTACCACTTCATGGGCATTCCGACCAAGTTGTTCACACCGATCTTTGTCTGCTCGCGCCTGACCGGCTGGGCGGCGCACGTGTTCGAACAGCGTGCCAACAACCGCATCATCCGCCCGAGCGCCGAGTATGTCGGCGTCGAACAGCGCAAGTTCGTGCCAATCGAACAACGCTGAATGGTGAAGGCCTGCACCGGGATCTGAACTCTACGCAGATCCCTGTAGGAGCGAGCCTGCTCGCGATGACGGACTGACATTCAAAATGGATGTCGACTGATTGACCGCTATCGCGAGCAGGCTCACTCCTACAGTGGATTGTGTGCATTTCAGGTGCTGTGCCAGGCCCCACCTTTTGAAACTACCGTGACCGAGTCCTGACGATGAACACTGAATTCCGTAAACCGCTGCCCGGCAGCCATCTGGATTACTTCGACGTCCGCGCGGCTGTCGAGGCCATCCAGCCTGGCGCCTACGACACTCTGCCGTACACCTCACGCGTGCTGGCGGAAAACCTGGTACGTCGCTGCGACCCGGCCACGCTCACCGAATCCCTGAAGCAATTCATCGAGCGCAAACGCGACCTCGACTTCCCGTGGTTCCCGGCTCGCGTGGTGTGCCACGACATCCTCGGCCAGACCGCGCTGGTCGACCTCGCCGGCCTGCGTGACGCCATCGCCCTGCAAGGTGGTGACCCGGCGCAAGTGAACCCGGTGGTGCCGACGCAGTTGATCGTCGACCACTCCCTGGCCGTCGAGCGCGGAGGCTTCGACCCGGAGGCGTTCGAGAAGAATCGCGCCATCGAAGACCGTCGCAACGAAGACCGTTTCCACTTCATCAACTGGACCAAAAAGGCCTTCAAGAACGTTGATGTGATTCCACCGGGCAACGGCATCATGCACCAGATCAACCTGGAGAAAATGTCTCCGGTGATCCAGGTACGTGACGGCGTGGCGTTCCCCGACACTTGCGTCGGCACCGACAGCCACACCCCGCACGTCGATGCACTGGGCGTGATCGCCATCGGTGTCGGTGGTCTGGAAGCCGAGAGCGTGATGCTCGGCCGTGCGTCGTGGATGCGTCTGCCGGAAAGCGTCGGCGTTGAACTGACCGGCAAGCTGCAACCGGGCATCACTGCCACTGACATGGTGCTGGCGTTGACCGAGTTCCTGCGCAAGCAAAAAGTGGTCGGCGCATGGCTGGAATTCTTCGGTGAAGGCGCCGCCGCGCTGACCCTCGGCGACCGCGCAACCATCTCCAACATGGCCCCGGAATACGGCGCCACGGCGGCGATGTTCTACATCGACCAGCAAACCATCGACTACCTCAAACTCACCGGCCGTGAAGACGAGCAGGTGCAGTTGGTCGAGAACTACGCCAAGCAAACCGGCCTGTGGGCTGACAGCCTGAAAGGCGCGCAATACGAGCGCGGCCTGACGTTCGACTTGTCCACCGTCGTGCGCAACATGGCCGGCCCGAGCAACCCGCACGCCCGCGTCGCCACCTCGGATCTCGCCGCCCAAGGCATCTCCGGTCAGTGGGACGACGTTCCTGGCCAGATGCCGGATGGCGCGGTGATCATCGCCGCCATCACCAGCTGCACCAACACCAGTAACCCGCGCAACGTGATTGCCGCCGGCCTGCTGGCGCGTAACGCCAACAAGCTCGGCCTGACCCGCAAGCCGTGGGTCAAATCGTCCCTGGCGCCGGGTTCGAAAACCGTGGCGCTGTACCTGGACGAAGCCGGCCTGACGACTGAGCTGGAGCAACTTGGTTTCGGCGTCGTGGCGTTCGCTTGCACCACGTGTAACGGCATGTCCGGTGCGCTGGATCCGGTGATCCAGCAAGAGATCATCGACCGCGACCTGTACGCCACCGCCGTGCTCTCCGGTAACCGCAACTTCGACGGCCGGATTCACCCGTACGCC
Source organism: Pseudomonas sp. B14-6 (assembly GCF_013260315.1). NCBI lineage: Bacteria > Pseudomonadati > Pseudomonadota > Gammaproteobacteria > Pseudomonadales > Pseudomonadaceae > Pseudomonas > Pseudomonas sp. B14-6. Next base: position 2,400,955 of record NZ_CP053929.1, on the reverse strand, counting down.
AAGAACGCGTTCCTTGCTTCGCCGCCGTTGGTGGTTGCTTACGCCATCGCCGGCACCATCCGTTTCGACATCGAAAAAGATGTGCTGGGCCTGGACGCCGAAGGCAAGGAAATCCGCCTGAAAGACATCTGGCCGAGCGACGAAGAAATCGACGCCGTGGTCAAGGCGTCGGTCAAGCCGGAGCAGTTCCGTCAGGTCTACATTCCAATGTTCGCCATCCATGAAGACACCGGCCCGAAAGTCACGCCGCTGTACGACTGGCGCGAGATGAGCACTTACATCCGTCGTCCGCCGTACTGGGAAGGCGCGTTGGCCGGCGCACGTCCGCTCAAGGGCATGCGCCCATTGGCGGTGCTGCCGGATAACATCACCACCGATCACCTGTCGCCGTCGAACGCGATCATGCTGGACAGCGCGGCGGGTGAATACCTGGCGAAAATGGGCTTGCCGGAAGAGGACTTCAACTCTTACGCGACTCACCGTGGCGACCACCTGACCGCGCAACGCGCCACCTTCGCCAACCCGAAACTGTTCAATGAAATGGTTCAGGAAAACGGCAAGGTCAAGCAGGGTTCTCTCGCTCGCGTCGAGCCGGAAGGCAAAGTGATGCGCATGTGGGAAGCCATCGAAACCTACATGGAGCGCAAGCAGCCGCTGATCATCATTGCCGGTGCCGATTACGGTCAGGGTTCGTCCCGCGACTGGGCGGCCAAGGGCGTGCGTCTGGCGGGTGTCGAGGCGATTGCCGCTGAAGGTTTCGAGCGCATCCACCGCACCAACCTGGTGGGCATGGGCGTGTTGCCGCTGGAGTTCAAACCGGGCACCGACCGTCATACCCTGGCCATCGACGGTAGCGAAACCTACGACGTGATCGGTGAGCGCACGCCGCGTGCCGAACTGACGCTGGTGATCAACCGCAAGAACGGCGAACGCGTCGAAGTGCCGGTGACCTGCCGCCTCGACACCGCTGAAGAAGTGTCGATCTACGAGGCCGGCGGCGTGTTGCAGCGTTTCGCTCAGGACTTCCTCGAAGAATCGGCGGTTGCCGTTTAACACGATGAGTTCGGGCGGGACCCTGCGGTCCCGCTCGATCCTAAAAGGACCATCATGGCTCACGCACCTCAGATCAAAATCCCCGCCACCTACATGCGCGGCGGCACCAGCAAAGGCGTGTTTTTCAGCCTCAAAGACCTGCCCGAAGCGGCACAGATTCCCGGCCCGGCGCGCGATGCCTTGTTGCTGCGCGTGATCGGCAGCCCCGACCCTTACGACAAGCAAATCGACGGTATGGGCGGCGCAACGTCCAGCACCAGCAAAACCGTGATCCTGTCGAAAAGCACCAAGGCTGATCACGACGTCGATTACCTGTTCGGTCAGGTCTCGATCGACAAGCCTTTCGTCGACTGGAGCGGTAATTGCGGCAACCTGTCGGCTGCGGTCGGTTCGTTCGCCATCAGCAATGGTTTGGTGGACGCCAGCCGCATTCCGCAGAACGGCATCGCCGTGGTGCGTGTATGGCAGGCCAACATCGGCAAGACCATCATCGCCCACGTGCCGATCACTAACGGTGAAGTGCAGGAAACCGGCGATTTCGAACTCGACGGCGTGACCTTTCCCGCCGCTGAAGTGCAGGTCGAATTCATGGACCCTGCCGCGGAAGAAGAGGGTGGCGGCGGTTCGATGTTCCCCACCGGCAATCTGGTGGATGACCTGGAAGTGCCCGGTGTCGGGACTTTCAAGGCAACCATGATCAATGCCGGCATCCCGACGATTTTCGTCAATGCCGAAGACATTGGCTACACCGGCACCGAGTTGCAGGGGGCGATCAATGGCGATCCGAAAGCGCTGCTGATGTTCGAGACGATCCGTGCTTATGGCGCGTTGCGCATGGGCCTGATCAAGGACCTGGACGAAGCGGCCAAGCGTCAGCACACACCTAAGGTGGCCTTTGTGGCAAAGCCGGCGGACTACGTGTCGTCCAGCGGCAAAGCCATTGCGGCAGGGGATGTCGACCTGCTGGTACGTGCGTTGTCGATGGGTAAATTGCACCACGCGATGATGGGCACGGCGGCCGTTGCCATCGGCACGGCAGCGGCGATTACCGGCACCTTGGTCAACCTCGCGGCGGGTGGGATCGAACGCAATGCCGTGCGCTTCGGGCATCCGTCCGGCACCTTGCGGGTGGGCGCTGAAGCTAGCCTGGTGAACGGTGAATGGAAAGTGAACAAGGCCATCATGAGCCGCAGTGCGCGGGTGTTGATGGAAGGTTACGTCCGCGTGCCGGGTGATTCCTTCTAACAACATCTAACGCCTGTAGGAGCCAGGCTTGCCGGCGAAGGCGCCCTCAAGATCGCCTTCGCCGGCAAGCCTGGCTCCTACAGGTCCGATTTCAACAATAAGAATGTTGTAACCCATCGAGATTGATCCCTGAACCGAGGTCCCATCAACGAACCACTTCAAGAGTGAATCGAACATGAGCGCCAACGTCGACCTGAACAACCGCCCCGACTACGACACTGTCCTGCAGGACATTGCCGATTACGTCCTCAACTTCAAGATCGAGTCCGCCGAAGCGCTCGACACTGCCCGCAACTGCCTGATCGACACCCTCGGCTGCGGCCTGCTGGCCCTGCGCTTCCCCGAATGCACCAAACACCTGGGCCCTATCGTGGAAGGCACCATCGTCCCGTTCGGTGCACGCGTGCCAGGCACCCCATTCCGGCTCGATCCCGTCAAGGCGGCCTGGGACATCGGCTGCATCGTGCGCTGGCTCGACTACAACGACACCTGGCTCGCCGCCGAATGGGGCCATCCGTCCGATAACCTCGGCGGTATTCTCGCAGTGGCCGATCACCTGTCGCAAAAGCGCCTGGCCAATGGCGATGCGCCGCTGACCGTTCGCGCAGTGCTCGAAGCCATGATCATGGCCCACGAGATTCAAGGCGTGATCGCACTGGAAAACTCCTTCAATCGGGTAGGGCTCGATCACGTCATCCTGGTGAAAGTCGCCTCGACCGCCGTCACCGCCAAACTCATGGGCGCCAATCGCGAGCAGTTGCTGTCAGCGTTGTCCCATGCCTTCGCCGACGGCCAGGCGCTGCGCACGTATCGGCATGCGCCGAATGCCGGGTCGCGCAAGTCCTGGGCGGCGGGCGATGCGTCCAGTCGCGGTGTGCGCCTGGCGGACATGGCGATGCGTGGCGAGATGGGCATTCCCGGCGTGCTGACGGCGAAGCAGTGGGGCTTTTACGATGTATTGTTCAGCCACACCAACAACGATCTGGCGCTCAAGCCCGACGACAAACGCGCCTTCAGCTTCTCCCGCCCATACGGCACCTACGTGATGGAAAACGTGCTGTTCAAAATCAGTTTCCCCGCTGAATTCCACGCACAAACCGCCTGCGAAGCGGCAGTGACCCTGCATTCACAGGTTAGAAATCGTCTGCATGAGATCGACAAAATCGTCATCACCACCCACGAGTCGGCGATCCGGATCATTTCCAAGGTGGGCCCGCTGGCCAACGCTGCCGACCGCGACCACTGCATTCAGTACATGACGGCGGTGCCGCTGGCTTTCGGCAATCTGGTCGCCGAGCAGTACGAAGACAGTTTCCACGCGGCGCACCCGATCATTGATGTATTGCGCGAGAAAATGGTCATCGTCGAAGACCCGCAGTACACCCGCGAGTACCTCGAGGCGGACAAGCGTTCCATCGCCAACGCGATCCAGGTGTTTTTCAAGGACGGCTCCAGCACCGAGAAGGTCGTGGTGGAATATCCGATCGGGCATCGCCGTCGCCGCACCGATGGCATTCCGTTGCTGGAGGACAAGTTCAAGGCCAACCTGGCGACGCGCTTCACCGCCCAGCGCAGTGCGGAGATTTTTGCGTTGTGCAAGGATCAGGCTGTGCTGGAGGCAACCCCGGTCAATCGCTTCGTCGACCTGTTCGTGATCTGACACGAATTCCTGCAAAAGACAGGGGGGCGGCGATCCGACTTGCCGGCGACGGCGTATTTGCAGACGCCTTCGCCGGCAGCCTGGCTCCTGCAGGGGCGGCCGGCGTCAACCCTTGAGCCATTTTTCGACGGGTAATTTGGTGATGGCAAACCCGGTCAGCAGCACCGCCGAATACCCCATCAACTCCCGGGTCAGACTGTGCCCTTCATACCACGCGCCAATCACCACCGCGAACACCGGAAAAATAATAAACACGAACGACAGAATGATCGGGCTCAAGCGTTTGAGCAGCAAAAAGTAAACGATAAACCCGCCCACCGAGGCCACAAGTCCCAGATACAGCAAGGCGCCCCACGAGCGCGCAGTGATGTCTTCGAACACCGGAGCCTCAACGCTCAATCCCGCCACAAACAGCATCAAACCGGCCAGGCCGATGGGCAGCGTGTTGTAAGTAATCACACTGATCGCACTGCCTTGCTTCTTGGTGATGACGTAACACAGCGCATGCATGACCGCCGCCGCCAGAATCGCCAGCACACCGAACAATTCGGCATGGTCCAGGTGCAGCCCCTGGCTGCGGATAATCATGAACAGACTGCCAAAACCGATGGCGATGCCAATCACTTGCGAAGGGTAGATTTTCTGCCGCAGAAACACGGCGGAAAACAGCAGGATGAACACCGGCATGCAGCTGAACAGCAGCGCGGTCAGGCCGGACGACACGTGCATCTCGCCGTAGTTGAGCAAGTAATACGGCAGGCTGAAATACGACAGGGTGACGAACACGAAAAACCAGCGGCTTTGCCGGGGAAACAGCAGCGGCTCGCGACGCAGCAGGGCGAAGCTCAAAAACAGCGGAAAGGCGATCAGAAAACGCAGCCCGGCGGCGGTCAGCGGGGGCACACTTTCGACGGCAATCTTGATGCCCAGCCACGTCGTGCCCCAACTCAGGCAAACGATCAGGAACAGCACGCTGGTGACCCCTCCGGCCAGCCACGGTTTTCGGATACTGGAAAAGGCGCTGAGGGCCGTGGACATGATCGTGCTCCTTCGTCGTCGAAATTGACCCGGTTACCAAATAGGTCTATCGCTGATTGAACCTGTTTTCAGCACGCTATTCGGGATGGAAATGACTGTCAAAGTAAGTATTGCCACGGTGTCAATCTTGCGCGAAGGCCTGGCTCAGGGACGCGGCGTGAAGTACAAGCGCCTCGCCGAAGCCCTGGAAAAGAGTATCGGCGAAGGTTTGATCGAACCCGGCAGCAAGCTGCCACCCCATCGTCTTTTAGCAGACAGCCTGGGAGTGACCATCGGCACCATCAGCCGTGCCTATGGCGAACTGGAGCGGGTAGGGTTGGTCGTGGCTCGTGTAGGAGATGGCACCTATGTGCGTCAGCGGGGGATGGAGCGGGTGCGGGATGGCGGCTTTCGCAATGTCAGCGACGACCCACAGCCTTACTTCGATATGAGTCGGAATCAGCCGATTCCGGGGCAGGAAGGCGCTTTTCTGAGTCAAAGCCTGCAGGCCTTGGCCAGCGATCCATACACCTTGCAACTGCTTAGCGGTTATACGGCCGATGCCGGGTTGCCGCGCCATCGTGCGGCAGGTGCCCATTGGCTGCGGCATCAGGCCTTCGTGCCGAGCGCCGAGCAGGTTATTTGCGTCAATGGCGGCCAGCACGGCTTGCTCTGCGTGCTGATGGCGCTGCTCAAGCCCGGCGACACTCTGGTCACCGAGCAGTTGACTTACCCCGGGTTGATCAGTGTCGCCCGCATGCTCGGCATCAAGCTGATCGGTGTCGGGATGGATGACGAAGGATTGTTGCCCGAGTCTTTGTCGGAGGTTTGCCAGCATCATCGGGTATCAGCGGTGTACTGCACGCCGACCCTCCAGAATCCTACGGCGGCGGTGATGTCCGTCCCGCGACGTGAGGCGATTGCCGAGGTCTGTCGCCAACATAATCTGCTGATCATCGAGGACGAAGCCCACGCCGTGCTCGCGCAGCAGCGTCCGTTGCCCTTGAGCCACTTTGCCCCGGAGCGTTCGGTGTTGATCGGCAGTCTGAGCAAAGCGGTTTCGGCGGGTTTACGGGCGGGTTATCTGCATGCGCCGCAACCGTTGATCGGACGTTTGAGCGCGGCGGTGCGCGGGACGTGCTGGATGGCGAGTCCGCTGTCGATGGAGCTGGCGACGGCGTGGATCGAAAACGGTATCGCCGAGCAGTTGCTGGGGCAGCAGATTGCTGAAATCAGTCGCCGCAAGCGTTTGGTCAGCCCCATGTTAGAAGAGGTCGGGTACAAGACTCATCCCCACAGCCCACACTTCTGGATCGAAGTGCCCGAACCGTGGCGAGCATCGCAGATTGCGGCGGAGCTCAAGCAGAACAATTACCTGGTGGCCACCGCGGAAGCGTTTGCGGTCGGGCATGCCGCAGTGCCGCAATTCATTCGGGCGAGTGTGTGTCATTCAGCGGGGGATGATCGGTTGTTGCTGCAGGGGTTTGAAGCATTGGCGAGGGCATTGGCGGAGACCGTGTAATCGTTTTTCGCGAGCAGGCTCGCTCCCACAGTGGATCTCTGTCGTACACAAACTTTGTGTCCACTGGAGATCAACTGTGGGAGCGAGCCTGCTCGCGAATGCGCTATAACGGGCGCCGCAGAACTATTTGAACCGCCGCTCCACCCCTTTCTCCACCAGGATTTTCGCCGAAATCTCTTCCACCGAAAAATGCGTGGAATTGATGTTCGCAATGTTCTCCCGGCGGAACAGGTTCTCCACCTCGCGCACTTCAAACTCGCACTGGGCGTAGCTCGAATAGCGGCTGTTGGGCTTGCGCTCGTTGCGGATCGCGGTGAGACGATCCGGGTCGATGGTCAGGCCGAACAGCTTGTGCTGGTGGGCGCGCAGTGCGGTGGGCAGTTGCAGGCGTTCCATATCGTCTTCGGTCAGCGGGTAGTTGGCCGCGCGGATGCCGAATTGCATCGCCATGTACAGGCACGTCGGTGTCTTACCACAACGCGACACGCCCACTAGGATGAGGTCGGCCTTGTCGTAATAATGCGTGCGCGCGCCGTCGTCATTGTCGAGGGCGAAGTTCACCGCCTCGATCCGCTCCATGTAATTGGAGTTGGTGCCGATGGAGTGGGATTTGCCGACGGTGTAGGAAGAATGCTCGGTCAGTTCCTGTTCAAGCGGCGCCAGGAAGGTCGAGAAAATGTCGATCATGAAACCATTGGACGTGGCGAGGATCTCACGGATGTCCTGATTGACGATGGTGTCAAAGATAATCGGCCGGAAACCGTCGGTTTCGGCGGCTTTGTTGATTTGTTGTACCATGGCCCGCGCTTTATCCACGTTGTCGATGTACGGACGCGTGAATTTGCTGAAGGTAATGTTTTCGAACTGCGCCAGGAGGCTTTGGCCGAGGGTTTCGGCTGTGATGCCGGTGCCGTCGGAAATAAAGAAAGCAGATCGTTTCATTTGCACCTTGGGCCTTAAGCTAGTGACGAATCTTGGATATGATAGGCGCGATTTGCCGGCCGCCAGTGGCCCGCATTCTCACTTATTTTCCAGGTCCAGGCCATACAGCTGGCAAACGCTCCCCCGAGCGCCCGGCTTCTGAGCTTTTCCAACACAGTTAGTGGAGAGATCACCTTGGTAGAGTACGTAGTTTCCCTCGATAAGCTCGGCGTCCATGATGTAGAGCACGTAGGGGGCAAGAACGCATCCCTGGGCGAGATGATCAGTAACCTCGCAGGTGCCGGTGTATCGGTGCCCGGTGGCTTCGCCACGACAGCTCAGGCTTATCGTGATTTTCTGGAACTGAGCGGCCTGAACGATCAGATCCACGCCGCCCTCGACGCCCTGGACGTCGACGATGTCAACGCCCTGGCCAAGACTGGCGCCCAGATCCGTCAATGGATCATGGAAGCCGAATTCCCCGAGAAACTCAACGCCGAGATCCGCACTGCGTTCGCCACGCTGTCGGCCGGCAACCCTGACATGGCCGTGGCCGTGCGTTCTTCCGCTACCGCCGAAGACCTGCCGGACGCTTCCTTCGCCGGTCAGCAGGAAACCTTCCTGAACATCCGTGGTGTCGAAAACGTTATTCGCGCCGCCAAAGAGGTGTTCGCCTCCCTGTTCAACGACCGCGCGATTTCCTACCGCGTCCACCAGGGCTTCGACCACAAGCTGGTTGCCCTGTCGGCTGGCGTGCAGCGCATGGTCCGCTCCGAAACCGGCACCGCCGGCGTGATGTTCACCCTCGATACCGAGTCGGGCTTCCGTGACGTGGTGTTCATCACCGGCGCCTACGGCTTGGGTGAAACCGTCGTACAAGGCGCGGTGAACCCGGATGAGTTCTATGTCCACAAAGGTACGCTGGCCGCCGGTCGTCCGGCCATCCTGCGTCGCAACCTGGGCAGCAAGGCCATCAAGATGATCTACGGCGAAGTCGCCACGGCCGGCAAGTCGGTCAAGACCATCGACGTGGACAAGGCCGATCGCGCCCGTTTCTGCCTGACCGACGCTGAAGTCAGCGAACTGGCCAAGCAAGCGATGATCATCGAGAAGCACTACAAGTGCCCGATGGACATCGAATGGGCCAAAGACGGCGACGACGGCAAGCTCTACATCGTTCAGGCCCGTCCTGAAACCGTGAAGAGCCGCACTCAGGCCAACGTCATGGAACGTTACCTGTTGAAAGAAACCGGCACCGTGCTGGTTGAAGGTCGCGCCATCGGCCAGCGCATCGGCGCCGGCAAGGTCCGCATCATCAAGGACGTGTCCGAGATGGACAAGGTCCAGCCAGGCGACGTTCTGGTCTCCGACATGACCGACCCGGACTGGGAACCGGTCATGAAGCGCGCCAGCGCCATCGTCACCAATCGTGGCGGCCGTACTTGCCACGCGGCGATCATCGCTCGCGAGCTGGGCATCCCGGCCGTGGTCGGTTGCGGCAACGCCACCCAGCTGTTGCAAGACGGCCAGGGCGTGACTGTTTCCTGCGCTGAAGGCGACACCGGTTACATCTTCGAAGGCGAACTGGGCTTCGACATCAAGAAAAACTCCGTCGATGCCATGCCTGATCTGCCGTTCAAGATCATGATGAACGTCGGTAACCCGGACCGTGCATTCGACTTCGCGCAACTGCCGAACGCCGGTGTGGGCCTGGCCCGTCTGGAATTCATCATCAACCGCATGATCGGCGTGCACCCCAAGGCGCTGCTGAACTACGCCGGGCTGCCGCAGGACATCAAGGACAGCGTCGACAAGCGCATTGCCGGTTACGACGATCCGGTCGGTTTCTATGTCGAGAAACTGGTTGAAGGCATCAGCACCCTGGCCGCTGCGTTCACGCCGAAAAAGGTCATCGTGCGTCTGTCGGACTTCAAGTCCAACGAATACGCCAACCTGATCGGCGGCAAGCTCTACGAGCCGGAAGAAGAAAACCCGATGCTGGGTTTCCGTGGCGCCTCGCGTTACATAAGCGAATCTTTCCGCGACTGCTTCGAACTCGAATGCCGTGCCCTCAAGCGCGTGCGCAACGAGATGGGCCTGACCAACGTCGAAATCATGGTGCCCTTCGTCCGTACCCTAGGCGAAGCCAGCCAGGTCATCGATCTGTTGGCGGAGAACGGTCTGAAGCGTGGCGAAAATGGTCTGCGCATCATCATGATGTGCGAGCTGCCGTCCAACGCCATCCTCGCTGAAGAGTTCCTCGAGTTCTTCGACGGCTTCTCCATCGGCTCCAACGACCTGACCCAGCTGACCCTGGGCCTGGACCGTGACTCCGGGATCATCGCGCACCTGTTCGACGAGCGTAATCCGGCGGTCAAGAAGCTGCTGGCCAACGCGATTCAGGCCTGCAACAAGGCTGGCAAGTACATCGGCATTTGCGGTCAGGGCCCTTCGGACCACCCTGATCTGGCCAAGTGGCTGATGGAGCAGGGCATCGAAAGCGTTTCGCTGAACCCCGATTCCGTACTGGAAACCTGGTTCTTCCTGGCTGAAGGTCAGGCTTCGGCTTGATGGTGTGAGTGAAGCCCCGGCCGCTTTAGTGGCTGGGGCTTTAAGATTCAAGTAGGGCGGGCTCCTCTGGAAGCCGCCCTTTTTTGTGCAAGAGCATTATGCAAAGCAGCAGCAACCTATTTCCTGTCGCCCTGATCAGCGCCGAGCGTCGCGGCGATCTGAGCGAAGATGTCTATCGTTTGAAACCTGGCAACAGCCCTGACGGCACCGTCGAACTGGCTGTGACGCGTCTTGGCATGGCTGATGAATCGTCCGTGCGTGGCGTGCCGGTGATTTTGTTGCACGGCAGCTTTTCCAATCGCCGGTTCTGGTTCTCGCCGAAAGGACTTGGGCTGGGCGCCTACCTGACGCGCCTGGGATTCGATGTCTGGATTCCCGAAATGCGCGGTCACGGCCTGTCCCAGCGTAATCAGAACTACCGCAAGAACCGTGTTGCCGACTACGCCCGTTACGATCTGCCGGCCATTGGCGCGTTCGTTCGCGAGCAGAGTGGTCAGGTCCCGCACTGGATCGGTCACTCGCTGGGCGGCATCACATTGGCGGCGGCACTGGGTGGTGAATACATTGGCGAGCCTGTCGTGGCGTCGGCGGCGTTCTTCGGCACGCAGGTCAGTCGCACCTACTGGCCGTTGAAAATTCCACCGGTGGAGTGGAGCGGGCGCTTCATTCTCAAGCGTTTCGCCCAACTGTCCGGTTCGCGGCTCAAGCGTGGCCCGGAGGACGAGCCGATTGGCCTGGCCCTGGAAAGCATGCGTTGGTATGGCCTGTTCGGGCGCTTCGGCGATTCGGAGAAGGACTGGTGGGCGGGATTGGCCGACGTTCAAATACCGGTGCTGGCCGTGAGTGCCGCTGGCGATCACCAGGATCCGGCATGGGCGTGCCGCAAGTTGTTCGATCAAATGGGTTCCGAACACAAGCAATTCATCAACCTTGGCCGCGAGCAGGGCTTTGGCGATAATTTCGGTCACGTGGAAATGCTCGTCAGCAAAGCCGCCCAAACTGAAGTCTGGCCGTTGGTAGCGCGCTGGCTGGCTGATCAGCAAACGCCTTTACTGGGAGAAAAGCCGGATTTGGCCACGGCAATCTGAGCCTGATGCTCTAACAAGGGCATTTCGCTCTGTTCGGCTTGAGGCTAAGATATGACGCATTGAGCTGTTCCGGTCACTTTGCGACACACTCGATTGTCTTCCTCTCTACAGGAGTTTCTCGATGAACCATTACCTCACGCCTGACCTGTGCGACGCCTACCCGGAGCTGGTGCAGGTGCTGGAACCGATGTTCAGCAATTTCGGCGGCCGTGATTCTTTCGGCGGCGAAATCGTGACCATCAAGTGCTTCGAAGACAACTCGCTGGTCAAGGAACAAGCCGAGCTCAAGGGCAATGGCAAGGTGCTGGTGGTCGACGGTGGCGGTTCCCTGCGTCGTGCCCTGCTGGGCGACATGATCGCCGAGAAAGCCGCGAACAACGGCTGGGAAGGGCTGGTGATCTATGGTTGCATCCGTGACGTCGACGTCATTGCGCAAACCGACCTGGGGGTTCAGGCACTGGCGAGCCATCCCATGAAGACCGACAAGCGTGGTATCGGCGATCTCAACGTGGCGGTGACCTTTGCGGGCGTGACCTTCCATCCAGGCCATTACATCTACGCGGACAACAACGGCGTGATCATCTCGCCAAGCCCGCTGAAGATGCCTGAATAAAGCGCAAGACCAACAAAGGGGTGAGGATGTTCGAGGAAGAAAACGCGCAGTGGGGGCTGGTGCATGCCCTGGTGCTGGATGGTAAAGGCGGTGCGCGTTCGATAGCCCGGACTGAACTCGATGACTTGCAGCTACAGGCCCATGAAAGCCTGTGGCTGCACTGGGATCGCAGTCACCCGCAAACCCAGACCTGGCTGCGCAAATCCAGCGGTCTGAGTGAATTCAGCTGTGACCTGCTGCTCGAAGAGAACACCCGTCCGCGCCTTCTGCCGCTGCCGGACTCCGAACTCCTGCTGTTTCTGCGCGGGGTCAACCTGAACCCGGGCGCAGAACCGGAAGACATGGTCTCGGTGCGTATCTTCGCCTCAGCCCAGCGTGTGATTTCCCTTCGCCTGCGTCCATTGCGCGCCACTGATGAGTTGCTGGTGACGCTGGCCGAAGGCAAAGGTCCGAAAACCGCCTCCGAACTCATCCTTTATATGGCTCAGTACCTCACCCATAAGGTGCAGGATCTGGTCAGTTGCCTCTCGGAAGTGGTCGATGAGGAAGAAGAAAAACTGGATGCCGACGAACGGTATACACCCGAGCACGGCGCCATTTTGCAGATCCGTCGACGGGCTGCTGCACTGAAACGTTTCCTTGCTCCGCAGCGGGAAATTTTCGGACAGCTGACGCGGATAAAACTGCCCTGGTTCGTCGAAGACGATGGCGATTACTGGAACGAATTGAACAACAGCCTGACCCGATATCTTGAGGAGCTGGAATTGACCCGGGAGCGGGTGGGGCTGGTCCTCGAGGCTGAAGACCGACGTTTGAGCGTGCGCATGAATCGCACGATGTACCGCTTCGGGATCATCACCGGGATCTTTTTGCCGATGAGTTTTCTGACCGGTCTTCTGGGCATCAACGTCGGTGGAATTCCATTCTCCGCCAGCCCTTATGGGTTCCTGATCGCGTGCCTGATGATGGTTTCGGTAGCGCTCGGACAGTGGTGGTTATTTAGACGTTTGCGCTGGGTGTGACGATGAGCCATGTGACCCGGGCAAATTTGACCGCGTCTTTCACAGACATCACGAGAGGTGCGTATGCACGATCCGTTTGAACAGTCTTTGCGCGACATGCTGAACGCCTCGCCGTCCACCCGTGACGACGATGCGTGCCTTGGGCGTGTCCTGAAAACCGCCAACCGCCAGGTCGGCGCTGGCGATCTGTTCAGCCTGCTGGGCCGCTGGTTGCCCGCGCTGATGATTGCCCTCAATAACGGCTCGGCCCACGTCTCGCCGGTATCCCGCCACCGTAAACCTACCGTTCGCACCGCTGATAAGGCTGATTGAATATGGAACTTGATCTCTGGACACAGAGCCTCGTCACTGCAATGACTGCGTTATGGACCAAGGTGGCCAATTTCATCCCGAACCTGTTCGGCGCGCTGGTTGTGCTGCTGTTGGGTTTCGTCGTTGCGAAACTTTTGGATACTTTGCTGTCGAAGTTGCTCGCCAAGCTGGGCCTTGATCGCCTGATGGGCGGCACCGGTCTGACTAAATTGCTGTCCCGGGCCGGCTTGCAAGTGCCGATCTCGACCCTGATCGGAAAGATTGTCTATTGGTTCGTTCTGCTGATTTTTCTGGTTTCTGCCGCAGAGTCCCTTGGACTTGAGCGAGTTTCGGCTACGCTTGACATGCTTGCGCTGTATTTGCCGAAAGTATTTGGCGCCGCGCTGGTGCTGCTGGTGGGTGTGTTGCTGGCGCAACTGGCCAATGGGCTGGTGCGTGGTGCCGCAGAGGGCGTAGGGCTGGATTACGCTGCGGGCCTTGGGCGAATTGCCCAGGGGCTGGTAATTATCATCAGTATTTCGGTCGCGATCAGCCAGTTGGAGGTCAAGACTGACCTGCTCAACCACGTGATTGTGATCGTTTTGATTACCGTTGGTCTGGCAGTTGCGCTGGCCATGGGATTGGGAAGCCGGGAAATTGCCGGTCAGATTCTTGCGGGAATCTATGTGCGTGAGTTGTATCAGGTTGGGCAACAAGTGCGTGTTGGCGAGGTCGAAGGTCAGATCGAAGAGATCGGCACGGTTAAAACCACATTGCTGACCGATGAGGGTGAGCTAGTCTCTCTCTCCAATCGGATCCTCCTGGAGCAGCATGTGAGTAGCCGCTAACCCGGCAAACCCTGCTAATGTATGCCGCCGCAAAGTGCCCTGTAAGGGCTGCGGCGGACATTGACCTGACTGTCGGCCCGACTTGTTTTGAATAAAGCTCAATCGCTCTCCACGCGCTACGACCCCCGCGAGCTCTCTGATGAGGAGTTGGTCGCGCGCTCGCATACCGAGCTGTTTCACGTAACACGCGCCTATGAAGAACTGATGCGGCGTTACCAACGAACATTATTTAACGTCTGCGCACGATATCTGGGGAACGATCGCGACGCGGACGATGTCTGTCAGGAAGTGATGTTGAAGGTGTTGTATGGCCTGAAGAACTTCGAGGGAAAATCGAAGTTCAAAACGTGGCTCTACAGCATCACGTACAACGAATGCATCACACAGTATCGGAAGGAACGGCGAAAGCGTCGCTTGATGGACGCTTTGAGTCTGGACCCCCTCGAGGAAGCGTCTGAAGAAAAGACGCCGAAACCCGAGGATAAGGGTGGACTTGATCGCTGGCTGGTGTATGTGAACCCGATTGACCGTGAAATTCTGGTGCTACGATTTGTCGCAGAGCTGGAGTTTCAGGAGATCGCAGACATCATGCACATGGGTTTGAGTGCAACAAAAATGCGGTACAAACGCGCTCTAGACAAATTGCGTGAGAAATTTGCAGGCATTGCTGAAACTTAGTTCGGCGCAAATATCTCTTACGTGTAGGCAAGTTCTGATAGACTTGCCGCCGAGTTGTCCCCCGGTTTGCGGGACTGCTTCACAATCACCAGATGGGGATTTAACGGATGAAACTGAAAAACACCTTGGGCTTGGCCATTGGTTCTTTGATTGCCGCCACTTCGTTCGGCGCTCTGGCACAAGGCCAAGGCGCAGTTGAAATCGAAGGCTTCGCTAAGAAAGAACAATTCGACAGCGCTCGTAACTTCAAGAACAACGGCAACCTGTTCGGCGGCTCGATCGGTTACTTCTTGACCGACGACGTTGAACTGCGTCTGGGCTACGACGAAGTGCACAACGTTCGTTCCGACGACGGTCGTAACATCAAGGGCGCTAACACCGCTCTGGACGCTCTGTACCACTTCAACAACCCAGGTGACATGCTGCGTCCTTACGTCTCTGCCGGTTTCTCGGACCAGAGCATCGACCAGAATGGCAGCAACGGCCGCAACCGTTCGACCTTCGCCAACGTTGGCGGCGGTGCCAAGCTGTACTTCACTGACAACTTCTATGCCCGTGCTGGCGTTGAAGCTCAGTACAACATCGACCAAGGCGACACCGAGTGGGCTCCAAGCGTCGGTATCGGTGTGAACTTCGGTGGCGGCTCCAAGCCTGCTGCTGCTCCAGTTCCAGCACCAGCTGAAGTCTGCTCCGACAGCGACAACGATGGCGTTTGCGACAACGTTGACAAGTGCCCGGACACCCCAGCCAACGTAACTGTTGACGCTGATGGCTGCCCAGCAGTTGCTGAAGTTGTTCGTGTTGAACTGGACGTGAAATTCGACTTCGACAAGTCGGTAGTCAAGCCTAACAGCTACGGCGACATCAAAAACCTCGCTGATTTCATGAAACAGTACCCATCCACCACCACTACTGTTGAAGGTCACACTGACTCCGTCGGTCCTGACGCTTACAACCAGAAACTGTCCGAGCGTCGTGCAAACGCCGTTAAGCAAGTTCTGACCAACCAGTACGGTGTTGAATCGACCCGCGTTCAGTCTGTTGGCTACGGCGAATCCCGCCCAGTTGCTGACAACAAAACTGAAGCTGGCCGCGCTGTAAACCGTCGCGTAGAAGCGCAGGTTGAAGCTCAAGCTAAGTAATTAGCCCGCAGCTCTGAGAAAAGCCCGGCTTAGGCCGGGCTTTTCTTTGTCTGCGATTTGGTGAGGGGCGAGCCGTCAGGCGCGTTGATATCCAGCATTGATGTCGACGGACAAGTCCGCTTCGCTAGCAGACTCGTTCCCACAGTAAAGCGCAGAGCGGGCTGCTACCGCGCCAATGACCAGGATCGCCGGGCTTTTCAATTCGAATGCTGAGGCATCCTGTTCCATGGCCGTCAAATTGCTCCGACATTCCCGTTGGTGCGCCAGGGACGCGTTTTCAATCATCGCCACCGGCATATCCGCCGCCATCCCCCCGGCCAGCAGCTGCTCGCGGATCTCGCTCAGCTTCGCCACGCCCATATAAATCACCAGCGTCGTGCCGCCCTGGGCCAGGGCCTGCCAGTTCAGGCTGCTGCCGTCCTGAGTGTGGGCGGTGACCAGCGTCACGCCACGGGCAACGCCTCTGAGGGTCAGCGGAATATCGCATTGCGTCGCACCCGCCAGCCCGGCAGTGATGCCGTTGACCAGTTCGACCTCAACGCCGTGCTCGCGCAACCACTGTGCCTCTTCACCGCCGCGACCGAAGATGCACGGATCGCCGCCCTTGAGCCGTACCACGCATTTGCCGTGGCGGGCATAACGCAGCATCAGGCGATGAATGAAGGCTTGAGGCGTGGAACGACAGCCGCCGCGTTTGCCCACAGGAATGATCCGCGCGCCGGGGCAATGCTCCAGCACCGCGTCATTGACCAGATCGTCGATCAGCACAACATCTGCTTCTCTCAACGCCCGAACAGCCTTGAGGGTCAGCAATTCAGGGTCGCCGGGACCTGCACCCACCAGCCAGACTTTTGCGCTCATCGTATTTTCCTCACGCGATAACGGCGATCGGCTGCGCAGTGGCAGCCAGTAGACGCTTGATTTCAGGTACACAGGAGCCGCATTGCGTGCCGCAGCCCAATTCTTGTTTCAGGCCCTGCAAGTCCAGGCCACGGCTGATGCCGGCGCAGACCGCGCGTTGACTGACGTTCTTGCAGTTGCAAAGGGTTTTGGTGCCCGCTGCCGCCGTGCCCGCGTTACCCGGCTGCGCGCTCAGTGGTGCCAGCAGCCAACGGCGCAGTTGTTCGTCGACGCGTCCCTCAAGCCAGAGGTTTTGCAGCCAGTGTTGGGCGAGTGTTTCGCCGGCCAGGCGAATCGCGGTGATCCGACCGTTCTCGATCCGCACGCGTTTGCCGATGGAGCGTCGTGGGTCGTCGTAGGCCAGTACGGGACCGTCGTTGAGCGCCAGGCACTGATCGATGTCACGCAGCAGTTGCGGATCAGGCGCGGTGGCGCTGGCAGCGCGTATCAGCAGCGCAGGGCGTTCACGGCCGACCAGGCTGAGGCTGGCGTAGGAAAACGCCTCGCAGAGCGGTCGTAGCGTCTCAAAATGTTGTTGAACATTGCCTTCGACCAGGGCGAACAGCTGCCACGGCAACTGCACCGGCTCAAGTCGCACGCCGCTGTGTTTGAGTTCCGGTTGTTTTGACAGCGGATCAAAAGCGGGCAGGGTGAGGGTGTTCACGCCGCCCTTGAGGAAACGGTCACCAAAATGCATGGGCAGAAAGGCCTGGCCAGGCCGCACGCTGTCGTCGCTGGCGACCGGCACGATTACCGCGCCGCGCCGACTTTTCAGGCTGATCAGATCGCCGGGTTGCAGACGATGCCGACGCATTTCATCCGGATGCAGGCTCAACACGGCCTCGCTGACATGCCCGAACAGCTGCGCGGCGGTGCCGGTGCGGCTCATGCCGTGCCATTGATCGCGCAAGCGACCGGTGATCAGCGTCAGCGGGAAGTGTGCGTCGCGTTGTTCCCTGGCCGCGCGATACGGATCGGCCACAAACTGAGCACGTCCGCTGGCGGTCGGGAAAATACCGTCGAGATACAGGCGTGCAGTGCCTTCGCTGGCGCCAGTGGGGAAGGGCCATTGTTGTGGGCCGAGGCGGTCGATCAGCGCATGACTGATGCCGGACAAGTCCAGATCACGCCCGCGGGTCAGGTGTTTGTATTCGTCGAAGACCTGCGCCGGCGTTTCAAAGGCAAACAGGCTGTTTTGCCCGGGGCGCAGCTGTTTTTCCAGGCGTTGTGCGAAATCCACCGTGATCGCCCAGTCGGAACGCGCTTCACCCGGTGCGACGATGGCCCGGCGAACGTGGGAAATGCGCCGTTCGGAGTTGGTCACCGTGCCGTCCTTTTCGCCCCAACTGGCGGCAGGCAACAGCAGGTCGGCGAACGCGGCGGTTTCGGTGGTGCGAAAGGCTTCCTGCAACACCACGAACGGGCAGGCCTCCAGGGCAGCGCGCACGGCGGTCTGGTCCGGCAACGATTGGGCCGGGTTGGTGCAGGCGATCCACAGGGCTTTGATTTTTCCGCTGCGAACCTGCTCAAACAACTCGATTGCGGTAAGCCCGGCATTTTCCGGAAGTTGATCAACGCCCCAATAGGCCGCCACTTCCGCGCGATGCTCGGCATTGGCCGCTTCGCGATGGCCCGGCAGCAGGTTCGACAGGCTGCCGGTTTCCCGTCCACCCATGGCATTTGGCTGACCGGTCAGGGAGAACGGTCCTGCGCCGGGACGGCCGATTTGCCCGGTGGCCAGGTGCAGATTGATCAGTGCGCTGTTTTTGGCGCTACCGGCGGTGGACTGGTTCAATCCCATGCACCACAGCGACAGAAAACTCGGGGAGGTGCCGACCCATCTGGCGCATTCCTGTAATTGCTCGACCTCGATCCCACACAGCTGCGACACCATTGACGGCGTGTAATCGCGTACAAGATTGGTCAGTTCGGCCAAACCTTCGGTATGAGCCTGGATGAAATCGCGGTCGACCCAGTCTTCGCACAGCAGCAGGTGCAAAATCCCATGGAACAAGGCGACATCGGTCCCGGGAAGAATCGCCAGGTGCAGGTCGGCCAAATCGCAGGTGTCGGTACGACGGGGGTCAATGACGATGACTTTCATCTGCGGGCGGCGGGACCGGGCTTCTTCCAGGCGACGAAACAGCACCGGGTGGGCGTAGGCCATGTTGCTGCCGACGATCATCACGCAGTCGCTCAGTTCCAGGTCTTCGTAGCTGCATGGCGGCGCATCGGCCCCGAGGCTGCGCTTGTAGCCGACCACTGCGGATGACATGCACAGCCGCGAATTGCTGTCGATGTTGTTGGTGCCCACCAGCGCTCGCGCCAGTTTGTTGAAGGCGTAATAGTCCTCGGTCAGCAACTGCCCGGAAATGTAGAACGCCACGCTGTCCGGGCCGTGTTCGGCGATGGTTCGGGCAAAGACATTGGCCGCGTGGTCGAGGGCGGTGTCCCAGTCGGTGCGGCTGCGGGCCAGGCCTTTGCCCAGGCGCAGTTCGGGGTACAACGCTCGCGCGGTCAAGTCGCCCGTCAGGTGCAAGGTCGACCCCTTGCTGCACAGCTTGCCGAAGTTCGCCGGGTGGCTCGGATCGCCGCTGACGCCGAGAATGCGCTCGCCGTCATGCTCGATCAGCACGCCGCAGCCGACCCCACAGTAGCAGCAGGTGGAAGCGGTAATCTGGTTCATCAGCTTGCTTCCCTGCCTGAGTGTCCTGCGTCGCCGATGGCCTGTTCCATGAACGAAGCGTCGCCGAACATCAGGTGATCGCGGATCTCGTCGATGTCGTGATTTTCACGAATCTGCCGGAAATACCACCCGCCATCGGCCGTGTCGCCGTACAGACAGGCGCCGACCAGCACGTCATCCTTGATCACCAGTTTTTTGTAGACCCCACCGATCGGGTCGGAGAGGGTGATGGTTTCGGTACCTTCGCCGCCCATGAAGTCGCCGGCGGAGAACAGGTCGATGCCTGTGACTTTCAATTTGGTCGAGGTCACCGAGCCTTTGTAGGTGGCGAAGCCCAGTTGCGCGAGGTGGTTGGCGCAGACCTTGGCTTGCTCGAACAGCGGCGCGACCAGGCCGTAGGCGGTTCCGCGGTGGCTGGCGCATTCGCCGATGGCGTAGATCCGTGGGTCATAGGTTTGCAGGGTGTCATTGACCAGAATCCCGCGATGGCAGGGGATGCCGGATTTTTCCGCCAGTTCGGTGCTTGGGCGGATGCCGGCGGCCATGACCACCAGGTCGGCGGGGATGATGTCGCCATTCTTGAATTCAACCGAGCCGACCCGGCCGTTGCCGGCATCGTGCAGGGCCTGGGTCTGTTCGCTCAGACGAAAATGCAGGCCGCGGGCTTCCAGGGCGGTTTGCAGGAGTTCGCCACTGGTTTTGTCCAGCTGCCGCTCCAGCAGCCACTCGCCGATGTGCACCACGGTGACGTGCATGCCGCGCAGCATCAGACCGTTTGCAGCTTCCAGGCCGAGCAGACCGCCACCGATCACCACTGCGTGCTTGTGAGTTTTCGCGGTGTTGATCATGGCCTGGGTGTCGGCGATGTCGCGATAGCCGATCACACCCTGCAAAGCGTTGCCGGGGATCGGCAGGATGAACGGGGTCGAGCCGGTCGCGATCAGCAGGCGATCGTATTCCGCCTCGGTGCCGTCGTCGGCGATCACGCGGCGTTTGACCCGGTCGATCTCCACTACTTTGCGGTTGAGCAGCAACTTGATGTTGTTGTCCAGGTACCAGTCGAGATCGTTCAGTACGATCTCGTCGAAGGTCTGTTCACCGGCCAGTACCGGGGACAGCAGGATGCGGTTGTAGTTGGTATGGGGTTCGGCGCCGAAGACCGTGATGTCGTACAGCTCGTTGCTCAACTTGAGCAGTTCTTCCAGGGTACGAACCCCGGCCATGCCGTTGCCGATCATCACCAGTTTTAGTTTTTTCATCAGGTTCTCCGGGGAGCTCGGACCCGCCTCATCAGGGCTGTCAGGTCTTGCTCGACATATTTTGCGCAAACAAAAAAAGGCGTCCCGCTAGTTGCCTAGCGAGGACGCCTTTGTCCTGGTCCCGTTCTCTCGGGAAGCACACCCTTCATCGTTGAAGGCTGGGCTTTATGTCTGTTGGGAGAGGTAATGCAGTGGTTGTGCCAAGTCGTCAGAACCCGGGTTTAGAGCGGGAAATAACAGTTTTGAGTCAAAGCGTCCGATTTATTGCACCGAATCAAAGCGCGTTGCCCATTAATGGAGCGAGTTGCTGATGGGGCAGGCGGGGCTGTCAGTCCGCCATCGCGAGCAGGCTCGCTCCCATAATGGTCTCCCGGACACTGGAGATCCCCTGTGGGAGCGAGCCTGCTCGCGATGGGCACGACGCGGAATCAGCCATGAAACAGCAAAACCAGCAGCACCAGATTCACCACCAACATCACCAGCGCCAGTGTCCGCCAGACCTTCAACGGCTCGCGCTCCAGCAGCGGTCTGGGCCGCACACTCAAACTGCGTCGCTCTCCCTGCTCCAGCAACAGCAACCACTCTTCCGCCGTTTCAAACCGTTGACCCGGATCCGCCGCGACCGCGCGCTCCAGGCTTTGCGCGATCCAGTCCGGCAGGTCTGGGCGGTAACGGCTGGGGCTGACGGGCACGCCAAAGCGTGGACGCTGGAAGGCTTCGATTTCGCCGTAGGGATAATGCCCGGTCAGCAGGAAATACAGGGTGACACCGACTGCGTACAGATCCTGTTGCGGTGTCGGTGCCTCACCGGCAAAGGCTTCCGGCGCGATATAGCTCGGCGTGCCGGGCAAGGTCGTGGGTTGATCTTCTGACAGACCGGGGCAGTAGGCGAGGCCGAAATCCAGCAAGCGCAATTCACCGTCGTCGCCCAGCAACAGGTTCTCCGGTTTGATGTCGCGATGAAGAATCTGCCGGCGATGCAGCATGCCGACGGCCTTGAGCAGACGCTCGGCCAGATCCTGCCATTGCGCCAGCGGCAGCGCGGCAACCCGTTCGTGCAACTGCGCCAGAGTGGAACCGGAATACTCGCGCATCACGTAATACAAATGCTGACGCTGACTGGCGGCATGAACTTCAGGGAAATGCCGTCCGGCCACGCGCTTGAGAAACCATTCCTCCGACAGCAAAGCCTGACCGGCGAGGTGATCGTCGCGCAGTGCGCCGGGCAAGGTTTTCAGCAGCCAGGGGTGTTGTTGGCTGTCGCGAACCCGATAAAGCAGCGACTGCTGGCTCTGGCCGAGCATCCCTTCGACCTGCCAGCCCTCGAACATCTGGCCCGGTTTCAATGCGGGTGGTAGTGGCCATTGCTGCAGATGAATCAGCGCATCGCCAATGCTCGTCTCACCGAGGGCATCGACTCGCACCAACAGGGCGCTGGCATTGTCCTGACTGCCCGCCAGGTGCGCTGCGCTGACCAGGGTTTGCGCCGCGCTGTGCAGGTCCGGTTGGTCGCGCAGAATCGCCGCAATGGCGGTGTCGCCCAGCACCGCCCAGATGCCGTCGCTGAGCAGCACAAAGCTCTCATCGAGGCGAAGTTCACCGTCAAGAAAATCCAGGACCAGATGCTGATCGAGCCCCAGCGCTCGCTTGAGCACATGCTGCATGCCCGGCTGGTCCCATACGTGATCTTCGCTGACCCGCTGCAAGGTGTCGGCGTGCCAGCGGTACACCCGGCAATCGCCGACATGGGCCAAGGTAAAACGCCTGCCGCGCATGACCAAAGCACTGACAGTGGTGAGCAATGGTTGCCCACCGCCATTGGCCTGCAACCAGCGATTTTGCGCCAGCAGCAGGCGATCCAGCGCTTGCGCGACACCCCAGGTTTCCGGGGTGGCGTAATAGTCCAGCGCCAGGGCCTGCAAAGTCGAACGGGCGGCGAGACCGCCGTCGGCGCACTGGCTGACCCCGTCGGCGATGGCGAACAGGTAACCCTTGCTTGCCGCCAGCGCCGGGGCCGGAGTGACCAGGCGCAGGGCGTCCTGATTTTCCTCGCGAGGGCCGATGGCGCTCGCTTCGGCAAAACTCAATTGCAGGCTCATTGCAGTCTCAGACCCGGGCAGCGGTCACAGCGGCCGAACCCCAGGTGGTTCTCCAGCGACGTTTCACCCCGTGCAGGCCGAACCAGGCGAGCACGCCAAGGCTGGCGAACAACCACAGGGCCATTTGATAACTGCCAGTGCTTTGCTTGATCGCGCCCATGCCCGCTGCCAGTGCGAAACCGCCGATGCCGCCGGCCATGCCGATCAAGCCGGTCATTACACCGATTTCCCGACGAAAACGTTGCGGGACCAATTGGAAGACCGCGCCGTTACCCGCACCCAAACCGAGCATGGTGCAGACGAAAAGTGCCAGCGCTGCATAGGAGCTCGGCAGGTTGAAACCCACCGCCGCGATGCAGATCGCTGCGACTGTGTACATCCCCAGCAACGTGCGAATCCCGCCGAATCGGTCGGCCAGCGCGCCGCCTAATGGGCGCATCAGGCTGCCACCGAACACGCAGGCTGCGGTGTAGTAGCCGGCGGTGACCGGGCTCAGGCCGTATTGGTCGTTGAAATAGCCGGGCAGGGCGCTGGCCAGGCCGATGAAGCCACCGAAGGTCACGCTGTAGAAAAACATGAACCACCAACTGTCGCGGTCGCCCAAGGCCTTGAAGTAGTCGGACATGGACTTGGCTTTCGGCCGTTCAGGGGCGTTTTTGGCCAGCCAGGCGAACACGATGATGGTCAGGATCAGCGGAATCAGGGCGAAGCCGAACACGTTGCTCCAGCCGAAGGCGGCCGCCAGCACCGGGGCGATCAATGCGGCAAGCACGGTGCCCGAGTTGCCGGCACCGGCGATGCCCATTGCCTTGCCCTGATGCTGCGGCGGATACCATTGCGAGGCCAGCGGCAGGGCGACGGCGAAGGATGCGCCGGCCACACCGAGAAACAAGCCCAATAGCAGCGCTTGTTCGTAACTGTGGATGCCGTGTTTCCAGGCAACGAACAGGGCGCAGATGACGATCACCTGGCCGATCAGGCCAGCGGTCTTGGGCGACAGGCGATCAGCCAGCAAGCCCATCAAAAAGCGCAGTATGGCCCCGGCGAGAATCGGCGTGGCCACCACCAGCCCGCGTTGCTGGGTGGTCAGTTGCAGGTCGGTGGCGATCTGCACCGCCAGTGGGCCGAGCAGGTACCAGACCATGAAACTCAGGTCGAAATAGAGGAAGGCCGCGAACAATGTCGGGGTATGGCCAGATTTCCAGAAGCTTGAATTCATCGCGCACCTCAGCTGTAGGGAGTCTCGAGAAGGAGTCAGAAGCTTGCAGGTGGGGCGCCGCCTCGGCCGCACCACCGGCCCCGATCTCTGGGGCCAAAACGAAAAAACGCCGCCACCCGATTCGCCGTGGGCAAATGAGGTGAGCGACGTCTTTGTCGTAGGTGGGGCAACCGCCGTTGGTTACCTGTATGGATTACTTAGCGAGATCTGTGCCAACCCTCGGGAATGTGGGTTGAGGAGATTTTTGTGGCGAGGGAGCTTGCTCCCGCTTGAGTGCGCAGCACTCACAAAATCGGTTAGGCTGCCGGGTTTTTTGGGGCCGCTTCGCAGCCCAGCGGGAGCAAGCTCCCTCGCCACAAAGGGTAAGAGGTCAGCCGAGCAATTCACTCATGGCAATAATCTGCTCCGCCACCTGAATCAGTTTCTGCTGCCGACTCATGGCCTGGCGGCGCATGAGGGTGTAAGCCTCTTCCTCGTTGCAGTCCTTCATCTTCATCAACAGCCCCTTGGCCAGCTCGATGCGCTTGCGCTCGGCCAGTTGCTGGTCGCGGGCGTTGAGCTGGGCGCGCAGGGCCTGGTCGCTTTCAAAGCGCGCCATGGCCACGTCGAGAATCGGCTGCAAGCGTTGTGCGTGAATGCCTTCGACGATGTAGGCACTGACCCCGGACTTGATTGCCTGGCGCATCACATCGGGGTCATGTTCATCGGTAAACATCACAATCGGTCGCGGTTGGTCGCGGCTCACGAGCACCACTTGCTCCATCACATCGCGGCTGGGTGACTCGGTATCGATCAAAATCACATCCGGACGCACCGTTTCGACGCGCGCGGGCAGGTCGATGGTCAGGCCGGATTCGTCGATCACCTCGAACCCGGCTTCGGTCAGGGCTGCTTTCAGGCGACCGACTTTCTTCGCGGTGTCGTTGATCAGCAGGATACGCAACATATTCGCAATCTCCTGTCAGCGGCTGGCGATTCGGTGCGAGCTTTCGCTCATTGCGTGCAGCTTGAAACTGCGGGCATAGCCGGTCGGGTCGGAGCCGTCCCAGACTTTGCCGTCGATCAATTGGCTGCTGCGCATGTCCTCACCCTCGGCGGCAACACCGACTGCGCTGGCGGCCTCACGATACAAGTCTAGTTGCTGGACCTCACGGGCCACGCCGAGGTAATCCGGGTCGTCGCGCAACAAGCCCCAGCGGCGGAACTGGGTCATGAACCACATACCATCGGACAAGTACGGCACGTTGACCTCACCGCCCGCATGGAAACGCAGCGCGTGCGGGTCCTGCCAGCGATTGCCGAGGCCATCGGCGTAGTCGCCAAGCAAGCGCGGTTCGATGCAATCGAGCGGTGCATCAAGGTATTCGGGCGCGCTCAACAGCTTCGCGGTGCTGCGGCGGTTCTCGCTGCCGTCTTCAATGAAGCGGCTGGCTTCGAGGATCGCCATCACCAACGCCCGGGCGGTGTTGGGGTACTGCTCGACAAAGGCGCGAGTGCAGCCGAGGACTTTTTCCGGGTGATCGGGCCAGATGGTCTGGGTCGTTGCCATGGTGAACCCCAGATTCTGCTTCACCGCGCTGGCGGACCACGGTTCGCCGACGCAGAAGCCGTCGATGCGTCCGGCTTGCAGGTGCGCGACCATCTGTGGTGGTGGCACCACCACGCTGTCGACGTCCTGCAACGGATGAATGCCCTGACTCGCGAGCCAGTAATACAGCCACATGGCGTGGGTGCCTGTCGGAAATGTCTGGGCGAAGGTCAGTTTTGGGCGACTTTGGTGCACGTGCCGGTCCAGTGCTTCAGGACTGGTCACCCCCAAGGCCTGCAAGCCATGAGAAAGGTTGATGCTCTGGCCGTTCTGGTTCAGGCCCATGAGCACCGCCATGTCGGTCGGCGCCACGCCGCCGATGCCCAGGTGCACGGCGTAGATCAGGCCGTACAGGCTGTGGGCGGCGTCGAGTTCGCCGCTGACCAGTTTGTCCCGCAGGTTGGCCCAGGACGACTGGCGCTTGAGGTTCAGGGTCAGGCCGTAAGGCTGCGCGAAACCCTGCGTGGCCGCGACCACCACCGAGGCACAGTCACTCAGGGCCATGAAGCCGAGGTTGATCTCAGTCTTTTCCGGGGCATCGCTGCCATTGACCCAGGCCAGTGGGCCCGCTGTGGTTTCATTCATGGTTAAACACCTTCCAAAAAAAAGCGTCGTACCGGGCTGCTTGCCAGGGCAAGGCCAAGTGACGACGCCTTTGTCTTTCGACTCATCCCGCCGTTGGCATGAGTGCTGATGTCAGTGAGGGTGCAAGGCATATGCCATCGTCCGCTGATTTTGTTGCGCGCCTCGCTTGCGGCACCGATGCCCGGCTATAATCGCCGCCTCATTTCGCCGCCATTCGAGTCAAAACCGCCCATGTACACCCTGGCCCGTCAGCTGTTGTTCAAACTTTCCCCGGAAACCTCCCACGATCTGTCCCTGGACCTGATCGGCGCGGGCGGGCGTTTGGGCCTCAACAGTCTGCTGTGCAAGGCGCCGGCGAAAATGCCGGTCAGCGTCATGGGCCTGGAGTTTCCGAACCCGGTAGGTTTGGCGGCCGGTCTGGACAAGAATGGTGCGGCCATCGACGGGTTTGCCCAGCTGGGTTTCGGCTTTGTCGAAATCGGTACCATCACCCCGCGTCCGCAGCCGGGTAACCCCAAGCCACGGATTTTCCGTCTGCCGGAGGCCGAGGCGATCATCAACCGCATGGGGTTCAACAACCTCGGCGTCGATCACCTGCTGGCACGCGTGGCGGCGGCCAAGTACAAGGGCGTGCTGGGCATCAACATCGGCAAGAACTTCGATACGCCGGTTGAGCGCGCGGTCGACGATTACCTGATCTGCCTGGACAAGGTCTATGCCCACGCCAGCTACGTGACGGTCAACGTCAGCTCGCCGAACACCCCGGGCCTGCGCAGCCTGCAATTCGGTGATTCGCTCAAGCAATTGCTGGCTGATCTGGCGACCCGTCGCGCGGAACTGGCCCTGCGCCACGGCAAACATGTGCCGCTGGCGATCAAGATCGCGCCGGACATGACCGATGAAGAAACCGCTCAGGTCGCGCAAGCGCTGATCGAAACCGGGATGGACGCAGTGATTGCCACCAACACCACCCTGAGCCGTGTGGGCGTTGAAGGCATGGAGCATGGTGATGAGGCGGGCGGTCTGTCCGGCGCACCGGTTCGCGACAAGAGCACCCACACCGTGAAGGTACTGGCGGCGGAACTGGCGGGTCGCTTGCCAATCATCGCCGTGGGCGGCATCACCGAAGGCAAGCATGCGGCTGAGAAAATCACTGCGGGTGCTAGCCTGGTGCAGCTCTATTCCGGCTTCATCTACAAAGGCCCGGCGCTGATTCGCGAGTCCGTCGACGCCATCGCGGCGCTGCGCTGAAGGGCTGAGCAGGTCCTGGCGTTGAGGTTTTTTGTGGCGAGGGAGCTTGCTCCCGCGCGGCTGCGAAGCAGTCGTAAACCCCGCAACCGCGTTTTACCTGACACTCCGAGTTGTGACTGGTTCTGGGGCCGCTTCGCAGCCCAGCGGGAGCAAGCACCCTCGCCACAAAAGCAGTGTTCAGATTCCAGGTAATTGGCGGGCATAAAAAAGGGCTCCTCGAAGGAGCCCCTGGGCCGGAGCCCGCCGCCCGGATGGGGCGTGCGTGGTAAGTCGTTACGTAATCAGATTGTCGTGTCGGAGTGTTGTGCCCTGTGTTAGCCGACGGCGTGAAGTTCGTTGAGTCTGTGGATTCCCGCAGTGCCGGTCATACCGTCCCAGTTGTCGCCGCGTCCTTCTCGCCAGCCGTTAATCCAGGCTTGGCGTACCGACGGTAGAGTAAATGGGCAAAGCTCACGGGATTTGCCACCAACGCCATATTGATATCCGCGCAAAAATGCTCTTTCCAACGGATCACGCTTAAGTCTTCTCATAGGGTGTTGCCCTCACTTGTTGACTGTATTTATCGCGTCGACCTCAATTGAGGTCTGGCAGAAAAAAACTCCTGCCGTTGGGGCTCGCTGCCGGCGTCGCGAGCCAAGGTGTTGACGTCGTTGCGGCGTCAACCTGTGTTGAGTTCTAACCAATGCGTCACATCGAGGGAATGATCGTTTTGTCATAAGAACGTAACCATAAAGATGCTAAGGCCATAAGTAACTCGATGTTTGTCCCGTGTTTCTTGGTCAAAGCCCTGTATGATCGGCCCCCCACAGAATGATGGAGTTAATCCTTTGTGAGAATGGCTCCTGTTAAGCAGGACGATTATTCGACGAAGGGTCGACTTATGACATTTTGTTGCATCAACTTTTTTATCTGCCTGTGCATCTAAGCTCTTCTAACCTGAGCAGCACAGGTGGGACGGCACACCTTCGTGCCACGCGGGCGCTCTTTTAGAAAAGCGCCTGATTGAAAACCGGGCCGGCAATGCGTTGCCGGTTCACTTAGCTAAAGGCTCTGAGATTCCAATGTCCGATCAATTCGAAATCTTCCTCACTTGTCCCAAAGGCCTTGAAGGCCTGCTGATCGAGGAAGCCGTCGGGCTTGGCCTTGAAGAAGCACGTGAGCACACCTCTGCCGTGCGCGGCATGGCCACCATGGAAACCGCTTATCGCCTGTGCCTGTGGTCGCGTCTGGCGAACCGGGTGCTGCTGGTGCTCAAGCGTTTCCCGATGAAGGACGCCGAAGACCTGTACCACGGCGTACTCGACATCGAGTGGCAAGACCACATGCTCAATGACGGCACCCTGGCCGTCGAGTTCAGCGGCCACGGCTCGGGCATCGACAATACGCACTTCGGCGCCCTGAAAGTCAAAGACGCCATCGTCGACAAACTGCGCACTCCGCAGGGCGATCGTCCGTCCATCGACAAGCTCAACCCGGACCTGCGCATTCACCTGCGCCTGGACCGTGGCGAAGCGATTCTCTCCCTCGACCTCTCCGGTCACAGCCTGCACCAGCGCGGTTATCGTTTGCAGCAGGGCGCGGCGCCGCTGAAGGAAAACCTCGCGGCCGCGATCCTGATCCGTTCCGGCTGGCCACGCATTGCGGCCGAAGGCGGCGCACTGGCTGACCCGATGTGCGGTGTCGGTACGTTCCTCGTCGAAGCGGCGATGATCGCCGCCGACATGGCGCCGAACCTGCGTCGCGAACAGTGGGGCTTCACCGCCTGGCTCGGCCATGTGCCGGCGCTGTGGAAAAAGCTCCACGAAGAAGCCACCGAACGCGCCGCCGCCGGCCTGGCCAAGCCACCGCTGTGGATTCGCGGTTACGAAGCCGATCCGCGCCTGATTCAACCGGGCCGCAACAACGTCGAACGTGCGGGCCTTAGCGAGTGGATCAAGATCTACCAGGGCGAAGTCGGCACGTTCGAGCCACGTCCGGACCAGAACCAGAAAGGTCTGGTGATCTGCAACCCGCCATATGGCGAGCGTCTGGGCGACGAGGCGAGCCTGCTCTACCTCTACCAGAACCTTGGCGAGCGTCTGCGTCAGGCCTGCCTGAACTGGGAAGCGGCGGTGTTCACCGGCGCGCCGGACCTGGGCAAGCGCATGGGCATCCGCAGCCACAAACAGTATTCGTTCTGGAACGGCGCCTTGCCGTGCAAATTGCTGCTGATCAAAGTCACGCCGGACCAGTTCGTTACCGGCGAGCGTCGCACCCCGGAACAGCGTCAGGTCGAGCGCGAACAAGTTCAAGCCGAAGTCGAAGTCGCCGACAACGACGTAGCACCGGGCAAATACGAGAAGTACAACAAGAACGGCAACCCGATCAAACCGGCCCCGGTAGTGATCGAGCAACCGCGCTTGAGCGAAGGCGGGCAGATGTTCGCCAACCGCCTGCAAAAGAACCTCAAGGCGTTGGGCAAGTGGGTCAAGCGCGAGGGCATTGATTGCTACCGCGTCTACGATGCCGACATGCCGGAATATTCCATGGCCATCGACCTGTATCACGATTGGGTCCACGTCCAGGAATACGCTGCGCCGAAGTCCATCGACCCGGAAAAAGCCTCGGCGCGCATGTTCGATGCCCTGGCGGCGATTCCGCAGGCCTTGAACATCGACAAGAGCCGCGTGGTGGTCAAGCGCCGCGAGCGACAGAGCGGCACCAAGCAATACGAACGCCAAGCGGCCCAGGGCAAGTTTGTCGAGGTTAACGAAGGCGGCGTGAAGCTGCTGGTCAACCTCACCGACTACCTCGACACCGGACTGTTCCTCGACCACCGCCCGATGCGTATGCGTATCCAGAAAGAGGCGGCCGGCAAGCGCTTCCTCAACCTGTATTGCTACACCGCGACCGCCAGCGTTCACGCGGCCAAGGGCGGCGCGCGCAGCACCACCAGTGTCGACCTGTCGAAAACCTACCTGGACTGGGCGCGTCGCAACTTGTCACTGAACGGTTTCTCCGACAAGAACCGTCTGGAGCAGGGTGACGTGATGGCGTGGCTCGATGCCTGCCGTGACGAGTACGACCTGATCTTCATCGACCCGCCGACGTTCTCCAACTCCAAGCGCATGGAAGGGATATTCGACGTTCAGCGCGACCAGGTGCAGTTGATCGACCTGGCCATGGCGCGCCTGGCGCCCGGTGGCGTGTTGTACTTCTCCAACAACTTCCGCAAGTTCACGCTCGAGGAAAACCTCAGCGCGCGTTATGCCGTTGAAGAAATCACCGCCCAGACCATCGATCCGGATTTCGCCCGTAATGGCAAGATCCACCGTGCCTGGAAAATCACGGCTCGTTGACACTTGCAGGGATTGGATCCACAGAGCCTTGATTTTAAAGGCTCTTGGCTTCTTTCTGTGCTGGTCAAATTGATGGCTAATAGCTATAACTCAACGCATGGCCAATGGGCTTTCCCGCACCTGGCGTTTTGAGTTGCGTTTATGTCGTTGCACGCCGTGCGCCCCAAGATCCTGGGTTTTATCAGTGAAGATGTCTCGGCCTGGTTGGTCGCGCTGCTGGTATTGCTCGTCGGTGGGGTTCTCACTGGATTGCTGGCCTGGTCGACGCTGAATCTGTATCACCATCAATTACGGCAACGTTTCCAGCTGCTCGCCAGCGAACGCTACAGCCGCATCGAAGAACGTTTCGAAGATCAGGAGCAGCGCCTCGACGGCCTGCGCCGGTTCTTCGCCAATTCCGAGTCAGTCTCCCGCGCGGAGTTCGACGGTTACACCCAACCGCTGCTGCACCGCACGCAGGCGTATTCATTCGCGGCGCGGGTCACCCGTGCCGAGCGGGCGGCGTTCGAGCGCAAGGTGCGTGAAGAAGACGGTTTGAGCGACTTCACTCTGCGTGAGCTCAATGCCGAGGGCCAGCTGCAATTGGCTGCCGAGCGGGATGAATACGTGGCGGTGCGCTACAGCCAGACCCGAAGCCGACTCGGCTCGCCGCTGGGGTACGACTTGTTTGCCCAGCCGTTACGCCGCGCCACCCTTGATCGGGCGGACAAACTGGGCAGTATGGCCGTCTCGCAGCCGATGCATCTGGTCGGCATCGAGCCGGCGTATGCGCGAGGTGTGCTGCTGGTGGCGCCGGTGAAGCGTCAGCGTGATGCGGCGACGGCGGACATGAAACCCTACGGATATGTCATGGCCGTGATCAGCATGCGCCAGTTGCTGGCGGACGGGTTGCCGGAGGCCAGTTATGACTATCTCTCGGTACGCATCCTCGATCTGTCCACCGACGATCAGCATGAAGTGCTTTACGAGTCCTCTAACCCGCCTGCGCCCAGTGAATTGTCCGCGACACGCCTGTTGCGTATGGCCGACCACGATTATCAAGTCGATATCCTGCCCAGCGAAGCCTTTCTGAAAGCCAACCATTCCTCGGTGACCAGCCTGGTGGTGCTCGGTGGCTTGCTCAGTGTGCTGCTCAGTGCGTTGCTCTACGTGCTGGTCAGCCAACGCCAGCGCGCACTGAAAATGGTCGAGCAGCGCACCCAGGAGCTGCACGCCCGCGAGCAGGAATTGCGTGGCACTCACGGCCAGTTGCGCGGCGTGCTGGATGCTGCGACGCAAGTGGCGATCATCGCCACCGACCTGCGAGGTGTCATCAACACCTTCAACGCCGGGGCCGAGCAAATGCTGGGGTACTCCAGCGCGGAAGTGGTGGGGCGCATGACCCTGGAAAACCTTCACTTTCCCCGAGAGCTGGTCGCACGCTCGGCGGAATTGAGTGCGCGCTATGGCAAGCCGATTCCGACCTGCCAGGCGATGTTGGTCGAAGGTGGAGAAGAGGGCGGTCATGAAGCGCGGGAGTGGACGCTGGTCCGTCAGGACGGCAGCCATTTGACCGTGAACATGCTCGCGACCCCGGTGCTCGACGAGCAAGGCCTGTGGGTCGGGCATCTGGCGATCTGCATCGACATCACCGAACGCAAGCGTGTCCACGAGGCCCTGGCCGCCCGAGACCTGTTGCTGAAAAAGCTCAGCGCCCATGTGCCCGGTGGCATTTATCAATTCAAGATGGAATTCGACGGCCGATTCAGTGTGATCTACGCCAGCGACGGGATTCGCGAGATCTATGAACTCGAGCCGGACGTTTTGCTGCTCAACGCCGAAGCGATTTTCACGCGGATTCATCCCCAGGACACAACCCGCGTTCGCGACTCGATACGCGCATCGGCGAATACGCTCAGCCCGTGGCGCGAGGAGTACCGGGTACAACTGCCGCAGCGCGGTCTGCGCTGGGTTCGCGGCGAGGCGACCCCGGAGGAACTGCCGGGCGGCGGCGTGCTCTGGCATGGCTATATCTCGGACATTTCCGACCTGAAACGGGTGGAAGAAGAACTGCGGGCGCTGTCGATCACCGACTCCCTGACCGGAATTCACAACCGCCGTTACTTTCAAGAGCGCCTGACCACCGAAATGGCCCGGGTCGAGCGCGGGGGTGGCGAGTTGTCGGTGATCATGCTCGACATCGACCACTTCAAGCGCATCAATGACCAGCATGGCCACGCCGTGGGTGATCGGGTGTTGCAGGCCGTGTGCGAGCGCATCGGCCATCGTCTGCGACGTACCGACGTGTTCTGCCGCCTGGGTGGCGAGGAATTCATGGTGCTGTGCCCGGACATCGGCGGCGAACAGGCTCACGTGCTGGCCTTGCAACTGTGGCAAGCCTTGCGCAGTTCACCGATCGAAGGCGTCGGGGTCGTGACCGCGAGTTTCGGGATCGCCAGTTGGCGAGTCGGGGAGGGCGCGGATGCGCTGTTGCTGCGGGCGGATTCTGGGGTTTATGCGGCGAAGCAGGCGGGACGGGATCGCGTTGAAGCAGAGATGAACTAAGCCTTCATGCTGACCCCTGTGGGCGTGAGCCTGCTCGCGATGGCGGTCTGTCAGTCACATCATTACTGGATGTGCCGCCGTCATCGCGAGCAGGCTCGTTCCTGCATTGGATCTGTGGTGTCGTGTAGATCGGGTCAGAGCACCGAAGCCGTTTCCGGCACTTTCGGCTGGCGATACAGGTCCAGCAGCACCTGATCCAGCACCGACGATGCGCCAAACGGGGCCTTGTCGTTGAGGATCGCCACCACCGCCCAAGTGTTGCCGTTGACGTCACGGCTGTAACCGGAGATCGCGCGCACGGTGTTCAGGGTGCCGGTCTTGACGTGAGCTTCGCCGCGCATCGCCGTGGTTTTCAGGCGTTTACGCATGGTGCCGTCGGTGCCAGCAATCGGCATCGAGCTGATGAACTCGGCGGAGTAGGGACTGCGCCACGCAGCTTGCAGCATCGCCGCCATTTCACGAGCGCTCACGCGTTCGGCGCGAGACAGGCCGGAGCCGTTCTCCATCACCAGGTGCGGCGCGGTGATGCCTTTCTTCGCCAGCCACTGACGCACCACACGCTGGGCAGCCCTGGCGTCGTCACCGTCGGCGTCGGTGCGGAATTTCTGGCCCAGGCTCAGGAACAACTGCTGAGCCATGGTGTTGTTGCTGTATTTGTTGATGTCGCGAATGATTTCCGCCAGATCCGGCGAGTAGGCCCGGGCCAGCACCTTGGCGTTGCTCGGCGTTGGCGCCAGACGGTCCCTGCCCTGGATGCTGCCACCCAGTTCTTTCCAGATCGCCCGCACGGCACCCGCGGTATAGGTGGCGTGGTCAAGCAGCGACAGATAAGTCTGCGAGCTGCAGCCTTCGCCCAACTGACCGCCGACCGTCACAGTCACGCTGCCATCGGCCTGGGTCACCGGGTTGTAACGCACGCCACCGGTACATTGCTTGGAATTGACTGCTTTGACCTGGTTTTCAACTTTGATGCTGGCAATCGGCGGTTCCACCGACACCAGGACCCGGCCATTGTCGTTGCGTGCCACGAAGCGC
This sequence comes from Pseudomonas sp. B14-6, assembly GCF_013260315.1. NCBI lineage: Bacteria > Pseudomonadati > Pseudomonadota > Gammaproteobacteria > Pseudomonadales > Pseudomonadaceae > Pseudomonas > Pseudomonas sp. B14-6. The sequence goes on along the minus strand of NZ_CP053929.1, from coordinate 2,366,780 downwards.
AAGGCCTTGAGGTTGACCATCAGCGAATCAGGCTTGACCAGGAACGGCTTGTTGTCGTCATTGCCATCGTCGTTGAATTCCGGCAGTTGCGGTTGCACGAAGAAGCCACGATCCAACACCAGGTCGCCGGTGATTTGCGTCACGCCGTTGGCGCGCAAATCACGCATCAGCAGCCAGAGTTTTTCCATGTTCAGTTTCGGATCGCCGCCACCCTTGAGGTAGAGGTTGCCGTTGAGGATGCCGCCGCTGAGGGTGCCGTCGGTGTAGAACTCGGTTTTCCACTGATGGTTCGGGCCGAGCATTTCCAGCGCCGCATAGGTGGTTACCAGCTTCATGGTCGAGGCCGGGTTGACCGAAACGTCAGCGTTGTAAATGGTCGGTGTACCCGGGCCGTTCAGCGGGATCATCACCAGCGACAGGGCGTTGTCCGGAAGCTTGCTGGCCTTCAGGGCCTTTTCTACGTTGGGTGACAGACCGGTGTTGATGGTGGCGGCGGAAACGGAGAAGGCCAGAGGAAGAAGGAAGCCGGCCAGTAACAAGGGACGCAAAGATTTGATCATGTGAAATTGAACCCTGCATTCGAGGGGAAAAAAGGCGAGGGCATGAAGATAAATTCCCTCAGTGGTCATGAAAGTGTCGGCATTATGCCCCAAGGTGCAACGGCTTGTGCCTTGCCGTGGCCTTCTAATCCGCAATTTTTTTACCGACGGTCAGCGACGCGCCCCAGAGAGTCGGGCAATTAGCGGCTTAAACTGCTAAAGTGCCGCCCGTTATTACTTATGAGGATTGTTCCAATGGCGACTAACCGTTCCCAGCGTCTGCGCAAAAAACTGTGCGTCGATGAATTTCAAGAGCTGGGTTTCGAACTGAACCTGGATTTCAAAGAAGATTTGGCTGATGAAGCCATTGATGCTTTCCTCGACGCGTTCCTGAAAGAAGCCATGGAAGCCAACGGTCTGGGTTATGTTGGCGGCGACGACTTCGGTCTGGTTTGCCTGCAGAAGCGTGGCTCGGTGTCCGAAGAGCAGCGCGCTGCTGTTGAAGCCTGGCTCAAGGGCCGCAGCGAACTGACCGAAGCAACCGTCAGCCCGCTGATCGACGTCTGGTACCCGGAAAAGCCGATCAATCCGGTAGCTTGATGTCATGAAAAACGGCGACCCAAAGGTCGCCGTTTTTTTATGCCTGCTTTTTGCAGGTGCATGGCTTGGCCTGCGAAGTCGATGTCGGGTCCCTCAGCCCTTGCGCCAATTCAGAATCACCAGCGTCAACACCCCCGCGACAATCCCCCAGAACGCCGACCCAATGGAAAACAGCGTCAGCCCCGACGCCGTGACCATAAAGGTAATCAACGCCGCCTCCCGCTCTTTCACTTCGGTCATGGCAATGCTCAGGCCATTGATGATCGAGCCGAACAGTGCCAGCGCCGCAATCGACAGCACCAGCTCTTTAGGCAGCGCCGCAAACAACGCTGCCAGCGTTGCGCCGAACACCCCGGCAATCCCGTAGAAAATCCCGCACCAGACCGCCGCCGTGTAGCGCTTGTTGCGATCCTCATGGGCATGCGGCCCGGTGCAGATCGCCGCGCTGATGGCTGCCAGGTTGATCCCGTGGGAGCCGAACGGCGCCAGCAGCAGCGAGGCGATGCCGGTGGTGGTGATCAATGGCGAGGCGGGCACGGTGTAGCCGTCGGCGCGCAATACCGCGATGCCGGGCATATTCTGCGAAGTCATCGCCACCACAAATAACGGAATACCGATGCTGATGGTCGCGGCCAGGGAGAAGTGCGGCGTGGTCCAGACCGGCGTTGCCACCTCCAGATGGAAACCGCTGAAGTCCAGCAGCCCCATGAACCCGGACAGCGCCGTGCCGATCAGCAACGCTGCGAGCACCGCGTAGCGAGGCGACAGGCGCTTGACCAGCAGATAAGTGAAGAACATTCCCAGCACCAGCCCGGTGCGATGCTGCGCGGCGACGAAGATTTCACTGCCAATCTTGAACAGAATCCCCGCCAACAGGGCGGCGGCCAATGATGCCGGAATCTTTCTCACCAGCCGTTCGAAGCTGCCGGTCAGGCCGCAAATCGTCACCAGCACTGCGCACGTGATGTAGGCGCCAATGGCCTCGCCGTAACTCACGCCGCCCAGGCTGGTGATCAACAACGCCGCGCCAGGGGTCGACCAGGCGATGGTGATCGGCGTGCGATAACGCAGGGACAGGCCGATCGAGCACACCGCCATGCCAATCGAGATCGCCCAGATCCACGACGAAATCTGCCCGCTGGTCAGGCCCGCCGCTTGTCCGGCTTGAAACATCAGGACCAGGGAGCTGGTGTAGCCGGTCATCATCGCGATGAAGCCGGCGACAATCGCCGACGGTGACGTATCGGCCAAGGGGCGAAGCTGCGTGTGCGTGGCGTCGTTCATGACAGCGGTGTTCCTTGTTCTGGTAAAAATGCCGAAGCGCCGCCGACCCCCGTGCAGGAGCGAGGCTTGCCCGCGAAGGCGTCGTACCGGTCGACATCAAAGTTGAATGATAGGACGCCTTCGCGGGCAAGCCTCGCTCCTACAAGGGATTATGTGGAAGCGGCGAATTCCGGGATCAAGCCTAAACTCAAAAGTAACCAACCGTTGCGATACAGCAGAAGCGACAAACAGCCGTACAGTCGTGTTGCCACCATCCATTGTGTACAATCGCGCTGTTTATTACGCGATACTTGCCAGCGACCCACTGTGCCGTATTACAGTCACGGTCAATTCGCCGCAGTTCTCCCGACTCGAGTGCCCATGAACGAACAGTTGCAGCCCCTAAAGAAACAACCGCGAGCAGGCAAAGCCGGCCGCAGCGGTACCCAGGACGATATTGTCTACGCGCATATCTTCGAGGCCATCCTCGAACAGCGTCTGGCGCCCGGCACCAAGTTGAGCGAAGAAGCGCTGGGGGAAATTTTCGGGGTCAGTCGCACCATCATTCGCCGTGCGCTGTCGCGCCTGGCTCATGAAGGCGTCGTGCTGCTGCGTCCGAACCGTGGCGCCGTGGTTGCCAGCCCCAGTGTTGAAGAGGCCCGTCAGGTGTTCCTGGCGCGGCGTCTGGTGGAGCGGGCGATCACTGAACTGGCGGTTCAACACGCGACTGCCGAGCAGATTGCCGAGTTGCGGCAAATGGTCAACGATGAGCGCGACAGCTTCTCCCGTGGCGATCGCGGTGCCGGCATCCGCCTGTCGGGCGAATTCCACCTGAAGCTGGCGGAAGCGGCGAAGAATGCGCCGCTGATCAGCTTTCAGCGCAGCCTGGTGTCCCAGACGTCGTTGATCATCGCCCAGTACGAAAGCGGCAACCGCTCCCACTGTTCCTACGACGAGCACACCCAACTGATCGACGCCATCGAAGCGCGCAACGGCGAGTTGGCGGTGAACCTGATGATGCATCACATGGATCACATCGACAGCAAACTCAACCTCGACGAGGAAAGCGCGTCGGATGATTTGCATGCGGTGTTCTCGCATTTATTGCAGACCAAAAAGCCAGGGCGGCCAGCGGTCAAGCTCTGAAAGATCGAGGTGCGGCCTTCGCGGGCAAGCCTCGCTCCTACAAGGGCTTCGCGTTAAACCTGTAGGAGCGAGGCTTGCCCGCGAAGGCGGCTTCAAAAGCAAAAAAAATCCCCCGCAACCATCGATTGCGGGGGATTTTTTATGCCCGGAATAGCTTAGCGCTGATGCACCTGATTCCCCGCCGCATAGGTCTGCAGCACAGTCCGGTCATCCCCCAGCGTCATCAATACAAACAACGTCTCGGCAATGTTATTGGCTTGCTTCAAGCGATAGCTCAGCAGCGGCGTGGCGTTGTAGTCCAGCACCAGGAAGTCCGCGTCGGTGCCCGGATGCAGCGTGCCGATCTTGTCTTCCAGGCGCAGCGCACGCGCACCGCCCAGGGTCGCCAGGTACAGCGATTTGAACGGACTCAGGCGCGCACCTTGCAGCTGCATGACCTTGTAGGCTTCGTTCAACGTTTGCAGCAGCGAGAAACTGGTACCGCCGCCCACGTCGGTGCCCAGGCCGACATTGAGTTTGTGCTTCTCGGCCATCGGCAAATTGAACAGGCCGCTGCCGAGGAAGAAGTTCGAGGTCGGGCAGAAAGCAATCGCCGAACCCGTCTGCGCCAGCCGCGCGCACTCGTCATCGCACAGGTGCACGCCGTGGGCGAATACCGAGCGCTCGCCGAGCAATTGGTAGTGGTCGTAAACGTCGAGGTAGCCCTTGCGCTCGGGGAACAGTTCCTTGACCCACTCGATTTCCTTGAGGTTTTCGCTGATGTGGGTCTGCATGTACAGGTCGGGGTACTCGCTGAGCAACTGGCCGGCGAGGGTCAGTTGTTCCGGGGTGCTGGTGGGGGCGAAGCGCGGGGTCACCGCGTAATGCAGGCGGCCCTTACCATGCCAGCGCTCAATCAGCGCCTTGCTTTCCACGTAGCTGGATTCGGCGGTATCGGTCAGGTAGTCCGGGGCGTTGCGGTCCATCATCACCTTGCCGGCGATCATCCGCAGGTCCAGCTGCTCGGCGGCTTCAAAAAACGAGTTCACCGATTGCGGGTGGACGCTGCCGAACACCAGCGCCGTGGTGGTGCCGTTACGCAGCAGTTCCTTGATGAAAATGTCCGCGACTTCATCAGCGTGAGTCTTGTCAGCGAACTGGCTTTCACACGGGAAGGTGTAAGTGTTGAGCCAGTCCAGCAGCTGCTCGCCGTAAGCGCCGACCATGCCGGTTTGCGGTAAATGAATGTGAGTGTCGATGAAACCCGGGGTGATCAGCGCGTCCTGGTAATGAGTGATCTCGATATCGGCTGGCAGGGTCGGCAGCAAGTCGCTGGCGTGACCAAGGGCACTTATCTGGCCGTTATCGACCACCAGCAGGCCGTCTTCGAAATACTCATACGAGGCTTCGATGCCCACTTCGGCGGGGTCGGCGATGCTGTGCAGGATGGCGGCGCGGTAGGCTTTGCGAGTCAGAGGCATGAGCTTTCTCAGTGGGAGGCTTGGCTGCGGCGTGATGCAGGCAGCAGTTTGGCGATCGATGATCCGGCGCGGGCAGTTTGCTGGCCGAAACTGGCGTTATAGGTGGCGATGATTTCGCCGGCGATGGAGATGGCGATTTCCACAGGCAACTTGCCTTTGACTTCGCCGATGCCCATCGGGCAGCGCATGCGTTGCAGCACGGCGCTGTCGAAACCACGGTCCCGCAGGCGGTGTTCGAACTTCACCCGTTTGGTTTTCGAACCGATCAGGCCGAAGTAGGCGAAGTCGTTGCGCTTGAGGATCGCGGCGGTGAGTTCGAGATCGAGCTGGTGGTTGTGGGTCATGACGATGCAGTAGCTGCCGGCGGGCAGATTGTCGATTTCATCCACCGGTTCTTCGGCGACGATTTTGCGCACGCCGTGGGGGATCTGCTCGGGGAATTCCGCTTCCCGCGAATCGATCCAGCGCACCCGGCAGGGCAGGCTGGCGAGCAGCGGCACCAGCGCCCGGCCGACATGGCCGGCGCCGAACACAGCGATTTGCGCCTGGACCTGGCCCATCGGTTCGAACAGCAGCACGGTCACGCCGCCGCAGCACTGGCCGAGGCTGGCGCCGAGGCTGAAGCGCTCCAGGTGCGTGTCCTGCTTGCCGCTGGCCAGCATCTCGCGGCCGATCTGCATGGCCTTGTATTCCAGGTGCCCGCCACCGATGGTGTCGTAGGCCTGGGTGGCGCTGATGACCATTTTCGATCCGGCATTGCGCGGCGTCGAGCCGAGCTCTTCGATGATGGTCACCAGCACGCAGGGTTCACCCTGGGATTGCAGGTCGGCGAGGGCGTCGATCCAGTTGTACATGTTTCACCTCGACATCTTTGTTGTCTGTTCGGGACTCTTCGCGGGCAAGCCCACTCCTACAGGGGAATGCGATCAACTGTGGGAGCGAGCCTGCTCGCGAAGGGCGCGCCTCGGTCTAGAGCGAAGCCAACGCCGGCTCTGCCTCGACGGCCTTCGCCGCCTTCAACTGCCGCATCTGTTCACAGCCCCACAACACCCGCTCCGGAGTCGCCGGCGCGTCGATTTTCGGTTGATGCTTGTAGTCGCCCAGACTGGCCACGGCGTCCTTGATCGCACACCACGATGCGATACCCAACATGAACGGCGGCTCACCCACAGCCTTGGAATGGAACACCGTGTCTTCCGGGTTCTTGCGGTTTTCCACCAGCTTCACCCGAAGGTCCAGCGGCATGTCCGCCACGGCCGGGATCTTGTAGCTGGCCGGGCCGTTGGTCATCAGTTTGCCTTTGTTGTTCCACACCAGTTCTTCCATGGTCAGCCAGCCCATGCCCTGGATGAAACCGCCCTCGACCTGGCCGATGTCGATGGCCGGGTTCAGCGAGTCGCCGACGTCGTGGAGGATGTCGGTGCGCAGCATTTTGTACTCGCCGGTCAGGGTGTCGATGATCACCTCGCAACAGGCTGCACCGAAGGCGTAGTAATAGAACGGTCGACCACGGGCCTGACTGCGGTCGTAGAAGATTTTCGGGGTCTTGTAGAAGCCGGTGCTCGACAGCGACACCTGGGCGAAATACGCCTGCTGGATCAGCGCTTCGAAGGTCAGGATGTGATCACGAACCCGCACGTGACCGTTGTGGAACTCCACGTCTTCTTCGCTGACCTTGTACTGCCGGGCGGCAAATTCGATCAGGCGTTTCTTGATGATTTCCGCGGCGTTCTGTGCGGCTTTACCGTTGAGGTCGGCACCGCTGGAGGCAGCGGTCGGCGAGGTGTTCGGCACCTTGTCGGTGTTGGTCGCGGTGATCTGCACGCGGTCCATTTCCACCTGGAACACTTCGGCTACGACTTGCGCCACCTTGGTGTTCAAACCCTGGCCCATTTCCGTGCCGCCATGGTTCAGGTGGATGCTGCCATCGGTGTAGACGTGGATCAGCGCACCGGCCTGGTTGAGGAAGCTGGCGGTGAAGGAAATGCCGAATTTCACCGGGGTCAGCGCCAGGCCTTTTTTCAGGATCGGGCTGTTGGCGTTGTAGCGACGAATCGCTTCGCGGCGTTCGGCGTACTGGCTGCTTTCTTCCAGTTCGGCGGTCATTTCCTCGAGCATGTTGTGCTCGACGGTCTGGTAGTAATGGGTGACGTTGCGCTCAGTCTTGCCGTAGTAGTTGGCCTTGCGCACCGCCAGCGGATCGAGGCCCAGATGGCGGGCAATCGCGTCCATCACTTCTTCGATGGCGACCATGCCTTGCGGGCCACCGAAGCCACGGTATGCGGTGTTCGACGCGGTGTTGGTCTTGCAGCGGTGACCGTTGATGGTCGCATCGCCCAAGTAGTACGAGTTGTCGGCATGGAACATCGCGCGGTCGACAATCGACGCCGAGAGGTCCGGCGAGCAACCGCAGTTGCCGGCCAGTTCCAGGGCGATGCCGTGCAGGCGACCGGTGCTGTCGAAGCCGACGTCGTACTCGACGTAGAACGGGTGACGCTTGCCGGTCATCAACATGTCTTCGACCCGCGGCAGGCGCATCTTGGTCGGCTGGCCGGTGAGGTGGGCGATGACTGCGCACAGGCACGCCGGGCTCGCAGCCTGGGTTTCCTTGCCGCCGAAACCACCGCCCATGCGGCGCATGTCGACGACGATTTTGTTCATCGACACGTCCAGCACTTCAGCCACCAGTTTCTGCACTTCGGTGGGGTTCTGGGTCGAGCAGTAGACGATCATCCCGCCGTCTTCGGTCGGCATCACCGACGAGATCTGGGTTTCGAGGTAGAAGTGTTCCTGGCCGCCTATGTGCAGCGTGCCTTGAATGCGGTGTTCGGCAGTCGCCAATGCGCCGGCCGAATCGCCGCGCTGATGGGTGTGGCTGTCGAGCACAAAGTGGCGTTTGCGCAGGGCTTCGACCACGTCCAGCACCGGCTCGAGATCTTCGTATTCGATGATCGCCGCCATGGCGGCTTTGCGTGCGGTTTCCAGGTCTTTTGCGGCAACGGCCAGTACGGGTTGACCGACGAATTGCACATCGTCGATGGCCAGCAATGGATCGCCCGGCAGCAATGGGCCGATGTCTTTCAGGCCTGGCACATCTTTGTGGGTGATGGCGATGCGCACGCCTTCGAAGGCGTAGCAGGGCTTGGTGTCGATGCTGATGATTTTCGCGTGGGCGCGGTCCGAGAGGCGTGCGTAAACGTGCAGCTGGTTCGGAAATTCCAGACGGTCGTCGATGTACTGCGCTTCCCCGGACACATGTTTGGCGGCGCTGTCGTGCTTGACGCTGCGGCCGACACCGGTGGTCAGGTCCTTGGCGAACAGTTCAGCCAGTTCGGCCTGGGTCTTCTCTACGGCGTGATGGTTAGACATAAGCGGTCACCCGAGTCTCGATGTGCGGTGTTTGCAGTTCGATGAAGTATTTGCGCAGCAGGTTCTGCGCGCTGAGCAGGCGATATTCCTTGCTGGCGCGGAAGTCCGAGAGCGGCGTGAAATCTTCGGCCAGTGCGGCGCAGGCGCGTTCGACGGTGGCGTGATTGAACGGCGCGCCGAGCAACACGGTTTCGCAGTTATTCGCACGTTTCGGAATCGCGGCCATGCCGCCGAACGCCACGCGGGCGTCGGCGATCACGCCGTTGTCGATGCGCAGGTTGAACGCGGCGCAAACGGCGGAAATATCATCGTCCAGACGTTTCGACACTTTGTAGGCGCGGAACAATTGTTCGGCGCTGGCACGCGGCACGATGATCTTCTCGATGAACTCGCTTTCCTGACGCGCGGTGACGCGGTAATCGATGAAGTAATCCTCCAGCGCCAGGGTGCGACGGGTTTCGCCTTTGCACAAAACGATCTGCGCGCCCAAGGCAATCAGCAGCGGTGGCGAGTCTCCAATCGGCGAGGCGTTGCCGATGTTGCCGCCGAGGGTGCCCTGGTTGCGGATCTGCAAGGAGGCGAAGCGTTGCAGCAATTCGCCGAAGTCCGGGTATTCGGCTTTCAAGGCTTCGTAGCAATCGGAGAGGGCGGTGGCGGCGCCGATTTCCAGACGATCATCGAAGCGCTCGATGCGCTTCATTTCGGCGACGTTGCCGACGTAGATCATCACCGGCAACGTGCGATGGAATTGGGTGACTTCCAATGCCAGATCCGTACCGCCGGCCAGCAGCCGGGCCTGTGGATAAGCATCGTAGAGGTCAGCCAGATCGGCCACGGTCAGCGGCACCAGGCAGCGCTTGTCGCCACTGTTGAGTTCGCCGATGTCGGTAGGGGCGATGGCTTTAAGGCGGGCGATGGTATCGGCTTCGCGTGCATCGAACTGATCCGCTTGCTTGCCGCAGCAGGATTGTTCGGCGGCGGCCAGAATCGGCCGATAGCCGGTGCAGCGGCAGAGGTTGCCGGCCAGCGCTTCGTGGGCCTTGTGGGCGTCGGGCTGATCGCTGTTCTTTTGCAGCGCGAACAGCGACATCACGAAGCCCGGGGTGCAGAAGCCGCATTGCGAGCCGTGGCACTCGACCATGGCTTTCTGCACGCTGTGCAGCTCGCCCTGGTGCTTGAGGTCTTCGACGCTGATCAGTTGTTTACCGTGCAATGACGACACGAACGTCAGGCACGAGTTGAGGCTGCGATAGCGAATGTATTCGCGGCCATCGTCATCCGTTTGCAGCTCGCCGACCACCACGGTACAGGCGCCGCAGTCACCGCTGGCGCAGCCTTCTTTGGTGCCGGGTTTGCCCACATGGTCGCGCAGATAATTGAGCACGGTCAGGTTTGGGTCCAGGGCGTGCTCGCTACGGAGTTCCTGGTTAAGTAAAAACTGGATCACGGAAGGCCTCGCAGACTCATTATTGTTGTTAACCGACTTGGACCGAATTTATCAGGTCTGACTTTGCGGTCAATGATTTTCTGACTTAAAGGTCAGGAAACGCCATTTTGTCGATCAACGACTCGTTCCTTCATTATTGACCCTCGCGGGTTAGCCTGCTTTTTGCTTGATTCGTGCCAAAAACCGCTGAGTGGGCACTCCGCCATGACCCTTCATGTGCGCTACACTGCGCCGCTTGTGCAGATCGAAGAGTTTGAAGGACAACCATGACGTTCAAGGCGCCGGACAGCCTCGCCGAGCAAATTGCTCACCACCTCGCCGAACGCATCATTCGTGGCGAAATGAAGCCCGGGGAGCGCATCCAGGAACAGAAGGTCACGCTGGCCCTCAATGTCAGCCGCGGTTCGGTCCGCGAAGCCTTGCTGATCCTCGAGCGCCGCCACCTGATCGCGATCCTGCCGCGCCGCGGTGCCCACGTTACCGAACTCACCGCACACAAGGTGCAGAGCCTGTGCACGCTGATGAGCGAGCTGTACATCTTGCTCGGCAACGCCGTGGCCAAAGGCTGGCAGGTCCAGTCTGACATGGCGCCGTTCGTGCAGATCCAGCAGCGCCTCGCCGCCAGCTATGAGCGTCAGGACATCCGCACCTTCGTCGACGACAGCTTCAATGTGATGCGCGCCGCGTACCCGTTTGCCAACAATCCGTACTTGCAGGAAACCGTCGAGAACCTGCAACCGGCGATGAGCCGTGCATATTTCCTCGCCCTGGACCAGCGCAAGGCGTCGATGAGCGAGTTCCTGGAGTTGTTCGAACGTTTGCTGGCCGCCGTGCTGGCCCGTGACTTTCCGCTGATCCGCGAAGTGCTGACGGCCTATGCCCAGCGCAGTTGCGATCTGGTGGTTTCTGCCCTGACGGACGCTTAAGCGTGCGGCTCAAGTGCATAAAACTGGCCGGGTTCAAATCCTTCGTCGACCCGACCACCGTGAACTTCCCCAGCAACATGGCGGCCGTGGTAGGGCCCAATGGCTGCGGCAAGTCGAACATCATCGACGCCGTTCGCTGGGTGATGGGCGAAAGTTCGGCGAAGAACCTCCGTGGCGAGTCGATGACCGACGTCATCTTCAACGGTTCGACCAGCCGTAAGCCCGTGAGTCAGGCGAGTATCGAGCTGGTGTTCGATAACTCCGACGGCACGCTGCTTGGCGAATACGCCGCCTATGCGGAAATTTCCATTCGCCGCAAAGTGACCCGCGACAGCCAGACCACCTACTACCTCAACGGCACCAAATGCCGTCGTCGCGATATCACCGACATCTTTCTGGGCACAGGCCTGGGCCCTCGCAGCTATTCGATCATCGAGCAGGGGATGATCTCCAAGCTGATCGAGTCCAAGCCCGAAGACCTGCGCAACTTCATCGAAGAAGCGGCGGGCATCTCCAAGTACAAGGAGCGTCGGCGCGAGACCGAAAACCGTATCCGTCGCACCCATGAAAACCTGGCCCGCCTGACCGATTTGCGTGAAGAACTCGAGCGTCAGCTTGAGCGTTTGCATCGCCAGGCCGAGGCCGCCAAGAAGTATCAGGAATACAAAGGCGAGGAGCGTCAGCTCAAGGCCCAGCTGTCGGCCCTGCGCTGGCAGGCTTTGAACGAACAGGTCGGGCAGCGCGAAGCAGTCATTGGCAATCAGGAAGTCACGTTCGAAGCGTTGGTCGCTGAACAGCGCAACGCCGATGCGGCCATCGAGCGCTTGCGTGACGGGCACCATGATCTGTCCGAGCGCTTCAATCTGGTGCAGGGACGCTTCTATTCGGTCGGCGGCGACATCGCCCGGGTCGAGCAGAGCATCCAGCACGGTCAGCAGCGTTTGCGGCAGTTGCAGGATGATCTTAAAGAAGCCGAGCGTGCGCGACTGGAAACCGAATCTCACCTCGGCCACGACCGCACCTTGCTGCTGACCCTCGGTGAAGAGCTGGACATGCTCACGCCGGAGCAGGAAGTCACCAGCGCCGCCGCCGAAGAAGCCGCCGCTGCGCTGGAAGAATCCGAAACCACCATGCACGGCTGGCAGGAGCAGTGGGACACCTTCAACCTCACGGCCGCCGAGCCGCGTCGCCAGTCCGAGGTCCAGCAGTCACGCATTCAGCAACTCGAAACCAGCATGGAGCGTCTGGCCGATCGCCAGAAGCGACTTGGCGAAGAGCGCGCGTTGCTCTCGGCGGACCCGGAAGATGCGGCGATCATGGAGCTCAGTGAGCAACTGGCCGCGAGCGAAGCGACGCTTGAAGATTTACAGGCCAGCGAAGAGGCTCAGGTCGAACGCCTTGAGCAACTGCGTCAGGAATTGCAATTAGCGCTGCAAAATCAGCAGCAGGCTCAGGGTGATTTGCAGCGCCTCAACGGTCGCCTTGCGTCCCTTGAAGCCTTGCAGCAAGCCGCGCTCGATCCGGGCACCGGCACCGCGCAATGGCTGCGCGAACAGCACCTGGCGGACCGCCCGCGTCTAGCCGAAGGACTGAAAGTCGAGGCGGGTTGGGAGCTGGCGGTGGAAACCGTGCTCGGTGCCGACCTCCAGGCGGTGCTGGTGGACGACTTCGGCGATTTCGATCTGGCCGGTTTTGCCCAAGGCGATTTGCGTTTGCTCAGCCCGGCCATTGATGGCGTGCGCGTACCGGGCAGCCTGCTTGACAAGGTTGAAGCGCAGATCGATCTGTCGCCCTGGCTGGGGCAGGTCAAACCGGTTGAGAATCTTGAGCAAGCGTTGGCCCTGCGCAGTCAGCTGAGTGTCGGCCAGAGCTTGATCAGTCGCGACGGCTATTGGGTTGGCCGACACTTTCTACGTGTTCGCCGGGCCAGCGAAGCGGAAAGCGGCGTGCTCGCCCGTGGGCAGGAAATCCAGCGTCTGAGCATCGAGCGCGAAGAGCGCGAGGCCACGGTCGAAACCCTGGAAACCCAACTTCAGACGCTCAGGGCGCAGCAGCGCCAGCAGGAAAACGGTCGCGAACATTTGCGCCGTTTGCTGCAAGACGAAGCGCGTCAGCAAGGCGAATTGAAAGCTCAGTTGTCGGCCGGCAAGGCCAAGGTTGAGCAGCTGACGTTGCGTCGAACCCGCCTTGATGAAGAACTCACCGAGCTGGCTGAGCAGCGGGCGCTGGAGCACGAAAACATCGGCGAAGCGCGCCTGCAATTGCAGGATGCCCTCGACGCCATGGCGCTGGACACCGAGCAGCGCGAGTTGCTGCTGGCCCAGCGCGACAGCCTGCGCGAGCGACTCGATCGCGTGCGTCAGGAAGCCCGGCAACACAAGGATCACGCCCATCAGTTGGCGGTACGCCTCGGCTCGCTCAAGGCGCAACATGACTCGACGCGTCAGGCGCTGGAACGCCTGGAGATGCAGTCCGAGCGCCTGACCGAGAAACGCGAACAGCTGAGCCTCAATCTGGAGGAGGGCGAGGCACCGCTGGAAGAGCTGCGCCTGAAACTCGAAGAGTTGCTCGATAAGCGCATGACGGTCGACGAAGAAATGAAGTCGGCTCAGATCGCTCTGGAAGACGCTGACCGTGAATTGCGTGATGCGGAAAAACGACGCAACCAGGCCGAGCAGCAATCGCAGTTGATCCGTGGTCAGATGGAAACCCAGCGCATGGAATGGCAAGCCCTGACCGTGCGACGCAAGACCCTCGAAGATCAGTTGCTTGAGGATGGCTACGACCTGCATGGCGTGCTCGCCACGCTGACCGCCGAGGCCAGCGAGAAAGACGCTGAAGAAGAACTCGAACGCATTGCCGCGCGCATTCAGCGCCTCGGTGCGATCAACCTGGCGGCCATCGACGAATACCAGCAACAATCCGAGCGTAAACGTTATCTGGATGCGCAGAACGACGATCTGGTGGAAGCGCTGGATACGCTTGAGAACGTGATTCGCAAGATCGACAAGGAAACCCGAAACCGCTTCAAAGATACCTTTGATCAGATCAATGGCGGATTACAGGCCCTTTTCCCAAAAGTTTTCGGTGGAGGGCGCGCGTATTTGGAACTGACGGGCGAAGATCTACTCGATACAGGGGTAACGATCATGGCGCAGCCGCCAGGAAAGAAGAACAGCACCATCCATTTGCTCTCCGGTGGCGAAAAAGCCCTGACCGCATTGGCCCTGGTTTTTGCGATCTTCAAGTTGAATCCGGCACCGTTCTGCATGCTCGATGAAGTTGACGCGCCGCTGGACGACGCGAACGTTGGACGCTACGCACGGTTGGTCAAAGAGATGTCGCAGACGGTTCAGTTCATCTACATCACCCACAACAAGATCGCCATGGAAATGGCCGATCAACTAATGGGGGTAACGATGCACGAACCGGGTTGTTCGCGTCTGGTGGCAGTGGATGTCGAGGAGGCGATGGCGATGGTGGAGGCCTGAGCCGGTGCTTGTAGGGCAAGTATTTTTGGTCTGTAGGACTTTTTTACCTGTCTTGACTTGCTGGCCAATCGACATATTCGCGCGAGCCATTGTGACAGACGGTGTAAAGTTGCCTTTGGTCGTGCTAGTTTAATGTCAATTTTTCGTATACGTGGGCAAAACGCCTGTCAGAACATAGAGTTGGCGCCACGTTTTAAAGCGGTTTACGAGTTGTAAACCCCTTATTTTTCAGCATTTTTTATAGAGGCACGGGATTACATGGAAATCGGTCTGCGCGAGTGGCTGATCGTCATCGGCATTATTGTCATTGCCGGTATTCTTTTCGATGGCTGGCGTCGCATGCGCGGCGGCAAGGGAAAACTGAAATTCCGTCTTGACCGAAGTTTGTCCAACCTGCCGGACGAGGACACCAGCGCCGAGCTGTTGGGCCCGCCCCGCGTGCTGGACACGCATAAGGAACCGCAACTGGACGAGCATGATCTGCCGTCGGTGAGCATGCCTGCCCGTGAACCGCGTGAATCGGGTTCCAAGCGCGGCAAGCGTGGCCATGGCGAGCCTTCCCAGGGCGACATGAACCTCAGCCTGGACCTGGACGGCGGCCCGAGCTTCAGCAGCCGTGACGACGACTTCCCGGATGACACCAAGTCCTCGCCGTCGGTCAGCGACAAGGAACAACCGCAAGCCGAAGAAGTGCTTGTGATCAGCGTGATCTGCCGTGACGCTGCCGGCTTCAAGGGCCCGGCGTTGTTGCAGAACATACTGGAGAGCGGTCTGCGTTTCGGCGAAATGGATATTTTCCACCGTCACGAGAGCATGGCCGGCAACGGTGAGGTGTTGTTCTCCATGGCCAATGCGGTCAAGCCGGGCGTCTTCGATCTGGACGACATCGACCACTTCAGCACGCCGGCGGTGAGCTTCTTCCTCGGCCTGCCAGGCCCGCGTCATCCGAAGCAAGCCTTCGACGTGATGGTGGCCGCGGCGCGCAAATTGTCCCAGGAGCTGAACGGCGAACTGAAAGACGACCAGCGCAGCGTGCTGACCGCCCAGACGATCGAGCATTACCGTCAGCGCATCGTCGAATTCGAACGTCGCGCCCTGACCCAGAAGCGTTGATTCAAAAGGTTGTCCCCGCGCCGTGCGCGGGACGATCAGCAAAATAGATTGAGCAGCCTCGGCTGCTCTTTTGCTTTATGAGAGAACACCCATGACCGCCGCCAAAACCCGCATTCTCGAGCTGCGCGCTGAGCTGGATCAGCACAACTACCGTTACCACGTACTAGACGAGCCAAGCGTTCCGGACGTCGAATACGATCGTTTGTTCCATGAACTCAAGGCCCTTGAAGCCGCCCATCCCGAGCTGGTCACCAGCGACTCGCCGACCCAGCGCGTCGGCAGCGCGGCGCTGTCGGCGTTCACCCAGGTACGCCACGAAGTGCCGATGCTCAGCCTCGGCAACGCCTTCGAAGAAAGCGACATGCGCGAGTTCGATCGCCGGGTAACGGAAGGTCTCGACTTGCCGGCCGGCGACCTGTTTGGCGGCGGCGCGGCGGTGGAATACAGCTGCGAACCCAAGCTCGATGGCCTGGCGGTCAGCCTGCTTTATCAGGATGGTATGTTGGTGCGCGGTGCGACGCGCGGCGACGGCACCACCGGCGAAGACATCAGCGTCAACGTGCGCACCGTGCGCAACATCCCGCTGAAGCTACAGGGAACCGGCTGGCCGGCGACCCTGGAAGTGCGCGGCGAAGTGTTCATGTCCAAGGCCGGTTTCGAGCGCCTGAACGCCACGCAGCTGGAGGTCGGCGGCAAGACCTTCGCCAACCCGCGCAACGCGGCGGCGGGCAGCTTGCGGCAGCTGGATTCGAAGATCACCGCCAACCGTCCGCTGGAGTTCTGCTGCTACGGTATCGGCCAGATTTCGGCGGATATCGCCGATACGCACATCGGTAATCTCAAGCAGCTGCAGACCTGGGGCCTGCCGATCAGTCGCGAGCTGAAACTGGCGCACGGCATTGATGAATGCCTGGATTACTACCGCGACATCGGTGAGCGCCGCAACGGCCTGGCCTATGAAATCGATGGCGTGGTGTTCAAGGTCAACAGCATCGCGTCCCAGCGTGAGCTCGGTTTTCGCGCGCGCGAACCGCGTTGGGCAATTGCCCACAAATTCCCGGCCATGGAAGAGCTCACCGAACTGCTCGACGTCGAATTCCAGGTCGGCCGCACCGGTGCCGTTACGCCCGTGGCGCGCTTGAGGCCGGTCAAGGTCGCCGGTGTCACCGTGGCCAATGCGACGTTGCACAACATGGACGAAGTGGCTCGCCTGGGCCTGATGATCGGCGACACCGTGATCATCCGCCGCGCGGGCGACGTGATTCCGCAAGTGGTGCAAGTGATCATGGATCGCCGCCCGGACGACGCGCGTCCGGTACAGATTCCGCAGCAGTGCCCGGTGTGCGGCTCGCATGTCGAGCGCACGCAGCTGGTCAAGCGCAGCAAGGGTCGCGAGACCGTCAGCGAAGGGGCGGTTTACCGCTGTGTCGGTCGTCTGGCCTGCGGTGCGCAACTCAAGCAGGCGATCATTCACTTCGTCTCCCGTCGTGCGATGGACATTGAAGGCCTGGGCGACAAGAGCGTTGAGCAATTGGTCGATGAGGGGCTGGTGAGTTCTCCCGCCGATCTGTATGCCTTGAAGTTCGAGGACATTGTCGATCTCGAAGGCTTTGCCGAGCTGTCGAGCAATAAACTGCTCGCCGCGATCAAGGACAGCAAGACACCGAGCCTGGCACGGTTCATCTATGCCCTCGGTATTCCTGACGTCGGCGAAGAGACGGCCAAGGTCCTGGCGCGCTCTCTCGGCTCGCTGGAGCGGGTTCAGCAGGCGTTGCCGCAAGTGCTCACGTACTTGCCGGATGTCGGCCTGGAAGTGGCTCACGAGATTCACAGCTTCTTTGAAGATGCGCATAACCAGCAGGTTATTGCGAAGTTGCTCGCGCACGGCCTGCAGATTCAGGATCAGGGCGAGTTGGGGGCCGAATTTGCTGCCAGCACGACGCTGGGCGGTTTCCTCGACAAGCTGAACATTCCGTCGGTCGGGCCGGGCGGGGCGCAGAAGCTGGCGGACAAGTTTGGTTCGCTGGAATCGGTCATGAGCGCTGATTGGCTGGACATGCGCCAGGCCTTGCCGGAGAAGCAGGCGAATTCGGTTCGAGCGTTTTTCGCGGTTGCTGAAAACCGTCAGATAGCTGAGGCGGCTGAACAGCAGTTGCGTGATTTCGGCATGCATTGGCAGAGCGAGAAAAAAGTCGTCGAAGGCCTGCCGCTGGCTGGGCAGACCTGGGTGCTGACCGGTTCGCTGGAATTGATGAGCCGTGATATTGCCAAAGACAAACTCGAAAGCCTCGGGCCAAGGTGGCCGGTTCTGTGTCGGCCAAGACCCATTGCGTGGTGGCCGGGCCGGGTGCCGGTTCGAAGTTGACCAAGGCCAATGAATTGGGACTGAAAGTGCTCGATGAAGAGGCGTTTGTCGATTTCCTGAAAAAACACGGTATACCGATCTGACACTCAACCTGTGGCGAGGGAGCTTGCTCCCGTTCGACTGCGCAGCAGTCGCCAAGACTTCGGGGACCGCTTCGCAGCCCAGCGGGAGCAAGCTCCCTCGCCACAGAAAACGGAACGATCCTCGCTGGGGAATGATCTAGTCTTGGCAAGCCCCAGGGAGAGATCGCCATGTACCGCTTCTTCGAACAGCTCAGCTCACGCATCGCCGCGCCCTTCATGGGTGGAAGTTCGCGCAACAGCAAGGTCTGGCAGTGCCGCTGCGGGCAGTCGCTTTTCTTTCGCAACAGCCAGTGCCTGGCCTGTTCGGCAGCCTTGGGCTATCAGCCGGAGCAGAGTCGCCTGTCCTCGCTGCAGCCGGGTGTGCTGGCGGATACCTGGTTGCTTGACGCCGACCCCGAAGCCGGCCTGTTCCGGCGCTGCGCCAACCTCGATTCCCCGGCTGCGTGTAATTGGCTGCTGGCCGCCAATGACCATGATGCGCTGTGCATCGCCTGTAGCCTGAATCGCACCATCCCTGACCTCTCAATTGCCGAAAACCACGAACGCTGGCGTCAGGTCGAAACCGCCAAGCGGCGTCTGGTCGCGCAGTTGATCAGCCTGGGATTGCAGGTGATTCCCAAAAGCGTCGACGAACAGACCGGTCTCGCCTTCGATTTCATCGGTGTCGACCTGGAAGGCAAACCGCCGACCACGGGGCATGCCAATGGCCTGATCACCCTCGATATCAAGGAAGCCGATGACGCCCACCGCGAAAAGGTCCGGGTGCAAATGCACGAGCCTTATCGCACGCTGCTCGGGCATTTTCGTCATGAAGTCGGGCATTACTACTGGGACCGGCTGATCGCCAACAGTCATTGGCTGGAACCGTTCCGCAACCTGTTTGGCGACGAGCGTCTCAGCTACGCCGACGCTCTCGAACGCCATTATCAGCAAGGCGCACCGCTCGACTGGCAGCAGCACTGTGTCAGCGCCTACGCCACCATGCATCCATGGGAAGACTGGGCGGAAACCTGGGCGCATTACCTGCACATGATGGACGCGGTGGACACGGCGCTGGGGTTTGGCATGAGCGCGCGCGAGATGGATTTCGACTACCAGCCATTCCCGCTCGACACGCTCTACGATCCACAGCATCCCGGCGGCGCGGCATTCCTGTCGTTCGTCAACGCATGGATCGAACTGGCCGGCATGCTCAATGAACTGTCGCGCAGCATGGGTCAGCCGGATTTCTATCCGTTCGTCCTGCCACCAGCGGTCATCGCCAAATTGCACTTCATCCATCTGGTGATCCAGCAGGAGGGCGGCAGGGCGGATGAGGTGTTGCAAGAATTGTAGCCGCCTGCATTCACTTGCAGCAGCCTCGCAAGCTCGGCAGCTGCTACATGACTACGGTGTTCTGCAGACTTTGCATGTCCTTGAACCAGCACATATTTTTTAATCCCCCCGAACGGTTGTAACTTCGTACCAGATAGGTACAATGGCGCGGCTCGCCGTCAGGTGAGCGTCGTTATGGTGACCCCATCGGTCCCCCCGCAACGATTACCCGTGAACCTGGTCAGATCCGGAAGGAAGCAGCCACAGCGGGAACATTGTGTGCCGGGGTGTGGCTGGTGGGGTTGCCTCCATAACGCACCGCGAGCCCTCTCTCGCGTTTTCTGTCTGAAAATACTTAGTGTGTGTTGCTGCCATGGCCCTTGATCCAGGCGGTTTTTTGTCGTTCCTGATTTTTAGAATGACTATAAAAAAGGAGGCCGATGTGTCGTATCAGACACGTCGGCCTCCTTTTTCATTTCCGCCACTAAGGCTTGGACAAGGCCTGGTCAACCGCTGCGATCAGCTTTCCCAGATCCTTCGGGGTGGCTTTATGGATGACACCGAACAGATACGCCCGCTGTTCATCTTCATCACCCATATCGGCGAAAAAGGCTTTCAGCTTTACGTCCAGCACGTCGGCAAGCAAGAACAAGGCTTCGACGCTGGGGGTATAGGTTCCGGTTTCAAAGCGGCTGATGGTTTTGGGGTCAAAACCGGTTTTTTCGCCGAGTTCAGCCTGAGTAAGCCCCGCGACCTTGCGGTAGCGTCGGATGGCCGGACCCAAACTTGAAATTTGCATCGCTCAATTCCCATTTAGAATCAAGAACTTAACGATAGATTTTCGCATTAGACAACCGCATGATCCATCACCTTGCTTTGCAAAATGTGATGCGTTTCGTAGAATCGCCGCCAATAAGGGGTGATTGGTGATCTGTTTCCAGAAAATGGGCAACGCCAAACCGCCAGCATTGCGCTCCTTTGCCGGCCTTGCACGAGGTTTTTGAGACTAGCCGATCTTCGGTTCTGCGCGGTCATCAAATGCGGGTCATGGAGTGAACACGTGTTTGCGCAGTCCCACCGCTAGCGACAGCGAGCCTGATTCATGGATGAGAAATACCGCAGGGCCGTGGATGCCGCCGCCATTTTTTCCGAGACGGACCTGAGCGGCCGGATCACCCACGTCAATGATCAGTTCTGCGCCGTGTCCGGTTATAGCCGCGACGAGTTGCTCGGGCAGAACCACCGTCTCCTCAACTCCGGCGTGCACACCGCTGATTTCTTCGCCGGTATGTGGCGCACCATCGCGCTGGGCAACGTCTGGAAGGGCGAAATCTGCAATCGCGCCAAGGATGGCAGCCTGTACTGGGTCGAAAGCACCATGGTGCCCGTGCTCAATGACGACACCGGACGGGTCGACCGATACCTGTCGATTCGTTTCGATATCAGCGAAAAACGCCAGTTGTTGCATTCCCTGCAATGGCGGGTCGGGCACGACGTGCTGACCGGGCTGCCCAATCGCGCGTTCCTCTCGGATCTGCTGGATCAGGCGCTGGAGTTCTCCCGAAAGGAAAACATCCCGCTCGCCGTGTGCATGCTCGACCTTGACGGGTTCAAGGCGGTCAACGACGGCTACGGTCACGCCAGTGGCGATCAATTATTGGTTGAAGTGGCCAAGCGTTTGCGCCACATCGTGCGCGGCGAAGATGTCGTGGCGCGGTTGGCCGGCGACGAGTTCGTGCTGGTGTTGCGTTACGTGCGGGATCTGCCGGAGTTGCGCGCGGCGCTGAACCGAGTGCTGGGGGCGATTTCGGCGCCGTATACCTTGCACGGCAAGGACATCAATGTGTTCGCCAGCATCGGCGTTACGCTGTTCCCACTCGACCATGAAGATGCCGAAACCCTGCTGCGTCACGCCGATCAAGCCATGTACGTGGCCAAGCAGCGCGGGCGCAACCGATTCCATCTGTTCGACGTGTCCAGGGATCAGGAGGTCAAGGCCACTCACCAGACGGTCGAACGCGTGCGCCAAGCGCTGGCCGCCGATGAGTTGCGTCTGCATTTCCAGCCCAAGGTCAACATGCGCCTTGGCGTGGTGGTCGGCTTCGAGGCGCTGTTGCGCTGGGAGCACCCGCAAAACGGCATGGTGCCGGCCCGGGAGTTTTTGCCGTTTGTGGAAGAGACGGACCTGATCGTCGACATCGGTGAATGGGTGATGGATCAGGTGCTGACGCAGTTGCACCACTGGCAGCAGGCGGGGCAGGGCTGGCCGATCAGCATTAATATCGCGGCACGGCATTTTCAGCGCGCGGATTTCGTCGACCGGCTCAGGCTCGTCCTCGCCCGGCATGCCGACATTGCGCCGCAGATGCTCGACCTGGAAATCGTCGAGTCGGTGGCGGTCGAGAATATCCAGCACGTCAGCGACTGTTTGCAGGCCTGTCAGGCGCTGGGGGTGCAGTTTTCACTGGGCGACTTCGGCACTGGCTATTCGTCGCTGAGCTACCTCAAGCGATTGCGCACCCAAACCATCAAGATCGATAAGTCGTTTGTGCGTGACATTCTGGACGATCGCGATGACCTGGCGCTGGCCACGGCGGTGATCGGTCTGGCCCGGGCGTTTGGCCGGCAGGTGATTGCTGAAGGACTGCAAAGTATCGAGCACGGTGAGTTGCTGTTGCGACTGGGGTGTGAAGTGGCCCAAGGCTATTTCATCGCCCGGCCAATGCCCCCCGCCGACGTGCCGGGTTGGGTCGCGGGGTTCGTCGCGCCGCCGCAATGGCAAGCGCTGGATCAGGTTGGCTGAAGTTCTGTAATCGACACTGATCCACTGTGGGAGCGAGCCTGCTCGCGATAGCAATCTGTCAGTCGCCATCAGTGTTGAATGGCAAACCGCTATCGCGAGCAGGCTCGCTCCCAGAGGGTTCGTGTTGATCAGAGGATTTGCTTAAAGTGTGCCAGGCCCCGAACCGATATAAAGCCGGATAATGTCATCAATCTCCCCCGACATTTTCATCCGCAGCAACGTGCGCAGTATGCGTTGCACCGGCACCTTGGGGTCATTGCGCACGTAGCAGCCGACGCTCTGTTCTTCCAGAACCGCCACGCCTTTGAGTTGCTTGTCGGGTAACAGGCGCTGATTGAACCAGTCCAGTGTCCATTGATTGCTCACGGCATAGCGATAGCGCCCGGCGTGGAGTTTTTCCAGCACTTGTTCCTGGTTGCGCGCGTCTTCGCGGTGCAAACGGTCGGCATTGAACAGCGGTTGCAAGGTGGGGTAGGAGTAGCCGAGCACGGTACCGATGGCTTGCCGCGACAAGTTCGCAGGCACCACCAAAGGCTGCGGATCCTGCCGGCTGATCAGCATGTCGCGCTGAAACCAGAGGGGAATGCTCCAGAGGTAGTCGCCGGACTGATTCGGCAGCCAGGACTGCGCGGCATAGCAGCGGATATCGACCTCGCCGTGTTCCATGGCGCTTTGCACCCGCGCCCGGGGCAACACATGAAATTCGGCCGGCAAGCCGACCTGGGTCGCCAGGCTGAGCATCACGTCATACAGGATGCCCTGGGTCACTTGCCCGCGTTCCAGTTGCACCATCGGCATCGCCCAACTGTCGGGCACCACAAAACGCAGCGGCGCTTCGGCGGCGGCGACGCTCAGACTTATCCACAGCAGTGCCCCCAAGGCAAAACGCATAAACGCTCCGGTACGTCGCAAACCTGAGCCGATAAAAGCCCCCCAAAGTGCATCTTAGCCAGATTAGACGAGCGCACCGGATGCAATTTTGGCCTTGCTCCGCTAGCATTAGCCGCTTCTGTTCCTTCGTTGCGACGGTTTTCGATGAGTTATCAGGTTCTTGCACGTAAATGGCGTCCGCGCTCGTTCCGCGAAATGGTCGGCCAGACCCATGTGCTCAAGGCTCTGATCAATGCCTTGGACAGCCAGCGGCTGCACCACGCCTACCTGTTCACCGGTACGCGCGGGGTCGGCAAGACCACCATCGCACGGATCATCGCCAAATGCCTGAACTGTGAAACAGGTATCACTTCGACGCCGTGCGGCGAGTGTTCGGTGTGCCGCGAAATCGATGAGGGCCGCTTTGTCGACCTGATCGAGATCGACGCCGCGAGCCGGACCAAGGTCGAGGACACCCGCGAGTTGCTCGATAACGTGCAATACGCGCCGAGCCGTGGCCGCTTCAAGGTCTACCTGATCGACGAAGTGCACATGCTCTCCAGCCATTCCTTCAATGCGCTGTTGAAAACCCTTGAAGAGCCGCCGCCCTACGTCAAGTTCATCCTGGCGACGACCGACCCGCAGAAACTTCCTGCAACCATTCTGTCGCGGTGCCTGCAGTTCTCTCTCAAGAACATGACCCCGGAGCGTGTGGTCGAGCATTTGACCCACGTCCTGGGCGTCGAGAACGTGCCGTTCGAAGACGACGCACTGTGGCTGCTGGGCCGCGCCGCCGACGGCTCGATGCGTGACGCCATGAGTCTGACCGACCAGGCCATCGCCTTCGGTGAAGGCAAGGTCATGGCTGCCGACGTGCGGGCGATGCTGGGCACGCTCGATCATGGTCAGGTCTATGACGTTCTGCATGCGCTGATCGAAGGCGACGCCAAGGCCTTGCTCGAAGGTGTCCGCCATCTGGCGGAACAAGGCCCGGACTGGAATGGCGTGCTCTCGGAAATTCTCAACGTTCTGCACCGTGTCGCCATCGCCCAGGCATTGCCTGAAGGCGTCGACAACGGTCATGGCGACCGCGATCGGGTGCTGGCACTGGCCCAGGCCTTGCCGGCCGAAGATGTGCAGTTCTATTACCAGATGGGTCTGATCGGCCGCCGCGACTTGCCGCTGGCGCCGGACCCTCGTGGTGGCTTCGAAATGGTCCTGCTGCGAATGCTCGCGTTCCGACCGGCGGACACCGCGGACGCCCCGAGGCAACCGCTAAAGCCAGTGGGGATCAGCCAGGCCACAGTTGATTCCGCAAATTCAGTGGCTGCCGCGCCGGTGGTGGCACCGATAGTCGCTGCGGCAGTTGCACCCGTTGCGCCCGTTGCGCCAGCGCCTGAGCCCGTCGCGGCGGCGATTCCTGCCCCAGCGCCTGAGCCGGTGGCGCCCGTTGTGGTGGCCGAGCCTGTGGTTGAGCCGGTCGCGGTCGAGGCGGCGGTCGACTTGCCGTGGAATGACCCGGTCGAGCCGGAACCCGTCCAGCAACCCGCCGTCGAGCCGGTCCTGGAAACCGCCAGCGAACAACCTGATCTGCCGCCCATGCCGTTGCCGACGCCGGACAGCGTGGTGCCGGACGCGCCGGAGTGGGCCGCAGCGCCGATCCCGGAACCGTCGGTGGCCGACGTCGATGCCGCCACCCCGGGCGTGGACCTGGATGACGAGCCGCCGCTGGACGAAGACTACATCGAGCCGGACATGGATTCGGCCTACAGCTACCTCGATGAACTGGCCAGTGAACATGCTGCCGAGCCAGCACCGGAACCCGAGCCTGAGCCGGCCGCCATGCCCGCCACCGGCCTGGCCCTGCAATGGCTGGAGCTGTTCCCGAAACTGCCGATCTCTGGCATGACCGGCAGCATCGCCGCCAACTGCACGCTGATCGCCGTCGATGGTGACCACTGGCTGATGCATCTGGACCCGGCCCACAGCGCCTTGTTCAACGCCACCCAGCAACGGCGTCTCAACGATGCGTTGAACCAGTTTCACGGGCGCACGCTGACCCTGAGCATGGAACTGATCAAGCCGGAGCAGGAAACCCCGGCCCAGGCCGCTTCCCGTCGTCGTGCGAATCGTCAGCGCGAGGCCGAGGAGTCGATTCACGGTGATCCGTTCATCCAGCAAATGATGCAGCAGTTCGGTGCGGTGGTTCGCAACGATACTATTGAACCTGTCGAAGCCCTGGTCAGTCAGGGCTAATAACTGAAGGCGTTTGGCCCCAAGGGCCGGGCGCTGTTTAAATCCAAGTACTTTTGAGGTGATTCCCATGATGAAAGGTGGCATGGCCGGCCTGATGAAGCAGGCACAGCAGATGCAGGAAAAAATGGCCAAGATGCAGGAAGAACTGGCCAACGCTGAAGTCACCGGTAAAGCCGGCGGCGATATGGTCACCGTGGTGATGACCGGTCGTCACGACGTCAAGCGCGTGACCATCGACCCGAGCCTGGTTGAAGGCCTGAGCGAAGACGACAAAGAGATGCTCGAAGCCGTGTTCGCCGCCGCCGTCAACGACGCCGTGCGCAAGATCGAAGCCAACAGCCAGGATAAAATGGGCAGCATGACCGCTGGCATGCAACTGCCACCGGGTATGAAACTGCCGTTCTGATTCGCCAAAGCGCGTCGGATGAGCTACAAAAAAATGCCAGGCATCGCGCCTGGCATTTTTGTTTCTGCCCGTTGGAAACGCGGTGCCTGTGAGGCAGCCTTCGCGGGCAAGCCTCGCTCCTACAGAAGCATCGCTGACCTTGTAGGTGCCGCGAAGAAGTCACCTCGGTCCAACGGACGAAACATCGAACGCCACACCTCCACAACGGTCTGCTCCCTATACCGCCGAAATTCATCGATCACAGGAGACGCTCACATGCCAGACGCATTGACCCTCAACCAACGTATCGTCCTGGCGTCCCGCCCTGTAGGCGCGCCGACACCGGAGAATTTCCGCCTGGAACGGGAAGCACTGCCGGAGCTTGCCGAAGGCCAGGTCCTGCTCAAGACTCAATTCCTCTCGCTGGACCCCTACATGCGCGGCCGCATGAGTGACGCGCCTTCCTACGCCGCACCGGTGGAAATCGGCGAGGTGATGACCGGAGGCGCTGTCAGCCGCGTCGAGCGCTCGCTGAATCCGAAATTCCACGAAGGCGATCTGGTGGTGGGCGCCACCGGCTGGCAGAGCCACAGCATCAGCGACGGTCGCAACATCATTCCGGTGCCAAGCGGTTTGCCGTCCCCGTCCATGGCCCTGGGAGTGCTGGGCATGCCGGGCATGACCGCGTACATGGGTCTGATGGACATCGGTCAGCCCAAGGCCGGCGAAACCCTGGTGGTCGCGGCTGCCTCGGGCGCGGTGGGTTCGGTGGTCGGCCAGGTGGCGAAGATCAAAGGCCTGCGCGTCGTGGGCGTGGCGGGCGGTGCGGAAAAATGCCGCTACGTGGTGGAGGAATTGGGGTTCGACGCTTGCGTTGACCACAAGAGCCCGAACTTCGCCGATGAACTGGCCCAGGCGTGCCCCGAGGGTATCGATATTTACTACGAGAACGTCGGTGGCAAGGTGTTCGACGCGGTGGTGCCGTTGCTCAATGCCAAGGCGCGGATTCCACTGTGCGGCCTCATCGCTTCCTACAACGCCCACGAAGCGCCGACCGGCCCGGATCGCCTGCCGCAATTGCAGCGCACCTTGCTGACCAAGCGCGTGCGCATTCAGGGCTTTATCGTGTTCGACGACTACGGTGATCGCCAGCCGGAGTTCGTCAGTGCCATGGCGCCGTGGGTGCGCGATGGCAAGGTCAAGTTCCGCGAAGACGTGGTTGATGGCCTTGAGAACGCGCCGGAGGCCTTCATCGGTCTGCTGGAAGGCCGCAACTTCGGCAAACTGGTGGTGCGCGTCGCCCAGGACTGAATAATTGACGCTAATCAGAGGCGCGGGTATAAACCGCGTCTCGTTGTTTTGTCGGACGTTTCCCCATGAGCTTCAGCCCTTTGATTCGCCAACTGATCGATGCCCTGCGAATTTTGCCAGGTGTCGGTCAGAAAACCGCTCAGCGCATGGCGCTGCAACTGCTTGAGCGTGATCGCAGCGGGGGTTCGCGACTGGCGTCGGCACTGAGCCAGGCCATGGAAGGGGTGGGCCATTGCCGGTTATGCCGCACGCTGACCGAAGACGACCTGTGCCCGCAATGTGCCGATACGCGCCGGGACGACACCTTGCTCTGCGTGGTGGAGGGTCCGATGGACGTCTACGCCGTGGAGCAGACCGGGTTCCGGGGTCGCTACTTTGTGCTCAAGGGCCATCTCTCGCCGCTCGACGGCCTGGGGCCGGAGGCCATTGGCATTCCGCAGCTGTTGGCGCGGATTGAAGAGGCGGGCTCCTTTACTGAAGTCATCCTGGCCACCAACCCGACCGTGGAAGGTGAGGCGACGGCGCATTACATCGCGCAGTTGTTGAGTAACAAAGGCCTGGTCGCTTCGCGTATTGCCCACGGCGTGCCGTTGGGGGGTGAGCTGGAACTGGTGGATGGCGGGACGTTGGCGCATTCGTTTGCCGGGCGTAAGCCGATCGCTTTGTAGTGTTTGAATCGACGCCATCGACAGCAAGCCAAGCGCCTCGGTCCATCAGATTCACAACAATCCTGTTGAAAACCAAGCAAGCGCTCGGTTAACTTCGCTGAACCTTCAGTGGAGTTCGCCGATGCCTGCCTTTCAGGAATACTTCGATCCCAGCCACCAATTGGTCCGCGACAGCGTCAGACGTTTCGTCGAGCGCGAGATCCTTCCCGACATTGATCAGTGGGAAGAAGCGGAGAGCTTTCCCCGCGAACTCTATCTCAAGGCCGGTGCGGCGGGCATCCTCGGGATCGGCTATCCCGACTCCCTGGGCGGCAGTCACGAAGGCGATCTGTTTGCCAAGGTCGCGGCCAGCGAAGAGTTGATGCGTTGTGGCTCCGGCGGTCTGGTGGCCGGCCTCGGTTCGCTGGACATCGGACTGCCGCCGATTCTCAAGTGGGCCCGCCCCGAAATTCGTGATCGTGTGGTGCCGCAAGTGCTGGCCGGCGAGAAGATCAGCGCGCTGGCGGTCACCGAGCCCAGCGGCGGCTCCGATGTGGCCAACCTGCAAACCCGCGCTGTGCGTGACGGCGACTTTTACCGGGTCAGCGGCAGCAAGACCTTTATCACCAGTGGTGTGCGCGCGGATTTCTACACCGTTGCGGTGCGCACCGGTGAGCCGGGTTTTGCTGGCATCAGTCTGCTGCTGATCGAAAAAGGTACACCCGGTTTCGCCGTCGGCCGGCAGTTGAAGAAGATGGGCTGGTGGGCGTCGGACACGGCCGAATTGTTCTTCGATGATTGCCGGGTGCCTGTGGGAAATCTGATTGGCGCCGAGAACATGGGCTTCGCCTGCATCATGGGCAACTTCCAGAGCGAACGCCTTGCCTTGGCGCTGATGGCCAACATGACGGCGCAGCTGGCGCTGGAGGAAAGCCTGAAATGGGCGCGTCAGCGCGAAGCCTTTGGCAAACCCATCGGCAAGTTCCAGGTACTCAAGCATCGCCTTGCGGAAATGGCCACGGCGTTGGAGGTGTCGCGCGAGTTCACTTACCGTCAGGCGGCGAAGATGGCCGCGGGGCAGAGCGTGATCAAGGAGATTTCCATGGCCAAGAACTTCGCGACCGACACGGCAGACCGGATTACCACGGATGCGGTGCAGATTTTGGGCGGTTTGGGGTATATGCGCGAGAGCCTGGTGGAGCGGCTGTATCGGGATAACCGGATTCTGTCGATCGGCGGCGGGACGCGGGAAGTGATGAACGAGATCATCAGCAAGCAGATGGGGCTTTAATCGGCGATGTAGCGGCTGACGCCATCGCGAGCAGGCTCGCTCCCACAGGGGACTTGTGAACGCCGCAAATCCAATGTGGGAGCGAGCCTGCTCGCGAAGGCGTCAGTGAAGGCGCCGCCTTACTTCTCGCTCAACGCAAACTGCGTCAGGCAAAACGTCGCAATTCCCTGCTCTTCCAGCCGCTGCGACCCACCCAGCTCCGGCAGATCAATGATTGCCGCCGCTTCATGAATCCGCGCGCCCATGCGCCGAATCAGGTTCGCCGCCGCAATCAGCGTACCGCCGGTGGCGATCAAATCATCAAACATCACCACCGAGTCGCCTTCGCACAAGCTGTCGGCGTGCACTTCGAGAAAGGCTTCGCCGTATTCGGTCGCATAACCTTCGGCCAACACGTCGGCCGGCAGTTTGCCTTGCTTGCGGAACAGCACCAACGGCTTGTTCAGCTGATAGGCCAGGACCGAGCCGATCAGGAAGCCGCGCGCATCCATCGCACCGATGTGCGTGAAGTCCGCCTCGACATAACGGTGGGCAAAGCTGTCCATCACCAGGCGCAGGGCCGTAGGCGACTGGAACAACGGGGTGATGTCACGAAAGATCACGCCCGGCTTGGGGAAGTCGATCACGGGGCGGATCAGGGATTTGATGTCGAAGGATTCGATGAGCATCGTCGAGGTGTCCTGGCAGGCTGCAAACGTCGCAGTATAACGGCGGCTGAACCGTTTCGCTCAGCCGCAATTATGTCCGTCAGCCTTCGAGCGAGCCACCGGCCAGGGCGCAGAGCTGGATCGGGTCGAGGATGTGGATTTCCTTGCCCTCGGCGGCGATCAGTTCGTTTTGCTGGAAGCGTGTGAACACCCGGGACACGGTTTCCACCGCCAGGCCCAGGTAATTGCCGATTTCGTTACGCGACATGCTCAGGCGGAATTGGTTGGCCGAGAAGCCCCGGGCGCGGAAACGTGCCGAGAGGTTGACCAGGAACGTGGCGATGCGCTCGTCGGCGGTTTTTTTCGACAGCAGCAACATCATTTGCTGATCGTCGCGAATCTCGCGGCTCATCACCCGCATCAACTGACGGCGCAGTTGTGGCAGTTGCAGGGCCAGTTCGTCGAGGCGTTCGAAGGGGATTTCGCACACCGACGTGGTTTCCAGGGCTTGCGCCGAAACCGGATGCTTTTCAGTGTCCATGCCCGACAGGCCAACCAGTTCGCTCGGCAAGTGGAAGCCGGTGAGCTGTTCTTCACCGCCATCGCTGAGGCTGAAGGTCTTGAGGGCGCCGGAGCGCACTGCATAAACGGAATCGAAAGTATCGCCTTGGCGGAACAGGAACTCGCCTTTTTTCAACGGGCGACCCCGTTTGACGATCTCGTCCAACGCTTCCATGTCTTCCAGATTCAGAGAAAGTGGCAAGCAGAGGGGGCCAGGCTGCAATCCTTGCAATGGGCCTGGCCGTTAGCGCGCAGTTTTACTGGCTCGGACATTTCTTCAATCCTTGTGGGAAAACACACATAAGCCGTAAGGGTAACTCACGGGAGGACATTCAGGCACGCGGCGATTTTGCCGCAGGGTCATAAAGCCAGCATTTTGTTAACCGACAAGTGAACGGATGACTAAATCACTCGCGAAAATCGCTGGTGATTGTGCTGTTGCAAATAGGCATCGAACACCATGCACACCGAGCGCACCAGCAAGCGACCGGCGGGCAGTACGCTGATCCGCTCATTGTCGAGGCTGATCAAGCCGTCCTCGGCCATGGTCTGTAGCTGAGGCCACAGGTCACCGAAGTAACCACGAAAATCGATGTTGAAGGCCTGTTCGATCTGCGCGAACTCCAGATTGAATGTGCAGATCAACTGCTGAATTACCGCCCGTCGCACGCGGTCATCAGCATTGCATATCAGGCCCCGGCTGGTTGCCAGTTGCGCGGTGGCCAAGGTGTTCTGGTACTGGTTCAAATCGCTGTTGTTCTGGCAGTAGAGGTCGCCGATCTGACTGATGGCCGAGACCCCCAGCCCGATCAGGTCGCAATGACCGTGAGTGGTGTAGCCCTGAAAGTTACGCTGCAGGGTCGATTCTTCCTGGGCAATCGCCAGCTCATCGTCGGGCAAGGCGAAGTGGTCCATGCCGATGTAGCGGTAGCCGGCAGCGGTCAGTTGTTCGATGGTGCGCTGCAGCATTTCCAGCTTCTGCGCCGGCGTCGGCAACTCGTTGCTGTTGATTCGCCGCTGCGGCATGAAGCGTTCCGGCAGGTGCGCGTAGTTGAACACCGAAAGCCGATCCGGTTGCAGCGCAATGACTTCGTCGACCGTGCGCGCGAAGTTTTCCGGGGTCTGCTTCGGCAAGCCGTAGATCAGGTCGATGTTGATCGAGCGGAATTGCAGGGTCCGGGCGGCGTCGATCACGGCGCGGGTTTCTTCCAGGCTTTGCAGGCGATTGACCGCCCGTTGCACCGCCGGGTCGAGGTCTTGCAGGCCAATGCTGACCCGGTTGAAACCCAGTTCACGCAGCAGTCCCATGGTCGACCAGTCGGCTTCGCGAGGGTCGATCTCGATGCCGTAGTCGCCGGAATCGTCGTCCAGCAGGTTGAAGTGCTTGCGCAACTGAGCCATCAACTGGCGCAGTTCGTCGTGGCTGAGAAAGGTCGGGGTGCCGCCGCCAAAGTGCAGTTGTTCGACTTTTTGCGCCGGGTCGAGGTGGCAGGCGATCAGCTGGATTTCCTGCTCAAGACGCTGCAAATAGGGCAGGGCGCGGCCTCGGTCCTTGGTGATGACTTTGTTGCACGCGCAGTAGTAACAAATGTTCGCGCAGAACGGCACATGCACGTACAGCGACAATGGGCGCTGGGCCTTACGGCTGTCGCGCAGGGCGTGGAACAGGTCAAACGTGCCGACCTGCCCGTCGAATTGCACGGCAGTGGGGTAAGAGGTGTAGCGCGGCCCCGCCAGGTCGTAACGGCGGATCAGATCGGTATCCCAACGAATGGCGTCGAGCATCATGCGGGCATTCCCCCGGATAGGCTGGCAGTGTTCGCAAGTCTATGGGGGGCGACGCCGGGGCATCTTGATTTGCATCAACGGTCAGGATATGTGTGGCCAGTCAGGGCCTCTTCGCGAGCAGGGGAATGCATTTCAATGTAGGAGCGAGGCTTGCCCGCGAAGGCCGCACCACCGATCTAATGCCCCATGAGCCAATGCTGATGCGGCCCAGGCAAGGTCCAGATGCCGAACAACATCACCAGCAACCCACCGGTCATGCGCACACTGCGCTTGCGCAACAACGCCGTGACCCGCTCAGCCGCCAACCCCGTGGCCAGCAGCACCGGCCAGGTGCCGAGTCCGAACGCGAGCATCAGCAGCGCACTGTCCAGCGCATTGCCCTGGCTCGCCGCCCACAGCAACGTGCTGTAAACCAACCCGCACGGCAACCAGCCCCACAGCGCGCCCAGCAATAAGGCGCGGGGCAGGCTCGACACCGGCAGCAGTTTGTTGGCGACCGGCTGGATATGCCGCCACAGGCCGCGGCCAAGGCTCTCGATACGGGTCAGGCCGCTCCACCAGCCGGCGAGGTACAGGCCCATGGCGATCAGCAACAATCCGGCGATCACGCGCATGAACATGGCGGCCGGGCTGTTGGCCACTGCCCAACCCGCCAGGCCGATCAAAAGACCGGCCGTTGCATAGCTGAGAATTCGCCCCAGGTTGTACGCCAGCAGCAGGCGAAAACGGCGGCTGCGCTGTTCCTTGGGAATCGCCAGGGTGAGCGCGCCCATCAAGCCGCCGCACATGCCCAGGCAATGCCCACCGCCGAGCAGGCCGAGAATCACCGCAGACACCAGCAGTGGCGCCAACTCAAGCATGCGGAGGCGCCTTGTCGTCCGGTTTGGCCGGATGGCCGCTGGCTTCGTCGACTGCGGCCTGGTGGTTCGGGTCCTGGTCGTCGAACAGAATGCTGTGGGCCGGGCCGTCGAGGTCGTCGTACTGACCGCTGTCGACCGCCCAGAAGAAGATATAGATAGCGATGGCCACGATCAGCAGCGCGGCCGGGATCATCACGTAGAGAGCTGGCATCTGGACTCCATGCCCGCGCGGCTCAGGCCGGCAGCGGGCGGGTTTCTGGCGTGGGCCGGACGCCAGGCGCGCTCGGCAGGCGAGTCAGGCGCAGGGCGTTCAGCACCACGGTCAACGAACTGATGGACATGCCGACCGCGGCCCATACCGGTGTGATCCAGCCGAGGGCGGCGAACGGCAACATGAGGCCATTGTACAGCCCGGCCCACAGCAGGTTCTCGATGATTACCCGACGGGTGCGCCGCGCCAGGCTGAAGGCCTGCACCAGCGCATCGAGGCGGTTGGACAGCAACACCGCATCGGCGCTGGTTTTCGCCAGGTCGGTGGCTGAACCCATCGCCACGCTGATGTCGGCTGCGGCCAGCACTGGCACGTCATTGACGCCGTCACCGAGCATCAACACCTTGCGGCCTTCCTTGTGCAACTGTTGCAGGACCTGCAATTTGTCATCCGGACGCAAACCGCCCCGGGCTTCGTCGATGCCCAGTTCGGCGGCCACGCTGGCGACCATCGGTGAGGTATCGCCCGACAGCAGCAAGGTGCGCCAGCCACGGGCCTTGCAGGCTTCCAATAGTGCCGGGGCATCGGCACGCAAACGGTCATCGAGGACAAACCACGCCAGCGGCCCCTGGCTGTCGCCGAGTAGCAGCCATTGCCCGGCTTCATCGGGCATGACCGGTGTCGCCGCGCCACTGAGTTCGCAGACAAAACCCGGCTGGCCGATGCGCAGGCGTTGCGTGCCGACCAGGCCCTCGAGGCCAAGCCCCGGCGTGCTGAGGACTTCTTCGGCCGCCAGCGGCGCTCGGCCAAATGCCCGGGCAATCGGGTGTTCGGAACGGTTTTCCAGGGCCGCGGCGAGACTCAGGCATTGATCGCTGTCGAGCGCGCCGAGCGGGCGGATCGAACGCAAGGCCAATCGCCCCTCGGTCAACGTGCCGGTCTTGTCGAAAATCACCGTGTCGATCTGGTTCAGGCCTTCCAGCACATGGCCACGGGTCAGCAGTAAACCGAGTTTGTGCAACGTGCCGGTGGCGGCCGTGAGGGCGGTCGGCGTGGCCAGCGACAAGGCGCACGGGCACGTCGCAACCAGCATCGCCAGGACAATCCAGAAGGCTCGCGACGAATCCAGCTCCCACCACAACAGGCCGATTGCCGCTGCTGCGATCAATGACAGCAGCAGGAACCATTGCGCAGCGCGGTCAGCGATTTCCGCCAGTCGCGGCTTTTCGGCCTGGGCGCGGTCCAGCAGGCGGACGATGGCTGACAGCCGCGTGTCCTGACCCAGCGCCAGCACTTGCACGGTCAACGCGCCTTCGACGTTCAGGGTGCCGGCGGTGACCGCGTCGCCCTGGGTGCGCGGTTGCGGCAGGTATTCGCCGGTCAGCAGCGATTCGTCAATGCTCGACTGGCCATCGAGGATCTTGCCGTCGGCCGGCAGAATGGCGCCCGGATGCACCAGCACCTGATCGCCGACACGCAGTTCGCTGAGCAGGATTCGTTCGCTCTGGCCGTCGGCACTCAGGCGCAGGCACGAGGCCGGCAACAGGTTGACGAGCTGTGCGGTGGCGGCGGCGGTGCGCTCCCGGGCGCGGCGTTCCAGGTATCGACCGGCCAGCAGGAACAGCGCGAACATTCCCACCGCGTCGAAATACAACTCGCCGACGCCGGTGATCGAGGTCCAGATTCCGGCGATGTAGGCACTGCCGATGGCGAGCGACACCGACACGTCCATGGTCAGATGTCGGGTGCGCAAATCGCGCATCGCCCCTTTGAAGAACGGCGCACAGCTGTAGAACACGATCGGCGTGGTGAGGAACAGTGCGACCCAGCGCAGGATGGTGTGCAGCTCGGGACTCAAATCGATGTTGAATTCCGGCCAAGTGGCCATGGTCGCCATCATCGCCTGGAACCACAGCAACCCGGCGACGCCCAGTTGGCGCAAGGCCAGGCGGTTTTCGCTGGCCAGTTGTTCGCTGGCGCGGTCGGCTTGGTACGGGTGCGCGGCGTAGCCGATGTGGCGCAGTTCGCTGAGCACCTGACTCAATGGCAATTGCGCGTCGGCCCAGCGCACGTGAAGACGATGGTTGGACAGGTTCAGTCGCGCCTCTGCCACCGCCGGCAAGGCGCGTAGGTGTTTTTCGATCAGCCAGCCGCAGGCGGCGCAGCTGATGCCTTCCATCAACAGGGTGGTTTCGGCGAGTTCGCCGTCGTGGCGCACGAAAGGCTTCTGCACATCGGCGCGGTCGTAGAGCGCCAACTCATCCACCAACTGCACCGGCAAGGCTTCGGGGTTGGCCGATGACTCGCTGCGGTGCTGGTAATAGCTTTCCAGCCCGCCGGCCACGATCGCCTCAGCCACGGCCTGGCACCCCGGGCAGCAGAACTCGCGGGTTTCACCGAGGACCGTAGCGGTGAAGCGGCTGCCGGCCGGGACGGGCAGGGCGCAGTGGTAGCAGGGGGTTGGCGTGGTCATCTGTGCTGCCATGGAAACCATTGTGGCGAGGGAGCTTGCTCCCGCTCGGCTGCGCAGCAGTCGTAAACCTGCGAACGCGCTATGACTGAAAGAATCGGTTTGCTGGTTTCAGGGGGCGCTTCGCACCCAGCGGGAGCAAGCTCCCTCGCCACAGTTGACCGTGTTCACTGGAACTTACTTCTTCAGGTCTTCCGCGCCTTGCAGCGGCTCATCCCCGAGCAGCAGGTCCTTATCATGGCTGACCAGCTCTTCTTCGAACATGCGCCAGATGTGGTCGTCCTGAGTGCCCAGCAATTCGACAAAACGACGGCCTTCAATCTTGTCGCTCAATTGACCGATATAGCGACCCTGCTCTGTTTCACTGCGGGCAAGGGTGATCTTGCGATCCTTTTCCGGCTGGGTCGGCGAGATCAGGTTCAGCTCAAGGGTTTCAGGTTGGCTGTTGCCGCTCAGGCGCAGGTCGACTTCGCCGGTTACGTCATCCAGGTGAACGCTGGCCCGCAGCAGCAGGGTCTGGGCCAGCAGCTCACGATCAAGGGAGCGGTTGATGCCTTTGCCGGCCTCGTAGTAGTTATCGTTGACCAGGTTGTCCGGGTTGTTCACCGCGATGGTCACCATGGACAGGGTCAACGTCACGGAACAAGCCAGGATGGCGATGATGATCCATGGCCAAAGATGCTTGTACCAAGGGCTTGCGGCGTTTGCTGCGGGCATGATTACTTCTCTCAACGAATTTGTGGGCCGATGAATCGGCTCTTGGCTTCAACGTGGATGCTGTCGTCGTCGGCATCCTTGAGGATGAATTTCACCTCGTTGGTGCTCGACGGCAATTTTTCCGGTGCCATGGACAGTTCGACTGGCTGGCTGAAAATCTCCCCGGCGGCGACTTTGATCTCGCGCTTGCCTTGCAGCTTGAGGTCCGGCAGACCGGAGGCTTCCAGTACGTAGGTATGGTCGCGCTGGTCTTTGTTCATGATCTTCAGGCTGTAGACGTTCTCGATCCGGCCTTCGGCGTTCTCGCGATACAGCACGCGGTCCTTACTGACGTCGAAACCGACCAGTGAACGCATGAAGAACGCGCCCGCCAGCAAGCCCATCATGGCCAGCAACACCAGGGCATAGCCGATCAGCCGCGGGCGCAGTTTATGGGTTTTTTGCCCGGACAGGTTGTGCTCGGTGGTGTAGCTGATCAACCCGCGCGGGTAGTCCATCTTGTCCATGATGCTGTCGCAGGCATCGATGCACGCCGCGCAGCCGATGCATTCGATCTGCAGACCGTCGCGAATGTCGATGCCGGTCGGGCAGACCTGGACACACATGGTGCAATCGATGCAATCGCCCAGGCCCATAGCCTTGTAGTCGACGCCTTTCTTGCGCGGGCCGCGGCTTTCACCACGGCGAGGATCGTAGGACACGATCAGCGTGTCCTTGTCGAACATCACGCTCTGGAAGCGCGCATACGGGCACATGTAAATGCACACTTGCTCACGCAACCAGCCGGCGTTGCCGTAGGTGGCGAGGGTGAAGAAACCGACCCAGAAATACGACCAGCCATCCGCTTCGCCGGTGAAGAAGTCGATGGTCAGTTCGCGAATGGGCGAGAAGTACCCGACGAAGGTCATGCCGGTGACGAAGCCGATCAACAGCCACATCGAGTGCTTGCTGAGTTTACGCAGGAATTTGTTGGCGCTCATCGGCGCCTTGTCGAGCTTGATGCGCTGGTTGCGGTCGCCTTCGGTGACCTTTTCGCACCACATGAAAATCCACGTCCAGACGCTTTGCGGGCAGGTATAACCGCACCACACCCGACCGGCGTACACGGTAATGAAGAACAGGCCGAAGGCGCTGACGATCAGGATCCCGGAGAGCAGGATGAAATCCTGGGGCCAGAAGGTCGCGCCAAAGATGAAGAATTTGCGTTCCGGCAGGTTCCACCAGACGGCTTGATGACCGCCCCAGTTCAGCCAGACCGTACCGAAATACAGCAGAAACAACCCGGCACCGCCCATCATCCGCAGGTTGCGGAACAGGCCGGTGAAGGCACGGGTGTAGATTTTTTCTCGAGAGGCGTAAAGATCGACGCTGTTGTTTGCGTCTTTGGCAGGCGGTGTGACGTCGTGTACCGGAATCTGATTGCTCATCATTGCATCCCACGGCAGTGGAAAAATGCCTCGGTCAGTACATGCCGACCGCGGTCAAAAAGAGGTGTTGCAGTGGCGCAATGATACGCCTGTCGCTCTGGCTCAAGGGTGCGACCTTTGGTCGCGTTGGGCAAATTCAATTGATGGTGTAGTGACTTGAATCAATTGACTTGTGGATTATGGACGGTTTTTCGTGATGTAGAGTCAGAGGATGGGGCGATTCCTGGCCGGTGCGTGGCCGACGGGAGCAGAACTGCTGACCTCAGTCATGCCACAAGCCTGCCGCAGCACTTTACGCCATGGCCGCCGTCATTTCAGGCGCCGTTTTGAAACTTGCAATGCGTTGAACTAACCAACTTGAGGTTGGGTAAGTTGTTGTTTTACGACGTGCAGCGGAAATATATTTATTTAATTGGTCTTTATGAGTTGTTTGAAGTTTTTGTCTGTTTCTAATAGGTTGATTGGGTGCGGTTTGTTAGTTGCACACTTTATCTAATACTAATGGAAACGGAATTCTATGATTTCTAAGAAAGTTAAGCGGTTTGTGCTGGGCGTGTGCCTGCTGTCTATGGCGCCTTTGGCCTATTCAATCGAAGGTGCCCCACGTCATATGATCTTCGCTTCGGATACGCAGTACCCGTGGACGGACAAGCTCGACCGCAGGGAGCCCGAGTCCGATGCGGATTTCAATACACGTTCAAAATGGCTGGTGGAGACTCAGTTTGCGAGTATTGCCGACTTCCGCAAGAACCATGCGCAATCCCACGTGCCGCTGATGATTAATGGCGACATCACCGCTTTCGGTCACGGCTGGCAGCGCTCTTACATGAACTCGATGTTGAAAAAATACTTCAATGGCGATTTCTTGTATGGCCTGGGTAACCACGACTATGAGAACAACGTGGATGATTGCTTCAGCAATAACTGTGCGGCCGGCAGTATCGTGGAGTTTAAAGAGCATCATGAAAATAAGGTTGATAATTTTGATTTGAAAATTACCGGCAATTTTCTGAGTCGGCTGTATTCCGGCAGTCTCGCCTATTCCAAGAACATAGGGGACGTCCATATGGTGCAACTCAATAATGAGCCGACCTATGCCACCAGGATTGCTCATGCGTTAAACCCGACGACGTTCGACATCACCAGTACCCTGGATTGGCTTGAAAACGATTTGAGAGTCGCTCGGACTCAGGGTTACGCCATCATTATCAACATGCACAAGCCACTCGAAATGATGGGTAATAGTGAGCAAGAGTGGCGCTTTTATCAGATGATCAGGAAGTATGAGGTCACTGCCATCTTCGCCGGCCATCTCCATGATCAAGGTGGTGATGCCTATGAAGTGAATGGCGTGCCGATGTACCTGAGCGGTGCCACTTCTCAGCAAACCTACCTGGTTGCCAGTTTCTCGGAGGATCGCAAGCAGTTGCAGATCAACCTGGTGAAGGACAACCAATGGCAGAGCCGAAAGCTGTTGGGTACGGTACCGGTAAAATCGATCTGGGCCAGTCGCCCATGAAAAAGGCCCCGCCAGATCACTGGCGGGGCCTTGTTTGTTGCGTCAGGCGTTGGCCTTACTGAGC
This sequence comes from Pseudomonas sp. B14-6, assembly GCF_013260315.1. Lineage (NCBI taxonomy): Bacteria > Pseudomonadati > Pseudomonadota > Gammaproteobacteria > Pseudomonadales > Pseudomonadaceae > Pseudomonas > Pseudomonas sp. B14-6. Next base: position 2,327,837 of record NZ_CP053929.1, on the reverse strand, counting down.
GTCTTCCGCCGGCGCTTTCTCACCGTGAGAAAGGCTGTAGACGTAAGCGGCCAGCAGGTGAACCTTGTCGTTGCCTTGCAGCTGTTCTTGCGCAGGCATCTGGCCCTGACGGCCATAACGGATGGTCTGCTGCAATTGAGCGAAGCTCGAACCGTAGATGAACGCAGCCGGGTGAGTCAGGTTCGGCGCGCCCATGGCTGGCGTGCCTTTGCCTTCCGGACCGTGGCACACCGCGCAGTTGGCGGCGAACAGCTTCTGACCGGCAACCGGATCGGCCTTGGTGCCTTCCGGCAGCTTGCGGCCATCGAGGTTGATCAGTACGAACGAAGCAACGTCCGCAACGCCTTGCTCGCCGATCACGTCAGCCCATGCCGGCATGACCGCGTGGCGGCCACCCATGATGGTGGTCTTGATGGTTTCTGCCTCACCGCCCCAGCGCCAGTCGGCGTCGGTCAGGTTAGGGAAGCCATAAGCGCCCTTGGCGTCGGAGCCGTGGCAGACCGAGCAGTTGGAGGCGAACAGGCGGCCACCCATCTTCAGGGCTTGCGGGTCCTTGGCGACTTCTTCAATCGGCATCGAAGCGAACTTGGCGAAGATCGGGCCGAACTTGGCGTCCGACTTGGCCATTTCCTTTTCCCACTCGTGAACGCCGGTCCAGCCGGTCTGGCCGTTGGCGAACGCGGTCTGCTTCTCGTTATCCAGGTAGTTGTAACCCGGCAACAGGCCTTTCCAGTTACCCAGGCCCGGGTACAGCACCAGATAGCCCAGGGCGAAGATGATGGTGCCCACGAACAGCATGAACCACCATTTCGGCAGTGGGTTGTCGTACTCCTCGATCCCGTCGAAGGAGTGGCCAACCGTTTCTTCGGTGGCTTCGCTGCGCTGGCCCTTGCGGGTGGACAGCAGCAGCCAGGTCAGGGCGAAGATCGTGCCGAGACTGAGGACTGTGACGTACAGACTCCAGAACGTAGTCATTCTTTGTTACTCCTAGAAGCTTGCTCGACGTGCTTGATGGCTTCGGGATCATCCGCGAAAGGCAGCAAGGTCGCGTCTTCAAACTCCGACTTGCGCTTGGGGCTGAATACCCACAACGCCAGACCGATGAAGGCCACCATCACAACAACGGTGCCCAGGCCACGAATCATCCCGATATCCATCTAAATCACCGTTTGCTTTTGATGATGGTGCCCAGGCCTTGCAGATAGGCCACCAGCGCGTCCATTTCGGTTTTGCCCTTCACAGCATCCTTGGCGCCGGCGATGTCTTCGTCGGTGTAAGGGACGCCGAGCGTGCGCAAGACTTCCATTTTCTTGGCGGTGTCTTTGCCGTCGAGCTTGTTTTCCACGAGGAACGGGTAGGCCGGCATTTTCGACTCGGGCACTACGTTGCGCGGGTTGTACAAATGCGCACGCTGCCAGTCATCGGAGTAACGACCGCCGACACGGGCCAGGTCCGGACCGGTACGCTTGGAACCCCACAGGAACGGGTGGTCCCAGACGCTTTCACCGGCAACCGAGTAGTGGCCGTAACGTTCGGTTTCAGCACGGAACGGGCGGATCATCTGCGAGTGGCAGCCGACACAACCGTTGGCGATGTAAATGTCGCGGCCTTCCAGTTCAAGGGCGGTGCGAGGCTTCATGCCTTCGACCGGCTTGTTGGTGACGTCCTGGAAAAACAGCGGAACGATCTGGGTCAGGCCGCCGACGCTGACGGCGATAACCATGAAGAAGGCCAGCAGGCCAATATTCTTCTCGACTGCTTCATGCTTCATCAGTGAGCTCCAACTACAGCAATCTGTTCAGCAGCTTTGGCTTCAGCCGGGTTCGAGGCACGTACGGTACGCCATACGTTGTAGGCCATGAACAGCATGCCGCTGGCGAAGAACGCACCGCCCAGGGCGCGAACGATGAAACCAGGATGGCTGGCTTGCAGGGCTTCGACGAACGAGTAGGTGAGGGTGCCGTCGTCGTTGATTGCACGCCACATCAGACCCTGGGTGATGCCGTTGACCCACATCGAAGCGATGTACAGAACGGTACCGATGGTCGCGAGCCAGAAATGCGTGTTGATCAGGCCGATGCTGTGCATCTGCGCGCGACCGAACAGTTTCGGGATCATGTGGTAGATGGCGCCGATCGAGATCATCGCAACCCAGCCCAAGGCACCGGCGTGTACGTGGCCGATGGTCCAGTCGGTGTAGTGCGACAGCGAGTTCACGGTCTTGATGGCCATCATCGGGCCTTCAAAGGTCGACATGCCGTAGAAGGCCAGCGACACCACCAGGAAGCGCAGGATCGGGTCGGTGCGCAGCTTATGCCAGGCTCCCGACAGGGTCATCATGCCGTTGATCATGCCGCCCCAGCTTGGCGCCAGCAGGATGATCGACATCGCCATGCCCAGCGACTGAGCCCAGTCTGGCAGCGCGGTGTAGTGCAGGTGGTGCGGACCGGCCCAGATGTACAGGGTGATCAGCGCCCAGAAGTGCACGATCGACAGGCGATAGGAGTAGATCGGACGCTCGGCCTGCTTCGGAACGAAGTAGTACATCATCCCCAGGAAGCCGGTGGTCAGGAAGAAACCGACCGCGTTGTGGCCGTACCACCACTGGATCATTGCGTCAGTCGCACCGGCGTAGGCCGAGTAGGACTTGAAGAAACTGACCGGCAGGGACGCGTGGTTGACGATGTGCAGCATCGCCGTCACGACGATGAAGGCGCCGTAGAACCAGTTACCCACATAGATGTGCTTGGTATTGCGCTTGGTGATGGTGCCGAAGAACACCAGACCGTAGGACACCCAGACGATGGCCAGCAGAATAGCCAGGGGCCATTCCAGTTCCGCGTATTCCTTGGTGGTGGTGTAACCCAGCGGCAAGGTAATGATCGCGCCGACGATCACCGCTTGCCAACCCCAGAAGGTGAAGGCCGCGAGGCTGTCGGAAATCAGTCGCGTTTGGCAGGTTCGCTGCACGACGTAATAAGAAGTGGCAAACAGAGCACAACCACCGAAGGCGAAAATCACCAGGTTGGTGTGCAACGGGCGTAAGCGTCCAAAAGTCGTCCACGGCAGACCGAAGTTCAATTCCGGCCATACAAGCTGTGAGGCGATGAAGACACCAAGCCCCATGCCAAGGATCCCCCAGACCACCGTCATGATGGCGAACTGGCGGACTACCTTATAGTTATAAGCAGTCGGACTGATTGCTGTGCTCATTCTAAGGTTCCACGGTTTGGGTGTTTTATTAGGAGTAAAAATCGGCCGCAAGTATGTAGAAAGCGGGGGTCATTGCAACGCGCCATGACCTGGGTCAATGCTTTCAAAAGCTGATTCTGCGGCCTTTCCATGCGCCGCGTAAGGACAAAATTGACCTCGGACAAAATGTCGCAGCGAACGAAAAGGGTGAGGGGGCAGGTCAGTTGTTACGGGGTGTGTTCAAACACAACGATCGGGTGACCGACGGCAATTGGCACGACAGCCGGTATCTACCAGCCTTTGCGGCCTGTCATCGAGCAGATTCGTTGAACACATCGGGCAAGGTCGACCTGGAACCGGCTCATGCCAGTCCGCATCGGAGCAAGCTTAGACCCGAATCTGGTGAACCGAAAGGAGGACCAACGGAGGGGTGCGACACTTGGTCGCAAAGAGGCAGGGAACTGCCGCATCCGGGCGAATGCGGCAGTAGAGCGGTCGAGATTTATTCGCGTTTGCCTTCTGCTTGCAAACGCTCGGTGTTCAGACCGTGGGACAGGCTGTAAACGTAAGCGGCCAACAGTTGCACCTTGTCGTTGCCGAGCAGTTCATTCTGCGCCGGCATATGGCCCTGGCGGCCATGGCGGATGGTCTGCTGAAGTTGCGCCAGGCTTGTACCGTAGATGAACCCGGCCGGTTGCGTCAGGTTCGGCGCGCCCATGGCTTCAGTACCCTTGCCGTTTGCACCGTGACAGGCTACGCACGTGGTGCTGAACGCTTGCTGTCCGGCTTGCAGGTCGGCGGTGTCGCCAGCCGGCAATGGCAGGCCCGCCAGTTCATGACGTACATACGCGGCCACGTTCTTCACACCGGCCTCACCGAGGATTTCCCCCCAGGCCGGCATTGCCGCCATTCGACCGCCCATGATCGTGGTCTTGATCATCTCGGCGTCACCGCCCCAGCGCCAGGTGCTGTCGGCCAGGTTCGGGAAGCCGAAAGCGCCCTTGGCATCCGAGCCGTGGCACACCGAGCAGTTGGACGCGAACAGACGACCGCCCATTTTCAGCGCTTGCGGGTCCTTCGCCACTTCTTCAACGGGCATGGCCGCGAATTTGGCGAAGATCGGCCCAAACCTGGCGTCTGCCTTGTTCATCTCCTTTTCCCATTCGTGGACGCCGGTCCAGCCGTCCTCGTAACCCGGCAGGACGCCTTTCCAGTTGCCCAGGCCCGGATAAAGAATCAGGTAGCCCACGGCAAACACCAGCGTGCCGGCGAACAGCATGAACCACCACTGCGGCAGCGGATTGTCGTACTCCTCGATGCCGTCGAAGCTGTGGCCCATGGTCTGGTCGACACTGCCCTTGGTTTCACCCTTGCGGGTGCCGACCAGCAGCCAGGTCAGGCCGATCAGGCTGCCGATAGTCAGTACGCAGATCCACGTACTCCAGAAGGTGGTCATGGCCGGGTACTCCTTGTTTCAGGTTCTTGGGTGGCGTCGTCGGCCAGGGGTTCATCGGCGAACGGCAGCAAACGCGCTTCGGCGAATTCCGGGTTGCGCTTGCTGTTGAACACCCATAGCGTCAGGCCGACGAAAGCCACGAACACCACGACCGTGCCCAGGCCGCGGATCATTCCACTGCTTATCTCGCTCACTATTTCGAAGGGCATGGTCATGGCTCACCTCTTGCTCTTGATGGCAGTGCCGAGCACTTGCAGATAAGAAACGAGTGCGTCCATTTCGGTCTTGCCCTTGAGGCTGGCGACCGCGCCGCTGATGTCGTCATCGCTGTATGGCACGCCGAGGGTGCGCATGGTGCGGATCTTGGTTTCGGTGTGGCTGCTGTCGACCGCTTGCGTGACCAGCCATGGGTAGCCAGGCATTTTCGACTCCGGCACGACGTTGCGCGGGTTGTACAAGTGCGCACGGTGCCAGTCATCCGAGTAGCGTGCGCCGACCCGGGCCAGGTCCGGACCGGTACGCTTGGAGCCCCAGAGGAACGGGTGATCCCACACGCTTTCCCCTGCCACCGAGTAGTGCCCGTAGCGTTCGGTCTCGGCACGGAACGGCCGGATCATCTGCGAGTGGCAACCGACACAGCCTTCGCGGATGTAAATGTCGCGACCTTCCAGTTGCAGGGCGGTGTAGGGCTTCATGCCTTCCACCGGTTTGTTGGTCACGTCCTGGAAGAACAGCGGGACGATCTGGGTCAGACCGCCGATGCTCACCGCCAGAACCATCAGCAGCATCAGCAGGCCGACGTTTTTCTCGATTGTTTCGTGTTTCATGGCGGACTCCTCAGGCCATCTGCGCGGCAGCGGCGACTTCGGCAGGCTGCGAGGCCCGCACGGTGCGCCAGGTGTTGTAAGCCATCAGGAACATCCCGCTGAGGAAGATCGCACCGCCCACCAGTCGCACGACGAAGCCTGGGTGGCTGGCCACCAGGGTTTCGACGAAGGAGTAGGTCAGCGTGCCGTCTTCGTTGACTGCGCGCCACATGAGGCCCTGGGCGATGCCGTTGACCCACATCGAAGCGATGTAGAGCACGGTGCCGATGGTCGCGAGCCAGAAGTGCGCATTGATCAGGCCGATGCTGTACATCTGCGGGCGACCGAAGATTTTCGGGATCATGTGGTACAGCGCGCCGATGGAAATCATCGCCACCCAACCGAGGGCGCCGGCGTGAACGTGGCCGATGGTCCAGTCGGTGTAGTGGGAGAGGGCGTTGACCGTTTTGATGGCCATCATCGGCCCTTCAAAGGTCGACATGCCGTAGAACGCCAGCGACACGACAAGGAAGCGTAGGATCGGGTCGCTGCGCAATTTATGCCAGGCGCCCGAGAGCGTCATCATCCCGTTGATCATCCCGCCCCAGCTTGGTGCCAGCAGGATCAGCGACATCACCATGCCCAGCGACTGTGCCCAGTCTGGCAGCGCGGTGTAGTGCAAGTGGTGCGGACCGGCCCAGATGTACAGGGTGATCAGCGCCCAGAAGTGCACGATCGACAAGCGATAGGAGTACACCGGGCGCTCAGCCTGTTTCGGCACGAAGTAGTACATCATCCCGAGGAAACCGGCGGTGAGGAAAAAGCCCACGGCGTTGTGGCCGTACCACCACTGGACCATGGCATCGGTGGCACCGGCATAGACCGAGTAGGACTTGGTGAAACTCACCGGCAGCTCAACGTTGTTGACGATGTGCAGAATCGCCACGGTGATGATGAACGCACCGAAGAACCAGTTGCCGACGTAGATGTGCTTGGTCTTGCGCTTGGCCAGCGTACCGAAGAACACAATGGCGTAGGCGACCCAGACGATGGTGATCAGGATGTCGATCGGCCATTCCAGCTCGGCGTATTCCTTGGAGCTGGTGTAACCCAGCGGCAGGCTGATGGCCGCCAGCAGGATCACCAGTTGCCAGCCCCAGAAGCAGAACGCGGCGATTTTCGGCGCGAACAACTGGGTCTGACAGGTGCGTTGCACCGAATAGAACGAACTGGCGAACAGGGCGCAACCGCCGAAGGCGAAGATCACCGCGTTGGTGTGCAGAGGGCGCAACCGGCCGAAACTGGTCCACGGCAAATCGAAGTTGAGTTCAGGCCAGACCAATTGGGCTGCGAGAAAAACCCCGAGCCCCATGCCGACGATGCCCCACACCACCGTCATAATGGCGAATTGGCGGACCACCTTGTAGTTGTAGGCGGTACTGATAGAAGTGTTCATGGTTCCCCATCCACGGTTCAGCCGAAGTGAAGGCGTTTGCGCAAGGCAACGCTCCCTTCGCCTGGAGTTATAGGCAGACTAAAAGCGAGGCAAGCATGGACAAAGAGCACAAGGCCAGTATTGACGGGGATCAATGGGCGCGGTGTGTGCGGGAACATGGATGGTTGTGGAATGAAGCGGCTTCAAAGGCTTCGGCGGATCCTGTGACGCTGATTCTCGCCCATGGCGCCGGTGCGCCAATGGACAGCGTCTGGATGAACGACATGGCTGCACGCCTCGCCGATCAAGGCGTCAACGTGTTGCGCTTCGAGTTTCCGTACATGGCGCAGCGGCGTGTCGACGGGGGTAAGCGCCCACCGAATCCGGCGCCGAAACTGCTGGAGTGCTGGCGTGAGGTGTACGCCGAGGTGCGACGCCATGTCACTGGGCGTCTGGCGATTGGCGGCAAGTCCATGGGCGGGCGGATGGCCAGTCTTTTGGCGGATGAGTTGGGGGCGGATGCGTTGGTGTGCCTGGGTTATCCGTTTTATGCGGTGGGTAAACCGGAGAAACCTCGGGTCGAGCATTTGGCCGGGCTCAAGACCCGGACGTTGATCGTACAGGGCGAGCGCGATGCCCTGGGCAATCGCGAGGCGGTCGAAGGTTATGCGTTGGCGCCGGGCATCGAGGTGTTCTGGCTGGTGGCAGGGGATCATGACTTGAAGCCGTTGAAGGCTTCCGGGTTGACCCATGAGCAGCATTTGGCTTCGGCGGCGAGTCGGGTGGCTGCATTTCTTCAGTGAAAGAGGTGGTGCCCGTTTGGGCCGCTTCGCGGGCAAACCCGCTCCCCACTTTTTATTGTGTTGTGAGTGAGATCTTCAACACCGAAAACTTATGGGGGCGGGGTTGTGTCTGATTATTTTGACTGTTTAAAAGTCACGGAGTGCTTTCCCTTTGTGCGTCTGGCATTTGCGTTGAAGGCCGCAGTCTTTTCATGGTGAATGTGCCTTTTGGATTCAGACGATAACCATGGCTTTTGAACAGGGCTTCGAATGTGCCTTCGACGATGTCTGTCACGGGATTGTAGTTGATAATGTTCAGCGTGGCAGAGTCTGCATCCACCGTTCGAAAGCCATTGAAGCCGGGAGGCGCTGGAATCCAGTGGCCATGGAGAAAGCTCAGCCCGTTATCTAGCGAATAGACACCTGGCAGTGCATCGTCACCGTTGTAGGGTAGCGTCATACTGAAAACAAACGTGTTTTCCTCCGCAGCCGTACCCATTCCTCCACCAATAGACCAATAAAACTCACCGAAAAATTCACCTTGGTAAAAATCACTGAATTCTGCAGTTTTCTTGATGGTTCCGTATTTCCACTGAAAGATGTTTTCGTTTGCGAACGTTGCGCATTTTTTAGGGATAAAGGTCGCGTGGGTTGTCATGATGAAATCCTTTTGCTGGTAAGAGTTCGGTAGCCATTGTCCGATGGACAACGCGACCGTCTCCTTGATAAGCCTCCTGGGTTTTTTCGACTACTGTCAGAACTGACAGGTGCCTCCTTGAAAACATTTCACGATTTGCAAAAATAAAAAAACCCGGAGGTTTTCACCGTCCGGGTTTTTGTCTTTCCAGTGACTGTCAGCGGTTAAACCGCTCCACCAACGAATACTGGGTATTCGCCGTCTTGGTCAGCTCTTCACTCAACAGCGCCGAGTGCTGTGCCTGTTCCGACGTCTGGTCAGCCAGCTGCGAGATGTTGCTGATGTTGCGGCTGATCTCTTCAGCCACCGCACTTTGCTCTTCGGTCGCCGCCGCAATCTGGGTGGTCATGTCGGTGATGTTGGCCACCGCCTCGCTGATCCCTACCAGCGCCTGATCCGCTTCCAGTACCCGCGCCACGCCTTCTTCAGCCTGACGATGCCCGGCTTCCATGGTTTGCACTGCGGTGCTGGCGGTTTGTTGCAGCTTGGCGATCAGGGCATGAATCTGTCCGGTGGATTCGCTGGTGCGTTGCGCCAGTTGACGCACTTCGTCAGCCACCACGGCAAAACCACGGCCCATCTCGCCGGCACGGGCCGCTTCGATGGCGGCGTTCAGGGCCAGCAGGTTGGTCTGGTCGGCGATGCCCTTGATGACATCGACCACGCCACCGATTTCGTCGCTGTCCTTGGCCAGCTGGGTTACGGTCATCCCGGTTTCACCGACCACCACCGACAAGCGCTGGATGGCTTCACGGGTTTCCCCGGCGATGTCGCGACCGCGACCAGTCAGGCGATTGGCTTCCTGAGTCGCATCGGCGGTGCGCTGCACGTGGCTGGCGACTTCCTGCGTGGTGGCGGCCATCTGATTGACGGCGGTGGCCACTTGCTCGGTTTCGACGCGTTGACGTTCCAGGCCTGTGGAACTGTTGTGGGCCAGGGTGTCGGACTGCCTGGCTTGTTCGGTCAGGTGCTCGGCGGTGTCCTGCAGGCGGGTCAGGCAGGTTTTCAGACGTGCTTCCTGGCTGAGAATCGACATCTCCAGACGTGCCTGGGCGCCACGGCTGTCGGTGTACATCTGCGCGATCAACGGGTCGGAGGTGGTTTGCCCTGCCAGCACCAGCAAGCGCTTGAGGCCGCGCTGTTGCCAGCTCAAGCCCAGCAAGCCCAGCGGCACCGACAGGCCGGCGGCCAGGGCGAAACCCCAGTGGGAGTTGAGCGACGCACCGATCATGAAGCTCAGTTGACTGACCAGAATGAACGGCACCCAGTCCTGAAGGACTGGCAGCCATTTGTCTGTCGAAGGAATGGCCGACTTGCCCTGGTTGATGCGTTGGTAGAGCGCCTCGGCACGGCGGATCTGCTCGGCGGTGGGTTTGATCCGCACCGATTCGTAGCCGATCACCTGATTGCCTTCGAACACCGGTGTGACATAGGCGTTAACCCAGTAGTGGTCACCGGTCTTGCAGCGATTCTTGACAATGCCCATCCATGGCAAGCCTTGTTTCAGTGTGCCCCACATGTGCGCGAACACCGCCGCCGGAACGTCGGGGTGACGGACCAGGTTATGCGGCGCACGGATCAGTTCTTCACGAGAAAATCCGCTGATTTCGACGAAGGCGTCGTTGCAGTAGGTGATCACGCCCTTGGCATCGGTGGTGGAAATCAACCGTTGCTGAGCCGGAAAGGTCCGTTCGCGTTGTGTGGTGGGCTGGTTGTTACGCATGGCTTTTTCAATCCGCAAGGCTTTGAGAGGTTGTCGGCGGCGTCAGGAATTTATTGAAAATATTTTTCAATAATCAGTGGCGCGTCGCAAAACGGCCATTGCATCAGCCGGCGAGCATCGGGTACGTGAACAGTGCGAAATGCAGCAGGTTCAAGCCGAAATGGGTGGCGATGGCCGCCCCCAATCCGCCGAAACGGTAGGCCAGACCATAGCCGACACCTGCCAGACCCGCCAGCAGCACCCATTGCCAACCCGCGCCCGCATGCGCCACGCCGAACAACAGCGAGGCGAGCAGCAATGCCAGGTTTTCACCGTAAGGCAGGTGTTTGAAATGCCGGCTCAGCCCACCCTGGACGTAACCGCGAAACAGCGCTTCCTCCACCAGCGTCACCAGCAGCAGATTGTTCAGCACCCACAGCCCGGCTTGGTCCGGCCACTTCGGCGCCCAACTGATCATCCCCAGCAAGAGTGCGCCACCCAAGGCCAGGATGGCGCTCAGGGGCAGGGCGAGTGCGGTGGCATAAACCGAAAGGCGCAAAGAGCGCCGGCCGACAATCCACGGACACACCAGTAACAGCCAAAAGCCGATCAGGGGCTTGTCCTGATTCAGGTACATGGTAAACGGCGCGGCATCGTCGGTGATGCGATGCGGGTCGATGCCACGACCGTTGTAGAAACCGGGCAGCCAATGCATCGCCAGGGCCACGGCGAGGATGATGAACACGCCGTGACCGAGGAAGCGAGCGATGGGGATTTTTTGCTGACGGACCGCGAAACCAGCGACGAGCAACAATGCGACGGAGATGCCGGCCAGCCAGCCGAGGTGGCCGTAGGTCAGGGCGAGGGTGTAGCCGAGGGAGAGAAGGGCCAGGTATGTCCATGGCAGGGCGAGCATAAATTAGTCCTTTGAGGCTGAAGAGCTTTTGTGGCAAGGGAGCTTGCTCCCGCTAGGGTGCGAAGCAGCCCCAAACCCGGTGACCCGATACTTCAATCAGATCGCATCGGCTGTTTTACGACTGCTTCGCAGTCGAGCGGGAGCAAGCGCCCTCGCCACAAAGTGTGCACTGTTTGCGGGGCGCGATTATAAACAGGCCCAAACAAAAACACCGCCCGAAGGCGGTGTCTGTGTCGGCAGGCGGTTACGACGCAATCAACTGCCGCAACACGTAATGCAAAATCCCCCCTGCCTTGAAGTATTCCACTTCATTGAGCGTATCGATCCGGCACAGCACCTCGACTTTCTCGCGGCTGCCGTTCTCGCGGGTGATGATGAGTGTCAGGTTCATCCGCGGCGTCAACTCGACGCCGGTCAACCCAAGGATATCCAGCGTCTCCTTGCCGGTCAGGTTCAGGCTCTTGCGGTTCTGATCCAGCTTGAACTGCAACGGCAGCACGCCCATGCCCACCAGGTTGGAACGGTGAATCCGCTCGAAGCTTTCGGCGATGACCGCTTTCACGCCCAGCAGATTAGTGCCCTTGGCCGCCCAGTCGCGGCTCGAACCGGTGCCGTATTCTTGCCCTGCGATCACCACCAGCGGCGTGCCCGACGCTTGATAGCGCATGGCCGCGTCGTAGATCGGCATCCTTTCCCCTGTGGGGATGTAGATCGTGTTGCCGCCTTCTTCACCGCTGAGCATTTCGTTGCGAATGCGGATGTTGGCGAAAGTGCCGCGCATCATCACTTCGTGATTGCCGCGACGGGAACCATAGGAGTTGAAGTCCCGCGGCTCCACGCCTTTATCGCGCAGGTATTGACCGGCCGGGCTGTCCGCCTTGATGTTGCCGGCGGGGGAGATGTGGTCGGTGGTCACCGAGTCGCCCAGCAGCGCAAGGACCCTGGCGCCGGAAACGTCCTTGACCACCGGCGGTGGACCGCCGATGTCATCGAAGAACGGTGGATGCTGGATGTAAGTCGAATCGTCCTGCCAGACATACGTCGCCGCCTGCGGCACTTCAATCGCTTGCCATTGCTCGTCGCCGGCAAACACCTCGGCGTATTCCTTGTGGAACATGGCGGTGTTGACCTGACTCACGGCGTCGGCAATCTCTTGGGTGCTCGGCCAGATGTCCCGCAGGTACACCGGATTGCCATCCTTGTCGTTACCCAGCGGTTCGCTGCTGATGTCGGTCCGCACCGTGCCGGCCAACGCATAGGCGACGACCAGCGGCGGAGAGGCCAGCCAGTTGGTTTTCACCAGCGGATGCACGCGGCCTTCGAAGTTGCGGTTGCCCGACAGCACCGAGGCGACGGTCAGGTCTGCGGCCTGGATGGCTTTTTCAATCGGCTCCGGCAAGGGGCCGGAGTTGCCGATGCAAGTGGTGCAGCCATAGCCGACCAAGTCAAAACCCAGCTCATCCAGATACGGGGTCAGGCCGGCAGCCTTGTAGTAGTCGGTGACCACTTTCGAGCCAGGGGCCAACGAACTCTTGACCCACGGTTTGCGCTTGAGGCCTTTTTCCACGGCTTTTTTCGCCACCAGGCCGGCGGCCATCATCACGCTCGGGTTGGAGGTGTTGGTGCAAGAGGTGATCGCGGCGATCACCACCGCGCCGTTTTTCAACCGATAGGTCTGGCCGTCGTATTCGTAGTCGGCTTCGCCCGCCAGATCGGCATTGCCCACCGCGACGCCACCGCCGCCTTCACTTTCGAGGCGACCGACTTCCTTGCTGGTGGGTTTGAATTGCAGGTCGATGAAATCACTGAACGCTTGCGCGACATTTGGCAGCGAAACCCTGTCCTGTGGGCGTTTAGGCCCTGCCAGGCTGGCTTCGACGCTGGCCATGTCCAGTGCCAGGGTGTCGGTGAACACCGGTTCCTGGCCCGGCAGTCGCCACAGGCCCTGAGCTTTGCTGTAGGCCTCGACCAGTTTCACGGTGGCCAGTGGGCGACCCGAGAGCCGCAGATACTCCAGCGTGATGTCGTCGACCGGGAAGAAGCCGCAGGTGGCGCCGTATTCCGGGGCCATGTTGGCGATGGTCGCGCGGTCGGCCAGCGGCAGGTCGGCAAGGCCGTCGCCATAGAATTCGACGAACTTGCCGACGACGCCTTTCTTGCGCAGCATCTGCGTGACGGTCAGCACCAGGTCGGTGGCGGTGATGCCTTCCTTGAGCTTGCCGGTGAGTTTGAAGCCGATCACTTCCGGAATCAGCATCGATACCGGCTGGCCGAGCATCGCCGCTTCCGCTTCGATCCCGCCGACGCCCCAGCCGAGTACGCCGAGACCGTTGATCATGGTGGTGTGGGAGTCGGTGCCGACCAGGGTGTCGGGGAAGGCGTAGGTGCGGCCATCCTCGTCTTTGGTCCAGACCGTGCGACCGAGGTATTCCAGGTTGACCTGGTGGCAAATGCCCGTGCCCGGTGGCACCACGCTGAAGTTGTCGAAGGCGCTCTGGCCCCAGCGCAGGAACGCGTAACGTTCACCGTTGCGCTGCATTTCGATGTCGACGTTCTGTTCGAAGGCGCTGGAACTGCCGAATTTGTCGACCATCACCGAGTGGTCGATCACCAGATCCACAGGGGAGAGCGGATTGATCCGCTGGGGGTCGCCACCGGCCTTGGCCATGGCGGCGCGCATGGCGGCCAGGTCGACCACGGCAGGCACGCCGGTAAAGTCCTGCATCAATACTCGTGCGGGGCGGTATTGAATTTCTCGGTCGGAGCGACGCTCCTTGAGCCAGGCGGCAATCGCCCGGAGGTCGGCGCCGGTGACGGTTTTTTCATCTTCCCAGCGCAGCAGGTTTTCCAGCAGCACTTTCAACGACATCGGCAGCTTGTCCAGGTCGCCCAGACTTTTGGCGGCATCGGGCAAGCTGAAATAGTGATAGGTCTTGTCGTCGACTTGCAGGGTTTTAAGGGTGTTCAGGCTATCGAGGGACGGCATTGCGATCACTCCTTTGAGTCCGCACGGCTACGGACTGAGGGGACGGACAGAGCTTTCAACCTAGCCCTGTTTGAATGTTAAAGCTAATAACTGGACTCTATGGCCAAGTCCAAGGTTCCGAACTCGGCTATCATGCGCCGGTTTTCGTGACAGGCTTTGCTTCAACGCAAGCCTGGGCATCGCGCAGTGGCTGAATTCTTCGCCAACTGCCCAGGAGTAAGAATGAACACCCTCTTTATGCATTGCCGGCCGGGCTTCGAAGGCGAAGTCTGTTCCGAGATTTCCGAACACGCCGCGCGGCTGAACGTGGCCGGTTATGCCAAAGCCAAGACCGCCAGCGCCTGCGCTGAATTCATCTGCACCGAAGAAGACGGCGCCGAGCGGCTGATGCGTGGCCAGCGTTTCGCCGAGCTGATCTTCCCGCGCCAATGGGCGCGCGGAATTTTCATCGACCTGCCGGAAACCGACCGCATCAGCGTGATCCTTGCGCACATGGCGGACTTCCCGCTGTGCGGCAGCCTGTGGCTGGAAATGGTCGACACCAACGATGGCAAGGAGCTGTCGAACTTCTGCAAGAAATTCGAAGGGCACCTGCGCAAGGCGCTGATGGCGGCCGGCAAGTTGGTCGAGGATGCGCACAAGCCGCGCCTGCTGCTGACCTTCAAAAGCGGCCGCGAAGTGTTCATGGGGCTGGCCGAGTCCAACAACTCGGCGATGTGGCCGATGGGCATTCCGCGTCTGAAGTTTCCTCGTGAGGCGCCGAGCCGTTCGACGTTGAAGCTGGAAGAGGCGTGGCACCACTTTATCCCCCGCGATCAGTGGGATGAGCGCCTGCACAGCGACATGACCGGCGTCGACCTCGGTGCCGCCCCCGGCGGCTGGACCTGGCAACTGGTCAACCGCGGCATGCTGGTGACGGCGATTGACAACGGTCCGATGGCCGAAAGCTTGATGGACACTGGTTTAGTGCAGCACCTGATGGCCGACGGTTTCACCTTCAAGCCCAAGCAACCGGTGGACTGGATGGTCTGCGACATCGTCGAGAAACCGGCGCGCAACGCCGCGATGCTGGAAGAATGGATTGGCGAGGGGCATTGCCGCGAAGCGGTGGTCAACCTGAAGTTGCCGATGAAACAGCGTTACGCCGAAGTGAAACGCTTGCTGGAACGCATCGCCGACGGTTTAAAGGAGCGCGGCATTCGGGTCGAGATCGGCTGCAAGCAGCTGTATCACGACCGTGAAGAAGTGACGTGCCACTTGCGCCGGATCGACGTGAAGAAACCGAAATCCCGCTGATACACACCGCACCCCCTTGTAGGAGCGAGGCTTGCCCGCGAAGCTTTTGGCGTCCTCAAGGGCCTCTTCGCGGGCAAGCCTCGCTCCTACAGGCGGGCGGTGTACGACACAGATGACCGAACCCCGGCAATGCGCGACAATGCCGGCCAGCTTCAGGAGTGAATCATGAGTGAAATGATTGATACGCCGGTAGACGGCACCCTCGACGCCACCGGCCTCAACTGCCCGGAACCGGTGATGATGCTGCACCAGCACATCCGTGACCTGGTGCCCGGTGGCCTGCTCAAGGTAATCGCGACCGATCCCTCGACCCGTCGCGATATTCCCAAGTTCTGCGTATTCCTCGACCACGAACTGGTCGCGCAGCACGAAGAGGCCGGCACCTACCTCTACTGGATCCGCAAGAAACTCGCTTAACCCGTCGAATGACTGATGCGGATTCGCTTGCGTGCACTGCGCGTCAGGCGGATCGACAGCATCAGCGCCGCGCAACTCAAGCCTACGATCAAACCCTGCCACAGCCCGCTCGGGCCGCTCGGCGTGCCGAACCAGTCGGTCAGGCCCAAGGCGTAGCCCACCGGCAAACCGATGCCCCAATAGGCGAACAAGGTCAGGATCATCGTCACCCGAGTGTCCTGGTAACCGCGCAGTGCGCCGGCCGCCGTGACCTGGATTGCGTCGGAGAACTGGAACAGCGCCGAATACACAATCAGCATCGCTGCCACGCGTATGACCGTCGGGTCGGCGGTGTAGATCGTAGCGATGTGTTCGCGCAGCAACAGCATCATGCTCGCCGAAACACAGGCATACGCCAGCGCCGTGCCCATGCCGACCCCGGCAGCGAAGCGTGCCTCACGGGGTTCCTGGCGACCGAGTGCCTGGCCGACCCGCACCGTGACGGCCATGCCGAGGGAGTAAGGGATCATGAACACCAGCGAGCTGAAGTTCAGGGCGATCTGATGTCCGGCCACCACGGTGGCGCCGAGGCTGCCGATCAGCAGGGCGATTACGGCGAAGATGCTCGACTCGGCGAACACTGCGATGCCGATCGGCAGGCCGATACCGAGCAGACGTTTGATCACCGACCATTGCGGCCAGTCGAAACGGCTGAACAACTGACTCGACTGGTACGCCGGTGCCCAACGCTCCCAACCGGCCATGCCCAGCGCCATCACCCACATCACGATCGCAGTGGCCCAGCCGCACCCGACCCCGCCCATGGCCGGCACGCCGAAGTGGCCATAGATGAAGATGTAGTTCAGCGGAATGTTCAACGCCAATCCGCAGAGGCCCAGCACCATCGCTGGACGTGTGCGTCCCAGGCCGTCACTGAAACAACGCAACACATGATAGAAGGCGACGGCGGGCAGACCGCTGGCGATGCCGTGCAGATACTGCATGCACGGGCCGATCAGCTCGGGATCGACCTTCATCATGTGCAGGATCGGTTCGGCGCTGAACAGCATGCCGGTCGCCATCAAACCCACCACCAAGGCCAGCCACAGTGCCTGACGTACAATCGGGCCGATTTCGCTGTGGGTGCCGGCACCGAAGCGCTGGGCGACTTTCGGAGTAGTGGCCAGCAAGGTGCCGGTCATCAACAGAAACACTGGAACCCAGATTGAGTTGCCGAGCGCCACGGCCGCCAAGTCGCGCGGGCCGACCCGTCCCGCCATCACCGCATCGACGAAGCCCATGGCGGTGGTCGCCAGTTGCGCGATCATGATCGGCAGCGCCAGGCCAAGCAGGTTTTTCAGCTCCAGGCGAACCCTGGCCGGGCGGGTGAGGGAAGTAGCGGCGGGGCGGTCAGTCACGGAATTCAAGGGCGAAACGTCCAGAGATGTTGATGCGCAAGGCGGCGCATTCTACGCCCTGACGCAGTGGTCAGGAAAAATCCTGTGTTAGCTATTTGTAATTACCGATCCGGGTTAATGCTGAACACTGTGTGGCGAGGGAGCTTGCTCCCGCTGGACTGCGCAGCAGTCCCATAGCCTTGCAAGTGATAAGCCTGTCAAAACCGGATCGCTAGGGTTGGGGCCGCTGCGCGACCCAGCGGGAGCAAGCTCCCTCGCCACAGGGTATGGAGTGACCTTAATGCCCGCTGGCCCACTACAGTCATCTCCGCCTACACTGCCAACCCGCCAAAGGAGCCTGCCATGTTGATTGTTGCCGACGAAAATATCCCGCTGCTCGATGCCTTCTTCGAAAGTTTCGGCGAAATTCGCCGGGTGCCGGGACGTTCCATCGACCGCGCCACCGTCGAGCAGGCCGATGTGCTGCTGGTGCGTTCGGTGACCAACGTCAATCGCGCGTTGCTCGAAGGCAGCAAGGTGCGCTTTGTCGGCACTTGCACCATCGGCACGGATCACCTGGATCTGGATTATTTTCAGCAGGCCGGCATCACCTGGTCGAGCGCGCCCGGCTGCAATGCCCGGGGCGTGGTCGACTACGTGCTCGGCAGTTTGCTGACCCTGGCCGAAATCGAAGGCGTCGACCTGACTCAGCGCACTTACGGCATCGTGGGTGCCGGCGAAGTGGGCGGTCGCCTGGTCAAGGTCTTGAAGGGGCTGGGCTGGAACGTGCGGGTGTGTGATCCGCCACGGCAAGCGGCCGAAGGTGGCGATTACGTCAGCCTCGAGCAGATCATCGAGCAGTGCGATGTCATCAGTCTGCACACCCCTTTGAAGAAACACGGCTCACAGTCGACCTGGCATCTGTTCGATAAACAACGCCTGAACCAACTCAAGCCTGGCACCTGGCTGATCAACGCCAGCCGTGGCCCGGTGGTGGACAACGCCGCCCTGCGCCAGGTGTTGTTGCAGCGCGAAGACCTGCAAGCAGTGCTCGACGTGTGGGAAGGCGAACCTGAAGTCGATGTGGCGCTGGCCGAACTCTGCGTGCTGGCGACGCCGCACATTGCCGGTTATAGCCTGGATGGCAAACAACGGGGGACGGCGCAGATCTATCAGGCGTATTGCGAATTCATCGGGCAACCGGCCCAGGTCAGCTTGAGCGATCTGCTGCCGGCGCCGTGGTTGTCGCACGTGACCCTTCACGCGAAGAGCGATCCGGCCTGGGCGCTGGCGATGCTGTGCCGCGGCGTGTACGACCCGCGTCGTGACGATGCGGATTTCCGTCGCAGCCTTGTAGGCAATGTGAGCGAGCAGCGTGCGGCGTTTGATGCGTTGCGCAAGAACTATCCTGCGCGCAGGGAGATTGACGGGTTGCAGGTGCGGATTGAGGGGGATTCGCCTGAGTTGCTGAAGATAGTGGCGGCACTGGGCGCAACGGCGGTCTAGAGACCGGGTTGACCCTTTCGCGGGCAAGCCTCGCTACTACAGGATTTGGGTGTTCGCTAAGTAGGTTGACGACGCAAAATCTGTAGGAGCGAGGCTTGCCCGCGAATGGCTGCACCGCATTTCCCGGATAAGCACCCACAAAAAACCCGGCCATCAGGGCCGGGTCAAGAAGACGGTGGCTATATCACTCTTGTTCGGCAGGCTTGACCAATCGCTTTTCCAGTTCGCTGCAGGCTTGCTGGATCATGTCTTCAGTGATCGGTACTTCGCGCCCATCCTTATCAATAATTGAGCAACCCAGAGACTGGTCTGGTTGTGTGCGGATCACTTGAATCTTGTCTTCGCTGCTGTTTTGCAAGGACATGGCCTGTCTCCTCATCAGGTTGTGTGCCTACTTTAAAACCGCCAGGTGACCAGGCTGTGACAACTCCCTGCGATCTCTCCAAGGCGGCAACATCAGTCCACCAGAAATACCGCAGTGTTGCCACCCGGACATTAGACCAATAGCGTCTAGCGGCTAGTCTTTGTGGTCATAATTAACCTGACTCATTGTGATTTACAGAGTTCCACCCCATTTAAGCGATATAGCTGGTCCCATCATTTGCGTACTGGATAACCCGATGCTCTCTGCCCGTCACCGCCGTGCGATTCGCCTGACCAGCCGTTTTCTTGCACCTTATCGCTGGCCGGCCCTTGGCGCATTGCTCGCGCTGATCATCACCGCCGGCATCACCTTGTCGATGGGGCAGGGCATTCGCTTGCTGGTGGATCAAGGGTTCATGACCCAATCGGCGCATTTGCTCAACCAGACCATCGGCTTGTTCATGGTGCTGGTGGTCGGGCTGGCGATCGGCACCTTTGCGCGCTTCTATCTGGTGTCGTGGATCGGCGAACGTGTGGTCGCGGACATCCGCAAGCAAGTATTCAACCACCTGGTTTATCTGCATCCGGGTTTCTATGAAGACAATCGCAGCTCCGAGATCCAGTCACGGCTGACCGCCGACACCACGTTGCTGCAATCAGTGATCGGCTCTTCGTTGTCGCTGTTCTTGCGCAATTTGCTGATGGTCACCGGCGGGATCGTCTTGCTGTTTATCACCAACCCCAAACTCACCAGCATCGTGGTCGTGGCGTTGCCGCTGGTGATCGCGCCGATCCTTGTTTTCGGCCGTCGGGTACGCAGTCTGTCGCGCCTGAGTCAGGACCGGATTGCCGACATCGGCAGCTACGTCTCCGAAACCCTCGGCCAGATCAAAACCGTGCAGGCCTACAATCATCAGGTCCAGGACGAGCAACGCTTCGCCGTGACCGTGGAGGAGGCGTTCGACACGGCGCGCAAACGCATTTTCCAGCGCGCCTGGCTAATTACGTTGGTGATCGTGCTCGTGCTGGGCGCGGTGGGCGTGATGCTGTGGGTCGGCGGTATGGACGTGATCGCCGGACGGATCTCGGCGGGCGAACTGGCAGCCTTCGTCTTCTACAGCCTGATCGTCGGCAGCGCCTTTGGCACGTTGAGTGAGGTGATCGGCGAATTGCAGCGAGCGGCGGGTGCGGCCGAGCGGATTGCCGAATTGCTGCGCTCCGAGAACATCATCCAGCCGCCCACCACAGGGCTGGTGACCTTGCCTGATCGGGTGAAGGGCAATCTGGCGCTGCAAGACGTGCGCTTTTCCTACCCTTCACGTCCAGAAAGTTACGCCGTCGATGGCTTGAATCTGACCATCAATGCAGGCGAAACCCTCGCCCTGGTCGGCCCGTCCGGTGCCGGGAAATCCACCGTGTATGACCTGCTGCTGCGTTTTTACGATCCTGCCTCGGGGCAGATCCTGCTGGATGGCGTGCCACTGACCCAACTCGATCCGCTCGACCTGCGTCGCTGCTTCGCCCTGGTCTCGCAAAACCCGGCCCTGTTCTTCGGCAGCATCGAAGAGAACATCCGCTACGGCAACCCGTCGGCGACCCTGGCCCAGGTTCAGGAAGCGGCGAAAATCGCCTACGCCCACGACTTTATCGAGCAGATGCCTAACGGCTATCAGACCCATCTGGGCGACGGTGGCCTCGGGTTGTCCGGCGGCCAGCGCCAACGCCTGGCCATCGCACGGGCGCTGCTGGTGGACGCGCCGATCCTGTTGCTGGACGAAGCCACCAGCGCCCTCGACGCCCAAAGCGAACACCTGATCCAGCAAGCCCTGCCGAGCCTGATGAAAAACCGCACCACCCTGGTCATCGCTCACCGCTTGGCCACGGTAAAAAATGCCGACCGGATCGCGGTGATGGATCATGGGAAACTGGTGGCAATAGGGACGCATCAGGAATTGATTGCGAGCAATGCGCTGTATGCGCGGTTGGCGGCGTTGCAATTCAGTGACGGGCACGACGCGGCATGAATGAGAGCTGCTGAACACTGCGAGGTTCGGGCATTATGTCGGCCTCAGTTGCGAGCCTGGATGAGGATATGAGCCGTTATCAACCACCGTTGACCCTGACCACCAGAATGCTGGCGTTGATCGCCGGGATCAGCGAACAAATCGGTCAGCTGACGGCTGTGGACGAACGCCTGCAGACGCCTCAACTGCGTCGTAGTAATCGAATTCGCACGATTCAGGCTTCCTTGGCGATCGAGAACAACACGCTCAGCATCGAGCAGGTGACCGCAGTCCTGGCTGGGCGACGAGTACTTGGCCTGCCGCGAGAAATCCAGGAAGTGCGTAACGCTTTTGCGGCGTATGAAGCCATGCCTGAGTGGCGGTCGAGCAACCGGGCCGACCTGCTGCGGGCGCATGAGTTGCTGATGGGCGGATTGATTGACGACTGTGGGCGGTTTCGCCAAGCCGGTGTCGGTATTTATCGTGGTGAAAAATTAGTCCACATGGCACCGCCGCCGAGTCGTGTTGGGCATTTGATGGACGATTTGCTGGCGTGGCTCAGTCAATCGGATTGGCACCCATTGATCGTCAGCTGCGTCTTCCACTACGAGTTCGAGTTTATTCATCCTTTCGCCGATGGAAATGGGCGGATGGGGCGACTCTGGCAAACCTTGATACTCAGTCAGTGGCGGCCGGTGTTGGCTTATCTGCCAGTCGAAGCGGTGATTCGAGAGCAGCAAGACGCTTATTACGCGGCGTTGTCGGCTGCGGACCAGTTGGCTGAGTCGACGCCTTTTGTCGAGTTCATGCTGCAAGCGTTGAGTATTGCGCTTGAAGAGGCAGGCAATACCGAATCAATAATCGACCCAGTAACCGACCCAGTAACCGACCCAGTAGGGAGATTGCTTTCAGCACTCCAGGTTAATGGTCCGCTTAAAATCAGCGACTTGATGGCTGAGGTCGGTTTGGCTCACAAGGCGACCTTTCGGGCTAACTACCTCAGGCCCGCATTGGCTGCCGATTTGATTGAAATGACCAGCCCCGAGACACCAAGCAGTCCGGCTCAAAAATATCGTCTGACCCGGCATGGCAAACAGACTGCCGCACGATTCAAGTCTGCATAGACCTTCTGGATACGCCAAAAAAAATGCCCGCATCAATCGATGCGGGCATTTTTATTCGGACTTCAGCATCAGTATCACTGATCGTCAAAGTACCGCTCATGCCAATCCACCAGCGGCTGTGGCGAGTTGAGTTTCTGGCCGTAGATCACCGAGTACGACAATACGTTTTGCACATACTGGCGGGTTTCGTCGAACGGGATGCTTTCCACCCACACGTCGAAGCTCAGGTGATCCGCACCGCGCAGCCACTGGCGTACACGGCCGGGGCCGGCGTTGTAGGCGGCGGAGGCGAGGACGCGGTTGCCGTTGAACTGGCTGTGGACCTGGCTCAGGTACGCGGCGCCGAGCTGGATGTTCTTGTCCGGGTCGAGCACTTGCTGCGGCGAGGCCAGCGGAATGCTGAACTTGCGTGCGGTTTCCTTGGCGGTGCCGGGCATCAGCTGCATCAGGCCGCTGGCGCCGACGCCGGAACGGGCGTCGGCCATGAAGGCGCTTTCCTGGCGGGTAATGGCGAACACCCAGCTCGAGTGCAAGCCACGGACCTTGGCTTCACGCACCAGGGATTCGCGGTGGGCCATCGGGAAGCGGATGTCCAGATCGTCCCAGTATTGCGCCTGACTGATGGTGCGAATCGCCGGGAAATACCATTTCAGGTCGTAGGCCAGTTTTGCCTGGGCGACCATCTCGTCACGGTTGAAGTGACGGCTGACGTGGTACCACTCGCGACGACCGTCGACGATCTGCCCGCGGGCGTGGAACTCGAGGGCGCGACGAATGCCTGGCGTGTTGCGCACCTTGTTGATCAGCGCCTGGCTCAGTACCAGCGGTTTGTTGTTTAGCGAGTAGGGCGATTGTGAACGGTCAGCGGCAAGGAAACCGTAGAAGTCGCGCTCACGGGCCAGGTTCTTGTACAGGTTTTGTACTTCCGGGTTCTGCGGCTGCGCCAGTTCCAGGCTGCGGGCCTGCCAGTAGCGCCAGCGGTTGGTGGTCGCCAGGTCCTGCGGCAAGCGCCGAGTCAGCTGATAGGCATCGTCCCAGCGGGCCAGACGCAACAGCAGGCGCATGCGCCATTCGGACACGGTGTTGTCGCGCAGTTCCGGGTCGTACCTGGTCATCATTTCCAGTGCGCGAGGGTCGAAACGTTTGGCGAGGGTCAACCCGATTTCACGGGCGATCGCCACTTTTTCGTCGCGGGAGAAGTGCATGCTGCTGGCATAGCCGTCGAGCAGGTTCATGGCTTTGTCCGGGTCCTGGCGGGCCAGGCGGCGCAGACCGAGACTGACCACGTCGGACATCGGTTCGTCGGCAGGGGTGAAGCGCGACGGCTGATTCAGCAGTTCAGGTTTTTGCGCCACATCCACCAGCAAACGACCGCGAGGGGCGAGGGTGGTCAGGCCATTGACCAGGCTGTTGGCCAGCGGATAGTTGCGCGCCTGGGCGGCAAGCTTCGTGCGCTCCCAGCGTTTCTGTTCGGTCAGTTGACCTTCGGCGGCCCATTGCCCGAACAGCGCGTCGCAGGCGGCGGGTTGGGATTTACCGGTCAGCCAGAGTTTATTGGCGTTGGCGTAGCCTTCGGCTTTCTGGTTGTGACCAATCTGGTACTGCGCGTTCAGGCAGTCCAGTTCGGTGAAATTGAGCTTGGGGTCGTAGTATTTGACGAAGGTCGCCCAGTCGCCGCGTTCGGCCAGCCAGCGCAACCAGCGCAATTTCATCCAGTTGGCCTGGGGCAGGTCACCGTGTTCGGCGAGGAATTTTTCGATTTCGGCATTGCTGGCCGTTTTCAGCCGAGCGGTCAGTTCGTCGTAGGCCAGGTATGGCTCCAGTGGATAATCACGAAGGGCCTGGCTGTAGCGAAAATATGGGCCGGTATCGCCCTTGGCCAAGGCTCGCTTGGCCTCATCGTAATATTGGCGCTGGGTGGACAGGTCCACCGCCTGGGCGGTTTGAGCGGCAGCGGCAGAAAGAAGCAAGCAAGATAAAAAACTGAAGAGGCGGCTGCGCATGAGACGTCCGGGCATAGAAATCACGACAAGTGCAGACTTAACCTGCACCGAATTATCTGTAGCTTAGCCTTTTGCCAGCAACGGGCGAAAGCTTTGCGGGCCTCTCGGCACAAGTTCGCAACAATTGTCATGCAGAGTGCTTCGACATTGAAATTGCCGGCCTTCTGAAGCCTCAAGTCAGGTAGAATGCGCGCCCGGTTTTTGGAGAAGCTCATGACCCTGCTCAAATTCAGCGATGTGTCCCTTGCTTTCGGCGCTATGCCGTTGTTGGACAAGGTGTCCTGGCAGATCGCCCGTGGTGAGCGGGTGTGCATCATCGGCCGCAACGGCACTGGCAAGTCCAGCATGATGAAGCTCGTCAAGGGCGACCAGAAGCCCGACGAAGGCTCCGTTTGGCGCGCGCCCGGCCTCAAGATTGGCGAATTGCCGCAAGAACTGCCGGTAGCCGACGAGCGGACCGTGTTCGACGTAGTGGCTGAAGGCCTGGACGGTGTCGGCGAGCTGCTCGCGCAGTATCACCACCTGAGCCAGAACATCGTCACCGACGCCGACCTGGACAAGCTGATGCACGTCCAGCACGACCTCGAAGCCCGCGATGGCTGGCGTTTGCAGCAACTGGTCGACAGCACCTTGAGCCGTCTGCAGTTGCCGGCCGACAAGACTCTCGCTGAATTGTCCGGCGGCTGGCGTCGTCGCGTCCTGCTGGCCCAGGCCCTGGTTTCCGAACCGGACCTGCTGCTGCTCGACGAACCGACCAACCACCTGGACATCGGTGCAATCGCCTGGCTCGAAGAAGCGCTGAAGGATTTCCAGGGCGCCGTGCTGTTCATCACGCACGACCGTTCATTCCTGCAAAACCTCGCGACCCGCATTCTGGAACTGGATCGCGGCGGCCTGATCGACTGGAACGGCGACTACGCCAGTTTCCTGGTGCACAAAGAAGCCTCCCTGGCCGCTGAAGAAACCGCCAACGCGCTGTTCGACAAGAAGCTGGCCCAGGAAGAAGTCTGGATCCGCCAGGGCATCAAGGCCCGTCGTACCCGTAACGAAGGCCGCGTCCGCGCATTGAAAGCCCTGCGTGTCGAGCGTAGTGAGCGTCGTGAGCGCACCGGCAAGGCCAACATTCAGTTGGACACCGCTGACAAGTCCGGCAAACAGGTGATGGTCCTCGAGAACGTGAGCTTTGCTCACCCGGGCGGTCCGTTCCTGATCAAGGATTTCTCGATGGTCCTGACGCGGGGCGACCGTATCGGTCTGCTCGGCGCCAACGGTACCGGCAAAACCACGCTGCTGAAGCTGATGCTCAGCGGTCTACAACCAACCAGCGGCACAGTGGAAGAGGGGACGCGCATCGACGTGGCCTACTTCGACCAGTTGCGCCATCAGCTGGACCTGGAAAAGACCGTGATCGACAACGTGGCCGAAGGTCGCGACTTCATCGATATCGATGGCCAGAGCCGTCACGTGCTGAGTTACCTCGGCGACTTCCTGTTCAGCCCTCAGCGTGCCCGCACGCCAGTCAAGGCGCTGTCGGGTGGTGAACGTGCGCGTCTGTTGCTGGCGAAACTGTTCAGCAAACCAGCGAACCTGCTGGTTCTCGACGAACCGACCAACGACCTCGACGTCGAAACCCTCGAGCTGCTGGAAGAGGTCTTGCTGACCTTCAACGGCACCGTGCTGATGGTCAGCCACGACCGGGCATTCCTCGACAACGTGGTCACCAGCACCCTGGTCTTCGAAGGTGAAGGCAAGGTGCGCGAGTACGTCGGTGGTTATCAGGACTGGCTGCGTCAGGGCGGCTCGCCGCGCCTGCTGGGCGTGACCGAGAGCAAATCCGGCAAGGCCGACCTGACCTCTGCGGTCGTGACGGCGGAAGCGGCACCGATTGCTGCGGCAGTCGAAGCGCCGGTGGCGAAGAAGAAGCTCAGCTACAAATTGCAGCGTGAGCTGGAAATGTTGCCGGCCCAGATCGAAGCCATGGAACAGCAGATCGCTGCCGTCGAGGCCCAGATGGCCGATGCCGGTTTCTATCAGCGTCCTGCGGTCGAGACCGCTGCCGTGATCGCTCAGCTTGAGCAGTTGCAGGCTGAACTCGACGTGATGGTCGAGCGTTGGGCTGAGCTGGATGCCTGATTGATGCTGTAACAAAAAAGCCCGGCGTTCAGTGATGAGCGCCGGGCTTTTCGTATGGAATGCGATCTACACGTTGCTATAGATCCCCTGTAGGAGCGAGCAGGGTCGCTCCTACAGGGTACGGGTTTTCAGCTTTTGATCAGGCGCACCGCGAGCACATCACACGGAGCGCCGTGCAGCACGTCGTTGGCCGTCGAGCCCAGCAGCAATGCCAGGCCGTGTCGGCCATGGCTGCCCACCACGATCAGGTCGCAGGTCTGTTCCTTGGCCAGGTGGTGAATCTCCTGGCGTGGCTGGCCGTAGGTCAGGTGGCTGTATTCTTTGGAGAGTTCCGGATACTTCACGATCAGTCGGTCCAGGCGTTCCTTGGCCTGATCGAACTGCTGCTGTTGCAGTTGTGACAGGTCCATGGGGACGTCGCCGCCAAAGGCCATGGCCATCGGTTCGACGATATGGACCAGGGACAGTTTCGCGCCATTGCTCACTGAAAGCTCACGAGCACGGTGGATTACAGGGTCGCACTCTTCGGTTAGATCTACAGCGACCAGAATATGGTGGTAGGGCATGAGGTGCTCCTCCTGAGGATTGCAATATTGGTAAGTATGGCTGGTTTCAAGCGCAATGGTTCCAAAGTGACTCAAAGCGCTCATCAAGAATCGGGAGTACAGATATGACGGTCTGGATAGTGGTGTCAATCCTGCTGGTGGTGCTGAGTCCGCTGGCATGGTTGCGACCGTCCCGTGGACAGAGCGGGCGCATGGCTCTGCGCATGGAAGCGCGGCGTATCGGCCTCGCCATGCAGCTTGCGCCCCAGGAGTGGCCGCACTGGCTGAGCCAGGAGCCGCCGAGCCCTTGCGCCCAGTACCATCGGCCACGTCGTGGCAATCAACCGGCGTGCTGGAGTTACTGGCAAAAGTCGCCGGGTGTGTGGGTGAACCAGTGGCAGGAGATTTGCGAAGATCGAGCGCTGCTCAATCATTTCGAAAAATTGCCAGCCAACGTCTACAAGGTTGAAGCGGACAAACAGATGATCACTCTGTATTGGGGCGAGAAGGGCGAAGCGACGGTTTTGCAAGACATCGATGCGGTGCTGAAAGCACTGGCGTGACTCACGGACATTTCGCGCTGCAATGGCGCGAAACCTCCGACAGACAGGCAATAAAAAGCCCGACATCATCATCGGGCTGGGGTTGGCCAGGCAGGCCGGTAATTCTTTGTGCCGCCGATCTTACGCTTGGCGTTCGCCAAAAGTGTTCAATTTTTTTTCTCAAGGTCCCGCCAGCGTAGTCTGTTAAACAAAGGCTGCAGCGAATTAGGGCGACTTTTCTAACTATTGATTCTATGAATGGCTTCACATGCAGGGGCGTGTTGAAGATCTTCGTAGTACGGAAGTGACCGCAAAGTCGCGTTTGAACCCGCATTTTGGGCGATTGACAATTGTCGGAAATTCCGTGAAGGTGGCGTACCCAAATCAAACGGGCGTATGAATTGAGCGTTTGTATTTAACATCGCTCCTACAGAATCCCGACTATCGCGTTGGCGGGTGTGCCGGGTAGATGGGCGTAGCATTGACGTTAAGCGTCCCTGCCAAGCCATTTGCCTGCGTCCGACGTGTACTGTTCAGCTTCCATATCGTGGAGATCAGTTGATGATTTACGAAGGTAAAGCCATCACGGTTAAGGCTCTTGAAAGTGGCATCGTCGAATTGAAATTCGACCTCAAGGGTGAGTCCGTCAACAAGTTCAACCGTCTAACCCTGAACGAACTGCGTCAGGCCGTAGACACCATCAAGGCAGATGCTTCGATCAAGGGTGTGATCGTCAGCAGTGGCAAGGACGTCTTCATCGTCGGCGCCGACATCACCGAATTTGTCGAGAACTTCAAGCTGCCTGATGCAGAGCTTGTTGCTGGCAACCTGGAAGCCAACAAGATTTTCAGCGATTTCGAAGACCTCAACGTCCCGACTGTCGCCGCGATCAACGGCATCGCTCTGGGTGGCGGTCTGGAAATGTGCCTGGCGGCGGACTACCGCGTCATGTCCACCAAGGCCAAGATCGGTCTGCCGGAAGTCAAGCTGGGCATCTACCCGGGCTTCGGCGGTACCGTGCGTCTGCCGCGCCTGATCGGTGCCGACAACGCTATCGAGTGGATTGCCGCCGGCAAGGAAAACCGTCCTGAAGACGCGCTGAAAGTAGGCGCCGTCGATGCCGTGGTTGCCCCTGAGAAATTGCAGGAAGCGGCCCTGGAGCTGATCAAGCGCGCCATCTCTGGCGAGTTTGACTACAAGGCCAAGCGTCAGCCGAAGCTGGAAAAGCTGAAGTTGAACGCCATCGAACAAATGATGGCCTTCGAAACCGCCAAGGGTTTCGTGGCCGGTCAAGCCGGTCCGAACTACCCGGCACCGGTCGAAGCGATCAAGACCATCCAGAAAGCCGCGAACTTCGGTCGTGACAAGGCGCTGGAAATCGAAGCCGCCGGTTTCGTCAAACTGGCCAAGACCTCTGCTGCGCAGAGCTTGATCGGTCTGTTCCTGAATGATCAGGAGCTGAAGAAAAAGGCCAAGGCCTACGATGAAATCGCCAAGGATGTGAAGCAGGCCGCCGTATTGGGCGCCGGCATCATGGGTGGCGGTATCGCTTATCAGTCGGCCTCCAAAGGTACGCCGATCCTGATGAAGGACATCAACGAGCACGGTATCGAGCAAGGCCTGGCTGAAGCCGCCAAGCTGCTGGTCGGCCGCGTTGATAAAGGTCGCATGACCCCAGCGAAAATGGCTGAAGTGCTCAACGGCATCCGTCCGACCCTGTCCTACGGTGATTTCGGTCACGTTGACCTGGTCGTCGAGGCAGTCGTCGAAAACCCGAAGGTCAAGCAAGCCGTTCTGGCCGAAGTCGAAGACAAGGTCAAAGAGGACACCATCCTCGCGTCCAACACCTCGACCATTTCCATCACCTTGCTGGCCAAAGCCCTCAAGCGTCCGGAAAACTTCGTCGGCATGCACTTCTTCAACCCGGTGCACATGATGCCGCTGGTTGAAGTGATTCGTGGCGAGAAGTCCAGCGAGCTGGCCGTGGCCACCACCGTTGCCTACGCCAAGAAAATGGGCAAGAACCCGATCGTCGTCAATGACTGCCCGGGCTTCCTGGTCAACCGCGTCCTGTTCCCGTATTTCGGCGGTTTCGCCAAGCTGGTCAGCGCCGGTGTGGACTTCGTCCGTATCGACAAGATCATGGAAAAATTCGGCTGGCCAATGGGCCCGGCGTACCTGATGGACGTGGTCGGCATCGACACCGGCCACCACGGTCGTGACGTGATGGCTGAAGGTTTCCCGGACCGCATGAAAGACGACCGTCGCTCGGCTGTCGATGTGCTCTACGAAGCCAAGCGCCTGGGCCAGAAGAATGGCAAGGGTTTCTACGCTTACGAGACCGACAAGAAAGGCAAGCAAAAGAAAGTGGCCGATCCGTCGGTGCTGGAAGTGCTCAAGCCGATCGTTTACGAGCAGCGCGAAGTCACTGACGAAGACATCATCAACTGGATGATGATCCCGCTGTGCCTGGAAACCGTGCGTTGCCTGGAAGACGGCATTGTCGAAACCGCCGCCGAAGCCGACATGGGCCTGGTCTACGGTATTGGTTTCCCTCCATTCCGTGGCGGTGCGCTGCGCTACATCGATTCGATCGGTGTTGCCGAGTTCGTTGCCCTGGCTGACCAGTACGCTGATTTGGGCGCGCTGTACCACCCGACCGCAAAACTGCGTGAAATGGCCAAAACCGGCCAACGGTTCTTCGGTTAAGCGTCCCAACACTTGAGCGAGAGTGAAATTTTATGAGCTTGAATCCAAGAGACGTCGTGATTGTCGACTTCGGTCGTACTCCGATGGGCCGCTCCAAGGGCGGCATGCACCGCAACACCCGCGCCGAAGACATGTCGGCGCACCTGATCAGCAAATTGCTGGAACGCAACGTCAAGGTTGATCCGAACGAAGTCGAAGACGTGATCTGGGGCTGCGTAAACCAGACCCTGGAGCAGGGCTGGAACATCGCTCGCATGGCGTCCCTGATGACGCAGATCCCGCACACTGCTGCCGGCCAGACCGTCAGCCGTCTGTGTGGTTCTTCGATGAGCGCGCTGCACACTGCCGCACAAGCGATCATGACTGGCAACGGTGACGTGTTCGTCGTCGGCGGCGTCGAGCACATGGGCCACGTGAGCATGATGCACGGTGTCGATCCGAACCCGCACATGTCGCTGTACGCGGCAAAAGCCTCGGGCATGATGGGCCTGACCGCTGAAATGCTGGGTAAAATGCACGGCATCACTCGCGAACAACAGGACGCTTTCGGCGTGCGCTCCCACCAGCTCGCTCACAAGGCGACCCTGGAAGGCAAGTTCAAAGACGAAATCATCCCGATGCAAGGCTACGACGAGAACGGTTTCCTGAAACTGTTCGACTACGACGAAACCATTCGTCCGGAAACTACCCTGGAAAGCCTGGCGGCTCTGAAGCCAGCGTTTAACCCCAAGGGCGGCACCGTGACAGCCGGTACTTCGTCGCAGATCACCGATGGTGCTTCGTGCATGATCGTGATGTCGGCACAGCGTGCACAGGACCTGGGCATCCAGCCGCTGGCGGTTATCCGCTCGATGGCGGTGGCAGGTGTGGATCCGGCGATCATGGGCTATGGTCCAGTACCGGCCACTCAGAAAGCACTGAAACGTGCGGGCCTTGGCATTAACGATATCGACTTCTTCGAGCTCAACGAAGCTTTCGCTGCACAGGCCCTGCCAGTGCTGAAAGATCTGAAAGTGCTCGACAAGATGAACGAGAAGGTTAACCTGCACGGCGGCGCGATCGCCCTGGGTCACCCGTTCGGTTGCTCCGGTGCCCGTATTTCCGGCACCCTGCTGAACGTGATGAAGCAGAATGGCGGCACCTTCGGGGTTGCCACCATGTGCATTGGTCTCGGCCAAGGCATCTCCACCGTCTTCGAACGCGTTTAAGCGTTTCGTTGACGGAAGCCGGGGCCAAGTGCCCCGGTTTTTGTTTTTCTGAATTTATTTTTTGTTTTTATTTTTAAAAGATTTGAGTGAGGGCCAAACCATGCCGATACAACCTGGGCTCTACCAGCATTACAAAGGTCCGCAGTACCGCGTATTCAGTATCGCGCGGCATTCGGAAACCGAGGAAGAAGTGGTCTTCTACCAAGCCCTGTATGGCGATTACGGCTTTTGGGTGCGTCCCTTGAGCATGTTCCTGGAGTCGGTCGAGGTTGACGGCGAACAGGTGCCACGCTTTGCTTTGGTGGAAGCCGAACCGAGCCTTTTTTCGAAGGCATAAGCTGAGTGCGCGCAGGACCCTGCGCTTGACCTCACCTTGTAGCCACTATATATAGCGGTGCCGCGTCAGGCGCCAACCGCCTTTCACTTCTAGAATTCAGGAATTTTCTGATCCATGGGCAAATCGCTGGTCATTGTGGAATCCCCGGCTAAGGCCAAGACCATCAACAAGTATCTGGGTAACCAATACGTGGTGAAGTCGAGTATCGGCCATATCCGAGACCTGCCCACCAGCGGTTCGGCTAGCGCCAGCAAAGAGCCTGCCGCCAAGCGCGGCAAGGCCGCCGCGGGTGAAGGTCCGGTGCTCACGCCGAAAGAGAAGGCGCGCAAGCAGCTGGTCTCGCGCATGGGTGTCGATCCCGATCATGGCTGGAAAGCCAAGTACGAGATCCTCCCGGGCAAGGAAAAGGTCATCGAAGAGCTGCGCCGGCTCGCCAAAGATGCTGACACCATCTATCTCGCAACCGACTTGGATCGCGAGGGGGAAGCCATTGCCTGGCACCTGCGCGAAGCCATCGGTGGTGACGACAGCCGCTACAAGCGCGTGGTGTTCAACGAAATCACCAAGAAAGCGATTCAGGAAGCCTTCTCCAAACCGGGCGAGCTGGACATTGACCGTGTCAACGCACAACAGGCGCGTCGTTTCCTCGACCGCGTGGTGGGTTACATGGTTTCGCCACTGCTGTGGGCCAAAGTCGCTCGTGGTCTGTCCGCCGGTCGCGTGCAATCGGTTGCCGTGAAGCTGGTGGTCGAGCGTGAGCGTGAAATCCGCGCGTTCAACCCCGAAGAATACTGGGAAGTCCACGCCGACCTCGGCACCGCCAAGGGCGCCACCGTGCGCTTCGACGTGGCTCGCGAGAAAGGCGAAGCCTTCAAGCCGCTCAACGAAGCCCAGGCCATGGCCGCGCTGGAGAAGCTCAAGGCTTCCAGCTACAGCATCGTCAAGCGCGAAGACAAGCCGACCAGCAGCAAGCCGTCGGCGCCGTTTATCACGTCCACCCTGCAACAGGCTGCGAGTAACCGCCTGGGCTTCGGCGTGAAGAAAACCATGATGATGGCCCAGCGTCTGTATGAAGCCGGCTACATCACGTATATGCGTACCGACTCCACCAACCTCTCGGCCGATGCCGTGACGATGGCGCGCACCTATATTGAAGGCGAGTTCGGCAAGAAGTACCTGCCGGAAAACCCGAATGTCTACAGCAGCAAGGAAGGCGCACAAGAGGCTCACGAAGCGATTCGTCCGTCTGACGCCAATACCGAGCCAAGCAAGCTGTCGGGCATGGAGCGTGATGCAGAGCGGCTCTACGAGCTGATCTGGCGCCAGTTCCTCGCGTGCCAGATGCTGCCAGCCCAATACCTGTCAACCACGGTCACCGTCGGTGCCGGCGATTTCGAGCTGCGCGCCAAGGGTCGCATCCTGAAGTTCGACGGCTACACCCGGGTCATGCCGCAAATCGCCAAGCCTGGCGATGACGACGTGCTGCCGGACATGGCCCAGGGCGACGCGATGAAGCTGATCAAGCTTGATCCGACCCAGCACTTCACCAAGCCGCCGGCGCGTTACTCGGAAGCGAGCCTGGTCAAGGAGATGGAAAAACGCGGCATCGGTCGTCCTTCGACCTACGCCGCGATCATTTCCACCATCCAGGACCGTGGCTACGTTGCGCTGCACAACCGTCGTTTCTACTCGGAAAAGATGGGCGACATCGTGACCGAGCGTCTGGCCGAGAGCTTCTCCAACCTCATGGACTACGGCTTCACCGCCGGCATGGAAGAGAATCTCGATGACGTGGCTCAGGGCGAGCGCGACTGGAAAAACGTGCTCGACGAGTTCTACGGCGACTTCAAGAAGAAACTCGAAGTAGCCGAAAGCGCCGAAGGCGGCATGCGCGCCAACCAGCCGGTGATGACTGATATCCCGTGCGTGTTGTGCGGGCGTCCGATGCAGATTCGTACCGCATCGACCGGCGTGTTCCTGGGTTGCTCGGGTTACAGCCTGCCGCCGAAAGAACGCTGCAAGGCCACCGTCAACCTGGTACCGGGCGATGAAATCGCGGCGGACGACGAGGGTGAATCGGAATCCTTGGTACTGCGCGGCAAGCACCGTTGCCCGATCTGCAGCACGGCGATGGACGCCTACCTGCTGGATGAGAAGCGCAAGCTGCACATCTGCGGTAACAACCCGGATTGCGCTGGTTATGAAATCGAAGAGGGCACCTATCGCATCAAGGGCTACGAAGGTCCGAGCCTGGAATGCGACAAGTGCGGCAGCGAGATGCAGCTCAAGACCGGCCGTTTCGGCAAGTTCTTCGGTTGCACCAACGCGACGTGCAAGAACACCCGCAAACTGCTGAAAAGCGGTGATGCGG
This sequence comes from Pseudomonas sp. B14-6, assembly GCF_013260315.1. Lineage (NCBI taxonomy): Bacteria > Pseudomonadati > Pseudomonadota > Gammaproteobacteria > Pseudomonadales > Pseudomonadaceae > Pseudomonas > Pseudomonas sp. B14-6. Next base: position 2,293,932 of record NZ_CP053929.1, on the reverse strand, counting down.
CGCCGCCGAAGATGGATCCGGTGAAGATGCCTGAGCTGAAATGCGAAAAGGTCAACGACACCTACATCCTGCGCGACGGTGCTTCCGGCCTGTTCCTGGCGGCCAGTCAATTCCCGAAAAACCGCGAGACGCGTGCTCCGCTGGTCATGGAAATTGTGCCGCACAAGGATGAGATCGATCCGAAGTACCACTTCCTCTGCGAAGCACCGAAGAAAGATCCGGACGGCCTGCCTGCGGTGATCCGCTACAGCCGCAAGACCAAAGAGCAGTACGTGCAGACTGAAGTCGACGGTAAGCCGACTGGCTGGAAGGCGTACTACGACGGCGGCAAATGGACGGTCGAAGACAAGCGTCCAGCGAAGGTCGCTAAGGCTTAACAGGTGCTGTACTGAAAAGGCCGCATGACAACCTACTGGTTTTCATGCGGCCTTTTTGTTTTGTGCTTGCGGTAGGATCGGCGGATCCACGACACTGTCTGACCTGCGTGAAGCAATTATTTCGTTGTGGAGGCTGCCGTCATGGCCCACGAACTCTATACCCGTACCAACCAGAAGATTTATTTCGCCGGCCTGTCGCTGGAAGCGCTAGCCAAGGCTGAAGAGGGGCGGGCGATGAACTCCCTGGCGCTGATTCAGGCTGGGCGCGAGTCGACGTTGTTTCACCTGTACGGTGCGTTGCTGGGGCTGTGCCATGAAATCGCTGGCTTCTACCGCTTGCCTCAGGCCAATGCACCTCGGGCAGAAATGTTGCTGACCCGCGAAGTGCTGGAAGCCATCGCCATTCCCGAGATGGCTGAGATGTTCGAGCTGGCCCAGAATCCGGAAACCTGGCTGGCGAAGCTGCTGGCGGCTCACGCGGCGATGTTTCAACCGCCTCGCGCTCCGCATAAGCCCAAGGGCGACGTGACTCAGCCGCTCATCCTGGCCGTTAACCTGGATGAGGAAGACGCGCCTGAGGAATTGAGTCGCGAAGAACTGGAGAGCTGGCGTCAGAACCTCAAAGGGTTGGCGATCCGGTTTCGCGAAGGTTTGAACGAGTGCTGATCGACTGAGAGCCGGCGGCGCGATTAAAAGCGCTGCTGGTCAAGTTACCGAGCGAAGCCTGGCCGATGCCTATATAATCCCCGCCTTTCGTGGAGAACAGACCTTTATGCCAACGTCCTTTCTAGAAATTGTCGAGTTACCAGACGGCCGGATTGAGCTGCGCAGGGCCGAGGACGAGGGTTCTCTGGTTACTTTGGATTTCTCCGAGGATGCCAAGGCTTTCCTGCAGGGCCAACACGTGGAAGTCGCCAAGGCGATGTTGAGCGTGGGTGTTCAGATGGCAGGACGCCTGGTTGAAGGCGAATTTAATACGGATGAGAGTTCGCGGGTCCTCCACTGATCCCATTCGTCGCTTTCTGTTAATACGGTTACGAACCGGCTTCTCTATCCTTTGAGAAGCCCCGCGCTTTGCGTTGCGCGCATTATTGATACATTAACCCAAGCGAATATTCAGGCTCTGCGCATCTCCGGTACGGGCTGCGCTGATCAACTGTTGCCGTGAGTTTGCGTTCAATGGGTTGAGCCAACTGACAACCGTATGGCTGCGGCCCAGGCGCAAGGCTTCGCAGGTCAACTGCTGAGCGCTCTGAGTGCCGCGAGGTTGCAGCAGCAGGATGCGTTCGCGGTTAAGACCGGCGTCCCGCAACCACGTCTGAGTCAGGCTGGCGGGCGGGGCGATCAGTGTCAGCCACCGCGCGTCTTGATCCTGACTCAATTCACGAAGAATCGGCGCCAAAAGGTTCAAGCAATTCCCGGCCGCACCACGTAGTGAAAGCTCGCTGAAGACTTCGGGTTCGGCGTTCCAGGGCGACTCGACCACGTCTTTCAGGATCGGGGCCAACGGCTGCACCATGAATGCCTCGAACAACGGCAGTTGTGCTTGCTGCGATGTGTGTGGGAACTGCATAAAGCCTCCTTTAGCGGCGAATGACGCCGACACTCAAGCCTTCAATCACCAGTTCCTGATCTTTCAGGTTGACTTCGATAGGGGCGAATTCAGGGTTTTCGGCAATTAACCAGACCTTGCTGCCATCTCGCTTGAAGCGCTTGACGGTCACTTCGTCACCGATCCGCGCCACGACGATCTGGCCATTGCGGGCTTCCCGAGTGGTGTGGACGGCCAACAGGTCGCCGTCGAAAATGCCGACGTCCTTCATGCTCATGCCATGAACGCGCAGCAGATAGTCAGCACGCGGATGGAAGAAGGCAGGGTTGATGTTGCAGGACTCCTCGATGTGCTGCTGGGCCAGAATCGGCGCACCGGCAGCCACTCGGCCAATGATCGGCAGAGTAGACTCGTCGGCCTTGGCTTCGAAGCCCGGAATGCGGATGCCACGGGAAGCGCCCGGGGTCATCTCGATTGCACCCTTGCGGGCCAGCGCCTTGAGGTGTTCTTCCGCCGCGTTAGGCGACTTGAAACCCAGTTCCTGAGCGATTTCCGCACGGGTCGGCGGGTAGCCGTTGTCTTCGAGGCAGCGTTTGATGAAGGCCAGAATCTCTGCTTGGCGTGGCGTCAGCTTTAGCATATTGATCGCTCTGTCTTTTTATACAGTGACTGGGATTATATACAGTGGAACGGTCTTGGCAATGCCCCTTTTTTCGCCGGCCGCTGGACGGTCGATCAGCCAGCTGATTAAAGCCTCGCCGTTGTATGGTTAAATAGCTGACCGACCATTCCCAAAACGAACCGGCAGGCTTGACAATGCACAGGCTGAAACGTATGTTTCAAACAAGTGTTTGTCAGGCGGAGTAGCCATGGCCCAGTCGGAAACCGTTGAACGCATTCTTGATGCTGCCGAGCAGTTGTTCGCGGAAAAAGGTTTCGCCGAAACCTCGTTGCGTCTGATCACCAGCAAAGCCGGTGTCAATCTGGCGGCGGTGAATTATCACTTCGGTTCGAAGAAGGCGCTGATCCAGGCTGTCTTCTCGCGCTTTCTCGGGCCGTTTTGCCTGAGCCTTGATAAAGAGCTGGAGCGGCGTCAGTCCAAGCCTGAAAACAAGCCGACACTCGAAGAGTTGCTCGAGATTCTCGTTGAGCAAGCCCTCGTCGTGCAGCCGCGCAGCGGCAACGATCTGTCTATCTTCATGCGCTTGCTGGGGTTGGCGTTCAGTCAAAGCCAGGGCCACCTGCGTCGTTATCTGGAAGACATGTACGGCAAGGTGTTCCGCCGCTACATGATGCTGGTCAACGAAGCCGCGCCGCGTATTCCGCCGATCGAACTGTTCTGGCGCGTGCACTTCATGCTCGGCGCTGCTGCGTTCAGCATGTCCGGTATCAAGGCGTTGCGCGCCATTGCCGAGACCGATTTCGGCGTTAACACCTCCATTGAGCAAGTGATGCGTCTGATGGTGCCGTTCCTGGCCGCAGGCATGCGTGCCGAAACAGGCGTCACCGATGTGGCCATGGCCACCGCACAACTGCGTCCGCGCAGCAAGTCGGCCCCGGCTGCCGCCAAGGTTTAGCCGCGCACGGGTGGGCGCGGCGACTGACATCCGCTAAGCTAGCCGCCCATGCCGACTCTCGTTCTGAACCCGCTTCCCATTGATGTCGCCGACCTGCCGGGCACAGCCCAAGGCGGCGAACGCGTGCGCGCCGGGTTTTTCGTTATCAAGGAATCTCTATGACTGCTGGCCTGCAAGGCTCGTTGATGGTGGACGTCGCCGGTACCTGGCTGACGGCCGAAGATCGCCAATTGTTGCGTCAGCCCGAAGTGGGTGGCCTGATCATTTTCGCCCGTAACATCGAAAATTCGCGTCAGGTGCGCGAGTTGAGCGCTGCGATCCGCGCCATTCGTCCCGACCTGCTGCTGGCGGTGGATCAGGAAGGCGGTCGCGTTCAGCGTCTGCGCCAAGGCTTCGTGCGGCTGCCGGCCATGCGCGCCATCGCCGACAATCCGAACGCCGAATACCTGGCCGAGCAGTGCGGCTGGATCATGGCCACCGAAGTGCTGGCCGTTGGCCTCGATCTGAGTTTCGCCCCGGTGCTGGACCTGGATTACCAGCGCAGCGCCGTCGTCGGCACCCGTTCGTTTGAAGGTGACCCGGAGCGCGCAGCGCTGCTGGCGGGTGCATTCATTCGCGGCATGAACAGCGCCGGCATGGCTGCCACCGGCAAGCATTTTCCCGGTCACGGCTGGGCCGAGGCGGATTCCCACGTCGCGATCCCGAACGACGAACGCAGCCTCGATGAAATCCGCGCCAACGACCTGGTGCCGTTCGCCAGATTGAGCAAACAACTGGCCGCCGTCATGCCAGCCCACGTTATTTACCCGCAAGTCGATTCCCAGCCAGCCGGGTTTTCCCGCCGCTGGTTGCAGGACATTTTGCGCGGTGAGCTGCAATTCGATGGTGTGATCTTCAGTGACGACCTGTCCATGGCCGGTGCCCACGTGGTAGGCGATGCCGCCAGCCGTATCGAGGCCGCGCTGACCGCTGGCTGCGACATGGGCCTGGTGTGTAACGACCGCGCTGCAGCGGAGCTCGCCTTGAGCGCTGCCCAGCGCTTGAAGGTCAAGCCATCCGAGCGCATTGCGCGGATGCGTGGCCAGTCGTATGCCAACACTGAATACCGTCAGAACCCGCGCTGGCTGACTGCCATAGGCGCGCTTAAAGAAGCTCAACTGATTGAATAAGGACTTTTCGTTATGACGGTTTACGCGATTATCGGTGGCACCGGCCTGACCCAACTCGAAGGCCTGAACATTCGTCAGTCGCTGGCGGTGGACACGCCCTATGGCGCGCCTTCGGCCGACGTGCAGATTGGTGAATACGCCGGCAAGGAAGTGCTGTTCCTCGCCCGCCACGGTCACCCGCACCGTTTTCCGCCGCATCAGGTGAATTACCGCGCCAACCTTTGGGCGCTGAAACAGGCGGGTGCCGAGGCGATCCTCGCGGTCAACGCCGTGGGCGGAATTCATGCTGCAATGGGTACTGGGCACTTTTGTGTGCCTCATCAGTTGATCGACTACACCAGCGGTCGCGAGCACACCTATTTCGCTGGCGACCTGGATCACGTCACCCACATCGATTTCAGCTATCCCTACAGCGAACCACTGCGCCAGCAATTGATCGCGGCATTGGCGGCTGAAGGCGTCGATTACAGCAGTCAGGGCATCTACGCCTGCACCCAGGGCCCACGTCTGGAGACCGTCGCTGAAATCGCAAAACTGGAACGCGACGGCTGCGACATCGTCGGCATGACCGGCATGCCGGAAGCGGCGTTGGCCCGTGAGCTGGAACTGGATTATGCGTGTCTGGCGCTGGTGGTGAACCCGGCAGCCGGCAAGTCCACGGCGGTGATCACCATGGCCGAGATCGAGCAGGCGTTGCAGGACGGGATGGGCAAGGTCAAGTCCACGTTGGCGCGGGTGTTGGCGGGTTGAGTATCAGCGGTCGGATTAGGTGCCTGGCTGCTTTACGATTCAATGAGTTTCAAGCGGTGTTGATGTCGTGACCACAATAACTGAGCAACTTCATGCGCTACCCTGGGCAGAGGTGTTCAGCCATCGTGCTCTGGAAAAAGCTCGCAGGTACGCGGATGAGGATCGGATAACGATCCGTCAAATTGATGACCTCATGGTTATCGCTACGTGCATCGGCTCCCAGACGCAGGCATACGAGCAGGTCATTGAGCTCACTGAAGATCGGCGTGGGCAAGCGCAGCTCCAATGCGTTTGCTCCTGTCCTGTCATGTTCAATTGCAAGCACTGCGCCGCAGTCATCTATCACCTGCAAGAACATCCCGTTAACGCGCCTGAAAGTGCCGTCCAGGTTCACTTGAATCGTGAACTGGAGCGCTGGATCGACGGTATTCCTTCTGTAAGCAATCCCCCTGACGAGTCGGCGCAGGGAGCAGGCACGCGCCTGTTTTACAAACTCAGGGCAACATCCTCTGCCGGGAAATGGACGCTGGAAATTTTCAAGGCCCATCAGCTCAAGGACGGCCGCCTGCAAGACATCAAGCCGGTGTACTCGCTGTCGGATACGCTGATTCGGCAACCCGGTTACCTGACCGAACTGGATCTGCGGATCGCCAGATTGTTGGTCGCCGTTCACTCCCACCACGCCCATTACGCTGGCTACCCCTTGGAAGGCAGCAGTGGGGTGGAACTTATCGAAATGCTGTTGCGAACCTCGCGCCTTTTCCTTGACCTCGAACAGCCACAACCCCTGACGCCGGGAATGAGAAGAACAGGTCAATTTTCCTGGGCCGAACAATCCAATGGCAGTTTTCGCCCTCAATGGAGCAGCGACGAAGCGCCAGTGGAAACGATCCTGGCCCTGGAACCCTTGTATTATCTGGATCGCGAGCGGCTGCAAGTCGGACCGCTGTTCAGCGAGCTGGACGAAAAGCTGGCCCGTCACTTGTCATTGGCTCCCGATATTCCTGCAGGTCAGGCGATGCAATTCAGCCAGCGGATGACCGCTGCGACCCGGGCAGCACCACCTCCGTACGCCCTGACGGAACGGGTCGTCGAAGGCATTTTTCCTCAGGCTCACCTGACGCTCGCCAGCGGCAAGCGTTACGTCCGCTGGCAGTACGAGCCAGAGCACCGGGCTGCATTGGCGTTTACCTACAACGGCCATCCGACGTCGGACCGAAACCCGGAGGTGCTGATCCTTTCGGGTACCGAAACCCAGCGCATCCAGCGCAACCCTGTCGCCGAAAAAGCCTTGCGCCAAGCCTTGCAAAAACATGGCTTTAAAAAGGCCACACGCAAAAGCAACCTGGATCGTCCAGGCGAAATGTTCGCCCTGCCGGATGACGCGGCCTGGCTTGCTTTTGTGCACCATGGCATCCCGGCGCTGCGGGAGAAAAACTGGCTGATCGATATCAGCGATAACTTTGAGTTCAACGTGCACCCCGTCGAACAGTGGTATGCAGAAGTCGAGGAGGAGCCGGGGCGCCAGTGGTTCGATTTGCAGCTGGGCATCGTCGTCAACGGCGAGCGTCATAGCCTGTTGCCCATCCTGCTGCATTTGCTACGTAGCCAGCCACAGTTGATGGAACCTGCGAGCTTGGCCCGCCGCAATGATGACGAACAGCTACTGATTGAACTTGGCGATGGGCGTTTCGGTGGTAAATCCCATGGCAAAGTCGCACTCCCTTTTGGCCGGATAAAACCGCTGATGGCGACCCTTGGCGAGTTGTACCTGGGTAAACATCTGGGCGACTCGTTGCGTTTGAGTGCTCCGGATGCGGCGCGGCTGAGTGCGCTGGAAGGCATTCCGCTGGTCTGGCAGGGCGGTGAACGGCTGCGCAGTTTTGCAAAGCGTTTACGGGAGTCGATCCATGCTCATGTCCCGGCGCCCGAGGGCCTGAACGCGACGCTACGACCTTATCAGCTGGAAGGGCTGAACTGGATGCAAACCCTTCGAGAACTGGAGGTCGGCGGTATTCTCGGCGACGACATGGGCCTGGGGAAAACCCTGCAAACCCTGGCTCATCTGCTGGCAGAAAAACAGGCCGGGCGGCTTGATCGTCCGGCACTGGCTGTGATGCCCACCAGTCTGATCCCCAACTGGCTCGACGAATCGCAGCGCTTTACCCCGCAGTTGAAGGTCTTGGCACTGCATGGTGCGGCGCGGCAAAAAGACTTTGCCAGTCTTGCCGAATACGACTTGGTATTGACCACCTATGCGCTGTTGCCGCGCGATCTGGAGGTTTTACAGCCTCAGGTCTGGAGTGTGCTGATTCTCGATGAGGCGCAGAACATCAAGAATCCGGTCAGCAAAGCGGCTCAAGCAGCCCGAGACCTACAGGCCCGCCAGCGATTGTGTCTGTCCGGCACCCCGCTGGAAAATCATCTCGGCGAGTTGTGGTCGCAATTTCACTTTTTGCTGCCAGGCTGGCTTGGCGACAGCAAAACCTTCAATCGCGACTACCGCACGCCGATCGAAAAGCACGGCAATAACGAACGGATGCAACATCTGACGGCCCGGATAAAGCCCTTTTTGCTACGTCGCAAGAAAGATCAGGTGGCAACCGAATTACCACCGAAAACCGAGATTGTGCATTGGGTTGATCTCAGCGATGGGCAGCGGGATGTGTATGAAACCGTGCGCGTAGCAATGGATAAGAAGGTGCGTGACGAAATTGCCCGCAGTGGTGTCGGGCGCAGTCAAATCATCATCCTTGATGCATTGCTCAAGCTGCGTCAGGTGTGTTGCGATCTGCGGTTGATCAAAACGCCGCTCACCGCCAAAGCCCTTCGTTCTGGCAGCGGGAAACTGGTCAGCCTGATGGAGATGCTGGAGGAGTTGCTCAGCGAAGGCCGCAAGGTGCTGCTGTTTTCACAGTTCACTTCGATGCTCGCCTTGATTGAGGACGAGTTGCAGCAACGTGGTCAGGGTTACTCGTTGTTGACGGGTGAGACAACGGATCGGCGCACACCGGTCAAGGACTTTCAGAGCGGTAAAGTGCCGCTGTTTCTGATCAGTTTGAAGGCTGGCGGCACAGGTCTGAACCTGACAGCTGCGGATACAGTCATCCATTTTGATCCCTGGTGGAACCCAGCGGTCGAAAACCAGGCGACTGATCGGGCCTACAGGATCGGGCAAAACAAACCTGTGTTCGTCTACAAGCTGATAGCCCGTGGCACCGTAGAAGAAAAAATTCAGGCATTGCAGTTGGAGAAGGCCGCGCTGGCCGGGGCGGTGCTTGAAGGTGGAGCGACGGGTGGCTGGAAGCTTGAGCAGAGTGACATTGAAGCGCTGTTTGCGCCGTTGCCAAATCTCAAGTCCTGATTTCCGATCTCTTGACTGAAAACGAATTGACCCTATCGTGGGCAAGACACGCTTCCACAGGATGATCGCTGAACCTGTGGGCGCGTGGCTTGCCCGCGAAATCGATCTGCCGGGCGCCGCAGACCTCAGCGCTTCTCGAGCTTATCCGGCAGCGGCGCAAACAACGCTTCAATATCATCGCTCTGCAACTTCCAGTCGCCAGTCTTGCGCCCATCCAGCACACCGGCCGCCAGGTCGGATTTTTCCTTTTGCAGGTGCTGAATCTTCTCTTCCACCGTGCCGCGGGCAATCATCTTGTAGACGAACACCGGCTTCTCCTGGCCGATGCGATACGCCCGATCTGTCGCCTGATTTTCCGTCGCCGGGTTCCACCAAGGATCGTAGTGGATCACCGTATCCGCTTCCGTCAGGTTCAAACCGACACCGCCTGCCTTCAAGCTGATCAGAAAGATCTGACGCTTGCCGCTCTGAAAGTCCTTCACGGGGGCGCGGCGGTCACGGGTCTGTCCCGTCAGCAACGCGTATTCAACACTGCGTTTCTTCAGTTCGACTTCGATCAACGCCAGCATCGAGGTGAATTGCGAAAACAGCAAAATTCGCCGACCTTCCTCAAACAGCTCATCCAGCATTTCCATCAGGCTGTCGAGCTTGCCCGAGGTACTGCCGCGAGTCGGCGGCACGGCATCGTTGACCAGGCGCAAGTCGCAGCACACCTGGCGCAGTTTCAGCAGCGCTTCAAGAATGATGATTTGGCTGCGCGCCACGCCTTTGCGAGTGATCTCGTCGCGGACTTTCTTGTCCATCGCCAGGCGCATGGTTTCATACACATCGCGCTGGGCTTCGTTGAGCTCCACCCAATGGATGATCTCGGTCTTCGGCGGCAATTCCGTCGCGACCTGCTCCTTGGTCCTGCGCAGCAGGAACGGTTTGATCCGACCGTTGAGGTGCTGAAGTCTGACTTCACTGGCGCGTTTTTCAATCGGTACGCGGTAATCGCGGTTGAAGCTTTTCACGTCGCCAAGCCAGCCAGGCAAGAGGAAGTGGAACAGCGACCACAGCTCGCCGAGGTGGTTTTCCAGCGGCGTGCCACTCAGGCACAGGCGCTGGCGCGCATTCAGCTCGCGGGCGGCGTGGGCGGCCTTGCTGTTGGGGTTCTTGATGTATTGCGCTTCGTCCAGTACCAGCACGTGCAGCGGCTGCGCGGCCAGGCGGTCGACGTCCTTTGGCAGCAATGCATAGGTGGTGAGGATCAGGTCGTAATCGACCAAGTGATCAAAGTGTTTTTTGCGACTGGCGCCGTACAGCGCCAGCACTTTGAGCTGTGGCGTGAAGTGCGCGGCTTCATCGAGCCAGTTCGGGATCAGGCTGGTGGGCATCACCACCATGCACGGCCGGTCGAGGCGTCCGGCGTTCTTCTCACTAAGAATATGCGCCAGCGTCTGTAGGGTTTTACCCAGCCCCATGTCGTCCGCGAGAATTCCGCCGACTTCCAGTTGCCGCAGCGACTGCATCCAGCTCAAGCCTTCCAGCTGATATGGGCGCAAGGTCGCGTTCAAGCCTTCGGGGGCTGTTGCGGTGTAATCCTTGATGTCCCGCAGGCGCTGGGCAAACGTGCGGATCTGCTCGCCACCTTCCCAAAGCAGCGGCATGCCTTCCAGCGGATTCAGGCGCGTGGCATCGGCCTTGCTCAGGCGTAGCGTGGTTTCGCCGGGCTCTTGCAGGTAGAACTCGCCAAGCGTCGCCAGCACCGGTTTCAAGCGGCCGAAGGGCAGGGCGACCTGCAAGGGGCCGTGCTGGGAATTCGGGCGGTTGGGAATGTTCACCAGAATCAGTTCGTCGTCGCGTCGGCGGGCGAGGCGTTCCGGATTGAGGATTTCGGTGTGGGAGCGCATCAGGTTCAGCAGGATCGGCAGCAAGCTCAAGCGCTCGCCGTTGACGATGATCCCCAGCTCCAGATCAAACCAGTCGCGCTCCGGTGCCTGCTCGACGGTGGCGTACCAATCGTCCACGGCGGTCAGGTCGAAGCCGAAATCTTCGTCGATCTGCAGCTCCCAACCTTGAGTGCGCAGTTTCGGCAATTCATTGAGGGTGAAGGTCAGCCAGGCGCTGTCGTTGACCATTTCATAGAGTTCGCCAGCGCTTTCCGGCAAGGCCTTGCTTTGTCGGGTGGCGATCTTGAAACCGAGAATTCGCAGCTGCTCCCGGTAGGCCTGTTCGACTTCCGGGTGGCGTTTTATCCGTAGCGTCTGGGTTTCCTGGCGAATCAGTACATCGGCGTTCTTCTGCCCGGAAACGTACTCATCCAGATAGCTGAACGACAGCGCCGCCCGATGCTGGATGTAGCGCTGCATCTTGCCGTTGCGTGGTTCGAAGGCGCTGAACTCGATGCTCGCCAGCCACAGGCGCGGTATCGGTTGCACGTTGTCCACAAGGACTTGGGGTGGCGCCTTTGGGCTGCGGTTCTCCAATACCGCCTGAAGTTTTTCCAGCAGTTCGGCGTCTTGTGCGGCGGCGGGGTAGGCGAGGGTTTCCTGCACCTTCAGCAGCACCGCCGCGCAATGTTTGCAGTTGACGTGAACCGGGCACGTGCACGTGGCGTCGACCATCAGCAAGGTCGCTTTGGCCGACTCGCGCAGGCGAATGGTCTGGCGGTACACGTTACCGCCAGAGCCTTCGCAAGCGGCGACGATCGTGGCATCGCCAGCCTCGACGATCCTGACGCGGTTCTCCAGCGCGTAGCGACGGCCACGCTCCAGGCTCTGTTCCTTGAATCGGCTGACCCAGGAAGGTGCCAGGGGTTTGCTCAGGGTCGCTGACATAGGGACTCAATCAGTCCGGAATTTCATCGGGGACTGGCCGAGGCGCAGGGGCGGTGAGCGAGGTGATCTTGATCAGCAGGCCGAGGTGGCCGTTGTCGAGGAAGTTCAGCTGGCCGTTCTTGGTGTGGCTTTCCTGCTTCAGGCGTTCGCTGGCGGTGACCAAACCATTGGCGTCGATCTGGTTGACCCAGAAATCCGCGTCGACGTCGGTAAAACGTCCCAGTTTCAAGCTCAACGTGCCCTCGATCGGGAACTGGCCGAACTGTTCCTTGCCCTCACTGATGGCGATCTTGCGGGCATCTTCGCCCAGGTTCTGTTGCCAGGCCTTGTGCAGTAACACCGTGTAATCGCTGCTGGCGCTGAGTTTTTGCACTTCGTTATTCAGGCTCGGCGTGCGCAGGTTGTCCTTGCTGATACTTTTTGCACCGGCAGCCCAGTCTTCCGGTGCGGCTTTGCTGACAATGGCTGGCACGGCGTTTTGCCGCACCAGGATCATTTCAACCTGGTACAGGTCATCGGCAAACGCCGTAGGAGCGACCAGGGTGGTCAGCAAGGTCAGTAAACAAAACAGGCGCATGCGGCGTCCTTCAAGCAGTTTTCGGAATGAGGCACTCAAGCAGCGCCTCTACAGTATTAAAGCGCTCTTCCGGGCGCTCCATCGGGACCATGAATTTAAACATCGTGGCACCTTCGAATTTGTAGCGTTTGGGCTGGCCCTGGATCAGTTTGATCAGGGTCAGCGGGTCGACCGGCGTCTGCGCGGCGAACTCGATCCGGCCGCCTTGCGGGCCACCGTCGACTTTCTTGATGCCCAGCAGTTCGGCTTGCAGCTTCAATGCCGTGATGCGCATCAGGTTCTTCGTCGGTTCCGGCAGCAGGCCGAAACGGTCGATCATCTCCACTTGCAGGTCTTTGAGGCCTTCCTCATCGGTGGCCGAGGCAATGCGTTTGTAGAGAATCAGTCGGGCATGCACGTCCGGCAAGTAGGCTTCGGGAATCAACGCCGGGACGCGCAGATTGACTTCCGGACCACCGCCCAGCGGTTGATCAAGGTTCGGTTGTTCGCCCTTGCGGATCGACTTCACCGCGCGTTCGAGCATTTCCATGTACAGGGTGAAACCGACCGCCTGGATCTGACCGCTCTGACCGTCGCCCAGCAGTTCGCCGGCGCCACGGATCTCCAGGTCGTTGGTGGCGAGCACGAAGCCTGCGCCGAGGTCCTGGGTGTTGGCGATCGCTTCCAGACGTTTTTCGGCGTCGGGAGTGATCTGCTGGCGTGGCGGGGTCAGCAAATAAGCGTAAGCCTGGTGGTGACTGCGACCGACGCGGCCGCGCAATTGGTGCAGCTGCGCCAGGCCAAATTTGTCGGCACGCTCGATGATGATGGTGTTGGCGCTCGGCACGTCGATGCCGGTCTCGATGATGGTCGAGGCAATCAGCACGTTGAAGCGCTTGTGATAAAAGTCGCTCATCACCTGTTCGAGATCGCGTTCGCGCATCTGCCCGTGGCCGATGCCGATCCGCGCTTCCGGCACCAGTTCGGCGAGGTCGGCGGCGCACTTCTCGATGGTCTTCACATCGTTGTGCAGGTAATAGACCTGACCGCCGCGCAGCAACTCACGCAGCAGGGCCTCTTTGACCGTGCTCTTGTTCTGCTCCATGACAAAGGTCCGCACCGACAGGCGACGGGCTGGCGGCGTGGCAATGATCGACAGGTCGCGCATGCCCGACACCGCCATGTTCAGCGTGCGCGGAATCGGCGTGGCGGTCAGGGTAAGAATGTCGACTTCACTGCGCAGGGCCTTGAGCTGTTCTTTTTGACGGACACCAAAACGATGCTCTTCGTCGATGATGACCAACCCGAGGTTTTTGATTTTCACGTCGTCCTGCAGCAACTTGTGCGTGCCGATGACGATGTCGATCTTGCCTTCGGCGAGGTCCGCCACTGCAGCGTTGACTTCCTTGGTCGACTTGAAGCGGCTCATCACTTCCACGCTCACCGGCCAGTCGGCGAAGCGGTCGCGGAAGCTGTTGTAATGCTGCTGGGCGAGCAGGGTAGTCGGCACCAGGATCGCCACCTGGCGACCGCCATGCACCGCAATGAACGCCGCGCGCATCGCCACTTCGGTCTTGCCGAAGCCCACGTCGCCGCAGACCAGGCGGTCCATCGGCTTCGGTGCCAGCATGTCGGCGCGGACGGCGTCGATGGTGGTTTGCTGATCCGGGGTTTCTTCGAACGGGAAACCGGCACTGAAGGTTGCGTAGTCAGCTTTCGGGTCTTCGAAGGCATAACCTTCGCGAGCGGCGCGACGGGCATAGATGTCGAGCAGCTCGGCCGCGACGTCGCGCACTTGCTCGGCGGCTTTGCGTTTGGCTTTCTGCCAGGTTTCCGAGCCGAGGCGGTGCAGCGGGGCCAGGGCATCGTCGCTACCGGTGTAGCGAGCAATCAGGTGCAGGTTGGCCACTGGCACGTAGAGCTTGGCGCCCTCTGCGTATTGCAGGGTCAAGAACTCGGCAGCCTGATCGTCGATTTCCAGGGTCGCCAGACCCAGGTAGCGACCGACGCCGTGATCGATATGCACCACCGGCGCGCCTTCGCGCAACTCGGTAAGGTTCTTGATGACTGCATCGTTGTTGGCATCGGCGCGTTTTTCGCGGCGACGACGTTGCATCACCCGCTGACCGAACAACGGGCTTTCGGCTACCAGCGCCAGGGCCGGGTCGTCGAGTACCAGGCCTTCGTCGAGCGGCGCGATGGTGATCGCCAGTCGCTCCTTGCTTGCGACAAAGTCCGGCCAGCTGTCGACGGTTTTCGGTCGCAGCTTCAGGCGTTCGAGCAATTCCAGCAGCACTTCACGACGACCCGCGGACTCGGCGGTAAACAGCACGCGCCCGGGAAACTCGTCGAGGAAGCCGGCCAGCGCCGCCAACGGCTGGGTGGCCTTGGCTTCGATGGCCAGGTTCGGCAGTTCGCGCGCCGGGAAGCGCTCGCGACCGACGCCGGTTTCCACGTCCTGTTGACTGGCCACTACCCGCGGCCAGTTCTTCAGGCGCGCAAAGCAGTCTTCCACCGGCAGGAACAGTTCGGCCGGAGGTAATAAAGGACGGGACGGATCGACGCGGCGTTCTTCGTAGCGATTGCGCACGTCGTTCCAGAAGTTTTCCGCCGCCTGCTCGATGCCCGGCAGGGAAAACACTTGTGTGTCCTGGGGCAGGTAATCGAACAGCGTCGAGGTTTCGTCGAAGAACAGCGGCAGGTAGTACTCGATACCGGCCGGTGTAATCCCGCTGCTCAGGTCTTGAAAGATCGGGCAGCGACGGAAGTCGACATCGAAACGCTCGCGAAAGCGTGCCTTGAAGCGGGTGACCGCATCTTTCTGCAGCGGGAATTCCCGCGCGGGCAGCAGGCGAACGGTGTCGACTTTATCGATGGAGCGCTGGTTTTCCGGGTCGAAGGTACGCAGCGTTTCGATTTCGTCGTCGAACAAGTCGATACGGAAGGGCAGTTTGCTGCCCATCGGGAACAGGTCGATCAGCGAGCCGCGCACCGTGAACTCGCCGTGCTCGTACACCGTGTCGACGTAGCGATAGCCACTGGCTTCAAGTCGGGTGCGCATTTGCTCGACGTCGAGCTTCTGGCCAACGTCCAGCACCAGGCTGCTGCCGAGCAGGAATTTGGTCGGCGCGAGGCGGTGCAGCGCGGTGGTGATCGGCACGACCAATACGCCATGGCTCAGCTCCGGCAACCTATATAAGGCCGCGATGCGCTGGGAAATGATGTCCTGGTGGGGGGAAAACAGATCGTAAGGCAGGGTTTCCCAGTCCGGGAAATGCAGCACAGGCAAATCCGGGGCGAAGAAACTCAGCTCCTGTTCCAGCCGTTCGGCACTTTGGCTGTCGGCGGTCAGCAGCAGGGTAAAGCGCTTGGCAGCGCTGGCAGCCTCGGCGATGGCCAGGCTAAGGGCGGCACCGGGCAGGTTGCCCCAGTGCTGTTTACCTGCCGCGGCAGGGAGAAGCGGTAGACGCAGAACGGGCACGGAAGGTTGAGCTCCAAGCGTTGCGACAAAGTCGGTAATTGTAGCGGCCCCGGGTGCCGCCTGTCAGTTGCAGACTGTGTCTATTACGCAGGTTTGGCGAAATGTAGTGGTAAAGACAAAATTCGCCGGTTTTTTACCGGAAATTGATGATTATGTAGTGGCAAAACGACCGAGTGTTACGGAGGGTTACGGATAAGACAGCGGTATCTCCAAAAAATTGACTGCGCTGAAAGCCCCGGTTTTACTGGGCTGCATCGCTGCGTGATTTTTTTGAACCTGATTTTGTTACGGATCGCACGACAGGCGCGCATTGCTACGGGAGGCACTCGGCGGCATAATGTAGCCCCTTTTTTCTGCCCCTACATGTGGAAGGTTCCCGTGACTCAGAAGCCCGACCAGTGTCTTGGTGAATGGATCGACCGTGAAGCACTCGCAGAAGCGATGATTCCGCTTATCGGTCAGCTCTACCGCAATAACAACGTGGTGAGCTCGATCTATGGCCGCAGCCTGATCAATCGTTCAGTCATTGCGATTCTCAAAGCTCACCGCTTTGCTCGTCATCGTCAGTCCGATGACAGCGAATTGTCCGTCCACGAAACATTCCCGCTGCTCAAGGCGATGAGCGAGCTCAAGCTCGGCGCCGCTTCGGTTGACCTGGGCAAGCTTGCGGTCAAGTTCAAAGCCGAAGGCAATGGCCGCACTGCCGAGCAGTTCGTCCGCGAAGAACTGGCTGACGTCGTTGGTCAGCAGAACGTTTCCGCTCGCAAAGGCACCGACGTTGTCCTGTACGGCTTCGGTCGTATCGGCCGTCTGCTGGCGCGCATCCTGATCGAGAAAACCGGTGGTGGCGACGGCCTGCGTCTGCGCGCCATCGTTGTCCGCAAGGGCGCCGAGAACGATCTGGTCAAGCGTGCAAGCCTGCTGCGTCGTGACTCGGTTCATGGTCCGTTCGATGGCACCATCACTATTGATGAAGCCAACAACACCATCACCGCCAACGGCAACCTGATCCAGGTGATCTACGCGAAAAACCCGACTGAAGTGGATTACACCCAGTACGGCATCAAAGACGCGCTGCTGGTGGACAACACCGGTGTATGGCGCGACGCCGAGGGCCTGGGTCAACACCTGGCTTGCCCAGGTATCGACCGCGTTGTTCTGACCGCGCCGGGTAAAGGCAAGCTGAAGAACATCGTTCACGGCATCAACCACGGTGATATCACTGCTGACGACAAGATCGTTTCCGCCGCTTCCTGCACCACCAACGCCATCGTGCCGGTGCTCAAAGCTGTGAACGACAAGTTCGGCATCGTAAATGGTCACGTTGAAACTGTTCACTCGTACACCAACGACCAGAACCTGATCGACAACTTCCACAAAGGCGATCGCCGTGGCCGTAGTGCCGCGCTGAACATGGTGATCACCGAGACCGGTGCTGCCACTGCTGCTGCCAAGGCACTGCCTGAGCTGGCCGGCAAGCTGACCGGTAACGCGATCCGCGTTCCGACGCCAAACGTGTCGATGGCCATTCTCAACCTGAACCTTGAGAAAGCCACCACTCGTGAAGAGATCAACGAGTACCTGCGCCAGATGGCCATGCACTCCGATCTGCATAAGCAAATCGACTACGTCAATTCGCAGGAAGTGGTTTCCACCGACTTCGTTGGCTCGCGCCACGCAGGCGTTGTGGACGCTGAAGCAACCATCACCCAAGACAACCGCGTTGTTCTGTACGTCTGGTACGACAACGAGTTCGGTTACAGCTGCCAGGTAGTTCGCGTGATGGAAGACATGGCCGGTGTAAACCCGCCAGCGTTCCCTCGCTAAGCCTTAGCTGCACATGAAAACGCCCCGACTTTGGTCGGGGCGTTTTTGTTTGTGCAATTTGTCAGTTTCCAGAGGTGTGGTTTGTGCCGGCCTTTTCGCGGGCAAACCTCGCTACTACGGGCATGCGCCCGCTCAAAACTGGCAAATGACCTGTAGGAGCGAGGCTTGCCCGCGAAAGCGATTTGTCAGGCGCCGCCGACCACCGCGGCTTGCGCAGTCCGCAGTTCATGCCGATTGCCTTTGAACAACACCAGCGTCGCAATCAACCCCAGCACCGCCGCGCCAGTGAGCCAGATCCCCGGCGCTGCCTTGTTATCCAGCACATGGATCAAGTACGTACACGCCGCAGGTGTAAACCCGCCGAACGTTGCAGTCGCCAGGCTGTAGGCCAGGGAGAAGCCGGTGGTACGAACTTCCACCGGCATGATCTCGGTCAGCGCCACTACCATGGCGCCGTTGTACGAGCCGTACAGGAACGACAGCCACAACTCGACGATCAGCAAATGGCTGAAGCTCGGGTTCGCCACCAGCCATGACAGGGCAGGGTAGGCCGTAAGGATCGCCAGAACGGTCGCCGCCAGGAGTAGGGGTTTGCGCCCGATCTTGTCGGACACGGCACCCATGACCGGCAGCCAGAAAAAATTCGACAGACCGATACAGACCGTCACCAGCAACGCATCCAGATCCGACAGATGCAATTCGGCTTTGCCGAAGGTCGGGGTGTAGGCGGTGATCAGGTAGAACGACACCGTGGTCATCACCACCAATGCCATGCCGGCGATGACGATGCCAAAGTTCTGACTGATCGAGCGGACGACGTCCCGCAGGGTAGGGCGGTGTTTGCGCGCCTGGAATTCCGGGGTTTCTTCAAGCGAACGACGAATCACGAAAATCACCGGCACAATCATGCAGCCGATCAGGAATGGAACACGCCAGCCCCAGTCACCCATTTCTTCGGGGCTGAGCCAATGGTTCAAACCGACTCCCAGCAGACCGGCGAACACCACCGCGGCTTGCTGACTGGCGGATTGCCAACTGACAAAGAAGCCCTTGCGACCCGGCGTGGAAATCTCTGCCAGGTACACCGACACGCCGCCCAGTTCCACGCCGGCCGAGAAGCCTTGCAGCAGGCGGCCGAACAGCACGAGCAGCGGCGCGGCCACGCCGAGGGTGGCGTAACCCGGCACGCAGGCAATCAGCACCGTGCCGGCAGCCATCATCGCCAGGGTGATGATCAAGCCTTTGCGGCGGCCATGACGGTCGATGTAGGCGCCGAGGAAAATCGCGCCCAGCGGGCGCATCAGGAAACCAGCACCGAAAGTGGCCAGCGACAACATCAGGGAGGCAAAAGCGCTGTCGGCAGGAAAGAACGTTTTCGCGATGGCCGTGGCGTAAAAGCCGTAGACCATAAAGTCGAACATTTCGAGAAAGTTACCGCTGACAACGCGAAAAATCGCCTTGCCTTTGCTCGTGTTGGAGGACATTTGTAGATACTCACTCTGGTAAGTCTTGTTTGAACGCGCTGCACCTGCACGAGCCTGTGTGGTGAAGTGAGGCTCCCACAGGTTTTGCGTCTGACAGGCAGATGAGGCAGGTCTGGCTCCCATGCGCTCTGAAGCCCATAATGGCGGGCGCGGTTTTGGGGGGAGATGAAGATTTGTTAACTGGACGGTGGGCTGGGATTGTGATGCTGGTCGGTGTTTTGTCCGGTTGTGGCAACGGCGACAGTCTGGAACGCTTCGACGGCCCAGCCATGGGCAGTCGTTATTCCATTCAATACGTGAGGCATTCCTACACGCTCGGGCCGAAGACGGTGCAGGCTGAAGTAGAAAATATCCTCGCTGAAGTGGATCGACAATTCTCGACCTACCGCAGCGATTCGGACATCGAGCGCTTCAACGATCTCCCCGCCAATCGCTGTCAGAAAATGCCCGCGCCGATCCTCAAACTGATCCGCGTTGCTCAGCTGCTGTCGGAACAAAGCGAAGGTTCCTACGACCTGACTGTGGAACCGCTGCTCAATCTCTGGGGGTTCGGCCCGCAAGCCCGTGAGGAAAAAGTCCCCACCGCCCAGTCGCTCGCCGAAGTAAGGCAGAGGGTTGGCTACCAACACCTGCGCATCGATCGTGATCAGCTGTGCAAGGACGCCGCCGTCGAAGTCGACTTCAACAGCATCGCCGCCGGTTACGCCGTCGATACCATTGCCGAAAAACTCGAAACGATGGGCATCCGCAGCTACCTGGTCGAGGTCACCGGCGAACTCAAGGCGGCCGGCAAGAAACACGACGGCTCGCCATGGCGCATCGCTCTGGAAGAGCCTCGGGATGATCGGCAAGTGGCCGAACGTGTGATTGTTGTCGACGGCTACGGAGTGTCCACTTCCGGCGACTACCGTAACTATTTCGAGCAGGACGGTCGGCGCTATTCCCACACCTTCGATGCCCGCACCGGTGCGCCGGTCTCACACACCCTGGCGTCGGTCACAGTGATTAATCCTTCAGCGTTAATGGCCGATGGCTTATCGACGCTGTTGCTGATTCTCGGACCGGAGCGCGGTTGGGACTACGCAGAAAAACACGATATCGGCGCATTTTTTGTGATCCGTGCCGATACAGGTTTCGTCACACGAACCAATCAGGCTTTTGAGCGCCTCAGTGGCGGCAAAACTGAATGATTGCGACGGTTCGCGCATCGAAGACTGGCGTTGTAGTGCAGGCAAAACTAGCCTACGACGCGACCAAGGGTTAATGTGCCCGGCGTTGACGCTTCTATAGACTGTGTCCGGGTTCTGCATTGGCCCCAAATTGTTCCTTCACGCCACAGATCGGCGTGATTTAGCCGCAGGTGCCGAGGGCACTGCGGCCTGTTCTGAGGAGTACGCATGGCTGTCTACAACTACGACGTGGTGGTACTGGGTTCCGGCCCGGCGGGAGAAGGCGCGGCAATGAACGCCGCCAAAGCAGGGCGCAAGGTGGCGATGGTCGATAGCCGTCGCCAGGTCGGCGGCAACTGCACCCACCTGGGTACCATCCCGTCCAAGGCACTGCGTCACTCGGTCCGGCAGATCATGCAGTTCAACACCAACCCGATGTTCCGGGCCATTGGTGAGCCGCGCTGGTTCTCGTTTCCGGACGTGCTGAAAAGCGCCGAAAAAGTCATTTCCAAACAAGTCGCCTCGCGCACCGGCTACTACGCCCGTAATCGCGTCGACGTGTTCTTTGGCACCGGCAGCTTCGCCGACGAGCAAACCATCGAAGTGGTCTGCGCCAACGGTGTGGTCGAAAAACTGGTGGCCAAGCACATCATCATCGCCACCGGCTCGCGTCCTTATCGCCCGGCGGACATCGATTTCCATCACCCGCGCATCTACGATAGCGACACCATCCTCAGCCTCGGCCACACCCCGCGCAAACTCATCGTTTACGGCGCTGGCGTGATCGGTTGCGAATACGCGTCGATCTTCAGTGGCCTGGGTGTACTGGTTGAACTGGTGGACAACCGCGGTCAGTTGCTGAGTTTCCTGGACTCGGAAATTTCCCAGGCCCTGAGCTACCACTTCAGCAACAACAACATCACGGTTCGCCACAACGAAGACTACGACCGCGTCGAAGGCGTGGACAGCGGCGTGATCCTGCACCTCAAGTCCGGCAAGAAGATCAAGGCCGATGCCTTGCTCTGGTGCAACGGTCGTACCGGCAACACCGACCAGCTGGGTCTGGAAAACATCGGCGTGAAGGTCAACAGCCGTGGCCAGATCGAAGTCGACGAAGCCTATCGCACCTGCGTACCGAACATTTACGGTGCCGGTGACGTGATCGGCTGGCCGAGCCTGGCCAGTGCCGCCCACGACCAGGGTCGTTCGGCCGCTGGCAGCATCGTCGATAACAACAGCTGGCGCTTCGTTAACGACGTGCCGACCGGTATCTACACCATTCCGGAGATCAGCTCGATCGGCAAGAACGAGCAGGAGCTGACTCAGGCTAAGGTGCCCTACGAAGTGGGCAAGGCGTTCTTCAAGGGCATGGCGCGTGCACAGATTGCCGGCGAGCCCCAGGGCATGCTGAAAATCCTGTTCCACCGCGAGACCCTGGAAGTGCTGGGCGTTCACTGCTTCGGTTATCAGGCGTCGGAGATCGTTCACATCGGTCAGGCGATCATGAGCCAGCCGGGCGAACTGAACACTCTGAAATACTTCGTCAACACGACGTTCAACTACCCGACCATGGCCGAAGCCTATCGGGTAGCGGCTTACGATGGCCTCAACCGGCTTTTTTGAGTGGCTCCGGCCGGTGGCCTGAGCCGGCCGGGGAGACCGATTTCAGCAATTCTCGAGGGTGGCGCTGGCCAAACCGGGAAAGTCTGTAATCAGGCTGTCAACGCCGAAGTCGGCGAGTCTGCGCATCAGCGCGGGCTCGTTGACTGTCCATACCGACACATGCAGCCCCTGACGCTGCGCCTTCTGCAGGCGTTCCGGCGTACACAGGGTCCAGTTCAGCGCCAGAATCTCACAGCCGTAACTCTGGGCGACTTTCAACGGGTCGAGCCATGCATATTCAGCCACCAATCCACGAGACACGTCCGGCACCAGGTCCAGCGCGGCTTTCAGCACTTCGCGTGAACTCGACGTGATCGTGACCTTGTCGAGCAGGCCGAAACGCTGAGCCATTTCGCGTATCGCCAGCACGGTCGTCGCGGCACGGGTGCGAGATGCGCTTTTGACTTCCAGCTGCCAATGCTCGAAATCGCATTTCTCGAACAACTCTTCCAGCGTGGGGATCGGGCAAGGCTTGATCCAGCCCGGCCCGCCCTTGCGTGCGTCGTAGGTCACCAGCTCGGCCGCCGTGTGCTCGACGACCTTGCCGCGTCGGTCGGTGGTGCGCTTGAGTGTCGGGTCGTGGATGACCATCAACTCGTTGTCCATGGACAGGTGCAGGTCCAGTTCACAGCGGCGCACGCCATGCTTGAGGCATTGCTGGAAACTGGTCAGCGTGTTTTCCGGTGCTTCGCCCTTGGCGCCGCGATGGCCGTAGATGAGGGTCACGGTTCTTCCTTAAATTAAATGCCTGATTCGTTTTCGCGGGCCAGACGTCGTTCCTGGGCCTGCTTCTGCAAAATGTAGCGGGCCAGCAATTGGCGCTGGGCGTCGGTCGGGTATTCGAACTCGGTGCCAACGTCGTAGGCGCCAGCCTTGCGATCGCAATGCGTGACCTTGGCCCGCAGCAACAGGCCGAGGGCTTGCGGCATCAGCACCAGTTTGACCGACAGGTGCGCGCCCACGGCGATGGGCGTCGGGTGCTGGAAGTCGATACCGCCTTCGGAAATGATCACCGGCTGCGGCTCGCCGATCTGCCCGAGTACGGTGATGGCGATCACCTGGCTCAGCAGATCGATGCGTTTGTTCTGGGATTTCAGGAACGCAGCGAGGTTGCGGTCGCGCTCACTGATCTGGCGCAGCAGGTGTTGCGACTCGAATTCGCTCAGGTGCAGTTCGCTGAGCAAGTTGAACAGTGGGGAAGCATCCTGCAACACTTCCTGGCCTGCGGCTTCGGGAGCGGACAGGGGCCGAATTTCCAGTGCGATCGTGTCCTCGATACGGTAGTATTCGCGGCGATCTTCTTCATCTAATGTCGACATGGCGAACCCATGGTAGCGGCGGTGGTCTGAGTGTAAAGCTGGTTATCGACCCCCGCCACAAGGACGTTCCTTTTCCCTCCGAACAAGCCCCGACATGTTCAGACCTCTCTTCGTATTTATTGGCACGCGTTATACCCGTGCAAAGCGCCGCAATCATTTTGTGTCATTCATTTCCCTGACCTCGATGATCGGACTCGCCCTCGGCGTGGTCGTGATGATCGTCGTGCTTTCGGTCATGAACGGCTTCGATCATGAGATGCGCACCCGCGTGCTGGGCATGGTGCCCCACGCGACCATCGAGTCCGGTGAACCGATCAGCGACTGGCAAAGCCTGGCCGCCAAGGTCAAGCAGAACCCGCAGGTGACGGCCGTTGCGCCGTTCACCCAGATGCAGGGTTTGCTGACCAACAACGGCAAGGTCTCCAAAGTCCTGCTCAATGCCATCGACCCTGCGCTGGAACGCCAGGTCTCGATCATTGATAACTTCATGCAGCAGGGCAAACTCGACGACCTCACGCCGGGCAGCTTCGGCATTGTCATCGGTGACAAGGCGGCCGCCAAGCTTGGCGCCGCGGTTGGCGACAAGCTGACATTCGTGGCACCGGAAGTCACGGTGACCCCGGCCGGGATGTTCCCGCGCATGAAACGCTTTACCGTGGTCGGCATTTTCCATGTCGGTGCCGGTGAGATCGACGGGTACCTGGGTGTCACCAACCTGCAGGATCTGGCGAAAATGCATCGCTGGAAGCCGGATCAGGTCCAGGGCATCCGCCTGAAGTTCGATGACCTGTTCCAGGCCCCGCGCACGGCGTGGAATATCGCCCAGCAACTCGGTGAGGACCATTTCTACGCCCGCGACTGGACCCGTACCCACGGCAATCTGTATCAGGCGATCCGCATGGAAAAAGCCATGATCGGCCTGCTGTTGCTGCTGATCGTCGCCGTCGCGGCCTTCAACATCATTTCCACGCTGGTGATGGTGGTGAACGACAAGAAGGGTGACATCGCGATTCTGCGAACCCTAGGCTCCACGCCGGGGCAGATCATGGCGATCTTCATGGTCCAGGGCACGGTCATTGGCGTGATCGGCACGCTGATCGGCGCCGTGGTCGGGATCTTCGCCGCGTTGAACGTCAGCGCTGCGATCTCGGCCCTCGAAGGGTTGATCGGCCACAAATTCCTGAACGCCGACGTGTATTTCATCGATTACCTGCCGTCGCAAGTGCAGAGCCAGGACGTGTTGATGGTCTGCGCCGCCGCGTTGGTCCTGAGTTTCCTCGCCACCCTGTATCCAGCCTGGCGTGCCGCGCGCACCCAGCCTGCGGAGGCGCTACGTTATGAGTGAGTTGGGTATGAGTGATAAAGCAATCTTGAGCTGCCGCAACCTGGGCAAGTCCTATGAGGAAGGCCCGGAGTCGGTAGAAGTGCTGGCCGGTCTGCAACTGGAGTTGCATCCGGGTGAGCGCGTGGCGATTGTCGGCACCTCGGGTTCGGGCAAAAGTACCTTGCTCAACCTGTTGGGCGGTCTCGACACGCCGACCAAGGGCAGCGTCTGGCTCGATGGCGAAGAGCTGTCGGCCCTGAGCGAGAAGAATCGCGGCCTGCTGCGCAACCGGTCGCTGGGTTTCGTCTACCAGTTCCACCATTTGCTGCCTGAGTTCACCGCGCTGGAAAACGTCTGCATGCCGCTGCTAATCGGCAAGACTGCGATTCCGGAAGCGCGCCAGCGTGCGACTGCGTTGCTGGAGCGGGTAGGGCTTGGCCATCGCCTGGAGCACAAACCGTCTGAACTGTCCGGCGGCGAACGTCAGCGCGTTGCCATCGCCCGCGCCTTGGTGAACAAGCCAGGCCTGGTGATGCTCGACGAGCCGACCGGCAACCTCGACTCCCACACCGCCCAGGGCATTCAGGATTTGATGCTGGAACTCAGCACCTCGATGCGCACGGCGTTCCTGGTGGTGACTCACGACATGAACCTGGCTCGCCAGATGGATCGCGTCCTGCATTTGCAGGAAGGTTGCCTGACGCCCATCTGATTGGCCGAAACCCGGCGTGCTGAACAGTACGTCGGGTCTTTTATTTTTATACGGTGCCCCAGCGAATGTTCAGACCGTTATCGATCTTTATCGGCACGCGCTATACCCGCGCCAAGCGCCGCAATCGCTTTGTTTCCTTCATCTCGATGACCTCGATGATCGGTCTCGCCCTCGGCGTGCTGGCGATGATCGTGGTGCTGTCGGTGATGAACGGCTTCCAGCGCGAAATGAGCTCGCGCATCCTCGGAATGGTGCCGCACGCGACCATCGTCGGCGTGAAGCCGATCGACGATTGGCAGCCCGTGGCCGCCGCCGCGATGAAAAACCCGGAAGTCACTGCCGCCGTGCCGTTCACCGAGATGGAAGGCATGCTCTCCTATAAAGGCACGATGCAGCCAATTCAGGTCAGCGGTGTAGATCCCGCACTGGAAGGCAAGGTGTCGATCGTTGCCCAGCACATCGTTCAGGGCCGTCTCGATGCGTTGAAACCGGGCGAGTTCGGCGTGGTGATCGGCGAAATCACCGCGCGGCGTTTCCGCTTGAATGTCGGCGACAAGATCACCCTGATCGTGCCGGAAGTCAGCAACGCACCGGGCGGCATTACCCCGCGCATGCAGCGGCTGAACGTAGTGGGCGTGTTCAAGGTCGGTGCCGAGCTGGATGGCTCGATGGCGCTGATCCACGTCGCCGATGCCGCGCAGATGCAGCACTGGGAACCGAACCAGGTGCAGAGCGTGCGTTTGGCGGTGAAGGATTTGTACGCGGCGCCGAAGGTCTCCAGCGATATCGCTGGCGGGCTGGGCACCGCTTACAAGGCTGATGACTGGACCCACACCCAGGGCAGTCTGTTCAGTGCGATGAAGATGGAAAAAACCATGATCGGCCTGCTGTTGCTGATGATCGTCGCCGTGGCGGCGTTCAACATCATCGCAACGTTGATCATGGTGGTGAACGACAAGGGCGCGGACATCGCGATCCTGCGCACCATTGGCGCCACACCGCGGCAGATCATGGCGATCTTCATGGTGCAGGGCACGGTGATCGGGGTTGTCGGCACCTTGATCGGTGGCGTTCTGGGCGTGATAGCGGCGCTGAACGTCAGCGAGCTGGTGGGGTGGATGGAGCGGGTCAGTGGCCAGCACATCTTCAGTTCTGACGTGTATTTCGTCAGTAACTTGCCGTCGGAGTTGCAGGGTGGGGATGTGTTGTTGATCTGCTCGGCGGGGTTCGTCCTGAGCTTCCTGGCGACGGTCTACCCGGCCTGGCGTGCGGCGAAGATCGAGCCAGCACACGCGTTGCGGTATTCGTAAGTCGTTACACCGCCGTCACGAGCAGGCTCGCTCCCATTGGATCTGATTCAACTCGGTCACGGTGGGAGCGAGCCTGCTCGCGATGGGGCCGGCTCTGCTGGCCTTAATCTCCCTTTGGCAACTCAATCACAAACCGCGTCCACCCATTATTCGATTCGCAATGAATCTGTCCGCCATGGGCGCGGATGATTGACTGAGTGATCGCTAATCCCAATCCCGCATGTTCACTACTGCCTTCCTGGCGCGCCGGATCGGTCCGATAAAACCGGTCAAACAATCGCGGCAGCAACGCCCCGTCAATCCCGTCCCCACTGTTCTCGACCGTCAAACTCAAGGCTTTGACCTGATCGACAATCCGCACCCGAACCTCGCCTTCGGCTGGTGTAAACCGCAACGCGTTGTCCAGCAGATTGGAAAGTGCCCGACGCAACATGCTGCGATCTCCCTCCATGCGCGCACTGCCTTCACGACTCAACCTGACCTGCGCGTCCTCCGCCAACGGCGCAAAAAACTCCAGCAACAGATCCACTTCTCCCGCCAGCTCCAGCGGTTCGCGCTTGGGCATCAACAACCCATGGTCAGCCTTGGCCAGATACAACATGTCGTTGACCAGTTGCGCCATCCATTGCAGTTCTTCGAGGTTGCTGTGCAGCGCTTCGCGGTAGTCCTCGATAGGCCGAGGGCGGGTGAGGGTGACTTGGGTGTGGGTCAGCAGGTTCGACAACGGCGTGCGCAGCTCATGGGCGATGTCAGCGGAAAACGCCGAGAGCCGTTGAAATGAGTCGTCCAGGCGTCCGAGCATGGCGTTGAAGCTGTGGGCCAATTCCTCGAGCTCCGACGGCATATTCTCGTCGGGCAGCCGGGCATTGAGCGATTGCGCTGAAACGCCGCTGGCGATCGCGCTCATGCGTCGCAACGGGCGCAAACCACTGCGTGCCGCCCATGCACCGAGCAACGCGGTGGCCAGCGCCGACAAGCCGACGGTCATCCAGATCAGGCGCTGCATGCGTTGCAGAAAGTGCTGGTGATGGGTGATGTCCAGCAGCAAGGTCAATTGCGGTGAGTCAGGTTTGTCGAGATACAACGGAGCATTGAGGACGCGGTAGTCGGTACTTTCGCTACTCACCGTGGACAAACCCGCCTGGGTAGGTAATTCCCGGGGCAAGTGCGGCGAACTGTCATACCAGCGCTGGCCATCGCTGCCAGTGATTCGCAGCGACAGGTCGGCCTGCCGACTCAGTTCATCCGTCAGTCTGACTTCGCTTTCACTCGGCTGAACGTCATGCAGCGCGCGGCGTAAACCCATCAATTTGCCGTCCAGCAACTGCTGATCGAGTTCGACGAAGTGCGCCTCGCTGGCGCGACTGAACAACACTCCGGCAAACAATGAAACCACGGCGGTACAGGCCGCAAACAGCAACGCCAGGCGACTGCTCAGCGAGAGTCGACGCATCAGGCAGGTCGCTCTTCAAGGACATAACCCATGCCGCGCACGGTATGAATCAGCTTGTTGGGGAATTCATCGTCGATCTTCAGGCGCAAACGGCGGATCGCGACCTCGATGACATTGGTGTCGCTGTCGAAATTCATGTCCCAGACCTGGGAGGCAATCAGTGATTTGGGCAGCACCTCACCCTGGCGCCGCAGGAGCATTTCCAGCAGGGCGAACTCCTTGGCGGTCAGGTCGATGCGTTGACCGCCGCGCTCCACCCGGCGGCGGATCAAATCCAGCCGCAGGTCGGCCAGTTGCAGGCTGGTTTCCTGAGGCGAAGCGCTGCCGCGTCGCAACAGGCTGCGGACCCGAGCCAGCAATTCGGAAAAGGCGAACGGCTTGACCAGGTAATCGTCTGCGCCGAGTTCGAGGCCGTGGACCCTGTCCTCAACCGCATCTCGCGCCGTCAGAAAAAGGACTGGTGTATCGAGACCGGCGCCACGCACCGCCTGCAGGATTTGCCAGCCATCGCGACCGGGTAGCATCACATCAAGGATCAACAACGCGTAATCACCACTCAAGGCCAGTTGTTGGCCGGTGATGCCGTCGGCCGCCAGTTCGGTGTTGAAACCGGCCTCAGTCAGGCCCTGGCGCAGGTAGTGGCCGGTTTTCGGTTGGTCTTCGACGATCAGCAGCTTCATGGGCAACTCGAGGCAAATGGAACGAAGGCTTTATACCGTGGGCAGCGTTGATACAGACCAACCTGACAAAGTTGTAATTTGGCTGTCAGGTCGCGGGCAGTGGCGACAGTTTAGAGTTTTCCACAGGCTGAACCTTATCTTGTTGGAGTACGACTATGTTTTTGCGTAAATATCAGGGGCTGGCCGCGTGTTTGTTGGCGTTAAGCTCGCCAGTGTGGGCCTCGTCGGCGCAGCCCCGGGATTTCGGTCAGCCGGCCCCGGCAACCAAGGCTACCCGAAGTGTCGAGGTGGTGATGGATGACATGTCATTCACGGCCAAGGCGATCGATATCAAAACGGGTGAGACGATTCGTTTTGTGCTGGTGAATAAAGGCCAGTTGTTGCACGAATTCAACCTCGGCGATGCGGCGATGCATGCCCGTCATCAGCAGGAAATGATGAAGATGCAGCAGAGCGGCATGCTCACGCCTACAGGCATGAAGGAAATGGACCACGGTTCGATGGCAGGCATGGATCACGGGATGATGAAGCACGATGACCCGAACAGTGTCCTCGTCGAGCCGGGAAAAACGGCCGAGCTGACCTGGACCTTCACGAAGGCCACCAACCTGGAATTTGCCTGCAACATTCCCGGCCATTACCAGGCGGGCATGGTCGGCAAACTGACTGTCAGTCAGTAAGCACTCAAAGGCGGGCGCAA
The DNA here is from genome assembly GCF_013260315.1 of Pseudomonas sp. B14-6. Classification (NCBI taxonomy): domain Bacteria; kingdom Pseudomonadati; phylum Pseudomonadota; class Gammaproteobacteria; order Pseudomonadales; family Pseudomonadaceae; genus Pseudomonas; species Pseudomonas sp. B14-6. The sequence continues at coordinate 2,264,647 of NZ_CP053929.1, read as the reverse complement.
AGGCTGGTAGAATCCGCTGATTCTTCAGTCAGGTTTCCGCCATGCATCCCGCAGCCGAACACTCGCCGCTGGGCAAATCCAGCGAATACATCGCCACTTATACGCCGTCCTTGCTGTTCCCGATCCCGCGCACCGCGAAATGGGCCGAGTTGGGCCTGACGGCGCAAACCCTGCCTTACAAGGGTGTGGACTTCTGGAACTGCTTCGAGCTGTCGTGGCTGTTGCCGTCCGGTAAGCCGGTGGTGGCGATTGGCGAATTCAGCATCCCGGCGGATTCGCCGAACATCATCGAGTCGAAGTCGTTCAAGCTGTACCTGAACTCGTTGAACCAGACACCGTTTGCCGATAGCGCGACCCTTGAAGCGACGCTGGTCAAAGACCTGTCGGCCGCTGCCGGCAAGCCGGTTGGCGTGCGGATTCGCAGCCTCAAGGATGTCGAAGCCGAAGGCGTCGTGGCGTTGCCGGGTGTGTGTATCGATGATCTGGAGATCAGCGTCAGCAACTACGAACATCCGCGCCCGGAGCTGCTGCGTTGCGATGATTCGCGCATTGTCGAAGAGAGCGTGCACAGTCATCTGCTCAAATCCAACTGCCCGGTCACCAGCCAGCCGGACTGGGGCAGCGTGGCGGTTGAATACCGTGGCGCGGCCCTGGATCACTCGAGTTTGCTGGAGTACATCGTGAGCTTCCGTCAGCACTCGGACTTTCACGAGCAGTGCGTGGAGCGGATTTTTCTCGACTTGCAGCGGTTGTTGAAACCGGAGAGGTTGACGGTGTATGCGCGGTATGTGCGGCGTGGTGGGTTGGACATCAACCCGTATCGCAGCACTGAAGACGTGCAATTGCCGAACCATCGCCTGGTCCGTCAGTAAAATACTCCTGTAGGAGCGAGCCTGCTCGCGATGGCGGAGTGTCTGGCACCATCGATGTTGAATGTGCTGCCGTCATCGCGAGCAGGCTCGCTCCTACAAGGGATTGCAGTGCACTTCCCGGGTATGAAAAAGCCCCGCCATCACTGGCGGGGCTTTTTTGCATCTGGCGTATTCAGATCCCCATGCTGGCCAAGGCTTGCACGATGTTGCGCAAGGTGCCAGCGAGGGTGGGGTGTTCGACTTCAAAGCGTTCGACGGCCAGGTTGACGCCGTCGACGAGGCTGGAATCCTGGGTTTTGGTTTCGAGTTCAAGCTCCAGTTCGATCTGTTGCATCAGCGCGTGCAGGTCTTCGCGCTCGGCTTCCGTCAGCGGCGGATTCTGTTCCAATTGCTCGCGCAGAGTATTGAGCTGTTGTTGCAGTTCGCGGGCAGGCATGGCGTTCTTCCTTTTATCGATAGGCACTGGCATAGACCGCAGCAGCGTGCCAAAGGTCTATGGCTTGCCTTTAGATTAATCCACTCCCGCGCAACCTGCATGATCTCGATCAGGGCTTTTCGCCCTTGAGCCGACGCAGGCTGATGTCCGCCAGGCAGGTGTCGAGCTCGCCGAGGTGATCGATCACCGAATGCACACCCAGGCTGAACAACTGCACGGTCGCTTTACCACGCAGGTGTTCGCGCTCCTTTTGGCTCAAGGCCTGCCATTCGTTGGGCGCCAACCCGCAGAGCGAACCGCAGGACGCCAGGCCGATCGTCCATAACCCGGCATTCAGTCCCGATTGCAGCAGTCGCGGTTCGCCACTGACCAGCACGCAACCATCGAGTCGTTCGACATTCAATGCCATCAAGGCTTGCCAGCAAGCGTTCGGCGCCGGCCATGGATTGAGTGTTGCGGGGTGTTGCGAAGGTTTGATCCACGCAGGCAGGGCGCCGGCCAGCGAATGGGTGAGGGCGGGGGGCAACTCGTCGAGCCAGGCGCAAGGAATCTGCTGGCGCTGCAAGCTGTTCAGACTGTCCAGCGCGCCGGGGGTGACCTCGGCATGCGCTGGTGTGTGAGTATCGTGCTGGCGCATCCGGGCGCCGAAATCCACCAGGCAACCGCTGAGCCCGAACAGTACGGCGGTCAGGCTGGGTGCGGCAACGGGCAAGGCTTCGGCGTGCGGCATATCAACGTCCCTGAAATAACGACAGGCTATGTGTTGCCGGTGACAGTTGCATGACACTGATGTGAAGCGCGCTCAGTCAGGACGAATCATCTGTAAGTCCTTACGCGCGAGGCTGCCCTAAACCGGCTTTTCCGTCTTATACTAGCCAGCTTATCGCCTGGGCCAAGTGCCCATGCCAGTACAATCCAAGGAGTTTTCTATGCGCTGGAGCAATCGTCTAGCTCAGCTTTGTGTGTGTGCCAGCGTGTTGCTGGTTCCGTTCGCAGCCCAGGCTGCCACGGAAGAAGACCCTTGGGAAAGCGTCAACCGTCCAATCTTCCAGTTCAACGACTTCGTCGACACCTATGCACTCAAGCCAATCGCTCAAGGCTACCAGTTCGTGACGCCGCAGTTTCTGGAAGACGGCATTCACAACATGTTCCGCAACGTCGGTGATGTCACCAACCTTGCCAACAACGTCTTGCAGGCTAAACCGGCCGCGGCTGGCGTCGATACTGCGCGTCTGATCTTCAACACTACCTTCGGCCTGCTGGGCTTCTTCGACGTCGGCACCAAAATGGGCCTGAATCGTAGCGACGAAGACTTCGGCCAGACGCTCGGTTACTGGGGCTTGGGCAGCGGCCCGTATGTGATGTTGCCGTTGTTGGGCCCAAGCACGTTGCGTGATGCGCCATCCAAGTACGTCGACGGCTACACCGGCCCGTATCGCTATATCAACGACGTTCCCGTGCGTAACTCGATCTTCGGCCTGAACATCGTCGACACCCGCGCCAGCTTGCTGTCGAGCGAGAAGTTGATCACTGGCGACAAATACACGTTCATTCGCAATGCGTATTTGCAGAACCGCGAGTTCAAGGTCAAAGACGGCCAGGTCGAAGACGATTTTTGATCTCTACCCGTGAAATGAAGAAGGCGGCCGATTGGCCGCCTTCTTTCGTTTGGATCAGGGCTTATTTCATCTTCAAGATTGTAAGCCCGAGTTTCTGACTGCCACCGTCCTGTTCCTTCACCCAGACCACTTCGGTGTCGGCTTCAAGGCCTTTGAGCGCTGCGTGATCGGAATCGATGCGCACGCTGAGCCGGCCTCCGACCTTGAACAGGCGGGGTGCCTCGACCTGCATGCCACTGCTGGAAAGGTCGATGCAGACGGCTGGCACCTCATCGCCTTCGTGAATCAGCGACACATCGGCATCGACCCGCATGCGGATGAAATCGCGCTTTTCGCTGTAGTCCCGATCGGTTTGACTCATGGGCTTCATCCTTCCATTGGGTTACGGTTTTGCCTGTTCTTATAACTCCCGGTGATTTGACAAGTAAAGACGTCAAGCGACCATCGGCGTGAGCTTGAAACGCCCCGCGGATGGGAGTACCGTCTGCGCCTTAGAAGGGCACCTCTGGTGTACCTGTGTGTAGGGCAAATGCCCGATAACGGTGCGACAGAGAGGCTAGAAAGCGAATCCAGTAGTGTGAGCCGGGCTAAAACCCGTGCCTGCTACGCCAACCTAATTCTGGCGCCGTTTGCCCACATGCCAAAAACCAGTGCCACGCTGCTGATAATCGATGATGACGAAGTAGTGCGCGCGAGCCTCGCGGCCTACTTGGAAGACAGTGGTTTCAGTGTCCTGCAAGCCAGCAATGGCCAGCAGGGTCTTCAGGTATTCGAGCAAGACAAGCCTGACTTGGTCATCTGCGATCTGCGCATGCCGCAGATGGGCGGACTCGAACTCATTCGCCAGGTCACCGAGCTGTCGCCGCAAACCCCGGTGATCGTGGTTTCGGGTGCCGGCGTGATGAACGACGCGGTCGAGGCCTTGCGCCTGGGTGCGGCGGATTACCTGATCAAGCCTCTCGAAGATCTGGCTGTGCTCGAGCACTCTGTGCGCCGTGCCCTGGATCGTGCGCGCCTGCTGCTGGAGAACCAGCGCTACCGCGAGAAGCTGGAAAAGGCCAACCGCGAGCTCGCCGCCAGCTTGAACCTGCTCCAGGAAGACCAGAACGCCGGTCGCCAGGTGCAGATGAACATGCTGCCGGTCAGCCCCTGGACCATCGACGAGTTCCAGTTCGCCCACCAGATCATCCCGTCGTTGTACCTGTCGGGTGATTTCGTTGACTACTTTCGGGTCGACGAGCGTCGCGTAGCCTTCTACCTGGCCGACGTTTCCGGCCATGGCGCCTCTTCAGCCTTCGTCACCGTGCTGCTGAAGTTCATGACCACGCGCTTGCTGTTCGAATCCAAGCGCAGCGGCACATTGCCAGAATTCAAGCCTTCAGAGGTCCTTGGTCATATCAACCGAGGCCTGATCAGTTGTAAGCTGGGTAAACACGTCACAATGGTCGGTGGTGTCATCGACGAGGAGACAGGTTTGTTGACCTATAGCATCGGTGGTCATTTGCCGTTGCCTGTGTTGTACACGCCAGACAGTGTTCGTTATCTGGAAGGTCGTGGTCTGCCGGTGGGCCTCTTCAATGAAGCCACCTATGAAGACCACGTGCTGGAGCTGCCGCCGACGTTCAGCCTGACGCTGATGTCCGATGGCATTCTGGACCTTTTGCCAGAACCTACACTCAAAGAAAAAGAAGCGGCTTTGCCCCAACGGGTCAAGGCAGCGGGCGGCAGCCTGGATGGTCTGCGGCAGGTTTTTGGATTGGCCACGCTAGGGGAGATGCCGGATGATATCGCCCTGTTGGTGTTGAGCAGGAATCTTTAATGAGTACCGGTAGAATCCAGTTCGCCGAGCAGGATGGCACCTTCGTCCTGAAGTTCGTCGGTGAAGTTCGCCTGACCCTGTGTTCGGCGTTGGATGCGACTATTGAGCGGATCTTCACCGCGTTGAACTTCAACGCGATCGTGATCGACCTGACCGAAACCCGCAGCATCGACAGCACCACCCTGGGCCTGCTGGCCAAACTGTCGATCCTGTCGCGGCAAAAGGTCGGCCTGCTGCCGACCGTCGTCACCACCCACGAAGACATCACCCGTCTGCTGCAGTCCATGGGCTTCGAGCAAGTGTTCAACATCGTTGACCGCCCGATCCCGTGTCCTGAATGCCTGACCGACCTGCCAGACCAGGATCAGTCCGAGGAAGTCGTGCGGATCAAAGTGCTCGAGGCACACAAAATCCTCATGGGCCTGAACGACTCCAATCGTGAAGCCTTCCATGACCTGGTGAATGCTTTAGAGCGTCATTGATCCCCTGAGGGGGATGTAGGGAAGGCGGGCTCCATCGCGAATCCCCGAATCCAAAGCATGAAAAAGGGCGAACCTGTAAGGGGTCGCCCTTTTTGCATTGCGCTGGACTAGATCACAGCTTGGCTTGCAGCAGTGCTTCGAGTTTTTCCTGGTCGCGAGCGAACTGACGAATCCCCTCCGCCAGTTTCTCGGTCGCCATCGCGTCCTCGTTGGACAACCAGCGGAACTGCGCTTCATTCAGGCTCAAGCGCCCTTCACCCGCATGCCCCGGGGCCAACTTGCGCTCCAGCTTGCCAGTGTCTGCCGCCAGCTTTTCCAACAGGTCCGGGCTGATGGTCAGGCGATCACACCCGGCCAACTGCTCAATCTGATTCAGATTGCGGAAGCTCGCACCCATGACCACGGTCTTGTAGTCATTGGCCTTGTAGTAGTTGTAGATACGCGTCACCGACTGCACACCCGGATCATCCGCGCCGGTGTAGTCGTTGCCGTTGGCTTTCTTGTACCAGTCGTAGATGCGGCCTACGAATGGCGAAATCAGGAACACCCCGGCGTCAGCACATGCCGCCGCCTGAGCAAACGAGAACAGCAGCGTCAGGTTGGTCTGAATGCCTTCCTTTTCAAGCTTCTCGGCAGCGCGAATGCCTTCCCAGGTGGAGGCGATTTTGATCAGCACGCGGTCACGGCCGATGCCGGCCTTGTCGTACAGCTCGATCAGACGGTGCGCACGCTTCAATACGGCGTCAGTGTCGAACGAAAGGCGTGCGTCCACTTCAGTGGAAATGCGGCCCGGTACAACCTTCAGGATTTCCTGGCCTACCGCCACGCCAAAGCGGTCGCTGGCCAGGCCCACATCGCCCTTGCAGTCGTGGACGCAGGCGTTCAGCAACTCGGCATAACCGGGAATGGCCGCCGCTTTCAGCAGCAGGGAAGGGTTGGTGGTAGCGTCGACGGGTTTTACGCGAGCGATAGCTTCGAAGTCGCCGGTGTCGGCAACTACGGTGGTCATTTGTTTGAGTTGTTCCAGCTTGGAAGTCATGGGCGTGCTCTGTCCTATGGGTCTAATGACATTACCCGAGCGCTGACAGCCACTCAAGGGCGCATGTACGTATCGGTGGCCCCGTTGGCAACAACCGGAGAACGGATGTTTGAAAGGTGGGGCGCGGGTCTCGGTAAATACGATGCCAAAACCGCGCGCAGGTTCAAAGCAACTGACCGTTGACGGCTCTATGGCAACTCTGGCGCCTGAGCTGGCATGCCTGCATTCGCACGCCAACGGGTGTTAAAAAGGGTCAGGTTCAGCCGTTATAAGATGTCAATTAGTGCCACTCGGATGGCGTGTAATGTGGCGCGGATAAATGTAGGTATTGGATGGGGAAATGACTTCACAAGGTGAGCGGGTGTCTGCAATTGTGGAGGCCTTTGATGACATTATTCTCGGTTATGTCTTGAAAAAATTGACCGAAGTATTTGAAGCGCTGATGGCCGCATCAAAGAAGAACCATCCGGACAATATGACGGGTCTGGTTGAAATGGGAAGGGTGAAAGCCGCAAAGAAAATTCCCGCTTGGCTCAATCGCGTGAAACACAGCATGCCCAGCCAAGTCACTCGCGTGTTGCTGGAACAAATGAGCGACTCACAGAAGTCCAAACATGACCTGCGTTTTGAAGCGCAAGCCGTATTGTTCGAGGTGCTGGTGGAAGAGTCGCTGGCCATGGACGCCGCAAGTTATGCAGAGTGGATTAATAAAAGCGCCGGTTGATGGTGGGCGCGGTCATTCATCAGGGTTACTTCAATAACATTTTGACGGCAGCTTCCGCAGGTTTTGATGTTCCATCGGACGATTTTAATCCAAAACTTCGCTCGCGATCATTGCTGCCAGAGTCGCTGTTTTTCCATTCGTAAAGGGATGTCAGCGGTATATTCAGTTTTTTGACGTCCGAGATAAATCTTGTAATGCGTGATGCTTGTCCGGCGGTGCCTCCGATGGAACTGAGCGATGGCACTCCCCATTCGGTAATGACCCCCGGCACATGGAAGTTATCAAGGATAAACGCTTGAGTACGGCTGATTTCGGTGCCCGACATGCCATACGGGTGATAAGAAACAGCGCTGAGGCACCGTGGGTGTTCCCTCAGAATCTCAGTCAGTGCGACGGTCGCCTTGGAGTCTTTGGTGGGCGCCTTCGCGAATCCAAAGCCGATCAGGGGTGTTGAGTGATCCCGCTTTTGTAACGCGTTGCACACTGCGCTCATGAACGGCACAAACGTTACTTCAAAATCCTGGGTAGGCCAGTATTTTGGCAAGTCCGGTTCATTCCAGATTTCAATGGCGACAAGCTGCGTACTGAAGGCGTTTTCCAGACCGATCACCGAGTTGGCGAATGAATCTCCCGCAGCGGCGAGATCTATCCCACTGCTTTGCGTTTTGTGGGTTAACGCTTTTGTGGAGCGAACGGTCATCAATACTGGCAGGTCGGCGGATTTGGCCGCTGCGAAGGCTTCACTGATCTGTTGTTGATACGCCGGGTTACCCAGGCTATTCGTCCATACGCCAAAGCGCACGAATCCAAACCCTGACGCCTTGATCTCATGGGCGTCGGCGGTCGAGAAATTCTGGATCTTCACCTGAACGCCTATTGTCTTGTTGTCCTGGGCCAGTGCTGAAAAAGCCTGACTGGCGTAAACAGGGCTGAAGGCGCCAAGTATAAATAGCGTTGAAGTGGCAATCAGTCGAAAACACATGGAGGGCATAACTAGCAGTTCCTGTAGTCGTCCAGAGTAGAGGGCAGGGGAACATAGCATTAGTCAGTTAATACAGCGATACCATTAATCTTCCCGCCCAGACGTCCATTGTTAATATTGGTCGGATAAATAACTTTCCTATCGTGAGTGTTATTTATGGTCCGGTTTTCTGGTTGGGCGTTTTTTGTGTGTCGTGGTATTTAATACGAAAGTATTTTCATGATGGATCCCACTCTGAATGCGGGACGGTCTTGTTGGCTCACTTATAGCCTCGCTATACGTGGACCGAATCGACACTACACGGGAAGAGTAGCCTTGTTCAGAAAGATTCTTGTGGTCTGCGTCGGCAATATATGCCGAAGCCCGACCGCTGAACTGTTGCTTCGCCATGCGCTGCAACCTTCAGGTATCTCAGTGACCTCCGCGGGATTGAACGCGCGGGTGGGTGAGTCTATGGAGCCCGATGCACTTCGGGTTCTTGAAGAACAGGGTCACGAAGACCAAGGGTTTAAAGCGCGGCAGATTACGCCTGCCATTGTCAATGAATCAGACCTCATCCTAGTCATGGAAAAAGAGCATGTACAGGGCGTACTAAAGATTGCATCACACGCCAGGGGCAAAGTGTTTCTTCTGGGGAAGTGGCAGAGTGAACGCGAAATAAAGGACCCGTATCGTCAAGGAAAAGCTGCGTTTGTCCATGCCCATGCATTGATTGAAGATGCCGTTTGCTCATGGGCGCAGCGCCTCGGACGTTGATGGATGATTTTCAGATTAGTAATAATGGTAAAAGAATAGACCTTATGCAGTTACCGTCAGTAGTCAGCACCCGGGATAAAGACAGAGACGAGATTGATCTGCTCGGTTTATTAGGCACATTGATTGACCATAAATGGTTAATAGGTGCCATCACCGGGGCGTTCATGGTGACCGGTGCCGCGTATTCGATTTTATCGCCGCCCGTGTATCTGGCGAACGCCCTGGTCCAGGTCGAGCCGAAAAAGAACGACATGCTGGGGTTCTCGGATATCAGCAGCATGCTCGGTGGACAATCACCGGCGGCTACCGAGATCGGCATTATCAAGTCTCGTGCGGTTATCGGTAAAACGGTCGATGATCTGCATCTTGATATTGTGATTACGCCCAACACCTTTCCCGTTATCGGCGGCTTTCTTGCTCGGCGCTATAAAAGCAGCCCTGCGGAAAGTGTCTCGCCACCGCGCTTTGGCATGAACAGTTATGCCTGGGGCGGCGAGCGCCTTTATATCGAACAGCTCGATCTGCCGGCTGAACTGTTGGGCAAGAAATTGATGTTGGTCGCCGAAGAGCGCAATCGATTCAAGCTCTACGATGACAACGGCGGTTTGTTGGCCGAAGGTGCCACAGGCGAAGCCATCGCACAGGAGGGTGTCGAAGTCCTTATCGCGAGCATGGCCGCGAATCCGGGCACTCAATTCGAAGTCGTGCGCAATCCACGCATTGTCACCATTCAGAATTACCAGGACGCCCTCGATGTATCCGAGCAAGGTAAAGAGTCGGGCATTATAAGTCTGGCCCTGGCCAGCACCGACTACGCCTTGGCGGTGAAGATTCTCAACAAGATCTCAAGGCTTTATGTGCAGCAGAATGTGCAACGCACCTCTGCCGAGGCGGCCCAGAGCCTTGAGTTCCTGCAGGCGCAACTCCCGCAAGTCAAAGAAGATCTGGTCAAGGCCAGCAACGCGCTGAACAGCTATCAGACCCACGGAAATACGGTCAACATCTCCCTCGAAACCAAGTCTGTGCTGGAACAGATGGTGGTGCTGGATACGCGCATCTCGGATCTCAAACTCCAGCAAGCCGACATGGACCGAAAGTTCACCCGGGAGCATCCGGCCTACCGCGCATTGATGGCGCAGATGGGGGATTTGAACAAACAGCGACAAGGGTTGGAAAAGAAAGTCCAAGGACTTCCGGCGACACAGCAGGAGCTGTTAAACCTGACCCGTGATGTGGAAGTGGCGACACAGATTTATACCCAGTTGCTGAACAAATCCCAGGAGCTGGACATTGTCAGGGCCGGGGCGGTCGGCAATGCGCGGCTGATTGATACGGCGGACGTCGACATCACCACCCCGGTCAAACCGCGCAAAGCCCTGATCGTATTGATTGCGACGTTGCTGGGTGGCTTTGTCGGTGTAGCGCTGGTGTTAGTGCGTAAATCGCTGAGCAGAGGACTCGAAGGGCCGGAAGCCATCGAGCAACTGGGGCTGCCGGTTTATGCCTCCATTCCTTACAGCACCCTGCAACAAGAAGAAGATACTAAAAAAGTCAGACAGGGCGACGGAGCCAACAGCCAGTCTTTCCTATTGGCCCTGCGTAACCCCACGGACCTGTCCATCGAATCGATCCGCAGCTTGCGGACCTGTCTGCATTTTGCAGGGCTGGATGCCACCAACAACCGGATCATGATCTCCGGTCCGAGTCCCCAGGTAGGCAAGACGTTTGTCTCTTCCAACTTGGCCGCGGTCATCGCTCAAAGTGGGCAGACGGTCGTACTGATCGATGCCGATATGCGCAAAGGTCATCTGCACAAGACCTTGGCGACACCGATCAGCAATGGCTTGTCCGATCTGTTGACCAAGCGCTGCAGCATCGAGCAAGCGATCAATAAACTCGAAGTCGATAACCTGCATTTCATCAGTCGGGGACAAGTACCGCCCAACCCGTCCGAACTGTTGATGCATGCCAACTTCAGAGAACTCCTCGCTGAACTGAGTGAACTCTACGACGTGGTAATCATCGACACGCCACCTCTTCTGGCCGTGACAGATGCGGCCATCGTTGGACGTGAAGCCGCCATTAATCTGATCGTGACGCGCTTCGGCGTCAATCCGGCCAAAGAGATCGAATTGACGATTCGTCGGTTTGCTCAAAACGGCATCGAATTGAAAGGCGCGATTTTCAACGGTGTCGAGAAGCGAGCGTCCAGCTATTACGGTAATGGCAGTTATGGCTATTACAACTACGAGTACGCCTCTGACAAGTCGTAAATGCGGGTTCTATTTGCCAGGTCATGGACTGAGAGTGGGCTCACCATTCTCCGGTCCCTGTCGCCTTGCGACTACGATAATGGAGTTGGGTGAACTGTGAAAAAAATACTACATGTGGCGGAAACGATTAAAGGTGGCGTTGCGACGGTCATCCGGACGATATCAACCCCTCCCAAGGGCGACGCCCAGCAGTATGAACTGGTGTATTTGATTCCGTTCGACCAGAAGAAAGAACTGCATGGCATTGATGAAAAAGACATCAGGACCTTCTCCCGAAACAAGAGAGATGTCGTCTCCCTGCTGCGCTTTGCCTGGCAACTCATTCGAGTGATCTTCAAGGAAAAACCGGATGTCGTGCACTTGCACAGCACGTTTTCCGGGGTCATTGGCCGATGTGTGTGTTTAATCTTGCGGCCTTGGCGGTCTCCGAAAATCATCTACTGCCCGCATGCGTTTTCGTTCTTGATGGAAAGTTCTCCCGCCAAACAGAAAGTGTATTCTCTGATTGAGCGGCTTTTGCAAAAAGTCACGGATGTCATTATCTGTGTCAGCCAGTATGAACTGGATAAAGCGGCCTCGTTTGGTATCGACCGCCGCCGTATGAAACTGATCTACAACGGCATTCATTATAAAAACGATGAGAGCCTGTCCAGTCAGTGCACGGATATTCAACTTTTATTTGTGGGTCGACTGGACTATCAGAAGGGCTTTGATGTCTTGCTCAAGGCATTCACGGAAGTTGAGCGCACCGACTTGAAACTGACCGTGGTTGGCAGTGCGGTGAATGAGGAACCGGTAGAGTGCCCCGTCATTGACGCTGTTGAATACCTGCCTTGGGTGACCCCGGCCGAAGTCAATGCCCTCTATAAAACCGCCGATGCCCTGATTGTCCCCAGCCGCTGGGAAGGTTTTGCCATGGTTCCCCTTGAGGGCATGGCCATGGGCGTGCCCGTTATTGCCAGTGACTGCACTTCGCTCCCTGAACTGGTCACGCACAACGTCACGGGCTACATATTTTCGACGGGCGATCACCAGGCGCTCAGTAACATCTTAGTGAACATCAAGAAACAGAAGTTGCTGGAACTCGGCACCGAAAGCCGCAAGCGGGTGCGCGAACGGTTCAGCGCAACGCTGATGATCCAGAAAACCTATGACGTGTATTCCGCTCAAACTTATTAAGTAGATATCAAGATATGAACGTAACTATTTTGCATGGCTACAGTGCATCCAATTCCGGTGATGGCCTCCTGGTGGATTTGGCAATCGCCTTGGTGCTGCGAAACTTTGGTGCTGACACGTTAATCAATGTCGTTGCGTCAGACCCTCAATCATTTAGTTACCTTCCCTATAAGCGGTATGACGCGCCGGTCATGGCGGCTAAAGGATTGGGACGCGTGAAGGAAGCGGTTTTCCTTAAACAGTCTTACGCGCCACTCGCCGACCTCTTGAGCACCAGCGATCTGATCGTCGGGGTGGGCGGTGGGTACATGCGGTCAAAGAGCGCCTTTGAACACATCAAGCTGAAACTGGGCCATGCCAAACAGCTCGAAACGGCGATCTTGAGTAAGGTGCCGTCGGTTTACCTGCCGCAAAGTATCGGCCCGTTCCACGGCGAGAGCAGCGCGATCGTAAAACACTACGCCAGTGCCGATGCGGTGTTTGTCCGTGACAACAGGTCGTCGGCTATTTTCCAATCCAATGAAAATGTCTATCGAGCGCCAGACCTGGCGGTCCAGGCGTTGGCGAAAAAGATTCTGGTGCAACCCAAGTTCACCCGCTGTGCGTCATCGCCGGCCGTGGTCTGCGTGGTTTTACGCAAGCCGCCGGAATGGAGCAAAGAGAAAAAGATCGCCTACGTTGCCAACTTGAAGCTTCTTTTGAAGAGACTAAGGGCGAAAAGCAAAGTGGTCTGCGCTGTTCAAAGCGCCGTTCGTGGCAACGATGACGGGGCGTTCTATCGGGAACTTGGCATTACCGAGGATCTCTTGCCCTTGAAGGCGACCCTGTCCAAGTATCAGCCCGACCTGGTCATTTCCGTAAGGCTGCACGGAGCCATCGAGTCTCTGCTCGCCGGCGTGCCTGCGTTTCATATCAGCTATGAACGCAAAGGTTTTGGCGCCTATCAGGATATGGGCGTGGAAGATTGGGTGATCAACGGCGGGGACATCAATGTCGACACCATCATCGACACTGTTTACGCGCCGAATGCGTTGTCCAGATTCGGTAAAAAACTGACGGACACCTGCAAAGAAATCGAAGCCAAAACGGAGCTGATGGACACGATCATCAAAGGGATTGTTCGATGATATTTCGGCTGTTGCTACGCGGAGGTGCTTTAGGCGCAAAGTTCTTGCTGGTGTTGGCCATCACGCATTACCTGGGTTATGAGGCTTTGGGTTTCTACGGGGTGGTGGTGGCCGCTTCATTGATCGCTTCCAAGTTTTACAGCGTCGGGTTCAGTTCTGAAATCAACCGGCTGATCAGCGTGGGGGGCAGTTCGAAGCTTGTCGTTGATAAGGTACTGATTCTGTACCTGGCCGTTGGTTTGCTGTTATCGGTGGTCACGGTCGCGCTCTACTCACTGTTCAGTGATGTTGAGGCGAGTGCCGCGTTGATCGCGTGCGTCACGCTGTTGCTGCTCACCGAGCATCTGTCCTTCGAAATAAACTCGTTTGTCTTTTCCGCACAAAAGGCCAACTGGGGCGCGTTGTTGTTTTTCATCAAGACCGGCCTCTGGGCGCTCCTTGCCGTGGGCGGACTGATGACCGGCGTAGTGTCCACCATCGCCAGTGTGCTTTGGTTATGGGTGGCCACCAACCTGTTGGTCATCGTGGCCGGTTACTTCATTGTGGTTGACGTACATAAGGGCCGGGGCGTCAGTGCCGTCACCACGGTTTCGGTCTGGAGAGCAGGGTTGCCCTTTTATCTGGGAGGCGGGCTGATCGCATTAAGTCAGTACGCTGAACGTTTTTTGATTCTGGACATTGAACCGTATGCCAGCCTCGGCAAATACGTTTACTCCTGGTCTGCCGCCAACACGTTGCAAGCACTGTCCTACGCTGTTGTTGCAGTGGTGGGCATTCCCGTGCTCGCCAAGCGTTATAAAAATAGCCAGCAGGCGCTGACGGTCCGGCAATTGTTCGTTAATCAATGGGTGCTGCGCTCCCTGATGGTTTCCTGCGCGGTGGCTGTGCTGATTTATGCTTTCTTCAATATCTTGCTCGATTATGTGGACGCAGCAGTCCCGCGTCCGGATAACCGGATTTTAGCGATTCTGATTTTCTCTTTTGCCCTGCGCGCCGTCGGCGATATCGTCTGGGCGGTCTTATTGCCTCGAAGAACAGTCGGGTTTCGTTAGCCAGTGCAGCGATCTGTTTGGCGGTTTCACTGCCCGTCAGCTATGTGCTCATCAAGCACTATTCAATTTATGGCGCGGCGTGGGGCAATGTCTTTTCGATCACGGTGCAGTTGGCCGTCATTGCTTTGCTGACCAGGTTTGCCCGGTCAAAGGGGGCCTTGTAATGGCCATCTCGCTACCGTCCATAGAGTTTCGCGGAAGAAAACTCGATTCACCCATTTCATTCCTGATTCTGCTGTGTGGTCTTTTTCTGTCTATTGCGATGCCGCTGCTGATGCACCGCGATCCTGGCCCGGATGCCATGACCTTGTGGACGTCATACGTTCGTTCAGACAACTGCAATTTCTGGAATCCGTTTTCACCAGACCGGTCCTCTTACGAGTGCTCCGCTTACCTGCTGCGTCCCACCGGTATCAACCTGACCAATGCGTGGGCCTACGGGATGTTGTGCAACCTGTTTCTGACCTCTATCCCGATCTTCATCTTCAAAAGAATACCGATAACGATCTTTCTGACCTTGTGCCTGTGGGGAGTAGTCAGGTCGTTTTTTCTCGATAACCTGACCAAGGAAATCATTGTCTCGGTGGCGGTGATCGCCATTCTGTTTTTCTCCTTTTCGAAACGCTACCGCGCGGGCTTTTTCCTCTCTGCGCTGTTTTACGGTGTGCTGATCCGGCCCTACTGGATATTGTTTTCGCTGGTCTGGGTCGGTGTGTGCGTGATGAAGAAGCATGTATCGCGTTTCAGCTTTTTCGTGATGTTGTTCATGTTCTACCTGGTGATCGCGACGGCCATTCAGTTGCTGGTCGGCTATTCGGTTTCATCCATTCGCGCCAGTAACAATGAACAGCGGACTTTGGGTGAAGAAGGCTCGAAGTCATTGATCGTTTCATGGATTAACGGCGGAGATTTCGTGTCCCAGGCAGTGGACTCGATGAGCATTTTTTTCAGGCTGTCTTTCCCGGTGGAGTTGATCCTGCTCTCGGGCCTGGGGCAGATCATATTCGTCGTCCTGATGATGATGACCTCGTTGCTGATGTTCAAAATGATGACGTCGAGTCACTACAAGGGCTCGACCATCGAGCCGAAAGTCAAAGAGCTGATTGCGATCCCTCTGTCCTTTTTATTGGTGCAGGGGTTGTTCGAGCCTGACTTCGGCTCGTTTGCCCGACATTTCTCCATGGTGGTTCCGGTGCTGTTTCTGGGGCTGGGATTGCAGCTGCGCTCAAAGAAACCCGAGTCGGTTGAATCAAGCGTCCAGCGCTGAGGTTTGTGGTCTATGCAAAGCAAGAAAAAATCGTTGGAAATAGAAACGCTCAGAGGTCTGGCATGCCTGCTGCTGGTGCTCTATCACGTGATAGGTCCGCTGGGCGGCGGACTGAAAATCGACCTGGGGTCACCTTTTCGGGTGTTGGCGGATTCGATGGTGTACGTCAGGATGCCGCTGTTCACCTTCATATCGGGCTACATCTATTCGATATACAAGATCAGAGGCAATGACTTCTCCGCTTACTGCGTTGGCAAGGTGAGACGGTTGATCGTGCCGTTGTTTTTTGTCGGTATTCCATTTTCGGTGCTGCAGGTTGTAGGGCCTGGCGTTAACAAGGAGGTCGGGTTAATCGACGCCTTGTTGTCGTTCTACATACCGGTTAACCATTTCTGGTTTTTGCAGGCCGTCTTCATCATCTTTGTGTTTGTCGGTTTTCTGCAGTGGCGCGGTCTGTTGCAGACGGCGACGCGGCTGTATCTGCTGTTCTTGTTTTCGGCGCTGGTGTTCTTGTTGCCGCCTTTTCCGGTTGACGCGTTTGGCATCAATGGCGCGATCTATTTGCTGCCGTTTTTCGTGACAGGGATGATTTGCCACGAAAAGGTCAGTGCCTTGAAGCAATCGCTGAAAGTGATCGGGCCGGTCGTGTTCGTCTTGATATCGGCTGTGCTGCTGTATGTCGCCGCCGTGGATCGCGAACTCATTGTCGATCGTAGAAGCGTTGTCGGTTTGCTCGTTGGCTGTATGTCCTGTGTCGCGCTACTGTCGACTGACATGCGCTCTAAAGCTCTGATCTGGCTGGGTGGATATTCTTACGCCATTTTCCTTTTTCACGTGCTGTTTGCTGCCAGTTCGCGGTTTGCCTTGGGTCGTTTGGGCGTCACGGACGACAGCGTTCTGGTCGCAGGCGGCGTGCTGTGCGGATTGTTGGGCCCCGTGCTGTTGTCGAACATTTTCAGCCGCTTCACCCTGACTTCCGTTCTGTTCCTGGGCGAGCGAGTTACCCGCAAAAAGACTCCAGCGGTCGGGTTGAAGGTGCCTCAATCCTGAGTGCCCATTCAGCCGGCTTACTGATAGAGGAATGAGCCAGTGGTAGATGTCGATGATGTGCGCCCCGTTCCTGCTCAGGTTGTCGAAGTGAGAAGTTCACGCGATCGGCTTGCTGCAATGACCAAGGGTAAAGCGGGGGAGGTGCTGGCCATCTCGGTAATTGGCGACAGTTACAGCGCGGGGCAGGATTTTTATCTCAATGCCCTCACTCAGCACTTGGCGAAAGATTTTGGTTTCGCCGGGCCTGGTTATGTCGGGTTCAATCACGGTGCCGCGCTCGGCGGTACGAATTTCAAATACACCCGCAGCAGCAAGAAGTACTTCGGTGGAGATTGGGACGTTTCCAGTCTTGGCCAGGCGAGTCCGGACAGCCGCACCGTAACCGGGCAGGCGGGCGCTTTTCTTGAAGTGGATTCCAAAGAAACGGCATCCATCAATACAGCCATTACCGACGCCAAGTTGCTCTACCTGGGCAATGGAAAAACCAGTGAGATGCGCTATCGGTGGACACCTTCAGACACCTGGCAGCCTTTGACGTTGGCCGGTTCCGGGGTTCAGGAAGTGCAACTCAGTATCCCCGCCAATGCTGAATGGTCGTTAAAGCTCGAAGTTGTGAAAGGTGCGCCGACGTTGTTTGGTCTGTGGCTGGCCAATAATCAGGGCGGCGTCAGGGTCTCCAAACTCGCTGCTTCCGGTGGCGCCTCAGGTGACTTTTATAAAAACGACCGTCTATGGCAAACCCAATGGAAGGCCATCGTTTCCAAGATACCGGCGGACGTTTACCTGATCATGTTAGGCGGCAATGACCAGGGGTTTGGCGTCAAGCCCAACGACTATCTGGAGAACATGAAAGGGGTGGTGCGGATGATTCGCGAAGTTCATCCGGCGGCGAGCATCAACGTGATCTTGCGTCAGGACACAACGCGCTCCAGTGCGTATCCGATGTCGGAGTACGCCCAGGTGCTTGAGCCTTGGGCGCGTTCGGAGCACATCGTGTATTCGAGTTTGCAGTGCACGTTCGGTCCCGACTTCAAGCGCTACGCCAATGACGGGCCGACGCCCATGATCGGTCCGGACAAAATCCACCCTATCCCGGGTTCGGGCGGTCGGCTTATTGCCGATTACGTGTATCGCCTGATTGTCGGAGGGGGCGGTGAGTCGCCGGGCCAGTGTGGTTCCGCTTTGAAATAATCATTCACCGTTCAAAGCGTTCCAGATGGCTCAGCAGCTCTGCGGTTTTCACAGGCATCAAGTCAGGATCACATCGCGTTTCAATATTGATAACAATTGCCGGGTCGCTATAGCGCACGCGAACCCGGAATCGCCAATCATTGAAAATCACTTTAAGCCCGTCGCTTTCATCGATATCCAGGGCCTGGTGGGCGTACAGACTTTTCAGATGGTTCAAGAGTGCAAAAGGGTCCCTGGCCGGGCGATGGATATCGCCCGAAGAGGGGAACACCCCGATGCGCTCAACCAACAAGGCTGTGCCAAACCAGGCCGCCGAAGTGGAGGATAACGACGGGGTTTTTGACAGCCAGGCCATCACCCCGACGTTGCCCGCTTTCTGTTCGATGTCTACCGAGCGTTTTGCAGTGGTCATAGTGGCTTGCCTGGATGAGTGAGTGGGTCAAAGACCGTTGAGATACAGATGCTCATAGCAAAAGTTGGTGGCGTCGATATAGCCTTCTGCACCGCCACAATCAAAGCGCAGGCCTTCGAACTTGTAAGCCAGCACGCAGCCATTTTGAGCCTGCTTCATCAGTGCGTCGGTGATCTGGATTTCGCCACCCTTGCCCGGTTGGGTGTCGGCGATCAAATCAAAAATATCGGGGGTCAGAATGTAGCGGCCAATGATCGCCAGGTTGGACGGTGCGTCCTCGGGTGCCGGCTTCTCGACCATGCTGTTGACCCGGTAGATCCCTTCGGAAATCAACTCCCCAGCGATCACGCCATATTTATGAGTCTGATCTCGAGGCACTTCTTGAATGGCCACGATCGAGCAGCGGAATTTTTTGTAGAGCTGGATCATCTGCGCCAGTACGCCGTCACCTTGCAGGTTCAGGCACAGGTCATCCGCCAGCACCACGGCGAACGGTTCGTCACCGATCAAGGGGCGACCGCTGAGAATCGCGTGCCCCAGGCCTTTCATTTCGACCTGGCGGGTGTAGGCGAACGTGCAGGTTTCAATCAGCTCGCGGGTGCCGGCCAGAAATTTTTCCTTTTCGGTGCCGCGAATCTGGTGTTCCAGTTCATAGCTGATATCGAAATGGTCTTCCAGCGCACGCTTGCCCCGGCCGGTCACAATTGCCATGTGCTGCAGACCGGCGTCCCGTGCCTCTTCAACGGCGTACTGGATTAAAGGCTTGTTGACGATCGGCAGCATTTCCTTCGGCATGGCTTTAGTAGCAGGCAAGAAGCGCGTGCCATAACCGGCGGCGGGGAACAAGCATTTACGAATCATAGATATATCCTGGAAAGTCATTATTCACATCCGCGCAAAAACAATATCGAGTGTGGCTGTGAGTTTTGAAGTATTACTGAGGTTGTACTTTAATACCTGAGTGAGGCTTTATTGGCAATTATTAGCAGGCGTAGAGTGGGGCAAATGTTATTAGTTGTCTGGGCTGATGCCTTTTAGTTAATTTTAGTCGGTGTCTGTTAATAGTGTTGGTTGTTCTGAAGTGCTAATAAGTGTTTGGCGTCAATGGGTGATGTGCACATTTAACATTGCCTGTAATTGAGCACTTCAATACCCCACTATGGACCGCTCTATGAAGATTCTGGTAACGGGTGGAACCGGTTATATCGGTTCTCACACTACACTTGCGCTGCTTGAGGCGGGCTTCGATGTGGTTGTGCTGGACAACCTTTGCAATAGCTCTGACGCGTCCCTGCACGCCATTGAAGCCCTCTGCGGCAAGTCCGCATCGATGATTCGCGGGGATGTGTGCGACCGGGCATTGCTGGACCGGACTTTTCAGGAGCATTCCATTGATGCTGTCCTGCATTTTGCCGGGCTCAAGGCCGTAGGCGAGAGCGTGCGCAAGCCGCTTGAGTATTACGAGGCCAATGTTTGCGGGAGCATTACGCTGTGCCAGGCGATGTCGGCGGCGGGCGTGTTCCGGTTGGTGTTCAGTTCATCGGCCACGGTGTACGGCGCGCCTGAGCAGATGCCGATCCGGGAAGATTTCCCCACCGGCACGCCAACCAATCCTTACGGGCAATCCAAGCTGTTCATCGAAAACGTGCTGCAGGATCTGTGTGCGGCAGAGCCGCGCTGGAGTATCGCGCTGTTGCGTTACTTCAACCCGATCGGCGCTCATGCCAGTGGCCACATGGGGGAAGACCCCAGCGGGATTCCCAATAACCTGGTGCCTTACATCAGCCAGGTGGCCGTCGGCAGTCTCAAGGAGTTGTCGATATTTGGTGACGATTACCCCACCGTCGATGGCACCGGCGTGCGCGACTACATCCACGTGGTGGATCTGGCGGACGGGCACCTCAAGGCATTACAGACGATCTCGACGCGTACCGGAATCAATATCTGGAACCTGGGCACGGGCGATGGTTACAGCGTTCTGGAGGTAGTGCGGGCGTTCGAGCAGGCGTCGGGGCGTCCAGTGCCTTATCGCGTGATGCCACGACGCTCGGGCGACATCGCCGAGTGTTGGGCCGATCCTTCCAAAGCGGCGAAGGAGCTCGGCTGGAAGGCCACGCGAAATCTACAGGAGATGATGACAGACACCTGGCGTTGGCAATCGAATCATCCCAGGGGTTACGTCGAGTAGGGCTTGAAACAGGCCGTCAGCCCCTGGTTTTTCTGCTGAACTGTTATATCAGGACGCAATGTTAATTATGGTCGGGAAAATTGACTGGAAACACGTCCCGCAAGTCCGTAGATATAAAGAACACGCAGGAAGGAGTTTGATATGAAAAAGATGATGGTGATTGCCGTATTGTCCATGATGAGCAGCGGGGCTTTCGCAGTAGAAGTGCCTCTTTCGCTGGATACAAAAGTGCTGGGTGATGTAACGGCGGCACAAGCTGCATTGGCCAGCACTGCGATTGTTTCAGGCGCAGTGGCTGCCTCCAGCAGCGGCGGAAGTTCCAACGGCGGAACAACCGGAAGTACCGGGACTACAGGCACTACCGGTACCACCGGCACACACTGATAAATACCGCAGGTGTCATCCAAGATTGCCCGGCTAACACTGGGTGATCTTGTTTTGGGTTTGCCCTTGAATAGCGTAGTGCCATTATGATTCGTAGCGTTCCTTTTTTAATGCTGGCAAGTATTGCTTTGCAAGGTTGTATGTTTTCGCCGGGCCAACATATGAGCACCAGCGATATCACTCGCGAAGGCTCAAGCGAAAACAGTCGGGTCGAGCTTATTCCGATTACCCCCAAGCTTATCGCCATGGACAGGGCCACTCAGGTACATGAGTCATTACCCCCGGAATTGTTGACCACGCCCGACGAATACCGCATCGGTAACAACGATGTCTTGTACATCACGGTATGGGATCACCCCGAGCTGACCGCACCTTCTGGCGCGCAACAGCAGATCGATGCAAACGGCCGTCTTGTTCGGTCCGATGGCACGCTGTATTACCCCTACATCAAAGAAGTCCAGGCTGCCGGAAAGACCATCCAGCAACTGCGATCCGATATTGCCGAGAAGTTGTCGACCTTCATCTCGGACCCGCAAGTGGATGTCGCCGTGTTGCGCTTTGCCAGTCAGAAAGTGGTGGTGTCGGGCGCCGTATTGAAAGCAGGCCCTCAAGCGATTTCCACCAATCCGCTCAATGTGGTTGAAGCCCTGGGTTCGGCCGGTGTCGATCCGCTGAATGCGGACTTGTCCGGGTTGCTGTTGACGCGAAACGGGCGGGTTTATCCGCTGAATCTCGATGCGCTCAATCAGCAGAATGCCGAGTTGCAGAAGGTCTACCTCAGAGGCGGCGATCAGTTGTATTTGCCCTACAACGACAGCAAGAAGATCTACGTGATGGGCGAGGTCAATCAGCCGCGTGCATTGACCTTCAAGACCCGCACCATGAATCTTTCCGACGTCATTGGTTCGGTAGGAGGATTGAACCAGACCACCTCGAACGGCAACGCCGTGTACGTCATTCGCGGTGTAGAAAACCTCGATGTCGAACCCGCCAAAATCTATCAATTACAAGCCGAGTCGCCGTCCGCCATGGCGCTCGCCACTCACTTCGATGTCCGCCCTCAGGACATTGTTTATGTAGGCCCTGCCAACGTTACCCGCTGGAACCGCTTCATCAGTCAATTGGTGCCATCGGCCTCGATTCTCGGTATGGGCGCGGCGGCACAAAACAACTTAAGTGAAGCCAACAGCAGATAAGGTCTGGTCCCACTGTGAGAACGTTGAACGTTAGCGTCTGCTTGATGGCGGCATTGCTGTTGTGTGGATGTAATCCGCTGATGAAGGCCACACTGGCGAACTTCAAAGCCGTGGCCACCGGGCCTGACGACCTGGAGTTGACTCCGGCGCAAGTGGCCGAGGTTCAGTATCCGCAACTCAAGCTGACCACCCCTTCCGGAGAAGGGGTGTTGGCGATGGTGCGTGAGCGAGGTGACTTGCAGTACTGGGTCGCGTCCGGCAAGCAGGTGTTGTTGCTGCGCGACGGCCTGGCGGTTCGCACGGTCGGTTTGGGCTTTGAAGGTGACCTGGACGGGACCCGTATCGAAGCGCAATCGCCGTTCAAGCAAGGCCTTCACCGATTGCCCGATGGATACACCAGCCAGCGCTGGATCGATCTCTATCGAGGTTACGAAGTGGGTGTTGCCGTGAGCAGCCGCTTTACCCGAAAACCCATGGAAACCCTCAGGATCCTGGACAAGGAATACGCCGTGCTGCGTGTCGATGAGCAGATAGAGGCACCGGCTATTGGCCTGCGCGCGACCAATCATTATTGGGTCGATCCGGATAACGGTTTCATCCTCCAGAGTGAACAGCAACTGACAGGGCAACTCAGGGTGAAGATCGTGCAGTTGACCTCTGAGCGCGGGGCTGTCCGTTGAAGTTTCCCAAGGTGTTATGGACGTGCCTGTTGTTGATCTGCGGTGGCGTGAATGCGGCAGTCAACGTCAGCGGTGATGTGCGCAATCCGGGGCCGGTCGAGCTGCAACCCGGGGGGCGCGTGCTGGACGTGATGCGTTTGGCGCAACCCAATCCTGAAAGCTACTGGCTGGCGGCCGCCTGGCTGCGACAACCATTGCTTGAGGAGCAGACCCGACTCAAGACCGGGGTCCTGTTTGACTTGAAGGTGCTGCAACGCACCGCATTGCTCTTCAATCGGCCCAGCCGGGCGGCATTGGCGTTGCAGTTGTACGAGCAAGTCAGCCGCATGCCGGTTACCGGGCGCCAGGTGGCGGTCCTTGATCCGATCGCGGTGGAGGTCGGCTTCGCTCGCAACTTCCGCCTCGATGACGGCGACAGCCTGATCTACCCCAAGCGTTCCGATGTGGTTGAAGTGCTGGGCGCTGTCGCCGAACCGTGCCGGCTCGCCTTTCGCCCGCTGCAAGAGGCGCGGGATTACCTGCAAGGGTGTTCATCTCTGACCGATGCCGAAGCCGATTACCTCTGGATCGTTCAGCCCGACGGGGTCACCCGCCGTGTCGGCATTGCGCCGTGGAATCGTGAAAGCGGGCAGGTGCCTGCCGCCGGCAGCAAAATCCTGGTCCCTGTCAAAACCGATGATCTTAATCCGCCTATACCTGAACTGAATCAGCAGTTGGCCGAATTTCTTGCCACGCAACTGGCTGAGGTGGTTCCTTGAATTTACGTTTTGCTGCAGTGCTGTTGTTGCCGTGTGGTTTGGCTCACGCAGAGCCGCGATTGACTCAAAACGATTTCGGCGGCGTGGGCTTGATGCAAACGCCAACGGCCCGAATGGCGCCGGCCGGCGAGTTGAGTGTGAATGCCAGTCGAACCGAGCCCTATACCCGTTACAGCGTTTCATTGCAGCCATTTGAATGGCTGGAAGGCTCGTTTCGCTATACCGCGATCACCAACCGCCGGTATGGCCCCGAATCGTTGAGCGGCGACCAGAGTTACAAAGACAAGGCTGTGGACCTCAAGGTACGCCTGTGGCAAGAAAGCCACTGGGCGCCTGAGCTGGCCCTGGGCTTTCGCGACATCGGCGGTACCGGCCTGTTCTCCAGCGAATTCCTGGTCGCCAACAAACGCTATGACGACTTTGATTTCAGCGCGGGTATTGCCTGGGGATACATCGGCAATCGAGGCGATTTCGACAACCCGTTGGGCTGGGCGGCTGATCGCTTCAATACCCGGCCGGACGGCGAGGGCACCGGTGACGTCAACACCAATGCCTATTTTCGTGGGCGACCTTCATTGTTTGGCGGCGTGACCTACCAGACACCCTGGGAGCCGCTCAGCCTGAAGCTTGAGTACGAAGGCAACGACTACAAAAACGAGCCGAAAGACAACGTCATCAAGCAGGACTCGCCCATCAACATCGGTGCAGTGTTCAAGCTGACCGATTCGGTCGATCTCAGCGCGGGTTGGGAGCGCGGCAATACTGCGATGTTCGGCATCACCCTGCACACCAACTTCGTCAGCCGCAAGACGCCGGCCAAGACTTACGATCCGCCCGCGGAGCGTCTGCCGACACAGGCACCCGCCACACCGCCGGATCAGGTTAACTGGGCCAACGTGTCCCAACGTTTGCAGAAAAATGCCGGCTACAAAGTCGAGCGCATCACTCAGCGCGGCCCCGAGTTGTTTGTGTACGGCGAGCAGACGAACTATTTCCATTCGGCCAAAGCCGTCGGCCGCGCCAGCCGGATTCTGGACAACAGCGTCAACGACGATATCGACTGGTTCACCCTGGTGAACAAGCGCTACGACATGCCGCTGGAAGAAACCAGCGTGCCGCGCGAGACCTTCCGCGAAGTGGTCAACAATGAGGAGCCGCTGCAAACCTTGCACCGAACCACTGAGGTCAACGGGGCGATGCCGCATACCGAGACCACGCTCTATACTGCCGCGCGCGATCCCTTCAGCTATGGTGTCGGGCTGGGCTACAAACAGAACGTCGGCGGCCCTGATGGTTTGCTCTATCAGCTGAGTGCCGATGCGGACGCCGAGTATCGTTTCACGCGCAATACCTGGTGGAGCGGCCTGCTGAGCGCCAATCTGGTGAACAACTACGACAACTTTACCTACGACGCACCAAGTGGTTTGCCCCGGGTGCGGACCGACCTGCGCAAGTACCTGACGACCTCTGACGTCACCATGCCCACGTTCCAGTTCAGCCACGCCGAGCAACTGGATAAAGACCTGTATGGCATGGTCTACGGCGGCTATCTGGAGTCGATGTTTGCCGGTGTGGGCGGTGAGGTACTGTTCCGTCCGGCAGGCCAGCGTTGGTCGGTGGGTGCAGACCTGAACTACGTGCGTCAGCGCGAGTTCAACCAGGGTTTTGGCTTGCGCGATTACTCGACCGTGACCGGCCATATCACCGGTTATACCGACTTGCCTTTCGATACCCAGGCCGCCGTCAGTGTCGGCCGTTACCTGGCGCGGGATTGGGGCGCCACAGTCGATCTGTCACGGGAGTTCCGCAATGGCGTGCGATTCGGTGCCTGGGCCACGCTGACCACTGCGACGACAGCGGAATACGGTGAAGGCAGTTTCGACAAGGGCATCTACATCTCCATTCCGTTCGATGAACTGATGAGCATGTCGACCATGCGTCGGGCCAATATCGTCTGGTCGCCGCTGACCCGGGACGGCGGTGCACGGCTCAATCGCAGCTACTGGCTGCACTCGATGACCGATAGCCGTGACAGCGACTTGTTCTACCGTAACTTCGACAAGATCACTGAGTGAAAGCGGGCGATCTGCAGGGCGATTAGCGCTGTAGATCGCATCGCGGTCGACCGAAAGGGGACAACCTGGAAGGTCTTGTAGTAAGCAGCGCCATCTTGCGCAGGGTTCTCTGCGTTAAAACGACACACTTGCAATGATAAGCCGGGGGCTGACTCAGCTCCCGGCTTGAACAAGTGTTGCCGTGTGTCAGGGAGCCTGGTGTGGCAGGGGCGTAAGTGCGACTCAGCGCCTGATAGACGCCCATGAAAAAGGGGACTTGCGTCCCCTTGTCATTTTGCGGTGCCTGGTATTCAAGTGATCAATAGATGTCTTTTGACAGCAAGGTAAAAGGCGTCTTCACCAGGATCTTCAAATCCAGCCACAACGACCAGTTATTGATGTATTTGAGATCGATCTCCACACGTTTTTGCATCTTGTCGATGGTGTCGGTCTCGCCACGGCAACCGTTGATTTGAGCCAACCCGGTAATCCCCGGTTTGATTCGGTGGCGAGCCATGTAGGCGAGAATCTTCCCGGAGTAGTAATCGTTGTGCGCAACGGCGTGGGGACGTGGTCCGACCAGAGCCATATGGCCTTGCAGCACATTGATCAACTGCGGCAGTTCGTCGAGCGAAGTACGGCGGATAAAGCGTCCCACCGGAGTGATCCGAGAATCGTTACGGCTGGCCTGCTTGACCTCAAGGTCATCGTGCACGCGCATCGAGCGAAACTTCCAGACCTGGATCACCTTGCCATTCCAGCCGTGGCGGTCCTGCTTGAAGAACACCGGGCCGGGAGAGTTGAGTTTAACGGCCAGGGCAATCAGTAACAGCAACGGACTTAGAAGAACCAGGGCCAACAGCGCCACGCTCTTTTCCAACAGGCTTTTACTCAGTGCGGCGGTTGGCTGGCTGGTCAACGGGCTTTCATTCAAGTAGATCGCCGGCAAGCCGTCCACGACCCTTACCGAGTGATTGAGCAGCATCAGGCTGTTCAAGTCCGGCACCCAGACCACATCGACGTTGGCCCCCAGCAAATCGATATACATGGCTTCAATTTTTGCCGCTTCACTCAGGGGTAGCGTGATGTACAAACGGCGGATGTCATGGGTTTTGATCAGCGCCAGCAGATGCTCTTGCGGGCCTACGATCGGCGGTGAGCCCATCGCCAGCGGGAGCGTTGTGTCGGTGCTGACCAACCCCACCAGCGGGAAGTGTTCAAGGCTACGCAGCTTCCGGGCAAGACCCAGCGCCAACTCGCCCGTACCGACGATCAGGGTTTTATGCTCGCTTTGAAGTGACCGTTGATAGTATTGCGAGAATCCGTGCAGCGGCACGTACAACAGTGCCTGCCCGAGATAACCGCAGGCTGCCCATATCAGGATCAGTTGACGGGAAAACAGTCCATCGGCCTTGCAGATGAATGCCACACAGGCCAATGCCGCCAGGGTCATTGTCCAGCCCACCAACAAACGTCCCAATCCCTCCAGGTAATTATCTTTCTTTGCATAGACGCCACACCAGGTATAGGCGGGCACCGAGGCAAGTACCGTTAGAATTGCGCACACTCGGTAATAGAACTCCACCGTCCCGGTGTGGTAATAAACCAATAGAAACAACAGGGCTACAACAAAGCCCTGACCCAGTGCCCATTGTCCCCAGAAGGTCAATCCTTTGAGGTGGGTATTTCGATTGATACGAAGATTGTTAACCATGCGATATCCCCAAAATACGTCCATTCGCGTGTCGACAGACAAGAGCCAAGTTGATGTGGTAAGCATTATTATTTTTATAAGAGGGCAAAACATTGACGGTCGAAATGCCACTGTGCGGCGTGCTCGTCAGTGAATAGATTAATTTATTGGGCAGAAAGCTGTCTGACGACTTTTAACGAGTGGTAAGTTGGTGTGCTGGTTATATTGAGGCGGCGAAGTGTTAGAAATAGTCGATAATGAAAGTTGATTTCAGGAAGGGGCAAGCGAGATGGTCTGCGGAGAGGGGAGGGGCCGGAGGGTGAAATGGTGGGGTGCTTTTTTGTTTTTGTATGCACTACCATTGCGATCAATCTTATTGATTCAGGTGAGACTTTTCCCCCGTACTATTTTTTGAATCAGGCAATAGCCACGATTCCTCACGGCCCGGAACAAACGTTCACCATTGCTGGCACTCTTGAACTTTTCCTGTAGCCTGCTCAAGCACATTTCCAGGCCTCGATAATGCTCGGGTTCTCTGCCGATGCTCCGAATAAGATCATCTTTACTTACGACTCGCTCATCATGGTGCAGCATTTTCTTGACCAGTGTGGCTTCTAGCCCGGTCAAGACAACCTCTACGTCATCTTTGATCAACGCACCATTGCCATGACTCAATCGCCAGGCTTCTGTATAGGGATAATGCGGTTTTACCGCCTCGTTGAGGAGTGAATCCTGGGTGTTTTCCCGGTCTTCATCTGCCCGTGAGGATATGTTGCTGAACCGCGTATCGGACTGGGCCGCTCGCCACTCGGATTCGAATGAAGAGAGAATGCGCTGTGTATCATGTCTGATAACGGGAGGGACAATTCTGTCCAGGTGAGGGGAAATAAATTCCATTAGTTTAGGGGCGGATGAGGGTAGGGCAACACCCTCGACAAACATCTTTGCCTGCGACGTACCAAATGAGTTATATCGCTCGCTCGATAATAATGCCTCAAGCTCTAGTTGTAATGCCGGGCTGTGAGTAACGACGACAAAATATTTTCTGGGGAGGGGTGTACTGCTTTCCATGTCTCTCTCCTGAAGGGCATACTCAGTTTTTAATTCAAAAGGTTGTCGGCAGGGGAGTAATGGCTCCCTTGAAAGTATTCAAACGGCAGCGCGCGCGCCAGTATATGGCTCGCGGCATGCTCCACTCTGTCAGCTATGAAGGCGACTTTAGTGGTGTGGGTCAGCATGGTCATGCGTTCGTGGAGACGATTGAATAATTCGGGGTTGCCCGTGAGTTTAAGGCTTAAGTCTAGGGTTGAAAGAGGGATCTTGATATAGTCGAAAAGATTCAGGGTTGTAAAGATCTCGATACTTTCATTGTCGATGTTGTAACCATCGAACGCGATTTCTATGCCGTGGTCTTTCAACAGATACACATTGTTGAGAATCTTCTTTTTTTCACTGAAACTGACCGCCGAAAGAGGCAGTTCATTGAAAGCGATAACCAGCGTCTGACCAAAGTTGTGCAGGGCGTCGCTGGACTGTACCAACTCTTCCGCGAGTGCTGAATCGGCGAGGTCTGATTGTCCGACGCAGACAAATCTACGACTTAAGTATTTGTTTTTGCTGGATATATTATGGTCTTTCAGCGAAAAGGCAATCAACCGGGTCTGCATGAGCACTTCACTGTAGATGCCGCTCATCTGCTGCATGGATGCCGCAAAAGATGCATGGGCTGGCTGAGCCGGACTGTCGTCAAACTGTATTCTGATCTCGCTGCCAAATGGGCAGTCATCACGAGTGAGGATCAATTGTCGAGACAGATAATGACTCGCACGATAGATGTGTGACGCGCTCATCGTTGCGTTCATAATGCAATAACTCCCTGCATATTAATCATCAGGCGGTCGAGATGAGACCCCTGACGAGACGATATCCATGCCCACGAATACTTTGAATGGCGTTGGTGCCATACATGCCTTTTATCTTGCCGCGCAGGCGACTGATAGATTTTTCCAAGGCCCTTGGGTCATAAAACGTTATATTCAGACCCATGATTCTGGCGATTTCATCATGGCTCAGTATTTGATTTCTTGTTTCGGCAAAGGCTTCCAGGATTTTCATTTCCGGAAACGAAACATCCAGTTTTTTATAGTCTCCAATCAGGCACATACGCGTGGGGTCCAAGAGTAAACTGTGTTGCTTGTGCCATTCTGCGCTATTAAAAAACTCGGAAAGTACGTCCGGGTTATCTTCAGGAAGCGTACTGAATTTAATGCAGTGGTCGGCGCCGGCAAGATAGTATCTCATCTTGTTGTAGGTGCCTTTGCCGGTGATGGCTACAAAGATAATAAGGGCCTGGTTATCGGCACGCATATTTTCCACCAGGGCGATGCTTTCATCAAACGCCTGAGGGCTGTCAATGACAATGAATACTGCACGGTATGAATGGGAACCCTTATTTTTTCTAAACAAGTTGTTGAAGCACATAGTGTCAACGGGTATATCATGCGCTACATAGCTTGCAACTAATGCCCTGAAACCCTCAGCTAAACTATGGGTCCGCCCAATGGTGAGAATACCCGTCACCTCCTTTGTGTGGCTGTGGCTGGTATTCGTTAATTTCCCTGTAAGCATCATGCTTTGACTCGGCTGGGTGCTGACATTTGGATGTTAAAGCACCAATTCTCATTTGTGACTGACAATTGGTAACATTTCCCGGGTTTTCAAGCAGGTGTCACAATTTTTTTAACATTGTTGAGCAATCTGGCGAGATCCTTTGTGTCCCTGATGCTTGGCATGCACAGTGGCAAATAGGCATCATTGTGCCATCTTTTCGCGCAATGTCCCGCTTTTCCAGTTCAATAAGCCTGGGTGGGCGGTTGAAGCTGCCTTAGTTGGATTTTTATGGAGGCCTTATGAGTTGCCAGAACTAGGCTGCTTTAAGTGCCGGTTTTAGTATGTGTTTTGTTTGGAACTGGCTGATATTTCTTGTTATGTAACGTTCTGGTTGATGGTGACATTCATGGACAATTATTAACGTTGAGTTTTAATGCAGGTCTGAATGCGTTTTACTGACTCGTTGGCGATAAAATCGTCAGTTCGTCAGCAGTTTTGCTTTTGTAGATGAGGGGGTTAATGGATTTTTGGACTACCGTAACGGTATTGATTTTAGGCGTGGTGGAAGGGCTGACAGAGTTTTTACCCATATCAAGTACAGGGCACCAAATCATTGTCGCGGACCTGCTCGGCTTCGGCGGTGAGCGTGCCATGGCTTTTAATATCATCATTCAACTTGGGGCGATCCTGGCCGTGGTCTGGGAGTTTCGGCGCAAGATCCTCGAGATCGTCACAGGCTTGCCAACCCAACGTAATGCGCAACGGTTTACCTTGAACTTATTGATCAGCTTTATGCCTGCCGTTGTATTAGGTGTATTGTTCGCCGATAAGATTCACGAATATCTGTTCAATCCAATCACCGTGGCGGTGGCATTGGTAGTGGGCGGTATCGTTATGTTGTGGGCTGAGCGGCGGGAACATAGGGTGTATGTCGACCATGTTGACGACATGCGTTGGACCGACGCGTTAAAGGTCGGGTTCGCTCAATGCCTGGCGATGATACCGGGCACCTCACGCTCAGGATCGACCATTATCGGTGGGTTGCTATTTGGACTGTCGCGCAAGGCAGCCACCGAGTTCTCGTTCTTTCTGGCCATGCCAACCATGGTCGGTGCCGCCGTCTACTCAGGCTACAAATATCGGGATCTGTTCCAGGCTGGCGACCTGCCAGTCTTCACCTTAGGCTTCGTCACCGCGTTCTTTTTCGCCATGATCGCCGTGCGCGGCTTGCTCAAGTTTATCGCCAGCCACAGCTACGCCGCGTTCGCCTGTTACCGAATTGCATTCGGTCTGGTGATCCTGGCCACATGGGCATTCGGTTGGGTTAACTGGACTGAAGCAGCAGCGCTCTGACACGTGAACCAGGCTGCGGACCCACCAGCCTGGTATTTAAAAGATAAAACGGATTAACGCCCTTCAAGCAACTCAGCTGCCTGATCCAGCAACGCCAAAGGCTCTTTAGCCTTGTGGATATCCACCGACAACAACTGCCGAAACTTGCGTGCCCCCGGGAACCCGGTGCCCAGCCCCAGCACGTGCCGGGTGATATGGTGCATCGAACCGCCCGCATCAATATGCGCCGCTATATAAGGCCGCAACTTCGCCAGCGCCTCCGCCCGGCTAATCACCGGCGCCGTACTGCCGAACAATTGCTGATCCACCTCAGCCATCACATAAGGATTGTGATACGCCTCGCGGCCCAACATCACACCGTCAAACGTTTGCAAATGCGCGTGACAGGCTTCCAGCGTCTTGATCCCGCCGTTAAGAACAATTTCCAACTCCGGAAAGTCCGCCTTCAACCGCGCCGCCACGTCATAACGCAGGGGCGGAATGTCACGGTTCTCTTTCGGCGATAAGCCCTCCAGAATCGCAATCCGCGCATGTACCGTAAAACTCGTGCACCCTGCATCCCGAACCGTGCCAACGAAATCAACCAATTCCTCGTAACTGTCCCGCCCATTAATCCCGATCCGGTGCTTCACCGTCACCGGAATCGACACCGCATCGCGCATCGCCTTCACACAATCCGCCACCAGCTGCGGATGCCCCATCAGGCACGCGCCGATCATATTGTTCTGCACCCGATCACTCGGACAGCCGACATTCAGATTCACCTCGTCGTAACCGTGGTCCTGAGCCATACGGGCGCAGGCGGCCAGGTCCAACGGAACACTGCCGCCGAGTTGCAGGGCGAGCGGGTGTTCGGCTTCGTTGTGACGGAGGAAGCGTTCGTGATCGCCATTGAGGAGCGCGCCGGTGGTGACCATTTCGGTGTAGAGGAGGGCGTTTTTCGATAATAGACGTAGGAAAAAACGGCAGTGGCGGTCAGTCCAATCCATCATCGGCGCCACGGAGAATCGGCGGGAGAGCGGGGCGGGTGTGGCGGTGATTGGGGGCATTGGGGGTCTGGAATCGATGGGGCTGGGAGGTGGGGGAGTTTATCAGGAATGGGCTTTTGAGGTGGAGACGAGTCTTACTGGGGTGGCGTTGCAACAGAACAGAGCGCCTTTTTTGCCTCAAGAAACCGTCTTGGCTGAACCAATCCTGTCGCCCAGCCAAGTTTCATAATGTCTGACGAATTGGCGTCCTAGGATGAGGCGTAGTCGAACTACCAAGCTTCCAGCCCCCCAGGAACATGAAAAATGATCTCAAATCTCTTCAAAGTCATGATGATCACCAGTGCCTTGCTGTTAAGCGCCTGCTCAGGCGTCAGCACCAGCACCTGTTTTTCAGATGGCTGCCAATCGTTCGACGGCCATGGCGCCAACAAGTTGAACCTTGGCGGAAGCGCTATCGGTAGCAATTTCAGCGAGTACAGCTCAGGGTTGCTCCGCGACGACTAAGGCGTAATGCCCCCGACGGAAGATGTTTCCGTCGGGGCGCGTTGTTACCTGATGTACCGCGAGTGCTGAATGAGGGACTGTTTCTCAGCTGGACGCGGCTTCGCCAGCGCTTGCGTGGAACGATGTGTGGCGGTTATTTGGGGGCGGGCGTTGCTATCCACTCGCTCAGGACTTTCTGATAGTTACCTGTCACCTTGGCCAGGTGCAGCCATTGGTCGACGTATAACTTCCAGGTCATGTCATCGCGGGGCAGCAAGTAAGCCTTCTCGCCGTACTGCATGAACTGGCTCGGGTTAACCGCGCACAACCCGGGTTTAAGTTTCTGCTGATACAACGCTTCCGACGCATCGGTAATCATCACGTCAGCCCTTTTATCCAGCAGCTCCTGAAAGATCGTCACGTTGTCGTGAAGGCTCAATTGCGCCTTGGGCAGAAACGCGTGGACAAACGCTTCGTTGGTGCCACCGGCCGGTTCAACCAAGCGAACCGAAGGCTGGTTGATTTGTTCGACGGTCTGGTAGAGGGCCTGATCTTCGCAGCGCACTAACGGGATTTTGCCGTCGACATCCAGTGTGGTGCTGAAGAAGGCTTTTTTCTGGCGTTCCAGGGTGACCGAGATGCCGCCGACGCCGATGTCGCACTTGCCGGCCAGCATGTCGGGCATCAGCGTTTTCCACGTGGTCTGCACCCACTCAACCTTGACGCCGAGGCTGTCGGCCAATGTGTGGGCCATGGCGATGTCGATCCCCGAGTACTCGCCGTTCTCGGCTTTGGAGGTATAGGGTTTGTAGTCGCCCGTCGTACACACGCGCAGTTGGTTTTGCTGGATGATGCTGTCCAGATGCGAAGGGCCGTCCTGTGCCTGAGCGCCGAAGGATAGAGCGAGCAGGCCACCGAGCATCATTGTGCATTTTATGGTTTTCATTTTTGGCGGGCTTTTATCCGGGTGGGTTAGAAAAAGTGGAGTGTAGTGAAACAGTTTCCCGGCTGCTATCCACGACGAAAAAGGGCGCTCATTGTGGGAGCGCCCATTGTTGTGTTTGCAAAATGCGGTCTGGCCTCGATGTCATCCTGGCCGTTCGGACTCAATGACAACAGCAACTGGAGCCGCCGCACCCCGACTTTTTCTCGACGCTTTGGGGGCGTTCACCCTTCAACACGCTAGCTGGATACCCTGCCTCATTCAGTGCCGATAACAGGACATTGCTGTCGATGTCCCCGGTCACTTTGACCCGGCCAGACGCCAGGTCGACAGTCACTTCACCAACCCCGGCCAGTGGCAGCAACGCAGCGTTGACGTGTTTGACGCAACTGCCGCAGCTCATGCCTTCGACTTGCAATTCTGTACCGTTCATTGCGTAAACCTCTTTCGCCATGAGTGGCGGTGGTGTGATGACAGGGTTCGATGGTTGACCTTGCCACGATGGCAAGGTCAAGTGCTTCTTTCAGGCGGTTACTGCGCCATCGGCATCTTCATCATGCTCGACTGCTGTTCCATCATTTTCATCATCATGTCCATCATCTGTTCTGCGTGGTTCTTGTCGCCGGACATGCCTTTGCCCATACCCATGCCCATGCCCATGCCTTGGCAATGGTTGTGCATCATGCCCATGCTGTCCTTCATCGTGGCCATGCCTTCTTGCATGGCGGCCTGGCGTTCGGCCGGGGTTTTGGCGGCGATCATTTTTTCGTGGGCCGCCTGCATTTTTTCCATCTGTTCGCTCATGGCCTTGTTTTGCGTGGTGGTGGCGGCGGTGGCGGTGGCGGTGGCCGGTGTGGTTGGCGGTGTGTCGGGGTGATGCTCCTCGACGGCCATGGCAACCAATGGGCTACTGATGAGCAGTGCGGCGACGAGTGCTTTGAAGTGCGTATGCATGGCAATCTCCAGTGAGTCAGGGACGTACAGGAACTATTGAGCCGCGCTAAAGAGGCGAAGCCAAAGGAGGGGCGGTCGGAACTCCGGACGCTCGGAGAGTGGTTTTAATCGTTGAAGCGAACGAAGCGCAGGCGCGCTGGCGGCCGGGGTGGCGCCGGTCGGTGTAAGGTGAGAAACGCGAACGGAGTCTGGGAGCGGACACTCAGAATCAGCGCAGGCAGCAGAAACAGGACGGCCCAAAGGGCGTGTTCGAAGGTGGGCAAGGTCTGTGCGGGGGGCAGTGCTGTGGCGCTGTGTTCGCAGTATTGCAGGCAGCCGCTGGCATGCTGCTCATGACTATTGTCATGGCCAGCGCTGCTGGTGATTTCATGGGCGGCGTTCAGATCATGGGGCGGCAGGCTAAGACAACCCTGGCTCGCCGCTACCGCAAAGGCTAACAGCCACAGTGCGAGCACTTGGCGGATCA
Source organism: Pseudomonas sp. B14-6 (assembly GCF_013260315.1). Classification (NCBI taxonomy): domain Bacteria; kingdom Pseudomonadati; phylum Pseudomonadota; class Gammaproteobacteria; order Pseudomonadales; family Pseudomonadaceae; genus Pseudomonas; species Pseudomonas sp. B14-6. The sequence goes on along the minus strand of NZ_CP053929.1, from coordinate 2,229,616 downwards.
GCAGCGGTAGATGGGTGCGGAGCCCGTGCATGTCTGGTATCCGATCTGAGGGTTATTTTGAGCGTAGCCCTGTGTAGGGGGCTGTCGTTGATCTATATCAAGTGGCGCCCTTTACGTTACTCCGCGGCCATTTCCATCTCTGGACTCAACGTCCCCAGCCAGGCCACCAGCCCAACAATCAGAACGGCCGCAGCCAACTCCATCACCACACTGCGCCGCAGTGCATTCGCCGCTACCCAATACTGCCCGTTGCGCAACGACCTCTGCAAAAACGGTCCAAGGTGAAACCGGTTCAACGCGGCGAGCACCAGCATCCCTGCAAACAAGGTGACTTTGATAAACAGCAAAATCCCGTAGGTGCTTAGAAATAAGTCATCAAGCTCCAGCCCAACGATGAAGAGGTAGTTCACAACACCCGTGACGGTGATGACGACCACAATCAACGCGCCCACCACTTCAAACCTTGTCACTGCGCGGGCCAGCAGCCGGATGCGCTCTTCGGTTTGCAGAACATTGGCTTTCGCCATCAACGCAAGCGCCACTAGCGCTCCCAGCCACACTCCTGCGGCCAGCAAGTGCAGGATGTCGGTGGTGAAATGCCAGACACGGCGGATGCCTTCATCCATCGCGCCATGTCCGTTCCAGGCGAGAGAGGCGAGGGCGATACCGCCAGCAATCGTCGCAACCAGCAAGCCAACGCCAGGGGCACGATGATTGAGCATCACCGCCAATCCACCAACAACCAGTGCGACGATACGCACGACCCAGGCCAGGCCCATGTCCGTTTCCAACACCATCATCTCGAGGTGTGGACGTAACTCGGCAAAGGCCGTTTCACCGCTCATGGCGCTCGCCATCACTACCATGCTCGCAATAGACAACAGCAACCCAAGCGCCGCCGTCCCCGCCAGCATCAACCGAAACGGTAACACCGCGCCTGACACGCGTTCCCGCCCTTTAAGGCTGTACAACCCAAACAGCGGCAAGCCCAACAGCAGCATCAAATCCACATACAAGCCAAACCGCAGGGCAATGCCGATCGAGTCGCTCATTCATCACTTCACTTTGAACGTAACATTGCCGGTAATCGGGTGAGTGTCCGAAGACACCGCGCGCCATTCGACTTTGTAGGTGCCGATGGGCAGTGGCGAAAGCGGGGTGATGACCATGGTTTTCGGGTCGCCGCCGCCGGAGACTTTGGCTTTCATCGGCATGGGGGCGTGGGCCATGCCGGGCATTTCGGTCATGACCAGTTTCGCGCCGGAAAACTGGGTCATGAGATTTTCGGAAAAGTGCAGTTCGATTTTGGCGGGTGCTGCGCCTACTGCACCTTCAGCGGGGGTGGAGGACAGTAATTTCGGGTGGGCTTGAGCGAATGTGCTCAGCAGCAGTCCCAAGGCAACAACGGTGGTTTTGATCATGCGCATGCGAGGCCTCTTACCGTTTTCAACGGTTGGTTTTTGGTTTTTTGAGTTGAAGCGTTTAAAACCACAGCCGAACGCCGAGGACCAGGCGCGCTTCGCTGCGATCCTCACCTTCATCATTGGCGTAATCGGCGGTTTTGCCGTAAGTGCGGTTCCAGGTCACGCCAATATAGGGCGCGAACTCCCGGCGGATTTCGTAGCGCAGCCGCAGGCCGGCCTCGGTGTTGGATAAGCCGGAGCCGATACCCCGCTGTGGATCGTTTTTGCCATAGAAGTTGAGTTCGGCAGTCGGCTGCAGAATCAGCCGATTGGTCAACAGGATGTCGTAGTCGCCTTCCAGTCGTGCAGCGGTTTGGCCGCCCTCACCGATGAAGGCCGTGGCTTCGGTTTCAAAGTTGTAAAGCGCCATGCCTTGCACACCGAAGGCGGCCCAGGTTTGTGGGGCACCGGGTTTGAAATCCTGGCGCACGCCACTCACCACGTCCCACCATGGGGAGATCGCATGGCCCCACAGGGCCTGGATTTCGGCGTCTTCGGTCTTGCCGTTGGTGCGTTCGCCTTCGGAGCGCAGCCACAGACGGTCGATGTCGCCGCCGATCCAGCCTGACAGATCCCAGGCCAGGACGCTGCCGTTGTCCGCGTCCTGCCATTCGAGTTTGTCGGCAAGGAAATAATAGTTGAGTGCGGTGTCATGCACGCCGTGGCCGGTCGGGCTGGCATACACGGCGGCGCGGTCGGCGTCGGTCAGCGTCGGGATCGGCGTGCGGCTTTCAGTCGGCGCGGCGGGCTGCATCTGGCCGTCATCCATGCTTTGCATCTGGCTGTGGTCCATGCCGGTCATCTGGCTATGGTCCATGCCCTGCATGTCGTCAGTGGCGGCCATTGCCGAAGAGAGCGTCAGGCCCGCGGTCACGAGTGCTAAAGATATTTGAGTCAATCGGGTCATGGGATGCGCCTCATTCTTCCACGCGAACTTCACGGAACATGCCCATTTCCATGTGGTACAGGAGATGGCAGTGATAGGCCCAGCGGCCGAGCGCATCGGCGGTGACCCGATAGCTGCGCCGGGAGCCGGGCGGCATGTCGATGGTGTGTTTGCGCACCATGAACTCGCCATTCTCGTCTTCGAGGTCGCTCCACATGCCGTGCAGGTGAATGGGGTGGGTCATCATCGTGTCGTTGACCAGCACAATCCGGACGCGCTCGCCGTACTTGAGGCGCAGCGGCTCGGCGTCCGCGAATTTCACGCCGTTGAACGACCAGGCGAATTTCTCCATGTGGCCGGTGAGGTGCAGCTCAATGGTGCGGCCGGGTTCGCGGCCGTCCGGGTCTTCGAAGGTGCTGCGCAGGTCGGAATAGGTCAGGACTCGGCGTCCGTTGTTGCGCAGGCCCAGTCCGGGATCGTCGAGCTTGGGCGAGGTGGACATGGCTTGCATGTCCACCAGCGGGTTGTCCTTTTCCGTCTCTGGATGAGACTGCATGCCGGCCATGCTGCTGTGATCCATGCCTGCCATATCGCCCATGCTGCTGTGGTCCATGCCGCCCATGCCCATGTCATCCATGGTCACTAACGGTCGAGGGTCCAGGGCCGGGATCGGCGCCAACAAACCTGGCTTCGTTGCCAGCGTACCCCGTGCAAAACCCGTGCGATCCATCGATTGCGCGAACAGCGTGTAAGCCGCTTCGGTCGGCTCGACAATCACGTCAAACGTCTCTGCCACTGCGATGCGAAACTCGTCGACGCTCACCGGTTTGATGTGCAAACCGTCGGCTGCGACTACCGTCATTTTCAACCCGGGGATGCGCACGTCGAAGTAGCTCATGGCGGAGCCATTGATAAACCGCAGCCGCAGCTTTTCGCCGGGGCGGAATACACCGGTCCAGTTCATGTCCGGCGCCTGGCCGTTCATCAGGTAGGTGTAAGTGGCGCCGCTGACGTCGGCGATGTCCGTGGGGTTCATCTTCATCTCGGCCCACATCGTTCGATCCGCGACGGTGGCTCCCCAACCTTTTTCGCTGACGTCATGGATGAAATCACCCACGGTGCGCTTGTTGTAGTTGTAGTAATCCGACTGCTTTTTCAGCGTCTTCATCAGGCCGACGGCGGTTTCGTCGGTCCAGTCGGTCAGCATCACCACGTAATCGCGGTCGTACTGGAATGGCTCTGGCTCCTTGGCATCGATGACCAGCGGGCCGTAAACGCCGGACTGTTCCTGAAAGCCCGAATGGCTGTGATACCAGTAGGTGCCATTCTGCCGGACTGTGAATTGGTAGACGTACAGGCCGCCCGGTTCGATGCCGTGAAAACTCAGGCCCGGTACGCCGTCCATGTTGGCCGGCAGCAAGATGCCGTGCCAGTGAATGGACGTGTCGACTTTGAGCTTGTTCCTCACCCGCAACGTCACCGTGTCGCCTTCGCGCCAGCGCAGCAGGGGGCCGGGAATGCCGCCGTTGATGGCCATGGCGGTGCGCGGGTTGCCGGTGATGTTGACCGGGGTTTCGCCGATCGACAGATCGAAGTCGGTGCCCGTCAACACCTGAGGTTCGCCAGGGCCGGTGATTGCCCAGACCGGCGTGCGCCATAAGCCGAGGCCACCCAGCAGTCCGCCTGCGGCCAGCCCTTTCACGAAGGTGCGTCTTGTAGTGTTGGAATGCATGCCGTTGTGTTCCCTGTCCGTCAGCTTGGAGCTAGCTTGACGATGAGGCTACCGAGCGGTGCCTTTCAGAAGGCTGAGGCTGAGATTACAGTTTTGACAGTTTCACCGATGTAGGCTCGGTGAAGCAGGAGGGAGGCACCACTGGACGGGCGCCTATTCTTAAAGGTGTTTTTTTGGCGCGGATGTATCAGCCACCGTGCCGCTGCCACAATTGATATACGAAGAAGACTTCAGCCAACGCTGATCCGGATAGTAGGAAAACAACAGTTGGCCTCCCTTCATCGAATCAATCAGCCGACGAGCGACCGCTGGTCTGACCGCCGGGCAGCCGAGGCTTCTGCCAATACGTCCATTCGCACGGGCCAGGACCGGACTCACATAAGGCGCGCCATGAATCACGATGGCCCGGTCAAACGCGTTGTCATTGAAACCCGGCTCCAGGCCTTCCATGCGTAGCGAGTAACCGTTCTGTCCGACATAGCTCTGCTGGGTGCGATACAACCCGAGGCTGGTAGCGAAGCTTTCATTCTGGTTGGAGAAGTTGACGGCCATGTTTTCGCCGCTATTGCGTCCATGGGCGACCAGTTCATGAAACAGCAACTTGCGCTTCTTTAAATCGAACACCCATAAACGTTGCTCGGTCGAAGGCAGGGAATAATCAATAACCGCAAGTCTTTGGACAGGCGCTTTGCCTTGAGCGATGCTGCATTGCGAGGCGCGAACGGCGAGGTTGATGACGTTGGCGTTAGCTTTCGGGGCCGCTTTGATGAGGGCGGCCGCGAGCGAATCGGCGTAGGCTGACGGTACGGACATTGCAGTCAGTAGCAGGGCCGGAAGTAGATAGCCAAAACGTAGTGGCGCCATATAGATGTCTCATCATGTTAAGTTCGAGTCTAGCAGTGCGTTGCAAGCCGGGCGTTGAATGCGGGGGATTAAGGATTATTCATGGTGCTTTTAACAAGGTTATTCGTCATAAGCCGCGTATTTTTTATGGGCTTTCTGATAAGCGGCACAGCACTTGCGCAAACGTCGTCGATTGAGCCGCTAACTGCGCCAACCTCCATTATCGAGGCCGCAGCGGACGATAACGTCGGTCAAGCGATTCAGGCCTCGCTTGAACCGTTGAAAACCGCATTTCCGCCGCTGCTGACCGCACCACGCAATCGGCGGGTGGATGTCAGTCGTCTTGTCATGGATTTTTATACCCATCGTGCCTATCGCGCGGCGTGGACCAATGACAGCGATGTCGCGCAATTGATCGCCAGCCTGAACGCGACTGAGGCCGACGGCTTGACCCCGGCAGACTTTCATATCGATGAATTGGTCCGGTCGCAAACCACGATGCAGACGACACCGGTGACGCCCGAGCAGCGGGCGGCGTTCGATATGGCGACCACGCATACGTTTATCACCGCGCTGCTGCAGTTGCGGCGGGGCAAGGTCGACCCTTCGCGGCTCGACATTCACTGGAATTTTGATTCGAATGGCGTCGATCCACGTGACGACGTCAATGCTTTCTTCGCCGCGCTCGACAATCACGACGTGGCGAAGGCTTTTGCCCAGGCACCGCCGCAAGAAGCGGTGTACGTCGGTTTGCGTCAGGCCCTGGCGCAACTGCGCGGTATTCGGGACCGGGGCGGCTGGCCGAAAGTGGTGGTCGATCATTCGCTCAAACCGGGCATGGACGAACCGGCGGTCGCGCAATTGCGCGCGAGGATGGTCGCGGCCGGTTTTCTCGATCCGCGATTGATCCACGGCACCCAGTACGACGGCGCCGTCACCGCCGCGGTGAAAAAGTATCAGAACGAGCAATACCTGAGTGCGGACGGCATGGCAGGGGCGACAACACTGGCAGCGCTGAACGTGCCCGTTGATGCGCGCATCGACCAGGTCCGCGTGAACATGGAGCGTGCACGTTGGCTGCTCTACAAACTCCAGGGCACATTCGTCATCGTCGATATCGCCGGCTACAAGGTGGCGATGTACCGCGATGGCGTGCCGATCTGGCGATCCCGGGTGCAGGTCGGTAAAGCGGCGCGCAATACGCCAGTCTTCCAGGCGCAGATTACCTACATCACGTTTAACCCGACCTGGACAGTGCCGCCGACGATCCTCAAGGAGGACGTGTTGCCGAAGATCCAGAGCAACCCCGGCTACCTCGCCGCCAATCGCATTCGAGTGCTTGATCGCGAAGGCAATGTGCTCGATCCATCGAGTGTGGACTGGACCAACCCACGCGGCCTCACGTTGCGCCAGGACGCCGGGCCTGACAGTTCGCTGGGCCGGGTGGTGATCCGCTTTCCCAACGACTATGCGATTTACCTCCACGACACACCGCACCGCGAGTTGTTTGCAAAAACCATCCGCGCGACCAGCTCGGGCTGCATTCGGGTAGAGAATCCGCTGCAGCTTGTGGAATTGTTGTTCAACGACCCGGTCCGGTGGAACAGCGAAGGTATTCAAAAGCAGTTGGCCAGCGGCAAGACCGAGAACATTCGGCTTCCGGTGAAAGTGCCGGTGTTGCTGGCGTACTGGACCGTGGATTTGGGCAGCGACGGGCGAGTGGCGTTCAAGCCTGATGTGTATGGCTACGATGCGCCGGTGTTGCGGGCGCTGAATCGGCCGTCGCCGATGCCAGTGCTGGATTTGCATTCGGCGGTGGGATCGGTGGTGGCGGCGGGACCGGCGCGGCAGTAGGGGATTGGACTTGATAGTAAGTCCGTCCCCTTTCCGGTGTGGGTGATCTGTCTTCGTTGTTCGTCTGGGTGTTAAAGCTGCAGGCCTTCCTGCACCACCGAAAGTAAATTGTTCTCCGTCAACGCAACCGCATCCAGTTGCTGTCCGGCCTGCTCAATCACCTGCAACCACCAATGTGTCTCGCCATCCGCGTCCGCTGTGCGCAACAGCGCGAGTTCTTTGCCCGTCGAGTGAATCTCGACACGCCCAGCGCCATCTTCAGTGAAGCGCGCAACAGGGTCGAAGGTAATGCCGTGCTCATTGCCTTCGATCAGAAGCTGGTCGATCGCGTAATCGAAAGTCGCACCCTCTGAATCGCACTCGAAGACATGTGTCGGATTGCGTCGCAGAATCAGGCCTACCTCAGTCAGCGGCTTCAGCCACGCCTCGATCTGCTCATACAACTCGTAGACTTGGCCGGGCCAACTGTCGATCATCTGATCTGCGCTGGTAGACCGGGTCTGTTTCAACTTCGCCGCGAGTTCGTCTGCCTTACTCATTTCGATTCCCTGTCGTGATGTAAGAGTAATCGTAGCTCCTTCACTGCTATCCGCGCTTTGCCCTGCGTCATGTCAGCGACACAAGCGTGACAAATCATTTCTATTCACACTCAATTGCCCAAGACCGCCAACTCCTCCCGCAAAAACTCCACCAAATCCCGCTGCAACCCGGTCAACGCGCCCTCGCGGCTGATCAACGCCAGCTCCGTCGGTGGCAACTCCGGCAAATCGGTGCACACGCTGTGCTCCGGCAACACCGCCGAAGCCGGCAGCACGGACACCCCCAGCCCCGAAGCGACTGCCGCCTGGATACCGGTCAAGCTATGGCTGCCAAACGCCACGCGCCAGGGGCGCTGTGCCACGTCCAGCAAGCGGATTGCCCGCTGCCGATAAATGCACCCTTGCGGAAACAACGCCAATGGCAACACGCCGTTGGCCGAGTCCACCCCCGCGCCTTTGACCCACACCAGCACTTCCGGCCACGCCGCCCAGCACGGTCCGCTGTCCGGTTCGCGTTTGACCAAGGCGATGTCGATCTCACCCGATGCGAGTTTCTGCTTCAGATCCGTGCTCATGCCGCTGACGGTTTCCAGCCGGGCGTGCGGGCGGGCGCGATTGAAACCGGCAAGGATCAGCGCCATACGCCTCGCATCAAAGTCCTCCGGTACGCCGATGCGCAGGATCTCCAGATCCAGGTCGCTGGCCAAGGCTTCAACGGCTTCAGAGGACAGGGCCAACAAGCGTCGGGCATAGTGAATCAGCAGTTCGCCATGCTCGGTGACGGTGACGTTCTGGCCAGTTCGGTCACGCAGGAGCAGGGAATGACCGACCAAAACTTCCAGCTTGCGAACCTGTTGGCTCACCGTGGATTGGGTTCGGTGCACGCGTTCGGCAGCGCGGGTGAAGCTGCCTTCATCGACCACGCAGACGAAGGTCTTGAGCAATTCAAGATCAAGCATGGCGATCTCCTTGATATTTGATTTCCTACTGACTAGTCGACATTAATTTAATTTCACACTATCACTAGCGGCTCGTAATCTGAAGATCACCCTTCAGAGGATACAAACATGACACTCGAAAATACCCCGCGTCCCGAATGGCTAACCTTCGATTGTTACGGCACGTTGATCCAGTGGGATGAAGGCCTCAAGGCCGTGGTCGCCGACATCCTGCACGACAAGGGCGACCACAGCGTTGAAGCCGATCGCCTCATCGAGGTCTACGACCGGCATGAACATCGGCTGGAGCAGACTCCACCGCATCGCTCGTTTCGCCAACTGAGTACGCTCGGGTTGCAGCTCGCCCTGGAGGAGTTGGGGCTGACGAGTCGGCCCGAAGACAGTCAGCGGTTGGCCGGCGCGATTCCGCGGATGCCGCCGTTCCCTGAGGTGATCGAGACCCTCGCGAAACTCAAGGCAATGGGTTTCAAACTGTGCATCGTCTCCAACACCGACGACGACATCATCGCCGGCAACGTCGCGCAACTCGGGGGGCATATCGATCGAGTCATCACTGCGCAACAGGCCGGGGCCTACAAGCCGAATCCGCGCCTGTTTGACTACGCTCATGAGCAGCTCGGTGTCAGTCGAGATCAAGTAGTGCACATCTGCGCCAGCCCGACACTGGATCACACCGCCGCCCGAGACATGCACTTTCGTTGTGTATGGATTGACCGTGGCACCGGTCGGCAATTGCTGCCGGATTACCGACCCGATGAGATATTGAGCACGCTGGATCAGGTCGTGCCTTTATTCACTTCCCTCGGCTGGTAACAAAACACGGAGACCTCGTCATGGCACACACCCTTGCAGGCGGTTCGCGTTCCGCGCGTTATGCCGATCTCAACCTCGATTCACATGCCGTCATTACCGCCCGCACCGAGTTGGCTGCGTGTTTTCAACTGGCCGCGCTGCATGGCCTGGAGGAGGGCATCTGTAACCATTTTTCGGCGATGGTGCCGGGCCGGGATGATCTGTTTTTTGTGAATCCCTACGGGTACGCATTCGCCGAGGTGACGGCGCAGAATCTGCTGGTGTGCGACTTCCACGGCAATGTCGTGGACGGCGAAGGACAGCCCGAGGCGACCGCGTTTTACATCCATGCCCGACTGCACAAACAGCTGCCGAGGGTGAAAGTGGCGTTCCACACTCACATGCCTCACGCCACGGCGTTGTGCTTGCTGCAAGGTCCGCCGCTTTTGTGGCTGGGCCAGACGGCGCTGAAATTTTACGGCCGCACGGCGGTGGACGAAAACTACAACGGCCTGGCCCTCGATGAATCCGAAGGCGACCGGATCGCCAGTGTCATGGGCAACGCTGACATCCTGTTCCTCAAGAACCACGGGGTGATTGTCGCGGGGCCGACCATCGCCGAAGCCTGGGATGATTTGTACTACTTGGAGCGTGCCGCGCAAGTGCAACTGATGGCCATGGCGACCCAGCGCGAACTCAAACCGGTGCCCCACGACATTGCCCGGCGGGCCTACGAGCAAATGCGCCTGGGCGATGCCGAAAGTGCTCGGGCGCATTTGCACAGTGCGATGCGGCGGCTGGCCAAAGGACAATTGCCCCACACTAGCGGGTAGACTAAGCTCACAAAAATTAAGGGCTTTGGGCCTTTGCCCATGCCTTGCCCTTACAGGACGAGCTTTTGCCTATCCTCACTCAAGACCCGCAGCAAACTCCTGGCGGCGCTTTGAAACGGTTATCTCTGCTCAAGGCAGCGGTGCTGTTTATCGCGACGGTGTGCCTGTGTCTCTGTGGTCTGCTTTATCTGCAACTGGAGCAATCGCGGCGCCACGCGCTGGACGTGGCGCAAGTCGCGTCTTCGAACCTGGCTCGCGCCATGGCACAGCAGGCCGAAGACACCTTTATGAAAGCCGACCTGGTGTTGACCAGTCTGGTGGACTGGATTCAGGTCGATGGCTACGGCGCGGCACAAAAGCCACGCTTGCAGAAAACTTTTGCCCGGCGGGCGCAGGCGCTCGACCAATTGCACGGGATATTTCTGTTCGACAAGCAAGGGCAGTGGGTCGTGACGTCGTTCGATGATTTGACCCGCGGTCCGGGCGTGTCGGATCGAGAGTACTTCACGTTCCACCAGCAGAACGCATCCACCCTCGCGCACATAGGGCCGGCGGTTCGCAGTCGGGAAAATGGAGAGTGGATCATTCCGCTCTCCAAACGGGTGAACGACAAGAACGGCAACTTCCAGGGCGTGGTGTTGGCCGGAATCAAAATGGCCTATTTCGATCAGTTCTTCAAAAGCTTCAGCATCGATGACAACGGCTCGATGTTTTTGGCGCTGACCGACGGCACGTTGCTGGCGCGAAGGCCGTTTGTGGAATCACAGATCGGCACGTCCCTGGCCAAGGGCGAAATCTTTCATAAACTCTTGCCCAACGCGCCCGCCGGCAACGCGATGATCAGCTCGGTGATCGATGGCGTTGTACGTTTGTATGGCTACCGTCAACTCGACGCCTATCCGCTGGTGGTCTCGGCGGCATCGTCCAGGGATTCGATTCTCAAGGATTGGTACGACACCGCATTTCAATCCTGCGTCATCGTTGCCTTGGTGGTGCTGGGTGTCGGTCTGTTCGGTTGGGTGTTCGTTCGCCAGGTGCGCGTCGGCGTACGGGTCGAGGCCGATTTGCGCAAGGCCAAGGAAGCACTGAAGCTGATCGCGACTCATGACAGCCTGACGGGCCTGGCCAATCGCCGACTGTTCGAGCAGGCGCTGGACATCGAGTTTGGCCGAGGCGCCCGGCAGTCGAGTTCGCTGAGCCTGATCATGCTCGATATCGATTACTTCAAACGCTACAACGATGCTTACGGCCACGTCGCAGGGGACCACTGCCTGGCGGAAGTGGCGCGTGCGGTCAAGGGTTGCTGCCACCGCAAAGCAGACCTGGCGGTGCGTTATGGCGGCGAGGAGTTTGCGGTGCTGCTGCCTGACACCGACATTCACGGTGCGTTGGTGATTGCCGAACAGATCCGCCGCAGCGTCATGGACAAGAACATCACTCACAACGGTTCACCCACGGGATATGTGACGGTCAGTCTTGGCTGTTACGCGTTCGTGCCGACCGGGCGTGACAGCATCGAACTGTTCATCGAACGAGCGGATGCGGCGTTGTATCAGGCCAAACATTCCGGTCGAAACCGTGCATCCGTGTTGTCGCTGGAGGGCGGCGTGGAGGCGTTGATGCGCTCAGACCGTTGAGACACTTTGTGCCGTTGTTTCAGCCCTGCAACAGTCGCTTGTCCGTCTGTCTACCTGTCAGATCCGTCTGTTTTCATCGTCTAGAGTTCCGGTAGCCCTGCCGAACCCGGCGGGGCTCCCCACAGCACGGACGATCGCCAAAATGTTGATAACTCGAGCATTGACAGCCGTTGCTTTAACCCTCGCAGTTTCCATTGTTTGGCCGCAGGTCAGCCAGGCTCAATCGAAAGTCACGCCGCAAGAAGCCAACGCCTTTGTGACTGTGCCGCAGTACCCATCCGAAGATTTCAAAGAGGTGGTGCAGTCGAACGTCGACACGTTGTATTCCATTGCCTGGCTCGATTTGACCCAGGAGCCGCTCGTGATTACCGCGCCGGACACCGCCGGGCGTTTATACGTGTTGCCGATGCTCGACATGTGGAGCGATGTTCTCGTCTCGCCGGGTGGGTATGCGACGGGCACACAGGCCGGTGAGTTTCTGGTGACGCCACCGGGATGGACAGGAACGGTGCCGGCCGGGCTGAATCATTTGCCGGCGTCCACGCCCTTTGTCTGGGTCGTCGGTCGCACCGACGTCGGCGGGGCGGTTGACTATGCGACGGTGAACAGGATTCAGGCGGGCTACACCGTGACGCCGTTGTCGCAGATTGGTAAAAAAGCCGAGCCGGTCGCTATCCATGCTCCAGTGGTCACGGCGGGTCGATGAGCGCCGATACCCTCGGCGTTCAGGGCTGTTACGTTAAGTGCACTCAATAGAAAGCTGCCGACGATTTCACCTCATTGGCTGCTTCTACGTGTCCAGCTGCCAGTCCCGCCTCCCGCACCGCCGGTTCCCCCACCAGCAGCTCCCGTGCCGCCGCCTGCACCCGAGCCGCTGGCACCGGCATTTCCACCATTGCCCTCTCTGGACGATCCGTTTCCGCCTGTGCCCCGCTCAGGGGTATATCGCCCAGAGGGTTGGTCTGGATAGTTGTTGGGGGTCATGATTGAGCCGCCGCGATACCAGGAACCGGTCTCGGTCGCGTCGGTGTGATCGCCGGAGGCTGCGTAAGTGGTGCCTGTTGCTGCCAGCAAACTGGTCAACAACAGGGTGGTGATGTTGATGTTCATCAGTGCACGTCTCCCAAGATGAGTTGTTACCTCTGATGGTGTGACTGCCCGGGCGATGGGTGTTGGCGGGATGACGAATGGTCGATGGTGCGTTGCCTCTCGGGTTCGGAGCAGGCTCACTTGTCTGTTTAGACTTGAAGGGGTGGGCGGGGAGGGTGACGCGCGCCCTCCCAAGGTAGCGGCTGCCGATTGGCAATAGTCGTGGCGCGATGTTGGATCCTGGCTGCTATGGTCAATGGACGCAGGCAATCGATTGACAGGATCCCATGCATGGAATTGACCGCCACGACCGCCGCCGCACCAGCGCGCCATACACCGATCACACGGAACCTGGTCTGGTCTGTCGGGCTGGTATTTGTATTGGGGGTGCTGATTGCTCTGGTTGCGTTGTTCAACATTGCCGGCCGGCTCGATGCCCAGGACTTGGCCAAGACCACGTTCTACACCCAGCGCGCGCTGGAAAACCGCATCTCAGCCTCGAAAAACTACGTTGCCAGTTATGCAAACTGGACCACGGCCTACGATCATTTGAATGGCGAAGTTGACGCGCAGTGGGCTTACGTTGAGCAGAACATGGGCAAAACCCTGTTCACCCTGGATCATTACGACGGCGTTTTTGTGGTCGACCCTCAGCGAACCAAATACGCCGTGGTGCGCGGCCTTCAGGTCCAGGGCGACGCGGCGGCCTGGCTGTCGATAGCGATGGCAGCACTGATCGAGGAGGTGCAGGGCCAGGAAAGCCTGCTTGCCCCCATCAGCCGGTTCACGCTCTTCGAGGGGCAGCCCGCGCTATTGACGGCGGCGGCGATCGTGCCCAATGACGAAAGGCCGGCGGTCGATCCCCAAAGCACGTCGGTGCTGGTGTTCGTCGATCAATTGAGTTCGGAGAAGCTCAGCGCCTTGAGTGCCGACTATGGTTTGCATGACTTGAGCCTCGCACCTGACAACACCCTCGCTCCCGGTCAGCCTGCGGTCGGACTCACGGGCACCGATTATAGTTTGGTCTCGCAGCTCGAGCAGCCAGGCCATCAGCTGCTTTGGTCACTGCTGCCGCCACTGGGCGGCGCGCTGTTGATTCTCGCGTTGTTGACGGCTTACTTCTTTCGTTATGTGTTGCGCACGTCCGGGCACGTGGATGCCAGTTACATCAAACTCGATTTGTCGAACCAGGCGCTGGAGGCCAGTGAAGAACGTTTTCGTGCAGTGGCCGAGGCCGCGTCTGACTGGATATGGGAAATCGATGACCAGCATCGCATCACGTATCTGTCGGGGCGTTTTGGCGCCGTCACCGGGTTTTCCGATCAGCAATGGCTGGGGCAGGGCATCGAGCAGTTGTTGTATTGCGACACTACGCCCTTGTCGCTGTGGCTGAACAAGCTCGACGAAGAGCACAGCGTCAGCCACCTGCGTTGCTCCTATCGCGAACAGTCGGGGCAGCAACGGATCAGTCGGGTATCGGCGCGACCGATCCTCAGCAAAGGCGCGGTGGTGGGTTACCGCGGCACGGCCAGTGACATCACCGATGAAGTCGCCGCCCATGCGCAGATCCAGCATCTGTCGTTGCACGACGCGCTGACTGGCCTGCCCAATCGCAACAAGCTGGCGCGCTACCTCGAAGACGCTTTGGTGCTGAAGGAGCATTCGGCGCCGCTGACGTTGTTGATGATCGACCTGGACAACTTCAAGCCGATCAATGATTCCCTCGGCCACCCGGCCGGCGATGCGGTGTTGCTGGAGGTGGCTACCCGTTTGCGTGAGTGCACACGGGACATTGACCTGGTCGCCCGACTGGGCGGCGACGAGTTTGTGCTGGTACTCAATGGCATGGACATCCACACGGAAATCGACCGCATATGCGAACGTATCCTCCAGAGCCTGCACCAGCCGATCCACTATGACCATCACGCGCTGCACATCGGTGCGAGCATCGGTATCGCCTTGAGCCGGCGTCAGGGGCACATGCCGGAGGAGTTGATTCGATGTGCCGACATCGCGCTGTATCAGGCCAAATCCGACGGCAAGAAAACCTGGTGCTACTTTGCGCCGCACATGAATGACCAGATCCAGCATCGCCGCAAACTCGAAAACGACCTGCGTCAGGCGATCAAGAACAATGAGTTCGTGATGCACTATCAGCCTCGTTATCACGTCGATGGCAAGCAGATCGTCTCGGTCGAAGCGTTGCTGCGCTGGCAGCATCCTGTGCAGGGGTTGCTGGGGCCCGACTCGTTTATTCCATTGGCCGAACAGACCGATCTGATCGTGCCCTTGGGGCGCTGGGTTTTACGTGAGGCGTGCGAGACGGCACTGACCTGGCCGGGTGAGCTGATGGTATCGGTCAACCTGTCGCCCGTGCAGTTTGTTCGCAGTGACGTGGTGGAGGATGTCAGGGAGGCGTTGATCCAGAGTCGTTTGCCGGCCAGTCGACTGGAGCTGGAGATCACCGAAAATGTGATGCTCAACGATGTCGACGGCGCGCTCGCGACCATGAACTCGCTGAAGGAGCTGGGTGTGCGACTGAACATGGACGACTTCGGCACTGGTTATTCATCGCTGGGTTATCTGCGCACGTATCCGTTCGACGGGATCAAGATCGACAAGCGCTTCATCTCGTCCATGAGCGGCACCGGTAACGACCGTGCGGTGGTGCAGGCGATCATCAACCTGGGCAAGGCCATGGGGCTGACGGTGACCGCAGAGGGCGTCGAGACCCTGGAACAACTGGACTTCCTTATCTCGGACGAGTGCCATGAGGTGCAGGGTTTCTACCTCAGCCGGCCGATGGAAAACCAGGCGCTGCTGCCATTGCTCAAGGCATCGCGTGACGAGCATCCTTTGTGAGGGGGACCTTTAGTCGCCTGCTTCAGTTGTCGTCGCAACTGCCATGGCGCACTCCGGTCACAACTGGATATCGTCCATCCGTTGCGAGCCCCGGCCTATGAAAAACCTGAAAATTGCCACTTTCAACGTCAACGGCATGCGTGCCCGGCTGCCGAATTTGCTGGCCTGGCTTGAGCGAGAAAAACCGGACATTGCCTGTTTGCAGGAGCTCAAGTCGGTCGACAGCGCATTCCCGGCCGCCGAGCTTGAGGCCATTGGCTACGGCGCTATCTGGCAAGGCCAGTCGTCGTGGAACGGGGTGGCGATTCTGGCCCGTGATGCGCAGCCTTTGGAGAGTCGGCGCGGTCTGCCGGGAGATGACACCGACACGCACAGTCGCTACCTGGAAGCTGCGGTGCACGGGATTCTGGTGGGCTGCCTGTATTTGCCCAACGGCAATCCGCAACCCGGGCCGAAGTTCGACTACAAACTGGCGTGGTTCGAACGGCTGATCGCCTATGCCAAGGACCTGCAAAGCAGCGAGCATCCGGTGGTGCTGGCCGGCGACTACAACGTGGTGCCCACCGACCTGGACATCTACAACCCGCGCTCGTGGCTCAAGGACGCGTTGCTGCAACCGGAAAGTCGCGAGTGTTACCAGCGTTTGCTGGATCAGGGCTGGACCGATTCCCTGCGTCATCTGTACCCGGAGGATCGGCTCTACACCTTCTGGGATTATTTCCGCCAGCACTGGCAGAAGAACTCGGGGTTGCGCATCGATCACTTGCTACTTAACCCGGCGCTGAGCCCCTATCTGCACGAGGCCGGGGTCGATGCCTGGGTGCGCAACGAACCGCACGCCAGCGACCATGCGCCGACGTGGATTCGCTTGAGTTCGCGCAAACAGCGTTGATGTTCAGAGGGTGGGCGATTGGCTAAATCAATTGTCAGTCGAACTGCTTTTTCCCTTATACATGGCGCCCATCGGCGGAGAGATCCGCGGCCCCTGCATAAGGACCGAGCAATGAGCGAACCACGCCTGACGAACCGTGCGGCATACCTGCAGCGCCTGGGTTTCGACGCGCCCCCGGCGCCGACCCTGGACACCTTGCGCCAACTCCAGTTGCGCCACACCGGGGCCTTCCCGTTTGAAAACCTCACCACGCTGTCCGGCGAGCCGGTACGCATCGACCTGCCATCCATCGAGCGGAAAATCCTGCATGAGGGGCGCGGCGGTTACTGCTACGAGCTCAACTACGCGTTTCTAGCCTTGCTTCAGGAGTTGGGTTTTGACGCATGCGGCATTACCGGCCGAGTCGTCATGGGTCAGCCCGAAGGTGTCTGGACTGCCCGCACGCACCGCTTGAGCCTGGTCACGCTGGACGGCGTGCGCTACATCGCCGACGTCGGCTTCGGCGGCATGGTGCCGACCGCACCGCTCCTGCTCGACAACGATGCGGCACAACTCACGCCCCACGAACCGTATCGCATCGAGCGCCATGCAGACGGCTACACCCTGCGCGCCAACGTCGGCGGCGAGTGGCGGCCGATGTACATTTTCGATCTGCAACGCCAGGAAGACATCGACTACGTCCTCGGTAACTGGTACGTCTCGACCCATCCGGAATCGTCGTTTACCAAGCAACTGTTGGTCGCGCGCACCGGGGATGGCTGGAGGCGCACGTTGAACAACGGCAGTTTTGCGATTCATCGGGTGGGCGCCGAGAGCGAACGGCGGCAGGTTGCAGATGTGGAGGAGTTGATCGGGTTGCTGGAGGGGGAGTTCGGGATTCGCGTGCCGGAGCATGCGGGGTTGCGGCAGGTGCTTGGGCGGTTGATTCAGGTGACATAGCCATCGTCCCGAGAGGGCAGATTCAAAACATCTGCCCTTTTTCTTTGCGTGGGGCAGGCTCCGTTCCCCCTTGGGTCTTGAAACGGCACACCCTCAAGGCTCAATCACACGATGGATCTCGCTCAAGACCTCTGAGAGTTTTTTCTCCAGGCTCTTCAGTTCAGATGCAGTAACGCCTTCTCTGAAATGCCCGCCATTCGCCACCGTGGCGTACTGATCGTGCGCGGTGGTTTTTTCCTTGGTGTTGAGCAGCGCCTGGCGCAGCGTGTTGTTGATCACTGTTTGGTAGCCATACCCCTCGCTCTCCGCCATGGCGCGTGCTGCTTCGATGACGACATCATCGAGCATGATGGTAATTCGGGTTTTGCCTTTGCTGGAGGCAACTGCTCCACGCTTGGCGTTGCTGAAGTCGTATTCGTCTTTCATCGTTCAATTCTCCAAATAACGACGGCGCTCGTTTTTGCTGGCGAGGCGCGCGGAAATGATTCGTACGAAATTCGGATCGCGATAGGTGTACGCAACGACCAGCAAGCGAGCTTTGGCATCCATGCCCATGACGATCCACCGTTGTTCATCGTGATGGTTGTCCCGAATCGTCAGTGCTCGTTCGTCGTAAAACACCGGTTCTGTTTCGGCGAGGCTGATGCCGCGATGCTTTAATTTGTTGGCTGCGTTTTTTGCCTTGTGATACTGAATTTCGAATGACTTTATTATGCATACTTTATATGTATAAGCGAGGGGGCGTCCGTGCCGGAGGTCGCTTGGAATGCAAAAGACTAGCGGGCAGGGGAGCAGGCAGATGAAGGATGTATTTCAAGATTTTTGGAGGGGAAAGGCGCGCAGCTAAAGGGCGACATGGACATGTGTCCATTATCTGACTGGTGAGTTGTATACAACTCTATAGACATTTGTCCTGACTCTTGCATACAGTGTGCGCATAACAAAAAACCAGGGAACCCCCCAACCATGAAAACGCCCCATGTTTCACACCAACGGCCTGAGGACGAAAACCTCGGGGTCGGCGCGAATATGGCTTACGGCCTGCAACATGTTCTGACCATGTACGGCGGCATCGTCGCGGTGCCTTTGATCATCGGCCAGGCGGCCGGGCTTTCGCCGGCGGACATCGGTTTGTTGATTGCTGCTTCATTGTTTGCGGGGGGCTTGGCGACATTGCTGCAGACCCTCGGTTTACCGTTTTTCGGGTGTCAGTTGCCGCTGGTACAGGGCGTGTCCTTCTCCGGTGTCGCGACGATGGTGGCGATTGTCAGCAGCGGCGGGGAGGGCGGCTTTCAGTCAATTCTCGGGGCGGTAATTGCCGCTTCGTTGATCGGATTACTGATCACGCCGGTGTTCTCGCGAATCACCAAGTTCTTCCCGCCGCTGGTGACGGGCATCGTGATCACCACCATCGGCTTGACGCTCATGCCGGTGGCTGCACGCTGGGCCATGGGCGGCAATAGCCATGCCCCGGATTTCGGCAGCATGGCCAACATCGGTCTGGCGGCGGTGACGCTGGTGTTGGTGCTGCTGCTGAGCAAGATTGGCAGCGCGACCATCTCCCGTTTGTCGATCCTGCTGGCGATGGTCATCGGCACGATCCTCGCGGTGTTCCTTGGCATGGCGGACTTCTCGTCGGTCACGCAAGGCCCGATGTTCGGCTTCCCGACCCCGTTCCACTTCGGCATGCCAACCTTCCATTTTGCCGCGATCCTGTCGATGTGCATCGTGGTCATGGTGACCCTGGTGGAAACCTCGGCGGACATCCTTGCTGTCGGTGAAATCATCGACACCAAGGTCGACTCCAAACGCCTGGGCAACGGCCTGCGCGCCGACATGCTGTCGAGCATGATCGCGCCGATCTTCGGCTCCTTCACCCAAAGCGCCTTCGCCCAGAACGTCGGGCTGGTGGCCGTGACCGGCATCAAGAGTCGTTTCGTGGTCGCCACCGGCGGCTTGTTCCTGGTGATACTCGGTCTGCTGCCGTTCATGGGCCGGGTCATCGCCGCAGTACCGACCTCGGTACTGGGTGGCGCTGGCATCGTGCTGTTCGGCACCGTGGCGGCCAGTGGCATTCGCACGCTGTCCAAGGTTGATTACCGCAACAACGTCAATCTGATTATCGTCGCCACCTCCATCGGCTTCGGCATGATCCCGATCGCCGCGCCGAATTTCTACGACCACTTCCCAAGTTGGTTCGCGACCATCTTCCACTCGGGCATCAGCTCCTCGGCGATCATGGCCATCGTGCTCAACCTGGCCTTCAACCACCTCACTGCCGGTAACTCGGATCAGCAATCGGTGTTCGCGGCCGGTACCGAGCGGGTTCTTCGATATCAGGATCTGGCAGCGTTGCGTGAAGGGGATTACTTCAGCGAAGGTAAACTGCGTGACTGCGACGGGAACGAGATTCCGGTGGTGGAAGCGGCCCATGAATCGAGCGAGCATCGAGCGGCTCATGCTAAAAGCAGTGAGCATGTCTGACGGCGGCACCTGCTAACCAGGCCGATCTGTTGAATAGACAGATCGGCCTTTTGCTTTTCCAGCGGCCACAAAAAAGCCCCTGAACCTTTCGATTCAGGGGCTTTTCGATATTGCTGTCTGGCTCACGACCTGGACTCGAACAGAAAAATAAGCATTTGTTCTACAATGAAATTATTCTGCTTTTTAGTAGATATATCCCTACGATTATCCTAATCCAGCCCGTATTTTATTGGAGTTCTTTCGATATCCCTGGATCAGGAAAAAACATTCGAGTTTCCGCTCTTTTTGAGACAACGCGAGCATCTGAATCATCTCGCTGCCAACCGCCACCCAAGGCTTTGAACGTGGCCACTGCAGCGCGAGCCGATTCAGTTTGTGCCTGGGCTCTGCCATCAGATGCCGCTAGGAGATGTTCATCGGCATCCAGCACTTCGATCAAGCTGACCACGCCTTTTTCATAGGCGGCAAACGATGTCGCTCTGGCTTTCGCATACGCCGACTCGCCTTGGGCGAGCTGGGTCGATTGTTGCTCGCGTTTGATCCGTGCCGAAACAGCGCTTTCCACATCTTCGCAGGCCCGCAGAACGGACTGGCGGTAAGCGGCCAAGGCTTCGGCTTCCTGGCCCTTTGCCAAATCAATCTGGGCGTTGATGCGGCCAAAATCGAACAGCCGCCAGCGTAATCCCAGTGCCGCCGAAGCCTGACTGGCGCCGTTGCTGAACAGGTTTGCGCTGGATACCGATGTAGCACTGCCGAGCAGCGCAGCCACAGACAGTTTGGGGTAGTACTCGGACATGGCTTCGCCGATGCGCGCGCTGGATGCCGCAAGACGGCGCTCCGCGACGATCAAGTCTGGACGCCGACGCAGCAGGTCGGCTGGAGCGCCCATGTCCGAGAGGCTTGGCACCTCAGGGATGGGCGCCAGCTTAGTCAACTGCGCACTGTAAGTGCCGGGCGCCTTGCCCAACATGACATCCAGCGCATTCATTGCCGTGTCAATGCCTGCTTGCAGTACCGGCACGGTGGCCTGCGCTTGGTTCAGCGCGCCCTGGGTCTGGTTCAACTGCAGTTCAGCCGCCAGGCCTTTTGCGTAGAGATGTTCGATGGTGGTGAGCAGTTGTTGTCGTGTGTCTACTTGCTGCCGGGCAATTTCCAGACGTGCTTGCAGGCCACGGATGCTGATGTAAAGGTCGGCTGTTTGCGCGACCACTGCCAGGCGTGTGGCAATTGCTCCGGCTTGCGAGGCCTGATAATCGGCGAAAGCCGCTTCTTTACCTCGGCGCAGCCCGCCAAACACATCCAGCTCCCAGCCGGCATTCAAGTTCGCCTCATAGGCGCTGCCGTAGCGATTATAGGAAGGGGCTGAATTCAGCACTTGGCCCAACGGCGTCTCCAAAGACTGACGGGCTCGGGCCGCCTGACCATTGACGGTAGCCGACGGCAGGAGGGCCGCGTTAGCTGCGCCCAAACCGGCGCGAGCCTGCTCGATCCTTGCGTTTGCCTGGGCTAAATCGAGGTTCTGTTCAAGTGCTCGATTTATCAGTTGACTGAGTATCGGGTCATTAAATGCATTCCACCAAGCGGCGAGATCGGCATTTGCAGCGTCCACTTGCCGTGCCTTGGACGTTTGCGCCGAGAAATGCTCGGGCAATTCCACGCGGGGTTCTGAGTAGTCGGGGCCCACTGAGCAACCTGCAACCATACCCAAACACAGTAAGACGGCGAAACGAGGAGGAGGGTGCATGCGATGCCTGCGAAAGGGTCGATTTGTGACGATATTACAATTTGGTCACAAGTTGTCAACCACCTTTGGGATGAGTAAGCTGCTCGCATGAATCAGCCATCAGTTTCTTCGCCCAGCGCCCGTGGCCCAGCCGATCACGACATTCGAGACCAGATTGTTGCGGCGGCCAACGAACATTTCAGTCAATACGGTTATGGCAAAACAACGGTTTCTGACCTAGCCAAGGCCATCGGCTTTTCCAAGGCTTACATCTACAAATTCTTTGAATCCAAGCAGGCGATTGGTGAAGCAATCTGTACAAATTGCCTGACTGAAATCGTTGCGGCAGTGGAGCAAGCCATCAATGTAGACGGCATCTCCCCGACTGAACGTTTTCGGCGCCTGGTCAAAACCTTAATCGCTACAGGTGTGAGCCTGTTCTTTAACGACCGTAAACTCTACGACATCGCAGCGTTCTCCGCGTCGGAGCGATGGCCCAGCTCACAAGTCTATGACGCTCAGATTAAGAGCTTCGTGTTGCAAATCGTGCGTGAGGGGCGAGAGCTCGGCGAGTTTGAACGCAAGACTCCGCTGGACGAGACGGTAGAGTCGATTCATCTCGCTCTGCGGCCTTTCATGAATCCTCTGCTATTGCAGTACAACCTCGATTTTGTTGAAGAAGCCCCTTCTCTCATCTCCAATCTTGTTCTGCGCAGCCTGATGCCTTAAACCTCTGCTGACGGATGCGCTGCGCATCCGTATCAGCGTGTGCGCCTGAAAAAACTAGATATCGAGCCTCTTTGCTCTGCTCTGATCAAGTGGGCGAATGTTCATTCGTCTCGGTAGTGACTATTGACAGAAATGGTCACTTGAATAAGCATGATGCATCCGCTACCGAGAGGTCTTTATGATCCAGCGCCACCGCATGTCAGCCATTTTCATTGTCTTGTTGCCGTTTGCCCTAGCGGCCTGCAACGAGGCCACGCCTGCCGATCCTCGCCTTCAAACGCCCTTGGTGCGCATCGGCGTGGTTCAACCCTCCGCGCCTGCGGCACGGGTATTCACCGGTATCGTCGCGGCCCGAGTTCAGAGCGACCTCGGTTTTCGGGTGCCAGGGAAGGTCTTGGAGCGTTTGGTGGATGCTGGACAGAGTGTCAAGCGCGGGCAGCCCCTTATGCGAATCGATGCCAACGACCTGACGCTGACCGCGCGGGCACAGAAGGAAGCGGTACTGGCCGCCATGGCCCGAGCTCGGCAGGCCTCCGATGACGAGCTTCGCTACCGTGATCTGGTGTCCGTCGGAGCGGTATCTGCTTCAGCTTATGCAGGGTTCAAAGCAGCTGCCGACTCGGCGATAGCCCAACTCAACGCTGCCCAGGCCCAGGCTGATGTGGCGAAAAACGCGACCGGTTATTCGACGTTGCTGGCGGATGCTGACGGGGTGGTAGTGGATACCTTGGCGGAGCCGGGGCAGGTAGTTGGCGCAGGGCAGGTGGTGGTACGCGTTGCCCATTCAGGGCAGCGCGAGGCGGTGATCCAGTTGCCCGAGACGTTACGTCCTGCGCTGGGCTCGGCGGCGAGGGTTGAGCTGTACGGCCAGCACCAGACTGCAGGTAATGCGCGGTTACGCCAGTTGTCCGACTCTGCCGACCGACAGACCCGAACGTTTGAAGCGCGTTATGTGCTGGAGGGGGCGCTCTCCAACGCCACCCTGGGTTCGACGATCTCAGTGGTTATCGCTGACACGGATGTTGCTGATGCCAAGGAATTACAGGTGCCCATGGGGGCCCTCTACGACGCCGGTAAAGGCCCGGGGGTCTGGGTGGTGGGCGGGGAACCTGAGCAGGTGGCATGGCGCCCGATCAAGGTTCGTGGCCTGAATAATGAGGCCAGCGTGCGCGTGACGGGTGATCTGCAGGTGGGTGATCGTGTTGTCGCATTGGGTGCTCACTTGCTGAGCGAGGGAGAGAAGGTCAGGACTGAACTCGCCGATGCTCCGCAAAATTCGGTGGTTGAGGTAAGTCGATGAGCGGCTTCAATCTTTCGGCGCTGGCCGTACGCGAGCGCTCAATCACGCTGTTTTTGATCCTGCTGATTTCTGTGGGTGGGTTGTACGCCTTCTTCAAACTGGGGCGTGCGGAAGATCCCGCATTCACCATTAAACAAATGACGGTGGTTACTGCCTGGCCTGGGGCGACGGCCCAGGAGATGCAAGACCAGGTGGTAGAAAAGCTGGAAAAACGCATGCAGGAGCTGCGTTGGTACGATCGGACCGAGACCTTTACCCGACCCGGTTTGGCATTCACTACGGTGTACCTGCTCGACAGCACGCCGCCCTCAGCCGTCCAGGAGGAGTTTTACCAGGCACGCAAGAAAATTCTGGATGAGCAGAAGGGGTTGCCGTCTGGGGTGATCGGCCCGATGGTCAACGATGAGTATTCCGATGTCACCTTCGCGCTCTATGCGCTCAAGGCCAAGGGCGAGCCGCAACGTCTATTGGTGCGCGAAGCCGAGAGCTTGCGCCAGCGTTTGCTGCATGTAGCGGGGGTGAAGAAGGTCAACATCATCGGTGAACAGGCCGAGCGCGTTTTTGTCGAGCTGTCCTACGAGCGTCTGGCGACACTGGGCATTTCTGCACGAGACATCTTCAGTGCGCTGAATACGCAAAACATGATAACGCCGGCCGGTTCGGTAGAAGCGAAGGGGCCCCAGATTTTCATCCGGCTGGATGGCGCGTTTGATGACCTGCAGAAGATTCGCGATACCCCGCTGACAGTGCAGGGCAGAACCCTCAAGTTGTCCGATGTGGCTGAGGTCAAGCGCGGTTATGAGGACCCCGCGACATTCCTTGTACGCAACAACGGCGAGCCGGCACTGTTGCTCGGCGTGGTCATGCGCGATGGCTGGAACGGCCTGGATTTGGGGAAGTCGCTGGATGCTGAGGCAACAGCGATCAATGAGCAGATGCCTTTGGGCATGAGCCTGACCAAGGTCACGGATCAGGCGGTGAATATTGGCGCATCCGTCAACGAGTTCATGGTGAAGTTTTTTGCTGCCTTGGGCGTGGTGCTGCTGGTGTGTTTTCTCAGCATGGGCTGGCGTGTCGGCGTTGTGGTTGCCGCAGCGGTGCCGCTGACTCTGGCGGCCGTGTTCATTGTCATGGCGGCCACGGGCAAAGACTTCGATCGAATTACCCTGGGCTCGTTGATTCTGGCGCTGGGGCTGCTGGTGGACGATGCAATCATTGCCATTGAAATGATGGTGGTGAAGATGGAAGAGGGCTACGACCGAATCAAGGCCTCCGCTTATGCCTGGAGCCACACGGCCGCGCCGATGTTGTCGGGGACGTTGGTGACGGCGATCGGCTTTATGCCCAACGGTTTTGCCAAGTCGACCGCTGGTGAATACACCGCGAACATGTTCTGGATCGTTGGCATTGCGCTGATCACTTCCTGGGTGGTGGCCGTGGTGTTTACCCCTTACCTGGGCGTCAAACTGCTGCCGCAGATCAAGGTGCCTGAAGGCGGGCATACGGCGATTTACGGTACACCGAACTATCAGCGTTTCAGGCGCCTTCTGGGCAGTGTGATCCGCCGCAAAGGCCTGGTGGCGACATCCGTCGTGGGCTTGTTTGTTGTTGCGATTCTGGGCATGGGCGTGGTCAAGAAGCAGTTCTTTCCAACATCCGACCGACCTGAGGTGCTGGTTGAGGTGCAGATGCCTTACGGCACCTCTATCGAACAAACTGATGTCGCGGCGGCCAAGGTCGAGGCGTGGTTGGCTCAGCAGCCGGAAGCCAAGATCGTCACCGCTTACATTGGCCAGGGCGCGCCACGCTTCTATTTGGCGATGGCCCCTGAGCTACCCGATCCATCCTTCGCAAAAATCGTCGTCCTGACGGCGAATCAGCAAGAGCGTGAGGCGCTCAAGATTCGGCTCAGGCAAGCCACGGCCGATGGTTTGGCGCCTGAAGCCCGCGTGCGGGTGACGCAGTTGGTATTTGGTCCTTACTCACCGTATCCGGTGGCCTTTCGGGTGATGGGCGCCGACCCCGCAGTGTTGCGGGATATCGCCGCGCAGGTGCGTGAGGTCATGACCGCCAGCCCCATGATGAGAACCGTCAACACCGACTTGGGCGAGCGCGTGCCGGCACTTCATCTCACGCTGGATCAGGATCGCCTGCAAGCATTCGGCTTGACCTCGACCGATGTCGCGCAACAGCTGCAATTTCTGCTCACGGGGGTGCCTGTCACCGAGGTGCGTGAGGACATTCGTTCGGTTCAGGTGGTCGCTCGCTCCGCTGGTGAGACGCGTCTGGATCCATCGAAAATTGCCGCCTTCACGCTGAACGGCGTCCAAGGCCAGCGCGTTTCGCTGTCCCAGGTAGGGGCGGTGGATGTGCGCATGGAAGAGCCCATCCTGCGACGTCGTGATCGTACGCCGACAATAACCGTGCGCGGTGACGTGGCTGAAGGTCTTCAGCCTCCCGATGTCTCCAACGCCTTGATAACGCAGTTGGAACCTATCATCGAAAAGCTGCCGGCGGGCTACCGCATTGAGTTTGCCGGCGCGATCGAGGAGTCGGGTAAAGCAAACAAGGCATTGCTGCCGTTGTTCCCGATCATGATCGCGCTGATGTTGCTGACCATCATCATTCAGGTGCGCTCAATGTCGGCAATGATGATGGTGTTCGCCACCGCCCCTTTGGGCCTGATTGGTGTGGTGCCAATTCTGCTGCTGTTCCAGCAGCCGTTCGGGATCAACGCCTTGGTGGGATTGATTGCCTTGTCAGGGATTCTGATGCGCAACACGCTGATCCTCATTGGCCAGATTCACTCCAATAAGCAAGCCGGACTGTCGCCTTATGACGCAGTGGTCGAAGCCACTGTGCAGCGTGCACGGCCAGTGATTCTCACGGCGTTGGCGGCGATGCTGGCGTTCATTCCGCTGACCCATTCGGTGTTCTGGGGAACGCTGGCCTACACCCTGATTGGCGGTACGTTTGCTGGCACCGTGCTGACCCTGGTGTTCCTGCCAGCGATGTACGCCCTCTGGTTCAAGATCAAGCCTGAGCCCGCGCATGAGCTTGCAGCGAACACTCATGTTGCTTGATACCTGCGTGTCTGGATCGTCTCAAAAAGGAAAATCGATATGAGCTCGTTGGCCCAGATTACTTAGCAGTTTGATCCCGCTGCGCCCTTTGTGGCTCCGGCCAACTGGCTCCAGGGAAGAACTGTGTTTGACGGGCTATCTCGAGCCTGTCATTGCAGGCGGTGTTGTTTGAGGCATGGCCGGATTGTGGGCTCGCCAGACCGTAGCGATTTTTACCTGGCGTGCAGTGAACTCAGCGCAATAGTTGTTTCTGCTGTCCCACCTTCAGAGATTACCGCGTTCCTTGTGGCTCATCTGCCGCTCGATGGCTGTGTCCGTCCACAAACCTGACTCGATCGGTGCGCTGCAGGCCATCGAACGAAACCCATGCCCACAGATCTCGGATTTGGTGTCGTACCCCATCTTCCGAAGCGCGCTGTTCACCGTGTTTTCGGACATTGGTTTCCAAGATTTGGTATCGCTTGCCATCTTCGTACCCCTTGTGGAAAAGGGTACACCTTCTAACGCTGGTCGCGTGTCGGGTTTTTCCCAGGCGCCGCGCTTGAGGTCGAACTCGCTCCAGCGCGCGAAGCGCAGCTCGCTGGAGCGTACAAACACGTGCAGCGACAGCAAGACCGTTAGCCGGGTAAGTGCGCGGCCTTTATAGGTGGCGATCCGTTCCTGCAATTCAGGCAGGCGCGATAAGGATAAAGCGGGACGGTGGACGACCCGCGAGGCTTTGATCGAGCCTACGAGATCGTAAGCAGGGTTTACGGTGATAAGCCGGAGGCGCTTTGCCTCGCGCATGATGCTCCGCAGGTAGTTTTGTACCCTTAAAGCAATGTCCACCGTTCCGCGCTTCTTAATCGCTTCCAGGGGCTGCATAAGATCGTGGGTATCAAGGTCGACAATGGCGCGAGCGCCGATCAGCGGGAAGAGGTGAGTTTTGAGGCGACTCATCACTGTCTTGGAATAGTCCGGTGCCTACTTGGCTGACATTTCCGTGTGCCAGCCGAGGGCAACGCTTTCAAAGGTGCGCCTTTGACCAGAGCGTTCGTCTTGGCTTGGTTCTTGGCTCCTATAGGGTCAATGCCATCCGCCAGCATTCGCTTGGCCTCCAAGCGCTTGCGGCGCGCAGCCGAGGCCAACGATGGGGTAGTTGCCGAATGAGGTCAGTCCTTCCCGGCCATCAGGTTTGACGTATCTGAGACGCCAGCCGTTGCGGCCATTGGGTTGGACTAGAGGTAAAGGCTGTCGCCGTCGAAAAGCTTATAGGCGCGGTCTGTGGGCTTGGCCGAACGGCAAGCGGCGTCGGAGAGTGGGGCAGTAGTGCGCGACATAAGGGAACTCCCTTTTATCGAACTGACCTTTATCCCAAACTCTACCTTTAAAATGGCTGGTACCCCTCCGGAGTCCAACAGAACGCCAGAACGAAAAAACCCGCCATAAGGCGGGTTTTTCGGGGGGAGCAGAGATTTTGAAAGCCTTCTCTGGAACCTTGTCTGGCTCCACGACCTGGACTCGAACCAGGGACCCAGTGATTAACAGTCACTTGCTCTACCAACTGAGCTATCGCGGAATGGCGCGTATGTTACTGATTCAGAAAGAGAAGTCAAGCATCTGTTAGCAACTTGATGGATTCATGGAGACGGACGGTGGTTTATCGGCAGTGGGCGGTTACCAGAATCGCCTCAGAGGTCTACCATGGCCGCCCGGAAGTGGTTACACGCGCTGCCGGCCATTCGCCGAAAAGGTACGTGCCATGAATCACCCAATCCTCACCCCTCAAGACAACGGGGTGTTCGCATGAGCATCGCTCAGATCAGCCTGCCCAAAGGTGTCGGCCCGCATGCAGAGAAGCTGTTTGATGCGATCACTCAGGCCAGCACCGCTGACGATCTGAACCGCGCGGGCGGCAAGGCTGAGGGCTTTGTCCTCGGTTTGGAAAGCGCCAAAGCGATCAAGAGTCAGGTCGCCGAATCGCTCTACGTCGCCTATGACGATGCCGCCAGTCAGCGTGCGACCGAACTGGCTTAACCGCCGAAGGTGACCGTGGCGAGCATCAGCTTGGCGTACAGCATCGTGGCGGCCAGTTGCACCAGCCACAAGGCCAGGCCGCCGAGAAATACGCCAGCGGCCACTTGCAGCACCAGGTTGTTACCGCGTTTGGCCGGTGTGCGAGGGACAAAATGGTCCAGTTCGTCACGGTCGGCGCGTAGGTCATCGTTTTTCATGTGGGTTCTCGTAAGAATTCTCAGGTGTACACAAAACCTGTAGGAGCGAGCGGTGCGGCGATCCTGCAGGTGCATCGTTGTGTGGAGTTTAGAGGGCGCCGATAGCGCTTTGACACTTATCTGCGACGAATAAAAAACGGGAAGCCCCAAGGCTTCCCGTTTTCCGTACTGCGCGAGACTCAGATCACCGCAACGATGGCCTTGGTCACTGCATCAATGTTGCTCTGATTCAACGCCGCCACACAGATGCGGCCGGTGTCCAGGGCGTAGATGCCGAACTCGCTGCGCAGGCGGGTGACTTGCTCAACCGTCAGGCCGGAGTAGGAGAACATGCCGCGCTGACGACCGACGAAGCTGAAATCACGCTGTGGCGCGTTTTTCGCCAGCAGGTCGACCATCTGGGTGCGCATGCCACGAATCCGCAGGCGCATTTCGGCCAGTTCTTCTTCCCACTGGGCGCGTAGTTTCGGGCTGTTCAGGACCGCGGCGACGATGCTGGCACCGTGGGTCGGCGGGTTGGAGTAGTTGGTGCGGATCACGCGTTTGACTTGCGACAGCACGCGCGCGCTTTCTTCTTTCGATTCGCTGACGATCGACAGGGCGCCAACGCGCTCGCCGTACAGCGAGAAGGATTTGGAGAACGAGCTGGAGACGAAGAAGGTCAGGCCCGATTCAGCAAACAGGCGCACGGCAGCGGCGTCTTCGTCGATGCCATCGCCAAAACCCTGGTAGGCCATGTCGAGGAACGGCACGTGACCTTTGGCTTTCACCACGTCCAGGACGTTTTTCCAGTCCGCCGGGCTCAGGTCCACGCCGGTCGGGTTGTGGCAGCAGGCGTGCAGCACAACGATCGAGCCGGAAGGCAAGGCGTTCAGGTCTTCAAGCAGGCCGGTACGATTAACGTCATGGGTCGCGGCGTCGTAGTAGCGGTAGTTCTGCACCGGGAAACCGGCGGTTTCGAACAGGGCGCGGTGGTTTTCCCAGCTCGGGTCGCTGATCGCCACGACGGCGTTCGGCAGCAGTTGCTTGAGGAAGTCGGCGCCGATTTTCAGGGCGCCCGTGCCGCCAACGGCCTGGGTGGTGATGACGCGGCCAGCGGCGATCAGTGGCGAGTCATTGCCGAACAGCAGTTTCTGCACTGCCTGGTCGTAGGCGGCGATACCGTCGATTGGTAAGTAACCACGGGAAGCGTGTTGAGCGACGCGAATCGTCTCGGCTTCGACAACGGCGCGCAGGAGTGGAATTTTCCCCTCCTCGTTGCAGTAAACACCGACTCCCAGGTTGACCTTGTTGGTACGGGTATCGGCGTTGAATGCTTCGTTGAGGCCCAGGATTGGATCGCGTGGTGCCATTTCGACAGCGGAGAACAGGCTCATTTTTGCGGCGGCTCTGAATGGAGTGTGGAGGGACGTGTCGCGCTCCAGCCGAATGCACTAGAGCGGTGCACAAACGGGGAGCTAGTATAGAGGCCATCTGCGATTGATGGCGACAGACGAATCAGCTTTTCAGGTAAGTTTTTTCGATTATTTTTCGACCGTTAGTCGAATGCCGGCATCAAAGACTTCAAGGGATGTAGGACGTTTGCCTTGAAAGCGCAGGCAATCGGCTCCACATTGAGCACAATCCTGTTTTTTCCTCGGGCGGCGTGAGTCGTTTGCGGTCTTTCTCGTTGCTGCCGGTTTGACCGCGCTGGCGCGATATCAGAGGTATACATGTCTGAATTCCAGCTAGTCACCCGCTTCGAGCCCGCCGGCGATCAGCCGGAAGCCATCCGCCTGATGGTCGAGGGCATCGAAGCCGGGCTGGCGCACCAGACGTTGCTTGGTGTGACCGGCTCGGGCAAGACCTTCAGCATCGCCAACGTGATCGCCCAGGTACAGCGTCCGACCTTGGTGCTGGCGCCGAACAAGACCCTGGCCGCGCAGTTGTATGGTGAGTTCAAGGCGTTCTTCCCGAACAATGCCGTCGAGTACTTCGTTTCCTACTACGACTACTACCAGCCAGAAGCCTATGTGCCGTCATCGGACACCTTCATCGAGAAAGACGCCTCGATCAACGACCACATCGAGCAGATGCGGCTGTCCGCGACCAAGGCGCTGCTGGAACGCAAGGACGCGATCATCGTCACCACGGTGTCGTGCATCTATGGTTTGGGCAGTCCGGAAACCTATTTGAAAATGGTGCTGCACGTGGATCGCGGCGACAAGCTCGATCAACGTGCGTTGCTGCGTCGCCTGGCAGACTTGCAATACACCCGCAATGACATGGAGTTCGCCCGGGCGACCTTCCGGGTGCGCGGCGATGTGATCGATATCCACCCGGCGGAATCCGACTTCGAAGCGATCCGCATCGAGCTGTTCGATGACGAAGTCGAGAGCCTGTCGGCTTTCGATCCGCTGACCGGCGAAGTAATCCGCAAGTTGCCGCGATTCACTTTCTACCCGAAAAGCCACTACGTGACGCCACGGGAAACCCTGCTGGGTGCCGTCGAAGGGATCAAGGTCGAATTGCAGGAGCGCCTGGATTACCTGCGAACCAACAACAAACTGGTGGAAGCCCAGCGCCTGGAGCAGCGCACCCGTTTCGACCTGGAGATGATCCTCGAACTGGGTTACTGCAACGGTATCGAAAACTACTCGCGCTACCTGTCGGGCCGTGAATCCGGCCAGGCGCCACCGACTCTCTTCGACTACCTGCCGGCCGACGCCTTGCTGGTGATCGACGAATCCCACGTCAGCGTGCCGCAGGTCGGCGCCATGTATAAG
Source organism: Pseudomonas sp. B14-6 (assembly GCF_013260315.1). Lineage (NCBI taxonomy): Bacteria > Pseudomonadati > Pseudomonadota > Gammaproteobacteria > Pseudomonadales > Pseudomonadaceae > Pseudomonas > Pseudomonas sp. B14-6. Next base: position 2,197,999 of record NZ_CP053929.1, on the reverse strand, counting down.
GGCGACCGTTCCCGTAAAGAGACGCTGGTGGAATACGGCTTCCGCTTGCCGTCAGCGCTGGATAACCGGCCGATGCGTTTCGACGAATTTGAAAGCATCAGCCCGCAGACGATTTTCGTCTCGGCCACGCCGGGCAATTACGAAGCGGAACACGCCGGTCGCGTGGTCGAGCAACTGGTTCGCCCAACTGGCCTGGTGGACCCGCAGATCGAAATCCGCCCGGCGTTGACCCAGGTTGACGACTTGCTCTCGGAAATCGGTAAACGTGTGGCGCTGGAAGAGCGGGTGCTGGTGACTACGCTGACCAAGCGCATGTCTGAAGACTTGACCGATTACCTGGCCGACCATGGCGTGCGGGTGCGTTACCTGCACTCGGACATCGACACCGTGGAGCGGGTCGAAATCATCCGCGATCTGCGTCTGGGCACGTTCGATGTGCTGGTGGGGATCAACCTGCTGCGTGAAGGCCTGGACATGCCGGAAGTGTCGCTGGTGGCGATTCTCGATGCAGACAAGGAGGGTTTCCTGCGTTCCGAGCGTTCGTTGATCCAGACCATCGGCCGGGCCGCGCGTAACCTCAATGGCCGGGCGATTCTGTATGCGGATCGCATCACCGGTTCCATGGAGCGGGCGATCGGCGAGACCGAACGGCGTCGCGACAAGCAGATCGCCTTCAACCTCGCCAATGGCATCACGCCGAAGGGTGTGTTCAAGGACGTGGCCGACATCATGGAAGGCGCCACCGTGCCGGGGTCGCGCAGCAAGAAGCGCAAAGGCATGGCCAAGGCCGCCGAGGAAAGCGCCAAGTACGAAGCCGAATTGCGCTCGCCGGGCGAGATCGCCAAGCGCATCAAAGCCTTGGAAGAGAAGATGTACGCGTTGGCGCGGGATCTGGAGTTTGAAGCGGCGGCGCAGATGCGCGATGAGATTGGCAAGCTGCGGGATCGATTGATTACTGTCTGAGATTTGCGGTGAATGTGCATGCGCCTTCGCGGACGAGCCTCGCGCCTTCTGATTTTGTGCCGTTCACATCTCGCTGGCGCGCCACAAACCTTGTAGGAGCGAGGCTCGCCCGCGAAGGCGTCCGAAAGGTCACCACCGCAATCGGGGTTAGTGCGCCTCGCCAGCCTTGAGCCCCACCGGCAACGCTTTGGTCAACAACACCGCAATCATGCTGATCCCCAGCGCAATCCCGACAAAGTGAAACGCATCGTTGTACGCCATGATCGACGCCTGCTGATGCGCAATCTCGCTCAGCTTGCCCAGCGCTGCCGTCTCACTGCCAAACCGGTTCGTCATCGACGCCATTCGCTCCGCCACTTGCGGATTGCTCGGCACGATGGATTCACGCAAGTAATCAAAGTAGGTCTTGGTTCGCGCGTCCAGCAAGGTCGCGAGGAGGGCGATGCCAATCGCGCCGCCGAGGTTGCGCAGGATATTGAACAGGCTCGACGCCGACCCCGCGTCCTGCGGCAGGATGTAAGCGGTGGCGATCAGCGAGATGGTCACCATGATCAGCGGCTGGCCCAGCGCCCGGATGATCTGGATCTGATTGAACTGCGGCCCGGCAAAGTCCGGGTTCAGCACCCCCGACGAAAAGCTCGCCAACCCGAACAGCCCGAAGCCTATTGCGCACAGCCATTTGGGCGACACGTATTTCATCAGCTTGGGCACCAGTGGAATCAGAAACAGCTGCGGCACGCCCATCCACATGATCACTTCGCCGATCTGCAGGGCGTTGTAGTTCTGGATCTGCGCCAGGTACAGCGGTAACAGGAAAATCGAGCCGTACAAGCCGACGCCCATTCCTAGGCTGGAAATACTCGACAAACCGAAGTTTCGATTACCCAGAATGCCGAGGTTGATCAGCGGATTGGGCTTGGAAAACTGCACGATTACAAAAGTGATCAGGCTCACCAGCGCGATGCTGCCCAGGGTCACGATCAGGTTCGACTCGAGCCAGTCCTTGCGATGGCCTTCTTCCAGAAACACCTGCAAACAGCCGAGGCCGACGCCAAGCGTGAGGATGCCCATGTAGTCGGTGCTTTTGAGCAGTTCCCAGTGCGCCTCTTTCTTCTCAAGGCCGTACATCAGACCGGCGATCATGATCAGGCCGGGCGGTATGTTGATGTAGAAAATGTACTCCCAGCCCCAGTTTTCGGTCAGCCAGCCGCCAAGGGTTGGGCCAATGGAGGGCGCGAACGTCGCGGTCATGGCGAACATGGCCATGCCTTTGGCGCGGTGGTGTTCCGGGAGTTTGATCAGCGTGAGGGTGAATGCCAGCGGAATCAGGGCGCCGCCGGTGAAGCCCTGTAACGCCCGAAAGATGATCATGCTCTCCAGGCTCCAGGCCATGGAGCAAAGCAGCGAGGCGGCGAGAAATCCCAATGACACCCAGACTGCCAGGCGTCGCGCCGACAGCAGCTGCACCAGCCACGCGGTCAGCGGGATCATGATGATTTCCGCCACCAGATAGGACGTGGAAATCCACGAGCCTTCTTCCAGGGTGGCCGACAGCGCGCCCTGAATGTCCTTGAGCGACGAGTTGGTGATCTGGATATCCAGCACGGCCATGAAGGCGCCGAGCATCACGCTCATCACCGCAATCCAGTCCCGCCGGGTCGGTTCGCCGGCCGGGCGGATCAGTTGATCACCGGCCATCGTCAGGGGCGTCTTTGATGTTCACTTTGGCGGTGACCGACATCCCCGGGCGAATCTTGCCGTGCAGCGGATTGTCCGAAGCGAACGTCAGTTTTACCGGGATCCGTTGTACGACTTTGGTGAAATTGCCCGTGGCATTGTCCGGCGGCAACAGGCTGAACTGTGCGCCCGAGGCGGCGAACAGGCTGTCGACCCGTGCGTCTATCGGTGTGTCGCTGTAGGCGTCGAAGGTCAGCGTGGCTTTCTGGCCGGGCTGCATGTGGCCGATCTGGGTTTCCTTGAAGTTGGCCTGAATCCAGATGTCCTGGTCCGGGACGATCGACAAAAGATAGGCGCCGGCTTGCACGTATTGGCCTTGTCGAGCCGCGCGTTGGCCGATCAGGCCGCTGATCGGCGCGTGGATTTCGCTGCGGGTCAGGTTCAGTTCGGCCTGGGCGAGGTCGGTTTTGGCGTTGGCGATCATCGCGTCGAGGCGCTTGATCTCGGCGCTCAGAGAATTGACTTGCTGGCGTTGGCTTTGTGCGTCGGCCTGGGCCTTGGTCACTTGCGAACGGGCGATGTGGTTGTCGGCGGAGAGGGTGGTCACTCGTTCTTCCGACACATAACCGGGTTTGCGCAGGGTTTGCGCGCGGGACAAGTCGATCTGCGAACGCCCAAGGCTGGCCTGGCTGGAGGCGACTTGCGCCTCGCTGGCGGCGATCAGGCTGGCTTGCTGGGTCAGTTTGCTTTGCGCCTGCAAACGTTCGGCTTGTCGGGTAGCGAGGGTGGCATTGGCGCGGTCGACGGCGAGGTGGAAGTCATCGCCTTCGAGCTTGATCAGCAACTGGCCTTTCTCAACGTGCTGATTGTCCTGCACCAGCACCTGATCGATGCGCGCGCCCAATTGGCTTGAGACACGGGTGATCTCGCCCTGGACATAGGCGTTGTCGGTGCTTTCATAAAACCGCCCCTTGAAGAACCATTGGGCGAAGAAGCCCCGGCAATCAGCAGGACGATCAGCAGGAAAATAAACAGGCGTCGCTTGAGTTGGGCAGGCATGGGGCAGACTGTAGTCGAGAAATTGTAAGGAAAGTTATCAGCAGGTGAATCTTGCATACAGTCGATAGTGGGTAAATGCCATCGGCTGATAATCCGTCATTCATCGCGGCTCAGGCCCGTTGTAGACGCAACCTTGGCTTAAATGCCCTGCTGACTGGAGCCGGGCGGGTATCGCCTGTTACCATTCGCCCTTTGTTTTATCTTCATTTCGAGACTTGCCATGACCACCGTCCGCACGCGCATCGCGCCATCGCCTACCGGGGACCCCCACGTAGGTACCGCTTACATCGCTTTGTTCAACTACTGCTTTGCCAAGCAGCATGGCGGTGAGTTCATCCTGCGGATCGAAGACACCGACCAGTTGCGCTCGACCCGGGAGTCCGAACAGCAGATTTTCGACGCCTTGCGCTGGTTGGGCATCGACTGGAGCGAAGGTCCGGACGTTGGCGGCCCGCACGGTCCGTATCGTCAAAGCGAACGCGGCGACATCTATCAGAAGTACTGCCAGCAGTTGGTCGAGATGGGCCATGCCTTCCCGTGCTTCTGCACCGCCGAAGAGCTGGACCAGATGCGCGCCGAACAAATGGCCCGTGGCGAAACCCCGCGTTACGACGGCCGTGCGCTGTTGCTCTCGAAAGAAGAAGTCGCCCGGCGCCTGGCCGCTGGCGAGCCTCATGTGATCCGCATGAAAGTGCCGAGCGAAGGCGTTTGCGTGGTACCGGACATGCTGCGTGGCGACGTCGAGATCCCGTGGGATCGCATGGACATGCAAGTGTTGATGAAGACTGACGGCCTGCCGACGTACTTCCTGGCCAACGTGGTCGACGACCACTTGATGGGCATTACCCACGTTCTGCGCGGTGAAGAGTGGCTGCCATCGGCGCCGAAGCTGATCCTGCTTTATGAATACTTCGGCTGGGAACAACCGGAGCTGTGCTACATGCCGCTGTTGCGTAACCCGGACAAGAGCAAGCTGTCCAAGCGCAAGAACCCGACCTCGGTGACGTTCTACGAGCGCATGGGCTTCATGCCGGAAGCGATGCTCAACTACCTCGGCCGCATGGGCTGGTCGATGCCGGACGAGCGCGAAAAATTCTCGCTGCAGGAAATGGTCGACAATTTCGACCTGAGCCGCGTATCCCTCGGCGGACCGATTTTCGACATCGAGAAGCTGTCGTGGCTCAACGGCCAATGGCTGCGTGACTTGCCGGTGGAAGAGTTCGCTTCGCGCCTGCAAACCTGGGCGCTGAACCCGGAATACATGATGAAGATCGCGCCGCACGTGCAGGGGCGCGTCGAGACCTTCAGTCAGGTTGCACCGCTGGCCGGTTTCTTCTTCGCCGGTGGTGTGAACCCGGATGCCAAGCTGTTCGAATCGAAGAAGCTCTCGGGCGACCAGGTTCGTCAGTTGATGCAGCTGATTCTGTGGAAGCTGGAAAGCCTGCGTCAGTGGGAGAAGGACAGCATCACCGCGACGATTCAGGCGGTGGTCGAATCCCTGGAGCTGAAGCTGCGTGACGCCATGCCGCTGATGTTCGCCGCGATCACTGGCCAGGCCAGTTCGGTGTCGGTGCTTGATGCGATGGAAATCCTTGGCCCGGACCTGACCCGTTTCCGTCTGCGCCAGGCCATCGACCTGCTGGGCGGCGTGTCGAAGAAGGAAAACAAGGAGTGGGAAAAACTCCTGGGCAACATCGCCTGAGGACGTTTGACCTCGTAGGGGCTGCCGGAGGTGGCGATCATTTGATCGTGATCTTCGGCGCCGCCCCCGTTTTTCCGGGGGGAGGGCGGTAAGTGATTGTTATGGCGACAAAAAATTTTGAAAATTGTTAAAAATAAGTTTGACAGCTTTCCGAAGCGCCATTAAGATTCGCCCCGTCCTCAGCGATGAGGGGCTATAGCTCAGCTGGGAGAGCGCTTGCATGGCATGCAAGAGGTCGACGGTTCGATCCCGTCTAGCTCCACCAATTTACACTTCAAGGTCTGGCCACACCGGCCTTGAAGCGATCAACACTCAGCGTTGATCTGTTGTATAGAAGGGTTTGCGTCCCCTTCGTCTAGTGGCCTAGGACACCGCCCTTTCACGGCGGTAACAGGGGTTCGAGTCCCCTAGGGGACGCCAGTTTTACAGAAGCGATGTTGCAAGATGTCGCTCCGCCGCGAGGCGAAAAATCCGGGGCTATAGCTCAGCTGGGAGAGCGCCTGCATGGCATGCAGGAGGTCAGCGGTTCGATCCCGCTTAGCTCCACCAATTTTACAGTTCAAGGTCTGGCCACACCGGCCTTGAATCGATCAGCTCTCAGCACTGATCAGTTGTATAGAAGGTTTTGCGTCCCCTTCGTCTAGTGGCCTAGGACACCGCCCTTTCACGGCGGTAACAGGGGTTCGAGTCCCCTAGGGGACGCCACGATTACCCGCTCTGCGGGATTTTATAAGGGTCATTCAATTATTGAATGGCCCTTTTGTTTGTCTGGCGTTTGGCCAAATCCCCCATTTCTTTCAAACTGTTCTTCAGACCAGCGGTCACATCCACGACTTGCGGAAAATTATTATGAGAATAATATTCTAGTCGTAATATTCGGAGGCAACGATGAACGATAAAAAAGCTCAAACCCGCGAACGCATTCTCAAGGCCGCCAGCGCAGCGCTGATTCAGCGCGGCCCGGCCGAACCGAGCGTGGGCGAAGTGATGGGCGCAGCCGGCCTGACGGTTGGCGGCTTCTATGCGCACTTCGAAAGCAAGGACGCCATGATGCTGGAAGCATTCAAGCAACTGCTCGGTCACCGCCGTGGCTTGATCGCTGACATGGACGCCGAATTGACCGGCGAAGAGCGTCGCGCGTTGGTGGCTGCGTTTTACCTGTCGCGCAAACACCGTGATTCCTCGGATTCCGCGTGCCCGATCCCGGCGTCTGTCGGTGAGTTGGGTCGCCTGCCGGACGCGTTTCGCGTGGCGCTGAATGAGCATGTGGAAATGATGGTCGCGCAGTTGGCGGCCAGCCCGGAAGACACCGACAAAGCCCTGGCCGACATGGCCTTGATGGTCGGGGGTCTGGCTCTGGCTAGGGCGCTGGGGCCAGGAGAGTTGTCCGATCGATTGCTGCGCGCCGCCAAGTCGGCGGTGCTATGACCTGAAGGCATTGGCCTGAGGAGTGAGAGCGATGAGCACGTTGAAGTGGGTTCGTGGCGTTAATGGCACCTTGGGCTGGTTTGCACCGAAACTGGTCGCGAGCAAAATGCGACTGGCGTTCATGACGCCGCGAGAGCTTCCGCCGCGTGACTGGGAATTGCCGCTGCTGGCGAAATCCGAACGGATCACCTTGCGTTTCGGTCTCTCGGCGCTGCGCTGGGGGCAAGGTCCGGCCGTGTTGCTGATGCACGGTTGGGAAGGGCGGCCGACACAATTTGCGAGTCTCATCACGGCGCTGGTCGATGCTGGCTACACCGTCGTAGCGCTCGACGGTCCTGCTCATGGTCGCTCACCGGGCAGTGAAGCCAACGTGGTGCTGTTTGCCCGGGCCATGCTCGAAGCGGCCGCCGAGTTGCCGCCGCTGCGAGCCGTCATTGGCCACTCCATGGGCGGCGCCAGTGCGATGCTCGCCGTGCAGTTGGGTTTGCGCACCGAAACCCTGGTCACCATCGCCGCACCGGCGCGGATTCTCGGGGTGTTGCGCGGTTTTGCCCGTTACGTGCGGCTGCCGCCCAAAGCGCGTTCGGCGTTTATTCGCCAGGTCGAGAAAGACGTCGGCATGCGCGCTGCAACGCTGGATGTTGCGCACTATCAGCTCGACATGCCGGGGCTGATCGTCCACGCCGAAGATGATTGTTTTGTTCCGGTCAAGGAGTCCCAGTTGATCAATGAGGCGTGGTTCGACAGCCGGCTGTTACGCCTGGAGGAGGGCGGGCATCAACGCGTGCTGGCCGATCCTCGGGTGATTGATGGCGTGTTATCACTGCTGGCTGGCCGCAGCCTGCAATCGCGCCAATCGGCCTGAGCATCCGTTACACTGCCCCGGTCGACATCATCTGACCGGGAGTGGGGCATGGGCTGGGATCGGGCAACGCCATTTATCATTGATCTGGAAGTCGGCGCCGAGGACATCGACGGGCTGGGGCACGCGAACAACGCGGTGTACGTGACCTGGCTCGAACGCTGCGCCTGGCGTCACTCGCAGCGGCTGGGGCTGGACCTGGTCGAGTATCGTCGGCTGGATCGGGCGATGGCGGTGGTGCGGCACGAGATCGATTACCTGGCCGCCGCCTATGAGGGCGATGAGTTGCAATTGGCGACCTGGATTGTCGATTGGGATCAGCGCCTGAAAATGACCCGCCACTTCCAGTTGAAGCGCCCCAGCGATAACACCACGTTGCTGCGCGCGCAAACCACTTTCGTCTGCATCGAACTGTCCACCGGCAAGCCCAAGCGCATGCCGGCCGAGTTCATCGAAGGCTACGGCCCGGCGTTGCAAGTTCCAGGTTGACGCGATCCTGTGGCGAGGGAGCTTGCTCCCGCTGGAGCGCGAAGCGGTCCCTTGCAATGGAGAGTGCCACGCACTCTAACGGGAGCAAGCTCCCTCGCCACAGAGGCAGATGCAAGTCTTTCGACAGAGAATCCAGTAAACTGCCGCACGTTTTTCGTTGAGTGTGTTTTTCATGCAAATTGCTTTGGCGCCCATGGAGGGGTTGGTCGACAACATCCTGCGGGACGTGCTGACCCGAGTGGGCGGTATCGACTGGTGCGTGACCGAGTTTATTCGGATCAACGATCAACTGCTCACGCCCGCCTATTACCACAAGTTCGGCCCGGAATTATTGACCGGCGCCCGCACCGCGTCCGGCGTGCCGCTGCGGGTGCAGTTGCTCGGTTCCGATCCGGTGTGTCTGGCTGAAAACGCCGCGCTGGCCTGCGAGCTGGGTTCCGAGGTGATCGACCTGAACTTCGGCTGCCCGGCCAAGACCGTCAACAAGTCCCGGGGCGGCGCCGTCCTGCTGAAAGAACCTGAACTGCTCAACCAAATCGTTGAACACGTCCGCCGCGCTGTGCCGGCGCACATTCCGGTCACCGCGAAAATGCGCCTGGGCTTCGACAGCCCGGACGGTTCGCTGGTCTGCGCAACAGCGCTGGCCGAAGGCGGCGCGGCGCACATCGTGGTGCACGCGCGGACCAAAACCGACGGTTACAAGCCGCCTGCGCATTGGGAATGGATCCCCCGCGTGCAGGACGTGGTCAAGGTTCCAGTGTTCGCCAATGGCGACATCTGGAGCGTTGAAGATTGGCGCCGTTGCCGCGAAATCAGCGGCGTGGAAGACATCATGCTCGGTCGCGGCCTGGTGTCGCGTCCGGACCTGGCCCGGCAGATCGCGGCGGCGCGGGCCGGTGAAGAAGTGGTCGAGATGACGTGGGCCGAGTTGCTGCCACTGATCCAGGACTTCTGGCTGCAAGCCAAGGCGCAGATGACTGCCCGCCAGTCGCCGGGTCGTTTGAAGCAATGGCTGGCGATGTTGACCCGCAATTATCCTGAGGCGGTGGAGCTGTTTACCGTGTTGCGTCGAGAGACCGAACTGGATCAAGTCTCGCGTTTGTTGGGGCTCCAGGTGTCGGAAGCGGCCTGAAAAAAACGCAAAAAAATCTGAAAATAATCTCTTGAAAAGCAATCGGCGATCCCTATCTAGGGATTACGCGATGCCGAATTCGGGTCGCGGAGACAAAAAAACTTGCTGATCTGTTTTCAGGAGATTTGAATCATGAGTACTGCATTTTCGATGGCGCCCCTGTTCCGTTCCTCGGTGGGCTTCGACCGCTTCAATGACTTGTTCGAAACCGCCCTGCGCAACGAGCCAGGCAGCACCTACCCACCTTACAACGTTGAAAAGCATGGTGATGACCAATACCGCATCGTCGTGGCGGCCGCCGGGTTCCAGGAAGAAGACCTGGATCTGCAAGTGGAAAAAGGGGTGCTGACCATCAGTGGTGGCAAGCGTGACGCGAATGAAGACGTCACCTATCTGTACCAAGGCATCGCTCAGCGCGCCTTCAAACTGTCCTTCCGTCTGGCGGACCATATCGAAATCAAGGCTGCCGGCCTGAGCAACGGTTTGTTGAGCATCGACCTGTTGCGGGTGATACCGGAAGAGGCAAAAGCCAAACGCATCCCGATCAACGGGACGCAAAAACCCGCTCTGCAGTAACGAGTCAGAGCAATGAGAAGGGCGCCATTCGGCGCCCTTTTTTGTACCCGTTATTTGAGGAGTTTCTGGAACTCCTCCACCGGCAGCGGCCGACTGTGCAAATACCCCTGATAAAAATGGCACCCCAGCCCCTGCAAAAATTCCAGCTGCTCCGCCGTTTCCACCCCTTCGGCGATCACTTTCAGTTCCAGGCTGCGGGCCATGGCCACGATGGCGCGGATGATTTCGGCGTCGTTGGGGTCGGTGGTGGCATCGCGGATGAACGACTGATCGATTTTCAGCGTGTCGACCGGCAGGCGCTTGAGGTAGGTCAGCGAGGAGTAGCCAGTGCCGAAGTCGTCCATTGCAAAGCTCACGCCGAGTTTTTTCAGGCGGCGCATTTTGTTGATGGTGTCTTCCAGGTTCTGGATGACGATCCCTTCGGTGATTTCCAGTTTCAGCAACGAGCAGGGCAGGCCGTGGCTGCTGAGGCTGTATTCGATGCGTTCGACGAAGTCGTTTTGACGAAATTGCCTCGGGCTGATGTTCACGCACAGGCTGAAGCTGAGCGGGTTCACCAGGCCTTTGGCAACCAGCTTTTTGAAGGCCCCACAGGCTTCGTCGATGATCCACGTGCCCACTTCCAGAATCAGCCCGCTGTCCTCCAGCACCTTGATGAATTCGGTGGGCGATTGCGGGCCGAGTTCCGGGTGGTCCCAGCGCACCAGCGCTTCGGCGCCGACAATACGGTTGCCCCGAGCGTCGACCTGGGGTTGGTAATGCACATGAAACTCGCCCCGGGAAAGGGCCAGGCGCAAGTCGGTTTCCATGCGCAGGCGTTCACTGGCAGCCTTCTGCATGGTGTTGTGATACATCTGCGCCATGTTGCGGCCCGAGTCCTTGGCGCGGTAAAGCGCAATGTCGGCACGTTTGAGCAGGTCGGTCGGGGTCGAGCCGTGGTCGGGGATCAGCGCGATGCCGATGCTCGGTGTTACTTGCAGGCGCTGGCCGTCGAGGAACATCGGCTCCGACAACAGTTCACGCAACGTGTCCGCCAACTCCCGAACCTGGGCGCTGACTTCATTGCGCGAGCCCTCAAGGCCGCTGAGCAGCACCACAAATTCATCGCCACCCAGGCGTGCCACGGTGTCTTCCATGCGCACGCTGGCTTCAAGCCGAGCCGTGATGATTTTCAGCACCGTGTCGCCCACCGGGTGACCCAGGGAATCGTTGATGTGCTTGAAATGATCGAGGTCCAGGAACAGCAGCGCACCGCGCAGGTTGTGGCGCTTGAGCAGGGCGATCTGCTGGCTCAGGCGATCCATCAACAGGGCGCGGTTCGGAAGGTTGGTCAGCGGGTCGTGGTAGGCCAGATGGCGAATCTGCGCTTCGGCATTTTTCAACAGGCTGACGTCTCGGCCAGTCAGCAACAGGCATGCGGTTTCGTTGAGGGTGATTGGCTCCACCGAGACTTCGACGGTCAGCAGTTCGCCGCGCTTGTTGCGGCCCAGCATTTCCTGGTGATGCACACGACCCTTAAGCTGCAACTCGGCCAGCAGCGCCGAGCGCTGTTTCTCTTCTGCCCAGATGCCGACTTGATACACCGTGCGGCCGACCACTTCGTCGGCGCGGTAACCGGTCAGGCGACAAAAACCATCGTTGACCTCCAGGTAGCGCCCGGTATCGCGTTCGGTGATGGTGATCGCGTCCGGGCTTGAGTGAAACGCCTTGGCAAACTTCTCTTCGCTGGCCTTGAGTGCCGCTTCGGAACGCTGTTGCTGGGTAATGTCGCGCAGGGTCGTGACGATGCACGGCTGGTCGCCCACGCTGATCTGCCGGCTGGAAATCACGCAGGTCAGGGCTTGCCCGTCTTTGTGTTGGGCGATGATCGCGACATTGTTCAGCCCCTGTTCACGGATGACTTGTTCAATTCGTTGCAGGCTTTTCGCTGACGCGTCCCACAGGCCGATTTCGTCGGCCCTGCGGTCAATCACTTCGGCGGCGCTCCAGCCGAAGGTCTGGGTAAAGCTGGAGTTGATCTCGATGAACTGGCCGGTGTCCTGGCGCGTGACGCAGATCGGGTCCGGGCTGACTTGAAACAGCGTGGCGAATTTCTCTTCGGAGGCCACCAGCCGTTGTTCGCGCTCCACTTGATCGGTGATGTCCAGCAAGGTGCCGGCCATGCGCAGCGGTGCGCCGTTTTCATCGCGGTAGAGGCGGGCACGACTTTCCAGGTAGCGTGAACTGCCGTCCGGCAACTGCACGCGATAAGTCAGCTGATAATTGCCGGCCGGTCCTTCGCGCAGGCTGCGATAAGCGTCGCGCATGCTGCCGCGTTCTTCGTCGGGCACACCTTCGAAAAACGCGTCGAAGGACTCATGGAAGGGTATGGCCTCCAGCCCGTGCAACTGCGCGGCCCGCGCCGAGCCGTACAGCATGCCGCTGGGAATGTGCCAGTCCCAGGTGCCGAGTTGCGCCGAATCCAGGGCCAGGTCGAGGCGTTCCTGGCTGTCTTTCAGCGCGAGTTCGGCGGCCTTGCGTTCCGTGGTATCGAGGAAAGTGCTCAGCAGGTAGGGCTGGCCTTCGAGTTCGACTTTCTGTGCGCTGAGGATGCCGTCGTGGATCTGGCCATTGCTGGCGCGAAACTGCACCTCCATGCTGGTCAGTTCGCCCTTGGCCTTGGTCGCCTTGACCAGCACGTCCCGTTGTTCCGGGTGCACCCAGAGGCCCAGTTCGACGGTGGTTCGGCCAATGGCGTCCTGCACCGGCCAGCCGAAGAGGCTTTCGAAATACTGATTGGCTTCGGTAATCAGGCCATCTTCCTGGCGGGTCAGCAGCACCATGTTCGGGCACAGGTGAAACAGCGTGGCAAAGCGTTTTTCCGAGCTGCTCAGGGCCTGTTCGCGCTGGCGCTGATGGGTGATTTCGCGAATGACCCCAATCATCCGTGGCCGACCGTCTTTGTCCGGCAGCAAGCTGCCGTTGATCTCCAGCCAGTGCAGGCTGCCGTCGGGCCAGCGGATGCGGTGGTGCATCGCCTGCTCCAGCGGGGCGCCGGCGATCACGGCATGAAAGGCGCGAATGGTTTTTGCCCGATCCTCCGGAGGCAGCAAGTCGAGGTATTCCAGATCGGTCGGCAACGGCTGTCGGGGATCGAAGCCGAACAACGCCTGGGTGCCCCGCGACCAACTGATCTGTCCGCGCTCGATGTCCCAATACCAGGCGCCCAGGCGCGCGCCGTTGAGGGCGGCCAACAACTGTGGTGCGCTTTCCCAGCTCTGCTCGGACCGTTTCGGGTCAAGCGCCTGTATACGTGGCATCGGCGGAATACGGTCAACAGATTTCGGCATTGGCAGGCCTTGGGCTGAATTGGGCGTTAGGCGCAGGGGTTCGCGGCTCTATGGCAGTAGCACACGTTAGCCTTGAATCCCTGGCAGATCGATTTGTGCATCCAGCAAGGCCATGAAGGCCCGTGCCGCATTCGACAGCGTCCGTTCGGTGTGCAGGATATAGCCTAGCTGGCGAGTCAGTTGTATGCCCGGCAAAGGTATTCGCGCAACTTGATCGTCGAGCATCGTTCGCGGCAAAACGCTCCAGGCCAGGCCGATCGAGACCATCATCTTGATGGTTTCCAGATAATTGGTGCTCATGGCGATGTTTGGCGTCAGTCCCTGAGCCTCGAACAGGCGCTGGACAATGTGATGAGTGAACGTGTTGCCGCCGGGAAACACCGCCGGATGCAGGGCAATGTCCGCCAGGCTGACTGGGCCGTTGCTGATCAGCGAATGCTCCGGGGCGACCACGAAATCCAGGGGGTCGTCCCACACCGGCGTGGCTTTGACCAAGGTATGAGGTTCCGGGGCGAGGGTGATCACCGCCAGTTCCGCGCGGCCATGGAGGATTTCCTCGTAGGCCACTTCCGAATCGAGAAACTGAATATCCAGCGCCACTTGTGGGTAGCGTCGGGTGAACTCCCTTAATAAGGGCGGTAAGCGGTGCAAGCCAATGTGGTGACTGGTGGCCAGTGTCAGGCGCCCGGTCACTTCGCCGGTCAGGTTGGTCAGGGCGCGGCGGGTGTCGTCCAGCACATTGAGAATCTGGTAGGCCCGCGGCAACAGGGCGCGACCGGCCTCGGTCAGGCCGACTTCACGACCCAGTCGATCGAAAAGCCGCACCTTCAATTGCTGCTCCAGCCCGGCGATGCGCTTGCTGATCGCCGGTTGCGTCAGGTGCAGCCGTTCTCCCGCGCCGGAGAAGCTTCCGGTCTCGGCAATGGCGATGAAAGCATTGAGATTGGCCAGGTCCATTTCGGTATTCCAGTTGGTTATCCAAAGCATGAAAAATATGAATTTGAGTTATTTAATGTAACCCCCTAGGATCGACCTCACAAGCCAAAGGGTTATACAAACGGCCCGGGGCATAGAAACAAGCTGATGAGGAAACCGTCTGATGGCCGGCAAAACGCTCTACGACAAGCTCTGGGATTCGCATTTGGTCAAGCAGCGCGACGATGGCTCTGCCTTGATCTACATCGATCGTCACATCATTCACGAAGTGACCTCGCCGCAAGCCTTTGAAGGCCTGCGTCTGGCCGGGCGCAAGCCTTGGCGCATCGATGCCAACATCGCGACCCCGGACCACAACGTACCGACCACCCCGGAACGCAAGGGCGGCATCGAAGCCATTGCCGACCAGGTCTCGCGTTTGCAGGTCCAGACCCTCGATGACAACTGTGACGAATACGGCATCGTCGAGTTCAAGATGAACGACGTGCGCCAAGGCATCGTCCACGTCATCGGCCCGGAACAGGGCGCAACCTTGCCGGGCATGACCGTGGTCTGCGGCGACTCCCACACCTCGACCCACGGCGCGTTTGGCGCGTTGGCTCACGGTATCGGCACGTCCGAGGTCGAGCACGTGCTCGCCACCCAGTGCCTGGTCGCCAAGAAAATGAAGAATATGCGGGTGTCGGTCGAAGGGAAATTGCCGTTCGGCGTGACCGCCAAGGACATCGTTCTCGCGGTCATTGGCAAGATCGGCACTGCCGGCGGTAACGGCCATGCCATCGAGTTCGCCGGTAGTGCGATTCGTGATCTGTCGGTCGAAGGCCGCATGACCATTTGCAACATGTCCATCGAGGCTGGGGCTCGCGTAGGACTGGTCGCCGCTGACGAAAAAACCGTCGCCTACGTGAAGGGCCGTCCATTCGCTCCGAAAGGCGCGGAATGGGACTTGGCCGTCGAAGCGTGGAAAGACCTGGTGACTGATGAAGACGCCACGTTCGACACCGTCGTCGAGCTCGATGCCACCCAGATCAAGCCACAAGTCAGCTGGGGCACTTCGCCCGAGATGGTGTTGGCCGTGGATCAGAACGTGCCGGACCCTGCGAAGGAAATGGACCTGGTCAAGCGCGGCTCCATCGAACGCGCCTTGAAATACATGGGTTTGACTGCCAATCAGGCAATTACCGACATTCAGCTGGACCGCGTGTTCATCGGTTCCTGCACCAACTCGCGGATCGAAGATTTGCGTGCTGCCGCCGTGATCGCCAAAGGTCGCAAAGTCGCTTCGACCATCAAGCAGGCCATCGTGGTGCCGGGCTCGGGTCTGGTGAAGGCCCAGGCTGAATCGGAAGGCCTGGACAAGATTTTCCTCGACGCCGGTTTCGAATGGCGTGAGCCGGGTTGCTCGATGTGCCTGGCGATGAACCCGGACCGTTTGGAGTCGGGCGAGCATTGCGCCTCGACCTCCAACCGCAATTTCGAAGGCCGTCAGGGCGCCGGTGGCCGTACCCACCTCGTGAGCCCGGCCATGGCCGCCGCCGCCGCGGTGAATGGTCGTTTCGTCGACGTCCGTGAATTGATCTAAAGGAGCGCAGCATGAAAGCTTTTACCCAGCACACTGGTCTTGTCGCGCCTCTGGATCGTGCCAACGTCGACACCGACCAGATCATCCCGAAGCAATTCTTGAAGTCGATCAAGCGCACGGGTTTCGGCCCAAACCTGTTCGATGAGTGGCGCTACCTGGATGTCGGGCAGCCTTATCAGGACAACTCCAAGCGCCCGTTGAACAAGGACTTCGTCCTCAACGCTGAGCGTTATCAAGGCGCCAGCGTGTTGCTGGCCCGCGAAAACTTCGGTTGCGGTTCCAGTCGTGAACATGCGCCGTGGGCGCTGGAGGAATACGGTTTCCGCAGCATCATCGCGCCGAGCTACGCCGACATCTTCTTCAACAACAGCTTCAAGAACGGCTTGCTGCCGATCATCTTGAGCGACGCTGAAGTGGATGAGCTGTTCCAGCAGGTGGAAGTGACCCCGGGTTATCAGTTGCAGGTCGATTTGCAGGCCCAGACCGTTACCCGTCCGGATGGCAAGGTGTTGAGCTTTGAAATTGACGCCTTCCGTAAGCATTGCCTGCTCAACGGTCTGGACGATATCGGTCTGACGTTGATGGACCATGAAGCGATTGCGACGTTTGAAGCCAAGCACCGGGCGAGCCAGCCTTGGTTGTTTCGCGACGCGTAAGTTTGCGCAAGGCGTGATGACGCCTTCGCGGGCAAGCCTCGCTCCTACGGCTGAAATACGTCTCCCTGTAGGAGCGAGGCTCGCCCGCGAAGAGGCCCGCCCAGACAACACAAGGCTAAACCCCAAAAGGAAGTCCCCCATGACCCGCACCGCCCAGCACAACCAGGTAGTCCAAAAGCAATTCGGTGAACAGGCCTCGGCCTATCTGAGCAGCGCCGTACACGCTCAAGGCACCGAATTTGCGCTGCTACAGGCCGAACTGGCCGGGCAGGGCGATGCTCGGGTGCTGGACCTGGGGTGTGGCGCTGGTCACGTCAGTTTTCACGTGGCGTCGCTGGTCAAGGAAGTGGTGGCCTACGATTTGTCCCAGCAGATGCTCGACGTGGTTACCGTCGCCGCTGTGGACCGTGGTTTGAGCAATGTGACCACGGTCAACGGTGCCGCCGAGCGCCTGCCGTTTGCCGATGGTGAGTTCGACTTCGTCTTCAGTCGTTACTCGGCGCACCATTGGAGCGACCTCGGCCTGGCCCTGCGCGAAGTCCGGCGGGTACTGAAGCCGGGTGGGGTGGCGGCGTTCATCGACGTGTTGTCACCGGGCAGTCCGTTGTTTGACACTTACCTGCAAAGCGTCGAAGTGCTGCGCGACACCAGCCATGTGCGCGATTATTCCGCCGGCGAGTGGTTGCGTCAGGTCAGCGAAGCGGGGTTGCATACCCGTAGCACTACGCGTCAACGGTTGCGGCTGGAGTACAACTCCTGGGTCGAACGCATGCGCACGCCAGAAGTGATGCGCGCGGCGATCCGCGAGTTGCAGCAGTCGATGGGCAATGAAGTGCGCGAATATTTTGAGATTGAGGCCGATGGTTCGTTCAGTACCGATGTGCTGGTGCTGATGGCCGAACGATAGAATTTTTCCGGGTGTGCTCAAGGGTGCACCGACTGATGACATGAGGAAAGCATGAGCAAGCAGATTCTGATTCTCCCAGGTGATGGTATTGGCCCGGAAATCATGGCCGAAGCGGTCAAGGTGCTGGAGCTGGCCAACGACAAGTACAGCCTGGGCTTCGAGCTGAGCCACGACCTGATCGGCGGCGCCGCCATCGACAAGCACGGCGTGCCATTGGCCGACGAAACCCTCGACCGTGCGCGCGCAGCCGACGCTGTGCTGCTGGGCGCCGTGGGCGGCCCGAAATGGGACACCATCGAGCGTGACATCCGCCCTGAGCGCGGCCTGCTGAAGATTCGTGCGCAACTGGGCCTGTTTGGCAACCTGCGCCCGGCGATCCTCTACCCGCAACTGGCCGAGGCATCGAGCCTGAAGCCTGAAATCGTTTCGGGCCTGGACATCCTGATCGTCCGTGAACTGACCGGCGGCATCTATTTCGGTGCGCCACGCGGTACCCGCACCCTGGAAAACGGCGAGCGTCAGGCTTACGACACGCTGCCGTACAGCGAAAGCGAAATCCGCCGCATCGCCCGTGTCGGTTTCGACATGGCCATGGTGCGCGGCAAAAAGCTGTGCTCGGTGGACAAGGCCAACGTGCTGGCTTCGAGCCAACTGTGGCGCGAAATCGTCGAGCAAGTGGGCAAGGATTACCCGGAAGTCGAACTGAGCCACATGTACGTCGACAACGCCGCCATGCAGCTGGTGCGTGCGCCGAAGCAATTCGACGTGATCGTTACCGAAAACATGTTCGGCGACATTCTGTCTGACCAGGCATCGATGCTCACCGGTTCCATCGGCATGCTGCCTTCGGCATCCCTGGATACCAACAACAAGGGTATGTACGAGCCTTGCCACGGTTCGGCGCCAGACATCGCTGGCAAAGGCATTGCCAACCCGTTGGCGACCATTCTGTCGGTGTCGATGATGCTGCGTTACAGCTTCAATCTGCAGGACGCGGCCGATGCCATCGAGAAAGCCGTCAGTCTGGTATTGGATCAGGGGCTGCGCACGGGCGACATCTGGTCGGCCGGTTGCACTAAAGTCGGTACGCAGGAAATGGGCGACGCAGTAGTCGCCGCGCTGCGGAATCTGTAATCTCTCGGGCCCGCTGCCACTTTCACTCTTGAAAGCAGCGGCCCACTTTTTAAAGAAGGTGTAGTTGCGATGAAACGTGTAGGTCTGATCGGTTGGCGCGGTATGGTCGGTTCCGTGCTCATGCAGCGGATGCTGGAAGAGCAGGATTTCGATCTTATTGAGCCGGTGTTTTTCACCACTTCCAATGTCGGTGGCCAAGGCCCGTCCGTGGGCAAGGACATTGCTCCGCTCAAGGACGCTTACAGCATTGAAGAGCTGAAAACCCTCGACGTGATTCTGACCTGCCAGGGTGGCGACTACACCAGCGAAGTATTCCCGAAGCTGCGCGAAGCCGGCTGGCAGGGTTACTGGATCGACGCTGCTTCCAGCCTGCGCATGCAGGATGACGCGGTGATCGTGCTGGACCCGGTGAACCGCAAGGTCATCGACCAGCAGCTCGACGCGGGCACCAAGAACTACATCGGCGGCAACTGCACCGTCAGCCTGATGCTGATGGGCCTGGGCGGCCTGTTCGAAGCCGGTCTGGTCGAGTGGATGAGCGCCATGACTTATCAGGCGGCCTCCGGTGCCGGCGCGCAGAACATGCGTGAACTGATCAAGCAAATGGGCGCGACCCACGCCGCTGTCGCCGATCAACTGGCCGACCCGGCCAGCGCCATCCTCGACATCGACCGCCGTGTGGCCGAAGCCATGCGCAGCGACGCGTACCCGACCGAAAACTTCGGCGTTCCGCTGGCCGGCAGCCTGATCCCGTGGATCGACAAGGAGCTGCCGAACGGTCAGAGCCGCGAAGAATGGAAGGCCCAGGCCGAGACCAACAAGATCCTCGGTCGCTTCAAGAGCCCGATCCCGGTGGATGGCATCTGCGTGCGCATCGGCGCCATGCGCTGCCACAGCCAGGCGCTGACCATCAAGCTGAACAAAGACGTGCCGATCGCCGACATCGAAGGGCTGATCAGCCAGCACAACCCTTGGGTCAAACTGGTGCCGAACAATCGCGAAGCCAGCATTCAGGAACTGAGCCCGACGAAAGTCACCGGCACCCTGAACGTGCCGGTTGGCCGTCTGCGCAAGCTGAACATGGGCACGCAGTACGTCGGCGCGTTTACCGTCGGCGACCAACTGCTGTGGGGCGCGGCCGAACCGCTGCGTCGCATGCTGCGGATCCTGCTTGAGCGCTGATCGATTGAAGTAATCAAAGAACCCGCGCCTTGAAAGAGGTGCGGGTTTTTTTTGGGAAGGTATGTCGTCAGGAAGGGCCTCTTCGCGGGCAAGCCTCGCTCCTTCAGGTATCGCGGTTGTTTCAAGATTTCGCGACCGACACACAACCCGTAGAAGCGAGGCTTGCCCGCGAAGAAGCCGGCGCATACACCACAAAACCCCAGCCGAATTGCCTGCGCGCCACCCACCCGGTAAAGTGCCGCTCCCCCCGTTTCGCCAGAGGTAGAACCATGAGCCAGTCCTTTGATATTGCCGTGATCGGCGCCACCGGTACTGTCGGCGAAACGCTCGTGCAGATTCTCGAAGAACGCGACTTCCCGGTCGGCAACCTCCATTTGCTGGCCAGTAGCGAATCCGCCGGGCATTCGGTGCCGTTTCGCGGCAAGAACGTGCGGGTGCGTGAAGTCGACGAGTTCGATTTCAGCAAGGTTCAGCTGGTGTTTTTCGCTGCCGGTCCGGCAGTGACCCTGAGTTTTGCCTCGCGCGCGACCGCTGCCGGTTGTTCGCTGATCGACCTGTCCGGCGCTCTGCCGGCCAATCAGGCGCCGCAAGTGGTGCCGGAAGCCAACGCCGACGTCTTGGCCGGTTTGAAAAAACCGTTCCAGGTCAGCAGCCCAAGCCCGTCGGCCACCACGCTGGCCGTGGTGCTGGCGCCGCTGCTCGGTTTGCTCGACCTGCAACGCATCAACCTGACCGCCTGTCTGGCCGTTTCCGCCCAGGGCCGAGAAGCCGTGACCGAGCTGGCCCGGCAGACCGCCGAGCTTCTCAATGTGCGTCCGCTGGAGCCGACTTTCTTTGATCGGCAGATGGCTTTCAACCTGTTGGCTCAGGTCGGCAAGCCTGATGAGCAGGGTCATACGCTGCTGGAAAAACGCCTGGTGCGTGAGCTGCGTCAGGTCATGGCGCTGCCTTTATTAAAGATTTCTGTCACTTGCATTCAAGCCCCGGTGTTTTTTGGCGATAGCTTTAGCGTGACCTTGCAGTCAGCGAGCGCTGTGGACCTGGCGAAAGTCAACGCGGCGCTGGAAGACGCACCGGGTATCGAACTGGTGGAAGCCGGCGATTACCCGACGGCAGTAGGCGATGCAGTAGGGCAGGACGTGGTCTACGTTGGTCGGGTTCGCGCCGGAATCGACGACCCGTCGGAACTTAATTTGTGGCTGACGTCAGATAACGTGCGTAAAGGCGCTGCGCTCAATGCTGTGCAGGTGGCTGAATTGTTGATAAAAGACCTGCTGTAAAAGATACTTGGCAACAATTTTTCGAATGAGTCCAGTCGAGCGCTATGCTTGGCCGGATTGCTGATGGCGAGCCACTCTTCGGGGCTTTCCGGGGCATTTATGAAATGATCGCGCGTGACGACCCTTCGTCGCCGCGCGCAATGCCTTACGGCAGCGGCTATCAACACCTTCTCGCTGGCCGAGGAATGTTCAAACAAAGGATGAGGCTATGGTTCAAGTTCGCAAACTGGTGTTAGCAATAGCGGCCGCCTCGGCGCTGTCCTCCGGTATGGCGCATGCCCTCGGGCTCGGGGAATTGACCCTGAAGTCGACGCTGAACCAACCTCTGGTGGCGGAAATCGAGCTGCTCGACGTCAAGGACCTCACCGCCGCAGAAGTGGTGCCGAGCCTGGCGTCACCCGAAGATTTCGCCAAGGCCGGTGTCGATCGCCAGGCGTTTCTCAACGACCTGACCTTCACGCCCGTGCTCAATGCCAGCGGCAAAAGTATCCTGCGTGTAACGTCCAGCAAACCACTGTCCGAACCCATGGTGAAATTCCTGGTTCAGGTGATGTGGCCCAACGGTCGTCTGCTGCGCGATTACAGCGTGCTGCTCGATCCTTCCAAATTCTCCCCGCAGACCGCTGAAGCGGCTGCGCAGCCTGCGTCGACCGAAACGGTCACTGCGCCGGTGACCGGTGCCACCCAGCCGTCCCAATACACCACCACGCCGCGCGATACCCTGTGGGAAATCGCCGCGAAAGCGCGTAATGGCGGTTCGGTCCAGCAAACCATGCTGGCCATCCAGGCGCTGAACCCGGATGCCTTCATCGACGGCAACATCAACCGGCTGAAAACCGGTCAGGTGCTGCGCTTGCCGGATCAGGCGCAGAGCACCAGCCTGCCGCAACCCAAGGCAATCGCTGAGGTCGCTGCCCAGAACACCGCATGGCGCCAGGGTCGTCGTTATGTGGCGAAGCCCGGCACCGGGCAGCAGCAACTCGATGCCACCAAGCGTGGCCGCGCTGACGCAGCTCCATCGCAAACGGCGAAAGACAACCTGAGCCTGGTTTCTGCCGAAACCGGCAAGGGCAAAGGCGCTGCAGGTGATGCCAAAGCCTTGAACAACAAACTGGCGGTGACCCAGGAAAGCCTCGACACGACCCGTCGTGACAACGCTGAACTGAAAAGCCGCATGACCGATCTGCAAAGTCAGCTGGATAAGCTGCAGCGCCTGATCGAGCTGAAGAACAATCAACTGGCCAAGTTGCAGGCTGAAGGCGCAGCGGGAGCGTCGGCTTCGACTCCAGCGACGACCCCACCGGCAATGTCTGCTGAACTGGCCGCGAACCCTGCGGCAGCACCGACTGAAGTGGTTCCTGCTCCGGAAACGTCTGCGCCTGAGACTGCTCCTGCACCCGTGCCTGCCGAGCCGCCAATCGAGCCGACACCGGTAGCTTCCGACGAGCAGAAATTCAACGAACTGCTGACCAATCCGGTCCTGCTGGGTCTGGTAGGCGGTGGGGCAGTGGTTCTGCTGCTTCTGCTGCTGTTGCTGGCGCGTCGCCGCAAGGCGCAGCAAGAAGCCGAGAAACACCTGCGCATGGCGCGTGCCCTGGAAGAAGAGAAGGAATTCTCTGCCGAGCAGGACCTGCCAGAAAGCAGCTTCGAAGGTTTGGAAGTTCCGCCGCCGAGCGTGAAACTCGCTACCGCGCCGATTCCAACGCCACCACCTGCGCCAGCTCCAGCCCCGGATGTAATGACGACGCCGATCGCCGCGCCGCTGGTGTCGCCAGCGGCCGAGCGCAATGACGACGTACTGACCAAGGCTCAGTCGCACATTGCCGCCGGTCGTCTGAACCAGGCCGCTGCGTTGCTCGAAGACGGCATCAAGCAAGAGCCACAGCGCAGCGACTTGCGTCTGAAACTGATGGAAGTCTACGGTCAGCAGGGCGATCGCGATGCATTTGTTGCCCAGGAGCGTCAGTTGGTCGCCAACGGTGACAACTTCGCCCAGGTCGAGCAGCTTAAAAGCCGCTTCCCGGCAATGGCTATCGCGGCTGCCGGTGGTCTTGCTGCCGCCGCCCTCGCTGCCGAGCTGGACGCGCAGTACGTCAAGGACCTGCTGCTGGACGAGCCGCAAGCACCGGCCGATGACCTGGACAGTGCCTTCGACCTGAGCCTGGATGACCTGGAAGCCGCGTCACCCGCAGTGGTCACGCCAGAGCCGGAAGCTGCGGCTGACCTTGACGAGTTTCCGCTGGACGATGACCTGAGCTTTGAATCGGTATTGAAGGAACAGACCGAAATCAAGGAAAACCTCGACGACCTGTCGGACTTCGATCTGGACATGGATTTGGGCGGCGACCCATCGCCGGCCATCCTCGCTGAAGATGACTTCCTGCTGGATCTGGACGAAGGCGTGAAGGACCTGCCTGCGGAGCCTGTAAAACCTGAAGTGCCTCAGGACGATCTGGAGCTGCCGGCCGATTTCGACCTGTCGCTGGCTGATGAAATGGATGCCGCCCCGGCCGAGCCTGAGGTCAAGGACGCCTTTGCCGCTGAACTGGATGACGTCAACGCCGAGCTGGATCGTTTGTCCCAGAGCATGAGTGAGCCGACCTTTACTGCAGAAGACGCTATGGCTTCTGCGGCGGACGAGCCGGACTTCGACTTCCTCTCCGGCACCGATGAAGTCGCCACCAAACTCGATCTGGCCCAGGCCTACATCGACATGGGTGACAACGACGGCGCTCGGGACATCCTCAATGAGGTTGTGGCCGAGGGGAATGCTGGCCAGAAGAGCGAGGCCAAGGAGATGCTTTCGCATCTGGCTTGAGTGATCGGTAGGCAATAAACAGAACGGCAGCCCATTGAGGCTGCCGTTTTTGTTTTAGCGGTGGTCCGACGGCGTCTGTCAGGGCGCCATCGCGAGCAGGTTCGCTCCCACAAGGTTTTGTGGCGGTCACATAACCTGAGAACACCCCGAAACACTGTGGGGGCGGGCTTGGCCGCGAAAGGGCTGCAACATTCAATATCGTACTTTCTGTTGTGCTGGTATCCCCGCCGGACAGCTTTATAATGCCCGCCTTTGCGCACATCAGCAGGCTGTGACTCCTTGGCAAATATAGATAACCCGGCTGCCGAAATGGCGGCCGACGGCTTTTTCCGGATCGCGTTGGGCGTTGAATACAAAGGCTCGCGTTATCGCGGCTGGCAGCGCCAGGCCTCCGGTGTGCTCACTGTGCAGGAAACCCTCGAAAAGGCCTTATCCAAAGTCGCCGACTCACCGGTGTCGCTGCTCTGCGCCGGGCGCACTGACGCGGGCGTGCATGCGTGCGGCCAAGTGGTGCATTTCGATACGCAAGTCGAGCGTTCGATGAAGGCCTGGGTCATGGGCGCCAACATCAACTTGCCCCACGACGTCAGTGTCAGCTGGGCCAAGGTCATGCCGGCGCATTTTCATGCGCGCTTCAAGGCCATCGCCCGCCGTTATCGGTATGTGATCTACAACGATCAGATCCGCCCGGCGCATCTCAACGAAGAAATCACCTGGAACCACCGTCCGCTCGATGTCGAGCGCATGGCCGAGGCCGCTCAGTACCTGGTCGGTACCCATGATTTCAGCGCATTCCGCGCCGGTCAGTGCCAGGCCAAATCGCCGATCAAGGAACTGCATCACCTGCGTGTCACGCGCCACGGCAAGATGATCGTCCTGGATATCCGCGCCAGCGCCTTCCTGCACCACATGGTGCGCAACATCGCCGGTGTCTTGATGACCATCGGTGCCGGCGAGCGGCCGGTGGAGTGGATGAAGGAAGTGCTGGAGAGCCGGATCCGTCGTTCTGGCGGGGTGACGGCGCATCCGTTTGGCCTGTATCTGGTACAGGTCGAGTATCGCGACGAGTTCCAATTGCCTGAGCGTTACATCGGCCCACACTTCCTCACCGGCTTCTCTGAACTTGACGGCTGACGCCCTCGAACGCATTTGTTACCATCCGGGACTTTCTCGGATTTGCCCTGAGGTTTTATCGACATGTCAGCCGTTCGCAGCAAGATTTGTGGGATTACCCGCATAGAAGATGCGTTGGCGGCGGTCGAGGCCGGGGCGGATGCCATCGGGTTTGTGTTTTACGCCAAGAGTCCGCGGGCCGTCACGTTCCAGCAGGCGCGCGACATTATCAAGTTGCTGCCGCCGTTCGTGACCACCGTGGGGTTGTTCGTCAACAGCAGTCGCTGCGAGTTGGGCGAGCTGCTCGACGCCGTACCGCTGGACCTGTTGCAGTTCCATGGCGACGAAACCGCAGCCGAATGTGAAGGCTGGCACCGCCCGTACATCAAGGCGTTGCGGGTCAAGGCCGGCGACGACATCGCGGCGGCCTGCAATGCGTTTCCAAGTGCCAGCGGTATCCTGCTTGATGCCTATGTCGAAGGTGTTCCCGGTGGAACCGGTGAGGCGTTCGACTGGTCTCTGATACCGCAGGGCTTGAGCAAGCCGATCATCCTCGCTGGTGGCCTGACGCCGGATAACGTGGCTGAGGCAATCGCCCGGGTTCGGCCTTATGCGGTGGACGTCAGCGGCGGGGTAGAAGCGAGCAAGGGCATCAAGGATCACGCAAAGATTCAGGCATTCATCAAGGCGGTACGTAGTAGCACGTAGTTGATGTGACGGCTGGCAGACTGCCGCCGTCCCAAAATGCACTGCGCTGCACAAAGCAGGCACGGCTGAGGATTTTTGGATTGTACGCAGGTCACGTTTCGCTGACCCGGCCATCCACCGATCATCGCCACACACATGAATTTAGCTCAAGGGCATACGCGGGGCTGCGAACCAGAGCGTTCGGGCCGCCGGTACTGGAGAAAGAAAGCATGAGCAACTGGTTAGTAGACAAACTGATCCCTTCGATCATGCGTTCCGAGGTCAAGAAGAGCTCGGTGCCTGAAGGTCTGTGGCACAAATGCCCGTCTTGCGAGGCTGTGCTGTATCGTCCGGAGCTGGAAAAGACCCTGGACGTTTGCCCCAAGTGCAACCACCATATGCGTATCGGCGCCCGCGCGCGCATCGACATCTTCCTCGACGCCGAAGGCCGTGCAGAATTGGGCGCGGACCTGGAGCCGGTTGATCGCCTGAAATTCCGCGATGGCAAGAAGTACAAGGACCGCCTGACCGCTGCGCAAAAGCAGACCGGCGAAAAAGACGCGCTGATCTCCATGAGCGGCACCCTGCTGGGCATGCCAGTGGTGGTCTCGGCCTTCGAGTTCTCCTTCATGGGGGGTCGATGGGCGCCATCGTGGGTGAGCGTTTTGTCCGCGCTGCCAACTACGCGCTGGAAAACCGTTGCCCGATGATCTGTTTCGCCGCTTCCGGTGGTGCGCGGATGCAGGAAGCCCTGATCTCCCTGATGCAAATGGCCAAGACCTCTGCGGTCCTGGCGCGTCTGCGTGAAGAAGGCATTCCGTTCATCTCCGTGCTGACCGATCCGGTCTACGGCGGCGTTTCGGCCAGTCTGGCGATGCTGGGCGACGTGATTGTCGGTGAGCCGAAAGCCCTGATCGGCTTCGCCGGTCCACGCGTGATCGAACAGACCGTGCGTGAAAAACTGCCGGAAGGTTTCCAGCGCAGCGAGTTCCTGCTGGAGCACGGTGCAATCGACATGATCATTCACCGCCAGGAACTGCGTCCGCGTCTGGGCAACCTGCTGGCACAAATGATGGGTCTGCCGACGCCAAAATTCGTTGCCGCACCCATTGAGCCGATCGTGGTTCCACCGGTACCTGCCAACCTATGACCGAACGTACCCTTGGCGAGTGGCTCGCCTACCTAGAGCAGTTGCACCCTTCGGCCATCGACATGGGCCTGGAGCGCTCGCAACAGGTAGCGTCCCGCATGGGACTGGGCAAGCTGGCGCCTCGGGTGATCACGGTCACCGGCACCAATGGCAAGGGGTCCACCTGTGCATTCGTGGCCTCGTTGCTGCGGGCTCAAGGCCTGAGCGTTGGTGTCTACAATTCTCCGCACCTGCTGCGTTACAACGAGCGGGTGCAGGTCAACGGCGTCGAAGCGACGGACGCCGAGTTGTGCGAAGCCTTTGCTGCGGTCGAGGCGGGCCGTGGCGACACTTCCCTGACGTACTTCGAGATGGGCACCCTGGCGGCGTTCTGGCTGTTTCAACAGGCAGGGCTTGATGCCGTGGTGCTGGAAGTCGGCTTGGGCGGGCGTCTGGACACGGTCAACGTGGTCGATGCCGACATGGCGCTGGTCACCAGTATTGGCGTCGATCACGCCGATTACCTGGGCGATACCCGCGAATCCGTGGCTTTTGAGAAAGCCGGCATCTTCCGCCAGGGCGCGCCTGCGCTCTGTGGTGACCTGAATCCTCCGCAACCTCTGCTGGATAAAGCCCGCGAGCTCAATTGCCCGTTTTTCCTGCGTGGGCGCGATTTTGACCTCGGTGTGACCGATCACAATTGGCAATGGCGCGGTCTTGACGCGCAAGGGCGAGTGGTCGAGTTGCATGATCTGCCGTTGCTCGATCTGCCGATGGAAAACGCCGCACTGGCCTTGCAGGCTTATCTGTTGCTTGGTTTGCCGTGGGTCGATTCGCAAGTAATCAATGCGCTGACAGCGACGCGGGTGGTAGGTCGTCTTGACCGCCGTCAAATCGACTGGCAGGGCAAGCGTCTGAACCTGTTGCTGGATGTGGGGCATAACCCGCATGCAGCCGAGTATCTGGCGCGCCGTCTGGCCGTTCGTCCGCCGGTCGGCAAGCGTCTGGCGGTGTTTGGCTTGTTGGCGGACAAGGATCTGGATGGTGTTGTCAGTGAATTGAATGCTAGTGTCCAGCAATGGGCTGTCGCGCCGCTGGATTCGCCGCGTGCGCGCCCGGTGGCCGATTTGCAGGCGGCGTTGCAGAACCTTGGCGCTGCGGTAACGTCTTATGACAGTGTGGCCGCCGCCCTGGAAGGGCAGTGCGCACTGGCAACGAGCGACGACGAGATTCTGTTGTTCGGATCATTTTATTGTGTCGCCGAGGCCCTCGAATGGCTGGCCCGGCGCTCCACGGAGGAAGCGGCAAATGGCATTGCTGGATAAGGCATACAAACAGCGCATGGTTGGCGCCCTGGTTCTGGTGGCGCTGGCGGTTATTTTTCTGCCGATGCTGTTTTCCCGCCAGGATGAGCAGCGTCAAGTGACGGTCGAAGCCCCGGCTGCGCCGCAAGCACCCTCGGTGCCGCCAGTGCAGGTCGAGCCAGTGGTGGTGCCCGAGCCACAAGCGCTGCCTCAGGAGCCTGTGCCAAGCGATGACGAGATCGCTCAGCAAGAAGCACCCGTGGCGCCGATCACCCCGAGTGCGCCAGCCGCGGCTGCGCCTGCTACCAAACCGGTCGCTCCCGCGCCTGTGGTCAAGCCTGCTGCGCCGACCACGCCGCCTGCCCAGCCGATTACGGCCGCGCCGGGCAAGCCAGACACGACTCAAAGCCGCGTCGATGCCAATGGCCTGTCGGTCAGCTGGTCGGTGCAACTGGCCAGTCTGTCGAGTCGTGCAAGCGCAGAAAGTTTGCAAAAAGACCTGCGCAGTCAGGGCTATAACGCCTATATCCGCACGGCCGATGGCAAGAATCGGGTGTTTGTCGGGCCGCTGATCGAGCGCGCCGAAGCGGATCGCCTGCGCGACTTGTTGGGCCGCCAGAAGAACCTCAAGGGTTTTGTGGTGCGTTTCCAGCCTGAGCGCAACTAAAACTATCGCCCCGATTTGAAATGCACTGACAATCGCAGCTTACCGATAGCCATGCGCTCTGCTAAAATGCGCCGCCTTATCCGTCTGTAGGCTGCACTGTGCCATTTACCTGGGTTGACTGGGCGATCGTTGCAATCGTCGCCATCTCCGCATTGATCAGTCTGAGCCGCGGCTTCGTCAAAGAAGCATTATCGCTGGTGACCTGGATCATCGCAGGAGTCGTCGCCTGGATGTTCGGTGGTGCATTGTCCGAGCACCTCGCCGGATACATCGAAACGCCATCAGCTCGTGTGATCACGGGCTGCGCCATCATGTTTATCGCCACGTTAATCGTAGGCGCAATGATCAATTATCTTATCGGCGAGTTGGTACGCGTCACCGGGCTATCCGGGACCGATCGATTCCTCGGCATGGCCTTCGGCGCCGCGCGTGGCGTGTTGCTGGTGGTCGTGGCGGTCGGGCTGTTGAGCCTGGGGCCGGTACAGCAGGACGGGTGGTGGCAACAGTCACAGCTCGTGCCAAAATTTCTATTGGTCGCAGACTGGTCCAAAAACCTGATCCTCGGGTGGAGCAGTCAGTGGCTTGCCAGCGGTATCAGCGTACCCGCTGAGATACCGTTCAAGGAGCACCTCTTGCCGACGGCCAAAACGCCTCAGTGAGTTGTGTTCAGTTCAGATCCATTAAGTAGGGGTTGCGTCGCATGTGTGGCATCGTCGGTATCGTCGGTAAGTCGAACGTCAATCAGGCGCTGTATGACGCGCTAACCGTCCTCCAGCACCGCGGCCAGGACGCTGCCGGTATCGTGACCAGCCATGATGGCCGGTTATTCCTGCGCAAGGACAATGGCCTGGTGCGTGACGTGTTCCATCAGCGTCACATGCAGCGCCTGGTCGGTCACATGGGCATTGGCCATGTGCGTTACCCGACCGCGGGCAGCTCGACCTCGGCCGAAGCTCAACCGTTTTACGTCAACTCGCCTTACGGCATCACCCTGGCGCACAACGGTAACCTGACCAACGTTGAACAGCTGGCCAAGGAGATTTACGAATCTGACCTGCGCCACGTCAACACCAACTCCGATTCGGAAGTGCTGCTCAACGTGTTCGCGCACGAACTGGCCCAGCGCGGCAAGTTGCAGCCTACCGAAGAAGACGTATTCGCCGCTGTAACCGACGTGCATAACCGTTGCGTCGGTGGTTATGCGGTCGTGGCAATGGTGACCGGTTACGGCATCGTCGGTTTCCGCGACCCGCACGGCATCCGCCCGATCGTCTTCGGTCAGCGTCACACCGACGAAGGCGTCGAGTACATGATCGCCTCCGAAAGCGTCTCCCTGGACGTGCTCGGCTTCACCCTTATTCGCGACCTGGCACCAGGCGAAGCGGTCTACATCACTGAAGATGGCAAGCTGCACACCCGTCAGTGCGCGACCAACCCGTCCCTGACCCCGTGCATCTTCGAACACGTCTACCTGGCGCGTCCGGACTCGATCATCGACGGCGTGTCGGTGTACAAGGCCCGTCTGCGCATGGGCGAGAAGCTCGCCGAGAAGATCCTGCGCGAACGTCCTGAACACGACATCGACGTGGTCATCCCGATCCCGGACACCAGCCGCACTGCGGCCCTGGAGCTGGCGAACCACCTGGGCGTCAAGTTCCGCGAAGGCTTCGTGAAAAACCGCTACATTGGCCGGACCTTCATCATGCCGGGCCAGGCTGCACGGAAAAAATCCGTACGCCAGAAGCTCAACGCCATCGAACTGGAATTCCGCGGCAAGAACGTGATGCTGGTGGACGACTCGATCGTTCGTGGCACCACGTGCAAGCAGATCATCCAGATGGCCCGTGAAGCCGGCGCGAAAAACGTCTACTTCTGCTCCGCAGCACCGGCCGTTCGCTACCCGAACGTCTACGGTATCGACATGCCGAGCGCTCACGAGCTGATCGCCCACAATCGTTCGACCCAGGACGTTGCCGACCTGATCGGCGCCGACTGGCTGATCTATCAGGACTTGCCTGACTTGATCGAAGCGGTCGGTGGCGGCAAGATCAAGATCGAGAAGTTCGATTGTGCGGTGTTCGACGGCCAGTACGTCACCGGTGACGTCGATGAGGCTTACCTGAACAAGATCGAGCAGGCACGTAACGATGCCTCCAAGGTCAAGACGCAGGCCGTCAGCGCGATCATTGATCTGTACAACAACTGAGTAACTACCGGCCCTGAGGGGCCGGTTTTGTATCTACTTATAAAGAACAAGGCAAGGAGTGACAGCATGAGTCAGGATTGGGATGCCGGTCGGCTGGACAGCGACCTCGAAGGCGTAGCGTTCGATACCCTGGCCGTACGCGCCGGTCAGCACCGCACGCCGGAAGGCGAACACGGTGATCCGATGTTCTTCACTTCAAGCTACGTATTCCGTACCGCTGCCGATGCGGCGGCGCGCTTTGCCGGTGAAGTGCCGGGCAACGTTTACTCGCGTTATACCAACCCGACCGTTCGCGCGTTCGAAGAGCGCATTGCCGCGCTGGAAAGCGCCGAGCAAGCGGTCGCCACGGCCACCGGCATGGCAGCGATCATGGCGGTGGTCATGAGCCTGTGCAGCGCTGGTGATCACGTGCTGGTGTCGCGCAGCGTGTTCGGCTCGACCATCAGTCTCTTCGAAAAGTACTTCAAGCGCTTCGGTATCGAAGTCGACTACGTGCCTTTGGCGGACCTGTCCGGTTGGGACGCGGCCATCAAGGCCAACACCAAATTGCTGTTCGTCGAGTCGCCGTCCAATCCATTGGCAGAGCTGGTAGACATTGCCGAGCTGGCGAAAATCGCTCATGCCAAAGGCGCGATGCTGGTGGTCGACAACTGCTTCTGCACCCCTGCGTTGCAACAACCGCTGAAGATGGGCGCGGACATCGTCGTGCACTCGGCGACCAAGTTCATCGATGGCCAGGGCCGTTGCATGGGCGGCGTTGTCGCCGGTCGCAGCGAGCAGATGAAAGAAGTGGTGGGTTTCCTGCGCACCGCCGGGCCGACCCTGAGCCCGTTTAACGCCTGGATCTTCCTCAAGGGTCTGGAAACCCTGAGCCTGCGCGTGAAGGCGCATTGCGCCAACGCCCAGCAACTGGCCGAGTGGCTGGAGCAGCAGGACGGCATCGAGAAAGTCCATTACGCCGGCCTCAAGAGCCATCCGCAGCACGAACTGGCGCTGCGCCAGCAGAAAGGTTTCGGCGCCGTGGTGAGTTTCGAGGTCAAGGGCGGCAAAGAGGGCGCCTGGCGCTTTATCGATGCGACCCGTCTGATTTCGATCACCGCCAACCTGGGCGACAGCAAAACCACGATCACGCACCCGAGCACCACCTCCCACGGCCGTCTGGCGCCGCAAGAGCGTGAAGCGGCGGGCATTCGTGACAGCCTGATCCGCATCGCGGTCGGTCTGGAAGACGTGGCAGACCTGCAAGCCGATCTGGCGCGCGGGTTGGCGGCCTTGTGATCGAGTTGGCGACGCCGGGTACCGGCACCCATGGCCGCGTTGCACTGGTCACCGGTGCTGCACGCGGCATCGGGTTGGGGATCGCGGCCTGGCTGATCAGCGAAGGCTGGCAGGTGGTGCTGACCGATCTTGATCGAGAGCGTGGTTCGAAAGTGACAAAAGTGCTGGGCGCAAACGCCTGGTTCGTCGCCATGGACGTCTCGAACGAGGGGCAAGTGGCGCTGGGCGTTGCCGAGGTGCTGGGTCAATTCGGGCGTCTGGATGCGCTGGTGTGCAACGCGGCGGTGGCCGACCCGCACAACATCACCCTGGAAAGCCTCGACCTGGCTTACTGGAACCGGGTGCTGGCGGTCAATCTCAGTGGGCCAATGCTGTTGGCCAAACACTGTGCGCCGTATCTGCGCGCTCACAGCGGTGCGATCGTCAACCTGGCCTCGACCCGTGCCGGGCAATCAGAGCCTGATACAGAGGCTTACGCGGCGAGCAAGGGCGGCCTGCTGGCCCTGACTCACGCGTTGGCCATCAGCCTTGGGCCGGAAATACGCGTCAACGCGGTCAGCCCTGGCTGGATCGACGCGCGAGACCCGGCGGCACGACGTGCCGCCCCCCTGACCGATGCCGACCATGCCCAGCATCCGGCGGGCAGGGTCGGGACTGTCGAAGACGTCGCGGCGATGGTGGCGTGGCTGTTGTCGAAGAATGCCGGGTTCGTCACCGGCCAGGAATTTGTGGTCGATGGCGGCATGACCAAGAAGATGGTCTACAAGTAGAAGCTGCAAGTCTCAAGCTACAAGCGGCAAGTAAATGCGAGCCCGTGCAAGCCCTGAATACGCGATCCTGCTTTTACTTGCCGCTTGAAGCTTGTACTTGGAGCTGTTTTGAAAAAACTTCAATCCTGCTATTGACTTAGGTTCGCTACCTGCGTAAATTTCGCGGCCTCGGAGATGCAAACGGGTGATTAGCTCAGCTGGGAGAGCGTCTGCCTTACAAGCAGAATGTCGGCGGTTCGATCCCGTCATCACCCACCAAATCCGAGAGTCTTGCGAGAGCAAGATGGAAGCTGTTAAAAGCCTCCACCGACGCGCAGCGGTAGTTCAGTCGGTTAGAATACCGGCCTGTCACGCCGGGGGTCGCGGGTTCGAGTCCCGTCCGCTGCGCCATATTTTCCGAGTCAGGCTTGACCTGATTCGAGATTGAAAGAGAGATTGAAAAGTCTCGGAGCTTTCAGTCAGACGAGTTAATTGAGCGTCAGCTCAAAGCGATACGCAGCGGTAGTTCAGTCGGTTAGAATACCGGCCTGTCACGCCGGGGGTCGCGGGTTCGAGTCCCGTCCGCTGCGCCATATCTGCCTCAAGGCCCGCTGAACGCCTTGGAGCTACGAAGAAAGCCGCTGGCAATCTTCGAGTCGATAGCAAAGACCCTGGTCGAAAGACCGGGGTTTTTTGTGTCTGCGATTTGGCTTTTCTCTCATCCATACCCTCCCCAATGAACCTTTCTGCTCAGTCGATGCATAAAGGGCTTCCTTCGCACGCCTGACATTAATTAGAATCACTCTCATTTACGATAACTCCTTGGCACAGGGCTTCTTGAAATGAGCGATGCAGCGATGCCGGAGGAGCAAACCTTCCATGACTTGTACCGCGACCATCGCGGCTGGCTCGAAAACTGGTTGAGGCGGCGCATGAGCAATGGTCATGATGCGGCGGACCTGAGCCAGGATACGTTCGTGCGTGTGCTCGCCAGCTCCCAGCACATTGCTGACCTGCAAGAGCCCCGCGCCTACCTGGCGACCGTGGGCAAACGGCTGCTGACCAACTTCTACAAGCGCCGCAGCCTCGAACAGGCTTACCTCAACGCCCTGGCGCTGCTGCCCGAAGACTGCGTGCCATCCCCTGAGCAGCGCTGGATTCTGCTGGAAACCCTGCAAGCCCTCGACGAATTGCTCGATGGATTGCCGACCCCGGTACGACGGGCATTTCTCTGGAGCCAACTGGAAGGCCTGGGTTACCAGCAAATCGCCGAGCGCCTGCAAGTCTCCGAACGCACGATCAAGCGCTACATGGCCCAAGCCTACGAACACTGCCTGCTGGTGGACCTGTGATCGGTTCAGCCCCTTCGGCCGACGCCCGCCAAGTCATGCGGGCTGCCGCGCAGTGGCTGGCGCTGA
Source organism: Pseudomonas sp. B14-6 (assembly GCF_013260315.1). Classification (NCBI taxonomy): domain Bacteria; kingdom Pseudomonadati; phylum Pseudomonadota; class Gammaproteobacteria; order Pseudomonadales; family Pseudomonadaceae; genus Pseudomonas; species Pseudomonas sp. B14-6. Next base: position 2,163,736 of record NZ_CP053929.1, on the reverse strand, counting down.
TGGAATCGGGCACTGCCAATGAGCAGGACCGTGCCGAGTTGCAGACCTGGCGTGACAGCCATTCCAGTCACGAACAGGCCTGGCAGAAAGCGCAACGCTTGCGTCAACGTTTTAGCGACCTGCCGTCAGCATTGGCGATGGCCAGTCTGGATAGGCCGCAGCCGAGCCGGCGTGCGGTGCTCAAGCGCGCCGTGGGAGCGGTGGCGTTGGTGCCGACTGCCTGGCTGATCAGTCGGCAGTTGCCTTTGGATGTCTGGGGCGCCGACCTGCGCACGGCGACCGGCGAGGGCAAGAAAGTCCGGTTGACCGATGGCAGCTCGCTGCAATTGAACACCGCGAGCGCCGTCGATATCGATCTGAACACTCGGCTACTGAAGCTCGTGGAGGGCGAAATAGCCCTGAAAGTCCCCGGTTCGTCGCCGCTGACGATCCAGACTCACTTCGGCCAGGTAGTCGTCAGTCAGAGCGAAGTGTGTGTTCGCCAGTGGCCGACGGGTTGCCGGGTGTCGGTGCTCAACGGCGCGGTGCAGTTGGAGCCTTTGCGCGGACCGGTCTTTTCATTGCGCGCAGGCCAGCAAGTCAGCCTTCAGGCGGCAGGTGCCGGCGCTGTAGAGCCCTTCGACGTGCTTGCTCCAGGCTGGCGAGACGGTGTGTTGATGGCACAGAACCAGCCTCTGGGGGATTTCCTGCGTGAACTCAGCACCTATCGCCCGGGTGTGCTGCGCTGGGAGCCGGAACTGGAATCCCTGCGTGTCACCGGCAGTTTTCGCCTGGAAGACACTGATCGTATCCTCACGCTGTTAGCGGCCAGCTTGCCGCTGGAGGTGCATTCGCGTACGCGTTATTGGGTCACGCTGCTGCCGCGCAAAAATAGTGTTTGAAGGGTGTCCCCTTTTTTCGCGTCGCTTGTCATTCAAGGCAAGTGAACGAATCAAGAGAGCTTCTTCAATGCCCGCAGTGTTCCCGTCGAGTCCGCGTTTGGCTTCATCCCGCCTGCGCCCGTTAATGCACTTGAGCCTGTTGCTGAGCCTCAGTGCCTGTCCGTTGTTTATCACCGCCGGTTGGGCCGAAGACGCGCCTCGACGCAGTTATCAGGTGCCGGCAGGCAGCCTTGGTGCAGCGCTGACTCGTTTCGCGGGTCTGGCCGGGGTCAATCTGTCTGTGGACCCGGCGCTGGTGAGCGGTCGCAACAGCCCCGGTCTGTCCGGCGAGTTCGCCGTGGAGGAGGGCTTTGCGCGGCTGTTGCAGGGTTCCGGTCTGCAACTGCAACCGGTGGGCGAGCAGGCCTACATCCTGACCCCGGCGCCCGAAGGCAGCGGTCTGCAACTCGGCGCAACCTCGATTCTCGGTTCCATCGACCCGGTGGGCGGTGATCCGTATGCCGGCGGCCAGGTTGCGCGTCGCGGTTCGCAAGGCTTGCTGGGCTCCAAAGATTTCATGGAAACGCCGTTCAGCATGACCACCTACACCAGCGAGGTGGTCAAGAACCAGCAGGCGCGGACCTTGGGCGACCTGATCGCCAACGATCCATCGGTTCGTGCCACGAACCCGGCGGGTGGGCGCTATGAGCAGTTCACCATTCGAGGGTTGAGTCTGTTCAACAGTGATGTCGCCTACAACGGTCTCTACGGTGTGTTGCCGACTTATACGATTGACATGGAGATGGCCGATCGTGTCGATGTGATCAAAGGTCCGAGCCAACTGATCAACGGCATCTCGCCGCGGGGCAGCGTGGGTGGCGGGATCAACGTGGTGGCCAAGCGCGCCACCGACAAGCCCATTACTTCGTTTACCGGTATGTACTCTTCCGACAGCCAGGTCGGCGGCGCAGTGGATGTTGGCCGGCGCTTTGGTGAAGACAACAAGTTCGGCATTCGTTTCAATGGCGTGAAGCAGTCCGGCGACACCGAATGGGATCAGCAGAATGTCGACCGCGAGATGGCCGTGCTGGGCCTGGATTTTCGCGGTGAACGCCTGCGTCTCTCGACGGACGTCGGCCGTACCGAGCGTGATACCGACGCGCCGCAGGAGCGGGTGCAGGTCAACGCCAACGCGCAGGTTCCACATGCCAGCGATGTGCGTCACAACTATGCGCAACCCTGGAGCAAGGCGAGTACCAACGACACTTTCGGCACGGTGAACGCCGAATTCGACGTCAACGATTCCGTGATGCTCTACGGCGGTGTGGGCGCGCGCAAAAGCAATCATGATTTTCTCCGGCATGCCGTCGCGGTCACCAACGACAAGGGCGATTTCAGTGTCCAACCCCGTGATTTCACCCGCGACGAAAACGTCCGGACGGCCACGGCTGGGGTGCGCAACTGGTTTCATACCGGCCCGGTGAGCCATGAGGTGAACCTGGCGGCCAGTTATTTCTACATGGACTTCGAAAATGGCGGCGCACGTTACGCGGCGGCCCCCAGCAACCTCTACAACCCTGTGGAAACGCCGACGCCGGTCAGGCCGACGCGCCAGGATCCGAAGGTCTATACCGAGAACCGCTTCAGCGGCGTGGCCTTGTCCGACACCCTGGGATTCTTCGATGACCGGCTGCTGCTGACCCTGGGCGCCCGCTGGCAGCGGGTGAAGGTCGACGACTGGTCGGATAACGTCAAAGGCGACACCGCCTACGACGAGGAAAAGGTTTCGCCGTCGGGCGGCATCCTGTTCAAGGCCACCGATAAGCTGTCGCTGTACGCGAACTACATGGAAGGCCTGAGCCAAGGCAAGATCGCACCGTCGACCTCGATCAACGAAGACGAGATTTTCCCGCCATTCATAAGCCGCCAGGTCGAGGTCGGCGCCAAGTATGACGCCGGCGCGTTTGCCATGACCGCTGCGGTGTTCCGGATCAAGCAGCCGGCCTATGAGACCAACGCCACCACGCGGGTTTTCGGCCCGAACGGCAAGCGTGAAAACACGGGTGTGGAACTGAGTGTGTTCGGTGAGCCGCTCGAGGGTTTCCGCCTGCTCGGCGGCGTCATGTATATCGACAGCGAGTTGACCAACACCGCCAATGGCACCTTCGACGGCAACCGGGCGCCGGCCACTCCGAAATACAACGTCAACCTGGGCGCCGAGTGGGACGTGCCGACCGTGCAGGGCCTGACCCTCACCAGCCGGGGCATCTATTCCAGTTCGCAGTATCTGGACCAGTCCAACAACAAGGAGATCGACTCGTGGGAGCGTTTCGACGTGGGCGCACGCTACGCGTTCAAGGTCGAGGAAAAGAACATCACATTGCGCGCCAACATCGAGAACGTGGCCGACAAGCGCTACTGGAGTTCGGCCGGGGCGTCGGATGACAGTGAGCCAGGGTTGACGCTGTCGACACCGCGGACCTATCTGCTTTCGGCGACCGTCGACTTCTGACGGCATCGCGTTGACTGACCCGACGCCATTGCGAGCAGGCCCGCTCCCACAGGGGATTGGTGTTGTTGATTAAATGTATGCAACAACACAAAACCCCTGTGGGAGCGAGCCTGCTCGCGATAGCGGCATCAGCAACGCCGCAAGACTCAGCCCTGCAAATACACCGCATGCGTATGGGTGTACTCGTAAAGCCCATGCTTGCCATCCGCGCCGCCAATCCCGGATTTACGCACCCCGGCATGGAAGCCCTGCATGGCCTCGAAGTTCTCGCGGTTGACGTAAGTCTCACCAAAATCCAGCTCGCGCATTGCGTGCATGGTTTTACTGAGGTCGCGGGTGTAGATCGACGAAGTCAGGCCATAGTCGCAGTCGTTGGCCAGGGCGATGGCTTCGTCGAGGTCGTCGATAATCTGGATCGGCAGCACCGGGCCGAAAATCTCTTCGCGCATGATCTCCATGTCGGCGCTGCACCCGGCCAATACCGTGGGCTGGAAGTGAAAGCCGTTCGGCAAATCGGCAATCTGCCCACCGCTGATCAGACTCGCGCCCTGGCTCAAGGCCGTGCGCACTTTGCGGTTGACGCTGTCCAGGCCCTGACGGTTGATCAGCGGGCCCATTTCCACCTCTGGCCGGGCAATCGGATCGCCATAACGGGTGGCGCTCATCGCCGCGGCGATGCGTTCGATAAACGAGTCGGCGACCTTGCGTTCGACGTACACCCGCTCGGCGCAATTGCACACCTGACCGCTGTTGATGATCCGCGAATCGCGAATGGCTTTTACTGCCAGATCAAGGTCGGCATCCGCCAGCACAATGGCCGGCGCCTTGCCGCCCAGTTCCAGGTTGAGTTTGGTGATGTTCGGTGCGGCGGCGGCCATGATTCGCGAACCGGTGTCGACGCTGCCGGTGAAGCTGATCATGTCCACGCCCTTGTGCGCACTGAGCGCCGCGCCCACTCGACCATCGCCGCAAACCACGTTGAACACGCCCGCCGGCAGATCGGTTTCGGCCACCAGCCGGGCGAATTCGAAGCAGTTGTTCGGGGTTTCTTCACTGGGTTTGATCACGATGGTATTGCCGGTCAGCAGGGCCGGCGCCATCTTGCGGGCGATCAGGAAAAACGGGAAATTCCACGGCAGAATCCCGGCGACCACGCCCAGTGGTTTGCGAAACAGAAAGATGTTTTCGTTCTGCCGGTCGCTGGTGATGATTTCGCCTTCGATGCGCCGGGCCCACTCGGCCATGTAGTCGAGGTAGTCGGCGGTGAAATTGACTTCCACTTCCGCCAGGCCGCTGACCTTGCCTTGTTCGAGGGTGATGGTGCGGGCCAAGTGCTGGACGTTCTCCCGCAGCTTGGCGGCGATCCGGCGTAGATGCCCGGCGCGTTCAATCGCCGGTTTGCGCGACCAGTCTTTTTGCGCGGCGCGCGCGGCGGCAAGGGCGTGGTCGACGTCTTCGGCCGTCGAGGCCGGGACTTTCGACAGCATGACACCCGTGGCCGGGTTGATCACATCGAGATGGTCGGTACTGGCCACGAACTGGCCGTTGATGAAGTTTTCGTACACGGGCACGGACGACATTGGGGCGACTCCTTGGCTTATCAGTAAGTGCGCGACGGCGCGTGTTCGGTGGCTGGTGTGCGATAGCGGGCCAGGGTGGCCATGGCGCTTTGGCGCAGCAGGCTGATGTCGATGGCCACGGCAATGAACTGACACCCCCAGCTTTGATAGCGGCGCGCGTCTTCTTCGTTCGGCGCGAGGATGCCGCAAGCCTTGCCGGCTGCGAGCGTTGCTTTCACTGCGTGCTGGATGCGTTCCTGAACGTCAGGATGGCCAGGGTTGCCGGCATGGCCGAGGCCGATGGACAAATCCGCCGGGCCGATAAACACCGCGTCGACGCCTTCGACGGCGGCGATCGCTTCGACGTTTTCCACGCCAATCCGCGATTCCACCTGAACGATCAGGCACAACTGCTCATGGGCGGTGTTCAAATAATCCGGCACGCCGTCCCAGCGCGTGGCGCGAGTCAGGCCGCCGCCGACGCCACGAATGCCATGCGGCGGATAGCGCATGGCGCGCACCAGGGCGGCCGCTTGCTCTGCGGTTTCCACCATCGGAATCATCAGCGTCTGCGCACCGATATCCAGCAGTTGCTTGATCAGGTTGGCGTCGCCCGTCACCGCACGCACGACGGGCGCCGTGGTGTAGGGCGCCACCGCCTGCAATTGCGCGAGTACGCCGGGCACGGTGTTCGGCGCGTGTTCACCGTCGATCAGCATCCAGTCGTAACCGGTGGTGGCGACGATTTCGGCGGCGTAGCCGGTGGCGAAACCGGCCCAGATTCCGTACTGGGTCGCCGGATTTTTCAGCGCGGCCTTGAAAGCGTTGTGAGGCATGTTCATAGCGGGGTCCTTTCTCAGCGGTTGTACGGCCGATGCAGGTGGCATTCCGGATTCAGGGTCACGCCGAAACCTGGCTGGTCGAGTGCCGACAGGCGCATGCGGCCGTTCACCGGCACCGGTTCGCCGAGCAATTGCGGGTGGAACATCGGCACCACTTCGTCAGCCTTCGGCGCCATCATCAGAAACTCGGCGAACGGGCTGTTATGCCGGGTGGCGACGAAGTGGTAGCTGTACACCGAAGAGCCGTGAGGAATCACCAGCGCGTTGTGGGCATCGGCCAGGGCGGAAATCTTCACCAGTTCGGTGATCCCGCCGCACCAGCCGACGTCCGGCTGGATGATGTCGCAGCAGCCCATTTCCAGGAGCATGCGGAAACCCCAGCGGGTGGCTTCGTGTTCGCCAGTGGTCACCAGCATGCCTTTGGGCACGTTGTTGCGCAGGGCCGCGTAGCCCCAGTAATCGTCCGGCGGCAGAGCCTCTTCGATCCACTTCAAGCCGTACTCGTGGGCGCCGACCGCCAGCTTGGTGGCGTAGTTGAGGTCCAGGCTCATCCAGCAATCGAGCATCAGCCAGAAGTCCGGGCCCACCCGCTCGCGCATGGTCGCCAGTTCTTCGAGGTTCTTGCGCAGGCCTTCCTCGCCTTCGGCCGGGCCGTGATGCAACGGCATCTTGCCGCCAATGAAGCCCATTTTCTGCGCCAGGTCCGGACGGGCGCCGGTGGCGTAGAACTGCAATTCGTCGCGCACCGCACCGCCGAGCAACTGATGCACCGGCTCTTTGCGGATCTTGCCGAGCAAGTCCCACAACGCCAGATCAACCCCGGAGATCGTGTTGATGACGATGCCTTTGCGACCGTAATACAGGGTCGATTGGTACATCTGGTCCCAGATTTTTTCGATGTCGGTGACCCGTGCGCCTTCGAGGAAACGCGCCAAGTGTTTTTCGACAATGTACGCGGCAGGCTCGCCACCGGTGGTGACGGCGAAACCGACCGTGCCGTCGCTGGCTTCGATCTCGACCACCAGCGTGCCGAGCACGTTGATGCCGAAGGTGCGGCGGCTCTGGCGATACTCGGGGTATTTGCTCATCGGCGTGGCAATGTGATCGTCGATCCAGTGACCGTCCGCCTGATCGTGATAATCCGCGCCGCCGCCTCTCAACGTGAAGGCGCGGACGTGTTTGATGGTTGGAATGCCCATGGTGTGACTCCTCAGGTTAAACGGTGGCCGGTGTGTTGGAAGGCTTGTGGACGGGTGAGCGGATGCCCAGGACCAGCAACGCGGCGATGACGGTGGTGCCGGCCAGCACGTACAAGCCTGCGGCCGGTGAATGGAAGGCGCCTTCGGCCCAGTTCTTCAGGACCGGGGCGATGAAGCCGCCGAGGGCGCCGAACGAGTTGATCAGGGCAATCCCGGCTGCAGCGGCGCTGCCGGCGAGATAGCTGGAAGGAAAGGTCCAGAACACCGGTTGCACAGCGATGAAACCCGAAGCGGCGAAACACAGGGCGACGATGCCGAGGAACGGGCTGGCGAAGGTCACCGAGCAGGCGATTCCGGCTGCGGACATCAGCAACGTCAGGCAGGCGGTGCGGCGACGTTCGCCGGTGCGGTCGCTGTAGCCGGGAATCAGGTACGCCGCGACTATCGCGCAGATCCATGGGATCGCCGTGACCAGTCCGACCATCAGCCCGACCTTGGTGCCCAGCAGCCCGCCGACCTGGGTCGGCAGATAGAACACCACGCCGTAGACGCTGGCCTGAATCAGCAGATAAATCAGGCACAAGTACAGGACTGAGGGTTGGCACAGAACATTGAGCAGGCTGCGGCCATGATTCTGTTTGTGGCTGTCTTCTTGATCGAGGATGCCTTGCACTTGCTGGCGTTCTTCAACCGTCAGCCACTTCGCGTCGGCCGGGCGATTGTCCAGATACCAATAAGCCCAGACGCCCACCGCCGTGGCCATCAAGCCTTCAACCGCGAACAGCCATTGCCAGCCGTGGACGCCGGCAAATCCGTCCAGCTCCAGCAGCAAGCCAGACAACGGACTGCCAAAGATGAACGCCAGCGGTGCACCGAAGTAGAAAAAGCCCATGGCTTTGCCGCGCGCGGCGCTGGGGAACCAGTAGGTGAGGTAAAGGATGACGCCGGGGAAGAAACCGGCCTCGGCCACGCCCAGCAAGAAGCGCAGGACGTAGAAACTGGTTTCGGTGTGAGCAAAGACCATGGCGGCGGAGACCAGCCCCCAGGTCACCATGATCCGGCACATCCACAGGCGGGCGCCGACACGGTGCAGGATCAGATTGCTCGGCACTTCAAGCAGCGCGTAACCCACGAAAAACACCCCGGCGCCGAAGGCGAAGGCAGCGTCGCTGATGTTGGTGTCGGCTTGAAAGGCTTGCTTGGCGAACCCGACGTTGGCGCGGTCGAGGAAGGCCATGATGTACATCAGTAGCAGGAAGGGGAGTAGCCGCCAGGAAATTTTGGCGAGCAGAGGCGCAGGTAGAGTCTTCATCGCAGTTTTCCTTTGGTAGGGCATTTGTTCTTATGGGAAAGACTGTACGGCCGCGGATCGATGCGTTACAAATCGAATATAGCTCACAACTGATACCTTCAAGGTATCGATAACAAAGGCCCGCCATGACCACGCCGATCATCTCCCGCAGCCTGCTCAACCGCCTGCGCTACAAGCATTTGCACATGCTGGTGACGCTCAGCAGCAGTCAGAACCTGCACCGCGCCTCGCAAAGCCTGAACATGTCGCAACCGGCGGCGACCCGGATGCTGCATGAGATTGAAGACATGTTCGGCTGCGACCTGTTCGAGCGCCTGCCGCGCGGAATGCGGCCAACAGCACTGGGCAGCGAGTTGATTCGTTTCGCCGAATCCGCCCTCAGCGGCCTCGACCGCTGCGCCGAAGACCTGATCGCGCGGCAGCAGGGCGGTTATGGTTATCTGTCCATCGGTACCATCATGGGCGCCGCGCCCGACCTGGTGATGGATTCGATTGCCGAAATCAAGGCGCTCAATCCGCAGTTGCGCATTCGCATCATGGGCGACACCAGCGATCAGGTGATCCAGTTGCTGGAGCAGGGCCGCATCGACCTCGCCATTGCCCGTCGCAACGCTGCCACCGACAGCGAACATTACGAGTTCGAACAACTGGGCAACGAACGGTTGCTGGTTGTCGTTCACGCCGGTCATCCCCTGGTGCAACGGGAAACGCTCGAACTCTCGGAACTGGTCAGCGGCTGGCCGTGGATCCTGCAGCCGGAAACCAGCCCGGCGCGCATCGGGCTGGATCAGGCCTTGCAGCGCCTGGCCTTGCCGACACCCGCCGACATCATCGAATGCAGCTCGGTGTACTCGATGCAGCAACTGATTCAACTGACCGACGCCATCATGGTGCTCTCGGAAACCGCGTTGCGCGACTACCTGAAAATGGGTTTGGTGGTGGCGCTGCCGGTGGAGCTGGATGTGCAACTGGCGCCATTCGGATTGTTGCTGCGCAAGGGCGAACACATCAGCCGGGAGTTGGGTTTGTTCATCGATTTGCTTCGCCGGAAAGCGGCGGTTTTCTGATTATTTGGTCAGATTTTTGTTGCCAGTTGTTTTCTACAAGCCGATATATCTATAAAGTTAACCTTTCGGTCAGCTTTGCACTGTCAACACAGCCCTTTGCCTCGTCAAAAAGGGCTTCTGCAAGACTCGAGATCCCCAGAACATAACCAGAAGGGCGGACCCATAACCGCCCAGAGGATGATCCATGTCCAACCGTGAAATATCCCGGCGCTCGTTCCTTCAGGGCGGGCTGGTGGCGGGTGTGAGCGTGACGCTCACGCCGCTCAGCAGTCAGGCGCTGGCGGCCTTGATGGAAAACAGCGTGACCGTGCCTTCCGAGCAATGGCTCGGCAACAACGGCAAGGCGCGCTCGCGTAACGATGCCTTGTCCAAGGTCTGCGGCAGCAAAGTGTTTGCCCGCGACATCCGCGCCAAGGACATGCCGGGCTGGCCGCAGCAACAAGGCCACGCCATGCTGCTGAAGACCACCAAGGCCGATCGCATTTATGCCGGTTACGACCTGACGTGGCTCGGCGCCGACTTGCAGCCGGACCGCATCGTCACCGCCGCCGACCTGGACAAGGACGGCATCGCCTTCCCGGAAGAGCACGCGCCGGATCCGCTGCTGCCGGAGGGCAAGGTGCCGATGTTCATCGGCCATCCCGTGGCGATCCTGATCTGGAACGACTTCGAGCGCTTCCGCCAGGCCAAGGCCAAACTCAAATTCAATGACAAAGCGATTCGTTACGGCGACAAAGTGCCGTTCTACGAAAGCGATCCCTACGGCAGTTTCCGCTACGTGCGCGTCGGTGGGGCGACCTCGGCGGATGAAGACGAATTCGCCAGCCTGAAGGATTCGATCCTGTTCCCGATGCTGCGCAACCGTCGTCCGGTGTGGAATTCCCAACCGAACCTGCACGGCAACCTGACCGAGCGCGGCTTGTTCTACGCCGAGCGCATGAAGCAGCAAATCGACACGCCACCAGACAACTGGCTGGTGTTCGACGAGCGTTACAAAACCCCGTCAATCGAACCGGCCGCGATGGAGCCAGACAACGGCAACGGCTGGTACGACCCAGCGACCAAAACCCTGCATTTTGTCGTCGCCACCCAGTGCCCGCTAGAGACCGCGACCGAAACCGCGAAGATGATCGCACCGTCGCGTTTCGGCCTGGCCAACCTGAACATGCACCCGGGCTACACCGTCGGTTATGGCTCCAAAGATCACAACATTTTCGTGTACTACGCGGCGCTTGCGGCGTTGTACGGCGCCGGTGTGCCGGTGCGTCTGGCCAACGATCGCTACGAGCAGTTCCAGAGCGGCATCAAGCGTCACCCGTTCGACATCCGCTACCAACTGGCGGTCGACAAGACCGATCACAGCTTCAAGATTTTCCGCGCCGAGATGAACGTCGACGGCGGTGGACGGATCAACTACAGCCCCTCTGTCGCGGCGGTTGGCGCCACGGCGGCGCAGTCGATCTACTACATGCCGCAGAACGATTTGCAGGTCACCGCCTACCATTCCCCCGCCGTTGAAGCCGGGTCGATGCGTGGATACGGCACCCTGCAAAGCATGGCCTCCACCGAGATGATGGTCGATGAGATTGCCGATCGCCTCGGCATTGACGCCATTGATCTGCGCAAGAAAAACGCCATGGTCTCGGGCATGAAAAACACCCAGGGCGCGGTGCCGGCAGGCGCGTTGCGCCTGCACGAAATTCTCGATAAAGCCGCTGTCCACGAAGTCTGGAAAAACCGCGACGCGATCAAAAAGCAGCGCGAAGCGCGGGACCCGGACAACTGGTACGGCGTCGGTTTTGCCATCTGCCAGAAAGACTTCGGCACCGGTTCCGAAGCGCCGATGGCCAGCATCGAATTCACCGCTGATGGGCACATCACCCTGCGCCACATCGGTATCGAAATCGGCACCGGCATGTCCACCTCGCAAGCCTTGGTCGTGGCGGATTTCCTTGGCGTCCCGGCGACTGAAGTGAAGACCGGCGAGACCGAATGGAAAGAGTTGCAGCTGATCACCGGCGGCAACCCGTACCTCATGAGCCAGGCCGAGCAGGACACTGTGCTGCGCAATCCGCGCTGGGTCGGCAAACTCGCCTCGGCCTCATCGGCGACCAACTCCGCCTATTACTTCAGCCACGCCACCCGTGAAGCTGCGCGCGTGTTGTTCAACCACGGTTTGTGGCCGGCGGCGTTGCAGATCTGGGGTCAGGGCCCTTACGGCGGCCAGGCCAACCCGTATGTGGTGCGCCGTGAAGATGCGCATTGGGTCGACGGCCGACTCACCGCCAACGGCATGCAGCCGCTGAGCTTTGAGCAACTGGCCAGGCACGCCCACGAAAAAGGCCTGGTGACCGGCGCGACCGTGCACGGTTTCAACCGCTGGAGCTGGGCCGAGGCCGAGTTCAGCATCGACGGCGTGCGTGAACGTCTGCCGCTGGACGGCTTGGCGGTCAAGTATGGCGACGGTGCGCCGAGCGTGAAAAAGGCACAGATGAACAGTGCCGGTTTTCACTTGCTGGATCGCCAGAACGTGCATTACCCGGACACGCAGTTGAACAACGCGGCGGTGACGTATTACAGCCCGGTGGCGACGCTGGTGGAACTGAAAGTGAACAAGGGCTCCGCCGAAGTGCAGGTGCTCAACCACCACTCGTGGGTCGAGTGCGGTCGGGTGCTGGTGGAAGAACTGGTCAAGGGCCAGCTCGAAGGCGGGATCGCCATGGGCATCGGCCATGCGTTGATGGAGGAGATGCCGCTGTATGAAGGCGGGCCGGGGGAGGGTGACTGGAACTTCAACCGTTACCGCTTGCCGATGGCGCGCCACGTAGCGGTGTGGACGCAGACGGCCGAAATCCTGCCGCCGCTGTCGCCGAGCGATCCATCCAAGGGCATCGCCGAAGTGGTGATGATCCCGGTGGTAGGTGCCATCGGTAACGCTGTGGCGCATGCCATCGGCAAACGGGTCCGCGACCTGCCTATCACTTCTGTCCGCATCAAGGAGGCCCTCAATGGCTAACCGTCCGCTTCAACTGACCCTCAACGGTCAATCCGTCGGCCCGGTGGACATCCCTGATGACCTGCCGATGATCGATTACCTGCACGAATACAAAAACCTCACCGGCTCGCGCCTGGGTTGCGGCCAGGGCATCTGCCACGCCTGCGTAGTGATCGTCGACAACCCGGACGGCACCAGCGAAGAAGTGCGCACCTGCATCACCGGTGCGCACTATTTCGAAGGCAAAAAAGTGCGGACCATTGAAGGCCACGCGACCCGCGATGAACAGGGCCAGGTCACCGAACTCAATCCGATCCAGCAGCGCTTCGTCGATGAATTTGCCTTCCAGTGCAGCTACTGCGCACCGGGTTTTGTAAATGCCGCGACGGTGTTGGTGGAGAAGCTGCAACGTCAGCCCATCGTCAAAAGCCAGCTGGAAAAAGTCATCGAGGACAGCCTCGGTCACCATATCTGCCGCTGCACCGGCTACGTGCGGTATTACAGCGCGACGCGCAACGTGCTGACCGATCTCGGCCTGGTCAAGGAGGGTTGAGCATGAAGCATTTACTGTCCCGTCTGGCGTTGGCGGTGAGTCTGGCTGCGTCTGTGTTGCTGGCTCATGCGGATGATCAAGTCGTTCGTGGTGCCTACCTCGCCCGCGCCGCCGATTGCATGGCCTGCCACACCGCGCCGGGTGGCGCGCCGTATGCCGGTGGGCTGCCGATCGTCTCGCCGTTCGGCACGATCTACGGCACCAACATCACCCCGAGCAAAGAGCACGGCATCGGTTTGTACAACGATGACGAATTCTTCGCCGCGCTCACCGAGGGCAAGCGTCGCGATGGTGCGAACCTGTACCCGGCGATGCCGTACACCTCCTATCACTTGATGCCGCGCGCAGATTCCGATGCGATTCACGCGTACCTGAAAACCGTCGAGCCGATCGAACGGGCAGCGCCGGTCACGAGCCTGAGCTTTCCGTTCAACGTGCGCCTGGGTTTGACGGGCTGGAACATGCTCTACGGCAAGGACGTGAAGCTGGCGCCGGCCGACGGCAAAAGCGAAGCCTGGAAGCGCGGCCAGTACATGGTCGATGTGCTCGGTCACTGCGGCGAATGCCACACCCCGCGCGGATTGCCGGGCGCGATGCAGCAGGACAAGCGCATGACCGGCGGCGTGCTCAACGGCTATCTGGCGCCTAGCCTGCTGGCCAACGACCTGGCCGCTCGCGGCTGGAATCATCAAGACCTGAGCACGTTCCTCAAACATGGCATGAGCGCCCAGGGCACGATGTTCAACGAGATGTTCCCGGTGTTTCACAACAGCACCCAAGGCCTCAATGACCCGGACCTGGCAGCGATGGCGACCTTCCTGCTCGGCGATCAACCGCCGACCGCGAAGGTACTGACCGACGTGCCGCTGGACAAGCTCGGTGCCAGCGCCCAGCGCGGTCGTCAGGATTACCTGAACGTCTGCGCCGGTTGCCACGCGGTCGGCGGCGAGGGCAAGCCGCACATCGCGGTGGCCATGCGCGGCAACACCACGCTGCGCCTGGAAGACCCGCGCAACCTGGTGCGGGTGATCGACGACGGCATTGGTGAGCAGAAATTCACCGGGTTCGAACACATGCAACCGATGCCGGGGTTCGCTGAGAAGCTCAGTCACGAGCAACTCACCGATCTGCTCAACTACCTGCGTCAAGGGTGGGGTGGTCAGACAGGTGATCTGGCCGTGAGCGACGTGCGGGCGTTGCGCGCCGATGCACCGCCACTCGAGCACAAGGCGCACTGACATGCAGCATCTCGATCTGCAAGTCGTGCGCCGGGCGCTGGAATGGTCGATGGCCGGCCAGCGCATCTGGCTGTGCACGGTGCTCGCCACCTATGGCTCGGCGCCGCGCGCGCCGGGTTCGTTGCTGGCGGTGAATACCGACGGACAATGGATAGGCTCGCTGTCCGGCGGCTGCGTCGAGGAAGACTTTCTCGAACGCGTCGCCGAGGGCGCGTTTGTTGATGCGGTCAGCGTGGTCCGTTATGGCGAAGGCGACGATCCGCATTCTCGTGTGAGTTTGCCCTGCGGTGGTGTGCTCGATGTACTGGTGGAGAAGCTCGAATCCGGGTGCGAGGTTCAGGCTCATGTGCGTGAACTGGAGTCAGCGTTGCTCGGCCAGCGGCGGCTGATCCGCGAGATCGATCTGGCCAGCGGTGCACGCAGCCTATTCATTGATCGTGAGCAGGGCGTGCGCATCGAACGGGAGATTGATCGGGTGCGCGTGCGGATCGGCGCGGCTCAGCGTTTGCTGTTGGCGGGGTATTCCAGCGTCGCCCAGGCGTGCGCGGAGTTTGCGGTTGGCCTCGGGTTCGAGGTGATTCTCTGTGATCCGCGCGACGAGGTGCTGGAAGGTGTCGTGCTGGAAAACGTTGAGATTCGTCGTCAATTGCCGTCCGTGTTCATTGCTGATGGCGGCTGCCACAGCGACACCGCGGTGGTGGCCTTGACTCACGATCCGCGCATTGACGATTTGGCGATGATGGAAGCCGTGCGCACCGAGGCGTTTTACATCGGTGTGATGGGCTCCCTGCAGACCTCGCAGAAGCGCTTCGAGCGGTTGCGCAGGATTGGTGGGTTGGGAGACGCAGAACTGGCGCGGATTCATGCGCCCATCGGCCTGAATCTGGGCAGTAAAACCCCTGCGGAAATTGCCCTCGCCGTACTCGCCGACATTCTGCGAATCCGCAGCGGCATCGCACGGGATCGACTTTAGACACCATTCCCCTTGTGGGAGCGAGTCTGCTCGCGAAGAGCCCGGCACATCCAACATCCATGTTGACTGTTTCGCCGCCTTCGCGAGCAGGCTCGCTCCTACAAAGGATTTCAGTCGTTCTTAGTACCCGAACTTGTCCCGCAGCCCGTAATACCAAGCACCCAGCGCGGCAAACGGTGTGCGCAGCAATTGCCCGCCGGGGAACGGGTAGTGGGGCAGATCGGCAAACGCGTCGAAACGCTCAGCCTCGCCACGCAGCGCTTCGGCCAGCACCTTGCCCGCCAGGTGCGTGTACGTGACGCCGTGGCCGCTGCAGCCCTGGGAATAGTAGATGTTGTCGCCGATCCGTCCGACCTGGGGAAGGCGCGAGAGGGTCAGCAGGAAATTGCCGGTCCAGGCGTAATCAATCTTCACGTCCTTGAGTTGCGGGAACGCCTTGAGCATCTTCGGCCGGATGATCGCTTCGATGTTCGCCGGATCCCGCGCGCCATAGACAACACCACCCCCGAAGACGAGGCGCTTGTCGCCGGTCAGGCGGTAGTAATCGAGCAGGTAATTGCAGTCCTCGACGCAGTAATCCTGCGGCAGCAGACGCTTGGCCAATTCATCGCCCAAAGGCTCGGTGGTGATGACCTGAGTGCCGCAAGGCATCGACTTGGCCGCGAGTTCCGGCACCAGATTGCCGAGATAGGCATTGCCGGCCACGATAATGAACTTGGCCCTGACCTTGCCCTGTGGCGTATGCACCACCGGATTCGCGCCGCGCTCAATGCGGACCGCTGGCGACTGCTCATAAATAGTACCGCCCAGCGACTCGACCGCCGCCGCTTCGCCCAATGCCAGGTTGAGTGGGTGAATGTGCCCGCCGCTCATGTCGAGCATGCCGCCGACGTAGTGCTCGCAGGCCACCACTTCACGTATGCGCTTTTGATCCAGCAACTCAAGCTGCGTATGACCAAAACGTTCCCACAGGCGTTTCTGCGATTCCAGATGGCCCATCTGCTTGGCAGTGATTGCAGCGAACACGCCACCGTCCTTCAAGTCGCACTGGATATTATATTTGGCGACCCGCTCACGAATGATCCGCCCGCCTTCAAACGCCATTTGCCCCAGCAACTGAGCCTGCTTGGGACCGACGCTGCGTTCGATCACATCAATGTCACGGCTATAACTGTTAACGATCTGTCCACCGTTACGGCCCGACGCACCAAAACCCACCTTGGCGGCTTCCAGCACCGTGACCTTGAAACCGTTCTCCAGCAAAAACAGGGCTGAGGACAGACCGGTGTAACCGGCACCGATCACACAGACATCAGTCTCTACGTCATCCTGCAAGGCCGGGCGCGGCGGAACCGCATTGGCCGACGCGGCGTAATAGGATTCGGGGTAGGGGGTGTTCGCCATCCGGCTGCCTCTGTTTAATATATTTTACGAGTGCCTCGATCCTACCCGAGTTAAAAATCGACCGCCAGCCACCGGAAAATCTTCTTAACCGCCGCTAAATTAAATATTTTGCATATTCATAGGGTTAGCTCGAAAAAAGGTGTTGACACCCCTCCGGAATTCCGTAGAATGCCGCCTCACAGCAGGCACGTAGCTCAGTTGGTTAGAGCACCACCTTGACATGGTGGGGGTCGTTGGTTCGAGTCCAATCGCGCCTACCAAACAAAATCCGCTCTGCTGGGCGGTCTAGAGGGGTCACCGGAAACGGTGACCCCTTTTTGCTTTCTGCGATTTGCAAAACTTTTGCAAAACTCCCACCTCAGAACGCCAACTCGGCGCTCACCTCCAAGTACTCGATCTTCTTTTCGTCGTGCCCCTCCTGATAGTGCTTCGTCATCTTCTCGTCCGCATGGCCCAGTAGCGCCTGGATGTATTCCGTCGGGAATTTCTGCTGCTCGTAAAGCCATTGAGTGAAGGCCAGGCCAGTGCCGTGTTCACCCGGCTGGGCAAAGGTGAGTGGACCAGTCACGACCTTCGCAAGGTGGCGCGTACCGGCTGGGCAGACATCGGCATTGACTATCTGATCAGTGAACTACTGATCAACCATTCCATGGGCCACAACGTGAAGGTGTACGTCCAATCAGACGTGATGAGTCGCAAGCGCGATGCCCTGGAGAAGTGGCATGCGCATTTAGATCAGCGTGGTTTTGACCTGATTCACGGATTGCCCGGCAGTAGATTGGGATATTCCGGTAATGCCCCATAAGCCACGGAACATAAGGCCTGCGAGGCACTTCAAGAATCAACCATAGGCGAGGTTTAAAAATGCGAATTCAAGCTGATTTAGCCGACCTGGCCGACCTGAAGCGCCTGGCCGACGCGATCCATGGCAAAGGCACGACAGTCGAGATGCTCAATCGCTGGGCGCAATTTGAGGCGGCCTGCAAACCAGAACTGATCGTGGCCCTGATCGCCGAGAAGGAGCGATACGACGAAGGTATGCGCGCAATTGCATGCCAGTTAGGTGCTGGAGGCTACAACGCTACAGAACTTACGGCAGACCAGCTGCTGGCAAAGGTCTGCGATGGGCTGAATGCATTTACCGACACTTCCGGCTGCCTGCTGGATCAGGTTCGATCTGAGCGCGACCAACTCAAGTCAGTGGTTGATTCGCTCTCGGAAGCTGTCCGTGGTGCGATCAAATATGTTGCCTTTGCATTTGATCAGGGCATGGAAGGGGCTGAGCCTGCCGGATTGGCCATGGAAGATTCTGTGGCAATGGCTGGTCAGCTATGAAGAAGCTCCACGGATCACTCCAGAAGCGCGAACTGAAGTTCATCGTCGAATGCAACATCTACCTGGGCAAGGGTATGCGGCTCGGGATCTTTCACTTCTCGAGTGCGAGCACTGCCTGGGGTCGGGATGGGTTTGCTGCCATACGCTCCAGACTCTTCCGTTGAGCTACGTTGTGCCGGTACTCAATGCGCGCTTGAAGGACGCGCTCACCGAGATCGCCAAGGCTCGCCATGTCATCGGCGGTGCCCAGGAACAACACGAACAGAACAACCGCCGCGGTGCCGGCGCTTCGAACTTCACAGGGGATTGAGTCATGGCTTTCACACCAACATTTAAAGAGCGTACCGCCGAGGATCTGCTGGAGCATTAGGGCCGCTGGGTCGTGCTGGGTTCGGGTGTATCCTGCTGCGCCTCTCGCGAGAAGACGGTCCTGTCGCCGATGATCACCGATGATGATGCACTGATGATTGACGGTCTGATGGGCCGTCTGCTGAAGCGCTACCCGGAATGTGGTCAGGTGCTCATGCGGTACTACACCTCTCGCGATAAGGCACTGATGGATGTAGGCAAGAAACTGGGCTTCGGTGAAGAGAAGACCAGGCAGCTTTGGAAGGCAGGAATTGCTTGGATTGATGGTGCTTTAGATATTCGTCGAGTGGCTGCTTAAAAATGTGCTAGGGAGAAGGCGCCGCAGCATAAGTCCGCTGTGCGCCATCCAAGTATTTCGGGTGGTCAGAGTGCCGAATTTGTATCAACCATTGCCTTCTTGGCTGACTGAAAATCTTCGCTAGAGAAATGAAGGAGAATGCTTCCCTCGAGCTCTACGGTTGCTGGGCCAGCAGTGATTGCCTTAGCCAAGAATGCTTTTCCTTTAACGGTTTCCGGTGACAGGATTCTTTTTCCGTTAATGCAGGCCTGAACGAACTTCACGTTCGTGCCATTCACCTTGTAAGGGCCAGCTGGCATAACGGCACTGTTTTGGCCTTCTCTACAAAACGAACCCGTCATATCCACCAGGTTCATGACGATCTGTTCTCCTTCGAACAGGCTTGCCATAGCAACTACTTGTTGGTTCTCCGCTGGATCGAGAACGTACATAGTGGATGTGAATTGTCGCCATTGGGTAGCTTGAGCGGAAAGGGACATTGCAGATGTGAGAGCGAAGATAAATAGTCTTTTCAATTAAAACTCCTTTTTTTGAACATGGCGTGTGGCTCCGTTGGCGCGGTCGTTGGCGCAGGATGCAGGCAACATGATATTACATCGCGAGGGAGTTGACAGGACCGGGGGCTAACTATAGATTTCAGGTACTTTGCGGTTTTTCCGCGAGCAAAGCCCGACTCTGAAGTTGGGCTTTTTGCTTTCTACTGTCCACAGAGCCTCGGCATTCGCCGGGGCTTTTTCGTTTTCAGCTCCACCACACCCATTGCTCCGAGCTGGGAGTGCTGCTGGAGCTGATTCAAATCAAGTCATGCAGAGTCGGAGTCGAGCGCATGGATCTACTGCATCGCCTGATCGACAAAGCTGAATGGCTTATCGCGGGCTTGATTGGAGCAATTGTTGCCAGTTGGTGGCACAAGGACGACCTTACTGATTGGCGAGCTTTGGCAATTTTCTTGGTCACTGGAGTGGCTTGTTCTCTGTACCTGACAGGCATGGTCAGTGCTTATCTCGGTGTCACAGAGCCGAGCATCGTCGCCGGCATCGGCTTTTTACTTGGCACCTTCAGCGGCTCACTTCTGGCGGCGATCAATCGCGCCATCAAAGCCGCGGACCTCTGGGCGATCATCCGTCAGCGGTTCGGCGGGGGTAATCCACCATGAACTTCGAACTAATCAACTCTATTGATTGCATGCGGCCTGATTGCCTTATGGGCTACCTGGTGCGTGCTGAGCGGGAAGGTGAGAGACGGCATTGTCGGGAAGATCATCTATTCAACGATCGCCATCAGTGGCTTCGTTGTGATGACTCGAACCCAGAACATCTTCTTCAACCCGACTACAGCGGGTTTGACACTGCATGTGTCGCTGGCATTGGCCGGTGTTCGCCATATCTTCATGGTTACGTGGTGGCTGACGGTTAAAGGCTGGCTCTGCCGAACCCTCAACTGCGAACACTGCATGGGTTGCGATAAAGCCCCAGCCGAGCAGGTTGATCGCCGCAAGCATAGGTGATGGCAAATGCTTAAGATCGACGCCCGTACCAATGTGGAGGAGCTTTCGAAAGCTCTTCGCACGCTTGGTAGTAAGCAGATTCCTTTCGCCTTTGCTCTGATGGCCACACGACTGGCCATGCTCGTTAAGCAGGGGGAGCTCTCAGTGATGAGGGCTCGCCTTACCTAGTGTTCCAAGCCGAGATGGAGGCGTTTCAAGTGCGTCTTGAGCTGGAGCGCATGAAGGTGGATCGAATGGCATTCGCCGGACAGGTTCCGGTCAATGTGCTGGGTGCGCATCCGGGTGACTTTATCGTTCCTGAGGCGGATGGTGATTCCATCATTGGGATCGCATTCCCTGCTTCTGTACTTACGTTTGAGCAATACCGACGAGCCGTGGGTATCGTGCAGAACGTGCTGCCTGACGGCCGCGCAAACATCCGGGTCAAGGTTGCATAACCAGATTCCGGCTTTCACCCAGCATTGAATCGACAGGGCCGCATTGAGCGGTTTTTTTTCGCCTGGAGAAAAGCGATGTCAGTTACCGAGAAAGACTGCGATGTCCTCGCCCGCACGCTGTGGGGCGAGGCTCGTGGTGAAAGCCTGGCTGGGCAGATTGCCGTGGCCTGGACGATTCGCAACCGTGTGAACGATGGCAAGACCAAGTCGTGGTGGGGCGAGGGCTATGCCGGTGTCTGCCAGGCGCCGTATCAGTTCAGCTGCTGGAATAAGAGCGACCCGAACTATCCGTCCTTGATCGGGGCCAAAGCGATTCCGTTCCGGGAGCTTGCCCAAGCGCGGATCGCTGCTGATCAGGTGATCGATGGCAAGGTGCCAGATCCAACCGGCGGTGCCACGCACTATTACGCCATCACCATGAAGAAGGCTCCGGACTGGGCGGTGAAAGCCAAAGAAACGCGGAGGCTTGGTGGTCGCGTTTTCTTCAAGGATGTGTCGTGAGTCCCGCGGCATGGAAACTGGTCGGTATCCTATTGCTGGTGCTGGCAACCGCTGGCGTCACCTGGAAGGTTCAGGACTGGCGCTACGGCAAGCAGCGCGCAGAACAGGCCGGGCTGCATCAGGACGACCTGACCGCCATCAGCAACGCGGCCGCCGACCAGATGCGCGCCAACCAGGACAAGCGACTCGCGATCGAGCAGCGGCTGTCGGCCAGCGACGAAACCCACCACAAGGAACTGAAAGATGCACAGACCAATCAGGCTCGCCTGCGCGATCGCCTTGCCACTTCTGATTTGCGGCTGTCAGTCCTCCTTGCCGAGGATCCAGGCAGTGGCGACCCAGTGCTTGCCGGTACCGCAGCCGTCGGCGTGTTCATGGAGGCGCGCGCGTCAGACTTGACCCAGCGCATGCTCAACGAGTTATCGGAATCACCGACGACGGCGACCAAGGACTGATTGCATTGGCGGCGTGCCAGGCCTATGTGCGTGAGCTGCAAAATTAGAGACTGTTTTCGGTCGGCAGGACGCCGTAAAAGTGCGCTGTAGAGCTCTGACAGGGAATTGCAACCTAGTGAAACATTCGATTGTGGAGTGTATTCTCCGCGAAATGCTGGCAGTATGCCTCCAAGAATTACGTCCTAACGTAGCACTTTGAGAGTGGTTTTTAGAACTGATGGAGGGCTGCTCGGCTTCTTCCTCATGGCTCTGTACCAAGTAATTTATCTATCCAGGAAGGGTTAGAATGTTTGTTGCGCAGAAGATGCACTATTTAAATGCTGGCGGTGGAATACTTGTTCCCGCTATTGGCGCAGCCATGTCTTTACCTATAGTGATGTTTTCACTCTTGGGGTATGACATTAACCCCGCATTTTTACTGGCTCCGCTAATTGGGATAGCGTTCCTAATGAGCTTCGGTCGCACCGGGCTTGCTTATATTGTTGCCGCAGTGTGCGGGCTCGCTTCTATATTGGCGGCCAATAAAATATCAGCGGATGGTGCACTGGTTAAACATATTTTCTCGTTAGTGTTAATCATGTTTTCTCCGTCTTTCTTGTTTCTCGGGAAGTACGTTTCAAAGAGTAACGATATCAGCAAGGTTTTTTACTGGTTGTCTTTATTTTCATCAATGTTTTTAATTGTTGTTGCTGCCCGTATTTTCTACCTGGAACAGGAAGTGCGAATCTACATTGGCCCTTACGGTTTGGCCGCGATGAACGCTGAATTCCTCGGCATGCCTGTTTTTGCAACATTCGGGGTGTTGAGTCTTGCGCATTTGGTGTGCTTGCAGGCGATGATCCTGTGTGGTTCGCTCATAGGCGGCAAAGCGACCAAACCCGTACTCACCTTGTTTGCGATAGCACTGTTCTGCGCCTCATTCCTAATCGTCGGCAGCGACTCGCGCAGTGCGCAGATCCTGTTGATGTGGATCGTAGGCTCCATTGTTGTGTATGCCATACGTAAAGCGAACGCTCGGCGGATGTGTGCAGTGGCATTGCTATCTATCCTGATTTCCTTCGCTATAAATCACGCAAGGGGAATGAGCAGTAATCGCATGGTCGCTTCTATTGAAGCTATCAATTCAGTACCGACTGAGTCCGTACCTGCGCCATTAGAGCAACCGATCGCTCAAGAAAAACTAATAGAGGAAAAGGAGCACTCGATCGCTCTAGAAAAACTGATACAGGAAAAGGAGCACCCGATTACTCCAGAAGAGTTGATGGAGGAAAAGTGGGAGAAACAGGCAGACCAGTTTGCAACCGGTCGCGTTGAGTTAGCTATTGCCGGCGCCAAAGAGTTTATGGCTAGTCCCCTCATTGGGAACGGGTTCTCTGGGTACGGACGATATTCTAATGAAGGGCTATCTACTGCTCTACTAGCCAACAGTTCGACTCACGTTTATTACCTTACGCTTCTATGGAAAGGTGGGCTGATCTTTTTCGTCCCGTTCGTGGTCATGATCCTGCTCAATCTGAAGGCAGCCATCATCGGCACAAAGGCTACAGAGCATTCAGCGGAGCGATTCTTTGCTTGGACTGCTGTTTTAATGGCATTCGGCCCAATGGCAATGGCTTGGGATATCCTGATCGTGCCGAGCGCTGGCGCCCTGGCATTCTTCCTGTTCGGCCTTCTGGGCGGGTTGAAAAACAGGGCAGCATCACCTGTGAATCCGTTTGTTGTGCATTCAACTTAATGTGGCAGGATTTGCGTGAAGGGATCTACACCGGTCAGCTCACGCAGTCTTGCGTGAAGCTCGCTGATCACCTTGGCGTTTGCCATAAACTCCCAATTTGTCTTCGTCTCGATGTCCGTGACCCTTCTATTGGCATCTGAAGCAGTGGCGAGCGCACGGTTCAGTTCGGCCCGCAACTGATCCCGCTCCCTCGATACCCCTGCGTGCATCTGCACAAGGCCGAAGATGTCTTCACGGGCTTTGCGCAATTGCAGGGTGTCCCGTCCTGAATAAGGTTTACACCTTCTGATCTTTTTTTTTCAGGAGGACTTAATGGAATAAGCAAAAAGGCGTAGTCAGCGAGACTACACGCTGACCTTTAAATTGTCGGTCGTCGATCAGGTCGAAAAAGGCGAGCTGAGTTATAAAGAGGCTCAGGAGCGCTACGGGATTCAAGGCAAAACGACCGTTCTGACGTGGTTACGCAAGCACGGTCGGCAGGATTGGAGCCCAGGCGGATACATTGGCTCGCCGAGGATGGGGTCTATGCCCGACAAAAACCGACCATTAACGCCAGAACAACGCATCAAAGAGCTTGAAGAACAGTTGGCGCTGTCCAATCAGAAAGCGCAGTTTTTCGAGGCGGTCGTGGATGTCTTGAAAAATGACTACGGTCTCTCTGTCGTAAAAAAGCGTCCCGGCAAGTCCTCGCGCAAAAACGAATCCAAAACCTGAGCATCAGCAGGGCTTGCCAGTTCATGGGGATAAGCCGCCAGGCTTACTACAAACGCAATCGCGCCGATGCAGCTCGTCTGGTTCTGGATCAGAAAGTTGTCGATTTCGTTCAACAAAAGCGCCTGCGGCAGCCGCGGCTGGGCACCCGAAAGCTGTATTACTTGCTGCAATGCCAGCCTCAACTTGAGCTGCAAGTGGGGCGAGATCGGCTGTTTTCGATTCTGCGTGAACGGCGTTTATTGGTGGCTCGCAAGCGGGCTTATCACAAGACGACCAATAGTCATCATCGCTTTCACCGCCACCCGAACCTGCTCAAACCAGGTCCTGATCAGGTTGTTCCCTGCGGCCCGGAACAAGTCTGGGTGGCTGACATAACCTATTTGCCAACTCAGGAAGGTGTGGCTTATCTGAGCCTTGTGACGGATGCTTTTTCGCGAAAGATCGTGGGCTATCACGTCCATGAAAGCCTTCATGCCGAGTCGGTAGCACACGCGCTGAGCTGGGCGGTAAAGCACCGTCGGACAGAGCAGCCGTTGGTGCACCACTCAGATAGAGGTATCCAATATTGCTCGGGGATGTACCAAGCGTTGCACGCGAAATACGGCATTCGATGTTCAATGACGGATGGCTATGACTGCTACCAAAATGCCTTGGCAGAGAGGGTCAACGGGATACTGAAGACAGAGCTTATGCTTCAGCGGCCGCAGGATTTGACGCAAGCGAAGAAGATGGTGAGTGAGTCGGTATCGATCTACAACGGCGAGCGACCGCACCTGTCTTTGAAATACAAAACGCCCGATGCGGTGCATCGGGCGTTAGGGTGAAACAGGTGTAAACCTATTTCAGGACTAGACACGTTTAGCAATTCCAGCCGCTCACCGACAGACGGTATAGTTCAGTCCGGAAGTTCTATAAGGAGATACTGCTATGGATAAGGCATTTCGAAATCCCATGTTTCTAACCGGCATCCCGCTGGCCATTTGCGGATCCAGCTTTGGCTTGACCGGCTTGTTGAACGAAGCAACGTTCAGTGACATGGCGCCCGGGCTGCTCATTCCAGGGCTCGCTTTTATGTTGATCGGCTGGATGCAGAGGAACAAGTGAGCTTCTCGGCCGTTTACGCCACAGCTAATCTTGAGCGTCGAGCAGAGAAATGACGTAAACAGCAGGATTGATCATCCTGCTTTTTCTATTTAGATCCCTGATCAGTAAGAGCAGGGGCTATCGGTTAAAGCGCTCAACCAGCGAATACTGAGTTTTAGCCGTCTGTGTTAGTTCCTTGGTTACCTCGGCGGAATGCCTGGCTTGCTCAGACGTCTGATCGGCGAGGGTTGCGATGGTGGTGATGTTGCGGCTGATTTCCTCTGCGACGGCCGACTGCTCTTCAGTCGCGGCCGCGATCTGGGTGGTCATATCGGTGATGTTGGCGACGGCTTCACTGATGCCGATCAGGGCTTTGTCGGCCTCCAGCACCCACGCAACTCCTTCTTCGGCCTGGCGCTGGCCGCTTTCCATAGTCTTCACGGCATTGTTTGAAGAGACCTGTAGCTTGGAAATCAGGCCGTGAATCTGGGTCGTCGACTCGGTTGTTCGCTGTGCCAATTGGCGCACTTCGTCCGCGACGACCGCGAAACCTCGGCCCATTTCTCCCGCGCGTGCAGCTTCGATTGCGGCATTGAGCGCCAATAAGTTGGTTTGATCGGCAATGCCTTTGATCACATCGACGACCGTCCCTATTTCGTTACTGTCTTTGGCCAGTTGCGCGACGGTCTGGCCTGTCTCGCCTACCACATTGGAGAGCCGCTGAATGGCGTCGCGGGTGTCCCGGGCTACGTCACGTCCGCGGCCTGTCAGCACGTTGGCTGCCTGGGTGGCGTCGGCAGTGCGCTGGACGTGGCTTGCGACCTCTTGCGTGGTCGCTGCCATCTGATTGACGGCGGCCGATACCTGCTCGGTTTCGATTCGTTGGCGATCAAGTCCACGTGAACTGTCGGAGGCGAGAGCATCAGATCTCCCGGCCAGCCCGGTGAGCTGCTCTGCGGTGTCTTGTAAGCGTGTCAGGCAAGTCTTGAGGCGTGATGCCTGGCTCACGAAGGCCGTTTCAAGACGCGCCTGATGACCTCGCTCGTCGCTATACATTTGCGCGATCAGTTGGTCGGAAGTGGAAGCCTCTGCCATTTCCAGCAGATGCAGCGCACCGCGCTTCTGTCGGCGCGAAGCAATCAGGCCCATCGGAGCCGATACACCTACGGCTACCAATGCTGCCAAGGGAGGACTGAGGAAAACACCGCCCAAAGTCCCCGCTAAGCCCATGGCCAGGAACGGCAGCCAGTCCATCAAGACGGGTTGCCATTTGTCGCTGCCGGGCACGGCAGACTTGCCCCGGTTGATTCGTTTATAGAGGGCTTCGGCCCGGCGGATTTGTTCGATGCTCGGCTTTACCCGGACCGACTCATAACCAACGACTTGGCTCCCTTCAAATATGGGCGTGACGTAGGCATTGACCCAGTAGTGGTCGCCGTTCCTGGAGCGGTTCTTGACGATGCCCATCCATGGGTTGCCTTGTTTGAGGGCGCTCCACATATGGGCGAATATGGCGGATGGCACGTCAGGATGACGAACGATGTTTTGCGGGGCGCCTATCAGATCTGACTTGTTGAAACCGCTGATGTCTACGAAGGCGTCGTTGCAGTAAGTGATGACCCCTCGTGAGTCCGTTGTCGAGATGAGTTTCTGTTGAGGTCCAAGGGCAACCTCACGTTGTGTAACGGGTTGATTGTTTCTCATCTGTGTTGCTCCTATGCCCTAAGCTTGAGACATCGGCAAGAATTTGCAAAAGGTTAATGAGTTCTTGGAAATGAAACTGTCTTGTGTCGGAAAGTTTATGGGGCGGCGCGTTTGCGTTGGTCTTCAGCGGCTGAGGTTGTTTGCGGTTCAGGCGTAAGATAGCGGTGCTATCCCACCAAAAGGAGCCGCATATGATCGCCGACCAAATGAACAAACAGGCGTCTGAGGGCAAGGCTGTTTGGGATCAATACTTCTGCGCTGCGTTGATTGCGGAAAGCAATCTGACGGCACCCGTTGTCGGAGGGGCTACTCACGAAGACAGGCAGAATCTGTTGATTGAAAGGGCCAAAGCGCTCGCCGATAAGATGATGGAAAACAGAAAATAACCAGGGCCCAGCCATCGTGCTGGGCTCTCTGTTTGGCGCTCTAATAGATGCTCAGTTACGACACTGGTCGTTATAGGATTGTTCAAGCTCCACAAAAATAGTGTGGATATTTAAGCACTTATAAAATTAATTAACCGAACGGTCCTCAAAATATATTGTTACAAGTGTCGGTTTTAGGTAAGATTGCTTCGCGTTCACCACCACGGTTTATGCATTTTTAAGTCCCAAGCGTCCATCAGCTGCTTGGGATTTTTTTTTGCCTGAGGTTTGTCCTGGTTCGCTCGAACATCGCAAGGACACCTCAGCCGCCTGCCTTCGCTCTGAAAAAGTTGCCTGTATGCCGTGCCGCTTCTATGGAGAAGCGCGAAACGCCTCCTGTGCAAACCCGGGCGAATCGCGGTTTTTTGGGCTACTACTGACTGGCCAAACTCAAACTCAGTCTGATAGGAGTCAATCGATGCTGGTTCATTGGTCGCTTGCGGCAATTCACTTGCTGGCTTTCGCCTTGGGGTTCTGGGCTGTACTGACGCGGGGAACCGCATTCAGCCGTCTGGTGGCCGGGTCGGGGGAGGCTCGCCGAGTGTTGATGGCCGATAATCTGTGGGGGATCTCTGCCGTCATCCTCTTGATCTCCGGTGGGATGCGGGCCTTCGGTGGGTACGAAAAAGGTACGGATTACTACCTTCACCAGCCATTGTTCCATCTCAAGATGACGCTGTTCGTGCTGATCTTGCTGCTCGAAGTGGCGCCGATGATCACGCTGATCAAATGGCGGGTCGCACTGAGTCGTGGCGCGGCGATCGATACCGGGCGCGCAAAGCTGTTTGCGCGGATCAGTCATATCGAAGGGCTGCTGGTGTTGCTGATGGTGGTGGCGGCCACGGGCATGGCGCGCGGCGTAACGTTTGGTTAGCCGAGTCGGATCACGTTCTTCCTGGGGGATAATCAGAAACGTCTGACAGTCAGGGCAGGGGACGTGTCGTTAATATCGGCTTCACGTTTTTGGCGGGCAGGGGCGAACGGATGGCAATACTACGCTTGAATCTTTAGCCAGCCGTTGTCCGGGACTGAACGGGCTGGCTACTGACTGCAACAGGATTCAGGGAGTTTGCGGCTTGTCTGGAGCGGTCAGGCCAGCCTGAATGCGTTGATAGATTTCTTCGCGATGCACTGCGACGTCTTTCGGCGCGTTGATCCCGATCCGGACTTGCTGGCCGCTCACGCCCAGTATGGTGATCGTAATGTCGTCACCGATATTTATGCTTTCACCGACTTTGCGGGTGAGTATCAGCATGGTCTTCTCCTTGATTGCTTTGTAGGGCACCTGATTCGAACAGTGCAGAGGTCGGTGGTATGTATAGATTAGTGCGAAGTCTCACGGTTTGGGTGCCTCTTTCTGACGCGCAGATGCTGCATTAATTCCCAAGGCGTAACTATACAGAGGCCGCAACCATCATTCTCGTTGTTTTGCGCCCATTTTGCGGCACTCGGGAAGTATTCATGAATGCTAAAATCGCCGCTTTCAGCATTCAGAGGGACACGTTGTGCGCAAAATGGTCTTGGTAATCGCAGTACTGGCGCTGGTTGGGTGCGATCAAGGTAAGGGCGTTGACGCTCAAAAGCCGAAGCCGGCAGTCGTTTCCGCGCCCGCGGCAGTCACCGGGCCGCAATGGGATGTCGAAGTGCGAGGCGAAACGCCCCAGGCTGTCAGCGACCTGAGCGGCTGGCTGATCGAGCACAGCTTTGTGTCCAGCATCGTCAAGGAAAACGGCAAGACTCGCATTCTGCTCGGACCATTCAATTCGAAAGCCGAGGCCGAAGCCAAGCAGGCCGAGGTGGCTGCGGCGCTTACCCGGGCCAAGAAACAGAACATCGAAGTGCTGGTGCTTGAGCGTCCCGTAGCCCAGTAACAGCCCTTTTCACGCAGGCCTTCCGTCGAAGCCCCTTAAAGGGGATCCACATTGACTCGTCTCTAAGCGTAGTCACTGTCGATTCCCAGAAGGAGCTCTCCATGGCCTCCGCCACCCCTTACAAAATATTCGACGCGGTCCTGGCGCACAAAAAGACCCTCAGCCCACATTTAATGCGCGTGACCCTGGCCGGTCCGATGGTCGCCGAAATGGCCACCTGGGCGCCGGATCAGCGCGTCAAACTGTTCTTTCCAGCCGAAGACGGGTCGCCTGCCAGACTGGCTCATGACCAGCATTGGTATGCGCGCTACCGTTCAATGCCGGCCAACCAGCGTCCGGCAATGCGCACTTACACCATCCGGCATCTGCGGGCCGAGCAAGGCGAAGTGGACATCGACTTCGTATTGCACGGTGAAACCGGTCCGGCCTCCCGTTGGGCAATCCGGTCGGGAGTGGGCGAGCCAATCCAGATTGTTGCGCCTGATCGTCAGTTTTCAGCGCAAGACGCGGGAGGTTTCGAATGGAAGCCGCCTCACACGCTCAAGCATCTGTTGCTGGTGGCTGATGCCACGGCATTGCCCGCCGCTCTCGGCATTCTGGACGAGATGGCTGCCTTGGCCGAGCCGCCGACGACTCAGGCATTTTTCGAGGTGGCCAGCGCAGAAGACGCATTGCCGGTTCCTGAATGGCCTGGGTTGTCAGTGCGGTGGCTGGTCCGGGATCATTCCGCCGGTAGGGCAGCAGGTTCGCTGATGGTCGAAGCGGTCCGTGGGGCGGAGCTGCCGGTTACTTCCTCGCAGACTCACGCAACAGTGGAGCTGGCCAAGGTCGATGTCGACCAAGAGATTCTCTGGGAAACCTCCGACTCGACCGGTCAGGGTTTCTACGGTTGGATCGCCGGGAAAACGATGGCCGTGATGAGCCTGCGCAAGTACTTGATCAAAGAGCGCGGCATCGCTCGGGAGTCACTCAATCTGATGGGTTACTGGCGCTACAACAAAAGCGGCGGATAGAAACGTAAAAAGGCCTCGGGCATGAATACCCGAGGCCTTTTTGGTTTTATGCGGTCGATCAGCCGCAGGCTTTCATGTCCACGGGCCCGACAAACTCGTTGCCCCGACCCATCACGCACGCCACGCTCTGGTTGCGCTGACGTTCCCAGGCTTCAACCGGATAGGTCTTGTTCCACGCGTCGTACAGTTGCCGGTCCTGTTTCGACAGGCGCAAACCGTACTGTTTGCTCATGTAGAAATACGTCCGGGCGATCATGCCGCGAATGGAAGGGCGGGGCATGACCTTCTTTGCCTTGAAATCGACCTGGGTCAGGCACGAGCCGTACTGACCCGATTGCACCGGCAGCCAACCGAAACTGAAGTTACTGCGATCGCCGTTCACTTCGCCGATGCTCGGCACCAGGTTGTGCAGATCAGCCTCGGCCTTTTGATAGACCGGATCGTACCGCGTGCAGTTCTTGCGCCCGCCCTCTTGCCAGCACTGACGCTGATGGCCGATTTGCCAAGCGGGAACAATGTGCTCCCACTCAATGCGGGCGGCGCGCTTGGCGTTCTTGCGCGGCACATACCCACAGGCTGCGAGGTTGACCTTGTTGCCGGTGTATTTACAGCCGCAATAGAACTCGGTGGATTGCGGCGCGTACAGCTTCCAGGCGACTTTCTTGGCTTCGTTGAAGGTGCGGGGGGCGCCGGCCTGGGCGCCAAGGGTGATGAACAGAAACAGCAAAGCAAACCAGCGGACACTCATTGACTCAATCTTCCTTCGGCACAACCCAGAAAATCTGCACACCGCCATCGTCGCGATAGGCGAGGGTGACGTTGTCGTTCTCATCAATTTCTTCGAGCAATTGCTCCCACTCATCCACAGGCTCGTCCGGTAAACGGAAGATCAGTGCGGCTTTGGCTTTCTGAGCGGTGGGGGAGTTGATGATTTTCTGAACGCGTATGCCCATGCGTTGATAGGCATCAGGAGAAGCAGAGGTGGAGGCCACGGAATTATCCTTATTAAGCTGTACGTGCATACAGTATTTAACTGTAGGCATTTTCGCAACTGCTTAAAATTCAAGAAAATCCTCTGACAGCAGTTTTTTCCATTTGGTGTAGGAAGAAGGGAAAATTTTTATAGGAGTATCAGGCGGGGTATGAACCACTCGCCCAGGCTGGCGAGTGGTGAATGCAGTGCCCGACCGGAGTCGGTCGGGCGAGGGCGAATCAGTATTCCCAGAACATCCGTTGCAGCTCTTTGCTGTCGTTGGTCTTGGTCAGCGCGACCATGGCCAGGATGCGGGCTTTTTGCGGGTTCAGGTCATGCGCCACGACCCAGTCGTACTTGTCGTCAGGCTGTTCGGCATTACGCAGGACGAAACCGCCGGCGTTGACGTGGGACGAACGAATGATTTGCACGCCGTCCTTGCGCAGGGCTTGCAGGGCAGGGACCACACGCGAGGAGACCGAACCGTTGCCGGTGCCCGCATGGATGATCGCTTTGGCACCGGATTGAGCCAGTGCCTTGTAGGCCGTGTCGCTGACGTTGCCGTAGGAATAGGCGATTTCGACGTCAGGCAGGCTCTTGATGGTTTTGATGTCGAATTCCGAATCCATGGTGTGACGCTTGGCCGGCAGACGGAACCAGTAGGATTTGCCCTCAACTACCATGCCGAGCGGGCCCCAGGCACTTTTGAATGCCTCGGTTTTGATGTTGATCATTTTGCTGACGTCGCGCCCCGACTGGATCTCATCATTCATGGTCACCAGCACGCCTTTGCCGCGGGCGTCTTTGCTGCTGGCGACGGCGACGGCGTTGTACAGGTTCAGCATGCCGTCAGCCGACATTGCGGTGCCTGGGCGCATGGAGCCGACGACGATGATTGGCTTGTCGGTTTTTTCCACCAGGTTCAGGAAGTACGCGGTTTCTTCCAGGGTGTCGGTGCCGTGGGTGATCACGATCCCGTCGACGTCTTTGCTGTCGGCCAGTTCGGCGACGCGGCGACCCAGTTGCAGCAGGTTGTCGTTGGTGATGCTTTCCGAGGCGATCTGCATGACCTGCTCGCCGCGAACGTTGGCCAGCTGGCTGAGCTCCGGAACCCCGGCGATCAGTTGCTCGATGCCGACTTTCGCTGCCTGGTAGGTGGCGCTGTTAGCAGCGCTGGCGCCGGCACCGGCAATGGTGCCGCCGGTGGCGAGGATCACCACGTTGGCCAGTTTCTGTTGGGTTTCGACTTCTTTTGCCTGAAGAGCGGTAGGCAGGAGCAGCAGGAGGGCCAAAGCGCCCGGAATAAAGGTGTTGAAGGCAGATTTCATTATTTTCTCTCTAGTAGTGAGACGGTGCTGATGCAAGTTCATCTAGATACGCCTCAGGCAGATCTGAACGCTTGGGGTCTAGGTGAAGAGCAGGATCTGTACCAGCCCTACGTTGAATGAGAAAAACTTTTAACTGGATGATTTATATCAATATTTACCCAGTGGGTTACCGGCCTTAAACAGCTTCGTGTCCGGGTTTCCGAATTAGTTGAGGTTTCGCGTTCGGCTCTCCGAAAAGGCCTACGACCTCTGGTGAACTCTTCGCCTTGCCAGATAGAAAATCAGTGCTAAAGAAACCCGCGCACAGGTCGATGTCCCTTCAAGGGATTTTTTTTCGGGAGTGCACATGTCTTTTTCTGTCGGTTTTCCAAATGCGGGCGCAATCACCATTGGTGGCAAGACACCGTCGACGATCAATGCCTTGAGCGAAGCGACGGAAGAAGCGTCGACTCAACTGACTGGAAAAGAAGAAAATCAGGTCAGAACCGGTGGTGCTGTTCAAGGCGAAAGCAAATCAGGGAGCAAATCCGAGAGCAAAAGCACTCAAAGTATTGCGGTGCAAGTGCTGCTCAAACGCATGCAGGAACTGCAACAGCAGTTGCGCGAACAACAGCAGCAATTGGCCGCTGCTCAGGCAGCGTCTTATCCAACCGAGGAAGCCAAAGTCACCGCTGTCATGTCGATCCAGGGGCAGATCGCCGAGACCAATGGTGCGCTGGCGCAAGTCACCGGGAATCTGGTGAAAGAACTGGCCAAAGACTCCAGCACTGGGGCGCTGGTCAGCACGACCGCGTGATGTCCGGGGTTGGTTTTTGCCAACCGAGACACCAACAGGTCGTTGACAAATCCCGGCAGGGTTCGCATAGTTCGGTCTACGCAAACGTTTGCGCGTTGTTCTTGATGGCTCGGTCCATTGGCGGACGCCATGAAGCTTACGCCAGCGCAAGCGTTGCTCACAATAATCATAAGATCGGAGTGAACCCATGAAGCTGCCATTCGCTGGACGTCTTCTTGCTGTCGCTATGCTGGCCGCCGCATCTGCCGCGCTGCCTGCCTCTTCGGCTTTCGCCGAGACTCCTGAAAAACCCAAAGTCGCACTGGTCATGAAGTCCCTGGCCAACGAGTTCTTCCTGACCATGGAAGACGGTGCCAAGGCTTATCAGAAAGACCATTCCGGCGATTTTGAGCTGATCTCCAACGGCATCAAGGACGAAACGGATACTGCGGGCCAGACGCGCATCGTCGAGCAAATGATTCTGGCCAAGGTCAATGCGCTGGTCATCGCGCCGGCTGACTCCAAGGCCATGGTTCCCGTGATCAAGAAAGCCATCGATGCCGGTATCACCGTGATCAACATCGATAACCAGCTCGACCCGGCCGTGGTCAAAAGCAAGAACATCACCGTCCCGTTCGTAGGCCCGGATAACCGCAAAGGCGCTCGTCTGGTCGGCGAGTATCTGGCCAAGCAGCTGAAGGCCGGTGACGAAGTCGGCATCATCGAAGGCGTGTCCACCACCACCAACGCCCAGGCCCGCACCGCAGGCTTCAAAGACGCGATGGAAGCGGCGCAGATCAAGGTCGTCTCGTTGCAATCCGGTGACTGGGAGATCGACAAGGGCAACAAGGTTGCCGCCTCGATCCTCAGCGAATACCCGGACGTCAAAGCCCTGCTGGCCGGCAACGACAGCATGGCCGTCGGTGCCGTTTCCGCCGTGCGTGCGGCAGGCAAGGCCGGCAAGGTGCAAGTGGTCGGTTACGACAACATCAACGCCATCAAGCCAATGTTGAAAGACGGCCGCGTCCTGGCTACCGCTGACCAGTTTGCCGCCAGGCAAGCCGTGTTCGGTATCGAGACTGCGCTGAAAATCATCAAGGGCGAGAAGGTCGACAGCGGCGCCAACGGCGTGATCGAAACGCCGGTAGAACTGGTCACCAAGTAACCCTTCTGGCGACACAACGGTGCTCGCCCGTCCGGGCGAGCGCATGGAGAGTTTTATGTCAGTTTCCGCCCCGAACGCTGTCCTCTCGGTCAGCGGCATCGGCAAGACCTACGCCCAACCTGTCCTGACCGGCATCGACCTGACGCTGATGCGCGGTGAAGTGCTGGCGCTGACCGGCGAGAACGGTGCCGGCAAAAGCACACTGTCGAAAATCATTGGCGGGCTGGTCACGCCGACCACCGGCCACATGCAATTTCAGGGGCAGGAATACCGCCCTGGCAGCCGCACCCAGGCCGAAGACCTGGGCATCCGCATGGTCATGCAAGAACTCAATCTGTTGCCGACCCTGTCAGTGGCGGAAAATCTGTTTCTCGACAACCTTCCCAGCAATGGCGGCTGGATCAGCCGCAAACAACTGCGCAAAGCCGCGATCGAGGCCATGGCCCAGGTAGGGCTCGACGCGATCGACCCGGACACCCTGGTCGGCGAACTCGGCATCGGCCACCAACAAATGGTCGAGATCGCGCGCAATCTGATCGGCGATTGCCATGTGCTGATCCTCGACGAACCGACGGCCATGTTGACCGCCCGTGAAGTCGAGATGCTGTTCGAGCAGATCACCCGCCTGCAAGCTCGGGGCGTGTCGATCATCTACATCTCCCACCGGCTCGAAGAGCTGGCGCGGGTCGCCCAGCGCATTGCGGTGTTGCGTGACGGCAACCTGGTCTGCGTCGAGCCGATGGCCAATTACAACAGCGAGCAACTGGTCACGTTGATGGTCGGCCGTGAACTCGGCGAACACATCGACCTGGGGCCGCGCAACATTGGCGCTCCCGCCTTGACGGTCAGAGGGCTGACTCGCTCGGACAAAGTTCGCGACGTGTCCTTCGAAGTCCGCGCCGGTGAGATCTACGGGATTTCCGGATTGATCGGGGCAGGGCGCACCGAGTTGCTGCGTCTGATCTTCGGTGCCGACACCGCAGACAGTGGCACCGTTGCGCTGGGTTCGCCGGCTCGGGTGGTGAGCATCCGTTCGCCGGCTGATGCGGTCGGTCACGGCATCGCCCTGATCACCGAGGACCGCAAAGGCGAAGGCCTGCTGCTGACCCAGTCGATCAGCGCCAACATCGCGCTGGGCAACATGCCGGTGATTTCCAGTGGCGGCATCGTCAACAACGCTGACGAAATGTCCCTGGCCCAACGTCAGGTCGACGCCATGCGCATCCGCAGTTCGAGCCCGACGCAACTGGTTTCCGAGCTGTCGGGTGGCAACCAGCAGAAGGTCGTGATCGGCCGTTGGTTGGAGCGCGACTGTTCGGTGATGCTGTTCGATGAACCGACCCGTGGCATCGATGTGGGCGCCAAGTTCGACATCTATGCGCTGCTCGGTGAACTGACCCGGCAGGGCAAGGCGCTGGTGGTGGTGTCCAGCGACCTGCGTGAACTGATGCTGATCTGCGACCGGATCGGTGTGTTGTCGGCGGGGCGCCTGATCGACACCTTCGAGCGCGACAGCTGGACCCAGGATGATTTGCTTGCTGCCGCGTTCGCCGGCTACCAAAAACGTGATGCGTTGCTCAACGAAGCAGCGCCTAGGGATCTTCCATGAAAACTGCATCTTCTGCCGGCAAACGTAGTGGCAATTTCTACGGCTTGGGCACCTATCTGGGCCTGGCCGGTGCCTTGCTGGCGATGGTCGCGCTGTTCTCGGTATTGAGCAGCCACTTCCTGTCCTACGACACTTTCAGCACCCTGGCCAACCAGATTCCCGATTTGATGGTGCTGGCGGTCGGCATGACGTTCGTGCTGATCATCGGCGGTATCGACCTGTCGGTCGGCTCGGTGTTGGCGCTCGCAGCGTCGGCCGTCAGCGTGGCGATTCTTGGCTGGGGCTGGAGCGTCCTGCCTGCAGCGCTGCTCGGCATGGCGATCGCGGCATTGGCCGGGACCATCACCGGATCGATCACCGTGGCGTGGCGAATTCCGTCGTTCATCGTGTCCCTTGGCGTGCTGGAAATGGCCCGTGGCGTGGCGTATCAGATGACCGGCTCGCGCACGGCTTATATCGGTGATGCCTTCGCCTGGCTGTCCAACCCGATTGCCTTTGGCATCTCGCCGTCGTTCATCATTGCCTTGCTGATCATCATCATCGCCCAGGCCGTGCTGACCCGTACCGTGTTCGGCCGCTACCTGATCGGCATCGGCACCAACGAAGAAGCGGTGCGTCTGGCCGGGATCAATCCAAAACCCTACAAGATCCTGGTATTCAGTCTGATGGGGCTGTTGGCCGGTATTGCCGCGCTGTTTCAGATTTCCCGTCTGGAAGCGGCGGACCCGAATGCCGGCTCCGGTTTGGAGCTGCAAGTGATCGCCGCGGTGGTGATCGGTGGCACCAGTCTGATGGGCGGCCGTGGTTCGGTGATCAGCACCTTCTTCGGGGTTCTGATCATTTCCGTACTGGCGGCGGGCCTGGCGCAGATCGGCGCGACCGAGCCGACCAAACGCATCATCACCGGCGCAGTGATCGTGGTGGCGGTGGTGCTTGATACTTATCGCAGTCAGCGCGCAAGCCGGCGGACCTGAGTCATGGCAACGATCAAGGATGTAGCGGCACTCGCGGGGATTTCCTACACCACGGTGTCCCATGTGGTGAACAAGACCCGGCCGGTCAGCGAAGAGGTACGGATCAAAGTCGAGGCGGCGATCAAGACCCTGGACTACGTGCCGAGCGCCGTGGCCCGTTCATTGAAAGCCAAGACCACGGCGACCATCGGTTTGCTGGTGCCTAACAGCCTCAACCCGTACTTCGCTGAACTGGCGCGTGGCATTGAGGATTACTGCGAGCGTAACGGCTATTGCGTGATCCTCTGCAACTCCGACGACAACCCGGACAAACAGCGCAGTTACCTGCGCGTGCTGCTGGAAAAACGCATCGACGGGTTGATCGTGGCCTCGGCCGGTGGCGACGCGGGGCTGGCAGAAGGTCTCGCCGGCGTGCGCACACCGATGGTCATCGTCGACCGCGGGCTGGAAGGTGTAAATGCCGACCTGGTGCGAATCGATCACGAATACGGTGCCTACCTGGCCACCCGGCATCTGCTGGAGCTGGGCCACCGGGACATTGCCACCATCGGTGGCCCGGCAGGTACCAGCGTGGCGCAGATGCGTCTGGCCGGTTATTGCCGAGCCTTGAAAGAGGCGGGGGTGGAAGTGCATCGCGAGCGGATGCTGGAAAGTGACTTCACCAGCACTGGCGGTTACAACGTCGCCGCGATTCTGCTGGAAAAGAACCCGCCCAGCGCGATCTTCGCCGGCAACGACATGATTGGCATTGGCGTGTTGCGAGCGGCTGCCGAGCGCAATGTGCGTGTGCCGACAGAACTGTCGGTGATCGGCTTCGACGATATCCAGATGAGCCGTTATGTCTACCCGGCGCTGACCACCGTGGGCCAGTCGATCCTGCAACTCGGTGAGATGGCGGCCGAGGTTCTGTTACGACGAATCGCAACACCCGACATGGCCACCGATCAGCGGATCGTGACGCCCAGTATTGTCCTGCGAGAATCGACTGCGCCGCTTGCCGGTGTGTTCGACGAATACCGCTGAAACCGAATTGACGAGTAGTGATGTATGCCAGCAAAAGTAGTGGTGATAGGCAGCCTGAACATGGACCTGGTGACCCGGGCTCCACGGCTGCCCCGTGGCGGTGAGACGCTGATCGGGCAGTCGTTTGCCACGGTTTCCGGCGGCAAGGGCGCGAACCAGGCGGTCGCTGCGGCGCGGCTGGGGGCGCAGGTGTCGATGGTCGGTTGTGTCGGCAGCGATGCTTACGGTGAAGAACTGCGCGGGGCTCTGATGGTCGAGCAGATCGACTGCCAGGCCGTCAGCACTGTCGAGGGTTCCAGCGGCGTGGCATTGATTGTGGTCGATGACAACAGCCAGAACGCAATCGTGATCGTCGCCGGTGCCAATGGTGCGCTGACGCCACAGGTGATCGACCGGTTCGATGCCGTGTTGCAGGCGGCGGACGTGATTATTTGTCAGCTGGAAGTGCCGGATGCCACGGTGGGTCACGCCCTCAAGCGCGGCCGTGAGCTGGGCAAAATCGTGATCCTCAACCCGGCGCCGGCCAGTCGTCCGCTGCCAGCAGATTGGTATGCGTCCATCGATTACCTGATTCCCAATGAAAGCGAGGCCTCGGCGCTGAGCGGTTTGCCGGTTGACTCCCTTGCGTCCGCCGAAACCGCCGCAACCCGATTGATCGCACTGGGTGCCGGTAAGGTCATCATCACCCTGGGTGCTCAAGGGTCAATGTTCGCCAACGGTACAGGCTTCGAACATTTCCCGGCACCGACGGTGAAGGCTGTCGATACCACGGCGGCCGGCGATACCTTCGTCGGCGGTTTTGCTGCCGCGCTGGCGTCCGGCAAAACCGAAGCTGAAGCGATCCGTTTCGGCCAGGTAGCCGCGGCGCTTTCAGTCACCCGTGCCGGCGCGCAACCCTCGATTCCTACCTTGTCCGAAGTACATGCGTACAAAGCACCATGAAAAAGACACCTTTGCTCAACGTCGCGCTGTCTCGGCTGATCGCTTCCCTGGGTCACGGCGACATGGTCGTGATCGGCGATGCCGGCCTGCCCGTACCGCCGGGCGTCGAACTGATCGACCTGGCCCTGACCCAGGGTATTCCGGATTTCGTCAG
Source organism: Pseudomonas sp. B14-6 (assembly GCF_013260315.1). Classification (NCBI taxonomy): domain Bacteria; kingdom Pseudomonadati; phylum Pseudomonadota; class Gammaproteobacteria; order Pseudomonadales; family Pseudomonadaceae; genus Pseudomonas; species Pseudomonas sp. B14-6. The sequence goes on along the minus strand of NZ_CP053929.1, from coordinate 2,124,832 downwards.
CACCTTGAACGTCGTGCTCAGCGAAATGCAGGTTGAGCGCCATGTGCTGGCCGAGGAAATTCTGGACAAACAACCACCCGCCTTGCGCTCTCTGGATGAGCTGAATGCCAAAGGCGCGCTGGGCCAGCGTGAGCTGCTCAGCCATGAACAATTCAAAGTCCTCAGTCGACAGGCGCGAGCGATTGTTCGTACCGGCGAATGTGCGCCGTACTGCAACATCGTGCTGGTCTCGGGGGTGACCTTCTGACCCGCTGTACACAATCTGTTTCCCCACGCACAAGGAGTGCGATATGCACCGCTATGCTCAGAAACTGCACCACCTGCTCCGGAGTTTGCTGCTTTTGTCCCTGATTACTGCAACAAGCGTCCAGGCTGCGGAAAAGATCGATTTGATCATCGACACCGACCCGGGTGCCGACGACGTCGTCGCTTTGCTGTTTGCGTTGGCGTCGCCGGAAGAATTGAATATCCGTGCGCTGACCACCGTCGCGGGCAACGTGCGACTGGACAAGACTTCGCGAAATGCGCGACTGGCCCGTGAGTGGGCGGGGCGCGAGGAGGTGCCGGTCTACGCAGGCGCACCGAAACCGTTGATGCGCACACCGATTTATGCCGAGAACATCCATGGCAAGGAGGGCTTGTCGGGCGTCACCGTGCACGAGCCGAAGAAAGGCCTGGCCGAAGGCAATGCGGTCGAGTACCTGATCGACACTTTGAAGGCCGCCAAGCCTCACAGCATCACCATCGCCATGCTCGGTCCACAGACCAACCTGGCCCTGGCGCTGATCCAGGAACCTGAAATCGTTCAGGGCATCAAGGAAGTGGTGATCATGGGGGGGGCGCATTTCAACGGCGGCAACATCACCCCTGTGGCCGAGTTCAACCTGTTCGCCGACCCGCAGGCTGCGGAAGTGGTGCTCAAGAGCGGCGTGAAGCTGACCTATCTGCCGCTGGACGTGACCCACAAGATCCTCACCAGTGAGGCGCGCCTGAAGCAGATCGCAGCGATCAACAACAACGCCAGCAAGCTGGTGGGCGATATTCTCAATGAGTACGTCAAAGGCGACATGGAACACTACGGCATTCCGGGTGGCCCGGTGCATGACGCCACCGTCATCGCCTACCTGCTCAAGCCTGAATTGTTCACCGGTCGCTCGGTCAATGTGGTCGTTGATAGCCGCGAAGGCCCGACCTTCGGTCAAACCATCGTCGACTGGTATGACGGCCTGAAAGCGCCGAAGAATGCATTCTGGGTAGAAAGCGGCGACGCCCAGGGTTTCTTCGACTTGCTGACCCAGCGTCTGGCTCGTCTGAAGTAAGTTTCACACCCGCAGGTGCCAGCCTGCGGGTTTTACGCCCGCTCGTTCTCTGTCAAGCCCATATAGCTGGCGGGGTATTTTTCGAATATCTGCGCGATGAATTTCCTGGCCGCTTCAGTTCCCAGTTCCTTGACCAATAGATCGATGCCAATGATTGCGAACTCTTCCGGGCTGCCCGGGCTGTAAGAGCTGTGACCCTGCGGCCACTTGACGGTGATGTTGGCGTCGATGCTTATGGTGGACATGATGGCGCTCGTGAAGTCGGGAAAGTCTGGGTGTCGAGTTAACCATTTTGCGCGGCGTTTGGCACTCCGACTTAGGCATGAGAGGAGGGCTATGCGACACTTGGTCTTTGACGAATTTTCAAGGACCGTGCTGTGCAGATCGATTTGAACACGCCCGACGGCTTGACCATCAAGGCGGTGCACCAGTTACTGGCTTCTGCCAGTGATGACGAGCATACGCAACTGCGGGTGACCAAGGCTGGCGTTGCCTATATTTCATCGGGTGTTGTGGGCGGCACCGATATCAACGGACTATTGTTTCGGCTGGAGACGTGGGCCAAGGGCTCCGGTTACGTAGGCTTGGTCGCAGCAAGCGATGAGGTCTGGGTCATGCAGATCTTCAATGCGCTGAAAGAGAACTGGCCGAACCCGCCGTTCGATTACATCGACGTCTATTGAGGGCTGTTCATATTCAGTCACGATTGAGTGATGAACGGCGCGGTGATGCTCAGGCAAACTCGCCGCTCGTGCGGTTCCAGGGCAGAGTGATGGCACTCACCTTGAAACCAAATGCCGGATTGGCGGTCGCAAGATCTCAGCTTAACTATTGGAAAAAAGGAGGCTTCATGCCTTGGAAGCTCGCGTCATTGGGTACTTTGTTCGCCGTCACTTTGCTGGCTGGTTGCAGTAGCACGTCCTCCGAGTCGGCGGCAGACCCTGTAGCGACGTCTGACACAGGTCACAGCCGTTGTGAGGCAAAGGCAGCCGAATTCGCCATCGGCAAACCGGCTTCGCCCGCACTGTTGGAGCAGGCACGTACCCGCGCAGGCGCACAGAACGCACGGTTCCTGTCGCCTAGCGATATGGTGACGCTGGAATACCGCTCCGATCGTCTGAACCTCAACACCGATGCCAGCCGGGTGGTCACCCGCGTCAACTGCGGCTGATCGCTTCAGGCTTTGCTTCACCCATAAAAAACCCCGTCACATGGACGGGGTTTTTTTAGTGCGGCTGAAAATTACTCAGCGCGGACTTGTGCAGCTTGCATACCCTTTTGGCCTTTCTCAGCCACGAAGGAAACGGTTTGGCCTTCTTTCAGGCTTTTGAAACCGTCGCTTTCGATAGCTTTGAAGTGTACGAACAGGTCGTCACCGCCACCTTGAGGAGTGATGAAGCCGAAGCCTTTTTCATCGTTGAACCATTTAACGGTGCCGGTTTGGCGATTAGACATGGTGTATCTCCAAGAAACATATATTTTCAGTAGTGCTGTGCTGCTCAGGCCAACTGGGCACACCGGGGTATCATAGTCGAAATGTTCGCTTTGGGAGCCCCCCGGACGTGCTGTTTGCCGTGCAGTCGCGTTCCGTTTGCTGCTTGATGTAGCTGAAAGCCCCGTTTTACAAGGCTTTCAGCCGAAAGTAAAGACGATAAAAAAACCTGTAAAACCTGCATAAATTGTACGAAAAAGCTCAAATGCAGCGGTTTTTATCAGCGATAAGCCGAGTCAAAAGGACTTTTTTGTCACTTCTTCGCCGGTGTATTGGCCTTGCATTTGGCTATCTGACCCAGAGCTTTCTGCTGCAATTCCGGGCTGGCCTTATTGTCCATCAATGCCTGGATATCAGCCGCCGGATAAGACTTGATCGAATCAGCGCCGCAAGCGCAGTGAGACTTCGCTGCTGCCGCACCAATCTGCGGAGTGGCCGCTTCTGTGCACTGAGCCATGTATTTTTCGCGCTCGCCCTTTGGCCAATCGGCATGGGCGGCCAATGGCAGCAGCAGAACAAGGGGGGCGACGACTGCGAACAAACGATTCAGACGCATGCTGGGATGCTCCTTGTGGGTCAATGTCTTGTTATCTGAGGGGTAAAGCGGGGTTCAAGTTCAGCACTCTGGCATAAATTGCGAGATTTGCCCCGGCATAAGCCTCGTTGCATCGATGACCGTTCATCTGTGCTAGCATGCCTCGCTCGGGCTTTTGCGGGCTCCGGATGACCTTCAGTCCCGGTGGCGGCAACGGCGCGAATAACCCTGATTTGAATCCCAGTCACTCTGGTTCGGTTTTCCGGTTGGCCGCAAGGCTCCTGCCGCTGTAAGGCAGGCGTTCGTCATTGAATGGCCTGGATCGGATCTTGTACTGGCTCATCCCAACCCACGTGACCTTTGGTAGGGGTCACCACTAGGAGAGGAGGCGCCATGCCAACTATTACTCTTCCCGACGGCAGTCAACGTTCATTCGATCACCCGGTTTCCGTAGCCGAGGTCGCCGCATCCATTGGTGCAGGTCTGGCCAAGGCCACCGTGGCCGGCAAGGTCAATGGCAAGCTGGTCGACGCCAGCGACATCATCGACAGCGATTCCACGCTGCAAATCATTACGCCAAAGGATGAAGAGGGGCTGGAGATCATTCGCCACTCTTGCGCCCACCTGGTTGGCCACGCGGTCAAGCAGCTGTACCCGACCGCCAAGATGGTCATCGGTCCGGTCATCGACGAAGGCTTCTATTACGACATTGCCTTCGAACGTCCTTTCACTCCGGACGACCTGGCAGCCATCGAACAGCGCATGCAGCAGCTGATCGAGAAAGATTACGACGTGATCAAGAAAGTCACTCCGCGCGCCGAAGTGATCGAAGTGTTCAAGGCCCGTGGCGAAGACTACAAGCTGCGCCTGGTCGAGGACATGCCGAACGAGCAGGCCATGGGCCTGTACTATCACGAAGAATACGTCGACATGTGCCGTGGTCCGCACGTGCCGAATACGCGCTTCCTGAAATCCTTCAAGTTGACCAAGTTGTCCGGCGCCTACTGGCGTGGCGATGCCAAGAACGAGCAGTTGCAGCGCGTTTACGGCACCGCTTGGGCGGACAAGAAGCAGCTGGCGGCTTACATCCAGCGCATCGAAGAAGCTGAAAAGCGCGATCACCGCAAGATCGGCAAGCGCCTGGGCCTGTTTCATACCCAGGAAGAGTCGCCGGGCATGGTGTTCTGGCACCCGAACGGCTGGACTTTGTATCAAGTGCTCGAGCAGTACATGCGCAAGGTTCAGCGCGACAACGGCTATCTGGAGATCAAAACTCCACAAGTCGTTGACCGCAGCCTGTGGGAGAAATCCGGGCACTGGGCCAACTACGCCGACAACATGTTCACCACGCAGTCGGAAAACCGCGACTACGCGATCAAGCCGATGAACTGCCCTTGCCATGTGCAAGTGTTCAATCAAGGCCTGAAGAGCTACCGCGAGTTGCCGATGCGTCTGGCCGAGTTCGGTGCCTGTCACCGTAACGAGCCGTCGGGTGCACTGCACGGCATCATGCGCGTTCGCGCCTTCACTCAGGACGATGCTCACATCTTCTGTACTGAAGAGCAGATGCAGGCCGAATCCGCTGCATTCATCAAGCTGACCATGGACGTTTATGCCGACTTCGGCTTTAAAGACGTCGAAATGAAGCTGTCCACTCGTCCGGAAAAACGCGTCGGTTCCGACGAACTGTGGGATCGCGCCGAAGCTGCACTGGCTGCAGCCCTTGATAGCGCTGGCTTGCCCTATGATTTGCAGCCGGGCGAAGGTGCGTTCTACGGTCCGAAGATCGAGTTCTCGCTGAAAGATTGCCTCGGCCGTGTCTGGCAATGTGGTACCCTTCAGCTCGATTTTAACCTGCCTGTCCGTCTGGGAGCCGAATACGTCTCCGAAGACAACAGTCGCAAGCACCCGGTGATGTTGCACCGGGCGATCCTCGGATCCTTCGAACGTTTCGTCGGAATCCTGATCGAGCACTACGAGGGTGCATTCCCTGCGTGGCTGGCTCCGACCCAGGCAGTGATCATGAATATCACTGACAAACAGGCCGATTTTGCCGCCGAGGTCGAAAAAACCCTCAACGAAAGCGGATTTCGTGCCAAGTCTGACTTGAGAAATGAAAAGATCGGCTTTAAAATCCGCGAGCATACTTTGCTCAAGGTTCCTTATCTCTTGGTTATCGGAGATCGGGAAGTCGAGATGCAGACTGTCGCTGTGCGTACTCGTGAAGGTGCTGACCTGGGCTCGATGCCCGTCGCCCAGTTCGCTGAGTTTCTCGCGCAAGCGGTTTCCCGGCGTGGTCGCCCAGATTCGGAGTAATTACTATTAAGCGTGAAATGAGACAAGATAAACGAGCTGCACCGAAAGCCCCGATCAACGAGAATATCTCGGCACGCGAGGTTCGGTTAATTGGGGCTGAAGGTGAACAGCTTGGGATTGTGTCAATTGAAGACGCGCTTCTTAAGGCTGAAGAGGCCAAACTGGATTTGGTGGAAATTTCCGCCGATGCAGTACCCCCTGTTTGCAAACTGATGGACTACGGCAAATCGATCTTCGAGAAGAAGAAGCAGATTGCCGCGGCCAAGAAAAACCAGAAGCAGATTCAGGTTAAAGAAATCAAGTTTCGTCCAGGGACGGAGGAAGGGGATTACCAGGTAAAACTGCGCAACCTGGTACGTTTCCTGAGTGATGGGGACAGGGCCAAGGTATCCTTGCGATTCCGCGGCCGTGAGATGGCCCACCAGGAGCTGGGGATGGAACTCCTCAAGCGAGTTGAAGGTGACTTGCTCGAGTACGGTTCGGTCGAACAGCATCCTAAGATGGAAGGACGCCAGCTGATCATGGTCATCGCCCCGAAAAAGAAGAAGTAATCATCAGGGCACGGCAGGCCTTCTGATTATGTTTATCAACTGAATGCGGAGTATCCGAACATGCCAAAAATGAAAACGAAAAGTGGTGCTGCTAAGCGGTTTCTGAAAACTGCTAACGGTATCAAGCACAAGCACGCTTTCAAGAGCCACATCCTGACTAAAATGTCGACCAAGCGTAAGCGTCAACTGCGCGGTAGCAGCTTGCTGCATCCGTCTGACGTGGCAAAAGTCGAGCGCATGCTGCGCCTTCGTTAATTTTAGTCAAGAATAGAGGAAGTAACTCATGGCTCGTGTAAAGCGTGGCGTCATTGCCCGTAAACGTCACAAAAAAATTCTGAAACTTGCTAAAGGCTACTACGGCGCTCGCTCGCGCGTATTCCGTGTTGCCAAGCAAGCGGTAATCAAGGCAGGCCAATACGCCTACCGTGACCGTCGTCAGAAAAAACGTCAGTTCCGCGCTCTGTGGATCGCTCGTATCAACGCTGGTGCACGTATCAACGGTCTGTCCTACAGCCGTTTCATCGCCGGCCTGAAAAAAGCGTCCATCGAGATCGACCGTAAGGTTCTGGCTGATCTGGCAGTGAACGAAAAAGCGGCGTTTGCTGCGATTGTCGAGAAAGCTAAAGCCACCTTGGCTTAAGTACCCCCGACAGTCACCCGGTCTCACCTCTGTGGGACCAGGTGTTAAACGTCATAAATAGGGGAAGAGCCTTCAAGCTCTTCCCCTATTTTGTATCTGGAGTCTGTACATGGAAAACCTGGACGCGCTCGTCTCTCAAGCACTAGAGGCTGTGCAAAGCGCTGAAGATATCAATGCCCTGGAGCAAATCCGGGTTCACTACCTTGGCAAGAAGGGTGAATTGACTCAGGTGATGAAGACCCTGGGGAATTTGCCGGCAGAAGAGCGTCCGCAAGTCGGCGCCCTGATCAACGTTGCCAAGGAGCGTGTCACAGAGGTTCTCAATGCCCGCAAGGCGCTGTTTGAAGAGGCCGATCTGGCCGCCAAACTGTCTGCCGAGTCCATTGACGTGACCCTGCCTGGCCGCGGCCAGACCTCGGGTGGTCTGCATCCGGTTACTCGTACTCTGGAACGTATCGAACAGTTCTTCACCCACATTGGCTACGGCATCGCCGAAGGTCCTGAGGTCGAAGACGACTACCACAACTTCGAAGCGCTCAACATCCCAGGCCATCACCCGGCCCGGTCGATGCATGACACTTTCTATTTCAATGCCAACATGTTGCTGCGCACCCATACCTCGCCGGTACAGGTCCGCACCATGGAATCGAAACAACCACCGATCCGCATCGTCTGCCCAGGCCGTGTGTACCGTAGCGACTCCGATATCACCCACTCGCCGATGTTCCACCAGGTCGAAGGCCTGCTGGTCGACCGCGACATCAACTTCGCCGACCTCAAAGGGACCATCGAAGAGTTCCTGCGCGTGTTCTTCGAAAAAGAGCTGGCCGTGCGTTTCCGTCCTTCGTACTTCCCGTTCACCGAGCCGTCCGCTGAAGTCGACATGGAATGCGTGATGTGCAGCGGCAAAGGCTGCCGCGTCTGCAAACAGACGGGCTGGCTGGAAGTCATGGGCTGCGGGATGGTTCACCCGAACGTGCTGCGCATGTCCGGAATCGACCCGGAAGAGTTTTCGGGCTTTGCCTTCGGCATCGGCGTTGAGCGTCTGGCCATGCTGCGTTACGGCGTGAATGACTTGCGTCTGTTCTTCGACAACGACTTGCGGTTCCTCGCGCAATTTCGCTAGTCGTAACGAATTCTTAGGAGAGCAGGATGAAATTCAGTGAACAATGGCTGCGTGGCTGGGTAAGCCCGCAGGTAAGTCGCGACGAGCTGGTTGCTCGTCTGTCGATGGCCGGTCTTGAGGTCGATAGCGTTACGCCGGCCGCCGGTGAATTCAGTGGCGTGGTCGTGGGCGAGGTGCTGAGCACCGAGCAGCACCCGGACGCCGACAAGTTGCGCGTTTGCCAGGTCAGCAATGGCTCGGAAACCTTCCAGGTTGTGTGCGGAGCGCCAAACGTGCGCCCTGGCCTGAAGATCCCGTTCGCCATGATCGGTGCCGAACTGCCAGGCGACTTCAAAATCAAGAAAGCCAAGCTGCGTGGCGTTGAGTCCAACGGCATGCTGTGCTCGCAAGCCGAGCTGCAAGTCGGCGAAGGCAACGATGGCCTGATGGAATTGCCGGCGGATGCGCCGGTCGGTCTGGATATTCGCGAGTACCTGAGCCTGGACGATGCCAGCATCGAGGTTGACCTGACCCCGAACCGCGGCGATTGCCTGTCCCTGGCCGGTCTGGCCCGTGAAGTCGGCGCGCTGTATGACGCTGAAGTCACCCGTCCGGTGGTGGCTGTCGTGCCCGCCGTGCATGACGAAGTGCGATCGATCGAAGTGCTGGCGCCAGCCGCTTGCCCGCGTTACCTGGGTCGTGTGATCCGTAACGTCGATCTGTCCAAGCCTACGCCGCTGTGGATGGTCGAGCGCTTGCGTCGTGGCGACGTGCGCAGCATCGACGCGGCCGTGGACATCACCAACTACGTGATGCTTGAACTGGGTCAGCCGCTGCACGCGTTCGATCTCGCTGAAATCAATGGCGGCATCCGCGTGCGCATGGCCGAAGAAGGCGAGAAGCTGGTACTGCTCGACGGCCAGGAAGTCAGCCTGCGTAGCGATACGCTGGTGATTGCCGACCATACCCGCGCCTTGGCCATCGCCGGCGTCATGGGGGGCGAGCACAGTGGCGTCAACACCGCGACCACGCGTGATGTATTCCTGGAAAGTGCGTTCTTCGATCAGATTGCCGTCGCTGGCAAGGCCCGTTCTTATGGCCTGCACACTGATGCTTCGCATCGCTACGAGCGTGGCGTGGATTGGCAATTGGCCCGTGAAGCCATGGAGCGCGCCACTGGCCTGCTGTTGGAAATCACTGGCGGCGAAGCTGGCCCGATCATCGAAACCGTCAGCGAACAGCACCTGCCGAAGATTGCTCCGGTCACCCTGCGTGCGCAGCGCATCACTCAGATGCTGGGCATGGAAATGGAGTCGGCCGAAGTCGAGCGTCTGCTCAGCGGCCTGGGCCTGAAGATTGCTGCAGATGGAGCGGGGCAGTGGCGCGTTGAAGTGCCAAGCCACCGCTTCGACATCAGCCTGGAAGTCGATCTGATCGAAGAGCTGGCCCGTCTGTACGGCTACAACCGTCTGCCGGTTCGCTACCCGCAAGCTCGCCTGGCACCGCAAGCCAAAGCCGAAGCGCGTAGCGATCTGCCTGAACTGCGTCGCCTGCTGGTGGCGCGTGGTTATCAGGAAGCGATCACCTACAGTTTCATCGATCCGAAACAATTCGAGTTGTTTAATCCGGGTGTCGAGCCGCTGCTGCTGGCCAACCCGATCTCGAATGACATGGCGGCCATGCGCTCGTCCTTGTGGCCCGGTCTGGTCAAGGCACTTCAGCACAACCTGAACCGTCAACAGGATCGCGTCCGTCTGTTCGAAAGCGGCCTGCGTTTTGTCGGTCAGCTGGAAGGCCTGAAGCAAGAGCCGATGATTGCGGGTGTTGTTTGCGGTAGCCGTCTGCCGGAAGGCTGGGCTCAGGGTCGCGATGTCGTGGATTTCTTCGACGTCAAAGCCGACGTGGAAGCGGTGCTGGGCTTTGCCGGTGCACTGGATTCGTTCACTTTCGTGCCGGGCAAACACCCTGCGTTGCACCCGGGTCAAACCGCGCGCATCGAACGAGAAGGTCGCCTGGTTGGGTTCGTCGGCGCTATCCACCCTGAATTGTCAAAAACCCTCGGTCTCGACCGTCCGGTTTTCGTCTTCGAGCTGGTTCTGGCCGAAGTGGCATTGGGAAAAATGCCAAAATTCCAGGAGTTATCACGCTTTCCTGAAGTGCGTCGTGACCTGGCACTGATTGCGTCCACAGACGTTGCGGCCAGTGCCGTACTGGATGTAATCCGTGAAAATGCAGGCGAATGGCTCACAGACCTCAGGCTATTTGACGTGTATCAGGGTAAAGGCATTGATCCTGATAGAAAAAGCCTTGCAGTCGGCTTGACCTGGCAGCATCCATCGCGCACTCTTAATGACGATGAGGTGAATACCACGACGCAAAACATCCTCACCTCGCTCGAACAAAGGTTGAACGCCACGTTAAGGAAGTGACGTATGGGGGCTCTGACGAAAGCTGAGATGGCGGAACGTCTGTATGAAGAGCTGGGCCTGAATAAACGGGAGGCCAAGGAATTGGTCGAACTGTTTTTTGAAGAAATCAGGCACGCTCTTGAAGACAACGAACAAGTCAAATTGTCCGGTTTCGGCAATTTCGACCTTCGGGACAAACGCCAGCGGCCTGGCCGCAATCCGAAAACGGGTGAAGAAATCCCGATCACGGCTCGCCGTGTGGTCACCTTTCGTCCAGGGCAGAAGTTGAAGGCCCGAGTTGAGGCTTATGCTGGAACCAAGTCATAACGACGAGCTACCCGTCATCCCAGGCAAACGCTACTTCACCATTGGTGAAGTCAGCGAGCTGTGTGCGGTAAAACCGCACGTGCTGCGCTATTGGGAGCAGGAGTTTCCTCAACTCAACCCCGTCAAACGCCGCGGAAACCGCCGGTATTATCAGCGACAAGACGTGCTGATGATCCGGCAGATCCGCGCGCTTCTTTATGATCAAGGGTTCACCATCGGCGGCGCGCGCTTGCGTTTGTCCGGCGATGAGGCCAAAGACGACACCACCCAATACAAACAGATGATTCGGCAGATGATTGCTGAGTTGGAAGATGTGTTGGTTGTCCTCAAGAAATAATTTCCTGCATTTGAATACTTCCAGTTTTCAAAAGCTTGCGATATATTCTTGAGCGTTCTTCGAGAAGAGGAACGAGTTTCACGCCTAGTCGGGGCGTAGCGCAGTCCGGTAGCGCACTAGCATGGGGTGCTAGGGGTCGAGTGTTCGAATCACTCCGTCCCGACCATATTTACTGAGTAAAATCAGACGCTTAAGCCGATCAGCTAGATCGGCTTTTTTGTGCCTGCGCAAAACCCGCGCAAAACTACCCGGTGATTTCGCTGATATTCAGGTCCGGAATTGCTTCGGACCAAACGATTTCCTCGTGGTCCCGCTGGTAGTTTCTGGTCATGCCCTCGCTCGCATGGCCCGCAATTTTTTGACCATCCTTTCCGGCTTTCTTGTACAGGTGCAGCGACAGCGCACTCGCACTTTGTGAAAGTCCGGCAACTTTTCCTCCTCCATCCCTTGTAGCAGTCTGCCGCCTCCCGGGCGTCCTTGAACGCTCGAGTCAAATACCTCTCTTCAATCTTCGTCCAGTGGTCCTTCGTCTGCGCATGTTTCTATCAGCTTCTTATCTGGGGTTTCTCGGCCTCTTCCAGTGAACGGCGACGTCGCTGTATCGAGCTCATACCACCGCTGAATACCTGAACGAGCCCTATGAGCGCGTCGAAGGCCTCCACTTCTGTTTCACAATCAACTGCACCAAACGCGCCGTTCTTTATCGTCCTAAACCAATTTCTTGTGTTGGCAGGAAGACGCTAGGCGTCGACTCATCCCCGTGGCCCCTTGTAGATGAGCCAGGCCATATAGGCGAGGGCGGCGATAGGGACGATCACGGAATCGACTGCTTGAACGGAACCGCCCAGACCCAAGGGTTGGAATCCCAGTTACCGCCAATTCGTTCCGGAGTGACCGCACTTGCGGGCGCGGTAACTGTAGGTTGTGCGTCGAAAGTCAGAGGAACAGCGGAAGGGTAGGCTTGGAGTGCAGGAATGCAGCACACTTTGGGCCATAAGTGGTCGGTGACAGGCCAGTGGCAAATCGAAAGCAAGCGGGGGCGCTATCACCGAATTAACTAAATCTTATAGCGATGCCCTAACCACCAATGGACAATCAACTGGCTGGGCTCCCGATACGTCGAGGGTCTCTATCAGGTGCCGTGCAGCCTTGCGACCGATCTCGTAGTACGGCAGTTGCACCGTGGTCAGCGGCGGGATAAACAGCTCCGCAATACCGATCATATTGTCGTAGCCGAGCACGGCGACATCGTTGGGAATTTTCAGGCCACGGCCCAACAACAGCTGATAGGCACAAAAGGCAATGCGGTCATTGCCGCAGATCAGAATATCAAATTGGGGACGACCATCAATGACGTGCCGGTCGAGGATAGCTGCTGTTTCACAATAGGCATCATGATCGGAAAGGTCGTATTGCAGGAGCGCGTCAGGCGCCAGTCCGAATGCCTGACAGGCACGCTGCATGCCTTTTTGTCGCAGGCCCCAGGCCAGACTTTGTTTTGGCAGATTGATACACAGAGGGCGCTTATAGCCGAGGTTCAACGCGTGGTGTACGGCCCGATACTGCCCCATTTCGTCGTCTGGTACATAGCTGACGAGACGGCTGTCATCTGCCAGGCAATTGGCGAGCACCAGGGGTTTGCTCTTCAATCGCTCGGGAATGCACACCTGGCGAAACCCCATGGCGCTGAAGATCAAGCCGTCCGGACGGTGCGATAGCATCAGGTCGATGTTCTGGTCGGTGGGCGGGTTGCTTAACAGGTTGAGGATAAATACATTCCAGCCGGCTTGCTGCGCGGTCTGCTCGATGGACAGCAGCAGCTCGACCGCGAATGGTGTGGTCGCGGTGTCCAGCGCGAACACACCGATGGTTCGCGACTGGAGGTTGTCGCCGCGCATCTTGCGTGCCGACAGGCTCGGTACGAATTGCAGTTCATCAATGGCACGACGCACCCGCAGAAGAGTTTCGGGGCTCAGTTTTTCCGGAGTGTTGAGCGCTCGAGAAACCGTCATCAGGGATACGCCGGCCAGCTGTGCAACGTCTTTCACTGAAGTCATGCGAAGTGAGGCCGGTCAGGTTGACGCAGAATCATGACACATGGCCCGCGCTTCTCGCGACCCGAATGACGCCGCTCATAGCCATCCCGAGTCGAGAGGCCATGCCTTGGGAATCGAGACACGCCCGCCACTCCCGCTTGCTAGCAGCTTCACGCCCAGACTGTCGGGCCGCGGATAGAGGCGACTGCTGAGGCTGAAACGTCCGTTTTCGTCGAACACCTCGATGGACGAGCGATCGAGGAACACGCGCAGTTCCAGTCGCTCTTGTATCGGGTCTATCGATACGCTGCGCTGGCCTGTGACTTGCGCACCCGAGCGGCTGCGGTCAAGCACCAGGCGATTCAGTGATGCATCGTAGTAGAGCAGGGTTTCTTCACGGCCATCGTCGCTGCAACGCAAGGCGACTCCCAAGTGGCCGTCGGTGCACCCGAACAAATCCAGATGCACATGGATTTCGAGCATATCGCCATTCACTTCCGGCACCCACCGGGTTCCCGACTCCTCCCACCACGACGTACCAGGCAATTGCGTCATTCGCAGAGCGGTGAGCTCCCGTGCCGGATACACGAAAAGGCGATCTGCGCACAGTTCAAGTTCGCGTGGCAATCCGAGCATGCCGCACCAGTGATGGGCCTGGCTCGGCATCGGGCTTTCCCACATGTCGAGCCACGCCCACACGAGGCGTCGACCATCGGCGGCCAATAGCGTCTGCGCTGCATAGAAATCGTGGCCGTTATCCAACTCGATAAAAGGCCCGCCGGTGAAGTTCCACTCGTTGTCGAGTCGGCCCACTCGGTAACCAGTCTGGAACTTGTTAAGCCGTTCGTAACCATGGGGTAGCATGCCTTGGGGGGAGTACAGCAGCACATCGCGTCCGTTCAGTCGAAACAGATCCGGGCACTCCCACATATAGCCATCGCCCTCGCTGCCGCTGGACACATAATCAAGGAACTCCCAAGTATGCAGATCCGTGGAACGGTACAGCGGAAGCAGCGGCATATCGCCCAGACGTGCGCCGACAATGAGGTACCAATAGTCATCCTCCTTCCATACCTTGGGGTCACGAAAGTGCATGATAGTGTCTTGCGGCGCGGTCTCGATGACTGCGCCATGCTTGACGAACCGGATGCCGTCGATGCTGGTGGCCAGGCACTGGACTTGTCGGATCAAGCGTTCATCACCCACTTCCCTCAGCCAGGTGTGTCCGGTGTAGATCAGTGCCAAGGTGTCTCCACACACCACTGCGCTACCGGAAAAACATCCGTCACGGTCGAAGTCATCGCCGGGTGCCAGCGCAATGGGCAGGTGCTGCCAATGAACCAGATCGGCACTCTTGGCGTGGCCCCAATACATCGGGCCCCATTTCGCGTCGAAGGGGTGGTGCTGATAGAAAACGTGATATTCGCCACGAAAGTACACTACCCCATTAGGGTCGTTCATCCAGCCTGCCGGCGGGGAAATATGATAACCGGGTCGATAATCCTGGATGACGCGAGACAGGCTGTCTCCCAGTGCGCGCTGCGCAAGGTCAAGGGACGAAGACATTGGATCGCTCATGGTATTCAAAGATAAGGTCATAGGGCGCCTGCTCGGACTGAGCGTGGAGAGACGTCATCCGGCAGGGTTTCAATGACTTGTGGGTGGCGCCTCAAGGCCGCGCCGTCGGCGTCGAACAGGTGCAGGTTGTCGAAGTCCAGCTGCAGTTCGACCCGATCGCCTGCCTGCCATCCGGCGTTGACTTCACAACGACAGATCAGTGGCTCGTCCTGACCTGTATCCAGGTGCACATAGGTTTCACTGCCCAGGTATTCGACCGCGGTAACGACGACGCCGGCAGTTCCCTGCGCCGCCTTGAGCGACATGTGTTCCGGGCGAATTCCCAGGCTAAGCGGGGCGTCTGCCGCCAGGTTCGAGCTGTCGAAGGGCAGGGAGGTCATACCCAAAACGGGAGTATCGACCAGGCTGGTTTCGCCCGGGGCATGCAGGCGCGCCGTCAGAAAGTTCATTCTGGGCGAACCGAGAAAACCGGCGACAAAGCGGCTGGCCGGGCGTTCATAGAGTTCGCGCGGTGAACCGACCTGCTCTACGCGACCGCCGTTGAGTACAACAATTTTGTCGGCCAGGGTCATCGCTTCCACTTGATCGTGAGTGACGTAGATCATCGTCGAGCCCAGTCGATCATGCAGCCGGGCAATTTCGTTGCGCATCTGCACCCGCAAGGATGCATCCAGATTGGAGAGCGGCTCATCGAACAACAAAATGTCCGGCTCGCGCGCCATGGCTCTGCCCATTGCCACTCGCTGACGCTGCCCTCCAGACAGTTCTTTTGGCTTGCGTTGCAGCAGTTTGTCCAACTGAAGGATTTGCGCTGTTTTCAGCACGCGCTCGCGCAGGCTGCTCTTTTCAGTCTTGGCCAGTTTGAGACCAAAGCTGATGTTGTCGTAGACGCTCATGTGCGGGTACAGCGCATAAGACTGAAACACCATACCGACGCCACGCTCGCGCGGTTCCAGGTCGTTGACCCGTCGCCCGTCGATCAGCAGGTCGCCGCCGCAGATCGAATCCAGTCCGGCAATCAGTCGCAGCAGGGTCGACTTTCCGCAGCCAGAAGGGCCAACGAACACCACGAATTCACCCGCAGCAATCTCCAGGCTAACGTCGCGAAGAATCCGCACGCCGCCCAATTGTTTGTTCACGTTGTCCAGTTTCAATTTGATCACGATGCTGTTCCTTGTACGTGTTGGGCATCAACCCTTTAACGCGCCGGTAGTGAGACCGGAAACGATTCGGCGCTGGAAGATCAGCACCAGAATCACCAGTGGGACGGTGACCAGCACCGAGGCGGCCATCAACAGCCCCCAAGGCAACTCATGGGGGCTACCGCCGGAAATCAAGGCGATGGCGACCGGTACTGTGCGTTGCGTGTCTGTGAGGGTGAAGGTCAAGGCAAACAGGAACTCGTTCCAGGCTGCGATAAAGGCCAACAGGCCAGTGGTGACCAGTGCAGGCCAGAGCAGCGGCAACAACACGCGGGTCAGCGTGACCCAGGGCGAAGCGCCATCCATGATTGCTGCTTCCTCCAGTTCATGGGGCAGTTGCCCCATGAACGTGGTCAGCACCCACACGGTGAAGGGCAGGGTGAAAATCGTGTAGCTCAGGATCAACGCCAAAGACGTGTTGTACAGACCCAGGGCGCGGATCACTTCGAACAGCCCCGACAGTACAGCGACTTGGGGAAACATCGACACGCCGAGAACCATCATCAATACCGTGCCACGTCCACGGAATTTCACCCTTCCCAAGGCATAGGCGGCGGTCAGGCTGAGAAACAGCGCCAGCGTCACCACGCACAGCGCGACCAGCAGCGAGTTACCGATAGCCCGCAGGAATGAGGCTTGATGGAGTACCGCCGCGTAATTGGAGAAGTCGGGGTTTTCGATCCAGTAGCTCACCTTGAACAAGGCACTGGACGGCTTTAGCGAAGTCACGATGGCGTAGTAGAAAGGGAAGACCGCATACAGCAGCAACACCCCGATCAGACACCAGAACCCGAGGCGCCACAGCGCTTTTTTCAGTAGGCGCTGGCTCATGACCGAACCTCCAGTTGACGGCGTCCGAGGTAGAGATAAAGCATGGCGATTACCGCAACGACCAGAAACAACAGAGTCGAGGCCGCGCTGCCATAGCCAACATCCTGGAACTCCACCAGGTGCTGGCGGGCATAGACCGACATGCTCATGGTGCTCGATGAGTTCGAGGTCAGCACATAGATGACGTCGAAAACCCGCAGCGAGTCGAGGATGCGGAAGATCGCCGCCACCAGCAGTGCGGGCATCAGCAGGGGAAGCGTGACACGCCAGAATACCTTCAGCGGATGAATGCCATCGACCCTGGCGGCTTCGTAGCAATCGCTCGGCAACATCTGCAAGGCCGCCAGCATCAGCAGCGTGACAAAAGGGACGGTCTTCCAGACGTCGACGATGATCACCGCCCACATCGACAGATCCGCGTCTGCTGTCCAGGCCAGGGGAGCGTCAATCAGGCCGATACTCAGCATCAGGTGATTGATGATGCCGAACTGGTCGTTGAGCATCCATGACCAGATCTTCGCCGAGACAATGGTAGGAATCGCCCACGGAATCAGAATCAACGCACGCACCAAAGAACGGCCGGTGAACTTGATGTTCAACAGCAACGCCACCAGTAGCCCTAGTACGACTTCCAGTCCCACCGACACCACAGTGAAATGCAACGTGTTGCGCACAGCGTTCCACCATTGTGGATCGACCAGGATGCCCGACCAGTTGGAACCGTTGTGGAACAGATAATTGCTCAAGCCTACGAAGGATCCACCACGGGTGTCAGTCAGGGTGGCGTCAGTCAGGCTGAACCAGAATGTACGCAGTAGCGGCCAGGCGGCCACGAGGGCCAGACACATCAACATAGGTGTCAGAAACAGCCAGGCGGCGCGTACTCGGCGACGCTGTACAGGCGTTTCCCTGGTGACCAGGAGCTCGTCACAGGGGGCATGGGTAATAGAGACAGACATGGTGAATTCCTTCCTTGTGGCTTACCAGTTCCGGCGTTTGATGCGCGTGAGTTCGCTTTCCAGTTCGGCCAGCGCCTGATCGACCGGCAACTCGCCTGCCAGCACGCCGTGCACTCGATCGAAGAACGCGTTGGAGACCCGTGGATAGCGCTCGGCTGTTATTGAGGCGGGGCGCATGACCCCTTCGTTGAGAATACTGAGGAGTTGACTGTAATAAGGCATGGCCGCGAGCAGCTCGGGGTCTTGATATAGCGACTCGATAACCGGGTTATAGCCGCCTACTAAAGCTCGATGTTTTTGCTGTCGGGCACTGGTCAGGTAGGTCACCAGTTCTGCGGCAAGTTTTGGATGGGCGCTGTAACGCGATACCGCCAGGCCCCAGCCACCGAGGGTGGAGGCATGGGTGCCGGTCATGCCGCCTCGGGGTAGGGGAGCGACGCCGACTTTATCTTTTACGGCACTATCCTGGCTTTGTACCAAGGCCCAGACATAAGGCCAGTTACGCATGAACAACGCATTTCCCGACTGGAATACGCCTCGTCCTTCTTCCTCGGTGTAGTTGAGGACGCCACGCGGGGAGATGTCTCCTACCCAGCTTTTCGCCAGGGTCAAAGCAGTTCTCGAGGCCTGACTGTTGACCACGATATCTCCTGCTGGATTGACCAGTCCGCCTTCCGGATGGCTGCTGATCCACTCCAGCGCATTACATGTCAGCCCCTCGTAAGCGCGTCCCTGAAAGATGTAACCCCATGCATTGGGGTTCCCGGCAGTGCGCTCTGCTTGTTGAACATCCCTGGCGGTAGCGGTCATTTCCTCCCAGGTCTGGGGAACCTGCTTGGCGTACTTCTCAAGCAAGTCCTTGCGGTAATACAGCAGGCCCGAGTCGGTGAACCACGGCATCGTCACCAGTCGTCCATTCACCGTGGCGTTATCCACCTGTGTCTGGAAGTAACCTTGAGTCGCGTTGGCGGGCAGCACCTCGCGCAGATCCATCAGATGTTTGGCCAGCATCCCTGGCCACACCATATCGATTTGAATGATGTCGATGTCGATGGACTGAGCACTGAGGATCTGTTGGTAGAACGACAACCTCTCGGTTGCCGAGTTAGGCGTGGAAACCACCTCGACGTTGTTGCCGGTCTGTTTCGACCACGCCTCGACAGCCTCCTTGCACAGTTGTAATTCGGCCCCCACTGCACCGCACGAAATCGTCAAATCGGCTGCGCTCGAGACGGATGGAGGTCCGGCACAGAGGGTGATTAGTGCTGCAGGAAGGAGAGATTTCAGATGTTTCATTGAGCACCCTTTATTTTTGTTTTTAGAAAAGTTAACGTTAACATCGCCAAATGTAGCAGCGTATTTGCGATGAAGCATCCATTTTTTCGTCGATTACCACAATTTACAACTCACGAAAAATGGATGGTCGCGGGAATTACACAATAAAAACAAAACAGGGAATCCACATGCAGAAAGCATCAAGCTGGCTACTCGCAGGTGTGCTCGGCACCTCGGCGGCGACCTCTCAGGCCGCGACTCTGGAAGAACGCATGGCCGCGTTTGAAGTCCGTGCCAGCGCAGCGGAAAAGCGCGCAGCCGCAGCTGAACAACAAACCCAGGCACTCGCCAGGGAATTGCAGCAGATCAAACTCGCCACTCCCGCCGCGCAGCCTGTTGCGTCCACTGCGACAGCCATTGAGGCGCCTGGGTTGGACACCCGGCTGGCAAAACTGGAAGCCCGTCAGCAAAGCATGGAAAAGCAGGGCAGCAGCGGCCACCTCACGGACGGCTTCAGCTTTAAGGGTTATGCCCGTTCCGGATTGCTGATCAACGATGGGCTAGGTGGTGGTCGTGGCGGCCCTTATACAACCCCGGCCGGTTCAGTCGGTGGCGCCGTCGGGCGACTCGGCAATGAAGACGACACCTACATGCGCATCGACCTGTCGAAAGAGGCCTATGCGCAGAACGGCACCCGTTCCAAATTCACGGTTTCCATTGCCGATGGAGTGGAAAGCTCCAATGACTGGACGGCCGACGAAAGCAACCTGAACGTGCGTCAGGTATTTACAGAGCTCGACCATCTCGCTGCATTCAAGGGTAATTCAGTGTTCGAGAACGCGACCTTGTGGGCAGGTAAGCGATTTGATCGAGATAACTTCGATATCCACTGGCTGGACTCGGACGTTGTCTATCTGGCTGGTACCGGGGGGAATCTACGATGTGCAGATGAACAAGAGTTGGCGCTCGAATTACTCCTTGGTCGGGCGTAACTACGGGGATTTCAGTGAAGGCGGCATCAACGCAGACGTGGAAAGCTACATTCTGACCTCCAACCAGTTCTTCGATAATGGTCAGTGGCAGTGGATGTTCAATGCCATTGGCTCCAGGAAAAACGACATTGGCACCCGCAGTAATGAAGCGGGGCTGACACCAGCAGATTCCGGGTTGCACAGCATGCTGGCCAATCACCAGAAAAACTTTTTCGGCCGAGAAGGCTTCTTCAAAACGGCACTGCTCTATGGGCAAGGTCTGGGGGCAGAGGTCAAGAACGTCGGCTCGGATGGTGAATTGATTGACGATGCCCGCGCTCTGCGCCTGGCACTTTACGGCGAGACACCCATAGCGCCTGGTTGGCGCATCGGCCCCAGCTTGTTGGTCGAACAGAGCAAGGATAGATACGTTAAAGGTGACAATTACCGTTGGATGACCCTGAACATGCGTTTGGCCAATGCAATCAACAGCAATTTCGAGATGGCCTACGAAATGAGCTGGCAAACCATGAACCTCGACCCGAAGGGCTATCTACAACGTAATGCGGTCGACGGTAACTTCTGGAAATTCACGATCGCGCCGACATTCAAACCTGACGTTGGAGACCTGCTCACTCGTCCCGAACTGCGTGTGTTCGCGAGCTTCATGAATTGGTCTTCGGATCTGGACAGATACAGTACCTCAGACTCCTTCGGCAAGACGGACTTCAACGCCGGAGGTGTGTGGCAATACGGGATACAAATGGAAACCTGGTTTTAATGTTTGAACGCGTCGGCCAACACGCCTTCAGCTCATCGATCCCTGCTTTTCACCAAGCGTATTGAGTAATTGATTACCGGTCAAAACTGATCAGCCAGCAGTTATCCCTAAAAAAAATGAGGAAATGACGATGGTATTACCTCGCGCAGTAGTATTTGGCGAAGCCCTGACCGACCTTGTCCAAGGCACTCCTGGACAGTGGAAAGGTTACCCAGGCGGTGCTCCCTGGAACGTTGCACGAGCGCTAAGTCGCTTGGGTGTTAACAGCGTTTTTGCTGGGGCGGTGAGCATAGATTCACTGGGTGACGAGATAGTTTCGCAGTCGGAAGCGGCAGCATTAGATATGAGGTTTATCCAACGGGTAGACCGAGATCCTTTGGTCGCCATCGTTCCATCGAGCCGTCCTCCAAGATACTTTTTTGCTGGAGATGCTGATCTGTTTTTTGATCCGGATCTGATGCCAGAAGGATAGATCAAGGGTTGGTTGTGAAGGCGGGAGGCCAGATACTTCCACCTGTGGACCACAATCATTGTGGCGACTGGAATCCGACCTGACATGAGCCTGCTCGCCGAGTTGCGTATAGCACTTGATCCCGCAACTCAAAGCGTACCTCGCCGGTTTGTTGCAAAGCCCAGTGCGCAGCAACCTGACCCGCCCTCGATGACCGGGGCGGCATAGGGGCGACCTTTTTTTTCTTTTGCACATCCAGGTAGTCCTTGAGCCAAGGGCGACCAATTTCTGCGTGAGTGACAGATTTATTACAGAAACCATATATACATCGTCGCAGATATTTTAAGAGGCACGGAAGGCTGGCTAGCGCCTTGATACAAAGCTTTCATTGAAGGTGCTCGGCGGCGTCCAATCGTTTTGATGGATTAATGTTCGTTGGCTCTTTACCTTACATACGGGAAAACATATATTCGTCAAACCGCATATGAGCTGAGGCTTCACAATGACCAGCAAAGCCCGTGTTCTGTTTGTCTGTACTGCCAACGCTGCACGCTCCCAGTTGGCCCAAGCGTTGCTGAGGCATACCGATTCGGAGCATTTCGAGGCGTTCAGCGCCGGCACAACTCCAACTCAGGTAGATCCGCGCACCTTCGAGGCGCTTTCACACATCGGTGTGAGCACCGAAGGATTACGTAGCAAGTCGATAGACGAGTTTCGTGGTGAGCGTTTCGATTACGTCATCACCTTGTGTGATAAAGCCGCTGCGCAATGCCGGTCTTTACCTGGAGCGGGTGAGGCATTGGCCTGGAGTTTTGAAGACCCGGTCACCAGCACCAAACCCGATGCCTTCCGTCACACCCTTCACGAAATTCATGAGCGCATCAAGATGTTCGTCTTGGTCAAAAACAAGCACTGAGAAAACGATATGGCTGACCATCTGACACCGACCACTGTTTTCAAATGCCTTGCTGACGACACTCGGGTCCGCACGATGATGCTCATCACCCGTGAAGGAGAGCTTTGTGTTTGCGAGCTGACCTGCGCGTTGAACGAGAGTCAGCCAAAAATCTCCAGGCACCTGGCGCAACTGCGTACTTGCGGCCTGTTGTCGGACCGTCGGCAAGGCCAATGGGTGTATTACCGACTGCACCCGAATCTCCCTGATTGGGTTCATCAAGTGCTGACCACCGTGCTGGAAAGCAACAAACACTGGTTGAGCCCTGATGCCAAACGCCTTGATGAAATGGGTGACCGTCCTGAACGGGCAGCCGTGTGCTGTGAAAGCAAAATCGCCTGATTCCGTCTTCGACTATGAGATCACTCGATGAAAATCCTGTTCCTCTGCACGGCCAATAGCTGTCGCAGCATCCTTTGTGAGGCGGTTTTCAATTACTTGGCACCGCAAGGCATGAAAGCCTACAGCGCGGGCAGTCAACCCAAAGGCGACGTGCATCCGCTGAGTCTCAAAACTTTGGAAAACGCTGGTATGTCGACGCTCGGGCTGTTCAGTAAGTCCAGCGATGTCCATGTGAATTTGGCACCTGATTTCGTCATCACGGTGTGCGACAAGGCTGCCGGTGAGGCGTGTCCGGTATTTTTCGGACCGGCCACCAAGGCGCACTGGGGGTTGGCTGACCCTTCGGAATACCACGGGACGCAAGAAGAGATCGGGGCGGCTTTTGAAGCCACCTTGGAGCAGATCAAAACCCGTATTGAAGCTTTCTTGGCTTTACCGCTTGCCCGACTGAGTGCCGAACAGCTCAAGGCAGAACTGGACCTGATTGGCAGGCTGTAACCACAGGAACAATGACCATGAGTAAAAACCGCCTTTCCTTCCTGGACCGATATCTGGTTGAAGGGCCGTTGGTTCGATGACTCCAAGAGCGCTGTTGCGCAGGACAAAGACTATGTTTGAAGACGACATCCCCCAACTCGATACCGACCTGGTTGATCTTCCATCGGCTGACAAGCTGGGCATCGAGAAGACCTCCATCCACAAGCCGCGCATTTTGCTGCTGTACGGATCGACCCGTGAGCGCTCCTTCAGTCGCCTGATGGTCGAGGAGGCCGCTCGACTGCTGGAGCACTTCGGCGCCGAGGCGCGGATTTTCAATCCGTCCGGTTTGCCGCTGCCAGATGACGCCCCCGACAACCATCCGCGCGTGAAGGAGTTACGCGAGCTGATGTTGTGGTCGGAAGGGCAGGTCTGGTGTTCCCCGGAGCGTCACGGTTCCATGAGCGCGGTCTTCAAGGCGCAGATCGACTGGGTGCCACTCGCAATGGGTGCGGTACGCCCGACCCAGGGCAAAACCCTCGCCGTCATGCAGGTGTGTGGTGGCTCGCAGTCGTTCAACGTGGTCAATCAGCTGCGAGTGCTGGGACGTTGGATGCGCATGTTCACCATCCCCAACCAATCCTCCGTGCCAAAGGCCTATATGGAGTTCGACGATAACGGCCGGATGAAACCTTCTCCGTTCTACGACCGCATCGTGGATGTGATGGAAGAGTTGGTGAAATTCACGCTGCTGCTTCGCGACCGTCAGGACTATCTGGTTGATCGTTATTCCGAGCGCAAAGAGTCGGCGGAAGAACTCATGAAACGTGTCAATCAGCGCTCCATCTGAGGATTTTTCACCGTGCAACAACACCCATATTCCGTACTTCCCTTGGCACAGCTCAATGGCCAATTGATCTTCACCCCGCAGCGGCTGACCGAAGGGAAAACCATCGCCATCCATTGCAAGGGCGGATCGGGTCGTACCGGTTTGGTCGCCGCTCAACGGTTGATCGAGAGCGGTGTGCCATTCAGCGATGCCATCCGCGATGTTCAGTCGTTGCGTCCACGCGCCATTCAACATCCTGCCCATATCGAATACATCGGCCAGTTCGACACCCAGTCGAACTCCCACTGACAACAGATACAGAGCACAACAACATGACTATCAAAGTTGGCATCAATGGTTTCGGTCGGATCGGTCGCCTCGCGCTGCGAGCAGCCTGGGGCTGGCCAGAATTCGAATTCGTGCAGATCAACGATCCAGCGGGTGACGCGGCGACGCATGCACACTTGCTGAACTTCGACTCGGTGCATGGTCGTTGGCACCACGAAGCCAGCGCGGAAGGCGATCAGGTGGTGATTGGCGGCAAGCGCATCAAGGTGACCGCTAACAAAGCGATTGCCGACACCGACTGGTCGGGTTGCGATCTGGTGATCGAGGCCAGCGGCAAGATGAAAACCGTGGCGGTGTTGCAAGCCTACCTGGATCAGGGCGTCAAGCGTGTGGTGGTTTGCGCTCCGGTGAAGGAAAAAGGGGCGTTGAACGTCGTCATGGGCGTCAACCATCAGTTGTTCAAACCGGCTGAACATCGCATCGTTACCGCCGCTTCGTGCACCACCAACTGTCTGGCACCCGTGGTGAAAGTCATCCACGAGAAACTGGGCATTCGTCATGGCTCGATCACCACTATCCACGACCTGACGAACACCCAAAGCATTCTCGATCAACCGCACAAGGATCTGCGTCGTGCGCGTGCTTCGGGTATGAGCCTGATTCCAACCAGTACCGGCTCGGCCACCGCCATTGCCGAAATCTTCCCGGAACTGCGCGGACGCCTGAATGGTCATGCCGTTCGTGTGCCGCTGGCCAACGCGTCGTTGACCGACTGCGTCTTTGAAGTCGAGCGTGCCACCACTGTTGAGGAGGTGAATCAACTCCTCAAGGACGCCTCCGAGAACGAGCTGAAAGACATCCTCGGTTTTGAGGAGCGTCCGTTGGTGTCCATCGACTACCGCACCGACCCGCGCTCATCGATCATCGATGCACTGTCGACGATGGTGATCAATGGTACTCAAGTGAAGATCTATGCCTGGTACGACAACGAATGGGGCTATGCCAATCGCGCCGTCGAACTGGCCAGACTGGTCAGTCTGGCGGACTAAGGAGCGGTCATGAAAGCGTTGTCAGCCCTCGCTCCGGAAGTGCGGCAGTACTTGCTCGTCACGGGCAACTATTGGGCCTTCACCCTCACCGACGGTGCCTTGCGCATGTTGGTGGTGTTGCACTTTCACGCGTTGGGCTACAGCCCACTGCAAATCGCGGCGTTGTTTCTGTTCTACGAAATCTTTGGCGTGATCACCAACCTGGTGGGTGGCTACCTCGGCGCCCGGCTGGGACTGAATCGAACCATGAATATCGGCCTGGGTATCCAAGTCGTGGCGCTGTTGATGCTGACGGTTCCTGTCGCTTGGCTAACCATCCCATGGGTGATGGGCGCACAGGCGCTGTCGGGGATCGCCAAAGACCTGAACAAGATGAGTGCCAAAAGCTCCATCAAGCTTCTGGTTCCTGACGGGCAGCAGGGCAGGCTCTACCAGTGGGTGGCGATCCTCACCGGCTCGAAGAACGCACTCAAGGGGGTCGGCTTCTTTCTCGGCGGAGCCTTGCTGGCATTGATCGGCTTCAAAGGTGCATTGCTGGCCATGGCGGGTGTTCTGGCGCTGATCTGGATCAGCAGCTTGATACTGCTGAAGAAGGACCTGGGCAAAGCGAAAGCCAAACCCAAGTTTCGCGACATCCTGTCCAAGAGTCGGGCGATCAATATCCTCTCGGCGGCGCGGATGTTCTTGTTCGGAGCCCGTGATGTCTGGTTTGTGGTGGCCTTGCCGGTGTACCTGAGCAGCGTGTTCGGCTGGGACTTCTGGAAGGTGGGTGGCTTCCTTGCGGCGTGGGTGATCGGCTACGGCATCGTGCAGTCGTTTGCGCCCAACATCACTGGCAAGAAACGCGGCCACGTACCGGATGGTCGTGCGGCATTTCTGTGGGCACTTGCACTGGCAGGCTTGCCTGCGGCAATTGCTCTTGGGCTTGACACGGCTTTGTCGCAGCAGATGATACTACTCGGCGGATTGATGGTCTTTGGTGCGCTGTTCGCGGTGAATTCGTCGCTGCACAGCTACTTGATCGTGTCCTATGCCAAGGAAGATGGCGTGTCGCTGGATGTGGGGTTTTATTACATGTCGAATGCGATGGGAAGGCTGATAGGTACAGTACTGTCCGGGTGGGTTTATCAGGTGTATGGGCTGCAAGCGTGCTTGTGGATATCGAGCGCATTCGTTCTGCTCGCAGCACTGATTTCTATCGGGCTGCCAAGGCATGCCGAGGCGATATGAAACTGTCAGGCCGATGAGCCTCTTCGCGCTATGTGCGTTTGGGGGGGTAGAGCCTGAATCAGCAGCTGTCGGAGGTACGCCATGGGCAATTTATCCACATCCCCGCACTGTCTTTCGTGGTGATTGCAGCGTTCGCATTGAGCGCTTGTGATAAAGGCGAGACACCCTCCAAGCGTCCATCCGGTCTGGACAAGACGATTGGAGGGACATGATTTACAGGTGAGTGGCGCAATAACCAGGGGGATGAGGGATATCCTCCTTCAGCGCATCATTGGGCAGTCGAAATCCAGCCCTGGATATCCGCAACAGTCGGAATCTTCCCGCTGCTTACAACCTTCTCGTTGATCACCAGAGCCGGCGTGGCGAGGATGTCATAAGTCATCATCTTGCCCATGTCGGTGATCTTTTCGAATTCGGCCTGGATATTTAGATTCTGCGTGGCTTGACGGGCTACAGCCTCAAGCTTCTTGCAGTTGGCGCACCCTGAACCGAGGATTTTGATGTTCAGCATTGGAAGCTCCTTGGTGTGTAAGTCAGCTTGCTGTTTGTTTACGCTGATAACGTATCAACTGGTAAATTGCAGCGGTTATGGCCAGTGAGGCCGCCATTCCTGCACCAAGGGTAAGCCAGCCGGTGCCGTCGACCCAGGCACCAAATAGCAGGCCTGCCACGATGCTGAACGAAGCGACTAACCCAACATAGGCTGCGGTCTTCTTGCGACCAATCACCGCCGCCACCATGAGCATGCTCTGCAAGCTAAGTTCAGGATCCGCCATCAAGTAGGCCAAGAGCGGACCAGGATGCATGCCGAGATCAAGGAACATGCGGGCGACGGGCACTTCTACCAGGGTTGGGAAGTACATGAACACGCCGAACCCTACCGCTATGGCATTGGCGATCACTGTGTTGCTGCCTGCAAGGCTTTCAATCCACTCGGGTTGAATCACCTGGCGAACCATGCCGACAATGAATACACCCACCACCAGCACAACAAATATCTGCTTGACGAAGCGCCAGGCTTCCCATAGCCAGCCTTGCCAGTCTTCGGCTGGCAGTTTTCGGGCAAAGTACCCAACAGACAGCATGGTCAATGCGACACCGAATACACGACCCGTGAAGGTAAAGGCTAATGTGCCAGGTTCTGGCGTCAGTCGCATTGACGCGATCAGCAAGGTACTAGCGGTCAGCCCCAGCGCAACCCATGTCCAGTTGTTGGCACCTTCAGTGATGTTATCCAGACCACGTTTGGCCGTGGCGGCAATCATCAGGAGTAGGGCGATGAGAACAGACCCTTGGAAGCTCACGCCTTCTTCTCCTTTACTGGCGTCGTATGGAACCCAGTCAAACAAGGTGTCTTGCCACGACTGGGGCCAGAAAAGCGGGACTTTGAAACTGATCAGATCTGCCGTCAGGGGCCACAGTTTCAAGGTGCCCGCAATCAGCAAGGCCACCAAAGATAGCAGTACGCCCAGTGCAGGCCCGGAAACGCTGGCCTTCTCTGCGAACAGGGCATCCGCCTGTGCGTCGTGGGTCAGGTCGTCTTTCCAGAATAGGGTAGCCATCAGCAAGCCAATACCGATGCCGAAGATCAGGCAGAGGATCAGACGGGCGATTGCAAACTCCGCTCCCAGAATATTGCCTGTATAGGCCAAGGCCATGATGTTTCCTGCGGGAGCAAAAAACAGGAAGGTGATCGCCGGGCCGATACCTGCTCCTTTGCGGTAAACGCCCGCGAACAAAGGAACAATTGTGCATGAGCAGACGGCAATCAGTGACCCGGCTAGTGCCGCCGCAGGGTAGGAAACGTAAACAGGTGCATGTCGACCTAGCCAGTGAGTGATGCTGGCTTTAGGAATAAGTGCTGTCATGGCCCCGGCGATAAAAAACGCCGGCAACAGGCAAAGAAGGACGTGGGCTGCCAAGTAGGAAGCCAGACTGCCGGCTCCGCCATTGAATAGCTTAAGTACGAGGTCCATGGAGAGCCCTCAATCCTTAGCGTTAAGGTCAGGTTTTATGGTATCCGCTGTGCGTTGACCGGGTTTGACTTCGATCAGTTGCACGCAGAAAAATTTTTCAAGGATGTGGTGCTGAAAGACCGATTCAGGGGCGCCTCCAGGGTGGCTATCTCGATCAACCGGAAACGCTGCGCATAGCCTCCGAAATGGGAGTCAGGGCCCACCGTTCAACGGTTAACCTCAACGCTTGTCATGAAACGCGTTGTGCAAGGTCGACCTCTGCCTCTATAGCGTGAGACGCAGGTGAAAAGGTCGGGTTATGACTTTTCGGGCTTGTTATGCCGGCGGTCTGCTGTTGTATCCGAGTTCACACTGCCGTTCGTCCAGTGCCCGGCACTAGCAAGGCTTGGCTTCTCTCTGATGTTCATGCACCGACATCCCGTGCATCAGAACGGAGAGCCAGCATGGACATTGATGAAAATGCCCCAGGAAACAAATCCCAACAGGGCGTCACGGGCGGGACTGATAACGAAACAGGCCATGATCCAAAGGAGAATGAACCTGAGGTTCCGCTGCCAGGGGGCGACGAGGCGCCTGTCGATGAAGAAATGGCCGATGTGGATGCCAATAATTCAGTATCGAGCGAGCATCCCAA
Source organism: Pseudomonas sp. B14-6 (assembly GCF_013260315.1). Lineage (NCBI taxonomy): Bacteria > Pseudomonadati > Pseudomonadota > Gammaproteobacteria > Pseudomonadales > Pseudomonadaceae > Pseudomonas > Pseudomonas sp. B14-6. The sequence goes on along the minus strand of NZ_CP053929.1, from coordinate 2,095,938 downwards.
GCCTTAAGTCGATTGAAAGTTGGGTTTCAGCAAATTGACCAAGCCTTATGCTTCAAAAGAAAATCCTTGTGGCACGGGTACCTGGTAAGTCACCTGCTGTTTGAGAACCCCGCCAATGTGCGGGGTTTTTTGTGTCCGGGTTTTGAGTGTGAGAGCCCATACAGCCGGCCGTGGCGCGTCAATTGAATTGCGCTATGGCGCTGACCGGGTTTGCGAAGAAGGGGGCGCCAGTGGCCAATTGTCATGAAATGAAAAGCCATTGTCGTCTGATGAAAAGCAGCTGGCCAGGCGGCGTCCTACAGTCCAATCAGCGTAAATCGACGCTGCACAGACTGGAGAATAAGAAAAAATGGCCAAAGCCGTACGCTTCTACGAAACCGGTGGTCCCGACGTTCTTTGTTATGAAGAGGTCGATGTCGGCGAACCCGGTCCGGGCCAGGTCCGTCTTCGTCATGTGGCGGTCGGCCTGAACTATGCCGACACCTATTTTCGTAATGGCACTTACCCGATCCCGATGCCCAACGGCATGGGGGTTGAAGCGTCCGGTGTGGTCCAGGCCATCGGCGAGGGGGTGACTAACGTTCAGGTGGGGGATCGCGTCACCTACACCGGATTTCTCAATACCTTGGGCGCCTACAGTACCGAGCGACTGATTGCGGCCGCGCCGCTGATCAAGCTGCCGGAAACCATCAGTTTCGAGACGGCCGCCGCCATGACCATGCGTGGCCTGACGTCGTCGTACCTGATGCGGCGCATTTATGATTTCAAGGCCGGCGACAGCATTCTGCTGCACGCCGCTGCCGGTGGCGTGGGGCTGATCGTTTCACAGTGGGCCAAGCTGCTCGGCCTGACCGTCATCGGCACTGTGTCCACCGAGGTCAAGGGTGAAATTGCCCTGGCCCATGGTTGCGACCATGTCATCAATTACAGCCACGAAAATGTCGCCCAGCGCGTGCGCGAGCTGACTGCCGGCGTGGGAGTCAACGTGGTGTTCGACAGCGTTGGCAAAAACACCTTCATGGGATCACTGGATTCGCTCAAGCGTCGGGGACTGATGGTCTGCGTTGGCACCGCATCCGGTCCGATTCCGGCTTTCGACCCGGTGATGCTGGCGATGAAGGGCTCACTGTTCCTGACCCGTCCGGCGCTGGCCGACTACATCGCCGATCCGGCAGAGAAAGCTGCCCTGGCCGGCGAGCTGTTCGACCACGTCGGCAGTGGTCGGATTAAGATCGAGATCAACCAGCATTATGCGTTGGAGGACGCCGTACAGGCCCATCGCGACCTTGAGTCACGCAAAACGACGGGCTCGTCGATTTTCGTCATCTAAGGAGCGATCTGCCATGAAAGTCGAACAATTGACCTGCAGCATTGGCGCCGAACTGATCGGCGTAAATCTTGCCGACGCGGTCCATGACGACGGTCTTTTTTGCGAGATTCGTGCTCAGTTGCTTAAGCATCGGGTGGTGTTCCTGCGCGATCAGGACATCACTCGCGCCGAGCACGTGGCCTTCGCCCGCCGCTTCGGTGAGTTGGAGGACCATCCGGTGGCCGGCAGCGATCCGGATCATCCCGGGCTGGTGCGCATCTACAAGAATCCGGACCAGCCGATGGACCGCTACGAAAACGCCTGGCACACCGACGCGACCTGGCGCGAGGCGCCGCCGATGGGCTGCGTGCTGCGCTGCGTAGAATGCCCGCCGGTGGGCGGCGACACCATGTGGGCCAACATGGTCGAGGCTTACGCGCGTTTGCCGGAGGACGTGAAGGTGAAAATTGCCGACCTGCGCGCCCGCCACAGCATCGAAGCGAGTTTCGGTGCTGCCATGCCAATCGAAAAGCGTCTGGCGCTCAAGGCGATGTATCCCGATGCCGAACACCCGGTGGTTCGCACCCACCCGGAAACCGGGGAAAAGGTGCTGTTCGTCAACGCCTTCACGACGCACTTGAGCAACTACCACACCCCCGAGCGGGTGCGCTTCGGCCAGGACGCCAACCCTGGCGCGAGCGAGTTGCTGCGCTACCTGATCAGCCAGGCCTACATCCCCGAGTATCAGGTGCGCTGGCGCTGGAAGCCCAACAGCATCGCCATCTGGGACAACCGCAGCACCCAGCACTACGCCGTCATGGATTATCCGCCGTGCCATCGCAAGATGGAGCGTGCCGGAATCATCGGCGACAAGACCTACTGATCGACCCCTTCTGCATTCGCACTCGTAAACGCGTCTGCCCGGCACGATCCCGGGTGGGCGCGACAATCATAAGAACAGGAGTAACTCATGCAATTTTTTGACGATTCCCTGCACCCGGAAAACATGGAAAAGGTGGTCATCACCGTGGCCCCGTACGGCCCGGAATGGATGCCGGAAGACTTCCCCGAAGACATCCCGCTGACCATGGATGAACAGGTGCAAAAAGCGGTCGAATGTTATGAGGCCGGGGCCACCGTCTTGCACTTGCACGTGCGCGAGCTGGACGGCAAGGGTTCCAAGCGCCTGTCCAAATTCAACGAATTGATCGCCGGTGTGCGTGAAGCCGTGCCGGACATGATCATCCAGGTCGGTGGTTCGATTTCCTTCGCGCCGGAAAGCGATGGCGAAGCCGCCAAGTGGCTGTCTGACGATACGCGACACATGCTGGCCGAGCTGACGCCAAAACCGGATCAGGTCACGGTGGCTATCAACACCACCCAGATGAACATCATGGAGCTGCTGTATCCGCAGTACCTGGAAGGCACGTCCCTGGCCAATCCCCTGTTTCAGGCCGCCTACAGCGAAATGACCGTTCCGGCAGGTCCGGCCTGGGTCGCCGAACACCTCAAGCGTCTGATGGACAACGGCATCCAGCCGCACTTCCAGCTGACCGGCATGCACGCGATGGAAACCCTCGAGCGTCTGGTGCGCAGGGGCGTCTACAAGGGCCCGTTGAACCTGACCTGGATCGGCATTGGCGGCGGTTTCGACGGCCCCAATCCGTTCAACTTCTTCAACTTCATCCACCGCGCGCCGGACGGTTGCACCCTGACCTCCGAGTCGCTGCTCAAGAACGTCATGCCGTTCAACACCATGTCGATGGCCATGGGTCTGCACCCGCGAGTGGGCAATGAAGACACTATCATTGATCACAAGGGCGATCGTTTCGGCTCAGTTGCGCAGATCAGGCAGACCGTGCGTATCGCCCATGAACTGGGTCGCGAAATCGCCACCGGCAAAGAAGCCCGTGAGATCTACCGCATCGGCGTGCAGTACCAGAGCATCGAAGAAACGCTGTTGGCCAACGGCATGGCCCCCAACCGCAAGGCTGGGCAGAAAGGTGTGCCGCAACGCGGCTGATCGGCAGACGCAGCGGGCGGTCAGGCCTCCCGCTCGCTGCACTGCAACACGCTTGATAACAACAATAAAACAAAGCTTTGAGGAGGCTGCATGGCCTTTCACCCAATCGCCGCAGACGATGACGACACTGCTGTCGGTGTTGCGCGACCGTATGCCTGGATCGTCTTCGCACTGACGTTCGGGCTGTTGATATCCGATTACATGTCGCGCCAGGTCTTGAACGCGGTGTTTCCGATGCTCAAGGGCGAATGGGCACTGAGCGACGGCCAGCTTGGCTTGCTCAGTGGCATTGTCGCGCTGATGGTGGGGCTGCTGACATTTCCCCTGTCATTGCTGGCGGATCGCTTTGGCCGGGTCAAGAGCCTGGCGCTGATGGCCTTGCTGTGGAGTCTGGCGACGCTGGGTTGCGCCGTGGCGCAGGACTTTCAGCAGATGTTCATTGCACGATTCATGGTCGGCGTTGGCGAAGCGGCGTACGGCAGCGTCGGCATCGCAGTCGTCATTTCGGTGTTTCCCAAGCACCTGCGTGCAACGCTGGCCAGTGCCTTCATGGCGGGCGGCATGTTCGGTTCGGTATTAGGGATGGCGCTGGGCGGTGCAATCGCCGCCAAACTTGGCTGGCGCTGGTCGTTTGCCGGCATGGCGTTGTTCGGCCTGCTGCTGGCCGTGCTTTACCCGGTCATCGTCAAGGAGGCGCGCATTGCGCCGCAACGTGCCGCCCAGGCGGCGAACAAGGCGGCGGCAGCCGTCAAGCGTCCGTTGCGTACGCTGTTTTCCAGCCGTTCGGTGATCGCTGCCTACATCGGCAGTGGCTTGCAACTGTTCGTCGGCGGCACAGTGATTGTGTGGATGCCCAGTTACCTCAATCGCTATTACGACATGGCCACGGACAATGCGGGCGGCGTCGCGGCCATTATCGTGCTGTGCAGCGGGGCCGGGATGATCCTGTGCGGCATGCTCAGCGATCGACTGTCGCGCCATTCGCCGGAGCGCAAAGTCACTTTGGCCATCGCCTATTGCCTGGGCAGTTGCCTGCTGTTGTCGGCGGCATTTGCCCTGCCGGCAGGGCCTGTGCAACTGGCGCTGATCTGCCTGGGCATGTTGATTGCCGCCGGCACGACTGGCCCTTGCGGAGCGATGGTTGCCAACCTGACCCATTACTCGGTCCACGGCACGGCCTTCGCCACGCTGACCCTGGCCAACAACATGCTGGGGCTGGCGCCTGGGCCGTTCATTACCGGCAGGGTCTCCGACCTCATTGGCTTGCAGGCTGCTTTTCAATGGGTGCCGCTGGTCAGCATCGCGGCTGCGGCCGTGTTCTTTTATGCCAAGTGTCATTACCACAAGGACATTGCCCGGCTTAAGGGCGAGCAAGTCCACGATTCGGTTAGCAAAGCAGTGTTAGAGGTGAAGTTGTGAGTAGTCGTCGTTTACGTATTGATGTGTTCTTCGATTTCATCTGCCCCTGGTGCCTGATCGGCAAACGCCAATTGGAGCATGCGCAAGTACAGTTTCGCAGTCGCCACCCGGATGTGCAGGTCACCACGGTGTGGCATGGCGTGCAGTTGCTGCCTCAGTTGCCGGTACAAGGGGAGCCCTTCGCCGATTTCTACCGCAAACGCCTGGGCAATGCCGAGGCTATGACCATGCGCCAGGCCCAGGTACAGCAGGCTGCGGCGGCGGTTGGACTGACCATCGACTTCAGCCGCATCGAGACAATGCCCAACACCGCAGACGCCCACCGTTTGTTCGAACGCGTCAGCGTACTGGGCAATGCTACTCAGCGTGAAATGTTGCTCGAACGGCTGTTCGCCGCTTATTTCCGCAAACGCGAAAACCTGGGGTGCCGCGAGACCTTGCTCGCCATTGCCCGCTCCTGCGGCGTTGATGCGCAGGTGGTGCTCGATTGCCTGAAGGGCGACGCCACGCCATTTGACGGCTTTCCCGGCGCGACCAGTGGGGTGCCGGGCTTTCAGTTCGACCGTCGCATGACGATGGTCGGTGCACAACCTGCTCAGGCGCTGCTCGGGGCCATGAACCAAGCCCTGAAAGAAAGTGATCACGAGCGGCAACCTGCATGAACCGACGTATCCCCGTGCCTGCCGGAAAGCTCCCGCAGGCGGGCGGTCGTGCACTGTTCGAATTCGATGACAAAAGCCTGGCGTTATTCAACGTCGAAGGTGACGTGTTCGCCGTCGACGACAGTTGCCCCCATCAAGGCGCCTCGCTGTGTGGCGGGCGCCTTGAGGGGTGGGTGATTCAGTGCTGCGCCCATGGCCTGCGCTTCGATTTGCGCAGCGGTTACCTGCTTAATTCCACCGCAGTCAAAGTCGCCAACTACCCGGTTGAGATCATCGACGGCCAGGCTTTCATCGTTATCGTTCCCGAGGAGGCCGCGCCATGAGCGCCATCGCTCTCACCCGTATCCACAGCCGAACGCGCGAACTGGCGCCGGGCTTTATCGTCAGTTTGATCGTTGCAGCGGCTGCGTCCTTTTTGTCCGAGCACTACGGCGCGCCGGTGATGCTGTTCGCTTTGTTGCTGGGCATGGCGCTGAACTTCCTGGCCGGTGACGGTGTTTGCAAGCCGGGCATCGAGTTCACCGCACGCACCGTGTTGCGCATTGGTGTGGCGCTGCTGGGCATGCGCATCACCCTCGAACAGATGGCTGCGCTGGGCTGGAAGCCTGTGGCGCTGGTGGTGATTCTGGTGGTGGTGACCATCGGCGTTTCAGTGATCGCAGCCAAGGCGCTGGGCTTTCAGCGTTTGTTCGGCATGCTCACCGGCGGCGCCACAGCGATTTGTGGGGCATCGGCCGCGTTGGCGCTGGCGGCGGCATTGCCCAATCATCCGCAGAAAGAACGCGCGACGTTATTCACGGTGATCGGGGTGTCGGCGCTGTCGACCCTGGCGATGATCGTGTATCCGATGATTGCCAACTGGCTGTCGTTGTCGCCACAAGTGGCGGGCGTGTTTCTGGGGGCGACCATTCACGATGTCGCCCAGGTCGTCGGTGCCGGTTACAGCATGTCGACCGAGACCGGCGATACGGCCACGGTGGTCAAGTTGATGCGGGTTGCCATGTTGCTGCCGGTGATCGTGTGTGCCGCCATGATCACCCGCATGCAGGGCGCCGACCCGACCGGCAAACGACCTCCGCTGCTACCTTGGTTCGCCGTCGGGTTTCTGATGTTGGCCTGTATCAACAGCACCGGCTGGGTGGCCCCGGTGGTGCAAGGGTCGGTCAACGAGTTGTCGCGCTGGTGCCTGGTGGTTTCCATCAGCGCCCTGGGTATGAAAACCCAACTCAAGGAGCTGGCGGCGGTGGGCATCAAGCCGATTTTGTTGATGGTGGGGGAGACGGTGTTCCTCGTCGTGCTGGTGCTGTTGTTGCTGCGCTGGGGAATGTAGGTACACAAACTTGTGGCGAGGGAGCAAGCTCCCCCGCCACAGGACTCCTCGGCCGGTGTCACAGACACCGGTTCTTTTGCGGCGACTGTACCAGCAGTCGCCGCTTTTTTTTGCAAAACGCCGGGTCTGTTGCGTTCGGTTCAGGGTTCGCTGGAGCCGGGCAGGGTGGTCAGCTCCGGCGGTGCTTTGACGGTGTGCTTTTGCGCACTGCGCCATGCCGCGGGCGGCATGCCGAACTGGGTGATGAACCAGCGTGTAAAGGAACTCGCCATGGAGTAGCCGAGCATGTCGGCGATCCGGCCCAACGAGTAATTCGGGTTTTCCAGGTAGCGCAACACTAGGTCGCGGCGCACGTCGTTGATCAGGTCGTTGAAGGCGCAGCCGTCGTCTTTGAGGCGGCGCTGCAGGGTCCGAACGTTCATGCCCTGGGTCTGGGCGATCTGCTCGATGGTGGCGCGCCCCATCGGCAACAACAGGTAGATGGCTTTGCGCACCTCGAACAGCATCGAAGGGCCTTCGTGGCTGAGCAGCGAGTCAAGGTAACTCTGGGCGTAGCGCGCCATGGCCGGGTCGGCATGGGGGTTGGTCATGTCGAGGCTGGCATTGGGGCAGACGATGCCATTGAACTCGCTGCCGAACTCCAGTTTGCAGCCGAACAGGCGGCGATGCAGTTGCAGGTTGTCGGGAGGCTGGTGCGTGAAGTTGACGCTGTAGGGATGCCAGTGTGCGCCGAGCAGGGCGGCGCACAGGCGGAACATCACCCCGATGGCCAGTTCATTGGCTTGTCGGCAGGGCATCGGCGATTCGGTGACCACCTCTTCGCGAATGATCACCATCTTGCCTGCCTCCTCGATGAAGAGGGCCAGCGAATCGTTCATCAGATGACGGTAGTGCACCAACACTTGCAACGCATCACGCAGCGTTCGCTGATGAGAGAGCAACAGGCTGACCACACCGAAGTCCGAGAGCTGGCGCGACTCGGCCATGCTCAAGCCGAAGCTCTGGCAGCCGCTGGCGGCGGCTGAATCCTCCAGCAACCGCACGGCGGCGTCGATGGGGATGCGATGTTCAGGAGCTTGCAATATGGCTTTACTCAAACCGACGCCGGCCAGTACGTCTCGGGGGTTGAACCCCAGGTACTGGGTGACCTCCAGGTAGTTGGTCAAGACGGCGGCGCGAACAAGCTTGGGCATGCGAAGGTCTTTCCTGGGCCGGTTGCGATTCAAATGAGCGTGGCGACTATATCCAGCACTTCAGCAATTGAACAGTTGTGACAACGTCGAGGGCGCTCGCCTGGTGCTGGCCGGAATCACATCGTTGCAGTGTAAAAATCGACACGCACCCATTGATTACAGTGAGCTGGAGAGAAGCTGCGGGGATATTCGACCAATGGTCGCTGCGCGACAACACGCGGAATTTTGTCATGAAAAGAAAAGTGCCTGACGTCCAATGAAAAGCGCCTCGGTCGGGCGCTCTTTAATGTCACTCCTACACAAAGCCCCTGGCCAATAGAGCCAGTCGAGTCATCGAGAAAGCGAAGGTGTTGACGTGGACAAACTGCAAACTGCCGCAACCGTTGTGATCGTACCGGGTCTGCGTGAGCACGTTGCCGAGCATTGGCAAACGTTGCTTGAATCCAGGCTGTGCAAGGTGCGCAGTGTGCCGCCGCTTGAAACCGACAAGCTTGATTGCAGCAAGCGGGTCGAAGCCATTCAGCACACACTTGCGCAGATCGACGGGCCGGTGATTCTGGTCGCTCACAGCGCCGGCGTGCTAATGGTTGCGCACTGGGCTGCGCGTCACAGTCGGCCGATCAAGGGCGCGCTGCTGGCCGCTCCGCCGGACCTTGATGCCCAATGGCCGCAGGGCTACCCCTGCGCTGAAACCCTGCGTACCCAGGGTTGGGACCCTCTACCCAAAGGCCGGTTGCCGTTCCGCAGTCTGCTGGCCGCCAGTACCAACGACCACCTCGCCAGTCTGGACGCCGCCACGCGCATGGCCGAAGGCTGGGGCAGCGAGCTGCTCAATCTCGGCGAAGTCGGTCATCTCAATCCTGCTGCCGGGTATGGGCGCTGGCCACAAGCCGAAGCTCTCATCCTCGAACTGGACCGCTGATTCAGGCGCCGGTTGGCCCGCGCCATCCGGCATTTGCCCTCACTCCTGAAAACGTAAACCCCTGGAACAAGGGGTTGCGCGAGGGCGGCTGCGCTTAAAACAAATACAAAAAGGCGGAGACAACGCAATGCACAACAATAAGAGTCACGGGTTCGCACCCTCGCGTTACACCTTGTTGGCCTCGGCCATTCTGGCCGCAGGCGTGCCGGTCGCGCAGGCGATCGAGCTCGACACCGGGAACCCGGACTGGACCGTGCGTTTTGATAACACTGTGAAGTACAACTACGGCGTACGCACCGAAAGCGCCGACAAGCGCATGCTGGCAACGCCGAACAACAACGACGGCGACTACAACTTCCGCAAGGCCGGGACCAACATCACCCACCGTGTCGACCTGTTGACCGAGATGGATGTGGTTTACCAGAACCACATGGGTTTCCGTGTGAGCGCTGCCAGTTGGTACGACAAGGCCTACGAGAACACCGGTTCCAATTCCAATCCGTTCGTCAACGGCAACGACGCAAGGTCGGGGCTGGTCGCCAACGACCCACGTCTGGCCGCGGTCACCCGTGACAACGTCGGCAATGGCAGCCCGCACCTGAGCAACTACGCCCAGCGTTATTACACCGGTCCTTCCGGCGAAATCCTCGACGCCTTCGTGTTCTACAGCACCGAAGTGGGCGAGGAGTCGCTGTTAAGCGTCAAGGCCGGTCAGCATAACGTGTTCTGGGGCGAGACTATTCTCAACCCGGTGCACTCGAACAGTTACGGCCAATCGGGCCTGGACCTGGCCAAACTGGCTGCCTCACCCGGTACCGAAGCCAAGGAACTGTTCGTTCCGCGTAACCAGTTGTCGATGTCGTTCACCGTCAATCCCGAGTTGACCGTAGGCGCTCAGTATTTCCTGGATTGGGACGCCGCGCGCCTGCCGGAAGCCGGTACTTATTACGGCGGTTCCGATCTGGTCGGTTTCGGTGCGCAATCCTTCCTGCTGGGCAACACCAATGGCGTGGTGCCGGGCAGTCCGCTGGGGTGTGGTCTGGCACCCTGCAACGGTTTGACCAATGTGCGTCGCGGTCACGACCTGACGCCGGACAAGCGCGGAGACTGGGGGATTATGGCCAAGTGGTCGCCAGCCTGGCTGGACGGGACCCTCGGCGTTTACTACCGCGAAACCTCGGAAATCCTGCCGCAAGCCTGGCTGGATGCCAGAGGCCTGAGTTCGGCCAATCCCAACGGCACCCGGCCGGCAGGGCAAGTGCCTGCGGTGGTCAACACCCTCAACTCGCTGAGCACCGCCACCTATCAAATGGCCTATGCCGACAACATCAAGATCGTTGGCCTGAGCCTGTCCAAGGACGTGGGCGGGATCAGCGTCGGTTCGGACCTGAACATTCGTCACAATATGCCGTTGGCCAGTATTCCGGCGGTTGTCAGCACTAACAGTCCGCTGGGCCTGGGCGCAGGTCTTGGCCTGTTGCCTGCGCGCACGGCTGCCACCGGCGTGGTTTATGACACCCCGCAGAAGGGCGACAGCATGGCCGCCACCGGCGACACCTTGCACTGGACGCTCAACGGCCTGATGACCATTGCTAAAACGCCTGTGTTCGATTCGGCCACTCTGCTGGGCGAGCTGTATTACAGCAACCTGCTCAAGCTCGATAGCAACAACGAGGCGCTCTACAAGGGCAAGGACACCTATCGCGGCATCGACCAGCCGACCCGGGACAACTGGGGCATCGCGGTCAACTTCACCCCGACCTGGTACCAGGTGTTTCCCGGTGTCGACCTCAACGCACCGATGTCCATCAACGTCGGTCTCGATGGTGTTTCACCGGTCTCCGGTGGCGGCGCCAAAGACACCGGTAACTACGCCATCGGCCTCGGGGCCGTTGTGTACAACAAATACTTTGTCGACCTGAAGTACGTGGACTCATTCGGCAAGGCCGACAAGTGCAACGTCAGCGGCGTGAGTACCGGCCCGACCGGAGGCGACGGCGCTGCGCCGAATGCCTTTAGCGGTAACGAAAACTACGCCTGTTACGCCGGTGGCTACTCCGCCTTCTCCGGTGGCGGGGCCACGACTGAGGACCGTGGAGCCGTTTACCTGACGATGAAAACCACTTTTTGATTCACCACTGATTTGCTCAATGCAAGCAGGAGAATAACAAGATGACATTCGCAAAAACCGTGCTGGCCGCTTCGCTGGCCATGGTCCTTGCCGCCCAGGCACAGGCCGCTGTTTCAACTCAGGACGCTGCCCGGTTGGGCACCAGCCTGACCCTGGTGGGCGCTGAAAAAGCCGGGAACGCTGATGGTTCCATCCCCGCCTACAACGGTGGCCTGACCACGCCGCCGGCCAGCTTCAAATCCGGTGACAGCATGCGTCCGGATCCGTTTGCCAGTGAAAAACCGTTGCTGCAGATCGACGGCAAAAACGTCGAGCAGTACAAGGGCATGCTCAGCGCTACCACTGTTGAACTGGCCAAGCGTTTCCCGACTTTCCGTGTCGATGTGTTCCCGACCCACCGCACCGTTTCGCTGCCCCAGGCCATTCTGGATAACGGCGTGAAAAACGCCAGCGGCGCCAAATCCCTCGAAAACGGGCTGGCCATCGACAACGTACTGCCGGGCGTGCCGTTCCCGATCCCGCAATCGGGCAACGAAGCGATGTGGAACTTCCTGCTGCGATATCAGGGCGTGAGCATCAGCTCCAAGTACGACTCCTGGAACGTCGATTCCGCTGGCGTGCCAAGCCTGGCGACCACTGGGCAGGCGTTCATTTCCTACCCGATCTACGAAAACCTCGCGCAGCCGATCAGCAGCGCCGACGTGTATTACCAGATGAAGCTGTCCTACACCGGCCCTGCGCGCCGGGCCGGCGAAGCGGTGATGCTCAAGGACGCCGCCAACCCGCTGCAACAACCGCGCCGTGCTTGGCAGTACCTGCCGGGCCAGCGTCGGGTCAAGCTGGCACCGAACCTGGCCTACGACACGCCTAACCCTGGCACCGCTGGCGCGGGCACATACGACGATGTCTTCGTGTTCAACGGTGCGCTGGATCGCTACGACTGGAAGCTGGTGGGCAAGCAGGAAATGATCGTGCCCTACAACACTTACAAGCTGACCTACGCCCAGGATCCCAAATCGCTGACCACGGCCAATCACCTGGCACCCGACTACGTGCGTTGGGAAAAACACCGCGTCTGGGTGGTGGAAGGCAACCTCAAGTCCGGCGCCCGACACATCTATCAGAAGCGTCGCTTCTACCTCGATGAAGACAGCTGGACCGCGCTGGCCTCTGATCAATACGACGCACGTGGTCAGTTGTACCGTGGCTCCTTCGCGTTCCTCAGCCAGAGCTACGACAAGCAGATCCCGGATTCCACGCCCTTCATGATCTACGACCTGGTGGGTGGTTCCTACAACATCAACGGTGTGGTCGGGCCTTATGGCGGCATCAAGTACACCGATCCGCTTTCCAAGGCGCAATGGTCGTCGGAGTCTCTGGCAGGTAGCGGGATTCGTTAAGCAAACCGTGACAAAGCGTCCATTCGGTCCGCTGCCTGCAAAGGCAGGGGATCGCGCAACGGTCGGCGCATACCGACCGTTTCGGGCGCCAGGTTGGAACGTCAGGCACACGGACGTGTGTCCCGGCGCAGTTTTCCGAAGAGGACGCGGTATGTGTTCGTACAAAAGTTACCTGCGGCTGGCGCTCGGCGCTCTGCTTGCAGTGTTGCAGGGCCTGAGCCAGGCGTCCGCTTATGTCGACGTGCTGGATCTGCCGGCCAGGGTCAGCGCCTTGGCCGTCAACAGCCCGTTATCCGACATGGCCCGCGCCGGCGACCGCTTGGTCGCCGTCGGGCAGCGTGGCCACATTCTGTATTCCGATGATGCCGGCCAGCACTGGCAGCAGGCCGCTGTGCCAGTCAGTGCCGACCTCAATGCCGTGAGTTTTCCTTCCGCCACTCAGGGCTGGGCGGTGGGCGGCGACGGCGTGGTGTTGCACAGCAATGACGCGGGTGCAACCTGGAGCAAGCAACTCGACGGCCGCGAGATCGGTGCCTTGCTGGTCAAGCATTACCAGGCGTTGGCCCGTGCCGAACCTGGCAATGAACAATGGCCGCTGCGGGTCGCCGAAGGTCAGCGGCTGGAGGCGCAGGGTGCCGACAAACCCTTGCTTGATGTCTGGTTCGCCAACGACCGCCTCGGCTATGTGGTCGGGGTGTTCAACCTGATCCTGCGCACCGAGGATGGCGGCCAGAGCTGGACGCCGTTCCAGGATCGCACCGACAACCCGCAGGGCTTTCACCTCAACGCCATCGCCGCCACCGGCGATGCGCTTTACATCGTCGGCGAGCAGGGCCTGTTGCTGAAGTGGGATGACGCCCAGCAGCGATTCGCCGCCCTGCAAACACCTTATCAGGGCAGCTTTTTCGGCGTCGTCGGCAAACCCGGCGAAGTGCTCGTCTACGGCTTGCGCGGCAATGTGCTGCGCAGCACCGATGCAGGCCTCAGTTGGACCTCGCTGGACACTGGCCTGCACGTCAGCATCACCGCCGGCCTCGTCGATGCCCATGGTGATTACCGCTTGTTTACCCAGGGCGGGCAGATGCTGGCGAGCCAGGGCACCGGTGCGCAACAGCGCTGGGTGCAGCAAGCCCAGCCGGTGCCTGTGACGGGCGTCACGCGCGCCGTTAACGATGCGCTGGTGGTGGTCGGCAGCCGTGGTGCGCGGACGCTGTCCGTTGAATAAGTCCTCGAACCCTTAAAGCGAGAACCCAGACATGGGCAATATCAAACAAGACGCCATGCCGGTGATCCGCGATCTGCATGATTTCGACCGCGATTCCGGCAATCGGCTGGAGCGGCTGGTGTTCAACTACCGTCCGCTGTTCATGCTGTTGATGGCGCTGGCCACTCTGGTCTTCGGTTACATGGCCGCGACTCGGCTGGAGCTGCGTCCAAGTTTCGAGAAAATGATTCCGCAGAGCCAGCCCTACATCCAGAACTTCCTGGAAAACCGCCAGTCACTGCGAGGCTTGGGCAACTCGGTGCGGGTGGTCGTGGAGACCACTCAGGGCGATGTCTTCGACCCTGCTTACCTGGACGTGCTCAAACAGGTCAACGATCAATTGTTTCTCACCGAAGGCGTCGACCGCGCCTGGATGAAGTCGTTGTGGAGCCCGGCGGTGCGCTGGACCGAAGTGACGGAGGAAGGTTTCCAGGGTGGTCCGGTGATGCCCGATACCTACCAGGGCAAGCCTGAAGAAATAGAACAACTGCGCCAGAACATTTCCCGCGCCGGCATCGTCGGCAGTCTGGTGGCCAGCGACTACAAATCGAGCATGCTGATCGTGCCGCTGCTGGACAAGGCCACGGCCAGCGGTCAGCGCATCGACTACCACGCCTTTTCGCAGATGCTTGAGGAGCAGTTGCGCGACAAGATCGAGTTTGCCGGCGACAGCGCTGCACGCAAGGCCGGGGAGGAGGGCAAGGGCCCGTACAAAGTCCGGGTGATCGGTTTCGCCAAACTGATGGGCGACCTGATCGACGGACTGATTCAAGTGATGATGTTCTTCGGCCTGGCCGTGGTCACTTCGCTGGTCATCATTTACGCCTATACACGATGCGTGCGCAGCACCCTGCTGGTGGTCGGCTGCTCGTTGATCGCTGTGGTCTGGCAACTCGGCATCGTCGCCTGGCTCGGCTATGCCATCGACCCGTATTCGGTGCTGGTGCCTTTTCTGATCTTCGCCATCGGTGTGTCCCATGCGGCGCAGAAGATGAACGGGATCATGCAAGACATCGCCCGTGGCACCCACAAACTGATCGCCGCACGCTACACCTTCCGCCGTCTGTTTATTGCCGGCGTCACGGCGCTGCTGGCCGACGCCGTCGGATTCGCGGTGCTGATGCTGATCGATATTCCGGTGATCCGGGACCTGGCGATCACCGCCAGTATCGGTGTGGCGGTGCTGATTTTCACCTCGCTATTGTTGATGCCGGTGGCGCTGTCTTATGTCGGCGTCGGCGCCAAGGCGGCCGAGCGTGCACTGAACATCGACACGCGCGCAGAAGGGCACAAAGGCTTCGGCAAACTGTGGGACGTGCTCGACCGCTTCACCACGCGCAAATGGGCCACGGGGGCGGTATTGGTCGCGGTGCTGATCGGCATCGGCGGCTTCATGGTCAGCCTGCAACTGAAAATCGGCGATCTGCAAAGTGGCGCACCGGAGTTGCGTGCCGACTCGCGCTACAACCGTGACAACGCCTACATCACCCACCACTACGCGCTGTCCAGCGACCTGTTCGCAGTGATGATCAAGACCGCACCGGAAGGCTGTCTGAACTACAAGACGTTGATTCTCGCCGACCGACTGGCCTGGGAGCTGCAGCAGTATCCGGGCGTGCAGGCGACGGCTTCGCTGGTGAACGCGGTGCGCCAAATCACCGCTGGCACCTATGAAGGCAACCCCAAGCTCAACAGCATCCAGCGCAATCAGGACGTGCTCAATTATGCTGCGCAGCAAGCCTCGGTCAACTCGCCGGAGTTGTTCAACACCGATTGTTCGCTGATGCCGGTGATCACCTTCCTCAAGGACCACAAGGCCGAGACGCTGGATGCCGTGGTCGGCATCGCGGAAAAATTCGCCCGGGAGAACAACAGCGAAGATCGCCAGTTCCTGTTGGCGGCCGGGTCGGCCGGGATTGAGGCGGCCACCAACATTGTGGTGCGCGAGGCCAATCGCACCATGCTGTTGTACGTCTATGCGGCGGTGACGCTGTTCTGTCTGATCACCTTCCGCAGTTGGCGCGCGACCCTGGTTGCCCTGTTGCCACTGGTGCTGACGTCGATCCTCTGCGAGGCGTTGATGGTGGCCATGGGCATTGGCGTGAAGGTCGCGACCCTGCCGGTGATCGCATTGGGCGTGGGAATCGGCGTGGACTACGCGTTGTATCTGCTCAGCGTGCAACTGCATTACCAGCGCCAGGGCCTGCCGCTGTCTCAGGCTTACCGCAACGCCGTGTCGTTTACCGGACGGGTCGTGGGCCTGGTGGGCATCACCCTGGCGGCTGGCGTGGTGTGCTGGGTCTGGTCGCCGATCAAGTTCCAGGCGGACATGGGCATCCTGCTGACCTTCATGTTCCTGTGGAACATGCTGGGCGCGTTGGTGCTGATTCCTGCCCTGTCTTATTTCCTCCTTCGCGAACGAGCGCTGGAACCCGGGCCTGTTACGCAGGCCGACAACACCCCGATCTCTCAACGTCCCGGCATGCCACATGCCCTGACCACTTCCGAGTAAGCCAACGATGTCTGATTACAAAGCTCCTTTGCGCGACATGCGCTTCGTACTCAACGAGGTCTTCCAGGTGTCCCGGTTGTGGGCCAAATTGCCTGGCCTTGGCGAGGTGATCGATGAAGAAACGGCCGCTGCGATCCTTGAAGAGGCTGGCAAAATCAGTGGTGAGGTTATCGCACCGCTGAACCGCAGCAGCGACGAGCAGGGCTGCACCTGGAGCAACGGCACGGTCACGGCGCCGGACGGTTTTGTCGCGGCGTACCAGGCATTCGCCGACGGCGGTTGGGTGGGTGTTGGTGGTGATCCGCAGTTCGGTGGCATGGGCATGCCCAAGGCCATTTCGGCTCAGGTCGAGGAGATGGTCAACTCGGCCAGTCTGTCGTTCGGCCTGTACCCGATGCTGACCGCCGGTGCGTGCCTGTCGATCAATGCCCACGCCAGTCGGGAGCTCAAGGAACGCTATCTGCCGAACATGTACGCCGGCACCTGGACCGGTTCCATGTGCCTGACCGAGGCGCATGCCGGTACGGACCTGGGCCTGATTCGCACCCGTGCCGAACCTCAGGCCGACGGCAGTTTCAAGATCAGCGGCAGCAAGATCTTCATCACCGGCGGCGAGCACGACCTGACCGAAAACATCATTCATCTGGTACTGGCCCGGTTACCGGATGCACCCGCCGGTCCCAAGGGGATTTCGCTGTTTCTGGTGCCCAAGGTGCTGGTCAATACCGACGGCTCGCTGGGCGAACGCAACGCGCTGTCTTGCGGTTCCATCGAGCACAAGATGGGCATCAAGGCCTCGGCCACGTGCGTGATGAACTTTGACGGGGCGACCGGCTGGATCATCGATGCGCCGAACAAGGGCCTGGCGGCGATGTTCACCATGATGAACTACGAACGTTTGGGCGTGGGTATCCAGGGCCTGGCGTTGGGTGAGCGTTCGTACCAGAACGCCGTCGAATACGCCCGTGACCGTCTGCAAAGCCGTTCGCCGACGGGCGCGCAGAACAAGGACAAAGCGGCCGATCCGATCATCGTTCACCCGGATGTACGCCGCATGCTGTTGACCATGAAGGCCTTGAACGAAGGCGGGCGGGCGTTCTCCAGCTACGTGGCGCTGCAACTCGATATCGCCAAGTACAGTGATGACGCAGCGATCCGCAGTCGCGCCCAGGAACGGGTGTCGCTGCTGACCCCGGTGGCCAAGGCATTCCTCACCGACATGGGCCTGGAAACCACCCTCCACGGTCAGCAGATCCTCGGCGGCCATGGCTATATTCGCGAGTGGGGCCAGGAGCAATTGGTGCGCGATGTGCGCATCACCCAGATCTACGAAGGCACCAATGGTATCCAGTCCCTGGACCTGGTCGGGCGCAAAATCGTCGGCAGCGACGGGGCGCTCTACCGGCTGTTCGCTTCGGAAATCCGCAACTTTACCGCCAACGCCTGCGCTGACCTCGCCGAGTTCACCCAACCGTTGAACGCCGCCCTCGACACCCTCGACGAACTGACCGCATGGCTGTTGGACCGAGCCCAGAGCAACCCGAATGAAATCGGTGCGGCGTCGGTCGAGTACCTGCATGTATTCGGCTACACCGCGTACGCCTACATGTGGGCGCGAATGGCCAAGGCTGCCATGAGCACGCATTCCAAAGACGATTTCTACGCCAGCAAACTGGCGACCGCGCGCTTCTACTTCGCCCGTTTGCTGCCACGTATCCACTCGTTGAGCGCGTCGGCCAAGGCTGGCAGCGAATGCCTCTATCAATTGGATGCAGAGCAGTTCTGAGCCCACGTAAAAAGGACCGGGAACCACAACCATGATGGCGACAAAAATAATTCCGCCCGCCGACGGCGCTTATGCCTATCCCTTGCTGATCAAGCAATTGTTGCTCTCAGGTGTGCGCTACGAGCCGGGCCGGGAAATCGTGTATGCCGACAAACTGCGCTACAGCTACCAGACCCTCAACCAGCGGATCCGCCGACTGGCCAACGCCTTGACCGCTGCCGGCGTCAAGGCCGGGGATACGGTGGCCCTGCTCGACTGGGACAGCCATCGCTACCTGGAGTGCTTCTTTGCCATACCGATGATCGGCGCTGTGCTGCACACCGTGAACATCCGTCTTTCGCCGGATCAGGTGCTCTTCACCATGAACCATGCCGAGGATGACCTGGTGCTGGTGCATGATGATTTCCTGCCGCTGGTTGAACAGATTCACGGGCGGCTTGAAACCGTCAAAGGTTACCTGCAGCTCACGGACGACACAGCAACCGACACGTCGCTACCGGTGCTGGGGGAATATGAAAACCTGTTGTCCGGGGCCGCAGACCAATACGATTTTCCCGATTTCGATGAACACTCGGTGGCGACCCTTTTCTACACCACGGGCACCACTGGCGATCCTAAAGGCGTGTATTTCACCCATCGCCAACTGGTCCTGCACACCTTGAATGCCGTGGGCACTTTGGGCGTCTATCAGGGGTTGCCGCTGCTGCGCTCGGATGATGTCTACATGCCGATCACGCCGATGTTTCACGTGCATGCCTGGGGTGTGCCCTATGTTGCCACCCTGATGGGAATCAAGCAGGTGTACCCCGGTCGCTACGAACCCAACAGCCTGGTCAGGCTGTATCGGGAGGAGAAAGTCACGTTCTCCCACTGTGTGCCGACCCTTCTGCAAATGATCCTGGGCTGTGAGGAAGCGGCACACACCCGTTTTGATGGCTGGAAAATGCTCCTGGGCGGCAGCGCGCTGACCTTAGGCATTGCCAGCGAAGCGAACGCCAAAGGTATGCAGGTGCACAGCGGTTACGGCATGTCGGAAACCTGTCCATTGCTGTGCCTGACGTACCTGCGTGACGAAGACCTCGAACAATCCCCGCTAGCCCAACTGACTGCTCGTATCAAGACGGGCACGCCGGTGCCGATGGTCGACCTGAAAATCATCGATGCCAGTGGCAATGACGTTGCCCATGACGGCGAGTCGCTGGGAGAGATCGTGGTGCGCGCGCCGTGGCTGACCCAGGGCTATTTGAAGGAACCGGAAAAGGGTGCAGAACTTTGGCGCGATGGCTGGCTGCACACCGGCGACATGGCTTCCATCGACGGGTTGGGCGGTGTGGAAATCAAGGATCGAATCAAGGACGTGATCAAGACAGGCGGGGAGTGGATCAGCTCCCTGGAACTGGAGAGCCTGATCAGCGAGCACGCCGCCGTGATGTCGGTCGCGGTCGTGGGCATCGCCGATGAGCAATGGGGCGAACGGCCCATGGCGCTGGTGGTGTCCGAACCGGGGCAGTACCTCGACCGCAAGATCCTGGAGACGCACCTGCAAGGGTTTGTCGAGCGCGGCCGCATCAACAAATGGGCGATCCCCAAGCAGTTCAAGTTCGTCGCCGAAATCCCCAAAACCAGCGTCGGGAAGATTGACAAGAAACTCATCCGGAAAAGCGTATCGAGTTGAAAGGCGTGGCGGGTGCAACAGGTCAGCGCCTTGATTTCAGGGTTATTCGTCCTGTCACCAGGCCTGTGTTTTTGGGAACTAAGCACCCTGACCAGGCGGCCCGCGCCTTGCCTGGAACTGGAGGCTGACTAACGTCGATCCGACGCGCCGTACGCAAAAAAGCCCGCCACAAAAAGTGACGGGTTTTGGGGCAATCACCGTCAGTGCCGGGATGAGCTCGCGCCGTGGGGGATGCCCTTTATCGTACTCACGCCCGTGCACCACTCGCCTGCAGGCTTACTGTTGCGGCTTCGACTTGGCTCCTTCATTCCCTGAACCACTCGAACCAGCGGCGTCTTTTTCTATCTCATGCGATTCCGCGCCGGAATTGGAACCCGATGCTTCCTCGCCCTTTTTGTCAGCCTTTTCTGCATTCGACTCGCCTTGGTTGAGCCCGGGAAGTGCGCTGGGTGGGAGGGTGGCGTCTTCCGTGGTTTTCTCGGTTGCGAGCGAGTAGAGCGGGCAGATCGAGACAAGTCCGGCGAGCATGAGAGGAGCAATTTTGCTGTTCATCGTTTGCACCTGCTGTGCGAGTGGATGTACCCATTAGAAAAGCATGGAAGGTGAACGTGCCGAGGTCAGGACGAGCGGTACAGGATGCTCAAGGCGCCGGCTCAAGCGTTTCGAGATTCAGCAGGGTGAAATAGCCCTCCGCCGGCCTCCATCCCGCCGTGTCGATATGAATCACATTGCCAAGCCTGACGGGCACGGGAATGGGGCTATGCCCGACCACCAGCGCACGCAGGCCCGCAACGCCCTGCGTTTCCCGTTGTTCGAGGCGGCTGCGGGACCATAGGCAGCGGTTCTGGACTTGCATCAGGTGCTGGCTGCTCTTGGGCGATTGCAGTTCGTTTCGCAATTGAGCCCATGATGGAAACGGACAATCGGCGTGCACGATGCCGATCAGGCCCTGGGCGGTTTCGACTTCGATTGCGATTGGCAACTCGGCGAACGTCGCGGCGAATGTTTTCTGTTCGGGCAGCGACAGGTGCGTGAACCATAAGCCGCCGTTGAAGATCCAGCTATCGACGGCACAGGTATCGAAGTGAACCACGTAGTCATCATGGTTGCCGCACACGGCGTGGAACCACGGCTTGTCCAGCCAATCGAGCGCGGCGCGGCATTCGGGCCCGCGGTCAATCAGATCGCCAACACTGAACAGGCGATCGACCGAAGGGGTGAACCTGGCGGCATCCAGCGCAGCTTGCAGGCGAGTGAAGTGGCCATGGATGTCGCCAACCGCGAAATCCCGGCCGGCCGTGTTTGCGGCGAAGTGCTTCACCCGCGCCACCGCTGAGATTTCAAACATGACAGTGCCTCATCCTCCAATCGCAGGGCGAGTTCGTTGTCAGTTGAGTTTAGGCGCGTCGGCGCCAATCGTGGGCAAGGGCTTGGGTTGATTAACAGAAAAACCCGGCCATTGCGCCGGGTTCTTTCGTCAAGGGAAGGCGTTAGTAGCCAGCCGCCTGGGCGAGGTGGTTTTCCGGCGTCACGGTGATGAAGTGCAGTGGAACGTGCGGTTGTTCATCGCTGGTGCGGATTTCGACGCTGCCGACGATTTGAAGATGTCGCTCACTCAGTCCGGTCGACTCTTGCGCCTTTGCCATAGCCATTCTCGCGTGGTTCGCTGCGATTTCATTGAGAGTTGACACGTTACATCTCCGGGGGGACTGACCAAGCATTGATTAGAGGGCCGCCGCGTCAGAATTACGTCGTTCCGGGGCAGCCAAGACCGGCTTGTGCAATCCCTAAGCCAGAGAGGGCCGCCTGTTGTACGCCAGGTATTCATAGGCGACGAATGGTTGTCGTGCTGCTGGGTTGTCGGCTTCAGCGCGACGGTTTAAATGCGTGGGCAGCGAGGTGATTGCCTTCGTCAAATCCACCGAGGTCTCCATCGCCAAGCTCTGAAGAGCGCGTTCGACATTCAATATCTGCGGCCTCGGCGGATGCCGTTAAGTCCACGAGCGACGAAAATCCAGTGGGAGCGAGGCTTGCCCGCGAAGCACGCACCGCGGTTTTTCAGGTATTGCGTGTCATCGTTCTTCGCTGGCAAGCCATGCTCCCACTGGTTCTGTGATCACGTTGAGGTTTTCAGGGGAATATTCGGGCGTAAGATAGAGGCGCTTCTTTCATCAGACGGTGCCCACGCACAACCTGTCGATCAAGCGGGTCAAAGCGCTCGCTGACAAGATCCTGGAAACCAGGAAATAACCAAGGAACTCAAGGGGCCGAGGCGCCACTTGTTCGAAAACATGCAAGCACCTAACTACCAACTGCTGGAAGTCGCCAACGGTAAACCGATCAAGCTCTGGACCGAAGGCGTCCCGGTCGAAAACGAAGCCAGGCAACAACTGATCAACACCGCAAAGATGCCGTTTATCTTCAAACACCTGGCGGTGATGCCTGACGTGCACCTGGGCAAAGGCTCGACCATTGGCAGTGTGATTCCGACGGTGGGCGCGATCATTCCCGCCGCTGTCGGTGTGGACATTGGCTGCGGCATGATCGCCGCGCGCACATCGCTGACCGCCGCTGACTTGCCGGATAACCTGCATGGATTGCGCTGCGCAATCGAAAAAGCCGTGCCCCATGGCCGCACAGTCGGGCGTGGCGTGCGGGACAAAGGGGCTTGGGATAGCGTTCCGAAACAGGCCGATCAGGCTTGGGCCGCACTGAACCCGCGGTTCAAGGCGATCACCGACAAATACCCGAAACTCGCCAACACCAACAATCGCGGGCACCTGGGCACGCTGGGCAGCGGTAACCACTTCATCGAGGTGTGCCTGGATGAAACCAACCGCGTCTGGTTCATGCTGCACAGCGGTTCACGCGGGGTTGGCAACGCCATCGGCAACCTGTTCATTCAACTGGCTCAGGCCGACATGCGCCAGCACCTCGCCAACCTGCCGGACCGTGATCTGGCCTATTTCGAAGAAGGCAGCCGGCATTTTGATGATTACGTCGAAGCCGTCGGTTGGGCCCAGGATTTCGCCAGACAGAACCGGGCCTTGATGATGCACGCGGTGATTCAGGCCACACGTAAAGTGATCAGCAAACCGTTTGAAGTCGCTCTGGAAGCGGTCAACTGCCACCACAACTATGTGCAGAAAGAACGGCACTTTGGCCAGGATATTCTGGTCACCCGCAAGGGCGCGGTGTCGGCGCAGAAGGGCGAGTTGGGGATCATCCCAGGCTCGATGGGCGCGAAAAGTTTCATCGTTCGCGGGCTCGGCAACGAGCAATCGTTCTGTTCCTGCAGCCACGGCGCCGGCCGCGTCATGAGCCGCACCAAAGCGAAAAGCCTGTTCACCGTCGAAGATCAGGTCCGCGCCACCGCCCACGTCGAGTGCCGCAAAGATGCATCGGTGATCGATGAAATCCCCATGGCCTACAAAAACATCGACCACGTCATGCACGCCCAGCGCGAACTGGTGGAAGTGCTGCACACCTTGCGTCAGGTGGTGTGCGTGAAGGGGTAGGCGCTACTGCGCCAGCCCAACCTTTCCTGATCGGGCTGTTGGATGTCTGGAACTCGTCACTGATCCTTTTCGCAATTCACCATCCACGACACACCGAACCGGTCCACCAGCATCCCGAAGCGTGCCGCCCAGAAAGTCTCTTCCAGTGGCATTTGCACCTTGCCGTCTTCTGATAACGCGTCGAACACACGTTGCGCTTCGGCAATGCTGTCGACGTTCAGCGAGACCGAGCAACCGCTCATGTCATCCGTGGGGCGATCCGGTGTGGTGTCCGAACCCATGATCGCCTGATCACCCACGGCCAGACGGGTATGAATGATCAGGTTGTGCAAGTCGGCGGGGAAGTGTTCGCGCGCCGGGCTTTCGCCGAAGGTCATCATCATTTCGATCTGGCCTGGCAGGGCTTGCTCATAGAAGGTGAAGGCGGCTTTGCAGTCGCCGTTGAAGATGAGGTAGGGATTGATTTTCATGTTTTGCTCCCGGTAACCGTGGGTCTGGAGACCCACATTGGCCTTTGAATGGACTCCAAGTAGCAAAGCGTTAGACGTGGAATCGTGCCGGGTTTGTTTAGACGTTTTTTCTATGGAAGAAGCGAGGCTTATTGCTTGAACACTCAGGCCGCCGCACGCGTGGCGGGCGATGGGCGCAGCAGACGCTCGACGGCGCCGATCACCAGGCTTTCCAGCAACTCATCGCGCTGCGCTTCCTCCAGCGGATGATGTGCCAGCCAGCCGGGGGCGCTGTTGAGCAAGTTGGCGATGGCGTGTCCGGCGGCGATCAAACCCTGTTCGCCGAGGCGGGACGGGGCGCCGAGCATCTTCAATAGCGTGCGCTCGTATTGCTCGCGCAACTGTCGAACACGCGCTTGCTGCTCGGCGTTCAGGCAGCCACTGTCGCGCTCCGCCAGGCGAAAATGCCAGGGCATTTCCCGGTGCAGATTCAAATGCGCGCGGATCAGGTTGGGCAGTTTGTCGCGTTTCGCCGAGCCTTTTTGGTCGATGCGCCCCAGGGTCGACAGCAGTTCTTCGTAGAACTCCTCGATCAGGTCGAGCAGCAAGTGCTGCTTGCTCGGGTAATGGTGATACAACGAGCCCGGGGACAGCCCCAGGCACGTTGCCAGCTCACGCATGCCGACCTGCCCGAAACCCTTGCTGGCGAACAACTCCAGCACGATGTCCCGGTACTCGGCGAAGCGCGAGCAACGCTCAGGCATAGGCATGGAAGCCACGTCCTGTCTTGCGTCCCAGGTAGCCGGCGGCGACCATTTCCTTGAGCAGCGGAGCGGGGCGGTATTTGCTGTCGTTGAAACCGTCGTAGAACGCTTCGAGAATCGCCAGCACGGTGTCCAGACCGATCAGGTCGGCCAACGCCAGCGGACCGATCGGCTGGTTGCAGCCCAGGCGCATGCCGGCGTCGATGTCGTCGGCGCTGGCCAGGCCTTCCTGGAACACCAGAATCGCTTCGTTGATCATCGGCACCAGAATCCGGTTGACCACGAACCCCGGACGGTTGCCGGCGGTGATCGCGGTTTTGCCGAGGGTGGTGGCCATGTCCAACGCCAGGGCGTGGGTCGCGTCGCTGGTTTGCAGGCCGCGAATCACTTCGATCAGGCCCATCACCGGCACCGGGTTGAAGAAGTGCAGGCCGATGAAACGCTCAGGCTGGCTGACGCTGGCGGCCAGTTGAGTAATCGACAGCGACGAGGTGTTGGAGGCAATCACGCACTCGGCGCTGACCTGCGCGACGATCTGTTGCAGCACGCGCAGTTTCAGGTCGAGGTTTTCGGTGGCGGCTTCGATCACCAGCTGCACGTTGTGCAGGCTGCTGTAATCGGTGCTGGTGCGGATCCTGGCGAGGGCGTCGAGCTTTTGCGCTTCGGTCAGGGTTTCCTTGGCAATCTGCCGGTCGAGGTTTTTGCCAACGGTGGCCAGGGCTTTTTGCAGCGCGCTCTCGGAGATGTCGATCAAGGTCACGTTGAAGCCGGCCACTGCGCAGACTTGCGCAATGCCGTTGCCCATGATGCCCGCGCCGATCACGCCGATGTTTTGCAGATTCATGTTCCGTCCTTCCGATCAAACCCTGCGATACCTTGGCCGACGTAACGGCCGAAGGCGTACTATTGGCCGCGAGTCTAGAACCGGCAGGGCGGTTGTCCTATGCCGCAACTGTTCAACGGTGCTGGTGTTTTTTGCCAGTCGGGCGATGGGGAGAGAAGCGTTCAAATGCGGGAAAAGGACTCAGTGGCGGCCTACTTCGTGCAGGCGATGATCCATGGGCAGGGGGACAATCCGCAGCGTTCGCGAGCTGCGCTGGAAGAGGCGGGCATCGACCCGGCATTGATCGAGCAGCCGACCGCCCGCGTGCCGGCGAGCGCGTTTGCTGCGCTATGGCTGATTCAGATCCGCGAATTGAACGATGAGTTCTTCCGACTCGACTCCCACGGCATGCCCCCCGGCAGCTTCGCGCTGATCTGCCGCGCCTTGATCCAGGAACCCGACCTGCACAAAGCCATGCGCCAGTGCCTGGCCAACTTCGCGCTGTTCCTGCGCGACTTTCGCGGCACCCTGACCGTGCGCGGCAAACGCGCCATCATCAGCCTGGACAGCCACGCGCAAAACGAAGACGCCAGCCGTTTCGGTGAAGAGACGTTCCTGGTGTTGATGATCAGCCTGCTGTGCTGGCTGGGCGGGCGGCGCATCCCGATCGACCGCGCCGATTTTCGCCACGAGCGCGTCTCCCTCAGCGACGACCGACTGCTCTGGGGCCCCAACCTGACCTTCGGCGCCGAACGCACCGAAATCGAATTCGCCAGCCACTACCTGCGCCTGCCGGTGGTCCAGGACCTGGCTTCACTGAAAGTGTTCCTGCGCACGGCACCGCAATGGCTGGTGATCCGCTTCCGCAACCAGCATGGCCTGGCATCACAAGTCCATCAGCGCCTGCGCAACAGCCATTACAGCCAATGGCCGACCTTACAGGCGTTCGCCCTCGAACAACACCTGAGCCCCAGCACCTTCCGCCGCAAACTGGAGCGGGAAGGCTGTTCGTATCAGGAGATCAAGGATGAAGTGCGGCGTGGGGTGGCGTTTGAGCAGTTGCGTGAGAGCCGGGCGAGTATTAGTGATATTGCTGAGCAGCTGGGGTTTCAGGAACCGAGTGCGTTTCATCGGGCGTTCAAGAAGTGGACGGGGGAGAGTCCGGGGCGGTATCGGGCGCGGTTTCAGAGGGGAGTGGGAGAGGCTTTCGAAAGTTGAAATGTTGAGTCAGGTGGCGGACAACAGGTCTTCGCTTCCCCTTAGCGAGGAACAAGTCCTCGCTAAGGGGAAGAGTGATTACTTAGGTGGAACAAAGTTGTCCAGCATTCGGTTCGCCGCCAGTTCTCCCAGCATAATGACCTGCTGAAGCGCTAACAGGGTATGGCGGTGAGGGCCTTCTACTAACGCCGCCACGTCGCCAGCCATGACACTGGCCGATGCCAAATTCTCACACGTCTGAACCAGCAAGGTTTCATGGTCGATGTCAGGCGCGATCATAAAAATAGTGCTGGGTTTGCGTGGAGTGTTGTTCATGAGCGCTGCCGGATTGAGATAGAAATCGAGGGCGCGCTCGGCCGCCTCGTTGAGTTTTTTTGAGTCGACAGACTCGTACGGGGATGCCGGATCGGTGTCCGGCGGATTCGGTGTAACTTTGAACATAAGCTAAGTCCTTTAGTGAAGCCGCAACCCTCTTGCTACTAAACATAAGGGTGGCGGCTGTTCGCAGGTTAGTAGACCGGGGACCTAGCAATCCGGCGCGCCCGAGAGCGCCCTGCGCACAGCCACCATCAAGTGCAGGTAAATGAATACCTGATTGATAGGTGCTTATGCACCTTGCTAGATACTGGGCTACTAAACCCGACCACTGATAGGCAGTGGTAGGGAAACAATAGAGGCCAGGGGCAAGGCTCACAAGCCGGCGGATTCTGTCTTAACCGTAGGTAATGGCGCAAGGATTTGTAGCCTTCGGGACGTAACATTGGGTGACTTTAAACACGCGTTGTTTAACGCGTGTACGCTTCCCAAAATCTGAAGAAGTGACCTACGTTTTTCCTGGTGTGTTGCAGCTCGGACACACCCGCCGCCCGCTTGAATCTCGCAAGGCGTGCGCGGTGACGTGGTGTTTTTTGAATTGAGGTTTGGGTAGGCGATGCCGGGTCAGTTACCGGCGGATGGGTACGACGCTGAACGTTGCGTCGGTTCTTTGCATGGAGTCGTGCGGGCTTGAAAAAAGATGGTCACTGTACGCCGGTAAAAGGAGCCGGTGTGGGGGGAGATTTACAATTCCGGTTGCCCGAGGGCAACCGGGGTACAAAGTGACCACCAACCACCAACCACCAACCACCAACCACCAACCATCAGGCATGGAGCTGCCAGTTCGCGTCAAAGAGGCACGTGTAACCCAATGTGCTGAAAGCTGCTCCGCTCGGTCACTGCGGGTGGTGACGGGACACAATGTATCGATGGGAACTTGGGGCGTCAGCAGGCCAATTCTGTTGTGTTTGTATGTAATGGCGTTAGTGGGGGTAGCTTCACGAACTCGCACGAAGTGCCTCAGAGCACGCGTTCTAGGACGGGGGACCGCTTGAAAAAAATTCGTGAAATCTCCGATGATCTTTTTAAGGTTGGCCGACGGTAGCGTGACGGTTAGTGTGGGGGCAACTCATACCTCAAAACCAGGGAGACAGGCTTGCGGATGATTGATCTAAAACAGGACGCCGCATCCATTACCCACATCAACCAGCGTTTTGACGACCTCGTCGGGCGAAATAGAGAGGAATTGCTTTCACGGATCAAGGACGAACCGCAGCGTGTGATCATTCAATACTATTTAAATGTGCTGCGAGAACTGTGCAAACAAGGATGTGGGTGTCTACCGATCAATGCGTTCTCCACCTTGGAGGCATTGAGCCGAGTCATCATGGAGCAGTCCGCCAATATGCTCTACGTGGGTATGGACAGCGGGGACAATGCGCGGTCGTTGCTCAGAAGCAGTAAAAAGCTGACCGAAAGCAATGGCAAGAGTTGGGCCGCCTACTTATCCGAACAGGGTTTGCAGAATCCAGCTGCGCAAGCACGGCAGGCGAATGGCGAAAGGATGCTGGCGGACTTTGATAGACGTTGGCCGGACGTAGAGCGTTATCCCGGAGGCAAGGGCTTGTTTGCCGCACTTGGCTGGGAAAATAACTATTATGCTTTTTACGCGCCGTTGTGCGATTCGGTCCACAGTTTTTCCGACGATCTTTCTAATCTGGTCAGCATTAGCGAAGTGTTCGCGGAGTCAGCGGGAGTCGGTGAGCAGTTGCTGATGTACTGGGAGAAGGAACGCCGCCGACTGGCGACCTATCACTATACCGTTGCAATAGCCCTGCGTGGCGAAGCGTTTGGACGTGTCTGTAGCGCCGTGGATTTGATTCTCGATGATAAGGAGGCAGAAGGTATTTACGCGGACTTACATAGCCTGATTGATCGTCATGAAGATTTTGACGGCATCCGGCTTAGTGAAATGAACGCGGGCGATCTGTCATTCGAGAATTTCCCGATCAATTAATCACAGGCGTACGCGGAGCACGGCTCCGTGGAACCCGAATAGGACGCCAACTTAAACTTTCGAGTTCGAGCCAGACTCGCCCCACTGGTTTACTTTTTCAGCCTGCATATGCTCATGCACTGCTTGAGGTATGTGCGGTGACTCAAAGGCTAGAGAGTCAATGCGAGCCCTGAGGTCCTCGACCTTTTCGGCATCTATCTCAGGGTATGCACGCAAAAGCTCAATTTCTCTACCAATGGCATTGTACTTGGCCCCTGCGCCCCGGTGCTTTTCAGCCAGCTCCTGGTAACGAAGCGTCGATTGCAATGCAGTGAGGATGGCGGCTAACACGCTCATGGCCCCGACGGCGAGCTGTAACCAGAAACTGGATTGCTGTTGAAGCGTAGCAAACACCGCCGTACCGACAATTGCTGAGAGCCCCACAGTGGGTAATGCCATCCCAAAATGCAATCTGGAATACCTGAGCGCCGCACGATAGTGCCCCACTGCGACGACGGATGTTCGTTCATACCATTGGTCTAGAACCTGACGCGGGTTGCTTTGATTCATTGATGGAACCTGAGGCTTTTAGTGGGTAGACAGTCTAAGGGGCGTAGCAGGTTTTGGCATTGGGATTCGTAGAATGCTGGTTAAGGAATATGCCAATTTCTGAACTCTGGGAAATTTGGTCCCGAAAAAATATTTCAGGGTGTCCATAAAGTCGGGGGCGACTTACTCTTATAGTCTTTTCGACATCTTGGTCATTTTTTCGCCATGCACGATTTCAGACAGCTTTCCCCGTTCGACTTTGAGAATCTCGTTCGCGATCTGCTTCAGGAAGAGATCAAGCTTCGAATTGAAAGCTTCGGGCCGGGGAAGGATGGTGGAGTGGATTTCCGTTTTGCCAAGGCTGGAAAAACAACAGTCATCCAGGTCAAACACTACGTTGATACGCCACCGAAGGCGTTAGTACGCGCAGCAGCAAAGGAGGATGAAAAGGTCGCTCGATTAAAGCCTGACCGATACATCCTCGCAACGTCTGCGGGCCTTACCCCTGCTTTAAAAGACAAATTGATCGCAGCAATGCCGAATGCGCCACTTACGCGCGACGATGTGCTCGGACGCGAGGACATCAACAACCTGCTTGAGCGCAATCCTAAGGTGCTTCGACAGCACTTCAAGCTTTGGCTTACACATACAGCGACACTCGAACGCATTGTCCATAGCGGGGTTTATAACCGCACCGATGCTGAACTAGAATTGATCAAAAACCTTGTTCCAAGATTCGTTCAAAATCGAAGCGTTGAGCAGGCTGAAGCCATCCTCGAAAGTCGTGGAGCTTTGATTATTGCGGGTGAACCCGGGGTCGGTAAAACTACATTGGCGCGAGTCTTGACCTGGCTTCATCTGGATCAAGGTTGGCGCGTCTTTGTCGTTGATGATCTGAAGGAAGCGATGGAGGTTTGCACTCCTGACGAAAAACGCCTGATTTTTTTGGATGATTTTCTAGGGCAGATCAGCCTAACAAACGACACGATACGAAATGTGGATCAGAGACTGCCTATTTTTTTAGATCGGGTGCGAAGCAATAAAAACTTACGGTTCGTATTGACCACGCGTCGCTACTTGCTTTCACAGGCTCAACAACAGTCGGCGAGACTGGCATCAGAAAAAGTAATTGCTAGCGAGTTAATACTGAATGTTGGTACGTACACTAGGAGTATTCGCGCCCAGATTGTATATAATCACATTTATTTTTCGGATCTGAGTAAAGAGGAAAAACACTCATTGCTGAGTGAAGACTTTTATCTGCGAATGATTGATCATCCGAATTTTAGTCCTCGATTGATCGACCTACTTACGACTGCGGATTACTTGGCGCTACAAAATCTTCCCGTTAATGATGTTGTTTTACGAGTTCTTGATAATCCAGCAGAGCTATGGGAGACACCATACCGTTCACATCTGACCGAGGATTCGCGGACCGTTATGTTGTCACTTTTCTTCAGTGGATTGTGGGTGTCAACCGAAAATCTGTTTCAATCATTTAAACGGATTGTAATAGTTATGGGAGGCTCTACTCCTGAGTCAACTATAATAGCGAGATTCCGACTGGCCTTAAAATTACTTGAAGGTTCTATTACCTCTCATTGGGATGAGTATGTGCATTTCAGCAATCCTGGCGTCCAGGACTTTTTGAGTAATGTGATAGTTGAGGATCAGTTGCTTCCACTCGTGGTACAGGCCTCCGGCACCTTCGATGAGTTAAATGAGGCGTGGGACTTTTATAAAAAGCACAATGTGATGTGCAGACTTTACATGCGAGATCAGAGTATCTGGATCACCGCGTTGGGCAGATTGATAGCTGAAAAAAACACCTCGACAGTTCGCGTTGTTTTTATTGGATTGTCAATTTGTGATTTTTTTGAGGTGAACGATTTAGCACTAAGTTTTACTGAGCAGGTGCTTCAACTATTAAAAATCGCAGAAATAGATGCTGGCGAAGAGAGATACTACCGTCAATCTCTAGAGAAATTTCAAGATCTTTCATGTGCACAGCAACAATGTCTTCCGTCCAGTGACGCACTCGCTCAGTCGGCAGCAGATATGCTCGCGTCATGTGGAAATGAATTGTCACTCGACGATATCCAAGCCATTGCACGCTCAATCGAGACTTATGGGGAGAACCCCATACTTGCAAAAAAAGCTGCTAGTGCCGCGTTGGGAGACTTCCTTAGTGGATTTTCCGACAGATTATGGGAGCAATCCTCGGTTGATGAGCTTGATATATTTGAATACGATTTGATCAAGCTTCTAAAGTTATACGATGTCGCATTCGATTCGTCACTTCAAATGAATATGCGTAATTATAGATCGTATTTAGAACAGGAAGGATCAGAAGATGACGAGGAGCGATACACCTCCGGCAGTCAAGCTTCAGATGATACAGACATGTCGGACACTGCTATCAGATCTCTGTTTGTCACTTTGATTTAAGCATAGAAAATCTACTCGTGATGCTGAGTGCCACGCCTTATTTGTCTGAATCCAATGGTTCGCCTAAACACCCCAATAACCGAACGGAATTGATATGACCACTGTAGCCGAATTGCAGCCGACTCCTTCCGCTCCTGCAGCAGTGCCTGCCGTCCAAAACTGGAGGTTGAAGAACTCCGGCCATCCTAGACATTCTATTGCAGAATTTCCTCTTTATGGGGATGCTCACCTAACCGGTCAAATCCACCGCGAGGATTGGCCGTATGCTTTTTTGAATACCATCCCGGCTAGGAATGAACCTGGGCTAGTGCAGCACTCCTGCACGTTGCGAGTTGACGAACATCTTTATTCAACTGTTCCCGATTTTTCTGAGACCGATAACTCGCTCTATCATGGTGGTTTACTTCAAGATGAAATCGCTGCTTTAGTGTCTCTCTGCTTGGGGGCAAGGGTCAAAGCAGGCGGGATGAGTCGTATTTTCGGCACGCTCACGAGCGATCCGTTGGGACGCCCTATGGAATGGAACAATAGACTGACTCCGTCGCTGACAGTAGACAGGGATCGCCTGATTCTTCCAGACGTAACAGGTACCCACTCTCTTGACGAACTACTGCGACTTGAATCGTTGCCATTGTTAGATGCGCAGCGATCTATTGCACTCGTTCGCGCTGCTCGGTTTTACCAAGATGCGCTATGGATCGTGGAATCAGAACCGAGTCTTGCTTGGCTAATGTTTGTTTCCGCCCTTGAAACAGCGGCGAATCAGTGGCGAGCAGAAAACGGATCGGCGTCACAGCGGTTAGCCGATTCGAAACCTGAATTGTTTGCAAGGTTGATGGAATGTGGCGGAGATGCACTAGCTCGGTTTGTGGCAGAAGAGATTGAGCACACTCTAGGTGCCACTAAAAAATTTATCGATTTCACTCTGGCTTTTTTACCATCCCCGCCACCATTGCGCCCACACTTATGTGATCAGGTTTTATGGGAGCGCTCACCGATGAAAAAGGTGCTTGGTGCTGTCTATAAGTATCGATCTTATGCGCTCCATGGAGGTACTCCATTTCCGGCTCCAATGTGCGGCCCACCTCGGAAATTTAATGGTTCAGCGGGATACTCAGAAGTAGGGACTACGGCATTGGCTGTCAGCTCCTACGGTGGGGTATGGAAAGCTGGAGACCTTCCAATTAACCTTCACGCCTTTCATTACATAGTCCGTGGCGCCCTTCTAAACTGGTTGGAGATGATGGGATGTGAGCCACAAGAGTAATTGGTGAATTGGCAGTTCATTAAGTGGTTTTATCCGAAGAAGGTCTGAGGTGTTTTTGGTTGCCTCGCCAGTTGAGAGGCCGCCTTTACAAGCGGCCTATTTATGCTATCAAGTAATCCCAAGTTATCTGTAATACCTAGCCAACTGATCCTCGCCACCCACCCGAAAAATATTCGCCAAATAATCCTGGTGATGAACGAGTAGTGATGGGTTGGTGGATCATCTGGAGGGTGAGTCGCGTTATGCGCTGTTAGGTATTTCCAACAGCATCATGATGGCGGAGATCATGGCGAACCGGGTGTTGGATAAGATTGATCTGCCCAAGTAGGTGCGGTTTGTCGGGGTGAGTGGCAACTGATGTTGGGGTGTGCAGCGGTGCCTTTTTTGGGGCCGCTGCGCGACCCAGCGGGAGCAAGCTCCCTCGCCACAGTTGTTTCTCGCCTGTGGGATTTCTGGCTGAAGTACCATGACGTCTTTGTAGTGTTCAGCGACTTCCTTTGCCGAGTTCATCAATCCATGCCTGCGGCACTTTCCCGTTTCACCTCATTACTCGACCAGGCCCGGCGCGCCTTGCTGCTGGTCTGGGGCACTTCTCGTGGGCTGTTTCTCGGCCTCGTGCTGGCGACCCTGATCGCCGGTGTCCTTCCGGCGCTGGCCGCGTGGCTGGGCCAGCGCATCGTTGACGCAGTGGTTTTCGCCATGCAATTGCACGCGCAGCAGGGCAGTGCGCCGTTGTGGCCGGTGGTGCGTTACGTGTTGTTCGAGGCGGGCGTGCTGGCGTTGTTGTCCGGGACGCAGCGGGCGTTGTCGGTTCAGCAGTCGTTGTTGCGGGTGCAGTTGGGGCAGAAGGTCAACACGATGATTCTGGAGAAGGCCCAGACGTTGTCGCTGGTGCAGTTCGAGAATTCCGAGTTTTACGACAAGTTGGTGCGGGTGCGGCGCGAGGCGTCGACCCGGCCTTTGGCGTTGGTGATGAAGTCGTTGGGGCTGGTCCAGAACCTGATCGTGTTGATCAGCTTCGGCGTGTTGCTGGTGCATTTTTCGCCTTGGGCACTGGTGTTGCTGGTGGTGGGTGCGTTGCCGGTGTTTTTCGCCGAGGCGCATTTTTCCGGGGATGCGTTCCGGCTGTTCACGCGGCGGGCGCCGGAAAGTCGGCAGCAGAACTACATCGAGACGCTGCTCTCCCACGAGGGCTACATCAAAGAGGTCAAGCTGTTCGGCTTCGCGCCGCTGCTATTGAAGCGCTATCGCGAGACGTTTGCTCGCCTGTATGCCGAAGACCGGCGGCTGACCTTGCGCCGCGATGGCTGGGGATTTGTGCTGGGGTTGCTCGGCACGGGGGCGTTTTACCTCGCCTATGCGTGGGTGGTGGTCGATACCGTCCACGGCCAGATCAGCCTCGGGCAGATGACCATGTACCTGGTGCTGTTCAAGCAGGGGCAAACGGCGGTGAGCAACAGTTTGAGCGCCATCAGCGGCCTCTACGAGGATGGACTTTACCTGTCGAGCCTCTACGAATACCTCGCCGAGCCGGTGGTGGCCGATGCCGGGCATCTCACGGTGGGCGCCGTGCCCGGCGATGGTTTGCGATTCGAGAACGTTGGTTTTCGTTATCCGGGGGCGAGCCGCGCGGCCCTTGAAGGCATCGACTTGCACCTGGTGCCGGGGCGCAGCCTGGCGCTGGTGGGGGAGAACGGTTCGGGCAAGACCACGCTGATCAAGTTGCTGACCCGTCTGTATCGCCCCAATCACGGGCGCATTCTGCTCGACGGCAGCGATTTGCAGGCCTGGGAAGAAGACGCGCTACGCCGGCGCATCGGCGTGATTTTTCAGGATTACATCCGCTATCAGTTTTCCGTCGGCGAGAACATCGGCGTTGGCGATACGTTGGCGTTCAACGATGAGCAACGCTGGAAGGAAGCGGCCACCGAAGGCATGGCCGCGCCGTTCATCGAGGGGCTGGATCGAGGCTACGCCACTCAACTGGGCCGCTGGTTTGCCGGTGGCCAGGAGTTGTCCGGGGGGCAGTGGCAGAAGATTGCCTTGTCCCGCGCTTACATGCGCCGTAACGCCGACATCCTGATTCTGGACGAGCCGACCTCGGCACTCGACCCGGCAGCGGAAGCGGCGGTGTTCGAGCATTTCAGCCAGCACACCGAAGGCCGCATGACGCTGCTGATCTCGCACCGATTTTCCAGCGTGCGCAACGCCGACCACATCATCGTGCTGGATCAGGGGGCGATCCTTGAGCGTGGCGATCACGGCAGTCTGGTGGAGGCGGGCGGGCGTTATGCGCAGTTGTTCAACCTGCAAGCCCAGGGTTACCGCTAGGCCCGGCGATCTGCGGTGGTTTTGCTTTCATCAGACCTTCGAGTGCCTGGCGGTATTGGCTGCCACCCCGGCTCATGCTGTTGTTGTGCGTGCCGCCGGGGATCAACAGCAGACGCTTGGGTTCGCTGGCGGCGTTGAACAGCTGCTGGCTGAACCGCGAGGGCATGAACGGGTCGGCCAGGCCATGCACCACCAGGAGCGGCATGTCGATGTCGACGATCTTGTCGATGGAATCGAATTTCTGCGACAGCAGCCAGCGCACCGGCAACCATTTCACCGGCAGGTTGCTGTCGGCCACTTGCGCCACGGCATCGCCTAGCGAGGTGAACGTGGACTCGATCACCAGACCGCGCACCGGTATCGGGTTGCGTTTTTTTTTCGCCTGCGCCGCCAGGTCTGCCGCGAGGTCGATGGCCACCGCGCCGCCCAGTGAATGGCCATAGATCAGGCGCTTGTTGGCGTCCGGTTGCATCGTCTTGAAGCGCTCCCAGGCGACGCGGGCGTCCTCGTAGACACTGGCTTCCGACGGCAGGTCCCCCTTGCTCTGGCCGAAGCCGCGGTAGTCGATGGCCAGAACCGAATAACCCATCGCCCGCAACTGCTCGATGCGGAACGCCTGGCCCGTCAGGTTCCAGCGCACGCCATGCAAATACAGGATCGACGGTGCATCGCGACGCGCGGCCGGCCACCACCAGGCATGCAGGTTTTGCCCGGCCTTGAAGCTGGCAGGCTTGATATCGAATTCCTGGACGTCTGTTGGCAAACCGCGATACCAGCCGGCGGTGCCCGGCTCGATGCGGAACAACAGCTCACGCTCTTTGTATTTAAGTGCGCCGCACCCGACGGGCAAGCCGACGACCAGCGTGGCCATGCACAGCCAGTGCAGCCAGCGGCGGCTTATGCGGCTCATCAGGTTTGAAAACATGCAGGCGGCCTGAGGGTGAAAAGGAAAGTTCGGGTTTTAACAGATGCGTGGGGGAGGTGGGGATAAATTCGACAGTCGTATGAAGGGCACGGATCAGTCGGTGATGCTTAGGGCCCCATCGCGAGCAGGCTCACTCCTGCAGGGGAGCGCATTCCAATGTGGGAGCGAGCCTGCTCGCGATGGCGTCCCTTCTGCCCACGCATCTCGCAAAGCCATTCGTCTTTGCCTCAAACCCCACTCAACAAAAAGATTGAATAATCACACAAAATGTTATTTAAATAACAAAACAACAACGTCCAGCGTCAGTCTGGCAAGCCGGATCAAGGTGGGATAGCAATGAGCAAGATCGCAGTCATCGGCAGCAATATGGTGGATCTGATCACCTACATCGACCGCATGCCGGCCCAGGGTGAGACGCTCGAAGCGCCGGGGTTTGCCCTCGGGTGCGGCGGCAAGGGCGCCAATCAGGCGGTTGCCGCGGCGAAGCTCGGGGCGGATGTGCTGATGCTCACCAAGGTCGGCGATGACATGTTTGCCGATAACACCCTGGCCAATTTCCAGCGTTTTGGCATCGACACCCGTTACGTGCAGCGCGTGCCCGGCGTGTCCAGCGGTGTGGCGCCGATCTTCGTCCAGGCCGACTCGCACAACAGCATCCTCATCGTCAAAGGCGCCAACGCGCATCTGGTCCCGGCGGATATCGACGGGGCGGCCCAGGCGTTGCGCGAGTGCTCGCTGATCGTTCTGCAGCTCGAAATCAATGTCGACACCGTTTACCACGCCATCGAATTCGGCCGCGCGCACAACATTCCAGTCTTGCTCAACCCGGCGCCAGCCTTGTCCGGCCTGAGCCGTGAGCATTTGGCGCACCTGGATTTCCTGGTGCCCAACGA
The DNA here is from genome assembly GCF_013260315.1 of Pseudomonas sp. B14-6. Taxonomy (NCBI): domain Bacteria; kingdom Pseudomonadati; phylum Pseudomonadota; class Gammaproteobacteria; order Pseudomonadales; family Pseudomonadaceae; genus Pseudomonas; species Pseudomonas sp. B14-6. The sequence continues at coordinate 2,058,816 of NZ_CP053929.1, read as the reverse complement.
ATCCGAGCTGGCGCTGATCACCGGCCAGGTCGTGGACTCCCCGGCGTCGGCCCATAAAGCCGCCCAGACCTTGGTCGCCGACGGCATTCGCCACGTCATCGTGACCCTCGGCCAGCAAGGCGCGCTGTACGTCGGCGAGGAAGGCGAGTTCCAGATTCCCGGCCTGTCGGTTGCCGCGCGCGACACCACCGGCGCAGGGGATGCCTTCATCGGTTGCTTCATTCATCACTGGAGCCGCGACCGCGACATCCGCGCCGCCATGACCCAGGCCGTGGCGTATTCCGCCTGCTCGGTCACCGGCCTGGGCACCCAGACCTCCTACCCGGACGCCACTGCATTCGCTGAATTCCAGCGCCAGCTCGGCGCTTGAAATCGAGCTGATTCACCCCTCAACACTCACCACGGAGAACAACAATGACAAAGCCTCCGCTCCAACAGACGGCCGATGGTTTCTACCTGAACCGCACGCCCTGGTTCGCCTTCATTTTGCTGTGCAGCATCTTCGCGCTGTGGGCGGCCGCCGCGAGCATGAACGACGTGCTCATCGCGCATTTCAAGAAGGCCTTTCTGCTCAGCGATTTCCAGACCGCGTTCGTGCAATCGGCGTTTTACCTGGGCTATTTCTTCGTGGCGATCCCGGCCGCGCTGGTGGTCCGCCGTTTCAGTTACAAGACCACCATCCTCATTGGCCTGATGCTCTACATGTTCGGTTGCCTGCTGTTCTTCCCGGCGGCGTCGACCGCCAAGTACGGCATGTTCCTGCTGGCGCTGTTTGTGATCGCGGCGGGGCTGTCGTTTCTCGAAACGGCATGCAACACCTATTCGACGCTGATGGGCCCGCGTGAAACCGGCACCCGTCGCCTGAATATTTCCCAGACCTTCCATCCGTTCGGCGCGATGGCCGGGGTCTACGTCGGCAGCTTCGTGATGTTCAAGGACACCGACGCCACCCGCGAGCAGCTCACGCAAATGAGCGCTTCGGACGCGGCGGTCCAGCAACTGCAAATGATCCAGTCCACCTTGCTGCCGTACAAATGGATGATCGCGGTGCTGGTGCTGATGTTCATCCTGATCGCCATCACCCGGTTTCCGAAGTGCAAGGGCAATCAGGTGACCAGCAAGAAATCCGCCAGTCTCGGCCAGAGCCTGTCGCGACTGTGGCGCAACAAGCGCTTCACCTTTGGCGTGCTGGCGCAGTTTCTGTATGTCGGCGCCCAGGTCGGTGTCTGGAGTTTCACCATTCGCCTGGCGATGCAGTTGGGCGGCATGAACGAACGCAGCGCGTCGTGGTTTTTGCTGACCACCTTCGCCGCCTATTTTGTCGGCAAACTGATCGCCAACGTGCTGATGCGCAAACTGCACCCGGCCAAGGTGTTGGCGGCGTACGGCGTGCTGTGCATCGTGTTGCTGGCTTATACGATTCTGGTGCCGAACATCACGGCGGTGTACGCCGCCGTTGGCGTCAGCGTATTCCTCGGTCCCTGCTGGCCGACCATCTACGGCTTGACCATTGACGGCCTGGGCGAAGACACCGGCGTCGGCGGTTCGCTGCTGGTGATGAGCATTGTCGGTGGCGGGGTGATCCCGATCTTCCAGGGCCTGCTGTCCGATTACAGCGGCGGCAACATGCAACTGGCGTACAGCGTGCCGTTGTTGTGCTTCATCGTGATCGTGATGTACGCGGTGCGTTGCCTGCGTCATTCCGACAGCGAACGGGCGCCGGTGGGTGCGGTGGTGACTTCATGAACACGTGGATCAATCTGCAACCGTCGCAGTTCGGCGAGGCGCGCAAAACTTTGCTGGAGTCGGAGGCGTTCTCGGCCAGCGCCTGGGTCTACCCCAGTGGCGTGCTGGCGCTGGAGTTGGCCAACAGACGCGGCCGTCTGGTGGTGTTGCCGTATCTGGGGCAGATGATCTGGTCCGCCGTGTTCGACGGTTGCGACCTGACCATGAGCAACCTGTTCAGCCAGCCCCGACCGAGCCCGACGGTGATCGGCACTTACGGCTGTTTCATGTTTCACAGTGGCCTGTTGCGCAACGGTTGCCCGAGCCCCGAGGACGATCATCCGTTGCACGGCGAAATGCCTTGCGCTGCGATGGATCGTGCCTGGCTGGAGGTCGGTGAAGACAGCGCTGGCGGTTTCCTGCGACTCAGCGGCGAGTACGAATATGCGCAAGGGTTTGGAGACCGATACCTGGCCACGCCCAGCGTGACCTTGCGCGCTGATTCCGGGCTGTTCGACATCGCCATGCAGGTGACCAATCTGGCGGGCAAGCCGATGGACCTGATGTACATGGCGCACATGAATTACGCCTATGTCGACGGCGCCCGCTTCATCGAGCCCTTGGGGGTCGAGCGCGTGCGCTTGCGCAGCAGCGTGCCGGCCCACGTCAAACCGACGCCGGCCTGGACTGAATACATGCAGGTGCTGGCCAAAGACCCGGAGCAGTTCACCTGCCTGGATCAGCCGAGGCTCTACGACCCTGAGATCGTGTTTTTCTTCGACGGCGTGCGGGCGGACGACAGCGGTCATGCGCATTTTCTGCTGAGCCATCCCGACGGTGCGGCGTTCTACACCCGCTACCGTCCAGACCAATTCGACCACGCCGCGCGCTGGATCCTGCACAACCCCGATCAGCAAGTGGCAGCGTTTGTGCTGCCGTCCACTTGCGAGCCGGAAGGCTATCGCGCCGAGTCCGCCAAGGGCCATGTGCGTTCGCTGGCGGCAGGGGCGACGGCGGATTTTTGCGTCACCACCGGTTACCTGAGTGCAGCGGAACAACAGGCCTTGATCAGATGATCAACTGCGCGCCGCTGGCGGTGATGGCGTCGCGGTAGGCCTTGGGGATTTTCTTGTCGCTGACCACGAACTGGAAATCCCCGAGGTTGGCGAAATGCGCGGTACGCACCGTGTCGAACTTGCTGTGGTCAGCCAGCAGCAGCCGCTGTTGCGCCTGGCGCAGGACCTTCTGCTTGACCTCCACTTCATTGAAATTGAAGCAGGTCACGCCGAAGTCCTGGCTGATGCCGGCGGCCGACACGAAGGCCCAGGTCAGGCGCACGCTGTCGAGGATGCCGGTTTCGCGGGTGTTCTCGAACACCTGGTTCTTGCGATGGAACGTGCCGCCGCACACCACGATGTGGCAGTTGGGCTTTTGCGACAGTTTGGTCAGCACGTTCAGGGAGTTGCACACCGCGGTGAACTCGAGCTCGTCGGGAATGAAATCGATCACGAAAGGCGTGGTGGTGCCGCAGTCGAAGAACACCGTGTCGCCCGGCTGGATAAACCCGGCGGCGAGTTTGCCGATGCGGCGTTTTTCTTCGACGTGGCGGGTGTCCTGTTCGGCCACGCGGTAATCGCCGGGTTCGTTGCCATCGTGGATTCTGGTGATGTAGCCACCGAGCAGGCGCAGGTGGTCGGTGTACTTGCTGAGGTCGCGGCGCAGGGTCATCTCGGACACGTCCAGCAATGCCGCCATCTCGCGCAGATGAATGGCGCTCTGGTCTTGCAGGGCTTGTTGAATCAGCTTGAGACGCTCGGCTTTTTTACTGTCCACAGGCATTCCGGGGTTGATTGTTGATGTTATTTAAGTAACATTATTTGTGAGTTTTGTAACGTTTTTGCGCGAATCACCCTCGATTGTGGCGCAGGGGCATTTGAATATACAAACAGGAGTTTTTGCGATGGCACACCTCGAACCCCAAGCGCTGGCGCAGTACATCGATCATACCTTGCTGGCGCCTGATGCTTCCCGCGAGCAAATCGCTGCGTTGTGCCGCGAAGCTGCCGAACACGGCTTCTATTCGGTGTGCGTGAATTCGGGTCAAGTCCCTCATGCGGCTCAGTGCCTTGAAGGGCAGCGCGTGAATATCTGCGCGGTGGTCGGCTTCCCGCTGGGCGCCGGCCTGAGCGACACCAAGGCCTTCGAAGCCGAGCGGGCGATTGCCGCCGGGGCCGGGGAAGTCGACATGGTGTTGAACATAGGCTGGTTAAAGGACGGCTTGTTTGATCAGGTGCGCGACGACATCGCCCAGGTGTTGCAGGCGTGCGGCAAGGTGCCGCTGAAAGTCATCCTGGAAAACTGCCTGCTCACCGATGCCGAAAAGGTGAAGGCTTGCGAGATTTGTCGTGAACTGAAGGTCGCGTTCGTCAAGACTTCGACCGGTTTCAGCCGCAGCGGCGCCACCGTGGAAGACGTTGCGCTGATGCGTCGCACCGTCGGCCCCGACATCGGCGTCAAGGCCTCTGGTGGCGTGCGCGATTACCCGACCGCCCTGGCGATGATCGAAGCCGGCGCTACGCGACTGGGCACCAGCTCGGGCATCGCGATCATCGGCGGCGCATTGGCGGCTGGCGAGGGTTACTGATCAGTCCACCTGCAACACAATCTTGCCAATGTGATCGCCGGCTTCCATCCGTGCATGGGCCTGCGCGGCCTCGGTGTACGGGTAAACCTTGTCGATCATCGGCAGGCAACGCCCGGCAGCCAGTACCGGCCACACGTACTCGCGCAGCTGTTCGGCGATCGAGGCTTTTTCTTCACGGGTGCGCGAGCGCATCAGCGAGCCGGTGATCGTCGCGCGCTTGCCCATGATCGCCATCAGGTCGACGTCGTTGGCGCGGGCACCGCCGAGGAAGCCGAGCATCACCAGGCGACCCTCCATGCCCAGTGCCGCGATGTTCTGATTCAGGTACGAACCGCCCATGATGTCGAGGATCACGTTGACGCCTTTGCCAGCGGTTTTTTCCGCGATGACCTGGACGAAATCCTGGTCGCGGTAGTTGATCGCTTCGGCACCCAGCTTGCGGATCGCCGCGCACTTCTCCTCACTGCCCGCCGTGGCGAAGGCCTTGACGCCGAATTCGCGGCAGAGCATCAGCGCCGTGGTGCCGATGCCGCTGGTGCCGCCGTGAATCAACGCGCGCTGGCCTTTGCTGGCGCCGCCCATGTCGAACAGGTTGGCCCACACCGTGAAGAAGGTTTCCGGGACGGCCGCTGCGTGCACCCAATCCATGCCATCAGGAATGGGCAGCGTCTGGCTGGCCGGTGCAACGCAATATTGCGCATAGCCACCGCCATTGGTCAGCGCACAGACGTTGTCGCCGACGATGAATTCGCTGACGCCGGTGCCTACGGCCACCACTTCACCGGCCACTTCCAGCCCGGGAATCGGGCTCATGCCGGGTTTCATCGGGTACTTGCCGGCGCGTTGAATCACATCGGGACGGTTGACCCCGGCGGCGTGCACACGGATCAGCACTTCGCCTGCGCCGACCGTGGGCACCGGTTCCTGGCGCGGCTTCAACACCTCGGGGCCGCCGGGCTCGGTGATTTCAATCAGGGTCATGGTTTGCGGCAAAGTCATGTTGGAGTCCTGTCGAGAAAGTCGTCTGTAAATGGGATCGCATCAGTGAACCAATAATTCAGTCCAAACCACCGACCCCCTGTAGGAGCGAGCCTGCTCGCGAAGCGGTGTGTCAGTCACATTGCTGCAGGATCTGCCTACGTCTTCGCGAGCAGGCTCACTCCTACAGTGGGGCTGTTCAGCAAACGCATGGCCTGTTCCAGCAACAGTGCAACCACAATCGCGCCCGCCGCAATCACAAACAACAACCCATGCTGACCACCGCTGGCATTGAACAGCGCCGAATACGCAAACCCGGCAATCGCCTGGAAGGTGGCGAATGAAACCGTCGCACGGCTCCAGGCAATCTGCTGCTGGTGATGGTTCGGCAGCAGTTCATGCACCCGCGCCAGCGCCAGTGGAACGATGCCCGGCGGGAACGAACCGAGGATCACGGCCAGCACGGCCAGCGCCGTAAACGAACTGGAAATCGACAGCAGGCCAACGGCAATCGCCTGCACCACCAGCACCAGGCGGATGCTCAGCTTTGCGCCCAGTTGATCGGCCAGAAAACCGTAACTCACCGGCCCGATGATCGCGCCCAGTCCGTACATCACCCAGATCAGCGCTCCGATGTGCGGGCCGGCGCCGAGGCCGCGGGCCACGTAATCCACCAAAAACACCATGGCCGGCACCAGCCCGGCCGCCATGAAGGCGTATTGAGCGAACAGCAGGTACACCCCCGGGTCGGTTGGTGTGGTGGTTTTCTCGATCGACACCGCAGCGGCTTGATGATGCGCCTCTTTCGGCCAACCGAACCAACTCGTGGCTGTCAGAAGCAGTGACAGCAGCCCCAGGCCAAACCAGGTTTGCTGCAAGCCAAGGCTCAGCAGCGGCGGCACAATCGTCCCCGAGCCGGCGATGCCCAGGCCGATGCCGAGGAAAATCGCACCGCTGGCCAGACCTCGGCGGGACGCCGGCACGTGGGGCAATACCGTCGCGGCCACCAACACCATGATTGCGCCACCGGCAACCCCCGACAGCAATCGCCAGCCGAAGAACCAGCTCACCGACAATGGAAAACCGCAGGCGAAAAACGACAAGGTCACGGCCAGCATCATCAGGCGTAACGCGGTTTTGTTCGACGTGCGGTTGGCCACTGGCCGGCCGATCAGCGCACCGATCAGGTAACCCACGAGGTTGGCGGCGCCGAGGTACACCACGTCGCTGGCGGAAAACCAGTGCGCCTGGATCAATGAGGGAATCAGCGGCGTGTAGGCAAACCGCGCCAGGCCGATGCTCACCAGGCTGGCGCTGAGGCCGGCGAAGATCGGCAGCCAGATCGCGCTGCGCGGGGTAGTCGATGTGCTGTGCATGGGAAGGTCCTGAGAAGGTTTTACGCTGGCCTTCAGACTATCCCGATCGGTTGATGTAATAACGCAGCGAGTTTGCGCTATGGTGATGCAAATCTGCATCAGTGGGGGAGCCGTATGAATTGGGATGACGCACGGGTGTTTCTGGCGGTGTGCCGAGAATCGACGCTGCGGGGCGCGGCGCGGGTGCTGGGGGTCGATCAGGCCACGGTCGGTCGACGGATCGCGGCGCTGGAGAAGTCGTTGAGTGCGACGCTGTTTCTGCGCACCTCTGAAGGCTATGCGCTGACAGCGGTGGGGGAGGCGGCGCTGACGGCCGTGGAAAAAATGGAGCATTCGGCACTGGAACTGGAGCGTCGGATTCAGGGGCTCGACGATCGACTGACCGGGCTGGTACGGGTCAGCACCACCGATTCCATGGCCATCGATTTTCTGATCCCGGCCATTGCCCACTTACATGAACGGCACCCCGACGTGCGCGTGCAACTGGACGCCTCCACGCAGATTCTCAGCCTGGCCAAACGTGAAGCCGACATCGCCGTGCGCAACACCCGGCCGGACAACCCGGACCTGATCGCCCGTCGCATCGCACGCTGGCCGGTGGGTTTGTTCGCTTCTCAGCATTACGTAGATGCCCATGGCGTGCCAACGCCGGGCTCGGCGTTCGAAGGGCACGACCTGGTGGTGTATCAGCCGTACCTGCAAGGCAATAAAGACATGACCCTGGTCTCGGAACCGCTGGGGCGCGGGCGGATTGTGGCGAGTCTGAGTTCCAGTCTGCTGGTGCGCCGATCCATCGCGGCGGGGCTCGGGGTCGGGGAAATTCCGGTGTACATGGGGGAGAGGGACGGGCTGGTCAGGTTATGGCCGGAGCGCACGCGACCGGTGCCCTATGACGTCTGGCTGGTGACCCACGCGGACTTGCGGCACACGGCCAGGGTCCGGGCGGTCATCGATGAAATTGTCGCGGTGTTTTCCGGTACCGGCGAGTGAGTCGTCGCTAATCGAAGGACTCACACAACCCTTGTGGCGAGGGAGCTTGCTCCCGCTGGGCTGCGGAGCGGCCCCCTATCTATCTAAAGAGAAGGGGACTGCTTCGCAGTCCAACGGGAGCAAGCTCCCTCGCCACAGATGATGTGATTGGCTGGTAAAAGCCTGGGGACACAGAAGCCCCCAGGTCAGTCACGGTCATGGCATTTCCGGCAGTTCTTGCGGGCGCAGGTCAAACACCAGCACTTCGGCATCCACACCGTTGCTCAACGCCAGCACCTGCTCATCACGAACCCGCACGCCATCACCTTCTTGCAGCTGCACGCCATTGAGTTCGACGCTGCCACGGGCCACGTGCACATAGGCGTAGCGGTTGGCGGCCAGTTCCAGTGTGGCGCTTTCCTTGCCGTCGATCAGCGCGGCATACACCCGTGCGTCCTGACGCACCTTCAGCGAACCCTTGGCCCCGTCGGGGGAGATGATCAGTTGCAGGCGCCCACGTTTTTTCTGGGTGCTGAAGTGCTCTTGCTGATAACGCGGTTTGGCGCCGCTGACGTCCGGCACGATCCAGATTTGCAGAAAGTGCACCGGCCGCGTGGCCGAGTGGTTGTACTCGCTGTGGGCCACGCCGCTGCCGGCGCTCATCAATTGCACGTCGCCAGGACGGATCACCGAACCGGTGCCCAGGGTGTCCTTGTGTTCCAAAGCACCTTCGAGCACGTAGGAGAAAATCTCCATGTCGCGGTGCGGGTGCTGGCCGAAGCCTTTACCGGCCGCCACACGGTCATCGTTGATCACCAACAGGTCAGAAAAACCCTGCTCTTTCGGGTTGCGGTAATTGGCGAAGGAAAAGGTGTGGAACGACTTCAACCAACCATGATTGGCGGCGCCGCGATCCGAGGCTTTGCGAAGGGTCAGCATGATGAAATCTCCTGTGGGGACGTTGATTCGTCCGAGTGAGGAGAAGGTTAATGGTTACTGGCTGGTGCAATAAGTAGATGGAAATTGAAATACTGTCGCTTTGTGGTTGACAGTAATGAACGGGCATTCAGGCATTTTCCTCCGACGCTGGCGCCGGACATTAGCCATAATGCACAGCAATGCCCGGCAAGAACCCTGTAGGAGCGAGGCTTGCCCGCGAAAGCGTCATTACATTCAATATTTATGCTGACTGACACGGCGCTTTCGCGGGCAAGCCTCGCTCCTACAGGGACAGGTGTTTGGCAGATAATCTTCTTTTGACTTCAGTGACTGTGAACCCATGAAAACCGTGGCTATGGTGTTGTTTCCGGACTTTCTGCTGCTCGACATGGCCGGGCCCATGGAAGTGTTTTCCATCGCCAATCGATACTTGGCAGCAGATGACCGTTATGAACTGGCGACCATCGGCACCGAGCATGGCGCGTTGCGGGCCTCCAACGGCGTCAGCGTTCAGGCCGATCTGCACATCGATCAGGCCGATCAAGCCTATGACCTGCTGCTGGTGCCGGGCGGCCCGGGCGCGTACAACGAAAAACATCCGCCGTTGCTGTGTTGGCTCAAAGCCGCTGTCGATCGCGCCGGGCGCTACGGCTCGATCTGCACCGGCGCGTTCGTGTTGGGGCATGCCGGTTTGCTGGACGGTTATCGCGTCACCACCCACTGGCATTACACCGAACGGCTGATCAAAGGGTTCCCCAAGGCGACGGTGGAGACCGATCAGATTTACGTGCAGGACCGCAACCTCATCACCTCCGGCGGCGTCACTGCCGGTATTGACCTGGCACTGGCGGTGGTCGCTAAAGACCACGGCAAGAAAGTCGCCCAGGACGTGGCCAAGGTGTTGCTGGTGGTGATGAAACGCCAGGGCGGGCAAGCGCAATTCAGTCCGTTGATGGCCACTGTCGCGCCGCAGGAAACGCCGATCACCCGCGTGCAGAATCACGTGCTCGAACACCTCGACGAAGCCTTCAGCATCGAACGCATGGCCGGCCTGGCGAACATGAGCACGCGGCACTTCGCCCGGATGTTTGCCCGGGACGTGAACATGACGCCCATGGAGTTTCTGCAAAGCGCGCGCATCGATTGCGCCAGGAATCTGCTGGAAACCAGCGATCTGCCACTCAAGACCGTGGCCTTCAAAAGTGGCTTTGGCAGCGTGCGCCATATGCGCTTCCTGTTCGCTGAAAAGCTCGGTCTGACCCCGACGCAATACCGCGAACAGTTCAGCTAGAGCGTTCTTGGCCGTTGTGCGCACCGCAATGGCCGTGACGCTCCCCCCATGGCAGTTGTACCGTCACCGAGGCCTGCCAAGATAGCCGTGAACTCTTTGCAATGGAGGTGCGGGAGCCTGGAAGGTGGGTGCGATCGATATTTCTGCACTGTGAGCCGGGCCAGGTTTTCAGCACGCAAACGTGCATGAACAGCTTCAGAGATTTAAACAGCGATACGGTGCTGCGGTTCGGCCCCTACGCCTTTCACCAGCGGCAACGGCTGATCCTGGACGGTGATCGGCCGCTGCGCATGGGCGGTCGCGCCCTGGATATCCTCCAGGTGCTGGTTGAGCGCGCCGGCCATGTGGTCAGCAAGGACGAGTTGATTGCCCACGTCTGGCCGACGTCCGTGGTCGAAGAAATCAACCTGCGCGTGCATATTGCGGCGCTGCGCCGGGCGCTTGGCGACGGGCAGAACGGTGAGCGCTACATCGTCAACGTTCCCCTGCGCGGTTATAGCTTTGTCGCCCCGGTGGAGTCGGTGCCGGCGACCGCCGTGGTCTCGATCGAGACCGCGCAAAAACATCAACACAACCTGCCAGCGCGGCTCACGCCAGTGACCGGTCGGGACTCGATGGTCGGCAGCCTGGTCCGGCAATTACCGGTTCGGCGGCTCATGACCCTGGTCGGCCCCGCTGGCATCGGCAAAACCACCGTGGCGCTCCGCGTGGCCGAACTGCTGTTGCAGCACTATAAAGATGGCGTTTGGCTGGTGGATTTCGCGGTGCTCGATGATCCCGCACGCGTGGTGGATCACCTGACACAAACCCTGGAACTGGAGGTCGGCACGTCCCTGGAGGTGTTGGCGAATCGGCATATGTTGCTGGTGCTCGACAACTGCGAACACCTGTTGGAACGCTGCCGGGCATTGGTCGACGATTTGCTGGCGTCGGCGCCTCGGCTGTCGATTCTCGTCACCAGTCGTGAACCGCTGATGGCAGCGGGGGAAACAGTCCAGCGCTTGCCGTCGTTGGCGGTGCCGCCCGCGTCGGCGTTGCACAGCGTGGCCGAGTCCATGGGCTACTCGGCGGTGCAGCTGTTCGTCAGTCGCGCCCGAGCCCGTCAACAAGGGTTTGCCTTGCGCGAACAGGACCTCAAGGCAGTGCGTGAAATCTGTCGACGACTTGACGGTTTGCCGCTGGCCATTGAACTGGCAGCGGCGCAGATCGATGCGCTGGCATTGGTCGGCTTGCAGGCTCAGCTGGATAACTGTTTTCAACTGCTGACTCAGGGGCGACGCACGGCCGTGCCCCGGCATCAAACCCTCAAGGCTGCGCTGGACTGGAGCTATGAACGGCTGAACCAGGGGGAGCAAACCGTGTTGCAGCGCCTCTCGGTGTTCAAGATGTCCTTCACCCTCGAAGCGGCGATCGGGGTGAGCAGTTGCGAGCTGCTCAAACCCGATCAACTGGCGACGCTGGTGCAGAGGTTGGTCGCCAAGTCGCTGCTGTCGATGGATCAGGTCAACGGCACCACACGGTACCGCTTGCTCAATACCACGCGCACCTATGCCCTGGAGAAACTCGAACACAGCGGCCACCTGCGTACGCTCGAACAGCGCTACTCGCATTACATCAGCCGGGCACGCTGGGTCTCAGGCGTTCAGGTGCCCATGCAGCTCGTCGAGTAGCCGACGGACTTTGCTCAGGTCCGGGGTGGCAAAGCCTTCGGTGAACCGGTTGTAGATCGGCGTCAGCAGTTCATGAGCCTGCTGATGCCGACCCTGACGCTGCCACAATTGCGCCAGCGAGGTGGCGCTGCGCAGCTCCCAGGCCAGGGCGCCCTGATGCCTGGCGACATTCAACGCTCGCAGCAATACCTCCTCCGCCATCTCGCTTTTGTGGGAGCGAGCTTGCTCGCGAACGCGCTCACTCGGGTCATCCACTGCCTGCGCATTTTCTTCAGTCAGCAACGCATCAGCCCTGGCCCGCAGTATCTCCGCCGTGCTCCAGCCCGCTGCCCCGGTATCGGCCCGTTGCCACAAGGCGTCATCGACGAACGTGGCGTCCAGCGTGACCATGATTTCCTTGATCAGCCCGGCACCCGGCGGTGGCGCCGACGGTGCTCCAGCCTGGTCGATCACTTGCGCGTAGTGTTGCGCCCACGTGTGAAACAGCAGCACCGAATGTTTCTGCGCCTGTTCCAGTAGCAGCCGTAACAGTTTGCGTGCGGTTGTACTGTCGCCGTTGTAGTGGGCGATCAGGCAGCCGGCCAGCGCCAGGGTGTAGCAAATGGAGGTGCCGTGGTTGATCTGAAGCGCGATGTCCAGCGCCTGGCGGGCGGTGCGCCACGCCTGCTCCGGCTGGCCTTGCAACCAGAGGATGCGCGCCAGAATCGTCAGGGCGGCCACGCTCTGATCGTATTGCACGCCAAAGCCGTGGGTGAAGCGGTTGAGGTGCCCGCTCTGGGCCATGCGCTGGATGACCTGTTCGGCATTCACCCGAGCCAGTTGCTGATTGCCGGCAAAGTGCAGGGCCAGGACGCGCAAGCGGTGCGTGCTCAGCGACAGCACGGGGTCACCCTGGGCGCCCAGGCGGTCGAACAGCTGGCTCTGCTCCAGCGCCATTTGGTAGTGGCCGCAACTGAGATTGACCGCCATGTGCCCGGACACCGCCCGCAGTTGACCGGCCACGTCGTTGTTGTGCCTGGCCAGGGTTCTGGCGCTGACGAACGCGGCAATGGTTTCGGCCGTGCCGCCCTGGGTGTGGTAGCAGGAACTGCCGAGGGCGAGCTTGAGGGCCATTTGCAGGTGAGGACAGGGCTCGGGCGCCGCCTCCAGCAAGGCCAGCGCCTTGCGCACGTAAACGCCATGTTCTTTGAGCAGCGACAACTCCTGCCACAGCGGCGTCGACGTCGCGGTCAGCCGGATCGCCAGCGCCTGCGAACCTTGGGCGTTAAAGCCCCAGTCGAGGGCCGAACGAATGTCATCCAGACTGCGGGCGTAACGCTCGATCCACAGGCCCGTGGAAATCAGCTCCCAGTCAGTTTGAGCCTGATGCATCAAGGCCAGGCAGCGTTCGGCGTGGCGCTTTCGGGTGTCCGGCAGGTCCACAGTCTGGTCGAGTTTTTCCAGTGCGTAGCTGCGGGTGGTGTCGAGCAAGCGGTAGAACACTTCTTCGTCGCCCACTTCCACGTTCAGCAACGACTTGGCCACCAGTTGCGTGATCGAGCCAAACACCTCGCCGGGCTCGATGTGTTCGCCGACGATCACCGCCGCGGCCGACTCCAGCGTAAAACCGCCCCTGAACACCCCCAGTCGGCGCAGGCAGGTTTGCTCGCAGGCGTTGAGCAGTTCGAAACTCCAGTCGAGCGTGGCGCGCAGGGTCTGGTGCCGGCCCAGCGTCGACGGACAGCCTTGGGTGAGCAGGCGAAAACTGCCTTGCAACTGCGTCAGCAACCCGCTCAGACCAAAGTGACTGACTTGCGCCGCCGCCAGTTCGATGGCCAGCGGAATGCCGTCCAGGCGGTGGCAGATGTCAATCAATAACGGCAGGTCGTCATCGCTCAGCTCGAAACTGTCCTGGCTGGCCATGGCCCGCTCGACGAACAGTTGCAATGCGGAAAAGGTCAGCGCCTGGGCGCGGTCCAGCACCGCGATGGGGGGTGGGCAATCAAGCGATTCGAGACGCTGGACGAACTCACCTTCGGCCCGCAGGCTCTCGCGGCTGGTGGCCAGGATGTGCACGTGCGGCGCGGCGCGCAGGATGCTTTCGCAGAGCAGCGCGACCGCGTCGAGCAGGTGCTCGCAGTTGTCGATCACCAGCAGCATCCGCCGCTCGCGCAGGAACGTGGCCAGTCCGTTTGTAGATTCGGCATCGTGCAGGGACAAATCCAGCAGCGTCGCCAACTGGGCGCTGATCATGCTCGGATCGCTGAGCGGCGCCAGGTCCAGCAGGCGAATACCGTCCCGGTAGCGGCCGATCAACAGTTCGGCGACGCGCAGCGCCACGGTGGTCTTGCCGATGCCTCCGGGGCCGACGAGGGTGATGAAGCGCTGGCGTGACAGCTGAGTGACCAGGTTTTCGACCAGTGATTGACGACCGATCATGCGCGTCCGGCGGATCGGCAGGTTATGGGCGCTCGGCTGGAGGCTTTCGCTCGCGGGGTGCTGCTCGATGGACTCGAGGGAGAAGGGCGCGACAAAACTGTAGCCGCGCTGGGCGACAGTGACGATATAGCGCTGGCCGGCCTGGCCGTCGCCGAGGGCTTTGCGCAGCGCCGCCATGTGCACGCGCAGGTTGATGTCTTCGACGACGCTTTTGGGCCATACCCCGGCGATCAGTTGCTGTTTGCTGACCACGTTTGGGGCGTGCTCCAGCAGGATCAGCAGAATATCCATGGCGCGCCGGCCCAGGCGCAGGGGCTGGTCGGCCTCCAGCACCAGGCGTTGTCCGGGATAGATCCGGTAGGGGCCGAAATGGATGGCCTGTTCTGGGGAAAGGGTCAACGTGTCGCTCCTGCTTGCAGCCGTCTGGTACGCGGTTTCCGAGCATATTCCTCAGGTTTTTCCGGCAACGCAACGAGGTGTTCGCCTGACTGTCGGGTGTCCGCTGCGACTGCCTGTACCTGGCGTCCCTGGCAGGCGCCGCATTTATTGAGGGACAACCTTGGCAAAGCCGCTGTTGAGGCTTTTGGCGCGCCAATGAAAATTAACAACGTTTAACTCGTCCTGCGTCTGGTCTACGCCCAAAACTCTGCTGCTTCAACACCCGCTGGTCTTGTAGGCGCGAGCCAGCTCGCGATAGCGGTGGGTCAGCTTGAATTGATGTTGAATGTGCCGCCGCCATCGCGAGCAGGCTCGCTCCCACAGGGAATTGTGCCGGGCTGGCGAGTGGGGCATGTAGCAAAGGGATCAACTTGTCATGAGGACACCGGGATGAGCAACGTGGTGGTGGTCTATCACAGTGGCTACGGGCACACCCGGGTCATGGCCGAAGCCGTGGCCCTGGGTGTGGAACGGCACGTGGGCAGCACCTGCCTGCTGGTTCCGGTCGATGAAGTGGACCAGCACTGGGACCGGTTGCACAGCGCCGACGCCATCATCTTCGGCGCCCCGACCTACATGGGTAGCGCGTCGGCGCAGTTCAAAGGCTTCATGGAGTCCACGGCGGCGTTCTACCTCGCCCAGCCGTGGCGCGACAAACTGGCGGCCGGCTTCACCAATTCCGGCTGCCTGTGCGGCGACAAACTCAACACCTTGCTGCAGATGGCGGTATTCGCCGCGCAGCACTCGATGATCTGGGTCGGCCTCGACCTGCTGCCGGCGCGCTCCAGCACCGGCGCCTTCGACGGGCAAATGAATCGCCTCGGCAGCTCGCTCGGCGCCATGGCCCAGTCGAATGTCGAACAGACCCCGGACCTCGCCCCACCTCCCGAAGACCGTTGCACTGCCGCGCACCTCGGCGAGCGGGTGGCGCGGCTGGCTGAACGAATGAACCCATCACCGCTTTGATACACCCCCAACACTCGCAAAGGAGACATCGCATGAGTACATTCACGACCCGAGATGGCACCGAGATTTACTACAAGGACTGGGGCACCGGCCAACCCATCGTCTTCAGCCACGGCTGGCCGTTGAACGCCGACAGCTGGGAGTCGCAGATGATCTTCCTGGCCTCCAAAGGCTACCGGGTGATCGCCCACGACCGTCGTGGTCATGGCCGCTCCAGCCAGCCGTGGACTGGCAACGACATGGACACCTACGCCGATGACCTGGCGCAGTTGATCGAGTTGCTCGACCTCAAAGACGCCGTGCTGTTCGGCTTCTCCACCGGCGGCGGCGAGGTGGCGCGCTACATCGGTCGCCACGGCACCGGTCGCGTGGCCAAGGCCGGGCTGATTTCCGCGGTGCCGCCGCTGATGCTCAAGACCGAAGCCAACCCCGGTGGCCTGCCGATCGAAGTGTTCGACGGCATTCGCCAGGCATCTCTGGCCGACCGTTCGCAGCTGTACATCGACCTCGCCAGCGGGCCGTTCTTCGGCTTCAACAAACCGGGCGCCAAGCCGTCTCAGGGCATGATCGACTGGTTCTGGATGCAAGGCATGATGGCCGGTCACAAGAACGCCTACGACTGCATCAAGGCGTTCTCGGAAACCGACTTCACCGAAGACCTGAAGAAGTTCGACATCCCGACGCTGGTGGTGCACGGCGACGCGGACCAGGTGGTGCCCTTCGAAGCGGCGGGCATCGCCTCAGCAAAACTGGTGAAAGGTTCGCAGCTGAAGGTCTACCCCGGCGCGCCCCACGGCTTGACGGATACCCACAAAGATCAGCTCAACGCTGATCTGCTGGCGTTTCTCAAGGGTTGATGTACCCCGGCGCGGGCATGGACCCGCGCCGGTTTTCGCTCTGATAAAACAGGTTTTATAACGCGTGAGTTTGAGCGGTGCAGGCGCGACGTGGGGGAAGGGCGCGCACCGCACGGCAACGCCACGCAAATGGGTTGATGCCTTCGCTCCGGGTGAAGATGTGGCAGAAATGCGCCTGATCGCAGAAGCCGCATTCGAGGCTGATTTGCGTCAGCGTCATGTCGGTGTTCTGGATCAATTGCTTGGCCCGGGCGATGCGTTGATGACGAATCCAGTCTTGCGGCGAGAGCCCGGTGCTGCACTTGAACGCTCGGGAAAAATGACTGCGCGACAGGGCGCAGGCGCGGGCCAGTTCGGTGACTTCAACGGTTTCACCCAGGCGTTCGAGGATCAGTTGCTTGGCCAGCTCTTCACGCCATGGGGTCAAGCCGCCGGTGGCTTTTCTGGGTGCTTCATCGACTGCCGCACGGGCGACGTTTTGCTGAGAATGGGCCATGACAAATGTCCGTGTCGGTGAGCTTCATTCTTGGTTGCGAGGCCTTGTCAGGCGAGTTAAACGTTGTTAATTCCTCATGCCGGGTGGGCAGTCTCACGTAAAGTCAGAGACAATCGTTACCCTCAAGCCTGGCTGAACACACAAGGAAACCGTGCCTATGAACCGTAACGATCTGCGCCGCGTCGACATGAACCTGCTGGTGATTTTCGAAGCGTTGATGTTCGAAAAGAACCTGACCCGGGTCGCTGAAAAACTGTTCATGGGGCAGCCGGCGGTGAGTGCGGCGCTGGGGCGGTTACGGGATTTGTTCGACGATCCGTTGTTGCTGCGCAATGGTCGCGCCATGGAGCCGACGGCGCGGGCACTGGCTATTCTCAAGGAGCTGCAACCGGCGATGGATGTGATTTCCGGGGCGGTCAGTCGGGCGAAGGAATTCGATCCGACGACCAGTAGCGATGTGTTCCGCATCGGGTTGTCGGACGATGCCGAGTTCGGTTTGTTTCCGCCGTTGTTGCGGCAATTGCAGGAAGAGGCGCCGGGGATCGTGGTGGTGGTGCGTCGCGCCAACTATCTGCTGATGCCGGCATTGCTGGCCTCGGGTGAGATTTCCGTGGGGGTGAGTTACACCACGGATTTGCCGGCGAATGCCAAGTGCAAGAAGTTGCGGGACATTCCTTGCAAGGTGCTGCGCGGGGACAAGCGGCCGGGGACGCTGACGCTGGACGAATATTGTGAACGTCCGCATGCCATGGTGTCGTTCTCGGGTGATTTGAGCGGCAATATCGATCTGGATCTGGCCAAGGTCGGTCGCAGCCGTCGGGTGGTGTTGGGTGTGCCGCAGTTCAGCGGGTTGCGGGCGTTGTTGGCCGGGACTGAGATGATTGC
The DNA here is from genome assembly GCF_013260315.1 of Pseudomonas sp. B14-6. Taxonomy (NCBI): domain Bacteria; kingdom Pseudomonadati; phylum Pseudomonadota; class Gammaproteobacteria; order Pseudomonadales; family Pseudomonadaceae; genus Pseudomonas; species Pseudomonas sp. B14-6. Next base: position 2,041,164 of record NZ_CP053929.1, on the reverse strand, counting down.
CACGGTGCCGGATTATGCGGCGTGTGCGCTGGTGGAGGGGTGTGCGTTGCGGGCGGAGGATCCGCCGTTTCCCATTGATGCGGCGCAGTTGTCGATGGCCTGGAGTGGGGTGCATGACAATGATCCGGCGGAGCGGTGGTTGCGGTCGCGGATCAGTGAGTTCATGTCGAGGCCTTTGGTGGTTTCGGCTTGAACGTGGCGGCCTTCGGGCCGACCAGGTTCCCCTTGATGTACCCCGTCCCAATGTGGGGTGAGCCTGCTCGCGAAGGCGGCCTGATAGCCGACCTATCTCTTTCAGGTGTACATATCCATTTCTGCGGTAACGGCTGCTTATGGTTTCGCCCTTACGGCGACTCCCTTTGGCAAACGCCCCAAAGGAAGCAAAGGTCTTCGCCCCAGCGTCCGGCCCCTCGCCTAGGCTCGGCGTTCCCTCGCTCCGGCATTCATCTGGGGGCATCGCCTCCGGTCGGCTTCGCTTCGACCTCCTCTCGATGTGTGCGGCTTCGCCGCACGGCGCTACGCGCCCACCCCCCAGATGAACGCCTCCACTCGGCCTCCCGACGGGGCGAGCAGATCAAGATCAAAAGCAGGCGAGCTAACGCTCGGCCTAATGAGTGGTGAAAAGCGAAGCGTGTACACCGAACCCCTTGTAGGAGCGAGGCTTGCCCGCGAAGTCGGCCTGACAGCCGACCAATCTCTTGCAGGTACCCACATTCCACTGTAGGAGCGAGGCTTGCCCGCGAAGGCGGCCTGACAGCCGACCATTCTCTTGCAGGTACCCCCATTCCACTGTAGGAGCGAGGTTTGCCCGCGATGGCGGCCTGCCAGCCGACCAATCTCTTGCAGGTACACCCATTCCACTGTAGGAGCGAGGCTTGCCCGCGAAGGCGGCCTGACAGCCGACCATTCTCTTGCAGGTACCCCCATTCCACTGTAGGAGCGAGGTTTGCCCGCGATGGCGGCCTGCCAGCCGACCAATCTCTTGCAGGTACACCCATTCCACTGTAGGAGCGAGGCTTGCCCGCGAAGGCGGCCTGCCAGCCGACCAATCTCTTGCAGGTACCCACATTCCACTGTGGGAGCTGGCCTGCCAGCGAAGGCGGCCTGCCAGCCGACCAATATTTCGCAGATGCACCCAATCCAATTGTAGGAGTGAGCCTGCTCGCGATGGCGGCGTATCAGCCACCATCAAGGCTGAATGATCCACTGCTATCGCGAGCAGGCTCGCTCCCACAGGATCTTCGTCGGTCGTAGATCCGGCTCATCCGCAAAACAGCACGTACATCCAATTTTCCCCGCTCCCGTCCCGGCACTATCAAACCAGGTCCCGGCGCATGAACGTCGGTGGTTTTTCATTTGTGCAGGTAGCCCATGAATACATCGCGATGGGATGAGCGGGCGCAGGATTTCGGACTGCTGTTTTTGCGGGTCACTGGCGGTGTGTTTCTACTGTGGGTGCACGGTTTGCCGAAGCTGCTTAACTTCAGCGCTCAACTGCAAGTCATCGAAGACCCGTTTCACCTCGGCGCGAACGTCACGCTGATGCTGGCGATTTTTGCCGAGGTGCTGTGCCCGTTGCTGATTATCGCAGGGGTGTTGGTGCGTCTGGCGTGTCTGCCGATTTTGGCAGTGTTGCTGATCGCGCTGCTGGTGGTGCATGCGCAATGGAGTCTCGATGAAGGGCAGTTCGGTTGGCTGCTGTTGATTGTGTTCACCAGCCTACTTATCGCCGGGCCGGGACGGCTGGCGCTCAATGTCCGATTTGCCGGAGCTTTGCGTTATGCCTGAATCCAATCGTTTCGAGGAAGTCGTGACCCTGGTCATCAAGCACCGGGTCAAAGCCGGTTTTGAAGCGCCCTATGAAGCCTGGTTGCGCAACATTGTCAGCATCGCCGGGCAGCAGGAAGGGCACTTGGGCGTGGACGTGATGCGCGGTAAAAACGCTGGCCTGGACATGTACACCTGCGTGCTGCGCTTTTGTTCCACCGACGCGATGCAGCGTTGGCTCGATTCACCGCAGCGCCTTGAGTTGGTCAAGGAAGCCACGCCGATGCTCGCCGATGGCGACCAGACCGAGGTCAATCCGGTCAACGAATTCTGGTTCGCGCCGCAGGCCGACGCCGCTTCGCCACCGCCGCCGCGCTGGAAGCAGGCCGTGGTGACGTTGCTGGTGATTCTGCCGCACACCTTGCTGGTGCCGCTGCTCTGGGGCCCGCTGCTGCAACTTAACGCCATCCTGTCCAATTACGTGATCGCGACGTTCCTGATCACGCTGACCATCGTCGTTTCGGTGGTGTACCTGTTCATGCCGATGGCGACGCGTCTGTTCGCGCCCTGGCTGTCTCAATCCACTCCGTCCAAGGAAACGCGATGAACGCCGATCTGATTTTATTCAATGGCCAATTTCATACCGTTGACCGTGAAAACCCTCGCGCCAGCGCGGTGGCGATCCGCGAAGGTCGCTTCGTCGCGGTCGGCACCGACGCCGAAGCCATGGCCCTGCGCGGGTCGGGCACGCAGGTCATCGACCTCAAGGGTCGTTGCGTCATTCCCGGCCTCAACGACTCGCACTTGCACCTGATTCGCGGCGGTCTGAATTACAACCTCGAACTGCGTTGGGAAGGCGTGCCATCGGTGGTCGATGCCTTGCGCATGCTCAAGGACCAGGCCGATCGCACGCCCACACCGCAATGGGTGCGGGTGGTCGGTGGCTGGAACGAATTCCAGTTCGCCGAAAAGCGCATGCCGACCCTCGAAGAACTCAATCAGGCCGCGCCGGACACCCCGGTGTTTGTCCTGCATTTGTACGACCGCGCCTTGCTCAACCGCGCCGCATTGCGCGTGGCCGGTTACACCCGCAACACGCCAAACCCGCCGGGTGGCGAGATTGTGCGCGATAGCAACGGTGAGCCGACCGGCATGCTGGTGGCGCGTCCGAACGCGATGATTTTGTACTCGACGCTGGCCAAGGGGCCAAAGTTGCCGCTGGAGTACCAGGTCAACTCGACGCGCCAGTTCATGCGCGAACTCAATCGCCTCGGCCTGACCAGCGCCATCGACGCCGGCGGTGGTTTCCAGAATTATCCCGACGATTATCAGGTGATCGAACAGTTGGCCAAGGACCAGCAGCTGACCATTCGCATCGCCTACAACCTGTTCACGCAGAAGCCGAAAGAAGAGCTGACCGACTTCAAGAACTGGACGTCGAGCGTGACCCTGCATCAGGGCGACGATTACCTGCGACACAACGGCGCCGGGGAAATGCTGGTGTTTTCGGCGGCGGATTTCGAGGACTTCCTCGAGCCACGTCCGGACCTGCCGCAGACCATGGAAGATGAGCTGGAACCGGTGGTTCGCCACCTCGTCGAGCAGCGCTGGCCGTTCCGTCTGCACGCCACGTACAACGAATCCATCAGCCGCATGCTCGACGTGTTCGAGAAGGTCAACCGCGACATTCCGTTCAACGGTTTGCCATGGTTTTTCGACCACGCTGAAACCATTACGCCGCAGAACATCGAGCGGGTGAGGGCGCTGGGTGGCGGTATTGCGATTCAGGATCGCATGGCGTTTCAGGGCGAGTATTTCGTCGAGCGTTATGGCGCCAAGGCCGCCGAGGCGACCCCGCCGATCAAGCGCATGTTGGCCGAAGGGGTACCGGTCGGCGCCGGTACGGATGCCACGCGGGTGTCGAGCTACAATCCTTGGACATCGTTGTACTGGATGGTCAGTGGCCGCACCGTCGGTGGCCTGGAACTGCATGCCGAGGGCCTGTCCCGGCAGACCGCGCTGGAGCTGTTCACCCACGGCAGCGCCTGGTTCTCGTCCGAGCAGGGCAAGAAAGGCCAGATCAAGATTGGCCAACTGGCGGATGTCGCGGCGCTCAGCGCTGACTTTTTCAGCGTCGATGAAGAAGCGATCAAGTGGATCGAATCGGTGTTGACCGTGGTCGGCGGCAAGGTGGTGTACGCCGCCGGTGATTTCGAAAAACTGGGACCTGCCAGCGTGCCGGTGCTGCCGGACTGGTCGCCGGTGGTCAAGGTGCCGGGTCATTGGCGTCCGACGTCGCCGATGCAGGCGCAGGTTCACCATTGCAGCGGGCCGTGCGGCGTGCATGCCCACAGCCATGAAAAGGCCCGGTTGTCGAACGCGCCGGTCAGCGATTTCGCCGGTTTCTGGGGCGCGTTCGGCTGCTCGTGCTTCGCGTTCTGACGATCACAAAACGCGCCGATGCGCTGCGTCGGCGCCTTGCGTAATACCCATCCATCGAGGAGTTTCACATGAGCAACGTTCCGTACAAGCGCCTGAACAAAGACGATGCCGTAGTCCTGTTGGTCGACCACCAGACCGGCCTGATCTCGCTGGTCCAGGATTTCTCGCCGAACGAATTCAAGAACAACGTGCTGGCCCTCGCGGACCTGGCCAAGTTCTTCAAATTGCCGACCATCCTCACCACCAGTTTCGAAAATGGCCCGAACGGCCCGATGGTGCCGGAGCTCAAGGAACTGTTCCCGGACGCGCCGTACATCCCGCGTCCAGGCCAGATCAATGCCTGGGACAACGAAGATTTCGTCAAAGCCGTTAAAGCCACTGGCCGCAAGCAACTGATCATCGCGGGTGTGGTGACCGACGTATGCGTGACTTTCCCGACGTTGTCGGCACTGGCGGAAGGCTTTGAAGTGTTTGTAGTGACCGACGCCTCGGGCACCTTCAACGAAACCGTGCAGCAAGCGGCCTGGGCTCGCATGTCGGCGGCCGGAGCACAATTGGTCAACTGGTTCTCGGTGGCGTGCGAGCTGCAGGGTGACTGGCGTAACGACATGGAAGGCCTGGCGAACCTGCTGTCGCCGCGTATTCCGAACTATCGCAACTTGATGAACAGCTACGTGGCGCTGACTTCGAAGTAAGCCCGGCGATCTATAAAAATGCCCGCGACTGTGCGGGCATTTTTATGTCTGGGACAACCTCATTGGGGTGGTGAGGTTTTTTGTGGCGAGGGAGCTTGCTTCCGCTGGGCTGCGAAGCAGCCCCTTTTTGGTGAGCGCTGCGCGCTCAAGCGGGAGCAAGCTCCCTCGCCACAAAAGCACGCCACCACAACATTCAGGCAGCCACAAAAACTAGGCCTGTTGGCGTTTTTGCAGCCAGTTGAGGAAGCCGTTTTTCTTGATCGGAACCGGTTTGGCCATCAGCGCCAACCGGCTGTTCTGCTGCCGCACCGCTTGCAGCTTGTTCAGTGCCCGACCCACTTCAACCCGTTGTTCCATGCAACCACGGGTCAGGGATTTGTCGATCCGGTAAATGATGCACGAGGTCAGGGTGGTGAAGGTGGCCTGGGACGGTGTATCGGTGAGCACGCTTTGTTCACCCATCACCTCACTCGGCCCCATGCGCCCGGCTTCGGTTTGCCCGGTGCCATCGGGCACGGTGGCGCTGACCACGCCTGTGGCGATCACCATCAGGCTGTCCGGCACTTCGCCCAATTCCAGCACCACCTGACCCGCCGCGTATTGCTGCGGGACCATGGACTGAGCCAATTGATCACGCTCGTCCTCGCTCAGGGAGCGGAAGACTTTCACTTCATCCAGCAACGCCCGTGCGCGGGTTGTCGGTTCAATCACACCATCGATCTGCCGGGAAATTCCCGCTGCTTCGAGGTGCCGGTGCGCCAGGTCGAACAGCTGATTGCGCACCTCGCTCTTCTTGCCGAGCTCGGCGATAAAGCCGCTGGCCACGTACTCGGACATGGTTTCGCCAGCCTCTTTGAGCACGGCTTTCGGCGCCGGGTTGAGCAGCAAGCTGCTGCTGCCTTGAAGCGTGCGCTCCAGCGCATCCAGCACCCGACGCGGGCGGATGTGGTTGGGCACTTGAATGCTGATCGACACGCCGTGCATGTTGGTAGGCCGGCTGAGGTTGACGATTTTCGCCTTGGCCGCCACCGAATTCGGCACCACAGCGGTGCTGCCGGCGCTGGTCAGCAGGTGCGTGGCGCGCCAGTCGATGTCGAGGACTTTGCCTTCGACGCCATCGATCATGATCCAGTCATCCACCTGATACGGCTTGGTGGTGTTGAGTACGATCCCGGAAAATACGTCGCTCAAGGTGCTTTGCAACGCCAGACCGACGACGATGGCCACGACACCGGACGTCGCCAGCAAGCCTTTCACCGGCAGCTCCAGCACGTAACCGGCCGCCGCGACGACTGCAATCAGGAACACCAGCGCGCCGATGACGTCCTGCAACAAGCGACCGCTGTGACCGATGCGGCGCATCAGCACCAGGCCGATGACTTCGGTGAGCACCCGCGCGGAGTACAGCCACCAGAGAATCCCCAACGCCGTGGCGCCCAATTGCGCGACACGATCCTCGGCGAACAATGGTGCCTGCAACGGGCTCACACCGGCATTGATCACCAGCGCGCTGAACAGCACAAACAACGCCAGCCGCACGCCAACCCGCGTGACGCGATGCTTGAACGGCGCGAGGTGCCAGAGCACGGTGTCGATCACCAGCAGCAGGGCACTCCAGGACAGCATGTGAGCGAGGACAAAAGACATGGGAGAACTCCGGCAGACTGGTTGTTGTTGGCGGTAGTTTTTTGTAGGAGCCAGGCTTGCCGGCGAAGGCGCCCTCAAGTACGCCTTCGCCGGCGAGCCTGGCTCCTACAAAAAGCAGCTTCGCCACACCAGGTTGTGTGGCGAGGCGAGGTGACTCAGTTCAAGTGAGTCTTGAGTTCCAGTGCTGCCTGACGAACCGCCGCTTTCACCTCCGGAATCTGGCTCAGCGGGTTGAGCAGGCCGAAGTCGTGGATCATGCCGTTGTATCGCACCGCCGTGACCGGCACACCGGCTGCGTCGAGGTGGCGGGCATAGGCTTCGCCTTCGTCACGCAACACGTCGAACTCGGCGGTTTGCACCAGGGCGGCGGGCAGGCCTTTGAGCTGTTCGGCGCTGGCTTGCAACGGCGAGGCATGGATCTGCGCACGCTCGGCCTGGTCGGTCGTGTAGTTGTCCCAGAACCAGTTCATCATGCCCTTGGTCAGGAAGTGGCCTTCGGCAAATTGCTGGTACGAGCCGCTGTCGAACTGTGCGTTGGTCACCGGCCACATCAACAACTGGAAGCGCAGCGCCGGGGCTTTCTGTTCCTTGGCCATCAACGCCACGACCGCCGCCATGTTGCCGCCGACACTGTTGCCGGCTACCGCCAAGCGCTTGCCATCGACGCCGATGTCCTTGCCATGCTCGGCCACCCAACGGGTCGCGGCGTAGGCCTGGTTGATCGCAGTCGGGTAATGCGCTTCCGGCGACGGCGTGTAATCGACATACACCGCGACAGCGCCGGAGCCGACCACCAGATCGTGGATCAGACGCTGGTGAGTCGGGTAATCGCCCAACACCCAGCCGCCACCGTGGAAGAACATGAACACCGGCAATTCACCTTTGACCTTGGCCGGCCGGACGATTTTCAGGTTGATGGTTTGCCCGTCGACCTTGATCGCACGATCGCTGACGTCCACACCCGACAGATCAACCTTCACCGAGTTTTGCGCACCGGTCAGCACCGCACGGGCATCTTTGGGGCTCAACTGCTCAAGCGGCTTGCCACCGCCGGCGGCGAGGGCTTCGAGGAAGGCCTGGGTATTGTGTTCGACACCCGGGCTACCGGCGGCGAATGCATTGCCGATGGAAAGGGCGAGAAGGGAAGCGGTCAGGGTTTGTTTGACGATGTTCATGGGGCAAATCCTTTTTAATTAATGAGCGTTTGATTACCTGAGGTCGGTCGCTGCTGGCGCTGTAGGTCAGGCCTCAGCAACACCGTGGACACAGATTAATAGGTCGCCCAAAAGGGAAAAAGCAGCTATAAAGTGTTTGACTGTCAACCAAGGCGTGACAATGAACCCGTTCGAAGATATGCGTATTTTTTGCCAGGTCATGGACTCCGGCAGCTTCACCTCGGCAGCCGATCAATTGGGCCTGTCCAAGCAGTTTGTCAGCCGGCGCTTGATGCAGCTCGAAGAGCGTCTGGGCGTGCGCCTGCTCAATCGCTCCACGCGGCGGCTGGACGTCACGCCGCTGGGCCAGAGTTATTACGAGTCCGCGTTACGTTTGCTCGGTGAAGTCGAGCAAGTGGAGCAGGGCATCGCCGGCCAGACCACCGAGCCTCGCGGCACCATCCGCGTGAGTGCGCCGTTGTCGTTTGCGCTGGCGCATCTGGGTTGCTTGCTGCCGTTGTTTTTGCAGCGCTATCGCGATGTCACGGTGGAAGTGGACTTGAGCGATCGGCCGGTGGACTTGCTCAGCGAGGGTTACGACCTGGCGTTGCGCATCGGCATCCTGGAGGACTCGACCCTGATCGCCCGCCGCATCGCCTCCATCCAGCGCGTGTACTGCGCCAGCCCGGCCTATCTGGCTGAGCGCGGGACGCCGCTCAAACCCGAAGATTTGCACAATCATGACTGCCTGCCTTACGGCCACGGGCGTCAGGTGCAATGGCGTTTCGAAGGGCAGGGCAAGCCGCTGAGTGTCAACGTGACGGGCCGGATGCGGGTCAATAACGGGGAGTTGCTCAAGGATGCGGCGGTGGCCGGGATGGGGATTACGTATTTGCCGACGTTCATTGTCGGTTCGGCGCTGAAAGAGGGTCGGCTGGTGCCGGTGCTGGATGAGTTTCGTCCGCCGCCGCTGACGTTGTCGGCGGTGTATCCGCAGCACCGCCAGAGTTCGCGGCCGGTGCAGGCGTTGATCGAGTTTTTGCGCGAGCGGCTGGATCGGGTTGAGTGTGGGTTGTAGAACGCCGGATCACACATCTCCTTGTAGGAGCGAGGCTTGCCCGCGAAGGCGTCGTGACATTCAAAACAAGCGCTGACTGATACAACGCCTTCGCGGGCAAGCCTCGCTCCTACAAGGGATTGTGGGGTTTTGAAGATCAGCCCCTGTCAGGACCTTTTGTCGTCGCCTGGCTCGCCACCGACATGCACACCGCGGTCGTCGCCGATTTCGCCCGCGCGATGCACGCCGCGGTCGTCACCGATTTCGCCCGCGCGATGCACACCGCGGTCGTCGCCGATTTCGCCCGCGCGATGCACACCGCGGTCGTCGCCGATTTCTCCCGCGCGGTGCACACCGTGGTCGTCGCCGATTTCTCCCGCGCGGTGCACACCGTGGTCGTCGCCGGGCTCAGAGTGAGTGCCGCTGCGCCCGGATGAGGCTGAGCTGCCTGAGTGTCCCGAACCATGGTCGCCGCTGCTGTGACCGCTGCCGCTGTTGCCGCCGCTGCCGTTTCCACTGTGGCCGCCGCCATTGCCACCGCCGCCGCTGCCACCGTGACCACCGCCATTGCCGCCGCCCCCGCTTCCGCCACCGGAACCACCGCCGCCGTGACCGCCGCCACCGCCACCAGAACCGCCGCCGTGACCTCCGCCACCACCGCCAGACCCACCGCCGCCGTGACCACCACCACCGCCCCCGCCGCCCGATCCACCGCCGCCACCACTACCACCATCCTTGGCTTGGGCACTCGATACCCCGGACAAGCTGTCCGGGATCAATACGGTAGACGCCGACAGAACTGCGCCAATAGCTACTGCCAGTAAAAGCTTGTTGATGTGCATGTCGTTCTCCGTCTTCTTATTCAGGTTGGAACGTTGATGAACAATGCAACTTGCTGCTCGATTCAATGGGAGAACACCGCAACGCGCCGATTAATTCAGTGGCAACGCGTATGAACGATGAACGGTACACATTGATCCTGTTCCAGCGGGTCAGTGAATACTCGAAGCCAGTTCGAAGATCGGGATGTACATCAGGATCACGATGACCCCGATCAGCAGGCCGATGAAGGTCATGAGCAAGGGTTCGAACAGCCGCACGAACCATTCGATCCAGCGGCTGATTTCTTCGTCGTAGAAGTCAGCGCTGCGCTCCATCATCTGGCCGAGGTTGCCGGATTGTTCGCCCGCTCGAAGCAAACGCAGGGAGACCGGGGTCACCAGGTGATTGAGCTCCAGCGCGGCCGACAGTGATTGCCCCTCGCGTACCCGTTCGCAGGCCTGGTCCAGGCGCACGCGGGAGGCGGGGGTGAGCAGGCCGCGAACCATGCCCATGGCGGTGACGAGGGGAATGCCGCCCTGCAACAGGATGCCCAGGGAGCGATAGAAGCGCGCCAGTTCGTACATGAAAATGCGTTGATGGACCGCCGGGAGTTTTTCGATCACACGGTCGACGCCCCGACGAAAGGCCGGTTGTCGCTGAAGAAAGCCGAGGGCGACGATGATTGCCGCCAATGCGCCGAAGAACTCACCCTGGTGGGCGTGCAGGAACATCCCGCAGCTCATCAGCACTTGCGACAGCCACGGCAGATTCGACCCCAGCCCTTCGAACACCAGGCTGAAGCGCGGCACCACGTAACCCATCAAGAACAACACCACGCCACCGCCCACCACCAGCAACAGCAGGGGGTAGATCGAAGCGCTGACGATTTTTTGCCGAACCTCGTCCATGCGCTGGCGATAGCTGACATAGCGGCCCAGGGCATCACCCACGGCGCCGGTCTTCTCACTGGACTGCACCAGCGCCACGTAGAGCGGAGGAAACACCGCCGACAGCTGGGCCAATGCCTGGGAGAACGATTTGCCTTCATACAGCAGGCGCACCAGTTCGCTCAACGTTTTACGGGCCTGTGGCGCGTTCTCTTTTTCTGCGAGGCTTTCCAGCGCATCGATTAACGGCAGGCCGGCGTTGAGCAAGGTGGTCAGTTCCTGGCTGAACAACACCAGATTGAATGTCTCGCGCTGTCGAAGGCGCAACGCGCGCCAGTGCCGCTCGACGTGCAGGCTGACCACCCGCAAGCCCTGGTCTTCGACGATGCGCCGGGCCTCGCTGTGGCCGGGAGCCTCGACGGTCATCGAGACCACGCCAGCCTTGCCCACTGCCTTGAGATGAAAGCGCATGGTCGGCCCCCCCGTCATTGCCAGCTGGTGACTTCGGCGTTTTCGCCTTCGCCGCCGGGTTGGCCGTCCTTGCCCATGGACAGCAGATCGTACTCGCCGTTTTCGCCGGGGTAGCGGTAGTTGTAGTTACGACCCCACGGGTCCTGCGGCAGTTTTTTCTGCAAGTAAGGACCGGTCCATTTGGTTTCATCGCTTGGCGCAGTGACCAGCGCCTGCAAACCTTGTTCGGTCGATGGGTAATGACCGACCTCCAGACGGTACAGGTCGAGCGCTTTGCCCAAGCCTTCGATTTGCGCCTTGGCCACCTTCACTTCGGAGCGGCCCAGTTGGGCGAAATACTTCGGCGCGACGATGCCGGCCAACAGCCCCAGCACCACCAGCACCACCAACAGTTCGAGCAGGGTGAACCCGCCTTGAGGACGCGGGGCGGAACGCAAACGCTGATTCATGATGACCTCACACAGTCGGCAGAAGGGTCGCCATGGAGGCGTATGCAATTGCCATGCTCACCCCGGTCATTCTTCCACAACCCCTGTATTCCGGGCCTTTGCGCTTTCGGCACAGTGCTTGCGTATGGCTTGTTTACTACCGGCCATTGGGGCATTACCCCCATTTTTCGGGGCCGGGCAGGGGAGACAAAAAAATGAAAACACTCACCACAGGACTGCTCGGCTGTTTGCTGCTGACGAGCGTCGTACAGGCCGATGTGTTCGTTTCCGTGGACGCCAAGGGCAGTTACGTACTGTCCAATGTTCACCGTCCCGGCCGCACCTATGAACGGGTGATTCACGAGCCCCAATCCTCGCTGGTCGGTCTTGATCAGCAGCCCCAGATGATTGCCAGGCAACCCTATGCAGAGCTGGTGTCGGCGGCCGCCACGGCCAATGAATTGCCGGCCGCGTTGTTGCACGCGGTCATCCGCGAAGAGTCCCGCTACAACTCGGATGCGACGTCCCCCAAAGGCGCCGGCGGGCTGATGCAATTGATGCCCGATACCGCCCGGGAGATGGGGGTGAAAAACGTCTATGACCCCAAGGCCAACATCCAGGGCGGCGCCAAATACCTCAAGCGCCTGCTGACCCTGTTCGACAACGACATCACCCTCGCCGTGGCGGCCTACAACGCCGGGCCGCAAGCGGTGCTGAGCCGTGGCGGAGTGGTCCCGCCGTTTGCTGAAACCCAGCGTTATGTGCCCAGCGTCTTGCGTCAGTACCGGCGCTTGCAAGGCTTGGCCATGGACGCACCGTTGTGATCGGCGAGTGTGGGGAACGTCCCCCAATAGTGGGGCAACAAGGACTGGGCCGAAAAGTGGGGAATAAGTGGGGAATATCCCCCGAGTTCTCAGATCGTCGCTTCAAGTGGCTGAAAACTAACTGAATTATTTATGGCATGCGGATTGCTCAAGCGGATTTGTCGAGAATTATTCCCTGTGAGCACCCACAGCGAGGCCCGTGATCATGACCGGCATACCCAACACTTCGTCCTTGTTTAAATTCGCGCTGTTGGTGGTGTCGATGTTCGGCATCGAGCTGGCTGAGGCGGCCCTGCGCTGCGAGCGCAATCTGGTGGCGAACGTCGTGGCGCTGGATCAGCCGCTGATGTTCAACCGCCTCGGGGCGCAGAACGCCAACGGCATGATGTTCGCCCTGCGCCGTGACGTGGTCGACGACCACAATGTGTCCCTGGCTCAGGGCGGCGCGGCAGTGCCGGGCAAAGTCTCGCTGCGGCCCGACAAGCGTCCGCGTCCCCTGGTGTTGCGGGTGGCCGCCGGTGACTGCCTGACCATCAACCTGCAGAACCTGCTGGCGTATCAGGCCAATCCCGGCAGCCACGAAAACGGCGAGGAAGGGGTTGAGGGGGAGGTCGAAATAGGTGACGTCGAGCAGTTCAAAGTCGATGAGCAGGTCACCGACCGCCACGTCGGCTTCCAGGTCAACGGCATGCAAGCGGTCAACAGCATCGATGACATCGCCTCGTACACCGGGCGCAACGGCAACTCGCTGGTCGCCCCCGGCGGCACCCGTTCCTACACCTTGTTCGCCGAGCGCGAAGGTGCATTCGCCGCCAGCAGCCGTGGCGCGACGTTCGGTGGTGAAGGCGATGCGGGCAACGTTGCCAACGGCCTGTTCGGCCAGGTCGTGGTGGTGCCCAAGGGCGGCCGCAGCTACCGCAACACCGTGACCGAAGAAGAGATGCGCCTGGCCAGCAGCGGCCGCACCCCGGCCGGTCAACCGATCGTCGACTACCAGGCGCGCTACCCGCAACGCGAACCGTGGATCCGTGAAGGCAAGGCCGGCACACCGATCATCAACATGGTCGACGGCAATGAAATCATCTCCAGCGAAAGCGACGCGATTGTGATGGGCAGCAACGCCGACGGCAGCTTCCCGCCGTCGACCTATCCGCTGGAAGCCGTCGGCAAACGCAACCCGGCGATTCCGAACCGGCTGGAACCGTTCCGCGATTTCGCCTCGCAGTTCCAGGATGAAACCGCCGCGACCCAGGCGTTCCCCGCTTATTGGGCCGACCCGGTCATGGCCCATGTGCTGGAGCCGACCCGCGACTCGTTCATGATCAACTATGGCTCCGGCGGCATGGGCGCCGAGGTGGTGGCCAACCGGCTGGGTGTCGGGCCGATGCACGATTGCCTGTCCTGCGCCTATGAAGAATTTTTCCTCAGTTCGCACACTGTCGGCGACGTGGCGATGCTGGTGGACGTGCCGGCCAACGCTGGCCTGGAAGGCATTCTTCCAGGGCAGGTACCGAGCGCCGATCAGATTGGGGTCAAGGCGACCATGGCGCTGTATCCGTCCGAGCCGTCCAACGTCAACCACAGCTACATTGGCGACTTCGTCAAATTCCGCAACACCCACAACGGCCACGAGCAGCACATCTTCCACCTGCACGGTCATCAATGGCTGTTCAACCCCAACGATGACAACTCCGACTATGTGGATGCCCAGGGCATCGGCCCGGGTGCCGGCTACACCTATGAAATCGCCAACGGTGGTTCGGGCAACCGTAACCGCGTAGCGGGCGATGCGATTTACCACTGCCACTTCTATCCGCACTTCGCACAAGGTATGTGGAGCATGTGGCGGGTGCATGACGTGTTTGAAGAAGGCACCCGACTCGAAGTTTCCCAGCAAGGTGCCGACGGGTTCCACAGCGAACCCTACGCCTTGCGTAGCGGCAAACCGGCGGCAGGTGCCCGGGCCTTGCCCGATGGCGAAATCATTGCCGGTACGCCGATTCCAGCGGTCGTGCCGCTGCCGGGCAAAGCCATGGCGCCGATGCCCGGCAAGGTCGCGGTGGTGCCGAAAATCGGCGAGACCCTGGTCGCCGGTGGTGGTGACGACGATGACGAAGAAGATGACGACGGCGGCGGTAGCGGCAGCAGCGGCGGCGCTCAGGCCATCGGTTCCCTGGCCCTGGTGGATCGCAGCGAAGCCAACCGCAATGCCGACGGCAGCCTGAAAAACCCTGGCTATCCGTTCTGGATCGGCGGCATGGAAACTTCGGTCGGCCAACGTCCGCCGACGCCACCGCTGGACATGCTCGACGCGGCCAAGGCCCAGTCCTTGAAAACCAGCGGCAACGCCTTGTGGGCCAACCTCGACCCGGCGCAGTCCGGTGGCTGGGATGGCGGCCTGGGGCGTCATTCCCTGGACGGTTTCTCCGCCGGTGGCGTGGCGCACACCATTACCACGTCGCTGGATTTCTCCAAGGAAGTGACTCGCGCCAAACCGATCTACATGCCGGAAGAGGGCACCGAAGTCGAACAGGCGGCCATGGCCTTCCACGCCAAAAAGGACCACCCAAGCTTTGCCTTGCTGCCCGGCAATCAAATCGTGGCGAAGGCCTTCCGCACCAACGGTGCCTTGCCGATTGCCGGCGCGCCTTATTACGAACCGTGCATGGACGACCGGCAAAAACGCCTGACCAGCAGCGCCGGCACCGGCGAGTTTGCCAGCGGTGAACGCATCGACGGCATGTCCTATACCGGCTCCTCGACCTTCACCGCCGACCGTCCACGGGTCTACAAAGCGGCGAACATCCAGTTCGACGCGGTGTACAACAAGGTCGGCTACCACTTCCCGCAAGCGCGCATTCTGGCCCTGTGGGAAGACGCCTGGCCGGTCATCACCAAGCAGCGTCCGCCAGAGCCGCTGGTGATGCGCATGAACACCTTCGATTGCGTGCAATACCAGCAAACCAACCTGGTGCCGGCCGTCTATGAGATGGATGACTATCAGGTGCGCACGCCGACCGACGTGATCGGTCAGCACATTCACCTCCCCAAATGGGACCTGACGGCGGCCGACGGTTCGGCCAACGGCTGGAACTACGAAGACGGCGTGCTTTCCCCGGGGGCCGTGCAAGAACGCATCCGCGCCATTCGCGAGTTCAACCAGTGCGAAGGCACCGATCCACGTGATGGCACACCGGCCTGTCCAAAAGCCAGGAATCACCCGTACTTCGGTCAGTATGGCCGGGCGGATTGGGTGGGCGCGCGCACGGCGATGCAGCGCTGGTTCGTCGATCCGGTGGTAAACGCCAAAGGTGTCGACCGTGGACTAGGGACCATTTTTACCCACGACCACCTGGGCCCATCGACTCACCAACAGATTGGCCTGTACGCCACCGTACTCGCTGAACCGGCCGGTTCCACCTGGTTCCATGCCGAAACCGGCGAGCCTTTGTACAGCGGCGCGCGCCAGGACGGCGGGCCGACTTCGTGGCAAGCGGTGGTGTCCACCGGGGACATCGACGGCGACGGCAAGAACGACAGCTTCCGTGAGTTCTTCCTCGAGTACAGCGACTTCCAGCACGCCTATGAAGCCGGAGTGTATGTGGGCGCCGGTCCTAACGGCGTGCCTGATCCACAAACCTTCCCGGCCACCGCGGACAGCTTCCGCTACGCGATCAACCCGCCAGTGCGCAACAACGCCAGCACCTTGCTCGACGGCATCATCGAAGTGCAGGGCGGTATGGTGCCGGGTTGTCCGACTCGGCCATGCCCACAGGCGATCTCGGTCGATGACCCCGGCATGTTCGTGGTCAACTACCGCAACGAACCGCTGGCCCTGCGGGTCTACGACCCGAACAAGGTCGGCCCGGACGGCAAGCGCGGCATGCAGGCCGACGGCCTCGGTGGCGACCTGGCGTACGCCATGCAAAGCCGTACCGACCGCGCCATCCCGGCGATGAACCTGGCACCGAACCTGGTCACCGCCGCCACCGGTCCAACCGGCGGCACCACACTGTTCCCGCCACACGTCAACCGTGGCGGCGCGGAACCGGGTGACCCGTTCACGCCAATGTTGCGCACTTACACCGGTGACAACGTGCGGCTGCGGGTGCATGCCGGCGGTCACGAAGAAGAGCACAACGTGACCCTGCACGGCGTGAAATGGCTGCAAAGCGGTTCCGGCTTCGGCAACAGCTCCAACTCCGGCTGGCGCTCGTCGCAGATGGTCGGTATCTCCGAACAGTTGGGCTTCAACGCGCCGGTCTCGATGCTCTCCAGTTCGGCGGCGGCCACGGGGGATTATCTGTACTCGATGGACGCTTCGATTGAAGGTTACTGGAACGGTATCTGGGGCGTGATGCGCAACTACACGACCCAGCGCAGCGATCTGTTCGCACTGCCAAACAACCCGAAACCGACCGGTATGCGCAACACCGTGGCGTTCGATGGCATCTGCCCACGGTACGGCGCCAACCCGAACGGCATCGGCACCCGGCCGACCGTGCAACGCAACTATGAAGTGGTTGCGGCGCTGGCCAACGACATCCTGCGCAATCCGTTGAACCTGACCATCGGCGATCCGGCCGGTATCGGGCAACACGTGGGTGGGCCGTTGAACCCGGCGGGTGGCACCCTGGTGTTCAACTCGCGGCCGGTGAACATCCCTCAGGTCACCGTGGTCGATCCTGAAGATGGCGAAACCATCACCATCGGCGGTCAAAGCGGCCCGTTGCATGATCCGACTGCGATCCTGTACGTGCGCAAATCCGACCTCGATCCGCTCACTGGAAAAATGAAACCAGGTGTACCGGTGGAGCCGCTGGTATTGCGCGCGGCGGCGGGTGACTGCATCAACGTCACCCTGGAAAACCGCTTGCCTGTGGTCATGCCCGACCTGACCCAGACTGCCGTGATGCAAGGGCTGGTCAAGCGAGATCGCAACAATGGCCAGGGCTCGACCATCTTCACCAACAACCTGCTGCGGCCTTCGAGCCATGTTGGCCTGCATGCACAACTGCTGGCGTATGACATCACCAAATCCGATGGCACCAATGTCGGCGCCAACCCGATCCAGACCGTGCCACCGCGCATCGGCAACAGCGGCGCGTACCCGACCCGTACTTATCAGTACTACGCCGGGCACCTGGAGCGTGAAGGCAAGCCGATCTCGCAACTGGGCCGCAGTGTCGACAACATCAACGCCACGGCGGTGGAGTTCGGCGGACTGAATATCACGCCGGCGGACCTCATCAAACAACCGCAGAAAGGCTTGGGTGGGGCGATGACCATCCTGCCGATCGGCGCAACCTGGGTTGAGGATGCGCGTAAAACCAACGCAACGGTCACGGCACCAGGGCAGACCACTTACCGCGACTTTGCGATGGTCTGGCAGAAAGCGTTGAACATCCGCTGGGCCAACGGTCGGCCGGTGGAAGGTATTGCCGCCGAAGGCTTTGGTGTGCCGACCGATCCACAGGACAACTCGAGCATGGCCATCAACTACAAGGCCGAGCCGATCTGGTTCCGCTTCGGGTTGGCGCCGGATGCGCCGTTCGGGCACGCCAATGGCGCCGGTTACGGTGACGTGCCTAACGCGCATATGGCGTACAGCAATGCGCTCATCGGGGGCGATCCTCAGACACCGGTGCTGTATGTGAAACCGGGGCAACCGTTCCGCACCCATATCCTGATGCCGACCGGTGGCAGTCGCGGCACGACCTTCCAACTGGACGGTCACGTCTGGTCGGTCAACCCGTTCCAGTCGGAGAAGAGCGATACCGGTGGCTATCCGATGATGACACCTGGGGTGGGGTCGGTGCGGTTCGGCTACAACCCGATGTCGATGTACATCGGCGCTCGTGAAAGCATCCTGCCGGCGGCGCACTTCAGCTTCATGCACCCGAGCGCCGGGGGCAGCAACGCAATACCGGGCGACTACCTGTTCCGTGATTACGGCGCCTACGGCAACACCGCCGGGCTTTGGGGATTGCTGCGGGTGACCAGCGAGCCAGAACCGGCACCGGCACCGTAAAGCCAGGGATTGGGGGGCTGACACCGCTCGTACCTACAAGGGACAAGGCAGGCACAGATCTGTAAGGGGAGAGGGTAATGAACAGGACTACAAAAATCGCCGGTTGTGGGCTGATCGTCGCAGTGGCACTCATCAGCTTCGGCGTCTGGCGCACCGCGCCGCCCAACCTGCTGAGCGAAGTCGCACTGCCGAACACCTGGAGCGGTCAGAACCTCTCCCGAGACGGGATTTCGGTGGCGCTTGAGGTCAAGTCATTGGCCCAGGACGGTGTGTTGCGTGAAGGCGAGTTTGCCGACGTGCAGTTCCGCGTCAGCGACAGTGCCTCGGGCCAGCCGTTGTCGGGCGTCAATCCCGGCGCCTGGCTGGACCCGGAAACCATCGCCGCCGACAAGGCTCAGGGCCGCGAGCAAAGCTGCAAATCCCGGGTCGGGGTCTTCCTCAAATCCAGCATTGGCGCGCGGCCGCTGCTCGACCTGAACAGCTACTTCCTGCTGGTGATGAACCGCGACGCCAGTGTCTCGGTGGTCGACCCGTCGGTGTCGGTGGGCGGCATCACCAGCACCATGACGCGGATTGAGATCAAGCAACCGCCGATGGACTGGACCACGCCCAAGGACAACAAACGGGTGTTCGTCTCCATGCCGACCGCCGATGCAGTGGCGGTGATCGACAGCGAGCAGTTCAAGCTGGTCGACTCGGTCGCCGCTGGCAGCAACCCGGTGCGCGTAGCCTTGCAGCCGGACGAGCGCCTGCTGTGGGTCGGCAACAATGCCAAGACTGCCGAGCAGTCGGGGGTCACGGTGATCGACACCCGCAGCCTCAAGCCACTCAAACACTTGGCCACCGGGGCCGGGCACCATGAAATCGCCTTCAGCAAAGACAGCCGTTTTGCCTTCGTCAGCAACCGCGACGACGGCACCCTGAGCATCATCGACATCGCCAGCCTGACCATCAGCAAGCAACTCAAGACCGGCTCGCACCCGCTGTCGGTGGCGTACTCGCCGCTGTCCCAGGCGGTGTATGTCGCCGACGGCAAGGACGGCAGCGTGACCGTGGTCGATACCGCCAGCCTCGCGGTTCGGCGGGTGATCAAAATGAAACAGGGCCTGGGCCCGATGGGGTTCAGTACGGACGGGCGTTTCGGCATCGTCCTCAACACCCTGGAAAACCAGGTGGCGGTGATCGACGCGGCCACCGATTCGATGATCCACGAGCTGGACGTATCCGCCGAACCCTATCAAGTGGTGTTCACCAAGGCCTACGCCTACATCCGTGGATTGGCCTCGGCCAAGGTCACGATGATCAACCTCTCGTCGTTGGGGGCCGGTCGCACGCCGATCAGTCAGGGTTTCGAAGCCGGGCCCCAGGCGCCACGACTGGCCGGTGATTTGCCCCTGGCCTCGAGCCTCGCGGTGTCGCGGGACGACAACGCGGTGTTCGTGGTCAACCCGGTGGACAACACCACCTATTTCTACGCCGAAGGCATGAACGCGCCGATGTCCGGCTACCCCAATCGCGGGCAGGTGGCGCGGGCCGCCATGGTCATCGACCGCAGCCTGCGCGAGGTCGAGCCAGGGCTTTACAGTTCGCGGATCAAGCTGCCAGCCGCCGGGCGTTTCGACGTGGCGTTCCTGCTCAACCAGCCGAACATCATCCATTGCTTCACGGCGCTGGTTGAGCCGGACCCGAACCTCGCCACGCTCCCCGGCGTGCCAAAAGTCGAGTTCATGCTCGATAAGTCCACGGCCGCCCTCGGCAGCCCTTACACCGTGCGGTTTCGCATTGTTCAGGGCCAGCAGAAGGCACAGGGCAGCGGGATCAAGGACGTTCAGGTGCGCTACTTCCGTGCTCCGACTTCCCGGGCCCAGCAAGTCGCGGCCCTTGACGTGGGCAATGGCATCTATGAAGCCCCGGTGACCCTCGACCAGAACGGCGCCTGGTACCTGCACGTGCGTGCGGCGTCCCTTGGCGCGAGTTTCGATGACAAGACCTTTGCCAGCGTTCGGGTGATTCCCGGCGATGCCCACTGAAGAGGAAACCGACATGAACCGATTCGCACACCGTGGACTGCTGACGTTCTGCCTGTTGGCCGTCGGCATCGGCCAGGCCCTGGCGCACTCGGCGGATGAACACGCCGGGCATGACATGCCGGCTAAAAGTGCCAGTTCGGAAAGCGCCCAGGTCAAATTCGCCGACGTTGCGCTGGTGGACCAGAACGGCAAACCGGTGCGTCTGGAAAAGGACCTGGTGACCGACAAAATCGTGGTCATGAGTTTTATCTACACCAGCTGCACCACGGTGTGCCCGGTGGTGTCCTCGATCATGGGCAAGGTGCAGAAGCAACTCGGCGCCCGGGTCGGCGAGGAGGTGCAACTGGTGTCCATCAGCATCGACCCGCAGCGCGATGACGCCAAGCGTCTCAACGACTACGCCCGCAGCTTCCAGAAGGGGCCGGGCTGGAGCTGGCTGACCGGCAGCTCGCAGTCGATCAACGAAACCCTCAAGGGCCTCGGCTCCTTCAGCGGTGACTTCAAAAGCCATCAACCGCTGATTCTGGTGGGGGACGGCAACAGCCGCCACTGGACACGCTATTACGGTTTTACCGACCCGACCGTGCTGACCCGCCAGGTCGAGAAACTCAGCGGCCAGCGCAACGCCCACGCCAAACACACGGCCATTGCCATGGAGCACCAACCATGAAAGCCCTCGCCTTGATCTTCCTTACGATGTGTTTTTGCGTCATCAGCTTTATGGCGTTTTCCCACGAAGGACACCAGGAGCCGGCGCCGGCGGTGGCCGCTGCGCAACCGGCCGGCGGCACCCGGGATGCGAAAACCTGGTTCACCGACACGCCGTTGCAGGACCAGAACGGCAACACGCTGCGTTTCTACAGTGACGCGCTACAAAACCGCGTGGTGTTGCTTAACGTGATTTTCACCAGTTGCAACGATGCCTGCCCGCTGATCACCCAAAAGCTCAAGGAAGTCCGCGAAGTGCTGGGCGACAAGGCCGATGGCATCACCTTTATCTCCCTTACCAGTGATCCGCTGCGCGATACGCCGGCGGTACTCAAGGCTTACACCTTGAAGCAGGGCGTCGATGGCCCCCACTGGCTTTTTCTCACCGGCGACAAGGCACAAATGGACCTTGTACTGGGGCGCATCGGCCAGATTGTGCCGACTCCCGAGCAGCACTCGACGCAGCTGATTGTCGGTGACGTGGCCAACAAGCGCTGGAGCAAGATCCGTCCCGATGCACCGGCCGCCGCCATTGCCCAGCGCTTGCAGTTGCTGACAATGCCCGTGGCCAGTCGTTGAGCACGCGCCATGAACATTGCCCTCGTCCTCGGCCTGCTACTGATTGGCGGCATCAATCTCGCCGCCAATGCGTTGCCGCTGAGCCCCAGCGAAAGCGCCGGTAAACGGCTGTATCGCGAGGGCGTGTCGGCAAGCGGTGAGCCGATCATGGCTCGGGTGGGCGCGGCGGGCATGTTGCTGCCCGCCACCAGCCTGCCCTGCGCCAATTGCCATGGCGCCGATGCCCAGGGGCGACCCGAAGGCGGGGTACGGCCGCCGGACATCAGCTGGTCGCGGCTCTCCAGCGGTTACGGGCAACAGCAGATCAACGGTCGCAATTACCCGGCCTACACCGAGGGCGCACTGGCCCGGGCGATCCAGGAAGGGCGCGATTCGGCGAATAATCGGCTCGACCCGGCGATGCCCCGGTTCGTGCTGTCGATGAATGATCAGCGCAACCTCACGGCCTACCTCAAGCGCGTGGCCGATGATCGCGACCCCGGGTTGACCGCCGACAGCCTGCACTTGGGCACCTTGTTGCCGAGGCAGGGGCCGCTGAGCACGGAGGGCGCCACGGTGGCGGCGGTGCTCAAGGGCAGCGTGGCGCGGATTAACGAGGCGGGCGGGATCCATGGCCGGCAATTGCGCCTGACCATCCTCGATCCGGGCCCGGACCGCGCCAGTGCCAAACAGGCGCTGGATCGCTTGATTGAGCAGGAACAGGTGTTCGCCCTGATCGCACCACTGGCACCTGCGCTCGACACCGAACTGGTCACGCGGCTGGAACGCGCCGGCATTCCACTGATCGGGCCGCTCTCGTTGCAGGGCATGGCCCCGGCCAGTCGGCAGATTTTCGAACCGCTGTCAGGGCTGCGCGAGCAACTGATCGCCTTGGCCGACTACGGTGCCGCCAATTTGCGCTTGCTCCAGGGCCCGACGCTGATTGTCTACCCGGACGAGCCGAGCCAACAGGAGGCGGCGCAGCACCTCGGCCAGTACCTGCAAGATCACGCCTGGCAGCAAGTGCGGCTGCAGGCCTACAACTCGGCGCAGGACGAGTTGCCGCTGGGCTCGCGATCGGTGTTTTACCTGGGCAGCGGCGTCGGTTTCAGTCGCTTCGCCGAGCGCCTGCAAACGGCGGGGCAGGTGCCTTACCTGTTCGCCGCGTCGAATCAGGTGGCAGGTGACCTGTTTCAATTGCCCAGCGGGTTTTCCCGGCGAGTGTTTCTGGCCTATCCGTTCGTGCCCAGTGACTGGACGCTGGCCGGGCGCCTGGCCTTGACGCAACTGCGCGAGCACCAGGGGCTCGGCGGTGAGCACGCGGTGCTGCAAGTCGGCGCCTACAGTTCGATGCTGCTGCTCAGCGAAGGCATGAAACAGGCCGGGCGCGACGCCAGCCGCGAAAAACTCATCAGTGCCCTGGAAGGGTTGCACGATTTCGACACCGGGCTGACCCCGCTGCTCAGCTTCGGTCCGGGTCGCCGACTGGGCTTGAGCGGTGCCCACATCGTCACCGTAGATTTGCCCGACCAGCGCTTCTTTCTGGTCGCACCGTACAAACCGATTGCCGTGACACCCTGAAAAGAGGGCTGATGATGAAACTCAAGACGCTGCTGATTCTGCTGACGATGTGGGTCCCCGTGGCCTTCTGCAGCAACGGCCCGGCTGCCGCACGGGTCAATGGCGAGGAAATTTCCGAGTTCCGTCTCGAGCGCTATTTTGCCGAATACCTGGAGGACCAGGGCCGCGCAGTGGGCAGCATTCGCAACCCCAAGGCGTACAAGCAATTGCGCCAGAAAGCACTGGATGCGCTGATCGACAAGGAGTTGCTGTGGCAGGAAGCGCGCAAACGCGGGGTGAAGATCAGCGATGAGGTCGTACAAAGCCAGGTTGAGCAGACGCGGCAAGCGATGGGGGGGCCGAGGTGTTCGCCCGCCGGCTGGAAGACGCCGGTTTCAACGAAGCCACCTTTATCGAGTACACGCGCCGTGAGCTCGCGGCGCAAAAGGTGTTCGCCGACCTGCTCCAGGTGGCTGAGCCGGACGAAAAACAGGTCCGCGCGTTCTACGAGGAACACCGCGCCGAAATGAGCACTCCCGAGCAAATCCAGGCGCGGCACATCCTGGTCAAAGTGCCTCAGGGCGCCGATGCCGCCACCGTTGAAGCCGCCCGGCTACGCTTAGAGGAGATGCGGGTGAAAATCAGCCAGGGCGAGGACTTTGCCAGCATTGCCCGGGCCGGCTCCGAAGATGCTTCCGCCACCGAAGGCGGGGATCTGGGCTATTTCCCCCGTGGGCGCATGATGCCGGAATTCGAAGCCGCGGCATTTGCGCTGGCGCCGGGGGCCGTCAGCGCGCCAGTGCGCACACCGTTGGGCTGGCATTTGATCTACCTACAGAACCACCAGGAGGCGGCCGATGTCTCAGAAGCTCAGGGACTTGAAATGGTTCGGGCTTACCTTGCCCGACAGCAAAAGTCCCAGGCTCGTCTACAAGTTCTGGGGCAGTTGCGATCAAGCAATCGAATCGAGCGGATTGACGACGATTGAAGGTTCCCCCCCAAATGTGGGGAAAGCTTCAGGGGCAATTCCGAGCGCTTCCCCGCCTTTGGGGGACGGGGTTCCTGAACGAAAAGATTTTTTCATGAAAATCATAGAGATGAAGCGGTCGAAAACCGGCGCTCAGTCTGGCATGAAGTGTGCGTTAGCCTAATTAAGGCGCGTACTCCCAGGCACGAATATCGGACCTGCGGTTTCAAGGAGTCCACCTTGTTAAACAAAGTACTGGTTGTTGAAGACGAACAGCTGCTGGCGGAAAACCTCCAGGGTTACCTGCAGGCGCAAGCGCTGGAAGTCCGGATAGCTCACAACGGTGAAACAGCTATCGGCGAAGCCAAAAGTTTTTCACCCGATGTGATGGTGTTCGATTACCGCTTGCCAGACATGGAAGGCTTTCAGGTGCTCGATGCCGTCCGCCAGAACAGGAACTGCCATTTTGTGCTGATTACCGGGCACCCAACCGCTGAAGTCTGTGAGCGGGCCCGGCAACTGGGAGTCAGCCATATCCTGTTCAAACCGTTTCCATTGGCGGAATTGGCCCGTGCAGTCTGTGACCTTTTGGGGATGGAGCGCGAACCCAAAGCAGGCATGAGCAAGTCCGAAGGATTCGTCGAACGACGCCAGAGCAGGACCGAAAGCTTCCCGCTGCAGTTGTACGACGGCAGTTGGGTGCTGGCAGATCGTCGACGAACTCCATCGACCTCCAAGGCACCAGACGACCAACAATTGCTCACCGGGGAGTAGTGGCGCGACAAGACGTTCCGGCATACGCCGCAATGGCCTGCCGCGTCGACAGGGCTCAAAGCCCCCGGCGTTGGAGAGCATGCCATGGACCGTCTATCCCTTGCCGTAGAACCGGCGCAGTTGGAATGTGTACCGTCTCGCTTTTCCAGTGAACAACTGGCCCAGGCCCGGGCCCTGGCAACCGGTTCCGGCGAGCGGGTTCTGGAGGCCCTCGGGGGGTTGTGCGAACTGGCCCCCATGCCCTTCATCCAGTGCCTCGGCGCTACCCTGCATTATCCGGTGCTCGACACCGACACCCTGTTTCAAGCCACCCCGGTGTTCGACCGGGTCACCCTGGCCCAATGCCTCAAGCGCGAATTCATCCTGCTGCGTCATGACGATGCGGTCATTGGCGTGTTTGCCGATCCGTTCGACACAACCCGTCTGGCGTGGATCGACGACTGCCTGCACGGCGCGCCGCTGTACTTGGTGCATGCCGACGACCTGAAAGCCTACCTGGCGCGTCACGAAGAGAGTTTCCACGCGGTGGAATCGCTCAACGCCCAGGCCGACGCCAATGTCGAAATCGACACCCTGCAAAGCCTGTCCCTGACCAGCATCAGTGAAGACGCCAGCGTGGTGGTCAAACTGGTCAACTCGACCCTCTACGACGCGCTGAAAATGCACGCCAGCGACATCCACCTGGGCACCACCGGCAGCGGTCTGGTGATCAAGTACCGGATCGACGGCGTGCTGAACAACATCAGCAAAATCCAGGGCAGCGAGTTCGCCGAGCAGGTGATCTCCCGGGTCAAAGTCATGGCCGAACTGGACATCGGCGAAAAACGCGTGCCCCAGGACGGTCGCTTCAAGATCGGCATCAGCGGCCGGCAGATCGACTTCCGGGTCTCGATCATGCCGAGCATTTTTGGCGAAGACGCGGTGCTGCGGGTGCTCGACAAACAGGACCTGGCGGACAAGGTCAGCGGCGTGCAATTGCAAGCCCTGGGCTTTGAAGAAAACACCCTGCGCCAGCTGCGCCGGTTGGCCGCCGAACCCTACGGCATGGTGCTGGTGACCGGCCCGACCGGCAGCGGCAAGACCACCACGCTCTACGCCATGATCACCGAGATCAACCACGGCGTGGACAAGATCATCACCATTGAAGACCCGGTGGAGTACCAACTGCCGGGCGTGCTGCAAATCCCGGTCAATGAAAAGAAAGGCCTGACCTTTGCCCGTGGCCTGCGCTCGATCCTGCGCCATGACCCGGACAAGATCATGGTCGGTGAGATCCGCGACCCCGACACCGCACAGATCGCCGTGCAATCGGCCCTGACCGGGCACCTGGTGTTCACCACCATTCACGCCAACAACGTGTTCGACGTGATTGGCCGGTTCACCCAGATGGAAATCGACCCTTACAGCCTCGTCTCGGCCCTCAACGCCGTGCTCGCCCAGCGGCTGATCCGCCTGGTGTGCGCCAGTTGCAGCGCGCCGAGCACCCCGACCGATGAAGAACTACGCCTCTCAGGGCTCGATCCGCAAAAGGTCGATCACTACCACTTCGTCCATGGCAAAGGCTGCGGCCATTGCCGCGGCACCGGATATCGCGGGCGGACCGCGATTGCCGAGCTGCTGCACCTGGACGACGAACTGCGGCAGATGATCGTCGAGCGCCAACCCGTTTCGAAAATCAAGGCACACGCTTGCAAACGTGGCTTGCGCTTGTTGCGCGAGTCCGCTCTGGAACTGGTAGCTGAGGGGCGGACCACGCTCGAGGAGATCAATCGTGTCACTTTTGTCTCGTGATCGTTATGTCGCCGTACTCGGCGCCAGTGGTGTCGGCCTGGGTCAGCGCAAGGGTGGCGACACCTTGTGGCTGGGCAGCGTCGGCTTTATCGACGAAGGCTTCCATGCCTGGGCCGTCGCCCTCGAAACCCTCGACCTTTTGCTGGGCGAACACGCCCCGGCCGGCGCGGAACTGAGCGTGGTGGTCTCCGGTCACTTCAGCCGCTTCTGCCTGGTGCCCTGGAGCGAACAGATCAGCAGCCCCGACGAATTGCTCGGGTTTGCCCAACTGTGTTTCGAAGACCTCTACGGTGTACCGGCCCAACCCTGGAGCATGGTGCTGTCGGCTGAACCTGCGGGTTACGACCGGATCGCCACCGCGCTGCCGCAAGACTTGCTGACGCGTCTGCGCAACCTGGTCAGCGGTCGCGGCCTGCGCCTGCGGTCGGTGCAGCCGTACCTGATGGCGGCGTTCAATCACTTCGATAAAAGCCTCGACGCCGGTGACTTCCTGTTCGTGGTCGCCGAGCCCGTACGCAGTGTTTTGCTGCTGGCCAGGGAAGGGCGCTGGACCTCGGTGCGTTCGGTGGGCAGCAGCGACAGCGATGCCGCACTGACCGCGCTGATCGGCCGGGAAAGCCAGTTGCAAGCCTCCATCAGCGAGCGGCCGCTGAACGTTTACCTGCACGCGCCAGCGCGGATCGAGGTACAGCCCGACGTGCCCGGTGTGCACTTGCGCACCCTCGAAGAAGACCGGACAGCCGTACACGATTGTTTGTACGTGATGTCCCGGGCGGTGGCCTGATATGCGCGCCCTGACGCTCGACTTCCAGCCGCGCCGCCGCTCGGGCCCATTGGGCTGGAGCCTGCTGGCGGGCGGCGTGGTGCTGGTGGTGACCTGTTTTGTCGCCCAGCAGCACGTCGCCGAACAGACCTCGCAACAGCAAGGCCATCTGCAAAGTGCCCAGCGTGAACTCACCGGCGACACCGGCAGCAAAGTCACTTTGAGCCCGGCCGAAACCCGCGAGCAAGCACAGAACCTGGCAGAAATGCGCAAGGTCTCGCAGCAACTGCGCCGGCCCTGGGAACGTCTGTTCGCCATGCTCGAAGCGATGCCGCGCGACAACATCGCTTTGCTGACCCTGACCCCGGATGCCCGCAAGGGTCAGGTGCGCATCAGCGCCGAAGCACGGGACCTGGAAGCGATGCTCGACTTCCACCGCCGTCTCGAAGCCAGCGACGAGCTCTCCGATGTGTCGCTGCTCAGCCACGAAATTGTCGTGAAATCGCCGGAACAACCGGTGCAATTCAACCTGTCGGCTAGCTGGGAGATCGGCGATGCGAATCCCTAGATTGATCGTCCACGAATACCTGCAAGGCCTGGGTATGCCCGGCCTGGCAGGCTTGGCGATGTTGCTGCTGGCGCTGGCCTGGGCCCTGGGTGGCCTGATGCCGGACTGGAATTCGTTGCAAACCCTCAGCCAGCAGACCCGCGAAGCCGGCGAGTACCTGGCCAAGGTTGAAGACGGCAGTGTCGCCGCCCCGGTGGTGCCGCAACGTCAGCTCGACGACTTCCGCAGCAAACTGCCGTCGCAGCCCCAGGCCACGGTGGCCATCGACAAGATCTACGCGCTGGCGGCCCAGGAACACATCACCCCGGCGCGCGGTGAATATTCATTGGGCATCGACCCCAAGACCCACTTGGCCCGTTATCAGATTCTGCTGCCGGTGCGGGGCAGCTACCCGCAACTGCGGCGCTTCCTGCACGCGTTGCTCGGCCAGTTGCCGGCCGTGGTGGTGGAGGACGTGGAGTTTCAGCGTAAAAAAATCGCCGACACCGACCTGACCGGGCGGATCCGCATGACCCTTTACCTGTCGAGGTCATGATGAATACCAAACGCGTAGTGGGCTGGGTGGCGTTCTTCGGCGTAGCCGCGGCGCTGACCTGGGGGCCTGATTACTTCATGCCTTCGGACGAGGGCGAGGCGTCGGTTGCGACCGCTGCCACGCCCGCCAAAAGCAAAATTCGCGGCACGCTGCCGGCCGCTTCAGCCAGTGGCAAACCCGCGGTGATCAAGGACCTGAGCCCGTCCGGCGATCTGTTCGCCGCCCGCAGCTGGAAGGCTGCACCGATGCTGGCCAGCGTCACCGAACAACCCGTCAACCAGACCCCGGTGGTGCCAGTCCCCAGCGTACCGCCGATGCCTTTCCAGTTCGTCGGCAAGCTCAATGACCGTTCCGACCTGCAAGTGTTTTTGCAGAACGGCGAGAAAATATACGTCGTGCGCAAAGGGGATGTGATCGACGACACCTGGCGGATCGAGGGGATTTCCGATGTGGAACTCAGCTTTGTCTACCTGCCTCTGCATTTGTCCCAGACCTTGTCTGTGGGGAGCACGCAATGAACAGTTCCCGTTTGTTGATGAATCTTTGTATATGCGCAGGGCTGGCTGCGTGCAGTTCGGCGCAGGTGGCCAAGCAGGAAGCAACCGACCTGATGGAGTCGGGGCAGTACGAAGCCGGCCTGGCGCGTATTGAGGAAGGGCTGAAGGAAAACCCTCGGGATACCGAGCTGCACCTGGCCCTGACCAGCGGCCGTGCCCGTGCCGTGACGGCATTGTTGACCCAGGCCGACATGGATCGCGCCCAGCGTGATTTCGCTTCGGCCCGTCTGGAGTATGGCCGGGTGTTGACCATTGAACCCAACAACCGCCGCGCCCAGGATTCAATGCGCCAGCTAGAGCACATGCGCAGTCTGGATGACAAACTCGAACTGGCCCGGGGTGACCTGCGTCGCGGCGACATCTACGGCGCCGACCGTCAGGTGAAACAGATCCTCGAACTGGACCCCAAGAATGGCGGTGCCCTGGAGTTGCAAGACAATATTCGTCTGGTGCAAAGCCGCAACGTGATTCCTTATCCGCAACTGCGCACCCGTCTCGACCGGCCGGTGACCCTGGAATTTCGCGACGCCAACCTGAAAACCATCTTCGAAGTGCTGTCCCAGGTCGCCGGTTTGAACTTCATCTTCGACAAGGATCTGCGCCCCGACATGAAAGCCACCATCTTCGTGCGTGACGTGCGCATCGAAGACGCCGTGGAACTGCTGCTGCAACAGAACCAGCTGCATCAGAAAGTGGTGAATGAAAACACCTTGCTGATCTACCCGGACTCGCCGCAGAAGCTCAAGGATTATCAAGAGCTGGTGATGCGCACGTTCTACCTGACCAGCATCGATGCCAACACCGCGCTGAACATGATCAAGACCATGCTCAAGACCCGTGACGTGTTCGTCGATGAACGCCTCAACACCCTGACCATGCGCGACACCGAAGACGCCATACGCATGGCCGAAAAACTCTTGCAGTCGCAGGACCAGTCCAACCCTGAAGTGGTGCTGGAAGTGGAGGTGATGGAAGTCGCGACTCAGCGGATTCTCGACCTGGGACTGCAATGGCCGAACACCTTCGGCGTGGTCAACAGCGACGGCTCGGCCGTGACCCTGCTCGATCAACTCAAAGGCATCAACTCCAGCCGGATCACCATCTCGCCATCGCCTCAGGCCAAGATCAACGCCCAGGACAACGACATCAACACCCTGGCCAGCCCGGTGATTCGCGTGAGCAACCGTGAACAGGCGCGCATCCACATCGGTCAGCGTGTGCCCATCATCAGCGCCACCTCCGTGCCGTCGACCCAAGGTCCGGTGATCACTGAAAGCGTCACCTACCTGGACGTCGGTCTGAAGCTCGAAGTGCAGCCGACCATCCATCTGAACAACGAAGTGGCGATCAAGATCGCACTCGAAGTCAGTAACGCCACGCCACTGGAACCGACCCGCCAAGGCACGATTCCGGTTCAGGTCGACACCCGCAATGCCCAGACCACGCTGCGCTTGCATGACGGCGAAACCCAGATCCTTGCTGGCCTGGTGCGTAACGACCATGGCGCCACCGGCAACAAGATTCCGGGCCTGGGCGACATTCCCGGTCTTGGCCGGTTGTTCGGCAGTAACAAGGACACCGTCGGCAAATCGGAACTGGTGCTCTCCATCACCCCGCGCATCGTGCGCAACCTGCCGTACCAGAGCCCGTCGGACATGGAATTCCCCACTGGCACCGAAACCAGCATGCACATCCAGGCGCCTGACCGGCGGATGCAGGCGCCGATTCAGAATGAACACATCGATCGGCCGGTTGCGGTCAATTCCACCACTGTTGTCGTCGAGAAGCCTTGATCATGAACGCCTCGCAACGTGGTTTTACCTTGATCGAAGTCGTGGTGACGCTGGCCCTGATCGGCCTGCTGGCCGGCATGGCCGCGCCGCTGACCGAGACCGTGGTGCGCCGGGGCAAAGAGCGGGAATTGCGTGCGGCGCTGTACCAGATCCGCGACGCCATCGACGCCTACAAACGCGCCTTCGACGCCGGTTACATCGAGAAGTCGCTGAACAGCAGCGGCTATCCACCGAACCTGCAAGTGTTGGTGGAAGGTGTGCGTGATGTGCGCAGCGCCAAGGGTGCCAAGTTCTACTTTTTACGGCGCGTGCCCCATGACCCGCTGACGCCGGTCAAGCGTGACGATGAAGGTGGTTGGGGCTTGCGCTCTTACGACAGTACGGCTCAGAACCCGCGGGAGGGCGAAGACGTCTTTGACGTTTACTCCCATGCACGCGGCAAGGGTCTCAACGGCATCGCGTACAAGGAGTGGTGAATCATGCGTCGGGAAAAGGGTTTTACCCTGCTGGAGCTGATGGTGGTCATGGCAATCATCGCGACCCTGATGACCATCGCCTTGCCACGCTATTTCAACAGCCTCGAGGCCTCGAAAGAAACCACGCTGCGCCAGAGCCTGTCGGCCATGCGCGAAGCCCTGGATCACTATTACGGCGACACCGGGCGCTATCCCGATTCCCTGGAACAACTGGTGGAGAAGCGCTACTTGCGCAACCCGCCGATGGACCCGATTTCCGAACGCAAGGACCTCTGGGTGCTGGTCGCGCCGCCTGACGGCGTACCGGGCGGGGTCGCCGATATCAAAAGCGGAGCCACAGGGAGGGCGCGTGATGGCAGCCTTTATTCCGAGTGGTAAGCCCGCCGACGAGGCCGGGTTCACGTACCTGGGCGTGCTGTTTCTGATCATGTTGATGGGCATGGGGCTGGCCAGTGCCGGCGAGTTGTGGTCAACCGCCTCGCGCCGTGATCGCGAACGTCAGTTGCTGTGGGTCGGCACGCAATACGCCCAGGCGTTGCGCAGTTATTACCGCAGTTCTCCGGGGCTGGCGCAGTACCCGAAAGAACTTGAAGACCTGTTGCAGGACGAGCGTTTTCCAACGCCTAAACATCACATTCGCCAGCTCTACCCGGACCCGATTGGCGGCGGTGAATGGACGCTGATGCGTGGGTTCGACGGACGCATCACCGGCCTCAGCAGTCCTTCCACAGACCTGCCGCTGAAGCAGTCGGATTTTCCCAGCCAGTGGTCGGACTTCACCGGCATGGCGAGCTACAAGGACTGGCAGTTCGTGGCCGAGAAAGCCTTCCTCGATGGTGCTTCGGGGCCGGTGAAAAACCAGGCCGGATCGCCTCAGGCGGTGTCGCCATGAACCGCCACTGGCTGCCGGCCCTGATCCTCGCATGCGTGGCGACGTTCGCCAGCGCCGGCGAGGAGGACGAGATGCTGGGCTTTATCGTCGATGACACGATCTCGCACATCGGCCACGACTTTTACTACTCGTTCAGTGAACGCCTGCGTGCCACCAGCCCGATGGATTTCAACCTGGTGGTACGCGAACGACCTTCGGCACGCTGGGGCAGCCTGGTGACCGTGGAATATCAGCAGCGACTGGTTTATCGACGCTTCCTGCCGCCGAACACCGTGGAACTCAAGGACGAGGCCTATGACGCCGCCGACTGGGTTCGCGGACAGATTGTCCAGCGCAAGCTGGAAGCCTTGTTGCAGGACACTACGGACCTTGAGAGGGACGAATTATGAAAACGACAACGGTCTCACGGAACCTCGGGCTCTGGTTGATCGGGCTGGGCAGTTGCAGCCTGGTGCAGGCCACGGAGCTGGTTTACACGCCCATCAACCCTTCGTTCGGCGGCAACCCGTTGAATGGCACCTGGTTGCTGAACAACGCCCAGGCACAAAACGACTACGACGATCCTGACCTGAAAAACCGCACGTCTGTGGCCGGGACTTCGGCCCTCGAACGCTTCACCAGCCAGTTGCAGTCGCGGCTGCTGGGGCAGTTGCTGGACAACATCTCCACGGGCAACACCGGGAGCCTGTCCACCGACGCCTTTATCGTCAACGTCGTCGACGACTCCGGTGCACTGACCATTGAAGTGACCGACCGAGCGACCGGTGAAATTTCGGAAATCCAGGTGAATGGCCTCGCCCCTTGACGGGGATCAGGGTTGATGGGGAGAGACGGACATGAAAAAAATAATAGCGCTGGGGCTGATGTTGGCGGCATTGCAAGGGTGCAGTTTGCGCGAGAACGTGGGTGCCGAGCAGGACACCGAATCACCGACCCTGACACCCCGGGCGTCGACCTATTACGACTTGATCAACATGCCACGACCCAAGGGCCGGTTGATGGCGGTGGTGTACGGCTTCCGGGACCAGACCGGGCAGTACAAACCGACCCCGGCCAGTTCGTTTTCGACCAGCGTGACCCAGGGCGCGGCGAGCATGTTGATGGATGCGTTGCAGGCCAGCGGCTGGTTTGTGGTGCTGGAACGTGAAGGGCTGCAAAACCTGCTGACCGAGCGCAAGATCATTCGCGCCTCGCAGAAGAAGCCCAATACGCCGGTGAACATTCAGGGCGAGCTGCCACCGCTGCAAGCGGCGAACATGATGCTCGAAGGCGGCATCATCGCCTACGACACCAATGTGCGCAGTGGCGGGGAAGGGGCGCGCTACCTGGGGATCGATATTTCCCGGGAGTATCGGATAGATCAGGTCACGGTCAACCTGCGGGCGGTGGATGTACGCAGTGGGCAGGTGCTGGCGAATGTGATGACCAGCAAGACGATTTATTCCGTGGGCCGCAGTGCCGGGGTGTTCAAGTTTATCGAGTTCAAGAAGTTGCTTGAGGCTGAGGTCGGGTACACCACGAACGAGCCGGCGCAGTTGTGTGTGTTGTCGGCGATCGAGGCGGCTGTCGGGCACCTGTTGGCCCAGGGGATCGAACGGCGTTTGTGGCAGGTGGCGGGGGATAATTCTTCACCTGACAACAATGCGACGCTGGATCGTTACCTGACCCAGAACAAGGTTGTGCCTGAGGGTGAGGAAGAGTGAACCTAGGCGGCCTTCGGGCCGACCTGGTTCTTGTTGACTGAGTACATATCCATTGCTGCGGTAGCGGCTGCTTATGGTTTCGCCCTTACGGCGACTCCCTTTGGCAAACGCCCCAAAGGAAGCAAAGGTCTTCGCCCCAACGTCCGGCCCTCGCCTAGGCTCGGCGTACCCTCGCTCCGGCATTCATCTGGGGGCATCGCCTCCGGTCGGCTTCGCTTCGACCTCCTCTCGATGTGTGCGGCTTCGCCGCACGGCGCTACGCGCCCACCCCCAGATGAACGCCTCCACTCGGCCTCCCGACGGGGCGAGCAGATCAAGATCAAAGGCAGGCGAGCTAACGCTCGGCCTAATGAGTGGTGAGGAGCGAAGCGTGTACACCGAACCCCTTGTAGGAGCGAGGCTTGCCCGCGAAGGCGGCCTGACAGCCGACCATTTTCTTTCAGGCATGCACCAAACCTTGTAGGAGCGAGCCTGCTCGCGAAGGCGGCCTGACAGCCGACCATTCTCTTGCAGGTACACCCATTCCACTGTAGGAGCGAGGCTTGCCCGCGAAGGCGGTCTGACAGCCGAACAATCACTTGCAGATGTAGGTCATTCCATGTGGGAGCGAGCCTGCTCGCGATGGGGGTGTGTCATTCAACATTGATGTCGGCTGATCCAATGCCATCGCGAGCAGGCTCACTCCTACAGGGAATGTGTGCTGATTTGAGGGGTGTGTTTAATTGTGTTTAGCGTTACTTCCTGAAAGCTACAGTTCCTTGCGCCGTTGCCTACGACTGCGCCAGAATCCGCCGGCTTGTGCGCTTTGTGCCTGGTCTTTATCGTTTCCGGGTCGCTGAATTCAGCGGCCGGGTTTAGCGACCTGAACAGGTATAAGCGCAACAAAGCTCCATTTTTATTGCAGGCTGATGTCTGCAGTTTCGATATGGTGGCTGTGCGCGGGAGACCCTCGGGTCTGCCGGGTCTTATACCTCTCGGTTCGCTAACCTGCGTACAGCCGCCACCCTTACTTGTTTAGCGACAGGTGCCGGTGGTTCCAACAGGTATAAATGGAGTTTCACCATGTTCAAAGCCACACCCAACCCCCGCACTCCGACGACGTTTCTCCCTACGATCCCCTTGATCCCAAAAAGCTCAACGAAGCCGCCGACCGTGCGCTGGATCACTATCTCAATCCGCTGAAAAGCGCGATCCCGCCACGCAAGCCCAGCACCATTTACCTCATCGCCCCGGATATCGACACCGAAACCCTGTTGGTCAACGCTTGCGAATCCCTGGCTTCAGCCAGTGTCATGGCCAGCGACTTCGCCGGGTTTCTCGAAGGCCCGCAACGCAACACGATGCTGGCCCTCCAGCAAATCATTATGCTGGGCGAGCTGGCGGTGAATCGGGCGCTGGATAACGTCGTTCCGCAGGCGTAAACGCTGAGTCTGGAGCGGGAGGGTTTCTGTGGCGAGGGAGCTTGCTCCCGCTCGGCGGCGAAGCCGTCGTAAAACCAGTGAATGCGGTGTGTCAATGGAGATGCGTTTGCCGGGTTTAGGTCTGCTGCGCAGTCCAGCGGGAGCAAGCTCCCTCGCCACAGTATGAGTTCATCAAGTGGGCCGCGAATCGTTCGAAAGCGGCTTGTCAGGCATCCAATTCGCCGCAGCCTCACACAAAAAAAACGCGACCCACCCCCGAGGGCCGCGGTTTTTTATGCCTTGCGATTACTGCTGCAGCACGGTCGCCCGGTTGTCACTGCCCAACTGCTGAACCGTCGCCATTTGGGTCACGCCGCTCTGATCAACACTGGCCATGTTCCCGGTACCGCCCTGGGTCACGTAGGCGACGTTCATGGTGTCAGCCTGTTTGACGCTGATCATGTTGTCGCTGCCATACAGCTGCGTGGTGAACGCCTGGTTGCCGGTGCCGGACTGGTCGAACTCGGTGGTGTTGCCGGTGCCGTTGGTGGTGCCCTGGGCCAGGTTGGTGGTGCCGCGCTGGTCGGCGATCAGAATGTTGTCGCTGCCGTTCTGGTCGAAGTACAGCTCGTTATAGGAGTCGGCCTGGCTGATGGTGGTTTTGTTGCCCGTGCCGGTCTGGTTGGTGGTCATGATGTGGCCGACGCCATCCTGGTTGAAGCTGGCGATGTTGCCGTTGCCGGCCTGGGTGACGGTCGCACGCTGGTTGCTGCCGAATTGGCCGCCCAGTTGCGGGCCTTTCCAGTTGCTGGCGTAGACCTTGTTTTCAGTGCCCACGGAGGTGGCGTTCAGCACATGGCTGTCGCCGCTCTGGTAGGTGAAGTGCACGTTGCCGGTGCCTTGCTGGTACAGCGCGAGCACCGAGCCGACGGAGTCGAACTGGTCGGCGTAGATGGCGTTGACGTCGCCAACTTGCAGGACCTGGGCGTTGTTGTTTTGGCCGAAGCTTTGGTCGACCACGGTTTCGTTGGTCTGTCCGTACTGGTTGACGGTGGCTTGACTATTAGCGGTTTGCCCGCCTTGCCAGACTTCACTGCCGTTGAAGTCGCCGAACTGGTTGATCGTGATGACGCCGCCGTTGCCGTCGCGTTGGTCGCCATAGGCATAGTTGCCTTCGCCGGCCTGGTTGATGCCGATCTCGCCGCCCATGTGCGCGATCTGCTCAGTGGTGCCGTAGTTGGCGGTGCCGTACTGGATGATCGTCGCGTTGTTGGCGATGCCCAGTTGAATCTGCTCGATATTGGCCTCGTTGGCGTCACCGAACTGGAAGGTCTGGCCTTTGGTGGCTTCCTGGCTGTCCTGATAGAGGAACGAGAAATTGCCGCTGCCCGTCTGTTGTTGCAGCGCCTGGTTTTCGCCCATGCCGATCGATTGACTGGCATGGCTGATGTTGAGACTGCCGACCTGTTGCTGGACGATGGTGCTGCCGTTCTCGAACAGTTGCTCAGCGTAACCGGCGTTGAAGTCGCCGGCCTGATCCTGGGTGATGGTGCCGGTGGCGGTGTCTTGCACCGCCATGGCATCGTTACCCTCGCCGAGTTGCTGTTGGGCTGCGGTACTGAACGGGGCCGCGGTCTGTTTCACTTCGGCAATGTTGGCGGTGCCGACCTGGGACTGGTTGGAAACGCTGTCGTCGGCCATTGCCTGGGCACTGACAATGACCAGGATGGCAGCGGTGAGGGGCGTCAGTTTGAACATGATGAAACCTCCAAGTGGTGCAGTGCTTTAGCGATATTGTTTGACCGAAACGCTCATGCCATTTCCCGACTGGGTCACGGCGCTTGAAAGTCCCGTACCGGCCTGGTCGATGCTGGCGTCGTTGTTATTGCCGTTCTGCGAAATCTGCGCGCGGTTGTGGCTGCCGTTTTGCGTGATTGAGGCGGCGTTGCCGGAACCTTGCTGGGTAATCAATGCCATGAGGTCGCTGCCTTGTTGCAGGATCCAGGCTTCCTGGTTACTGCCCGACTGGACGATGGTGCCGAGCAACGACTGGCCGTTCTGTTGCACCAGCGCCACGTTGGCCTGGCCGTTCTGGTCGATCAGCGCGTGCTGGCCAACCGGTGGAGGCAACTCGCCGAGGTCGGCGGAGGGTGCCAGGTCGTCGTTCTCCATCAAATCGTCGGCGCGCGCGCCTGCACTGCTGCAAAGCAGAAGCAGGCAGAGCAGGGCGGCGGTCGGCGTTTTCATGGCGCTGTCCTGTGGGAAGAGGCCGGCCCCACCCACCGAATCGGCGGGTGGGGCGAGGGCTCAGTTGGAGATGACCGTCACGGTACGCACGGTGCCTTGGGACGAGGTGATGGTGGCTGTCGGGTTCGCCGACGGAATCACCGTGGTGCTGTTGCTCACCGTCAACCGCCAGCGACCGGTCACCGGCACCGTGGTGGTGCCCAGAGTTGCCAGCCCTGTCGGGGTGCTGACCTTGACGGTGATGACGTTGCCGGTAATCACCGATGAGGTACCTGCAAAGTCCCAGGTGAAGCGGTTGTTGGAGCGCGCCGACACCGTGGCCGTGGTGACCGTGAAGGTTTCCGCAGCAGGCCGTGGCGAGACTTGCACCGTGACGGTAGCGGGAGCCGACAGGGCGCCGAAGCTGTCCCGGGCGACGTAGGTGAAGGTTGTGGTGAAGGCCGTAGTGACCGTCGCTGGTGGGGTGTAGGTGATGACGGTGCCATCGGTGCTGACGCTGCCACGATTGAGTGCCGGCTGGGTCAGGCTGGCGACGGCGAGCGGCACGTTGCCTTCCGGATCGGTGTCGTTGGCCAGCACGTTGATCGGTATCGCCACGCCGAGGGTCGCGATGCTGTCGGCGACGGCCACCGGAGACTGGTTGGGCGCCACGGTGATGGTCACGGTCGCCGGAGCGGTCGAGGCCAGGCCTTTGACGTCTTGAGCCTTGTAGGTGAAGGTCGCTGTCAGCGGTGCATTGACCACGGCTGGCGGCGTGTAGACCACCGAAGTCGTGCCGCTCAATGCCACGGTGCCTTGCCCGGCAGCCGGTGGGGTCAGCGCGGTGATGCTCAGCGGCGTGTTGCCATCGGGATCACTGTCGTTGGCCAGCAGGTTGAGGGTCAGCGGCACGCCGAAGCTGGTGCTGCCAGTGTCGGCGACCGAGAGCGGCGCCTGGTTCTCACCGGTATCCGGAGCCGTCCCGACCACCACGACAGGTTCGGTGTCACTGCCGCCAGCAGCGGATTTGACGGTGACGGTAGCCGGTGGCTGAGTCAGGTCTGCAATGGTCAGTCGTTGCAGGGTGCCGGATTTCGACAGACGTCCGTAACCTTGCGCAACCATGTCCGGCACGGCCACTTCATCCGTGGAGGTGGCCTCGATCAGCAGGCTGTGATCGCTCCAGTTGTAGCGAGCGGTCTGGATTTTCACCAGGTCAGTGACCTTGCTCGATACCGCCGTCGGCCGGGTGGTGCCCGACGGATTGGTGGCGGTGACGACCACGATCGAAGGCAGCGTGCCGCTGGCCAGGTGCTGACCGAAGAACCCGCCGTTGTTGTCGCCCAACAGGTTGGTCTGGCATGGCGAAAGTGGCGGACCCGGCACCAGAGCGATGGTTTCGCGAAAGCACAGGGTCGAACTGTTGTCTGATTTGGCAAAGACTTCGACCCGGGTGCTGGTGCCTGTACCCGAAGTGGTGCGCCGGTAAGTAGCGCGATCAACTTCCACGGGGGTTTGCGCACGGCTGTCCAGGACTTTACCGGACAAGTTGAACAAATTGGTTTGAATGGTCCCGGCCGGACCTGTGATGCGGACGAAGTTGGTGTCATTGGGACTGCCGGTGACCTGTTCGGTGAGGTTCGGGTCGCCAACGTAGGTTTCGATGGCGCCGGTGTCCGGGTTCACCTCGGTATAAGGACCGTTGACGCTGCGCAGGAACGGCCCGATGTTGCCATTCAGCGTGCCGCTGAAATTTCCAGGCGCACCGATGCCGATGTCCCGGGTGATGTTGATGGCACGACGGCCAGGCGTGGTGACGTTGACCGTTTCGACCCCGTAAGGGTGAGTGATGGTGTACACCCCGGCAGTGGGCACCGAGACCCGAACGCGAATCCGCGCGAAGGCCACTTGATCGCCATCGAGCGGATTACCGCCACCGAATGCAGCCTCGATCCCGGCCACGTAGGCATCCAGTTCATAGCCGCTGTTGCCAATTTGCGGGATCGCAGTCTCAGCCAGGAACCAGAACGCTTCCGGCGGCCAGTTGTCGGGGAAGATCATTGGCTGGGCATCGTCGTAAATGCCCGGTTCAGCCAGCAGGATGCACATGTAGGCCGGCGGCACAGTGGTCCCTACCCGTGAGCTCACTGCCCGGGACTGGCACAGTTCCATCGAGAGTAAATTGTTGTCCTGATACCACATCGGGAATTTCCCGGTGGCGAAGGTATAAGGGCCGGGGTCGACAGCCGCGAGTTGCGCGAATGCACTGCCGGACAGCGATAGAGTCAGTCCCAGGGCGTTGAGCGCCAGGCGTGGCCAATTGTTCATGATGCCTCCTGATGAGGATCTGCGCATGTGAGCGTTCATTGCACGATGACCACTTCTTCGATGTCGCTGCCGCCATTGGATGACGTCACTCGAACCTTGGCGGGTGGAATCGGCGAGATGCCGGTCGCCAGGGATTTCACTGCGCCATCGCCACTCAGGGCGCCGATGGCGGCACCGCTGGCGGAGGTGGCGGTGAGCACTGGCGGCGAGGTTTCATCGCTGGTCGAGGCCACAAGCGTCAATTGCCCGGAGCTCAGGCTGTACTCGGCACGCTGTATCACCACCAGGTCGGTCAGGGGCATGGACAAGGTGGTCGGCGTGCTGCTGGGGATGGCCAGGTGATTGTCGGCTGTCAGTTGCAGGGTGCTCGGCAACGTCGGGTTGTTCGAGGACTGCGCATACCAGTTTCCGGTGGTGTCAGCCTCGGTCAGGTGCAGCGCCGGGTTGTTGCTGTCCAGGGTCACAGTGGCTGGTGGCGGCGGGGCCATGACGAACACGTCTTGTTGGGCCACCGGGGCGCTTTCACCGGCCTTGCGCGAGTAGGTACTGCGCTGGGTGATCATCGGAGTCGGACGGACCACTGTCGATAACTTGCCGGAGATGGCCATCACCGTGGTGCGCAAGTCCAGTCCGTTCGGACCTTCGATGCGGATGTAGTTGGTATTGAAAGGGCTGCCGGTGAAGGCTTCCGAAAGGTTCGGGTCGCCGACGAATTGCTCCGCAGCACCGGTCACCGGATTGGTTTCGGTGTAAGGGCCGTTGACACTGCGCAGGAACGGTCCGATGTCACCCTTGAGAGCGCCGTCGTAGGTTTTCGGTGAGCCGATGCCGATGTCCCGGGTCATGTTGATCGCCCGCCGCCCGGGGGTGTCGACGTTGAATACATCGACGCCGTAGGGGTGGGTGATCACGTAGGTGCCAGCGGTGGGCACGTCCACCCGGATGCGGATGCGCGCAAAGCTGATTTGATCACCTTCGACCGGGTCGCCGCCGCTGAAGGCCGCTTCGATGGCACTGACGTAGGTCAGGTCGATGCCCCGGGCGGCATCGACAATGGCGCCGTCGCCTGTGAACCAGAATGCTTCGTCGGGGAAGTTGGTCGGAAAGACGACCGGTTGCGCATCATCAAAAACCCCGGGAGTCGGCAGCAGGTTGCACATGTACGACTGTGCACCGGGAGCGCCGGGGACTCGCGAACTGACGGCCTTGGACAGGCACAGATCAAGGGTGCGGCCATGGGTGTCCTGATACCAGGCGGCAAACGAGCCGTTGGCTGGCACATAGGGACCGGGGTCGACGGCAAACAGCGCCGCCTGGGCAACACTTTGGGCGAGAGCGCTGACAACCAGGGCGGCCGCCGTTTTGGACAGTAAAGGGTGCATGAGTATTCCCTCTATCAGAGTACCTGCCCCGTAGGGATGGGTCAGTTGGGAGGGCTTCGGCAACTTCCATACCAATCTTTCAAAACGGCCGGTAGAAGCCCGCAGTGAAGGCGTGGAGCGCGCAAACGGTTTCGCGGGGGCGAGGGCGTAAGCGGGCGACTGTCCCCAGCATTGGGGGTAGGTGGGGGCAGTGGGGTATGTGGGGAATTGGGTGGGGGGGACAAAACCCGATGTCGGGCAAAGACCGGACAGTGGGCTATAACCCTATAGGGAGTTTCCGGGAACAACGTCCATGACCAGTCAGACCGTAACCCTTCAGAAAGAAGAGGGCGATATCCGCCTGAGCTCGCGCAAACAGCCGTTCAATCTGCTGCGCTGGTTCTCGCTGATCAGCATGGCCGTGATCGGCACGGTGGCCGTGGCGCTGGGGGCGGTGTCGACGCGGTTCGTGATTACCGAAAGCGTGCAGCGCGATGCCTTGCTCACCTCCCAGTTCATTCAAGCGATTGCCTCGGCCGAGGTTCGCCATGTCTCGATCCCCAACGTGCGAACCATGGGCGAGCTGCTGGACCCGCGCAAGGACAGGGATTTTCCTGACGTTGATCCGATGGCCCGCGCCAGTGCCCGTGGTGAATTCCTCGACCATATCCAGCATTTGCCAGACGTGATTCTGGCGAACATTTATGCCCCTGACCGCATGGTGATCTGGTCCACCAACCCGGCACTGATGGGCACCACGATCCATGCCGACGAAGACCTGGACCAGGCCTTCGCTTCCAAGACTCCAGTGTCGGCCAGTTATCACAACGTCGACAAAAGTCGTATGGAGCAGAAGTTCATCACGCCCCCGGACTACATCTTCATAGAGAATTACATCCCGCTGTTCGATGCCGATGGCAATACCGTCACGGCGATGGTCGAGATCTACAAGGAACCCAGGGACCTGATCGATCGCATGGAGCGCGGCCTGGTACTGATCTGGCTGGCCACGGCCCTGGGCGGCGGACTGATTTATCTGGGGTTGTACTGGATCGTGCGCCGGGCAGCCATTTTGCTGGCAGTGCAACAAAAACAATTGATTACCAACGAAACCTTCGTGGCACTCGGGGAGATGTCCTCGGCGGTGGCCCACAGCCTGCGCAACCCATTGGCGACCATACGCTCCAGCGCCGAACTGGCCCTGGAGTTCGACACTGGCCTGGCCCACAAGAACATCAACGACATCATCGGTCAGGTGGATCGCATGTCGAAGTGGGTCAGGGAATTGCTGCAGTCCTTACGCCCGCTCAATGATGACGCCGAGCCGGTGAACCTGGTGGCGGCCCTGCATGACAGCCTCATGGCCTTCGAGCATCAGATTGCCAAGGCCGGTGTGCAGGTGGTGTTCGAGCCGCAGGAGACGCCGATGGTGTTGAGCCAGCAGGTGCAACTCACGCAGATCCTCAACAGTTTGCTGGCCAATGCCGTGGAAGCGATGGACAGGGGCGGCACACTGAGCATCACCCTGGAGTCGACCGACACCCGGGGAATTTGCGTTGTCGTGAGCGACACCGGCAAGGGCATGAACGAAGAACAGCGCAGGATGGCGTTCCGGCCTTTCTTTACCACCAAGCAAGGCGGGCTGGGTGTCGGGCTGGTGCTGGTAAAGCGGATCATGGAACGTTTTGGCGGCGCGGTAAACCTGGGCAGCCGTGAGGGCGAGGGCACGAGTGTCCGCTTGTCGTTCAAGCGGATTCCCTGAAATCGGGTATGAACTTTCCCCGCTAGCGGGTGTCTGGACCCAGTCGTTTTCCCCGGTCGCGGCACATTGATATTGATAAGCCATTGTTTTCTTGAGTGTTAATGCTTTTGTATAAAACTGTTACAAATCTGGCGAGGTCCTTGCAAAACCACCACTACCCCCTTCAAGACTTCGAGGCGGCTGGTGATGGACAGAAACGCGCGGTACCCCTTCAAGTGGTTCGGCCTGCTGACGCCGTTGAGCGTCCTCCTGACAATGACGCTCGGCACAGCGAACCTGCGTGCCAGCCCGATCGATGACGAGCGACAGCCAGAACCTACCGATCCTTCGGCTTACTACGACGAACCGGCTGATGAAGCCGCCGCGCTCAACGCCATCTTGACCATGCCCGAGGCCAACGAAGACTCCTTCGATTTGCCCGATGGCGTCAAAGGCAGCCGAGACACCACGCGCCAGGAAAACGTCCTGCCGCCGACGGTGCAAACCAGTTTCAACTACCCCACCAATGGCAAGCCGAGCCCGCTGTTCGGCGCTCAGCCGTTCACTCAGCAGATGGTGTTGTTCGAGGAGTTCGGTCCGGAAAAACTCGACCCCACTACACCGGCGGCG
The DNA here is from genome assembly GCF_013260315.1 of Pseudomonas sp. B14-6. NCBI lineage: Bacteria > Pseudomonadati > Pseudomonadota > Gammaproteobacteria > Pseudomonadales > Pseudomonadaceae > Pseudomonas > Pseudomonas sp. B14-6. The sequence goes on along the minus strand of NZ_CP053929.1, from coordinate 1,997,578 downwards.
CCGTTGGGCTTTCCACCGGCTACCGTTGGCCCGCTGCCACAACAGGACCCCACCAACGCGGCCCGCAGTGCGCCACCGAGCGCGGCACTCGATGCCTTTATGCGTCAACCGGGGCTGACGCCGTTCCCCAGCCAGTACTCCAACGTGGTGGACCGCAACCCGTGGCAGGCGCAGATCGAAGTCTTCCTCAACCGCCATATCGGCTCGTCAGCCGAAGGCCGTCCGCCAGGAAAAGGCTGGTCGCATCAACGCTGGAACGAGTTCTACCCGCAAATGGCCTATAAAACCGTGCAAACCGGGGCGAGGCTCAACAGCGGCTGGCGTGACAGTCATCAGATGCACGGCTATGCGCTGGGTGAGTTTGGCCCCGGTGGCCTTTATCACAACGTCGCCGGCGTGCCAGCCACGGCGGGCACCGCCAAAGGCGTCGATGCGCGTTTCCACCCGAGCATGCCAGTGCAGAACCACAACTCGGTCTGGACCTTTGACGGCACGTTACCGCCCAAGTTGCTGATGGTGCGTTACGGTCAGCCGGTGCTGATGCGTCACTACAACGGCTTGCCGATCGACCCTGCCGCCAACATGGGGTTCGGTCTGCACACCATCAGTACTCACGAGCACAACGGTCACGCACCGGCGGAAAGCGATGGCTATGCCAACGCCTTTTTCTTCCCGGGGCAGTATTACGACTATCGCTGGCCGATCCAGTTGGCCGGCTACGACAGCATCAACACCGACGCCCATGATCCGCGCGCGGCGTTCCCTTGCTCGCCGGGGGAAACCCTGTGGACCAACGACATCAGCCCCAGCCGCAAGACCTGCGACCACGGCACGATCAAGATCCGCGGCGACTGGCGCGAAACCATGAGCACCCACTGGTTCCACGACCACATGCTCGATTTCACCGCGCAGAACGTCTACAAGGGCAACGCGGCGATGATGAATTACTACAGCGCCCTGGACCGTGGCAACGAATCGGTTAACGACGGTGTCAACTTGCGTTTCCCCAGCGGCAGCGCCTTGCCGTGGGGCAACCGTGACTACGACGTCAACCTGGTGTTCGCCGACAAGGCCTGGGATCAGGCCGGCCAGTTGTGGTTCAACCCGTTCAACACCGACGGCTTCCTCGGTGATCAGGTGCTGGTCAACTGGCAGTGGAAACCGACCCTGGATGTACGCGCCCGCAGCTACCGGTTCCGCATCCTCAACGGCTCGGTGTCGCGTTACTTCAAGTTCGCCATTGTCCGCGAGGTCAAGGGCAGCAGCGGCGAGTTCCCCGGCCCGAAAAACTCCGGCGTGTCCTATGCCCGCGTGCCGTTTCACCTGATTGCCAACGACGGCAACATCATGGAACACAGCGTGCCGTTCGACGGCACCCTGGACCTGGATGCCGACGGCGATAAACAGAATCACAACGCGATCCTGCCGACCCAGGGCATCGCCGAGCGCTTCGACATCATCGTCAACTTCGCGAAAAACGGCATCAAGCCCGGCGACAAACTGTTCGTAGTCAACCTGCTGGTGCACGACGACGGCAAGGGCCCGAAAGAACCCGTGCCATTGGCCGATGTGCTGTCGGAGAAATACCTTGCGGTGATCAAGCAATCGAGCAAGGGCCCGCAGTGGGACAAGGGTGACCCGGGCGTGGGCAAGGTCTTGCAACTGAACGTCAAGGCCTACACCGGTCAGGACCTGGCCATGGACCCGGCAGCCTACGAACCGGCCAAACCGGGCAAGGCCGAAGGCTTGGTGATGATCCCGCTGAAAATCCACCGCGACAATGCGACCGACAAGGTCCTGCTGTCCCAGGCGCGCCACCGCACCTTCACCTTCGGACGTTCCGACGGCACCGATGAAGCGCCGTGGACGGTCAAGACCGATGGCGGTTTCGGCTTCCACATGGACCCGCGTCGCTTGAACACGGCGACCCAGTTGAAAACCGGTCCAACCGATGCCGGCGTCAGTGGCTTCGGCACCCTGGAAGTGTGGAACATCAAGGCCGGCGGCAAGGGCTGGAGTCACCCGGTTCATGTGCACTTCGAGGAGGGGATCATTCTCAGCCGCGGCGGCAAGGCGCCACCGGAATGGGAAAAATGGGCACGCAAGGACGTGTACCGCATCGGCTCGGAAAACGACGGCCTGGACAGCGTCGAGGTGGCGATCAACTTCCGCGAATTTGCCGGGACGTACATGGAGCACTGTCACAACACTCAGCACGAAGACAACTCGATGCTGCTGCGCTGGGACATTGAGAAACCCGGGCAATTCCAGTTGATGCCGACACCGTTGCCGAGCTGGGATGGCGTGCGCTATGTCAACTCCGCTGCGCTGCCAACCTTCCGCAATGGCGACGGCTTCGGCCCACAAGTGGCGGTGAAAAAATGAAGCGCAGGCGCGCCGACACACCGGCGTATACGCCGCGCTCCCGCGCCTTGGGCATGCACCTGATTCTGGTCCTGGTGACCTGTCTGTTGGCGGCTCGGGTGCTGCTCGCTCATGACGGGATACTGTCGCCGAGGGAATCGGCGACGCCCTGGGGTGGCGAATACTTCCCCAACACCCTGCTGACCGATCAGGACGGTCGGCAGGTGCGTTTCTTCGATGACTTGATCAAGGACAAAGTGGTGGTGATCAACTTCATCTTCACCTCTTGCAGTGATTCCTGTCCGCTGGAAACCGCACGCCTGCGTCAGGTGCAAAAGTTGCTGGGCGACCGGGTCGGCCAGGACATCTTCTTCTATTCCATCAGCATCGACCCGCTCAGCGACACCCCCGAGGTGCTCAAGGCTTACGCACAACGCTTCAAGGTCGGGCCGGGCTGGACGTTTCTGACCGGTGAATTCGAAGCGGTCACCGACCTGCGAAAAAAACTCGGGCTGTTCATCGAGGGCGTCGACAACGGACGCAGCAAAGACCACAACCTGAGCCTGATCGTCGGCAACCAGGGCACCGGCCGCTGGATGAAAGCCTCGCCGTTCGAGAACCCGTGGATTCTCGCCGACCAGTTGGCCAACACCTTGCAGAACTGGAAGAAACCCAGCATTGAGCAAAGTTACGCCGATGCGCCCGAGATTCGCCCGCCGAGCAATGGCGAAGAACTGTTTCGCACCCGATGCGCGTCGTGCCACAGCCTGGGTCCGCTGGACGGGCAGGGCATCGGCATGCGCAGCATCGGCCCGGACCTGGTCGGCGTGACGCGCCAACGGGATCTGGCCTGGCTCAACCGTTGGATTCGCGAACCGGACCGCATGCTCGCTGAAAAGGACCCGCTCGCGCTGGCACTGTTTGAACGCTTCGACAAAATCCCGATGCCTAATCTGCGTCTGGATGAGAATGCTGCGCAGTCAATTCTGGGTTTTTTGCAGGAAGAAACCGATCGCCAGCAACCGCTACAAGCGGCGCAGGTGCCATAGCGGCGAAATACTATCAGTGAAGCCGTCGACCACGATCAATGCCACCTACACTGATCCGAAACATGACTGAAAAGGCTTGATGCAAGCACCCTGGACAAGACCCATGCAGATACTGGAACAACAAAAAGTACCTGCGCCGGACGCCCCGGCAGCAGAAGGCCAAAGTCGAAGTGGACAGTTCAATCTGCTGCGCTGGTTTTCGCTGGGAAGCTTTCTCATCATTGCGGCTGTGGCGATGGGGTTGGGTTATGTGTCCACGCGGTTTGTTGTCGATGAGAGCATCGAGCGTGATTCCATGCTGACTGCGCAATTCATTCAGGCCATCGGTGATGCGGAAATTCGCCACGCCGGCATCACCCTGAAAAGAACCATGGGCGAGATGCTCGATCCGCGCGAAGACAACGCCTATCCCGACGTAAACCCAGGTGCCCGTGCCGCTGCCCGCATTGAGTTTCTCGATCACGTCGAACACTTGCCGGACACGCTGTTGGCGGTGGTGTATGCCCTGGATCGCACGGTGGTCTGGTCGACCAATCCACAGATGATCGGCATGCGCGTCGAAGGTGATGAAGAACTGGACGAATCCTTTGAAATGAAGGAGCCGGTCTCCACCAGCTATCACCAGATCGACGAGGAACGTCCCGAACAGATGCTGTTGCGCGAGCCCAAGTACCTGTTCATCGAGAATTACATCCCGATGTTCAATGCCGACAAAAGCAAGGTCATTGCCATGGTCGAGATCTACAAGGAACCGGCGGACCTGGTGGAACGCATTCAGCGTGGCTTCAAGGCGATCTGGCTGGCGACCTTGCTCGGTGGCCTGCTTATCTACCTAGGGCTGTTCTGGATCGTGCGGCGTGCGTCCGTGTTGCTGCAGAGCCAGCAAAAACAATTGATCACTAACGAGACCTTCGTCGCCTTGGGAGAAATGTCCTCGGCCGTCGCCCACAGCTTGCGCAATCCGCTGGCGAACATACGCTCCAGCGCCGAACTGGCCCAGGAAATCGCCAGCCAGAGTGCGCAGAAAAACATCGGCGACATCATCAACCAGGTCGATCGCATGTCGCGCTGGGTCCGGGAGTTGCTGGTGTCGTTGCGGCCGATAAACGACGACTCCGAAACGGTGGACCTGGTGCTGGCCATCGACGACACCCTGAGCGCTTTCGACGCGCTGATCCGACGCTCGAACGTGGAGGTGCGTTTCACGCCGCAGACCTGTCCACCGGTCGTCAGCCAACGGGTGCTGCTCACCCAGATTCTTAATAGCCTGATTGCCAATGCCCTTGAGGCCATGCCCAAGGGCGGTTTGCTCAGTATCGATATTGAGCACCCCAGGCCCGCTCAGGTGCGGATGACCCTGAGCGATACCGGCAAAGGCATGACCAAGCAGCAGCAACAGATGGTCTTCAAGCCGTTTTTCACCACCAAACAGGGAGGGTTGGGCGTTGGCCTGGTCCTCGTCAAACGAATAATGGAGCGTTTCGAAGGCTCGGTCGAACTGACCAGCCAGGAGCAGGAAGGAACCCGCGTCTGTCTCAATTTCAAAGTGGCAACGGGAGGGGAATATGGAGCACAGCATACTGCTGGTCGAGGATGATGAACTCCTGGCCGAGAATATTCAGACCTACCTGGAGCGCAAAGACTTCGAGGTGACGGTCTGCCATTCGGCTGAAGAGGCGTTGGATAAACTGGGTGCGTTCACCCCTGATGTGGTGCTGACCGACAACTCGCTGCCGGGCATGAGCGGTCACGACCTGATCCAGAAGCTGCGCATCAGCGCGCCGGATCTGAAGGTGATCATGATGACCGGCTACGGCAACGTCGAAGATGCCGTGGTGGCGATGAAAGAGGGCGCTTTTCATTACGTCACCAAACCGGTGGCCTTGCCGGAGCTCAAGCTGCTGCTGGACAAGGCCCTGGCCACTGATCGAATGGAGCGCACGCTGTCGTTTTATCAGGAGCGCGAGGCGCAGAAGTCAGGCGTACAGGCATTGATCGGCGAATCGGCGCCGATGCAATACTTGAAAAACACCATTACCCAGTTGCTCGACGCCGAGCGGCGCATGGCCAACACCGACCTGCCGCCCGTGCTGGTGGAAGGCGAGACCGGTACCGGCAAGGAACTGGTGGCCCGGGCACTACACTTCGACGGTCCGCGCAGCAAAGGTCCGTTCATTGAATTCAACTGCGCGTCCATCCCTTCCAATCTGGTGGAGTCGGAACTGTTCGGCCACGAGAAGGGCGCCTTCACCGACGCCAAGGACCGTCGAGTTGGTCTGGTGGAAGCAGCCGATGGCGGCACGCTGTTCCTCGATGAAGTCGGTGAAATGGACCTGCTGCTGCAAGCCAAACTGCTGAAGCTGCTGGAAGACCGAACCATCCGCCGGGTCGGCTCGGTCAAGGAACGCAAGGTCGATTTGCGGGTAATCAGCGCGACCAACTGCAACCTCGAACAAATGGTGCAACAGGGCAAGTTCCGTCGTGACCTGTTCTTCCGTTTGCGCATTATTTCGATCAAGGTGCCGCGCCTGTATGCCCGCGGCGCCGATATCCTGCTGCTGGCCCGGCATTTCCTGGCGATCCACGGCAAACGCTATGGCAAATCGCACCTGCATTTCAGTGACCAGGCTGAAGAGTTGCTGCTCAGCTACAGTTGGCCGGGCAACGTGCGTGAATTGCGCAACATGCTTGAGCAAACCGTGTTGTTGGCGCAAAGCGATACGATTGCCGCCCATCAGCTCAACGTCTGCCTGAGCCTGGTGGATGATCCGATCGTGCTGCAAGAACCCCAGCACCACGAACCGAGACCGGCCTACAACGGCACCGAGTCGATGAACCTGCCGGAAGTCGAGCGCGACATGGTGCGCAAGATGCTCGACAAGACCGACTGGAACGTCACCAAGTCCGCACGCTTGCTGGGCCTGAGCCGCGACATGCTGCGTTACCGGATCGAAAAGCTCGGCCTCGCACGCCCGGACAAACGCCAGTGGTGAGGTTTATTGCAACGTTGCCCCCTGACGGATGAGGCATTCGAGCACGCATGTGGGGTCGAGGACTTCCTGGTTGACGTAGACGCCACGTACCGGATCGTAGGAGCGGATGAATACCCGGACTGAGGCATCCGCGACGGTCGGTAATATTGAGTCGTGGAACTCATGCTGGCTGGCAATCGGGATGAAATCCTGAGGTGCGGTCGGGATGTATGACCGAGGCGGCACGGTGCTCAGGGAGGGCGGCACCGGGTGGGCGAAGGGCTGGTCGGCCCCGTAATAATTGAACTCACTGCTGTAGTCAGTGGTGGGTGTCAGGGTGTCGTCCGCCTGGGCGCCGGTGAGGGCGGTCAGGCTGAGGGCGAGCAACAGCGTCAGATCAGTTTTTTTCATGGCAACACCTGCGAAATCGGATTTCCCGCACTTCCCCAAGGCCATTAACTATAGCTGCCCTACGGGCACGCGTTCGCGACGCCCGGATTACAACATTCCAACAAACGCCCAATGGGGTTTTTCAGCACCCTGATCTAGACTCGTGCCGGTCAACAATGACCCGGATTCTGGAGTGTGCAATGGAAATGCCGACCAAAAAAAATGCCATCGCCAGCAACCGCGATGCCTGGAACGACTCCGCCCGACACCACAAGGACGCGCCCGATTGGCAGGCTCTGGTGGCGGCGGTCAGTCATCGCGATTTTTGCTGCATCGATGACACACTTCGCGGTGTACTGGAGCAGGTCGGCGTCGATGGCAGGGACGTGGTGCAACTGGGCTGCAACAACGGACGGGAAAGTCTTTCGCTGTTTGCGCTGGGGGCTCGCAGCGTGGTGGGCGTCGACCAGTCCGACGCGTTTCTCGATCAGGCGCGGGAACTGGCTGGACTCTCACCCCATGAGCCCGAATTCATCGAGGCCGACATTCATCACCTGCCGGCTGAATTGCATGACCGCTTCGACGTGGCGCTGATCACCATCGGCGTCTTGAACTGGATGCCCGACATCGGCGAATTCTTCCACCATGTCGCGCAGACCCTCAAGCCCGGCGGTGCGTTGGTGGTGTACGAAACCCACCCCTTCCTGGAAATGGTCGACCCCGAGGCCGCCGATCCCTATCGTCTGGACAGCTCGTACTTTCGCAGCGAGCCGTTCGTGCAGGACCAGCCGATCGTCTACGAAGGCAAAGTCGACCAGCACACCGCGTCGTCCTACTGGTTCGTCCACACCCTGGGCGCCATCTTCACCGGCGCCATCGAGGCGGGACTGCAGATCAGCCATTTCAAGGAGTACCCGCATTCCAACCGCGAGGAACTCTATGACCGGTATGAGCGGCAGACGGCGCAGTTGCCGTTGTGTTTTACGTGGGTGGGGGTGAAGCGAGCAGCCTAGCCAGAAGAATCTCTCAAAGCACCGAGTGATTGATCGAATGACCTGGCTGCGCACAGAGATCGATGCCGAGGGCATGGATGACCTTCAAAACCGTATCAAAGCGTGGTTTTGCACCGGGCGCGAAGGCCTTGTACAGGCTTTCGCGACCCATACCCGAGTCCTTGGCAATCTGTGTCATTCCGCGCGCTTTCACCACGTATCCGATAGCACGAAGAAATTCCTCGTTATCGCCCTCTGCGAGCACTTGTGAGAGGTACTCGCTAATGGCTTCGTCACTGTCCAGCAGTGCCGCCATATCGAAAGTAGTCAAAGTCTGGCTCATGTTTAAACCTCCTTTGCCAATTTTTTAGCCCGCCTGATATCGGCGGTTTGCGAAGATTTATCACCACCGGCCAAAAGCACAATGACGACACTGTTTCGCAAAGTGAAGTAGACCCGATAGCCGGCGCCGACGTCCACGCGCATTTCGGAAACGCCGTCTCCCACCGGCTTGATATCACCCAGGTTACCTGCAGAGGCACGATCAATGCGACGAGCGATAGCAATCTTCGCCCGCAAGTCACGAACTGAGGCATGCCATGCCACGAAGATCATAGTTTGTTGAACAATATAATTCATTGCTCAAATGTATCCACTTGGATACGAATGAGCAGTCAGGCGCTTCCTTCGCCAGGGATGGCTTTTCCCATAGATGTGTGGGACGTATCACGCTCTCAGCAGCGAAATCACCCGGCCCTCCTGTAGTTGATCGTCGTCGAACACAAAATCTGCGTACGCTGAGGATCTACTGTGGGAGCGAGCCTGCTCGCGATAGCTCTCTGTCAGTCACATCAATGCCGAATGTGCCGCCGCCATCGCGAGCAGGCTCACTCCTGCATTGGATCGTCGTCGAACACAAAATACGCATGCGCTGGAGATCCACTGTGGGAGCGAGCCTGCTCGCGATAGCTCTCTGTCAGTCACATCAATGCCGAATGTGCCACCGCCATCGCGAGCAGGCTCACTCCTGCATTGGATCGTCGTCGAACACGAAATACGCATGCGCTGAAAATCTACTGTGGGAGCGAGCCTGCTCGCGATAGCTCTCTGTCAGTCACATCAATGCCGAATGTGCCGCCGCCATCGCGAGCAGGCTCACTCCTGCATTGGATCGTCGTCGAACACAAAATCTGCGTGCGCTGGAGATCCACTGTGGGAGCGAGCCTGCTCGCGATAGCTCTCTGTCAGTCACATCAATACTGAATGTGCCACCGCCATCGCGAGCAGGCTCACTCCTACATTGAATCGTCGTCGAACACAAAATCTGCGTGCACCGCAGATCCACTGTGGGAGCGAGCCTGCTCGCGATAGCTCTCTGTCAGCCACCTCAATGCCGAATGTGCCGCCGCCATCGCGAGCAGGCTCACTCCTACATTGGATCGATGTCGAACACGAAATACGCATGCGCTGAGGATCTACTGTAGGAGCGAGCCTGCTCGCGATAGCTCTCTGTCAGTCACATCAATTCCGAATGTGCCGCCGCCATCGCGAGCAGGCTCACTCCTACATTGGATCGTCGTCGGACACAAAATCTGCGTGCGCTAAAGATCCTTTGTAGGAGCGAGCCTGCTCGCGATAGCTATCTGTCAGTCACATCAATGCCGAATGTGCCGCCGCCATCGCGAGCAGGCTCGCTCCCACATTTGAATCCCTCCGTACACAAAGCCCGTGTGCACCGCAGCTCCACTGTAGGAGCGAGCCTGCTCGCGATAGCTCTCTGTCAGTCACATCAATGCCGAATGTGCTGCCGCCATCGCGAGCAGGCTCACTCCTGCATTGGATCGTCGTCGAACACAAAGTCTGCGTGCGCTAAAGATCCTTTGTAGGAGCGAGCCTGCTCGCGATAGCTATCTGTCAGTCACCTCAATACCGAATGTGCCGCCGCCATCGCGAGCAGGCTCGCTCCCACATTTGAATCCCTCCGTACACAAAGCCCGTGTGCACCGCAGATACACTGTAGGAGCGAGCCTGCTCGCGATAGCTCTCTGTCAGTCACATCAATACTGAATGTGCCGCCGCCATCGCGAGCAGGCTCACTCCTACATTGGATCGTTGTCGAACACAAAATCTGCGTGCGCTGAGGATCTACTGTGAGAGCGAGCCTGCTCGCGATGGCCGCAACTCGGTCTGTCTATCGGATATCAGGCGCTAGCCGCCCCTGTTACCACTGGCCGTCCCGGTTTGCGCAGCGGATCAAGCCGTGAGCCGGTGTAGCGGGTTTCGCGGTAGAAGCGCCAGAGTCCGAAAAGGCTGTAGACGTGGGTAACGCGACCCTGTTCGTGGTAGCCCATGCGGATGTGCAGCTTCAGGGCAGGGATGTTGTGGGTTTCGCAGACGTCCACCACCTTGTTGCAGCCTTGGGCTGCCATTGCTGCCCAGAGGTCTACCTGAGCATCCACCGACAGGCTGGTGCCGAAGTAGGGGCGGGCCATTTCGCCGCCGAACTCGAAGAATTCACCAGGTTTGACCGGGAACCAGCAGCCGTAATAGTGACGGTCGTGGTAGTCGCGGACGCTGCCCCAGATAAACGCAACAGCGTGGCCTTCTTCGTCCAGATACATGTGCCCGGTGTGACCCTCGGTGGCGAGTTCGGCCATGGTCCCGACGCGGTCACCAAAATGCTTGCCGAAGGCGCTGGCGTTTTCGGGGGTGATGGTCACCATGCGCAGTCCCGAATAAGGACGCAGTTTGTGCGGCGGTACCGGGCTGATCAGGTCCCGTTCCATCCATAAAAGCTCCCAGTGGAAGAACACGTAGCGTTTCCACAGCGTGTTGAACGTGCGGCTCAGGCCTTTTTGTTTTATGCGTTCGCGAAGCTTTTCGATGATGCTCATGACGCTCTCCTTAGCCTAAGCCAGGGTGTGGGTGGAAACGCTTTTGATGGGTATAGATCAAGCTTGAAAGTTCATATCAAAGCGCCAGCTTTGAATGTGTTGCAACGTATGTAACTCATTCGAGCGCGGCTTCACCGGTCACCAAATGGCTGTTCAAAGCACCATAGGAAGCCCGCGGCACGCCGTGAAGACGCCTTTCTAGAACAAGGGTTAGAGACTCTTCTGGCTGCAAATAGGCATCACCGAAATCAGCGCCAAGCTGAGTCGGATGAGCCACGATTTCCAGCACACCATCGGTCGGCATGGCGTCATTGCGCAGGTCCACCGGTGTGCACACATAATCCGCGGTCACACCCGCCAGGCTCTGCAAGCGATTATTCAGCAAGGTCTTGAACACACGCTTGGGCAAGCTCAGGTTTTGCCCCAGATTGCGCGCAAGGCGCACGGGCACCCCTTGGCTCGCGGCGAAGCGGGCGACGATCTCACCAATGGGCCAGATGTTGTGAACGTGTTGATGGGAATCGATGTGGCTGGGCCGTACACCGTTGTCCACGCAGCGTTGCCATTGGGCGTTGAGCTCCTCCAGCACTGCGTCGCGGTCCCCCCGGCTGAGCCAGAGGCGATGGCGGGACAGGTTGAGATCGAACACCCCATGGCTGTCACAGAAGTTCCTTCGACCCAGAATCGACTGACTCAACGGACGCCCATACGTGAGGTTGAAATGCAGGCCGATCCGGTCCTTGAGCAACGGATGCTGGGCCATGACGCACGCCGCTTCGAAGGCCGGCATATTGGCCATGGCCGTGGCGGAGCTGATCACCCCCGCCTGGAAGGCGCCCAGGATTACCGCGTTTTCGCACGGGCTGAGACCGAAATCGTCAGCGTTGACTATGACTTGGCGAGGCATGGTCGCCCTCCCTGTTTGTGTCGGTTGGCTTCGTTGCTTTGACCACTGCGGCAACGGGCGCCGGTGCAGTGGCAACGGTCGCTGCTGCCCGTTTGGCTTGCCATTTCTGCAACAAGGGTTTGAGCCGCTGCCAGAGTCTCAAGGCCAGGCCCAGCGCCAGACCGCTGGGGCGCCAGGAATAGAAACTCCAGCGCCAGTGTTCGAGTTGCCCGGTCATGCGTTCGTGCAGTTGATGGCTGGAATTTTCCAGGCTCACCCGCGAGGCATCGATCCAGCGCCAGTGCTCGTCCAGCCCCCAGCGAATCCACTCGTCGAGCAGCACCCGACCGCTGCCCAGATCGGCGTATTGCGGCAGGAACGCCAGGTTGTAATCGTACAACCGGCCTTGCTCCAGCAACCCGAGGCGGTAGCTGATGCAGCGCCCGTCCAGCTCCAGCACCACGACCCGCACCAGCCCCTGTTCGGCGAGGGCAGTGAAGGCTCGGTCCATCCATTGTCGGTGACGTTCGTCGGCGAAAATCCCGACGCCTTCATCGCCTTTCCAACTGACCGCTTCGACTTCACTGATGGCCTGCAACAACGGGCCCATGGTCGACGCATCGGGGGTGATCCGTCGAACCTGAGCACCACAGGCTGCGATGCGTTTGCGTGCGCGGCGCAGTTTATAGCGGGGGTCACCCGAAACTTCCTGGTGGTCCGCGTCGCTGATCACGTGCACCGGCACCCGACAGCTGAGGCGCCGTTCACCGGTCGAGCTGTGCGCCATCCACTCGGTCAGCACGCTTTCTTCGCCGACCGGTTCCGACAACTCGTTGAGTTGCAGCAGGGCATGGGGAAGTTGTCGGCGGATCTCGATCAGTGCCTTGCGGATATTCTCCGAGTCCGTTTTTGCAAGGAGCGCAAGGCGGTCCGCAAGTGGGTAGCCAAGGTGATGCAGCACGCGAAACGGCAGCCTGGCGAAACGCTCGACGGAGGCCACCAACGGCAAACACAAGACCAGCTCATGACCCTGCCAGCCAAGCAACACATGCAAACGTTGCCCGGTGGTCAGGGCCTGTTCGGATGCACGCATCCAGGCCAGTGTGTTGAACGGTGTGTGGTCCGTCACTCGCAGACGCAACGCTTCATAAGCCGTTTCCGGGAAATCAGCGGCGCACAACGAAGTGCGCCATTCGAATCGTGCTGCCATAGGGTCAGCTCACCGCTGCTGTGGCGGGTTCACGTGCCGGTTTGCGCAAGGCATCCAGGCGTGAGCCGCTGTAATGGGTTTCGCGGTAGAAGCGCCAGCGACCAAACAGCTCGTAGACGTTCATGATCCGCCCTTGTTCCTTGTAGCCGGTGCGTATGTGCAGCTTGAGGGCAGGGACATTGTGAGACTCACAGACATCCACCACTGTGTGGCAACCCTGGTCCAGCATGGCTTTCCACAACTCCGTCTGCACGTCCATCGACAGCGCGGTGCCCCAGTACGCGCGGGTCAGCTCGCCGCCGAATTCGAAGAACTCGCCTTCTTTCACCGGGAACCAGCAGCCGTAATAGTGTTTGTCGTGATAGTTGCGTGCCGCACCCCAGATGAAGGCCACCGCATCACCCTTGTCGTCCAGGTGCATATGCCCGGTGTAGCCTTCACGGGCCAGTTCGGCCATGGTCTCCACGCGGTCACCGAAGTAACGGGTGAACGCCACGGCGTTTTCCGGGGTGATGCGCACTACCTGCAGCGGCGGGTAGGGCCGGAGTTTGTAAGGCGGCAATGGAGTGACCAGGTCGCGCTCCATCCACAACAGTTCCTCGTGGGAAAACACGTAGTGCTTCCAGATTTTACTAAGGGTGGCGCGCCAACCTTTTTGTCTGATGTGTTGGCTGAGTTTCTGCAAAACGCTCATGTTATTGACTCCTGACGGTCTCGGCCGCGAGTGGAGTGATGCGAGGTGCGGCCAATGGCCGATTTCGCTATTCAATACTTGGCAATTCATGAGGCGCTCCAGCTGAGATTGAACAGGGTCCGTCCTGGCAGCTCGAAGCTGACGCGACCGTCCTGGCAATTGAAGGGTGCGTCGCGGGCGCGGTTGTCGGCACCGAAGTAGCTTAATGAACCGTTGGCCAGCGGGCACTGGACTCCAGTCAGGGCCACACGCTGCAAGCGCGTGGCTTTATTGACGCCCAGAAGGTTGCGCTTCTTGTCCTCGGCCATGGCCAGCACGTCGACCTCGAAGGCGTCGTTATCGAGGAGCATCACGTCGTGCAGCCAATGCTGGCGGATGAACTGCTGAGCCAGGCCCACGGGCTTGAGCTCGAAGCGATCGTCGCCGAGGACACGCAACATGCCTTTGGGGTAGTTCGGTTCGTCAGCAGCCTGGAACCAGCTCAGCATCTCCAGCAAGCCATCCTGGGACGAGTTGATGACGACCGACGTCCACCACAACGATGCGAAGTGGGTTTCCTGATCGTAAGGACTGAGGCTGGAACCGCTGGACATGTTGGTCTGGTCCAGCAGCAAGGCTTTGCGCGGCCGGCCCTGGGCGTCGAGGCCGACCAGGTCGGCGGCGCGGCGCACGCTGTCACGGTAGACCCGTGTTGCCAGCAGGTCGCGAATCATCCATTCGTGCCAGGCCAGGGCATCGATGTTTTCGCCGGATTCGGCCAGCAAGCGTTTGGCCCAATCGATGCCGCGTTTGTCGGCGGCGTTGTCGGCAAACGGGCCGTTGACCAGTCGCGAACTGGCGGGCATGGCGATGCGCACGCCGGCCTTGGCATTGGCGGGATTGCTACGCACTTGCCGGGCCATGCTGTTGAAGATGCTTTGGTAGTTGGCGTAGTCCGGGTAATTGAGGTTCGGCTCGTCGGCAAAACCGATGTAGTGCGTGCCTTTGCCACCCAGGGCCCGGGTCGACGCGAGCCAGGCGTCGAGCCCGGCGTTGCTCAGGGTGTCGGCGCGCAAGTCAGCCTGGCGCTGGCTTCCGGCCAACAGCGTGATGTCCTGGGTGATGCCGAAGCGGTCCTGATACAGCCGACGGAATTCATCTTCGTAGTGCGGATTCTTCGCCGTGATGTCGACGAAACTGTAGTAAGTGCCCGCCTGTGGCTTGAGTGCATCGAGCACGGCATAACTCGATTCCGGCACCTTGACGTAGGGCAGGGCGATGCCCAGGTTCGGGGTCGGCCCCAGCATTTTATTGTGCAATGTCAGCCGGACCTGGCCATCGTCCTCGCGCAGGGGCTTGAGTTGCTGCGGATTCTGGGCGAAGAGGTTGGCGGTGCCATCTAGCCAGAACGCCACCTTGCCGCTGCCTTGCAGGCGCAGGCGCCAGACCTGTGCTTCTCTTGCGACGGGCAACTCGACCTTGTCGAACTGCCAATAACCCCGATACGGTTTCAGCGCCAGCGCCACTTGTTTGCCGTCGCCCACGCGCTGCGCTTGCAAGGCGCTGACACCGCCGTGGAACTTGCCAGCCAGCACTGCGCGCTCACCCGGCGCTACCTTGAAGTACAGCTCATCGCCGTTGTGGGTTTCGGCGCTGAAATGCACCTTGGCCGGGGCGAACAACGCCACCGTGTGTTCGTCGTGTTCAACCCGGTAGCGACGGAAGCTGTAGCCCGGAATTTCCAGTTGATAGCTGGAGGCACTCGGGGTCAACGGCCAGCTCTGACTGCCGCGCGATTCGCTGGCGGCGATCAGGCGCTCGCCCTGGAGTTTGCCCTGGCCGTCGAGCAGGTACAGGCGTTCTTCGTTGGCATCCGCCTGCCACGCCGGCGCCCAGCGAATGGTCAGCGTGTCGGGACGATCCGGTTGCAGGTACAGGCTGCCGTCGCGAATATCGGCCCAACGCATGGGCGCCGCCTGGGCGCTCAGCGCGAGGCCAAGGCTAAACAGCAGGACCAGGCGTTTCATGCCGACTTCCGTTGCAGCATGTGCAGCATCGGCGTTACATCGCTGGGCAGGATGATCAGGGTTTGCCAGACCGGCACGCCGCTCAACCGGCAGTACATCACCAGCAGCGCGAGGGTGACCGCGAGGTAGGCGATGGACGAGGCCGCCGCCGCGCCGACGATCCCGTAGGCCGGAATCAACACCAGGTTCAGCGCCAGGTTCAGCAAGGCGCCCAGCCCCATCAACAGCGAAATCGTGCCGGGACGGTTTTTGCCCAGCAAGTCCAGGCGCAGGATGCTCGCGTAGCACAGGCCCAACAGGCCCGGCAGCAGTGCCAGCAAGGCCGGATACGCCGGCTGATAGGCCGCGCCGAATAGCGTCACGATGAGCCATTCGCCGATCACTGCCATGGTCACGCAGGCGCCGAGCATCACCGTGGCGGTCAGGCGCAGGGCCAGCGGCGTCACTTTGTCGATGCCTTCTTCCTGTTGCAGCAGGCGTTTCATCAATGGCGTGGTCACGGCTTCCGGGACAATCAGCAGCAACTCGGCGGCGGCGCTGGCCATGGCGTAATGACCGAGCGCGGTGCTGCCGAGCAGGGCGCCGATGAACAGGTAATCGGAGCGCAGGATCACTTGTTGGAACAGCAGGTCGGGATGGCTGCGAGCGCTGTAGCGCAGCAGCTCGTTCTGGCTGGCGCGGTCCCATTGCAATTTCAGGGGCTGAGCGCGTTTGAGCCAGAACCAGCCCGCCAGTACCACCAGGCTGATGCCTGCCAGCCAACTGATCAGCGCTGCTTCCAGCGCGGCGTCTTTCCACATCCAGAACAAGGCGAGAAACAGCAGCAGCGGCGCCAGGGATTCCACCAGGCGCAACGCGTTGAAGGCCACCACGCCGCCGGAGGCGTTGTGCAGGGTCAGCAGTCCGCTCTTGAGTACGGTCAGCGGCACCGCCAGCAACAACAGCCAGGCGAGCAGGCCCAGTTGCGTGGTGATGTCGAGTTCACTGCCGAACTCACGCACCAGGGCGACCACCAGCAAAGTCAAAAGACCCGCCAGCAAGCAACCGAACACCAGCACCTGACTCAGCAGCAACCCCATGGGGCGTTGCTTGGCCGCCTGAAAACCCACCGCCGAATTCAGCCCGCCGCTGGTGGCGGCGCTGATCAGGTCGGGCAAGGTGCTGAGCAGGGCAAACAAACCCCGTTCGCTCGGCCCGAGGATCCTTGCGAGCAACACGTTGCGCATCAGCCGCAAACCGATCATCGCCAGTTTGGTGCCCATGCTCAGGGCCAGATGCTTGAGGTAATGGCTGCGGCTCATGTGCGGGCCCCGCGGAACAGGCGCCAGGACAGCAGCTGCGGATTGCGCGCCACCCGTTGGCTGACGCCGAAACGGGGCAGGTTCAAGGGGTCATCGGTGCCCCGATAAATCCCGGTGCCGGTGCCCAGGGCGAACGGGTAATCGTGATCGGCAACGTGTTCGCGTACCCGCGCATCGTTGTCGCCGTTGGGGTAGCAGTAGACCGGCAGCGGACGGTTGCAGCCATTGTGCAAGGCGTCGCGGCTGCGGCTGAGTTCTTCATGCAAACGCTGATCATCGAGGCCGGTGAGAATCGCATGGCTGGCGCCGTGGGGACCGAACCGCACCAGCCCCGAGCCTTCCAGCATGCGCACCTGCTGCCAGTCCAGCGCCTGGGGCAATGACTCGTCCGGGCACTCGTCGGTCAGGTGATTCAAGTCAGCAGGGCTGAGGGTTTTCAGGCTGTGCAGAAAATGCAGCAAGGCCAGGCTGCGACGCTCCACTTCCAGTTCATCGAAGGCCACCGGCAACGGCCGACCGACTTGTCGCAGGCAATCGATCAATTGCATCCGCGCCCGTTCACCGTGGCTGCCCCAGAGGGTTTCGCCGATGCTCTCCCACCAGAACCGCTGGCGGCTGCCGATGAAATCGGTGGAGAGAAAAATGCTCGCAGGCACCTGGTATTTTTGCAGCAACGGGAAGGCGTTCAGGGCGTTGTCGCGCCAACCATCGTCGAAGGTCAGGGTGATTTTCGGGCGATCCGATCTCACCGTGCCGGGTTGCAAGATGTCCATCAACGACACGCAATCGAAGTGTTTTTTCAGCCACACCAGCAAGTGTTCGAAGGCTTTTGGCCCGACGCACAGCTCATTGCGATGGGGCAGTTCGGCGGCGTGGTCGCTGGCCAGCACCCGGTGCAGCATCAGGATCACACCGGCGCCTTGCAGTTGATTGCGGCCCACCGGCGAGTTGAGATAAAGCCAGCCACTGGTACGTTTTAATAGTTGTTTGATCGCCATGGCTCAGTCCTTTCAACGGTTTTGCTCAGGGTTCCACTGGGCGTACCGCTGCCCCCGCAGGAACTGCCACAGACCGATACTCATCCCGGCCAGGGTCACTAGCAGGAACGCGGCGAGGCGGAAAGGTTTGGGCAGACGGTGTTGCGAATCCAGCAGACCGGCGATGGCCACGGCGTAACCGAGCAGTTGCGCGACCAGGCTCAGGCGATAGAAACCGTGTTCTTCCCACAGCCAGAAATTGCTCAGCAACAGCGGCAGCAACAGGATCGGCGCCAGACGGCGGATCAACTTGTGGCTGATCAAGGCAATCGAATACAGGCCATGTTTCAGCGGATTGAGCAGCTCGCTACGTTGGGCCAGGCTTTGCAAGCCCCCGACGGTAACCCGCTGACGGCGGCGGAATTGTTTGTCTGCTTCATCGACGCCTTGGTCGATTACTTGCGCTTCGGGCACATAGACAATGCGCTTGAACGCCACCGGCGCGCAGGTGCTGATGAAGAAGTCATCGTTGACCTCGGCCGGCACCTCCTGGAACAACTCGCGGCGCAGGGCAAGCAGGGCGCCGTCGGCGGAGACCATGCAGCCGGTGCGGTTTTCCACCTTGCGCAGCCAGCCTTCGTAATGCCGATAGAGACTGTCGCCGATACTCAGGCCACCGCCGGTGACCGGGATTACCATGTGCCCGGCGCACGCGCCAACCTGGGGATCGCACAGCGGCGCCAGCAGGTGACCGAGGGTGTCGCGGGACCATTGGTTGTCGGCATCGGTGAACACCAGAATATCCCCGGTGCTCAATGCCACTCCGGCATTCAGGGTCGCGGCCTTGCCCTGGCGAGGCAGGTCGAGGATGGTGATGCGCGGGTCGATGACCTTGCGTGCACAGGCCACGGTGTCATCGGTCGAACCGTCGCTGGCCAGAATGATCTGCAGCGAGGCCGGCTCATAATCCTGAGCGAGCAACGTGCGCAACTTGTGTTCGATGTGCCGCGCTTCGTTGTGCGCGGCAATCACGATGCTGATGTTCATCGGTTCCGCGATTGCGTTACGCCGCGCCGCAAACAATGGCGCCAGCAGCGTCAACAGCAAGGGGTAACCGAGATAGGCGTAAACCGGCAGCAACAGGCACAACCAGAAAATGAATTCAGCCACGGGCAGGCCTCCTGGCTTTCCAATGACAAAAACTGAGAACAAACGCGGCACCGGCCAGGTGCAGACGCAACCAATGCAGGCCCCAGAGTTGCAGGGTCAATAGCAGATCACGGTGTTTGAAGGTCTGGCGCATGCTCAAGGCCAGCGCCGGTAGGCTGGTCAGGAACACCATGAGCGCCGCATGGTGGGGGAAGCCATCGAGCAGGGCGGAGATTGCCAGGAAATCCAACATCCAGGCGGCGAGCGACACCAGCGGGAAGCGCAGCAGACGCATGCTCAGCCCATGGCGGCGCAGTAACTGCAGATGGCTGCCCTGACGCCAGAATTCCTTGCCCATCCATTCACGCCAGCTGCCCTCATAACCCCAATGCAGGGCGACGGTCTGATTGACCGACAGCAGGCGCGCGCCCGCGTGGGAAAGGCGCATGGTGAAATCCTTGTCTTCGCCGGTGCGCAGGGTTTCGTTGAAGCCGCCGACCTTGTCGAACCAGGGGCGGCGCATCAACAGGTTGGAACTGGGCAGCCAGCGCACCGTCTGCACCGTCTCGTTGTTCGGACGCAAGGTGCGACGTTGCCAGGCATTGGCATACCAGGGGGCTTCGGCCGGGGTGTGCAAGTCCAGCCCGAGGACGTCGACCTGAACCGCGGGCTCGATTTTCAACAACAGAGTGAGCCAGTCCTCGGGCATCTCGACGTCGGCATCGATGAAAGCCAGCCAATCGCCGGTGGCGATGGCCGCACCGCGATTGCGCAAGGCGCCGATGAGCACGCCCGGCAGCACCAGCACCTGAGCGCCGAATTGCCGGGCTATCTGCGGGCCCTGATCGTCGGAACCGTTATCGACCACGATCAGCTCGCATTCCAGACCGGCGGCGATGGCAGCGCGTTGCGCAGCCAGCAAGGTCCGAGCGATGTGGCGAGATTCGTTGTACATCGGAATAACGATACTGATGCGGCTCATGCCTTGG
Source organism: Pseudomonas sp. B14-6 (assembly GCF_013260315.1). Taxonomy (NCBI): domain Bacteria; kingdom Pseudomonadati; phylum Pseudomonadota; class Gammaproteobacteria; order Pseudomonadales; family Pseudomonadaceae; genus Pseudomonas; species Pseudomonas sp. B14-6. Next base: position 1,977,705 of record NZ_CP053929.1, on the reverse strand, counting down.
CCTCCGCGAGTGGGCTTTCTTCGGCTTTCAAACGCAGCACGCTAGTCAGGGCGAGCATGATCCACACGTACTTCTGATTGGGTGCGCTGAGGAACATCAAAAACAGCGTCAACGACAGGAAACTCATGCTCAGGTGCGTCAGCAAATCTGCCTGTTCGCGGTTGCGTCGCTGCATCCATGCACGACGGGCGCGGACCAGGTTGTACAAACCGAGGCCGAGCATGCCGACGAACAACAGGCCGGCGGGAATCCCCAGCTCACTGAAGATTTCCAGGTAGGTGTTGTGGGCGCGACGGTAGAGGTCGCCGATTTTGCGGTTGGCCGAAAACGCCTTGGCATAACCGGTGGTGGCGTAGTGCAGCGGGAACGTCCCGGGGCCGGTGCCCAGCAACGGGTTCTCGCGGATCATCTCGCTGCCGACCACAATGTACGAGGCGCGACGGCCGAGGGATTGGTCCTGGCTCTTGGCGCCGGCGCTCAAGATGCTCAAGGACTGAATGCGCTCGATGTAACCCTTGGGCATCGCATAAATGGCCAGCGGAATCACGATCACCAGGCCCAGCATGGCAAACCCCAGGTGCCGAGGACGGATGCGTTTAAGCTCGGCGCGGTAATGCCAGACGCCGATCATCAGGCTGAGGAACAGCACCACCAGCCCCGAACGGGATTCAGTCTTGGTCATGCCGCCCAGCAGCAAAATGCAGCAAGCGACCCAGAAAATTCGATGCAGAAAGTGCGGGCTGCGCACCACCAGCAGCAAGGCAAGCGGCACGGCGAAGGCGATCAGCATGGCAAAGGCGTTCGGGTCTTCCAGCAGGCCGGCGGCGCGCCCCTGGTCTTGGTATTTGCTGGAGAACATCGCCAACACGCAGGTCGCCGTGACACTGAGGGTGACCATCTTGGCGAACAGGTCCATGTTCAGCTCGCGGCCGATCAGCAGGGTGATCACAAACAGCACCAGGCCGACACTCAGTTCTCGCAGGTGCCCCATGGACATGCCCATGTTGTCGGTGTTGATCACGCTCAGCAGGTACAAGACCATGAACCAGATCAGGTAGCGCCAGATGTTGCTGCGCAGGCGTTCGGAGGGTATCTGGTGGATGGCCAGTTGCAGCATCAGGATCACGGCCAGTGACGCGCCGAGGAACTTGGTGCCCGACAGCGAACTGTCTTTGAAGAAACCTTCGAACGGCACCAGCGCCGCGATCCCGAGCAAACCCCAGGTGGGTTTTCGGTAAAGGAGCGCGACACCGACCAGGCCCAGCACCGCTCCCGGCGCCAGATACGGATAAGGGCTGGCCAGCAAAGCGAGGCAGACCAGGCCAAACAAACTGACGATCGAGAGCGGAAAGATCACGCGCGTGCCTCCCGTGCAGTACGGAGATAAAGTTGCGACCAGCGTTCGGCCAGGGCCTTGAGGTCGTAACGGTCCAATTGCGTACGTTTTGCGTTGTCGATCAGGTCGCGGGCCATGGCCGGTTCAGTCAGCAACGAGCCGATCTGGCGGGCGAGGGCGGCGCTGTCGGCGGGTGTCGCCAGCAGGCCGTTGTGCCGGTCTTGCAGCACATCGGGGATCCCGCCGACGCCGAACGCCACCACCGGCACACCGGCTTGCATCGCTTCGAGCAGAATCATCGGCGTGCCTTCGGTGCGCGAGCTGATCACCAGCGCATCGAGTTGTCGCCACCACACACTCATGTCGGTCTGGTAACCCGGCAGGGTGATGCGGTCCTGTAAACCCGCTTCGTTGATACGCGCCAGCAGCGTCTCCCGTTCCGGGCCGTCGCCGAGCATCACGGCGTCCAGTTGCGGGTGTTGCCGGCAGAGTGGAATCAGCGCATCGAGAAAAAAGTCCGGGCCCTTTTCACTGCTCAGCCGCCCGACGTAACCGGCCAGCCAACGCTGGCGTTTCGCGTGACGCGGCAACAGTCCGTCAGTCGCCGGCAGACCATTGGGAATCACCTGCAGCTTTTCCGCCCGGACGCTGGCCTGACGGCACAGCACGGCGATGCTTTCGGCAACGCAGACCACGCGATTCACCGACGCGGTGCGGCACAGTTGCAGGCTCAGCCAGGTGTAGAACTTCTGCTTGCGGCTGCGCGGTGTGAAACCGTGCTGGGTAATCACCAGCGGCAGGCGCAATAACGTTGCGCCCACCCAGCCAAACAACAGGCCCTTGAAGTTGTGCGTATTGATCAACGGCCGTTCCGCCCTGCGCTGGCGCAAATGCGCCAGTAATTCCCCCAACCCCGCGCAACCCCGGCAGTCGACCCCCGCCTGACGAAACCGCGCGATCAAGTCTGGCGGCGCATCGAGAAACAGCACTTGGTGCTGCCCCGGCGTCGCCAGGCAATGGTCCAGCAGCATCCGCTCAGCCCCGTAGAAGCCGCCGCTGCTGAGCAAATGAATGATCGGCAGGGAAGGGATGAGCGGCGCGTTCAATTGCGCACCCAATGCACGAGGCGCGGTAAGGACCAGTTGCTGTGCGGATTGGTGGGTTCCACGTTCTGATCGTTGATCACCAACAGCACCGGCAAGCCCAGTTCGTGGGTGATTTGCGCTGGGTGTTTGAAACGGTGATCGAAGAACTCACGCACGTAGACCAGGGCAATCGCCAGCAAGAGACCGGTGAACAAGCCGAACGGAATGATCAGCATCGGTTTCGGGAACGCCGCTTCGGTGGGCTCATACGGCGGGCTGAGCACCCGTGCGTTGGACAGGTCGTTGTCCAGCGAACGTGCGCTGCTGCTTTCGGCGAAGCGTTGGGCATAGGTCGAGAACGCCGCGTGCAACGCGTTGATCTCGGTGTCCATCTGCCGCAGCTTGCTCTGGGTTTCCTGCAACTGGTGGATGCGCTCCTTGAACTCGGCAATGCGCTTGGTTTTCTGGTCGATCACCGAGCTGACAATCGCCAGATCAGTGTTGCGTTCCTGAATCCGGTTGCTGACCACTTTCAGAAACTGCTGACGGGTGCGGGCGATTTGCTCGCGGGTCAGCAACATCGGTTCGCTGCTTGGCTGGAAGATCGCCAGGTCGTTCATGTAGCGGCTGACCTGTGTGGTCAGGGCCTCACCCATCTGTTTGATCTCACGATCCTCGAACGCCACATTGTCCACGGTGGTGGTGAAGGTGTAGGGGAAGGTGTAGTCGTTGAGTTTCGAGTTGCTCGCTGCGGCCAGGCTGGTTTTCAGGTAGTCGAGCCAGCGTTGGCTTTGCAGCAGGCGATCGCGGTACAGGTTGAGCGCCTGCTCCTCGGTGTTGATGGCATTGAGGCGGAAGGTGATTTCTTCCTTCGGATCGGACGAGCCGACCGCTTCAAGCAAGCCCAGCCGAGTGCCTTCCAGGCCATCGAGACGCACCTGGTATTGCTTCTTCTTGGTTTCGTAGAACGACTGCGGCAAATCGATCGATTGCAGTGCCTGACGGCTCGTCAGGTAGTTCTGCAGCAAGGCTGCAACGAAATTGGTGCCTTGGGTTGGATTGTCGAAGCTGTAGATGATGGAGATCACGTTGGAGCCTGGCAGGGTCTCGATTTTCAGACTGTCGATCGCCTGTTGGGTCAGGGCATCCAGCGCCGTGTCGCGTACCGGGTCGGTTTCCAGGCCCAGGGTGGCTTTCATCGGGTTGATCACGTATTCACGCAGCGGCGTGGTCACGTACTGCTTGAACGGCTGGGTCACCAGTTTGTTGAAAACGCCAGGGGTAGGCGTGTACTCACCCTTGTCGCGCAACTCGCTGATGGTCTGCCGGATCAACGCCGGCGAGCGCAGGATATTGCTCTCGGTTTCCATGTCCGCCAGGGACGGTGGAATGAACGAGGCGTTCTCTTGGTTGAGGGAGGTTGTGGCGTCTCCCTGTGAGAGTTTTTTGGACTGCACGATCACCTGGGCGGTGATATCGAAGCTCTGTTTGAGCATCAGCGGCAGGACCAGCGCGATCACTGCAAAGACCAGGAAGACTCGTTTCACCAACTGCTTGTTGGCGAAAAAGATCCTGAAGAACTCGTGCAGGTAGTTTTCCTTTGGATTCATGGTCGGTCACCTGAGAGTTAGTTGCTGTCACTGTCTTTGTTGTCGACGCGGTAGCCGAAGCTGAAGCCCACGCCCTGGAACAACACCACGTCTGCCAGTTGCCGCGCGAGCTCACCGGCGCTCGCCAGTTTGGTCTTCGGCACATAGAGCATGTCGTCCGGTTGCAGGTACGCAATCTGCGACGCATCGCCGGCCAAAGCCTTTTCGACGTCGTAGCGCACGGCCTGCACCTGGTTGCCATTGCGGCGCATGATCATCACCGAGTCGAGCCGCGCCTTGGTGTTGCTGCCACGGGCCAGGGTCAGCGCTTCAAGCACCGAGACTGGCCGGCGAATCGGGTAGGACCCCGGTTGGCCAACTTCGCCCAGCACATAGATTTCGTTACCCGCGGTGGACTTCAGCAGCACGTCGACGGTCATCCGCCCCGGCAGCTTCGCGTAGCGTTGGTTGAGGAAGGTTTCCAGTTGATTGACGGTCATGCCTTGCAGCGGCACGGCGCCGATTTCCGGGAAGCTGGCGTAGCCGTCGGTGCCCACGGTGATCTCCCGGCTCATGCCGGTAGCGGGGTGGTTCAGGGCACTTTTGAGGTTCGACTCGTTGCTCAGCGGGCTAATGACCTGCACGGACAACTGGTTGCGGTTCGGCTGGAACAGCTGTTTGCGCTGGTAGGCGCGCTGGATTTCCTCACGCGCCTGTTCGGACGTCAGCCCGGCGATTTTCACCGAGGTGTTGGCGCCCGGCAGTTCAATGGTGCCATCGGGCAGCACCAGTTGATTGCCGTTGAGCTGGCTGGCAGCGGTGAAGTTCAGGCCGATCTGGTCGCCGGACTGGATGCGGTAGGCGTCCGAGCCGCTGGTGCTGATGTGAAAGATCACGTCCAGCACATCCTGTGGCCGCAAGGTCTGTTCGACCTTGGGCATGTCAGTGGCCTGGGCGTTGGCCGGTGAGGCCGTGAGGATATTCACCGGCATGTTCTGGGTTTCGGAAGTGCTGGAGCAACCTGCAAGCGGCAGCAACAGCAGGACAAGCATTTTGGCGTTCATGTCGTCATCCTTTTCTGATTGCTCACAGGTTTTTGTAGAGCCATTTCGGCATGTAGTACTTGCGCCGGTTGAAGACGCTGCCGACCAGTTTCGCGCCGGCCTGGGTCAAGCGCTGAACCGCCGCCTGGGCTACTTCCCAGCGCGTGTCTTCGGAGCGCACGACCATGATCACGCCGTCCACCTGGGTACTGATGATCATGGTGTCGGCGGCGGAATACACCGCGTCGCCGTCGATCACCACAAAGCGATACTGACTGCCGAGCTGATCGAGCAACGGGCCCAGGCGTTCTGGGGTCAGGTGCTCGGTACCACGCACATACCGGCCGTTGGGCAGGATGTGGAAGGGCAGGCTGGAGACGTTCACCACGCAGTCCTGCAGCAGGGGCGGGCTCTGGGTGTTGAACAGCAGGTCGCGAAAACCGCGCTCCTTGGTCAGCCCCATCTGTTGCGTGAGGTTGGTCGATGACTGACTGGCATCGACCAGCAACACTTCGCCGCTGCTCATTTTCGCCAGCTGACTGGCCAGCGCCAGGGCACTGGTGGTGGTGCCGGCGCCGGGGTTGGCGGCGGTCAGAAATAGGATCCGCAGATCTTGATCGAGCACGGTCGAGGTCAGGTTGGACTCGCTCGGGTTGGCAATGCTTAGGCTTTTGGCTGATGAACCGTCCATTTAACTCGCTCCGTGGCCGCTGAATACTTTGAAGGGGGTTTTCAACAGGATCTTCAGATCAAGCAACAGGCTCTGCTCGGCGATATAGCTGAGGTCCAACTCAACGCGCTGGTCGAAGTCGATGTTGCTGCGCCCGGAGATCTGCCACAGGCCGGTCATGCCGGGGTAGATGCTCAGGCGTGCAAGGTGATTGTCCTTGTAGCGGTAGGCGTTGAACGAGGTTGGCCGCGGGCCCACCAGGCGCATGTCGCCCATCACCACATTGATCAGGTTCGGCAGCTCATCCAGGCTGCTGCGCCGCAGGAAACCACCGATGCCGGTGATGCGCGGGTCCTTGTCGATCTTGAAATCGATCGCGTCGGCTCCGTGCTTGTTCAGGTGACGCAGGGACTCTTTAAGCTCCTCGGCGTTGGCCACCATGGTGCGGAACTTGTACATGCCGAATTTGCGACCGCGGTAGCCCGTGCGTTTCTGCACGAACATCACCGGTCCCGGGCTGCTGAATTTGATCGCCAGTGCCAGGCCCAACAAGATGGGCGAGATCAGCAGCAGAATCACCAACGCACCGAGGCAGGCGACCACGCGGTTGGTGCGCGACAGCGTCCAGGGACGACCGCCGTCACGGCCGGTCATCCAGCCACGACCCTGCATATGGATCGCGGTGTCGAGGCGCATTCGGTGCTCCGGGTCCAGGCGCTTGTCTCGGCGCATCTGTTGCATCGGCACCGTTTTTTCATGTCCAGTCATAGAATCCTCCGCTGAAGTTCAGCCGCTAGCGGCGCGTGGGCGATAGGCAGTGGGTAGTAATCGCGGAACCAGGCGATGAAGCGCCCGAGTCCTTCATCCAGCTCGATACAAGGCTGAAATCCGGTTGCCCGAGCCAGGTCGCTGGCATCGGCGCAGGTGTTGAGCACGTCGCCCGGCTGCAGTGGCAGCAACTCGACGAGGGCTTTTTGTCCAAGGTGTTTTTCCAGCAGCGCCAGGTAATCCTTGAGTTCCACCGGGTGCTGGCCGCCGATGTTGAAGATCCTCCACGGCGCCATGCTGCTGGCCGGGTCCGGTTGTTCACGGTCCCATTCGGCGTTGGCTTGCGGTGGACGGTCGATCAGGCGTGCGATGCTCTCGATGATGTCGTCGATGTAGGTGAAATCGCGCTGGTGTTCGCCGTAGTTGAACAACTTCAGTGGCTGCCCTTCGGCAATCGCCCGGGCGAACTGGATCGGCGACATGTCCGGCCGACCCCAGGGCCCGTACACGGTGAAAAAACGCAGGCCGGTGCAGGGAATGCCGAACAGGTGGCTGTAGCTGTGGGCCATCAGCTCGTTGGCTTTCTTGGTCGCGGCGTACAGCGACAGCGGATGGTTGACGCCGTCCTTCACCGAGTAAGGCGTGTGCTGGTTCGCGCCATACACCGAACTGGACGAGGCGTAGACCAGGTGCTTGACCGGGTGGTTGCGGCAGCTTTCGAGAATGTTGAGGAACCCGCTCAAATTGCTGTCGAGGTAAGCCCGTGGGTTCTCCAGGGAGTAACGCACCCCGGCCTGGGCCGCGAGATGAATCACCACCTCGGGCTTTTCACGGACAAACAGGGCCTCAATGGCAGGACCGTCGGCCAGGTCAACCGTCGCGAGCTGGAAAGCGCCAACCTGCTCCTGCACCCAATTCACGCGGTCGTGTTTGAGTTGCGGGTCGTAGTAATCATTGAAATTGTCGAGGCCGAACACCTGGTGCCCGTCACGGATCAACCGCAACACGCAATGGGCACCGATGAAACCGGCCGCTCCGGTGACGAGAATCTTCATGGCCGCGGCGCCTCGGGAACGATGTGCCGCAGGCCGATGCCGCTGTAGTGCAAACCGGCGGCCGCCACCTGTTCCGGGTTGTAGAGGTTGCGACCGTCGACGATCACCCGCGAACGCAGTTTGCTTGCCAGCAATTCAAAGTCGACCACGCGGAAGTTTTTCCACTCGGTGCAGATCACCAAGGCGTCGGCGTCCTCCAGCGTGTCGTCGCGGGTGGCGCACAGGTGCAGGTCATTGCGGTAGCCGTAGATGCGTCGGCATTCGGACATGGCTTCCGGGTCATAGGCCTGCACGCTCGCGCCTTCAGCCCATAACGCATCCATCAGGTAACGGCTGGGGGCTTCGCGCATGTCATCGGTGTTGGGCTTGAACGCCAGGCCCCAGATCGCGATGGATTTGCCGGCCAGCCCATCGGGGAATTGTGCTTTCAGTTTGCTGAAAAGAATGTGGCGTTGGCTGTCGTTGACGTCGGTGACGCTACGCAGCAAGCGCAGCGGCATGCCGTTGTGTTCGGCGGTATGCAGCAGGGCGCGCAGATCCTTGGGGAAGCACGAGCCACCGAAACCGCAACCTGGGTAGATGAAGTGGTAACCGATGCGCGGGTCCGAACCGATGCCTTTGCGAACCGCTTCGATATCGGCCCCCAGCAGCTCGGTGAGGTTCGCCAGTTCGTTCATGAAGCTGATGCGCGTGGCGAGCATCGCGTTGGCTGCGTATTTGGTCAGCTCGGCGCTACGGTTGTCCATGAACATGAGCTTTTCATGGTTGCGGCAGAATGGCGCATAGAGCTCGCTGAGCTGGCCGCGGGCTTCCTCGTCGTCGGTGCCGACGATGATCCGGTCCGGGCGCATGCAATCGGCGAGGGCGCTGCCTTCCTTGAGAAACTCGGGGTTGGAGACCACCCGCACATTGAGGGTGCTCTTGCCGCGACGAAGCAGTTCTTCGTGGGCGGTGGCGGCCACCTGGTCCGCGGTGCCGACAGGCACGGTGGACTTGATGATCAGGGTGCGATCGGCCTCCATGTAACTGGCGATCTGGCGGGCCACATTCAGTACGTGACTGAGGTCGGCCGACCCGTCTTCATCGGCGGGCGTGCCCACGGCGATGAAAATCAGCTCGGCGTGTTCGACCGCATCGCTGGCCTGGGTCGTGAACAGCAAACGGCCGGCCTTGATGTTCTCTTCCAGCGTGCCGGATAACCCCGGTTCGCTGATCGGCGGCACGGCCTGTTGCAGTTGCTTGATCTTGTTTGGATCGATGTCGACACATAAGACACGATGTCCGACATCGGCCAGTGCCGCTGCTTGTATCAGGCCGACGTAGCCCGTACCAAATACGCTCACGTCCATATTGGCGTGCCTCGTAAGACGGTTGAAAGAACTGAAATAAGACTGTCAAAAGGGGTATAGCCCAGCGTTGGGAAAACGTGTCAGCAAAATGACATGTTGCGCAGCTATAACAGCCCCATTTTTGGGGCGTTTTGCCATCAAGTGCTTGCCACTGCTGGATTTGCCGCGGTTTTGACGGGTTTTTCACAATTCGAAGAAAACGATAAACGGTCGTAGGGCTTGAAACACAAGGGTTGTAGCCGGTCAGGTGTGTCAGATTTGAGTCAACGTTTTTTTGACGCTTTGTGTAAAAACCCGACATTTCTTGCGCTTTGATGGCCCGGTGCTAGTGTCAAAAAATGGCTGACAATCTATTGGCCAACGGACGGCCGCGAGCATCGGAAATACTATGATTCGATATCTCAAAGAACTGCTCTTAGTTCTCTACTTATTCAAAAATTACGACTATTACCTGGAGCGCCTGAGCGCGTTGGGAATGGGTTTGCCGGTGCTGCTGTTTGGCGGGATGTTCATCGCGCTGACCGTGGCGCTTTTTATGACCGCGTACATTCGCCAGACGCTGATCCGTCATCTATTAGCTCTGATGATGTTTGTGTCTGCCGTGTTTTTCGATGTCTATACCCGCGTCACGGCCGACTACCTGACCTACAGCAGCTTCGTGTCGCTGGTGTATTCCGGCGGGTTCATTCAGGAGGCGGCGTACCAGTACCGCGACGCGATCATCAGCGGGGTGGTCGGCGGCTTGCTGCTGTTGTTCGGTATCGGGCTCAAACCGCGTCGACGAATGCCGCTGCCCGGTGCGTTGCTGGTGGCGGCGCCGGTGCTCGGAGTGCTGCTGCTCAGTGCGGTGTTGTTCGTGCGAGCCGGCGAAGGCGCCCGTGGCCTGCCGATCATGTACACGCCGCTGGCCTACTTGAACCTGTTCACCTATGAAGCCCTGCACAACACCGTCGGCCCACGCGAGCCTGTGAGCCTGGCGCGCAACGACGCGCCGCCGGGGCACGACATCGTTCTGATCATCGACGAAAGCATTTCCGGCAACTACCTGGACATCAACGCCCCGTTCGGTGTGCACAGCAACCTCAAGGAACCGCGCCCGGGCGTCGCGATCTTCAATTACGGTTACGCCGCGTCCATTGCCAATTGCAGCGCCGACACCAACATCACCCTGCGGTACGGCGGCACCCGCGCCGACTACATGCGCATCAACAGCACGATGCCGTCGATCTGGCAGTACGCGAAGAAGGCCGGCCTGCGCACCGTCTACATCGATGCCCAGCGCACCGGGGGCAACTTGCAGAACCTGATGAACGACGCCGAGAAAAAGGACATCGACGAGTTTGTGCAATTCGACCAGGCCAGCGTGCGTGATCGCGACATGGCGGCCGCGGCGAAACTGATCGACCTGCTCAACGACGGCAAGCCCGAGCTGGTGGTGATCAACAAGGTGGGCGCGCATTTTCCGGTGCATGACAAGTACCCGGATGCGTTCATGGCCTATCGCCCGACCTTGCCTCGGGGCCAGTTTGTCGAGGTTGCGGACACCGGCAAGCGCGATGGTTTCAACGGTCAGCCGGATGATTGGGTGCTCTACCGCAACGCCTACAAGAACACCTTGCTGTGGAACGTCGGAGAGTTTTTCTCACGGGTGTTTGCCAAGGCAGACATGAGCAATGCGCTGCTGATCTACACCTCGGACCATGGGCAGGACCTGCATGAACGGGGCAATCCCGGGTTGAATTTGCACTGCGGCGGTGATCCGGTGGCGGAGGAGGGCTTGGTGCCGCTGGTGGTGATTCAAGGGGATCAGTTGCGCACGCTGGATTGGCAGAAAGCGCTGGCCGCGAACAAGGATCGGTCGAGTCACTACAACATCTTCCCGACATTGTTGCAGTTGATGGGCTATGACCTGGCGGGGATCGAGGCGGTTTATGGCAAGCCGTTGAGTGTGCCGACGGCGGACGACTTTACGTTCAACTATCGGTTCAATGCGCGGCTGGGGGCGAAGCCTGAGTGGAAGTATATTGATCTGAACAGCATTGTGACGCCTTCGCAGGCGCCTACAAATGTTGCGGTGGGGCAGTGAGGTTTTTGGTTGACTGATCCGGCCTCATCGCGAGCAGGCTCGCTCCTACACGGGTGTGTGTCGTTCAAAAGTCCCCTGTGGGAGTGAGCCTGCTCGCGATGGCGTCAGCCAGATCAGAGAGAAGTTTTCGGATGTACTCTCGGCTATCCTAGGCGCTCTGACTTCAGCGAGCCTCCCTTCATGCTTCAGGTCCAAGGCGTCTTCAAAAGCTACGCCACTCCGCAAGGTCCTTTGCCGGTGTTGCAAGGTGTCGACCTGACATTGAAACCCGGCAGCAGCCTGGCGCTGATGGGTGAGTCGGGCAGTGGCAAGAGCACCTTGCTGCACTTGATCGCCGGCCTCGACAAGGTCGATCGCGGCAGCATTCAAAGCGGCGAGCATCGGCTGGACCAGATGAACGAAGGGCAACTGGCGAACTGGCGACGGACTGAAATCGGCTTGGTGTTCCAGCAGTTCAACCTGATCGGCAGCCTGCGGGTCGAGGACAATCTGGCTTTTCAGGCGCGCCTGGCCGGGCGGCACGATCCGCGCTGGCAGGCGCACCTGGTGCAGCGGCTGGGCTTGAGTGATTTGCTGCGGCGTTACCCGGAGCAGCTCTCCGGTGGGCAACAGCAGCGAGTCGCTTTGGGCCGCGCCCTGGCGTCGAAGCCCAAATTGTTGCTGGCCGACGAGCCCACCGGCAGCCTCGATGAAGCCACCAGCGATGAAGTGTTGAAGTTGTTGCTGGAATTGCTCGACGACAGTCCGACCACCTTGTTGATGGTCACGCATAGTCATCGCGTTGCCGCACGGCTGGCGGAGAAAGTGGTGCTGCATCGCGGCCGTCTGGCTGGCGCGGGCGAACACTGAGGTGCGCGTCTTTCGCGAAACGCTGCGGGCGTTGCTCAGCCATTGGTGGCAGCACCCGGTGCAATTTTTCAGTGTGCTGACCGGGCTCTGGCTCGCCACCAGCCTGCTGACCGGTGTAGAGGCGCTGAACAGCCAGGCACGTGAAAGTTATGCGCGAGCCAGTCAGTTGATCGGCGGTGAACCGCAGGCCAGCCTCAGTGCGCCCAGTGGCGCGACCTTTTCCCAGCAAGTGTTTGTCGACCTGCGTCGCGCGGGCTGGCCGGTCTCGCCCGCGCTGCAAGGGCGGGTGACGCTCAAGGGCCATGAGGAACAACGTCTGCAGCTGATGGGCATCGAACCGGTGTCGCTGCCGGCCGGCTCGGCGGTGGCAGGGCGGTCGCTGGCGATCGAGCAGATTGTCGAATTTTTCACCCCGCCGGGCCGCACCTGGATCTCGCCGCAGACCTTGCAGGCGTTGGGCCTGCACGAAGGTGAACGGCCAGTGAACTCTAATGGCGAGATTCTGCCACCGCTGCACGTCCAAACCGATATGGCCCCCGGCATGTTGCTGGTGGACATCGGCTTCGCCCAGCAGGTTCTCGGCCTGCCGGAGCAACTGTCGCGCCTGTTGTTGCCCAAGGATTTCAGCGCCGCACTGCCCGATCAATACAAAGGCCAGTTGCAGCTCAAAACCAGCGGTGAAGAAAACAATCTCTCGCGGCTGACGGAAAGCTTTCACTTGAACCTCGATGCCTTGGGTTTTCTGTCCTTCGTGGTCGGCCTGTTCATCGTTCACGCCGCGATCGGGCTGGCGCTGGAGCAACGTCGAGGCTTGCTCAGAACCCTGCGCGCCTGTGGGGTCAGCGCCCGAATGTTGATCACCTGTCTGGTGGTTGAACTCGGAGCACTGGCGATGATCGGCGGTATTGCCGGCGTCGCCAGCGGCTACCTGCTGGCCAGCGTATTGTTGCCGGACGTGGCCGCCAGCCTGCGCGGTTTGTACGGCGCCGAAGTGGCGGGGCAGTTGAGCCTCAGTCCGTGGTGGTGGTTCAGCGGGGTGGGCTTGAGCCTGCTGGGTGCGCTGCTGGCCGGGGCCAACAGTCTGCTGCGGGCGGCGCGCCTGCCGTTGCTGGCCCTGGCCGATCCGCAAGCCTGGCATCAGGCTCACGCGCGCTGGTTACGGCGTCAGGGTTGGGTCGCGGCACTGGCCGCTGTCATCGCGCTTATCGCCTTGTTCCGGGGGGACAGCCTGGCCAGTGGTTTTGTGCTGATGGCAGCTCTGCTGATCGGGGCCGCACTGGCCTTGCCGGTGGTGCTGAATCTGGTCTTGAACCTGGCACTGAGCCGCAGTCATTCGGTGCTCGGCCAATGGTTTCTCGCCGACTGCCGTCAGCAACTGCCGGCGCTTAGCCTAGCGCTGATGGCGCTGCTGTTGGCGCTGGCGGCGAACATCGGTGCCGGCAGCATGACCGCCGGTTTTCGCCAGACCTTCAACGACTGGCTCGAACAACGCCTGACCGCCGAGCTTTACGTCAATCCGCAAAACCCGGCCCAGTCCCGAGAGCTGCACAGCTGGCTCAAACAGCAACCTTCATTGACTGCCGTGCTGCCCAACTGGCAGGTATCGATCCAGCTGCAAGGCTGGCCGGCGGATATCTTCGGCGTGATCGATCACCCGACCTATCGCCAGCATTGGCCGCTGCTGGAAGCCTTGGGCGACAATCCCTGGGACCGCTTGGCCAAGGACGATGCGCTGATGCTCAGCGAACAACTGGCCCGCCGGTTGAAGGTGCGGCTCGGCGATCATTTGACCATCCCCACACCGGGCGGCCCCTGGTCACCTCGGATCGTCGGGATTTACGCCGACTACGGCAATCCCAAGGGGCACCTTCTGGTGAACGCCAACCATTTGCTGCGCGGGTGGCCGCAGCTCACGCCCAATCGTTTCAACCTGCGCATCGAGCCCGCGTTGATTGCGCCATTCCTCAAAACGCTGCAAAGCCGTTTTACCCTGGACGACAGCCGTATCGTCGATCAGGCGCGCCTCAAGGGCTGGTCCACGCAAGTGTTCGAACGCACCTTCGCCGCCACCGCCGCGCTCAACAGCCTGACCCTGGCCGTCGCCGGTGTGGCGTTGTTCATCAGCCTGCTGACCCAAAGCCAGAGCCGCCTCGGCCAACTCGCGCCGCTGTGGGCGCTGGGCGTGACGCGCCAGCAATTGATGCTGCTCAACCTCGGACAAACCTGGCTGCTGGCGGTGCTGACGCTGGTGCTGGCATTGCCGTTGGGGATCGCGTTGGCGTGGTGCCTGGACACGGTGATCAACGTGCAAGCGTTTGGCTGGCGATTGCCGTTGCGGGTGTTTCCGTTGCAGCTGCTGCAATTGATGGGGCTGGCGTTGCTCGCAACGTTACTGGCGTCGGCGTGGCCGCTGTATTCGCTGTACCGCACACAACCGGCAGACCTGCTGAGGACGTTCGCGCATGAGGATTAAGGTCGGCGTGTTGCTATTGGTTTTGTTGAGCGGCTGCGACAACCCCGCGCCTGACGAGAAAGGCTTCGCAGGTCTGGGTGGTGACGCCTCCGTATTCACACCGGTAGTGCCCGGGCGAGAATTCAGCTTCCCGGCAGATCACGGTCCTCACGATGGCTTTCGCATCGAATGGTGGTACGTCACCGCCAACCTCAAAGACGACCAAGGTCGCGAGTTTGGCGTGCAATGGACGTTGTTTCGCAGCGCGTTGAAAGCTGTCCCGGAGCAGTCGGGTTGGGGCAATCAGACCATTTGGCTGGGGCACGCAGCCGTGACGTCGGCAACGGCCCATCACGCGGCCGAACGTTACGCCCGTGGTGGCGTTGGACAGGCGGGGGTGAGTCTCGCACCGTTCAATGCCTGGATCGACGATTGGCGCTTCAGCAGCCAGGGGGCCGACGCCTTGGCGGACCTGCAACTCAGCGCGCGGGACAAGGGCTTCAGCTACCAACTGCGGCTAACGTCCACCCGCCCGCTGGTGCTTCAGGGGGACAAGGGTTTCAGTCAGAAATCCGAACAAGGGCAGGCGTCGTATTACTACAGCCAACCGTTTTTCCAGGCCAGCGGCGCGCTGGAAATCGACGGCAAGACGTATCAGGTCAGCGGTCCGGCCTGGCTCGATCGCGAGTGGAGCAGTCAGCCACTGACTGCGAACCAGACAGGATGGGACTGGTTTTCGCTGCACCTGGGCAGCGGCGAACAGGTCATGCTTTATCGCATGCGGCAAAAGGACGGCGCGCCTTACCTCACAGGCACGTGGATCGATGCTCAAGGCCAGGCTCAGTCATTGCACGCCTCCGACATCAGCCTCACACCGCAAGACACCGCCAAAGTCGCCGGGCGTGAAATGCCGGTGCGCTGGGCGATCAAAATCCCGGCCAAACACCTCGACATCTCCATCACCGCCCTCAATCCCAACGCCTGGATGGATTTGCGCATTCCTTACTGGGAAGGCCCCGTGCAATTCAAAGGTGGCACGGGTTATCTGGAAATGACCGGGTATTGAGTCGGAACTCTCGGTTCGGCGACGGCCTCCTAAGTTAACAAGCCCATTCAATGGAGCCCGTCATGAGCGAAGACCTCAAGCCACCTGACCTCGATGCCTGGCAGCGCCTGTTCGAAGACAAGGCCTACTGGCAGCAATCCCCCGACGCCCACTACAGCGAACTGCTGCGGGTGGCCGACGACTTGCTGGGGCAGGGCGCCATTGACCTGGAACAGTGGCAGACCTTGAAGGCCAAGGCCGAGCAATCCCACAAAGACTCGCCCGCGGTGAACGTTGCACAAGAAGTCGATGATCCCGAAGCCTGAGGAGAACCACCATGAAACCCCAATCCCCCGACACCGCCGAACACCCTGACGAACCGCGACCACCCGGCGAAGTCGAACGCGACAACGATGCCCTGCGCCCCACCGATCCGACCCGGCGCAAGGAAAGCGGCAAGGGCACGCAAAGCGGTGAATCCACCGCGCAAGAAACTGCAAAAAATCCCTGAACTGCGTCTATGCTGAGTTGCACAGTCGGCGCTGACCCTCGGGCCAGAGCCGTCTGCTGCCACCCAATCACAGGGAAAGTATGCTTATGAAACTCCACGCACTGACGAAAGCCATCACCCTCGCTACCTTGCTGTCTGCCACCAGCCTTGGCGCCATGGCTGCGGATATTCCGCTGTCTGCCGTTGTGGAAGCGGATCAAGTCACCACCAAAGTCGTCTCGGTCGACGCGGCTAATCACCGGGTTGTCCTGGAAGGGCCGGAAGGTCGTCAGGTCCATGTACAGCTGACCGATAAGGCGAAAAACCTCGGTAATCTGAAAGTCGGCGATCAAGTCGACATCAAGGTCACCAGTTCCGTCGCCGCCCACCTCGACACCGATGTCGACAAAGGCTTGCCAGGCACTGTCGAGCGCACAGGCGAAGTCCGTGCCGCCCCCGGCAGCGACAACCCGGGCGGCGAAGCCTACCGCCAGGTGCAGGTTCAGCTGAAAATCACCAAAATCGACTTGAAGAAAAACCAGCTGACCTTTGAAAATCCTGCTGGCCAGTCCAAGACCATCGACGTTGTACGACCCGAAGTTCAAGCAAAATTGAAAGACCTGAAAGTTGGACAGAGTGTCGTCGTGACCTACACCGATATCCTCACAGTGACCAGTAAACACTGAAGTTGAGTATTAGCTCTATATATTGATTGTTCTCGTACAGTTTTTTTGTATAAGAACAATCAGTTTTAATGGTCGAACTGGTGAGTTTTTGTTGTCGTACAAATAATATTTAAGATGACATTTAATTAATGTTGTATCGATAAATTTCATGATTATGTATGCGGACAACTTCGCCAACTTCCATTAAAATACTTCCCGTTCGCCCAGTGGCAAGGCTCTTTACCAGTGCATGGATTGCCGAGGCCATTACACTGGGCGAACACCTTCTTGAGGGGCGATACGCACCTGCAGCAATACGTCACGATGCGCGGCATTCAGATCAAGGATGAAAACGGCCTCTGCCGTTCTGACACGGATGAAACCACTCTCCCTTTATCACCCGGCCCTCTACTGGCTGCGCGTGTGGCAAAAAAGACTGTTCAGGCAAATAGCCTGGCGCTTCTCCAGCCGGCATTACGCCGTTTCGATCAACGCCGAATCCAGCTTGCCCTTTCGCTACCTCAAACACACCTCCAAGCTGATTCGTAAACTCGGCAACTCCGATATTGCGCTGCAACACAACAAAGTCATCAACCTCAAACTGGCCGTGTCATCAATAAACGGCATAGTCATCGCACTAGGCGAATACTTTTCCTTCTGCCGCCTGGTCGGCCGACCGACCCGAAAACGCGGTTACGTCGAAGGCATGGAACTGTCATTTGGTGAAGCACGCAGCGGCATCGGTGGCGGAGTCTGCCAACTGAGCAACCTCATCCACTGGATGGCCATTCACTCGCCGCTGGTGGTGGTTGAACGCTCGAACCACAGCTTCGATCCGTTTCCTGATGAAGGGCGGGTGTTACCGTTCGGTTCAGGTGCGGCGATTTTTTATAACTATGTTGATCTGGTGCTGCATAACCCGACGGATCGGCATTTTCAGTTGAAGTTGAAGGTTGGCGAGCAGCAGTTGGAAGGGGAATTGTTGTGTGATCGGGTGCGGGAGTTTCGGTATCACGTTTACCAGGTTGGGCATCGGTTTTTGCGCGAGGGGGTAGGGTGTTTCGGGAGAATGAGATTTGGCGGGAGGTTAAGAGTAAGGGGCAGGGGAGTGAGGTATTGGAGAATGAACGGCTTTATAGGAATCGGGTGGTTGTTAAGTATGAGGCTGGGGAGAGTTTGTTGGCGGTGAATGTATAAAAAACGGGCGATCTTAAGATCGCCCTTTTTTTGTTTGTTTAAGTTCGTGCCTGTAATCGTCGACCGATGACATCCAGCAAATCGCAGCCGTCGCGTAGTTGAGTTGCAATTACCTGAGCGAAGTCCCGCAATAGCGTGGCGTCGCCGGTGAGCGATTCGTTCAGTGCCATTGTTTCCAGCAGTTGGGTCACGCTGCGGATTCGATGTGCCGCCGTGTCATGTAATACGTCGAGGGGAGCCTCAGCATCAATCAGCAGGGAAGGGATCATGCAGTCGATGCCGGTGATTGGCATGTATCGAGCCATGTCTGATTCTCCTTCTCTCAAGACTCAGTGCCCGACGCAACGTCGGACGCATCGCCGGGTGGATCAAGATTGTCCAGCGCTCGGTTTACCAGCAACTCGCCCAGGACGGCCAATTGCTGAATCGACAGCGCGAGGCTGCGGTGTGAACCTTCGAGTTCACAGGCCAGGTCAGTAGTGAGGACGTTGAGTGAAGCGAGGGTTTCGCAGGCGTGACTTAGCAGGGTTTCGGGGTCGATGTTGGGGAGGATGGTGAAGACGTGGCTGACGGGGTCAGGGCTTTTTGGGTCACGGAGGCGGGCGCTGACGGCGCGTTGGGTTGCTTTGCTGAGTTCTAGCGGGTCTAAAGGGGCAGCGGAATCCGAGAGTCCAGGGGGATTTGGGGTGATCTTTTTCATGGTGAATCTCCTTGATCAAATGGAGCTACCACTACTCGCTGTCAAACAAGAAGGGTGGCAGCTGTGCGCGGGTTGACAGACCGAGGATCAAGGAACCCGGCGCACCCGAAGGTGCCCCACGCACAGCCGCCATAATACGGAACGGCGGGCATAAAAAAGTGCCAACTGTTCACATGACGGCACTTGCATGCCTTGATAACGTTCGGTCTGTCAAAACCGGTCACTAATATGCAGCGACTGTCGAAGGTTATCGGCATGGGAAGCTGAGCGCAAGTTCGAATATACGCCGTAGCTTGCAGGAAATCTCCGACGTGACTGTCAGATGTATTGAAATCAAATGGGACGGATCTCGGGACAGATTTATTTTCGTGGTTACATAGAAGATAAATCCGTCCCCCTTTTCCTTTATAGGTCGCTGCTTTTGTATATCGAACTCGTCGTACTGCGGAGAGGTAGGTGTCATGCAGAAAACCATAAAGTTTGTTCAGTTCCATTCAATTATTTGTTGATTCTTCTGCCTTGGTTTCGTTTAGGTTGGTGTTAAAGTACGCCATGAAATCATGTCCTTGAGCAAAGGCTTTTTCGATCTTCATGCTTTGCTCTTTCAGAGCGGCGCTTGGTTTGGCCCATTGTTCAGAGGGTAACGGTTTGGACCACTGAGCAATGGATTCAGGTAGAGATTTCATGCTGAAACGATGGTCCCATTCTGCTACCCAGTAAGGAAAGCGCCACCAAGTGATCAGGTGTGTCAGGTACCACCAACCAACTCCTAATGCGGAACGTTCGTTGTGCTGGTATTCCTCGTGCATGTCTTGTCGTTCCTTATCGAAGGTGTGGCGACCCTCGTAGGGTGCTTTACCAGGGCAGAAATCCGGTCCTTTTTCCATGTAGGCACGTATGGCTTCCCATTTGCCTAGTCCATGAACAGGAGTCATGACCTCCTGTGTGAGAAAGTGCACCGTATCGGCCTTGGGATTATCTATGGCCATGCCAAAGGTGTAGCTACTGATTACGCCTACTCCAGTGAATCCGGTGCTGACTGAGATCCACGCAACCGTGTCTTCCCAAGGCTGGATCACGGCTTCGTCGGAGCCATTCGGGAAGAAACAGACCTCTCGGCGTTGACGGTTAAATCGGATGGGTCTGGCGCGGGCTTTGTTCCTTGTGGTGCTGATAATCGCGTACAGGCCAATCAGCGCTGCTCCCCCTCCACACCAGAGCGCTAGTGATATTCCGAACTCAAAAAAATCGTTGAAGTAAAACCAGAAGCTTCTGCCGAATGGGTTTATGAATGCTGCGAAGCCCATCAATGTTGGGAGAACAAATAGACAAACGATAACTACGACTGTTGGGAGTGACACAGCTAATCGTGCTTGGAAAGACTTGGTGAGATTGCTGCTACCCAAGTCCAGATAGGTGTCGTTGACTTCAACAAAACTTCCGCCGAGATCCATTGGGATTTGTCCGGTCGGAACGGGTAGTGGCGAGAAAAACACCGCATCGCCAGTAGTAAAGCGTCGATATTCACCAGCGATGGGGCGCTGCTGTCGAATATCGAACTTGTCGTACTGTGGAGAAGTAGGTGTCAAGCCGGATAACCATAAAATGCATGTCCGGCATGAGGTAGTCGATCGTAATTATGCTTCAACAAAACGGCTCATCAGGTGGTGGCCTCAGTCTCTTGGTTCGGTTCGGCAAATTTCACCTTGAAGTAATCCAACAGATTCTGACCTTTGGTGAAGGCCTTCCGGATTTCGGCGCTCTCCTTGAGCAACGCTTCGCTTGGCATAGCGTGTTGCTCGAGGGGGAGAGGTCTTGACCATTCCAGGATTTCTTTAGGGAAGGCGGCTTTGGGGCGGTTATTGATCCAGGCTGCGATGTAACAAGGTATCGTCCAGCCACTGAAAAACTGAATAATCAAAAATCCCCAGATATACCGTAGGAATGAATGATGAGAACGGTATCCTTGTCTACACATATGGAAATACGCGACTGATCCTGCTTCGAATTCATCTGATTGCTTCATGGGTAACGCTTGAGGCCCTTCCTCCATATAGACACGTATGGCCTCCCACTCAGCTATGGCTTGGTTCAAATTTCCACTTGGAACACTGACCCAAAGCACATCGCCATTTTTGTCGCGAAGTCCGATCATTAGTTTGAACTCGGGGATTACAGCATATTGAGTGATCAGCTTGCTAACTGAAACGCTCGCGATAACCTCTTCCCACGGCACATAACGAGGGGTCATTCCCTTCTTGGGAACATAAACAATTTCCCGACGCTGGCGATTGAAGCGTATGGGAGGTTGATTGCTGGCTTGGCGAATTGCAAAGAAAAATACGCAAAGGTAAAGAGTTGCAAGTGCTCCCACAAAACCCCAAACCGCAATGCTTGTAAAGAAATCAAGCCAACTACTCCAAAACGGCTCTACATCTCTTCTTATCCAAGACGCAAACCCCGTTGTAAAAAAAAGAAAAATTAACAGGAACATCACCGCCCCAATTCCTGCTCGGGCCATAAACTCAAAACTTCCTCGGGAGATGGCAAAGTCTAAGAAAACTTCATTGGCATAGCGGTGCAGTTGGCGCGCACTGAAAGGTAGCACTCCGGTCGGTACCGGTTTTGGTGATAAATAGACTATCTCAGTTCCCGGTTCTCTCTCGACATCACCTGCGTGAGGCAGCCGATCATATTTGTTTTCAAGCATGTAGATGCTCCGGTTTCACGTCGACCCACTGTAATGGTGTTCGACTGGCTCGGACGGATGGCTCGCCATTAACGACGCTATTTTTTCCAGCCCCAAGAAAACTTAAAGATACGGGGTAATAAAGGTATTCGTCCGTAGCTTTCAGGGGGACATTCGCAATGTCAGGCTGAACACTCAATCGCAGTTTAAGTTGAACCAAAAGGGGACAGATTTATTTTCGTGATTGCGTAGAAAATAAATCTGTCCCCTATTTTTCCGCTATTTTTCCGTGTTCCGTGTTCCGTGTTCCGTGTTCAGGCGGTCTTGCAGGTCATACTCTTAAGCCAGTGGCCGTCGTCGACGTTTACTTTACGCCGGACCTGAATCCAAATTCTCCGGTGGGGTAGTCGACTGTATTCATGCGTGGACACGGCTAATCAACTCCATTTAATAATTTTTTGATTCTTCTGCCTTGGCTTCCTTTAGGTTGGCCTTAAAGTACGTCATGAAGTCTTGCCCTTGCGCAAAGGCTTTTTCGATCTTCATGCTTTGTTCTTTTAGAGCGGCGCTGGGTTTGGCCCATTTTTCAGAGGGCAAAGATTTGGACCACTCGGCAATGGATGCAGGTAGAGATTTCATGCTGAAACGATGATCCCATTCAGCTACCCAGTACGGAAAGCGCCACAAAGTGATTGCATGAGAAAAATACCACCAGCCAATGCTCAGAGCGGAACGCTCGTTGTGTTGGTACTCCTCGTGCATATTTGCACGTTCTTGATCGAAAGTATGGCGACCCTCGTAAGGTGCTTTATTCGGGCAGTACTGCGGTCCCTTCTCCATGTAGAGGCGGATCGCTTCCCACTTACTCAAACCATGAGTTGGGGTCATTACACCTTGGTTTACAAAATGCACCGTATCGGCTTTTAGATCGTCGAAAGCCATGCCGAATGTATAAGTACTAATGACGCCTACACCGGTGACTCCAGTGCTGACCGAGAGCCAGGACACCATCCCTTCCCATGGCTGAATCACAGGCTCATCAGACCCGTCCGCGAAAAAACAGACCTCACGGCGTTGCCTGTTGAAGCGTATAGGACGGGTTTGAGATTTTTTTCGTGTCGTGCTTATGACGACGTACAGACCAAGGGCCGCGAACGCTGTTCCTCCCCATCCTGAAATATATAAACCCGACTCAAAGAACTCGCTGAAGTACCAGGAAAAATCACGGCCAAAAGGGTTGTTGAAGGTCGAAAATCCCATGATCGTCGGTAAAACTAATAGACATGCAATTACAAAGCCCATACAAAGGCCGATCATCGCTCTTGCCTGAAATGCCTTGCCAAAGTTGCTGCTACCTACATCGAGATAGGTCTCATTGACCTCGATGAAGCTACCGCCCAGATCCATTGGAGTGCTACCCGTAGGTACGGGAAGTGGAGAAAGGAAAACAGCCTCTCCAGTTACAAAACTACGTGTTTCACCGGATACAGGTCTTTTTTTGCTCAGTCCAAGCATATCGTCACGAGGTAATTGGTTCTGTAAAGGCATCAAATTTTACCGGGGCGTTGGGTGGGGCCAGGCACGTTGAGAAGATCAGTAGTCACGACCAATGATGGCGCACTGGCATTGCGGACGCGTAAGGCGGGAATAGAAGGAATCGTTTTTTCTTTCCCTGCGTTAAGCGTCATTGTCTGAAAGAATTTCTCACGGATTGCGCTATTTCCAGCGAGAGGATGATAGCGCAGTTTAATAGCTAACCCGTGCATCGCATTAGCTTCGTGTTGAAAAATCTCAAGACCTATTTTAAGTGGTTCGTCGGGAGTGCTGAGAAGATTTAGTTGATATACCATTGGCTCGGTCCACGGTTCCCATTTGTAATGGGGTGAGTTGTTTAGCCAGTATGCCTCTAGTTCGAAACTTACGTGGTCTAACTCACTAGTCGTGATACCCGGAATACTAATCACAGCCATTGGTTGGCCATTAATATTTTTTAAGCCTACTTGAGGTGCCGCAGTAATGTCTGCCAATTGCAGGCGATCCACTTCCAGTGGGCGTTGCAGACTTTTTTTACCCCATGCACCTTGCTGTAACCATTTGTCCAATTCTGATTTGTTGTAATGGTTGTAGATCCACTCACCGCCGAGCTGCAAAATTGTGAGTCCAAGTCCGATCAAATTTGCACGTGCCGCCACGCTGAGGACTCTGCCACCTGCTGTTGCCCACGCAACTGCTCTCGCTTCGCTGACTTTAGACGCGGCCTCGTACATATATTGGCCCGTACGAACCGTTGCCCAACCATTAACAGCAAGTTGTCCAGAATCTCCAACAAGAGTCATAGAAGCACCAGCCAGTTTGCCCCCGTCACCTGATCTTAACGCTTCTGTCCATTTGACTACTGAACCTTTCTCTCCATACAAGCTAATCGCTGCGGCCGACGCTCCAAACCCATACGCGGCTAATCCCAGTCCACCTGTGAGTCTGCCAAAACGCGCCGCCAATTTGATTTTTCCGGCCGCGCTTGAGTAATTGCGTTGCGCTGCTGTTAAGGTTGTTATCGATATCCCTTGAGCGGCAGCAAATATCCCGCCTAGCATTGAGAAAAATGAGTTGGTTACTGCTAGTTTGTCAGAAAAATCAACATCTTTTTTACGAGAGAACTCCGACTGAACAGTTAGAAAGCTCATGATTTGAACTACCATGACCGCTGACGCGAAAATATCTCCACCTGCCGATTTGAATATATCTTTTCCAAGACCTTTCACTTTGTCCGGGCGGTTTAATCGATAGTCTTCTGCCATACGGTGGAACTCGACTTCTTGTGCGCTGGTCAGGCCCTTAATCTTTAATCCGATTTTGCTGGGCCCTTCACCTACCAGCCTCATAGCGGAAGCAATGCTTGCTTCCAGGGGAGGGAGCATCTGTTGAATGGATTTGCGTTGTGCAATCAATGCACGATGACTGCCTTTAGGTGCTTTACCCTTACGTTCATTCGCCAGCATCTGCTTGATTTCGTTTTTTAGCGAAGCCATTTTTTTACGAATCTCGCCGGCTTTTTCTGAATCCGCTTTATACGATCGAGCTTGTTCCGCCGACGCGAACTCCAAGGTCATCCCTTGTTTGCCGAAAGTTCTTAGTACGTCAATCCACGCTGCACCGGGAATGTGGCGTAGAACTTTCGCTGGATCAATGGGCTGGCCACTGCGCACGCTTTGCATGGCCTCTTCAAGAGCGTTCGCTAATCGAAGTTGTTTGGCTGGTTCGTATGCAGTGCTTCTTGTTTGGTCGAAAGTTATGCCGTCTTCGCTGAGGTTCATTGCTGCGGGAAGGTCTTGATTCAATAGTTTTTTGAACTCGACACTAAGATCCTTTATTCCCTTGTAGTCACCAGTGGAAAGAGGGATATCGCGTACGGTTTTTACAATCGAGCTCATCTTCGCGTAAAAATCTTTTTGATCTGTAAGGCTCAGGGTGAAGAATGTAGGTACTGTAAAGCCGGGTTGTTTTTCGATCAGCTCTGCGATCGCATCAGTCGCCTTGTCTGTTCGGCAAATATCTTTCAAGCATGCATATTCAGTGGCTAAAGATGTTTCTATTTGATTAGACAGCTTAGAGTCGAAATACCAGGCGGAGCGATGGAAGCGTTTTTCGCTTGCTAATTTGACTCGGTCATCTGTGATCAAGTCCAATCGCCTGTTCCAGCGGCTGAGTTGAGTTCGTTGCTGTTTCAGGAAAGCTTCCATAGCGGGGCGATCAATTAGGTCATTGATGCCGTCTTGCCCCATTTTTGCACCATCTAGCGCATCATCTGCATTGTCGTCAATAGAATCGATCAAGTCTTCATACTTGGTGTACAAAGTGCCAAGACTTGTGCGCATACGCAACTTTGAAGCTGCGACAGCACCACGCTGTGTACCCGCACCTGAATAATGAGTTTGGTTTTTGATATTGACGTAATCGACGATGGACTGTCGCTGTTCTTCGGTGGTTTCGTCCTTGAGTTCGGCAAAGCGCGGATCGCCTTGAGCGGCTTTAAGTATCGTATCGCCGGTTACCCTATATAGCGACTCGATATAACAGCCAAACACATACTTCTTTTGATTGGCCTCAGCGTCACTCCAGTCACTGATCCAGCCAGTGACCAAATCCTGATGCTCAGCGAGATCGCGCAACACGCCCAAGTCATCCTGTACCACCAAGTAAAGATGGTCACGCTCATTTTCTGCCTTTACTTGCTTTTTGAGCGCACCCAACTGAGTTTTTTTGAAGTGAGGTGTTTGCTCCCACAGATAGTCTTTGCTCTCCTCAGGCTTGGCACCCGTAACCGCCGGCTCCTTACTCGGCTGCTCTGCAACTTCCGCAATCCACTTTTCAGCCTGACTTGGCGTCAACAGATTAGCCGCGCCTTTCTCCGGATCAGCCTTGGTCAGGTCCACTGCCTGCATGAAGTATTCACGCTCGGACTTGTGCTTGATGACCTGCGCGCATTTGGCGGCGGTCCATTGCACTTCGGAGTAGTTGACGTAGAGCTTGCTCAAACGCGGGAAGACCAGCACGGCTTCGCCCACGTTGCTTTCGCGTTTGTTGGCGGTGATTTCGCCCTTTTCCCACAGCAGTTGGGTCACGATGCCGTTCTGGATTCGGTATTCGTGCATGACGGCTTGAGGTTTTTTGTCGACGATGACGTAGAGCCAGCCGTCGCGCATCAAGCGAATGCCTAGTGGGCGAGAAGTGGTTTTGTACGGCATCGCCAGTGCGCTGGATGGGTCTAGTCGTTCGACTAGACCGTAACGCAGTGGGATGAGCTGGATTTTAGCCTTCATCAGCGAGCAGCCGCCCATGGCACACTTGCCGTCGTCCCGGCTTTTTGCAACGTTGTTCGGGCTTTTGCCGGTCAATGTTGGCGTTGTCATCCTTGGCTCCTCAGCGGGGTTTCAGCCCGTTCCTGGGCAATATCAGCGACCCGTTCGAGTCGCTGTGCGGGCGTTTGTTCCGATGGGGTCTTGAGTATTGCATCCAGGTCGGGATGTTCCTCCAGCGCTCGCTCACCGAGAAACCCGTGAATGTTGGCATAAAGTGTGATGTCGAGTTCGGTGTTGAAGCCGCGATCATACGAGGTCGATGCCATTGCGTGCAGATGTTCCCAGCGCTGCAACGGCGTCGATTGTGCCTGATAGGTCGGAAAGTATTCGTGCATGTGTTGGTCGAGGCGCAGGACGATGCTTCGGAAATTCACTTCGTCCAGTTGGCTGAGTTGCTCGTCGCTCAAGCGGTAGCGTTTGCTGTGGTTGGGCTGGGAGGCTTTGCCCGGTCGCTGGTTGATGTGCCAGCAGCCCAGCGCCGCGTCGGCGGCGACGATCTGCGAGCAAGGGCCGAACAGGGTAGGGTCCTTGATGCTCTCGGCGTGGCTGAGCAATGCGTGGGTTACGGCAGGGTCGGCGACGCGCAGCAGGACTTCTTCACCCTGAGGGTGCATGACGCTGGTCAGCCAGCGGAAGTGCTCGACCATTTGTGCCCAGGGTTGATCGCTGAACACCAGGTAGCCCCATTCCTGGCGGGGCTCAGCCAGAAATTTCGCGAGGATGGGATTGTTCTGCGCTTTTATCTGAACCAGGCACGGCGAAACGTCGCCCAATGCAGCCCATTGGGTGCCGAGATAGAGGGGCTCGAACACCGGATCGTCCGACCATTGATAAAGGTGCTGGGGCAGTTTTTCGACGCTGACGCCATCCAGCAGCAAACCGACCGCGCCATTCCACGGCAATCCTTGAGGCAGCCCATTTTCCAGGGGCCAATCGGACTTAAGCATTTTGCGCCTCCAGTTTGGCCTTCTCGCAGATCGCGCAGATCGGCTTCTTCTGCATCAACGCTTGCCGCTGTGCCGGCACCAACAATTGCCCAGCCTTATCCGCATCCGCCTGCTTCAACACCCCCGGCAACAACGGCGCCGCCCCCGTCCCGCTACCCGGCCCACCCCCGGAGTTCATGTTGATCACCGGCCCGCTCATGGTCACGCCGCCAGCATCGATCTTGATAAAGCTGCCACCCCCGATCAGCGTCAACTCACTGCCCGCTTCCAACACGACTTTCATGCCGCTGCTCAGGTGAATCTCCTGGCCCGCGTCGATGAATTGCCCGGTACCAATCTTGATGTGCTGGTTCACGCCCACGGTCAGGTGGTCGTTCGCCCGGGCTTCGACTTTGCGGTCGGCGTAGACGGTGTGGTGTTCTTCGGCCTTGAATTCGCTGTAGCTGTTTTGCTCGACTGTGTCGTGGCGTTCGTTGCCGACGCGGATTTTCTGGTCATGTTCGACGTTTTCGTCCCAGTCGCGCTGGGCGTGCAGGAAGATTTGTTCCTGGCCTTTTTTGTCTTCGATGCGCAGTTCGTTGAAGCCGCCACCACCCTTGGAACTCAAGGTTTTGAAGGTGCTGCGGGTTTTGTTCGCCGGCAGCGGGTAGGGGACGACGTTTTCCTTGTGGTACAGGCAGCCGCTGATCAGCGGTTGGTCGGGGTCGCCTTCGAGGAAGGTGACGAGCACTTCCATGCCGATCCGCGGGATGGCAATGCCGCCGTAGTGGGCGCCGGCCCAGGCGGAGGATACGCGCAGCCAGCAGCTGGTCTTGTCGTCGGCCTGGCCTTCGCGGTCCCAGTGGAATTGCACTTTGACTCGGCCGTACTGGTCGCAGTGGATCTCTTCACCCTTGGGCCCGGTGACCACGGCGCTCTGGCTGCCGAGGATGCGCGGTTTCTTTTGCGTTAGCGGCGGACGGTTCGGCACGTCCCACGGGGTGGCCTGGAAGCGGTTGCGATAACCCTGGTGGAAATCGCCCTTGAGGCGGGTGGTGTCGCTGGTCACCGACTCTTCCAGCACTTGCGGCTGTTTGCCTTCGTGCAGGACTTCGGTCAGCAGCCAAAGGTCGTTCCATTTGGCTTTCGGGTGTTGGGTCAGAGCCAGGAAATGGCCGCTGACCAGCAACGGCTGATCGCTTTTGCCTTCGGCCAGCTGGAAGTCGCTGCGGTGGCGTTCCAGGTTGCGCTTGGCCAGGTGTTTGCCGCGCTCGCGGTCGATGAAACGGCCGGGGTAGTCGTAGTCTTCGAGGTCGGGCAGGGCGTCGCCGCGGTTTTCGCTTTCGAGGGTCAGGCGCGGCTTTTCAAAGTCGTAGTCGCGGCGGGTGGTGCGGCTGGTGCGGGTTTCCAGGCGCAGATCGAAGCGCTTGATCACCGGGTTGTTGGCGACCATGCCGGAGTCTTGCTGGTAGGCCACGGGTGCGAGTTTCGGGAACACCGTCTGGTCATCGCCGAACACCAGTTTGTGGGCTGTGGCGCTGTGCTGGAAGTGGTAGTGGATACCTTCTTCCTCGCACAGGCGCTGGATGAACTGCAGGTCCGATTCATCGTACTGAACGCAATAAATGCGCTCGGGATAGATCGCCCCGACCTTGAATTCATAGGCGTTGCTTTGGATGCCGTGCTCTTCAAGGACCATGCCGATGATTTTCGGCACGCTGAGGTTCTGGAAGATGCGTTGGTTGATGCGGTGCGCAAGGTAGGACAGTTGCGGGCGCAGGGTCACCGCGTAGCGGGTCAGGCGTTTGCCGGAATCACCCTGGGCGGCGCGATAGATCAGGCCATGGATGCCGCTGCCGTCAGGCGAGAGCTGCAAAAAGGCCGGTTTGTGCAGCAGGGTCTCGAGGTCCAGGGACGGCTGTTCACTGACCAGCTCCACCTCAAACACAAAAGGCTGGCTGATGGCTTCCCGACCTTGCAGGGAAAAGACCTGGAAGTCGCTGGAAAGACCTTCGATGGTCAGGGCAAAGTGAGTTTGATTGGCCGGCGCGAACATCCCTTGTTCCTCGTGCAGTGCTGCGGCATGCGCTGACACCCGGAAACCGGGTCAACGGACGCGAAATTCTGGAAGGGCGGAAACAACATCGACCAGCAGAGCTGGCCGATGCTTGTGACGGTCAGCCTGACTTAGGCGACCGGCAGACGCCAGTCATCGGAACCCGAAGTACCGGATACTTCGTGGGTCCAGGTGATTTTGCGGTAGGTGAATTGCACTTCTTCCAGGTGAGTGAAGTGCGAGTTCGACGGATCCTGGCAGTTGTGCATTTTGTTGTTGATGGCGACGATGATCGCGTCTTCCAGTTTGGTGGTGTAATAGTGCTCTTGGGTACCTTGAGCCGAAGTGCGGTACCACTGGATAACGATTTCGCTCATGCGCTCGCCGGAGGTCAGAGCAGCTTGCAGCAGTGGCGAAGCCTTGTCGTAGACCTTGGTGATCACGACTGGCTTGTGAACGCGCTGACCGGTTGGCTGGCCGGACTGTGGGTCACGCGGGATGATCACGTCGTGGCTGAAAGCCTGAACCATGACCTGGTCTTCGTGACCTTCTTGATAAGTGTTGCCAACCGAGTCGGCGGTGAATGCGCCGGCGGTGATCAGACCTTGTTTTTCGCCAGTGACGGACATGTACGCTGGAGTAGCCATGGATGTGCTCCTTGCTGAATATAGTGAGGGTGCCCGGGAGGCGGTATCGCCCGGTGGGTGCCTGACTGTTATCAAGGTCCGTGCCAGAAACGGTTAAGGCTATATAAATCAAGGTGTTGAGGATTTTTTTAAAGTGCCGGGAAGGTTTTTGCAAGGAGCGCCGCATGAATGTGCGCAAGTTCTTGCGCAGCACTGCGCAAGAACTTGCGCACTTGGCCGGAGAGCCTGGCAGGCCGGGCGATCAGCGATCCTGCAAGCGTGTTTGGTGCGAGCAGTGCGCAACTTCTTGCACAGCAAGGCTTTGCGCCATCACGTGAAGGTGTCTGGAACTCGGTGCAACGAATCAATGGGCTGAGTGGTCCATAAAAACAGCGCCGTCGAGCGTCCAAACAACCTGGAAGTGGAGTGAGAACGACATGAAAATCCTGATGGTTTTAACGTCCCACGATCAATTGGGCAACACGGGTAAGAAAACCGGCTTCTGGCTGGAAGAATTCGCCGCGCCGTACTTCGCCTTCAAGGATGCCGGTGCACAGCTGACCCTGGTTTCGCCCAAGGGTGGCCAGCCGCCGCTGGACCCGAAAAGCGACGAGCCGGACGCCCAAACCGCTGCCACTGATCGCTTTCGCAAAGACTCCGCAGCCCAGTCCGCATTGGCGTCTACCGCGCTGCTGAGCACCGCGAGGGTTCAAGATTACGATGCGGTTTTCTATCCGGGCGGTCATGGGCCGTTGTGGGACCTGACCGAAGACAAGAACTCGATCGCGCTGATCGAAGCGTTTATCAAGGCGGATAAACCGGTCGCGGCCGTTTGCCACGCACCGGGTGTGCTGCGTCACGTCAAGGGTGCGGATGGCCAGCCGTTGGTCAAAGGCAAGCGGGTGACGGGGTTCACCAACACTGAGGAAGAGGCGGTGCAACTGACGAAGGTCGTGCCGTTTCTGGTGGAGGACATGCTGAAAGAGAAGGGCGGTGAGTATTCCAAGGGCGCGGATTGGGCAAGTTATGTGCTCACCGATGGCCTGCTGATCACTGGGCAAAACCCGGCGTCGTCCGAGGCTGCCGCTGAGGCGCTGTTGGCAAAACTCCGCTAAACACGGAATCTCAGCGGATTGAAGATTCTATGTGGCGAGCGAGCTTGCTCGCGCTGGGCTGCGAAGCGGCCCCAAAAATTCTACGTATAACGGAGATTTTGTGAGTGCTGCGCACTCAAGCGGGAGCAAGCTCCCTCGCCACACATTGCAATCGGCTGGCAGTTCGTTGAGTCAAATCAGACGCGACAATCTCGAGGTCTCAAAACATTGTTCGATCGAACGCCGCTGCGTCTCGGCATACAAGCCCAATTCATCAATGGTCGGCCGCCCCAGCGCCTGTTCAAAGGCCTGCTGGTTCGAATGCACGCCATAATTCACCTGCGCCGCATCCCCCAGGTTCGACTGGAAAATCCCCGCCGCACTGACCGGCAGAAAATCTTCATACACCAACGGTTCGACCCGCAAGTACCCGCCGCTGAGCAAATCGTCTAGCGACAACGATTTCAGCTCATCCGCCTCCAGGCCTTTTTCCGTGACGAAATAACGAAAGTACGCCAGTTCCTGTTGGCGCATGCCTTCATACGTGTCAGGGAATTCTGCAAAGTGCTGCGTCATCAGCGCGTTGTAGCGTGCGGCATTGGCCTCGTTGGGGAAGTCCTGCAACTCATCACGGGCTGCGTTGAGCAGGCGGTCGTAAAGTGCCCGGCCTTTTGGGGTGAGCGCCGCGCCACGCTGTTCGATTTCACCGAAGCGTGCGCTGTGGCTGCCGCGTGTCCCGGCTTGATCGGTAAAGGCAATCGGTTCGTCGAGCGCCTTGAAACTGGTCTGGCGCAGCAGGATCGGGCACTGACGGCGGGGCGGGCCTTCGATCACGGCTTTGGGCGTGATGCCGTGGGCGGGCATTTGCGCCTGGACGATGTCGATGTCCAAGGTGCGCGGCGTCAGGTGATTGATGTGCGGGCCTTTGAACGCGACCACATCGGCAATCAGGCGATGCTGTGCGCTGAGTTTCTGGTACTGCTCGGCGGTGACCGTGGCGCTGTGGTGCCAGCGGAAGGTTTCAAGCGCCTGTTCGACGAAGTCCTGCGCCTCTTGTTCGTTCAGACCGCCTGCGGTTTCGGCGCGGTCGATCAGGGCAAGGGCTGTCGGGGTGAAGATCTGGCGTTTATCCAGCACCGATTGAGCGAAGGCTCGCAGCTCCAGGTCTTCGATCAGTTCCAGGCGCAGCAGTGAGGTGAATACCCGGAACGGGCTGACTTGCAGGGCGGTTTCATGCACGGCGCGGAACGCGGTGGAGTGCACCGGCACGCCGGCCGGGGTCAGGTCGTAATAGCCCACGGGTTGCATGCCCATGACCGCGAACAATCGGGCGAGGGTGGCCAGTTCGCCAGCGGTGCCGACGCGGATTGCGCCGTGACGCTCCAGGTCCAGCCGCTCGATTTCGCCGGTGCTGTTCAGCTGGCGGGCCACCTGCGGATCGCTGTCGAGCACGTGACGGTTGGTCTGCTCCACGAGCTTCATCAGCGCGCCGTACAGCGGCACTTCTTCGCGGTACATGTCGGACATCGCTTTGGAGAAGCGTTGGCGGATCAGGTCAGGGCTGACGAAGCTTGGGTGGCTCATGAAAAAAATTCCTGGCGCGGTGACGTGAAGGATGGGGGAAAAGATCGCAGCCTTCTGCAACGCCGACAAACGAAGAATCTTACGGACTTCATTCTGCCAAGGACTGCTTCGCACTATTGGCTGCCCACAAACCCTGTAGGAGCGAGCGGACGGCGGTCCTGCAGGATTGATTGGCGACTATAGGTGCGAACGGCTCTCCGAACGCAGCGATCCGAGGAACTCCCGATACAACCGTGCCGTATTGGCCGGTTGTTCGACCATCGGCATATGGCCAATGTGGTCCCAGATGTCCACGCGCAAATCAGCAATGCCTTTACTCCAGACCGCCACGCTGCTGACATCGATCAGACGGTCCTTGCGCCCCCACAGCAGCAGCGCCGGGCACTTGATGTCTGGGAGTTTGGGCTCCATCGGCGGGCTGGCGCGGAAGTCGTTGAAGATTTCTTCCAGCTCATCACGACTCTGTTCATAACGCTGGGCGATGGCGTCCAGCACCACGCCCGGCACCCACGGTGGCTCGGCCATGGTCATGGCGTAGAAGCGCTGGAATTCTTCCCGCGAGTTGATCAGAAACGGGTTGTGCCCCTTGGCCAGATGTCGCTCCAGGTCGCTGGCCTCGGGGCGGTGACGCCAGCCGGGTCGATCAGGGCGACGGAGGCAATCCGGTCCGGGTACGTCGCCGCCAGCCACGCGGCGATGTAGCCGCCCATCGAATTGCCGATCACATGGACCTTTTCGACTCCGCAAACGTCCAGCAGCTGAATCATCCGCTTGGCCTGCAGCGGGATGTCATAGCCGCCACCGGCCTTGAAGCCGGTTTCGCCGTGACCGGCGATGTCCGGGATGATCACCCGATAGTTGCCGACAAAATGCCGGGCGAAGCGCAGCCAGATGTTCTTGTCGGCGCTGTAGCCGTGCAGCATCAGCACACTGCTGGACGCTTCATAGGGCCCGCCTTGCCAGGTCGAGACGGTCATTTCCGTGATGGGTACGACGATTTTGTGCAGCCGATACAGCTTGGCTTCCAGGGCCATATTCAGGTCATAGAGCCAATAGCCGATGGCCGGGTAACTTAGCCAGCTCCAGGCCACAAAAACCGCGATAAGGACAACCAACACAAGCATCAGGCATCTTCCTTTTACGTGTTCAGGACAAAATGTGGTCGGCGGGTTTCAGTGCCCGGGTCAACCGGTGATAGCTGAAACTGAACCCCGGGAACATGGCGATCACATGACCGCTCTTGCTTTGATACCAACTGTGGCAGCCCCCGGACTTCCAGACGGTGCGCTCCATTTCACGGTGGATCATCTCAGTGTAGGTACGTTCTGCCTCGGGGCGTACTTCGATGCTGCGCAAACCCTTTTCTTTCAGCGTGCGGATGCAATCGAGGATGTAATTCATCTGTGACTCGATGATGAACAGCGCCGAGGTGTGGCCGATGCCGGTATTGGGCCCGGTGACGATAAACAAGTTGGGAAAGTCCGGCAGGCTGGTGCCCAGATAAGCCCGCGGGTACTGGGCCCAGACGTCTTTGAGCCGGGTGCCGTTTTTACCGGTGACCGGGTAGGAAATCACCCCGTCGGTGGCGTCGTACCCGGTGGACCAGACGATCAGGTCCAGGTCGATGTGCTGACCGTCCTGGGTGACGATGCCGGTTTCGTCGATGGACGCGATGCCTTGTTCGCGGCTGTGCAGCGTCACGTTGCTGCGCCCGAGTGCCGGGTAGAGGGTGCTTGAGACGATCACTCGCTTGCAGCCGATGGTGAAGTCCGGTGTCAGTTTGCGACGCAATTCGGGGTCAGGCACCTGGCGCTTGAGGAAGCGCAGGGCGTGTTGCTGGACCATGCGGATCGCCGGTTTCGAGTATTTGAAGGCAATCACCCGGGTTTCGAACTGCCAGTAGAGCATCCAGCGCAGCAGTTTGTATGCCGGTTTGAGGCCCAGCAGCCAACGCTGGAAAGGCCCGAAGGTACGGTCGGCGCGGGGCAACACCCAGTGCGGCGTACGCTGGAACACATGCAAGCGCTCGACGTCTGGGGCAATGGTCGGAATGACCTGGGCCGCACTGGCGCCGCTGCCGACGATGGCGACACGTTTGTGCCGGTAATCGAAGGTGTGATCCCAGTTGTTGGTGTGAAACGTCTTGCCCTGGAAGCGTTCCTGGCCTTCGAAATGAGGCACCACCGGTTGACTCAGCGGCCCCGTCGCGTTGATCAGGAACTGCGCGTAAAACGTGCCTTTGGCGCCGGTGTGCACCGCCCAGCGCTGGCCGTCGGCGTCCCATTCGATGCGCTCGACATTGGCTTGCAGTTCGACCTTGTCCCGCAGGCCGAAGTGCTCCACCACGTACTGGGTGTAGTGATGCAGTTCAGCCTGACCGGCGAACATTTGCGTCCAGCGGTAAGGGGCGAAGGACAGCGAATAGAGCGGCGAGGGCACATCGACGGCCGCGCCGGGGTAGGTGTTCTGGCACCAGGTTCCACCAAAAAAGTCCCGTCGTTCCAGCAGGCGAAAATCGTCGATGCCTGCCTTGAGCAGATTGATCGCCGCGCACTGACCGCCAAAACCGCTGCCGATGATCAACACCTGAAAAGTCTGCATGGGTCTCCTTTATCGTTGTTTATCCAACTCTTCCTTCATGTATAGCCCAAACATGGCCGACAAAGACTGCGCAGGATTCAGGCTGCCCGCCGGTGATGGCTATTTAACGTTGCCCTGATAGACTCCCACCACACCCGCACCCCGTGTTTTGTCGGGTTCCGTTGTGTGACGCAGAGGCCCTTATGGGAAAAACGGGAGGAAAAGGGCTTTCACTGGCCAGAAGGCTCTATACATCGCGAACCCTGGGCCTGGCCTTGGGCCTGTTGTGCGTAGGCGCGGCGATGTATCCACTCAAGCCGGCGCCATGGGTCTGGGGGCTGATGGTGGTCAATGGCGTGCTCTGGCCGCATGTTGCCTATCAATGGGCGCGTCGGGCGAAGGTGCCGTTTCACGCCGAACATCGCAACATTCTCGTCGACGCCTTTCTCGGTGGATTCTGGGTCGCTGCCATGCAGTTCAATCCACTGCCGAGCGCGGCGACGCTGTCCATGATGGCCATGAACAACGTGGCGATCGGCGGTTTGCGGTTCCTGCTGGTGGGCACGGTTGTGCAGATTCTCGGGGTGGGTGTCGGCCTGCTGGTGTTCACACCGGCCTTTGTTGCGCAAACCAGCCCGTTGCAGCTCTACGCCTGTCTGCCCTTGCTGAGCCTGTATCCGCTGGCGCTGGGCTGGATCTGTTTTCAACAGGCCACCACCCTGGGCCGCCAAAAACGCGAATTGCTGGCCCTGAGCCGTACCGACAGCCTCACCGGCCTGCTGAACCATGGCGCCTGGAAAGACCAGCTGGAAGTTGAATTCCAGCGTTGCCAACGCCAGCAGCAGGGCGGGGCGATTGCGTTGATCGACATCGACCATTTCAAGACCATCAATGACACCTACGGCCACGTCGCCGGGGACATCGTGCTGCGGCAACTGAGCAAAATGCTCAAGCAGAACTTGCGGGCGACCGATGTGGCGGGGCGCTATGGTGGCGACGAATTCTGCGTGCTCCTCCCGGATTTGCCCCTCGACAGCGCAGCGGCTGCCATGGACGCCTTGCGTGATCGCTTCGCGACCCTGGGCTACGAGCAGAACCCGGCGCTGAAAGTCAGCTTGAGCATTGGCCTGGCGGCATTCGACCCGTCACACACCGACGCCACGTTGTGGCTCAATGATGCCGACCAGGCGCTCTACCAAGCCAAGACCACCGGCCGCAACCGCGTGATCTACCGCATAGACGGCAAACCCCATCACGAGCTGCTCGACCCGGTCTGAGGGCCTGCACACATCCCCCTGCGGGATCGGCCTCAGGTTCGTGTGCGTCGCATTCGGTCTAGAGCCTTGCGCCGTAGTCAGGTAGGGTGTTTTTGACCCCCGACACGAAACAAGGATCGATTCATGACGCTCAATCTCCCTCGTTCCCTGCTGGCCACCAGCCTAGGCCTGACCCTCGCCCTCGGCGCATTCGCCCCTGCAGCCTTCGCCGAACCCCACAAACAAGTCCTCGCCGACGCCGAACAGTACAAGGGTGAAGCCCTGAAACTGCTGGAGCGTCTGGTAAACATCGACTCCGGTTCCGGCTATGAACCCGGGCTGACGCAAGTGCGCGACATCGCCATCGACGAGTTGAAAAAACTCGGCGCCACCATCGAACTGGTACCGAACACACCGGACAAAAGCAGCCACGTGATCGCGACCCTCAAAGGCACCGGCAAGGCGAAAATCCTGCTGATGGCGCACATGGACACCGTGTTCAAGGAAGGCTCGGCCGCCGAGCGCCCTTTTCATATCAAGGACGGCCGCGCCTACGGGCCGGGCGTGATGGACGACAAGGGCGGCATCGTCGCCGGGATCTACGCACTGAAAGTCCTGAAAAACCTCGATTTCAAGGACTACGCTCAAATTACCTTCCTGCTCGATGCCAGCGAAGAAACCGGCTCGGACATCGCCACCGACCTGATCAAGAAAACCGCCAAGGCCCACGACGTGACCCTCAACCTCGAACCGGGCCGCCCGGCGGATGGCCTGGTGGTGTGGCGCAAAGGCAGCGCGACGGCGGTGGTGGAAGTCAAAGGCAAAGCCGCACATGCCGGTGTTGCGCCGGAGCTGGGGCGTAACGCGGCGATGGAGGCGGCGCACCAGATTCTGCAACTCGGCAAACTGGGCGACGCCGAGAAGAAAACCACCATCAACTTCACCGTGATCAAGTCGGGCGATCGCACCAACGTGATTCCGGACCAGGCCACGGCCAAGGCCGACGTGCGGGCGGCGGTACCGGAAGAGTTCGACCGGATCGAGAAGGACCTGGCGCGGGTGTCCAAGGACAAGCTGATTCCTGATACCGAAGTCACCACCACGCTACAACGCGGTTTGCCACCGATGCCGCAAACGGCGGAATCGGATCGGCTGATGGCCATGGCTCAGGGGATTTACGGCGAGATCGGGCGCAAGTTGACGGAAGAAGGCAGCGGCGGGGCGGCAGACGCCAGCCTCTCGGCCGGGGTGGGTACGCCGACACTGGATGGGTTCGGGATTGTCGGCGGCAATATTCATACGCCTGAAGAATACGCGGAGGTGGAGAGCGTAGCGCCGCGGATTTATCTGCTGTCGCGGATGATCATGGAGTTGGCGAAGCGCTGAAAATTGTTCCCTGTGGCGAGGGAGCAAGCTCCCTCGCCACAGGGATTTTTGGTGTTAGTAAAATCGATGTCCTACAGCGCTACAAGCAGCAGCGCTATTCCTTCACACTCATGAACTCTTCCGCCCAACGGATATATTCCTCAGGCTGCGTATACGTATGAGTCAGCTCGGTAGCGCTCAAATCCGACGCCTGGGTAAAGATCTGCCGTTGCTCGCGCAGGCTGTCATACGTCGCCTTGATCGCCGCGAAGTACGCGCCATGACCATCAATGGTCACCCGCACGCCCAGTTCGGCCAGGCGTTTGTCATCGCGCAGCAGCGGGTTGCCGTAGGTGACCAGCATCAGTGGCACGCTCAGGTGTTCGGCAATCTGTTCGAGGTGATCGAAGTCCCGCACGCCCACCATGCAAATCCCGTCCGCACCGGCCTGCTGGTAATGACAGGTGCGGCTGATGACTTCCTGAACCGGCAGGATCCCGGCGTTGGTCCGCGCGATGATCGCCATTTCCGAGTCGACCCGGGCTTCCAGTGCCGCGCGAATCTTGCCGACGCCTTCCGCCACGCCGATCAGGTCGGTGGATTTGCGGCCGAATTGCGCCGGCAGCAGGGTGTCTTCGATGGTCAGGGCGGCGATGCCGGCGCGTTCCAGTTCGACGATGGTGCGCATCACGTTGAGCGCGTTGCCATAGCCGTGGTCGGCGTCGGCGATGACCGGCAATTGGGCCACTCGACCGATGCGCGTGGCCTGTTCGGCGAACTCGCTGAGAGTGATCAAGGCAAAGTCGGGAGCGCCCAGCACCTGCAACGAGGCAACAGAACCGCCGAGGATGCCCACTTCAAACCCCAGGTCAGCGGCAATGCGGGCCGACATCGGGTCGAAGACCGACGCCGTGTGATAGCAGGTGTTGGAAGCAAACAGCTCGCGGAAGTTACGGCGCAAATCTTGATGAGAAAGCCTGGACATATGAGTTCCACCAATACAAAGGAATGGAAAGGCTTGAGCAAAGGTGTCAACGCCGAAGGAACAAAAGGCTATCACGCGAAGGAGGGGAAGATGATGACGAATTTTGCTGGGGGCTCAGATAGACGCGGACCTCTGTGACGAGCGGGTTTACCTGTGGTGAGGGAGCTTGCTCCCGTTCGGCTGCGCAGCAGTCGTAAACGATGGGGGCGGTGTGTCTGGAAAAATAGATTAGGGTGGCAGTTTTGGGGCCGCTTCGCAGCCCAACGGGAGCAAGCTCCCTCGCCACAGGTGAACCGCACTCACCACAAGGGTGGGGGAGGACTCAGGATCTGATCACGCTGCCACCGCCTGCTGTTGCCGATTGGGTAACGGCACGGCCCGCACCGAGTTACCCGGTTGCAGTTGCAGGCGTTTGGCCGTGAGTCGGTCGACGACCAGGCTGTTGCCCACCAGCCTGGCCTGGGCGGTGGTGATGCGGCAGTTTTCCAGGCGGCGATTGTGGATCAGCCACACCGGGGCCTGCTCGTCGGGCGTGCCGATAGCCAAAACCAGCGGTTGGCTGTCGCGCACGGTGCGGATTTTCGCGACCGGGGCTTCGATCACCGGGCCTGCGTCGAAGATGTCGATGTAACCCTGATGCACAAAACCTTCGGCCTTGAGGATCTTCAGTGCCGGTTCGGTGTTTGGGTGGGCCTGGCCGATGACGGCCTGGGCCTGTTCGGTGAGCAGGCACGTGTAAAGCGGCTGGCGCGGCATCAGTTCGGCGATGAACGATTTGCTGCCCAGCCCCGACAGGTGATCGGCGTGGCTGAAATCCATCTTGAAGAAGTGCCGGCCCAGGCTGTCCCAGAACGGTGAACAGCCGTGTTCGTCGGCGCTGCCGCGCAGTTCGGCGATGAGTTTGTCGCCGAACAGGTGCGGGAACTCGGCCACGAACAGCAAGCGCCCCAGGGACAGCAACCGACCGTTGCTGCCGTGGCGTTGATCGGGGCGCAGGAACAGCGAGCAGATTTCCGATTGCCCGGTCATTTCATTATTCAGGAACAGCGTCGGAATCTGCCGTTGAATACCCAGGTCCGGCGACGAACTGACGGTGAGCCCGACCCGATAGTTGTACCAGGGTTCACGCAGGCCAACGGCACCGGCCAGCGCACTGATGCCGACCACTTGCTGATCGTCATCTTCCAGCACGAACAGGTAATCGGCATCTGCACGCTCGACCTGCTCGGCGAAGGTCCGCTGGGCCCAGCGCACCCGGTGCACCAGGCGTTCTTCGTTGGCCGGCAGGGTGGTAAACCCGGGGCCGGCCTGTTGCACCAGATCCATCAAGGCGGGCAGGTCGGTGATGCGAACCGGGCGGACAATCATGATGCAGCTCCTTCTTCGCGCCAGTTCGGGCGCTGTCGTTGGGCATGGGGCCGGGTGCTGCTCACAGGGCGATCAGCCGGATCGGGCTGCCATCGGTGACGTTCAGGGCAGCACACATCTCGGCGCTCAACCCCACCGGTTGCCCGGCCTGGACATTCAACTCGGCGACGATCGCGCGATAGTCCTTCAGCGCGTCATTGCTCACCAGGTAACGGCCGCACGCATCGATCAGCGAAGCCCGTTGCGTCGTGCCGGTCTGGCTTTGGGCGATGGAGAGAATGTTCGAGGTGCGCGCGTACAGCGTCGGCCCACCGTCAAACAGGTCGATGTAGCTGTTGGTTTCAAATCCCTCACGCTCAAGAATGTCGAAGGCCTCCTGGCCATCGGGGTGGATCCGGCCGATGCAATCCTGCGCAGCCTGGGGCAGCATCGGCACGTAGATCGGGTATTGCGGCATCAGTTCGGCGAGGAAGGTCCGGCTCTCCAGACCGCAGAGCCGCTCGGCTTCGGCGTAGGGCAGGTCGAAGAAATGCTTGCCCAGC
The DNA here is from genome assembly GCF_013260315.1 of Pseudomonas sp. B14-6. Classification (NCBI taxonomy): domain Bacteria; kingdom Pseudomonadati; phylum Pseudomonadota; class Gammaproteobacteria; order Pseudomonadales; family Pseudomonadaceae; genus Pseudomonas; species Pseudomonas sp. B14-6. Next base: position 1,937,396 of record NZ_CP053929.1, on the reverse strand, counting down.
GCATCCCAGAACGGTGATTGCGCCTCCTCGGTGCTGAAGCCGACGATCTCGGTGATCACCGCTTGCGCAAAACGCTGCGAATGGGCGGCAATGAACAACAGGCGCGCCCGGGACAGCAACTCCGAAAACGCTGTGCGCACCAGCGCTGTTTCGATGTGAAAGCCCCGTAGCAAGGTGTGGCCGCTGAGGTCCTGACACAAAGACAACGCCGGTACGCCGTGCTCGATGTTCAGCTCCCGGGAGGCGCTGGTGAAGTGACGGTTGCGCAAACTGTAGAACGGTTCGTTGAAGCCGGCGGTGGCAAGGATCTCCGAGCACCCCACCAGACGCCGGGCCGCGAGATCCTCCAGCACGAAGAAATAGTTCTCCGGGCCATGACCTTCCACGTCTTTGTCGAACGAGGCGCAGGAGTCGAGAATTCGCAGGCGCAGGCGTTCAGTGTCGTCCGGCAAGGACGTGACACCGACCAGGCTGTCGCGCGCCAGTTGCTGTAACTGGGGCAGGTCGGCTAACTCGACTGGGCGTAAGACCAGCATGGATGTACTCCTGTATCAAAGGGTTCGGCGCTGTGTGCCGAACCTGACTATCACTGTCGGTTTCCACGCATTAAATCGGCGGTCGCCTGATTTCTTGTCAGACGCCGCTCTTTTTCTTGTCAGCCGTTGCTCGGGTCGGGCAACGCTGTGCTGGCGCCCAGTTTGTTGAGGAAAAACAGATACACCAGGCCCAGGGCAATCCAGATCAGTCCGAGTTTTTGTGCATCGACCCCCATGTTGTACATGATGGCCGCGACGATGATGAAGCCAACCACCGGGCAGACCAGGTGACGGATCACCTGGCCGGACTTCTGCCGACGCCAGTAGTAATTGATCACGGTCAGGTGCAGCAACATGAAACCGCTCAGCGCGCCGAAGTTCACCAGCGAAGTGAGGGTGTCCACCGAGTTGATGAACAGGTAGCAGATCACCAGCGACAGTACCGCTACGAGGTAAATGCTCAGGTAGGGGGTGTTGTGTTTCGGGTGAACCTTGGCCAGCACTTTCGGCAGCTTGCCGTCCCGGGCCATGCCGAACAGCAGACGCGATACCGCCGCTTGCGAGGTGATGGCAACCGCCACGCCCCAGGCCAGGGCGGTGGCCACGCCAGTCAGGGTTGCCAGCCAGCTGCCGGCAGCGATTTCGGCGATTTCATAGAACGCGGTGTCGGCGGAGGTGAAGCCCATGCCGGCCGCCAGGTCTGTGGCAATCCAGGTTTGCACGACGAAGATCACGCCCATCACCAGCAGCGTAATCAGCGCTGCCTTGCCGACGCTGCGGCCAGGGTCGCCCTTGATTTCTTCGGCGAGGGTGGAGATCGCATCGAAACCGAGGAAGGACAGGACCGCAATCGACACGGCTTGCATCAGCAGGGCGAAATTGAAGGTGTCCGGGTTGTACAGCGGCGCCAGGGTCAGTTGACCGTTACCGCCGCCGCTGTGCAGCGCATTCCAGGCGTAGAACAGGAAGATCCCCAGCACCACCAGTTGCGCCAGCAGAAAGACAATGTTCATGCGGGCAGTGAATGTAATCCCCCGCAGGTTGACGAAGGTCGCGCTGACCAGAAACGCCAGAATGAAACCGACCTTGGGGATGTCAGGGTAAAGGTGATTCAGCGCCATGGCCGCGTACACGTAGAGCAGCGGTGGAATCAGCAGGTAATCGAGCAGCATCAGCCAGCCGGCGATAAACCCGACATGGGGGTTGAGGCCGCGTTGCGCGTAGGAATACACCGAGCCGGCAATCGGAAAGGCCCGCGCCATGCTGCCGTAACTCAGGGCGGTGAACAGCATCGCCACCATGCCGATGATGTAGGCCAGCGGCACCATGCCGGGTGCTTCGGCGTTGACGTAACCGTACACACCGAACGGGGCGATGGGGATCATGAAGATCATCCCGTACACCACCAGGTCAGTCAGCGACAGGCTACGTTGCAACTCTTGCTTGTAGCCGAATTCTTCTAATTCCATGAAGCCCTACTCCTTGGGATGAAAGCAGCTGCATGCTGCGGGTTTGACGCGATTTCTTACAACAGCGGAGCCAGATAACCTGCCCAGCGACTGACGTTTTCAGCGGTGCGCAGCAAATCGTTGCGCACCTCGATCAACACCGATTCCAGTCCCCGTGCATCGCCGTGCACCGGCACGGTCATGTCGCCCAGCGGGTTGATTTTGTACGGCTCATTACTGGCAACCTTCAAGGGGTGCTGGCTCAACCCGTCAATCAATCGTTGGGCGTAGTCCCTGGCTTCGCCAAACAGCACGCCGACTTCCAGCGCGCGCGGTTGGCCGTGGAAAACCGGGGTGAAACTGTGAATGCCGACCACCCGGACCGGCCGCCCTTGGGCGATTCGTTGGTCGATCAAGGTTTGCAGCCGGGCATGAAACGGCTTGAACAGGCATTCGCGGCGGTACTCGCGCGTGACTTCGTCCAGATCCCGATTACCCGGTATCGGATAAATCTCGCTCTGCAGCGGGATGCTGTCCGGGGCATGGCGCGGGCGGTTGAGGTCAATCAAGAGCCGTGAGTAATTGGCCGTCAGCAACGTCGCCCCCAGTGCCTGGGACAAACCTTCAGCAAGCGCCAGCGCACCAATGTCCCAGGCGATATGCTCGCGGGCCGCGTCGTGACTCAGGCCCAGGTCATTCAACCCGGGTGGAATAAAACGGCTGGCGTGTTCACACACCAGAATCAACGGGTGCGCCGAGCCTTCGCGGCTCAGGGTGTACGCGGGCTCGGTGTACAGGCCAAGTTCAGCGGATTCAGTACAGGCGTGCATAGTGCTCACAGCGTTCGGCGGGGGACAGCTGTTCCGTCAGCGTCAGCTCCTCGGTTTTAAGGGCGAACCAGGTGTCCATCAACGCGCTCGGCAGGGCTTCGATCAGCGCCTCGCTATTGCGCAGGCACTCGAGCGCCTCGGCAAGGGAGGCGGGCAGGGCGACGATGCCGTGGGCCTGGCGTTGTTCTTCGTTCAGGGAATCGGGGATTTCATCGGTGATCGCGTTCAAGGCCAGGCGTTGCTCGATGCCCAGGCGACCGGCGATCAGCAGCGCGGCCATCGCCAGGTGCGGCGACGCCGTGGCGTCCATGGCGCGAAATTCCAGGTTGTATTGCGCCGCCACCGATTTGCCGCCCAGACTCACGGTCGGGCAGATCCGCAGCGCCGCTTCGCGGTTGCGCTGGCCGAGGCAGGCGTAGGAGGCGCTCCAGTGATGCGGCTGCAAGCGCTCGTAGGACACCGGTGTCGGTGCGGTAAACGCGCACAGCGCTGGCAAGTAATGAAGGATGCCGGCGGCCCAGTGCTGGCCGAGGGTCGACAGGCCATTGATCGTGCCGGCGTCGTACATCAGCGGTTGGCCGTCCAGATCCAACAGGCTGACATGCAGATGGACGCCGTTGCACACGGCATGCTCGGACGTCTTCGGCGCGAAGCTCACGTCCAGGGCCATCTGCCGGGCGATCTCGCGGGTGATCTCGCGCACGTTCACCGCACGGTCCGCAGCGGCCACACCGAGGGCGGGGCGGCAGGTGATTTCGTATTGATGCTTGCCGTATTCGGGCAGGAACATTTCCGGTTCGACGCCACCGGCGCGCAGGGCGCTGAGCAGCCAGCCACCGAACTCGGCGCCCTGACGCTGGGCCTCAAGGGAGAACGCCAGCTGATCGGCCGCGCCGCTGCTCAGGTTGAATTCATGTTCGAACGCGGCGTTGACCTGCAAGCCCAATTCGGCGCGATACCGCTGCACTTCATTGCGCAACAACGTGCGTGGGCAGGCGCCCCACGGGCGGCCATCGGTTTCGTGAATGTCGCTGTGGATGAAGTCCAGCGCCGGGGCCGCGGCATCCGGGCCGTTACTGACTGTCACCCGGCTGCTCAGGTCGGGAATCAGGCGTAAATCGCCATAAGCGCCCCACGGGTTGGTGGAGGCGATGATGTCTTGCGGGGTCAGGGCGCTGTTGGCCGGCACCCAGCCGCAGCCCGTCGCCAGGTAATGTTCAAGTTCGTCCGTCGGGAACGAACGGCCACGTGTCACGCCGATCAGGTCGGTGGTGACGAGGGTGGTCATGGGCAGCGGCGACAGGCGTTCGCTCATGCTTGCATCTCCTGCAACCGGCCGAGCACGGTCTGGGTGTCGGTGATCCAGCAGTAACCCTTGATCGCGTTCAGGCAGGCTTGATGACGCTCCGGCGTGTAGGTCGCGCAGGCATCCTCCACTAGCGTCACCAGGTAGCCAAGGTCGGCGGCGTCACGCACCGCCATGTCCACGCACTGGTCGGTGACGATGCCGGCGATGATCAGGTGCCGCGTTTCAAGGTTGCGCAACACGTAGTCGATGTTGGTGGAGTTGAAGACCCCGGAAGAAGTCTTGGGCAAGACGATTTCGTTTTCTGTCGGCGTCAGGTCGTCGATGATCCGCGCCTGGGGGCTGCCCTTGGGCAAGTGCATGTCCGAGAGCTTGTGGTCCAGCGAGCGGTCGCGGCCGTCGGCGGTCAGGCTTTCGATGATCGTGTGCAGCACATTTTGCTGCGCGCTGCGAAAGGCACTGAGCAACCGGCGTTGATTGGGCACCACCTGCATGTGGGTGCGGGTCAGGAAGTACTCGCCATCCGGTCCGTTGAGGTGCGGGTCGAACTGCGGCTCGAGCCAGGCACGCTGCATGTCCACCAGCAACAGCGCGGTGTGATCGGCAGTGAACGGCAAGTCCCGGGGCGAGTGGTGGGGGAGCGTGAACATCCTTATTTATCCTCCAGCAGGTGGGTGGCGAAATCGGTTCGCAGGGCATCGATGCCTTCCAGGCGATCGGCCAGCTCCGGGCTGCGCAGGGTCAGGCAGGCAATCAGCGCCTCGATCTGGGCCAGCGCCGGAACCATGGTGTCGAAGGCCGACACCGATTCCACCGGCGCACTGATAATCAGGTCGGCCATTTCCCGCAGCGGTGAAGCATAGATGTCCGTGAACAACACCACCCGGGCGTATCGGCTTTTCGCCGCATTGGCTACGCGCAAGGCCTGTGACTGGTAGCGGCGATAGTCGAACACCAGCACCACGTCCTGACGCTGCACGTCGAACAGCCGGTCCGGCAGTTGTGCGTTGTCTTCCAGGGCGAAACAGCCCGGGCGCAGCAGGCGCAAATGGTTGAGCAAATAATTGGCGAGGAAACTGCTGAAGCGCCCGCCAAAGCAGTGAACCTGATGACGGGTATCGAGCAGCCACTGCACCAGAATCCGCACATCTTCGGGTTGGGTCAGCGCATGGGTATCCACCAGCGCCCGATGGGTCTCCGCCAGGTAATGGCTCCAGGCGTCGTCTTTCTGAACATGAGAACGAAGCTGCAACAGGGCGCTGGGGGACCGGAGGCGGTGGTCCATGTCACTGAGCAAGGCATCCTGGAAATCGGCGTAACCGCTGAAACCCAGTTTTTTCACCAGCCGTACAATGGTGGGGTCGCTGACACCGGCATGTTCGGCCAAGCGTGACATCGGTCCCAGCCCGTTACGCGGGTATTGGTCCAGCAAGGCACGGATGACTTTGCGTTCCGCCGGCGTAAGGTCCAGGGCGGGATCGGTGATCAGGTCTCTGAGAGAGGGCATCCGGGCTCCTGCTGGATGGGTATGTCGGTTTTGTTTCATAAATCGCTAAAACAGTATTTATGTAGCGCATGCTACATGTCTAGCGAATTTTTCCGTGGTTTTTTAAGGCCCCAAAATGGGGCGAAAAGCCCGTGCGCTGAGGGCTACACGGAAGTCGACTGGCTTTGTAGTCCATCGCCCACACGGGTGTCAGAGATTGCCTAACTTAATGGGTTAAACAAGCTCGCGTCGCGTCGGTACTGATGCAAACGAAACGCCCTGGATCAAGCGTCTTGCGGCACAATTGCGTGATTATCGGCGGCATCGAGCCGTTTTCCATTTCATCGACAGGGTGATAAACCGTGCAGGCAACCCGTTTGACCCTGATGTGCCACGCGCGAACAGTCGCACAAAAATTGGCGAGTTTTCCTACGAATGAGCCGTTGGAATTTTATGGCCAATTGGCAAAGGGTTCGCGCAGCAGTCAGTTCGAGGGGGCGCCACGGGTGCTCTGTGGGCCGGAGTTGCGCACGCAGCAGACCGCCGAGTTGTTTGGCAATAACGTTGAAATCGTTTCGGCCCTGAGGGATTGTGACTTCGGACGGTGGAGCGGGGTGCGGATCAATGACCTGCAAAAGTCCGAACCCGATGCACTGCAAACCTGGCTAGATGATCCGACCTCGGCGCCCCATGGCGGTGAGTCGGTCGCGCAACTCTGTGAACGCGTGGCGCAGTGGCTCCAGGCCCTTGTGGCAACACCGGGGCATGTCCTTGCCATCACCCATCCCTTTGTCATTCGCGCAGCACTGACGCAGGTGTTGCAGGCCAAGGCATTCAACCTGATCGACGTCGAACCGTTGTCGGCCGTCGAGTTGCGGTTCACCGGCCGCTGGCGCCTGCGTTTGCTTGAAGGAGAAATTTGATGAAGAAGCTGCTGGTCATCGGCATCGGCGCCGGCAACCCTGACTACATCACAATGCAGGCCGTGAAGGCGCTGAACCTCGTCGACGTGTTTTTCCTGATGGACAAGGGCCAGAGCAAGGACAAATTGATCGACCTGCGCCGTGAGATCTGCGAGCGCTACATCACCGGTCACGACTACCGCTTCGTCCAAGCCCATAGCCCGGAACGCGAGCGCGGGGAGGTGGACTACAAGACCAGTGTCGACGATCTGAACCTCGCCAAGCAGCAGACCTTCGAGCGGCTGATCAATGAGGAACTGTCCGACGGCCAGTGCGGCGGTTTTCTGGTGTGGGGCGATCCGGCGTTGTACGACAGCACCCTGCGGATTTTGCAGGCGATCCTGGCCTCGGGCCGTTGTGCGTTCGAGTATGACGTGATCCCCGGAATCACCAGCGTTCAGGCGCTGGCGGCGCAACACAAGGTACCGCTGAATAGCATCGGCCGCTCAATTGAAATCACCACTGGCCGACGGCTGGCGGCGGGGCAAGTGAGCGATGCCGACAGCCTCGTGGTGATGCTCGATGCCGAGGATTCCTACCATCAAGTGGCGGATCAGGAGACGGAGATTTACTGGGGCGCGTATCTGGGGACGCCGGATGAAATCCTGATCAGCGGCAAGCTCAAGGACGTGGCGCCGGAGATTGAGCGGGTGCGCAAGGCGGCGCGGGTGGCGAATGGGTGGATTATGGATACTTACCTGTTGCGCAAGCCTTGAGGTAAACGGTGCCTGAGCTGATGTCTTCGCGGGCAAGCCTCTCTCCTACAGGTATTGCGTCGCCTTTGTAGGAGCGAGGCTTGCCCGCGAAGAGGCCCTCAAGCGCACCTCAAATAATGGCTTTGACCCCACGCCCAAACCGCTCCCGATACACTGACGGCGGCACGCCCACCACCCCACGAAACGCCACGCGAAAGCTCTCCACCGAGCGATACCCACACCGCGCGGCAATCTGGTCGGTGTTTTGCCCGGTGCTCTCCAGCAACTCCTTCGCCCGCGCCAGCCGCTCATGCTGCAACCACGCCTTGGGCGGCATGCCGGTGGCTTCAGTAAACCGACGCAGAAACGTGCGTTCACTCATGGCCGCCTCGCTCGCCAGTTCGCGAACCTCCAGCGGTTCGTGCAAGCGTTCCCGGGCCCACTGCATGACACGGGACAAATCGCTGCGCGGCGTCGGGCTGACGGGCGTAGGAATAAACTGCGCCTGACCGCCGGTGCGTTGCGGCGACATCACCAGGCGCCGCGCCACGGAGTTGGCCACCTGCGTGCCTAAGTCCCGCGTCACCAGGTGCAGGCACGCATCGATCCCCGCCGCGCTGCCCGCCGAGGTGATCAATTGACCGGAATCGACATAGAGCACATCCGGGTCCACCCGAATGTTCGGAAAACGTTCGGCCAACTCAGCGGCATAGCGCCAATGGGTGGTGGCGCCGTGCCCGTCCAGCAGGCCGGTCGCCGCCAGCACAAACACACCGGAGCAGATCGACAGCAACCGCGCTCCCCGCGCATGCGCCTGGCGCAGGGCGGCGAGCACGTGTTCCGGTACCGGCGCGTTGCGATCGCGCCAGCCGGGAATGATGATCGTGCGGGCCTCTTCGAGCAGTTCCATGCCGCCATCGGCCAGCACCTGAATCCCGCCCATGGCGCGCATCGGGCCCTGATCCACGGCGACGATACGATGCTCATACCAAGGGAAGTCGAACTCCGGCCGCGCCAGGCCGAAGATCTCCACGGCGATGCCGAATTCGAACGTACAGAGGCCGTCGTAGACCAGAATCGCGACCAATCCAGGGTTCGGTTGCATTTGGCGGAAAGTTCCCGGTAAGTGTCTTGTGCGCCACTGTAGCCGCAAGCGTCGGGCGGATAAAGTCTTCTCATACCCACTCAAGACTTTGGAGTACAGCCCATGACCAGCCAGGTCCGCGCCATTCCCGCAGCCCCTTCGGCCATTGCCCTGATGCACTTCAGCAACCGTCTGACCTTTGAAACCGATTGTTCCGACGTGTACGGCAGCCAGCAGTCCGGCGATGTGGATTTTGTCCTGGTGGACGTTCGCGGACCGTTGGCGTTCGAACGCGGGCATGTGCCCGGCGCGATCAACATTCCGGGACGCCTGCTCACCGCCGAGAGCCTGGCGGGTTACCCGACGTCCACCTTGTTTGTGGTCTATTGCGCCGGGCCACACTGTAACGGTGTGCACAAGGCGGCGGTGAAGCTGGCGGCGCTGGGTTACCCGGTCAAGGAGATGATCGGCGGCGTGACCGGGTGGCTGGATGAGGGGTTGGAACTGAGTGTTGCGGTGCAGCGGCCTGCTACCACCGCTATCGGTTGCGAATGCTGATATTCAGACACCGCTGAACCATCGTGGCGAGGGAGCTTGCCCCCGCTGGGTTGCGCAGCAGCCCCGCAATCTTGGCAATTGTCGAAGATTTTTGGGAGCGCTTCGCACTCCAGCGGGAGCAAGCTCCCTCGCCACAAAAGCTCCGTTGCCACAAAGGCTCACTGGCCACAGGAGCCCGTCAATCCTTAGTTCAGCGACTGCTTGAGCACGCTGCCCACCACCCATCCAGCGTTGCCTGCAACCATTCGAACACGGCTGCATGGGCGGCGCTGTCCTGTTGCCCCCGAGGCAACGGCGACTCCTCTCCAAAGTGCGCATTGAGCATGGCCACCGACTCCGCATTCCACTCTGGATGAAACTGCAAGCCCACCCGCGTCGGCCCCCGCGATACATCTGCTGTTCACATTGATCGCTGCTGGCCAGCACTTGCGCATCAGGCGGCAAGTCGATTGCGTCTTCGTGCCACTCCAGCACCTTCAGCGTCCGGCCATCGACGAACGTCACGGTGGTCCAGCCGGTTTCGGACCGATCCATCCGCCGCACGTTTCCTCCCAGACTCAGCGCCAGCAACTGCGCCCCCAGACAAATCGCAAACACCGCCGCGCCCTGATCCAGGCTTGCCGCCAGCCACTGCCGTTCTGCTTCCAGCCACGCCGGCCCGGCGTTGGATTCATAAGGTCCGCCCAGCACGATCACGGGCGCCGCGCTAACCGGCGGTAACTGGCCGAGGTCGGCGCGTAAGATGTTCAGCGTCACCCCTCTGGACGCTGCCCAATTGGCAATGGCGCCTGGACCTTCGGCGGGGTGGTGCTGGATCAGATTCAAGGTGGGCATCGGTACTCTCTGTAGTTTTTGCGTGTAGGTTTTGTCTGAAAAAAGGGCTTGTCCTACAGTCCTTGCACCGCCTTGGCGCACGCTTCAAGGGCTTTGAATGGAGCAGCCACGTTTCTATAAGTATTTGTCGCTTAAAAACAATTTGCCCATTAGAAGCCATTCTAGACTGCCGGCCACTTCGATCTTCACCGACCGAAAGTCATTCGAAAGCTGCCAATAAAAGCCTCCGCACACAGGAGTTATAAATGAAGAAGCTAGTGATGTTTGGTGCCTTGGCACTGTCGATGTTGTCCCTGACCGCCGTGGCCGATGACGCCAAGCCGATCCGCATCGGTATCGAAGCCGGTTACCCGCCATTCTCGATGAAAACCCCTGACGGTAAACTCACCGGTTTCGACGTCGATATCGGCGACGCGCTGTGCGAGCAGATGAAAGTGAAGTGCACCTGGGTCGAGCAAGAATTCGATGGCCTGATCCCGGCACTGAAAGTGAAGAAAATCGACGCGATCCTGTCGTCCATGACCATCACTGACGATCGTAAGAAGAACGTCGATTTCACCATCAAGTACTACCACACCCCGGCCCGTTTCGTGATGAAGGCAGGCACCGACATCAAGGACCCGCTGACCGAACTCAAGGGCAAGAAAGTCGGTGTGCTGCGCGCCAGCACCCACGACCGCTTCGCCACCGAAGTGCTGGTTCCGGCCGGTATCAACCTGGTTCGCTACGGCTCCCAGCAGGAAGCCAACCTGGACATGGTGTCCGGTCGCGTAGACGCGCTGCTGGCCGACTCGGTCAACCTGGACGACGGTTTCCTGAAAACCGACGCCGGTAAAGGCTTCGCTTTCGTCGGCCCGACCTACGAAGACGCCAAGTACTTCGGCGGCGGCGCCGGTATCGCTGTGCGCAAGGGCGATACTGCGCTGGCCGACAAATTCAACACCGCCATCACCGAAATCCGCGCCAACGGCAAGTACAAGCAAGTGCAAGACAAGTACTTCGACTTTGACGTTTACGGCCAGTAATCACGCCGTTCAAAAAAGTGGCAACCGTTGACGCGGTTGCCATTTTTTATGCCCGCTCTGTGTTGAAATGAAATCCCTTGTGGGAGCGAGCCTGCTCGCGAAATCGGTCGTTCAGCTGCATTTATGTTGACTGACCCACCGTTTTCGCGAGCAGGCTCGCTCCCACAGGTGATTTTCGCCGTTCAGCCATTCAGGAGTGACCATGCAACGCATCGACCATCCTCTGCCCTGGAGCCACCTGGGCACCGAACGCACCCTCAGCGTGTTTCGTTACGGCGCGGGTCCTCGCAAGGTTTACATCCAGGCCAGCCTGCACGCTGACGAGTTGCCCGGTATGCGCACAGCCTGGGAGCTGAAGAAACGCCTGGCCGAACTCGAAACCCAGGGCCAGTTGCAGGGCGTGATCGAGTTGGTGCCGGTGGCCAATCCGATCGGTCTTGACCAGCACCTGCAAGGCAGCCATATGGGGCGCTTCGAGCTGGGCAGCGGCAAGAACTTCAACCGCGCCTTCGTTGAACTCAGCACCCCGGTGGCCGCATTGATTGGCGACCAGTTGGGTCAAGATGCGCAGGCCAACATCGCGCTGATTCGCCAGACCATGGGCCAAGTCCTCGACGACTTGCCGGCACCGGCTTCGCAGCTGGAAGCCATGCACCGCCTGCTGCTGCGGCACGCCTGCGAGGCTGACATCACGCTGGACCTGCATTGCGATTTCGATGCGGCCATTCATTTGTATGCGTTGCCACAACACTGGCCGCAGTGGCAATCCCTGGCCGCGCGTCTGAAGGCCGGGGTGGCGTTGCTCTGTGAAGACTCCGGCGGCAGTTCATTCGATGAGTCCTGTTCGTCGCCGTGGCTGCGCCTGGCGCGGGCCTTCCCCGAGGCGGCGATTCCCCCGGCCAATCTGGCGACGACGCTGGAACTGGGCAGCATGGGCGATACGCGAGTCGATCAGGCCCAGGCCAATTGCGAGGCGATTCTGGGGTTCCTCGCCGAGCAGGGTTTCATCACGGGCACCTGGCCTGCGGCACCCAGCGAGTGCTGTGAAGGCATGCCGTTCGAGGGCACCGAATACCTGTTTGCACCGCATCACGGTGTCGTCAGTTTTCTGCGTGATTCGGGTGAGTGGGTGGAGAAGGGCGATGCGCTGTTTGAGGTGGTTGATCCGCTGAGCGACCGCGTGACAACCGTTCGCGCCGGGACCAGCGGTGTGTTGTTTGCGATTGATCGCGGGCGGTATACGCAGCCGGGGACGTGGCAGGCGAAGGTGGCGGGGCGTGAGGTGATTCGGGTGGGGAAACTGGTTAACGACTGAGGGTTGTCGCCATTGCCAAAGGCGTCTTCGCGAGCAGGCTCGCTCCCACAGGTTTGATGTGCGACACACATCCACTGTGGGAGCGAGCCGGCTCGCGAAGACGGCATCAACAGCACCACAAATCCCCTTGCTGTGCGCACAGTGTTAGGCTCCCCCGAATCCTGCACTTGTGAAGGAAGGTTTATGTTGAAGTTTCTCGCTCTGCTGACGCTGCTGGCCTCGGCCACCGTCCACGCTGAACCCCCGCTGCACACTGATCTGCCGCTCAAATACCTTGAGCAGGCGCATCCCGAGTCCCGCCACCAGCCCCTGGTGATTTTCCTCCACGGTTACGGCAGTAACGAGCAGGACCTGTTCGATATCAAAGATCAATTGCCTGCGCAATACACCTTCCTGTCAGTGCGGGCACCGATGGTGATGGAGGAGGGCAGTTACAAGTGGTTCCGCGAGAAGGGCAACGCTGCCTACAACGGTGAGACCGATGATCTGAAGGCCAGCGGCCAGGTGCTGCTGGACTTCATTGCACAGGCGGCGAAGAAGTATCACACCGAACCCGACAAGGTCTTCCTGGTAGGTTTCAGCCAAGGCGCGATCATGTCCTACGAGGTGGCGCTGCGTCATCCCGAAGCCGTCGGCGGGATTGCGGCCCTGAGCGGGCGGATTCTGCCGGTGCTGAAATCCGAACTCAAACCGGATGAAAAACGCCAGAAGCTGGCGATCTTCATCGGTCATGGCACGGCAGACAAACGCTTGCCGTACATCGACGGCACCGAGGCCAACAGCCTGTTACAGAGCCTGTCTCTCAAGCCTGAATTTCATGCCTACCCCGGTGTCGGTCACAGCATCAGTGCCACCGAAATGCAGGATTTGAGCGCCTGGTTGCAGCGCCTCAACCCCTGAAGCTTATTTGCCGCTGACGATCTGCTTGACCAGCGTCTCGTGGCCGCCGTTGTCGCTGAGGCGGGAAATCACCTGAACGATCGCCATGCGCGTGTTGGACGCGGCCATCACTGTGGTGTCGAGGGTTTTGCCGCCGCCCTGGGTGGCGGTGCTGTCGATCTGCCGCAAGCCCAGGCCGGTGCCTTTCTGCGTCAGGCTTTTTTCGCTGAGTTTGGTGAAGTCCGGCAGCGCCTTGGCTTGTTCGGAGGCGAAGTCGGCCGCTGCGGAGTCGAGGAACGGACCGTCGTTATCCTTGACGTTGGCGCCACCGGGGATGGTGTTTTCAGCGGCGATTACGACGGTTTTGGTGGTCTGGTTGGTGTACATGGTGCCCGTTGCCCCGGCTGTACCGGTAGCCGCGTCGCCGGCCGGGAGCGGGTTGGCGATGAAGCCCTTGGGCAGGGTGAACTTGAACTTGCCGCCGAGCATCGAGACCACTTGCGCGGGCGCTTTATCGCTGGCGGTGGCCTTGGCGGCAGAGGCATTCAACGCCCCCAGGCTGGCGGCCGCCGTCAGTAACAGGACAACGGCTTTTTTACTCAACAATGACATTTGGAAACTCCAGGGATGATCGCGCATTCGCCGCAATCATCCCATGGAACACGATTTGTAGCAGCTGCCGAAAACCATCCTCACCACAGTCTCAGGCCTGATTTTGCGCTAACAGGTTATGACGGGTTTCTTCGTTGAACTCGGTCTTGAACACCCATTTCTCCCTGAGATCCTGCGCACGCTGGGCGCCCGGGCGGGCGCTGTTTCATCGAACAGACGCTTGACGTTCGGGTAGGCCGCCAGGCCGTTCTCGCCGAGGATGTAATGCGCGTAGCCAGACGCTTCGAGTAGCAGGGCAACGTTCATCGGGTTCGGTAGCTTTACTCGTTCGGAACAATTGAACGTGTTGCGGGCGCTCTATCGCTTGCGCTCGACGTGGCGATCACCGCCCCCGCGATGATCAACACGGCAGGGATGATCAGGATCGGACCGGCCTGGCTGCGTCCCACGGCAAGCAGCAATAACGTCGATATCAACGGTGCCAGATAGGAAAGCGCCCCCAGCGTCGCCAGACTGCCGTGTTTGGTGGCGTGGTCCCAGGCAAGAAATGCCAACCCGACCGGCCCGAGGCCAAGCACCACAATCGCGGTCCATTGGCCGGGATCAGGCAGTACCGTGGTTTCGAAGGCCAGATGGCAAATCAGACCGGACACGGCCGACATACCGCAGATCCCGCCGATGATGCTGCTGGGCACGTTGTTGAACCGTCGGTTGATCACCGAGTAACCGGCCCAGATCACCGCACAGCCGAAGGCCGCGAGATAACCGGCGATGGGCATCGAGGCGCCAGCCTCCGGGCCGTGTTGTTGCATGATGAACGCGGTGCCGGCCAGCCCCAGCAGCGCGCCGAGCATTTGCCGCTTGTGCAGCTTTTCCCCGGCCGAGAACGCCGAGAGCAGCACCAGCAACAGCGGCCACAGGTAGTTGATCAGACTGGCTTCGGCCGCCGGGGCTACTTTGAGCGCGAAAAAATACAGCGCGTGATAAACGAAAATGCCCACGAACCCGGTCACCCATACCGCCCAGGGCTGTCGCCAGCTACTGAAGCCGGCGAGCCCGCGCCGACCCAGAATCACCAGGCTCGCCACAAACGCTATGCCGAAGCTCAGTGTCAGCAGTTCAAAGGGCGGAATGCCTTCGGTGAGGGTGGTCAACAGCGCGAGGCAGGACCAGAGAACTATCGCGATCACGCCAACGGCGGTGGCTGAGTGGGGGGACGGACGAGGGACGATGCGAGACTCATGTCTGTTCCTTCAGCACGTAGCGGGCGACATCCTGGCCCTCTGGATGTGAAGGAGCTTAGCGTTTGATCGCTGATCGTCCAGTCTCGGTCGTCGAGTTGATCGGTCGCGCCAGCAAGCGCCTGGTTATGCCCAACATCCCCACGGACACCGCAACACCGAGGGCAAAGGCGCTCATGCCCATGTCGGGCAACGCCAGCGCCAACACCAGGCAAAACGCCGCGAACGAATACATGCCGGTCGCCGTCGCCCGCAGCAATGCTGCCGTAAACGCCGGGCCGCGGGTTTGCTGGGAAAACACCGCCATCACGCTGCCGAGTACCGGGAACACCGCGAGCAAACCGCTCCAGCCTTCGCCGACGGTGCTGGCGAGTAAGGTCACGGCGAGGGTGAGCAGGGCGCCGGCCATCATGCGCAGCAGCAGTCTGTCGGACTTCGGCGCCGGGCCTGTAACGATGGGTTGCACACTGGGAAACAGGTACGGCGCCGCCAGCAGTGCGGTGGCGGCCGCGATCACCGAGAACATCAGCGAGGGGGGTATCAGCGAGAGCACCACGGCCACGGCGGACCAGACCAGCAGTGAAATGGTCAACGCCCATGGCCATCCTGTCCGTTGAGCGACCTGGGCGTAGGTCACGCAGAAGGCAATCATCGCGGACATCGCCGACAACGCCGCCGTCGCTGATTGAGCGGCGAACACCTGGCCTTGTTCGATGGCAAGGAAGAACAGAATCGGCCCGACCACCACCGGCAATCC
This sequence comes from Pseudomonas sp. B14-6, assembly GCF_013260315.1. NCBI lineage: Bacteria > Pseudomonadati > Pseudomonadota > Gammaproteobacteria > Pseudomonadales > Pseudomonadaceae > Pseudomonas > Pseudomonas sp. B14-6. Next base: position 1,921,828 of record NZ_CP053929.1, on the reverse strand, counting down.
CGACAGCCAACCGGCCACGCTGGGGCCCCAGCGTTTGCCAGCCAGGGAAATCAACAAGAGGAAGCCTGGAATCACCAGCAGCTTGAGCATCAGCACGCACACGTCTCCGACCTGAGTGAGGCGCCAACGTTAGCACTGCGGACGCAGGATTGCTCTAGGAATGAGGGGGTTTTGTATACAAAACTTGCAACTCAAATAATTGTACAAAACGTAGCTTTGCGTATAAGTTTTTAACAGGTGCCCATGGTGAGAAAAACGCGATGAACAGACTCCGGTTGCGCCTGTATCACGGTGTGTTGTTGCTGGGATTGTCATGCACCCAGGCCTTGGCCAATTGGCAGGAGGCATTGCCCGGCGCGCAGATCATCGGTGCCGGCGAGTTTCGGGTGTTCGGATTCGATGTCTACAACGCTCGGCTCTGGAGTGCGGCCCGGCCTTTGGCACCAGATCAGCCGTTTGCCCTGGAGCTGATCTATCAGCGCAGCATTTCCCGCGATGATTTGGTGCAGGCCAGTGTCGATGAAATCAAGCGGTTGTCCGGCGCCTCGGTCAGCACCGAGCAACTCGAGCGCTGGAAGGTGCAGATGCAACAGTCGTTCGTCGACGTAAAAGCCGGCATGCGCATTACCGGCGTTTATTTGCCGGGGCAGGGCGCGCGGTTCTTTGTCGGCCAGCAGCCGCAACACGAAGTGAAAGACCCGCAATTCGCCCGGGCCTTTTTCGATATCTGGCTCGACCCACGTACACGTAATCCGGAGTTGCGCCAGCAGTTGCTGGGCAGCGCCAAGCCTTGAGGTGCATGACATGTTGAAAAATCTGCTGCTGGTGTTGTGCGTCTGCCTGGCGGGCTGCAGCGTCGATGTGCAGCATTACAGCGAGCAAAACCCCAAGCTCGATCTACCCGGGTTCTTCGTCGGGCGAGTGGATGGCTGGGGAATGTTCCAGAAGCGCTCGGGCGAGGTGGTCAAACGCTTTCATGTGCTGATCAACAGCCGAATGGACGGTCAGAACCTGATCATGCATGAAGCCTTTACCTACAGCGACGGCACGAAGCAGACCCGTGTCTGGACGTTGTACCCGGACGGCCCTGGCCGTTGGCGCGGTACGGCCGGCGATGTGGTCGGCGAGTCTCGCGGTGAGGTCGCCGGCAACGCGCTGCACTGGCGCTATGAACTGAGCCTGCCGGTGGACGACAAGGTCTACCAGGTGCATTTCGACGACTGGATGTACTTGCTGGACGAAAACACCATGGCCAATCGCTCCGCCATGACCAAGTTTGGTGTTGAATTGGGCCAGGTGACCTTGTTCTTCCGCCGCCACGGCGCCTGATACCCGGGCATTTGCCCCTTGGGCGCAGGGGCTGAAACGTCTAAGCTGCGCTTTTCCAACTGTCGACGGATGTGTCCGTGAAATTCAGTTTGCCCAAGGTTGGCACTGCGCCATTTTGCCCGCCGGAAGTGGCGGGCAGCGTTGCAGTTGATCCCAACGCTTCATTTTTCAAACGCATGCTGCGCTTTGCCGGTCCTGGCTTGCTGGTGTCCATCGGCTACATGGACCCGGGCAACTGGGCGACCGCCATCGAGGCCGGTTCGCGTTTTGGTTACAGCCTGTTGTTCGTGGTGCTGCTGGCGAGTCTGGCGGGGATGGTGGTGCAGTGTCTGTGTTCGCGCCTGGGCATCGCCACCGGCCGCGATCTGGCGCAGCTGTCCCGGGAGCGCTACAGCACACGGACCGCGCGGACTCAATGGGTGCTGGCGGAAATCTCGATCATCGCCACCGATCTGGCGGAAGTGCTCGGTTGCGCGCTGGCCTTTCACTTGCTGCTGGGCTGTTCGCTGACTGTCGGCATCGCGCTGACCGCGTTTGACACGCTGCTGGTGCTGGCCCTGCAAAACCGTGGTTTCCGCCGCCTGGAAGCGATCATGCTGGTGCTGGTGAGCACCATCGGCGTGTGCTTCTTCGTCGAGTTGCTGCTGATCAAGCCGTACTGGCCGGACGTCGCCCGTGGATTTACGCCGTCCCTGTCTGCCATTGGCGATGCCGCGCCGCTGTACCTGGCCATTGGCATCCTCGGGGCCACGGTGATGCCGCATAACTTGTACCTGCACACCTCGATCGTACAGACCCGAATGATCGGCAAGGACCTGGCCAGCAAGCGGGACGCGGTCAAACTGGCGCGGATCGATACCATTGGCTCTCTGGCGTTGGCGCTGCTGGTCAATGCGGCGATCCTGATCCTCGCCGCGGCGGCCTTTCATCAGAGCGGGCATACCGATGTGGTGGACATCCAGGACGCCTATCACTTGCTCGACCCACTGGTGGGCGGCGCCTTGGCCAGTGTGTTGTTTGGCGTGGCCTTGCTGGCGTCCGGGCAGAGCTCGACGTTTACCGGGACCATCGCGGGTCAGGTGATCATGGAAGGCTATCTGAACCTGCGGATTCCCTGCTGGCAACGACGGCTGATTACCCGGGGGCTGGCGTTGATCCCGGCGTTCATCGGCGTCTGGCTGATGGGTGACAATGCGATCGGCAAGTTGCTGGTGTTGAGTCAGGTGGTGTTGAGTCTGCAGTTGCCGTTTGCGTTGTACCCGCTGATTCGCATGACCAACGATCACAAATTGATGGGGCCGTTTGTGAATCGCTGGCCGACGCGGGTGTTGGCGTGGGGGTTGTTTGGGGTGATCAGTGGGGCGAATAGCTGGTTGATCTTGCAATTTTTGGGGTGACTGGGCTGGCCTCATCGCGAGCAGGCTCGCTCCCACAGTGGGTCTGAGGTGAACACAAAACCCTGTGGGAGCGAGCCTGCTCGCGATGAACGATAACGCGGTTTTCCGGGCGGCCCGTTGCCCACGCTGAACCTGGTGAAATTTGCCTGACGGCTGGGGCAAAAAAAGAACCCGGTGCTTCTGATGACTGTCAGCCCATACAGATACTGACTGTGGCGAGGTAGCTTGCTCCCGCTCGAGCGCGAAGCGCTCGCAAAATCTTCGACAATTGCCGGGATTTTAGGGCTGCTTCGCAACCCAGCGGGAGCAAGCTCCCTCGCCACAAAAGCCTGCAACGCAGGAACACCGGGGGTGTTACCAGGCCGCGCGGTTCTTCGTGGGTCCCCGCGCAGTCTGTTGAACGCTTTACGCCCGTTCGATCGCCAAAGCCACGCCCTGACCACCACCAATGCACAAGGTGGCGAGGCCTTTCTTGGCGTCGCGCTTGATCATTTCGTGCAGCAGGGTCACCAGCACCCGGCAGCCCGACGCACCGATCGGGTGACCGAGGGCGATGGCGCCGCCGTTGACGTTGACCTTGTTCAAGTCCCATTCCAGGTCCTTGGCCACCGCCAGGGATTGCGCGGCGAAGGCTTCGTTGGCCTCGACCAGGTCCAATTGGTCGATGGACCAGCCAGCCTTGCTCAGGCAACGGCGCGTGGCCGAGACCGGGCCGATGCCCATGATTGCCGGGTCGACGCCCGCGTTGGCGTAAGCGGCGATTTTCGCCAGCACTGGAAGACCCAGGGCCTTGGCTTTGTCGGCGCTCATCAGGATCACGGCGGCGGCACCGTCGTTCAGGGACGAGGCGTTACCGGCAGTCACCGAACCGTCCTTTTTGAAGGCCGGTTTCAGTTTGCCCAGCGCTTCAGCGGTGGTGCCGGCACGCGGTTGCTCATCGGTGGCAAAGGACAGCGGATCGCCCTTGCGCTGCGGGATCAGGATCGGTGTGATCTCATCGACAAAACGCCCGGCTTCGATGGCAGCCGTGGCTTTCTGCTGCGAGGCCGCGGCGAAGGCGTCCTGTTGCTCGCGGGTCAGGTTGTACTTGTCCGCCAGGTTCTCGGCGGTGATGCCCATGTGGTAATCGTTGAACGCATCCCACAGGCCGTCGCTGATCATGGTGTCGACGATTTGCGCGTGACCCATGCGCAGGCCAGTGCGGGCTCCGGGCATGACGTAGTTGGACAGGCTCATGTTTTCCTGGCCGCCGGCAATGATCACCTCGGCGTCGCCGCAGCGGATCGCCTGAGTGGCCAGGTGCAAGGCTTTCAAACCCGAGCCGCAGACCTTGTTCAGGGTCATCGCCGGCACGGTAAACGGCAGGCCGGCCTTGATCGCGGACTGGCGCGCCGGGTTCTGCCCGGCACCGGCGGTCAACACCTGGCCCATGATCACTTCATCGACTTCAGCAACGTCCAGGCCGGTTTGTGCCAGCAGCTGACGGATCACCGCGGCACCGAGGTCAACGGCGGACACATTGGCCAGCGAGCCCTGGAAACTGCCGATGGCGGTTCGGGTGGCGGCAACAATAACGACGTCTTGCATGGAAGAATTCCTCACTGGGCAGCGAACTGCATTTCCGGAACGTGATCCGGCACGATCAGTTTACCGGCGGTCTTGGCGACAATCTCTTCGACGCTGACGCCCGGCGCACGTTCTTTGAGAATGAACGCGCCATTTTCGATTTCAAGGTAAGCCAGGTCGGTCAGCACACGCTTGATGCACCCGGCGCCGGTCAGCGGCAGGCTGCATTTGGACAGAAGCTTGGACTCACCGTCCTTGGACGCGTGGGTCATGATGACGATGATGTTGTCCGCGCCGGCCACCAGGTCCATGGCGCCGCCCATGCCCTTGACCAGTTTGCCGGGGATCATCCACGAGGCGATGTTGCCTTGCACGTCGACTTCAAAGGCGCCCAGCACGGTCAGGTCGACATGACCCCCGCGAATCATCGCGAAGGACTCGGCCGAGGAAAAGATCGACGCGCCGATACGCGCGGTCACCGTTTGTTTGCCGGCGTTGATCATGTCGGCATCGATGGTTTCTTCAGTAGGAAAGGGGCCCATGCCGAGCAGGCCGTTTTCCGACTGCAGCATGACTTCCATGCCTTCAGGGATGTAGTTGGCAACGAGGGTCGGAATGCCGATGCCCAGGTTCACGTAAAAGCCGTCCTGCATTTCGCGGGCGACGCGTTGAGCCATTTGTTCGCGGGAAAGTGCCATTGTTATTTTTCCTTCAGGTCCGGGGGCTGGGGATCACTTACGCACGGTGCGCTGTTCGATGCGCTTCTCGAACGTGCCGCAAATGACTCGGTCGACGTAGATGCCAGGGGTGTGGATCTGCGACGGTTCCAGCTCGCCGGGTTCGACGATTTCTTCGACTTCGACCACGGTGATCTTGCCGGCAGTGGCGGCCAGCGGGTTGAAGTTCTGGGCGGTGTGGCGATAGATCACGTTGCCGAAGTGGTCGGCTTTCCAGCCTTTGACGATGGCGAAATCACCGGTGATGGATTCTTCCATCAGGTACTTGCGGCCATGGAATTCGCGCACTTCCTTGCCATCGGCAACCGGAGTGCCAACGCCGGTGGCGGTGAAGAAAGCGGGGATGCCGGCACCGCCAGCGCGCATTTTTTCGGCGAGGGTGCCTTGCGGGGTAAGGACGACTTCGATTTCGCCTTTGAGCAGTTGGTCTTCGAACAGTTTGTTCTCACCGACGTAGGAGGCCACCACTTTGCGAATCTGCCGGTCTTCCAGCAACACGCCGAGGCCGAAACCGTCGACGCCGCAATTGTTGGAAACCACGGTGAGGTCACGGGTGCCCTTGCGCTTGATCTCGGCGATCAGGTTTTCCGGGATCCCGCACAGGCCGAAGCCGCCGGCGATCACAGTCATGCCGTCTTCAAGACCTGCCAGAGCTTCCTCATAGGAACTCACGCGCTTGTCGAAACCTGCCATATGCACCTCTTTTATTCTTTGTGGGCGGCTGGCTAGCCGTATGGGGTAGGAGTGTCTCGCTGGATGATTTATTTGTTAAGTTGATTTTTAAGGTTGATTGATAGATAAAACTCACCAATCAATTATCTTTAATACGTTGGAGCCCGCGCCCATGACAGTCAAGCAGATCCGCGCATTCCTGGCCGTGGCCCAGAGCCTGAGTTTCGCCGTGGCCTGCGAGCGGTTACACCTGTCGCAATCGGCCTTGAGCCTGACCATCAAAGCGCTGGAGGAGGGGCTGGGCGGCCGGCTATTCACCCGCAACACACGTAATGTGGCGTTGACGGCGGAAGGCGAATCCCTGGTGCCCCTGGCTCGCCGGCTGATTGCGGACTGGGACAACGCCGAGGATGAACTGCGCCAGCGTTTCACCCTCCAGCGCGGGCGCGTGACCCTGGCGGCAATGCCGTCGTTTGCCGGCAATCTGCTGCCGCCGATCCTCAAGACTTTTCGCGCCCGTTATCCCAAGGTCAACGTCACGGTGAACGACGTGATCAACGAGCAAGTGCTGGAAATGGTGCGCGACCGGCAGGTGGAGCTGGGGGTGGCGTTTGAGCCGTCGCAGAGTTCATCGCTGGCATTCACGCCGTTGTATATGGACCGTTTCGTTGCCGTGGTGCCGGACGACTCTCCCTTGGCGCAACGGCACGACATTGATTGGCAGACGTTGCTCCAGGAACCGTTCATTACCTTGCAGCGTCCGTCGACGGTACGGGTGATGCTGGAAGAACACTTGCAGGCCCGGGGGATGAAATTGCCGGTGGAGTTTGAAAGCCATCAGTTGGCGACAGTCGGAAGGATGGTGGCCAGCGGATTGGGCGTCAGCGCCGTGCCAGCCCTGTGCGCCGGGCAGATGCGCGAGTTGGGCGCACGGTGCATTACCTTGCGCGACCCGGTGGTGGAGCGGGCAATCGGGGTGCTGACCAAGCCAGGAGTGGAACTGTCGGCGGCGGCGCAGGCGTTGTTCGATATCCTCAAAGCCGAGAATCTGGGCGAGCGAGTGTCCATGCCCTGATCGCAATCCCCTGTAGGCGCGAGGATTGCACGCGAAAAGGCCGGCGCCTTCAACATTGAAGTCGACTGACACGACGCCTTCGCGAGCAAGCTTCGCTCCTACAGGGGTTTAGGGTGATGAGGGGGAGAGGTGCTGTGCCAGCAAGGGCAACAGCTGTTCGCACGAGGCCTCAATCTTCATATCCAGGAGGTCATCTGCCCGGGTCTTGCCCAGATTGATCGCCATCAACGGCTTGCCCTGATCCGCCACCACCCGGCACAAGCGAAACGCCGAATACGCCATCAACGAAGAGCCCACCACCAGCAATCCCGCCGCCTGCTCCACCGCTGCCATGGCCTTGGCCGCCGTCACCTGCGCGACGTTCTCGCCAAAAAACACCACGTCCGGCTTCATCCGCTCACCCGCGCAATGCGGGCAATGCGGCACCTGGAACCGCGCCTCGAACGCCGGATCCAGCAACGTGTCGCCGTCCGGCGCCTGCACCGCATCGACCCCGGCCAGATAGGGATTCTGCGCCTCCATCAGGTGCTGGATCGAATCCCGCTCGCTGCGCTGTCCGCAGTCCAGGCACAGCACCCGGTGCAAGCTGCCGTGAAGTTCGATCACATCATGGCTGCCGGCCTGATCGTGCAAGGTGTCGACGTTCTGAGTGATCAGCCCGCTGATCTGCCGGCTGCTTTGCAGACTGGCCAGGGCTTCGTGGGCCACGTTCGGTTGAGCCTGGCGCACGCGCGGCCAGCCGAGCATCGCCCGCGCCCAATAGCGGCGCCGTGATTCCGGGGCCGACAGGAACTCCTGATACATCATCGGTTGCCGGCCACGCCGAACGCCCTCGTTGTCGCGGTAGTCTGGAATGCCCGACGGGGTGCTGATGCCGGCGCCGGTCAGGACCATGAACGGCTGCTCGGCCATCAGCTGCTGGAGCCGGTCGAGTTGTTCGCGGATGCGGCGGTCAAGCATGTTCAACACTCCGGGTATCTTGAGTGTTTGCAGCGTAGCACTTGCCAACCTGCCGAATGCGAGCCCGTGAGCGGCGTGGTTATTTTCGCGCCTCCAGAATCAGGTTGAACGGCGTTTCCGTGGCCCGCCGGAAAGTCTTGAACCCCGCTTCGGTGAAGACCTTGCGCAACCGCGCTTCACCCGCCTGAGCGCCGAGCCCAAGGCCGACTTCCTGGGACAGCGAGTTCGGCGTGCAAATGAAGGTCGAGGCGGCGTAGAACAGCCGGCCAACCGGGGTGACGTTTTCGTCCAGCGAATCGTTGGCGAACGGTTCCACCAGCAGCACCGTGCCGTCCGGTTTCAGAGCGTCATAGGCGTGTTTCGCCGCGCCCACCGGGTCGCCCATGTCGTGCAGGCAGTCGAAATAGCAGATCAGGTCATAGTCGTCGCCGGGGAAGCTTTTCGCCGTGCCCTGAAAGAACCGCGCACGCCCGGACACGCCACCTTCTTCGGCGCGCTGGGTCGCGACGGTGACGGACGGTGCGTGGTAGTCGAAGCCGACGAACCGCGAGTCCGGGAACGCCTGGGCCATGATCACCGTGGAGGCGCCGTGTCCGCAGCCGATGTCGGCGACTTTGGCGCCCGCCTGTAATTTGGCGACCACGCCTTCCAGGGCCGGCAGCCACTCGGCGATCAGGTGCGCTTTGTACCCTGGGCGGAAGAACCGCTCCGTGCCGCTGAACATGCACGGATGGTGATCGCCCCAGGCCAGGGCGCCGTTGCCGCGCATGGCGTTGACCAGTTTGTCCTTGTCATGGAAAAACGACGCGACCACCCCGATACCGCCGGCGATATAGACCGGCGAGTCTTCGATCGCCAGCGCCAGGGCTTGCTCTTCGGGCAGGCGGAACTGGCCGCTCTCGTGTTCCATGTAGCCGGAAGCGGCGTGGGCGCTGAGCCATTCGCGCAGCAGGCGGGGGTTGCAGCCGGTCTTGTCGGCGAGTGCTTCAGGGGTGATCGGCTGACTGTCGGCCATGGCCCGGTACAGGCCGAGCTCTTCGCCGAGGATGACGTTGGCAAGCATCGCCGCGCCGCCCATGTCGTTCACCAGTTTGCCCATGAAGTCATTGAGTCTGGCCTCGTCCATCACATGTGCTCCTTCAGCAGGATCACGGTCCAGAGGCCTTGTTTATCGAGGCGTACACCTCTGGGCGGTGGTCGTGGGAATGAACAGGACGCTGTGCACGTCCCGCGTGCAATAAGTTTAGTCCGAGCCCCGTGCGCGGCGGCCTGAAGCGACGAAAGCGCCATTCCCCTGGCCGACACAAATCCCTGTAGGGGCGAGGCTTGCCCGCGAAGTCGGAGTGTCAGTCGACAAAAGTATTGCCTGACACTCCGACTTCGCGGGCAAGCCTCGCTCCTACAAGAATTTGCGACGTGTATCGCACTGTATCCAGCCGCCGTCCCGATACATTCCACTTCATTCGCGGCTCCCACCGAACACAGACCAGATACAAACCTGCGATGAACTGTAAAGGCTAACCAGCGCCCGAAATCCGGGGCTGTCGAGGCACTTTTCAGGGTCGTCGCAACAGGCGGCCGTCTTTGCTCGTGACTCCGTGAAGGGAACAATAATGACCACGCTCGTGCCTGAAACCGACCTGAAATCCGCTCCCGTCAACCATCTGCGCGTCGATCAGTACACCAACGGTCTCATTGGCCCCAGCCAGCCGATGCTCGGCCCGCTCGCCGACGGCGGCACCCTGATCACCGGCACACCGCCGGGTTGCTGGGGCCCGATGATCACGCCCGCCTTCGAGGGCGGCCACGAAGTGACGCAACCGGTGGCCATCGCTGGCGCGGAAATCGGCGACGCCGTGGCGATCAAGATCAAGAGCATGCGCGTCACCTCGCTGGCGACGTCGTCCGGGGTCATGAGCTTTGTTGAGGGGCGCTACAACGGCGACCCGTTCGTCGCCAAATTCTGCTCCAAATGCGGCACCGACCACCCGGCCAGTCATGTCGAAGGCATTGGCGAGGAGTCGATTCGCTGTAACAACTGCGGCGCCGAGGTCAGTGCGTTTCGCTTCAGCCATGGCTACGTGATTGTGTTCGATGCACAGAATCAGGTCAGCCTGACCGTCAACCAGGACGTCGCCAACCGACTGGCCGGCAATGCCTCTGAAATGTCGGCGCTGCCGGAATTCGCCGCCCAGCATTCGATCCTGTCTCTGGCCCGTGCCGACATCCCCGGGGTTGCCGCGCACATGCGCCCGTTCCTCGGAAACATCGGCACCACGCCGTCCCGTGACTTGCCCGATTCGCACAACTGCGCCGATTTCGGCCAATACCTGATCAACGCCCCACACCGTTTCGGCATGACCCGCGAAGAGCTGCACGCGGCCAAGACCGACGGCCACATGGACACCAACTCGATCCGCGAAGGCTGCGTGTTGATCTGTCCGGTGAAAGTGCCGGGGCCGGTGTGTACATGGGCGACATGCATGCCCAGCAAGGCAACGGCGAGATCGCAGGGCACGCCACCGACTGCTCCGGGGAAACCGAGGTGGTGGTGCAAGTGGTGAAGAACCTGACCCTGGACGGGCCGATCCTCCTGCAAAACCTCGACGATCTGCCGCCGATGGCCCGGCCCATGAATGGCCAACAACGGCAGAACGTCCGCGAACTGGGCGAGCGCTGGGGTCAGCATGAAATCGAGCAGAGCGGGCCGATCACCTTTATCGGCAGCGGCGAGAACCTCAACGTCGCCGTCGAGAACGGCTTGAAACGTGCCGCTTCGGTCACCGGTTTGCCGTATGACGAAGTGCTCAACCGCGCGACCATCACCGGCTCGATCGATATCAGCCGCCTGCCGGGCACCGTGCGCGTGACCTTCCTGTGCCCGATGAACGTGCTCGATCGCATCGGCATCGGCCATCTGGTACGCGAGAAATACGACCTGGCGTAACGCCTGCCGAAGGGTCTGTACCGGAGTGTGTACAGGCCCGTCGGCGATACAACCGCCACGATGTTCTGCCGGACCGGAACACAGCCCCGATACATCGCTTCGGTTAACTGTGACTCCGTACTGGCAACCCTTGAGATCGACACCATGCAGACCCCCATCACCTCAGCGAAAGCGACCGTCGGGCTTGGCTTGCGTCGCGGATTAATGAAGGACCTCCAGGCCGCCCGTACCGGCGATTTCGATTTCCTGGAAGTTGCGCCGGAAAACTGGATCGGCATCGGCGGCGCCCATGGCCATGCGCTGCGGGCCCTGGCCGAGCGTTTTCCGTTGTCTTGCCACGGCTTGTCGCTGTCGCTGGGTGGGCCGGCACCGCTGGACGTCGGGTTTTTGCAGGAAGTGCGGGTGTTCCTCGATCACTACAACGTGCCGCTGTACAGCGAGCACTTGAGTTATTGCAGCGATGACGGTCACCTTTACGACCTGTTGCCGTTGCCGTTTACCGAAGAAGCGGTGCACCACGTGTCCGCGCGAATTCGCCAGGCCCAGGACATTCTCGGCCGGCGCCTGGCGGTGGAAAACGTCTCCTACTACGCCGCGCCGCAGCAGGATATGGACGAAGTGACGTTCACCAACGCGGTGTTGCGTGAAGCCGATTGCGACCTGTTGCTGGACGTCAACAATGTCTACGTCAACTCGATCAACCATGGCTTCGATCCGCAGACCTTTCTGGCCGGCATCGATTCGGGCCGGGTGGTGGCGATGCACGTGGCCGGGCACTTCGATGAGTCCGACACGTTGAAAATCGACACCCATGGCGCGTCGGTGAAACCGGTGGTCTGGTCGTTGCTGGCCCAGGCCTACGCCCGGTTTGGCGCACAGCCGACATTGCTGGAGCGGGATTTCAACTTCCCCGCGTTCTCTGAACTGGTGACTGAATTGCAGACTATTCGTCGCTTGCAGGCCGAGGGGGTGAACCTTGGATAAGCCAGGCCTGTTTGACCAGCAAAACACATTGGGTCTGTACCTGCGTGACCCGGACCATTGCGCGCCGCCAGCCGGGATGGATGTGGCGCGGGCACAGGTTTACCGCGACCTGATTTTTTCCAACCTGTCGTTGTTGCTTAGCGGGACCTTTCCGGTGCTGATCAAGATTCTCGGTGATGAGCGCTGGCGTTCGCTGGTACGGATCTTCCTGCGGGACTGTCGTGCGCGTACCCCGAAATTCGGCGAAATCGCCCAGGAGTTTGTCGAGTTCCTGGCCTCGGAACCGAGTGCATTGAGCGAAGGTGTGTGGCCTCCGTTCATGGTGGAGCTGGCGCATTACGAGTGGGTCGAAATGGCGTTGCAACAGTCCGAAGCGGAGCCGTTGCCGCCGAGTGATGTGGCGTTGATTCTGGCGCGACCGTTGCTGGTGTCACCGTTGGCGTGGCCGTTGGCTTATGCCTGGCCGGTGCAGTTGGTGGGGCCGGATCATCAACCGGAAGCGCCACCGGTTCAACCGACTTTGCTGCTGGTGCGTCGAGCCGAGGACTGGAGTGTGAAATTTTCCGAGCTGAGCCCGCTGGCGTGGCGGTTGTTGCAGCGGATCGAGGAATTTCCCGAGCTGGACGGGCAGGCGCAGTTGGAAGGGCTGGCAGTGGAGGCGGGGGCCGTTGGATCGCCGGAGTTTATGGCGAGTGGCACGGCATTGTTGCGGCAGATGCATGGCGAAGGGGTGATTGGGTTTGCATGATCGTTCCCACGCAGAGCGTGGGAACGATCACTGACAGGGGTGGTGTCTATTTTATGGGGCGGAAAAGAAATACCGCGTCAGGTGAAAGAAAATTGGCGCCGCGAAGCAGATCGAATCCATCCGATCCAGCATGCCGCCATGCCCTTTGATCATGGTCCCCCAATCCTTCGCGCTCAGGCTGCGTTTAATTGCGGACATGACCAGCCCACCCAGAAAACCCATCACCACGATCACCAGCGACATCAGCAGCGACTGCCAGAAACTGAACGGGGTCATCCAGAACATGCACCCGCCAATCAACGTGGCCGACAGACCGCCACCGACCAAGCCTTCCACCGTTTTCGACGGACTCACCAGCGGCGCAACTTTGTGCTTGCCCAATAGTTTGCCGAACACGTACTGCAACACGTCACTCAGTTGCACGACGAACACGAGATAGAACAGCAGCAGCGCGTTCTGCCCCTTGAAACCTTCCAGGTCCAGCAGCAACAGGGCCGGCGCGTGGCTGATGCAGTAGACGCAAATCATCACCCCCCACTGAATCTTGGCCGCCCGTTCCAGAAAAGCGTCGGTGTCCTGGCTCAGCACCGCAATCGCCGGCAACAGCAGGAACGCGTACACCGGAATCAACAGGGTGAACAGCGAATACCAGTGCGTGCCGATCAGCACGTATTGCAGCGGGATCAGAATGAAGAACGCCGAAAACAGCGCGTTATGGTCGCCCAGCCGGGTCGGCGTCAGGGTAATGAACTCCCGGAGCGCGAACAGCGAAATGAAGCCGAACAGAATAACCGTCGCGTTCCCGCCCAGCAGGTAGGACACGAAGAAGATGATGACCATGCCCCACCAGGCATTCACCCGCTGGTTGAGGTTCTCGATGGTCGACATCGAGCTTTCTGTTTTGGCGCGCTTCGCCAGAATCCGGCCGATGACCGAAGCGATTGCCAACAGGACGGCAATGGCGCCGAAGAACCACAAGAACTTTTCGTCAAGATTCATTCCGACAACCTCACAATCGCTTCACGCGCCCGATCCAGAAACACCTGTTTTTCCTCGCCGCTTATCCTCGGCAGCGGGTCGCCAATACGGATCGTGCAGATGATGGGCAGCGGGACGTGTTTGCCTTTTGGCATGGAGCGATGCAGGTTTTCCAGGTAGATGGGGACCAGGTCCACCTCGGGGAATGTCTCGGCCAAACGGTACAGCCCTGATTTGAAAGGACCGGGCAACGCCTCGCTGCCACGCGTGCCTTCCGGAAAGATGATGATCGAATGGCCGGCCCGCACCACGTCGAAAATCGGCTCCAGCACGTTAACGCCGGGCGCCGGGTTTCGCTCGATCAGCACTGCGTTCAGGCCTTTTTGCGAGATGTACGACAGAAATTTGTTCTTTCCCCAGTAATCCGCAGCGGCGACCGGTTTCACGTTCACCCGGGCTTCCGGGGGCAGCGCCGCGATGATTGCCAGGGTGTCCATGTGACTGGAGTGATTGGCGAAATAGATGCGCTGGCGTGTCAGGTCCGGCGGGCTTTCCCATCGGGCGGTGACGCCGATCAGGAAGCGAAGAACAGAAATCAGCGCGTTACTGATCCACATGGTGATTCCCCTTCAGCTGGCGCGAGATGGCCAAGGTTCGCGTGACGCAGGTCGCGGCTGAACCGACAGCGATGATGACCAACGCGATCAACAGCACGTAGTGAGTGCCATAAACGGTGGCCTCGACAGCGTTCAACAGAAGTGCAACGGTCATCACGGCCATTCGATGCTGCTTGGCCATCGGGCCGATGAAACTCTGCTTCAGGCCAATCGAGCCGCCAAACACCCTGACATACGCCGTCAGTGCCGCGGCCAGCGCCGCGAACCAGCCGAGATCGGCGTAGCCGATGGCATACCCCAGCGCGACGATCAGCAGGCTGTCGGCAATGCGGTCGGGGAATTCGTTGTAGAGGCTGCCGATGTCGGATTTCTTGCCGCCCTCGATCGCCACCATGCCGTCGAAGAGGTTGCACAGCAGGCGCAATTGAATGCCGACGGCGCAGAGGATCGAGCCGATGAGCCCGTTATCGAGATTCAGTGCCACCGCCCCGGCGAGCGCGAAGGCGATGCTGGCGACGGAGATCTGATTGGGGGAGATGTCTCGTTTCACCAGAAGGTCGGTGATGTATTTCGCCCAGCCCGCAGAGCGCGTCTTGATGGGCCTTCGGTTGTCATCCATTTTGCCAATATCCATATAAGTGTCGGTTGCTATCAGGGCATCGCCGTCGGCTGCTGCACGACGGTGTCCGACAATATAAAGGCTTTCCTTGGCCTTTGTGTCTGTTTACTGACTGCCAGGTCGAAGCGGCAACTTCAACTCCGCACACAACCCGCCGCCCTCACGATTGCTCAACGTCAACGATCCCCCGAGCGCCAACGCCAATTGCTGCGCGATCGCCAACCCCAGCCCCGTGCCGCCGGTGCTGCGATTGCGCGAATTCTCTACCCGATAAAACGGCTCCATCACGTGGGCCAGTTCCTCTTCGGCAATGCCAGGTCCGCGATCCATGATCTTCACCGAGAGGCCGCCGTTTTTCGCTTCCACCCACAGCTCGGCGGCGCCGGCGAACTTCAGAGCGTTATCCGTCAGGTTTACCAGTACCCGCCGCAAGGCATGGGGCCGGGTGTCGATCACCGCGCCACTTTTGCCACCCAAGGTCACGTCTTTGCCCACGTCCTGGTAGTCAAACACCAGACTGTCGAGGAATGAATCGAGGTCGGTGCGGCGGCTTTCTTCGGTGGCGCCGTGAACGCTGCGGGCATAGGCCACGCCTTCGCGCACCAGGTGTTCCATCTCACTGAGATCGCTCCACAGTTTGTCTTTTTCGCTGCAGTCGTCCATGAATTCGGCGCGCAGTTTCATGCGGGTGATCGGGGTTTGCAGGTCGTGGGAAATCGCCGCCAGCAGTTGCATGCGCTCTTTCAAGTACGCGGCGATGCGTGCCTGCATCGAATTGAAGGCGATGGCGGCGTGGGCGACTTCGGTCGGGCCTTTTTCGTCCAGGTGCACCGCGTGGGTGTTGGGATCAAGGTTGTCCACGGCCTCGGCAAGGCGGGTGAGGGGGCGGATGGCGATTCTCACCGCCAGCCAGGTGCAGAGGATCATCAGCGCCAACTGGCCCAGCAGAACGATGGGCAACCACGGCGACAACGGCACCATCGATGGCCTGACGTCGATGGTCACCGGGCTGCCGTCCGCGAGTTTCAGGTGCACCTGAAAGTGTTTCTGTTCGCCGGGAATGTCCGTCACGGTCATCGGGTAATCCTTGCCGATGGCGTCCTTGATCGATGTCATCGCGATGGGCGTGTCGCTCATGGCCACGCCCGGCGAACCTTCGTCGAGCAAATAACGGTAGTTGCGGCGGTTCAGTTGTTGCAGCCAACCCATGCGTTCTTCGGCTGGCAAGCGGTCAAGAATGGCGATGGAGGTCGAGACGTCGGTTTCCAGATTGCCGAGCATGGTGTTTTTCGCGCTTTCGTAACGCTCGTAATACTGCGCGCCGAAGGACAGCGCCTGCGCCAGGATCAGGCCAATCAGAAAGATCAGCGAGAGGCGCGAGGCCAGGGTGCGGGGCCAACGAAGGGTGAGGTTCATGACGGCGCACCGAGCACTTCCACCGGCAGCGAAAACACATAGCCCTCACTGCGCACGGTTTTGATGTAGGCCGGTTCGCGGGCATCGTCCAGCAAGCGCTGGCGCAAGCGGCTGACCAGCAAATCGATGGAACGGTCAAACAGATCGGCGTCGCGGCCCTGGGTCAGATTGAGCAACTGGTCGCGATTGAGCACCCGCTGCGGGTGATCGAGGAACACCCGCAGCAATCGGTATTCCGCACCGCTGAGCGCGACCATGGTGCCGTCTTCGTCCAGCAAGTGCCGGGCCGAGGTGTCCAGGCGCCAGCGCCCGAACGCCAGCAAGCGACCGCTTTCGGTGACCACCAGGTTTGGCGGCAGCATCCGCGTGCGGCGCAGTACGGCGTTGATTCGCGCGAGCAGTTCACGGGCGGCGAACGGCTTGACCAGGTAATCGTCGGCGCCCATTTCCAGGCCGATGATGCGGTCGGTTTCGTCGTTGCGGGCAGTGAGCATCAGCACCGGCGTGGCCTTGTGTTTGCCGGCGCGCAACTCGCGGCAGAGCATCAGGCCGTCGTCGCCCGGCATCATGATGTCGAGCACGATCAGGTCCACCGGCGTGGACTCAAGGAAGCTGCGCATCTGGCGTCCATCGGCGACGACCGTGGTGCGCAGGCCGTTCTTCTTGAGGTAGTTGCCTACCAGTTCCCGGATCTCGCGGTCATCGTCCACGATGAGAATGTGATCGACGTGTTCCATGGGGGCCAAGCCTCTATCAATGGGGGATGTTGCGCAGTCTATCGAGCCTTGGCCCGCTCGCCCGCAGCCCTTTGTATTGCAGTGTATCTGGCGTAGCGACGGATACATACAAAGGCAAAAATGCGGTTTTCCAGGGGTTTTGTATCGCTCTGTATCAGGGGCCGGCTTTGATACGTACCGATTTACACGCGGCTGTTTTCGACACAGACGAGATACCTCGCGAGCTTCTAATGGGTTCCATCGAGGCAACCCACACCGCCTCTGCTCAATCGAACGACCTACCCATTGAAGCCTTGAGGAAACCGCCATGAACACCAAAGCCATCTACGCCGCTTGCCTGTTTGCCGCCCTGAACATCTGCACCTTGTCGGCCCGCGCCGAAGCCGCCGATGTCAGCGCCAAAACCTACACCTACGGCACCCACCTGGACATCAAGAAAGTGGTGTCGTTGAAAGAAGACGCCGCGCCTTCCTGCGGGGTTGTGAATGCCCAGCTGACCTACCTGGACTCCCAGCACAAAACCCAGGTGCTGGATTACCGCAAATTTGCTGACGGCTGCAACGCGGACAACTGAGTCCTTCGCGGACCGATTGCCAACCCCCTTTGAAACAGGAAGAACACCATGAACAACGTCACCCGCTTTTTGACCGCTGTTGCTTTCTCCGCAGCCGGCGCGGCTGCCCATGCCAATGCCGCTGTTGAACAGAAAAGCTGTGGCAGTGCGACCTGCTTCCAGCTGACGCCGGTGGCCGAGCAGGGCGCTCATGCCTTCCTCGCACAGGACGGCTCGAGCCGCACGCCGCAAGGTCAGCTACAGGAAAACCAGAAGGCCTGATGCCCGAACCCTGTTTTGTGAACACCACAATTCCAGTGTAGGAGCGAGCCTGCTCGCGATGGCGGAGTGTCAATCGACATCAGTGTTATCTGACACACCGCCATCGCGAGCAGGCTCACTCCTACAGGGGGTAGGTGGTGTGTCGTTCTTCTCTATTTCAAGGTGATTACCATGTTTCTCATCGCTTTTCTGGGCGGCATATTGACCGTCCTCAGCCCCTGCATCCTCCCGGTGGTGCCGTTCCTGTTCGCTGGTGTCAAACGCACCCGTTCATCCATTCTGCTGACCCTCGGCGGCATGGTCCTGACCTTTGCCCTGATCGCCAGCCTGGCGGTGGTCAGCAGCGAGTGGGTGGTGCAAGCCAACAACACCGGTCGTCACATCGCGCTCTTCGTGATGGGATTGTTTGCTCTGTCGCTGATTTCCGCCCGTGTCGGTGACTGGATGGCCCGTCCGTTCGTGGCGCTGGGCAATCGCCTTGATCCCGACACCCGCAAAATGTCCGGCCCGCTGGGTTCGGTCATGATCGGTGTGGCCACAGGGCTGCTCTGGGCGCCGTGTGCCGGCCCGATCCTCGGGGTGATTCTCACCGGCGCCATGCTCCAGGGTGCGAACGCACAGACCAGCCTGTTGCTGCTGGCCTACGGCCTGGGCAGCGCACTGTCCCTGGGGACCTTGATCTTCGCCGGTCGCGGTTTGGTCAATCGCTTGAAAGTGTCGATCCCGGTCACTGGTTGGTTGCGTCGTGGTGCCGGTGTTGCCGTGCTGGCGACCGTGGCGGTGATTTCCACCGGTGCCGACCGGACACTGTTGGCCGGCACCTCGTCCGAAGGCGTTAGCAGCCTCGAAAAAGGCGTGATGGAAAGCGTGCCGAAAGTCGTCGACTACTTCGTCAGCAAGGTCAGGGCCGACTCCATGGACAACGCCCAGGGTGCCATGCCGTCGCTGTCCGGTGCCGTCCAGTGGCTGAACTCGCCAGCGCTGAGCAATGATTCGCTCAAAGGCAAAGTGGTGCTGGTGGACTTCTGGACCTACGACTGCATCAACTGCCAGCACACCCTGCCGTATGTGAAGGACTGGGCGAAAAAATACG
Source organism: Pseudomonas sp. B14-6 (assembly GCF_013260315.1). Classification (NCBI taxonomy): domain Bacteria; kingdom Pseudomonadati; phylum Pseudomonadota; class Gammaproteobacteria; order Pseudomonadales; family Pseudomonadaceae; genus Pseudomonas; species Pseudomonas sp. B14-6. Next base: position 1,903,118 of record NZ_CP053929.1, on the reverse strand, counting down.
AGAAGGATGGCCTGGTGGTTGTCGGCGTCCACACCCCTGAATACGGTTACGAGCGCATCATCGACAACGTCAAGGACCAGGTGAAAAAGCTCGGCATCACCTACCCGGTGGCCATCGACAACAACTACGCGATCTGGCGCGCCTTCGACAACCAGTACTGGCCCGCTCACTACCTGATCGACGCCAAGGGCCAGGTGCGTTACACCCACTTCGGTGAAGGCGCCTACGAAACCCAGGAAAAGATGATTCAGCAACTGCTGGAAGAGGCCAAGGCACCTTCGGCGTAACCCTCGACATCAATGGCTCACAGGCTGCGCGCCGCGGGCCATTGGTTTTTTCTCCTGATTGCGCCGCCACGCCGCCGGTGGCGCGCCGTACTCTCGACGAAAGGCACGGCTGAAGGCCGTGTCGGTCTGGTAGCCCACCTCTTCGGCAATCCGCATCAACGAACTGTTACTGCTGCGTAACAGGTTCGCCGCCAGCAACATCCGCCACTGCGTCAGGTACTGCATCGGCGAACTCCCCACCAACTGCGCAAAGCGTTCTGCCAACACCGACCTTGAGGTGCCGGCGGTTCGCGCCAGTTCATCCAGGGTCCAGGCGTGACAGGGTTTTTTGTGCAGCGCATTCAGGGCGGCACCGACGATCCGGTCACCCACACCGGCCAGCCAGCCGGTCCGGCCTTCACCGCGTTCGTTCATGTACAGGCGCAACACCTCGATGAACAACACCTCGGCCAGTTTCGCCAACACACCTTCGCCCCCGGGCCTGGGCGAGCGTGCTTCGGCCAACGCATAACGCACCGATGATTCCAGCCAGATTCCGGCATTGGAGCCGCGCACATTGACCCGGACCACCGCCGGCAATCCCGTCAGCAACATGCCCGCCAACCGCGTATCGCAGGCCAGATAACCGCACACCAGCCGCGTGACCGCGCCGCCTCCGCCGTAACTCAGTTGCCGGGGACGGCGCGCCAGCACCACGTCCAGCCGCTTGCCGGTGACCGGCGTCAGCCCCGGTTGCGAGCTCATGCGATGGGCATCGCCCTGAGGGAATACCACCACATCGCCGGCGGTCAGACGCAGCGGCGCAGCGTTTCCCATCTCGACATAGCACTCGCCTTCGGTGATCAGGTGGAATATCACCACCCGCTCGGCGCCGGGTTCCAGAAAGGGGGCCGCCGTGTCGGCACTGGGCGACTGGTAGCACCAGGGCGCCGTGAACCTGGCATTGATGAAAATCGCGCCGACCAGGCGGACGACGCGCAGGGTTTGGGACAGGGCGTCCATGGTGACTTCCCATGCGACTAAGGGCTTTCTGATTGTGAGCGCGTTGCCGGGTAACGTGAATTCTCCGGACGATCGGGCAGTGTTGCCCGACGATCGGGCAGGACGCCGGCCCGCGCCGGAGCGATAGTTTGCCTACAGGGCCACTGCCGACCCTGTCATCAATAACAAGACTGAGAGGTTGCCATGCCAAAGTTCGTCATAGAACGCGAGATTCCAGGTGCAGGAACACTGTCAGAAAGGGATTTGAAAGCCGCTTCGCAAAAGTCCTGCCGGGCATTGCGCGACTTGCCGGAGGTGCAGTGGCTTCAGAGTTATGTCACGGGTGACAAGTTGTACTGCGTATACATCTCGCCGAGCGAAGCGCTGATCCAGGAGCACGCGAGGCAGAGCGGTTTCCCGGCCAACCGCATTTCCCAGGTCACTCACATCATCGATCCGACCACGGCGGAGTAAGCCGGGTCCGCGTTCCAATCCTTACGGAGCAGATTTAATGAGTACCCCCCTTGATCTCACTGCCCTGAAAAACCGCCAGATGGCCTCCTGGGCCAGCGGCGACTACGCCGTGATCGGCACCACCCTGCAAATTGTCGGCGAGCAACTGGCTGAAGCCTGTGACTTGCTCTGCGACGAACGCGTGCTGGACGTGGCCGCCGGCAACGGCAATGCGACGCTCGCCGCTGCACGCCGAGGCTGCAACGTCACCTCGACCGACTACGTGGCGGCGCTGCTGGAGCGCGGCGAAGACCGGGCCCGGGCCGAGCGCCTGGAGGTGACCTTCCAGGTCGCCGACGCCGAGGCGCTGCCGTTCGAAGACGCCAGCTTCGATGCGGTGCTCTCGACCTTCGGTGTGATGTTCACGCCGGATCAGGCCAAAGCGGCTTCAGAACTGGCGCGGGTCTGCCGTCCTGGCGGCCGGATCGGCCTGGCCAACTGGACACCTGAAGGTTTTGTCGGCCAGATGTTCAAGACCCTGGGCAAACACCTGCCGCCACCGCCAGGCGCACAACCGCCTTCAAACTGGGGAACCGAAGCCTGGTTGCACTCGCACTTCGATGAGCGTGACTTTCAGGTCCAGGTGACGCGCCGCACCTTCAACTTCCGTTATCGCTCGGCGGCGCACTTCATCGATACGTTTCGCACCTGGTACGGCCCGGTCCACAAGGCCTTCGCGGCGCTGTCTCCCGAGGGAGCCCAAGCCTTTGAAAGCGACCTGACTGAGCTGATCAACCGGATGAACAGAGCGGGAGAGAAATCGGTGGTGGTGCCGAGTGAATACCTGGAGGTCGTCATCACCCGACGTTAACCAGACAACATAAAACCCTGTAGGAGCGAGGCTTGCCCGCGAAGACGGAGCGTCAGGCAATATCGTGGTCGACTGATACTCCGTCTTCGCGGGCAAGCCTCGCTCCTACAGGGGATGCGGTGTTTTGTAGAGGGCGTTACTCATCCACCCGCTCGGTGTACACCACCCACACGCTGCAGGGCATTTTGTACAGCAGGTGTTCCACTGTGCTGCCGATCAACCGGCCCAGACCGCGATGGCCGACCCGGCCCATGACGATCACGTCGACGTCGTAGGCGTCGACATAGCGGGTCAGGACCTTGGCCGGGTTTCCCATGATCATGTGCCGCTGCTCGGGCGCGATGCCGTTGCGCTCGGCCAATTCATTGAAGGCGTCCTCCTGGTAGTCGAACAGGGTCTTGGCCTTGCCGGAATTGAAAAACGCCGAGCCGTTGTCAAAGCCGAACTCGTCTGCGCTGATCGAGGAAAGGTCATAGGCGTAGACCACGTCCAGCTCGGCGTTACAGGCACTCGCCAGCTTCGACGCTTCGTGCAGGATCCGGTCATTGAACGTTTTGTAGTGATCATCGCGATGAAAAGGATCGACCGCCGCGACAACCTTGCGTGGCAGGGCGTGAACGGCATGGCTGACAAAATGCAGCGGCACCGGGCATTCACGCAGCAAATGCACGTCGAGCGGGGTAAACAACAACCGCGACAGCAGTGATTCGTGCTCCAGCGCCTTGATCAGCACGTCCATCGGCTGCTCTTTGAGGTGAATCAGGATTTCTTCCAGCGGGCGTTCGACCCACGCCACCTCGGTGGTGACGTGGACGCCGATCTTGCGCAGGGGACGGGCCTGTTCTTCGAGCCACTGGCGGTGTCGATCGACGTAGCCCAGACGCATTTGTTCCAAGGCCTTTTCGTTGACCAGGCTGGCGGTGGCCAGGCCTTCCAGGTAATCGAACGCCACGATGTGCAACGCCGCATCTTCAGCCTTGGCCAGCGCCGCGGCTCTGTCGAAGGCGGGGCTGTGTTCCATCAGTGGCGAGGCGACCAGCATGAAGCGTGATTGACCAGACATGTCGAACCTCCCGCGTCGTTCAATCCCCTAAGTATTGACCATGATCGACCTCCCGTCCGTCAGACCGGCGCAGGTTGGGTGGGCGTGGCAGTCAGAGGGAGGTCAGTCGCCGTTCCATGATGATCGTACGCTCGGCTCCGTGGAATTCGTCGCGGACTTTTCGAAAGCCCAGCTTGAAGTAGAAGGCTTCTGCGGTGATGGAGGAGGGGACGCGCAAGACCTCGATTTTGGCCTCGGCGGCGATGGACTCGATCGTGGCCATCAATTGCCTCCCGAGGCCGCGTCCTTGTTGAGTAGGGTCGACAAAGACGCTTCGCACCACATCGCGATCAAGGCTGGCCGTGGCCACGATATGACTGTCGATCATTGCGACGAACACCTGGCGTTGGGTCAGCAGCGTGCGAATGGACTCGGTGGAAAAGCTCTTTTCCACCTGCTCGATGATGTCGGGTGAGTAGTCCAGGGCATTGGACTGGCGCAGCGACTGGATGATGACCTGGCTGATGGCGGACGCGTCAGCTGCGGTGGCGGGCCGTATTTGCGGTTCCATGGTGCTACCTCAGTCCTTTGAACATCCAATTCCCCTGTGGGGGCGAGCCTGCTCGCGATGGCTGAGTGTCAGTCGACATCTACATCGGCTGGAAAGCAGTCATCGCTAGCAGGCTAGCTCCCACAGGGATCTAGGCAATCTGTGCGCCGCGTGCTGCCAGCAACTCCCGCAACACAGAACGATGGCAATGCGCTTCATCCTCGCAATAACACCCAACCGCCAGCGCGGTTTGATGGGAGAGGGCGGCCAGCAGATCCAGCAGTTGACTGGGCGCCGGGTGGTTCATTTCCGCCTTGAACTTGCGCCGAAAGGCCTCCCAGGCTTTGTCATCGGTGGCCGCTTTGGCTTCGGCCACCAGTTCCGCACTCGGCGACAGCAGTGGCTGCCACACATCATAAAAGTCCCGACGGGCGAACTCGGCCTTCGGTACACCACGAGGGGGGCGGCGTACCGTGCCGATCCGCAGCCCTTCATCAGGCAGGCGCGGCGAGCCGAGTCGAACGATATGGATGGCCATGCTGCGTTACTTTTGGCGCGATCCGTCGAACCACTCCATTGCGGTGCGCCAGATGCAGATCCCCAGGAAGTAAGCCGACATCAGCAGCCAAAGCCCCATGACCATCGGGTTGATGACCGGGTGATTGACCACCAGCGACAAGCTGCACAGCAGCCAGATGGCGGTCACGGCAATGTTGATCGGCATGAACTTGCGCACGCGGAATGGGTGCAGGAACTTCATGCGGGTCACGGTCAGCAAGGCCAGGCCAATGATCGTCAGGAAGGTAATCCACGGCGACGGGGCAATGATGTACAGGCACAGGGCCACGACGTTCCAGGCGGCGGGGAAGCCCTGGAAGTAATTGTCTTTGCTTTTCATGTTGACGTTGCAGAAGCAAAACAGCGACGAAACCAGAATCAGCGACACGGTCAGCAGCAGCGTGTAGTCCGGCAAGGGGATGTAGCGATAGATGAACAGCGCGGGGATGAACACATACGTCAGGTAGTCGATCACCAGATCGAGAATCGATCCATCGAAACTCGGCAACACCGACTGCACATTGACCTTGCGTGCCAGGGCACCATCCAGCCCATCGACGATCAGGGCCACGCCCAGCCACAGTAGGCAGTTGGTGGCCTGGTTTTCCAGTAAGGCGAGGGTGGCGAGGAAGGCAGTGACCACGCCGGTGGCGGTAAAACCATGGGCGCCCCATGCTTTGAGTCTGGCGATGTGTAGGGTGGATATCACGGGGGGCGTTCTCCAGATAGATGAAGCAAGCCAGTCATCACCCTCATTATCAAGGGCGGCGGCAAACCGGTTCGGTTGCAGGTATCGACCGGAAATCCGGGAATAAGGTTCACCGCCAGTAAATCTTAGCTGGGCCGGCAAAAAATACTTTGGATTAATCTGCAGTGCTGTTCACTGAACACTGGCACACAGGCTTACCCGTTTTTGTGGCGAGGGAGCTTGCTCCCGCCGGGCTGTGTAGCGGCCCCAAAAAAATGTGGCAGCAATGCCGGTTTTTGTGAGTGCTACGCACTCAAGCGGGAGCAAGCGCCCTCGCCACAGGCCAAACGGTAATGGCGCATTTGCCGGCGAGGACTATTGTTGCCTGACCGGGTCACTCCCATCGATGAGGACGTCGTCATGAACACCAGCGATTTGCTCGAACAACTCCTGCGGGCCGGCCAGGGCTCCAGGGAGCGACAGGGTGGCGCATCTGCCCAGGGCGGCATCGACGGCGGTCTGGGCGGATTGCTCGGCGGCTTGTTGGGCGGTGGCGGTGGTTCAGCCATGGGCGGGGGCGGATTGGGTGGTTTGCTCGGTGGCCTGCTCGGCGGCGGCTCACCGCTGGGCGGCTCGACCCGGACCCGCTCAAGTGGCGGCACCAACTATGCGGCCCTGGCGTCGCTCGGGATGATGGCCTTCCAGGCGTATCAGGCGTGGCAACGCAGTCAGGCGGCTGCGCCGCAACAGGCGCCGCGCACCGTAGACCTTTTGTCCGGCCCGGAAGTCGAGGAGCACAGCCATGCTGTGCTGCGGGCGTTGATTGCTGCAGCGAAGGCCGATGGCCGGATCGACGACGCCGAGAAACAGATGATCAGTACCGAACTGGGCCGTCACACCGACGACCCGCAATTGCAGCAATGGCTGGATGACGAAGTGGCCCGGCCGCTGGATGCCGCCGATGTGGCGCAGTCGGCGACGGATCCTGGCATGGCGTCAGAGATGTACCTGGCCAGCGTGATGCTGGTGGACGATCAGCAGGATGCCGAGCGCAACTATCTGGATGAGCTGGCGGCGGCGCTGAAGATTGACCCTGAGCTGCAAGTGCATCTGGAGCAGCAGGCCAAGGGTGGTGCGGTTTAGGGGCCCGTTAAACCGGGTTGTCTTTCAGGCCGCCTTCGTTAGCAGGCCAGCGCCCACAGTGGACTTGCGGTGTGCGCAAGGTCCCTGTGGGCGCTAGCCTGCTAGCGAAGAACGATAACGCGGTCAAACTGCCGGTTTGGGCACCAGGAAAATAACCCCGTACGCTTCGGCAATCTCCAGTATCCGCGGTAAATCCTCCGGTACCCTTAATTGATCCACCGCCGCAAAAAACTGCCCGCCCGCGGATCCGACACCACGCCAATCATCTTCGCGGTAGGGCTGATGTTCTTGTAGGCATGGATCGAACCCCCGGGGATATGCACATACCCCCCGGCAGAGACGGTGGTGGACTTGCCCGCCACGGTCACTTCGACCTGGCCGTCGACCACATAGAACGCCTCGTCCCACGGATGAAAGTGCAGCGGCGGCCCACCGCCTTGCACGCCTTCCTGGATATGCATCTCAAAGGGCTTGCTGAGGTCGCCGCCCGCGAGGATGGTGATCGCCTCGCCCACGACATTTACGGGTGCCGGCGATTGCTCGATGACGTGCACCGTTCGCATGATTGCTCTCCGAAGATGACCCCGCACCCGCTGATTATAGGCCGCGTGCACCGGGCGGGCGGTGCTGCACAGGTCCGTCCGTCAGGGCGATTTCAACGTCGATTGAATTTTTCTCCGGGCAAATCGCTCTGCTGATGTAGAGACGTGTTGATTCAACGTCCTGCCACTGGCCTTAGACCGAGAGATGCGCCCATGACTGCCCTGACACGACTTGAATCGCGGCCCGCCCACGAACACCCGATCCCGGCCGCCGGGAGCCTCAAACAAGCCTATGAACACCTGCTGCTGGGCGTCGACCCCGAGCAACGGCGTGCTCTGGCGCGAAGCTTTCTCGAAGTGCAGCTGGAACACGCCACCCACTTGCCTCAAGAAATGCCAACGGACCTGTCGGCCCTGCAATCGTTCGTCGAACACCACAGCGTCGACGTTGCCCGCCAATACGCCGACTACCTGCAACAACGCAAAGAAGGCGGGCCCCGGCAGTTTTTCACTAACAAGGCCCACGCGCTGTTTTTCCTGCAAGCCGTGGCCCCGACCAAACTGGTCGACGGCGCCTGGTTGTACGGCCTGTTGCGTCAGTGGCGCGACCCTCGTTTCGAAGGGCTGATCTGCACCTATCTGGAAGAGCTCGGCGACGGCAACCCGGCGCAGAATCATGTGGTGATCTACCGCAAGCTGCTCGCCGAACATGGTCTGCAAGACCCTGGGGTGATCGCCGACGAGCATTACCTGCAGGGCGCGATACAACTGGCGCTGGGCGAATCCGCCGACGAGTTTTTGCCGGAGGTGATCGGCTACAACCTGGGCTACGAACAGCTGCCGTTGCACCTGCTGATCAGCGCCTATGAACTCAGCGAATTGGGCATCGATCCGTATTACTTCACCCTGCACGTGACCATCGACAACGCCAGCACCGGCCACGCGCAAAAAGCCGTGCAGTCGGTGCTGCAACTGCTGCCGGTGGAAGGCGATCGCGAAGACTTTCTGCGTCGGGTCGCGCTGGGTTATCGACTCAATGATCTGGGGCAGGGCAGTCGCGCGATCATCGAATCGTTCGACCTCGACGCCGAGTTGCTCAACATGCTTGAGCGCAAGCGTCCGTTCGGCCAGCACATGCATTCCGACTACTGCCGTTTTGAAGGCAAGACCGTCAACCAATGGCTGTCCGCGCCGGAGCAGTTGCCAGGGTTCCTTGCCGCCATGGAAAAAAAGGGCTGGATCAAGCGCGGACAGGATCCTCAGGCCAGTCGCTTCTGGCAGTTGATCGAGGGGGATGGTGCCGCCATGTTCGGCGTATTCAGCCCCTATGAAAAACAGCTGCTGCATGACTGGATTGCCGGCAACTGGACGCCTGAGCGCTCAGCCACAGCGGTCCGCCGAGGCACGAGTGTCGCGACAGAACCGCCAGTGCCCGACAACGACCCGGATATCCAGAGCCTGCAAACCTCGCTGGAGGGGCTTGCCGCACACGAGCAGATGCCCGTGCTGATCCCGTGGTTGTCGGCCCATCGGCATTCCCATCCAGCCGGCCTGATGGCTACGCGACGGTTCATCGAACTCAAATCCAGCCTGCGATAGGAGCACGGCATGAATCAGGAAGAACAACTGGGCGCTGCCGATCTGGCGCTGGTGCAGCTGGGGCGCCGTTTGCAGGCCGATGGTTACCGGTTTATCACCCCGACGCCGCTCACGCACCAGCGGGTCAACGACCGTGCCTTTGGGCAAAACGCCCGGACCTTGCGCGACGTGTTCGGCTGGTCGCGCTCATTCGAACCGGGCCTGCTGTCGACCGATGAACAGCGGCAGTTGCAGGAGGCGGGCGTGCTGCAAGAAAGCAACGGCCGACTGAAAAGCCGCGTGCGCTGGTCCAGCCTCGATGATTTGCTGTTCGTGCACTCGGGGTTTCCCACCGACGCGGCGGACGCGGTGTTTTTCGGACCGGACAGCTACCGGTTTGCGCAGCTGATCCACGCTCATCTTCAACAATCCTTCGCGCCGATCCGGCGCGCCGTCGACATTGGTTGCGGCGCGGGTGTCGGGGCGATTGTGATTGCCCGCGCACGCCGTGAAGCCGAGGTGCTGGCCGTCGATATCAATCCCGCGGCGCTGCGTTTGACGGCGGTCAACGCGGCCCTGGCGGAAGTCGCTAACGTCACGGTCGAGGCCAGCGATGTGCTGCAGGACGTCGACGGCCAGTTCGACCTGATCGTCGCCAATCCGCCCTACATGGCCGACCCCACCGAGCGCGCTTACCGGCATGGTGGCGGCGCTCTCGGTGCGCAGTTATCGTTGCGCATTGTCGAGCAGGCGTTGCTTCGACTGGCGCCCGGTGGCTCTTTGGTGCTGTACACCGGGGTGGCAATGATCGATGGCCAGGATCCGTTTCTTGAGGCACTGACTCCGCGTCTTGAATCGCCGATGTTCGGCTGGACCTATCGCGAACTCGATCCCGATGTGTTCGGTGAAGAGTTGCTGACACCGGGCTATCAACGGGTGGAGCGGATTGCGGTCGTGGCCTTGATCGTCACGCGCATCGGCCCCGGCATTGGGGGACGCGTCGAGCCAGCAGGTGCGCCATGAACAAGAATCTGGACGATTACAACCGCATGCGCGATTTTTCGGCGACCTCTGAGCCCGCCGCGAAACGTTCAGGCAAGAAAACTGCGAAAGACCATGCCTTGCAGTTCTGTATCCAGAAGCACGATGCCTCGCGGTTGCACTATGACTTTCGCCTGGAACTCGATGGCGCACTGAAAAGCTGGGCCGTGCCGAAAGGCCCTTCGCTGGACCCCAAGGTCAAGCGCCTGGCAGTCCACGTTGAAGACCATCCGATCGATTACGCCACGTTCGAGGGCAGCATACCCGAAGGGCATTACGGTGCCGGCGATGTGATTGTCTGGGACCGGGGCGTGTGGATCCCCCAGGAAGATCCGGCCAAGGCCTATGCCAAAGGCAAGCTCAAGTTCGAGCTGCAGGGCGAGAAACTCGGCGGCTTGTGGAACCTGGTCCGCACGCACATGCCGGGCAAGCAGGAGCAGTGGTTTCTTATCAAGCATCAGGACAGCGCGGCGAAACCCGAGAGTGATTACGACGTGGTCGCCGCCGAGCCCGACAGCGTGCTCAGTGACCGCACCATTGTCCCCAAAAAGGCCAAGACCGCCGCCAAGCTCAAACCGGTGAAGAAGCCGGCGCGCAAGGTCGCGGCTAAACAGCAGTCGGCGCAACTCACCGGGGCTCACAAGGCCAGGCTGCCCGACCAGCTCAAACCGGAATTGGCGACGCTGGTGGAAAAAGCCCCGCCGGGCGAGTGGAGCTATGAGATCAAGTTCGACGGCTACCGGATCATGGCGCGCATCGACCACGACGAGGTGAAACTCTTCACCCGCAACGGCCACGACTGGACCCACAAATTGCCGAAACAGGCCGAGGCGCTGGCCGCTCTGGGCCTGGAATCGGCCTGGCTCGACGGTGAGATGGTGGTGGCTAACGAGCAGGGTGTGCCGGACTTTCAGGCGCTGCAAAATGCCTTTGAATCCAATCGCAGCGGCAACATCCTTTATTACCTGTTCGACATGCCTTACCTCAATGGCGTGGACCTGCGCGAGGTGCCGGTCGAGGAGCGGCGGGTCGCGCTGGCAACGGTGCTCAAACCCAATAAAGATCCTTTGCTGCGCTTCTCCGACGCGTTCGGCGAGGAGCCGGAAGCCTTGCTCAACAGTGCCTGCCAAATGCAGATGGAAGGGCTGATCGGCAAGCGCCTGGGGTCGCCTTATGTGTCGCGGCGCAGCAGTGACTGGATCAAGCTCAAGTGCAAACATCGGCAGGAATTCGTCGTGGTCGGGTTCACCGATCCCCAAGGTGCGCGCAATGCCTTCGGCGCGTTGCTGTTGGGATTGCATGATCGGGACAGCGGCGAGTTGCGCTACGCTGGCAAGGTCGGCACCGGTTTCAACGAGACCACGCTCAAGCACATTTATGAACAGCTCAAACCGTTGCAGGTGAAAAAACCGGCGGTGGTCAATCCGCCGACCGGTTTCGACGCCAAGGGTGTGCATTGGCTCAAACCGGTGTTGCTCGCCGAAGTCGCGTTCGCCGAGATGACCAAGGACGGGTCGGTGCGCCATGCCGTATTCCATGGCTTGCGCGATGACAAGCCCGCCGAAGACATCACCGAGGAGCGTGCGAAAGCCGTGAAAGCCCAGACCAGCAGGAAATCCGCCGCTGACAAACCGGCCACCGCGACGAAAAAGAAACCGGCCAAGGCAGCGCCCGCGCCCTCACAAGTCGGCCTCGGCGACGGCAAAGTGCGCATCACCCACCCGGACCGTGTGATCGATGCGAGCAGCGGCACCACCAAAGTGCAGCTGGCGGAGTATTACGCCAGCGTCGCCGAATGGATTCTGCCCGAGCTCAAGGATCGGCCGGTGGCGCTGGTGCGCGCCCCGGACGGGATCGCCGGCGAGCTGTTCTTCCAGAAAAACGCCGAGCGCCTGGCCATTCCGGGCATCACCACGCTGGACAAGGACGTCACCGGCCAACCGGTGATGATCATCAACAACGCCGAAGCGCTGATTGGCGCCGTGCAGATGAGCACGGTGGAACTGCACACCTGGAACGCTACCACGGAGAATCTCGACAAACCTGACCGCTTCGTTCTCGACCTCGACCCGGACCCGGCGCTGCCGTGGAAAAGCATGGTCGAGGCGACTCAGCTGACGCTGTCGGTACTGGATGAACTGGGGCTCAAGGCCTTCCTCAAGACCAGCGGCGGCAAGGGGATTCACCTGGTGGTGCCGCTGACCCGCAAGCACGGTTGGGACGAGGTGAAGGACTTCAGCCACGCAATTGTCAGCCACATGGCGAAGTTGCTGCCGGAGCGCTTTTCGGCGGTGTCAGGGCCGAAGAATCGCGTCGGACGGATCTTCATCGATTACCTGCGCAACGGACTGGGTGCCACTACCATCTGCGCCTATGCCGCCCGCACCCGCGAAGGGTTGCCGGTGTCAGTGCCGATTTTTCGGGAAGAGGTGGCAGAGCTCAAGGGCGGTAATCAGTGGAATATCCACAACGTGCAGGAACGACTGGCTGAAGTGGGTGATCAACCTTGGGCAGACTTGAAGAAAACCCGGCAAACCATCACCGCCGACATGCGTCGGCGGGTCGGAATGAAAAAATAGCGTCTTGGTTAGTCGCGCTCTTTGCAGCTGCCGCTACCGGACAAACGCCTGCAAATCGCTGGCCAGTTTGTCGATCGCCACTTTGAAGTCTTTGGCGGTGATTTCCTGGCTGGCATTGGACAGCGTGCTGCCGAAGACTTTGCGCACGACTTTGGCCACGGTCTGGTTGGTGCTGGCGTCTTTAAACTCGGCCTCGATGAACAACGTGGAGTCCTGATCCCGATGCCCGCTGGCAGCGGAAACACCACCGACAACGGCCGCGACAGGCACCACTTCATACCATCTCATGCCTTCGTTTTCGGCATTCACCCCGGTGATCGCCGCGCGCATGATCAGTTTTTTTGAACCGCCCGGCGCTGATTGTTCGCTCGATACCACGCGGTATTTCTGCCCCAACACACCTTTGACCTTGCTGGTCATGTAGTTCTGCAGTTCATCCAGGGTTTGCCGATTGACCCGCTCAGTCGGCTTGGGTGCCGGATAGAGCTCCAGTTTGTTGAAGACCACGGTGTCGTAGGCGTTTGGATTCCAGGACGGGCTCACCCAGCGCATCGCGGTTTCGCCACTGGTGGTGGTGACTTGCTGCAAGTTGTTGTAGTCGGTAAGGAAGCCCGAGTACTGGTCTTTTTCGGTGACTTTCGAGGTGCAGCCCCCGAGTAGCAGACTGGTCAATGCGACGCCGATGAATAATTTCCGGGACAGGTTCATTGTGGTGTGTGCTCCATGGGGGTTGTCTTTTTTTTTTCGATTGCAGGCATCAAAAACGCCAGGTCATGTTTCCGGTCACCGCTTGAATCCAGGCATTGTCGAATTGACCGGAAGTTCGAGTGCCCGACGTGGACTTGGTCTGGTCGACCGGCATGTCGCCAAGCCAGACCATGGCCCAGCTGACGTTAATGTCGGTGACCTTGTTCAGAGCATAGGTGGCCCCGGCCGCAATGCGCCAGGATTCGTCCATGGGCACGGTAAATGTACGGTTGCCGTCGGAAACGGCGCTGCTGTCGTAAGCCACGCCGAAATTCCACAACAGCTGCGGGGTGGCCTGGTACTGCGCGCCCAGGGCCAGTTGCCAGGTGTCTTTGAAATGGGCGTCGACGGTGGTCGATTGTGAACCGACTGCGGTGGTGTCGACTTGCACCGCGATATCGCCGAACTCGGACCAGTCCTGCCAGTTGACGGAGGCGAGCAAGGCCCATCGCGGGTCGAGTTGCTGGAACAGGCTCAGGGTCGCGGTTTGCGGCACGGTCATGTCGAGTTGGGTATTGGTGTTGTTGACGCGCTCCAGCAAACGGCCGTCGCCTTTCACATCCAGCCGGTCTTCGAAGTCCAGATCGACCTTGCTGGTGTAGGCCAGGCCAATACGGGTGCCGGGTTGCGGGGCGTAGATCACCCCCACATTCGCCCCAAAACCCCAATCGTTGTCTTTGTACTTGAATTGGCCGTCGCTGCGGTCGGTGAAGCCAAAGGGTGAACGATCGATCGCGGTTTGCGCTTGCAGCATGCCGTACATGGCTTTCACACCGACGCCCACCGACCATTGATCATCGAAGCGATACGCCACGCTGGGCACAAACGACAAACCGGCGAGGCTGACGTTCTGCGCAAAATAGCGCCCGGACCAGTCGTTGTCGTAGTTGGCCGCCAACCCGAAGTCGCCGTAATTGCCGAAACCGACGCTCCAGTGGTCGTCGAATTGATGGCTGATGAAAAAGCTGCCGCCGGGAATCGGGTCGAAGGCATTGCCACTGCCGCTGCCCGTGCCGTTGGTGTTTGAGTCGCGATCAAAGCTCAGGTCGCCGTAGAGCAGCTGCAATCCGCCGGTAATCTGCGTACCTGGCAGATAGCTCATGCCCGCCGGGTTGCTGGCGATGGTGGAAGGGCCTTGTGCGCGGGCGGCGGCACCGGCGTTGGCAAGCCCCACGTTATCGGTGCCGATTTCATAGAGCATGATGCCGCCGGCCTGGGCCTGCTGGCAGCACAGCGCAAACAGGGTGAAGGCGGGTAGGACGGCTGTTTTTAATTGCATGGATCACCTCAGCGGATGTCCGTCATGAACGCGGGTGGCTGGCAGCCGCCACCCATGTATTCGCCTGTCTACTTGGCCATGGCCGCCCGGGCCGCTTCGATCCTGGCTTTGACCGCTTCCAGGTTGAAGCTCGCGCCTTTTTGCATGGGTGGGAACTCAACCGCCGTTTCAGCCAGTTTGACCACCTGCTGCTGTACAAACACAAAGCGCCAGAACTGGAACTTGAACCACTCGAAGTACTCCAGTGAGCCACTGGCTGCCATGTTTTCCGGCCACCCGGCGCGTTCAAACGGGTCGAGCCGCAGGTTGGTCAGGACCGGCATGTCCAGCGTGACCTTAGCCCCCAGCCAGCCACCGGGCTGATCGATGAAGCGGTACTTGAAGTCATCGATACGGATCGCACCCAGCGTACTTTCGCCGAAGTAGAAAACTTCATGCCGGTTCGACGGACCTTTACCGGTGATCATCGGTGTCTGGTCATAGCCATCGAGGTGGACCTTGTACGTTCTGTCGCCCAGTTGCTTGCCCTTGAGCAGCTCGGTGGCGATGTTCGGGTTGCCGGCGGCGGCAACGAGGGTCGGGAACCAGTCCAGGCCGGACATGATGCCATTGGCCACGGTGTTGGCCGGTACGTTGCCAGGCCAGCGAACGATCGCCGGAACCCTGAAGCCACCTTCCATCACGGTGCCTTTGCCCATGGCGAACGGTGTGGTGCCGCCATCCGGCCAGGTGAAGTTTTCCGCGCCGTTGTCGGTGGTGAAAATCACGATGGTGTTGTCATCCATGCCGTCTTTTTTCAGCTTGGCCATGACGTCGCCGACGATGTCATCGAGCTGCGCCATGCCGGCTTCCTGCTCCGACCAGCCATTCTGCGAAGTGCGCATCGCTTCGTACTTATCGGACAGGTGCGTGACGATGTGCATGCGGGTCGGGTTCAGCCACAGGAAGAACGGTTTGTTATCGGTCTTGGCCTTGTCGATGAAGGTGAAAGCCTTGTCGCGGATTTCGTCGTCGACGGTTTTCATCCGCTCGGGATAGAGCGTACCGGCGTCTTCGATTTTCTGTTTGCCGACCTTGCCCCAGCGCGGCATCACCGTCGTATCGTCGGTGGTGGTCGCCCAGCTGTGGACCATGTTGCGCGGGCCAACGGTGGCCAGAAGTTCTTGCGGATAATTGGGGTGTGCCGGGTCTTCCATGGCGTCGAGGTGATAGAGGTAACCGAAGAACTCGTCGAACCCGTGCGCGGTGGGCAGAAATTCGTTCAAGTCGCCCAGATGGTTTTTGCCAAACTGGCCAGTGGAGTAACCCATGGCCTTGAGCGCGGTGGCAATGGTGACCGCGTCAGCGGGAATACCGACAGGTGAGCCGGCCTGGCCGACCGTGGTCATGCCGGTACGGATCGGCAGTTCACCGGTAATGAAATTGGCACGCCCGGCGGTGCAACTGGCTTCGGCGTAGTAGTCGGTAAAGCGCATGCCTTCTGCAGCGAGCTGGTCGAGGTTGGGGGTCCGGCCGGCCATCATGCCCTGGTTGTAGACGCCGATATTGGACCAGCCAATATCGTCGCCCATGATGACCACGATGTTGGGGGCGGGTTTGTCGGCCGCTTGGGTGATGCCGGGTAGAACCATTGCAGACAACAACATTGAAACAGCAAACAACCGGGTTAATTTTGTCTGGTTCATGAGCAGCTCCTGCGTACTGATAAGTACCGAAGTCAGGCCCCCCGACCTTTTTTAAATGGGTATCCCCCGAAAGAGCGTAGGTATGAACTGGGAAATATCCAGTAGTAATTGACAGTGATGTGCAGCTGTCTCATGAGCTTTACAGCATGGTCGGCGATGGCCGGATTCAACTGATCTTTTCGCACCAATCCCTGCCCGACGACTCCATCACCAGCGAAACATTGGCAGCGGTTTGAGCGGGGAGCGCAGGAATTGCCGTGCGGTTTGCCGGAGCAGCATCCCGTGAAAACCATGATTGGGCAGTCCCGACTTCACCGTTTTGATGTAGGCCCGCGGCAGGCCGAACGTCAGCAGGCCGAGCGACACATCAATGATATCGGCGCGTCGGAAGGGCTCGACGCTGAGCGCATGGTCGGCAGCGTAGGACCGCACTTTGTGGTGTTCCAGGATCAGTGCCGTCACTTCGCCGCTCAAGTGCGACAGTTGCCGATTGGCGAGGTAGTCGGTGGCCAGGCGCACCGAGGGTTCCAGGTAATCAATGGTTTGATCGGTCCAGATGCCCAGGTCGTGAAACGCCCCGGCGATCTGCACGGCTTCGGAGGGCAGGCCTTCAATGCCGCTGATCGCGCGGTAGAAGTTCAGCACCCGGTAAATGTGATTGCGATAACCCAACAAATCGGCACCGATCGCCAGGGCGTAGGACGTGAGTATTTCGTCGGTCACGGGGAATTCGAGAAGGGGATTCATCGGTACGGACCTCACGCGTCGCGCAACAGGTCATTGGCGTTGAGGATCTCGAAGGCGATCTCCGGGCGTTTCTCCAGGCTGCGGCGAATCGCGGCGGGGATCGACTGGCGGGTCTTGCGGCACAAGCCCGGCAACTCGCCGAGGGTGATGCCGATGCCGCGCATGGTACGCACTTCATTGAAGCTGGGGACGATGTCCACACGGATGCCCAGTTGTGCGTACATGCGGTTTTGCAAGCGTTCGAGGTCAGCCAGGCTTTCCAGGTTTTCCAGACGATCGAGCAGACGCTTTTCTTCCTGTCGGGTCAGAAACAGGATGCGCACGTCCGCGCCCGGTGTTTCCAGCAACGGGTCTCGCCCGCAGATGCAGGCGCCGGGCGGGCAGGGTGAGCGGATCGGAGCAGAGGTCGTCATGGGCCTTAATCATAGAGCGCCCCAGACGAATCGTCAGTCGGAAATATCGGTCACCGGGATGATCTGTTCGCCGTCGGGCTGAGTGCCGGTCACCGTTTTCCTTTCCCGACGATCATTGATCCAGTTGTCCACCTGGGCGCCGAACTCGGCCGGGGCTTTACGTCCGACCCTGCGGGCAAGGTCGAGAATGGTCTGCTGGGCGAGGGCGTCTTCCATGCGTTTCTGCGCGGTCATCATGACGGCGTGAACCGAGCAATGACCTTCCACTGCCCACGTCGGCGGGGAGCCTTCAAACAACGCGCAACGCCCACGGATATCACGGCAATCGAAGATGAGCTTCTGGCCATCAATGGCGTTAACGATGTCCAGCACGCTGATTTCGTCCGCCGGCCGCGCCAGTTTGAACCCGCCGCGCACACCCTCGGTCGCGACCACCAGTTTGGCCTTGGCCAGTTTGGTGAAGATTTTCGCCAGGTAGTCCAGCGGCACGCCTTGCAGCTCAGCGAGGTCGCGCACGCTTGCCTCACGGCTGTCGCCGTAATCGCCCACCAGAAAAAGCAGGCAGTGAATGCCGTACTCAACGCCCGCGCTGTAGAGAGACATGGTTATCTCCGACTGAATGAGTCGCCAATGTTACCAGCCGATTGTCAGGGGTGCAACGAAGCATCGGTATGCCTAGATCGCCTGTCTGTCCTGTGCTGCATATGGATAGAAGCTTGTGTCTGGATTGTCGAGGTATCTGAATGTGTGATGATAACCATCGATAGAAGGTCGTTGCGCCTTGTAACTAGGATCACTATAGTCGCCGTTGTCAGCTCGGCGACGAGTTCAGTCTTTGGTCTTCTTCGGAGTTAAAACAATGAAACAGCACATTCTGGTCATCGGCGCAGGTTTCGGTGGCATGTGGACGGCATTGAGCGCCACGCGCCTGTTGGACATCCATGATCACAACCACGTAGACGTCACGGTACTGGCGCCTCAAGCCGAGCTGCGGGTGCGTCCACGCTTCTACGAGCCGAATGCTCATCAACTGGCGGCACCCCTTGGCGACCTGTTTGATGCCGTCGGTGTGAAGTTCATCAAGGGCGCAGCGCAATCCATCGACGTGCAGCAAAAACAAGTCGGCTACACCGATGCATCGGGTACCGAACAGGTGTGCAGCTACGACAAACTCGTTCTGGCCACTGGCAGCGGTCTCGCGTTGCCCAACACTCCGGGCGTGGCCCAACACGCCTTTGACGTGGACCAGATTGAACAGGCGATACGCCTGGAAAACCATCTGAAATCCCTGGCCAACCTGCCGCAAAGTAAAGCTCGAAACACCGTGGTTGTGGCCGGTGGCGGCTTTACCGGGATTGAAACGGCGACTGAAATGCCGGCGCGTCTGCGGGCCATCCTCGGCGAGGACGCTGACATTGAAGTGATCATCGTCGATCGCGGTGAAAAAGTCGGGGCGTCCATGGGCAGCGAAATCAGCCAGTCGATCGCCGAAGCCAGCACTGAGCTGGGCGTGAAATGGCGCTTGAAGTCGTCGGTCGTTGCTGTCGATGAAAACGGTGTGACCCTGGCCGATGGCCAACGCATCGACGCCAAGACTGTGGTCTGGACCACCGGGGTGCGGGCAAGCTCGCTGACCGAGCAGATCCCGGCCGAACGCGACCACCTCGGTCGCCTGCACGTTGACGCCCACCTGAAAGTCATCGGTCAGGACGACATCTTTGCCACCGGTGATGTGGCTTATGCCGCCGCGGATGACATCGGCAACTACGCCATGATGACCTGCCAACACGCGATCTCGCTGGGGCGTCATGCCGGCAACAACGTCGCTGCGCAAATCCTGGGCGTGGCGCCGAAGGCGTACAGCCAGCCCAAGTACGTTACCTGTCTGGATCTGGGGGCGTGGGGCGCGGTGTACACCGAGGGTTGGGATCGCCAGGTGAAACTGGTCAAGGAGGAAGGCAAATCGCTGAAGACCCAGATCAATACGGTGTGGATCTATCCGCCGGCCGCTGACCGCGCAACTGCGCTGGCGGCTGCGGACCCGATGATTCCGGTTGTGGCCTGATAAGCAGCTGTCTCGATAAGGCTGCCTGTATGAAAAATCCCGCTCAAGTCACCTTGGGCGGGATTTTTTTATTCAGATGCGGAAGGCTTGCCGGCCTACCAGCAACCATTTGCCGGACTTCTTTTGCCAGATCTGGAAGTTTTCGATTTCAGTCGGGACCACCTCGGTGCCCTTGATCGCCTGTGCCGAAAAATGATGACGAACCAGCGCTACATCACCCGAGACGGTGATGGTCTGGTTCTGCATTTCCAGGGTTTTGAAAGCGCTCTTGCCCGTTTCGATATCGGCGATGAAGTCTTTCTTGTCCTGGACCTTGCCGCTCGAGTGCCCGTAGGTCAGGTTCTCAGCAGTAAGCGCTTTCAGTTCGGGGATGTTCTTGTTGAGCATGGCTTGCGTCAGATGGTCTACCGCCTGCGCCACATCCTTCTCGCCCGGAGCAGGGGCTGCCATCACGTAGCCACTGAAGAGGCACAGAAAACCAATCAGCACGTTCACTTTTTTCATGGGTAGTTCCTTGTTGTTATGAGTGACTCATCGGTCATCGTACAACCTAGCGGAAATTTAATGA
The DNA here is from genome assembly GCF_013260315.1 of Pseudomonas sp. B14-6. Taxonomy (NCBI): domain Bacteria; kingdom Pseudomonadati; phylum Pseudomonadota; class Gammaproteobacteria; order Pseudomonadales; family Pseudomonadaceae; genus Pseudomonas; species Pseudomonas sp. B14-6. The sequence goes on along the minus strand of NZ_CP053929.1, from coordinate 1,883,301 downwards.
ATAGTGGCAAAACGACGTGGCAAGACTTCTATGGGCTGATAGAAGTCTTGCCGGTTAAAGGGAGGGGGTTTGGATTGCAGCTTCAGGCCAGCATCGATAGCAGGGCACCTTGACGGTCCAGTTTGGCCAGGTCGTCGAAGCCTCCGACATGGGTGTCACCGATGAATATCTGCGGCACGCTGCGACGACCGCTGCGGGTGAGCATTTCCTGGAATTTTCCGGGGTTCGATTGAACATTGATCTCCTGGCTGGCGATGCCTTTGCTGGCCAGCAGCGCCTTGGCATTGCGGCAATAAGGGCAGGTGTCGGTGGTGTAAAGCGTCACAGTGCTCATGGGGTGTACTCCTCGGGTCAGACATCCGCCTCAAGCATCGATGGCAGGGAAGTCGATGTCGGTCAGGGCCAGGTTGTTGAGGTAGTTGGTCAGCGTCTGCGAGGCAATGTGGGCGACCACCTCGATGATCTTGGCATCGGTGATGCCGGCTGCACGCGCCGCTTCAATCTGCTCGTTACTCAGGTGGCCGCGACTTTCGGTGATTTGCCGGGCCAGCGTGGCAAATGCGTTGAGTTGGCCGTGTCGAGCACTGACGATGTCTTGCGCGGACAGCCCGGCCTTGCCGGCAAATACGGTGTGCGCCGCCAGGCAGTAGTCGCAACCGTTGACCTGCGAAGTGGCCAGGAAGATCGCTTCTTTTTCAGGGGCGCTCAGGGATGTTTTGCCCAGGGCCACCGACTGTTGCAGATAGGCCGACAGGACGGCGGGGGCATGGGCCAGCGTCTTGAAGACGTTGGGCAAGAAGCCGATTTTTTTCTGCACGCCTTCCAGCAGCGGGCGAGTGGTGTCGGTGGCTTGTTCAAGGTTCAGGGGGGCGATGCGGCTCATGTTGAGACTCCGTCGATTCAAGCGCGGTATGCGCTGGGTACGGGGTCCATGCTATGGATCATTGCTGGCCTTAAGGGTGCAAATCGTCGAGGATATGCGACAGATCGTCCAGATATGTTCCCCGGGGAGTCGTTCCATGGATCGCTTGTCCACCTTGCTCACGCATTTCGGTGTCAGTGCCGGCACTTTCCACAGTGGCGATTTTTGCGGCGTCACGTCCTTCGATGGCGAACAGGCCACCGGGCACCTGCATTTGCTTCAGGCTGGTGAACTGACGCTCAAACTGGCTGATGAGCGAGTCCTGCAGCTCAATGAACCGACGCTGATTTTTTTCCCGCGACCTTATCGTCACCGCTTGTTCGCCAGCGAAGCGTCGGGCACTCAATTGGTGTGCGCCTCTCTGGAGTTCGACGGTGGGGCGGGCAACGCCCTGGCGGCCGCGCTGCCTGAATACCTGGTGCTCAAACTCGACAGTATCCCGACCCTGGCCGGCACGCTGGACTGGCTGTTCAGCGAGGCGTTCGGCGGCATTTGTGGTCGCGAAGCGATGATGGATCGGCTGTTCGAACTGCTGGTGATTCAGTTGTTGCGGCACATCCTGACCAGCCGTGACCAGACGCCCGGGATGATGGCCGGTCTCGCCGACCCACGCCTGGCGCGCCCCTTGAGCCTGATGCACGACGCGCCCGGCAAGGCCTGGACCGTGGCCGAACTGTCGGCGGCAGCCAATATGTCCCGGGCCAGTTTCGCCGACTACTTTCGCTCGGTGGTGGGGCAGACGCCGGTTGACTATCTGGTGAGCTGGCGGATCAGCCTGGCGCAGAAACGTTTGCGTGAGGGCAAGTCCATCGCGCTGATCGCCGATGAAGTCGGCTACGAAAGCCCCTCGGCGCTGGCCCGGGCGTTTCGTCGTAAAACCGGTGCCAGCCCGCGCGAGTGGTTGCAAGACGCCAAACGCCCGCGGTGACCACCCTCGTCGATCAAGCACATTCCCTGTAGGAGCGAGCCTGCTCGCGAAGAGGTCGGCACATCCAACATCGATAGCGCCTGACCCACCGCTTTCGCGAGCAGGCTCGCTCCCACAGGTTGGGTGGGCGTGAGATAGACTCATCTACGGGCACCGAACCGTGGGAGTGACACCTGTGGCGCAATTCAAATGGACTCACTGATCACCGCCGCAGCGCACGCACTCGCGGCGGGCGATCCCCTCGGTGCGCTGAACCGGGTTGCCTTGCGCGACGATGCCCCTGCGCTGGCGCTTCGCGGCATCGCCATGGCGCAATTGGGCGATCTGGTCCGGGCCAAGGCGTTGGTGCGCAGCGCCGCACGTGCCTTCGGTCCGAAAGCGCCTGTGGCCCGGGCGCGGTGCGTGGTCGCCGAGGCCGAAATCGCCCTGGCTTCACGGGATCTCGGCTGGCCGGTGAAGGCGCTCGAAGCGGCGCGAGTGACCTTGCAGGCGCATGGCGATGGCGCGAATGCGGCCCATGCGCGGTATTTGCAGGTTCGGCGTTTGTTGTTGATCGGGCGTCTGGATGAGGTCGACCGTTTGCTCGCCGAGCTCGACCCCGCACCGCTGCCGCCGGCATTGCGCGTCGTTCATGAATTAGTGGTGGCCGGGATCGCCGTGCGGCGACTCGAAACAAGAAGGGCGCGGTCTGCGCTCGAAAGGGCCGAACGTGCGGCCTCAGACGCCGGTATTCCCGCGCTCACCGCCGAGGTTGAACACGCCGCCCAAGTGCTCGACACGCCCGCTGCGCGACTGATTGCCCGGGGTGAAGAACGCCCCCTGCGGCTGGATGAGGTGGAAGCATTGCTGAGTTCACCGTCTCTGGTCGTCGACGCGTGCCGATACGGCGTGCGCGGCGCGGGGATGTCGGTGTCCCTGGCCAAACGACCGGTGTTGTTCACCCTCGTGCGGGCGTTGGCCGAAGCCTGGCCCGAGGATGTGGCGCGGGAAACACTGATCACCCAGGCCTTTCGCCAGAAGCTCACCGATGAGTCCCATCGCGCCAGACTGCGCGTCGAAATCGGTCGGCTTCGCAAAGCGCTGAAACCTCTGGCCGGTATCAGTGCGACGAAACGCGGGTTTGCGCTGCAACCAGAGAGTGCTGATGACGTTGTCGTGCTTGCGTGGCCCGTCGAAGAGCCCCAGGCGGCGCTGCTGGCCTTCCTGGCCGACGGCGAATCGTGGTCGAGTTCGGCGCTGGCCCTGGCGCTGAAGGCCAGTCAACGCACGGTGCAACGGGCCCTCGATTCGCTGGCAACCGCCGGCAAAGTGCAGTCATTTGGTCGCGGGCGCGCCCGGCGCTGGATGACGCCGCCGCTGTCTGGATTCGCGACGACTTTGTTACTCACAGCTTGGGTGCCGGGTGACTAGGATCCATCCCACCACCCAACGAAGAGGATGCAACCATGAAGCAATCATCTGCCGAGATCATCCACGAATACGGACCCTTTCCGGGCGTCGACGCCGTGCATGGCGTTTCTTATGACGGCGAGCACGTCTGGTTCGCCTCCGGAGAAAAACTCAACGCCCTCGACCCTGTAAGCGGTAAGACGCCTCGTTCCATCGATGTCGCCGCGCATGCCGGAACAGCCTTTGACGGCCGGCACCTGTACCAGATCGCCGATGATCGCATCCAGAAGATAGATCCTTCGAATGGTCGTGTACTCGGCACCATTCCGGCGCCCGGCGGTGGGGGCGACTCAGGGCTCGCCTGGGCTGAAGGCACGCTTTGGGTGGGCCAGTATCGCGAACGCAAGATCCATCAAATCGACCCCGACACCGGCAAGATTCTTCGCACGATCGAGTCCAACCGTTTCGTCACCGGGGTGACCTGGGTGGAAGGCGCGCTCTGGCACGGCACTTGGGAAGGTGAGGAAGGTGAATTGCGGCGAGTAGACCCGAACACCGGCGAGGTGCTGGAAAGCCTCACATTACCAACCGGTGTCGGCGTGTCAGGGCTTGAGTCCGACGGTGCTGACCGATTTTTTTGCGGCGGAGGCAATAGTGGCAAGGTGAGGGCCGTTCGTCGGCCCGCCTGATCCTAAAACGTGAACTGACGCGAAGACCGAGGTGCGCTCTGGGCCAATTCGATCTCCAGCAGGTGTTCAACCAACACGTCATTGAGGAACCGGAATTGATCGTTGAGCCCGACCACTTCATTGTTGAAGTGGTTCGCGGCTGCCGGTATCAGCAATGCCTCGAAGTTTTTGTCGAACACCAGTGACAGCTCTTTGCGAGAGACGAATGGCTGCGAATAGAAGTTGTTGCCGAACACCGGGAAGCTTACGCAAAGGGTAATGGCGTGGATCATGATCTGCGCTCCTTGGCGAGGACGATGTAGGAAAAGACAGTCAGCGTAACGGCCGTCAGGGCCAGGCAGGTCAGCAGATGGATCAACATGATTTTCCCCTCCGGTATGGGCTTTTGCCTTGGGATGGGTTGATCCTGCGCCTGGCGGTTTTTTAGCGGAAGGCAATCGTCGCGATGGTGAGTATCGACGCCGTTGATGGTGATCTTCAGGGCCCCATCGCGAGCAGGCGCGCTCCCACAGGGATTGGCGTCGTTCGTAAGCCTGTGTTTCACCACAGACCACTGTGGGAGCGAGCCTGCTCGCGATGAGGCCCTGGAAAACACCACCAGCTCCAAGCGAACAAACCCCGCCACCTATACTCAAATAAACAGTCCTTTGAACACCGGACATACCGTCCGGGGAACACTGTAGGAACCGCGATCTTGAACCTGCGTTCGCTGATCGTCCCCGTGATGGTGGTGTTGGCGGGATGCGCCACGCCTGTGCGTGCCCCGGTGGTGGCGCCGGTCGTGGTGGTGTCGCAAAGCACCTGGCGGCAGGTGGACCAGGAGATTGTCGCCGCGTCGCAGTCCGCGACCGAGCAGACCAAAATCTATGCCCGGGGTGCCATGGATTACTGGCGCACGCGGGTCTACCAACTGACCGAAGAGAACTTCATTCCCTGGTTCAGCAGTTACTGGACCCAGGAATGGCTATCGGTGAAGGTCAGCTGGTACAGCCTCAGTGCCAAGGGTGAGCAGGATGCCTCGGCCAAGCGCCTGGCGGCCTACCTGCTGGAGCAATACCAGAAACGCGTGCTGGCGCCGGTCGCGGTAGAGATCGATCCCGACGCGATTCTCGGCTTGGCGACGGCCTTCTACGTGGACATTCTTCAGGAGGAACTGCAGCGAATCTCCCAGCGCCACGGCGTGCCGATGGCCCAGCTCAACGGCCGCATCCAGAAAATCCCCGCGATAGCACTCGGGCCACCGCCCGCGCGTGATGCGTCGCTGTATCAGGTCGTGCACACCCAACCGCTGAATTCGTTGCCGGCCTACGCGGCGTTGATCGAGAAAATCCACAAGGCGGGGGGCGACAAAGGCGTTGATTCGACCGACACCGCCATGGCGCCGGTGGCCAAGCGCGCCAGTCAACGGATGGAGGCCGAAATGGCCCCGCGAGGCGCGGCCAGTGCGGTGGCCGCAGCAGCCGGGAAACTGGCCGGCGCCCTGATTTCGGTGGGGGTAGCCGGCATTCGGGCGATTATTCAGGCCAATGACCGGCCGGACAGCGAAGCGCTGATTCGCGCCAGCCTGGGCAATACGTTCGACAAGGCCTGGATGAAACTCGTGCAGAACCCGACCTCCGGCGTCATGGCGGGGACGCTGTACATGGCGGCGCAGATCGAGGGCAACCTGGCGGAGAGCGCCGACGTACCGTCGGTCAGTTCGGGCGGCGGCGCTGTCGATTGGAGCCCGACAGAATCGACTACCCAGCAGACCGTTCCATAACCGAAGGAGAAACACCATGTCCTACGTTGATGGCTTCCTCGCTGCCGTGCCCACCGCCAACCGCGAAAAATTCAAGAAACACGCCGAAACCGCCGCCGTTATTTTCAAGGAGTGCGGCGCGCTCAGCGTCGCTGAATGCTGGGGCGACGACGTGCCGGACGGCAAAGTAACCTCGTTTCCCATGGCGGTGAAACTCAAGGAGGACGAAACCGTGGTGTTCAGCTGGATCATCTGGCCGGACAAGGCCACCCGTAACGCGGGCATGGACAAAATGATGAACGATCCGCGGATGCAGCCGGACGTCAATCCGATGCCCTTCGATGGCCAGCGCCTGGTCTTTGGTGGTTTTGAAATGATCGTGAAGGCCTGATCCCGTCGAAAGGATCACTCCGGCGACGGGGTGATCCTGCAGCTTTTGCGGTTGCGGATCTCGCTGTCCGTCGGCCGCTCCCTGACGAATTCGAAGCGCGGCTCACCTTCGCTATAGTGAACCAGCCAGCCCCATTCCAGCTCGGACTCATCCTGCCCCGGTTTCGGTGGCATTGCCCACCATGGCTCTTTGCTGATGATCTGTCGCATGGCCCCCTCCCGTTGATTCGGTTGGTTCAACTATAACGTGCATGTCAGGAGCTGCCAGGCATGACTGACGAATCCCGTGAACCGTTCAAGCGGCTGTTTTTCGCGCTCAATTGCCCGCCGCAGCAGCGCAAGGCCATTGCTCAATGGCGCAGCGCCCTTGAGCTGCGCAGCGGGCGTCCGGTGCCGGCGGAAAACTTTCACCTGACATTGTTGTTTTTGGGGGCTGTCGGCGTGGCGCAGATTGGCGAGATCTGTACGGCGGCCGAGAAGGTCCACATACCGGGTATACCGCTGAGGTTGGCGCTGGATCGAATGGAGGTCTGGCGCCGGGCAGGGGTGTTGGTCCTGGCGCCGGAGCAGGCACCGCCGGAGTTGTTGCGTCTGGTGTATGCGCTGGAACAGGCGATGTTGCCGTTTGGCGTTGAAGAGACGCCGAAGGCGTTTCGGCCGCACCTGACGTTGATGCGTGATTATCGAATGCCGGTGCCTGAGTCCGCGACGCCGCCCGAATTTTTCCTGCGGGCTGATCGCTTTGTCTTGTTTGAATCCCATAAGGGGCGGTATCGGGCGCTGGCGGAATGGCCGCTGGCCCCCGCATAAAAAAAGGCGCCCGAGGAGGGCGCCTAAGTTCACCTTAACCGAGGAAGCCAGGTGAGGCCGTTCGTCAGAGAGGATGCAGCGGTGGTAAGGCGCTGCGTGAACGGAAACTTTGACAGTGATCGTTCCCACGCTTCGCGTGGAAATGCCTCCCCGGACGCTCCGCGTTCGGCTTTGGAAGGGACGCGGAGCGTCCCGGGCTGCATTCCCACGCAGAGCGTGGGAACGATCATTGAGCGACTATTTCCCGAGTTTCACCCGCGTCCAGCCCCGAGTCATCACGCGCTGAACGCCGATCGGCATATCCGGAATCGCATACAGCGTCGCCATGACCGCTTGCGGCGGATACGACCCCGGATCATCCCGGATGGCCTCATCCACCAACGGTGTGGCCGCCGCATTGGCATTGCTGTAGCCGATGTTGTTGGTGATCTCGGCGATGATGTCCGGGCGCATCAGGAAGTTCATGAACAGGTAGGCGTTCTCCACGTTCGCCGCGTCCTTGGGGATCGCGACCATGTCGTAGAAGCTGCCGGCCCCTTCTTTCGGAATGCTGTAATCGATCTTCACTTTGTCGCCCGCTTCCTGGGCGCGCGCCTTGGCTTGCAGCACGTCCCCGGAGTAACCGACCGCGACGCAGATGTTGCCGTTGGCCAGGTCGGAGATGTATTTCGACGAATGGAAATACGCCACCGACGGCCGAATTTTCATGAACAGCGCTTCGGCTTCGGCGATCTGAGCCTTGTCCTGGGAGTTCACCGGATAACCCAGGTAGTGCAGGGCCGCCGGGAGCATCTCGGTAGGCGAGTCGAGGAAGCTGATGCCGCACGCTTTCAGTTTTTCCGCGTTTTCCGGTTTGAACAGCAAGTCCCAGGAGTTGGTCGGTGCATTGGCGCCGAGCACTTCCTTGACCTTGGCCGGGTTGAAGCCAATGCCGATCGAACCCCACATGTACGGGAAAGCGTGGCCGTTATCCGGGTCACTGGCGGACGCGTTTTTCAGCAGCACCGGGTTGAGGTTTTTCCAGTTCGACAGCTTCGACTTGTCCAGTTCCTGATAGACCCCGGCCTTGATCTGCTTGGCCAGGAAACTGTTGGACGGCACCACGATGTCGTAGCCGGACTTGCCGGCGAGCAGACGGGCTTCAAGGGTTTCATTGCTGTCGAACACATCGTAGGTCACGCGGATGCCGGTCTCGTCTTCGAACTTCCTGACGGTGTCCGGGGCGATGTAATCCGACCAGTTGTAGACGCGCAGAACCTTGTCATTGGCCTGGGCAACGGTGGCAATCGCGCCCACTAAGGACAGTGTCAGCAGAGTCCTGCCAAACATTTTCATCGGTACAACTCCATTCTTTTTATTCAGTGACACAAAGCAAAAATGCGGTAAACACAAAACCTGTGGGGCAATACACAACCTGTGGCGAGGGAGCTTGCTCCCGCTGGGCTGCGAAGCGGCCCCAAGAATTCTGGCGACCCTGCCAATTGGTTGAGTGCTGCGCACTCAAGCGGGAGCAAGCTCCCTCGCCACAGTTAACTCAACAACCTAAACCGTCGCTTCCACCATTCGCTTTTCAGGTTGCTGCCACGATTCGCTCGCGGTCTGGTCCATCGCTTCCTGGATCGCACGTTTGCGGGTGGCTTCGGCACGGCGGCTGAAGTACCAGACCATGAAGGTCACGATCGAAACGGCCAACAGAATCAGGCTGGCCACGGCGTTGATCTCAGGCTTCACTCCCAGACGCACCGCCGAGAACACTTCCATCGGCAAGGTCGTCGAACCCGGCCCCGAGACGAAACTCGCCAACACCAAGTCATCCAGCGACAGGGCAAACGACATCATGCCGCCGGCCGCCAGTGACGGCGCGATCATCGGAATGGTGATCAGGAAAAACACCTTGAACGGCTTCGCCCCAAGGTCCATCGCCGCTTCTTCGATGGACAAATCCAGCTCACGCAAACGCGCCGAGACCACCACCGCGACGTACGCCGCACAGAACGTGGTGTGGGCGATCCAGATGGTGACGATGCCACGCTCCATCGGCCAGCCGATCAACTGCGCCATCGCCACGAACAGCAGCAACAGCGACAGGCCGGTGATGACTTCCGGCATCACCAGCGGCGCGGTCACCAAACCGCCAAACAAGGTGCGACCCTTGAAGCGCGTCACGCGAGTCAGCACGAATGCCGCCAACGTCCCCAGCGCCACCGCCGCAATCGCCGTGTAGCAGGCGATTTCCAGCGAGCGCACCACCGAGCCCATCAGTTGCGTGTTGTCGAGCAGACCGGCGTACCACTTGAACGACCAGCCGCCCCAGACCGTCACCAGTTTGGAAGCGTTGAACGAGTAGATCACCAGAATCAGCATCGGCAAGTAGATAAACGACAGGCCGAAAATCAGCATGAACTTTGAAAATCCGAAGCGTTTCATCCCCGTGCCTCCATCTCTTTGGCCTGGCTGCGGTTGAACAGCAGAATCGGCACAATCAGGATTAACAGCATCACCACCGCCAGGGCAGACGCCACCGGCCAGTCGCGGTTATTGAAGAACTCTTGCCACAGCACGCGACCGATCATCAGCGTCTCAGGGCCGCCCAGCAGCTCCGGAATCACGAACTCACCGACCACCGGAATGAACACCAGCATGCAACCGGCAATGATCCCGTTCTTGGCCAGCGGCACGGTGATTTTCCAGAAGTTGTTGAAGTTGCTCGAACCCAGATCCGACGCCGCCTCCAGCAAGCTTTGGTCGTGCTTGACCAGGTTGGCGTACAGCGGCAGCACCATGAACGGCAAGTAGGCGTAAACCACACCGATATACACGGCCGTGTTGGTGTTGAGGATCTCGATCGGGTGATCGGTCAGCCCGGTCCACATCAAAAAACCGTTGAGCAAACCGTTGTTGCTGAGGATGCCCATCCACGCATACACGCGGATCAGGATCGCGGTCCAGGTCGGCATCATGATCAGCAGCAGCAAAACGTTTTGCGTTTCCTTGTTGGCCTTGGTGATCGCGTAGGCCATCGGAAAACCGATCACCAGGCACATCAATGTGCTTAAAAACGCGACCTTCAACGAGCCGAAGTAGGCCGAGATGTACAGCTCATCCTGAGTCAGCAGCGAGTAGTTGCCGAGGTTCAGCAGCAGCTGGAATTTCTGCTCGGCGAAGGTGTAGATCTCGGAGTAAGGAGGAATGGCCAGGGCCGCTTCCGAGAAGCTGATCTTCATCACCAGGAAGAACGGCAACAGGAAAAACAGGCACAGCCACAGGAAAGGAATCCCGATGACGAGCTTTCGACCACTCGGCATCAGCCGCATGAACCGCTGATTGAGTGTTTTCATGAGCGCAGTACCACGCCGCTGTCGTCTTCCCACCACACGTAGACTTTGTCGTCCCAGGTCGGTCGCGCGCCACGGCGTTCGGCGTTGGCCATGAACGATTGCACGACTTTGCCGCCAGGCAATTCCACGTAAAACACCGAGTGACCGCCGAGGTAAGCGATGTCATGCACCTTGCCTTGGGACCAGTTGTAGCGAGAGTCCGGCTTGAGGGTACTGACCAACATTTTTTCCGGGCGGATCGCGTAGGTGATCGACTTGTCCTGCACCGAGGTGCTGACGCCGTGACCGACGTAAATCTTCTGTTCCAGGTCCGGGCTATGAATGATCGCGTGACCTTCAAGGTCTTCCACCACCGTGCCTTCGAAGGCGTTCACGTTGCCGATGAACTCGCAGACCATGCGGCTGACCGGTGCTTCATAAATGTCGACCGGGCTGCCGATTTGCGCGATCCAGCCCAGGTGCATGATCGCGATGCGCTCAGCCATGGTCATGGCCTCTTCCTGGTCATGAGTCACCATCACGCAGGTCACGCCGACCCGCTCGATGATTTCTACCAGCTCCAGTTGCATCTGCGAACGCAGCTTCTTGTCCAGGGCGCCCATCGGTTCGTCGAGCAGCAACAGCTTCGGACGCTTGGCCAGGGAGCGGGCGAGGGCCACGCGCTGACGCTGACCGCCGGACAATTGATGGGGTTTGCGTTTGGCGTACTGGGTCATGTGCACCAGGCGCAGCATCTCTTCAACGCGGGCGTCGATTTCGCTGGCGGGCAAACGGTCCTGCTTGAGGCCGAAGGCAATGTTCTGCGCCACTGTCATGTGCGGGAACAAGGCGTATGACTGGAACATCATGTTGATCGGCCGTTCATACGGCGGCATGTCGGTGATGTCGACACCGTCGAGCAGAATCCGTCCCTCGGTCGGGCGCTCGAAGCCTGCGAGCATGCGCAGCAGGGTCGATTTGCCGGAGCCGGAACCACCGAGCAGGGCGAAGATTTCGCCTTGATGGATCTCAAGCGAGACATCATCCACCGCGGTGGTTTCGTCGAATTTCTTGGTGACGCGGTCGACTTTCACCAGCACCTTTTTCGGTGCCTGGTGACCCTCAAGAGCCTTCCTGTAGATGCTGGAGGCGTTTGCCATGTGAAACTCCCAACAGGTTTCAGTCGTCGGGCCAACGCGGCCTGACTTAAGAGTGGATTGCTAGCCCGGACAGGTTCAGTCGGAGCACGAACCCTGTAGGAGCGAGGCTTGCCCGCGAAGGCGGTGTATCAGGTAACGATGATGTCGACTGACACTCCGCCTTCGCGGGCAAGCCTCGCTCCTACAAGAGGTTGCGCTCGCCTGATCCGCATCGATCGGGCTTGTTCGGCGCCGCCGTCCTGGCTGCCTGGTAGTACTTGTTGTTATCGCAGTGTGTTGTTGTCGCAAGTCACGGACGCGCAAAGACACGCCCGCCTGACTCGCGGGGGCAGTAAAGGGTTGTTTTAAGTCAGCGGGTTTTACGCAACGCGGCCCGTCGCCGGCACGCATCACCGAACGCCTGGAAAATGCTCAAGTAGGGCGGGTTCGACAGGACCTGCCATTCCGGGTGCCATTGCACGCCGACGGCAAACGCCTGGCTGTGTTCCACCGAAATGGCTTCGATCAAACCATCCGGCGCAACCGCTTCGGCGCGCAGGCCTGGCGCCAATCGATCAATACCCTGACTGTGAATCGAATTGACCCTGAACTCGGCGGGCAACTCCATCGCTTCGAACACGCCACCCGGTTGCACCGTCACGGTATGCGCCGGGGCGTATTGCACCGCCAGCTCGGGACTGTCCGCTTCCCGGTGATCGAGCATGCCGGGCAGTTCATGCACCTTCTGGTGCAGGCTGCCGCCGAACGCCACGTTCATTTCCTGAAAGCCGCGGCAGATGCCGAGCACCGGCACGCCCGCCGCAATGGCTGCACGCAATAAAGGAAGGGTGGTGGCGTCCCGCGCCGGATCGTGATCCGTGCCGGGGGCACTGTCCGGGCCTTGATAGTGGAAGGGTTCCACATTCGAGGGCGAGCCGGTCAGCAACAGACCGTCGAGCTGCGCGAGCAGGTCGTCGATATCGGTCAATTCGCCTAGGGAAGGAATAACGACGGGCAGCCCCAAAGCCGCAACGCTGACAGCACGCAAGTACTTGTCGCCGCTGATGTGGTAGGGGTGCAGGCCAATCTGTTTGACGCACGCTGTAACGCCGATCAATGGCTTGAATGCCATTTTTATCACCTCGAAGTTTCACACTTGAACGAGCTTTTCCGGAGCTTAGCCTTGTTGATTTTAATTAACAACTCTCATGTAAAAAATTCTAAACGCCGATCGTCCGATCCTCAGGGTTTACGCGGTGCTCAAGACCGTTATGGCACTCTCGTCCCCCAAAAAGGCCCGAAAATAAAGGTGGAGAGGCCAAGTGTTCGCTATTGACTTCACTTTGCCGTTCGGGTTGACTGGGCTCGCAACAAGGTAGTGAACATAATAATTAACAGCTAATAGGTGCATCATGTCGGTCCCTCTGCGTACCGTTCAACTCAACGAAGCAAACGCATTCCTTAAGAAATATCCTGAGGTTTTGTACGTCGACCTTCTGATTGCGGATATGAACGGTGTGGTGCGCGGCAAGCGCATCGAACGCACCAGTCTTCATAAGGTTTACGAAAAAGGCATTAACCTGCCGGCGTCTCTGTTTGCTCTGGACATCAATGGTTCTACGGTGGAAAGCACCGGCCTGGGTCTGGACATCGGCGACTCGGATCGAATCTGCTATCCCATCCCTGGCACTCTGAGCATCGAGCCGTGGCAGAAGCGTCCAACCGCGCAGTTGCTGATGACCATGCACGAACTGGAAGGCGAGGCGTTCTTCGCTGACCCGCGTGAAGTGCTGGCCAATGTGGTGCGCAAGTTCGACGACATGGGCCTGACCATCTGCGCGGCGTTCGAGCTTGAGTTCTACCTGATCGACCAGGACAACGTGAACGGTCGCCCGCAATCGCCACGTTCGCCGGTCTCGGGCAAGCGTCCGGTGTCGACCCAGGTGTATTTGATCGACGACCTGGATGAATACGTCGACTGCCTGCAAGACATCCTTGAAGGCGCGAAAGAGCAGGGCATTCCTGCCGACGCCATCGTCAAGGAAAGCGCCCCGGCGCAGTTCGAAGTGAACCTGCATCACGTCAACGACCCTATAAAGGCCTGCGACTACGCGGTGTTGCTCAAGCGTCTGGTGAAGAACATCGCCTACGACCACGAGATGGACACCACGTTTATGGCCAAGCCGTATCCGGGCCAGGCGGGCAACGGTTTGCACGTGCACATTTCGATTCTCGACAAAGAAGGCAACAACATCTTTGCCAGCGAGGATCCCGAGCAGAACGCCGCGCTGCGACACGCGATCGGCGGTGTGCTCGAGACCCTGCCGGCGCAGATGGCCTTCCTGTGCCCGAACGTCAACTCATACCGCCGTTTCGGCGCGCAGTTCTACGTACCGAACTCGCCGAGCTGGGGCATCGACAACCGTACCGTTGCCGTGCGTGTGCCGACCGGTTCCGCCGATTCGGTGCGCATCGAACACCGCGTGGCGGGTGCCGATGCCAACCCGTATCTGTTGATGGCGTCGGTGCTGGCCGGTATTCACCACGGCCTGACCAACCAGATCGAGCCGGGCGCCCCGGTGGAAGGCAACAGCTACGAGCAAAACGAGCAGAGCCTGCCGAACAACCTGCGCGATGCATTGCGCGAGCTGGACGACAGCGAAGTCATGGCCCGTTACATCGACCCGCTGTACATCGACGTGTTCGTGGCGTGCAAGGAAAGCGAGCTGGCCGAGTTCGAGAACTCCATCTCCGACCTTGAGTACAACTGGTATCTGCATACCGTTTGATGGCTTGAACCCGGTTCCAGGCTGAAAACCCGATCAACTGTGGGAGCGAGCCTGCTCGCGAAAGCGGTGTGTCAGAAAACTTCAATGTTGACTGTGCCGCTGCCTTCGCGAGCAGGCTCGCTCCCACAGGGGGTTGCATTTCAGGTTTTAACTGACGATCACTTATTCCTCTGCGTCGAGTCACAACCATGACAAACACTCGCAGCGACTGGGAACAACGCTTCCAGTCCCTCACTATCGAAGGCCGCGCATTCATCGACGGCCAATACCGCCCGGCACTCAGCGGCGACACCTTTGAATGCATGAGCCCGGTCGACGGTCGCTTCCTCACCAACGTCGCCAGCACCGACGAAGCCGATGCCAACGAAGCCGTGGCCGTCGCGCGCCGTACCTTCGAATCCGGTATCTGGGCCAACCTTGCCCCGGCCGAGCGCAAGCGCATCCTGATCCGCTTCGCCGATCTGATCCTGGCCAACCAGGAAGAACTCGCCCTGCTCGAAACCCTCGACATGGGCAAGCCGATCAACGACTCGATGAACATCGACATCCCGGCGACCGCCAACGCGATCCGCTGGAGCGCCGAAGCCATCGACAAAATCTACGACGAAGTCGCCGCCACGCCGCATGATCAACTGGGCCTCATCACCCGCGAGCCAGCGGGCGTGGTCGCCGCCATCGTGCCGTGGAACTTCCCGTTGATCATGGCCAGCTGGAAGTTCGCCCCGGCGCTCGCGGCCGGCAACTCGTTCATCCTCAAGCCTTCGGAAAAGTCGCCACTGACCGCCATCCGCATCGCCCAGTTGGCACTGGACGCTGGCATCCCCAAAGGCGTGTTCAACGTCCTGCCGGGTTACGGTCATACCGTCGGCAAGGCGCTGGCGTTGCACATGGACGTCGACGTGCTGGCCTTCACCGGCTCGACCGCGATTGCCAAGCAACTGCTGATCTATTCCGGGCAAAGCAACATGAAACGCGTCTGGCTCGAAGCAGGGGGGAAGAGCCCGAACGTGGTGTTCGCCGACGCGCCGGATTTGCGCGCGGCAGCACAAGCGGCGGCCGGTGCGATTGCCTTCAACCAGGGCGAAGTCTGCACCGCCGGCTCGCGCTTGCTGGTGGAACGTTCGATTCGCGAGCAGTTCATTCCGCTGCTGGTGGAAGCGCTGCAAGCCTGGAAACCGGGGCACGCACTCGATCCGGAAACCACCGTCGGTGCGGTTGTCGATCAGCGTCAACTGGACAACGTGTTGCGCTACATCCAGGTCGGCAAAGACCAGGGCGCGCAACTGATCGCGGGCGGCAGTCGCACCCTCGAAGCCACCGGTGGCCTGTACGTGGAGCCGGCGATTTTCGACGGCGTGACCAACGCCATGACCATCGCCCGGGAAGAAATCTTCGGCCCGGTGCTGTCGCTGATCACCTTCGACACCGCGGAAGAAGCCCTGGCCATCGCCAATGACAGCATCTTCGGCCTGGCTGCCGGCGTGTGGACAAGCAACCTCAGCAAGGCCCACACCTTCGCCCGTGGCTTGCGCGCCGGCAGTGTCTGGGTCAACCAGTACGACGGCGGCGACATGACCGCGCCGTTCGGCGGGTACAAGCAGTCGGGTAACGGTCGGGACAAATCGCTGCACGCGTTCGACAAATACACCGAACTCAAAGCGACCTGGATCAAGCTCTAATACTTCTACAACGGCGGCCGCCGGCTTGTGTCGGCGACCATCGGAGAAACCTATGAAACAGACTCATGTAAATAGCTACTACGCCGCAACCCGCAACTTCACCGGCGACTTCCCCGTCCTGGAACAAGCTGTGGACTGCGACGTCTGCATCATTGGCGCCGGCTACACCGGTCTGTCCTCGGCCCTGTTCCTCTGCGAAGCGGGCTACAGCGTGACCGTGCTCGAAGCCGCCAAAGTCGGTTTCGGCGCCAGCGGTCGCAATGGCGGCCAACTGGTCAACTCCTACAGCCGCGACGTTGATGTCATCGAAGAACGCTACGGCGACAAAACCGCCGAAGTCCTCGGCAGCATGATCTTCGAAGGCGCCGACATCATTCGTCAGCGCATACAGCACTACGACATCCAGTGCGACTACAAGCCGGGCGGCATCTTCGCTGCGCTGAACAAAAAGCAGCTCAAAGGCCTGGCCGAGCAGAAAAGCAGCTGGGAGCGTTACGGCAACAAAAACCTGACCATGCTCGACGCGACCGACATCAAGCGCGAAGTCGGTTGCGACAACTACGTCGGCGGCTTGCTCGACATGCAGGGCGGCCACATCCACCCGCTGAACCTGGCCCTCGGCGAAGCCTCGGCCATCATCGGCCTGGGCGGCAAAATCTACGAGCAATCGGCAGCGGTGGAAATCACCTACGGCGAACCGATCACCGTGCGCACCGCCAAAGGCGTCGTGCGCGCCAAGTACCTGCTGATCGCCGGTAACGCCTACCTGCCGCAAGACCTCGACAACCGCGTCACGCGCAAAAGCATGCCGTGCGGTTCGCAAATCGTCGTCACTGAACCGTTGTCGGAAAAGGTTGCGCGCAGCCTGATCAAAAACAACTACTGCGTCGAAGACTGCAATTACTTGCTCGACTACTACCGCCTCACCGCCGACAACCGCCTGCTGTACGGTGGCGGCGTGGTCTACGGTGCCCGCGAACCGGACGACATCGAGCAACTGATCAAGCCGAAAATCCTCAAGACCTTCCCACAGCTGAAGGACGTGAAGATCGACTACCGCTGGACCGGCAACTTCCTGCTGACCATGTCACGCATGCCGCAATTCGGCCGCATCGAGAAAAACGCCTACTACATGCAAGGTTACAGCGGCCACGGCGTCACCTGCTCGCACCTGGCCGGCAAACTGATCTCGGAAATGATCCGCGGCGACGCCGAACGCTTCGACGCGTTCGCCTCGCTCCCGCATATGCCGATGCTCGGCGGTCGCACCTTCCAGGCGCCACTCACTGCCATGGGCGCCGCGTACTACGCGCTGCGTGATCGGTTCGGGATCTAAGCCTAACGCAATCCCTGTAGGAGCCAAGCTTGCTGGCGAAGACGGCGGCACAGTCAACATCGACGTCGCCAGACACACCGTCATCGCGAGCAGGCTCACTCCTACAGGAGATCTATGGCGTGCACAGAATGTGTGTACGCCCCGGCCCAAACTGTAAGAGTGAGCCTGCTCGCGATGGCGCCAGATCAGCCACCATCAATGTCGCCTGACACACCGCCATCGCGAGCAGGCTCACTCCTACAGGAGATCTGTGGCGTGCACAGAATGTGTGTACGCCCGGCCCAAACTGTAGGAGTGAGCCTGCTCGCGATGGCGCCAGATCAGCCACCATCACCGCCACCTGACACCCCCCGAACCCACATCGCCAAACGGTCTGACATGAGCACCCTCAGCTTTTTCACTAACCAGTTATCGAACCTGCTGAGCAACACCACCAAACGTGATTTAATACCCGCCTTTCACATTTCCGGGACAGGGAAGCGGTACTTTCGCGGCCAAAAGTCGCCCGCCATCCACCCCCATAACCCTTAAGTATTTCTCGCATAAGGCTGTCATGGACACGGGCTCACGACTCAAATTAGTACGCGAAAGCTACAAACTGTCCCAGCGCGAGCTGGCCCGGCGTAGCGGCGTCACCAATGCCACCATCTCCCTGATCGAACAGAATCGCGTCAGTCCCTCCGTCAGCTCCCTGAAAAAACTGCTCGAAGGCATTCCCATGTCCTTGGCGGATTTCTTCACCTTCGACCAACCGCCGCGTGAGCATCAATACGTATTCCGCGCCAATGAACAGCCGGATCTTGGGCGTCATGGGTTGCGGCTGCTGTTGATTGGCGCTTCGGTGCCGAGTCGGCAGATGCGGTTGTTACGTGAGCAATACGCGCCGGGGGCGAGTTCGGGGAAGAGCCGATTGTGCATTCGGAAGGCGAGGAGTGCGGGCTGGTTACGCGGGGGACGGTTGAGTTGACGGTTGATGGTCAGATCAGCGTGCTCAACGCTGGCGACGGCTATTACTTCCCGACGACGCTGCCTCACAAGTTCCGCAATATTGGCCAGGATGAAGCGGAAATCATCAGCGCTAACACCCCGGCCAACTTCTGATCAGCTAACAACCTCATAGCCTCCCCCATAATGGATTATGTGTTTATGGACGCTCGAACGTTTCGCTACTACCTCTGGGCATGGCCAATGGTCTTCGCCTGTTCAGCTTTTTACACTCTGATAGTGATGCTGGGCCTGAAGGAGTTGACCACTCTGGAAGACGCATATTTCAACGCTGTAGGGCTTTTCACTTACGGGATCTTCTGTTTTTTCGGCTTGCGTTACTACGCTCCGATGATGCGAAAAATTGAGTTCGATGAAACGTTGGATGGCAAATACACAAGCGTGCGAGCCTCGATAATCGGTATCGTCACCTGCGCTTCAATTGGGACCATTCTGTCTATCCCTCAAATAGATAAAATCCAATTCTTGAGTGATTTGCCTCGTTGGCTTGCCGTTGGCTCGCTGTTTATTGCCTTCGCTGCTGCCGTCTTTGTCTTTAGTCACTATGTGTGGAACCCAGGTCGCCGGCGTTAGGTGATGTTGCTTTCGGGCAAACCCCAGAATGTTAAGAGGTAAAAGGGGTCGCCTTTATTTTCCCCCTCAAAATTGACAAGCCGGATCATCCAAAACACTATCGACCCATGACCTACATCCCCCGCATGAACATGATGTGCACTTCCATGACCGCTTTTGGCGGGCCGTGAGGTCATGCGTTCACAGGATTTGACGTAGTTACCCAAGGCCCCGCCAGAGATGGACGGGGCTTTTTAGTTCTCCGTCCACGGATGGCTTAATGGAAAAGGTGACAGATCTATTTAAACAAAAGACCTGTCACCTTTATCACGCGGCTGTCGCTGTGCCGTTCAGCTAAGGCGCGATGGATTTGCACTGATTGCGCAGACCGTCGTCCTTGATGTTCTGGCAACCTCCGGAGCCTTGCTGGGCCTTGCAGTAATTGCGCTGGTCATCATCGCGAATGTTTCCACAGTCACTCGTACCTTCTGTTTGCGCTTTGCAGGCATTGCGCATGTCGTCGTTCTTGATGTTTTGGCACCCTCCCGAACCCTGCTTGGCTTTGCAATAGTTGCGCTGGTCATTGTCGCGAATGTTTCCACAATCACTCGTACCCTCCGTTTCCGCTTTGCAGGCGTTGCGCTGGTCGTCGTTCTTAATATTCTGACAACCGCCTCGGCCCTCACGCGCCTTGCAATAGTTACGCTGGTCATCGTTGCTGATGTTTTCGCAACTGGCGTAAACGTAGCTGCTGAACATCAGCATCACTGCGAGTATTAGTCTCATTGCACACTTCCTTGATTACCAGGGAGCCGCATGGCGCGGAGTGGCCCAGGATGAATGGGGACTCGGATGAGCCGTGCTCTCAGTGATTCAAGGCATTACATTGGTTGCGCAGGTCGCTGTTTCTGATACCCGCACAGCTTCCGTTACCTGCTTTGGCATTACAGTAGTAGCGCTGGTCACTGTCATTGATGCCCGCACAACTGCCGTTGCCGGTCTCCGCATTACAAGCATTGCGCAAATCTGAGTTATTGATCCCCGCACAGCTTCCGTTACCTGCTTTGGCATTACAGTAGTAGCGCTGGTCACTGTCGCTGATGGCGGCACAACTGCCGCTGAAGTTGCCGTTGCCATTGCCATTGCCATTGCCTCTGACGCTGCCGTTGCCGTTGCCGTTGCCGTTGCCGTTGCCTCTGACGTTGCCGGTCTCCGCATAACAAGCAATGCGCAAACCTGAGTTACGGATACCCGCACAGCTCCCGCCACCTGCTCTAGCATTACAGTAGTAGCGCTGGTCACTGTCACTGATGCTGGCACAACTGGCGTGGGCATACCCGCTAAGCATCAAAAGCGCTGCAATAATCAGTCTCATCACACACGTCCATGGTTTTCCAGGAAACAGCCTGGCGCTGGTTGGCCCACTGATTGATGTTGTGGCGCGCCATCATATCGACATCATCTGGTTAAAAAGTTCCAAGACAGAAAAAGAGAGTGTGAGGAGCGAAATATGTACAAGGGAACGCATTTATTTTCCCCATCAAAATTGACAACCCCGTTCATCCAAAACACTATCGACCCATGATCTACATTTCCCGCATGAACATGATGTGTTCCTCCATGACCGCCGCTGGCGGGCCGTGAGGTCACGCGTTCGCAGGAATTGACGTAGTTACCCAAGGCCCCGCCAGAAATGGACGGGGCTTTTTAGTTCTCCGTCCACCGATGGCTCAAGGAGAATGAAATGTTCGAGATCAGACGCGCCGAACCAAGCGATGCCCAGACCGCATTCGATATCCGCCTTCAAGCGATACGGCACCAATGCATCGGCGCCTATACCGCAGAACAGATGCTTGCCTGGACGGCAGGCGCGGCCAAGGACGGTTACAGCGACTTAATGGAAAAGCACTTTTACCTGGGCTGCATTCAAGGTGAACCGGTGGCGACAGGGATGCTTGATCTGGACAACAGCGAAATCGGCGCGATCTTTGTGCTGCCGGGTTTCATGCAACAAGGCATCGGCTTGAAGATACTCAGCCATCTGGAATGCCTGGCGCGGGAGTTGGGCCTGAAGGCGGTCAATCTGGACGCTACGTTGAACGCGGCTGATTTTTACCGACGCTGCGGTTTCGTGGGTGACGAACCTGCTATTTACCATGCGCCTTCAGGGCTCCAGTTGGCGTGTGTGCCAATGGTGAAGAGGCTTTAGCCTTGGTCGGAGAAGGCGGGCAGGGTTGCCGCCGCGACTTCTGCACAGACGTCAACCGCTCGTACACTGCCCGGCACGTTCTCGCGGCTAATCCTTCCAATGTCGTGTTACCCACGCTCAGGAAGAACCAACATGATTAATCACAAATGGCGGTGCTGACGCTCGCAGTCATGATGTCTGGCAGTTCGCTGTATGCGATTGCAGCTGACTCAACACCCGGGACCACCTCTACTTGATGGCACGAGTCAAAGCCGCGACCCTGCACCTAAAAGCACCAACGCAGACCCCGACGCAGGTTCACTTCCTAAAGGGGCCGACGGCGGGACAACCGATAACGGCCCGACACCTGCCGGATCAAAAGACAGGTGAACAGGGGCAGGGGAGTGGTAGCAGTAGCGGAGGAAACTCGGGTGGGGGTTAGTTGCTGGTCAACCCACGCAGCTAGACAAGCCCGGCCCTGCAACCGGGCTTTTTATTGCTTTCTTTCAAGCCCGCCTCAAGCTGGGTAATCGAACTGACTTGCCCACCCATTTGCATTCGACCTGACCAATCATTTGCATCGGATTTGACCCTCCCGCTGTATGGCCATGACCGGCAGAGAACGGACCCATAGCGGACGCTCAAGAGTGGAGCCGAATGGCTGTGAAGACGCCACAGTTACCTGAAATGTATCCATTACAATTTTTTGAATGTATTGGTCGGTTGATTTTACGATGAGCCTCAAGACTTTTCTGGCGCGAGAGCACCATGCACATTGCGATCCTTACCTTCGAAGGGTTCAACGAACTCGATTCGCTCATTTCGTTCGGCATCCTCAACCGGGTTCAAAAGCCTGATTGGCGAGTGTCTATCGCCAGCCCCACAGATAAGGTGCTATCGATGAACGGCCTGATGGTCGAGGCGCAGGCGTCGTTAGAGGAAGCCTGCGGCGCGGATGCGGTGCTGGTGGGTAGTGGGAGATTGACTCGGGACGTCGTCGCGGACGACGCACTGATGTCTCGACTGAAACTAGACCCAGCTCGCCAACTCTTGGGGGCCCAGTGCTCGGGCACGCTCATACTTGCAAAGCTCGGCTTGCTAGATGACGTTCCGGCTTGCACGGATCTTATTACCAAGCCATGGGTTGAAGAGGCCGGCGTGGCGGTGCTCAATCAGCCGTTTGTGGCTAAGGACAATGTCGCAACCGCTGGCGGCTGCTTATCGTCGCAGTATCTGGCCGCTTGGCTCATCTCCCGCCTAGCTGGTGCAGAGGCTGCACGTAGTGCTCTTCACTACGTTGCTCCGGTGGGGGAGAAGGACGTTTACATAACGCGTGCAATGGCGAATATTTCGCCGTTTCTTTAAGTCGAGCAGTGGCTGCTAATGGTTCTTAGAGCGGTGATGGTTAATGCTCAGTTTTGTCGGGTAATCAGGCCGCGTATGCAGACTGGCCTCATGGTCGACCTCTTACGAGATGCTTAATTAACTTTCGGCGCTCCATCATCCTGGCCAAATACATGAGAGGCCGCCTCTATCCGCTCTTCGAGTTGAGCAATGTAGGTTTTAGCGTCCTCTAGGCTGGGGAACGAAACTGCCGTTTCGCCTAGCCAAACTTTGCAACCGCTTCCTTGCTCATTTGTTTCAATAGTGATTTTCCTCTGCAAACCCTTTGCTGTTGAGGTGGCGGAGGGTAGCGCATTTTTTAGATGATTCAAAATGTATCAGAGGCTCTATATCGGGGCTTTGGAGGCGAATTGATGTCATTCTTTAGACTTCGCTAGGTCTTTCTCTAGGTGATCAAGGAGTGACGCCAATTTTAGCTCGGCATCAGCCAGCGCCTGCTCTGACGCGACTTCCCAGTACGGTGCGATTTCGAGCAAATCAGGTTCCGCCTCGGCCCGCAGGCACCATTGATGATGATCGTGCCATGAGCCGAGCGACGCTTGTACCGACTTCAATTGAGCCCTGGATTTTGCCTTGAGCGGTGACAGTGTCGGAAACGCATCGGAGAGGTATCTTGCGTTTTTCACGATGATCCTCAGCTCGTGCCGGTCAAAATGTTTATCCCGAAGTCCAGCGATCAGCTGAGTGATTCTTTTCTTCAGGGCTTTCTGGATTTGTCTTTTGACATCAGCCAGTTCGCCGGCTCGCTGGGCAGTCCTGAACAACTCTGGCCATCGATCCAGTTCGCCAAACAGTTTGTCGAGCATTGGGCTACCGATGATCTTCCGATATTGTCCTGTCAAGGTTGCGCTTCGGCTCATCGCTTGGCGCGGGTACCCCATTTCCCGAAGCTCATCAACGATGACCTCCAGATCCCTCGTGGGAGTCGTCGCTCTGCCAACCTCAGCGGCGGCCTGACTCAATTCGATAATCTCCGGCATCTTGCGCAGCGGTCGCAAAAGGCTTCGTATTTTCCGTACTGCAATCCTCAGATCATGCAGCGCTTCGCTGTCACTGTTGGCTTGCAGCCGAGCGCGCGAGTGATAGAGGGAGACCTCCAGGGAAATGATCTGAGCCACAAAATCGTCGACAAAAGACATCATCGTCCTCGCTTGGAGTGTGTTCGCAGAGCGTAGCAGAGCTATTGTTCGTTACAGCCATTGCGCACGGGCACTGCAATATAAAATTCATCAAGTTGCCGCTGTGGATTCGCGGGAGGTCGATAAACTGGAATCTTTTGTCGCAGGAATGATGTTGATGCGTCGTGTTGTTTTCAATCAAAAAGGTGGGGTAGGCAAGTCGAGTATCGTGTGCAACCTGGCTGCTGCAAGCGCAATGGAAGGCTACCGGACGCTCGTTGTCGACCTGGACGCCCAGGCCAACTCCACTTATTACCTCACCGGCCTGACCGGGGACGACATCCCGGTGGGTATTGCGGACTTTTTCAAGCAAACCTTGTCTACGGGGCCGGCAGCCAAAAAAAGCCGCGCTCATATCGTTGAGACACCCTACGACAATCTTCACCTCATCACTGCCAGTCGCGAGCTTTCGGATTTACAGCCCAAGCTGGAAGCGAAGTTCAAGATAAACAAGCTGCGTCGGCTGTTGGACGACATTTCCCAGGATTACGACCGGGTTTATATCGATACGCCGCCGGCGATTAACTTCTATACGTTCAGTGCACTCATCGCCGCGGATGCGGTTTTGATTCCATTTGATTGCGATACCTTCGCTCGTCAGGCGTTGTACCAGGTGCTGGCACAGGTGGCAGAACTTCAGGGGGACCATAATGAGTCATTGGTCGTTGAAGGGATTGTCATCAATCACTACGTCAGCACCACTGGCTTTCACCGCAATCTGGTCGAAGAGCTCATCGCGGAAGGGCTGCCGATTCTTCCGGTGTATCTCGGCAGTTCGGTGAAGATGCGTGAATCACATGAGCGCTGCCAACCTTTGATTCACCTCGACCGGCATCACAAGCTGACAGGCCAGTTTGTTGATCTCTTGCACCTGCTGGAGGAGGCAGACTGAATCGGCACGGGCACTGAAAAATTTGGAAATAGTGCATTCCATCGACTTGAGATCGGGCGATCGAAAACGCTGCTTAACTGAGCATTGGCATTTTTCAGATCAACTGTCCAAGCGGGGTGAAAGGAATGGCTGACAAATTCCGGGTGCTGTTTGTCTGCGCTAAAAACGATGTCCGTTCCTTGCTGGCCGAAGCGCTGCTTCGCCACACTGATTCTTCACACTTTGAAGCTTTCAGTGCTGGCCTCGAACCCGGCGAGGTTGATCCTCGCACCCTGGAGTCTCTCGAACACATAGGCATAGAGAGCAATGGCTTGCGTAGCAAATCGATCGATGAATTTGAAGGACAGCAGTTCCACTACGTCATCACACTGTGTGATAAGTCTTCCGAAGAAGCCTCACGAATACCGTCTTCCGATGAAGCGATCATGTGGAGTTTTGAAGACCCGACGACCAGTGAGAAACATGAACCTTTCCGTCATGCACTCCAGGAGATTCACGACCGCATCAAAATGTTCGTCACAGTAAAGACAAGGTCGTGATGTTTCGAAATTCAGGAGAAAAAAGCTTCTGAGCGTTGTTGCGCAGGCTCCGTGTTTCTGTGCCGTTGCTGCCAAGCTAACTGTGCCTGGACTTCAGCTGCTGCATTTAAAACGCTCTGCGCCCAGTTCTCATCATCCGGACGCACGACCACGACGCGAAAACCGTGATCATAGCCTTCAATCTGCACGCCCTCGGAATCATCGACATGCAAGTCGATATCGAATGCGGGTGGAAACTTCGAAGGAGAGTTCGAAAGCCCATGCGCTGTCAGGGCATGGTTATGCCGAACACTGTTGACCACACCGTCAACGTGGATACCGTGCAGCAATAACCAGCGCCGGATGTAAGATGGTGTCCGACCGGACGACGTGTAGACCCAGATGCTGCATCCCTGTCGGCGTAACTCTCGGGTCAGGTCGCGTGTTCCCCTACGCAATGGCTCGCCCAGCCAACGATGAACAAAAGCCGGTAGCCTGCTGTGCTCGACAGCGCAGTGATGGGTCTGACAGGCCAACGTGTCATCGATATCAAACGAAATACGGATGCGCTGGCGGCTGAACGCGTCCATCGGAATGGAACGCTTGATTGCTTGCCACGCTCGACCGCTGGAAACCCGGCATCTGTCGAGCATCGGATACCTGCTCATCATTCGCCCCCCAGATAGATGGGCACTGGTTTGTCGCTCACAAAAAATTCCTTTGGATCAGGCGCTTGTTCTTCCAGGAAGGCTGCATATTTTTTCTTGATCTTGGGCAATTCGTACAAGGCCTTGACGCCATGTTTGGCGGAGTTGCGGATGACGGATGACGGGTTGAAGTAACCCTCGGCGTTGTCCAGCGTCAGTACGAACGGCGGCAGCCCTGCACGCATGAGCAAGTAACTGACGATCAGCGACCCAGTGCGGTTATTGCCTTCAATGAACAATTGCGGCTTGCTGAGGATCCGTACATAGACACCGGCCGCACGTTTCCAGACAGATTCGCTGCGATACGCACAGTACCAGTTGTACAAGTCCTTTATCCCGCCTTCAACGTTGTTGAAGAAGTGTTCTTCGGTAGCCGCGAGGTGCTGAGCGTACTCCAGACGACGTGCCGGGTCTCGGCCGCAGAGAACGGTGGCATTGATCTCCAGCATCAGGTTCAGTTGCTGAAGATCGAACAGATCGACACCACGGGCGACATAGTCGTCAATCAGCGCATAGCCATCAACCACATTGCGCAGCACTTCGTCAGTCAAGGGATCACGCGGCTCGGTGAAGTGCCTGCTGAGCTCGGCAAAGCGCCCCTGCACCTTACGGAGTGCACGCTCGATTGCTGGCAAATCAAGACGACGCTTTGCGGACATTGGCAATCCTGATTAGAAGTGTGAGAGGTAAAAAGACCGAAGGCATGCCAATGTCGTTTGCCATTCGCTGCTTTCGGTCTTGACTGGACGTTTGTCGATTAGCTGAATTTGCCGCTGATGTAATCGCTCGTCATTTGCTCGCGGGGATTGTCGAATATCTGGGCCGTGGGGCCCATCTCAACCAGATAGCCGGTACGCGTACCCTGGGAAATATCCACCGAGAAAAATGCCGTGGTGTCAGCGACACGGATCGCCTGCTGCATGTTGTGAGTCACCAGCGCGATGGTGTAATCCTTCTTCAACTCGACCATCAACTCCTCGACACGGCGGGTGGCGATCGGGTCAAGTGCGGAGCACGGCTCATCCAGCAACAGGACTTCCGGCTCGGTCGCGATGGCGCGGGCGATACACAGCCGTTGCTGTTGGCCGCCCGAAAGGGACAGGCCGCTGACCTTGAGCTTGTCTTTTACTTCATCCCACAACGCCGCGCCCTCCAGGGCGTGCTTGACGCGATCACCCAGGTCGCCCTGGTAGCGATTGAGGCGTAGGCCAAAAGCGACGTTATCGAAGATGCTCATCGAGAACGGGTTTGGTTGTTGAAACACCATCCCGATATAGCGGCGCACGACCACGGGATCAACGCCCTTGCCATAAACGTCTTGCCCGAGGAAATGCACATGACCCTCGAAGCGAAAGCCTTTGACCAGGTCATTCATCCGGTTGAGGCTGCGCAGTACGGTACTCTTGCCGCAGCCCGAAGGACCGATGAATCCGGTGATCTTGTTTTTTTCGATCGGCACATGGCTGTCACGCACCGCCATGAAATTGCCGTAGAAAATCTTGTCCAGCTTGCAGTCCATGACCACAGGGACCTGTGTCTCGAGCGGGGCAACTTTTTGCGCAGATAATACATTCACACTATGTGCTCCCATTCTTAAAACTTTGGCTTGCCGAAGATTCGGCTGACGATATTCACGATCAGCACGATCATCACCAACACCAGCGAGGCCGCCCATGCGAGCTCAAGCTGATTGTCGAACGGCATGCCGGAGAAGTTGTAGATCAGTACGGCGAGCGATGCGGTCGGATTCATCACCGCCAGGCTGCCGTCGTGGTAGATCCAGTAGTTGCTGAACAGGGCGGTAAACAACAGCGGCGCGGTTTCGCCGGCTGCACGGGCCACCGCCAGCATCACGCCGGTCAGGATCGCTGGCAGGCCGGTAGGCAGTACGATTTTCCAGATCACCTGCGATCGGGTGCAGCCCATACCGTAGGCAGCATCCTTCATGATCTTGGGCACCATCCTCATCGATTCTTCAGCCGTCAGCACAACGATGGGCAGCATCAATACTGCCAGCGCCACGCCACCTGCCGGTGCCGAGTAGGTGCCCGTGGTCATCACCACCAGGGCGTAGGCAAAAACACCCGCCAAAATCGAAGGCAATCCGGTGAGCATCTTGGCGGCAAAGCGCGCGGCGTTGGCCAGCTTGCTGTCCGGCCCAAGCTCAGCCAGAAAGATGGCCGCCATGATGCCGACCGGAACCGCGATGGCAGCGGCGATACCGACCATAACGAAGGTGCCCGCCATCGCGTTGCCGAAGCCGCCACCCGTCTCGAAGCCGGTCGGCGGCAGTTCGGTGAACACCTCTAGGCTGAGGCGGGCACCACCACGTGTGATCAGCATGTAGAGCACGGAAATCAGGGGCACGCTGGCCAGCAGGGCGCCAGCCCAGACCAGCGTAGTTAACACCAGGCTGCGCAGGGCGCGTCCTTCAAACTTGCGCTGCAGACTGGGCAAAGCGGCTGTCGAAGAAGTGATGTCAGTCATCATTTAGTACCACGCTGGGCATAGACCATGATCATGGAGCCGATGACGTTCACGATCAGGGTGATCAGCATCAGGACCAGTGCTGCATACATCAACACCTCGATCTCGGTCGGTCCCGCCTCGGGGAAGTTCAGCGCCAACAAGGCCGCGAGCGTGTTGGCGGGTGCAAACAGAGAAAGGGAAATGTTGTTCGAATTGCCTACCAACATGGCCAGGGCCATCGTTTCACCCAAGGCCCGGCCCAGACCCAGCACCAGCGAGCCGAAAATGCCGGTGGCAGCGGAGGGCACCATGACCTTGAGAATCGCTTCCCAATGGGTGGTTCCCATGCCATAGGCCGCCTGCTTGGTTTTCATCGGAACGCCGGTGAGGGCATCCTGCGAAACGGCGGCAATAGTCGGCAGAATCATGATGGCAAGCACCAGCGCGGCAGGTAACAGCCCCGGTCCGCTCAAGGTCGTGCCGAAAAAGGGGATCCAGCCAAGTTCACTGTTCAGCCAATCCGTGAGGGGACGAATGGCCGGGATCACCACGTAGATGCCCCACAGTCCATAAACGACGCTGGGAATGGCGGCGAGCAATTCGACAATGGTGCGAAAAACGGCCGCCAGTTTCGCGGGCAGGAAATCCTGGGTCAGGAAAATCGCCATGCTGACGCCGAAAAAGCCTGCGATCATCAAGGCGATGAAGGCGCTGTAGAGCGTGCCCCAAATGGCCGGCAGAATGCCGTACTTGCCCTGGTTCACGTCCCACACGGTCCCCAAAAGGACGTCAAAACCGTGTTTCTCCATGCCTGGAAGTGCCTTGCGTCCCACCTCGAACACCAAGGCAAAGACCAGCGCCAGAACGAGAACCACACCGATGCGCGCCAGTGCGCGGAAGGTGCGATCAACCAGAAAATCCTTTGCAGACGGTGGACGGCAGGCGGAATCCGGATTGACCGGTACGACAAATGGCTTGTTCATGGGCTATTCCGGCGTAGGGGAGAACGCTCTCGGCGAGGCTGGAAGCACACGCCGAGATGTCTCGCGAGCGTCACTGGATGTTGGCGGAAGCTTTGCGAACCTGATCGACGACCGATTGCGGCAGGGGGATGTAGCCCATCGAATCGGCGATTTTCTGACCTTCAGTCAGGCTGTACTCGACCATTTCACGCATGGCTTTGGCCTTGGCCGGGCTTTCATTCTGCTTGCGGAAGATCATCCAGGTGTAGGAAGTGATCGGGTAGGACTTGGCGCCATCCGGATCAGGCAGCCAGGCCACCAGGTTTTCAGGCATCTTCACCGCAGCCAGAGCCTCGGCACCGCTCTCGGCATTCGGCACAACGTAGTGACCGGCCTTGTTCTGCAATTGGGCAAAGTCGACCTTGGCCAGCTTGGCGAAGCCGTACTCGATGTAGCCAATGGCGCCCGGGGTCTGACGTACGGTAGCGGTCACGCCATCGTTTTTAGGCGATTTGATGAATTTGTCGCTGGCTGGCCAGTTGACGGTGTTGCCTTCACCCAACTCCTGCTTGAACGCCGGGTTGATTGCCGCCAAATGCTTGGTGAATACCGCGGTGGTGCCGCTGGAATCTGCACGCACGACAACGGTGATCGGTGTAGCAGGCAGTTTCAGCTCCGGGTTGGCCGCGACGATCTGCGGGTCGTTCCATTGGGTGATCTTGCCCAGGAAGATGTTGGAGTAAACATCGCGTGGCAATTTCAGCCCTTTAGGACTGCCTGGCAGGTTATAGGCCAGGACGATTTCACCCGCTGTCATCGGCAGCAACTGCGCGCCTTCGGCAACCTTGGCGATGTCCTCGTCTTTCATCGCCGAGTCGCTGGCGGCGAAATCGACCGTTTTGTTCAAAAAGTCCTGCACACCTGCACCGCTGCCCTTGGATTGATAATCCACGGTGACGCCAGCGGTTTTCTTGCTGAAATCCTTGAACCAAGTGAGGTAAATCGGAGCCGGAAAACTGGCGCCGGAACCTGTCAGTCGAACGCTTTCAGCAGCGAAAGACACTGAGGTTGCACAAAGAGAAACCGTAATGGCGAGCGCAACAGACTTCATCAAATTTTTCATCGAAGGAACTCCTTGTGATAGCGGGCTCCGAAACTCTGCAACAATCTTGTTACGCCTTTATGAAAGTCCGATGGCACAAGATCTCGCTGATTGACTTGTCTGCCAGCTCGATATCGCCTTGCACCCGTAGCCTCCCTTGATACGGGCCTGCTTTGAAGCAAAAGTTTTTGTAATTACTTCGTAACCAAGTACGACTAACACTGAGTCAGGCCCTTCCCGACGCGAGTTGCTCCTATGCTATCAACCGAAGACACACTGATACAGCGCATCCGCCGTGAGCTGCTTGATCACAGTGACGAAGAGCTGGAACTGGAATTATCCGAAGACGGCACTGACCTGAATGCTCTGTTCGATGAGCCGGTAGAGGAAGGAAGTGAGAAGGAAGCTCGAAGAGTTTATTTCAGCGAACTATTCCGCCTGCAAGGCGAATTGGTGAAGCTGCAAAGCTGGGTGGTAAAGACAGGCCACAAAGTAGTCATTCTGTTCGAAGGTCGTGATGCCGCGGGCAAAGGTGGTGTCATCAAGCGCATTACCCAACGGCTCAATCCTCGCGTGTGTCGGGTTGCCGCGTTGCCTGCACCCAATGACCGCGAACGTACTCAGTGGTACTTCCAGCGCTACGTCTCACACCTGCCGGCAGCGGGTGAGATCGTGCTCTTCGACCGTAGTTGGTACAATCGCGCAGGCGTCGAACAGGTGATGGGTTTTTGCAACGCCGATCAGTACGAAGAGTTCTTCCGCACTGTGCCAGAGTTCGAAAGAATGCTTGCACGCTCCGGCATTCAGCTAATCAAATATTGGTTCTCCATTTCCGACCAGGAACAGCACCTGCGCTTTCTCAGTCGCATTCACGACCCGCTCAAGCAGTGGAAACTCAGCCCAATGGATCTGGAGTCCCGTCGGCGCTGGGAAGCCTATACCAAGGCCAAGGAAGTAATGCTGGAACGCACCCACATCGCCGAAGCGCCATGGTGGGTGGTGCAAGCCGATGATAAGAAGAAAGCAAGACTTAACTGCATCCACCACCTGCTCGGGCAGATGCCCTATGAAGAAGTAGAGTTACCGGTGATCGAACTACCGCAACGCGTAAGACAGGAGGATTACTCCCGCAGTCCGACGCCACCGGAACTCATCGTTCCTCAAGTCTATTAAAGAGAGGCTGGAGCGAGGCGCCCTTCGATTGGAGAGCAGCATTCGAAGCCGGATAGCCTGAACGACCGCCTCGCAAGCCTTCTAATTGCGGTGAAATCGGGGCACAGTGCCCCGGCATTTACAAGTCAGAAGCGAACGTGGCGTCCCCCTGTAACTGATGAGCGTCAGCGGTCGTCTGGCGAACCACCTTGAACCATGCGGCGTACAATGCAGGGACGAAGAAAATCGTTAGCAGCGTCGCCACCGTAAGACCGCCCATGATCGCAATTGCCATCGGCCCCCAAAACACACTGCGCGTCAGCGGGATCATTGCAAGTACGGTCGCCAGCGCCGTCAGCATCACCGGACGGGCCCGGTGTATGGCGGCATCCAGCACAGCATTCCACGGGTCGCGCCCTTCAGTGATTTCGATCTGCACTTGATCGATCAGGATCACTGCGTTGCGCATGATCATGCCACCCAGTGCGATGATACCCAGGATTGCAACGAAGCCCAGCGGCGACTGGAACACCAGCAGCGTCGGCACCACACCGATCAGCCCCAGCGGTGCGGTCAGCACGACCATCCACATGCGAGAGAAATTCTGCAGTTGCAGCATGAGCAACAGCAGGATGGTGATCAGCATCAGCGGGGCCACCGCGAGCAGCGCTTTGTTGGCCTTGTCACTTTCCTCAACGGCTCCGCCCGTGTCGATGCGGTAGCCCGAGGGCAGCTTCGCTTCGATGTCCTTGAGCAACGGCTGGATCTCCTGAGTCACCGATACACCTTGCTCGCCATCCTTCACGTCGGCACGCACCGTGATTGCCATATCGCGGTTCCGGCGCCAAAGCACTGGCTCTTCCAGCTCAGAGCGTACTTGTGCGACTTGCGACAGTGGCACCACCGTTCCCTGGCGCGTGTAGAGGTTGATGTCTTTCAGCGTGTCGAGGCTCAGGCGCTCGGCGGGCACGGCGCGAGCGACGATGTCGATCAGCTCCTCGTGCTCACGCAGCTGCGACAAGGTTGCGCCGTTCATCACAGTCTGGGTCGCCAGCGACACGTCCGCCGGCGTGAGACCGAGTGCGTTTGCCTTGTCTTGATCAAGCTCGACCTTCAGCGTGCGCACCGGGTCGTTCCAGTCGAGCTGGAGGTCGCGCACCTTCGGGTTGGACGCAATCACGTTCTCCACCTCGCGAGCGATCTGCCGCACCTTCTGGGTATCAGGCCCGACGACGCGGAACTGCACCGGGTAGCCGACAGGTGGGCCCAATTCGAGCCGGGTCACGCGCACCCACGCCTGGGGGAATTGTTGGTCAGCGGAGGCCACCAGTCGCGCACGTACCCGCTCGCGTGCGTCCAGGTCTTTGGTCATCACAACGAACTGGGCAAATCCCGGATTGGGCAGTTCGGGGTTGAGCGAGAGATAGAAGCGCGGTGCGCCGGCGCCGGTATAGGCGGTATAGAAACGCACGTCCTCGTCCTTCGCCAGGATCTCCTCCATGTGCTTGACCTGCTCGGTCGTCGCCGCGAACGAGGAGCCTTCCTTGACGCGCAGGTCTATGACCAGCTCCGGACGCGAACTGTTGGGGAAGAATTGCTGCGGCACCAGCTTGATACAGGCCAGAGCAAGCACCAGAGCGGCAACCGTCGCACCGATGACTACCCAGCGACGCTCGATGGCGGTATCGATCAAGCGGCGCAAGCTGCGGTAGAACTTGGTGTCGTGCGGATCGGCGTGCTGGTGCGTGCCCAAGTCGTTGGGCAGCATCTTGACCGCCAGGTACGGTGTGAAGATGCCGGAACAGATCCACGAGAACAGCACCGCGGCGCCAACGATCCAGAAAATGCCACCCGCGTATTCGCCGGTGGTGGACTTCGAGAGGCCGATCGGCAGGAAGCCTACGACCGTGATGAGTGCGCCGGTCAGGCGCGGCATCGCGGTGGACTGATAGGAGAAGGCGGCCGCCTTCACGCGGTCCATACCGGTTTCCATCTTCGCCACCATCATCTCGATGGCGATGATGGCGTCATCCACCAACAGTCCCAACGCGATAATCAGTGAGCCGAGCGAAATACGCTCGAGGTTCCAGCCCATCGCCAGCATCACCAGTGCCACGCCGCCCAGCACCAGCGGCACCGTGGCCGCGACCACGAGGCCGGCGCGCCAGCCCAGGCTGGCCAGGCTCACCGCGATCACGATGATCAACGCCTCGGCCAGCGCGCGGCCGAAGTCCAGGATTGCATCCCTCACTGTGGTGGGTTGGTCGGCCACGAGTTCCAGTTCCACGCCGTGCGGCAGCTCGGACTGGATCTTGGCGACCGCCGCGTCCATCGCCTTGCCAAGGTCCACGATGTTGCCGTCGCTGGTCATCGTGATGCCGAGCATCAGCACGGGCTGGCCGTTGTGGCGGACCGTGTAGGTGGGCGGATCTTCGAATCCACGTGTAACGGTCGCAATGTCGCCGAGCTTGATCTGCCGGCCGCTCGCAGAGATGGGCACGTTGCGGATCGCCTCTTCGCTGGCGAACTGGCCGCTCACGCGCACCATGACGCGGTCGCCGCGGGTGTCGATCTGGCCCGCCGGCACCATGGCGTTCTGGCTCTTGAGGCTTTCGGCAATGGTCAGCGGTGTAATGCCCAGCGCGGCCAGGCGCTCGTGCGAGAACTCGACGTAGACACGCTCGGCCTGCTTGCCGATGAGATCGATCTTCTTGACCATCGGCACTTTCAGCATCTGGCGCTTGATGTCCTCGGCCGCGTGCGACAGGTCGGCCTGACCGACGCCGTCGCCCTTGATGGCGTACATCAGGCCATACACGTCGCCGTACTCGTCGTTCAGGATCGGGCCGATCACGCCGTCAGGCATCTCGAGGCTCAGGTCGTTGAGTTTCTTGCGCGCCTGGTACCAGGCTTCGCGCTGGTCAGCCTTGGAAGTGCCGCCGCGTACGGTGAGCGTCATGCCTGCGTAGCCTTGCCGCGCGTAGGTGACCACCTTCTCGAAGTTGTCGATCTGCTCGAATTTCTTCTCCATGCGGTTTAGGACCTGGTCCTGCAACTGCTGGGCAGTGGCGCCCGGCCAGATGACCATGGCGGTCATGGACGGCACGGAAAAGTTCGGATCCTCGAGCTGGCCGAGTCGGGTGAAGCTGAAGGCGCCAGCCACCGCGACAATGAGGAGCATGAACAGAACGATAGCGCGGTGGCGCAGCGCCCAGTCGGTGAGGTTGAAGTTGTTCATCGGGCTGCCTGCTGCGTGGTATTGGCGTCAACGATCGCCGCACCGGGGAGCGCGACCTTCAATCCGGACGTCATCTTCTGGACGCCGGCGGTGACGACCAATGCGCCGGCCTGCGGCCCAGAGACGAGCACCTCGTCGTTGCGGTAACCCCAAACGGCCACACGCTCCAGATCAACTATGCCTGCCGGATCCTTGCCCGTAGGCGTGACCACCCACAGCGCCGGCTGACCGCCGTTCTGCGTCAATGCCGTGGCTGGCACTGCCGCCACAGAGACACTTGTCATGACTCGCTCGGCCGTCACCGTGGCGGTGGCGCCCAGCGGCAGCGCTTGCAACGGCTTGAGCCGCGCGCGATAGGTACGCGTCTGCGCTGCGGCTTGCGGCGATAGCTCACGCAGCGTGACATCGAAGACCTCGCCCGGCGCACTGGCCAGCGACGCCTTGAAACGCGCGTCCTTGAAGACGGCCAGTTGATTCTCGGGCACATCGATGACGATCTCGGACTCATCCGGATTCGCGATCGAGACAACCGCTTGACCCTCCGGCACAACCTGCCCGGCCTCAAAGCGCACAGCCGTGACGACCCCGCTGCGCGAGGCGCGCAATGCGGTGTACTTGAGCCGGTTGCGCGCGAGTTCGAGCTTGCGTGCCTCGGCCTCGGCAGTTGCATGCGCGGTTTGCGCATTGGTCTGCGCGCGCTCGGCGTCGGCCGCACTGACCGAGCCGTCAGCCTTCAGTGCGGTCAGACGCTGGCGGTCCGAGTCGGCCTGGCGTGTCTGCTCGACGGCAACTGTCCACTGCTGTCGCGACGCTTCTTCGGCGAGGCGGTAGTCGCTGTCATCCAGTACCGCCAGTATGTCGCCTTTGCGCACAAACTGGCCGACATCGACCTTGCGCTGGGCGATCTTGCCGCCCACGCGGAAGGCTTGGTCTACTTCGTGCCGCGACTGCACGGTACCCACGTAGCGATTGATGTCGCGAGCGTTGTAGTAGCTGATTTCAGCTGTGCGCACCGGTCGGGGTGCCTGTACCGCTGGCTGGTCCGGGCTGCACGCGCAAAGCATGACGGCTACGGCCAGAGCGCCGGCCGCAGTAAGGGAGGTTTTCAAGGCGGTTCCTCTTTGTAAAACGAAATTCTCAGGAAAGTGGTGGCCGGTCGGCTGCGGTGGCTGCTGTGGGAGTAGCGGGTTGTTCGAACACCTGCCAGCCCCCGCCCAGTGCCTTATAGAGCTGCACGCTATCGATCAGCAGGCGGGTGTTGCTTTCGTTGGAATTCAAGCGTGCCGCCAGGCGCGCGCGCTGCGAATCCAGCAGTGGCAACAGGTCGATCTGCCCGCGGTTATAGAGCGACTGGGCGCGGTTCTGTGCAGCCTCGGCGGACGCGGCGGCCAATTGCAGCGACCCGGCGCGGCGCCGCTCTTGCGCCAGCGTGACGAGGGCGTTCTCTACATCTTCGAGCGCCCGCACGATGCCGTCTTCGGCGCGCAGCAGCGCCTCTTTTTGAGCACTTTCGGCCGCATCGTTGATTGCTTGCGTGCGCCCAGCGTTAAAGAGCGGCATCGCCAGCAAACCCGCCACGTTAGTGAAGCGTGCAACGCCGAGATCGGCGCCGTTCAGGCTCAAGCCCTGGCGGCCGAAGGAGGCGTCGAGGAACAGCCGCGGAAACCACTCGGCCGCGGCCTGCTTGCGGCGCGCATTGGCTGCATCGAGCTGCGCCATCAACGCCAGCACGTCAGGTCGACGTTGCAGCAGCTCTGCGGGCTGGCCTGGCTTGGCCTCGGGCACCACTGCCACATCGCTGATCGAAGACTGGATGTTCGCGGTATTGAAGGACTGGTCGGCAATCAGCACCGCAATACGATGGCGCGACACAGCCACCTGTGTTTCCAGCGGCGGAATCTGCGCCCGCGCCGACAAGGCGTCGGTCTGCGCACGTTCGACGTCGAAGGCGGATGCCAGCCCCACCTGCTGGCGAGCGGAAACCAGACGCAGTGTCTCGTCCTGCATCGCTGAGATGGCGCGCAGCGTCGCGACCTGGCGTTGCGCGCCGACCAGTGTGAAGTAGTTGCTGACGACGTCGCTCATCACCAGCAGGCGTACGCCGCGCATGCTGTGCTCCGCGGCCAGCGCATCGGCGTCGGCCGCCGCTGCGCCGGCGCGCAGGCGGCCGCTCAAGTCGAGCTCCCACGAGACGTCCAGGCCCGCACTGGTGGTCTTGGTATCCGGATAACCCTGTTTCGTGGCCGAGCTGTAGCCGCTGCTGCGATCACTGCCGGAGGCGGATGCGCCGACACTCGGGAACAGCCATGAACGGCTGACCGTTTCGCCGGCACGCGCGGCGCGCAGGCGCTCGGCGGCAATCTTGACGTCGCGATTCTCGCGCGCTGCCCGGCGCACCAGATCCGTCAGCACGGGGTCGTGGTAGACCTCCCACCATGCCGCCTCAGGTTCCATTTCGGAGGCCGTGCTCGTGGAAAAGTTGCTCGGCAGTTCTACCGACGGCGTGAGCACCTCCGTGGAGCAACCGTTCAAGACCAGGGCAACAGATGCGGCGAGCGCTGCCCCCATGACGACGCTGACCACGCGTTCGGCATATTGCAGGGGCGTCTGCCCGTTGCGGGTCAACAGATGGAAAGTAGGAAGTCGCGACATCGGATTGGACTCGTGAAAATTCGAGGTGGCATCAGCGTAGGGCTCGGTGTGCGCAAAGTCGTCAGCGAAGGGTCGCCGTTCGGTCGCCATATCGAGCGCTCGTTCGTGGTGGAGGCGTCACTCGTTGCCGGCATCGGCCATGTGCTCGCCGGCTGCCAGCGCGAGGTCCGAGGCAATCGACTCCAGCAGTTCTTCGGCGGAGGAAAACTCGCGTTGTCGTCCGGTGACCAGGTTTTCGAGGCGGCCCACCAGGGCCCCCGGCGCGGCGTCGCTACGCAGCTTCACGACGTAAGAGCGGCGGCTCGGGTATTTGGATTCAGGGTTCAGGATCATCGCAGACCAGGGGGGCAAGAAAGTTCGACGACAGCGTAAGCGGCCCCCTGGGGCGAGTCGTAAGCGAAAGGTCAGACTTCGGTCGGGACAGTAACCCTTACCGCAGAGAAATGGCGTCGCTTCACGCCGGCTTGGCAGTGTGAATCAGCGAGCGCGCACGTTTCGCCAGCTCGGTTCCGTCAGTTTCCGGCGACTGGTCAACCAGCGTTGCCAATTCCTGTTGATCGTCGGCCGTAGCGACAGGGAGCTCGCACAGTTCGACCAGCGCTTCCAGCTCCAGCCACGGTGCTTCCTGGGCGCGAGCTTCTTCAACTGCGCGCCGCACCGCAGCGATGCCGGCGTCGGGCCGACCCTGTGCTCGCGAGATCGCTGCTTCCAGCAGCAACAGCTGCGGCAGGTAGACGCGCTCGCCCAGTTCCTCGCCCACCCGAAATGCTTCCTGCAATTCAACTTGCGCTGCGTCGCAATCACCTGCGAGCAGCAGCGCCTCGGTGGCGTAGCCGAGCACCTCGCTGGCACCGGAACGCATTCCAAGCCCGGTGTGTTCTTCATAGGCCTCGCGGATGCGACGGTAGCCATCAAGCGGTGCACCGTTGCGCGCGTCGGCCCAGCCGCGCCACCAGCGGCAAGCCGTACGCCCGAGTGCGAGCGAATATTTATCGACCAGCGCCTGCATGTCATCGGCCAGCGCGGCTACACGTACGTGATTTCCCATCCGCACCTCGATCAGCACCTCCTGCCAGGCGGCGACCAGCCAGGTCATGGGTTGACGCAACGCCTGCGCGCGTGCCCGCGCCTGCTGCATGTGGGCTCGGGCTTGCTCAACCAGACCTGACCGCACGAGTTCTATAGCCAGCATGCCGTGCAGCATGACCTGAGGATCAGCCGCAAAAACCTCGTTCGTCCCGATGTCTAGTGGCTCGGCGATTGCGAGGGCGCGTTCCAGCCAGCGGCGAGTCGTTTTCGTGCGTCCCTGGAGGTGATGCACCTCGCCCTGGACGATGCACGCCGCCAGCATGAGCTCTTGATCATTTGCGTCGCGGGAGAGGGCTTCGGCACGCTCCGCCACTTCGAGCGCCAACGCATAGTCGCCGCGCAGACCCAGCAGATAACCGAATCCGTGCAGCAGGCGACCACGCATGGGGTGCTCGGGGACATCCGCCAGCAGCCTGTAGGCACGTTCGAAGCTGCTCTTGGCTTCGCTGCCGACACCGAACATGTGGAAAGCCGAAACCCCTTGCAGCGTAGCCAGGGTCATTTCGAGCGCATTGCGCTCCGTCCCTTCGGGAGCCTGCATCAACAGGACCAAGGCACGCTCAGTGAGACCAATGCACAAGTCCGGGCTGAAGTGCAGCAGCGCGGCTTCCGCGGCCTCGGCGTAGTAACGCAGCGCAATCATCGGCTGCCGGGCGCGGTCGAAGTGCATTGCCAGCTCCGAGGCAGCAACCGGCACGCCGGTCGTGCGTTCGCGTTCGAGGGCAGCGCCGACCTGGCGATGGAGTTGGGTGCGCAATGAGCGCGGCGTGCGGTCGTACAGCACCTGGCGGAAGAGCCCGTGTCGGAAAGAGTGGGGTGGCTCTAGCGTCTCTTCAACTTCAGTGGACCGTGATTGTATGAGCCATACCTGTTCGCTTATCAGCTCTTCACAGGCGTGTGCCACCGAAGCGAGCTCGCGCTCGAGGGCCAGCGAAACCGTCTCGATGCGGAATTCAACCCCGCACACCGCTGCAGCCGAAAGAAGGGTGCGTTGCTCCGGACCCAGCCTGGCGATGTAGTGATCGATGATGGTCGCGAGGTTTTCGGGCACCGCCAGATCCGCAAGCCGAGCCTCGATGGTGGTTTTGTCGTCCTTTGGGTCCATCACTTCACTGGTGATCGACGAAACGAACAACGGCACACCGTCGGTCCGTTCGTGCAGGGCGCGCACGAAGGCTTCATCGCGTGCCAGCGAAGTCGAGCGCAGCGCCACATACTCAGCGACCTCGGTTTCCGAAAACGGGTCGAGCACCACTTCTTCGCATAGACGTTGCAGGCGCAGTTCGTGGCGCAACGAGCTGAGGGGATGATCGAGCGCAACCACCTCGGCGAGGCGGAAGCTCGACAGCCACATCAGCCGCGTGCGGCCACGTCGCCGTGCTACATAGTTGATGAGCTGGACCGTCGCCCGATCGCTCCAGTGCAGGTCTTCGGTCACCAGCATCAGCGGGCGCTGCTCTGTGTAGCGGTCCAGCAATTCGCCCATTTCCCTCAGCATGCGATCCGGGCCGACGCCGGCAAGCTCGCGCCGCAACGCGTCTTTCTCCTGCGGGGTATTCAGCCAAGGGAGTTGCAGCAGCCAGGTCGGTGCCACGGCGCGCATCAGCGCCGGCAAGGTTGGGTCGCTGCGGCACAAATCGGCTAACGCCTCCAACACCGGCAGATATGGCTCGCCGACACCGTAGTGCTCCACGCAATGGCCGCGTGCGCAGGCGATATCGCCAACGCCTGCAAGGAAATGTTCGATCAACGTCGTCTTGCCAATTCCCGGCTCGCCGGCGAGCCAGACCACCGCGCGCAGGCCGCCATTCGCCTGCTCCCAGGCCCGTTGCAGCCTGGAGACCTCGTCGGTGCGACCGATGAATGACGATGACAGAGGTGTGAAGGCCGCTGTAGCCGTCGCGGGTGCAGGCGCTATCGAACGTGTGGAGGAGGGCGGGGCGATGAAGCGATAGCCGCGCCGTGACACCGTCTCGATGAAACGAGGATGCCTGGGATCGTCGCCCAGTACCTTGCGCAGATCGCTAATGGCCGTCTTCAGGACCGAATCGCTGACGAACCGATGCCCCCACACGGCATCAAGCAAGGCGTCCTTGGTCACCAGCGATCCTGGCTGGCGTGCCAGCGCGCATAACAACGTGAAGGGCGTCGGCGCCAATGCCACCGCTTGCCCATTGCGCGACAAACAGGCGTTGGACTCATCGAGCTCGAACTCGACGAAGCAGAGCAAGACTGGGTTGGGATGGGGCTGCGGACGTGCCACGGTTGATTCCTAAAGACTAGACAGAGTGTGCGCCGCGATCTTCACGAGGCCGTCTTCAGCTATGCCTCCAATGACAACGCTGATCAGCGCTGAAGCCAAGCGTCGCCGGTCGGAAACTGGCACACGCGCAAACTCCGTTCACGTCGCGCAATTCGGCTCGCCCATTGGCCCAGCGCGGCTTGAGCATGATCTCAAAGATTAATGACAAAAACATCAATATTGAAATATCTCTCAATATTGAATACCTTGACCTTGCCTGACGATGAGACCTCGCGTCTCACGACTTCAATCACAACAAGGGCCCGAGATGAACAACAACAAGAAAGTTTGCGAATTGCCTCCCGCCGCCGTCGACGTGCTGGTTATCGGTTATGGTCCGGTAGGTGCGACCATCGCTGCGCTGCTCGGCCGCTATGGGGTCACGACCCTGGTACTGGACAAGGTCCATGACGTCGTACTGATGCCGCGTGCCATTGCTCTGGACAACGAGGCGCTGCGCATCCTGCAACTGGCCGGTTTGTCGGAAGACGCTTTCGAGAAGATCGTTATCCCTGAAGTGAGGATGCACTCCCCGGTACTCGGGCAGTTTGGTCGAGCCAATACCGAGGGGTGCGTCGACGGCCATCCGAAACTCGTGACGTTCTATCAACCCGACCTCGAACGTGCGATGCGCGGCCAGGTTTCCCGGCTAAAAACCGTGACCAGCCTTGGTGGCTTCGAGCTTGAGAGCCTGGTCGAAGTGTCAGATTGCGTCTTCGCTTCCGTACGGGATGAAAATGGGCAGTCGCATTCCATTCGTGCCCAGTACCTGATCGGAGCGGATGGCGCCAGCTCCAGGGTCAGAGCGCTGATTGGCCAGGAATTCGAAGGGCAGACCTATGTGGAAGATTGGCTGATTGTCGATGTCAAGAACCGGCATAAGTCAGCGATTGATCACATCGAGTTTCTCTGTGATCCGCGGCGCCCGACACCGCACATGCCCGCACCCGGCGGCAGGGAACGTTGGGAGTTCATGCTGCAATCCGGCGAGTCCCGGGAAGAGCTTGAGAGCCCGGAAAGCATCGCCCGGCTGATCGCGCCATGGATCAACCCGCAGGAGCTGGAAATCGAGCGCAAGGCGGTGTATCGATTCCACGCGCGGTGCTGCAACAGATTCAGCAAGGGGCGCGTCTTTCTCGCCGGTGACGCAGCGCACATCACGCCTCCTTTTGTCGGGCAAGGCCTCGTTGCAGGACTTCGAGATGGCGCCAACCTTGCCTGGAAACTGGCTTGGGTCCTTCGCGGCCATGCCGCGCCTGCAATACTCGAAACCTATGACGTAGAGCGCCGCCCCCATGCCCGGGCGATGATCAATCTGGCGAAACTCATGGGCCGCCTGGTGATGCCCAAGAACAAGATCGCCGCTTTCTTTGTCCACGGCCTGATGCGCACGCTGGCGTTGACGCCCACTACCAGGAGGTACTTCGAACAGTTGGACATCAAGCCGAAGAACACCTTCAAACACGGCCTGTTCGTGCAGCATCGCCGTGGCGACAAACTGGTACGCGGCAGCCTGTTTCCCCAGGCCTGGACTCGCAACCTGCAAAAGCAGATCAAACTGAGCGACGATGCACTGGGAGATAGCCTGACTCTGGTTGGATTCGGTGTGGACCCGTTGTCATTGCTGACCCCTGATCAGATCGTTTCCTGGGAAAAAATGGGCGGCCACTTTTTAGAGATCAGAGCACGCGGTCAACGCTCCGGCGGCAGTTGTGACTTCATCGAAGACATGAACCATGAGATCCTGCCGCTGGCTGCCAAGGGAACGCTCGTCGCGGTTCGCCCCGACCGTATCATCATGCACCACGCTCCTGGCGCAGAAGCAGGCAATCTCCTTCGAGACTGCAGGGGGCTGCTCGCCAGCGAAGACGCCACGCCTGACAGCGTTTCCGTTACCATCAACGAGCCCATTAGATTACGAGCTTGATCATGCATTCCCCCACACTTCCTTTAGAAGCTGA
This sequence comes from Pseudomonas sp. B14-6, assembly GCF_013260315.1. Lineage (NCBI taxonomy): Bacteria > Pseudomonadati > Pseudomonadota > Gammaproteobacteria > Pseudomonadales > Pseudomonadaceae > Pseudomonas > Pseudomonas sp. B14-6. Next base: position 1,840,801 of record NZ_CP053929.1, on the reverse strand, counting down.
TGCGCCAGAACCTCTCACGAGAGGTCACAAGAAGCGTGAGCGCACCCGTCGCGGCCTGGTGGACGCGGCATTGCGCCTTATCGCACGCAAGGAAGTGGGGGAGATCGCACTGCTCGAGGTCGCTGCGGAAGCCGCGGTATCCAACGGCACCATCTACAACTATTTTCGAACTCGCGACGAAGTACTGGAGGCGGTGGGCATCGCCATGGCCGCAGAGTTCTCCGATGCCATTTCCGCCATGAGCAGGGATGTGCACTGCGGCGCACAGCGTCTTTCGATCGGTGTGCGCATGTTTGTGTGCCGGGCCGCAGCCGACCACCAATGGGCGAATGCGCTGCTGCGCATCATCCATTTCGACCAGGCAATGCGCTCGCGTCTGGCTGACCATGTGCTGGGTGACTTGCGTGAGGGACTGCGTGCGGGGACTTTTGTTTACGAGGACGAAGGGATCGCCCTGGACATTGTCCTGTCGTGCACAACCGGAGCAATGCGCTCGGTTGTCGAGGGACGTGCAGTGGCAGAGCACGATTTGCGGGTTGCCGAAATGATTCTCCAGGCTCTGGGCGTCACACCTGCCAGAGCCAGGAAAATCGCCGGCAAGCCGCTACCGGCCTGATCCTCTACCTGGCTTGATCAATCCATTGCCGATAGCTCTTCGCCTGGCGACGAGCCTTCAGTTGATTGCCGATCAATGCCATGAGTGGCGAAGTCCCTGGGTTTGTCCGTTTACCTTGACTCAGCAAGCCGAGCTGCTTCTTGATCACCGATGCCACTGCCAGCGATGCCAGCGTCTTGTTCTTCCAGCTGACGACGATGGGCTCCACTCTGACGTCTCGACCTGCCATCCATTGCCTCGGCAGGGCTGGTTCGATTGCCAGCGCAGTAGCAAGTCCGACCATCGACACCGAGCCGCTCACCACTCTCTCCGCAACCTCCTTTCTGCGCACGCCGCCGGTGACCATCAGCGGCATGCGCGCAATTTCTCCTATTTTTTCTGCGAACTCGAGAAAGTAGGCTTCTCGAGCGAGGCTGCTGCCATCGCGGGTTTGCCCCTGCATAGCTGGGCTTTCGTAGCTGCCACCCGACAACTCGACCAGATCGACCGCCTTGGTGTTAAGCATTTCCACCACGCGAGCCGCATCCGCTGCATCGAAACCGCCGCGCTGAAAGTCCGCGGAGTTGAGCTTCACAGCGACGCAAAAGATCGGTGCCACTCGCTGGCGAATTGCGTCGATGGTTTTCAATAGAATTTGCGCACGATTTTCGAGGCTACCGCCCCAGCGGTCATCACGCCGATTGGTCAGGGGGGAAAGGAATTGGCTGAACAGGTAGCCATGCGCGGCATGAATCTCCACGCCGGTGAATCCGGCGCGCTCCGCCAACACCGCCGCTTGGGCATAGCGCTCAATCAGCTCTTCGATCTCCTGCTCCTCCAAAGCCCTGGGCAGCACAAACGCTTTTGAAAGTCCGGGGATATCGACCGCAACTGCGGAGGGACCCCTTGCCGGTTGGCCCATTGAAGCCAATAGCTGCCGTCCGGGATGATTGATTTGCATCCAGGCCTGAGCCCCGCGACTGCGGCAAGCATCGGCCCATAGCTTGAATTTGCCCAGGTTCCGATCGTCCTCAAGCACGACGCCAGCGGGTCCGGTCAAGGCGTGGCGGTCAACCATGACGTTGCCAGTGATGATCAGACCGGCACCACCCTCCGCCCAGCTCCGATAGAGCTTGACCAGCGCTTCCCCTGGAGCGTGATCCTCATTGGCAAGGTTCTCCTCCATGGCAGCCTTGGCGATCCGGTTTGGAATCACCGTGCCGTTGGGCAATCGAAGCGGTTTGAAGAGATTTGAGCCGGTCATGTTCTGTCCTTCAGCTTATAAAAAGTCGCCAACATAATTGAACATGCGTGTTCAACTGTGTCGATGCGAAGGGCTTTTGTTGATCCGGATTCCTCGATTCTAGTACTGGGATTATTTGGTTTTGCTTCGGTTTCAGACAGAAAAACCGACATGCTAAAAAATATGGTTGACGTGAAATGAACACGAGTGTTCAATCGGTCCATAAGGTAATCCTGGAGAGAGAACCGTGGAATCCCTGAATCCAACACAGCGCCGCATTCATCAAGCCGCCTTTCGCCTGTTCGCTGAAAGAGGCACCTCTCAAGTGAACATTCTTGACCTCGCCCAAGAGGCAGGCGTGGCGCGCGGAACGGTCTATAGCAACATCGACAGCATGGAAAACCTGTTCGAGGCGGTCGCCAGCCATCTCGCGAGGGAGATGCATGAGCGCGTCAACAAGAGCTTCAATTCCCTCTCGGATCCAGCTCAGCGCCTGGCCAATGGCATTCGATTCTTCATTCGCCGAGCCCACGAAGACTCCCAGTGGGGCGCGTTCATCCATAAATTCGCCATGAGCAATTCTGCGTTGCGCGAAATGTTCAGCAGCCAGGCGACCAAGGATCTTCTGAGCGGGCTTGCCACTGGGCGCTACACGTTTGCGCAGGAGCAATTGCTCTCGGTACTGACGTTGATATCGAGCAGCGTGCTTGGTTCGATTTTCCTGGTACTGGAAGGTCACCGGACGTGGCGCGAGTCGGGGTCTGATACCGCCGAGCTGGTATTGCGGGCATTGGGTGTGCCGCCAGAAGAGGCGCGTGCGTTGTCGACCCAAGAGTTGCCGGCGCTTCCATCTCTCGACTGAGCTCGTAACTGATTTGACTGAATAAACCCCTGAGTTTTCAGGGGTTCGGGACCGCTTTGCCCTAAAAACCCGGAAAACAACAATGAACAACAAAAACGAATTGCACCGGTTGGCGACACCACACCCCGCGCAGCATCCGCAGCCGACGGTGAAGGCCCAGGCTCTGACTCACCTGATTTTCCAACGGCCGGACTTGAATGAGGCGGCGCGTTTCCTGACTGACTTCGGCCTGACGGTCAGTCGTCAGGAGGCCGATACGCTCTATCTGCGGGGCACCGAAGCTACTTCATATTGCTACCGTGTCCAACAGGCCGAGCATGCACGTTTTATCGGCTTCGGACTGGCAGTGCAGTTCCTGGAAGATCTGGAAAAGCTCGCTCGAATCCCGGGCGCGTCATCGGTCGAGAAATCGGAACATCCGGGTAATGGGTATTGCGTCAAATTGACGGATCCTTCCGGTTTTATTGTGGAAGCCGTCTGCGACCAAACGCCAGGCACGGCACTGGTACATAGGGCCCCTCTGCACTGGAATCTGGCGCACCAGCAATCGCGAATCAACGCCACGCAGCGCCCGCCGATTGCTCCCCCTGAAGTACTCAAGCTCGGTCACATCGTCATTGAAGTGGCCGACTATCAAGCGACCTGTGCCTGGTATACGCAGCATTTCGGGTTTATTCCCAGCGATGTGCAGGTACTCCCCGACGGCACGCCTATCGTCACTTTCATGCGCCTTGATCTTGGTGACATTCCCGCGGATCACCATACGCTCGCGATTGCGCAAGGGTTCATGGCGACCTATAGCCATAGCGCCTATGAAGTCGTCGATGCAGACGCGGTGGGAATGGGGCAGCGCGTCCTGCGCGAGCGCGGTTGGGAACACTCATGGGGAATCGGCCGACACATTCTGGGCAGTCAGATCTTCGATTACTGGCAAGACCCATGGGACGATAAGCACGAGCATTACTGCGACGGGGATATTTTCACGGCCGCTCGGCCGACGGGCATTCATCCGGTAAGCCCCGAGGCAATGGCCCAGTGGGGTCAGCGCATGCCCAAGAGTTTTACCAAACCCAAGATGAGCCTGGCCAATCTGCTTCTGCTGATCCGCAACCTGCGGCGCAGCCCGGACCTGACCATTCGCAAGTTGATAACACTCATGCGGATGTTCGGGTAGAGCTGCCGCCATGTCGGACAACTCAACCCGGTTTGGCCGGCGGGACGTGCTTAAAGCCGGCGCTTTGATTGCTGGCAGTGCGTGGGTCTACACCGTTGCCAGCCCATCTTCAAAACAACACCACAGTTCCCACGCCACCGAACGCGGGACAAACGCCGCTCCAGGAGTACCTTCAATGTCTGCTGTACACGTAGTCCGCTTTGAATTTGAGAACGGTATCCACTGGGGCGTGCTTCGCCAGGGCCGTATCACGGTCATCCCCGGTGTGTTTGAAACCACCGGTGACTTCCTTCGCCAGAACAGTATCGATGACCTCGCTCAACTGAAAGGTACAGAGCTTGCGGAGGGCGAAGTAAAACTGCTGTCGCCGGTGACCCGCAACCAGCAGTTTGTCTGCCAGGGTGCCAATTACCGTCAGCACATGATCGAGTCGGGCATGGACCCGGATGCGAAGAAATTCAACATGATCTTCACCAAGGCGACGAGTTGCCTGGTGGCGGCTGACAGCGACTTGATCAAGCCGCGCCACGTGCGCTTCCTTGACTACGAGATCGAACTGGGCCTTGTGATGAAGCGCTCGATCACTGGCGCTGTTGCTGTCACCGACGCCAATCTGCATGAGTTCATCGCCGGCGTCGTCATCGTCAATGACTACTCGGCGCGCGACATTCAGATTCCCCAGATGCAGTTCTACAAGGGCAAGAGCTACCGCACTTTCGGCCCGGTCGGCCCGTATCTCTGCCTTCTGGATGCCAAGGACATGCATTACCTCAAGGCACTGCAGCTGAAGCTGACGGTCAACGACCAGGTGCGACAGAACGACAGCACGGCCAACCTGGTTTACGGTCCCGCTGAAACCCTGACCGAACTCTCCGCCTTGCAAGATCTCGACGTTGGAGACCTGATCGCCACCGGTACTCCTGCGGGCTGTGCTCTAACGATTCCTTCGCCTGGCAAAATGCGCATTGCAGCCCTTTTGCCAGAAGCCACCAAGTGGAAGCTATTCCTCAAGGCGCAAGAGGGGCGGACGCAGTACCTCAAGGCAGGTGATGTGGTCGAGGCGCGAATTCGCAGCGCCGATGGCGTGATCGACCTCGGCGTGCAACGCAATCGAGTCGTGGGGGAAGCCTGATGGTTGTGCAGACCCTGAACGATATCGAACGTCTCGAACGAGTCCCCTTGTCGGAGCGTGGCCTGGCTTCCAGCACTTATGAAGCGCTGCGTGTGGCGGCCGAGTGCTACCCCCAGGCACCGGCGCTGAGTTTCTTCGCCGATGCCGCCGATTTCAAACGCACCTGCGAGTGGGACTACTCCCAGCTCTTTGGGGATATTACCCGCGCGGCGAATGCCTTCGATGACCTGGGCATAAAACCGGGCGAGGTGATTGCCTTCATCCTGCCAAACCTGCCGGAAACCCACTTCACTATATGGGGCGGGGAGGCGGCGGGGATCGTCATGGCGATCAATCCTCTGCTTGAGGCCAAGCAGATGGCTGGCTTGCTGAGTGCCGCGAAGGCATCCGTGATGGTGACACTCGCGCCGACGCCAGGCAGCGATCTGTGGCCCAAACTGGTTTCGCAGCTGGATCAGTTACCCACGGTCAGGTCTGTCGTCTGGGTCAGCATGGAACCCTATGTCTCCGAATCTGTGCGTGGGGCTCTGAAGGCCGCGGCACTGAAGGAGCGAGACTTACACAGCGGTATCGCGATCCACGATTGGCGATCGCTGATGAGTACTCAGCCGCATACACACCTGAAGAGTGGTCGGCAAATTCGTCAGGATGAATGCTCCTCTTATATCTGTACTGGCGGCACCACCGGACTCCCCAAGATCGCCGCGCGTACCCATGGCTCTGAAGTATTCAATGCATGGGCCGTGGCCGCTCACTTGCAGCCACGCAGTGGTGGCCAGGTTATCTTTTGTGGCCTGCCGCTGTTTCACGTCAATGGCCAGCTGGTGACTGGACTGATGCCTTGGACTCAAGGCGACCATGTGATCCTCGGGACGCCCCAGGGGTATCGTGGCGAGGGGGTGATCCCACGATTCTGGGAGATGGTCGAGCACTTCGGTATCAACCTCTTTTCCGGCGTGCCTACTGTCTATTCCGCACTTCTGCAAAATGAATGGCAGGGTCGCGACCTGTCCAGTCTTCGCTTTGCCATGTGTGGCGCCGCCCCCATGCCGGCTGAGCTTTTCCGGGAGTTCGAGAGCCGTACCGGGGTGAAAATCCTTGAAGGTTACGGCCTCACTGAGGGGGCCTGCGTCTCATCAATCAATCCACCCCATGGCGAGCGCCATATCGGCTCCATCGGAATACGGATCGCCTACCAGAATATGCGCGCGATCTTGCTCAACGATTCCGGAGAGTACCGGCGCGACGCCAACGTGGATGAAATCGGCCTCATCACGATCAGCGGTCCAAACCTCTTTGAGGGTTATCTGGAGGAGCGTCATAACCAGGGCCTCTGGATCGATATCGACGGTCAGCGCTGGCTGAATACGGGCGACTTGGGTCGCCAGGATGCGCAGGGCTATTTCTGGCTGACCGGGCGCAAGAAAGAGTTGATCATCCGCGGTGGCCACAACATCGATCCCAAGCAAATCGAGGAGGCACTTCAAACGCATCCCGCCGTCGCTCTGGCCGCTGCTATCGGCAGTCCCGATGCCTACTCGGGCGAGGTGCCGGTCGCCTACGTTCAACTACGCCCCGGGCAGGCGTGCAATGCCGAAGAACTTGAGGCGTTCGCTCATCTCAATATCAGCGAGCGGGCAGCCGTTCCCAAGCGCATTGAAATCCTCGAAGCACTGCCACTGACCGCCGTGGGCAAGATATTCAAGCCCGCTTTGCAGCAGCGGGAAATTGCCAAAGTAGTCCAGCAGGAAGTGGAACGTCTGGGGCTTTCGGATATTGCTGTTGAAGTCGTGCAGGACAATCGTCGTGGGCAGGTTGCCTGCGTCAGGGCCGGAAAGGGCCAGGAAGTCCTGGCTCCACTCTTGGGACGTTATAGCTTTCAAGTCGAGTGGATTTAATTGAGTTCCTGATTCGCAATCTGTAAGTCCGGCAGGCATGCCCTGGCGCTATTCAGCCAGGGTGTTTTACACAACATCGATCCACTCCAACCGGCACTGAAAAGTGCACGGAAAGGCGAAGCCTTGCCTGGTGCAATCAACAAAAACAATAAACATGAGGTGGAAAATGAAACTGAGTAACCGTCTGATCTCGAGTGTTTCTACTCAGCGTAAGTGTGCAGTCTGGATTGAATTCAGCAGTGCCATCGCACTACTCAGCGCCTCTACCGTTGCAAGCGCCAATGGCATTGCTCTAAACGAACAAAGTGCAAGCAGTGCGGGAACTGCCTATGCGGGAAGGTCTTCTTCCGCGCTAGACGCCAGCACCATCTTTGGAAATCCCGCAGGCTTGACCAAGTTAAAACGCAGTGAGATTTCAGGTGGGGCCGCGGTCGTCTCAGTGAGCGATGACATCAGTGATGCGCAGAGCAGTGCCTCAGGAACGAATAAAGGGGACTCGGTACCGCTGGGAGTTGTGCCTTTTGCTTATATGTCGACGCCACTTGATGATCGTTTTTCGATTGGACTGGGTCTCTATGCTCCGAGTGGTCTGATCAATGATTACGAGAGCTCTTTTCAGGGGCGCTACCATGGCTCCTATAGCACGACCAAGGAAATAACCCTTCAACCCACCATTGCCTATCGGATCAATGATTACGTGTCCATTGGTGGCGGTCCGACCATAAACCGTTTTAATGCAAAGCTTAAAAATTACCTGGCCACCGGCACCCTGAACAACGGCGAGGACACACTGGTCACCATCAAAGGCGATGACACGGCACTTGGCTACAACGTAGGCATCCTGGTTGACTTTACTGAGGCAACCAGTTGGGGGATTAACTATCACTCGAAGGTGGACTATGAGCTCGAAGGGCATACTGAAGTTTCTGGCTCCCCGAGCGTCATCCCGCTGGACGGAAAGTATGGCAACAAGATAGACCTCACGATGCCAGAATCCGTGGATACGTCTATCACGCATCATTTCAATAGTCGCTGGACGGGATACCTGGGAACCACCTGGAAACGTTGGAGCCGGATCAAGAAGGTCGAGGCCGTCAACAGCGGTCTTTCTCCCGTGGGGCAGGCGGCTGGCATGGGAACGGTGATCGAAGAAATGAATTGGCGTGACACCTGGAGCACTGCCGTTGGCGCCTCCTATCAATTGAACCAGCAATGGCTGCTGCGCGCAGGCTACGCCTATGATCCGTCGCCCATCAGGAATGCCGATCGCAGCGTGCGCATACCGGTTGGGAATCGCCAGGCCGTGACCTTGGGTGGCGCTTATTCGCCGAGTTCCGATCTGACGATAGACTTTGCTTACGGTTATCTCTGGGATTCCAAAGTCTCGGTAAAGCAACCGGACAACTCCGGTCTTCAACCGCAATACAGCGCCAATTACAACAATAGCGCGAATGGGTTTTCTGTGCAGGCAACCTATCGGTACTAATCGATTTGTTCCAGAGGATCTCCACTACGAACTGATTGAGTAGTTTTTTCAGCGCCCATAATTGAACCTGCTGTGGGGGCTTTTTACAGCGGGCGGACGCTACGCGTTCCACGGCGTTAGTAGCCATGCCCAATCGAGGCGCTTTACCAAGCTCGTTGCTGTCGGTGCACTCTCCACAAGAGGGTCTCTGCTTTATCTCTGCGCCTGTCTGAAGGTCGCCGCTATCCGTGGCGATTGGGAAGACCCCGAACTCGTGTTTCGCGGGTTCGGGACGGCGCCACCGGACTGCAGCCCTCGAACGAAGCTATCCATTTGCCATCACCGTGTCCACCGTCCACTTTTGGCCGTGCTCTGCCGATCATGGTTACAAAGCGTGCTGGTCAAATCCGATGCAATCGGTGGTCAGAACCAATGCAAATGATTGGTCAAGTCGAACGCAAGCGGGCGGTCAAGTGGAGCGCAATTTCGCACGAGCAAGGGTAGCGCTGCAAAAAATGCAAAAAGGCCGGGCCACTCAAGATTCCACCACCTCAATTGTCCATTCGCCCAGCACGTTCTTCGTGACGTATTGGAACGGCACAAACATTCCATACGCCTCGAGGTAGACGTAAATGTCGGTGCTGTATTGGTAAGTATCTTTTATGCAGCTGAGTACCTTGGCAGTCCCGGTCAAACTCGGGTGATACGTGCTCGCAGGTTTCTGCGACTGCACCTCACAGCTGTATCTGTCGTCGACGGGCACCAGGGCTCTGGGACCTTTCCCGCCGTTGGTGTATTGAAGCCGCATTTCTTGCGCCGTGTATCGCAGGAGTGCGCCGACCGGCATGTGCGCCCAATCGCCCTCGAAGTTGAGGTTCGTCAGCGCCTTATCCTCAATCGTTATCTCACCTGCACGACTGCTGAATTGACTTTCAGCCAGGACAATCAGGCCTCGGAACGTGGCTTTGGCCCACTGACCGCGTCGGTCTTCATAACGCTCCGTCAGTTGATTACCCGTCTTGCCTGAAAGGTATGTCGAGTCACGCCCGTTGAGCCGCACGCCTTCATCTGAATACTGCCTTGGCTGGGAGTTATCCTTGAACACCCGGCGTAGGTGCTGAATGCTTTTCTCCGGTTTGGGCATATTCAATGCCTCGATGGCTTTCAACACCGGGGCGGCAACGACGGGGGCCGGTAATTCGAAAGGCGACTGCTCACGCCCTTCAAATTGAGTGTATTGGTCTAGCGATTGCGGTTTGCCGCAGGCCACTTGAACCAGCTGACGCTCATCGGCGCTGAGGCTTTGCGAGCCGATGGCTTTAAGATCTGTCTGCATGCTTCCAGCGAGTACACGACTGTGAGTATCAAGGTAGAAATGGCTTAACGCAGTCAGTTGTTGCAGGGCGCAGTTGGCCGTCCACCGCTGGCGTACCTGCTCATACAAGGCGTTTTTGCCGGGCATCAACATCTCGCCGGGCAGTACGCGGGCCGTCCAGAAAGTCACCTCATCACCTGTTACTTTCAGGCTGCTGCGGTCGATCATCTGCCAATCCTGATGCTCGGGTGCGGAGAACACGCGCCATTGAGGAGGTGCTGTCTGGGCACACACCTGCTTCAACTGCGCACTTTGCAGGTACCGGCTTTTTTGTTCAGCAGGCAATTGTCGGGAGTCTTCCGAACGCCCTCGCGGGTTGGCGGCGAATAGCGACATTCCCGCTTTGCTGCGGTAAGCCATCTGCGCATCGGGCTGGCTGCAGTGGGCGTCGAAACGGGCCAGATAATGGAGTTCCGGACTTGGGGACGAAGTCACTAGATAGGTGATCCGATCACCCTCGCGCACGATCGAGTTCGGCTCGGGTGTTTCGAACAGCACACTGTTGAAAACCGCAAAACCCGGCTGGGCCTCAGGTGTTGTGATTTGAGCGGGTTTTGTTGCTTGGCATCCAGAGAGGATCAGGGCAACGGTCAGCAGTGAAAAAAAGCTGGAAGGGCGGGACGTGGCATCCATGCGGGTGTACTTCATTGAAAGAATGGTGGCATATTAGCATGAGTGCTGGCCGCCCAATAGGACGCCGCTTTTACCGACAAACAGGCATCTGGATTTCAGGGCTGCGACTCAAATTATGGAGAGACAAAGTTGACTGGACAGGTTTTGAAGTCGAAGTTGGTGAATTTTCTGGTGGCCGATGCCGAGGTGAATTACGACAACGTGGACGATTTATATTCCGTGGCTGAGGCTGGCAATGTGGACGCGTTGGGCGATGTGCTGGAGGCCTTCAAGGAAGCATACGGAGGACTTTGGGTTGGCGGGAAGATGGAGCTGACGCAAAAAATGGTTCGTTTGAGTGCCAATGCCATGAACCGTCTTGTTCAGGACGGGACGCTGGATATTGAGCTCCCACTGGCATTCATCCGAAAGGTCACTATTGAAGGCGGGTTCATGACGAAGATCATCCGTCTGGATACCGGCGCTGGCAGCGTTAAATTCCGGTGTTTTGGTGCGAAGGATGTCGCGGCGCTGATAGAGAAGACAATTCACTCGTCAACTCGACAGGCCTGAACAACACAAAAAACCCGCAACTCAGTGCGGGTTTTTTTACGACTCAACTTTGATCACTGACTCTTGGGTACATCAAACCCGCGCTGCTCAATCACTCGAAACACATCGCTCACATCCTGGACCATGATCCGGGCGATGTTGGTGACGGTGTTGATGTCGTGTTCGGCATAGTCGGGGAGGCTGGTGCAGGCCATGAGGTTGAGGTATTTGAGGACGGCGTTGAGGCGTTCGCTGAGGCAGTTATGGAGTTCGCGCAGCGGGGCGTCGTAGTCGATGAGCAGGACGGGGTAGTCGGTGGCGAGTTGGGACATGGGGGTGAAGCGGCGAGGCGGTTGTTGAGCTGTCATGGTGTAAATCCTAATAAAAAAGAAGAATTACCACCGTTTGCTGCGAAACAAATTGGGTGGCAGCTGTGCGCGGGTTCGCAGACCGGAGGATTTACACCAAGACCCGGCAGACCCGAGGGTCTCCCACGCACAACCGCCATAAAACACTTTGCAGCCGGAGCCGGCTGCATCATGCCTGACGGTGTTTTGGTGTCAATCTTGAGGGCTGCGAAACCCTATCGCTAATACAGTCAGCGACGGGTCGAATATAGGCGGCGATTTTGGTGCCTGCAAACGGGGTTGTAGGACGGAAAATCGGATTTTTGGTAGATGTCGGGAGCAGCATCCGGTTGAGTAACTGACATGAATCCAGAGGTTGTTTAGTGTCCGGTGGATCGTGCGTGCCGGATTTGCGGCTGCTGTGCAGCCGAACGCAGGCTTCGCCAGCTGCTACGGGATGTGGGCATGTTTAAAATGTTGTCGGATTTTTGGGCTGCTTCGCCGCCCAGCGGGAGCAAGCTCCCTCGCCACAGGGGGCGGTTTCCTACGTGAAATTCGGACGTCAAGATTCGACGATTGTCAGGGTGAAGTCCTGGTGAGCAGTGAAGTCTGGCCGATGCCCCCTCTTGAAAATAATTCCAGTGTCCACCGCCGTCTAAAAAATGTACGTTGATGTACATTTTATGTACGCCTTGCACGCAGCCGCGTACAGTTGCCGGGACATCAGATATCAAAGAGGAAGCCAAAATGCCGCAGGCAGGAAAGACGCGAATCAAGGCGCAGGAAGCGGGTTGGCGTGGCTCCGTCAATGGCTGGCTGGACGCGGCTTACGATGCGCTGAAGGAATCCGGTGTGGACGCCGTGCGGGTGATGCCGTTGGCCAAGCGGCTGAATTTGTCGCGCACCAGTTTCTACTGGTTTTATGAAGACCGGGAGCAGTTGCTCGCGGCGCTGCTGGCGCGGTGGCGGGACAAGAACACCGGCGGCCTGATTGGCCAGTGCGAGAGTTATTCAGAAAGTATTTCCGAAGCGATCCTCAACGTTTTCGAATGCTGGTTAAACCCTGATTTGTTTGACTCGCAGTTTGAATTTGCCGTGCGCAGCTGGGCGCTGCAATCGGCTGAGGTGTCCGCCGAAATCGCGCTGGCTGATGAAGCGCGAATCAATGCCCTGGCCGCGATGTTCCGACGGTTCGGTTATGAGGTTGCGGCCGCCGACGCTCGGGCCAGAACGATCTATCTCACCCAGATCGGCTACATTTCCATGAAAACCACTGAGGATATCGTCGTGCGTTTCCGGCGAATCCCTGAGTACGTCACCGTATTTACCGGCAAAGCACCGAAGCGGCGCGAGCTCGACCGGTTTTATGGGAAATTCGGCTACGCAGAAAAAGAGCCGGGGGTTTTCGTGTCACGGGTCGACAGCTTTGAGGAGGCCACCCCCGATGCAGAATAGAACCCTGGGCATCATCGGTGGCACCGGCTGGCTGGGCCGCGCGATTGCGCAGGCGCTGCTCGATACCGGCTTCATCCGTCCTGATCGTTTGCTGGTCTCGAACCGGTCCGGCACCCACACGTTCGAACCACCGGTGCGGCTGCTGGCTGACAACCAGTTGCTGGTGGATCTCAGCGATATCGTTGTGCTGTCGATCCGGCCAGAGCAATTTCGCGAACTGCGGATAAACGCCAAGGGCAAGCTCGTGATTTCCCTGATGGCCGGGGTCCCAGCGACGGCTATTCGCGCGGCAACGGGCGCCGAAGTGGTGGTACGTGCGATGCCGAATGCGGCGGTGGAAATCAGGCAATCGTTCACGCCTTGGTGCTGTCCTGCCAGCCTGTGCGAGCAGGACCGAGCGCTGGTGCAACGGTTGTTCGAATGCGTGGGCACGGCGGATGAAGTGCCGGATGAGGACTGTATCGATTACCTCAGCGCGCTGTCCGGCACCGGGCCTGCCTTGGCGGCGATGTTGCATCAGGCGTTGATGAATCAGGCGGTGGCGGCGGGCATCCCGGCCGCCATCGCACAACGAGCCGCACAAGGTGTGGTGGTGGGCGGCGGTCAATTACTCGCCAGCCACGATCCCCGGCAAATGATTGAAAACTTGATGGCTTATCGCGGGGTGACGGCGGCCGTGCTGCAGTCGATGGCTGATCAGGGCATCGAAGCCATGGTGGGGCGTGCCGTGCAGGAAGGCGCGCAAGTGGCTCGGCGAGGCATGTAGTCGATCGGTCCGTGCCCACACTTTGCGCCCGAGGCGCCTCCTGCCGCTCAGGGAAGGAGGCTGTCGAGTCAAATATCTTTCACCAGTCGCAACGCGTCATAGATCGCCGCGTGGGTATTTCGAGCGGACACCGCGTCACCAATCCTGAACAACTGGAAACGCCCTTGCGGGTTGGTGACGATGTGCTGTGCGTTGCCCGTGATGAGGTCGTGCTGTTCGACTGCGCCTTCATTGCTCGAATGGGGACGAAGGTCGAAATACAGGTCATCCAGGGGGATCGTGCCGTGGTTGACGACGACCTGATCGACCACGCGTTGCTTGTGGACCTTGCCGTAATCGCTGCCGAACGTCGCAATGAGCCTGCCATCGTGCTTCTCGACTGACTCGACCCGATAGGTGACGGTGAAGGTGACGGCCAGGTCCTGCAGGCTGCGCATATAGGGCACCAGGTTCATCGCCATGACTTCGGGTGCAAACGACCGGTCCGGGGTGACGATCTCGACGGTCGCACCGCTTTGCGCGATGACTTCGGCCGCCTGCAGGGCGGCGTGGTCGCCGGCATCATCGAAGATCAGGACATTGCGGCCAGGCTTTACATCGCCGGAGATGATGTCCCAGGTCGAGACCACCAGCTCATTGCCCTGCGACAGCACCTCGGTATGGGGCAGGCCGCCGGTGGCAACGATTACCACGTCCGGTTCATGGGCCAATACCGTGTCGGCCTCGGCCCAGGTGTTGAAGTGGAATTTGACGCCCAGGCGCTCGCACTGGCTCATTCGCCAATCGATGATGCCGATCATTTCGCGTCGGCGCTCGCTCAGTGCCGTCAGCCGGATTTGGCCGCCAGGGCGGTCGGCCGCTTCCAGCACGGTGACATCGTGGCCGCGCTCGCCGGCCACGCGCGCCGCCTCCAGACCTGCGGGGCCGCTACCGATGACCAGGACCTTGCGCCTCACCGCCGCTTTGGGAATGTCATGGGGCATCGTGGTTTCCCGGCCGGTCGCCGGGTTGTGGATGCAATAGGCGGCGCCACCCTGATAGATCCGGTCCAGGCAGTAATTCGCACCCACGCACGGACGGATATCTTCTTCACGCTTCTCGATGATTTTGCGCACGATGTGCGGGTCGGTCATGTGCGCGCGGGTCATGCCCACCATGTCCACCTTGCCTGACGCAATGGCGTAACGCGCGGTGGCAACGTCGGGAATCTTCGCGGCGTGGAAGGTCGGAAAACCCGTGGCGGAGCGAATCTCGCCGGCGAAGTCCAGGTGCGGGGAATTGCGCATGCCCTGGATCGGGATGACGTCGGTCAGGCCCGCGTCGGTGTCGATGTGGCCGCGCACGACGTTCAGGAAGTCCACCAGCCCGCTGTCCTTGAGCATGTGTGAGACCTGCATGCCCTCGCTGGCATTGAAGCCGCCCGGCAGTTGTTCGTCACCCGTATAGCGCACACCCAGCAGGAAATCTTCGCCGACCCGCTGGCGGATGCCCCTGAGGATGTCGAACGTAAAGCGCATGCGGTTTTCCAGCGAGCCGCCGTAAGGGCCTTCGAGGTCATTGGTCAGCGGTGACCAGAACTGATCCATCAGGTGCCCGTAAGCCTGTAATTCCAGGCCATCAAGCCCGGCGGCCTTCATGCGCTCGGCGGCATCCACGTAGTCCTTGATGATCCGCTCGATGTCCCAGTCTTCCATCTTCTTCGGGAAGGACCGGTGCGAAGCCTCGCGTCGGTGCGAGGGCGATACCACGGGCAACCAGTCGGCTTTGTCCCAGCGGGTACGGCGGCCCAGGTGTGTCAGCTGGATCATCACGGCCGCGCCGTGTTCATGGCATTCGTCGGTCAGGTCCTTCATCCATTTGACCACTTCGTCCTTGTAGGCGAGCACGTTGTTGAACACCGGAGGGCTGTCTCGGGACACGGCTGCGGAGCCGGCGGTCATGGTCAGGGCCACGCCGGCTTTGGCGCGTTCGACATGGTAAGCGCGATACAACGCCTGCGGCATGCCATCGACCGGGTAGGCCGGTTCGTGCGCGGTGGTCATGATCCGGTTTTTCAGGGTCAGGTGCTTGATCTTGTAGGGTTGCAGCAAGGGATCGCTGGACATCGTGGTGCGCTCCGTAGTGGGGCTTCATCGGGCTTGGCGAGTTGAAATTAGGATAACTGTACACCTGTGTCAATCATCGTTGACACAGGTGTACATTTTTCTTGCGCGCCGCAAAACTCGTCGATAAGATCAAGCTCGAAAGGGTGCAGAGACCCCGTCGTCAGTGTTCTGGATGGATGACATGCATGGGATTGCGAGGGGCAGAAGAAGAGGGCTGCGCTGCCCGGGCTTAAAGCAGCGAAGACTGCACTGTTCACGACCGTAAGGCCGTTCAAATGAAGACAACCTGCCTATCCCACATCAATAGGAAGACGCCTGATGAACGCTCGTTCGCCGTATCGAAAAAAAGCCTGTGCCTGCCTTTTCGGCTTTGCGCTTGGAGCAAGTGCAGCACTGGCACAGGCTGCTGAACCCGAGCCCGTGCGCATTGGCTGGGTCAATTGGTCCGACACCGAAATCACCGTCAAACTGGCCAGCACCGCGTTGCAGGAACATCTCAAGCAACCGGTCAAACTGGTGATGGCCGACATTGGCATTCAATTCCAGGCGCTGGCCAACGGTAATATCGACCTGATCCCGATGGTGTGGCTACCGAGTACCCACAAGGCGTTTTACGACAAGTACAAGGACCGGCTGGAAGACCTCGGCGTGCTGTATGAAGGGCGGATCGGCATGGCCGTGCCCACCTCGGTGCCCATCAGTGAAGTGGCGAGTGTCGAGGATCTGAACAAACCGCAGGTCCGGGAAAAACTTGACGGCAAGATCCTCACCTCTGAAGTCGGCAATGGCCAATACAAGCTCACGGTCAAGGCCATGGAAGAATACAAGCTCGACGGGTACAAGCTGGTGGCCTCCTCGGAAACCGGCATGCTCAATGAGCTGGACCGCAACCTCAAGCGTGACAAATGGTCCCTGGTCAATGCCTGGAGCCCACACTGGATGTTCTCCAAGTGGTCACTGCGTTACCTGGATGATCCCAAGCATATCTTTGGTGGCGCCGAGCAGATTCACGCCATGGCGCGCAAAGGTTTTAGCCAGCAGTACCCGGAAGTGGCGTATTTCTTCGCTCATTACTCGATCCCCCAGGCGGACCTGGAAGCGCTGATGATGCAGGCACGCCAAACCTCCTCTGACCAGGCCGTGGCCGCTTATTACGCGGCCAACAAACCGCGTTTCGAAGCGATGTTCGAGCAAGGCGGGCAGCGAGTCAGCACACGACAGCCTTGAACACCTGAAAACACACAAGGCCGCGAAGGCGGCCTTGTTTTCATTCTCACTGCTTACACAACCGCCACCTCGTCAATGCCGCTCTTCGATCTCGACAACGGTCATGCTCCACTCCTGCCAATTCATAGAAGGCAGCGTGTCTGATTGTCCCATGAAGCTGACAAGATAACGGGCGATGAGGTCATCATCGCCCGTTTTCTTTATGCCTGGCGCGCTGCCATGGCCGAGTAGCTGTTCATCAGGTTGCGGTAGTTCGGGATGCGCTGGGACAGCAAGTTGCCCAGGCCTTCGATGTCGTTGCGCCAGTCGCCCTGCAACTCGCAGGCGACCGAGAACCAGTTCATCATTTGCGCACCGGCTTGCGTCATGCGGTTCCACGCTGCCTGTTGCACGGTGGTGTTGAAGGTGCCGGAAGAATCCGTGACCACGAACACTTCAAACCCTTCAGCCAGGGCCGACAGCGTCGGGAAGGTCACGCACACATCGGTCACGACACCGGCAATGATCAGTTGTTTGCGACCGGTCGCCTTGATTGCCTTGACGAAGTCTTCGTTGTCCCAGGCGTTGATCTGGCCAGGACGGGCAATGTAGGGCGCGTCCGGAAACATTTCCTTGAGCTCCGGGACCAGCGGACCATTTGGGCCTTGTTCGAAACTGGTGGTCAGGATGGTCGGCAGTTCGAAGAACTTGGCCACGTCAGCCAGAGCCAGCACATTGTTCTTGAACTCGTTCGGCGAGAAGTCCTGCACCAGGGAGATCAGACCGGTCTGGTGGTCGATCATCAGGACTACGGCGTCGTCTTTGTTCAGGCGGTTGTATGTGGCGTTGCTCATGATGAAATCCTTTCTCTGTAGGGGTAAGTGGCTTCGTTCAACATGGGCTCAGATTAATGATCTACAGGAAAGGGAAAAAGAGGGTGAAAACGGTTTGACTGTCAACTCGGATGGGACAATCGATCGCCAACCGGCGAAAGCGGGCATTCACCGCAGCCCCATTCAGGCAAACGCATCCTCGATAAAGGCCTCCAACGCCTTGTCTTCCAATATCTCGATGGAGAAGTGCCCGAAGCGCTTGGGCAGCCAGATGATGCGGGTCCCGGACGGAGATTGCAGGTTCGCGCGGGCGAGTGGTTTTCCGTTCTCGTCTTCTGGCTGAACACCCGCGGCGATCAATTCGTCATAGGCCTTCTCGATGTCCGGTGTGGAGTAGCAGTGGCGGTAAATCATGCCTTCGCCCGCGCAATCCAGGAGCGCCTTCAGGTTCCCCGCCAGCGGTTGTACCAGCATGAATCGCTCCGCACCGATCAACGCAATCGCGTAGCGCACGTGCAGACCACCGCGTTCCCAGACAAGCGTTTTAGAGATCCTGGCTTGCAGTATCTGTGCGTAGTAAGCACAGGCTTCTTCGAGGTTCTTGACCAGTACATCGACGTGACTGAACTTCAGCTCCATTGCATTCCTCCGGTTGAACCCGTGTCCATGGTAACGACCGCCGCCTCGGCATTAGAAGAATTTTCGTGTGGCCTTGGTTGCCCGTCCATGAGGCAGCGATGCACTTGCTTCTGCTGCACTATGGCGTCGGTCTGCTCGCCTGAGCACGGCACTGAGCAAACGCTGTCCGTATAAACCGACTCCAAGCCCCGATACGATGAGAACGACAGCAACGATTTTGTTGAATGACAGGGGCTCATTGAAAATCATGACTGAACCCAGCAGTCCGAATACCGGCACCAATAACGATAACGGCGCGACGGTAGACACTGGGTATCGTTTCAGGAGTGAATTCCACACCCAGTAGCCGAACAGGGTGTTGGGGTAGACCTGGAACAGGATCGACAGGACGGCACGGTAGTCGAGTTGATTCACCAATGCGCTGTAACCCGTCGAGCCGTTGACCGCGTAATCAAGCGCGAAAAGAGGGATGGGCGAAAAAGCACTGGACCACACCAGGAAAGCAAAGACCTGAGTTGTTCTGGCTTTTTTGTTGATTACGTTGGCCGCACTCCAGGCCACCGCGCCCAGCAGCACCAGCATCAGCCCTGCCGTCGTCACTGTCCCGTCAACAATCGAGATGATGCTCAACAAGCCACAGAAGGCGATGCCCATTCCCGCCAGTTGGTAGCGGGAAATGGTCTCCTTGAATACCCATGAGCCCAGCAGAATCGTGAAAAAAGCGCTGAACTGAAGCACCAGCGAAGCGATGCCAGCGGAGAGGCCCGACTTGATACCAAGGTTGACGACGCCCCAGAGTCCTATGCCGAAGACCAGACCGTAACCAATGATGTAGCGCCACTGTACATCGGGTTTCGGAATGAAAAAGATCGCTGGAAGTGCGCAAAGCGTAAAGCGAATGCCGGCAAGAATCAGCGGGTCAACGGTGGTGAGGCCCAGTTTGATCACTGAAAAATTCACACCCCAGATGGCCGTAATCGAGATGGCGAGTAGCAGGTGCCTGGCTTTCATGCTGATCTTCCTTGATTGGTCGGTGATAGGTGACTCGTAAAAATCCACAGCGCCAACGCTGCAGCGCTGATCAAGGCGCCGAGCGCGCTTGTTGCCATCCAGCCCCAGCGCGCATAAACCTGGGTTGCGGCGACCGCCCCCAGCGCACTGCCGACCGAGTAGAAGCACATGTAGGCGCCGACCATCCGACTTTGCGCGTCGGGTCGTGCCGCAAAAATGAAGCTCTGATTGGTGACGTGCACGGCTTGCACCGCGAAGTCGAGCACGACCACGCCGAAAACCAGCGCGATCAGGGACGTCTGGGCAAAACTGATGGGCAACCAGGAAAGCGCCAGGAGCCCCAGCGAAAGGCCGGTCACGCGTTGACCCCAACCTCTATCGGCCCACTTGCCGGCTCTTCTTGCAGCCAGGGCACCGGCAACGCCCGCCAGGCCAAACAGGCCGATGGCCGTGTGTGAAAGCGACAGCGGCGGAGCGCTTAACGGCAGCACCATAGAGGTCCACAGCACTGAAAAAGCGGCAAAGATCAGCAAGGCCAAGAGGCCCCTGGCCCACAAAACCGGTTCGGTCATGAACAGCTTGAAGAGCGACCGGATCAGCGCGGGGTAGGTGTCATGATTGCGTGGCAACGCCGTGGCGGGCACCACTTTCCACAGGACCGCCGCGAGGGTCAGCATCAATCCTGAGGACACGAAATAGACGGCGCGCCAGCCCGCCAGATCGGCGATCAGCCCAGAGATAAACCGCGCCAGAAGAATGCCCAGGACAACTCCGCTTGTTAGGGTCCCCACGGCCTGCCCGCGTTGTGAGGGCGTTGCGAGCGCGGCGGCATAGGCTACAAGCACCTGAACCACCACGGCGAGTAATCCCATCACAATCATGGCGCCCAAGAGAGCCAGCCACTGCTGTGAAGCGCCGACGGCCGCCAGCGCGAGGGCAGACAGCATCACTTGAGTCAAAATCAGCCGTTTACGGTTGACCCTGTCGCCCAGCGGTACGATGAACAACAACCCCAGCGCGTATCCGGCCTGAGTGGCCGTCACCACGACCCCGATCACACCTGAAGTGACCCCCAGGCTTTCAGCCATCGAGGCGAGCAAGGGTTGGGCGAAGTAAACATTGGCGACGGCCAGCGCGCAGGTGACAGAAAACAATAACGTGAGTGACGGAGAAAGCCCCGAGGATTGGCCAGTCCTACTGCTTTCTCCTGTTTCCGCAGGCGGCAATCCCGCAGGCTGTCCGATGCTACGTTTGGCTATTGCGTCGGCATCTGCTGTCATAAGCGCCTCCATGGCGTTAAGCTGGTTGCAATTAAAAACCGGATTTGATTATTGCCGAATCAAGTTTCAATTTGCAACCAGCTTGGTCGGCAGACTTGGCAACCGTTATCCAAAAGGCAAATACGATGGTCGAAGGCACTTCACCGCACAGCAGCGAATGCCCGGTAGCAAGAACACTTGAGGTGATTGGGGATCGCTGGTCGCTCATGATCCTTCGCGACGCCTTTGACGATATTCGCCGATTCAGCGAATTTCAGAAGAGCCTGGGCGTGGCCAAAAATATCCTGGCCTCGCGACTGAAGGCATTGGTTGAGGTCGGGGTCTTCGACGTTCGACCGGCGTCAGATGGAAGCGCCTACAAGGAGTACGTCCTGACGGACAAAGGACGTGAGATCTTTCCGGTGGTGGTCAGCATGAGGCAGTGGGGCGAACGTTTCCTGTTCCAGCCGCAGGAAACGCGTTCTGTACTGTTGGACAACGCGACCGGCCAGGCTCTGATACCGATGGATGTTCGTTCATCAAGCGGGCAAAAACTGGGGCCTTCTGACTGCCACAGGGTGAGACTTGTCGACGGCGAGTCGTGAAACAACAGCAGTCGAGTTAGCTGCTCGAAGTTCGCTATCCGCGGTTATTGCGCAAGATGGAAAAATTCAACGCTGCCGCCACACAAAGCCACACAAGGTAGGGGAACAGGATCAAGCCTGTGATCACATCTAGCCGCATCGCCATCACCACCATCGCTGCGACCACCAGCCAGAGCAGCGTCAGGATCACCATCGCGGCGAAAATGCGGTGCGCGCCGAAAAACACCGGTGTCCACAGGGTATTCAGGGCAATCTGCGCCGCCCATAACGCCAGCACCACCTGACTTCCAGGTATCAGGGACAACCGGTAACCGGCCCAGGCGAGCAACAGATAGATAATCGACCAGGCGACGGGAAACAGCCAGTTGGGTGGCGTGAAGCTCGGTTTGACGAGTGATTCGTACCACTGGCCCGGTTTGAAAAGAAGGCCAGTACTGGCCGCCGCGCCGCAGGCTAAAAGAAAAATCAGAAAGGTCATCATCAGTCCTTCGTTGAAGTCAGCTGTGTGTGGGTTGTAAAAACCGGTCGGCCATTCATGCCGCTAGGCGCCCGGTACGCCAGGCACATCCATGTTGATCTTGCGCCAGGCGGCTTCGGACAAGCTGTACACCGAAAAGGCGATCAATCCCAGGGCCATCACCATCAAGATGACGCCGCCGGCCGGCAGGTTCTGCAGCGCATCGAGGGCCTCCTTCATGCCGGGCGGGTCCATGGCTTTATAGCGGGAGCCGCTGATGATCAGCAACAGGGCGATCTCGATGAACACGACGCCACGGGCGATAAGACCGAATCGAGAGACCGGACGGACGTAGCGCATGACGTCTTCGTCCGCTTCGAAATATTTCTCGAACGACGACTTCCAGCCCTTGATGATGTGAGCAATGCCTACACCCAGAGGGATGATCGCGACGAGGTAGACCACGACATTCGAGTGTTCCCAGGACAACAGATGCGCCAGTAGATCCTTGGTCTGCCCACCGCCGGAATCGCCCGAGCTGCTGATGCCGCTGATGAGCAAGCCCAACGCAAAAAACGCCAGCGCGCCGTTGACCAAACCTCCTGCCAACAGTCCTGCCCGAATGACCAACCCCTTCATTTCGTGACCGTGATGATCGACGTCGCGCAGGGCTTGCAGCACTCGCCAACAGGCGAAGGCGAGCAGGCCTGCCACCACCAATCCGACTAAAACGTAACCGAAAGGCTGGCTTAACACGGCCTCCAGGCTCCTGTGACTGTCTTTGGGTTTTGTCGAATCTTGAGCCGCCAGCAGCGCGAAGATGCCAATGATCAGGTAAAGAACGCCGCGAGCGGCATAGCCTCCCCGAGCGAGTACAACAAGGCTTTGGTGCGCAGACATGAGAGCTCATTCCAGAGAAGTACTACAGGAGCAGACCTTTCAGGCGTGGAGGGGTTCGATTGAAGATAGGGTTCGACCAACCCCTCGGTCGATATTGTCAGGCAGGACTAAGCTCAGGCCGCAGATCAAGTGTTGTCATCTCAGTATCACCCGGGACAACGGGCGCCCTGAACCTTGCAGCATCACGCGCCGGTGGCATGCCGAACAGGCGTGCATATTCACGGCTGAATTGTGATGCGCTTTCATACCCCACGGTGAAGGCAATTGAAGCGGCATCGCGAGGGTCGAACAGCAATAACCAGCGAGCCCTGAGCAGGCGCAGGCGCTTTTGATATTGAATGGGCGTCATGCCTGTGATGGATTTGAAATGCCGATAAAACGCCGCAACGCTCATGTCGGTCATGGTCGCCAGTGGCTCAACGCGAAAGGGTTCGGTGTAGTGCTCACGGATCCATTGGGTGGCGCGGCGTATCTGCGCCAGACGACCATCCGGGCGAGCGATTTCACGCAACATCGGCCCTAGCGGTCCTTGCAAGGCTCGAAACAGAATCTCCCGCTCAAGCATCGGCGCCAGTACCGCGGCTTCGTTTGGGCGGTCCATCAGCCGCATCATGCGCAACCAGGCGTCGATCATTTCAGCCTGTGCCGGCACCGCCGCAAAGCGGCTTGCGGGTGGCGGCGCGGTCGTCTTGATGTCGGTTGTCAGCAGCGTCGCGATGACGCTCGGGTCCAGGGTCAGGCTGATCGCAAGATAGGGCAAGCCTGGTCCGCCGGGGTGTATCTCACCGGTGGCGGGCACGTCCACCGGCACGAGGAAGTAGGTCATCGGCAGATACTGATAAACCTGATCGCCGATAGACAAGGTTTTTGCACCCTGGAGCACCAGGTGCAGCATCGGCTGATACACCTGGCTCGCACACGCCTCCGCCTGGACCATCGTCACACGCGGCAGCCCGGTGTCCGTCCACTTGTTTTCCGCGCGCATCACGAGGCGGCGCAGTTCTTCGATCGCAGGATTCATGCGCTGAACATGAGCCATCGCCGCGAGCAGGGCAAGCCATGCGAGAAGAATAGGCAAGCATTCGATAACAACTGGCAACCGTTTGTCCTTCGCCTGCCCGGATACTGGGGGCAAGCGGCAGGTTGCATTCAGGCCTTCAAAACCTGATGGCAGGCAGACCTGCGATGGATCAATCAACTCAGGTAAAGGTCAGCCTCATGAAACTTGAAGGAAAAATTGCTGTTGTCACGGGCGCATCGAAAGGCATCGGCGCAGGTATTGCCAAAGCATTGGGCGCGGCAGGAGCAACGGTCGTTGTGAACTACGCGTCGAGCAAAGCCGACGCCGATGCGGTGGTCGCGCAGATTCAGGGGCAGGGCGGTAAAGCCGTCGCCATTCAGGCGGATATCAGCCAATCAGCCGATGTGGTCCGCTTGTTCGACACGGTCAAGGCGGACTTCGGGGCGCTGGATATTCTGGTGAACAATGCGGGCGTCGCGGTATTTCAAATGATCGAAGACCTCACCGAGGACGCGTTCCACCAGCAATTCAATCTGAATGTGCTCGGGTATCTCCTGGCGGTCCGAGAAGCCGTCAAGCTGCTTGGCCCCTCGGGCAGCATCATCAACATCAGCTCGATTCTCAGCACCGATCCCTACTTGGCCTCCAGCGTTTATTCGGCCACCAAGGGCGCGGTTGATACATTGACGTTTGCCTTGGCCAGAGAGCTCGGGCCGCGAGGGATCAGGGTCAACTCGATCTTGCCCGGTCACACCAATACGCCGGCGACGGAGGGCAACTTCGCCGGAGCGTTTGGTGAACAGCTGATCGCCGGTACGCCGCTTGGCCGTTTCGGTGAGCCCGAAGACATTGCGCCGCTGGCCGTTTTCCTGGCATCCGACGACTCGCATTGGGTCACCGGCGAATCCATTCGGGCATCGGGTGGTGTTCGTGGGGTGGGTTACTGAATCCTGTGATGATTGCGACCGGTGCGGGGTGACAGGCACCCGCAAATGACAAAAGGGCCACCCCTCTCCGTATCACTGGATCGAGGTGGCCCCTTTCAGGCTCACAGGTTCAACAACGGCATCACTTCACATCAAAGCGATCCAGGTTCATCACCTTGGTCCACGCCGCTACGAAGTCCTTCACAAACTTCTCTTTCGCATCACTGCTCGCGTACACCTCAGCCAGCGCCCTCAATTGCGCATGAGAGCCGAAGACCAGATCAACCCGCGTGCCGGTCCACTTCAACTCACCGGTTTTGCGATCGCGTGCTTCAAACTCCTCGTTGGCCTCTGAGGTCGGTTTCCATTCCACGCCCATGTCCAGCAGGTTCTTGAAGAAGTCATTGGTCAATGCCTCTGGCTGCTGGGTGAACACGCCGTGTTTTGTTTGCCCGACGTTGGTGTTCAACACGCGAAGACCACCCACGAGCGCGGTCATTTCTGGCGCGGTGAGCGTCAGCTGTTGCGCCTTGTCGATCAACAGATGCTCGGCCGACACGCTGTAACGGGATTTGAGGTAGTTGCGAAAGCCATCGGCGATGGGTTCGAGGAAGCCGAAAGACTCGACATCCGTCTGCTCTTGCGAGGCGTCCATCCGCCCGGGTGTGAACGGCACGGTGACGCTGTGGCCGGCATTTTTTGCGGCCTGTTCGACACCTGCATTACCCGCCAGAACGATCAAATCCGCCAGCGAGATTTTCTTGCCGCTGTTGTTGAACTCGCTCTGGATGCTCTCCAGTTTCGCCAGCACGTTCGCCAGTTGCTCAGGCTGGTTGGCTTGCCAGGATTTCTGCGGCGCCAGACGCAGACGACCGCCGTTGGCGCCGCCACGTTTATCGGAGCCACGGAAGGTGGAAGCCGCTGCCCAAGCTGTTGATACCAATTGCGAGACGCTCAGGCCCGAGGCAAGCACTTTGCTCTTGAGCGCTGCGACGTCGCTGTCGTTGACCAAAGCATGGTCGACCTCTGGGATCGGGTCCTGCCACAGCAGTTCTTCGCCGGGCATTTCCGGGCCGAGGTAGCGGGAGAGGGGGCCCATGTCACGGTGGATCAGTTTGAACCAGGCACGGGCGAAGGCGTCGGCCAACTGATCCGGATTGGCCAGGAAGCGCCGAGAGATCGGTTCGTAGATCGGGTCGAATCGCAGGGCCAGGTCTGAGGTCAGCATGGTGGGATTACGCCGTTTGGACGGGTCGAAAGCATCCGGGATGGTGCCGGCGCCCGCGCCGTTTTTCGCAACCCACTGGTGCGCACCGGCCGGGCTTTTGCTCAGTTCCCAGTCGAAGCCGAACAGGTTTTCCAGGTAGTTGTTGCTCCACTGGGTGGGTGTGGTGGTCCAGGTCACTTCCAGGCCGCTGGTGATGGTGTCCGGGCCTTTGCCGGTGCCGAAGCTGTTCTTCCAGCCAAGGCCTTGTGCTTCGAGGCCCGCCGCCTCAGGTTCGGCACCTACGTTGTCGGCGGGGCCGGCGCCGTGGGTTTTGCCAAAGGCGTGGCCGCCGGCAATCAGCGCCACGGTTTCTTCGTCATTCATTGCCATGCGGCCGAAGGTTTCGCGGATGTCTATGGCGGATCTGACCGGGTCTGGCTCGCCTTCCGGCCCTTCGGGGTTGACGTAGATCAGGCCCATTTGCACGGCGGCCAGCGGGTTTTCGAGGTTGCGGCCGTGTTCGGTACGGCTCTCCTCGTTTTTGCCGGGTTCGGCCACGAGTGGACCGTCACCGGGTGCTTCCACGGGAGCATTGTCGTCTTTGCCGTAGCGGGTGTCGCCGCCCAGCCATTTGTTTTCCGAGCCCCAGTAGACGTCTTCATCGGGTTCCCAGACGTCCGCACGGCCACCGGAAAAACCAAAGGTCTTGAAGCCCATGGACTCCAGCGCGACGTTGCCGGTAAGGACGATCAGGTCGGCCCAGGAAATTTTTCGACCGTACTTTTGCTTGATCGGCCAGAGCAGCCGGCGCGCCTTGTCGAGGCTGACGTTGTCCGGCCAGCTGTTGAGCGGTGCAAAACGCTGTTGACCCGAGCCGGCGCCGCCCCGACCGTCGCCCGTGCGGTACGTGCCTGCGGCGTGCCAGGCCATGCGAACGAACAGCGGTCCATAGTGACCGAAGTCCGCCGGCCACCAGTCTTGCGAATCGGTCATCAGCGCCGTCAAGTCGCGCTTGACCGCCTCAAAGTCCAGGGTCTTGAATTCTTCGGCGTAGTTGAAGCCCTCGTCCATGGGGTCGGACAGGGACGAGTGCTGGTGCAGGATCTTCAGATTCAGTTGGT
Organism: Pseudomonas sp. B14-6; assembly: GCF_013260315.1. Classification (NCBI taxonomy): domain Bacteria; kingdom Pseudomonadati; phylum Pseudomonadota; class Gammaproteobacteria; order Pseudomonadales; family Pseudomonadaceae; genus Pseudomonas; species Pseudomonas sp. B14-6. Next base: position 1,814,035 of record NZ_CP053929.1, on the reverse strand, counting down.
TCGGCCACCAATCGCGGTTCGTCGTGCCACCGCCAGCGGCGTGATTGAACGGGCATTTCGATTCATTTGCCATGTGTGAGCTACCTTTGGTCGTGTTTCATCCGGCTATCGGCCCGGGGTGGGCGTTAGATAGCAACGAGCGAATTCAATGACATAGGCTGCAGGACCCACAGTTGGATCAACTGATTGTCTGGACCACACGGGAATTCTGAACTGCGGCAATCGAGTTGCCTGCGCGGTGGCCCACGGGTGGCCTAGTCAAGCTTCGGACTCATTCCTGTCTCCTTATCAGCACTAAACCGGCCAGCTTGTTCCGCCAGCGCTGGATACAGGTTAGACCCCACTTGGGAAGTCAGCTAATAGGTGGAGTATTGGGGAGTAATAGACAGAGTCTTTTACGGGTGTCGCGGGGAGGGCCCGCGTCTATCTGGAGCATAGACGCGGGTTTGCGGGGCTTGAACGGTTACTTTCGAACGTTCTGGTACAGCATCAACCGTGAGGTTTCATGCATGGCGCGGGTCAGCGCCGACAGGCGTTTGAACTCTTCAGGGTTTTTCTCGGCAACGTTGTCCCGTGGCGTCATCGAAGCCAGGTCGTGAAGGGTCGGCGAACTGCCGTCGTGCTCCATCTGCACCATGTAGTGTTGAGTCACGCCGGCAATCAGCGGGAACGTGCCCTCACGCAATACCAGAGGCACCACGCGTTCACCCTCGCGCGCGGGCTGCTGGATATCACGGCCCATGCCGCTGTTGCGAAACTCAAGGCCGGCCATCCCCGCCACGGTGGGCAGCAGGTCCACCAGGCCGACCGCTTCCTTGACCTGGCGCGTCCCGATCAAGCCTGGTGCGTGGATGATCATCGGCACCGCGTTGCTCTCCAGGCCCAGTTGCTCGTAGGCCGGTGCCAGGAACGGGATCTGCGCGATACGGGTGTTGTGGTCGCCAAACATCACGAAGATGGTGTTTTCGTACCAGCCACCGGCCTTGGCGATTTCCATCAAGCGGCCGAGGTTGAAGTCCAGCAGGCGCACGGCGTTGTACTGCTCGACACTGCGCGATCCGGCGGCCTGCACTTCGGCCAGGGTAGGGTGCTTGACCTCGAAGCCGTCATTGCTTTTTGGGATCGTGAACGGACGGTGGTTGCCGGCCGTCTGCACATAGGCAAAGAACGGTTTGTCCTTGGGCAGTGCTTGCAGGATCTGGTCGGTTTCCTTGAACAGGTCCAGATCGGAAATACCCCAGACGTCCACCACCGGCGATTTCCAGTCCCGCTCTTCGAACAGACGCACGCCGTCGATGCTCTGCCGGATCAGGGCATTCATGTTGGCCCAGCCGGAGTTGCCGCCGATGGTGTAGATCTTCTCGTAACCGGTAAACGCATTGATCAGCGTGTTTTGCTGGGTGATCAGCGGATTACGCGTCGCGGTTTCCTGCCGCGTGACATCAGGCACCCCGCTGATGCTGGCCCAGACGGTTTTCGCGGTCCCCGTTACGGGTACGTAGAAGTGCTCGAAGAACCAGCTCTGAGTGGCCAGCCGATCGAGATTGGGCGTCGGATTGATCGGGTTGCCGTAGGCCCCGACGGCACTGGTGCCCAGCGATTCAAGCATGATGAACATCACGTTCGGGGGACGTGAGCCCGGGATTTTGTACGGTTGGGGGCCTGGTGCCGCACAAAATCAAGGGTCTGCGGGTCGGGTTTGTCGACGCCCAGGTAGTTGGCCATGACCGCGTAATGTTCGCGCACTTGCGCCTCGTCATAACGCGATTGGCCGACTTTGCCCGTATCGTAGAGAAACAGCACCGGGTTCAGGCCGAGTGCGGCGATCTGGTTATTACCCGAGAAGAACGCATCGCTCCAGCGCAACGGAACGGGGTTTTCAAGGTTCATGTTTTCGACACGACCCAAAATGCCCAGCAGCACCAGGACGACCATCAACGCACCGCCCCACGTCGCGGAGAGCTTGCGAATGGCTTTGCGAGGGCGGTCCAGCGTGACGCGTTCCAGACGCACCAGGGCCAGTGTCACCAGCGCGATCGTTACCAGCCAGCCCAGTGAAATCCAGATCACCGGGTAAGTCTGCCAAACCATGTCGCGGGAGATCTGCGCATCCTCGATGAAGCGCAGCACGGTGGCGTTGATCCTCACACCCAGGTAGGCGTAATGGCCAAAGTCGATGATGTAGATCAGCAGCAAAACGCTCAGGGCGGCGACCAGGTAGACGCGTGCGATACGGCGCAGCAGGTGGCTGCGGAGCAGGTTCCAGCGAGGCATCCAGGCCAGCAGCGCCAACGGCAACATGGTCAGGATGGCCAGGCGCAAATCGAAACTGAAGCCGATGCTCAGGGTTTCCCAGACGCCCTTTGTGTCGATCAGGGCTTTGGGTTCGAACCCGGAAAAGCCGAAGAAGAACGCCATCCTCAGCAGTGCAAACAGCACAAACGCAATCGCTGTAGCGCCTAGCCAATAATGTAAACGTCTCGAGTGCAGCCAACCCATCCTTGTTCCCCTGTTAAAAAGTTAAATCTCAAACGGATTTGAGTTCGTCGCTCACTGCACCGCGCCGCTTGCTTGAGCGGCGATAGGTCCAGCGCAGGGCAAGCGTCAGCAGTGCCCCGCAGCAATACAGACCCAGCAGCGGATCAACCAGGTAATCCCAATAGTTTTGCGAAGGTTTGATCCCGGCGATGAAGGCCAGGGTTGCGCTGGCCAGCATCAAGACGGCCAGGCCATTGCGCAGGTAAAACAGGCCCAGCGTCAGCACTGCGAAGAAAATCAACATGGGGCGCGGGCTGTAGCCTAACCGATAGGGGTCCACATCACTCATGCCCAGAGTGGCCGGGTACAACACCAGGGCCATCGCGGCGAAGAGGATCAATACGCCGGTCCTTCCCCGTGCCGGTGGCAGCATGTCCAGTCGACGCAAGCAGCCCCACGCCATGAACACCAGGGTGGTGATCGCAAGGTCATCAATGTAGCTGCGCAAATACGCGGCCAACGACAAGCCGTCCGGCGAGAAGAAGCTGACGGCCAGCAAGGCGGCCAGCAGTGCGATCCGCCAGTTCCTGGACAAGCCGAACGACGGCAGCAGCAGGAAGATGATCATCGCGAAGCTGAGATGGGCTTGCCACAGGCTGATCATTTGAGGCGCTCGCTAAGCCATGCATCGTTAAAGGTGACGTGCTTGATGAAGGTGTTGTTCCAGGAATAAACCAAGTGATACATACCGTCAGGGCTGCGGATGAAATACGGGTATTCGTATTCGAATTCACACCCCTGGTTTTTACAGACACGGTTGTCGAGGTTATCCAAAAACTCCGCTTCCAGTGAATGGCGGCGTGCGCCGCTGGAACCGCGGAATTCTCTGCCGATGATCTCCTTGTAGGCTTCGGGAGAAAATGGCGCGCCCAGTGGATCCGGGGATTTGTCCAGGTCGCGTAATGAGCGCCAATCGTCCATTTTGGCATCGGTCCCATACAGGCTCAGCTTGAAGCGCCCCTCCTGCAGGTCGTTGAGCGCTACCAGCAACCCATGTTCGGGTGTTGCGACGGCAGCCAACGAGGAATTCGGATTCGAGGGGTCGAGCGGATAAGGTTCGCTCCAGGTTTGCCCGGCGTCTTCAGTGCGGGTCGCCAGGACACGGTGGTGGGTGTTGCCGGCATAACGCAGCAAGGCGATGCCGCGCTGGCCATCCAGCGGCACCACCGCGGGTTGCAACGAATTCATGCCGTGGCTGATGCGGAATTTGTCGATTACATCGCCGTCTGCGCTCAGGTAGAGGTACTCGGCAAACTTGCCCAGGAACTCATGGTAGACCGGCAGGCCGATGGAACCGTCGGCATGAAACACCGGTGCTGACCGGACCAGGGTGCTGATGTTCAGAAAGGGCGAGGTGATCAGTTGGCGCGGAGCGGACCAATGTTCACCGAAGTCATCGGAAACCATCACGTTGACCGCGCTACCGGCCCAGCCACCCATGGACACGGACACGTAGAACAACCACACCCGATTATCCGGCGCGAGCGCCACCACCGGGTTGCCCAGCTTGCGGATGTATTTTCGAGTGCCCTGTTGGGTCGAGTCCCGAGTGGCCAATACCTGTTCAGCACCCCATTCGCCGGTTTTCGAGTCGAACCGGGCGGAGCGCACCTGTACATCGGCTGCGCCTTCGCGGGAGCCAGCAAACCAGACCGTCATCAGACTGCCGTCGGGCAGTGCGGTGACCGCCGAGGAATGCACGAAATCCACCAACCCGGAGGAGGCGAAACGGCTGGTATAGATGGGCTTGGCCACTTTGCCGGCCACTGCCATCACGGGGCTGATCAGGGCAAAGGAAGAGTGCGTATTGGCAGGATTGATGATCCACGCGGTCGCAAACAGGCAGGACAGTAGAAGGTAAGCACAGAAGGCAGGAAAACTGGGAAGTTTGATGCGCATGACTACGTTGGCATCTCATGGACCGATAAGGCGGCCAACGTAACACTCGTTAGTACACAATCGGGTTTTATGACTGGCTAAATTGTAAGCAGGTATTTGTAGCGGCCAGCCATGTCGTCGCGTTCAGTTTGATTGAGCGCCGGAGACTGTCGGGCCAGAGGGATTGTGGCGGGCTTGAGGTGGATTACGCCGTTGGTCGCAAAGGCTGGGGCGGTAACAGGGACGTCTTCGGAATATGTGCTGTTTGTTCCGGCCTCTTCGCGGGCAAGCCACGCTCCTACGGTTGACCTGCGTCGTTCACACAAGACGTGATCGACCCCTATCTCTGTGGAAGCGTGGTTTGCCCGCGAAGACAGCAGCACAGGCACAAACGCTTTTTCTGCTGAAACCTAGTGCTGTCTGTACGTCTGTAGGGTGAAGGCATTCCCTGCCGGGTCTTTACCCTCAAGCGTTATCTCATTGTCCTTGATCATCAGGATTTTGAGTTCGTTGGAAGCGCCGGACGCTAAGCCGTCGCTAAAGTTTGGCAAGGAGGGCCCGGCAAACTTGGCAACCAGCAAGGGGGAAATGGCTGTGCCGTTGATTACGTAAGACTTGGGAATTGATTTCATGTCAGCCAATGTGAACGAAAGCAGGCTGGAATCGGCCGTCCAGCTGCCGGCTCCGTTTACGCTGTACTCAAGCCGGTAAGGTTTGGCTTCAACGGTTCCGTCCACAAAGACAACGCCATTGACGTTGTACCGCCCGTTGCGGAAGTACTCTGTCATTCCCTTGAATTCGAACGTGCCGTTGGTGATCGGGTAGGTGTAATCGGTCGTCCAGCGACCTATGAAGCGGGGATTGTTGGGGTTGGTTTCGTGAAACGTGGCGTAAATCGTTGCAATGCCGCTTAGAACTGTCACCAGGGCCACAAGCGCGAACCAGGCTTTAGTGGAGACTTTTTGTATAGCAGTGAAACTCATTGTGATGGATTCCATTCGATTGATTAGTCGTGCGCGGACGTCTTCCATGGGAGGTGGTGATACCGCACCCCGGTGTATTGGCCGCCGGGACAGAAGTATAAAACTCAGGGCGCTAGAAGACACAAAAGCGCGAGCTCACGCAGTTTCATTTGCCGCGTCATCCGACCGAACCCGCTGCACGCGCGCGGTCACCCGCGGCGCCTCCCCAGCGGCATCACGTTTCAACCATTCAGCCGGTGGACAGCCAATCACGTTGAGAAAAGTACGGGAGAAAGAAGCTTGCGAGCTGTACCCGACCGATGCGGCAACCACCTTGATCTGAACCCCGTCGCGTAGCAGGTCCTGGGCCACTTTCATCCGCCAGGCCGTCACGTAGCCCATTGGTGATGCACCCATGATCTGCGTGAAGTACGCAGAGAATTTCGACCGGGACATGTTCGCCAGGCCAGCAAGTTTCTCGACAGTCCACAGCGCCTCCGGCTCCTGGTGAACACGTTGGAAAACCGCCCCAAGACGCCCATCCTGAAGCGCATAAAGCAGGCCGCTGGAAATCTTTTGCTCGACGACCGAACGGCGCACCAACACCACGAAAATGTACTCAAGCAACAGGTTGAGCGCTTTGGTTCTGCCGGGGGCCTGATCCTTGAATTCGGCAAGCAGTGAGCCGATCACGGGCGTGATGTTCTGCAGTTCCCTGAACGGGAAAACCAGCGTTTCCTTGAGGCCCAGAGGGAAGGGTTGCAGGGCGTTGCGCCCGAACTGGAACGAGGCGCAGATTAGCTCGGCGCCGTGTGCCGAACTGGCGCGCAACTGGTAGCGGCAGCTGCTCGGGCAAAACAACACGCTGGGTTCGGTGATGGAGATCTTCGGCAGGCCGGGTTGCACCATGTCGATCCCGCCTTCACTGATGACATGGATGAACGCCATGCCAGGAGGCTTGTCGAGCACCAGCGTGCCATCGACCCTGCCAGAGAAGAACAGCCTGCCCTGAAGGTTGGTGCGTTCGAAGAATTCGGACAGGATATCCATGATAGAGACGACCGGGTAAAGACTCTGCACGTCCTGGCAAAAGCCGCGCAGGGCAGGGCAATAGGATGAAGTTCTCGCCGATGGTAGACAACGCCCCACCCGGGCGCCATGGCGCAGAGCGATTTTCCTGTTATCGACCGGAGTCCACTGTCATGAGCAACGATTCGAACCGCATCGCCCCCCAGTATGCAGACCCGGCAGAGCCTGCGCTGCCCGATCCCGGCATGAAGCTTGACCTCTCGCGGGCCGCACTGGTGGTGATCGATCCGCAAATCGACTTCCTCAGCCCCGAAGGCGTGAGCTGGGGCGTGTTTGGAAAAAGCATCGTCGAGCACGATACCGTCAAGCACATCGGCCAGCTGTTTGCGGCCGCCAAGGGCGCGGGCATCACGGTCGCCGTTTCGCCGCACTATTACTATCCATGTGACCACGACTGGCATTTCGGCGGACCGCTTGAGAAGGTCATGCACAGTATCTGCATGTTTGATCGCAAGGGGCCGCTGACCCTCGACGGTTTCGAGAACTCCGGTGCCGACTTCATGCCCGAGTACAAGCCCTACATTCTCGACGGCAAAACCATCATCGCGTCACCACACAAGGTGTACGGCCCGGAAACCAATGACCTGGCGTTGCAGCTGCGCAAGCACGGCGTGTCGCAAATCATTCTGGCGGGCATGGCGGCTAACCTCTGTGTCGAGTCGCACTTGCGTGAACTGCTGGAGCTTGGCTTCGAAGTGGCCGTGGTTCGGGACGCCACCGCCGGCCCGACGACTCCCGAGGGCGATGGCTACCTGGCAGCGCTGATCAACTATCGCTACATCGCCAATGCGTTGTGGAGTACGGCGCAAACGGTCGAGTTTCTTAACGGGAAATAAGCCATGGCAATGGACTGCGTCTCACCATTGGGGCGCAGCCTTGAAAAACTGCCTTTGGTCGGTGCACCTGAACCGCTTTCACGATGGATTGATCCATTCTGAAAGAACTCTCGGGGGGCGCTGCCATGCACTCGTTTGCCAATCTGCTGACTCCGGCGCAAGAGCAAAAGCTGCGTGCGCTCAACACCTGGCATCTTGTCCTTGAGGACTTGAAGCTGCGCATGGAGTGCCCCGATGCGTATCACGAGGAACTGATTCGTCAGTCTGACGAGATGGATCGCCTGGGAATCGTGAGCTGGCAGGAATGGCGCGACCTCAGGGTTGAGGCCGATCAAGCGTACCTGCGCGCCATCGCGGGCGAGGATTATCACCGAGCACTAAGGAAGAGGGGCGGTTGATGAGCTTCGCCGGTGCACAGCTGAGGCTGAAGTTTGATTCGGTGTTAAACACGGAAAACGGGTTAAGTGCGATGTCGATCGTTGAAACAGTCGTCGATTATCTGCGTCAACAGTCGTTGCGGCTGACCACCGCAGAATCCTGCACGGCGGGCAGTATCATCACGCTGCTGGCCCAGGTGCCCGGCAGCGGTGAGCTGATTGAAAGCGGCTACGTGGTTTACTCACCCGAGGCCAAGCAACGCTTGCTCGCAGTCAGTGCAATCACTATCGAGACCTTTAATCTCACCAGCTGCGAAGTGGCTCGGGAAATGGCCATCGGCGCGCTGCGTGACAGCCCGGCCAACGTGGCGGTGTCCACGACAGGGCTGCTGGGGCCGGAGGATGTTGATGGTATTCCAGCCGGCACGGTTTGCTTTGCATGGGCCTTCATGGCAGGGCAGGAAATGGCGGTATTCAGCCGCAAGCAGCGATTTTCTGGCAGTCGGGAGTCCGTGCTTCAGCAGGCGTCGTTGTATGCTTTGAAAGAATTGCCGACGTTTCATCAGGCCATGCTCAACGGCGAGCGGGGCTAGATGATGAACACTTCGGTTATCCCGTTCGAGTGAGTCGGGGTTCGATAGCATGAACAAAACCATCAGCGCTAACGATCTGGGCCCTGTTGGACGACGGGATGCCTCCGGATGTCCTGGTCGCTACCGCCAAGCGCATGGGCGCTCGATCAGAGGATCTGGAAGGGTTGCGGCTGGAGCTGTTGAAGACTATTCAACAAGGGGAAAATGTACCGGGTTTCGGGTTTTGCCGATCTTGTCGCTTCCATCAGACAGTGGCTGGCGGGGCCTTTTGTGGGCTGACTCAGGAACCTGGAGTCCGGCGAAATCGGTTTGATTGACAGGGAGCATCGATTGCCCCAAGAAGTGAACGATTGACAGCGGTTTAATATTTCGACCATCAAAGGATTCCCCATGGGTTTAAGCAAACGCGATCAGGCACACATCGAGCGTCGCCTGATTGCCACCCTGACTGAGGCGTGTGAAACGGCCAAAGCGCACATCGTCGGCTTTGAATGGCTGACCCACGAAGTCGATTACGAGGAGTTTCCTTCCAGCCTGAGGGTGGTCTGGGTTTTCGACACCCAGGCCAACAAGGATCAGGCGCTGGCGAGCGGGCAGGGCGAACGCATGGTCGAACTGACGGCTACAGCGTTAAGCGAAGCGGATGTACACGTCAGATCGGTCGCGGCCCATGTGCAGTTTGATTCTGAAGAACAATGCCAGCGCGCCAATGGCGGCAATTGGCAGCAACGCCTGGCGCGTAAGCGCTAGCCCTGTAGCGAATCGGCTTCGTACCAGCACGCTTTGGACTCAATACAGGTGTGTTTCTGCTTTAAGGCCAGGAAAGGCGTATCCAGCGTACCGATCGCTATCGAAACCCAGTCCGAAAACGCCCCCTTCGAATCAGACCAGAACAGCGAAGACCCGCAGTGGGAGCAGAATTGGCGTGTGACGCCTTTGGACGATTCGTAGCCCTTGAGCACCTTTGCACCGGCAACCACTGAAACCGTCGACCTGGGAGCGCTCGCATACGTCGCGAATGCCGCTCCATGACTCTTTTGGCATTTTTTGCAATGGCAGTGGGTGACGGCTTTCAGTTCGGTGGATACGTGATATTCAACGGCGCCGCATAGGCAACTGCCTTGGTGAAGCTCGTCCATGTTCATCGGTTCCATGATTTTCGTCGCGCCACTTTAGCCGCCCGGCGCAAGGTTTGGCCATGACTTCACCGCTCAGAAAGCGACAGCGCAGAATCAGGATCACGGCGCACCAAACATCATCGTCCAGTAAACCCCTTCATCACTGCGTGCGTCCGCTGCATACGCCGCGCCCACCTGGGTAAACATCGGGTTCATCAAGTTGGCGCAATGCCCGGGGCTGGCCAGCCAGCCTGCCATTGCCTTGCCCGGTGAGCTCTGCCCGGCAGCGATGTTTTCGCCGATCTGCCGGCCTCGGTAACCGGCGGCCCTTGCTCGAACCGCCGGGCCATCACCGTCGGGGTCACGGTGTGCAAAGTAATTGCCATAGGCCATGGCCTTGCTGTGCCCTTGCGCTGCCGCGCCGAGGGCGGGGTTCCAGCTCAGCGGTCGTGCGGCGGGGTAGCGCTGACGACCGCACATCCGTGATTTGGCCCGGGCGGCATTGACCTGCGCCAACAGCCCCTTGCTCGCCGCACGGGAATCACCCACACGGCTATCGAGAACGGGTTGCGCCAGCACGATCTGCCACTCGCTTCGGGCTCGACTGACGCCAATGTCGGCGTACTGGTTATCCCGCAGCGCCCCGCAGTATTCGTCCTGAAACAGGTCAAACGCTTCGTCGGCGTCCTGCGCGCCTACCACACGCAGGGTGCGCACCGTCACCGCTGCATAGCCTGAAGCCTTCAATCGATCGCGCAAACCGCCGCCATAGCCAATCGGCAACGCCAGGTTCGACTTCAATGACAGCGGGGCCAAACGTTGGGCCGGGCGCCTGTCGCAACGTTGCGGGTGGGCACGGTAGTCGTTGATGGCTTCCACCAGTTGCCGTTCACCACTGGCATAAGCAGGACTGGCAAACAGAGCAAGCAAAGGCATGAAACAGAGCGAGACAAAACGCAAGGCAAGGCGAGGTTGGCGCATGGGACGGCAGCTCTGATGAGATGACAGCGGCAATGGGAATTCACGGCTCGGCTAAGACTTGCGTTCAGGCACTAGGTTCAGGCGTGAAGAGGGGAAATTTGCGCTGGAGAAACCGGCGATGACTACCGCATGTCGCAAAACACTGAAAGTCCGGCGTCAGGCATCAAAGAGTGGCGGGCGCCGCCGATAACGTGTTCATAAAAGCGACGTACCGAGAGGGCTACCCCATGTCTATAAAATTACGTTTGTTGCTGCTGATTGGTACGAGCTTGCTCACCGCGCTGATCGTGAGCCTGGTCAGTTACGTGGGAAACACCCGGATGGCCGAAGCGGTGAAGGATAACGAGGTCAGCTTGACCGCGCTGCGCAATCACCTCGAAGCCGACATGATGCACGACGCACTGCGCGCCGATGTGCTGTCCGCGATGGTGGTTGGTCTGGGCAAAAGCACCAGCAGCAAAGCCGAGGTGCACAGTTCCATCGAGGAGCATGCGGCGCATTTTCGTGAAGTGCTGGGTGAAAACCTCCAGTTGCCGGTCAACGACACCATCAAGGCGGGCTTGAACAAGGTCAAGCCGAGCCTCGACACCTACATCAGCGCCGCCGAGCGCATTGTCGGTCTGGCGCTGGAAAATCCGGATTCCGCGCAAAAGGAACTCGGCACGTTTAATACCGCGTTCAGCCAACTGGAAGACCAGATGGCAGCCCTCAGCGAGGTGATCGAAACCAGCACCCAACAGACCAGTAAAAACACCGAGCAGGCCATCAGCAGCGCCAACTTCACGCTGGGTATCGTGCTGATCGCCAGCCTGTTGTTACTGCTGATCCAGGGACGCTGGGTGATTTCGAGCATCATGGGGCCGTTGCAGACCGCCAGCCGCATTGCCCAAAGCATCGCCCATGGCAACCTCAGCGAGCCGATTGTCGAACCGACCCACAATGACGAAGCGAGCGCCTTGATCCGCAGCCTGGCGACCATGCAGCGTGACTTGCGCGGCATGATCGAGGTGGTTCGCAGCAATGCGCATGGCGTCAGCGGCATGAGCGTGCAGTTAAGCAGTGGCTGCCATCAGGTCGCCGACAGCAGCCAGCAGCAAAGCGTCGCCGCCAGCACCATGGCCGCTGCCGCCAGTGAAATGACCGCCAGCATCGAGGAAGTCACCCGTCACGCCGAACGCGCGCTGAACATGGCCAACCAGGCCGAGGCATTGGCCAAGGACGGTGGTCGGGTGATTCATCAGGTGGTCAATGACATGGATGGCATTGCGCGTTCGGCGCAGCAGTCAGCCCAGGTGATCCGCACGCTGGACAAGGAGTCCGAGGGGATTTTCAGCATCATTCAGGTGATCAAGGGCATCGCCGATCAAACCAACCTGCTGGCCCTCAACGCCGCCATCGAAGCTGCTCGTGCCGGTGAACAGGGCCGTGGATTTGCCGTGGTGGCCGACGAAGTCCGCAGTCTCGCAGGACGCACCAGTGCCTCCACGCAGGAAATTGCCAGCATGGTCGCGCGCATCCAGCAAAGCACCCGCGAGGCGGTGACCAGCATGGAGGCGGGCGTTGCGCAGGTCGACAAAGGCATGGCGGTGACGGCCGACGTCGAGCGCGCGATCCGCGAAATCCTCGAAGCGACGCTCAATACCACTGAGCTGGTGAATGACATCACTCGCACGATCGGCGAGCAGAGCCTGGCCAGTAACGAAATTGCCCAACAGGTGGACATGATTGCCGGGATGTCGGAGGGCAACAGCAAGATTATTGGCCAGACGGCTTCGACGACTGATGAGCTGTCGACCTTGGCGGGCAAGCTGTCGCAGTCGGTGGATCGGTTTCGGCTTTGAGGCTTGTGCGCTGATCCATTGATTCTTGGTGATATTGAAGGCCTCTTCGCGAACAGGCCCGCTCTTGCATGGGGTCTGCTTCGAACACAGATCCTGTGTTCAATGAAGATCCCATGCAAGAGCGAGCCTGCTCGCGAATGCGCCAGATCAGACAGCGCAGAACCTATCCCTTAAAGATATTTATCCGTCACAGCACCCTCCGAAGCACTGGACACAGTCTTCGCATACTTGGCCAACACCCCGCGTTTGTATTTGGATTCCGGCCGCACCCAACGGGTCTTGCGCTCGGCCAATTCCGCGTCTGAAACATCCACCGTAATCTGCCGGGTCTCAGCATCGATGGTGATCCTGTCGCCATCTTCAATCAGCGCAATCGGCCCGCCGTCAAAGGCTTCCGGCGTGATATGCCCCACCACAAAACCATGGGAACCACCGGAGAAGCGGCCGTCGGTGATCAGCGCGACATCCTTGCCCAGCCCTTTGCCCATGACTGCCGACGTCGGCGAGAGCATTTCGCGCATGCCCGGCCCGCCCTTGGGGCCTTCGTAGCGAATGACGATGACGTCGCCGGCCCGGACTTCGCCATTGAGAATCCCGGTCAACGCGCCTTCTTCACCGTGATACACGCGCGCCGTGCCTTCAAAGCGCAAACCTTCCTTGCCAGTGATCTTGGCCACAGCGCCCGTCGGCGAGAGGTTGCCGCGCAGCACCACCAGATGAGAGTCCTTTTTGACCGGCTGATCGAACGGCAGAATCACGTCCTGGCCTTCGGGGTAGTCGGGCACGTTTTCCAGGTTCTCGGCCAGGGTCTTGCCGGTCACCGTCAACACATCGCCGTGCAGCATGCCGGCCGCGAGCATGCGTTTCATCAGCGGCTGGATGCCGCCGATGGCCACCAGTTCACTCATCATGTATTTGCCGCTGGGACGCAGGTCGGCCACGACCGGGGAGATCTTGCCCAGCTCGACAAAATCATCCAGCGTCAGTTCGACATCCACAGCATGCGCCATGGCTAAAAGGTGCAGCACGGCATTGGTCGAGCCGGCGAGGGCGATCACCACGCGGATGGCGTTCTCGAATGCCTTGCGGGTCATGATATCGCGCGGTTTGAGGTCCAGCTTGAGCAGCTCCATGACCTGCTGGCCGGCGCGGAAACTGTCCGAGGCTTTATCGCTGCCGACGGCGTCCTGGGAGCTGGAACCGGGCAGGCTCATGCCCAAAGCCTCAATGGCCGAGGCCATGGTGTTGGCCGTGTACATGCCGCCGCAGGAGCCGGGGCCGGGGATCGCCACTTCCTCGATCTGCTTGACCTGAATCTCGTTGATGTCACCCCGGGCGTGCTGACCCACGGCCTCGAACACGGAAATGATGTCGGTGTGGCCAGCGCCCGGGCGGATGGTGCCACCATAGACGAAGATCGACGGGCGATTCAGCCGCGCCATCCCGATCAGGCACCCCGGCATGTTCTTGTCGCAACCGCCCACGGTCACCAACCCGTCGAAGCCTTCGCAACCGGCCACCACCTCGATGGAATCGGCGATCACTTCCCGCGACACCAGCGAATACTTCATACCTTCGGTGCCGTTGGCGATGCCGTCGGAAATGGTGATGGTGTTGAAAATGACGCCCTTGGCGCCCGCGGCATTCGCGCCTTTTTCGGCCTCGATGGCCAGCTTGTCGATGTGCATGTTGCACGGCGTGACCATCGCCCACGTCGAGGCGATGCCGATCTGCGGTTTCTTGAAGTCTTCATCCGTGAAGCCCACGGCCCGCAGCATGGAACGGCCGGGCGCGCGCTCCACGCCGTCGACCACTTGAGAGGAGTACTTACGCAAATTGTCTTTGTCGCTCATGACGTTCCCTTCTATCCAGATCGCTGGCCCGACCGGTGTGGCCCGAAGCAACGCATAGAGTCTAGACCCGGCGGCGACAAAAATCAGTTTGCTAATCCAGCGATCCCGCACACACCGCCCGAAGACATCCGCGCAACCACTGGTGCGCGGCATCGGCGTCCATTCGCGGGTGCCAGAGCATTGAAACGGTGATCACTGGCGTGGCGACCGGAAGGGGAAAACAGTGGAGGCCGGCGCGCAGCGTGTGGGTGTGGCGTTCGGGCACCGTCGCGATCAGGTCCGAGGCCCGGGCCAACGCCAGGGCTGCGGAAAAACCGCCTACGATGGTGACGATCTCACGGGTCAGTCCAAGCGTGTCCAACGCATCATCCATTGGCCCTTGGTCCCGTCCGCGCCGCGAGACCAGGACATGCCGGCCGGCCGCATACCGGGCGGGCGTGATCTTGCCCTTGCTCAGTGGATGCCCCGGCCGTACCACGCCGATGAAACGGTCCTGGTACAACGCGCGGGTACGCACTTCCGGGCTGGTGGTGTCCGCCACAACGCCGGTTTCCAGATCGACCGTGCCGTCCCGCAGCAGGGTGCTGTCCTGGTTGAGTTTCTGCAAAAAGTGCAGCCGTACCCCCGGTGCTTCTTCGCTGAGGCGAGCAATCAACTCCGGCCCGAAGTTTTCTACAAAGCCGTCGCTGGTGCGCAGGGTGAAGGTGCGTACCAAGTACTTGAGGTCGAGCTGCTCGGCGGGGCGCAGTACCGCTTCGGCGTGCTGCACCAGTTGGCTGACGTGTTCGCGCAGTTCCAGTGCCCGGGGTGTCGGCACCAGGCCGCGACCGGCGCGGACCAGCAGGGGATCGCCGGTGGTTTCACGCAGTCGCGCCAGCGCCCGGCTCATCGCCGACGGGCTCAGCCGCAGTCGTTGGGCGGCACGCGCCACACTGCCTTCTGTGAGCAGCGCGTCGAGGGTAATCAGCAGGTTCAGGTCGGGAGTCGTCATGCTTTAACGTTAGCACGGCCGGATGGTGACATGGCGTTGTATGCAGGTATCAAGTGCAAACGGTGCGTCTTCCGCCTTGTCAGGCGCCGGCATACGCTGAAGGTCAACAGTTCACAAGTGAGCCCTACCATGAAACTTATCGCATCTACCGGTTCGGTCCGCTGGGCGTTGGCCAGCCTCTCGCTGTCGATGCTGATGCCTTCGCTCGACACCAGCATCGCCAATGCAGGCTTGCCCACCTTGTCCCAGGCACTGGACGCTTCATTCCAGCAAGTGCAGTGGATCGTCCTGGCCTATCTGCTCGCGATAACCACCTTGATCGTCAGTGTTGGGCGTTTGGGCGACATCGTCGGGCGTCGCCGCTTGATGCTGGCCGGCATTGCCATTTTTACGTTGGCTTCGCTGGCGTGCGGCCTGGCGCCGTCGCTGGGGTGGCTGGTCGCCGCCCGGGCCGTGCAAGGTCTGGGCGCCGCGATCATGTTGGCGCTCACCGTGGCGTTGGTCGGTGAGACGGTGCCCAAGGCGCAGACCGGCAGCGCCATGGGATTGCTCGGCACGGTGTCGGCGATCGGCACCACGCTGGGGCCGTCGCTCGGCGGCGTGTTGATTTCCGGCTTCGGCTGGCAGGCGATTTTCCTGGTCAACCTGCCGCTGGGTGTTTTGAACGCTGTGCTCGCCTATCGCTATTTGCCCGCCGATCGCCAAGCGCCGAAGGTTCAGCGCGGCGCATTCGATCTGCTCGGCACGCTGGTGCTGGCCCTGACGCTCGGTGCGTATGCGCTGGCCATGACATGGGGCGAAGGCGATTGGGGTTCGCTGAACCTTGCGTTATTGCTCATCGCTGTTGCCGGGGCAGGCGTTTTCCTGTTCGTCGAGGCGACAGTTGCATCGCCTCTGATCAAACTGGCGTTGTTGCGTGATCGGGGATTGAGCGCGAGCCTGGCCATGAGCATGCTGGTCTCGACGGTGATGATGGCGACGCTGGTGGTCGGGCCGTTTTATCTCTCGGGCGCCCTCGGTTTGAATGCCGCGTTGGTCGGGCTCGCGTTGTCCGTCGGTCCGCTGGTGGCTGCATTGGCTGGCGTCCCTGCAGGTCGCCTGGTGGATCGTTTAGGCGCCCGGCGCATGACGGTGGCGGGGCTCGTCGCGATGGCGCTCGGCGCGTGCGTGTTGTCACTGATCCCGGCGCGTGTCGGCATCATCGGCTACCTCGCGCCGATTGCAGTGATGACTGCCAGTTATGCGCTGTTCCAGGCGGCCAACAACACGTTGATCATGACCGATGTGAGCCAGGATCAGCGCGGTGTCATTGCCGGACTGTTGAGCCTGTCACGCAATCTCGGCCTCATCACCGGCGCCTCGGTCATGGGCGCGGTGTTTGCGCTGGCGTCCTCGACGCCCGACATCACCCATGCAGCCCCGGAAGCGGTCGCCCACGGTATGGCGATCACCTTTGCGGTCGCGGCGGGGCTGATTGGCCTGGCGTTCGCCATTGCGTTGCCCGCGCTGAAAAGAGAACCCGTGGTGGCGTAACGCAGAAGAAAAAAACGCCCGCCAAAAAAACGGGTTGGCGGGCGTTTGGGAAGCGTTATTCAGGAACTGAAAAAGCCCCTTGTAGACGTCTTGCTGTTCACCTGAGCGTGGAGCTTTTGTGGTGAGGGGCTTTGTTGTCGAGCATTGAATGGGTGCTCGATCAGCGGCAGGCGTAGCAGAAGTCCGAGTTCGTGTCGGAACCGAAGTCAAAGCCACCGTCGGCAACACGTTTCTGCATCAAACGATCAGACCCGCCTTCCGCTACACGCGTACCGCGCATATTGCTGTTGGCACCGTAGGCAAGGCTGTTCTGCTTCAGATGATCGGAGCCATCCGATGCCAGCTGCCGTTCTCTCAAGCGATCAGCACCGCCCTCGGCAAGGTGTTGGTCAGCGGGTTTATCAGCGGCGTGTTGGACCAAAGGGGCCGTTGCATCCCGATCTCCGCCTGCCCGGCTGCCGCCGGCAGCGCTAGCGTGTGGTTCGGCGATCCGACGTCAGCGTCGAATTGACTTGAGCCTGGACGTTTTTGGGTCCGGTCAAGCCTTGGCATTTGACGTCTGTATCTTAAACAGAGGCGAAATTACGTCACTTATGCCTAGGTTGCTTCGAAGGGATATATAGGTGTTAAGGATTCACCCACAGGTATGACTTGCAACAGCAAGCGGATTCTGAATCGTCACCGCGTGATGCAACGAATGCCGACCCAGGGCCTCATATGAAAAGGACGGGTCCATCGGTGCAGGTACGCATGGGATGGCCACGCGCACTTTTTCCCCGACAACAGGTGATTGCTTTTATGACCGCGGCTGACAAAAACCATGTGACCTGGCTGGTTGAACAATCGATGCTGCATGCCGCCAGGCAGCGGGCCAAGCTCTATTCGGGGCAAGGTCGACTGTGGCAACAGCCTTACGCCCATACCCGGCCTCGTGATGCTTCCGCCTTGGCCTCGGTGTGGTTCACCGCCTACCCGGCGTCCATCATCACCCGCGAAGACGGCAGCGTGCTGGAAGCCCTGGGCGATGAAACCTTATGGCATGCCCTGTCGAAAATCGGCATCCAGGGCATTCACAACGGGCCGCTGAAAATGTCGGGCGGCCTGACAGGCACCCAACGCACGCCGACCATTGACGGCAATTTTGACCGCGTCAGTTTCGAGATCGACCCGGAACTGGGCACCGAGGCGCAGCTCCAGGCGCTGGTGCGCATGGCCGCCGCGCACAATGCGGTGATCATCGATGACGTGATCCCTTCGCACACCGGCAAAGGCGCAGACTTCCGCCTGGCCGAGATGGCCTATGAAGACTATCCGGGCCTCTACCACATGGTCGAAATCCGCGAAGAGGACTGGCCGTTGCTGCCGGACATCGCCGATGGCCGTGATGCACAAAATCTCAGTCCGCTGCAGGTCGACGTGCTCCGGGACAAGCACTACATCGTCGGCCAGTTGCAACGGGTGATTTTCTTCGAACCCGGGGTCAAGGAGACCGACTGGAGCGCGACGCCAATCGTGATCGGCGTCGATGGCAAGCCGCGACGCTGGGTCTATCTGCATTACTTCAAGGAAGGGCAGCCGTCGCTGAACTGGCTGGACCCGACCTTCGCCGCGCAGCAGATGATCATCGGCGATGCGCTGCACGCCATTGACGTCATGGGCGCGAAAATCCTGCGCCTGGACGCCAACGGATTCCTCGGCGTGGAGCGCAAGCTCGACGGTACGGCCTGGTCTGAAAGCCACCCGTTATCGATCACCGGTAACCAGCTGCTGGCCGGGGCGATCCGCAAGGCCGGCGGTTTCAGTTTCCAGGAGCTCAACCTGACCGTCGACGACATCGCCAACATGTCCCACGGCGGCGCCGACCTTTCCTATGACTTCATCACCCGACCGGCCTACCAGCACGCGTTGCTGATGGGCGACACCGAGTTCCTGCGCTTGATGCTGCGGCAGATGCACACCCTCGGCATCGACCCGGGGTCGCTGATCCATGCCTTGCAAAACCACGACGAGCTGACCCTGGAGCTGGTGCATTTCTGGACGCTGCACGCCCATGACACCTACCTCTATCAGGGCCAGAGCTTCCCGGGCAACATCCTGCGTGAACACATTCGCGAGCAGATGTACGAACGTCTGGCGGGCGAGCACGCGCCCTACAACCTGAAATTTGTCACCAACGGCGTGTCTTGCACCACCGCCAGCATCATCACGGCAGCGCTGGGGATTCGTGATCTCGACGCGATCACCGAGGCGGACATCCAACAGATTCGCCAGGTGCATTTGCTGTTGGTGATGTACAACGCCATGCAACCGGGCGTGTTTGCGCTGTCCGGCTGGGACCTGGTCGGCGCGCTGCCGTTGCCCGCGGAACAGGTTGAGCATTTGATGGGTGACGGCGACACGCGCTGGATTCATCGTGGCGCCTACGACCTGGTGGACCTCAATCCGGACGCACCGCTGTCCGCAGGGCAAATGCCACGGCCGATAACTTTGTACGGCAGCCTGCCCAGCCAGTTGAAGGACTCGGATTCGTTCGTCTCGCAACTCAAGAGGATCCTCGCCGCGCGCCGCGCTTACGATATCGCCGCCAGTCGGCAGATCCTGATTCCCGATGTCCAGCACCCGGGCCTGCTGGTCATGGTCCACGAATTGCCGGCCGGTAAAGGCACGCAAATCACTGCGCTGAACTTCGGCTCGACGCCGATCACCGAAACCTTGCACCTGCCCAATATTGCGCCGGGCCCGGTGGTCGACATCATCAACGAGCGAGTCGAAGGTGATCTCACGCCTGAGGGTGATTTCACCATTACGCTGGATGCCTACGAAGGGTTGGCACTGCGCGTCGTGAGCACTTCGCCGATGATTTGAGGGCGTCGGTTGGCGCCCAGGTGGGCGCTAATCAGCTTCGACACGCTTGAAGGACAATGAAAGGATTTTCTTGATCTGCCTGGCCATGGGCGTTTCTATCTTTTTGTGGATGATGTAAGACGCACTGATCATCAAGGCGATGGTGCCCCACAGTAGTACGTGCGGGTTCATCGCCGGATAGGCAAGGTTAAAGATCATAAAGCCGATCATTTGATGGAGCAGGTAAAGGGGATAAGTGAGCGCGCCTAATGCCGTCCAGTTCAATGCACCGATGGCTGCCGTTTTATTCGTTGCGATCAAAAGAAAGGTCATGAAGAACAGGGTAACCATGCCGCATACGATCAGAAGATCGAATTCGGTTAAATATTTTGATTCGAGCAGTTGGGCCCAGGCAATGGCGGTGTAGTTGGCCAATGCCAATGACCCTGCCAACAGGAGCACCCGTGTCGTTGTGAATCCCTTGGCCCAGATAATGTAGAACGTCGAGCCCGCGATGAAATAGGCCGCGTAATCGGTAATTAATATCGAGCGCAGCTTTTCAAAAGCCAGGACTTCTGCGGTGGCGGAGACCAACAGCCACAGTACGAGGAAGGTCTCTATTTTTTCTATTTTCTTGAAGCCCAACAGAATGGAGATCATCAGGTAGAACTTTATTTCGACAAACAGCGACCAGTAGACCCCGTCAATCGGTGGCACACCCATCAAGTCGCCAAGGAATGTCATGTTAATCATGTATTGGTAAATATCAGCCGTGAATCTTGGCCGGCCGATGGCAAGCGTGATCAGGAAAGTCAGGGTGCAGCACACCCAGAAAGCAGGGCAGAGACGAACGACACGGGATATAAAAAATGCCCTGAGGTTATTGCCCGAAGCGGTCATCAGGATGACGAATCCGCTGATCATGAAAAACAGTTCGACGCCCAGATAACCGTATTTGGCAGGCTCGGCCAACAACGGGTAGGGCATTACTGACATGTCGCCTTTTGCATACCCCCGAAAAGCATAGTGAAAAAACACGACTGCGATTGCCGCGAGAAAACGCAGCAAGTCCAGTTCTTTCAGCCGGCCTTTGATCATGTCTATGCGCTCCAGACGTGTTAGCGCTGAATGGAAACTGACCACGTTGCCGATTGAAATTTGACCCGGGCTGAACGCTATAGCAGCAGTAGCGCTTCGTGGAGTTCTATTGAAGGTGTCATGCCTTCTTCTTTGCGTCGGCTGTCGAGCCAACGTCTGGTTTTGTCTATATCGAAGATCTGGCCCTGATCCATCAAGTTCAAAAGGAGCTCATCGGACACCCGATAGCGCCCGCAGTCCGGGCAATCCCTTTCCTCCCACGGGCCCTGACACTGAATGCGTTCCGCCACGCCGACACAGATAAGGCAATTCATCGTGATCATCCATTTTTGTTATTTAACCGTCGCCGTGAGCCGGTTGAGACGCCCGGTACGGGAATCGTCGGTGGCACGGAGGAGGCTGGAACGCGGTCGACCCCTGCGGTCGAAAGAAAGTTCAGGGCGGTGGCGCTGTCAGGATAAACAGGTCGTATCTATCACTTGAGCCGACGTCAGCCAGGCGACGGTTGAATGGCTATCGACGCCGTTGCCACACCTTGACGTAGTCGACGCGGAAGGTAGAGGGCAGGTCAGCATCGTCGACCACGCCGAACCACTGCCACATGGCCTCACTGTCAAACACAACCTGCATCGGGAAGAAGAAATGGTTGTTTTTCGATTCCCTGACCAGCACGCCATCGACGTACCAACGCAGGGTGTCGGGCTGCCAGTCGAAGCCGTAGACATGGAAGGTATCCGCCAGGCGCCAGGGACTGATCCAGACGCTGCCGTCGGCGATATGCTCGGTGCTACGCGGCGTGGCCCACAGGTGGGCGTTCATGTTGTACGAACGGTCTAACGCTGCGTTTTTCGTCTTACCGCCGATTTCGAAGATGTCGATCTCGGTGGCGTTGTCCGCCATGCCCGTCCACGCGAGCCAGAAGGCGCTGGAACCGGCCGAGTTCATGGGTTTGGCGCGTGCCTCGTAATACCCGTAGAACCCGCGCTCGTTGGTCCGGACCATCGCTGAGGTGTAGTCCTTGAAACCGAGTTGTACGTATTTCTGCGGCAGGGTTTCCTTGCGAAAAACAATGTTCAGGTTGCCATTGTGGACGCTGGCATTGGCCGGGGTGAAAAGTGCCGGTTTGCGTCCGAGCGACTCGTTCCCTATGGCGTTGTTGACGTGCCAGCGTTCGAGATCGAGGGTGGTGCCATTGAAGTCGTCGGACAGTTTCGTGTCGAGCACCCACTGGCCGGCATTGACCTGATCGGACAGCGGCAGGTTGGCGTTGGTCTGGGCCGGCAATCGGCCCAGCGGTCCGACACGGGTCCAGGTATCGGCCTGTTTGGGAATGGCAACTGACCATTTATCCGCCAGGTACTGAAATGCGCGCTGGCGTTCTGCGAGGGAGGCAAACGCACGGTCGTACACCAACACTTCCGCGATGTCGCCGCGAAAGTTGTCGGCATTGCCGACCACATTGCGCCCGACGGCATACGGACCAATCGGCACATCGTAAAGCTCCAGGACGGAGACGGTCGGCACATACGCGGTGGTCTGTTGCAGGCTGATGGCGAAGTTCGGCAACACGTTATCGTTGTGGGCGGTTTGTGGGCGTGAGCTGAACAACCGTTGCCAGGGATCGGCCTCGGCTTGCTCGGGCAATCGACGGGACACAATCAATACCGTCACAGGGCCTTTGGCGCTGCGAATGGTTTTACCCACAAACGCTGACACGCCACTGAAGCGCACGACCGAATGACCATTCAGGGCGTTTGCCATCCGCTGTGGCTGCGAGGCGGCATCGTCCACTGTGGCGTGATGGGACTCGCCGGATTTGTCGCTCCAGTGCTGGACACGGTTCTGCGCATCCAGGGTCATTGATGATGCATCGGCCGCATCCAGCCACAGCACGAGCCCGGTGGTGGGTAGACCGGGGGGCGCTTGTGCGGCGTTGCAAACCATCGACACCGACAGCAGCAGGGCCAGCACAGAGGCATTAAACATCGGCTTCACTTCACGGCACTCAGCACTGGCGTTTCGAATGAAGACTGATACCCCTGCGGATTACACGACTGCCACCGCCAGGTATCGATAATCATCTGTTGAAGATCGCGCTGCGCGGTCCAGCCCAGTTCCCGCCCGGCCTTGCTGGGATCGGCCCAGCATTTGGCGATGTCACCTTCGCGTCGCGGTGCGAAACGGTAGGGAATGGTGATGCCAGTGATGTCCTCGAAACTCTGGATGATCTGCAGCACGCTGTAGCCAATGCCAGTGCCCAGGTTCCAGAAATTGATGCCGCTGTGGTGGTGCAACACCTCAAGCGCCTTGAGGTGGCCGATGGCAAGGTCGACCACGTGGATGTAGTCGCGCACGCACGTCCCGTCCACGGTTGGGTAGTCGCACCCGTACACCGTGAGTTCGGGCATTCGTCCGATCGCCACCTGCGTCAGGCAGGGCAACAGATTGTTGGGTCGGCCTCTGGGATCTTCGCCGATCATCCCGCTTTCGTGCGCGCCAATCGGGTTGAAGTAGCGCAATAACCCGATGCTCCAGCGCGGATCGGAGTGGCACAGATCGGTGAGCAACTCCTCGATCATGAGCTTGGTGCGTCCATAGGGATTGACCGGCTTGCCAGTGCCGAAATCTTCGGCAATCGGCGTGCGTGTGGGCTCGCCGTACACCGTGGCCGATGAGCTGAACACTAGCTGGAACACGTTATTGCGCGCCATCGCCCGGCACAGGTTGAGCGTGCCGGCGACATTGTTGGCGTAGTAGTCCAGTGGTTTGCGCACGCTTTCTTCTACGGATTTGAGGCTGGCAAAGTGCACCACGGCATCAATGTCGTAGCGGCTGAAGATATCGTCGAGCAGGATGGGGTCGCGAATATCGCCATTGACGAAATCGACACGGGTGTGGGTCAGCAACTCAAGACGCCCGATGCACTCTCGACAGCTGTTACACAGGTTGTCGAGCACCAGCACATTGTGCCCGGCGTTGATGAGCGCCAACGCGGTATGGGAACCGATGTAGCCGGCCCCGCCAGTAATCAACGTAGTTTTGCGCATGGTGAGGTCTTCCTGTCTCAGGGATTGAATTCAGCGGGCGGTGAAAACCGATTTGAATTCTTGCGGCCAGCGCGGGTGCATGACGCTATACGCCACGGCATAGCTCAGCGCGCCAACCACGATGTTGCAGAACAGGTGCAGATAGCCGTGCAAACCCAGCTGCGGTGAAACAGACAGGACGGTTGCGGCCATGACGACCGAAGCAATCACGCTGCGGTAATTGGAGTCGAAGAACCGCTGCCAGCCGTAACCGATGGCTGCGATGAGCCCACGGATTTGCAGCGGCGTGATGATCAGCATCCGCGCCAGCAGAGCAAGGGCAGCGGCCATGCCGCCATACAGGTTGCCGAGGGTGTAGACCAGCGCCAGCGCGAGAACGGTGGTTGCCACTTCAGCCTTGATCGTGAGGTGGCTGCGGTTGACTGCCACAAGTGCCGTCGTGGCGTACATGGCGGTGTTGCCAATGGCCGCCGTGCAGGCCAGCACTTGCAGCAGGGGAATGGCGTCGGTCCACTTGGCGCCGAATATCAACGGGATGAGGTCGTTTGCCGTGAGCGCGATGCCAATGAACAGGGGCGTCAACAGAAAGCCGCTGACGGCGGTGGAATCGCCAATGATCCCCAGGAGCCGCGACGGCTCCGCGCTACGCCGGGCGAATGCCGGCAGCGCATAGCTCAACAGACCGTTGTAAATCGCAGTGCGCGGCAGCTCGATGATACGCATGGCCATGTTGAACATTCCGACCGCGTTGACGCCGGCCGTCATCCCGAGCACCACGTTGACCCCGCGCTGAAGTGTTTGTGAGCTCAGTGCGTTGATGGCAACCGGTGCGCCGGACTTCAACAGTTCGCGCAAGACCGGACCATCGATATGGAAGGCAATGCGGCGCCGGTCTCCTAGCATCAACACGATGATGGATACCAGTTCCATGATCACCGCTTGGGCAATTACCGCCCATGCCCCCAGCCCCCAGAGTGCGACAGCAATGCCGGCAACACCGCCAAACACCTTGCCCAGTAACGTGCGTGACGCCAGCATCTTGAAGTTGCCGTTGCGGCGCATCTGCGCCACGTAGACGCGCGCCATCATGGTGAACAGGATTTTCACCGAGGCCACCGCCGTCATCCATTGCAGCACCGGGTCGGGCGTGTACAGCATCACTGCGCCCGAGATGACGACGATGGACACCAGGCTGACGAGCACCGCCGCCCAGAAGGCCGTGGTGATGTGTTTGTCCTCCAGCCGTTCGAGTCGTACCAGCGGGTCTTCCAGAACCGATGAGTACACCAGGCCGATCAACTCGACGATGGCAATGATGACCGTGCCCACACCCAGTTCTGCCGGCGACAGCAGCCTGGCATACACAACAAACGTAATCATGGACAGGAAGATCAGGCCGAATTTCTCGGTGAAGATCCACCCTAGGGTAATGAGGCGATGATTGGCCATGGGTGTGGGACCGGTTCAATGAGCGGTGGTTGACGCCGTCGCCTTGCGCAAGGTTCTGGCGCGGGCATAGAGGTAGCGCAAGGTCGGTTTGCCGTTGGCGAAGATCAGTGCTTGCCAGGAGCACTCAAGCATTCGCCGGTACACGTCGAGCACCTCGGCATGCTCGTCGCGTCGGGAAAAGGCATTGAGAAAATCTGTGTGGTTGCCCAGCACGAAATCGATCCGTTGCTGCTTGCTGAGCTGCGCGCCATAGCGCGCCAGGTACACCTCGATGAACCGGATCTTGTTCTGGTAGTACTTCTTCGGCTGCGCGGTCATGTTGCCGCCGTTGACCGTGCGCTCCAGCAGCACCTGCGGCACCGTGTGGATCTCCCAGTGTTCGGCAATCCGGGTCCACATGTAGCGGTCTTCGGAGTAACGCAGGCTGGCATCGAAGCCGCCGAGTTGCATGATCACCTCGCGCTTGACCAGCGCGGTGGAGACGCCATTGACGACGTTGGCGTGGATGAAATCGTAGAAATGCCGGCCGTTCTTGCGCCGGTTGTCCAGTTGCCGCCGGCCGTCGCTGTAATTGACCTGCGTGTAGCAGTCGATCAGCCCCACCGACCGTCCCTGACGAGTGAGTTCGTCATACAGGGCCAGTTGCAGCTCCAGCTTTTGTGGACGAAATTGGTCATCGGCATCGAGCATCGCCACAAACGTCTCTTCCGAGTGCCGCAATCCGTGGTTGCGGGCGCTGGCCTGGCCTTCGTTGGCTTGCTGCAACAGCGTCAGGCGAAACGGCGCCACGAAGTCTTTGACCCGTTGGGGGCCGTCATCGGTGGAGCCATCGTCGACGACGATCACGTGATCGGGCAGCCGGGTTTGCTCGACCAGGGACGTCAGCGTTTGCTCGATGCTGCCGGCGCCGTTGTACATCGGGATTACGACGCACACTGAATGCGCTAGAGGGGAGGTTTGGTCTGACACGGGTGTTTCTCCTTTGATTACGCCTGGGCTGAATCGCGCGGGAATCCCCCGCCAGACGGACGCTGGCGCAGGGGTGTCGGTGATAATTCGGGGTAGGTCGCGTGGTGACGCCGAAAGGACAGGGCCAGGGTGCAGAACACCAGGAACTCGGCGGAGCGGTAGTTGGGAATCACGTACGCCACATAATTGGTGACGACGAACAAGCCGATGATCACCAGGGCACTGGCGCGAAACTGCGCCGCCTGGTTCGCCGTCACGGCGCGGTATTGTTTGAACAGCGCTTCGCCCAGCAGCAACGCCAGTGCAGTCAACTGGATGACGCCGCCGTTGAGCAGGGTCTCCATGTAGCCGCTGTGGGCGTTGCCGATGTAGCCCCAGCGAAGGATGAACGCATTGGCGTCGGGACTGGCCCAGAAGGCGCCAAAGCCGTAACCCTTGAGCCATTGTTGGTCGACAAAGGGCGCGAGCAGCTCCCAGATCAGCGTGCGGTCCGTGAGCGACGGATCGCGGCCGGCGATCTCCAGCAGCCACGCAAGGTGGTTGTACAGCAGCAGGCAAACCAGCAGGAACACCAGCGTGCAACCGAAGAACAGCCACTGCGAGCGGTTGATACGCAGGCGGATCAGGGTGAGGAAATACCAGTAGCTCAACGTGCCGGAAAGAATCAATGCCACGCCTGTCGCCGACTGGGCAAGCAGGATGGCAATCAGCGAAAAAAACGAGCAGAAGAGGGCCCAGCGGTTGCGTTGGCGGATCATCGGCAGCAACAGCAGGATGGCGATCGCGTTGAGCCGGGCGCCGGCGTTCTTTTCGGCAAAAATACCCTTGAATGCGCCGTCGCGAATACCACCGGACAAGAACGCGACGCCCGGCATGACCACGGCGAGTATCAATCCGATCAACGCCGCCACGCCGATGGCACAGCCGAGCATGAAGGTGATTTTTTCAAGGGGGTAGTTGTAGGCTATGAAACCGGCAAAAAACACCACGCTGAGCATCGCGATGAACCGCTTGAGGCTCAGCATCGGGTCGTGGGACCAGCCGATCGATGCGATGACGCAGAGCATGAACACCAGCAGAAAGAAGTTGCTGCGGTAAAAGGTTTTGCTGAGGAACACCTTGTTGCGGATGAAGAAGAACAAGGGCACCAACAGTGTGATCAGGCCGCAGATCTGGTTGGCGACGTTGCCTTCGAGGTCTTTATCGATGTCGCCGAAGCTGGAGGCGCCCCCCAGACTGAGGGCAAACGTGATCACCTGGATGTAGAACAGCACGCCAAACAAGGTGAAGCCATCGCGCAACGTCGAATACCTGATCTGCAGTGTGCTCATGATGATGGACTCCCGAGCAACGCGGCGAGGTAGGTCTGCACCGCGCTGGCATTCATGAACCGGGTGGCCGCATCCAGGCGGGAATGACGTTGCAGGTCCCGTGGTGTGGAGAGTTGCAGGGCAACCGCCTGCGACAGCGCGATCGGGTCGTCGACGGGGACGAGCGGTGCGACGAGGCCGCCGATGAGGATGTCCTGAGGACCATGGGGGCATCGCGTCGCCACCACCGGTGTACCCGTGGACAAGGCCTCTACCAGCGCATTGGGACTGCCCTCGAAGCGTGACGACAACACAAAGCAATCCGCCGCGGCCACTTCTGCCAGAGGCTCACAGGTGTAACCCGGCAGGTCGAAGCGATCCGCCACGCCCAGCGTCCGGGCCTGGTCAAGCAACTGCGCCCTGAGCGGGCCTTCGCCAAAAATGATCAAGCGGGCGTCGGAATCCGGCAACGCGGCGAACGCTGTAATCAAGGTGTCGAAGCCTTTTTGCGGCACCAGGCGACCCACGGCGACAATCACCGAACCGGTTTTTTCCAGCAGCCAGCGGTGGCTTGGCGGCCCAGGCGACTTGTCGCGGAAGTCGTTATCGAGCACCGGGTTGTCGGCAATGGTCACGTCCTGGCGACGCGCAAGGGTGGTATCGACCAGGTCCTGGGCGACACCGCGCGAGACGCAGATCACCGGGTTGGGAATGAGCCGATACAGCAGTGGCGCCACCAGGTACGCGACCCGCACCATGAAGTCGGGGTTGACGTGTTTGTCATGGGAAAACGCATTGCGTTCGCTGACGTGCAGGCGTGCCAGCGTGCCGGACAGCACGGCTGCGGCGATCGCCACCACGTTGACGTGCGTGAGGGCCGCCAGTTGCGCGTCAAAGCGATTGGCGCGCAGAAATCGTGCGAGTGCCGGCACCGCACGTGCGGTGCGTTGGCTTTGCAGTTCAACTTTCTTGACACGCGGGTCGAGGTTCGCCGCATGGAGCCCGCCGCCGGTGAGCAACAGCAAGGTCACGTCATTACCAGCGTCCACCAGGGCACTGGCGAGGCGCGCCATCATTTTTTCAGCCCCGCCTGCGCCGAGGTCATGCAGGATAATCAGTAGCTTTTTCATTGGCTCCATACCTGGTAGTACGCTTGCGCGGCGTGCTGGCTGGTGTACGGATGGATGGCGTCACTGAGCATTTTTGCGCTAGGTGCAACGCCGCTTTGTGCGGTCAGGCTTTGAAGCATTCCCCGCGCCAGCGCCGGTACGTCGTTGACGGCGACCAGTTGACCCAGTCGACCGTTGTCCAGCAGTTCCCTCGGGCCGGTCTCGCAGTCGCATGCCAGCACGGGCGTGCCCAGTGCCAGCGCCTCGATCAGGACGGTCGGCATGCCTTCCTGCACGGAGCTCAGAATGAACAGCCGTGCGTGCCTCAGTAGCGGATAGGGGTTGCTCAGGAATCCGGTGAAATGCACCCGGTGCGTGATGCCCAGTCGGGCTGCCTGAGTGGTCAGTGCGTCGAGCAACGGACCGTCACCGACAATCACCAGATCCGGCAGTGTTTCGCTGCGCAGCGCCAGGGCGTAGGCATCCAGCAACAGATGAAACCCTTTAGGTTCCACCAGGCGGCCCAGGCTCAACCAATAGTCGCGGGGCAAATCAGCGGACAACGGCGCTTCTGCGGCTTGAAGCAGTTGTTCGGTGACGACAGCGTTGGGGCAATAGCGGATCCGTTGCCGACCCCAGGGCATCACGTCGATCAGGGACTGGCGCAAGGCGGTGGAGACCGTGACCACTTTGCCGCTACCGCAGAGGTACAACGTATAGAGCAGGCGCAGGCTTGAAGGGCCGGTTTTCTGTTCAGTGCAATCCAGTGCCGCGTGGCGGCTGTAAATGACTTTGCAAGGACTGCCCAAGGTGGCGAACCAGGCGCAGAGGTTGGCTTGCTCCTTGGCGGAAATCACGTGGGTGACGCCTTCACGGCGAATGAGCCGGCGCAACTGCACAATGGACTTGAGCAGGCCGACGATGCCGCTGCCGCTGGCGCTGCCGAGCGTTTGAACACCTTCCGTGTCCGGCGTGTCGCCGTTCATGACGAAAAAACTCACGCGCTGGCCATCCTTGAGAAACTGCTCGGACAGCCGTTGCTGGACGCGCTCGACGCCGCCGCCCACCTTGAAATCCTTGAGAATAAACAGGATGTGCATGGTCATTCCTCAACGCTGATGGCGACTTTTCGTGACGCAATGAGCGCCAACAGGTGCACAAAGTTGTTCGGGTAGTCGATGAGGTAGCGCTTGATCGTATGGGGCTCGCGATACATGCGATAAAACGCGCGCATATGCAGGCGATTGATCAGCGCCGGGTAATAGTTGCGCGTGGCCAGGGCTTCCTGACGAATGAACCCGCCACAGGTGAAGGCGACCCCGCGAAACCCCGCGCGCAACGCGTCCTGCTCGAACTGCTCTTGCAGTCCGGCACCCAGGCCCACGATCAGGATGTGCGCTTCGCTGCGGCAGATGTCGGCCTGAATGCCCTCGGCCTGGGACGCATTGAAGTAACCGTTGTGGTAACCGGCGAGGGTCAGCCGTGGGTAAAGGGCCTTGATCTTGCTGACGAACAGTTCCAGTTCCGCTTGCCGGGCCCCGACGAAATACACGCGCTTGCCCTGTTGCTCGGCGCTGCGCAGTACAAGGTCGGCGATGGACGTGAAGTCAAAGCTGACCCGTCCGATCCTCCTGCCGGTCACACGCGACATGAAAGTCGACATCAGCATGCCGTCGCAAAAATAGGTGACGGTGTTCGGGGGCTGCTCGAAAACACTGCCAATGGACGCGAAGTTGATGAAGGAATAGGCCTGGTTGGCCTCCAGTAACTTCGTTGAGTATTGCCCGACTAATTCCAGCCTGATCATGGCGCCGCTCCTTTCAGATGACTGAGCGGGTCTGTCGGCCCACGGAGACGTAGGTAAAACCCCTTTTGCTCAACCGCTGCGGCTCGAACAGATTGCGTCCGTCAAAAATCAGCGGGTGCTTGAGCTGCCGGCCGAGCAAGTCGAAGTCCGGGGCTCGAAACGATTGCCACTCGGTGACGATGATCAAGGCGTCGGCATTTTTCAGGGCCGCCTCCTTGGTGCCGGCCAGGGTCAGGTCGTCGCGCGAACCGTAAATGCGCTGGGCCTCCTCCATGGCTTTGGGGTCGAACGCCTGGACGCTGGCGCCGGCGTGCCACAAGGCTTCCATCAGTACCCGGCTGGGGGCCTCGCGCATGTCGTCGGTATTGGGTTTGAAACTCAACCCCCACAGGGCAAAAGTCTTGCCGCGAAGGGCGCCGTCGAAGTGATTGAAAATCTTCGTGTACAGGCTGGCCTTCTGTTCGTGGTTGCGCGACTCGACGGCCTTGAGTACCCGAGCATCGATGTCGACGCTGGCGGCGGCCTGTATCAGCGCCTTCACGTCCTTGGGAAAGCACGACCCGCCGTAGCCCACACCCGGATAGATGAATTGATAACCGATGCGCGGATCAGAGCCGATGCCGTGTCTGACCATCTCGATATCGGCACCCAGTTTTTCGGCGAGGCAGGCCATTTCGTTCATGAAACTGATCTTGGTTGCCAACATGCTGTTGGCGGCGTACTTGGTCAGTTCGGCGCTACGCAGGTCCATGACGATGATCTTTTCGCGGTTGCGATTGAACGGTTCGTACAGTTCGCGCATGACCTCCTCGGCGTGTTGGCTGTCGGTGCCGATGATGATCCGGTCCGGGCGCATGCAGTCCTCGACCGCGCAGCCTTCCTTGAGAAACTCGGGGTTGGAGACCACGTCGAAGGTCAGATTGCAGCGACCGGTGTCGGCCAGCACCTGCTCGATGTGCGCGCGAACCCGGTCACCGGTCCCGACGGGGACGGTGGATTTATCGACGATGATGTGATGCCGGTCCATGTTCAGCGCGATGGTTTGCGCAACGCTCAAGACATGTTTGAGGTCTGCCGACCCGTCTTCATCTGGCGGTGTCCCCACGGCAATCAACAGCACATCACCATGGTGGACAGCGCTGGCGAGATCAGTGCCGAACTGCAGCCGGCCACTTTGGTAATTGCTGTGGACCAGGCTTTTCAGCCCCGGCTCGTAGAGCGGCAGCGTGCCGTCCTTCAGCGCCTGTACCTTGTCGGCGTCAACATCCACACAGAGGACGTTATGGCCCACTTCCGCCAGCGCGGCGCCTTGGACAAGGCCCACGTAACCAATACCAAATACGCTCACATTCATGATCAAACCTCAGGTCGGCGTGACAGTGATCAACGAGGGGGCAGGGGTCAGTAGATGTTTTTCGAGAACAGCGTGAAGGGGGTCTTGATGAGGATCTTGATGTCCAGCCACAGCGACCATTGGTTGATGTAGTTGAGGTCCTGGGCGACGCGCAGCTGCATCTTTTCCACCGTCTCGGTTTCGCCTCGATGCCCGGTGATCTGGGCCAATCCGGTAATCCCCGGTTTGAGGCGGTGACGGGCCATGTAGGCGCGCACTTTGCCGGTGTAGTAAATGTTGTGGGTGACCGCATGCGGGCGAGGACCGACCAGGGCCATTTGCCCGAACAACACGTTGAACAGCTGCGGTAACTCGTCAATGGAACTGCGGCGCAGAAAGCGTCCGATCAGCGTGACGCGTTCATCGTCACGGGTGGCCTGGTGCACTTCGCTATCGTCGTGGAGGCGCATCGAACGAAATTTCCAGACCTTGATCACTTCGCCGTTGCAGCCATGGCGATTTTGCTTGAACAGCACGGGACCGGCGGAAGTCAGCTTGACGGCGATCGCCACCGTCAAGAGCATCGGACTGAGGACAATAATGGCCACGGCGGCCAGGCTGCGTTCGAACAGGTCTTTGCAAAACAGGTTGGCCGGATGGGAGCTGATCAGGCTTTCGTTGAGGTAAATGGCGGGCATCCGCTCGATTTCCGAGATCGAATGGTTGAGCAATACCATGCTGCCGAAATCCGGGATCCAGACCACGTCGACATTCATGTCCAGCAGGTCGATGTACAGCGCTTCGATGGTGGCGGCATGCGTCATCGGCAGGACAATGTAAACGCGGCGCACATCCAGGCGCGTGATGATTTCGCGGATCGAATCGACGTGGCCGAGCAACGGCAGGATGCTGGGGGCCGGGCCGCTGTTGTCGGCTGCGGCGATGAAACCCATGACCAGCGCACGGTTCGGTCTGGAGAGTTTTTTCGCCAGTTCATGGGCGGTCGGGCAGGTGCCGATGATCACCGCACGACGCTCGTTGCAGACCATCCGCGAGTGCAACCGGGCGAAGTAATGCAGGGGCAGAAACATCGCAGCCTGGGCGACAAAGCCCAGCACCGCCCAGACCATGATGACCTGGCGCGAGTAAATCGCGCTGGTCTGGGTGATGAAGGCAATGGCCGCCAGCACGGCCAGCAGGATCAGCCAGCCGGCCAGCAACCGGCCGAGCCCGACCACCAGGCCGTGACGCTTGTGGTAAACCTGCATCACGCTGTAGATCGGCACCGAGCCGAGCACCGTCAGAACTATCAGGATGCGGTATTCGCTGGTGAGGCTGCCAACGCGCCAATACACGAGCAGCATCAGCAGCGAAGTCGCCAGCGTCAGTGCACACAACCACTGCCCCCAGAACGTCAGGCCTCGGCGGTGTGTCATGTGAGCGGTATAGAGAGGAGTCATGGGCTTAACCTCAAGGCAGAATTAATGCATCAGCGCTGATGGGCGCGCACGGCGTGGCTCCCGCAGGCTTTTCCGTAGCTCGGCAGAGGTGAAGCAATGTGTGGTGATGGCAGAAAGACTGTGGTGAGGGGGCTTGCCCCGTTCGGCCTCGCCGTAGATTTTATGGTGTCAGCGGGGGGCGAAGTCGTAGTTATAAAACGTCTTGGAATGGTGGTAGCCGTACTTGCGCGCCTTGCGCAGGTCTACCTGGTTGAGCACGGTACCAAATACCGGCACATGGCTTTGTTGCAACATGGCAATGCCCTTCTGCACCTGACTGATCGGCGTGCTGTCGGCCTTGACCACATAGATCACCGCATCCGAATGCTTGGCCAGCAACAGTGCATCGCTGATCATTTCCGCAGGCGGTGAGTCGATAATGATGTGGCGGTAACGCGACTTCAGCGCCTCAAGCATGCGCGCCATGCGCGGCGAACTGAGCAGATCCTGCGGTGGAGGCTGGCGTGACGGGTTAAGCGATTCGGCGGGGGAAGGCAGGCGCGGCGCGGTGAACAGATCCCGCGAAGGCGGCATGACCATGCCAGCCGGCAGCATGTCCAGATTGCCCACCGAAACGATGCAGTCTTCAAGCCTGGCGGTGCCCGCAATGACATTGGCCAGTCCCGGGCTGTCAGGCGGAAAATCGAAGTTCAGTGAAAGGGTCGGTTGGCGCATGTCGGCATCGATCAGCAACACTCGCTCCAGCGAAGTGAGGGAACTGGCCAGGTTGGTGGCAATGGTACTTTTACCCTCACCGGCAACGGTCGACGTCACGAGTACCACCTGCGACGGCATTTCACTGCTTTGCAACATCAGCCAGGTGCGCAGATTGCGGATGGTCTCGGAAAAGCGCGGGTTGTCGTTGTCTTCGAACAAGCGCGCCAATTGCCGGCGACTTTTCTTCATCACCAGCGGCACCACGCTGAGCAGCGGAATGTTAAGCGTGCTTTCAATCGTCTCGTCGGTTTTAAAGGTGTTACTCAGGCTGTCGAAGAGCAGCGCCAACGCGATGCCGATTACTGCAGCCACCAACCCGACGATGCCGACAATCAATGTTTTACGTGGCTTGCTCGCTTCCACTGGCACAATCGCCGGGTCGACGATGCGCACTTTGGTGGAGTCCATGTCGGCAGTGGCCGCGGTTTCTTTCAAGCGGGTGACAAAGGTTTCATACAGTGCACGGGTGCTGTCGACTTCCCGCTGGAATTCGCGCAACTGAAATTCCTTGCGGGCGATGTCCTGGATCTGCGCCTTGTTGCTGTTGAAGGATTGGCGCAGCGAAGCTTCACTGGCTGAGGCCAGCTGGTATTGCCGTTCGATCCCGGCGACCACTTGCTGCACCTGCAATTGCAGACTGGTGGTAGCGGCGCGCAATTCCGATTGCGCGGAAATCAGGCTCGGGTGTTTCGGGCCATAGCGTCCTGACAGCTCGTCGACCTTGGCTTGCGCCTTGGCTCGGTCCGCCTGGAATTGCTGGACCAGCGGGTTACTCAAGACTGCCGGCACGCTGGAGAGTCGGCTCAGGTCGCCGTTGCTCAGGGCTTTCGCCTGGCGGTATTCACTCTCGGCTTCAGCGCGGTTGCGGCGGGCGTCGACCATGCGATTGCCGGTCATTTCCAGTTCGTTGGCGCTGATGGTGGCAACCCCGCCGACATCGACCAGGCCTTGTTCCTCCCGGTAGCCCTGAAGCTTTTTCTCGGCAACACGCAGGTTGTCGCGCAGTTTGACCAATCGTGTGTTCATCCACGCAGTGGTGGTCTGCGAGGACTTTTCGCTGGTGTCGAGCTGACTGTCGGTAAAGCCATGGGCCAACGCGTTGGCCGCCGCTGCCGCCAGGACAGGGTCTGGCAGCTCGACCTCGATTTCGAGCAGTTGGCTCTTGCCGACGAACTTGACGCTGGTGTGCAGCATGAGGTTCTGCGTGACCTGATTGAAGACATCATCTTCACTTGGCTCAGCTTTCATCGGCTTCAACAGGCCGCCCAGCCCCGGGATCCATTGATCAAGGTTCAGGTCGGCCAGCCATTGGCGTGGCGTGAACCATGGCTTCGATTGCTGGCGCGGATCGGTGACCGGGTTGGTCGTCAGCTCGAGTTTTTTCACCGCTCGTTCGGCAAGGTCCCGTGATTGCAGGAGCGCCTGTTGTGTCTGCAAGTAATCAGTGGCGTTGCTGCCTGAGTCCTTGACTTGCTGGAAGGACATCAGCGGCGGGGTTTTATCGTTGAACAGCAAGGTGGTGCTGCCGACGTATTGCGGGGTGATGTTCGAGACCACAACGACCGCCAGCAAACCGCACAGCAGGACAAACCATCCGATGCTCCATTTGGCGCGCCAGATCACCCTCCACAGTTTGAGAAGATCAATGGTGTCCTTGTCGTCGCTGTACTGCTGATGCAGATGCGTTTGCAGAGGACGTTCGACGTAGGTGCTAGGGCTGTTGTCCATGATTAGAAAAAGCCTTGTGCAATGGAAATGGTGTCGCCGGGGGCAATCGTGGTGTTTCGCGTGACCTCATCGGTGAGGGTCGGGCCGCCATCACCGCGCAAGATGGTCACGCGTTTGATGGAAGCTCGCTCGGTCAGTCCACCGCCCAGAGCGATGGCTTTTTCCAGGGTCAGTCCGGGTATGAAGGGATAGCTGCCGGGTTTTTTCACTTCGCCGTTGATGTAGAACGAGCGGTATTCGATCTGGCTCAAGCTGACTTTCGGGTCGTTCAGATAGCCTTGTTTGAGTCCGTCGACGATGATCTTTTCGACCTGGCCGGGTGTGAGTCCCTTGGCGGAAATCTCACCCAGGAACGGATAGGAAAATGTGCCGGCATCGCTGAGGCGGATTTTTTTAATGCTCAGCTCCGGCTCGCCGAACACGATGATGCGCAAGACATCGCCAGCGGCCAGTTTGTACTGGGTATCAGGGTCTGCGGCGTAGGTATCGGGTAGCACAACCAGTGCGAGCAATAAGCCCAGGGTGCGTGAGTTCATGTCGAAACCCTCTTAAAGGCTGACGTTGAAGCTGATCTGAACAACGTTGCGGGTGTAGCTTTGGTCGTCGGCATCAGAGTCGTTGTCGCGGAATCGATAGCCGAGCTCGATGTCCAGCCAGCGGCGCATCGCGTACACCACGGCCAGGTTGTAGTCCTGATAGTTGTCGGTTCGGCTTTCGCCTTCGTAGACATAACGACCGTACCCGGCCTGTGCAATCGTGGTGATCCGTTCGGTCCAGCCATGGCGCCAACCGACCTGGGTGAAGGTGGACTTGACGGCATCGGCACCATCGTCGCCCTCGGCGAGAGCCTGGCGGGCCACAAGGGTGAATGTCGAATAAGTGCGTGGTTTCCATTGCAGGTCCACTTGCCAGGTGGGGTTGTCGAGGTCTTTGGATTCGCTGCTGTCGAAGTCCTTTTTCTCATAACCGACACGGACTTTACCGGTGGTCTTTGCGGTAATGTCCCAGACGGCACCGGCGAGTACCGCGTTGGATTTGCTGCTGCGCGGGCTGTTGGGTTCCTGATAGTCAAAATTGGTGTGGTCGTACTCGAGCAGGCCACGGGTATTGCTACCGATGCGGTGATACCAGGTACTGGTCAGGGCGGCGGTATTGCGCTCTTTGTCGTCATTGATGCCGTCGGCGTTGTCGTAGCGAAGTTCAGCGTAACTGGCGCCAAAATCGATCTGGTTGTCAGCGCTCCTGGCGCCATAGGTATAGAGGCCGCCGACTTTTTTGTTATTGAGCTTGTCGTTGATGCCGTCGACCGCCGTGTCCTCGGTGCGCTCCCACTTGCGGTATTCGGCGTCGAGCTTCAGACGGTGCCGGTCGGTGAACTCCATGATGCTGTCCGCCCGCACCCGTTGTGCGGTGTTCGAGGCATCCGACTCGTCGTGATAAATGTAGCGGATGGGCTGCCAGGTCAGTCGGGTAGCGCTGTTGCGATCTTCGGCCTTGAGTTCGAAAGAGGGCGCCAGCTTCGTGACCATCGAGGACTGTTTGTTGTTCTCCAGTTCTCGAAAGTTATCGTCATAGCTTTCTGAAAACAGAAAGGTAGGTGTGAAATCGAACCCGTAAACATCAATAGGTGCCGGATCAATACTCCAGGCCATTCCAGGGTAGAGGGAGGCCATGATCAGTGCAAAAGGGCAGCGTGAATTCAAGGCCATGTCCTGGCTCCTGGAATAAGCGATCAGTCAGATATTGGATTGAAACGAGGGGTGCTGAAGTTCGAGGTCACTCAAGGGCATGCAGATCGCCTGGTCCCGATTCAGAAACTGCATCAGGATCATGACGCGCTCAGCCCCATGTGAGGTGATGAAAATCCCCTCGAGTGTCGACAGTGGTCCACGGATAATTTGCAGGTGGTCGCCGGGCGTAAGGGGCGGGGTATCTGGGGATACCGATGATTCGAAACAGCGCGCACGCAGGTGCTCGATGACGTTCTCAGCCACCGTCGCAGGACCATGATTGAATTCGACGAAACGACTGACGCCCCGAGTGGAGCGTATGGGCGCCCAGTTGTCATTACCGCCAAGATGGATAAACAGATACCCGGGAAAAAGGGACTCGCGCACCCTCTGATATTTGCCGCGAATCAGGCGTTCACTCAACAGTTGGGGGTGAAATACGACATAGTTTTGTTGAAGCAGGTTTAGGTGGGCTCGTTCATCCTGGTGAGGCTTGCACTGCAGAAGGTACCAGTTAGAGCGTTCGGAACGGATTGCTGGCATGCTGGTAAACTCCGTATATATCGAAAGTTTAGGCAGACAGTGGCTCTATAGAGGCCCGAGAAGTAATTAAGCCAGGCAGAGTTGTTGTTTTTATGTGAGGGGGCGAAGACGTGTGTCAATAATGAATCAGGTGGTGTTACATAAGCGTAACAGCGTGATAATGAATGTCCGCTATATCTGACAGCCTGTTGGATATATAGCTTGAGTCATTATTCGGAGACAAAGCTACCGCACGGTCCATACGAAGGGGCCGCAAAAAACAAAGACTTCAGAAGTTGTCTGAGAAGCAGCGATAAACGAACAAACTGCACTCGGATTCTGTTTCATCAGACCCGTGTAGTTATTGACCACTCGCGACAAGCTGTCAAACGTTCCTTGTCAAAAAACATGCCTTTCATCCAAAAGTGTATTCGGCAATGATCAAGCGATTGTTTTTAAAGTCAATTTAGTTTCCGTCGAACGGATTAAACTTTTTTAGCTATAAATAGTCGTCGTGGAGGGCGGGCAAACCGGAAGGATGCCTCCCTGATGGGGCCAGTTGTGAAACTTGGATCCACGGTCATTGCAACGCTATAACTAACCGCCTGTGATTAGGCGAACGGGGCGGTATTATGACTATTCTCGTGACTGGCGCGGCAGGTTTCATCGGGTATCACACGGTCAAACGATTGTGCTTGGAAGGGCGTGATGTTGTTGGTATCGACAACCTCAACGCGTATTACAGCGTGGAATTGAAACACGCCCGGCTCAAGCAACTGAGCGAATTGCAAGGTTTCCGTTTTCAGAGAATGGACATTGTCGATAAGCCGTCCTTGATGGCGTTATTCGAAGACAATAAGTTCACCGAGGTCGTGCATCTGGCGGCGCAAGCGGGGGTTCGTTATTCGCTGGATAACCCGGATGTGTATGCGCAATCGAATCTGGTGGGATTTCTGAACGTGCTCGAAGCCTGCCGGCACTACCGGCCTGTGCACTTGATCTATGCGTCGAGCAGTTCGGTGTATGGCGCCAACAGCAAACTCCCGTTCAGCGTCGACGACCCGGTCGATCAACCGGTGTCGCTGTACGCTGCCAGCAAGCGCGCCAATGAATTGCTTGCCCACAGCTACTGCCATCTCTATGGGATTGGTGCCAGCGGCCTGCGTTTTTTTACCGTGTACGGTCCTTGGGGACGTCCAGACATGGCGCTGTTCACGTTCACCGAAGCGATGCTCAAGGGCCGGCCGATTGATATCTACAACCATGGCCAGATGGCGCGTGATTTCACCTATGTCGACGATATTGTCGAAAGCATCGCCCGGTTGCTTGCGAAGCCGCCGGTCCCGGACAAGGAGGCAAATGGCGTCAACCGGATTTTCAACATCGGGCGTGGAAAACCGGTCGCGTTGCTCGATTTTGTCGAATGCCTGGAAGCGGCGCTGGGCATAACAGCGCAGCGCAATTATTTGCCGATGCAGCCGGGCGATGTCGTCAAGACATGGGCCGATGTGTCGGCGCTGGCAGACTGGGTCGGTTTCTCGCCCCAGGTTGAGGTTGATGCAGGCGTGAAGCAGTTTGTGACGTGGTATCGCGACTTCTACCAGGTCTGAGTCTGGCGCTTCAATCCGACACGAAATCCACCGGTTCGAGAAGCCAGCAGGGCAGCTGCTACAGGTCATAGACAGGCGTTGTTCACAGCGCGTCGCCAAGTAATTTCAGGTATTCGGGACTTTCGGAAATGGAATTGTGGCCCACCCCCGGTACGACTCGCAGCGTGGCCACGCCTTTGGCGAAATGCGTGTAGAGCAGCTCGGTGCTTGAACGCGGTATGACTTCATCGTGCTCCGCCGCGATCAGCAACGTCGGTATCGTGATGTGCGCCGCGTACTTCCAAGATTCAAAGCGCTCCTGCAGCAACCACTTCACCGGAAACCACGGGAACTGGCGCACGGCGAGGTCTTCCAGGCTGTTGTAGGGCGTAATCAGGATCAGGCTCGAGGCCGGCCGCTGGCTGGCGAGGCGCACGGCGACCCCCGAACCGAGGCTGCGTCCGACCACGGCGATGTGCGGATGAGTATCGTAGACCTTGTCAAACAAGGTCATGGCATCGCGCTGAATTGACTCCTCCGAAGGCGAGCCGGAGCTTCCCCCGAAACCTCGATAGTGCAGCAAATAGATCGCATGCTCCGGGAATGCTTGGGCGAACCCTGGCAGGTTGCGAGAAACATCCTCGGCATTGCCGCCGAAATAGATCAACGCCTTCGGCCCGTCGTGGGGCCTGATCGACACCGCCACGTCC
This sequence comes from Pseudomonas sp. B14-6, assembly GCF_013260315.1. NCBI lineage: Bacteria > Pseudomonadati > Pseudomonadota > Gammaproteobacteria > Pseudomonadales > Pseudomonadaceae > Pseudomonas > Pseudomonas sp. B14-6. Next base: position 1,773,984 of record NZ_CP053929.1, on the reverse strand, counting down.
ACATCGTCCACCGTCAGCTTGAGCAGCGTTTCGGACGTCTCGATGGCGCTGGGCTGCGGGAAGTAGATGAGCGCGCGCTGAAACACGAACAGCGCTGCACAGAGCGCCAGGTACAACGCGACCAGGATGACGACGATTAACACCAGGGTTCGTGGCATTCGGCTAACTTTAGTGGGCGACATTGACGGCTCTGGGCTGAGAAACCCAATCCACTGGATCGGAGCCAGAGTTTAGTTCATCGGTAGCGAGGCACACCGAGCCCGGCTACAGAGGAGGGCACCCATGCCCATCGCGGCAAAATGGCTCGACGTGCAGCCCGGCGAAAGAACCGCCCTGATGCTGGGGTTCGCGTTCCATTTCTGCGTGCTGGCCAGTTATTACCTGGTGCGACCGTTGCGCGATGCCCTGGGCCTTGAGGGCGGTGCCGACAAATTGCAGTGGCTGTTCACGGCGACGTTCGTGGTGATGGTGCTGATGGTGCCGGTGTTCGGAGCGCTGGCGTCGCGGCTGCCGGCCACGCGGTTCGTGCCGTTGATCTATCGCGTGATCGCCGCGTCGATGCTGGTGTTTGGTGTGTTGATCGCCAATCGCATTGCGCCGGTGGCCGTCGGGCGGGTGTTTTTCGTCTGGATCAGCATCTACAACCTGTTCATCGTCAGCATTTTCTGGAGCGTGCTGGTCGACCGGTTTTCCAGTGAACAAGGGCGACGGTTATTCGGGTTCATCGCCGCGGGTGGCACCCTGGGCACGTTCATCGGGCCGTTGCTGGCCGCGACCATGGCCACGCGCTTGGGCCCGGTGGCATTGACCGTCGCGGCGGCGTTGCTGCTGGAAGTCGCGGTGCGCTGCTATCGGGCGCTGCTCTCGCGCACCCAATCGCAGTCCGGCAGCCGCTTGATGGAGGATCGGCGCATGGGCGGCAGCATGCTGGCCGGGATCACGTTGATTACGCGTTCGCCTTATCTGCTGGGGCTGGTGTTGTTCATGTTGCTGCACACCAGCGCCGCGACCTTGTTGTATTTCGAGCAGGGACGGATTGTGGCGGGTAGCTATGCTGATGTGGCCAGCCGGACGCAATTCTTCGCCGTGGTCGATCTGATCGTGTCGGCGCTGACCTTGATCTTTCAACTGCTGCTGACGGCGCCGTTGATTCGGCTGGTCGGTGTCGGCGGGGCGCTGGTGGCATTGCCGCTGGCGACCATCGTGGCGTTTAGCGCCATGGCGCTGGCGCCCGTGCCCGCTACCGTCGCCCTGGCGCAGGGGCTGCGTCGTGCGGTCGAGTTCGCCATCGTGCGGCCGGCGCGTGAAGTGTTGTGGACCGTGGTCAGCCGCGAGGAAAAGTACAAGGCCAAGAATGTGATCGAAACCCTGGTGTATCGCGGCGGAGACGCCGCCAGTGGCTGGTTGTCGGTCGGTCTGACGGCATTGGGCGCCGGTTTTGGTCTGGTGGCGCTGGTGATCGTGCCGTTTGCCGGGCTGTGGGGCTGGTTATGCCTGTGGCTGGCCAGGCATCAGGAAAAACAGGTTGAAAGCAAAAAGGTGGAAGGGTCATTCCATGAGCCACACTGATGAATACACACGTCGCCAAATACTCACGCTGGCTGCCGGTGCTTCGGCGGTTTTCACCTTCGGCCCGGCCTTCGCTGCAACCACGCCGTCGAAGGACACAGGAGGCAAGAACATGCTGACCCGCGCCATTCCTTCCAGCTCCGAGCCATTACCCCTTGTCGGGTTGGGCACCTATCGCGGGTTTGATGTCGGGCCTTCGAGCCCCGCCTACAAGCAGTTGCCCGCCGTTCTGCGCGCATTGTTCGAGAAGGGCGGAAAGGTAATCGACAGCTCGCCGATGTACGGCCGCGCGGAAGAGACGACCGGTGAGTTGCTGTCGATTCATGAGCCACGTTCGCCCGCTTTCCTGGCCACCAAGGTCTGGACCCGTGGCCGCGAAGAAGGCATCGCGCAGATGGAGCAGTCCTTCAAACTGCTGCAAACCGATCGCATCGATCTGATGCAGATCCATAACCTGCTGGACTGGCAAACCCATTTGCCGACCTTGCGCAAATGGAAGGAAGAAGGGCGCATCCGCTACATCGGCATCACCCATTACACGGCGTCGGCGTATGACGAGGTGGAAGCGGTGCTCAAGGCCGAGCCGTTGGATTTCTTGCAGATCAACTATGCGCTGGATGACCGCGGCGTCGAGAAACGCATCCTGCCGCTGTGCCGCGAACGTGGCGTGGCGGTGATCTGCAATCGGCCGTTCGGCGGCGGCAACCTGCTCAGCCGCTTGAAGGACAAACCCTTGCCGCGCTGGGCGGCGGACGTGAGGGTCAACAGTTGGCCGCAGATGGCGCTGAAGTTCTTGCTGTCGCATCCGGCGGTGACCTGCGTGATTCCCGGTACCGGCAACCCGCGCTACATGGCGGACAACGCCGGCGCCGGTTTCGGGCCGATGCTGACCGGTGCGCAGCGCGAGCAGTTGATCGATATCGTCGGTTAACGACAAGGTCTATTTTCTGAACGAATAAAGCGCAGAGGCCCGGGCGTGAAAAGACTCCCGGGCCACTGGAGACGATCAGCGGCGATCCAGCCAAACCGTCTGCGCATTGCAAAACTCGCGCACGCCGAAGTGCGACAGCTCGCGGCCAAAACCGCTTTTCTTCACGCCGCCGAAGGTGACGCGCGGGTCGCTTGCGCAGTAGCCATTGATGAACACGCCACCGGTTTCCAGTTCGCCGGCCATCTGCTGGGCACGTTCGACGTTGCCGGTGTAGATCGTCGCGGCGAGTCCGAATTCGCTGTCATTGGCCAGTTCCAGCGCATGGGTGGCATCGCGTGCGGCGATGATCGAGGCGACCGGGCCGAACAGTTCCTGCTTGAACGAAGTCATTTGGTCGGTGACATCCTTGAAGACCGTAGGCTCGTAGAAGTTGCCCGGGCCTTCAGCCTTTTTGCCGCCCAGCAACAATGTCGCGCCTTCTTCCAGGGTGTCGCGCACCTGTTGATCCAGTTCATCACGCAGATCGAAGCGAGCCATCGGGCCGATGTAAGTGTCGGCGGCCAGTGGATCGCCGACCACCAGTTTGCCCGTGGCCTCGACGAACTTGCGCGTGAATTCCTCGACGATGCCTTGTTCGACGATCAAGCGTTTGGCTGCCGCGCAGACTTGCCCGGTGTTCTGATAACGGCCAATCACCGCGGCTTTGACGGCTTCGTCGAGGTCGGCGTCGTCGAGCACGATGAAAGGATCAGAACCGCCCAGTTCCAGTACGCATTTCTTCAACGCTGCACCGGCCTGCGCACCGATGGCCATGCCGGCGCGCACGCTGCCGGTGAGGGTCACCGCTGCGATGCGAGGATCAGCGATCGCCGTGGAGACGCCCTCTGGCGTGACGTTGATGACCTCGAACACACCTTCAGGGAAGTCGGCTTGCTTGAAGGCTTCCTGCAGCAGGTAAGCGCTGCCCATCACGTTTGGCGCATGTTTGAGCACGTAGGTGTTGCCGGCGATCAGCGCGGGTACGGCGCCACGCAGGACCTGCCAGATCGGGAAATTCCACGGCATCACCGCGAGAATCGGGCCGAGCGGGCGATATTCGATGCGTGCTTTGCCGCCTTCAACCAGGGTCGGCTCGGCGGTCAGCATGGCCGGGCCGTGTTCGGCGTACCACTCGCAGAGCTGGGCACATTTTTCGATTTCACCGCGGGCCTGGGTAATCGGCTTGCCCATCTCCAGAGTAATCATGTTCGCCATCGCTGCGGCGTTACCGCGTAACGCTTGCGCCAGGGCGATCAAAAGCTGTGAGCGTTGCGCCACCGCTGTGCTGCGCCAGACACGGAATCCGGCAGCGGCTCGGGACAGTGCGGCTTGCAGCGCCGAAGCGGATTCAAATGGGTAGTGGCCGATCTGCTCGCCGGTGGCGGGGTTGATCGAAATGGCGTGGGTGAGGCTGGAAACGTTGGTCATGGCACCGTCCTGCTAGGTGGGAATACGCTCAGGTTACGGTGGCGTTAGTTTTCTGGAAACTGAATAATGCTGAGCATATCGTTCACGTTTGGAGAATGACTGTGGATCTGGTTCAGCTGGAAATTTTCAAAGCAGTGGCCGAGCACGGCAGCATCAGCGTGGCTGCCCAACACATCCATCGCGTGCCGTCGAACCTGACGACACGGATCAAGCAACTGGAGCAGGACTTGGGCGTGGACCTGTTTATCCGCGAGAAAAGCCGTCTGCGCCTGTCGCCCGCCGGCTGGAGTTTTCTCGATTACGCCCGGCGCATTCTCGACTTGGTGCAGGAGGCCCGGGCGACGGTGGCCGGTGAAGAACCCCAAGGCACCTTTGCGCTAGGGTCGCTGGAAAGCACGGCGGCGGTGCGCATCCCCGAGCTGTTGGCCGCGTATAACCAGAAGCACGCCAAGGTCGAGCTGGATCTGTCCACCGGACCGTCCGGGACCATGATCGACGGTGTGCTGTCGGGCCGACTGGCCGCTGCGTTTGTCGACGGCCCGGTGCTGCACCCGGCACTGGAAGGCGTGCCGGCATTCGAGGAAGAAATGGTGCTGATCGCGCCGCTCAACCATGCCCCGATCCACCGCGCGCGGGAGGTCAACGGCGAAAACATCTATGCGTTTCGCTCCAATTGCTCCTACCGTCACCACTTCGAAAGCTGGTTCGCCAAGGACTCGGCAGTGCCCGGGAAAATCTTCGAAATGGAGTCCTATCACGGCATGCTGGCCTGCGTCAGCGCCGGAGCCGGCCTGGCGCTGATGCCGCGCAGCATGCTCGAAAGCATGCCGGGCTGCACCACGGTGAGTGTCTGGCCGTTGTCGCCAGCCTTCCGGTTTTTGCGCACCTGGCTGGTGTGGCGCAGAGGGACGGTGTCGCAAAGCCTGACCATGTTTGTGCGCTTGCTGGAAGAACGCGGCGTGGTGCAGCAAGACGCCTGAATCCTTTAAACGCAAACCCTGCGGGAGCAAGCTCGCTCCCACAAGGGTATTGAGACTGACGTCGGTCGGCGTGCTGTTTAGCCTGCCCTGCGAGGCCAATACCTGATGCCACGGTGCCTGGACGCCGCTGCCGGAACCCAGGGTGTACCGCGTCATGCGCGCTTGGGCAGTTTCCAGTTCGGCCGAATGAAATGGCAGGTGTAACCGGTCGGCAGCCGTTCGAGGTAGTCCTGATGCTCCGGCTCTGCCTCCCAGAACGGGCCGGCGGGGGCGATTTCGGTGACCGCCTTGCCGGGCCAGAGACCAGATGCATTCACATCGGCCACGGTGTCCTCGGCCACTGCCTTCTGTTCTTCATTCAAATAGAAAATCGCCGAACGGTAGCTGAGACCGATGTCGTTACCCTGACGATTGGCGGTCGACGGATCGTGAATCTGGAAGAAAAACTCAAGGATCTGGCGGTAGCTGGTAATGGCCGGGTCAAACTCGATCTCGATTGCTTCGGCATGGGTGCCGTGGTTGCGATACGTTGCATTGGGCACGTCGCCGCCGGAGTAGCCGACTCGAGTCGACAGCACGCCTTTCTGTTTCCTTATCAGATCCTGCATGCCCCAGAAGCAGCCGCCGGCCAGGATTGCGGTTTCAGTGTGCGTGGTCATCGCTTACTCCTCAGTGTTCATTGATGTGATCAGGTTGTTGCGCAGGCGCTCGATGGAGGTCTGCAGTGGCGTGAACTCATTCTGCATCAGACAGGTCGCGTCCGAGAAATTCGTTGCTGCCTCCCGGCGGGTCGACGTGCAGGGTAACGTCGAACCCGCCGTGCGGTGCATCACGCCGTGAGGACTTTCAAGTCCACGTCGATGTTGCCACGGGTCGCCTTCGAGTACGGGCAGATCTGGTCGGCGGTGTGTGCCAGGGTCTTTGCAACGTCGTCCGCCAGGCCGGGCACGCGCAGGGTCAATCGAGCTTGAAGGAAGTAATCCGCACCGGTCTGGCCGACGTCGACTTCGATGTCGACAGACATGTCCGCCGGCAGCACAACGTTCAGGTCATTGGCCACCAGCCCGACAGCGGCGGTGTAGCAGGCCGACCATGCGCCGGCGAACAATTGCTCGGCGGCCGGGTGCGGCTGGGTGGCGGCGAACACGTGCGCAGGCTGGGTGCTGCCGGGCGACGAGAGGGCGATGTCGAGGCTGCCGTTATGGCCGCGCGAGGTGTTACCGGTGCTGCTGGCGGTGGTGTGGGTTTTGCCGGTGGCCAGTACTTTTTCGATCTTGCTCATGGATGATTACCTGAATGTTTTAATGAGTTTGTTTTCGTGTGCGCTTTGATCGCATGCGATATATATGAGATTTCTTGAAAGCCAAATGATGTCAAAGCGTCGCTGTGTATCAAGCCGTGACTACGTTCAGGGCCACGTCAATGTTGCCGCGTGTTGCTTTGGAGTACGGGCAGATCTGGTCTGCGGCGTGGGCGATTTCTGTCGCGACGGCCTGATCCAGACCTGGAGCGCGCAGCGTCAGGCGTGCCTGGAGGAAGTAAGCGTCGCCGGTCTGGCCAAGGTCGACTTCGATATCGACGGACACATCGGAGGGAAGCTCGACGTTGCGCTGTTTGGCAGCCAGACCGACGGCGGCGATGTAGCAGGCCGACCAGGCACCGGCAAACAGTTGCTCGGCTTTCGGGTGTGGCTGGGTGCCTTTGAATTCATGAGCGGGCTTGTCGCTGCCAGGTGACGAAAGCACGATGTCGAGGCTGCCGTTATGGCCGCGCGAAGTGGTACCGGTGCTGCTCATGGTGGTGTGGGTTTTGCCGGAGGCCAGGACTTTTTCGATCTTGCTCATGGGATGAATCCTCAAAGGTGTACTAGGTTTGTTTGTATGGCGTATACGTTTGTATCGTATGCGATGTAAATAATATTCGCGCAGTCGCCAATTTAAGTCAATAGGGGAAAGGCCTGCTTGGCGACGAACGGTTGGATTGAGGGGGGTGGCATTGGCTGCCGGTCCTGCACACAACGAAAAAGCCCGCACAAGGCGGGCTTCGAAATAGAGTAGGTGGCCAGCGCTGGTCTCTGGCTTACAAGGTTTATCAGGCTTCTGACAGAACAGTTTTGTGCTGTCCTGCTTCACACGGCATAAGGGCTGGATCTCAACTCGGAGAATCTTTCTAACCGTGTACCCTTAGGAGCGCGCCCCACGCTTCCTCGCTATCCTCTTGCGCATCAGTCTGCGTCTTCACCTACAGGTTTTAGAATAGCAAAGGCTGCGAAACGCAAACCGGACTTTTTAGACCGATTTCGTCCTTGATCAACGGCGGCAGGATGGATAAATGCTATGGGGAAAAACTCGGTACAGCCTGCCGGGATGGCAGGCCGCATTATGGGCCCGGTTTAAACCAGATTAAGCGTGACGTCGATGTTGCCACGGGTCGCTTTGGAGTACGGGCAGGTTTGATGGGCGGCATCGACTAACGCCCGTGCGACAACAGGATCGAGACCAGGAAGGCTGACATTGAGGCGTGCCTGGAGGAAAAAGGCGTTGTCGGTCTTGCCCAGATCCACTTCGGCATCAACGGCGACGCCGCTCGGCAAGGTCACCTTCAGCGCGGCAGCCGCTTTACCGATCGCGCCGATGAAACAGGCCGACCAGCCTGCAGCCAATAGCTGTTCGGGATTGGTCCCAGCCCCTGAAGAGCCTGGCGGGGAAAGCTTGATGTCCAGACGTCCATCCGAACTCTTCGATTCGCCGTCGCGGCCGCCAGTGGTGTGGGTCTTTCCGGTATACAGCACGGTGTCGATTTCATTGATCATGACGGGTTCCTGCTAAAGGGTTGGGGGCCTCACCGTTTATGTCGCCGCGTTACGGACGAACGGGAGAAGCCCCCACTTTTCCACCTTTATGTAGTGCCTATGTGTCCTGATCCGCTGGTTGTGTATCGCTGTGTAAGATCGTCAGCGAACATACACGCCGATACAAACCCGTTACGCCTGCCAGTTTTTTCGGTGAGCCGGTGCGCCCAATGGCGAACTGGTTGCACCGCCGTCGACAACAATCTCCGCACCGACGACATTCGAAGAGTCGCTGGAGGCGAGGAACAAGGCGACGGTGGCCACTTCTTCCGCTTCGCCAATGCGACCGAGCGGGATTGTGGTGTTCAGTTTCTCCTCCAGCGCATCCATTCCCACTTTCACCGTGTGGGGGTTCCAGACCGGTGTGCGTGCAGCTCCGGGGGTAATCTGGTTGACGCGAATGCCGCGCGGCGCAAATTCTGCGGCCATCACCCGTGTCATGGAACGAACGGCGCCCTTGCTTGCTGCGTAGGCGCTGTAACCCGGCCATCCCATCACAGCGTGCACCGACCCGTTCAAAATGATCGAAGCCCCCGGATTGAGGTGCGGTTCGGCTGCCTGCACGGTGAAAAACGTGCCGGTGAGGTTGGTCTGGATGATGGTCTGGAAGGTTTCCAGCGAAGTGCCGCCAACCGGGGTCTGTCCGGCGATACCGGCATTGGCGAACACGATGTCCAGCTTGCCGAATGCTGCGACGGCTTCTGATACGGCGCGCTCGATCTCTTTCACGTCGGTCAGGTCCGCCTGGATCGCCAGCAGGTTTGGCCCCAACGCCTCCCGGGCTTCATCCAGGGTTTTTTGACTGCGACCGGTGATCGCCACTTTTGCGCCTTCAGCGATAAACAGTCTGGCGGTGGCCAGGCCCAGGCCGCTGTTGCCGCCGGTGATAAATGCAATTTTTCCAGCCAGTTTCATTGGGAATCTCCTACGGTTTTATCATGCAACCATTGAGGGCGAAATCACTGTGCGTCTGGCACAGGGAATCACTCGAAATCGGGTTGTCGGTTTCATTATGAAACCAATGGAAGTGATTTTTACCAGCATGGGTTGTATTATGCAACCACCTGCCATCTGACCGAATTATCGTCAGCGTTGGCACCCTTTTGGTGGAGGTTCGTTTACGTGAAGCGCAAAAGCTTGCAGGGCAGTCCGTGTCCGGTCGCTCGATCCCTGGACCTTATCGGCGATTGGTGGTCCTTGCTGATCATTCGTGATGCGCTCTCAGGCACAAAACGCTTCAGCGATTTTCAGAAAAGCCTGAATGTCGCGAAAAACATTCTGAGCACCCGCCTCAAAGGCCTGGTGGCAGAAGGTGTGATGCGGATGGAGCCGGCGGCTGATGGAAGCATCTACAAGGAGTACGTGCTGACTGAAAAGGGCAGGGCTTTGCAAACCGTCCTGATTGCCTTGTCGCAGTGGGGCAACGAGTTTTTGTACGAACCCGGCGAAGCGGGATCCGTCATGGTCGACGCACAGGATCGTCAGCCAATCCAGAAATTGCAGTTGGTTTCAATGGACGGGCGACAGCTCAAGCCAGAAGACATCGTGACCAGATTCGGCGTTGCGCACTGATGCGCATCTGCGGTTGTATCCGAACGTATCCCCGGCGCCGGTAGTTACCTGGGCATACAAAACCATGCTGTTCTCGACACTTGTGCGATACACCGCGACCTCGTAATGAAGCCACCGCAACCGCGGCATTCATTGGAGAATTGCGATGTCCCGTATCAACTCCCGTCACACCGCAGGCCTGCTCGGCATCGCCCTGGCTGCCGCCGTATCACTCAACGCTTTCGCGGCTGAAGAAGCCAAAGCGCCGGCGCAAGCCACTCCGGCAAAAAGCTGGCAGACAGGCCTGCACCGCACGGACCTGGTGCGCCAGGACCTCGATATTTCCAAGGGTGAGGTGATTCAGGTGCGTGTCGATTTCGACCCGGGCGTCACTTCCCCCAAGCATTCTCATCCTGGGGTGGAGGTCGCCTACGTCATCTCGGGCACGTTTGAGTATCAACTCGAAGGGCGGGCGCCCGTCACGCTCAAGGCCGGTGACTCCTTGTACATCCCCGCAGGCACTGCGCATGTCGCGAAGAACGTCGGTGACGGCAAAGCTTCGGAGCTGGCGACGTACCTGGTGAAAAAAGACACGCCGCTGTTGATCCTGGAAAAATAAGCGATAGCCGCCCGATGCACTGCATCGGGCGTCTTCGTTAAAGCGTATTCAGATCCCGACTGTTTCCCCCGGCCAACCCGCCTGACGCAAGGCCTTGAGCAGTGTTTTCGCGTCCAGCCCCGGTACGGTGTGGCCGTTACCTTCCGTCGTTTCAGCCGCCAGCACGGCGTTGATGATCGCTTCCTCCACCGCTTCAGTCGCGGCCAAAAACAACTCACTGATGTGGTCGTTGTTGACCATGCTCAGGTTGTTGCAGGTGGGTGCACCTTTGCCTTCATAAGCGGCCGGTGGTACGTGTTGGTTGCCGGTGGCAAAGGCGATGAATATGTCGCCGCTGTGGTCTTCGTTGCCGCCGCCAGTACGGGCAAGCCCGAGGCTGGCGCGCTGTGCGAGGCGCGTGCATTGATGCGGCAGCAGCGGTGCATCGGTGGCCAGGCAAACGACGATCGAGCCCATGCCCGGATAAGGCAGCGATGCCCTGAGGAACGGTGAGTCAGCCTGTTCCATATAGCGACCGACCGGGTAACCGTCGACGCGCAGTTCATTGCGAATGCCATGGTTGGCCTGGACGATCGCACCGACGGTCCAGCCTCCCTGCGCCTTGCTCAATTGGCGCGAAGACGTGCCGATGCCCCCTTGAATTCGTGACAGATCATCCCGCTGCCACCGCCCACCGCGCCTTCCGTCACCGGCCCGCCGACGGCATTGCGCTGGGCCTCGGCCACATGTTCAGGCTTCACATGAAAACCGTTGATGTCGCTGAGCAGGCCGTCGAAGGTCTCCAGCACCACCGGCATGTTCCAGTAAAGTCGTCCGTCATCGGGCTGAGCCTGACGATCCAGGGCAATCAGCGCATCGCGCACCACGCCCAGGCTGTGGGTGTTGGTGAAGGCGATCGGGCTGGTCAGCAAGCCGGCTTCACGAATCCACTCAAGACCCGTGGCGTCACCGTTGCCGTTGAGCACATGGACGCCGGCAAAACACGGTTGCTGATTGGTGGACCCGGCACGCGGTTCGATCAGGGTCACGCCGGTGCAGATGTCGCGGCCATTGGCGGTCCGTCCGCGGACATCGCTGTGGCCGACGCGCACGCCGGGCACATCGGTGATGGCATTGAGGGGGCCGGGTTGCAGTTGGCCGAACTGGATGTTCAAGTCGCGGGCACGTGGTTTCATCGGTTCTCTCATCTTCAATTTATTCAAAAAATGCGTGGCTGATGCGATCCCTGTAGCAGCCTGAATTACTGCCCGTTCTTCACCTTGCTCCAGATCCGTGTGCGCACCCGCTCGATGGCCGGCGGCAACGGTTGAAGGGTGAATAACGTCGCCAGTGCTTCGGCCGACGGATAAACAGCGGGGTTGTTGCGGGTCGATTCAGCCACCAGCGGTGTCGCGCTGCGGTTGCCGTTGGGGTAGGACAGGTGATCGCTGACCGGGGCGATGATTTCGGGGCGCATGAGGTAGTCGATGAAGGCCAGGCCTTGCTCTGGATGCGGTGCGTCCTTGAGCAACACCAGCGTGTCGAACCAGACCGGCGCACCTTCCTTCGGCAGGCTATAAGCGATCTTCACGCCATTCTTGGCCTGCTCGGCGTTGGTCTTGGCTTCGAGCATCGCGCCGGACCAGCCCACCGCCACACAAATGTTGCCGTTGGCCAGGTCGCTGATGAACTTCGACGAGTTGAAGTAGGCGATGTGCGGACGCAACTTGAGCAGCAGTGCTTCGGCCTTTTTGTAGTCCTCGGGGCTGGTGCTGTTCGGCGGCAAGCCCAGGTAGTGCAGGGCGACCGGCAACATCTCCGACGGCGAGTCGAGCATCGCCACCCCGCACTGGCCGAGCTTGGCCAGGTTCTCTTCGTTGAACACCAGGTCCCAGGAATCCACCGACGCCTTGTCACCCAGTGCGGCACGGACCTTGTCGATGTTGTAGCCGATGCCGTTGGTGCCCCACAGGTACGGCACGGCGTACTGGTTGCCCGGATCGTTGTTGGCCAGTTTCGCCAGCAGCTCGGTGTCCATGTTCTTGAAATCCGGCATCTGTGCGCGAGGCAGTGGTGCCAGGGCGCCGGCCTTGATCAGGGTCGGCAGGCTGAAGTTACTCGCCACCACCACGTCGTACCCGCTGCGGCTGGTGAGCAGTTTGCCTTCCAGCACTTCGGCACTGTCAAAGGTGTCGTAAACCGGCTCGATTCCGGTGTCGCGCTTGAAGTCGTGCAGGGTGGTGGGGCCGATGTAGTCATACCAGTTGTAGACATGAACCGTGGGTGCCTCGGCAGCGACCGCCGACAGCGAAACGCACATACAGGCGCTCAGTCCAAGATTGATCTGTTGACGGCGACGACTCATGATGCGGCACTCCTGGCCTGCTGCAGGCCGGTGATGAACAGGTGCTTGCAGCGTATCGGCAGGCGGGGTACACACCCATTCCCATCATGGGTTACTCGAAAGGGGTAGTGCGTGGACGCGTTGTTGAAAGAGTTGCCGGTGCACCAAGGGCTGGCGCGGGTATTTGACGCGTTGGGTCAGGACGGTTTCTGGCGCGCGCTGGTCGACACGCTGCGGCTGCTGGTGCCGCTGGACAACGCACTGGTGGCGGTGATGCGGGAGGGGCGAGTGCCCCGCTTGCTGATCGACTTCGACTCAAAAGGTGGTGCCACCGAACACGAAGAACTGGCGGACTACAGCGCCGGCATGTACCTGCTCGATCCGTTTTACCAAGCGGCTTGCGCGGGCATTGCCGATGGCCTGCACAGCCTCGACTCGGTGGCTCCCGACCAGTTTCAGCAGAGCGAGTATTACCTGAGCTACTTCCGCTCGGTGGTCGGCGGTGACGAGTTGCAGTTCATGGTCAACATCGACGGCGCCGTGCTCGGCTTATCGCTGGGTCGCTCGACGCGGTTCACGCTTGAAGAGCAAGGGCGGTTGCTGTGCGTGCGCGATTGGGTGCTGTCCGCCATGCGCCGGCACCAGCAATTGATGCCGCCGCAAGGTACGACTGCCGAGGCCGTGGCCGGCGATCTGGCCACCTTGCTGGATCGCTTCGATGCGCGATTGTCAGTACGCGAAGTCGAAACGGCTCGACTGATTCTCCAAGGCTTCTCCAGCAAAGCCATTGCCCAGCAAATGGGCATCTCGCCGGAGACGGTGAAAGTGCATCGACGCAACCTCTATCACAAGCTCAAAGTGAACGGTCACGGCGAGCTGTTTGCGCTGGTGTTGCAGCCGCGTTGACCCAAGCAGTAGCCTCACACCAGCCCCCCTGTGGAGCGAGCCTGCTCGCGATAGCGATTTATTATTCAACACAGATATCGACTGACCCACCGCCATCGCGAGCAAGTCGAATCGTCGCTCCCACAGTCAGCAGCACTCAGTCCTTCAGTGTGAACACCAGCGCCTTCAACCCGCATTCAACATCAGCATCCGGAAACTCCGGCGGATTCTCCAGCCGCCGCTCGAACCGCAAACCCGGCGCTTCACGCATCACGCCATCGATCAGGAAGTCCGCGCCGAACGCCGGATCGTTCATGCACGCCAGCACCGTCCCTTCGGGGCTGAGTAACTCCGGCAGCCGACGCAGCACGCGCTGGTAATCCTTGGTCAGCAGGAAACTGCCTTTCTGAAAGGACGGTGGATCGATGATGACCAGGTCGTAAGGGCCCTTGCCGATCACCTTGCCCCAGGACTTGAACAAGTCGTGGCCGAGAAAACTCACCTTGCTCATGTCATGGCCATTGAGCCGATGGTTGTCGCGACCACGGTTCAGGGCCGGGCTCGACATGTCCAGGTTGACCACGTGTTCGGCGCCTCCCTCGATGGCGGCGACCGAAAAGCCGCAGGTGTAGGCGAACAGATTCAACACGCGCTTGCCTGCGGCATTGGCCCGTACCCAGTCGCGGCCGTAGCGCATGTCGAGGAACAAACCGGTGTTCTGCTTGCGGCCCAGGTCCACCCGATAACGCAGGCCACCCTCGGTGTTGATCAATTCCTCGATCGCTTCCCCAAGCAGCCATTCGGTGGTGCTTTGCAGCAGGTAGCGGTGTTGCAGCAACAGGGTGTGCGCCCCTGATTGTTGCCACTGCGCCGATTCAGTGATCGTCATCAGCAACCGCTTCAATGCTTCCAGCTGCGCCGCTTCAGGCTCCTTGAACAGCGACACCAGCACCACCCCCTGCAGCCAGTCGACGGTCAATTGCTCCAGCCCGGGCCAGCACCGGCCCCGGCCATGGAACAGCCGGCGGGTTTCCGCGGGGCATCGGCCAGGGCGGTCAGCAAATGGTCGTGAAGGGTGGAGAGAGCGTCAGCGTTCATCGGGCAGGGGCCAGCAATGGGTGGGGGCGGCATTTTAAACACAATTGCGCCGCAGTTCTGCCGGGTATTACCAAACCTCATGCCCTCATGACTTTTAATGGTTACGGCCGCTCAACCTGCCAGTGTTAAAAAATCGCAAACACAGCTCATCAACAACAAAAAGAGCGTTTGCCCCATGACTCATCCTCATTGTCACGTCCTGCGCTCTTCAATTCCCGCCTGTTGTCACGCGGCCACGACGGTCGGCGTGCATCTGTGCTCAACCTCTATCTCTGAAGAGTAAATAACCCCATGAAAGAACTCGATCTGTACATCGGTGAAGGTTTCGAAGGTCCGGGCGTCAACGCCGCGCACATCAACATTCTGATCGGTCCGCGCAACGGGCCGGCGGGGCAGGCGTTTGCCAACAGCCTGGCGTCGCCAAGCCAGGGACATTGCCCCTTCATGGTCATCGCGCAGCCCAATATTCCGGTCAAACCGATGACCCTCTACGTCAACAAAGCCGCGATCAACAGCGACTTGCACGGTAACGCCACATGGGGTGCATCGCAGGCCGGGATTGCCAAGGCCGTATTGGAAGCACTGCTCGACGGCACCTTGCCACCGGAGGCCGAAAACGAGTGGGCGATCGTCACCGCGAACTGGGTCAACCCGGCCTGTGATGACCTGGATGCGGTCTACCTGAACAACTATAACGCCTGCCGCACGGCGATCCGTGCCGCGCTGACCGGCAAGCCGGAAACCGCGCAACTGGCGGACGTGGTCAATCACATCAGCAACCCTTTCTACACGCCAAAAGCCTGAGGTCCGCGCCATGCAATACATTCGTCTGGGCCACTCTGGCCTGCAAGTCTCCCGCCTGTGCCTGGGCACCATGAACATGGGCACCCCGGATTGGAAACCGTGGATCTTCGATGAGAAGAAAAGCGAGCCGATCGTTGCGCACGCGCTGGACAACGGCGTGAATTTCATTGACCTCGCCGACTTCTATTCCGCCGGTGTCGGCGAGGAAGTGGTCGGGCGTATCGTCAAGCGTCTGGCCCGTCGCGAAGACCTGGTGATCACCACCAAAGTCGGTTACGGCACCCGCACCGGGATCAACGCCAGCGGTCATTCGCGCAAGCACATCATGGACAGTATCGATGCCTCGTTGAAGCGTCTGAACATGGATTACGTCGATGTGTTCATGCTGCATTACTTCGATGTGAACACCCCGGTCGAAGAAACCATGAGCGCCATGAACGACATCGTGCGTTCCGGCAAGGCCCGCTACATCGGCGTGTCGACCATGCTTACCGGGCAACTGGCAAAGATCCTCATGGCTTGCGAACGCAATGGTTGGGTCAAGCCGATCAACATGCAGCTGCAGCTCAATTGCGCTTACCGCGAAGAAGAGCGCGAGATGATTCCGTTCTGCCGCGATCAGGGCCTGGGCGTCTCGGTGTTCAGTCCTTTGGCTCGCGGGTTGTTGACCGGTGATGTGCAATCGACCCGCAACCAGACCGACTTCTTTACCCAACAGATGTACAGCGACGAAGCCTCGTTCCAGATCGCGCATTCGGTACAACGTGTGGCCCGTGCTCGTGGTGTATCCAACGCCCAGATCGCGCAGGCCTGGGTCGCCAACCATCCGGGCGTGGATTGCATGCTCGTGGGCGCCGACACCACTGAACAGTTCGACAGTGCCCTGGCGGCGTTGGAGACCAGGCTTGACGCCGAAGAACTGCAGGAACTGGAACGCAACTACACCCCGTGCGACGTGATCAACGATTACACCGCCGGCAAGCGCATCTTGCGTTCGGCCCGTCCAGGTCTGGAACGCTTCAATCTGACCGAGGCTGTGGCATGAGCGCACTGATCCGTAACGGCAATTACATCGACGGCCAGTGGTCCAGCGATGGTCCGACTTACCCGGTTTTCAACCCGGCGAACGGGGAGTTAATCACCGACGTACAAAAAGCCGGAGCAGAGGAAACCTGCCTGGCCATCGACGCCGCCAATCGTGCCTTGCCAGCCTGGCGCAAATTGACCGCCAAGGAGCGCAGCCAGAAGCTCAAGCGCTGGAGCGAGTTGATGTTGAGCAACCAGAAGGACCTGGCCACGTTGCTCAGTCGCGAACAGGGCAAACCGCTGGCTGAAGCCATGGGCGAAGTCGTCTACGCCGCAAGCTTTCTGGAGTGGTTCGCTGAAGAAGCCAAGCGCGCCTATGGCGACGTTATACCGAGCCACAAGGCAGACGCGCGGATCATCGTGGTCAAGGAAGCCATTGGCGTGGTCGCGGCAATCACCCCGTGGAATTTCCCGCTGGCCATGGTCACCCGCAAAGTCGGCCCGGCATTGGCGGCGGGTTGCACGATGATTCTCAAGCCCTCGGAAGAAACGCCTTTGTCGGCGTTTGCCCTGGCCGTATTGGCCGAGCAAGCGGGCATACCGGCCGGTGTGTTTAACGTTGTTTCTGGTGACGCGGTCGCGATTGGCGGGGCACTGCAAGCCTCCGGCATTGTGCGCAAGCTGTCCTTCACCGGCTCCACCCGCACCGGCAAACTGCTGATGCGCCAGGCCGCCGACACCCTGAAAAAAGTCTCTCTGGAACTGGGTGGCAACGCGCCGTTCATTGTCTTCGACGACGCCGACCTGGACGCGGCCGTGAAAGGCGCCATGGCCTCGAAATTTCGCAACACCGGGCAAACCTGCGTCTGCGTGAACCGCTTCTTCATTCAGGACGGCGTGTACGAAGCCTTCACCGGCAAACTCGCCGAAGCCGTGGCGGCCATGCGCGTTGGCAGCGCACTGGATGGTGAAACCGAACAAGGTCCGTTGATCAACGCTGCGGCGCTGGCGAAGGTCGAACTGCATGTCGGCGATGCCTTGGAGAAGGGCGCCCAGCTGTTGTGCGGTGGCCGTCGCCACGCGCTCGGCGGCACATTTTATGAGCCGACCATCCTCGCCGAAGCCAACAGCGACATGCTCATCGCCCAGGACGAGACCTTCGGGCCGGTGGCGGCGTGCTTCCGCTTCAAGGACGAAGCCGAAGTGCTGCAAAAGGCCAACGACACGCCCTACGGCTTGTCGGCTTATTTCTACAGCCGCGATATCGGCCGCGTCTGGCGCATGGCCGAAGGCCTGGAAGCCGGCATGGTCGGAATCAACGAAGGGATCATTTCCACGGAAGTGGCGCCGTTCGGTGGCATCAAGGAATCGGGCCTGGGGCGTGAGGGTTCGAAGTACGGTCTGGATGACTACCTGGAAATCAAATACCTGCTGATGGGTGGCCTTTAAGTTCTCAAACTCCTGTGGGCGCGAGCGGGCTCGCGCCCACACAAGTTAACGGTTTCATTTCTCCGTCAATAACAACAATGGGAGACGCACATGTCCGTTCAACCAACAAAAATCGACGACCTGCCCATCGGGCGCTTTCACCTGAAAATCGCCGGCCTGACCTTCGGCGCGCACTTTACCGATGGCTACATCCTTGGCCTGATCGGTATTGCATTCACATTGCTCAGTCCACAGATGCAGCTTGATGCGTTCTGGCAAGGGTTGATCGGTGCTTCGGCCTTGATCGGGCTGTTTCTCGGCAGTCTGTTTTTCGGCTGGATTTCCGACAAAGTGGGGCGGCAGAAAATCTTCCTGGTCAGCTTCGTGCTGATCACCCTCGCTTCTTTGATGCAGTTCTATGCGGAAACGGCGATGGGGTTATTTCTCTGCCGAGTGTTGATCGGCATCGGGTTGGGCGGTGATTTCAGCGTCGGTCACGCCATGTTGGCCGAGTTTGCACCGAAGAAACATCGCGGTGTGCTGCTGGGATCATTCAGCGTGATCTGGACCTTCGGATACGTCGCTGCGACATTCGTCGGCACCGCCATGCTCAGCCTGGGCGACGATGCCTGGCGCTGGATGCTGGCTTCGTCGGCCATTCCGGCAGCGTTAATCCTGATTGCCCGCATTGGCACGCCAGAGTCGCCGCGCTGGTTGGTGAATCAGGGCCGAATCGCCGAGGCACGAGCGATCGTCAAGAAGCACTTGGGCGACAACATTGAACTCGACGAAACACGATCCACCGAAACCCGTTCCGGCTACGCCGTGCTGTTCAGCCGTGAATACCGCAAACGCACCGCGTTCAATTGCCTGTTCTTCGTCTGCATCGTGATGCCGTACTTCGCCATTTACACCTTTCTGCCGTCGATTCTGCAGAAAATGGGCCTGGCCGAAGGTTTTGGCACCGAACTGATGCTGAACATGCTGCTGATCCTCGGTGCGCTGATCGGGATCTGGTGCACGATCAAATTCTCCCGCCGGGGGTTCCTGATCAACTCGTTCATTATCCTGGCCGTTGCGTTGTTCGGGTTGGCGGTGTTGCCGAGTAGCGCTGCGTTCTTGATGGTGTTGGTGTTTGGCTTGTTTACCCTGGTGTTGTCGGCGGTCAGCAACCTGGTGGGCGTGTTCCCGGCCGAGAGCTTTCCCACCGAAGTGCGGGCCAGCGGGATTGGCCTGGCGACCGCGGTCAGCCGTTTGGGCTCGGCAGTGAGTACGTTCCTGTTGCCGGTGAGCGTAGCGGGGATTGGCCTAAGCCCGACGATGGGCATTCTGGCGGCGATTCTGGCGCTGGGTGCGTTGCTGTCCTGGGCTTGGGCGCCGGAGACTAAATCGTTGACGCTGAGCCAGGCGTGCAAGGCGCAGAGTCCGGTAGAGGGTGGGGCAACGGTGGCAGTGAAGGCAGTTGCCCCGGTTTAACAGACGGTCAAAGTCCCAATGTGGGAACGAGCAAGCTCGCTCCCACAAGGAACGTCGATGGCCTCAGGGATTACTGACCCGTTCCAGCCACTGCCTGAACAACCGTACTTTCGACAATCCTTGCTTGTCGTTCGCCACATCCAGCCAATACCCATACGGCCCGACCACTTCCACCGGGGTGATCGGCAACAAACTGCCATGGGCCAGTTCCTTCTCGATCATTTGCCGGTCAATCACCGCCAACCCGCCGCCAGCCAATGCCGTGTGAATCACCTGGTCCAAGGTGCTGAATTCCAGCCCCTGAGCGGCATCCACATCGTCCCGTCCCATCGCCGCCAACCAGTTCTCCCAGACCTTCAATCGCTTGCCATCGTGCAAAATGTGCAGCAATGGAAATTGGCGCAGGTCCGGCGGTTGCCCGTCGCTGAAGAGCTCCGGGCTGGCCACCGCGATGTGCCGTTCCATCACCAGTAACTGACTGCTGCAATGACTGGCGGTGTCGAGGCCGAAGCGGATGTGGCAATCGATGTCCGCGAGGTTGTCGTGGCCGGTCTGATTGGTCACGCTCAGGCTGATGTCCGGATAACGCTGGCAGAATTCGCGCAGATGCGCCGACAACCAGCGTGTCGCCCAGGTGGGTGGGGCAAGAATGCGCAGACGCTGGCGCAGGTTGGGTACACGCACGGCTTGCAAGGCCCGTTCGATATGATCGAAGGCTTCCGTCAGGTGGGGGGAGAGGGCGATGCCGGCTTCGGTCAATGACAAACCCTGGGGCGTGCGGATAAAGAGCGCTACGCCGAGGTAGTCTTCGAGTTGTTTGATTTGGCGGCTGACGGCACCCTGGGTGACGTTCAGCCCCAGCGCGGCCTGGCTGAAGCTGCGATGCCGCGCAACCTCTTCGAAGACGCGCAGCATGTTGAGCGAGGGCAGTTGTCGCATGGGAGATGGCTCCGCACCTGCCTCGGGTGTCACGTCGGGCCGGTTTATTATTTTTGGATTGTTTGAGCGGCCTATCTGACTATCAGGAGGGGGCTGATGCAAGTGTTGTCTGGACGGGCGTCTTCGCGGGCGAGCCCGCACCCACAGGTTCGGTGATCCTTGTGGGCGCGAGCTGGCTGGCGAGGGTGCCCTCAGACGCCCGAAAACGCCTGATCAGAAGTAATAGCCGATGTTCATATACAGCTGGTTTTCCCACTGGTCGCTACCACCCGCCCCCAGGCTCTGGGTGTAGCTGCTGCCTCCGATGTAGGGGTCGTTCTTGCCGTAGATCCACTCCGTCGCGACCCACAGTTTGCTCAGTGAGAACGAAGTTCCGAGGATCACCCGTTGCGAGGTCTTGAAATCGTCGGCGGATTTATCGAAGGCACTGTAGTTGACGTACAGCTTCACGCCGCTGACCTGATCGAACAGGTATTTGCCGGCCACGTCATAACTCACATCTGCCACGTACAGATTGCCGCGACTGGCAACGTTGTAGGTGCCGTCATAACCACCCAGCGTCACCACTTCATCGGTCCCCGGATTGCGCGGTGACATCTGCTGTCGCGCTGCTTGCAGCTGCACGCCCCAGGGGCCGTTCTTGCCCAGGTAATGCACGGCCACTGCGTTGCGGCGCCCGTCATTGTGAGTGTCCTTGTTCTCCAGGGACGAGGTCAGACCGGAGAGCCCGACTTCGGATTTCCATGGCCCCAGGTCCAGTGCCTTGGCGACTCGCAGCACGACGGTGTTGCGTTCCTGGTTATCGCTGCCGTCGGCGACGTAGCTGTCTGCCTCGGACACTACGCTGGAGAATGTCACGCCTTTGCTGGTGCCTTTGCCTTGCCATGCCGGGCGCAAGTAGTAGCCAGCCTGCAGGTTCCAGTCACCGCTTTGCTGAATGTACCTGGCGCCGATCTGTTGCACATCTTCCAGGCCGATAACGTTGCCCAGGGTTTCGTAGAAGGTACTGCCGAAGTACGGCTGCAAGCCGAATGGCACGGTGTCCAGCCCCACGTGCACTTGCTGCTCGGGGTTGAACTTGTAGCCGACCCACGCAAGTTTGGCGAATTGGATATCGCCATAGTCTTTAGTGTACTGATAGGGATAGGAGCGCCCGTAGAAACGGTATTGAGCCTCGCCGATCCAGGTGTCGGAGTTGTACTTGGCGCTGAGGAACACGGTGTCCAGGCCGAACTTCTGAATGTCGCGATCCGGGTCGTAATCCCACCGGGCGCGAATCGCGCCGCCCAGGTCGAGGTTGTCAGTGACCTGTACCGCCATGGCAGGGGCGGCAAAGGAGCAGAGCAAAGCAAGGAAAGACGGACTAAGGCGCAGGGAAGCAGGGAAATGCATGGGGCCACTCTCGGTTATTTTTATTAGAGATGCCGGCCAGTCTTGCGATGAGCGATGCGTTGAACAAACGATAAAAAATGTGAGAGAACCTTCGCCAAATGCATGTTACTGAGAAAATCCTGTAGGACAATGCGCGGCGGGCATGGGATGCTTTGCGTCTTGTCACCCTAATTGAGTGCCTTTCCATGAAACGCAAAATGCCCGGCCTCAACGCGCTTAAAGCCTTTGAAGTGGCCGGCAGCACGGGCAGCTTCACCCGCGCCGCCGAGCTGTTGAACGTGACCCAGAGCGCTGTCAGCCGCCAGGTGCGTCAGCTGGAGGAACAGCTCGACGAGAGTTTGCTGGAGCGGCGACACCATCACCTCGAACTGACCAGTGCCGGTCGGATCTTGCTGCGGGCGCTGCATCAATCCTTCGACAAAATCGAACTGACGGTGCGCAGCATCCAGCAGAAAACCCATTCCAATCGCCTGCACATCAACGCGCCTCCCACCTTCACCAATCGCTGGCTGATGCCGCGTCTGGGGCGTCTGCGCGAGAAGCATCCGGAACTGGAATTAAGCATCACCACGCGTTTGCAGGACAGCCTGGCCGAGACCAGCACACTGGACTGCGCGATCCGGTTCGGCGATGGCGAATGGGATGGCCTGGACAGTTCGCTGCTGATCCAGGAGCGCCATATCGCGGTGTGTGCTCCGTCCTTGTATGCGCGGGAGTGGAGCGGGCAGGGCATCGACCTCAATCGCCTGACCTTGCTGCATGTACTGGCCCGGGAAGACCAACGCTACCTGACCTGGAAACATTGGCTGGACGCCGCGCGTATCACCGGTGTCGACACCCAGGGCGGGTACGAATTCGACCTGCTGGACCTGGCGATCCGCGCGGCGATCGACGGCCTGGGAATCACCATCGCCGACTGGCACATGGTTGCTTCGGAATTGGCCAGCGGGCAGTTGACCCAGGTACTCAACGTGCATGTCGACGGCCATCAATCCTACTGGCTCGTCACTCGGCCGGAGCAAACACTGATGCCGCAATTACAAGTGTTCAGTCAGTGGCTCCAGGAAGAGATCTGGTTGGCGCACAGGCAGCTCGAGCCGTCGACCGCCGCCAGCTGATTCCCGCAGGGAAACTCACTCGTCTATGGAGTAACCTGCATTTTTAGCATGTTACATCGCTCAATAAATCGTTTGTTCAACGCCATTCAGATGCCAAGACTGCAAGCACTGGATAAAAACAACGATGGGCGATGCACATGCGAATCGAGCGAAATTTTGTTAACGGTCACTTTGTCGAACCTGCCAGCGAGGCGCTGATCGCGGTGTACAACCCGGCGACCGAAGCCTTGGTGGGGCACGTCTCGGCGGCCACGGCCGATGAAACCACGGCTGCGGTCAACGCGGCCGCCGCCGCGCAGAAATCCTGGGGGAAACTCACCAGCATTGAGCGCGCCGAACACTTGCGTTCGTTGGCCGACGCCCTTGACGCCTGCGCCGACCACATCGGTGAAGCCCTGGCTGCCGAATCCGGCAAGAGTGTCGCCGACGCCAGTAATGAAGCCCGTTATGCCGCACAGATCACCCGTTACCACGCTGAGTGGGCGCGCCGGATCGAAGGCGAGATCATTCCCAGCGACAGCCCGAACGAAAACCTGTTCCTGCACCGTGAACCGATTGGCGTGGTCGCGTGCCTGATTCCGTTCAACTACCCGGTCTACACCTTGCTGCGCAAAATCGCCCCGGCGCTGATTGCCGGCAACACCGTGGTCGTGCGCCCGAGCAACAACACCCCGACCTCGGCATTCGAGATCGCCAAGGCGGTGCAGCAATCCGGCCTGCCGGACGGTGTGGTGAATATCCTGACCATGGATCACGCCACGGCCGCTGTCTTATGCACCCACAAGGTTGTCGGTCTGATCACCCTGACCGGTAGCGTCAACGCCGGGCGCATCGTGCTCGATTACTGCAAGGCCAACATTGCCAAGCCGTCGCTGGAACTGGGCGGCAAGACGCCGGCGATCATTGAGGCCGACGCCGACCTGGAAGCCGCCGCTTCTGCAATCGTCGCCTCCAAGACCACCCACTGTGGCCAGTTATGCACGGCCGTAGAGCGAGTTTACGTACAGGAAAGCGTTTATGACGAATTCCTCGTACTGCTCAAAGCCAAAATGGGCGCGGTGAAATCCGGCAATCGCGCGACCGATGCCAGCTTGATGGGGCCATTGGTCAGCGCCAGTGCGCAGCAGAACATCCACCAGATGGTCGAACGTGCCATCGCCGACGGTGCTGTACTGGAAACAGGCGGTTTTATCCCGCAAGGCAGCGGTCATTTTTATCCGGCGACGCTGCTCAGCGGCTGCCGCCAGGACATGGAAATCGTTCAAGAGGAAATCTTCGGCCCGGTGTTGCCGGTCCTCAAGTACCGCGACATCGACGAAGCGCTGGCCATGGCCAACGACCATCAGTTCGGCCTGTCTTCGGTGCTGTACACCGAGAATTACCGCACCACGATGAAAGTCGCCAACGCCATTGAAGCCGGCGAGTTGTACGTCAATCGCACGCCGGCCGATCCTTACCAGGGCTTCCACGCCGGCTGGAAATGCTCCGGTCTGGGCGGCGATGACGGCAAGCACGGCATGCTCGAATTCACTCAGACCCGTCTTGTGGTCATGAAGTACTGATCCACCTGCAACACGCCTCACGCATCACCTATAAAAACAATTATCAGGGGCGTCCGGACCACCGGGCTGCCCGAGGTCTTCCAGATGTCCAAGCATGCATCCACTGCTGCCGCTGTTCAGGGTTCGAACGCGGGTTCAAAAAGTCACAGCGACAAGGCAAGTCGTTACGTCCAACTGATGCTCCTGGTGCTGGCCGCCGGCGCGATCTATCCCATTCTGTATCTGCGCCAGGTCTACCAGACCACCATGCTCGACGTGTTCCAGATCAACCACAGCGAGCTGGGTTATCTGTATTCGATGCTGGGCACGATCTTTCTCCTCAGTTATTTGCCCAGTGGTTGGCTGGCCGACCGAATCGCACCACGTTTTCTGATTTTCTTCTCGTTGGTCGCCACCGGTGTATTAGGCCTTTGGTATTCCACTGCGCCGTCGATGACAGGCTTGATGATCATTTTCGGATGCTGGGGCCTGACCACCGGCCTGACCTTCTGGGCCTCGGTGCTCAAGCGCGTGAAGATGATCGCTCATCACACTGAACAGGGCCGGTTCTTCGGCATCCTCGATGGCGGTCGCGGGCTGGTCGAAGCCTTGCTGGCAACCATCGCACTCGGGCTGTTTGCCTTCGCCACCGAAACCCGTGGCGAGTCAGCTGCCGAGGGCTTCAAGCACGTGGTTTATCTGTATGCCTTCACCTGTATTGCCATCGGCTGTGTGCTGGTACTGATCAAGGACCCAAAGTCCATGGAAGACACGGCGGCGGTGGAGAAGGGCAAGTACAACCTGCTCAGCGACCTGACCACCCTGGTGAAAATTCCTGAGCTGTGGCTGGTCACCGCCATCGTGTTCTGCGGCTATCACATCTTCTGGGCGACCTACAGCTTCTCCGATTACCTGCAAGGCGGCGGCATGACCGCGGTGATGGCCGGCACCATCACCACCATCAAACTGTGGATGCGGCCTATCGGCGGCATCGGCGGAGGCTGGCTGGGTGACAGGTTCTCGAACATTTCGGTACTGATCGTGGCGCTGTTTCTCGCGACGCTGGCGATGGTCGGTCTGATCGTATTCCCGGCGCTCAACAGCATGGGGCTGCTGGTCGGCACTGTGATCTTCATCGGCCTGATGACCTACGCCATTCGTGGTCTGTACTGGGCGATTCTCGACACCTGCAACGTTCCGCTGCGTATCACCGGCCTGGCCATTGGCATTGTCTCGGTGGTCGGGTACTTGCCCGACGCCTTCATTCCCTTGATCAACGGCTACCTCACCGAGCATTACCCCGGCGCCTTTGGTTACAAGCTGTATTTCGGCTACATCGCTTTCGTCGGCCTGCTCGGGACCCTGGCGGCCCTGACCTTGCGCGCTCGTATTAACCGTAAATCTTCAATCAAGACAGGTGCCTGAGATGAAAATCGTCGCCCTTGAAACTCATATCGTTGCCGTACCACCACCGCACGTCGGCGGCATGTACTGGTTGTTCGTCAAGCTCAAGACTGATTGCGGCATCGAAGGCGTCGGTGAAATCTACGCCGCGACCTTCGGCCCCAAAGCCATGCTGCCGATCATCGAAGACGTGTTCGAACGCTACCTGCTCAACCACGACCCGCATCACATCGAACGCTTTTTCCGCCAGGCGTACTCGAGTGGTTTCACCCAGCGACCGGACCTGACCATGATGGGCGTGGTCAGCGGCCTGGAGATGGCGTGCTGGGACATCATCGGTAAAGCCGCCAACAAGCCGGTGTATGAATTGCTCGGCGGCAAGGTCAACGAACGCCTGCGTTCCTACACCTACTTGTACCCGGTCAACAGCCAAGGTGAGTACGACTACGACGACCCGGACCTGGCCGCCGAGTGCGCCATCGAGAACATGAACAAAGGCTTCACCGCCGTGAAGTTTGACCCCGCCGGGCCCTACACCGCGTACTCCGGGCACCAGATTTCCCTGGAAGTGCTGGAACGCTGCGAAACCTTCTGCCGCAAGATCCGCGAAGCGGTGGGCGACAAGTGCGACCTGCTGTTTGGCACCCACGGACAAATGGTGCCGTCCTCGGCGATTCGCCTGGCCAAACGTCTGGAAAAATACGATCCGCTGTGGTTCGAAGAACCGGTGCCGCCAGGTCAGGAAGCCGCCATGGCACAAGTCGCGGCCAAGACCAGCATCCCGATTGCCACTGGCGAACGCCTGACCACCAAGTACGAATTCTTCAAGCTGCTGCAGGCCGGGGGCGCCTCGATCCTGCAGATGAACGTCGCCCGTTGCGGCGGTCTGCTGGAAGCAAAAAAAATCGCCAGCATGGCCGAGGCTTATTACGCCCAAATCGCTCCACACCTCTACAACGGACCGATCGGTGCCGCCGCCAGTTTCCAGTTGGCGACCTGTACGCCGAATTTCCTGATTCAGGAAAGCATCATGACCTGGGGCGGTTTCCACGCCGAGGTCTTGACCAAGCCGCTGCAATGGGAGGACGGCTACATCATTCCGTCCACCGAACCAGGCCTGGGCGTGGAGTTGAACATGGACGTGGTGCGCAAGCATTCGCCCTACACCGGTGAGCGCCTGCACCTGCAAATGGCGCCGATGCCGGCTGACGTCAAAGACATATCGCCAGCCCGCGGCTGACGGGATTTGCCGCCCATGACGGGCGGCTTTTTGTAAAACGACTTACGCGGTAACCGTGCATGACTTACGACTACATCATCGCTGGCGCTGGCGCCGCAGGCTGCATCCTCGCCAATCGGCTCTCGGCTTCGGGCAAACACTCGGTACTGTTGCTGGAGGCCGGCGGCAAGGACAGTTCCCTGTGGTTCAAGATCCCGGTTGGCTTCGCCAAAATGTATTACAACCCGACCTTCAACTGGATGTACTACAGCCAGCCGCAAAAACAGCTGAACAACCGTGAAATCTATGCGCCTCGCGGAAAAGTCCAGGGCGGCTCGGGCTCGATCAACGCGATGATCTATGTCCGTGGCCAGGCCCATGACTTCGACGACTGGGCGGCCAACGGCAATGAAGGCTGGGGCTTCAAGGACGTGTTGCCGTACTTCCGCAAACTGGAAAACCATCCGCTGGGCGACACGGAGTATCACGGCGGCAGCGGTCCGATCAGCATTACGCCGATGAAGGGCCAGACTCATCCCATTTGCGATGTGTTCCTCAAAGGTTGCGACGAACTCGGCTACCCGCACAGCGATGATTTCAACGGGCCGAGGTTCGAAGGCTCGGGGATCTACGACGTCAATACCCGCAACGGCCAGCGTTGCTCCAGCAGTTTTGCGCACCTGCATCCGGCATTGAGTCGACCGAACTTGACGGTCGAGCATTATGCGTTGGTCGATCGAGTGCTGTTCGATAACGCCCGTGCGACAGGGATTTCCATTAGCCAGCATGGCGTGGTGCGGACCTTTACCGCGAACAAGGAAGTCATCCTCTGTGCCGGCGCCGTGGACACTCCGAAGATTCTGCAATTGTCCGGTGTTGCCGATCAGGCGCTGCTGGCCAGGCACAACATTCCGTTGATCAAGCACTTGCCAGCGGTAGGACAAAACCTGCAAGACCACCTGTGCGCCAGTTATTACTACAAAGCCAATATCCCAACGCTCAATGATCAACTGAGTTCGTTGTTCGGCCAGTTCAAGCTGGGTTTGAAATACCTGTTCACCCGTAAGGGCGCATTGGCAATGAGCGTCAATCAGGCGGGTGGGTTCTTTCGTGGCAATGAACAGCAGGCCAACCCGAACTTGCAGCTGTACTTCAACCCGCTTTCGTACCAGATTCCGAAAAACAACAAAGCCAGCCTCAAGCCCGAACCCTACTCCGGCTTCCTGTTGTGCTTTAACCCCTGCCGTCCGACCAGTCGGGGCCACATCGAGATTGCTTCAAAAAATCCTCGGGACGCGGCGCTGATCGATCCGAATTACCTGAGCACGCAAAAGGACATCGATGAAGTGATTCAGGGCAGCCGCTTGATGCGCAAAATCATGCAGGCCCCCGCACTCAAAGGCATCACGGTCGAGGAAGTATTGCCGGGGCCCGCCATCGAAAGTGACGAACAGATGCTGCAGTATTTTCGAGAAAACAGCGGTTCGATTTATCACCTGTGCGGCTCCTGTGCGATGGGCACGGACGAG
The DNA here is from genome assembly GCF_013260315.1 of Pseudomonas sp. B14-6. Taxonomy (NCBI): domain Bacteria; kingdom Pseudomonadati; phylum Pseudomonadota; class Gammaproteobacteria; order Pseudomonadales; family Pseudomonadaceae; genus Pseudomonas; species Pseudomonas sp. B14-6. The sequence goes on along the minus strand of NZ_CP053929.1, from coordinate 1,745,834 downwards.
CAGCGGTCGGTGGTCGACAAACGCCTTAAAGTTCATGGATTAGACAACTTGCGCATTGTCGATGCGTCCATTTTTCCTAACGTGACGTCCGGCAATACCCATGCGGCCGTGTTGATGGTGGCAGAGAAGGGGGCCGATCTGATTCTGCAGGACGCCTGATTTATCGCCTCGGTGTATCAAAAATGAATTTCCTGCAGATCCGCTGCTCATACCTGTAGGCAGCGGTTTTGAGCCTGCGAATTCATTAGGTAATCAGGGAGTGGCAAAGTCATGTGTCCAACACCGACGGCGGGCGAGCAGCTTCCTGGCAGGTTGATTCTGGTGGTTGAAGATGACCCGCTTATTCTTGAGTTTCTCTGCGAAATTCTTCAGGAAGAAGGTTTCATGGTTGAACCGCAAGTCAGCGCGGATGCCGCATCGGAATACCTGAAAAAACATGCCAACGAGGTCGGTCTGTTGTTGACGGACATCACCATGCCCGGAAAGCGGAACGGCGCGGATCTGGCCAATGAGTTCGGCGATCGCTGGCCCGGCAAGCCGATCATGATCATGTCCGGTTTTGAAACCCCCAAATCCTCCGGGGTCCGGCATAAGGTGTCGTTCATCAAGAAACCCTGGGCGTTGGGACAACTGCTGGATTGTGTCGAGGCGGCCTTCAAGTCGCGACAGTAAGTGTCGCTCGTGTACATTAACGGACCTGCCTGACACACGAAGGAAGCTTATCCTTGTCTGCCCACAACTCCGTTTTCAATACCCCGTATCGCGCGCTCCTGTTCGATATGGACGGCACTGTCCTCAACTCCATCGCCGCCGCCGAGCGGATCTGGACCACCTGGGCCCTGCGCCACGGCGTGGATGTCGAGTCCTTCCTGCCGACCATTCACGGCGCTCGCGCCATCGACACCATCAACCGTCTGGCGTTGCCTGGGGTGGATGCCGAGGCAGAAGCCAACTGGATTACCCAAGCGGAAATCGAAGACGTGGAAGGAATTGTCGAGGTGTCCGGCGCGGCGAACTTCCTCAGGTCTTTGCCAGCCAGGCAATGGGCGATCGTCACCTCTGCACCGAAGGCGCTGGCGTTGCGGCGGATGGCGGCAGCCGGGATTCCTGAGCCTGGTGTCATGATCACGGCCGAAGATGTCAGTGCCGGAAAACCGGATCCTGCGGGCTACCGACTGGCGGCTCAACGGCTGGAAGTCGAGGTGACTGACTGCCTGATCTTTGAAGATGCCGCCGTGGGGATACTTGCGGCGGAGGCGGCAGGGGCGGACCTTGTGATCATTACCTCGACTCATGATCATCCGATTCAGACGGTGCATGCGACATTGGCCGGCTATGACTCCGTTGCGGCGCAAGTGGCTCCCGACAACCATATCCGCCTGCACCCACTCTAATGTGGGAGTGAGCCTGCTCGCGATAGCGGTCTTTCAGTCAAACAGATGCTGGATGTGCCGACGCTATCGCGAGCAGGCTCGCTCCCACATTGGGCTGTGCAGGGTCAATAAATCCCGGGGATCAACCGCCAACTCCGGGCGCAATAAGCCTCATATTCATTCCCGAACTGCGCCTTCAATAACGCCTCTTCCGAATGAATCCGCGCAATCAGCGGAATTACCGTCAGCGCCGCAAGCAACAGCCCGACCCCGAGCGAAACGCCAGCGCCCAGCCCACGGCGATGACCAACATCCCCAGGTAACTGGGGTTGCGCAAGCGGCGGTAAATCCCTTCGGTCACCAGACTGTGCCCCGGCTGAATCGCCACCAACCCGCTAAACCGCTTGCCCAGCACAAACACCGGCCACAGCCGTAGCGCGCCGCCGAGAATGAACAGTAATGCCCCCACCCAGCGCACGCCTTCACCGCCGAAGGTCCAGAAGTCGATGCGGTCGGTGTAGGCCGGCAGGTACCCGCTCAACAGTCCTATGACGCCGAATGCCGGCAGCACCCAGCGGTTGGCCCGGTCCTCACGTTCCCCTGAGCTCAGATTAACCTCGGTGAACAACGAGGCAACGACCATTACCAAGGTGGCGATAACAACGACCACCAGCGGCGCATGGTTGAAGAACGCCGCGAACCCGCCCAACCCCCACACCGCGAGACCGAGGTAGGCGAGGGTGGAGACGATGGCGAAAAACGCCAGCCTGGCCGAGATTTTCATGGGCACCCATTCCCGCTTTGCACCGATGTCTTCAGTGTAGATGTTCATGCCGATTCGCCGGTTTGGGCTGGCGTCAGGAAACGTTTCGGTCAGGCAAAAGCAGAGGTGCATGGACCGTTTGAATCGGGTCTGCGAGAAAACCCTGGAAGGGGCTGGTGATTCCGATTCACTGGGATGATTTTTCGAGCCGCTCGACGAGGGGTCGCCCCCGATGCCTGCGTGGATGGACCCCTTCGAGGTGGCGATGCAAAGGTTGATGCCGCTGGCCCAGGCCGATGGCGTGGCCCTGCGATTAATGCCGCTGTATAAAACGGTCGACCTGCGAGCAGCGCTTTCCCCGCGCTGACGCTCACGCCGTCATCTGCAACCTGGCATTACGCCGAATGACCTGCGGCGGTTGGCCGAACGCCCGGAGGAAGGCTTCGCGCATGCGGCGGCGGTCGGTGAAGCCGGCCTCGGCGGCGATCTGGTCGAGGGTCAGCCGTCCGCGTTCGAGCATTTGCCGCGCCGCCTCCAGGCGCAGATTTTCGATGGCCTTGGCCGGGGACTGCCCGGTCTCGGCGCGGAAGGTGCGGCTGAATTGCCGTGGGCTGAGGCGTGCCACTTCCGCCAGTTGCTCCACCGATAACGCCGATGTCAGGTGTTCCCGGGCGTAGCCGAGGACGGTCTGAATGCGGTCGGATTTGGGCTCCAGTTCCAGCAAGGCCGAATGCTGCGACTGACCACCCGCGCGGCGCTGGTACATCACCAGTTTCTGCGCCACCGAACGGGCCAGGTCAGCGCCATGATCCTTTTCAACCATCGCCAGCGCCAGGTCGATGCCCGCGGTCATGCCGGCGGAAGTCCAGATGGAACCGTCGACCACGTAAATACGGTCATCTTCCACTTTGATCGAGGGAAACCGCGCTTGCAGGTCCCGCGCATAGGCCCAATGCGTGGTGGCCCGCCGTCCGTCGAGCAGGCCGGCCTGGGCCAGCACGAATGCCCCCGAGCAGATCGACGCCGTGCGCCGGGCGGTTTTCACGCTGTCGCGCAGGTACGCCAACACACCCTCGGGCGCCTGCTCGAGAATCGAATCGCCGCCGACCACGATGACCGTGTCGAACACCCGCTCATCAAACGCCTGGGTGCCGACACTCAAGCCGCCGGAAGCCCGCAGGGAGCGACCCTCCTCAGAGATCACGCTGACTTCGTAAAGCGCTTCGCCAGCGCTGAAGTTGGCGTATTCGAACACCGGCATCGCCGCCAACGCCATGGACTGGAACCCCTCGAAAACCACGAACGCCACGGAAGTCATGATGGTGCCCTCAAAAGCCAATGTCCGAAAAACGTACTTTAAACGTCATTTGAGACGAGCGTCAGTCAATTTATAACAGTTCACACCCGGCGACCTTATCGCCTCACTGTGAAGGAAATTGAACATGGCTCTTTCATCCAAAGGCACTGCACTGATCACTGGCGCTTCTTCGGGCATTGGCGCGGTCTACGCCGACCGTCTCGCCCGGCAGGGTTACGACCTGATTCTGGTCGCCCGCAGCCAGGGCAAACTCAACGCTTTGGCCAATCATCTGAGCAACGAAACCGGCCGCGCCGTGGAAGTGGTTGCTGCCGACCTCAAAGACAAGGCCGGTCTGCTGCGGGTTGAAAGCATTCTGCGCAACGACGCGAGCATCACCTTGCTGGTCAACAATGCCGGTGTTGGTGGCGTGATGCCGTTGCTGGGCAGCCCGGTGGACGACATGGACGCCATGATCAGCCTCAACGTCACCGCGCTGATGCGTCTGTCCTATGCCGTGGTGCCCGGCTTCGTCGCACGGGGCACCGGCACCGTGATCAACATTTCCTCCATCGTCGCAATCGCTCCAGAAATCCTCAACGGCGTTTACGGCGGGACCAAGGCTTTCGTGCTGGGCTTGAGCCAATCGATGCACCACGAACTGGCCGACAAGGGCATACGCGTTCAGGCGGTGTTGCCCGGCGCAACTGCCACCGATTTCTGGAGCGAGGCCGGCAACCCGGTGGAAAACCTGCCACAAGAGATCGTGATGTCCGCCGAGGACATGGTCGATGCGGCGCTGGTCGGCCTGGCGAAGGGTGAAGTGGTGACCATCCCGGGCCTGCACGAGGCTGATAAATGGGACGCTTACGAAGCCCAGCGCCAAGTGCTGTCAGGCTCGTTCGGCCACTCATCGGCGGCACCGCGCTACCGGTAAACCGATAGCCCTGGGGCAGGGTGAACTAAGCTTGGAGAAGGATCGTTCATCACCGGCTCGCCGAAACCTCGACAGGCCGGTGCTGCCAAGGGAGCACACAATGCTTCACATCAGAACGCCTTTGATTCTGCACCCTGGCTTGTCAACGCCGACCCGGCGCATCTGGCTCAAGCTGGAAAACCTGCAACCCAGCGGCTCGTTCAAATTACGCGGCATGGGCCTTCTGTGCAGTCAGGCAAAGGACCAAGGCAAAAGCAAAGTCGTCTGTCCTTCCGGCGGCAACGCCGGTTTTGCCACCGCCATGGCCGCCGCTGCCCTCGGGCTGAAAGCCTGCATTATTGTGCCGCACACCACCCCGGAAACCACCCGTGCCAGGATCAGGAAAACCGGCGCCGAGGTCATCGTTCACGGTAAGGTCTGGGACGAGGCCAACCAACGGGCCAAAGCGCTTTCACAGGATGCGGATACCGAGTACGTGCCCGCCTTCGATCATCCCGTGCTGTGGGAAGGGCACAGCACCCTGATTGATGAAGTCCTCGAGGATTGCCCTCAAGTCGATGCGCTGGTGACGTCGGTCGGGGGCGGCGGATTACTGGCGGGGTTGCTGACAGGTTTGATCCGGCACCATCGCATGGACTGCCGGATCATCACCTGCGAAACCCGAGGCGCGGCCTCCTTTGCCGCCGCCATCGAGGCCGGACATCCCGTCAGGCTGCCGCGTATCGACACCGTCGCGACATCGTTGGGCGCTGCGAAAGTGGCCGCGTGGCCGGTGCAGCACATCCTCGACTTTCCTCACGAATGCGTGGTGCTCAGTGATGACGAGGCAATAATGGGCGTGGTGCGTTACGCCAACGACCTGCGCCAGTTGGTCGAACCGGCGTGCGGCGTTTCATTGGCGGTGGCATACCTGGACCATCCGGCGATCGCCGAAGCCCATGACGTGGTGATTGTGGTGTGTGGCGGCGTCAGCATCAGCGCGCAGCTGGTGGCCGGGTGGGCGCGCTTGTCCGCGGGGTGAAGCAAAGGGGCAGGGCTGGAGACTATCCGGCTGTCGCGAGCCCCACCGTTACCTTTTCATCCTTCATTGGCCAGCAGCAACGCCTTCGTGGATGAGGATGGCTCTTGCCAGCTCTTCGTCGCTGGCTTTGAGTCCGGGATTTTCCTGGCGAATCTGATTCAACACCGACTCCAGGTACACACCGCGAATCGTACCGCCACTGGCAACGAAGCTGGAGGCGTCATCACGGGCGGGAATCGCCAGTTTGTGGTCCTTGAACGTCGAGTACAGTGATGCGGAAACCCCCGCAGAGGTGGCGACATCGCCGGCGTCCACTTTGGCGAAGGCCGAACCGAAGGGCAAACACAACATGAATGAGGAGATGATAATCAGACGGCGCATAGCAATGTCCTCTGAAGCGTGAAGCAAAAAAAGGAGTACTTCATCATTTAGGATGCCTGGCGAACGTCAGGAGTTCCCTGTGGATGCGTTATCCGCACCTAATCGTTCAAAACCGCAGCGTTGCCCCGGTGGTCAGCCACTGATCCCGTTCCCCCGTCAGGTTGCGGCCCACCACCAGATCGACGTCGATGCGCTCACCGACATGCAACCTTGGCCCGGCCTGCCATGCCTGTTCGCCGCCTTGCTGGCCGTAGCGTTCAGCAATCAGCGTCAGGGAACGGGCCAGGTCGTATTCGACGCCGGTGCCCCAGGTCCAGCGATGGTTTTGCTCGCCATCGTCATAGGCATGGGTCCAGCCGGCATTGAGGTTCAGGCGCAGGGTTTCGAAAGGTTGGTAGGTGAAGGGCAGGTTCAGGTCGACGCCATCGAAGGCGTGGGCCCGATTGAAGGCAAAGTGAGTCGACCCCGCCAGCGCCAACTCAAGGCCAAGGTCTTCCCGGGAGAAAATCTGCGCCTTGAATTGCGGGCTCAACCGGGTTTCCGAGTCCCCGTCGTCGCGGTCGTGCTGCACGGCGGCACCGAGTTGCACGTTGGGCAGGCCTTTGAGCGTGCAGTCCTGTGACACCACGCTGCTGGATGAGCCGTGCCGACCGTTTTGATACCAGGCGTCGATGTTGCATTCGCCGGGCGCATTGATTCCGGCGTCATCCACCGTATATGCACCGCCGGCAGCGTTGGCTTTGGAGATGATGCTGAGCACCGCAATCAGGCTCAGAGTGAGGCTGACGAACAACAGATTGCGGCGCAGGCGCCGGCCTTGAGCGGCTGGCAGGCTGCGCACGAAGGACGCGAATAGACGAGTGGGGTTTTGCATGAAGTTTATCTCGAAGTTATTTGATGGCGGCGGCGGTCAGCCCCCGATCCTCTACCGATAGGGTTTGCAAGCCGGCCGTCCGGGCCCGGGCGACCAACTCTTCGGTGTCTTCGCCGCCGGGCAGGGCGATCACCACGTCAGGTCGGCTGTCGAGCAACATGAAATGGTTGCGCAGGCGTTCAGCCAACTTGCCGTGGCGCTGCCAGTTGGGCGGGTAGCGCACGATGTCGGCGCCGTGTTCCCGGGCCCACTCTTCGATGTCACCGCCCAGGTATTGATTGCCACCATGGATCAGCACACGCACGGGGTGCAGGCGCTGGAAGGCGTCGAGGACCCGTCGGCACAGACGGCTGTCGGCGTAATAGCGGCCCGCACAGATCAAGAGGCGCATGAGGAATTCTCCTTGGTCAGGTCGGTGCTCTCGACCGGTTGCTCGCCGGCACGCTCCAGCAGCGGATAGCCCAGAGCGGCGATGTGGTGATGCACGCGGCGGTAATCGCGCAGGACCCGCTGGAAGATGTCGCCGGACTCCGCCCAGGTGTTCTTGTCTTCCTGCAACTTGCGAAAGTGCTCGCGGCTGGCGTGCGCTTCGAGCCTTCTGACCGTCTCCTTGCGATGGATCAAGTGGTGCGCGGTGGGAATGTCTTCACGCAGAAACACGGTGATCGCCAGGCTCAGGCTTTCCAGCAGTGCGTCGTGCAGCGGCGCGATGTTGCCCAGCTCGAACGCCGAGAACTGTTCGCCACGGCGCAAGCGGCGCATGGCCAGCTGCGTCAGGCTGCTGGAAAGAATGTCCGCGGCATGTTCGAGGTTGATCACGAACAGCAGGATTTCCTGGGAACGATCGGCATCGCTGTCACTGATGCCTTCCTTGCCGATGTCCGCCAGGTAAGCCCGAATGGCCGCGCCCAGCAGGTCCAGAGACTGATCGACGCGTCGCACTTCATCGGCACAGGCGGGCACCGAGGTGTGGAACAGCTGCACCAGGCGGCCGAGCATTGCCGAGAGCATGTCGGCCATGCGCAACGCTTCCCGGGCGGCGTTGGACAGGCCGATGTTGGCCACTTCCAGACCCGCTTCGTCGAGGTAGTGCGGCATGCCCGGGTCGACATCCCGCTCGGGGGCCGGCAGCAGATGGGTCAGCCCTTTGGCGAGCACATCGGTCAGGCCGATAAACACCAGCGCCAGCAGCAGATTGAAACCGCTGTGCAGCGACACCACCAACACCGACGGCTCCAGCTTCAGCTCGGCCAGCAGCCCGGCAAACGGCAACACCACCAGGGCACCGACCGCACGCACCAGCAGATTACCCAGCGGCAAGCGCCGGCCGACGCTCGAACCGGCATTGATCACCGAAGGCAGCGCACCGCCAATGTTCACCCCGAGCACCAGCGCGACGAGGGTGGTTCCCGACAGCAGGCCGGTGGCGGCCAGCGAGACGATCAGCAACACCACCGCCACGCTGGAATGGCACAGCCAGGTGAGGATCAGCGCCACCAGCAACGCAATCAGCAGATCGCCGTCCAGGCTCTGCATGATCAGCTGGAAGACCGGCGTGCCTTCGACGTCCGCCAGGGTTGAGCCGAGCATGCGCAGGGCCAAGAACATCAGCCCCAGGCCGATCAGCGCACAGCCGACGCTTTCGTAGCGTGAGTCATCGCGCAGCCGGAACACCATCAAACCCGCGAGCAACACGATGGGGGTGAGGATTGAAACGTCGACGCTGAGCAGTTGCACCACCAGGGTCGAACCGATATTGGCGCCGAGCATTACCGCCAGCGCCGGCGCCAGGCCCAGGGTCCCGGCGGCCGTGAACGACGTCGCCATCAGGCTGACGGCGGTGCTGCTTTGCAGGATGCCGGTGATGCCGATACCCGACAGCAGCGCCATCCAGCGGTTGTTCAAGTTGTGGCCCAGCCACTGGCGCAGCGGCGTGCCGAAGCCGCGCAACAACGCTGAAGAAATCATGTGAGTGCCCCACAGCAAGAGTGCGATGGAGCCTGCGAGGTTGATCAGTAGAGTCGTTCCCGACATCAGGACTCTCCCTTTTCGATAGGGTTAAGCGCATTCCCCTGTAGGAGTGAGCCTGCTCGCGATAGCGGACTGTCAGCCAACATCAATGTTGAGTGATCCACCGCCTCGCGAGCCGGCTCGCTCCTACAGGGGAGTGTGGTGTTCAGGTGATTTGGGTTTGCCCCCGTACTCCGGGGGCTCAGGCCATCAGAACCACTGCTTGAAGCGGCGGATATAGATCGTCTTCATGATCTGCGCGAACACGCAGTAGCTGAGCAGGGTGCCCACCAGCCAAGGGAAGTACGCCCACGGCAGCGGTTGCAGGCCGACCAAAGTACCCAGTGGCGAGAACGGAATGTAAATACCCAGCGCCATCACCAACCCGGTCATCAGGATCACCGGCAACGCCGCCGTGCTCTGGAAGAACGGAATCTTCTGCGTGCGCAACATATGCACTACCAGCGTCTGCGACAGCAGCCCCTCGATGAACCAGCCGGACTGGAAAAGGCCCTGCATTTCCACGCTGTTGGCGGCGAACACGTACCACATCAGGGCGAAAGTGGTGATGTCGAAGACCGATGAGGTCGGCCCGATCCACAGCATGAAACGGCCAATGTTTTTCGCGTCCCACTTGCGTGGTTTGCGCAGGAACTCCTTGTCCATCTTGTCCCACGGCAGCGACAACTGAGAGATGTCGTACATGAGGTTTTGCAGCAGCAGATGGATCGACAGCATCGGCAGGAACGGAATGAACGCACTGGCCACCAGCACCGAGAACACGTTGCCGAAGTTGGAGCTGGCGGTCATGTTCAGGTACTTCATGATATTGCCGAAGGTCTCGCGGCCCTTGAGCACGCCTTCCTCCAGCACCATCAGGCTCTTCTCCAGCAGAATGATGTCGGCCGATTCCTTGGCGATGTCGGTGCCGCTGTCCACCGAAATGCCGACATCGGCATCGCGCAGGGCAGGGGCGTCGTTGATGCCGTCGCCGAGGAAACCCACGGTGTGACCGTTGGCCTGCAACGCCTTGAGCACCCGGGACTTTTGCAGCGGCGTCAGCTTGGCGAACACCGTGCGTTCATCGACCCGCAGCTTGAGGGTGGTGTCGTCCATGTTCTCGATGTCTGGCCCGAGCAGCGGCGTACCGGGTTCCAGCCCGACTTCGCGGCAGATCTTGCAAGTCACCACGGCGTTGTCGCCGGTCAGCACCTTGACGGTCACGCCCATGTCGCGCAGCGCGGCAATCGCCGGGCCCGCGGTTTCCTTCGGTGGATCGAGAAAGGTCAGGAAGCCGCGAATCACCAGCTCGCGCTCATCCGCGGTGTTGTACTGGTTTTTGCTTTGCGCTTTCGGGATCTCGCGGGTGGCGACCAGCAGCACCCGGAAACCGTCCTCGTTGTACTCGTTGGCCAGGGCCAGCAGGTCTTTGCGGCGCTGTGCATCGAGCGCCACGACCGTGCCGTTTTCGTGAATGTGGCTGGCGATGCTCAGCATTTCCTCGACCGCGCCTTTGCACACCATCAGGTGATCGTCGCGGCTGTCCTTGACGATGATCGACAGGCGCCGACGGACGAAGTCGAACGGCAACTCATCGACCTTGCTGTAGGCAAACGGCACCCTGAATTTTGGATTGGCGTTGGCGAACTGCACCACCGCCTGGTCCATCAGGTTTTTCAGACCGCTCTGGTGATGGCTGTTGAGCCACGCCAGTTCGAGGAGCGTGTCGTCGCGCCGGCCGTTGCTGTCGACGTGGTGCTCAAGGATGATCTTGTCCTGGGTCAGGGTGCCGGTCTTGTCGGTGCACAGCACGTCCATCGAGCCGAAGTTCTGGATCGCATTGAGGCGCTTGACCACCACTTTGCGCTTGGCCATGGCCATCGCGCCTTTGGCCAGGTTGGCGCTGACAATCATCGGCAGCATTTCCGGGGTCAGGCCGACCGCGACTGCCAGCGCAAACAGGAACGCGTCACTCCAGTCGCCCTTGGAGAAGCCGTTGAGCAGGAACACGATCGGCACCATGACCAGCATGAAGCGGATCAACAACCAACTGACGCTGTTCACACCGCGGTCGAAGGCCGTTTGCACCCGCGAACCGACAATCGCTTTGGCCAGCGAGCCGAAGTAGGTACGCGGGCCGGTTGCGACCACCACCGCTTTGGCCGTGCCGCTGACCACGTTGGTGCCCATGAAGCAAATGTTCGGCAGGTCCAGCAGGTTGGATTGATCGGCAGCGCTGCGGGTCGCCGACTTCTGTGCGACGTCGCCCAGGGTGTCGTACTTCTCGACGGGCAAGGCTTCGCCGGTCAGCACCGCCTGGCTGATGAACAGGTCGCGGGATTCGATCAGGCGGATGTCCGCCGGGATCATGTCCCCGGCGCTGAGCTGAACGATGTCGCCGGCCACCAGTTCGCGCATCGGCACTTCGCGCAGCACCGGGGTGTTGCCGTTTTGTCCGCGTCGCAGCACGGTTGCGGTGCTGCGCACCATGGCTTTGAGGGCTTCGGCGGATTTGGCCGAGCGGTATTCCTGCCAGAACCGCAGCAGGCTGCTCAGGGCAACCATGGTCATGATAATGATGACTTTGGTCAGGTCCGCCTCGTCGCCTTCGCCCTGGCTGATCGGCAGCCAGTAATCGGTGAAGAAACTGATGCCTGCCAGGGTCAGCAGGACATAGATGAAGGGATTGTTCAGGGCCTTGAGCAGTTGGACGATGGCGTGAGGCGGCTTGTCGTGGGCGACCTCGTTATAGCCTGCGCGGGCCAGCCGGCCTTCGGCCTCGAGTTCAGTCAAACCGTCAGGGGTGGCGTTGAGATTGGCGAGGGTCACGGCCAGGCCGTTTTGCGCTTCCCGGGCGGCGCGCATCGACAGTTTGGCGTTATCGCTGCTGGCGCCTTTGGCGCGAGTATTCGACGTTTTTACAGTCGTCATTGTGTGTGCTCCTGCCGCCGTCTTGCGGCACGACACACGGCTCGCTCAACTATTCATAGGCGAGCGAATGTATGTCGAGTCGCAAACAGGCGATCAATTTCGAAAGTGTTGTTTTCTTGTGTTTTAACGTTCGCTGCGTATCAATGAAAAGTTGATGCGCAGCGAACCGTCTACTGGCTTCGTCCATAATTAACTCCGATAACTTTGTGTTTTAACAGGCAATAAGAAGTTGCCGAATTCCCTATCAAGGAAAACGCTGGGGGAAGAACGTTAAAGTGCCTTCAGGTCAACTGAATGCGCGGGTCTCGAAGGTAAGACCGAGCATCCGCGCGATGCGCCGACTCGGTGGTTCCTGGCTGTCGTCGAAGCTCCAGCGTTGCTGAAGCCGACCCGTCATCGGGCAGACGCGCCAGTTGGCACGAGGGTGTGCCTTGGCAGGGGCGGAAGGGCTGGAAAACGGGGCGCTGACCCGAGTCGTCAACAGACGCTCACGGCACAGCTTGACCCGCATGGTCGATGCAAAGGCGCGCACGCCCGGCATTACGGTGGTTTTGAAGTTCATAACATGCCTCTGGACCGGACGGACGCCGGTGAGGCAAGTTACGGTGGAGCATCAAGCTCTAGCGCAGCTCACCCGACCGAAAAGTCGAGTCCCGTCATTTACTGGGTTATGTGCCAGGTTCCGCGAATTCGCAGCGACCCGACAGCGACTAGATACTGTGTCCATTGGATTCTTTTGTGAGTTGAAAAAAGGCCTTCGTCGAAGGCCCGGGCAATTTACTCAGGGAGGTGGGTGAAGTCAACTGCCAATACCCGCCAAATACCAAGATGAATGGGGAAAACATCGAAACTTGATATTGAAGTTAGAACTGGTTCAGCTAATTGACAGTTAGTTGCATACGAAATGGCTGCCAGCCCCCTAATGGCCCTCCGGCTTACAACATTCCCTGTAGGAGTGGACCTGCTCGCGACAGCGGTCTGTCAGCCGACGTCGATGCTGGCTGACCCGCCGCTGTCGCGAGCAGGCTCACCCCCAACTGATGTCACTCGTGATAATCCAGAACAATTGTATTGCCCATCCCTGTCTGTTTCCCCACAGACGGGCTGCGTACCTTGGGTCCACTGCAACCTCACAAGGACCCGCTCATGCTGACCCGATTGGTACTGCCGTTTGCCCTGTTGTTCACCCTCCATGCAGCTCACGCGGCGGATGCCGAAAAATGGTACCCCTCGAAATACGGCGCCAACGATGAAATCGGCGCGCTGAATCTGCTAAACGCGGAGTCGGTGATCAACGCCTCCAAATTGATCAAGAGCGGCAAAACCTATCCGCTGGCCGTGCCCATCGACAAGACTCTGCCAGCCTTCCGTCACCGCAGTTTTCACCTGACCAACATCCAGCCGGGCGAGGCGGGTGGCACCACCATGGGGCCTAACAAGTTCACCTTCAACGATGAACTGGTGGTCGGCTGGACCGGTGTCGGCACCCAACTCAACGGCATCGGCCATATCGGCATCGACAATGTCTACTACAACGGCAACCGTGCGGCGGACTTCGTCACCGTCGAAGGCGTGAAAAAACTCGGCATCGAAAAAGTCCCGCCCATCGTCACCCGTGGCGTGGTGCTGGACATGACCGCCGTGTACGGCAGCGCCATCGTGCCGGAGAAAACCGAGTTCAGCGTTGCCGACATCCAGAAGGCACTGGACCTGCAAGGCATCAGCATCCAGAAGGGCGATGTGGTGCTGTTCAACACCGGTTGGCTGGAACTGCTGGGCAAGGACAACGAGAAATTCCTCGCCGTGGAGCCGGGCATCGGCATGGCGGCGGCCAAATGGCTGGCGGACAAGCAGATCGTCGCGTTCGGCGGCGACACCTGGGCCTCGGAGATCTACCCGGCGAAAGACGGCCAGGAGTTCCCGGTCAACCAGTTCATGCTGGCCAAGAACGGCATCTACAACCTTGAATTGATCGACAGCCGCGCGCTGGTGAAGGACAAGGCCTGGGAGTTCATGTTTGTCCTCGGACAGCCGCTGTACAAGGGCTCGACCCAGGTCAACATCAACCCGGTCGCGATTCACTGACACCTGGTACCACCGATGACGGGCGGGGGATGACGAATACTCATCCCCTGGCCCGTTGTTGTCATTTGTTGCCCATCAGCCCGGCCAATAGAGTGAAGCGTGCGCCATAGGCGTACCCCTTCAATTCGAATGATCGCCTGCCGAACGCCGGCGAGGGAGTTTTTGATGTCCGCTATTTTGGGCCAGCAGTTTATCGACGGGCAGCGCAGCGCTCTGGGCGGCGAAGCGTTGCAGAGTTTCGACGCCAGCACCGGGCAAGCACTGCCCTATGTTTTTCATCAGGCCAATGATCAGGAAGTCGCGCTGGCAGTGACGGCCGCCTCGCGAGCTTTTGCCCCGTTTCGTCAGCTGTTGCCGTTACGACGTGCGGAGTTTCTTGGCGCAATAGCTGATGAAATCGATGCGCTGGGTGACGATTTTATCGCCTTGGTGTGCCAGGAAACCGCCTTGCCCGAAGGGCGGATTCGCGGTGAGCGCAATCGCACCACGGGCCAGTTACGCTTGTTTGCGCAGGTGTTGCTCCGGGGGATTTTCTCGGTGCGCGGATCGATCAGGCTCAACCCGAACGCACACCGTTGCCGCGACAGGACATCCGTCAGTACCGCATCGGCGTCGGCCCGGTCGCCGTGTTTGGAGCGAGCAATTTCCCACTGGCGTTTTCCACCGCCGGTGGCGATACCGCTTCTGCGCTGGCCGCCGGTTGCCCGGTGGTGTTCAAGGCCCACAGCGGGCACATGGCGACCGCGGACCGCGTGGCCAGCGCCATCGTGCGCGCGGCACAGCGCACCGGCATGCCTTCGGGCGTGTTCAACATGATTTACGGCGCGGGTGTCGGCCAGGGGTTGGTCAAGGCCGATGGCATCAAGGCCGTCGGTTTCACCGGTTCATTGAAGGGCGGTCGAGCCTTGTCCGACCTGGCCGCCGCGCGCCCGCAACCGATCCCGGTGTTCGCCGAGATGTCGAGCATCAACCCGGTGATCCTGCTGCCTGAGGCGCTGAACACCCGTGGCAGCCAAGTCGCCGAGGAACTGACCGCGTCGATCAACCTGGGCTGCGGCCAGTTCTGTACCAGCCCCGGACTGATCATCGGCCTGCACTCGCCGCAGTTCAGCGAGTTCCTGGACGTATTCGCGCAAAACATGGGCAGCCAACCGGCCCAGACCATGCTCAACGCTGGCGCCCTGAACAGCTATCGCGCAGGTCTTCAACACATCGTGGCCCACGAACGGGTCGATCACCTCGCCGGTCAGCCGCAGGGCAAATCCAAGGCGCAACCGCAGCTGTTCAAGGCCGACGTACAGTTGTTGCTCGACGGCGATCCGTTGCTGCAGGAAGAGATCTTCGGCCCGGCCACGGTGGTGGTGGAGGTCGCAGACCGGCACCAACTGCGCGCCGTGCTCGGCAGTTTGCACGGTCAACTGACCGCCACGCTGATTGCCGATCCGGCGGACCTGGATCGCTTCGGCGAGCTGTTGCCGCTACTCGAAGACAAGGTCGGACGCTTGCTGCTCAACGGCTACCCGACCGGCGTCGAAGTCAGCGATGCGATGGTGCATGGCGGACCCTATCCAGCCACTTCGGATGCGCGCGGCACCTCAGTCGGCACCTTGGCCATTGATCGCTTCCTGCGGCCGGTCTGTTACCAGAACTATCCTGATGAGTACCTGCCCCAGGCGCTGCAAAACGCTAACCCGCTGAGCCTCAATCGACTGGTCGATGGCCAGTGGAGCAGGGCGCCCCTGAGCTAACCACTTTGCCCACGCCGGCAAATGGCGGCGTGGGCCTGACGGATTTGTCCATTGAAACGAGCACACACCGACATGGTCCCTTCACTTGGCAGCATCGCTTCGCGGCTTCGACTCAAACAACTGCGGTTGCTGATCGCGCTGGACGATCGTGGCTCGTTGCACAAGGCCGCCGAGCACATTTCGATTTCCCAGTCCGGCGCCACCAAGGCCTTGCACGAAGTCGAGTCGTTGCTTGGGATGCCGCTGTTCGAACGTCAGCCCAAGGGCCTGGTTGCTAATGAAATGGGCCGTTGCATGATTCGGTATGCACGGCTGATCTACAGCGACGTCGAACATTTGCGCGAGGAAATGCTCAGCATCATGCAGGGCCAGGGCGGGCGGTTGTCGGTAGGCGTGATCATGGGCGCGGTGCCGTTGCTGACCCGGGCCCTGAGCGAATTAAGGCTCAAGCAGCCGGAGTTGTCCGTGGAACTGGTGGAAAACACCAGCGCCACCTTGCTCGGTTTGCTGGATCAAGGGCGGCTGGACCTGGCGATCTGTCGCACCAGCGTTGGCCAGCGCTCGGACGCTTATGACTGCATCGAACTCAGCGAAGAGCCCTTGGCGGTGGTCGCCAGCAAAGACCATCCGTTGGCCCGTGCCGAGTCGTTGCAGTTGTCGCAACTGAGCGATTACCGCTGGGTGGTCTACCCCAAGGACATGCCGATGCGCCAGGCCCTGGAGCGTGAGTTAAATGAGGCGGGGCTGGAGATTCCGCGTTATCCGCTGGAAACCTCATCGACCTTCGCCACCATTCTGTTGGTGCAGCAGGACCCGACCTTGCTGGCGGTGATCCCGGTGGAAGTCGCGCAATTCTGCGAGCAACACGATTTGCTGGTGAAATTGCCGGTGTCCATGCGCGCGCTGATCGAGCCTTATGGTGTGATCAGCCGGGCCGGCGCCGACCTGTCTCCGGCAGCGACCCTGCTGATCAACGAGCTGAAGCAGGACCTGACTACTTGATCACAATCGGATTCACTGGCGCACCGGTCCCGCCGACAATCTTCAACGGCGCGGCGGTGTAGAGGAACTGCCACTGGCCGTCTTCGGCGCAATCACTGGCCAGGTCGTCGAGCATCGCCACTTCGGTGAAGGTCACGCCGAGGTTGCGCATCAAGGCATTGTGCAGCGGGATCAACACGCCCGAGGTGGGGTCGACCGCCACTTCGTTGGCCATGGTGTCGGTCACCAGGTTGGGAATTTCCATCTGGTGAAACCACTCCACCAGTTCGCGGCTGAAGGTCAGGCCCGGCTCGGCGAAGTCCTTGTAGAACTCTTCCGGTTCGCGCTCATAGAACGAGCCGATCCAGCCGGTGCGGATGATCAGGATGTCGCGCTTCTGGATCTCGATGCCTTGCGCCTTTGCAGCAGCCTGCAGGTCCAGGTGGTTGAAGGTCTCCCCCTTGTCCAGCACCGCTTTGCCGCGATGGCGCGCCATGTCGATCAGCACCGCGCGGCCGACAATTCCGCGTTCGGCAATCGGCAGGATGCTGGCCTTGTCCATGCTGCCGATGGTGCTCATGGCGTCATAGCCGTTCCACAGTTTGTTGTCGTGCCAGACGTGGCCGAGCGCATCGTATTGGGTCGAGCCTTGCAGGTGCATGAAGATCACATCGTCGGCGTATTCCACGTGACCGTCAAAGTGGGTCTTGCCCGCCAGGAAGTGGCCCTTGTCCAGCACGTTGACACGCATCGACGGGCGTCGGCCGGGCCACAACGGCTCGCCCTTGGGATGGCCGATCTGCACTTGCAGGGTGAAGGTCTTGCCTTGGCGCACCGAGGCGATGCCCCGGAGGATCTCGGCGCTTTGCAGGTAATTCAGGGCCCCGACTTCATCGTCCGGCCCCCATTTGCCCCAGTTAGTGGGCAGGCCTTCGAGCAAGGCCTTGATGTCGGGAGATCGGTCGGCGGCGGTATTGTTGGGATTGTGGTCGCACATGAGGTTGTCCTTGGTTTGAGCCGATTCGGCAGGCCAGTACAAATCCCCGTGTGGGAGTGAGCCTGCTCGCGATGAGGAGTGCCAGTTAACCTTGATGCGTCTGACATACCGCTATCGCGAGCAGGTTCGCTCCCACAGGGGTTTATTTGATCGGGGAGAAATCGGCGGCGATCAGCAGTTTCGATTCCATCTTTTCCAGCATCGGGAACGCTTTCGGCACGAAACCCTCTAGCCAGTCAGGGTCCTGATACAGCGCGGCCCGTTTCTTGATCCGGTCGTCGAGGCTCTCGTAGGCCCAGATGTGGATGACTTGATTCAGCTCGCCGATTTCGGTGTACCACCAGCCCACCAGCGTGGTGTAGCGGGAGATCACCGGTAGCCCGGCCTCCTCGAAGTGCTTGAGGTAGGTCTGCATTTTTCCGATTTGAATCGTGTAGGTGCGCATTTCGTAAAACATGGGCGTGTTCTCTTCAGGAATGAATGCCGTGCCAGGCGTTGCTGATGATTCGCTCAATGTCGGCGGCGGTGGTCAGGCGTGGGTTGACCAGCACGTTGCCGCTGCGCATCGAGTCACTGACCATTTGCGGCATGTAATCCAGATCCACGCCCAGGTCCTTGATGTTGTCGGGAATGCCGATGGCCTTGTTCAGCGCCACCACGTGGTCCACCACTTTGTGACCGGTGCGGTCCAGGCTCAGGCCGTCGATGTCTTCACCCATGGCGATGGCAATCTCGCGAAACAGCTCCGGGCAGGCCGCCAGGTTGTATTCGATGACGTAGGGCAGCAGCGTGGCGTTGGCGATGCCGTGGGGAATGTTGAAGACGCCGCCGAAGGTATGGGAGATCGCATGCACGTTGCCCAGTTTCGATTGGGCGAAGGCCACGCCCGCCAGGAACGACCCAAGCAGCATCTGTTCCCGGGCGTGCAGGTCGGAGCCGCTGAAAAATGCCTTGGGCAGGTGCGTGCAGATCATCTTGATCGCTTGCAGCGCCAGGGCCTGGCTGACCGGGTTGGCCTGCTTCGACACGTAGGATTCGATGGCGTGGGTCAAGGCGTCCATGCCCGTCGAAGCGGTGATCGACGGTGGAAGTTTGAGCGTCAGCTCGGCGTCGAGAATCGCCAGTTTCGGAAACAGTGCCGGGCTGATGATCACGGTTTTGAACAGGGTCTTGGTGTTGGTGAACACGGTGGAGGCGGTGCATTCGCTGCCAGTGCCGGAGGTGGTCGGGATCGCGAAGATCGGCAGGGGTGGGTGCAGCAGTTTGTCGTAGCCCTCGTAGTCGAGGATGTTGCCGGGGTTGGTGGCCATGGCCGCCACGCCCTTGGCGGTGTCGATGCTGCTGCCGCCACCGACGCCGATCACCGAGTCACAGTCGTGGTTTTTCAGGAAGGCCACGGCTCGTTCCAGCACGTCGGTGGTGGGGTTCGGTTCAACGCCGGAAAACACTTCATAGCCGATGTCACTCTCGGCCAGGGAGGCGAAAAAACCTTCCATCACGCCCGACGCCATCAGCCCTGCGTCAGTGACCACCAGCAGTTTTTTCCGAACATGGGGCTTGAGCAATGCACCGGCCTGACGCACCAGGCCGTTGCCGCTTTTCAAAGTGGTGGGGAAATAAAACTGGAACGGGTTCATGGGTTTCTCCGGTTCTTATTGGTCCGCAGACAGTAATAAGCGTGGGAGGCGGCCGATAATGAAAAGGTCTGATCCGCCGATCACCCTTTGTCATCCCCCGGCGAGGCGGGTCCTGGTGGTAACGTGAGGTTTTCCAACCGTCAGGAGCATCGTCATGGATTTGGGTATTTCAGGTCGCTGGGCCATCGTCTGCGCCGCCAGCAAGGGCCTGGGTCTGGCCTGTGCGCGGGCCTTGGCGAAGGAGGGTGTCAACCTGGTGATCAACGCCCGGGGTGACGAAACCTTGCAGGCTGCCGCTACAGAATTGCGCAGCCTGGCGCCGGGCATCGACGTGCGCACGGTGGCCGGGGACATCAGCACGCCCGCAGTGCGCGACCAGGTGTTGGCGGCATGTCCGCAGGTGGACATCCTGATCAACAACGCCGGCGGACCGCCTCCGGGTGACTTCCGTGACTGGCAGCGCGACGACTGGCTGAAGGCGCTGGATGCCAACATGCTCACGCCCATCGAGCTGATCAAGGCCTGCGTCGATGGCATGGCCGAGCGCGGTTTCGGGCGTATCGTCAACATCACCTCCGGCGCGGTGAAGGCGCCAATCGATGTGTTGGGACTGTCCAATGGCGCACGCAGCGGCCTGACCGGTTTTATCGCCGGGCTTGCACGCCAGTCACGGCTGGCCGGGCACAACGTGACGATCAACAATCTGCTGCCGGGACCGTTCGAGACCGAGCGTTTGCACAAGACCCTGAGCGCCGCCGCCGAGGCCAATGGCACCAGCGTCGAAAGCATCAGCGAACAGCGGCGCAAGCACGTGCCGGCCCAGCGCTTCGGGCAACCCGATGAGTTCGGCGCCTACTGCGCGTTCATCTGCAGCGCCAATGCCGGTTTCCTCACCGGGCAAAACCTGCTGCTGGACGGCGGCAGTTACCCCGGGACGTTCTGATCTTTTCGGGGGATGACGTTTGGTGATCCCCTAATCAGATCCCCTCATTATTCAGCCCGAGGACGCGTGATTAGAGTTGGGGTGCTTGCCCAACACCCGTCAGCCAAGATGTAAACCCAGTAGGAGCGAGGCTTGCCCGCGAAGGCGGAGTGTCAGTGGACATCATTGTTAATGACACTCCGCCTTCGCGGGCAAGCCTCGCTCCTACAGGTTTTGCGTTAATAGGCGGGTATTGGGCCGCTTGCACCCACAACAACAAGAGCGCCCCTCATGAACAATCCGAGTGCCGAAACCCTGCGGCTCGCCGCCGCGTCTGCCACCGAGCGTCCGACCAGCGTGCGCTGGCGGATCTTCCTCATCATGTTGCTGCTGACCGCCATCAACTACATCGACCGCGCTTCGCTGTCGGTGGCCTTGCCGCTGATTTCCAGTGAGTTCCAGATCCCTCCCGCGCTGGAAGGCTTGATGCTCAGTGCGTTTTTCTGGTCGTACGCATTGATGCAGATTCCCGGCGGCATGCTGCTGGACCGTTTTCAGACCCGCCGCGTCATCGTCATCGCGACTGTCGCCTGGGGCGCCTTCCAGGCCTTGGCTGCCGGTGCGCATAACTGGATCACGCTGTTGATTACGCGCATGGGGCTGGGCATCGCCGAGTCGCCGATCATGCCGGCCGGGGCCAAACTCAACGGCGCCTGGCTGACTCCCAACGAACGCGGACGTGGCGCGGTGCTGGTCGATGGCGGCGCACCGCTGGGCAGTGCTTTCGGCGCGATCATCATTGCCGGGCTGATCGGCTGGTTCGATTCCTGGCGCATCGCCTTCGTGATCGCCGGTATCGGCACCATGCTTGCCGGTGTACTGGCGTGGAAATACATCCGCAACCATCCCAGCGAACACCCCGGTGTCAACGCGGCGGAACTGGCGCACATCACCGAAGGCAATCGCAAAGTCAGCCAACCCGGCACGGTGACCAGCATCCCCCTCAAAGAGCTGCTCAAGGACCGTTCGGTGCTCGCGATGTTCGCCGGTTACTGCTGCATTCTCAGCGTGTTCTACGGTTTGCTGACCTGGATGCCGAGCTACCTGCACCAGACCCACGGCCTGAACATTTCGAGCATGGGCGGTGCGACCTTCCTGATTTTCATGTGCGGTTTCGTCGGCGAGCTGGTGGGCGGTTATCTGGGGGATAAATGGAAAACCAGCGGCGCCTCGCCCAACCTGGTGATGCGCAGCATGTTCAGTGGTTCGGCGCTGGTCGCGGCCCTGTGCATGCTGGCGGTGGCCTATACCAATGAAGCCGGCAAGGCCATCGGTCTGCTCTGCGTAGCGATGTTTTTCATTCGCTGGTGCGGCATGTACTGGTGCATTCCGTCGATCCTCGGCGGCACCTCGAAAACCGGTGTGCTGGCCGGCACCATGAACTTCTGCGGCAACATGGCCGGGGTTATCGTGCCGATCCTGATCGGATTGATCGTGCAGTTCACCGGCTCGTATTTCCTGGTGCTGATCTTCTTCGTGGTCATGGCCATGCTGCTGGCGATATTCTCCAGCCTGATCGATTATCGGGAACGAGGGCTGGCTTGACATGAGCGGAGGGCAGGTGAGCGTCGATATCGAATGCGTGGTGGTCGGCGCCGGCGTGGTTGGCCTGGCGGTGACCAGGGCACTGGCCCGTAGCGGGCGGGAAGTGATCCTGATCGAAGCCGGCGAGGGGATTGGTATGGGCATCAGTTCGCGCAATTCAGAAGTGATCCACGCCGGCATCTATTACCCGAGCGGCAGCCTGAAAGCGCAATTGTGCGTGGAGGGCAAGCATCGCCTTTACGCCTTTTGCGAGGAGCGCGGTGTCGATTACCAACGCCTGGGCAAGTTGATCGTGGCCACCGATGACAGCCAGTGCGCGGCCTTGCAGAGGTTGCTGGAGCAGGGCCGGCGCAATGGCGTCGATGACTTGCAATGGCTGGACGCCGGGCAGGCGCGGTCGCTTGAACCGGCGCTGTCCTGCGTCGCCGCGCTCTGGTCGCCGTCCACCGGGATCGTCGATTCCCATGCGCTGATGCTGGCGCTTCAGGCAGACGCCGAAGCCTCGGGCACCTCGATTGCCTTGCACACGCCATTGGTGTCCGCCCGTTGCACCGAACAAGGTTTCGAATTGCACATGGGCGGCGCACAGCCGATGACCTTGACCTGTCGCGAGTTGATCAATTGCGCCGGTTTGTCCGCGCCGGAGGTGGCGAGCCGGATCGAAGGCTTGCCGACGCAATACGTTCCCGAGGCACGCCTGTGCAAGGGCAGTTATTTCAGTTTCAGTGGCCGGGCGCCGTTCCGGCATCTGGTGTATCCGGCACCGGAGAGCGCCGGCCTGGGCGTGCACATGACCCTCGATCTTGGCGGGCAGGCGCGTTTCGGGCCGGACGTCGAATGGGTCGACCATGTCGATTACCGCGTCGATCCGCGCCGGGTCGACGGGTTCTATCAGGCCATCCGCCGCTACTGGCCGACGTTACCCGATAACAGCCTGCAACCCGCCTACAGCGGCATCCGCCCGAAGATTTCCGGCCCGACCGAACCGGCCGCCGACTTCCTCATCAGCGGCCCGGCCGAGCATGGTGTGCCGGGATTGGTGAATCTGTTCGGCATCGAATCACCGGGCCTCACCAGCTGCCTGGCGCTGGCTGATCGGGTGGTACAACGCCTGACACCGCATTCCCTGTAGCAGCTGTCGCGTTGCGGTGAGGTGCCGGTTATCAGCGTCTGCGCTGCCAGCCGCCGAGCGGTCTATGCTTGCCAGTGTGCCCATCGTAATGGGAGAACTCTGATGATCAACATACGCACTGCCCGCATGCTTGCCGATTACAAGCAATGGGCCGATCAGCGCCTCTTTGACAGCCTGGCCGCGCTGCCGCCGGGGGAGGTCAACAAAGAGCGGGTGTCGGTGTTCAAGAACATGATCGGCACCCTGAATCACATCTATGTCGTGGACTGCATCTGGCAGGCTCACCTCGAAGGCCGAGGGCACGGCTTCAAAACCTCACACGATCTGCTCCATCCCGACCTGGCTGATTTGCGCATGGCGCAAAAGGACATCGATCACTGGTATTGCAACTGGAGCGCAAGGCAGACCGAGAGGTCGCTGGATAAGCCGGTCGAGTTTACGTTCGTCTCCGGCGAGAGCGGCACCATGAGCGCCGGCGCGATGCTGCTGCACGTGGTCAATCACGCCAGTTACCACCGCGGCTGGGTGATCCAGATGTATTTCGACATTCCGGCGATGCCACCGATGACCGACATGCCGATCTTCCTGCGCGAGACCGATCCGGCTTTCAACGCGCTCAAAGCACCGGCAACTCAGCCGACATGTGTTGCGCAATTCGCGAACGCAGCCAACGTTCTGCCGGGTCGTTATCGTTGACCCCGTTCCAGACCATGGAAAGTTCGGAGAGCACGATGTCAAACGGCGGGTCGTCGGCCCGCAGCTGGTTGCTGCCTTCGATCAGCGCACACGCCGCGTAATCCGGCACCGTGGCCAGCAGGTCGGTGCCGGCCAGCAGGGCACGCAACCCGGCGAATTGCGGCACCGCCAGCACCACCCGCCGCGAGCGGCCGATGCGCGCCAGATCGTTGTCGATAGCACCGGTCAAGTCTCCGGAAAAAGACACCAGCGCATGAGGGCGTTCGCAATACTCATCCAGGGTCAGGGGGCCGGGACGGTTGTCGCCCCGCAGAATCTTCACGCTCAGGTCGCGCAATTTCTTGCGCTTGGCATTGGCCGGCAGTTCCGTGGTGTAACTGATCCCGACGGAAATCTCCCCGGAGGCGAGCATCGGTGACATCAGCAAGTAATTCACCCTTCGCACCACCACCACGACGTTCTGCGCCTCTTCGCGTATTTGCTTGAGCAGCGGCGGAAACAGACCGAACTCGGCGTCGTCGGACAAGCCGATGCGGAACACATCGCGGCTGGTGGACGGGTCGAAATCCTTGGCCCGGCTGACCGCGCCGGAAATGGTGTCCATCGCCGGCTGCAACTCCTTGAGAATCGCCAACGCCCGTTGGGTCGGCTCCAACACCCGACCGTTGCGCACCAGCAGCGGGTCGTCGAACAGATCGCGCAACTTGGCCAGCGAAGCACTGACAGCGGGCTGACCGAGAAACAGTTTCTCCCCGGCCCGGGTCAGGTTCTTCTCGAACATCAACGTTTCGAAAATCACCAGCAGGTTCATGTCCACGCGGCGCAGGTCGTTGCGGTTCATGTGGGGGTACTCGCAGGGTTTTTGGGTCTTTTCAGTAAAGCATCAAACCCTGTGGCGAGAGAGCACCGGTGATGAGGGGGTTACCTGTGATGCAAAAACCACATGAAATGAAAGGGCCACCTGCTGTGAAGGGATTTACCTGTGGCGAGGGGGGGTAGCGAAACGTCACACCGTCCCGTTCGGCTGCGCAGCAGTCGTAAATCCTATACCCGCGGTTTACCTGAATCACCGCAGTTGCAGGTTTTGGGGCCGCTGCGCGACCCAGCGGGAGCAAGCTCCCTCGCCACAGGGTTTTGTGAGTTCCACGAGAAAAGGGGACGCATCTATTTATCTATCCGCTGTGCCGCGAAGCGGCCCCGAAAAAATGGGACCGCTGCACAATTCAACGTCAGTTATTCACTCACCGCAGAGCGGCACTTATATGGGCAGATCGATCTTATCCAACACCCGGTTCGCCGTGATCTCCGCCATCATGATGCTGTTGGAAATCCCCAGCAGGGCGTAGCGCGTCTCTCCCTCCAGGTGATCCACCAACTGATGGACCATCACGTCGACCGAGGCGAGTATTTCCACCAGATAAACCGCCAGGGTTTCGGCCGTGGCCTCGGGGTCTACGGAGAACAGAGTGCTGCGTGTGCGTGGGGTGGCTTTGATGTCGGCGTTCGATGGGAAGTGGAAGTCGAGGGCGCGCTCGGCGGCTTCGTTGAGCTTTTTTGAATCGGGTTCGTAGGGGGAGACCGGATCGGTGTCCGGTGGGTTGGGCGTTACTTTGAACATATGCTGAGTTTCCAAATTGGGTGCCACCCCTCTTGCGACTAAACGTAAGGGGAGGCAGCTGCACGCAGGTTAGTCGACCGGGAAACTCAGCAATCCGGCGCGCCCGAGAGCGCCCTGCGTACAGCCACCATCAGATACAGGAATGAAAGACCTGCATGACAGATGCACGCACAACTGAGTTAGCACGGGCGACTAAACCCGATCACTGATGAGCAGTGACGGGAATCAAGTTACCGAGCGGCCCCAAGGCGCACAAGCCGGCGGATTCTGGCGCAGCCGTAGGCAACGGCGCAAGGTTTTGTAGCTTTCAGGACGTATCTGCGAGAGTTTTTAAACAGACGCCGTTTCAGGCTTAAACAGACGCGCGCGACAGCATCAATTCATCCACCCAGCTTTGTGGGTTGCACAGACCGATTGAGCAAATCTCATCTGTTGGTTATGCGGTGTTTGGGGCGGCCTCATCGCGAGCAGGCTCGCTCCCACAGGGGTATGCGTTCCAGATGTAGGCGCGAGCCTGCTCGCGATGAGGCCAGCCGCCCCGACACATATTTTTGATCGTTCCCATGCTCTGCGTGGGAATACCTCCAGGGACGCTCCGCGTTCCCGCGTTTGAAAGGGACGCAGAGCGTCCCGGGCTGCATTCCCACGCGGACGATTCGACGCCTCGACGCGGGAACGATCAATGCGGGCCCGATTCGGTCAGCACCTTCCTGAACGTCTCCACCAGCGGCCGCAAATTGATCCGGTGCCACGCCGCCCACAAGGGCGTGGTAAACGAAATCCACGGCACTTCCCGCAGCACCACACCCGGCGGCGCATTGCGGCTCAAGCCTTTCTGAATCATCGCAATGCCCAGCCCCGACGCCACCAGCCCCAGCGCAGTGAAGGGCTCGGTGGCTTCCATGCGGATGTCCGGGGTGAAACCGGCGCGGATGCAGGCGCTGACGAAGTCTTCGCGGCTGGCGCAGTTCTGTCGGTGTTGCACGCCGATCCATTCCTGATTGGCCAGGTCGGCCGGGGTCAGTGTGGCCTGGTGGGCGAGGGGATGGTGTTCGGGCAGGGCCAGTAGCATCGGGTCGTCCAGCACTTGAAACCCCAGCAGGTCCGGGTCGTCGGCGACGGGCGGTTCACTGACCAGGGCGATATCCAGACTACGCTGGCGCAGGCCTTCGAGTTGTTCGGCGGAACTCAGGTTGTACAACGCAACGTGCACGTTCGGCCGGTCGACGCGCAGCACCCGCAGGGCATTGGGCAGCACGCCAGCGTGCATGGCGTTTTCGATGTAGCCGATGCACAGGCCGCCTTCTTCGCCGCGACCGAGGCGTTTGCCCAGGGATTCGAGGCGGCTGGCATGGGTCAGGAGGGCGCGGGTTTCGGCGAGGAAGGTCTGGCCGTCGCGGGTCAGGCGGATGCGCTGCTGGCTGCGCTCGAACAGGGTCAGGCCCAGGCGTTCTTCAAGCTGGGCGATCTGCCGGCTCAAAGGTGATTGGGAGATGTGCAAGCGTTCGGCGGCGCGACCGACGTGTTCTTCTTCGGCGACGGCGACGAAGTAGCGCAATTGGCGGATGTCGATCATGTAAGACCTATAGGGACTCAAGTGCTGCGCATTATGTCTTGGACGGTCCGATCATCGCAATCTAGGATCTGCCCAACGGTCACTCAGCTGACCTCTGAAACTGAAGAGGATTTGAACCATGAGCTTGAAAGACAAACTGCCCGGCGCGCTGGGTTTCGGCACGGCCCCGTTGGGCAACATGTTCCGCGCCATTCCTGAAGACGAGGCGCAGGCCACCGTTCACGCGGCCTGGGATGCCGGCGTTCGCTACTTCGACACCGCGCCGTTTTACGGTTCGGGCCTGTCGGAGATTCGCCTGGGTGCTGCACTGGCCCAATACAACCGCGACGACTACGTGCTGAGCAGCAAAGTCGGCCGGGTCATCCTCAATGAGGTCGAAGATGCATCGGCCCGTGACCTGGGCGAAAAGAGCGGGGTGTTCGAACACGGCCGCCCGAATAAAATCGTCAACGACTACAGCGCCGACGCCACAATGCGCTCCATCGAAGACAGCCTCAAGCGCCTGCAAACCGATCGCCTGGACATCGTCTGGGTGCATGACATCGCCCAGGATTTTTACGGCGACCAGTGGCTGGAATACTTCAACCAGGCCCGCACTGGCGCGTTCAAAGTGCTGACCCGTTTGCGTGAAGAAGGCGTGATCAAGGGTTGGGGCCTGGGCGTGAACAAGGTCGAACCTTGCGAGCTGACCCTTGATCTGACCGAAGCCCAACCGGACGGTTTTCTGCTGGCGGGTCGCTACACTCTTCTCGACCACGACCGGGCCTTGCAACGTCTGATGGACGCGGCCTTGGCGCAGAACGTCGAAATCGTGGTCGGCGGCCCCTACAGCTCGGGCATTCTGGCCGGTGGAACCCATTTCGAATACCAGAAAGCCAGCCCGGCGATCGTTGACAAAGTCGAGCAGATCAAACGCATCGCGGCGGCCCACGGTGTCGACATCAAGGCTGCTGGGTTGCAGTTCTCGCTGGCTAACCCGGCCGTGGCTGCGGTGATTCCGGGCTCCAGCCGTCCGGACCGGATTGCTGAAGATGTTGCGGCACTGTCGGCCGTGATCCCCGCTGCATTCTGGCAGGCGATGCGTGACGCGAAACTGGTGAGCGAACGCGCTCCATTGCCCCTCTGAGGAGTTTGAGCATGAAAATCGATCTGACTGGAAAACTCGCCATTGTCAGCGGCAGCACCGCCGGCATTGGCCTGGGCATCAGCAAGGCGCTGGCCGAATCCGGCGCCACGGTGGTGGTGATCGGCCGCGAGACGGCCAAGGTCGAGCAGGCGCTGGCAAGCATTCGCCAGAGCGTGCCGGGCGCGCAATTGCGTGGCCTGACCGCTGACCTCGGCACCGCCGACGGTGCCGAAAAGCTGTTCGCCGCCGAACCGCGCGCGGACATCCTGGTGAACAACCTCGGGATCTTCAACGAGGTGGATTTTTTCGACACGCCGGACAGCGAGTGGACGCGCTTCTATGAGGTTAACGTGATCTCTGGCGTGCGCCTGTCCCGGCATTACGTGCCGGACATGGTCAAGCAGGGCTGGGGGCGGGTGATTTTCCTGTCCTCGGAATCCGGGATCGCCATCCCGGCCGACATGCTCAATTATGGCGTGACCAAAAGCGCCAACCTCGCGGTGTCCCACGGCCTCGCCAAACGGCTCGCGGGCACTGGCGTGACAGTCAATGCGATCCTGCCCGGCCCGACATTGACCGATGGCCTGGAGCAGATGCTCAAGGAGGCCACCGCCGAATCGGGGCGTAGTGTCCGGGAAGAAGCCGATGCGTTTGTGCGCAAGGCCCGGCCGACCTCGATCATCCAGCGTGTGGCGAATGTCGAAGAAGTCGCGAACCTGGTGGCCTACATCGCCTCGCCGCTATCCTCGGCCACGACGGGCGCGGCATTGCGGGTCGACGGCGGTGTCGTCGACAGCATGGCCATCTGAATTTATTGATTGAGAGAGAGGATTACATGGCAAAGGCATCAGCATTTATCGACATTCCGGCTTCGGCCGATGAGGTGTGGCAATTGATTGGCGGTTTCGACACGCTGCCGGACTGGCTGCCGTTCATCCCGAAAAGCGAACTGAGTGAAGGTGGGCGGGTGCGCAGCCTGCAAACGGCGGATGGGGCGAAGGTGGTTGAGCGGTTGGAGACGTTTGATAACGCCGGGAAGACTTACAGCTACTCGATTTTGCATGCACCGTTTCCGGCGACCGAGTACCTGGCGACGATCAAGGTCGAGGCTCAGGGGCAGAGGGCTCGGGTGACATGGTCGGGTCGCTTTACGCCCGTCGGTGTCAGTGAAACAGAGGTTGAGGCGTTGTTTGCCGGGATCTATCAGGGCGGTCTTGAAGCCCTGCGGGCGAACTACCCAACCTGATAACACCACAAATCCCCTGTAGGAGTGAGCCTGCTCGCGATGACGTCTTCAGCTTCAACATAGAGATTGACTGATAGACCGCTATCGCGAGCAGGCTCACTCCTACAGGGGGATGTGTTCGTTCAGGGAGACCGGGTCAGGTCTGGGGAAGCAGATCGTGGCCGCAATCGAGCACCAACCGCGCACCGCCCAGTTCACTGGTGCCCACTTCAAGCGCAAACCCATGCAGGCTGACAATCGCCGCGACGATCGACAGCCCCAACCCGAACCCGCTTTTCTGATTCCCACTCTCGGCACGGTAAAAGCGCTGGAACACCGCTTCGCGTTCGCTTTCCGGGATACCCGGCCCTGAGTCGAGCACTTCGATTCGCGTGTGCCCAGCGTCATTGACCCCGCGCAAAATCACCTCGCCACCGGGCGGGGTAAATTTGATCGAGTTGCTCAGCAGGTTCGCCACGGCTTCAAACAACAGCGCCCGATCGCCGTTCAACATTGGCAGTGACGCAGGCAATTGCAGCTTGAACAGCAGCTCGCCTTCTTCCGCCAGCGGCAGGTAAAAATCATGCAGCTCCTGCAACAACGGCACCGGATCCAGCTGTACAAAACCGGAACGCCGCTGGCGGTCCTCCAGTTCGGAAATCCGCAGCAATCCACGAAACCGCGCCATCAAGGTATCGGCTTCACCGAGCACCGAGTCCAGTTGCACGGCCAGCGTCGAGCCGTCATCCGCCTGCTGTTGGATTCGATACAGCTGCGCCCGCAAGCGTGTCAGCGGTGTGCGCAGGTCATGGGCGATGTTGTCGCACACGCCCTTGACCTCGTTCATCAAGCGTTCGATGCGTTCGAGCATGGCGTTGACGATGGCCGCGAGCATGTCCAGCTCATCGCGGCGATTGGACAGTGGCAAACGCCGGGTCAGGTCGCCGGCGACGATAGCCTCGGCGCTGGCCTGGATTGCACGAATCCGCCGCAGCGGACGCCGCCTCAACAGGTGCCAACCGGCGATGCCGGGCAAAATGGTCAGCGTCACGCCCCAGAGCAACGCGTGCAGAATGATCCGGGTCACGGCAAACAACGAACCGTTATCGCGAACCAGCACCAGCCAGCGACCGTCCTTGGTCTGGGTCGTGACCGCGTCGCAACTGTCGGTGGGCAGGCTGGGGTCGTCAGACTCGGCGCAGTCGCCGAGCATGTGGATCTTGCCATCCAGCGGCAAGCCTTCGGGCATGTGCCGCAGCGCACCGCTGAGGTAACGGTGCTGCGAATCGAACAGGCCATAGGCGTCGATGCCGCGAATGTCGAAGGTCATGCTGACGGCGAGGGCGTCGGCCAATTGTTCGCCTTGAAAGTGCGAAAACAGGTGCTGGCGCTGCATCAGCGAGTGTTTGGCCAGATTGTCCAGGTACGCGGACACCTCGTAGTACATGACCCCCATCAGAATCCCGCTCCAGATCACGAACAGTGAACTGTAGAGCGCGAGCAAGCGGCTGCTGGATGAGCGCCAGCCGTTAGAGGGGTTCAGCAATGACATAACCCGAGCCTCGCACGGTCCGAATCAGTGGGACTTTGCCAGGCGGGTCGATCTTCTTGCGCAGCCGGCCGATGTGCACATCGATGAGGTTGGTGCCGGGGTCGAAGTGATACCCCCAGACTTCTTCGAAAATCATCATCCGCGACAGAATCTGCCCGGTGTTGCGCATCAGGAATTCCAGCAACTTGTACTCGGTGGGCAACAGCGTCAGCAGTTGATCGTCGCGGCTGGCTTCGTGGCTGATCAGGTTCAGCTCAAGATCGGCCACCCGCAGCGTGGTCGCCTGGGCCGTGACCGTGTTCTGGCGACGCAACAGGACTTCAACCCGGGCGGCCATTTCATCGGTGGCAAACGGCTTGGTCAGGTAATCGTCCCCGCCGGCGCGCAAGCCGCGCACTCGTTCATCGACGTCGGAGAGGGCGCTGATCATCAGGATCGGCGTGGCCACGCCCATGGTCCGCAGCGTGGTGACAATGGCCAGGCCATCGAGCTCCGGCAACATGCGGTCGAGGGTGATCAGGTCGTAGTTGCCGCTGACCGCACGCTCCAGGCCTTCGCGGCCGTTGTTGACCCAATCGACGTCGAGGCCGTGGCTACTGAGTTCGGCGACGATTTCCCGGGCGGTCACGGCGTCGTCTTCGATGGTCAAGATGCGGGTCATGGGGCCTGCCTGATTAGAGGTGCTCAACATAGAGCGGCATTTTGCCAAGAAATGACCGCCGGCTTTCTAAATAAAACTTCATGCGAGCTCGCTTTTGATCAATGCATAAAACCCGCTGCTATCCAGCCATCCTTGCAAAATGCAACGGGATTGGAAGTTCAAAATTTATAAATCATTGAAATAAAACGATTTATTTAAAGTTGGCGACTGGCACGGTGACTGCACTTCCTTCTTCGAAGAGTTGTAACACCATCTTTCTGCCTGGAGCGATAAAACAATGAATAGATCCTCTGATGGTTTCTATCCCGCCTACGAAGAATCAAGCACGCTATCGGGTGTGTCCTGGGGCGCGATCTTTGCCGGTGCCGCTGCAGCGGCGGCGTTGTCGCTGATTCTGGTGCTGCTGGGATTTGGTCTGGGATTCTCGGCTGTTTCACCCTGGGCCAATGAAGGCGTGAGTGCCAAAGGCCTGGGGATCTCGACGATCATCTGGCTGGCCGCTACGCAAATCGTCGCATCCGGACTCGGTGGCTATATTGCCGGTCGCTTGCGGGTGAAGTGGGCCAACATGCACGGCGATGAAGTCTATTTCCGTGACACAGCCCATGGCTTCCTGGCCTGGTGCGTGGCCACGCTGGTCACCGCGACACTGGTCGTCGGTTCGGTCAGCAGCATTGTCAGCGGCGGCGTGCAAGCCGGGGCGAGTGTGGTCGGTGGCGCTGCCAGCGTTGCGACTCAGGCGGCGGGCACCGCGGCGGGTAATACCGACAGTGACCAGTACGGCTATTTCGTTGACAGTCTGTTCCGCGATGATCGTCCGGCTGCCGTCAGCGATGACGCCGCCCGCAGCACCGTGACTCGCATCTTCGTTCGCTCCCTGAGCAATGACGGTCAGCTGTCCGCCGAAGACCGGACTTACCTGGCGCAATTGGTCGCCCAGCGCACCAACCTGACCCAGGCCGATGCCGAACGCCGTGTCGATGAAGTCTACGCCCGCACCCAGAAAGCCGTGGCCGACGCCAAGCTCGCTGCGCAACAAGCGGCTGACACTGCCGCTAAAGTCGCCGCCTGGACCTCGCTGTGGATGTTCATTGCACTGCTGATCGGTGCGTTTTTTGCCAGCCTTGCCGCGACCTTCGGCGGCCGTCGTCGGGATGCCGTGGTGTATCTGGAAACCGACACCTACGTGACCACCACTTCCGTGCCACCTGTTCGCTAACCCAGGAGAATTACCATGCGCTCATTACTACTGTTTTTTCTTGGCGTGCCCATCCCGATCATCATCTTGATCGCCCTGTTCATGCATTGATCGACTGAGGCTCTTGCCTCTGCCGCTTCCGCCTCGGGTGGAAGCGGCGTTTTGCTTTCTGGCGGCCAATAAAGCGAAGATGCCCCACTGTGGGAGCGAGCCTGCTCGCGATAGCGGACTTTCAGTCGATGAGGATGTCGCCTGATGCACCGCTTTCGCGAGCAGGCTCGCTCCCACCTTTATTTTGCATTGACTCAAGAAGGGGAGAAGTACGTTGGACAAAAAGGAAATCAAGCGGCAACTGGTGGCGATGCTCGACGCCGGGCGCTCCAAAACCGAGACGTTCAAGGCGTTCTCCGGTGGGGCGGTCAAGGATCGGGTGCTGGCTTACTGGATTGGCGCCCGGCCCGATCCGGCACTGCGGGAAAAGCATTCACGCAAGGTCACCCTTCTGATCGCGCTGACCTGCGTACAGGCCTTGCTGGGTGCGGTGTCCGGGTTTTACCTGGGCGCGATGATCGGTTCTGGTGCGGTCGTGTTTTTCACCCTGTTTGCGGTGTTGGTACCGCTGGCGTTTGCCTGGGGCTTCTACAAAAACGTGGCACAGGCCTACACCATTTACGTGATTCTGACCGTCAGCCAGATTTCGCGGATGTTCAAGGGATATGAAGAAGACCCGGTGATGACCGTGGTCGGCGTCGTTATCACCCTGGGCATGGTGTTCTTCGTCGCCTTGGTAAAAAACCTGTTGTTCCCGGACCTGGGCTTCGTGGGCTCGAAAAAGGTCAAGGGTCAGTACGTTTTCTCTAACTGATCGGCAGGTTGGGGGGCGGAGTCTTTCACTGGCCTGGATCAATATTCTCTTCTGCGATATCTCCTACCGTAAAAGATCCAAGCCCCTTCTGTGGCTTCGACTACATTGCTTTGACGCGCACCCTGTTGCGCTGTCGAAGTACCGGTGCGAGCCTTTTACCGAGTCGTTGGCCCGCAAGGTGTAGTGCAGCAAGGAGCTGTGGAACCTCACCTGAACTCTCATGGAAGAACATCGCAATGCCTCGCCTAGACAGAATGTTTGATATCCAGCCGCTACCGCGCGCGGATATGACTGTGCATATCAACGGCCAACCGGTCAGCGCCGCCCTCGGTGAAACCGTCCTCTCGGTCATTCAATCCCTTGGCCTGCGCCAGGTGGCCCGTAACGATCACGACCAAATCAGCGGCGCCTATTGCGGCATGGGCGTGTGCCAATGCTGCCTGGTGAAAATCAATGGTCGGCACAAACGTCGCGCCTGTCAGACCGTGGTGCGTGACGGCATGCGGGTCGAAACCCAAGTCAACCGCATCGTTGAGCAGGAGGGTGTATGAGCCTGCTTCCAGTGATCGTCGGCGGTGGGCCGGCAGGGATGGCGGCGGCCATTGAACTGGCCCGGCACGGCGTGCGTTGCACGTTGCTTGAAGAAGCTTCGCGGCTGGGCGGCGTGGTCTATCGCGGACCGTTGCGCGATGGCGTGCAACTGGACTATCTGGGGCCGCGGTACTCGGAGGCGCTGGCCACCTTGCATGGCGAGTTCCAGGCGCACGCAGCGCTGATCGAGGTACGCCTGAATCACCGCGTGATCGGTGCCGAGGGCACGCGCGCGTTGGTGGTGCTGGACAGCGAGGAGCAGTTGCAGAAAGTCGACTACCCGCAATTGCTGCTCGCCGCCGGTTGCCATGAACGCAGCGTGCCGTTTCCTGGCTGGACCTTGCCCGGGGTGATCCTGCTGGGCGGCCTGCAATTGCAGATCAAGAGCGGGGTGGTCAAGCCTCAAGGCCCCGTGGTGATTGCCGGCACCGGCCCTTTATTGCCGTTGGTGGCCTGTCAGCTGCATGCGTCCGGTGTCAGCGTCGCAGGTGTTTACGAGGCCAGCGCGTTCGGCAAGATCGCTCGGGAAAGCCTGTCACTGCTGAACAAGCCGCAGTTGTTCCTCGATGGCTTGAGCATGCTCGCGTTCCTCAAGCTGCACGGCATCCCCATGCATTACGGCTGGGGCGTGGTGGCGGCGCAGGGCGAAGGAGAGCTGAATGCCGTGACCGTGGCGCCATATTCCAGCACCTGGGTGCCGGACCTGACCCGTGCCGAGCAGATTGCTGCGCAAACGCTGGCGGTTGGCTACGGTTTTATCCCGCGCACCCAACTCAGTCAGCAGATGGGCCTGAACCACGGGTACAGCGACGACGGTTATCTGCGTGCCAGTGCCAATATCTGGCAGCAAAGCAGCGAGCCTCACGTGCACCTGGCCGGTGACATGGGCGGCATTCGCGGTGGCGAAGCGGCGATGCTCGCGGGACGGATTGCGGCCACATCGATCCTGCTGCAACGGGACGTGCTGGACGCGGAACTGGCCCTGGTACGGCGCAATCGCTATTTGTCGAAACTCAAGGCCATCGTGCGCTTTCGCGCGGCGGTCGACCGATACACCGAGCGCGGCGCCGGGCAAACCGCGCTGCCGGCCGCCGATACGGTGATTTGCCGTTGCGAACACGCGACCCGCGCCGACATCGACCGGGCGCTGGAGCAAGGCGTGCAAGACCTGGCCAGCCTGAAAATGCGCACCCGGGTGAGCATGGGCGATTGTCAGGGGCGGATGTGCGTCGGCTATTGCACCGACCGCTTGCGCGAAGTCACCGGTCGGCAGGACGTGGGTTGGTTGCGGCCGCGTTTCCCTATCGATCCGATTCCCTTTTCTGCGTTCCACTCCGTCGGCACGGAGGCCGCGAATCATGAGTAAGTTCTATGACGTGGTCATCGCTGGTGGCGGTGTGATCGGGGCGTCCTGCGCCTATCAGTTATCCAAGCGCAAAAACCTCAAAGTCGCCTTGATCGACTGCAAGCGTCCGGGCAACGCTACCCGCGCGTCAGCCGGCGGCTTGTGGGCGATTGGCGAGTCGGTAGGACTGGGCTGCGGGGTAATTTTCTTTCGCATGATGTCAGCCAACCGCAAGCGTGAAGCCCAGGGTTCGGCGGTGGTGGTGGATTCCAGCACGCCGCACATCCTGCCGCAGTCGTTCTTCGATTTCACCTTGCAGTCCAACGCGATGTACCCGGCGCTGCACCGCGAGTTGAAAGACCGTCACGGGATGGATTTCAAGTTCGAAAAGACCGGCCTGAAATTCGTGATCTACGACGAGGAAGACCGGCTCTACGCCGAACACATCGTAGCCTGCATTCCCCATTTGGCCGATCAGGTGCGCTGGCTCGACCAGGCGGCGCTGCGCGCGGCCGAGCCGAGTGTCAGCCATGAGGCGAGCGGGGCGCTGGAATTTCTTTGCGACCATCAAGTCAGTCCGTTCCGACTGGCCGATGCCTACACCGAAGGCGCGCGACAGAACGGCGTGGACCTGTATTTCAACACCAACGTCACCGGGGTTTTGCACCAGGGTTCTCGCGTCAGCGGCGTGCAGACAGCCGAAGCCGGGGTGTTTCACTGCAGCACGCTGATCAACGCAGCGGGTGCCTGGGCGGCGGATTTGAGTGAGCAGGCCACCGGTATCCGGATTCCGGTGAAACCGGTGAAGGGGCAGATTCTGCTGACCGAACGCCTGCCGAAAATCCTCAACGGTTGCCTGACCACCAGCGATTGTTATGTGGCGCAGAAAGACAACGGCGAGATCCTGATTGGCAGCACGACGGAGGATAAAGGCTTCGACGTGAGCACCACCTACCCGGAAATTGCCGGGTTGGTGCAGGGCGCGGTGCGCTGTCTTCCCGAGCTGGCGGATGTGAATCTCAAGCGGACCTGGGCGGGGCTGCGGCCGGGGTCGCCGGATGAGTTGCCGATTCTCGGGCCGATGAACGGGGTGGAGGGTTATCTGAATGCCTGTGGGCATTTCCGCACGGGGATTCTGACGTCGGCGATTACCGGGGTGCTGCTGGATAAACTGGTTAACAACGAACCGCTGCCGCTGGATATCACGCCGTTCTTGGCGGATCGGTTTGCCGAGGAGCGCGTTGGGCTGAAGAAGTTGGCCTGACATTACACCGCGTTATCGTTCTTCGCGGGCAAGCCTCGCTCCTACAAGGACACCAGACCTGTAGGAGCGAGGCTTGCCCGCGAAAGCGGCATAAGACTCACCCAATGACTCAAGCCTTGCCCGCTTCCCGCTCCTCCATCTCATCCGCCTCAAACAACCGCGCCAGTTCCGCCCGAGCTTCCTGGGCGGTCTGCAGCACCTTCGCGGCATCGTCATAAACCGCATGCTGAGCCTCCAGCACCTGTTCATCGTGATGCTTGAAGCGCTTGATCCGCGCATCGGCCTGCGCTTGGGTCAGGCCCAGTCCGACCAGGGTGCGACGACTCATTTCCAGGCTCGAATAATAGGTTTCACGAATTGCCTCGGCGCCCAGGTCCACCAGCCGGTGCACGTGCTGACGGTTACGGGCCCGGGCGATGATCTTGATGTGCGGATAGAGCTTGTGCACCACCTCGGCGGTCTTGATGTTGGTGTCCGGGTCATCGGTGGCGATGACAAAGTACTCCGCCTGCTCGACCTTGGCCGCGCTGAGGATTTCCGGGCGCATCGGGTCTCCGTAGAACACCGGCACGCCGCCGAAGCTGCGGGACAGCTCGATGGTTTCCACAGACGTGTCCAGCGCCACGAACTTGATGTTTTGTGCCCGCAGAATCCGCGCCACGATCTGCCCCATCCGGCCCATGCCGGCGATCACCACACGCGGTGCGTCGGTGTCGATGTCGCGGAATTTCTCCGGCACCACCACAGGCTGCACCTTCGGCGAATACAGGCGTGCGCACAGCAGCAACAGCAGCGGCGTGACCGCCATGGACAGGGTGATCGTCAGCACCAGCAAGTCGTACAGACGCGCCTCGAACAACCCTTGGTCGCGGCCAATCTTGAACACCACAAACGCGAATTCACCACCGGCAGCGAGCACGATGCCGAGGCGAATCGCACTGACCCTGCCCAACCCGCCGGCCAATCGGCCCACCACAAACAGCAGCGGCAGTTTGATTGCGATCAGCAACAGGGTCAGGCCCAACACCGTGATTGGCGCGCTGAGCAGCAGGCTCAGGTTGGCGCCCATGCCGACGCTGATGAAAAACAGACCCAACAACAGGCCCTTGAACGGTTCGATCTGCGCTTCCAGCTCGTGACGGTATTCAGAGTCCGCCAGCAGCAACCCGGCGAGGAACGCCCCAAGCGCCATCGACACGCCGACCAGGTCCATCAGCCACGCCGTGCCGATCACCACCAGCAACGCGGTGGCGGTAGACACCTCGGGCAAACCGGTCTTGGCCACCACGCGAAACACCGGACGCAGCAGATACCGCCCGCCGATCACCACCACCGCGATGCTGCCCAACACCCGCAAACCGTGATTCAAATCCTCGGTCGCCGTGGTGGTGTGATCACCGCCCGCCAGCAGCGGCACCATGGCAATCAAGGGGATCGCGGCAATGTCCTGGAACAGCAGAATCGCGAACGCCAAACGCCCGTGAGGGCTGGTCAGTTCCTTGCGCTCGGCCAGGCTTTGCAGGCCAAACGCGGTAGACGATAACGCCAACCCCAGGCCGAGGACGATGGCGCTGTTCAACGGCTGGCCAAAGACAAACAGCGCCAGCACGCCGATCACCGAACCGGTCAGCAACACCTGCGCCAGGCCCACGCCAAACACCGATTTACGCATCACCCACAAGCGACGCGGCGACAATTCCAGGCCGATGATGAACAGCAGCAGCACCACGCCGAGTTCGGAGATGTGACTGACGCTCTGTGGATTGCCGATTAATCCCAGCACAGATGGACCGATGATGACACCGGCAAACAGATAACCCAGCACGGCCCCCAGTTGCAGGCGCTTGGCCAAGGGCACGGTGAGCACCGCGGCGAACAGGAACACAACGGCGGCTTGTAAAAGGTTGCCTTCATGGGGCATGACAAAACTCCAGCTACTCGGTACGGCGGGGGCGACAGGATAAAGGTTGGGACTTCACACGTCAGCAAAGAGCGGGAGTCATGCTGTTACAACTCGCATCAATTGGTTACATTCATAGGATAAGCTGATCAATCTGTCTGTCCTTCGAGTGCACACCATGGCGATCAATTTCGACCTCAACGATCTGCAAGCCTTCCGTGCCGTGGTCGAGCAGGGCAGCTTTCGCAAGGCGGCCGATACCGTGCGCATTTCCCAGCCAGCACTGAGCCGGCGAATTGAAAAACTCGAAGATGCCCTCGGTGTGCGTTTGTTCGAGCGCACCACCCGCAAGGTCAGCCTGACCCAGGCCGGGCGCGGTTTTATGCCGAGTGTCGAGCGATTGCTCGATGACCTCGACATCGCGTTGCTGGGCATCAGTGAAGTGGCTTCAACCCGGCTCGGCCATGTCACGGTCGCCTGTGTACCCTCGGCGGCTTATTACTTCATGCCGCGCGTGATTGCCCATTACCACCGGCAATTCCCTCGGATCAAAGTCAAGGTACTCGACTCCAGCGCACATGACGTGCTCAGCGCAGTGGTCAACGGTGAGGCGGATTTCGGTCTGAGTTTCATGGGCGCGCTGGAGGCCGAGGTCGAGTTCGAGCCGCTGGTGCAAGAAAGTTACGTGGTGGCCTGTCGGCGCGATCATCCGTTGGCCGGCCGTAGCAGCGTGACCTGGGATGAGTTTTATCAGCAGGATTACATCTCGCTGGACAAGACGTCCGGCAATCGTTTTTTGCTGGACCAGGCACTGACCGGCATCGTGCCGCAGCGGCCGAGTATCTGCGAAACCCGCCATGTCACGACGATGATTGGGCTGGTGGAGGCGGGATTAGGGGTGGCAGCGGTGCCGTCGATGGCGATGCCGGCAGCCGATCACCCGATCCTGACACGGGTGCCGCTGACCGATCCGCAGGTGATGCGCAGTGTCGGTCTGATCAAACGCCGGGGGCGAACCCTGACCCCGGCGGCGTTGGAACTGGAACGGCTAGTGGTGGAAATGAAAGTGCAGCCACCCGTTCTCAGCGGCTGACCGAATCCAGTCCGGTTGCTTTCACGTCCGACTGGGCGGCTGCAGAGGCCATATAGTCGAGCAGTGCCTTGGCTTCGGCGGGGTGTTGCGCGCCGACTGGAATGCCGGCGGCAAAACGTGTCACCGACTGCACCGATTCAGGAAGCTTCGCTACAAAACTGACCCCCGGCACGGGCAGCAACTCACTGACTTGCTGGAATCCCAACTGATAGTCGCCCGTGGCAACCACCGAGCCGACCGGGATTTTCGGGATCATTGTGGATTTGGGTTTCAATTGATCTTCGATGCCCAGGCGCTTGAACAGTTGATTCTCGATGTATACGCCGCTGGCGCTGTCGGAGTACGCCACCGACCGGGCGTCAAGCAGGGTCTTTTTCAAGCCGTCCACCGAGCTGATGTCTGGCTTCGGCGCGCCTTCGCGCACCACCAGGCCGATCCGCGAATCCGCCAGTTCCACCCGTGAAGCAGGGTCCACTTTGCCTTGTTTGATCAGGTCGTCGAGGGCGTAGCCGACCATGATCACCACGTCGGCCTTTTCACCTCGAGCGAGGCGATTGGGGATCGCTTCCGGTGCCTTGCCCATCGATGGCCCCAGGGCGGTGTCGAGCGTGTTGCCGGTGGATGCGGCGAACTTGGGGCCGAGGATTTTGTAGGCAGCGGTAAAGCCACCGGAGGTCATCACGCGAATCTCTTCGGCCTGGGCGACAGCACTCAGGCCAAGGCTGGCCGCCAAGGCCAGGGCTGCAAGGTTAAATAGCTTCTTCATGGGCATCTTCTCGAAAAGGACGGGTTCAAGACATCGCCGGTTGCAGGCGACCGGTCGAGCGGCGGTAGAGATACAGCGTCGCGCACAAGGCGCAGAGCGCGGCGAAACTCATCCAGTAGCCGGGCGCGGCTTTGTCGCCGGTGTACTGAATCAGGAAGGTCGACATCGCCGGGGTGAAACCACCGAATACCGCCGTGGCCAGGCTGTAGGCCAGGGAGAAACCGGCGACCCGCACCTCGACCGGCATGATTTCCGTCAGCGCGGCGATCATCGCGCCGTTGTACAAGCCGTAAATGAACGACAGCCACAGCAACACCAGCAGCATGTGCATGAAGCTCGGCGCGTTGACCAGGAAGGTCAGCGCCGGATACGCGGTGGCAAGGGTCAGCAACGCCATGGCGATCAATACCGGACGTCGTCCGATACGATCGGACAAGGCCCCGCCCAGGGGCAGCCAGAAGAAGTTCGACACCCCCACCAGCAAGGTCACCAGCAGCGCATCGGACGTGCTCAGGTGCAGTACGGTTTTGCCGAACGTCGGTGCGTACACGGTGATCAGGTAAAAGGCGGTAGTGGTCAGCGCGACCATCATCATTCCGGCGAAGACGATCACCCAGTTCTGCGCCAGTGTGCGGAACACATCGCCCATGCTCGGGCGGTGTTTGCGCGCGGTGAACTCTTCGGTTTCTTCCAGGTTGCGCCGCAGGAAGAAAATGAACGGCACGATCAGGCAGCCAACGAAAAACGGTATCCGCCAGCCCCAGTCGGCAATCATGGCCGGCGCCATCCATTGATTCAGTCCATACCCCAATGCCGCCGCGACAATAATTGCCACTTGCTGGCTGGCCGACTGCCAACTGGTGAAAAAGCCTTTGTTGCCGGGCGTGGCGATCTCCGAGAGGTACACCGAGACCCCGCCCATTTCCGCACCGGCCGAGAAGCCTTGCAGCAATCGGCCGATCAGGACGATGGCCGGTGCGAACAGCCCGATGGTTTCGTAACCGGGCACCAACACAATCAATATCGTGCCGCTGGCCATGATCGACAGCGTCACAATCAACCCTTTTCGCCGACCCACATCGTCGATGTAGGCACCCAGCACCACTGCGCCCAACGGACGCATGAGGAAGCCTGCGCCAAACACCGCGAAGGTCATCATCAGCGAGGCGAATTCGCTACTGGCCGGAAAGAAGACAGCGGCGATCTGCGTGGCGTAAAAGCCAAAGAGGAAGAAGTCGAACTGTTCGAGGAAGTTGCCCGAAGTGACCCGGAAAATTGCTCCGGCGCGAGAGCGCCCGGAAGGGATTGCTGTTGTCATTGACCTGTACTCCACCGCTTTTATGACGTGCATTGCCTGGGCGCAGTGCACGGTTCTTATTGAGGCGAATGGTGGAGCAGGGCGATCGATATGATAAGTGCATTGTTGGCATGCATTAATGCGTGAGGCGGATCAATGTGTGCGAACGGAATGATTCACCGCGGACACAGTCGGAGTTGGGTATGCCATCAACCAAGGATCACCCATGAACAGCCAATCCCTCATCGCCGCCCTGGCTATCGCTGCTGGCGTTGCCGGCATCAGCCCCCTCGTTCAGGCGGATGAACCCGCCGCAAAAACCGTCCAGCCCGGCGTCAATAACACCCGCGAACTGGTGGTCGGCGATCGCGCCCCGGACATGTATCAACACACAGATAAAGCGCTGCGCAACTGGAAGGCGAAAGGCCTGAAAGCACCCAAGGAACAGGCGCAGTGGGTGCAGATCAATGACAAGTACATGATGGTGATGATCACCAACGGCACGATTGTGGACATTACGCCGGTTGAGCGTTAGGTCGAACGGCTACTCGCTGTGAGCGCGCACCGGGCTTTCAGTGCCCAACCGATACTGATTATTCCCGCTGCGTTTCGCCTCATACATCGCCAGGTCCGCTATATGAATCAACCGGTCCATGCTCGGCGCATGGTCCGGGAATACCGCGACCCCGAGGCTGGTGCCGATGTGGCGTTGGTCGTTGCCGATGGTGATCGGCGGTGACAGTTCGACGAAGATTTTCTGGCAGATGGTGCGAGCCTCGTCTTGCAGGCTGACGCCTTGGGGCAACCCTTGCAGAATGACCACGAATTCATCGCCGCCGATCCGGGCAACGGTGTCGGTCGAGCGCAGGATTTTCTTCAATCGCGTAGCGGTCGTGATCAGGACCCGGTCGCCGGCCGCATGACCGTAGTGGTCGTTGATCGCCTTGAACCCGTTGAGATCGACAAACACTAATGCCACCCGGGTGGCGCTGACCCGTGC
Source organism: Pseudomonas sp. B14-6 (assembly GCF_013260315.1). Lineage (NCBI taxonomy): Bacteria > Pseudomonadati > Pseudomonadota > Gammaproteobacteria > Pseudomonadales > Pseudomonadaceae > Pseudomonas > Pseudomonas sp. B14-6. Next base: position 1,703,367 of record NZ_CP053929.1, on the reverse strand, counting down.
CTGTTCGAGCGCTTCGCACAGACGTTCTTCAAGCACCAGGCGATTGGGCAGGCCGGTCAACGGGTCGTAATGGGCCAGGTGTTGCAGGTAACTGGCCGAGGCTTTTTCCTCGGTGATGTCGCGCACCACACCCATCATCTTGATGGTTGCGTCATGCTCGTTCTTGACCACGTTGCCGGTTTCCCGCAGCCAGCGAATGCTGCCGTCGGGCCAGACAACGCGGTATTCCTCGTCATGGTTTTCACCGGTTTCCAGGCATCGCAATTCCCCGGCACGAACGTTGGCCCGGTCGTCCGGGTGTACGCAGGCGCAGAACAGTGCGTAGGAGGGTGTGACCTCGCCGATCTTGAAACCGAACATCCCGTAGATCGCGTCCGACCAGTAGAGCTTGTCGGTGTCGACATCCCAGTCCCAGGTGCCGATGCGGGCGAAGTATTGGCTGCGCTTGAAACGCTCGGCGTCGCCGTCCTGGCGAATGTGCAGGCCTTCGGACAGGCTGGCGATCAGCGCGCGTTGCTCGGTCAATTGCTTTTGCAGCGAGCGCTCGCGGCAGATCAGCGCAATGATCAGGGCAAGCATCACTGAGCCGATGGCTGCGCTGGTCCAGACGTCATTCATTCAGGGGTTGCCATCGTGTCATATTGATCCGAGTGTCTTGGTGTTGCTTATCTTAGTTGAGGTTAATGCCGAAAACCGTTCCGAATGGGTTGCCAATGGCGCACATTTCTGGGAAAACGGCGCCCATTGGGCCCTGTCGGGTGTGAGAACAATAGAGTGAACGTGATGAATGATGAATTGCAGATAATCGATCTTGAAGTGGGCGCCGGCAAAGCCGCCGTCAAAGGCGCGCTGATCACCACCCAATACCGCGGCTGGCTGGAAGACGGCACCGAATTCGATTCGTCCTACAGTCGTGGCAAACCTTTTCAGTGTGTGATTGGCACAGGGAGGGTGATCAAGGGTTGGGATCAGGGAATTATGGGCATGCAGGTGGGCGGCAAGCGCAAATTGTGGGTGCCGGCGCATTTGGCCTACGGCGAGCGGACGATGGGCGCGATCACGCCGAATTCGAATTTGATTTTCGAGATTGAATTGCTGGAAGTGCTGACGCGGGATGATTGATTGGCGCGTGGGCTGAAATGGCTGGTGCTGCGAGGAGGCAAGCCCCTCGCTGCAATCAAACAGCTTTCCCCACTATTCCCGCACGCCTATGAAGAGGTCCAGGTCAGTCGGTAGCTGCACATCAATGGCGATGGCGATTTTTATAATTTGCTCGGCGGTCAGTAAACAATCCCCGTAGGCGCTTTCATCAAGATTGTTCCAGCCAAGTACATTCAATATTGCAGCTTCAAATTCAGGTAGAACGGTCAGTTCGTACCTTAAGAAGTCACCTTCATCATCACCTTTTGAAAATCCACTGATCCAGAAAACGTAGTGGGCCTGCTGATCTATTCCCGAGTGATCCTGGCGGTTGTTGCAAGCCGGGTGCCCGTCGCGTGACGGTGGGTTTTGAACCGCAGGTGTGTGTGTCTTGCTAGCCATGAGCATCCTTGTTTCAACTTTTGTAAACGATGCGGACGCTATAGCAATGGGCATTAAATGGATGTAAGTTTTTTCTGAATGTTCGGTCGTTTTTTCCAAAATTGGTGAGGGAAGAGGCACCCTCACCACAGATTCCCGTTAACCTTTCGGATCAGACCTGAAACGTCTCCCGATACGCATACAACCCCGGCGTTCCTCCGGTCATCACAAACAGCAGATTGTCACCGCGCTGGAAACGTCCCTGCCTGATATCACCCAACAGCCCGGCAAACGCTTTCCCGGAATACACGGGGTCAATCAACAGACCTTCCGCGCGAGCCATCAGGCGCACCGCGTCGAGCATCGCGGGGGTCGGCAGACCGTAACCGTCGCCCAGTTGACTGCCATCAATCACAATCTCTGACGCCTCAACGACGGCGCTGCTGCCCAATAACGTCAGTGCGTCCTGAGTCAGTCGCACGGTTCTGTCCGCTGACGTGTCCCGATCAGACAAGACCGAATACGATTTGACCATCGACGTACCCCGACCCAGCAACTGGAACCCTGCGGCGAGTCCGGCGTGGGTGCCGGCGCTGCCATTGGGCACGACCACCTGGTTGAAGGTGAGGCCGAGTTGCGTTTCCTGCTGCGCGATCTCCGCAGCGCAGCGTGCGTAACCGAGGCTGCCCAGCGGCGTTGAGCCACCCGTTGGTATCACCAACACTGTGCGCCCGGCTTCCCGAAGGTGGGCGGCGCGTTTCTCGGCCTCGGCGAGTGAGTCGCTGCCGCCGGCAAGCACCCGTATGTCGGCGCCGAACAACTGATCGAGCAGGACGTTGCCGTTGAGCTCGTAGTCCACTTCGGCTTTGGGCACCGAGCGGGTCAGGATCAATTCGCAGGCAATGCCCAGGCGGGCGCACACGGCGGCCGTTAGTCGTGCATGGTTGGACTGGAGACCGCCGATGGTGATGACCGTGTCGACCCCGGCCGCCAGCGCCGCGCCGAGGTGGAATTCGAGTTTGCGCAGTTTGTTGCCGCCACCGCCGATCAACATGTGATCATCGCGCTTGAGAAACAGGCCAATGCCTTGTGCCTTCAAACCCAGCAGCTGTTCCAGGCGTTCGGCGCGCTGAATCGGCGTCGGGCCTTGCAACAGGTCTGCCCGCGCAAAAGAACTCAGTGACATGTCCAGTAGGGTTTGCATCAATGGCGCCTCGTTATGCACTTTATTGCAGTGACTCTAGGGACAAAGTCCCGGGTGATAAACGCATCGCCGGTTATTACTCCTTTAACCTGATGTATTGAATGCAAGGCAGGGACATGAGCAAACTCAGGCAAATGGAAGTCTTCGTCGCCGTGGTCGAGGCGGGCAGCTTCGCCGATGCGGCCAGTGAAGTCGGGATGTCGGCGGTGATGGTCGGGCGGCATATCCAGGGGCTGGAGAAAACCCTCAATACCCAGCTGATTAAACGCACCACGCGTCGGCAATCCATCACGGGCGAGGGGCGGCTGTTTTACGAAGAAGCCAAACTGGCGCTGGAGCAAGTAAACTACGCGTTCAGTCGGGTGGAAGCGTCCAGCCCGGAACCCAGCGGCCTGTTGCGCATCACCGCGCCGATGAGTCTCGGCGTTTCCCTGGTCGGGCCGCTGGTGTCCGAATTCATGCAGCGTTATCCGCAGATCCAGGTCGAGCTGATTTTGAGCAATGAAGTGATCGATCTGTACGAGACGTCATTCGATTTGGCGTTCAGGATTTCCGAGCTGATTGGCGTCAACCTGCTGGCCACGCCGTTGCCGCCGTATCGCATGGTGATCTGCGCTTCGCCCCGGTATCTGGAAAGATGGCAGGAACCGCAGTCCCCCGAGGACCTGCACCGGCACCGAATTCTCACTCATACGTCCTGGAACAACCGGTTTGCCTGGCCGCTGAGAAACGGCTCCAGCGAAGTGCCCTGGCCCGAAAGCGCCGTGTTGAAGAGCAATGACGGTCAGGTGTTGTTGCAGGCGGCCGTGGCCGGGGAGGGGATTTTGATGCAGCCCGACTTTCTGGTGTCGGCGGCGTTGGCCAAAGGTGAGCTGGTGAGGATCATGGACGCCTACGTACCGCCGCCCAAACCGGTGCAGATGGTGTATCCGCGCTCCAGGAAGTCGTTGCCCAAGTTGCACGCCTTTGTCGAGTTTGTCGCGGATCGACTGGCGTGATCGTGGCGTCCTGAAGCGCAGACAAATGCGGGTCTAGCGCAGGGTGTACCCGCTGTCGACCACCCAATCCTGGCCGTACACGCTACGTGCGCCACGGCTCAATTGGAACAGGATGACGTCTGCCACGGCACTCGGTTTTAGAAACTCTCCGTCGAGCAGCCGCTGGTTCACCGAGTTGGCGACATCGCCCAGTTCCGCAGGCTTCAAGCCTAGCGTCGACCAGATCGGGGTAGCCGTAGGGCCTGGCGATACGGTGTTGATACGGATGCCGTGAGGCGCCAATTCTACGGCCAGGGTCCGGACGTGCGCCATCAGCGCTGCTTTCGAGGCGATGTAGGCGGCCAGACCAGGAAAGGTCACGTTGGCCAGGAACGTGCCGATGAACACCACCGACGCGGTCGCCGCAAGGTGGCTGCGCAGGCAGGCCAAGGTGTTCAGCGCACCGGCGCCGTTGACCGCCCACTGTCGGTCGAAGGCGGCTACATCCAGGCCATCGGCCAGTTGCGCAATGCCGGCATTGGGCACCACGAAATCCACTGGCCCCAAGGCTTCGGCGCGAGTGCCGAGCCGGGCGAGGTCCTCTTGGCGGGTGATGTCTCCGGCCACCCAGGCGAGTTGATCCTTGTAGCGTTCCGCCAGTTCGCCCAGGCCACCTATCTGGCGTGACATCGCCAATACGCGAGCGCCTTGCTCCAATAGCTGTTCGGTAACAGCCAGGCCGATGCCGGAACTCGCGCCAGTAACGACGGCCAAGCGATTGTGAAATTCGTTGAGCATGCAGTAATCCTCTTCCTGATAATCCAGCCTGTCTTTTAGGGGGCGATCGTTGGTTGATCGAAAGCGTAAACGTGTGATCAAAAAACGGGCCAGTCCGGGATGTCAGGCAGGACGCGGGTTGTGGGGGCTATGTTGTTACTTTGACTCCATTGAAAAGTAGTCGTAACGACTGCGCGGTAGTCAAAATGACACTTGGTGGCGATGACCTTCATTGCGGCGACGGGGTGAATACTCGCTAAAGACTGGAATACGCCCGTTCAGCGAAGGCCGGTACTTCCAGGCCAATCGATCCAGTGCAGGGGGATGCAGCAGAATTTCGCTCAACGTGGCACTGGCAATCCCCAACGCCAGCAGTTGCCCCGGACATTGATGCCGCCCCGCACCAAACGTAAAACTGCGCCGCTGCGGGCGATCCAGAATGAATGCGTCGGGACTCTCATTGAGTTGGGGGTCTCGATTGGCCGAAGCCAGCAGCACCAGAACCACATCGCCGGCATTGAGACTTACACCCTCGATTTCGCACGGTGCGGCGACAAACCGGCGGGTGTTCTGCACCGAAGGGTCGAAGCGCTGAACTTCGGCGATCAAGTCGTCAACGGGTGTCGAGTCGCGTAGCAGCGACAGGTTTTTAATCAACGCCAACATTGCGTTGCCGATCAGTCCGGCGGTGGCTTCATACGTCTGCGAAAACAGCCCGATCAGATTGGCAATCAACATTTCAGGATCACCCGCGCAGCGCGTCCGAATCCCGGCGAGCAGTAAGCTTTTATTGCCCGAATCATCCAGCAATTCAACGAAATGCCCCCTTAATTTCTCAGCGGCAGCGTGGGCAGTCTCCAATTGCAGCGGATCACTGAGCGGCGACAGACACGCCACGAAATCCGCCGTCAGCTCACTGATCGCCCGGCCCTGAGCCGGTGAAAACCCCAACAGCGCCGCCACCACGCAAACCGGCCCGCGGAACATGGCGTTGTACAACCCGTCGGCATCCGGCGTGATCAACCGCGCGCTCACCAGTGCGTTGACCTCGTCCACATCAATCAGCGCCAAACCCGGCTCAATCGCCGACCTCGGGCAACGCTGGCGCTCGCCCTCATTCATCCGCATCAATTGCCCGAATACCTTGCCGGCCATGCCGTCGGCAATCGCTTTGGGTACCGGCTCAGCGGCCGGTCGGACATGGCAATCCCGGTGCGCCAGCACAGCCGCAACGGCCTGGGCGCTGCTCGCCACCCACAATTTCAGTCCTTGGTGAAACACCAGCCCACCCTCGGCGCGCAGTCGGGCGTAATAAGGATAGGGATCGGCATGAGTCGCAGCGATGATCGGGTCCATGGGTCGCAGCCTTGTTCGTGGTGGGAGAAGTGTTGCTACTATCTCCAGTTCGAAACGGCCTTGATTCGTCCGGGAGCGAAATATGAACGTTGAACAACACGACATCGGCGTCTCTCAAGTGGCCGCGGCCATCGCGGAACCGGCCCGGACGAAAATCCTCTGTTCGCTGATGGACGGCCACGCCCGCACCAGCACTGAGCTGGCGGCGATTGCCGATGTCAGCGCTTCCACCGCCAGCGCTCACCTGGCCAAGCTCAAGGAGCTGGCGCTGCTGCGTTTGCACGTGCAGGGCCGCCATCGTTATTACAGCCTCGCCGACCAGCGCGTGGCCCAGGCGCTGGAAGCGCTGATGGTGATCGGCCAGAACACTGCGCCGACTTTCACCTCGCGTACACCGAATCGCCTGCAATTCGCCCGCACTTGCTATGACCACATGGCCGGGACGCTGGCGGTGCTGCTGCACGACCGGATGCTGGAAAAAGGCTGGTTGCTGGAAACTGACGAGCAGGCTTATCGCCTGAGCGACAGCGGCGAGGCGTTGATGGAAAGGTTGGGCATTGAAGTCAATGACCTGAACACCTTGCGTCGCCGCTTCGCGTGCCCATGCCTGGACTGGAGCATGCGTCGGCCACATTTGGGAGGTTCGCTGGGGGCGGCGTTGCTGCAAACCGCGATCAAGCGCAAATGGGTGACGCAGGATCTGGACAGCAGGGCGCTGGCGTTGACGGCGCTGGGGCGCAAGGAATTGGGTGCACAGTTCGACCTGACGCTGGCGCAGCCAACCGTGCAACCCATCCGCGAACAACGCCCACCGCTACCTGCGCGTGATGTGATCTGACCCGACCAAGGGTTCGCTGATGACTTGTGCCTTGAAGGTCGAGCCTATACTGTATATCCACACAGTAATAGGCGTGCCCCATGGAACTCATCGACAAGCTCAGCATTCTCGCCGACGCCGCCAAGTACGACGCGTCTTGCGCCAGCAGTGGCGCGCCGAAGCGTAGTTCCGAGGGCAAGAGCGGCCTGGGCTCGACCGACGGCATGGGCATTTGCCACAGCTACACGCCGGACGGCCGCTGCGTGTCGTTGCTGAAGGTTCTGCTGACCAACTTCTGTCTTTATGACTGCCAGTATTGCGTCAATCGACGTTCCAGCGACGTGCCACGCGCACGCTTCACGCCGGAAGAAGTGGTGACGCTGACCCTAGATTTCTACCGACGCAACTGCGTCAGTGGGTTGTTTCTCAGTTCCGGGATCATTCGCTCGGCGGACTACACCATGGAGCAACTGATCCGCGTGGCCAAACTGCTGCGCGAAGACCACGAGTTCCGGGGCTACATCCACCTCAAGACCATTCCCGAAGCCGATCCGGCGCTGATTGAGGAAGCGGGGCGCTATGCCGATCGCTTGAGCGTGAACATTGAACTGCCCACCGACGCCAGCCTGCAAACCCTGGCCCCCGAGAAACAGCTGGGCTCGATCAAGCAAGCGATGCAAACCATCTACACCGGTGTCCAGACCGTACTCAACGAACCCCGCGCACCGAAATTTGCCCCGGCCGGGCAGAGCACGCAGATGATCGTCGGTGCTGATGACACCGATGACAGCACCATTCTCCATAGCGCCCAGGCGTTGTACGGCAACTTCAGTTTGCGAAGGGTCTATTACTCGGCGTTCAGCCCGATCCCCAACAGCCCGAAAAGCGTGCCGCTGGCCGCGCCGCCATTGATGCGCGAGCACCGTTTGTATCAGGCGGACTTCTTGTTGCGCAGCTACGGCTTTACCGCTGGCGAACTGTTCAAGGGGCCCGGGCACCTGGCGCTCGACATCGATCCGAAACTGGCGTGGGCATTGGAGAACCGCGAGATCTTCCCACTGGACCTCAATCGCGCCGAGGCATCGTTGATCGCACGCATTCCCGGAATTGGCCTTCGCACCACCGAGCGCCTGGTGGAATTGCGCCGTCAGCGCCGCATCCGCTACGAAGACCTGACCCGGATGCGTTGCGTGCTGGTCAAGGCCAAACCGTTCTTCATCACCAGCGATTACCACCCGCAGCAGGCCGAGGTCACCAGCCATTTGCTGTATCAGCAATTGCGCGACCGGCCGCAGCCGCAACAAATGGGGTTATGGGGATGATCAGCCTCGATTGCGATGACCTGTTCGACACGTGGCGCCAGCAGGCGCGCTGGCTGCTCAGCCATGAGGTGGACCCGAGCCAGGTGAGTTGGGCCAGTGAAGGCGTCTGCGATCTGTTCGCCAGCGACGATGCGCCACCTCAAACCCAGGGGCCGTTTCACGCACGAATACCGCGAACGCTGTTGGACACCCTGGAGCGCGCCGCTCGTTATCGGGGGATCAGCGCTGGAGTCTGTTGTACGAAGTGCTGTGGCGGGTCAGTCATGGTGACCGCACCGCCATGCTGGCCGGAGACAAATTAGGCAGTGAATTTCATAGAAGAATCAAACAGGTACAGCGTGAATCTCATCACTTACATGCATTCGTACGATTCGTCGCGATGCCTGGAAGTGAGGGCCCGCAATACGTTGCCTGGCATGAACCGGCCCATGACATCCTGCACAGTGCCAGTGAACATTTTATCGGGCGCATGGGCCGGCATCGTTGGTTGATTGCAACGCCCAGGGACGGGGTCTACTACGACGGTGAGCAGTTGATCCACCAACGCCAGTGCCCAATTGAATGGCAGCAGCTGGCACAAAACGTCGACGACCCGCACAGCGACATGTGGTTGACCTACTACAGCCACATCTTCAATCCGGCGCGCCTGAATCCGAAAGTCATGCAAGGGCATTTGCCGGCCCGGTTCTGGAAAAACCTGCCGGAAGGTGCGCTGATTCCGGGACTCATCACCCAGGCCCGCACGGGTAAGCAACAGGACGGCCAGGCGAGTGGAATCAAGGGCAGGGGAGGTAAACGTATTGCGCGGGGAGAAGCCGGGCAGCGCTGATAAAAAAGCCCCCATCGCCAAAGCGATGGAGGGCTTCGATGCCGCTGGCGTCAGATCAAACCTTGACGATCCAGCCCGCTGGCGCTTCGACGTCACCGGTTTGAACACCGGTCAGCTCTTTGTAGAGCTTCTGGGTGACCGGGCCGACTTCGGTTTCGCTGTGGAACACATGCAGATGGTCGTTGTAGCTGATGCCGCCGATCGGTGTGATCACCGCAGCGGTACCGCAAGCGCCGGCTTCCTTGAAGTCGGACAGCTTGTCGATGAACACGTCACCTTCAACCACTTCCAGGCCCAGACGCGATTTGGCCAGCTCGATCAACGACAGGCGGGTGATGCCTGGCAGGACCGACGGCGAGTTCGGCGTGACGAACTTGTTGTCGTGGGTGATCCCGAAGAAGTTGGCCGAGCCGACTTCTTCGATTTTGGTGTGGGTCATCGGGTCCAGGTAGATGCAGTCGGCGAAGTGGGCTTTCTTGGCCTGGGAACCTGGCATCAGGCTGGCCGCGTAGTTGCCACCGACCTTGGCTGCACCGGTGCCTTGTGGAGCGGCGCGGTCGTAGCTGGAGATCAGGAAGTTGTGCGGGGTCAGGCCACCTTTGAAGTAAGCGCCGACCGGAATGCAGAAAATCGAGAAGATGAACTCGGGGGCGGTACGCACGCCGATGTTGTCACCCACGCCGATTACGAACGGCCGCAGGTACAGCGCGCCGCCGGTGCCGTAAGGCGGGATGAAACGCTCGTTGGCGCGGACCACTTCCTTGCACGCTTCGACGAACTGCTCGGTGGACACCTGCGGCATCAGCAGACGGGCGCAGCTGCGTTGCATGCGGGCGGCGTTCTGATCCGGGCGGAACAGGTTGATCGAACCGTCCTTGCAACGATAAGCCTTCAGGCCCTCGAAGCATTGCTGGCCATAGTGAAGGGCAGTGGAGCCTTCGCTGATGTGCAGCACGTTGTCTTCGGTCAGGGTGCCTGTGTCCCACTCGCCATTACGCCAGTGCGACAGATAGCGCTTGTCTGTCTTGATGTAGTCAAAACCCAACTTGTCCCAATTGATGCTTTCGTTACCCATGACACCCTCTATCACTTAACAACCGCCGAAACGGTTCAAGGCTTCTGACGTTTTTCTGGATGGGGACAACAATACTTCATTACGGGCCTGTTTCGCAGCCCGGACTATCGGATGACAGACAGATAAATCGAGTTGACCTCAAGAAATCGCTGGCAGGCTGGCTCCCACGGGAGAAGGCATTGCAAATGTGGGAGCTGGCCTGCTGGCGATGGGGTCATCTATGCCGCCATCCATGTTCTGAATCACAGGTGCAGTGCATGCCCCAAAGCGCGCAACGCGGCTTCTTGCACCGCCTCGCCCAGCGTCGGATGCGCATGAATCGTGCCGGCAATGTCTTCCAGCCGAGCGCCCATTTCCAGGCTCTGGCCAAACGCCGTCGACAACTCCGAAACGCCCACACCCACCGCTTGCCAGCCAACAATCACATGATTGTCACGGCGTGCCACGACGCGCACGAAGCCGCTTTTCGATTCCAGCGTCATCGCCCGGCCATTGGCCGCGAACGGGAAACTGGAAACGATGCAGTCCAGGCCGGCAGCCTTGACGTCGTCCGGGGTCTTGCCGACCACCACCAGTTCCGGGTCGGTGAAGCACACGGCAGCGATGGCGGTCGGGTTGAACTCGCGGGATTTGCCGCTGATCAGTTCGGCCACCATCTCGCCCTGAGCCATGGCCCGGTGCGCGAGCATCGGTTCGCCGCTCAGGTCGCCGATGGCGTACACGTTGCGCATACTGGTCTGGCAGCGGTGGTCGATCTTGATCGCCGAGCCGTTCATGTCCAGATTCAGCGCTTCAAGGTTCCAGCCCTGGGTATTCGGCTTGCGACCGACGGCCACCAGCACCTGATCCGTTTCCAGGTTCAGGGTGTCGCCACCCGGTTGCAAAACTTGCAGTGTATTACTAGAAGAATCAAAGCCTTGGACGCTATGCTTCAAGTAAAGCTTTACGCCGAGTTTTTTCAGTTCGTCGTGTACCGGCTGGGTCAGTTCGGCATCGTAGGCCGGCAGAATGCGCTCCTGCGCCTCGACCACGCTCACGTCAGCGCCGAGTTTGCGATAGGCAATTCCGAGCTCCAGACCGATGTAACCGCCACCGACCACGACCAGGCGTTTCGGCACGGACGTCGGGGCCAGGGCTTCGGTGGAGGAGATGATCGGTCCGCCAATCGGCAACATCGGCAGGTTCACGCTTTTCGAGCCCGTGGCCAGCACCAGGTGCTCGCACTGGATTCGCGTATCGCCTACTTCCACGGTTTTGCCATCAATCACTTTCGCCCAGCCTTGAATGACCTGGACTTTGTTCTTTTTCAACAGCGCCGCGACGCCGGTGGTCAGGCGATCAACGATGCCGTCCTTCCACTCGACGCTTTTGCCGATGTCGAGGGTTGGCGCGGAGACGCTGATGCCCAGCGCAGAGTGCTGGCTGTGGTGTTGCGTCTGATGGAACTGTTCAGCGACATGAATCAACGCCTTCGACGGAATGCAGCCGATGTTCAGGCACGTACCGCCCAACGATTCGCCTTCCACCAGAATGGTCGAGATGCCCAACTGGCCGGCACGGATCGCCGTCACATAACCGCCAGGGCCGCCGCCGATGATCAGCAGAGTGGTGTTCAAAGTCTGCATCTCTTACTCCACAAACAGGGTGGCGGGTTGTTCGAGCAAACCACGAATGGCCTGGATGAATTGCGCCGCGTCCATGCCATCGACCACGCGGTGATCGAAGGAGCTGGAGAGGTTCATCATCTTGCGAATCACGATCTGGCCTTTGACCACCATCGGGCGTTCGACGATCTTGTTGACGCCGACGATCGCCACTTCCGGCAGGTTCAGCACCGGCGTGCTGACGATGCCGCCCAGCGCGCCGAGGCTGGTCAGGGTGATGCTCGAACCGGACAGTTCATCGCGGCTGGCCTTGCCATTACGTGCGGCCGTGGCCAAGCGGGAGATTTCGGCCGCGTTGTCCCACAGGCTGCGGGCTTCGGCGTGACGCACCACTGGCACCATCAAGCCGATGTCGGCTTGCGTGGCGATGCCCACGTGGACGGCGCCGAGGCGGGTGATGACCTGGGCTTCGTCGTCGTAACGGGCATTGATCTGCGGGAAGTCGCGCAGGGCGACAACCAGTGCGCGGACGAGGAACGGCAGCAATGTCAGCTTGCCTCGGGTCGCCCCGTGTTTTTCGTTCAGGTGCGCGCGCAGTTCTTCGACGGCTGTCACGTCGATTTCTTCGACATAACTGAAGTGAGCGGCACGCTGAGTGGCATCCTGCATGCGCTGGGCGATCTTGCGGCGCATGCCGATGACCTGGATTTGCTCTTCGTCGTTACGCTGGGCGTAAGCGGCGGCCACGGTCGATTGCGGCTGCTGACCCTGGGCCAGATAGGCGTCGAGGTCTTCGTGCAACACGCGACCGGCAGGGCCGGTGCCACGGACCAGACGCAACTGGATGCCGAGGTCCAGCGCATGCTTGCGCACGGCCGGGGAGGCCAGCGGGCGTTCGTCGGCTTCGCGAGCGACCATCGGGCCTTGGCAAACGGCGGCTCGGGGCGCTGCTGCAACGACCGGTTTGCTTGCGCCCACGGGCTCAACTTTCGGCGTCGCAACCGGCGCTTCTTTCACCGCAGGGGCTGCCGGCCGAGCCGACTCTTTAACGTTGCCCGCGCCTTCGACTTCAATGCTGATCAGGATGCTGCCCACGGCCATGACTTCGCCTGGCTGTCCGCCCAGCGCAATCACCTTGCCGTGCACCGGAGACGGGATGTCGACCATCGCCTTGTCGGTCATGACATCGGCGAGCACCTGATCTTCGACGACCATGTCGCCAACCTTGACGTGCCATACCGACAATTCAACTTCTGCAATGCCTTCGCCAATGTCCGGCATTTTAATAACGTGCGTGCCCATTCAGACCTCCATGACCCGTTTCAACGCCGCGCCCACTCGGGACGGACCAGGGAAATACGCCCACTCTTGCGCGTGCGGGTAGGGAGTGTCCCAACCGGTGACGCGTTCGATCGGCGCTTCCAGGTGGTGGAAGCAATGCTCTTGCACCAGGGCGACCAGTTCGGCGCCGAAGCCGCACGTGCGGGTCGCTTCGTGAACGATCACGCAGCGGCCGGTTTTCTTCACCGATTTGACGATGGCGTCCAGGTCCAGAGGCCACAGGCTGCGCAGGTCGATGACTTCAGCGTCGATCCCGGTTTCTTCTGCGGCGACTTGCGACACGTAAACGGTGGTGCCGTAGGTCAGGATGGTCACGTCCTTGCCGGGACGGGCGATGGCGGCCACGTCCAGCGGCACGGTGTAGTAACCGTCCGGGACCTGGGCGGCCGGGTGTTTCGACCACGGGGTTACCGGGCGGTCGTGGTGGCCGTCGAACGGGCCGTTGTACAGGCGTTTTGGCTCGAGGAAGATCACCGGGTCATCGTTTTCGATGGAGGCGATCAGCAGGCCTTTGGCGTCGTAAGGGTTGGACGGCATGACCGTGCGCAAGCCGCAGACCTGAGTAAACATCGCCTCAATACTTTGGCTGTGGGTCTGGCCACCGTAGATGCCGCCGCCGCAAGGCATGCGCAGGGTCATCGGTGCGGTGAACTCGCCGGCCGAGCGATAGCGCAGGCGCGCGGCTTCGGAAATGATCTGGTCCGACGCCGGGTACACGTAGTCGGCGAACTGGATCTCGGCGACCGGGCGCAGACCGTAGGCACCCATGCCCACGGCAACGCCGACGATGCCGCTTTCTGAGATCGGCGCATCGAACACCCGGGAGGTGCCGTACTTGGTCTGCAGGCCTTCGGTGCAGCGGAACACACCGCCGAAGTAACCGACGTCCTGGCCGAACACCACGACGTTGTCGTCACGCTCAAGCATCACATCCATGGCCGAGCGCAGGGCCTGGATCATGGTCATGGTGGTCGTGGTCATGGCGGTTTCCAACTCGATATTATTGTTGTGATCGTTCATGTCAGATCCCCAACTCTTGACGCTGGCGCTTCAAGTGCTCCGGCATCTCTTTATAGACGTCTTCGAACATGGTCGCGGCGCTTGGAATCTGGCCACCGGCCAGGGTGCCGTACTGCTCGGCTTCTTTCTGGGCGGCAATCACTTCGGCTTCCAGTTCGGCGCTGACGGCAACGTGTTCCTCTTCGGACCAGTGGCCGATCTTGATCAGGTGCTGCTTGAGGCGCGCAATCGGGTCGCCCAGCGGGAAGTAGCTCCAGTCGTCGGCAGGACGGTATTTGGACGGATCATCGGAGGTCGAGTGCGGACCGGCGCGGTAGGTGACCCATTCGATCATCGTAGGGCCGAGGTTGCGGCGCGCACGTTCGGCGGCCCAGGCGGAGGCGGCGTAGACCGCGACGAAATCGTTGCCGTCGACCCGCAGGGAGGCAATGCCGCAACCCACGCCACGACCGGCGAACGTAGTGGCTTCACCACCGGCAATCGCCTGGAACGTCGAGATCGCCCACTGGTTGTTGACCACGTTGAGGATCACTGGCGCACGGTAAACGTGGGCAAAGGTGAGGGCGGTGTGGAAGTCGGATTCAGCGGTGGCGCCATCGCCAATCCACGCCGAGGCGATTTTGGTGTCGCCCTTGATCGCCGAGGCCATGCCCCAGCCCACACCTTGTACGAATTGGGTGGCGAGGTTGCCGGAAATGGTGAAGAAGCCATAGTCCTTGACCGAATACATGATCGGCAACTGACGGCCCTTGAGCGGATCGCGCTCGTTGGACAGCAGTTGGCAGATCAGGTCTACCAGCGGTACATCGCGTGCCATCAGGATGCTTTGCTGGCGGTAGGTCGGGAAGCACATGTCATCGACGTTCAGCGCCAAGGCCTGGCCGCTGCCGATGGCTTCTTCGCCAAGGCTCTGCATGTAGAACGACATTTTTTTCTGACGCTGGGCGACCACCATGCGGTTGTCGTAGATCCGCGTCTTGAGCATGGCGCGCATGCCTTTTCGCAGGATCTCGACCGGTACGCCTTCAGCCCATGGACCGAGGGCATTACCCTGGTCGTCGAGCACGCGAATCAGGCCTTTGGCCAGGTCGGCGGTGTCGGCGGGTTCAACGTCGATTGGGGGTTTGCGCACCGTGCCGGCGTCGGTCAGACGCAGGTAGGAGAAGTCGGTTTTGCAGCCAGGACGGCCCGATGGTTCGGGAACGTGCAGGTGCAGCGGTTCATACGCTTGGTTCATGGCTTCTACGCTCGATCTTGTGAATTTCTTGTAGTGAGCTGACCGTCATTCTTCGATAAAAGAAATCTTGTCCTACAACAATCATAGGCCCGGCGCAGAAGAATATTTATCTCTGTTTCGTTGCGCGGGAGATCATTTGAGGATAAAAAACCTGCATAAACATAAAAAACAGGTGGTTTTGTCTCATGCGCAAACTGGACCGTACCGATATCGGCATTTTGAACAGCCTTCAGGAGAACGCCCGTATCACCAACGCCGACCTCGCACGCTCGGTGAACCTGTCGCCAACGCCGTGCTTCAACCGGGTCAAGGCGATGGAAGAATTAGGGCTGATTCGCGAGCAAGTGACGCTGCTGGACGCCGACTTGCTGGGCCTGCACGTGAACGTGTTTATTCATGTCAGCCTGGAGAAACAGGTGGAAGAGGCGTTGCAGCATTTCGAGGAAGCGATTTCGGATCGCCCGGAAGTCATGGAATGCTATTTGATGGCGGGGGACCCGGACTATCTGATCCGGGTGCTGGTGCCGACCATTCAGTCGCTGGAACGCTTCATGATGGACTTCCTGACCAAAGTGCCTGGTGTGGCCAACATCCGTTCAAGTTTTGCGCTCAAGCAAGTGCGCTATAAAACCGCGTTGCCGTTGCCTGCGAATGGCCTGACCTTGGGGGCCTAGAGTGATCATTCCCGCGCTCTGCGTGGGAATGCCGCCAGGGACGCTCCGCGTTCCGCTTCTGGATGTGACGCAGAGCGTCACGGGATGCATTCCCACGCAGAGCGTGGGAACGATCGCTTCAGAGTTTATTCAGGGGGATTTTCAGGTAGGTCACGCCATTGTCCTCCGCTGGCGGCATATTCCCCGCCCGCACATTCACCTGAATCGCCGGCAGCAACAGCGTCGGCATGCCCAGCCCGGCATCACGCTGGGTGCGCATGGCGACGAACGCCGCTTCGTCGATGCCGTCATGGACGTGAATATTGCTTTTGCGTTGCTCGCCCACCGTGGTCATGCAGCGGGATTCGCGGCCTTCGGGTGGGTAGTCGTGGCAGACGTAGAGCCGGACACTGGCGGGGAAGGCCAACAGTTTTTGGATCGAGGCGAACATCTGGTGGGCATTGCCGCCGGGAAAGTCGCAACGGGCCGTGCCCACGTCTGGCATGAACAAAGTATCGCCTACCAGAATCACGTCACCGTCGATCAAATAGGCCATGTCCGCCGGGGTGTGGCCGGGCACATGCAGGGCCGTGGCCTTGAGGTGGCCGATCATGAATGATTCGTCCGGGGCGAACAGGTGGTCGAATTGCGAACCGTCACTGCGAAATGCCGGCTCAAGGTTGAACAGGGCCTTGAACACGCCCTGGACCTTGCTGATCGACTGGCCGATGGCGATTTTCCCGCCCAGCTCGCGACGCAGATACGGTGCGGCAGACAGGTGATCGGCATGGGCGTGGGTTTCCAGCAGCCATTGCACTTGTAGTTGATGCTTGCGAACGAAGGCGATGATTTTGTCCGCCTGGGTGGTGGCGGTGCGACCGGCGGCGGGGTCGTAGTCGAGGACCGGGTCGACGATGGCGCATTGACTGCCAGCACCTTCATGAATCACGTAACTGTAGGTCGAGGAGGCAGGGTCTAAAAAAGCTTCAATCAAGGCAGGCATGGTGGCCGTTTCTTTCAGGACGAGCCAAGAGGGTAGTGTCATTTTCCCTGCGCTGACCAGCCCCGCGTCAAATGCTGAAGGAAAAAATTCGCACGGGCTCTATCCTGTCAGACATCGATACCGGGCGTTCCCGGCTTTTTCCCACGGATTACGAGCGTTTTATGCTGTTGGCAGGTTTTTTTGGCGTGGTGATGGGCCTCGTCCTGGGATTGACCGGGGCAGGGGCGGCATTCTTGCAGTGCCGGCCTTGGTGCTGGGGCTGGGATTGACCATGACCCAGGCTGCGCCGGTGGCGTTGTTTGCGGTGGGCAGCGCGGCAGCGGTTGGGGCCATTGATGGTTTGCGCCATGGCCTGGTGCGCTATCGCGCGGCGTTGCTGATCGCACTGCTGGGGGCGATTTTTTCGCCGGTCGGCATCTACTTTGCCCATCAGTTGCCGGAAAAAATCCTGATGATCCTGTTCAGTCTGCTGATGGTCATGGTGGCCTGGCGGATGTTGCGTCGCGAGCGCCAGGAAGAAGGACCGAGCGACCACGGCCACGCCAACTGGGGTCAGAAGAACTGCATGCTCGATCAGCAGACCGGGCGTTTTTCCTGGACCGCCAAATGCACCGCGACCCTCGCGGCATTGGGCGCGGTGACCGGCGTTGTTTCCGGTTTGCTCGGGGTCGGTGGCGGCTTCTTGATTGTCCCGGCCTTCAAGCAACTGACCGATGTGCAAATGCGCGGCATCGTCGCCACCTCCTTGATGGTGATTAGCCTGATTTCCGCCATCGGTGTGATCGGGGCGTTTCATGCCGGGGTCAGGATTGATGCCCTGGGTGCAACGTTCATTGTCGCCAGCGTAGTCGGCATGATCGTCGGCCGACAACTGAGCGCGCGCGTCCCGGCTCGGGCCCTGCAAATCGGTTTTGCCAGCGTGTGTGTCGTGGTCGCGGCCTACATGCTGTTCAGAGCGGCGACCTAGCCGGTCTTACACCTAAAGTTCCGGGCCGTGCCTGAGCCCGGTCTTACACCGAATTTGCCGCTCACGCCCGGCCACTCCAAAGCACTTCAAAACCGCCCCCAAGGCAGCGTATGCCACCGCCCGTCCCCTTTCGATAATCGCCTCCGACATCCAGTCCCCCGCTGCGGAGCGCGTCATGCACAACAATAAGAACTTCAAGCATCGTTACTTGCCTGCCTTCATCGCCAGCCTCTCGACCCTCGGTTTGAGCACGATGGCCGAGGCCGAGATCGTGCTGTACGACAAGGACCAGACCACGTTCTCAACCGACGGCTACATCAACGCCTTCTACGTGAACAGCGATGTGGACCGTGCCGGCGACCAGTACGACCGGAAACAGGCGCGGGTGAAAATGGGCTATCTGCCCAATTACCTGGGTTTCAACATGGGCAAACAGGTCGATGACCTGAAGCTCGGTGCGCGGGCCTCGTTCTGGGTGACCATCAACGACAGCCAGACCAATGGCACCGACACCGCCATCGACGTGCGGCAGTTCTACGGCACCGTGGCCAATCCGGAATGGGGCGAAGTGTTGATCGGCAAGGACTTCGGCCTGTTCGCCCGCTCCAACATTCTGCTCGATGAAATGCTCGCCGGTTACGGTCAGGTCAGCGATACCCTGGGGTTGGTGGACGGTGGCGGCGTGTCCTTCGGCAATATCGGTACGGGTTACCCGTACCCGTTCCCGACCTCGCAGATCACCTATCGCACCCCGGTGATGGAGGGTTTGCGGGTGGCCGTGGGAATTCTCGACCCGGTGGACACCAACGACAGCAGCCCGTTGGGCAAGGCGTATCAGGAGAATCCGCGTACCGAGAGCGAGGTCACCTATCAGTTTGATGTCGGCGGCGCGAAGATTTACAGCTGGGTCAACGGCAGCTTCCAGACCTCGGACAATACCGACTCCACCGTTGAATCGGTCACCTCCAAAGGCGTCGGCTACGGTGTGCAGGCGAAGATGGGCGGGTTGTCGCTGACCGGCTCCGGTTTCCAGGCCAAAGGGATTAACCCGTTCTTCACCAACAACGCCGGCGAACCGACCCTGCGCAACGTCGACAGCGACGGCTACTTGCTGCAAGGCTCGTACAAACTGGGCAAAAACCGCCTGGCCTTGTCTTATGGCAAGACTAATGACGACGGCAATGGTGTGGTCGGCAGCGGCGCGGACTATGAAACCCGCGGCATTGCGTTGTTCCATGACGTCAACGACAACCTCAAACTCGTGGCCGAGTACAACCAGTTCGAAATCAACGGCCACGACACCAGCGCCCAGAACGAAGACACCGATACCTTCGCGGTGGGGGCGGTGTTGAACTGGTAACAAGCTGATCTGTGAACCCTACCCCTGTGGCGAGGGAGCTTGCTCCCGCTGGAGCGCGTAGCGGTCCCTATTCTGGTCGCGCATCGGCCGGTTGGGGGACTGCTGCGCAGTCCAGCGGGAGCAAGCTTCCTCGCCACAAAAGCTTCAGCCATCAAGCCGCCAACCCGCCGACTCTCATCCCATCGAAGCGGCTACCCGCTACCCAAGTAGCATACGTCGCAGCCCGCAGGCTTCGTACACTCGTGTCTCATACACGCGCACCTGCGGGGGTGGTCATGCAGCAGGTCCAGAGTGAAGGGGTGGTCAGCGGCATGTCCCAGGCCACCGATGCCCAACAAGTGGCTCAGGAGCTCGCGCGGCAGTTATTGCACCCGCATCTGGGCTTCGTGTTGTTCTTCTGCTCCGCCGAGTACGACTTGCAGGCGCTGGGCCAGGCCTTGCATCTGAGCTTCGGCGGCATTCGCCTGGTCGGCTGCACCAGCGCCGGGGAGATCACGCCCCTGGGCTACGGCCGCAATTGTGTGACGGCGGTGGGATTCGACCATCGGCATTTTTCCATCGACGCCGAACTGATCAGCGAGATGGAGCGCTTCAGCCTGATCGACGCCCAGCAAATGGTCGAGCGCCTGGCCAGCGGCTGTCGCAGTAACACCCTGGCGCCGATCAAGGGCAACAGCTTTGCCCTGACCTTGCTCGATGGTCTGTCCAGCCGCGAAGAAATGGTCCTCGCGGCGTTGAGCGCGGCGTTGGGCGACATCCCGCATTTCGGCGGTTCGGCCGGCGATGACAACTACCTGACCCACACCCACGTCTATTTCGGCGGCGAGTTTCACAGCGGCGCGGCGGTGGTGGTGCTGGTCAACACCTGGCTGGATTTCGAGGTGTTCACCACGCACCACATCTTGCCGAGGGCGGAGAAACTGGTGGTCACCGGAGCCGACAGCGCCTCGCGCCGGGTCTTTGAACTGAATGCCGAGCCGGCTGCCGAGGAGTACGCCCGACACATCGGCGTGCCGGTGGCCGAACTCGATCACCGGGTCTTCGCCGCACACCCCTTGGCGGTGCGGATCAACGATCAGTATTACGTGCGGGCGATCCAGCAGGTTCATCCAGACCTGAGCCTGAGTTTCTACTGTGCCGTGGAAAACGGCATCGTCCTCACCGTCATGACCCCCGGCCCGATGCTGCCGAACCTGCAAACCTTGTTCGAAGGCTTGCAGGAGCGCCTCGGCGACCTGTTACTGACCATCGGCTGCGACTGTTTTCTCAGGCGTCTGGAGCTGGAAGACGGCGGCAGCCTGGAGCAGATCGGAACGTTTTTGCGCGACCAACGGGTGATGGGTTTCAACACCTACGGAGAACAGTTCAATGGCATGCACATCAACCAGACCTTCACCGGGGTTGCCATTGCCCGAGGCCGGTCCCCTGGACATCGTTGAGCTGCAGGCGCAGATCGCCAGCCTGCGCCACGACAACCATAAACTGCAGCGCATCAACGGCGCGCTGATCGAGCGGATCGAATCCGGCGTCACGCGCGGCAATGATCCCTACGCGGCGTTCCAGCATTCGGTGGTGCTGGCCGAGCAGGTGCGTGAGCGGACCGATGCCTTGAACCAGGCCATGGCCGAGCTCAAGTCGGGCAATCACTTGCTCAGCGAAGCGCGCCTGCGGGCGGAAACCGCGCATCAGCATCTGATCGATGCCATCGAGAGCATTTCCGATGCCTTTGTGCTGTTCGATGCCGAGCAGCGCATCGTTTTGTTCAACAGCCGTTTCAAGGCGTTCTGGGACAACAGCCGGGTGCGGATCAACGCCGGCATGCGCCTGGTCGAGGTGAAACGGCTGATGTCTGCCACCGGGTTGTTCACGGAAGAACCCCGTGGGCATGCCGACGAAAACCTGATCTATCGCTTGCAGGACGGCCGCTGGCTGCAAGTCAGCGAACGGCCCACGCAGGAAGGTGGGCGGGTGATCCTGTTCACCGACATTACTGACGTCAAACTCAGCGAAACCGTGCGCCGCGAGCAAGCCGTGGCGCAGAAATCGCACTTGCTGCAACGGGCGGTCGACAACCTGTCCCAAGGCGTGGCCATGGTCAATGCCGAAGGCATCCTGGAACTGTGGAACCGGCGCTTCCTCGAACTGAGCGGGCTTGCCCCGGTGGCGGCCCATCGGCCGTTTGCCGAAGTGATCGGCGACAGCGAGTTGACCCTGCTGACCCCGGCCAGTCGCGATGCCAACGGGCGGCACGTGCAGGAATGCGAGCAACGTCTTTACGATGGCCGGGTGCTGGAAATCCGCACGCATCCGTTGCCCACCGGTGGCTTCGTCAATACCTTCACTGACATCACCGAACGTTACCAGCACGCCGAAGCCCTCAGCGAAAGCGAGCGCTGGATTCGCCTGATCACCGACCATGTCCCCGCGTTGATCGCCTACCTCAATGCCGATCTGGTCTACGAATTCACCAACAAGGTCTACGAAGAATGGTACTGCTGGCCTCGCGGCGTGATGCTCGGGCAGAGCCTGCGCGAAGTTCACAGCGCGCAGCATTACCAGCGCCTCGAGGCCTACGTGGCCAGGGCCTTGGCCGGTGAGAGCGTGACGTTCGAATTTGCCGAAACCAACATCAACAATCAGGAGCGCTACATGCTGCGCTCCTACGTGCCCAATCGCCTGGCCACCGGGGAAGTGGTGGGGATCTTCGTGTTGATCCGTGACATCACCGAGCGCCGCCGCACGGCCGAGGCGCTGCACCAGGCTTATCAGAATCTTGAGTTGCGGGTACGCGAACGGACCACCGAACTGACCACCCTCAATGACCAATTGCTGCGTGAAATCGACGAGCGCCGGCGCGTGGAATCGCGTTTGCGCGAGGCCAAACTTGAGGCGGAGCAGGCCAACCTGTCAAAAACCAAGTTTCTCGCCGCCGTGAGTCACGACCTGCTGCAACCGCTCAACGCGGCTCGGCTATTCACCAGCGCTTTGCTGGAACGTCGCGAGCCGGTGGCCAATGCGATTTTGGTACGCAATGTCAGCAATTCGCTGGAGGACGTGGAAAACCTGCTAGGCACGCTGGTGGATATTTCCAAACTGGATGCCGGGGTGATCAAAGCCGACATCGCGCCGTTCGCCCTGAGCGAGCTGCTGGAAAACCTCGCGGCCGAGTACACACAGGTGGCCCGCAATGAAGGGCTGGAGCTGCATTTCATCCCGTGTTCGGCGCTGGTGCGCAGCGACATTCAGTTGCTGGCGCGGATCCTGCGCAATCTGCTGAGCAACGCCATTCGTTATACCTACAGCGGTCGGGTGGTGCTCGGATGTCGGCGTCATCATCAGCGGTTGACGATCGAGGTCTGGGACAGCGGGATGGGCATTGCCGAAAATCGACTGGAAGAGATTTTCCAGGAGTTCAAACGGGGCGATGTGCAGCGTCCGGATCAGGACCGTGGGTTGGGGCTGGGGCTGGCCATCGTCGAGAAGATTGCCGGAATTCTCGGTCATCGCGTTCACGTGCGTTCGTGGCCGGGCAAGGGCTCGATGTTTTCCGTCGAGGTGCCGTTGAGCGCCACGGCTCCGAAGGCTCAGCCAGCGTTGTTGATGAGTGAGCCGATGCTTGAGCGTCTGCGCGGAGCGCGGGTGTGGGTGCTGGATAATGACGCGGCGATTTGCGCTGGCATGCGCACATTGCTCGAAGGGTGGGGGTGTCGGGTGGTCACGGCCCTGTCGGAGCAGGACCTGGCGCGGCAGGTGGACAACTACCACGAAGAAGCCGACTTGCTGATTGCCGACTATCACCTCGATGACGAGCAGAACGGCGTCGATGCCGTGGCCCGGATCAACGCCCGGCGCGGTTCAGCGATCCCGGCGATGATGATTACCGCCAACTACAGCAATGAGCTCAAGCAGCAGATTCGCGAGTTGGGGCATACGTTGATGCATAAGCCTGTACGGCCGATGAAGCTGAAAACGGCGATGAGTCATTTGCTTGGCCCATCCCGTTAGCCGCGTCGGGCATCAGACCTGTGGTGACTAGGCTTTCTGTGGCGAGGGAGCTTGCTCCCGTCCGGCTGCGAAGCAGTCGTAAATCAGGCGACTCGGTTTACCTGGAAGTTTGAAGGGGGCCGCTTCGCGACCCAACGGGAACAAGCTCCCTCGCCACAGGGATCTGGGAATGCCCAACATTCAGCGCCGCAGATAAGACCCGAAATCAATATCCCCGGCACTCAGAATCGCTTGCACCCGGTTGTGCACGTTGAGTTTGCGCAAGATCGCCGAGACATGCGCCTTGACTGTGGTTTCGGCGATTTCCAGGGTGTAGGCGATCTGCTTGTTCGATTCGCCCTTGGTCATGCGTTCCAGCACCAGCAACTGCTTGCGGGTCAGCGCCTGGAGCAGTTCGGGCGGGAAGCTCGGGTTGTCATTCATGCGCCGATGGGTGCCTGACTTTTGTGTGCGAATGATGTCCGGCGGCAAGTACACATTGCCATTGAGAATCTGCTGGATGGCCTCGGTCATCTGCACCCGGGGCGAGGATTTGGTGATGAAACCCACTGCGCCATAGGTGATGGCTTGCAGCACGATCTGCTTGTCCTGCTCGGCTGAAACGATCACCACCGGAATGGTCGGCGCCTCGTTGCGCAGGTTGATCAGGCCATTGAGGCCGTGCATGCCCGGCATGTTCAGGTCGAGCAGGATCAGGTCCAGGTCGTCGTGCTCCTGAGTCAGCAGCAGGGCACTGTCGAGGTCGGCGGTTTCCATCACCTCGCTGCCCGGAAAACCATCGCTGATGACGTTATGAATGGCTTCGCGAAACAGCGGGTGATCGTCGGCAATCAGAATTTTGTACATAGCCTTTCACCTCATTATTTTCATTATGGTGTGGCAACAACACGCACGCGTAAAGGTCAGGGGAAGGGCTCGGGCCGGGCCGGTTCAACGGGCAGGTTGGCGGCTTGCCAGGCGTCCAGGCCGTCGCGGTACCAATACAGTGTCTTATAGCCCATGGCCGCGGCGCGTTTTACCGCATTCCAGCTCAGCCAGCAGTCGGAGCGGCAGTAGAAGACCAGCGGTTGCGCCAAGTCTCCTGCGGTCAATGCGTTCAGGTTACGCGCAAAATAGCCCTGCCAGTCAGCTGTCAGGTCGCCGTCGCCGGTATTGGCCAGCCAATGGCTGCCGGGCAGGTTCTCGTGGGGCTGGTCTTCGATGAATCGTCCTTGCAGCCATTGGCGGCGATAAACGTCGATCAGCACCGGACGCGGTGTCTGGGTGAGCAGGGTTTGCAGGGCGGCGGTGTCGACGATGGCCGCGCCTTGAAGCTGATTCGGGGTCGGGCTGCGATAGAGGTTGATGCGATAGCCGTCGGCGGAGAACAGCGGTGTATCGGCGTGCGCGGCGCCCAGCAGCAGGCTCAGCGACAGCGCAGCAAGGGAAGGGCGCAACAGACGACGTTGGGCACGCGGCATGGGGGTTCAATCCTTATAGTTATGAACCCATTACATGCCAGTCTCGGGGCGTTGGGAATGCGACGATAGACAGGAAAACCAGTACTAAAGTAGTAATTTCCCTGGCCAGTGCACCACAAATCCCCTGTGGGAGTGAGCCTGCTCGCGATGGCGGCTTAACATTCAATATCTCTATTGACTGACACTCCGCTATCGCGAGCAGGCTCGCTCCCACAGGGGGTTTTCATTTGTTCGCAATATCTGTAGGACGCAGATCCCCTGTGGGAGCGAGTCTGCTCCCACAGGGGGATTGATGGTGTCAGCTGGTTTTGCGCAGCGCGGCGTGTTGCGGGTTGAAAGTGAGGACAGCGAGCAGGGCGAACAGCAGCGTCAGCCCCATGCACACCGCCAGCGCCAGCGGATTGAAACGCTCATACAGGGCAAACCGCACCAGTTCCACAGCGTGGGTAAACGGGTTCAGCGCGCACAGCCAGTACAGCCACTCGCTGGATTCGCGCATCTTCCACAGCGGATACAACGCCGACGACAGGAAAAACAGCGGGAAGATCACGAAATTCATCACCCCGGCGAAGTTCTCCAGTTGCCGGATCGCATTGGACAGCAGCAGGCCCAGCGCACTGAGCATCAACGCCACCAGCAACAACGCCGGCAAGGCGATCAACAGCCCCATGGCCGGTGGCTGTACGCCGTATACCCAGGCAATCGCCAGAAAGGCATACACCTGCAGCAGCGAAATCAGCGAAGTGGCCAACAGTTTGCTGCACAGCAGGAAGGTCCGGGGCAAGGGGCTGGTCAGCAGCACGCGCATGCTGCCCATCTCCCGGTCGTAAACCATCGACAGCGAACCTTGCATGCCGTTGAACAGCAGGATCATGCAGGCCAGCCCCGGGATGATGTAGACCTCATACGGAATGTAGGTGTCGTAGGGCTCAATGATCGCGATCCCGAGGGCCGCGCGAAAACCGGCGGCGAACACCAGCAGCCACAGCAATGGCCGCACCAGCGCGCTGAGAAACCGCGTGCGCTGCAACACAAAGCGCAGCCATTCCCGCAGCACGATGCCGCTGAAGCATTGCCAATACGCATTCATCGGGCGGCTCCTGATGTCGTGAGGCGAGTGAAGGCCGAACCGAGGTCGCCGCCATGCGCCTGGCTCAAGGCATCAGCCCGCCCGCTGGCCACCAGACGGCCCTGATGAAGAATCAGCAAGTCATCGCTCGGCTGCACTTCATCCAGCAAGTGGGTGGTCCAGAGCACGCTGATGTGCTGCTCGCGACACAGGTCGCGAATGTGTTGATTGAGCGCCAGCCGGCTGGCCGGATCGAGGCCGACACTGGCCTCGTCGAGCAGCAACAGCCGTGGCTCATGCAGCAAGGCGCGGGCGATTTCCACCCGGCGCCGGTGACCGCCATTGAGTTCACGCACCCGCTCGCGACGGCGTTCGGTCAGCGCCTGCCGCGCCAGTTCGGCGTCGACCCGCAGGCCGGTCTGGCGCCGGGACATGCCATGCAGCGCGGCGTGATAACGCAGGTTCTGCTCGACACTGAGGTCCAGGTCCAGCGTGCTTTGCTGGAACACCACGCCCAATTGCTTGAGCGCCGGACGCGCCGCGTTGCGCAAGGAGCAGCCGCCGACCCTGATGTCCCCGCGCTGCAAATCATAGAGCCGGGTGAGCAGGGCAATCAGCGTCGATTTGCCCGCGCCGTTCGGCCCCAGCAACGCCGCGAAACGCCCGGGCGCCAGGCTGAAATTCACCTGCCGCAACGCCTCCCGCGCGCCATAGGCGAAGCTCAGTTCGCTGACTTCCAGTGCGTTCATGGCGTCACCACCACGCCCCACGGATAGCGCCCGACTTTCACCGATTTGGTCACTTTGAGGCTGTCGACATCAATCACCGACACATCGCCGCTGACGCCGTTGGTGGCCAGCAACTGTTTTTGATCGGGGGTGAACGACATCTGCCAGACCCGACGACCGACCAACAGATAATCAAGAATCTCGAAGGTCTTGGCGTCAATCACCGCCACATGATTGGCCGGGCCGAGGGCGACGAAACCGTACTTGCCGTCGGCGCTGAGCTTGATGCCCACCGGCTGGACCTTGTCCGGATGCACGCCCTTGATCTGGAAAGTCAGGGTCTTGAGGACCTTGCGGGTGGCGACGTCGAGAATGGTCACCGTGCCGCCGATTTCCGCCGAGGCCCAGAGTTGCGAGCCTTCAGGTGAAAACTCGACGAAACGCGGCCGCTGATCGACCAGGGTGCTGTCGGCCAGGGTCTGGGTGCTGGTGTCGATCCAGTGCAGCATGTTGGTGGTTTCGCTGGTGTTCACCGCCCACTTGCCGTCGGGGCCGACGGCCATGCCTTCGGGTTCGACGCCAACGCTGATCTGGCTTAGCACCTTTGAGGTTTCGGTATCGATCACCGTCACCAGCGCATCGTCTTCGTTCGAAACGTAGAGCCAGCGATTGTTGGGATGCAGGGCGAACTGCTCGGGGTCTTTGCCCGACGGCAACTCCTTGATGATCTTGCGGGTGGCGACGTCCATCACCTGGACCCGGTCCGAGTCGCTGGCGCAGATGTACAGCAGCTTGTTGTCGTGGGACAGCAGCAAACCGCGCGGCCGTTGGCCGACGGGCAGGGTGTCGGTGACTTGCAACGTCTGCAGGTCGATCAGGCTCAGGGTGTTGTCCTTTTCGTTGGAGACCCAGGCGGTGCTGGCAGCGGCGTGCCCGGCGGCGAGCAGCAGGGCGCAAGAGAGCAGAGTGCGACGCATGGCGGATTCCTTTTTGTTGTAGTTCTTGTGGGAAGCTGGCTCAGGGAAAGCGGCAGCTGACCTCGGGCTTGTCGTAGCCAAGGCTGTCCATTTCGTTGAAAGGGTGCAGGAAGCCGTCTTGCGGCGACGTGCTGACCAGCGCTCGGGGCTGGACGATGGGAATCGGTTGGCGCAACTGACCGTTCCACGGGCGATAACTGAGCTTGCGCCCCTTGAAACCGTCCAGCGGCAATTGATCGCTGATTTCCAGGGTGCGGATCGCCACGGGATCGACCTGTCGCAGTTTGCTCACCGCACTGGCGATGCTGCGCACGGCGATCCAGGCGGCGAAGTCGCGGTCATTCATCCAGCGCCCGGCCAGGGCTTCGAAGCGTTTCTGCAGTTGGGCGGCGCCGTAGGTTTCCACGGTTTTGTGCCAGCCCACGGGGGTCAGGCCCTGCGTGCCGGCGACCGGCCGTGGGTACCAGGTCTGGTAGGGCACGTATTCACCGAAATCGCCACGTTCGTCCGCCACCAGCACCACATCGTATTCGGCGGTCTGGGTGAACAGCGGCATGTCGGCCTGGGCGCTGCGACGCTTATCGTTGTCGAAGCTCCAGGCTTTTTCCGCCACCAGTGTCAGGCCGAATCGTTTGGCGGCGCGGCGCAGGGCGGCTGCGTAGGCCTGATCGTCCGGGGTCGGGCCGACGATCAGCAGCGCCCGTTGCCATTTGCGTAGCACCAGAAACTGCGCCAGGGCATCGGCGAGCATCGCCCGGCTCGGCAGGCTGTGCAGCACGTTTGGCAGGCAGTCGGTGGTGCGCAGGCTGTCATCCGGGCTGCCGGCGTTGAACAGCAAGCTGTCGGGCAGCACGGCGCTGAGCCGGCGCAGACTCTCCACCGGCGCATTCACCACAAACAGGCGCAGACCCTGTGCATGTTGGGCCTTGGCTGCTTCAATCAGGGCATCCGGGCTGTCGGCATTGGCCGTGACGAGGCTGTAACTCTGGTTGAGAAAACGCCCGGTGCTGTTGCTGTCGGTGATCGCCAGTTCGGCGCCGCGAAGCCCGGCATCGACCGGTTCGGGAATCACGTTGGACAGCAGCGGACCGGGGTCAGGCCGGTAGCCCAGGTAGCCGATCCGCACCTGCAGCGGCGCATCCGCCGCCTGGCTCTGCGTCGCCAGCCCGGCGGCGCAGGCAATCGCCAGCAGGTAGATCAGGGCGTAAGGGGCAAGCTGGCGCATAAAGGCACTCCATTACAGGTAGCGCCAGCATAGGAAGCCTGCGAGGCAGATTGAAATATGCAGAAAGTACCAGTCAGGCAGTACCAAGGTAGTAGCTCGCCCGGAGCGGCGCGGTTTTAGCATGGGTCATCACGGCCATCACACTGGAGGAGATTGACCATGCGTATTCTCAAAGCGCTGCTCCTGCCGTTGTTGTTGATCCTGACCCTGATCGGCGTCGACAAGCTCCACAGCCCCCGCCCGGTGTCATTGCTGGTCTTGCCCGCGACACCGGGGCGCTAACCGTGTCGGCCCTGTGGCGGATCAACCTTTGGGTCTGCGGGTTTTTCGTCCTGGTCACCCTGGCGTGCATGGGGTTGCTGGTGCATCAGGCGTTGGCGGACGTGGAGCGCGAGCTGCAATCCGCCGAGGCGGTGGTCGAGTACCTGAGCGAAACCGCCGAGCGTGATCCCGCCAGCCTCCAGCCCCGACTGACGGGCAGCCTGCGGCATGTGCGGGTGCGCTGGCTGGAGCCCGGCGAAGCGGCACGGCTGCCGGTTCAGGCCGGACTCGATGCGTGGCTCGGGCGGCTGTTGTTCGCCGAAGCCCGGCACAGTGCGCGAGTCCTGGATTTGCACGATGGCCGGCGCGTGCAGATCGCGGTCGATCCTAGGGATGAGATCGACGAAGTCTGGGATTCGCTGCAGCAATTGCTGGGCCTGTGCGGCCTCGCCTTGATCTTGAGCCTGCTCACCATCCGCTGGGCCGTGCGCCGTGGCATGGGCTTGCTCGATGAATTGTTGCGCGCGTTGCAGCAGGTCTCGGGCGGCCAGCTCAAGGTGCGATTGCGCGCGGAAGGTATGCCGGAGGCACGGCAGCTGGCAGCGCATTTCAATCGCATGACCACTGCGCTGGAGCAGTCGCGCGCCGATAATGCCCATCTGACACAGACGTTATTGGCGGTGCAGGAACAGGAGCGCACTCATCTGGCGCAGACCCTGCACGATGATCTCGGCCAGTACCTGGCAGGGATTCGCGCCCAGGCCTGTCTGTTGCGGCTGGTGACGGATCAACCCGTGGTGATGGAACGCACGGTGCGTGAGCTGGAACACAACTGCGAACACCTGCAACAGGGATTTCGGGCACTGGTGCATGACCTCTATCCGGTGGTACTGCAACACCTGCCGTTGGCAGAAGCCTTTGGCCTGCTGGTGGAGCAATGGCAGGGGCGGCACGGCATTGACTGCCAGCTGCGGATCGGCGCGCAGTTGCCGCCCTTGTCCGCGCCGGACAAAACCCAGCTCTATCGCCTGTTGCAGGAAGCGCTGACCAACGTCGCCCGGCATGCGCAGGCCACCCGGGTGCGGGTTCGCCTGCAACATCGAGGCGCGCATCTGCACCTGTTGATTCGCGATAACGGGCGCGGCGCCACACAACCGCAGCGACCCGGCGTCGGTTTGTATTCGATGTACGAACGCGCCCGCAGCGTCGGCGGCGAATTGCGGGTCATCAGCCACCCCGGCGCCGGATGGGCGCTGGCCTTGAGCATGCCTTTGGAGGTGTCATGAATATTCTGCTGGTCGATGACCATGCGGTGGTCCGACAGGGCTACGCGAGTTTGTTGCGGGCGTTGTTGCCGGCAATGGAAGTGCGTGAAGCTGCCACCGGCGAAGACGCGCTGATCCGGGTTCAGGAAGCCGTGCCGAACCTGGTTATCATGGATTTCGGTTTGCCGGGGATCAGCGGGCTGGAAACCACCCGACGTTTGCGTCAACGGCTGCCGCAACTGCGGGTGCTGTTTTTCAGCATGCACGATGAACTGCCCTTGGTGCGCCAGGCGCTGGAGGCGGGTGCCTCGGGTTACTTGACCAAGAGCTCGGCGCCGCAAGTGCTGATCGAGGCGGTGCAGCGGATCCTCGCCGGCCATGCCTACATCGAACAGCCCCTGGCCACCCAACTGGCGTGCCACCCGCAACAGGACGCCAGCGACCCGCGATTGCAGAGCATGACCCAGCGCGAGCTGGAGATTTTCGTGATGCTCGCCAAAGGCACCCCGGCCCGCTTGATTGCCGAACAGTTGAGCATCAGCAGCAAAACCGTCTCCAACCACCTGACCTTGCTCAAGAGCAAATTGCAGGTCACGTCCCATGCCGAACTGGTGCATTTGGGGATTGATATGGGGGTGGTGCGCAAGGCGGGCTGACTCGACAGTGCCGGCAACCCATATCCACTGTGGGAGCGAGCCTGCTCGCGAATACGTCGGCACATTCAACCTCTCAGTTGACTGTTACACCGCTATCGCGAGCAGGCTCACTCCCACAATGGTTTTGTGTGCATACAGTTCATTTGTTCCAGGTCGTCGGGCAACCGCTGCAGCCCTCCATGTTCGCATCCTGAAAATTCGCATAATGCTGCCGCGACCCGCTGAGGTTGGCCTGTTCCAGATTGCTTTCACTTAATTTGGCTTCTTGCAGGTTGGCGTCACTGAGGTTGGCACCTTTGAGGTCAGCCTTGCTCAACCAAGTCATTTCCAGGTCCGCGGCCCGCAGATTGGTGTTGTGCATTCTCGCGCCGGAGAGGCGGGCGAATTGCAGGTAGGCGCCGCTGAGGTTGGCGTCCTGGAATTGCGCGCCTTGGGCAAACATCCCCAGCCCTGGATCGCCATCAACGTTGAACCGGTGAAATCCGCCAGCCGCAGGTTGCTTTGTTGCAGGCTGGCGCGGGTCAGGTTGGCGCCTTGCAGTTGCGCTTTTTCCAGGTTGGCGAGGTCGAGTCGGGCGTGCCGCAGGTCGGCATCGCGCAGGTCGGCGCCGCTGAGGTTCATGTTGCGCAGGTCCTGATTGCTCAGGTTTGCGCCTTTGAGATTGGCGCCGGGGCATTGGCTGTGATCGGCGATGGTGCAGCCGTTGATGATGAGTGGGGAGTCGTCGCCGTTGTCGGCGAAAACCGGAAGGGCGGCAAGCAATAGCAGTAGGGGCAGGTACTTCATGACAGGTCCTCGAAAGGTGGAGGGCAGCTGGATACACAAAAAACAACGGTTATGTGGGTTCCTGTGGCGAGGGAGCTTGCTCCCGCCCGGCTGCGCAGCAATCGTAAATCCAGGCAACTCGGTGTTGCTGAAAAATGAGGGGGCCGCTTCGCAGCCCAGCGGGAGCAAGCTCCCTCGCCACAGAAAAGCTTGTTTAGCACCAGAAAACCCCCTGTGAGCACAGGGGGCAGCGGATTACTTCTGCGCAGTCTTGTTGTCCCAACTCGGAATCTTGAACACCCAGAACGATCCGCCCTGAGCCACCGGCTTGGTCAGCTCGGCCATGTCACCGCCCCACAACGGCACCGCACCGCCGTAACCGACGGTCACGCCGACGTATTGCTCGCCGTCCTGTTCCCAGGTAATCGGCGGCGAGACGATGCCGCTGCCGGTCTGGAACTTCCACAGCTCAGCGCCGGTTTTCGCGTCGAAGGCCTTGAGGAAACCGTCGCCGGTGCCGGTAAACACCAGGTTGCCTTTGGTGGCCAATACGCCGGCCCACAGCGGCAGCGCTTCCTTGTGTTCCCAAATCACTTTGCCGGTGGTGGGGTTCATGGCGCGCAGCGAGCCGACGTGATCGTCGTACATGCGCTTGATGCGGAAACCCATGCCCAGATAGGCCGAGCCCTTCTTGTAGTTGACCTCTTCGGTCCAGTATTCCTCTTTCCACTGGTTGCCCGGAATGTAGAACAGCCCAGTGTCCTGGCTGTACGCCATCGGGTTCCAGTTCTTGCCGCCGAGGAACGGCGGCGACACTTCCACTGACTTGCCCTTGGTCTCGCCCGGCAACGGTTTGGCCGGACGCTGGCCTGGATTTTCCACCGGTTTGCCGGTCTTGAGGTCGATGTGGCTGGCCCAGGTGATGTTGTCGACGAAGGGAAATGCGTTCTGCAATTTGCCGTTGTTGCGATCGACCACGTAGAAGAAACCGTTGCGGTCCGCGTGGCCGGTGGCCTTGATCGTTTTGCCGTCCTTGTCCTTGTAATCGAACAGCACCAGTTCGTTGTTGCCGGAGAAATCCCAGGCATCGTTTGGCGTGTGCTGGTAGAACCATTTCACCTCGCCGGTGCTCGGGTCGACGCCGACCTGGCCAGAAGTGTAGAGGCTGTCATAGTCGTGGGGGTTGCCATCCTTGGCGGTGCGCGCCCAGGTATTCCACGGGCCGGGGTTGCCGGCGCCGACGATGATGGTGTTGGTGTCCGGATCGAAACTGGCGCTCTGCCAAGGGGCACCGCCGCCGTGGCTCCAGGCTTCGACCTTGCCGGTTTCGGTGGTCGGGTCATCCGGCCAGGACGGTGCCTTGACGTCGCCGGTGGTGGTGCTGTCCTTGCCGTTCAGCCGGCCCATGTGGCCTTCGACGAAGGGCCGCATCCAGACCTCTTCACCCGTATCGGGGTCGCGCGCAAACAACTGGCCGACCACGCCGAACTCATCGCCGGAGCTGCCGTGAATCAGCAGCACCTTGCCGGTAGTCTTGTCTTTGATCAGCACCGGGGCGCCGGTCATGGTGTAGCCAGCGGCGTGATCGCCGAACTTCTTGTTCCACACCACCTTGCCGGTGTTCTTGTCCAGGGCGACCAGGCGCGCATCGAGGGTGCCGAAGTAGATCTTGTCGCCAAAGATCGCCGCCCCGCGATTGACCACATCGCAGCACGGACGAATGTTGTCCGGCAGGCGATGGTTGTAGGTCCACAGGCGCTTGCCGGTCTTGGCATCCAGGGCGAATACCCGCGAGTAGGAGCCGGTGACGTAGACCACACCGTCACTGACGATGGCCTGGGATTCCTGGCCGCGCTGCTTCTCATCGCCGAACGAATAGGACCAGGCCGGCGTCAGCTTGAACACGTTCTTGTCGTTGACCTGAGCCAACGGGCTCCAGCGTTGAGCGTTGGTGCCCATGCCGTATTGCAGCACGTCCTTGGTGGTCAGGTGATCGTTGGCAATGTCTTCCCACGTCACGTTGCGGGTGGGCGTGGCCGGAGCGGTTGCGGCGTGACTTGCAGCACTCAGGGACAGGCTGCCCACCAGCAGAAAAGCCTGCACGGCGATAGACAGAGGGGAAAGGGCGGGTAGCGATCTTATTGTCATGGTTGCGGTTCCCAGTGGAGGTTTTGGCCTGCACAGGGTGGTGCGCCCGGCCGGTTGCCGGATACGGAAAAAGTCCCGCTGTGGCCGGGAAGACTTCCCGAACGGCACCTGATTTGGGTGTGCGTCACAAGCCCTACTACCAAGGGACTAGAAGGCGACCACCAAAGCAGCATGGGGATTGCGCGAGGCCGGTACCAATATGGGTGCCATAGCCTCTTCAAAGAGGTTTTGCGTGCAATCTTGAGGGCATAACAATGACAACAAAACGCAACGCCTTGCTCGTTGCCGGACTGCTGGCCGGCTTTATCAGTGCAGGCTCCGTCTGGGCCCACGGCAACGTGGTACCGCAGGCGATCGCCACCCCAGGCCTGACCCCGATCAAAGACGCCGGCGTGCAGGTGGATGCCGACGGTTGGGCGGCGGTGAATCCGTATCGCGCCTCCCCGGAACATGAGAAAGCCGTGGAAATCGGCTCATCGGCCTATAACCAGAATTGCGCCGCCTGTCATGGCCTGGAAGCCAAGTCTGGCGGCATCGCCCCCGATTTGCGCATGCTCGACGTCGGTGAAGCGGGTGATGAATGGTTCGTCGAACGCGTGCGTCACGGCGCTGTGCGGGATGGCCGGGTCTACATGCCGAAAATGGCCGATTACCTGAGCCAGGAAGCTCTGTGGGCGGTGCGCACCTACCTGGACACTGTTCGCGTCGAGGAGTAACCCATGCGCCTGCTCGCTGTGTTGATCAGCGCTGTGTTGCTGTGCTGCCAGGTCGTGCAGGCGCAGGTCCGTACCTATGACGAAATGATCGCTGCCGGGGAGTTGAAAGTGGCGGTCTACAAGGACTTCGCCCCCTACAGTTTTGAAGACGCCGGCCAGCCTCGCGGGGTTGATGTCGAGCTCGCCGGAGCCTTGGCCAAAGCGCTGGGCGTGCGCCTGACGCTGATCTGGGCGCCCGCCGGCGAGAAGCTCGATGACGACCTGCGCGACTACATCTGGCGGGCCAGCCAGTTGCATGATCTGCAACTGGCCGACCTGATGATGCGCGTGCCGTATGACCGCGATTACGCGCAAAAACGCAACGAACTGGGTGAGCTGGAAAACGGCCATGTGGTGATGTTCGGGCCGTACCAGAACGAACAATGGCAGGTCGCCTATGATCGCCGCCGTCTCGACAAGGTAGGCAGCGTCGCCGTGTTCGAACACCATCCGATTGGCGTCGAAGTCGACAGCGTGCCGTCGTTCTACCTGACCTCGGTGTTTAACGGCATGCTCGCGGGCAAAACCCACCACTATCCCGGTGTACCGCAAGCCTTCGCCGCGATGAAGGCCGGTGAAATCGATGCGGTGATGGCCATGCGTGGCGAGATCGACTGGCAAGTTCACCAAGCCAACGATCCACAAGTGGCGCTGGCGCAAAACGCTTACCCGAACATGGGCAAGCAACTCTGGGAGATCGGCATGGCGGTGCATGAAAGCAACCGGCAACTGGCCTATGCCGTGGAAGAGGCGCTGGAGGGCTTGATCCGTGAAGGGGCGGTCAACACCATTTACGGTCATTACGGCCTGCGCTATGACGTGCCCGAGATGTACCAACCGTGAACTGGCGAGCGAGTTGCCTGTTGCTCTGCTGGTTGCCCCTGGCGGCGCACGCTGCCGGTATCGAGCCGGGCAAAGACCCGGTGCCCTCGGTGATGTGGGCCTTCTACCACAAGCAGATGCTCGGCAATGCACCGTTCGTATTCGATGACCGGGTCAAGCTGCTGGCGCCGCCGTTCGCCGAAGATGCCCGGCAAGTGCCATTGGAAATCGACGCCCGGGCGTTCAAAGGCGAGGTGGTGAAAATCCTCGCTTGGGCGGAACTCAATCCGTTGCCGAAAATAGTCGATTTCCAACCGCTGGATCGCGTATTGCCGTGGCTGTCGATCCGCATCCGTATCGAACAAGCCACGCCGTTGCGCGCGGCGGTGCTGACCCGTGACGGCCTCTGGCATGTCGGCTCGACACTGATCGATGCGGCGGGCGGTGGTTGCACTGCGCCCAGCGTCGTGCGCACCGAGCCTGGCTGGGAAGAGCACATCGGCGAAGTACTGGGCGGTCGTTATCCACGCGGTGAGTTCAGCCGGGTGCGCTTGCAAGTGGCGCATCCGATGGACAACGGCATGGTCAGCGGCATCCCTGAATTCTTTATCAACCATGCTGAATTGCGCGACGGAAACGATCAGCTGCTGGCCCGACTGGAGCTGTTTCCCGCCGTCAGCGAGAACCCCAACCTGGCCTTCGACATCGAAGGGGCAGGGCAGACGCGCCTGGTGCTGCGCGACAACAGCGGCAATCAATTCGATGCGGCCATACCCTGACCCCAAGGAGCGCGTGATGCGCTGGATGCTGCTGTTGTTCATGAGCCTGAGCCTGCCGGCCCTGGCGGACCTCGACTATGTGCTCAAGCCCCGGCAAATCGCCGAAGACACCTGGCTGCTCGAAGGCAGCACCGACAATTTCGCCAAGGCTAACGGCGGCAACATCGTCAATACCGCGTTCATCGTCACTGACCGCGGGGTGGTGGTGATCGACACCGGGCCGTCCAGGCGCTACGGCGAAGCGATGCGCAAAGCCATCGCCGCGACCACTGATAAACCGGTGATTGAGGTGTTGCTGACCCATCACCACCCGGACCATGTGCTGGGCAACCAGGCCTTCAGCGACGTGCCAATCGGTGCGTTGGCCGGCACCACCGAGCTGTTGCATCGGCAGGGTGACGCCATGGCCGAAAATATGTATCGACTGGTGGGGACTGGATGCGCGGCACCGAAGTGCTGCTGCCGACCCGGACGCTGGAGCCTGGCGTATTGAATTTTGGGAATCACGATCTGCGCCTACTGAGCCTGGGTGGGCACACCGGTGCGGATCTGGCTATTCTCGACCAGAGAACCGGCGTGCTGTTTGCCGGGGACCTGGTGTTTTATCAAAGGGCGCTGACCACGCCCAACAGTCCGGGGCTGTCGGTGTGGCTGGCGGACATCGCCACGCTACAAGGCCTGCCGTGGACGCTGATCGTGCCCGGCCATGGACCGGTGGCCACGGACACAAAACCGTTCGAGCAAATGCGCGACTACCTCACCTGGCTCGATCAGCTCATGCGCGACGGCGCCGCCAATGGCAGTGACATGAGCGAGATGATCCGCAGCCCCATTCCCGAGCGGTTTGCTGGCATCAGCCTGAGTCGCTATGAGCTGATTCGCAGCGTCAGCCATCTGTATCCGCGCTATGAGCGCGCGCAGATGACCCGAGTCGATTCCACCGCAAACAAATGACCCACACACTTTTTTGTGGGAGCGAGCCTGCTCGCGAAAGCAGTGTGCCGATTGACAATAATGTTGCCTGACACGGCGCCTTCGCGAGCAGGCTCGCTCCCACAGGGGCCGGTGCGACTTACATTACCGGTGTTCATCTGCTCCGACCCGCTACTAAGGAACTAGCAATCTCCACACTGCGGGCAATTGTTGCGAGGGCGGCGGCGCCCAAGAATCTGCACCAGACCGGGAAAATTTCCCGGGTATAACAAAAACCGCAGAGGCAGCCGTCATGACCCAACCCGCACGTCGCCAACCCTTCGTCTTGAGCCTGTTGCTCAGTGCCATGCTGTTGTCCGGCCAGGCATTGGCCGGCGTCACCGACCAGGACATTCTCCAGGACCCCAAGAACCCGGAGCAGATCGTCACCAACGGTCTGGGCGTCCAGGGTCAGCGCTACAGCCCGCTGGACACCCTCAACGTCAGTAACGTGAAGGACTTGCGCCCGGTCTGGGCGTTCTCCTTTGGCGGGGAAAAACAGCGCGGTCAGCAAGCACAGCCGATGATCAAGGACGGCGTGATGTACATGACCGGGTCCTACTCGCGAGTGTTTGCCGTGGATGCACGCACCGGCAAGAAACTCTGGCAATACGATGCGCGCCTGCCCGATGACATCCGTCCTTGCTGTGACGTGATCAACCGCGGCGTCGCGCTGTACGGCGACCTGGTGTTCTTCGGCACCCTCGACGCCAAGCTTGTGGCCCTGAACAAGGACACCGGCAAAGTGGTCTGGAGCAAGAAAGTTGCCGACCACAAGGAAGGTTATTCGATCAGCGCCGCGCCGTTGGTGATCAACGGCAAACTGATCACGGGCGTGGCCGGTGGCGAATTCGGCGTGGTCGGCAAGATCGAAGCCTACGACCCGAAAAACGGCGATCTGCTGTGGACCCGACCTACCGTCGAAGGCCACATGGGTTACACCTACAAGGACGGCAAAGCGGTAGAGAACGGTATCTCCGGCGGTGAAGCCGGCAAGACCTGGCCCGGCGATCTCTGGAAAACCGGCGGCGCGGCGCCTTGGCTCGGCGGTTACTACGACCCGGAAACCAATCTGCTGCTGTTCGGCACCGGCAACCCGGCGCCATGGAACTCGCACCTGCGTCCTGGCGACAACCTCTACTCGTCGTCGCGCCTGGCGCTCAACCCGGACGACGGCACCATCAAATGGCACTTCCAGAGCACGCCGCACGACGGTTGGGACTATGACGGCGTGAACGAGCTGGTGTCGTTCAACTACACCGAAGGCGGCAAAGAAATCAAAGCCGCCGCCACCGCTGACCGTAACGGTTTCTTCTACGTGCTGGACCGCACCAACGGCAAATTCATTCGCGGCTTCCCGTTCGTGGACAAGATCACGTGGGCCACTGGCCTGGATAAAGAGGGCCGGCCGATCTACAACGAAGCCAGCCGCCCTGGCGCACCGGGCACCGAAGCCAAAGGCAGTTCGGTGTTCGTCGCCCCGGCGTTCCTCGGCGCGAAAAACTGGATGCCGATGGCCTACAACAAGGACACCGGACTGTTCTACGTGCCGTCCAACGAGTGGGGCATGGACATCTGGAACGAAGGCATCGCCTACAAGAAAGGCGCGGCGTTCCTCGGTGCAGGCTTCACCATCAAGCCGTTGAACGAAGACTACATCGGTGTGCTGCGTGCCATCGATCCGAAGACCGGCAAGGAAGTCTGGCGCCACAAGAACTTCGCGCCGCTGTGGGGCGGGGTGCTGACCACCAAGGGCAACCTGGTGTTCACCGGTACGCCGGAAGGTTTCCTCCAGGCGTTCAACGCCAAGACCGGCGAGAAAGTCTGGGAATTCCAGACCGGCTCCGGCGTCCTCGGCTCGCCTGTGACCTGGGAAATGGACGGCGAACAATACGTTTCGGTGCTGTCCGGCTGGGGTGGCGCCGTGCCGTTGTGGGGCGGCGAAGTAGCCAAGCGCATCAAGGACTTCAACCAGGGCGGGATGCTCTGGACCTTCAAGCTGCCCAAAGACCTCGTCGCCAAACACTAACCCTGAATCCACCGCATTGATCGTTCTCACGCTCTGCGTGGGAATGCAGTCCGGGACGCTCTGCGTCCCAAGAGCCGAACGCGGAGCGTCCGTTGAGGCATTCCCACGCGGAGCGTAGGAACGATCAAGAACCGAAGCGTTTTCTACGACCAAATAACGAGAGTCCCCCTGCCAACGGCGCATTCGTCTGGCACGCGGGGCTCTCTACTATCGGTTCATCGCCTGTTTGCCCGACAGGCATCGACCCAGACAGAGGCCCACCATGATCTACGCACAACCCGGAACACCCGGCGCCGTCGTTTCCTTCAAAGCGCGCTACGGCAATTTCATCGGCGGCGAGTTCGTTGCCCCGGTCAATGGCGAGTACTTCACCAACACCTCGCCGGTCACCGGTGAAGTCATCGCCGAATTCCCGCGTTCCAACGCCGCCGACATCGAAAAAGCCCTCGACGCTGCCCATGCGGCGGCGGATGCCTGGGGCAAGACCTCGGCCCAGGATCGCTCGTTGGTGCTGCTGAAAATTGCCGACCGTATCGAACAGAACCTGGAAATCCTCGCTGTCACCGAAACCTGGGACAACGGCAAGGCCGTGCGCGAGACCCTGAACGCCGACGTACCGCTGGCCGCCGACCATTTCCGTTATTTTGCCGGCTGCATCCGCGCCCAAGAGGGCGGCGCCGCCGAGATCAATGAGCTGACCACCGCCTATCACTTCCACGAGCCGCTGGGCGTGGTCGGGCAGATCATTCCGTGGAACTTCCCGCTGCTGATGGCCGCCTGGAAACTCGCCCCGGCCCTGGCTGCCGGCAACTGCGTGGTGCTCAAACCCGCCGAACAGACGCCGCTGTCGATCATGGTCTTCGCCGAGCTGATCGCCGACTTGCTGCCCCCCGGCGTTTTGAACATCGTCCAGGGCTTCGGCCGTGAAGCGGGTGAGGCGCTGGCCACCAGCAAGCGCATCGCCAAGATTGCCTTCACCGGTTCCACGCCGATTGGCGCGCACATCATGAAATGCGCGGCCGAGAACATCATTCCAAGCACCGTCGAGCTGGGCGGCAAGTCGCCGAACATCTTCTTCGAAGACATCATGCAAGCCGAGCCGCAGTTCATCGAGAAGGCCGCTGAAGGCCTGGTGCTGGCGTTCTTCAACCAGGGTGAGGTCTGCACCTGTCCGTCCCGGGCCCTGGTGCAGGAGTCGATCTACGACGACTTCATGAAAGTGGTGATGACGAAGATCGTCAAGATCAAGCGCGGCAACCCGCTGGACACCGAAACCATGGTCGGCGCCCAGGCGTCCGAGCAGCAGTACGACAAGATCCTCTCGTACCTGAAAATTGCCCAGGAGGAGGGTGCCGAACTGCTCACCGGCGGCGCGGCCGAGCGTCTGGAGGGCGACTTGTCCAGCGGCTATTACATCCAGCCGACCCTGCTCAAGGGCCACAACAAAATGCGCGTGTTCCAGGAAGAAATCTTTGGCCCGGTGGTGGGTATCACCACCTTCAAGGACGAAGCCGAAGCTCTGGCGATTGCCAACGACAGCGAGTTCGGTCTCGGCGCCGGCCTGTGGACCCGCGACATCAACCGCGCCTATCGCATGGGCCGGGCGATCAAGGCCGGGCGGGTCTGGACCAACTGCTACCACCTGTACCCGGCGCATGCGGCGTTCGGTGGCTACAAGAAGTCCGGTGTCGGCCGTGAAAACCACAAGATGATGCTCGACCATTATCAGCAGACCAAAAACCTGCTGGTGAGCTACGACATCAACCCGATGGGCTTCTTCTGATCCCCTAGGCACACCGTAATCCCCTGTGGGAGCGAGCCTGCTCGCGAAGGCGGCCTGACAGTCAACATCCATGTTGAATGTGCTGGCCTCTTCGCGAGCAGGCTCGCTCCCACATTGGTTTTTGAGTGCTTGACGACCCCCTACCAACGCACGCCGCCACCTCGTTCGAAAGTAGCATTCGGTCGTCTAGCGCCCCGTGCATTAATGGCTTTACCGGAATGTCCCGGCACAAGAAGAGGATTGACCCATGTGGAATAAACCCGCGTTTACCGATCTGCGCATTGGTTTTGAAGTGACGATGTATTTCGCCAACCGTTGATTGTCCACCCGGCCAGCCGTCGCGTTGGCCGGGCCTGCCTTCTGGAGCCTCCCATGCACATCCGCGTTCTCGGTTCCGCCGCTGGTGGCGGTTTTCCGCAATGGAACTGCAACTGCCGCCAATGCGCCGGTATGCGCAATGGCAGCCTGCGGGCGCAACGGCGCACGCAGTCGTCGATTGCCCTGAGCGACAACGGTGTGGAGTGGGTGCTGTGCAATGCGTCACCGGACATTCGCGCGCAGCTTGAAGGTTTCCCGGAACTACAACCGGCCCGTCGCTTGCGCGATACGGCGATCGCCGCAGTCGTCCTGCTGGACAGCCAGATCGACCATTGCACCGGTCTGTTGAGCCTGCGCGAAGGCTGCCCGCATTCGGTCTGGTGCACGGAACGCGTGCATCAAGACCTGAGCAGTGGTTTTCCCTTATTCACCATGCTTGAGCACTGGAACGGCGGGTTGCACTGGCAACCGGTCGGGCTGGACCGTGAACCATTCCGCATCAAAGCCTGCGAACACCTGCAATTTCGCGCGATTCCGCTGGTGAGCAACGCGCCGCCGTACTCGCCCAATCGCGGCCATCCGCAACCGGGCGACACCATCGGTTTGTTTATCGAAGACCGGCGCAGCGGCGCCAGCGTGTTCTACGCCCCGGGCCTTGGGCAAATCGACGACGAAGTGCTGAGCTGGATGCAGCGCGCCGATTGTCTGCTGCTGGACGGCACCCTGTGGCGCGACGACGAGATGCGCGTGTGTGAAGTCGGCCAGAGCCTGGGCAGTGAAATGGGGCATCTACCGCAAAGCGGTGCTGGCGGGATGCTTGAAGTGCTGGAAGGGTTTACCCGTCAACGCAAAGTGCTGATCCACATTAACAACACCAATCCGATCCTCGATGAAGACTCGGCTGAGCGCGCGTTGCTGACGCGGCGGGGGATTGAGGTGGCTTTTGATGGCATGAGTATTGAGCTGTAGCTCATGGCCTCTTCGCGGGCGAGCCTCGCTCCTGCAAGTTTTGTGTCGTGCGCCACTTCTGCAGTCGGCGAAACCTTGTAGGAGCGAGGCTTGCCCGCGAAGGTGTCAGCCGTAACACCGAGAAATCCGGAGAACCGCAATGACTGACCAACCCATGTCCCCCGCCGAGTTCGAGCAAGCCCTGCGCGCCAAAGGCGCCTATTACCACATCCACCACCCGTTCCACCAAGCCATGTACGCCGGCCGTGCTACCCGCGAGCAGATTCAGGGCTGGGTCGCCAATCGCTTCTACTACCAGGTGAACATCCCGCTCAAGGATGCCGCGATCCTCGCCAACTGCCCGGACCGCGACGTGCGCCGTGAATGGCTGCAACGCATCCTCGACCACGATGGCGTCCCCGGCAGCGAAGGCGGGATCGAAGCCTGGCTGCGTCTGGGTGAAGCGGTGGGGTTGGACCGTGAGCAAATCCTTTCTCAGGAATTGGTGCTGCCTGGCGTGCGCTTCGCGGTGGACGCCTACGTCAATTTCGCCCGTCGCGCCTGTTGGCAGGAAGCGGCCAGCAGT
Source organism: Pseudomonas sp. B14-6 (assembly GCF_013260315.1). NCBI lineage: Bacteria > Pseudomonadati > Pseudomonadota > Gammaproteobacteria > Pseudomonadales > Pseudomonadaceae > Pseudomonas > Pseudomonas sp. B14-6. The sequence goes on along the minus strand of NZ_CP053929.1, from coordinate 1,660,753 downwards.
TCGCTCACCGAACTGTTCGCGCCGCAGATCCATCAGTCCCGACTCGACGCCTGGCCCACCCATTACCCGTGGATCGACCCGGCCGGTTACGACTATTTCCGCACGCGCCTGAGCCAGGCACGGCGCGATGTCGAGCATGGTTTGCGCATCACCCTGGGGCACTACGTCACGGTCAAAGGCCAGCAACGCATGTTGGAGATTCTGCAGTTCAAGCTCGACGTGCTGTGGAGCATGCTCGACGCGATGAGCATGGCCTATGAGCTGGGTCGGCCGCCGTATCACACCGTCTCCAAGCAGAATGTCTGGCACCGGGGGATCGCCCTGTGAACCTGATCGAACAGCCACCCGGTCCGCCCTTGTGGTTATTGGCCGAGCTGACCTACCGCTGCCCGTTGCAGTGCCCGTATTGCTCCAACCCGCTGGATTTCGCCCAGCAAGGCGAGGAATTGAGTACCGAAGAATGGATTCGGGTGTTCCGCGAAGCCCGGGAGATGGGCGCGGCGCAACTGGGTTTTTCTGGCGGTGAACCGTTGGTGCGACAGGACCTGGCCGAGCTGATCAAAGCGGCGCGGGACATGGGCTATTACACCAACCTCATCACCTCGGGCATCGGCCTGACCGAGCAGAAAGTCCGCGACTTCAAGGTCGCCGGGCTGGACCACATCCAGATCAGCTTTCAGGCCGCCGACGAGCAGGTCAACAACATGCTCGCCGGCTCGCGCAAGGCCTTCGCCCAGAAGCTCGCCATGGCCCGAGCAGTCAAGGCCCAGGGTTACCCGATGGTGCTGAATTTCGTCACCCACCGGCACAACATCGACCAGATCGCGCAGATCATCGACCTGTGCCTGGAACTGGAAGCGGACTTCGTCGAGCTGGCCACCTGTCAGTTCTACGGCTGGGCCGAACTCAACCGCGTCGGCCTGTTGCCAACCCGCGAGCAATTGCAGCGTGCCGAGCGCATCACCAACGAATACCGCGAGCGACTCGAGGCCCAAGGGCATCCCTGCAAGCTGATCTTCGTCACCCCGGACTACTACGAAGAGCGCCCCAAGACCTGCATGAACGGCTGGGCCAACCTGTTTCTCGACATCACCCCGGACGGCACGGCACTGCCTTGTCACAGCGCCCGCCAGTTACCGGTGGAGTTTCCCAACGTGCGCGAGCATAGCGTCTCGCACATCTGGACCGAATCCTTCGGCTTCAATCGCTTTCGTGGCGATGACTGGATGAAAGAGCCGTGCCGCTCCTGCGATGAGAAGCACAAGGATTTGGGTGGGTGTCGCTGCCAGGCGTTCATGCTGACCGGTGATGCCGAAAACGCTGACCCGGTGTGCAGCAAGTCGGCGCACCACGGGGTGATCCTCAAGGCCCGCGACGAAGCGGACGCGCCGGGGCAGGGCATGGAGCACCTTACGTTGCGTAACGAGAAAGCATCGCGGCTGATCTATCGCGGATAAACCAAGGACGACACAAATTCCCTGTAGGCGTGAGCCTGCTCGCGACGAGGCCTGCACATTCAACATCTACATTGCCTGACCCACCGCTTTCGCGAGCAGGCTCGCTCTCACAGGGGATTTGCGGTGAATACAATATCGGCCTGCTTGCTACCCATTGGTCTGATTGCATTCGCGTCGGGATGGGTTAGTGTGGTTCTACCTTCAAAACAATAAAAACAGGCTTTCCAATGAGCCAGAGTCTCAGCCAGCTGCGTAAATTCGTTTCGCCTGAAATCATCTTCGGTGCCGGTTGCCGGCATAACGTCGGCAACTGCGCCAAAACCTTTGGTGCGCGCAAGGTGCTGGTGGTCAGCGACCCCGGTGTGATTGCCGCCGGTTGGGTGGCCGATGTCGAAGCCAGCCTGCAAGCCCAGGGCATCGACTACTTTCTCTATAGCGACGTGTCACCCAACCCGCGGGTCGAGGAAGTCATGCTCGGCGCCGAGTTGTACAAGGAAAACCACTGCGATGTGATCGTCGCGGTCGGCGGTGGCAGCCCGATGGATTGCGGCAAAGGCATCGGCATCGTCGTCGCCCACGGGCGCAACATCCTTGAATTCGAAGGCGTCGACACCATTCGTGTGCCCAGCCCGCCGTTGATCCTGATTCCGACCACCGCCGGCACCTCGGCCGATGTCTCGCAGTTCGTGATCATTTCCAACCAGCAAGAACGCATGAAGTTCTCCATCGTCAGCAAGGCCGTGGTGCCGGACGTGTCGCTGATCGACCCGGAAACCACCCTGAGCATGGACCCGTTCCTGTCGGCCTGTACCGGCATCGATGCGCTGGTGCATGCCATCGAAGCGTTCGTCTCCACCGGCCACGGGCCACTCACCGACCCGCACGCGCTGGAAGCGATGCGCCTGATCAACGGTAACCTGGTGCAGATGATCGCCAACCCGGGCGACATCGCCCTGCGCGAAAAAATCATGCTGGGCAGCATGCAGGCCGGCCTGGCGTTCTCCAACGCGATTCTGGGCGCGGTGCACGCGATGTCCCACAGCCTCGGCGGCTTCCTCGATTTGCCCCACGGCTTGTGTAACGCGGTATTGGTGGAACACGTGGTGGCGTTCAACTACAGCTCGGCGCCGGATCGCTTCAAGGTGATCGCCGAGACCCTCGGCATCGATTGCCGTGGGCTCAATCACCGGCAGATCAGCGGACGGCTGGTCGAGCACCTGATCGCCCTGAAACACGCGATCGGCTTCCATGAAACCCTGGGGTTGCACGGGGTCAGCACCGCGGACATTCCGTTCCTGTCGCAACACGCCATGCACGACCCCTGCATCCTCACCAACCCGCGCGAATCCAGTCAGCGTGATGTCGAGGTCGTCTATGGCGAAGCCCTCTGACGAGCAGCAACGCGCGCTCGCCGGGCTACTGGGATTAGGCAGCCACTCGGCGCGCAAGAGCCATTACCCGGAACTCGCCGCACGGCTGGACGAGTTGGAAGCCGAGCGCAACCGCTACAAGTGGCTGTTCGAAAACGCCGTGCACGGGATCTTCCAGGCCAGCCTGCTGCAAGGCATGCGCGCCGCCAACCCGGCGCTGGCACGAATGCTCGGCTATCAGGACCCGCAAGAAGTGTTGTTTTCGCTCGCGGACCTGGCGAGCAACCTGTTTGTCGGCGGTGCCCGGGAGCTGGAGAACATCGGCGAAATCCTCCGCCACCAAGGCAGCCTGCACGGTTATGAAACCCAATTGCGGCGCAAGGACGGCAGCAGCCTCGACGTGTTGATGAACCTGTTGCTCAAACCCGATCAGGAAGGGCTGGTAGAGGGCTTTGTCGCCGACATCACCGAACGCAAAATCGCCCAGCAGCGCCTGCAACAACTCAATGACGAATTGGAGCAGCGGGTGACCGCGCGCACCGACGAACTGCTCGAAGCCAATTGCAACCTGCAACAGCAGATCACCCAGCGTAAACAGATCGCAGAAGCGTTGCGCGACGCCCGGGACGCCGCCGAAGCCGCCAACCGCAGCAAGGACAAATACCTCGCGGCCGCCAGCCACGACCTGCTGCAACCGCTCAACGCCGCCCGTTTGCTGATCTCGACGTTACGCGAGCGCAAATTGCCGGATGTCGAGCAGGTGCTGGTGGAGCGCACGCACCAGGCCCTGGAAGGCGCTGAAGATTTGCTCACCGATTTGCTCGATATTTCCCGGCTCGATCAGGCCGCCGTCAAGCCGGACGTCGCGTTGTACCGCCTCGACGAATTGCTCGCGCCGCTGGTCTCGGAGTTCCAGTCGGTGGCCGAGGCCGCCGGGTTGAACCTGCGGGTGCACATGGGCGACTACGCCATTCACACCGACTTGCGCTTGATGACCCGAATCCTGCGCAACTTTCTCAGCAACGCCTGCCGATATACCGATGAGGGCTGCATTCTGCTGGGGGCCAGACGGCGCGGCAACATGCTGCGCCTGGAAGTGTGGGACACCGGGCGCGGGATCGCGGCGGACCGGCTGGACTCGATCTTCCTCGAATTCAATCAACTGGACGTCGGGCGCGCCGCTGACCGTAAGGGCGTGGGGCTCGGACTGGCGATTGTCGAGCGTATCGCCAAGATCCTCGGCTATAAAATCGGCGTACATTCGCGCCCGGGACGCGGTTCGATGTTCAGCATTGACGTGCCGATTTCCCATGAGATTCCGCTACCGATCAGTCTGGCCGCGCCGCAGCCGGGTACGGGTAACCCGTTGCCGGGCCGGCGCCTGCTGGTGCTGGACAACGAAGTGAGCATTCTGGAGAGCATGAGCGCGTTGCTCGGGCAGTGGGGCTGTGAGGTGGTCATTGCCACGGATGAGCACTCAGCGCTGGCGGCCTTGCAGGGGCGGGCGCCGGAACTGATCCTGGCGGACTACCACCTCGATCACGGGGTGGTGGGCTGTGATGTGGTGCGGCACTTGCGCGAGCATTTCAACCGGACGATTCCAGCGGTGATCATCACCGCCGACCGCACCGACCAATGTCGGCGCTCGTTGCAGCGACTCGACGCGCCGCTGCTGAACAAGCCGGTGAAACCCGGCAAGTTGCGTGCAGTGCTCAGTCAGATGTTGGGCTGATCAAGCCGGCGATAGTGCAGGCTGAAACCCAGTTCGGTGGATTGACCTTGCTCCAGCAGACGCAGCCCCGGCCGACCCGGCAAGTGGTGGGCGTTGACCGGATGGCTGACCGGTTCGATGCAGAAAAAACCCAGGCCCACCGGGCAGTAGAGCAGGTAGTTATCGCTGCCGGTGGCCTGGCATTCCAGTTCATAACCGAGCTCGGGTTGCTGGATCAGGCAATGACCGTCCCATTCGCAGAAACCGTTGTCGACCAGCGTGTCCGGCAGGGTTTTGAGCTGATGAAAGTCCCACTCGTCGGGCACGTCCATCCGTTCGGTCGGCAGTTTCGATTGATCGCATAACCAGACTTTTTCCGCTTGAGCCTGTAGTCGCGTGCCGGCGGTGCGCGGAAAGTACGGGTGCAGGCCTAGCCCATGCCACGCGGGGTGTTTGGCCAAGTGGGTGACGTGCAGATCGATACTCAATCGGCCCTCTTTCAGATGAAACCGCTGCCGGGCGCGATAGGCGAAGGGGGCAATGCTGTTGAGTTGCAGGACGACTTCGTCATGGGTCTGCGACATCACCTGCCACGGTTGTTGCCAGGCGCTGCCGTGAATCGGTAACGGATCGGTGAGGCTGTTGGGCGTCAAGGCGAGCCAGCCTTCGGGGCAGTCAAAACCTCCTTCGGCGATGCGGTTAGACCAGGGGATCAGGGGATAGCAGCCCAGTTTGCCCGGCAGGCCGGTGTTCAGCGCATGGGCGTCGTTGTGACGCAGCAGCGGTTGCCCGGTACTGCGAACGGTCCAGTTGACAACGCTGCCGCCGAGTCCGGGGGCGAGGGTGAGGTGGGTGAGTTCGTCTTTGAGTTCGAGAATTTCTGGCGTCATGTAGACCCGCGATATTCAGGTTTTTCGGTAATGGGTGAACAGGCTGTTTGTAGGCGCCAGGCTTGCCGGCGAAGGCCCACTCATGGACGCTTTCGCCGGCAAGCCTGGCTCCTGCAGAAAAGGTTTTACAACACCAAATGTGGCAACCACAGCGACAGCGCCGGAATGTAGGTCACGGCCAAAAGCACCAGGAACAGCACGGCATAGAACGGCAGCAGCGCCTTCACGGTTTTTTCGATACTGACTTTGCCCACGGCCGACCCCACAAACAATACCGCGCCCACCGGCGGCGTGATCAATCCGATCCCCAGGTTCACCAGCATGATCATGCCGAACTGCACCGGGTCAACGCCAATGCCCAGAATCACCGGCATCAGGATCGGCGTCAGGATCAGGATCAGCGGCGCCATGTCCATCACGGTGCCGAGCAACAGCAGCATGACGTTGATGCACATCAGAATCACGTAACGGTTGTCCGACAGGGTCAGGAACATCGTGGTGATCTTCGACGGAATCTGCATCAGCGTCATGATGTAGCCGAAGCTCGCCGCGAAGCCGATCAGGATCATCACGATCGAAATCGTCCGCACTGTGCGGTGCATCAGCTTCGGCAGTTCACTCCACTTGTAGTCGCGGTAGATGAACATGGTCACGAAGAACGACCACAGCACCGCAATCGCCGCCGATTCGGTGGCGGTGAAAATACCCGAGAGAATCCCGCCGAGGATGATGACCATCGCCATCAGGCCCCACATGGCTTCGCCGCAGATTTTCAGCGCCTGCTTCAAGGGGATGACTTCGCCCTTGGGGTAGTTGCGCTTTTTCGCGAAGATCAGGCACAGCACCATCAGGCACGCGCTCATCAGCAGCCCGGGGACGACGCCGGCCATGAACAGCGACGCAATCGACACCGTGCCGCCAGCGGCCAGTGAGTAGAGCACCGAGTTGTGGCTGGGCGGGGTCAGTAGCGCTTGCACCGAGCCGCTGACCGTGACGGCCGTGGCAAACTCCCGCGGGTAGCCGCGGCGTTCCATCTCAGGAATCAGCACCGAGCCGACCGAGGCGGTGTCCGCCACCGAAGAGCCGGAGATTGCGCCGAAGAAGGTCGACGCCATGATGTTGACCAGCGACAAGCCGCCACGGACAAACCCGACCAGCACACCGGCAAAGGCCACCAGCCTGCGGGACATGCCGCCCTCAGCCATGATCGCGCCGGCCAGTACGAAGAACGGAATCGCCAGCAACGAGAATTTGTTCACGCCGCCGGCGACCTGAATCATCAGCGCCTGGAACGGGATGTCGATCCACCACGCACCGATCAGGGCGGAAAGCCCCAGTGCGTAAGCGACCGGCATGCCGATCAGGATCAGTGCAATAAAACTGCCCAACAGAATCAACGCGTCCATTCAGGCAGCCCCTTCGCTTTCTTCAACCAGGTCGAAACGCACGACCCGACGGTTGCTCTGGTCACCGAGCAAGAGTTTTTCCAGGACAAAGATCAGCGTCAGCAAGCCGCCAATCGGGATCGGCATGTAGGTGATGCCCACACGCAACGTCGGCATGGCGCTCATGAACTGGTTCCAGGTCGACAGGCAGAGCTTGGTGCCCCAGATAGTCATGAACAGGCAAATAGTCGCCATCAGCAGTTGCGAGACAATCGCCATCGCATTGCGCACTCCGGGGGGCATGCGGTCGGTGAGCATGGCCACGGCCATGTGCGCGCCGGCGCGGTAGCTGGCAGCGGCGCCGATGAAGGTGAAGACCATCATCAGCAAGATGGCAGTGGGCTCCGGCCAGCTTGAGCCGGTGCCGAGGACGTAACGGGCAAAGACGCCCCAGGGAATGATCAGGGAAATGGTCAGGACCGACAGACCGGCTACCCAGATGCAGGTCATGTAAATTTTGTCGTTGATGCGTAGCAGTAGATTCTTCATCGGGTTTCACCGTAACCGGGCGCGCACTGACATATACCCACGTCAATGGCGCCGGGCCTTTCATGAGGGCAAGGAGGGTTACTGAACGGCTTCGATGCGCTTGATCAGGTCGGCATAAGGTGCGCCGTATTTTTCGCGGATCGAGGCGGTTGCCTCATAGAAAGGTTTCTTGTCGACGGTGATGAACTTGACCCCGGCGGCCTTGAGTTTTTCTTCACTGCTGGCCGTCTTCGCATCCCACAAGATGCGTTCTTGCGCCTGTGCGGCTTTGGCGGCTTTCTTCACCAGCGTCTGCTGCTCGGGGGTGAGTTTTTCCCAGGTGATTTTCGACATCACGATAGGCTCGGGCAGGATCAGGTGGCCGGTCAGGCTGTAGAACTTGGCGTTTTGATAGTGGTTGTGCTCAAGCAGCGTTGGCGGGTTGTTTTCTGCGCCATCGATCACACCGGTCTGCAAGGCACTGAAGATTTCGCCAGTGTCCATCGCGATACCGTTACCGCCCATGGCGTTGATGGTTTCGATGAACATGGGGTTACCCATTACGCGGATCTTCATGCCTTTGAGATCTTCGGGGTTGTTGACCGGTTTTTTGGTGTAGATGTTGCGAGTACCGCCATCCATCCAGGCCAGGGCAACCAGGCCAAACTCGGAATCGGTGATTTTGGCCAGGATCTCGTCGCCGACTTCACCGTCAATGACCTTGCGCATGTGCGCCTGGTCGCGGAACACGAACGGCATGTTGAACACGTTCACGTCCGGCACCACCGGCCCGACGATACCGAGGCTGACCCGCGCCATCTGAATGGCGCCGACCTGGGCTTGTTCAACCACTTCTTTTTCCGAGCCGAGCACACCGCCGGCGAACATCTTGAAGGTCAGGGCGCCGTTGCTGTCGGCCACCAGAGTTTTGCCCAGTTGCTCCTCGGCCACCACAGTCGGATAACCAGTGGGGTGGATGTCGGCGAATTTGATTTCCAGCGCCTGAGCGGCACTGCTGAGGGTGAAGGCCAAAGGGAGTGCAGCGGCGAGCAAGGTGCGTTTGAAGTCCATGGGGGTGTCTCCAGTTTGTTATTTTTTTTGTATTCAAGGCGCAAGGGTGTAGCAGGAGCGGTTAAAGCAGATCGTTGAACAGCGGTTCCGGTAAACCTTTGACGCCGGGATTGAGCGCAAACACGCCGCCGGCCAGTGATTGCGGGTCATCGTCGTCACCGGGGCGGATCGAGGTCACGAACAGCGTGTCCAGTCGACTGCCACCGAAGGCGCACATGGTGGGTTTTTTCACGGGCACGGCGAGGGAACGGTCCAGTCGACCGTCCGGGGTGAAGCGGTGAATCAGCCCGGCGTCGTTGGCGCAGATCCAGTAGCCGCCTTCGACATCGACCGCTGCGCCGTCGGGGCGTCCGGGGAATTGATTCATGTCGACGAACAACCGCCGATTGGATGGCGTGCCGCTGTCGATGTCGTAATCGAAGGCCCAGATCTGCTGGACCAGAGGATGGGAATCAGACAGGTACATCGTCCGGCCGTCCGGGCTGAAGCCCAGGCCGTTGGGCACAATGAACCCGCCGAGTTGCGCTTCGAGCGGTCCGCGTTGCCCGGCGCTGTAGCGATACAACGTGCCATCGGCGGCGTTGGCGCCCATGTTCAGCACCATGCTGCCGGCCCAGAAACGGCCCTGACGATCACAGCGACCGTCGTTCAGGCGCATGTCGACGCGGGCGTGATCGACGTGGGCCAGCAGTTCGCTGTCGAGGCTGCCGTCGTTGTGCGGCTGCAAATGGAAGAAGCCGCTTTCCATCCCGGCCACCCAACCGCCATCGCGGTGACGGGCGATGCAGGCGAGCATTTGTGGGGCTTTCCAGGCATTGACATGACCGCTGTCGGCGCTCCAGCGCTGCAATCCACCGGCAGGAATATCCACCCAGTACAGGGCGTTTTCCTCGGGGACCCAGACCGGGCTTTCTCCTACCGCGTTACGGGCATCAACAATCAATTCGGCTTGCATGGCAACTCATTCCCTTGGATTTTTGTTGTGGGGATCAAGTGAAGTCAGCGGTTTCAGTCACCGAACGGGCCGGACGCCACAAACGCGCCACCCTGGTAAACCATGCCCGGGTCGTCTGCCGCAGGCATCGGCTGCGCTTCGACTTTTTCGCGGAACACTTCAGAGCTGTCCTGCGGTGCATAGCCCAAGGCGGTCGCGAAACGGTTGTCCCACCAGACGTTCTTGTTGTCCGACATGCCGTACACCACGGTGTGCCCGACGTTCGGCGCGTACAGCGCGCGTTCGAGCAAGTGGGTCAGGTCGCCGAAACTCAGCCAGGTGCTCATCATTCGGCGGTTCTGCGGTTCCGGGAACGAGGAGCCGATGCGGATGCTGACGGTCTCGATGCCGTAGCGATCTAAATAGAAACTGGCCATGTCTTCGCCGTAGGACTTGGACAAGCCGTAATAGCTGTCCGGGCGGCGAGGGCAGTGGGCGTCGATGATTTCGCCTTGCTTGTAGAAGCCGATGACGTGGTTGGAACTGGCGAAAATCACCCGTTTCACGCCATGGCGGCGTGCGGCTTCGTAGATGTGGAAGACGCCACAGATGTTGGCACCGAGGATCTCTTCAAACGAGTGCTCCGTCGAGACGCCGCCAAAGTGCAGGATCGCGTCCACCCCTTCGACCAGCTGGTGGACGGCCTGCTTGTCCGCCAGGTCGCATTTGACGACTTCTTCGCGATCATCGATGGACGGGGACATGTCGGCGATGTCCGACAGGCGAATGACATTGGCATAAGGGCGCAGGCTTTCGCGAAGCACTTTACCGAGGCCACCGGCGGCACCGGTCAGCAACAGGCGATTGAAAGGGGCTGTAGAAGTGGTGGTCATGGGAGTCCCTTGGGGCGCTATTATTGTTGTAGGTTGTCGTATGACTTTGTTGAAGTATCGTAAGGCTTTCCGAGTCTTGTCAACGCGACTTTGGTTGAAAATGACGGAGGGTCATTTCACACATCCCTGTGATAAGAGGATCTTCTGACCACAGGATTGATGTGAGCCCGCAAGGGATGTCTGCCTTACAGCAACGAAATCGGGTAACTGATGAAAATGCGGTTTTCATCGAATTCGTTGGTGCTGAAGCTCTTGCGGATGGTCGCGTTGCGCCATTTGACGTTGAGGTTCTTCAGCGGGCCGCTTTGCACGGTGTAGGCCAGTTCCGACTCGCGGCCCCACTCCTTGCCATCGGTGATCGTCCCGGTGTGCACGTTATCGCCGCTGATGTAGCGGTTCATCATCGTCAGGCCAGGAACGCCGAGGGCGACGAAGTTATAGTCGTGACGCAACTGCCAGGATTTTTCCTTGGCGTTGTCGTAGCTGGAGTTGTAGCTGTCGTTGGCCAGGGTGCCGCCGCTGGTGCCGTTGACCCGCATCCAGACATCGTCGCCGCTGAGTTTTTGCAGGCCGACGTAGAAGGTGTTGCCGCCATATTTGGCCGAGAGCATGGCGAATGCGGTTTTGTTGTCGAGGTCGCCAGCGAAAGCGCTGCCGTCTTCCTTGCCGATGAAGTAACCGAGGTTGGCGCCCAGGGTCCAGTCGCCGATGGGCTGGCTGTGGCTCAGGTTGAAATATTGCTGCTGGTAAATGTCGCTGAGTTCCGAGTACCAGACGCCGACCTGGGTGCGCTTGTCGTTGAACGCGTATTCGCCGCCGCCGAAATTGAAGCGGTCCGAGGTGAACGCGGCCTTGGTGTTCATGGACATGTCTTCCATGCTCGCATCGTTGCGCGGGCTGTTCTGGCGGAACTGGCCGCCGTAGAGCGTCAGGCCACTGATCTCGGTGGACGTCACCTGGCCGCCACGGAAGGTTTGCGGCAGCGAGCGGCCGTCGTCGGAGCGCAGGATCGGCAGCACCGGCATCCATTCCCCGACCTTCACTTCGGTTTTGGAGATTTTGCCTTTGAGGGCCACGCCCATGCGGCCGAAATTGTCGGCCGGGCGGCCGTCGTCGTGGATCGGCAGCAGCTGGGTGCCGCCTGTGCCTTTGCCGCCGTCGAGTTTTTGCGAGTACAAGCCCAGCACATCCACACCGAAACCGACCGGGCCCGGGGTGAATCCGGACCTGGCGTCGAGGATGAAGTTTTGCGTCCATTCCTCAGCCTTGCCCTGGGGATAGGCCGGGTTGGTGTAATTGCGATTGATGTAGGCGTTACGCAGGTTCAACGTGGCTTTGGCGTCATCAACGAAACCTTCTGCATAGCTGGTCATCGGCAAGGCGAAGGCCAGGCCGCTGCAACCGATCAGGCTCAGGGTGGTGCGGCATACAAAGGTCGGGCGAGGGGTGCTGGCGAAGGAATTGCGGACGAGTTTGCTCACAGTGACGCTCCCTTGTTTCTTGTTGTTTTTATTTTTTGTCATACGTCGTCGTACAACATTGGGGCGATTATTTGCGGGCCGTTCAGGGATTGTCAATCAGAAGTTATACGATGACTTGCTCCGGTGTGCTCGAATCCCTGTGGGATCCGGTTCGGCTCACGATTGTCGGGGGCAAGGAGCCGAGGAGGCACCGCCGCCGCCTCGGAGGCCGGTCGAAAGGAGCGCCGGTTTACCTGCGCGTGAAGTTTCGTTTTTCCCTTGTCGCCGCGAGCTAGAGCGGATGCTAGTCTTGGCCAACGCTGTTGTCAGGGAGCCCTCATGGGCAATCACAAGATCGAGATTCGTCGCAGTAACGTCGAGAAGATTTTGCTGGGGGCTGAAAAGGTCTTCGCCGAAAAAGGCTTCGGCGGCACCGCCATGGCCGACATTGCCGCCGAAGTGCAACTGCCGCGCTCCAACCTGCATTACTACTTCAGCACCAAAAGCGAGCTGTACAGCGCCGTGCTGTTGGGTTTGCTGGAAGTGTGGAAGCAGGACGCGCTGTGCTTCGAGATGTTTGATGATCCGCGCGTAGTGCTCAGCAGCTACATCCGCGCCAAGATGAACCACTCGCGCAGCCGGCCTTATGGGTCGAAAGTCTGGGCCAATGAAATCATCCACGGCGCCCCCACCCTGGGCGTAGCGCTGGACGCGAGCCTGTACGACTGGGCCAAGATGAAAGAAGCGAAAATCCGCCAGTGGGTGGACGACAAACGCATCCTGCCGGTGGAGCCTTCAAGCCTGCTGTACATGATCTGGGCGTCGACCCAGCATTACGCGGACTTTGATCATCAGGTGAATATCCTCAACGACCATCAGCCACTGTCGGACATGCAGTTCGAACGGGCGGTGCAGACGGTGACGAGTGTGATTTTGCGCGGGATCGGGTTGGAGCCTTGAGGTTTGCGGTGCGGCTGACGGCCTCTTCGCGGGCAAGCCTCGCGCCTGCAGGGCCAGCGTCGATTAATTAATCGTGGATCGACACAAAACCTGTAGGAGCGAGGCTTGCCCGCGAAGACGCAGGCGAAGGCTCAGGCGACGCAGATCTCAAACGGCAACATGGTAGGGATTTCGTGGGTCATGATTCCAATCCAGAAACGGCTTGCCGTTCTCCATCGGCACCATCTCGATGCAATCCTCCACCGGGCAGGTGATCTGGCACAGGTTGCAGCCGACGCACTCATCATCAATCACTTCATACTTATGCGTTCCGTCCGCTTGCTTCAAACTGGCTACCGCCTGGTGCGAGGTATCTTCGCAAGCAATGTGGCAGCGTCCGCAGCCAATGCACGCGTCCTGATCAATCTTCGCAATCACTTGATAGTTGATGTCCAGGTACTTCCAGTCCGTGGTATTGCCCACTGCGCGACCGGAAAACTCCGGGATGCTGGCGTAACCCTGACTGTCCATCCAGCGTGACAGACCGTCCTTCATCTCCTCGACAATCCGGAAGCCATGCAGCATCGCCGCGGTGCACACCTGGACCGAGCCGCTGCCCAGGGCGATGAATTCCGCGGCATCACGCCAGCTGCCAATGCCGCCAATGCCGGAGATCGGCAAACCCTGAGTCTGCGGATCACGAGCGATTTCGGCGACCATGTTCAGCGCAATCGGCTTCACTGCCGAACCGCAATAACCACCGTGGGTGCTTTGGCTGCCCACGGCGGGATTGGCGACCATGCGCTCCAGATTGACGCTGGTGATCGAGTTGATGGTGTTGATCAGCGACACCGCATCGGCCCCGCCGCGATGGGCTGCACGGGCGGCGACGCGGATGTCGGTGATGTTCGGCGTGAGCTTGACGATCACCGGCAGCGAGCAATAGGTCTTGCACCAACGGGTGACCTGCTCGACGTACTCCGGCACCTGGCCGACCGCCGCGCCCATGCCGCGTTCCGGCATGCCGTGGGGACAACCGAAGTTCAATTCGATGCCGTCGGCGCCGGTGGCTTCCACCAGCGGCAGGATGAACTTCCACGACTCTTCGACGCAGGGCACCATCAGCGACACGATCAGCGCGCGGTCCGGCCAGTCCTTTTTGACCTGGGTGATTTCCCGCAGGTTGATCTCCAGCGAGCGGTCGGTGATCAGCTCGATATTGTTGAAGCCCACCACTTCACGGTTGGCACCGAAGAGCGCGGAGTAACGCGACGACACGTTCACCGCTGCCGGGTCTTCACCCAGGGTTTTCCAGACCACGCCGCCCCAGCCAGCCTCGAAGGCACGAACCACGTTGTAGGCCTTGTCGGTCGGCGGCGCGGAGGCCAGCCAGAACGGATTCGGCGATTTGATGCCGGCGAAGACAATCGAAAGATCGGCCATTTACGCAGCCTCCACGTTGAGCATCAGTTGAGCGTTGATGGCCTCGGCCGCCCGTTTGCCATGCTGCACGGCTTGCACGGTGAGGTCCTGATCGAGGCTGGTGCAGTCGCCACCGGCATACACGTCGGGAATGCTGGTACGCAGCTGTTCATCAACCTGGATTCGATCACCCTGGCGTTTGAGTTCGCGTGCCAGCGGATCGGCGAGGGCGCTGGCGTCGAAGGCCTGGCCGATGGCTTTGAAGATCGCGTCGGCGGCCAGCTCGAAGGTTTCGCCGGTGGTTTGCAGACGGCCGTCCACCAGGTGCGTGCGGGCGAAGCGCATGCCGCGCACGTTGCCTTGGTCATCGAGCAGCACTTCTTCGGGTTGCGCCCACGTCAATAAGCGCACCTGATTGGCCTTGGCAATGTCCTGCTCGTGACCGGTGGCGCCCATTTCCTCGACACCACGGCGGTACACCAGATTCACGTCGTGAGCGCCGAGGCGGGCCATTTGCACGGCCATGTCGATGGCCGTATTACCGGCGCCGAGGACGATGCAATGATCGGCCAGCGGCAATTGGCTCAGGTCATCGGCCTGACGCAGTTCTCGGATGTAATCGGTGGCAGCGAGCAGGCCGGGGGCGTCTTCGTGAGGCAAACCGAGTTGCTTGCTGGCGGCCAGGCCGAGGCCAAGGAACACCGCGTCGAATTGCTGATGCAGTTCGCTGAGGGTCAGGTTTTCGCCGAGTTTCTGGCCGTGACGGATTTCGATGCCACCAATCTGCAGCAGGAACTCAAGCTCTTTCTGCGCATAGTCATCCACCAGTTTGTACTTGGCGATCCCGTATTCGTTGAGGCCGCCAGCCTTTTCCCGTGCTTCGAAAATCACCACGTCGTGGCCATGCATCGCACTGCGGTGAGCGCAGGACAACCCGGCCGGGCCGGCACCGACCACAGCGATGCGTTTGCCGGTGGTGGCGGCGCGCTGGAAGGGGTGTTCGCTGAAGTGCGCGTTGTCGACGGCGTAACGTTGCAACAGGCCGATCAATACCGGTGCGCACTCGTGGTCGTTGTTGCGCACGCAGGCTTGCTGGCAGAGGATTTCCGTCGGGCACACCCGTGCGCAGCTGCCGCCGAGGATGTTCGCCGAGAGGATTTTCTGCGCGGCGCCCTGGACGTTGTCCTGATGGATGTTGCGGATGAATGACGGGATATCGATCTCGCTCGGGCAGGCATTCACGCACGGCGCGTCGTAGCAATACAGGCAGCGCGAAGCTTCCAGATGCGCCTGACGGTCGTTGAGTGGCGGTGCCAGGTCGGTGAAGTGGCCGGCAAGGGCGGCCGCATTCTCATAGGGATGCGGGAGGTGGTTCAGGGACTTGATCACGGTGTTGGCCTCACGGTTATTGAGGTACTGCCTCTGATGGGCATTGGTTTTGTGTTGTCGCGGCCGGCCTCTTCGCGGGCTAGCCTCGCTCCTGTTTTTTGGAATGCGTGCCACTGTAGGAGCGAGGCTTGCCCGCGAAGGCCGAAGGCCTCGATTTTCAGCGTTTCACGGCAGTTGGCTTATTCTGCTCAGCCCGCTTGCTCAGCAAGTCAAACACCGCCGGATACGCCGGCCGTTCGACATACCGCCCGGCACCACGCTCAGCGCGCAGATCACCATCGGCCCACACCACTCGGCCCTGGCTCACGGTATGGCTCGGCACACCGCGCACGGTCTTGCCTTCGAAGATGTTGAAGTCGACCTGCTGGTGGTGAGTCTTCGCCGAAATGGTCCGCGTGCCCTCCGGATCCCACAGCACCAGGTCCGCATCAGCGCCCACGCGGATCGCACCTTTACGCGGGTAGAGGTTGAAGATCTTCGCGGTGTTGGTGGAGGTCAGCGCCACGAAGTGCTGCATCGACAAACGGCCGGTGTTGACCCCCTCATCCCAGAGCACAGCCATGCGGTCTTCGATACCGGCAGTGCCATTGGGGATTTTGCTGAAGTCATCTCGCCCGGCGGCTTTTTGTTCGGCACAGAAGCAGCAGTGGTCCGTGGCGGTGGTGTGCAGGTTGCCTGATTGCAAACCGTGCCAAAGCGCTTCCTGGTGGCCGCGAGGACGGAAGGGCGGGCTCATCACGTAACCGGCGGCGGTCTGCCAGTCCGGGTGTTGGTAGACGCTGTCGTCCAGCAGCAGATGCCCGGCCAACACTTCGCCGTAGACCTGCTGGCCCTTGCTGCGGGCATAGGTGATTTCGTCCAGCGCTTCCTTGGTCGAGACATGCACCAGGTACAGCGGCGTGCCCAGGGTTTCAGCAATGCGGATCGCCCTGCTCGCGGCTTCGCCTTCCACTTGAGAAGGTCGCGACAGTGGATGCGCTTCGGGACCGGTGATGCCCTGGGCCATCAACTTGCGTTGCAGGTGATAGACCAGCTCACCGTTTTCCGCATGCACGGTCGGAACCGCGCCCAACTCCAGGCAGCGCTCGAAACTCGCTACCAGGGTGTCGTCGGCGGCCATGATCGCGTTCTTGTACGCCATGAAATGCTTGAAGCTGTTGACCCCGTGCTGGCTGACCAGCTCCGCCATTTCCTCGCGCACCTGTTCGCTCCACCAGGTAATGGCGACATGGAAACCGTAATCCGACGCCGACTTCTCAGCCCAGCCGCGCCACTGATGAAACGCCTCCATCAAGGATTGCTGCGGGTTGGGAATCACGAAGTCGATAATCGACGTGGTGCCACCGGCAAGGCCTGCCGCAGTGCCACTGAAAAAGTCTTCGCTGGCCACGGTGCCCATGAAGGGCAGTTGCATGTGCGTGTGCGGGTCGATGCCGCCGGGCATCAGGTATTGGCCGCTGCCGTCGAGCACTTCGGCGCCGGCCGGAACATCAAGATTGTCGCCGATGGCTTTTATCACGCCGTCGGCGCAATAGACGTCGGCGCGATAACTTTCATCATGGGTAATAACGGTGGCGCCACGGATCAACAGAGACATTCCGAGTTCCTCGCAGGCAATGACCGACTTATGTCGGTTCTAAATGTTTTATATGAAGCCGGCGCAAACAGGTGTATTCCTGTCAGCGCTGTCAGGAATAGAAACTAGTCTGAGTTTATGGAATGAGCAAGAATATTTTTTATAAGCTTATTGCTGTTTTAACATATTGATAAATAACGATTAAATTGTGAAATCACCAAAATGGTGTGGTCCTGAACCATTTTGACGCACTTGACAGGTTCTCAAAATGAACGAGATTTCTTATGTGAAATCAGCTGCTTGAGGATGGTCTATGGTTGATGCGCAACTTTGAAAAAAAAGACCCATGCACCAGATTGAGCCCTGACGGTTCGGACAACTTGCCCGGCATTCGGCCTGAGTGAACAGGCAAGTAACCGAGGGACTATTTGGACGGTATATAAAAACTGATAAACATCAGTTGGTTGCGAAGTTTTTGTGGAACTGCCCGATGCGCAAACGGGGTGCCCGGCACGCTTATTGATGCCAACAGCCCCTGATGAGCAAAAAATAATTCAAAGAACAGTGGAGCGGCCATGCAACAGATCAGATCGCAAGTGACCGAGCGCGACGGCTTGTTTGAGCTCGAAGCCGGCAGCGACGTCCTCGACAGTCCCCGTTACAACCACGACATGGCACCGACCAAGGTGCGTGAACGAACCTGGAACAAATGGCACATTACCGCCCTGTGGGTTGGCATGGCGATTTGCGTGCCGACCTACACCCTCGGCGGCGTACTCACCGCTTATTTCGGTCTGAGTGTCGGCGAAGCACTGCTGGCGATTCTGTTCGCCAATATCATCGTATTGATCCCGCTGACCCTGAACGCTTTCCCCGGTACCAAGTACGGCATTCCGTTTCCGGTGCTGCTGCGTTCGTCCTTCGGCATCCTCGGCTCCAACGTTCCTTGCCTGATTCGGGCGCTGGTGGCGTGCGGCTGGTTCGGCATTCAGACAATGTTTGGCGGACTGGCCATTCACCTGTTTCTCGGCTCGGTGTTCGATGGCTGGAAAGCCCTCGGCGGCACCGGCGAGGTGATTGGCTTCATGGTGTTCTGGGCCTTGAACCTGTGGGTGGTGATTCGCGGTGCGGACTCGATCAAATGGCTGGAAACCCTTTCGGCGCCGCTGTTGGTGCTGGTGGGCGCAGGCCTGCTGGTGTGGGCCATGCCGAACGTGTCGATGACCGAACTGATGGCGATCCCGCCCAAGCGCCCGGAAGGGGCCAGCGTGGTCAGTTACTTTGCCGCCGGGCTGACCGCGATGGTCGGGTTCTGGGCCACGTTGTCCCTGAACATTCCGGACTTCAGTCGTTATGCGAAAAGCCAGAAGGACCAGATCGTCGGGCAAATCATCGGACTGCCCCTGACCATGTTCCTGTTCGCCTCGCTGGGCGTGGTAATGACGGCGGCCTCGGTCAAACTGGTGGGCGTCAGCGTCTCCGATCCGGTCACCCTGATCGGTCACATTCAGAGCCCGGTCTGGGTCGCGGTGGCCATGGCGCTGATCATCATTGCCACGTTGTCCACCAACACGGCGGCCAACATCGTGTCGCCGACCAACGATTTCCAGAACGTCGCGCCCAAGCTCATCAACCGCACGAAGGCGGTGATCCTCACTGGCCTGGTCGGCCTGGCGCTGATGGCCCATGAGCTGTTGAAGAAGCTTGGATTGATCGTTTCGGATCTGAGCCTGGAGACGGTTTACTCCAATTGGTTGCTGGGCTATTCGAGCCTGTTGGGCCCGATCGCCGGGATCATGGTGGTGGACTATTTCCTGATCAAGAAACAGCAACTGGACTTGGTCGGTCTGTATCGCGATGACGTGTACCCGGCGTGGAACTGGTTCGGGTTTATCGCGTTTGGCGTGCCGGTGGCGTTGACGCTGCTGTCCCTGGGCAGCGACGCGTTCAGCTGGTTCTACAGTTATGGCTGGTTTACCGGCTCGGCGCTGGGGGGCTGATTTATTACGGGTTGTGCTCGATGCGGCCTAGCGCGTCAATCGCGAAATCTGCGGCGTGAGCACTGGCCTCTTCGCGGGCAAGCCTCGCTCCTACAGGTTCGCGTATTCCTTGCAGGAGCGAAGCTTGCTCGCGAAGACGGCCTCAAAAACACCAAACAAATATTCATAAGAACTGCCTGAGGAGATCACCATGAACGCTGCTGTAGACGTTCTGCAGTCCACCCATCAGCACATCAACCGCGACCGCTTGTGGCAGTCGCTCATGGACCTGGCCAAACTCGGCGCCACGGTCAAGGGTGGCGTCTGTCGCCTCGCCCTGACCGACCTCGACCGTCAGGCCCGGGACATTTTCGTCAACTGGTGCGAGGAGGCCGGATGCACCGTCAGCGTCGACGCCGTCGGCAACATCTTCGCCCGCCGCCCCGGCCGCAACCCGAACCTGCCCCCGGTGATGACCGGCAGCCACATCGACACCCAACCCACGGGCGGCAAGTTCGATGGCTGCTTCGGTGTGCTGGCCGGCGTCGAGGTGCTGCGCACCCTCAACGACCTCGGCGTGGAAACCGAAGCGCCGCTGGAAGTGGTGGTCTGGACCAACGAAGAAGGCTCGCGCTTCGCCCCGTGCATGATGGGCTCCGGCGTGTTCGCGGAAAAATTCACCCTCGAAGAAACCCTGGCCAAGGTCGATGCCGATGGCGTCACCGTTGGTGAAGCGTTGAATGCCATTGGTTACGCCGGCTCACGCAAGGTCAGCGGCCATGCCGTCGGTGCCTATTTCGAGGCGCACATCGAGCAAGGCCCGATCCTCGAAGACGAACACAAAACCATCGGCATCGTCATGGGCGCCCTCGGCCAGAAATGGTTCGACCTGAAACTGCGCGGCGTCGAAGCCCACGCCGGCCCGACGCCAATGCACCTGCGCAAGGACGCCTTGGTCGGCGCTGCCGTGATTGTCGGCGCAGTGAACCGCGCCGCTCTCGGCCATCAACCTCATGCCTGCGGCACCGTCGGATGCCTGCAAGCCTATCCCGGCTCACGCAATGTCATCCCCGGCGAAGTGCGCATGACCCTGGATTTCCGTCATCTGGAACCGGCGCGCCTGGACTCGATGATCGCCGAAGTCCGTGAAGTCATCGAAACCACCTGCGAGGAGCACGGCCTGACCTTCGAACTGACACCCACCGCCGACTTCCCGCCGCTCTACTTCGACAAGGGTTGCGTCGAAGCGGTACGCGGGGCTGCGCAGGGTCTGGGGCTGTCGCACATGGACATCGTCAGCGGAGCAGGGCACGACGCGATCTTCCTCGCTGAACTCGGCCCGGCCGGGATGATCTTCGTGCCGTGCGAAGGCGGCATCAGCCACAACGAAATCGAAAATGCCGCGCCGGATGATCTGGCGGCAGGGTGTGCGGTGTTGTTGCGGGCGATGCTGGCCGCGTCGGCGGCGATTGCCAGCGGCCAACTGGCGGCCTGAAGCGCGAACATGATCGTAGACTTTGGCTGCGCCTGCGCCTGCGCCGCTGGAGCCTACGATCTACAGTGATTCGGTTACACGCCTGCCCGGATACGAGAAACCCCGGGTAGATCGGATCTACCCGGGGTTTCCTGTTTCAAACGGCCCAAAGCCGTTAATCAATAGCGCTGATACTTCGAACCAAACTCAGGGCGGTTTTCCGCGACGTAGAGTTTGCTGGCCTGACTGTCTTTGTGATCGACGCCGACAGTGTTCACGTTCAATGTTGCCGGTTGGCTGACTTTGGCTGCCGCAACGACTTGCGAGGTGGCATGTGGGGCGGCGATGGCGGATGTAGCGCCAAGAACCGACAGGGCGAAACCAAGACCAATGATGCTTTTCATGATGTTGCTCCAGTAGAGTGGGGAGAAGATGTGGCCACTGTAGTGCTGGAGCGTCGCGATGAGAAAACACCCTTGCGCATAGTTGATATCGAGCGCGTTGATCCACTGTCAGCGGGGGGTGGTGTCGCTGGGCCAACGCTGCCTGAGTCGTTCGAGACGTCCGTCGCGTCTCATTTCATCCAGCGCCTGTTGCCAGCGCGCCACCACCACCACGCCGCCTGGGGCCGGCTCGCGTCCACAATTGATCTCTGGCGGTTTGCAGAGTTTGATCAGTAACGCTGATATTTGGAACCGAACTCAGGACGATTCTCCGCGACGACAACACCCCCTTGTATGGCATTCTTCGGGTTGATCGACGCGACACGTTCGCGCAGTTCTTGCAGGCGATCCGCGCCACCTTCAGCCACACGCTCACGAAGCTCTTGCAGGCGATCAGCACCGCCTTCGGCAACGCGGTTCTCGATCAGGCGATCGGAACCACCTTCAGCAACACGGTTGTTTTGCAGGTTTTCAGAGCCATATTCAGCGACGCGATTCTGTTGCAACCGGTCCGAGCCACCTTCCACCAACAGTTGCTGGATCTGGCTGTGGGACGCAGCGCTGACGGTATTGGCCGACGCCAGGTTCGACAGGCCGAGGCCGCCAACCAATGCCAGACCGAGTACCAGGGACGAGACTTTCGAGAAGTTGAACATGGGTGATTCTCCGTGCGCTTGAATGTGTGTGGGTCGGTAGCTGCTGCTATCCGGTGAACACAGTTAAACGCCCGGGTGTATCGGTGATGTGTGCTTGAACGCGCTGAAATCGGCTTATACGTATCCGTTCGGGGTTCTTATACAGACGGATACAAAACCCTTGCCCCAAGCTGCGACAAGGGTTTTGCCGCGAGGGTGAGCTCAGCGCACAGGCCGCCGCCTTCGCATGGCGTTGAACGCCTTGGCGGCATGGGCGACTTCGGTCGGGCCTTTTTCGTCCAGATGCACCGCGTGGGTGTTCGGATCCTAGGTGTCCACTGCCTGGGCGAGGATCAATAAAAGGGTCAGTTGCACCAGCAGCACCATCGGCAGCCCCGAGGACAACGGCATCACCGATGGCCGGACGTCGATGGTCAGCGGGCTGCCGTCGGCGAGTTTCAGGTGTGCCTGGAAGTGCTGTTGCGCACCTTGGATGCGAGTAAACGCCAAGGCATATTGCGCACCGACAGCGTCCGTGGCCAATGCAGGTAGCGTTTCATGATTCGGCGCCGAGCAATTCCACGGGATAGGAGAACACGTAGCCTTCGCTGCGCACGGTTTTGATGTAGGTCGACTCCCGGGAGTCATCCATCAGCCGTTGGCGCAGACGGCTCACCAGCAAGTCGATGGAGCGGTCGAACAGGTCGGCGTCGCGGCCCTGGGTGAGGTTGAGCAACTGGTCGCGACTGAGCACGCGCTGCGGGTGATCGAGGAATACCCGGAGCAAGCGGTACTCGGCGCCACTGAGTGCAACCATCGTGTCGTCTTCGTCCAGCAAGTGGCGGGCGGTGGTGTCCAGGCGCCAACGGCCGAAGCCCAGCAACCGGCCGCTTTCGGTGATGAGCAGGTTGGGCGGCAGCATCCGGGTGCGGCGCAGTACGGCGTTGATCCGCGCCAGCAGTTCGCGGGCGGAGAACGGTTTGGTCAGGTAATCGTCCGCGCCCATTTCCAGGCCGAGGATGCGGTCGGTTTCGTCGTTGCGGGCGGTGAGCATCAGGATCGGCGTGGCCTTGTGTTTGCCTGAGCGCAGTTCGCGGCAAAGGAGCAGGCCGTCATCGCCGGGCATCATGATGTCGAGCACGATCAGGTCCACGGTGTTGGTTTCAAGAAAGCTGCGCATCTGCCGGCCATCGGCAACCACGGTGGTGCGCAGGCCGTTCTTTTTCAGGTAATTACCGACCAGTTCACGGATCTCGCGATCGTCATCGACGATCAGGATGTGGTTCACGTGTTCCATTGCTCAAACCTCTTGTTATTCGCACGTCGCGCATTCTAGGGAGCCACGCCGCACCTGCCTGCCGGCCTTTGTATCTCACTGTATCTGGAGATGACTTTGATACAGGGGCATACAAGTCGGCTTTTTTTCAGGGGCGGGTGTATCGAACTGTATTGGTTGCCCTGTGTGACACCTTACGCCTTAGTAGTCCCGGTTTTACGACACATGGAAGATACCTCCGGCCGTTTAAATGGGGATATCAAGACGGTGATTTCCACTGTAGAAGACGGCGGAGCAAATTGCGGGATTGTGAGTGCGCGGGTGACGTATCTGGATTCGAGCGGTACGCAGAAGGTATTGGATTACAGCAAGTTTGCGGCGTGTGGCAATCAGGGCGGCTGATCTCGGCGGCCTTCGGGCCGACCAGATTCCCCGGATTTGCCCGTTCAACCTGTAGGAGCGAGCCTGCTCGCGATAGCGGTCGTACAGGTAACAGCACAGTTGGATGTACCGGCCTCATCGCGAGCAACCTCGCTCTCACAAGGCCGACTCGCGATGTTACAGCTCACATAAGCTTTGTTATGCAACCACCTGATAGCACGGAACATAAGCCGCGCCACCCGGCAGTTTCATCCGGTGCTGCGCAACGAAGGCCTTGAGCAATTGATCAAGCGGATGCATGACCGCCGCATCGCCACGGATCTGGTAAGGGCCGTGTTCTTCGATCAGGCGGATGCCCTTGTCCTTGACGTTGCCGGCGACGATGCCGGAGAACGCGCGGCGCAGATTGGCCGCCAGTTCGTGGGGTGGCAGGTCGCGGCTGAGTTTGAGGTTGGCCATGTTTTCGTGGGTCGGGTCGAACGGGCGCTGGAAGCCTTCGTCGATTTTCAGCAGCCAGTTGAAATGGAACGCGTCATTGCGCTCGCGGCGGAACTGTTTGACCGCTTTGAGGCCTTGGGTCATCTGGCGCGCGACTTCGGCCGGGTCGTCGATGATGATTTCGTAGTGTTGTTTCGCGGCGTCACCCAGCGTTGCGCCGACAAACGCGTCGAGTTGCTCCAGATACGGCGCCGCATGTTTCGGCCCGGTGAGCACCACGGGGAAGGGCAGGCCTGCGTTGTCCGGGTGCATGAGGATGCCGAGCAGGTACAGGAACTCTTCGGCTGTGCCGGCGCCGCCCGGGAAAATGATGATGCCGTGGCCCACGCGCACGAAGGCTTCCAGGCGTTTCTCGATGTCCGGCAGGATCACCAGTTCGTTGACGATCGGGTTCGGCGCTTCGGCGGCGATGATGCCGGGTTCGGTCAAACCGAGGTAGCGGCCACCGTGGATGCGTTGCTTGGCGTGGGCAATGGTCGCGCCTTTCATCGGGCCTTTCATCACGCCGGGGCCGCAACCGGTGCAGATGTCGAGGCTGCGCAGGCCCAGTTCATGGCCGACTTTCTTGGTGTATTTGTATTCTTCGGTGTTGATCGAGTGGCCACCCCAGCACACCACGATCTTCGGCTCGACACCGGGGCGCAGGGTGCGGGCGTTGCGCAGCAGGTGGAAGACGTAGTCGCTGATGCCCTGGGAGGTGCTCAGGTCGATGCGCTGGGCGTCGAGCTCGTTTTCGGTGTAGACGATGTCACGCAGGGCGCTGAACAGCATTTCCCGGGTGCTGGCGATCATTTCGCCGTCGACGAAGGCGTCAGCCGGGGCATTCAGCAGTTCCAGGCGGACGCCGCGGTCCTGCTGGTGGATGCGGATTTCGAAATCTTTGTAGGCTTCAAGGATGGTCTTGGCGTTATCAACATGGGCGCCGGTATTGAGGATGGCCAGGGCGCACTGGCGGAATAAGGTGTAGGTGCTGCCGGATCCGGCTTCGCTCAGTTGCTGTACTTCACGTTGAGAAAGGGTTTCCAGGCTGCCTTTAGGGCTGACGGAGGCGTTGATTACTTGTCGTTGGGTCATTCAATGATCCTTAAAACGATGCCGTTCAAACAGGCAAATGGCATCCGAATAGTGTGTATCCAAGAAAGAAGATGGCACGAACTGCGCTGTATCGCCATGTTCCCCGTTTGACGATGAAAAGATGAAGAGGCGCCCAGCATAGCTAAATCCTGCACAGGGGCGATAATGCCCCGCAGTCTTTTCGCTCACCGAGCCTTTTACCATTGATGCAAGGAACCCCGTCACGATGTTCGAAATCCAGCCGATGAACCCCGAACTCTTTCGAAAGCAGACGCGGCGCAGCACGGTCATTATTGCGCTGATATTTCTGGCGCTGGCGATGGTGCTGTCCACTGCGGCGGTGGCGTTGTTTGGCGAGCCGGGGGGCGACAATCTGCGATTTAACGTCGGCGGCGTGTTTGTCGCGGTGCTGCTGATGGTGGCGCTGATGCGCGGCATGTTCTGGTCTCAGGCCTGGATGGCGCCGGCGGTGTACGGCTGGCAGCTCAAGCGCAGCCTGATGAGCATCACCAATGTGATGCATCAAGTGACGGCGGCGGTGGAGGCGGGTGATCCGACGGCCATGAAACTGCTGCGCTTCTACCATCTGGGCTTGAGCCAGATGCACGAACTGGACGGCAACTCCAGCGACCATGGGCAATTGAGCCGGGAAGTGGAGCAACACAAGGCGCGGATGGAAGCGCTGGGCCTCGACACCGAACAAACACAACTGAACCCCGCCTGGCTTGAAGCAGTGAAGCAGACACCGACGTAAATCCCGTGGGGTCGCATCCTCACTCCACACAAACCCGTCACAACGCGAGCAAATCGCCTATCTTGTTTCTGGTGGGGCATAGCGGTCCGAGTGTCAGGCACGACTGGATGGCGCTAAAAGGGCGAACGGGAAAAGTCGCCATGTCATAACGAGTCAGGGAGCGTCATGGGGCATCCGTCCATCAACGACCGAATTGAACACAGCCGGCCCGTCGCGCCTTGGGGGGCCGAGCAAATCGAGTCCCGGCGCAGGGTCCGCTACGCGGTTGTCCTGCTCGTGGCGGTGTGCCTGTCCTTGACGGCCATTGTGATCTGGGAAGCCTGGAACTCGCGCCAGTACCATTTGCATGACAAAGAAGTGGCAATGTCCAACCTTGCCCAGACCCTGACGTCGCAAGCGCAGTCGTCAATCAAACAGGCCGATACGCTGCTGTTTGCCTTGGTGGACCGCGTCGAAAACGAGGGCGTGGCCTCAGCGCAGCTGCCCAGATTCAGGCGTTTGCTCGCCGCCCAACGCAGTGAGCTGACCCAGCTCCATGGTCTGTTCGTATTTGACGAAAAAGGGGGGTGGATCGCCAATTCCAACGGTGCGGATATACCCGGTGCGAACAATTCCGACCGTGAATACTTCATCTACCATCGTGATCATACTGACCGGGGACCTCATATCGGACCGTCGATCAAGAGTCGATCGACCCGCGAATGGATCATGACCGTGTCACGCAGGATCAATCATCCAGATGGCAGTTTCGCCGGTGTGGCGCTGGCAACGATCTACCTCGACCATTTTCTCGCGCTGTACGACAGCATCGACATGGGCCAAAACGGCGTGATCAACCTGATCGCCGACGATGGCAGCATCGTCGTTCGCCGGCCATTCAACGAAGCAGACGTCGGCACCAGCGTCGCCAAGGGGCCGCTGTTCATGCAGCTGTTGCCCAAGGGCAATTCCGGCACGGCCACCGTCAAGTCATATGTTGATGGTGTGGAGCGAGTGGTGGGGTTTCGGCGGGTTGATGGTTATCCGCTGATCGTCTTTGCCGGCCTGGACAAGCGAGACGTCCTGGCCGGCTGGCGCGAGGAGTCCATCCTCAGCGCTGGCATCGTGCTGTTGCTTTTGGTGTTTCTGGGAGGGCTCGGCTATCGCCTCATTCGCTTCATGAAGCAGCAGAATCATTTTCAGAGCGTGCTGCTTGATGCCCGGGAAAAGCTCATCGAGGTCAACCGCAGCCTTGAACTGCTGGCGCTCGAAGACGCACTCACCGGGCTCTCCAACCGGCGTCAGTTCGATCTGTTCATCCTCGCGGAAATGGGCCGGGCCCGGCGCACGGTGACCCACCTCGCCATGCTGATGATCGATGTCGATCACTTCAAGAGCTTCAATGATCGTTATGGGCACGTGGCGGGTGATGACTGTCTGCGCAAAATCAGCGCGATTATCAAGGACAACATCAAACGCCCCGGCGATCTGGCCGCCCGCTATGGCGGCGAGGAGTTCACGGTGGTGCTGCCCGGCACCGACTATGTGGGGGCGTTTCTGGTCGCCGAAAAAATTCGTCGCGGGGTGCAGCAGGCCGGCATCGTACACAGCGAATGCCCTGAGGGTATGGTGACGGTCAGCGTGGGGGTTTGCGCCTACAACCCGGCCTCGCAGGATCAGCCCGACGACCTGGTCACCGCTGCGGACAAAGCGTTGTACGTGGCCAAGGCCAGTGGGCGGAACATGAGCGTCATCGCCAACTGACTTGAAACGAAGCGGTCACTGCCCTGGACCGCAGGACACGGTAGAAGGCGCTTTGCCCAGGTCCGCGACAGGCTGCCGGTTTCGCGGATGGCTTGAAGCAACGTCAGGTCTTCAATCGACAGCATTTTCGATTCTCGGCGGGTATTTCAGGCTGCCCGGCGTAACTTCCACAACCTGATCAGCCGAAGATAGACCATGACGTTGATCACCAGCACCACGCTGCCCAGCGCCAGTTGAATCGCCGGTGTCAGCCCTGCGGGGTAAATGACCGGCCACACGTAGTGTTCGATGAAGCCACCGCCGTAACCGGTTTGCCCAGCGGCCTGGCGCATGACGTTTTCCCATTGAGTCAGGGGACACATCAGGTGGAAGACTTCCACACTCACGCCCCACACAGCAGCGGGCAGGTGCCACCAGATCAGCGGTCGCCATTTGAGCACCAGCAGCCCGCCGAACAGCACGAACAGAATGAACAGCAAATGAAACAGCACCAGCCCATCGGCGGCGATCCGGTAAAGCATGTCGACTCCCTGACGCGTTAGGCGAATGGCTCCATGGTACTCGGGTTCTGTTCCTTGCTGCTGCCCAGAGCTATTCGGCAAGTGCTGCCCGCAAGTGCGCAAGATTGTTCAAGCCATCGAACGCAACTGCTGGCACAGTCTGGCGTCTTCCCCTGGTTGTAGAGCTTTATGTCGAACTCACTCATGCCGCGCAGTGCCTTTCTTCGCGGCGCTGTAGCGATCATGCCGTTGTCCCTGGCGACCGCGCCCTGGGGTCTGCTGGCCGGGTCCATGGCCATCGAGGCCAATCTCACGCCGCTGCAAGGTCAAGGGTTGTCGAGCATCGTGTTTGCCGGTGCCGCGCAATTGGTCGCCATCGGCATGCTCAAGGGCGGTGCCGGGATCTTTTCGATTTTGCTGACCACGCTGTTACTGACCTCCCAGCATTTGCTGTACGGAATGAGTATGCGTTCGGTGATTTCACCGCTGCCGGGTCGCTGGCGCGTGGGGCTGGGGTTTTTGCTCACTGACGAGCTGTTCGCACTGACCAGCCAGCATGACAAACAGCAGTTCAATCGCTGGTACGCCCTGGGCGTTGGCCTGACGTTTTACATCGCCTGGAACCTGTTCACGCTGGCCGGCATCGTCCTCGGCAGCAGCATTCCCGGCCTCGAACACTTGGGGCTGGACTTCTCCATCGCTGCGACCTTCATTGCCCTGATCACCCCGGTGGTACGCAACGTTCCGACGGTGGTCTGCGTCGCGGTTTCGCTGTTTTGTTCCGTGTTGTTCAGCTACTGGCAATGGGGCTCGGCGCTGGTGCTGTCGGGGTTGGCGGGCATGACTGCAGGCTTCATCTGCAACAAATTCCATGGGGGGCGCACATGATGGTCTGGGCTGTAATTATCGGGATGGGCGTGCTCGTCTTCCTGAACCGCTACGTATTCCTCGAACCACGACTGCCGCTGCGCTTGAGCAGCAATGCCCGGCAGTTCCTCGGTTTTGCCGTGCCGGGGATGCTGACCGCGATCTGCGGACCGATTGTGTTCATGCCGGACAAACAGCTGAATCTGCAGTGGGACAACCCGTACCTGATCAGTTCGCTGGTGGCAGTGGGATTGGTGCTGTACACCCGCAATACCTTGCTCAGCATGCTTTTGAGCATGGGGTTTTTCTTTTTGCTGCGCTGGTGGCTTTGAGTCGCGCTTCGGAAACTGTTCTACGCTTAAAGGGAATTCCTTCAGGAAGCGAGGCGCGTATGGCCAATGAACCAAAACGTCCTGATCTGGATGAAGATGAGGATGAACCGACTCAAGAAGAGCTTGAGCGACAGAGGCGTTCGACACCGGACTGGAAGCACCCCGACGATGGTAAAGAACTGTCAGATCGTGACCAAGAGCGTCCGCTGAAGCCCTGACGGGTCCGCATCCCCCACCGCTGACCTTCAGTCGAGCAAGCGCCCTCGCCACGGAAGCAGGTGTGTCTGAAGTGCTTTGCTTGATTGAACAGTCATTCGCGATCAAGCGGGGCGGGTAAGGCCGTCAGATCGCCTCATTCCAACGTATCTGCGTGATACCCAGTTGTTGAGCGCTCAAGCGCGCCGTTTCGGGGGAGGCGTGGGCGGCGATCTTTCCGTCGGATTGCGGGAAGGCATGCGCCGAGGCTGAACGAATCGCGTCAACATCGGAGAACTGTTCAGCCAGTTTGAAAAAGTGCTGACGAACGCCATCGAGCAAATAATGCACGGCATAGGGAACGAGTTCGCTCATGTATTCCTCCTTAAATTCGCCAGGGCTTTGATTCAGGCATCGAACGGGCAATTCGCAAAGTCTGGGGTGCAATCCTTGTGCGGATAAGAGCTGAAAAAAAGAGGCCTCGATGGGCCTCTTCTTCAGAGTGCAACAATGTTCGGTTCGTTCAGTCTTGTGCTGAACTCAGCAGCGCCTCACTTCAAATATCGTCCAGTGACGGAAAATCCGGGTGGGAGGCCCGGTAGCCCAACGTCTTGTCGATCCAGGCATTCAATTCGTTGACCATGACTGGCGGCTTGCCGGAGTAGGCTGCGAGGGTTGAGCGCAGGATGTCGTTGATATTAGGGATGGAACGCAGGTTTCGGGTCTTTATGTATTGCCCGATAAAGCAGTCAAGTTGATAGCGTTCTGTCAGCGACAGGTACACGCACTCCAGACCGCCGACTTGATTAATGACAAGATCTTCGCGCAACTTAGTTCTCTGCAGGCTCGTTGGATTTAGGGATTTCCTTGTTTATTGACTCTTTGGTCAATTAGGTACTGCCAGGGGAAATGCGGCGCGCATGCTATCTGTAGCACTACTAAATGTATGTACAACAATTCAATTGTCAGACAAGCGGTTAATGCATCGTTTTGCCGCATTCCTTTTAGTGTTTCTTGGATGAAACAGTCCGTGTAACGTTTATGCCGTTCGGCTATTCAGAAACCGGAAATGGATCCAATTCAAGTCAGCTTATCAATCAACATTGCACTCTGGTTCCTGACATTTCCCACTGCCTTATCGACCCTGTACCACTCGAACACTTCACTGACTTCGCCTTGCATGAGCACCATCTGCTCGGCACGCTCTTTAGGCGTAGCCGGGTCCAGCCATTCATGTGCCAGTTGCACAGACAACACCACTGGCCGTCGGTCATGAATGTCGAGCATGCCGCCAGCGCTGTCCGCCGTGATGATGACGAAACCGTCGTCGCCGCGCGGCTCGCTGCCACCGTGGGGGAACTGGCCGATCGCCGCGCAGTAGATCGGCGCCCGATCCCGTCGACGAATCAGCCACGGCTGCCGCGTCGTGTCGCCGGCATCCACCCATTCGAACCAGTTGTCGATCGGCACAATCGCACGGTGCGGCCAGATCGCCCGGAAGAACGGGCCATGAGCGACTTTCTCGACCCGGGCATTGATTGGCGCCGCCCGGTCCTTCGCCCAGTGCGGCCGCCATCCCCAGCGCACCGAATCGGCGTGCAACCCGTCAGGCTCAAGGTGCAGCAGGGCGAGTTGAGTGGTGGGCGCGGCGTTGTAGCGGGCCAGCGGTTCATCACCGACATGGTTGATCAGCGCGTCGGGAATGCTCAGCACCGCGACAAAGTCGTGAATGCCACGGTACTGCGAGAGTCGTCCGCACATCGGTTAATCCTCAGGCTTGAGCTTTTAGTGTAGGAGCACGGGTACCGTCCTTCGCGAGGATGCTGTGGTTGAACGGCCAATTTCTGACGAATGTAGCTCTGGCGATGGTTCCAGCAGTCGTTGGCGCGGTAAGCCACGAGGGTGAGCGCTGGAACCAAACACTGTGTACCCTGATCCAACCTCGGCCTGCAGCGACCTGCGGGCTGACAAGGGATCAATGGGCGAAGGGTTTTTGCCGTTTTAACGTGATGACCATTACGGTCTGGCCCAAGGCAAACCATGAAACAGTTGTTCAAGGCTCTCACTACGCTAGCCATCGCTGTCGGGCTCGCTGGCTGCATCGCTTCACCGATCGAGCTGACCCCGCAGACCGAACAGCGTCTGCGCGCGCAGCCACCGATCCGCTTTGTGCTGACCTTCGACGACGGTCCCAGCGCGTCAAGTTTCTGGAACCCGAGCATGACGGTGCTC
Organism: Pseudomonas sp. B14-6; assembly: GCF_013260315.1. Lineage (NCBI taxonomy): Bacteria > Pseudomonadati > Pseudomonadota > Gammaproteobacteria > Pseudomonadales > Pseudomonadaceae > Pseudomonas > Pseudomonas sp. B14-6. Next base: position 1,629,345 of record NZ_CP053929.1, on the reverse strand, counting down.
GACAGCCTCGCGCAGAACCCGGTGCAACCGGGGATCAAAGCGGTGTTCTTCGTGCAGACCGGCGCGCCACGGGCCGGCGACAGCGACATCGGGCGCGGGGTCATGCACCGGGAGCAGGCTGAAGGGCATGTGCTGGGTTTCCACACGGCGACCCACTCGCACACCAATCACCGCTCGCTGAGCCCGCAAGAGCTGGAGCAATCATTGAGCAAGGGCAGTGCCGACATTGCCGCAATCACCGGCGCACCGCCCACCCTGGTGCGTCCGCCGTTCTGGAACTACGACACACGTGTGTTCGCCGCCTATCAGCGACATGGTCTGCACCTGCTGCTGACCGACCTGAGCGCCAACGACGGCAAGATCTGGGGCTTCAACGCCAGCCCGCGGAGACGGGCCAACATGTTGCGGCAACTGTCCGAAGTGCGTGAGCGCATTGCACTGGGCGAATTGCCGACGGTGGACGGTGTGATTCCGGTGGTGGTGACCTTCCACGACCTGAATCGCTACACCGCCCGGCATGCCCGCGAATACCTGCAAATTCTCCTCGACAGCGCCCGTGCCACGGGGGTGACGTTGGCGCAGAAGCCGTTTTACGACGACAGGGCGGCGCTGCAACGGGCGGCTTTGGCGCGCACCGTCAGAAGCGGTTCAGAGGCAGTGAAGTTGCCGGGAATCTGGAATTGGTTGTGGGACGGGGATTCTCATTAGAACTTCAGCAAAATGAGAAACAGCTAACACTTAATGTGAGGCCGGCGGGCGCAGACGGGCGAAAATGGATCTATCCTCAGCGGGTCGAATCCGATGAGCCGCCAAGGAGGCGTCAGTCATGGTTTCTATTTCAGTCCTTTGCAACATTGTAGAGTCCGGTTTTAAGCCGCTTTCCTGCGAGTGCACAGTGAATCCCAATGGATTGTTGCGGATCAAGGTGTACGACCGGGCCACCGGGCGCATCGATTTGCTGATTCCCTGTGTAACGCCCGCCAGGCTGACCACCGTTCGCGCGATCTCCGACCTTATTGGCGAATTACGCACCGAACTGCGTGCCGGGCGCCGGGCCTTCGCCGGTTAGTGGGGCAGCAGTTCATCAATTATCTTCAAGCAATGATTCAACCCCGGCGTCACATCGCCCACGCGCCGACTGAGAATGATCGGTGACGTCGCGTTGTCTTCCAGCAACGGGGTGAAACCAATGTCGTCGCGGTGCAGCAACTGCACCGACGCGGGCACCAGTGTGACCCCGATACCGGCCCCTACCAGACCGATTGCTGTTTGCAGTTCGTTGGTCCATTGCGCCACGTGGATGCTCACGCCGTAGGATTCGAACAGCGCAATAACGTGGTCGGCGTAGCTGGGGCGTGGATTGCCGGGGTACAGCACAAAAGGCTCTTTCGCCAGTTGGCGCAGACTGATCGGCCCGGCCAGCAGCGGGTGGCCGGCGGGCAGGGCGGCGACCAGCCGGTCTTCGGTCAATACCGTCTGGATGATCGCCGGGTCGTCGATGCGGATCCGCCCGAAACCGATGTCTATGCGCCCGGCCTTGAGCGCCTGCACCTGTTGCAGCGTGGTCATTTCCGAAAGCCCGAGCTCAAGCTCCAGAGGCTCGCCACTGCGCAAGCGACGAATCAGTTCCGGCAGCACGCCATACAGCGTCGATGGCGCAAAACCGATGCCCAGCCAGGTCTTTTCCCCCAGGCCGATGCGCTTGGTGTTGTCGCAGACCTTGGCCAGCTGTTCGAGCAAGGCGGTGGAGTGTTCATGGAAGAAGCGCCCGGCGTCGGTCAGCTTCAGCGGACGGCCACGCTCGAGCAATAACACCCCGAGTTCATCTTCCAGTTGCTGGATCTGTCGGCTCAACGGGGGCTGGGCAATGTGCAGCAGTTCGGCGGCGCGGGTGAAATTGAGGGTTTGAGCCAACACCTGAAAATACCGCAGGTGACGCAATTCCATGGTGCCTCCAAGCATTGAGCGGCTGAATACCTTTAAGGTATCGATCCAGACCAATTCTATATTGGCCGTCGGCAAAAAGCCGTATGAGAATCCATTTCAGAACTTAAAGAACCTGACGGGTATCGACATGCGTGCAACTGCCATTGAATCGATCGAGACGATCATCGTCGATCTGCCGACCATTCGCCCGCACAAACTGGCCATGCACACCATGCAGAACCAGACTCTGGTGATCATCCGCGTGCGCTGCGCCGATGGCATCGAAGGCATTGGTGAGTCCACCACCATCGGTGGCCTGGCCTATGGCAATGAAAGCCCGGACAGCATCAAGACCAATATCGACAAACACTTCGCGCCACTGCTGATCGGTGAGAACAGCGGCAACATCAATGCGGCGATGTTGCGCCTGGAGCGCAGCATTCGAGGTAACACGTTTGCCAAATCAGGTATCGAAACCGCCTTGCTCGACGCCCAGGGCAAACGCCTTGGCCTGCCGGTCAGTGAGTTGCTGGGCGGTCGCGTTCGTGATGCGCTGCCGGTGGCCTGGACCCTGGCCAGCGGCGACACCGACAAGGACATCGCCGAAGCGGAAAAAATGCTCGACCTGCGGCGCCACCGGATCTTCAAACTGAAAATCGGTGCCGGAGAAGTCAATCGTGACCTGGCCCACGTTATTGCCATCAAGAAAGCCCTGGGCGATCGCGCCAGCGTGCGGGTCGATGTCAATCAGGCCTGGGACGAGGCGGTCGCGCTGCGCGCCTGCCGGATACTGGGCAGCAACGGCATCGACCTGATCGAACAGCCGATCTCACGCAACAACCGCGCCGGCATGGTGCGACTGAACGCCATGAGCCCGGCGCCGATCATGGCCGATGAATCCATCGAGTGCGTGGAAGACGCTTTCAATCTGGCGCGCGAAGGGGCTGCTTCGGTGTTCGCCCTGAAAATCGCTAAGAACGGCGGGCCACGGGCCGTGCTGCGGACTGCCGCCATCGCCGAAGCTGCCGGTATCGGTCTGTACGGCGGCACTATGCTTGAAGGAGGGATCGGCACGCTGGCCTCGGCCCATGCCTTTATCACCCTGAATAAACTGGCCTGGGACACCGAGCTGTTCGGCCCGTTGCTGCTGACGGAAGACGTGCTCAGCGAGCCGCTGGTCTATCGCGACTTTGCGCTGCACGTGCCGCAAACACCGGGCCTTGGCCTGAGCCTGGATGAGGAACGCCTGGCGTTTTTCCGGCGCGACAAAACATCCACTTCCGTTCATCAAGCCTGAGGAGAGCATCATGCTATTTCACGTAAAAATGACCGTGAATCTGCCGGTCGACATCAACCCGGATCTCGCCACCCAGCTCAAGTCCGATGAAAAAGCCCTGGCCCAGCGCCTGCAAGAGCAAGGCAAATGGCGTCACCTGTGGCGCATCGCCGGGCACTATGCCAATTACAGCGTTTTCGACGTCGATAGCATTCAGGAACTGCACGACCTGCTGATGCAATTGCCGCTGTTTCCGTACATGGCGATCGAGGTCGATGCGATGTGCCGGCATCCTTCTTCCATTCGCGAGGATGACCGCTGAACCCAGCCTGTTCAGTTCGCTACGCCCATAATTACAAGATGAGGAACCCCAAAAAATGAACGTCAAGATTTCCCACACTGCCAGTGCCCAGAAGTTTCTCGAAGACGCCAGCGGCTTGCTCAACGAGGCTGGCGACCCGCGGGTCAAAGCCTTGGTTTACCGTATTTTGCGTGATTCGGTAAACATCATCGAAGACCTCGCCGTGACCCCGGAAGAGTTCTGGAAAGCGGTCAATTACCTCAACGTGCTGGGCGCACGCCAGGAAGCCGGTTTGCTGGTGGCTGGCCTCGGCCTGGAACACTACCTGGACTTGCTGATGGACGCCGAAGACGAGCAGGCGGGGAAGGCGGGCGGTACGCCGCGGACCATCGAAGGCCCGTTGTATGTGGCGGGCGCGCCGTTGTCCGAGGGTGATGCACGACTGGACGATGGCGTCGATCCGGGCGTGGTTCTGTTCATGCAGGGCCAGGTACACAACACCGCTGGCGAACCTTTGGCCGGCGCAGTGGTGGATGTCTGGCACGCCAACACGGGCGGCACTTATTCCTACTTCGATACCACGCAATCGGAATTCAACCTGCGCCGCCGCATCGTCACCGATGCCGAGGGCCGCTACCGTTTCCGTAGCATCGTGCCGTCGGGCTACGGTTGCCCGCCGGACGGTCCGACCCAGCAATTGCTCGATCAACTGGGCCGTCATGGCCAGCGTCCGGCGCACATTCACTTCTTTATCTCCGCGCCGGACCATCGTCACCTGACCACCCAGATCAACCTCGATGGCGATCAGTACCTGCATGACGATTTTGCCTACGCCACCCGCGACGAGCTGATCGCCCACATCACCTTCAGCGACGACCCGCAGCGCGCGGCGGCCCATGGTGTCAGCGGCCGGTTTGCCGAGATTGACTTCGATTTCACCTTGCAGACCTCCGCGCAACCTGACGAGCAGCAGCGCCACGAACGGGTTCGCGCGCTCGAGGATTGATTGCCACGATCGTCGAATCTTTGTGGGAGCGAGTCTGCTTGCGAATGCGGGGTGTCCGTCAACGTTGATGTTGAGACTGATGGCCCTATCGCGAACAGGTTCGCTCCCACATTGACCAAGTTACATCAGGGCGAACGCGGTCAACTGTGGGAGCGAGCCAGCTCGCGATAGGGCCAGAACCTTCCACAGGTCAGCCCACTGACACACCGCTGCAAATATGGCCTTAGAATGACCCGACGCAATCAATAACAACAACGAGAGTAACCCGATGATGCAGGCGCAACTGTTGAGTCCGCGCAGCAGAGTATTCGACCACGCCGACCCTTACGCGGTTTCGGGTTACGTCAATCAGCATGTCGGCACTCATTGCATCCTCATGCCCAGGGCCGGCCGTCCACTGGCCAGCCTCGATCATCGCAAATTCGCCAGCCTTGACCTGTGCCGCATCAGCTACGGCGCCAGCGTGCGGGTGACCTCGGGCGCGCTGGAAACGATCTATCACCTGCAAGTGCTACTGCGCGGCAACTGCCTGTGGCGCGGTCACGGTCAGGAGCATTACTTTGCGCCAGGTGAATTGCTGCTGATCAACCCCGACGACCCGGTGGACTTGACGTACTCCGACGATTGCGAAAAATTCATCCTCAAAGTACCTACCCGGCTGTTCGAGTCGGTGTGCGAGGAGCAGCGTTGGCGCTATCCGGGGCAGGGCGTGCGGTTTCTGGAGAATCGTTATCAGCTTGATGAGCTGGAAGGTTTCGTCGGCCTGCTGGCAATGATTTGCCAGGAAGCCGAGGCCATCCAGCAGATTCCCCGGGTTCAGGAACACTACGCGCAGATCATCGTCAGCAAGATGCTCAGCCTGATGAAAACCAATGTCATCCGCAGCAGCCTTGGCTCGCCGGCGACGACGTTCGAGGGGATTGCCGATTACATCGCGCGCAACCTCAAGCAGGACATCGACAGTGAAGAACTGGCGCGTCAGGCGCGGATGAGCCTGCGTTCGCTGTATGGTTTGTTCGAACGCAACGCCGGGACTTCGCCGCAAAACTACATTCGGCAGAAGAAACTCGAACGCATCAACCAGTGCCTGAGCGACCCGACCTGCAACGTGCGAAACGTCACGGAAGTGGCCATGGATTACGGCTTCCTGCACCTGGGGCGGTTCTCCGACAACTACCGCAAACAGTTCGGCGAGTTACCGTCCGACACCCTCAAGCGCCGGCACTGACCCCAGGCGACAAGCAACTTGTGGCGAAGGAGCTTGCTCCCGCTCCACTGCGCAGCAGTCGCAAACCTGTGACCCCCAGTTTTGCAGAATAATCGCGGTCGCAGGTTTTGGGGCTGCTTCGCAGCCCGGCGGGAGCAAGCTCCCTCGCCACAGGTTCCTGTCGGTCCTGATGGGTGGGCATCAATGATTCACCGCACGTTGCAGTAAACGGATACAGGTCTGCACCCATCGGATAGCCCGCCCCATCCCCCGCTCTAGCATGGCCCTGCCTGAATAAAAACAATGGAGGCGGCGGCCATGTCCCTGCGACCCGAATACCTTCACTCCCTGCTTGAAGATGACAAAGAACAGGGCATCTACCGCTGCAAGCGCGAGATGTTCACTGATCCACGGCTGTTCGACCTGGAGATGAAACACATCTTCGAAGGCAACTGGCTGTACCTGGCGCACGAAAGCCAGATCCCCAACATCAACGATTTCTACACCACCACCATGGGGCGCCAGTCGATCTTCATCGCGCGCAACAAGGAAGGTGTGCTCAACGCGTTCATCAACGCCTGCAGCCATCGCGGCGCGACGCTGTGCCGGCACAAGACCGGCAACAAGAGCTCCTACACTTGCCCATTCCACGGCTGGACCTTCAACAACTCCGGCAAACTGCTCAAAGTCAAAGACCCGGCGGCTGCGGGTTACCCGGCGAGCTTCAACTGCGAAGGCTCCCACGACCTGACCAAAGTCGCGAGATTCGAGTCGTACCGCGGCTTCCTGTTCGGCAGCCTCAACGCCGATGTGGTGCCGCTGGTCGAGCACCTGGGCGAGTCGGCAAAGATCATCGACATGATCGTCGACCAGTCCGCCGATGGCCTCGAAGTGCTGCGCGGTTCCTCAAGTTATATCTATGAAGGCAACTGGAAACTCACCGCCGAAAACGGCGCCGACGGCTACCACGTCAGCTCCGTGCACTGGAACTACGCCGCCACCCAGAACCAGCGCAAACAGCGTGAAGCCGGTGACAGCAACCCGACCATGAGCGCCGGGACCTGGGCCAAGCAGGGCGGGGGGTTCTACTCGTTCGACAAGGGCCACATGCTGCTCTGGACCCGCTGGTCCAACCCCGAGGATCGCCCGCTCTACGAACGCCGCGACGAGCTGTCCCGGGACTTCGGCCAGGCCCGTGCCGACTGGATGATCGAGAATTCGCGCAATCTTTGCCTGTACCCGAACGTCTACCTGATGGACCAGTTCAGCTCGCAGATCCGCATCGCCCGCCCGATCTCGGTCGACCGCACGGAAATCACCATTTATTGCATTGCCCCCAAAGGTGAAAGCGACCACGCCCGTTCGAGCCGGATTCGTCAGTACGAGGATTTCTTCAACGTCAGCGGCATGGCCACCCCGGATGATCTGGAAGAGTTTCGCTCGTGCCAGACCAGCTATCAGGGCAGCGTCACGACGTGGAATGACATGTCCCGCGGTGCGGAGCACTGGGTCGAGGGCGCCGATGAGGCGGCCAGGGAAATCGACCTGCATCCTTTGCTCAGCGGCGTGCGCACCGAAGACGAAGGCCTGTTCGTGCTGCAACACAAATACTGGCAGCAAACCATGCTCAAGGCCCTGGCTGCCGAACAGCCCGAATTGATTGCTGTGGAGGCCGTGCAATGACCCTCACTTATGATGCAGTGCGCGATTTCCTCTACCGCGAAGCACGCTACCTCGACGACAAGCAATGGGACGACTGGCTGGAGATGTACGCCGCCGATGCCTCGTTCTGGATGCCTTCCTGGGACGACAACGACGAGTTGACCGAAGATCCGCAGCGGGAAATTTCTCTGATCTGGTACGGCAACCGCACCGGCCTGGAAGACCGCATCTTCCGCATCAAGACCGAGCGCTCCAGCGCCAGTGTTCCGGACACCCGTACGTCGCACAACATCAGCAACATCGAACTGCTTGAGCAGGCCGACGGCCTGTGCAAGGTGCGCTTCAACTGGCACACCCTGAGCTTTCGCTACAAGACCGTCGACAGCTATTTCGGCAGCAGTTTCTACACCCTTGATGGGCGCGGTGAAAACCTGCTGATCAAGGCCAAGAAAGTGATCCTGAAGAACGATTACGTTCGCCAGGTCATCGATGTCTACCACCTCTGAGGCGGCCGTCATGACTCATTCCATTGCATTCAATTTCGAAGACGGCGTCACCCGGTTCATCGACGCCAACGTGGGCGAAACCGTGGCCGATGCCGCGTACCGTCAAGGCATCAATATTCCGCTCGATTGCCGCGACGGCGCGTGCGGCACCTGCAAGTGTTTCGCCGAGGCCGGTCGTTATGACTTGGGCGAGGAATACATCGAAGACGCGCTCAGCGCCGATGAAGCGCAGCAGGGTTTTGTCCTGACCTGCCAGATGCGCGCCCAGAGCGATTGCGTGGTGCGCGTGCCGACTTCATCGCAGGTTTGCCGTACCCAGCAGGCCAGTTACGACGCCACCATCAGCGCCGTGCGGCAGTTGTCCGACAGCACCATCGCGCTGTCGATCAAGGGCGAAGCGCTGAGCAAACTGGCGTTTCTGCCGGGTCAGTATGTGAACCTGGGAGTTCCCGGTAGCGAGCAGACCCGCGCTTACTCCTTCAGCTCGTTGCAGCGTGACGGCGAAGTGAGTTTCCTGATCCGCAACGTGCCCGGCGGCTTGATGAGCAGCTTCCTCACCGGCATCGCCAAGGCCGGCGATAGCATGTGTCTGGCCGGGCCGTTGGGCAGCTTTTATCTGCGCGACATTCGCCGGCCGTTGTTGCTGCTGGCGGGTGGAACCGGTCTGGCGCCGTTCACCGCGATGCTGGAGAAAATAGCCGAGCAGGGCAGCGAGCATCCGCTGCATCTGATCTATGGCGTGACCAACGATTTTGACTTGGTGGAAATGGACCGGCTCGAAGCGTTTGCCGCGCGCATCCCGAATTTCAGCTTCAGTGCCTGCGTCGCCAACCCCGACAGCCAGCATCCGCTCAAAGGCTACGTGACCCAGCACATCGAGCCACGACATTTGAACGAGGGCGACGTCGACATCTACTTGTGCGGCCCGCCGCCGATGGTCGAAGCGGTCAGTCAGTACATTCGCGAGCAAGGCGTCGCGCCTGCGAACTTCTATTACGAGAAATTCGCTGCCAGCGCGGCTTGAGTCCAGCCGTTGCGTGATCACTGATTCCACAGGTCAGTGTTTTGTCTGGGACGTTTTCACTGCATGGCATCCTTCGTCACGAGGTCCACATGAACAGATTTCACGAAAAAGTCGCGCTGATCACCGGCGCGGCGCAAGGCATTGGTCGGCGGGTGGCGGAGCGCATGGCCGCTGAGGGTGCGCGATTGATTCTGGTTGATCGCTCGGACCTGGTGTTCGAGGTGCAGCAACAATTGGGGCAGGGCAGCCAGGTGCTTGCCCTGACCGCCGACCTTGAGCAATACAGCGAATGCAGCCGCGTGATGCGCACCGCCGTCGAGCGCTTTGGGCGTCTGGATGTGCTGGTCAACAACGTGGGCGGCACGATCTGGGCGAAGCCTTTCGAACACTACGAAGAGCAGCAGATCGAAGCCGAAGTCCGTCGTTCGTTGTTTCCGACCTTGTGGTGCTGCCACGCCGCGCTGCCGTTCATGCTTGAACAGGGCAGCGGCGCGATCGTCAATGTTTCGTCCATCGCCACCCGCAGCATCAATCGTGTGCCGTATGGCGCGGCGAAGGGCGGTGTCAATGCGCTGACTGCTTGCCTGGCGTTTGAAACCGCCGGTCGCGGAGTCCGGGTCAATGCCACCGCGCCCGGCGGCACCGAAGCACCGCCGCGGGTCATCCCGCGAAACAGCGCAGAGCAGAGCGCCGAAGAGAAAGTCTGGTATCAGCAACTTGTCGGCCAGACGCTCGACAGCAGTTTGATGAAGCGCTACGGCACGCTGGATGAGCAGGCTGGCGCTATTCTGTTTCTGGCCAGCGACGAGGCTTCGTACATCACCGGCATGGTCATGCCGGTGGGCGGCGGCGATCAGGGCTGAGGCGGCTGCGCAAACTTACAAGCGACGCTGGAAGGCTTTGACGATCTTGAGCGTGGCGTCGCTTGTGTTCAGATTCTGGACTGAGTCCAGCGGAAACCACATGCAATCGAAGATTTCATTTTGGGGCCGGGCTTCGTCCGAGTTTAGGACCGACGCCTCGAACACATGGTGGCGGGTGCTGCTCGTTTCCAGTTCCATCAAGTACAACAAGCCGTCGACTCCAAGCCCGGTTTCTTCCTGGAGTTCGCGCATGGCGGCGCACGCAGTGGTTTCGCCGCGCTCGACTTTTCCTCCGGGCAAGGTCCAGCGACACCTGGGTTTGCGCACCAGGAGAACATGCCGATCCTGCTCGCAAATGACTGTTGCCCGTACTTTCATGTGTTACTAAACCGCCGCTTGTCATAAAAAAGTCATGAAAATGCAATATTCAGGCCCATGCCTCTGTTTCAAAGGGTTGGAGTGAGGGAAGCGGTAGAAAGTGCAAAGGAATGTCGAAAACCTGACACGACGTCTGGTCGGCACTTGGGCAAAGGGCGGGTGTAAGGTAGCCAAGTCAATCGTGGCTTATCACTGCCGAAAAGGAGGTGACTATGAGCGTTCCGATGCTGAATAAAATGCACATGAACGGTTATGACGTACTCAGCGTAAACAACGGCCCCTGGCGGGTGTGCACCAAAGGCGACCGTCTCGGGGCTTTTGGCAGCAAAGAGGAGGCACTGGCGTTTGCGGCAGCGCTTCCTGCCTACAGAGCAAGAGCGGTTCGATCGACGCCAAGCCAGAAATCAGAATGAGCGCAAGTTTGAAGCCCTGGGATGCCGGGGCTTTTTTTGTCTTGAAATCAGGAGTTGGAAGATTTTAAACGTGACATTTGGATGATAGGGTGGCCGCTTTTAATTCAAGGAAGAAAGCATGTTGAAAGGTCGCTTCACTGCTCTGGCATTGTTATCTGCTGTTTACCTTGCTGGTGTTGGTCAGGTTCTAGCCCAGACGCAAGGCGAAATCCACACCAATCAAAAGGTCTGCGATGTTTTTCGTACATTGGCCGGATCGATCATGCAGTCTCGGCAAAATAACGAAACGAAAGAAAGCCTGCTGGCCGTGAAGTCGGGTAATCCTGATCATGACAAGTTGGGTGCCATGTTGATCAACGAAGCGTACAACCAGCCCGTCCTCGATTCTCCAGAACTCAAAAGCCAAGCCATTAACAGGTTCGCGGATAAATGGCGGGACACTTGTAATAAACCCGCTTCCAGCTAGCTTGCCACCCCATGTTGGCTAGTAACCATGCTTGGCGACCAGCGGCTGGTCCCGATAAACGTATGAATCAATGCTGCAGCCACCCGTCGCTGCCAGCATGACATCTAGCGCGAATAGAGGCGTGTTCATGACAATGCTCCCGTTATTGGGCTTTCGCCCGGCTGATGATTTTGGCTTTCACTTCATCGGCATAGCCCATCAGTCGCTGTTCATCACCCTGAAATAACTCGCACAGCCTTTTAGTTGCTTGCGCATCGACATCATTGCCGGCCAGGCGCAGCTGCTCTGCGATGCGCAAGAGCTCCACTGCCGACCACCTCAGGTCCGACGCAACTCCTTGCAGATCACGCCGAAGTTCGTTTTCATTTTCGTTGAGCCACATGATGACCTCCTGCTGATACCCCGCTACAAAAGAGTAGTCCCAATTAACGGGCGGGGCGTTTGCTCGCCTGCTGCTCAGGGGATGGAAGGTGCGCCGCTTGTCGGGAGAGTGAGCGCGAACGAACCCGCGTGATGTCGTACTGAAGTGGCGAATGTTCGCTAGGGCGAGGCAACTTCAAATGACCAGCACCGATGATTTCAGATTCCATGCGCATGAGCTGATGGTTGACCTGGACGCAGCAACTGCGGAGATGATGAAGCTGATTTCGGCCCATCAGTTAAGTGGGCCGGAGTGGGAGCGGGTCACTCAATGGCAGCATGAAGCGTATGAGCGATGGATGACGTATTTGAACAAACGGTCTTATCCCGATCACAACGTAACGCCCTGAGGGCTGATTCTATAGATGGATGTCTGGTTCGCTACGCGCTACATTTC